>NZ_JAOEFX010000009.1 GCF_025421775.1 Paenarthrobacter aurescens | reverse complement strand
CCCCCATCGGCACCGCCATCAGCGCCGCCGTCGTGGACGCCCGGGGTGCCGGCCGCGCCACCGTCCGCGGGGCCTTCGTCCTGGCTTGGATCCTGCTCTGGGTTAGACATGCTTCCTCCCGAGAATCGAATGGCGTACCCAGGCTCCGCATGATCGGCGCCTGACTCCACACCGGGCGATCTTCATCGACACCGCCCGTGATCACCATATCGACATGAGTCAGCTCTGGGAACAGCTCGCGCGCATTCCGGGGCGCACCATCCGATGCTCTGGCAGCGAGTACCACGAGGGGTCGCAAAGCTGCCGCTTGCCATCCGGGACGAAGCCGTTGCGGCGGTAAAAAGCCTGCGCCCGCGGGTTGTCGTCGAGGACCCACAGATAAGCCGGGCCGTCACCGATCAAGGCGTCCACCAATGCCTGCCCGACTCCGCGGCCATGGATACGTTCCAGGGTGTAGAGCATGAAAAGCTCCGTCTCGCACGGGCTGTCCTCATCACTTCCCGGTCCGGCCGCCCCGAGCCCCACAAGATCACCGTCGGGTCCGTGGGCCAGCATCCGGGCGTGGCCGGCCGCGATCGATGCCCGGTACCGTTCGATGCGATCAGGCAGCGCCGACTCCTGCTTTGCGAAGAACTCCTGGGGCAGCAGGCGTCCATAGCTCTCGCGCCAGGACTGGATGTGCATGATGGCCATGGCTTCGGCGTCGTCCACCGTTGCCTGGCGAAGTGTGAAATCCATCCGCTACCGCACCCTGGCTATCGCGAAACCGTCCCAGCCCTTGCTGCCAACGGTCTGGATCGCTGTGGCGTCCAGGCGCGGATCCTGGCCCATCTTTCCCAACATGGCCACGATGCCGGGGGCGTTGACTTCGTCCCGCCCGGGCTCAAGGATTGCACCGTCCCAGATGACGTTGTCCACCACAATCACCGTGCCGGGGTGACCCAATCTGATGGCCCAGTCGAGGTAGTTGGAGTCGTTCTCCTTGTCCGCATCGATGAAGACGAAGTCAAACGAATCCTGGCCCGCCAGGGTGGGAAGGGTGTCCAAAGCAGCACCCACCCGGATGTCCACTTTGTGCCCAACACCCGCCGCATCCAGGTTCGCCCGCGCGACGTCCGCGTGCTTCTGGAGGAATTCGCACGTAACTATCCTGCCGTCGTCGGGCAGCCCCTGCGCCATCCAGATGCTGCTGAACCCGGCCAGGGTTCCGATCTCCAGGACCCGCCTGGCCCCGGACATTTGCACGAGCATCCGCAGCAGCTTACCCGCGTTGGGCGCCACCTCAATGGCAGGCATCCCGGCGTCGACGGCGGACGTCAGGGCACGCTGATGTGAAGGATCAGGACGAACGACGACGTCAGTCAGGTAATGCTCGACGTCGACCCAACCGGGCTCGGTCACGTGTTCAATCATGGCCCCCAGTCTGGCACTCGCGGCATCCCGGGGGAAGGATCTACTCCGTGGCGGAAATGGCGTCTTCCAGGCGCTCCACCTTGCCGGTCAGCTCGCCGCTGTAGCCGGGGCGGATGTCAGCCTTGATGACCAGGGAGACGCGGCTGCCGTAGCGGCCCACGGCCTCGGTGGCGCGTTTGACGACGTCGAAGACCTCGTCCCATTCGCCCTCGATGGTGGTGAACATGGAGTCCGTCTGGTTGGGCAGGCCGGATTCACGGACGACTTTTACGGCCGCAGCGACGGCGTCGTGCACGGAAGCGTCGGGAGTGGGTCCACCGTTGGCGGCGGAAGCGGGCTGGCCCGAAGGCGCGACTGAGAATGCAAGCAACATGAAATCCAGTGTTTCATGTGCCGGTTTGTCATATAACAACGTACTCCCGCGTAACAACGGGCCGGCACCCCTCCGTTGCTAACCTGACAAGCATGGAACAGCCCTCTGAACGCAAGCCCCTCAGGGCAGACGCCGCACGAAATGTGGACAAGATCATCACCGCCGCCCGGCAGTGCTTCCGGGAACACGGACCCGAAGTACCCCTTCAGACCATTGCCGCCACCGCCGGAGTTGGCCCTGCGACGCTGTTCCGCAACTTCTCCGACAAAGAGCAACTGGTCCTTGCCGCGCTGTCGCGCCAGCTGCGCCAGCATGTAGACCCCGTAGCCGCAGCCGCCCTCGACGGCATGGACGCCGCAGAAGGACTCATCAACGTCATCGATGCCGTGATGCAGGTGGCCAGCGACGACGCGAACCTGCTTGACGCCGTCGCGGGCCGGCGCGGCCTCCTGATCGGCATCACCCGCGGCATTATCGGATCCATGGCCACCTTGCTTGAACGGGGCCAAGGCCAGGGTTCCCTGCGCCGCGACATCACCATTGAAGATATGGTCCGCCTCGTGGCCATGCTGATTGGGGCAGTGGACACCATGGAACCGGGATCCCAGGCCTGGAAACGTCCCGTGGCCTTGATCGAGGATGCCATCCGGACAGAACGCCCGTCCCGGCCGCTTCCCGGGCAATCGGATATCCCGGGCGTGACACTTACCGAGCCCTTCTAGGCTCCGGTTGCCCGGCACCCGATGGTGAGTCCTGCCCATGGCGGGTGGGCCCCACCCACCGTAGTGTCGAGCGCATGAATATTCCCCTGAGCTCATACTCTTCCAGCGGCGCCGGGTCCGCTGCCACGGCTGGCCTCGTCCTGCTGTTTATGCTGATCTACTTCGCCGTGGTTTTCGCGATCGTCGGTGTGCTCTACATGGGAATCTTCACCAAGGCCGGCCGCCCCGCCTGGGGTGCGTTCGTGCCGGTTTACAACGGCATTAAACTCTTGGAGATCGCCGGCCGTCCTTGGTACTGGTACCTGCTGTTCTTCATCCCGTTTGCCGGCATCTACTTCGGCATCGTGTCATTGAACGACCTCGCCAAGTCGTTTGGAAAGGACGCCGGCTACACGGTTGGCCTGGTCCTGCTGCCAGTTGTCTTCGTGCCGATGCTCTCCTACGGCTCCGCCCGGTACCTCGGACCTGCAGCCGGGCGGCAGTTCGTGGCCTACCCACCCGCGTACCCGCAGGCCTACCCGCCGGCGTACCCGCAGGCGTACCCGCAAAACTACGCCCAGCCGCCGGTCCAGCAGCCCAACGGCCAGCAGTACCGCTAGCCCCAACCCAGCAGCCGCAGCAATGCTGCGGCTGCTGCGCCCGAGATCACGACAACCAGGAACGGCGCGCGAAGCCACAGGGCAATGGCGGCAGCCACCAAAGCGCCTACGCGGGCGTCGAGAACCAGGCCCTGACCTGAAGCAACGGCATTCACCACCGTCAGCGATGCCAGCAAGCCAATGGTCATGGTGCCGGCGACGTGCATGATCCGCGGGCTCTCCAGCAGCTTGGCCGGCACGAAGTAGCCCACCAGCTTGGTGAGATACGCCAGTGCGCTGGCGATAAGGATCCAAAGCCAGAGGTTCATTTCTTTTCCCCGTGTTCGCGCCCGCGCTTCCCTGCGTAAGGATCCACGTCAGGTTCGAGTCCTTCATCCATGCGCGCGTGGCTGAACCAGCCGATGACGCCCGCCACGACCGCCGCCACCAGGATAGGAACGCCTGACGGGACGAACGGGACGGCCAGGATGGTCGCCAGTGCGCAGGCGGCGGCGATTGCCCACGGTTCGCGGCCCTTAAGTCTCGGCCACAACAGGGCCAGGAACGCTGCAACGGCAGCTCCGTCCAGGCCCCACTGCTTGGGATCCCCCATGGCGTCGCCGGCCAAGGCTCCGATGGCAGTGAAGATATTCCACAGAATGAATATGCCGATACCCGCGGTCCAGAACCCGCGGCGTTGCTCGTCAGGATCGGACTGACCGGACGCCGTGGCCGTGGATTCATCGATGGTCACATGGGCGGCAACGTATCGCTTCCATCCGCCGGGACGCAGCATGGCATTGATCTGCATGCCGTAAATTCCGTTGCGAAGGCCCAGGAGGGCGCTTGCTGTCATAGCTGCAATGCCGGAGCCGCCACCCGCCACGACACCGATGAAGGCGAACTGCGATCCCCCGCTGAACAGCAGGAGGCTCAACACCATCGTCTGCCAGAAATCGAACCCCGACGCCACGGCAAGCGCCCCGAATGACACACCATAGAGACCTGTGGCGATACTCAACGACACTGCGATCTTGAACGCCGGCGACTCCCTGAGTTTCATGGGAGCGGAACTGGTGCTCATTTCCGGAGACTCCACGACCACAGAATCAAGGGAATCTGAAGAGGCAGGCGAACAGTGTGGATGCGCCGCTCGTTCGCCGTGCCGTTGGGGCCGTACGCGCGTCGAAGTGCATCTATATGCCCGGCAAGGAATGCAGTGAACATCGCGGTGGTTGCATCCGCGGCAACCCTCCGGGTGGCCGGGACAAGAAGCCCGACGGCGGCAGTCACCTCAAGCAGCCCGGAAGAGGCAACCCATTCCTCGCGGGACATGACTGCCAGGGGGCCATTGGGACGGCTTCCCGGCTCATCCTTGCGGCACAGGTAGTCCGGAACAACGGGGTAGTAGAACTTTGGGGTGCGGAAGTGCTTCGCGGCGCTGGCCAGGAGCAGAGCGCTCAAAGCTACTGCGGAAGTGGTTTGGGTTGCTTGTGCTGACCAGCGAAATGACATGAGACCACTCAATCACAAGCGCGGAAACCCCCAAAGCCCGACCCAAGTAAGTAGCAGTTGAGGCCGTTTGGGATCTCAAACGGCCTCAACTGCTACCTAGTTGGAGACCAAGAGCTGCGCCAGGACCTGGGCCGGCTTATTCGTGGTGATCTCGTGGATGCCGAGGCCTTGGCACAGGGCGACGTCTTTTTCGGAATCAACGGTCCACACGCGGAAGATGCGGCCTGCCTCCAACCAGCGCTGAACGTTCCGTGCATGCTCCCTCACGTATTCAATTCCGGGGCCGGCAATCAACACTTCACCTTCATCCAGGACCCGTTCGGCTTCAAGCTGCGTGGCGCGCATGACGTTGGCCAACGCACCGCCCGTCAGGAAGCCCAAACCAAGTTCCTGCCGGAGCTCCTTAACCGTGAAGTCATCCACCAGCTGGCAGATGTATTCCTTGGGAACGCTCCGGAGCAGGCGCTGAATGGAATCAGTATCAAAGCTCATGAAGGAGATCCGGATGTTCTCCAACCGGGATTCCTCCGGTGTCCATCCTTCCGCTTCGAGCAGGGCCAACACGCTGTCCTCGAGCTTGAGCTGGTATGGACTGGGGTGCTTGAGCTCAATGGCCAGCCCAATCTCGCGGCCGGCTCCCCGCAGAATGTCCAACAATTCGGGCAACGTCAGGAACTGATCCGACACTCCCCCAAAGGCCTCGGGGATGCGTGCGCCCTTCCATGAGGAGAAATCCAGCGCCCGGAGTTCTTCCAAGGTGTGCTCCGCGACTGGACCCGTGCCGTTGGACGTCCGGTCCAGGTTGGCGTCGTGCAGCAGCACCACATGCTGGTCCCGGGTCAGGTGGACATCGCATTCCACACCGTCGGCACCATCAGCAATGGCCTTCAGATATGCGGCACGGGTGTGCTCGGCAAAGGCCGCGCTGGCGCCGCGATGGGCATAGACCTTGGGCCGGCTTGGAGCGAAGTCGTCGCTAGTCATGCAGACACGGTAGCCCACGCAGCTGCATGTACGGGGGCTACGCTGGGCTAATGCAGGTGAACTCTGAACAAATCCCAACCGAAGACGTCACCAACCCCACTCAGCCCACGTCGACGACAGGTTCCGCACCCGCGCGGGGCGGGTCCGCCGTCGTCGGCCTCTCAGCTGGCGACATGGAGAAAGCAGCCGCGCTTCAGCGCATGAAACGGTTGGCGCTGGCCCTGCTGATCGCGATGGCAGTGATCTTTACGGTGGCATTTGCGTTCCAGAAGCAGTATCCGTGGCTGGAATATGTCCGGGCTGCAGCCGAGGGCGGCATGGTGGGCGCCCTAGCCGACTGGTTCGCCGTGACGGCGCTGTTCAAATACCCCATGGGCCTTAAGATCCCGCACACGGCCATCATTCCCCGCCGCAAGGACCAGATCGGCGAATCACTCAGCGACTTCGTCGAGAGCAACTTCCTGTCCCAGGAGGTTGTGCAGGACAAGTTGGCGAGCATCGACATTGCCCGCAAGGCCGGCCGGTGGTTGTCGGCGCCGGGCGGGGCCGAACGCGTGGCCAAGGAAGGCGGGGCGATCATCCGCGGTGCGTTCACCGTCCTTAACGACGACGACGTCCAGGCGGTTATCGAAGGCTTGGTCCGCAAGCACCTGCTCACCCCGCCTTGGGGACCGCCCGTGGGCCGGATGGCCGAACGGATCTTCGCCGATGGGCATCACCACACACTGGTTGACCTGTTGGTTGACCGCGCCGCCGACTGGGTGGACGCAAACCACGCCACGGTGAACCGGCTCGTTTCGGACCGCTCACCGGTCTGGGTGCCGACGTTCCTGGATGGCCTGGTGGGAGACCGGGTCCACGTGGAGCTTTCCAAATTTGTCCGGGCCGTTCAAGCGGACCAGAACCACCAGGTACGCCAATCCATCGATGCATACCTCACGGACCTGGCACAGGACCTGCAGCATGATCCCGCCATGATCGAGCGCGCCGAAAGCATCAAGGCGCAAATCCTGGGCGATCCGGAGGTCCGCGAACTTGCGTCGCGAACATGGGGAACCGTGAAGACGGCGCTCCTCAACGCCGTCGACGATCCCGACAGCGAACTGAGCCTGCGCTTCAAGAGCGCCGTCCGCGATTTCGGTGCGCGCCTGGTTAACGATGACGAACTGGCCGGCAAGGTCAACGCGTGGATCGGCGACGCTGCCGGGTACTTGGTGAACACTTATCGTTCGGACATCGCCGGCGTCATCTCGGACACCGTGGCGCGCTGGGATGCCGAGGAGACGTCACAGAAGATCGAGCTTCAGGTGGGCAAGGACCTCCAGTACATCCGCATCAACGGAACCGTGGTGGGCGCGCTGGCCGGGTTGGCGATCTTCACGGTGGCGCATCTGCTGTTTGGGTAGCGCGGGGCACTGGAGCTATCCGGCCTGCCTTGGTAACTTCAACGGCATGCCTATCAAACTTGAGAACGTTGGTATCGCGGTTCGGGATCTCGACGAAACGATCGCCTTCTTCACGGACCTCGGCCTCACGGTGCTGGGGCGTGACACGGTCAGCGGTGAGTGGGCAGACACCGCCGTAGGGCTGGATGGCAACCACGCAAAAATTGCGGTGCTCCAAACACCGGATGGCAACGGTCAACTCGAGCTCTTCGAATACATCCACCCTGACGCGATCGAAACGAACCCAACCCTTCCCAACGAGATCGGAATGCACCGCGTTGCCTTCTCGGTGGACGACATCGACCAAGCCCTTGAGATTGCGGCGAAGCACGGATGCCACCCCCTGCGCGGTGTGGCAACCTACGGTGATGTGTACAAACTCACCTATCTCCGCGGCCCCAGCGGAATCCTGGTCATGCTGGCCCAGAAACTCCAAGGCTGACACCGGGTCGGCCCCAGGTTGTAGTGCAAGCGGGAGGCATATCCATGCTGAAACAAGTCGCTGACGGCGTTCTGGTTCACGAGAGCGAATTCATCCAGAGTCAATGCACTGTGGTTCAGGGCCCGAACGGCGTGTTGCTGATCGACCCCGGCATCACTGTCACTGAAATGGCGGAGATCGCGAAAGACCTGCGCGGGTTGGGCCAACCGGTCGTGGCAGGCTTCTCCACGCACCCTGATTGGGATCACGTGCTGTGGCACCCGGATTTCGGTGATCCGCCGCGTTACGGAACAGCACGCTGCGCGGCTTCCATCCGGGATGTCCTGTCCAGCGCGGACTGGAAGGATCAGATAGCCGAGGGGCTGCCGCCGGAATACGCCGAGGAGATCCCGATGGATCTGCTCGGACTCATCACGGGCCTGCCCGCCGACACTACCCGGGTCCCCTGGGATGGCCCCACGGTCCGCGTGCTTGAGCATCAAGCTCACGCCCCGGGCCATGCGGCGCTGCTGATCGAGGAGTCCGGCGTCCTGGTTGCGGGCGACATGCTCTCAGACATTCTGATGCCATTCCTCGACCTGCAGGCCGCGGATCCGTTGGAGGACTACTTCGAAGCGCTGCGGCTGTTCGAAACGGTTGCCACCGAAGCTGTTGCAGTCATCCCCGGTCACGGCTCGGTGGGAGGAGCCGGGCAGCTGCGGGCACGGATCGAACTGGATCGCGCATACGTGCAGGCGCTGCGGGACGGCCGGGAACCCGACGACCCCCGCGTTGGCCCATCGGCCCCCTTGGATTGGTTGCCCGAGGTGCATGGTTGGCAGATGCAGCGGCTTGCCGCTCGCGGCCAGGACTGAATCAGCCCAGCAGATGCACCATCTGCCCCGGCCGTGCTTGGCCGATCAGGTCCAGGTCCTCGTCCCGGACCAGTGCGATGGCTGGCGACTCGGCAGTTTCCGGATGGCCGGCCAGCGCTATGACGGGAAGGCCCGACGGCGGCAAGAGGACCAAGCCTGATTCCAGCGGTTGTGGTTGGGGTGCCTGGGTCGCGGCCCTGTCCTGCTGGGGGCCAACCTTGAGCGGACGGCCCGACAACCGTGCGCCGGCGCGGTCCGACTCCGGTGAGAGAATCCATGGCTCGCTGGTCAGCCGAAGCCACGTGCCGGCGTCGTAATTTCGGGCCTGAGGCCTGTTCGTAACGCGGACGACCACGGGACGTTCGGGGTCCAAAGCACGCCGGGCAGGGTGTTTGACCTCCGGGAAGCCGTGGCCGTGGGGCCGCCCGAACGCCACGGCACCTCCAGCGGGCAACGGTGCGGCCTGAACTTCCACGCCGCCCTGAACAGCCATGTAGTACCGAATCCCAAATAGCGCAGGGCCGAACTCCAACATTGAGCCTGGCGCCACCCGGACCGCTTTGTTCAGCGGAAGTTCGGAGCCGTTGAGGGTCACCACGCCCTCGGCACCTGTGACTGCCACAGCCGAACCTGTCACGAACCTCAGCTTGAGGCCGCCCAACAGCACCTCAAGTCCGGGTGCGGAGTCCGGGTTGCCCAGCAGGGCATTGGCCAGGTGCATGGACGCGCGGTCCAGGACCTGGTCCGGACCAACGGCAAGGGTCATTGACCCCGGCGCCACCACAACTGCACCCATCAGGCCTCCAGCCTCTCAGAACGCCGCAATCCGGAACTAGGCGAACGCTTCAATCTGCACACCGGCCTGGTCAAGGCCTTCCCGAACGGCGACAGCCATGGTCACGGCCCCGGGCGTATCCCCGTGGATGCACAGGGAGTCGGCCTGCACCGGCACAACTGTTCCGTCGATGGCCAGGACTTCCTGGCGTGTTGCCAGCCGTACGGCCTGGGCCACCACGGCGGCGGGGTCATGCAGAACTGCCCCCTCCTGGGTCCGGGGTACCAGCGTGCCGTCCGGCAGGTAGGCCCGGTCAACGAACGCTTCGCGGAACACGGGGTGCCCGGACTCCTCGGCGAGTGTCAACCACGCCGATCCCGGCAACCCAAGGACGGGCAGCCCGGGATCATACGCGTGGACGGCGGCAACCACGGCCTCGGCCTGCTCTGCGTCACGGACAATCCTGTTGTAAAGGGCCCCGTGTGGCTTCACATAATCCACGGAAGCCCCGACTGCGTGGGCCATGCCGTCGAGGGCGCCCAGTTGGTACAGCACGTCGCCGAAGAGTTCGTCGAACGTCATGTCCAAGGAACGCCGGCCGAAGCCCGCCAGGTCCCGGTAGCCCACATGGGCGCCAACGCGGACATCCAGTTCAAAGGCCGCGCGGCAGCTGTCGAGCATGGTCAGGGGATCGCCGGCGTGGAAGCCGCAGGCAACGTTGGCGCTGCTCACGATGCGGAACATCGAGGCGTCGTCTCCCATGGTCCACGAGCCGAAAGACTCCCCGAGGTCAGCGTTCAGGTCCACTGTTACCGCCTTCCAGCGTTGGGTTGGTCAGATCGTTTTTTGGTGCCCCCGGGAGCAGCTCACCAGGCACGGTGTCAGGCAGCGGACCGAACGCTTCCTTGGCGGTGGAAACCACGGCGCGGCCCATCATGAGGTTGCCGGCACCACCCACCACGGCGCCCACACCGAACGGAAGGGCACGGCCGAGGAATGCCGATCCCTGCCGCTTCACGAGGCTCTTCAGGAAGGCGCGTTGGATGGTGTCCCGGACCACGCCGAATCCACTGCCCGGGATCTTCTTGGTGAGGGTCCTGCCCCACGCATTCGTCACTCCCTTGCCCCGTCCCAAGGACTGACCACTCAGCGCCCCGAGCATGGAGGTGCCTTCCTCGCCCAGCATGATGGCCATGACCATGGTCTGTGCGCGCACGGGGTCGGTCAGGCGGATGCCATGAAGTTCCGCCAAGGACGATGCGTACAGCGCGGTGGTTTCGAGGAACCCCACCGTGGCGAGCGCGGAAAGTCCCAGCGACGCTGCGGTTCCAATACCAGGCACGACGGCGGTAGCACCCACCGCTGCACCCCCACCGGAGATGGCGAGCAGGTAGTGGCGCTCCAGTTTCGCGGCAAGCTGCGCCGGTGAGTCGTGAGGGTGCCGGCGCTGGAGCCGGCGGAGGTTGGCCAGGACCAGTGGTCGCTGGACTTCAACCGCCCTTAGCAGCACGTTGTGTACGCCGGGCTTGGTGTTGCCTTGCTCATCAAACACAGCGTTGTGGGCTGTTTCCTGGGCGATCTTCACCGCAGGGTTGGGGCGTTTGGGCATCTTCACCTCTCCTTGGCAGTCAGGTCGTTTCACGGGGAACTGCTGGCTTCAGCCTATGCCACACCCCTGCGTTGCGAGACCCGGACCAGGGCTTATGTGGACAGGATTCCGCGCAGAGCGCACCCCACAATGGAACTCCCCTCGGCGTAGACTGGAGTGCATTCACGGAAGCAGTCCCGCAAGGACAGGAAGTTTCAGCCTTGGCAGCCTTCCGGCCCCTGCCGCCTGCCAACTTTCCCTCCACAGGCGCGCCTTCCACAGTGTCACTGCACAGGCTTAGGCTAGTGTGATGGCCGCCCTGAGAGCGCTGCGTCCCTTCGCGCACCGGGAATTCCGGGTGTTGATTTCCGCTCTGTCCATCTCGATTTTCGGATCCGGCATGTGGGCTGTGGCGATGGTCTATGAGGTGATCCACCTCGGTGGCGGTCCCTTGGAACTGTCCTTGGTTGCCACTGCGGCCAGCATCGGTTTGGTGGGGTTCGTGTTGGCCGGCGGCATCGCAGCCGACCGGTTTCCGCAGCGGCTCCTGATCATCGCAGTGGAGGGCGCCAACCTGGCCGTCATCGCCACCATCACCGCGTTGGCCATGCTCAACGTCATCCAGCTGTGGCACCTGGCCGTCGGCGCTTTCGTTCTGGGCGTGGGACAGGCATTCTTCTTTCCGGCCTACTCGGCCATGCTTCCGCGCATCCTGCCCGCCGAAGACCTGTTGGCCGCAAACGGGCTGGAGGGTACGGTCCGTCCGATTCTCCAACAGGCTGCAGGTCCGGCCATTGCGGGCATATTGGTAGCAGTGCTATCGCCCGCACATGCCGTAGCGGGTGTGGCCGTCTGCCATTTCCTGGCGTTCGGAATCGTCAATCTACTGAGCCGTCAAGGCCTGGGCGGGCACCCCACACCTACGTCAGGCGAGGCACCGGCCAAGTCCTCATTGTTCAAGGATCTCCGGGAGGGTTTCAGTTACACCGTCCGGACGCCGTGGCTCCTGTGGACCCTCATTTGGGCGTGCTTGTCAGTGCTGTTCCTGATGGGACCCATTGAGGTCCTTCTTCCCTTCGTTGTCCAGGACCAGCTTGGTGGCGACTCCCGGATGTTCGGTTTCCTCCTGGCGATCATGGGTGTGGGCAGTGCCATCGCAGCCTTGGCAACCGCGTCCTTCCGCCTCCCCCGGCGCTACCTGACAGTGATGGTGGTGACGTGGGGTTTGGGGAGCTTGCCGGTTGCCGTCATTGGTTTCATGGATAGCTTTTGGATGCTCGGGGCTGCGATGTTGATCTTCGGTGTGACCGAGGGCGTTGGCGTGGTCATTTGGGGAACTCTGCTGCAACGCCGCGTTCCACGTCATTTGCTCGGCCGCATTTCGAGCCTGGACTTCTTCGTGTCGCTGGCCTTGATGCCCGTGTCCATGGCCCTCGCCGGACCAATCGCCGAGGTTGTTCCCATCTGGCTCATTTTCCTCATCGCCGGCCTGGTGTGCCCGATCATGGCATTTGTGGCACTCTTCGCAGCACGCATGATGACCGATGAGATCGAGAATCCGCTGGCGTCCGGCAACGTGCATTCGGAATCAGCAGACACGCAGGCCGACTCTGTGTAGCGTGTGCACTACCTCAGGAAGGACACACCCATGGCCGCTGGAACCAAAGAAGATCCCTGGCAGCTCACGACTCCCCCCCGGATCTTCCGACTACACCATGTACAAGGACGAAACCGCGGATCCCCCGGCGCTTGTTTGCCAAGTGGGATCCACCAAATTGCTCTACCAGCTGCGCGCCATCGAGGACCTGCATGCATGGCTCCTGGAACAAGGCGACTGGGTTCCCCTCGGCGCCTCCGACGAAGGTAAAGACGCCGTCCCCGGAACCGTCGAAGCCTGGGGTCGGAGCGAGGACAACCCCGTGGGCGGTTGGTACGGACTCCGCAAGGGCTACCGTGGCCGGTTCGGAATGTACATGCCGCCCCTGCTGGAAGCCCTCGGCTTGGCTGAGCTCACCCACGAGAAGCGGAACAACACCATGCGGGCGGTCACGCGGTAGCTCAGGAACCGCGGTTCTGGCTCGATGCAACCGCTTGGGACGCGAAGATATTCAAGCCCAGCACACGGGAGAGATACGCGGTGGCCTGTTGGCCGCGAACGCTGTTGCCCGCGGGGTCGAGCCGTGGTGAGAATGTCCCGATTCCCGCCTTGCCGGGGGATATCGTGAGCAGGCCACCAGACACTCCGGACTTACCGGGGAGCCCGATCTCGAACAGCCACTCCCCTGACCTTTCGTACAGGCCATTCGCCGCAAGGATCGCAAGGGTGTCCCGGCATACGTCCGCTGAGACCACCCGCTCACCTGTCACCGGGTTGACGCCGCCATCGGCAAGCGTCGCGCCCATAATGGCGAGGTCGCGGGCACTGACCAGCAGTGAGCATTGCTTGGTGTATAGGTCCACTACCTCCAACGGATCCCGGTTGATCCGGCCATAACTTTCCAGGAGGCGGGCTATCGCGCGGTTGCGGGTGTTGGTGGCGGCTTCGGACTGGTACACCTCCTCGTCGAGCACCAAGTCCCGGCCTGCGAAGGCAGACAGTCCTGCCTGGATGGCGGCCCACTGCTCATCCGGCGCAGCGCCGGGCATGAGGGCGGTGGTGGCCAGTGCGCCGGCATTGACCATGGGGTTCATGGGGTGGCCTTCGTTGAGTTCGATCGCTATCACGGAGTTGAACGCCAAGCCGGTGTTGTTCACCCCCACCATGTCAGCCACGGCAGCATGACCGTATTCCTCGCAGACCAAAGCGTAGACGAAGGCCTTGGAAATGGACTGGATGGAGAACTCCACCTCACTATCGCCGGCAACGTGCAGTCCACCGTCCACTTCCACCACGCACACGCCGAAGAGTTCCGGATCGGCCTGCGCGAGGACGGGAATGTAGTCCGCCACCGCTCCGTCCGTGCAGGCCCGGTTCCGCTCAAGGGACGCGATGACCCGCGCATCAACCTGTTCCCAACCGGGCAATGTTCCCGTGGAGACCGATTGCTCGATGCCCTCTACATTTGAATCCATCACAGCTGCCTCAAAGACTCTTGTGAAACCCCTTGTGTGGGAGGGCCCGCTATTTGCGGGCAGCCAGCGTGCCGATCTCGTCACCGCCCTGGCCGAACACCGCCAGCTTTCCGTTTTCCTGGATCTTTGCTGTGGCAGCGTTGGAGAGCCACGTGTCAACGCCTTCGCAGGCCATCCGGGAAGACGCGAAACCTCCGAACGTGATGGTTTTACCGTCTTCCTTCCAAGAGCCGATGAGCCTGTTGCAACCATCCGTTCCTGTCGCGTTGCCGTCGGACTTCAACTCGAGGGAAGGTTGCTTGGGGTCGCCGGTATCACCCCAAACGCCGACAAATGGGCTGGTGCCGCTTCCCGCACAGCCGGCCAGAAAGGCTGCCGTGGCGAATGCCAGGGAAACAGCGCGGAGAGTGCGAGCCTGGGTCTGAGCCATGCGGTCAGTTTAGGTTTATGCCTGCGTCATTCACCAGACTTTGGACAAGCTGTCTGTCATCATCGGGTTTTGCTCACACTCTGGGCGGTCAACCGGATCGTGCGGTCGGACGCGACTCAGACGGCCGACCGCACTAGCCCGGTTTACGCAGCGACGGCGCCCCGGGCGGGCCCCAGAACCCGCCACACCCATCGCTGCTAACACTGTCGTTCAACCGCGAAGCAGCCGAAAAGGGCAACGGCGCATTACGCGGTTCAACGACGTGGGCACTGGATATGTGCCTTGACCTGCGGAAACGTGACGCCGGGTTTCGGAGATTATTTTTTCAGTGTGTCTTCAAGCGATTTCATCGGCCCGGGTACACCACGGCTTTGAGCTGCCCGGGCTGCTTGCCCGCAGTAAGCGCTGCCTCGGACTCAGCGAGGGTGAACCTGCCCGTGACCAGGATGTCCAGATCCACTTTTCCGTCCGTAAGGAGTTGGATGGCAAGGGGCCAGGTGTTGGTATAGCGGAACACGCCGGAGAGCCAGATCTCGCGGTTCTGGAGGTAGGAAACGGGTAGTTCGACGTCGTCCGCCCCCAGCCCCACCAGGATCACGCGGCCCGCGGGCCCGACGGCCTTGATGCCGGAACGGACCGCCTGAGGTGCGCCGGAAGCGTCAATGAACGCATCGACGTCGAGCCCTTCCATGCTGTCCGTAGTTGCGTTCAACGCGTGCGTCGCACCGTGTTCCAAGGCAAAAGCGAGGCGGTCTTCGGCGATGTCCGTGATGTGGATTTCACTCGCACCGAAGGCCCGGGCGGCTTGCGCGGCGATAATGCCGATGGGGCCGGCGCCGGCGATCAGGACCCGGCTGCCGGGCTTGATCTCCGCCCGCTCGCACGCCCACAGTCCCACCGAGAGCGGCTCGATCAAGGCGGCGGCTTCGTCGCTGACGTTGTCGGGGATGTCGTACGCGAAATCGCTTTGGATGGTGACGTACTCGGCGAAGGCTCCGTCCACCGGCGGGGTCGCGTAGAACTCCATCTGAGGACAGAGGTTGTAGCGTCCGGCTTTGCACTGCTTGCAGGTCCGGCATGGACGTTGGGGCTCGACGGCGACCCTCGCACCGATGCGGGCAGGGTCCACGGAACGTCCGACGGCGGCAATCCTTCCCGAGAGTTCGTGGCCGAGGATCAACGGGTGGTCCACCACGTACTCGCCGATCCGGCCATGCTCGTAGTAGTGGACGTCGCTTCCACAGACTCCGACGGCGGAAACCTGCACCAGCACCTGGTCGGCGTCAAGGTGCGGGATGGGCAGGGTCTCCATGGTCATCCCGCCCTGCCGCTGCAGGATGGAGGCACGCATGGTGGCTGGAAGTACGGGCTGGTTGGGCAGAGGGGTTTGAGTGGTTGGGGTTGTCATGCTGGGAGTCCTTTGGAATTGGTTGGTTGACCGCGCCGAATCACTTGACCGCGCCGAGCGAGAGGCCCTGGACGAGCTTGTCCTGTGCGGCGAATCCGGCGAACAGTACTGGAAGCGAAATGACGACGGCGGCCGCGCAGACTTTTGCGAGGAAGAGGCCTTGGCTGGAGACGAATCCTGTGAGGAACACGGGAGCCGTACCGGCAACGACACCAGTGAGTACCCGGGCCAACAGCAGTTCGTTCCAACTGAAGATGAAGCAGATCAGGGCTGTGGCCGCGATCCCGGGCATCGCCACGGGGGCGATCACCTTGCGCAGCGTGAGGATCAGGTTGGCCCCGTCAATCTGTGCAGCTTCCAGCATTTCGACCGGAACTTCGGCAAGGAAGGACCGCATCATCCACACCGCGATGGGCAGGTTCATGGAGGTGTACATGAGGATCAGGAACCAGATGTTGTCCAGTGCGCCCACTGTCTTGGCGAAAAGGTAGAGCGGCAGGATGGCTGCGACCACGGGCATCATCTTGGTGGAGAGGAAGAAGAACATGACGTCCGTCCACTTCTTCACCGGCCGGATGGACAGTGCGTAGGCGGCGGGGATGGCCAGGACGAGAACCAGGACCGTGGACAGGATGGAGGCGGTGGCAGAGTTGATCAGCGATGGCCATGGGCTGACGCCGGACGACTCCCCAAAGAACTCCTTGTAAGCATCCACAGTGAGATTGGCAGCCACGGACGGAGGGTTGGTGGCGGCGTCCGTCTCGGAGTGGAACGAGGTCAGTATCATCCACAGGACCGGCGTGGCGAAGAGCAATGCCAGCAGCCAGGCTGCGATGCCGGCGGCCGTGTTGTTTCGCGTTGGATCCATCCGGGACTTGCCGCGACGTCGGATAACGGCGGGCGGGCTGGATTTTTCCGGCGTGGTGCGGGCTGTGGCAGGACTGAGTGTGCTCATCGTGCCGCCTCCTTCTTGAAGAGCGAGAAAACGGTGCGGAGGGCGAAGGTCGCCACAAGGATGGTGCCAATGACCACCACAACGCCGGCAGCGGAAGCCAGCCCGTATTCATTGGCGAAGTAGAACGTCTGGTAAATCGCATACGGAAGATTCGCGGTACCCAAGCCACCCGACGTAAGGGTGAAAACGGCGTCGAAATTTTGGACGATGTAGATCGCGCCCAGCAGTCCCCCGAGTTCCAGGTACTGGCGCAAATGCGGGAGCGTCAGGTGCCGGAAGATGGCCCACGGCGTGGCCCCATCCATCTGGGCCGCCTCCACGGTGTCCATGGGCCGGGACTGCAGCCCGGCCAGCAGGATGAGCATCATGAATGGAGTCCACTGCCACACCAGCGAAATGATCACAGCCATCAGCGGAGCTTGGGACAGCAGATCCAATTGGGGAGGTGTATCGCTGCCGAACAGTGACCAGACCCAGGTCAGGACGCCATTGATCAGCCCGTAGACGGGGTTGAGCAGTGCGTGCTTCCAGATCAGGGCAGCGGCCACGGGCACTACCAGGAACGGTGCAATCAGCAGCGTCCTTGCCAGGCCGCGTCCGATGAATTTCTTATCCAACAGAAGGGCCAGGCCAAGGCCGATGACCAGACTCGCCAGGACCACCGAAACCGTGAGGATGACTGTGGTGAAGATGGCTTGGCGGAGGTCGGGATCGGTGAGGACCGTGACGTAGTTCTCGAAGCCGGCAAAACCCGTGGTGCCGGGACTCAGGCTGTTCCAGTTCAGGAACGAAATGATCAGGGTCACCACGAACGGGAGCTGCGTGACAATGATGAGGAAGATGAGGGCCGGAAGCAGCGGCGCTCGCCGTGCCCAATCCAGGGCGCGTTGCCGCGATGCTTTGTTTCGTAAAGTTTTGGCTGTGGCTTGTCCCGGGCGGGAGATGCGCGCCGTTGCGGTAGTCATAATATTCTCCTGCGGTTCCGTTATTGCTTCTTCTTGTACTTGTCGCCAACCTTTTGCGCGGCTTCCTGCCCCTTGGCCAGTGCATCGGCCACGGTTCCTTGACCGGCAATTGCAGAGCTGACGCCTTGGGAAACGTTGGTGCCAAGCGCGGCGAACTCGGGGATGCCGACAAACTGGATTCCGACGGCGGGCCGCTCCTGGACGCCGGGGTTCTTCGGATCTGCGTTCTCAATGGCGAAACGTTCGGCTTCGAAGAACGGAGCAGCGTCCTGGAATTCTGCATTCTCGTACGTGGAGATGCGCTTACCCGACGGCACCTTGGCCCAGCCGAGCTCGGAGGCCACCAGTTCTTCGTAGTCCTTGGAACTGGCCCAAGCGATGAACTTTTCGGCGGAGTCCTTCTTCTTTGACGCCGCCTGCAAAGCCCAGGACCAGGTCCACAACCAACCGGCGGAGGTGGTTTCCTTCACCGGGGCTTGTGCATAACCGATCTTGCCCTTCACCGGGGAGGACGCGGCCTCCAATGCGCCCGCCGCCGAGGTGGCGTCGTACCACATGGCCACTTTGCTTTGGGTGAGGTTGTTCAGGCATTCGGTGAAGCCTGCCTGGGCTGCGCCGGCCTGGCCGTGTTCCCGGACCAGCTTGGTGTAGAACTCTGTTGCCTCAGTGAATTCGGGGGAATCGACCTTGGCGTTCCAGTCTTTGTCGAACCACGTGCCGCCGAACGTGTTGACCACGGTGGTGAGGGGCGCAAAGACCTGGCCCCAACCAGGCTGGCCGCGCAGGCAGATTCCCTTCATCCCGGGTTCCGCCCCGTCCACCGTGGCGGCGAGGTCTGCCACTTCGTCCCAGGTTGGCTTGTCCGGCATCGTCAGGCCCTTGGCGTCGAAAACATCTTTCCGGTACATGAGGAAGGACGATTCGCCATAGAAGGGTTCACCGTAGAGCTTGCCGTCCGTGCCAGTCAGGGATGCGGTGTAGGCCGGAAGGATGTCGGCTTGGTTGAACGCAGGGTCCTTGGCAACGTTGTCCAGCGGCGCCAGCCAGCCGTTGGCCGAGTAGAACGGGATTTCGTAGTTGGACAGCGAGGCTACGTCATACTGGCCTGCCTGGCTGGAGAATTCCTGGCTGATCTTTGCCCGAACGTCGTTCTCGGGCAGCACCGTGTAGTTGACCTTGATCCCAGTCTCTTTGGTGAAGTTATCCGCCGTGAGCCTCTGCAGGTCTTCCATCTGCGGGTTGTTGACCATCAGGACGCTGATGCTGTTGTGCGCATCCGCCCCTGATCCGCCCGCTCCAGCGCAGGCCGTAGCGGTAAGCACGATGCACAGGGCACCGGCTGCAAGGGCTGCCGCATGTGTTTTTGGGCGCATTAAGGACTCCTTCGTTCTTCATGGGGGGTGCGCAGTCTCCGCACTCCTACTACTGCGTGGAAGTACAAGACCGGAGCGGGGCTTTCGACCGGGGTGTCCGGGCGCCTCGCCGTGTTCCTCAACACTAGGCGTGTGCGGTGGGGCACAACTAGCGTCCTTGATGACGCATACTGATACTTATTTTCCCCACTCCCCTGGAGGCCTCCAGTGAGCCCCACCGACCCTGGCGACGATGCAGCGACGCGCCTGGCACACCGGCTGGTAGGGATGCGCGCCAACCGCGAAGTGATTCCCGAAGACCCACATCATTCGGTCAGATGGCACCAACACGACTACCCCAGCCCAATAGCCCGCTGGAACTATCATCCCGAGTACGAGATTCACCTGATCCGCAAGGGCTCCGGGAAGTTCATTGTGGGCGACCATATCGGCACCTTCGAGGCCGGCCACGTTGCCTTGGTGGGATCCGGACTGCCGCACGACTGGGTCAGTGACCTGGAACCCGGGGAAGTCCTGGAGAACCGTGACGCCGTGATCCAATTCGACGGGAAGTGGGTGGAACAGGCCGCTGCACTGGTGCCCGAACTGACTGAAGTCAGGCCTTTGTTGGAGCAATCCGCCCGCGGGATTGAGTTCCTTGGCCATACAGCCGGGGCGGCAGCAGCCTCCATCGAAGCCATGGGCGCTTCCACGGGCTTGGAGCGTCTGCACCACCTTCTGGCATTGTTCGCCACCCTTACCCGGGCGCCCGATCACGATCGCAGATACCTCGCCGATGAATGGTTCAGGCCGCAATTGGACGGCCAGGCAGAGGCTGTGGTGGACATCGTGCTGGAATATGTCTTCAGCAACCATTCGGGCAGCGTTTCCATGGCGGAAGCTGCGGCAATGGTGGGAATGGCCGAGCCCACGTTCTCCAAATACTTCAAACGCGCCACCGGGCAAAACTTCACGGATCTTGTTCGGAAACTGCGGCTGGCCCATGCACGGCGCCTTCTGGAACGCACGGACAAGCCTGTCTCAGACATTTGCTATGAAGTTGGTTTCAGCAACTTGTCCAACTTCAACCGGCATTTCCTCAAAGATCTGGGCGAGACACCGCGGCAATTCAGGCAACGGCTCCATGGTTGACCCAGTTGGTTCCCCTTGCACTGTTTAATGGCCCCATGAGCACCGTGGACCCCGTCGCCCTCAGGAAACTCCGCGCCAACAAACGCCCCGGTCCGATGAGCATCCTGCTGGCGCTGGCTTTCCAATTCATTGGTGGATTGGCGGCAGGCTACGGCTGGCCTCATCTGGCAGTCCTGGAAAACGTCGAGCCTCCGGCCCTCGCCATGACCGCCATCATCGTGAGCATCCCCCTACTTGTCCTGAGCTCCATTGCGTGGACTTCCGTGGCCATGAGGCACAGCAAGCTCGGGCTCGCCCTCGGAGGAACCCTGGCGTGGCTGGGTGCCGCACTCGGAGTGGCCGCGGCTGCCCTCCAGTTGGATTTTCCGCCGGTGCTCATCTGGGTGGGTGCCGGTTGCCTGGCTGTTTCCTTGTTCCTCGGCATCCTGGGAATGGTCGCGGCACGAACCCGCCGAACCATCGCGCAACGGGAGGCGACTGTGATGAGTACCGGCACCATGACGTCGGCGAGGGTCACCGACAAGGGCTACCTTTCCTTCAGCGACAGCGCCAAAATCCTCACTACTGTCACTTTCACTTTCCACGATGCGGGTGGGACCCAACGCTGGGTCCAGCGCCCCTTGCTGGTGACGGCCACCGAGCCTGTTGTGGACGGCCAGGAGACCACCCTCTGGTACGACCCCCTGGACCCCGGCAATGACAAGAAGATCGTGGTGAAACTGGCCAAGGACATGCCGCTGCGCCGACCCTGATCAAATAACACCTCCTGAAATCGCATCACTTTTGGCGGGTTCCACGCACTGATGGGTAGAAAGAAAAGCAGGCAACGGATGCGCCCCAGGAGAACAACGTGAAGTCACCCCACGAAATGGCCGTGAAGGCCGCCCCCGCGTTCACGGACGCACCGGACACCCACCTCTTGTTCATGGCAGGGCTGGTTTTACTGGCAAGCATGGCTGGGCTGGGCACTGTTGTCCTCCTCCTGCTGTTGGCACCACTCGCGATGGTCTTCGTGAGTCGCACCCGGTCACAAAAGATCGCCCCGGCAACCGCTTCCCCAGCCGCTATCCCCTTGGGGCTTCTTTCCACTTCGGTCCCGGCTTCCGCCCCAGCAACAGCACGGCCGCGTTGGCCGCGACGATCAAACTGATCCCCACCCACTGCCCCATGGCAAGGTCCTCGTGCAGGGCCACGGCACCGATGATTGCGGCGAATACAGGGTTGATGCTCATAAGCACGCCAAACAGATTGGCCGGAACCCTCCGCAGCGCGATCAGATCGGCCACGTACGGCAGCACCGATGCGAGGATTCCGGCGCCCACCGCGCACAGGACCGAGAACCCGTCCACGGGCTGGCTGACAAAAATAACGACGGCGACCGGCAGGAACAGCGTGGCGGACACCCCTGTTGCGGCTGCTGTCCCTTGAATCCCCCGAATCCGTCGGCCGACGGTCCGGTTGAGGAGAATGTAGGCCGCCCAACTGCACGCAGCAATAAGCCCAAACCCAATGCCCAAGAAGTCCATCGACACTTCAGGCTGCGTAATGGCGATGACACCTACGGCTGCCGCCACCGCGCACAGTGCACTGCTCTTCTGGCGCGAGCTGATCAGCGCCACCGCAAGCGGTCCCAGGAATTCCAACGTCACAGCCAGGCCGAGGCCGATCCTCTGGATGGATGCGTACAGGCCAAGGTTCATGGTTCCGAAGGACACAGCGAGGAGGAGAACCGGCCACCATTGGGACCAGTTGAGTTCGCGCAACCGGGGCCGGACCAACGGCAGGAGCACCACGGCGGCCACGAGCTGGCGAACCGCCACCACCCCAACCGGTCCCATGACCGGAAAGGCCAGGGAACCACTCGCGGCACCGAGCTGGTTGGACAGGGCGCTGGCCACCAGGGTGGCTGCTCCGCCTGCTTTCCGGGACGGCTGAACGCCGGCTGCACTGTTCTGGATCATGGGCAAAGTCTGCGCCTCCGCCAGGCTGCCCCTAAATGCATGGACGCCTCTATTTATGCGCTCAGTGCATGAATAGGATGGGCCCCATGGAGGTTGAACTGAGGCAGCTGCGGTGCTTGGTGGCGGTCATCGAAGAAGGTACCTTTACTGACGCCGCGATCGAACTGCGGATGTCCCAGGCAGCCGTTTCCCGCAACATTGCGGCCTTGGAGCACTCCCTCGGTGTGAGGCTCGTGGAGCGCACCACGCGCAGCATCAGCCTGACCAGCTCAGGCGAGGGCGTTCTGGCCAAGGCACGGCGCATCCTCTCACTCATGGCAGATCTCGAACGCGACGCCCGGGCCGGGACCGGGCATGTCCGGATTGGCTATGCCTGGTCTGCGCTGGGCGAGCACACCACAGAGTTCCAGCGCCGATGGGCTGCCACATTTGCCGCGACTGAGCTGCATCTTGTCCGTTCCAACACACCCAGCGCGGGCCTGCGCGACGGAACCACCGACCTCGCCATCCTTCGCCGCCTTCCTGAAACGGCCGCCGTCGAGCATGTCCTTATAGGTGAGGAAAAGCGGTACTGCTCCATGTCCTCCGACGATCCCCTGGCCCCGAAGCGTTCAGTGACGCTGGCGCAGATCGCCCAGCGGGCGGTGGCCATGGACCTTCGCACGGGCAGCACCAGCTTGGAACTTTGGCCCGAGCACGGGCGACCACAGGAAGTGATCCCCATCCACGACATTGAAGACTGGTTGAATGTGATCGGCAGCGGCAGGGCCCGGGGCATCACCGCCGAATCCACGGCACATCAATATCGACGGCGTGGGCTCGTCTACCGTCCGGTGCGCGACGCCCCCCTGGTGCCGGTTTACGCTGCATGGTTGAGGAAGGATCCGCCCCGTGAGCGTGAGCAGATTGTGGAGCTGCTGATGGGCTTGTACCGCTAGTTCAGTCCTCGAAGCGCAAGTGATTGCCGGCGCCGCCGCTCAAGTGGGCGATGATGTCCGCTGCAATGGCATGCAGCTTCTTGTTTCTGTGGCTTGAGGCCTTGGTGAGAAACTCGAAGGCTTCATCCTGGCTGCAACGGTTCTGGGCCATAATGACGCCGCAGGCAAGGTCGATGACAGTCCTGGACGACATCGCCGTCTTCAGGTCAGCGTTGAGTTGCTCCACGGTTTCGATCCGGATCGCCAAACGCAGAGTACTGCCGGTAACCTCAGTGAACGCCGCAGCTTCATCGATCACCGCTTGCGTGAAAATCCCTGCTGTTGGGGCGAAGAAGTTGATAACCGCCTGGGATGTCTCGCCGAGGTCCATAGGTACACCCAAGGCACTGTGGACGCCTTCAGCAGCCAAAGCCTTGCTGTACTCCGGCCAGTTGGTGTCGGTGGCAACGTCTGCCAGCAGCACTGGGCGGCCGGCGTCCAAGGCTTCCAGACAGGGGCCCTGTCCCAGGGCCTGTTCAATCTTGTCCAGCTGAACCGCCCTCTCACTGCTGCCCGCAACGGTGGAGGTGCGTTTGCGGCGACGCAGCGTGAGGGCGCACTCAATGTTTTCCCCGGCCGCTTTACTCATGGCATCGGAGGCGAAGCCAGTCACACCATTCAAGATTCCATGGATGTCAGAGCTACCGACCACCAGCTCGTGCAGGCTTCGGATGTGTTCGGCACTTCCAGTGGGTTCCATGAGCCTAATCGTAGGAAGTGTTCGGCCTCCCGTCACCTGTTGCCGGAATTAGGCCCAGGGAATCTGCAGTGCGCCGCCGATCTAATAGACAGACCCCATCAGAAGCTCTGATAAGCGACCGGCAGCACGTCTGAGTTCCGGAACGCTTGCTTTCAGCTCCGCTTCGGTTGCTGTTTCCACGGGACTCGTCAGGGCGATGGATTCGCTGGGCCGGCCCGTCCTGTTGGGTACTGCTACGGCAACCGAGAGCACGCCAGTGGCGCGCTCGTCGGCTGAATAAGCGAAATCTTCGCTGGGGTGAGGTAGCCGTGCCCGCAAGTCGTCGGCAGTGAACTCCGGGGCTTCGTGGCCGGACGCAGCGGCCGCCAACGCCACCTGCTGCAGTTCCTCCGGGGAGGCGGACACCAGCAGGATCTTTCCCGCGGCACCGACAGTGAGGGGCAGCCGCTTACCCAAGGGGAGGTCGTACCTGAGGGGCGAATCACCATCCACACGGGCCACCAGGATGCGCTCGAAGCCAAGACGGGTGTAGAGGGACGCCGTACGGGCTGTTTGAGTGGCAACTTGCTGCAGGATGGGCCGCGCCGCAACGACCAACGGATCGTTTTCCAGGAAGCTGCGGGCCGCGGGAAGTACGGCAGGGCCAACACGGTAGGTCTTGTCCGTCTGACTGACCATCCCGAAGTCCTGGAGGACGCGCAGGATCCTGAGTGTGGTGGGCAGGCTCATGCCACACGTCCTGGCAAGATCGCTCAACCGCTGCGGCCGCTCGGCCCGCTGAAGCTCTGCAAACACTTCCAGGGCCCGCGAGAGTGAGCGCATGTTCGCCGCCTTGGGGCCATCCTCGGCGGAACTGGCGGAGTGCGTTGAGCTGACGGTCATTCTTTCATTCTATGTAAGTTCCTTGCGCTTGACATCACATGTGGCTCCTGTCACTATTTCTTCAGACGCAATATTCTTTCATTCTATGAAATGAAATACCACGGAACGTAAGAAGGAAACCATGACAACGGAGTCAGTTATGACCGAGCCCCAGCGCACCCGCGTTGCACCTACCGTGCTGGCGGGGATCGGAGCGTTCGTCGTCGTCGGGGTCTACGTGCTGATCAGCTCCATCGACCTGGGCCTTTGGACCTCATCGGGTCCAGGGCCAGGCATGTTCCCCTTCGCGATGGGAGGGCTGTTGGTTGCCATGTCCGCCATTTGGCTCGTCCAGGAATTGCGCCAGCCAACTGAAACTGCAAGCGGCGTGGACCGCGGCCTGGTGATCGCGGTCGTCGTCAGCCTTGCGCTCCTTGCCGCGGTCATGGACTTGATCGGTTTCCAGCTGAGCATGTTCATCTTTCTGATGTACCACCTGAAAATCCGTGGACGCCGCGGCTGGGTGTCATCGCTGATCATCGCCCTGGCCGGAAGCGTCGGCGCTTTCTACGCCTTCAACTACGGCCTCAACGTGGCCCTGCCCACCGCCGGAATTACCGTCCTGAACTCGATCGGACTCTAACCGTGGATACCCTCAACGAACTGGCCAACGGCTTCGCTTCTGCGTTGACCTGGCAGAACCTGATCTTCGCTTTCCTGGGCTGCCTGCTCGGCACCATCATCGGTGTGCTTCCCGGCATCGGCCCCGTGGCCGGCGTCGCCCTGCTCATCCCCCTCACCATGAACCTCGATGCCACCGGCGCCATCATCATGCTGTGCGCCATCTTCTACGGCACGGCGTATGGCGGAACCATCACCAGTGTCCTGCTGAACACTCCGGGCGAGGCGGCCTCAGCCATCACCACCATCGACGGCTACGCCATGACCAAGATCGGCAAGGCAGGTGCGGCACTCACGATCGCCGCCGTCGGGTCCTTTGTTGGCGGTACCATCGCAACCCTTGGCCTGGTGGCCGCCGCCAAACCCCTCGGCGAGCTGGGTTTGCTGGTGGGTCCCCCGGAATTCTTCGCTCTCATGGTGGTTGGCATCTCGCTGCTGGTGGCTTTGGCCGGCAAGTCCATGGTCAAGGCCCTCATCTCCGGCGCCCTTGGCTTGCTGATCTCCATGGTGGGCATCGACCCCGTGGCCGGCGCACCCCGTTTCACGTTCGGCTCCGACAACTTGCTGGACGGCGTGAGCTTTGTAGCCGTGATCGTGGGCGTGTTTGGCCTCTCCGAAATCCTGTCCTACCGCAAAGACTCCAAGGCTGCTGCCGTGCATGCACCGGGCCTGCGCTCCCTGCTCCCCACCGGAACGGAATGGCGCCGAAGCGCACCGTCCATGGCACGCGGAACGGGCATCGGGTTTGGCCTTGGCCTCATCCCCGGCATGACCGGATCAGTCTCCTCCCTCTTGGCCTACGGTGCCGAAAAGAAGTTCTCCAAGCACCGCAACGAGCTGGGCAAGGGAGCGATCGAAGGAGTCGCAGGCCCGGAAACCGCCAATAACGCCCACGCCAACGCTGCACTGATCCCCTTGTTCACCCTGGGCATCCCAGCCTCGCCAACCATCGCCGTACTGATGGGCGCCTTCCTTCAGCAAGGCCTCACTCCGGGGCCGACCCTGTTCACGGAGCACTCGGAAATTGCCTGGGCAATCATCGCAAGCCTCTTCATTGGCAACCTGCTGCTGCTCCTGTTGAACGTCCCATTGGTTGGTCTGTGGACCTCAATACTTCGAGTCCCGGCCTCAATCCTCACCGCCTTGATCCTGCTCTTCATGGTCATCGGCGCCTACACCATCAACTTCAACGTCTTCGATGTTTTCGTGATGATCGGCTTCGGCCTCCTGGGCCTGGCCTTGCGACACCTCGATATTCCGCTGGCTCCCATGGTCCTCACACTTGTGCTGGGACCGCTGATGGAACGATCACTTCGCGAGTCCTTGGAAATCTCCCAGGGAGACTTCGGCATCTTCGTCAACCGCCCCATCTCGATGGTCCTGATCGGCGTCGGCGTCCTCATCATCCTGAGCCCGCTCCTCAAACTCCGTAAGCCCAAAGCCCTCAACGAAGATCCCGAAACGTAAATACCCCCTGCTGCACCCCCTTCAAAGGAGAAGAACCATGACCCGCACACGCATCGCGGCGGCCTTCGCTGCCGCCGCCCTCATCGGACTCACCGGCTGTGGCGCCAACGCAGGCGCCGCGAACAACGCCGGGGACGATTTCCCCAGGAAAGGCAAGTCGATCGAGCTGATCGTCTCCTTCTCCTCCGGCGGGGCCGTAGACACAGCCGCCCGCTTGGTCCAGCCAATTCTTGAGAAAGAACTCGGCACCAACGTTGAAGTCATCAACAAGCCCGGCGCGGGTGGGCAGATCGGCTACACCCAGCTGACCAGCGCCAAGGCCGATGGCTACACCATCGGCGCCACAGGCTCCCCGTCCGTGGTCGTCTCGCCCCTGGACCCGGCGCGCGGCGCGAAATACACGCGCGAAAGTTTCCAGCCCCTGGGACGCCAGGTCATCGATCCCACTGTGATTGCCGTGCAGCCGGACAGCCCCTATAAGACCCTGAAGGACCTCCTGGATGCCGCCAAGGCTGACCCGAAGTCCATGACCGCGAGCACCACCGGCCTGCAAACAGGAGAGCACTTCGCCATGGCGCAGTTGCAGGAAACCACCGGCGCCGAGTTCGCTCCCGTCCACTTCTCCGAAGGCGCCGCGCAGGCAACCACGGCATTCCTCGGCAAGCACGTGGACATTCTGGTGGCCAATGTCAGCGATGTCACCGACCTTTCCAAGCAGGGTAAAGCACGGGTACTAGGCGTCATGACGGCCGAACGCGCTCCCTCCCTTCCGGACGTTCCCACCTTCAAGGAATCCGGTTACGACATCGAAGCCGGTACCGTCCGCGGCTACTCCGCCCCCGCCGGACTGCCGGACGCCGTAGCCACCAAGCTGGAGGCCGCCTTCCAAAAAGCGATCGAGGATCCCACCGTGGTCAAGAAGATGGAAGACCTCGGACTCCAGACCAGCTACCTGTCCGGCAAGGAATACCAGGAATTCTGGGCAAGCCAGGAAGAGGACTTCAAGAAGGTCCTCCCCCTGGTTCAGAAAACCGACTAAACCAAGCCGCTCCCCGACCCCGCCACCACTCACGGAAGACACCCATCATGACAACTCCAGTCCTTGAAGACAGCGGCGCCGACTTCCCGCGCCCTGAGCAGGACGTGCTCGAACGCCTCGCTAAACTGCCCGCCGCAAACATCGGTGATGCCATGGATCGCCTTGGCGTGGCGGACTCGTCCATTCAGGCCATCTGGCCCGGCGCCCGCATCGCGGGGCCGGCATATACCGTCTGGACCCGCCCCGGGGACAACCAAGGCATCCACCGCGCCTTGCAGCTGGCCCGCCCAGGCGACGTCATCGTCGTCGCTGGTGGTGGCGACGAAACCCGCGCCCTGCTCGGTGAACTCATCGGAGAACGCGCCATCAACCTGGGCATCGCAGGGTTCGCGCTGGACGGAGCCGCCCGGGATGCCGAAACCCTGGGTGAGATCGGTATGCCGGTCTTTGCCCGGGCCACCACGCCCGCAGGGCCCTATAAGAACGGCCCGTCCCGGCTGGGGACGCCCATCTCCTTCGGCGGAGTTCCCGTATTGCCCGGCGACATCATCATCGGTGACTCCGATGGAATCGTGATCATCCCACGGGAACAAGCAGCCAGCGTTGCTGAAGCAGCCGAGGCCGTTTTCGCAGACGAGACCACCCGCAGGACCGCGATCATCGCGGACCGCGCCAAATAGGAAAAGACAAAGATCATGACAGCGTGCACCGTCATCGGCCTCGGTGAGGCCGGAGCCACTTACGCATCCGCCCTTGTTACCGCAGGGTATGAGGTCACCGGATTCGACCCCGTCGCACCCGAGACCCCCGCCGGAGTTACGCGGGCAGCAACTGCAGCGGAAGCCTGCGCCAAAGCGGATATCGTGCTGGTCCTTACGGGTGCTGCAGCCGCCCGGGCCGTGGCCCAGGAATGCCTGCCTGTATTGCCGGCAGGTAGCTGCTATGCGGACTTTACGTCGTCGTCGCCCCACGTCATGCAGGAACTCGGACGGGTCCCCAGTAAAGCCCTCTTCGCCGACGTAGCCATCCTTGGTCCCGTCCCCACCCAAGGCGCCAAAACCCCGCTAATGGTCAGCGGACCCGGATCCGCCGCAGTGGCGGCCCTGCTCCGTCCGTTGGGTGCCGACGTCGAAATCGCCGAGGGAGAGCCGGGCGCAGCCATGTCCCACAAGCTGCTCCGAAGCGTCCTGATGAAAGGCCTTGCCTCCGTGGTGGTTGAAGCAGTCACCGCAGGAAAAGCTGCCGGTCTTGAAGAGTGGATCCGCAACCAAATTGCCCGGCAGTTGGCTGGCGACGGGCAAGCGGTGATAGACCGTTTCCTCACCGGCACGGCAAAACACGCCCAGCGTCGCTCCAAGGAAATGCAGGACACTGCCGACTACTTGTCATCCGATCTGCAGGTTCCTGCAGAGATGACCACAGCCTCGGCCGCTGCCCTCACCCGCATGGCATCCGAACCCGCGGAGACCGCATCAGCCTTGCGCTGAAGCGGGCATCGGGAAGAATCAGGACAAGACCACCGGTGAACCACTCCCCAGCACACCTTCCACCAGGAGCAGCATCATGATCGGCATTTGGGCCCTCGGCGCCTACTTGGCGGTCATCCTGCTGTGGACAACCCTCATCAAACGCAGCGTCGGCGAAGCAATGATCATCGGCTTCCTGGTGGTGCTCCCGTTCACCGGAGCCGCGGCCCTTGAGATCGGTTGGACAGCGCTCTATTCGGCGGTAACCGACGAGATCGTGTACGCCACTATGGCCTTCGTCTTCATGGGGTATCTTCTGGACAAAGCCGGTGTGCTGGACCGCCTCATTGACCTGCTGAACTCTCTGATCGGCGGGGTCAAAGGTGGACCCGCATGGGTCTCCACCGTGGCATCCGCCGGTCTCGGAGGAGTGGTCCACAACCAGGCGGCCATCGCCGCCACCGTTGGTTCCGTAACCATTCCGTGGATGGAGAAGTCCAAGCTGGACAAGCCCTCAGCCGCCACACTGGTGGCCGGAAACGCCGGGATGGGCATCACGTTTCCCTTCAGCGCCTCCATGTTTGTCCTGGTGGGGTCAGCCACTGTTGGACCTTTGCTGAACATCAACGATCTTGTCTTGCCGTTGCTGTTCGGTGGGCTGTGGTGTTTCCTGCACCGGCTGATCGTCACGTGGCTGCTCATCCGCAAAAGTGGGATGGCTCCCCTGGATGCAGCACACAGGCTGACAGTGAAAACGGCCTTCGGCCAGGGTTGGGCCACCCTGCTGCTCTTCGTCGTGGTGGCGATTCCGTTGATCATCACCTCCGGGGCCATCGCCACGGCGTTGTCCGACTGGATTGGCGGTGACATCACCAAGGCAGTCAGCGTTATTGTCTGGATACCGGTGGTCCTCATCATCACCGGCGCCTTACTCGGCTGGAAGCGCCTCCCGCGTGGTGGCCGGGACTGGTGGAAGCTCCTGGAGAACTCCGCCCCCCGGTTCGGCGTCGTCGGAATCACGGTGGTGTTCGCCTTTGCCGGTGCCAACGCCCTCGCCGCGACAGGCTTGCCGCAGCAGATGACCGCCCTGCTCAACCAGATGAACCTGCCCTTGTGGTTGCTCGCCATTCTTATTGGCTTGATCGTCATCGCCGTCTCCGCGCCGCTGTCCGCGACAGCCACCATGGCCGCCGTCGGGACCGTTGGCGTTGCCACGCTGGTAGCTGCCGGCGTCCCGGCGACCAGTGCCGCCGTCGCGGTCCTTGTGTTCTCTTCGTGCGAAGCCGCTGTTCCACCCGGAGGCGCGCCACTATATGTTGCCTGCGGCATCGCGGACGTCAACCCCATCACGACGTTCGCCCGACTATTCACCCATTACGCTCTGCCATTGTTGGGCATCGGCGTCCTGATTATCCTCGGCATCCTGCCAATCTAAGGAAGCTCCCCTGTGAAAAAGGCCATCCAAACCATTTTTGTCCTCACACTTGCCGCGTTGCTTCTGGGCGGGGTGGTGTTTGTGACAGGCCAAGCCATGGCCCTCGTAGTGGGTCAAGGCGAGTGGCTGGCGTTCTTCAACAATTCCCTGAAGGATCCGATGTGCATCTCCGCCTCTATCTGCGCGATCACCGGATTCCTGCTTAGCTACGGACGTCATCAGGATCAAAGCCAGCCACAGGAGGCCAAAACCCGATGAGCCAACCTTTCACTGCAGGAAAGTACCCAACCTTCGCCGAACTGCTTCGCCGGGACGGGAACCTGGCTGCTACTTCCTGGGGGCTGTTCCCCGAAAAGACCCGCGGGACGCCGTCGTTCATTGGACCACAAGCCGTCCTGCAGGCACGTGACTGCATCCGGACTGGAACCGTTTTTGGTCTCGACTACGCCGCTGACGCCTTTGACCCAGGAATGTCCCTCAAGCGCAGTGCACCCCGCCACACGATCTATTCATCACACCCGGCCCACCGGGACGACTACCTGGACGGTTACTACCTGCAAGGTTCAACTCAGATCGACGGGCTCAGGCACCGTAGAGCAGACGACGTCGGATTCTACGACGGCATACCTGATGACCACATACGGGAAGGAACCCCGGAACTTGGAGTGCAGGAATGGGCCGAAAAGCCCATCGTTGGCCGCGGCGTGCTGGTGGACCTTGACGGATTCAGAACAGCAAAAGGCGCTCCGATTGACCATTTCAACGGCGAACCCCTGCCCTTCGAACTGATTCAGTCAGCGTTGGAAGACCAGCCCGTCAGCATCCGGCCCGGCGACATCCTCATGCTCCACACGGGCTGGTGTGAATGGTTCCTGGGCTTGTCAGGTGAAAACAAACAAAGGATGCGGGAGAGTCGCCGTGCCACCGGTATTGCGCAGTCCCGGGAATTCGTGGCCTGGGCGTGGGACCAGCAGCTCGCCCTCGTCGCGGCAGATAATTTTGCCTTCGAATGCCTCCCTGCCGTTTCGAACAGCCCCTTCAACCACACCGCACCTAACGATCACGGCATGATGCACCAACAGCTGCTCGCCAAACTCGGCATGCCACTGGGAGAACTCTGGAAGCTGGGGCCACTCAGCAGGTACATGCGCACAACCGGAAACTGGGACGCCCTGGTCAGTATCAAACCGCTCAATGTCGTCGGTGCTACGGGGTCACCTGCCAACGCAACGGCGTTGGTCTGAGACTTGGAGCAAGCTGGCAAGTACTGATGCGGGTCGTTACCCTTGGCCCATGGAATCCGCACTGGCCTCCTGGGGCGAGTTCAACGTGGCGATCGCCGGTGCCGGCGCAGCGCTCGGGGGGCTGCTGATCGTGGCGCTGTCCGTGAACATCAAACAGATCGCCGAGTCACGCGGCCTGGCCGCCAGGGCAGGGGCCGCGATTTCCGCGCTCATCCTTGGCGTGGTGCTGGCGTGTGCGGCACTCATTCCAGGGCAGGAGCTGTGGGCCTTCGGCGTCGAGGTCCTTGTGGGATCGCTGGCCGGCGGGGTGATCGCCTTCCTCGCGGCCCGCGCCATCCTCCAGGACGATACCCCTGGCCATCAGCATCGCTGGGATGCCCAGCACATTGCCTCGTTCGTTTTCCCACTGGTGGTCTATGCCGTGGGCGGGGTGCTGATTGTTTTGTCGCTTCCGGCCGGATTGGTAGTGGTGGCGCTCGGAACCATCGTGGCGCTGATTGGCGCAGTGGTGTTTTCGTGGGTGGCGTTGGTGGAAATATTGCGTTGAACACAACAAAAAGCGGACGACGACGGGACTTGCCGTCGTCGTCCGCTTTCGGGTGGGTCCCTAGTCAGCTTTTCCGGCCAGCGCCACCAGGACGCCGGCGGTGGCAAAGAACTTGTTGCTGCCGAGGTCGCCCACCGTCTTGATGCCAAGCCCTGCCAGTAGTTCGTCGTGCTTTTCAGTCAGTCCGGCAAGTGCAGAGGGCGGCGCGGCAAGGACTTCGTCCAGGGTCGCATTTTCGTAGGATTTGTCGAGTGCTTTGCCCAATTCAACAGAAACAGCCAAGGCATTTCCTTTCATCGATACGGAACAATTGCAAACGTGCTGTGGAACGTAGAACAACAGCATTATTACTAAGCAGCCTGCTGACTATCCCGGGGAATTGTCAATTTGAGCTGCCTAACGATCAAGATAGCCCACAATGACGCAAATTTGTGGGCCTTTGAAAGATAAATTGCCGGGGGCGTGCGTGATCCGGGCGGCTGGACGCGTCACCCCGGCCGCTTCGTGAAGCCCGCCAACAGGCGGGCGCGTTAAGAGCGCGTCAAGATTCGGCGCCACCGCGTTAAGGAACCGTAAGGAACGCCTTTTCGCCACTTTCACGGGAGTTGACTGGCATCAGCCCCGCAAACGGGGCGCGGATGAAAGGACGTTCCAATGGCCGACGTGGCTGTTGTGGCGATTCTCGTGGCAAGCATGGGGATCGTGATGTGGGTGGCCCACCTCTTGGGCAAAATGATCGACGGCGAGGGCCCGGTGAGCGGGCAATGAACCTGGATGCCATCATGTGGGTTGCATTGTTCGTCGTGGGCCTTGCAATGACCGGGTACTTGCTGGCTGTGTTGCTTCACCCGGAAAAGTGGTGACGGCAGGTGGTTTTCAGCACGGCATCATTCATCACCCAAATAGCTGTCCTTCTCCTCGCGTTGCTTCTGTTGCACAAGCCCTTGGGCATCTATATGGAACGGGTTTTCTCGGGGAGCTCTCATTCAAAGCCGGAGCGGGTGTTCTACCGACTCGCCGGGGTGGATGCAGGAACTGAACAGAGCTGGCCTGTATTTCTGCGCAGCGTTCTGGTCTTCTCGGCTGTTTCCATCCTGGCCATCTTTGCCCTGCAGAGACTTCAAGGTGTGCTGCCAGGAAGCAACGGGCTTCCGGGAGTGGATCCATGGATCGCCATGAACACGGCCATCTCCTTTGTCACCAACACCAACTGGCAAACGTATGCGCCGGAGGCCACCGTGGGCATCTTCGTCCAGATGTGCCTCCTGGCCGTGCAAAATTTCCTCTCCGCCGCAGTCGGAATTGTGGTGGCGGTGGCCTTGATCCGCGGCATCGTACGGACAAAGACGGACCGTCTGGGCAATTTCTGGGTTGACGTCACCCGGGCCTCATTCCGGATCCTGCTGCCTATCGCCGCAGTGGGTGCCATCGCGTTGGTGATGGGCGGCGTCGTACAGAATTTCTGGTCCACCGAGGTTGTCAACCAAGCCACCGGCGTCACCCAGGTGATCCCTGGTGGACCGGTAGCCTCCCAGGAAGCCATCAAGGTCCTGGGCACCAACGGCGGCGGTTACTTCAACGCCAACTCTGCCCACCCCTTCGAGAATCCGAGCGTCTTCACCAGCCTGTTCCAGGTGTTCCTGATCCTGCTCATCCCTTCCGCCCTTCCCTATACCTACGGAAGGATGGTCGGCGACCGGCGCCAGGGCTTCACCGTTGCCGGCGTCATGGCCGCTCTTTGGCTGACCTCCACTGCCCTGATGGGCTGGGCGGTCGCGTCGGGCCAAGGGGCTGCATCGTCGGCGGCCGGAGGCTTGGGTGAAGGCTTCGAACAACGGTTGGGGCCAGCCGCGAGCTCCATCTTCGCCGCGTCCACCACCCTCACCTCCACCGGAGCGGTGAATGTGGCCCATGATTCCCTTCCCCCGCTCGCGGGCGGAATCGCCATGGTGAACATGATGCTGGGTGAAGTGGCCCCCGGAGGTACAGGTTCCGGACTGTACGGCATGCTGGTCCTGGCCATCATCGCCGTCTTCATCGCAGGCCTGATGGTCGGCAGGACGCCGGAGTTCCTGGGCAAGAAGATCGGCCCGCGGGAAATGAAGCTTGCGGCCCTCTACATCCTGGTGACCCCCACTCTGGTGCTGGTCCTGGCCGGCATCACAGCGCTGCTCCCGGACGTCATGGCCAATGCGCCGGCGGCGGGACCCCACCAATTCAGTGAGTTGTTGTATGCGTTCACCTCCGGCGCCAACAACAACGGCTCAGCGTTCGGCGGTATCACCAGTTCCGGACCGTATCTGTCCGTGATGCTCGGAATTGCCATGTTACTGGGACGCTTCCTCCCTATCGCCTTGGTTCTTGCCTTGGCCGGATCCTTGGCGCGACAAAGGAAGATCCCCGCATCAGCGGGAACCGTGCCAACCCACGGAGGGCTCTTCGGCTCACTCCTCCTCAGCGTCACCGTGATCATGACGGCCCTCAGCTACTTCCCTGCCCTCGCCCTGGGCCCACTCGCAGAAGGACTTATCAAATGACCCGGTCCAGCACGGCTGCAGCCGCGGACACGTCAGCACTCACCTACGCTGACGGCAACCCACTCGGAACACCCGGGGAACACAAGCACCACACCAAGGCTCCGGCGAAACTCAATGCCGCCACTCTCCGCGCTGCCCTGCCGGTGGCGTTCAAGAAACTGGATCCCCGGCAGATGGTCCATTCGCCCGTCATGTTCGTGGTGCTGGTGGGAGCCGCCGCCTGCACCTTGATTTGTGTGTTCAAGCCGGCAGTCTTTGGCATCGTTGTCACGGCGTGGCTTTGGCTGACGGTCCTGTTCGGCACCCTGTCCGAGGCCATCGCCGAGGGCCGGGGGAAAGCCCAGGCGGACAGCCTCCGCGCCAGCCGCAAGGGCGTCCTGGCCCGCCTGCGGCTGGACGACGGAACCACCAAGGAAGTGGCCGGCACGGACCTCAAGCTCAACGACGTCGTCATCTGCGAAGCGGGTGACGTTATCCCCTCCGACGGCGAAATCATCGAAGGCCTGGCAAGCGTGGACGAGTCCACCATCACGGGCGAGTCAGCACCGGTCATCCGGGAGTCCGGCGGTGACCGTTCGTCAGTGACCGGCGGTACCAAGGTCTTGTCGGACCGGATCCTGGTCCGCATCACGGCTGAACCCGGAGCTACGTTCATTGACCGGATGATCAAACTCGTTGAGGGAGCCGTCCGTCAAAAGACTCCCAATGAGATCGCCCTGCACGTGCTCCTGGTTTCGTTGACCATCGTGTTCCTGGTGGTCACCATGACCCTGGCCCCGCTCGCGTCGCTGGCGGGAGCAACGCCGTCGCCGATCGTCCTGGTCGCCCTCCTGGTTTGCCTCATTCCCACCACCATTGGCGCCCTGGTTCCGGCTATCGGTATCGCCGGCATGGACCGTCTGGTCCAACACAACGTGCTGGCAACCTCCGGGCGGGCAGTGGAAACTGCCGGTGACATCACCACGTTGCTGCTGGATAAGACGGGCACCATCACGTACGGCAACAGGCGGGCGGTCAACTTCTTCCCGGCCAACGACGTGGAACGCCACGAACTCATTACCGCGGCCAGGATGTCCAGCCTTGCGGATGAAACCCCTGAGGGCCGCTCCATTGTGGAGCTCGCCAACGACAAGGGCGTGGACGGCCCGGAGCTTGACCACCTCCGCAAGGACTCCAAGGACATCAGCATCGTGGAGTTCACGGCCAGCACACGCATGAGCGGCCTGGACGTCGACGGGCGCCTGATCCGCAAAGGCGCCGCGGCCGCCGTCGAACGCTTCGTCACCGAAGCCGGCGGGCGCATGCCTGCAGAAGTCCAGCGGCGAGTGCAGGAAATCTCCGCCGAGGGCGGCACGCCGCTGCTGGTCGCCGAACACACGCACGACGGCGGCGCCCGGGTCCTGGGAACAGTGCACCTGGCCGATGTGGTCAAGCCCGGCATGCACGCCCGTTTCGCGGAGCTGCGCAGGATGGGGATCCGCACGGTGATGATCACCGGCGACAACCCCGTGACGGCAAAGGCAATCGCGGCGGAGGCGGGCGTCGACGACTTCGTGGCGGAAGCCACGCCGGAGGACAAGCTGGACGTGATCCGCCGGGAGCAGGGCGAAGGACGGCTGGTGGCCATGACGGGTGACGGCACCAACGACGCGCCCGCTTTGGCCGCGGCTGACGTGGGCGTGGCGATGAACTCCGGCACGCCTGCTGCCAAGGAAGCAGCCAACATGGTGGACCTGGATTCCGATCCCACCAAACTGATCAACATCGTGGGCATCGGCAAGCAACTGCTCATTACACGCGGGGCGCTGACCACGTTCTCGGTGGCCAATGACGTGGCGAAGTACTTCGCGATCGTGCCCGCGCTGTTCACTGCTGCCTTCCCGGGGCTCGGGATGCTGAACATCATGGGACTGGCGAGTCCGTCGTCGGCCATCCTTTCGGCAGTGATCTTCAACGCCCTCATCATCCTGGTACTGGTCCCTTTGGCGCTGCGCGGCGTGAAGTACCGGGCAGTGTCCGCGAATCAAGCGCTTGCCAGGAATCTGCTGCTGTATGGCCTCGGCGGCCTCGTGGCACCGTTCCTCGGGATCAAGCTCATTGACCTGATCATTTCCCTCATCCCCGGCATCGGCTAGGACTCCACCATGAATGTGTTTACCGGTTATCTTCGCCAAGCGGGCACCGCAGCCCGGTTCCTGCTTCTCGCGACCATCGTCCTGGGGCTCCTGTACCCGCTTGCGATCTTCGGGGTCGGGCAACTGGTGGCTCCCTTCCAAGCGAACGGTTCAGTGGTCAAGGACCCGGCGGGCGAACCCGCGGCATCGGCACTGATCGCCCAAGTGTCTGCGGACGACGCCGGCACGCAGGATCCCGCGTGGTTCCACGCCCGGCCCTCAGCCGTCGGATGGGATCCCGCGTCGTCTTCGGCCAGCAATTTGGGCCCCAACGACGCGAAACTGCTCGACGCCGTTGCCGCCAACCGGGCCGCAGTGGCCGCGGCAGAAGGCGTCAGTGAGGCCGACGTCCCCGCCGATGCGGTGACGGCCAGCGGGTCCGGCCTTGATCCACACATCTCACCTGCGTACGCGAAGCTGCAAGTGGCCCGGGTTGCTGCAGCCCACGGGCTCAGCACGGACGTTGTGCAGGGTTTGGTGGACAAGCGGACAAGCAGCGGACTGGAAGCGTTCCTGGGCCAACCGTCGGTCAACGTGACCCTGCTGAACCTGGATGTCGCAGCGGCCGGCAATGATCATTAGGCTCCCGTTCCGAGTGGAAGAATGACGTTATGGCGCGGGCAACACTGAGAATATTCCTGGGGGCTGCCCCGGGCGTCGGCAAGACCTACGCCATGCTCGAGGAAGCCCACAGATTGCTTGGCCGTGGCGAGGACGTGGTGGTGGCCTTCGCCATGCACCACGGCCGCGCCGATACCCGCGCATTGACCCAAGGGCTCGAAGTCATCCCCACCCGGAGCATCGACTACCGGGGCAGTTCGTTTGAGGAACTGGACCTGGACGCCGTCCTGGAGCGTCGGCCGCACATAGCCATCGTTGACGAGTACGCGCACACCAACATCCCCGGCAGCCGCAACCACAAGCGCTGGGAGGACATTGAGGAACTCCTGGAAGCGGGTATCGATGTCCTCTCCACCGTCAACGTGCAGCATCTGGCCTCCCTGGGCGACGTCGTCAGCGCCATCACCGATGTGCACCAGGCGGAGACTGTCCCGGACGACGTCGTGCGTCGCGCCGACCAGATCCACCTGGTGGACATCTCGCCGGAACTGCTGAGGCAGCGGCTGGGCGACGGCAAGATCTACGCCGCGGACAAGATCGACGCGGCCCTGTCCAACTACTTCCGAGTGGGTAACCTGACGGCGCTCCGCGAGCTTGCCCTGCTGTGGCTTGCGGACCGGGTGGACGAAGGCCTGGCCCGCTACCGTGAAGAAAACCAGATCGAGGAAAGCTGGCCGGCCAGGGAACGCATCGTCATCGGACTGACAGGTGGTCCCGAAGGTGAGGTCCTGATCCGACGGGCCGCAAGGATCCTCAAACGTGTCAACGGAGGCGATCTGCTGGCCGTCCATGTTCGCGCGGCTGATGGCGTGGCCGCCGAATCCCCGCAGGCCTTGGAAGCCCAACGCACCCTCATCCGGGACCTCGGCGGCAGCTACCACATTGTTGCTGGTGAGGACCCCGCCAAAGCCTTGCTCGACTTCGCCCGAAGCGTCAATGCCACCCAGATCGTGGTGGGCGTATCGCGTCGGAAGGCCCTGGCCGGGCGGCTCACCGGCGGCGTGGGGAACAAAGTGGTCCGGGACTCGGGCGACATCGACGTACACATGGTTTCGCATCCCCTTGGTGGCCGCGGCAAGGAGCCTTCGCGGCCACGCGACCTGGGCCGGGTCCGGGTGATGGTTGGCTTTGCCATGGCCATTGTGGTGCCCGTCCTGCTGCAACTCCTGTTGGCCGCAAGCCCATCGCACAACATCGCGACGGCCGTCCTGGTCCAGCTCAGCGGTTCTGTTGCCGTTGCACTGGTGGGTGGCCTGTGGCCCGCTTTGCTGGGTGCCCTGTGGAGCAGTGCCCTGGTGAATTTCTTCTCCGTTCCGCCCCTTGGCACCCTGACCATCAGCGATCCCCAGAACCTGCTGGCGCTGTTGGTCTTCGCGGGGGTTTCCTCCGCTGTGGCCGTGGTGGTGGACCTTTCAGCCAGGCGCTCCAAGGAGGCCGCCCGGGCCCGTTCCGAAGCAGCCACCCTGGGTGATCTCACCCGCGGAGCGACCACGGCCGAGGACACGGTGGTGGGCCTGCTGGAGCAGGCTGTGGACGTCTTCCAGGTCCGCCGGGCCGCCCTCTACGAGTTGTCTTCCCCTGACGACGGCTGGCGACTCGTAGCCGCGGCCGGGGAGGAAGCCCCGGACGACAACGAGAACATCGAACAGATCGACGCCAGCACGCGGCTGGTCCTGACCGGCCGGGTCCTCCCTGCCAGCGACCGCCGCCTGCTCGGCGCCTTCGGCTCACACCTCTCAGCACAGCTGGAACGCCGGCAACTTGCAGCGAGCCGCCGCGAAATCATGCGGCTGGCCGAAAGCAACACGATGCGCACGTCCATTCTCCGCGCCGTATCCCACGACCTCCGCACCCCCTTGGCCGGCATCAAACTGGCCGTCGGCGGCCTGCGGCAGCCCGGGATCCACTACACGGAACAAGAGGAACAGGAGCTTCTGGCCACCATCGATGAATGCTCGGATCGCTTGGACGTGCTGGTGGGCAACCTCCTGGACATGTCCCGGATTACCTCCGATTCCGTGAACGCCCTGATCAAACCCGTCCGTTGGTTCGACGTGATTCCAGCGGCCCTGCATGGGGTCCCGGCCGGACGGGTCCGCGTAGATCTCCTCCCCAACATGCCCGAGGTGGACGCCGACGCCGGCATGCTTGAACGGGTGGTTGCCAACATCGTGGAAAATGCCGTGAAATACGCGCCGAACTCCGACGTCGTGATTGTTGGCGCCGCTGGCGGACTCAGCACCACCACCTTGGCCGGGCAGCCGGCCAGTGAACTCCGGATCATCGACCACGGCCAGGGTGTCCCCGCGGCCAGCGTGCTCCAAATGTTCCAGCCCTTCCAGCGGCTCGACGACGTCCCGGCCGCCACTGGAGTGGGGTTGGGACTCGCCGTGGCCAAGGGATTCACCGAGGCAATGGGCGGCACCCTCACCGCCGAGGAAACGCCCGGCGGCGGCCTGACCATGGTGATCCGGCTGCCCTTATCCACGGGTGTGTACTCCCTTCCGTCCCCCGAAAAACACCCAGTGAATGGCATCCGGCATGAATAGCGTTTTGGTAGTGGACGACGATCCCCACATTGTCCGCGCCCTGGCCATCACCCTCAAAGGGCAGGGATACACCGTCACAACAGCCACGGATGGCGAATCGGCACTCCACGCCGCCGCGCAGCGGCCAGTCAACGTCGTCATCCTTGACCTTGGCTTGCCGGACATCGACGGCACAACGGTCATCGCCCGGCTCCGCGAGTGGAGCGCCGTGCCCATCCTGGTCCTGTCAGCCCGGCACGGGTCCGGCGACAAGGTGGAAGCACTGGATGCCGGAGCGGACGACTACATCACCAAGCCCTTCGGACTGGACGAACTGCTGGCGCGCCTCCGGGCCATCCTGCGGCGAAACACCGAATCAAGCGGGGAAACCGCCGTGATCGAGACCAGTTCCTTCACCGCAGACCTGTCGAAGAGGCAAATCACCAAGTCCGGCCAGGACGTCAGGCTGACACCCACCGAATGGAACATCCTGGACATCATGGTCCGCAATCCGGACAAACTGATCACCCAACAGCAACTCCTCACCGAAGTTTGGGGACCGGCGTACGCCAAGGAAGCCAACTACTTGCGCGTCTACATGGCCCAGCTCCGCCGAAAGCTGGAAGTTGAACCGGGCACCCCGCGCCACTTCATCACCGAGCCCGGGATGGGCTACCGGTTCGTCCCATAAACGAAAGCCGCCCACCGCCGTCGTGTACTGATGATGTCGTGCGCTCATGATGTCGTTCGAAATAGGTTCCTTTACCGCAGGCCAGCTGAGTGCGCCAAAGCAATCGCTTCGGTCCTGGAACGCACGTCGAGTTTTCTGAAGAGGTTCCGGATATGGAACTTCACCGTGTTCTCACTGATGTGGAGCGCACCAGCGATGCTCCGGTTCCGCTGCCCCGAAGTGAGCAACTGCAGGATTTCCAATTCGCGGGGTGCCAGATCCCAGACGGCAACATCACCTGCTGGCGCCGCCGGCGGATCCAGCGGCAACACCACGGAAATATCCGCACCCCAACCCTGCATCACCTCAAGGGACATCCGCCCGTCCACTGCCTGCACCCGCTGCTGCAGCCGGACGATATTGGGCGAATCCGCCGAGAGGGCGCCCAGGCCGTCGTCGCGCACGTTGATCAGCAGGTTCTCACCGTCGCAATCCCATTGTGCCCGGACCCGGCGGACGTCCGGCTGCTCCGCGATGGCCAGCACAAGCCCACGGACAACGGCGCGGGCAGCATGGGCAACCTCACCAGGGAGTGCACGCCCGTTGGCGGGCGGCTCGATGAACTGGATGTCGATATTGCTGAAGTGCATCAGGGGCCGGAGGTCTTCGCGAAGCCGCTCAAACGCCGTCGCCACCGGTTCCTCCACCAGATCACTGGTACGGTCGCTGAGCGTCCGCAAATCCACCAGTGCCTTGACGGCGAGGTCCGTCACGGAGGCGCGCGCCACGGCGTCGTTCAAGGAGGTCGACCGCAGAGCCGCAAGCAGCGTTTCAAGGGTTGTGGAGTGCTGGTCGACCAGCTCGGCCGTTACGCGGATCCGCTCAGCGGATGCGGCCCGTGATTCCAAAAGGTACGACGGCGGCGCGTCGGTTACTTTCTCCTGGATGCGTCGGGCGGTTAATCCCCACAGATAGCTGAGAAGACGGAGAGCTTCCCCTTCTGCTTCCGATCCTTCCGACCCGGCAGTCACGGAGGGGTCGGTCAGGACCAGCAGCGCCTGGCTGGGCGCATAGCCCAAGGCAAGGACTTGCCGCTCCTCACCGGCGATGACCGCGGACATGCGCCACGGATCCTCACCCGGCATCGCCGAGCGCAACTGGTCCAGTTCGGTGATGGACACGCGGCTGACTATGCTTTCCTCGCCCGCCTTCTTCTGGGGCCGTCCCGTGCAGTCCTCCGTGAAGATGACCAGGGCGCTGCTTGCCAGGAACGGGAGGGTGGCCTCACGGAGGCTTTCGGCAATGCGGTTCAGCGGCGCGGCAGCCAGGTCGCTGACGGAGTGGAGGAGTGCCCAGTTCTGCATTCGGCCAGCATATGCGCCAAACATGGCCCGGTACTACCCAAACGGATAGGAAAGACTGTCACAAATCAGCGTTCTCCCCACCCTTGGACTGCACCAAGCTGGAAGGGAAGCAAACACCACGGCTACTGAAGGAGAGAGTGTGGACGCTGTCGCAGAAAAGCCCGCCCTGAGCCAAACGCCGGCCCGGGCCGCGATCAACCTGGCCCTGATCCAGGACGAACTGGTCAGCACCACCAACGCGATCGACGTCAACCAGCTGGCAGTCCTCGCCGACAGAATCCGAGGGGCAGAGCGTGTCTTCCTCGCCGGAGCCGGGCGCAGCGGACTGGTTCTTCGCATGGCTGCCATGCGACTCATGCACTTGGGCCTGACGGTCCATGTTGCCGGCGACACCACGACGCCCGCCATCGCCTCTGGTGACCTCCTGCTGGTGGCATCCGGATCGGGAACCACCTCAGGCGTGGTCAAGTCAGCGCAAACCGCAGCCGCTGCCGGGGCGGACGTTGCCGCCGTGACCACCAACCCGGAATCACCCTTGGCTGCCCTGGCCGATGCGTTGGTGATCATACCCGCCGCGCAGAAAACCGATCATGGCTCCGGCCGTTCCCGCCAGTACTCCGGCAGCTTGTTCGAGCAATCCCTCTTCCTTGCAACGGAGACAGTGTTCCAAACGCTCTGGGAGGACACCAACGAGCCTGCGGAACAACTCTGGCTGCGCCACGCCAATCTCGAGTAATCCCACCCCTAGCCCGCACTACCCGCTCCAAACGAAACATTCCGAATGAAAGAAGAACACCATGAAACTTCAGGTAGCACTGGATCTCCTCACCGTCGAGGACGCCTTGGAACTGGCCGCCAAAGTGGCCGAGCACGTAGACATCATCGAGCTCGGCACACCGCTGATCAAAGCTGCAGGCCTGAGCGCAGTCACCGCGATCAAGGAAGCCCACCCCAGCAAGATCGTCTTCGCGGACATGAAGACCATGGATGCAGGTGAGCTCGAAGCCGATATCGCCTTCAGCGCCGGCGCGGACCTGGTCTCGGTCCTGGGGACGGCCGATGACTCCACCATTGCCGGCGCGGTCAAGGCCGCGAAGGCTCACAACAAGGGCATCGTGGTGGACCTGATCGGTGTGGCGGACAAGGTTTCCCGCGCCAAGGAAGCCCGCGCGCTGGGGGCCAAGTTCGTTGAGTTCCACGCAGGCCTGGATGAGCAGGCACAGCCCGGTTACAACCTGCGCACACTGCTCAACGCAGGCGAGGAAGCACGCGTGCCGTTCTCCGTTGCTGGTGGCGTGAACGCCGGAACCATTGCAGCCGTGCAGCTGGCTGGCGCAGACGTCGCCGTTGCAGGCAGTGCCATCTACAGCGCTTCAGACCCCGAGTTGGCCGCCAAGGAACTGAAGGCAGCCATCAACTAGCTCAGAGCACTTCCGCTACGTCGACCTGCCCAACCGGGCAGGTCGACGTTCGCGTGCCGCGGGGCGTTACAGGTTTTCCACCAGCGAGACATCGCGGACGGCGCCCTTGTCCGCGGACAGTGCCATGGCGGCGTAAGCGCGCAACGCGGGTGAGACGTGGCGTTCGCGGTCCTTTGGCTTGTAGCCACCGTTGACTTCAAGTTTTTCGCGGCGTTCGGCGAGGATCTCGTCGGAGACCTGCAACTGGAGGGAGCGCTGCGTGATATCGATGCTGATGATATCGCCGTCCTCAACCAGGGCGATCGCGCCGCCGGAGGCAGCCTCCGGGGAGATGTGGCCGATCGACAGGCCCGAGGTGCCGCCGGAGAAGCGGCCGTCCGTGATGAGGGCGCACTTCTTGCCCAGGCCGCGGCCCTTAAGGAACGACGTCGGGTAGAGCATTTCCTGCATGCCCGGACCACCCCTGGGGCCTTCGTAGCGGATGACCACCACGTCGCCTTCCTTGATGGACTTGTTCAGGATCTTTTCCACGGCTTCGTCCTGTGATTCGCACACAACGGCCGGGCCTTCGAAGATCCAGATGGACTCGTCAACGCCTGCGGTCTTGACCACGGCACCGTCCACTGCGACATTGCCGCGCAACACCGCCAGGCCGCCATCCTTGGAGAAGGCGTGCTCCACGGAACGGATGCAGCCACCCTCGGCGTCGGTGTCCAGGGAGGTCCACTCGTTCGACTGCGAGAACGCGGTGGAGGAGCGGACGCCACCGGGAGCCGCATGCCACAGCGCTTGGGCCTCATCGGTGGCCTTGCCGCCGCGGACGTCCCAGTCATCCAGCCAGCCGTCCAGGTCGTTGGAGTGCACGGAATGAACATTCTTGTGCAGGAGGCCGCCACGGTTCAGCTCACCCAGGAGGGCGGGGATGCCACCGGCGCGGTGCACGTCCTCCATGTAATAGGTCTTGTCCCCGGCTACATTCGGGGCCACCTTGGCCAGGCAAGGCACTTGGCGGGACTTGGCATCCATCTCGGCCAGGCCGTACTCCACGCCCGCCTCCTGCGCCGCGGCAAGCAGGTGCAGGATGGTGTTGGTGGAGCCGCCCATGGAGATGTCCAGGGCCATGGCGTTGTCGAAGGCCTCGGCGGTGGCGATGGAGCGCGGCAACACCGACTCGTCGTCGCCGTCGTAGTAGCGCTTCACCAGATCGACGACGGTAGCGCCGGCCTTCTCGTACAGCGCCTTGCGGGCGGTGTGGGTCGCGAGCACGGAGCCGTTGCCTGGCAGGGCCAAGCCGATGGCCTCGGCGAGGCAGTTCATGGAGTTGGCGGTGAACATGCCCGAGCAGGAACCGCAGGTGGGGCAGGCGTTCTCTTCGATGAGGTTGATGTCTTCATCGGAGATGGATTCGTCCACGGCGTCGGCAATCGCGTTGACCAGGTCCAGGGAGCGCACGGAACCGTCGGTCAGGGTCACGCGGCCGGCTTCCATGGGGCCGCCGGAAACGAACACAACGGGGATGTTCAGGCGGAGCGCCGCCATGAGCATCCCGGGGGTGATCTTGTCGCAGTTGGAGATGCAGACCAACGCATCAGCACAATGTGCGTTGACCATGTACTCAACGGAGTCGGCGATCAGGTCGCGGGACGGCAGGGAGTAGAGCATTCCGGAGTGGCCCATGGCGATGCCGTCGTCCACGGCGATGGTGTTGAATTCGCGCGGAACAGCGCCGGCGGCGAGGATCGCGTCGGAGACAATCCGGCCCACGGGAGCCAGGTGGGTGTGGCCGGGGACGAACTCGGTGAAAGAGTTGGCGACGGCGATGATCGGCTTGCCGATGTCCGTGTTGGCGACGCCGGAGGCGCGCAGCAGGGCGCGGGCGCCGGCCATGTTGCGGCCATGGGTAACTGTTCTTGAGCGTAGTGCAGGCATGAATACCATCCTGCTGTTCTTCTACGGTCGGCGGAAGACGGTGTTGCTACTAGTAGTGAAAGTACCAGAGTAATAGTGTTGGAGACGTGAAAGATGAGAGGCGCAAGGAGCTGGGGCTATACCTCAGGACGCGCCGCACCCAGGCCCTGCGCTCGGACTACGGGCTGCCCCCGGTAGGCCGATCACGCGAGCGGGGGCTGCGTCGGGAAGAGATCGCCTTCCTGTCCGGCGTGAGCGTCACTTGGTACACCTGGCTGGAGCAAGGCCGGGACATCAGTCCCTCGCGGCAGGTCCTCGAATCCATAGCGCGGGCGCTGCATCTCTCGGATACCGGGTTGAGCTACGTGCTTTCCCTGGGCGGCTATTCCTCCGCTCCACCGAAGGGCCCGGTGGCCGCCGATGCGCCGGCCCACGTCCAACGCCTGCTGGATGCCCTGGACCCCAACCCTTCCTACGCACTATCCCCGGACTGGGGCATCGCAGGTTGGAATCGCGCGTACGAGGCGCTGTACCCCAACATCGCGACGTTCGATGCCTCGGACAGGAACCTGCTGTGGCTCGTTTTCACCGATCCCTACATTCGTGACCTGCTCCCGGACTGGGACGTCACGAGCAAACGCTTTTTGGCTGAGTTCAGGGCCGAGACCGGCCAACGCTTGGGTGATCCGGATGTGGAGTACCAGGTGGAACGGCTCAAAGCAGCCAGCCCGGAGTTCCAAGAGAGCTGGGACCGGTACGACATCCTGGGATTCGAATCCCGCGAGCGGCAGTTCCACCACCCCGCAGTTGGCGTTCTCCACATGGAGCATCACCAAGTCTCCCCATCGGACCGGCCGGACCTCCACATCGTGGTCTACACCCCGGCACCCGGGAGTGACGCCGGAGCACAGATGCGGCGGCTGTTGGGGATCTGAAGCACGGTGCCGGGCACCAGGTTCAGCTGAGCTCCTGCTTATCCAGGACGAAGTGCGCAGGTGTCGACGCGACGCCGTTTGCCTGGACCACAACGTAGTGCTGCCCTGGGTAATAGGAGCGGGTTGTTATGGGGCGGAACGAGTGTGTTTTTGTGACAGTGACGGTCTCGCCGGGTGGAATGCGGCGGGACGTGAGCTTGAAGGTTTTTGCACTGACCGTGCCGTTGGAACGCTGAAACCCGATGGAATAGTCAATGGCTGCATTGGCGGGCTGGGGGCCTTCGTTGACTACCTCGGCCGAAAATTCCACGGTTCCGTCCCATGCGACTGCCGTGTGGAGGATGTGAGGCTCCCTGACCACCAGCCGGCCACCCGTGTAGCCCAGGAGGGCGAGCGCATCCGGATTGCCTTGTTTAACCAGGGTCCTGAGTCCATGCCGTATCACCTTGGGTGTGGTGTCATCAGGTTTGCCTGACCAACGGCGCGCTGTAGCCAGCACCAGCTGCGGATCGATCCGGCTCAGGTCGTTGAGATGGTTCGCTGCGGAGCGCCGGACGTATTCTGTGGGATCTTGGTAGGTGGCATCAAGGATCTCCTGCGTCGCCGCTGGGTGGGCCACCAGCCACGGTACTCGTTTAGCCCATGGCAGGTAGGCGCGGGAGCCCTCGCTCGCAAGACGGCGGACGTGTTCGTCGTTGTGATTCGTCCAGGCTTGCATGGTCGCGATTGCTCGTTCCGGCCGGGCAGCTATGAGGTCGCGGATGGCGAACTCTGCCGTGAGCCTCCCAGTGAGGCGGGACAGGACTGTGAGCGCAGCGTCAAAGTCGGTGAGTGAGCCCGATTGAAGTGCCCTACCGGTCACCACTTCGGTGGCCGGCCAGACCATCCAACCCGTAAACCGATGGTCATCGAGAGCATCGAGCATGATCCTCTGAACATCGGAGGATCCTGCCGGTAAGTCCTGGAGGAGGGCGTCCCTCACGAGATCCACCCGCTGGCGGAGTCGTTGCCCGTCGAGGTCACCATGTGAGCGCTCCAGTGTGGGCAGCTCAATGCCGGGACCGGCGCCCATGAGTATGGAGCTCAGCTCGGTCACCACCTTGGAATTGATCAGCTCGTCCATGGCGCCCATGTATTTCCTCCTTCGCCGGTGTTGTCATCGTAGGCGATGGGAGAGACACGGAAAGCGGGCACGCAAAAGCCGCCCACCGCCGTCGTACTTCTGTTAACAGGGCACGACGGCGGCAGGCGGCTTTGGCGCGAAACGTCAGTCAGACGGGCAGCTGGCTGGCCAGCCGCGGCGCTTCCGGCGCCGGCAAGCCTTCACCGGTCTGGCCGTAGAGCCAGTCGTTGTACTGGAAATCGTTGTCCTTGCGGCTCTTGAAGAGCAGGTTTCGCAGCGTCCGGGCCAGTCCGGAGACGTGCCAGGATTCGCCCCACACACGTGCGGTGCGCTGCACGCGGGCAGTGCGGGCTGCGCGGACGGTATTGAACGCGACAATTGCCTCATCCCACGCTGCCGGGTTGACGCCGTCGGCCGTGAAGACCGTGCCGGTGCTGACGTCCTGCAGCACCGCGGCGTCTTCGAGTGCCTGGCAGGCGCCCTGGGCGAGGTACTGCAGCATGGGGTGGGCGGCGTCGCCCATCAGGACCATGCGGCCGGCAACCCAGTTCTCAATCGGGTCGCGGTCGTACATGGGCCAGCGGATGCCCGTACCGAGGTTCGCGAGGGCTGCCTGCACGGCGGGAACGCAGTCCTTGTAGGCGGCGTGGAGCTCGTCCACTCCCCCATACTGCTCTTCACCGCGCTCAAATGACGGCGATTTGAAGACGGCCACGGTGTTCAGCAGTTCGCCCTTGCGCAGCGGGTACTGCACCAAGTGGCAGTCGGGGCCGAGGTAGACCACCACGTCCTCGAGGTCGGTTGCCGGGGTTTCAGGAGTAACGGGGACGGTGCCGCGGTACGCGACGTAGGCGGAGGAGACAGGCTCATCTGTTGCCACGAGGGGACGCAGGGTGGACTTGAGACCGTCGGCTCCGATGACTAAATCCGCTTCATAGTCCACGCCGGCTGCAGCGTGCACTACGCCTCGGCCGTCCACGGTTTCCGAGCTCTCAACCATGACGTCGTTGACCAGCTTCACGCCCGCAGCTTCACATCCTTCCAACAGCACGCGGTGCAGGTCGCTGCGATGGATCACCACGTACGGGGCGCCGTAGCGTTCCTCAAACTCCCCGCCAAGCGACTGGCGCGTGAGCTCTTCCCCGGTGGTCGCGTCGCGGAACACCAGATGCTTGGGCTGCACGCCGACCTCAAGCGCCTTCTCCAGTAAGCCCCAACGCTTCAGGACACGGGAGGCGTTCGGAGCCATCTGCAGGCCGGCTCCCACCTCACCGAATTCGGGCGCGCGTTCCACCAGGGTGACGTTGGCGCCGTTTTCCCGGAGGGCCAATGCGCCGGCCAGCCCGGCCATCCCTCCTCCCACAACCAGGACATCGGTGGACGTGGTGTATTCAGACATTGCTTGCTCCTTGGGAGATGGTGGTTTTGATTTTGAGTCCGACGGCGGCCAAGAGGACCGCTGCGATGGCGGCGGCACCGGCGAACGCGAGGAAGTTGGAGTTGACGCCCAGCCCGGCCGCCAGCAGGAGCCCACCCACCTGCGGTGCGACGACTGCGCCGATGCGGCCGGTGCCGAGCGCCCAGCCAAGTGCGGTCCCCCGCAAGTGATCGGGATAGTGGCTGGCGACGGCGGCGATGATGAGGCACTGCGTGCCGTGCGTTCCGACGCCGGCCAGCACCAGGGCGAGGTACACCACCGTCACCGGCGGGCTGGCCAAGAGGACCGCAAGGCCGACGGCGGCGACGGCGGCTGCCGCTATCGCCGTCGGAATTGGGCCGAACCGTGTGCCCGCCCACGCGGTAATGACAGAACCGGCAACGGCGCCGAGATTCAGGGCGAGGGCGAAGGTCAGTGCCGATCCCAGGTTGTACCCGGCCAATTGCATCAGGTTGGGCAGCCAGGTACCCAGTCCATACCAAGCGAACAGCGTGGCGATGGTGGCGAGGGCGAACAGGACGCTGATGCCCAGGTAGGGCGCGCGGAGCAGGGAGCCGAAGCCTGCAGACTTCCTGGCCGGGTCCTCGGAGGTCCCGCCCCTGACCGGGCCGCCCTTGGCAGATGCCGGCGTCAGGGTCTCCGGGATGTACTTGAGTCCGAGCGGCACCACGATGACCAGTGCCAGTACGGCCACCAGGAACATGGCCTCCCACCCGAAGGCGGGAATCAGCGGGATACCCACCAGCGCCGCAATGGACCCACCAATGGGGACACCGGACATCATGAGCGTGGCAATGGTGGACCGCCACTTGGTGGGAACCAGCTCCGCGACCAATGCGTTCGCCGAAGGCACCAAACCGCCGAGTCCGATGCCGGCGAGCAGCCGCAGAGCACCGAACACGGCCGCGTTGGGAGCGAACGCACAGAGGATGGTGAAGACCGAAAAGAGGATCGCGCAACCGAGGATGGTTTTGCGCCGCCCCCAGGAATCGGCCATGCGACCGGCAAAAATGGCTCCGATCATCATGCCGAGGAACGCCATGGAGCCAATGGTCCCTGCGGTTGCCTTGGTGAGGCCCCATCCTGTGTCGGAAATCAGGGAGGACTGGACGGTGCCGTAAACAATGAGGTCGTATCCGTCGAAGACCACCAGCAGCCAGCACACCAGGACGGCGAGTGCCGAACCCTTGGAGAACCGTGGCCCAGTGCCGGCAGCGCTGACGGTTGACCCTTGCGACGCTGCAGCGGGAAGTGTGTGATTCATCCCACCACTGTCCGGTGTTAACGAAGTAAAGGACCATACAATTCTGTTGTGCAGAACAAACAGGGGTCCCCGTCAAATCGAAAGCCGATGCAGAAGCGGCCCACCTATTCCATCGACGCCGTGGACAACGCACTGCAGCTCCTCCAGCTGCTCCGTGACGGCGGCGCCCTACGCCTTAAGGACGCAGCGGCGGAGTTGGGCGTTGCCCCGTCAACGGCCCACCGTCTCCTCGCGATGCTGGTCTACCGCGGCTTCGCAGTCCAGGACGAAAACCGCCACTACGTTCCGGGCCCCGCCATGGGGGTGGGGCCGGCCGGACTGAGCTGGACCCGGCAGCTGCGGGACCTCGCGCAGCCTCACATGGAGCTCCTGTCCTCGCGGCTCGATGAGACCGTAAACCTGATGGTCCGCGTCGGCACCAAGGTCCGCTTCCTCAGCACTGTGGAAGGCGGCAACGTCCTGAGGATCGGAGACCGCCAAGGTACCGTGATGCCTGCCGACAAGACTTCCGGCGGCAAGGTGATGTTGGCCGAACTGGACCCGGCCATGATCGAACAACTGTTCCGGAGCCAGAACGCCGAAATCGGTGGCGACACCATCCCCGATAGCGAGTATCCGGCCTTCCTGCGCGAACTCGACAGCATCCGGGCGAACGGTTTCGCGGCCAACTTCGAGGGCACGGAGGAAGGCGTCAGTGCCCTGGGCATGTCGCTCCACAACCGGCACGGCCAGGTTGTTGGTGCGCTCAGCGTCGCCACGCCTGCCACACGTTTCCGCAAAGTGTTCGACGCCGGATTGGTCGCCGCCCTGCGCGAAACCTGCCGGCAGCTGGAAATCGACATCGCAGCGAACCCTGCTGATGCGGACTGAGCAGCGCAGCACGATAAACAGCCTCCACCCACGCGTTGCGAGGCCCGCTCTGCCCGAAAAGAACCCCGCGAAGTGTGCAGTGCAGGCCTCGCAAGGCAGGAACCAATTCTGCACAACAGAATGTTCTCGGGATCACGCGCGGCCATCCGTAGGGTCGAACTACGCCAAAACTGTTCGAACCTATCGAGGAGGCCTACGTGTCCATCAGCGCCGAGAACACGACTCATGAATCTGTGGCCGCCAGCCACGCCTTGCCGGAGCCCACTCCGGAAGAAGCTGCGCAGTTGGAGCAGTTGTATAAGGACTTCGCTGCCGGGAACATGATTCCTTTGTGGACTGAGATCGGTGATTTGATGCCGATGGTCCCCACCCCTAAGGCTGTCCCGCATGTGTGGCGCTGGAATGATTTGTATCCTCTGGCTGCCCGCGCCGGTGATCTGGTTCCGGTGGGCCGGGGTGGCGAGCGGCGGGCCATAGCCCTCGCGAACCCCGGCCTTGCTGGCACCCCTTACGCGACCCCGACGTTGTGGGCAGCGATCCAGTACCTGGGCCCGCACGAGGTAGCTCCGGAGCACCGTCACTCCCAGAACGCGTTCCGTTTCGTGGTCGAGGGCGAAGGCGTCTGGACCGTGGTGAACGGGGACCCAGTGGCGATGCGCCGTGGCGATTTCCTGCTCACCCCGGGCTGGAACTTCCACGGCCACCACAACGACACCGACCAGCCAATGGCCTGGATCGACGGCCTCGACATCCCGTTCGTGCACTATGCCGATGCCGGGTTCTTCGAGTTCGGCACAGAACGCGTCACCGACGAAGCCACCCCGGACATCTCCCGCTCCGAGCGGCTTTGGGCACACCCGGGCCTCCGCCCCCTCTCCGGTCTCGATGACACCACCAACTCCCCCATCGCCGCGTACCGCTGGGAGCACACCGACGCAGCCCTCCGCGAACAGCTCCTGTTGGAGGACGAGGGCCACCCGGCCACAGTGTCCCAGGGCCATGCCGCCGTCCGGTACTCGAACCCGACCACGGGCGGGGACGTCATGCCCACCATCCGGGCCGAGTTCCACCGCCTCCGCGCCGGTGCCGCCACCGAGCCGTTGCGTGAGGTCGGTTCCAGTGTCTGGCAGGTCTTCGAGGGCACCGGCACCGTGGTGTTGAACGGTGAAACCAAGCAGCTGGCCAAGGGCGACCTGTTCGTGGTCCCGTCCTGGCAGGAATGGTCCCTCCACGCGGATGCGGAACAGCCGGGGTTTGATCTGTTCCGTTTCAGTGACGCCCCCATCTTCGAACGACTGAACTTCAACCGCAGCTACACCGAAGGACGCAAGTAAATGAGACTCCTTACTCTCCGCACCGCCCATGCGGGACAAACAGTAACCAAGGCCGTCCGCCAGGACGGCGACACCCTCACCGAGATCCCCGGGTTCGCCGATGTCGGCGCGCTGCTCGCCGACCCCGCCTGGGAAACCACAGCGAAGGCGGCCAGCGGCGCAACGCACGCGCTCGACGGCGCCGACCTCGCCGCCGTCGTGCCCGCACCGGGGAAGATCATCTGCGTGGGCCACAACTACCGCAACCACATCAAGGAAATGGGCCGGGACATCCCCGAGCACCCCACCCTGTTCGCGAAGTACAAGGAATCGCTGATCGGCCCGAATGATGACCTGGCGTTGCCGCAGGAATCGGACACCGTGGACTGGGAAGCCGAACTCGCCGTGATCATCGGCAAGAAAGGCCGCCGCATCGCCGAAGCCGACGCCGCCGACCACATCGCCGGATACGCGGTCCTGAACGACGTCAGCATGCGGGACTACCAGTTCCGCACCATCCAGTGGCTCCAAGGCAAAACCTGGGAGAACTCCACCCCATTCGGCCCGGCCCTGGTCACCAAAGACGAATTCACCGCCGGCCCGCTCATGACCTCCGCCGTGGACGGCGAAATCCAGCAGTCCACACCCACCGGCGACCTCGTCTTCACCCCCGAATTCCTGGTCTCCTACATCTCCACCATCATCACGCTGAACCCTGGTGACGTGATCGCCACCGGCACCCCCGGCGGCGTCGGCCACGCCCAGGACCCCAAAAGGTACCTGCAGGAAGGCCAACTCCTGGTCACCACCATCGAGGGCCTCGGCCAGCTGAACAACCGCGTGGTCAAGGAAGCCTGATGGCAGCCCGCCACGATCTCTCCACCGATCCGCGCCTGCAGGAAGAACTCCTGCAGGCGCGGCGGGGCACCGCGTTCTTCGCCCGCAAACTCAACGAACTCACCGATGCAGAGCTCGACGGCGGCACCCGCCTTCCGGACTGGACCCGCCGCCATGTCGTGGCACACGTGGGCTACAACGCCCGTGCAATCGCGCGACTGGTCGAATGGGCTGCCACCGGCGTCGAAACGCCCATGTATCCCTCCCCCGAGGCGCGGAACCACGAAATCAACTTCGGCGCGACCCTCTCCCCCATCGCGCTCCGGAACCTGTTCGACCACTCCGCGGTGCACCTGTCCGTGGAATGGCGCGACCTGCCCGACGCGAACTGGGCGAACGAGGTCCGCACCGCCCAAGGCAGGACAGTCCCGGCGTCCGAAACCGTGTGGATGCGCACCCGCGAAGTATGGATCCACGCCATTGACCTGGACAACGGAGCCACCTTCAACGACATCCCAGCCCCGGTCCTCGAACGACTGCTCAAAGACATCACCGGCGCCTGGAAAACCCGCGGCACAGACACCGGGCTCCTCATCAAGGTCAACGACACTGCCGGGAACGGCGCCGACCTCACGTTCGGCGACACGAGTGCCACGGACCCGACGGTCATCACCGGCCCCCTTCCCGCCGTCGTCGAATGGGCCACAGGCCGCGGTACCGCCAGCGTCACCACAGCCGGACCCAAGACCAACACCACAACACCCCCGGCACCCAAATGGATCTAGCAGTACATCGAGCCGGACCCCCATGGCGCAGCGGGTCCCATAGGCGCACTATGGGGGGATGAACGCCCACTATGCGGATGGATCGGCGCAGGGCGGTTCCGGTAGCTTCGGGGCTGGCCTGCACCCGTGGAGCCGTTACGTGGCTTTGGGTGACTCATTCACCGAAGGTTTAGGCGATCCCGAGGCGCGGAGCCCCGGCGGCCTCCGCGGCTGGGCTGACAGGGTTGCGGAAGAGCTGAGCACCGGGCACGGGGATTTCGCCTACGCCAACCTCGCAATCAGCGGACTGTTGCTGCATCAGATCCTGGACGAGCAGGTAGGCCCGGCGCTGGAGCTTAAGCCGGATCTGATCACCCTCAACGCCGGCGGCAATGACCTGCTCTTCCACAGGAGCGACCCCGACAAACTCGCGCTTGAGTTGGACGCCGGCGTGGAGACCCTTGCCTCCACCGGCGCAACCATCCTGCTTTTTACCGGTCCGGACTGGGGAGCTACCCCGGTATTTGGCCTGGCTCGCGGCAAGGTGGCCATCTACAACGAGAACATCCGGGTAGTGGCCGCCCGCCATGACGCCGTTGTGGCCGACCTATGGGCGCTGCGCCAGCTCACGGATCCCCGGATGTGGGATCCGGACCGGCTTCATTTCTCCCCGCTGGGCCAGCACACCATCGCCATGATGGTCCTCGATACGCTCAACGTCCCGCATTCCTTGGAACCGCTGGCCCCAAAGCCCCTGCCTGAGCGCAGCTGGCGCGAGGCGCGGGCCGGTGACATCGTCTGGGCCCGTCAGCATTTCTTCCCGTGGGTGGTGCGTCGCCTGACGCAGCGGAATGCCGACGAGGAACGACACCCCAAGCGACCAGAGCCTGGTCCGGTGTTCGGAGCAGCAATGCCACCCGGGAGCTACGTCGGGAACGATCCCAGGAACATCGCGGACACCTAGCCTGCAGGCTGGGCTTCGGTTTGCGCCCGGATGCTCCACGCTGACCAGTCCAGCGGGTGGACTGAGGGCCGTCCCAAGAGGTATCCCTGGGCTGCGGTGATCTTAAGCGCGCTGACTTCCCGGAGTTCTTCCGTGGTTTCAATGCCTACGGCAATGACTTCCGCGCCGATCTCCCTGGCCAGCTCAACGATCGCCCTGGCCCGGATCCTTTGCCCCTCGCTGGCCTCGATGCCCTCAATCAGGTGGCGGTCCAGTTTGATGATGTCGGGGCGCAGCTGTTCCACCCTTTCCAGGGAGACCAAAGCCGCTCCGGATGCGCTGATGGCCAACCGCAGCCCCAGTGAGCGCAACGGCCCCAGTCCATCGTTGCCGGTTTGGCCTCCCACGTCCGCGAGGCTGCCGGTAAGTTCAACGATGATCCTTTCCGGGGCGAGGGACGCCGCGGCCAGCAGGTTCCGAACCCTCGGGTCACTGGAGGTAGCGGGGGTGAGGTTCAGCGCAACAGACATATTGCCGGGAACATCGTGCGCGGCCGTCAACGCGCAGTGCAGGGCAGCAATCTCCAGCTCCGTCCCCAAACCTGCAGCCGCAGCCTCGTTGAACCAGACATCGGCGCCGGCGCCATCTTCACCGACGAACCTTGTCAGCGCTTCCACGCCCACCACTTCACCGCTGGGCAACGCATGAACGGGTTGGAAGGCCGTCAGCAGCAGCTTGTCCGCGAGGATCCCTTGGATGCCTTCGCGGACTTCGTGACTGACAGGAACCGACACGGTCCGGGCTGCGTCCACCGACTCAAGGTGCACACTGGCGGACCCAATCTGAACCGGGACGGCGGACGCCGCTGAAGTCTCCTTGCGCGTTTCCAGCAAGTGCTCCAGCAACGCACCCGCGGGATCATCGGGATTGGCTTCCACCAACTCGCGGAGCTTGATTCTGGCGCTTTCGCTCCGCGGCTCGGAATCAGCAAGGATGGACTCGATGATGTCCTTCACCTGCTCGCGCATTGTGGCGTCAGCAGGCTGTGCCGCGCCAGCGCCATTCGGGCGCGCGGAGTCCGCCCCGCCATCCGCTGAGAGAGAGCCCTCTTCATGAGCCATCGGCTATTCCTTTATGTGTATCCCCCGCTGGCTGCGCCAGACAACTACCCGACCGACCCAATCTGTGGGCCCTGTCACGAATGATACCGAAGAACGCTGCGCCTTAGTCACCAAGGGCACTTTAGGGTGAACGAGACCGTGTCGCTTAACCGCCGGCCCTGACATGCTTGTGGGGTGACATCCATTTCAACGGAAGCACCCCGCACTGCGCTCAGCTGGAAACTATTGCCGGCGGCGCTGCTTTCGCTGTCCGGCGTGCCCCTCTTTGCACTGGGCAACGAGCTGCTGGGCTACGGCCTGCTGCTCGCGAGTGTAGTCACTGCCGCTTTCATCGACCATCGGCTGATGCGTCACCTCGCATTGGTAGCTGCGGGCATGTTCATCTTCAGCCAGGTCCCCCTTAACGCCGACCTCAGCACAGAGCACATGGCCCTCATGGGCGGCGCCCTCGCACTGGCCGTTCTGGTGCCGTGGCTGGTATCGCGGTTCGTGTACCGCGAAGACATCATCAAGTTCCCGGTAAACACCGGCCGCACGTGGCCGTTGGCTGCGAAGCTGTACCTGATAGGCGTCGTAGCACTGGGCTACTTCATTTTGCCGGTGTACCTGATCAGCACCGGCGTGTACCAGAACTGGCCCGATGCCTCCGACCCCGACATCTTCTGGCGGCTCTTCCTGGGCGTCAACGCCGTGGGAATCTGGGACGAACTGTTCTTCATCTGCACCACCTTCACGCTGCTGCGCCAGCACTTCCCGGACTGGTTGGCCAACCTCCTGCAAGCGGTGGTTTTCTCGTCATTCCTGTGGGAGATCGGCTACCAAGCGTGGGGGCCGCTCCTGACCTTCCCGTTCGCACTGCTGCAGGGTTACACCTTCAAGCTGACCAAGTCGTTCACGTACGTGGTGTCAGTGCACTTGCTCTTCGACTTCGTGCTGTTCCTCGCCTTGGTCCACGCGCACAACCGGGATTGGCTGCCGATCTTCCTTTACTGAGAGGCTATGTCCCCGCCCATGCCTCTTCGGCCACCTCGATTTCCTGTGCCATGTCATCCAGGAATCGCTTCACAGTTCTACGTTCCTTGGGCGTCAGTCGGGCCGCAGCCAGAAAACGCTTGGCCTGCTGCCGTCCCACCGTACGCATCGCGGCGTCGTGCGTTGCGGGCGTGATGGCGATGGCAAGCGCGCGGCGGTCGGAGGGGTGGGCGTGTCGCGTGACGTGGCCCGCGCGTTCCAGCCGATCAAGCAGCTTGGTGGTTGACGCCGTCGAAATGTGAAGCTGGGCGGCTATTGCGCCAGGGGTGGCAATCACGCCATGGTTGGCGCAGATGATCAGGTAATGCAGTGCGCGCATGTCTGATTGGTTGAGTTTCATGTACCGCAGTGAGGCGTCGGAGAGTCGCTGTTCGGCCTCTCGCAGTCTTCCCAGTGCAGCCATGAGGTCACTGATCTGCTCAACATCAGATTCGGACAGACCTGAGCGATCCACCAGCTCGTGGTTCGGATCGTTGGCGTCCAAATGGTAAATCCCGGAGGAAGCCGGGGTCCCGGCTTCTTCAGGAATCTCTTCTGGACTGGACATGTTGAGTATGTTACACCTAACTTCCTACATGGTAGCCTTTCTTCTAGCTTGTCTAGCAATATCCGGATTTAGATGAGAGCACAGGCTTTGGAGGAAGGCGCACGATGAACGCGACAGAGATGGTTGTCCTCCTTGACGACGCCGGAACACCCATCGGGGAAGCCCCCAAAGCTGCGGTGCACACGCTTGACACGCCACTCCACCTCGCTTTCTCCTGCTACCTGCTCAACGACGCCGGGGAGGTTCTCCTGACCCGCCGATCACCCGAGAAGAAGACCTGGCCAAGCGTGTGGACCAACAGTTTCTGCGGTCATCCCGGGCCGGGTGAAGAGTTCGAGGACGCCATCATGCGGCGTGCCCAATTCGAGCTCGGGGTAGACGCCAACCGGATCCACCTGGTCCTCCCGCACTTCAGGTACAGGGCTGTGGACCCCACGGGAATTGTCGAGAACGAAATTTGCCCCGTATATGTGGCACAAATAAGTGGCGCCCTGAAGCCGAATCCCGCCGAAGTAGCTGACTGGGCCTGGATATCACCGGCGCTCCTGGCAGATGCGCTGGAACACACACCTTCCGCATTCAGCCCATGGCTGGGGTTGCAATTCCCGCAACTGCTTGACGTCGGGGCGCTGCCCCTCCAAGCCGGAGCCGGAGCATGACCATCACCTCCAGCACCGTCCGCAGCCGCACTGATCTCTGCACCGCCATCGAAAACGAGCTGGGTGGACTCATAGGCAAGAGAGCCAGCGTCGCCACCGCGTACGGCCCAAACTTCGCCAGGCTATGGACCCTCGCGGGCCAGAACGTCCTCGGCGGCAAGTTCGTTCGCCCTTTGCTGCTCATGGAAACGTACGATGCCTTGCGGCCGGCGCGTTCACGCCACCGCGAAACCGCCATCAGCATCGCCGCCGCCATCGAACTCCTCCACTACTCCTTCCTGCTGCATGATGACGTGATCGACGGCGACCTCGTCCGCCGCGGCCACCCCAATCTGATCGGGTCCCTCCTCGCGGAAGCCGGAGATCTCCCCAGGCCTGATGGCGGCCTCCACTGGGCACAAACCGGCGGGATCCTGATGGGCGACATGCTTCTTGCCGCAACGCACCAAGCCTTCGCCCGCGCCGATCTTCCCCACGAACTGCGGCTGCGACTCCTGGATCTCCTGGAACACACCATCAACGAGACCGTGGCCGGCGAACAATTGGATGTTGGCTTGGGCGACGGCATTATTGCCCCGGATCTCGAGACCATCCTGGTGATGTGCGGCTACAAAACCGCCACGTACACGTTTGAGCTTCCTCTCCGTGCGGCTGCAGCGCTTGCCGGCGCCGATTTCGCCGTCGAAACCGCGCTGGCCACTGCAGGCCGGCACCTGGGGTTGGCCTTCCAACTCCAGGACGACCTCCTGTCCACGTTCGGGGATCCTCGCCGCCACGGCAAGGATGCTTTTTCGGACCTCCGCGAGGGCAAGGAAACGGCCATCATCGCCCATGCCCGGTTGACCACCTCCTGGCAGGACATAGAGCCCTTTTTCGGCAAGCCCGAGCTCAACGGCCCGGCGGGCGAGTACGTACGTCAAAAACTGAGCGACTGCGGGGCGGAGACTTTCGTCCAAGGGCTCATCGAGGAACAAATGCAGGCGTTCAACAGCCTGCTGACAAGCACTATCCCGCCGGGCGCACGCAATGTCCTGCTCGACCTTGCGGGACAACTGGAGGGACGGCAATCATGAGCGTCGCTACTGATACCTCTTTCACCCATTTCACCCGCACGGCGGAGCGTGCCGCCAACCAGGTCATCGCCGCCTACTCCACGTCGTTTGGACTGGCGTGCAGGCTGCTGGGTTCCAGGCACCGCCAGCATGTTCGCAACATCTACGCTTTGGTGCGCGTGGCTGACGAACTCGTGGACGGCGTTACTGCGGAAGCCGGCCTCAGCTACCAGGAGCAGTGCGACGCCTTGACGCACTTCATCGATGAGACCCACCTCGCCGTCAAACTCGGCTACAGCAGCGACCTCATCATCCACGCCTTCGCCCAGACAGCCCGTGCGGCGGGAATCGATGATTCACTCATCGACCCCTTCTTCGCCTCCATGCGGACGGACCTCGGCGAGCGCAGTGCCGCGTCAGTGGTCGAGCAACAACCTGCTCCCCTGCGCTTCGACTCCCAGGCGCACGAAGGCTACGTGCACGGTTCCGCCGAAGTTGTCGGGCTGATGTGCCTGCGCGTCTTTATCCGGGACGAGAACATCGACGACGGCGACACCGCGGCTTTGCACTACGGCGCCAGCAGGTTGGGTGCAGCGTTCCAGAACATCAACTTCCTCAGGGATCTTGCGGACGACACCACCCGGTTGGGCCGCAGTTACCTCGGCACATCCGACCACCTTGAGGACCGCGACCGCTTGGAATGGGTCAGCACCATCCGGGCACAACTGGCCGACGCCAACGCTGTCATTCCCCTGTTGCCGCGTGACGCCCGGGCCGCGGTCCGCAGCGCGCTGGCCCTGTTCGCTGCCCTGACGGACAAGATCGAACAGACCACTGTGGACGAGCTCTACCTCCACCGGGTCCGTGTTCCGGATGCGGTCAAAGCAGGGCTGGCTGCCCGCGCAGTGGCTTCCACCTGGATGGAGCTGCACCGATGACCCGGACCGTAGTGATCGGCGGCGGCATTGCTGGGCTTGCCACCGCCGCGCTCCTCGCCCACGAAGGGCACGAGGTCCAGCTCCTTGAGCAACGCGATCGGGTGGGCGGACGCGCAGGCAGCCTTGAGCGGGACGGCTTCCGCTGGGACACCGGCCCCTCTTGGTTCCTCATGCCCGGCGTGTTCGACCATTACTTCAATCTGCTGGGAACCAGCACTGCCGAACAATTGGACCTCCGCACGCTCAGTCCCGCATACCGCATCTTCAGCGAGCCAAACCACGACGGCGCGAGGCCGGATCCGCTGACCGTTCCGTTGGGCAGCGATCAGGTTTTGGACACCTTCGAACGTGTCGAGCCCGGCAGCGCCAAGGAACTCACCGCGTACCTTGCTTCGGCGCGGCACACCACGGAGATGGCTGAACGGTTCTTCCTCTATAACCCGTTCACCAAGGTGCAGGCGCTGCTTCATCCGGAGGTGGTGCGGAGCCTGCCCAAGCTTGCACAGCTCCTCCTCACTCCGCTCGACAAGTATGTCTCTCAGCGTTTCCAACACCCCGTGCTCCGACAGGTGTTGGGATATCCGGCGGTCTTTCTTGGCACCAACCCTTCCGCTGCGCCCGCGATGTACCACTTGATGAGCGCTTTGGACCTCGGCGACGGCGTGCAGTATCCGATGGGCGGATTCTGGGAGCTCGTGGGTCGCCTCGAAGCACTGGCTGTTGACGCCGGTGTACGGATCCACACAGGCGCGGAGGCCCTCAAGATCACCACCCGCGAAGCAACCCGGACCAAGAAGCTTGGCCGCTTTGATGGCGTGAAGCTCCCGGGCCCCCTTTCCGGGAAGGACAGCCGCGAAGTCACAGGGGTAAAGTGGCGCGACAACTCCGGTGCGGAACACTACAGCGTGGCTGATCTGGTGGTCTCCGGCGCCGACCTCCACCACACCGAAACGCAGCTCCTCGGCGTCAGGGACCGCAGCTACAACAACAAATACTGGCAAAGCCGCACCAGCGGACCGGGGGCAGTCCTGGTGATGTTGGGCGTGAAGGGCAAGCTTCCGGAATTGCCCCACCATTCTTTGTTCTTCACCCGGGATTGGGAGGCAAACTTCGCCTCGATCTTCGGTGAAGAACCGGGCATCCCTGACCCTGCGTCGATCTACGTCTGCAAGCCCAGCGCTACCGATGCGGGAGTCGCTCCGCAGGAGCATGAGAATCTCTTTGTTCTTGTTCCTGTCCCTGCCGACCCTTCATTGGGAGCGGGTGGAGCCGACGGCGCCGGGGACGCCCTGATCGAGCGGGCTGCCGACGCCGCCATCGACCAGATCGCCCAGTGGGCCGGCATCCCGGACCTCCGGGAGCGGGTCGTCGTCCGGCATACCGTTGGCCCGGCGGACTTCGCGAGGGACTACAACTCCTGGCGCGGCGGCATGCTTGGACCTGCACACACCCTCCGGCAAAGCGCCATGTTCCGTGCCCAGAACGCCTCGAAGCGTGTTCGCGGCCTCTACTACGCCGGCGCCACCACGGCACCTGGCGTGGGAGTGCCCATGTGCCTCATCAGTGCAGAGCTGGTCCTGAAGCGGATCCGCGGCGACCACAGCCCAGGCCCCCTCACCACGAGGCCCGTAGCCAGCAGGATTGGCTGATGGGTGTTCTCTACTTGGTGTCGTTGCTGCTGGGCATCATCTGCATGCTCCTGCTCGACCACCGCTTCCGTTTGTTCTTCTGGCGCGACCCTAAAGCAGCGGCGATCGTCACCGCCGTCGGGGTCCTGTTCCTTCTCGCCTGGGACCTGGCCGGGATCGGTTTGGGGATCTTCCTCCGGGGTGAAGGCACCATCGCAACGGGCCTGCTGATTGCCCCGGAGTTGCCCATCGAGGAACCCGTGTTCCTGCTTTTCCTGGTGCTGTGCACCATGGTCCTCTACACGGGCGCCCGCCGGCTGCTTGACCGGATCCCATCGAGGCAAGCCGAGCGGGAGCGGGAAAACGCATGACGTATCTGTGGCTCGCCCTCGCCTTTATCGCCGCGGCAGTCATCGCGGGCGTGATCTTCGCACGGCGAGGAGGCAACGCCGGTGAGCACGGCAAGCACTGGAAAGCAGTAGGCCTCGCCTTTGCCGCACTGGCCGTCCTGACAGCTGTTTTCGACTCCGTCATGATCGGCATGGAACTCTTCCACTACGACGCCTCGCACATTCTTGGCCTCAAAATCGGCCTGGCGCCCGTTGAGGATTTCGCATACCCGCTGGCGGGCGTCGTTGCCCTCCCCGGGCTGTGGATATGGCTGACGCGCAAGCGCCAGGGTTACGGTTCCCGCGACGGGGAACCCAGCCTCAAGGGACTCCTCCCGCAGGCCTTGCTCGCATCCCGCCCGGTCAGTTGGATCAATACCGCGTATCCGTTTGCTGCGGCCATGATCCTGACCACCCGTGAGATCGATTGGGTCCTGATCGTGGGCACGTTCTACTTCCTGATCCCCTACAACTTGGCCATGTACGGCATCAACGACGTCTTCGATTACGAGTCCGATCTTAAGAACCCGCGCAAGGGCGGCATCGAGGGTGCCCTCCTCCAGCCGAGGCTGCACCGACCCATGTTGTGGCTCGCGGCGATCACCAACGTGCCGTTCCTTCTGGTCCTCGCCTTCACGGGTGGACCCGCGGTGTGGATCAGCCTGACCGTGAGTGCCTTCGCGGTGGCGGCCTACTCCGTGGCCGGGCTCCGTTTCAAGGAACGCCCGGTCCTGGACTCGCTGACGTCCAGTACGCACTTCGTAAGCCCCGCCGTCGTCGGGTTGGCGTTGGCCGGCGCCGACGTGACCCCTGGTCTCCTCATACTGCTCGTCGCGTTCTTCCTTTGGGGCATGGCCGCGCACGCCTTCGGAGCGGTCCAGGACATCGAACCCGACCGCCAGGCGTGCATCGGCTCCATAGCAACAGTCATCGGTGCCCGCCGGACGGTGAGGCTCGCCGTCGTGCTGTGGCTGGTTGCGGGCCTCGCGATGCTGGCTACGCCGTGGCCCGGGCCGCTGGCGGCGATCATCGCCGTCCCGTACATCGCGAACTGCGCGCCCTATTGGAACGTGACGGATTCGACGGCGGCGCGCACCAACGTGGCATGGCGCCGGTTCATCTGGCTCAACTACGGATCAGGATTCCTGGTGACACTGATCCTGATCCTGCAGTGGAGCATCACCTCATGACGGGATGGGTTTCCCAGCGTCTTCAGGAGCATCAGGCTCTTCGTCGATCGTGTCCAGGGCCTCACGCATGTGCTGGAGGAAATCCACCACGATCTGCGACTCGTCCGGGCTCAACGCGCAGGCAGCATCCAGCATCCGCCGGTGCATTCCGCCCAGCGTGTGCCGCACTTCCTGGTCCGACCCCGGCGTTGCCTTCAGGATCAGCGCACGACGATCCGTGGGATGCGGTTCGCGGCGGATGTGGCCGGACTCCACCAAACGGTCAATCAGCGTGGTCATGGACGCCGACGTTATGCCCAGCTTGTCGCCCAGGTCCTTCGGCTTCATCACCTTGCCCTCGGCCTCGGCTTCGAACAAATACCGCAGGGCCAAAAGGTCCTTCTCACCCATCCCCATGGACGATCGGGTCCGGCGGCGCATCGCCTGCTCGGAGGCACGGTAGTCCCGCAGCGCGTTCAAGACGTCAATGGCAATCGCCTTCTGCCCTGGATCTTTCCCGTACCAATAGCCCTTTGCGTGGCCTTCCGAGTCCATCCGTTGTTCCTTCGATAAACGTAAAGCTTGATTCACTAGCATTTTGATACTAAGTCACCTACCTCGCGAATGCATGACACTGCACATCCCACAAGGAAAGAGGCTCTGCACATGACAACCAGACGCTCGGATACAGCCCGTCAGATAACAGTCACCGCGAGCTTGTTGATCTGCATCGTCGGTTCGATGATCGGCGTCGGAGTGTTCGGTGGAACTCCGATAGCGCAGGCCGCCGGTGGTGCCTTGGCTGCGGACTCAACTCTCCTGGCGCCCGCCACCCCCGCCTTCTCGATTTGGTCCGTGGTGTACACCGGCCTGGTTGCCTACACCGTGTGGCAATGGTTGCCGTCCCAGCGGGCCAATCCGCGGCAGCGCTCCCTCGGCTGGATCGTGGCCGTGTCCATGGTCCTGAACGCCGCGTGGATCCTGTCCGTGCAGGCTGGGTGGCTTTTCGTCAGTGTTCTGGTGATCCTGGCGCTGCTGGTGACCCTCGTCCTGGCGTTCCTTCGCTACAGCCGGACCCGCGCCGTTTCCTGGGTCGAGGCCATTGTGGTGGACGGGACTTTGGGGCTCTACCTGGGCTGGACCAGTGTGGCGGTCTGCGCCAACATCGCCGCCGCTCTGAAGGCCTCCGGCTTCTCAGGCTTCGGGTTGCGGCCCGAGATCTGGTCAGTGGCGGTGTTGGTAGTGGTGGCCATCGTTGGAATCGCCCTGGCGATCAAGGGCCACGGCCGCCTTGCACTGGCAGCAGCCATCGCCTGGGGCCTCGTCTGGATCACCGTCGGCCGCAGCGCCGATTCACCCGAATCATTCCCGACGGCGGTCGCGGCGGCTGTTGCTGCTGCGCTGGTCCTCGGTGCCGCGATCACGGTGCGGGCTCGGGTTGTACTGGCTGGGGCTGGGGCTTCCGCGGCTTCCGGGGCCCGGTAGGCGGGCCACCGGTAGGCGGGCCACTGCTAGGCGGGCCACCGGTAGGCGGGCCACCGACTTTTCCACATAGGGCAAGTCAGACCTGATGCTGGCCAGTGCCGGCTGGAAGAGTTGGCGGTATGGAGCAGATTCGGGGCGGTCAGGCGAGGGCGGTGGTTGGGCCTGCCCTTGGTGCGGGGCTACCGTCCGGGTACTCGGCACCCAGCGTTTCCGATCTCATGACACTCTTGGGTGACGTTCGTCTCGGTACCGCCGGCGGCAAGCTGATCGACCAGATCCGCGGGCTGGAAGAGCTGAAGTCCGCCATTGCCGGCCTTCAAGCCAGGGCAGCGGTGGCCTTCGACCTCGCCCAACGCCGCGAGCAAGAGACAGCAGGCGTCCCCTCGTCCGAGCAGGGCCAGGGTGTCGGGGCGCAGGTTGCGTTGGCCCGGCGGGAATCCCCGAACCGCGGCTCCCGGCTTTTGGGGTTTGCGAAGGCGTTGGTGACGGAGATGCCAAGGACTTTGGCCGCGCTGGAATCAGGTCAGCTCAACGAATGGCGGGCGACGCTGTTGGTGAAGGAAACAGCATGCTTGAGCGTTGAGGACCGCTGCGCGGTGGATGAGGAACTCGCCCCCGACACCGGAGGTCTCGCCGGGAAAGGTGATCGGGCGATCATCGCCGCCGCTAAAGCCGCCGCCTACCGGCGTGATCCGCGCTCGGTTGCCCAACGTGCCAGCCACGCCGCCACCGAACGGACAGTAAGCCTGCGCCCGGCACCGGACACCATGACCTACCTGACCGCCCTCCTTCCGGTCGCGCAGGGTGTGGCTGCCTATGCTGCGCTCACGCGGGCAGCTGACTCGGCCCGCTCCAGCGGTGATGCCCGGCCCCGCGGACAGGTCATGGCAGACACTCTGGTCGAACACGTCACTGGAACGCCTGGTGGAATCTCTGGGATCGACGTTCAACTCGTCATGACCGACCGGACCCTCTTCCAAGGCGACAGCGAACCGGCCCGGCTCCAGGGGTACGGAATCGTCCCTGCAGAATGGGCAAGAGTTCTCCTGACCGACGGCCCCGCCAAGCCTGAGGGACAGGCTGGAACTACCAGGCCCGACGCGCAAGCTGTGGCGCAGGCTGGGTCTACATCACGCGACGGCTACAAGCGGACGCGCGCGCATGCAACGCCCGCCGAGTCCACGGGCCAGAGCCACCAAGATGCGGAAACCAGGGAGCACCAAGACTTCCGAGTGATGATCCGGCGGCTATACACCGCTCCGGGAAGCGGCGAACTCCTGACCATGGACTCCAAAGCGAGGATCTTCCCCCAACGATTACGTCGCTTCATCGAGGTCCGGGACGATACCTGCCGAACCCCGTACTGCGATGCGCCCATTAGGCATATGGACCACGTGGTCCCGTGGCACGATGGCGGGACCACCACCCTGAACAATGGCGCTGGGCTGTGCGAAGCGTGCAACCATACCAAGGAAAACCCCGGGTGGAGCGCCAGTGTGCAGCACGGCCAAACGCACACCATGGAAGTCCGAACCCCTACCGGGCACCTCTACCGGTCGAAACCGCCGCGACTGCCTGGCCACGAGAACGCTTCATCACCTGCGCCGCCGGTCAGGCCGCCCGCGTCGGAACGTCCCCGGGAGCCAGAACTGCAGCATGCCCGGCAGACTTAATGCACAGTGGCGTCGCAACAGCTGCTATGCCGGGCAAGCATCCTTCAATGCTTGAACGGACTCGGCCGGTACTTGGTCGCCGGCGTCGGCGATCTGGCGGAGGGGCGTGGTGATGTCGGAGGGGACGCCTGCGGCATCGGCGGCTGTCACCAGGCCAGCGAGTACCTGCTTGTCTTCGACGCCCACCAAGCCATCCTGGACAACTGCGCAGATTTGCTTGGTCACTTCGTCTGCGGCTGCGGTGGCAACCTTTGACGCGGCCTCACTTGCAGCGTTTCCGGCTGCTTCCTCAACGGCTCCGCAGCCGACGAGCAGCAGCAAAACGGGGACGGCGGACAGGGCTGCAAGTCGACGGGTCATGAGTCCAGCCTAGCAATCGAGCATGGGGCAACCTTCCCCCTAGCCCACCGATGCCGGGATTGATACGCTCACCGGATGCGGCTGCGTCCCATCGATCTAGTAGATGTGTTCGTCTACCTTGTGGTGTTGGGCGTGTTCATCCAACTGTTTCCCGCCGTTATTTCCGAGTCTTTCCTGTTGGCGCTTCTGACTGCCATCCTGCTCAAGGTTGTGCTTGAGGCAGTGCTACTGGCCAAGAGAAGCATCGTTGGCCGAATCCGCAGTGAACAGACCACCGTGGCGGTCCGCGTGATAAGCGTTGTTGCGCTGCTGCTTGTCATGCCGGGAAGCAAGTTCGTGGTTCTTGAGCTTGTTGCCTTCGTGTTCGGCGACGCCGTGCAACTCGGCGGCTTCTTCGCGGTGACCGCCCTTATCGTCGTGCTGATGCTGGCGCGTGGAGGGATGCGACGTTTGTTCGCTCAGACAGAGAAATAATCAGCAACGGCTTTGGCCTCAGCGCTTAGTCAGCCGGTACACCGAGACGTAGGTTCGGGACTCTTTTATGAACCCGCTGCGCTCCCTGTCCGCCCGATTCGTACATCCCGCCCGAAGGGACAACACCGTCCAGGTGGCGAGGCACCCCCCTATGCTTGACGGATGGGAGAAAAGCCAGTGGACCATGTGGCGTTGGCCGTCTGCATGATTGATATCTCGTCCGACATTCGCCGCAAGTCACTGAATGAGACCGGCCTCCGCCCCATCTCGAATGGTGTGCTGGAAATCCTTCGCGTTGTTGAAAGCCATCCTGGTGTCACCGTTGCCGAGGTGGCGGCCAGACTTGGGCGGCAGTTGAGCAACATCAGTTCCCAGTTGCGCGAGCTCGTGGCTGCCGGCCTGGTTACACGTGTCAAGGATGCCTCAGACAAGCGCTACGTTTCCCTCCACCCCACGGACGAATCCAGACGGATCAAGGCGCTCCTGGAGAATGGTTGGGCTGACGCCATCATCGCGGCGAGCGCCCGCCTGCTTCCCGAAGAGCGCGAGCAGATCGCGGCCAGCCTTCCGGCGCTGCAGCGGTTGGCTTCGTTCCTTTCAGAACCTGAGATGGACCCGGCGCACCCCAAGCTTCCGCAGCCCAGGAACACGTAAGGCACGTCACCCTGATCCGGGCTTACGCCCGCCACCTTAAGTACTTATACTTTTATAAGTATTACTACTTTCAAGAATGGGTGACGCGTGGCATCGCAACTACTGGAGACATCGGGCGGACAAGCCCAAGCAAACACACCAGCCCCACCGGGCGGTAAAGGCAACATCGGCTGGCGGGCCCTACCCTTCCTGGCCCTCGCCCAGTTCATGGTGGTCCTGGATGGCACCATCGTGAACCTGGCACTCCCCCGCCTCCAACTGGAAATGGGCATCAGCGATTCCACCCGCTCCTGGGTGGTCACCGCGTACGCCCTCGTCTTCGGCGCCTTCCTCCTCCTGGGCGGGCGGATCTCCGATTTCTGGGGACGGAAGCGGACCTTCATCACGGCCTCAGCGGGCTTCGCGGCGGCATCACTCATCGGCGGATTGGCCCAGCAGCCCTGGGAACTCATCGGAGCCCGCGCACTTCAGGGCATCTTCGCCGCCCTCCTCGCGCCGGCGGCCCTGGCACTCCTGACGGTGGCCTTCCCCGGCGGCAAGGACCGCGGCACCGCCTTCGCCATCTTCGGCTCCATCAGCGGCGTCGGCGCAGCGGCGGGAGTTCTGCTGGGCGGCTTCCTCACCGAGTTTGTCTCGTGGCGGTGGTGCTTCTTCGTCAACGTACCCATCGCGGTCTTCGCGCTGATCGGTGTGTGGATTTTGGTGGGCGAAAGCAAAGCGGGAGGCTCCACCAAATACGACTGGCCCGGCGTCGTTCTTGCCGCCTTGGGCCTGGGCTCTTTGGTCTACGGCTTCGCCAACGCCGAACACGGCTGGGGTGCGGTGGAATCGTGGGGCTTCATTGCGGCAGGTGCGCTGCTGCTGGTACTTTTCGTCGCCGTCGAACGCAAGGTCCAGAACCCACTACTTCCGCTGCGCGTCGCCACCGAGCGCAACCGCGCCGCCGCGTTCCTGGCGTCCTTCCTCGCCGGAGCAGTGCTGATCGGCGGCATCCTGTTCATCAACTTCTACCTCCAGATCGTTCTGGGCTTCGCCCCGTTCGCGGCCGGAATCGCGTCCCTGCCCATGACGGTGGTGCTGATCGTCACGGCGGGCGTTGCGGCGAAGAACCTGCCCCGGCTGGGCGCCAAGGTCCCCAGCGCAGTGGGTCCGGTCTTCATGGCCGCAGCCATGCTGTGGCTCACTCAGGTCACGCCGGACGGGACGTACGCGGTGAACATGCTGCCTGCGTTGATCCTCATGGGCATCGGGTTGGGCCTGGTCTTCGTCCCCATGCAGAACCTGGCCCTCTTCGGAGTGGACAAGGACGACGCCGGGGTGGCCAGCGCCCTGGTCAACGCTTCGCAGCAGATCGGCGGATCGCTGGGCATCGCACTCTTCAGTGCCATCGCGGCTGCTACCACCGCGGCAGCGACCACTACGGCGGCTGGCGGCGGACCCCTTGCGGCGCTGACCTCGGGCTATTCAATGGTGTTCCTTTGGGCGGCCGGAGTGGCGGTTTTGATAACCCCACTCGCACTTCTCCTGATCAGGATCGACCGCAAGAGCTTCAGCGGAACAAGCGATACCCCGCACGTTCACTTGGGCTGAACGACCGGCGCCGCCACCCTGTCCGGGTGGCGGCGCCCGCATCTTTAGTACGGCGCGGCGGATATTCCGCCTTAATATTGACATGACATAAGTCACATTCTGTAAGCTAATTTCAAAGTCAGGCATACGGCTTCCTTCGCCCTACCCGGGGAGGTCCCCATGGCCCCGAATTCACTCAAGGCCGAGAATCTCATGGCCCATGGCGTCGCGCTCTCGGCGGCCACCATCGCCAGGCGACGGGCAGCCGCTCAACACGGCAACCATGGCGTGGCAAACAAGCCCGATGCCCTCCTCGGAGCGATCGCAGTCCGTCAACTGTTCCACCGCTGGCCGTTGGTGCCGTCTCGGGAGCTGGAACGTATCCGCCACGTACTGATCCATTGCGACCAACTCGGGTCACCGGACACGCATCACTTATCCGAACCAGCGCAGGCGCTGCTGGACCTCATCAACTGCGAGTTGGAGCGTCGACGTTCGGCGGGGAATCAGGCGTCCGGAACGGCGCCGGTCGGAGACGAAGCGGTGGCAGGACAGACATCAGTCGCCCCGGACAAGGACGCCGCCTGAGACTGGCTGGCCTTGGCGCCCATGGAAGCCTGAATCTCCCGGAGTTCCGCCAGGACGGCTGAACAATGGTGGCATTGATCCGTGTGGCGCCTTATTCTGGCCTGCGCATTTCTGCTCAAACCGTTGCGGACATACCTGCCGAAATGCTTCAGATAGAGTGCGCAGGACCGGATGGTGGGCTCGCCCACATGCTTCTGCAGGTACCTTTGCCGGAGCCCCTCGCGTGCACGCATGGCCAAGGAGGACACGGCATTCGGGGTCAGCCCCAGCAACGGGCCGGCTTGTGCCGGCTTGAGGCCCTCAACGTCCACATACCAGAGCACATCCTGCCAGCGCCGGGGAAGTTCCCGGAACGCGTGCACCAAAATGGAGCTCTCGTGGGTCCCCAGCACGTGATCGTCACCGGCAAAGGCCAGGGCATCCACCGCGCTGGAGTCAATGAGGACCAGCCTGGCGGACGTCTGGTTCTTCCGGTGGGCCATCCTGCGGATGGTGGTCAGGAGGTAGGGCCGGAATGACTCCACAGGACCCCCGCCCTTGATGATCGCCTGGAAGACGGCGGCAAACGCTTCACCCACTATGTCCGCGGCGTCACTCGAGTTGTTTGATTCCGTGCGGGCCACGAAACCTCCCACCCGCCGGTACCGGATGAACAGTTCACCAAAGGCGGCAACATCGCCTCCCCGCACCATCGCCAGCAACTGTTGGTCGCTCAGTGGTTCTGCGGCAGCGGGGTCACCGCGGTTTGGGCAGGGCATATTTTGCACTGACATAACGGGCCTTTCAAGGGATGGACAAGCCTGGCCGGAGCTGCAGGGATCGACGTGATGCGGCCGTGTTGTGGGCGCAGTCAAGGAAGGCCCCGCCCAATGCGCTGTAACATGCACCGGACGGGGCCGCGAGAAAGGTCTTGGGACGTTCTTGCGGGGCGTTTGTTACGGGATGGCCGCGACCACGTCGATCTCCACCAGGAAGTCGCCCAGGAACGAACCAACGGTGGTCCGCGCCGGGTAAGGGGCCACGACGTACTTTTCATAGATGGCGTTGAAGCCATCAAAGTCGCGCCCCGGGTGGTGGAGGTGCACGGTCGCTTTGACCACGTGGGAAAAGTCCAGACCGTGGGCACCCAGGACCTCACCCAGGTTCTTCATGGCCTGGATGGTTTGTTCCTCGATCGTGATCCCAACACGCTCGTCCGTGATGGGGTCGTGCGGCGTTTGGCCCGCGGTGTACAGGAATCCGTTGGCCACAATGGCCTGTGAGTAGGGGCCGGCAGGGCTGGGTGCCAGGTCTGTTGCGACTTGGAGGCGGGACATGTAGTGCCTTTCGTTGCTGTTGAAAAGAGTGGCTAAAGGACCTTCGAGAGGAACGCTTTGGTGCGTTCCTGCCGGGGGTTGTCCAGGACTTCCTCGGGCGGGCCGCTTTCGACCACCACTCCCCCGTCCATGAAGACCACCTGGTCGGCCACCTGCCGGGCGAAGCCGAGTTCGTGCGTGACCACAACCATGGTCATTCCGGCCTCGGCCAAGGACTTCATCACGTCCAGGACTTCGCCTACCAATTCGGGGTCAAGCGCGGAAGTTGGCTCGTCGAAGAGCATCAGCTTGGGCTTCATGGCCAGCGCCCTGGCGATCGCGATGCGCTGCTGCTGTCCGCCGGAAAGCTCTTGGGGATAGGAGTGTCCGCGGTTGCCCAGGCCCACCCGGTCAAGCAGGGCTTGGGCTTCCACAACAACCTCGCGCCGGGGCCGGCCGAGCACGTGCACGGGCGCCTCGATGATGTTCTCCAGCACGGTCATGTGCGGGAAGAGGTTGAAGCGTTGGAATACCATGCCCGCGTTGAGCCGTGAACGCGCAGTTTGGCGTTCCTTCATTTCGTAGAGCTTCCCGTTGCGCTCTGCGTAGCCCACCAGGTGCTCGTCAACATACAGGCGGCCTGCGTCAACCTTTTCCAGATGGTTGATGCACCGCAGGAACGTGGTCTTGCCGGAACCGGACGGGCCGATCAGGCAGGTCACCGAGCCCTTTTCGACCCTAAGGTCAATGCCTTTCAGGATTTCGATAACGCCGAAGTTCTTCCGGACTCCCCGGGCTTCCACCATGGCGGTAGTCATCATGCTGTCCTTGTCTTGGGCTTGCGGATCCGTCGGGGCGCTGAGTCGAAGCCACGTCCGTAACGGCGTTCAAGTTTGTTTTGGAAGAAGCTCAGGACGGTGGTCATGAGCAGGTACCAGAGGCTGGCTACGATCAGCAGCGGAATGGTCTGGTAGTTGTTGGCGTAGATGATCTGGGCCGAGTAGAGCAGGTCCGAGATCGCCAGGACACTCACCAAGGATGTTCCCTTCAGCATCGAAATGACCTGGTTGCCGGTGGGCGGGAGAACCACGCGCATGGCCTGGGGCAGGATGACCCGGTTCATCAGCTTGCCACCGCTCATTCCCAGGGCACGGGCTGCATCGTACTGGCCCTTATCCACGGAGCCGATGCCGCCTCGGATGATCTCGGCCATGTACGCTGCCTCATTCAAGGACAATCCCAGGAGCGCCGCCCCCAACGGCGAGATCAGCACGTTGGCGGAGCCCAGGACCACGGACGGTCCCTCGAACGGAAGCCCAAAGGCTATAACGGGATACAGGGCCGCAATGTTGTACCAAAAGATCAGTTGGACCAGCAGCGGCGTTCCACGGAAGAACCAGATGTAGCCGCGACTGATGGTGCTCAGGATCGGGTTGTCGGAGAGCCGCATGATCGCCAGCAAAGTACCCAAGGCGATTCCGACGGTCATGGACACTACGGTCAGCAGGAGCGTCAGCCCGGCGCCGGCAAGAATCTGAGGGGCGAACAGGTAGGACACCACGATGTCCCAGCGGTAGCGCTCGTTCACTGCCACATCCCAGGCCGCGCTGAGCGCCACCAGGATGAGGACGATTGCAAGGGCCAAACGGACCGGATGCTTCAGCGGCACCACCGGGATGGAGTCACCAGCCGCTGATGTGGCCGGCTCCTTGATATCGGGGACTGAGGGTTGCTCACTCATGGCCGTCACCTCTTTTCTCGGAGAATTCGTCAATGGGCTGGACTTCACTGGGCGAAGTTGACGCGGGCGTCGGTGATGGCGCTGGATTCAAGGCCATACTTTCCGAGGACCTTGATGTAGGACTCGCTCTTGATCACGGCATCCAGCGCTGCGGAAACGGACTTCACCAAGCCTGATTCCTTCGGCATCCCCACCCCTACGGGAGCGAACTCGTACGTACGGGCAACCTCGATCTGCGGGTTCTGGGTAGCTGCGTAATTCAGGATGGGCGAGTCAGCCAGCACCGTGTCCAGTCGACCGCTGGTCAGGGCGGAGATTGCCTGCCGGGTGTCCTGGAATTCGCTCTTCTGGATGGCTTCCTTGCCGGCCGCGACGCACGCTTCGTCGTATGAAGGAACGTTGACGGTCAGCTGGTACGAGCCCGTGAGGAGTCCTACCTTCTTGCCGCAGAGTGCGTTCTCGTCCTTGATGCCTGCCGGGTTGCCCTTGGGAACAGCGATCGCGTTACCGATTTGCATGTAGTCCACGAAGTCCAGGACTTCCATGCGCTTCTCCGTGGGTGTCATGGAGGAGACCGTCATGTCGTAACGGTTGGCCGCCAGGCCGGGAATGATGGAGTCGAAGTTGGCCACCTGGATGTCCACTTTGACACCCAATGCCTCGCCGATGAGACGGGCCACGTCGGGGTTGGTTCCGGTCATTTCCTGCGTGCCTTCGCGATAGAACTGCGTCGGCGGCTCGTTGGTGGGGATGGCCACGCGCAGCACCTTGGAAGCCTTGATGGACTCCGGGAGAAGGTCGACGGCGGCCTGGTTGACTTCCACGGCGGGGACGCCGGTGCCCGCTCCGGCAGCGTCGCCGGACGGGTTCGACGTCGATGCGTTGCCGGCGGGGCTGCAGGCCGTCACTGCCAGCATGAGGGCTGCCGTGACGACGACGCCCGGCAGGCCGGCCTTGGTGCGGTGGGTCGCTGGTGGATTTTTCATGTCGGGATGCTCATTTCTGCAAAGCCCAGGTGGGCTCTGTGGGTTGGGTGCGGGTGAACGCTTCATTGCGGTGCCGGATCAAGTCCCGGCCTTCGGTACGCAGTTCCTCGATGGTGGACACTCCGAGGAGCATCATGGTGCGGGTCATTTCGGCCCGGAACATTTTCAGGACGTGGGCTACGCCCGCTTCACTGGCGGCGGCCAGCCCGTACAAGTAGGGTCGGCCGATGGAGCAGGCGTCCGCTCCGAGTGCCAGGGCCTTCACGACGTCCGAACCCCGGCGGATACCGCCGTCGACGATGATCTCCATCCGCCCTGCAGTCCTCTCGACGATGTCCGGAAGGACGTCCAGCGGTGCTGCCATGTGGTCCAACTGCCGTCCACCATGGTTGCTGACCTGGATGGCATCGATTCCCATGGCAGCTGCCAGCGCGGCGTCGTTCGCGTTCACTACGCCTTTCAGCACGATCGGACCGTTCCAACGTTCCCGCAGGTCCTGGATGTCGTCCCAATCGGTGGGCTCATAGGACCCGGCGAGCAGCGTGCGCCACATGTCCGGCGAGCTGGCGAGCGGCCCATCCGGCACCTCAGCGTCCAGGTTGGGGAAGGCGATCGCGTCATTGGCCAGGAACCCCAGCGCCCATGCGGGGTGCAACATTCCCTCCACAACCGTCTTCGGCTTGATGGACGGCGGGGCGGTAAATCCGTTGCGGTAATCGCGCTCGCGGTGTCCGATGGCCCGGCAATCGACATTGACCAGCAGGGCTTCGTAGCCTGCGTTGGACACCCGGTCCAGGACTGCCTGCAGGAGGCCCTTGTCCGAGGTGGGTTCCAGGTTGAACCACCGGCGAAGACCCGGGGCCGCCGCGCTGACGTCTTCCATGGTGGTGGTGCTGAGGTGGGCCAGTCCGTACGGAATACCCTCGGCGAGCGCTGCCCGGGCGACGGCGGACTCACCCTGGGGGTGGAACAGCCGGGTACCGCCAGTGGGCGAGAGGGTGACCGGCATGGAAACGGGTCCGCCCAGGAGTGTTGAGCCGAGGTTCAAATTGTCCACGGAACCCCATTTGGGGAGGAAGGACCATTCGTCGAATGAGGACCGGTTGCGGCGGAGGGAGACCTCGTCTTCGCCGCCACCTTCGATGTATTCGAAGATGCTCTTGGGCAAGCGCTTGGCTGCCAGCTTCCGCATGTCCTCCACGCTGTAGCATTTCCTGGACAGGCGCTCCGAGACGGATCGGGCCGGCCCCTGCACCGAGGCGAGAGCCTTGATGTCCTTCAGTTTCATGGTGTGTCCTCTGCGTTCCTGCTGGGTTACCCTCCCAGCTTCCTTCCCAATGGTGACGCAGATCTCTCTCGCTCAATATGTGAATTCCTCCACAAGATGGGAAACCACCTTGTGATAACGTCCAGGCATGGACAAAGCAGCGTCGCTTACGGATCCACTTCAAGCCGAGCGTACCCAATCAGGGATGCAGCAATCCGCGGTGCGGTTGTCCGACTGCATCCAGCTCATGCAGGCCGATTTGGTGCACGCCAATCCCACGCCGGAGAACCTCGGGCACCCCGTTTCGGACGTACTCATGTACGACCCCCTGGACCACTGGTCCAGCGTGGACGACCGCATCATCCTGGCCGTCGGATGTACGTACGGATCCCCTGATTTTGATCAACTCCTCCACAGGGCAGCGAACAGCAACGCAGCGGCGGTGATCGTCAAAGCCCACGGTGCCCGGATGGAGGAACTGCGCTCGGCAGCCGTTCGCCACAGCCTGGCGGTGCTGGTGGCGCCGGACGGCGCGGACTGGACGCGACTGGTGGCCCTGGCCAGGGCATCGGTGATGGGCGCGGCGGCGGATTCCGTGTCGGGAGTGCGACTCGGAGACCTTTACGCGTTTGCCAATGCCGCGGCTTCCATCACCAACGGCGCGGCCAGCATCGTGGATCCGCTCGGACGTATCCTGGGTTACTCCACACTGCCTGGCCAGCCCATTGATGAACTCCGGCGCATCACCACGCTCACCTTGCAGGAGACCACGCAGCCTGCCTTCGACCAGGACTTCAAGATCGTCTACGCCGCACCGGGTGCGGTGATGGTGCCGGCGCCCGACGACGGCATGGCCCGCCTTGCGCTGGCTGTCCGGGCAGGCGGTGAGCTGCTGGGTTCCATCTGGATCATCGACCCTGGTGAGAAGAAACGCGCCACCGCGCTGAACGCACTGGACCGGATGGCACCCTTGGCCGGGTTGCACATGCTGCACGCGCGCTCAGCCTCCGACTTTGGCGAACGGCGCAACGCCGACCTCATCCGGACCCTCATGGACGACACTCCGCACGCGTCTTTCGCTGCTGCCCAACTGGGCTTGGATACAGCCAACGGGCTCGCCGTGGCAGCCTTTTCGATCGTTCGTCCGGAGACCGGAAGCCTGGACTCAGTGCGTGACATCCATCGGCTGCTGCACTTGGTAACAACGGTGTGCAACGTTCAGTTCGGCACCAGCCACAGTGCACTGATCGGGTCTGTCGTTTATGCGCTGTTGCCCTGTAACGGGACCTCTCCCAGAGCAGTGCACGGCCGGATCATCCAGGAGATCGAAGCGTACTCGCACACCATCAGCTCATACCCGGTCATCGCCACCGTGGGCGGGATCGCCGTTAGCGTCGAGGACGTGCCCCGGTCCAGGTCCGAAGCCATGCAAACCATGCACCACCTGCTGAATCTGCAGGCACGCGAGGGCAAGGCGCCGGGCGATGCAAGAGCGCCGGGTGTTGCGCTCTTTGAGGACTTCCAAATCCCGCTGAACCTGCTGAGGATCGGTGCATTCATTGAGGACAACGGCCTGGGCGGCACGGACGGGATCGCCAGGATCCAGGCCCGCGACGCCGAGCAGCAAACGGACTACCTGGATACTCTCCGCGCTTATCTGGCCTCCAACGGAAACATCTCCGCCATGGCCTCCCAACTCCACGTCCACAACAACACGGTCCGCTACCGCGTGACCCGCCTGGCCGAGGACTTCAACCTGGACCTGGCGGATCCGCAGAAACGGCTGTGGCTGTGGCTGCGCCTGACGACTATGGACCTGGCCTCCAAGTAGCTCCCGACTCCAGCAGCGCCAAGTAGCCCCGCGAAGGCGGGACTTAACGGAGAATCGGAAGTCCCGCCGTCGGGAAGACGCTGGGGAAGATCGACGGCGGCGGAACCGGTACGGTCTCCAGCGGCACCGTGACGGTGTCCGCTCCGACGGTGACGTGGTGGTCCCGCACATTGAGGTGCAGCGGCTCGTCGCTGTAGTCCGGCCCGGACACAAGCGTCAGCGCGATGGAACCCTGCGAAAGGTCCACAGCCAGCAGGCGTCCTTGGACTTTGAGCCGGAAGGACAGTCCCTCCCACTCGACCGGCAGGCGGGGATCGAAGCGCAGGACCTCGCCCTGGTCACGCATTCCCGCGAAACCACAGACCAAGGAGCTCCAGATCCCACCGGTGGAGGCGATGTGGACGCCGTCGATCGTGTTCCCGTGCGAGTTGTCCAGGTCGATGAACAGGGCGTCGGTGAAGTGCTTCAGGGCAACGTCGCCATACCCGACCTCGGCCGCCATGATGCCTTGGACGCACGCGGACAGGGTGGAATCTCCGGTGGTGATGGGATCGTAGAAGTCGAAGGCACGCTGCTTTTCCTCGGCCGTGAAGTCCTGCCATTGGAGGAACATTGCCAGCACCGTATCCGCCTGCTTGAGGACCTGGTGGCGGTAGATCACCAAAGGGTGGAAATTCAGCAGGAGCGGGTACTTGGACTTGGGCGTGTTCCAGTCCCACGGCTCCAGGGTCATGAAGTCATTGTCCTGGCTGAACACCTCCAGGTGGGGGTCGTACGGCAGCGACATCCGCTCGGCAGCCTGGCGCCACACCATCCGCTCAGTGTCCGCGATTCCCTCGTGCTCCAAGCCCGCAGCGACGCGCAGGTTAAAGCGAGCCATGACGTTGGTGTACAGGTTGTCGTTGACCACGGCGGTGTACTCATCCGGGCCGGTGACGCCGTGGATGTGGAACATGCCGTCCTTGCCGAAGAAGCCCAGCGAAGCCCACATGCGTGCCGTCTCAATCAGCAGGTCGGCACCCAGCTCGCCCCTGAAGGTTTCATCGCCGCTGGCCCACTGGTAGCGGTTGGCTGCGAAAGCAATGGCCGCGGCGATGTGGAACTGGGCAGTCCCGGCCGCGTAGTAGGCACTGGCTTCCAGGCCGTTAATGGTTCGCCAGGGGAACAGCGCGCCGTCCACGCTGAGCTCCTTGGCGCGCACGCGCGCATCCGGAAGCATGGCATGCCGCGATTCCAGCACCTTCCGGGCGCCACACGGGTTGGTGTACGTCAGGTACGGCAGGAGGTAGACCTCCTGGTCCCAGAAGTAGTGGCCCTCGTAACCGGAACCGCTCACGCCCTTGGCCGGGATACCTGCCACGCCGGCACGGGCAGTGGCCTGCGCCAACTGGAACAAGCCCCACCGCACTGCCTGCTGCATCTCCGGTTGGCCGCCGATGGAGATGTCGGCGGTGGTCCAGTATTCGTCGTAATGTGCCTTGCTCTGGGCCAGAATTTCAGCAAAGGAGACCAGATTCGCTTCGGCTTCCATGGCGAGGCTTTCGCCGCGGTCCTCGGCGTCGCTGGAACCGGCCACCACGTAACTGACCGTCTTCTCCACGCGGAAAGTGTCGCCGTCGTGAATGGCCAGAACGTAACGGACGGATGACTCGTCCTCCGCCACCAAGGTCTCGAACGGCTGGCCTTCGGCAGAAATCCAGTGGTCCACGGCCATGGCGACGCGCTGGCGGGATTCGGACGTCTCCCATGCGAGGCGAAGCGAGCCGTCGGATCCCTGGAGGTGCAGGGGCAGCAGGACCCGGCCTGCGTGCCGGCCGGAACGGCGCGGGTCATGGACGGAGTGGTCCTCCACCGGCTGGTCCTGGCGGTTCACGACGCCGGACGTGATGTCCGCGGACACGTCGCGGTCGGCTGTCAGCGACAGTTCCAGGCCAAGACACCCGCGGGAATCGAACCCCACCGCACGGCGCTCCACCGTGGTGACGGTAGCGCCCGAACGGCAGGCCCACGTGATGCTTTCCTCATAAACACCTGTGGAGAACTCAACACTGCGGTGGTAGTCCAGCACCGTGGACTCGGCCAGGCTCAGGGCCTCGCCATCAATGGAAACCGTGAAGTTGTTGGCATCCGGCACATAGACGATCCGCTGGCCTGTCCGGGCGAAACCATAGGCATTCTCGGCGTGCTTGATGTCCCAGATCTCGTGGAACCCGTTGATGAACGTGCCGGGAAGTTCGCCGTCCCCGGCCGTTGAATGCGAGCCACGGATACCGAGGTGTCCGTTGCCAAGGGCGAACAGCGTTTCCAGAGATCCTTCGTCACCGGGGACGTGGATATTCTCCACGAGCTTCCAGGGCTCGCAGGGGAAGCGCAGCCGATCGGAGCTGATGAGTGCCATGGGCTGTTGAAGTCCTTCGAAAAAAGTAGGGTCAGAGAAGATCGTTGAGGTCGTCGACCACCAGCGTGGCGCCGGCGTCGAGCAGGGTTTGCCGGCCTGCTCCGCGGTCCACGCCGATCACGGCGTAAAAGTTGGCACCGGCGCCGGCCTGCACACCGGACACTGCATCCTCCACCACGATGCATTCCTCCACGGGCACGCCCAGCAGGCTTGCCCCATAGACGTACGTGGCCGGGTCCGGCTTACCGGGAAGCCCGACGGCGGCAGCCACCTGGCCATCCACCACCACCTCGAAGTGGTGGTCGAGTCCGGCGGCCTTCAGAACCGCAGGCGCGTTCCGGGACGACGAAACGACGGCGACTTTCAGGCCCAGCTCCACCGCTGCATTGATGAACTTGACCGAGCCCTCGTACGGTTCAACACCGCGCGAACCCACGATCTCGTTGAAGATGGCGTTCTTCCGGTTGCCCAAGCCCTGGACGGTCTCATTGTCGGGGTCGTCGTGGACCGGGCCTTCGGGCAGCGTGATGCCACGGGACGTCAGGAAATCCCGGACGCCATCGAAGCGCGGCTTACCGTCGATGTGATCGAAGTAGTCGCTCTCCTGGTAACCCTGCGGGTGGCCGGCCTCTGCCAGGTAACGGTCGAAAAGCTCCTGCCACGCCTGCTCATGCACCACGGCAGTGGGCGTCAGCACGCCGTCGAGGTCGAACAGCAGCGCCGAAGCGCCCGTCCAGGCATTACGAAGATCAGTCATGTGCATTTTTCCGTTCAGCGCTTGTGGCGCGTGGTTTTGCGTTCGATGAGCTTGGTATCGAGCAGGTGGTTGGAGTGTTGTTGGGGGGATTCAGTATTCAGCAGGCGTTCACACAGCAGGTTCGCTGCGAAGGCACCTTGGTCGGCAACGGGCTGCGCCACAGTGCTCAAGCCAAGGAACCAGCTCATGGGATGGTCGTCTATACCGATCACGGACACGTTCTTGGGCACGGACAGGCCATGCTCGCGGAGCGCCGTCAATGCACCGAACGCGGCTTCATCGCAGTGGGCAAACACCGCCGTGGGCTTGGCTCCGCGGGCGATGAGTTCTGTCATTGCCCGCCGACCGTCGTCGATGCTTGGCCCTGCACCCACCACAAGGTCGGGGTGGACGGTGAGGTGGTGTTCATCCAGTGCACGCCTGAAGCCGCGGAACCGTGGGGTCTCGGTCACAACAGAGTGTTCATTGCTCGAGAGAACGGCCAAGTCCCAATGGCCCAGCCCCAGCAGGTGTTGGGTTGCCTGCCAGGCTGCGTGTTCGTCATCGATACCAACATTGTCCCACGGAACATTTTCCATACCCACGCTGGCCACGGCCAGCCCGGATGCCTTCAACGCTTCCACTTCTTCAGGCGCGAGGTCAATATTGAGCAGGAGCAGCCCGTCCACCCTCTGTGCAAGGTTCCCGAGATCCGCGAAGAACTGTTTCCTCACAGTGGCCTTGTTCCGCAGGCTGACAAGGACTGTGTCGTAACCGCTGTCGCCGAAGACTTCTTCAGCGGCTTCCACGGCCTGGGCGAAGAACCAGGCCGTGGCTGTCGGGGCAACAATCGCCACCGACCCCGTGCTGCCGCCCGCCAGCCTGGACGCTGCCGCCGAGGCCTTGTAGCCAAGTTTGCTGGCAGCTTCCGCCACCTGTCGTTGGGCCTTTTCAGAAACGTTGGGGAGGCTCCTGAGCGCCCGCGACACCGTGCAAATGGACAATCCGGAGAGGACAGATACGTCCTGGATTGTCACCCTGTGAGTCCTAACCATGCAACACGGCCTCAACCCTTTCCATACTCGCCTGACGCCTTGGCGTGAGCCCTGCAACGGGTCACCAGCCAAAAGTGTAAGCGCTTACAATTTTGTCATTCAATAGAGTGCAGTTGAATGCAAAATTGTGACGCGAATCTCACCGAGGGATTGATTCTGAGGCCCCGATGCCGTCTAATCAGCGGCGATCAGCCGCGCGCTCCTAGCCCATTCAGCACGTAGAACCTCAGGAACGCGCTCACATCCACCAGTTCCGGCGGCTCAATCCTGTGCCCCATCCCCGGATAGCTCCGCGCTGTCAGGGCTACGTTGGCGTTCAGCCACTCCTCTGTGTAGGCAATAGCGTCCTCGTTAATAACGGGATCCGCCTTGTCCCGGCCCCAAAAGAACGGAGGCGGGCTGTCAAAGGCCTCACTCAGGGCAAGAAGGTCGTTGTCCAGGACGAACCCGGACAAGCCAACGGTGGCCTTGAAGGCGTGCGGCCGCAAACGCAGGAGGGTACTGGCCATGGCCATGCCCTGCGAATAGCCCAGCAGGCTGACACTGCTGTGGTTGTCCTTGACAGAGTTGATCCAGTTGAACACCGAGTTGGTGGACGCGATGACATCCGCGAAGTCGTTGGTCAGGAAGTAGTCCAGCAGGAACCAGCCGTAGTGGTCACCGATGGATTTGGGACCCCGAAGGGCGGCGCACGTGAACTCGCCGGGAAGGTGCGGGAAGAGGTCCACCATGCGTTGTTCGCTGGTACCGTAACCGTGCATCATCACCAGCAACGGCGTGCCCTTGCGCTGGTCTTCGGGCTTCGACCACACCACTGATTCCATGGGCACGAGCCTAGTAGACTGACGCCATGACTCCGCAGGAACTGGCCAACCTGGCCCATCTGCGGCGCGCCCGCGACTTCATCGATCGTGAGTATGCGCGTCCCTTGGATGTTCCCACCATGGCAGCCGGCGCCCTCATGTCCCCCGCGCATTTCTCCCGCCAGTTCAAGGCAGCCTACGGCGAATCGCCCTACAACTACCTCATGACCCGGAGGATCGAGCGGGCCATGGCACTGCTTCGCTCGGGAACAAGCGTGACCGACGCCTGCATGGAAGTCGGCTGTACGTCACTGGGCTCGTTCAGCACGCGCTTCACGGAAATTGTGGGCATCAATCCCAGCGACTACCGCTCCCGTGAGCACCATGCCGTGAAAGCCATGCCCAACTGCATCGCCAAGGAACACACGCGCCCTGAAAGAAACAGCAAGAGCCAACAAAACCTGAGCAGGATTGAAGAAGCGCCCACGTCATAGCTGCAATAGCGTGTGACTCATGAACATTTCATTGAAGTACGCACACGTCACAGTCAACGATGTCGATGAGTCGCTCGCCTTCTACAGGGATGCCCTGGGCTTCGAAGTCCGGAACGACGTCGGCTCGGACGGCCAGCGCTGGGTCACCCTCGGCAGCGATGCCCAGCCTGATCTTGAACTGGTCCTGTCCCCTCCGCACGCGGGCCGCTCCCAGGCCGACGGGGATGCCATCCAGGAACTCCTCACCAAGGGCGTCATGCCGATGCTCGTGTTCACCACTGATGACCTCGACGCCACCTTCGAGAAGCTTCGTGCATCCGGCGCCGAAGTACTGCAGGAGCCGATCGACCAGCCTTGGGGACCGCGCGACTGCGCTTTCCGTGACCCGTCCGGCAACATGATCCGCATCAACCAAGGCTGAATTTCCAGCCGCCGGCCCGCTACAGACTCAGCAATCCGGCGTCGGACAGTTCGCCATCCTGGTGCGTCGACGCAATGGCAGCGGATACGACGTCGGACAACCGGCGCCGTTGGCCGTAGGCCTGGCGCTGCAACCTCTCTCCGGTGCCGCGGCGGAGGATATTCGCCACTCCGGCCCGCGCGAGCGCCAGGTCGCCAGCCTCGGTCAGGGCCCCGCGGACGTGCCGGAGCAAGGCGGCCGCCACGTCCGCGGCAGGATACGGCTGCTGCTCCAGCGGGTGCAGCAGCTGGTGATTGATGCCAAAACGGCTGGCCTTCCAGTTTGCCATCCGGATGAGCGGGGATATGGTGCCCGACGGCGGTCCGCCCTGCCGCCATTCGGCCGCCGAGGTCTCCACAAGGGCACGCGCGATGACCGCAATGGTCAGGGCATCTTCGGCGTAGAGGCACACATCGGCGATCCTCAGTTCAACGGTAGGGTGCCCCCTTGACAGGCGCGCATCGAAATAGATCATGCCCTCGTCCAGCGGAACTCCCGAGCCCAGGAGTTCTGACAGCACTGCCCGGTAGCCTTCGGCAGAACCGAAAACGTCCATGGGACCAGCGGTGGGCCACCTGTTCCAGATCTGCGTGCGGTAGCTCGCAAAACCGGTGTCCATGCCCATCCAGAACGGCGAGTTGGCACTCAACGCCAGGAGCACTGGGAGCCAATGGCGCATGCGGTCGAGGACGGCGACGCCTTCGTCGGCCGACTCGATGGATACATGGACGTGGAAGCCGCAGGTGAGCTGCTCCCGGGCTATCAACCCGAACTCGGTGCCCATGGTGGCGTATCGCTGATTGCCCAAAGTGGGCGTCGCGTGGAATACCGGCGGCGTGGCCAAAGCCGCAACGCGCGCCCCGACCGCCCTGGCAGCTTTGTCCGACAATGCCCGCCCGGCGCGGATCTCGGCCCGGAGTTCGGCCGCGGTTCTGCAGGGACGCGAGTTGACCTCGACCTGCTCCTGCTTGAATTCCGATTTCAAGGTGGCTGCTTCGGGGCCCGACTCCCCGCCGCCGACTACCCCGCTCCGGGGAACGGCCACGTCCAGCAGGTCGGCAGCCAACGCCAACGGCAACCCGTCCGCGGGATCCGCGATCAGCAGTTCCTCTTCAACACCAAACGTGCGCATGGCCACCCTTCCCCACTATGAGTTATTCAGAGACGGTGGTCAGCCAACGTGGCGTGGGACCTCCATTTGGAAACCGCAACGGCAATGCAGAACCTGGGTCTGCAGATACACCTCAAGCAGGTCGGGGCTTTCAGGATCGTCAGTGGTCCGGGGTGCCTCAATCACGCGTTCGGTGGGGCGTCCCAACGTCATGGGATCGCCGCAGTGGGTGCAGCTGAACCAGAGTCCGGCTGCGGAAGTGGAAAGAAATTCCCGTTGGATCTCCGGCACCAAAGCCTGGAGGCGGACAGCGTGGGCGTAGAAAGTGTCGCACTCGCTGCAGGTGTAGCTGACTTCGACAACCTCCGACTGGTTCGGTTCTGCTTCCATCACCGTTTCAACAAAAATGTAGGAATCAGTCCCGCAAACTGTGCACCACGGACGTGATCCGGTCTCTGCAGTAGCGGGTTCCGTCCCTTTTGCAGGTTTCGGGACGGGAAGGGATCCAAGCGTCATTGCCATTCTCCTTTTGCTCCTCAAAAGAGCCTGCATGCATGCACGCGGCGAGCCGGCCGAAAGCGGCCACAGCTAAAAGGTGCAGTTCTTGGACCATCCGGGATGGCACCAGGTCATGAGGCTCCAAGGGCTATCTGCTTAACCCACCTAAAATGTAGTTCACGAGTGGCGGAGGTCACAAGTCACGGGTTTGATCATCCTGCCCGCTCACTGCCGGGCGTCAGGGCTCGAAATGGGCCACGGGAGCCTGCTTCGCCACACTCTTGACCAGCGATTCCGCAACGTCCCTGAGTTTCTGGTTCCGAGTACTGGAGGCTTTCTTCAGGATCTGAAATGCCTCTTCCTGCGTGCAGCGGTTTTGCCCCATGATGATGCCGCTGGCAAGGTCAATGACGGTCCTGGACTGCATCGCTTCCTGGAGGTCATCCGCATGCTGCTGCTTCACGCCTATCCGCACGGCCAACCGCAGCGAGCGCTCGGCCTGGCTGGCGTAGAGCTCGCAATTCCGGATGGTTGCTTCGTCGTAGGCATTGGCCTGGGGCGCGAAGAAGTTGAGGGCCGCCGTGGCCCCTTCGTCCAACTCCAAGGGAACGCAAAGTGCGGAAAGATGACCGCGCTCCGCAATGACGGAACAGTACTCGGACCAACGACCTTCGGTGGAAGTGTCAGGAACAAGCACCGTGGCGCGGCTTCGCATCGCTTCCAAGCACGGCCCATCCCCGTACGCCTGCTGGACTTCATCGATCAGCCTGGCTTCATGGGTACTTCCAGCCACCGTGGCGGTGCGGCGGCGCCGGCTGAGAGTGATGCCACAGAGCACATCCATACCAACAGCCTCGGACACCGCGGCCGCGGAAAACACGGCCAGGTCTTCCAGGAATCCGCCCACATCCTCGCTGTCAACAACAAGGTCCTGCAGCCGCTCAGGCACCGAAACATTGTCGGGCGCTGAGGCAGCATCAGGCAGCGCTAATTCAACGTTCATTTCGTCCATGTCTTAGTTTACGGTCGTCCGGGACCGGCTTGTCACTGTCTCAGGAATGATAACGGAATCCTTGCATATGCGGTGCACCTATGTGCACAATCTAGCTACAGTCCCCATCACAGGACCCATGCTTTTTAGCTCATGCAGACGGGCGTCCCGCATTTTTTTGATGCAGAGGTACTGACCCATGCCGGCCCAGCCAGCGTCCAGAGTCCCGGACGAAGCTCACCAACCCCCTGACGCGCCCCTTTGGTGCACGCACTGCAATACCGATAAGCATCTTCTGGTGAACTCCATCCAGTCGCACTATCCGCCAGCCCCCAACATGGTGGACGTCACCTACGAGTGCCACATCTGCAGGTACGCCTATCAACAGGTTGCCTCGGTTGAAAAGGTAGCCACGGTGTTGAACCGTCCGGGTGTCTCTCAAGGAGTGCTCCAGTTCGGCGGCCAGTATCTCCACTGCGGTGAGCCCATGAAGACCAGGACCAGCGAACTGCGGAGAATCCAGGCTCCCCTCGCCCTGAAGCCCGGGGGCCAGCCGAGGATCTACGAGGTTCTCATCAACACGCGCATTCTTGGGTGCCATTGCGGGTTCCGCATGGAAATCCCGGACTAGGACCAGCGGGCATCAATGAAGAGCCACAACAGCAATTCCGGAACCAGCGGGAGGGAAGGCATGCACGCAGAATCACCAGGGAGAGAACCTTCAACCGCAGGCGGGAGCCTGGGGCAGGCCAGCAAGCGCAAGCTTCCGGATCCACCGGATCCGGACAATCTGCCCATCGACTACCCCGGCTCCGGGTGGGACTCCAGCCGGTATCCCGCCACAAACCCCAAAGGCCTGAGGCCACCGCATTCGGTCCACAGAAGGAGCACCTGACCATGAGTGGATTCCCTCCGGATCCGGCGCACCCGGATCCAACCCGAGAGCCCGGACCCACCCCCGAGCCCGTTCCACTACCGGAGCCGGGCCCACCTCCCGTCCCCGATCCCACGCCTGGGCCCACAGTGCCCTCACCACCTGGACAGGGAGAACCTCCGGCTCCGTTGACATAGGGTCGCCGGGCGCCCATGGGCCGGGTCCTGGCAAATCCCCCAGTCAGGACCCGAACGAGGGCATGTCGCGCTACAGGGAGCGCGGCATGCCCTTTCGCATGTCCGGGCGCACCCATGCGTATCCATGCGCCGGAGCGCAGCGCCTACCATTCCCGGTCCACCCCCTTCGGAATCTTTGTTTATGTTGATTTCTATTGACTTCCCAACATAAACAAAGATAGAGTCAAGCAATTCCACATCACTTGTGACAGCAGTCACGGCAGTGGCCGCACGGGAAACTTGGCATTACCGCAATGGAGGGTAAGTGTTCGCAGAAGAGCGCCAGCAACTGATCTCCGCACTCGTCGCAGAGCGCGGACGGGTGAGCGTCACCGACCTCGCCGACCGTTTCAGCATCACCACCGAGACCATTCGGCGCGATCTGGCGGCCCTTGAGGTTTCCGGAAACCTGCGGCGCGTCCATGGCGGCGCCGTTCCCTCAGACCGCCTGAGCACCCGGGAGGAGAGCATCCTCGAGCGCGCTGTCCAGCGCCAAGTGGAGAAGCTCCGCATCGCGAACGCCGCCCTTTCCTTGATCCCCGAACCCACCACAGGCAGCATCCTGCTGGATGCGGGCTCCACCACCGAAACCCTCGCGGACCTGCTGGCGCAGCGGACGCCGTCAGCCAACGGTGGCGATGAACTCGTGGTGATCACGCACGCCATTCCCATCGCCGGGAAGCTCTCCTCCACGCAGGGCATCGCACTCCAGATCCTCGGTGGACGTGTCCGCGGACTGACGCAGGCCGCCGTCGGGCAGTCCACCGTGGAGGCGGCCCACAAACTTCGTCCCGACATCGCATTCGTCGGCGCGAACGGTATCCACGCAACGTTCGGGCTCAGCACCCCCGATCCTGAGGAAGCCGCAGTCAAAGCCGCGTTCGTCACGTCAGCCCGCCGCGTGGTGGCACTGGCCGACTCTTCCAAGCTGGACGCCGAAACACTGGTCCAGTTCGCCACCCTGAAGGATGTTGACACCTTGATTACAGACAGCGAACCCTCCGCGGAACTCGCAGCAGCCCTTGCCGAGGCCGGCGTAGACGTGGTGATCGCATGATCGTCACCTTGACCGCCAACCCCAGCCTTGACCGCACGGTGGAACTCCCCGGAGCCCTGGCCCGCGGTGAGGTACAGCGCGCAGTGGCCGTCCACCAGGAATCCGGCGGAAAGGGCGTCAACGTGTCCCGCGCCCTCGTGGCCTCCGGCCTCGAAACCGTGGCAGTCCTTCCGGGCGCGGACTCCGATCCGGTCCTTTCCGGACTGCACGACGGCGGCGTGCCCTTTGCGGCGCTGCCCATCGGTCAGGCACTGCGCAGCAACGTCACGCTCACGGAACCGGACGGCGTCACCACCAAGATCAACGAACCCGGCCCGGAACTGAGCGAAGAACAGCAGGAAGCCCTGATCGGGCTGCTGCTGGAACGCTCCCGTGGCGCGAGCTGGGTGGTACTCGCAGGTTCGCTCCCACCAGGAGTTCCCGCGGATTTCTACGCCACAATCGCGCGCCGGCTCCGGTCGAACGCGGATGGAGCGGCAACCCCCGGCATCGCCATCGACTCCTCCGGGGCGCCGCTTGCGGCGTCTTTGGTGGGCGATGCCTCCGGTAAGCCGGACCTCCTGAAGCCGAACGCGGAAGAGCTCGCAGAGCTTGCCGCCGCCGCCGGTTTCACCAGCGTCTCCACTGCTGACGAACTGGAAGCGGATCCGGCCAAGGCCGCTGAAGCTGCAGCCGCCGTCGTCGCCAGCGGTGTAGGTGCCGTTCTCGCAACACTCGGGTCCAAGGGAGCAATCCTGGTGACGGCAGACGGAGCATGGCTCGCCACGCATCCGCCCATCAAAGCCGTCAGCACGGTAGGCGCCGGGGACTCTGCATTGGCCGGATATTTGCTGGCTGCAACCCAAGGCGGGTCCGCGCAGGACTGCCTTCGTCAAGCCGTGGCACATGGTGCCGCTGCTGCTTCCCTGCCTGGCTCCACTGTCCCGGCAGTCCACCAAACAACCCCCGACGCCGTAACCATCACGGCCCTCCAAAAGGACTAACAGTGACCCAGCTGATTACACCCCAATTGGTCACCCTCGACCAGAACCTGGGCGACTCCCCCGCCGACGTCATTCGCGTCCTGGCTGGCAAAGTTGCCGCCTCAGGCCGTGCTTCCGAGGTCGAAGGGCTCTTCGCTGACGCCTTTGCCCGCGAGCAGAAGACCGCCACCGGAGTCCCCGGCGGCATCGCCATCCCGCACTGCCGCTCGGCCGCGGTCACGGAACCCGCCCTGGCCATGGCGCGCCTGTCCCACAAGGTGGACTTCGGTGCCAAGGACGGCCCTGCTGACCTCATCTTCTTCATCGCAGCCCCGGACGGCGCAGACCAGGAGCACCTGAAACTGCTCTCCAAGCTGGCGCGCTCACTCATCAAGAAGGACTTCACGGCGGCACTGCGAGCAGCTGCCACCGAGCAGGACATCGTGGATCTGGTGGACGGTGCGCTGGCCGACAAGCCTGCGGCTGCGCCCGCCGAGGCTGCACCTGCTGCTGCCGCAACTCCTGCTGCTGCCGGCACGACGACGGCCTCCGCACCCAAGCGCATCGTGGCAGTTACTGCTTGCCCCACAGGTATCGCACACACGTACATGGCGGCTGACTCGCTGGTTGCCGCGGCCAAGGAGATGGGCGTTGACCTGCAGGTGGAGACCCAGGGTTCTTCTGGCGCCAAGCCTCTGGACCCTGCTGTGATTGCAGCAGCCGACGCGGTGATCTTCGCCGTCGACGTTGATGTTCGCGGCAAGGAACGCTTCGCCGGAAAGCCGGTCATCAACGCACCCGTCAAGCGTGGCATCGACGAACCCACCAAGATGGTCCAGGAAGCACTTGCAGCTGCCGAGGACCCCCGCGCACGCCGAGTTCCGCACTTTGGCTCCGAAGAGCAGGCTGAGCGTGCCGAGGAGGAGAAGGGTGAGCACATCGGCCAGAAGCTGAAGCGAGCACTCCTCACCGGTGTCAGCTACATGATCCCGTTCGTTGCCGGCGGTGGCTTGCTGATTGCCCTGGGCTTCCTGCTGGGCGGCTACGACATCACTGAAGTCGCGGACAAGGTGGTGTTGGAGAACAACTTCGGCAACCTTCCCGAAGGCGGCCTCGCGATCTACCTCGGCGCTGTGCTGTTCAAGATCGGCGCCCTTTCAATGGGCTTCCTGGTCCCGGCCCTGGCTGGCTACATCGCCTACGCCATCGCCGACCGGCCAGGCATCGCGCCGGGCTTCGTTGCCGGTGCCGTATCCGGCTTCATGGGCGCCGGGTTCCTCGGCGGCATCGTTGGTGGCCTCCTGGCCGGTTACATGGCGCATCTCATTGGGACCTGGCAGGTACCGCGCTGGCTCCGTGGCCTGATGCCCGTGGTGATCATCCCGTTGCTTGCCTCCATCTTCGCGTCCGGCCTGATGTTCCTGGTCCTCGGCGGTCCCATCGCAGCCCTCACGGTTGCGCTGAACACCTGGCTCACCGGCATGAGCGGCGCCTCCGCAGTGGTCCTCGGCATCATCCTCGGCCTGATGATGTGCTTTGACCTTGGCGGTCCGGTCAACAAGGTTGCCTACGCCTTCGCAGTAGCCGGCCTGAGCGCGGGCAGCGCAGACAACCAGGCTCCGTGGATGATCATGGGCACCGTCATGGCCGCCGGCATGGTCCCGCCGCTGGCAATGGCCTTGGCCACCGCGCTGGACAAGAAGGTCTTCACCCTCAACGAGCGTGAAAACGGCAAGGCAGCCTGGCTGCTGGGCGCTTCCTTCATCTCCGAAGGCGCCATCCCCTTCGCTGCAGCCGACCCGCTGCGTGTCATCCCCGCCAGCATGCTGGGCGGCGCACTGACCGGCGCACTCTGCATGGCCACCGGGGTCACCTCGCAGGCTCCGCATGGTGGGTTCTTCGTCTTCTTCGCGATCGGCAACCTGGTGATGTTCGTCGTCGCCATCCTCGCCGGAATGGTGGTCAGCGCCCTGGCTGTCATCGCCCTGAAGCGCTGGGCCGTTCGGAAGCCGGTTGAAGCAGAACCCGTTCCGGCAACCGCCAGCGTCTAAAGATCCAACGGTCTAGACTTCCCACAAAGCCACCCAACCCTTCACAAAGAGGAGCACCAATGCCAGAACGTACAGCCACCATCGCAAGCCGCGTCGGCCTCCACGCCCGCCCGGCAGCCATCTTCGCCGAAGCCGCAGGAGACCTGGACCTCGATGTCACCATCGCCCGTCAAGGGGAGCCCGCTGACGACGCCATGGACGCGGCCAGCATCTTGTCCCTGATGAGCCTGGGTGCCGCCCACGGTGACGTTGTGGTCCTGCGCGCAGAGGGCGACGGCGCTGACGCCGCCCTGGATAGCCTGGTGAAGATCCTCGAAACGGACCACGACGCCGAGTAGGGACACGCAAACCCCTCAGCGTCACGCAAAGAGCCTGGCGACACCCGGATATGGGTGTCGCCAGACTCTTTCTGCGTCTCCCTAGGGACCGGCGAGCTCGTCGAGATGGCGGGCGAGCATGCTGGGCATCTGACTCGACTCCGGCAGTTCCCCGCTCCACAATCCCTGCATTGCGATTCCATCCAGGAGCGCACGCAAGCGCTGGGCTTCATAATCGGGGTCACGCCCCGGGTTGAACTGCCCTGCTTCGGCCAGGAGCTGGAGGCCAACGTGACACACGCGGTCTACTCCTTCGCTGAGCCTGATCGCGGCAGGACGTAGCGCACTATCCGTCAGTGAGAGGACACCGAGCTGGACCTGCGCAACCAGTTCCAGGCGCCGTTCCTTGTCAAGAGGAAGCAACTGCAACAGCAACTCATCAACCAGCGCCCGGCCAGTCAGCTCAAGTGCGGCGATTCGGGCGGTGACCCGGTCCTCAATGAGTTGCAGGCAGTACTCCCGCAGGGCATGTTGCGTGGCAAACGCGCGCCTCAGTGAAGCGGCGGCAATGTCCGCTTCCGCTGCGACCCCGCGCACTGACAGGCCGGCGAGCCCATCACGTTCGAGGACACGTAAAGAAGCCTCCGCAATCGCTGCGGTCCGTGCCTCTGCGTCGATTCTCCGGGGCATGGGTTTCAGCGCGAAGGAGTTGTAGCCGGCAAGGCGCGGGCGGGCTTCTTCGGCCAGATCGTGTAGCTCACGGCCCAGAGGAAGTCGATGGCGAAGATGATGCCCAGGATGCGGAAGAAGTCCGAGAGGGCTGCGGTTCGTTCGGGGTCGTTGACGAGGATGATGATCGCTCCCAGGGTCGCCGCAGCGATGGCCACCGCCAACGCCGTAAGAAGTACATCCCGCCAGCATTTGATGGTGTAGCGGGTTCCGGTGAGTCGTTCCGGCGCAGGTCCGCCCGCGAACCGGTGCTGGAAGTGCGCATCGGCCCAGGCAACCATGCGTTTGCCATACGCGATGGAGACGCCAATATAGATTGCCGCCAGTCCGTGCTGCCAGGACGCCGTTCCCCCGCCCAGCAGATCGACGGCCACCAAGGCAAGCAGGACAGCATCGATGACCGGAGCAAGGATCAGGAGAGCTCCACCCAGGCGGGGGCGCCGCAACAAGTACCGCGCCGCCAGCCCGGCGAGGATCGCTACCCAGAACGCAACTTCGCACACCACGATCGCGAACAGAATCATTTACGGCCCCCAGACGCCATGCCCCGTCAAACTTTATTAGTACGAGTGTACTCATAAAATTGCCGGGGCCGCCTCGAGGCACCTGGTTTACCTCGGCACTTCGCCGTTCAGATAAGCCGCAATGGAAGCCTCAGTGGGCTTGATGACCTTCAATTCTTCCGAGAGGTAGCCCTCGATGATCCGGGGGTCCACGTAGGAGGAACGTGCCACCGATGGGGTGTTGCCCAAGAGCTCGGAAGCCTCCTTGATGGCCCGCACAATTGCCTGCCTGGGAGTTCCTTTATGGCCCGATTTGATGAGGCACATGGCCGCTGCGGCCGTCCCCTTCCACGTTCGAAAATCCTTGGATGTGTAGGCCTCTCCTGCAATGCCCCGCAAATATTCGTTGATCATGGACGCGTCCACGGAAACCCACGTGCCATTGGCTTGGTAGGCCAGCAGGCGCTCCTTGCCCGGACGCTCCGCCAGCGGTTCAAGGAAGGACGCCAAAGCGGGATCGTGAATGGAGGTGTCCCATAGCTGGCCGCTCTTACCGGGGAACTTGAGGAAGACGTCCGGCCCCTCCACGCGCGCGTGCCGGCAGCGGATGGTGGTGAGCCCATAGGAGCCGTTCTGCTTCATGTAAATCTCGGAACCGACGCGGAGCGCGCCGAGGTCCATGAACCGCACTGCGGCGGCGAGGGTCTGCTGCCGGGGGTCAACGGGGTCCTGGAGGTGGACGGTCACGCTGCGCCGAACGCTGGGCAGCACCAAACCCAGTTTGGCCGCGCGGATGAACTTCTCCGTGTCCTTCCGCTCCCGCCAACCGGGGTGGTAAAGGTATTGGCTCCGCCCGGCGCCATCAACGCCCGTGGCCAGGATGTGCCCATTCTCGAAAGGGCTGATCCACACGTCGGTCCATGCAGGCGGGATCGCCAGCGCATTGATGCGCTGGCGATCCTCCTTGCTGACCAAGCTCCCGTCCGGATGGCGGTAGCTGAACCCCTTCCCTACCCTGCGGCGGACAATGCCGGGTTTGGAAAGGTCGCTTCGCTTCAGCCTGGGCACAATCTATCCGCCCTGTTCGCAATCAGCCTGGTCCTGGTACTTGCTAGGCCTCGTCCGGATCCGTCACTGAAGCGCCGGCGTTCATGATCTCGGCGTTGATCATCCACACCAGCTGCTCAAGGCGGGCGATGAAGGCGTGCAGCAGGTCCGCCGTAGTGGGATCTTCCTCGTCCACCTCGTCATGGACGTCGCGCATGGTCTGGACAGCGCGCTCCACGCGATCGGTGACCAACTTGACGGCGTTCTTGGTGTTGACCAAGCCGGCCGGGAATTCATCCAGGCGCGTTCCCTTGGCGATGGTCGCGCTACGGCCATCGGGGAGTGCATGAAGGGCGCGCATGCGCTCTGCGGTGTCGTCGGCAAACTGGCGGGTGGCAAGGACCAGCTCGTCCAGCTGGAGGTGAAGGTCGCGGAAGTTCGGTCCCACGATGTTCCAGTGAGCCTGCTTCCCTTGGAGCTGTAGCTCGATAAGGTCGGTCAGGACGATCTGAAGGTTGTCTGCAAGCTGCTGTGACGCTTTCATGTGTTCCTCTCTTGGACGTTCATGTGAGCGAAAACCATGCCGCCGAATTTCTGCGGCATCTGCCCAATCATCAAGTGACGACTGCAATAAGCCTTTCATAAGGGTGCTTAGTAGTACAATGAGGAGTGTTGCTGTTCACGACTGGCGAACTCCGCCCCTGGGCGAAGGCCGGTGTGTGATAACTGAAAAGGCACTTTGAGGCTATGGAACCGCCTCAAAGTACCGGCATAACTAAATCGAAGTAAATCGGAATGCATAGTTGGGGATCCACGATTCATCAATGATTCCCCCAGAAAGGAATGTGCTGACCATGAATACGCTTCTGATCATTGCTGGTGTAGTAGCAATTGTTCTTCTTCTTGTAGGCGGCTTCTCCCAAGCCCTTAACTGGCTGCTGTGGGTAGGCGTCGTTCTCTTGGTCGTCGCGGCCATCGGATGGTTGCTGAGCTTCATGTCCGGCCGCCGGGGCCATACGGTATAGGCCCGCACCACGACCCTACGCACACTGAGGGCAGTCCTCCGGCGTGATCAACCGCCGTCCGAAGCGCTACCAGTGGCCGAGGGCGGCGGCGCCGCGTCAGGGTCCTTGGGCGTGGGGAACTCGTCCCCGGTCACTTCCGGGGCTCCCTCCGCAGGCCGTTCCGGTGTTTCGCGTTCGCTTCCCTGGCCGGGCATTTCCTGTTCGGGCGTGGGCGTTCCATAGCCGCCGGGTTCGCTGTCCGGGTCCACGCGATGCTCGTCCTGACTCATTTTTTCCTCCTTGGAAATCCTTGGGGCCCCGAAGAAAAGGCCGGGGAATGCTGACAGTCCGACCGTAGTCCGGTGAAACGCCGGCGTCCACCAATACGCGGAGGTGTACGAATGGCAGAGCCGGAACCGGCCCCCAGATTCGGCAGGAACGAATCCACTGAAGAACGTATGGACCGGAACTGGATGGAGTTGATCCAGGAACTTCGTGTCCTTCAAACCGGAGTGCAGATCCTGGGCGGGTTCCTGCTGACCTTGCCTTTTCAGCCGCGTTTCGGCGAACTGGACGACTGGCAACGGAGCCTGTACCTAACCAACGTGATGGTTGCCGCCCTGACCACCGTCCTCATTGTGCTTCCCGTCAGCGTTCACCGAAGACTCTTCCGCCGAGGCCTCAAATCCGTACTCGTCTCCAGCGCAGACACCATCACCAAATGGGCGTTGGCTGGAGTCGCCATCCTGATCACCGGCTCGGCATCGCTGGTCTTCGACGTCACTGCAGGCAGGACCGCTGGGTTGGTAGCGGGCGGCTTCATCATCCTGGTGCTGCTGGTACTGGTGGTTGGAATGCCTCTGTGGCTGTACCGGCAAGGAATGCGCAACAACGGCGACTCGAAGGAAGAGTGAGCAATGCTGCGACCCATCAAGGGCCACGAAGGCCCGGTGAACAATAGGCCAGTGAACAAAAGGCCGGTGAGCAAGAGGCCGGTGAACAAGAGGCCGGTCCGTGCGTGGATCAAGGACCGTGGGCTGTTGCTGGCGAACGTGGGACTGTTCGTCGTATTCCTCGGCGGAATGATCATCTCCGGTGCGGCCAGCTACAGCGAGGAGCAGCAAACCCACGGCGGGCCACCACTGGGCATCCTGCAGTATCTGGCCACAGGACATTTCGTTGAAGCCGTCTTTGAGAACTGGGAGTCGGAGTTCCTGCAAATGGCCATGTACGTGGTTCTCACGGTCTTCCTCTTCCAAAAGGGCTCATCGGAGTCCAAACCCGTCGGAAAGCACGCCCCACAGGACGAAGACCCCCGCGACGCCAGGATGACCGCCAAAACCCCGTGGCCGGTACGGCGCGGCGGGTGGGTCCTGAAGGTCTACGAGCACTCACTTTCCGGCCTTCTGGGCCTGCTTTTCCTGCTTTCCTTCACCATGCACGCCGTAGGTGGAACGGCCGCCTATAACGAGGAGCAGCTCAGTCATGGCCTGCCCGAGGTCTCCACATGGGAGTACATCGCCTCCAGCCAGTTCTGGTTCGAGTCATTCCAAAACTGGCAGAGTGAATTCCTTGCCGTGGCCGTCCTGGTGGGGGCCTCCGTCTACCTCCGGGAACGGGGTTCGCCGGAGTCCAAACCCGTGGCTGAACCCCATTACCAGACAGGCGCCTGACTAGGCGCCTGACCAGATGTTAATCCCGACGCCGGTTCACGCCTTCTTCTTGGCCCGCGCCTTTGGCTTGCTGGCAGTCTTGCTGGCGGCAGCAGCGTCGTCGGACTCTTTTTCCTTGCCGCGCTTCTTATCCAGGCTGCGCTTGAGCGCTTCCATGAGGTCGATGACGTCGCCGCCCTCGCCTTCGCCTTCCACGACGCCGAAGGTGGCCTCGGTGTCCAGGGCCTCGCCCTTGTCCAGCTTGGCCTCGATCAGAGTCTTCAACTGGGCCTGGTAGTCATCGGTGTATTCGTCCGGATCGAAGTCGTGAGCCATGGACTCAACCAAGGCCGAAGACATCTCGAGTTCCTTGTCAGAAATCTTGATGTCCGTCTCCAGCGACGGGAACTTGGCTTCACGGACTTCGTCGCCCCACAGCAGCGCCTGCAGCAGCAGCACATCACCGCGCACGCGCAAGGCTCCCAGCCGGGTCTTTTGGCGCAGGGCATACTGGACAATCGCAATCCTGTCCGTGTCCTCCAGCGTCTGCCGCAGCAACATATACGCCTTGGGTGATTTGGAATCCGGCTCAAGGAAATAGCTGCGCTCGTACATGATGGGGTCCAGCTGCTCGGCGGGGATAAATTCCACCACCTCGATCTCACGACTGTTCTCCTCCGGCAAGGACTTCAATTCAGCCGCGGTAAGAACCACAGTCCGGCCTTCTTCTTCGTAGGCCTTGTCAATGTCTTCATAAGCCACAACTTCGCTGCAAATTTCGCATTTTCGCTGGTACCGAATGCGCCCGCCGTCCTTATTGTGGACTTGGTGCAGGCCAATATCGTGATCCTCCGTGGCACTGTAGAGCTTCACTGGTACGTTGACCAGACCGAACGCGATAGATCCCTTCCATATGGCCCTCATGCACCCAGTCAACAGCACAACACAGCGGAGGAGAAGAGGTGGCAGGCAAGCAACAGGAGCGGGTGAACGTGGAAGGCCACGAGCTCACCCTCACCAACCTCGGCAAGATCATCTACCCGGAAACCGGCACCACCAAGGCTGAAGTGCTGGCGTACTACGCTGCCGTGGCGCCTTTCCTCATTCCGGCAGCGGCCAATCGTCCCGTCACCCGCAAGCGCTGGGTCAACGGTGTGGGCACCGCCGAGCACCCCGGGCAGGTGTTCTTCCAGAAGAACCTCGAGGACTCCGCGCCCAAGTGGATACCGCGTGCCACTATCCACCACTCCGACCACACCAACGACTACCCCATGGTCAACAACCTGGCCACGCTCACGTGGATGGCCCAAATCGCCTCACTGGAAATCCACGTTCCGCAATGGCAGGTGGACGCCTCCGGGAAACCGCTCCGGCCAGACCGTTTCGTCCTGGACCTCGACCCCGGCCCTGGGGCGGGACTGCCCGAGTGCGTTGAGGTGGCCAAGCTGGCCCGCTCCATCCTGCAGGACATGGGCATGGACCCCGTCCCGGTCACCAGCGGCAGCAAAGGCATCCACCTCTACACGGGCCTCGATGGGACCCTGAAGTCCGAGCAGGTTTCCGCCTTTGCCCACGAGCTCGCTCGTGCCCTTGAATCGGACCATCCGGAGCTGGTGGTCAGCGACATGAAGAAGTCCCTCCGCAAGGGCAAAGTCCTGGTGGACTGGAGCCAGAACAGCGGGAACAAGACGACGATCGTCCCCTACTCACTGCGCGGCCGCGCATTCCCCACGGTGGCAGCGCCCCGCACTTGGCGGGAACTCGCTTCCCCCTCCTTGGACCACCTCGACTACACGGTGGTGATGAAGCGCGTCAGTACCGGCAAGGACCATTTCGCTTCCATCTCCGACCGGCACCTGCCGCCGCACGGCGAGGATGACAACGACGGCGGTGCTGCCGGCGGCAGTTCAGGCACGGGCGGGGCCGGCTCCCGCGAGCGGGTGGTGACGGTGGAGAACCGTCTCGCCAAGTACGTCGGGATGCGCGATCCGGACAAGACGCCGGAGCCGTTCCCGTCGTCGTCGGCTGTTTCAGGCGGGGCATCCGGGAGGGCGTCCGCCGACCAGCCTCAGCCCGGCGACCCGCCGCCAGCGGGTGGCATCTTCGTCATCCAGGAGCATCATGCCCGCCGGTACCACCTGGATTTCCGGCTGGAGCATGAGGGCGTGCTGGTGTCCTGGGCGCTGCCGCGTGGCGTGCCCGAAACCACGGACCGGAACAACCTTGCCGTGCACACCGAAGACCATCCCATGGACTATGCCAACTTCGCCGGCGTCATTCCCAAAGGTGAGTACGGCGCCGGAACGGTCAGCATCTGGGACCGTGGCGAGTACACGTGCGAGAAATGGCGCGACGGCAAGGAAGTGATTGCAACGCTCACGGGCGAGCCCGGTGGTGGATTGCAGGGCACCAAGCGGTTCGCTCTCATCAATACGGGCCAGAACTGGCTGATCCACCTCATGAAGGAGCAGCCGGGAGGGCGGCGGGTTTCGCCCGCCGGTACCACGCACCCGGAGTCGAGGCCGGCAGTCGCACCCGCTGCTCCCCAGCCCATGCGCGACTATGCACCCATGCTCGCCACCGCCGGATCCACCGCCGAGCTGCACGGCGACGGCTGGCTGTTCGAACTGAAGTGGGACGGGATTCGGGCGATCATCACGGGGACCGACGGGAAAATCCGCCTCATGAGCCGCAACGGAAACGACCTCACGGCCACGTACCCGGAGCTCACTGACCGTGCGTGCTGGCCGGAAGGCGACTTTGTTGCAGATGGCGAAATTGTGGCGCTGGGCAAGGGGTCCAGGCCCGACTTTGGTCGACTCCAGCAGCGGATGAACCTGGTCAAAACGGCCGACATCGAGCGGGCCCGGGCAACGGTGCCGGTGCAGCTGATGCTGTTCGACCTGCTTTACGACGGCGGCACGGACCTCAGCGGGCTGCCATTCAGCGAGCGTCGCGACAGGCTGTCCAGGTTCGCGGAGCGCTTACGCCCGGGTTGCCCGCTTCACCTTTCCGCTGTGCTGGACCACGATGTGGAGGACCTCATGGGCAGCGCGGCCGAACTTGGCCTGGAAGGTGTCATGGCCAAGAAGTCAGACAGCCGCTATGTGACGGGGCGGCGCAGCCGGTCCTGGCTCAAGCTCAAACTGGAGCAAAGCCAGGAGGTAGTGGTAGGCGGATGGCGTCCCGGCGCGGGCGCGAGAAGCGGAACGTTCGGCGCGTTGTTGTTGGGCATTCCCGACGGCGACAAGCTGCACTATGTGGGCAGGGTTGGGACCGGGTTCAAGGATTGGCAGTTGCGGGACATCATGGAGGAGCTGGAGCTCCGCGTGATTGCTGATTCACCCTTTGCCGATATCCCCCGTGAGGATGCGGCGGGCGCCACCTGGGTGCGTCCTGACCTCGTGGCTGAGGTGACCTTCGGCGAGTGGACGGGGCCGGGCCGGCTGCGGCACCCCGTGTGGCGCGGCTGGCGTCCGGACAAGTCCCCTTCAGACGTCAGCCAGCCCAACTAGGTCACATTGCTGCTACTCAGTTGGGCTGGCTGCGTTGGGTGCGGGAGCTATGAGGAGTGCGGCATCTGCGGGCGGCTGGTCCGGTGGATCGCCGTCACAGCTGCGCCCTGGCCCATGCGGCCGTGGGCTTGGTCGCGCTCCTTCGGGTGGCGGCGTTTACCGTTGCCGTCAGGCCACTGCTTGCTCTGGTCAGCGCCCAGTGCAACGGCGATGGTGGTCGGCTCGGGCATCGGGGCCATGTCCATGGACTCCACCAAGTGGCTTGCAACCTCAGGATTGATGCGTTCGGAATCGTGATTCGCAGTCATGGTTCTTCCTTTCCAGTGTGCCTGTTTTCCAGTGTGCCTGTCCGCAGGTTTTACCAGCGGACCTTTTTCTCGGTCTTAGCCTGCTTGCCGCTGGCGGAGGTCGGCTTGTGGCCCTTGCCGGTGCTCTGCCAGCCGGCCGGAGCTCCACCCCCGGACTTGCTGGCCAGCATGGCCTTCTGGGCATCGGTGAGCTTGGACTTGATGCCGCCGGTCGCTGGAGTTTGGGCTGGGCTCTCCGGTGACGGGGTCTCGGGGGTGTTGTTTTCGGAAGGGTTGGCAGTCATTCGTGGACTCCTTAAGTCTGAGTCCTGAAGAGACACGTATCCCATGTCGTTGCGGTTCGGGAAAAAGGCGTCGAGAACGGGAACGGCATGGAGGCATGGCCTCAACAGGCGTGGATTTTTGTCAGGTGAAACTCGGCTGTGCCGCTACGGGCAGAGGCCGGTCTACTCAAAAATCAGTGTTCCCATGCCTCATACCCTAACCAAGTCCCGGCAGATTTGTGAACCCCTCACCTGCAGCTGCTGCCAATTCAATGTCCCACCCGCCTTTCAACCGTCTGGATTCCTCCTCGGCTAGCATGGCCACCATGATCCGGGGATCCGACATCGCCACCACACTTCGTGCCGCGGGCTGCGTTTTCGCCGAGGATGAGGCCCGGCTCCTCCTGGACGCCGCCAATCATCCGGACGAGCTCAACCGGATGGTGGACCAACGCGTCCGCGGGCTGCCCCTGGAACACATCGTCGGCTGGGCGGATTTCTGCGGAAAGCGCATGGTGGTGGGACCCAGCGTGTTCGTTCCGCGGCGTCGCACGGAGTTTCTGGTGCGTCAGGCGGCGATGATCGCCCGGCCTGGTGCCGTCGTCGTCGACCTCTGCTGTGGTTCCGGGGCGTTGGGCGCGGCGCTGAGCGATCTCCTGGGGTGCTGCGAACTGCACGCGGCAGACATCGACCCCGCTGCGGTCCGCTGTGCACGCCGCAACGTTGAGCCCCGTGGCGGGAACGTCCACCAAGGTGATCTTTTTGCGGCACTCCCCCATGAACTGCTGGGGAAAGTGAATGTCATGCTGGCGAACGCGCCGTATGTTCCCACGGAGTCCATCGGAATGATGCCGCCGGAGGCGCGGCTCCATGAGCCTCTGGCGGCGCTCGACGGCGGCGCTGACGGTTTGGCGGTCCAGCGTCGGGTTGCGGAGGGGGCGGCTGCATGGCTGGCGCCGGGTGGGTCGCTGCTGGTGGAAACCTCGGAGACGCAGGCGTCCGCAACGGAGCGGATCATAGCCGGGGCCGGACTGCGGGCGAGCGTCGTCTCGGACAAGGAACTGGACGCCACCGTGGTGCTTGGATGGAACCGCGGGGCGGGCGAACCATCAGCTTTTAGGCCCGAATCCCACCTGTTAAGTGGGCTCAGCTAAACAATTTGGTAACAAGGTGCTCCGGAGGGCAAAAACAGGCCCGGATCCGCATGATTACGGGGCAAGAGCGGGCAATGAGATGCAACACACCTAGGCAATTTGCACCCTCAAATGGCCCAATAATCCGATCTCAACTCGGGTTTTCGGCCCAAAACGCGTAAAATTGAAACCCTGCCCAGAGCGGGGCAGCAGAAGTCGCAAGCAAATGACCTCCCTAGGAGAAGCCCAAATGCCCACAGACCAAAGCAACACCGTCTCTCCGGATGGCGCAAGGAACGCCACCGGGAACCAGGTATTGGCAGGCCCAACCCCGGCCGCCACAGATGCAGTAAAGAACGCAACGAAGAAAACGAAGCTTCGCCCGAAGCGCCGGCTCAAAGAGTCCGACGTCAACGTGGTGAACAAGCCGATGCTGCGCAAAGCACTCGGCGGCACCATCGTCGGCAACACCATGGAATGGTACGACGTCGGCGTATTCGGCTACCTCATCACCACCATGGGTCCTGTCTTCCTGCCGGAAGCAGACAAGTCCGTCCAGACACTCTTCCTTCTGGGCACCTTCGCCGCAACCTTCATCGCGCGCCCCCTCGGTGGCGTCGTGTTCGGTTGGCTCGGCGACAAGGTGGGCCGCCAGAAGGTACTCGCAGCAACACTGATGATCATGGCGGCAAGTACGTTCGCCGTCGGCCTCCTGCCCGGCTACGCGCAGATCGGCATCTGGGCCGCCGCGTTACTGGTGATCTTGAAGCTCATCCAAGGCTTCTCCACCGGTGGCGAGTACGCCGGTGCCACAACCTTCGTGAGCGAATACGCCCCGGACAAGCGCCGCGGCTACTTCGCCAGCTTCCTTGATATGGGCAGCTACATCGGCTTCGCCCTCGGCGCCGCCCTGGTTTCCGTCCTGCAGCTCACGCTCGGACAGGCAGCCATGGAGGAATGGGGTTGGAGGATTCCGTTCCTGATCGCTGGTCCGCTGGGCCTCATCGCCGTGTACTTCCGTAGCAAGATTGAGGAATCCCCCCAGTTCCAGGCAACCCTGGACGCTCAGGAAGCCTCCGCCAAGGATGCAGCATCACAGGACGCTGCAGTCGCCAAGGGCCCCGTGGGCATCATCAAGGCCTACTGGCGCCAGATCGTGCTGGCCATGATCCTGGCAGCAGCGGCCAACACCGTTGGCTACGCACTGACCTCCTACATGCCCACGTACCTCACGGATTCCAAGGGCTACGACCCCGTCCACGGCACCTTGCTGACCATCCCGGTCCTGGTGATCATGGCCGTTTGCATCCCGCTGACCGGTAAGTTGTCCGACCGCATCGGACGCCGTCCGGTGCTGTGGGTGGGCGCAGGCAGCACCATCGTCTTCTCCATCCCGGCCTTCATGCTGATCGGCGTTGGCGAAATCTGGTCCACGTTGGCCGGCCTTGCCTTGATTGCTTTCCCGGTGACGTTCTACATCGCCAACCTGGCCTCGGCCCTGCCGGCACTGTTCCCGACGTCCAGCCGTTACGGCGGAATGGGCATCGCCTATAACTTCTCGGTTGCGATCTTCGGCGGAACCACGCCGTTCATCGTGCAGGGCCTCATCGAGGGCACCGGCGACGACATGATGCCGGCGTATTACCTGATGGCCACGTCCATCATCGGTGCGATCGCCATCTACTTCCTGCGTGAATCTGCCCAGCGCCCCCTGCCGGGCTCCATGCCCAGCGTGGACACCCAGGCTGAAGCACGCGAGCTCGTAGCAACGCAGGACACCAACCCGCTCATCAACCTGGACGAGATGCCGTTCGACGGCCAGCCCATCGATGACGCAGTGTTCGGCAAAGGCAACAAGGACCTGACCCCCGCTTAGGAACTCTTTGCCTGCAACTTCTGCAAAGCGACACAGATAGTTCGCGGCTCCTCGCCGCCCACCGTAGCCACCAGCCCCAAGGCGCTCTCCTTGATGCTGGTGGCTACGGCTGTTAATAAACGCACGACGGCGGCGCCCGCCTCAGGCTTGCAGCAAGCCTTTGACTGCCTCACCGATGATCCGTGCACCTTCCGGGAAGGCAGCCGGGTTGGGGCCGGCGTAGTTGAGCCTGATGTAAGGGCCTTCCGGTTCCGCCGGGAACCACTCCGTCCCGGCCGCAATGAGCACGCCGGCTGCCTCGCAATCCTTGGTGAGTTGTTCGACGTCGAACCCGTCCGGCATCCGTAGCCACAAGTTCAAGCCGCCCTTGGGCAGGTGGCTGAGGTGCGCTTGCGGAACGTGTTCGCGGAGGCTGGTGACCAGGAGGTCACGCCGCGACTGCAGCTGATGGCTGAGGCCACGAAGGTGCGTTTGCCACCCGGGCTGCGTGACGACGTCGAGCGCTGCAGCCTGCAGCACTCCGCTGACATACATCGACTCGGCGGCCTGTGCCCCCATGATGCGTTCACGCGCCGGACCACGGGCGATGATCGCGGCCACACGGACGGATGGCGATACGCTCTTGGTCAGCGAACGGATGTAGACCACGTGGCCGGAATCGTCCTTGGCGGCGAGCGGAACCGACGGCGCGGTGATGCCGAAGTCGTGCGCCCAATCGTCCTCCACCAGGAACGCTCCATGCCGCTGGACGATCCGCAACACCTCTTCGCCGCGCTCCGCGGACCATTGCGCGCCGGTGGGATTGGCGAAGTTTGGCTGCGCGTAGAACAGCCTCGCACCGGATTCTTCGAAAGCCCTGTCCAGTTCCTCAGGATCCGGCCCTTCCGGACCGCTGGGGACAGGGATGACGTTCACGCCGGCTTGGCCTGCGGCCAGCAGCGCACCCCAATAGCTGGGCGACTCCACCAAGAGCGGCTGTCCGTGTCCCACCAGTCCCCGGAAAATAGAGCTCAGTCCGCTTTGGCTGCCGGGAAGAATTACGACGTCGCTCGGCTGGGGCGGCGTGACGCCCACCGGGGTTGAGGTACTGAGTTCCTGCGCGAACCATGTTTGGAGTTCTGGAAGGCCCTGCGCCGGAGGCCGCGACAGGGCGGCGTCTCCCCTTGCTGCGCGGGTGAGTGCGGCACGGACGAGGCGTTCCGGGAGGAGCTCACGGTCGGGGTAGCCGGAGTGGAACGCGATGACGTCGTTGGAGGCACTGCGCATGGCAGCGGAGTTCAAGGGGCGTGCGGCCTGGGCGGAGCGCAAGGCTGCGGTCTGCCACCCATAATCCGACGGCCTTGCCGTGCGGTATGCCCGCACGAAGGTTCCGACGCCGGGACGGCTCTCAATCAGGCCCTGGGAGGTGAGCGTTCTCAGCGCTTTCTGCACGGTCACCGGGCTGGCTTGGTACTCGGCTACGAGTTGGCGCGTTGATGGCAGCTTGGCCCCGGGGGCTGCGCCTGCGATCCATTCTTTTACTCGCGAGACAATCCGGGAACTGCTATCGTTATTCATGAGTCCTAATAGTAGCGCTACTACAATTTTGCGGCCAGTGATATCCACTCGGACCTCGACCGGTATCTGGTGGGGCCTCCTCGGCGTCGTTGCTTTCTCTTTCACCGTTCCGCTCACCCGGGTGGCCGTGGAGGGTATGTCGCCCCTGTTCATCGGAGCAGGCCGGGCGGTGGTTGCCGCCATCCTTGCGGCACTCGCACTGGCCCTCACCCGGCAACGGTTTCCGCGCGGCCGGCAATGGCTTCGCCTGGCCGTGGTGGCAGGCGGCATCGTTGCAGGATTCCCGCTGCTGACCACCTTTGCCCTCACCAGCACCTCAGCGAGCCACGGGGCAATCGTCATCGCACTGCTGCCCGCGGCCACGGCCACCGTGGCGGTGATTCGCGGGCGGGAGCGTCCACGGCTGCTCTTCTGGATCCTGACTGCGGTCGGCGTCGTTGCTGCCCTGGTGTTTGCCCTGGTTCAATCCGGCGGTTTTGGCTCGCTGCATTGGGCAGACCTCCTGCTGCTCGGAGCCGTGGTTGCGGCAGCCATTGGCTATGCAGAAGGCGGACTGCTGGCCCGGGAACTAGGCTCATGGCAAACCATCTCGTGGGCGCTGGTGGTTGCGTCGCCAGTCATGATCCTGCTGACTGTGGTTTCACTGGGTTCGGGCTCCCCTTCTGCCACCCCGGCCCAGTGGTTGTCCTTCGCCTACCTGGGGGTTGTGAGCATGTTCCTCGGCTTCTTCGCCTGGTACCGCGGCCTGGCCATCGGGCCCATGGCGCAGGTCAGCCAGATCCAACTCGTCCAACCCGTGATGACCATCGCGTGGGCCGGCCTTCTCCTGGGCGAACCGCTGACGTGGACCACCGTGGTGGGAGGCCTCGCGGTGATTCTTTGCGCCGGTGCCGCTGTCCGCGTCAGGCTAAGAAAGTAGGAACCCATGTACACCCCAGCACACTTTGCCCCATCCGATGAGGCTGTTGACTCGCTGCTTCATCACACCGGAGCAGCCAACCTGGTCACCATGACGGAGGACGGATTGGTCGCTACCCTGCTGCCCTTCGTTTACGAACCCTCAAGGGGTGAACACGGGGCCCTGCATGCCCACATGGCCCGCAACAACACCCAGTGGTCCTCCCCCGTTTCCGGTGAGGCACTGATGATCGTGCAGGGCGCGGATGCCTATATTTCGCCCTCTTGGTATGCCTCGAAAGCGGAACACGGCCGAGTGGTACCGACGTGGAACTACTCCACGGCCCACATTTACGGTGAGCTCATCATTCACGATGACGCCGAGTGGCTGGGCCGGCATGTTCGGCGCTTATCCAACCAGCACGAAGCCGGCATGCCGCGACCCTGGACCGTTGATGAAGCACCGGAACGGTTCATCGCCGGGCAGCTGAGGGCGATTGTCGGCGTCGAACTCTTGATCTCACGGGTGGAGGCGAAGACGAAACTCAGCCAGAACCGCGCTCCAGCGGATGTCGACGGCGTCATCGCCGGGCTCCATGCCGCGGGCGACTCGGCGAGCGCAGCCGATGTGGAACGGGCGCGGACCTCGTAGACTCGGCGCATGCGCGACGTTCCGGTAGGGTCCATCCACCATCTTGAGATCTGGGTGCCGTTCCTTGAGCGGGCAAGGGAAGAGTGGGGCTGGTTGCTGGGCGAGCTCGGTTACGTGCCCTTCCAGGAGTGGCCCACGGGGTGCAGTTGGAAGCTTGACGGCACCTACGTGGTGGTGGAGCAGACGGATGCCGCCACCGCAACAACCCACCGCCGCACTGATCCGGGGGTCAACCACGTGGCATTCCATGCGGGCACCCGCGAGAACGTGGACCGGATCAGGGCGCTCGGCGCGGACGCGGGCTGGTATGAGATGTTCGAGTCCAAATACCCGCACGCCGGCGGCCCGGACCACTACGCTGCGTACCTGCTCAACACGGACAGCTACGAGGTGGAGCTGGTAGCGGACTAGCTACTTGGGCGGGACCGCCGGGCGCCACATGGCTACGCGGGGCCAGTGGGTCAGGCCCAATTCCACCTCGTGCTCCATGAGGCGGGTCAATTCCGGACCCCAGCTGCCGGCGTCGAGCACCTCGAAGCCGAGGCGGCGGTAGTACGGGGCGTTCCACGGCACATCCCGGAACGTGCTGAGGGTTTGGCGTTCCATTCCATGACCCCGGGTCCACACCCGTGCCGCATGCAGCAGTTCGCGGCCCAGTCCTTGATGCGCTTGATCGGGGTGGACACTGACTTGCTCCACGTGACCGGCTCCGTCGACGATGTCTGCCACTAGATACGCCACTGGATAGTCGAGCCCATCCACGAATACCCAGGCCCGGCCCGCGGCGGCGTAGTTGTGCAGCTCAGCGACCGACAAGGGCTCGTCCTCTGCAATGGAGTCCATGCCCAAGGCCCGGAAAGCCTCACCCGCGGCACGCTCGATGTCCTGCAAAATCAACAGGTCGTCCGCATGCGCGAGCCTGATCATTGCCGGGTGTCCAGCGCCGGGGGTACCTGGGTCACCAGGAATTCGTTGCGCTTCTCGATCAGGTTCTGCAGGTACCGGGCCAGGATCAGTTTCTCCACCAGCCTGCCCAGGGGACCAAAGGGGGCAGCGAACTCCACGGTGTCCACCATGAGGGTGCCACTGCCGTCCGGCCTGAACTCGTGCGTGTGGCGGAGGTACTTGAAGGGGCCCTTCACCTGTTCATCGGAGAACGACGCCGGCGCCTCCATCCGCGTAATGCGGCTGGTCATGCGGAACCGGACTCCGAGGTGCCACGCCTGCCAGGTGACAGTCTCACTCTCGGAGATCAAACCGGTGGTGACGCCGGCGATTGCCTTCTCGCGGCTGTGCGTCATGGACCCCACGTGGGCATCGATGTTGCGGGAAAGATCAAACAGTTCCTGCGGCGACATGGTGGAGCGGGTGCGGCAGACGAAAGCGACGGGCATACCTCGATCTTCCCAGACCTTTCCTGGTCCGTGTGCCCGATCTCGCTACGGCTTGTGACCGGGCTAATGGCGGCCCGCCCGGACGTCCTGATAATTTTCAAGGGAGTCCCTCTGATGATTGGTGGTGTTTCCCGTGCCCGCAATCATCGCGCATGCCCGCGAACTCCACCGGCTGGGCCCGGCCAACAATGATCGCCTCTCGGCAGTACGGGTGGCCCTGAGCGTCGCCGTACCGGGACTGGTCCTCATTGTCATCGGCCGACCGGACCTCATGATGTACGCCGTGTTCGGTGCGTTGACGGGGATGTATGGCCGCAACGAAACGCATCAGCTCAGGCTCAAACACCAAGCCCAGGCTGCCTTGTTCCTGGTGGGCGGGCTGGCCATCGGCGTGTTCCTTTCCATCCACCACATCCACTCCTGGTGGCTGGTACTGGTCGCCACACTGTTCGCAGGAGCCGGTTCTCTCTACGCCGACGCCGTGCGCCTCAAGCCCATCGGCCCGTTCTTCGGCATCCTCGCTTTGGGCGCCTGCGCTTCTGTGCCAACCAGTGTTCCGTTCACGACGGCGGTACTCATCGGCGCTGCCTCCGCAGGCTTTTCCCTTTTGGTTGGCTTTGTTGGCTGGTTCCGGCACCGCACGTGGGTGGCCGGGGCCGTCCGCGACGTCCCAGTCCTCCGCGGCCCGCTGCGCCAGTCGGCACTGGTCCATGCCGCACGCTATTCACTCGCCGTGAGTGCGGCCGGGACCATTGGAGTGCTGAGCGGCAGCGGCCACCCCCACTGGGCCATGGCCGCAGCCGCGGTGCCACTCGCCGGCGCCGACCTCCCCAGCCGCGTCCACCGGGGCATCCACCGAATCGTGGGGACGTTCCTCGGGTTGGCGGTGGTCGCCGTCGTACTCTTCCCCAGTCCGTTTTCGCCGCTTCAGTACTTCCCGGGCCAAACCGCCGTTGTCCTGGCCGTGCTGGTGGTCCTGTGCCAGTTCCCCACTGAGCTGTTCATGGCGCGGCACTACGGATGGGCCATGGTGTTCTTCACCCCGGTGATCCTGCTGATTGCGCAACTGGCGGCCCCCATGGATCCAGGCGTGCTGGTGATGGAACGTGCCATCGAAACGTTCGTGGGAGCAGTAGTCGGCATCGCCGTCGCAGTACTGGTGCGGGCACCGCGGAGCAGGGTTACTTCGTGACCACCAGAATGTTCGGGTGGATCTTCGTCAAGCCGCTCGACTCAAGCTGTTTGGTGTCATAGCCGTCGGAAACCAGGACAGCAGATTTCTGGTCCGGGCCACTGGTTCTCAGCATCTCTCCTTGGACGGAAGCAGTGCAAGCGCTGTGCGCGAAGTATGGATCCAGGGTTTCTACGATCAGGCATGACGACCGGCCCTGGTTTCCCTGTCCTAAGTAGTACTTCTTCCCGTTGGCCTCAGCCACCAGAAGCACCTTGTCCAGTTTGGTTTCGCCCAGGGTCAAGTCCGCCGGTGGCCTGTCCGCGTCTGTAGCCGCACGTTCCATGGCCTTGAGACCTGTAGGGGCGGGACCGGAACAACCGCTCAACAATGCCCCCGCTGCAACGATGGCCGACACCAACGCTAAGGATCCGTTCTTCATAGCACTGCCCCCTCAGGCCCGAATGAAGTGTCATCGTACACCGGTCCCCCAAAGCTGCAGTGGTCAAGTCCCTCCCGGAGCACGGACGGGTGCTAAAAAGTGTTGGAGAATCTGGCCGTCTCGATGCCTGTTCCGCTGAATTGGTAGTCAAGAGTAGTTTCTTCTGATTCGTCCTGCTTGGAGACTCCGAGGGAAAACGTCAACTCATCAGGGTCCACAGCGGTACTGGTGCAGCGGAACTGCCGTGATCCGGCGATGTCCGAAGAACAGTCCCAGCCGGACGGTTCGATCAGTTTGCCCGGGATCATGTCCGCACCGGCAGAAATGGTGAAGACCACCTCGGCTGCGGCCGGCACTGCCTGGCTCTGAAGGTGGAAGGTAATAGTGACGTTGGTATCCGAGGCTGTTGTGCCCGCCTCTGCGGTGAACGTCGCTGTCACTGACGGCGTGGGAACCGGCGATTCAGTCGGCGAAGGGCTGGCCGAGGGGGAAGGGCTCGCCGACAGGGAGGGGCTGGCTGTCGGCGAAGGGCTGGCCGTCGGCACCAGTGCTGGGAGAGTCGCCGGTCCCGTGGGCGCAAACGTCGGAAGCACTGGATTCTCTTGTGATGGCTCAGGTGACGGTAAGACACCGGGCTGCTGCTTTGTGGGCGTAGGGAAGGGAAAAGGAAAAACTGCCGGGTTCTCTATCGCCCCGTTCGAGGGATAGCTCGGCGCCGGGAACAGTGGCGGCTCGCTTTCAACCGAGCCTTCCGGACCGGGACTGGCGGTTGCTGGACCCGAGCCTTCCCCACCCGACGTTGACGATCCCCCTGCCTGCGGCTCCAGTGTGTTGGACCCTGCACCACCTATCGCCATGGCGGCGCTCACTGTAACGGCCGCTACTGCAAGGGCACCAGCGCCTGCCTTCCACAGGATGGCCATCTCCTTGGGTGCTGCTCCGTGCACCACCGAGCTACCTGCGGCTGCGCCTGCACCTGCTCCCGCTATCGCTGGGAAAGCAGAGCTGAACGCCACGCCTGCGATCAATGGGAATACCACTGCCCGCATGGCCGACTGTACGTCGTTGAGGTCCAGCAGGAGGGCAGTGCATTTGGGACAGTCCTCCAGGTGTGCCCTGACCCGGTCCTGGCTCCGCCGGGCCAGCCCATTGCGGGCATACGCGCCCAACTGGGCCGAGTACTCCTCGCAGTCCTCCCCCGAGGATGAACTGATGTGGTTCTGGAGGTATGCCTGGCGGAGGCGTTCCCGTGCACGGAGTACCAGCGAGGACACTCCGTTGGGGGTCACACCCAGCAGCGTTGACGCGGCGGCTGGCTTGAGGCCCTCAATGTCGACGTACCACAGGACTTCCTGCCAGCGTTGAGGGAGGGAACGGAACGCCTGGGCCACAGCTGCGGATTCAAATCCGGCCACCGCCGGGTCGTCGTGGACCTCTGCTGAATCCAACGTGAAGGACTCGGATGTGGGACGCGTTCGGGACGCCATCCGGTTGGTTCGGTAGGCGAGACGCCTGACGGCCTGTAGCAGGTAGGCGCGAAAGAACGTATCTGGACCTTTCCCTGCAGCCAAGGACTGGTAAACGGAGGCGAAAGCGTCAGCCACCACGTCGTCCGCATCCGCGAGGTTATCTACTTGCGCTGCTGCCACTGTCCGCGCCATGGGTTGGTGCCGCTCAAAGAGTGCCTCGAAGGCTCCTTTGTCCCCGTCGCGAACCCGCAGGACCAGCCCTGCGTCGCTTTCAGCCACGGCAACACTGCCGTTATCCCCGTAGCCTGTTCCGTCCCGGCCACTGCGTTCCGCCGGATCCGATCCATCCATGCCGTTACCCGCTTCGGGCACGGCTCTTTTCGCGGGTAAACGAGACCTCTTCCAGGGCCCTGTTTGCGGGGCCACGCTGCTGTAGCCCCCGTGCAGCCGCCGTGCCCGGTGGCCGCACTCCAGCCCCAGCATAAGGCCGGCCCCCGATCAAGGACACCCTTTTGGGATGGGTTTAGGCTTACGGTTCCAGTGGTCGCCGAGGCGGACCAGATGTAAGTTTTGCGGGCAAGACGCGTGCGAAGAAGCTGACCACCTTGTAGCGGCGCGTCGGGATGGAAACTCCTTTGCCCTTGGCGTTGTCCTCCAGCCCTTCGCGCACAACACGCTCAGCAGAGAGCCACAGGAAACGGGGAGCCACGGACTTGTCCATGCCCATACGGTCGTGGAACTCAGTGTGGGTGAAACCTGGGCACACCGCGGTAACCTGCACGCCCGACTTCCCATACGTGATGTTTGCCCACCGGCTAAATGTCACCTGCCAGGCCTTGGCGGCAGAATAGGTGCCCCGGTTCGCGAACGCCGCAACGCTGGCCACGTTGATGATCCTGCCCTTGCCGCGCGCCAGCATGACTTCAAGAGCCGCGTGGCACAGCTCCATTGGCGTTTCCACGTGGAGACGCAGATGTCGCCGCTCCTCGTCCAGGTGGTTCCTTTCAAAGGACTTTAGAAGTCCAATGCCGGCGTTGTTGACCAGGACATCCACCGGACGGGCCGCATCCCGCAAACGGTCCGCCACAACAGCAACCCCGACGTCGGCGGTCAAGTCCGCAGATAAAACCTCCGCGGAAATGCTGAAGTCGCGTTCAAGTTCCTCGGCTTTTTCCCTCAGGCGCTGTTCGTCGCGCGCCACCAGGACCAGGTGGTGCCCGGCTTCGGCCAGTTGACGCGCGAACTCCGCACCGAGCCCGGCAGTGGCCCCGGTAACCAGGGCAGTGAGTTCATTGGCTCGTGTCGTCATGCGCCTAGACTAGTCCCCCACCCGCTGTCGCCTAAGGCTCCGTGTAAAGGAGCTCGCCACCTAAGTTCTTCCGAAGGGGAACATCTCTCCGCCGAAGTGGCAGGTAACCTTCACGATTGTTGCCCGAGGCGGGTGCGGGGAGCCAGTCCGGCGCATAGGATGATTTTTGAAACGATGCAAAGCCGCAAAGGATTCCCATGGTCACCGACGTCCCGTCCCCGCAAGAGCCACTGGTCCTCAACAACAACGGCGCCTGGTGTTGGTTCCAGGATGAACGGGCACTGATCGATCCTGCCAACAACTCAATCCTGGTCGGTTCGGTCGCTTCACCAGAGGGTTCGGGAGGGCCGGATCGTGGAGGCAACATCGAGCTCGCGGTGCTGGACTTGGCCACTGGCGAGCGACAAGTTCACGTCCTCCACGAGCACCTGGAGGCGGACGACCACAACGCTCCGGCTCTCCTGATCCGGCCGGACGGGCGATACCTGGCCATGTACGCCAAGCACAAGACGGACAACTTCTCGCGCTGGCGTGTATCGGTACGGCCACACGACGCTTCAGAGTGGGAGCCCGAGCAACAGTTCGACTGGACTGAACTGGCAAACGGCCGCGGTGCCACGTACTCCAACCTGCACCACTTGAGTGTGGAGGGCCGGGCCTACAACTTTGTCCGCGCCATCAATGACGACCCCACGCTAATGATCTCCGACGACGATGGAAGCACGTGGAGCTACGGGGGGAAGCTCTTCACCCGCCCAAAGATCGGTTACGTCAACGGATACACCCGGTATGTCAGCAACGGGACAGACCGCATCGACCTCATCACCACGGACCACCACCCGCGCGACTTCAACAACAGCGTCTACCACGGCTTCATTCAAGGCGATGCGCTCCACGACTCCGAAGGAAACGTGGCCAGCAAACCCGTCATCGGATCAGCCGGCATCAACCAGACGACCCTCACCACAGTTTTCGAGGCCGGGATGACGCTCGACGGCGACACCCTCACCCATGGCTGGACTACTGACCTTCGCCGGCAGGGCAAGGAACTTGCCGCGATCGTCACCTGCCGGGCCAACGACGTGAACGGTCCGCTGCAGCGGGAGCAAGTGCTCGACGTCGACGATCACCGCCTGCTGTACGGCCGCTTTGATGGCGTGGGCTGGAAGCTGCATCCGCTGGCCGTCGCCGGTCCTGGCTTACTGCCGCACGAGCAGGACTACACCGGACTGGGTGCCGTGGATCCCAACAACCTGGACCTGGTGTACATCTCCACGCCGATAGATCCACGGACGGCTGCTGCTACCGCGCACTACGAGATCTACCGCGGTGTAACTTCCGACGCCGGCGCGAGCTGGACGTGGGAAGCCGTCACCGAAGGCTCTGGGGTAGACAACCTCCGGCCCATGGTGGTGCCCGGCGATGCGTCGGTTCATGCTGTGTGCTGGTTCCGGGGATCGATGAAGTCCTCGCAGGCGTATGAGACCGAGGTGGTACTGCGCCGAAGTGACAGTTAATAGCAATGTCTGCGACCACGATTGGCATCAACTGTCACCTCGGCGGAACCTGACTAGGCGAACTTGGCCAACGGGTTGGCCAGGCGGCCTGCCATCTGGAGCCCACCCGAGGGATCCGAGATGTCGAGCATCTGCTGGTTGTTGCGCAGTTGCAGGCGGTTGAGGCAGGACAACTCGAAGTCCGGCGCAAAGAGGTCGTGCATGGCGAACTGGTCTGCAAGCTCCGGGTGGCGCTGCTGGTATTCACGAAGCACGGCCGCGGCAGTTCCCCAGAACTCGTCCTCGCGCAGCGTCCCGTCCTCCACAAGGATGGCTCCGAGGAAGCGGAAGATGCAGTCGAACACGTCCGTGAAGATGGCCAGGACCATTTCCTCGGCAGGGATCTCGGCCTTGACGCGGGAGACTTCCTCCGGCAGTTCCAGCCTGTCCCCCATGACCACGATCTCCTCGGCGATGTCCTTCATGATGGCGCGGACCGGCACACCGTTTTCGAGGATCAGGATGACGTTTTCGCCGTGGGGCATGAATGCGAGCTCGTACTCGTAAAGGCAGTGGACCAGCGGCACGAGGTAGGCCTCGAAGTAGCGGCGGAGCCACTCTGTGGGGGCCAGGCCGGACTGTTCGATCAAAGAAGTCACCACAGAGGCCCCGGACGAGTCCACATGCAACAACGACGCCATGGTGGCCAGCTGCTGTCCGTCCTTAAGCAACGGCAACGGACTTTCCCTCCACAGGGCCGAGAGCATCTTGCGGTAGGGCGAACCCTTGGCCGAAGCAGCCTCGTAGTAGTGGTTGTGGTACCCGATGGCCGCAGTTTCACGGATCATGGCCAGGCCCCGGCTCTGGAGCTCCTGGTCATTGCCGATCAGTTCCTGCAGCCAATCGTTGATGGCCGGCGTGGCCTTCATGTACTGCGGAGACAAGCCACGCATGAAGCCCATGTTCAGCACCGACATGGCCGTCTTCACGTACGCCTTCTCCGGGTGGTCCGTGTTGAAGAAGGTACGGATGGACTGCTGCGCCTGGTACGAATCTTCGCCGGTGCCCAGGTTCACGATGTGCCGCTGGGCGATTTCTGCCGCGAACGTCACGGTGAGTTTGTTGTCCCACTGCCAGGGGTGCACAGGCATGAGGAGGTAGTCCTCGGGATTCAACCCGGAGGCCGACAACTCCGCGTTGAACCAGGTGAGGGTTGCCGGTCCGAGTTCAGCCTCGAAGTGAGTCCGGTAATCCAGTCCTGCGCTGGACGTGAACACTGCCCTGCTGCGGTGCACCGCGATCCACTGCAGCTTCACCGTGGCACCCGTTTCCGGCGCGAAGGCGTGGTAGTCGGCAATCCCGAAGCCCAGCCGGCCGTTGTTGGCGACAAAGCATGGGTGGCCCTCGGTCATGCTGTGTTCGATGGCCTGGAAGTCGGCGGCCCGGTCCGCGCCTCCTGTGATTCCCGCAGCCAACTCGGCCGAACTGAACGGTTTGCCCTGCTTGTAAGCGTGGCTGGCCAGCGTGCTGCTGATTTCCTCCAGGTAGACAGGCAGCATTTCCTGGCGGATGGCCAGTGCCTCATGGAACTCGGCGATGAAGTCCAAAGCGTCCACCGGCAATTCCTCGCCGTCACGCAGTTTCACGATGGATTCCGCGGAGACGGACCAGTGCTCCAACTGCAGGAGCCGCGCCCGGAAGCGGTACTCCACCGAGTCGTCGTCGCTGACTACCTTATAAAGCCCGACGCCGGACCCTTCTTCCCGGATCAGCTCCGGAACCAGGATGCGTTCGTGCGAGAACTCGGCGATGGCCTTGCGGACCAGGTGCCGGTTGGCGATTGCCCAGCGTTCAGGCGTCAGGTGGGATACGGAATCAACAGCCGCAGTGGTCACGGCATCGGCGGTGGTGGTCACAGGGATTCTCCTCTGGTCGCCGCGACGGGCGCGGCCAGAATCGGGGTCAGGGTGCCGAGGAAATCCTCGCGGGTGCAGAAACTCAGGAGGCCCTGCTTATGGTCTTCGGAAGGGTCGACGGCGGGAAGGGTCACCACGCCGTGCGGGCGGAAGCCCACCTTCTCGTTGAGGACATGGATCTTGTGGTTCCGGGCGTCAGGCTCGACGACGACCCGCTGGGTTGCGGGATCCCGAAACAGTTCCGTCATGACGGACTGCATGACGGCGGTGGTGAAGCCAGGCTGCGGCTCACCAGTGGGCGGGGACACCAAGAGGTGCATGCCCACATCACCGGGCTGGATCTCATAGACGTCCGCCAACGGCGATGACTCCGGACGGTACCGTTCCATCAGGAAGGCGGGGACGCCGTCGTCGAGCCCCAAAAACGCTTGGTGATGGCCGGATTCAGCGATCTTCGAGTACTCCTCCACAACGTCCTGCTCGGTGGCGGAAACCATGCCCCAGAACCGGGCATATTCTTGACTGACCCAACTGTGGAGGACAGGTGCATCCCCGACCGGATCGACGGGCCGGAACGTGAAGCTCATACGGTGGCTCCAGCGGTTTCCGGAACCGCGGCAGTCACGGGAGCGGGGGCGCCGAATTGCTGGAACGCGATGCTGCGCTCCACGGGGTAGACCTCCCGGCCGGTGATTTCCCGCAGGATGCAGGAGTTGCGGTAGGCCGCCATGCCGAGGTCCGGCGTGACGAAGCCGTGTGTGTGCAGCTCGGCGTTCTGGACGAAGATTTCACCGGGTTCCACACCGGTCCCATAGTTGCGCTCGACGTCGAAACGGCCCTTGGAGTCGCGGCGGATCCGGTCCTGGATTCCTGCCAGGAAGGCGGGCTCCTTGTAGGTGTAGCCGGTTGCGAGCACCACGGCTTCGGACTCCAGGCTGTAGCCCTGTCCGTGTTCCTCGTGGTGCAACTGGAGGGTGTGCGTGCCGGTGGTGGCATCCCACTCTGCGGCAGTGAGCGAAGAATGTGTGTGCAGTTGGGTGTCCACCATGCCGGAGAGGCTCTTGGTGTAGAGGAGGTCGTAAATGTCGTCGATCAGGTCCGAGTTGATACCCTTGTACAGGTTCTTCTGGCTTTTGATCAGCGAATCGCGCTGCTCGCCCGGGAGCGAGTGGAAGTAGTCCACATATTCCGGCGAGGTCATCTCAAGGGTGAGCTTGGTGTATTCCAGCGGGAAGAAACGACCGGAACGGGTCACCCAGTTGAGCTGGTAGCCGTAGACGTCGATTTCCTGAAGCAGTTCGTAGTACAGCTCCGCGGCGCTCTGGCCGCTGCCCACGATGGTGATGCTGCGCTTGGACTGCAGCTCACTCTTCCTCGACAGGTAGTCGGCATTGTGGAGGACGAGTCCGCCGGCTTCGACTATCCCCGCACAGGAGCCCGGAACATACGGGGACGTGCCAGTACCAAGGACCAGTTTGCGGGCGCGAAGAACCTCAGCGCCGTCCGGGCCCTGCACCGAGAGGCGGTACACGCCGTCGTCGTACGCCACATCCAGCACATCCGTGCTAAAACGAACGGATTCAAGCTGGCCAGCCACCCACTGGCAGTACTGGTTGTACTCGGCGCGCAACGGGTAGAAGTTCTCCCGGATATAGAAGCGGTACAGGCGGCCTGTCTGCTTCAGGAAGTTCAGGAACGAGAACGGCGACGTCGGATCGGCAAGCGTCACGAGGTCCGCCATGAACGGGACCTGCAGGTGCGCGGGCTCCAGCATCATGCCAGGGTGCCAGTCGAAGGATTCGCGGCGGTCCAGGAAGACGCAGTCGAGGTTCTCAACAGGCTCGCTCAGCGCGGCCAGGCCCAGGTTGAAGGGCCCGACGCCGATTCCGGCGACGTCGTAGATCTTGCCATTGTCTTGGGTGCTCACGCGGCAGCCTCCGTGGTGTCCGCAAGCAGGTTGTCGCCTGTCCGACGGATAAGTTCGATGATTTCCTGGATGTCCCTCAGGCTCGCCTCGGCGTTGAGGAGGGTGAATTTGAGGTAGTGGCGGCCAGCTACCTTGGTGCCGGCAACTACGGCCTCGCCGGAAGCGAAGATCGCGGCGCGGATGGCCGGGTTGAGGACGTCAGCAGCATCCTCGTCCAACTGATCGCCATCGATCAACGGACGGTAGCGGAACACCAGAGTGCTCAGCTGCGGCGCGGCAGCGAGCTCGAAGTCGGCGTCGTCAGCCAGCAAGGTTCCTACCCGGGCGGCGAGGTCGATCGCTTCGTCGAAGAGCGCACCGATGGCGTCGGCACCCATGATGCGGAGGGTCAGCCACAGCTTCAGGGCATCGAAGCGGCGGGTGGTTTGGATGCTCTTGTCCACCTGGTTGGGGATCTCGGCCCTCGCCGCGCTTTCCGGGTTCAGATAGTCCGCGTAGTAGGTCACGTGGCCCATCATGGAACCGTTGCGGACCAGGACTGCGCTGGAACTGACGGGCTGGAAGAAGGTCTTGTGGAAGTCGACGGTGACGGAATCGGCAAGGTGGATACCGTCCAGGAGGTGGCGGTGGCGTCCGGACACGATGAGCCCTCCACCGTAGGCACCGTCCACGTGCAACCAGGAATCGTAGGCGCGAACCAACGCGGCCATTTCCGAGAGCGGGTCAACCGAACCGAAGTCCGTGGTCCCGGCAGTGGCCACAACAGCCATCGGCACCAGCCCGGCGTCGTGCGCTTCTGCCAAAGCAGCCGCCAGCGCGGTGGGATCCATGCGGTGGTCTTCAGTGGTGGGCACCGCGATGACGGCATCGAAGCCCAGGCCCAGCATGGAAGCGGACTTTTGAATGCTGAAGTGGCTGTCCACGGAAGTGAAGATCCGGAGCCGATCCAGCAGGTGCGGCAGGCGTGCGTCCCCGCTGGTGGAGCGCAGCTTGGCAACGGCATGGTTGCGGGCAATCAGCAATGCCTGGAAGTTGGACTGGCTGCCACCCGAGGTGAACACGCCATCGGCGTCGGCGTCGAAACCGATGCGCTCCGCAGTCCAGTCAATGAGGCGGCGCTCGATCATGGTAGCGCCTGCACTCTGGTCCCAGGTGTCCATGGAGGAGTTCACGGCCGAGAGCACGGCTTCGCCAACAAGCGCCGGGATGACCACCGGGCAGTTCAGGTGTGCGGCGTACCGGGAGTCGTGGAAGTAGATGGCGTCCTTGAGGTAGAGCTCATCGAGCTCGTCAAGGGCCGCAGCCGTGTCCGGCAACGGACGTTCAAGATCAACGGCGCCAACCTTCGCCTTCAGTTCAGCGTGCCCGACGCCGGTGAATGGCTGGGCGGTCCGCTGGACTTTGGTGGAGACCGCGTTGACTCCCTGAAGAACCTGAGCGACGTAGCTGGGCGAATTTCGTGCGTTGAACAGCTGGTTGGTGGCAGCGAGGGCCAGTTCCACCTTGGAGCCAAAATCCTGCTCCTGAGCGATCCGCTCTTCGACACTAGGTGACGTCACGTCAGCTTCCTTCCATTGCGTTGGGGCGCTTATTAGCAAGGTAAGCCTTACTTAGGTAAGCCTTTCCGTCAAACTTTTGTGACCTATTTCGCTTGGAAGGCGGTTTCTCAAGGTTCTACCGTCCGGTAGCGCGTCATTGACTTTTCTTCGTCCGGGTTTCCGTGCAAAACTTGCCACTCTTTTCGGCCAATGAATTGCCTTTTTGGGCCAACGGCTTCGACGACGGGACCGCCCGGAGGCGAGGAGTAGAGTGCAAGGACTATTCACCGTCAACGGTTGGGGGACCATATGAAGGACCACGTTCACGAGCGCATCGGTTTCCGTGAAATCGATGAGCATGGCAACGCCGTGCAAGCCGTCAGCCCTCACATGCCGGAGCCCTCGGGTCCGCCCCGGAAACGAGCTTCCGTCAACCCGTTCATCGTTGCGCTGTGGGTCATGGACGTTGGCGTGGTGTGGTTCTGTTTATGGGCGTTTACGTCTGCTGAATCCCTCATGGGATCCCCTTCGACGGGCTCATCGGCCCAAGTCAATTTCATGATACTTTCCGCGGTCCCGTACGGCCTCCTGGGCGCCATACTCCTTGCTGCAGGCCTCCTGTTCTGGCACGCCGTGCAATGGCAAAAAAGGCGGCCGACCGGGTAGCTGATACCCGATCGGACCCTGTCCGCTGGAGGACTAGAGCACCGTGGCCCCAAGAACGCACGCGATTGCCTTCTTCATGCCAATAACTACCTGGTTCTTTCTGGCTTCGTAGATTGGGGAAGAGGCACGCGGCGCCCAGGGTTGGGGCCCCGGACGCCGCGCACTACATGTCCTATGCCTCGGAACGCTTGCGGCGTCCGACGAGGAACAGGAACAGCCCCGAGCCAACAACCAGAAGGCTCACTGGCAGCACGGCGAGTACGACTCCCGTGTTGGCCAGAGGGCCTCCAGGTTGGCCCGGAACCACCGACGGGAAAGTCACTACAACACTTGCAGGTGGTGTGGTGACCGGGGGTCCCGCCGGAGGCGTACCCGTAGCAGTCGCCGTGTTGGCGACGTCTCCGGCGTCGATATCAGCCTGGGTGATGGCGTACGTTGCTTTCGCAATCACTGTTTCACCGGGCAACAGGGTCCCTGCAACACCAGGCCAGGCATAAACCAAGGCCGACAGGCCGGGCATCGGATCGTTGACTGCAACGTCCGTTACAGGCACACTCCCGGTGTTCTTCACTGTGAACTTGTAGGTGATCACATCGCCCACCCGGGTGGGGTCTCCAACCGCGGACGCGTCGGCAGTCTTGCTGAACTCCAAGCCCGAATTCGACGACAGCGGTGTGTCCGTCGTTCCCGGAGGCGGGGTAACAGGACTGCCCGTGGGCGGAGTGCCCGTGGTCGTGGCGCTGTTGGCGACATGACCGGCGTCGATATCAGCCTGGGTGATCGCGTACGTTGCTTTCGCAGTCACTGTTTCACCGGGCAACAGGGTCCCTGCAGCACCGGGCCAGATGTACGTCAGCGGTGAGAGGCCAGCCAACGGATCCGTAATGGACACGTTCTTCAGCCCGACATTGCCCGTGTTCTTGGACGTCAACGTGTACGTGATCCGGTCACCAACAACGGAAGGCGACTGGATGCCCGAAGCGTCGGCCGTCTTGCTGAACTCCATCGCCGGGCCAGTGGTCAGCGGGGTGTCCGTTTCACCCGGAGGCGGGGTAACAGGACTGCCCGTGGGCGGAGTGCCCGTGGTCGTGGCGCTGTTGGCGACATGACCGGCGTCGATATCAGCCTGGGTGATCGCGTACGTTGCTTTCGCAGTCACTGTCTGGCCCGGAAGAAGCTCACCCGGTGTGCCCGGCCAGGTATAAACGAGCGGCGAAAGGCCGGCCAGAGGGTCGTTGATGGTGACGTCTGTCAGCTTCACATTGCCCGTGTTCTTGGACGTCAACGTGTACGTGATCCGGTCACCAACAACGGAAGGCGACTGGACGCCCGAAGCGTCGGCCGTCTTGCTGAACTCCATCGCCGGGCCACTAGTCAGTGGGGTGTCCGTTTCACCCGGAGGCGGGGTAACAGGACTGCCCGTGGGCGGAGTGCCCGTGGTCGTGGCACTGTTGGCGACATGACCGGCGTCGATATCAGCCTGCGTGATCGCATAGCTCGCAGTGGCGGTAACAGCTTCATTTGGCAGCAGCGTGCCGGGGGTACCCGGCCACGAGTACGTCAGCGGCGAAAGGCCAGCCAGAGGGTCGTTGATGGTGACGTCTGTCAGCTTCACATTGCCCGTGTTCTTCGACGTCAACGTGTACGTGATCCGGTCACCAACAACAGAGGGCGACTGGATTCCCGAAGCGTCAGCAGACTTGCTGAACACCATCGCCGGGCCAGTGGTCAGTGGGGTGTCCGTCGTTCCCGGAGGCGGGGTAACAGGAGGACCCGTCGGAGGATTACCCGTGGTCGTGGCACTGTTGGCGACATGACCGGCGTCGATATCAGCCTGCGTGATCGCATAGCTCGCAGTGGCGGTAACAGCTTCATTTGGCAGCAGCGTGCCGGGGGTACCCGGCCACGAGTACGTCAGCGGCGAAAGGCCAGCCAGAGGGTCGTTGATGGTGACGTCTGTCAGCTTCACATTGCCCGTGTTCTTCGACGTCAACGTGTACGTGATCCGGTCACCAACAACGGAAGGCGACTGGATTCCCGAAGCGTCAGCAGACTTGCTGAACTCCATCGCCGGTGCGGAATCGGCGCTGTTGGTCAGCACACAACTGATGTCGGCGCCGGCAACGGGCTTGAGAGCCAGCGAACCATCAAAGGCCGCACCGTTGGGCAGGCCAGTCTGCAGACCGTTGGCGTCAACGCATGTGATGGCACTGGTATAACCGGACAGGTTGTCGCCCGCCTCAGTCAGGTAGTACGTGGTGTCCACGGAGGCGACGTATTCGCCGGTAACTCCGGTCCCCGCATCAACGGTGGAGCCGGCACCGCTTGTGGTCGCGTTGGCGGTGTTGCTGACAACCGGTCCCGTGGCCGAACCCGTCCGGATCTCAACTGTGAATTGATCGGAATCCAACAAGCGCGTGGTGTCCAGGGCCTTGCTCAATTCAAGGCGCGGTGCCCGAACGATCAGAGTGGCGTCGGCGGGAAGGTTGAGGTTGGTGACGAGGTTGGCAGGACCATTCACATATGATCCCTCCCTAGCGGCCGTCACATCCACGGTGATGGTGCACGAAGTCATTCCCAGCGCCACATCACCACCCGCCACGGAAATGGTGTTGCTTCCAGCCACCGCCGTCCGCACCAAGGGATTGGTTCCCGAGGCTTGCACACAGGTGCCCCCGATGTTGGGAGTATCGGCGACAACCACTCCTGCCGGGAGGGTGTCCGTGATGAACCAGTCGTTCTTGGCCTTCAGATCATCGGTGTTGGTCACCGTAAGCGTGACCTTGGAGATTCCGCCCGGTCCGATGATGGACGGCGTGAAGGCCTTGTCCACCTGGGGGGTTACGTCCACGATCTGCGGGAGGTCGAAGGCGACGTCGTTACCGGATCCGGTGGTTGCTTCATTCCTGACCTCAAGGCCAAGGGTTGGTGTTGTGCCCGGAGGAATCTGGTAGGCATCGGATTGGAGCCGGCTAACCTGCACTGCGGCCAGATTGCTGCCGCCGCAGGGGTCAAGCCCCGCGCTGAGTACTTGCCTGGTCCCATTGATGAGCAGGCTGAAGGTCTCGCTGGCGTGTGCCGCGTGGCAATTGACCTGCGCGAAATAGGCCGACACAGCGTAATAGTGGCCAGCAATTGCCGGAATGGTATTGGACTCGGTGCGGAACTGGACACCCGGAGCAATGGTTCCCGAGCGGCTGTTGGTGTATTCAGACAGTGACTGGTTGGTGACGGCTTGCGCTGCCGTTTGGCCTTGGGCTGTGCCCAGCGCCACCGACATCTGCTGGACCTGTCCCCAGCCCGCAGGCTGGTTGTTGACGCAACCGGTATCGGATGTTGGCAGCGGGGTCCGGGAGTTTAGAATCCACCCGTCGCACTGTCCGCCGGCTGGCGTGTAAGGTTTGTCAGCCGTGTAAGTCTCGTTGGCGGCAGCGGGACCACCGGCGTAGTTCAGGATACTGATGGCACCCGTGGTGGCATCCTCGTTTGAGAAGTCTTCAGTGTAGACCGGGGTGCCCGGTTGGGTGACGCCAGGCGTGCCTGGCGCGATGGCCACGGCTGGTGGCGCCACGGCGCCACCCACCCCCAGCAACAAAATCGCTGTGGCGAGCACCGCCGCCAACAGCTTCTGTGAATTTGTGTGCTTCACTGACTCTCTCGCTTCTCTTGGTCACGCGATGCCAGTCCTCAAGGTGGACCGGCGTCCAGCTGGGCTCCTCAGTAGTCCAGCTCGCGTTACCGACGTTTCATATCGTTGAATGTTCACGTAAATTCAACGAGGGCGCCGAAAAAAAGGGGGCCCAACGCCTTAGTGGAAGCACTCGGCGAATCGTGACGCAAGAAACTGAAAAAGTTTTAGAAAGTTTTCAATCCTTCGCAGAGACAGGGATCGCGGTGGAAGAGCCCGGTTAGTGGAAGCCGTTTGCGAACGTCTTGGTGACGATTCCGCGGCCGCCGAACAGGTAGTTCAACGTACCGCTATCAGCCGTAGCGGGCAGCGCGACTCCCAGCGTGAAGGCGAGGCTGTTGGCTGCCAGTGAATCAGTACTGCACCGAACCTGCCGAATGTCGGAAGCGGCGCTGGCACAGGTCCAGCCTGCGGGGGCAACGGTCCTATCCGCCAAAAACGTTGCCTGGTCCGGAAGGGTGAACACAGCTTCACCCGTAGTGGGGGCGCCGGCACCCTGAAGCGAAAACTGCACGTTCAGGTCCCGCTCCGACTGACTGTCAGCCGGAACAGCGGCAAACGTCGCATCAACCGTTTGGGTCAGTGGTGCCGTTGACGTCGAAGCAGTGGGCGCCGTCGTCGACGATACGGTACCCGAGTCGACCACCACGGCACTCCTCGGCGGCAGTACCGCCGGTGGAGTCTCGACGGCGTCGGACTGGGGTGACGCCGCTCCCGGCGGGTCCGCGGGGGGCGCCAAAGCAGGACCCGATGACGCCGGTGCGGCGCTGGGACTTGGCAGCGCACTCGGCGCGGTGGATTCCTGGGCAGGGGGGACACTGGAGGTGGCATCGGCGGTGACGGTGGCCTGCGAAGTGGAGCCCGGCTGCAGGAACCACGCAAGGACTCCAGCCAACGCCGCTACTCCCAAGACAACTGCCGCTGCCAGCTTCCATGCCTTGCTGACCCCATGGACCCCGGCAGCGATCTTGCCGGAAACTGCCGCGTTTCCGGCACCTGACGCTGCACCCACTGACGTGGCGCCGGACGCGATGGCAGCAACCACTCCCGGACTGAAGGTGATCCCCGTAAGCAAAGGGAACAGGATGGCGCGCATGCCACCTTGGACGTCGTTGAGTTCGATCAACAACGCCGTGCACTTGGCGCAGCCCGCCAAGTGGTCACTGACTTTTTCCTGGGATGTACGCTTCAGTGCGTTGCGGGCATACTTCCCCAGCTGGCTGGCAAATTCGTCGCAGGACTCGTCCACCACCTGACTGATGTGATGTTGCAAATAGGCCTGCCGCAGGCCCTCGCGGGCGCGAATCGCCAGCGAGGAAACACCGTTCGGAGTGAGCCCAACGAAGGGAGCTGCCGCCGCCGGCTTCAATCCTTCAATGTCCAGGTGCCAAAGAACAGCCTGCCAACGCTCCGGCAGTGATTTGAAGGCCTTGGCCATGATGCTCGACTCAAGGTCGCTGAGGAGGGGGTCGTTGTCCAGCACTGGAGAATCCAGGATTGCATCATCAGCCGCTGTTGGCATTCGCCGCGCCTTGCGGTTCCGGTCATGCGCGGTTCGCCGCACCACCGTCAGGAGGTAGGAACGGAAGAACTCCGTGGGGCCCTTACCTTCCTTCAGCAGTTGAAAGATCGCCGCGAAAGACTCGGCCACGACGTCATCGGCGTCACTGGGGTTGTCTGTCTGGGAGCGGGCAACATAGTAAGCGACTTTCAAGTGCCGTTCATAGAGCACGTCGAAGGCATCCGTGTCTCCCTGGCGCACCAAAGAAATGATCTGGGGATCGCTGCCGGCGGCCATCGCCAAAGTCGAGGAAGCCCCATCGGCCCGTGCCGCAAATACTTGATCCATAAACAATAGTGTGACATCAGAACGTCAGTGACTTGAATCGAGCGGCGCCACCCTGTAGAGAACTTACTTTTTCGCAACACGATTCCACCCTCCGCGTCACTTGTTAGGCGTGACCTTCCAAACCTCCGGAGCGAATCGAGGATCCATGGACATCAGGCGTCCCCGCCCCTTCCTTAAGCTGATGCGTGCCATCCACAAAAACGCATCGCAGCAACAGGGCGCTATCGTCCGGGGACTGCCACCCCGCCGCTCGGATTTGCTCGCTCGAAAGAAGAATGCGGGACATATCGCCCTCGTCTATGGAGCGGACAGGCCCATCGCCATCCCGGGTGACACCGTCATTTTTACGGCGTGGATCACGAATGACTCAGCCAGCCATCTCAGGGACGTAACACTTGTACCGCGTTCCTTCACGAACGAGGGCATGGAGATGCTCACCTACACCACGGAACCTGTGGACCGGGACCTCCGGATTCGTCACCTGGCTCCCGGACAGTCCGTGATGCGGAGCTTCTCTTACCTTGTGACTGACTCCGATCACATCCATGGTGGCAGCCTCGTCAGTGCGATGCAGGTCCGGGCCACGTGCCGCGGCCACGCGATTTCCGACGAACACGACGCAATTGTCTCCCTCAGCGGTACACGGAAGGACTGGCCTTTCCCGCCGGCCGACCCCGGGCAGCCCCGGAGGCGAAGGAAGGACGCTGCACAGTCTGTGTCCTTTTAGGCCTTACTCGTTGTCCGGTTCGCCCACCGGCTTCTCAGCGGGCCAATCCACGTCCTGTTCGTAGCCCTCGTGCTTTTTCAGGTACGCGGCGATGTACGGGCAATGCGGGATGATGCGCTTGCCGGACGCCACCACATCGTCCAACGCGAAATGTGCCAAGACCTTGGCCAGGCCCTGCCCGTTGAATTGGGGCTTCGTTTCGGTGTGAATGAAGTCAATATGACCCGGGCGGTCAAGGAACTGGGAAATCACCGCCAACTCCCCGTCTACGTGAAGCTCATAGCGGTGAAATTTGTCGTTGCGCACCGTGGTGACGCCCGGGCGGAACGACTCTGCCAGTGAATCCGTGTACTCGGTCATGTTTCGAGATTGGCACGTAAATCCGGCTCTGGCAACGTGGGCACCCCACCCTGTCGCCCTTCCAGGACATTTACTTCAGACGGCGGCTGAGCCGGCGTCGGAACCCTGCCAAGCAGAAGGACGGAAAGGGCGAAGCACGCCGCTCCCCCACCCAACAGGGCCAGCGTCAATCCGTTGAACGCAGCATCCGCCACGGGGACCATAACCACGACGGCGGCGGTCACCACAGCGGCACGAGAGGGACCCCGCGCGTGGCTGGCCGCCGTCGGACGGTTCTCCAAGCGGCCAAAAAGCCACACCACCGGCACCAGCAGGGTGATAACGGCGACGAAGACGGGGATCCGCGCCCACCACCACTCCCCGGTCCCTGCCAAAGGTTTGGGCACGTCGGTTAACAACAGCAGCCCGGACATGCCCACCAGGAGTGGAAGATGCCACAGGTAAACGGTCATGGATCGGTGGCCAGCCACGGAAATGAGTGACTGGATCCAGCGGACTCCCGCGATCCCTTCAAGGCCTTTACGGACGAGTTGGAGTGTGGCCGTCTGTGAGATTCCCAGAAGCAGCAGACACAGGTTGGGCGGATTGATATTCACCACCATGTTCCCCGGGTACACGGCCACACCGGTCGCCACCCCCAGCAGGAGGTTGCTGGACACAATGGCGCCCACCAGCCAAGCGCGGCTGCGCTGTTCGAAGAAGCCATCGGCCATGAGGAAGCCCAATTGCTGGACAGCGCACCACACGAAGATCATATTGGCGAAGGCGATCACGGGAAGCGCCCCGCGGAGGGAATCGACAGTGATGATCAGTGCCACCAAACCGCCGAAAGTCAGAAGCGGGGCGCGTTCATGAAAACGGGCCAGGAGCGGAACGCTTACCTGCGCCGTGAGATATGCGGCAAGGAACCACAACGGCATCGCGGCACCGGCCGTCATTAACTGGATGACTTGTGGGTGGACACCAAGCAGAAGGGCGACCCACAAACCTCCCCACATGAAGGCGAGCAAGGCCATGGCCGGGCGGACCAGCCGCAGCAACCGAAGCTGGGCGAAGTTGAATCCGGTACCACCGCGAGCCTTCAGCCGCCGCCACGACTGCAACGCGGTCACTCCGCCCAGGACAAAGAACAACGGAACGATCATGAGCGCCCAGGCAACGGGCACAAACCAGGCTTCCTCCATGAGGACGTTTTCGGTGGTGACCGTTCCGTCCTTGTGCAAAGCAGGGCTGACCATCATGCAATGGCATGCCACCACCAGCAGCAGGCAGGTGAAGCGGACAAGGTCGATCACCGGGTCCCGTCGCGCAGCCGTTGCCGCGCCGACCGCAGGATACCTGTCCCTCTCCATGGCTCTCCCTACGAGGCACGCACCTGCGTGCTGACTCCATTGTCCGCCCGTGCGGACAATGGAGCCAGCACGCTGACCTTTCGGAGGCCTACCCAGACGCGTTTTGCAGCAGGCGTTTCCGTTGCTCCGCGTCCAGGGCCGCAGCACAGGCGGCCGCGGCCATCCCGAACGACCCGTCCAATACTGCCGTGTCCGCCCCGGCTGACGCGCCGAAAGCGGCGAACTCGGCGGTATGGTGGGCGGCGCCCCGCACGTCGTAACCGACCACCGGGTGAATTGACGGCACCACCTGGGATACGTTGCCCATGTCCGTGGAGGCCACCGGGGCGGAGTCGAACTTCACGTCCCTCCCTTTGGCCTGCATCGCTGCGCGGTAGGCCTGGGACAGGAACTGATCCTGGCGAAGCTCTGCATAGTCGTTACCCTTTGGGGCCACCTGCAGCCTGCAGCCACTCGCCAGGGCACCGGCTTCCAGGCAACGCCGGACCCTGCCCTGGATCAGGCGCAGTTGATCAATGCTTGGCGCCCGCATTTCCACACTCGCCCGCGCACGCCCGGGAATAACATTGACGGCACTGCCGCCCTCAGTGACGATCAGCGACACGATCGATCCGGACGGAAGTTGCTGCCTTGCCAAAGCAATGGCCATCTGCGCGACGACCAGCGCGTCGAGCGCGTTGACTCCTTCGGATGGCGCCGCCGCCGCATGGGCCGGGCGCCCCTCGAACAGCACATCCCACATGGACATGGCCAAGGACGAGCCACCCACTACATCCGCTGCGCCGGCGTGGGCCATCATGGCCAGCGAAACGTCATCGAAGAAGCCTGCCTCAATCAGGTCCACTTTGCCGCCGGTGGTCTCTTCCGCCGGTGTACCGAGAACTTTGACGGTGATGTCCAGCAACTCGGCCGCTGCGGCCAACGCCAGTGCCGCCCCCACCGCGCTGGCAGCGTTGACGTTATGTCCACACGCGTGGCCGATCTCCGGCAAGGCGTCATATTCAACGCAGAGCGCCACAACCAGTTGGCCGGATCCGAATCGCGCACTGAACGCGGTGGGCTCCTCCGGTTGTGTTTCGTCGAAGGTGAACCCGGCCTTGCGGAGTACCTTTTGGACGCGTTTAGCGGCCCGGAATTCCTGGCCGCCAAGCTCCGGGTCGGCATGGATGGCATGGCTCAGGTCCAGGATCTCGGGTCGCCATCGCTGCACTTCGTCTTCCAACATGGCGTGGACGTCCCTTGGGGAGGAAAGCACGACGGCGGCCCGCCCGGCGGTCATGCCGTCACCTCGGCGGACTGTCGCTTCGGGTACCGGGCACTGGCCGCGGCAGCTATCAGGGCCGCAACTGCCAAGGCACCCCAGATGGTCAACAATCCAGCTTCGGTGATGCGCCCGGATTCAACCGCGGCAGAAGACAAGAGCTTGACCACTGCCGCTCCCACAGCGATGCCCACTGACAATGCCAGCTCGTTGAGCCCTGCAGCCGTGGACGTTTCCTCCAGGGGGACGCCTTCCACAGACAGCGACCGGGTGCCCGCTTGGTACATTCCCAGGCTCAGGTTGAACATGGCGAAGCCGATGCAGTACCCGGCAAAGGAACCATGGGCGAGCATCATGACCAGGAAGCCGCCTGCCAGCAGAACGCCTGCAAAGACCAGCGTGGCACGCTCACCGAATCGTCGCAGGGCCCGTGCAGTCAGGAGGGATGACAGCAAGGAAAGTATGGATGCGAGGGCAAGGACAATCGCGATCATCAGCGGGCTGAGGGCGAAGCCGTAACCCGTCTTCCCAGGGTTGGAGTGAAGGAAGATCCCGTTGGTGCCGAAGTAGCTGATGGAAGCGAAGCCGAAGAAAAACGTTGCCACGGAAATGGTGCGGATCCGCGGGTTGGCAAGCATACGCAGGTCCATGAAGCGCTGTCCGGCGGCACCGCTGTAGTCGCGTCTGGCCCAGAAGGCCAGCAGGGCAAGCCCCAACAAGCCAGCCGCGAGGGTGCGGGCATCCAGCCAGCCCCATTCGGGCGCCATGGAGAGTGCCACCACGAAACCAATCAGCCCCAGCGAGCATGCCAGCAACGGCGCAAGGGCGATCCCCTCACGGGTCGGGACCCCGGCGTCGGGCAGTAAGAACGAACAGACGAAAGCGACTACCGCGAACGGAACCGCCACCCAGAATCCGAGCGTCGGATCGGTAACGCCAACAATTCCGGCGAGTAGGCCACCTGCGCCCACCATGATCATGAGCATGCCGATCATGACGCTGACGCCCGTGCGGGTGTGGGCCGGGCTGGTGACGCGGAGGATTCCCATCATGAGCGGGATGAAGCCCACCACGCAGGTCAGCATGACGACGCCGATGGTCACCGTCCATAGCGACGGCCACAGCGCCATTTGTACGACGCCGACCGTCACCACACCCGTGGACCACCGGAGCACGAGACGGTAACCGTAGCTGTCCCCGAGCCTGGAGATGATGGGTGTAAGGACGGCGAAGCTCACGTTGGAGATGAGGAAAATGCCGTTGATGGTGGGGTCGTCAATCTCGAAGACCGGTCCCAGCGCGGGCAGGATGGGGTTCAGGTACCCCTGCGTAACGCCGCTGAGTGATTCGATGAGTGCCATTGCCAGGATCATGCTTGCGATGGTCCTGCGAGAGATGGCCGCTGCCGCAGGTGGTGCTGTCTTGCTTGCCATGAGCTTCCTTGAGTCCGGGGCGGATTCGCCGGTGGTGATGCGAGTCACAACGTTATGACCGTCGATTACACTGGCGTTCAAATCGTTTGAAACCCACACAAGGCAGCCAATATTGAACGAATCATCCACCATCTCGGAACTGGACCTTGAAATCGTCAATGCCCTCCAGATCAATCCACGGGCGGAATGGAGCCGGATCGCGGATGCTCTTGACCTGTCTGGCCCCACGGTGGCCAGGCGCTGGAACGTGTTGGCCGGACAGGGGCTGGCGTGGATCACGCCTTCTCCGGGACAGCGGTACCTCAGCGCCGGCTGGTCGGCGTTTATCCAACTGTCCTCGCTGCCAGGCGAAAGCGAAGCACTGATCCAACGGCTATGCGCGGAGCCCGCCTTCGGCACAGTTTCGATGGTCACGGGCTCGCATGACGTCTTCATGGATTGCTTTGCCTCCAGCCACGAGGAACTGATGGACATCGTGACCGGGTCCTTTCCGAGGCTGCCCGGCGTCACGCACCGGGAGGTTGTCTTCGTCACCAAGCTGTACCGGCAGGCCTCGGAATGGCGCAGCGGAACACTTGAACCCGCACGCGCACGACTGGTCTCAACGGAAGCCAGGCCCGCACCGGCCGGCTACTCGCCGGATCGGCTGGATGCCGCATTGCTGGAGGAACTTTCCAAGGACGGCCGTGCCAGTTGGGCTGATCTGGGTGCCGCATGTGCCGTGTCACCGCAAACCGCTCGACGCCGGGTGGAACGGTTCCTGGCCTCCGGCTACATCACGCTGAGGTGCGATGCGTCCACCGCAGCGAACAGAGGCCTGAGGGAGGTCACGCTGATGCTCAACGTCCCGGCGCAGTACGTTGACGACGTTGGCCGGTATTTCGCCGCGCAAACGAACTGCAGGCTCAGCGCCCAGGTGCTCGGTGCGCAAAACCTGGTGGTCACGTTGTGGGTCCGGGACTACTTGGAGGCGCAGGCGTTCGAACGGGAACTGGCCGAGCGGGCGCCCGGGAGTTCGGTGATCTCACGGCAAGCGGTAGTCCGGACGTACAAGCGTCTGGGTCATGTCCTTGACGAGTCCGGACGAAGCATGAACGTGGTGCCGCTGCCACTGTGGAGGGAGGGGTCTGGACGGGGCAGCGAAACACCGGCAGGATCAGACGCATGACTACGTCCATTTTCGTCAATCTGCCCGTCAGCGACCTTGAAGCGTCCAAGGCCTTCTACACAGCGCTCGGCTACACCATCAACCCGAACTTCACGGATGAGACAGCGGCATGCGTCGTCTTCAGCGACACCATCTATGCGATGCTCCTGACGCACGCCAAGTTCAGCGAGTTCACCAAGCAGCCCATTGCTGACACGAAAAACTCGACGGCGGCAATTGTCGCCATTTCTGCCCCCAGCCGCGAAGACGTGGATGCACTGGCTACCAAGGCTCTCGAGGCCGGTGGATCCGAAACCTACGACGCCCAGGATCTTGGCTTCATGTACAGCCGTGCGTTCCGCGATCTGGACGGCCACCACTGGGAAGTCCTCTGGATGGACGAGGCCGCAGCCCAGGCCGGCCCACCGGAGGCCTAGCCCAGCGTCAGCGCCAACACTCCAAGCACGACGGCGAGCAGCGGCGTTGTGCCTTGGAGCGTTGCTGCGCGGAGGTACTTTTTGCCGCTGGCTGCGAGCACCAGGGCGGCCAGGAGCATGGAACCACAGCTGCTGAAGACGAGGGTCCAGCCCACCTGCGGCGCCCCAGCCCAGACTGCGATGATTCCCACCAGCGCGCCGATGGCCAGGAACAGGTTGTAGAAGCCCTGGTTATAGGCCAGGGGTTTGGTGGTTTCGGCGTCAGCCTGGGAGGTGATGCTGAACGTCTTCCACGTGGCCGGTTTGGTCCAGGTGATGGACTCCATGGTGAAGATGTAGACGTGCAGCAACGCCGCAAGCAGGGCGAAAATCAGGGAGGCCAGGATCATGGTTTGATCCTAGCCTCCCCGTGTTCTTGGCCTGGGCCGTTAGGTACTGAGCAGCTCCAGCGTGGCGCCCGCGAATGTCGCGGCCGAGCCATTCCAGCGCGCCAGCAGACCTTGAAGATTCTCGCCATCAGCCCGGTGTGCTGCGGTTTCAGATTCCAGCGTCGCCAGGATTCCGGTGCGCAGCTCGGTGTTGAAGTTCACCTTGCCCACCTGCATGGAGGGGGCCTTCGCCAGTTCGTCGGCGGGGATGCCGGACGCTCCGTGCAGCACCAACGGCACGTCCGTCCTCGAAGCCACTTCCTGCAGCACGTCCCAGCGGATGTTGGGCTCGCCCTTGTACTTGCCGTGCACGTTTCCGACGGCGACAGCCAGCAGTTGCGCGCCGGTTCGCTCCACGAAGTCGGCCACCTGTGCAGGGTTGGTGAGCCCCGCAACTAAAGTGCCGGCGTCGTGCGCTGAATCAGCGGTACCGAACGCCCTGTCCTCATCGCCCGCAAGGCCGCCGAGCTCCGCTTCGATCACGACGTCGGAAGCACCTTGCGCGTCCAGCGCGGCACGGACCTCACGGACCAGTGCGATGTTGTCCTCATAGGGCAAGGACGAACCATCAGCCAGGACGGCATCCGCACCGGCGGCCACGGAATCGAGGATGATCTTGAGGTCCGAGGCGTGGTCCAACTGGACCGAAACCGGAACGCCGGCGTTGTCGGCAAGGCCCCGCAGTGCTGCAATGAGGCGCAACCCGTTGGGCGTTGAGGCCGTCTTTGGAGCGACGAGCAGAATCACACCCAACTGGGCCTTCTCCGCCGCCGAAACAACGGCCAGCGCGGTGGTGAAGTCGTAGCAGGTGAAGGCCGGAACTGCGGAGCCGGAAGCCAGGGAAGAGTTGACCAGGTGGTCGAGTTTGGCGCGCATCAGTGGGCCAGGCCTCCCACCAGGATCCAGGCGACGTACGTCAGCGCGAAGCCGGCCAGGCCCAGGATGGTGGTGAGGACAGTCCAGGTCTTGAGGCCGTCGGAAACGGTCAGGCCGTAGTAGCGGATCACGGTCCAGAAGCCGGCGTCGGTGACGTGGGACAGGCCCAGCGAGCCGAAGCCGATGGCGATGACGATCACGGCGATCTGGGCCGGCGAGTAGCCACCCTCCATGACCGCGGAAGTAAGCAAGCCGGTGGTCGTCACGATGGCGACTGTGGCCGAACCCTGGGCGGCGCGCAGTGCCAGGGAGATGATGAAGCCGAGCACGATCACCGGCAGGCCGAGGCTGTCCAACGTGTGGGACAGTGCGGCGCCGATGCCGGAGGTGCGGAGGACTTCACCGAACACGCCACCTGCGGCAACCACCATGAGGATGGACGCGATGGGAGGCAGGGCGCCTTCGAAGATCTCGCCTGTTTCCTTGAGGGACCAGTTGCGGCGGACGGCCAGCAGGAAGAAGGAGAGGGCCACGGCGACGAGGAGCGCGAAGAAGGGATTGCCGATGAACGCGGCCACGCCGTACCAGTAGTTGTCCTTGGCGATGGTCAGTGTTCCGACGGTGCCGAGGAGGATCTGGACAATCGGAGCGGCGATCAGGAACATGATGAGGCCGGGACGCGGAGGAGCAATGGCGCGGGCACCGGGACCTTCGTGACCGACGTGGACCAGGGAGTCGGAACCGAATTCCTCCACCTGCTGCTTCACGCCGGGGAGCAGTTCGTAGTCCTTGCGGTTCATGATGCTGGCAACCCAGTAGGACAGGAATCCGAGGGGGATGCAGATGATGAGCGAGATCATCGTGATGAGTCCGATATCCGCGCCGAAGACACCTGCGCCCGCCACGATGCCCGGGTGCGGCGGGACTGCAACGTGGATGGACAGCATGATGCCGGCCATGGGCAGGCCGAACTTGATCGGGTGCACGTTCGCGATCTTGGCAAATGCGTAAACGATGGGGACCAGTACGATCACACCCACCTCGAAGAACACGGGGATCGCCACCAGGAAGCCGACTGCGGTCAGTGCGATGGCAACGCGCTTGGCGCCGAGCTTCTCAGTGAAGTGGGTGGCCAGCGACTGCACGCCGCCGGAAACTTCGATCATGCGGCCAAGGATGGCGCCGAGGGCGATCAGCAACGCGACCTTGCCCATGGTGCTGCCAACGCCAGTGGTCACCACGGTGAAGATGTCCTTCAGCGGGATCTGGGCTGCAACGGCCACCAGGATGCTGACCGCCAGCAGGGCAACGAAAGCCTGGATCTTGAAGCGGATGATCAGCACCAGCAACAGCGCGATACCGGCTGCGGCAATGGTCAGCAGAAGGGGTGTTCCCAGCTCCACTGCGGGCTTAATGGCTGGGGCATCGGCCGCCCGAACCATCAACGAGTTGACGAGGGGATTCATTGGGGGGTGTCTCCTTTGACAAACCAGTCTAAAGAAGACCGGCGGGAGGTGCGACGACGGCGAAGGGGGGACCGCCGTCGTCGCGGGTTCTTGTTGGGGTGGTTAGGCGGTGCGCTTGGACGGCGCGACAACCTTGATGACGGCTGAATCGTCGGCAGCGGCGAGGCCCTGGGCCTGGCCGAGAAGGTAGAGCTGTTCAGCAGCGGCGGCAACGGGCGCGGCGAGGCCGGCGGCACGGGTTGCCTTGCCCACGATGCCCATGTCCTTGACGAAGATGTCCAGGCGGCTGAGGACCTCTGCGCCGTCCTCCGTGTAGGCCTCCAGGATGCGCGGGCCGCGGTTGGAGAGCATGAAGGAACCAGCGGCTCCGGCTTCGAGCGCGGCGAGAGTCTTGGCCTGATCGAGCCCGAGGGCATCGGCGAGGGCCATGGCCTCTGCGGCGGCAGCGATGTGGACACCGCAGAGGAGCTGGTTGACGGTCTTGAGTGCCTGGCCGTCGCCAGGCTTGTCGCCCACGATGCTCAGCGTGGAGGCCAACAGTTCCAGTGCGGGACGGGCCTTTTCGAGTGCCTCGGGCTCGGCGCCAACAACGATCAGCAGGTCACCTTCGCCGGCACGTTTGGGGCCGCCGGACAGCGGAGCGTCCACCAGCGCGACGCCATACTCAGCCAGCTTGGCCACCGTGGCGGGGATGGCTTCCGTGCCCACGGTGCTGCCGAGGATCACGACGGCGCCCGGCTTGAGGACCGAGGCCACGCCATTCTCGCCGAAGAGGACATCGTTGAGCTGTTCGCCGTTGCGGACGGCCAGGAGCAACGCGTCAGCTTCCTGGGAGGCTTCGCGGGCTGAGGCGAAGGTCTTGATCCCGGCTGCGGCGGCGAGTTCCAGGCGGGGCTCGGCGATGTCGAAGCCGTGGACTGTTAATTCGGACGCGAGGCGGGTGGCCATGGGCAGTCCCATGGCGCCGAGGCCCAGGACGGTGACGGTGTAGTTGCTGCTGGTCATGGTGTTCTCCATTGAATTTTTGCTGTTAGAAAGTTGCGCTGAGCTTGCGGGTGACCTGGGTGAGGGATTGGTCGTCGCCCACGTTGCCGGCGAAGACGATGTACGGGATGCCCTTTGCGGGGCCGTCCACTGGCTCCCACAGCGAGACGATGCCCGGGAGCATGGGTCCGCGGACGATTGCGTGGCGGATCTCCAGGCCATGCGCGGCGACGTCCGAGGATGTGATGCCGCCCTTCGCGATGACGAACCGCGGCGGGAAGGTCTTCAGGGTGCGGTTCACAACAGCCACGACGGCGGCCGACACGGTGCGGGCGATCTTCAGGCTCGCTGCGGCGTCGTCGGTCTTGATGAGCAGGCGGCTGGTGTGGACGATGACGTCGCCGTGGCGGAGGGCGTCGACGACGTCGGACACGACGGTTCCGATGTAGGCGTCGGCTTCTGCTTCACCTGCGGTTTCGGTTCCGGCAATGAGTTTCTCGACGTCGATCTCGATGGTGCGCGCGGAGCTGTGCTCGGCTGTGAGGTCATTGAGCTGGCGGGTGGTGACGCCAACGTGGGAGCCGACCACGATCAAGCCGCCGGCGGCGGAGGGAGTGTTGCCCGCAAAGGCTTCCTCGGAGGTCAATGCCGCGCGGATTTCCTGGCCGATCCGGCCGCGGACAAACGGCGGGCCCACGCGGTAGAGGAGTTTCTTGCCGCGGCGTTCGGCTTCCTCGAGGCCAAGGGCCAGTGCGCGGAAGTCGTTTTCGGTGACGATGTCGGCCACGATCGGGGTGGAGTTGGTGGCGGATTCCAGGGCATCGGCGATCGCCTTTGCGGAGATAGTGGAGTCCTGGGCGGAAGCTCCGGCGCGGATGATGTTCAGGTCCAGGACGATCACGTCGCTGGCGGGGAACCGGCCCTGCGACTTCTCCTCGACATACTTGGCCATCTCGGAGTTGGCGAAGCCGAAGCTCGCGTCCTTGGCGAACTCCGTCTCGGCCACCGGAGTGAGGGAGCCGGCATCTTCTCCGGTGCCACGCATGTAGTGCACGCCGCCGATGGTGACGCGACCGGCGTCGGGGAATGCGGGAACGATCACCACGCCGTCGGTGACTTCGCCGGTTTCAGCAGCCACGGTTGCGGCGATGACGTCCGGTTCCAGCGGGTAGTGGCCGCGGAGGGTGGAGTCGCTGCGGCTGACAAAACCCAGGCGCAGCTGAGGACCAACACCTGTGCCGGCTGCTGCCGCCAGGGCGTTGCGCACGATTTCTTCGTTGCGGGCTGCTGCTTCTGCCGGGTCAAGGCTGCGGGTGTTGGTGAGGACGTAGACCGCGGGCTTGGTCCGGTTTTCCCGGATGTGGGTGAAGGCCCACATGAAATCTGCGACCTCCCAGTGGGTGAGGACAGCGAGGTCGGCAACGGACTGCGTGCCGGTGGGGTCGTCGTCGAGGACGACCAGAACGCGGGGAGATGTTGCCGAGGACGCCGCAACGGCGTCGGCAACCAGCTGAGCAGGAATCTGGACTTCCGCCGGGAAAGCGGCCAGAACGTCGGCTTCAAGGGTCACTATGCACTCCATCGTGGGAAATCTCTGTTGCGGTTTAGTGAATGTAAGATGTCAGACATCTAACATTTGAATGCCAGTGTGACACACGGCTCCTCACGGCGCAAGATGCCCGGTGTCACTAGGCTGGGAGCATGGCTGACAGCGCGGTTCCGCTTTCCTACGTGGACGTACGAACGCCTGCGAAAGCTGCGGAGGACATCCCGGCGGTGCTGATCCACGGCTGGGCGTCCGGTTCGGCCTATTGGGAACCGCTGGCGGAGGAACTCCTCGACGCCGGGCGCGAAGTCTGGATCCTGGACCTCCCCGGCTATCACCCGGGTGAAGTACTGCCGCCGGGTTTCGAATGGACGCTGGAATCAGCGGCGGCTTCGGTAGCGGCCACCCTGAACCGGATGGGCGGAACACCGGTGCATCTGGTCGGGCATTCCCTGGGCGGCAGCATTGCCCTCACGTTGGCAGCGAATTTTCCGCAGCTGGGGGCTACGGTGACGCTGGTAGGCATGGTGCCTGCGCCTCCGAACGAAGGATTCCGGTCCATGCTGCAGTCCCAATGGGACCAAGGTTTCCTGGATGCCGGAACCAGGGCCAGGTGCATGGACGCTTGGTACGGGCCTCTGACCGCTGCGGAATCCGGGTACCTCGGCAAGGGGTTCGACGTTCCATTTTCGGTTCTTGGCCCCAGCGGCAAGGCGGCCATGACCGGCGTCGAATCTTCAGTTCCCGGACGGGTGCGGGCACCCTTGCTGGTGATCGCCGGCACCGGGGACCGCGTGCGGTCCATCGAGCAGATGGCCGCTTTCGTGTCGGCTGGGCCCCGGCGGCAACTGAAGGCCGTTCGCGACGCAGGCCACAGCGTCCACTGGGAACAGCCGCAGGAATGCGTCACGGCGTTGCATGAATTTTGGAGAACGAGCTGGCCACCGCCAGCGTAAGATGTCTGACAACCATCCGTCCCGGGAAGCCGCGGGACGCAGGATGGCCGGAGTACAGGAAATGGGGATACATGGCACGCAAGTCGCTGGTCGGCGTCGTCGCTGACGAGTTGCTGGACCGCATCATCGCGGGTGAATTTCCGCCCGGAACGGTGGTCCCCGGCGAGCTTGAGCTCAGTGCCAAGCACGAGGTAAGCCGCATGACCGTGCGTGAAGCCATGAAGACCCTCGAAGCGCAACGGATCCTCAGCGTGGAACGCGGCCGTGGAACGTTTGTTAATCCCCTGAACCAGTGGGCATCGCTGGAAGCGGTGCTGCGTGCTGCGTCTGAAGGATCCAAGGATGCTGCTGCCGCGATCCAGCTCATTGAGCTCCGCCGGATGCTGGAAACCGGCGCCTGCGAACTGGCCGCCGAGCGCATTTCCGACGACGAGCTCACCGCCCTCAAAGAGCACGTGGAAAAGATGCAGGCCGCCCACGAAGTCAACGACCTCGCAGCTTTTGTGGAGGCAGACCTCGCCTTCCACGACGTCATCCTCCACGCTTCAGGCAATGTGTTCGTGGCCGTCCTGTTTGAGCCGCTGCACCGGGTCCTTGAGGCCCGACGCACGGAAACGTCCGCTTTCCCGGAGATCCAGGAACACGCTATTGGCCATCATCGGAAGATTGCGGCCGCCCTGGAGTCCCGGAATCCGAACGAGTCACGGCTCGCCATGGATGCGCACATGCAGCAGACCCTGGACGACCTAAAGACGTACGTGCTGGAGGCGTAGCTAGCGGCGCAGGCTCTCGGAGGGCAGCTCGCCGAAGGCCTTCAGGTACAAAGCAGAAAACCGCCCTTGATGCGTAAACCCACACAGCTCCGCAACGGCCGTGACGCTTCGCTCCCGCGGGCTCGCCTCCAGGAGCATCTCCCGCGCCCGGTCCAACCGGATACTGCGTAACAACTCCGACGGCGTCGCACCCGTTTCCGCCCGAAGGGCCGTTTGCAGCGTTCGCACCGAAACGCCAAGGCACTCGGCGATGTCCGGCACGGTGAGTTCTTCAAAGGCGTGCTTTTCCAACAATTCGCGGCATTCGCGGACCAGCCGGCTTTCGGACCCGGCGTCCCCGGCCTCTCCGCCTGGTGGCTCCATCGCCATCAGCAACCGCGACACCATGCTGTCCGCCAGCAATCCCTGAACAAACGCGGGGGCGCTGGATGCGGGTTCGCTGATCATGTCGTCATGAAGTTCGACGACGGACCTCAAGAATGCGCGACCGGCGGCACCTGAAAGGTCCATGCCGTAGCCCAGGTCCACCGCACTATCGCCGTACAACTGTTCGGCCACCCGCTCCAACGCAGTACGCCGTACGTAGACGATCAGGTGCGGACTACCGCCGTCCCAACTCATGGAAAATGGCCGGTCAATGGGCGGAACTGTGGCTAAGCGCGGGCTGGAGTCCACAATGTCCGCACCCACCTGCATGGAGGCGTGCCCGGCCAACGGGATTTGCACCAGATGGAAATCCTGCAGGCCCTCAGGCTCAATTCGGACGTCCGCGCCGTAGTCCAAAAACTCGATCCCGACGTCGCCCCGATGCAGGGAACGCAGCTTCATGTCCACTGACGACGTCCGGGTCCGTGGGGCGAGCTCATGACTGCAGAACAGCTCGGCGATCTTGGCGTGTGCCTCGTCCACGTCAGTCGTGGCCGTTGTTGGCTGCCCCCGCAGAACTTCACGGGCAAGAATCCTCACCATCCGCCACCTACTTCACAGGGTATTTCGCAGCTTTTCGCCTTTCGGATGATCCTCGCGCCAAGTGGATATTCCGTTGTGCAGCGGCTGTCTAGAGTCGCTTTTAAGACAAGTATGACGCAGCTCACATCACCATAACAGTGTTGGAAGCGGGGTGAGGACCAGTGAAGAACATCAAGCTCGTACATGACCGCAGAGGCGAATGGGACCGAAGCCACTTCGAACTTTGGGCGGCGGAGCTCCAGGCCGCGGAAACCCAGCTCACCTCCGCGGCTTGGGTTGGTTGGCACGAAGAAGAGGAAGACCCTGCGCAATCCGGATGACCCCTGCGCCAAGTGGATAGTCCGGGTTCCAGCGACTGCCTAGAGTCGCTTCTGGAACAACTATGACGCACGTCATATTTTTACAACATGACAAGTACGGGAAAGGCTTGCACCATGTCAGGACTCGAAGGCAGGACAGCGATTGTCACCGGCGGCGCAACCAAGGTGGGCCAAGGCGTTGTCACGGCGTTGCGGGACGCCGGAGCAACGGTGGTGGTTGCGGACATAGCCCCCGACGGCGCATCACTCACCGCCGGGCTGGGCGAAGGGATCACCTACTCCCACACTGACATCACTGATGACGACGCCGTGAACCAGCTCGTCAGCGGGACCGTAGCCCGGCACGGCAGCTTGGACATCCTGGTAAACCTCGCCTGTACCTACAAGGACGACGGCGGAGCTTCCGGCCGAGCCGACTGGCTCGACGCACTGAACGTCAACCTCGTCAGCGCCGTAGTCGCGAGCAACGCAGCCCGCCCCTACCTCAAGGCTTCGGGGCACGGCGCGATCATCAATTTCACGTCGATCTCAAGCTCCGTGGCGCAAACCGGCCGCTGGTTGTACCCGGCCAGCAAGGCTGCCTTGGTCCAGGTCACCCGCAGCATGGCCGTGGATTTCGCGGCAGATGGCATCCGGGTCAACTCGGTCAGCCCAGGCTGGGTGTGGAGCAACATCATGGACTCCCTCAGCAACGGGGATATCGAGAAGACCGACTCAGTGGCGGCTCCGTTCCACGCGCTCAAGCGGGTCGGTCGCCCACACGAGGTGGGGGACGTCGTCGCGTTCCTCGCCAGCGACCACGCCAGCTTCGTGACCGGTGCCGATTGGGCCGTCGACGGCGGCTACTCCGCCTTGGGCCCGGAGCGAGCCGAAGAAACCATTCCGCTGCTCGCCGCAAACTGACAACCCTCAGCAGACCCACACTCCAAACAGACCAAGAGAAAAGGGCAACACCATGACGCAACGCCACATCACCATCGTCGGCGCCGGCCAGTCCGGTCTGCAGCTCGGCATCGGCCTGCTCGACGCCGGGTACCAGGTCACCACCATCTCCAACCGCACACCTGAAGAGATTGCCGAAGGCAAAGTAGCCTCCAGTCAGTGCATCTTCCATAACGCCCTGGAACACGAGCGGGCGCTTGGGCTGGATTTCTGGCCGGACGCTCCCACCGTTGACGGTGTCTCCTTCACCATCCCCCACCCCGAATTGCAGGGCGAAAAGGCCATCAGCTGGGCATCCCGTTTGGACCACCACGCCAAGTCGATCGACCAGCGGGTGAAGTTCCCCAAGTTCATGGAGGAGTTCACCGCGCGGGGCGGCGAGCTGATCTTCGAAGACGCAGGTGTCGAAGAGCTGGAAAAGTACACGCAGAAGTCGGACCTGGTCATCGTGGCAGCCGGTAAGGGCGAGATCGCGCAACTCTTCACCCGCGACGCCGAACGCAGCACCTACGACGCCCCACAACGCGCCCTGGCTTTGACCTACGTGAAGGGCCTCAAGCCTCGCGAAGACTACTCGGCGGTCTCCTTCAACCTCATCCCTGGCGTTGGCGAATACTTCGTTTTCCCAGCGCTCACCACCACCGGCCCGTGCGAAATCATGGTCTTCGAGGGAGTTCCGGGCGGACCCATGGACTCGTGGAAGGGTCTCACTCCCGAGGAGCACCTGGAGAATTCCAAGAACATCCTGAAGACCTTCCTGCCATGGGAAGCCGAGCGCGCCACGGACGTGGAACTGACCGATGCCAACGGCGTCCTCCAAGGCAGGTTCGCGCCGACCGTCCGGCACCCGATTGCCACGCTGCCGAGCGGCCGGCAGGTGCTGGGCCTGGCCGACGTCGTGGTCTTGAACGATCCCATCACCGGACAGGGGTCCAACAACGCAAGCAAATGCGCGGCGTCGTATCTGGACAGCATCATTCAACACGGCGGCGCGGCTTTCGATGGAAACTTCATGCAGGCCACGTTCGAGCGCTATTGGGATTACGCGCAGCACGTTGCACACTGGACAAATGCCCTCCTGGCCCCGCCGCCACCCCACGTCCTTGAACTGCTGGGCGCCGCGAACAATGAGCCGGACATCGCGCACCGCTTCGCCAACGGCTTCAACCACCCTCCGGAATTCCAGGAATGGTTCATGTACCCGGACAAAGCCGCCGACTATCTGGCGAGCCTTTCTGCCGCCAAGGTTTCGTAGCACGACCCTGCTAATAAGGACTCAACCATGCGAAAGATAGCAATCATCGGGGCCGGCGAATCCGGCGCCCAGTTGGCTTTGGGCCTGCAAAGGGATGGCTACGCGGTAACGCTCCTGTCCGACCGCTCTGCGGCCCAGGTCCGCACCGGCAAGGTCATGTCCAGCCAGTGCATGTTCTCCACGGCCCTCGACGCCGAGGCCCAGATGGGGACGGCGCTCACCGAATACTATGACTCGGGTTCCGTCCCAAGCATCACTTCCATCCGGCTGCGGGTGGATGCGGTTACAGAGGCGATCGAATGGGAAGCCCCCTTGGACGGGCCCGCCCGTTCCATCGACCAACGGATCAAAAGCGCCCTGTGGATCGAAACGTTCGTGGCCGCCGGTGGTGACTTCCGCATTGAGAAGGTCACCCCCCGCATGCTCGAAGAACTCGCTCGCGACTATGAACTGGTCATCGTCAGCACGGGCAAGGGCGAAATCGGGCAAATCTTCCCGCGGGACAAGGCAAAATCTCCCTTCGATCGGCCGCAGCGGGTTTTGGCGCTCAACTACGTGAAGCCCGACGGCGGCGCTGCCGCCGGCTCGGACGGCGCGGACAGTAACGCCATCCGCATGTCCATGGCGCCCGGCGTCGGCGAATTCTTTACGTTCCCGGGCCTGACCGTCTCCGGCCCCTGCCGCATGATGGTGTTCGAAGGCGTAGTGGGCGGCCCCATGGACCGTTGGACCGACGTCGGAAGCCCCGAAGAGCAGCTCAAGCGTTCACTGGAGATCCTGCGCGAGCATTTCCCGCACGAGGCAGCGAACTTTGCCGACGCAGAACTGACAGATGACGGTGCCACGCTCCTGGGGCGCATCACACCGACGGTGAGGTCCGCCGTCGGGGAGCTCGGCAACGGGAAACTGGTGTTCGGACTCGGAGATGCCGTGGTGCTCAACGATCCCCTCACCGGGCAGGGCTCCAACAACGCAACTCTGGCCGCCAAGTACTACCTTGATTCGATCGTTCGTCGGGGTCAGCAGCCCTTTGACCGCCAATGGATGGAGCGGACGTTCGATGAGTTTTGGCGTGGATGGGGCCAGTGGGCAGTTGAGTGGACCAACGATCTCCTCAAGCCGCGCAGGGACCACCAGAAGACGTTGCTGCGCGAAGCCGGCGACCATCCGGCTCTGGCGGCGAGCATTGTGGCTGGCTTCGACGATCCGCGGACGTCGTACCCGTGGTGGTTCGACCCCACCGCCGCGGCCGATTTCATGCAGGCCCGGAAAGAAGAAGACACATCGGTTTTCGACGTCCGGGATTTCCGGAGTGCGTTGGGACAATTTGCCACCGGCGTCACTGTGGTCACCACCGTCTCGGCAGACGGCCGCAAGGTGGGCATGACCGCGAATTCCTTCACGTCAGTTTCCATGGACCCGCCGCTGGTGCTGTGGTGCCCCAGCAAACGCGCACCCAGCCTGGGCGATTTTGAGGACGCCACGCACTTTGCCATCAACATCCTTGCGAGCGACCAACACGTTCTGTCCCGCCAGTTCGCCACTCCTGCGACGGATAAGTTCGCCGGCGCGGAAACCACCGAAGGCATCGCCGGTGTCCCGCTCCTGGATGGGGCGGTGGCCACCTTCCAGTGCCGTACGGTCTCACGGCATGACGCCGGCGACCATGTCATCTATGTGGGGGAAGTGGAGAAATACCACCACGACGGCGGCGCTCCCCTGGTGTTCCACGCCGGCAAATACCACGCCACGGCCAGCCACCCGGATTTCTGATCTCCACTGAAAGGAACGGTTCCGCATGAACGATTCTGTTGACGTTGCGATCATCGGCTCAGGGATTAATTCCCTGGTTGCCGCGGCGGAGCTCGCCCTGGATGGGAAGCGCGTGTGCCTCATTGAGCGCTCGGATCGGCTGGGCGGTTTCATCCACTCTTCGGAGCGGACCCTGCCGGGCTTCATCCACGACACTTTCTCGTCCTGGCATCCGTTGTTCGTCTCCGGCGGCGCCTACGCAGCGCTTGCCAAGGAGCTGCACGCCAGGGGCCTGGAGTACTGCAACACCTCCGGTCCGGTCACAGCGAGCGTTGCCGCGGATCCTGCCACCGGGGTGCACCGCGCCGTCATCGCGCACCGTGATCCGGCCGCGACAGTCTTTGAGGAACCTGGCGACCATGCTGCATACCTGGCCATGTTGGCTGATCTTGGCCGCAATGCCGGGACTGTTTTCGGGGCATTCGGCGCGGAGCTTCGTTCCTTCAAGGAGGTCGCGAAAATTGCGTTCGGAGCGGTGCGGCGTGGGCGCTTCTCCGGGACGGAGGCTTTTGTCCGGGACTCCGTGATGAGCGGCCGAAACTACGTCCGCAGCCGGTTTGATGGCTGGGAAACCGACCAACTGTGGTCGCCGTGGCTCCTGCACGCAGGTCTCGGACCGGACCAGGCAACAGGCGGGGTGATGCTGCCCGTGATGGCCATGAGTATGCACAGCTTCGGCCTCCCGGTGGTGAAGGGTGGTGCCTCACGGTTCGTGGCTGCGTTCGAGTCTTTGCTGCGCGACAACGGGGTTCGGATCATGCTGGGCGCTGAAGCCGAGGAGATCCTGGTGCACTCCTCCGGCGCCGTAACCGGCGTCCGCACCTCACAGGGGGTGGTTACGGCTGACACAGTGTTGGCGAACGTCTCTCCGCAAGCCCTCTACACATCGTTGCTCCGCCAGCCTCCTGCCCCGGCTGCCCGGGCCGCTGAAAGGTACCAGAACGGCCGCGGCGCCATGCAGATCCACCTCGCCCTGGATAAGCCCGTGGAATGGCTCGATCCCAGGCTCACCGCAGTTCCGCTGGTGCACCTCAGCAACGGTTCGGACGGCACCGGGATTGCCTGCGCCCAGGCCGAAGCGGGCCTCCTGCCCAGCGACCCCACGGTTGTGGTGGGCCAACAGTGCGTTCTGGATCCGTCCCGGGCGCCGGCGGGCAAGGCCACCCTATGGTTGCAACTGCAGGAAGTTCCCTTCACTCCGGTGGGCGACGCCGCCGGTGAACTCTCTGTTGACGGAGGCTGGACCGAGGAGTTGAAACAGGGCTACCTGGATCGCATCCTGGGACGGCTTGAGCAGTTCGCGCCGGGAACCCGCGCCACAGTTCTGGCGTCGGACATCCTTGCGCCCACGGACCTGGCCGCTGCTAATCCCAATGCCGTCAACGGCGACCCCTATGGAGGCTCCGCTGAGCTGTTCCAGAACCTGCTCTGGCGGCCCTTCCCGGAGGCGGCAGGACACCAAACCGCCGTCGAAGGTCTCTGGCATATCGGCGCGTCAACCCACCCCGGCCCCGGGCTATCCGGCGACTCGGGACACCTGGTGGCCCAGAAGCTGACCGCGAAACCTTCACGATTTTCCCGTATTCAAGCAGCACTGAAACCAAGCAAGCGATAGGAGAACAATGTCTGTTCTGGCCGGGCTCACTGCAGCCCTTTCGAGTGGGTCGGTGGAAATCATCGACCTCACCACGCCCCTGAGTTCTGAAACGCCAATCCTGAACCTCCCGCAGCCGTTCGCGAACACGGTGGGGTTGACGGTCTCGCCGGTCAGCAACTTCGACGACGCCGGACCGGCCTGGGCGTGGAACGACGTAACCGTGGGCGAACACGCCGGGACACACCTGGACGCTCCCGTGCACTGGATCACGGGCAAAGACGGAAAGTCCGTGGACCAGATTGAGCCGCATCGACTGGTGGGTCCGATTGTCGTGATCGACAAGACCGCAGAAGTTGCCGCGGACCCGGATTTCCTGCTCGAACCGGAGCACTTCGAACAATGGCAGGACGAGCACGGCGCTTTCCCGGAGAACTGCTGGCTCATCTTCCGGACCGGGTGGGCCGCCCGCGGCACTGACGCTGCGGCTTTCGTCAACGCCGACGACGCCGGACCCCACACACCGGGGGTCTCCGCGGCAGGTGCCAAGTGGCTGGCCGGCAACGCTTCGATCAGCGGTTTCGGCGTTGAAACCGTGGGCATCGATGCCGGCCAGGCTGGTGCCCTGGATCCGATGTTCCCCGTCCACTCCTTCCTCCTCGGGGCGGACAAGTACGGCGTGACCTCACTGCGGAACGTGGACCGGCTCCCCGTCACGGGCGCCACGCTGGTGGTTGCTCCCCTGCCGATCGTGGGCGGCACGGGCAGCCCGAGCCGCGTGTATGCGCTGGTGGAAAAGAACCCGCTGGAAAAGTCCGCGGCGGAAACAGCATGAGTGAACAGATGAGGGTTTCCACCCTGGTGGGCAGGACGCTGGCGAAGCTCGGCGTCGGGCATGTTTTCGGGGTGGTGGGCAGCGGCAATTTCGACGTCACCGGCACCCTCATGGCCGAGGGCGTCCCTTTCACCGCCACGCGGCACGAGGGCGGCGCGGCGACCATGGCCGACGCCTACTCCCGGATGTCAGGAAAGGTTGGCGTGGTCACCACGCACCAAGGCTGCGGGCTGAGCAACGCCATCACGGGAATCGGGGAGGCAGCGAAGAGCCGCACGCCCATGATCGTCCTGACCGCCGACACCCAAGCTGCCGCGATCAGGTCCAATTTCAAGATCGACCAGGACGCCCTGGCACGCAGTGTTGGGGCGGTCGCTGAACGCATCCACTCCCCTGCAACAGCTGTCGCGGACACCGTCAGGGCTTTCCGGACCGCCGTGAATGAGCGCCGCACAGTGGTCCTGAGCTTGCCGTTGGACGTCCAAAGCGGAACCGCCGCGGACGAGGTGGGTGCCGTCGTCGTGCCTCAACCCCTGAAAGTGCGCCCGGACGCTGCCGCCGTGGAACAACTGGTCGCTTTGATCGCCGCCGCGGAACGTCCGGTGTTCGTCGCCGGACGCGGCGGCAGGGGTGCCCGGGACGAAATCCTGGACCTGGCCCGGTACGCCGGAGCATTGGTGGCGACCTCAGCGGTGGCAAAAGGGCTGTTCAACGGCGACTCCCACAACCTCGGTATCTCCGGAGGTTTCTCCTCCCCGCTGACCGCCGGGTTGATCAGCGATGCGGACCTCATTGTGGGCTGGGGATGTGCGTTGAACATGTGGACCATGCGGCATGGGCGACTGATATCCGCCGACGCGAACGTGGTGCAGATCGACGTCGAAGATTCCGCACTCGGCGCGAACCGGCCCATCGCCCTGGGCGTGTTGGGCGACTCCGGGCTCACCGCCGCCGACGCTCTGACGGGGCTGCGCTCCGTGCAGACCGAGCCTGCCGAAAAGTACCGCACCGAAGCCAACGCCCTGGCGATCAAACAGGGCTCGCGGTGGCGGGACGTGGAAACGGAAGACTTGTCCACCGCGACGGCCATCGATCCACGCGTCCTCAGCCGCGAACTCGACACCATGCTCCCCGCGGAGCGGATCGTGGCCGTGGATTCGGGCAACTTCATGGGCTATCCCAGCCAGTACCTCGCCGTGCCGGACGAATTTGGGTTCTGCTTCACCCAAGCGTTCCAAGCGATCGGGCTGGGCCTGTACACGGCCGTTGGCGCCGCGCTTGCCCAGCCGCACCGGCTGCCGGTCCTCGGTGCCGGCGACGGCGGATTCCTGATGGGCATCAGCGAGTTGGAGACGGCAGCGAGGCTGAAACTGCCGCTGGTGTGCATCGTCTACAACGACGCCGCCTACGGAGCCGAAGTGCACCACTTCGCCTCCGAGCACTCGGAAGCCGAGCTCTCCAGCGTGGTCTTCCCCGACACCGATATCGCCGCCATAGCCCGCGGATTCGGAGCCGAAGGGGTGACAGTCCGGACCGTCGCCGACCTCGAAGCAGTGCGCCCATGGATCACCGCCTACCAAGCCGGGACGCAGGACCGGCCACTGGTGATCGACGCCAAGATCGCGTCCGACGGCGGCTCGTGGTGGCTGGCTGAGGCGTTCCAGGGCCACTAGGCACGGGGCCCCAACCAGGTCGCAGCACCTGCTCTGATGAGCGCTCATTGCGACAGGTGCTGCGACCTACTTGGGTGGTGCGGTGCTCGCGCGCACCACTAACTCCGTGGCGACTTCGAGCGCCGCCGAGGAGCCACTCCCCTGCTCGATCTGTTCCGTGAGCATGCCCACCGCCATCGACGCGAGCTGGGCCAAGGGCTGCCTCACAGTGGTGAGCGGCGGTGATGTGAGGGCAGCTTGGGCGATGTCGTCGAACCCCACAATGCTGAGATCGCCGGGGATATTCAACGATCGCTGAGCTGCCGCGTTCATGACACCCAAAGCCTGGAGGTCGCTTCCAGTGAAGATTGCCGTGGGCCGCTCCGGCAAGTCCAGGAGCTCTCCGCCGAGCCGAAGCCCGGACTCGATGCTGAAGTCGCCATCGCGAACGAACTCGGGAAGTACCGGGAGCCCGACCTCGTGCAGGGCAGCGGCGTAAGCAGCGTAGCGGGCACGCCCGTGACCCGGACTGTGGACGCGGCCGGTAATGATGCCAATGCGCTCATGTCCCAGTTCCAGAAGATGAGACACCGCCCGCAAGGCTCCGGAGAACGACGCCGGGCTGACGCTGGGAATCTGCAAGCCCTCGGACCCTTCGGGGTCGATGGCGACGGCCGGGATGTTGAGTGACCGCGCCTGGTCCACCAAGGCTGATCCCTGGCGCGGGGCCAGCAGCATCACGCCATCGAGGCGATTGCTGGAGGGCTCACGCAGCTTCTGCCAACTCTCTGCAGTGGCGTTCCCGGCCCGGGTGTAGGCCACGGTGTAGCCGAGCCGCGCAGCAGCAGCTTCCACTCCCTCCATGGTTTCCAGGACCCAGGGGGAATCGAAGTTGTTCACCACCAATTGCAGCAGTCCGGGCTCAGTGGCAGTGTTCCGTTTGGTGTAGTCGAGCTCCTCCAAAGCCTGCTGGACCCGGGCCCGCGTGGCTTCGGAAACGTGCGAGCGCCCGTTCAGGACTTTGGACACGGTAGGCACGGAAACGCCCGCAGCCGCGGCCACGTCTGCGATCTTGGGGCGCGGGGTGGCGGTCAACGGGGCGGTCCTTGAACTCATGGGGAAACGGGAACGGCAATGCGCGGAGCCGTTGACCGGCGGACCGGCGCAGTTTCGACCCGCACGGGTCCAACGATAACACTGCCGCTTTCCCGCGAACCCAAGGGTGAAGCCGTGAAAATCCCCAGCTCAGCCCCGATCCAGCGTCCCTCCACCACGGCGAAATCCCACAGCGGAATCTGCCAAGGATCCGTGGGGCCCACGCGCCAGGCGAAAGTTGCCCGCGGGGTCTCATCCGTCCTGATTTGGAGTTCGATCCGTGGACCCGGAAGTTCCACCGCACGCCCCACGGGAAGCTCCTGCGGACCTTCGCTGCCAGTGCCGCCGCCCAGGACGTACCCGTCGCCCGTCCGCACTATGCCCAACCACGCGTACCGCTGGCCAAGAATCACGACGCCGGCCCTGGTGCCTGCCGGGACATCGTCCAGTTCCAGCGTGGTGGTGAAGGTGGACGGCATACCAAGGAGGATCTGGCCCAGGACGTTGGGGAGTTCGCGCAGGTTGATGGGATCGTTGGCTTGCGGACGCAGGACCAGATGCCCTCCTCCGCAGGTGGACAGCCACTCCTTGCGGGGATTGGCCTGCCAGTGCCACTGCGGGCCGAGGCCGGGCGACGTGAAATTGTCGCTGGTGGGAGGAGCCACGTTTTCCGGTGAAGTACCCGCCGGGTAGGGGTGGACCAGAACCGGGGTTCCCGGTCCGTCGTCGTCCGCTTTTGCGCCCATCCACGGCCAGCCATCCGCGTCCCAACCCATGGGTTGGAGGTGGACCACACGGCCGTAGGCTCCGCGGTCCTGGAAGTGCAGGAACCAGTCCTGCCCCTCGGGAGTGGTGACCCAGGCGCCCTGGTGTGGGCCGTTCACCGGCGAATCACCCTGCTCCAGCACCCGGCGTTCCTCGTAGGGCCCAAAAGGAGACCGTGAACGGAAGACCGATTGCCACCCGGTGGAAACCCCGCCCGCAGGTGCGAAGATCCAGTACCAGTCGTCGCGCTTGTAAAACTTCGGACCCTCCAGCGTTGTAAACCCGGGCAGGTCTTCGCCGTTGATGACGTGGGTTCCGTGGTCCAGCAAGCGTGTGGCATCGGGACTCATCCGGTGGACCGTCAGCCGGTTCTTCACCCCGATGCGGCTCTTCGCCCAGCCGTGTACCAAGTAAGCCTGCCCGTCCTCGTCCCACAACGGGCACGGATCAATGAGGCCCCGGCCGGCGTAGAGAAGGTGCGGCGTAGTCCATGGGCCTTCAGCATTCTCCGCACTCAGGACAAAGATGCCGTGGTCCGGGTCCGGGTAGAAGATCCAGAACTTTCCGTCGTGATGGCGCAGCGCTGGAGCCCACACGCCCCCTCCGTGCCGCACCAGGGAGTAGTGGTTCGTTTGAGGCAGTTCCGGGAGCGCATGCCCGGCATGCTCCCAGTCCACCAGGTTGTTGGAGCGAAGCACCGGCAGCCCGGGAACCCGGTTGAAGCTGGAAGCGATGAGGTAGTAGGTGCCCTCAACCTGGACTGCATCCGGGTCCGGCCAGTCGCCGTTGAGGATGGGGTTGCCGTACTCGGGCACGCGGTGTCGATTTCCCATGGCTGTCATGGTGTCCTGTCGGGTGAGTTGCGGAAGGTGAAGTGCTGGTGAAGTAGTTCTTCGGCGTGCCGGCTGTTGGCCACTTTGCCGTCGTGGATCACCGCGTGGAGGTTGAGCGTGAGGGGTTTGTCCCGGTCCGCAGTGGCTGGTTTGTCCCACGCGACTGCCGGCCCGGCTCCGACGTAACCCTCGGTTCTGACGAACCATGGCCGGAGCTGCCCGGGGTCCTGCGCGAGTATCACGCTGGCGTCTTTGCCGTGATGCCGGATGCCCACCAGGAGCCACGGAGACAGGGAACCATGCGCTGCCTCGGCGCCCGCTCCTGCGGAACAAAACACCTGAGGGGGGCCGTCCCCTGACGGGAAGCGCCAGAAGATTCCGCCGTAGCCGGCTCCTGTACGTCCTTTAACGGCCGACGACGACACAGACAATTGCTCCACGGCACCGGCGGGGCGGATCACCGAGGCAAACGAAAGGCTCCACGTGTTCGGGGCCGGATGCTCTTGATAGGAATAGCTCCGGCGCTCGCTGGCCACCTGCTGGTCACTGTGGTTGATCCAGGCGATGCTCCCTTCCGCGTGCCCGTCCTGATGCTTCCATCCCGAGGGGACCTGGCGTCCGTGGTTGGGGAGGACCGCCGGGCCGTTCTCTGTGTAGGTTGACCCACCCCAAAAGTTGGTTCCGTTCACGTCGGAGAAGGCCAGCGACAAGCCGAAGTGGTGCGGGTGGTCCTCGGGGGCGGCCTCGGTGAGGACCACCCCGGCCACCGTGCGGACGGGGTGGAGGTAGGGCCTGGGAGCCATACGGGTTGCCAGGTCATCGCCCGGATTCTCCTGCACCACGTTGGCTCCCTTGACGTGGAAGCTTCGCATCTGGACCTCCTTCGGGGCGGATTGGCGGGTGTGGGATCAGCATAAACATGACAGAAAGACTTCGGCAACACTTCAAGAAAGTTTCTTCCATCTATTTTCCGAGTACGCGCTGATATGTGTTGACAGTCACAGTGATTACTTGCTAGAAATCGTTTACTCACTACTTTCGGACCCCTTTCATGATCACCAAGGCCATGATTCCGATCATTTCTCCGATCCTGAAAATCAGAAACTTTCTGTCACTGAACGCAGAAACCCAGCATCCGAGCCCTTCGCCGGGCACCCAGAAAGGCGTCATTCAATGAAGAAGACAGCAAGCACTCCCATCCCGCGCAGGACGGTCCTGGGGGCGGCGGTGGTGGCAGCCGGACTCGCGCTCAGCGCCTGCGGGGGAGGTGGTGCCGCCCAGTCGGGCAGCGGCGGAAACGTTGAGTTGAACTTCGTGTTCTGGGGCGACGCCAACCGGGCCAAGATGACCGAAGCGGCACTGCGGATCTTTGAGAAGAAGAACCCGGGCATCACTGTCAAGACCGAATACCAGGACAGCGGGCCCTACGCAGACAAGCTCGCCACGCGCTTCGCCGGCGGCAATCCGCCGGACGTCCTGGCCATGGCCAACCGCAGTCTCCTGGAGTACGCCCAGCGCGGCACGTTGGCCGACCTCAAATCATTCCCCGAGCTGAACCTGGACAAGGTTCCTGAAACCACCCTCAGCCGAGGCGAGGTGGACGGCAAGCTCTACGGGCTCGCCACCGGTGTCACCACCATCGGCATGGTGGTCAACAAAACCATCACGGACCAGGCAGGCGTCACCATCCCGGACGACAAGACCTGGAGCTGGGAGGACTACGCCAGGTTCGCCACCGAAGTCACGCAGAAAACCGGCGGAAAAGTCTACGGAGCCGGTTACGACGTCGCCACCGAAACCGGCCCCATCATCCTCGCCCGTCAGCGCGGCGAGGACTTCTACACCAAGGACAACAAGCTGGGTGTCAGCGAGAAGACCATTGAGGACTGGTTCCAGTACAGCGTGGACCTCCGCAAAGCCGGCGGCTACCCACCGGCCGGGTTCTTCGAGCAAATCGGCGGTTCCCCAGCACAGTCCTACCTGGCCAAGGGCACCGTGGCTTCCCAGATCATCCCCATCAACAACTTCCGTGGATACAACGAGGCCGTTGAAGGCGAAGTGGTCCTGCTGCGCATTCCGGGCGAAACCACCGGCGAGCGCCGTGGCTACTCCGCGGACCCCACCATGTTGTGGTCCATCGCTGCCAAGTCCAAGCACCCCAAGGAAGCTGCGAAGTTGGTGGACTTCCTGACGAACGATACCGAGGGCGCTGCCGAGGTCCTCACCCAGCGTGGTGTTCCGATCAACCCGGAGGTGGCTGATGCCATCACCCCGAAGTTGAGTGCGGATGACAAAACGTTCGTGGACATGATGGCCGCCATCCAGGAGGACGAACTTCCCGCCGCGTACGTGTATCCGAAGGGCGCGAGTGTTGTTGCCGACACCCTCAAGCAGTTGACCACCGAGGTGGAGTTCGGCCGTGTCAGTCCCGCCGATGCCGCAAAGACCTTCATGGAGAAGAGCAATGCAGCCATCAACAAGTAACTCCGGAGCTACTCCCGAGAGGAAGCTGGCGCCATGTCAGTCTTGACCAAACAACCGCCCGGCGCCTCCGCTCCGGCTCCGACAACGGACGGCAAGCCCCGCATCCGTCCCTCCCGACGGAAGAAGCAGCGATCCGGGTATCTATTCCTGCTCCCCTGGTTCCTGGGGATGCTGTTCACCGTCATTCCGTTTTTTGCCTCGCTGTACCTCGCGTTTACGGATTACAACCTCTTCACCGAACCCAACTTTGTGGGTCTGGCAAACTTCCAGGCAATGTTCGAGGACCCTCGGCTTCTCCAGTCGCTGAAGGTCACGTTTATCTACACCTTCGTCTCGGTGCCTATATCCCTCGCTGTTGCCTTGCTTGTTGCCTTGGTGCTGAACCGGGGGCTTCAGGGTCTTTCGATCTATCGCTCCGTGTATTACCTGCCCTCGCTGCTGGGCGGGAGCGTGGCCATCGTCATGCTGTGGCGCTACATCTTCGGCAACGACGGCATCGTCAACGGATTCCTGGGATTGTTCGGAATCCAGGGTCCGGCCTGGGTCACCGATCCCCAGTTCTCACTGAGCACGCTTATTGTGCTGAACGTTTGGACCTTCGGTTCCCCCATGGTGATCTTCCTTGCCGGCCTGCGACAGGTCCCTGGGATGTACTACGAAGCCGCCTCGATTGACGGCGCATCCAAGTGGCGGCAATTCCGCAGCATCACCCTGCCACTGATCAGCCCCATCATCTTCTTCAACCTCATCATGCAGCTCATTGGTTCATTCCAGACCTTCACCCAGGGCTACGTCATGAGTGGAGGTACCGGCGGACCAGCGGATTCCACGCTGTTCTACAACCTTTACCTGTACCAGAAGGGCTTCACCGAGTTCGAGATGGGGTACGCCTCGGCCATGGCCTGGCTGCTGTTGATGATCATCGCGATTTTCACCGCCATCAATTTCATCGCATCCAAGTTCTGGGTCTTCTACGACAATTAAGGCAACCCCATGGCACTCCTTGATCTACCCCTCAAGCGCAAGCTGGCCAAGCAGGAACAGCCCGAAGACGCCCTGACGGGCTCGCCGGCATCCCGTTTCTCGCGGCACCTGATCCTCTGCCTGGTGGGGCTGGTAATGCTCTATCCCCTGCTGTGGCTGATCTCCAGTTCCCTGAAGCCCAGCAACGATATCTTCCGTCAATTGGGGCTGTGGCCGGAGAACTGGGACTTCTCCAACTACGCCCAAGGCTGGACCGCCCTGGACCAGCCTTTCCACGTCTACCTGATCAACTCGATGGTGGTGGTGATCTTCTCCATCATCGGCAACATCTTCTCCTGCGCCCTGGCGGCGTACGCGTTCGCGCGGATGGAATTCACCGGCCGGAAGCTGTTCTTCGCACTCATGCTTGGCACACTCATGCTGCCGGGCCACGTGCTCCTGGTTCCGCAATACATCATCTTCTCGCAGCTCGGCTGGTTGGACACCTACCTGCCACTGATCGTCCCCAACTTCATGGCCACCAACGCATTCTTCATCTTCCTCATGGTGCAATTCATGAAGTCGCTGCCCCAAGAGCTCGATGATGCGGCCCAAATCGATGGCTGCGGCCCGTTCAGGACCTTCATTCGCGTCATCCTCCCGCTTTGCGTCCCTGCGATGGCCACCACCGCTATCTTCACGTTCATCTCTACGTGGAACGAGTTCTTCGGCCCTCTGCTGTACATCCAGAACCAAGACCTTTACACCGTCCCCCTGGCCCTCCGCGCGTTCATGGATTCTGAAGGGCAGAGCATGTGGGGTCCCATGTTCGCCATGTCGGCGGTGTCCATCGCACCCATCATCGGCTTCTTCATTGCCGGGCAGAAGTACCTGATCAACGGCATTGCCACCACGGGCCTCAAATAGCCCCTCACCACCCGAAAAGATCACCATCCGGACAAGACCACCACTCAGACAAGACAAAGGAGTTTTGCATGCGCTTGCGACGCTTACTGGGCGCGGCCACCGCCGTCGTCATTCTTGGAAGCCTTACCGCTGTGCCCGCACAAGCGGAGCCTCAACACAGCGGCACCGAATCTCCGGCCACAGCGGCCGCCCTGTGGAAGCAGCGCCCGGACGGGTTCGCATCCCTGCCCGGCAACGGACTCGAAGGGACCACCGGCGGCCAAGCCGGGAGGCACGTCAGCGCTGCTTCGCTGGAAGAGCTGAAAACATTCGCCGCAGCGGAGGAGCCCCTGGTCATCTTCCTCAAAGGCAGCATCAACGCCCAGGAGTACGTCAAGATCCCCGTCACCTCCAACAAGAGTTTCATCGGCACCGGTGCAGGGGTGGAACTGGTCAATGCCGGGTTCAAGCTGATCAACGTGTCCAACGTGATCTTCCGGAACTTCACCGTCCGTGATTCATACATACCCGGAGACTGGGACGGGAAGCGCCCGGACAACGACCGCGACGGCATCCAACTGGATACGTCTCACCACATCTGGGTGGACCACATGAAGTTTGAGCGCATGGGTGACGGCATGATCGATACCCGCAAGGACTCGGACTACCTCACGTACTCGTGGAATGTCTTCGCGGACAACAACAAGGCCTTGGGCGTCGGATGGACCAGCAACGCTGTCACCAAAATGACCATCCATCACAACTGGATCCGTAACACTGTCCAGCGGAACTTCAGCTTGGACAACACCGCGGCCGCGCACGTCTACAACAACTATCTGCAGGACATCGGCCAGTACGGAATGATGGGCCGCAATGCCGCCAAAGTGGTCCTGGAGGGCAACTACTTCACCACGGTTGCGGATCCAGTGGTGGCCAAGGATCCAGCGACGGAAATCGTCAACCGGGGCAATATCTTCGATGCCACGCGTGGTCGCAAGGACAACGTCGGCAGTGCCTTCGATCCGACGCAGTTCTACGCCTACGCCAAGGACGACGCCGCCAAGGTTCCTGGACTGGTCACGTCAGGTGCCGGACCGCGCGAAAATCAGCGGCCGAACACGACGACGGACGTCACCGTCGCGCTGGACGGCACCGGTGATTTCGCCAGCCTGCAAGCGGCCATCGGCTCAATTCCGGTGGGCAACACCCAACCGCGTACGATCACCATCAAGCCGGGCTTCTACAGGGAAATGGTGAACGTCTGGGCTGACCGGCCCAACGTGACGCTGCAGGGAGCAACAGGTGACCCGGCCGACGTCGTGATTTCCTACGACCTGCCGGCCAACGGCGCCAAGTTCTTCGGGGGCACGTGGGGCGCTGCCGGCAGTGCCACGCTCAACGTTCTGGCCGAGCAAACCACCATCCGCAACCTCACAGTGGAGAACGCCTACGACGAGGCCGCCAACGGCGGGAGCCAAGCCCTCGCAGTCCGGACCGTGGCCGACCGCGTAATTTTCGACAACACCAGGTTCCTGGGAAACCAGGACACCTACCTCGCGGACACCACCGGTCGGGACGCGACCGCCCGCACCTATCTGAAAAACTGCTACATCGAAGGTGACGTGGACTTCCTCTACGGCCGGGGCACCGCGGTCTTCGACGGCTGCACCATCCACTCCCTGGACCGTGGCAGCGACACAAACAACGGGTACATCGTGGCCCCCAGCACCAAGAACTCCAACCCGTACGGCTTCCTGATCGTGGACAGCACCCTCACGTCCGATGCCGCCCCCGGAACAGTCAGTCTGGGACGCCCGTGGTTTGCCAGCAGTGACCCCGATGCCCACCCCATGGCCGTCATCCGGGACTCGAACCTGGGATCTCATATCGCCGAGCAGGGCTGGTCCGACATGAGCGGACATGCTTGGACCGAGGGACGCTTCGCTGAGTACAACAACACGGGACCCGGCGCGTACATCAACGAGTTCCATCCCCAGCTTTCGCCCCAGGAGGCCCTGAAGTTCACCAAGGAGACGTTCCTTGGCGACTGGACTCCGGCTGCAGGTGCTTGAGATGGCGAATCCACACGACATAACCATCCGACGCCGGACCCTCCTTTCCGCTGGACTCGCTGCCGGCACCTTGGCGTCGACCGGTCTCTTCAACGAGGCAGCGCCGGCGGTGGCAGCGCCGGCGGTGGCAGCGGAAGGTGCGCCTCCCGGCGTCGGCCCCAACGGGTTCGTTGAAGCGGAGTTGCCGACAAAACGTGGGCCAGGGGGTTTCTGGACTGTGGCGCCGGAGGGGTTCGCCGGCGTCGCATCCCACGGCCGCGGTGGCACCACCGGCGGGGCCGGCGGCAGGCTGGTCCATGCCGACACGCCTGATCAGCTCCGCGTCTTCGCGAAAAGCGCCGAACCCCTGGTGGTGATCCTGCGCGGCGAACTGGTCTTCGGGCAGTACGAAAAACTCACGGTGACCTCCAACAAATCCTTCCTTGGAGCAGGCGAAGGAGCCGCGGTGGTCAATGCCGGTTTCAAGCTCGTCAACGTGGCCAACGTCGTGTTCCGCAACTTCACTGTCCGGGACTCCTACATTCCCGGCGACTTTGTGGGGAAACGGCCTGACAACGACAGGGATGGGATCCAGATGGACACCAGCACGCATGTCTGGGTGGACCATATGCATTTCACACGGCTGGGCGACGGCTTGGTGGATATCCGCAAGGACTGCGACAACGTCACACTGTCCTGGAACGTGTTCTCGGACCACAACAAGGCCCTCGGGGAAGGTTGGACCCAAAATGTGGTCACTCGGGTGACCCTGCACCACAACTGGATCCGGAACACCCACCAGCGCAACGCCAGCTTGGACAACACCGCAGCATCGCATGTCTACAACAACTACCTGGAGAACATCTCCAGCTACGGGATGCTGGGGCGGAACGCCGCCTTGCTTCTTGTGGAGGGGAACTACTTCCGGGATGTCCGGAACCCGCTTCACCACCAAGGGCCGGGCGGTGGGTTGGCAGCCCGCAATAATGTCTTTGACGAGTGCACCGGGAACACCGGCGAGGAACGGGGCGGGACCTTCGATCCCCCGTATTCCTACAGCCTGACGCCCGCCAAGGCGGTCCCAGCGTTGGTGCGCGCGTTTGGCGGGCCCTTGGGCGGGACTGAGCCTGCGCTCCGAAAGGTCATCACGGTGGCGCTCGACGGGACAGGCGACTTCGCCAGCATCCGGGCCGCGATCGGGGCTATTCCGCCGAAGAACCCCGCTGCTGTCACCGTGCTGGTGAAGCCCGGCATCTATCACGAACCTTCGGTCCTGTGGGGCGATCGGCGCAACATCACCCTGGCCGGAGCAACAGGAAATGCCTCGGACGTGGTCCTGACCAACAGCGAAGGGGTGACCCTGCTGGTGGCGGCGGACGGTTCGACCCTGCGGGACCTGACCATCACGTCCGATACACCACAGCCTGGCCATGTCCTGCAGCTCACCGGAAGGGGCGTGACCTACTCCAACGTCACAGTGCTCAACGGCACGTCCGGCTGACCCAGCTGAGTCGCAGCAGAGCGCGTTTTGAGTTCTGGAAACGCGCTCTGCTGCTACTTACTTGGGTGGGTTACGCGTCCACGTCCGTGTTCACGATGTAAACGTCGCACGGAGCACCGTGTGCCACGCTGTTCGCGATGCTGCCCAGGACACGGCCCAGGCCCTTCATGCGCTTGTTGCCGACCACGATCAGCGAAGCGTTGTTGGTCTCGGCGTAGTTGATGAGGGCGTTGGCCGGAGTGCCTCGGGCTGCGTAGTACTTGACGCTGTTGTTGGGGATGTCCAGCTCTTCGGAGACCTTGCGGGCCACGTATTCCGCGGAGTCGGCCGAGGAGACGGTGATGCGGTCGCTGCCGCTGCCGAATTCTTCGATGCGGTCATCGGAGAAGCCGCTGATCACGTGCAGCTCGGCACCAAGAGCGGTGGCGAGCTTCGCTGCTGCCACGGCTGCGCGCTTGGCCGTTTCGCTGTTGTCAACGCCGACGACAATAACTTCTGACATGAGTACTCCTGGTTGTGGGGATTCGCTGGGTGCTGCTGCAAGAAAATCTACACTCCATCCTGATCCGCCGGGATGACCGTGTTGGTTCGCGAGTGTTTACATCGTGCCGGGACCGGGTAGGGGTAAGTCATCGGAAGGATCACAGGACCGAAAGGCAGGACCATGAGCGACACATCATTTTCTCCGCAGACCGCCATCGTCACTGGATCGGATTCAGGTATCGGACGGGCCACGGCGGTCGCGCTGGCCAAGGCCGGCATGGACGTTGGCATCACGTGGCACAGGGACCAACAGGGTGCGGAGACCACGGCTGAAGAGGTCCGCGGATTGGGCCGCAAAGCCGTTGTGCAGCAGCTGGACACCACTGATGTCCCAGGGACGGCTGCGGCCATCGACAAACTCGCCGACGAACTCGGTGGCGTGGACGTCTTCGTCAACAACTCCGGAACCGGTGACGGCACCAAGTTCCTTGACCTCGACTACCAAACCTGGATGTCCACCTTGGACACCAACCTCAACGGGGCCTTCGTGGCCATGCAAACAGCGGCGAAGCGCATGGTGAAGGCCAGCCGCGGCGGGCGCATCATCGCCGTCACCAGCGTGCACGAGTTTCAACCTCGAGTGGGGGCGTCAGCCTATGACGCTTCCAAGCACGGCTTGGGCGGCCTCATCAAGACCATGGCCTTGGAACTCGCCGGGTACGGCATCACCGCAAACAACGTGGCACCGGGCGAGATAGCAACTCCCATGACGGGTCAGGAAGACGAGGATCCCACGCAGAAGGAAAGACCCGGAGTTCCGCTGGGACGCCCCGGTGATGCTCGCGAAATCGCCGCCGTCATCGCCTTCCTCGCATCCCCGGCGTCGAGCTACGTCAATGGAGCGTCCTGGCCCGTGGACGGCGGAATGCTGCAGATGGGACCGCAGGCCGGTTCGCACATCACCAGCAATGATTGGCGCGAAAGCTAGGCCATCGCGGGCTCTGGCCGCACGGAGATCCGTGGGCTAGTCTGCTTGGACGGCCTGCCTGGCGGGCCGGATTTTCCAGAGATTCGTAAGACGTTGATGAGGAGCACCATGGCTGGCCACACATATAGCGTTTCCGAAATTGTAGGAACTTCCACCGAAGGCGTTGACGACGCGATCAAGAATGGCATCGCAACAGCCTCCCAGACACTGCGGAACCTGGACTGGTTTGAGGTCAAGGAAATCCGCGGCCACCTCGAGGACGGCGCAGTGGCCGACTGGCAGGTCACCATCAAGCTCGGTTTCCGCCTGGAGCGCTGAAACCCTTTCCGCACTCCGCGGGATGACAGTTAATGCCGATGTTTCAGAGGAACATTGGCATTAACTGTCATCCCGGCGGGCGGGTTCCGGTGCTTCGACGGGTGCGGTGGTCACCTCGCCAAAGCTGCTCAGCAGCATCAAAGCGTCCGACGACGGCGAACCGGCCTTCGCGGAATAGACCCGGAGGAGCTGGTCGGGGTCGTCCGGGAGACTCAGCGTTTCAAAGTTCAGTTCGAGGTCCCCAACCACCGGGTGGTGCAACCGCACTGTTCCTGCGGAGCGCGTGGCTACCCTGTGACCGGCCCACCATTGGCGGAAGTGATCGCTGTGCACGGCGAGTTCGCCCACGAGTTGGTTGGTCTGGGGGTCATTCGGATGGCGACCCACGTCCATGCGCAGTGCCCCAACAGCCTCGGCGGCCACGGTCTTCCAGTCCCTGAACAGTTGCCCCGCGATGGGGTCCAGGATGATCCAGCGTGTCAGGTTCCGCTCATTGGCCGGTAGTTCGGCGAAGTCGGTGAAGAGCAGGTGGGCCATCCGGTTTCCGGCCAGCACGTCAGCACGCCTTCCCAACACCATTGCGGGTACGTCTCCGACGGCGTCCAGCAACTGCCGTAGCGCAGGCCGCACCTTTTGCGCGGGGCCGGGGTTGCCGGCCGAGCTGGCGCAGTGCTCCAGAAGATCCATCATGTGTGCTTGCTCCCCGGCGTCCAGCCGCAATGCCCGCGCCACGGAGTCAAGGACAGCCTTGGACGGGTGGATGTTGCGGCCTTGTTCCAGGCGCGTGTAGTAGTCGGTGCTCACTCCGGAGAGCCGCGCAACCTCTTCCCTGCGGAGCCCAGGCACCCGACGGGAACCGCTGGACTCCTGTGCCCCGGCGTCCTCGGGTGAGAGGCGGGCACGCATGACTTTGAGGAACTTACCGAACTCGGCGCTTTGACCCATCCGTCCATTCTGCCGTTCACGGCGTGTGAAAGACCACCATTGTGGGTAGGACTACCAGACCTAGGAAAAACAGGATCACGCTGGACTGCTGACTCTGCCGCCAAAACTGCATAGGCTCAGTACAGAGCCTCCGAAAACGCTTTCTGAGAATCGCCAGCGTGGAGAGTCACCGCCATACCCATCCCGTCGAAGGAGACCGTCATGCCAGAGCTGACATTAAATAACGGCGTCACCATCCCCCAGCTCGGATTCGGTGTCTTCCAAGTACCTGCGGACCAAACGCAGAAAGTAGTGGAAGACGCCTTGGAAGCCGGCTACCGCCACATCGACACCGCGGCGGCGTACCGTAACGAGGCAGGGGTCGGCGCTGCCATCGCGGCATCCGGGATCCCCCGCGAAGAACTTTTCATCACCACCAAGCTTCGAAACGGTGAGCAAGGCGAGGCACATGACGCGTTCCAGCGCAGCCGGGACGCCTTGGGCCTTGATGTCGTCGATCTCTACCTCATCCACTGGCCGGTCCCATCACAGGGCCTCTTCACGCAGGCGTGGAAGGAGATGGAGAAGCTTTACCAGGACAAGCAGATCCGGGCCATCGGCATCTCAAACTTCCTCCCCGATCACGTGGACACGCTGCTGAAGGAAGCGGACGTAGTGCCGGCCGTCAACCAGATTGAACTCCACCCCACGTTCCAACAGGCCGAACTCGCCAACAAGTGCCGCGACCTCAGCATTGCCGTGGAGGCATACAGCCCGTTGGGCCAGGGCAAGGACGTCAACGCCGAGCAAGTGGCACTGGTGGCCGCGGCGCACGGCACAACTCCTGCACAGGTGATCCTGGCGTGGCACCTCGCGCAGGGAACCATCGTGATACCCAAATCGGCGGATTCGACGAGAATGCGCGAGAACTTCGGCGCGGCCGATCTTACCCTCACCGAATCCGAACTGGCAGCCATCACGGCCCTCGAGGCGGGCGCCCGCATTGGCTCCGATCCCGCCGTCGCCGCCTTCACCCAGCTCTAAGAAAAGGACAAACATGCAGTACACCCACCTTGGCCGCTCCGGCCTGAAAGTTTCACGTCTCTGCCTGGGCACCATGAACTTCGGCCCGCAGACGGACGAGGCAACAGCCCACTCGATCATGGATTCCGCACTGGATTCCGGCATCAACTTCTTTGACACCGCCAACGTTTACGGCGGAGTCGAGCACCGTGGCTGGACCGAGGAAATCATCGGCCGCTGGTTCGCGAAGGGCGGCGAGCGCCGGGAGCGGACCGTTCTGGCCACCAAGCTGTACGGCACCATGACAGACCGTCCAAACGAGTCCAAGTTGTCGGCCCTGAACATCCGCCGCGCCCTGGACGCGAGCCTGAAGCGGCTGCAGACGGACTACATCGATATCTACCAGTTCCACCACATTGACCGCGATACGCCGTGGGACGAGATCTGGCAGGCAATCGAGGTAGCTGTCCAACAGGGCAAGATCCTGTACTCGGGCAGCAGCAACTTTGCCGGCTGGCACATCGCCCAGGCACAGGAAGCGGCCCGCAGGCGGAACTACACAGGGCTGGTCAGCGAGCAGTCCATCTACAACCTCTTCAGGCGTGAGCTGGAGCTTGAGGTCATTCCCGCCGCCCAGCAGTACGGTCTGGGCTTGATTCCCTGGTCGCCGCTGCAGGGCGGGCTGCTGGGTGGCGTGCTGAAGAAGGAAGAGCAGGGCGTGCGCCGCGCAGAGGGCCGGGCACTGGAAACCCTCAAAAAGCACGAGGACCAGATCCGCCAGTACGAGGATTTTGCGGACGAACTCGGCCACGCACCCGGCGACGTCGCCCTCGCCTGGCTGCTCCACCAGCCTGCCGTGACGGCACCGATCGTCGGTCCGCGCACCCAGGAGCAGTTGGATGCCGCCATCCGTGCACTCGACGTCACGTTGAACGAGGACGCCCTCAAGCGGCTCGACGACATCTTCCCGGGCCACCGCCCCGCCCCCGAAGATTACGCCTGGTGAGCAGCCTCCTCCCCGGCAGTTTTGGAGAAGCAGCAGACACCGTCTCGCCACGGAACATTCTGTTCATTGGCGGGACAGGGGTCATCAGTGCGGCGGCGGCCGAACGCGCCGTCGCACTGGGCCACCGGCTGACCATCCTCAACAGGGGCCGGTCAGCCGGGCGGCCGGTCCCCGATGGCGCGGAAGTGTTGCACGCGGACATCCGCGATCCCCAGGCTGTGCGTGAGGTACTTCGGGGAAGGGAGTACGACGCCGTTGCGGACTTTATTTCCTTCACACCTGACCAGGCGCTGGCTGGCTTGGAGATGTTCCGGGGGCGGACAGGACAGTACGTCTTCATCAGTTCCGCTTCGGCGTACCAAAAGCCCCCAACAACACTTCCCATCAGGGAGTCGACTCCACTGAAGAACCCGTTCTGGAAGTACTCACGGGACAAGATCGCTTGCGAGGAGCTGTTGTTCGAGGCTTATCGTGAGCAGGACTTTCCTGTGACCGTGGTGCGCCCTTCCCACACTTACGACCGGACCAAGATCGCCATGGTGGGCGGTTGGACCGACATCCACCGCATGCGCGCCGGGATGCCGATCATGGTCCATGGGGATGGGACTTCACTGTGGACGCTGACCCATAGCCGTGACTTCGCCAAGGCCTTCGTTGGCCTCCTGGGCAGGCCGCAAGCCGTGGGCGAGAGCTACACGATCACCTCTGACGAGTTCCTCCCGTGGAACCAGATTTACCGCTTGTTTGCCCGTGCGGCCGGTGTACCTGAACCCGAGCTGTTCCATGTTTCCTCAGAGACCATCGCAGCCCACAGTCCGGAGCTCGGCCCCAACCTGCTGGGCGACCGCTCGCACTCCGTGGTGTTCGATAACTCCAAGATCAAAGCGCTGGTACCTGATTACCGGGCCACGATTCCGTTCGCGGACGGTGCCAGGGAGATCGTGGCGTGGCATGATCAGCATCCTGAGCTGCAAGTGGTGAAGGAAGACTTTATGGAGCTCAGCGACCGGCTTTATGAAAGGAACCTACGCCCATGACACGCGCCCCACTCATCGAACTGAACGACGGCAACCACATCCCCCAGCTCGGGTTGGGCACGTGGCCCCTGAACGATGCCCAGGTTGCTGAAGCCGTGGTGGAGGCGGTATCCCACGGTTACCGGCACATCGATACTGCGGTGAAGTACGGCAACGAGAAGGGTGTGGGCAACGGCATCCGCGACTGCGGGGTGGATCGCGCGGAACTCTTCATCACCACCAAACTGGACGGCACTTACCAGGGTTCCGGAAAGGCTGTCGCCGGGCTGGACGGCTCATTGGAACGTCTGGGGCTGGACTACGTTGACCTGCTCCTGATCCATTGGCCGCTCCCCCGCCGCGACGAGTTTGTGTCCACATGGAAGACCTTCGAGGAACTTCAGGCTTCGGGCAAGGCGCGCTCCATCGGCGTCTCCAACTTCAAACCGGCGCATCTTGACCGCTTGTTCCGGGAAACAGACGTCATTCCGGCCGTCAACCAGATCCAGGTCAGCCCTTCCATCCCCCGGTCGGTCGCCCGGGCCTTCAACGAGCAGCACGGCATCGTCACGGAGTCCTACAGCCCTCTGGGCGCCAGCAGCGATCTCCTGAATGCTCCAGTTCTGGCTGGTATCGGCGAAAAGTACGGAAAGACGCCTGGCCAGGTGGTTCTTCGCTGGCACGTCCAACAGGGACTCGTCGCGATTCCCAAGACCGCCAATCCGCAACGGATGAAGGAGAACCTGGACGTTTTCGACTTCGAGCTGGACCAGGACGACCTCGTCAAGCTGCAAACCCTCGATGGCGGACCGGACGCGGGCGTCGACTCCGACGTCCAGGGGCACTGAGCATGGAAACCCTGATCTGGGTCGGCTCCTACACGGCCGACAGGAATGGCAACGGCAAGGGCATCACGGCGCTCTGGGCTGAGGATGATGGCCAGCTGACGTCCGTCGGCTTGGCCATCGAGGCCAACTCTCCGTCGTTCCTCGCGCTGCACCCCACAAAGCCGGTGGTCTACGCCGTAGCCGAGGAAGGCAAAACCGTGCGGGCATATCACCGGACGGGCAACGCCGGGCTGGAGCCTTTCGGCGTTCCCTGGCCGGCAGGCGATGCCACGTGCCATGTCGCAGTGGATCCGCAAGGCCGCTTCATCGTGGCCACCTGTTGGGGCGACGGTCAGGTTGTTCTTTACGAACTGGACCCCGACGGCGCCATCACCTCGCGCACCAGTGCGGCAGCCGCCGTCGACCCCCACTCCACAGCACCCGTCGACGCTGGGCGACCCAGCCGCGCGCATTCCAGCCTGATGCTCCCCGACGGCCGCGTGATGACGACGGACCTCGGCCATGACCTGGTCCGTGTGTGGAAGTATGCGCCGGGTGAGGGCTTGCAGCCGGACCATCAGGTGATCCTGCCGAGAGGTTCGGGCCCCAGGCACATGGCACGCCACCACAGCGGGACAGTCTTCGTGGACACGGAGTACTCGGTGGAGGTGGCTGCGATCCGCATGCAACCGGACGGCACATACGAGCTCACCGGCATTGTTCCGGCCAGTATCAACAAGGCCTCCGACGGCGACTCCGGAGCGGAGATTGCGCTGTCGCCGGATGGCCGCTTCGCCTATGTGGGAGTGCGGGGATCCAACCGCATTTGCGTGCTGACCGTATCCGGGGACGGGACGGAGGTCGAGCCCCTCGCGGACGTTCCGTGCGGCGGCGACTGGCCGCGCCACCACTTGGTCCGCGAAGGCTGGCTGTACGTGGCCAACGAAGGTTCCAACGACGTCGTGAGTTTCACACTGGACCCGGAAACCGGGCTGCCGGACGGCCCGGTGGGCCGTGTGGAGACGGGGTCGCCCAGCGTGCTGGTTCCCGCCGGTTAACTGACGCCGAGATGGCACTTAATGACAATCATCCGCTCAGACATTGTCATTATTTGCCATCTCGGCGAGTCTTTTCAGGCGGCCCAGACCTCGACGTCGTCCGTGCCGCAGATCAACTTGCGGCCCGTCGGTTCGAGGACAACCCAGAGCAGCTCCTGGTGCTTGGAAACATCGTCGACGCGACCCGTGCCGGCGCCCCACGCGACGTCGTAAATCCACACGGGATCGCCGGAGCTGAGCTCGGACCACTCCCCGGCCGGGACATGCCGATAGTCAGCAGGCCGGTTCAGGATGGAGCTGGTCACGCTGAAACTTCAGCGGCAGTGCGGCGCCGCCAGACGGTGGGTACACCATCGTGCGCCGGCAGGACATGGCCTTCAGCGAACACCTGGACCGCATCCGGATCGGAATCCGGGCTCCACAGGCCCGACGCCGGGCAGTGGGAACCGGTAGGCATGACGCGGGTGGCTCGTTCGCGCAGGAGGGCGATGCTCTTCATCGTTGAAACTCATCCTTGGGTAGATCGGGGCACTGCGTGGTGTGAAGCAGATCTCTTCAACCCTATGCAAGTCGCACGGCGATCGTTATGGACAGTTGCATAGCGTTTCGTAGCCCTGCCATGCACAAGCACAGTGAGAATTCCGCACGACATCGGCTAGGCCCCTCCGGTAACCCACGTTGATCGCAGTTGACGCCGTTTGGGCTCTCAGAACGGCGTCAACTGCGATGCAGATGTGGTTACTCGTAGCTCAGGCTCAAGAGCAGGCTCTTCAGCTGGGCGTACTGCGTAGTGTTCATCCAGGCCTTGGCTGCTTCGGGCGTTGCAAAGGCAGGGTTCTTGGTGGAATCGAACTGCACGTAGGCGCTCATGATGCCGTTGGGAACACGGACCTGGTTGGTCCCCGAGGAACTGATGCCGGCCTTGAGCTCCGAGGACTTTCGCACATCCATGATGTAGGTCGGAGGGCCTTCAACAGGTCCCGTTCGGGGTGAGGGCATTCCCTCGTAGGGAGGCCCTTCGTAAGGAATGTACTGCGACTGGTTCGAAGAGAAACCGAACTCCACAAGCTCACCCGAATTATCCCGAACACCGGGAACCACTGCCCTGTCGAGGATGGTTCGGTCCACCAAACCCGCGGTACCGTCGCCATAGTTGCCGTTGAATATCACGGCGAGCTCAGTGCCTGCATTGTCCAAGACCCTGGCGATGGTGGACGCGGCTTTATCCGCCTCCGTGGCATATGGCCCCTGCTCCGTCTTCACGCTCCAGCCATCAGGAAGAGCGAAGGAGAGGTGCCCATCGGGGAAGGTGAACCTTTGGGGGATCGCCACCGGCGGCTGCGTTGGAGCAAGTGTCGGCGCCGCCGCCGGAACGGTGGGAACCGCGGGCGGGGTAGTCACCGGCGCTGCCACTGTGGGCGTTGGCGAAGGTGTCGCCGTGGGGGTGGGTGTTGGGGTGGTTGAAGCACTCGGCGTGGGCGTCGCTTCGGTGGAGTTGACGGTCACTGCCGGCGCGGGCGCGGTTGTGAGCGGGCCGAAGTTGGCCGCAACCAGGACTCCTGCCGTTACCGCCGCGGCACCGAGCAGCAGCCCGCCCGCGATCCGGACCTTCCGACGCCTGCGGTCCGCCAGGGACACCACTCCGGCTGTTGGGTGGCTGTCGCTGAAAACCCGTGGACCGGTGAGCATACGCGCCAAGGCTTCTTCCGAATTGACCTCCGTTGGCTCGTTCGCAAGCGGGTCGATCGCGGAAATCTGGCTCTTGATCGAATCCATCTCAGACTCCCATCTTCTGTGTAGTCGTTTCGGCACCGGCAGGCATCTGTTTCCGGAAGGCTGTCCGCGCCCGGTGCAGCCGGACCTTGGCTGCGGATTCACTGCACTGCAGCACCCTCGCGATGTCAGTGGTACCCAGGCCGTCCCAGTAAGCCAGCTGCAAAATGTCGCGGTCCTGCACCCGCAGGCGATCCATCGCATCCTGTACCGCGACGTTTTCAGAGTCATCGCCGTAGCGTTCCACCGCCGTCGTGCGCAGCTTCTCCTGCAGTGCCAGCTGCCGATCGCGGCTGCGGTAAGCATTGCCCACCAAGTTGCGCGCAACGGTCAGCAAGTAGGCGAGATCGGGCCGGGCATCATCCGACCACTTTTGCCAGACGACCCGGAAAACGTCAGCGGCGATCTCTTCAGCCATCTCTGCCGATTCCACGCGTCGGCGTACGAACCTGAAAACGGATGGATAGCTGTCTTTGTGAATGGCGATGAACGCCAATTCGCGCTCTGAAAGCACGATTTTCCCCCTGGTATTTAGAGCCCTGAACTGCAGGATACTTGTATAGTTTCCGGCCGGGCCGCCACGGTTACAGGTGCTGGCAGGTTTCTTCAAACGCCCGCGATAGATTCAAGTCACAGACCCCCGAGCGAAAGCGTGGCACAACAATGGTGGAAACAGGACCCGCTGCAGACTGGGCCCGCAAGCAGGTAGACCTGGGGCGGGTGCCGGTCGCTGTGCTCGGCATCGCCTCGAGCCAGGGCATCGAGGACATTGTGGCGTTCGGGACCGACGGCGGCAGGCAAGCCACAACCGACGACCACTTTGCGTTGTTCTCAGTCACCAAACCGGTCAGTGCAATGACCGTCATGCGTCAGGTGGAGCTCGGGAAGTTGTCGCTTGGCTCTGCGCTGAGTGACGTACTGCCGGGTTTCGGCGCGGGCCGCACGGACAACGTGACGCTCGAACACCTGCTGAGTCACCGCTCCGGGATTGCAGATCCAGCGCTCGACGGCGGCACTCCCCTTCGCGAGGACCTCACCTCCGCAGAGCAGGCCTTCTATGCGGGTTCACTGGTCCAGTACTGCAACATCGCCTTCGAAGGGGCCGCCGCGATGGCAGAGTGGGCTGACGGGCGCCCGTTCGAGGAACAGCTCCTGACTCTGGCAGCGGACACTGGAGCTCAAGGCCTCACCTTCGACACCACCTGCAATCCGCACACGGTCCACGGCACCGAGGGGCCAGGTCTTAACGTGGAGGGAATGTATCGGAAAAAGCATCCCGGCGCCGGGCTGTTCGGCACAGCCACTGACCTGCTCAACCTGGGCTCGGAATTGCTGAGGGATTCCGGCACGGCTGTGCAGCCGGCAACCCTCGCTGCCATGCGTCGAGCCCGCACCACCGAGGTTTCCCACATCACCACCCGGCCAAAGCCCCTGCGCCATACCGGACTTGGGTTTCAGTTGCCCGCCAACCAGTCTGAGCTGCTGGCGCACGGAATCTATGGCCACCCTGGCTGGGCGGGAACAGAATGGTGGATGCTCCCCGAACAGGACCGCTGCGTGGTGTTCCTGACCAACGTCCTGGGCACTCCGGACCTCGGCGTGGACACTACCGAGCTGTTCAACGCGGTGGCAGCCTCCTAGGCTCCGGCCCTGACGGTCCGGCCGCGCATCGCGGACACGGCCCACACCAGCACGAACATACCCACCAGGATCAGCCCGGCATCGCCAAGGTCGATGCCAGCGAGCCAGGTAGTCAGCGGATCGCCCAGTTCAAAGGCCGAGTTGATGAATCCGCCGAGCGTGATCACGGCGATGAACAATGCCGAGACCGCAGAAATGCCGGTAATCACGGCGTTGAAACCGAGCTTCCGCCGCGGGTTGTGGATGGCGGATTTGTACATCTTCATCATCGCCACGCCGTTGATCGAATCGCACAGGGTCATGGCCGCTGTGAAAGCGAGAGGCAGGGCCATCAAGGCGAGCGGCGAAACTCCGGCGAGTGACGCCGTCGTCGTGATGACCAGCAGCCCAATGGTGGTGGCGGTGTCGAAGCCAAGCCCGAACAGGAAACCGATCACGTAGATGTTCCTGGGCCGTTCCACCTTGGACAGCGGCTTGGCGAGGAGGCGGGCCACGAAACCCTTGGCCTCAAGGTCGTCGGGACGCACCTCGCCGCCGGCCTGAACGTTCCGGTAAACCTGCGTTGCGCGGATGAACGCGGAGCCGTTGAACAGACCCATCGTCAGCAGGAACAACCCCGACACGCCACTGCCGATCAGGCCCAGCACCTTGTTTCCGGTGGTCCCGTCCTCCATGAACTGCCCGATCAGCGTCGCACCGGCCACCACCAGCAGGCCCGCCAGGATCACCACGGAGCTGTGGCCCAGGCTGAACGCGAACCCCACGCTCACGGGGTCCTTGTGCTGTGCCACGAACTTGCGTGTGGAGTTGTCGATCGCGGCGATGTGGTCCCAGTCGTAGCTGTGCTTGATGCCGGCCACATACGCGGTGATCACCAGCCCGAGCGCGAGCGGTTGCGCGGCACCCGCTGTTCCAGCAAGCAAGAGCACGACGGCGGCAACGTGCAAAGCGGCGACAGCACCGAACGTGAACAACAGCCGGGTCCGCAGGGACAGCGTTTCCCGCTCCCGGTACATGGTGGCGAACTCGGTCAGCGCAGTCATTAATACTTCCTCAGGTTCAAGGGTCCCTGGCCGTACCAGCGTTCCCGAAGGACACCGGTGCAGGCACCCAGCAATGTATTGAGTTCCTCAGTGCTGTTCGACAACGATCGCAGCACGAGCCCACAGGTCCCGGCAATAGCCGCCGTCAAGGAAACGCCCGTGTAGGCGTCAAAATCCCGGGCCATTTGGTCCAGCTCATCGGCGAGCGCCTGATCCACCCGCGGATCCACCACCACCAACGACCCCAGATGGCTGTAGCCTTCCATGAACCCCATCCCGGTCACGTCGTTGACAGGTGGGCGAATCAGGAGGTTATCGAGCGCCAACAGCTTCGAACCGTCTCGGGTTTCAACATGGATCTCATTCCGCAGCCGCACTTCTTCGTATTTGAAGGATGCACCGTCCGGCGACCACCCCGGAGTGATGACCTCGGCCATGACAAGGCTCGACGTCGGGTGGAGGCTGAGGTGCGAATTCTGCCGATAGCTGGCCTCCCGGTAGGCAATCAATTGGTCAGGCATCAGCTCCAACCGCGAGCCCTCCCCCAGCCGGACACTCATCCGCTGCTCAGCAAACGACCCCGGTGTCCGATAAATCTTGGTGGCCGATTGCGTGGTCAACAGCAGCTCCGCCCCCGCCTCGACCTCCACCTCAATGAGAAACAAATCCGCCCCAAGGTACGCCCCGCCAGGGTTGACCATGACGTAGCAAACCTGCCCGGACCCATCAAGATAATGCGGCCTCAGCACCCTCAAAGCGCCCTCATGAAACTGCCGCAAAGCAACGGACCGCCCACCCCGCAAAGAAACCCCAAGCTCCAACCGCCCCCGCACCTCCCGCTCCAAAGAAGCCAACGCGGAGCCGGGCCCCACGTTTTCCCGAGTGACCGAACCGACGACAGGAACCTGCACCGGCGTATTCATAGGCTGTGGCCTTCAGGTGACTCGACCGCAGAGGCGGCGGAGCCGGGGATAAGGGGCCGCGGCGTGGCGGGCCTCGTGGGGGGCCCACTGCCGCGAGGGCCCCGACTTGAGCTTGCGAGAGTTGGGAGCGGCTGGGGACGGGCACGGCCCCTTATCCCAGGCGTAGCCGCCAGACCCGGCGCCGCCGTAGCCGCGTTGATCACTGCGCCAAGTCGAGCATCAGGACGTCCCGCCGGATCCAGTTGAGGACTGCGTCCAACCCTTCGTCCGTCTTGAGGTTCGTGAAGCAGAACGGCTTGTTTCCGCGGAATTCCTTGGAGTCCCGCTCCATGACGGCAAGATCTGCCCCTACGTGGGGTGCCAGGTCGGTCTTGTTGATGATGAAGAGGTCGGATTTGATCATGCCTTGGCCGGCTTTGCGGGGGATCTTCTCACCTTGGGCGACGTCGATGATGTAGATGGAGAAGTCCACCAGTTCGGGGCTGAAGGTGGCGGAGAGGTTGTCGCCGCCGGATTCGACGAAGATGACTTGGAGGTCGGGGTGCCGCGTCTTGAGTTCTTCGATGGCCGCAGTGTTCATGGACGTGTCTTCGCGGATGGCGGTGTGGGGGCAGCCGCCGGTTTCAACGCCGATGATCCGGTCTTCGGGGAGGATGCCGTTGGCGGCCAGGATTTTGGCGTCTTCGATGGTGTAGATGTCGTTGGTGATGGCGGCCATGGAGATGTCGCCGCTCATGTGCCGGGTGATACGTTCCACGAGCTGGGTTTTGCCGGCTCCGACAGGTCCGCCGACGCCGATCTTGATGGGTTCTGACATGTTTTCTGTCCTTTGCACTAGCTAACTCATGAACATGCGGGCGCGTTGCCGTTCGTGCCGCATTTGTGAAATTTCAAGTCCGGGGCTGACGGCCCCAAAGTCGTCCCAGCACAGCTGTGCTATATCGTCGACGGCGGCAGCAACGGCGTCGCGCGCGTGGCGAAGTACCCGCTGCCCGGCGTTCTGCCCCAGCGGGATGGCGCGCACGGCGTTCTGCGTCAGCGAAGTCACTGTGGCAAACAAATACGCAGAGAGCGCCGCCTCAAAGGGGACCCCCAACGACCGCGCGATCACCCCAAAAGCCAACGGCTGATGCCCCGATGCACCACCCCCACGAACCAGTTCCCGATAGTCGGCCAACTCCCCTGACGGAAACACCTCAGCACCGATCTCCAACAACCGTCCCCCCATTTTCAAAGAAGCCTCCCGAACCTCCCGAGCCAACAACTGCCCTGAAAGAACAGAGTCCAACAGCCCAACCCCCACCCCCTCATACAGGAACCGCAGAGCCAACCCATCCGAATAGGTCAACTGCTGCCCCACAAAAGCGGAAAGCCAAACCCCAAACGACCCCTCATCAGTAACCAACTCACGATGTATGTAACTCTCAAACCCCAAAGAATGAGCAAAAGCGCCCGTAGGCAAAGCGGAGTCAGTCAACTGTTGAAGAGCCAGCTGATATGTCGCACTCAAAGCGCACCCCGCTGGAACTGGGCCCGAGAAGCGGAGGCGGGTGATAGGGGCCGCGGCGTGGAGGGCATCGCGAAGCGGGCACGGCCCCTATCACCCGCCGGAGGCTTGCCAACCCCAAAAGCCAGCACCGGAATTTGCCTAGTGCGAATGCTCAGCATGGCGGAACGGCACCGGCATGACCCGCTCTTGCCTGTCGTAGGGGACGCCGACGCTCTTCAGATAGTCCTCCACGGTGTGGTCATACTGGCAAACCATCACTTCGGCCCTGTACTCAGACGCAGCGTCGAAGAACTGCGCCTGCAGGTGGCGGTTGCCCAGCGAGTGGGCCACGACGCCCATTTCGTGGATGCTCCGCGGCGCGATGACGAGGACGTCCGTGGGCAGCACGGAGATGACGATGAGGTTGTTGTCACCGACGGCGAGGATGTCGCCGTCGCGGAGATCGCCGGTGCCGGTGGGGAGGCGGATGCCGAGTTCTTTGCCGTGGTCGGTGGTGACGCGTTGGATGCGTTTGACCAGCAGGGCGCTGGGGAGGACCACTTTTTCTTTGTGGTGGCCGGCGTAGTCGTTGGGCTGTTCGTGGAGGTTGCCCAGGATTTTTTCGATGATCATGAAGGCTCCTAGAAGAGGAAGTAGCGCTGCGCCATGGGCAGCACGTCGGACGGCTGGGAGGTGACTTCGACGCCGTCGACCGTCACTTTGTAGGTTTCGGGGTCGACGGCGATGTCCGGGGTTTCGCCGTTGTATTTGAGGTCCGCTTTGGTGAGGTTGCGGATGCCGGAGACGGGTTTGATGATGCGTTCGAGGCCCAGTTCGGCGGGCACTCCGGCGTCGATGGCTGCCTGGGACAGGAACGTGATGGATGTTTGCTGGAGGGCTTTGCCGTACGTGGCGAACATGGGCCGCATGGTGCGCGGCTGTGGTGTTGGGATGGAGGCGTTGGCGTCGCCCATGAGTGCGTAGGCGATCTGGCCGCCTTTGATGACGAGCTCGGGTTTCACGCCGAAGAAGGCGGGATCCCAGAGGACGAGGTCTGCGAACTTACCTTCTTCAACGGAGCCGATGACGTCTGCCATGCCCTGCGCGATGGCCGCGTTGATGGTGTATTTGGCCACGTAGCGCTTGAGGCGGAAGTTGTCGGATTCGGCGGAACCATGGGCTATGCCGGATGGATCCTTCAGTACGCCACGCTGGCGTTTCATGGCGTCGGCTACCTGCCAGGTCCGGGTCACTACTTCGCCCACGCGGCCCATGGCCTGGGAGTCGGAGGAGGTGATGGCGAAGATTCCGAGGTCGTGGAGGACGTCTTCCGCGGCGATGGTTTCGGCGCGGATGCGGGAGTCGGCGAAGGCCACGTCTTCCGGGATATCAGGGTTGAGGTGGTGGCAGACCATGAGCATGTCCAGATGCTCTTCGATGGTGTTTTTGGTGTAGGGCAGTGTGGGGTTGGTGGACGCGGGGAGCACGTTGGGCAGGCCGGCGATTTTGATGATGTCCGGTGCATGCCCGCCTCCGGCGCCTTCGGTGTGGAAGGTGTGGATGACGCGGCCGCCGATTGCCCGGATGGTGTCTTCCACGAACCCGCATTCGTTGAGGGTGTCGGTGTGGATGGCCACTTGGACGTCGTATTCGTCGGCAACGCGCAGGGACATGTCGATGGAGGACGTGGTTGAACCCCAGTCCTCATGGACTTTGAGCCCGACGGCACCTGCGCGGATCTGCTCGGCGAGGGGCTCGACGGCGGATGCGTGGCCCTTGCCGAACAGGCCGATGTTGACGGGGAGTCCTTCGGCGGCCTGGAGCATCCGGGAGATGTGCCAGGCGCCTGGCGTGATGGTGGTGGCTTTTGTCCCTTCGGCCGGACCGGTGCCCCCGCCCACCATGGTGGTGATGCCGTTGCAGAGGGCGGCCGGGACCTGCTCCGGGGAGATGAAATGAATGTGGGTATCGATGCCGCCGGCGGTGAGGATCTTCCTTTCGCCGGCAATAATCTCCGTGCTGGCGCCAATCACGATGTTCACGCCGTCGGCAATCTGTGGGTTACCGGCTTTGCCGATCCTAAAAATGTGACCGTCTTTGAGGGCAACGTCGGCTTTGTAGATTCCGCTGTAGTCCAGGACGATCACGTTGGTGATGACGGTGTCCGGGATGTCCTCTGCGCGGGTCAGTTGGCCGTTCTGGCCCATGCCGTCACGGATTACCTTGCCGCCGCCGAACACTACTTCTTCGCCATGAACCGTGTGGTCCTTCTCGATCTCAAGGAAGAGCTCAGTATCGGCCAGGCGGATGGCATCGCCCGTCGTCGGGCCGTACAGCTCGGCGTACTGCTTGCGGGAAATCTCGAAACTCACTGGTGGTCCCTTTCCGCTGCGACGCCCGGGCGCGGTTCCCCGGTAACGCCAGTTCCGCCGTCGAGCTTTCCGTTAACTGCGTTGCTGAGGCCGAAAACCTCACGTGTTCCCGCCAAGGCAATGAGCTGGACGGTCTTCCGGTCACCGGGTTCGAAGCGCGCGGCCGTGCCCGCCGGGATATCCAGTCGGCGGCCGTGAGCTGCTTCGCGGTCGAATTCCAGGGCGCGGTTCGCCTCGGCGAAGTGGTAGTGCGAACCTATCTGCACGGGACGGTCTCCGCGGTTCACCACCTCGACGGCGATCGCCTCACGGCCGCTGTTGCAGGCGATGGATCCGGGTTGGAGCCTGTATTCGCCGGGGATCATGGGGCTCCTATCGGATGGGGTTGTGGACGGTGACGAGCTTGGTGCCGTCAGGGAAGGTGGCTTCGATCTGGACGTCGTGGATCATCTCTGGAACGCCCTCCATCACGTCTTCGCGGCGGAGGAGCGTGGTCCCGTAGCTCATGAGATCGGCGACTGTTCTACCGTCCCGGGCGCCTTCGATGAGCTCGTAGCTGATGACGGCCACGGCTTCCGGGTAGTTCAGTTTGAGCCCTCGCCCTTGGCGGCGCCTGGCGAGATCGGCGGCCACCACGATCATGAGTTTCTCCTGCTCACGGGGCAAAAGATGCATCGATTCTCCTGATAGCTGGGCACTTTAAGGACAGAGTGTGACCAGCGTAAGGAGCGGAAATTTCAGCTACGTTTCCACGGCGTCACAGGCGGGGGTCGAATATGCCGAATTGACCTCAACTTAAGTTGAGGTCTTAGCATCGTTCAGGTGCGCTTCCGCAAGGCGGCGCCAACCCCAACCAGTCCCACGAAGGTTCATGAATGTCCCATCACACCCCCTTGCCGGCAGAGCCGGTCGGCGAGCTCTTCAAGGCCGCCTTCCGCTCTCATCCAGCAGGAGTTGCCATCATCACCGCGTCAGGGCCGGAAGGAGCCGTGGGGCTCACGGCGTCCTCGGTGGCATCGGTGGCGGTGGATCCGCCAACGCTCGCTTTCTCCGTCACAGGCGGCCGGTCAGCTTCGCACATCGCTGCCGCGCAAACGATCGTCGTGCACCTGGTGGGCGCGGACCAGGTAAACCTCGTGCGCACATTCTCCGACCCCAACGCCCCGCGCTTCACCAGCGACATGGACTGGGAACTGCTGCCCACAGGCGAGCCCCTGCTCAGGGAAGCACCATGGGCGCTGCGATGCGAAATCGTCCATCGGGCGCCTCTGGGTGGCTCTGTCTTGCTGGCCGCAACCGTTGTGGATATCCGGTTCAGCCCCGCCGATTCAGCCCCGCTGGTCTACCACAACCGGGAGTTCCACACCCTGTTCCAGGGCGTTCCGGTGCTGGGCTAGTTGTTGCGCCCGCGCGCCGCCACAGCCCACTGATCCACCACGTCACCGTCGCGGACAACCGTGACCTCATCCACCAGGTTCATGGTCAGGCACACATGGTTGGGGATCACCCGGAGCCGGGTACCCAGCGCCGGGAGTTCCAAGGAGTCCGGCCAAACGACCGTGGCGTGGTGCTCGGACAACGCAGTCACCTTGGCTTCGGGGTATTCGGGGAGCCGCCCGTATCCTGTGGCCCAATCCGGACGGTCGCTGCCCAGGACCTTGCTGCCGGCGTCCACCACAACCCGGCGGACGTTGCCACCGTTGGCCTCGTGCCGGCTGACCACGGTGGCGGCAACCGTCAGCGCAATGTCGTCCCACGTGCATCGTTCGAGTTCCAGTTGCTGGGCATCCCCGAATACATAGACACCGGGGCGGAGCTCTGTGGCCACCGTTTCGCCGTCAATCAGGGCCGTTGGCGTAGACCCTCCACTGATGGTGGTGACTTCAAACCCGGCCGAGGTCAGCGCAGTCGCGGCCAGGCCAAGCGCCTCATTCTCGTTGCTGGCCGCACCCGTGGGCATTCCCGGCTTGTAGCTGTGTCCGGGGAACGTGAAGACGCCTTGCACGCTCAGTCCAGCGGCAGCCGCTGCGTGGGCGACGTCCACCACCTCGTCGGGCAATACGCCGCTGCGGTGATGTCCACTGTCCACTTCGATCAGCACCTCAATGCTGCCGGCATCCGCGCCCAAGTGGCGACCCATCGCCGTCGCACTCTCAGCAGAATCCACGCCAACGGCGATGCGGCCCTTGGCTGCCAAAGCCCGAAGGCGTTCCGCATGAGGGGCTTCAACCCAGAGCGGGTAGGCGATAAAGATGTCCTTCACTCCATCCGCCGCGAAAACCTCAGCCTCGCCGATAGTCGCGACCGTGATCCCCACGGCTCCGGCTGACAACTGCTTGCGGGCGATCTCCAGCGTCTTGTGCGTTTTGACGTGCGGGCGGAGCTTGAGCCCCCTGCTGAGCATGCTGGACGCCATGCGTTCGATGTTCCGGTCCAGGACATCGACATCGATCATGACGGCGGGGGTGACGACTTCAGCGGGGATCACGTTCATTCCTCAAACACTAACGGCCCGGGACACCAACTGCAGGCGGTCAGGGCGCGGACTGCCTGACTCGCAGCTCGAACGCCGCCTCCGGCTGCTGAACCTTGGCTGCTGGGGTTTTGCTTTCAATCCGGTTGATGAGGAGTTCGACGGCGCGCTCCGCAATTTCCGCACGCCCCGGCGCCACCGTGGTCAGCGACGGCGAGGCAAACCGTGCCTCGTCGATGTCATCGAAGCCCGCAACGGCAACCTGCTGCGGCACCTTCTTGCCGCGGACCAGGAGTTCGTGAAGTGCTCCGAGGGCAAGTGCATCGTTGAGCCCGAAAACAGCATCGAACTCCACGCCGCTGTCCAGCAACCTTGCAATGGCATCAGCACCGCCGTCGCGCCGCCAATCGCACGGAACCACCAAGGCGGGGTCATACTCCACGCCGGCGTCAGCGAGCGCAGCTTTGTACCCCTCAAGGCGCAGGCCACCGCTGCCGGTGGTGTCGCCGTCGTGCGCACCTACAACAGCTATACGACGGCGGCCGCCCGCCAGCAGGTGCGTGGTGACGGCGGCGGCGGCTCTGTGGTTTTGGATAAGGACCATGTCCAGGCGCGGATCCTGTACGTACTCGCCAAGGAGTACCAGCGGTTTCTTGCCCGCGGCGGCGATTATCTGCTCAGCGTCCAAGGCGAGAGGTATGAAAAGAAGGCCATCCGTGAGCGTGCGGAATTGGCCTTGGAGCGCGGCCTTTTCGTGGTCAGGCTCGTTACCGGACTGTTCCACAAGAACGCGGTATCCCCGGGCCCACGCCACTTTCATGATGTCCGACGCCAACTCGGCGTAATACGGGATGGAAAGGTCTGCCAGGACCAATCCGAGCATGCTGGTCTTGCCTGAGCGGAGGCTGCGGGCCGTCAGGTTGGTTTCGTAGCCGAGCTCATCGATGGCATCGAGGACGCGCTGTTTGGTGGTTGGCCGGATGAACTCGTAGTTGTTGATCACGTTGGACACCGTCTTCAACGAGACCCCGGCAACCCGTGCGACGTCGTTCATGGTGACGGCCATCAATGTGCTCCTTTTGAACTGTTGGCATACATCGTTGCAGATGGGGCGGCAGTCGGGCCGTCACTCAAGCCCCTGCAGCCGTCATACATCGCTCATCCCCTTGCAACGCGCCTGCAACAAACATGCGCAAAGCTGAGGACAAGGACGGCGACAGCTGGGAGGAGCAGACATGAGTATTGCAAACAGGGATCTTTTCCAGGCGCTGAAAATGCAGGCGAGCCTGGCGCAAGCATTCGGCACCATGCCGGGGAGCAAAGACGAGCCGCACGCCCTGAGCGCGGGCGATCATGTGGAGGCTTGGCATAACGGCCGCCTCTATCACCGTGGCACCGTGGTCAAAACCGTTGCTGGCACCGACCTTTTCTGGCTCACGGACGACACCGGGAGCAGGCGGCTCCTGGACATGGAGTCCATGGAAATCGTCACCGTTGACGAGCCGGCTCCGGCACCCGCATCGCGGGCACCGGAACCAACTCCGTCAGCTACGGTCACACCGATCTCCGCGTACCCCATGTTCCACGACGGCACGCAGCAGATCGCCTAGTTTTCAGTTGACCTGGTCCTCAAGCGACAACCGGATCATGGTCCAGCTCACGGCCGGAAGCCCGGCGGTGAGGCGGCCGCCGTCGAGCTTTACGCTGACGTTCTCGGACGGCAGGACCGACGTCGAATCGTCGGCAGTGGCCTGCCAGTAAGGGTCCTTGTTCGAGTAGGTGACGGCCTCAATGACTTTGCTTGCGTTGAGGCTTCCGACGGCGGCATCCAGCGTCAGCGCGTCCGACGCCGAGCGGTTCACGGCGAACACCACGGCCTCCTGGGCTTCTGCATCATAGGTCGCCACGGCTGACAGGGCGGTGAAGCCCGCCGTCTTTTCGGTCTCCAGCAGCGGGGACTCGACGGCGAGGTTCAACACCGTGCCAGAGGCATTCTGCGAAGTGAGCGCAAACGGGTGGAACGTGGTCTGCTTCCAGGCCCGGCCACCCGGCTCGGTCATGATGGGTGCGATCACGTTGACCAGCTGAGCGAGGCTCGCGGAGTGGACGCGGTCCGTGTTGCGCAGCAGCGTGATGAGAAGGTCTCCCACCACCACGGCGTCGGCAACCGTGTACCGGTCCTCGAGGAGCACCGGCGCCACGGGCCAATCATCTCCTGTGGGCGCCTTGGATTCGTCGCGGGACATGTGCCACACGTTCCATTCATCGAAGGAAATATTGATCTGCTTCCCAGACTTTTTGGCCGACCTCACGTGGTCGATGTGGGAGACCAAGTCCTTGATGAACGCCTCCATCCGGTGCCCGGCTGACAGGTGCTCCTGCAGGTCACCGAAATCCTCAAAGTACTGATGCGCCGAGATCAGGTCCACCAACTCGTATGTCTCATTGAGGACCACGCGCTCCCATTCGCCGAACGTGGGCATGGTGGGTCCGGAACTTCCACAAGCCACCAGTTCCAGGTCCGGGTTGACCATGCGCATCGCCCGCGCCGTTTCGGCGGCAACCCGCGCGTACTCGTCCGCCTTCTTGTGGCCGATCTGCCAGAAGCCGTCCATCTCGTTCCCGAGGCACCACATGGTGATGTTGTGAGGCTCGACGGCGCCATTCGCCTTGCGCTGTTCGGAAAGGGCCGTTCCACCCTTGATGTTGGAGTACTCCAGCAGGTCCAGCGCTTCCTGCGGGCCCCTGGTACCCAGGTTGACCGCCATCATGGGTTCCACGCCGGCCTTCTCCGACCACTTTGCGAACTCGTCCACGCCCACCAGGTTGGGATCGCTGGAGTGCCAGGCGAGGTCGAGCCTTGTTGGGCGGTCTTCTTTGGGCCCCACTCCGTCTTCCCAGCGGTACCCCGAGACGAAGTTTCCGCCCGGGTACCTGACCGTGGAGACGCCGAGTTCCTTGGTGAGGTCGAGGACATCGGTGCGGAAACCGTCGTCGTCGGCTTTAGGGTGCTCAGGCTCGAAAATGCCCGTGTAGACGCAGCGGCCGAGGTGCTCAACGAAGGCGCCGAAGGTCTTCCTCCTGACGGGGCCTACGACGAACGCGGGGTCGATGGTGATTTTGGCCGTGGGGTTTTCTGGGTTTCCCAAAGGGTGGGTCCTGTCTGTTTGTTCTGCTTGTCGATTTACAACGTTGTAGAATCTATGCTGGCGTGGTGTGGGTGCGGGAGTCAAGAGATTTCTTGCCGAGCGTTCCGGCTCCTAGGCTGAGTTCCATGTCTTCCGGAGTTGTGAGAGCCGCCTATTCAGCCCGTGCAGCCGAGTACACCTCGCTGTTCGGGTCCATTAGCAGCACGCATCCGGTCGATAGGGAGCTGGTGTTGTCGTGGGCCCGGGGATTGCCCGGGAAGGTTATCGACGCCGGCTGTGGGCCTGGGCAATGGACAGCCTTCCTGCACTCCGCCGGAGTGGACGTCCAAGGCGTGGACTTGGTACCGGAGTTTATTGAGACAGCCAAGCAATTCTGCCCGGATGCCCAGTTCTCTGTCGGGTCACTTGAACGGCTGCCCACCCCGGACAACTCATTGGCGGGAATCCTCGCTTGGTACTCCCTGATCCACATCTCCCCTGCTGAAATCAGCCGTGTTCTGGAAGAGTTTGCCCGCTGTCTCACTCCCGGCGGGAGCCTCCTGCTCGGTTTCTTCGATGGCCCGGCGGGTGAGTCGTTCCCGCATGCAGTGACTCCCGCCTATTTCTGGTCTCTGGAGGAGATGTCGGGACGGTTGCAGGAAGCCGGTTTCAGCGTGATTGGCACGCACTCCCGCGCCGACCCCGGAGCGCGTCCCCACGCGGCCATCGTCGCGCAACGGCTGCTCACTCCCGGTCGCGTTGGCTGAACGCACCTACGCGCATTGATTTCTGTGCACCAGCCCAGAGTCAACAAGGGGCCAGGGCTCGTCAGCTCTACTTGGTACTCGGCGAGGGACTGGCACTCGCTTCCTGGCTGTCCAATTCTTCGTAGATTTCATGCTGGTTCCCAGCGATGCAGACAGTGTCCATTTCCAGGCCGGAGCCTTTGACATTCGCGGTGAAGGATATGAGGTTTCCGCCGTTCTGATTGGCGTAGAGGCGGATGAGACCAGGGTCCAACGGGTTGGTTTCGACGCGGGTGGTAAAGCCCTTCGATTCCCAGAACGTTTTGACCACGATGACTGATGCTTCCAGGTCGACGGGATCAGGGGTTTGGCTCATGACGCTGTAGTTCACGCCCTCCCTGCCATCACCTGCATTGCAGGCGCTGTTTCGGGTGCCTTTATCGACCCATTTCTGGGGTCCGATGGCTTTCTGGGTTTCGGTTTTGAACGCGTGGAGATCCTTCAGGGCTTGCTTGAGTTCTTCAACCTGTGCTTTGACAGTTGCAGGGTCGCTGGGATTGGCTGAGCCGGTCATAGTGTTCTCCGTGGTGGGTGTGCAGGCGCTCAGTGCAACGGCCGCGCAGACTAACGCGGCGAGTAGGCGGCTGGTCTTTAGTCGGGCCTTGGGTTCATGGGGCATATGGTTCACTCTTCCTGAAACTGTTCCACAGCCCACACACCGGCAGGAGGCAGGACTGTCCAGCCTCCCGGAAGGCATCATGCCGCAACGCCTCTACTCTGCAGTCGGTGAGGGGCTGTCGCTTGCTTCCTGCCTGTCCAGCTCTTTGTAGATTGCGCTGAGGTCTCCGGCGACGCAGGCGCTGTTCATCTCCAGGCTGGAGCCCTCGATGTTTGCGAAGTAGGACACGAGGTGCCCGCCGTCTTCGTTGGCGTAGAGGCGGATGAGGCCCGGTTCCCGGGGGTTGGTTTCGGTGCGGGTGGTGAAGCCCTTGGATTCCCAGAACGTTTTGACGACGTTGACTGAGGCTTCCAGGTCTACGGGGTCGGACGTGAGGGTCAGGACGCTGTAGTTCACGCCACCTTCTCCGTCGGGTGTCTTGCAGTCCATGTTTCGGAGGCCTTCGTCGACCCATTTTTGGGGTCCGATGGCTTGTTGGGTTTCGACTTTGAAGGCGTGGAGGTCCGCGAGGGCTTGTTTGAGTTGTTCGACCTGGGCTTTGACGGTTGCGGGGTCGCTGGGGTTGCTTGAGCCGGTCATGGGGATCTCCGTGGTGGTCGGCGTGCAGGCGCTGAGTGCAATGCCGGCACCAAACAAGGCGGCAAGAATACCGCCGTCCTTTAGTCGGGCCTTGGATTCATAGGACATGCGGTTCACTCTTCCTGAAATCGTTCCAGACTCACTCGCCAGCATGAGGCAGGACAGGACACCCCAGAAGCCAGCACTCTGCGTCAGCTCTCCTTGGTACTCGGCGTGGGACTGGCACTCGCTTCCTGCCTGTCCAATTCCTTGTAGATTTCATGCTGATTCCCAGCGACGCAGGCGCTGTTCATCTCGAGGCTCAAGCCATTGGTGGTAGCCGTGAAGGATACGAGATGTCCGCCGTTCTTATTGGCATAGAGACGGATGTTTCCTGGGTCCTTTGGGTTTGATTCGACGCGGGTGGTGAAGCCTTTGGATTCCCAAAACGTCTTGACAACGTTGACCGACGATTCCATGTCGAGGGTTTCAAGGGTCTGACTCATGACGCTGTAGTTCACACCCTCTTCTCCCTTAGGGGTGCTGCAGTCGATGTTTCGAAGGCTCTTATCCGCCCAGGTCTGGGGCCCGACAACGTTTTCAGTTTCGGTTTTGAAGACGCGGAGATCCGAGAGAGCTTGCTTGAGTTCTTCGACCTGGGCATTGACAGTTGCAGGGTCACTGGAACTGTTTGAGCCGATCATGGGGTTCTCCGTGGTCGTGGGCGTGCAGGCGCTCAGCGCAAGGGCGCGCAGAACAGTCCGGCGAGTAGGCGGCGGGCCTTTAGTCGGGCCTTGGATTCAAAGGACATGCGGTTCACTCTTCCTGAAGCCGTTCCACAGGCCATAGCCAGCACGAGGCGACATAGGCAGCTCCTTTGGCGCACCAGACAGCCTAATTAGCAGACGGAGAGGAGCCGAGGCTAGACGGGGTCCCGTAAATTTCGGGATACAGCTCCTTGTAGATTGCGGTCTGGTCTCCGGCGACGCAGGCGCTGTTCATCTCCAGGCCGGAGCCTTTGATGTTTGCGAAGTAGGACAAAAGGTGTCCGCCGTTCTCGTTGGCGTAGAGGCGGATGAGGCCCGGTTCCCTGGGGTTGGTTTCGGTACGGGTGGTGAAGCCCTTGGATTCCCAGAACGCTCTGACCACGCTTACTGATGCTTCCAGGTCCACGGGGTCAGGCGTTTGGGTCAGGATGCTGTAGTTCACGCCGTCTTGCCCGTCGGAGGTTCTGCAATCCATGTTACGAGTGCCCTTATCGACCCATTTCTGGGGTCCGATGGCTTGTTGGGTTTCGGTTTTGAAGGCGTGGAGGTCCGCGAGGGCTTGTTTGAGTTGTTCGACCTGGGCTTTGACGGTTGCGGGATCGCTTGAACTACTCGAGCCGGTCATGGGGTTCTCCGTGGCAGCGGGCGTGCAGGCGCTCATCGCCATGGCCGCGCCGACCAACGCACCGAGGATGCAGCTAGTCACCGTACGCGTCTTAGGTTCATAAGACATGCGATTCACTCTTCCTGAAACTGTTCCACAGCCCACACACCGGCAGGAGGCAGGACTGGCCCCTCTCCCGGAAGGCATCACGCCGCAACGCCTCTACTCTGCAGTCGGTGAGGGGCTGTCGCTTGCTTCCTGCCTGTCCAGCTCTTTGTAGATTGCGCTGAGGTCTCCGGCGACGCAGGCGCTGTTCATCTCCAGGCCGGAGCCTTTGATGTTTGCGAAGTAGGACAAAAGGTGTCCGCCGTTCTCGTTGGCGTAGAGGCGGATGAGGCCCGGTTCCCTGGGGTTGGTTTCGGTACGGGTGGTGAAGCCCTTGGATTCCCAGAACGCTCTGACCACGCTTACTGATGCTTCCAGGTCCACGGGGTCAGGCGTTTGGGTCAGGATGCTGTAGTTCACGCCGTCTTGCCCGTCGGAGGTTCTGCAATCCATGTTACGAGTGCCCTTATCGACCCATTTCTGGGGTCCGATGGCTTGTTGGGTTTCGGTTTTGAAGGCGTGGAGATCCGCGAGGGCTTGTTTGAGTTGTTCGACCTGGGCTTTGACAGTTGCAGGGTCACTGGAACTGTTTGAGCCGGTCATCGGGTTCTCCGTGGTGGGTGTGCAGGCGCTCAGTGCAACGGCCGCGCAGACTAACGCGGCGAGTATGCGGCTGGTCTTTATGCGGGCCTTGGGTTCATGGGGCATATGGTTCACTCTTCCTGAGTTGTTCAACGGCCAGCAAATCCCGCCGGCGGTGATAGGGGTCGTGCGGCTGGCAGGATCTGGTCTCCGTTACCGGTTGTTGTTAGGGCAGCGTCATGCAGGGCCGTAGTTTCTTTATCCAGGTAGCCGTAGCCGTCACTGGCTGTCCTGTGTACCAAGGTGTTGTGTTCTGTGGTGCCTTGGTACTGGGTCCCGTCGATCGTGGCCTCTTCCGAGGAGAAGACTTTTGCGCCGAATGATTCCATGCGCGGATCCTGGCGTTGGAAGCGGCCCAATTGGGCCAGGCCGTCGCCGGCGGCTTCGGTGGCGTAGACCTGCCCGGCAGGGACGTGGAGATCTCCGGCGTTCCGGATCTCTTTCTCTATCCCGGCCGAGCCGAGCATCGTGAAAGAGGCGACGTTCAATGCCGCGGCGGCAAGGGCGTTGGACGTCACGGTGGTGCCGTAGGAATGGGCCAGTACGTTTAAGGTCTCCGGGGTCCTGTTGCCCAAGCCTTCCCTGACGGCGTTGAAACCTTGCAGGTCAACGATGAACCGGTCGGCGCCTGCCCGTGCTGCATCGCCGCTGTTCACAGTCGGAACCGTGGGCGGTTCATAGTTGATCCACGCCACCACAGCGAAGGTCTCGTTCTCGGAAAGCAACTGCTGGTGCCGCTGGAGGTTCGCGGCGTTTTTCGCCCAGTCGTTGAAACCGCTTTGAGGTGTGATGAGCATGCCGGACACAGCGTAGGTAACGTTGTCAGCCGTATCGGGATTACCCGCAGAGACCTGTGCCTTCGGTGAGCCGTGAGTCAGATCGAAACCCAGCAGGACAGCGTTGATTCCGCCCGCGTTCCTCAGTGCCTCGGTGATGCCATCCAGCGCTTTCTGCTGCGTTTGCAGCCGGGTCCAAGCCGGGTTGGTCATGGACATGCCTTGGCTGGCGGGCAGGAGTTGAGGCGTCCTGGCCAGTTCGGCGTTGATGCGGTCCTGCTCGGTGATGAGGCGTTTGCGGTTGGCGAGGTTCCGGGCGGTCGCGGTGATTCCGTTCAGATTCCCGATGACTCCGGGGATGGCCTCGATCAGGAGCAACTGGGCCTCGCCGGGTTCAAGTGTCCCGCCAGCGACTGTCTGGCCGAACCCAGCCCACCACTTTGCTATCACCACGGGGTCCTGCCCTGGTTGTTCAAGCAGCCCCTGAAGTCGGTCCTTGTTGGCAGGTGCGGCGAGCCAGGCTTTCAGCTGTGCGGCGTTCAGGGCCCCGATGTCGTCCAAACTGACTTGCTCGGGTGGTGCGTAAAGTATGAGAGCTCTGTTGAGCGTGATGTCGGCCATGGACCCGCTGCCTGCTGCTTCGAATGCCGCGGCGATCTGCTCAAGCCAGATCGCGTCAGCGGCGTTCTCAGTCAGCAGTTGCTCGAATCCCGACACAAACGTGACACTGCCGCTATTTACCCAGGAGCAGGCTGAGGTGAAACCGCTCCACGCGTTCCGGATTCTCCCCAGTTCCGCGTCCATGATGTTGGTGTAGGCGCGGGATTGGGACACAAATTCGCGCAGCTTTCCAGGATCAGCCGAGCTGGTAGCGCCCCCCGATCCACCGGCGAACCGGGCCCGAGCCATCGCCGAGAACACCGCTGAAATCGTCGGAGCAGCGACCGGCCATTCCGCTGGCATCGGATCGCTCGCCACGCTCTGGAAAGTCTGAAAGTGTTGTTCACGGAAGTCGGCGCGTTGCTGCCAGGCAGCAAGTTCCCTCAGCCGGGACTTCTCTTCCCGTGCCTTGAGCTTTGCTTGCCTGACGTCCTCCGCCAACGCCGCGAGGACACCGGCAAGCCGGCCACGGTCATCGGCCCGGACGGCCAAAGCGCTGGCGAACAAGGTCGCATAGCCGCCCCTAAAGTCCTCCATTGCATAACCCGTGGCGACACCCAGGAAGCTACCTTCGGAGCGCAGGGTCTGATCCGCGGAATCAGCAGCGCTGATCAGAGCGTCGGCGGCGCCATCGTCGAACGCAATCTCCACCGCCGTATCAAAGATCCCCACGCCGAGCCCCCTCACTTGAATAGTTAATCCATCGAATAGCATAACTGACGGAACCAGAGTGTGGGACGTGACCGGGAAATAAAAAACAGGCCGGAGACTGAAGGTCTCCGGCCTGTCTTGGAGGGTGGGCCCTGTGGGGATCGAACCCACGACCCACGGATTAAAAGTCCGATGCTCTACCAACTGAGCTAAAGGCCCCTCCAGCTGTAGAAACAGCCATGAATACTGTACCCCAAGGTCAAGGCCAGCAAGGAACTCAACGTGACGTGCGCCGTCGTCACCTTCTTCGGGCGAACGTTCGACGGCGGCACGCGGCGGCCGCGGCGTGTCGGGCCCAGCGCGGCGGCAAAGTGGGTGGTGACGGCACGCCACCAGTAACAAGGCAGCCCCGGCAACCGTTACTCGACCCCACCAGAGCACAGGAGTACGGTGAACTCATGAGCGAACAGCCAGAACCGCGAGCGTACGGCGGAGCAAACCGGCATCACAAGCCGAAGCCCTTCGCGCCCATCGATTTTGAACCGTTCGCAGGTGGCGCCGACCCCGCGCGGGTTTCCGAGGCCGCCCATCTTGCCGCGCAGGCACTGGTGAGACGGGGCCGCGACAGCGACGACCCGAAGGTCACGCGCCGCCTGGTGAAACTGGCCGATGAGCAGGGCTTGGAAGCCATCGCCGAGATGTGGGCAGAAAGCCCCGCCCGCAGCCTTCCCGGCGCGCTGTGGCGGCTCTACGCCCTCCGCGCCGCCACCATCCAGAACCCTGAGAAGATCTCCGTCTACTTCCGGGCCGGACGCGATACCGCGCAGGTTTCCAACGTGGTGGCAGGTGCCGCAGAGCCGCCCGGAGCAGACGAAATGAAGACCATGGCTGACGCCATTTTGTCCGGCGCGTTCGACGGCGAGTTCGACGTCGCGCTGGAACGTTCCGCCGCTTTCTGCCGCGTAGTAGCACTCGGCCAGGCCACACTTGCCGACGGCGCAGAACACAGCAATGAAGGCCACGCGAGCAAGCTGACCCGCAACTCGCACCAGCTGGTCAAAACGGCCGAGGACCTTGAGCACGCCGCCAATGCGTGGCGCCTGGGCGAGCTGGACTAGCCAACAAAGAGGGCGAAACGTACCCACGCCGGCCCCGGACTGTCAATGTTGACTTAGACCGCCTGACGGTGAAAACTAAAACTGGTGTCGAACCGCGAAACCCCCGGGCTTCAACTTATAGCCGCTTCGAGCGGCCTACCGCCGAGAGGCGTATCCGGTTCGGCACCATTTTTATGCCCGAACGAAGTTTGCCCGGGCCAGCACTGAAGCGGACCCGGGCAAACTGCACTGGGAAACTACTTCAACGTGACAATGGTTTCCGCGGTTTCCTTCTTGTCGTGGTCAAGGTCGCCTGCAGCGTCCTGCGGGGTCATGGTCGCCGAGATCTCGGTTTCCTTGCCGGCGGTGTAGCCGAAGTTCTCCGCGATGTTGAAAGACTCGCCCGGCTTCAGGATGAACGGGTCCTTCTCCTTCAGCTTCACACCGGAGCTGCTCAGCCCGTGCTTCTTGTAGCCATCGCTGCTGGAATCTGACGGCATGCCGCCCATGTACTTCCAGTCCGTGTACTTTGCCTTGGGCGTGATCAGCGAGTGGCTCAAGGGGATCTCGGCCGATGAGGTGTTGGTGACCACGTAGTTCAGGTACACCACGGGATCGCCCTTCTTGAGCAGGTTCTCCTTGGTGTCCTTGTCCACGAACATGCTGTCCTTGGACGCGACGTCCGTGGCCACCTGGTAGATATCTACGCTGAAGCTGTCACCCTTGATGGTGCCCAGCTTGTCCCCTGCCTCGGAGATCGGCAGCGCCCAAGCAGCCACCTTGTAGGAGCCCGACGAAGTACCTGCTCCCTCCGACGAGGTGGAAGCCAACGGGGACGCCGAGGCTGACGGCGAGGCAGCCACGGAGGAGGACGACGACGGTTCGGAACCACCCGTCGTCGAGCCGGCTGTTGCTCCGCCACAGGCGGTCAGGGCCAGCAGGCCGGCAGCGGCGAGGCCGGAAATTTTGATGACATTGTTGAAGCGCATGGTTCCCCCATTGAGTGGATTAATCGGTGCTTGACCTAGTGTCGCACGGTTGCGGGGGCGCAGCGATGGGGAGATCTGCCCGCAACGCTCCCCGAACTTCGCAGACGCCTCGGCCGTGCCGGTAAAGTTGAGACCGAAACGGGCGCCGTCAAGTCAAACTGCCCGTGCCCATCCGTCCCCGGCCCGGAAGCGACATGAAGCTGCGCCTTTTTCCCCAGGAACCTGCCGGGCTCGTACTGCTCGCGCAGATGGCCGGCGTCATCGTGGCCGCCACCGGAACGCTCTCCGAAATTCTGGGCGTGCCAGCCAGCGAACACGAACGTCTGGCCGAGGAACTGCACGAACACGAGTCCAAGTCGTTGGACCTGCACTTCGCGCTCCTGACCCACATGCGCACCAGCTTCGTGAACCCGCTCCCCCGCGAAGACATGTACACGCTCTCCCGCCACCTCAACGAGGCCATGGAGAAGCTGGATGCCGCCGGCGACCTCGTAGCCCTGTACAAATTGGATCGCCTCCCCAAACGGGCGGCAGACCAGCTGGAGATCATCAGCAGGCAGGCTGAGCTCACAGTGGACGCAATGCGGAAACTCGAAGACCTGGACGAACTCGAGGACTACTGGATCGAGATCCTCCGGCTGGCCAAGCGCGCAGAGCGCACGCACCGGATCTGGGTGGCCGAGATGCTCAAGGATATGAAGTCCACGCAATATGCGCGGCACCGGGACGTCGCCAACCAGCTGGTGGAAGTTACCAAGGACATGCGGAAGGTCGCCACGCAGGTAGGCAGCATCATCGTCAAGGAATCATGACGTGACCATCGCCATCCTGGTCCTTGTAGTGGGCCTGGCCTCTGGGTTCGCGTTCCTCAACGGCTTCCGCGACGTCTCCAACGCCGTCGCGCTGTCCACTCGCACCCGTGCCCTCACTCCGTCAATCGCGGTGCTCCTGGCGGCCCTCTTCAACTTTTTGGGTGCCATGCTCAGCGGCACCTTCATTCTCGCGTTCACCCAATCGTGGATCACGTTGCCCGACGGCACCAGCGGCCTGACCATCCTTGCCTCAGCGCTCACGGCCTCCATCCTGTGGGGCGTGTACGCGTGGTGGCGGGGCATTCCTTTGTCCTCCACCAACTCGCTGGTGGGTGGCCTGATTGGCGCGGGCGCTGCGAGTGTCCTGGTCGGCGGCAACGCGGTGGGCGGCATGGACAACGTCCTCCTCACCCAAGTGGCGCTTCCCTTGGTTCTCTCGCCGCTCATAGCGTTCGTGGCCGCGTACCTGCTGGTCTGGCCGGTGACTTGGGCGGCCCGCTACACGCAGCCCAACGTCGTGAACAGGCGGTTCCGGCGGGCTCAGGCCGTATCCACGGCAGCTGTGGCGTTTGGTCACGGCCTTCAGGATGGTCAGCGAACAGCTGCCGTCATTGTGCTGGCCGTGGTGGCTGCGGGGTTCTCCAGCGGCGGGGAGGTGCCGCTCTGGATCTTGGTACTCACGGCCTTCATGCTCACAGCGGGCACCCTGTTCGGTGGCTGGCGGATCTCCCACACTCTGGGCCACAAGCTCATCCGGGTAGATCCGCTGCGCGGTTTCGTAGCCCAGACGCTGACGTCCGTGATGCTGTTCATCGGCGCCATTGGCTTCCACTTGCCCCTCTCCACCACGCACACACTGACGGCGTCTGTGCTGGGAGCGGGCATCAACCAACGGTTCCACACGGTCAACCGTCGTCTGGTCCGGCGGATTCTGCTGTTCTGGGTGGCTACTCCGCTGGTCACAGCCGCAGCCGCCTTCATCCTGGAGTTGGCGTTCTCGCCACTCGCGGACCTCTAGACCCAACTGAGAAACAGCAAACGTTGCAAAGAGACCTCATCACGACGTTTGCTGTTACCTCCTTGGGTAAGAAAAAACGACGGCGACCGTACCCCCAAGGCGACGGTCGCCGTCGTTCTGTGCCGACTCCCCCCATAGAAGCCGGAACCTGCAAGAACCCTTATCCGAAGCGGCCGGAGACGTAGTCTTCCGTTGCCTTCTGGCCGGGGTTGTTGAAGATGCTGGTGGTGTCAGCGAACTCGATCAGCTTGCCGGGCTTGCCGGTGCCTGCGATGTTGAAGAACGCGGTCTTGTCCGACACACGGGCAGCCTGCTGCATGTTGTGGGTCACGATCACCACGGTGTACTGGTCCTTGAGCTCGTTGATGAGGTCCTCGACGGCCAGGGTGGAGATGGGGTCAAGGGCGGAGCAGGGCTCATCCATGAGGATCACCTGGGGCTCAACCGCGATGGCGCGGGCGATGCACAGACGCTGCTGCTGGCCACCGGAAAGGCCGGAGCCGGGCTTGTCCAGGCGGTCCTTGACCTCGTTCCACAAGTTGGCGCCCACCAGGGACTTCTCCACGAGGGCATCGGCTGCTCCCTTGGAGATCTTCTTGTTGTTCAGCTTCACGCCGGCCAGCACGTTGTCCCTGATGGACATGGTGGGGAACGGGTTGGGGCGCTGGAAGACCATACCCACCTGGGTGCGTACGGTGACGGGGTCCACGCCGGGGCCGTAGAGGTTGTCGCCATCCAACAGGACCTCGCCCTCGACGCGTGCGCCGGGAAGGACCTCGTGCATGCGGTTCAGCGTGCGGAGGAAGGTGGACTTGCCGCAGCCGGACGGGCCGATGAAGGCCGTGACGGACTTGGCCTGGATGTTGATGTTGACGTCCTCGACGGCCAGGAAGTTGCCGTAGTAGACATTCAGGTCTTTGACGTCGATGCGCTTGGACATGATGTTCCTTTGTTCCTTGGGGGTGTGGAAGTTTTTAGGGGCCGCCGTCAGAGCCGGCGGCGGGCCCGGCTAGCGTCCCGTTTTGGGCGCGAACAGACGGGCGATGAGGCGGGCTCCGAGGTTCAGGAGCATCACCAGGATGATCAGCACCAGCGCGGCGCCCCAGGCACGCTGGTCAGACGGCTCCGGGTTGGACGGCGACGTCGGGTTGAGGATCTGCGTGTAAATGAACGTGGGCAGCGAGGCCATCCAGCCACCGAACACGTTGTTGTTGATGGTCGTCGCGAAGCCTGCAGTCACCAGGATGGGCGCGGTTTCGCCGATAACGCGGGCGATCGCCAGGGTGACACCGGACGCGATGCCGGAGATCGCCGTCGGGATAACCACCTTGGTGATGGTGCGCCACTTTCGGACGCCCAGCGCGTAGGAGGCCTCACGAAGCTCGTTCGGGACGATCTTCAGCATTTCCTCGCTGGAGCGGACCACCACAGGGATCATCAGCACGGAAAGCGCGACGGCGGCTACCGCACCGGTCTTGGTGCCGGGGCCGACGATGGCGAAGAAGAACGCTGCCGCGAAGAGGCCGGCCACGATCGACGGGATGCCGGTCATGACATCCACGAAGAACGTGATGGCGCGGGCCAGCGGACGGTCGTTGCCGTATTCCACCAGGTAGATCGACGTGAGCAGGCCCACCGGCACGGAGATGACCGTGGCCAGGAGGGTGATCTGGAGGGTGCCCATCAGCGCGTGGTAGATGCCGCCCAGGACGGGAGCGCCTTCTTCCACTGCCTTGTTGTCGAACGCGCCGGTGACGCCGTTCATCGACGTACCAAGGAAGCCAGGGGTGATGAGCCCGGGAATACCGTTGACCAGCACCGTCCAGATCACCGAGATCAGGGGCAGGAGCGCGATCAGGAACGCACCCACAACGAGGCAGGTGGCCAGCTTGTCCTTGGCTTTGCGGGCACCTTCAACAGCGCCGCTCCACGCGACCAGGCCTACAGCGAAGAGAACGGCGGAGACAAGGCCCCAGCCGAAGGCGTTGAAGCCGATGAGCGCCAGGATTGCCGCGCCGACGACCAATGCGACGGCCAGGACAATGTAGGGCGCGAACTTGGGCAACTGGCCCTTGGTGAGCGCGGAGCGCTTGCGGACTACTGTGGCGGTCATTTAGTTGGCTCCCGAGAATTCTTTGTGCTTGGTGATGATCCAACGGGCGATCATGTTCACGCCAAGGGTGATGACGAACAGCACCAGGCCGGCGGCGATCAACGTGTTGACCTTAAGGCCGCTGGCTTCGGGGAAGTTCAAGGCAATTTCAGCGGCGATGGTCTGGTTGCCGGACTGGATGAGGCTGGCGGTCAGGACGCCGGAGGACAGCACCAGCGCAACAGCCATGGTCTCGCCGAGTGCACGGCCCAAGCCCAGCATGATGGCACTGATGATGCCCGGGCGGCCGAACGGCAGCACCGCCATCTTGATCATTTCCCAGCGGGTGGCTCCCAATGCGAGCGCTGCTTCCTCGTGCAGCTTGGGGGTCTGCAGGAAGATTTCGCGGGACAGGGAAGTGATGATGGGCAGGACCATGACGGACAGGACGATGCCGGCGGTCAGGATGGTCTTGCCGGTGGCCGATGCCGGGCCTTCGAAGATCGGGATCCAACCGAGGTTGTTGGCCAACCAGTCGTACGCCGGGGAGATTTCCTTGGCCAGGAAGGCCGCACCCCAGGCGCCGTAGACAACGGAAGGGATGGCGGCGAGCAGGTCCACCACGTAGCCGAGGCCGGAAGCGAGCCGGCGCGGGGCGTAGTGCGAGATGAACAGTGCCACACCGATTGCCACGGGGGTGGCGATGATGAGCGCGATGACGGCGGCAATGAGGGTGCCAACAACAATCGGAGCGATGTAGGCGAAGAAGCCGTGGCCGCCCTGGATGTCTTCGGGCGGGGCGGTCAGTGCGGGGATCGCCTGCACCACAAGGAACAACGCGACTCCGAAGAGAACCGCGAGAATCAGGCACCCTGCGGCCATGGCGGCCCCGGAGAAAACCTTGTCCCCGGCGCGTCCTGCGCCTTGGGAGGTTGTCAGGGAGTTGGTGGTCACTTCACGATCCTTCAGTCTCAGTGAACTGGTCTTACATGGCTAAGTTCCCTGCCCCGCGGAGTGGACCAGCCAGCGGCTGCAGCCACTCCGCGCGGACAGGGAACTTCAGTGTTCAGCTGGGTTCAGTAAACCCGCCGGGAAACCTTAGGCCTTGGCCTTGATGGTTTCGATGGCGGCCTTGGCCTTGTCCTGCAGCGTCTTGGAGAGCGGTGCGGACTTTGCGGCGTCGGCTGCGGTCTTCTGTCCTTCGTCGGACACTACGTAGGTCTCGAAGGCCTTGACCAGGTCGGCAACAGCAGCAGTTTCGTAGGTGGTGCAAACAACGTGGTACGAAACGAGGACTACCGGGTAGGCGCCGGATTCGGTGGTCTTGCGGTCCAGCTTGATGGCAACGTCGTTGGCGGCGCGGCCGTCAACGGGCTTACCGGCTTCGACGGCCTTGGCGGCAGCGTCAGCGGAGATCTTGACGAACTCTTCGCCCACCTTGATGGAAGCGGTGCCCAGCTTGCCGGAGACGGCGGAGTCATCAGCGTAGGTCACGGCACCCGGGGTGTCGGTGACGGTCTTGACGACGCCGGAGGTGCCCTTCGCGTTTTCGCCCTTCAAGCCGGCGGGCCAGATGCCTGCAGCCTTGTCCGTCCAAACCTCGGGAGCAGCAGCTGCCAGGTAGTCGGTGAAGTTGGTGGTGGTGCCGGAGTCGTCAGAGCGGTTCACCGGGGTGACCTTGAGGTCCGGCAGGGTGACGCCTTCGTTGAGGGCGGCGATGGCGGGGTCGTTCCAGTTGGCGATTTCGCCGCGGAAGATCTTGGCCACCGTTGCGGCGTCGAGCTTCAGTTCCTTGACGTCAGGAATGTTGAAGGCGACGGCGATCGGGGAAATGTACACCGGAATGTTGATGGCACCGTCGGGGCCGCACTTGGCCCTGGAGCTCTCCAGCTCTTCGTCCTTCAGGTAGGCGTCCGAGCCGGCGAACTGTGCCGAGCCGTCGATGATGGCCTTGCGGCCTGCGCCGGAACCATCCGGGGAGTACTGCACTGTGGCGCCCTGGTTGGCGCTGGCGAAGCCAGCCTTCCAGGCGTCCATGGCTGCGCCGGTGGAGGAGGCGCCGATGCCGGTCAGGGTGCCGGTGACTTTGGTGCCGGCTGCAGCGGACTGGGTGCCGCCAGTGGTGCCCGTTGCGTTGTCTGAACCGCAAGCGGTGAGCGCCAGTGCGCCTGCTGCGATGACCGCGATTGCCGCGTTGCGGCCGAAGCGAGTTGCCTTCACTTGGATGTGCCCCTTCCAGGGATTTCTCTGATGCGTTCCGAACGGAGATTTCGGCGTGCGCGAGCTATGGACCTTTTTGTTCCTTTACTGAAGGTAAAGAGCGCAGGTAACGGGATCTGCGGTGGAAGGTGAACAGAAAGTGAACGACGGCGGACCATTGGGTTATGTGGCGCGCGCCACCTTGAGCGACGCCCGGGTTGCCGTCGTTGGGCGACCCCGGACAAATAGACTGGGAGGCATGGCCGCCGCGAAGGGATTTTCTGCAAGCAAGAGGTTCCTGCGCGCCAGAGTCCGGACGGGATTGGTGCGCAGCCGGAACTCGTTGACTCCCGCCATCCAAATGACCGTGTGCGCTGTTGGTGCTTACGCGTTCGCCGAGTACGTGCTGGGTCACCAAGGACCCTTGTTTGCTGCTACGTCCTCTCTGATCGCGCTCGGCTTCTCCCGCGATCCGCGGCTGCGCCGGGTGATAGAGGTGGGGCTTGGCTGCACACTGGGCATCGTTGTTGGTGATTTGCTGCTTCACTGGCTGGGCGCCGGGATCTGGCAGGCCGCCATCGTCCTTCTTTTCTCCATCCTGCTGGCCAGGTTCCTGGACAGCGGCACGATCTTCACCACCCAGCTGGGGTTGCAGTCGTTGCTGGTGGTGCTGCTGCCGGCGCCGGCTGGCGGGCCGTTTACGCGAAGTCTGGACGCGGTGATTGGTGGCGTGTTTGCGCTGCTGGTGACCATCCTGGTGCCGAAGGATCCGCGCCGGGAACCCCGGAAGGACGTCCAGAAGATCCTGCACGAGCTCGCCGAGGTGCTGCGTGAGTGTGGCAAGGCCCTGACCGAGAGCGATTCCACCATCGCCTGGCATGCCCTGATCCGCGGCCGGAACTGCCAGCCCCTGGTGGACCGGATGCGGCAGACACTGCGGGCGTCTGGCGAGGTGGCAACACTGGCTCCAGCCCATCGCAGGCATCGCGACGAACTCGCGGGCCTTGAACACTCCTTGGAGTACATCGACCTGGCGCTGCGTAACAGCCGGGTGTTCGCCCGGCGGCTCACCAGTGCCATTAACCATGCTGCGTTGTCCGATGAAGCGATCGAGAGCATCTCCGAAGTGCTGCAGGAAACCGCCGCCGCAATCGATGAAATGACCATTGGCTTGTCCGAGCAAAGCGAAGGGACGCGCCGCGTCCATCTGCGCCGCGCCAGGAACGAGCTCTCGGACATCGCCGCCCGCCTGCACCCCAAGATGCTGGACGTCCAGCGGCTCGAGGGCGAGACCGTGGTGATGCTGTTCCGGCCCCTCATGGTGGATCTGTTGGAAGCCAGCGGGATGGAGCCGGAGGAAGCGCGGGCAGTGCTGCCGGCGCTGTAGCCCGCCGTTCCTCCCAGAGAAGCCCCAGACCTGTTTGGCAGAATGGGCCGATGATCCCTGCCTTATCCACACGCTTCCGGGCTGCGCCGGTGCTCCGGCAACGGCAGCGGCTGCTGTTCCTGTGGGCAGGTGGTTTGCTGGTGGCCGGCGATGCCATCTTTTGGCTGATGTTCGCCGCCGTGCTGTCCGGGACCGGGCTGGCCACCGTGGATGGCACGGTCCACAGTTTCATGGTCGATTCGCGCGGCCCGGTGGTCACGGCCTTCCTCACGGCGTTGACTACGGTCACCTCACCCGTGTGGATGACGGTCATCAGCGTGGCGGTGGCCGTCGCATGGACGGCCTGGAAGCGGGAACTATGGCGGCCGGCTGTGCTGATGGGCGCTATGTTGCTCGCCGGTGTTCTCTCCACCCTCATCAAGCAGGAAGTGGGCCGCTCCCGACCGCCGTCATCCGATTTCCTCCTCGGCCCGGACTCCGCCCTGTCCTTCCCTTCCGGCCACACGCTTGGCGCCGGCATTTTCGCGCTGGTCCTCACCTACCTGATCGTCTCGCGTTCGGGCACGCGAACGACGGCGGTGCTCGCCTTCACTGGCGCCGCCTTGGTGACGCTGCTGGTCGCCTGCAGCCGGGTCTACCTTGGGTACCACTGGCTGACGGACGTCGTCGCTTCTCTTGGGCTCGCGCTTGGCGTGACGGGTATAGCGATATTCGTGGACGCAGCCCGGCACGGTGGACGGAACGGCTAATACTGTCAGTCCCCGCGGCTAACCTTGAACCCATGGCTTCCAAGACATCCCGCGCATCCAAAACACCCGCCTACAAGTGCGCCGAATGCGGCTGGACTGCCATCAAGTGGGTGGGCCGGTGCGGCGAGTGCCAGGCCTGGGGAACCGTTGAGGAGTACGGCGCCACGGTAGCGCGTACGACGGCGGCCGCTACAGTTTTGGAGCCGGCCCGCCGTATCGCTGAGGTGGATGGGACCACTGCCGCGTTCCTGCCCACGGGCGTGGACGAGCTGGACCGTGTCCTGGGCGGAGGGCTCGTCCCGGGTGCCGTGATCCTGCTTGCTGGGGAACCCGGCGTCGGAAAGTCCACGCTCCTGCTGGACGTCGCGGCGAAGTTCGCCCGTACGGGCCAGGATGTCCTGTACATCACCGGCGAGGAATCCGCGGCACAGGTGAAGCTGCGCGCGGAGCGGATCGACGCCGTCGCCCATACGCTGTACCTTTCCGCGGAGACCGACCTCGGGCAGGCGCTGGGCCAAGTGGAGAAGCTCGAACCCAAGCTGTTGATTGTGGACTCCGTGCAGACGCTGAGCAGCGCCGACGTCGAAGGCAGCGCCGGCGGCGTTTCCCAGGTGCGCGAGGTCGCTGCGTCCATTATTGCTGCGGCCAAGCGGCGCAACATGACCACGCTCCTGGTGGGCCACGTGACCAAGGAAGGCACCATCGCCGGACCGCGGCTGCTGGAACACCTGGTGGACGTCGTGTGCCAGTTCGAAGGCGAGCGCCACTCCCGCCTGCGTCTGCTGAGAGCCGTCAAGAACCGCTACGGTGCGACAGACGACGTCGGCTGCTTTGACCTGAACGAGGCCGGTATCGAGGGCCTGGCTGATCCCAGCGGATTGTTCGTTTCACGCACGCGTGAGCCCGTCTCGGGCACCTGCATCACGGTGACCATGGAGGGGCGCCGGCCGCTGCTCGCAGAAGTCCAATCGTTGCTGGCTGAGAGTCCCAACTCCCAACCGCGCCGGGCAACCAGCGGGCTGGAAAGCTCCAGGGTGGCCATGCTGCTCGCGGTCCTTCAGCAGCGGGCCGGGTGCATGCTGCACAAGGACGATTCCTATGTGGCAACTGTTGGCGGTGTGAAGCTCACGGAGCCGGCCACTGACTTGGCGGTGGCACTGGCGGTTGCCTCCGCCAAGTCCCGCAAGGCACTCCCCCAACGGCTCATTGCTTTCGGCGAGGTAGGGCTGGCAGGCGAGGTCCGTCCCGTTCCGGGCATTAACCAACGCATCCAGGAAGCGCACCGACTGGGCTTCACCCACGCGATTGTTCCGGCCAGCCCGGCGGGCGCCGGGGTCATCCCCGACGGCTTCTCGGTGCGCGAGGTAGGCCACTTGGCGGAGGCCCTCGAACTTCTGATCACTTAACCCTTCCGGGGTGTCGAACGGCTCTGAGCTGCGGTTTCGGCAAGGATTGGGTCATGACCAAGAGGACTGTGCTTATCGGGGGACGCTTTTTCTTTGGCCTTTTGACCTTGGTGGCGGTGGGGACACAGCTGACAGTTCATCTGGGCATGGGCTATGACCTCTGGAACTTCTTCAGCTACTTCACCAATCTGTCCAACATCTTCGCGGCACTCGTACTGCTCATCAGCGGCTACAGGGTCCTGATCCGCAAGCGGCCGAGCGAGATCGACGACGTCACCCGTGGCACGGCAACTATCGCCATGGCCGTGGTGGGGTTGGTGTTCGGTGCGCTGCTTGCCGGCGAGGACCTTGGCTCCCTGCTCCCCTGGGTCAACTTCGTGGTGCACTACCTGATCCCCGTAGTGATGGTGGCGGACTGGCTCTTCCAGCCTCCGCTGGCCACCCTGCAACCCAGGCACATTTGGTACTGGCTGCTTTACCCCATCGGCTACCTCGTCTACAGCCTGATCCGGGGAGCCTTCGTCAACTGGTACCCGTACTGGTTCATCGACCCCTCACGCGCCGGCGGCTGGGGCGGCGTGATCATCTTTGCACTCGCCATCTCCGTTGGCTTCCTCGTGGTGAGCTTGGCAATGCTGTGGCTTGGGAACAAGCTGAAGCGGCAGGTGGATTACTAGGCGCTCTTCGCTGCGAGCGCCGGCTCAGGCGCCGCTCCAAAGCGGCTGCTGAGTTCACCACTGATGGCCCTCACTGCCGGAAGATCGTTCCTGAGTCCCGCAAGGAACATCACGGTGTCGGCCGTAGTGGACGCCGAGTCTGCTGAGATCAGTCCGTCCGCGCGGAGGTTGATCAAGGACTCCACCAGCCGGAAGGCCGTATCTCCGAGGCTGGCTTCCGAGTCCGCCACCGCCGTCAGTTCCCGCCCCAAGTCAGCGTAAATGGTCCGAAGTTCCTTCCGGGCGTCCATGAACGGCTGGAAGACCTCCGCCCTGGCCTCCGGCAGGTGGTACAGCACGCCGAGGTTCCAGCGGGAGCTGCAGAGCTGCGAACCGTCGAACAGCACCACCGCATGCAACCGTGCCGCGGCGGCAACCGGGCCACGCCCGGCTTCTCCCGGGTGGCCGTGCACCGCACGGGCGAAGGCCAGGCTGGTGGACACCGTCCCGCCAAGGAGCTCACCCAGGATCTCGTCCTTGGTGGAGAAGTGGTGATACAGCGATGACTGTCGGATTCCGACGGCGTCAGCGATGGCCCGCGTGGACGTGTTGGCGAATCCTTGGCCCGTAAAGAGCTCGGCTGCCGCGTCCAGGATCTCGTCGCGGGCTGTGGCTCCCCGGCGTACCGCTTGCTGCTTGCGGGGGCGTCCCGGTCCGACTGTACTCACTCTTTCATTCTTGCATCGCAGCACCGCCAAAAGAGCCGTTCACGGCCTGCTGAGCCGACGGTGAGATTTCCTTTACCTCCCCGAAACGCACGGTAACCAAGGCTTTACATCGGCGAAACGCTGCGGGGACACCGCGCTGGAAAACTATCAAGTGACCGATATTCCGGACGGGTCATCAGAAACCTCTCCGGGCTGGTTCCACATCCCGTTCCAGACACGGAGAAACCGATGACTTCCACCCTTTCGACGACCGCCGGCCGCACTGACGACGCAGACCTGACAGCCCTCGGCTACCAGCCCACCCTGCACCGCAAGCTGGGCCGCTACGCATCGTTCGCCGCAGGTTTTTCGTTCGTCTCCATCCTGACCACCATCTTTCAACTCTTCGCTTTCGGCTACTCCTTCGCCGGCCCGGCCTTCTTTTGGACGTGGCCCGTGGTGCTGGTCGGCCAACTCCTGGTAGCCCTGAACTTCGCTGAACTCGCCGCCAGATACCCCTTGTCCGGCGCCGTCTATCAGTGGTCGCGCCGTATGGGCGGCGAAGTGGTGGGCTGGTTCGCTGGCTGGTTCATGTCCATCGCCCAGGTCATCACTGCTGCCGCAGCTGCCATTGCGCTCCAAGTGGTACTCCCCCAGCTGTGGGACGGATTCCAAGTGGTGGGCGGCGACCCCTCACTGGCATCCCCCACGGGCGCGGCCAACGCAGTGATCCTTGGCGCCATACTCCTGGTGATCACCACTGTGATCAACTGCCTCGGTGTGAAGCTCATGTCCCACGTGAACTCCATCGGCGTCACCTGCGAGATTGTGGGCGTCGCCGCGGTAATCCTTGCCCTGTTCTCAGCCGCGCAGCGTGGCCCGGAGGTGGTGGCGGACGTCAGTGTGGTCACGACGTCGGACCTTGGTGCCGTGGGTGCCTTCCTGGTCTCAGGTTTGATGGCCGCGTATGTGATGGTCGGCTTCAACTCCGCCGGCGAACTCTCGGAGGAAACCAAGAACCCCCGCAAGACCGCACCGCGCACCATCCTGTCGGCGCTGATCATCTCAGGTATTGGCGGCGGGCTGATGATTATCGCTGCCCTCATGGCAGCGCCAAGCCTCGACGACGGCAGGCTCGCCACCGAGGGACTCCCCTACGTGCTGACGGCCGTGTTGGGCACGTTCTGGGGCAAGGTGCTGCTGGTGGACGTGGCAATCGCCATCTTTGTCTGCACCCTGGCCATCCAGACGGCCGGTTCACGTCTGGTGTTCTCCATGGCCCGCGACGGCAAGCTGCCTGCCTCGGCCCGGCTCGCTAAGGTCCACCCCAAGCGTGGAACTCCCATGTGGCCCTCCATCGCGATCGGCGCCCTGGCGGTGGGGATCCTCGCCATCAATATCGGCAACTCCGCTCTCTTCACCACCCTCTGCAGCGTGTGCATCGTGATGGTGTACCTGGCGTACCTGATGGTCACGGTTCCTCAGCTGCTCAGCCGCTTCCGTGGTGACTGGGACCGGGTGGGCCAGACCATGCCGGCAGGGCTGTTCTCCCTGGGCCGTTGGGGCCTGCCCGTCAACATCCTGGCCGTGCTCTATGGCGCCCTGATGGTCATCAACCTCTCCTGGCCCCGCCCCGAGGTGTATGACCCTTCCGGGGAACACGGAATCCTGCTCTTCTCCGCCCCCATCATGGTTGGCGCCGTCCTGCTCCTGGGCATCTGGGTCCGGAGGAACCTCCGGGTCCGGCAGAACAAAGCGGCAGAGGTATTGGACCCCGCCAACCCTGCCGGCTGACCCGCCGCACCACCATCCCGCTCAAGCACAGAAATGAATGCCATGACACAGACTCTCGAAACACGGACTACTGAAAACGGAACCGCCACCACGGCAGGCGCCAAGTTGCATGCCCGGGCCCAGCACGGCCGGGCAGCGGAGACCATGATCCATGTCCCGCCCGCTTCCGCTCCGGCGCGGTTGACGGAGAGCCTCCCCGCGGAGGCAAAGACGGCGTTGACCTGGGCCGAGACGCTGGCCTTTGGCCGCTACACCCATCTGGAACTGGCCCGCGGGACGCGCATCAGGATCACAGACCTCGACGGCGATGCTTGCGTTCACGCTGTCATCGTCCGGAGCGGCGCCCAGCACGAGCGGCTCAACGTCGCGGACACGGTCAAGGTCCCCTGGCAGGCCTACATGACCACAGGTCACCCCCTGCTGTCCGACGCCGGCCGGCTGATGGCCACCGTGGTGGCCGACTCGTCCGGCAACCACGATGCCCTCACCGGCACCACACACCTCGCCGGCAACACCGCAAAGTACGGTGCCGGATCAGCGCACAGCCCGTCACCGGCCGGCCGTGAACTGTTGACCCTTGGCGGCATGAAGCATGGCATCAGCCAAACGCAACTGCCGCCGTCGATCTCGTTCTTCAAGGGCATCACCGTAGACCCTGATGGCAGCATCCAGTTCGGCGGCAGCGCCGGTGCCGGGGCCGCCGTCGAACTTCTCCTCCACATGGACGCAGCGCTGGTCCTGGCCAATACCGCCCACCCGTTGGACCCGCGTCCGGAGTTCACGGGAAGCGCCGTGGACATCGTTGCGTGGCAGGCCCCCCAGGACCTGGAGGCACTCAGGGACGGAACCCTCAACGTAGACCTGGGCCCGGAGGGGCGTCTGGCCCTCCACAACACAGAACTCGACTACAACGCAAGGACCTCCGCATGAACGCCACCGCAGAAATCACCCCCGCACTGGTCCCTGGCCGCGTCGTATTGGACGAGCTGGTGGAAGCCCGCGGCCCATGGTCTGCCGTGGTTGAGGCCGGAGACGTGCTCACCATTGTGGACCTCGACGGCAACCAGGCCGTGGACTGCATTCTCTACGCGGCCAAAGACACCAGCACCCGGTACTCGGCGGCCGTGACCGTCGCAACCCAAGGCAGCATTTTCCTCACCACTGGCTCGGTCCTCCGCGCCGACAGCGGCCAGGCACTCATGACAGTGGTGGCGGACGAAGTTGGCGTCCACGACACCATCGGCGGTGCCTGCTCCCAGGAATCCAACACTCTCCGCTACGGCCAGCACACCCACGAACAGCACGCCTGCGTTGAGAACTTCCTCATTGAAGGCGCCAAGTGGGACCTCGGAAAGAAGGACTTGGTGTCCAACATCAACTGGTTCATGAACGTGCCGGTGGATCCTGACGGCGCGCTGGGCATCGTGGACGGGCTGTCCGCGCCAGGCAAGCGAGTGGCACTCCGCGCCGAAGTGGACACGTTGGTACTGGTGTCCAATTGCCCCCAAATCAACAACCCCTGCAACGGCTTCAACCCCACGCCGGTGCGCATGATCGTCACACGTCCGGAGGCCCGCGCATGAACCGCTTCGACACCCTCCTCATTGCCAACCGGGGCGAGATCGCCTGCCGGATCATCGAGTCCGCCCGCAAGGCAGGACTCCGCACCGTCGCCGTCTTCTCCGAAGCGGACCGCGGTGCCAAGCATGTAAAGCTCGCTGACGAGGCCGTCCTGCTCGGACCTGCACCCGCCAAGGAGTCGTATCTCAAGGTCGACGCCATCCTCAGTGCGGCAGCCGCCACCGGGGCGGGAGCCATTCACCCTGGCTACGGGTTCCTGTCCGAGGACGCAGCCTTCGCGGAAGCTGTTGAAGCGGCCGGCCTGGTCTTCGTAGGCCCCACCCCGGACCAGCTCCGGATCTTCGGCACCAAGCACACGGCCCGCGATGCCGCCCAACGCGCTGGCGTTCCCATGATCGCCGGATCCGGCCTCCTGGAGGATCTGGACGAAGCCGTGGCAGCATCGGAAACCATCGGTTTCCCGCTCATGCTCAAGGCAACCGGGGGTGGCGGTGGTATCGGCATGGCCGTCTGCCGCGACGAAGCCGAACTCCGCGACAACTACTCCCGGGTGGCCCGCCTGGCCAGTTCCAGCTTTGGAACGGCCGGCGTCTTTGCCGAGCGCTACATCGAACATGCCCGCCACGTGGAAGTCCAGGTGTTCGGCGACGGTGAGGACCGCGTGGTGAGCCTCGGCGACCGTGACTGCTCGCTGCAACGCCGCCACCAGAAAGTGCTTGAAGAAGCCCCGGCGCCGGACCTCCCTGATGCGTTAAGGGAGGAACTGCACCGAAGCTCCCGCGCGCTGTGCGCCTCCGTGGGCTACCGCTCGGCCGGAACGGTGGAGTTCGTGTACGACCCCGTCCGGCAGGAAGCATCCTTCCTGGAAGTCAATGCACGGCTGCAAGTAGAGCACCCAGTCACCGAAGCCATCACCGGCGTTGACCTGGTGGAGTGGATGCTGAACCTCGCCCAGCAGGAGCCCGTGCTTCAGGGCGTGCCGGACAGCGTGCCCGTCTCAGGCCACGCTGTGGAAGCCCGCATCTATGCAGAAGACCCGGCCCGGAACTTCCAGCCCAGCGCCGGAACCGTCACCAACGCGCAGTACCCGGCCTCCGACGTCGTGCGCATTGACGCCTGGGTGGAGACCGGCAGCGAAGTCTCCACCAGCTACGATCCCCTGCTGGGCAAGGTCATCACGTCCGGCACCACCCGTGACGCCGCCTTCGACGCCCTGGCTGCCGCGTTGGCGGAGACCCGCATTGATGGCATCGAGACCAACCTGGGCATGCTGCGCGCCGTGGCCGGCATGGACGTGGTCCGCGCCGCGGAGCATTCCACCGGAACCCTGAACACCGTGGGTGATCCTGAACCGCGGATCACTGTTGAACGGCCGGGTCTCCAGACCAGTGTGCAGGACTGGCCGGGCAGGATCGGGCTGTGGCAGATCGGCGTCCCGCCGAGTGGCCCCATGGATGATTTGTCGTTCCGGCTGGGCAACACCGCGCTGGGCAATCCTGAGGGTGCACCCGGCCTGGAATTCACCATGGCCGGACCGGCGCTCCGCTTCACCCACGCCACCACAGTGTGTGTCACCGGCGCCGACGTCACCGTGACCGTCAACGGCAAGCCTGCCAGCACTTGGGAGCCCATCACCGTACCTGATAACGGCCTGCTGGATGTTGGAACGGCCGACGGATCCGGGCTGAGGGGCTATGTCCTCTTTGAAGGCGGGCTGGATGTTCCCCGGTACCTCGGCAGTGCGTCCACCTTCACGTTGGGCCAGTTCGGTGGCCACGGCGGCCGCGTGCTGCGGGCCAGCGATGTGCTCCGCACGGTCACCGGTCACCTGCCCGAAACCGTCCCCGGCGCAGTTCCGGTGGAGAGCCGCCCGGCACTCACCACGGAATGGCAGCTGAATGTGGTGGAGGGGCCACACGGTGCACCGGAATTCTTCCAACGCGAAGACATCGAGGAACTGTACGCCACCGAATACGAGGTCCACTTCAACTCGGCCCGCACCGGCGTCCGCCTGATCGGCCCCAAACCGCGCTGGGCACGCAATGACGGCGGAGAGGCCGGACTGCACCCCTCCAACATCCACGACACCGCCTATTCGGTGGGTGCCTTGGACTTCACCGGCGACACCCCCATTCTCCTGGGTCCTGATGGTCCCAGCCTGGGCGGTTTCGTCTGCCCCGTCACCGTCGTGACCGGCGAGCGCTGGAAGCTGGGCCAACTCCGTCCGGGCGATAAGGTCCGCTTTGTGCCCATCCGCTCGGTTGAGGCGCCTTCCATTAACGAACTTGGCGCTGCGAGGCAGCTGATTTTGCCGGGTAGCGCCGGTTTCACCACGGGCACCCTCTCGGCTTCCGGTTCGGCTTCAGGCACCGCCGGGCTGCTCCGCGGAGACGGCGACGACGGCGTGCTGGGCCGGGTGCCCGAAGGCGACGGCCGGCCCGCAGTCACCTACCGGCGCTCCGGTGATGACAACCTTTTGGTGGAGTACGGCGACATGGTGCTGGACCTTGGCCTCCGCGCCCGTGTCCACGCCCTCCATCAGGAACTCGAGCGCCTCGCAGTCCGGGGCATCGTGGATCTGACTCCCGGTATCCGTTCCCTGCAGATCAAGGCCGATCCGTCGGTCCTTCCCACTTCGAAGCTGTTGGGCCTGGTGCGCGAGGTGGACGCCTCTCTCCCTGCAAGCTCGGAGCTGGTGGTGCCCAGCCGCAGTGTTCGCCTCCCGTTGTCCTGGGACGATCCCGCCACCCGCGAGGCGATCGAGCGCTACATGGCCGGTGTCCGCGACGACGCCCCATGGTGCCCGTGGAACATCGAGTTCATCCGCCGCATCAACGGTCTGGACTCCGTCAACGACGTCTTCGATACCGTCTTCAACGCGGAGTACCTCGTCCTGGGCCTGGGCGACGTGTACCTCGGAGCGCCGGTGGCAACTCCATTGGATCCGCGGCACCGGCTGGTAACCACCAAGTACAACCCTGCCCGCACCTGGACACCCGAGAATGCCGTGGGCATTGGTGGAGCTTATATGTGCATTTACGGCATGGAAGGTCCCGGCGGCTACCAGTTCGTTGGCCGCACCACCCAGGTTTGGTCGCGGTACGCGGATTCGGCACCGTTTGAACCGGGCTCGCCTTGGCTGCTCAGGTTCTTCGACCGCATTTCCTGGTACCCCGTCAGTCCCGAGGAACTCCTGGACCTCCGCGCAGACATGGCTGCAGGCCGCGGCCGCGGCGTGGAAATCCAGGACGGCACGTTCTCGCTGGCGGAACATGAGGAATTCCTGGACCGCAACAGCGTCTCCATTGCGGAGTTCCGCGAGACCCAGTCGGCCGCTTTCGCCGTGGAGCGCCAGGCTTGGGAGGAAGCCGGGGAGTTCGACCGTGCCGAGCAGGCCGTTTCGTTGGCGCCGCCGGCCGACGACGTCGTAGTGCCCGACGGCGGCACTTTGGTGACGTCGCCGTTCGCCGCCAGCGTCTGGAAAGTGGACGTGGAACCCGGAGACTTGGTGGTGGCCGGTCAGCCGCTGGTCTCCCTTGAAGCGATGAAGATGGAGACGGTCATCCAGGCTCCGGTGGATGGCTTGGTTCAACGGGTCCTGCCCACCGCCGGCGCCCAAGTGGTGGCAGGCGAAGCACTGGTGGTCCTGGAGCCCGTGGATGTCCGGGAACCCGCGCTCGTTCTGGAAGGAAGCACGTCATGAACAGCCCTACCGGAGTCACAGCGGAACGCGTCCGGGCAGCGCTCCGTGCGATCGACGCCGTCGGCCGTCCTGAAATCTGGATCCACCTGCGGGGGCGGGATGAACTGCTGGCAGAAGCGGCCGGGATTGACGCCGCCGTGGCGGCCGGTGAGAACCTTCCGCTTGCCGGCCTCTTGCTCGCCGTGAAGAACAACGTGGATGTTGCCGGTTTAACCACGACGGCGGCGTGCCCCGGCTTTGGGGAGGTACCCGCCCGGGATGCGGTACCGGTTGCAAGGCTCCGCGCCGCGGGCGCTCTGGTGCTCGGGGCCACCAATCTTGACCAGTTCGCCACTGGTCTGGTGGGTACCCGCAGCCCGTATGGTGCTGTCCGTGATGCGAGGCGTCCCGAGAGGATCTCCGGCGGCTCCAGTTCGGGATCTGCCGTGGCGGTGGCCTTGGGCCTTGTGGACATTGCCATCGGCACGGACACTGCGGGTTCGGGCAGGATTCCCGCCGCGCTGCAGGGAATCGTGGGGATCAAGCCGACCTTGGGCGTTGTGTCCACCGAAGGCGTGGTCCCGGCATGCCGTTCCTGGGATACGGCAACCATCTTCGCCCGCGACCTCGCCACTGCGGAGCTCGCCATGGGAATCATGGCCGGGCAGGGCCGCCCCTGGCCTGCAGACGCCAAGGTTGCGGCGCCGTCCACACCGAGGGTGGCCTATCCCGCCGCTCTGCCGGCACTCCCGGACGCCTGGGCGGCCGAGTTCCAGGCGCAGATTGAGCGGTTGCGGTCCACGGGAGTAGTGGCCGAAGCCATCGAACTGGACGTCTTCCTGGAGGCCGCACGGCTGCTGTACGACGGCGGATTGGTGGCCGAACGCTACGCCGCCGTCGGCAGCTTCATTGACTCGGTGACCTCTGGCGGGGCGCCCGCAGCGCTGGACCCCACAGTCGCCGGCATCATCAAGGCTGCGGGCAACGTACCTGCGCACCAGTATGTGGCGGACACGGCGGCGTTGGAGCAGCTCAGGCATCAAGCCATGGAACGCTTGGAGGGCTTCGATGCGCTGATAGTTCCCACGGCGCCGTTCCATCCGACGCTGGCGGAGGTCGCAGCCGATCCCGTGGGGGTCAACTCCCGGATGGGCACCTATACCAATTTCTGCAACCTCTTCGATCTCAGTGCCGTGGCGGTGCCGGCGGGCACCGTCAACGAAACAGGCGGCGCGGGCGACACAAGCAGCACCGCGCAGTTCGGCCTGACCGTGGTTGCCCGGACCTTCGAGGACGGGGTGGCCGCGGACATCGCGCGCCGGATCGAGCTCACCCCGGAACTGCCGGAACTGTTCGCCGCGGGTGCCGCAGCAAGGCCCGCACCCGCCCAGTCGCCCGATCCCAAGGTGCCGTGGCCGGTTGCTGCGGGAGCCGCCGTCGTTCCCTTGGTGGTGGTAGGGGCGCACCGTAAGGGGCAACCACTGGCGGCTGAACTGGAACGCCGCGGAGCTTTCTGGGACGGCAAAGTGACCACGGGCCCGCAGTATCGGATGGTGGCGTTAAAGACCACGCCGCCCAAGCCCGGTGTGGTGCGATCAGCCCGGGGAGCCGGGCTCGTGGCCGAGAGGTGGCTGCTTTCAGAGGCCGGGCTTGGATCATTTCTTGCTGAACTGCCGGAACCCATGCTGCTGGGTTCCATCACGCTGGACGATGGCAGCAAAGCCGTGGGCTTTGCCTGTGACGCCGTGGCTGCGGCAGAAGGACAGGACATTACCGAGTACCGCGATTGGATTAAATACCTGGAGAATGACGCTGCTGGATCGGGAGGCCACGGGTTTTGGCGCGAGGCAGGAGGAGCGTTGCTGACCGGGCTTGGGCGCGGCCGGATCTAGGCGGCAGGCGGCTGATCAACGGAAATGGGGGTTCCGTCGATTGGCCGCCAAACCACTTTCAGGGCATTGCCGAACATCACGAAATGACCCACTTTGGGGCTTGCTGGTGCGGTTAACGGTGCCCGGAAGCCCTATCATTGTGCTTGTCGTCATTGGGCCATTTTTCATGAGTGCCCACTGATGCCGGATTCAGCTTGTCTGTGAGCCGAGGCTTGCACCTTCGAAGGGAAACCCTATGGCCCGGAGCCCGGAAGAGTCACTCAAGGCGACTCTGGCCAGAGTCGCACCCGGAACTCCGTTGCGTGATGGCCTTGAACGCATCCTCCGTGGACGAACAGGCGCCTTGATTGTGCTGGGCTATGACCGCACCATCGACTCCATCTGTTCCGGCGGATTCGATATCGGCATCGATTTCTCCCCCACGCGCCTGCGTGAGCTGGCCAAGATGGACGGTGCCATCATCTGTGACAAGGATGCCAGCAACATCGTCCGCGCGGCCGTCCAACTGGTTCCGGACTCGAGCATCGAAACCCAGGAATCCGGTACAAGGCACCGCACAGCCGAACGCGTCGCCATCCAGACCGGCGTGCCCGTCATTTCCGTCAGCCAGTCCATGCAGATCATCGCGCTCTACGTGAACGGCCTGCGGCACGTGCTGGAGGGGTCCGAGAAGGTCCTGGCCCGCGCCAACCAGGCCTTGGCAACCCTTGAGCGGTACAGCGCCAGGTTGGACCAGGTCACCAGCTCACTCTCTGCCCTGGAAATCGAAGCCCTGGTCACGGTCAGGGACGTCGCCGTCACCCTGCAGCGCCAGGAAATGGTCCGGCGCATCTCCGAAGAAATCGCCCAGTACGTGCTGGAACTTGGCGAAGACGGCCGGCTCCTTTCCCTCCAGGTGGAAGAGCTCACCATGGGCCGCGGGCCCGGCAGCGACGTCATCATCCGCGACTACTCTGACCCGGACGCCTCGCCTGAGGAAATAGAGGAAGCCGTCCAGGCACTCCTCAACCTGGGCCCTACCGAACTGATCGATCTCAGCCGCATCGCGCACATCATCGGTTTCGCCGGCGGGGTTGAGCAACTGGACGCCGTAGTCCAGCCGCGCGGCTACCGTCTGCTGTCCGGTTTGAAGTCAGTGCCCAAGGCCGTCGCCGACCGACTGGTGGACTACTTCGGCGGGCTGCAGAACCTCATGGCAGCAACTATTGACGACCTCATGACAGTGGACGGCATCGGCGACCAGCGTGCCCGCACAGTCCGCGAGGGCCTGAGCCGCATGGCCGAGGCCAGCCTCCTGGACCGGTTCCTCTAAGCCGCCTGCCGTCGTCGGACGCCCAAAGCGTTAGTTCAGCTGGAAGACGGCTTTGGGGCTGGCTTTGTTTCCCAGCCGCGCCTCGAAGGTGTAGTAGGCCCCGCCGCCACCGGGCTTGGCGTTGATCGCACCGCAGCCCTCAAGGGTCCGGTTGCGTTGCCACGGGAAATTTGCGGTCTCACTCTTGCCGGGCTGGATGGTCTTGATGAGGTCCTCGCCGCCGGTCTGGCAGTCCTTGGACGAGAAGATCCGGTCCCCGCCACTCATCACCAGGTACTCCATCTGGGATGTACCCACGTTGACCTCGCAGGGGGCTGCGCCACCGTTGGTGATGGTCATGGTGAGCAGCGGCTTGTCCTCCGCACCGTAGGCGGGCTTGTCAGTCTTGGCGGCGACGGTCATCAGGTTGAAGTCGCACACTGGCGTGGGAGAAGCGGAGGGTGACGGCGTTCCGGACGGGGCACTGCCCTGCGTCGGCGCCTGCGAGGCCTCCGGGGTAGTGACGGCTTGCGGCTCGGACTGCCCAGTGAGCGCCCCAGTGACGGCCACCGCGCCAACCACGAGCAAGGCGATCACCAGCAGCAGCGCACCAAATACAACCTGTCGACGACGGCGGTACACGGCAGGACTGGGCCTGCGCCTGTTCGTCGGGCTGCTTTTGCCCGGCGTACCGGCGCCGGATGAGCCACGGGCAGCACCCTTCGCCGGCGCTGATGAGCGCACGGTCGACTGCTGCTTACCCTTGTTGGCCATGCTTCTAGGCTAGGCTCGCGCGTGTCAGGGCGCCTAACCTACACGCCGCTGGGCCTCAATCCGGACCTGTGTGACGTCGGCCTCGATTAGGGTAGTGGCGGGGTTCCTTCAAGCAGCAATGCGGTGCCTCTGATGATGTCATTCCCCAGGCAACCCTTTCGGAAGGAACTGTGAGCACTCTTGTGACCCGAATAGCAGGGCTGATTAATCTCCTCTGGCGGGAGGTAGCGAAGTTCGGCCTTGTGGGTGGCCTTGGCTGGGTTATTGATAACGGAATCTATACCGTCCTCTGGCATGGACCGATGTCGGACAGCACCATCAAAGCTCGAATCGTCTCTACCGCCGTGGCGACACTGTTCTCGTGGTTCGCCAACCGCTATTGGACATTCCGGCACAGAAGGTCCGAGCGTGCGTGGAAGGAGTTCGCATTGTTTTTGGCCATGAACGGCATCGGCCTCCTGATCGTCCTCGTCTGCCAGGTCGTCTCCCGCTATGTTCTTGGCCTGCAGTCATTCACAGCAGATTTCATCGCAGGTGGAGTCATTGGATTGATTCTTGGAACAATCTTCCGCTTTCTCGCCTACAGGTTCTTCGTTTTCAATGAGGAGTTGGACGAAGAACCTGCATTCTCACATGACCACGAAGTCTTCGACCACGAAGCACCGAAGCAGAGCGTCCACGCTGCCACCGACAGCCGATAGGGTCAGGCAGCTCAGACCTCTGGCGGCGGATTCGGGGGCGTCTCTTGGCAGACGGGATTCCACTACAGTGGATGGCAGTATGACACTTCCCGATTCCCACCAGCTGGCCAAGCTCCACGACGCCTTGGATCACTGGTTCGCAGAAACGGCCAGGGACTTGCCGTGGCGTGAACCGGACTGCAGCGCATGGGGCATCCTGGTCAGCGAAGTCATGCTCCAACAAACACCCGTGGTGCGGGTGCTGCCCGTGTGGCGCGACTGGATGGACCGCTGGCCCACGCCGGGTCACCTTGCCGCGGAGCCTTCCGGAGAGGCCGTCCGTCACTGGGGCCGCCTCGGATATCCACGCCGCGCCTTGCGACTGCACGCGGCCGCCGTCGCCATCCGAGAGCAGCATGGCGGCAACGTTCCTGACACGTATACCGAGCTGCTGGGGCTGCCGGGCGTCGGCAGTTACACCGCCGCCGCCGTCGCCGCTTTTGCTTTCGGCCGCCGCGAGACTGTGGTGGACACCAACATCCGGCGCGTCCACGCGCGGCTCATCTCCGGAAACGCCCTGCCCGCTCCGGCATTGACGGCGGGGGAAATGCGCCTGGCCGAGACTCTCCTCCCCGCCGAACAGAAACTGTCCGTTCGCTGGAACGCGTCCGTCATGGAACTCGGCGCCATGGTTTGCACCGCCCGCAGCCCCAAGTGCGCCGACTGTCCTGTCCGCTCAAGCTGCGCCTGGCTTGCTGCAGGTGAGCCGCCGCCGTCGTACACGCCCAAAGGCCAGTCCTGGCACGGCACCGACCGGCAGGTCCGCGGTGCCGTGATGGCCGTCCTCCGCGAGGCCGCCACCCCCGTCCCGCGCCAGATGTTCGAACAAGCACCGGCGGACCTCGGATTCGCACCGTCGGGCATCGGGATCCCCCTCGCCGCTCTGCACCGGCTCAACTCGGCGCCGGAGCAACTCGAGCGCGCACTGGATGGCCTGTTGGTGGACGGCTTGGCAGAAATGCACGACGGCGGGTTGCGGCTTCCGGCCTAGCGTTCGGCAGGGCCGGTATCGGTTCGGCAACGGGACAAGGTGAGCCGTAACGATGCAGGTGCTTCTTCGGGACGCACTGGAGACGCCGGCCTCGCCCGGCCCTACGCTGAAGCATGGGCAAAATCGGAGTGGCGTTGACCCTTGCCGGAACGGCGGCTTTGCTTCCGGGCTGCTATCCCGAAGCCGTAGCCTGCCCGGCCATTGGGCATGTTGCCGGGGTGTCCCTGAGTGTTACAGCGAGCTACGCAGACCAGGTGGGGACGCTGCGGCTCAAGGCCTGCCAGGACGGCACCTGCACCGAGAAGGACGTGGATCTACACCCGGGCGCTGCAGCCGTGGATCAGGGGTGCTCTCCAGAGGGTGTGTGCTCGGCTACCTCGTCGCCTGATGGGACCCTGCAGGGTTTCCTGGAAATGCCCTCAATCTCCGAATCAGCCATCGAGGCAACCGTGAGCGGCACCTCCCCGGCCGGCATAGCCTTGCCCCTGCGGACGCTGAGGTTTACGCCGAAGGGCGACTACCCCTATGGCGAACAATGCGGCCGGGTCATTTCCGCCGCGGTGACCTTGGATGCGAACGGACTAAGCCAGACCTAGAGTTTCCACATCGTGAGAATCTAGTTCCGATATTAAACACAACAGGCCTCAGGAATTAGCAATTCGGAAACACGGCCCTCATAGCGTCTTGTGTGATCCCAGCCGCGTCCCCAGCGCGGCCCTTGCACAGATAGGCGCCACCTTGAAGATCCCCGCACCCGCAGCCACCGTGAACGCACCAGCGAAGAAGCCGCTGTACAAGTCCTTGTTCTTCCAGATCCTGGTGGCCGTGGTGTTGGGCATCGCCATAGGCTACTTGTGGCCAAGTGTCGGATCCGCGCTTCGTCCACTCGGCGATGGCTTCATTCAGCTCATCAAAATGATCATCGCACCACTGATTTTCCTGGTCATCGTCACGGGCATCTCTGCGGTGGGGGACGTGAAGTCCGTGGGTCGCGTAGGCGTGAAGGCGCTGATCTACTTCACCGGTGCCACACTCTTCGCGCTGGCCTTTGGGCTAGTGGTTGCCAACCTTGTGCAGCCGGGTGCGGGCCTGAACATCGACCCGGCGTCCTTGTCCGAGGATGCAGTGAACGCCAAGACCACCACGGCCCCACCCAAAGACGCGGGTCAGTTCCTGCTGGGCATCATCCCCACCAGCGTCGTAGGAGCCTTCGCGTCCAACTCGCTGCTCCAGGTCCTGTGCTTCGCTATCTTCTTTGGCGCAGCCATCGTGGTGGTGGGCCGCGAGAAGTGCAAGCCGGTCATCGACCTCATGGAGACCACGCTGGAGCTGTTCTTCAAGATCATGGCGTGGGTCATGCGGGTTGCTCCGGTCGGGGCCTTCGGCGCCATGGCCTTCATCATCGGCCAGTACGGGCTCAGTTCGCTGAGCACCTATGCCCTTCTGGCTGCCGCATGCTACGGCTCAGCCCTGGTGTTCATCGGCCTGCTGTTTGTGGTGGCCTGGGTTTATCCCCGCGTTCCCTTGTGGCAGTTCATCAAGTACTCACGTGAAGAATTCATGCTTGCCCTGGGCACGGCCTCCACGGAATCCGTTCTTCCCCGCATCATGACCAAGCTGACCAACGCCGGTTGTTCCCGGGCAACCACAGGTTTAGTGGTGCCCACCGGATATTCCTTCAACCTCGACGGCGCCGCACTCTACCTGTCCATCTCACTCCTTTTCCTCGCCCAGGCCTTTGGCCACAACCTGGATCTGGGACAGCAACTGGCCGCGTTGGGCATCCTGATGCTGACGTCCAAGGGAATGGCCGGCGTTCCAGGTTCAGCCTTCCTTGCCCTCTCCGCGACGGCGGGAGCACTTGGGATCTTCCCGGTGGCGGGAGTTGCCCTCCTGCTGGGAGCGGACCGCTTGATGGACTCCATGCGGGTTGTGGTCAACTTGCTGGGCAATTGCGTCGCCACGTTCGTGGTTTCCAAATGGGAAGGTCAATTCGATCGCGAGGCAATGCTGGCATCTTTCCGCGGCGAGGACGCAACCCCGGAGTCCACGGGCCCGGGCACGGAAACTTCGGTGCCACCGCTCACGGTTCCCCAGCTGAGCGCCGATACGCGCTCGGCGTGAAACCCAAGTACTTCCGGAAGTCGTTCGTCAGGTGTGCGTGATCGGCATAGCCAAATTCGACGGCGATGGCTGCAAGGTCCGCTGTCGGCTCGGACCTGGTGCGCTCGGCAGCATCCTGCAGTCTTCGGCGGCGGATCAGGGCAGAGGGACTCAGGCCAACGTACTTCTTAGCAATTCGTTGCAGCGTTCGCGGCGACACCGCAAGACGAAAAGCCGCATCCTCGATGAGGGCTATGTCCGGTTCAGAAGCAATGACATCCATCATCCGGTTCGCGAGAAGTGCCTCCTCGGACAGCGCAACGTCCAGGGAAAGCAGCCAGTCTACAAAAACCGCTACTGCCCGCTCGCGGCGCGGACCGCCGTCGGACGCTGTTTCGCCGGCAGGTGCGCTCATTGCAGCCGAGACCACGCTGTGCAGATCCGCCAACGCCAAGTCCACTTCCTTGTCACGCAAGGTTCCGGGATCGTCCGTGAAAAGCGGCGAGGCCGCAGGTCGGAGAAGGGCGCCGACAGCCCATCCTGTTCCCGTCAGATCCCGGTAGGCCGCGCGGGTGGTGGGCCCGGAGAAGACCACGTCAGCAGGCTGCACCACCAGGTTGGAAGCCGGGTAGGCGATCACGTGCTGGCGGGACGAACGGCCGGGTTCAATGTCCCATTCGGGGATCCAGAACCACTGGACCAGGTCCGCCACGGATGCGGGGGCGGGAAGGCGATGAAAAGTGGGCAGCCGCGCGGGGTAGAGGATGCCTTTGAAGGACCCCTCCATCAGACCCCCAAACCCGTCGCGAATCTCCAAGCGCCGGCCCTCACCAGGCACGTAGCGTCATCACCATGACAGATACTACAAGCACAGAAGCCACCACCGCCGCCCACGGCGAACACACCACGCACGGCGTCCCGAACGGCTTGACCAGCCTCACCCCGTTCATCGCAGTGCCCAACGCCAAGGAAGCCATCGCGTTCTACCGGGACGTGTTTGGCGCCAGGGTGGTGGGCGAGACCGAGATGGGTGGGGTTGTGGTCCACGCCGAACTCGACTTCGGCAACGGCCACCTCCAACTCGGTGAGCCCAACCCCGAATACCACCTGGTCCCGGCACCGGCCGGCGAGGACGACTGCTACTCCCTGGGCCTCTACTGCTCCGACGCGGACGGCCTGGTCCAGCGTGCAGAGCAAGCCGGAGCCACCATCCGGGAACCGCTGTCCACGTTCGTTTCAGGTGACCGCTACGCCAGCATCCGCGATCCGTTTGGTGTTCGCTGGTCCATCATGACCCGCGTCGAAGACCTTTCCGAAGAGGAAAGCAACCGCCGGGTAGAGGAATGGGCAGCCCAGCAGGGCTAGGGCCCGGGAACCTACGAAAGGCAGAGGCAGAAGGGGTGCCCGGCCGGATCAAGGAATACCCTGAACGTCTCACCGGGCTGGTGGTCGGCCTTGGTCGCCCCGAGTGAAAGGGCAACCTCCTCCCCCTTGTCCAGGTCCTCCACCACCATGTCCAGGTGCATTTGCTGAGGGATCGTTTGCCCGGGCCAGACGGGCGCTTGGTACACGTCCACCTGTTGGAAGGAGATGCAGTTGCTGCCGTCGCCGGGACGGATGTCGAACCAGTCGCCCTTGTCCTCGATCTCCCAACCGAAGAGCTCGCCGTAGAAGGCGGCCAGTGCGGCTGCGTCGGGACAATCAATAACGACACTCGGGAATTTAGCTATAGCCATGGTCTAAACCTCGTCAGCTGTCTTCTTCATACGGGCCAGGGCGCTCTTGGTGCCCCGCTGGGTAAGAACGTGAACTATCGCGCCGACACCTGCAGAAACTACCGCGAAGACCAGCACGCCCGGGAGTGAGTCACTGAGGTCCGTGCTGTCTTTGGGGGCAGGCTTGCCGGTCTTCTTCTCCCATAGGCCTTCCAGCGTTTTATTTGCGAGCGCGCCGGCGCCGAGGCCAATTGCCAGGCCAAACACTTTTACCAGTATGTTCACGAAAAAGATCCTCCATCACATAGGAGGCCCCGTAGCGAGGCCCCACACAACAAGACAGGGCCGCTGCAACCGCAGCGGCCCTGTCCACATTCCTAGTCCTTCTTGAAGGCGTCCTTCAGCTTCTCGCCGGCGCCCTTGAGGTCTGCCTTGACCTGGTCGCCCTTGCCTTCTGCTTCGAGGCCCTTGTCGTCCGTCAACTTGCCGGCAGCTTCCTTTGCCTTGCCGCCAAGCTTCTCGCCGGCATTCTCCATCTTGTCGTCTGCACCCATGATCGCACCTCTTTCGTCGTAGGAACCTTGTACCTCTACAACATCACTAATCAGCATACTTAGCAATATCTGATGGCAGATCCGGTGAAACTAGACCTCACCAAACCCTTCCTCAACAAGCCGCCCCACGTAGTCAACAGCCTTCAACGCGTCCTTGCCACGAGCCTCAACACGGAGGGTAGAACCTTTCCCCGCGGCAAGAGCCATAAGCGCCATGATGGACATGCCATCGACGCCGTTGACCGTCACCTCCGCGTCCAACCCGGACAGGCCACCCGCGATCTTGGCGGCGGGACGGGCGTGCATACCCAAGGGGTTGATGAGCACGAAGTCGCCGCCTGCATCCGGCTGGCCTACGTCTGCCGACCCGGGCGGTTCCGCAGCCCTGAATCCCACGGCCTCAGCCGCTCTGCGCACATCCTCGACGCCGGCACCTCCTTGGGCGGCAACGGCCGCAGCCACCAGCCCCTCCACCAACGGCGCATCGGCGAGGAGGACGGCGTCGGGATCGCTGGCGAACTCCACTGCCGACTCCGCCGTCATCACCGCCGAGCCCAGATCCGTGAGGACCACAACGCCGTCACCTCCGGAATCAACAAGCGACTGTTCGACGGCGGCCAGCACCTTCTCGAGGCTTGTTCCGATCCGGTCGTCGTCAGTGCCCCCGGCGGCGGCGAGGTCGACGTCGGGCGCCATCTGGGCGGCGAGTTCCACCGCCCCCTCGGCGATCTTGCCGCTGTGTGAAACAACCACAATCCCCACCGTCATGCGGCGCCTGCTCCCGTACCACCGCTGGAGCCGGCCGCGGCAGTTGCTGCCGCACGAAGGAGCAGGGCAGTTGATGCCGCCCCAGGATCACGATGCCCCGCACTGCGCTCTCCCAGGTAGCTGGCCCGGCCTTTGCGGGCCACCAACGGGTCCGTGGCCACCGCCCCGGCCTCGGCAGCTTCTGCGGCCGCTTCCAGGACACCTAAAGGATCTGCGCCGCCTGACGCTGCCCCTTGGGCCGCTTCAACAGCAGGCGTCCACGCATCGATCATGGTCTTGTCGCCAAGCTCGGCCTTGCCCCGGGCCACCACGCCGTCCCGGGCGGCAACTAGGGCCGCCACCAGCACCTCGGCATCTACATCGGCAGCATCCCCCAACGAGGTAGCAGCCCGCAGGTAAGCCGTGCCGTAGAGCGGTCCCGCCGCACCGCCAACCTTGGACATGAGCGCCATCGCCGCGGCCTTGAGCGCCGCTCCGGGCGTCTCCGGCGGGGTCTCGTCCAGCTTTTGGAGTACCGCCTGAAAACCGCGATCCATGTTCTCGCCGTGGTCCGAGTCCCCGATTGGCCGGTCCAGTTCAATCAGCTCCACGCGATGTTCTGCCATGGCCTTGGCAGAGAGCTTCAACCAGTCCAGCGCCCAGTCAACATCCAGGCCCATCCTCAGGCCCCCCACCGCAGTGCTGCGGTGTGGACGGGAGCGTCCCACAGCCTGGTCAACTCGTCATCGAGGCGCAGCACGGAAATGGAGCAGCCCTGCATCTCCAGGGACGTCACATAGTTCCCCACCAAGGACCGTTCCACCGTGGCGCCGCGCTCGGCGAGGACCTGTGCCGCACGCCGGTACACGATGTACAGCTCACTTTGCGGGGTGCCGCCCATGCCGTTGACGAAAAGCAGCACCTTGTCGCCGGAGGCCAAGCCAAGATCCTCAAGCACCGGCTCCAGCAGGCGGTCCGTGATGGCGTCTGCACTTTCCATCGCGATCTTGTGCCGGCCAGGTTCACCGTGAATGCCGATGCCGATCTCGATCTCATCATCGGCAAGCTCGAAGCTCGGAGTTCCCGCGTGCGGCACCGTGCAACCGGACAGGGCAACGCCCATGGTCCGCACATTCGCCACCACGCGCTCGGCAATGGCCGTGACAGTATCAAGGTCGTCGCCTCGCTGGGCTGACGCACCCGCGATCTTCTCCACCAGGACGGTCCCGCCAACCCCGCGGCGGCCAGCCGTATACAGCGAATCCTCCACCGCAACGTCGTCGTTCACCAGTACCGAACGGACATGCACACCTTCGGCCTGCGCCATCTCGGCTGCGGTCTCAAAGTTCAGGACGTCCCCGGTGTAGTTCTTCACGATGTGCACCACCCCGGCACCCGAGTCCACGGCGACGGTTGCCGGGATGATCTGGTCGGGCGTTGGCGAGGTGAAGACCGCGCCGGGGACAGCGGCGTCGAGCATGCCGAGCCCAACGAAGCCCGCGTGCAGGGGCTCGTGGCCACTGCCTCCGCCGGACACCAGGGCGACTTTGCCCGCTACCGGCGCGCCCTTCCGGATCACGTATTTGGGCTCGGGATGGACGTCCACGATGTCGGCATGGGCCATGCCGAAGCCTTCGACGGATTCGTCCACCACGGCGCGTGGATCATTGATGAGCTTTTTCATGGGATGCTCCTGGGCGTGCTGTGGCTGGTGCTCTGACCCTACTACCGGCGGCCCGGGCCACGGTAGGCCTTGCGCGGGTGACAGCGCTTAAATAACGGAAGGGACAGCCTTGTTGGCTGCCCCTTCCACCTGCGCCTTCTTTCGAAAAGCGCTATTCCTCGGTGACCGGCGCCGTCACCGCCTCGGAGTCCTGCCTGGCGTGGAACTCGGGCCAGAACGCCGAGTACAGGTCCGGGTCCGAGGGGCGGTCCCCGGACCATGAGGCTTCATGCGGCCATGACCCGTGGGGAATATCGATCTGGAACGCGGAGAAATCAGGGAACGTGACGCGATGGTCCATTGTCCGCATCCCCTTAGTTGTTCAGCACGGCGTCGCCACCGGCGGTCACAACATCTTCGAGCAGCACAGTCTGGTCGATGACGGGAAGCCCTACAACGTGGCCAAAGCTGAACATATTCTTCGGATCCAACTCGGCCTTGGCCTTACGGAGCCGTTCCCGTGCGCTGGGCAGCCAAGGCCTCTCCCTGTCTTCTGCATCCACAAAGTGGCCGTGCAGGTTCACAAAGGTTCCGGCGTTGGCTGCTGGACGAAGGTCTTCATGGACAGCGTTGAAGACTGCCGGCAGTACCTCGAGAACCGGCGGGACAGCGATAGCACCCATAAAGAAGCTGAACGCCGCGTCACGCCCACCAACAATGTCCTCCCCCTCCGCGCTCGTGGCCAGGGCTCCACCCAGGAGACGGAGTTCTGCCAGCAACACAGGACTTTCGACGCCGGGGCCAAAGTGCCGCAGCAGCGCGTCTGCGGCTTGGTCGTCCAGCCGATCCAGCAGGAAGCCGTGCTCCCGCACTGGTACGGGCTGATCCGGATCCTGGTGGATGGTGTCGAATTGAGTGGAGTCCAACGGCCCGGTGGCGTCCATCATGAAGGGGGCGCTCCGGCGCATTGGTTCGAGGAGATCTGCTGCCGCAGCCAGATCGCCTTGGTAGGCATAACGGAGGTGGATGACGAACTTTCCGCGCAGCGGCTCGGGAATCATATCCATGTCCGGAAGCCGCAGGAAGGCGAGGGATGCCGACGCCTCCAAGGGCAGTGCAGGCACCCAATCCCTGAACGCCTGCAGCACCTCGGGGGCATGCCCGCCGTCGTAGTACACGCCGCCGGCATACAGGTCCGAGCCCGGGAACAGGTGGAATTCCATGGCCGTGACGATTCCGAGGTTGCCCTTGCCTCCGCGCAGGAGATGGAACAGCTCTGAATTCTCATCCTTGGTCACCCGACGCTGGGTGCCATCTGCCGTGACGAGTTCGAAGGCGATGACGTGGTCCGAAGCGAAGCCGTACTTGCGGCCGAGGATCGGCAAGCCACCGCCCAGCGTGTAACCCACCACGCCAACGTCAGTGGTGGAACCGCAGAGCCCCATCAAACCGAAGGTTGCGGCCAGGTCCACTACGGCTTTCCAGCGGACGCCCGCACCCACGCGGGCCGTCTTCTCCAGGGGATCTATGCTGAGTTCGAGCATGCGGCGGGTGCTGATCAGCAAACCGCCCTCAATGGCATTGGTGGCACCGTGTCCGGTGGATTGAACGGACACGGGCATTCCCCGCTCCGCGGCCCAGTGGACTGCCGCCGAAACGTCCTCTGCGTCGAGGGCTCCGAAGGCAAGATCCGGCTGGTGCTGTGTGGACAGATTGAAGGCCGCTACTTCTGCGGCGAAGCCGGGATCGGCAGGCGTGAACACGGGACCGCGCACGCTGAGTTGGAGTTCTGAAACATCTGAAAAGGACGCGTGGGACTGCATGATCTTCTCTCAATTGACCGATGTGGTGGAAGCTTCCCCAGCAAGCCTCAATCAGTTTATCCATCAACTGGATATAAGAGAAGAGATAATAAATCACCCATAATGGGGCAGGGTTGATCGACGCGCCACGCAGGACGGAATCAGATGCAGAGACTGATGGGGTGCGGCCCTAGAGCTGCTTGATCATGCGGGTGTTGCCCAAGGTGTTCGGCTTTACCCGGGCAAGGTCCAGGAACTCGGCCACGCCCTCGTCATGCGAGCGCAGCAGCTCGGAGTACACCTGCGGATCCACGGCCGACTGGTCCGCCATGACTTCGAATCCATGGCGCTTGAAGAAGTCCACCTCGAACGTCAGGCAGAACACGCGGCTCACACCGAGGGCCCGCGCTTCTTCCAACAGGTCCTCCACCAGGACGTGCCCCACCCCACGGCCACGCCAGGAGTCTGCCGCAGCCAGTGTACGGATCTCGGCCAGGTCCTCCCACATTACGTGCAGGGCACCGCAGCCGATCACCTCGCCGTCGCCAGACTCGGCGATCCGAAATTCCTGGAGACTCTCGTAGTACGCCACAGTCTCTTTGGCCATGAGAATCCGCTCCTCAGCCAAAGGCGCCACAAGCCTCTTGATAGCCGCCACATCACTGGTGCGGGCAGGGCGGAGGCTGAAGGTCGAATTCACTCCCCCATCCTAACGAGGAAGCAAGTTCTCCCCAGCCTCCGCCATTACGGTGTTACAGCCCCAACTCCTCAGGAACCGGCAGGTCTTCGCCCAGCACCTGTTTCGCCAGGAAGTGCTCGACCACGCCATACCAAACCTTCGCGTGTTTCGGTTGCAGGATCCAGTGGTTCTCGTCCGGGAAGTAGAGGAACCGATGCGGGCTCTGGCCGTTTTCGTCAGCAGGCAGTTGGGATGACGACAGGAGCTCGTACCAAAGCCGCAGGCCTTCGCCGATCGGCACCCGATAGTCCTTGTCACCGTGGATCACCAGCATGGGCGTCTTGATATTGCCTACGTTCCGGTGCGGCGAGTTCGCTGTCGCCATCTCCTCCGTCATTTCCTTCAGCCAGTACTGTGCCGCATCCGTAGTGGGGCCGAACTGGTCCAGCGCCCACAAGCTGGCGTGGGTGACGATCGCCTTGAAGCGGTCGGTTTGCCCGGCGACCCAGTTGGCCATGTAGCCGCCGAACGATCCGCCCATCGCAGCAGTCCGCGACTCGTCAATTTCCGGCCTCGCCACCACCGCGTCAGTAATGGCCATGAGGTCGGTGAAAGGTTTCTTGCCCCACTCGCCCCATCCGCGTTGGATGAAGTCCTGGCCATAACCTGTGGAGAGGGCAGGATCGGGCAAGAGCACGGCATAGCCCTTGGCCACCAGCAGCCACGGGTTCCAGCGCCACGTCCACGCGTTCCACGAGGCCAGCGGCCCGCCGTGGATCCACAACAACAGCGGCGCAGGGTTTGCCGCGGACGCAACGTCCGGGAGCGCGAGGTACGCCGGCACGCGCGAGCCGTCCTCCGCCGTCGTCTCCACGCGCTCCAGGCGACCCTTGTATGCTGGCCGCTCCGCCGGAGCCTGCAGCCGGGCCGTTTCCCCTGTGGCGAGGTTGATCCGCACCGCTTCGGCGGGGAACTCGTACGAGCTTCGCAGCGCATACGCCGTGGTTCCGTCAGGGGAAACCACGACGTCGGAATAGGCGGCGGCGTCCTTCGTCACCCGCGTGACCCCACCATCTGCGACGTCAATCCGGAAAACCGGCGACGCGCCGTCGTCGTCCGCTGTAACAAGCACCGCACTGCCGTCCGGAAGCCAGGCGAGGGGTGTGGACCAACGGTCCCATTGGTGCGCCAGCGGCTCCAGGTCCGCAGCCCCGCCGCCGGAGACGTTCAGCAGGTGCAACTTCACCTGGGGAGCGCGGGCGGGGGTGGTGTCGCTCTCACTCTGCACCACCAGCGTTCCATTGTCAGGGCTGACCGGCCCCGGGAAGTAGCTCATCCCCTCGTGGTCGAGCAGTACCTTGACGTTGCCGGTGGCGACGTCGACGGCGGCCAACACCTCACGGCTGTCGGCCTTCGCAAGCGCCTTGGACATGCTTGTATAGATGGTCTTTCCGTCCGGACTGACCACCGTTGTGGCCTCGCGCAGCGAGCCGCCGACGCCGGCAGTGAGGTTCCGGAGCTTGAGCGGGGCAGCGGCGTCCACGGTGGAAGGCTTGCCGGGCTCCTTCTCTTCACCCTGCTCCACCGCGAAGAGCCGCGGCTCGGCGGGGCCAAGGTCGGCATCCCAGTAGCGGACGGGGTAGCCGCTGTGCAGGATGGCGGAGACTTTGTTGTCCTTGCGGGCCTTGCGGCGCGCTTCGTCGTTGTCCTCATCCGCAGATCCCGCCAGGACCTCGGCGTTGACGAAGGTGGCGTCCGCGTCTTTGGCCGCCAGGACGGCGCTGATGCCGCCGGCGCGGGAGTGCACCACACGGGCTTCTCCCCCGTCGGATGGCAACAGCCAAAGTGCGTTGACGGGGTCGGCATCGGGGCTGTCCGGATCGGGACGCGCCGAGGTGAAGTACAGGTCGCCGTTGGCAGCGAAGACGGCGCCGGTCTCGCCCTTGGAGCTGCGGGTGATCCGGCGTGCATGCTTCCGGCCCGTGGGGTCGATCTCCCACAGGGCGGTGGCGAACTCGGTTCCCTTGCCGTTCAGCGTCGTCACGGTGGTGACCAGGCGTCTGCCGTCGGGGCTCAGGGTCAGGCCACCAACCCGTGGGATGGCGAGGTAGTGGTCGATGTCGTGGAAGGGGGTTTCGGGCTGCTCGCCCGGGGTGTCAGCAGAGTCCATGATCCGATTCAACACGCATTGTGTTGCCGATCACAGAGTGGTTCACTCACAGTGAAACAGTACTTTCAGATTCTTCCTTGAGCGTCAGAGCCCCCGCAGGGCCTCGAGTACTGCGACGGTTCCGTCTTCTTTCGCGATGGCGGCCCCCAGTTCCGCTGCCCGCGATGCGTACGACGGCGTAGTGAGGGTTTGCTTGATGGCGTCACCCAGGCGCTCCGGAGTGAGCTTCTTGTACGGAATCGGCGCAGGTCCGGCACCAAGGGCGGCAACCCGGGACGCCCAAAGTGGCTGGTCGGTGTACACAGGGACGCCCACGGCGGGCACACCGGCCCGCAGGCCGGCAGCCGTTGTTCCGGCTCCGGCATGGTGGACAACGGCCGCCATGCGTGGGAACAGCCACTCATGCGGAACGCTTCCGACGCCGATCACGTCGCCTCCCAGGGCGCCCTCGGCCCCCTGCACCACAGCCCTCACTCCGGCGCGGCGTGTGGCCTCGAGGATGAAGTCGGGATCGATATGTGCGCTGCTTCCAAAGCCAACGAAGACGGGCGGCGGACCGTCCGCGAGGAAGTCCACAAGGTCCGCGGGAGGCTGCCAGGCAGGCTTCGCCGGAGGCCACCAGTACCCGGCCATGACCAGGCCGGGATGCCAATCGGCCGGCCTTGGCAGGACCGTGGGGCTAATGCCGTGAAGAATAGTGGCGTTGGCTTTCCGGCGGCGACGTTCACCAGCCGCCCGGCTTTGCTGACGTAGACCAAGCGACTTGCGGAGCCGGGCACTGGGGGCATCATAGGGAGCCGGACCTGCAGCTGCCCGCTCCCCAATAATCCTGTTTCCCCACGAACCGAGGCTTCGCGCGGAGTTCATCAAGACCGGCGGATAAGCGGCACTGGGTTCCGTGGGCTGCAGATGGGCTCCAACAGCCGGAATGCCGAAAGCCTCGGCAACGTCATAGGCGTAGGGTGCCACCGAGTTGGCCAGAATGACATCAGCTCCCGCCTCGGCCGCCGCGAGGGTGCCGATAGCGGCGTTCTCCATGTATTCACTGAGCTCACGCCAGAACGAGAGCACGCTTCCGCCCGTGGCCTTGGCGCCCGGCGCCGGCTGCCTGATCAGCCGGGCGAGGTCGCCCGGGAGCGGCCTGAATTCGCATCCCGATTCAACGACCAAAGGTGCGTAGGCAGGGTTCGCCGCAATAGCAACCTCGTAACCCAGGCCCTGCAGGAGGCCACCGAGCCCGGCCATGGGCGCAACGTCCCCGCGTGTGCCCGGAGTAACCATCAGTACGCGCATTGCTGCCCCTCACCCTTGATAATTGCGATCACCGTTCGCAATTAAGAATATAGTCAAATGGGAAGAAGACAAAACCACGACGACCGGAGGAAAGGCGGTACTCGCTTGCCTGCTTTGGATCCCACCGATCTATGGCGCCGCCCTGAACGCTCGGTGGTCGGGCCTAAACCTGGACACTCCCGGACAGGAATCGCAACGGCGGCGCTACAAATAGCCGATCAGGAGGGATTGGCTGCGGTATCCATTCGACGCGTTGCCGCAAGTGTCGGCTCTGGCGCCGCATCCCTGTACCGCTACGTGAAATCGCACGATGAACTCGTAGAACTCATGATGGACACAGTCAGCAGCGAGTACCACCTCAAGCCAGCCGCCGGTGGACCACAGGAACAACTGCTGCATCTTGCGCGCCAAGGCCGGAGACTCATGCGACGGCACCCGTGGCTGGCGCCACTGCTGTTGACCCGTCCGTCCATGGGCCCAAACTCCCTCCGCTACCTGGAAGCCGCCCTGGCCGCTTTGGCGAAGGTGGACCTCCCCGGTCCTGCCAAACTCCAGACCGTGGCCATGATGACAGCCATCACTTCCGCATTCGTGCAAAACGAAATGGCCACAACCCACCCAACCGAACCAGAGGGTGTCGCATCAGGCCGCGGGCAATACCTCACCGAAGCCCTCATGGCCGGGGATTACCCACACCTGGCTGCGGCAATGACGGGGCACACCGGCGAAGGCCAACCGGACGAGCAATTCACCAGCATCATCACGAACTACCTGACCGGCGCAGGAGTCCCCTCCTAGCATCCGGGGTTAACGCAAAAGCCCCACCCACTCCTTGCGGAACGGGCGGGGCTTCTTTGCGCTGAAGTGCTTTACGCGGTCGGAGCGATCTCCGGGATGCGCGGCTTGGCGTTGCCTTCGAACGTGAACCTGGCGTCGTCACCTTCGCCGTCCACGTCCACCACAACGATGTCGCCGGAGTGGAGTTCACCGAACAGGATCTTCTCGGACAGCTGGTCCTCGATCTCGCGCTGGATGGTGCGGCGCAGCGGCCGGGCACCCATGGCGGGATCGTAACCACGCGTGGCAAGGAGAACCTTGGCTGCAGGGGTGAGCTCGATGCCCATGTCCTTGTCCTTGAGGCGACGCTCCAAGCGGGTCACGAACAGGTCCACGATCTCGATGATCTCGTCCTGCGTCAGCTGCGGGAACACCACGACGTCGTCAACACGGTTGAGGAACTCAGGGCGGAAGTGCTGCTTAAGCTCTTCGGTAACCCGGGCCCGCATCCGGTTGTAGCCGGTCTGGGTGTCCGTGCCGGACTGGAAGCCCGTTGCCACGCTCTTGGAAATATCGCGAGTACCAAGGTTGGTGGTCATGATGATCACGGTGTTCTTGAAGTCCACCACGCGGCCCTGGGAGTCGGTCAGGCGGCCGTCTTCCAGAATCTGCAGCAGCGAGTTGAAGAGGTCCGCGTGGGCCTTCTCAACTTCGTCGAACAAGACCACGGAGAACGGACGCCGGCGTACCTTCTCGGTCAGCTGGCCGCCTTCTTCATAGCCAACGTAGCCCGGAGGTGCACCGAAGAGACGCGAAACCGTGTGCTTCTCGGAGTACTCGGACATGTCCAGCGTGATGAGGGCGTCCTCTTCACCGAACAGGAACTCGGCAAGAGCCTTGGCCAGCTCGGTCTTGCCGACGCCCGTGGGGCCGGCGAAGATGAACGAGCCACCGGGACGCTTGGGGTCCTTCAGGCCGGCACGGGTGCGGCGAATAGCCTGGGACAGGGCCTTGATTGCCTCGTTCTGGCCGACGACGCGCTTGTGCAGTTCGTCTTCCATCTTGAGCAGTCGCGAGGACTCTTCCTCCGTGAGCTTGAAGACCGGGATGCCCGTGGAGTTCGCAAGAACTTCGGCGATCAGGTCTTCATCAACCTCGGAAATGTCGTCCATGCCGCCGGACTTCCAGTTGCGTTCCTTCTCTGCGCGCTCGGCAATGAGCTTCTGCTCCTTGTCGCGCAGCGAGGCAGCACCCTCAAAGTCCTGGGCGTCGATGGCGGATTCCTTCTCCATCTTCACGTCCGCAATACGCTCGTCCATGGCCTTGAGCTCCGGCGGAGCGGTCATGCGGCGGATACGCAGGCGTGCGCCGGCTTCATCGATAAGGTCAATCGCCTTGTCCGGCAGGAAGCGGTCCGAGATGTAGCGTTCGGCCAGCTGCGCAGCTGAAGCGAGGGCGCCGTCGGTAATCGTGACACGGTGGTGTGCCTCGTAACGGTCGCGCAGGCCCTTGAGGATCTCGATTGCGTGCGCAACGGAGGGTTCCTTGACCTGGATGGGCTGGAAGCGGCGCTCAAGTGCAGCGTCCTTCTCAATGTGCTTGCGGTACTCGTCCAGCGTGGTGGCACCGATGGTCTGGAGCTCGCCACGGGCCAGCATGGGCTTCAGGATGGACGCAGCATCGATGGCGCCTTCGGCAGCACCTGCACCAACGAGGGTGTGGATCTCGTCGATGAAGAGGATGATGTCGCCGCGCGTGCGGATTTCCTTGAGGACCTTCTTCAGGCGCTCTTCGAAGTCACCGCGGTAGCGGGAGCCGGCAACCAGGGAGCCGAGGTCAAGCGTGTACAGCTGCTTGTCCTTGATGGTTTCAGGGACATCGCCACGGACGATCGCCTGGGCGAGGCCTTCGACGACGGCAGTCTTACCGACGCCGGGCTCACCGATCAGCACCGGGTTGTTCTTTGTGCGGCGGGAGAGGACCTGCATGACGCGTTCCATCTCCTGCTCGCGGCCGATCACAGGGTCAAGCTTGTTTTCGCGGGCAGCCTGCGTGAGGTTGCGCCCGAACTGGTCAAGCACCACCGAACCGGCAGGAGTACCTTCCGGCTGGCCCTGGCCGGAGCCGCTGCCTGCGGTCTCCTTGCCCTGGTAGCCGGAGAGCAGCTGGATAACCTGCTGGCGGACCCGGTTCAGGTCTGCGCCCAGCTTGACCAGCACCTGGGCGGCCACGCCTTCGCCTTCGCGAATGAGGCCGAGCAGGATGTGCTCAGTACCGATGTAGTTGTGGCCGAGCTGCAGTGCTTCGCGAAGGGAAAGCTCAAGCACCTTCTTGGCGCGCGGCGTGAACGGGATGTGACCGGACGGGGCTTGCTGGCCCTGGCCGATGATCTCCTGTACCTGCTCGCGAACGCCATCGAGCGAAATGCTCAGGGACTCGAGCGCCTTGGCAGCAACGCCTTCACCCTCGTGGATCAGACCCAAGAGGATGTGCTCGGTACCGATGTAATTGTGGTTGAGCATCCGTGCCTCTTCTTGGGCAAGGACGACCACGCGACGGGCACGGTCCGTAAATCTCTCAAACATTTCGCCACACTCCTAGCTACGACGTACTTTGATGCTACGTGCCGGAGCAACACTTTTGGGGCGTGTTCGCCACAGGGGAAACATGACGCGGTGGAGGAATAAAACCGGAGCTGCCCCTTGACCCCGGCGGACGACAGTGGCATGCTGCCAGCCGCTTCAGGCCCCTCTCTCCCGACCCGGCCGGGACCATTTGGCGGCAGCCCCGTTCCGCAGCTTTGAGATAAACCCAATAGCACCCGTATTCGGAGCCCTCAAGGGACGACGCGATTCCCGGAATATTCGGAGCTGCAGTGGAAGGCCGTCCCCTCAACAAACCGCCCCTTAAACAACCAATGCCCCGGCAGTGACTGCCGGGGCATTGAAGCGGTGAATCAGGAATTGGCCTTTTGGTAGGCTTCCTGAATTTCAGCCTGAATACGTCCGCGACTGTTGACCGTGTACCCGTTATCACGGGCCCACTGCCGGATCTGTGCGGAATCCTGGCTACGGGCAGCTGTAGCCCGACCCCGTGTGGCGCGGCCGGAAGATGTCTTCCGGGCCTTGGCGACGTACGGTTCCAGGGCCTTCCGAAGCGAAGCTGCGTTGGCGGTGGACAAGTCCATCTCGTAGCTCACGCCATCCAGGCCGAAGCGGACAGTTTCGTCCGCAGCCCCTTCATCCAGGTCATCGACGAGGATGATTTTTACTTTCTGTGCCATGAGTTGCCTCTCTTTTGGAGGGTTGGATAATCAGAAATTCCCCGGATTCCTTTGTTGATTATCGTTCACGGCAAGCACGCACGTCAAAGCACAATTGGATTCCCCTGTAACCGGAACCCATTTAGGAGCCTATTTAGCGACCGGGCCTTCAGGGGACGGGCCTGAATTTTTCGAATTTGCTTCAGCTTGGGCCCGCGCTTCTGCCTGACGCTCGGATTTGTCCGCATTGAAGATCGACTTCATTGCAAACCAGAAGATCAATCCAACGACGATTGACGGCGCAAGGACGGCGATGTACTCCATGATCAGTGACCTTCGGGCTTCAAGAGGGGGAACAGGATGGTTTCGCGGATCCCGGCTCCGGTGAACAGCATCACCAGGCGGTCGATGCCGAGCCCGATGCCACCCATGGGCGGTGCACCGTACTCGAGGGCGCGGAGGAAGTCCTCGTCCAGCTGCATGGCTTCCTCATCCCCGGCGGCGGAGCGGCGGGACTGCTCCGTGAGGCGCTCACGCTGGATCACGGGGTCAATGAGTTCCGAGAACGCGGTGCCGCGCTCCATGCCACCAATGATCAGGTCCCAGGCCTCGATGAGCCGGCCATCCTCGCGGTGCGGGCGGGCCAGCGGCTGGGCAGAGGGCGGATAGTCGTAGACGAACGTGGGGTTCAGCAGAGTGGGTTCCACGATCTCGCCGAACAGTTCAACCACGATCTTCTCGGCGTCCCACTTGGGGTCCACCTTGACCTCGTGCTTGGCAGCAATCGCCAGCAACTCCTCCACAGTGGTGTCCGGAGTGATTTCAACGCCCACCGCTTCGGAAATACCGGGGTACACCGAAACCCAAGCCCATTCGCCGTCGAGGTTGATCTCGCCGGCATCCGTTTGGATGCTCCGCGTACCAACAACGTCGGCCACATTCAGGATGATTTCCTTCATGCGCTCGGCCATGACGAACTGGTCAGCCCAGGCTTCGTAGCATTCGAGGGTGGTGAATTCGGGGCTGTGCGTGGAGTCCACGCCTTCGTTGCGGAAGACGCGGCCCATGTCGTAGACGCGGTCGATGCCACCAACAACTGCGCGCTTGAGGAAGAGCTCGGTAGCGATGCGCAGGGTCATCTTCTGGTCAAACGCGTTCATGTGGGTCTCGAACGGACGGGCCGTGGCGCCTCCGTGGACCAGCTGCAGGATGGGGGTCTCCACCTCCACGTAGCCGTGGCGGTCCAGGGTGTCGCGGACCGAGCGGGTGATGGCGGCCCGCTTGTAGACCATCTCGCGGGCTTCGTCGCGGACCATAAGGTCCACATAGCGCTGGCGAACGCGGGTCTCTTCGTTCAGTTCCGCGTGCAGAACCGGGAGTGGGCGCAGGGCCTTGGACGCCATGGACCAGGAGTCAGCCATGACGGACAGCTCGCCGCGGCGGGAGGAAATGACTTCGCCCTTGATGAAAACGTGGTCGCCCAGGTCAACCAGGGCCTTCCACTCGGCGAGCGCTTCCTCACCGACGTTCGCAAGGCTCAGCATTGCCTGGAGGCGTACGCCCTTGCCGTCCACCCCGCCCTCCTGGAGGGTGGCGAAGCAGAGCTTGCCGGTGTTGCGCACAAAAACGACGCGGCCGGTAACGCCAACGGTATCGCCGGTGGTTTCATCGGCTTCCAAGTGCGCGTACTTCTCGCGGATTTCGCCGAGGGAATGGGTCCGTTCAACACCCACCGGATAGGCCTCTGTGCCGCGCTCGATCAGCTTGGCGCGCTTCTCCATACGGATGCGCATTTGCTCGCTGGCGTCGATGGGCTCTGCGGAGGTGTTCAGGGCTGGGGTGTTTGCGGAAGTCACAGTCCTTAAGTTTACCGGTCATTACGGGCCTTTACTTCCGGACCCCAAGATCAGGGGAACGCATAGACTCGGGGCTGTGGAGTCATGGACGGTTGAAACGGACGACGGCGGCGGGCAGCTTGAGGTACACACGTTCCGCCCGGCGTCGGGTGCTTCAATTCCCGGCTCGAAGGCACCCGCTGAACCGGCCGGCGTCGTGCTTGTCCATGGCACTTTGGTAACCGACTCCCTGTACTGGCCATTCGCGCGGACCCTGAGCATCATGCTGGGGCGACCGGTTCACAGCTACAACCGGCGTGGCCGGGGGCAGTCTGCACCGCAGCCGCCTGGCTATTCGGTGGATACCGAGATCGCCGACCTCCAGGCGGTGATGGCGAAAAGCGGTTCCACCGATGTTGTGGCACACAGCTATGGCGGCTTCGTCGCCCTGCAGGCCGCCCGTCGGGCCAAGATCAACAGACTGGTCACGTACGACGCCGCGGTGTCGCTTTCAGGCAACCTGAGCAGCCGGTGGCGGCCCGAACTCGAGGAAGCTGTGACAGCCGGCCAACTTGACCACGCCTGGGCGCACCTGGTGCAGGGCTTGGGAACCGCGGGGCCGATTTCCTACCTGCCCATGGGCGCGCTGCGTACTCTCAGCGTCCTGTCGGCCCGGACCCGGCTGGGCCTGGAGATGCGCTCGTTGCTGCCCACCGCCGTCGTCGAAATGCGGGCGGTACTCGACGCCGACGCGCACCTCCACGACTTCATGAATCTCTCCACCCCCACGCTGATGCTCAGCGGTGGTTGGAGTCCGTCGTACTTCGCAGAAACCGGGCGCATCCTGGCCGGGGCCGTGCCCGCGATTGACTTCGCGATTGTGCCGTTGCAGTTCCATGAAGGTCCCCTGCGGCCAGGCAGGCGGCTCGCGGCCCGGATCGCCCGGTTCCTTTCCGGGAACCAGCTCCACGGGGAACCAGCCGGGGCCACCTAGGATGTTCCGGTGAGGGAACGCGATATAAAGACGCACGACGGCGGCAAGCTCGCCTTGTACAGCTACGGCACGGAGGACGCACCCGGGGAGCGTCGGGTAGTGCTCATCGGTGGAGCGTTCCTTACGGCACTCATTTATCGGCCCTTCTCCATTGCTTTGGCCAAGGGGCTGGGCGATGGCTGGGCAGTGGACGTTTACGACCGCCGAGGCCGGGGCAAGTCCACCGAACAGCCGCACAACTACTCCATGGCAACGGAAATCGCCGACGTCCGGACCATCATGGACGCCACCGGAGCCCGGAATATCTTCGGCCACAGCCTGGGTGGGTCTGTAGCTTTGAATGCCGCACAGGCCTTTGCCGGAACCCGTCACGAACCGGACAAGCTCGCCGTGTACGACGCCGCGGTGAACATCGACGGGAGCATGGACACCGACTGGCTGGCCGGATTTGCCGAGTCCGTCAACAAGGGCGACATTAACCGTGCAATGGCCCGGATGAAGCGGGGCATGCATCCAGGAACTGCCCTTGCCCGCGTCCCGGAGCCTGTCCTGGTTGGGCTCATGGCTGTGGTGTCGCGGACCAAGGTCAACAAGCTCTTCCGTGAGCTGATGCCATCGGGGGTCGGCGAGCTCAAAGCTGCTTTCGAGGCCACCGAGACTCCGCGCGACTTCTCGGTACTGCCTTCCAGCACGCACTTCATGGTGGGCAAAAAGAGTCCACGGTTCTACAAGGTCACCGCCGCACGGCTGAACAGGGCCGTCCCCGGCAGCACCCTGGAGGTCTCACCCAAGGGATTCCATGGTTCCATTCCTGCGGCCGTCAACGAACTCGTCTCGGATATTTCGGACTACTTCAAACGCTGAGTGCCCTTCCACGCTGGCTGCTTTTCCACATAAGGGACCGGCATGCTGCCCGCATTCAGGTCGCTCGGCTAGGCTCGAGTCATGACGCGCGACATCATCATCACAGCCGACGGCGGACACCTCGAAGTACTCACCACGGGCGGTGAGCTGGCAGCGGCAGGTTCCGGCGTCGTCGTCGTTCCTGCCTCAATGGTGACGGCCGCCGACTACACGCGTTTCGCGCAGAAACTCAGCGAAGCCCTTGGCCGCCCCGTTCATACTTTCAACCGGCGTGGACGCGGCGACTCATCCCCGCAGGCCGAGGATTACACGATCGAGGCCGATATCCGGGACCTCGACGCCGTCATGAAGCACACGTCCAGCACTGATGTGTTCGGGCACAGCTTCGGCGGTGCCGTGGCGCTGCATGCAGCACGGACGCTGCCGGTTGAGCGCCTCGCGGTTTACGACCCCGCAGTCTCGGTCAACCACAGCGTTAAGGCCGACTGGACACCCGATTATGAACGCGCGGCGGCGGCGGGAGACTACGATCGCGCCCTGGCCGTCCTGATCAAGGGCGTGGAAACCGGCGGTGCCTTCGCACGCATGCCATTGTCCATGTTGACCTTGGCCAACAAACTGGCCGCCGGGACGCCTCTGGGTAAGCAAATGCGTGAGCTGATGACCTGCGGCGTACGCGAAATCAAGGCAGTCATCGCTGCCGATATGCCCCCTGAGCCGTTCCTCGACCTGCCGTTGGAGACGCTGATCGTTGTGGGCGAAAAGAGTCCCGCCTACTTTGGTGTTGCCTGCGGCCAGATCCATAAAGTCCTCTCCGGATCGAGCTACACCATCCTCCCCGGGTTCGGGCATGATGGCCCGAACAAGGCGCCGGAGAAGCTGATCGCGGAGTTGTCGGAGTTCTACTCGGGCTAGTCCTGCGCAACTGCACGTCTGGCCAGGTTCCAGCGAGGTTACTGGCCGAGCTGGATGGCGGCGATACCCGCCACTGCGACGACAGTCAGGGCAAGCCGCACATGGCTGAACTTTTCTTTGAAGAACACTGCGCCGATGATCCCCGCCAACAGGACACTGGTCTCCCTTAGCGCGGATACCAAGGCCAGTGGCGCCATGCTCTGCGCCAACACCACAATCCCATAGGCCAGCAGGGACACCAGCCCGCCAACGAACCCCGGCTTCCAATACCGCGCCACCCTTTGTGGGAAAGAACGCCGATCCGTGGCCATGCGCCAGCACACTATTGGAATCAGCATGCCCTGCAACAGGAACAGCCACGAGATATAGGCCAACGGCTGACCTGACAAACGGACTCCAACACCGTCCACCAAGGTGTAGGCCGCAATGGCAGCGCCAGTCAGCACGGCGAAGAAGGTGCCCTTGCGGTTGCTGGTAGCCGGTTTGCCCGGCCCTGCTCTGCCCGGCCCTATGAGGGCAAGGCTCAGCAACGCACCCGTAACCACCGCCACCCCGGCCAGCTGCCACAGGCTTAGCCGTTCCGCCAGGAACGTGGTGGCAACGGCTGTGACCAGCAGTACCGCAAGACCACGGGCCAGCGGATAGACCTGGGAGAAATCGCCGTGTTTGTAGGACGTGGTGAGCAGGATCAGATAACAAGTCTGGAGCGCTGCCGAGGCCAGCACATACGGCCACGACTGCTGAAGGGGAACCCCCAAAACCGCTGCGCCCACGAGTCCTGAGGCCAAATAGGCCAGGGCAATCATCGTGGACGATGCGAGCCGGTCCGGAATCGCCTTGGCGATAGCATTCCAAGCACTGTGCAGGACCGCCGCCAAGAGGACGGCCGCCGTTACCGTAAGGGTCAACGAGAGCCTGCCGTGCTACGCAGGCCCTCCGCAGGCGGCTTCTGACGCGGGTCCTGCCGGCACCCAAACGGTACGCCATCGGATCCCTGGGCTGCGATGCCGAACGCTGCGAGCACCTGGGGGAAGATATCGGCGTGGTCCACTGCGGTCACGTCGTGGGGTGCGCCTGTGCCCATGGCCGCGATCCAGGCTGTGCGCTCGACGTCGGTCTCACCGCCATGGCCACCCGTGTCGAGGTGCCCGTGGTCCGTGACGACGATGATGGTCCAGTCTTCCCCAACCCGGCCGGGCCTTGACTCAACAGCTTCGAGCAGGGCCCCAAGGCGCGAGTCGCAACGTTGAATGGCTGACGGGTAGCCGGCACCCGTGCCATGGTTGTGGGCTTCCACGTCGGCCTCCCCAAAGTACACAAAAGAGGCGGCGGGATCCTCATCCTTCAGCCGCGCGACCGCGTATTGCGCAACTGCGTCATCGGCGCTGACCCAGCTGTCGGCGTCGTTCGCTTCTTCGGGGTCCTGCGCCGGTACCCAGCCGCGGGAAGAGAAGATGGGTCCGCATGCTGTTTTGGCCGCAAGAGGGTGCCAACTGGCGGCGATCATAGTCTGAAGCTCAGGTCGGGCGGCACGCACAGCCGCGGTGAAATCCACGAAAGTATCGAGCTCCGCCGGATGGTGGCTGTTGCCCGACACCCCGTGCCGGTCGGCATACACGCCAGTAGCCACAGTGGCCCACACCGGTCCGGAGATGGTGGCATTTTTCTCGTGCACGCGGACTGGGACCAGGAAGCCTTGCTCCGCGATCCGGTCCAACACAGGAGTATCTGCTGCGAGGAGCGAGTCGTAACGGACGCCGTCGATGCCGACAACAAGGACGTGGGGTTCATTCTTCACACCGACGACGGTACTGGCTTCGCACAACAACGCATAGGAAGAGCCGTTCCCATCTATAGGAGACTTAGGTCATGCCTATGAATCTGACCCACTTGCGGGCGTTCCACTATGTAGCCACCTACGGAAGCTATGTGGCAGCCGCCGCTGCGGCACATGTCAGCCAACCAACGCTCTCTGAGCAGGTCCGCCTACTGGAACGCCACCACGGGGTTAGTCTCCTGCAGCGCGCCGGACGGTCGGTGGAACTCACCCCCTTGGGAGCGAAGTTGTTCGCCGTCACTGCCACGTTGTTCGCAGCGGAGATGGAGGCCGAGGCAGTCCTCGCCAAAGCACGCTACGTAATGCAGGGAGAACTGCGCTTCGGCACCGACGCACCCATCAACGCCGTGAGCTTACTCAGCACCTTTCGACGCCGAAACCCCGGGGTCAGCATCCAGCTCATCAGCGGAAACTCCGCAGAAATACGCGGACGCGTGTTGGCCGGGACCGTCGATGTGGGCATCATCGCGGACGAGACACCCCATCCGGACCTCGTGGCCCTCGCGCTCGGAACGCAGGACCTCGTGGCGTTCGTGCGTCAGGGCCACGCTTTGGCTGCGGCCAAGGTGATCCGCCTCCGTGACCTGGTCAACCACCCGCTGATAATCCGGGAGAAAGGCTCCGTTACGCGCAGAACCATCGAGACGGCGCTATTGGCAGCTCAGCTCCAGCCGTCCGAAGTACTCGAAACGGACAGCAGGGAAGCGGTCCATGCCGCTGTTATCGCCGGCTTAGGTATCGGCGTCATCGCGGAGGACGAGTTTAACGATGATCCCCGTTTGGTCTTGCTTGACTTCACGGACCCAATTCCGCCCATCACGGAGTACCTGGTCCACAGAAAAGACAACCAACGCAGCCACGTAGTGGACGCGGTGTTGGGATGTGTTGGATAAGAATTCTGGTCCTGCAGTGTGTTGTGGGTCTGGTGGGTATGTTTTTGGGTCTGGTGTGACGGGTGTAATCCGGGTCGGTTCGGGTGTGGTGGTTTAAATGGGGAGAGCCCCGACCGTCGTGGTCGGGGCTCTGCCGTTAATGTGTGTCCGGCGGTGTCCTACTCTC
>NZ_JAOEFX010000098.1 GCF_025421775.1 Paenarthrobacter aurescens | reverse complement strand
AAAGCTTCCTGATTCAGGAGACGCTGCGACAGGCGCTCAACTCCGGCGGCTTCGGCTGGGTTATCGACATGGGGCGAAGCTATGAAAACTTCTGCCGGCAGGCGGGCGGCGTCTATCTGGACGGTGCCACGCTGCGCTTTAACCCGTTTGCCAACGTCACCAGCATCAAGCGCTCCGCGGAGCGCATCAAGGGGCTGCTCGCCGTGCTGGCCAGTCCGGCAGAGGCGCTGGATAAAATCAGCGAGGCCATCCTGCAGAAGGGCGTGGGCGCGGCAGACGAGGCAAAGCAGAAGACGGCGCGCATCGA
>NZ_JAOEFX010000097.1 GCF_025421775.1 Paenarthrobacter aurescens | reverse complement strand
CAATCAGCGTGCTGGCGCGGTGAGCGTGCTGGATAATTTGACGCCGATCCAGGCGACGCGCGTCACGCAGTTATACCATCAGGGACGTTTTGACCGTCAGAGTTTGCAGGCCAGCGAGCGCTGGCGGCAAAATCACCGTCAGCTCAGTGACCTGCAGGATCGCTGGCTGGCGCACAAAGCGTCGGGCAGATAATCGCCGCTGCCCGGATCTCACTCCACGCTGAGGATAATCATGATCATCTATCTGCACGGTTTTGATTCCAACAGTCCGGGCAACCATGAAAAGGTGCTGCAGCTGCAGTTTATTGAC
>NZ_JAOEFX010000096.1 GCF_025421775.1 Paenarthrobacter aurescens | reverse complement strand
GGTGAAACCGTATAGCGGTTAGACGGGTTTCTTACAATAAATCCGTTTTGCTCAAGCGTGCTCACAAGACGATACATCGTACTCTTATTAAAACCGAGCGCTTCCATCATTTCTGGAATAGTCATATTCGGACGGTTTAAAAGCAAAGAGAAGATATCTAATCCTTTTTTTAAAGTTCCAACCTCGGACATGCCCTTCTTCCTCCTTTTATCCGAACAACAATTTTATTATAAAGCAAAGCTCTTTATTGTATCAAATAAGGAAAATTTTCTAATTTATTTTCCCTATAAGAGAGAATACATGACTTAATT
>NZ_JAOEFX010000095.1 GCF_025421775.1 Paenarthrobacter aurescens | reverse complement strand
AAAGTTATTTCTCTCGCACCGTTCGGTGACTCACATCTGCTGATGCAGGCAAAACCGGATGAACTGATCATCAGTGAAGACGCCCTTCCGGACATTGATGACGATGAGGATAAGGATGAGGAGCGTGACGTACTCGGTGAAATGGAAATTGCCGCCCGCCTGATGATCACCGGCGGAGAGGCAGCAGAAGAATCACGATTAACACGCGCAGACCGAGGCATGATCCGTGAGGCCATCATGATCGCCGCCCGCACGGCTTTTGAGGAAAGCCGGCAGATGTTGCCTGAAGACCTGATGTTTGCGTTGCAGAATAT
>NZ_JAOEFX010000094.1 GCF_025421775.1 Paenarthrobacter aurescens | reverse complement strand
GCCTGCTGAGCAACTCCGGCCTGCCGGTGATGGACATCGGCGGCGTGCATCAGGATTCTGCCGGCATCAGCATCGGCGTGGACTATGCGAAAGCCATTCGCCAGCTGGTAAACAGCCTGGTGGAGCGCGGCTATCGCCATCCCGGCCTGCTGTGCACACAAACGCACAGCACTATTTTCCGTCAGCTGCTCAATGGCTGGCACAGCGGGATGCTGGCGCTGAATCTGGCACCGCACCGCGTAGTGACCTCACCAAAAATGCCCACCTGTGCCGCCGGCCACAGCCTGCTGGCAGAGATCCGTCTCACCTGGCCGGAACT
>NZ_JAOEFX010000093.1 GCF_025421775.1 Paenarthrobacter aurescens | reverse complement strand
ACCTGCTCGGCGGTCGAGAAGCCGGCGGCAAAAATCAGCATCCACACCTCTTCATCGCTGGCGTTATCACTAATGCTTAACCCCTGCTTATGGGCGCGCGCCAGGATCTTCTCGCGGTTCAGCCCGGCGCCATCATCGGTCACCTCAATGACGATATTGCCGCCGTGATGCTCCGCCGACAGCGTCAGGTTGCCTTTCGCCGGTTTACCCTTCTGCACGCGCATCTCAACCGGCTCGATGCCGTGATCGAGGCTGTTGCGCACCAGATGAGTGAGCGGATCGATGATGCGTTCAATCAGGCTCTTATCCAGCTCGGCGGAAC
>NZ_JAOEFX010000092.1 GCF_025421775.1 Paenarthrobacter aurescens | reverse complement strand
TTTTTTCCTGCAATAACTTTTGACTTTGTTTTGCAAACCGGTGTTTCAATTTCAACGTCTTCTAGCGGTAAATCACGTGTCGCTTCAAAAGCCATTAAGCTTGCCACTTCATCAACTAATTCACGAAACTCTTTCGTTCCAGTTTTTACATCGCGTATGTAAGTTAATTTATGTTGAATAAGCGGGTGATCAAATACGTATACTTTGCCCATTGATATCTCTCCTTATATATAAAGATGTACACATTAAAATACCATTCAACGAATTGAATGGTACGTACTAGTAAAAACATATCTCTTGCTAATTAAATTTATACATTGCATT
>NZ_JAOEFX010000091.1 GCF_025421775.1 Paenarthrobacter aurescens | reverse complement strand
CGCCTACGCCACGCGTGGTGTTACAGGCTGAAAGCAGCGAGGAAAGCACCAGTACCGAGAAAATCGCGACAATACTTTTCTTTAACATAGCCATATCCTTGTTGGTTGCAGTAAAAGTACAGCTTTTAAAGCATAGACCGGATACGCCATGATGGCGGTTAAGCTGCTGAAAAAAGACGCGGTGCGGGGAAGAGCGCGGAAATAAAACAGGCGCATCGATGATGCGCCTGTTTTGACGATTATTTTACGCGGGAAACGTATTCGCCAGAGCGGGTGTCCACTTTTACCACTTCGCCAATCTGTACGAACAGTGGCACTTTGATC
>NZ_JAOEFX010000090.1 GCF_025421775.1 Paenarthrobacter aurescens | reverse complement strand
AGGAATTTCAGCGGCTTCGTAGGATCAAACAGCTGGGAACGACTTATCTAACCTTTCATGGTGCGGAACATAGTCGGCTTAGCCATTCGCTTGGAGTATACGAGATTGTCCGGAGAATCGTGGATGATGTTTTCGAGGGCAGACCGGAATGGAAACCAGAGGAGCGGTTACTATCCTTGTGCGCAGCCCTCCTGCATGATTTGGGTCATGGTCCTTTCTCTCATTCTTTTGAAAAAGTGTTTGATCTGGATCATGAGCAATTCACGCAGCAGATAATCGTCGGCGATACGGAAGTGAATAAGATCCTCCTTAGAGTTGGGCGTG
>NZ_JAOEFX010000089.1 GCF_025421775.1 Paenarthrobacter aurescens | reverse complement strand
CGCAGGTATTCGGGATCGGGGGCGCGGGCATATCCCTGTCCTGCCTGGAGACTGAACGTCGCGCTGATCGGCTTGTGTGTGGTCGCGCCGGGTTCGTGGTGATAGCGCGGCAGCATGGTGCCGTCGTTCGCCAGCTCGAACGGCGTGCGCTCGTCACCGCGAAACAGCGCCGGAATGTCCGTGCGGTACAGGCAGTTGTTCTTGTTGCGCAGATAACCGAGCTGTTTCAACAGCGCTTCGCGCACCTCGGGGGTCAGGCTGTTTTCTGCGTCGTACCAATCGTGGCGGGCATTGCGCTTGAGGTTGAGCTGCTCGAGCGCATCGGCG
>NZ_JAOEFX010000008.1 GCF_025421775.1 Paenarthrobacter aurescens | reverse complement strand
CAAAATTCGAAACCAGCTGAAAACCAGCCCACCACACACGGGGGTGCATGACAGAACTGGCATAAATTTCAACCAATTGTAAAACAATCGGTATCAACAAACTTGGCACACTATTGAGTTCTCAAACAACAGACACTAACCGGCACCACCCACACCCCAACAGGGTCCAGGATCGCTCCGGAGCAACTTTTCAAACTTACCCGAACCAGCCGCACAAAGCAAACCAGCCACCAGGCCTCCCACACCCACCAGAAGCACACAAAAGCACTACCGGAACCGGTGATTTGAAGGGAGATTGTCGCTAACTTTCCGCATCAGCGGCGGCGACTCGAATAACTTTACACGCGCCCCACCCCCACACCAAATCCACCCCAACACCACCCAAAAACCCCGCAAACACTGAACAAACAAGCCCACCAACACCCCCCAACCCGCCAAACACACCAACAACAACCCCAGTGAAGCCCATCACACCACCCCACCCAGCCACCCCACCGCCTGCTCTGCCAGGGCACCAACAGGCTTAAACAGAAAAAGGGCCGGCAACCACTGGGGCTGCCGGCCCTTTTAGAGCTGGATTATGAGGAAACCTGGGCCGAAACCTCAATAGTGGCCAAGTTCCTCTTGCCCCGGCGAAGGAGCAAATAGCGGCCGTGCAGAAGCTCGTCCTGTGCAATGACGGCGTCGGGATCGGACACCTTCGTGTTGTTGACGTATGCCCCACCCTCGCCCACGGTCCTGCGAGCAGCTGATTTGCTGTCCGAAAGACCTGAGGCCACCAGGAGGTCGATGATCCCCAAACCGTCGGTGCCGATTTTCGCAGAGGGAAGTTCGGCGGTGGCGGCTTCGAGGGTGCGCTCATCCAGGACGGTGAGGTCGCCGTTTCCGAAAAGCGCGGCCGAAGCGGCGATGACCTTCTCGGTTGCGTCGACGCCGTGTACGAGAGAAGTCACTTCGAACGCGAGCTTTTTCTGGCCTTCACGGGCAAACGGACGTTCCGCCACGGCCTGCCCGAGCTCTTCAATCTCAGCACGGGAAAGGAACGTGAAGACCTTAAGGCGATCCACCACATCCGCGTCCGCCGTGTTGAGCCAGAACTGGTAGAACGTGTACGGGCTGCACATATCCGGATCCAGCCAAATGGCATTGCCCTCGCTCTTGCCGAACTTGGTGCCATCCGAGTTGGTGATGAGCGGGGTGCCCAAGGCATGCACGCTCTTGCCCTCCACCTTGCGGATGAGTTCCGTACCGCTGGTGAGGTTGCCCCACTGATCCGAGCCACCGGTCTGCAGCGCGCAACCGTAGTCGCGGAAGAGCTGGAGGTAATCCATGCCCTGCAGGATCTGGTAGCTGAACTCTGTGTAGCTGATGCCTTCATCCGAGCTCAGGCGGGACGCCACGGCATCCTTGCGGAGCATGGTGCCCACACGGAAGTGCTTGCCGATCTCACGCAGGAAATCGATGGCGCTCAGGGGCGCGGTCCAGTCGAGGTTGTTAACCATGCGGGCTGGGTTTTCGCCCTCGAAGCTGAGGAAACGGCGCACCTGGCCCTGAAGGTAGCCCACCCACTCCGCGACGGTGTCCTTGGTGTTCAAGGTGCGTTCCGCCGTCGGACGCGGGTCACCGATCAGGCCGGTGGAACCGCCCACCAAGCCCAGCGGCTTGTGGCCGGCCAGCTGAAGGCGGCGCATCACCAGCAACTGCACCAGGTTGCCCAAGTGCAGGGACGGCGCAGTGGGATCGAAGCCACAGTAATACGTGATCGGGTCCCCGGCGAGCAGCTTTTCCAGTTCCGTTTCATCAGTGGAAACGTGGACCAGGCCGCGCCATTTGAGCTCCTGCCATACGTTGGCAAAGGCGGGATCGTTGTGTTGGGACTCGAGGTTGTTTACGTGTGACACGAGATCTAAGTTAGCAGGATTGCAGGGTCCGTTTTTCCTAGCGCTCGATGCCGGCAGGAACCGGTGCGGCCGCGATGAGGCGCAGACGCTGCGTGGCTCGTGTCATCGCGACATAAAGGTCGCCCACTTTGCCATGCTCGTGGTTCAGCATGGCAGCCGGTTCAAGGACCACGACGCCGTCGAATTCCAGTCCCTTGGCTTCCTTGGGACTGATGACCACGATGTCTTGCTCGTAGCTGCCGGCGCCCGCTCCGATGCGGCGGCCGTAGACCGCCCGCAGGGCAGCAGTTGCCTGCGGGAGCAAAGGTCCGTCGGCAATGACAGCCAGCAGGCCCCCGTCGATGGCCTCGACTTCCTCCGGCAGGACCTCAACCAAGCGCTTCACAATGCCGTCTGCCTCGACGTGGTCCACGATGGGTGACCATTTGCCTTCGCGGACGGCCTTGGGTGCTGAGACGACGAGGCCTGCGCGGTTGGCCATGCGGACTGCGGCTTCTGCGATCTGCGACGGTGTGCGGTAGTTGACGGTAAGTTCTTCCAACGTCCAGCGATCACCGAACGACGGCGCCAAAGCGCTCTGCCACGAATTGGCGCCGGCCGCGGCACTCGTCTGGGCGATGTCGCCCACGATGGTGAAGGACTTCAACGGGCAGCGACGCACCAGGAGCCGCCACTGCATGGGCGAGAGTTCCTGCGCCTCGTCAACCACGATGTGGCCGAAGGCCCACGACCGGTCGCTTGTGGCGCGTTCGGCCGCGGTCAAGCGCCCTTCGCGTTCCTGGTTCTGTTCAGCCAGCTCTTCAGCCGTCACCAGGACGTCCACGCCCATCGCTTCCATGTTGGCAAGTGTTTGCTTGGCGTTGGCGAGATCGCGCGCGCGGTCAGCTTCCTGTTGGGCCAGTCCCCTGCCCGCAGCCGGATCCAGCTCACCCAGCAATTCCGCAGCCTCGTCCAGCAACGGAACATCTGCTTCCGTCCACGGTGCATCCACTGGACGCTGCAGCAACGAACGCTGCGCGGGCGTCAGGTGCGGCGTGCAGGCTTCAAGGATGGCCGGCTTGCTGAAGAGCTCGGAGATCAGCTTCTCAGGAGTCATCGGCATCCAGCAGAGGTTCAGTGCGATGCGTACGTCCCGGGCAGACCGGACGTCTTCGGCCAGATAGGCGCGGTCGGCGTTATTGCCGATGTTGCCCTCTTCGACGAGGTCCGTCAGCTGTTCCGTGAGTTCGCGCAGGAGGATCTTGACAAACGTGAGCCGGGCTTCGTTGTGGGGCTTTCCCGTGGCGCGCGCCTTTTCCCGGGCACGGCGCACCTGACGGACTGTCAGTGTCAGCTTCCGCGAATCAACTTCGAGGATTCTGTCCTCTGCAGGCGTCCGCTGCCGGTTGGCCACGGCATTTGCCACCACAGTTGCCATGTCCAGCTTGCCCTTGAGCGCAGCAATGTCCGCGTTGTCCTCGGGAATGGCGTTGATGCCTGGCATCAGGCGGCCAAGGCTGGCCATGACCACACCCGTCTCACCGAGGGACGGGAGCACACGTTCGATGTAGTGCATGAAGGACGACGACGGTCCGACCAGCAGGACACCGGCACTCTTGAGCCGATCGCGGTGCGTATAAAGCAAGTACGCCGCGCGGTGCAACGCAACGGCGGTCTTACCCGTTCCGGGACCACCCTGAACGACCAGCGCGCCGGATATGGAGGAACGGATGATCCGGTCCTGTTCGGACTGGATGGTGCCCACGATGTCCGACATGCGGCCCGTGCGCTTGGAGTTCAACGCAGCCAGCAGCGCACCTTCGCCCTGGAGGGAGTCGTTGTCCGCGAGCATCCCAGCGTCCAGGACGTCGTCTTCGATTGCTTTGACGTCCCGCCCCTGCAGGATCAGGTGACGACGACGGCGCACACCTTGGCGGTCGAAGGCGGTCGCCTGGTAGAAGTGGCCGGCCTCGGGCGCACGCCAGTCGACCATCAGCCGCTGGAGATCAGCAGTGGACAGCCCGATACGGCCGATGTACTGGGCCTCCCCCGAATCCAGATCGAGGCGACCGAAGACCAAGCGGTCGTCGACGGCGTCCAGCTGGGCCAGGCGGTCTTCGTACAGTGCGGCGAACGCGTCACGTTCGGAAACGTTCTGCATGGTTCCCACCGCGCCGGCCTTGCGCACCTGCGCCAGCTGGGCGCGCTTTTCTGCGCGCAGCTCATCGAGCCGGGCGTACAGCCCGGCAACGTATTCCTGCTCGTGGACCAAATCAGCGTCGTGCATCGAACCGTAACCCCTATCGCAAAAGACAGACCGTCCATTCTACAGCGATTTTGGTAAACGTGGGGGGTACAGGTCATACAGCGGACTGCGTCACACAAAGTTCACCTTGCGCGGTGGAAAGTCACCCTGCTGTCGACCGGTTTCGGGGCCGGGCAGCCTTGTACCTCGACACCGTGGGATCATCTTCAATCCAGAAGCGCCACGGATATTCGGTGGTTCCGCCCGGGCCTGCCACCCCAACCCGCGGTCCGCTGGCCACGGCCGCTACCGGCGTCCCAGGCAACCACAAGCTGAACGGTTCCGCGAGCGCGTCGCGGCCCGTGTCCGCCGTCGTGAGTCCGAGCGCGGAAGCGAGCCTGGCGGGGCCGCTTGCAAGGTCCTTGTGTGCCTTGGAGGCTGGTCTGCGAACGGCAGCGAGCTCTTCGCCCTCCACGATCTCGCCGGCGCGGAGGAGTAAGGCCGAGGGTGCGCCGTCGGCGCCGCAGACGATGTTGGCGCAGTAGTGCATGCCGTATGTGAAGTAGACGTAAAGAAATCCCGGCGGTCCGAACATGGGCGAGTTCCGGGCTGTGGGCCCGCCAAAGGTGTGCGAGCCAGGATCGGGATGTTCCGAGTCGCGCGGACCCATGTACGCCTCAACTTCCGTGAGCCTGACCGAGACCGGGCCGGCGTCCGAGCGATGGGTCAGCACGGCGCCAAGGATCAACGGAGCGATGGCGCGGGCGTCTCCCCCGAGGAATCCCCGCACTTCACTCGGGTCACTGACGCCGTTCCCGGTGGACTTGTTCATGCCCAGACCCTAGCAAAACCAGTGAAACGGCTATGTCCGATTTCCGCTAGCAATGGCTTCCGAGGGCTGGCAGGATGAAGCAATGGACTTCTGGCAGCGCTACAGGGCGATCGATGCCCGCGACACCCGCTTCGACGGACAATTCTTCACAGCCGTCAGCTCCACCGGAATCTATTGCCGGCCGTCCTGCCCCGCCCGGACACCCAAGGCGCGGAACGTCACGTTCTACGAAACCTCCGCCGCGGCGCACGAAGCCGGGTACCGCGCCTGCAAACGATGCCTCCCCGAGGCGGTTCCGGGTACGCCTGCATGGAACATCCGCTCGGACGTCGCCGGACGGGCGATGCGGTTGATCAACGACGGCATCATCACCCGCGAGGGTGTCGACGGACTTGCGCACCGCCTGGGCTACTCCGCCCGGCAGCTCAACCGGATCCTCAGCCATGAGCTGGGTGCCGGTCCCCTCTCGCTGGCACGGGCCAGCAGGGCGCAAACAGCCAGGACGCTCCTCGTTTCAACCGACATGCTCCTGGCGGACGTTGCATTTGCATCGGGATTCAACAGCGTGCGGCAATTCAACGACACCATCGGTGAGGTTTTCGCGATGACCCCGACGGCGGTGCGCGCCACCGGGGTGAAATCCGGACTTCGCCGTGGTTCTGCGGCTCCATCCGAGGCGGCTCCCGCGGCCCTGACGCTGAACCTGCCCTACAGGGAACCGTTCGATCCGGGGATCTTCGACTTCCTGTCAGTTCGCGCGGTGCCGGGCATCGAGGTGGCGAGCACGTCCGCGGACGGAACCAGAACTTACGCGCGCACCCTGCGCCTTCCGCACGGCAATGCTTCGTTCTCTGTGGCCTACAACCCCTCGGCAAAGGGCAAGCCACTGCGGCTGACGGCAACCGCTGTGGACCTCCACGACCTCCCGGCACTGCTCAGCCGCGTACGGAGGTTGTTCGACCTGGACGCGGACCCCCAGGCGATTGACGACGCGCTGGCAACGGACCCCCGGCTCACGGAGAGCGTCACGTCGATTCCAGGAATCCGTGTGCCGGGCGCTGTCGACCCCCAGGAACTACTGATCAGGGCCATGATCGGCCAGCAGATCACCGTGGCCGCCGCCCGAACGGCCCTCACACAGTTGTCGGCGGCCGGATCCCCCGCCGATGGCGTCTCTTCCGGCTTGGCGCGACACTTTCCGACGTCCGCGGAACTCGCCGAGCACGGGCGGGCACTACTCAGGGGCCCACAACGCCGGATCGATTCCATCGTGGCTGCGGCCGGGGCAATGGCCAACGGATCGCTTGACTTCGGGTACGGCGACGACCTCGAGAGCCTGGGAAGGAAGCTTCTGCCGTTGCCCGGCGTTGGGCCGTGGACTGTGGGGTATGTCGCCATGCGGGTGCTTGGCGCGCCCGACGTCTTCCTGGCCAACGATGCCGCGGTCCGGAACGGCTTGAAGGTGCTGCCCTCCGGGGCTGGTCTCAGCGCGGATTTCCGGGAAGTCAGCCCGTGGCGCTCCTACGCCACCATGCACTTGTGGCGGACAGCGGCACGGCCCAAAATCTCGTAGGGGCCGTCCCTGTCACCGACCGCCCCCTTCCGGCCGTCCCTCTCTCCAAGGGGCCTTGAGAGAGGGCCGCCCCAAAGAGGGAAATCCTTGAGAGAGGGCCGCCCCAAAGAGGGAAATCCTTGAGAGAGCGTCTGGGTGCTTAGCGGTTGGCGGGTTGGGCGGCCGGCCAGGGCAGCAGCTCAGGCAGCTCGATTCCGTCTGCGGCGGCGGTGGCGCGCAGGCTGCCCAAGCTCGGTTCCCGCCCGGCCAGCCATGCCGCGATGTCCGTCAGCATGCCGGTAATGGCGATTGACGTACCGCCAGTGCCGATGGTCCTTTGGGGCAGGCCGGTGGGCTGGAGGACCAGTTTGTAGGAGTCCGGAACGCGAGCGGCGAGGAACCCGATGAGGTGTTCGCAGAACGGGCGGCTCCACGTTTCCGGCCCGAACCCCAGTCCCAAGTCCGACGCATGGATGGTGAGTTCGCGCCAGAGCGCCAGGCCGCCGTCGAGCACTGTCCCGTCCCGGTACGCGATACGCGCCTGCCAGTCCTCCGGGCCCAAGGCATCGAACGCGGTCATCGCCGCATCCACGGCGGTGGTGACGGCCTCCGTGTGCTGCGAGAGGCTGTGCCCCGCCGCTAGTGCGATGGCCTTGTTACGGCCGTCCATGCCGCCGTCGTACAGTTCCACGGTCTGGCCGCGACGCGCGTACTCCAGTTGCCGGGCCATCGCGTTGGAAATTCCGGCAAGGTGGGCAAGCACGTGGCCCCGGGTCCAGCCTGGAAGCTCCGACGGTTCGGCAACGGATGAGTCGTCCAGTTTGGCAAGGAGGCGTGTGACGGTGTCGGCGGCTTTGTGAAGCTCTGCGGGCAACGTCCCAGAGGTGATCTGAGTCATAGCGCCATATTAACGCACAGCGGGACGGCACCTCGCGATCCCTGCCCGAAGGCAGTGCCGCGACGTACCGTCCCGAGTGTGGTCTAGCTGGCGTAGGAACGCACTGCGTCCAGTTCGGCTTCAAGGGCCACCAACTGGCGTTCGACGGCGGCTGGTGCCGTTCCGCCCTGCGAGTTGCGGCTGTTGAGCGAACCCTCGGTGCTCAGAACACTGCGGACCTCGGGCGTGAGATGCTCCGAGATCGCCGAGTACTCTTCGTCCGTCAAGTCCCAAAGCTCAACGCCACGGCTTTCGGCCTGCTTGACAGCAGCACCGGAGAGCTCGTGGGCCTCGCGGAAGGGAACGCCTTGGCGGACAAGCCATTCAGCGATGTCCGTTGCCAGCGCGAAACCTTGCGGGGCCAGCGATTCCATGCGCTCAGTGTTGAATTTCAGCGTGGCGATCATTCCCGAGACAGCTGGAAGCAGCAGCTCCAGGGTGTCTGCGGCGTCGAACACCGGCTCCTTGTCCTCCTGCAGATCGCGGTTGTACGCGAGCGGCAGGCCCTTGAGCGTCGCGAGGAGGCCCGTCAGGTTGCCGATGAGGCGTCCCGCCTTGCCGCGGGCGAGCTCGGCAACGTCCGGGTTCTTCTTCTGCGGCATGATCGAGGACCCCGTGGAGTACGAATCATGCAGCGTCACGAAGGAGAACTCCTTGGTGGCCCAGAAGATGACTTCCTCGGAGATGCGGGACAGGTCCACGCCGATCATGGAGCACACCCACGCGAACTCGGCGAAGACATCGCGGGAGGCGGTGCCATCGATCGAGTTGTGGACGGCCGAGAAGAAGCCAAGGTCTGCAGCGACAGCCTCCGGGTCCAGCCCCAGGGATGATCCCGCCAAGGCACCGGAACCGTACGGCGAAACACCGGCGCGCTTGTCCCAGTCCTGGAGTCGCTGCACATCGCGGAGCAGCGCCCAGGCATGGGCCAGGAGGTGGTGGCTGAGCAACACCGGCTGGGCATGCTGCAGGTGCGTCCGTCCCGGCATGGCAACACCATGGTGGGCCTTGGCCTGCTCGACGAGGGCGTCGATGGTGGCCAGGACACCGCGGGCGATGATCCGGGCGTGGTCACGCAGGAACATGCGGCCGAGAGTAGCCACTTGGTCGTTGCGTGAACGTCCCGCGCGGAGCTTGCCGCCCAATTGGGTTCCGGCGCGCTCGATCAGTCCACGCTCCAGCGAACCATGCACGTCCTCGTCGCTCTCGGCCGGGAGGTAGGCGCCACTGGCGACGTCCTCGTCCAACTGGGTGAGGGCGGCGAGCATGCCTTCAAGTTCAGCGTCGTCCAACAGTCCGGCCTTGGCCAGCACGCGGGCGTGTGCCTTGGAACCGGCAATGTCATAGCGGGCAAGCCGCCAGTCAAAGTGGGTGGACTTGCTCAGTGCGGCCAGCGCATCCGCGGGGCCGCCGGCGAACCGGCCGCCCCACAGTGCACCTTCGTTGGTCCCTGAACGCTCCCCTACCTCGCTACGCTCGGCCGGGGACCCCTGCGTTCCGGGGCCCTGCTGCGGTGTCACTGCCCTGCGACGCGCAGGTCGCGGCCGGAAGCAACCTTGGAGGACATGCCCCACAGCTCGATGAATCCGCGCGCCATGGACTGGTCGAAGGTGTCGCCGGTGTCGTAGGTGGCGAGGTCGAAGTCGTACAGCGAGGTCTCGGAGCGACGACCGTTGACGATCGCCTGGCCGCCGTGGAGGACCATGCGGATGTCACCGGAAACGTACTGCTGCGTGTCCTCGATGAACGCGTCCAACGAGCGCTTCAGCGGGGAGAACCACTGTCCGTCGTACACCAGCTCGGACCAGCGCTGGCCAACGGTGGCCTTGAAGCGGGCCTGCTCGCGCTCGATGGTGATGTCCTCGAGGTGCTTGTGCGCGGTGATCAGCGCCATGGCACCCGGGGCTTCGTAGATTTCGCGGGACTTGATGCCAACAAGCCGGTCCTCAACGACATCGATGCGGCCAACGCCCTGCGCGCCTGCACGGCGGTTCAGTTCCTGGATGGCCTGCAGCGGGGTGACCTTGACGCCGTCGATAGCAACCGGTACGCCAGCCTGGAAGGAGATGATGACCTCATCCGGCGCAGGCGGGAATTCCGGGGTTGCGGTGTAATCGTAGATGTCCTTGGTGGGAGCGTTCCAGATGTCCTCAAGGTAACCGGTTTCGACGGCGCGTCCCCACACGTTCTGGTCGATCGAGTACGGGTTCTTCTTGGTGGTCTCGATCGGCAGACCCTTTTCCTCAGCGAAGGCGATGGCCTTGTCGCGGGTCAGGGCGAGGTCTCGGACGGGAGCGATGCACTTCAAGTCCGGGCCGAGGGTCTGGATGCCCACTTCGAAGCGGACCTGGTCGTTGCCCTTGCCGGTGCAGCCGTGGGCTACGGTGGTGGCGCCGAATTCGCGGGCAGCCTTCACCAGGTGCTTCACGATGACCGGACGCGAGATGGCCGAAACCAGCGGGTAGTGGCCTTGGTAGAGGGCGTTCGCCTTCAGTGTGGGCATGGCGTACTCGTTGGCGAACTCGTCGCGGGCGTCGGCCACGTAGGCTTCGACGGCGCCGCAACCAAGGGCGCGCTGGCGGATGGTCTCCAAGGACTCGCCACCCTGTCCGACGTCGACGGCCACAGCGATGACCTCGGCGCCGGTGGCTTCACCGATCCAGCCGATGGCTACGGACGTATCAAGGCCACCGGAGTAGGCCAGAACAATGCGCTCAGTCACGAGAGTGCTCCTTTGTTGTTGCTTGGTTCATTCGAATCAATGCTGTGTGAATCAATGCTGGAAAAATCAGTCAGTTGCCGGGTCCGGCTTCCTCGGCCATGCGGAGGAAGCGGGCCGCCAGTTCCGCCCCGCCATCGGGATCCCTTGCGACCAAGAGCAGAGTGTCGTCGCCTGCGATCGTACCCAATACTGACGGCATCACCGAGTGGTCGATGGCGAGGGCCAGGAAGTTGGCGGCTCCCGGCGGGGTGCGAAGCACCACGATGTTGCCCGAAGCCTCGGCTGTCACCAAGAGCTCGCCGCAGAGCCTGGTCAGCCGGGCGTCGAGGATTTCCTGGGTGACGCCACTCTTTGCGTTGCGGTCGCCACCCTCCCCCGGAACCGCGTAGACCAGTGCGCCTTCTTTGCCGCGGACCCTGACCGCGCCCAATTCCACGAGGTCGCGGGACAGGGTGGCTTGGGTGACCTGGACGCCGTCGTCCGCCAGCAAGGCCGCAAGCTCCGCCTGGGAACGCACGGACTCTCCCGTCAGGATCGCAGTGATGCGAGCCTGACGGGCAGTCTTGGTAGCCGGGCTGGCGCCCGGCACGGACGGGTTGGCGGACACTAGAACGTGCTCTCCCCGGTACCTTCAACGGGAGAAAGACCGTCAACAAACGCAAGTCCCGACCGGTGCATCAGCCAAGCCATCAGCGCTTTCTGGGCATGGAGGCGGTTCTCGGCTTCGTCCCAGACGATCGACTGCGGGCCATCGATGACACCTGCGGAAATCTCATAGCCGCGGTAGGCCGGGAGGCAGTGAAGCACCACCGCGTCAGGGGCGGCCTGCGCCATGGCAGCCTCATCCACGGAGTGATCGTGGAACAGGTTCATCCGGGCTTCCTTCTCGGCTTCCTGTCCCATGGACACCCAGGTGTCCGTGGCCACGACGTCGGCGCCTTTGAGGGCTTCCGCGGCGTCGCTGGTGATCAGTACTGAACCACCGGTTTCCGCGGCGCGCTCTTCTGCGGCAGCCACGATTTCCGGGGCAGGCAAGTAGCCTTCTGGACCGGAGATGCGGACGTGCATCCCGGCGGTAACGCCCGCCAGGAGGTAGGAATTAGCCATGTTGTTCGCGGCATCGCCCAAGTAGGCCATGCTCAATCCTGCGAGCTCCCCCTTGTGCTCCTTGACGGCCAGGAGGTCAGCCAGGAGCTGGCACGGGTGGTAATCGTCGCACAGGGCGTTGATCACAGGGACCTTGGAGTTTTCCGCCATGGCCACCAGCCCCGAATGGGCACCCGTCCGCCACACAATGGTGGACACCATGCGTTCCAGGACCTTCGCGGTGTCTTCCACGGATTCCTTGTGGCCGATCTGCGCTTCACCGGGGTTGATGATGAGGGCGTTGCCGCCCATGTCCGCGATGCCAGTGGCAAAGGAAACGCGCGTGCGGGTGGAGGTCTTGTCGAAGATCACGGCGACGGTCTTGCGGCCGTTGCCTTCAGCAGCGAAAGGTTGCACGCTGTACGGTGCTGCTTTCATCCGGACGGCGAGTTCCAGGACCTCAGCCTGCTCGGCTGGGCTCAGGTCCGTGTCCTTGAGGAAGTGGCGGGTGGTTGACGTGCTCACTGTGCGTCCTTAGCGGTTTGGGCGGTAGCCGTGGCGATCAAGGCGGGCAGGGCTGACAGGAATCGGTCGGCCTGCTCGGTGGTCAGGATCAGCGGAGGGGCGAGGCGGATGGTCCGCGGGCCCGGACTGTTGATGATGAAGCCTGCATCCAAAGCTGCGGTCACCATGGCGGGTGCGACGTCTGCGTTCACATCGAAGCCAATCAGCAGGCCCTCGCCTCGGACGTCAGTGACAGCATCGATGGCGGCCAGTCCCTCGCGCAGGTGCGCACCGACTGTCAGTACGTTCTGCAGGACACCTTGGCTTTCGATGGCGTGCAGCGTGGCCAGCGCTGCGGCCGTAGCCACCGGGTTTCCGCCGAAAGTGGTGCCGTGCTGCCCTGCGGTGAGGAGGGCCGACGTCGTACTTCCGAAGGTGACCAGTGCGCCTACCGGGAACCCGCCGCCAAGACCCTTGGCGAGCGTGACGGCGTCGGGCACAATTCCTGCGTCTTCGCTGGCAAGCCATTTGCCGGTGCGGCCGATGCCGGTCTGGACCTCGTCCAGGATCAGCAGTGCCCCTGCGGCAGTGGTAGCTTCGCGGGCCGCTTGCAGGTATTCGGCGCTGAGGGGCCGGACGCCTGCTTCGCCCTGGATCGGTTCCAGGAAAACGGCCGCGGTGGAATCGTCGACGGCGGCACGCAGGGCTTCGATGTCGCCGAACGGAATGTGGACCACACCGCCGGGCAGTGGCTCGAAGGGCGCGCGGTACGCCTCTTTGGCCGTGAGCGCGAGGGCGCCCATGGTGCGGCCATGGAAGGCACCCTCCAGGGCGATGATTTTGGTGCGCTTCCCGCCCGGGTTGTTCCGGCGGGCCAGCTTGAAGGCTGCCTCATTCGCTTCCGTGCCGGAGTTCGCGAAGAACACCTTGGAACCAGCCGGGGCCTTGCTGATGGACAGCAGCTTCTCGGCGAGGGCGATCTGAGTGGGGCTGGTAAAGAAGTTGGAGACATGGCCCAAGGTAGCCAACTGGCTGGAAATCACCGAGGTGACGAAGGGGTGGGCGTGGCCCAGGGCGTTCACTGCGATGCCGCCGAGAAGGTCCAAGTACTCCTTGCCATCGGCATCCCACACGAGGCACCCAGCACCACGGACCAGGACACGCTGCGGGGTACCAAAAACACCCATCAGCGAGGAGGAGTAACGGGCCAGCCAGTCAGCGCCATTACTCACTCCAGTAATGACGGAAGCTTTGGCCTCCGATCCGGCGATGGACCCCCGGGTGTGGTCGGGCACCGCGAAGCGGGCGGGGGGTCCATCGCCGGTCGGGCTGAGGCCAACAGTTTCGCTCATGCGTTCACTTCCTCGTCGGGTACTACTTGAGTGCCAATGCCCGCGGTTGTAAAGGTTTCCAGCAGCATCGAGTGCGGCAGGCGGCCGTCCACGATGTGTGCTCGCTCCACGCCTTCATCGATGGCTTTGAGGCACGCAGCCATTTTGGGGATCATGCCCGATTCGAGCTTGGGCAGCATGTCGCGGAGTTCCGAGACTGTCAGCGACGAGATCAGCGACGACTTGTCCGGCCAGTTGGCGTACAGGCCCTCCACGTCGGTCAGGATGACGAGCTTGGTGGCACCAAGAGCCGATGCGACGGCGGCAGCGGCAGTGTCCGCGTTGACGTTCAACACCTGGCCGGTGGTCTGGAAGCCGTTGCCGTCGTCCACGATCTCCGGGGCCACCGTAGAAATTACGGGGATACGACCGGCGTCGAGAATATCCGTGATGCCGGCAGGATCAACACCCACCACTTCGCCCACAAGGCCAAGGTCCACTTCTTCACCATCTACAACAGTGCCCGTGCGGACAGCGCGCAACAGTCCACCATCCTCACCGGACATGCCAACGGCATACGGTCCGTGGGAGTTGATGAGACCTACGAGCTCGCGGCCCACCTGGCCGGTAAGGACCATGCGAACGACGTCCATGGCCTCGGGCGTGGTGACGCGGAGGCCACCCTTGAACTCGGACTCGATGCCGAGCCGGCCGAGCATGGAGTTGATCTGGGGGCCGCCGCCATGAACCACCACGGGGTGGATGCCCACGTGGTGGAGGAACACGATGTCCTCCGCGAAGGCACGGCGAAGGTCATCGTTGACCATGGCGTTGCCGCCGTACTTGATCACCATGGTGGTGCCGGCAAAGCGCTGGATCCACGGCAGAGCCTCGATCAAGGTTCCGGCTTTGTCCTGGGCGTCACTCATCGAGGTGGTTTCACGGGTGTGCGCAGTCATCGTCATTCCGCTCAGCTCGAGTACGCGCTGTTCTCATGCACGTAGTCGTGCGTGAGGTCGTTGGTCCAGATCGTCGCCTCGGCATCGCCGGCCTGCAGGTCAATTTCAACCAGCACTTCCCGCGGCTCGAGGTCCACCAGGTTTCGGTCGTCGCCGATTGAACCGTTGCGGCAGATCTGGACGCCGTTCATGGCGACGTTGAGCTGATCGGCTTCAAAGACCGCGTCAGTTGTTCCCACAGCCGAGAGCACGCGGCCCCAGTTGGGATCCTTACCGAAGATGGCAGCCTTGAAAAGGTTGGACCGGGCAACACTGCGGCTGACGATTTCGGCGTCGCGTTCGCTGGCTGCGTTGAAAGTCCGGATCGCAATGTCGTGACTGGCGCCTTCTGCGTCGCCGATGAGCTTGCGTGCCAGTTCGGCGCAGACGTTGGTGACCGCTTCGCTCAACTGCTCGGCAGACGGCAGGGCCTCAGACGCGCCGGATGCCAGCAGCACCACGGTGTCGTTGGTGGACATGCAGCCGTCCGAGTCCGCACGGTCAAAGGTGACGCGCGTGGCGTCCCGGAGGACAACGTCGAGCTCATTCGCAGGAACCTCGGCGTCGGTGGTCAGGACCACCAGCATCGTCGCCAGGCCCGGCGCCAACATGCCGGCACCCTTGGCAATGCCTCCCACGGTGAACTGCTTGCCCTGGGCATCGGTACCAGTGAAGACGGCTTCCTTGGACACGCTGTCCGTGGTCATGATCGCGGTTGCTGCCGCGGAGCCGCCGTCCTCGGACAGCTCGCGGAAAGCAGCATCGACGCCCGGGAGGATCTTGTCCATGGGAAGTTGCTCGCCGATCAGGCCAGTGGAACACACCACGACATCGGAAGCTGAAACTCCCAGCACATCCGCCACTTTCTCTGCCGTGGCGTGGGTGTTCTGGAAACCTTGAGGGCCGGTGCAGGCGTTGGCCCCGCCCGAATTCAAGACCACGGCGTCCACACGGCCATCGCTGACCACCTGGCGTGACCAGTGAACCGGCGCAGCAGCCACGCGGTTGGAGGTAAAGACGGCGGCTGCAGACTTTTGCGGCCCGTCATTTACTACCAGGGCCAGGTCCGGGTTGCCCGAGGCCTTGATGCCGGCTTTGATGCCGGCGGCGCGGAATCCCTTGGGTGCGGTAATGGTCACGGTGCAACTCCCTGCAGGTTCAGGCCGGCGGTTTCATCCAGGCCGAGGGCAATGTTCATGGACTGCACGGCTCCGCCGGCGGTCCCCTTGGTGAGGTTGTCGATGGCGCACGTGACGATGACGCGGCCCGTGTGGGCATCGAAGGCCAACTGCATCACAGCATGGTTGGAGCCCTGTACCGACTTGGTGGTGGGCCACTGACCTTCCGGAAGGAGGTGCACGAAGGGTTCATCGTCATAGGCATCCGTCCAGGCCTGGCGAAGTTCGGCTTCGGTAACACCGTGGCCAACCTTGGCCGTTGCCGTGGTGAGGATGCCTCGACTCATCGGAACCAACGTGGGTGTGAAGGACACCGTCACCGGCTCCCCCGCCGCGTTGGACAGTCCCTGTTCGATCTCCGGGGTATGCCGGTGTCCGCCGCCCACGCCGTAGGGGCTCATGGAACCCATGACTTCTGCGCCGATGAGGTTGACCTTGGCTGCCTTGCCGGCGCCGGAGGTACCTGAGGCTGACACAATCACGACGTCGTCCGTCAGGAGGAGATTGTTGGCGAACCCAGGCGTCAAGGCGAGCAGGGCCGACGTCGGGTAGCAGCCGGGGACGGCGATGCGGGTGGCACCCTTGAGCGCCTCGCGCTGCCCCGGCAGCTCGGGCAAACCGTAAGGCCACGTACCGGCGTGCGGGGAGCCGTAGAACTTTTCCCAGGCTCCGGCATCCTGCAAGCGGTGGTCCGCACCGGCGTCGATGACTACCGTGCCTTCGGGCAGTTGGGCAGCAATCTCAGCCGAGGCACCGTGCGGCAGTGCCAGGAACACGACATCGTGACCGGACAGGTTTTCCACCGTGGTGTCTTCGAGAATCCTGCTGGCCAAACCGTGGAGATGCGGCTGCAACTCGCCTAGTCTTGAACCGGCGTTGCTGTGTGCGGTGATGGCACCGATGGTGACGTTCGGATGGCCCGCCAACAGGCGCAGCACTTCTCCTCCGGCATAGCCGCTGGCACCGGAGACGGCAACAGAAATAGTCATGACTCCAGTGTACAGCAAGAATATTCATGCTGTCCGATATTTATGCATGCAGTTGTGAGCAGTCTCATTATTTTGGGGATTCGACGTATGCTTAGTGGAGGGTGATCCAGACCGTGCAGTCCGAACGTCGGCTGCAGCGTTGCCCGTTAGCGATACGGGGCACATTTATGTCACCCACGTCCACCGCTGAGCGCCCCAAAGCTCGCGCAATTCAACCGAATCCCGTCGTCCAGAGCTACTCAGAGCTCCTCAAAACCGTCAAGTCGGCTGGACTCCTCGAACGCCGTACCGGCTTCTACATCTGGGTCTTCGTGGCCTTGGTACTGCTCATGGCCGGCACCTGGCTCGGCTTCGCCCTCATTGGCGATTCCTGGTACCAGCTCCTGATCGCCGCTGCCGTAGGCATCCTGTGCACGCAGCTTAGCTTTCTTGCCCACGAGGCAGGTCACAAGCAGATCTTCGCTTCGCGCCGCGCCAACGATTGGTCCGCCCGCCTCCTTGCCACCGGCGTCGCCGGCATCAGCTACTCCTGGTGGGAACAGAAGCACGGAGCCCACCACAACCACCCCAACGTCATCTCCAAGGACCCGGACATCCGGAACAACGCCTTGGTCTTCTACGAAGATGCCGCAGCTGAACGTAAGGGCCGCCTGGCTTTCCTCACCAAGAAGCAGGGCTGGTTCTTCTTCCCGCTCCTGACGCTCCTGGGCTTGAGCCTGCAGTTCGACTCCCTACGCTTTGTTTTCGGCAAGCAAAAAGTACGTCACCGCTGGGTAGAGACACCCATCCTCGTAGCAAGGCTTGCCGCCCTCCCGGTTCTGGCTTTCACCTTCCTACCCATCGGGATGGCGTTCGCCTTCCTGGGCGTGCAGATCATGGTGTACGGCTTCTACATGGGCGCCTCATTCGCCCCGAACCACAAAGGCATGCCTGTCCTTCCCAAAGACAGCCGCGTTGACTTCCTCAACCGCCAGATCCTGACCTCGCGCAACATCTCCGGTGGCCTCTTCATGGACTTCCTCCTGGGTGGACTTAACCGGCAGGTGGAGCACCACTTGTTCCCGGACATGGCCCGCCCCCATTTGTACAAGGCCACAAAAATTGTGCGCGAGTTCTGCGCCAAGCACTCCATTCCCTACACCGAAACCACGTTGATGCAGTCCTACGGCATCGTGGTCCGATACCTGAATGACGTTGGCCTGGCAGCAGGCCGCGGCTTCGACTGCCCGGTCGCTTCGACGCACGGACGCTTCTAGGCGTTCCACAAGGAAAGCCTCAACTCCCTAGGATGGAATCTGAAACCGGGCACCGGAAGGACCGTCCCGGAGTGAGGAGCCACCATGACGCACGCCATCGTTGTACAGCAGCCCGGAGGACCTGAGGTCCTCGAGTTCGCCTCCGTGGAACCACCAAAGCCTGGCCCCGGCCAGCTGCTGATCAAGGTCGCAGCTGCCGGGGTCAACTTCATTGAGACATATCAGCGCAGCGGGATCTACAAAGTGGAGTACCCCTTCACTCCTGGCGCCGAAGCCGCCGGCACCGTGGAGGCCCTGGGCGAGGGGGTCGAGGAGTTTTCCATTGGAGACCGCATTGCCACGGCCGAGGGGTCCGGAACGTACGCAGAGTACGCCGTGGTGGACGCCGGCAAGGCACTTCCGGTTCCAACCGGCGTCGACGATCACACGGCCGCAGCCTTGCCATTGCAGGGAATCACCGCGCATTACCTGATGAACTCATCCTTCCGGGTGGAGCCGGGCCACACTGTCCTGCTTCACGCAGGAGCCGGTGGCGTTGGCCTGCTGCTGACGCAACTGCTGAAAGCCCGCGGTGCCCGAGTGATTACCACGGTCTCCTCGGACGAAAAAGCAGATCTGTCCACTCTGGCCGGAGCAGATGAGGTGCTCCGCTACGAGGGCTTCGCTGACCGGGTCCGGGAACTGACCGACGGCGAAGGCGTCAACGTGGTGTACGACGGCGTCGGCAAGGACACCTTTGACGATTCCCTCAAGAGCCTGCGCATCCGTGGCGCCATGGTGCTCTTCGGCGCTGCGTCCGGGCCTGTGCCGCCCTTTGATCCGCAGCGCCTGAACGCCGCGGGTTCGCTGACGCTGACCAGGCCAACTATGGCGCACTTCGTCCAGAATGCCCAGGAACGCCGGTGGCGTTCAGCGGAGATTTTCGACGCCGCCGCCAACGGAACCTTGTCCGTGCGGGTTGGCGCTACGTACCCCCTGGCCGAGGCAGCCCAGGCGCACAGGGACTTGGAAGGCCGCCGCACCACCGGCAAGGTACTGCTCGTCCCATAATCGCCCACGGGCCGGAGGGGAACACTGGGTGATCGATAGGCGAATAACGGTGCAACACAGTGTGACGTGCAGGAAACATCAGACACCTTTTGTTCATCTTTCTGAGGAAAGCTGACGTCGTGAGCACAGAACATCCCGCTGGGGCCGGTACTACACCTGCCCTTATTACGTACCGTCCCCAGCTGCCGGGAGGCGCCGCGGCCCCTGCCGAGCGCACGCTGGTCGACATCCTTGAACGGACCGCTGCGTCATTTCCCGAGGCTTCAGCCTTGGATGATGGGCACAAATCGCTGAGCTACACCGAACTGCTCAAGGCCGTCCGGCAGTTCGCCGCAACGTTGAACACCGCCGGGCTTGGCCGCGGAGACAAGGTCGGCGTCCGGATTCCCTCCGGCACCAACGAGCTGTACATCGCCATCCTTGGAATTCTCATGGCCGGTGCCGCCTATGTTCCTGTCGACGCCGATGACCCCGAGGAGCGCGCCCGCCTGGTCTTCGGCGAAGCCAAGGTGGGTGCCGTCATCGGTACGGGGCTGGACGTCCAGCTCTTCGGCGACACGCGGGAACCGGTTTCGACGCCAAGCACGCCCGGGCTGGACGACGACTCCTGGATCATCTTCACGTCCGGATCTACCGGAACTCCCAAGGGCGTTGCCGTAAGGCATCGCTCCTCTGCTGCGTTCGTCGATGCTGAAGCCCGGATCTTCCTTCGAGCTGAGCCCATTGGTCCCCAGGACCGGGTGTTGGCCGGCCTATCGGTAGCATTCGACGCGTCCTGTGAGGAAATGTGGCTGGCCTGGCGCCACGGTGCCTGCCTGGTTCCGGCGCCACGGGCCTTGGTTCGAACAGGCATGGACCTTGGTCCTTGGCTCATCAACCACGGCATCACCGTGGTCTCTACCGTCCCCACCCTCGCGGCGCTATGGCCGGCAGAGGCGCTGGAAAACGTCCGCCTGCTGATCTTCGGTGGCGAAGCGTGCCCACCCGAGCTGGCCGAACGCCTCGCGGTAGATGGGCGTGAGGTGTGGAACACCTACGGACCCACCGAAGCCACCGTCGTTGCCTGCGCCGCTCCCCTGGGTGGACCCGGCCCCGTCCGAATCGGTTTGCCGCTGGACGGGTGGGACCTCGCCGTCGTCGATTCTGACGGCGTTCCGGTCGCCGAGGGCGGGATCGGCGAACTGATCATCGGCGGAGTGGGGTTGGCCCGTTACCTTGACCCGGCCAAGGACGCAGAAAAGTATGCTCCAATGCCTACCTTGGGCTGGGACCGCGCCTACCGATCAGGGGACTTGGTCCGCTTCGAAGCCGAGGGCTTGATTTTCATGGGCCGGGCCGATGAACAGGTCAAGCTGGGTGGCCGCAGGATCGAACTGGGCGAAGTGGACGCTGCTCTGCAGTCTTTGCCTGGTGTCGCCGGCGCGGCTGCAGCAGTACAGACCACGGCAGCCGGCAACCAGATCCTTGTTGGCTATCTGGCCCCCGTTGACGGCTACGAGCTGTCCATGGACGAGGCGCGTCGCCTGCTGGGCGAAAGCCTCCCGGCGGCATTGATCCCCCTGCTGACTGTCGTCGATTCATTGCCCACCAAGACCAGCGGCAAGGTGGACCGCCATGCACTCCCCTGGCCTTTGGCAGGAGCAGGTGCCGCCGAGGCCGGAAACGCCCCGCTGAACCTGCCCGATGACGCCCGCTGGGTCGTGGAGCAGTGGGAGGCGGTGCTGGGCAGCCCCGTGACCTCCCTCGACGCCGACTTCTTCGCCTACGGTGGCGGGTCCTTGGCTGCGGCACAGCTTGTCTCTGCTCTCCGCGTCAGATACCCGACCGTCACCGTCGCGGACATCTATGCCACGCCGCGCGTAGGCGCGTTGATCGATGCTGCCCGGCAGTCACTGCCCGACGGCGGTGCGCCGGGTCCCGCTGCCGAGCGCACCGTCCGCCCTACCGCCTTGAAGTCGCAAATCTTCCAGGTCCTGATGGGCGTGCCCTTGCACATTCTGGTGGGCATGCGCTGGCTCACCTACCTCATGGCCGCCAACAGGCTACTGGCAGACTTCGCCGGCTTTGCCGCCGCGCCCGTGGCGTCGTGGTGGTGGATCGCGGCGTCATGGCTGATCTTTGTCAGCCCCTTGGGCCGGATGGCGATCTCAGTGGTTGCAGCCAAGGTGCTGCTTGGCAGGATCCAACCCGGCACCTATCCGCGTTCAGGCAAGACCCACCTGCGATTGTGGCTGGCCGAGCAAATACAGGACCTGTCGGGGGCTATCGGTCTGGCCAGCGCCCCGTTCGTGCCTTACTACGCACGGGCCCTCGGAGCCAAGATCGGCAAGGACGTCCACCTGCACTCGCTGCCCCCGGTCACCGGTCTTCTGTCCTTGGGCAGCGGAGCCAACATCGAGCCCGAAGTGGACCTTTCGGGCTGGTGGGTTGACGGTGACTCCGTCCACATCGGACAGATCCATGTGGGAGCCGGAGCAGTAGTCGGCGCCCGCAGCACCCTGATGCCCGGGGCCACCATCGGCGCGGGTGCCCACGTCGACGCTGGATCCGCGGTGCTGGGCAAAGTGAAAGCCGGACACCTTGTGGCCGGCTCCCCTGCGGAGCGCCGTGGAAAAGCCAAGCACGAATGGCCGGAAACAATCACCAGGCGGCCAGTGGTTGACCGGCTCTGGTTCTCCGCCTTTGCCAGCGCGTCGGCTTTGCTGGCCCTGATCCCCTACATCTCCGCATTCGCGGGTGTCCTGGTGGTCCTGGCGTTCATCCAGGGACACGAATCCCTGGAAACTGCGCTTCCGCAGATTGCGCTGGCCGTCCCGCTTGCCGCCCTGGTGTGGTTCTTCGGCAACCTCGTGCTGATTCTGATTGTCGCCCGGCTTCTCGGTTTGGGCCTCAAAGAGGGCTACTACCGGGTCCGCAGCCGCATAGGCTGGCAGGTCTGGGCCACGGAACGCCTCCTGGACATGGCACGGGACCTCCTTTTCCCGGTCTATGCGAGCCTCTTCACGCCCCTCTGGTTGCGACTCCTCGGGGCCAAGGTGGGCAAGAACGTGGAAGCCTCAACGGTGCTTCTTGTTCCTAAAATGACCACCATCGGCGACGGTGCTTTCCTGGCCGACGACACCATGGTGGCCTCCTATGAGCTTGGCGGCGGATGGATGAAGATCGCGCCGGCCAAGATCGGGAAGCGCTCCTTCCTGGGCAACTCAGGCATGACCGCCGCCGGACGGAATGTGCCCAAGAACTCCCTCGTAGCGGTGCTGTCTGCCACGCCTGCCAAAGCAAAGTCAGGCACCTCATGGCTGGGCAGTCCGCCTGTCAGGTTGCGCCGCACCACCGTCGATGCTGACCAGACCAGAACCTTCCGCCCGGCCCCTAAGCTGAAAATTGCAAGGGCGCTCTGGGAACTATGCCGCCTGATACCGGTCATCCTCACGGTGGCGATCGCCGTCAGCGTGATGCTGGTTCTGAATTGGATCGCGAGCGGGTGGGGCTACTGGATTGCGGCGGTCCTTGGTGGCGTGGTGATGCTGGCAGCAGGAGCGGTGGCAGCGCTCAGCTCCATCGTGGCCAAATGGGTCCTGGTGGGGACCATCCGTTCAGGCGAACACCCCCTATGGAGCTCGTTCATTTGGCGCAACGAGGTGGTGGACACCTTTATCGAAATGGTGAGTGCACCATGGTTTGCCCGCTCCGCGGCGGGAACTCCCGCTTTGGTGTGGTGGTTGCGCGGCCTCGGCGCGAAGATCGGCCGTGGAACCTGGTGTGAAAGCTATTGGCTTCCCGAAGCCGACCTCGTGACCCTTGGAGAGAACTCCACCGTCAACCGTGGTTGTGTTGTCCAGACGCACCTGTTCCACGACCGTGTGATGAGCCTGGACACCGTGACGCTGGGTAACGGAGCCACGATGGGTCCGCACGGCGTCATCCTCCCCGCGGCCAGCATCGGCGACGGCGGAACTGTTGGTCCGGCGTCGTTGGTTATGCGTGGTGAGACAGTGCCGGCCGGAACGTACTGGATGGGCAACCCGGTGAGCCCGTGGGTGGGCCCGTCAGCACAAGCGCCGCGCCTCAAGTAGATTGGACGGATCATGACCGTACCAATCCCCACCCCCATGACCGAAGCCGACCCCTACACTTTGGACCACGGCAGCACCAGCTACCGCGTGGACAGGTACGAGTTGGACCTCGACGTCAGGCTGGGCAGCAACAAGCTGATCGGCAAGGCGGTCCTGCGATGCACGGCCTTGGAACCTCTGGCCCAGATTGTCCTTGACTTGGTGGGCCTGCGGGCAAGCAAAGTTCAACTGGACGGCAAGAAGCTCCAGAAGTTCAGCCACAGGGCAGAACACCTGGTACTCACTCCGGCGTCCCAGTTGAAGCCTGGCCAGCAGTTCTCGCTTGAGATCCGCTACGACGGCAACCCCCAGCCCCGCCGCGGCCTCTGGGGCGATGTCGGGTGGGAAGAATTGAACGACGGCGTATTGGTCGCCGGCCAGCCCAACGGCGCGGCCTCATGGTTCCCCTGCAATGACCATCCCCGCTACAAGTCCAGCTTCCTCATCTCCGTCACCACAGACGACAATTACCGCCCTGTGTGCAACGGCACGTTGGTGTCCCACTCCCGCAAGTCGAGCCGGGAGACGTGGGTTTACGAGCAATCTGAACCCATGGCCACCTACCTCGCTACAGTGCAGATCGGCCGCTACGCCAAGGTTCCCCTGCATGTGGACGATACCCATCACCGGGTGCCGCAGTTTGTCGCAGTCACCCCCGAAATGGCGGTGGATGCTCTTCACGGCCTGCGACGCCAGCCGGATATGATGCGGACCTTCGAGGACTGCTTCGGGCCCTACCCGTTCACCGACTACACCTCGGTTGTCACGGAGGACGAGTTGGAAATCCCCTTGGAAGCCCAGACCGTCTCGATTTTTGGCCGAAACCATATGCGCGACTCCTGGGATTCCCAGCGACTGATCGCCCACGAGCTGTCCCACCAGTGGTTTGGGAACTCGCTGACCGTGAGCAGCTGGAAAGACATCTGGCTCCATGAAGGTTTCGCCTGCTACGCGGAGTGGCTGTGGTCCGAAGAATCCCGGACCATGACTGTTGCTGCGCGGGCAACAGCTGCATGGAAGAGGCTCGACGCCGGCCCTCAGGACTTGTTGGTGGGCGACCCCGGTCCCGAGTTGATGTTCGATGACCGCGTCTACAAGCGCGGCGCCCTTGCCGTTCATGCGGTACGGATGGCAGCCGGCAACGAGGCGTTCTTCGGTTTCCTGCAGCACTGGACTGCCACCAACCGGCACAGCTCGGTGTCCACGAAGGCGTTCATTGACGCCGCAGACTCGTTCATTCCGGGCTTTGATGCTGCGTCGATTCTCCGGCCATGGCTCTACGAGGCTGCGCTTCCGCCGCTGCCTTCAGCGCGCTAGCCAACGGCCAGAGCGGCGACTAATCCTTCAGGCAGTTTCCCGTTTTCGTGGATGCCGGTGACATCCCGCAGGCCGGGCAGGTCCAACACGTCCAGCTCAGCCGGGTTACGCCGCAGGCCCTCGCCGGTCATCTTCAGCCATGCTTCCTTACGCGCCCAGAGCCGGGCGCGCTGCATGGCTCGATCCTGCACCGGGATGGAGACCAGAAATTCCTTCTCGGCTGCGGTCAAGGCGACGTCGTCGAAGCCGTCGAAGCCAACCCGGCTGACCACTTCAAGGTCCACACCCAGCCGCAGACCCTCCGCTGGACGTACGACGCCGGCCAGCAGCAGCCAGCCCGAAGCCCGGGACGCGCTGAGCGCCAGTGGCGCGGGACCGCCGTCGAGCAGGAAACCGGGGCGGCCGTGGTTCTGGCCGGGTCCGCACTGCGGGCAGTGATAGTCAGGGACGAGCCGGGCAGGATCCACGTCGAGCAGCGAGGCGGCGAAGTGCTGCAAGGCCACGCGGCCAGCGACGAATTCTTCACGGTCCTTGGCACTGGTGAAACGGAGTGCGCGTTCCTGGGCAGGTTCCCCGAGCCTTTTGAGGCCGATGCCCGCACCAGGCACATCATCGAGCCTGCGCAGATCAATCACTGGGCTTTGCATCATGCCCCCTCTCACGGCTATGTTCCCAGCGACATGTTGCAACAGCTATGGGTGGATTTTCCCCGTCAGCCAGGCTTCAAACGACTCTGCCATCTCCCCGTGTCTATGCCCAAATCGGGCTCCCTCACGAAACGTTGCAGGGCATTCTGCGACGAGGAATTCGAAATGCCGAACACGTGCGATGCCCAGCCCTTCGGAACCAGCGACCCGACGACCTGCTGAACAGTCAGCAGCCTTCCGTGCCAGTCACCTCCCCTGAGCGATCGCTCATGCAGGCGCCGTCATAAATTCCCGGACATGCTCGATCGTGAGCCCTAAAGCCAGCCCTGGTCATACTCATCGCGATTTTGCTTAAGTGACATCGAACCTAAAATCGTGACGCGAGAATAAGAATGTTTCTGCACTATCTATTTTGAGTCTTAAAACACCCCTTGATTTATATACCTTTTTGAAGTTTCCGCTTGAATCTGGACTTTATTCCTGACAAGGAGGTTCGCCTCCTGTACTCTGCATCTAAACGACACTAAATGGGCTGGTTGGCTCTACATTCTCAGCCTAAAAGAGGAAGCGACTATCTTCCGGAGCTTGTAGCATCGGATTGCATAAGGGATGACCCTTGTGCGCAACATGGAACAATGATGTTCTAAATGTCAAGGGGGACCCGATGATGAAAAACCGCCCAACCGTTGCCAATAAAGATTCCCAATACGATCTTGGCCTAATCCATCAAATCCCGCAGAATGTCAATCAAAAGTCACGCTTAGCCCTGAATGAACTTTTCTACTTAGGCAAATTGGAATTCACCCGAAGATTTGTAAGAGCTGGAAATTCCTTGCTGGCAATTTTGGTCGTAATGATCATGATCATGCTGCCGGCCACCAGCGCCCACGCAGCAACACCAACATTCGGCCACCGCTATCAAAACGGTGTTGGCAACGTCACGGCGTGGCTCAACTACTCCTCCGGAGTCGGCAATTGGGAACACCTCATCAAAGGTGCAGCAAATAACTGGATGTATCCCGGGTGGAGTAATCCCATCTACATCAGCTTCGTCGGTAGCAATATTGGCTCCACCATGGACTTTCATCAACACAATGATGCCTACTTTGGTGGAGGTATGAACGTCTTGGCCTGGACCTCCTTTTTCTCCGCCACCGGCGGCACAATCTACCCCGAGTCGTCCAATTGGACGTATGCAGAGGTACACACAAACAACTCCGTGTATAGCTTGGCCAGCACCAGCAACGAATCAGCTCTCGGGACTACCATCCACGAAATGGGTCACGCTTTCGGACTTGCCCACTACAACAACATTCCTTTCAGCATCATGTGCCAGACAGCCTATGGACGCGTCGCCCAACGAGTGACAGGGGTAGATAACGATGCCATCAACATCCTGTACTGATTCCACTCCAGGACCAACGCTTCGCCCCTGGCGGGCCAGCAGCTCACGCCTCTCCAGCTACAGAATGCAAGGGGGAACACCTACACCATGAACAAACTAAAAGCACCCATCATGATCTTGGCAGTGCTGCTGCTAGGTAACCTGCCGGCATGCGCAGCGGGCATGCCCAACTCCACAAACACGGAGTCCGGTCAGCTCGGTCAGCAGTCGGTTCCACGAAGCTCCAACGACGCCTATGCCAATATTCCAGCCGACCAGATTCGACGTGCCGGGACCGATGTTGATTTTATTTGGGAACCAACGGACCCCCTCTACGGGTTCAACAAGTATCCTATCGTCGCGCGAATTCACGTCGAGTCAATCAGCGGTGGACGTACATTCAGCCCCATCACCAATCAGTATGTGTTTCCTCAGACCGTGGGGAAAATGACTGTCCGAGAGGCCTACAAGGGCGACATTGTCCCGGGCGTGCAGGTGAACTATTCGCGGGTTGGCGGAACTGTAACTTACGACGAATACTGGAACAGTCTCAACAAGGCCCAGCAGGAAAAGATCTTGAGACTCAACGGCGGCACGAAGCCTACCGATGCAAAGTTCATCAGGGCAAAGATCACCGACGACGTCGACGTCGAGGCCGGTAAAGAGTATGTCGCCCTACTCATGCCACAAACGGGCCAGGACGGCCAATTGTCAGAATATTCAGTGCAGGGTTACCAGTACGGGCTCAGGGAGGTTAGAGGCAACGGCGCCCAAACCACCGTACTGAACAACGAAACCCATGAATGGGAGCGCCTCGACAGTTTCGTGAAACTTCCGTAGGTGAGGAGGCTGTCGAAGGCCGTTCTTCCATAAAGAGATACCCTCAGACACACAAAGGCTGGGGGTATCTCCATTGCCGTAGCCCCAACGAGCAGTCAATCCTGTCCGTGGCTACGCTGACGAATGCAGTGCCAGCGCCGCCGGCCTTGTATGCTTCACTCCGTCGTTCTCTGTTGCGGGCCAACCTTTATGGATTCCCTGTCTGGGCTTTATGCAGGGCCCTCAGGAACGGCTCCCCCAGTAACTTCCAATCCTCCTCGGACGCTTTCTCGTCGGCGATGCACTCCAGGCATTCATCCACCTCGTAACTTTCGCCCCAGCAAGCTGCAGCCTTGGCAAACATTGACAAGTGTTCCCCGCAGCCATGAAGAGGCTGCGGGAAACACTGCTGGCTGGATTAACCCAAGCGGGCTACTTCACCGACGTCAGGTAGTTCGCCAGCGTGGGTGTGATGCGGGTGCCCGAGTTGGAGCTGCCGCCGTTGGTGTGGATGGCCATGATGGTGTTGGAGCTGTTGTAGACGGGGGCACCACTCTGGCCACCATAGGTATCCATCTTGTAGTAGACCTTCTCGGTGGTGGTGCTCTCGATGGGTCCGGTCATGGACCACATGGTGCCGAATGCTTTGTCACCTGGGTAGCCGCGGACCGTGGTGTTGGTCCCGTTCAGGCTGGCGGTAGTACCGGTGTAGTTGAGCCACCCGGTGGTGTTGCCGATGGTGCAGTCGAGTTTGATGACGCCCCAGTCGGCGTTGGTGTTCGCCGAGTCGATCCAGCGCTGGTCCGTCAGGAGTTGCGTGGCGCCGCACGTACCGTAGGGATCGGTTGAGCCATTGCGCCCCGGAGCCACTTTGACGCCCCAGGAGTAGTCAGCTGTCGATCCCGTGCCGCCCTCATGCACGCAGTGCCCAGCAGTCAGCACGGTGTCATCGGAAATCAGGGCACCGGAGCAGATGTAGCCGCCGTTGAATTCAATCTGCACGATGGAGCGGTTGGGTGCAGCTGTGGTGTTGGTGATGCGGACGCGACCATCCGCACCGATGACTGAGTCCGTGGAGGCGCCGCCGTTCTTGGACGGTGCGGCAATCGTGTATCTGTCTGCCAATGGTGACGCGGCGGAACCGGATGTCAGCGACGGGTCCACTGTGTGCGATACAGGCTGGACCTCGGCGGCGGCCACTTGCGGCGTCGACTCTGACGCTGTTGCGGCTCCACCAAGCGAGGACGTCAAAGCCATCACTGCAGCTCCGACAAGCAAAGCAACGTTCTGCTTCTTCATGGGTACCTTTCGAGGGACGGCTCTTGTGAAACCGTGCGAGGGATGTGATACACATGCTTCACATGTGCATGACAAAACTGTCATACACATGTGAATAGTCTGTCAAGATGCTGGGAGCTCAATCTCAATAAAAAGAAAATCCCCGGAACCGTCAGGTCCCGGGGATTTACTAGAACAGGGCGCTTAGCGCTGGACTGCTCCGAAGCGCTCGGCCGCAACAGCAACAGCCGCGGCACGGGCTTCAGAAGCCTCATCCGCCGTCAGCGTGCGGTCGTCAGCACGGAAGCGGAGGCCGAACGCCAATGACTTCTTGCCCTCCTCGATGCCGGGACCCGCGTAGACATCGAACAATGCGACGTCTTCGAGAAGTTCGCCGGCACCTTCACGCAGCGCGGAGAGGACCTGGTCTGCCGGAACGTCCTCCGGGACAACCAAGGCAACGTCCTGCGTAGCGACGGGGAACCCGGAAATGTGCTTGGCCACAATGACGTCAGGGGCAGCATCGAACAGTGCCTCCACATTGACCTCAACAGCCACTGACCGGGCAGGCATGTCGTGGGCGGCAAGGAGCTTAGGGTGCAGCTCTCCTGCGTAGCCGACGACATCGCCGTTGCGCAGCGCTAGCTGGGCGGCACGGCCAGGGTGGAACGCTTGGTGGCTGCCCTGGCTGACAACCAGCTCCACGCCCAGGACGTCGGCCATGAGGCGGGCAACGTCAAGTGCATCAGCCCAGTCCCACGCACGCGGGGCGTGGGTGGCAGCTGCCGGGGAATCATGGCCGGTCAGAACGGCGCCGATGTGCAGCGGCTGGTGCGGAACGCCGTCGTACAGTGCATCCAGAACCTCATCGGAGGGCTTGACGCCCAACGGTGGGATGGAATCCGTACCCAGCTTCTCGCCGGGAAGGAAGACTGAACCAACTTCATAAAGAGCCAGATCGCGGAAGCCACGCGAGTGGTTGCAGCGGGCAACCTCAATCAGGCCCGGCAGCATGGACGTGCGGAGGAAACCTTGCTCCTCGCTGATCGGGTTCGCCAGCTTCAACGCCGGACGCGCCGCGCCTTCAGCAGCAACACCGAACGTGTCGTTGGCTGCCTTGGAGACGAACGGGTAGGACAGCACCTCGGTAAGCCCCGCATCCGCCAAGGCTTGGACAACCCGGCGCTTCTGCTGCTGGCTGCGGCTCAGGCCACGGCCTGGAGGGGCCACCGGAAGAGTCGAGGGGATGTTGTCATAGCCGACAAGGCGCGCGATTTCCTCGGAGAGGTCTTCCTTGGTTTCGAGGTCATTGCGCCAGCTGGGAGCCGTGACCCTGTAACCGGCGGCAGTCTTTTCAACCACAGCGCCAAGGTCTTCAAGGGACGTGGTGATCTGCTCTTCGGTGAAATCGATGCCGATACGGGCTGCGGCGAACTCTGCCGGCAGGTCAATGACGACGGCGTCAGGAGCGGTTCCGACGTCGGTCCCGGCCTCATCTGCAGTGCCACCGGCGAGTTCCACCAAGAGATCCACTACGCGCTGGGCAGCAATGTTGGCTACGTGCCAGTCCACCCCGCGCTCGAAGCGCTTGGAAGCCTCGGATGGCAGCTTGTGACGACGGCGCGAGCGGGCAATCGACACTTCATCGAAGTGCGCGGCTTCCACCAGGATGTTCGTGGTGGAGTCGGACACCTCAGTGTGCGCACCGCCCATCACGCCGGCGATGCCGATAGCGCCGGAGTCATCGGTGATCAGCAGGTCCTCGACGTCGAGCGTGCGCTCCTTGTCATCAAGGGTGGTGATCTTCTCCCCCGCCACGGCACGACGCACCACGATGTCGCCCGCGAGCTTATCGAGGTCGTAGCAATGGTTCGGCTGGCCGAGCTCAAGCATGACGTAGTTGGAGATATCTACCGGGAGCGAGATGGAACGGACGCCGGCCAGACGCAGGCGCGCAGTCATCCACGGCGGAGTGGGACGCGAGGCATCTACACCACGGACAGTGCGGGCCACGAAGCGGTCGCAGCCCGGCTTGCCGTAGATCGGTGCGTCGTCGTTGAGCTTGACGCCGTAGCCACCCTGAAGCGTGGCCGGCGCGTTGACCTTCGACGCCGGATCCACGAACGAGGTTCCGGTGGCGTGGGCGTACTCGCGCGCAACGCCACGGATGGAGAAGGCGTAGCCGCGGTCCGGGGTGACGTTGATCTCCGCTGCTTGGTCGTACAAGCCCAGCAGCTCCATCGCGTCAGTGCCGATTTCCGGGTCCAGACCGATGCGGGAGAGGACCAGGATGCCGTCGTGGTCATCGCCGATGCCCAGTTCGCGGACGGAAGCGATCATGCCGGCAGACAGGTGACCGTAGGTCTTACGTGCGGAGATCCGGAAGTTTCCGGGCAGCACGGCGCCGGGGAGGGTGACAACTACCTTGTCGCCTTCAACAAAGTTGTGGGCGCCGCAAATGATGCCCTGCACGCCGGAAGGATCGATGCCCTCGCCGGTGAGTTTCTGCTCCTGCCCTTCCGGGACGACGCGGACCTGGCACCAGTTGATGGTCTTGCCATTGGTCTGCGGCTCCTTGACCAGGCTCAGAACCTGGCCCACCACAACAGGACCAGTCAATTCGTCCGTGGGACGGTGGACTTCTTCTTCTTCAAAACCAACCTTGACCAGGTCAGCCATGACGTCTTCGGCCGTTGCATCGGCCGGTACCTGCGCGAATTCACGCAGCCAGGAAAGTGGGATACGCACTGTTAGATCTCCATCCCGAAGTGCTCGCTGAAACGTACGTCGCCTTCGATCATGTCGCGCATATCGCCGACTTCGTTGCGGAACATGAGCGTGCGCTCAATACCCATACCGAAGGCAAAACCTGAATAGATGTCCGGATCGATGCCGGCCGCCCGGAGGACGTTGGGGTTGACCATGCCGCAGCCGCCCCACTCGATCCAGCGCGGACCGCCCTTGGCACCGGGGTGCCAGATGTCCAGTTCGGCGGAAGGCTCCGTGAACGGGAAGTAGTTGGGGCGCAGGCGGATGGAGGCTTCATCGCCGAACATCTGCCGGGCGAAGTGCTCCAGCGTGCCGCGGAGATCCGCCATACTCAGGTCCTTGTCGATCGCCAGTCCCTCGAACTGGTGGAAGACAGGCGTGTGCGTGGCATCGAGTTCATCGGTGCGGAACACCTTGCCCGGGCACAGCACGTAGATGGGCACTTCGCGTTCCAGCATGGAACGTACCTGGACAGGAGAGGTGTGCGTGCGCATGAGCAGGTGCGCCTCGGGCGGCTCCACGAAGAACGTGTCCTGCATTTCGCGTGCCGGGTGGTCCGGCTTGAAGTTCAGGGCGTCGAAGTTGAACCACTCGGACTCAACTTCGGGGCCTTCGGCAATTTCCCACCCCATGCCAACAAAGATGTCCGAAACGCGGTCCTGCAGCGTGGACAGCGGGTGGCGCGCACCTGCACGGCGACGACGCGGAGCGGCAGTCACATCGACGGTTTCTTCCACCAGGATGCGGGCGTCATTCTCAGCCTCGAGAACTTGGGTCCGGGCTGCGAGCGCCTGGTTAACGCGGCCACGGGAGGACCCCATGAGCTTACCGGCCGCAGCCTTGTGCTCCTTGGCGAGCCCACCGATTTCACGGTTGGCAAGGCTGAGCGGCGACTTCTCACCGGTGTGGGCGAGGCGGACAGCCTTGAGTTCTTCGAGGGAGGAAGCGGCCGCTATTGCAGCAATGGCGTCCTCGACGGCAGCGGTGATGGCGGCTTCATCCAGCGGGTTCGGGATGGCAGCGCCTGGCAAAGTGTCAGTCATCTACTGTTCTTAGCTACGAGTAGGGAGCGGCCGGCAAGGCAGGCCTGCAAAACGAAAGGGCAGTGCTCGCCGCGGACGGCAGGCACTACCCTTCAGTCTAGTTGAACCTCACCGGCGGGATTTAACCCACCTGGCCCCGTCCCGCTATGTGAAATGACGACGTCGGCCCTCGCCTTTCGCTTAGGCGCCCGACGACGGCGGTGCAGTGGGCGGCGGCGGCGACTGGCCGTCGTCGTGCTTCTGGCCGGGCTGCTGCGCAGGCGGCTGTGGTGCCGCTTCCGGGGGTGCACCCGGCGTGTATCCCTGCCCTGCCCAGTTCTGTTGAGGCTGTGCAGGTTGCTGTGGGTAGGCACCCTGCTGTACCGGGGCCTGATAGCCCTCCGGCCCCGGCTGCGGCACCTGGCCCGGCTGCCAATAAGGGGAGGCGCCTGCGAGCGCGGGCGCCTGCTGGGCCGACCTCCTGCGGAGCAGCACAAACAGGAGTACTAGTGCCGCGGCAATGACCAGCAAAGCCACCAGTGTCCAGATGATCCACATCGGAACACCAGCGTTGGCTTCGGCCTTGGCCTGGACCACGGTCTCGTTGATGGACAACATGTCGAACGTGGCTGTGTTGCCATCGACGGTGGCGCCCTTTGCCTCCACCACCTTGCCCGGGAACGTGAACTTGACGGAGGCTTCGTCAAACATGGACTTGGCCATGCTGGAAGCCTGGGGGTCGCTGCTGTCGGCGCCGGTCACTCCACCCATGGAGAGGACATAGAAGTCCCCCTCCTTCTTCAGCTCGAAGGGGTTCTCCGAGCTGGACGACTCTGCAAGCTTCGCGGGGTCAAGGTTGGCAGCTGTGATCCGCTTGCCCTTGTATTTTTCGTCCTCGTAGTCAACCACGGTGGCACCGTCCGGGATGTCCATCTCCTGGCTGCCACTGCCACCGCCGTTCGACTCCATGAATTCGTCAAAGGACTTATCGCCCAGTACCGACTTCTGGATCGCGTAGACAACCTCGTAGTCCACACTTTTCTCATTGTTGACCTTGACTGACATGTTCAGCTTGACGCAGCCGGTCAAAGCCACCATGACAGCAAGCAGGACACCCACTACGCCCATGGCACGTTTAACGTTCATCGTGTTTCTTCCCCCATTCATTCCCCTGCACCGATGAGTGCTCGAACAGCGTATCCCTGCCGCTCATGCCGTGCCATACACGACGGGTCTAGCATGGCTTCATGACTCCCGCGCAGCGCCTACGGCAGATCGCCAACGTCGTGAACCTGTCTACCCCGCTGGGACTCGCGGTAGCCGCTGCGTCCAGAACCACCCTGGCCCGCGGGCCACGCGGCCTCCTGATAGCAGCCGGGTATGGCTGGAAACTCCCCCATGCTGGAGCATTCACTCTGGGGAACGTGATCCTGTACCGGGCGCCCCAGGGCGTTGCCGGAACGAACTCCGTGCTGCTGGGGCATGAGGAGCGGCACAGCACCCAGTACGCGTACTGCCTGGGACTTCCGTTTCTTGGCCTCTACGGCATAGCCGCCGGGTGGTCCATGCTGCGCAGCGGGAATCCAGGTTCGAGGAACTTCTTCGAGCGCCAGGCCGGCCTCGCGGCGGGCGGCTACATCGACAACCACAACCTGCCGGACGGACCGGCCGGCCATCGAATCGAGGCTTAAGCATGAAGCGAACCATCACCGTCACAGGGACCGCCACCGCCAACGCTGTTCCGGACCTGGTCACCATAACCCTTGGCGTGGAGACGCGCCGGGACACTGCCGCGAAAGCATATGACGACGCCGGCAAGGCGGCTGGTGCTGTGGCCGCCAGCCTGCGGGAGGCAGGCGTACCAGCCGTGGACCTGCGAACGAGTGGCCTGAACCTGCGCGCTGATCTTGTGTGGGTTGAAGGCCAGGGCCAGAAAGTCACCGCATACGTAGCCTCCACGAATCTGCAGGTTGGCATCCGGTCACACGCGGATGCTCCAGCTGCTATTGCCGCCGCCGTGGCGGCCGGTGGGGACGACATCAGGATCAATGGGATCGAGCAAGGCTTCGCGGATTCAACATCGGTCACTGCGCAGGCGCAGGAAGCAGCATGGCAGGATGCTTTGGCACGCGCCGAACAGTACGCATCCCTGGCCTCCGCCCGGTTGGGACAGGTAAGGTCTATTTCCCAGCAACCGGTTCATGGAGCCCCCATTCCTTTGGGAGGGATGGTCAGGGCGTCGTTCTCTGCTGAGGCGCTGACCATCGAAGCGGGCGAGTCGTCTGTTTCGGCCAGCGTCACGGTCGAATGGGAACTCCTCTAGTGAATGGCACCCGCGGAGAGCTTTGCATCTGACTGCGTAAGCAGGGCAGTCCGGACCACCACGGAGATACCCTCCGCCATCGATTCCAGGGACATCGATGGGGTGACGCCTTCCGGTGACACCTGCTCCGGAAGGTACGGGACATGCACGAATCCGCCGCGGACGTCTGGCTCGGATGCGAGCAGATGCATCAGCGCGTAGAAGACGTGGTTGCACACGTAGGTACCGGCAGACTGAGACACCTCTCCTTTGATTCCGGCGATCTGGAGGTTTCTGAGTGCCGCTTTGATGGGCAGGCTTGAGAAGTAGGCGGCCGGACCGCCAGGAACGACCTCTTCATCAATGGGTCGCTGCCCTTTGTTGTCCGGGATCCGGGCGTCGTCGCAGTTTATGGCCACACGCTCCAGGGATACGCGGTCCCGGCCACCTGCCAAGCCGACACAGACAACAATGTCCGGGCTGAGGCACTTCATGGCGTCTCCGAGGACGACCGCCGACTCACCAAAGACGCACGGCAACTCCATGGCTTCGACGTCGAGACCTTCGGCCCTGAGGATCTCCCGCGCCCGGTTCACGGCGAGCCATGACGGATTCAGGTCATCCTTGCCAAAGGGTTCGAAGCCAGTCAGCAGAATCATGGGCCAACCTTAGCAACGCCCGCACACCGACCGTCCCGAACACGCCTACGGGGCCTTGACATTCGTTCGAACATACATTCGAATGGAGTTCATGAGATGGGACGCACAAGCACTTTCACCAACGCGTGGACCGGCGTCAGAAGAAGGCGGTACCGGTGCTCCGGGCCCTGCCCCGGCCTTGGATGCCCTGTTGCCGCTTTCCGGGCTTGTGCGTTCCATCTCGACACCCGAATTCTCCGGAGTCACCTTCCATGAGGTCACCGCAAAGTCAGTGCTCAACAAGGTGCCTTCCGGTTCCAACATGCCATTCGAGTGGACGGTAAATCCATATCGCGGCTGCAGCCATGCTTGCGTTTACTGCTTCGCCCGCAAGAGCCACACATACCTGGAATTCGACGCCGGCCGGGACTTCGATTCGCAGGTGGTGGTCAAGATCAACGCCGCCGAGGTTCTCCGCAACGAACTTGCCAAGCCATCATGGAAGCGGCCCCAGGTTGCCCTTGGCACCAACACTGACCCTTATCAGCGCGCAGAAGGCCGTTATGCCCTCATGCCCGGAATCATCCGGGCACTTGCGGATTCCGGCACTCCGTTCTCCATCCTGACCAAAGGCACCCTGTTGGCACGGGACATCCCCCTGCTTAAGCATGCTGCCACCCAGGTTCCCGTGGACTTGGGCATCTCGCTGGCCATGACCAATGAGGACCTGGCAGAACTCATCGAGCCGGGCACGCCCTCCCCCAGGGCCCGCTTGAAGCTCATAGCCCGACTCCGTGACGCAGGCCTGGGGTGTGGCGTCATGGCGATGCCCATCCTGCCGTGGCTTACAGATTCGGATGAAGCCCTCGACTCCTTGTTCACCGAACTGACCACTGCAGGTGCCACGGGAGTCACAGCCGGTGCCCTTTATCTCAAGCCCGGGACGCGTGAGTGGTACATGACGTGGCTGGCCACCCAGCATCCTGAGCTGGTTGGCAAATACCGCCGTCTCTACGGCCAGGGCAGCTACGCATCCAAGGAGTACCGCACCTGGCTGACCGGCAGGATCAGCTACTTCAAGGCGAAATACGGTTTCACCGGGACATCGGGATTCAGCCACCGGAATGCACGGCCCGCCTCCGCGCCTGCGGCGGCACCCGCTGCGGGAGCTTCCGCCGCCCTCCCGGGACAGCAGCCGCTTTTCTGAGCGAAACACACGTGCGGAACAAAGGTGAACAGCACAGAAAAGGTGAACAGCACAGAAAAGGAGGGACCGCCGTCGGGCAGCCCCTCCTTCCTTCAATACTTGCCAAGCAATCGCAGCCGCCAGGAAGCCGGAACCACGTTGGCCTGGACAGTGCGGCTGCTCAGCAGGTTGAAGTGCTGGAAGATCATGCCGATGTTGTGGCGGGCAGCGCGTAATGTGGCTCCCTGCAACTGGCTGATGTTTCGTCCGTCGACAGTAACCGTGCCGGAATCCGCCCCTACAAGGGAGTTGATGGTCCTGATCAAGGTGCTCTTGCCCGCACCGCTCCGGCCGACCACCCCGTAGATTTCGCCACGCGCAATCGACAATGAGACGTCGTCCAAAGCGACGACCGGATTCTCCCCTGAGCCGTAGCGCTTGCTGATCCGGTCAACCGAAATCATGCAAGATGCCGCCACTTGGTTCATCGAAGTGTCCGGTTCCTAAGCGCGAGCGGCTACGCGATCCAGCAAAGCCCGGACAATCGGGAGGTCCGCCGGAATCCACGGGAGGTTGAGAGCTTCGTCACACTCAACCAGCGACAGCCACCGCAGTTCGTCGTGGTCCTCCAGCGGCATGGGCTCTCCCGCCGTCAACTCAGCGAACCAAACCCGCATGGACGCGCGCTCATTGAGCGTCCACCCGGATGTAGCGCCAGACTCAAGTTCCGGCCCGAGGCGCACTTCAACGCCGAGTTCTTCCGCGAGTTCCCGGTGCAGGGCGGCCTCGGCCGCTTCCCCGGCCTCCACCTTGCCACCAGGGAACTCCCACATCCCCGCAAACTGGGGAGGGGCTGTACGCCGCGCGGCAAGAAGGCGGGTGGGGGCGTTCAATGAGTCGACGACGGCGGCGCCCACGACGTTAATGAGAGCAGTCACCGCAACAGTCTATGGCCGTTCCAACAATGGGCATGGTCACATAGCGACCCCAAGTCGCGACGGCGGGACTAAACTTGTTATCGGATTTTCTCCGCACTCCCAGCCCATCAGGCGCCCCTCAAGAAGCAGGCTTATGACTACCACCGTGTCCCCACCCGCCACCGCCACAACAGGAAGGCGCCACCTTGGCCTGGCCATCCTGGCCTTGGCCATGGGTGGGTTTGCCATTGGTACCACCGAGTTCGCCATGATGGGGCTGCTGAAGGAAATCGAGGACGGGCTCGGCATCAGCACCCCCGAGGCCGGAAACCTCATCTCGGCCTACGCCCTCGGCGTGGTCATCGGCGCGCCGATCTTCGCCGCTTTTGGGGCGAAGCTCCCCAAGAAGCACCTTGCGTTGGGTCTCATGCTGTTCCTCTCGCTGGCCAACCTGACATCATTCATCGCCCCCGACTACGGCTTCATGCTGCTCTCCCGCTTCGCATCGGGCCTTCCGCACGGAGCCTTCTTCGGGGTAGCAGCCGTGATCGCGGCCGGCCTTGTCGCCCCAACCAAGCGGGGTTGGGCGATCTCCATGGTGATGGCAGGACTGACCGTCTCCAACGTCATTGGCGTGCCCTTGGCCACCTGGGTTGGGCAGACATTCGGGTGGCGGCTGCTCTTCATCATTGTCGGGGCAATCGGGCTGCTGACCGTTGCCATGGTGTGGAAGTTTGTTCCCTTCCAAGCAGCCCACCCGGATGCCAGCATCCGGCGCGAACTCGGAGCGCTTAAGCGTCTTCAGGTATGGCTTGCCTTGCTGATCGGCATCATCGGATTCGGCGGGTTCTTTGCCGTCTACACCTACATCGCCCACACCATGACGTCCGTGGCGGGTATTCCCGAAAGCCTCATCCCTGCAGTGGTGGCCCTCTACGGACTCGGTATGGTGGTGGGCAACATCATCGGCGGGCGCATCGCCGACAAATCCGTCATGGGCACCATCTACTGGGTCATGCCGGGAATCGCCGTCGCCCTGGTGGTCTACGCCATAGCTGCGCATTGGGCCTGGGCGGCTTTCATCATGGCCTTCGTTGTTGGAGGAGTCGGATCGATGCTGACCCCTGCGTTGCAAACCCGCCTCTTGGACGCTGCCCCGGGTGCCGCCTCCCTGGCGTCGTCACTGAACCACTCAGCCCTGAACATCGCCAACGCCCTCGGTGCCTTCCTGGGTGGCACTGTCATCGCCTGGGGCTGGGGATACGTGGCTCCTGCCCTCGTGGGCGCGGTACTGGCCATCCTGGGCCTTGGAGTGGCCCTGTTGAGCGGCCTGCTCGAACGCAAACGACCACTTGCCACCTGATGAGGACATCAGCAGCGACTCGAACCAATCGTTAACGCAGATGGGCTCCGCAAAAGCGGAGCCCATCTGCGTTAACTCTGTAAAGCTGCCGACCTAAACCTGCGAGGCCTGAACCCGCTCGATGTCGGGTTCGAGGTAAATGACCCGTGCAATCGGAACGGCTGCGCGGATGCGCAGCTCGGCGTCGTCGATTCCCTGGGCGATCTCCTCGCCTGTTTCAGATGCCCCCATGGAGATTTTGGCGGCTACCAGCAGTTCTTCCGGACCGAGGTGAAGGGTCTTGAGGTGGATGATGCGGGTGCCGTCGGCTTCCAAGGCGGTGGTGATGCTCTGGACGTCCTCCTTGGTGGCGGACTCTCCCAGCAGCAACGACTTGGTTTCCAGGGCAAGAACCACAGCGATGGCAACCAGCAGGAGGCCGATCATGGCGGTACCGAGGGCATCCCACACGCCGTCGCCGGTGATAAGAGTCATGCTGACGCCGAAGAGGGCGAACACCAGGCCGAGGAGCGCACCGAAGTCTTCCAGGAGGATCACCGGCAGTTCGGGCTGCTTGGCGTTGCGGACGAACTTGACCCACGACTGCTTGCCGCGGACGTGGTTCGACTCGATGATCGCCGTACGGAACGAGAACGATTCAGCAATGATGGCACCCACCAGGACGGCCAGCGGGACCCACCAGAAGGCCCCCTCAATGCCGTGCGGGTGCTGGAACTTCTCCCAGGCTTCGTACAGGGCGAACAGGCCACCGACGCTGAACAGCACAATGGACACGATGAACGCGTAGATGTATCGCTCACGGCCATAGCCAAACGGATGCTCAGGGCTGGCGGCGCGCTTGGCACGCTTTCCTCCCACAAGCAGCAGGATCTGGTTGCCGGAGTCGGCCACTGAGTGGATGGCTTCAGCAAGCATGGACGAAGACGCCGTCAGGAAGAAGGCAATGAACTTCAATACAGCGATGGTCAAGTTGGCGGCGAGAGCCGCCACGATCGCTTTGGTACCGCCACCTGCAGCCACGAAAGCTTCACCTCTTCGGGTTAGGGAAAGTTTGGAAATTGGCCAAGAAGAGTCTTCATCGTCTGATCTTGCAAGCAATACCGTACCCGGCGATGCGCCGTTTACACATTCTCCACTCGGGCGCCTTGCTGGGAACGTGCGCTGGCGTAAAGGCACACAGTGGCTGCCGTGCCCAGGTTCAAGCTCTCAGCAGCCCCGTACACGGGCACAGCGACCCGGTGATCAGCAAGGGCCAGCTCCGCGTCTGACAAGCCCTGCGCCTCGTTGCCGAACAGCCATGCCGTAGGGGCCTCAAGGGCGTAGTCCGAGGCTACAGACCCATTCCCCAGCCTCCGTGCCGCATTCTCATCCTGAAGCTTATCCAGATTGACGGTTCCGTATCCGTCGGCAGCCAGGACTCCGATACCCCGCTCCCGGCAGCGTGCTGTCAACTCCTCAACATCGGCGCCCAGTACCACGGGCAGGTGGAAGAGGGACCCGGCTGTTGAGCGGACCGCCTTGGGGTTGTAAATGTCCACGCTCGAGCCCGTCAACACCACGGCGTCGGCTCCGGCAGCATCTGCAGCACGCAGGACTGTGCCGGCGTTGCCGGGGTCGCGGACCTGGCACATGACGGCGATCAGGCGAGGACCGGCGTCGAGTACTGAGTCCAGGCTGACGTCCACAAAACTGCAGACGGCCACAATCCCCTGCGGGTTGACGGTGTCCGCCATAGCGGCGAGCACCTCGTCATTTGCCAGGCGAAGCAGCGTTCCCTGCGCGAGGTCGGCAAGTTCGGGGAGGCGGTCAAGACACGCCTCGCTGGCAAATACTTCATGCACGACGGCGGAGCCACCAGCCGCTGTGCGCTCACGGTGCAGGGTCAAAGCCTCGCGCACCGCCTGCGGGCCTTCTGCCAGGAAGCGTCCGCGCTTTAAACGCGCCGGGCGCCCGGCAAGCTTGGCGACGTCCCTCACCCGATCTGCTCGGGGGTTGGTCATCGGAAAGTCTTGCGGGCGCCCGGTTTCGTTCATATAAAGAACTTTAGTGGCAGTTGCGACTAGTTCTTGATCTGCTGGCGGGCTTCGCCACCTGCAGGCTCAAAGCCGGCAGCCTTTGCAGCCTCAACTGTGGAGAACCAGTATTCAGCAGCGGTGGTGTTGTACCAGGTGGAACCCGGTACGTGGTACTTCTTGGACTCAGCGTTGCCCTTGATGGCATAGCCTTCCGGAGCCTCGTCACCGTCGGCAGCAACTGCGCCGTCGATGGCCGGCTTCTCGGAAACAACAGCCTTGACAGCCGTCGCCGTGGCAGCTGCGGGAGCAACCTTTGCCTTGGGAGCAGCCTCAGCCTTGGCGGCCGGAGCGGACGTGTCAGCCGGGAGTGCAGCCTTGGCAACGTTCACCAGAGCGGCGAAAGCGTTGGCGTCGGAAACAGCCAGTTCGGCCAGCATGCGGCGGTCAACCTCAACCTCAGCGGCCTTGAGGCCCTGGATGAGACGGTTGTAGGTGAGGCCGTTGGCGCGGGATGCAGCGTTGATGCGCTGGATCCAGAGGCGACGGAAGTCACCCTTCTTCTTGCGGCGGTCGCCGTAGCTGTACACAAACGAGTGCAGCAGCTGCTCTTTGGCCTTGCGGTACAGGCGCGAACGCTGACCGCGGTAACCCTTGGCGCGTTCGAGGACAACCCGGCGCTTCTTGTGGGCGTTTACCGCCCGCTTCACACGTGCCACGTGCGTACTCCTTCAGAAATCTTTATCCCAAGCTGCTACTGCCGGTAAACCGGCCGGCCTGAGAAGGCTTTTGGTGTAGTCGGCCACTGCCGGATGGCAGCAACCAAAGAACTTGGAACTTAGACGCCGAGCATCTTCTTGATGACCTTGGCATCGCCCTTGAAGACGAGCTTGTCGCCGGCGAGGCGACGGGTCAGCCTGGAGGACTTGTGCTCCAGGTAGTGACGGCGGTTGGCCTGCTGACGCTTCAGCTTGCCGGTACCGGTCAGCTTGAAGCGCTTCTTAGCACCGCTGTGGGTCTTCATCTTCGGCATGGGAACCGATCTCCTTACGTATCCACGGACAAGTCCGCGATTCTTTCGCGCAGCCGGCCTACGAGGGCCGGCGTGCTGGTTGCTTGCCGGTGGAGGCCAGGCCTCCGCGGCGTTGAACTAGTTGGTCTTGCGTGATGCAGGCTTCGGCGCAGCCTTGGGGGCTGCGGGCCGGGCTGCCGGCTTCGGAGCTGCCGGCTTGGCGACAGGCTTCGGAGCCGAAGGAACGGCAGGCTTCGGGGCAGCGGCCGGAACCACAGGCTTCGGAGTTTCGGCCGGTGCGGCCTTGGCAACCGGAGCCTTTTCGGCCGGGGCAGCCTTGGCAGGTGCAGCCTTCGGAGCCGGGGTTTCCTTGACTACGGGAGCTTCTTCAACTACCGGAGCCTCTTCGACGACCGGTGCTTCTTCAACTACCGGAGCCTCTTCAGCAACCGGCGCTTCTTCAGCAACCGGAGCCTCTTCAACTACCGGGGCTTCTTCAACTACCGGAGCCTCTTCGGCGACGGGAGCTTCAGCCTCGGGAGCCTCCACAGTTTCCTGCTTGGACTCTTCCTCACCAGTCAGGAAACCGGCGGGGAGAAGGTCGCCCAGTGACTGCGTCAAGGGAGCTTGCTCGCCCGTTGTGTCCACTCGCCCCGACGCCTTGGCCTCATTCTGGGCCTTGGCTTCGGCACGCTGGGCCGCGCGGCGGGCTTCAGCTTTCGCTTCGGCCTTGTTCTTCAGCGGACCGATCACCATAACCATGTTGCGGCCATCGATGCGCGGGCTGGACTCTACGATGCCTACCTCGGCAACATCCTCAGCGAACTTCTGGAGCAGGCGGATGCCCATCTCGGGACGCTGCTGCTCACGGCCGCGGAACTGGATCATGGCCTTGACCTTGTCACCGGCACCGAGGAAGCGAAGGGCGTGTCCGCGCTTGGTTTCGTAGTCGTGCTTATCGATCTTGAGGCGGAAGCGAATTTCCTTGAGAACCGTGTTGGTCTGGTTCTTGCGGGCTTCACGGGCCTTGACTGCAGCTTCGTACTTGTACTTGCCGAAGTCCATCAACTTGCAAACGGGAGGCTTAGCCTGCGGGGCAACTTCAACGAGATCGAGATCGGATTCGGCAGCAAGACGCAGGGCGTCCTCGATGCGGACAATTCCTACCTGTTCGCCGGCAGGGCCGACCAACCGCACCTCGGGGACGCGGATACGCTCATTGATTCTTGGCTCGCTAATGTTAAAGCTCCTGTGGTTGTGGTGATTTCACCGGCAAATAGAGAAGGCCCCCAATTGCTGGTGCAATCGAAGGCCTCGAAGATCGGCTGTACCCCCCGAGAGGGAGGCACACACTTTCGGAGGCTGCGCCACCTTAAGTGTCCGACCAGATACCCGGCAACCTCTTGTCCCCAAAGGGATCCTGTCCCTGAAAGGGAAACGGCTGACGCGGGTGGGAGAGAACTCCGCTTGCAAACTGAAAGTCAATTCTACAGAAACAACCCGCCAAGCGCACATTGCACGCGGCGGGAGCATTGCCTGCGGATGTTCACTGTGAACAACACCGTGAATGACACCCGTGAATAACGACTTCCAGTCGGTCTGTGACAAGCTTACCAGTATGAGCACTGAAGACAGCAATCCCCGCAACTCCTACAGCGAAGACGCCGTCCCCGCCGCCGATGCCGGGGTTTCACAGCAGATCCGCGACATCGCTGAAGTCCCGGCCGTGGAAGTCATCACCACTGGAGCCGTTCACCTTATGAGCGCAGCGGCCGTAAAGGTGGGCCTGGCAGATGACCCCAACGCAGAAGACCTCAAAGATCTCGACGAAGCCCGCAAGCTGATCACAGCCCTCGCCGGCCTGGTGTCTGCAGCCGCCCCTGAAATCGGCTCACAGCACGCCGGCCCGTTGCGTGACGGCCTCCGCTCGCTTCAGCTGGCCTTCCGTGAAGCATCGCTCATTCCCGACGCCCCGGGCAAGGGCCCGGGGGAAAAGTTCACCGGACCGGTGAACTAGCCGGCAACTGCCTCAAGAACCGCCGACGGCGGGTCGACCCTCTGTGGTCGGCCCGCCGTCGTCGTCTGTTTGGTTCCCGGGCTTCTCAGACGCGCGCGGCCCTGCGGCGCATGGACGTGAGGATGAGTCCCGTAGCGCAGAGCGCAACGCCGGCGATGCCGACTGCCGCAAAGCCACCAGACGGCCCCACGGTATCGATGAAGACCCCGGCCAGAGGCGCACCCAGGGCGACGCCTGCGGTCAGCGCAGAGCCGTACCAACCCATCGCTTCACCCCGGCGCTCCTCGTCCACCAGGTCAGCCACCTTCTCGGACGACGCCGACAAAACCGGCGCGCACAGCAGGCCGGGCAGGAGCGACAGGAACGCGAGGGTCCAGGTGTCTTGGGCGAAGCCCATCGGAATGGTGAGGGCCGCCATTCCCAGCAGCAGGAGCATTGGCGAAATGGACCGCTTCATGGATCCGTAGATGAGTCCACCGACGACCGACGCTGCACACCAGAAGAAGAAGACGATTCCGATTTCATTCTCGTGACCACCGCGTTCCAACAACCCGACGATGCTGACATCGGACCCGCTCAAGACCATTCCCGATCCTGCAGCAACCACGAAAAGCGCCGCAACAGAGACCGTGAACCAGGTGAAGTTCCTGGCAACGCGACTTCGGAGGGCGGCCGTGCGCGAGGTGGCAGACGCCATCTCCGAGGCTGCCTCCTGGACGTGGGCCGGCGCCGAAGCCACCATGGCGGCCTCGGCAGCAGCGAGGTCAGCGGCTGCCCGGTCCGCGGATTCCTGTGGAGTGCAGGCCACGTCGCTCCGGGTGGGCGGGTTGAACCACATGAGGAACAGCCCTGCCACGGAAACGGAGATTCCTACGGCCGTGAGTCCGATCGCCGAGAACCCGCTCGTGGCAACGATCGCGCCAACAGCTGGACCAATCATGAAAACAAGCTCTGTGGCGATGGAATCGAGGGCGAATGCCGAACGGCGCTGTTCGCCATCCACCATGACTCCCAGGGACTGGCGGACAACGCTGAAAATCGGCAACGTGAAGAGGCCACCGACAAACACCAGCGGAAGCAACCACTCGTACGAAACGTGCGGGACGATCGTCCAGATGACAGTTTCGGAGACAACCGAAGGTATGAGGGCCTTCCTGAGGCCAACCATGTCCACACGGCGGCCACGCCACGGGGCGCCCAGCGCAATGCCAATGGTCATCACCGCGGCGGCTGCACCGGCGGCAGCGTAGCCCTGGCCCAGGGTCAGCACTATGTGCAGGGTGAGAAGCACCCCCGCTGCCGAGTGCGGAATGCGGGCAATCATGCCCACAACCAGAAGGCGCCGAACAGGGCGGATGGACAGCATCTCTTTGTAGAGAGCGAAGTTCACTGGCTAAATCCTCTTGTTCCCCCGGGGCAGCCCGGGGGAACCCGTACTGCCGTTAGTGCAGCCCGGGCTCCTGCGCCGCACGCTGCAATTTCACTTCGATGGAGTCGACGCCCTCGGCAAACGAATCCATCCTCGCCCACGCCTCGTTGAGTTGGCCAACCAGCGATTGCACAGCTACAGCGTCCAGTCCGTCTTCAAGGAAGAGCACCACCCGCAGCTCCGGGCCCGCTCCACCACCTGATACGTGACGACCGTCGGCAGTGAGGGATGCAACACCGCCACCAGGTTGCGTCTCGAGGCGGCGGACCGTCCGAAATGCCGAGACCGTTGAAGCGAGAGCAGACTCCAGTTGATCATCAAGGTAGGACGGCGTCCAGTCCTTCTGCTGGGCAAGGGCCCACATGGCCGGGCGCCGCACGACGAAGGTGAAGTCGGAGCCCGGATCCAGGACCAACAGCTGGGCACCCTCGGATACCGCAGAAAGTGCGGCGCGTGCTGCGTAAACAGCAACAGGGCGCGCTTCGGAATGCCAGGCTTCAAGGGCCGCTGCCGAGGTGAATACGGGCATTGCCGTACGGCCATCGGGGGCCTTCAGTGTGACCAATGCCATATCAGCTTGCTTGTCAGCGTGGAGGCCGTCGACGCCTTCCGCTTCTTCAGCGAGTTGGGCAACAACAGGCACGAAGACCCGCGCCGTCGCCAGGGAGGCAACGACGTCGGCCTCGCTGCCGGTTCCACCGATCAGCGACTCGAGAGCGGCGGTATAGCCGGCGTCTGCCGTGCCTTTGTCATCCTCGAAGTTGTGGATCTTGGCATCGTCTCCGCTGAGGCTCCGGCCTGCCCAAGGCTGGCCGGCAGAGTCAGCCGCTCCCCCGGCACCCGCCAACGCGGCAGCAATATGGCCGGGAAGCTCACGCCTGCCGTGGCCGTGATCCTCGTGCCCGTGGCTTGCGTCGTGGGGCATCAGCGGCGACCGGCGACGTCCAGGGCTTCAGGCAGCGTGAAAGCACCCGCGTAGAGAGCCTTGCCCACAATCGCGCCCTCGACGCCCAACGGCACCAGTTCACGCAACACCCGAAGGTCCTCAAGGCTGGAAATGCCACCCGAAGCCACGACGGGCTTACCTGTCTTCTCCACCATCTGACGCAGCAGCTCCACGTTCGGTCCCTGCAACGTTCCATCCTTGGTGACGTCGGTGACCACATAGCGGGCGCAGCCGGCATCCTCAAGGCGGGCCAGGACTTCCCAAAGGTCGCCGCCCTCCTTGGTCCAGCCGCGTCCAGCGAGCGTCGTACCGCGGACATCAAGCCCGACGGCGATCTTGTCACCAAAGCGGTCAATGGCCCTGCGGGTCCATTCCGGGTCCTCCAACGCTGCTGTGCCGAGGTTCACGCGGGCTACGCCCAATTCGAGGGCGCGCTCAAGCGATTCGTCATCGCGCAGGCCGCCCGACAGCTCCACCTTGACGTCGAGCTGCGACACCACCTCGCTGATGAGGTCCGCATTGTTGCCACGACCGAAGGCGGCATCGAGGTCAACCATATGCACCCATTCGGCACCGGCGTTCTGCCAGTTCAAGGCCGCTTCCAGCGGTGTTCCATAACTCGTTTCCGAGCCGGCTTCACCTTGCAGGAGGCGGACTGCCTGGCCGTCGACGATATCGACGGCAGGCAGGAGTTCCAGTACGGACTGGGTGGAGGTGGTCATGTGTGTCCTTGGAGTTCGAAGGTGACGCGGGTTTTCGAGTGACCGGTTCAGTTACCGGGCAGCGTCAGGAGATAGGCGGCCAGCAGGGACATCCCGGCCAGCACATAGAAAGAAATGGAAACCCAACGAGGCTTCTTCTGCTGGTGGAAGGAAATACCGCCGCCAACCAGTACGCCAGCTAGCCCCATGAGTACTACCGACCACATCTAGGCGGCACCGCTTCCTGCTTCGTCAGCTGCGGGGACGCCAGGCTTCCGCAAGCTGTCTACCCAGTTCCGCAGGAGCCGCGCCCCGGCGTCGCCCGACTTCTCGGGGTGGAACTGGGTAGCACAGAGAGGACCATTCTCAACGGCAGCAATGAAGCGCGCACCGTGCTCGGACCAGGTGACCATGGGCGGGGCCATACGTGGCTGCACTACATCGAAGTTCCACTCCTGCACACCATAGGAGTGCACGAAGTAGAAGCGCTCCTGCTCGACGCCGGCAAAGAGTTTGGAACCCTCCGGCACGTCCACCGTGTTCCATCCCATGTGCGGGACGACGGGGGCGGGAAGCAATTCCACCTTGCCGGGCCACTCAGCCATGCCCTCGGATTCCGTTCCGTGTTCAACACCGGCTTCGAAGAGGACCTGGAGGCCCACGCAAATGGCGAGCACTGGGCGCCCACCGGCAACCCTGCGCCCAATCATGCGGATGGCATCGACGGCCTTGAGTTCCTTCATGACGGTCTCATAGGCGCCGACTCCGGGAACCAGCAGCCCATCGGCGTTGAGCACATCCTCCGGCTTGGCGCTCAGCACCACGTGGGCACCGGCACGCTCAAGTGCGCGGACAGCGGAACGAACGTTGCCCGATCCGTAATCCAGCACCGTCACGGTGGGCTTGCCTTCCGGTGACTCCGGCTTGACCGAAGCGATCGCGTCGACGACCGCCCCTTCTTTCAGGATCTGGCCGCTCACAGTGCCCCCTTGGTGGAGGGAATGCCCTCGACCCGGGGATCGGATTCCACGGCGGCACGAAGCGCCCGGGCAAAGGCCTTGAACTGGGCTTCGACGATGTGGTGCGGATCCCGGCCCGCAAGCACGTTCATGTGCAGGCAGATTCCGGCGTGCAAGGTGATGGCCTCAAAAACGTGACGCGTCAGCGAGCCGGTGAAGTGGCCCCCGATGAGGTGGTACTCCTGGCCGGCAGGCTCTCCACCGTGCACCAGATACGGGCGTCCCGAGACATCCACCACAGCATGGGCCAAGGCTTCATCCAATGGAACTGTGGCTTCACCAAAGCGGCGAATACCGGCCTTGTTGCCCAATGCCGTGCGCAGGACTTCGCCGAAAGTGATCGCCACGTCTTCCACCGTGTGGTGGGCATCGATGTGGGTGTCGCCAGTTGCTTTTACGGTCATGTCAATCAGCGAGTGCTTGCACAAGGCGGTCAGCATGTGGTCGTAGAACGGAACTGAGGTGCTGATGTCCGAGACACCGGAGCCGTCCAGGTTGATCTCCACCAGGACGGAGGATTCGCTGGTGGTGCGCTCCATGCGCGCAGTGCGGGCAGCGGACGGCGTGGCGCCGGTTTCGCTCATTGGGACGTCCTTATACACGGAGGTGGGTTGGGTCTATGGACAAGTTTAGGCGGGCTTCGAGCCTTGGCCGTCCAGCAGCGCTTCAAGAGCCACCAGGAAGGCCGTGGTTTCAGGCTCGGTTCCAGCGGTAACCCGCAAGTGGCCGGGAATGCCGACGTCGCGGATCAGCACACCGGCATCAAGCAGGCCCTGCCAGATTGCGTGCGGGTTTTCGAGGCCGCCAAAAAAGACATAGTTGGAATCCGATGCCGCGGGCTTTAGGCCGAGGCGAAGGAGTTCGGTCACAATGCGGTCGCGCTGGATCTTGATGTCTTCGACGTCGGCCATGAGGGCTTCGCGGTGGTTGAGCGCTGCGAGAGCGGTTGCCTGCGTGACGGCGGACAGGTGATACGGAAGGCGGACCAACCTGATGGCGTCAGCGACCTCCGGAGCTGCGGCCATGTAACCGAGTCGGGCACCCGCGAGGGCGAAGGCTTTGCTCATGGTGCGGGAAACAATCAACCGCTCCCGGCCGGGCAGCAGAGTCAGGGCGCTCGGCGTATTGTCGTGCGCGAACTCGTGGTAGGCCTCGTCCACGATCACTATGGCCTGGCTCGCTTCGCCGGCTTCGTACACGGCTTCGACGACATCCAAGCCAAGCCCTGTACCCGTTGGGTTGTTGGGCGAGCACAGAAAGACGATGTTGGCTCCGGTTTCCCGAACCTGGTCAGCGGCCGACTCAGCGTCCAGCCCGTAGTCGTCCGCCCGCACTCCACGGACATATTCGGTGTCGGTCCCGCTCGCAAGCAACGGGTACATGGAATACGTGGGCGGGAAGCCAAGGGCCTTGCGCCCCGGACCGCCAAAAGCCTGGAGGATCTGCTGCAGGACTTCATTGGATCCGTTGGCCGCCCAGATGTTGTCCGGGGTGAGTCCGTGTCCGAGGTACTCGGCCAGCGACTCGCGAAGTTCGGTGAACTCACGGTCCGGATAGCGGTTCAATCCTGTAGCTGCAGCTGCTACGGCTTCGGTGATGGCGGCCTGAACATCCGCAGGGACACCATGGGTGTTTTCGTTGACGTTGAGCAAAATGGGGACATCAAGCTGCGGTGCGCCGTAGGGGCTCAATCCACGCAGGTTGGTCCGGAGGGGAAGTCGGTCAAGTCGCTCAAGCTGGTCACTCACCACCTCAGTTTAAGGGGCGGTAGGGAATGCCCACTAACTGTGACGCCGGGCCGCGGCATTTCCCCGTAGTTGAATGCCGCCTCGTGCCTCAGTTTGCGGGAACGAACAGCTGCTGGCCGGGCTGGATGCGGCCCCCACGGAGGTCGTTCAACTGGATGATCTCCGCGATGACATCGCGAGGGTCCCGCTCGGGAGCGGCCGCCCCGGCGATACCCCACAGTGACTGGCCAGGCTGGACCGTGACGGTTACCGCTACCGGCGGCTGCATTTGGGCCTGCGAGTCCGAGGCTTTGGCCGGCGAGGTGATGACACCGGCAAGGCTCAGCAACGCGGCCACCAGCAGCATTGCAGGAATGCCGAAGAAGACCATCCGTCCCCGCCTGGTGAGCCGCAGGCGGGAGGGAGCCTGGGTAGTGCGGAAATCAGCGAACGTAGTGATTGCGGACATGAGCTGAGCCCTTCTGAGCTATTGCTTTGCGCCGGAGTGCCCGGCGCTTGGCTGCCAATTCTCTTTGTGTTGCCGTCCGCCGATCCGTATGTTCGAACACTTTCTTCGAACATCCGGCTTCAGCATCAGGTTTTTAGAACACATATTCGAACCTTGCTAAGACATTTTTAGCACTTATCAACGAACGGTGTCGAGACTCGCTAGAACAAATGTTTGATAAACGCCTGTGCCTGCCCTACGTTTGAGTGAAGAAACGGCACTGTTTCAGTGGAACAGGAGGGTCTGACATTTTTCAGGCCTGACATCCCCGGGCACACCTCGGGGCGGAATGGAAAGGCATTGGCGAACATGGCAGCGAAAGCCACCGGCGGCGGGGCACCCCTGCGGAGCCAGCAGCCTCAAAAAAGTCCCAAGAGCCTGACCGTCCGGCAGAAGAAGATCCTGGAGACCATCCAGCGCTCAGTCAATGACAACGGCTACCCGCCCAGCATGCGCGAGATCGGCGACACCGTGGGGCTCGCCAGTTTGTCCAGCGTCACCCATCAGCTTTCCCAACTCGAGAAGCTCGGCTATCTTCGCCGGGATCCCAAGCGGCCGCGAGCCATGGAAGTCCTGATGCCGCTGACCCTCGACGGCGGACCCATCCCTGGCGTGGAGGCCGCTACGACGCTTCGCAGCGCGGGCGGCTTTGCCGTGACAGAACTTGCCAGCGCCAGCGATACCGCGATGGTCCCCTTGGTGGGCCGTATCGCGGCCGGTGGTCCCATCCTGGCTGACCAGACCGTGGAGGACGTACTCCCGCTGCCCCGGCAGCTGGTAGGGCACGGCGAACTGTTCATGCTGAAGGTGGCTGGTGATTCCATGATCGATGCAGCCATTTGCGATGGCGACTGGGTTGTTGTCCGCAGGCAAAACGATGCCATCAACGGTGACATCGTGGCTGCACTTCTGGACGACGAAGCTACGGTGAAGACCTTCCGTCAGCGCGACGGCCATACCTGGCTGCTTCCGCAGAACACCCAGTACGAACCAATCCTCGGCGACCAAGCCACCATCATGGGCAAGGTCGTCTCTGTTCTGCGTTCCCTCTAGGCTTCTGCGTTCCCAACAGGTTCCTGCACCCGACAAGATCTGTGGGCGCAAAGAGGCGCAAAGAAAGGCCCCGCTCCCAGCGGGGCCTTTCCCATGTCAGCCTTACCTCTAAGGCGCTGTGGCAGATCCCAGGCGCTCCAGGACCCCACGCACCACTGCACGGTCCGTGGTGGCCCAGAACGGCGGCAGGGCAGCCCTCAGGAAACCGCCGTAGCGTTCTGTCGACAACCTGGAGTCGAGCACCGCCACAACGCCTTTGTCGCCGGTGGAACGAATGAGTCGTCCAGCGCCCTGTGCCAAGCGGATGGCTGCGTGTGTTGCCGAGACTGCCATGAAGCCATTGCCACCTGACTGCGCGACTGCCCGGGAGCGGGCAGTCATCAGGGGATCATCGGGCCGGGGGAAGGGAATGCGGTCAATGACCACCAGGCGGCACGAACCACCGGGTACGTCCACGCCCTGCCACAAGGACATGGTGCCGAAAAGGCAAGTGTCCGGCTCGTCTGAGAACTGCTTCACCAAAGCCGCCATGGTGGATTCCCCCTGGCAAAGGATGTCCACGTCGAGGCGGAGTCTCATGGCGTCAGCGGCCTCTTCGGCAGCACGCCGTGAGGAGAAGAGACACAGCGCTCCCCCGCCTGATGCCCTGATCAAATCTTCAAGCTCATCGAGAGCCTCAGGTGATGTTCCCCGGCCCGGCTTGGGCAGATGCTTCGCTACGTACAGCACACCCTGTTTGGGGTAATCGAAAGGCGAACCGACGTCGATGCCGGTCCAGCTGGGCGCTCCGTCGCCGATCAGGCCAAGGCCCCCTGCCGCCGGTTCGAAGGCTGAGCCGATGGCAAGCGTGGCAGAGGTGAGCACCACCGTGTGGTCGGCGAACAAGCCCTCACGCAGCCGTCCCGCGACGCTCAGCGGGGCGATGTTGATGAGCGCGGGTGCGGTATCGTCCGGCGGCGAGTAGCCCTGCTGGGGGTCAAAGGTGCTGTTCCGCGAGAACCAGACGACTTCCCGGTTCTCCTTGGCCGCGAGCATCCGTTCACACAGTTCAAGAATGAGCATGAGGCGTGAACGCGCAAGCTGCCTACCGCCGTCGACCGCGTTCGAAGAGTCCGTCTTCGAGTCGGACAGTGCCGCGCGGGTGGCGTCCCGCAGCTGGTCCAGGCAATCGAGTTGTTCGTCGTTGAGCCCGTTGGGCAATAGCCCGTTCGGCACGCCGGCGATGGCCATGTCCAAGCGGTCGGCCGCGGCATTGAGAGCATCCACCGTAATGGCCGTATGTTTTCGTGCGCTCGACGCAGCGGCATGGACCATGGCCACGGACAGCTGACCGGAGACAGCGCCGGTCACACGGTCCTGCAGCTCGTGGGCCTCGTCCACCACCACCACGTCATATTCAGGCAGCACAGCCAACCCCTCGAAGGCGCTGACGGCCAGCATGGCATGGTTGGTGACCACGACGTCGGCCTCGCCCGCGCGGGACCTGGCAAGCTCGCTGAAGCACTCCTCGGCGAGGGGGCACTTCTGGGCGCCGAGGCATTCCATGGATGTCACCGAGACCTGCCTCCATGCCCGGTCCGTGACACCGGGCATCAGTTCGTCACGGTCGCCGGTGGTCGTCTTTTCGGCCCACTCGCGGAGGCGGACCACTTCCTTACCGAGCTGTGATTGCGGTCCGCCCATCGAAGCTGCAAAGTGTGGCACGCTGGTGTCCTCGCCCAGCGAGAACAGCTGTCCTTCAGAGGGCTCTTCGCTGGGGAACCCGCCTTCAAGTTTCTGCAGGCAGACGTAGTTGGCCCGGCCCTTGACGAGCGCCACCTTGACGGGCCGTTCAAGGGCAGGGTTGATGGTTTCCAGCAGGCGGGGAAGGTCCCGGCCAACAATCTGCGTTTGGAGTGCCAAAGTGGCGGTGGAGACGAGAGTCGGTTTGTCACTGTCCATGGAATGTGCGATCAACGGAATCAGGTACGCCAAAGACTTACCTGTTCCCGTGCCGGCCTGGACCAGCAAGTGTTCCCCGGTCTCGATGGCCCGGGTGACATGCTTGGCCATTTCGTGCTGGCCAACACGGCTTTGGCCGCCCATGCCGGCAACAGCCCGGTCCAACAGCTCAAGGGTGGCCTTCTCCCCCACCGACTCGACGGCGTCCGCCGCCACTTTCTCAACCATTGCTGACGAAAGACTCCAGTTCGGCCGCCAGTCCTTCGCGGACCATGACAACCACCCGCGTCCCGTTTTCCTCATGGTCAAGGCTGAGGATCTCCGAATCGGAGCTGTGCAGCTTGCTGATCATTTCACCGCGGTCATACGGAATGAGCAGCTCAAGGCGCACACCCGGCCGGGGAATGGACTGGCTGATGTCCTCCAGCAACTCCGCGATGCCTTGGCCTGTGCGCGTGGAAACAACCGCATGACGCGGTTCCTTCTGCTTGAGGCGCTCCACAACAAAAGGATCCGCCACATCGACCTTGTTCAGGACGATGATCTCGGGAACCTTGCGTGCATCGACTTCAGTAAAGACAGCCCGGACAGCGGCGATCTGGCCCTCTGGATCAGGGTGCGAAGCATCCACGACATGGAGGATCAGGTCCGCGTCGGCAACTTCCTCCAGCGTGGACCGGAACGCCTCGATCAGCTGCGTTGGCAATGAACGGACGAATCCAACCGTGTCCGCCAGTGTGTACCCAATGCCATCTGGAGTTTGGGCCTTACGGACAGTGGGATCCAACGTGGCGAACAGTGCGTTCTCCACCAGGACACCGGCGTCAGTGAGGCGGTTCAGCAGCGACGACTTGCCGGCGTTCGTGTAGCCGGCGATTGCCACTGAAGGAACAGCATTACGACGGCGGTTGGCGCGCTTGGTTTCGCGTGCCGGCTTCATTGCGGCGATTTCACGCCGGAGCTTTGCCATGCGCGTGCGGATGCGTCGGCGGTCCAGCTCGATCTTGGTTTCGCCGGGACCACGCGAGCCCATGCCGGCACCGGCCCCACCCACCTGGCCACCGGCCTGGCGGGACATGGAGTCACCCCAACCACGGAGGCGCGGGAGCAGGTATTCGAGCTGGGCGAGCTCTACCTGGGCTTTGCCTTCACGGCTCTTGGCGTGCTGGGCAAAGATATCGAGGATCAACGTGGTGCGATCCACGACCTTGACTTTCACGATGTCTTCAAGGCCACGACGCTGGGAAGGTGCCAGCTCGGTGTCCACCACTACGGTGTCCGCCCCCGTGGCAGCAACGATTTCCTTGAGCTCCTGTGCCTTGCCCGATCCCAGGAATGTCCCGGGGTCCGGCTTCATGCGCCGCTGGACCAAGCCGTCAAGAACCTCCGAACCGGCGGTCTCTGCCAGTGCTGCGAGCTCCCGGAGCGAGTTCTCCGCATCGGCAAGAGTTCCCTCGGTCCACAGCCCCGCCAGGACAACACGCTCAAGGCGCAGTTGCCGGTATTCGACCTCAGTGACATCTTCAAGCTCAGTGGAAAGCCCTGCAGTACGGCGAAGGGCACGACGTTCGGCCAGGTCTTCCTGGTCGCCGTCGTAGATGCTGTGCTCCTGGTCAAGCGTGGAAATCGCCTGCGCCTTGCCGAACACACCGTTGGCATCGTTGTCATCAGATGCCTGCGTGGGTACATCCTTGGAAAGAATCCGGTCGATGACGGCCTGGATTTGTTCAGGACTCATGTCCTGGGCGTCGGAATCGGATCCGGAGTGCTTCTGGGTGGTCATGGTCTCCTTAGACTGTTCGGCTATTCCAGAATAGTGCTGTTTGCTGCTCAATGGGGCGCTATTCGCGCTGGGCTGACGGGCTTGGGCCAAAAGGGGCCTCCTGTGCTGAACGGCCACCCCTGATATGGGCGGCGGTTGCTGTGATCTGGTGTGGTTGGATCCGCGGGGAGGTTCCTGGGCATCTGGAGAGTGCACTGCCAGCCCGGCCCTGAACCGCACAGTAGCTGGCGTTACAGGACTCTTGCTGGGTGATGTGATCTTCAAAGCGTCCGTGGCGGAAAGCGAAACAACGGACTGTGCCGGTGGTACCTGCCTGGCGGAAAGACCTGGCTTGGCTGATATGCCAAGGGCGGGCCTGCATCGCGGGCGGTGCCGTGCAACGCCTGATGACTCAGGCGGTTTCGGCTGATTACTCGAAGATCAAGAACATGCGTTCCACATTATCATCCGGTGTCAAACCGCCCCTTCGCGGGGGCAGTTTCCCATGACGTCAATAGCCAACTAATCTGGCAAATTATGGAGTCTGCACACTATTTCACTGCCCAACCAGCTGGACCGTTCACCAGAAAGCCCTTGACGGTGGAACTCGCTGGAGCAACACGCCATCTGCAGACCTCCTCCGGAATCTTCAGCCCCGACGGTGTGGACAAAGGCACAGCGATACTTCTCTCGGAAGTTCCGCCACCGTCGCCCAAGGGAAACCTGCTGGACATCGGCTGCGGCTGGGGCCCCATTGCCTTGACCCTGGGGTTGATGGCGCCGAACGCCCAAGTCCATGCGGTGGACGTCAACGAACGGTGCGTCACGCTGACGAACGAAAACGCGGTGGCGCTGGGCTTGGACAACGTGACGGCCAGCCTCCCGCACGAGGTGGATCCCGCCGTCGAGTTCGACACGATCTGGTCCAACCCGCCCATCCGGATCGGCAAGGACGAACTTCACTCGCTGCTTTTGACGTGGCTGCCGCGCCTCGCGCCAGGCGGCAACGCCTGGCTGGTGGTCCAAAAGAACCTTGGCTCGGACTCCCTGCAGCGGTGGCTCGCCAATGAGCTGGACAAAACCTACACGGTCTCCCGCGAAAGTACGTCCAAGTCCTTCCGGATCATCCGCGTCAGGAAAGCGTCCCAGTAGCCACAATGACGGCCGGGCCGCTCAGCTCTACATGCTCGCGGCCACCCGCACCGGGGAAGAACTTAACATCCACGACGCCGCCCGGCACGTTGACGTGCCAATCGTTGGGAGCCGTGGTGCCGGCCCAGTGGCGGATGGCGACTGCGGCGGCGCAGGCTCCTGTACCGCATGACTGGGTTTCCCCCACGCCGCGTTCGTGGACGCGCATGGTGATGGATCCGACACCGTCTTCAACCAAAGGCTCCGCAGGGACAACGAATTCGACGTTGGTTCCGTTGGCGGGTTTGGGATCAACCACGGGCGCCTTGAACAGTTGCGTGGCCGAAAGCTCGCTCAGTTCGGCGAGGGCGACCACTGTGTGCGGGTTGCCCATGCTGACAGAGAGGCCCGGTCGTGCCACTTCAAGACCTTCTGCACTGACCAGGGCATCCATGGCCTTGCTGGTGGCTTCCTGCGGGAAGATGAACTCCCACGGACCCATGTCCACGGCATAGCCGTTGGCCGTGCGGACTACTTTCTTAATGCCGCCGCGTGTGCCGATGGTCAATGTTTCGCCGGGACCAAGGTCCACCAATTTCTCTGCAATGAGAAAGTGCACGAAGACGCGCACACCGTTACCGCACATCTCCGACAGGGAACCGTCACCGTTGCGGTAGTCCATGAACCATTCAGCATCCGGATCCTGCTCGAGCAGATCGCGGCCCTCCGGAAGGAACCGTGAAGGGACGGCACGGATGAGGCCGTCTCCCCCAATCCCTACATGGCGGTCGCACAGCTGGGCAACCTGCTCCGGCGTGATCTCGTGGGCGTCCCCGGGATCAGCGATGAGGACAAAGTCATTGCCCGTTCCATGGCCCTTGGAAAATGCAAGCCCGGCAAGGCTCGAAGCGGGCACGGGAGCGCCGGCGGCTGCGGACTGCCGGGCGGGAACTGAGGCGGTTTCATCCATGGATCTAGGCTACCTGCCACGCCTGTTTGGCCTGAAATTACGCGGGCAGTTTCATTGCTGCGGCCACTGCCTTGGCCACCAGTTCAGGATCTTTCCAGTCAAGCCAGGTGATGCGGGGATCCGCCCGGAACCAGGTGAGCTGGCGCCTGGCGAACTGCCTGGTGGCGACGATGGTTTCTTCAGCAGCTGTAGCAACATCAGCTTGGTGGTCCAACACTTTCAGGAACTGCGCATAGCCCAGGGCTCGGGAGGCCGTTTTGCCGTTCCGCAACCCTACGGCGTCGAGCCGTTCAACTTCGTCCAGGAGTCCGGATTCAACCATCCGATGCACCCTCAGCGCCAGGCGTTCCCTCAGTTCCTCCCGGTCCACCGCCAGCCCGATCTGCGAGGCAGGCTGGAAATAGTCGCGCTGCGGCATGAACGAGCTGAAAGCTCTTCCCGTGAGCTGGTGCACCTCAAGCGCACGGATCACTCGACGCGCGTCTCCCAGACGGGCGGCCGACACAGGATCAACTTCCTCAAGGCGGGCCCGCAGGGGTGCGAGGCCCCGCACTTCACACTCCTCTTCCAGCGCCTTTCGGATCATGGGATCGGTGCCGGGGAATTCAAGGACATCGAGCGCTGCGCGTACATACAGGCCGGAGCCGCCCACAAGAATGGCGCGCTTGCCCCTTGAATGGATTTCCCGGATGGCAGCGCGGCATGCTTCCTGGAAGTCCGCCACGCTGGCTTCCTGTGTGACGTCCATGATGTCCAGCAAGTGGTGTGGCACACCCCTGCGCTCGTCCGCGCTGATCTTGGCTGTTCCTATGTCCATGCCGCGGTAGAACTGCAGGGCATCTGCGTTGATGACCTCGCCGTCCAAGGCCAACGCGAGGTTTACACCCAAATCCGACTTGCCGGAGCCCGTAGGGCCAACCACGGCAACTACAGGCTGGGGAACTTCCTGGCTGGAGATCGACATGTGATCCTGGGCCCGGCGTTACGCGCGGCGAACCGGCAAAGATGGCATGCCCAATGACACGCCGGCTTTGCTGGATGCTGTTCCTGGTGCGGGTGCACCACAGGAATCAGCCTGCGAACGATCCCACGCATCTCCCGCACGGGAGCGGCGCAGATGGTAGTCCTCTACGCTGGCTGGATCAGCAACAAGGTGGAAGGCTGCGGCCTCGGTGATGATCACGGTGACAAAATCGCCGGGGCGGGGAGTCTCAGCACCGACGGGCACGGAGAAGTGGACCAGCCTTTGGTCCTTGGACCGACCCGACAACCGATGGGTTTCATCGGCCTTTCGTCCGGATTGGGCGGTGACAAGGATTTCCACCTGACGGCCGAGTTGGTTGGCGTTCTCCTCCGCCGCAATGCGGTCCTGGAGTGCTGTCAGCCTTTCGAAACGCTCCTGCACCACAGCTTTGGGAAGCTGCTCAGGTAAATCCGCCGCAGGTGTCCCTGGACGTTTGGAGTACTGGAAAGTGAACGCCGACGCGAAACGGGATTTCTCCACGACATCAAGGGTCGCCTGGAAATCCTCCTCGGTCTCGCCGGGAAATCCAACGATGATGTCTGTAGTGATGGCCGCATTCGGAATCCGGGCACGCACCTTGTCCAGAATCCCCAGAAACTTGCTGGAGCGGTATGAGCGCCGCATGTCCTTGAGGATTTTGTCCGAGCCTGACTGCAGCGGCATGTGCAGCTGTGGCATCACATTGGAAGTCTCAGCCATGGCATCGATGACATCGTCTGTGAAGGCTGCAGGATGGGGGCTGGTGAAGCGGACCCGCTCCAGGCCCTCGATTTCGCCGCAGGCGCGCAGGAGTTTCGAGAACGCCTGGCGGTCGCCGAATTCCACGCCATAGGAGTTCACGTTCTGGCCGAGCAGCGTCACCTCCACCGCGCCATCGTCTACCAGCGCCTGGATTTCGGCGAGGATCTCGCCCGGGCGCCGGTCCTTTTCCTTGCCGCGGAGCGAGGGCACAATGCAGAAGGTGCAGGTATTGTTACAGCCCACCGAGATGGACACCCATCCCGAATAGACCGAGTCCCGCTTGGTGGGAAGCGTGGAGGGGAACACATCCAAGGACTCGAGGATCTCAAGTTGTGCCTCATTGTTGTGCCGGGCACGGTTCAGCAGCGCAGGCAAAGCCCCGACATTGTGGGTGCCAAACACGGCGTCTACCCACGGCGCCTTCTTCACGATGGTCTCGCGATCCTTTTGGGCCAGACACCCGCCCACCGCGATCTGCATGCCAGGATTGGCGGCCTTGACCTGCCTGAGCTGGCCAAGGTTTCCGTAGAGCTTGTTGTCCGCATTCTCCCGAACAGCACAGGTGTTAAAAACCACCACATCGGCGAGCTCGCCATCGGCCGGCACGTAGCCGGCATCCTCGAGGAGTCCCGCCATGCGCTCTGAATCGTGGACATTCATCTGGCAGCCGAAAGTCCGGACCTGATAGGTCCTGGGCTCAGCCGAAGAAGGGGTGGCAGCTGTTGGGGAAGGAATGGTCAAACTCACTACTCAAGGGTACCGGCTTCTGCCAGTACCTCACCGACGATCCTGAAGGCCATGGATGGCGCGTAGCCCTTGCGTGCGAGCATGGACGCAAGCCGGCGCGTGTACTTGTCCCGCTCCGCGCGGTCGCTGAGGTCGACGCCCGGCCGGAGCTTGCGCTGAACGAGCTCTCGCGCCGCGAGTTCTTCATCCTCATCGCTCAGCTGCGACAGCGCGTCCTCGGCTGCGTCCAGCTCTATGCCCTTGTCCGTCAATTCCCGCCGCAGCGCACCCTTGGCAAGCTTCTTGCTTTGCGAGCGACTGCGGACCCACATCCTGGCGAACTCTGCATCGTCGATCAGCTGAACCTCTTCAAAGCGGTCCAGGACCGCTTCGGCCACGTCCTCGGGAACATGACGTTCCGCCAGCTTGCGGGACAGCTGCAGCCGGCTCCGTGGCGCCATGGTCAACTGCCTCAGGACGATGGCACGCGCCACAGACTCGGGATCGGGCTCTGGGTCGGCGGCTACTGACGAGCCCGGGTCCGGCCCTCTCCTAGCCGTCAACGGCCTTCAACTTTGGGGAGTCTTCATCCGGCTTGACGCCAACGCCAAGCTTCTCCTTGATCAGGCGCTCCAGTTCCTGGGCGAGCTCCGGGTTGTCCCGCAGGAATCGCCGCGAGTTCTCCATGCCTTGTCCAAGCTGATCGCCGTCATATGTGAACCACGAGCCGGACTTCTTGATGATGCCGTGCTCGACACCCATGTCAATGATGCCGCCCTCGCGGGAGATGCCCTGGCCGTAGATGATGTCGAATTCAGCGATCTTGAAGGGCGGGGCCATCTTGTTCTTGACGATCTTTGCCTTGGTGCGGTTGCCAACGGAGTCCGCACCTTCCTTCAGGGTCTGGATGCGTCGGACATCAATACGCACTGAGGCGTAGAACTTCAAGGCCTTGCCACCAGTGGTGGTTTCCGGTGACCCGAAGAAGACGCCGATCTTTTCACGCAGCTGGTTGATGAAGATCGCGGTGGTCTTGGTCTGGCTCAAGCGGCCGGTGATCTTACGCAGGGCCTGGCTCATGAGGCGCGCCTGCAGACCAACGTGGGAGTCACCCATTTCGCCTTCGATTTCGGCGCGGGGAACCAAAGCCGCGACGGAGTCAATGACGACGATGTCCAATGAGCCGGAACCCACCAGCATGTCCATGATTTCCAGCGCCTGCTCACCGGTATCAGGCTGGGATACCAAGAGGGCATCGGTGTCCACACCGAGCTTGGCGGCGTAGTCGGGATCGAGGGCGTGCTCGGCGTCAATAAAGGCGGCGATGCCGCCGGCCCGCTGTGCGTTGGCTACAGCGTGGAGCGCCACGGTGGTCTTACCCGACGATTCCGGGCCATAGATTTCCACCACACGGCCACGGGGCAGGCCGCCAATGCCAAGGGCGACGTCCAAGGCAATGGAGCCGGTCGGAATGACCTCAATGGGTGCGCGGGTGTCGTCACCCAAGCGCATGATGGAGCCTTTGCCGAACTGCTTGTCGATCTGGGCTAGCGCTGCTTCAAGCGCCTTCTCACGATCCGGGGTTGCCGCCATGGTTCACACCTCTGATGCTTTCTCGCTGTGGAGTGGCCCTTAGGGCCGCTTTCCTGTCATGTCAGACGCTATTACGGTGCTGTGACATTTTTAGAAGCCGGTTCCGGCTATGTGGATAACCGTGGCTGCCGGATGCTCTGGAATGCGTCCTTCGGGATCAATTTTCCTCTCACAGGAGCATATCCCCATCCGAACAGATATTCGAACAATGGCGCGGCGTGTCACCGCCCTGCCGGCCGTAGCCGGGTCAATTGGAGGCTGGCTTGATGTCCCGGCCCAACCTGCGTTCCGGCGGAACGTCCTGGACCTCGCACATGGCCAACCACACCTCGCGGGGCTGATAACCGGAGGCCAGGGCTTCCACCGCTGTCCGCCCGCCCACTCCGGCAAGTACCAAGGAGTTGGCCAGGACCCGGGAATAGCCTGCCCCGAATTCGTCGTCCATCAATCGCCAAAAGTCACTTGCCCTCACGGATAGAGTCTCTCATGGAGCCGGACTCTAGAATGGTTGCCATGAGCAATCCTCTTCCGAGCACGCCAGGTCAGGCCGTGCCAGGCGACGCCGTGGACGACGCCCTCCAGCAGGTGGAACACCAGCTGAGCCTGCTCTGGCGCCGCGCCCGTTCGATCTCCCATCAGTTGTCACGCCAGGTCCACCCTGACATGGAGCCAGCCGCCTACGGGCTGCTCACTGTGATCCGCAGGGAAGGGCCCATCCGCCTCACCGAGCTCGCGACCTGCATCGGGGTGGGCAAGCCGTCCGTTAGCCGCCAGATCGCCTTCCTGGAGAGCATCGGCCTCGTCTACAAAGAGGCGGATCCACAGGACGGACGGGCACAATCCATTCGCCTGACGGACAAGGGCGAAGAAAAGATGCACCAGGTCCAGGACGCCCGCAGGCAGGTATTCCGTGAACGCTTGGGCGAGTGGCCCCTGGAAGACGTTCAGACGCTGGCCGACTACATGGGCCGGCTCAACGCCATCTACGGCGATGGCGTACTCAACGTGAGGGAGCCAGAGGTCGACGCCCAGGACAAGCCGGCAGGCGTCTGAGCGGGTTCCGGGGCTATCCCTACTCATTCGACGACAAAGAAGGTCCCCAGCCTTGGGCTGGGGACCTTCTTCATAATCCTTATGGAACGGTTTAGCGGGCTCCGGAGAGCATCCCTTGCGGGAAGTCGTCCGTGAGGTCCAGATCGCGACCGTAACGCTGGGAGAATTCCTGCGGAACGGTGTCGGGTACGGCCACGCCCTCGGCAACCGCTACGCGGTCGCTGACTTCGCGCAGCATGTGGGACAACGGAACATCCAGGGCTGTGCAGATAGAAGACAGAAGCTCGGAAGAAGCTTCCTTCTGGCCGCGTTCAACTTCACTCAAATAACCAAGTGAGACACGGGCGCTGTGCGAAACCTCGCGGAGGGTACGGCCCTGACGCTGGCGGACATCGCGCAGTACATCACCGATCTCGTGGCGTAGTACGACCATTTTGCGCTCCTTCTGTTCGCTCTGTGCCTGATCAGCCAAGCCCACATCCTTCCAGCGGACAACGCCGTTTACGGATACGGGCTGCTTTACCATCTGTATCGCCTTGCTCCCTCGTTCATCCGGTTCGCTGGCTGGCGGACCGGGTTGGTTTCTACATCCTAGGCGCCCCGGCTCTTCCGAAGCGACACAATGACACAACTATTGGCAATCAGTTTTTGTTCCCGGCTACTTTACGAACGGTAACCAATGCCACCCAGCGCGGCAAGAAGACGCGCCAAAGCGGCCTCGCAGGCCTGCTCCCGGACTGACTGCCGGTCCCCCTCAAAGCTGTATTCAAACGCTTCGGTTCCAGCGTCCGCAGCGATGCCAACGAACACGGTTCCTACGGCTTTGCCGTCGTGGGGATCAGGTCCGGCCACTCCGGTTGTGGATACTCCAATGCTGGCACCGCAAGCGCGCCGGGCACCGTCGGCCATGGCTTCCGCAACAGCACCGTCAACGGAGCCGACGTCGGCAAGCAGCTGTTCCGATACCCCCAGGACTCCGGCCTTGACGGAGTTTTGATACGCAACAACTCCGCCCTGAAGCATCCCTGAAGCGCCAGGAGTATTGGCCAGGGTGGCCGCTACCATTCCAGCGGTGAGCGACTCAGCCGTGGCCACCGTGAGCTTCCTTGCGATCGCCGCGGCGACCACCGCCGTCGACGTCTCTGCTGCGGCGGTGACGGCGTCACCGGACGTCATGCGCGACGCCCCGCTGCCCGCAGCTTAAGGGCTTGGATGACGTATTCGACGCCGGTCCACAGGGTGATGGCAAGCGCCAGCATCATGACCCAGAAGGCGACGTCGCCCAGCCAGGGGGCGATCGCCTTGAGGGGAAGGATGTACAGGAAAATAGCCACGGTCTGGACCACCGTCTTCAGCTTTCCGCCCCTGGAGGCCGGCATGACGCCGTACCGGATCACGACGAACCGAAGCGCGGTAATCCCCCACTCGCGGACGAGGATGAGGATGGTGACCCACCACGGCAGTTCCCCCAGGATGGACAGGAGCACCAGCGCGGAGCCGATCAGCAATTTGTCGGCAATGGGATCGGCGATCTTGCCGAAGTTGGTGATGAGGCCGCGCGCCCTGGCGATGTCGCCGTCGAGCTTGTCCGTGTAGATGGCTATCGCGAAGGCCACCACGGCTGCCCAGCGCCACAGGCCGTACTCGCCGTTGTCGGCGAGCAGGAACCAGACGAAAAACGGAACCAGGACGATGCGGAGCATCGTGAGGATGTTGGGCAGGTTCCAGACATCGGAGTTGCTGGACGTCGCGTTATCACCCTCGGCTGTAGTCACCCCTCTAGGCTACCGTCTTTGGGCTGACGCCTTTGAAGCTAGCGCCCCGTCAGCGACCAGGCGTCTTCGCCGCCTTCGTCGTCGTCATCCGGGCCGTCAGCGCCATCGTGATACTCAATGGCCTGCGTCCGGTTATCCAGGTCCGCCTGGACCAGGTCTTCCGCGTAGCCGCCGACGGCGATATTCGAGTTCGCGTTATCGCTCAGTGCCGCGGTATGAGCGTCGGGCGCAGCGGGTGATTCCTGGCCCTTCATCGCGGCAAGTACGGCAGCGAGGTCATCGGGCTTGACCAGGACATCGCGCGCCTTGGAACCCTCCGAGGGACCCACAACTCCACGGGATTCGAGGAGGTCCATGAGGCGGCCGGCCTTCGCGAAGCCCACACGCAGCTTGCGCTGAAGCATGGAAGTTGAGCCGAACTGCGTGGTGACAACGAGCTCAGTAGCCTGCAGCAGGACTTCGAGGTCGTCTCCAATATCATCGTCGATCTGCTTCTTGGGCGCCTCTGCGGCGACATCGTCCCGGTAGACGGCCTGGAGCTGGCCCTTGACGTGCTCCACCACCTTGTGGATCTCGGACTCCGTCACCCAGGCACCCTGGACACGCATGGCCTTGGAGGCGCCCATGGGCAGGAACAACGCGTCACCTTGGCCAATGAGCTTTTCGGCGCCCGGCTGGTCCAGAACGACGCGGGAGTCCGTCACGGAGGACGTTGCGAACGCCATGCGGGATGGGACGTTGGCCTTGATCAGGCCCGTGACGACGTCCACGGATGGACGCTGCGTCGCCAGGACCAGGTGGATACCGGCGGCACGGGCCAGCTGGGTGATGCGGACAATAGAGTCTTCGACGTCCCGGGGAGCGACCATCATGAGGTCGGCGAGCTCGTCCACGATGACCAACAAGTACGGGTACGGCTTGATGACGCGCTTGGAATCAACAGGTGGCACCACTTTGCCTGCCCGGACGGCCTTGTTGAAGTCGTCAATGTGCTTGTAACCGTAGTTGGCGAGGTCGTCGTAGCGCGCGTCCATCTCGCGAACCACCCATTGCAGGGCCTCCGCGGCCTTCTTCGGGTTGGTGATGATGGGTGTGATGAGGTGCGGGACACCCTCGTATGCCGTGAGCTCCACACGCTTGGGGTCAACCATGACCATGCGGACCTCGTCAGGCGTGGCGCGCATGAGGATGGACGTGATCATGGAGTTCACGAAGCTCGACTTACCAGCACCGGTGGCGCCGGCCACGAGCAAGTGGGGCATCTTGGCGAGGTTTGCCACCACGTAGCCACCCTCAACGTCCTTGCCGACACCCATGACCATGGGGTGGTCGGTACGGCGGGCATTCTGGCTCCGCAGCACGTCTCCCAAGGAGACGGTTTCGCGGTCCGTGTTGGGAATCTCGATGCCGATTGCGGACTTACCGGGAATGGGGCTGAGGATACGAACATCGCTCGACGCCACCGCGTAGGAAATGTTCTTCGACAGAGCAGTAACCCGCTCAACCTTGGTGCCGGGCGAGAGCTCGATCTCGTAGCGCGTCACAGTGGGACCACGGCTGAAGCCAGTCACAGCGGCCTCGACGTTGAACTGCGTCAACGTGTCCGTCAGGGCGGCGACGACGGCGTCGTTCGCTTCCGTGCGCTCCTTCGGAATGGAGCCCGGCGTCAGGTAGTCCGAGGCCGGGAGGGTGTAGGTGACATCCCCGGCCAACGACAACTGCTCCGTGCGCTGCGGAATCGGCGCCTGCGGGAGCGGCGCACCAGCCGGCTTCGCGGGAACCTGGGCGATAGTGGGTGCGGGAGCGCTCACTTCCGGGATGATGACCGGAATAGCCTCGGTGGGGTTGTCGATGCCGGGAGCAGCCCCCAGACCTTGGGCGGCCTTGATCTTACCGACGGCAATCTCAGCCTGGGTGGGGCGCCGTACGCCCGGCGGAACGCGCGGTGCCGACGCGCCGGGAGTTTCGTCGTCGTCCACTATTGCGTGTTCAAAAGCTTCGTCCCCCACATAGCCTTCAAGACCGGCGTCGGGTTCCTCGTCCTTGCCAAAGAAGCGCATGCGCTTTTTCTTTTTGGGCTTTTCTGTTCCGTCGTTTTCGTAGAGGTAGCTGCGGTCGTGGGCGTCCTTGCCCGACTCGTCCAAAAGGTCAACACCCATGAGGTGCTCATAGGCGCCCCGGATCCGGGCCGGAATGGCACCGAACGGTGTTGCAGTGACGATCAGGAAAGAGATGAACGCCAACAGACTGTAAAGGACCACCGGAACAGCCACATGGATCGCGGCCAGGGGCGCAGCGGCAAGGAAGCCCAGCATGCCCCCTGCCCGGCGCAAGCCGTCGAAGCCGTCCGCCACTGTGGGCAGCCCGCCAATAACATGCGCCAGACCGGAACCGGCCAAGGTCATGATCATGAAACCAATGCCCACCCGGTTGTTTCCGCGGCCATCCTGCGGCTTACGGAACAAGCGGAAAGCGCAGACAAAAAGCATGAAGGGCAGGAGCAATGACATCCACCCAAAGGTTCCATTGACCACGCCGTAAACGATGTCGGGAAGCCAGCCCGTGAGACCCCACCAGGCAAAGGTGGCGATCGCGATGCCCAACACGAGGTTGAACAAGGCCGCGCCGTCCCTGCGCTCTGCGGGGTCGAGGTCGCTGACGTCGTAACCGATTCGCCGGACTCCGGCGCCGACCACATGTCCGATCCCCTGCCAGAAACCGGACAGCATGCGCAGCGGCAGCGGAGCCTGGGTCTCGACGACGGCTGCTTGCTTGGTGCGGGCAGTGCTTCCGCGACCATTCCTGGCTGCGGCCGAGCTGCTTTTGGATGCAGCTGCGCCCCGGCCTGTGCCGCCGGATTTACTGCTGGAGCTGCCTCGTGGCGTGGAGGTAGTACGGGTCGCCATAAGTGCCACGGTACCGCAAGGGGGCCCGAAATCCGCGGATTTCAGGCCCCCTTGGGATGCATGTTGCCTCGAGGCTACGCCTCCAGGACCACCGGGATGATCATGGGACGGCGGCGGAGCTTGCGGTTGACCCACGTGCCGATGATTCTGCGCACCACCTGCTGCAGCTGGTGATTGGTGTGGTCTGCGTGATTCAGCACAGCATCTTCCAGCGCGGCGTTGATCTTGGGAATGATCTCGTCGAAGACGGAGTCGTCCTCTGCTACACCGCGGGCATGGATCTCCGGTCCGGAGACGATCTTCCCGGTAGTGCGGTTAATGACAGTGATGATGGAGATAAAGCCCTCATCACCGAGGATGCGGCGGTCCTTGAGGTCCGCGTCCGTAATTTCGCCCACGCTGGAACCGTCCACATAGACAAATCCAACCTCCACCTGCCCAACGATATTGGCCTTGTGGTCCTTGAGGTCGATCACGGTGCCGTTGTCGCTGAGGATAATGCCATCGGACGGCACACCGGATTCCAGCGCGATGTTGCCGTTGGCGATCAGGTGGCGGGTTTCGCCATGCACAGGCATCGCGTTCAGGGGCTCGAGGATGTTGTAGCAGTACAGCAGCTCGCCAGCCGCTGCGTGCCCGGACACGTGAACCTTCGCAGTGCCCTTGTGAATCACGTCTGCGCCCAGCTTGAGGAGCCCGTTGATAATGCGGAATACGGCGTTCTCGTTGCCCGGAATAAGGCTGGAGGCCAGGATGACTGTGTCACCCTGTCCAACTACCACCCGGTGGTCGCCGTTGGCCATCCGGGAAAGGGCAGCCATGGGCTCGCCCTGGGAACCAGTGGACATGAGGACCACACGGTCGTCCGGCATGTTGTCGATGTTCTTGATGTCCACCAGGATGCCGTCCGGCACATCCAGGTACCCCAGCTTGGCCGCGATGGCCATGTTGCGCACCATGGACCGGCCCACGAAGGCCACCTTGCGGCCATGCTTGGCTGCGGCGTCAAGGACTTGCTGGACCCGGTGAACGTGGGACGAGAAGGAAGCCACGATGATGCGCTTCTTGGCCTGCCCAAACAGCCGGTCCAATGTTGGACCGATTTCCTTCTCTGCCGTGGTGAAACCTGGAACGTCAGCGTTGGTGGAATCGGCCATAAAAAGGTCGACGCCCTCTTCACCCAGTCGCGCGAAGTGGCGGAGGTCGGTGATGCGGCCATCCAGCGGCAACTGGTCCATCTTGAAGTCGCCAGTGTGGAGTACCGTGCCGCCCTCCGTCCGGATGAAGACTGCCAACGCATCCGGGATGGAGTGGTTTACGGCTATGAATTCGCACTCGAACGGGCCAAACTGCTCCACCTGGCCCTCAGTAACGGTGAGGGTGTACGGCTTGATCCGGTGTTCCTGGAGCTTTGCTTCCACCAAGGCCAGGGTGAGCTGTGATCCGATCAGGGGAATATCGGCTTTGAGACGCAACAGGTAAGGAACGGCACCGATGTGGTCCTCGTGACCGTGTGTCAGCACGACGCCTACTACATCCTGGAGACGGTCCTCGATGTACGAGAAATCGGGCAGGATCAGGTCGACGCCGGGCTGGGTCTCTTCGGGGAAGAGTACGCCACAGTCAACGACCAGCAATTTGCCGTCGATTTCGAAGACCGCCATGTTGCGGCCGATCTCTCCCAGGCCACCGAGCGGAACAATCCGCAGTGTGCCTTTCGGCAGTTTCGGCGGAGTAACCAGTCCGGGAAGGGCGGTTTGGGTCATATTGTGCTACTTTCCGGCGGTACCGGCCTAGACGTTGAAGTCCATTCCGGCTTCCGCCAAATCCCCGCGGATGATTTCGATCTCGGCCGCGTCCGGCTCCACGAGGGGCAAACGGACAACCGAGTTGGGCAGGACTCCCTGCCACTTGAGAATCTGCTTGGCGGCTACTGCGCCCTGGACCCGCGTCATGGTTCCACGAACCACCGGTTCCAGTTCAAAGTTGATGGTCCTCGCTGTAGCGAGGTCGCTGGCGTTCACGGCGTCGATCAGGTCACGGAAGCGACGAGTGGCCACGTGGGTGGTGACGCCCACCAGGCCGACGGCGCCGAGGGCCATCCACTGGAGGGTCAGCCCATCATCGCCGGAGTAGAAGACCAGGTCCGTTTCAGCCATGACCCGGGTTGCGGCGGCGAAGTCCGCCTTGGCGTCCTTTACGGCCACGATGTTCTGGTGCTTCGCGAGGCCGATCATGGTTTCGGGAGCGATTGCGATGGAGGAACGGCCCGGGATGTCGTAGAGCATGACCGGCAGGTCCGTGGACGAGGCAATGGTCTCGAAGTGCGCCTTGACACCTGCCTGGCTGGGCTTGTTGTAGTAGGGGGTGACGATCAGGAGACCATCGACGCCTACCTCGGCCGCACGCTGCGAAAGGTGCACTGAGTGGGCGGTGTCATTGGTGCCGGTCCCGGCAATGATGGCAGCCTTGCCGCCGACGGCTTCTTTGACCGCCCGGAACATGCCAAGGTTTTCATCGTCCGTGAGGGTTGAAGTCTCTCCAGTGGTGCCGGTGACCACGAGTCCGTCGCAACCATCCTGGACAAGCTTCTCTGCAAGTGCGGCGGCTTGGTCGTAGTCCACCTTGCCGTCCTCGGTGAACGGGGTGACCATGGCGGTCAGCAGGGTACCAAGGGCGGGAACAGGGGCGCGCAAGTCAGACATAAGAAAAACGTTACCCTGTCGCGGGCTTGTTACAAGAATGGGTACCGCGTGATGGTCCTCATGCGCGGGGTCCGGACCTGTAACCATCGAGGCGGGACCGGTCCAGCGTCACCATCACGACCTCCGTTCCAGTGCCGGCCGCCTGGGCCAGCGCTGCACCGTCCGGACCCCAGGCTCCGCTGAACCCGCACGAGGCGCCCAACGGAGTGGCCCCGCCAAGGTTGGCCAGGAGCCCATACATCCGGTGGTCCATGGAACGGGCCCCCAAATGCAAGCCAAGCCGCAGTTCCTCGCCGCGTGAGTACAGCGCAGACACTGCATAGACATCGGCTCCCGCCTCGGCAGCAGCGCCGGCGTGGGTAGGATGAGCCGCGTCGGCGCAGACAGCGATCGCGACCCGCCATCCGTCAACATCGACTGCTTCAGGGCCGTCTCCGGGGACGAACAGTTGACGCTCCGCACCATGCAAATGCGTTTTGAAGACCGGCGTTACGGAACCGTCCGGGTCGATGACGAGCGAAGCAAGCCGGGGAGTCCGGCCGGACTCCCGCCATGCCGCTCCGATAATGGTGGTCGTTTTGGTGCGGACGCAGGCCTCTTGAAGTGGCTTGAGCCTCGTGTCACCGTCGCTCAGCCACGGAGTCGGCTGACCGGATGCGCCAAGCCCTTCGAAGGCTCCGAGGTCGTAGCCTGTCAGCGAGAGTTCGGGAAACAGCACCAACCGTGCACCAAGGGCATGGGCTTGCTCCACCAACACCACGTGGGCCACGACGTTCGCCTCTACGGCCACTCCCCCACCACCGGGCGTCAGGGCTTCGTATTGAACGACGGCGGCCCGCAAAGTTGCCGCGACCGTCGCCTCTTCGGCTGGTCCCGGCATGGTCACGGGGGCATGGGCTTGCAGCTGCGTCCAAGTCACCCGACCATCCTATTCCGCCGGGGGCTGCCTCCCATGAAGCTGGGCGATACCGGGGGTCCGCGCCGGCTGCTCTGAGCAGTACTGCGCCACCGCCCGCTCTTTGAGTTGCTCAGCCCACGAAACCAATCGCTGGGAGGCGCGAACATATTCGAACAGTTCCAGCGGTGTCAGGGATTCCAGGTCAGTCTCCGACAAGCGCCGGGCAAGTTCAGCTCCCGGCGGTTGCTCGGCCAGGACCGTGCCCTCGCGGCGCCACTGGGTGTCTTCGGGAGGTTCGCCCGCGACGAGTTGCCTGAACAGAAAGTCGACCACGCCGGGACTCATTGCTTTCATGGGTCCGGAAAGGCCTTCCGGCGACTTGGGAAGATCATTCATCCCGCTATGTTATTCGAACATATATTCGAAGACAAGGGCGTCGAAGCCCCAAGACCGGCGGCACGGTCAATTTCGTGCGTTTGGCGCCCGCCACCAACGCCTGCCATGCCCCGGGTGGAACATCGGCCTGTCACGGAATCCTGCGGTGGAACTTTACCGTTGCTTCCCAGCGGGCCATGAGACGATCGCTGCATGACTTCGCAAGAGACGGCGCCTCCGCGGAAAGCACCAGGCGGCGGCTCGGTTTCCGCCCGTCTCACGGGGATCGATGCAGCCAGGGGTGCGGCATTGCTGGGCATGATGTCCACGCACCTGATGCCGACATTCGGTCCCTCACCTCAGTGGGAGCCAACGTTCGTGGGCCTGGTGTTCTCCGGCCGGTCCGCGGCACTGTTTGCTGTCCTTGCCGGCATTGGACTGGCGCTGAGCACGGGAAAACAGGAGCCCCGCAGAGATGCCGAACTATGGGCGGCCAGAGGCGGCGTGGCCATGCGCGCCTTGGTGATCGCCGTCGTCGGCCTCACCCTGGGAGGCCTGGACGTCAACGTCGCCGTGATCCTGGTGCACTACGCCGTACTGTTCCTGTGCGTCCTGCCGTTCCTCGGCTTGCGGCTCAAGTCGCTCTGCGTCTGGGCGCTCGGGTGGATCCTTGTCTCGCCGGTACTGGCCTACTTGGTCCGGCCTTTGCTGCTCGATGCAGACCCGCCCCTGCAGTTGGGGCACAACCCGAACACCGAAGATCTTGGGACACCCGGACGCCTCTTGGCCGACCTGTTCTTCACGGGTTACTATCCCGTATTCCAGTGGATCTCATATCTCCTGATCGGACTGGTGATCGGGCGTTTGGCTTTAACCAAGGCCAAGGTGCAGCTCCTGCTGCTGGCCTGCGGATCCGTAGTGGCAATCCTGGCGAAACTCGTTGGCGTCCTCGCCATGAAGGTGTGGGGCGGGCAGGCCGCCCTGGAGGCACTCCCAGCCACGCGGGGGTACCCTCTGGACAGCATGCTCCAAGTGAATCTGACCGGCCTCCAGCAGGTGGACTCGTGGTGGTGGTTGGCCACGGCCGCCCCGCATGCCGGTACCACCCTTGACCTGCTGCACACCGGGGGTGTCGCCGCTGGAGTGGTAGGTCTCTTCCTCCTGCTCGGGAACTTGGCCGAACGCCTGAAAGTCAATTTCCTGATAGTGCTCAGCGGCCCGGGCGCCATGACGCTGACCCTCTACTCAGCCCACGTCTGGGTGATATCCGGGTTCACCAACCGGCCGCTGCCTCCCGGCTGGACCGACGAGGGCATGTATTGGGCACAGGCCTTCACTGCCATCGCCATTGGGGTCTGCTTTGCGTTGCTTCGGCGCCGCGGGCCACTTGAGTGGGTGGCCCACACGGCGTCGAGGCTGGGCAGCTACCGGCCCGCGGCTGTGGGCTGAGAACGGAAGAGCTTCACAGCGTCACGCATGGAGGCGCGGGCACGCTTGCGGTCTCCTGAAGCGTCATAGGCACAGCTCAGGCGGAACCAAGAGCGCCAATCCTCCGGCGCGGCTTCGGCTTCGGCACGGTACTTCTCGAACTCGGCGTCAGCGGCAGCGCGGACAATCCGCCCGCCGGGAGTGCGGGGCAGGGTGTCCTCGGGAAGCCCGCCTTCGGCCTCCAGAACCTTGGCCATTTGTTCGGTCCGGGCGCCGAAAAGCAATTCGCGGATGAGGGCCCACGCGCCGACGATGGGCAGGACCAAGTAAGCCGCTCCGATGCCCTTGGCCACCAGGTTGGGATCACCAAGCAGCAGGAAGGAACGCTGTACCGAGACCACCAGATACAGCACCAGCAGCAAGGTGATGGCGCCAACCCAGATTTTGGTGCGGTTCTTCTTCAGTGACGTCCAGAAGTTAGCCATGGCCTAGAGCCCCAGGTCCAAGTAGCCGTCCAAGCCCACAGTGAGGCCCGGGTTGGCTGCGACCTTGCGCAGACCCAGCAGAACGCCGGGCATGAAAGAGGCACGGTCAAAGGAATCGTGGCGCAGCGTCAGTTGTTCGCCAGGACCGCCGAAAAGCACTTCCTGGTGGGCAACCAGACCGCGGAGGCGGACGCTGTGCACACGGATCCCCTCCACGTCACAGCCTCGCGCGCCGTCCAACGACGTTTCGGTGGCGTCCGGGCTGGCCGGGACACCGGCTTCCTGCCTCGCTTCGGCAATCAACTGTGCCGTGCGTACTGCCGTGCCGGAGGGCGCATCCACCTTATTGGGGTGGTGCAGTTCGATGATTTCCACGGACTCGAAATACTGCGAAGCCTTGGCCGCGAACGCAGACGCCAGTACTGATCCAAGGGCAAAGTTCGGGGCGATCAGGACACCAGTGTCAGGCTTCTGCTCCAACAGCACACGCAGGGAATCCAGTCTGCCGGCGTCCCAACCAGTGGTGCCCACGACAGCGTGGATACCGTGCTCCACAGCGAAGCGGACGTTGGTCTCCGTGATGTCCGGGACGGTGAGGTCAACAACGTACTGCGCGCCGGCGTCGAGCAGGGTTTCCAAGGAATCGCCGCGGCCCAAAGCGGCCACGAGCTTCATGTCGGCAGCTGCTTCCACAGCCTTCACGGCTTCGATTCCCATGCGCCCGTTGGCGCCCAGCACTGCAACAGCAAGTTGTTCGGTCATGACATTAACCCTACCGCCGGGCCGGAGCCCGGCAGGAACCGTTACTCCGGCCTACTCCCCCGCGCCAACCCACTCCACGGTGCCGTCGGCGAAGAACTGTTCCTTCCAAATGGGGACCTGCTCTTTGACCCTGTCCACCAGTTCGGAGCAGACGGCGAACGCCTGTCCGCGGTGGGCAGCCGCTACGGCACACACCAGTGCGGGATCGCCGATTTCCAGCGTCCCGATACGGTGGGCCGCCCAGATGCGGACGGGTTGGTCGGCTTCGCCTGAGTGCTCGGCGACCAACTGCGCCACGACGTCGGACATGACCTGGTGTGCCGTGGGATGGGCGCTATAGCTGAGCCGGTCCACGGCCTTGCCGCCATCGTGGTTCCTTACGACGCCGCTGAAACTGACCACAGCACCGGCAGTATCCGATTCGACAGCCTTGATGGCTTGGTCAACGGAGATGGGCTCGGCGCTGAGGACGGCGCTGACTACTTCGAAGTCCGTTTCAATGCCCATGGCTTCCTTCCAATTGCTCGCACAGGTGCCCGATGACCGGGTCAAGGACGGCCAAACCGTCCATGACGCCTTTCGGAGATCCCGGCAGGTTGATGATAAACGTCTTTCCCGCGGCGCCGGCATGGCCCCGGCTCAGCATGGCCATGGGGGTCTTCACAGTGCCTGCGCGCCGGATCCCCTCCATGATGCCTGGAATCTCGCGGTCCAGGAGTGGAAGCGTCATCTCCGGGGTACGGTCGTCCGGGCTGAGGCCCGTGCCACCGCTGGTGATGACTACCGCTGGTTCCTGTGTCAGGAGTGCCCTCAGGGCAGCTCCCACCGGTTCACCGTCCGGCACCACCATGGTGGGAAACGTGTCGAAGCCGTGTTCGTTGAGCCAATCCAGGATGATTGGGCCCGTCTCATCGGCGTAGACCCCTGCTGCTGCCCGCGTAGACGCAATGACGATGCCGGCCTTACGCGGCCCGTGCGCGTTCGGCTCGCACGCGCTCATGCGCCGGCCTCCCCTTGTGCGCTCCCGGCGACGGCCCAATCGCCACTCTTTCCGCCGCTCTTGGCAAGCACCCGGATATCCGTCAACACGGCATGCTTGTCCACGGCTTTGATCATGTCGTAGACGCTCAAGGCCGCTACCGATGCCGCAGTCAACGCTTCCATTTCGACGCCGGTCACGCCCCGCGTCTTGACGGTCGCCAGAATTCCAACGGAGTCAGCCCCCAGTTCGAAATCCACGGTGACCTTTGAGATCGGCAACGGATGGCACAAGGGGATCAGCTCCGGGGTCTTCTTCGCAGCCATGATCCCCGCAACACGTGCCACGGCGAGCGCATCGCCCTTGGGCAACTCACCCGCACCCAGCAGGGCCAGCACTTCGGCTGTGCTGCGGACCGTGGCCGATGCTGTGGCTTCACGCGTGGTGACGGCTTTCCCAGATACGTCCACCATCTGCGCGGTGCCGTCCTGCCGGAGGTGGGTCAGGCCGTTGTGTTCTGTGGTCCCGGAAGTTTCATTCACAGCATCCATACTTCCACTTCGGCTCCTGCGGCGAGTTCCGTGACGCCGACGGGGATCTGGACCAACGCATTGGCTCGGGCCAAGGCATGGACCAGGTGCGAACCCGCACCACCTTCCATGCGCAGCATGCCGTCCGCGCCGACGCTGCCGCGTCGGACCTGGTGCTTGCCCTCGGGCGAGGTCAGTGGTTCGGCCAGGATCGCCGTCCGGACGGCCCGCAGCGCAGGCGTACCCATCACCTGTGAAAGGGCTGGCCGGAGGAACATTTCGAAGGACACCAGGCAACTGACGGGGTTCCCGGGAAAGCCAAGGAAGGGAACACCGTTGAACGTCCCCAGACCCTGCGGTCCGCCGGGCTGCATGGCCACAGGCAGGAAATCAACGGGATGGCCGGCCATGGCCTGGCGGACTACTTCGTAGGCACCCTTGCTGACGCCCCCGGTGGTGACCACGAGGTCAACGGGGTTGTCAGTATTACGGGTGTGGCGGTGAAGTTCGGTCAGCAGGCTTGCGGGATCGTCGTCGGAAATGCCTGTACGAACCACCCTCAGGCCAGCCTGCCGCATGGAGGCTTCGAGCAGTGTTCCGTTGGAGTCATAGATCTTCCCTGCCGAGAGTTCTTCTCCCGGCTCCACCACTTCGTCTCCAGTGGTAACCAGGAGGACCAGCAGCGGCTCACGGACGTCAACGGCCGTCAGGCCCAAGGCCGCCAATAAGCCAAGCTGCGCCGGTCCCAGCAGGGTACCGGCGGGCAGGGCAAGCGCACCCTTCTCGATGTCACTGCCCCGGTTCCGCACGTATGTACCGGGAGCGACGGCAGGAAGGTCCACGACCGCGTCCCTGGCTGTCGCGTCAGGAAATGCGTTCGGCGTCGCCTTCTCGATAGGTACGACGGCGTCAGCCCCGTCAGGGATCATCGCCCCGGTCATGATGGGGGCCGCGAAGCCGGACTTCAGAGCTGCCGGTTCGGCACCTGCCGGGACGGGCGCCGCTACCCAGAGCTCCGCGCCGTCGTCGGGAATATCCGCTGAACGGACGGCAAAGCCGTCCATCTGGGAATTGGCGAACGGCGGCAGCGAAAGCGGCGCATGGACATCGGCGGCGAGCGCCTTTCCCAGCGCTTCCAGCAACGGCAATCGGAGGCGGCCGTTGCTGGTGGTCGCGCCGGTCAGCAGTTCCACCACTGCCTGGCGGTGGGCTGCAACTGATCTGGGCACGGACATCCTCCTGTGTGGGCACGCTGGCAAACGGGGAATTCCCCGGACGTACCCAGACTAGGGCCTCAGCCCACCTTCACGCTGATGGTGTGGTACCCCGTGGCGCCGTCGGGAGCCACGGGGGCTTTGTCTTCAGTCTGGGGTTCGCCGGTGGAATCGGTGGCCCGCACTTGTACTTCATAGTCGCCTGGGGTGAGATCCATGCCGAGTTGCCACTGGCACCACGTGTCGGTGGATATGGAGCCCGCCAGGTTTGCCTGTTGCCAAGGACCGCGGTTGACCCGGAGCTCTACGCGGTTGACGCCCCGGTGTTGGGCCCAGGCAACACCACCGAATTGCACCTTGCCCGGTTGGACCGTCCGGCCGCTTCGGGGAACGTCGATGCGCGACTGCGTCTTGATGGGTCCGTGATCACTCCAGCCCCGGGGAGTCCAGTAGGCCGTGTCGTCGGCAAAGCGTGTGACTTTCAGTTCGGTCAACCACTTTGTGGCCGAGACGAATCCGTAAAGTCCTGGCACGATCATCCGCACAGGGAAGCCGTGCTCCAGCGGCAGTGGCTCACCGTTCATGCCGACGGCCAGCAGTGCGTCCCGGTCGTCAGTGAGTGCCTCCAAGGGGGTGCTGGCCGTCCAACCGTCATTACTGGTGGACAGCACCATGTCCGCGCCGGGCTTTGGGCCGGCCATCGCCAGCAGTTCGCGGACAGGCCAGCCGAGCCACAGGGCGTTGCCGATGAGGTCGCCGCCTACGTTGTTGGACACGCAGGCGATGGTGATGTGGCGCTCGGTCATCGGTTTGGCGAGAAGCGTGGCGAAGTCCAGTTCGATTTCCCGCTCCACCAAACCGGTGACCTTCAGCTTCCAGGCAGGTGGGTCGATGGCGGGAACCGTCAGGGCCGTGTCAATCCTGTAGAAGTCGGTATTCGGGGTCACCAAGGGGCTGATGCCGTCTACAGGGAGGGTCGCGCCTGCGGGGACGGGTTGGGGTGCTGTGGCGGGCTCAGGAAGCGTCATCGAACCGCGGAATCCTGAAGCCACGGCCGTCGCCCGGGTGAGGATGGCGGTAACGGTTCCTGCCACGACTGCGGCGATGGAAGTTCCGGCGAGCGCGTTCAGGAAGCTCCGCCGGGCAAGGGGCGCAGGATCATCGTCCTGTCGCGCCGGCCGTTCATCGGTCGGGGCCCAGGTTGCGAGCCGCCGGATCATAGCCCGCAACAACAGCATCGTGACAACTGCCGCGACGATCGGAGCAAGGGCGGCCTGCGGGCTTGCCTGCGCACGCGTCACGACGGCGGTCAGCCCCGCCGCTCCAGCCAGTCCTGCCAGTGCCAGCCCCCACCCGGTGCGGCGATGCTCCAGGACACCCGCGAGGGCCGCCAGAATCCCTGCGACCAACCCGATGGTCGCTACCAACACGATCTTGTCGGCCGTACCAAACAGTTGAACTGCCAGATCCTTCACACCCGGCGGCACGGCATCGATCACGGCTCCGCCAAGGGCCGTGACCGGCGAGACCAAAGGGCTCAGGAGACCGGCGGTCAGCTCTCCTGCGGCGATTCCGGCACCGCCCGATGCCACTCCAGCGGCTGCAGCCCAAAGTGTGGACCTCTTCAGAACCCGTCGCGGTCTGGCAACTCCGGGTCCCGGAGTGGCCAAGCCGGGATCCGGAGTGGCCAAGCCGGGATCCGGAGTGGCGAAGCCGGGATCCGGAGTGGCGAAGCCGGGATCCGACTTGTTCGTGCTGCCGGGAATGCTCATGATGCGCCTCCTGGGCGTTTGTCAGCTGAAGTCATGGGGGTGGGCGGCAGGGATGCTGCCGGAGGAAGGCTGGCTGGAGGCACCACGGCCGCGGGCACCACGGCCGAGGGCACCACGGCCGGGAGCGAACCTGCCGGAAGTGACAGGGCAAAACGGCAGCCGCCGTCGACGTTGTCCACGGCGACCGATCCCCCATGTGCCTTGACGATGCCCGCCACCATGCTCAGCCCGATGCCGGCGCCACTGTAGCTGCCCGGCAGCGCTTCGGCAGTGCCGCGGGCAGGGTCCTTCTGCCAGCCTGTCTCAAACAAGTGCGGACGGTCTTCGTCCGGGATGCCGCCGCACTGGTCCTGCACGGCAACCACGGCGTTTCCGTTATCCCTTCCCACGCTGACATGCACCTCGGTGCCAGGCCGGCTGTAGATGATGGCGTTGAGGAGTATGTTCCGCACAGCCCGGGCAACACTGGGGCCATCAGCGACGGCCATGCACTCACGGTCTCCGCCGCCGTCGAGTCTGATGCCGCGTTGAGCGGCCACGGGAGCCAGGTCCGAGAGCGCATCGCTGACGAGGTCATAAAGGTCCAGGGGTTCAGCGCGCAGACGGAGTGTGCCGGCCTGGATCTTGGACAGTTCCAGGAGGTCGTTGACCATGGCGGTCATTTGCTCGGTCTGCCCGATGATCTTCCGGTAATAGCCCGGCACATCGGATGCCATGCCATCTTCCAGTGCTTCGGTCATGGCACGCATGCTGGCCAAGGGGGTTCGGAGGTCGTGCGAAATCCACGACACAAGTTCACGCCGGGCAGTTTCGATGGCTGCTTCCCGCTCCCGGGACTCTGCAAGGCTCCGGCTGCTGGCCTCAAGTTCCTGGGCAAGTTCAGCGAGTTCGGACGTCATGGCTGGAGCGGTCCCCCGCCCCTCGCCCGTGGTGTGGTCCAGGGTTTCACCACGCCCGAGTCGACGGGCGGCGTCCACCAGGCGGGCAGCGTTACGGGAGACCCCGGCACCAAGCATGAGCGACAGTGCAACGGCTACGGCCGATGCCATGGCAAGGATGTACCACATGACCTCGAGGTCCCGCGCGGAGATGAACATCGCGTTGAAGGCACTGACCATGCCCGCCACAAGAACAGCAACAGTGGCCACCACGACCAGGCAGATCTGGGCGAGCACCGAGACCCTGCGAAGCAGGCGCAGGAGCACCAACGTGGCGGCACCGATGAGCACGGCCCAAAACAGGACCCAGGCGAGGATGGTCCAGAGCTCACTCCCCTCCACGGGCACTCTCCTTGGCATCGGCGAGGGCATCGAACCGGTAGCCGACACCCCACACGGTTTTGAGAAGCTCCGGCTTGGTGGGGTTGGCTTCGATCTTCTCCCGCAAACGGCGAACATGGACCGTCACCGTGGAAAGATCGCCGAAGTCCCATCCCCACACGGCCTTGATGAGTTCCTCCCGGCTGAAGACCTGGTTGGGCCTGCGCATCAGGAACGCCAGGAGATCGAATTCACGGACCGTGAGCGCCAAGGCCGCACCGTCATGGGCGACCGTCCGGGAGGCGGGGTCGAGCCAGAGGCCTGCGGCTTCCACAGGGGGCTCCGGCGCGAATTCCTTGACACTCCGGCGCAGCACAGACTTCACCCGAAGTACCAGCTCCCGCGGCGAGAAGGGTTTGGTGACGTAATCGTCCGCTCCCATCTCCAAGCCCAGGATCCGGTCATCTTCGGTTCCCAGCGCCGTGACCATGATGACTGGCACGCTCATGGTTTGGCGGAGCCGGCGGCACACCTCTACTCCGTCCAGTCCGGGCAACATCCGGTCCAGGATCACCAGGTCGGGTTGGCGCGACTCTGCGACCTTGAGGGCGGTGAAGCCATCCCCGGCCATATCCACCTGGAAACCTGCCTTCATCAGGTAGTCGCGGACAACGTCGGCGATGGTCTGCTCGTCCTCGACCAGGAGGATGCGACGATTGCCCGGCTCCGCTGGCGAAGTATTTGTGGTCACGCCTTCAGCATAGGTTTGCCGGCGGCGCCCGGCACCCGATCCGGGCCGCTGGAGCGCAAGTGTATGGAATCCGTAAGAACTGTGTGACTGTAATCGGTGTCACTGATCGAGCCATGGTGGCGTAGCCTGAATTCATGAGTGTTCAGCTTGGAATGCCGGTACCCCCTTCGGGCGGCGCCGTGGGGGGCGTCGCAGTACCGCCCCCGCGTCCGGCAGGGACGCCCGCAGGTTTGTGGGACCGTTATGGTCGCCGCGCAACGGACATGCGTCTGTCCCTCACGGACAAGTGCAATCTGCGCTGCACCTATTGCATGCCTGCCGAGGGGCTGGAATGGCTGTCGAAACAGGCAGTCATGACCAGGGACGAAATCATCCGCATCGTGCGTATCGGGGTCACCTCACTCGGCGTGCGGGAACTCCGCCTCACCGGTGGCGAACCGTTGGTCCGCGCGGACTTGGTGGACATCATTTCCGGCATTCGAAACAATCACCCGGACCTCCCCATCTCCATGACCACCAACGGCGTGGGACTGGACAAGAAGGCCGCAGCGCTGAAGGCCGCGGGCCTCACCCGGATCAACGTCTCCCTGGATTCCCTGCACGAAGAGACGTTCACCAAGCTCACGCGCCGCCCCTTCCTGGACCGCGTCCTGGCAGGCGTTGATGCCGCTTGGGCTGCCGGGCTGGGTCCGGTAAAACTGAACGCTGTCCTGATGCGTGGCATCAACGATGCCGAATCGCCGGACCTCTTGGCCTGGGCGTTGGGACGCGGCTACGAACTTCGCTTCATCGAGCAGATGCCCTTGGACGCCGATCACGGCTGGACCAGGCGCAACATGATCACTGCGGCAGAGATCCGGGAACTGCTCTCCCGCGACTTCGTGTTGGGCCACGACCCCCGCGAACGGGACGGCGCTCCTGCGGAGCGCTTTGAAGTACGACGCCGTGACGCGGCAACAGGAGTAGCCGCGGGGCCGGTCCTCGGTACAGTGGGCATCATCGCCTCCGTCACAGAGCCGTTCTGCTCCGATTGCCGCCGTACCCGCATCACCGCAGAGGGCAAGATCATGAGCTGTCTTTTCTCCCGCGAAGAATTCGATCTCCTGGGCCTCCTGCGGGAGGGTGCCACCGACGACGAACTGGCTTCGCGGTGGCAGGACGCCATGTGGGTCAAACCCAAAGCCCACGGCATGGACCACACCGGTCTTGGTGCAGCGGACTTCGTCCAGCCGGACCGCAGCATGAGCGCAATCGGAGGCTGAATCCTTGCTTGTCCGTTACTTCGCTGCCGCACGCTCTGCCGCAGGAGTTGAAGAGGAAAACCACCCACTGCCGGAAGGGACCAGCCTGGAAGCTCTGCTGGAAGCCGCCCTCGCCGTCGAACGCCCCCTGCCTCCCGAAGGAACCCCGACGCTGGCCCGGATCGTGGCGCGGAGCAGTTTCCTTCGCAATGAAGTGGCCGTGCGTGACCGTTCAGCTCCGCTCGGTGCGCAGGACGTCATCGACGTCCTGCCTCCCTTCGCCGGGGGCTAGGACCGCTCCAGGTTCAGGTCTTACGGAAGACGCTCTTCAGCAGCGGACTGAAATCGGACGTGCCTTCGAGTCTCAAATCGGCTGTGTGCACCAAAACGCCATCTTCCACCCTGAACGTGTGCCTGGCTACGCCGTCGGCCGTTAGCCGATCCAAAGTGAGCGTGCCTGCATTCCATGATCCACGGACCGGGCTGGCGGGTGGCCTGCCCATGCTGTCCACGTAATACCACAGCGTGTCACCGTGGTCGCGGTCGACGGTGAACATGCCGTGCCCCTCGAAATGTGCCCCGTCGGCTTCACGGTGCCTGTAGCTCTGGACCACCGCATAGCCACCGGCGGCCTTGGTGAACACCACCTCAGCCTCAGCTGTCCTGGCACTCCCCCACGGCGAAGCGGCTATCTCCGTGATGCCCCTCCAATGACCTATGAAGTCCCGCAGCATCTCCGCAGCATGGCCGCTCGAGGGCTGATCCATCACGTCTCCAAAGTAGTCAGGGCAGCATCATCATTGTGTGATCATGCTGCCCTGTTGACAGTGCCCGAGTCCAGAGGTCCGTGGACGGACTTGGTCTCCGGAGATATCAGAGGCCGAACGTCTCGGTTTCCTCGAATGGACCGACCACCGTGATGGTGCGGGGCGCTGCCGCAAGTTCCTTGGCGAGTGCCTGTACTTCATCCACCGTGACAGCCTGGATCCGGGCGAGGGTCTCGTCAATATCCTGGAACTCACCTGACACGAGCTCGGCCCGGCCCAAGCGGGACATCCGCGAGCCGGTGTCCTCAAGCGCCAGGACAATTCCACCGCTGAGCTGACCCACTGCCTTACGGAGTTCTTCCCCCGTGATGCCATCCTTCGCGAGCTTTTCCAGTTCCGCACCAAGGAGTTCGAGCACCTGGCGGACCTTGGACGGCGTGCACCCGGCATACATGCCGAAGTATCCCGCGTCAGCGTAAGCGGCAGTGAAAGAGTACGTGGAGTACACCAGGCCGCGCTTCTCGCGGATCTCCTGGAACAGCCTGGAGGACATTCCACCGCCCAGAACGGCATTCAGTACGCTCATGACGAAGCGGCGATCGTCCGTGGCAACGATGGTCGGGCAACCCATGATGATGTTGGCCTGCTCCACGGGGCGCTTGACCACGTGAAGGCCCGACGTGCCGGTGATGACGGCCCTGTCGGTTCCGCGGCGATCCACCGGCGCTGCTTCGGGATCGAGCCGCCAACCGGCGGCGGTGAGGGCATCGAGGACGAGTTCGCACACGACATCGTGGTCAAGTCCGCCGGCAGCGGTGATGACCAGCTCCTCCGGACGGTAATAGCGCTGGTAATGCTCCCAGACGGAATCCCGGGCCACGGCTTTGATGGCGGCCGGCGTCCCCCCGATGGGGCGGGCCAAGGGGTGGTTGCCGAGCACGGCTGCCACGAATTTTTCGTGGGCGACGTCCGTGGGGTCGTCGCTGTCCATGGCGATTTCCTCCAGGATGACGTCGCGTTCCTGCTCCAGTTCCGCAGGATCGAGGACCGCTCCGGTAATCATGTCGGCAATGACATCAATGGCCATGGGAAGGTCTGTGTCCAGGACCCGTGCAAAGTAGCAGGTACTTTCCTTGGCCGTCGCCGCGTTGGATTCGCCGCCTACCTCGTCAAAGGCGGACGCGATCTCCAAGGCTGTACGCCTCTTGGTGCCCTTGAACAGCAGGTGCTCAAGGAAGTGTGTGGAACCGTGCTGGCCGTCCGCTTCATCGCGCGAACCTACTGCCACCCAGAACCCTATGGTGGCCGAACGCTGACCGGGCATTGCCTCAGTCAGGACGCGCACGCCGCCGGGAAGGACTGAGCGCCTGACGACAGAACCGCCCTCGGCACCATGGATCAATTCGCCACCAGGAAGTGTCTGCTCCAGCGGCAAGGGTACGACAGTCATTAAGACCTTTCAGGTTTTCGGGTTAAGGCCGGAAGGGCCGGTGGAGCTTTTTCAAGCCCACCGGCCCTAACGGGTGTACTGCTTACAGACTACTCTGCGGACTCTTCAGCAACCTCGGCCGGAGCGTCCTCGGAAGCGGCGCCCTCTTCCTCGGCAACAACCGGGGACAGGGAGAGCTTTCCGCGGTCGTCGATCTTGGTGATCTCGACCTGGACCTTCTGGCCCACGGAGACCACGTCATCAACGTTATCCACGCGCTTGCCATTGGCCAGCTTGCGGAGTTCGGAGATGTGCAGCAGTCCGTCCTTGCCCGGGGTAAGGGAAACGAAGGCACCGAAGGTGGTGGTCTTGACGACCGTACCCAGGTAGCGCTCACCGATTTCCGGCACCTGCGGGTTGGCGATGGCGTTGATGGCGGAGCGTGCTGCATCGGCAGACGGACCGTTGGTGGCACCAATGTAGACCGTGCCGTCATCTTCGATGGAGATGTCCGCGCCAGTGTCTTCCTGGATCTGGTTGATCATCTTGCCCTTGGGGCCGATGACCTCGCCGATCTTGTCCACGGGGATCTTGACGGCGATGACGCGCGGAGCGAACTCGGAGAGCTCATCCGGGGTGTCGATCGCTGCGTTGATGACCTCGAGGATGTGGAGGCGGGCTTCGCGGGCCTGCTTCAGTGCTGCAGCCAGCACGGAAGCCGGGATGCCGTCGAGCTTGGTGTCCAGCTGGATGGCCGTGACGAACTCGGACGTACCGGCAACCTTGAAGTCCATGTCACCGAAAGCGTCTTCGGCACCGAGGATATCGGTCAGCGCTGCGTAGCGGGTCTGACCGTCAACCTGGTCGGAAACCAGGCCCATGGCGATACCGGCAACAGCTGCCTTCAGCGGCACACCCGCGTTGAGCATGGAAAGCGTCGAAGCACAGACCGAGCCCATGGACGTGGAACCGTTGGAGCTGAGGGCCTCGGATACCTGGCGGATGGCGTACGGGAACTCTTCACGCGTCGGCAGAACCGGAACCAGGGCGCGCTCTGCGAGTGCACCGTGGCCGATTTCGCGGCGCTTCGGGGAACCGACGCGGCCGGTCTCACCGGTGGAGTACGGCGGGAAGTTGTAGTTGTGCATGTAGCGCTTGCGCGTTACCGGCGACAACGAGTCGATCTGCTGCTCCATCTTGAGCATGTTCAGCGTGGTGACACCCATGATCTGGGTCTCGCCGCGCTCGAAGATGGCCGAACCGTGGACGCGGGGCAGAACCTCTACCTCGGCGGTCAGCTGGCGGATGTCCGTCAGGCCACGGCCATCGATGCGGATCTGGTCCTTGAGGATGCGCTGGCGCACAACCTGCTTGGTGACCGAGCGGAAAGCTGCGGACAGTTCCTTCTCGCGGCCTTCGAAGGTACCGGCAAGTGCGCCCAGGACTTCGTCCTTGAGCTCGTCGGAGGCGTTGTCGCGCTCCTGCTTGTCAGCGATCTGGAAGACAGCAGCCAGTTTGTCGGCAGCTGCAGCTTCAACAGCGGCGTAAACATCGTCCTGGTAGTCCAGGAACACGGGGAACTCGACAGTGGGCTTGGCAGCGCGTGCAGCAAGGTCCGCCTGTGCTTCACAGAGTGCCTTGATGAACGGCTTTGCAGCCTCGAGGCCCTCGGAGACAACCTCCTCGGTGGGAGCCGTGGCGCCCTGTTCCTTGATGAGGTTCCAGGAGTTGTCCGTGGCTTCGGCTTCAACCATCATGATGGCGACGTCGTCACCCGTGATGCGGCCGGCTACCACCATGTTGAACACGGCGTTCTCAAGCTGGGAGTGCTTGGGGAAAGCAACCCACTGCGAACCCTGTTCGTCGGCGATGAGGGCGACGCGGACGCCACCGATCGGGCCGGAGAACGGCAGGCCGGAGAGCTGCGTGGACATCGAGGATGCGTTGATGGCGACGACGTCGTAGAGCTCATCGGGGTTGATCGCCAGAACGGTGACCACGATCTGGACCTCGTTGCGGAGGCCCTTGACGAAGGCGGGGCGCAGCGGGCGGTCCATGAGGCGGCAAGCCAGGATGGCTTCCGTGGAAGGACGGCCTTCGCGGCGGAAGAACGATCCCGGGATACGGCCGGCAGCGTACATGCGCTCTTCGACGTCAACCGTCAGCGGGAAGAAGTCGAAACCTTCACGCGGCTGCTTGCCTGCGGTGGTTGCGGACAGCAGCGCGGTGTCTTCGTCGATGTAAACCATCGAAGCGCCGGCTGCCTGCTTGGCGAGGCGGCCGGTTTCGAAGCGAATGACGCGCTTGCCGAAACGACCGTTGTCGATAATGGCTTCGGAGAACTGGATTTCGGGACCCTCCATAGAGAGTCACCTCCGTTTCTGTTAGCGGAAGTCCGCCGCATCAACCCAGGCCTCTTCTTTTTTCCTGGCCTGTACTACACCCGGTCATCGATCGAGATCCACGGGCCAATCGTCACCGATTGTTCCCGGGAATCACTACCGAGGACCGCGAATGCGCGATGCGGTTGATTCCTGTTTTTAGTTGTTTTTGAAGAAGGCGGCCCGTTCCGCAAGGGACCGGGCCGCCCCTAAAGGCAGACTAGCGGCGCAGGCCGAGGCGCTCGATGAGCGAACGGTAGCGGGCAATGTCAGTGTTCTTCAGGTAGGTCAGCATGCGCTTGCGACGACCAACCATGGCCAGCAGACCGCGCTGGGTGTGGAAGTCGTGCTTGTGCTCCTTCATGTGCTCAGTCAGATCCTTGATCCGCTGGGTCAGGACCGCAACCTGCACCTCGGGCGAACCGGTGTCGCCTTCAGAGGTTGCGTATTCCTTGATGATGGACTGCTTTACAGCGGCTTCAAGTGCCACGTGAACTCCTAGAGTTGTGCCGTGCCTCCCGGTGCAGCGCCTCGCTGACGGGTTGTCTCAAGTGCGTTGCCGCACACAAAACAGGTCCAGCCGCCACGGACTGCAGCCGGATCCACTCACCAGTTTACCGGCAGGTAAGCAGTGTTGTCGAAACCCGCCTAGCGCTTGGCCAGTAACTCGTGCGCCTGGGCCACGTCGAGGCACATTTGTTCCACCAGCGCTTCGGGTCCGCGGTACGCCACCATGCCACGCAGGCGCTGGGTGAATTCCACGGCAACAGTCTGCCCGTAGAGGTCGAAGTCCTCCACGTTTTCCTCCGGACGGTCGATCACATGTGCCTCCACCTGACGGCTGACGCCATCGAAAGTGGGGTTGGAGCCAACCGAGATTGCGGCCGGCCATCGCGTACCGGACTGGTCGATCAGCCAGCCCGCGTAGATGCCGTCCGCGGGGATATACCCCGTGGAATCGTGGGAAAGGTTCGCAGTGGGGAATCCGAGGTCACGGCCACGGGCAGCACCGTGGACCACTTCGCCGCGCATGCGGTGTGGCCGGCCCAACACTGCGGCAGCAGTGACGACGTCGCCCTCGGCCAAGGCTTCCCTCACCCAGGTGGAGGAGCAGCGGCGGTCGGTGTCGCCGTCGTCGTGGACCGGGAAGCCGCCGGCGCCGAACTCGTTGACCACCTGGACCCCAAATCCGAGCTGTTCGCCCAACTCCTGCATGGTGACAACGTCTCCGACGTTCCCGGCACCGAACCGGAGGTCGTGACCCACAACAAGGTGCGCGGCGTGCAGCCCGTCCAGGAGGATGTCGCGGACAAACTCGATGGGCGTCATCGCAGCGAGATCCAAGGTGTACTTCATGACCAGCACCGCATCAACGCCGGCATCGCCCAGGGCCTCCAGTTTGTCCTGGAGCCCCATGATCAGCTCCGGAGCAGAATCGGGCCTGTGGACCTGGGCGGGGTGGGGATCAAAGGTCACGGCAACAGACGGGAAATTGTGCCGCTTGGCGGTATCGGTCAGTTGAGACAGAACATGCTGGTGTCCACGATGGACACCGTCAAAGTTCCCGATGGTAACGACAGTAGGTCCGAAGTCCTTGGGGACTTCAGTGGGATCGTTCCAGATGTGGACCATCAACCTCGCCTTTTACTGCAGATATTCGTTCCGTCCGGCAACCTCCCGGCGCCGGAACATTCTAAGGTTACCCGCAAGGGCAGGTGGCTCAGGACGGCCGTCGCTTGTTGAGCCAGAGGAGCCCAAGGATTGGCAGGACCAGTGGAACGAATCCGTAACCGCGACCGAACAGCGACCACACAGTGTCGTGTGGGAAGGCGACCGGATCGAAGAGGCTGATTGCTCCCACGACCAATACACCCACGAGCTCCGTCAGCACGGCAGCCAGCGATACCTTGAACCACGTGCGGCCCGGCTTGGCCAACGAGACAGTCGCCACGATATAGACGACGGCGGCGAACGCCGAAAGGATGTGCGCCAACGGAGCTTCGCCGAACTTGGTGGCGATCTGGTAACCCGCACGGGCCGTCGCTGACAACGCGAACACGGCGTACACCGCGATCAGCAGGCGGCCTGGGCCCGTGTTGCGGGTGTCCTTCTGCTGTGGCTGCTGACTCGCAGGGTTTGTCTCGGTTCCAGTCACGTTGTGTTCTTCCTTCAAGGTCAGTACCAGATCTGGTTCATACGGGCAGCCATCACCAGCACGGTAACGCCCACTGCCGCAAGGACGAAGTTGCTCCAGCGGGTTCGTTCAAGGATGGCCCAATAGACGGCCCCCAACGGAATCATCAGGGCAACGATGAGGTAGCCCCAGAACTCCCACGCTTCACCGGCCATCTGCTCGCCCATGGCTACCCGCACGATCGAACCCACCAGATACACCAGGAGCATCAGCTCAACGGCGAGCACAGAGAAAATGGTGGGATCGTTCGGTGCTTTCTTCATCAGGCCGGCCACGATGCACATGATCGTGGACACCAATCCGATGATCAGGATGGCGTAAAAGTATCCGTCCATGACTACTTTTCCTGCCCTGTTTTTTCGTGTCCTGTCTTTTCCTGCCCTGTTCCAGCACCAGTGACCGAACCCGGTCCTGTTCCCGGCGCAAAGACCAGCACAGGTTTGGCGAAACTCCCGGTATCGGCCAGCAGCGCTACCAACTCCCCCGACGGCGCGAACGCTGCTGCGGGCTTCTCGGCAGTGGCGGCATCCGCGGTGCCCGCTCCCGGGCCGGCAGCAATACGCCGGCCAAACGAGATCTCGGTTGTTTCTTCGTCGCTCAATTCCCTGTTGGGCATCAACGAGCGTGCCGCCAGGGACATTTCCAGGACCTCAAGCTCTTCTGCAAGTTCCTCCAGCGTCCGGGCCTGCTCGAGCGTGTACGGACCTACCTGTGTCCTGCGAAGGGCCGTGAGGTGTCCCCCAACCCCCAAAGCGGACCCCAGGTCGCGGGCCAGGGCCCTGATGTACGTGCCCGATGAACATTCCACGGTGACGTCGACGTCCACTACCCTGCCGCCGTCGATCCTCCTGGTGGAGTGGATATCGAAGCGGTGGATGGTGACCGGACGGGCCGCGAGCTTGACTTCCTCACCTGAGCGGACGCGGGCATAGGAACGTTCGCCGTTGACTTTGATGGCACTGACGCTGCTGGGCACCTGCTGGATGGAACCGGTCAAGGCGGCAACGCCGGCAGCTATGGCAGGGTCGGTGACGTCCGCAGCGCTGCGGGCCTCGGTGACTTCGCCCTCAGCGTCGTCGGTAATGGTGGTTTCGCCGAGCCTGATGGTGGCGGTGTACGTCTTGGACGTTCCCACGATGTAGGTCAGCAGGCGGGTCGCTTTATTGATGCCGAGCACCAGCACGCCGGTTGCCATGGGATCAAGCGTCCCTGCGTGCCCCACTTTCCGGGTACCAGCCAGCCGCCGCATCCGGCCAACCACATCATGGCTGGTCCATCCCTGCGGTTTGTCAACGATTACCAGTCCAGAAAGCACGCTTACCAGTATATGGGTGGCTAGGATGGCTCCCATGCCTGAGCTTGCCCCGCACGTGCGCGACGTCCCCGTGAACCAGATCCGCGAAATCACTGAAGCCGCCTGGGCCACCCCAGGAGCGATCGTCCTCAGCATCGGCGAACCGGGCTTTGCACTGCCCCGCCATGTCCTCGACGCGGGCATTGCCTGCCTGGACCGGGATGAGACCAACTACACACCGAACGCCGGGATTCCCGCACTCCGCGAAGCCTTCGCAGCACGCTTCCGCGAACAGCAGCGAGTGCAGATCGGCGCGGAACGGGTCTACGTGGTGGACGGTGCGCAGCAAGGCCTGCACTTCGCCATGAGCCTTCTGCTCTCCCCCGGCGATGAGATCCTCATCCCCAACCCCGGCTATCCCACCTTTGCCATGACGAGCCGTCTCCTGCACGCAGTCCCGGTGCAGTATCCCCTGTACCCCCACAACGACTTCCAGCCGCACATTGAGGATATCGAGGCCCTCATCACGCCACGGACCAAGGTCTTGATACTGAACTCGCCCTCCAACCCGCTGGGCGCGGTCATCAGTGAAGAAGCCACGCGCCAACTGATGGAGCTGGCAGTCCGGCACGACCTCTGGATCATCTCGGACGAGTGCTATGAAGCCTTCACTTTCGATGTCCCCCACGTCAGTCCCGCCCGGTTCGACAGTGAAGTCCCCGGCGAAGCCCGGGTTTTCACGTCCCTAACGTTGTCCAAGACCTACGGACTCACAGGCCTTCGGATCGGGGCGCTGATGTGCCCGCCAGGGTTGGAACAGAAGATGAACAACGTGATGGAGTCCATCGTGTCCTGCGTAGCGTCGCCTTCGCAGTATGCTGCCCTGGCGGCGCTGACGGGCCCACAGGACTACGTTTCCCAGGCACGCGATCACTACCGAAGTAACCGGGACGCAGCGTCCGCCCTGCTGGCGGAGAAGGGAATCCCGTTCCTGGGCGCACAGGGTGCGTTCTATTTGTGGGCCGACGTGTCCCATGTCAGCAACGGAGACGTCCGCACTTGGGTGCGTAAGTTCCTGGCGGAATCGGGCGTGTCCTTCGCGCCCGGCACGGCGTTCGGGTCGATTGGCGAGGGTTGGATCAGGATCGCCCTCTGCGGTGGGCAGCAAGACCTGCTCGACGGCGTCGGCCGGCTCCCAGCCAAGCTCTAGTTTTCGCGAGTTTTCAGTACGCCGTCCGGTGGACATGATGACGCCAGGCCTCGAAGGGTTCCTCTGAGGCGGCCAACGCGGCGTGCTCCACTGGCAGTAGTTCCGGCCTGGTGCCTGCGAAGTATTCATAGAACACGGCGTCGTCGAAGCCGGCTTTTGCCGCACCGTGCCGGTCTGCCGCGAAGTAGACGCGCCCGATCCTCGCCCAGAGCGTGGCTGACAAGCAGAGCGGGCACGGCTCGCAGCTCGCGTAGAGAACGGAACCCGTCAGGTCGAAGCTCTTGGTGGCAGCCGCGGCGCGACGAATCGCCACCACTTCCGCATGTGCCGTGGGATCGTGGTCCCGCGTTACACGGTTCACTCCCTCATGGACAGTTCCGTCCGGGGTGACCACAACGGCACCGAACGGGCCGCCGCCGTCGGAAACGTTCTGCACGGCCAGTTTGATGGCCTGGTTCAGGTATTCATCACGTTGCTGAGGACTGTGCGCCGACATGCACTGATCCTAACGAGTTTGAGTACAGCTAATGCCCCTAAAACGCAGTCTTAGGGGCATTAGCTGTACAAAAACGCTGAACTTCTAGCGGTTGGCGTCTTCGTCGAGTTCGTTGTCGCCGGAGAGGTCAGTGTCCTCTTCGTCGAAGTCGTCCTCGTCGATGTCCTCCGGGGAATCGCCCTTGTAGGGGTCTGCTTCGCCTGCGTGCTTGGCGCTGGCAGCCAAAGCAGCTACTTCGGCGTCACGACGCTTGGCTTCACGCAGCAGCTCCTCCAGGTTGGAGGCGTTGACCGGGATCTGGTCAGCGACGAATTCGAGCGTCGGAGTGAGACGGACCGTGATGTTGCGGCCAACTTCCTGCCGCAACACACCCTTCGCCTTCTCCAATGCCCTGGCAGCATCTGCGTGGGCTACTTCGTCACCAAACACGGTGTAGTAGATGGTGGCGTGCTGAAGGTCGTTGGTGACGCGGGCGTCGGTGACCGTGATGGACTCTACGCGCGGATCTTTGACGCGACGTCCGAGGGCTTCCGCGACGACGACCTTAATCCGCTGTGCCAATTTGGCAGCGCGTGCGGGATCAGCCATGACTTCCTCCTGGAAAGTAGAAACGGGGACGGAACGGGCCCGCCGGGGTTACCCGACGGACCCGTTCCAAACGGAACCTAGACGCGCGGCTTTTCGCGCATTTCGAAGGTCTCGATGATGTCGCCTTCATTGATGTCGTTGAAGGAGCCAAGACCGATACCACACTCGAAGTCTGTACGGACTTCGGTGGCGTCATCCTTGAAGCGCTTGAGCGTCTCAACGGTGAGGTTGTCACCGATGACCTTGCCGTCGCGGCTGACACGTGCCTTGCTGTTACGGCGGATGATGCCCGAGCGGACGATCGAGCCTGCGATGTTGCCGAACTTGGAGGAACGGAAGACTTCGCGGACCTCGGCAGTGCCGAGCTGGACTTCTTCGTATTCCGGCTTGAGCATGCCCTTGAGAGCCATCTCAATGTCATCGATTGCTGCGTAGATGACCGAGTAGAAGCGCATGTCAACGCCTTCACGGTCAGCCAGTTCAGCAACGCGCTCGGCCGGCTTGACGTTGAAGCCGATGATGATGGCGTTGTCCACCGTAGCGAGGTTGACGTCGTTCTGCGTGATGGCACCCACACCGCGGTGGATGACACGGAGCTGAACGTCGTCGTCTCCGACGTCGATCTTGAGCAAGGCGTCTTCGAGGGCTTCAACGGCACCGGACACGTCACCCTTGAGGATGAGGTTGAGGGTATCGATCTTGCCTTCGGCGACGGCCTGGTCGAAGTCTTCCAGGCTGATGCGCTTGCGGCGCTTGGCAAGTGCGGCGTTGCGGTCGGCAGCTTCACGCTTCTCAGCGATCTGGCGCGCCGTACGCTCGTCCGGGGTCACCAGGAAGGTGTCACCTGCACGCGGCACGTTGGACAGGCCGAGGACCTGGACCGGGCGGGACGGCAGTGCGACATCAAGTGCCTCGCCGTTCTCGTCAAACATGGCGCGAACGCGGCCGTGAGCCGTACCGGCCACGATCGTGTCGCCCACGGCCAGGGTACCGGACTGAACCAGGACGGTAGCAACAGCACCGCGGCCCTTGTCGAGGTTCGCTTCGATGGCAATGCCTCGAGCGTCCTTGTCCGGGTTGGCACGCAAGTCCAGGGCAGCGTCGGCCGTCAGCAGGACGGCGTCGATCAGTTCGTCGATATTGAGGTTCTGGCGGGCAGAGACCTCAACGAACATGGTGTCGCCACCGTACTCTTCGGGAACCAGGCCGTACTCGGTCAGCTGGCCCTTGACCTTGTCAGGGTTGGCGCCTTCCTTGTCGATCTTGTTCACCGCGACGACGATCGGCACGTTTGCTGCCTGTGCGTGGTTGAGTGCTTCCACCGTCTGCGGCATGACGCCGTCGTCGGCTGCGACAACCAGGATCGCGATATCGGTGACCTTGGCACCACGTGCACGCATGGCCGTGAAGGCCTCGTGACCGGGGGTGTCAATGAAGGTGATGTCGCGGGCAGTGCCCTCGTGGACGTGGCTGATCTGGTAAGCACCGATGTGCTGGGTGATGCCACCGTGCTCGCCGGCCACAACGTTGGAGTTGCGGATGGCGTCCAACAGGCGGGTCTTACCGTGGTCAACGTGACCCATGACCGTGACAACCGGTGCGCGGGCCTCAAGGACGTCGTCGCCTTCGGCGTCGAGTTCGTCCTGGATGTTGATGTCGAACTGGTCGAGCAGCTCGCGCTCTTCGTCTTCCGGCGAAACAACCTGGAGCTTGTAGCCAAGTTCGGCGCCAAGCAGGCCAAAGGTGTCCTCGTCGAGGGACTGCGTAGCCGTAGCCATCTCACCAAGGTGGAACAGCACGGTTACCAGCGATGCGGGGTTCGCGTCGATCTTCTCGGCGAAGTCCGTGATGGACGAGCCACGACGCAAGCGGATGATGGTCTCGCCATCACCGCGGGGTACCGATACGCCGCCCAGCGACGGAGCACTCATCTGCTCCAGTTCCTGGCGCTTTGCACGCTTCGACTTGCGCTGCTTGCCACGACCGGCGCCGCCCTTGCCGAAGGCACCCTGGGTGCCACCGCGACCGCGGCCACCCTTGCCAAAGCCACCGCCGGCGGGAGCTCCGCCACCGGTACCTGCACCTGGTGCGCCACCGGGACGACCCGGTCCGCCACCCGGACGGCCTGCGCCACCGGGACGGCCTGCGCCACCCGGAGCCGGACGCTCAGTGCGGTTGGGCATCATGCCCGGAGTAGGACGGTTTCCGCCACCGGGACCGCCGGCAGGACGCGGAGCGCCCGGACGGGGTGCGCCTGGACGCGGAGCGCCCGGACGGGGACCACCGGTACCGGCTGCGGGACGGGGTCCGCCTGCGCCGGCCGCGGGACGTGGACCACCGGGGCGTTCGCCGTCGTTGCGGCGTTCGCCTCGGGGCATGCCCTGGGACGGTGCGAACGGGTTGTTGCCCGGACGCGGCGGACGGTCTCCGTCGCCTCCACGGCCACGGGGCATGCCCTGGGACGTAGCGAACGGGTTATTGCCCGGACGGGGACCGCCCGGACGCGGAGCCTGGCCACCTTGACGTGCCGGAGCCGGGGTCTCTGCCTTGGGAGCAGGACGGGCGCCAGGCTTCGCGGAAACCGGGGTGGACGCGGCGGGAGCAGCCGGCGCCGCAGGTGCGGCAGGTGCTGCCGGTGCCTGTGCTGCGGGAGCCGGAGCTGCCGGAGCGGGTGCTGCAGGTGCCGGGGCCGGAGCCTTCGGTGCTGCAGGTCCGGGAGCCGGAGCTGCCGGACGGGATGCTGCGGGGCGGGTTGCCGCGGGAGCGGCAGCCTTGGCAGCGCCTGCGCCCGGGTAGGCGTCGCGAAGCTTCTTCACGACGGGGGCCTCAATGGTGGAAGAGGCGGAGCGAACGAATTCGCCCAATTCCTGCAGTTTTGTTACTGCATCTTTGGAAGTAATACCGAGCTCTTTGGCGAGCTCATGTACGCGGACCTTGGCCACATTTCTCCTGTCTCGGTCCGCACCGAGCCAGGCACGAACCGTCTACTTCTTACTGCGGGCCCCTGCCGCTAGCGCGACTGAAAGGCCCATTGCAGAGCGCAACAAAGTTGTCATCGTTACGCACTCATCGCTGGGAACTCATCGGGTTTCCATCAGTTTTCTGACCCGCTTTCAGGTTTGGACGGTTTTCCTGCGGTGGCCTGGGCCTCCACAAGTGGCGTGCCTGGCATCAGGTAGCGTTCAACGGCGCCCGTATCGGTAACGCCCGCAAGGGCCCTTCCAAATGCGCGCCGCTTGATTGCCAATGCCAAGCACTTTTCGCTGGGGTGCAGCCACGCACCCCTGCCGGCCATCCGGCGTCGTTCATCCACCAGGACAGCGGAGGAACCGCTGCCTTGGGCGACCAGCCGGACAAGCTCGGACCGGGAGCCTTGCTTCCGGCATCCGATGCACGTGCGAACAGGCCCGTGGCCATGTTCAAGCAGTTCAGCCACGACGTGTCCAACCTGCCTTACGTTACTGGCGCCCGACGGGCCCCGGTCCTGCAGATGCAGCTGAGGCACGCCAAAGCGCGCGGATACCGGACGTAAGCCCGGTTCCATCTAGTCTAGCCCCCCGGCCCCGCACTCCCGAAACCAGGTACGCCGCCAGCGTGGCGCGAAACCGGCGGCATACACCGCCGGCTGAACGGCTAATCGACCTTGGCCGGAGCGGCGTCGGAGACGATATCAATGCGCCAACCGGTCAGCTTGGCCGCGAGCCGGGCGTTCTGGCCTTCCTTGCCGATCGCCAGAGAAAGCTGGTAATCGGGCACCACGACGCGGGCCGAGCGGGTTGCTTCGTCAGTGATAGTGACGGAATTCACCCGCGACGGCGACAACGAGTTGGCAATGAAGGTTGCGGGGTCGTCACTGAAGTCGACGATGTCGATCTTTTCGTCGTTGAGTTCAGTCATGACTGCACGCACCCGCGAACCCATTTCACCGATGCAGGCGCCCTTGGCGTTGACGCCGGGAGTGTTCGCCTTGACTGCGATCTTGGTGCGGTGGCCGGCTTCACGGGCGAGTGCAACAATCTCCACGGAGTGGTCCGCGATCTCCGGAACTTCCATTTCGAACAGCTTGCGGACCAGACCGGGGTGCGAACGGGACAGCGTGATGGACGGCCCTTTGGCTCCACGGTGGACATCCACAACAAAGGCGCGAAGACGGCTTCCGTGGAGATACTTCTCGCCGGGAACCTGCTCGGGCGGCGGCAGCAACGCTTCAACGGATCCCAGGTTGACCTGGATCATGTGGGGGTTGTTGCCCTGCTGGATCATGCCGGCAACAAGCTCGCCCTCACGGCCCTTGAACTCGCCCAGCACATTGTCGTCCTCAACGTCGCGAAGGCGCTGGAGGATGATCTGGCGTGCGGTGCTGGCGGCGATACGGCCGAAACCGGCAGGGGTGTCCTCGAACTCGCCGATGGGCTCGCCGTCGTCGTCGATTTCCGTTGCCCAGATAGTCACGTGACCGCTCTTGCGGTCCAGCTCCGCGCGGGCCTTCTCGAAGGCACCGGGCGTCTTGTGGTACGCCACCAGCAGGGCTTGCTCGATGGTGGGAATCAGGAGATCCAGCGGGATTTCACGCTCACGCTCCAGGAGTCTCAGTGCGCTCATGTCAATATCCATTAGGCCTCCTCAGAAGGTCCGTTGTGCTCGTCTTCCAGCGCAGCCTCGGGGAGGTGGCTGAATTCAATCTCGACTTTTCCTTGGCGGATCCTGTCGAAAGGAATAGTAATGGGGTCGCCTTGCTTGGGCTTCATGCCCTTCTTGACCTCGTGTTCGGGGATCAACGTCACTGCGTCTTCCTCCACGGAGGCGATCCGGCCCAGGAGGTTGTCCCCCTGGATGACGTTGACCCTGACCATACGGCCCCGGGCGCGGTGCCAGTGACGCGGTTCGGTCAGGGGGCGGCTTACTCCCGGGGAAGAGACCTCGAGGTCATATGGACGCCCATCGTCGTGCGGATCGTTGTCCAGAATATCGGACAGCCCACGCGAGACGTCCGCAATGGCGTCGAGGCTGACGCCGCCGGTTTCCTCCTGCGGCAGATCCACGACGACGTGGACCGTGCGGTGTGAACCGGCTACGTGGATGGAAACATCCTCGAGGTAGAGCCTGCTGGCAAGGACAGCCGGTTCGAGCAGCGCCTTAAGCCTGCTCTCTTCCGGGTTGTGGATGGTGGCCGTTGAGTTCGATTCAGAACGGTCTGTTGAAGTCGTGGCTTCCGAGTCACTCACGTTGCCCGCCGCCTCCCGATAGATGTTGTTGTGACTACTAGCCTAACGATTTTCCCGGGAACATGGTGCACGGAGTTCGCCGCGCACGTGACACCATGGTCTGTTGTGAACGGGCAGACAAGCGAAAAACGACGAACACCACCCTGGGGCCGGGTTTTGCTCGTTGCCGTGGTGGCACTGCTCGTGGCGGGCACCGGGATAGTGCTTATTCCGCGTGATTCCGGGACTCCCCCGCCTGTCCCCTTCTCCGAGTCCGCCCGCCTTTCGGCACTGGAGGACGCCTTGCTGCTCCATGAATCAGCCTCCGGGCTCGCGGAGGCGGCCGGTCCTGGTGCCGGAGAGCCCGCGCTCGGGGCCGCTGTGACTTTGCTGACAACGCATGCGCGTGCCCTCTTGGATCCGGCCGGCTCGACGTCCACAGCCACCACCAAGGCACCATCGCCGGACACCACCCGCGCATCCTTCGTTGCAGCTTTGTCCGGGAGCGGACTGAGGCGGCTGGAGGACGCACGCGAGGCCGACGGCGGGATCTCCCGCCTGTTGGCGGCTGTCGGATCCGCCCAACTGCTGCAAGCTGAAAAGCTGGCCATTGCATGGCAACTGCCAGCGCCGAAGCGGCCGTCCGTACCGGACACCGAAGTGCCTGCGGCAACGCCATCGGCGGCAGCTTGCCCCTCTGTGAGTCCGACCCCCGCAGCGGCCTCCGCAACCACGGACGCAGCCCTGGCAGCCATGGTCCGCTCCCAGCAGGAAGCCATCTACGCATACCAGGTGGCACTCAAACGGCTGGACAGTCCGGCCGCGGCTACCGCGGCCAAGGACCTGCAAACGCATGAGCTGGCGCTCCAGCACTCAGAGGCGCTGACCCGCGCCAATTGCGGCGACGTGCCTGCCAGCGAAGCCGGTTACCGGCTGCCGGCGCAGTTCGCGAAAGACCCCGCCGCTTCCTTGGCCGCACTCGAGTTGTCCTCCTTGCCGGTATTCGGGGACCTTATTGCCTTGTCCACAGGTGAAGCCCGGACGTGGGCCGTGGACGGGCTCCTGGCCGCCGCGCGCAGGAGCATGGCCTGGGGCGCAGACTTGCCAGCGCTACCAGGACTAGAGGTCGACGCCGGCGGGTTGCCTCCCCTGCCGACGCCCGGCGCATCGTCCCCTTCCGCTGGCGGATAGGCCAGCCTAGCCATGCTGGCCCTGACAGCCTGCCAGTGATTGGCTTGATGCATGGCTTCCACGGACACTGCCACCACGCATGAGAACGAACCCCACCGGGATGATCTGGCCCACCGGTTGAACTGGTTGCGGGCCGGAGTCCTGGGCGCCAATGACGGCATTGTGTCCGTCGCTGCCATCGTGGTGGGCGTGGCGGGTGCCACCACCAGCACGGGCAGCATCCTGGCCGCAGGCACCGCCGGCCTGGTGGGTGGCGCGATCTCCATGGCTTTGGGTGAGTATGTGTCCGTCAGCAGCCAGAGCGACACCCAAAAAGCCCTGATCGAAAAGGAAAGGCGCGAGCTTGCGGAGCAACCTGAGGATGAGCTTAACGAGCTGGCCGCGATCTACGAATCCAAAGGGCTCAGCGCCAAAACGGCCCGGACCGTTGCACAGGAGTTGACCGAGCACGACGCCCTGGCCGCCCATCTTTCGGCAGAGCTGAATATCCATGAAGATGACATTGTCAGCCCGTGGAACGCAGCTTTGGCTTCCGCCGTGGCCTTCACCTTGGGAGCGATACTGCCGATGCTGGCCATCCTGCTGCCTCCCACGGAACTGCGGGTGCCCCTGACATTCGTTGCAGTCCTGCTCGCACTGGCGATAACCGGGGCTGTAGGTGCGTGGATAGGCGGCGCTTCCCGCATCCGTGCGGCCGCCCGGGTGGTGCTCGGCGGGGCCTTGGCACTGGCCGCGACGTTCTGGATCGGAACCCTGTTGGGAGCCAGCGGCGTTTTCTAAGGGGCACGCGTTGACGCGGAGTTAGGCTGTTGGCGTGACCCTTCACGCGATGATTCCCATTCCGGGCGACCTCCACGCCCGGTACAACCGCGACTCCGCCGGGCGTGACTGGCTGGCCAGCCTCCCGGGCCTTATCTCAGACTCCCTTGACCGCTGGGAACTCTCAGTTGATCTGGTTCCCGGAACAGAGCCGTGGAACGGCCATGGCGCCCTGGTGGTGCCCGTCCTGCAGGACGGCATGCCGGCTGCCCTGAAAATCGCCTTCCCCCACGACGAAGCGCTGGTGGAGCGCCACGCCCTCGCGCTCTGGGAGGGCCACGGAGCGGTCCGTCTTTTGGCAGCGGATGCCCCCAGCTGCTCAATGCTCCTCGAACGGCTGGATGCTTCACGCTGGCTCCACAGCGCCCCGATGGACGAGGCCCGGGACGCCTGGGGTGCCATTATGCGCCAGCTCTCCATCACGCCCGATGAGCGGCTCGAGTGGAGGGCATTCGAGCATATTGCAGCCACAGCCGAACGGTGGAGTGACGAAATCCCCGCGGAATGGGAGCGGTTGGAGCACCCCTTCCCCCGGTGGTTGCTGGAGGCCGCACTGGAAGTGTGCCAAACGCGCGGAGCTGTGGGCCGCCGGTCCGGCACCGATGTGCTGGTGCACACGGACCTGCATTTCATGAACATCCTCGCCACCACGGCTGAAAGCCGCCCCCGCCGTGGCGGCTACCTGGCTATCGATCCGCAACCACAGATAGGCGAGGCAGAGTTCGCTTTGGCACCGGTCCTCTGGAACCGTATCCATGAGCTTTCCCGAACAGACCCGGAAGCCGCCTTGCGTGAGCGCTGCAACGATTTCAGCCTCGCCGCTGGACTTGATCCTGAGGCCGCCCGGCAATGGAGCATCGCCCGGGAGGTGGAGAACGCCTTGTGGTACGCCGCGAAGCCCGGGCACGGCGGAGACCTTGCCCGCTCACTGTGGGTGGCCAGCACCCTCGCCGGAAAAACCTTGGACAACCTGCCGCATGCGCACCAACTCCCTGCGCCCGGGGATGCGGTTCAATAGGCCATGGCCCTTACAGTCGCGCTGATTGGCTCAGGCGCCATCGGCTCACGGATCGCACAACTGCTCGACGCCGGAACTGCACCTGGCGTCCAGCTCGCCGGAGTGGTGCCCCACGGAGACGCCCGCACGGGCTTCAGCTTCGACGATGCTGTCGGCGTGGCGGACGTGGTGGTTGAGTGCGCCGGGGTGGCGGCCGTTGCAGAATTCGGCCCCCGGACTGTCAATGCCGGACGGGACCTGCTTGTCACCTCGATCGGCGCCTTATGTGACAGCTCCTTGCGGGACACACTGCTCGACGGCGGTCCAGGCCGGACATTCCTGACCACCGGCGCGTTGGGCGGATTGGACGCAATCACTGCGGCCTGCGCGGGCGGAAGCATTCACCGCATCACCGTCGAATCACGGAAACTGCCTGCCACCCTGCTTCAGCCCTGGATGGACGGCGAAACGAAGGCGGCGCTGCTTGCGGCCACCCAGCCCGTGGAGCTCTTGCGGGGTGGCCCGGCGGAGCTGATCAGGGCCTTCCCAAAGTCCACCAACGTGGTGTCCGCGCTCGCCCTGGCCGCGGGCAACTGGGAGGTGGTGGAAGCTGTGCTCATCGCCGACCCTGCGGCCAAGCACACAACCCACCATGTGGTGGCGGAGACCAGCCTGGGTACGTTTGATATCCGCGTGACGAACGAGGCGTCCCCCGGGAACCCGGCATCAAGCGCTTTGGTGCCCCACGCCGTCGTGCGTGGCTTGAAGACGCTGGCCAATGCCAGTGGCAGCTTTATCTGACGCCTGCCGCCGCAGCCCTACGCTGCGAAGTTCTCGTTCCACACATCCATGCCGAGCTTGATGATCAGGGCGGCCACCACGATCAGGAAAACGATCCGCACAAAACTGCTTCCCCTGGCGACGGCAGTCCTGGCACCGAGGTAGCCACCAGCCATGTTGGCCAGTCCGAGAACCAAGCCCACGCCCCAGAGCAGGGAGCCGTGCGGGAGGAAGAAGATCAACGCCCCCGCGTTCGTGGCCATGTTGACGATCTTGGCCTTGGCACTGGCTTCGAGGAAGGCATAGCCCATCGCCGACACGAGGGCGATCACCAGAAAGGAGCCGGTCCCGGGGCCGATCAGGCCGTCATAGAAACCGATGACCCCGCCGATCAGGCAGGCCACCACATAGTGCCTGTGACCATCATGGCGGAGTGCCGTCAGTTCACCGGCGCGGGGGCGCAGGGCAGTAAAAGTGGCCACGGCGATCAACGCCACCACGATGATCGGCTTGAACACACTGGCGGGAAGCGAAGCAGCCAGGATGGCCCCTCCGAAGCTCCCCGCCAACGCGATGACGGCCATGGGAATGGCCGTTTTGAGATCTGGCCCAACACGCCGGTAATACGTGACGGCGCTGGTGGTGGTGCCGAAAATAGACCCCATTTTGTTGGTGGCCAAGGCCTGCACCGGGGTGATTCCAGGAACCAACAGCAGCACAGGGAGCTGGATCAAGCCACCGCCCCCAACCACGGCGTCAACCCAGCCAGCAGCGAATCCAGCCACCACAATCAGGATGAGAGTGGTGAGCTGGATCGACTCAAAGCCGGATATCACCGGTTTCGTACGGCGTTGACCACGTAATCCACGGCCTTGTCCACCGCGATGTTCTCAGCTTCGCCGCTGCGACGGTCCTTGATTTCCACGACGCCGTCCACCAGTCCGCGGCCAACGGCAAGGATGGTGGGAACGCCGACCAGCTCGGCATCGCCGAACTTGACGCCGGGGGAAACCTTGGGGCGGTCATCCAAGATGACGTCCAGGCCGGCAGCTTCCAACTCAGCCGAGAGCTTCTCAGCCGCTTCGAAGATTTCGTCGCCACGGCCCACAGCCACCACATGGACGTCCGCCGGAGCCACGGAGCGCGGCCAGACGATGCCACGGTCATCGTGGTTGGCTTCAGCCAGGGCGGCCACGGCACGCGTAACGCCAACGCCGTAGGAGCCCATGGTGACAACTACCTGCTTGCCGTTCTGGTCCAGGACCTTCAGGTCGAGGGCTTCGGCGTACTTACGTCCGAGCTGGAAAATGTGGCCCATTTCGATGCCACGCGCAGTTTCCAGGGGGCCCGAGCCGTCCGGAGCGGGGTCGCCCGCACGCACTTCGGTACTCTCGATGACGCCATCCCATGCAAAGTCGCGCCCTGCCACCAACCCGAAGACGTGCTTGCCCTCGGCGTTGGCGCCGGTGACCCAGCTGGTGCCGGCAACAATCCGGGGGTCGACAAGGAAGAGCACCTTGGAGGAGCCCTCAAGCCCCAGCACGGGTTGGTCCAGGGACAGGCCGGGGCCAATGTAGCCCTTGACCAGCCACGGCAGCTTCTTGAGGTCTTCCTCGTTTGCAGCTTCGAGGCCGATTTCGCCGGCAATCGGCAGGTGGGAGCCGATGTTGGCTTCCACGCGCTTAAGGTCCACGGCGCGATCGCCCGGCACTCCGATGACCACGATCTGGCGCTCACCGGTGGGCAGCGTGACGGCGAGGACAACGTTCTTGAGCGTGTCAGCGGCGGCCCAGGCACCGCCGTCGGACTCGCTGCGGGGCGCCAGCTGGTTGGCGGCGTCCACAAGAGTGTCGATGGTGGGGGTGTTCGGGGTGTCCAGGACCTGGGCGGCCGGGGCGTTGCTGTAGTCGATCTCGTCGGGAACCACGGTGGTCACGGCTTCGACGTTGGCGTAGTAGCCTCCGGCCGAGCGAACGAAGGTGTCCTCGCCGATTTCGGTGGGGAACAGGAATTCCTCGCTCTTGGAACCGCCCATGGCACCGGCAGTCGCAGCGACAGGGATGACCTCCAGGCCCAGGCGCTCAAAGATCTTCAGGTACGCGGCACGGTGGGCGGCGTAGCTGGCGTCCAGGCCGGCGTCGTCAACGTCGAAGGAGTAGGAGTCCTTCATGATGAACTCGCGGCCGCGGAGGAGGCCAGCCCGGGGACGGGCTTCATCGCGGTACTTGTTCTGGATCTGGTACAGGCTCAAGGGCAGGTCCTTGTACGAGGAGTACAGGTCCTTGACCAGGAGCGTGAACATTTCCTCGTGGGTGGGGGCAAGCAGGTAGTCCGCACCCTTGCGGTCCTGAAGGCGGAACAGGCCTTCGCCGTATTCCGTCCAGCGATTGGTGGCCTCGTATGGTTCGCGGGGAAGCAGCGCAGGGAAGTGGACTTCCTGGGCCCCGATGGCAGACATTTCCTGGCGGATGATGTCCTCCACCTTACGCAGGACGCTCAGTCCCAGCGGCAGCCACGTGTAGATGCCTGGTGCGGCGCGGCGGATGTAGCCGGCACGGACCAGGAGCTTGTGGCTGGCGACCTCAGCGTCGACGGGATCTTCACGCAGAGTGCGCAGGAACAACTGGGAAAGGCGAAGGACCACGGGTACGTATCCGTTTCTATGGCAGATGTGGCAAAAACAACTGCCTACTAATCTACCGGCTGACTGCCGTTCGCCTTGAACGGGTATTGGAGCGGCGGTGAGGCTGTGCTCGCAGAAGAGCCACGCCGTCGCGTTCGGAAGCCCCTGGCCGCAAGCGGCTGGTCATCCTGCGATGGCGTGGCTCAGCGGCCGGCCGGCCGCAGACTCTGTCCGGGGACTAGTTCCCCGTTCCCTCCAGCGGAACGGGTTTGCCTGCGGCTGGGAAGAATTGCTCATTGCCGAACTCACGGATGATGTGGGCGCCCATGGCGCCCTTCAAGGTCATTGTCACGATTCCCCCTCAACCATCCGCACCCCAACGACACGGCTTGGGTAGAACCTATGTGATCGCAGACACATTTTCAAGGATCTTGCGCCCCTGCGTTGCTGCACCCTTGACCACCATTGGCGACAGTCCTACTTTTAATTCATCAGTCGGTGAATTATTTGAACCTTCGGAGGCCCGCATGCCACCCCTTCCAGCGGCCATCGAAGCGACTGGACTTCGTGTCTCCCGTTCACGGACCGAGATCCTGCGGGGCCTCGACTTCACCGTGGACTCCGGCCGCATTACCGGCTTGCTGGGCCCTTCCGGAAGCGGCAAGACAACGCTCATGCGCGCAATAGTCGGTGTCCAACGGCTAACGCAGGGACACCTCACCATCCTCGGCCGTCCGGCGGGCAGCGCGACACTCAGGCACGACGTCGGATACGTCACCCAAGGTGCCAGCGTCTACGCGGACCTCACCGTCGAAGCGAACGTCCGCTACTTCGGCGCCATGCATGGAGCGGCGGCGGCAGACGCCGCTGAGGCGATCGCCGCCGTCGGGCTTGAACCATTTGCACGTCAGAAGGCGGCGGACCTGTCCGGTGGACAGTTCAGCCGCGTGTCCTTGGCCTGCGCGCTGGTGGCCCATCCAAAGCTCCTGGTCCTGGACGAGCCCACTGTTGGGCTTGATCCGGTGCTCCGCGCCGAATTGTGGGAGCGTTTCGCCGCCATGGCCGCCGCTGGAACAACGCTGCTCGTATCCAGCCACGTCATGGAGGAAGCCTCCCACTGCTCGTCGCTCCTCCTGCTGCGCGACGGACAGTTGCTCGCACAGCTGTCTCCCGGCGAGCTGGCTGAGCGTGGCCGCAGCAGCGATCTGGAGCGGGCTTTCCTGACCATCATCAGAGCCGCTGATGATGGTCAGGAAGAACGTCAGGTGGCCTCATGAACCTCCGCATGACCCTCGCCACGACCACCCGCGTCCTGGGTCAGCTCCGGCACGACCACCGCAGCGTCGCATTGATACTGGTGGTCCCCGCACTGCTGCTGGCAGCCGTCTATTTCCTCTTCGAGAACGAGTCACTTCCACCGGGATTTCCGCGCACGTTCGATCGCGTGGGCCTGATGATGCTGGCCATCTTCCCGTTCGTGGTGATGTTCCTGGTCACGTCCGTCACCATGCTGCGGGAACGGACATCGGGGACTTTGGAACGCCTCCTGACAACTCCCATCCACAAAGCCGATCTTCTGTTCGGCTATGCGCTGGCTTTCTCCATCATGGCCGCACTGCAATCCTTGGTGGCGACGGCTGTCGCCTACTGGGTTTTCGATCTCGACATCAAGGGAAGCCCAGGATTCGTGGTGATGGTTGCCGTCATCAACGCCGTCCTGGGTGTAGCACTGGGCCTGTTGTGCTCAGCCTTTGCCCGCACCGAGTTCCAGGCCGTGCAGTTCATGCCCGTGGTGGTGGTGCCCCAGATCCTGTTGTGCGGCCTGTTCGTGGCCCGGGAGGACATGAACCAGGTCCTTGAATCCATCTCGGGAGCCCTCCCGCTGACATTTTCGGTAGATGCGTTGAAGGAAATCGCCGGGAATGCAGAAGCCACGGCAATGATGTGGCAGGACACCTTGGTGATGGGCGGGATCGTGCTCGGGGTCCTGGTCCTGGCATCCCTCACCCTCCGACGGCAAACCCGGTGAGCCTGCCACAGGTCCGCCGTGGCCGTCGAAGTGCCGGCGACCATTCGCGGGAAGCCATCCTCGCATCCGCACGGAAACTGTTCGCCGAGCATGGGTTCGAGGGGACAAGCCTTCGCCAGGTCGCCCGTGAAGCCTCGGTGGACCCGGCCATGGTGCACCACTTCTTCAGGGGCAAGGATGAACTCTTCGCAGCCAGTGTGGAGTTGCCCGCGGATCCGGCCGAGGTTCTGGCCGGCGTCGAAAACACGGACCCCGGGGCCAGGGCTGAAGTGATTGTCCATGCGGTCCTGCGCCTCTGGGAGGGCCCCGCCCAGAATGGCCTGGTGGCATTCGTCCGGGGAACCCTCGGGTCCAGGGCCAAGACGGCCTTGCTCCGGGAAATGGTGAACCGGACCATCCTGTCCAGGGTCATGGCCGGAGTTCCGGGCCCTGCCGGGCAGGTGCGGCTTCGGGGCAACCTGGTCGCGTCACAGGTGATGGGTTTGATGCTGACCCGGTACGTCATCCGGCTTGAGCCTTTGGCATCCGCTACCCAGGACGACGTGGTCCGTTTGGTGGCCCCGAACATCCAGCGCTACCTCACAGGGGACCTGGACTCCCCCACGTAGCTCGCAGTTGGGCTAGAAAAGGACCGTTGCGAACGTGCCAACTTGTTCGAAGCCCACTCTTTCGTAGGTGGCCCGGGCTTTGGCGTTGTAGTCGTTCACGTACAGGCTCGTCACCGGGGCGAAGGTCTTGGAAAGATTCACGACGGCGGCCATGTAACCAGCGCTCTGGCCGCGTCCACGGAGTTCCGGATTCATCCACACGCCCTGCACCTGGGTCACGTCCTGCGTGACGGCACCCAACTCGGCCTTGAAGACCACAGTTCCTGCTGCATCGATATGGACCAGGGAATGCCCTTGCCGAATGAGGCCGGCAACACGCCGGCTGTAGAACTCCTGGCCGCCGAGGAAGGGCGAGTATCCGACTTCTTCCTCGAACATCGCAGCGCAAGCGGGCAGGATGCGGTCGAAGTCCTGCATGGTGCCAAAAGACAGTGCCGGGTTGGCGTCTGTGGCCGGTCCGCCGGAGATGGTGAGGAGGGGTTGGTGCGACCGGACTTCGTGGGCCGCATGGCCCAACTGCTCAAACCGGGAGTAGAGCGCCAGCACAGTGTCGGCCGGTCCAAAAATGGACGCGTAACGGCGTCCGGTTTGATGGGCAGCCGTGGCGACATATCCGGCAAGTCCTGGATCGAGCTGCACGGGAACCAGATTGGCTCCGGCCCAGCACGCGCCAAGGAGGGTATCGCCGTCGAACACGCCGAAAATACTGGCGCCGCCACTGGTGGGCGCTGCCGTACCTGTACTGTCCAAATGGGCCAGGATGAAGACGTTGGCTACTACGTCTTCCCTTGCCAGCGCGCGAAGAGCCAGGGTGTCGGCACTGCCGAGCACCCTGACTCCCAAGCCGTTCTCGTTACGAGACGCTAACCACGGGGCTACCCTTGACAGCATCTTCGCCATCGGCCTCCCCCATCTCTTCGGCGATGCGCATGGCCTCTTCGATCAGTGTCTCAACAATTTCGCTCTCAGGCACAGTCTTGATGACTTCGCCCTTCACGAAAATCTGGCCCTTGCCGTTTCCGGAGGCCACACCGAGGTCCGCTTCGCGGGCCTCACCGGGTCCGTTGACGACGCAACCCATGACGGCAACGCGCAGCGGAATCTCCATGCCTTCGAGCCCGGCGGTGACCTGCTCGGCCAGCGTGTAGACATCCACTTGGGCGCGGCCGCACGACGGGCAGGAGACGATCTCGAGCTTGCGGGGGCGAAGGTTCAGGGATTGCAGGATCTGGTTGCCCACCTTGATTTCCTCTACCGGCGGGGCCGAAAGGGAAACGCGGATGGTGTCGCCAATGCCACGGGACAAGAGCGCACCGAACGCCGTGGCCGACTTGATGGTCCCCTGGAATGCCGGACCGGCCTCGGTCACACCGAGGTGGAGGGGCCAGTCGCCCTTCTCGGCGAGCATCTCGTAAGCGGCCACCATGATGACGGGGTCGTTGTGCTTGACGGAGATCTTGAAGTCGTGGAAGCCGTGCTCTTCGAACAGCGAGGCTTCCCAAACTGCGGACTCAACCAGCGCTTCAGGCGTCGCCTTGCCGTACTTTTTCATGATGCCGGGTTCCAGGGAACCAGCGTTGACGCCGATGCGGATGGACGTGCCGTGGTCCCGGGCCGCTGCTGCGATCTCCTTGACCTGGTCGTCAAACTTGCGGATATTGCCCGGGTTGACGCGGACCGCGGCACATCCCGCCTCAATCGCAGCGAAGACGTACTTCGGCTGGAAATGGATGTCCGCGATAACGGGGATCTGGGACTTGCGGGCAATGATGGGCAACGCTTCGGCATCATCCGCGGAGGGGCAGGCAACACGCACAATGTCGCAGCCGGACGCCGTCAGTTCAGCGATCTGCTGAAGCGTGGCGTTGATGTCCGTAGTGGGCGTGGTGGTCATGGACTGAACGCTGATGGGCGAATCAGAACCAACACCAACGGAGCCAACCTTGATCTGCCGCGTCTTACGGCGCGGGGCAAGGACGGGTGGTGGGGCTGCTGGCATTCCCAGGCTGACCGAGGTCACGTGGACTCCTTGGATTGGGGTGGATCGTAGTGTTTGAGGACGCCGGTTAGGACGCGTGGGCGGCCAGGACGCCGGTGTTGGGGGCCCATTCCGTCGTGCGGATGCCGGCGATAACTCCGGCTTCAGCAAACGGGTCCTGCTTAAGGATTTCATTGAGCCCGGCTTCGTCTGCGGACTTGAAGATGAGCAGCGCGCCGGCTCCGTCTCCATAGGGGCCGCTGGCAAGCAACTTGCCTTCCTCGGCCAGTTCGCCGAGCCAGGCACGGTGTGCTGGGCGGGCTTCGTCGCGGAGGGCGCCGGAATCGGCGACGTATACGTACTCAACAGCGAAAACAGTCATGGAGCTAGCCTATCCCGCCTGCTCCGCCCAAAATGTTCATGGGTCTGCCGAAAACGTCCCCCGATCAGCCAAAGATGTTCACGGGCTTCACGATGTCCGCGTAGATCAGGAGGGCGCCCATGGCCATGAGCAGTGCGGCGACCACGTAGGTGACCGGCAACAGTTTCGCGATGTCGAACGATCCCGGGTCCGGTTTGCCCCGCAACCTGGCCAGCTGGCGTCGTGCTCCTTCGTACAGTGCACCAGCCACATGGCCGCCATCCAGGGGAAGCAGCGGGATGAGGTTGAAGATGGCCAACGCAAAGTTGAGGCCTGCAAGCAGACCGATCAGGGTCCCGACGCGGGCCTGCATCGGCACCTGTTCCATGGCTGCCACTTCGCCCGCAACCCGCCCGACGCCCACCACGCTGATGGGACCGTTCGGGTCCCGGGGCTCCTCGCTGAAGGCTGCTTTCGCCACGCCGGCCACCCTGGCGGGCAGGTTGAAGATCACACCGGAAATCTGTTTGATGTTCTCCCCTGCCATGGGCAGAACAGCCGACGCCGGTTGGGGAACCAACGCACTTTGGGCACCGATTCCCAGGAAGCCAACCTCCTGGTACTTCAATACTCCGCTGGCGTCCTGTTCCTGACGGCCATCAGGGCCTACAACGGGACGGGAGGAGAGCACCGGCGTCACTGTTGCGGAGACCTCTGCTCCGTTCCTCGTCACCGTGATGGGGACATCCTTGCCGGCTGAGGCACGGATCCAGCTGGTCAATTCGTCCCAACTGGTGACCGGCTTTCCGTCGAAGGAAGTGATGGTGTCGTTGGGCTGGAGGCCAGCCGCTGCTGCTGGCGTGAGCTTGCAGTCCGCCGAGTCAGGATCGACGCTTTCCCCGGCCGCCACCTGGCACTTGGACACGTCCGCGATGGTGGTGGTCGCCTGGGCCGTACCGAAGCCCATGAGCAGGACAGCCAGAAGGATGAGCCCGATGATCATGTTCATGGCGGGGCCACCGAGCATGATGATGATCTTTTTCCAGACGGGGAGCTTGTAGAACACCCGGTTTTCGTCCCCGGGCCCCACTTCCTCGTGCGCCATGGAACGCGCCTCAGTGGCGAGTGTCTGGAACATTCCCGTACTGGAGGGGCGTACTGCGCCATCGTCCTTGTTCGGCGGATACATGCCGATCATCGACACGTAGCCACCCAGAGGGAGAGCCTTGAAACCGTACTCGGTCTCGCCCTTCTTCTTGGACCAAAGGGTGGGTCCAAAACCGATCATGTACTTGGTGACGCGCACTTTGAAGAGCTTGGCAGGCACCAAGTGGCCTACTTCATGCAGCGCGATGGAGACGGCTACGCCGATAGCGACGAAGACGACTCCGAGAATGAAGAGAAGGACGGGACTCATGCCGGGGGGACTGCTTCCGTAAGGGTTTGTGAGCTACTGGGCGCTGCTGGCTAAACGATCAAGGGTACGGGCGCGTGCCCACTTCTCAGCATCCAGCACAGACTCCACCGTTAGCTCAGAGGAACCTGAATGTTCGCTGAGGACGGACTCAACGGTATCCACGATGTCCGTGAAGCGGATGCGCCCGGCATGGAACGCCTGGACGGCTTCCTCGTTGGCGGCGTTGAACACGGCAGGGAAGGTACTCCCCTGTTTGGCTGCGTCCTTGGCGAGGTCCACGGCCGGGAAGGCCACGGTATCCAGGGGCTCGAATGTCCAACTGGTGGCCTGGGTCCAGTCGCATGCCTGGGCTGCGCGGGGGACGCGATCGGGCCAACCCAGCCCAAGGGCGATGGGAAGCCGCATATCCGGTGGCGAGGCTTGGGCAATGATGGATCCGTCCACGAACTGGACCATGGAATGGACTACCGACTGGGGGTGGACCACGACGTCGATCCTGTCCAGGGGAACATCGAACAGCAGGTGCGCCTCAATAACCTCCAGGCCCTTGTTCACCAGGCTGGCTGAGTTGGTGGTGACCATGAGGCCCATGTCCCAGGTGGGGTGGGCGAGCGCCTCCCTGGGCGTGACGTCATGCAGCTGTTCGCGCGTGCGGCCCCGGAACGGCCCCCCTGAGGCAGTCAGGATCAGCTTTTCGACTTCCTGCTCAGTGCCGGAACGAAGGCATTGGGCAATGGCGGAATGCTCGGAATCGACGGGAACGATCTGACCGGGGCGGGCGGCCGCTTTCACCATGGCACCACCAACGATCAGGGACTCCTTGTTGGCGAGGGCCAGCGTGGCTCCAGTGCCGAGCGCGGCCAGCGTTGGCGCCAGGCCGATGGACCCTGTGATTCCGTTGAGGACGACATCACATTCGATGGCCGCGATCTGCGTGGATGCGTCGGGTCCGACGAAAATCTCCGGCGCGAAATCCCGCACCCCCGCTGCTGAGGCTGCGGCGTCAATCAGTTGCCGCAGGGTGGCTGGATCTCCCTGCGCGATACCCACGGCTTGCGCCCGCGTGTGGACGGCCTGCTGCGCCATGAGCTGGAGGTTCCCTCCACCGGCGCTCAGCGCCACCACCTCGAAACGATGCGGAGCGGCATCAACGACCTCAATCGCTTGCGTGCCGATGGAACCGGTGGACCCGAGGATGACGATCTTGCGCGGCTGCATTGCTTAAGTATCCCAGCCAGTAAAGAGCGCCGCGAACGGAGGAGGGCGTCAGGGGAAAACCCGGACTGCTTGACCACCGACCTGCCGCGCGTACGGTGGAATCGTGGAATGGCTGTCCTGGTTCGATGCGCGGGACTATGAATTGGCCCGGCAGGTGTTGCAGCGCGGAACAGCTGCGCTCTTTGCGGTTGCCTTCCTCTCAACGTTGAACCAGTTCCCGGCCCTCCTCGGCGAGCGGGGGCTGTTGCCCGTACCGGACTTCCTGGATCTGGCCCGTCGATTGGGACGGCCCACCCTCTTCCGGTGGCACTATTCCGATGCGCTCCTCAAGGCCGTCTGCTGGGCGGGTATCACCATCGCCGTCCTGCTGGTCGCAGGACTCCCCCAAACTGGCCCCCCATGGCTGCCCATGGTGGCATTCCTCGCCCTGTGGCTCCTCTACATGTCCATCGTCAACGTCGGCCAGACGTTCTATGGGTTCGGCTGGGAAATACTTCTCCTCGAAGCTGGATTCACGGTGGCGTTCCTCGGCTCGAACCAGACTCCGCCGCCTACGACCATCCTTATCCTGATCGCGTGGCTGGTGTTCCGGCTCGAATTCGGTGCGGGCATGATCAAGATCCGCGGTGGTCGCGAATGGCGCGACATGACGGCAATGTTTTATCACCACGAGACCCAGCCGATGCCCGGGCCGCTCAGCAGGCAAGCGCACCTCCTGCCCCGCCCGTTTCACAAAGCGGAAGTGGTGGGCAACCATTTCGCGCAGCTGGTGGTTCCGTTTTTCCTGTTCGCTCCGCAGCCCCTGGCCAGCATTGCCGCGGGGATCATCATCGTGACCCAGCTGTGGCTGGTGGCGACCGGAAACTTCGCATGGCTGAACTGGGTGGCCATCGTCCTGGCTTTCGCGGCCGTCAGCGACCCCGTGGCGCATGCCGTTTTCCCGTTCATCCCGCTCGAGTGGCACGCAGGTGCCGAAACCCCGGTCTGGTGGCTCGCCGTCGTCGGCCTTGTCACCGTTCCATTGCTGGTGCTGAGCTACCGGCCGTTGCTCAACCTGTTCTCGCGCCAGCAGCTCATGAACGCCAGTTTCAACCGTTGGCGCCTGGTCAATGCCTACGGAGCCTTCGGGACGGTGACGAAGCAGCGGATCGAGATCGTGGTGGAGGGGACGCTGGTCGAGGATCCTGACGCTCCGGATGACCGCTGGCTGGAATATGGATTCAAGGGCAAGCCCGGCAACGTCCGGCGACTCCCCCGGCAATGGGCGCCGTACCACCTCCGGCTGGATTGGCTCATGTGGTTCCTGCCTCTCCGGACGGTCCACGAGGACTGGTTCTACGCTTTTCTGGACAGGCTGCTGGAGGCCGACCAGCCAACGCTTCGGCTGCTTCGCCAGGACCCGTTCGACGGCGAACGCCCGCGTTGGGTGCGTGCGCGCAGCTACCTTTACCGTTTCGCGAGCCGCGCGGAGTTCCGCGAAACAGGCGACCGGTGGGTGCGGGTGTTCCTGTATGACGCCATTCCGCCGGTGTCACTTAATCCTCGACGGCGGCGACTCCCCTGACGCTCGACGCCCGTGGTGGAGCTGTGGACTCGCGGACAACGAGGTGCGTGGCCAGTTCCACTCTTCGCGAGTCTATTTCTTCGCCATTTTTTTGGCGCAGGATGAAGCGCAGCGCAGAACGACCCATCTCCTGCAGCGGCTGCGACACGGACGTGAGCGGCGGCACGGATTCCTCAGCCTGGTGGGTACCGTCGAAACCCACCAGGCTCATTTCCTCGGGAATTCGAACATCCTGCCGCCGCGCTTCTGCGAGGACCCCCAACGCGATGCTGTCGCTGCCGGCAAAGATCGCCGTAGGAGGATCGTCGAGTGCCAGCAAGGCTTTCATGGCGCGCACACCGTTTTCCGGTTTGAAAGGACCCGAGGAAATGTACTCGTCGTCCACGGCGACTCCTTCTGCCATCAAGGCGGCCATGTAACCGTGCAAGCGGGCTTGGCTGCACTCCGCGGTGGAGGGGCCGCCTATATAGGCGATTCTCCGATGCCCCAACTCCAGCAGGTGGGATGCGGCGGCCTTGGCGCCGGCCCAATTGCTGGCGCCAACACTGAAGACGTCGGCGGGCGGCGGATTCAGTGGATCAACCACCACGATGGGAATCTGGCGACGCTTGAACGCCTCCAATTGGGCGGATCCGAACGCAGACGTCACCACGATCATGCCGGCACGGCCTTCGTCGATCATGCGCTGTGCCCGTTCCTCAGGTCCGAGCGGCGACGCTGCCTGTCGCCCGGTGATGGAGAGGATGACTTCCATTTCGGACACTGCCGCGTGCTCCATCACCCCGTTGAGGACTTCCACCCCGTAGGCCGAATTCAAGGAATCAAAGACAACTTCCACCGCACGGTGCTCCGGGATGCTCTTGCGCTGGAGCGGCGATTTGTAGCCAGTGCGCTGCAGTGCTGCCAGGACCCTGGCCCGGGTGGCTTCTGCCACGTCCTCGCGGCCATTGACCACTTTGGAAACGGTGGGCGCCGAGACACCCACCTCTGCGGCAACCGCGGCCAGAGTGAGCTTGGACGGGCGGAGATGACGTTCCACAACGCTCCTGCTTTCGAAATATTTCGGACGAGACCAGTGTGCTTGATGCGAAGCAGGTTCGTCAACGAAAGTTCAAAATCCTTGAAATTAGCCCATATTGGGTCTTGACGGTGATGCGGCTCACGGCTAAATTTGGTGGGCACTTCCGAAAGGACCTTCGAAATATTTCGAAAAATCAACATGTTTGGATGATCGCAGTCGATCTCCTCATCGCGAAGTGTGGCTTTTTACACGAACAACCGGGCCATCAGCGTCGAGCCCGAAGGACGAATGGAAACTGCACATGAAAAACCTTAAGTTGCGTACCGCCGGAATGGCCGTTTCTGCAGCCGCACTCTCGATCGCGCTCGCAGCCTGTGGGTCCTCCGGCCCGGCCGGAACGGGAGCCTCGGCGGATTCTGCAACCATGTGGGGACTTACAGGCGGCGACCAGCCCGTGTTCCAAGCATCCATAGACTCCTGGAACAAGGCGCACCCGGACTCTGCCATCAAGCTCGACTTCTTCGCCAACGATGCCTATAAGACCAAGGTCCGCACCGCCGTCGGCGCGGGCCAGGGGCCCACCCTCGTCTACGGCTGGGGTGGCGGCGTCCTCAAGTCCTACGTCGACGCCGGCCAGGTGGATGACTTGACGGGATTCCTCAAGGAGAACCCCGATGTCCAGAGCCGCTACCTTCCGTCCATTCTTGAAAGCGGCGTCATCGACGGAAAGACCTATGCACTGCCCAACAACAAAGTGCAGCCCGTCGTGCTCTATTACAACAAGGAAGTCTTCGACAAGATCGGCGCCGAAGCCCCCAAGACCTGGGATGAGCTCATGGCCCTGGTGCCCAAGTTCAAGGCGGCCGGCGTGGCACCTTTCTCCTTGGGCGGGCAGTCGAAATGGCCTGACCTGATGTGGCTCGAATACTTGGTGGACCGCATTGGCGGCCCTGAGGTCTTCGCCAATATCGCTGCCAACAAGCCGGACGCCTGGTCGGATCCCGCCGTGATCGAGGCCCTGACCAAAATCCAGGAACTGGTGGATGCCGGCGGTTTCATCAACGGTTTCTCCTCCATCGCCGCTGACAGCAACGCCGACCAGGCCCTGCTCTACACAGGCAAAGCCGCCATGATCCTGCAGGGCAGCTGGATCTACCAGGGCATGAAGAAGGACGCAGCCGACTTCGTCTCAAGCGGCAAGCTTGGTTACACACCGTTCCCCACCGTCGAGGGTGGCAAGGGTGATCCGGCGAACGTCGTAGGCAACCCGTCGAACTTCTGGTCTGTGTCTTCCAAAGCCACCGAGGAGCAGAAGAAGACAGCACTGGAGTACGTCAAGGACGGAATGTTCAATGATGAGAACGTCCAAGGCCTGATCGACTCCGGCGCCGTACCTGTGGTCACCGGCATCGAAGACAAGCTGGCAGCATCCCCGGACAAAGACTTCCTGACCTACGTCTATGGAATGGCCAAGGATGCTCCAGACTTCACGCTTTCCTGGGACCAGGCATTGACTCCGGCGCAGGGCGATGCGATGTTGGCAAACCTGGACCAGATCTTCCTCAAGAAGATCACCCCCGAACAATTCGCTTCCACCATGAACGCGACGATCGGGAAGTAATCCAGTGTCTTCAACCACGACGTCCCCGCAACGGGCATTGGGCGTTGAACACGCTCCAGGCACCCGACGGACCCTGGAAAAGGGTCCGTCGGGGTGGCTGGCCGTCCCCGCGCTCGCTTTCTTCATGCTTTTCGCCATCCTCCCGCTCTTGGGAGTTCTGTTCCTCAGCTTCACCCGGTGGGACGGACTTGGTGAGATCAAACTCGACGGCCTGTCGAGTTGGAACACGGTCCTGGCCGATCCCGTCACAGGCAACGCACTGTTGGTCACGGCAAAGATCATGTTCTTCTCGTTCATCGTCCAGGCCCCCATCAGCCTGCTGCTCGGCGTCTTCACCGCAGCCAGCCAGAAGTATCGCGCCGCGTTGGCCGTCCTCTACTTCGTGCCACTCCTCCTTTCCTCGGCTGCCGTGGCAATCGCTTTCAAGGCGCTGCTCGACCCGAACTTCGGGCTTGGCCCTGGCCTGGGACTGCCCTTCCTCGCGCAGGATTGGCTGGGAAACTCGGATCTGGTGCTCTTTGTGGTGGTCTTTGTCATCGCATGGCAGTTCGTGCCATTCCACACCCTGATCTACCAAGGCGGCGTACGGCAGATCCCTGCCTCGCTGTATGAAGCTGCACAGATTGACGGTGCCGGCCGTGTCCAGCAGTTCTTCAACATCACCCTCCCGCAGCTGAAGTACACCATGATCACCTCCTCCACCCTCATGGTGGTGGGTTCCCTGGCGTACTTCGACCTTGTCTTCGTGCTGACCGCCGGTGGGCCTGGCTACTCCACCAGGCTGCTTCCGCTCCACATGTACCTCACAGGTTTCAAGGCCAACGACATGGGAGCGGCGAGCGCCCTGGGCGTGATCCTGGTGGTCATCGGCCTGGCACTGGCACTGTTCCTGCAACGACTCGGCGGCAAGAACCGCAACGCCAGCCAATTGGAAGGTGCGTAATGGCTTCCACCACCCAACTCCCCACAGCCCCCTCCCCGCTTCCGGCGCCGGTGACCACCCGCCGTCGGCCCCAAAAACTTGGCCGCTCACGGCCAAACTTCCTGGGCGGCCTGGGCGGCTGGCTCTGGCTGGCGGTCATCATCGTGCCCGTCTACTACGTGGTGATCACCAGCCTCAAGAACCAGGCGGGGTTCTTCACGTCCAACCCGATGCTGCCACCGGCCGAGCCAACCCTGGACAACTACAAGCTTGTCCTGGAGAACGACTTTGCCAAGTACTTCACCAACAGCCTTATCGTCACCGTTGGCAGCGTGGTTCCTGCACTGTTCGTGGCGTTCATGGCCGCTTACGCCATTGTCCGCGGCAAGGGAAGGTTCCTCAGCTGGACCAACAATGTGTTCTTGCTCGGCTTGGCCATCCCCCTGCACGCAACGATCATCCCGATCTACTGGATGATCACTAAAGCCCACATGTATGACACCTTGTTGGCCTTGATCCTGCCGTCCATTGCGTTCGCAATCCCCGTATCTGTGCTCATCCTGTCCAACTTCATGCGGGACGTGCCCAACGAACTGTTCGAGTCGATGCGGCTGGACGGATGCTCGGACTGGGCCATGATGTGGCGCCTTGCACTGCCCATGACCAAGCCCGCTGTCATCACGGTCGGCATCTACAACGCACTGCATGTGTGGAACGGATTCCTGTTCCCGCTGATTCTTACGCAAAGCCCGGACACCCGGGTTCTGCCCCTTTCGCTGTGGACCTTCCAAGGTGAGTTCAGCGTCAATATCCCTGCCGTGCTCGCATCCGTTGTCCTGGCAACACTGCCCCTGCTGGTGATTTACATTGTGGCCCGTCGGCAGCTGCTCAGCGGCCTGACCGCCGGCTTCAGCAAGTAGAAAGGAATACTCATGACCACACCGAAACCACTGCGCGTGGGCATGGTGGGCTACGCATTCATGGGTGCCGCGCACTCCCACGCCTGGCGCACGGCGCCGCGGTTCTTTGACCTTCCGCTCGCCCCGGAACTTGCCGCCGTGGCGGGCCGAAACCCCGAGGGTGTACGGGCAGCAGCCAGGAAGTACGGCTGGGACTCTGTCGAAACCGACTGGCGTCGCTTGATGGAACGCGACGACATCGACCTCATCGACATCTGTACTCCCGGCAACACCCACGCCGAGATCGCCATTGCCGCCCTTGAAGCCGGTAAGCACGTCCTCTGCGAAAAACCCCTGGCCAATTCCGTGGAAGAGGCGGAGAAGATGACCGCCGTGGCCGAGGCTGCCGCCGAGCGGGGTGTGCTGTCCATGTGCGGCTTCAGCTACCGACGGACACCTGCGCTGGCCCTTGCCAAGCGCATGGTGGACGACGGCCGTTTGGGCGGGCTTCGCCACGTCCGCGCACAGTACCTGCAGGACTGGCTCAGCGACGCCGATGCCCCGCTGACCTGGCGGTTGGACAAGTCCAAGTCCGGGTCCGGCTCACTTGGTGACATCGGCGCGCACAGCATCGACGCCGCCCAATGGATCACAGGGCTCAACATCACCGGCGTCTCCGCGCTCCTGGAAACCTTCGTGAAAGAGCGTCCGGTGGGCGGCGACTTTGTGGGGTTGGGTGGCCACGGTGGTACGGACGGCCCGCGCGGTCCAGTGACCGTGGATGACGCAGCACTGTTCACGGCCCGTTTTGAGGCCCGGCACGACGACGGCGCTGACGCCGGCTCAGGCGGCTCCGGTCATGGGGCTCCTGCCGGCCCGATCGGTATTTTCGAAGCCACCCGATTTGCCCTGGGACGCAAGAACGCCATGCGCCTGGAACTGAACGGCACCAAAGGGTCCATCGCTTTCGACTTCGAAGACATGAACTCCCTCCAGTTCTACGACTCCGCATTGGAACCGGACGCCGGTTTCCGGAAGATCATGGTCACTGAACCGTCCCACCCCTACACCGCAAACTGGTGGCCCACCGGGCACGGTCTCGGCTATGAGCACGGCTTCACGCATCAGGTAGTGGATCTCGTGAATGCCATTGGCGCAGGCGAGCAGCCATCGCCGTCGTTTGCTGATGCGCTACAGGTGCAGAAGGTACTGGCAGCAGTCGAGGCGAGCGCGGATAACTCAAGCCGCTGGCAGAACGTCTGAAAGGAAGATCATGACCCGACCCATTACCCTCTTCACCGGTCAGTGGGCTGACCTGCCCTTTGAGGAAGTGGCGCGGCTGGCCGGCGAGTGGGGCTTTGACGGCTTGGAGATTGCCTGTTGGGGCGATCACCTGGATCCGCAGCGCATTGTGGAGGACGACGCCTACTTGCAGGGCAAGCTGGACGTTTTGGAAAAGCACCAGCTGAGCGTCCACGCGATCGCCAACCACCTCACCGGACAAGCGGTGTGCGACGACCCCATCGATGAGCGGCACAGGGATATCCTTGCTCCGGCAGTGTGGGGCGATGGTGAACCGGAAGGCGTGAGGCAGCGGGCCGCCGAAGCCATGAAGACCACAGCCCGGGCAGCTGCGAGGCTTGGGGTCAAGACCGTCACGGGATTCACCGGCTCTTCCATCTGGAAATGCGTTGCGATGTTCCCACCTGCCTCGGACGCCATGATCGAGCGCGGGTACCAGGACTTTGCCGACCGCTGGAATCCCATCATGGACGTATTCGACGAAGCAGGGGTCCGTTTCGCCCTCGAAGTCCACCCGTCGGAAATTGCCTATGACTACTGGACGGCCAAGCGCACGCTGGACGCGATCGGGCACAGGGAAGGCTTCGGCCTGAACTTCGATCCCTCCCATTTCATCTGGCAGGACCTGGACCCGGTGATGTTCCTGCAGGACTTTGCGGACAAGATCTTCCACGTCCATGTAAAGGAATCCGTCCGGCAGCTCAATGGCCGGAACGGCCGTCTTGGATCCCACCTGCCGTGGGCAGATCCCCGCCGCGGTTGGGATTTCGTCACGGCCGGCCACGGCGACGTGAACTGGGAGCCGATCTTTCGCACGCTGAACGCCATTGGTTATGAAGGACCCACCAGCATTGAGTGGGAGGACGCTGGCATGGACCGGCTGGTCGGCGCTCCCCAGGCATTGGACATGGTCCGCAAACTGGCCGCCATCCGCCCCCCGGCTGCCGCTTTCGATGCCGCTTTTGCGACGCGCTGAACGCAACAAACCCTGACTCCAACAAACGCCCCGAAACGAAGGAAACCATGACAAGCAACAACAAGACAGCGCTGGTGGTTCGCGGCGGCTGGGACGGACACCAGCCGGTGGAAGCCACCGAACTGTTCCTCCCCTACCTGAAGGACAACGGCTACGACGTTCGAGTGGAGGAATCCCCCAAGCTCTACGCCGATTCCGACTACATGGCCGGCGTGGACCTGATCGTGCAGTGCATGACCATGTCCACCATCGAGAAGGACGAGTTCGAGGGGCTCCGCACCGCCGTCGAAAATGGCACAGGCTTGGCTGGCTGGCACGGTGGCATCGCCGATTCCTACCGCAACAACTCCGACTACCTGCACCTGATCGGTGGACAGTTTGCCTGCCACCCGGGTAAGCACGCTGACGAACGGATCGGCGAGCAGCCAGACAATTACGTGCCCTACACGGTGAACATGCTCCCCCATGCGGCCGCGCATCCCATCACCGAGGGCATCAGTGATTTCGACCTCGTCACGGAGCAGTACTGGGTCCTCAGCGACGACTACATCGATGTCCTTGCGACCACCACCCAGAAGGTCCGTGAATGGGACCCATGGAACCGCGAAGTCACCTCACCTGCCATCTGGACCCGCCAGTGGGGCAAGGGGAAGATCTTCGTCTGCACTCCCGGGCACCGCGTGGAAATACTCCAGGACAGCAACGTCCGCACCATCATCGAAAGGGGCATGCTGTGGGCAACCCGCTAGGCATCGAAGAGCCACTGAGGGTAGGGATCATTGGCTGTGGTGCCATCATCGCCCAGTACCTGACCAACTTCCGCCGGCTGGATTCCATCAACCTCGTAGCGGTGGCGGACCTGGATCCGGCGCGGGCACAGGCGGTGGCCGACTCGTACGACGGCGTTCGGGCCCTGACTGTGGACGAACTGCTGGCCGCAGAAGACGTAGACCTTGTCCTGAACCTGACCATCCCTGCAGCCCACGCGGACATCGCGCTCAAGGCCATCGCAGCCGGTAAGTCGGTCTACGGCGAGAAGCCGCTCGCTGCCACCACAGCGGAGGCGCAGGAGGTCCTCGACGCGGCCTCAGCTGCCGGAGTAGTGGTGGGATGCGCCCCGGACACGGTGCTGGGAACCGGCATCCAAACGGCCCGCAAAGCGATCGACGACGGCCTGATCGGCGCTCCCATTTCGGCTACGGCCACCATGGCCACTCCAGGCCACGAGCGCTGGCACCCGAACCCCGACTTCTACTACCAGCCCGGCGGCGGACCGCTCCTGGACATGGGCCCGTATTATGTTTCGGCTCTGGTCACCCTGCTCGGACCCGTAGCGTCAGTGATGGGCGCGGCGAGCCACACGCGCAGCGAACGCACCATCGGTTCCGGCCCGCGGGAGGGCCAAAAAGTCCCGGTGGGCATCGACTCCCATGTCACCGGTGTCCTGGTGCACGCGTCCGGAGCCCTTTCCACGCTGTTCATGAGCTTCGACGCGGTGAAGACGAAGAGTCCCAACATTGAGATCCACGGTGAGACGGGTTCTCTCATCGTGCCGGACCCCAACCATTTCGACGGCGACGTGCAGCATTTCGCGCTGGGCGCCGACAACTGGGAGACCCTCCCTGTTTCGGCTGGCTACGTGGACTCGGGCCGCGGCTTTGGCATTGCCGACCTGGCGGCCACACCCGCAGGACAGGAACCCCGCGCCGGTGGCCGGCTGGCGTTCCATGCGCTGGAGGTCATGGAATCGGTGCTGGAATCAGCCCGGAGCGGGCAGGCGGTGGCCATCAAGAGCACGGCCGAACGGCCCGCCACTGTTGAGCTGACGGAACTCGCGGAACACTCGACGGCGGTTCGCGCCTAGCGCTCAGGCCGCTCCAACGAATCCGGCCCCTGTTTGCTCATCCCACCGTTCTACGGTGTGTGGGGCGAACAAGGGCCGGATTGGTCGTTAGCGCCGTGCCCGGCGAAGTGTCGCTTCCGCGTGCTTGAGGATGGGGCCGTCGATCATTTTGCCCTTGAACTGGAACACTCCCGTGCCCGCGGCGGCCGCTGCGTCCAGAAGTTCGGTCGCTTGGGCTACGGCTTCGGGGGTAGGCGCGTAGGCTTCCCTGACCACGGCAACCTGGTTCGGGTGGATGCAGGCCTTCGCACCGAAGCCACTGGCCACCGCATCCCGGGACTCCACGCCCAGGCCTTCAAGGTCCGGGATGTTCACATACACGGAGTCGATGGCTTCCTTGCCCGCGGCCTTCGCGGCGAGCAGTACAGCGGAACGCGAGTGCAGTGCGACAGCCCGGTACCCGCCGTCGTCGTTCCGGCTGGAGAGCCCGCCCAGGGAAGCCAGCAGGTCTTCGGCACCCCACATGAGTCCCACGACGTTGGGTTCGGCGGCGATCGAGGCAGCATTAACGATGCCGGCCGCCGTCTCGCAGAGCGCGATGACCTGATAACCCGCCAATGACCTGAGCTGCTCTGCGCTCTCCGCCTTGGCCAGCATGACGGTTCGGTACTGCGTGTTCGCCAAGGCCTGGAGATCCAGGTCGAACTCCGGTGTTCCCACGGGGTTTACCCGAATAATGGTGCGGCTTGGCTCCAGTCCACCACTGCCGGGCTGCTCGAGGATCGCCTCCCGGGCCGCCGGCTTGTCTGCGGGAGCGACGGCGTCTTCCAGGTCCAGGATGACGGCGTCAGACCGGTCAGCTGCCTTTCCGAAGCGCTCCGGCCTGTCCGCGGGGCAGAACAGGAGAGCTGGACCCATGGTGAACGGCAAAGCCGCTGTGGTGGAGGACAAGTCGGGAGAAGGCATGCGGATTCCTTGCTGGTGAAGTGCTGACACGAACAGAAACTAGGACTGCGCGGCGTGCGCTTCCTTGGTCCACATCAAGCAGGTCCGGGTGGCCAACGCCACCACAGATCCGTCCTGGTTGCGGCCGGTGTGCTGCATGGTCACCACGCCCTGTCCTGGACGGGATGACGACAACCGTTTTTCGGTGATCACCGTTTCCGTGTACAGGGTATCCCCGTGATACAGCGGGTGCGGAAAGGTGACGTCGGTCAGCCCCAGCTGCGCGATGATGGTCCCTTGCGTCAGTTGGGCCACGGACTGCCCCACCATGGTGGACAGGGTGAACATCGAGTTCATGAGACGCTGCCCGAACGGCTGCCCGGCACTCCAGGCCGCGTCCAGGTGCAGCGCCTGGGTGTTCATGGTCATGGTGGTGAAGAGGACATTGTCCGACTCGGTGACGGTGCGTCCGGGCCTGTGCGCATAAATCACGCCCTCTTCAAGTTCATCGAAATACAACCCTCGCTGTTCCACCACCCGCGTCATACGGTGAGTTCCTGGTCTTCTTCGAACAGCTCGGCGCCGGTTGCTGCCACGACATCGTCGAGGGTGACATTGGGGGCCAGTTCACGGAGGACAAGGCGCGGGTCCCCTTCGTCCTTGACGACGTCGATCACTGCAAGGTCCGTGATGATACGGTCCACGCATCCCTTTCCCGTGAGCGGCAGGGAACAGTCCTGGACGATCTTCGGCCTGCCGTTGCGGTCCACATGTTCCATCATGACGATGACCTTCTTGGCACCGAACACCAGGTCCATGGCGCCACCCATGCCCTTCACCATCTTGCCGGGGATCATCCAGTTGGCCAGATCGCCGTTCGCGGCCACTTCCATAGCGCCGAGGACAGCAACGTCTACGTGCCCACCGCGGATCATGCCGAAGGACGACGCCGAGTCGAAGAACGCGGCGCCGGCATTGACCGTGACCGTTTCCTTGCCCGCATTGATGAGGTCCGGATCCACCTTGTCTTCCGCCGGATAAGGTCCAACGCCCAGGATGCCGTTCTCGGAGTGAAGAATGACCTCCACGCCGTCGGGGATGTAGTTGGGAATCAGGGTGGGCATGCCGATACCGAGGTTTACATACTGGCCATTGGTCAGTTCCTGGGCCACGCGGGCGGCCAGTTCGTTGCGGGTCCAGCCCTTTGATTCGTGATGTTCGACGTCGGCGCGACGGTATTCGTGCCGCACGGCTTCGGGGCGGGGCGGCAGGTCCTGGAGGCTGTTTGATTCCATGGCTAGGCTCCTGCCTGTTGGCTGCTTGCCGATCCGGATAACGCCACCGTGCGCTTCTCGATCCGCTTCTCGTTGGACGGTGCCACCACTACGCGCTGCACGAAAATGCCGGGTGTGTGGATGTGTTCCGGGTCCAGCTCACCGGGTTCCACGAGCTCCTCCACCTCGGCGATGGTGGTTTTGGCGGCCATGGCGCAGAGCGGGTTGAAGTTCATGGCCGTCGCGTGAAAGACAAGGTTCCCGTGGCGATCGCCTTTCCAGGCATGGACCAGCCCGAAGTCCGGCGTCAGGGACTCTTCAAGGACGTAGTCGGAATCATTGAAGGTGCGCACCTCCTTCGGAGACGAGGCGAGCGCAACGTTACCGTCGGCGTCGTACTTTTGCGGAAGGCCGCCGTCGGACACCTGGGTTCCCACACCCGCCTTGGTGTAAAAGGCCGGGATGCCCGCACCGCCGGCGCGCAGTTTCTCGGCCAAGGTGCCCTGCGGCGTGAGAACCACCTCCAACTCCCCCGCCAGATACTGCCGGGCAAACTCTTTGTTCTCGCCCACGTACGAGCTGATGGTCCGGCGGATGCGTCCGTCCCTGAGGAGGATCCCCAACCCCCAGTCATCCACGCCGCAGTTGTTGCTGACTGTCTCAAGATCGGTGGTGCCTTGGCCGTGGAGCGCGTCAATCAGCGAGACAGGGATACCGCACAAGCCAAAACCACCAACGGCCAGCGAAGCTCCGTCCGGGATGTCCTTCACCGCTTCAGCGGCGCTGGCAACAACCTTGTCAATCATCCTTGATCCTTCCCGTACGGTTACAGACCCAGCTCGCGGGCGATGAGCATCAACTGGACCTCGGTGGTGCCCTCCCCGATTTCAAGGATCTTGGAGTCGCGGTAATGCCGTGCCACCGTGAATTCGTTGATGAAGCCGTAGCCGCCGAACACCTGGGTGGCGTCCCGCGCGTTATCCATGGCTGCCTCGCCTGCGACCATCTTAGCGATGGCCGCTTCGGTCTTGAACGGCTTGCCGGCGAGCATCCTGGAAGCGGCGTCGTAGTACGCCAAACGGGCTGTGTGGGCCCTGGCCTGCATCCGTGCGATCTTGAACTGGATGGCCTGGTACTTGCCGATGTTCTGGCCAAAGGCGCTGCGTTCCTTGGCATACTTCACGGACAAATCCACGCATCCCTGGGCCGCACCGGTGGCCAGCGCAGCGATCGCGATGCGGCCTTCATCCAGGATGGACAGGAAGTTCGCGTAGCCCCGGCCGCGCTCGCCCAGCAGGTTCGCTTCAGGGACGCGGACGTTGTCCAGGGTGAGCGGGTGGGTGTCGGAGGCGTTCCACCCCACCTTGTTGTACGGCTTTTCCGCAGTGAACCCGGGCGTGTCCGTGGGCACCAGGATGGTGGAGATTTCCTTCTTGGTGCTGCCGTCAGCGTTTTCCTTCCGGCCCGTGACTGCCGTGACGGTGACCAGCGTGGTGATGTCAGTACCGGAGTTGGTGATGAACTCCTTGTTGCCGTTGATCACCCATTCGCCGTTTTCCAGGTGGGCGTTGGTCTTGGTGCCGCCGGCATCAGAACCGGCCTCGCGCTCGGTCAAACCGAAGCCAGCCAGCGAACGCCCGGACGCCAGCTGCGGCAGCCACTCTTCTTTTTGCGCGTCCGTCCCGAAGCGGTACACCGGCATGGCACCCAAGGAAACCCCGGCTTCCAGGGTGATGGCCACCGACTGGTCAACACGGCCCAGCTGTTCCAGTGCCAGGGCCAGCGCGAAGTAGTCTCCGCCCATGCCGCCGAACTCCTCTGGGAACGGCAGGCCGAACAGGCCCATCTCCCCCATCTGCTTCACCACTTCGTAGGGGAAGCTGTGCTCTTCGTCGTGCTTGGCGGAAACCGGAGCCACTACCTCGTCGGCGAACTCGCGGACGGAGTCGCTGAGGTCCTGGTATTCCTCATTAAGTTCGAAGGTGCTCATGGCTGGATTTCCTTGTCTGTGTTCTTGCCGGCCGTGTCTTCGGGGGCGGCTACGTGAATGGTGGCGAGTACCTGGTCTGCTTTGACCAGGTCCCCGGGTTTGCTGGTGAGGCGGACAGTGCCGGATACAGAGGCCAGAAGTTGGTGCTCCATCTTCATGGCCTCCACGGACAGGAGCGCCTGCCCTTCATCAACGGTGTCTCCGTCGGCCACGGATACCGACACCACGGTTCCAGGCATCGGCGAGCGCACTTCCGGATCCGCTTGCCCTTCTTCGCGCTGGATGCCGGCGAGCAAGCGGCGCAGGCGCTCCGTCCGGTCCAGGACTTCCAGCCGGCAGGACCAGCCATCGTTGCCCAGATGGACGGCGTCGCCGGCCACGCCCACCGCGAAGGTGGCGGGACCGTCGTCGAACTCAACCACAATGGTGTCCGCAGTGCGGTCCAATACCTTGACGCGTGCAGCGGCGCCGGCACCGTCGTCGACGGTGGCTGTCACGGTACCGTCCGCCTCGGTGATGGACACTGTGGCGAGTCCGCCGCCCGGGACGCCGAGTGTGATAGTCCACGCCCCGCGGCCACTGACGCGCCAGGAATCAGGCTTCCTCCACGCGTCACCCGCGAGCGCCGGGCCCGTGCGTTCAAGCCACAAAGTGAGGCCGGCGGCGATCAGTTCGCGGGGGCCGGCATGCCTGAATTCCATGGCCGGCAGCTTGCGCTCAATCAGCCCGGTGTCCAGGTGCCCTGCCCGGACGTCCGGATCGTTGATCAGCAGGCGCAGGTACTCGACATTCGTATCAACACCCAGCAGGGTGTACCGACCAAGGGCAGCGTCCAAGGTATCCAGCGCCGCTGCCCTGTCCACCCCCCACGAAATGACCTTGGCGAGCATGGGATCGTAGTCGCCCGTGATCTGCAGGTTGTCCCGCATGGCAGAGTCGATCCGCACATTGGCGTGGGTCCGCTGCTGACCGGACACGGTTGCATCGGCCGCGCCTTGCTCGGCGAGCGCCACGATGCGCCCCATCGATGGCATGAAATTCCGCTCGGGCACCTCTGCGTAGACCCGCGCCTCCACAGCGTGGCCGTCAAGCACGACGTCGGACTGCGCCACGGTGAGCACCTCACCGGCGGCGATCCTCACCTGCCAGGCAACGAGGTCGATGCCCGTGACCATCTCGGTGACCGGGTGCTCCACCTGCAGCCGGGTGTTCATCTCCATGAAAAAGAACTCGTCCGGGTGTTCATCAGATACCAGGAACTCGACGGTGCCCGCGCCGCTGTAGTTGACGGAGCGAGCGGCATTGCAGGCTGCCTCACCGATCCGTGCCCGCTGGGCGGCACCGTCCGGCAGTGATTCGAAGAGAGCGGATGGGGCTTCCTCAATGACCTTCTGGTGCCGGCGTTGGAGTGAGCACTCGCGCTCGCCGAGGTGGATGACATTGCCGTGGTTGTCGGCCAGGACCTGGACCTCGATGTGCCGGGGAGCGCGGATAAGCCGCTCCAGGAAAAGGGTGTCGTCTCCAAAAGCGGATGCAGCCACACGCCGTGCGGTGACCAGCGTGGAGGCCAGGTCTTCGGCCCGTTCCACCACATGCATGCCTTTGCCACCGCCACCTGCAGAGGGTTTGATCAGCAAGGGGAAGCCGACTTCGGGCGCCGCCGCGATCAATTCCTGGTCGGTGAGTCCGGGCTTGGCAATGCCGGGAACGCACGGGACGTCGTAGGCCATCACGTGGTTCTTGGAGCGGATTTTGTCTCCCATCACTTCAATGGCCCCAATACCGGGCCCGATGAAGGTGATGCCCGCGGCGTCCAGTGCTTTGGCAAACTCCACATTCTCGGAAAGGAAGCCGTATCCCGGGTGCACGGCCTCGGCCCCACTGCGGCGGCATGCATCGATGATGGCGTCGATCTTCAGGTAGCTCTCAGAGGGCGCCGTGCCACCAATCGCAACGGCGGTATCAGCGAGGGCCACGTGCCTGGCATCTTTGTCCGCGTCCGAGTACACCGCGACGGAGCGGATACCCATCTCCTTCAGGGTCCTGATGACCCGGCAGGCGATCTCACCGCGGTTGGCAACAAGGACGGCACTGAAGTTTCGGACTGCCGCCTGGGGAGGGGCTGTGGCTGTTGTTGGCAGGGTCATGGTCACATCCTGAAGAGGCCGAAGGAGGTCTCGGGCAGTTGTTGGCGGGAGACGATGTCCAGGGCCATGCCCAGGACCCGCCGGGTGTCGGCGGGGTCGATAATGCCGTCGTCCCAGAGCCGGGCCGTGGAGTAGTAGGGGCTCCCTTGGTCCTCGTACTGCTGCTTGATGGGAGCCTTGAAAGCTTCTTCGTCCTCGGCGGACCATTCCTGGCCAGCCGCCTCATACTGGTCCCTTTTGACGGTGGCCAGGACGCTGGAAGCTTGGTTTCCGCCCATGACCGAGATGCGGGCAGCCGGCCACATCCACAGGAAGCGCGGCGAGTACGCCCGGCCGCACATGGAGTAGTTGCCGGCACCGAACGATCCACCGATCACCACTGTCAGTTTGGGCACTCGCGCTGTGGCCACCGCGGTGACCATCTTGGCCCCGTTCTTGGCGATGCCGCCCTGCTCATAGTCCTTGCCCACCATGAACCCGGAGAGGTTCTGCAGGAAGATCAGCGGAATACCGCGCTGATCGCAGAGCTCAATGAAGTGCGCGCCTTTGAGCGAGGATTCGCTGAAGAGGACGCCGTTGTTGGCTACGATGCCCACAGGATGGCCATGCAGGTGCGCGAAGCCGGTCACCAGGGTGGTGCCGTAGTTCTTCTTGAACTCGTGGAATTCGGAGCCGTCCACCAGCCTGGCAATAACTTCGCGGACGTCGTATTGCGCGTTGACGTCCGTGGGAACTACACCGTAGATCTCTGAAGGGTCGACGACAGGCGGCAGGACGACGTCGGACACGTCCCAGGCCGGCTGGGCCGGCTTCGGCAACGTCGCGACGATGTCCCGGACGATTTCCAGCGCGTGTTGGTCGTTCTCGGCCAGATGGTCGGTGACACCGGAAATCCGGGAGTGAACGTCGCCGCCACCCAGTTCCTCGGCAGTGACGATCTCGCCAATGGCTGCTTTGACCAACGGCGGGCCACCCAGGAAGATGGTGCCCTGGTTCCTGACGATGACCGTCTCGTCGCTCATGGCCGGCACATAGGCGCCACCCGCGGTGCAGGAACCCATCACTGAAGCAATCTGCGGAATCTTGGCAGCAGACATCCTGGCCTGGTTGTAAAAGATCCGGCCGAAGTGTTCCTTATCCGGGAAAACCTCGTCCTGTTTGGGCAGGAACGCTCCCCCGGAATCCACCAGGTAGATGCAGGGAAGCTTGTTCTCCAGGGCGATTTCCTGCGCCCGGAGGTGCTTCTTCACCGTCATGGGATAGTAGGTGCCGCCCTTGACCGTAGCGTCATTGGAGATCACCAGGACGGGCCGACCATGGACCAAGCCAATGCCTGCAATCACACCGGCCCCTGGGGAATCGTCGTTGTACATGCCGTTCGCGGCCAAGGGTGCGATCTCGAGGAACGGGCTGCCGTCATCCAGCAGGTAATCGATGCGTTCCCTCGGAAGAAGCTTTCCGCGGGCGATATGCCGCTCCCTGGACTTTGCCGGGCCACCGAGGGCCGCCGTCGCCAGGCGCTCCTTCAGTTCCTCCACCAACGCCAGTTGTGCCGATTGGTTGGCATCAAAGGTGCCGCTGGCGGCTCCCGTCAGGCTGGCAATTGTCTCCATCGACCCCTGTTCCATTCCCGGCCACAGGCCATTTCGGTTAGTGCCACGTAACTGAAATTTAGGTTAGTCTTTATTAACTGTGATGTCCAGCACAGCGGAGCGCCCGCCGCGCCGGGACTGGCGCCTAGGAGGAGAACGTGACCGGAGGCCCGGAAACAAGCATTGATGGCAACCGCCCTGCCGCCACGCAGCGGGGGCAGGCCAAGGAGCTCCGACGCCTCGCTTTGTTGTCGGCTGCTGCAGCACTCTTTGCGGAGAATGGCTTCACCAGGGTGTCGCTCGAAGACCTCGGTGCTGCCGCGGGAGTCAGCGGTCCCGCCGTCTACCGTCACTTTCCCGGGAAGCAAGCGGTCCTGGGCGAACTTCTGCTCAGCGTCAGCCGCGACCTCCTGGACGGCGGATTGCGGGTGGTATCGGAATCGGACGATCCCCGGTCCGCGCTCAAGGGGCTCATCCAGTTCCAGGTCGATTTCGCCCTTAGCAATCCCGATGTCATCCGGGTCCAGGACCGGGACTTCGGAAGTCTCAGCGACGCAGACCAGGCAGAGGTCAGATCCCTCCAGCGCAGTTACGTCGAAACGTGGGTTGACGTCCTGGCCCGCATTCATACGGATGCAGATGTCCCCGGCCTCCGGGTCCGCGCACACGCCGCCTTTGGGTTGATCAACTCCACACCCCACTCCGTGCGCCACCACGGCAGGAAGATCGCAGTGAAGTCGGCCCGCCCGATCCTGGAACAGATGGCCTTGGCGGCTCTGACTTCAGAATAATTCCGGGGTTGTTCGGGAGGTTGGAGCGGTCATTCAACGTCCCGCTAAAAATGTCAGACCCCGATGAAAAGATTTATTCATGGAGAAACCGGCGGAGTGGACGGCATCGTGGGCGGAATCGTCCCCTGCTGTGGCTGCCCTGGCCAGGGTTCGTTCACAGCGCATTCTGAGCATGCCGGACTTGCTCAAGGCCGGGTTTAAGGATTCGACGGCGCCCATCACCGTGATCGGACAGTTCCATGGCTCTGGACTGGCCAAAAGTACTCGCCGGTTCTACGGCGACTGGCCACACAAAGACGCTGGGCGACTCAACGGTACTGGCCTATTCAAGGGTGCTGGCGGGTTCAACAGCCCAAAGCAGCTCAACGGCAAGGCCAAGTCAGCCCGGGCTTCAGAGTCCACCGACGCCAACCCCGCAGATACCGGGCACAACGGCGCCCCGAGGGTTGGCACGGCGGCAGACAACGCCGAATCGACGCCCGTCCCCCGGCGGGAAACCTGGACCGGCTCCAGCGAGGACTATGATCAGCCGATCCGACGTTTCGACACTCAGCGTCCTGGTCCCAAGGCATCTGGCGGGCTGAACCTGACAGAGCTTCTTAACGACAGCGCTGTACTTCTGGACTCCGCACGCTTGTCCGCCTCGGATGAGGCTTCTCTGTTGGGGTTTGTTGAGGCTGCTGATTTTGCCGGCCGGGTGGAGGAGATCTCCCGGTGTGTGGAGTACTTGCAGGTTGTTGCGGCGCAGGCGGTGGAACGGTCCCGGACGGAAGCTCAGCAAACGAAGCCGGGGTCCTCGGCTGCCGCTCCGGAATGGCGGACGGGCTGGAGTGAAGCACCGGAAGAGCCAACGAATGGAACCGACACGGGCGCAACGGTTCCGGGGGCAACAGTTCCGGGGGCGGCCAGTGTTTTGGATGATGGGTACCGGAACGCGGCCGAGTTCCTGCGGGCACGGTTGCGGATCGGCATTGGCGAGGCCCGGCGCAGGCTTGCCCTCGCCCCCGACATCCTCCCCCAGACGGGCATGACCGGACAGGAAATCCCGGCCCGCCGCGAAGTCCTCGCCGCAGCCCTCTCCTCAGCGCTGGTGCCGTCCCGGTCCGCGACCATCATCAGCACCGCCCTGGACAAAGTCCGGAACCTCACCGACCAGGACACCATCGCCCGGATGGAACACGCCCTCACCACCACCGCCATCGAAACCGACCCGGACTTCGTCACCAAAATGGCCAAACGCTGGGCCGACAGGATCGACCAAGACGGCCCCGAACCCACCGAAGAAACCCTCCGCCAATTCCAAGGCGCGTTCCTCCGCCGCCGACGCCGCCACGGACTCCACCACCTCGAAATCTTCGCCACCGACGAACAATACGAAACCCTCGCCACCGCCATGAACGCCGCCACCAACCCCCGCCTCACCACCCACCAGCACGAGGCGAACACCGTAACCGGGACTGCCAGCCCGGACCTGGACCGCCGCACCCGGCCCCAGAAACACCTCAACGGCCTCACCGGCGCCTGCAGCGTCGCGATGAGCACCGGGAAACTGCCCTCCAACGGCGGACTCCGACCCCAACTCACCGTCACCATCGACCACCGCGACCTCTTCGAACGAGTCCAAGACCACCAACAGCACAACCAGCACGAAAGCACCGGAACGGCACCGAAACAGCCCGGCACCAGGACACACACAGACACAGACACAGACACAGACACAGGCACAGGGACAGGGACAGGGACAGGAGCCGCAACGTTCACCGGCCCCGTCCACCCGGACACGGACACAACCCGGGACCCCCTCAGCACAGGAACAGCGACGTTCACCGGCCCGATCCACCCTGACACCATCCGCAAAATCGCCTGCGACGCCGACATCATCCCCGTCCTGCTCGGCAGCGACTCCCGGATCCTGGACATCGGCCGGACCACCCGGATCTTCCCACCCCACATCCGCAAAGCCATCACCGCCCGCGACGGCGGCTGCGCCTTCCCCGACTGCACCATCCCCGCCCCCTGGTGCGAAGCACACCACACCACCTACTGGTCCCACGGCGGCACCACCTCAACCAACAACGGCACCCTGCTCTGCAGCCACCACCACCACCTCATCCACAAAGAACAATGGCGCATCAACATGACCACAGGCGTCCCCTGGTTCATCCCCCCACCCCACATCGACCCAAACCAAACACCCCGACGCAACCACCACCACACACCCCACAGAACATAAACCCGCCCGACGAGGGTGGGGGGACTGTCTGAATAACGGTGTGTGGGGTCCAGACCTGACGCAGGGTGCGTCCGGTTCTGTGCTGCGAAGGTGAAAGTTGTGTCTGTGCTGTGCTGTGCAGGTGAAAGTTGTGCCAGGGCAAAAGAAGCTGCCCCGTGAAAACTGCCGAGCGAGAGGCAACCCTTTTGGTGTACTCGAATTGGTGTACTCGAATTCCCTTGGGTCGGTCGTGTCTTCCTAGGACTCGCAGGGCCAGCCTGTGAGGCTGTTTTCTGCCGCCTCCCCGCCTAGGCTGAAACTCGAACCTTGCTGACTCTACTCAGCAGCTGAATCGACAGGGCACAGGGTCAAGGTCCAGCCACAATCAAGGAGCACACAATGAGGATTGCCGTCACCGGCGGAAGCGGAAAACTGGGTAGGAGCGTGGTCCGGCGACTCACGCAGGATGGCCACCAAGTGCTCAACATTGACCGTGCCGGCACCCGTGGCAAGGGCTATGTCAACGTGGATCTCCGCAACTACGGGCAGGTCCTTGACGTCATCATGGGCCTGGACGACCAACATGACGGCCTGGACGCAATAGTTCACCTAGCTGCCATCCCGGCACCAGGGCTGGCCCCCGACGCCGCGATTTTCGAGAACAACATGGTCTCCACCTACAACGTCTTCCAAGCGGCACGACGCGCGGGTATCAAGAAGGTGGTCTATGCCTCCAGCGAGACCGTACTGGGCCTCCCCTTCGATATCGACCCTCCATACATTCCCGTGGACGAGGAGTATGCAGCGCGCCCGGAAAGCACTTACTCACTTGTCAAGCACCTCGAGGAGCAGATGGCCATCCAGCTCACCCGCTGGGACCCGAAGCTGAGCATCACGGCACTGCGGTTCTCCAACGTCATGGACCCCGAAGACTACGAGGCTTTCCCGTCCTTCGACACCGATGCCACACTGCGCAAATGGAATCTGTGGGGTTACATTGATGCCCGGGACGGTGCCCTCGCAGTAGTACGTGCCCTTGAACACGGGGAACCGGGCTTCGAGACGTTTATCATCGCCGCCGCCGACACCGTGATGAGCCGAAGCAGCGCCAAACTGGCCGCGGAAGTGTTTCCCGGCGTCGAGGTCCTCAAGGAACTGGGCGAGCACGAAACCATGCTGTCCATCGACAAGGCGCGCAGGCTGTTGGGCTTCGAACCGGAGCACAGCTGGCGCAACGTTCACTCCAACCGCACCACGCCAACCGAGGATTGACACCTGACGCGCGACGGCCCATCCCCTAACCGCAGTTTCCTGCAAGCACTCGTAAAGGGATGGGCCGGCGCAGCTTGGGACGCGTCAGATCATGGTCATGACCATGGCGGGGTCGGACAAGATGGCGCCCAGATCCGCAAGGAACCGCGAGCCCTGTTCGCCATCCACCAGGCGGTGGTCAAAGGACAAGCTGAGAGACATGACCTGCCGTACCGCCAGCTCATCATTGACCACCCACGGTGCCTTCCGCACGGCGCCGAGGGCCACAATGGCGGCCTCGCCCGGATTGAGGATGGGCGTCCCGGCGTCGATACCGAAAACACCGATGTTCGTGATGGAAACAGTGCCGCCCGACAACTCCGACGGCGACGTCTTGCCTGCACGTGCGGTATCAGTCAGATCAGTCAGCGCCGTGGAGAGCTCCCGCAGCGACAAACGGTCCGCGTCCTTAATGTTTGGAACGGTCAGGCCACGTGGCGTTGCTGCGGCGATGCCCAGGTTCACGTAATTGAACTGAACAATCTCCTGGTTGGCTTCGTCCCACCGTGAGTTCAATGTGGGATGGTTCCGCAGCGCTACCAGGACAGCTTTGGCCGCGATGGTCAGCGGAGTCAGCTTGTAGCCTTCGAACGACTTGTTGCCTTTTAGCCTGGCCAGCAAGTCCATGGTCGCTGTGACGTCCACCGTGAGGAACTCCGTCACATGCGGCGCCGTGAAGGCACTCTGCACCATGGCCGCGGCCGTGAATTTCCGAACACCCTTGATGGGTGTGCGCGTTTCACGCCCGCCCTGCGTCGCTGGAGCCTCGATGGCCGGTTTCGGTGCGCCGGAGAAGTTCTGGACATCTTCCCGGGTAATGAGTCCCCCAGGCCCGGTCCCGGGAACCGACTGAAGGTCCACCCCCAGGTCTCGGGCCAGCTTGCGGACAGGTGGCGTAGAGCGGGGTCGCTCTGCGACGTCAGCCTCAGGCGTGGCAACCGCTGCCGACTCAGGAATCACCGAAGTCTCCGGGGCCACCGTTGCGGACCCAAGTTCCTGAACCTGGCCGCGGGCGCGCCGGGTGGGACGGCCGGTATGTTCGACGACGGCGCCATACCCCACCAGGTTCGGCTCACGTTTTGCAGGCGCCCCCACCGCTTCAACCCCGCCGGCGGCAGGCGCGCTTTTCGCAGAAGTCTCGACGGCGGACCCGTCACCAGTGGAAGGGGCGCTGCCTCCGTTGGTTGATCCGGCGTCGTCCACTTCGAACGAAACGATCGGCTTACCAACCTCAACCACGGTTCCTGGCTGTTCGTGAAGGGCTGCCACCGTCCCGGCGAACGGCGACGGCAACTCGACGACGGCTTTGGCTGTTTCCACCTCGGCGATGACCTGGTTGAGCGTGACGGTGTCCCCCACCGCCACTTTCCAGCTCAGGATCTCCGATTCGGTCAGGCCTTCGCCAAGGTCCGGCAACCTGAATTCCTTGATCATGGTGGCGGTCATCCTTCCAGTCCACTCAGCGAGTTGGGGCGGCCCAAGGCGCGGTCGACGCCGTCGAGAATCCTGTCCAGATCCGGCAAGTGGTGCATTTCGAGCTTCGAGTAAGGGTACGGAACATCGAAGCCGGTAATGCGGACGGGAGCGGACTCCAAGTAGTGGAAGCAGCGTTCGGTGATGCTGGCGGCAATTTCAGCGCCGAGGCCACCGGATTGGCCGGCCTCGTGGGTGATGACCAGCCGGCCGGTCTTGCGGACCGAGGCTTCCACGACGGGATAGTCCACGGGGGCCAGGGAACGGAGGTCGATAACCTCCACTGAAATGCCTTCGTCGGCCGCGGCCATGGCAGCATCCTTCGCGGTTTTTACCAGGGGACCGTACGCAACCAGGGTGACATCCGAGCCGGAGTTCACCACGGCGGCTTTGTCCAAGGGAAGGGCAGCGGACAAATCGATGGTCTCGTCCACGTCGCCCTTGTCGTGATAGCGGCGCTTGGGCTCGAAGTAGAGCACGGGATCATCGGAGGCAATGGCCTGCTGGATCATCGTGTAGGCGTCTTGCGGGTTCGACACCGCCACGACACGGAGACCGGAGGTGTGCGTGAAGTACGCCTCCGGTGATTCGGAGTGGTGTTCCGGCGATCCGATGCCGCCGCCGAAGGGAACCCGGATGGTGATGGGCATCTTGACGCGTCCCTGGGTGCGGTAATGCATTTTGGCCACTTGGCTGACGATCTGGTCGAACGCAGGGTAGATAAAGCCGTCGAATTGGATCTCGCACACCGGACGGTAGCCGCGATAGGCCAACCCAACGGCGGTGCCGATAATTCCGGATTCAGCCAGCGGAGAATCGATCACCCGGTGTTTCCCAAAATCTTTCTGCAGACCGTCCGTAACGCGGAAGACGCCACCGAGCGAACCAATGTCCTCGCCCATGAGGACCACCTTGGGATCGTTTTCGAGCGACTTCCGGAGTCCGGCGTTGATGGCCCGGGCAAAAGTAAGCTTGGACATCAGAGAGCACCTTCCTCGACGGGCTGGTTGAAATTGTTCAGGTAGCGGGAATAGTGATCCTTCTGGCGTTCAATCCAGGAGTTGGGCGTGCTGTAGACGTGGTTGAAGACGTCCAGTGGCTGGGGATCCGGCATGTCGATGCAACTGGCCCGGAGTTCCGCCGCCACGGCGTCGGCTTTGGCCTTGACGCGCCCTTCCACGTCCTCGGTCAGCAGGCCCTTTGCCTCCAGGAGCTTGCGGAGCCTGAGGATGGGATCCTTGGCGGCCCAATCTTCCAACTCGATGGGATCACGGTAGCGGGTGGGGTCATCTGCCGTGGTGTGTGGGCCCATGCGGTAAGTGACCGCCTCGATGAAGGTAGGTCCCCCACCCTTGCGTGCCCGGTCCAGCGCTACACGCGTTGCCGCCATGACAGCCAGGACGTCGTTGCCGTCCACCCGCATGCTGGGGATTCCGAACCCGGTAGGCCTGTCGGCCAACTGGACATGCGACTGTATGCGGACGGGCTCGGAAATTGCCCAATGGTTGTTCTGGCAGAAGAACACCACGGGAGCCTGGTAACTCGCGGCGAACACCATGGCCTCGTTCACGTCGCCTTCACTCGTGGCGCCATCTCCAAAGTACGCAAGGACCGCGGTGTTGGCACCATCCAACTGGACACCCATGGCGTAACCGGTGGCGTGCAGGCTCTGGGAACCAATGATGATCTGGGGCGTTGCCAAGTTGATGCGCAGGGGATCCCACCCGTAGGAGGCGTTTCCACGCCACACCCTGGCAATCTCGGAGAGGTGGGCTCCCCGGACGTATGCCACGCCGCTTTCCCGGTAGCTGGGGAACACAAAGTCATCGTCCCGCAGCGAGCGGCTCGAGCCAATCTGGGCCGCTTCCTGCCCCAGGAGCGGCGGCCACAATGCCAGTTCCCCCTGGCGCTGGAGCGCCGTTGCCTCGGCATCAATGCGACGGATAACCGTCATGTCCTCATACAGGGAGCACAATTGCTCGTCGCCGATGTCTTTAACCCAGACGTCGAATTCGGGATGGCTGATGCGCTCGCCTTCCGGCGATACCAGCTGGAGCAGATTGCCGCCAGTCCTCAGGGAATTTTGTGCACTATGTCCTGGGCCCGGAGTGTCATGGTGCACTCCTTTGCCCGCCTGATCCGTCAACACAGGTGATCGCAACCTTCCGGCTCGTTTTCGTCGGCGCTGGCGGGACTTGTGATCCTGCCGCAGACCGGCCCTCCGGCACCTTCGCCGGAGTTAATTGTGACCCTACTCACAACAGGCATCGGGTACAACTACCCCCGCAGAAGTTGAGCATTCTGCCCTGTTTCCTTGGTGTGGGCCGTGCTAATCTTGCGCATTATGCAACCCTTGGATGGCACTGACACCAGGCTCCTTTCCGCCATGGCGAAGGACCCCCGCGGGACTGTGGTGGCACTCGCCCAAAAGCTGGGGTTGTCCCGAAACACTGTCCAGGCGCGGATGGCCCAACTCGAGAAGAAACACGCCTTCCTCTCCTTCGAGCGGAGGATCAACCCCGCGGCCCTCGGCTATCCGTTGACTGCATTCATCACTGTCCACGTACAGCAGCAAAAACTTGCCTCGCTTGCCCAGGACCTGGCCGACATTCCCGAAATCCTGGAAGGATTTGGCCTGACAGGTTCAGCGGACTTGCTGTTGCGCGTCGTTGCCCTGGATGCGGAGGACCTCTACCGCATCAACGGAAAGATCCTGGGCTGCGACGGAGTGGAACGGACCGATACTGCGCTGGCGATGCGGGAGATGATCCCCTACCGCGTCCAACCCCTGCTGGGACGCCGCTCCGAGGCCTGAATTCCCTTTTCACCTGCGGCTATTCCCGGCGCGGCACTTGCCCGTGGAACCTGCATGCGATTTGATGCAAGTGGACGAATCAGGGGCCGGCCAGAGGTCCCCGGCCATGTGGTGGCGCTGCGAAGGCTACCGAGAGGGGCACAACTGTGAGCAACCCGCAAGAACCGCACCAGCCCAACCAGAACCAACCCAACCAGAACCCGCCTGGCCAGAACCCGCCACCGGTTCCGCCCGGGCCAGGCTACCCGCCGCAGCCTGGTGCCTCACCGCAGTGGCAGCAGCCGCCGTCGTCCGCTTCCCCCCAGACGGGCGGCCCGCAGTACGCCGCACCGGGCCAGGAACCGTACGTCCAGAACCCGTACCCGCAAGGGCAGAACCCCTATCCACAGGGTCAGCACCAACCCAGCCAATACCCGCCAGGTCAGTATGGCCAACAGGCACCCAGGAAGAGCCGAAAAGTCCTGTGGATCGTCCTGAGCATCGTTGCGGGAGTGATCGTCTTGGCGGTGGTGGGTGTCCTTTTGCTGGTCAACCTCGTGGGCAACGCGACGTCCAAGGCCAGGTCGCTGGCGGACGAATTCACCAATCTGGTGGTGTCCGGGCAAACAGAACAGGCATACGACAATTACCTGAGCCAGCCATTGAAGGACGAGCTGGACAAACAATCCTTCGTGGATGGCATTGCCAGCCTGCAGCTGGACAGCTCATGCAAGCCGAACTATAACTCCGTGAACGTGAACTCCAACAACGGCAACAACAAAGCCGACCTCGCGGGCACGTTGCAATGCGACGGCAAGACCATCGACCTTCAGTACGTCTTCGAGGGAACCAACGACCTCAAAATGAGCAGCATCCGCCTCCGCCCATAGCCACCAAAAGAAATTCCAGGCTCACACCCATCCACACCCGCGCATGGTCCGAATCACTGCTTGAGAGCCCCACCCGGGGCTCAGCAGGACGGCCGGGACACCCGGCCATCACCGGAAGGTTCGGACCAATGCGTACTTCGCCCAATCGCTTGATCGCCACCATTTTCGGAGCCGTCTACCTCTTGGTAGGCGTGCTCGGATTCTTCGTCACCTCGGGAATCGGCTTCTTCGCCACCGAGGGTGCCAACTTGATCATCTTCGCGGTGAACCCTCTTCACAACATCATCCACTTGGCCATTGGCGCCGCACTTCTTTACGCCGGCATGAACGGTGTCACGCTCTCCAAGTCCGTCAACACGGCTGTCGGAGGCGTCTACCTGCTGGTCGGCATTCTGGGGCTTTTCCTGGTTGGCTCCTCGCTGAACATCATCGCCCTCAACGGCGCGGACAACGTGCTGCACCTTGCCAGCGCCGTCGTCCTGCTGGGCGTAGCACTGTCCCAGGACAAGGCAGCCGTAGCTTCCGCCCGCGCCTGATCCGCCTGATCACCGAGTAAAGCAGCGAGAGGACGGCAAGGACCATGGAAAGCAAACACCACCCCACACTGAACGCAGCGACCCTCCTGTTCGTGTACTTCGCAGCAATGGCCGCTGGGATGGTTGAGCTTTCCCTTGCCGCCGGATATCTCACCGGAACGGCGTCAGCGACACCCGGAATGGTGGTCGCCGGCGTCGCAACCCTCGCGGCGGGCTTGGCCTTTTTGGCCTGGTCCCTGCGGGGGTTGCACCGCAACGCCCTGGTCGTCGCACGATTCGCGCTTCCTGTCCTCGCCGTTGCTGCTGCTGCGCACCTCGCAGTCACAGTCACCGGGATCAGCTCCCTGCGCTCACTGGACGTGAGCCACTTCGCCGCTCTCGGCCTGACGCTCATGGCACTTGCCGGAGCTGGCTGGCTGAGGCGGCAGCACAAGACCAACGACGGCGGCACCCACGGCCAGCCAAGGACCGGGCGGCTTCTGGCAGCCGCGTTCGGAGCCGCCGTCGTTGTTGCAACAATTGCTACACCCGGACTGGCCGCATCGATGGCCGGACAGCATGCAGTCCCGCACGGAGAGCACGGCCAGGCACCCAGCGGAGAAGACGGCCAGGGCTCCAATCCCGCCCTGGACCCGGGTCGCCACCACTAGCTGACGGCGACCGAACCGGCGCACCATTGACACTGCCCACTGTTGATGGTGCGCCTGGTTCGTGGATCATGGAGCCATGGATCCCGTAGAGGCGCTCGACGAAATCTCCTTCTGGTTGGAACGCAGCCAGGCCCCCACCTTCAAGGTCCAGGCTTTCCGGAAAGCTGCCGACGCCGTTCGGCAGCTTTCGCCCGAAGAGCTGCCGAAACTGATCCGGGCCGGACGGCTGACCAGCATCAAAGGCGTAGGCAACCGAAGCGCTGAAGTCGTTACCCAGGCCCTGGAAGAGAAAGTCCCGGACTATCTGGCCGATCTCCGGGAGCGGGGCACAGAATCTTTGGCCTCCGGCGGTGACACCCTGAGGGCCGCACTGCGCGGAGACCTTCACAGCCACAGCAACTGGTCCGACGGCGGCTCCCCCATCGAATCCATGGTGGCCGCCGCACGCACACTCGGCCGCGAATACCTGGCCCTCACAGACCACTCCCCCAATCTCACTATCGCCAATGGCCTCAGCGTGGAACGCCTCGAGAAACAACTCGACGTAGTGGACGGGATCAACGCGGCCCGTGACGGCTTCCGGTTGCTCAAGGGCATAGAGGTGGACATTCTTGAGGACGGAACCCTGGACCAGACTCCCACCATGCTGGACAGGCTGGATGTAGTGGTGGCCAGCGTCCACTCGAAGCTCCGGTCAGACGCAAAGACCATGACCAAGCGAATGCTCGGCGGGATCAGCGATCCCCACACCAACGTCCTGGGGCATTGCACCGGTCGGCTCGTCCAAGGATCACGGGGTACCCGGCCCGAGTCCGAGTTCGATGCCGCGAGGGTCTTCAAGGAGTGTGCGGAGTGGGGAGTCGCCGTCGAAATCAACTCCCGGCCCGAACGGCAGGACCCACCGGACAACCTCATCACGCTGGCCCTGGACGCCGGCTGCCTCTTCAGCATCGACAGCGACGCCCATGCTCCGGGCCAGCTCGACTTCCTGCAGTACGGCGCAGAGAGGGCCGAAGCCCTCGGAGTGCCGAAGGAACGGATCGTCACCACGTGGCCGCTGGAACAGCTGCAGGAATGGCTGAGCCTGAAGAAGTAATGCAGACACACAGAGCGGCTCCTCCTGCGGTTCGCAGGAGGAGCCGCCCTTGGCATGTGCTGCTCGGCAGGCGCTGCGGACTCTAGTGATCGACCGCCTTCTCGGCACCGACACCGGTCAGCGAGCGCACCTCCATCTCCGCCTGCTTGGCCGGATCCTCGCGCCGCTTGTCCAGCACCGTTCCGAGCCAGCCCAGGAAGAAGGCCAACGGAATGGACACGATGCCGGGGTTGCTCAGCGGGAAGAGGGCAAAGTTTGCCCCGGGGATCATGGACGTCTTGGCGCCGGAGACCACGGGCGAGAAGGTGATCAGCAAGATGGCCGCAGCGAGGCCGCCGTACATGCTCCAGACCGCGCCCTGGGTGGTGAACTTCTTCCAGAACAGGGAGTAGACAATGGTGGGCAGGTTCGCCGATGCTGCAACTGCGAAGGCCAGTGCCACCAGGAAGGCAACGTTCTGCCCGTTGGCGAAAATTCCGCCCAGAATAGCCAGGACACCGATCACCACGACCGTGCGTCGGGCGACCTTCACCTCGGTGGTTGCGTCGGCCTTGCCCTTGGAAATGACGTTGGCGTAAATGTCGTGGGCGAAGGAAGCGGCTGCGGTGATGGTCAGGCCGGCCACCACAGCCAGGATGGTTGCGAACGCGACGGCCGAAATGAAGCCCAGGAGCAGCGGGCCACCCAGGTGGAACGCGAGCAGCGGGGCCGCGGAATTGACCCCACCGGGGGCGGACTTGATGGTTTCAGCGCCCACCAGGGCCGCTGCGCCATACCCCAGCACCAGGGTGAAGAGGTAGAACAGGCCGATCAGCCAGATGGCCCATACGACGGACTTGCGTGCTTCCTTGGCCGTAGGGACAGTGTAGAAGCGCATCAGCACGTGGGGCAGTGCTGCTGTACCGAGGACCAGGGCAAGGCCGAGGGACATGAAGTCGAGCTTGGACGTTTCGGTCTTTCCATATTGGAGCCCGGGGTTCAGGATGGCCGGGTTGTTGGCGGCTTCAGCTGCAGAGCCCAGCAGGCTGGACAGGTTGAAACCGTAGATCGCAAGCACCATTGCTGTCATTACACCTGCACCGGCAATGAGCAGGATGGCTTTGATGATCTGTACCCAGGTGGTGCCCTTCATGCCGCCGATCAGTACGTACATGATCATCAAGGCCCCGACGACGATGATCACCAAGGCCTGACCGCCCCAGTCGCTGATGCCCAGCAGGAGCGAAATCAGGCTGCCTGCTCCTGCCATCTGGGCGAGGAGGTAGAAGAAGCAGACGGCCAAGGTGGAGAGGGCGGCCGCAATGCGGACAGGGCGCTGACGCAAGCGGAAGGACAGGACGTCAGCCATGGTGAACTTGCCCGTATTGCGGAGCAATTCAGCCACCAGGAGCAAAGCGACGAGCCAGGCGACGAGGAAGCCGATGGAGTACAGGAAGCCGTCGTAGCCGTTGATGGCGATGGCGCCGGTAATGCCGAGGAAGGATGCTGCCGACAGGTAGTCTCCGGCGATGGCCGTGCCGTTCTGCGAACCAGTAAACGACCGGCCAGCTGCGTAGTAATCTGCTGCGGTCTTGTTGTTCCGGCTGGCCCGGAAGACGATCACCATGGTGACCGCCACGAAGAGGGCGAAAATGCCCATGTTGAGCAGGGTGGTGTCTTTCAGCGCTGCGACGTTGACTGCTGCCGGGACCATGGTGTTCATTTGACTCCCCCGCTGATCACATTGCCGTCCTTATCAAATTCGTGGCCCTCGATCTCGTTGCGGATCTCCGCCGCGATGGGGTCCAGTTTCCTGTTGGAGTAGCTCACGTACCAAGCCGTGATGCCGAAGGTAGTGACGAACTGGAGCAGGCCGAGAATCAGGCCGACGTTGATGTTGCCCCAAACCTTGATGGACATGAAGCCAACCGCATAGTCAGCCAAAAGAACGTACGCGAAATACCAAAGCAGGAATACGACTGCCATCGGGAAGACAAAGCTGCGGTGCCGCTTCCGCAGTGTCTTGAACCGTTCCGTTTGTTGGACTTCCCGGAAGTCCACGGACGCTGTTGCGTCCTGGTTTTGGGCCTCATTACCCATGGTTCCTCCTGATTGTGATGTGTCCACATCGGCTCCGCACGCATTGCCCATGTGACTGCAATCACTATCGAACGCCGTCGGGGGTCGGTTCCAGAGAATCCGCTGGTGCCGTCGCTCAACGGTTGCGACCCTGCGCCAAACGGCAAGGACAGCGCCGGCAAATTGGCTACGCTGGCCTTATGCCCGACTCTCCGCTCCTCACCGTTGCCGCGATCGCCGTGATCGTGCTGGCTGTCGCCGTCGTGGTGGGTGTTGGCCTGAGGGTGATGCGCTCTTTCCGGGACCTGGGCACGGATGCCGAGCGCGCCACTTACAACACGCTGCACGCGGCCTCCCGGGCCGGTCAGCACCTCCGTGGCGGGCTCCAACCTGCCGGCGCAGCCAAGGCCAGCAAGCAGCTGCGGGTGCTGCTGGGCTGCGATGCCCTGGCCATCACGGACACCCATTCGGTGCTCGCATGGGATGGTGCAGCCGAGGAACTCCGGCCATTACTTATGCGCCTCGCTGCCGAGGTCCTTGCCACCGGTCGAACAGCCGTCGTGCCTCACGCCGGACATTCGCCGGCCGCGAAAGCCGAGCACGGGAGCCACGATTTCAGCGCCGTCATAGCTCCGATCCGGGCAGGCTCCAAAGTAGTGGGCTCAGTTGCCGCCCTTGCCCCAGCGGCGGGGGCGGGATTGGTGCGAGCCACCAGCGAGGTTGCTGACTGGATTGCTGCCCAACTGGAACTGACCGAACTCGAAGCTTCCCGCACCCTGCTGATGGAAGCGGAAGTCAGGGCTTTGCGCGCACAGATCAGCCCGCACTTCATCTACAACTCGCTGAATGCGATCGCGTCTTTCATCAACACGGACCCGGCACGGGCGCGGGAGTTGGTGGTGGAGTTCGCCGACTTCACCAGATACTCGTTCCGGCGGCATGGAGACTTCACCACAGTCGCCGAGGAACTGCGATGCATCGACCGCTACCTCTTGCTGGAACGGGCACGCTTTGGCGAGCGCGTCCAGGTAAGCCTTAGGATCGCGCCCGAGGTCTTGAGCACGGTTATTCCGTTCCTCAGCCTTCAACCGCTGGTGGAGAACGCGGTCCGGCACGGTTTGGAAGCCAAGGAAGGCCCGGGACACATCACCATCTGCGCCAACGATTCCGGAGCGTTCGCTGAAGTTACCATCGAGGACGACGGCGTGGGCATGGATCCCGAGCACCTGCGGTCAGTGCTCGCCGGGCATACGGACGGCATCCATGTGGGGCTGCGCAATGTTGACGCCCGTTTGCGTCAGGTCTACGGGGACGAACACGGTCTCGTCATCGACACGGCTCCCGGGGAAGGAACCCTGATCACCATGCGGGTGCCCAAATCGCAGCCCGACCACGACGCATGATGTGCCGGTTAGTCTTTAATCATGATCAACGTGCTCGTCGCTGATGACGAACTACCCGCCGTGGAAGAGCTGGCCTTCCTGCTGGGCCGGGATGAGCGGATTGGCGCCATCCACCGGGCGTCGTCGGGCGCCGAGGCGCTGCGGACCTTGGAAACAGAGTCGGTCGACGCCGTCTTCCTCGACATCCATATGCCGGCTCTGTCCGGCCTGGACATCGCGCGGGCGATATCCCGCAGCAGCAACCCACCCGCCGTCGTGTTCGTCACCGCTGATGAAGACTGCGCATTGGAAGCCTTCGACCTCGCCGCCATCGATTACTTGCTGAAGCCGCTGCGCGCGGAACGGCTATCCCGTTCGGTGGACCGGATCAGCGATCTGATCAAGGAAGGCACGCCCGCCCCTGAAATGATCACAGTGGACCTCGGCAGCACCACCCGCATGATCCGCCGTGACGATGTCACCTATGTGCAGGCCCAAGGCGATTACGCCAGGCTGCACACGTCCGAGGCCAGCTTCCTCATCCGGGTTCCGCTGAGTGATCTTGAACAGAAATGGGCTGACGCGGGGTTTATCCGGATCCACCGCTCGTATTTGATCGCACTGAAGCATGTGCAGCACCTGAAGCTGACAGCAACGGGCCCGAGCGTGGCTGTGGCAGGCGCTGAACTGCCGATCAGCCGACGACACTTGCCCTCCGTCCGGGACAAGCTGCAGTCCACGCGTATCCGGCCACAGGGATGACGCGCGTCCGTGTCACGGCTCCCCGCCAGTCGGCCACGGCGGCTCCGGGACAGTTGCCGTACCCCCGCGAGGCGGCCGAGGACTCCGATGCCGGCAAGATCTTCATCCGTTCCCTGATCCGCTCACAGTTGCGCCTGGCACTGGTGGTGGCCTGCGGATTCCTGGTCATTCTCGCTGTGTTCGCGCTGTTCCTTGTGTATGGGCCAGGCGTGGCCGAGACCCGGATCCTGGGCATTCCGCTTGACTGGCTGGTGCTGGGCGTCGGCATTTACCCAGTGATTGGCTTGAGCGCCTGGCTCTACAACCGCGCGGCCGCCCGCAATGAGGCCCGATACCGGGACCTTGTGGAGGACAAGTGAACCCTGCCGTCGGCCTGTTCGCGTTTCTTGCCGTCACCCTCGCGACGGCGGTCATAGGCTTCTACGGTCTGCGCATCTCCCGGACAACGGGCGACTTCTACGTAGCCTCGCGCACGGTTCCGCCGTGGTGGAACGCCTCGGCGATCGGTGGCGAGTACTTGTCCGCCGCCAGCTTCCTGGGAGTTGCCGGCCTGATTCTCCTATCAGGAACGGATGCGCTGTGGTTCCCCGTGGGCTACACGGCCGGCTACCTGATGCTCCTGCTCTTCGTGGCTGCTCCCCTCCGGCGCTCAGGCGCCTACACCATCCCCGATTTCACCGAAGCCCGGTTGGATTCCAAACTGGTCCGCCGGGTGACAAGCCTGGTTGTGGTTGCCGTGGGCTGGTTGTACATCGTGCCGCAACTCCATGGGGCCGCCCTCACCATCCGGATCACCACAGGCCTGCCGTCGTGGGTAGGTTCGACGGCGGTGGTGGTGGTTGTGTGCCTCACGGTAGTGGCAGGTGGCATGCGTTCAATAACCTTTGTCCAGGCGTTCCAGTACTGGCTGAAACTGACCGCCTTGGCAGTGCCTGTGGTCTTCGTTGCCATGGTGCTGGCCGGCAACGGTGTGGAACCGTCCGCGCCTCTGCCCATCAACCCCACGGGCCAGGCTTCCGCGGGGGCCTATAACCACATATCCCTGTTGGTGGCTTTGCTGTTCGGAACCTTGGGCCTCCCGCATGTGCTGGTGAGGTTCTACACCAACCCGGACGGGCAATCCGCGCGCCGGACCACGTTGATTGTGCTGGGGCTGCTCTCGGTCTTCTACCTGTTCCCCACCATCTCCGGCGCTTTGGGCAGGATGTTCGCGCCGGAGCTGGCCCAGTCCGGCCAAGCCGATGCCCTGGTGCTTTTGCTGCCGGGCAAGCTCGTGGGCGGCACGGCCGGTGATCTGTTGTCTGCCTTGGTGGTTGCCGGGGCCTTCGCCGCGTTCCTGTCCACCACGTCCGGCCTGGTGGTTTCGCTGTCCGGCGTCATCAGCCAGGACCTCTTCGGCGGAAGCGTCAGGGGCTTCCGCCTCGCAGCGGTGATTGCCGCCGTCGTACCTTTGGGTTTTGCCTTCATGACCGACACCTTGGCCCTGGCCGGAAGTGTTGGACTGGTTTTCGCCTTCACGGCGTCCACCATCTGCCCGGTACTGCTCTTGGGCATTTGGTGGCGTGGTTTGACCGATGCCGGGGCGATTGCCGGCATGCTGACCGGTGCGCTGCTGTGCGGTGGCGCCATGGTGGCGGGCACCCTCATGGGGACGGGCAACGCACCCGCGTGGCTTGCGCAGCCCGCTGCGTGGAGCGTACCGGCAGCGTTCGCCGTGACAGTGGTGGTCTCGGTGTTGACCAAGAACCGCGTGCCGGCTTCCGTGAACCGCGTGATGTCCCGCCTGCACGTACCGGAGCGGCCCGTGGCGACCGAACGGTAACAGCCGCAAAGGCACCCACACCCTGTTGTCCGCACAACAGCGAGGGTGGACAATGACGCCATGTCCGAGGAACCGGGTGCCGCCGGACCAGAACCGCCGGTAAGCACGCAGGAGTTATCGCCAAGCGTCCGAGCGCAATTGTTGGCCACAGAACACTGGAGCCTGCTCGCCTCGCGCAGCACCACACAAGGCGAAGTCCTCACCCGCATCAGCATGTTCCTGACGTTCACGTCGGCCAGCCTGCTGAGCGTGGCGCTGGTGGGTAACGCCACCCAGTTTTCGGATGCGTTCAGGGCCTTCGCCCTGACTGTCCTGAGTATCGATCTGGTGGTTGGCCTGCTCACCCATGTCCGCGTCATGAGCGTGGGCATGGAAGACCTGATGTACGTCCTTGCCATGAACCGCCTGCGTGCGGCCTACCTAGACCTGGACCCCGGCATCAGGCCGTACCTCATGGCCGGCTTTCACGACGATGAGGAAGGTGCCAAGCGGACGTACTACTTCCTTGGCGGGCGGAAAGACTTCAGCCAGGTGGCAGGCAGCAGCATGGTCTTCATGGGGTTCGTTAACGCAGCCCTGATCGCCTTGCTGCTGGGGTCAGCAATGCTGGCAGCCGGGCTTCCCACAGTGGCAGCAGTTCCTGTGGCGGTTCTGGCCGCCTTGGCGTTCTTCGGTACCTCGCTGGCGCGCGGTCACCGACGCTACTTGGACGTGTGGAGGAACAACACGGCCATCTCCCCCAGCGCCTGACGAGCGTTGGACGGAACTAGTCGATGGCCGCCATAAGCTCTACGACTCGCGCGAGGAACGCATCCACCTGAGCTTCTTCGTAACCTTCGTCGCCCTTTGCTGCACGGAAAACAGCGCGGCGAACGGTGTCCACGCTGAGGACCTGATCGTGTTCAAGGTACCCGACCAGCTCAGCACACAGGGCGTCAACGTCCTGGATGTTGTAGCTGCGTGCCCTCTTCCTGGACGGACGACGGAACCGTTCCCCGTCTGGGCGGTGAAGCCGTCCACGCAGGATGCCGGAGAGCTTGCCGATCTGGCGCAACCAGGCTTCTTCACCCTGCTGGCTGATGAGGTCGTCCCGCTCACGGCGGGCAAAGGCATCCTCCAGCCGGTCCAGGGCGGCGTCAACGCTGTGGGCGTCATAGCCGCCCTTGACGGGGTCAAAGGCCACGTCCCGGACGTCAACGCTGGCCACCTGGTCGGCCGTGCCGACCGGGTTTTCAAACGATGTCCTGGCGCGCTGGAGGAACTCGTCCACTTGCTTGGCGTTGTAGCCGTATTTGCTACGCTCCACGCGGTCGAACGTTGCGGGAATCTGGCGTCGAATATCCACTGACACTAATTTTCCTTCATTGGGTTTGTCAGACGCCGCTTAGCAGCGCGAACAAAACATAGGCTACAGGGGCCGCGAACACGATGGAGTCCAATCGATCCATCACGCCGCCATGACCGGGCAGGATGCTGCTCATGTCCTTGACGCCAAGTTCGCGTTTGACCATGGACTCGGCGAGGTCCCCGGCTGTTGATGCCGCCACCATGCCAACGGCCAGCACCAGCCCCACCCACCACGGTTTGTCCAGCAGGAAGATACAGGCGAGGACACCAATTACCATGGCCCCACCGACGGATCCCGCGAAGCCCTCCCAGGACTTCTTGGGACTGATCTTGGGGGCCATGGGGTGCTTCCCGAAGGAAGCCCCAACGATGTAGCCGAACGTGTCATTCGAGACAACCAACAGCAACATCGAAGCGATCTGCCATGCGCCGTCAGGAATCCCGTCCGGCCAGAAGCCGACGGGGGTGGCACCACCCGTGGCGTGGAGCGGCAGGGCCGCGAAACTGATGAGGAACGGAATCCAGGCCAGGGTGAAAACACCGGCAAACACGCTGCGCGGCGCGCCTGCAGCACTCTCGATGGAGCGCCACAGAAGAACAGCCACGGAGCTGGCCGTCATCGTGAACAACAAACCTTCGAGTCCGCCAAAGTAGGCAGAAACCGGCATCACCAGGCTGCCAATCATCACAGGAACGATCGGCATCCTGGTGCCCTGGGCTTCAAGTGCCCGGAAGACTTCCCAGACACCCAGCACCGCGAAGGCGGTGGTGAGCAGGACGAATCCCAACGGGAGGAAAAGCAATCCACCCAGAACGGCCAAAAGCATGGAAAGCCCGACGCCGATGGCAGCAGGAAGATTACGGCCGGCCTTGGGTGTGGGGTTCTCCCGAACACGCCTGGCGCGTTTGGGGGTGTCGCGTGTCGGGACCCGCTCAGCGGGTGCCGGCTCAGCCTGGTTCATCAGACCTCGAGCAGCTCGGCTTCCTTGCGCTTGAGCAGTTCGTCGATGCTGTCGACATGCTGCTTGGTGAGGGCGTCAAGTTCCTTCTCAGCGCGTGCGCCTTCGTCCTCGCCGGCTTCGCCGTCCTTGACGAGCTTGTCCAGCGTGTCCTTGGCCTTGCGGCGGATGCTGCGGATGGAGACCTTGGCGTCTTCACCTTTGCCCTTGACGATCTTCACGTATTCCTTGCGACGCTCTTTGGTGAGCTCCGGGATGGTCACGCGGATGACGTTGCCGTCGTTGGAGGGGTTGGCGCCGACTTCCGAGTCACTCAGGGCCTTCTCGATGTCACGCAGTGCGGTCTTGTCGTACGGCGTGATGAGGATAGTGCGGGCATCAGGAACACCAAAGGAGGCCAGCTGCTGGAGGGGTGTGGGGGTGCCGTAGTACTCGACGATCACCTTGTTGTAGAGACCGGGGTTTGCCCGGCCCGTACGGATCGTGGCGAAATCGTCCTTGGCTACCTCAACCGCCTTGTCCATCTTCTCGCCGGCTTCGAGTAAGGTCTCTTCGATCACGGGTTTCTCCTCAGAAAATAGTTGCTGCCTAACTACAGGCGGCAATGCACAGTAAAGATCCGCCACAAGGGCGGACGGTCCTAGAAATATCCTAGCCCTTGCTAGGGAGTAACCAGGGTTCCCAGCGTTTCGCCGAGGATGGCGCGGGTAACGTTGCCCTCGCCTTCCATGCCGAAGACCACCATGGAAAGGTTGTTGTCCTTGCACATGGTCATAGCAGTCTGGTCCATGACCCTGATGTCACGGCGCAGGGCGTCGTCGTAGCTGAGGACATCGAGCTTCTCGGCGGCCGGATCCTTCTTGGGGTCGGCGGTGTAGACGCCGTCCACCCCACTCTTGGCCATGAGGACCACGTCCGCGTGCACTTCGAGGGCACGCTGCGCGGCAACGGTATCTGTGGAGAAGTACGGCAGGCCTGCGCCTGCACCGAAGATGACCACGCGCCCCTTTTCCATATGGCGGATGGCGCGGCGGGGAATGTAGGCCTCGGCAACCTGGCCCATGGTGATGGCGCTCTGGACGCGGGTTTCAACACCGGCCTGCTCCAGGAAGTCCTGCAGGGCGAGGCAGTTCATCACTGTCCCCAGCATGCCCATGTAGTCAGCGCGGGAGCGGTCCATGCCGCTCTGGGACAACTCGGCGCCGCGGAAGAAGTTACCGCCACCGACAACGATGGCTACCTCGACGTCGGAGACTGCCGCCGCGATCTGCTTGGCAATGGCCCGGACGGTTTCAGGATCGACGCCGAGCTTGCCTCCGCCGATGACCTCACCGGAAAGTTTCAGAAGTACACGTCGGCGGGTCTTCTCGGGCTGGATTGCAGTGTTGACGGTTTCCATGGTGCCTCCCGTTGGTGGACTCTGGCTAGATTATCGTGCTGTGGGTCCGCGCAGGTACTGCCCCGGACGGGTGCATGAAAAAGGGGCGGCCACCGAAGTGACCACCCCTTTTCATGAATTACTAGTTTCCGACGCGGAAACGGGTTACTGCGGTTGCCTTGACGCCGGCTTCTTCGAGGACCTGTGCAACAGTCTTCTTGGAATCCTTGGCGAATGCCTGGTCAACCAGAACTTCACCCTTGTAGAAGCCCGTCACACGGCCTTCGACGATCTTCGAAAGAGCAGCTTCGGGCTTGCCTTCAGCCTTGGCGGTCTCTTCGGCGATGCGGCGCTCGGACTCGACCAGTTCGGCCGGGACGTCCTCGCGGGTCAGGTAGTTCGGAGCCATGGCTGCAACGTGGACAGCGATGTCGTGTGCGGCGGTGGCAGCGGCTTCGCCTTCACCGTCAACAGCGAACAGGACGCCGACCTGGGCCGGGAGGTCCTTGGACGTCTTGTGCAGGTATGCGTCAACCGTGGTGCCCTCAACGCGGGAGATGCGGCGGACAACAACCTTTTCGCCGAGGACAGCGCCCTCTTCGACGACAACCTCGGACAACGGCTTGCCGTCGACCTCGGTGGCCAGCAGGGTCTCGAGGTCGGCTGCGCCGGACTCGACTGCAACGTTGAGGACCTTGTCGGCCAGCTGGATGAACTTGTCAGCCTTGGCCACGAAGTCGGTCTCGCAGTTGACCTCGATCATTACGCCAACGCCGCCGTTGACCTTGGCAGCAACCAGGCCTTCAGCGGTGGAGCGGCCTTCGCGCTTGGTAGCGCCCTTGAGGCCCTTGATGCGGATGATCTCGATGGCCTTCTCGGCGTCACCGTTGGCTTCGTCAAGAGCCTTCTTGACGTCCATCATGCCGGCGCCGGTGCGCTCGCGCAGGGCCTTGATGTCAGCAGCAGTGTAGTTCGCCATGTGAACCCCTCTGTCTAGAAATTTGTGTGTTTACGGACTGACAGGACGGCAGCCCACCGTGTGAGCCGCCATCCTGTCAGTTGCCCCCGACGCCGTTTCCGGCATCAAGGAAGGTCCAGATTTACTTGGCTTCAGCTTCGCCGGCTGCAGCTTCAGTTGCCTCGGGAGCCTCAGCTGCCGGAGCCTCGGTTGCCGCTGCTTCTTCGGCCTTGCTGCCTTCGAGGAGCTCGCGCTCCCACTCGGCCAGCGGCTCTTCCGGAGCTTCGGTGGTGCCGGTTGCGCGCTGGTTGCGGGCGATGAGGCCCTCAGCTACGGCGTCGGCAACAACGCGGGTGAGCAGGTTGACGGAGCGGATGGCGTCGTCGTTGCCCGGGATCGGGAAGTCAACTTCGTCGGGGTCGCAGTTGGTGTCCAGGATGGCAACAACCGGGATGTTCAGCTTCTTGGCTTCGTCAACAGCAAGGTGTTCCTTCTTGGTGTCAACAACCCAGAGAACCGAGGGAGCCTTGGTCAGGTTGCGGATACCACCGAGGTTGGACTCAAGCTTGGTGAGTTCGCGCTTGAGGAGCAGGAGCTCCTTCTTGGTGTAAGCGGAGCCTGCGACGTCGTCGAAGTTGATCTCTTCGAGTTCCTTCATGCGCTGGATACGCTTGGCGACGGTCTGGAAGTTGGTGAGCATACCGCCCAACCAACGCTGGTTGACGTACGGCTGGCCAACGCGGGTAGCCTGTTCGGCAATTGCTTCCTGAGCCTGCTTCTTGGTGCCGACGAACAGGACGGTGCCGCCGTGGGCGACAGTAGCCTTGACGAACTCGTAGGCGCGGTCGATGTAGGACAGCGACTGCTGGAGGTCAATGATGTAGATGCCGTTGCGTTCCGTGAAGATGAAGCGCTTCATCTTCGGGTTCCAACGACGGGTCTGGTGTCCAAAGTGGACGCCGCTGTCAAGCAGCTGGCGCATAGTTACGACGGGCATGCCGACGCTCCTTCCGGCAGGTCATTCATGAGAGAGCCCATGGGGCTGCTCTTACCCTGCCAATAGTTGACGGTTGTTTAGCCTTTGCCCGGACGGGCGCGGCTCCTGGCATCCATTGCGCTTCTCATCCGGCGTGGAGCCATGGGCTCAGCCGGACCGCAAGAGGCACAATCCTCCGCAGCCTAAAGCCAAGAGGCTTCGCTGGTGGAGGGCTGGATACGCGTAGTCAGCCTGGGACCCCCGCATATCTGAATGAGACATGCTCCTGAACAAGCTTGAGGGCACAGCAAACTGCTCCACCAAGTGTACTACAGCGGCCCCACCAGTTTGACCGCGCATGACAAGCGGTTGTCCACATACGGAAGCCCGGGGATCGCTCCGACCCGGCCTTCCGGGAAGGCTGTTTCCATGGCCCTTTTGAAGATCCCGATTGCCACTGTTGTTGTTGCCGCCGTTCTTGCGGGCACGGCCGGCGCCCCGTCGCGGGCGGACCCGCGGTGGAGCTGGCCCCTCTCCCCCAAGCCCTCCGTCCTGCGGACGTTCGACCCGCCGGACAAGCCGTGGCTAAGCGGGCATCGCGGCGTGGATCTGGGACCAGCGCCCGACGGCGGCCCGGTCACCGCACCGTCGGACGGCGTGGTGACCTTTGCCGGCGTCGTCGTCGACCGCCCAGTGATCACCATCGATCAAGGCGATGGCCTCAAGAGCAGCTTCGAACCCGTGTCCAGCGAACTGAAGCCCGGAGATGTTGTCACCAGGGGGCAACCCATCGGCTCTTTGGAGACGGGCCACTGCGGCAGCACCACCTGCTTGCATTGGGGCGTCCGCCGCGGCGGGGACTACGTCAATCCCCTGGGCTTCGTGGAGGATATGAGGCCCTCCGTCCTGCTGCCACTGGACTAAGTTGCCGGACGAATCATCCGCCAATCCTTCATTGTCCGGGGGTGCTGACAGACTCAGACACTCATCGAGGAGAAGAGGGGGAATTTGCGATGGATATAGCCTTCGTGCTGGGAATACTGGGAACGCTGGCAGGCAATGTGCTTGATCTGCTGGCTTGGCCGGCGGTCAGCGCGTGCTCTTTGTTGAACGCGCAGAACGTCGAAGAGAGGTTCCTGACGGCATTCCTGGCAACTGCCTTAGCCTGGGTCGCTGTGGCCTCCACCGCGCATTGGACATTGAGGACCCTATTGGTTTCACTCCGATACTCGCTGCTCCCGCTCGCGTGCAGCACCGGTTCCATCTCCACTCTTCGTTCTACCGTGCGCGGGTCTTACCGGCTGCACGGTGCCATCAGCTACATCGCGTCAATCTTTGGAGCCGTGGGTACAGGCCCGCGAGGTGACACCGAACAGATGGATCAGTTGCGCGCCAAATGGCCTACGGCTCCCGGACTATGGTTGATCCGTCTGATACTTCGCCTACCAAACGCCGCGGTCGTCGCTGCCATGCATCTCGCCCGGATGGCCTCGAGGCCCCCTGGCCTCCTCTTCCTGGCAACCGTGACATGGGCAACCGTGAGGCCGCCGACGACTTTTTGGGCGCCAGGGGTTGACGTGTCTCGCGCGATTCTGGATCTTCTTGCTCAAGCGACTTTCATAGCGTGGGTACCAGTGGCCCTGCTGCTCTTCGCGGTTGTCTCATCAGCGCGCGTCCGGGGCGCCTATGCCTGGCGAACCGAGAAGTTCAAACAAGCGCACTCAGCGTTGGACTCCCTTGCCCACAAAGCCGAACCCCTCTTACAGAGCCTCCATGATGCCATCGATGACACGGCGCGGTTTTGTTCGCACACTGCCATCCGAAAGGCCACGGAAAGACTCACCTCTGGACACGGGAGCTGGCGGGACGGACAGCTGGTCTTTCAATCGCCTCCGGGGCGCTCCCCGTCTGTCGAGCGCTGGCAGGAGCCATCCCTTTCATCTGTCGATCGTCCATGGAACTGGCAAGCAAACCAGAAAACAGCCGCCAGGGGTGGCGAACTCATCAAAACCGCTGGCGATTTGCTGACCGAGTACAAGCGCGTATGCGTCAGAGGCAGCCTGGTTAGCGAAGTTCACAACATCGCGCCCCGGAAGATACGCGTCCTCCTCTCCTACCTCAGGCCCATCAGTCCCAATGTTGCAACCGGTGCCCGCAGGTCAGACTCGCTGCCCTACCTCGGGGTAAATATGCGAATCTTGACACTGGATGGACTCGAAAGCTTCATAGCTCACTGGACCACCCAGCACGATCATCTCCGTGCCCAATTTCTGCAGCTCGAACACGGTGCCCCCTGCAGCCCCCGGCTCATGGCCGACGCTACGAAGGCCATCGAGGGTCTTATCCGCGAACTTCGCGAGTGCTTGGTCGAAGCCTGCTGGCTGGAGGCGCAGGTCAAAGACCTCAGGGACATTGGCTGGCGAAACAGATATCCGGGCAGCGTCAAAGCCGCATGGCAGTCCATCAAAGCGCGATAACTCCAGCCAGCTTGACCCCTGGGGGCCGTGAGCCCTTCAACGCGCTGAGGCCGCCCCGACGCATCGGTTGGTCGCTAGACGATTGCGGATACCCCAGTGATGGCACGGCCCGTCACGAGCGTGTTGATCTCGTGGGTTCCTTCATAGGAATAGATGGCCTCGGCATCGGAGAAGATCTTCGCCATGCCATAGTCGGTGACAATACCGTTGCCACCCAGGATGCTGCGGCCCAAGGCGACACTTTCGCGCATGCGCGCAGTGGTGAAGGCCTTGGCAAGGGCTGACTGCTCGTCCTTGGCCGCTCCGGCATCTTCAAGCTGGGCCAGGCGGACCATCATCCCCATGGAGGCGACGGTGTTGCCCAGGATCTGGACCAGCTGGTTCTGCACAAGCTGGAAGGCCGCCAGGGGCCGTCCGAACTGCTGGCGTTCCACTGCGTAACTGCGGGCGACATCGAAGGCTGCCATCTGCAAACCCACCGCCTGCCAGGCGACGGCCAAGCGGGTGACCTTGAGGACCTTGTTGGTATCGCGGAAGCTGTTGCCGTTGGCCAGCTTGAAGAAGTCGGGCACCACGACGTTATCCAGCGTGATGTCCGCGTTCTGCACTGTTCGCAAGGAGATCTTGTTCTCGATCTTGCTGGCGGAGTAGCCCGGCAGCTTGGTGTCCACCAGGAACGCTTTCACCTGGTTGTCCGCCACATCCTTGGCGTAGATGACTACCCAGTCGGAGAAAGTGGCATTGCCGATCCACCGTTTGGCACCGTTGAGGATCCAGGTGTCGCCGTCGCGGCGGGCCGTGGTCCGCGTACCGCCGGCGACGTCGGAACCGCCCAGCGGCTCGGTCAGGCCGAACGCACCGATCTTCTTCAAGGAGTAGATATCCGGCAGCCAGGCGTCCTTCTGCTCCTGGGAAGCAAGGGCCTCGATGGATCCCGTGAAGAGACCGTCGTGGACACCCATGAAGGTTGCAATCGAGGCATCCGCCCGGGTCACCTCCGCATGGAGCATGCCCGCGAACAGGTTGGAATAACCCTGGCGGCGCACCGGGCTGACGAGGTCCAGTTCGCCGAGCTTGGGGATGAGGTCCATGGGGAATTCACCACGGTTCCAGCAGTCCACGGCGATGGGCTTGACCTCGCGGGCCAGGAATTCGCGGACCTCAGCCAGGCGATCCTGCTCTTTGCCGGTCAGCATCTGCTCAAAGGCGTAAAAGTCACCATCCGCATAGGGAAGGGTGGTGGCGTCGAATGCAGCGTTGGACATGCTCGCTCCTTCAAGGGTGGTCACCTGCGACCAAGACTAAGTTACTGATGAGTAACATACCGCACCATAGTGGGAACGCAAAAGAGCCGTGGCCGACGAAGATGAATCGTCGGCCACGGCTCCCGTGTGAAAAGTAGGGCTACTCGGACTTGAACCGAGGACCTTAGGATTATGAGTCCCGCGCTCTAACCAGCTGAGCTATAGCCCCGTGACGCCCGGAAAAGCCACCGCAAAGCAGCTGTTCCGGGCAAAGCACTCTAGCAATACTAATAGCTAAAGAGGAGTGCTCTGGTCACACTACTTTGTCCTCGTAGGAAGCTCCGCGGTAGAGGTCCTCGAACGTCTGGAGTGTGCCGTTGATGCTGTGCGGCCCAACCATCTCCCGGCTCAACTTGCCCATGGCTTCCAACTCGTCCTTGGGAAGCTCCACCAGCTTGGTGATCTTAGCGGCGAGCTCGTTGCTGTCATTGGGTGTGAACAGGTAACCATTCTCGCCATCACGAACCAGGTGGGGCAGCGCCATGGCGTTGGCCAGAAGTACGGGAGTGGAAGCGGACATGGCCTCCAACGTCACCAGTGACTGCAGCTCGGCTGTCCCGGGCATGCAGAAAATGTCGGCCTTGATGTAGGCCTCACGCAGATCTTCGTCGCTTGCGAGTCCAAGGAACTTGACCCTGTCCCCCAGCCCAAGCCTTGCAACCTGCGCCTCCAGGGCAGGACGAACTTCGCCCCCGCCAACAATCTCCAGGTGGACATTCAGCGCGCGGGGAGTCTTGGCAACGGCATCGATGAGGACATTGATGTGCTTCTCTTCGGCCAGGCGTCCCACGAAAAGTACTGTGGGGTGGCTGTGCGGCTCGATGGTTTCGCCCGGCTGGAGCTCGTAGGCAGCAGAGTCAATGCCGTTGGACAAGGGCAGGACTTTGCGCAGGAAGGCGTGCTGGTGCATGGCCTTGGCAGCCAGCGGCGTGGGTGTGGTCACCACGTCTGCCTGGCCCATGACCTTGCCCATGTCCTTCCATGAGATACGGCCCACGATGTCCTTGAACCACTGCGGGAACGGCAGGAACGGGTTCAGGTTCTCAGGCATGAAGTGGTTGGTGGCAACAATCCTGATGCCACGCTTCACGGCTTCGTAAAGGACGTGCTCGCCGATCATGTAGTGGCTCTGGATGTGGACAACGTCCGGCTGGACCTTGTCGAACAGGAGGCTGATTTCCTTCTTGATTTCCCATGGGAAACAGATCCGGAAGTACTCATGGGTGAAGACACCGTGCGAACGAAGCCGGTGGACGGTGGCTTCGTCGCGGAATTCCGTGTAGCTCTTGCCCGAGTCCGGACGGCAGGCCAACACATGCACGTTGTGTCCACGTGCCGTCATCCCCTTGGCCAGGCGGTAGCCGAACTGCGCGGCGCCGTTGACGTGCGGCGGGTAGGTGTCCGCGGCAATCAAAACAGTGAGGGGTTTATTGGTGTCGGGAATGGTCACGTGGAGAACTCCTGATGGTCACGGTGCGGACAGCGTTGATCGTGGCAATGCTGCGGTGTCGCCGGGTTGCCGGGCCGCTTACAGCGTCGGCGCAAGGTAAAGCCCTGCCCTAAGCCTTCCTGCTGGCAGCCGCCTTCGCGTCCTTCTTGCGTTTGGTGACTTCCGGGTGGTGCCGGCTCAGGGCAATAACCCCCACGATAGCAAGCGTAGCGGCCGCGGCCATGGCGATCGCCATCACGGCGTGGACATCGGGACGAAGCTCACCAAGGATCACGATGCCGATGGCGATGCCCACCATGGGGTCAATCACGGTCAGGCCGGCGATCACGAGGTCGGGCGGGCCTCCTGAGTAGGCGCTCTGCACGAACCAGGAACCCAGGCCACCCGCGGCCGCGATGGCGATCAGGGTGTACCACTGGACATTGAGCAGGAACAGGCCGTTGGGATCGAGCAGGTGCTTGCCGATGATGCGCGTCAAGACGGCCACGAAACCGAACAGGACGCCCGCGCCCAAAATGTACACAAAGGCGCTCATACGGTGCCTGAAAAGAACCGCCAACGTTCCGAAGATTCCTACTGCAAGGGCCAGCAGGAGGACGATGGTGAGCTCGTCCTCAGCGTTGACGTGATGGTTCTCCTGGGTGACATTGACTGCCAGCAAGACGAACAACGCTGAACCTGTGACGCAGGCGCTGATGGCCACCACTGTCGCCCGGTTGATGCTCAGGCCCTGGTCCTTGGCGTTGACCACGGTGGTGATAACCAGCGCAATGGCGCCGATCGGTTGCACTACGGTCAAAGGCGCGGACACCAGCGCGATGGCATTCAGCACCATTCCGAGGGTCAGGAACAGCAGGCCAAGCATCCACCGCGGGTTGCGCAGGAGACGCAGGAAACCGTTGGAACTCAGCGCAAGGCCACCCGTGTCGGCTTTGACCGCGCTGCCCTGCCGTTGAGCGCCGATGGCGAGGAAAAATGCGCCCAACAGCGCGAGAAAAACTGCCAGCCAGACCATCAGCCGTGTCCGCCGTCGTCGTTCTTCAGTTCTTTCCCCTTACGCAAGATGGCCCAGAAGTAGTTGTAGGCCGCAATCCAATGTCCCAGCAAGCCGAAACCAAGGAACGTCCACGCGGCCACGAAGTAGACCTCGGTAAATGGGATAGGCAGCTTTGACAGCACCAACAAGGGGGTGCCGACCAGCAGCAACGCCGTACGGATTTTTCCGATAATGCTCACCGGAAGGTCGGGATGGCTGCGGAAGTAGAGCAGCGAAGCAATAGCCAGGATCGCATCCGGCACCAACAACGCAGCCAAGTACCACCACTGCACGACGCCGGCAATCGCCAAAGTGAACGCCACGGCCAGAAGCGCCGCCCGGTCAGCCATTGGATCCAGGATCCGGCCCAGCTTGGACGTCTGATCGAAGCGCCTGGCAATGTAGCCATCCACCCAGTCGGTACTGCCCATGATGACGAGCACCAGCACCGCGAAGCCGTACTCCTGTTCCGACAAGACGAGCCACACAAACAGCGGCACACCCATGAAGCGGAGGACTGTGAGGATATTGGGGACAGTGAAGATCAGGTCGTGGTCAACCTGCGGCCGGTCGGGATGCGAACCAGCACCGATCAATCTCATGTCTGTCCCCCTTCCTCGCATTCAGTGTTTGGTGCCGCCGGTAACCGCTATTTCTTCAGCAGCTTCCTCAGCGCAACCACGAAGACCACGGCAGCCGTGGCGAAAGCTGCGAGGTCCTTCCAGCGGGCAGCAAGCCGTTCGGAAAGGCTGTCAGGCACAGAGTCTCCGAGGTCGGCAAGCTTGGCCGCAGCGAATTCTTTCCCTTCCTGGAACTTGCCGTTGGCGCCGTCCAGCAAAGCCTGGCCCTGCTTCTTGACGTCCAACTGTTCGCCGAGCTCATCACGGACACCGGTCAGGTGTTCACGGCGCCTCTTCAGGCGCGAACGAAGTTCAGCTTCGGTGGGGGCCTTGACGGCATCGGCTTCCTTGGCTGCTTCCTTGGCAGCCTTCTCGGCCTTTGCCTTCTCTGCCGCGGCTTCCTTCTCTGCCTTGGCTGCCTTGGCAGCAGGCGAATTCGGGTCAAGGATCGACTCGTCGAAAGCGGACCCCTCCTTCGCTATGCCGAGATCGTGCTTAATGCCCCGGATGGTGTCCTCCGGGACCAAGGGCATGGCCTTCTTGAACTTGGCGATGCCTATCAGCGCGGCAATCGCGACAATCAGGAGGAAGAACGCCGCCACGATGAGGGCTGCGAGCCAGCCGGGCATGATGGTGGCCAGTCCCAGGATCGCCGCCACAACCAGCGCAATCACGAGGAGTGCAAGGAAGACCAGCGCCACGCCAAAGAAGGCGCCCGCTATTCCAACCTGGGTGGCTTTGCGCTTGAGCTCCACCTTGGCCAAGGCGATTTCGTCGTTGATTTGGCGTGGAGCCAACCGTGCAACGAGCTTGAGGGTCTTCGGCAAAGTACGAATAGCTGGTCCTTGACTGGTCCGGCCGGTGTGACGTCCACTCATGGGTTCCGCCTAACTGCTTTCCTCTGGGCATCGTGTCGGGCGAGCGCGGCCTGAAATCCATAGCCGCGGACGCCTGTCCTCAAAGCTATCATTCAGGTTCCTGCTGAACTTTCGGGATCACATCGCGGCGCGCCCGTCATACGTCCAATAAATATGATCCGGGCCATAGGATTGATAATCGTGACCTCTCCCCTTGCTCCGGGCGATTCTCTGAGCCGACGCGAAAAACTTGTCTACATTCTCCTGCTGGGTGCCCTGACTGCGCTGGGTCCTTTCACCATCGATCTTTACCTCCCCGCGTTCCCCGCTTTGGAGGAAAGTTTTGATGTATCGGCAGCGGCGATCCAACTCACCCTGACCGGAACCACCGTCGGCTTCGGCCTCGGCCAGTTGGTGGTGGGACCGTTCAGCGACAAGGTAGGACGCCGGCTACCCCTGATCCTGGCCACTGCGGTTCACATCGGTTCCTCGCTTGGTGCCGCGCTCGCCACAGACATCGGGATGCTGTCACTGTTCCGTGTCCTCATGGGAATCGGTGCTGCCGGTGGTGGCGTCGTGGCCATGGCCATGGTCCGGGACCTCTTCCACGGCTACTCCATGGTCCGGATGTTCTCACGGATGTCACTGGTCAACGGCTTGGCACCCATCCTGGCGCCGGTCATCGGCTCACAGCTGCTTCTGGCCTTCCCCTGGCCCGGCATTTTCTACTTCCTCGCCGGCTACGGCCTGCTGGTAATCCTCGCGTCCATCTTCTTCATCAGGGAGACACTCCCCGCTGAACAGAGGGGCAAGTCCACCGTCACGGTCCGGCAACGCTACAAAACGGTCCTCACGGACCGGATCTTCGTCGGCATGGTGTTGGTAGGCAGCCTCAATTTCGGCGGCCTTTTCGCGTATCTCTCTGCCTCCACGTTCTTGTTCCAGAACATCTACGGCTTTTCACCGCAGGAGTACGGCATTCTGTTCGGCATCAACTCGCTGGGCATCGTGGCCGGCGTGCAGATCAGCTCGCGCCTGATCCGACGCGTGGCACCGCAGTGGATTGTGGCCGGGGCAACGGTCTTCATGCTGTTCATGGCCATCCTGATTATCGTCCTTGACCTGTTCCATGTGGGGTTGTGGGGAATCCTGGTTCCGTTGTGGTTCTACATCTGTGCAACCGGCTTCATGTTCCCCTGCGTCCAGGTCCTGTCCCTGGCAAAGCACGGAGCACAAGCAGGCACGGCAGCATCGCTGCTGGGCGCGTCCCAGTTCATGATGGCTGGAATTGTCCCGCCCGTCGTCGGATGGCTGGGGGTCAGTTCCGCCGTCCCCATGGGCGCCGTCATGGCCGCCTGCATCACCGGCGCTATCGCCGCGCTCTGGCTGGTTGTCCGGCCCCGGTCTGTTCCGTCCATCCATTAGGACCCCCCATGAGAAGCCGCCCCGTAGGCTGTGACCATGACTAACAAACCGCACCGCAACGGCAGGGGCCTGTTTCTGGGTGCCTTGCTGGGCGCCGTCGCCGGAGCCCTTCTTGGACGCGCCGCAGGCAGCGCGCTGTTCGGGGCGATTCTTGGTGCCGTGATCGGCGCCGCCGTGCTGTACCGGGTAAATCCCGGCCCGTGGAAGCGGGACTAGGCCCACCCCGACAAACCTCCTGCCGCCGTCGAGCCCTGACACGGTTCCCCCCTCTCCCCTTACGGCGTCCCGCAGGGCAGAATGGTGGCCAGCCGGGGTAACCGGTGCTTGAACCGGTGAAGGGGACATCACATGAGCACGGCTGTTGGATTTCGGGGTACCGCGCGCGGCCTGGCAGCGGTGCGGAGGATGCCCCTGACGCTGGCCGTGGTGGTCCTCCTATGGGTCCTGGGTGCCGCAACAGGCGGCCTCCTCAACGGCCCCAGCGAAGCATTGCTGGATCAGGTCGGCATTGGCCTGGCGGTTGAGCCCGGGCCGTGGTGGTCTGTCGTCACGTCCGCATTCTTCGCTTCTTCCCTGCTCGACTATGTGGCCTGCACCGTGGCCATCCTGGTGGGCGTCGGCATCGCTGAGCGGGTCATGGGACCATGGCTGGCCCTGACCGCTTTCGTTGCGGGCACGGCCCTTAGCGCGCTGGTTCTGGTGGCGCTGGTGACCTTCGGAACGGACAACAGCGACCAGTGGCTCAGCTTCCTGGGTGGCGAATACGTGGTAGGCGCCTATGGCGGCGCTGCGGCGGCCTTGGGATGTGCGACGGCGGCGCTTGAGGCACTGTGGCGTCGTCGCTTGAGGACGTGGTTGCTGGCCGCAACGCTGATGTTTGCCCTGTTCGTAGGGGTTGCCCAAACGTTGCAGGCACTTGCCGGGGCCGTGATCGGCATCGTGGCTGGGTGGGCCATCCAGTCGCTGGCGCTCCGGCGCCGGGCCGGATCACTGCACTCCTCAAGCCTTCGCGAGACACGATTCCTGGTGGGCACCGTGGTTGGTGTCTTCGCTGTCGGGCCTTTGCTCACGCAATTGACCGGAACGTGGGAGATCGGCCCCCTTTCCGTAGTCTCCGAAGTCATGCTCCAGGCCAGTCCCGACGCCGATGAAGTCAAGGAAGCGTGCAACAACGACACCAACTGTGTCAGCTTGCAGGGCATCGTCGGTGTGCAGAGCTTCGGCGCGGCCATCCTGACGCTGATTCCCGTCCTCCTGCTGCTGGTCTGCGCCGAAGGGCTGCGACGTGGCCGCCGCCTCGCCTATCGCCTGACGCTGGTCATCCAGGTCTACCTGGCAGCGGTGACGGTCTTGTCCATCCTTCAGTACGTCACTGATCCCGACGTGACATTGGGCGAGGATGACTTCGCGTACCTGCTGCTGTATGCAGTCCCCGCCGTGCTCGCCCCGGTCATCATCGTGGCGCTGCTGCTGGTCAACCGGCACAAGTTCCGCGTGGAATCGAGTGACGCCGGCTACCGCGCCCTTGGCAGGACTTCCCTCCTCCTGGCCGTCGCCGCAGTGGTCCTCTATGTGGCGTTCTGGTTCATTGAAGGCAACCCGGGCCGCTCCACGCTGGGGGACCTCGCCGGCCAACTGACCCACATCCTGGTGCCCTTCCCCGTTCCCTTCGTTGTAGCCCTCCCCCAGGGCCTGGTGAGCACCGTCCTCTACGGCCTGGGCGGGGACGTCATCTGGCTCTGCATCCTGGTGCTGGTCCTGAAGAACTTCCGTCGGTTCAGGATGCTCGCCACGGACCCGGCAGCAGACCTTGGCCACGCCCGCGAGCTGCTGCACCAGGGTGGGGGCACCCTGTCCTGGATGGCCCTGTGGGACAACAACCAATACTGGTTTACGCCAGACAGGAAGGCCGGAGTTGCGTACCAGGTCCACAACGGTGTGGCACTGACGGTTGCAGGGCCCTTCGGCGCGGAGGAGCACCATGCCGACGCGGCCACTGGCTTCGTGAAGCATTGCAACGGCCTGGGACTCATTCCCTGCTTCTATTCGGCCACCGCAGAGCTCGATGCACCCCTCCTCTCCCAAGGCTTCAGGAAGCTGGAAGTGGCGGAGGAGACGCTTCTCAACGTCCAGGCCATGACCTTCAAAGGCAAAGAATGGCAAAACGTCCGCACGGCCCTGAACCGTGCAGACAAGCTGTCCATCAAAGACCAGTGGTACTCCTACCCGGAGATGCCGCCGGGAATCAGGGCGCAGTTGGCAGAGATTTCCGAGGAATGGGTGGCTGACAAAGCGCTCCCCGAGATGGGCTTTACCCTTGGCGGCCTGAACGAATTGAAGGACCCCGAAGTCCTGTGCTGTGTGGCCGTGGACGACGACGGTTTGGTTCACGGCGTCACGAGTTGGCTGCCCGTCTTCGGCAACGGCGTCATCTCCGGATGGACCCTGGACTTCATGCGCCGCCGCACCACAGGGTTCAAGGGAGTCATGGAATTCCTCATCGCCTCGGCCGTGACCCACTTCAAGGAACAGGTCCCCCGGATTTCGTTGTCCGGTTCCCCTCTGGCCAACGCCGGGTCCGACGCTGCCGAGGGAGACCACAGCGCACTGGACCGCGTCCTGGCTCTTCTGGGAAACGCCCTGGAACCCATGTACGGTTTCAAGTCGCTGGCCGCCTTCAAGTCCCGGTTCCAGCCGGAGCACCGGACTTTGTACATGTTCTACCAGGACCCGTTGGCTCTGCCGTCCATCGGCATTGCCGTGGGCTCTGCCTACCTGCCGGGACTCTCCCCGGCGCAGAGCGCGGGGCTATTGCGGCAAATGGTAGCCAAGGAGCCTGCCGCATGACGCAGGAGCGGACTTCCCAGCCATGAACGATTTCCTGAAGCTTGAGATCAGCGGTCCTGTGGTCATGACGATTGCCGGAGTGATCGGGATCGGGTTCTTCCTGCTGCTGTTCCTCAGGCCATCAGCCCGCTGGGCCGTCACCGCGCTCACGGCCGTCGCGGCTGCAGCCCTGCTGGGCTGGCTGACCGTGTGGATCGTGGAGGACGTGATGGACGTCTTCCACGTGGGCCTCACGCCCCGCGTGTGGTTCTGGGCGATCACCTGCTTCGCCGCCGTGGGGCTGGCCACAGTCAGCTTCCGCCATAGCCGGCCGTGGCGGAAGGTAGTGGCAGCAGTATCCATCCCTGTGTTCCTCCTGGTTGCTGCACTCGGCATCAACACTGAGTTCGGACTCAATAAGACGTTGGGCTCGGCGTTGGGGATCTCCACAGAGGGAGCCATCCAGTTGAACAAGCCAAACCCGGACACATCCATTCCGGCCGGTCCGCTCTGGCAAAACTGGAAACCCCCGGCCACCATGCCCGCCAAGGGCGAGGTTGGCACCCAGGTGATCCCAGCCACGGCCTCTGGTTTCAACGCCAGGCCAGCCGGCATTTACCTGCCCCCTGCGGCCCTGACCGACAATCCGCCAAAGCTGCCCCTGTACGTCCTGATGATGGGCCAACCAGGCCTTCCCGACCCGCAATATGTCTCGGCCGCCCTGGACGAATTCGCGGCAAAGAACAACGGACTGGCCCCCATCGCCATAGTCGCGGACCAGATCGGCCCGGACCAGGACGACACCCTCTGCCTGGACACTGCCAAGTACGGCAACGTGGAGAAGTACATCAATGAGGACGTGGTGAACTGGGCCAAGGCCAATTTGAACATCCTCCCGGACCGGGAGCATTGGACTATCGCCGGATACTCCAACGGAGGCCAGTGCGCCATCTCCTTTGCGGTCAAATACCCCGCGATGTGGGGCAATGTGGTGGACATCTCAGGTGAAGAATTCCCCGGAGCCGAGGATCCGGCAGGCAACCTTGCTGCGATCTTCGGTGGCAACCAAGAGGACTACGACGCCCAGAAACCCATCAACATCATGAAGGGGAAGCAGTTCCCGGACACTACGGCCATCTTCACCGTGGGCTCCGACGACGTGGCGTATGTGGCAGCCGCGAAAACGGTCTCCGCGGCGGCTCGGGCGGCAGGAATGAAGGTGACCTATTACGAGGTTCCCAACGGCGGACACGTGGGCATAGCGCTCAACGCCGGCCTGACCAAGGGTTTCGAGGTGCTCTACCCGGCGCTTGGCCTGTCCCGGTAGCTCATCCCCTTTTGCGCGCCACGCACCGGAGATAAAGTTGAGATGTGCCACATTGGCAAGAGCTGCAGCCGCTTCCGGCGCCGTGGCAGCGTCGGGATGAACGCATCCTGCCGCTGTGGTGGGACCGGCTGTGCTCAGTGACCAGCCCACAGTCGGCTGCCCTCTACGCCGCCGGACTGTTCACGGACGACCGGCGCCGGCCCATTGCCCAGTGGTACAACCCCGAAACGGACGCCGCGCTGCTGGTTGCGCCGGAAACCTCGCCTGAATGGCCGGTTCAGCGATTTGGCATCTTCTATGCCCCACCCGGGGGCGGCTTCACCCGCGTCTACTCAGCCCCGCACGAGTGGCACCCGCGGGAACCCAGGACCCCACCCACGGAACAGGACTCGTTCCTGGCGGCCGTGGCCGAGGCCGCGCGGTTCCTTCAAGTGGAGATGGATTTCGTGTGAAAAAGACGGACCCCGCACCGGCGGGAAGCCGGTACGGGGTCCTTGTGCTCCTCCGACTGGACTTGAACCAGTAACCCTTCGATTAACAGTCGAATGCTCTGCCAATTGAGCTACGGAGGAATGAAGCGGTTATGACTTTAGCAAAGGTTCTGCCGGAATGCGAAATCGGCTGCCCATACCCCCTGGGGGTATAAAAAATACCCCCGATCCGGAAGCCCGGAACGGGGGTATTGCGCGCTCCTCCGACTGGACTTGAACCAGTAACCCTTCGATTAACAGTCGAATGCTCTGCCAATTGAGCTACGGAGGAATGAAGCGGTTACTAGCTTAACAAAGGCCTGCCGGAAAACGAAATCGGCGCTTTCAGCCGTCCGAACGCAGCGCCCTGCGCTCCATTTCGAGCTGCATCAGCTCACGGTTCAGCCGCTGGAATTCCTCCGGATTGGCCCCTGCGTCCAGACGCTGCAACTGCCCCATCTTGTCCGCTTTGATACGGGTGATCTGCAGTTCGAAGAGGCGGGCCAGGATGTCGCGGCAGTACCTCTGCATGGCTTCGGGTGTACTGGCCGGCAAGGGAGTCACTGCGAGCTCCGACACCAGCGACCGCAGGGGTTCCGGTACTTCCTGGCGAATCTGTTCCACCCACGCCACGGGATCAGCCGCATGGGCGAGCCCGGTGGCGCGAATGGCAGCGTGGACGGCCGAATAGGCAGGGGTGGCAAAGTGGGACGCTTCGAAGCGCTCCCATGCCACCCCACCCAGTACGGCAGGATCCTGAATGACCACCTCCAGCGCCTGACGCTCCATACCCGCCACGGGGTCGCGGGGGTCGGGACGGTGGAAAACCAGGCTGTTCGACGGCGGTGCTGCCGCCGTCGTGGGTTGTTCACCGGCGCCGGACGTACCACTTCCGGGTGCGGCACGTTTGGCGGCTGCCCCAACGAATCGGCTGACTTCCTCAATGGGCATGCCCAGCCACCCGGCAAGTTCGCGGGTGTAGCCGGGCCTGGCAGCGGAGTCCCTGATCTGGGCCACCACGGGGGCGGCTTCCCGCAGGGCCGCCACACGGCCTTCCACGGTGTCCAGGTTGTGCCTCCGGAGGGAGGCCTTGATAGCGAATTCAAAGAGCGGCTTCCGGCTGCCAATCAGGTCACGCACAGCAGAGTCGCCCTTGAGTTGGCGAAGATCACAGGGATCGGCGCCGCTGGGTTCTACCGCGACGTACGTTTGGGCCTGGAACCGCTGGTCTTCCTCGAAAGCCCTTAAAGCTGCCTTCTGGCCGGCGGCGTCCCCATCGAAGGTGAAGATGACCTCTCCCCCGCTGCCGTCGTCGGAAAGCAAACGCCGCGCAACCTTGATGTGCTCGGTACCGAACGCCGTACCGCAGGTGGCTACCGCCGTCGTGACTCCTGCGAGGTGGCAGGCCATCACGTCGGTGTACCCCTCCACCACCACCAGTTGGCGCTCCTTGGCGATGTTCCGCTTGGCGATGTCGATGCCGTAAAGGACCTGGGATTTCTTGTAAAGCGTGGTCTCAGGGGTATTCAGGTATTTGGGGCCCTGATCGTCCTCGTAGAGCTTGCGGGCGCCGAAGCCGATGGTGTCGCCGGCGATATCGCGGATGGGCCAGATGAGTCTTCCCCGGAAGCGGTCGTAGATGCCCCGGTTCCCCTCGGAAAACATCCCTGTGAGTTTCAACTCAGCGTCAGTGAACCCACGGCCGCGAAGGTGCTTCAGGAGCGCGTCCCAACCCTGCGGGGCATAGCCCACACCGAAATGCTCAGCGGCCGCGCGGTCAAAGCCGCGGCCGTCCAGGAAGTTGCGCCCTTCCGCTGCCCCGGGGGTCAACAGCTGGGCACGGAAGAACTCATCAGCGATCTTGTGGGCATCCAGCAGGCGCTGGCGCTTGCCAACTTCCTCGCGGCTGGGGCCAGTGCCGCCGTCCTCGTAGCGCAGTTCGTAGCCGATCCTTGCGGCCAGCTTTTCGACGGCCTCATGGAAGGAGCTGTGGTCCATTTTCTGGACGAAGGAGATGGCATCGCCGTCCTCGCCGCAGCCGAAGCAGTGATACCTGCCCACTTGCGGGCGGACAGTGAAGGAGGGCGAGCGTTCGTCGTGGAAGGGGCACAGGCCCTTGAAACTGCCCAGCCCGGCGCCCTTGAGCGTGACGTAGCCGTCAACGACTTCCTTGATATCCGTGCGCTGGCGTACTTCGTCGATATCTTCACGTTTGATCAGGCCAGCCACGTGACCATCCTAGTCGCTCCGGCCAAATGGACCGGCCCTGCCGGGCGGCCTACCAAAGGGACGGCAGGCTCCCTACGAGGCGCTCGTACATGGCCAGCGCGGAGACATCCGTCAGCGATGCCACTTGGTCGATCACCACGCGCAGCCGCGCACCGTCATCGACGGCGTCACGCCAGTCCGCCGCAAACATCGGCTCCAGGTGGCGGTCCCCCGTGGCGTTCAGAACACCCACGAGCGCGTGGAGTACTTCGCGCTGGCGTTCGTACACCGGCTGGCGGTGGTCCGTGGAGATGACGAACGTGGTGGCCAGGCCCTTGAGCACTGCGATTTCGGTGACCGTCTCCTCGGGGACCATGAGCTCGGCGTCGTAGCGGGTCAGATGGGCGGGCCCGAAGTGATCCCGGGTGGTTTCCATGGCGCTCTGGCAGAACCGGCCGATCAATTGGCTGGTCATGTCCTTCAGCGCGGCCATCGACTTACGGCTGCCATCAGCCTCACGGACCCAGACTGTGGTTGCCTCAAGCCGGGCCAGGGCGGCATCGATTTCGGCGGGGTCGTTATGCGGCAGGTACCACTGCTTGGTATAGCCCACAACCCGTGCCCGGTGGTCCGGGTTCTCCATCCATTTCAGCTGGAAGTGGCCCGCGACGATCGCGTCCTCGACATCGTGAACCGAGTATGAAATGTCGTCGGCGAGATCCATGACTTGGGCCTCGATGCAGGAGCGGTTTCCGGGGGCGCCTTCACGCAGCCACTCGAACACGGGAAGGTCGTCTTCGTAGGCGCCGAACTTGCTGGTGCGGTGGCCATGGATGACGGGGGCGTCGACGGCGGACCACGGGTATTTGGACGCAGCGTCCAGGCTGGCGCGGGTCAGGTTGAGCCCGGCCGGCCGGCCGTCCCCGGAGAGAACCTTTGGTTCGAGCCGGGTCAGCAAGCGCAGCGTCTGCGCGTTTCCCTCGAAACCGCCGATGGTGTGGGCTACCTCGTTCAGGGCGGACTCGCCATTGTGCCCGAAGGGCGGGTGGCCGAGGTCGTGGCTCAAGCACGCGGTGTCCACTACGTCCGGATCACAGCCCAGGGAACGGCCAAGCTCACGGCCTACCTGGGCTACTTCCAAGCTATGGGTGAGCCGGGTGCGGACAAAGTCGTCTGTGTCGGGCGCAACTACCTGCGTCTTTGCACCCAGCCTGCGCAAGGCCGACGAATGCAGGACCCTGGCCCTGTCCCGTTCAAAGTCCGAGCGGTACGTGGTCTTGCGGGACTCTTCGACCCACCGCGCCGAATCCGCCTCGGCGTATCCGGGGATGGCCAACACATAATCGTGACTGGTTCCGTTGTGGCCAAGCACTGCTTCGGTTCCCAAGGGTATCTGCCTCCTTCAAGCGCCGGGATGTGGAGCTTCTTGAGCCAGTCTTACACGTGTGAGGCTAGCCGCCCGAAACGTCCAGCTCCGCCGCCGAGATATCCGCGCTCTGTTCAGCGTTCAGCTGACGGCTGACCAGCCAATCCTTGGGCAGGGCAGGCTTCTTGGGCGAGCCGGCACGGCCGCGCGGACCTTCGGAATCGTTGCCCGGGTAGGGAAGGTCCATGTCCAGCTCGTCGAGAAGTTCGCGCAGCACCTCAAGGGTGGGGACCTGGGCCAGTTTGGCGCGGAGCTCACCGCCCACAACGTAACCCTTGAAATACCAGGCCATGTGCTTGCGGATCTCGCGGAGGGCCTTGTATTCGTCGTTGCCGAAGGTTTCCACCATGAGCTCGGCATGCCGGTAAACGCCCTCGGCCACTTCACGAAGTCCGGGGCGGTGGCGCTGGTCGCTGCCTTCAAAGGCGGCCTGCAGGTCACCGAACAGCCACGGACGGCCCTGGCAGCCGCGGCCCACCACAACGCCGTCCACGCCGGTTTCCCGGACCATGCGGACTGCGTCTTCGGCGGACCAGATATCGCCGTTGCCCAGCACAGGGATATCGGGGAGCGCCTCGCGGAGACGGGCGATGGCGGACCAGTCGGCCTGGCCGGAATAGAACTGGGCTGCCGTGCGTCCGTGGAGGGCCACAGCTGCCACGCCGGAGTCACGGGCGATGCGTCCTGCGTCGAGGTACGTCAGGTGGTCCTCGTCGATGCCTTTGCGCATCTTGATGGTCAGCGGAATGCCGCCCTTGGACGCTTCCTTGACCGCGGTCTGAACGATGGACGTAAAGAGGTCGATCTTCCACGGCAGCGCCGAACCGCCTCCGCGACGGGTGACCTTGGGTACCGGGCAGCCGAAGTTGAGGTCGATGTGATCAGCGCGGTCCTCTTCGACGAGCATGCGCACGGCGGCGCCCACCGTCACAGGATCAACGCCATAAAGCTGCACGGAACGGACTTTTTCGTCCTCATCGTGGGAAATGATGCGCAAGGATTCCGGCGTTCGCTCCACCAAGGCACGCGACGTCACCATCTCGGCCACATACAGGCCGCCACCGTACTCACGGCAGAGCCTTCGGAAGGCCGAGTTGGTGATGCCCGCCATCGGGGCAAGGATTACCGGGGTGTCCACGGTAATACCACCGAGCTTCAATGGCGGGAGCTCAAGCTTTGGTGCAGGGGGCGTTGCTACTACAGTCACCCATCCATTGTTGCAAATGCGGGCAAATCGGCGGACAGCTTGTCGATACCCAGGCTTGTTTACGCAGCCCGACGGAGTCCGGCGGGCCAAACGAACAAGAGCAGAGGCGGGCGTCAGGTGGCGTCGTCGGTACTGGGACCCCGCCGCTCCGCTTCGCGCTGGGCGCGACGGCTCCCCGGCCGCGCCGGCTTGCCGGGAGCGTCAAGCCGGGTACCGGCGTCGTGGTTGTCTTGCGAACCGGAACCCACGACGGCGGCGGCTGCTGCCAGCGCGCCGGTGTCGTTGAGCTCATCCGCGCTGACGGACGGGGCTGCCCCTGTGGCAAGGCGCTTCATTCCCGTCGCCTTGACCACCAGGACGGCAATCAGCGTGGTGACGGGGATTGCGAGTACAAGGCCGATGGAGCCCACCAAAGTGCGGATGACTTCCTCGGACAATTCGGCGCTGGTGAGCGCTTCATCGAGCGGGCGGTCATAGAGCATCACGATGATGAGGATCGGAAGGGCCGCACCGGCATAGGCGAACGCGATGGTGTAAACGGTGGAGGCAATGTGGTCCCGGCCGATCCTCATGGCGGAGGAAAACAGTTTGCGCGCGCTGGTGTTGGGCGCCAGCTCGTACAGCTCCCACACAGCAGAGGACTGGGTAATGGTGACGTCGTTGAGGACGCCGAGGCCGGAAATAATCAGGCCGCAAAGGATGATCCCGGAGATCGAGATCTGGGGTGACATGTTCACCAGGGTGGAGGCGTCGTGGTTTCCCACGCCGGCCAGATTTGCCGCATCTGTGGCCCAGGCCGCCAGAAGCGCCGTGATGCTGAGGCCAAAAATAGTGCCCAGCAAGGCCGTGGACGTTCTGGCCGAGAACCCGTGCGCGAAGTAGAGAACCCCGATCATGATCACGGTGGACCCCACCAACGCCAGCAACAAAGGCGGCTTCCCCTCCACCAAACCGGGCAGGATGAAGCTGACCAGGACAAAGTAGGCGCCCACCAAGCCCAGGAGCGCCCGGAAGCCCCGCCAGCGGGCAACCGCGATCACCACTGCTGCGTACAGGACAGCCAGGAGGGCGATGGGGATGCTTCGGACGAAGTCGACGAAAACGTAGGCCGGAGCGCCGCTTCCGGCGTTTGCGCCTTGGACCGCGGACAGGTTGAGGTACCGGATGGAGTCCCCCACGTCCACGCCGTGGGACATGGCAACGTCAGGGTTGATGACTACCTTGACCACGTCCCCGCCCTTGTCCGGCTCGGTAAAGGCGAAGGTGCACTGGGAGCCGCCGGACTGGTTGTTTTGGCCGGTGTCAGTTTGGCCGGTGTCTGTTTGGCCAGTGCCCGGCTGGCCGGTGTCAGTTTGGCCCGTTTGTGTGCAGCTTTCCACCACCACACTCTGAATGCGGCCGGTATCAAAGGTCACCCCTGGGGCAGCCTGGTAGGGACTCGAGAACGTGATTCCCTCCCGGCTGCCCGAAGGCCACATGACCATCATGGCCACCAGGGTCAGGACGCCCAGCGGAACAAGTATGGCCGCCAGAATCCAGTTGGCCCGCTTCCGCGAGGCAAGAGCCTGCGGGGTTGGCTCGGAACTTTCAGAATGACCGTGGGAGTGACCGTGGCCCATCAGCAGCAAAACCTCATGCCTTAACCCTACGCGGGCACCGGACACCCCACGACTCAGGACGCCCACATTCCCTGACGCCACCAAGACCGGCTTTGGACGCGCGGATTCAGATGTCACCGCCCGCCGCGTTGGCCCAAGCGAATACGGGCGTCCCACGGCGAAGCTTTAACGCGGGATCCCACGCTGTCCCATGGTTACGGACAGCGTGGGATCCTGACGTGCGGGAACAGCGGTCAGTCGCTCACAATCAACGTATCCGCACCGCGAACGTGGGCCTTGCCGGATTCCAGCAGTGGCTCGAGGACCTTACGCAGGGCAGTCATCGACTCGTCAACTTCGAGCAGCACCGGGTGCTGGTAGGCGATGAGCGCCAACAGGTCCCGTACGGCAGCCGCAGCGTCTTCGGCGGACAATTGGGGATCGTGCCCCAGGAAGACATCCGACGGCTCATCGGAGTTACCCTGTGCGTAGCTGATGGCGAACGCCTGGATTTTGCCCTTGCGGCTCGCCGGAACACCCTCGCCGAAAGCGCTTGCTTTGGGTGCACGCAGGACGATAGCGCCATGCGCACCGGTCAGGTCATGCAGGAACAAGCGTTGCACCGTGGCGATGCTGAGCTCCCCCGGGCTGTCCCAGTGGTGGACATGCGAGTAGTACTTACCCACCACTTCGCTCAGCTCAACAGAACCTGTTGCCAGGTCCTCCACACGCTCTGACGCGGCTTCCTCGGAACCGTCCCCGAAACGGGGCAACCTCAGCGGCTCAGGCTCCACGACGACCAACTGGGAACGCTGGATGGGAGCAAGACCTGCGGCCTCGGCAAATGCCGCACCCGCGGTGTCCGGTTCCACTTTGCTGCGGAGCTTGGAAACGCCCGACGGCGAGTCCCCGGCTTCGCGGCGAAGCATGGTCAGCAGGGTGGCGCCTACGCCGCTGCGGCGGTGGTCCTTGGCGACCTCGATGTACGCCCAGAGGCGTTCCGGGTGCAGCGAAGCCTCATGAACCACGCCTGCTGCAACGGGAATCCGCCCGCCGTCCACGACGTCCTCGGCCACGATGCAACGGCGCCATGGTTGATTGCTGGACGGCGCCAGGGCGGCACGGAACTGCTCCGCGGGAAGGGTCTCCGGGCCACCCCAGATTTCGAGGAGGGTGAGGTCATCGCCTTCCTTCCACTCGCGGTATTCCAATGCCACGATCAGGCGCCGATCAGGCGTGCTGCCAAGTAGCCCTCAACCTTGTCCAGGGAAACGCGTTCCTGGCTCATGGTGTCGCGCTCACGAATGGTCACGGCCTGGTCTTCGAGGGTGTCGAAGTCCACGGTGATGCAGAACGGGGTACCGATCTCGTCCTGGCGGCGGTAGCGGCGGCCGATGGCGCCGGCGTCGTCGAAGTCGATGTTCCAGTTCTTACGCAGCTGGGCGCCCAATGCCTTGGCCTTCGGGGACAGGTCCTCGTTGCGGCTGAGCGGCAGGACGGCTGCCTTGACCGGGGCCAGGCGCGGATCCAGCTTGAGCACCGTACGGACGTCGACGCCGCCCTTTGCGTTGGGTGCCTCATCTTCGGTGTAGGCGTCGATCAAGAAGGCCATGAAGGAGCGGGTCAAGCCGGCGGCGGGCTCGATCACGTACGGGGTGTAGCGCTCATTGGTGGCTTGGTTGAAGTAGCTCAGGTCCGTGCCGGAAGCCTTGGCGTGCGTGGAGAGGTCGAAGTCCGTGCGGTTGGCGATGCCCTCCAGCTCGCCCCACTCGGAGCCCTGGAAACCGAAGCGGTACTCGATGTCCGTGGTGCCCTTGGAGTAGTGGCTCAGCTTCTCCAGCGGGTGCTCGAAGAAGCGCAGGTTGTCCTCACGGATGCCCAGGCCGGTGTACCAGGACATGCGTTCCTTCATCCAGTACTGGTGCCACTCTTCATCCGTGCCGGGCTCGACGAAGAATTCCATCTCCATCTGTTCAAATTCACGGGTACGGAAGATGAAGTTGCCCGGTGTGATCTCGTTACGGAAGGACTTGCCGATCTGGCCAATGCCGAACGGCGGCTTCTTCCGGGACGTGGTGAGGACGTTGTTAAAGTTCACGAAGATGCCCTGGGCGGTTTCCGGGCGGAGGTAGTGCATGCCTTCCTCGCTGGCCACGGGGCCCAGGAAGGTCTTCAGGAGGCCCGAGAATTCCTGGGGTTCAGTCCACTGGCCGCGGGTGCCGCAGTTGGCGCAGACAATGTCTGCGAGGCCGTTTTCTGCCGGGCGGCCCTTCTTTTCCTCGTACTCTTCCTCGAGGTGGTCAGCGCGGTAGCGCTTGTGGCAGGAGAGGCATTCCACCAGGGGGTCGGAGAAGACCTCCACGTGGCCGGATGCTTCCCATACCTGGCGGGGAAGGATGACAGAGGAGTCCAGGCCTACAACGTCTTCGCGGCCGCGGACCATGCTCTGCCACCATTGGCGCTTGATGTTTTCCTTCAGTTCCGCACCGAGGGGACCGTAGTCCCACGCAGAACGGGAGCCACCATAGATTTCACCGGCCTGAAAGACAAAGCCCCTCCGCTTGGAGAGGGAAATGACCTGGTCAAGGACGGATTTTGCTGCCATGGGTAACTCCATTTGTTCTACAGGGCCGCTGGGTGCGGTCCGCGGTGGGCCCCGGAAATCCGGACGAGGTTGTCCGGCGGGGTGCTGGGGAAAGTTTGTTGCAAGTACCCGAAGATACCTGAAAGTCGTGCGCCTTCTACCCTACCGGCCTTTGGCCGTACCTCTCCGTGCAAAGGCTCCCTTGGGCCACGGCAAGGTAGCCACGATGATCGCGGCAAGCGTCAGTACCGTACCCAGCACCGTGGGCAAGGCGACCACCGCACCGGGACTGGGGATCACGACGTCGAGCACCAACGATCCCACCAACTGACCGGCGATCATGCCCAGACCGGTGATCAGCACGCCAAGGCTCCTGACCAGCAAAGCCGCCAGGCCGATGAACAGGCAGCCCATGGGACCGCCAAGGTAGTACCACCATTCACCGGGAAGCGCGTTTCCCGGCCCTGCCACCGCCAGCTTGATGATCCATGCGATCCACAGAATGACCGACCCCGCAATGAAGTTGACCAAGGTGGCTGCGATGGGCGTCCCGTAGTGGACAGTGGCTGTACCGTTCATGGCCTGCTGGAAGCTCATGAAAAATCCGGCTGCCAACGGCAGCAGGATGGGCAGCACGAGCGAAGCGACATCAGCGTCGCCGCCGAACCTTGGCGACACAGCCCAGGCGACGGCGGCCACGGTGAGGACACTGCCGAGGACCCGGACTCCCGTGATGGCACGCTTGCCGCCCGGGCCGATACCCATACGGTCAACCAGCAGTCCGCTCAGCGTCTGCCCCGTTACGGCCGCGACAGTGAACAGCGCGACACCCAGCAGGGCAACGGTGAACGACTGGGCAAACACGAACAATGCACCGATGGCACCGGCCATGACATAAAAGCGGGGAAAGCTGCGGTTCCGGACGGCGGGGATGATGCGTTGGAGGCCGGCCCTGCCTTTGGGCGTTGCGAAGGAAATTGCACTGATGAGCAGGAGGCCTGTGGTGAAGCTCACCACCGCGGCGGCAATACCGTCGTCGAGCCGGGCCCCGAGTGCTCCGTTGATCCTTCCTTGGAGCGGAATGACCAAGCCTGTTGCGACGGCAATGGGGAGGCCAACGGCGAGGGGAAGGACGGGACGGGGAGAAGGCTGTGGCACCGTCACCACACTACTTCAGGCATCATTGCTGTATGAGCAATCCGGAAATCGAAGAGATCCCCATCCGCGACGACATGATCCGCCTTGGCCAACTGCTGAAGCTTGCCAACCTCGTGGAAGACGGCGTCGAAGCCACGGAGCTCATCAAGAACGGCTTGGTCAAAGTCAACGACGAGATCGATGACCGCCGCGGCCGCCAACTCCACGTGGGCGATACCGTCACCGTCAACGGCCAGACAGTGCGGATCGCCGCCGCCTGACGCACTGGGATTTTGTACAGATAACGCCCTCCAGAACGGCTCTTGGGGGCGTTATCTGTACAAAAACTCAATCGGTGAGGACTTTGTGGGTCAGGAATTCACCCACGTGTCCGATCTCCTGCTGGTTGATGCCGTGCCACATCCCGGTGTAGAGCACCTTGGTGAGGTCTACATGCTTGCGCACCCAGCCCATGGTGTATTCGATCTTGTCCTGGGTGATGACCGGATCCTGCTGGTCCCGGCCCCAGAACATGGGCATCGAGCCGTCCAGTTCGTCATCCCTGAAGGCGGCGTCAGCGCCGGCGTCGATCACAAAACCTGAAAGTCCCACGACGGCGGCAAAGTCCGCGGGACGGTACCGGAGCATGGTGGTGGCCATCGCCATGCCCATGGAGAAGCCAAGCAACGTCACGGAAGAGTGGTTCGCCTTGACCGTATCCAGCCACTCCAACGCGTATTCCGCGGCGAGCTTCACGGCATCCAGCGAATAATCGATGGAAGCCGTGAGCGGGAACCATGTGAAGCCCGGACCCATGGGCATCGGCGCCCGGAGTGCCGCCACCACGAAGCCCTCAGGCAGCAGCCCGGCCAGGCTGAAGAGATCGTCTTCGTTGGAGCCGTAGCCGTGCAGCAGGACCAGGAGTGGCTTGCCGGCACGCTCGGCTTCGTCGTGGGACCACAGGACAACGGGCGCGGGGAATGCGGGGGCTTCAGTCATGGTTCCATTCTTACAGTTACCCGCAAGTAACAACCTACGGTGGCGTAGGTTCGCGGTCCCGGGGCAGGATATGAACGTGAGTGAGAACAATCCATTGTTAAATCCAGGCGGACCTGGCCAAAAACACCCTTGGGGCCGTTATGTGGCCTTGGGCGATTCGTTCACGGAGGGCATCGGCGACCCCGAACCCATGAACCCCGGAGGTTACCGCGGGTGGGCGGACCGCGTTGCCGAGGAGCTTGGCCGGGGACACGAGGATTTCGCCTACGCCAACCTCGCCATCAGGGGCCGCCTGCTGCAGCAGATCATTGACGAACAAGTGGGCCCATGCCTTGAGTTGCAGCCGGACCTGGTATCCATCTCTGCCGGCGGCAACGATCTCATCCGGCCTGGCGGCGACCCCGACCTGCTGGCAGAGAAACTCGATGTCGCAGTAGGCGAACTGGGCTCCACCGGAGCCACTGTGGTGCTTTTCAACGGCCCGGACACGGCCGCCTCGGTCCTGGGGCGCATTCGCGGCAAGGTGGCTATCTACAACGAGAACCTCCGTACGGTAGCGGCACGCCACGACGCCGTGGTTGCCGACATGTGGTCGCTGCGGCAGTTGGCTGATCCGCAAATGTGGGATGTCGACCGCCTGCACTTCTCCCCGTTGGGCCACCACACCATCGCAACCATGGTCCTGGAGGCGCTGAACGTAGAACATACGCTGGAGCCCTTGATGCCCAAACCATTACCCCCGCGTACATGGCGCGAGGCCCGATCGTCCGACCTCGTCTGGGCGCGCGAGTACTTCGTCCCGTGGGTCATCCGCCGCCTAAGGCACCAATCCTCAGGTGACGGCATCACCGCCAAGCGTCCGACGCCGGGACCTGTCTTCGGCCCCAGCGGCACTTTGCTGCCGCGCCGCTAGGGTGACGGTGACGGCAAGGTGTTTCGAGGACCGCAGTGACGGCTGACGGGTCCAGCCTTGGGGACAATGTCCGGCGGCTGCGCCTGCGAAGGCAACAGCTGCGATCTCCCGTCGCCGGGAATGCCGCAGACGTGGTCCGCAACCTCCTGGCCGTGCAATCCCAGGAGTTTCCCTATGCCCGGTGGACGCTTGCGCAAAGGGCCACAGCCACGACTTCCTCCGATGTGGAGCAGGCTGTAGGCGACGGAACAATCCTGCGGACGCACATCCTCCGGCCCACCTGGCATTTTGTGCACCGGGACGACCTCCGCTGGCTGATGGGGCTTTCCGCGGACCGCCTGCATCAGGGCAACAAGGGCATGTACCGCCAGACCGGGGTGGACCAGGAAACAGCCGCGCTCAGTGGCCGGATGCTCGCCAACGCCGTGGCCGACGGCGCCCACAAGACCCGCGAAGAGCTGGCCGGGGTACTGGGACTAGCAGGCCTGCCCAGTAAGGGGCTGGGGTTTATCTACCACCTCATGCACGCGGAAATCAGCCGGATCCTGGTGAGTGGCTCCCCCGTCCGCTCGGCCGGCGGGGCGTTGAAGCAGACGTATGCACTGTTCGATGAGCGCGTTCCGGGCCACACGGCCGGGCCGCTTACCGGCGAGGACCGCGAACAGTCGTTGGGTCAGTTGGCACTCCGGTACTTCAGCAGCCGCGGACCCGCCACGGTGAAGGATTGCGCGGCGTGGTCAGGTCTCACCATGAAGGACGTGAAACTCGGGATCCACGTGGCTGGTGAACTGTCCCCGGGGGCCCTGGAATCAGTTCACTTTGACGACCTCGAATTTCATCTGGCCTCGGAGGAAGTGGAGGCTCTCTCGAGCGGTGGCGATCCTTCGCTTGCCGAGGACTCCGGGCTTACCCGCATCGACCTCATCCAGTGCTACGACGAGTACGTCATGGGCTATTCCCAGAGCCGGCATTACCTCGGCGGAACAGCGCCGTTCTTCCCCGAGGACAACGGGCCCATGCATGTAGTTCTCCTGAACGGGAGATTGGCCGGATGGTGGCGTCACGGATTCTCCGGCGGGGCTTGTGAGTTGGATGTCCGCATGAACCGGCCGGCAACGGCAGAGCAGCAAGCCGCGCTTGAAGCCGAGGTGGAGCGCTACGGCCGGTTCCTGGGGATGGCGACCAAGCTGGTGTGACGTCGCCGAGTCGATTTCAGCAGCAGGGCTAAGCTGGGAGAAGACCTAGGAGGCCTGCACCGTGAACAATCTGATCTTCTGGATCATCGTCTGCTCGTGGCTGATTCCGCTCGGGATCCGCATGTATAACCGCTCCCGGGCGCGCCGGATCCAGCATGGCGACTTCCGCGGCCCCGGCTACCCGCAGCAGAATCTGCCCGGCCCCGGCTACCCGCAGCAAGAATACCCGCAGCAGAATTACCCTGGGCAGCCGCATCCCGGCCCCGGCTACCCGCCCCGGAATTACCCTGCACAGGGCTACCCTGCACAGAACTACCCTGCACAGAACGGTCCCGGGTACCCATCCGAGCCAGTCGTCATCCGCCCCGCAGACGCTGCACCGCAGTCGGTACCGCCGTCGGGCCCTTCATCCCCGGAACAGTTCCCCACCGCCGGCAGCTCCGAGCCGCAAGGTTACCGGGCGAGGAAGCTGGCCGAGCTGGATGCGAAATTCAGCAACGGTGAGATCGCCATGGAGGACTACATGAAGCAGCGCGGCGACATCATGAACGGTTGAGGGCTAAGCGAAGAAGGCCTCGCGAAGCTGTGCCGAAAGCTGTCCGATTTCCGTCAGGAAGCCGTCGTGGCCGATCGGCGCCTCAATGACATGGACGGGCACGTCGCCCGGAAGGGCTGCTGCCAATTCCCGCGACTGGGCCGGGAAGTAAAGCCTGTCGCTGTCCACGGCCGCCACGAAAAATTCCGCGGTGGTGCGGGACAGTGAGTCCGGGAGCGATCCACGGCCCCGAGTGACGTCGTGGGACATCAAGGCCTCGGTGATGGCAATGTAGCTGTTGGCATCGAAGCGTCGGACCAGCTTGGTGCCTTGGTGGTCAAGGTAGCTTTCCACTTGGTAGCGGCCGCGCTCCCCCAACACTGCAGCGGCGAGCGGGGTCTCCTGATGCTGGGCTGCCCTGCCGAAACGGAAGTCCAACTCCAGCGCCGAACGGTAGGTGATGTGGGCGATCCGCCTGGCCAATGCCAGGCCGTGCTCGGGTGCCGGGCCGCCGTAATAGTCACCGTTATTGAAATTCGGATCCTGCCGGATGGCCAGGGTCTGGGCTTGGGCGAAAGCAATCTGCTCTGCCGTGCTGTAGGCCCCCACCGAAATAACGGCGCAACGTTTAACGCGTTCAGGGAACGTCACGGCCCACTCAAGCGCCCTGGCTCCTCCCATGGAACCACCCAGCACCGCATGCCAGGCCTTAATACCCAGGGCGTCGGCCAGCCGCGCTTCGGCCTCCGTGCTGTCCCGCAGGGTGACCAGCGGAAACCGCGAGCCCCACGGCCTGCCGTCCGGTGCTTCAGAGGACGGGCCGGTGCTTCCGTAACAGCCGCCCACGATGTTGATGGAGACCACGAAGAACCGGTCAGTGTCGATGGTTGCACCTGGTCCCACGAGTTGCTCCCACCACCCCTCTTCGTCCGTGGCTCCACGGGCTACATGAGTGCTGCCGGTGAGGGCATGCTGAATAAGCACCGCGTTGGAAGCGTCCGCATTCAACTGGCCCCAGGTTTCATAACCCAGCACAACATTCGGCAGGAATCCGCCGGCCTCAAGTTCCAGCGGCCCAATGCCGGCGTACTTGACCGTTCCGTCTTGTTCTTCCGATGTGGAAATGGCTGTAGCAGTAATGGTCATTCCTTTGACACCTAACCTCGCGCTTGCCCGTCGCCTTGCGTGCGAACAGGCCAGGTCTTCACCCGGGGCACCCCACCGCGGAGGAGGGTTGCCGGCCAGCAAGCCGGGGCTGTGTGCTGGCACTCATGACCTAATACGAAGAGTCTAGGAAAAACAGGGCGCTTCTGGCGAAGAATGTGACAACAGTGTGACGATTTGGGGCGTTTTCGTTCAGGAAGCAGCACTACGGAATGCCACCCGGCGAATAATCGTCGGCCCGGGTGGCATTCCGGAAACAGTGCCAGGCGCGGTTGAGCCGCGGCTTTCAGGACTGGGTTCAGGCTCCCTTGGCGGCCCGGAATCCGGCTTCGAGGTCGGCGATGATGTCATCCACGTGCTCAATCCCCACGGACAAGCGCACCAAGCCGGGGTTCACGCCAGCCACCAACTGCTGTTCAACCGTCAGCTGGCTGTGCGTAGTGGACGCCGGGTGGATAACCAGAGAGCGGACATCACCAATGTTGGCCACGTGTGAATGAAGCTCCAATCCGTCCACAAAGCGCTTGCCCGCATCGACGCCACCCTTGATGTTGAAGGCAACAATGGCGCCAGTGCCCTTGGGGCCATACTTCCGGCCGCGGTCGTACCACGGGCTGGAGGGCAGGCCCGCATAGGCGACCGATTCGACGTCGTCGTGGCTTTCAAGCCATTCAGCAACCTTGGCGGCGTTGGCCACGTGGCGTTCCACCCGCAGGCTCAGCGTCTCCAGCCCCTGGGCGATCAGGAAGGCGTTGAACGGGGACACCGCGGAGCCGAGGTCGCGAAGCAGTTGGACGCGGGCCTTGAGGATGTAGGAGAGGTTGGCACCCAGCGCACCGTCCTTGCCCAGGTCCCGGGCATAAACCAGCCCGTTGTAGCTCGGATCCGGGGTGTTGAAGCCCGGGAATCGTTCCGGGTCCTTGCCGAAGTCGAAGTTGCCGGAGTCCACGATCACGCCGGCGATGGCAGAACCGTGACCGCCGAGGTACTTGGTAGCGGAGTGCACCACGATATCGGCGCCCCACTCGATGGGACGGATGAGGTACGGCGTGGACAGGGTGTTGTCCACGATGAGGGGCACGCCGGCCTCGTGGGCGGTGCGGGCGACACCCTCGATGTCCAGCACGTCCTGGCGTGGGTTGGAAACCACCTCGCCGAAGAACAACTTGGTGTTCGGCTGGACAGCATCACGCCACTGGTCCAGATTGTCCGGGTCCTCCACGAACGTCACCGAAATCCCGAACTTCTTCAGCGTGTGCGCCAGCAGGTTGTACGTACCGCCATAGAGGCTGGGGCTGGCCACAATGTGGTCGCCGGCCTCGGCAATGTTGAGGATGGCGAAGGTTTCCGCAGCCTGCCCCGAGCTGAGCAGGAGTGCCCCCAAACCGCCTTCGAGGCTCGCAACGCGCTGCTCGACGGCGTCCTGGGTCGGGTTTCCGATTCGGGTGTAGATCGGTGCGAGTTCGGCCAGCGCGAAGCGGTTGGCTGCGCTCTCGGCGCTGGGGAACACGAAGGACGTGGTCTGGTAAATCGGCAGCGACCGTGCTCCCGTGGCGGAGTCAGGCTCCTGGCCAGCGTGGATCTGGCGGGTTTCGAAAGACCATCCTTGGGACATGGAGTTCTCCTGTTCGTGGCGCATGGGTTCTGGGGGAAACGCAGTAGGTGTGAGCTGGGGCCAGTCTAGGAAGTGTTCCGGGGCTAAGGCAGCTTTGTGACGCCGGCAGAATCCATCGGACGTCGAAAGTCCCTTCATGACGTAAACCCACGCCCGCCCAACACATCCCACCTTGGTTAGGCTTGACTTAGCTGAGACCCCGATCACAAAGTGCCAAGATGAAGCCATGCGCATGGATCACGTCTCTTACGCCTGTGAACGAGATGGCCTCTTGGCCACTACCGAACGAATTTCCGCGGCATTGGGAGTGGACGCTGTCCGGGGCGGAGTGCACCCGCGCTTCGGCACCCGGAACATGATCATTCCCCTCGCGGATAACAAATACCTGGAGGTTGTGGAGGTCCTGGACCACCCGGCTTCCGACAAGGCACCTTTTGGCCAGGCCGTCCGTGCACGTTCGGCCGCCGGTGGCGGTTGGATGGGCTGGTGCGTGGCCGTTGACGACCTCGCCCCCTTCGAAGACCGCCTCGGCCGCTCCGCTGTTCCGGGCAACCGCAAGTTTCCTGACGGCCGCGAATTGGTGTGGCAGCAGATCGGTATCCTGGGCTTGATCGCCGATCCCCAGGTCCCGTACTTGCTCAAGTGGGAGGGCGACCCCTCACTGCACCCGTCCAGGATCTACGAGAGCGACGTCAAGATGTCCAGCCTCACCATTGCGGGCTCGGCGGAACGCGTCACCGAATGGCTGGGCGAACCGGTGGAAAAGCCACTTGAGGACGTCGCTGTCCAGTGGATGGCTCCGCACGGTACGCCGGGCATCATGTCAGTAACCTTCGAAACGGCCTCCGGGGCCGTGACCATCTGACCGTCCCATCCATCGGGAGCAGTCCCGTACCGGTCAACCATGCCCGGGAAAGCTTCGGCCGCCATCCGCGGGTGCCAATGACGTCACCCACGGATGGCGGCCGGATACGTTTAACGGGGTTCTGACCCAACTGACCGGCTCAGCCGAGGCCCATCGCCTTTCCGAACAGGCTGAATCCAACGAACGCCACGATGTCCAACAACGCGTGGGCGATAACCAAAGGCATCACCCTCTTGGTTTTGGTGTAGATCCAGGCGAACACCAGCCCCATGACCACATTGCCAATGAATGGTCCGAAGCCTTGGTACAGGTGGTAGCTGCCGCGCAGGACGGCACTGACCACGATGGCTACCGGCATGCTCCATCCAAACTTGCCGAAGCGGTCCATGAGGTACCCCACCACGATCACCTCTTCGACGATCGCGTGGCGCATGGCCGAGAGGATCAACACCGGCACTGTCCACCAGTAGGCGTCCAGTCCGCTGGGGACAATCGCAGTGGTGATTCCGAGGGCACGACCGGCCGCGTACAGGCCGAGCGAGGGAATGCCTATCGCGGCAGCCAGTCCCACGCCTTGGAGAAGGTCCTTGCCGGGCCGGGCAAAGTTAAAGCCGAGCCGGGCGAACGCCGAGCCTCCCCCGCCGTCGCGACCACCGGGAGCGTTGGTGGACAGGAAATAGAACACGAGGGCCACCGGCACCAGGGCGAAGACGATGTCCAACAACTGGTAGGTGAGGTCAAAGTATTCGCGGGTGCTTTGGGACCTGTTCAGGGTTGACGTTGCATCGGCCAGGGGTGCCCGCGTCATCTTGTCCAGCAGTTGCACCACGGAGTAAACGGCCGACTGGCCCAGGGACAGGCCCAGCACAATAAGCACTTCGGCGCGCAGCCGGCGACGGGAAGCAAGGAACATGTACCTATCTTGCCCGCAGTTCCTGCCTCTTTGCCGGGAACCGCCACCCTATGCTTGGTGGGATGGGTGCCCCAGAGAGAATCTTCATGATCCGGCACGGCCAGTCAGCCGCTAATGCCGACACGTCCATCTACAACCGCGTGCCGGACTATCGGATCCCGCTGACCGAACTGGGAGTGGAGCAAGCCCGGATCGCGGGCGAAGACCTTCGCAGGAAACTGGACGGCGAGCAAGTCTGCGTCTATGTGTCGCCGTATCTTCGCGCCTACCAGACACTTGAGGCGATGAACCTGGGCCCGCTGATCGAACGTGTCATCGAGGAACCGCGGCTGCGGGAGCAGGACTGGGCGAACTTCCAAATTGCGGGGGAAATCGAAGATCAGAAAGAACTTCGCAATCTCTACGGACACTTCTTCTACAGGTTCCGTGAGGGCGAGTCCGGCTCGGATGTGTATGACCGCGTGTCTTCGTTCATGGAGACGCTGTACCGCCACTGGCAAAAGCCCACCTACGCGCCGAACACGCTCCTGGTGACGCACGGCCTGACCATGCGCCTGTTCTGCATGCGCTGGTTCCACTGGACAGTGGAATACTTCGAATCGCTCAATAACCCGGATAACGCCGAGCTGCGGACACTGATCAAGAACGACGGCGACCAGTACAGTCTGGACTTGCCGTTCAGCCAGTGGGTGCCCAGGGATGTGGACGACTCGGTGCTGCACGCGCCAAGGATGCGGTTCTAGAAAGCAAACCCGGCTGGCAGACCCTAGCTGGCAGGAGCGACGATGACGTCGGTGCCCTTGGCTTCGAAGGCGGCTTTGTCCTCGGCGCTGATGCCGGAATCGGTGATGAGGTGCCTGAAGTCGTAGCCTGCCATGGCAGCAAAGGACCGGCGGCCCACCTTGGAAGAGTCCGCCACAACGTAGGATTCAGTGGCCCGGCGTGCCATCACGGTGTTGACCATGGCTTCGCCTTCGTCGGTGATGGTGGGGCCGAGGTCCGGGTCCACGCCATTGACGCCAATGAACGCGATGTCCAAGGCAACTTTCTGCATGATGACATCGGTGTAGGGGCCCACGAGTTCGTAGGAGCGCGGGTTCAGGATGCCGCCGGTGACCATGATCTTGATGTTGGGACGCACTGCCAGCTGCGAGGCAATGTTGATGGCATTGGTCACCACGGTCAGGGTGGGCGTGTGGGAAGGAGCGTTGAGGTCCTCACGGGTGGAAAGGAGCTGTGCCAGCGCTGTGTTGGTGGTTCCACCGCTGAGCCCAATCACAGCACCGGGCCGGATCAACGCAGACGCTGCCAGGGCGATTTCCTGTTTGGCCACAGCGTGATCGTCACGGTTGTACCGGCCCGGAAGGTCGTAGGCCACTGATCCAGTGGTGGCGCCACCCCGGGTGCGGCTGAGCAAGCGCTGCTTGGCGAGGCTATCGAGGTCCCGTCGGGCCGTGGCTGGTGACACGCCAAGACGCGTCACGATGTCCTCGACTTCCACATGGCCGGACTCGGCCAGGAGATCGAGGATGGCGGTCAGCCGATCGGTGCGGGTCATGACGAGCCTTTCGCGGGTTCCGGCTATTTCGCTTTGGCGAACAGCGTCAGCATACGTGCGGACTCCAGCACAAGGGCATCACGACCGGCCTTGAGGTACTTCCGGGAATCCACCACTGCAGGGTTGGCATCGAGGTACTCACGGACGGCGCGGGTAAAGAACCCGTTTAAATGTGTGGATACGTTGATTTTAGTCATACCCGCGCCAATAGCAGCTACGAGCATCTCGTCTGTGACGCCTGAAGAGCCGTGGAGGACCAGCGGTTTTCCGACGGCGGACTTCAGCCGGGTGATCAGGTGAAGGTCCAATGAGGCACTTCGTTCCGTCATGGCATGCGAGGATCCAACGGCAACGGCGAGGGCGTCCACGCCTGTGGCTTCTACAAATGCCCGGGCCTCGGCGGGGTCCGTCCGGACTCCCGGAGCATGGGCACCATCTTTGCCTCCCACTTTGCCGAGCTCAGCCTCGACATAAACGCCGCGCTCGTGGGCGTACTTCGCTACGCGCTGGGTAACCTCCACGTTCCACTCGTAGGGCAGATGCGCGCCGTCGTACATGACCGAACCGAAGCCGAGATCCACCGCAGCGAGCGCGAGGTCTTCGGACTCTGCGTGGTCCAGGTGGAGTGCCACAGGCACAGCGGCGGATCGGGCTATCGCCAAAGCAGCTGATGCGATCGGCTCCAGCCCGCCGTGGTATTTGGCGCAGTTCTCGGAGATCTGCAGGATCAGTGGGACACCTGCCGCTTCGGCTCCCGCCACCAGCCCTTCGGCGGTTTCGATGTGGATGATGTTGAACGCGCCTTGGCCGGTGCCTGAGGCGGCGGCCCCGTCCATGAGTTCCCGCGTGTTGACCAGGGTCACCGGGTCTCCTTCCATGTCACGATCAGTTGGTCTTGAAGTTCCTGGTACCGGGGCGAAACTTCGCCCGCGGCGGGCATCAGCACGGCCGCGGCCGACCACGCTGTAGCCCGGCGAAGTATCTCGCGGGGCTCTGTGATGCCTTCGGCGAGTGCGACGGCGGCAGCCGCCACACCGGCGTCGCCCGCTCCCGTGGGGTTGCCACTGAGCGCTTCCGGCAAGCGGGCGCTCCAGTAGCCGCCGGGGGCGGCGTGGTCGAAGGCGAGCATGCCATCTGCTCCGGCGCTGACCAGTACCGTGCGGGCACCCATGTCGATCAGCGACAGGGCCGCCGCTTCAAGGCTGGTCTCGCCGGTCGCTTCGGCCAGCTCGTGGTGGTTCGGTTTAAGAACATCGGCGCCCGCTTTTGCTGCGGCGATGATTCCGGGACCGGAGGTGTCAATGATGGCCGGGATGCCGGCGTCGTGGGCCAGCCGAACCAGTTCCGGGTAAAAATCCGCCGGAGCGCCCGGAGGCAGGCTTCCTGAGCCCACCAGGACGGAGGCCGGCAGGTTGCGGTTGCCGCTCACGGCCTCCACCACGGCGATCCGGAGCGAGCGCCAGTCGTCGGGCAGGAGCGCTTGGCCCTCCTCGTTGAAGATGGACGTTTCGCCTGCCACCGTGTCCACCAGCGCGATGCTGCGGCGGGTCTCAGCGGCGACGCCCACCAGGGTGTGCGGCACTCCGCTGGTCCAGAGTTCAGCAGCGAGCGTCTGTCCTGCCGCGCCTCCGGTGGGGGCAATGGCGAGGACGGGATAGCCGAGCTGGTGCGTGACGCGGGCTACGTTGATGCCTTTGCCGCCTGCGCGGCTCAAAGGGGTGGGCACCCGGTGGCTTGCGCCCTCGGTGATCCCTTGCACTGCGTAGGTCATGTCTATGGCCGGATTGGCGGTGACGGTGATGATTCGGTTCACGGCGGCGCGCTTCATTGTGTGGCTCCCAAGAGTGCACGGGCGTTCAAGGCCGCACCAAGCAGGCCTGCGTCTTGCCCCAGCTCGGCCCGTATCAGTTGTGGGCGGCGCTGGAAGTCGAGGATGTGGTCCACGCGCGTGCGGAGAGGCTCCAGGAGCTCGTCCCCGGCCTCAGCCAGGCCGCCACCGATGACCACCGCTTCGGTCCCGATGATGTTGACGCACTGGCAGATGGTGAAAGCGAGGGCATCCACGGCATCCGCCCAAACCCGTGCGGCCAGCGCATCGCCGGAGTTTGCCCTGAGGAGGACGCCACGGGCACCGTTTACCCTGTTTCCTGACAAGCGGTGGTAACGCTTGGCTATGGCGCCGGCCGAACCCACGGATTCCAGGATGGTGGAGCCCGCGGCGCCAGGCGCGGCATCCGGGTCCGGGACCTGCGCGTGGCCGAGTTCGCCGGCAAAGCCTCCCGCCGTAACCGCCTTACCGCCTGAGAAGACGGCAGCGGCGATGCCGGTGCCCACCACCATCACCACAACGTCGTTGAACTCTTTCGAACCGCCGAAAGTGTGTTCAACGGCAGCTGCGGAACGGACATCGTGGTCGAACGCCACCGGGATCCCGAGCCGTTTTTCCGCTTCGGCCGTAAACGGGAAATTGCGCCATCCGAGATTGGCGGAGTAGATACCCACGCCGGCCACGGAGTCCACGATTCCGGGAACGATGATGCCGGCTGCCCGGGCGGGTGAGCCCGGGAACTCGGCAGCGAGCTCGTCGGCCAGCTCAGCGAGCCGGTCCAGGACTGCATCCCCTGGCCTCAAGGAGTCCAGGGGCGTTGGAACGCGGCGCATGCCCAGCACAGTCCCCCGGGCATCCACCAGACCAGCTTTGATGTCGGTCCCGCCAACGTCGAAGGAGAGGACCGGTGATTCTGCGGCTCCGAGAACCATGTCGGTTGCCTAGGCGGAGGCGTCGAGAATGACGGAACGCGTCAGGTTGCGGGGCAGGTCCGGATTCAGTCCACGGACGCGTGCGCGCTCCAGGGTTACCTTGTGAACACGCGCGAGTTCCGCCAAAGGGTGCTTGTCTGTGTGGATGTAGAGGGCACCAGTGACTGCCATATCGTTGTCGAGGCCTTCGGGCTGGGCGCCGAACAACCAGGTGACACGGCCCGGAGCAGCGATGGAAATGGGACCGTGGCGGTACTCCATGGCCGGGTAGGACTCGGTCCAACCCTGGACAGCTTCGCGCATTTTCAAGCCGGCCTCGTGGGCCAGGCCCACCGTCCAGCCGGTGCCAAGGAAAGTGAACTGCTCGGCGTCCAGGAGTTCCTGGGAGACCGGAGACGTCACGGCGTCGCGTGCATCCGCGATGGCTTGCTGCACATCGATACCAAGGCTTGTCAGCATGTACACCAATGCCGTGGTGGCGAAGCGCGTCTGCACGACGGAACGCTCATCCGCGTACGGAAGTCCGATCACGGCGTCTGCCAACGGGACGATCGGTGAGGAGGTGTCGCCGATGATCGCTACCGTCGGGACGATCCCCTGAAGCTCAGCCAGGATCTCCAGCACCTCAGTGGTGGTGCCCGACCGCGTAATTGCCACAACGGCGTCGTACTGGCGATCGGCACTGTTGCTGTTCAGGAAGGCCTCTGAAGCAGCGAAAGCATCCGTGACTCCCTTCCCGGCGGATTCCCGGGCGGCGGCGTAGCTTTGGGCCATGAACCAGGACGTCCCGCAACCAATGACGGCGATGCGCTTGCCGTCCGCAGGAAGCAGCTGTTCAGAACGTGCCTGCCCGACGGCGCGCTGCCAGACTTCGGGCTGGGAGACCAGCTCTTCGTCCATGAAGGCACCCAGTGTGTTCTCGCTCATCGTGTGTTTCGCTCCCGCTCAGCTTAATGACGTTTTCTGATCTATAGAAACACTAAACGATCATTTTCGATCTCACAAGGATCATCCACTCGAGAAGACTGCTCATTCCCTGCGCGCCATCCCGCGTCCGTCCGTTGCGGGGAAAGCGTGTGCCGAGATGTGCAGTTAAGTTAACTGACTGTTAACTCTTGTCAACTTCTGTCCTATAGAGCAGGCTTAGACGAGTCCGCAAGAACATGACTGTTACTAGCTCGGAATAATCAAGAAGGAGCATAATGCCCCGCTTGTCACCCCCAAGACGCCTCGCCTCGTTGAGCTTGGCCTGCGTCGTCGCCTCATCCTCGTTGGGACTGCTGGCCATTCCACCGGCAACTGCAGCCCCGTCCACCCCACCTGCAGACATCGTCAGCGCCGCCGACACTGCCACCATCACATCCGGCGACCTACGCGTTGACGTCGCCACCACTTTTCCGCAGGTCCTCGGCTACACCCATACCGCTACCAAGGCCCGCCTTGACGGCACTACAACCCGCCTCAGCACCATCACGCTCAACGGTGTGGAGTACACGGTCACCGGTACATCCGCCGCCTCCGGAAAGGACACAAGGGACTACGTCCTGACCGTCCCGGAATTCGGCAACACCCTGATCAAGGCCCGGCTGTCCGTGAAGAAGAACGTCGTCTCGTTCAATGTCACTGAGATCAAGGACTCTGCGGAGCACCAGGTCAGGACCCTGCAACTCCCCCGGCTGAACCTGGTGTCCGTGGGCTCCGCACAGCCAGGAGCCCAGGTATCCACGGCCAACCTCTCCGTGGACCGGAGCGTCACAGGTGACGAATTCACGCCGATTACCGCGTCGACTCCTTTGGATGCCGCAGCCAAGAGCTCGGCCTATGCACTGGCCAACACCGCAGCCCTGGGTGCCGCCGTCGAATCAAACGCCCTCTACGACACGTCCTCCGGTCCAGGCGCCAAGGACCGGGGCAGGTTCTGGCGCCAAGCTGTCAGCGACGGTGCCGGCGGAGTGACCATGGGGCTCGCCAGCGGCCAATGGCTCTACCGTGCGGAAGGCTCAACAGCCACCGAGGAACTTCCCTGGACACGCGTGGCCATCACCCCTGACGCGAACGCCGACGGCGGTGTGGACTGGCAGGACGCTGCGATTGCCATGAGGTCCATCCAGGTCAGCGCCAACAAGGGCGAACAGACACCGGACAACGTGATCACCCACATCCCGTTCAACTTTGCGTCCCAGGCAACCCACCCGTTCCTGCGCACCTTGGACGACGTCAAACGCATCTCCCTGGCCACAGACGGCCTGGGCCAGGTGGCCATGCTCAAGGGCTACACCAGCGAGGGCCACGACTCCGCCAACACGGATTACGGCAACAACTTCAACACCCGGGCCGGTGGCCTCGAGGACCTCAACAAGCTGGTCAAGGAAGGCAAAGACTGGAACGCCAGCTTTGGCGTCCACATCAATGCCACCGAAATCTATCCCGAAGCCAAGTCCTTCAGCGAGGACCTGCTGCGCGCCGACAAGGGCTTGGGCTGGAATTGGCTGGACCAGTCCTACTACATGAACCAGCGTGAGGACATCAACTCCGGCAAACTCGCCCAGCGCATCAAGGAACTACGCGAAGCCACGGACAAGAACCTGGACTTCGTCTACGTGGACGTCTACTACGAGTTCGGCTGGCTCGCCGAGCGCCTGCAGCAGGAACTGGTCAAGAACGGCTTCCGGGTGGGCTCCGAATGGGCAGACCACCTTTCCCGGAACAACACGTGGTCCCACTGGGCCAACGATGAGAAGTACGGCGGCTCCACCAACAAGGGCATCAACTCGCAGATCCTGCGTTTCATCAACAACACCCAGTCGGACGTCTGGAACCCCGATCCCAAACTCGGCGTGAGCCATATTGTGGAGTTCGAAGGCTGGACCGGGCAGAACGACTTCAATGCTTTCAGCGAGAACGTGTGGACGGCCAACCTGCCGGCCAAGTTCCTGCAGCACCACCAGATCACCAAGTGGACGGCTGACCGGATCGACCTCGCCGATGGCGTGTCCGTCACCGGAAACACGGCTGCAGAACGCAACATCACCGTAGGCGGCGCCTCCGTCCTGCAGGGTGGAACCTACTTGCTCCCGTGGTCCTCCAAGGAAAACGGCAAGGCCGACAAGCTCTACCACTACAACCCGGCGGGGGGTGCCAGCACGTGGACGCTCACAGCGCCCTTCGCCAAGTCCAGCTCACTCGAACTGTTCAGACTGACTGACAACGGACGCGTGAAGGTCGCCGACGTCCCGGTGGTCAACGGACAGGTCACCGTCACGGCGGACGCCAAGCAGGCCTACGTCCTTGCCCCGAAGAACAACAAGGCCGATCTGCCCAAGAAGGCCGACTTCGGCGCAGGAACGGCATTCAGCGATCCCGGCTTCAACGGAGCAGACCTTGCGCCCTGGAACCCCACCGGCAGCGTCACCCAGGTCCGCGACGACAAAGGCCGCCGCTTGGCCGAGCTGGGGGCAACGCCGTCGTCGATCAGCCAGGAAGTAAAGCTGGACGCCGGAACCCAATCCGTCAGCGCGTGGGTTGAAATCCAACCCGGCAAGACCCGGCCCACCACGCTCTCCGTGGACATCAACGGCAAGACTGAAAGCGTCACTATCGATTCGTCCAACGCCGAAAACTACGTGGCCGGCGACGAGAAGCATGGCACAGCCTTCCAGCGGATCCGCGTGCTGGTGGACGTGCCCCACAACAACACCAAGGCCACGGTCACCATGACAGCGGCCGACGGCGACGCAACAGTGCGCGTCGACGACTTCCGGGCGGCGAAGACCGCCCGGGTTGCCACCACCGGAGTTCTCAGCGAGGACTTCGAGCACGTAGACCAAGGCTGGGGACCGTTCGTCAAGGGCAACGCCGGCGGCTCCACGGACCCGCGAACGCACATCACCGAGCGCAACGAACCCTTCACCCAAAAAGGCTGGGATGCCAACGTGATCGACGAAGTACTGGACGGCACCTGGTCGCTGATCGCCCACGATGAAAACCTCGCCCCCAACGGCGGACCGGGCATGGTCTACCGCACCACCGAGGCGACCGTGCCGTTCCAGGCGGGCCACAAGTACAAGGTGTCCTTCGACTACCAGAACTCCAAGGCCGGGCAATACGCGTGGGTTTCCGGCTACGACTCCCAGGCAGGTCCCGCAGTGACGGGCAGCCAGGCGATCGACGCCAAAACGTCCACCGCCCGGTTTGAGCAAATCCTCGATACCGGCTTCTGCGGAGACTACTTTGTGGGGCTGCAGCGAACCGGCAGCTCGAATGGTTCGGACTTCACCCTGGACAACTTCCTGGTGGAGGATCTCGGCGCCTCCGAAGCTGTCCCTGCCTGTGCCCAACTCTCAGCGTCGCTCCAAGGCGATGTGGTTCAGCAGGGCAAGGCCCAGGACTTCGTCACCACGTTTGTCTCCGACGAACCGGCCGCCATCAATGACCTGGCCGTGTCGTTGGAGCTGCCCGAGGGGTGGACGGCAACACCATCCACGCCCGCAACGGCCTCGACGCTGCCCGCTGGTGGCACCTTGACCACCACGTGGAAGATCACCGCACCGGCATCGGCTGACGGCGACTACCCCATCACGGCAACGGCTTCCTATAGCACCACTTCTTCGCCCGCAGGCAGCCGTACCATCAGCACCACCACCACCGTCCGCACCCTGCCCAAGCCACCGCAGGCCACAGTGTTCGCCAGCGACCACCCGTGGGTCAGCGCAACCAACGGTTGGGGGCCGGTGGAGAAGGACCAGTCCAACGGCGGGACCGGGGCCGGTGACGGCACACCCCTTACGCTGAACGGCACGGTCTACGCCAAGGGCCTGGGAGCCCATGCCAACGGAACCGTCCGGTACTACCTTGGCGGATACTGCACGGCCTTCACCGCGACCGTGGGCATCGACGACGCCCAGCCGACGCGTGGCAGCGTGAAGTTCTCCGTGGTGGCTGACGGCACCACCAAGGTCACCACCCCTGTCCTGGGCGCCACCAGCGCTCCCCTGCCGCTGACTGTGGACGTCACCGGAGCCCAGTACGTGGAGCTGGTGGCCAACGATGCCGGCGACTCCAACGGCAACGACCACGCAGACTGGGCCGACGCCAAGTTCACCTGCTCCACAACGTCGCAGGAACCACCGGCTCCCGTCCTGTCGGGGACGGTCTTCGCCTCCGACCTGCCCTGGATCGGCAGCACCAACGGCTGGGGACCGGCGGAACGGGACCGGGCCAACGGTGAGCAGAACGCCGGCGACGGACCCGCACTGCGGCTCGACGGCGTCGTGTATCCCAAGGGCATCGGCGTCCACGCCGACTCGAAGATCAGCATCGCCACCGAGGCCAAGTGCAACGCGTTCACTGCCGTGGTGGGAGTGGACGACGCGAAGCTGAACAAGGGCCTGCATGGTTCGGTGGTGTTCATTGTGAAGGGCGACGGTCGCGAGCTGCAGCGGACACCTGTCCTCAGTGCCGACTCGTCCGCACTTCCCCTCAACGTGGACATCACAGGTGTCCAGAACGTCGAGCTGATCGCTGACAAAAACGGCGACGACGCTGGCGACGACTGGGGCGATTGGGCCGACGCGAAGTTCACCTGCGCGTAGGTCCTTCCCAACGAAGAGGGGCTGTGTTCCAACCGGAACACAGCCCCTTTTTTGTGTATCAGACGGCGCTTATGAATCAGACGGCACGCACGCCGGCCCGCCACACGGAATGTGTCAGCGGGATTCCGGGGCGGTACGCCAGGTGCGTGGCCGACGGCGCCTTCAGCATGTGCAGGTCCGCCCGATGGCCGACGCCGAGCGAACCCACCGCCCGTTCGCCGTCGACGTCGTTCCCGGACTCCCGGCCCAACGCCAAGGCGCCGCCGTACGTCGCCGCCCGGACGGCCTCGTGCACGCTCAAACGCATCTGGAGCACAGCCGTTGTGACGCAGAACGCCATGGAACTGGTGTAGGAGGTGCCCGGGTTGCAGTTGGCTGCCAGCGCGATCTGCACGCCCGCGTCGATCAGTTCACGGCCGGGCGCCAGCGGCTGCCGGGTTGAAAGGTCGCAAGCGGGAAGGCAGGTTGCCACGGTGCCTTTGGTGCCCACGCCCGTTGTTGGGTCCCAGGCGGTCCAGGTTTCCGCGAGCGCCGCGACGTCCTGATCCGAAAGGTAGTTCACGTGGTCCACACTTGCAGCTGCGAACTCCACGGCCAACGCTACGCCGGGCCCCTCGCCCAACTGGTTTCCATGGACCCTCAGCCCCAAGCCGGCGTCCCGGGCCGCCGTCAGGACACGACGGGACTGGTCCTCCGTAAAGGCGCCCCGCTCGCAGAACACGTCGGCCCAGCGGACGTACGGAAGCACGGCGTCGAGCATGGCACCGCAGACCAGGTCGGTGTATTCCTCGGGATCAGAGCCTGCCGGGACCAGGTGCGCGCCCAAGTAGGTGACCTCGTCCACTTCGGCTGCGGCGATGCGGGCGCTGCGGGCCTCGTTCTCGACGTCCAGGCCGTAACCGGTCTTGCTCTCCAAGTACGTGGTTCCTTGCGAGACCGCCTCGGCCACGCGGTCCCGTACGAGGCGGGTGAGTTCGTCGTCGCTGACGCTGCGGGTTGCACCCGTCGTGACGGCGATTCCGCCGGCGCTGTAGCTTTCGCCGGCCATGCGGGCCTCGAACTCCGCGGTGCGATCCCCCGCGAAAACAAGGTGGGAGTGTGAATCCACCCAACCAGGCAGGATGGCGCGGCCTTCGGCGTCGACCATGTGGTCAGCAGCAGGAGCGTCTTTGGCAGCGCCGATCCATGAAATCCGTTCGCCTTCGATCACGATGGCGGCATCCTTCAGCACTCGACGCTCGAGGTCCTGGGTCATCAGTTCGCCAATGTTGGTGATGACTGTGCTGCCGTTGTTCCCGTTCCTGATTCCGCTCATGACCCTATTGTTCAGCGCCGGATGGACCAACGCACGGCCGCTAACTGCTCCGCTGTCCGGGATTCCGGACTGTCTGCTGTGACGTGGCCGAGGATCAGCGCGGCGGCCAGCTCCGCAATGGCCGACGACGTCTGGAATCCGTAGCCGCCTTGTCCGGCCAGCCAGAAGAAACCGGGTGCCTCGGCGTCGAATCCCACCACCGGTACCCCGTCTGCAGCTTCTGTCCGGAGGCCGGTCCATGCCCGGTCCACTGAATGGATTCCCAGCGTTGTCACATCGTTGAGCTTATTGATGAGTTTCTCCACGTCGCCGGCGTAGGGCTTTGCGTCCTCCGCTCCGCTCGGCACAGTTTCCGACGGCGAGATCAGCACCTGGTGGCCCTCAGCGCGGAAGTAGAACGTGTCATCGGCCGCGCACACCATGGGCGTTTCCGACGATAACGGGTTCTCGACATTAACAATCGCCGCGGTCCGCCGGTACGGCTGCAGCCCCAGCTTCTCCACACCACTGATGACGGCCAGCTCATCTGCCCACGCCCCAGCGGCGTTAACCACGACGCCGGACTGGAACCCTTCGGTGCCTGCGCCCACCTGCCAGCCGCTCCCCAGACGCTGGGCCGAGTGCACCTTGGCTCCGGTGATGATGTCCACGCCTGCGGCTTCGGCCGTCCGGCGGTGTTCCTCGAGCAACAGCGGGGCGTTGCAGCCGAAGGAGCCGTTATCCAGTCCAGCAGCCGTAAAGGACTCGGGATTTAGCGCGGGGCACAGCTGCATGGCTTTTTCATGGGTGATCGGGTGCATATTGCCGCTGGCCTCTGCACGTACCGTGTCCTCGTCCCCCACCAACATAAAACCGCGGGGTGTCAGGATCGGCTCCGCTGCCTGGGCATCCCGCGCAGCCAACATCTTCAGGGTTCGAATGGTCAGATCCTGCACCACTGCCGGACCGTAACTGGGGATCAGTTGCCGGGCGGAACGCGACGACGTGTGGAAGGCCAGGGACTGCTCGGCCTCAACAAGGGCAACAGTGCACTTGCCCGCGAGGGCCGCCGCCAAGGACAGTCCCCCAATGCCGCCGCCTACGATTACCACGTCATAATTCGAAGCCATGGCTCCATCCTGTCAGACCCGTGTCGCCACTGCGACAGGCTTCCACCCGAGTCACCCACAGACGCTCTCTCACCTAACAACCGCTAAACGCACACCCTCTCTCGCTTGCCACAAGAAAGTGAGAGAGGATCGGCCGAAAACAAGCGGGAGGTGAGAGAGCGTGTGACCAAAACGAGCGGAAGGTGAGAGAGCGTTAGGCGACGGCGGCGGGACTCTTCACGAACGCCTGAACACACGCTCCGACGTCGTCCGCGCTGTACCTCGCGCGCAACGAGCTGAAGACGCTCTCTCATAAAGCAGCCCTTTAACGCACACGCTCTCTCACTTTCGTGAAGAAAGTGAGAGAGCGTGCGACCAAAACGAGCGGGAGGTGAGAGAGGGTCAGGCGACCGCGGCGCGACTCTTCACGAACGCCTGAACGCAGGCTTCGACGTCGTCCGCGCTGTGAGCGGCGGAAAGCTGGACGCGGATCCGGGCTGCACCTCTGGGGACCACGGGGAAGCTGAAGGCCGTGACGAAAACGCCGTTGTTGAGCATCTCGTCGGCAACCTTGGCAGCTACCACGGCATCACCGAACATCACGGGGATGATGGCGTGTTCGCCGTCGAGGAGCTCGAATCCTTCCTCGCTCATGCGGCGACGGAACAGTGCTGCGTTCTCAAAGAGGCGGGTACGGAGTTCACCGGATTCCTGGACCAGTTCGATCGCCTTGATGGTGGCAGCAACAATGGCCGGCGCGAGGGAGTTGGAGAACAGGTACGGGCGCGCCTTCTGGCGAAGCATGGCGACGATCTCGCCGCGGCCGGAAACGTAGCCACCCGAGGCACCTCCGAGGGCCTTGCCAAAGGTGCCGGTGTAGATGTCCACGCGCTCCGAAACACCCGCGTGCTCAGGGGTTCCGGCACCGGTGGGGCCCATGAAACCGACTGCGTGGGAGTCGTCCACCATGACCAGGGCGTCGTGCTTTTCCGCGAGGTCGCAGATAGCTTCGAGTGGCGCAAGGTAGCCGTCCATGGAGAAGACGCCGTCCGTGACGATGATCTTCCGGCGGGAACCCTCAGCCTCCACCAGCTTGGCCTCAAGGTCTGCCATGTCCTGGTTGGCGTAGCGGAAGCGCTTGGCCTTGCTGAGGCGGATGCCGTCAATGATGGACGCGTGGTTGAGGGAGTCCGAGATGATGGCGTCCTCAGGGCCGAACAGGGATTCGAACACGCCGCCGTTGGCATCGAAGCAGCTGGAGAACAAGATGGTGTCCTCGGTGCCCAGGAACGTGGAGACACGCGTCTCGAGTTCCAGGTGCAGGTCCTGCGTGCCACAGATGAACCGCACGGAAGCCATGCCGAAGCCGCGCTCATCCATGGCGGACTTGGCTGCGGCGATGATGTCCGGGTGATCGGCCAGGCCCAGGTAGTTATTGGCGCAGAAGTTCAGGACCTTGTTGGCGGGCTGGCCGAGCTGGCCCGCGGCGATGTGGCTTGCCTGCGGTGAATCGATGTGCCGTTCGGTCTTGAAGAGGCCGGCGCTGCGGATCTCGTCGAGTTCGCCCTGCAGCTGGTCTTTGATGGCTGAGTACATAAGGGGTGCTCCTAAGGTTGAGGGGGCCGGGTGCAGTTCAGGTCCGGCTACAGTTCAGTCCAGTCGAGGACCACTTTGCCGCCGGTACCGTTCCGGGCGATTTCGAAGCCCTTCTCCCAGTCCTTGGCAGAGAGCTTGTCGGTGACTACCGCGGAGATGTTGCGGTGCAGGACGGGGTTGGAGGACAGCATGGCGCTCATGGCGTACCAGGTCTCAAACATCTCACGGCCGTAAATGCCCTTGAGCGTGAGCATGTGCGTGACCACCTTGCCCCAGTCGATGTCGATGGACTGGCTGGGAAGGCCGAGCATGGCGATGCGTCCGCCGTGGTTCATGTTGTCGATCATCTCAGGCAGGGCGGTGGGGTGTCCCGACATTTCCAGGCCGATATCGAACCCTTCGCGCATCCCCAGTTCCTGCTGGGCGTCGCGGACGCGCATCTTGGAGACGTCGACGGCCAGGTCAACGCCCATCTGGCGGGCCAGCTCGAGTCGCGGAGCAGAGACGTCCGTGATGGCGATCTTGCGGGCGCCTGCGTGGCGGGCGACGGCGATGGCCATGAGTCCGATGGGACCGGCACCGGTGATCAGGACGTCTTCGCCAACCAGCGGGAAGCTCAGTGCGGTGTGGACGGCGTTGCCGAAGGGATCGAAGATGGCACCGAGTTCCGGGGTGACGGATTCATCGTGGTGGACCCAGACGTTGGTTTCCGGAATGACGACGTATTCAGCGAAAGCACCATCGCGCTGCACGCCGACGGAGACGGTGTGGATGCACATCTGGCGGCGGCCGGCACGGCAGTTACGGCAGATTCCGCAGACAACGTGGCCTTCGCCGGAGACCCGGTCCCCCACCTTGACGTCGCGGACGTCCTCGCCGATTTCCACTACTTCGCCGTAGAACTCGTGGCCTGCGATGAGTGGCGTTTCGATGATGCCTTGGGCCCAGGCATCCCAGCTTTGGATGTGGAGGTCGGTACCGCAGATACCCGTGGTCATCACTCGGATCTTGACGTCGCTGGGGCCTGCTTCCGGCTCGGGACGTTCGACGAGTTCGAACCCTGCGTGCGGACCGGATTTGTAGAGAGCCTTCATGGGATTCCTCACTGGCTGGGGCTGCTTCAATGCTGCTGAGTCCATTGAAGCCCCGCCCACGATTTAGCACAACTAGAATCTTCTCAATCAACGATTTAGTATTTGCTAATGGAAATTCATCAGTTGCAGATGCTTCGGGAACTGGGCGACCTGGGCAGCGTCAAGGCTGTGGCCGAAACGCTGATGGTCACGCCTTCCGCCGTTTCCCAACAGCTCGCACTGCTCCAGAAGTCCGTGGACGTGCCGTTGACGCGCAAGGAAGGCCGGGCGTTGGTGCTGACCGACGCCGGCCGCGTACTCGCCGAGGCTGGCGCCGCCGTCGTGAATGCCATGGCAGATGCGCGGGCAGCGATCGGCGCGTACCACGATGCTCCCGACGCGCCGGTCAGCGTGAGCGCTTTCCACAGTGCGGGACAGGCGCTGTTCGCGCCGTTGGCAGCGTTGTTGGCATCCGGGACAGCGTCCGACGGCGGAAAGTCGCCGCGTCTGCGCCTCTCCGATGAGGACGTGGCCCAGGAGGATTTCCCGGGGTTGGCTGCCCGGTACGACCTTGTTTTGGCGCACCGGATGGACAACAGCCCACAGTGGCCTGAAGACAAAGTGGCGGTTATTCCGCTTGCCGACGAGCCGTTGGACATCGCCTTGCCAGCCAAGCACCCGCTGGCATCCCGGCGCGAACTGGAGCCATCCGACGTCGTGGGTGAATCCTGGGTGACCAGCCGCGATGGCTACTCCCCCGCGGACGTGTTGGCCGCCGTCGTTGCCGTCAGCGGACGGCCGGCCGAGGTGCTGCACCGGATCAACGACTATTCGACCGTTGCGGCGTTGGTTTCCGCGGGCGGGGCGATCGGGCTGCTGCCGCGGTTCACAGCGCGCCGCGTGTTGGATGCCGGAGTGGTGTTGCGTCCGCTGTCCGGCGTGAATTCCGTGCGCAAGATCGACATCCTGGCCCGGCCGGAGACCCTTAAAAGGAAATCGGTCATGACGGTTTGCGAGTCACTTCAAACCGTCATGACCGAGCTTATCGAGCTATCCAGCCCCCGCTAACCGCGGACGGTCAGTCGCGGACCAAGGCGGGCTGGCCCGCATCGAAGTACGCCACCAGCTCCTCAGGGAGTTCCGGAACCTCGCGGGCCGAGCCGTCCCCGCGCAGCGATTCGGCTGCGAGGATGCCGGCCACTACTGCTTGGCGCGCGGCGATGGGGCTGGTCTGGGTCTGGCCGCCTTCGGAGGCGAACCGCAGGAATTCCTCGATCAGGCGGGGATCCGCGCCGCCGTGGCCGCCTTCGCCGTCCTGGATGGTAATGACCTCGTCGGGCACTGCATAGCCTGACGTCCGGCTGGTCCACACGTTGATGGTTTCGCCGGGACCGTCGCCGAGGTTCTCGATCCGGCCCTTGGTGCCGATCACCGTGTAGTTGCGCCAATAATCAGGCGTGAAGTGGCACTGCTGGTAAGAGGCCAGGACGCCGTTGTCGAGGACCATGTTCATCATGGAGATGTCCTCGACGTCGATCACCTCCGCGAGGTCCTTCTGCTCAGTGGGCGGCCAGTTGTCCATGGAGAACCAATCCCCCATGCGCTTGCCGGCATTGTTGCTCCGGTTGGCGACGTCACCGTAGACAGCAAGATCGCCGACGGCGGCAACCCGCTTGGTGTAGCCACCGGCAAGCCAGTGGATCACATCGATGTCGTGCGCACCTTTTTGGAGCAGCAGAGAGGTGACATTGGCGCGCTGCGCATGCCAGTCCTTGAAGTAGTAGTCACCGCCGTGACCGACGAAGTGGCGGCACCACACGGCCTTAACATCTCCAATGCGGCCTTCCTCGATGAGCTGGCGCATCTGGACGACCACCGGCATGTGCCGCATATTGTGGCCGACGTACAAGCGAGTGCCGGTTTCGTAGGCCGTCTTAAGGATCAAGTCCGCAGCCTCCACAGTGATGTCGAGCGGCTTCTCGCAGAAGGTGGGGATGCCCGCCTTGAGCGTACGGACCGCGACGGCGGCGTGCTGGTTATCGGGGGTCAGGACCAGGACGGCGTCCAGGCCGCTGGCCAGCAGTTCCTCAAGATCGTCCGTGACCCGGGCCGTAGGAATGCGCTCTGCCGCGTCCGCCCGGCCTCGTTCACTGAGGTCGCAAACAATGGTGACCTCGGAGCCCTGGCCCGGCTTATGGGCGTGTTTCCAAAGCCCTGAACGCAGGCCGAAACCTACGATGCCGACCTTCAAATCCTTTTCCATGGTGTGCTATTTCCTTCTTCTGGTTCCTAGTAAAGTCTGGTTGCGGCGCTGCGGTGCGGCGCCGATTCGCGCACGAACAAGTGCCAGGGAAAGTCGAGGACGCCGGGTTGCTCCGTCGCAGCCGTGCCGGCCGGACCTGTGGCCCGCCTCAAGAGAACCCGGGCGAGTTTGTCGAAGAAATCGACGGGACCCACGGTGCTCAGCGATGGTGACATCCGCTCACCTTCCACGGTGTTGCCCACGCCGATGATGTCCACGTCGGTGCCAACGGCCAGGCCCAGGCGCTGGGCGGCATTAATGGCGCTGACAGCCGCGTAATCGGTGGTGGCGTAGATGGCGGTAGGCCGGTCCGGAAGGCTGAGCAGCCGGGTTGCCGCCGCGTACGCCCCGGCGCTGGTGCCATCAAACAACCCCACGTAGTCGTCCCGTTCCGGGATCCCCGCATCCGCCAAAGCCTCCGAGTACGCGCGGTAACGGGTACCGCCGGAAGTGCCCGCTGCCGTTGCAGGCGTCAAACAAGCGATCCTCGCGTGGCCGTGGAGCAGGTGCTCCACGGCCATGCGGCAGCCTGGCCCCGCAATGGACCGGATGACGTCGAAGCCCTCCGCTTTTACCTCTTCGTCAAAGACCACCAGCGTGGTCCCATGCTCTGCCAGCTGGCGCAGTGCGTCCCGCTGGTCGGGCCGGACTGCGTCCACGAAGACGGCGTCGGCGTTGTGCGTTCCGAGCACTTTCACCCAATCGGCGTCGCCCAGGATCATTGGCGTGATCCCCAACGGGACGGCCGCCCTCTGCACTGCTTCAATGACGGACAACGACCAAGGATCGGACAACATGGTCAGCGACAGGATGACCGTATTGGTCCGGCCGGTCCGGATGGCGCGGGCCGCCTGGTTGGGGCGGTACCCGAGCCGTTCCGCAGCCGCCTTGACCTTCTCCGCCGTCGGATCCGACACCCCGGGTCCGCCATCGCCGCGGCGCCCCGACAGCACATAGGAAACCGTGGCCGTGGAAACTCCCGCCAACTCGGCCACCATACGTATGGTGGGCCGGATTCCGGTGGTGCTCGCTTTTGCCATGGTTCCCCCTGCTGGTGTTCTTTGTGTTGACGCGTTGGTTCGTTGTTGGACTGGTCCGGTGTTGGTTTGGTCCGTTGTTGGTTTGGTCCGTTGTTGGTTTGAGGCTAGCTCCTGAATACCGGTACGTTGGGGTCCAACGCGGCCTGGTACTCGTCGCGCATCTTGTCGCCGCCTTCGCTCTTCCAGCGTTTGACCGCATCCTTGAGCTCGTCGATCTTGGCGCGGCCGGTGATGATGTCCACCACCTTGTCGCGCAGCTGCTTGGTGATCTTGGCGCCCACCTTGGCGTTGGTGTCCGAGTAAGAACCGTTGGTGGGGTTGCGCCATGCGAACTCGAGGAGCTTCTCCTCCTGCTGGCTCACGTAGCGGGTGTCGTCGTCGAAACCGGGGTTGAAGATGACGTTTTCCGGGCTGGACATGATGTTCAACGCCGACACCAGTCCGGGGGCGTTGGTGGTTCCCGTTTCGGTACGCGCCGGGTTCCCGGAGCCGTCGATTGTGTAGTCCTGGCCGAGCTCGCCGAAGTTCTTCTGCATGTACTCCACCGTGCCGAACGGCGCCGACAGGTAGTTGATGAGCGAGAGCAGTTCGCGGATCTTGCCCTCATCGGCCTTCTTGAACGGGGTGAAGCCCACCGTTCCGTAGCCCATGTCGTATACGGGCTTGACCTTGCCGTCGGCACTGAACGGAATGAGGACGTCGAACTGGGCGGTCTTGTTCAGGGCACGGTAGCTGCGGATGTCATGCGGGCCAACCACAACCTGGGCGGCCACGCTGCCGTTGGCGACGCGCGAGCGGATGTCGGTTGCTTTGGAGTCCGGATAGAACACGCCGGCTGCGAACATCTTGGCCGTGAACTCCACGCCGGCCATGTATTCATCGGTTTCGTACAGGTGGGTCAGGGTCCGGTCCTTGTTGACAGCCCAGCTGTTCGGGGCGCCAAACCATTCGGTGACCATGTGGAGGGCGTTGATGTAGGCCGGTTCCAGCGCGTACTGCTGGTCACCCGGGCGGGTCAGCTCCTTGGCCTTCTCCAGGAATTCGTCAGCACTGCTTGCTTCAAATCCGCCCACCTTGGCCCACATGTCGTGGTTGCCCAGGTACACCTGGCCGAAGGGGGTACTCGGGATGGGAGCTCCCCAGATCTTGCCGTTCACGACGGCGGTCTTCCAGGAATCGGGCTTGAGTGCGGCCAGGTTGGGGTACTCCAGGACGGCGTCACCGGAGAGGTAGGGCGTCAGGTCCTGGAACTTGGCCTCAAGCATGGGTCCGACGTTGGGAATACCCTGGTTCGGCGGAACCCACATCATGTCCGGGAGGTCGTTGCTGGCCAGGACGGTGGCGAACTTGGCCGGGTAGCCGTCTCCGATGTCTTCGGCGATCTGGAGCTCCAGGTCGCCGCCGAGTTTGGCATTGAGCCGCTGCCAGAAGGGGTTGTCCTTCAGGCCGGGGCTCATGGTGTCGAACGTTTCGGTCAGGCCGGTGACCTTGCCCTTGAGCGGCGGGGCCTTCACGGACTGCACAGCGGTGGGCAGCTTGAAGTAGCCGGCTTGGAGGCCTTTGGCGTTGCCCGCGATGTCCGGGGTAACACCAGTGAATTCCTTGTACGTGGGCAGTTTGACCGAAGCGGAGGCAGCGGCGCCTCCGTTGCTTGCGGCTCCGCCACCACCGCAGGCGGACAAGCCTGCAGCGGTCACGGCCAGGCCTGCGAGGCCAAGGAAACCGCGGCGGCTGAATCCAGCCTGAGAGGTAGTGCTCGTCATGGCATAACCCTTTCTGGTTACTTGCTTCATCTCTGGGGGTTTTGGGTGTTTGGGCTTGGGATTGTGGGCTTTGGGGCGGGACTAGCCCTTGACTGCCCCGGTAATGACGCCCTTGGCAAAGTGCTTTTGGAGGAACGGGTAGACCATCAGGATCGGGACGAGCGCCACGACGACCACGGCCATTTGGATGGACTGCGGTGGCGGCGTGGTGGTGATGCCCAGCTGGTCAGCTGCACCACTGCCCTGGACCACGAAGTTGCGGAGCAGCAACTGGATGGGCCATTTGCTGTGATCGTTGATGTAGAGCAGGGCGTTGAAGAATGAGTTCCAGAAACCGACGGCGTAGAACAGCCCGACGACGGCGATCACGGCTTTGGACAGCGGCATCACGATGCGCCACAGGATCTGCCAGTCGTTGGCGCCGTCGATCCTGGCGCTTTCGATCAATTCACCCGGAATGTTCATGAAGAACGAGCGCATCACCACGAAGTTGAATGCTCCGAAGATGCCCGGAAGGATCAGCGACCAGAGGGAGTCAAGCAGTCCGAGCTGGCGGATCATCAGGAAGGACGGGATCAGGCCCGGTGCAAACAGGAGCGTAAACAGGACCGCGAGGATCACCGGACGCCCGAACAAGACGGTGCGGCTGGTGGCATAGGCCATGGTGATGGTCACGAACAGGGCCAGGATGGTGCCCACCGCCGTGACCAACATGCTCACGCCGAGTGACTGCAGCACCATGGGGCCTTTGAAGATGGTGGCGTAGGCCTCCAGCGTGGGACGTTCCGGCCACAGGACAAAACCTCCCGCCTTCACGAGTTGCTCAGTGTCAGCCAGCGACGTTGAGACCACCAGGAGGATGGGCGTCAGAATGGACAGGCTGAACACGATCAGGACCACTGCCTTGACCGTTTGGTACAGGGCGGAAGGCTTTTCCTTCCACACCGGGCGCTTGGGGTTGTACGTCAGTTCCCGGGGTTTTCTAGCGAAAAGTGTTGTTGCCATGGGGTTCTCCTTGTGCGGCAGGCGCGCGGGTCAGCGGGGCTTTCAGCGCACTTGTTTTGCGAAGATTCCGTCTTCGCCGAAGCGGTGGGCAAGTTTGTTGGCGCCGTAGATCAGCAGCGCGCTGACCACGCCCTTCGCAAGGCCGGCTGCGGCACCTGAACTCCAGCCGCCTCCCACTACGCCGGTGTAGTAAGTGAAGGTGTCCAGCACTTCCGCGGCTCCAGCGCCCACAGCGTCACGCTGCAGGATGAACTGCTCAAAGCCAACCGAGAGGATGTCGCCGATGCGCAGGATCAACAGGAGGACAATCACGGGCCTCAGGCCTGGGAGGGTGATGTGCCACATCCGGCGCCAGCGTCCGGCACCGTCAGCCGCTGCAGCTTCGTAGAGCGAGGCGTCGATGCTGGCAAGAGCTGCCAGGAAGATGATCATGGCCCAGCCGGCGTCTTTCCAGATCATCTGGACGACCACCATGACGGGGAAAGTCTCCGGATTGGTCATGAAGGGTATGGGGTCCATCCCCCAGTCCCGGAGCAGGTTGTTGACGAATCCTGCACCGCCCAGCATCTGCTGGAAGAACGCGATCACCAAAACCCAGGACAGGAAGTGCGGGAGGTAAGCGATGCTTTGGAAGATCCGCCGGACCCGGGTACTGATCAGGGAGTCCACAATCAGTGCCAGCACCAGCGGCACCGGGAACAGGAAGACCAACTGCCAGGCGGCCAGGTACAGGGTGTTCCAGAACGCGTGGACGAAGTCCGGATTGCCGAACAGGTCCACGAAGTTCTGCCAGCCGACCCACAGGCTGTCACCGATGCCCAGGTAGGGCTGGTAGTCCTGGAACGCGATGACGTTGCCCAGGATGGGGATGTAGAAGAACAGCAGCAGGAAGGCTACGCCCGGGACCATCATCAGGAGCATCTGCTTGTCGCGTCGCAGACGGGACCGGAAACTCTGCTGCGGGGGCTTGCTTCCCTTCCGCTTCTTCGGACCGGATCCGGCGGCCTTCCCACCCGCCCGGGCCGGGACTCGGCGAGCTTCGGGCAATGCCGGAGCCTGTTCCGTCGTCGAGTTCATGCTGTCTCCTCAAGTGCTGAGCCGAATCACCAATGTGATTCAAGCCACGCTCGTTAACCGTTTAACAAACCATAAGTGACCCGGATCTCTTTTTGCAAGATCATGATCGAAACTGGCCGCAGAAATCAGCTTTCATCACTTCCATGGGGTTGCCAGCCCCGTAGGATGTGGATCTGGAGGTCATTTCGGACGATTGGCTCGGGACTACGCGAGCGGCACGGCACAATTAATGCAGGGTTTGGAACACACAACGTGGAACGAACAAGCTGGAACGAACAAGCTGGAACGACCTGGCTGGAACGAAAAAGGGGTCTACGTGGCAGATTGCTGTAGCCCGGGCGCCGGCGCCCGGGAACACGCGACGTCGGGGATGACGCTCCCCCTGCGCGCGGTGGGCGGACACGCGGAGGGGAGCACCGGCGTCGAGCCTTCCGGGAAGGGGGCCGCACAAGCAGTTCAGCACAACGACGTCGAGATCCCCGCCGGGACCTTCGCGATGGGCGACCCCTTCGGCGAGGGCTATGAAGCTGACGGCGAGTCTCCAGTGCACCACGTGTCCATTTCAGGTTTCCGGATCAGCGCCACCACCGTCAGCAACGCGGATTTCGCGGCGTTCGTGGACGCCACCGGCTACCGCACCGAGTCGGAACTCTTCGGAACGTCAGCTGTGTTCCATCTGGCCGTCAAAGCCGCCAAGCAGGACATCCTCAACCGTGTCAACAACGTGCCGTGGTGGCTCAACGTCCGTGGAGCAGACTGGGCACACCCTGCAGGACCGCTCTCCCACTGGACGGACATCCCGGACCACCCCGTAACCCATGTGTCGCACAACGATGCCCTGGCCTACTGCGAGTGGGCCGGCCGTCGGCTCCCCACTGAAGCCGAATGGGAATATGCGGCCCGGGGCGGACTACCCGGCCAGAGGTACCCCTGGGGCAACGAACTGCACAACGATGAGCCAGGCGAGGCTGCCCACAACTGCAACATCTGGCAAGGCGAATTCCCGGTCCGGAACGATCTGGGCGACGGCTACCTCACCACGGCACCCACGCGTTCCTTTACCCTCAATGGCTACGGCCTGTACCAGACCAGCGGGAACGTGTGGGAATGGTGCAGCGACTGGTTCCTGCCCAAGTACTACAAAACGTGCCTGGCAGCAGGAACCGTCGAAGACCCCCAGGGGCCCACGATTGGCCGCGGCAGGGTGATGCGCGGCGGCTCGTACCTGTGCCACGACTCCTATTGCAACCGCTACCGCCTCGCAGCACGCAGCTCCAACACACCGGACTCGGCCAGCGGCAACCTCGGATTCAGGACTGTGGCCCTCTGACTGATTGGCGCTGCAGCTTACTTGGGCCCGTGGCCCCTGTGCCCGTGGCCGCCTTTGAGGCCCGCAGGTAACTCGCCCGATACCACCCTGGTAGCCGTGACGGTATCGCCGTCCTTCGTCCCACTGATGCGCACCGTGTCGCCAGGCTTGAGGTCGGCAGCCGTGGCAGACGGCAGCGTGGGCCGGCCCCTGCCATTCCTCAGATCCGATGTATCAGCAGGCACCTTGGCGATCCGCGTCTCCGCATTGACCACATACCGCTGGGCAAAGCCGTCCTCGCTCTTCACTGTCACTTCGGAGTCGCTGACGGACTCGATGGTTCCGACTTGCGTGACGACTGTTCGGTAGTTCCCGTCCTGTTGCTTGACGACGTGCTCGCCATGGATTGCCCGGCCACGGCCCTCGGTGGATGGGGCCTTCGCGGACTCGGACGGGCCGGTTGAAGCGGAAGGGCTCGACGGCGAGGGGCTGGGTTGGGTGCCCGCCCACACAGCAGCGGCCCCGCCGCCGGTCAGTGCGACGGCGATCCCGCCGGCAAGGAGGCCCTTACGAAGGCCTGGTTTGAGAGTGGCCATGCATCCATTGTGCGCCCAAAGCACAGTAGGCCGCAGTAAAAACTGCGGCCTACTGTGATGCTTGAAGCGGGACTTAGCCTTCTACGCCGAGCTTCTCCAGGATCAGCTCGCGGACGCGGCCTGCGTCTGCCTGGCCACGGGTGGCCTTCATGACGCCGCCAACAATCGCACCGATGGCCTGGACCTTGCCGCCACGGATCTTCTCCGCGACGTCCGGCTGCGCTGCGAGTGCGGCGTCGATGGCTTCCAGGAGGGGACCGTCGTCGGACACAACCGCAAGGCCGCGCTTCTCGACGATCTCCGCCGGGGTTCCTTCGCCGGCGAGGACGCCGTCCAGGACCTGGGTGGCCATCTTGTTGTTGATCTTGCCGTCTTCGACGAGCTTGTTCAGCTCGACGATGACCTGCGGAGTGACGCCCAGCTCGGAAGGATCGACGTCGGCCACCTTGGCGCGGCCAACGATCTCACCCATCCACCACTTACGGGCAACATCTGCGGACGCTCCTGCTGCAATGGTCTCCTCAATGGAGTCCATGACACCGGCGTTCACCACGTCACGGAACTCCAAGTCCGAGTAGCCCCAAGCTTCCTTGAGGCGCTTCCGGCGCTCGGCCGGCGGCTCGGGAAGGGTAGCGCGGAGCTCCTCCACCCACTCACGGGACGCGACGACGGGAACCAGGTCCGGCTCCGGGAAGTAGCGGTAATCGTCAGCATCGGACTTGGGCCGGCCCGACGTCGTCGAACGCGTGTCCTCGTGCCAGTGGCGTGTCTCCTGGATGACCGGCTCGCCGGAATCCAGGACGGCAGCGTGGCGCTGGATTTCATAGCGGACGGCGTGCTCGACGGCGCGCAACGAGTTCACGTTCTTGGTTTCCGAACGGATGCCGAAGCGCTCACGGCCGTGCGGGCGCAAGGAAACGTTGGCGTCGCAACGGACGTTTCCGCGCTCCATCTTGGCATCGGAAACACCAAGGTTCTTCACGATCTCGCGAACAGCAGCGACGTACGCTTTGGCCAGCTCAGGCGCACGGCTGCCCGCGCCCTCAATCGGCTTGGTGACGATCTCCACAAGCGGCACACCCGAACGGTTGTAGTCCACCAGCGAGTAGTCGGCACCCTGGATGCGGCCCGCGGCGCCACCCATGTGGGTCAGCTTGCCGGCGTCTTCCTCCATGTGGGCGCGTTCGATCTCCACGCGGAAGACCGTGCCGTCCTCCAGCTCGATGTCGAGGTAACCGTCGTAGGCGATCGGCTCGTCGTACTGCGAGGTCTGGAAGTTCTTGGGGGTGTCCGGGTAGAAGTAGTTCTTCCGGGCAAAGCGGCAGGATTCGGCGATCTTGCAGTTCAGGGCAAGGCCGATCTTGATGGAAGACTCCACAGCCGTCTTGTTCACCACCGGAAGAACGCCGGGCATGCCCAGGTCAACCTCGTTGACGTTGGTGTTCGGCTCGTCACCAAACACGTTCGGCGCGGAGGAGAACATCTTGGTCTTGGTGTTGAGCTCCACGTGGACCTCAAACCCCAGGACGGGATCGTACTTCTCCATGGCCTCTTCGAAGCTCAGGGTTGCGTCGACGGACATTAGTTGGAACCTCCGGCGGTGGTTGAAGCTGATGAAAGCTCAGGCGCCTGCGCAAGCATCGGGCCACCCCACTTCTCTTCAAGCATGGTTTCGAGGACCGCACCCACGCGGTACAGGCGGGCATCCTGGCGGGCCGGAGCCAGCAACTGGATCCCAACGGGCAACCCATCCTCGTCAGCGAGTCCGCCCGGGAGGGACAGACCAGGGATACCAGCCAGGTTGGCCGGGATGGTTGCGACGTCGTTCAAGTACATTGCCAGCGGATCGTCCAGCTTCTCCCCCAGCTTGAACGCCGTGGTGGGCGCCGTCGGGGAGATCAGGACATCGGCCTTGGCGAACGCGGCGTCGAAGTCGCGCTGGATCAGAGTGCGGACCTTCTGCGCGGAGCCGTAGTAAGCGTCGTAGTAGCCAGCGCTCAGTGCGTAGGTACCCAGGATGATGCGTCGCTTGACCTCGTCACCGAAGCCGGCGGCGCGGGTAGCACCCATGACGCGCTCGATGGTCATGGGACCATCCTTGGGCAGTACGCGCATGCCGAAGCGGACACCGTCGAACTTGGCCAGGTTGCTGGACACCTCGGACGGCATGATCAGGTAGTACGCACCCAGGGCGTACTTCAGGTTGGGGCAGGAAACCTCGACGATTTCAGCACCGGCATCCTTCAGCAGCTGAAGGGACTCGTTGAAACGGTTCTCGACGCCGGCCTGGTAGCCCTCGCCGTGAAGTTCCTTGACGATTCCGATCTTCATGCCGGCCACGTTGCCCACGCGGGCCGCAGCAACAAGGTCATTGAACGGATCGGTGAGTGACGTGGAGTCAAACGGATCGTGGCCGCCGATGACTTCCTGCAGCAAGGCCGAGTCCAGCACCGTTCGGGAAACCGGGCCGATCTGGTCCAGCGACGACGCCATGGCAATGGCGCCGTAACGGGACACCGCACCGTACGTCGGCTTCACGCCAACGGTTCCGGTGACGGCACCCGGCTGGCGGATGGAGCCACCGGTATCGGTACCGAGCGCCAGCGGCGCTTCAAAAGCGGCGACGGCGGCAGCGGAGCCACCGCCCGAACCACCGGGAATGCGGTCCAGGTCCCACGGGTTGCGGGTGGGCCCGTACGCCGAGTGCTCCGTGGAGGAGCCCATGGCGAATTCATCCAGGTTGGTCTTACCCAGGATCGGCATCTTGGCCGCGCGCAGCTTCTTCACCACAGTGGCGTCGTACGGGCTGTGCCAACCCTCGAGAATCTTCGAACCAGCCGTCGTCGGCTGGCCAATCGTCACGATGAGGTCCTTGACCGCAATCGGCACACCAGCAAGGGCATGCAGTTCTTCAGCAGCAGCGCCGCCGGCAGCACGGGCAGCGTCAACCTCGGCCGCAACAGCCAAAGCCTCTTCGCTGTTGACGTGCAGGAACGCGTTAACCTGGCCGTCAACGTCCGCAATGCGGTCAAGGTGCGCCTGCGTTACCTCAACGGCGGTAACCTCACGGGCAGCAAGCTTCGCAGCGAGATCGGCAGCGGAGTGGCGTATGAGTTCGTTTTTCAGTTCAGTCATGTGATTAGCCCTCATCCAGGATTGCCGGGACCTTGAAACGGTTCTCGTAAGCATCCGGAGCGCCGGACAATGCCTGCTCAGCCGTGAACGTGTGGCCCACAACGTCCTCACGGAACACGTTGGTCAACGGAATCGGGTGCGACGTCGCCGGGACATCATCCCCCGCAGCTTCGCTCACGCTCTTCACCGAATCCACGATGACAGCAAGCTCAACAGCCATCCTGTCCAGTTCTTCGGCACTCATTTCAATGTGAGCCAGACGCGCAAGATGCGCGACGTCGTCACGGTTGATCGCAGCCATGGATCTCCCCTGCAAAGTTCAAATGGTTTTCCGAACCAGTCTACTTGTCTTGGGTGTGCCGCCGTACGCGGGCTGCCGCCCGCCGGGGTGGCTGTGGTCGACTTCGGCGGCTTGCCGCAGACGATCCTTTGGTCGCTCGCTCGTTCCTCGCTTAGACGCGACCGGCAGGATGTCTCCGGCCGCCGCCTATTGCCCATCTCACCTTGCGGTCGGCACCCACCCCACTTCGGGACCCAACCACAAAGACGGCTGAGCGGACCATTTGCACTTTGCTTTCCCGTTGGGTTGGGGACGTGGGCTGGGTGGGCTTGATCGGAACGCGGGATGGGACTTTCTTCGCTGCGCGGAATGAAGCGGGTGGCCCTTCACACGGAACGAACAAGGCATCCGGGTGCTGCGCGGGCTGAAGCGGGTGCCCGGAAGCGTGCGTCTAAGCGAGGGACGAGCGAGCACGCGGAGGGCGGCCGCTTCGGGCCGCCCTCCGGAGGATGTCTGGGTCCTTTTGCTCCCGAGGGCGGCCATTTCAGACCGCCCCCGGGAGGATGCTTGGGCCGGTTTGCGCCTGCGGCGCACCCGGGTTGGGGTGCTGCGCGGCAGGTTAGCCGATGCCGATGGCTCCGGTCAGGACACCGACTGCCAGCATGACGATCGAGACGACTGCCGTGCGCCACAGGACCTTTTTGTGGTGGTCGCCCAGGTCAACCTTGGCCAGGGATACCAGCAGGAGGATGGCCGGGACCAACGGGCTTTGCAGGTGGAAGGGCTGGCCGGTGATGGAGGCGCGGGCCATGTCTGCTGCGTCGACGCCGTAGTGGGCTGCGGTTTCGGACAGGACCGGCAGGACGCCGAAGTAGAAAGCGTCGTTGCTCATGAAGAACGTCATCGGGATGCTGAGCAGGCCGGTGATGACTGCCATGAACGGACCCATGTCGGCGGGGATGATCTGGACGAGCCACTCGGACATTGCCTTGACCATGCCGGTGCCGTTGAGGACGCCGGTGAGGACTGCGGCTGCCATGACCATGCTGACCACCGCGACGATGGACGGTGCGTGCGCGATCAGCTGGGCGCCCTGGTCCTTGACCTTGGGGAAGTTGACCAGCAGGGCGATCGCGGAGCCCACCATGAAGACGAACGGCAGCGGCACGATGTTGGCCACCAGGACGGCCATGACGGCGACGGTCAGGCCAAGGTTGAACCAGAACAGCTGGGGACGCAGGGTGGAGCGGTTGGGGTCCAGTGCGGTGTCCGCCATGGCGGTGTCGTGGTCGTCCACCAGGGTGGCAGGGTCTTCGAGAACTGCGACGCCGGATCCTCCGCCGGTTCCCGGCTTGCCTGCGGTGGAGCCGTTGCGGCCAAAGCCGAAGCGGCCGGCGCCGAAGCCTGAACCCGAGCCCGAGCCCGCGGCGACTGAACCGCCGTGGCCGGTGCCGCCGTCGAACGCTTCTGCAGGATCGGCGACGTCGCCCCAAATTTCGGGGGCAGTGGTGCGGAGGCGGTTGCGTTCCTGCAGGCCGAGCAGCCAGGCGAAGACCAGGACCACGATGAGGCCAACGATGAGGGACGGGACCATGGGGACGAAGACGTCGTTGACATCGAGGTGCAGCGCGGTGGCTGCGCGGGCGGTGGGACCGCCCCAAGGGAGGATGTTCATGGTGCCGTTGGCGAGGCCCGCGACGCAGGTGAGGACCACGGGGCTCATCTTGAGTCGCAGGTACACCGGGAGCATGGCGGCAGTGGTGAGGATGAAGGTGGTGGAGCCGTCGCCGTCCAGGGAGACTGCCGCGGCGAGGATCGCGGTGCCGAGGACAACCTTGGCGGGGTCGTTACCCAGCTTGCGCAGGATGAACTTCACCAGGGGGTCGAACAGTCCGACGTCGATCATCAGGCCGAAGTAGATGATGGCGAACATGAGGAGCGCGGCCGTGGATGTCATGGACTTCATTGAGTCCATCACCATGTCGCCGATTCCGAGGCCTGCCCCGGCGAATAGGCCAAAGACGGTGGGGACGATGATCAGCGCCAGAACGGGCGTCAATTTTTTGGTCATGATCAGGACCATGAATACCGCAATCATTGCGAATCCAAGCAAAACCAGCACGGCCGGCTCCTTACTACTGTGAATGGCGCCACGTCGGTGTGATGCGCACTACAGACGATATGGTGGCGCCCGTCACTGGCCGGGGTTTCCGGGAATTGTTGGGAATACTGCTCGTTGCGAACGTTTTGCGCATTGTGCTCAGTGCTTCAATGGAGCTGGAGGAAAGGAGCAAGGGTGCCACGATTCAGCAGGGTAAGTATGCGTTTCTCCACCCAAACCCTCCTCCTCCAGCTGGGCGTTGTCCTCTTGGTGGTGCTGCTCAGCGGCGTTGTCCACGGCTGGCTGGTCTACGAACGGATCGGCACCGAAGCCGAAAACCAAGCGCTCACACTGGCCAGGACGGTCGCCGCGGATCCGGATATCCGGGCCCGCGTCCAAGAGATCAGCAAGGAAGAGGGAACGCCTCCCCCGGATGTCCTCGCCGCGGGTCCCCTGCAGGCTGCGGCCGAGGCGGTGCGGGTGCGTACCGGCGCCTTGTTTGTGGTCATCACGGACGAAACCGGCCTGCGCCTTGCCCACCCCGAGACCGCACGGCTCGGGGAACGGGTCAGCACGGACCCCTCCGTGGCACTCGGCGGCGAAGAAATCACGACGCGGAACACCGGGACACTGGGACCCTCGGCAGGCGCGAAAGTACCGGTGTACGCGCCGGACAGCTCTGACACGATTGTTGGCGAAGTCAGCGTCGGCTATTCCGTGGAGTCCCTCAGCAAGAGCCTGGCACGTGACATTGTGCCCATTGCACTCACCGCCGGCGGCGCGCTGCTCGCAGGCGTGCTCGCGTCCTTCCTGCTCCGGCACAGGTTGCAGCGGCTAACGCTCGGCTTGGAACCGGAGGAAATCAGCACTCTGGTCCACGACCAAGTGGCAGTACTCCAAGGCGTGGATGACGGAGTGGTCGGCATCGCCGCGGATGGCCGCATCTCGGTCTTCAATGCAGCCGCAGCAAGGCTCCTGGACATGCCCGATGCCACCGGACAGGACTGGGCTTCCGCAGCTGTCCCTGAACAGCTCAAGCAGCTCACGCAGCCGGCAGCCCGTGACGCGGAGGCCGTCGAAATAGTGGCGGGCGGACGCGTTCTGGTGGCCAGCGCGCGCAAGGCGTGGCACCGGCAGGAGGACCTCGGGTGGGTGGTCATGCTGCGCGACCGCACTGAGCTGCAGCAACTGACCCGCCAGCTGGATGCCGTGGGAACCATGTCCACGGCCCTCCGCGCACAACGCCACGAGTTCGCCAACCAGCTCCACACCATCGCCGGTTTCATGAGCATCGGACAGTACGACTCCGCCAAGGAGTACCTGGCCCGGATCTCCGCTACGGGACCATTGAAGTTCCCCGTGGAGCAGGCCGAACTCCTCCAGGACACGTATCTCCAGGCCTTTGTTGGCGCCAAGAGCGTGGAGGCATCGGAGCGCGGCGTCGCCCTCCGCATCGGGCCCGAAACACTGGTCCGGGGACACGTGGCCGATCCGCAGGACGTCACCACAGTGCTCGGCAACCTCATAGACAACGCGGTGAGTGCCGCCGTCGCCGGTTCCGCCACGGAACGGTGGGTGGAAGTTGAGCTGCTGGACGACTTCACTGACCACAACGGCGGCACCCTGCACATCGTGGTGGGCGACTCCGGCGACGGTTTGGGGAGACTGGAACCCGAGGAGGTCTTCGCCGAGGGATTCACGACGTCGGAACAACCGGTACGCTCGGGGGCTGGGCAAGGTTTGGGGCTGGCTTTGGTAAGGCAGCTTGCGCGGCGCCGGGGTGGAGATGTCCGCCTCCTGGAGCCAGGCAGCGAAGGCGGGCCGGGCGCCGTATTCATGGCGACCATCCCGGGCGTCATGGATTCAGCCGATGCAGATGCCCGCTCTACATCGAGAGAGGACCACAGTGGCTGAAGACTTGAGGGTATTGATCGTGGATGACGATTTCCACGTGGCAAGACTGCATGCTGCCTATGTGGATTCAGTGGCCGGTTTCATGGCCTTGGCTCCGGCAGGCTCGGTCTCCCAGGCGTTGCAGGCGATCCACAGCCTGCGCCCGGACCTGGTGTTGCTTGATGTGTACTTGCCGGACGGTTCCGGCCTGGACTTGCTGGGTCAGCTGGACGTCGATGCCGTCATGCTGACTGCTGCCTCCGACGCGCAGTCCATCAAGGTAGCCCTGCGCCGCGGCGCCCTGGGGTACATGCTCAAGCCCTTCACCGCGGAGTCCTTGTCCCAGCAACTGAGGTCTTATGCGCGATATCGCCGGATCCTCGGACAGCAAACCGCCGTGGACCAGACAACCATTGAACGCGCCAAGCGCTCCTTGATTCCAGGCGATGTCACTCCCTCCGCCAAACCCCGGTCCGCCACGGAAGCGGCTGTCCTGGAATCGTTGCTCCCCGGCGAGCAATACTCCGCGGCCGAGGTCGCGGAGAGGGTGGGCGTTTCCCGCGCCACAGCGCAACGGTACCTGTCCTCGCTCGCGGACGATGGCGCCGTCGAGATCCAACTGCGCTACGGAAGCACGGGTCGCCCGGAACACCGCTACGGCGTCCCGGGCTAGCCCAAGCAGATCGCATTTGGGCGCGTTCTGACGACTCCCAACGCGCACAAATGCGACTCAGTTGGGTGCGCTACGCGGACTTCTGGGCTACGAGTTCGATCTCTACGAGCATTTCGGGATCCAGGAACGGCAAGACGTGAACCAGGGCCAGGGTGGGACGGATTTCGCCGAACACCTCACCGTGCGCGCGGCCGGCGTCTTCCCACTTGCTGATGTCCGTCAGGTACAGCTTGGACTGGACCACGTCCTCGTAGGAGAAGCCCGCTTCTTCGAGGACAGCGCCGAGCTTCTCGAGGATGTACTTGGTCTGCGAGTAGAAGTCGTCGCCGACAATCCCCGGTTGACCGTCAACGACCCCGCTGGCTGCCGTAGCTGAAATGAAGAGGGTGTTGTCCACCTGGACTGCGCGGGAGTATCCAAGGGTCTGCTCCCAGACCGAACCCGTGCCGAATGTCTTGCGCATGCCGCGCCTTTCCTGTCGCTTCGCGCGGTCCGGTGACCGGCGTTTACGAAGGAAACTTTAGGACTGCGGAAGGTCCAGGCGGTAAACGAACAGCTTTATGTCGGTGCCGGGGACAAACCAGTCGCGGTGCGGCGCGCGGTCAAAGCCAGTCCGTGCGTACAGGGCGTTGGCGCTTTCCCACGTGGCGCCCGTAGTCAGGGACACAGCTTTGATGCCGTCCATGGCCTTGGCCTGATCGACGACGGCCTGCACCAACGCACGGCCCGCCCCGGAGCGCTGGACTGCCGGATCCACCACCAGGGTACGCAGTTCCAGTTCGTCGTCAAGGCCAATGTCCGAGAAGCCGCCGCCGGCAGGTGCTGCCGTCACAGATCCGATGACTTCCCCGTTGCGCTCCGCCACCAGGATCTCCGCGTGCTCTGCGCGACCCGCCACGTCCTGGAGCTTCTGCAGGTACGGGTGGTCGGCGTCGCCGTAGTACCCCGCGGTGACGTAGGAGTCCTGCGTAATGCGGGCAACGGCGTCGTAGTCTTCGGGCAGGGCGGGACGGACGGTAATCGGCGAAAGCACCTACCAATGGTAGTCGCGCCCCACAGGCGATCAGCGCCAAATACGGTTTTCCGTGATGAAACTATCAGTCACGTTGGGAAGGCACGACGCCGGATGGTTGCCCTGCGCTGCTCACGTACGGTGCCGGCGGGCTGCTTTTTGTGTTGCCTCCCGTGGCGTCGGATGGAGCCGCGTTGCTTGGGGTGAACCCCGGTTTCGTGCTGTTGCGGGGACATGTCGAAAGGCTGGCGGAGGGCTTTGGACCCGTGCTTGAGTTGCCACACAGCGCCCCAAAACCCGTCCTGACCCGAGGAGAAACCATGACCCCGCCAGACCGCCAATTGCACCTCAACGCGTTCCTGATGAGCACAGGGCACCACGAAGCATCATGGCGCCTGCCCGAGAGCGACCCCCTTGCCTCTACCAAGGTGGAGCACTACCAGCACCTGGCCCGCACAGCCGAGCGCGGAAAGCTCGATTCCATCTTCTTCGCTGACTCCCCCGTCCTCTTTGGCGAGGTGGGCCGCCGCCCTGCCGGCAAGCTTGAGCCCACAGTGCTGCTGACGGCCATCGCCGCGGCCACGCAGAAAATCGGGCTGATCGCCACGGCCTCCACCACCTACAACGACCCCTACAACCTGGCACGCCGTTTCGCGTCGGTGGACTGGGTCAGTGGTGGACGTGCAGGCTGGAACGTCGTCACGACGGCGGGACCGGACGCGGCGCGCAATTTCGGCGTGGATGACCAGCCGGCCCATGCCGTCCGGTACGAGCGGGCCGCCGAGTTCATTGAGGTGGCCCGGAAACTCTGGGACAGCTGGGAAGACGACGCCATCCTCGCGGACAAGGCCGAGGGCGTCTGGGGCGATGACAACAAGATCCGGGTCATCGAGCATGAGGGCAAACACTTCCGCGTCCGTGGCCCGCTCAATGTTCCCCGTTCACCGCAGGGCCACCCGCTGATCGTGCAGGCCGGCTCTTCCGAAAACGGCAAGAAGCTGGCGGCGCAGTATGCCGAAGCCGTCTTCACCGCCCACCAGACCCTGGCCGACGCCCAAGCCTTCTACGCTGACTTGAAGTCCCGCACCGCAGCTGTGGGCCGCAACCCGGAAGGCATCAAGATCCTGCCGGGGATCGTCCCGGTCATCGGTTCCACTGAAGCCGAAGCCCTGAAGCTTGAGCGTGAACTGGACGAGCTCATCAAGCCCGAATACGCCCGGGAGCAGCTGGCCAAGACGTTGCGCCTGAAGCCTGAGGACCTCCCCCTGGACCGCCAACTTCCTGCCGACCTGCCCTCCGAGGACGACATTGAGGGTGCCAAGAGCCGCTACACCCTGATCGTGGAGCTGGCCCGCCGGGAGCAGCTCACCGTGCGCCAGCTGATCGGCCGGCTGGGTGGAGGACGCGGGCACCGCACCTTCTCCGGAACACCTGAACAGGTTGCCGATGCCATCCAGGACTGGTTCTTTGCCGGCGCCGCGGATGGCTTCAACATCATGCCGCCGGTCCTCCCCTCCGGTTTGGAAATTTTTGTGGACCAGGTGGTGCCGATCCTCCAGCAACGAGGCCTTTTCCGCACGGAGTACACGGCCTCCACCTTGCGGGGGCACTACGGACTGGCCCGGCCGGAGAACCGTTACGCAGGCGCCTCCGCGCAGCAGCTCACGTCCATCGGCTCTGCGTTCTAAGCCTGGTCCAACGCATGACGTCCGGAGACGGCCTCAGCGCTTGGGCCAACTCCACAACGGACCTTCCAGCGAGCCCAGGCCCTTGATCCTTGTCTCGCCAAGGTCCTTATAAAGTTCATGCTCATGGGCGGCACCGCTCTCGCGGAGGGAACTGAGCAGGGCCTCGGAGTGGGTCACCACGATCATCTGGCTGTTGGCACTGGCCTGGACAATCAGTCCGGCCAGTGCCGGCATCAGGTCAACGTGGAGGCTGGTCTCGGGTTCGTTCAAGACCATGAGTTCCGGTGGGCGCGGCGTCAGCATCGCGGCGGTCAGCAGGAGGAACCGCAGCGTCCCATCCGAGAGCTCGGCAGCCTTCATGGGCCGCAGCATGCCAGGCTGCCGCAATTCGACACTGAAGCGGCCGTCGTTGACCGCGATCTCCAGCCGGCTCCCGGGAAAAGCATGATCGACGGCGGCATCCAACTGCCGTTCGAAGCCCACCTCGCGCAGTGTTTGCAGAGCGGCCGCGAGGTCCTTGCCGCTGTGGTGCAGTACGGGTGTGCGTGTTCCGAGCTGCGCCTGGCGTGCGGGAGCGTCGGCATCCGTGCGGAAGTGATCGTAGAACCGCCATGAACGGACCGAGTCACGAACCCGCAGAACCTCCGGCGCCCTGTCCTGGTCCGAAACCTCCGTCAGCATGCTCTGGAAGGTGTCCAGCCTCCTGGATAACTCTGTCCACTCGCTGCCCGGTCCGCGCAGCTTGGCCAGGCTTCCTTTCCGGTCCACCAACAGTGAGCCTGGCCGTGCTACAGGGCCGGAGAAGATCTGCTCCCGTTTTATTTCGGGATCCAAGCTGAAGGCGGACGGCCGGGGCCTGCCGGTTTCCTGGTCGAATCCAGCACCGCCGGGCGTTGGCATCCCCAGGTCCACCAAGTATCCAAAGTCGTCCCCGGAGTAACCCAATTTCAAGCTGACGGACTCACGCCGGACCGTTCCCTGGACAGGGACCTCACCACGGCGCATGGCCTCGCTGATGGACTCGGGCCCAGCCCACAGCGTGGAAGCCAGACCACCGTCCCGGGCCAATGAGCCCACCACATTGCCGGAATCGCCCCCTGCACACTCCGCCAGCAGCCTCAAGGCCCGGTAGAGCGAGGACTTGCCGCTGCCGTTAGCCCCGGTTACGACGTCCAGCCCATGCAATTCCATGGAGAGGTCCCGGATGGACCGGTAGTTGGCGATGGCGAGTGTTGTGATCACGGGCTGATGGTCAAAAGCTGATGGTCACAGAGGGAATTTGCCGGACAATTCCAGGGTGCCGGCACACATCCACGACGCAAGGCGGTCCTCGGTGCTGGGACCTCCGTCCAGTGGACTTGCCAGGCGCGGCCGGCGTACCCAGCAACCAGCCTCTTCGGCGATCAGTGCACCCGCGGAGAAATCGTGCTCGTTAAGTCCGCGTTCGCCGTAGGCATCAAAGGTTCCATCTGCCACCAGGCAGAGATCCAGCGCAGCGGACCCAAGGCGCCGAACATCGGCAAAGCCTTCCATGAGCTCGGCCAAGCCGGCAGATTGGCTCGCCCGGGTCCCGGGGTCATAGCTGAAGCCCGTGGCCAGGATGAGTCCTTTGCGACCCGGGACTGGCCCGGCCAGCCGGGTTGTCTCTCCACCCACCTCAAGCCAGGCTCCTTGGCCGCGGGCCGCCGAGTAGACCCGTCCCAAGGCAGGTGCGTGGACCACGCCGGCCAACCAGACGCCGTCGGAATCCGCTACCGCAACAGAGGTGGCGTAGTAGACGATGTTTCGGATGAAATTGGTGGTCCCGTCAAGGGGATCGATGGACCAGCGGTACCCCGAAGGCTGTTCGGGCCGCGTAGTGCCGTGCTCCTCCCCCGTAATCGTGTCTTGGGGGCGTTCGGCAAGGATGGCTTCGCGGACCGCATTCTCGGCAGCCACATCAAAAGCCGTGACCCAATCTCCGGCCTCGCCCTTGTTGGTGGTTTCCAGGCCATCGCCGCCCGTGCCGCTGACGGAACGCTGCGCGAGCACGGCAGCGCCCGCTGCAGCGGCACGTTTGGCTACCGCAAGCAGCCCATTGACGTCACTCATTCGGAGACTGCTTCCGCTGATGCCTCGTCCTGCGGCACGTCAGCCTCTGTCCCCGGCTCTGCGGGCCCGTTGGCGAGGAGCTCACGGAAGCCATCCTCATCCAGCACTGCAACGCCCAGCTGCTCCGCCTTGTCCAGCTTGGTTCCGGCGCTTTCGCCGGCCACCAGGTAGCTGGTCTTCTTGGAAACAGATCCCGAGGCCTTCCCACCACGGATGATGATGGCTTCCTTGGCTTCGTCGCGGCTGAAGTTGGGCAACGTACCGGTAACGACGATCGTCAGGCCTTCAAGGGTTCGCGGCATGGAAGTGTCCCGTTCGTCCTCCATCCGCACACCGGCTGCGGCCCAGCTGTCCACGATCTCGTTGTGCCAGTCCACGGCGAACCACTCTTTAAGGGCCACGGCAATGGTGGGACCAACGCCATCAACGTGGGCCATTTGCTCTTCCGTGGCATTGCGGATTGCCTCCATGCTGCCGAATGCGGTGGCCAGCGCCCGCGAAGCTGTGGGGCCGACGTGCCTGATGGAGAGTGCCACGAGCACACGCCAGAGCGGCTGCTTCTTGGCTTTCTCCAGCTCCACAAACAGTTTCTCCGTGGTTGCCGTTGGCTTGGACGGAGATTTGGCCGTGCCCTTGGTGTAGAAGTACGGAACAAGTTCGTACTCTCCCGTGCCCACACCCTTGGAGCGCTTCTCCCTGCGGATCAGGACGTCAGCCAGGTCCTCGCGTGTCAGGCTGAACAGACCGGCCTCACTGGTCAGAGGGGGCGTCGGTGGCTCTGCCGGCTGAGTGAGTGCGATGGCCGCTTCCCAACCCAGAGCCTCAATATCGAAAGCACCACGCCCCGCAAGGTGGAACACGCGCTCCCGCAGCTGCGAGGGGCACGACTTCGCGTTGGGGCAGCGGATGTCGACGTCGCCGTCCTTGGCCGGCGCCAGCGGGGTACCGCAGGACGGGCATTCGGTGGGCATCACGAATTCGCGGACGGGCGGATCCTGTTTGTCCCTCAGTGCCAGCACGGGGCCCACGATTTCGGGGATGACATCGCCGGCCTTACGAAGGATCACGATGTCCCCGATCATGACGCCCTTGGCTTTCACCACATCCTGGTTATGCAGCGTAGCCATGCCCACCGTGGAGCCGGCCACCTTCACGGGCTCCATCAAACCGAAAGGAGTCACCCGGCCGGTGCGGCCAACGTTGACGGCGATGTCCAGGAGCTTGGTGTGGACTTCTTCCGGCGGGTACTTGTACGCAGCAGCCCATCTGGGGACCCGGGAGGTGTAGCCGAGGGCTCGTTGGGTGGCGAAGTCGTCGATCTTGACCACAATGCCGTCGATCTCATGCGCGAGGTCGTGCCGGTGCTCTCCGTAGTGCGCGATGAACTCAAGGACCTCTTCAAAGGAGTCCAGGACCTTGAGGTACGGGCTGGTCGGCAGCCCCCATGCTTCCAGGAGCTTGTATGTTTCAGACTGGCTCTTGGCCTCGAGTCCTTCGCGGGCGCCGATGCCGTGAACGTACATGCTCAACGGCCGCTTGGCAGTTTCTGCCGGGTCCTTCTGGCGCAGCGATCCGGCGGCGGCATTGCGGGGGTTGGCGAGTGGGGCTTTGCCTGCGGCCACGAGGGTCTCGTTGAACTCGACGAATGCCTTGGAGGGGATGAACACCTCGCCCCGGATTTCGACTTCCGACGGATATCCGGATCCGCTGAGTTCCCGTGGGATTTCCTTGATGGTCAGGACGTTGTGGGTGATGTCTTCACCAGTGGTGCCATCGCCGCGAGTGGCCGCACGGACGAGCTTGCCGTCCCGGTAAAGCAGGTTCACGGCCAGGCCGTCGATCTTCAACTCGGTCAGCCAGGCGATGGGCGGTACGGAGTCGCCCAGCTTCGCCACGGATGCTTCTGCCTTCCGGACCCAGGCTTCGAGCTCGTCCAATGAAAAGACGTCATCCAGGCTGTACATCCGCTGCAAGTGCTCCACTGCAGCGAACGCCGAGGAGACTTCGCCGCCTACTTCCTGCGTAGGAGAGTCATTCGAGACAAGTTCCGGGTGAAGCGCTTCCAGCTCCTCCAGACGCCGATACAGTTCATCAAATTCGGCATCGGATACCGTGGGTGAGTCTTCCTGGTAATAGGCATACCGGTACTTGCGGACGAGGTCGGCCAGTTGCTCGTACTCATCGCGCAACGCCTCCGAGGGAGGAGTGCCCTCTGCTTCCACGACGGCGGCAGCCGCCTCTTCACCTGTGGTTTCTACCGGATTCGCAGTTTCTGGTGTGCTCACACGTCTATCTTGCCGCAAGCCAACGACATTATTGCGGTGGGGCTAGTGCGACGAGAGCCGGTTCTTACTCCACAGCGCGAACGCCAGGCCTCCCAGGCCCACGATCAGGACGCCGCCCAGAATGCCGAACAGGCCCAGCATGTTGGGGCCCTCGATGGAATTGCCGGCCAACACGGCGGCCTGTGTTTCCTTGCCCTTGTCCACCGGGGTGTTCCAGTTGGAGGACTTCGACGGACTTGGGCTGGCGGAGGTGGCACTGGCGCTCGGAGTAGCCGACGGCGTCGCTGACGCCACGGTGGCCTCGGGGGTCGGCGCTGCTTCGGACGGGCTCGACGCCGGACTGGCCGGTTGGGGTGCCACCTTCACCGGGGCCTGGGTCACCACTGGGCGTGGCGCCTCCACTGTTGGCGCCGGTGCAGGCGCATTCTTGGTTTCCCGGACACGGGTTGGCTCCGGCTTGGCTGTTGGCTTCTTGTCCGCTTCAGGAGCCAACGCAGGCTGGGTGGGCGACGGGTCGTCGGTACCCTCGCTGGGAGCGCAGGAAGACGTCCCCTCGCACGGAGCAGCTTGCGCGGCGGCAGCCGGTGCCAGGAGCAGGCCAGCAGTCAACAGAACGGCAGGGACAACGGAGTGTCGCATGAAAGTAACCTCAGCTGGGGCGTTTGGGGCGTCCCAGTAATCAGGAAGTTCGGGTGTTTCGTGAAATCCTCCTACATCCCCCCACGCTGCGGCAAATCCTAGCTCCGGTTTTCGGGTGGCATCGCAATTTGGAGCTTGCGTACCTTTCCACGTCCCACGATGTATCCGCGACCCGGAATAAAGTCGGTGCTGATGCGGCCCAAGGAGGTGTTGAGCAGGCTGTCGCCCTCCACGTCCCCGGGGTTGAGCAACAGCCCACGGCGGCCGGATTTGAACGGCTGCGCGAGGGACCATGCCTGGGACCACGTCGACGTTTCAGACTCGCCCACTACCCACTGATCGGCCTTGATGGCCGCCGTGACCAACCTGCCCACGCCCGATTCTGCAAGCGTGTCAGTGAACTCCGTCAAGCCTTCGATGAAGATGGCCATGCTGCCGGGGTTGTCCGAGGCCTTGTCGATCAGGTCGTCCACTACATCCGAGACTTCGTCCGGCCCCACCAGCGACCTGCTCCAGATGTTCAGCGATGCAACAGCCGAGCGGCGTGAACCGATGTAGATCAGGTCCGTGCGCGGGTTGGAGCGGCGCAAGGCGTAGGCCAGGGTAACCAAGGCCACCGTGCGTCCGGCACCCGGAGGGCCAGCGAGGAGGAGCGACCCCTTGGCGGCGATGGCCGCCGAACCCAGAGTCTCGTCGTCCACACCAATAACGGGGTTATCGGGTGCGCCGGAGGGCAGGATGTCCAGGTCCACCAGCTCCGGAAGGCGCTGGATCTGCGGCGCCTGCTCGAGGCCCTGGCGCACCATTGCCTGGCTGAGCTTGGCCACTTCGCGTGCCTGCAGTGCCAGGTTCGAGTTTCCACCCAACACGGCGAGCTGGACTTCGAGTCCATCCAGCAAGCCTCGCCCGGGAGGTGACGCGGCGTTGAGGACGTCCTTGGGGACATCCAGTGTCATGTAGTCGTCTTCCGAACTGAGGCGCAGGACCAGCCGCTTCTGGATGGAAGCAAGGAGCGATGCCGGAACGGAGTTGGTGCGGTCACCGCTGACCACCAAGTGGATGCCCAGGGGACGTCCGTCCGTGGCCAGGGTCAGGAAGATATCCCACAGCGCAGACAGCTTGCTGTACTCGTAGCCTTCGCGGAAGGAAGACATACCGTCCACCAGGATGAAGATGCGCTTCTCGTCGGGCCGGTTTGCCAGCTGGCGGTATTCAACGATGGTGGAGGCCCGGACTTCGGCGAACCGCGCTGCGCGATCGTCGGCTACTTCCTTGAGCCAGCGCAGCAATCGGCCCACACGCTCTACGTCGTCGCCATTGATGATTTCGCCAACATGCGGAAGTCCGTCCAGCATCTTCAGGCCGGACGAACCGCAGTCGATGCCATACACGTGCACGGGACCACCGCGGGGCGTGACCGCAGCGGCGATGGCGATACTGCGCAACGCAGCGGACTTTCCGGATCCACCCGTACCGTACACGGCCATGTTGCCGTCCTTGTCCGGCTCATAGAACACGGTGGGCTGGTCCTGGTGTGCGGGATCGTCAGCGACGCCCAGCAGGAGCCGCTCGTCCGTCCGCGGGTTGGGGAGCTTGGAGAAGTCATACGTTGTTGCGAGCTCGTTGAGCCATGGCTTCCGCGGAGGTTCGATCGACAGGACATCGGCTGCGCGGATGATGTTTCCGGTCATCCGGGCAATATCGTTCGGTCCTGCCGGCTCTTCTTCCACCTGTGACACGAGCGGCGGTTCCCATGTGGGACCGGATCCGAACGCCATCTCCACAATGTCGATCCGCGGACGCTGCGGCTTTTCCGTCGTCCAGCCGCCGGCGTATCCGGTCTGGAAGCCCTGGATCCGCCCGGGGCCGGTCTTCGCGGCACCGCGGCCGGGAATGGAGGGATCAAAGTAGGCAGCGGTGGGAACGCCCAGGATGTCGGTTGCGTCCACTTCGTCGGCCATGCGGAGGGCGACGCGAAGGTTGGTATTGGCGCGCAGGTTGTCTTTGATGACGCCAGCGGGCCGTTGCGTGGCCAGGATCAGGTGCAGGCCCAAAGAACGTCCACGGGCTGCGACGTCCACCACGCCGTCAACGAACTCGGGAACCTCGGTTGCCAGGGCCGCAAACTCGTCCACGATAATAATCAGGTACGGCGGCGCTTCGGGATCGGCTTCGCGTTGCAGCGCCAGCAGGTCCTTGGCCTTCTTACGGTTCAAGAGCCGTTCACGGTAGTGCAGTTCCGCGCGCAGGGATGTCAGTGCCCGGCGAACCAGGTGCGGGGACAAGTCCGTCACAAGGCCCACTGTGTGTGGCAGGTGCAGGCAGTCGGCGAACGCAGCGCCGCCCTTGTAGTCCACGAAGAGGAAGCTGACACGGTCCGGGCTGTACGCGGCAGCCATGCCCATCACCCAGGACTGAAGGAACTCGGACTTACCGGCACCAGTGGTTCCGCCCACCAGTGCGTGCGGCCCCTCGTTCTTCAGGTCGAGATAGAACGGTTCCACGCCCTTTGAACCAACCAGGGCCCGGAGGCTGCCGTTGTCCTTGCGGTTGGGCACTGCGGTTGCGTGGACCGAGTTGTTTTCCTGCCACCGCTCGGCCACGGCCTGTGGATTGTCCATCAGCTCCTTGCCGATCAGCGTGGCGTAGGAGACGGCGCGCGGGAGGTCGGAGTCGTCGTCGAGCGGGTTTCCGACGTCCACCAGCGGCGACATCATGCGCGCCAGTTGCGTGGCGAGGTCCGCGTCGAGGCTTTCGCAGCTCACCGGGTAGGTGTGGCGGCCCAGGCGGACCTGGCCGGTAGTGGTGCCGTGGTCGCCGTCGACGGAAAGGAAGTCGCGGCATGCCGCAGGGAGGGATTGCACATTGGCGGCCACCCACATGACGTGCACGCCGTAGTCGGGACCGCGTTCCACCAAGCGGGTCAGGCGTCCACGGTCCACGGGAGCGTCATCCTCAACGATGACCAGGACAGCGGGCACCACCGGTCCGGGAACCTCTTCGTTCTCGTCCTTGAGCCCCGGACGCGGCTGCGGCCCAGGCTCCTTGGCCATGGATTCGCGCTCTTCCACGAGGCTTTCCAGGCGGGACAGCAGCGCGGCACCTGCGCCGGGGCCGGCTGCGAGGTGGTCTCCGGCGAGCGGGCTGTGGCCTGACCCAACATGGGGCAGCCACTGAAGCCAGTCCCAGCGTTCCCGGGATCGTGCCGACGTGAGCGACGTCAGGACAACCTCGGCCGGCGAGTGGAGACCCACCAGCTGGAGCACCATGCCCCTTGCGACGTCGTCCACCACGCTGCGGTCCCCCGCCACGCCGAACGAGCCCGAGGTGCGCAACTGAGACACGATCGGAACGCCGCCAATGACGCGGACCTCCCGCAGGCAGTCCTGGATTTCGCGCATGTACTGTGGTTCGGTCTCGTTGGCGCCAGGCTCGTCAAACGGGATGCGCGACGGTGCGGAGCCAAGGCCAAAACGGACGCCCAGGAAGTGCTGGTGTTCCGGACGGTTGGTCCAAAGGAGCGGGCCGAGCTTGTAGATCGCGTCCACGGTATCGCTGACCGAGGGCGCTTCCTGGAGCCTGACCGCGCGCTCAATGTTCTGTTGCCGGTCAATATCTTCGCGGAACGCCAGCATCGCGGCCTTGAACTGCTTGTGGCCTTCCTTGGCCTGGCGCTTACCCTGCATCTTGTGGTCCACATAATGGCCCACGATGAACAGCGGCATCATGGCCATGAAGAGCACGGAAAGCAGGTTCTGGGTGACGGCGAAGAGCACGCCGCCCATCAGCAGCGGCGCTACCAGCATGATGTATGGGAACGGCTGGTGTTCGGGGCGCTTGGGACCCGCTGGCGGCACCCTCTTGGGCGACTCGAACCGCGGCAGCACCCGCGGCGAACGGTTGAAGTCCACCAACGGCGACGACGGGCCGCCGCTGTGGTTCCGTGACAAGGCAACCACCCCCACAGTGGTGTCGCCCAGCGTGACCGTGTCCGAGGATTGCAGCGTTGCCCGTGTTACGGGCAGCCCGTCCATGAGGAGGCCGTTTGCGGAGTTCGTATCCACGATCTCCACTGTTTCGCCCACCGTGACCCGCGCATGGCGCTTGGACGTCAGTGGGTCGGAGAGACGGATGTCGGCGTCCCGGTCCCGGCCGATGTAGCTGGTGCCGAAAGGCAGCGAAAATTCGCGTCCGACGTCGGGCCCTGACATGACGCGCAACGTCGCCGCCGCCGGTCCCCTGTTACCGCCGTTGGCGTGACCGTTCGAGGCAAACTGTTCGCTGACCTGCGCGAGCGAGACCTTGGAACCGGGCCGCAACCCGGACTCCAGCAAGTTGTCGGTGGGCCTCAGGACGTGGCCGGACAGGCCTCCGCCAACAAACGCTTCGTCCACGCTGATGGACAGGTTCGACGGCGGTTCGGTCCCCTTGCGTACGGGGTCGGCAGCCCAGAGTTCCGTGGCAATATCCCCAACGGTGGCACGGCCGTCCACCGTCACGGCGAGGTCCTTTGCTTCCGCAGGGTCGCGCCGCAAGGTCAGGCGAAACTTCATCCTTCGTCGACTCCAGTCATTTTCTCAAGGAGGTGCAGGTCGGCCGGGGTCACCAGATGCGAGGTCACGGCATGCTCCACCAGGCGGGCGCGCCGATTGGTGGCGAGCTTTCCGGCGCCACCGCGCAGGCCAACCACTCCAACGCGGTCCAGTTTGTCGCATACGTTGTCCAGCTTGCGGTTGAAGCGCGTCAGCGCCCAACCGAGCCGCTTTGCGGCCTCCGCAGAGGACGGAATGGCGCTGAAGCCTGTGCCTTCGCGTCGCAGCATGGGCTCAGCCAAAGCGACAATGAGTGCCTTCTGGGAGTCAGTAAAGACCACGGGGCCGATGGTGGTGTCGCCGGCTTGGTCCTCTTCCCGCGCCTCGTGCCGGAACGACGGCGTCTTCAAGTGGACTGCGAACTCATACGTGGTGGGTCCGGCAGTGAAGATCACGTTGGTGTGGCTGAACACCAGCGGGATCCTGGCCCCCGGCGCAAGCCAGGCCTGCATGCCGCCGGAGCCGTCCGCGATGGTGGCAGACAACATGCTGCCGACGTTGCTGAGCCACCACATGCCGTCGTAGCGGGCAATCTGCAGGAAGCGCCGGTGCAGGTACGGGTTGTCGTCAACCTCCAAGTCACCTTCACGTCCAATATCGAAGATGTCCTCGTCGGATGGTTCGTACCATTCCCCACAGAAATCTATTGCTAGATCCCCCATGATCTGTGCCTCCTCAGTCGGCGGTAATTAAGTTTCATGTGCCGGCTACCCGTCCAGGCAAGCGATGGAATCCGGGCCCTCAGGCGAAGCGCTGCCATCCGACCGGACGATGATCACCTGGACGCAAATGGGCGGCTCGCCAAAACCGGAGACAAAAGCCTTTTCGGTCCGCGTTGTTTCATAGGCACCGTCAGCTTTGGCCGACTTGGTGCGCCACTTGTAGGTATCGCCCTCTTTTGGCTGCGGGTTCTTCCACGAGAAGACGATGATGTTCGGATCCTTGGTGTCCCGCGCTGCGGCCAGCGCTTCGACGTCAGGGACGCTGCCGCTGTCCAAGGGGTCAGCCGGGGGCTTGCTCGCCGATTCCGTCGGGGCAACCTTTGGCTGCGCCGACGAGCCCAGGACAACGCCGACCACGACGGCGACCACCAGGACCGCTGCACCGGTTGCGGCCAGCCACAGGTTGCGTTTGCTGTGTCCGGCGGGCGAGGCGTCATCTTCCTCTGTAGTCGATGCTCCTGCGGCCGCCGACGAGCGGCTGACGGTTGCGTCAATCCCGTCATGGGCCGGCGACCCTTGCCAGCCGCGCAGGACCGTGGACTCCGCGACGTCCGGTTCGTCGGGAACCTGGTTCAGGTCCCGAACGGGCGCTTGGAATTGCGGAGGAGCCTGCTGGGCCAGGGGCTTCGGCTGGATCGTTTGCGGCGGAACGGCAGCCTGCGGAGGTGCTTGGGTAACTCCGGGAACAGTGGAGGGGAAGGTCCGCGCCGGGAACGTGGGCGCCGAACCCGTGGTGGCCGTCCCCGAAGCATCCGGATCGATGGCGGCGATGCTGCGGACCCGGGTTTCCTCGAAGTTGTCGTCCGGATGGTGATCGTCGCCTTGCCCGGGCTCTTCAAGCACCTCAAAGGGCGTCACGGACAGGTTCAGCTCTGTCTGGATGCGCTGGAGCGCCAGCGCGAAAGCGTGGGCTGACGAATAACGGGACTCCGGCGACTTCGCCATGGCAGTGGCCAGGACAAGCTCCAGCGACTCGGGGACGTCGGCGCGGCCAAGCCTGGGAAGGGACGAGTTGGTGATGCGCGAAATCAGTTCGCGCTGTGAGTTGTCCTGTCCTGGCAGAACGAACGGCGAACGGCCGGCCAAGAGCGTGTAGAGGGTGGCGCCCAGCGCCCAGATGTCCACGGGAACACCGTCAACTGCGCCACCACGGAACTGCTCCGGCGGTGACCACGGGATGGACATGCCGGCGTCGTCCTCGGTATCCGCGCCGATGGTGCCCGAGATACCAAAGTCCGTCAGGGCGGGCCGGTTGTAGTCGGTAACCAGGATGTTGGCCGGTTTGATGTCGCGGTGGACGATGCCGGCCCGGTGCGCGGTCTCGACGGCGGACGCCACCTGGATGCCGACGGCCAGGACCTCGTCCACGCTGAAGCGCTGGCGGCGGTAGCGGACGTCAAGGCTCGGCCTGGAGCAGTACTCCATGGCGAGGTAGGAGTGGCCGTTCTCCGTAATCTCGGCTTCGAAGATCGTGACGATATAGGGGTGCGACGACAACTGCGCCATCAGGTTCGCTTCGGACTCGAAGCGCCGGCGTGCGCCTTCGGTCTTCAGGTCTGACAGCAGCACCTTGACGGCTACCTTGCGGCGCGGCCTGTCCTGTTCGTAAAGATACACATCGGAGAAACCGCCGGAGCCGAGCGGGCTGATGTACTTGAAACCCGGGATGGGTGGAGGCGGCGCGGGGGGCCTCTTGGAACTCAAAGAATCTCCTCGAAACGCAACGAAATGTCGTCGCCCAGTTCGGCGATGTCGCCGTCCAACAGGATGGCCATTTCATTCTGGGCGAGCCGGCGGGGTGCCTGGCCTTCCCTGATGAGCACTGTGCCGTTGGTTGCTTTCAGGTCGCACAGCATGACATGCCAACCCTCCAGCCGGACCTCGACGTGGGAACGGGAGATGTCCCCTCCGGGACTCTCCACCTGGACCAGGCGGGGCATGGTTCCGCCTTGGACCCGGGAAACCGAGGGCTGCCGGCCGATGATCAACGACTGGTCAAGATCAATCAGTTCCCCGGTGGAAACGCGCATGCGGCCAAGGCGCGGACGCGGTACCTGCTCTGCATCGCCGGCCAGGGCCGTGCCGCACACGGAGCACTGCGGGTACGTGGGCGGGTTCGCATGCCCTTGGGAGCACACCCTTGCCAAAACGCTCGGCCCGTTGGCGGCGACCACCTCAGGGGCAGCCGGCGAAGCTTTTGCCGAGTCCCCGTTCCCTGCAGCAAGGCTGCTCTTCATGATGGTCTGGCCGTCATGGTCTGAATCTTCGTCCACAGGGGCCGGGGACGGAGCAGGTGGCCAGCCTGAGGGCAGCTGTGGTGCGGGATCGCCACCAGGCCTGGACGGAGAAGTGGGCTTGCCCGGAACAGCGGGGGCGGCAGAAGCCGCTTCGGGAGCGGCCGAACCGCTGCGCAGCCAAGGCACGGACTCAATCAAAGCTGTAGCTTGAGCTGCTGCCGGGGTTGGCCCGGAGGGTTCACTGGGCGTCGGCTCCTGCACCAGTGGTTCCGCGGCAGGTGCAGGAGGCATCGGAGCTCCCGGCGCTTTGGAGACAGGAGCATCGTGGTCATCGGATTCGTCGTCCACCCGGACCGCGGCGTCTTCAATGTTGCGCATCACCGTCTTGTCCCACAAGTGGTCGTAGTTGGTGGTGTTTTCCAGCGCCGGAACCATGGGATCGGTGGTGCTGGTGTGGACAGGAGCCCCGGACTCCCCAGGGGCCTCCTGCGTGGCTGGTTCCGGCACAGCTGCTGGTTCCGCGTCAGGTTCCCGGTGCGACGCAGGTTCCGCGGCAGCCGGTTCATGTACTGCGGCAGGTTCTGCCGCAGGTTCTTGGGCTGGGGCGGATTCCCCGGCAGCGGCCGGCTCTTTGGGAGAGGGCTCTTTGCGAGAGGGCTCTTTGGGCGAGGGCTCTTCCTCCACGGCAGGTTCATCGGCCGCAGGTTCATCGGCCGCGGGTTCATCGGCAGCGTCATCTGCGGCAGGCAGTTCTGCCGCAAGCCCCAGGTGGCCGGGCGCGATGGTCAAGCCAAGGTCCGCCTCGGTATAGCCGATCATGGTTTCATCCGAAACCCTGTCCGGAACGGCGTGCTGGACTTCCTGGTCTGTGGCCGGTTCCTGTACTGGAGCGATCGCGGCATGGGTGGCGGGCACGGCTTCGCGCCCAAGCCCGCTGGCGGCAACTTCAAGTACTGACAGCAGCACCACCCCCTCGGTCAGGGGAAGACTGTTCAATGGGAGGCTGCTCAACGGCGCCTCAGGGCCCGAACCGCCACCAATGCGGAGGCTGTAGGAGGTAGCGCCGGTGATCCGACGCTCGGTCCACGTGGTGACGTCACGGCCGGTGAGCTGTTCCGGGCCTGATGCCAACTGGACCAGCAGTTCCAGATCGCCTCGGAGGAACACCCGGAGTGCTTCTTTGGAGTCGATGATCCCGAACGGAGGGATACGGCTCAGGGAAACACCGAAGGCATCCGTCACCTCGTGGAGGACCTCGTGGGCCTCGGGGGCGGATGCCAGCAACTCCCAGACGGTATCTAACAGGGCGTGTGGCGTGTCCGGTCCCAGCAGCACCACGGTTCCGTTGCGCACAACACCAAACCATTCGCCGTGCTGGTAAAGGACACGTGAAAGGCGGTCACTGCTTGCCATCGATGCCTTCCTCCTGACCGTTGCGGTGATCGGTGCCAGCAGCGTCGACGCCAGTCACCCAGGCCCTCGGGAGGGTATCTTCTTCGACTTCGGATTCTGCTTCCGGGCGGGGCGCGGTGGTGGCGATGCCGGCGTCGTTCAGTACGTTCTTGGCGTCCACCACAATCACGGTGACGTTGTCGCGGCCGCCGCTCCGCAGCGCGGCCTGGATCAGCGCGTCCACTGCGTCCTGCGGGTGGGCCACGGTGCTGAGGATGCGGAACATGTGGTCATCGCCCAGCTCGCCGTTAAGGCCATCCGAGCACACCATCATCCGGTCGCCTTCCTGGATGGGAAGCAACCAAAAATCGGCCTCGGTTTCGTCGCCGGTGCCCAAAGCGCGGGTGACCACATGGCGACGGGGATGAACGGCGGCTTGTTCCGCGGTGATGTCTCCGGAATCCACCAACTCCTGCACTTCCGAGTGGTCCACGCTGACCTGGGTGAACTCGCCTTGGCTGAGGCGGTAGGTGCGTGAATCGCCGATGTTCATCACCAGCCAGTAAGGCAGGCCCATCTGCTCAACCACCACAACCCCGGACAGCGTGGTTCCCGCACGGGCTCCGGTGGCCTTTCGGATGGCGGCGTCGGCCCTCAACAGGCAAGCCTGCAAATCCGCTGCAGATGCGGTCCGCACACCAGCAGCAAGTTCGGGAGCACTGCCCAAGGCCCGGACACACATGCCGCTGGCAATTTCCCCCGCCTCATGCCCGCCCATGCCGTCGGCCACGGCGAAGACGGGGTCCGATGCGATGAAGGAATCCTCATTGAGCTCGCGGCGCAGGCCGCGGTCCGTCCCGTACCCGTAGCTCAGGCCAAAGGATGATCCGGCGACGGAGGCACCGGCTTCGGCGTTGGCAGGGGTGGCCGGCTGTGAATTCATGCTTGTCCTAGGTGGAAGGAGCGGTCCCCAAAGTGAACGGTGGAACCGGGACGGACCAAGACTGGCTGGCCCGGATGGAGCCGTGTCTGGAGTCCGTCGGGCGTGGTGACGGCGCTGCCGTTGGTTGAGTTGCGGTCAGTCACCCAGACGCCATCGCCGTCAACCCGAAGATGCAAGTGGGTTTTGGAGATGGAACGGCCAGGATCGGAGACGGGCAACAGTTGTTCCACGGCTTCCCCGGGCTGCGGGGCCGGGTTCCGTCCCAAAAGGACAGACCCACCGAGCTGGACGTCTTGGCCGTCATCGACCTGGATTCGGAGAACGGCCTGCGCCCTTATCGCGCCCGGACGCATTTGGGTGCGCTCCACGTCGTCGTCGGGGTGGGCCGAAGCCACGGCGGCAGGCGGAATGACGGCCGCGGGCGGAATTATGGCTGCTGGCTGCTGCGCCTCGGGAGCCTGCTGCGATGCAACCGTTGTCGGCCGGGGTGCTGCCGGAGGGCGCCACTGGTTGGGATCGTGTGAGGGCTGTGGCGCGGCAGCCGCAGGACTGACCTGGGCGGGCACCACCTGCCCGGCGCTGGACGGAAGGGCCACCGACGGAGTCGCCATGGACGCAGTGGCCACGGAAGAAGCGCCCGCTGCGCCGGACGGGACCGGTGACGCGACGGGTTGCACCGGCGGGAGGTCCACTGGAGCAAAACTGTATGGGCCCTGGATGCCGCCGGTAGCCACGGGGTTGCGTCCATTGTTGACATCGAACACCAAGGACTTCGCGGCTTTGTCCTGCCAGCCGCGCAACTTGCCGTTCTTGTCCCAGGCGTTGGATACCACCACGAGGATGGCCCACACGACGCCGAGGAACATCAGCGGCAGGCCAATAAACAGGACCAGGTCAATCAAGCCGAGGGCAGAAAGAATGACTGAGGCAATTCCGCCGAGGAGCAGGACGCCACCGGTAATGATGCCACGGACGAATACGGCCCCGGCCCCGGGAGCGTAGCCGTCAGCATCTGAACTGCGGATTCCCATGAGCTGGTTGCCAATGGTGTTTCCTGACTTGGCCTCAAGCGCAAGCAGCACGAAGATGTACACCACTGTCACGCCCAGGCCAATGCTGCCCAAGAGGACCAGCAGGCCAGTGTCGTAGACGATGAAGCCGTTCTTGCGGGTTTGCGTAATGCCGGCAATTCCGATGGCGAACGTGGTGGCAAGCACTGCGATGGGACCCAGCCAGTCCAGGACGGCTGCACCGAGCCGCTTCCCGGCAGACGCGGGCACCAATTCTAGCTTCGTGGTCATAGTGGTCCCTCCCCCTGGCCCAGTCATTCTGTCCGGCGTAGTGGTCGGTCCCGGAGTCACGGGGCGTGTTGGCGACGCCGGCGCCGACACTACCGAGATACTACCGGGATCGGGCAGGCCCTGCCGGGTTGCGAACTCCAAGGCGGCCTTCCGGGCGTGGTTGATGTTCCCTTCCTTGCGCGCTCCGCGGTTGGTCAGCGGTGAACCGCATTGGGTACAAAACGCTGCCCCCGGACGGACCGCATGCCTGCAGGCCGGGCAAAGTTCTGCCTCATTGTTCATCCGTGGTGTCCTTCTTGAACGGCAACCTGAAGCGGCGGCGGGTATTTGGATCAACGGTTGCCTGATCCCGGCGGCGCAGGGCTGCCCTGCCGTCCGAGAGCAGCGACCGCGGCGAGAACCGTGCCTGCTGCCGTTTCCAGAAACCGACGCTTCCCGTGATGTCCGTCAATGACGAATCCACGATCTCCCAGTAGTGCTTGACCTCGTCCTCGCTCGGCTGGCCGGCACCGAATACTGCGGCGTCGGCCCGGTGCGCGAGCATCGTGGTGGTGGTGCCGGCAGTCGGGAAAGCGTCGGCGATAACCGTGGCCGATTCACGCCGCGTGGACTTGGTGTCGATCGAGGCACCCATGTCGGTGGCCAGGCTGATCACTTCATTCCAACCACCGCCGACCCGCTGGGCGGGGTGGCCGTCACGGAAACGTGCCTTCCGGCGTCGTGCTTTCAACAGGAGGATCAGCAACAGCGGCAAGGCGAGGATCCCGAGCGGAATCAGCGCCACGCCGATGGCCGCCAACAGCGGACCCCAGAAAAGCCAGGGGTTGTTTTTCTTCTCATCAGCGTCCAGGGCATCCGGTGTGGAGTCGGGCGGCAGGTCCGCCGGTTCCTGCGGCGGGGGCGGCGGCTGAAGTACCTGCGGCTTGGGCTTGGACTTGTTGATCGGGTCCGGCGGGATGGGCACGTTGTCCTTGGGCGGCGTGGGATCGAACGGCACCCAACCGACGCGGTCAAAGGCCACCTCAACCCAGGCGTGGACGTCCTTGCCGGTGATCTTGACATCGCCGGCGCCGTTTTCGGGGCTCTTGGGATCCGGGTAGAAGCCCATCACCACGCGCGACGGAATGCCGAGGTGGCGGAGCATAAGGGACATGGAGACGGCGTACTGTTCGTCGTCGCCAAGCATCTGCTTGGCCGAGAGCATGTTGCGGACACGTGCGGCGCTGTGGCCGGGCAGGCTGGGAAGCTGTCCGTCAGCCACCAGGCCATTACTGAACGCACCACTCTTCTGGAAGTGTGCCTCGATCTGCCGGACGCGGTCGATGGCCGTGGGCGCATCCGCGGAGATCTCGTTGGCCTGGGAAGCCACAATCGGCGGCACTTCCTCGGCCTCAGGCAACGTCAGCTTCGCGAAGTCATACTGGGTCAGCTGGCCGTGCTCCAGAGTACCGGGATCAGCGACCTGGACTGTGTAGTTCTCCCCCTTGGCGAGGCCCTTGGTGGTGACTGCGGTGTCCGTACCCGCGTTGAAGTAGAGCCCCGACGCCGCACCGGAGGTGTCTGCGAAGCTCATGCCGGTGGTGTGCCGGCCGCCCGGGACGAAGTAGCCCTGATAATCCTCAATGGTGATGTCCAAGGTGTAGTTGGTGCCCTTTACCGGGCTCCCGGTGTCAGCCAGCGTATTGAGCGAGCGGGCGTCGCCGACCTTGCTGAAGTTGCCGGAGCTGTTGGGATCCATGGTGTAGTTCAGGCCGTTGAAGGCATCCAGCGCGGCGAGGCGCACGCGAGCGTCCTTGGGCAAGCCCTTGACGGTGAACAGCGTGCTGTCCTTCTCGTCCTTGACGAAGTTCCGGAAGCTGGCCAGTGGCGTGATGTAGTCGCGGGGATCGAAGGGCGGGACGATGGTGTTGCGCAGCACCTTCCGGTCGTCGCTGGCGGTGACAATCGGCGAGGCGATGGCAGTGACGCCGACAGCGACGGCGATGACGGCAGCAGCAGTCCCCAACCGGCGGAGTTGGCCACGACGGGCAGCACCGGCGTCGGAATCCGGCCTGTTGGCCGAAACCGTCTTGGTGCTCCGCTGGCGGAGTACGTCCCGGCGAAAAGTCGCCCAGACGATCGAGATGATGGTCAGTGAGACGCCGCGCTCCACGTTGAGGAAACCGGCGCTGGTGCTGAAGGCGATACCCGTCACGAACAACACCAACACAGGCAACAAAGGCCAGTATGGGCTCTTCAGGCGCCACGTCAGCAGGCCCGCGGCCAGGGCGGTCACCAACGAGCTGAGGAACGGCACAATGAGCATGCCGTTGGCCGTGCCCACGGGAACGCCAACAGTCAGCATGTCCTTCCAGGAGAACACCACGCCCAACAGCAGCGTCCGCAGAGAATCGAGGCTTGGCAGGAAGCCGAACACCGCTGAATCGGGTACGGCCAGTGCGGATCCGAAGAGCATGTAGGCGCCGAAGGCCAGGGCGGCAGTGATCAGCAGCCCCAGGCGAAGGTGGGCGTTCAGGACTGCAATACCCAATCCCAGCAGTACGCCGCCCAAGCCTGCGATCAGATAGTGAGGGTCTCCCCCGAAACTCAGGCTGAAGCCGAGGACGCCCAGGAACAGCAGCACCACCAGGGCACCGCAGTCAACGGCGAAGTGCCACAACGGGCGGCCGTCGGCAAAGATCGATCCCCCGCCGCGGTTGGCGCGGCCTGTTGACCTGGATCCTTTGGCGGCGCGGGGACGCTCGCGTTGGTTCGGCGCGGTGCTCATGCTGCCGCCTTTCGAAGAACAATGGCCAGATCGTCCAGGTCACCAACGGTGAGGACCGTCAGGTCCGCGATGTTGGCCCTCGACGGCGCCGCACCGGGTTGCACGCGCACTGCCAGGCTGCGGACCCCGGGAGGCACAGAGGCGGCGCAGGTACGGAGCTGGGTTGCTGTCACGTGACTGCCCACCACGAAGAAGACAACGGAGGCGTTCGGGACGGCGTCGGACAGGTTCCGGGCGAGATCGACGGCGGTCTTCCGCATCGGCGCCCCGACAATCCGGGTGGCGTCGTCCAGTAAGTTGCGGCCGGTTTCGCAGCGGAGCGGCCCCTTTTGGGTCAAGACGTCAAGGTCGCGCTGTTCACTGATGGCCTGGCGCCCGATGGATGCTGCCACGGAGATGGCCATCTCGAACTCCGGCTCGGAGTCGTATTCATCGGTGTTGATGGACAGCGCAATGGCGAGGTGCGCGCGGCGGGTTTCCTCGAATTGGCGGACCATGAGCTTGTTGGTGCGTGCGGTGGTTTTCCAGTGGATGTGGCGGCGATCGTCCCCGGGAACGTAATCGCGCAGTGCGTGGAAGGACACGTCGGCACTGGAAAGCTCCGTGGTGGGCATGCCTTCAAGGTCGCGGATGAAGCCCGCGGCCGAGCTGCCCAGCGAAACCGTGCGGGGATGGACGTACAAGTCCACGGGCTCTGTCCACATCACGCGGCGTCGGAGAAGGTGGAGGGGGTCTGCCCGAACGGAACGAACCGGACCCACTACGATCACGGCACGCCGGGCCGTAGGAATGGTGAAGAGGTCCTCATGCACCTGGGCCGGCTTCATGCGGGGCAGGTGGAACACCGCCGTGTTGGCACCGACCGGCAGTTCCAGTGATGCGGGCAGCAGCGGCCTGGTGGATACGTTGGAAACCGCAATGCTGCCTACGGCGTCGTCTCCCACAGCAACACGCGTGCGGGCGAGGTCCAGGACCACGCCGTACGCCGAGCGGCCCACGATGAACGCAATGGCCAGGACGAACAGCAGGAAAGCGACCATCGCCGCGGACTTGGCCTCTTGCCAGCCCCAGGCCTGCCCGGCCCACCACAGCCCGATCGCAGCGGCCAGGACCACCCAGCCCAGCAGGCTCACCACCGCCAGGACCGGCCACACGAACTTCAGCCACACTCCGCGCACGTTGTTCCAGGCCGGTGAGAGGAACTGGCCGGCTGTTCCCGCGGCTTCGGCCCACACGGCGGCCGGGTGCAGGGAGCTGGACTTGCCCGGTTTTCCTGGGCGGACGGGACGCTTTCCTGCGTCGACGCCGGTGCCACGCAGGCTGCGCAGCTTGCCGCCAAGCGCTGACGTAGCGCGCTTGAGCGAGTCAGCAGCCCTGTTCAGGGGTGTGCTGGAGGACATGTAGGGACCTTTGTTAGGGCTGGGGTGCAGGTGGGGAGGCGATACGCCAGGTTGGTGGGCCGGCTTGGTGTGCCGGCTCGGCCTATGCGGTGGCGCGTTGCTGCGGGGCGGCGACGTCGGCCAGGACGCGGGTGAGGACAACGTCAGGCGTTGCACCGGAGAATTCCGCCTCAGGATCCATCACCAAACGGTGGGTCCACACCACAGGGGCGAGTTCCTTGATGTCATCCGGAAGCACGAAGTTGCGGCCCTGGCCCGCAGCCCACACCTTGGCGGCACGAACCATAGCCAGTGCACCACGAACCGAAACGCCGAGGCGTGTCTCTGACGCGTTGCGGGTCTCCTCGCACAGACGCGAAATGTACTCCAGGACAGCCGTGTCCACGTGGGTGGTGGCCGCAAGGTCTGCCATATCGGCCACAGCCTGGGTGGTGATGAGCGGGGTCAGTTCCTTCGACCGGTCCTTCAGGTTGGCACCACCCAACAGGCGCACCGTGGAGGCGTGGTCCGGGTAGCCGATGGATGTCTTGATCAGGAAGCGGTCCAGCTGCGCTTCCGGCAGGCGGTAGGTGCCGGCCTGCTCGATCGGGTTCTGGGTTGCCAGCACCATGAATGGGCGGCCTGCCTCATACGTGGTTCCATCCACGGTCACGCGCGACTCTTCCATGACCTCCAGCAACGCGGACTGGGTCTTCGGCGAGGCACGGTTGATTTCGTCGGCCAGGACGATGTTGTTGAACACCGGCCCCTTGTGGAACTCGAACTTCTGGGTCTTCTGGTCGTAGATGGTCACACCCGTCACGTCGGACGGCAGGAGGTCCGGCGTGAACTGGATGCGGTTGTGCGAGCCCTGAACAGTTGCTGCCAAGGCACGGGCCAGCGAGGTCTTGCCTGTACCCGGCGCATCTTCAAACAGGACGTGGCCCTCGGCCAGCATCGCGGTGAAGGTCAGCCGGATGACGTGCTCTTTGCCGAGGACAGCCTTGCCCACGTTGGCCACGAGCTTCTCGAACGTTTCTGCAAACCATACGGCCTGCTCGTTTGTCATGGTCATCGGTTGATCCTGTTCCTTATGTTTCGGTGGGGGGTTGACGTTGTAGTTGCCATGGGCCTAGCAGCCGCCGGGACGGGGGCCGTAGAGGTCCACCGTGGTGGACTTCACGTACCAGCCATCCTTGGGTGACCCCTGGAGCCGGTACCACGGGGTGCCGTTTCCGTAGATGTCCTTGGTGCAGTTGACGGTGATCTTGCCCCAGGAGCGTTCCACCCAGCCCACGCCACACTTCGCAGGGCTGCCAGGGGTGTAACTGTCCGTCTGACCGGGCTTACCGGGGCAGGTCCGCACGCTGCCGGCATCCACCTGTATCTGTGAAGTCGGCTCCGGGGGCGGCGGCGCAGATCCGCTGCGGGACGTATCGCTTCCGACGTTGCCCGCCTGGCCGCCGCTGATGGCACGGACACGCAGGGTGTGCGTTTCGCTGAAGCCCACACTCGTGGAGAAACTCCGCTGCCCGGTGTCAGTCCATCCGCCGCCGTCAAGGCTGTACTGGTAGCCGGTGACCGGCCTGCCGTTGCCGCTGGGCTGGTTCCACGTCCAGGACACCGTCTTGTCGCCGACGCCGCTGCTCTTGCTGCCGGTAACAGTCGGTGCGGCTGCAAGCCCGTAGGGGTTCACGGTGTTCGACGCCGGACTCCTGTCGCCAGGTGTGGGATTGCGCGAGGAGACTGCCCACACCACCACGGCCGTGTCCTGGCCATTCGGTGCCGCTATGACGCCGCCGCCGGCGGGGATGGCTCCACTGCTGGCGCCGGACGTCAGGGCATACCTATAGCTGATCTCGTTGGCGGTGGCTCCGTTGCGATCCTTCTGTGACAGTGGGTTGAAGGCCACACGGATCTTGCCACCGGCCGCGTTGGTTTCCACCAGTGCTGCCGTAGGCGCGGCTACCATCCCGGGCTTGCCCGCAGCACGGATTGCCGCTGACTGCTGGCTGACCCCGCTGACGCCGGCCTTGTTGGTTGCTGAAACAGTGAAGGTGTAGTCAGCTTCGCTGTTGGTCACGGTGACATTTTGCGAGGTCGCCCCCACTGACTGCGTGGTCACTACGGCACCGCCCCGGTACGTGGTCAACGTGTAGGCGGACACGGCGTCACCGTTGTTGTTCGGCGCGGCCCAGCTGACCTGGAGTTGGCTTTGTTCGCCAAGAGACCCAGCGCCGGACACCGAAGGTGCAGCAGGCGTGGCCGGCACGCCAGCGGGAGTTTCCGCGGCGGAGTAGGGGCTCCACTCGGACGGTTCCTTGGCGTCGTTCCGGGCCAGGACGCGGACCTTGTAGGCCACGCCGTTCGTAAGCCCGGTCCACACGTGGCTGTTCCCCGTAAGATTCTGGATCTGGGGATTCTGCCCGGCCGGAGCCGGCGAGATTTCAAGATCGTAGGACTTGATGGGCGAGCCCTTGCTGGCCGGGGGAACCCAGGCAACCGAAAGTTGCTTGTCACCAAACTTCAGTGTGGGAGCAATCGGGGTATCAGGCTTGACATCCGGACGGACCTCGGCAGACACCGGAGAGCGCTCGGATTCATTGATCGCATTGGTGGCGGTGACGGCAAAGTGGTACTTCACGTTGTTGGTCAGCCCGGTCAACGTACACGTATTCGCGGGGCAGTCCTGCTTGAAGCCGTTCTCCCCGTACACCGTGTACTTGGTGATGGGTGAGCCACGATCAGCCGGCGCGTTCCATGTCAGCAACGCTGTCTGGTCGCCCACGCTTTGAGCCAGAGGCGTGGTGGGCGGGGCCGGCTTGTCCTTGACGGTGAGGCGGATGCGGGCCGTGGCGTAACGGGAGGTTTCGCCCGTCTTGTCGCCCACGACGTAGGCAACAACCATGGTCCCTGTGAAGCCCGACGACGGCGTGACGGTGACGTTTCCGCCGCTGGCCTCTGCCGTGCCATCGCCTGTCTCGGTGACCGCTGAGATGATCTTCAGCGGCGTATCCGGGAATGGGTTGGAGTCGTTCGCCAACGCATTGACCGTGACGGACTTCCCGGATTGTGCATCCGGTTCAACGTCGTCGTTGGCTACTGGTTTGGGGCGGTTGGAAGCAGTCAATGACAGTTTGTACGTCGCGACCGCTTCAAGGCCCCGAGGGTCCTTCGCCTTCACCTGGACCGTGCCGCTTTGACCGATCTGCACCGAGTCTTCGGCGGAGACCTTCAGGGTCTTGCCATCGATGCTCACCCTGAATCCACCTGGGGCTGCACCGGCCAACTCGTACTTCATGTTCTGAACGTCGTCGGAATCGGGATCGGACGTGAGCTTGCCCAAGTCCAGGCTGGCCGAGTCACCCTTGGGAACATCCACGTCGCTGCCCAGCAGCACCGGTGGGTTGTTCTTGTTCGGATCCGGCAGCACCTTGGTGCGGATGCTCAGTGTCGACTTCAAGCCGTTGGGATCATCCGGACCGCTTCCGTCAGTGACTTCGAAGCTGATGGAACCGGGACCAACGTATTCAGCGCCGGCCGTGTATTTCAGGGCCGTTCCATTGCCGGCTACGGGGTCGCTGCCGTCGGCACCGATGAGTTTGATGCGGTCCGCCTGGGTCAGCCGCGGTGACTTACCCTCGCGGACCTTGACCCATTCGGCCAGGTTAACGGTGACGGACTGGCCTGAAACCATCTCCACCACTTCATCCTTGGCAAGGGTCGGGACCTGCTGGCCGATGCCAGGAACCCAGATGACGGCCGTGGACTTCTGGCCGTCCACATCCTCAACTGTGTAAGGCACCAATTGCGGCTGCTCGGTGAGGTCCACCACCACATTGCCTTCAGAGCCCGGACGGGCGGTCTCCAAGCCTGTGGTGACCTTGAGGTTCTCCCCCACGCCGTCCGGATCCTCGTCGTTTTTGAGCACCGGAACGTCCACGGCGGTCTTGCCCAGCGTTTGGGCTGACGTGACGCGGTCATCGCGGGCGATGGGAGCTTGCAGCGGAATGTCGTTCTTGACGATCACCCTGATGCTGGCATTGCCCACGGCATCCCGGTCGTCAGCCACGGAGTAGCGGACGTTGACGGTTCCCTCGGCGGCCGGAGCGGTGACCAGAACGCGGCCGCTGGTCTTGCTGACCTGGGCTTCGAGGCCTGCGTCAGCTTCGATGCTGTCCGTCAGGATGCGGATGATGTCGCCGTCGGGATCGGTGTCGTTGGCGGTGGCATCCACGGCGATCTGACGTCCAGGACGGACCTGCACTTCGTCGTCCACCGGGGCAGGCTTCTGGTTGTCTTCACCACGGGGCGCGACGCCGACAGTCACCGTTCCGGTGTTGACCGCACCTTGGCGGTCGATCACCTTGTAGCGGAACGAGTCGGTTCCCGCGCCATCACCAGCGGCGACAAAATCGATGAAGCTGCTGCCCGCCGTCGCGGTTCCCATGGTGGGCGTGCTGTCGATGCCGGTGAGCTGGACCGAGTCGCCGTCGGGGTCGATACCGTCCAGCGGCACCGGGATCCGGACGCTCCCGCCGGCGACCACGCGTGCGGTCAGGTTCTGCGGCTGCGGACGTGAGTTCTGCGCGCCTTCCAGCGGCAGGATGTGGATGGTGACGGCCGCGGCACTCTTCTGGCCCTGGGGGTCCACTGCGTTGTAGATGGCACGCACGGTCTTAGGCGTGGGCCCGGCGATGAAGCGCAGCGTCTTCTCGGAAACGAAGGCCTTGCCGTCTTCTTCAGGGATGCTCTGCGCCAAGACAGGATCTACAGACAGTTCTTCACCCTGCGGGTGCGTGTCGTTGGCCAGGACCGGAATGGTCACGACGTCGTTGACGCGGACGTTGACTTCGTCGGGTTTCGGCTGGGGGGCCTCGACGACGGCGGGGGCCGGCACCGGGACGACGCCCACGGTGCCTGTGGCCGAGCCGCGGCCGTTGGACATGGTGTAGCTGAAAACGAACGGCTCTTTCGCGCCGAGCACGTCGGTAACGCGCAGTACGCTGTGGTCGATCACGCTGACCGAAGCGGACGAGCCGTCCGGGACGGTGACGGACTGGAGGACCAGCACGCCGCCGGATGGATCGGAGTCGTTGGCCAATGGATCAACCAGCACGCTGCCGCCCACTGGAAGGAGTGCGACGTCATGCACGGCAACGGGCGCTCCAGCGTCCTTGCCGGATTCCACGTCCACACGGATCAGACCCTGGCTGCTTTGGGGGCCGTTGCTGGCGATGTACGTCAAGTAGATGGGGCCCGGTGTGGTGCTCCGGAAGGTGAACGTACCGCCGTCGGTCACGGGGCCCAACTCGGCGGGACCTGCGGCCTCGACGTGGGCTACCCGCAGGGCACCGCCGTTGGGGTCGACGTCGTTCTTCAACGGTGCGATGACCAGGTCTTGGCCAACTACCGCGGTGACGTGGTCGGCGTTGACCACCGGCGCCAGGGCCCCCGGGGGCTGAACGTTGACCACAACGCGGCCCGTGGTGGTAGCCCGGCCGTCCCAGACGGTGATGGTGACGGTCTTCTTGCCCGGCGCTGCGCCTGAGTCCTGGTAGGTGAGAAGGCCGTCGCGGCGGACCTTCACCTGATCCTGGTCGTTGTCCGATTTCGCATCGAGGAGGACGAGGTCGTCGCCGTCGGGATCCATCCAGTCGGTCAGGATGTTCTGGCTGACGGACTTGCCCTGCTCCACCAGCATGGTGGTGGGCTCGCCGCGCTTGAAGAACGGAGGCCTGTTTTCCTCCGGAGCCACGACGCGCAGCGTGGCCTGTCCACCGGCAGACAAGCCACGTCCGTCCGAGGCGTTGTAGTCGAAGGTTTCCGTTCCCGGCTTGGCGTCAGCGGGAACCTTGATCTGGAACGCTGAGCCACCGTAGATGTTCTCCAGCGCCCCGGACTTGGGTCCGTTGGCGCCGACCGCTGCGGTGAGGACATCGCCGTCGGGGTCCGAATCATTGTCCAGGACACTGAGAATGGAGGTCCGGCCCGGCCGGACACCAAATTCGTCCGGCTTGGTTTCGGGCGCCCGGTTGGGTTTGGTGCGGTCCGGAAGGACATTGATGGTGTTGTTGTCCGCGGACTCCTGGTCCTGGTCATCGGACTGGTTCTTGGGCGGGACAACATCGTCCCAGTTGTTGACGAGCTGCATGTTCTGGTTGACCAGCCACACACTGCCCGAGTTCACGTCATTGAGGACCACGAGGTCGCGGTTGACGCGGAAAACGTAGCTGGGAGAGGCGCTGGCTTTGGGGACGTCGTTCTTCTTGTCATCGGCGTCGTTGTCGCAGTCGCGGACGTACTTGTTTGCGCCGGACCAGGCGGCGTGGACGCACTTGCTGACCTGCACAGGTGCGGCGGGGACGCCTTCGCCGTCGGCATTGACTGTTGCCGCGGTGGAACCGTCCAAGGGCTGCTTCAGGAGGGCTTTGCGGGTGGCGATGGCAACAAATCCGCTGTCCCCGCTGCTCTGCTGGAGCTTGGCTTCCCGCGCGTCCTGCAGTTGGAGCTTGCGGCCGCCGGGCAGGAACAGGTTCCCGGACCCGGCATCAAGAACTACGGGTTTATCCCCCACGACGGCAATCTGAAGGTCGCCGGCACCTTTGAGCTCATCCACTTTGGTGACCTGGGAGTCTGTCCGCTCGCCATTGGCGTCCACCGTGGTCACAGTGATTTCGCCCTTGCCGGGATCCGCGGTGTAGATGCGGTTATCGGTTCCTACGGCGGACACCAGGCCTTGGTCCCCTGTCAGGACCGGTTCGGTTCCTTCTTCATCGAAACCGTTGACGGTGGAAGGAGACAAAGCCCAGACCTTGCCGCGGGCGGGATCGGTGACTGAGAGGACGGTGGAGCCGTAGCTCACCTGGGACGAGGACGGGAGTTGCTTGTCGCCGCCGAGCTTCAGGTTCGCGGCCGACACCTGGTTGATGGTGGAACCGGATTCGTCGTCCACAAAGACGTTGCCGTCGTGCTGCAGGACGTCGAAGGTGGTGGTTGCCGGAGTCACTGCACCGTCAAGCACACGCGACGGGTAGTTCAACCGCCCCACGGCGTTCTTGGTTTTGCTCACGACCCACACGCCGCCGTCGTTCAAGTCCACTTCGGTGGTCTTGAATCCCGGGTACAGCACTGCCCCGGTGATCAGCAAGGCGCCCGCCGCGGTGGCAGCCGTTCCCGCTATGTATTTTTTGTTTCGACGCTTGTTCAGCCCCAGCTTGCCGAAGAAATTTCTCACAGCCCCAAAATTCCCTTGATATACAGCCGCTCCCCAGCGACGTCCGGGCCAACCGACACATGCCGGCAGCCGTGCATTCCGCAGTACCCCCATACGGCGGCGGAATTTTCAGTCCCTAAGACTATCCCACGCACCCCACGACCAATCGAGGACACCCGAGACCGGGCTATCCATTGGCTTTGACAGACTACGGCCTTAACCACCGAGTGCGCGATGGGGAGATCTGCCCCGCGCTTAACCTTTGCAAGGGTCAGCACGGGGGCGCTCCGATGCCTGCGGGATCTGGAAGGTTGGTGTGACCTGCGATGATGTACCGGCCCACGTTGCGGTAGGAACCCGATTCGATGCGCCACCAGCGGTGCATACCAGTCCAGTTATCTGTTTGATCGATGTAACAACGCACCACAATGGCGCCTTGATCTGCGGAGGCCATCCAGGGTGGAGTGTTGTTACTCTGGCCGTCACACGTCCTTCTATTGGGGTCGTAGTTGGCTCCGCCCAGCGTAAAGCTGCAGGATCTCACCACCGCTCCGGGGTTCATGGTGGTGGTCCACTCCCCTTGGCGTCCGGACTTGGCACTGGCCGAAGCCACGGCGCCGCCGGTTCCCAGCGAGTTGAAGGTCTGGACGGCGATGCTGTGCGTCTCTTCCCAGCCGGCTGTATTGATGGTGCGGCTGCCCGAGGCGCCCACAGTCTCCCAGCCGCCGTTGTCGATGCGGATCTTCGTCGTCTTGACGTCGTTCGTAGCGGTTGACGGTGACGACCAGTTGAAGGTCACAGATTTCTGGTTCACGGCCCCGTTGGACCCCGACGCCGACGGCGTTCCCGGCGCACCAAAAGGCGTGGCGGTGGCAGCTTTGCTGGCGTCGGAACTGGGCGCCACTGTGGAGTGCGCCATGACAGTAACACTGGTGGGCTGGCCGTTGGCAAAGCCTCCTACGGTCTGCCCGGGCTGGATGGCACCGGAGCGCCCGCCAGCGGAGTAGGTGTAGCTGACTTCGTTGGCTTTGGAACCGTTGCGCTGGGTTTCGCCGAGGGCGGTGAAGTTGATGGTGAGCTGGCCACCGGCGGCGCCGGTATTTGCCGGCGTGGCACTGACGTTTTGAACAGTACCCAGCTTTCCCGTTGCCCTGCGCGGCGCTGAGGCCGCGCTGACCAGGCTCTTGCCTGCTTTGTTCTCAGCCTGAACAGTGAACGTGTACGCCGATTGGTCGGTGGCTACCTCGAAGGTGGCTGTTCGGACGTTCCCCGGAATGGTCTGCGTCTGGGTGGTTCCGCTGCCGCCACTCATGGTGACGTAATAGCTCTTGATGGGGTCACCATTGATCCCCGGCTCGGACCAGTCGACGCGGAGCTGGTTCCGGGACCCGAGGGCGGACAGCACCGTGGTGCTCGGCGGCGCCGGTGTTCCGGGGATGCCGGCGGGGTGGTCCTCCGCGGAATACAGCCCCCAGTCAGAGGGGCCAAGGTCATTGACGGCCTGCGCGCGGACCTTGTACTTCACACCGTTGGTCAGGCCGGGCCAGGTGTAGCTGAGCCCGGTGACCTCGTTCTTGACGGCGATGCCGTTGGCCGGCGGCGGAGAGATCTCCAGGTTGTAGTGCTTCACCGGGGAACCCTCGGTTTTGGCGGGGGTCCAAGTGATCGCCAGGTCCTTGTCGCCGGCCTTGACCGTGGGCACGCCCGGGGGCGACGGCTTCTCGTCCGGAGTGATCTCGTTGGACGGGACGGACGGCTGGGATTCGCCTACCTCATTGGTAGCAACAACTGTAAAGACGTACTTGACGTTGTTGGTCAGTCCAGTCAGCGTGCAGGTGGTGGTGGGGCATTCCTGCTGGAATCCGGCCGCTTTCACCGTGTATTTGGTGATGGCTGCGCCATTGTCCGACGGCGGCGCCCACTTGAGCACGGCCGTCTTGCTGCGGACGTCGGTTGCGACGGGCGCCGACGGAGCATCGGGCTTGTCCCGCACCGTGATGCGAACACGACCCACTGCTTGCCGGCTGGGATCATCGGTCTTGTCCTTGATGGTGTACCTGACCACCAGGACCCCCTTGAAACCATCGGCGGGCGTCACGGTAATCGAGTCCCCGGCAATGGCCGGCTCACCTGACGCAGAACCGGTCTCCACCACAGCAGACACCACGGTCAATGGTTCGCTGAAGGGGTTGAAGTCGTTTCCCAGCACGTTGATGGTTTCGGACTTGCCGGCGTTGGCCTTGTCCAAAACGTCGTCGTTGGCTACCGGCTTCGGCCGGTTGGAGGAGACTACCGAGACTGCGACGGCTGCCTTTACTGGCTCCGAGCGCCCGTCAGTGACCTTCAGCGGCACGGTGCCGCGGGCTCCGGGATTGAGCGAACCGCCAGGAGTGATTTTCAGGACAGTGCCCTCCACCCGCGCGTCGAATCCGCCCGGCAGGTCACCGTCCAGGCTGAACGCGAGTTTGCCTTGATCCTGTTCATCAACATCTGCGGCGAGGTTGGCCAGGTCCAGTTCCGTAGTGTCCCCCTTGGGCGCCTCAATCGCAGCACCACTGAAGGTGGGGGTGTGATTGGCATTGGGGTTCGGCAGCACCTTGGTCATGATCGTCAAGGTCGATTTCAAACCCTCGGCGTCGTCCGGACCTGTGCCGTCGGTTACTTCGAAGGTGATGGACCCGGGCCCGACGTACTCAGGCTGGGCCGCATACCTCAGCGCAGTACCGTCACCAGCAATGACGTTGGTGGAGTCACCGCCCAGGACCCGGATCTTGTCCGCCACCGTGATGCGGGGTTGACGGCCGTCCCTGACCTTGACGTGGTCCTGAAGGGCCACAGAGACTTCCTCCCCCGCGGTGACCTCCACGATCTCAGTGGTGGAAAGCGTGGGGTACTGGAGGCCCTGGCCTGGAATCCACATGACGGCGGTGGCTGACTGCCCGTCAATGTCGGTGACGGTGTAAGGAATCAACTGGTCCTGCGGTACCAGCGTCACCACCACGTTTCCGTCTGTCCCTACGCGGGCGTTCGGGTTTCCGTCCGGCAGGGAGATGGTGAGGTCTTCGGCAACCCCGTCGGGATCGGAGTCGTTCTTCAACACCGGAACGTCAACCGCAGTTTTACCCAGGGTCTCGGCCAGCGTGATCCGGTCGTCCACTGCCACGGGGGCATGGAGCGGCGCTGTCGGGCTGGTCTGGACGCGGATGACAGCGGACGCTTCGGCCTTCTTGTCGTCCTGGATCCGGTAGCTGATGCTGTCCGTGCCGGCTGCACCGGGTGCCGTCAGCACTACCTTGCCCGCGGCAGCTTCAACCTGGAGCTCCGGCTTGGCCTCGAACGCCGCCACCAAAGCGATGGGATCGCCGTCGGGGTCCGAGTCGTTTTTCAGGGCATTAACTGCAACCCGTCGTCCGGGCCGGACATCAATGAAGTCGTCCACCGCGATGGGCTTTTGGTTATCAGCTTCCGCAGGCGCAATGCCCACGATCACCGTGCCGGTGTTCTCAGCACCAATACGGTCCCGCACGCGGTAGCTGAAAGTGTCAGTACCGGCGGACGTGCCCCCGGCCGTGAACTCCAGATATCCGTCCCGCAGGATGGCTGTCCCCAGTTCGGGAGCTTTGTCGATTCCGATGAGCTGAACGGAGTCGCCATCGGCGTCGATGCCGTCCAAGGGGACCGGAATCTTCACCGTCATCCCCGCAACCACCCTGGCAGTCAGGTTCCGGGGCTCGGGCCGGGTGTTCGTGGCGTCGTCGCGGGCGCGGATGCGGATGGTGACTTGCTGGGAGTCAGATTGGCCCGAGGCGTTGCTGACCTTGTAGATCGCATAAACAGTGGTGGGCTCCTCGCCGGCGATGTACCGCAGCGTGTTCCCGGCAACGAAGATCCTGCCGGCAGTTTCGTCCGGCTGTTGCGCCAGGACAGGGTCGAGCGTCAACTCTCCGCCGTTGGGATCAGTGTCGTTGTCCAGGACCGGAATGGTCACCACATCACCGGCACGCACGGATACCTCGTCCGGCTTGGCTTGCGGCGCCTGAAGTTTGGTGGGCGCCGGAACAACCTGGACTGAAATGTCCCCCGTTGCCGAGGCCTTGCCATTGGAGATCGTGTATTTGAGGGAGAGCTGGCCTTGGGCCCGGATGTCGGTGATCTTGACCACCGAGTGGTCCAGCACTGCAACGGAAACCGGGAGCCCGTCAGCCGCCGTGACCGACTGGACCACCAGGACGCCTCCGCTGGGGTCCGAGTCATTGCCCAGGACGTCAACCACGGTGCTGCCACCGCTGGGCAGGAGGGCAATGTCGCGGACGGCCACCGGTGCGCCGTCGCTGTTTCCGGACACGACGTCGACGCGCACCAGTTGCTGCGCACTCGCCGGTCCGTTGGTCACCATATACGTCACGTAGTGGGGACCCACGGACGCCGAATTAAAGGTGAACGTTTGCTGGTCCGGCCCGACCACTGCGGTCGACTGCGGATCCGGCTGTGCTTGCGCCAGCCGCAACGTGCCGCCCTGGGGATCGGTATCGTTCTTGAGCGGCGCGATCACCGTGTCCTGGCCCGCCACCGCAACCACATGATCTGCATTGGCGATAGGCGGCAGGGCACCGGGAGCACGGACGTCAACGCTGATCTGCCCCTGGGTGGTCAGGGACCCGTCCGAGACACTCACGGTCAGGGTTTTACGTCCTGGGCCAGCCCCTGCGTCCTGGAAGGTGAGCAAGCCGTCCGGCCTGATCCGGACCTGGTCCGCGGGATCGCTGCTGGAGACGGCGACGGCGAAGATGTCATCGCCGTCGGGGTCCAGCCAATCGGTGAGGACGAACTGGCTGGCGATCTTCCCGGACTGGACCACCAAGGCGTTGTTCCGGTTGGGCTTGGGCTGCGGCGCGTTGTTTTCCTCTGCCGGCACGATGCGCAGGTCAACGTCCGCGGCCCCCGTACCGCCGCGCCCGTCGTCCACCGAATACTTGAACGTTTCCGAACCCGTGGTTCCTGCCGGAACCGCGATCTGGAAGCCGGTGCCACCGTAGACGGCGGACAACGCGCCGGACTTCAAAGGCTCGCTGGTGCTGACCGTGAGGACATCGCCGTCGGCATCGGCGTCGTTGTCCAGGACGGGCAGAACGGTGGTCTTGCCGGCCCTGACACCAAACGAATCAGGCTTGGCCACCGGTACAGTATTGGGTTTGCTGCGGTCCGGAAGGACTGTCTGCTGGACTTCGTCCGCAGAGTCCTTCTCGGCGTCGTCCGAGGTCTGTTGGGGCGGGATGACGTCGTCCCAGTTATTGACCAACTGCATGTTCTGGTTGACCATCCAGACGTTGCCGGAGTTGACGTCGTTCAGCACCACGAGATCGCGGTTGACACGGAATACGTACGACGGCGATGCACTCGCCTTGGGAACGTCGGACCGCCTGTTATCTGCCTCGTTGGTGCAATCGCGGACGTACTTGTTGGCACCGGACCACGCGGCGTACGTGCACGAGCCCACGTGGACGGGCGCAGCCGGAATGCCCTGGCCGTCCGCTTGGACAGTCTTGGCTGTCCCGCCGTCCAGGGGTTGCAGGAGCAATGCCTTCGGTGTGGCAACGGCAATGAAATCGGCGGCCGGACCGCTCTGCTGCAGCTTGGCATCCCGGGCGTCGTCCAGGTGCACCTTGCTGCCGCCGGGGAGCACGATGTCGCCGCTGGTTTCATTGAGCACCACTGCTTTGTCGCCCACCGCTGCCAACTGGACTTCGCCGTCGGCCTTCAATGTGTCGTCTTTGCGGACCTGTGAATCCACGGCCTGACCGTCGACGTCCACCTTGGTTGCCGTCAGTGTGCCCGTTTTTGGGTCGAGGGTGTGGATGGTGTCATCCACACCCACCACGGACACGACGCCCGGGGACTGTTCGAACAAGGGCTCCGACTCTTCGCTGAAGCCGCCAATGGAGGTGGGCGAAACAGCCCAGACCTTGCCCTTGGACTGGTCGGTGACTGCCAGGACCTTGTTTCCGAAGCTCACGTCTGCGGAGCCTGGAAGTTTTTGGTCGCCACCCAATCGCATGTTGGCGGCGCTGACAGGGTTGATGGTCCCGCCATCCGCGTCATCGATGAAGATGTCGCCGGCCTGCTGAAGGATGTCGAAGTTGGTGCTGGCGGGGGTCACTGCGCCATCCAACGACTTGGAGGGATAGTTGAGGCGTCCGGCAGCATTCTTGGTCTTGCTGACTACCCAGACGCCGCCGTCGTTGAGTTCCACCTCGGTGGTCTTGAAGCCTGGGTAAAGGATGGCGCCAGTCACCAGGACAGCTGCAGCCGCCGTGAAGGCAGTGGTTGCGATGGCCTTACGCCGGCGGTTTTTGGCACGGCGTTTTCCGGACCCATCAGGCAGAGCCATCCCACAATCCCCCACAGTCTAGGCAGCATGAAAGCAGCCGGCGCCGACCCCCACGGCGAAACACGATACAAACAACGCAAAGCCTACCGGTTTACTCCATCGATTAGCTAAGTCGCGTCGTTCATCCCCTGAGTACCCACGCGTCAACACCCCTGTCCGGCTCCCCGGTTTACCGCCCGGGCCGCCCCCGATCCCCTATCACCAAACGCCCCCAAAACAGGGACGCTCTCTCACTTTCCTGAAGGAAGTGAGAGAGCGCCGGGCAGAACACGACGGGAGGTGAGAGAGCGTTCGGCTTAAGCCCGAGGGAGGTGAGAGAGCGTGCGCTTTGGAATGCGGGCTGTGAGCAGGCGCCTAGTCCAGCACCAGACCCTTGCCGCGGCCTCGGGCCAGCATCACGGGATGGATTTCGCCGAAGCCACGGACATTCTCCGACTTCTGCGGAACCAGGACAAAGCGGTCATCCTGCCCCAGCGCAGCAGCTGTCATCGCGTCCACCAGGACCGTGCCGGGCTGGGCCAGGGTGGTGAGCCGGGCAGCGAGGTTGACGGTGGGTCCGTAGATGTCGCCCAGCCTGGACAGAATGCGGCCCCAGACCATGGAGACGCGGCATTGCGGCAGAATTTCGTCCTCGGTGAAGGCCTGGGCCAACGCCAGGGAGATCTCGGCCCCGGCAGCGGGGGTCTCGGCGATGTAGAGAACTTCGTCGCCCACGGTCTTGACCAGCCGGCCGCCACCTACGGAAATGATTTCGGCGCACTTGTTCTCAAAGCGCTGTACCAACTGGGCGAGGGTCTTCTCATTCATGCGGCGCGAGAGGCTGGTATAGGAGACGAGGTCGGCGAAGCCCACGGCCCGGGCCAGGGGCAACGGCGAATCGTCTTCGTCGCCCTCGCGGCCTTCCTCGCTGGCCTGCAGCCCTGCCTCAGCCCTTACCGCGAGGCGCTGCACGCCCGCGTTGAGTTGACGGCGGTATGAGTAGACAAGGATTTCTTCGAGGGAATCGACCAAGGCGGGCAACTGACCCACGAGTTGTTTACGGGCCACCGCATCCGGAATCCCCTGCTCGGACACCATGTCCTCCACCAGGGCTTCGATCTGCCAGACCACCATGCGGTCCGTCATCTGCCCGATGGAACGGGTGACGGAGATGGCAGCTTCCTCGGTAAGGATGCCTGCCCGGACGAGGTCCAGAATGGTGGACAGCGCCGCTTGGTCCCGTTCTGTGAAGGCAACGTCTTCGTCGCCGAAGTTCGGGAATCCGAGGGCACGCCAAATTTTGCGGGCGGACAGAATGGACACGCCTGCACCGGCGGCAACTTCACGACGGCGGAGCTTGCGTTCGCCACCCAGCAGCTTTGCTTCCAGCGCCTTGATAGCCAGGCGCTCCGCGGACATCACTCCGGTGGGCGGGCCTGTCTGGACCGCTACCGGAGCAGGCCCGGCCTCGGTATCCTCGTCCACGGAAGGTTCGGGGACGGCGTCGAACTCCTGGTCCAAGTCCTCGCCGGACTGCTGATCCTCAACGCTCATCTCTTCCACCTTCTCTCAATTCCCACGGCAATTCTTCAAAATCCCCCAGCACTTCGCCCTCAAAAACCTCACCTTGCGGGAGTTCGTCCATCGCGTCAAGAATGAATCCCCGGAATTTCCCGGCTTCGGGAACGTCTGCCAGGACGGCAGTTCCGGAGTGCCCGGTATCCAAGGATATATTCCCGGAGTGCAATGCTCGTTGGAGCAAGCTCTGATGGATGCCCACATTGCGGACGGCCATCAGTGACACCTGCCAGTCACGGCGCCGAAACATTCCGTACTTGGCAAGTATCCGCCGGCTCGTCAGGATGTACCGGATGGAACGCCATCGCACAATCCGTTTGACGCTGTAGGCAATTAACAGCCATGCAGCAAGCACCACCGCCGTGCCCATGAGCCACGGCGTCCATTCCACTGTAATGAACGGTGCAAGTCGCTGCGCATTCCCCTTGACCACCCAGGCGCAGGCGTAAGCCGCCAAGGCAGGAACAATAACGAAGGCCAGCACCGGGAAGAAGAGGGAGCGGGCCTGTTGACGCGTGATGGTGATGACCTGCTCCCCCGGAAGCAGCTCCTTACGCATAACCGCTTTCCGTAGCGCGCAAGTGCACCACATCCCCGGCTGTGACGACATGCTCCCTGCCGCCATGGTCCACCACCAGCAACGAGCCATGCTCGTCAAGGCGTGAGGCATGCCCTACAAGTTCGTGATCACCGGGCAAGTGCGCCCGCACTTCGCGGCCCAGCGTGACCATGGCAGACTCAACACGTTTGTGCAGCGACGGTCCTCCGTCCAGACCGGCGGAAGGGTCTCCTTCGGAATTGCAGAAGCTGCGGTAAAGCCGGGCAAATCGCGAAAGGTAGCTTTTCAGCAGCGCGGTGCGGTCCGTCGTCGTGGCGCCTTCCAAAGCCAGGGACGTTGCCGTTGGAACCGGCAACTCATCCTCGGCCAGCGTCACATTGAGCCCCACACCCAGGATCACGGCAGGAACGGATCCATCGCCCAAGGCCGTCATCTGCGCGAGGATGCCTGCGATCTTGCGCCCTTTGACCAGGACGTCGTTGGGCCACTTGATCTTAGCTGTCACACCGGCTGTTTCCTGCAAAGCCTCGCGCAATGCGACGGCGGCCAGGAGAGACAGCCACGAGTAACTTTGCGTTGGAACGGGCATGCCTTCAGCAGTTACGGGACGCAGCACCATGGAAACGGACACAGCGGAGCGCTCCGGTGATTCCCAGTGCCGGTCCAGCCGTCCACGCGCCGCCGTTTGGTGCTCGGCGGTCAACACCGCAAGATCAGCCCACTTTTTGGGCTCAACGGTGACAGCCCGCACCAAGTCCTGGTTGGTGGACCCTGTGGATTCGACGATGGTCAGTTGCGAAATGCCCGCGGCTGAAAGGAAGTCCGGCTGCAGCAAGGCTTCACGATCCAAGGCGGCCCTCTCCGGACCGCTGGTCGGGACGTGGGGTTCGCTGCTCTCGGGCTGTTCGGCATCCATAGCTGAATCCTATCCAGTTGCGGCGTCCCGGGATGGCCCGTGAACAGGAAAGCGGCTGGGAATCCGCTTAGAGAAAGATGTCAGGAACCAAGCGGTCTTCGGGGGCGCCCAGGCTGTATGGCGAAAAGTCCGACACACCAGCCGCGCGGAGGACCTCTTCATCGGTGAAGAACTTCCCCGTTGCCCCCGTACCCGTCAGGACAGCATGCGCGGCGTCGGCCATGATTTCGGGACCGCGTGCGGCCTGGACGATTTGCTGCCCGCCGGGCATGTTGCGGATCGCAGCCGTGTCAATGAGCGTGCAAGGCCAGAGCGAGTTGACTGAGACGCCGTCCTTCTTGAGCTCTTCGGCCAATCCCAGGGTGGTCAGGCTCATTCCGTACTTGGCCATGGTGTAGGCCAGATGCATGCCGGCCCATTTGGGGTCCAGGTTCAGCGGCGGAGACAATGTGAGGATGTGGGCGTGGCTGGATTCCCTCAACGCAGGAAGCGCCAGCTTGGAGAGCAGGAAGGTTCCGCGGACGTTGATGTCCTGCATGAGGTCGTAGCGCTTCATGTCAACGGCATCGGTGCGGGACAGGTCGATCGCCGAGGCGTTGTTAACCACGACGTCGATCCCTCCGAAACGCTCGACGGCGGCGGCTACCGCTGCGGCGACGTCGTCATCGTTGCGGACGTCCCCGACGAGTGGCAATGCCTGGCCGCCGGCCGCGACCAGTTGATCCGCGGCGGTGAAGACTGTGCCTTCGAGTTTGGGATGGGGGTCCCCCGTCTTGGCCATGAGCACGATATTGGCGCCATCGCGGGCCGCGCGGGTGGCGATGGCCAAGCCGATGCCCCGGCTGCCACCGGACATCAGGATGGTCCGGCCCGCGAGCGAACCGGTGGCGACGTAGGGAGTATCAGCCTGCGAAAGTGCGCGGGAAGCGTCATTGCTTGAAGTCATGGGGACACTCTAACGCAACTATGTTACTGACGGGTAACATAGCGATTGCTTTGGCTTGGTCGCGGAAAATTGTAGGGTTTCTACAGCGGTTCGCGGCAAAGGCGTCACTAGACTGGCCTGCGGGGCCTGTTCTTTGTACGGAAGCTACTTAAGCTTCGGGACCAACACCGAACTGCGCCAGCGAAAATCAGCTACAGAGCCGGAGACACTTGATGAGCCACGATCTGACAACGACAGCGGGAAAGATTGCCGACTTCCGCGACCGCCAGGCCCGTGCAGAGCAACCTTCCGGCCCGGAAGCGATTGAGAAGCAGCACGCACGGGGCAAGAACACAGCCCGCGAACGCATTGACCTCTTGGTCGATCCGGGCTCGTTCGTCGAGTTCGACGCCCTGGCAGTGCACCGCTCCACAGCTTTTGGCATGGAGAAGAAGAAGCCGCTCGGCGACGGCGTGGTTTCCGGATACGGCACCGTGGATGGCCGGCTCATCGCGATCTACAGCCAGGACTTCAGCGTCTACGGCGGCTCCCTGAGCCAGGTCAACGGCGAGAAAATCGTCAAGGTCCAGGAATTTGCCCTCCGCAACGGTTGCCCCGTTGTCGGTATCAACGACGGCGGCGGCGCGCGTATCCAGGAAGGCGTGGCCTCCCTGGCCATGTTCGCTGACATCTTCCGCAACAACGTCCACGCATCCGGCGTGGTCCCGCAGATCTCCCTCATCATGGGTCCGTGCGCCGGCGGCGCCGCGTACTCCCCCGCCCTGACCGACTACGTGGTCATGGTGGACAAAACCTCGCACATGTTCATCACCGGCCCGGACGTCATCAAGACTGTCACCGGCGAAGACGTAGACATGGAAACCCTCGGCGGCGCGCGGCAGCACAACGCCACCACCGGCACCTCCACTTATCTCGCTTCCGACGAAGCAGATGCCATTGAGTTCGTCCGCGAACTCCTTGACTTCCTGCCGTCCAACAACCTGTCCGAAGCCCCGGTTGTGGAACACGACCAGGAACTGGAACTCAACGACGACGACCTCGCCTTGGACGGGCTGATTCCCGATTCCGCCAACCAGCCGTACGACATGCGCAAGGTCATTGAGCAGATCGTGGACGACGCGCACTTCCTGGAAATGCAGTCCCTGTACGCCCCCAACGTGATGATCGGCTACGGCCGCGTTGAGGGACACACCGTGGGCATCGTGGCCAACCAGCCCATGCAGTTTGCCGGAACCCTGGACATCTCCGCCTCGGAAAAGGCTGCCCGCTTTGTCCGTCACTGCGACGCGTTCAACGTTCCCATCATCACCCTGGTGGACGTCCCCGGCTTCCTTCCCGGCAAGGACCAGGAGTTCCAAGGCATCATCCGCCGCGGCGCCAAGCTCCTCTACGCCTACGCCGAAGCAACGGTCCCCAAGCTCACGGTGATCACCCGTAAGGCTTACGGAGGAGCGTACATCGTGATGGGCTCCAAGAAGCTCGGCGCAGACCTCAACCTCGCTTGGCCCACAGCCCAGATCGGCGTCATGGGCGCCCAGGGGGCCGTGAATATCCTGTACCGCCGCGACCTTGCTGCCGTTGCCGAAGCCGGTGGCGACGTGGAAGCCAAGCGCGCCGAGATCATCCAGGGCTACGAGGAAGAACTCCTCAACCCGTACCAAGCAGCTCAGCTGGGCTACGTGGACGCCGTCATCGCTCCGTCCGACACGCGCCTCCAGATCATCCGCGGCCTCCGCGCCCTCCGCGACAAGCGCGCCAGCCTCCCCACCAAGAAGCACGGAAACATCCCGCTGTGAGCACGCCGAAGCACCGGGCTGATTCCGCGCCTGATCAGGTACCCGCTGAAGCAGCCGCTGCGCCGCTGTTTTCGGTGGTCAAGGGCGAACCAACGGCCGAAGAGCTCGCGGCGATTGCCGCCGTCGTGGTTTCCCTTGGTGCCCCTGAAGCGACGGCCGCTTCCAAGCCGAATGTCCGGCACTGGGTGCGTCGCCAGCAACTCCGGCTGGACCCCTCCCCGGGTCCTGGCGCGTGGAAGCGCAGCCGCGGCTAGTTTTTCCCGCACATAGAAAAGTTCAACAACCCTTTCACGTAGGCGGCGTCGCGGCTAGGCTCTGTGGGTGACTACTGCAAACACTCCTGTACGCCCGAAGTCCGCCATCGATGCCGTCGCTGACGCGTACACAGAAAAGTTGATCGAACTCAATCCCAGCTTCGCCACCACGCTGGGCTTGCCCGGACACGAAACCGAATACCAGGACTACTCCCCTGCCGGTGCCGAGGCTCATGCGGAAGCCACAAAGTTGGCCTTGGATGCCTTGGCAGGCCTTGAGCCGTCCGATGATGTGGATGCCGTCACCCCCGACGCCATGCGCGAGCGGCTCGGCCTGGAACTGGAGATCCACGAGTCCGGTTGGGACGCCGCCGACCTGAACAACATTGCCTCTCCTGCCCAGGACATTCGCGCCATTTTCGACCTCATGCCCACCGACACCGTGGAGCACTGGGAGCACATCGCCGGCCGCGCGGCCAATGTTCCCGGGGCTGTTGAGGGCTATATTGAGTCGCTTCGCTCCGCTGCTGCCGACGGAAAAGTCGCCGCCGCCCGCCAAGTCCGGATCGTCATCGAGCAGACCGGCCGCTACGCCTCAGAGGACGGCTTCTTCGCCAAAATGGCCACCAACGCTGCTATTGATGGCTCGCCGCTGCCCGCCGAGGTTCAGTCAAGGCTCGACGCCGGGACTGCGGCCGCGCGTTCTGCGTACAGCGCCTTGGGTGGATTCCTTCGGGACGAACTCCTGCCCCTGGCGCCGGAGAAGGACGCAGTCGGGCGCGAACGCTACGCGCTGGCCTCGCGTTCATTCGTTGGCGCCGAAGTAGATCTGGAAGAGACCTACGCTTGGGGCGTCCAGGAACTTGAGCGGCTCATCGGCGAGCAGGAGAAGGTCGCGGCGCAGATCAAGCCCGGCGCCTCCATTGAAGAAGCCAAGGCCATCCTCAATAGCGACCCTGCCCGCCAGATCAAGGGCACCGACGCCTTGAAAGCCTGGATGCAGGAACTCTCCGACCGCGCTGTCTCCGAGCTGGCCGATGTCCACTTCGACATCCCGGACGTCATGAAAACCCTCGAGTGCATGATCGCCCCCACCGACGAGGGCGGCATCTACTACACCGGCCCTTCCGACGACTTCTCCCGGCCCGGACGTATGTGGTGGTCAGTTCCAGCAGGCGAGGACACTTTCACCACATGGTCCGAAACCACCACCGTTTTCCACGAAGGGGTGCCCGGCCACCACCTCCAAGTCGCCACGGCAACCTACCGCCGGGAACTCTTGAACAACTGGCGCCGCAATGTTTGCTGGGTCTCAGGCCACGGTGAAGGCTGGGCGCTCTACGCCGAGCAGCTCATGCTGGAACTGGGCTACCTCAAAGACCCGGGTGACCACATGGGCATGCTGGATGGCCAACGAATGCGGGCAGCCCGCGTAGTGTTCGACATCGGCGTCCACCTGGAGCTCCCCGTCCCCGAACGTTGGGGTACCGGCACCTGGACGCCCGAGAAGGGCTTCGACTTCCTCAAAGCCAACCTCGACATCAGTGAAGGCCAGCTCCAGTTCGAATTCACCCGCTACCTCGGCTGGCCGGGACAAGCTCCGTCCTACAAGGTGGGGCAGCGTCTGTGGGAGCAGATCCGTGCCGAGCTGGAGTCCCGTGAAGGCTTCGATCTCAAGTCCTTCCACAGCAAGGCGCTCAACATCGGCTCGGTCGGTTTGGACGTGTTGCGCAGGGCGCTGCTGGGCTGACTCGGCTCGAGTGCCTCCGGCCAGAGGCTGGGGGCACTCGGTGTGCCGCGACGCTGGTTCAGTCAAACTCCATGAAATCCCGTACTGCCGCAATCAGCCACTCATCCATCGAGTGGTATTCCGCTGCCTGGTGGCGTACGACCGCCCCAGTTGCGTCCCGCATCACGTCGTAGTCATCGACGACCACGACGTTCTTTCCGGTCCAGCAGGCCACATCATCGTTATCGGACCTGCAGGCAAAAGGAATCAGGTTCCAGCCAGGGAAAACCTCGTCTGTGTGTTTCATTCGCTGCGCCTGCTGGGCTCCTCGTAGAAGTTCCCAAGGTTCCAGATCCACCATGCCTCGCTCGATCATGCGGTCATAGAGACCCGGCAATGCAAGATTCTGCGTCAATGGTTTTCCTCCGAGCGGCAGTCGAGCACATCTGAATTCTCGAACAGATTCTACAATTCATTTCATATGGTGAAGGAGCTCCCTCAACTGAGTTTCCGTAGCGTCGACGCGCGAGACAAGTTCCTCATTATCAATGGTCCGCAACACTGCCGATATGGCCGTTCGTAAGACATCAGTTTCTCCGTCGTCGACAGCTACCGGAAACCAGCCTTCCCCATAGCAGTCGAAGAGATCGATGAGTTCTTTTCCGTGCAGTTCCAGTGAACGCCACATCAGTGGTTTCTCGGAACTGAAAGATCCGTGTGGGTTCTCCATCCAGAACGGACCTGCCTGCTCCTGAACGCGTCGAAGCGCATCCCTTGCGACAGCAAACCTGGCCCGGTCCACGGCAGTTGCCGATGCTTCATTCAGGCAGTTTGCGAGAGCAACAATAGTCTGAGGAGATGTTCCGATGAGGAAATGGCCCGGGGGCACTCCTGCAGCACCTCCTCGCGACGGTCTTCGACCTCATATCCTGGCTCTTCAAGAATCCAGCGCATTACCCACCTTAAGAACTCGAAATAAAATATTGGTTTCCCTCATCTGGCCTGAAGAATGTGCCCACCATCGCCAGCCTTCGGGGTTCTTATAACGATTGTATCGTCGCGCGGACCGAAGCTTTTGCGATTTCGTAAGTAACGCGGCCTGCCGCTAAGTATCTATTCTCAATATTGGAAGCAAACTGCTCCCTAGTGGAATTGTCCGCCAACTTGGCTGGGCCCGGGCACGCCAATCTACAAATTGAGCAGACGCCTAGGGAGGAGTTCCGCACGGAGCTTGAGTCCCACCAAGACTTCAACCAGAAGACCCTCCACAGCAACGCGCTGAACAACGGCAGGTAGCTTGAACGTCGCCCGAAGGCCCTCACTCGCGACCTCAGACTCTCCTGTGGCGGAGCGGAGTTGTGGGCACAAGAGGTGCCTCATCCGCTACGCAGCAATTCGTTCCTCGCACTAACCAAATAATGCACACCCTATTCATTGGCGATTAGTATCCCTACCGCGGCAGCTGGTATTGAGTCAGCCAGCCAAATTGCTGAATCAGCCCGGTAGAAGACGACCCCCAGCGATTGGGCAACCTCTGTTGCAATCGTGAGGACTACGGGATGCTTGTCCTTCCTCTTGCCAACTGCTGTGGCTTGTTCGACTGTCTCTGCCAGATGAACATATAGCCGTTGCATAGGTAAGATTCCGGACGCTTTGATCAGAGGAACACTGGCGGGCGCCGTCCCATGGAAAAGGACCTGCGGTGGCTGACTCGGATCCTGCGATGCAGCCACGGGAACAGAGTGGCCATGCAGTGCTCGTATCTGGCCATCCACCATCTGGTGACGCTTCTTCTCCGCGGCTTCCAGCACCTCATGGAGTGTTTTCTCATCGAGAGATTCCCATCCATGCCCTAGCCCGCGCAGGGCATCAAGTAGCTCGCTTACCGAGACCCATCCTTCCGGATCCAGCACCAAGGAATACTCTCCCGGTGCATGACGGAGGGCATGGGACAACACGCGGCTGATTTCTGACGGGCTTGGTCGACTGTTCATCTTTACTCCGAGTCCACGATTGCAGTAACTATGTCCGCCGGCCCTCGTTTGGATCCTCCCGATCGTAGGGTCGGGTTTGGGTGGTTCACCTGTGACACAGGCAGGCTGTCTATGGTGAACGGGCAGTTCAATCGAATTCAATAAAGTCCCGTATTGCCGCGATCAACCATTCATCCATTGAAGCGTATTCCGTTGCCGAGTGACGTACCGCCGCCCCAGTTGCGTCCCTCATAACGTCGTAGTCATCGACAACTACGACGTGTTCGCCAGTCCAGCAGGCCACATCATCATTGTCAGTCCTCCGCGCAATGGGAACCAGGCTCCATCCCGGAAAAACCTTCTCAAGGTGCTGCATACGCTGCCCCTGCTCTCCCCCGCGTAGAAGTTCCCACGGTTCCAGATCGACCATCCCACACTCAATCATCCGATCATAGAGAGCAGGCAACACAACATTCTGCGTCAATGGTTTTCCTCCTAATTGTCATCAATCCCCGGCCCACCCTGTGAACGGTGACCCTTGCGGGTAGGTGCTACGGAAAGCCGCGCCCTGTTTTCCAATCCTGTTTTCAATGGCTTCACCCCAGGTCTCTGCGAGTCGACCTTTATTCGGTCCCCGCGTGGCCGGGAAACGTTCCCTTACAACCGGGTCCTCGATGATGTCCGTGTAGTGATGCACATTAGCTAGCACAGGATTGTCCGTGTAGCCGGCGGCAAGTACCCGCCTGTTGTCGAGGGTTGTGTAAAGACCATCATTCATCATTACAACGTCTGCAGGGTCAAAGCCAGACCAGCCGCGAGCAGCCATGTTATCGATTCGCGGCTGCAGTTCAGTGACACTTCGTTGACTGAAACGTACTTCGGACGCATTGAGCAAGGTCGGGCTAGGGGAAAGGTCGCCAAGGCGGGTCGTTGCCGGCGCCGGGAGGTCGACTCTGTTGGCGGCGCCTCCGATGGGTAGTGCGCCCGTTCCTCCGCCGAGGGCCGTTGCGCCCAGCAACCCGGTTGGGGTGTGAGGCCCGGGTCCGGTGAGGTAGCCACCGGCTCCGCTGATCGCCCCTTCGACACCGTTTTCCACGGCCACCCGGGTGACAGGGTTGTTAACGAGTTTGCCCGCCATCATCCCGACTCCGCCCCCGATCATGCCCAGACCGCCGGAGATCGCGGCTTGGCCCCAGTTGACTTGGCCGGTGGTTGCTTTTTGGATGACGACGTCAGCGCCGAAGCTCATCAATCCCATGCCCGCGACTTGGCCACCGGGGACGAACATCAACGCCGCCCCGCCCACCACGGCAAGGCCACCGACCACGTATTCCCAGTTGTCTCCGAGCCAGTCCCCGGCTGCTGCGAACGCGCCGCGGGAGGAGCCGTCGTAGGCTTTCAGGTCAGCATCTGTCAGGGGACGGAGGCCGGTGGGGTCAGAAGTGTTGAGGGGGTTGTTCCCGGCGTAGGAGTAGGGGTTCCCGTCCCAGCCCGCTCCCAGGACAGGGGCGAGAGGGTCGGTGGAGAGGAAGCCCCGGGTGGCCGGGTCGTAGGCGCGTTTGCCGAGCCATTCGAGCCCGGCGATGTCGATCCCGCCACCGGCCGTCAGGGCGATACCGGTAGGCAACACACCACCGGCACCCAAACCCGCACCAGCACCGGCACCGGCACCGGCCAGCCCGGCACCGTTTGTTGTGGTGGTTCCGGGGGTGGGGTGTGGGGTGGTGGGAATGCCGAGGACGGCCCAAGGGTCGTACTGGTCGGTGGGGCGGGCGGCACGCCACCCGGGCGCGGTCCACGCGTCGCCGATGCCGGTGACTCCGCCGGGCAGGGACAACACCTGGGTGCCGTTGGCACCGGCGAGGGTCGGGACGGGTGCTGCGGTGTCCCACCACAACGGTGTCCCGTCCACGGTGGCGAGTTCACCGAGCGCGTCGACGTGGAGCCGGTGCCGTGATTGTTCGGCCCCGTCCCGATCCTTTTCGATGGTTCCGGTGAGGTAGCCGGTGGGGCCCCAGGCGTATTCGGTCCAGGACCCGTCCGGGTCGATCACCCGGACCCGCCGACCCAACCCGTCATACACAAACTCGGTGACCGAACCATCAGGTTCCGTCACGGACTGTAGCTGGCCTGCGGCGTCGTAGGCGAAGGTTCGTGCCCCGGTGGGGGTGGTTTCGCGGAGAAGCCGCCCACCGGCGTCGTACTCCCACCCCAACACCGACGCCGACGCCGACGCGTTGTGGCTGTCTGTGGTGGTGGCGGCGGAGACCATTTGCCCGGCGGTGTCGTACCCGTACCGGGTCACTAGCCCGCCCCGTGCCAGGGCGGTGATCCGCCCGCCGTCCTCACGGCCGATCAGCGTCACATCAGCCACACCCGGGTTATCGGTGCGGGTGCGGGTGTGCTCTAAAAGTGCCCCGTCCCGGTACGTCCATTCCTGGGTGTACTGGCCCGCGGTCGCAGAGGTGACCCGCCCGGAGGGGTCGTGGGTGAAGGCCGCGTCCCCAAGCAACGGGTTCGACACGGCCGTGACCCGGCCTGCAGGGTCGCGGGTGTATCGGGTGGTGGCGCCGGTGGGGTCGGTGAAGGCGGTCCGGTTCCCGTCACCGTCATACTCCCACCCCAACACCTGACTCCCGGTCCCGGTCCCGTTGGAGCGGCGGGTGAGGAGGCCGCGGGGGTCAAAGCACAGTTCGTGCTCCACCGCATACCCCGCCCCACCCGTATGGTCGGTGATGACCACCCGCCGGCCGGCCACGTCACGTTCGATCGCGGCGATCAGTGCACCGTCCACCGACGTCGACGCTTCCCGGCCCGCGGTGTCGTAGGTCCAGGTGGTGGTGTGCCCGTCCGGGTCCGTTTGGGAGAGCTGCCGGCCCGCCGGGTCATACGTCGCAGTCGTGACCCTCCCCAGCGGGTCCGTGACCGTGTCGACCTGGTCCGTGGCCGTATAGGTGCGGGTGGTCACCCCACCCAAAGGGTCGGTGATGCGGGTGAGGCGGCCGCGGGTGTCGTACTCGAACCGGGTCCGGCCACCCACCCCGTTCGTCGTGGACACTAACTCCCCGGCGAGGTTGTATTCAAAGCGGCGGGTCCCGTACCAGGAATCCTGCGCAAAACTCAGCCGCCCGACCTTGTCGTACCCATACCGGGCCGTCCCCTCCCCCGGCGTATGCCTCGCGGTCAACCTGCCACAGGGATCGTAGGCGAAGGTCTCGACCTCCCCGGTCGGCAGTCTCCTGGCGGTGAGGCGCTGATCGGGGTCGTAGGCCAGTTCCGTGACCGCCCCGACCGGGTCAACACTGCGGAACGGCCGGCCGCAGTGGTCGTACTCGAACCGGGTCACCGCCCCCGTGGGTGAGGTGATCGAGGTGATCTTCCCCGCAGCGTCGCGGCCCAGGACCGTCAACCCGCCCTCACCATCGACCAACTCGACCGGGTTCCCGGCCGCGTCATAGCTGACCAGCTCCGCGGACCCGTCCGCGGACTCGGCCCGGGTGGGGCGGCCGTACTCATCAAAACTGTAGGTATTCGTGGCGAACGCGTCGGTCAAGGACGCGGTGCCGCTGGACCGGTCGGTGACCGCGCCCGTGCGGACACCGGTCGGATCCACCACGGCAGTGAGGGCACCGACCGTGTCGTACTCCCTCACCCAGTCATGCCCGGCCGGGTCCGTCACTGCGATGAGCCGGGAGAGGTTGTCGTGGATGAACCCCCACCTCGCCCCGTCCGGCAGCACAGCGCCGGTGAGGTTCCCGAGCTCGTCAACAACCCGTTCGATACTGCGGCCGAGCGGGTCGGTGGTGCGGGCCAACTCCCCGTTGGGGGCGTACTCGAACACCGTCCGGCCCCCATCAGGGGCAACCACCGCGGTGGTCCGGCCCGCGGCGTCGTGCTCAAAAGCCCACACCGCCCCGTCCGGATCCACCCGACGCACCAACACCCCGGCATCGTCATAACCGAACCGGGTCTCAGCCCCCGACGGGCTCACCGCCGTGACCGGCCTGCCCGCCCGGTCCCGCACAATCCTCGCGGTGTCACCTGCGGCGTTGGACGTTCCGGTCAGGTCCCCGAACTCGTCGTACTCAAACCCGATCGTGACCCCGACCGGGTCCGTGACCTGGGTCAGGAGCCCGTCCCGCCACACCAGCTCGGTCCGGCCACCCAACGGATCCACCACCACAGAGGGGTCCCGGGACAGGTCATCGGCGTACTCATAGGTCACGACGGACCCGGACGCGGTGACCAAGGTGGTGATACGGTCCTGCTCATCCCACCCATACGTGAGGTCAGCGCCTTCCGGGGTCACGGTCCGGATCTTCCGGCCCCGGCCGTCGTAACCATGGACCGTGACCGCACCGTCACGCTCGGTCAAAGACACCAGATTCCCGTGCCCGTCATAGGCCATGGACTGGCGCCGGTCCTCCGCGTCCAACACCCCCACCAAACGGCCCTTGCCATCGGCGACCCACGAGTTGGACCGGGACCCGTCCTCATCGGAGACCACCGTGACCCGGCCCGGCAAATACGCGAACCTCGTCCGCCGCCCATGCTGGGTGACCTGCAAAACCACCCGGCCGGCCTCGTCATACGTGTTTTCGGCTTCCACCACACCCGCAGCAGAAACCACCGAGGCGATCAGGCCCTGCTCGTTCCACCGATACACCCTCGTACCGGTCTCCGTGCCGACGGTGACCAAACGGCCCTCGGCGTCGTACCCGTACTCAACCCGGCGCCCATCCGAACCCCGCACCACCCCGACAACACCATCAACGTAATCGATCTTCACAAACCGGCCCCGCACATGCACCAACCGGTCAACCGCCCCCAACCCACCACCATCGACCGCTTCACTGCGGTGGGCGGAGATGGTCCGGCCGGGCCCTGCCCCGGTCCCGAGCCACACCCCGGACAGGGCGTAAGCCCACCAACCGCCCTGGTTATCGGTCACGACCAACACCTCAACGGTGCCCTCCGGCAAGGAGGACAATTCCGCCAGGAACGGTGTGCTGGCATCTTTGCGGGTGAGCCAGTAGTTCTCGCCAACGGCGCGGGCCCAGCCGGCCCCTTCGCGGGGGAAGTCCACCGCCCGCCCGTCGGCCATCACCCACCGGCACCCCTCATCAGTGATCACCAGGTGCTGGTCCAGCACCGAAGCCCACCCCGGACCAAACACCCCCACACCCTCCAGGCCGGAACCGAGGGAGTTATACATCCTTGTGACCGCCAGGTCCGCGGCCGCCCCGGCGAACCCCAGATCCGTTTCCGGCTCAATGAAGTTCCCCGTGGCCGTGTTCACCGGATCGTTCGCGTACCCGGAGGTGGGCACCGCCCCGGCCGCCGTGGGCGGGTCAATGACCAACCCGGTCCGGGTCCCCGAAACCCCCGCCGCGGCCAACGCCTCGTTCACCGCCGCGTCCGACAGGGTCGAGACCGCACCCTCAGCACCGGCGGCAGCGAACGCGTCCGCGACCACCACAGCCCACGCCGCATCCGCCTCATTGGCCTGCAAATACTGCCGGAACGCGCTCACCACACCCGCGGCGTCGATCCGGCCCCACCCGCACCGGTCCGCGAACGAAGACAACTCCGACTCCAAGGACCCCGGAACCGACGCAATCCCCTCATCCAGGCCACGGGAACCCGCAGCGAAAGTCCGCAACGACTCCGGACGGGCCGAGGAGACCCCGCCCCCGTACCCGCCACCCGGGCCAGGGGTCTCCCGCGACCCCGACGCCGGGGCTTCGGACGGGAACGACGGCGCGTTCCCGGGCTCCATATTCGGACGCGCTTCCTCACCCCAAAGGCTGTCACCAAACTGCTCAAGCCAGTTGCGGTTGTTATGCCGCCGCACCCACTCGTTGTTCTGCCGACGCCGGTCATCCTCGTCCCGCGCCTCGGAAATCATGGTCCCCACATACCCGGCCACCGTGCGTAACGCCGAGGCCAAGGACTCCGCGTCCCGGGACGCCGTCACCGCGTTCGCCGCGAACACCTCCGAAAAATGCCCCCGGAAATCCTCCCCCGCCCCGGTCACCAACGGCGTCCGCGACCCCGAATGCTCCTGGACCCGCGACGCTGCGGACTCAAAAGCACCCTTCACCGACTCAGCAACCCCATACACAAACCGGCCACCATGGGCACCATCGGAATCCGGCAACAACGGCATCTCAACGAACTCGGTCACAACCACAGCCCCCCACAGCACAAGAACGCGAACAAAACCCAACAACCCACAAAAACCCGCACCACAACAACACAGTGCAACGGCCGGGCAACCACACCACGCATCAACGCAGCACGATCACCCGGCCCCCACACTCACACCAAAAAAAGAATCAGGCCCCGCCACCGGCAGAGAAAATATCCTGCGAAATCTTCTGCAACTGACCCCGCAACTGCTCCAGCTCTTCCTTGGCCTTATCCAACGCAGCCTTCGTCTCCGGCCACGTCGAACCACGGAACTCAGCAGCCAACGGACCATCCCACACATTCGGATCCGACAACACACGACCCTGCGCATCCAACGCCGAAATCTGATCCGTAAACCCACCAGTAATAATCGACTGCACCTGACCAATAGCAGCCTTGGCCTGCTCAGTAGACAACACACGCGACATAGAACTTTCCTCCCAATAAGAACAATCGCTTCACAACCAGACCCAAGGCCCGGTAACAGACGCCACCAAACTACCAACCCCAACCAATAAATCCAACAAACTGATAAAAACTTGTGGATAGGTTGGCGTCCCTATCCGCAGTGAGGACTGCCAGCTGAGGCCAACGTCACAGGAGCGGTAGGAATAACTTTTGCGCACGTAACATTTCTCAACGTCCGTTCGCTATGTTATTGGCCATGCACCTAACGTGTTCCGGTGAGCACCTCAACCAACACTTCCCCAGCAGCTGGCACGAGCGGCTTCCGGCTCCCCAAGTGGGCCGGTTCCTTCGGCGTCCAGATCATCGCAGCCCTCATTGTGGGCCTCATCCTCGGCCTCATCGCCAAGTACACGGGCAGCACCAAGACCGCCCCCAACGGTTTGGGGGCTACTCTCCAGACGATCGGCTCCAGCTACGTCTCCTTGCTGCAGACCGCCGTCGTTCCCTTGATTTTCACCGCTGTGGTGAGCTCCATTGCCAACCTGCGCCAGGTCTCCAACGCTGCGCGGCTGGCCTGGAACACCCTGCTGTGGTTCGCGATCACCTCGCTGGTATCGGTGCTGATCGGCATCGGCCTGGGCGTGCTCCTGCAGCCGGGCGCCGCAACCGGCATCACCGAAGAAGCCAAGTACGCCGGCAAGACTGGTGACTGGTGGGCCTTCTTGATCGGTCTCTTCCCCAAGAACTTCCTGGGTCTTGGCGCCAGCTCCACGGTGACCGAGAGCGCCAACGCTGCCACCACCGTCAGCACCGCGGTCAACTTCAACGTGCTGCAGATCCTGGTGATTGCGATCGCGATCGGTGTTGCAGCGCTCAAGGTTGGCAAGCAGGCCGAGGCCTTCCTGACCTTCAACGCTTCGGCGCTGGCCGTCATCCAAAAGGTCCTGTGGTGGATCATCCGCCTCGCTCCGCTGGGCACCATCGGCCTGATCGGTAACGCTGTGGCCATCTACGGCTGGGACACCATCGGATCCTTGGGCAAGTTCACCGCCGCCATCTACATCGGGCTGGCTCTGGTGCTGTTCGTCCTTTACCCCATCCTGGTGCGCATTCACGGGCTCTCCATCAAGCAGTACTTCTCCGGCGTGTGGCCGGCCGTGCAGCTGGCGTTCGTCTCCCGTTCCTCGATCGGCACGCTGCCGCTCACGCAGCGCGTCACTGAACGGAACCTCGGCGTCCCCTCCGGCTACGCTTCCTTCGCCGTGCCGCTGGGCGCCACCACCAAGATGGACGGTTGCGCAGCAATCTACCCGGCCATTGCAGCAATCTTCGTGGCACAGTTCTTCGGCATCAACCTGGACTTCAGCCAGTACCTGCTGATCGTTCTGGTCTCGGTCCTGGGTTCGGCCGCTACGGCAGGTACCACCGGCGCCGTTGTCATGCTCACGCTGACCCTGTCCACGCTGGGACTGCCGCTGGCCGGCGTCGGCCTCCTGCTGGCTATCGACCCCATCCTGGACATGGGCCGCACCGCAGTCAACGTGGCTGGCCAGGCACTGGTCCCGGCCATCGTGGCCAAGCGTCAGGGCATCCTGGATGAGTCGCTGTACAACGCACCCCGCAACGGCGCCGCCTTCGCCGACGAGTACGCCGCCGACAAGGCGGCAGCCGAAAGCAACGAGCGCGAACTGGCCGACACCAAGGCGTAGTCTCAGCGTCTTTGGAAGTGCGCAAATCCCCCGGGGAGTTCTCCCCGGGGGATTTCCCCGTTAAAGGGGCCAACTCTGGATAGGCTCTGACCATGCTGATCGTCACTTCAAATGAAATCCCGGGCCACCGGATCGACGCCGTCTTCGGCGAAGTCATGGGCCTCACCGTCCGCTCACGGGACATCGGCTCGCAAATGCTGGCCGGCTTCCGTTCCCTCGGCGGCGGCGAGCTGCCCGAAATGACCAAGGCACTCTACGAAAGCCGCCAGGAAGTCATGGCACGCATGGTCAACGAAGCGCAGCAGCGAGGGGCCAATGCCATCGTCGCCATGCGGTTCGACACTTCGGAAATGGGCACCAACTGGACCGAAGTGTGCGCCTACGGCACCGCCGTCTACGTCCTGCCGCTCGGAGAGGGCGCGCCCGGAGCTACGGGACAGTCGGTCTACCTGACCAAGACGGCCGCACAACAGCCCGCCCAGCCGGCACAGCCGCAGCAGTCAGCACAGCAGCAGCAGTTCACCCAGCCGCAGCAGCCCGCCCAGCCGCAGCAATTTACCCCACCAACTCCCCCGACCCAGCCTCACCAGTTCTAGTCGGATCAGCCCAAAGGTCCCGCCCTTCTTCGTTCCCTCGCCGCTCAACGGTGAGCTGAGCGAATAAGGGCGGGACTTTTCGCATGCCCACTCGATTCAAATTGCGCAGAGTGCAAACTTGCACTTAGTGTAAGTATGTGACCCAAGCCAGCAACCACGGTGCCGCTGCGGAGTCGCCTGCCCATGCCGACGCCGCAGTCCCCACACGACGCGAACTCAACAAGGCGGCCACCCGCAGCTCCATCGCTTCCGCAGCCCTGGACCTTTTGCGTAGCAACGGGTCCGGCAATTTCACCGTCGAGGACATCGCAGCCAGCGCAGGGGTATCCCGGCGGACTTTCTTCAACTACTTCCCCAGCCTTGAAGCCGCCCTGGCATCAGTAGCCGACGGCTTCATGGACCACGCCTTGGAGCAGTTCCGGCTACGCCCGGCGGACGAGTCAATTCTCGAATCCGCCCAAGCAGCCCTCATGGCGCTGGCCGATCCCATGTCCGTGGCGCCCATGGCCGAGCTGTTCAGCCTGACCCAGGACAACCGCCAGCTGGCCCGCTCCGAGCTTGAAGCGTGGGAACACTGCACCGAGCAGATTATTGACGCCGCCCGCAGCAGGCTCGGCGCCGGCATCAGTGAGCTCTACCTCCATGCCTTGGCGGGCTCAGTGATCTCCTGCGGCAAGGCCGCAATGACCGTCTGGTTCGCCGACCGCGGCCCGGATCTCTCGGCGGAGTCCCTCGCGGTTCTGCGCCAGCACCTCATCGATGCGATGGGCCTCCTGGGCGCCGGCTTCGCGCCGCCGTCGGACGCGCCTGCCCCCACCTCCCCCTCCGTTCCAACCACCACAGATCGGTTCTGACATGGCTTCGTTCCTCTACCGTCTCGGCAAGTTTTCGTATCGGCGCCGCTGGATGGTCATCTCCATCTGGCTGGCCGTCATGGTGGCAGTGGGCGGCTCGGCCGCAGCGTTCCACGGCACCATGTCCAACAACTTCACCATCCCGGGCACCGAAACCCAGCAGATGGCCGACAAGCTCAAGGAAGCCCTTCCCGATTCCTCGGGAGGTTCGGCCAGCGTGGTCTTCGACGCCGGCGACGGCGGATTCGACCAAGCCAAGAAGGACGCAGTGGCCGCTGCCCTGACAAAGCTTGAAGCCATGCCGGACGTGCAAGGAACGGTGAACCCGTTCACCACGCAGGAGCAACTGGATAACTCCGCGGCTGAGATCGCTGCCGGTGAGGCGAAGGCAGCCGAGGGCCAGGCCCAGCTTGATGCTTCCCGCGCCCAGTTGGAAGCGGGCGAGGCCCAACTCGCCGGGGCCGAACAGCAACTGGCCGCCTCTGGCCTCACACCCGCCCAGATTGAAGCCCAGTTGGCACCGCAGCGCGCAGAACTTGTTGCCGGCAAGGAAAAGCTCGACGCCGGAGCCAAGGAAGCTGCCGACGGCGCCGCCGCATTGGCTCTGGGCAAGCGACAGCTCGAGGCCTCTGAAGGCCTCCGCTTTGTGTCCAGCGACAACAAAGCAGCGGTAGCCCAGGTCCAGTTCAAGACCTCCATCAACGCCGTTGACCCCGCCGTCCGCGAAGAGGTCCAGGAGATCGTCCACGGCGTCTCATCGGCCGGCGTCACGGCCTACGCCAGCAAGGAAATCACCGAAGATGTCTCGGAGATCTTCGGTATTGCTGAAATCGTGGGCGTCGCAGTCGCGGCCTTGGTGCTGATCCTCATGCTCGGCACATTGATCGCAGCGGGCTTGCCGCTCCTGATGGCCCTCATCGGTGTTGCCGTTGGCGTCGGCGGAACGTTCGCCCTCACCAGCGTGATCGACATGAGCTCCATCTCCCCCATGCTCGCCCTCATGCTGGGCCTCGCTGTCGGCATCGACTACTCCCTTTTCATCGTCAACCGTCACCGCACCCAGCTTCTGGCCGGCATGGACGCTGAGGAATCCGCGGCACTGGCCACCGGCACCTCAGGTAACGCTGTGTTGTTCGCCGGGCTCACCGTCATCATCGCCCTGGCTGCGCTGGTGGTTCCCGGGCTGCCGTTCCTCGCAGTCATGGGTGTTGCTGCCGCAGCGACAGTCGCCGTGGCCGTCGTCGTCGCCTTGACCCTGACGCCCGCCGTTCTGGCCCTGATCGGCCGCCGACTCATCTCCAAGCGCGCTTGGGCCAAGGCTGCCAAGCACAACGCCGAGCCCGGCCACGAAGCAGCCGACCGTGAACGCGACGAGAAGCGCAGCAGCGGTGGCTGGGGCGGCATGGTCACCCGTCATCCGTGGGTTGCTTTGGTCCTCAGCGTCGTCCTGCTCGGGGCCGTAGCGCTGCCGGCCTCCCAGCTCCGGCTCGCATTGCCCGACGGCGGATCCGAGCCCGTGGATTCGCAGGCCTTCAAGGCGTACGACCTCACCCGCAGCAGCTTCGGCGAAGGCGTGACGGGACCGATCATCGTGGTCGGCGAGTTCCCGGAAGGCCTCAGCGAGAACGACGCCAAAAATAAGCAGTTTGACGTGGCGGACCAGCTTCGCAGTGTTGAGAATGTCGTCGCAGCCGTGCCGATTGCCCTGAGCGAAGACCGCCGCACCACCGTCTTCCAGGTCATTCCGAAGGAAGGCCCGGCCAGCGCCGGCACCGTGCAGGTGGTGTCGGATCTCCGGGCCAAGGGCTCAGCAATTCAGGACGACCTGGACGTGACCATCGGCCTGACCGGGCAAACCGCGGGCAACATTGACGTCTCCAACAAGCTCGGGGCTGCCTTGCCACCGTACTTGGCGATCGTCGTCGGGCTTTCCCTGCTCCTGTTGCTCCTGGTATTCCGTTCAATCGTGGTCCCGCTGCTGGCAACCGGCGGATTCCTGCTCTCCCTGGCCGCTGCGTTCGGCGCCGTGGTTGCTGTGTACCAGTGGGGCTGGCTGGGAGGGATCTTCGACGTCGCCAACCCTGGCGCGGTCCTGAGCTTCCTGCCCATCATCCTGATTGGTGTGCTGTTCGGCCTCGCCATGGACTACCAGGTGTTCATCACGTCCGGCATGAGGGAATCGTTCATGCACGGCGAGTCCGCCAAGCACGCAGTGCGTTCCGGATTCAGCCATGCCGCTGCCGTGGTCACCGCAGCCGCGATCATCATGGTCAGCGTGTTCTCCGGCTTCATCTTCAGCCACCTCACCATGGTCCGTCCGTTGGGCTTCGCGATGGCCTTCGGTGTGCTGATTGACGCCTTTGTAGTGCGCATGACCATCGTTCCGGCTGTCATGTACCTCCTGGGCGAGAAGGCTTGGTGGCTGCCCAAGTGGCTGGAACGCATCCTCCCGGACGTGGACGTTGAAGGCGCCAAGCTGGAGCGCACCGACCGCCGGAAGGCCGACTCCGAGGAACTGGTCCACTAACCGTCTCTCACCTAACAGCCGATATAACCGAACGCTCGCTCACTTGCTTGAGGCAAGTGAGCGAGCGTTCGGTTTAAGCACGCGGAAGGTGATAGAGGGTCGGCGGGATAAGCGCGGGAAGTGAGAGATGGTTGGTATTAGGCTGGGGACCGTGACCCGATTGATTCTCGCCTCCCAGTCCCCCGCCCGCACCAAGCTGCTCACGGAAGCCGGGATCCAGCACGACGTCTTGGTGTCGGACGTTGACGAGGACGCAGTGCAGGCAAAATACGGAGTGACCGACGCGCACGACACCGCGCTCCTCCTCGCCCGGGCCAAGGCCGAGGCAGTTGCCGCGCTTCCCGAGGCCGAGGGCGCATTGGTGATCGGCTGCGATTCGGTGTTCGAGTTCGACGGCGAGTCCCACGGCAAGCCCTACACCGCGGAGGTCGCCCGGGAGCGGATGCTGCGCATGAGCGGCTCGCAGGGAGTACTGCACACCGGACACTGGCTGGTGGACTGCCGGGACACAGCCGACGGCGCGGACGACGACGCAGCAGGGAACGAGACCCCAGAGGGCACCGGCGCCACCGTCGGAGCAGTTTCCTCCGCCGAAGTGCATTTTGCCGAGATGAGCCGGCAGGACATCGACGCCTACGTCGCCACAGGAGAACCCCTTCACTGCGCGGGCTCGTTCACCATCGACGGCCTGGGTGGGGCCTTCATCCGCAAGGTCAACGGTGACCCGCACGCCGTCGTCGGGCTTTCCATCTCCACCCTCCGGGACCTGTTGGTCCACGCGAACGTGGGAATCACCGAGCTCTGGGACACCGACGAGCAGTAGAACACATTTGTAGCAACCCTACAAAGGAACATCGCCTCACACACGGAATCCCCCATCAATATGGGCGGAACCCTCACAATCACGCTAGGCTCCTCAAGGACAGAAGGAGTCAACAACTTGTCAGCTAACCCGGCGCAGCCCATTTCCAGCCCTCTTACCAAGGTCTTGATTGCCAACCGCGGCGAAATCGCGGTCCGCATCATCAGAGCCGCCCGGGACGAAGGCATCGCCTCCGTAGCGGTCTACGCCGACCCTGACCGTGACGCACTCCATGTCCGTCTTGCCGACGAAGCGTATGCGCTGGGTGGCAACACCGCGGCTGAGTCCTACCTTGTGATGGACAAGATCATCGAGGTCGCCAAGCAATCCGGCGCCGACGCGATCCACCCCGGCTACGGTTTCCTCGCCGAGAATGCTGAGTTCGCGGCAAAGGTCATCGAGGCCGGCATCACCTGGATCGGCCCCTCCCCCGAAGCAATCTCCGCCTTGGGCGATAAGGTCCAGGCCCGCCACATCGCCGAAAAGGTTGGCGCCCCCTTGGTCCCCGGTACGGCTGATCCGGTGGAATCCGCAGATGAAATCCTGAAGTTCGCCGAAGAATTCGGGCTCCCGGTCGCCATCAAGGCTGCCTTCGGCGGCGGTGGGCGCGGCATCAAGGTCGCCCGCACCATGGACGAAATCCCCGAGCTCTACGAATCCGCAGTCCGGGAAGCCACCGCTGCTTTCGGTCGTGGTGAGTGCTTCATCGAACGCTTCCTCGATGCCCCGCGCCACGTCGAGACCCAGTGCCTCGCCGACGCTTTCGGCAACGTCGTTGTGGTCTCCACCCGCGACTGCTCACTCCAGCGCCGCAACCAGAAGCTCGTGGAGGAAGCCCCGGCTCCGTACCTGAGCGAAGAGCAGAACAAACGCCTCTACGAGTCCTCCAAGGCCATTTTGAAGGAAGCCAACTACTTGGGCGCCGGCACCTGTGAATTCCTGGTGGGCCAGGACGGCACCATCTCCTTCCTCGAGGTCAACACCCGCCTCCAGGTGGAGCACTGCGTTTCCGAAGAAGTTACGGGCATCGACCTGGTACGCGAGCAGTTCCGCATCGCCCGCGGAGAAGCACTCGGCTACGACGATCCCGAGGTCCGCGGCCACTCCTTCGAGTTCCGCATCACCGGAGAAGATCCGGGCCGCAACTTCATGCCTGCTCCGGGCACCATCAGCACCCTGAAGAACCCTACGGGTCCGGGCATCCGAGTAGACTCCGGCGTCGAGCAGGGCGACGTCATCAGCGGCAACTTCGACTCCATGCTCTCCAAACTGATCGTCACCGGCGCCTCCCGCGAACAAGCGCTCCAGCGTTCACGCCGGGCGCTGGAGGAAATGGTGGTTGAGGGCATCCCCACTGTCATCCCCTTCGACCTCGCTGTGGTCACCGACCCCGCCTTCGCACCGGCAGAAGGCCCGTTCAGCGTCCACACCCGCTGGATCGAAACCGAATTCGTCAACAGCATCCCCGCATGGTCTGCGAACGTAGCCGGCGCTGAGGCGCCCGACGCCGGTGAGCGCCAGCGCGTCGTCGTCGAGGTTGGCGGCAAGCGCCTTGAAGTCGTCCTGCCGTCCGGCCTGGGTGGCGGTGTCGCCGCGGTCTCCAGCGGTTCAGGCGCCAAGTCCGGCAAGTCCAAGAAGCGCTCCCGATCAGCTGGCGCCACGGCCGCCGCAGCAGGTGGCAACGCCCTGACCTCCCCCATGCAGGGCACCATCGTGAAGGTGGCAGCTGCTGAAGGCGACGTGGTGGCTGAAGGCGACCTGATCGTGGTTCTCGAAGCCATGAAGATGGAGCAGCCCCTCACCGCCCACAAGGCAGGTACCGTGCGCGGCCTCGCCGCCACGGCCGGCGAAACCGTTGCGGCCGGCGCAGTCATCGCCACCATCGAGGACTAAGGCGAAATACCCCAAACACGACGGCGGCGCCCCCCCCAAGGGGGGGGGCCGCCGGCGGGTGTGGGGGGGGTGGGGGACCGGGTGTTGGGAGTGCAAGGGCGAGGGGGGGGCCCGCAGGCCGAGCGGGGGGG
>NZ_JAOEFX010000088.1 GCF_025421775.1 Paenarthrobacter aurescens | reverse complement strand
GGAAGGTAGGGACGTATCGATGGCAAGTCTTGGGGAACTGGAACGGGCAGTGAAGGATCTGCTCTGGGCAGGCCAGGAGGCAGCAACTGCCAACACACTGCGCGATCTTCTGGCGCAGGACTCCGAGGCCGGCGACGGCACCGCGGGTCATCAAGGCAAGGACCTGGCAGTGACCACGGTCCTCACCGTGCTTTCGCGCCTGGAGAAATAGGGCCTGGTAGAGCGGGAACGCGGAACGCGTCCGCACCGCTACCAAGCCGTTTCCAGCCGCGCGGACCACTCCGCCGAACTCATGCTTGAAGTCCTGGGCTCAGCTCCGGACCGCGA
>NZ_JAOEFX010000087.1 GCF_025421775.1 Paenarthrobacter aurescens | reverse complement strand
GGATGATCAGGCCGTCAAAACCGTCAAGCTTCGCTATCGAACAAATCGGAAAGATGATTTCAAGGAAATACTGCTTCAAAAAGATCATAACGACCGGTTATTTCATCATATTATTTATTCACCTGAGTTGATTGGTAAAGAACAATTGGAATATCAGCTTGAAGCGTCAGACGGCGAAAATACATCAATGACGATGAAAAAAATGAGTTATGTGGAGCAGGTTAGCAAAGCCCACGGCCTTCGATTCAATGTAGAAGAAGGAGATACGGTTTCAGGATTATTTCCATTAAAGGCAACGTCTGATCGGAAAAAAAGCATTGAATTATTGAT
>NZ_JAOEFX010000086.1 GCF_025421775.1 Paenarthrobacter aurescens | reverse complement strand
ACTGGATCTGGTCGCCTGGCAGATTCGCGTCGCCCGTGGGGAAGCGCTGCCGATCACCCAAGCGCAGGTGCCACTCAATGGTCACGCGATCGAAGTGCGCTTGTATGCCGAAGATCCGGCGAATGATTTCCTGCCGGCCACTGGGCGTCTGGACTTGTACCGCGAATCGGCACAGGGACCGGGGCGGCGGGTAGACAGCGGCGTTGAGGAAGGTGACGAGATCTCGCCCTTCTACGATCCGATGCTCGGCAAACTGATTGCCTGGGGTGAAGATCGCGAACAGGCGCGCTTGCGTTTGTTGAGCATGCTCGACGAGTTTGCGATTGGCGG
>NZ_JAOEFX010000085.1 GCF_025421775.1 Paenarthrobacter aurescens | reverse complement strand
ATGCCGTGTTCACGGCGCGACTTCTGGTATTCGCGGAAGCGTTCGCGCACAAACGCCCAGGCGGCACTGATAAGTTCGTCGGCGCCGGCGCGCGGCAGACCTTTCTTCTCGCGCTGACGGTTTTCCCACTCGATGCGGCTGCGGCGGGCGGCGGCGACCGCCTCCTCGGAGACGTCCAGCACCTGCCACATCAGCGGCGTAAACGTGATGTCGGTCGGAATATTGCAGCCGATTTCTTTATCGTATTCGGTGTTGTAGGTGAGGAGTTTAAGCTGGGCCATGAACTGCACGGCGCCGGTAAATCGGGTGATCGAGAGACGTTTCTTCTCG
>NZ_JAOEFX010000843.1 GCF_025421775.1 Paenarthrobacter aurescens | reverse complement strand
AAGAGGCGCTCGATCATGTAATTGAGCTTGTACCACAAGGTGGTCGCAAACCTAAGAAGGTCATTTTACCAGACGGAGAAATTTTTATTCTTCATGAAGTAAAATTATCAATTAGCGGTTTTTATAAAATTAGGTTAATTAATTTAGGTGGACATCATAAATACAGCGATGTCGAATCTAGCGTTATTCCTTGGAAAATACATCAAACATTCTATCTTTGCGCACCTG
>NZ_JAOEFX010000842.1 GCF_025421775.1 Paenarthrobacter aurescens | reverse complement strand
AACGGCAGCTTGCAGTTCACATCAGGGACACTCCACTGCGCCGATGACTGGCCAAGCTGCAGCCGAAGCACACCGCCGCTTAGTGTCGCGGCATAGGCGGCCTTGCCCAACACGTGCACGCCCCAACAACTGCCTCCAGTCAAACCGCCCATTAAAAGCACCAACGAGACCATGAACGATTCGACAAAAACTGTTCGCCCACGTAAGACAATTTAAACCCGAAGCAAT
>NZ_JAOEFX010000841.1 GCF_025421775.1 Paenarthrobacter aurescens | reverse complement strand
AACGGCAGCAGTCGGGGAGTTGTAGGCCATCCCCCCAGTATTACAGCCGACCATGACAGCCATAACCCTCACGCCGCGCGATGTGGACAGTGACTATCCACATAGCGCCCTGCCCAGTTCATGCCCTAGTGCCGAGCCACAGTAGGATTGAGCCCGTGACGAGCGAGCAGAACAAGACATTCGCCCTCTCGGCATCCTTCAAGGCGTATGACGTCAGGGGCATCGTGG
>NZ_JAOEFX010000084.1 GCF_025421775.1 Paenarthrobacter aurescens | reverse complement strand
CGAGGTACTGAAGGGCTCGGCTTCGCTGCTGTACGGTATCCAGAATCCCGGTGGCGTGATCAATATTGTGAGCAAAAAGCCGCAATACACCTGGCACACCAAAGTCAGCGGTCGCGCAGCCAGCGAGGGCGGCGGCGCCGGCACGCTGGACGTCACCGGCCCGCTCGGCAACGGTTTTGCTTTCCGCCTGATTGCCGAAAAGCAGAATCAGGATTACTGGCGCAATTTCGGCAGCGATAAACACACCTTAATTGCCCCCTCGCTACAGTGGTATGGCGAGCAGGCCAGCTTCCTCATCAGCTACGAAGATTATCAGTACGATATTCCCTAC
>NZ_JAOEFX010000840.1 GCF_025421775.1 Paenarthrobacter aurescens | reverse complement strand
CGGGCGGCGTCTGCTCGTCGAGGCGTGCCACTGCCGGCAGGCCGGTGGCGTCTGCCATCAGGATCTGCCTTTGCAGGCCCGCCGGCGGTTCTTACAGTCCGGTTGGAGAGTTGAGCCCGTCGACGTCACCCATCTGGGCGCGCTGAGCCCAGGATGCTGCCAATCCGCCGTCGTGAACCACGAAGTCGATGTCAACGGTTCCTGCGGGAGCGTCCACGGCGCGGACCG
>NZ_JAOEFX010000839.1 GCF_025421775.1 Paenarthrobacter aurescens | reverse complement strand
ATTTCCCTCGAAACAACGAAATTGGAAAATCTTGAATAACCGATTAGCAGTTGGCTCATATTGCGGCCACGGCATTTTCTCGTTTTTAACCGTTTTTGCCGTCCCCATTTTAAACTATTTTTAGCTGGCTGACTTCGTAACTGGACTCACAGCGGATTTCTAAGTAAACCATTTATTCCACAATACTAGCGGCAATTCCTTTTTCACTGCCATTCGATACCTCTAAAT
>NZ_JAOEFX010000838.1 GCF_025421775.1 Paenarthrobacter aurescens | reverse complement strand
AGAATCTTCGTATACCCTTTAAGCAGAGAAGACACTAAAATGATGTCTTCTCCTTAAGTGAATTTAACTTTTTACAGCTTTTTCCCAGTCTGATGCAAATTTTTCAATTCCTTGTTCTGTTAACGGGTGTTTTACTAATTGTTCAATTACGGCATACGGAATTGTAGCAATATGAGCCCCAGCAAGAGCTACTCGCGTGACGTGATCTGGGTGTCTGACTGACGCTGC
>NZ_JAOEFX010000837.1 GCF_025421775.1 Paenarthrobacter aurescens | reverse complement strand
CATGGAGTAGCTGGGCTGGTGGATGAGCAGCGGGGTTCCGAGTTCCTTCTGGATCCGGGCGGCTTCCAGGGTCTTCTCCGGAGTGTAGGAGGAGATGCCGGCGTAGAGCGCCTTCCCCGAGCTCACTGCATAGTCCAGGGCGCCCATGGTCTCTTCCAGCGGCGTCTCCGCATCCGGACGGTGGCTGAAGAATATGACCACATATTCCAGGCCCTTACGTTCCAGGGA
>NZ_JAOEFX010000836.1 GCF_025421775.1 Paenarthrobacter aurescens | reverse complement strand
CAGCTTGCCGAGCTGTTCCAGCTGAAACTCCGTAGGGAATGGCGACATCATCACTATCGGCTTGTTCTTCTCGCTGAGCCGCGCGGTTGAAATAACAAAATCTTCATCAATGTGCGCGCGCACCTCGTAGTCACGCTGCGACAGCCGCGCCGTCACCACCAGCTGCGGGTATTTGCGCAGCAGCAGCGCCTCGATCATGCGCAGCGTGGAGTTGCCGCTGTCGCAAAC
>NZ_JAOEFX010000835.1 GCF_025421775.1 Paenarthrobacter aurescens | reverse complement strand
GTCAATTATCGCAGGCATTTAATCAGATGAGTACAGAAATCGAAGAGCATGTCGACGCATTATCCACATCTAAAAATATTAGAGACAGCTTAATTAACTCTATGGTAGAAGGTGTCCTAGGTATTAATGAGAGTCGACAAATTATCTTATCTAATAAGATGGCGAATGATATTATGGACAATATTGATGAAGATGCTAAAGCTTTCTTATTAAGACAAATTGAAGATA
>NZ_JAOEFX010000834.1 GCF_025421775.1 Paenarthrobacter aurescens | reverse complement strand
ATAGCAGGCATGGCAGGCTACGCACTTCTCGGTGAAGATCGGTTGGATATCGCGGGTGTAGGAGATGGAAGAAGAAATGGCAGGATCTTGCGCCGCAACGCTCCCGCTCAGGACCAGCAACCATAAACTGATGAAGCGGTGCGGCATGTTGCTGATCTCGATGATAAAAAAAGGCTGCGATTCTACCGTTATGACGCTCGTACCAACATGAGCGATATTCATGCAAAA
>NZ_JAOEFX010000833.1 GCF_025421775.1 Paenarthrobacter aurescens | reverse complement strand
ACAGGGCCTCTTCACGCAGGCGTGGAAGGAGATGGAGAAGCTTTACCAGGACAAGCAGATCCGGGCCATCGGCCTCTCAAACTTCCTCCCCGATCACGTGGACACGCTGCTGAAGGAAGCGGACGTAGTGCCGGCCGTCAACCAGAGTGAACTCCACCCCACGTTCCAACAGGCCGACCTCGCCTACAAGAGCCGCGACCTCAGCATTGCCGTGGAGGCATACAGCCC
>NZ_JAOEFX010000832.1 GCF_025421775.1 Paenarthrobacter aurescens | reverse complement strand
TCCGACTGCCATGTCCGTCCGTTAGTGTGGCGCTCGTGAAGGCTATTTGAAGGTTTACAGTCCGTACCGTCCTCCCCGAGCCCATACGGCCCCTGGCCCGTCTGGCCACCACTTTGCGTTGGTCCTGGCACCGGCCCACTCGGGAACTTTTTGCGAGCCGGAACCCGGCTCTCTGGGAGGCGTCGCAGCACGACCCCATAGCCCTTCTGGGGTCTATCAGCCGCGAAC
>NZ_JAOEFX010000831.1 GCF_025421775.1 Paenarthrobacter aurescens | reverse complement strand
CGTATGAATCAGTTATTTAAAACCTTTGAAAAAAAATCAGACCTTATTCAGCTTATTTGTTTTCCTTTTGCAGGCGGTTATTCCGCCTCGTACCGTACACTTTTTGAAAAGCTAAAAGGCTCTGCCGAAGTAACAGCAGCAGAGCCCCCAGGACATGGAACCAATCTCATGCCGCTCGAAACGAGCATTGACCAATTGGCTGAGCTGTACAAAGAAGGGCTTACAGGCA
>NZ_JAOEFX010000083.1 GCF_025421775.1 Paenarthrobacter aurescens | reverse complement strand
AACCCTTCATATATTGACGGCGGATGCTAGAAAATATTTTTCATCCGTACTGATTCAACAAGTATAAAAACGAAGGCTGGGACAAAATTATTTTAGCTGAAGGAAGATCCGAACGATGAATTGAGATTCTTGATAGAGAATCCAACTCGTTCGGATTTTTTTATTGATATGGTGAACGTAGTTTTCATGTATGTGGCTGCTTCTAGCTGAGCTGGTGATTGGAGGGCAAGACGAAGACTCCTGCGGGAAAAGAGGACTAGGTGAGACCCCGCAGGAGCGGAAAGCGAAGTCTTGCACGGAAATCAACAGCGGTGTAACAAGCAGCCCAGCTC
>NZ_JAOEFX010000830.1 GCF_025421775.1 Paenarthrobacter aurescens | reverse complement strand
TCCGCAGTCAGCGTTGGCAAACGCTCGCCACTGCGCATCGCAGTATTTTGCAGGAAATCGATAAACGCTTTGCGCTGATCGCCTTCCTTATCGAAACACCCACTCAGGCTCACTACCATTAACAACGCCGCAAGCGGCGCAAACCAGCGAGAGCAGAGCTTTCCTGTCGCCATTGTTATTACTCCTTTCACCCAAAAAAGCGCACCCCGGCACACGCGTGCCCAACGCT
>NZ_JAOEFX010000829.1 GCF_025421775.1 Paenarthrobacter aurescens | reverse complement strand
TCGACTCCTGCCAGCAGGACTGCGGTCCGGGCAGTCCGACATCTGCCGGCAAGTCCATGGTGTGGTCGGCCCCTGCCCAGACTGATCTTGAAAGGGTCTTCTACATGCCGCCCATGACCTCGGAGACCAACGAGGTCGTGATTACCGATCCCCCCGCAGCCGGCAGGGAGATCGACTGCAGCCACGTCACCCCCCGGGGTGGCCAAAGGGTGACCACCACCGGCACCAT
>NZ_JAOEFX010000828.1 GCF_025421775.1 Paenarthrobacter aurescens | reverse complement strand
CTTATGGCCGCTGCTGACCGTTTTGAAATCACCATTCAAGGGCAGGGCGGACGTGGAGCCCAGCCGCATAAAACCCGTGATGCAATCGTAGTCGGCTCTCAGCTCGTCATGGCCCTGCAGCAAATCGTAAGCCGCCGCCTAAACCCAATAGATTCTGCAGTCATTACCGTCGGTTCCTTTGTTGCAGATAATGCCTTTAACGTCATTGCAGATAAGGCTAAAATAATCG
>NZ_JAOEFX010000827.1 GCF_025421775.1 Paenarthrobacter aurescens | reverse complement strand
GCGGGTGATCAGCATCCTCCGGGAAGAACGCGACATGGTCATTGAATCCCGTCCCCTGGATGCCACTGCCTTCGAGGTTGAGGACCTGCACATGGCTTACGTGTTCTACTAATCAGGGCTGTCCATCAACGTGATGTACAGCATCGAGGACGGGAAAAGGCCCGTTGGATTCAAGCTGGCCGATGGGATGGACATCCCCGCCGAGATGTAAGCAAAGAGCATGTACGCC
>NZ_JAOEFX010000826.1 GCF_025421775.1 Paenarthrobacter aurescens | reverse complement strand
AAACGAAAATGGATATTCAGGTCAGACTAAAGTAGTTGTCGAAAATGGAGTTTTTGAAAGTGAACAATTCAGCAATAAAGGGGAAGCCTTCGAACCTGGAACCTACCAAGTGAAGGTAACAATGAGCATAGCTAATACACAACCGGAGAGTGTACAAAAAGTAATCGGAGAAGATTCGAAAAGTTTAGAGGGTGAATTGGTTGAAGATGGTGAAATAGGACGTACTGTT
>NZ_JAOEFX010000825.1 GCF_025421775.1 Paenarthrobacter aurescens | reverse complement strand
ATAAATCTCTTTGGATTTCGCGAAAGCAACATCGTGATGACAATTACTACTAGCAAAGGAACAATATATACTTGAACATACGGAATGTTTGCAAATACAGGTCGATTAATCAATAAGACAATTACTTCGATAGCTGCTACTAATACTAAAATAAAATAGACCACTTACTCTTCACACCTCGACGATTCAATGAATTTTATATGTGTTAGAAAGTATTCCCACTCATGAA
>NZ_JAOEFX010000824.1 GCF_025421775.1 Paenarthrobacter aurescens | reverse complement strand
GATGTCGTGCGTCGCCATCAGTACCGTAACGCCCACGCGGTTGAACTCTTCAAACAGGCGCAAAATATCTTCCGACAGCGCGTTATCGAGGTTACCGGTCGGTTCATCCGCCAGCAGCACGGCCGGTTTATTCACTACCGCGCGGGCAATGCCGACGCGCTGCTGTTCACCGCCAGAGAGCTGAATCGGATAACTTTTTGCTTTGTCGAGCAGGCCGACTTTGTCCAGC
>NZ_JAOEFX010000823.1 GCF_025421775.1 Paenarthrobacter aurescens | reverse complement strand
TAATCGATTCATCCCCATCATTCCCGATTAATGTGACCACAGTTCCTACAGGGTATGGTCCAGGCAGCTTGATCATGCATTGATCCATGCAAATCCTTCCGACTATGGGCACTCTTTTTCCATCCACAAGAACTTCCTGACCTTGCAGCTTACGGATCCAGCCGTCAGCATACCCGATTGGCAAAGTTCCAATCCATTCATCACCTTCAGCCGTATAAGTCGCTCCATA
>NZ_JAOEFX010000822.1 GCF_025421775.1 Paenarthrobacter aurescens | reverse complement strand
GGCGGAAACTCTCTGCCTGGCGCTGTTTGAACACAACGGTGTGGACCTTCAAACCGCCGCCTGGTACACCCTCGCTCGCGCACATCTGGCCGGGTTGTCTGGTCTGAATGATGGGCTGGGGATTCTGGTCGCGCTTATCACCCGACAATGGAGCAATCTGTGGCCGCAACCGGTGCCTGCCCGGATGGATATTCTCGGCACGCTCAGCAAACGGCTCAGGCAGGTTCTA
>NZ_JAOEFX010000082.1 GCF_025421775.1 Paenarthrobacter aurescens | reverse complement strand
ACCGGAGGCCTGCTTGCCGTTGAAGCGGCTCAGGTAATCGTACTTCTCCGCGCCCATCTCCACGGTGGCGACATCACCCAGCCGCACTTCCGAACCGTCCTGGTTGACGCGCAGGGTGATATCGCGGAACTGCTGGGGAGTCTGCAACAGCGACTGGGAGTTGATGGTGGCGTTCAGCGCCTGCTTATCAATGGACGGCGTACCGCCCAACTGGCCGACCGCAATCTGCGCGTTTTGCGATTCGATGGCGTCGGTGACATCCTTCGCGGTCATCTGGAAACTGTTCAGCTTCGCCGGGTCGAGCCAGATGCGCATCGAGTATTGCGAGCCGTAGGC
>NZ_JAOEFX010000821.1 GCF_025421775.1 Paenarthrobacter aurescens | reverse complement strand
CGACGTTGTGCACGACATATTTGTAGATCTGAATTTCGTCTGCTTTCTTGGTCATGGTGTTGAAGCGGGTAGCCACTTCGTTCTGACCCGCGGTAGCCACTTCGTGGTGATGCGCTTCAACCACCAGACCCATCTGCTCCATGGTCAGACACATGGCAGAACGGATGTCCTGTGATGAGTCAACCGGTGGCACCGGGAAGTAGCCGCCTTTCAGACCTGGACGGTGACC
>NZ_JAOEFX010000820.1 GCF_025421775.1 Paenarthrobacter aurescens | reverse complement strand
GCTTTCTCGATCTGGCCCACGTTGAAGCGCTTGTGCACAGAGCAGAAGCCGTGCCACAGGATCCCCCGGGAGTCGAGCAAGGACTGTTCGTCGTTGCCGCCCAGTTCCTTGCGGGGGTTCCACATGGGCATCTGTTCCCAGGGGACGCCCAGCGCCTTGGCGGTGTTGCGGCCACGGTGCTGGTCGGGGAAGAACAGGACGCGCTGACCACGCTCGAAGGCCCATGCAA
>NZ_JAOEFX010000819.1 GCF_025421775.1 Paenarthrobacter aurescens | reverse complement strand
GTGATTCCTGGCGGGAAGGGTGGGGACCCATGGTGACCAAGCAGGACTCGGGGCGGGCTGCGATCAGCGAGATCGCCCGGGAGGCCGGCGTGTCCGTGCCCACGGTGTCCAAGGTCCTCAACGGCCATGCCCACGTTGCAGCAGCCACCCGCGCGAAGGTTGAAGAAATCATCGCCTGGCGTGACTAGGCGCGGCGGCCGGCCAAGCGCAGCAAGAAAGCCGGCCTCAT
>NZ_JAOEFX010000818.1 GCF_025421775.1 Paenarthrobacter aurescens | reverse complement strand
AACCGTCCGCCATGCCAGCTTCACGCAGGCAGCGAAGGCGCTGTTCGTCACGCAGTCCACGGTGAGCAAGATGATCCGGCAGCTGGAAGAAGAAGCCGGCACGCCGCTACTGATTCGCGATGGGCATACGGCCCGCCCCACCGATACAGGCCGGGTCATGTACCAGCGCGGTCTGCAGGTGCTGGAGACCATGCGCCAGCTGTCGGAAGAACTGCGGCAAACCGCGGAC
>NZ_JAOEFX010000817.1 GCF_025421775.1 Paenarthrobacter aurescens | reverse complement strand
GTTAGTGTTTAATCGCTATTCTGATCAGTATCATCATATTACCATTGATATTGGAGATTATAGGAAGAAGCGACAAGAAGCACTTGAACAATATGCCATCAAGACAGCAAACAGAGTTTTAAAAACGAAGAGAAAGGTTCATTTAGAACCAATGCCTTCTAATGAACGAAAAGTAATTCATGATACGATCGCCGCATTTTCTAAAGAACTTGCAACGGCATCGGAAGAT
>NZ_JAOEFX010000816.1 GCF_025421775.1 Paenarthrobacter aurescens | reverse complement strand
TGTGGCACCCTGTGCCGCCTGAACGATGGAGTTCCTTTGACGATTCAGCGCCCACCTTCCACCGATTCCACCCATCTTGAGCGTCAGCTCAGCAACCGCCACATCCAGCTCATCGCCATCGGCGGAGCGATCGGCACCGGCCTGGTCATGGGCTCCGGCAAGACCATTTCCGCGGCCGGCCCGGCCGTCATTTTCGGGTACATGATCATCGGCTTCAAGCTCTTCTGCG
>NZ_JAOEFX010000815.1 GCF_025421775.1 Paenarthrobacter aurescens | reverse complement strand
GTAGTTGTCACGTCAGGAGTTCAGGTGGAGCGGGTTGTCAGGCGCCAGAGTCGGCCACTGCCGTGACCCTGGCCTGGACGTTGTTCAGGCCATAGCCCACGATGTACCCGCCGGCGGGATCCAGGTTGACGATCTTGTTGTTCTTGGCAGCGTTGGTGGACTTCACCAGCTCGTTGTCCAGGAGGGGGTTGGCTGTGGAGCCTGCGGTGCCGATCGCGGTGTCGCGGTT
>NZ_JAOEFX010000814.1 GCF_025421775.1 Paenarthrobacter aurescens | reverse complement strand
CTGCATATCATGTCAATTATAAAGAACGAGTTGAAGATGATGTCATTACAACCGCACTCGCTCAAACCGTTCTGGGTGATGTCCTGAAACAAAATGTCTGGGTCGAACAAAGCTTCCATGTAAATGAAGCGGCCCCAGGTAATATAAGCATATATACAGCCTCAAATGATGTCGAGGTTGAATTGATTTCTCCATCCAATAAAAAGTATTCACCTTCCTTAAAGGTTCA
>NZ_JAOEFX010000813.1 GCF_025421775.1 Paenarthrobacter aurescens | reverse complement strand
CAACCTTCTGGTCATGCCCAATCTGGACACCGGCAACATCACGTACAACATGCTGAAGATGACCGGCAGCAATGGCGTCGCGATGGGTCCGATCCTGCTGGGCGCCGCGCGTCCCGTGCATATCCTGACCACCAGCGCCACCGTGCGCCGCATCGTCAACATGACGGCCCTGGCCGTGGTGGATGCGCAGCAGGAAGCCGCGGAAGAAGCCAAGAAGCGCCGCCGCTGA
>NZ_JAOEFX010000812.1 GCF_025421775.1 Paenarthrobacter aurescens | reverse complement strand
CATTTGCTTTTCCTTTTGCGTTAATGAATCGCTCTGAAAGCATTGCTCCGTAAATTCATTGAATTTCTTCCCAAACACCGGCATTTTCTTCTGAAATTCACCCATTGCCGTTTTATAATCAGTCAGTGATTGCTGCATGGATCCGCTCATATGCTGTTCATTCATCTTCATTCCATCCCTTCAGGTCATTTGTACATTTTTATTATGAGCGAGATTTGAAAAAATACAC
>NZ_JAOEFX010000081.1 GCF_025421775.1 Paenarthrobacter aurescens | reverse complement strand
CCTCATTTTCCTTCAGTAAATCAAGAAGGATTGGCGTATAAACAGGATTCGGACCATCATCAAACGTAAAAGCAATTTTGGATAAGTCCCTTCCCCTTTTAACTACGTTCACTCCTAGACCACGTGATAGGACATACGGAATAACGCTGTATAATAAAATTAAAAAAATAATAGCAGAAATTATGAACCCCATATTATATACTCACCTCTATCTCCTTTTGCTTTTGCTTTTGTATCGTTTTACTACTTGTTACGTTGCGTAATGGACCGCTTCTTGCTGCTCCGACAATGACATGGAGAGCGTCTATGGATGATGTTTTGGTTTGAAATTTTCTCAT
>NZ_JAOEFX010000811.1 GCF_025421775.1 Paenarthrobacter aurescens | reverse complement strand
GGATTGTTTATCCTGGTATAACTACTACTAGGGTAAATTGGTATGATGAGGAGTTTTAAAAATGAATGATAAAACTAGGCTTGAAGCTTTGTCTACATTCTTAAAAGCTAAGCGAGCTCAAATTAAACCAGAATCTATTGGGTTACCATCTGGAACCCGAAGAAGGACACCCGGATTACGCCGAGAAGAGGTTGCACAATTAGCAGGGGTAAGTACCACTTGGTACACA
>NZ_JAOEFX010000810.1 GCF_025421775.1 Paenarthrobacter aurescens | reverse complement strand
ATTCGAGCCAAATTAGTGATGGTGCATGCGCCGTATTAATTATGTCTCGTGAAAAAGCAGAAGAGCTTGGGCTAAAACCGCGTGCTCGTATTTTAGCACGAAGTGTTGTTGGCTCTGACCCAACTTTAATGCTTACTGGTCCGATTGCAGCCACAAAAAAAGTGTTGGAGAAGGCAAAACTAACGATAAATGAAATGGATCTATACGAAGTAAATGAAGCATTCGCCCC
>NZ_JAOEFX010000809.1 GCF_025421775.1 Paenarthrobacter aurescens | reverse complement strand
ACTACCGAGACTCCTCCAACACAACCCACAAGCTAACAGCTGGCGACAGTAGGCAACAAGGAGCGCACCATCCGCAAGGCAAAGGGCATGACCCTCGCCCAACTCTCGGACATCACATGCCTCAGCCAGGCGATAGTCAGTCAGAACTAACGCGGCGTGGCCAACCCATCCTTAACCACGATGGCACAGTGGGCCCACGGCCTGGACAACCCCGTAGGTAGATTCTGCAA
>NZ_JAOEFX010000808.1 GCF_025421775.1 Paenarthrobacter aurescens | reverse complement strand
CGTGACTTCAATCTTGCCCGCGAGGTTGCCGAGGGCGAAAGATGGAACGTTCATGTCGCGCGGTGCCGTGGTGCCAAGCCCATCAATGCCCAGGTCCATACCCGTGCCCTGGACGAACTTGAGGAAATCCTCGGTAGTGGCGACATACACCATCCCCGGCGAGACGACCTTAGCACTATCCACATGCCCTGCTCCGGTACCGAAGACGACCTAGATGATTGCACCGTAGG
>NZ_JAOEFX010000807.1 GCF_025421775.1 Paenarthrobacter aurescens | reverse complement strand
TAGCCATCTGCGCCAGCTTGCCGCCGCCGCGCATCTCGGCCCCCTGGTCGCCCCGCTTGAGGGCTTCGTCAATGTCGTGGGTGACCATGATGAGGGTCTTGCCGCTCTCGCGCTGGAGGCGGAGGAACTCCTCCTGCAGCTGGCCACGGCCCACGGGATCCACTGCGCTGAACGGTACATCCATCAGCATGAACGCGGGGTCAGCGGCCAGGGCCCGGGCCACACCGACG
>NZ_JAOEFX010000806.1 GCF_025421775.1 Paenarthrobacter aurescens | reverse complement strand
GATGCCCTAGGGAACGGAGTTCCAATAGAGAACCACCGCCAGTTCCGCTTCGCCGGAGGCCACCCGTAGCACAGCCTCACGTGGGTCCTCTGCCAGCACTGTGATATCCAACGAGGAATGGGCGGAAGCCATTCGCCCGAGCATTGGTCCCACCAGGCCCCGGCATGCAGTCGAGAAAGACACCAACATTAAGAGGCCGGAGGGTTTAGCGGGATCTGCAAGCAGAGTGG
>NZ_JAOEFX010000805.1 GCF_025421775.1 Paenarthrobacter aurescens | reverse complement strand
GCCATACCTGTGATGTCTCAGATGAGGAACTGGCTGCGTCCGGCGAAATCAAGTTCTTTGTTGATCCCAAAGAACAAATCACTGTTTAACAAAAAAGGTGTAGTAAATGACGAACATCAAAACTGTAGCTGTTGTGGGCCTTGGATATATCTGTCTTCAGAATGCAGCCATCCTAGCCACCAATGTGATAAATGTCGTAGGTATTGACGTAAACCAATACACGGTGGATG
>NZ_JAOEFX010000804.1 GCF_025421775.1 Paenarthrobacter aurescens | reverse complement strand
AAGATGTTCATCAGCTTGTTCCTAACTATATTCGTTTGGCAGAAGCGGAAGTGAAATGGCTTGAAGGACAAAAATAATCTCAACATAACAGAGATTCGAAAAATGACGGTAGCGGACATTCCAGAGGTGTATACGATTGAAGTGCATTCATTTACTGCACCTTGGAAAAAAGAATCATTTGTCTATGAGATTCTCCATAACCAGTACAGCCATTATTTCCTCATTGAAGA
>NZ_JAOEFX010000803.1 GCF_025421775.1 Paenarthrobacter aurescens | reverse complement strand
AATAGCTATAGGGAAGCCCCGGTAGGGAAAATATTTTTCAGGGAAATATTTAATTAGGGGGTATCTGGGAGGATGGATTTCTTATGAATTTACATACATGGCATGAAGAGTCGAAAAAGGAATGGGATGTTTTTGCACCTATGTGGGTGAAGAATTCGCAAGAAATGTGGGAAACGGGGAGTCGGAAAAACATCATTCCCTTCTTTTCTGAATATGTACCTTCGGGATTG
>NZ_JAOEFX010000802.1 GCF_025421775.1 Paenarthrobacter aurescens | reverse complement strand
CAAGGCTCGTCCGTCCGCGGTGACAATGACGGCGCCGCAGGGGCCCCCACTGTGGAGGACATTGGCTGTTGCCAGCTCAATGGATGTGGCCAGGAATTGCTCGGCCGAGACGGTTGTACTCATGTTGCGACTTCCTTAGTGCTGAGGAAGCCCGGTGACCGGTTTGGGGGCGCTACAGAGAAGAGCTCCAGTTAGCTGGGTTACCCGGCTTCAGCATGTGCGATGAAGGG
>NZ_JAOEFX010000080.1 GCF_025421775.1 Paenarthrobacter aurescens | reverse complement strand
CGTAGTAAAAAAATTGATTTTATCATGTCATTCATATTTCACGCCATTTTTGGGTTATTAATGTTTGAATTCGGAATGATGGGCGTCATTCTTATTTTTATTGTTGATCGCATTCTTTCAATCCGTAAAGAAAACTATTCTTATTTATCCCCACTGGGTTGCTTAGTACTGTCGGCCATTATTGGAACTCTCGTCTACTTCATTTTTACTATCGTTTAATAAAAAAAACAAAAAAGAGACCCAATTGTTAGACTATATCTAACTTTTTAGGGTCTCTTTTTTGATTTTTCTTGAAAGTTTGATTTACTATGCTATCGTTTGATAAATCAAAAAGATATTTAA
>NZ_JAOEFX010000801.1 GCF_025421775.1 Paenarthrobacter aurescens | reverse complement strand
AACGGGATCGCCATATCCGGGGACTGGGCGGCGCTCTGGGGTTCGTTAATGACGTCGGCTTTTTTCGCCACCGCGGCATCCATTTTCGCCTGGCGATCGGCCAGGGCTTTATCCACCGCTTTGGCCACAATGGCGTCGATTTGCTCCTGCGTAAATTCCTGCGCGAGGACAGAAATTGGGCAAAGCGCGGCGAGAACCGCCATTGTTAATGGAAGTTTTTTAATCATATT
>NZ_JAOEFX010000800.1 GCF_025421775.1 Paenarthrobacter aurescens | reverse complement strand
ATTGCCCCTGCGTCCTCGAACGGGTCCGGGCTGTAGCCATTTTGTAGCCATGTTCGGGCGACGTGGATGGAATCTGCGAGAATGCTAGGTAGCCTGCTTTGTCAAGATTTTTTCTCGGAGAAGCAGAAGACCCCAGAAATCACAAGGATTTCAGGGGTCTTGAGATTTAGCGGTTGGGAGGCTCGATCTCCCGACCGCACGCTTATAAGTCGCCAGATCGGGCACTCTGG
>NZ_JAOEFX010000799.1 GCF_025421775.1 Paenarthrobacter aurescens | reverse complement strand
CACGCCGATGTCGGTGATCGCGGGCGTCGGCCGCGCTGCCGAGCTGGGCGTGCTGGTGCGCGATGCCGATGCGCTGCAGCGGGCCAGTGAAGTCGACACCATTGTGTTTGATAAAACCGGCACCCTGACCCAGGGTACGCCGCAGGTCAGCGAGGTGCTGCTGTACAGCGACTGGGATCATCAGCAGGTACTGCAGGCTGCCGCCCAGCTGGAGCTGGGATCGGGGCATC
>NZ_JAOEFX010000798.1 GCF_025421775.1 Paenarthrobacter aurescens | reverse complement strand
CGTGGCGTTAATCTCAATCCGGACGACAGCGAGATCGCGATCGCGCAGATGCAGGCGCAGGGTGCGGTCATTATCTGAAAATCAGGGCTGGAACTCTCCAGCCCTGCAGCCGGTTAATGCAGGTTGATGCGCGTCACGTCGGACTCGATTCCCCACTCTTCCTTCAGCTGTTTTTTCGACTTCATCACCATCTCACCGCCTTTACCGATGGTCATGTGCTGCGGTTCGTC
>NZ_JAOEFX010000797.1 GCF_025421775.1 Paenarthrobacter aurescens | reverse complement strand
TTCGACCAGGCGGCCTACTGGCATCAGAAAGCGCATGACGATCTGGCGAAAGCCTCGCTGCAAAAAATCCTGATGGTGGAGCCGAACAATACCCAGGCGCTGTATCTGCTGGCGCTCTATTCACAGCAAAGCGGCAGCGCGGCCGATGCGGCACAGTGGCGCGCCCGCCTGAGTGCGGTATCGCCCAACGATCCGCATCTGACGGAGCTGGACAACGCGCGACAGTTGCA
>NZ_JAOEFX010000796.1 GCF_025421775.1 Paenarthrobacter aurescens | reverse complement strand
GAACACGCGCACCTGCGCCTCGCGGTCCGGGAAGTGTTCGGCGACGACGCGTGCCTGCTCGAAGTAAAGGAAGGTGGAGACTGTCGCCAGCAGCACCACAAAGCCGCAGATGCCGAGCAGATAGGGTGATTTCAGAACGGCCGTCATACCGCTGAAGGGATTGCCCGGCAACGGCCTGCGGGGGCTTTCGCTCGGCGCGGCATCGGGGCGTCCTGCGCCACCCCGTTCAC
>NZ_JAOEFX010000795.1 GCF_025421775.1 Paenarthrobacter aurescens | reverse complement strand
TACCCTTGCATTAGTAGATGGACAGCCAAAAGTATTGAACTTGAAGCAATGTCTACAGTACTACTTAGACCATCAGGTAGTGGTTATTCGCCGTCGTACTGAATTTGAACTTCGAAAAGCAGAAGCACGTGCGCATATTTTAGAAGGTTTAAAGATTGCTCTTGATAATTTAGATGCTGTTATTGCTTTAATTAGAGGTTCTCAAACAACAGATATTGCACGTGAAGGATT
>NZ_JAOEFX010000794.1 GCF_025421775.1 Paenarthrobacter aurescens | reverse complement strand
AAAAAGATTCGTTTATATTCCTCCGATGAGCACCCACCTCAGAACAGTCGACTGCGCAATGGGCATCAGTGTCTAAGCCCACTCACCGCATACTAGGTTCACAGCTCGGCTGTAAGCAGCTCCTTAGAAAGGAGGCTATCCCGCAGCCCCTGCCGGTACGGCTACCTTGTTACGCCTGAGTCCCAAGCGCCGGTCCCAGCTTCGACGGCTGCCCCCACAAGGGTTAGGCCA
>NZ_JAOEFX010000793.1 GCF_025421775.1 Paenarthrobacter aurescens | reverse complement strand
TAAGTGACGTTGCCTATACGCTGCAAACAGGGCGCCATCATTTCCCGCATAAACGTGTCATTCTTGGAAGTAACACGGCTGACATGTTACAGGCGCTGAATCAAAGGTCAAAAGAGGTGGTCAAGACGGCAAGCTCCCAAACATCGAGCCGGCCAGTCGTCTTTCTTTTCCCAGGTCAAGGATCTCAGTATGTAGACATGGGGCGTCAGCTTTATGACAAATATCCAGTCT
>NZ_JAOEFX010000792.1 GCF_025421775.1 Paenarthrobacter aurescens | reverse complement strand
CACGGGCCGAATTTAGATGTCCAAAGTGACCAGAGTTCTATTTCAACGATGACTCCACCCGAACTGGCGTCCGGGTATCAACGTCTCCCACCTATCCTACACAAGCCACTCCGAACACCAAAACCAAACTATAGTAAAGGTCTCGGGGACTTTCCGTCCTGATGCGCTTAAAGAGCATCTTAACTCGTACTGCAATTTCTCCGAGATTATGGTTGAGACAGAGGGGAAGTC
>NZ_JAOEFX010000079.1 GCF_025421775.1 Paenarthrobacter aurescens | reverse complement strand
CTGACCCTTGGCAAACTCTTTGAAGATACGGGCAGCAGCGCCCGGATGTTCGTTCGAGAATGCAATCAGGGTCGGGCCGGTGAACACGTCGTTGAGGACACTGTATTGAGTGTCAGCAACAGCGCGCTTGAGCAGGGTGTTACGTACAACACGTACGTAAACGCCAGCTTCACGAGCCTCTTTACGGAGTCCGGTCATTGCGCCTACTGTTACGCCACGTGCATCAACCACGACAGCGGACAGAGCGACTTTGGCAGCCTCGTTGACTTCAGCGACGATGGCCTTCTTGTCTTCGAGATTAATTGCCACGGGTTTAACTCCTGCTTGTTACCGTTTCATTCGA
>NZ_JAOEFX010000791.1 GCF_025421775.1 Paenarthrobacter aurescens | reverse complement strand
GATTCGTTTCCAGTCAAATGTCTTCGGCGGTCATGGATACGATGAGCATCGACCTTCATAACGGGGATGTCATCTTCAGGGCAAATGGTTCAAAAATTAAATTTCCGGGTTTCATGAAGGTATATGTTGAAGGATCCGATGACTCGGTGGAAGAAAAGGAAAATGCACTTCCGGATGTGAAAAAAGGAGATCAATTCTTTTCAAAAGATATCGAGCCGAAGCAGCATTTTA
>NZ_JAOEFX010000790.1 GCF_025421775.1 Paenarthrobacter aurescens | reverse complement strand
AATAAGAATTTCCTGCTGTAGGCATCGCTGCTTTGCGTCACTCTCCCGACGACCAGATAACCGGGAGAGCCTCATGCGTCACACCAGAAACCTCATTGCCCTGCTGATAACCACACTTCCCGTCCTGCAGTGTCACGCCTCCGAGAAAGACGAGCTGGCGCTTGTCATGCGTCAGCTGGATCAGGTGCAGGCCGGGCTTGACCGGGCCCGTGTCGCGGCAAACCAGACTCA
>NZ_JAOEFX010000789.1 GCF_025421775.1 Paenarthrobacter aurescens | reverse complement strand
ACCACGCATAAGACCCGTCTGCTGACGGCGCAGCGTGAGCAGCTGGTGCTGGAGCGTGATGCGCTGGATATCGAGTGGCGCAACCTGATCCTCGAAGAGAATGCGCTGGGCGATCACAGCCGGGTAGAACGGATAGCAACCGATAAGCTGCAGTTGCAGCATGTTGATCCTTCACAGGAAAATATTGTGGTGCAGAAATAAGGAATCGCAGACCTCAATGAGCGGCGCAGG
>NZ_JAOEFX010000788.1 GCF_025421775.1 Paenarthrobacter aurescens | reverse complement strand
ATATGACTATCCGTTTCCATTGCTTTTTTAACTACCACGTGATCGACAATCACAGGCAGAGGAAGGTGCATAGGAGGCGTATTGTATGCCTTTCCAAATAAGTACATAATTTCAGAAGCATACGTGCTCGTTTCCGAATGGCTTACTCCGCCTTTTAACTGCACAACCTGCACGTCATTCACATACTTTTGTTTTAAATCGATGGCCACTTGATAAAGAGTTGTTCCCCAC
>NZ_JAOEFX010000787.1 GCF_025421775.1 Paenarthrobacter aurescens | reverse complement strand
ACGGAGACATATTGAGCACCAGCATAGTCTACTACTTGCTTAGTCATGGCAATATTTTCATCAATTGGATAGTGAGAACCGTCAAACATGACCGAGCTAAATCCAGCGTCGATAGCTTTTTTACATCTTTCTACACTCATACCGTGATCTAAGTGAAGCGCGACAGGAACAGTAATATTCATTTCCTCTAACAAACCTTCGATCATGCCTACAATGGTTTTAAATCCGCCT
>NZ_JAOEFX010000786.1 GCF_025421775.1 Paenarthrobacter aurescens | reverse complement strand
CCGCGAAGCCCGGCTCGTGGCATAAGAAGGAGAGGTAAGCCCGATAACAAAAGCGCCTTTTTCTTTTGCAATTAAGGCCACATCAATCGGAACGGGATTTACGCCCGACGTAGAAATCACAATCATGATATCGCCTGGTACGATATCTTCTTTTTCCATAAAGGTGGAGGCATAGTCGTTTTTACGCTCTAGCTGTGAAGAGCGCGAAGCTCCTTTATGAAGCATCAGTTC
>NZ_JAOEFX010000785.1 GCF_025421775.1 Paenarthrobacter aurescens | reverse complement strand
ATAAAAACCATTTTTTCAAACAGTTAGAGGTGAAATCGCCATGGCGAACGTCGCCTGATTCTGGCAGATTCCGTTAAGGATTCTCCCTGCTGGTTTCACTGTTGCTTTCGCATCCAGCAAAACTGGCTATTTTCAAAGACTAAGACGGCGATGCGCGGTTTCACCTTATTACATTGCTGAGCTGGCGATTTCAGTCTTAAATTCCGGCTAAGGTTAATTTGATTTCATGCA
>NZ_JAOEFX010000784.1 GCF_025421775.1 Paenarthrobacter aurescens | reverse complement strand
CTGTCGGCCGGCATCCGACAGGCTGTCCGCCTGCTGGCACACCTCAATGACAGCCTTCAATTGCAAGCGATCGAACAAGTCCATGCTCTCGCCATCTCCTGGCAACTCAGTCGATAGCGCAGAGGGATGCGCCAAGCCCCACGCATATCGCAATCGTTCGATCTCATCATCGACCTGCGCTTCATCGATGCGCCCGCTGTCGGCCAAAGTTGCCATCCGCGTAATCGATGC
>NZ_JAOEFX010000783.1 GCF_025421775.1 Paenarthrobacter aurescens | reverse complement strand
GATCACAAAATCCTGCTGTTATGTATATCGCAGAAAACTTCTCAACTTCAACGTACGACACTACAGAATGGGAGTATATTAAAATAGCAGATACTTTCGATGATTTTTTAAAGCAGCTATTTCGTGTGCCACCATTAGATCCAAAATAATTAAAAAATGGTTATAGCCGTAAATAATGATTAAGCTAAATCAGTATCAAGGCTGTATATTTGATCATAAAAAGGGTTCCTA
>NZ_JAOEFX010000782.1 GCF_025421775.1 Paenarthrobacter aurescens | reverse complement strand
ATCAATAGGCTCAAAGCGGACTTCAGACATGTCGGCTCCCGAAATGCATCGCATCTGCGCAGTCGCAACACACGCCCGCTTCCTCGCCTCCGACCGATAAACCTGATACCGCAAATACGTCCGTTCCCTTGGCATGTGATCTCTTGCATTCCATGTCTCCTGACAATCCGTTGCCACCGCCATTTACCCTAATCACCCGACGCCGCACTGTCGCTACCGGCCCTTTGCCCA
>NZ_JAOEFX010000007.1 GCF_025421775.1 Paenarthrobacter aurescens | reverse complement strand
GAACCCGGAAGCTAAGACCCACAGCGCCGATGGTACTGCACCCGGGAGGGTGTGGGAGAGTAGGACACCGCCGGACAACCATTAACGGCAGAGCCCCGACCACGACGGTCGGGGCTCTCCCCATTTAAACCACCACACCCGAAAACCCCCGCAACCGGATCAATCCCAGAGCGGCGGCTGACGGGTCATCTGGCACCGTCAGCCGCCGCTGCCTGGGGGCGCTTCAGTTCCAGAACCTGCCAAGCTGACCGGCAAGGGCCCTGGCCTGTGCGAAACCGGCACGCGCGGCGGCCGGTCGCAGAGACAGGTCCATCGCATTCACACCGAACAGATGCTCGGATTCACCGTCCGGGAAGACTGTTGCCACCTGACTGCCGGTGGCCTGCAGCGCATGGACCTGTGCTGCGAGGTGCATGCCCCATTCCAAGGGAGTCCGTGTCCGGCCCCCGAATGGTGACAGCACCAATACCCGGGAGTATCCGGCCGCCAGATCCGCATTCTCGGCGTTTGCCCGGTAACCACCGTCGATGTATTGGTTGTCGCCGATACTGTAGGCGAAACCGCTGGCGCAGCTGGCGGCCACGGCGTCCACCAGCTCCACTCCGCTGAGGCGGTCGAAAACGACCGGTTCACCGGTGTGGGCATTGACAGCTGTGAGGAGCACCGTTCGTTCCGGCCACTCCGGACGTGGCAGCCGGGTTGCGACGGTTGCCCGCCACCGTGCACTGGAGCCTTCCATGGCCGCAGCCATGTCGATTGCTGCTGCGCCCAATCTGCGGCGCATATCCGCCATATCCGCAGCAGCATCCATGATGGCGCCGGTCCGCTCCATATGGTCCATCACAGGCCTCGCGGCGTCGCGTCCTGCGTCGGTTCCTGCCCGGCCGGCGGTTCTTGGCAGGGCTGCGGCTTTGGGCGGGACTGCGGCAAGGGTGGCCTCAAAGAGCTCGGCCGGTGTGGCTCCGGCCAGCTGGGCTGCAGCGGTGGACCCCGCTGATGTACCGATGGTGAGGTCTGCAGTGGTAACGTCCAGCCCGGCATCGAAGAGGCCGGCGATGATTCCGATCAGCCACGCATTGCCTGTGGATCCGCCGCCGCCCAGGACCAACGCCCGTTGAGCCGTGACCGGTTCAGGGGCGACGGAGCCGGCGTCGGCCTCCGGCTGGGACTGGTCCGGCCCCGGTAGTGCGGATGCCGCCGTCGGGTTGGCGCGGAGTGATGAAGAAGTTGATGTATTCAAGGGAGTCGCCTTTCGCGAAGTGCGTGACGGACGCTCCCAGTGGCGACTGGCTCAGTCGCGGGATCGTGGACTGCAGGGAGCGCCCACTGTGGATACTGCTTTCATGGGTCTCACCTCCTGCAAAAAGTTCACGATCACCGGAAAAGCTATCACCCCGTTGACCACTCCGCAATCGTCGTAGCAGCCGCAGGTAGAGTCTGGGGATGAGTCTCACCCGACAGATCTCCCTGGGCGGGGGCGGCGAACAACTGTACCTGCGCCCTCTTGAGCTTTCAGATGCCACAGAATTGGCCGCTGCCTACCTGCGGAACCGTGGACATTTAGCGCCGTGGGAGCCCACCCGGAGCGAGGAGTTCTTCACCGTGGCTGGCCAGGAAGCTGCGATCCGGGCCAAGGTTGACCAGTATGCGGCGGGCAACGAAGTGCCGTGGGTCATCACCGGACGCCGGGGCATCCTGGGGATGATCACACTCACAGGCATCGTCCGCGGACCATTCCTGAACGCCAACCTTGGCTATTGGATTGACGAGGAATGCACAGGCAAGGGCGCGGCGTCAGGTGCGGTTGCCGCCGTCGTAACCATGGCCACGAAGGAGCTCGGCCTTCACCGGATCCAAGCCGCGACGTTGCTCCACAACGCAGCGTCCCAAGCAGTCCTCAGGCGGTGTGGCTTCGAGCGGATCGGCCATGCGTCGTCGTACCTTCAGATCGCGGGGGAGTGGCAGGACCACTTTTTGTTCCAGCGCATACTGTTCTGACGGGGCATAACAATGAGTCACGGCCAACGCCGTAGGGTACGCCAAGGGCGTAAAGCACCCCTAAAAACCGCGAAAATCCGGTGATTTTGGTCAAAAAGGCGCGGAAACACGCGGAATTTGCTGGCCATGCCAGCCCAAGCTGGTAAGTTTTCGAACAGTGGCTTGCTCGCATTCCGCTTGAAAGCTCAAAAACGTATGAGTCCAGGAGGACGTAAATGGCTAAGAACCGTAGTGAACTCGTTGCAGAGGTAGCAGGCAAGGCTGGCACCAGCCAGGCAGCAGTCAACTCCGTGCTCGATGCACTGTTCGAAGTTTTCGAGACTTCTGTCGCCGCCGGCGAAAAGATCACCATCCCGGGCTGGCTCGCAGTTGAGCGCACCGACCGTGCAGCTCGCACCGGCCGCAACCCGCAGACCGGCGAAACCATCCAGATCGCAGCTGGCCACAGCGTCAAGCTGACCGCTGGTTCCAAGCTGAAGGCTGCTGTCGCCAAGAAGAAGTAACTACTCTTCGGCGAACGCCTTGAAGGGACGGCAACCTGACGGTTGCCGTCCCTTTTGCTTTTAGTTAATGCACATAGCGACCCTCCCGATTCGCAGCCCGGCGACAGGTAGCGGACAATGGATAGGTGCCATCAGCAAGAAGTTCCGCAACTGCCCCTTCGTCTGCTCCTAAGCCGGGAGCGCGGGGAGGCAATACAGTCGCGGGGATTTCCCTCCCATGGCAACTGGCCGGTCTGGCGGTTCTCTTCCTGGCTCTTGCAGCAGCCCTGATCTTCTCCGGCGCCTCTGCAGCCCGGCAGGTTTCCGACCCTGGTGCTTTGGTTCGGTGGGGCCTGCCTTTCGCGAAGGCCATCCATAACGTCTCCGTGGCGACTGTGGTTGGTGGCCTGATCTTCGCCGTGGGCATCCTTCCTAAGAACCTCGGCGGATCGCGGTCCCGAGAGAAGGACGTTGACGCACCCGAACACCCGGCGTTCGCCCGGGCATTGGCCGTTGCCGCCGCAGCCGGGGCAGCATGGACTTTGTCTGCCGTCGCGGTTCTTGTCTTGACCTATGCGGACGTCGCCGGGCAGGGACTCTCCGGAGATGCCGAGTTCACTCGTTCGCTGGTGTATTTCATGACCGACATCGAGACCGGCAAGGCCTGGCTTGCGGTCACCATCATCGCGGCCGTTGTCACCACTGCGCTGTTCGGGGTCCGATCGTTGACCGGGCTGGCGTTCACGCTGGTGCTGGCCCTCATCGGCCTCATTCCTACAGCCTTGATCGGGCACTCGTCGAGCTCCAGCGACCACGAAGGCGCCATCAATTCCTTGGGGCTCCACCTGGTGGGCGTCTCCACCTGGGTAGGCGGCATCATTATGCTCGCGGTCCTTTCCGGCATCCTCACAGGTTCCAGGGGCAAGGGAATTCAGGACATCACCGAGCAAACCCTCAGGCGCTTCTCGTCGTTGGCCGGCTTCGCCTTTGTCCTGGTGTTCGCTTCAGGTGTTATTAACGCCGCTATCCGCGTTACCAACCCTGCCGACCTCTTCGGCTCTCCTTACGGCCAACTCATCGTCGCGAAGTCGCTGGCCACGCTGGTGCTGGGTGGCATCGGCTTCATGCACCGACAGTGGGTCATCCCACAGCTTGGCAAGAACGGTTCCATGTCTGCCCGCCGGGTGCTGTGGCAGCTGGTTTTGGTTGAGCTGCTGGTCATGGGCGCGACGTCGGGACTTGCCGTTGCGCTCGGACGCTCGGCACCGCCCCAGCCCACCACCTACGCACCTGATGCCTCGCCGTCGTTCATCCTTTCGGGCTATGAACTGCCGCCCGAACTCACGCCGGAACGCTGGCTCACTGAATGGCGCTTTGACTGGCTGTGGGTAGGAGTTGCGCTGTTCGGCGCTGTTTCCTACATCATGGGTCTGGTCAAAGTTCGCCGGCGCGGAGACAAATGGTCCTGGTTCCGGACCGTGAACTGGATGATCGGCCTGGTGGTGCTCACCTACATCACCTCTGGACCGCCCGCCGTGTACGGCCGTGTGCTGTTCTCTGCACACATGGTGGACCACATGGCCCTCACCATGGTGGCCCCGATCTTCCTGGTCCTTGGTGCCCCCGTGACCCTTGCGTTGCGCGCACTGCCGGCCAGGGGCGAAGGTGTCCATGGTTCACGCGGCTTGCGCGAGTGGCTGCTGCTGTTCGTGCACTCCAGGTTCTCGCAGATCGTGACGCACCCGTTGTTCGCCGCTGCCAACTTCGCGGGCTCCATTGTCCTCTTTTACTACTCGGACCTCTTCGGCCTGGCAATGCGCGAGCATGTGGGCCATGAGCTCATGAACGTGCACTTCCTGCTGACCGGCTACATTTTTGTGCTGAGCATGATCGGGAGCGATCCTCTTCCACGCCGGGCTCCCTACCCGATGCGCCTGCTTCTCCTGCTGGCCACCATGGGCTTCCATGCCTTCTTCGGCGTAGCCATCATGGGTGGCACCGGCCTGCTTGCAGCCGACTACTTCGGAAACCTGGGCCGGGCCTGGGGTCCGTCGGCCATCGGAGACCAGCAACTGGGCGGCGCCGTGGCGTGGGGCATCGGCGAAGTACCCACTTTGCTGGTGGCTATCGGTGTGGCTGTGATGTGGTCCCGTTCTGACGAACGGGAGACCCGCCGGGTGGATCGGGCAGCCGACAGGAATAACGACGCCGATCTCAGTGCTTACAACGATATGTTTGCCCGGCTCGCTGACCGCGATGCCAAGCTGGCAAACCGCACTGCCCAACCATCCAGGACGGCCCCGGCCGAACGCACCAACGCCGAACGCACCAACGCCGACCCTGCGGGGCAGACTGAACCACACACCAAGCTGGAAGGACGCTGATGAGCGAAACCGTACGTACCCAACACCGGGTCCGGGCCTCCGAACTGGAGGGCCGCGGCTGGCTCAACACGGGCGGCAAATCCCTGGATCTTGAGTCCCTGCGCGGAAAGATCGTGCTGCTCGACTTCTGGACTTTCTGCTGCATCAACTGCCTGCACGTGCTGGATGAGCTGCGCCCCCTTGAGGAAAAGTACTCGGATGTCCTGGTGACAGTCGGCGTGCATTCGCCCAAATTCGAGCATGAGGCTGATCCTGTAGCTCTGGCGTCCGCCGTTGAGCGCTACGAAATCCACCACCCAGTGCTCGATGACCCGGAGCTCGCCACCTGGAAGGCCTACACGGCCCGAGCATGGCCCACCTTGGTGGTGGTGGACCCTGAGGGCTACATCGTGGCCCACCTTTCCGGTGAGGGCCACGCTGACGGCCTCGCTGTCCTGCTGGAGGAACTCGTTGCCGAGCACGAAGCGAAGGGAACCCTCCACCGCGGCAACGGCCCGTACGTGGCCCCGGTGCCGACGTCGGGCACTTTGCGCTTCCCCGGTAAGGCAACGCAGCTCACCAACGGCAACTACCTGGTAGTGGACTCCGGCCATCACCGCTTGGTGGAGCTCCGCCCGGACCTGGAAACTGTGGAGCGCGTCATCGGCTCCGGTACCAAGGGATACCTGGACGGACAGTCGGAGATCGCACAGTTCAACGAACCGCAAGGTGTGACACTGCTGCCGTCAGAGCTCGCGTGGAAGCTGGGCTACGACGCCGTAGTAGCCGATACTGTGAACCACCGACTGCGTGGCGTGACGCTCAGCTCGGGTTACGTCCAGACGCTCGCGGGCAATGGCGTTCAGCGACTGCTGGACACCGGCCCGGCCCGCGTCACCGATACGGGCGCCGGCACTTGGTCTGAACACCACGACGGCGGTCCGGCTGACTTCGCTGCCGACGCCATCGACGTCGGGTCGCTGGGTCTTGGTACCGAGGTGTCCCTGTCCTCACCGTGGGACGTGGTATGGAGTGAGAAGCTGCAGCGCGTTGTCATCGCCATGGCGGGAACCCACCAGATCTTCGCCTTCGACCCCCTGGCCAACGAGGTCTCCATCCTCGCCGGCTCCGGGCTTGAGGGCCTGCTTGATGGCAAGGCGGAAGAAGCCTGGTTTGCCCAGTCGTCCGGCCTGGCCATCGACGGCGAAGACAACATCTGGGTGGCTGACTCGGAAACGTCGTCCCTGCGTCGCCTGGTGGTCAGCGATTCCGGTGTGACCGTGGAAACCGCCGTCGGCAAGGGCTTGTTCGATTTCGGGTTCCGCGACGGCAAGGCCGGCGATGCCCGCCTGCAGCACCCCCTGGGTGTTACGGTGCTCCCAGATAACTCCGTAGCCATCGCGGACACTTACAACGGTGCCGTTCGCCGGTATGACCCCGCCACCAAGTCTGTATCCACGTTGGCGAGGGGCCTCGCTGAGCCAAGTGACGTGGTCGTGGTTCAGGTGGAAGGCAGCGACCCGTTGCTGATCGTGGTGGAGTCGAACAAGCACCAGCTGGTGCTGGTGCCGATCCCCAAGGAAGCCCAGCAGGTGGATGAGGGCGCGTCGCAAACACACCGGCCAAAGAGCCCGGTCACGCCAGGGAAATTGGAGCTCGCAGTCCGCTTCAAGGCTCCCACCGGCCAAAAGCTTGACGACCGTTGGGGCGATCCCACACAGCTCAAGATTTCCGCCACCCCGCCGGAACTGCTGGTCTCCGGAGGAGGCACGTCCGTGGGCCTGCTGCGCACCATTGAGCTTTCCGCAGACGTGCCTGAAGGTATCCTCCACATCACGGCCCGTGCGGCCGCATGCGATGGACCCGAGACCGAGGACGGCGAAATCCCGGACCACGCAGCATGCCACCTCTACCAGCAGGATTGGGGCATCCCCGTGATCCTGCAGGCTGACGGTGAATCCGAATTGGTGCTGGACCTGCGCGGCATGGACTAAGCCTTACCAGCGGGAATGGCCCGGTGCGCCCCCTCAGCGGGGGTTGCCTGGGCCATTTTCATGCTCTCAGCCTGATCAACCTCAGCCTGATCAACCTCAGCCTGATCAACCTCAGCCTGATCAACCTCGGCCTGGCCAAACCTGGGCCTGCTTGGGCTGGGCGTGCATGGGGCCGAATGTTGGGCCAGCGCGGCTAGAACGTCAGCAGCGGGGTGACCGTCACGGTATCGGCGCCTACGTCCAACTGCGTGGTGAAGCTGAAATCGTGCTCCACATTGAGGTCGTTGACGAACCCGGTGAACAGGTTGATCTCCCGGGCGGTGAGCGTGGCCTTGCCGTTGAGGGGAGCCACCACCCATTTACCGCCGAAGGGTTCGATGGTGATCTTCGGGTACTCGGTGATGGCCCACTTGATGGTTCCGTCAACAACGCGGGCGTTGCTGGCGTGATAGAACGGGCAATCGGGCTGAAGCCGCTGCTGCTCGGTGGCTTGGGCGGCACACGTGTCCAGAAATTCCCGGACCTTGCCGGCGACTGCCTCGTTCATGGACTTCGTGGACCGGGTCTGAAGGTTCAGGGGTGCCTCGCCGCCGTCGCGCGTGGTTACGAGGGCCGAGGTGGCGGGGGCTTCAAAGAAGGTCCCGTTCAGGCTTGCTTCGTACTTGCCCGGGAAGAACACAGCGAAGGTGTTCCGGCCGTTGGGCATATTCACCGGCACGCCGTTGAGGGTGGCTTCACTGGCGTTGACCACGGTGACGTCAATAGTCGGCAGGGTAGTGGGTACGAACGCCCATTTGGCGAAGAACAGCCACTGGGTCCCGGTCCGCTCCATCAGGAACTCGGTATGGAGTTTGCTGCCGTCAAGGGTGTAATCGACAGGCACAGCCATCCGGTTGCTGCCACGCGATTCGGGGTTTCCCACCTTGACGTCGGACATCTTGGAAGCGGCCGTTTGCAGGGCCGTACCGTCCAGCATGGCAGGGTTTGCGCTGGGGACTTTGGCGCGCAGGAGGCCCAAGGCTTCTTCGCCTTCGCCCTTCTGTAGTGCTTCCAGATACTCCCTAACGGGCTGCTGAGGACTGGCTACGGACGAGCTCACAAGGTTGATGCAAACGATCGCCCCGGCGGCAGCAAGCATCAGACCGAGCAGCCATCCGGCTGCGGTCTTGACGAACGCTTGACTCAACTGCACGCCCTTTACGTTACCTGCCGCTGCAGCAATCACCGTGCAGGAAGGCCTCGGAATGACATATATCCACCGTTTGGAGAAGGCCCGACGGCGGGTGGCAGCAAGCATTGTTGCCACCCGCCGTCGTGGTTCAGCCAGTCAAACAGGACTAGCGTCGGCGCCGGGAGGACGTGCCGAAGACCCCGCGCATAAGGTCGCGGCCCAGCTGCGTGCCCATGGACCGGACCATGCTCTTCAGCCCACCACCCAGTGCTCCACCGAGGGCGCCGGCGATGTCACCGAACATACCGTCCTGTTGCGGAGCTTGTTGCGGAGCTTGTTGCGGAGCTTGTTGCGGAGCGGGTACCGGAGCGGGCGGTGCCGGGTACTCGGGCGCCGGTGCGGAGGAGGGCCGGGAGCTGGGACGGCCCAGTATTTCTTCCTCGATGCGGCGCGCTTCAGCGTCGATGTCGGTCTGGGAAGAGCCTGAGGAGGCTGGTACGGGTGGCAATCCCGGTGCAGCGTCTCCCGTGGGGACGGCAGCCTGGCCGTTCAACTTCTCGTAGGCCGAGAGGTTGTCCACTGCGGTGCCGTACTTAGCGAGGAGCGAAGACGCGGCCACGGTGCTGAGGATCAGGTCATCGGCGCTTGGACCCATGACGGACTCGGGAGCGCGCAGGCGCGTCAATGCTACCGGCGTGGGAGCACCCTTCTCATTCATGACGGTGATGACGGCCTCGCCGATGCCGGCGGACGTGAGGGTTTCTTCGAGGTCGTAGTCGCTGACAGGGAACGTGGACACTGTCGCCTTCAAAGCCTTGGCGTCTTCGGGTGTGAAGGCGCGCAGGGCGTGCTGCACGCGGTTGGCCAGCTGGCCCAGGACATCAGCAGGAACATCCTTGGGTGTCTGGGTAACGAAGAAGATGCCCACCCCCTTGGACCGAATGAGCCGGACCGTGGTGGTGATGGCTTCCAGGAAAGCCTTGGAAGCACCGTTGAAGAGCAGGTGGGCCTCGTCCAGGAAGAAGACGAGCTTGGGCTTGTCCAGGTCGCCGGCTTCGGGCAGGTCTTCGAACAGGTCAGCAAGCAGCCACATCAGGAACGTGGAGAACAGCAGGGGCTTGGTCTGCAGCGTGGGGAGCTCAAGGCAGCTGATGACGCCGCGGCCATCCGGGGCCGTGCGGAGGAGCTCAGCGGTGTCGAACTCGGGCTCGCCGAAGAACTTCTCCATGCCCTGGGCCTCGAGGGTGACCAGCTCACGCAGGATCACTCCCGCCGTGGCCTTGGAGAGTCCGCCAAGGTTGGCCAGTTCGGCCTTGCCTTCGTCCGAAGTGAGGAACTGAATGACGGCGCGGAGGTCCTTGAGGTCGATCAGCTCCAGGTTGTTCTTGTCCGCGAAGTGGAAGATCAGCTGGAGGCTGGATTCCTGGGTGTCGTTGAGGTCCATGATGCGGGAAAGCAAAATAGGGCCGAACGAGGTAATGGTGGCGCGGACCGGGATCCCGTGGCCGTCGCCGCCCAAGCTAAGGAATTCGACCGGGAAGTTCTTGGCCTGCCACTGCTGACCGAGTGCTTCGGTGCGTGCCGTCAGCTTCTCACTGCCGGTTGCCGGTGTGGCCAACCCGGACAGATCACCCTTGATGTCCGCAAGGAAAACAGGAACACCCGCCGTCGAAAGCTGTTCTGCAATCATGTGCAGCGTCACCGTCTTGCCGGTGCCCGTAGCGCCGGCCACCAAGCCGTGCCGGTTCATCATGGCGAGCGGGAGCCGGACTTGGGCCTCTTTGTGGATTTCACCGTCCACGATCGCGGCTCCCAGCTCGATGGTGGCACCTTCCAGGGTGTACCCCTGCTGGATGGTGGCGAGTTTTTCGGCAGTGGTTTTGTTGGCCATGCGCATAGCTTAGCTGTGCGCGGCAAGATCCTTGCTGAATGCCAAATGCTTGATTTCCTCGGGGTCTGCGGCGAGATCGAACAGTGCTTTGTAGCCTGTGGCGAGGTAAAGGTTTTTGGCCTCCGGCTGGCGTGGTCCGGTGGTGAGGTACAGCTTCCTGTAGCCCCGCCGTCGAGCCTCATTCTCCAGTTCCGTCAGGACCAAGCGTGCCAGCCCGCGGCGCCGATGGGCCGAATGGGTCCAGATCCGCTTGAGCTCGGCAGTGTGTTCGTCGTAGCGGCGGAATGCGCCGCCGGCCACGGACTCGCCGTCTTCCTGGAGGATGATCAGCGCGCCGTGCGGGGCCTCGAATTCCTCTGCGGGGTACCGGTTCAGTTCCTCGGCTGCTCCGCCGGTACCGAACAGGTTCCCGTAGCGGGTTTCGTATTCGACGGCGAGCTCGTCCAGGAGCGGGCGAACGCGGGGATCGCGCATGGGCAGGCTGAGGACGGTCAGGCCCGACGTCGGCAGGGTTGGCGTTGTGGTCATGTCAGGCCTTTCGTAGGTGGAACCCAGGCAGGTAGCAGGTGAGGCCGTTTTGAGGGCTCAGAACGGCGTCAACTGCGACTCAGTTGGGTGGGTGGCAGCGACTGTGGACAGGATCCTTCGCGCCAGGGCGTCGTTCTCCCGGAAGGGGGCTGCGTTGGTGTTGGGCCGTGCGAACGCCCCCGCGCCCCAGCCCGATGTCCACGGACCCACCGCGAACAAACCCCTCTGGGAAGTACCAACAGGGGAGAGTACCTCGTGATTCCCGGAGACCAGGAGTTTCCCGGTGGAGTGGGCGCCCTCGGAGGTGAGGAGCCGCTGTTCGGTGCCCAGTCCGGCGTCGTGCAGGTCAGCCAAAGCGGGGTTGGCGGAACGCTCAACGGAAGCGGAAGGCAACCGCGCCTCGATATACGCGGACGCGTCCACCACCCCCGGCGACTGAAACGAACCGGCCACGAACCGGCCCACGGCATCATCGGCGCGGACCCACATCCCGGGGCCCAGGAATTTCAGGAAACCTGCCCGGTGCAGCGCCAGCATTTCGCGGAGGCGGTGCGAGGGCGGTCCCGAGTCGACGAAGCTGAAGAACCCGTGCCACCACCCGTGGATGGCCTGCTGGGATCGTGCGTTGAGCCGCTCCTGCGGAACCAAACGCCCGAGGTCCATGTACACGAACAAGAGAGCCGTGAAGAGGGCCAGGGTTTCGGAGTGGTCCGGGCTGGTGCGGAGGTTCAGGTCGTTCTGGATGTATGCGGCAACAGAGCGCTGGACGGTGTCGTGGTCCGCGAAAGCGCAACCACTCAACGGGTGGTCCAGATTCTCGAGGTCCAGGCGAAGGGCAGAATCCGGCACGGAGAAGTTGACCAGATCTTCCCTGGCGGCGCTGTACCAGTCGACGGTATCGAACCTCGACTCGAAGCTGGTCCATGTCCCCAGGACCCGCGACGGGTAGCCGGTGAACAACTCGCGGTAGTAGGCGTAGCCGGCATCCTTGGCGATCAGCGGCCACAGGTGCTTGCGGAAATCGAGTTCCTGGTGCTCGGCGAGGAGCGCATCAATGGCTTCTGCGGTGAAGTATCGCGGACGGGCGATCGGCTCCCCCCGGAGAACGGAGGAGATCTTGGAGTGGTACGGCACACCACGCCGGGACCCCGCCCAGACCCGCGGTTCGGCGCCTGACGGCACGTAGTCCAGTTCGCCGTCGGGCCTTTCTTCAAAGCGGCCGCCGCGGCCCTCGAAAAGCAGCACCAGCAAGTCCACGAATGCCAGCCCCATCCCGGCAACGATCACGTCCTGGCCGGGTTCAATGGCGGAGTAGTCCACGTCCGTGGTGTACGACGGCGGCGCATGGAACCCACCGTGCCGGGCAGCGAACCCGGTGAGTCGCGCGGATTCGGGGTCGGGCAAGGAATCTGTGTGGCCCAGCGCGTAGACCACGACGTCGGCGACCACCTCGGTGCCGGAAGCGAGCCGCACGCGGTGCGGACCGTCGTCGTGCCCTCCGCCGGAAGCAGCTGAGACTGCGGTGGCCGTTTCGCGATGCACCGTCACGGTGACCTCAGGGCCGAGGGCGCTGACGGCCCGGCCGAAGAACCACTCAAGGTACTTGCTCTGGAGTTGCCGGGTGGGAAAGGACGCCGGTGTCAGCGAGCGGAGCTGCGCGAGCAGATGCGGCTCGAATGAGGGAACGTCCCGGATGCTGCCGTCCAGCACCCCAGCGGCCCATGTGGAAAGGCCGGGGCCGTCCACCGACGGCCCGTCGCAGGCCACCGAGGAATCAGTGAACATGGTGACGTCCGCAGCGGTTGAGTTCAGCAGCAAGCCCGGGCTCTGGTCATAGCGCCAGATCCTCCCGGACCCCGGCTGGTGGGGTTCGATGACGTGGATGTGCAGAGGTCCGTCGAACAGTACGGGGCGGTTGGCGGCAAGCCGTTCGAGGACGCCGGCCGTGCGCGGGCCGCCGCCAACGAAGGCGATCGCGGGAACTCGTGACGGCATGGGATCTCCTGAATGGCAGTGGTTGGTGATGCCCAATCTAGGGACGTTGAGGCATGCCGGTCGAGGCGGTGGTAACCGCCGTTCACCACGCGTCACGCAACGTTAAGGCACGCAAAATCCCGACTCATATGGCGCCTCATGAAGGCGATTGTGACGCCGTGCGAACTCCGGCGAAGCCCCGCGAAGTCCAGTGAAGAAGTGCAAATTCCTGCCTTGCTGCCGGGTTTCGCGCGGCCCTAGATTGGCAGCCATCCGATAGACAACAACCGATCTGAAATGAGGTGGCGCATGAGTGCAATCGCACCGCCTGCCACGGCGGACACTGCACCGCCCACCCCGGATTACTCCGAGTACAAGCTGGTTCCGGCCCGGCACCCCTGGCGATGGGTTGGCACCGTCCTGGTGGCGGCCGGCGTCGCGGCCATTGCCTGGTCGCTGGTCACCAACCCGCGTTGGGAGTGGGGTGTGGTGGCCGAGTGGTTCACCGCCCAGTCGGTAGTCAACGGGCTTATCGAGACACTCAAGCTCACGGCCATCTCCGGTGTCCTGGGCTTCGTCCTCGGTTTCATCCTGGCCCTCATGCGCCTGTCCGCTTCGCCGCTGCTGGTCTCCGTGTCCTGGACGTTCTCCTGGATCTTCCGCTCCACGCCGCTGCTGGTCCAGCTCCTGCTTTGGTACAACCTGGGCTATCTCTACGAAAAGATCAGCCTGGGCATCCCGTTCACGGACGTCCGCTTCTTCGAAGCCCAGACCACCACGCTCATCAGCCAGTTTGCCGCTGCAGTCCTGGGCCTCACGCTGAACCAGGCGGCCTACTCCGCGGAGATTATCCGCGGCGGCATCCTCTCAGTTGACCAGGGCCAGCTCGAGGCCGCCTCGGCTTTGGGCATCCCGGCGTGGAAGCGTTCCACCAGGATTGTGCTGCCCCAGGCCATGCGCGCCATCCTGCCCAACGCGTTCAACGAGATCATCGGCCTGGTCAAGGGCACCTCGATTGTCTACGTGCTGGCCTACTCCGAACTCTTCTACACGGTCCAGGTCATCTACAACCGGACCCAGCAGGTGCTTCCGCTGCTGCTGGTGGCCACGCTCTGGTACGTGGTGATCACCTCGGTGCTGAGCGTCTTCCAGTACTACATCGAACGGCACTTTTCCAAGGGCGCCCTGCGGACCCTGCCGCTCACTCCGTTGCAGAGGGCCCGGAAGTTCTTCACCACCCACGTTGCTGCCACTCCCACGAAGGACGCCCGATGAGCATCATTGCCGCACGCAAGGAATCCACACCGACTGCACACGTCGCAGACGAACCCCACGCTGAAGCTTCGGCGGGCGATTCGGCCGGAACTGCCCCAGTCGCCACCCGCGGCCAGGTGGACATCACCAACGTCCGGAAGTCCTTCGGAGCCACCGAGGTCCTGAAGGGTGTCTCCCTGTCCGTTCCTCCGGGCGGCGTCGCCGTGATCGTCGGTCCGTCCGGCTCTGGCAAGTCCACCCTGCTGCGCACCATCAACCACTTGGAAAAAGTCGACGGCGGCTACATCACCATCGATGGCGAATTGGTGGGCTACGAGGTCCGCGGTAACAAGCTCCATGAACTGCGTGAAAAGGACATCCTCAAACAGCGCACCAACATCGGCATGGTGTTCCAGAGTTTCAACCTGTTCCCGCACCTCACCGCGCTGGAGAACGTCATCGAGGCTCCCATCGTGGCCCAAAAGCGTTCCAAGGCCGAAGCCCGGAAGCGCGGGCTGGAACTCCTGGACCGGGTGGGCCTGAAGGACCGTGCAGACGCCTACCCGCGCCAGCTGTCCGGAGGCCAGCAGCAACGCGTGGCGATTGCCCGGGCGCTGGCACTTGATCCCAAGATCCTGCTCTTCGACGAGCCCACCTCGGCCCTGGACCCGGAACTCGTCAACGAGGTCCTGGACGTCATCCGTGAACTCGCCAAGTCCGGCACCACGCTGATCGTGGTCACCCACGAGATGGGCTTCGCCAGGGACGTCGCAGACACCGTGGTGTTCATGGACCAGGGGCAGATCGTCGAGTCCGGAACACCCCAGGACATCTTCGCCAACCCCCGCGAGGAACGCACCCGAAGCTTCTTTTCCAAAGTCATCGAACCAGCTTTCAACATCTAGGACACCCCATGCTTCGCACTACCCGCGCTTTCGCCGCCACTTCCAAAACCAAGCTTTTGGCACTCGCTGTACTTCCCGCCGTCGTGCTTCCTGCGCTGGCCGGATGCTCCGATCCCGGGGCGTCGGCTGCCAAGCCGGAGTCGGAAGCCGCGAAGAACGGCATCGTCTACAACACTTCCGTGGACCAGAACCGGATCCGCGCTGAGAAGGACACCGCCGCCGCCGGCGCTGTCCCCGCAACGATCGCCAAGGACGGCAAGCTGACAGTGGCCACCACTGCGGGCTCCATCCCGTTGTCCTTCCACGCCACCGACGACAAGACGCCGATCGGTGTGGAGGTGGACATCGCCCAGCTGGTTGCCGACAAGCTGGGCTTGGAGCTGGACCTGCAGGTGACGTCGTGGGAGAACTGGCCGCTGAAGACCCAGTCCGGCGACTTCGAGGCAGTCTTCTCCAACGTGGGCATCAACGCAGCCCGCGTGAAACTGTTCGACTTCTCCACCTACCGCGCCGCCTACATGGGCTTCGAAGCGAAGAAGAGCTCCAGCTACGACATCAAGGGCTCGGATGACGTTTCCGGCCTGAAGGTCTCCGTGGGCTCGGGCACCAACCAGGAAAAGATCCTGCTGGCGTGGAACAAGGAACTCGAAGCCAAGGGCAAGGCGCCGGCCACGCTCCAGTACTACTCGTCCGACGCCGACACCATCCTGGCGCTCTCCTCAGGTCGTACCGACTTGAACCTGGCGCCGTACCCCTCCGTGACCTACCGCGAGAACACCCGCGACGACCTCAAGGTTGTGGGCAAGGTCAACGCCGGATGGCCGGCTGAGACTCTGGTTGCTGCCACGACGCTCAAGGGCAACGGATTGGCTCCGGCGATCACCGACGCCCTGAACTCCACCATCAAGGACGGCTCCTACGGCAAGGTGCTGGAACGCTGGGGCCTCTCCGAGGAAGCCGTCCCGGAGTCCAAGACCGTCACCGAAGCGACGTTTGGGACCCCGGCCGGGACCACCAAATGAAGTTCCAGGTCCTTGACATCATCCCTCACCTGAAGAACCCGGTGACGGGAGAGATCGTCTCCACCGCCGACCGGCTGAACCAGGTGGTGGAAACGGCGCGCCGGGCCGAGGATCTCGGCTTCGACAGCTTCTCCGTGGGGGAACGGCACGCCGGCGAGTTCGTCTCGTCCTCCCCGACGACGGTCCTCGCCGCGATCGCCGCCGTCACCAGCCGCATCCGCCTGCAGACCGGCGTCACCGTGCTCTCCGTCCTTGACCCGGTACGGGTGGCCGAGGATTACGCCACCATCGACCAACTGAGCCGTGGCCGCCTGGAACTGGTGATCGGCAAAGGCAACGAGGTGCTGCAGTATCCGCTCTTCGGCCTGTCCCTGGACGAGCAGTGGGACCTGCTCGCCGAGAAGTACGGGCTGCTGCGCACGCTGTGGCGGAAGGAAAGCGTGACGTGGTCGGGCAGCTTCAGGCCCGCGCTCATCGAACCAACCACGACGACGCCACGCCCCTTCGCGGGATCGCCTCGGATTTGGCATGGCTCGGCTACAACCCTGACGTCCGCTGCGCTCGCCGCCAAGTGGGGGGATCCGCTGTTCACGGCCAACGCCATCCAACCGCGGGAAAACTACAAGGTCCTGATCGATCACTACCGCGAAGAGTACGAGCGCCACGGCCATGATCCACGGCACCAGTACCTGGGTTCGGGCAGCGGTGCTGGGGGCGTGTTCATCGCGGACACCACCCAGGAAGCCATCCGCCAGTACGGTCCGGTCTATGAAGGACTGACCGCCAGCCGGAATGTCCCTGGCAACAACTCGCCGTTCCGGGACATCCAGCACGCAGTGGCCGAGGGGCCGGCCTTGGTGGGCAGTCCGGAGCAGGTGATCGACAAGATCCTCAGCTACCACTCGCTGTACGGCCACGACCTCCAGTCGATCTCCCTGCCCACCACGCTGCCGTTCGAACAGCAGCTGGAGATCCTGGAACGCTTCGCGCAGGAGGTCATCCCGGCCGTCCGGGCTTCAGCGCCGAGCACACTCTGGGAATCCAGCGATCCGTTCGGCGGCCGCCCGGAGTTTGCCGGGGCTACCGAACCGGACGCGGCAGCAGCAGTTACCGCCGATCACGCCTTCAACAGGACGGACAACGCCAATGTCTACGCACACTAAAAGCGCTACGCACACCGCAACCGGCTTGGAAGCCTTCGACGAGGAATGGCAGCAGTGGCACGACGCCCACGAGCGGCACCGGGCCCACCCGCATGGCTTCCTCGCCGTGACCCACCTGCACTGGCTCAGCAGCGACGCAACCCGGCTGGAAGGCGCGCCGGGCACCTGGAGCGCGGATGCCGACGTCGTGCGTGTTGTCCTGGAACCGGGCGAAAGCCTGCAGCAGGACGGAGTGGAACTGAACAACGGCACTCCTGTAGAGCTTGGGCCGATCGAGGAACGTGGCGGGATCAACCTGGTCTCGGGCGACACCGTGATCGAGGTTGCCAAGCGCGGCGGCGAGTACATCGTTCGGCCACGGAACCCGTCGAATCCCTTGTTGCAGGAGTACCAGGGCACGCCCGCCTACACACCCAACGCGGCGTTTGCCGTGGCCGGGACGTTCGTACCTTTCGAGGCGCCCCGCCCCACCACCGTGGGTGCCGCCGTCGAAGGTATCCAGCACGTGTACGAAGCTCCCGGTGAGATCCGCTTCAAGCTGGCCGGCGAGGAACTGGCTCTGACCGCCTTCAACGGTCACGCACCGGGTTCCTTGTCCGTGTTGTTCACCGACCAGACGTCCGGCAAGACCACCTACGCAGCCAACCGCTCGCTGTCCGTGGTTCCTGCCGCGGACGGCTCCGTGCAGCTCGACTTCAATCGGGCCGTGAACCTGCCGTGCGCCTACACCGACCTTGCCACGTGCCCGCTGCCGCCCGCCGAAAACCGGCTGCCCGTGGCCATCGAAGCCGGCGAAAAGACTCCCTACGAACGTCAGGACCAGAAGTGAGTTCCTCCAACCACAACAGGGCCGGGTTCCTGGCCATTGAACTCGACGGCGCCGGGTATGAGAACCTTGCCACCGCCGTCCTCGCCGCCGAGTCCGCAGGATTCCACGTGGCAACCTTCACGGACGGGCGGGTTCCCGGCCGCGCCAACGCCCTGCAGCGTGCCGCGTTCGCCGGCCCCGTCACCCGCACCATCGCGGTGGTTCCGGAAGTCGACACCGTCTACACGGAGCCCTTCCACATCTCCACGCAGCTCGCCAGCCTGGACTACGTCTCCGGCGGTCGGGCCGGGTGGATCGTGACCGCCGCCGAGTCGCCCGAGGCCGCTGTCGCCGTCGGACGTTCTTCCGTCGCCGGCGGGGCGCTGGCGCAGGAAGCTGCAGCGTCCATCGAAGTTGGCCGCCGGTTGTGGGACTCCTGGGAGGACGACGCCGTGATCCGCGATGTCGCCACCGGCCGCTACATCGACGTTGACAAGCTGCACTATGCGGACTTCGAAACCCCGGCCGACTTCCCGGGTCCGGGGTATTCCGTGAAGGGCCCTTCCATCATTCCGAGGCCGCTGCAGGGCCAGTTGCCGGTGCTTGCTGCTGCATCCTTGGTGGGCGATGGCCTGGTTCCGGTTGACGCCGTTGACGCCGTGCTCGTCACCGCGCCGACGCCGGAACTGCTCGCCGCTGAGGTCCGTGACGTGCGCGCCCGGCTGGGCGCGTCGGTGGCTGTCGTGGCAGAGCTCGACGTCGTCCTGGACTCGCGTGGCGAAGCAGCGGTTTCGCGTTCTCTGTCCGCTCAAGAGGACGGCCGCGCGCGGTTTGTCGGCTCTCCCGCGGGTCTCACGGACCTTCTCGACTCCCTCCTCCAAGAGGCCGACGGCGTCCGGCTCCACCCCGCTGCGGTGGACGTGGAGCTGGATGAACTGTCGCGGCTTGTTCTTCCGGAACTGCGCCGCCGAGGTTCATTGCGGGCGCCCATCCAGGACGGCACGTTCCGCGATGTGCTGGGCCTGGGACCGGCAGAGAACCGCTATTCGACGACTGCCGCGGCCGCTGCCGCCGGAAAGTAAGGGATCACCATGACACAGCACAACCGTGCTATTTTCCAGCCGAGCGGCCAGATCCAGTTCGGCATCTTCTTCCAAGGCGTCAATTCCGGCACCGTTTGGAAGGCCGCGGAATCCGGTTCGCAGACGGACTTCGAGTCGTTCCGCCGGCTCGTCCAGACCGCAGAGCGCGGCAAGTTCGCTGCCTTCTTCCTGGGCGAAGGACTCCGGCTTCGCGAGCACCTTGGCCGCCCGCACGCCCTGGACGTAGTGGGCCGGCCGGACGCGCAGACCATGCTGGCCGCGCTTGCTGCCGTGACCACGAACATCGGTTTGGTGGCCACCCAGAACACCACGTACAACGACCCCGCGGACCTCGCCCACCGCCTGTCCTCCCTGGACCTGATCTCCGGTGGCCGGGCCGCGTGGAACATCGTCACCACCGACAACGCCTGGACCGGGGCGAACTTCCGCCGTGGGGGATACCTGGACCATGCAGACCGCTACCGGCATGCAGAAGCCTTTGTTGAGACCGCCAAGAGGATCTGGGATTCGTGGGAAACGCCGAACGGTCCAGCGCGACGGGTCCTCCATGAAGGCCAGCACTACACCGTGGACGTCACACCCCGCTTGCCCCGCAGTGCGCAGTATCGTCCCGTGCTCTTCCAGGCGGGCGATTCCCCGGACGGCCGGGACTTCGCAGCCCGCCAGGCAGACGTGATCTTCTCGGCACACCCCAAGTTCGACGACGCCGTGGAGTTCCGCCGCGACATCGTGGCCCGCTCCGTAGCCGCCGGCCGCGGTGCCAACTCCGTCCAGATCATGCCGGCCAGCGAATTCATCCTGGCCGCCACTGACCAGGAAGCCCAGGAGAAGAAGGCCTGGGTCCGCAGCCTGCAAATCGGCCCGCAGCAGTCGATTGCCTACCTTGAACAGTTCTGGGGACGCGAGCTCTCTTCCTACGACCCCGACGGCCCCCTCCCGGAGATCGATCCCGTGGTGGAGGAAACCTCCGAGACACGGGGCAGCGGCTTTCACGGTGCCAAGGCCCGCCAGCTTGCGGATCAGTGGCGGGCGGAGGCCAAGGACAAGGGCCTCTCCATTCGCCAGTTCGTCACGTCCAAGACCGCACGTATCGACGCCACGTTCACTGGCTCCTACACCGCCGTGGCCGACCACCTCGCGGAGTACGCACGCGTCGGTGCGGTGGACGGGTTCAACATCTCACCGTGGCTCATCCCCACCGGCTTGGACGACATCGTGAACCACTTGGTGCCCGAGCTCCAGGATCGCGGCGTCTACCCGACGGAATACCGGGGCACTACGCTCCGCGAAAACCTGGGGCTGGAGATGCCGGTGCGTTCGGAAGAGCCGGTGCAGGTCTGATGAACATGGGCCGCCTGGTGCAGCTCTGCCGGCGCTGGTTTGGTTTCACGCCGGACCAGCACGGCGGAGCGCCCGACGGCGGCGGGCCGGGTGCCGCCGTCGTCGACGGTTCGCGCGGGACCGTCAGCCTCCAGCTGACGGTGTTGGGGCAGCCGCTTTAGAGCAGTTCCTTGAAGACGTTCCAGCCCCGGCCGACGGGGCCGTACGGGCCATACAGCCCTGTGTTTGATGCGCCCGTAATGTAACTGAGAAGGTTGCCGTTGGCGTCAACGGCAGAGAGCTCGTTGTATTTCGAGTGGCTGGAACTGCCGATTCCGGCCACCTCGGAAAACGTCTCCCACCCCGGGCCGAGGGACGCAGGTTCCTCCCAGCCGCCCTCGCCGTCAGTGGGGTACTGGTGCAGGTAGCCGTCCTGGTCGCGTCCGAAGATGTCCACGGCACCATCAGCGTTCATGTCGCCGCCGGTGATGATCTTGTTCATGACGTGCCAGCCCCAGCCCACCTGTTCGCGGGGGAGCCAGCCACCTTCGCCGTCGCCGGGGTAAAGGAAGAGACCACCTGCTGCGTCGCGCGCGAGCACATCGTTGGTGCCGTCGCCGTTGAAGTCGCCCGGGCCCACGATGGTGTTGAAGATGTTCCAGCCCTGGCCAACCTGCTGCCGCTCGAGCCAGCCTCCCTCGCCGTCGCCGGGGTAGAGATAGAGCTTGCCGGCAGCGTCCCTGCCAAGGAGATCGTTGAAGCCGTCGCCATCGAAGTCGCCGGGGGAGAAAACGATGTCAAACACGTTCCAGCCCTGCCCTACCTGCTGCGGTTCGTCCCATGAACCCCAGTACGCAGGGCAGGGGCCCTCGCACATGCCTTTGTAATAGGTATATGTCCGCGGGTACAGGATGAGCCTGCCGTCGTGGGTGCGGGCGAGAGGTTCGAAGTTCCCACGCCCAGTCCAGCCCATGGCCCTGCTGGATGCCTTGACGGGGAGCGTCTCCGTGCTCAGTTGTGTGCCGGTGGGACAGCCTTGACTCCCTGGAGTGAGGGGATGGACCCGCATCGATAGACGGCTGCCTTGGTCCTCGGGCAGGATCCGCAACGTGTCTCCTTGCCGTTCCTCCGGGAGCGGCTCGCCGTCGCGGAGCCACTCCAAGGTGATAGCGTCGCCCGCGCCGTCCGAATCCCTGCAGCCCCAATAGCTGTAGTCGTACTGTCGGCGCAGTTCGGCACCCACGTAGGCGGCGCCGTCGATGATGGGTGTCGGTTGGTTGTCAGCAGTGGCGGGCGGCGCCCCGGTGGCCAACAGCCCGGCCGCCAGGGCCATTGCTGAAAGCGTCGAAAACCGTTTGGTGCGCGTTCGAAAAATCCCCATGGCCTTGCCCAGCACCAGTGGAAAACCCTTCTTGTGCGCTTTGTTGGGCCCTTTGGTGCGCGCTCGAACGTTCCCCATGATGTTCCCCCCGGAAGCGGCATTGACGTGCGTAGGTTTGTGCTGAGGCTACCGCACTTGGGGTGGGGCAGTCAGGAGGCGCGAGTGATCACCCTCAGTCGGAACAACCCGCCCACAGATCAGGAACACCGCCTGCTGATAACCCGTAGGCTCAATTGTCCATACAGCGTCTGGACAATTGAGTCCAAGGTGTCTGTCGGTAGGTCGCATTAGGGTGGAATGATGACCGACTTTCGCGATCTGGACATGCCCGATGGCTACACGGACCTCCTTGAGGATCTGAAGGCGACAGTCAAGGCCGCCAGGACAAAGGCCCTTCGGACTGTTAATACCCAGCTCATCGAGCTGTATTGGACGATCGGCCAGGGCGTCCGGCTGCAGCAGGAACGGCAGGGCTGGGGGAGCGGGGTGATCAAGCGTCTGTCCTCGGACCTGCACGCCGAGTTCCCGGAGATGAAAGGCCTTTCGCCGCGCAACATCCAGTACATGACAACGTTCGCCGGAGCCTGGCAAGGCAGCCCAATTGCGCAACAAGCTGTTGCGCAATTGCCGTGGGGCCACGTCACTGTCCTGCTGGACAAGTTGGACACACAGGAAAAACGTGCTTCGTACGCTGCGGCGGCCGTCCAATACGGGTGGTCCAGGAATGTCCTGCTTAACATGATCATGAACCGGACCCTCGAAAGGACCGGAGCAGCTCCGTCCAACTTTGCGCAACAGCTTGTTGCGCAAGACTCCGAGCTCGCCCAACAAATCGCGAAGGACCCCTACAACTTCGAATTCCTGGGCTTGTCGGGGGAGGTCGCTGAACGCGAACTGGAACTGGCTTTGACCAGTCGAATCACCGAAACCCTGCGCGAACTCGGACCAGGATTCGCTTTCGTTGGGCGGCAAGTCCACTTCGACGTCGACGGCGACGATTACTACGTCGACATGCTGTTCTTCCACATGGACCAGAACAGATACGTGGTCATCGAACTCAAGACAGGGAAGTTTCAGCCGGAGTTCGCCGGCAAACTAAACTTCTACGTCGCCCTCGTCGATGACATGCTCCGCCGCGAGCACCACAACGAAACAATCGGCATTCTTATCTGCGGCGCCAAGAACGACCGCAGCGTACGATACAGCCTCGGCCGCTCAACCTCGCCCATGGCCGTCGCTGCCTACACCTACGACAAGCTCCCGGCAGACGAGAAGCGTGCCCTGCCCAATGAAGACCACGTTGTGGCAGCACTCGAATGGGCAGATCCTGGCACGGAACCAGAAGACTGAGCCTTCCAGAACACCCGCAAACGCCGATAAGCACCCAAATGTCAACCTAAATGGGTTGATATATGTTTTCTTTTCAGGCTTCTTGGCCCTCTCGGATGAATTTAGACGAACGCTCGTCCCTTTTACCGCCCTTGGATAGAACCCCAACGGAGAACGGTTACCGAATTTCTGGGCCCCGCTGAGCCAAGAGAGGATTCCGTCGGTAACGACCAATGTCTACGGGGATCCAATGACAGTTCCGAAACATGCGTTTCGTCACAAATTACACCTTCCTGTGTGTTGACTGGATTTTTCTTGGCAAAACACTTAAGTCCGGGATGGTCTCCTCTCGCTAGTCGAATTTGGGGGCTCGTACGGCGCTAGCTGCATCCCTCTGTCGAGTGTCTTTGCTCCAGAAAGTGATGCTGTGGGTCCTTCTCCTGCGTTCCTTCGCCGGGCCTGCGTACCGGCCCTTGCCCTGTCCTTGCTCGTATCAGGGCTGGTGGTCCCGGCCGCTGCTGCACTACCGGGCCTGCAGCCTGCCGAAGCCACGCCAGCTGCTGGCGCGGAGGAGCCCACTCCGGAGCCGGGATCGGAACGGGCCGCCCAGGTCGAGGCGAAAGCATCCGGGGAGAAAGTCGTGGTCGATTCGGCCACCACTCCGACGGACCAGACGGTCGCCAACCCTGACGGGACGTTCACCCGCACGATGAACACTGCCCCGGTACGGATGGAAACCAGCCAGGGCTGGGTGGACATCTCCACGGACTTGGTGAAAACCGTTGAAGACGGCAAAACCGTGATCAAGCCCGAGCAGGTCCCGATCGATGTGACCTTGGGTGCGGGCGGCTCAAATGTGATGGCCAGCATTGATGACAAAGATGGCCACTCGATCGAACAGTCTTGGCCGTTCGGGTCTTTGCCGGTGCCTGTTCTTGTGGAGAACACGGCCACGTACCGGCAGGTCCTTCCCGGCGTGGATTTGGTGCAGATCGCCAACAAGACGGGCGTGTCCCAGGTACTGAAGATCGAATCCGCCGAGGCCGCCGGTGATCCGCGAGTGGCGCAGATGAGGTTCTTCCTGGACACGGGAAACACCACTGTCGCCGAAACAGGGGAAGGTGCCATCACAGCGACGGGCAGTGACACCGGTGAGGTGGAGTTGCACATGAGCGGAGGCCAGTGGTGGGACTCCTCGCAGCCCGGCTCGTCGGCTTTGGACCCGGGAACCCCGGGCCTGACGCGACCGTTCGAATTCACGCTCGGAGAGGATGCCGGGAAACAAACCCAGGTCTTCGGGATGGATGAGATCCTGGACGCTTCGGATGTGCAGTACCCGATTTATGTGGATCCGCCTTGGAACGTGCTGCGTACCGACTATGTCATGGTGGACACGGCCTATCCGACCACCTCGTACTGGAACGGCGCCTTTGGCACCAGCACGCAAAACGTCGGGTACCTTCCCCCTAACTGGCCAACAGATTTAAAATCGCACCTTGCCCGGTCGTACTTCCAGTTCGAAGGCAAACCGTTCGATGCTACTGCGAACCTGATCAACGCCCGCTTTGAAATCCTGGAAACCTGGTCGGCGTCATGCACCCCGACCGGCATTGCCTCGTGGGTCACATCTCCAGTTGGGCCGGCCACGACGTGGAACAACCAGGGGTTCAATGACACCCCGGATCCCATCAGAACGGACCGTGGCAACGTTGCCAAGGGCTGGAGTTCGGCGTGTCCGGCCGGGTCCGTTGATGCCGTCCTTGCCTATCAGGAACATGCGTTCCTTCACGGCGGCATCCGCTACCCCCAACGCTTTGGGTGTCTTTGCGTTGTGTGCCAGCTTTAGTGCTTTGGTCAGTTCAGGGTTGGCCAGGTACTCCACGGGCACCTGGTGGCGTTCCATTTCGGGGGCGAGTTTCGCCGCCTGAGCGCGGAGTTCTTCGGCGCGGGCAGCTGCGAGGAGCTGCATGGCCTTTTCGTGTTCGATTGCGGCCTTACGTGCCTTCTCTTGGCTGAGGGCAAGTGCGTCCTGTCGGGCCTTCCCCGTGGTGATGGTCTGGATGCCTGACTCGAGGTAAGCGGCGTCCGTGCCGACGTCATGGGTGTCGATGCCGTAGCGGGTGAGGACTTCCTGACGGATCCTTTCCGACGCTGCCAGGGCTGTCGGGTCGTGGACCTTCCACGATTCAGCGACGGTGTGTGCGGTGGCGATGTCGGACGGTTGAGCTTTGTCCCACCACTGCTCCTTTTCAACCGGTGCGAGCGCTGCGTGGGCTGCACTGCGCTCGGCGGCAAAGCGTGCTTGGGCTTCGTGAGCAGCCGTCGATTCAAGGTGCTCCTGCTGTCGCTGGGCTTCCTGTCGTTTGCGAGCCAGAGTCTCTGCAATACGGGAGGCGATCATCAGCGATTGCCGCAGTCCACCGTCTACTACGTCGTCCATTCCGTCTGATTCACTCATGGTGTTCCCCTTGCACTAGTGGTGTGATTCTTATCGGTCGAGTACAGGCCCGGATTCGCGTCCGGTTCGCGTGGGCGTCTTGGCCGGTGTTGTTGTTCCTGGAACAACTGAGCCGGGACGGATAGGTGCCATACCGCGTAGGCCAAGCTCCACAGGATTCCGTACGGGTTCACGGTCTACTGATTGCTCGGTGGTCCCTACGTTGACGGCCCGGGGCATGGTCGCTGCAAAAGGCTTGAGCTGAGTTGCAACGACAGCTCGAATCCTCTCCGCTTCACGTGTCCGACCGGATTGCAGATGCATGTCGTAGATCGCTGCAGCCATGTTCGCCAGCTGCACCATCAGCGCAGCCTGCGTCGCTGTCTTGTTCTTACTCGATGCCGCCAGGAACAACATTGCGGTGCCGGCAATGGACGGCAGGGCAACAGCTTTGCTGTGCTGGCGAGGTGCACGCAATTGCGCGGTGCGGGACAATTCCGCGGCGGTTTCGGCCAGCGGTCCAGGTGTGGTTTCGAGACTTTCGCCGGCTGACCCGCCCTTTCTGGAGCCCACGTTAAAGCAAAAACTCGATCACCGCAGTCGACGCTCCACAAACCCGCTCCTACGAGAAAGGCTAGGGCCGCCGAGTAGGGTTTGGGGCGACCATGAAAACATCCACCGGGTCCTCGTTTTCGAGCACGAAGCCATGCCGCTCATACAAGTGGCGGGCGGCGCTGCCTTGAAGCACGTTCAAACGGAACGGGCGTTCGTCAACGGAGGCCGCCATGACGTGCCGCAGCACGGCACCGCCCAGACCCCTGCCTTGGTGGGTGGGAGCCACATAGAAGTGCTCGATCCACCGAGCGTCCGGCTCGGGACGAACGGCAATGACACCGGCATCCACGCCGTCGGTATGGATGATGTACGTGTACTCCGGCTGGAAACCGTTCAGGAAGCGCTCGCGCACACGGACCGGATCGAAACGCTCCAAACGTTCAAGGTCCGGGCGCATCGCCACAGCCCGGAGCTCCGCTATCCAGGCAGCGTCAGAGGCAACGGCAGGGCGGAGGGCAAAATCGGCAGACATGGATCAAGCCTATGCCGCCCGCGCTCAGCCCACCCGCGCAAACCATAGGATGAAAAGGACGGAAAGGTGCAGCCACGATGGTCACACGCGAAGAAGTAGAAGCAGCGTACTCACGGACAGCGGGTTGGGTCCGCCATACGCCCCTTGCCGAGAGCGGCGACCAGGAGCCCTACCACCTGTGGTTCAAATGCGAATACATGCAGCACACAGGCTCTTTCAAAGCCCGTGGCGCGTTCAACCGCCTGCTCACAGCGAAGGAAAACGGCGAGCTGGACCCGGCAGTCGGCGTCGTGGTGGCCTCCGGCGGCAACGCGGGCCTGGCCAACGCGTACGCGGCAGCAAAACTCGGAGTTCCGGCAACGGTGTTCGTCCCGGAGTCCGCACCGGCGAACAAAGTCCACAAGCTCTATGCCATTGGTGCCACCGTGGTCCAAGGCGGCGCGGAGTACGCCGAAGCCTACGCCGCTGCCGTGCGCTTTGCCGAGGAGAAGGGCGCGGTCTACTGCCACGCCTACGATCAGCCGGAGATCGTGGCCGGCGCCGGTGGGGTGGGGCTGGAACTGCTGGATGAACTGCCCGACGTCGACACCATCCTCGTTGCTGTTGGCGGCGGCGGATTGATGGGCGGCATTGCGGCCGCGGCAGAGGGCAGGGCTCACGTTGTGGGCGTCGAACCTGAAACAGTTCCAACTTTGCACACGGCGTTGGCCAAGGGTGAGCCCGTGGACGTGGCTGTCTCCGGGATCGCCGCGGACTCCCTGGGTGCCCGGCGGATTGGTGAGATCGGCTTTGGAGTTGCCCGCCGCACGGGTGTCCAGAGTGTCCTGGTCACGGACGAGGACATCGTCCGGGCCCGTCGCGCACTCTGGGAGAAGCACAGGATCGTGGTGGAACACGGCGCTGCTGCAGCCTACGCGGCGTTGCTGTCCGGCGCCTACACCCCACAGGCGGGCGAAACCGTGGCAGTGATCCTCTGCGGGGCCAACACGGACCCCGCCCACTTCTAACCGCACCCAGTTGGCCAGCGGACACAAGAATCCCCGCCGGTGATGTCCGGCGGGGATTCGGCGTCGGCAGGTCTGCCCTGCCACAGCGGTTCCTACTTTTTGGGCAGGCCTGCCGGGTTCAGTTCGGACGCGGGAATGGCCTCCGAAGAGAGGCCCCAGCGGTCCAGGATCTTGCCGTAGTTGCCGTCCTTGATGAGGGTGTTGAGTGCGGCCTGGGCAGCCACGGCCAAACCGTTGCCCTTCTGGGTAGTGAACGCGATCTCGGCTTTCAGGGGCCAGCCACCCTCGAGTGTGCCCACTTCCTTGGTCTTGCCATCCTTGGCTGCCTTGTATGCTGCCGAGGCGTTGGGACCGAACGTGAGGTCCGCGCGGCCTGACTGGAGGGCGAGCTGCGAGGCGGAGTCGTCGTCGTAATACTGGAACTCAACCGGCTTCAAGCCGTTCTTCTTGTTCTCCTCGTCCCAACGGACCAGGATGGCTTCCTGGTTGGTGCCGGAGCCGACGATGATGCGCTTGCCGGCCACGTCCTTGGCTTCCTTGATGCTGGAGATGTCCGCGTCGGACTTGGCGTAGAAGCCCAGGAGGTCGTTGCGGTAAGTGGCGAAGTCGAACTTCTCCTTGCGCGCTTCGGTAACGGTGACGTTGGACAGGACGGCCTCGTACTTGCCTGATTCGACGCCCAAGGGCCAGTCAGCCCACGCCACCGGCAACACCTCGACCTGCAGGCCCAGGCTCTCGCCTACCGCATAGGCAATATCCACTTCACTGCCGATGAGGGTCTTGTTGTCCGTGGCGAACGTGCTCAGCGGGGGAGTTCCGCCGGTGGTCACCACGGTCAGCTTGCCGTCGGCTTTGATGGCGTCCGGAACCAGTGCGGCCGCCGCGGAATCCACGGCCACCTTGATCCGGTCCTGCTGCGGGGTCAGGTTGAACTCTTTGGTGGAAGGGCTCGACGCCGGAGCTGACGCCCCCGTTGCCGCTGTCGCACCCGGGTCCGAGCAGGCCGCGAGCCCCAGCAGGGCGGTAACGGCCAGGGCCGCGGTCACGCCGGATTTAGCTGCGAAACGTGCCATTTGTTCTCCTTGGTTTTACCCTGGTCATCGCGACAGGGAAGTCTGATGCGTACTTGTGGCTGCAACTATCCGGCAGGCCATGATGCGGGTCAAAACACGCTGCAACGCTGGGATACAGGGGTTCACGGCGGTTAATCGGGCGTCGAACGGGGTCACAAAAGCACCCCGACAGCGGGCGTAAGCCACCGCGCGACGCAACTCACAGAAATAAGCCGGGTGCCGCCGTCGTTGTCGCTTAAGTGCCAGGCAACCAAAGCAGGCACCGCAAACGTACCGAAAGGCCTTCCCGTGACTGTTCCTCTTTCCATCCTCGACCTGGCAACCATCGGCAAGGGCCAGACGGTGGCGGAAAGCCTCGCGGGCAGCGTGGCCATGGCGCAGAAGGCCGAGGAGCTGGGCTACCGACGCGTCTGGTACGCCGAGCACCACAACATGTCCGCCATTGCCTCCTCGGCTACCAGCGTGCTGATCGCCCACGTCGCCGCGAACACCAACACCATCCGCCTGGGAGCCGGCGGCGTCATGCTGCCCAACCATTCACCGTTGACCATCGCGGAGCAGTTCGGCACGCTGGAGACCCTTCACCCGGGGCGGATCGATCTTGGCCTGGGTCGTGCGCCGGGCAGCGACCAGAACACCATGCGGGCACTGCGACGTGACCACACATCCTCGGACAGGTTCCCGCAGGACGTCCTGGAACTTCAGGGCTACCTCACCGGACCCACCCGCATCCAGGGTGTCGAAGCGACGCCGGGCAAGGGCACCAACGTGCCGCTCTACATCCTGGGATCCTCGCTGTTCGGAGCCCAGCTGGCCGCTCAGTTGGGCCTTCCCTACGCGTTTGCTTCACACTTCGCCCCTGCTGCCCTGCAGGACGCTGTTGCGGTCTACCGACGCGAATTCAAGCCGTCCGAGCAGTTGTCCCAGCCGCACGTCATCGCGGGCGTGAACGTCACAGCGGCGGACTCCAATGCCGAGGCACAAGCCATCCACCTCGCCGTGAAGCGAGCCCGCGTTTCACTGTTCTTCGGTGGTGGCCGTGAGTTCACGGACGACGAAGCGGACATGGTGCTCGACTCCCCACAGGGCCAGCACATCGCCCAGATGATGAAGTTCTCAGCTGTCGGAACCAAGGACGTGGTGCGCGATTACCTGGACGAGTTCGCGGCGTTCGCTGATGCCGACGAGCTGATCGTGGCGCACCAGAGCATTGGCACCGAAGAGCGTTTGCGGTCCGTGGAGCTGGTGGCCGAGGTCGCAGGCTTGGTTCCCGCATAAGCTCCCCGCATAAATCCAAGGAAAAGCTTTACGCGTTTGCAATCTACTAGGTAGTCAAGCGAAACCGTGCGGGCGGAGACTGTAGTTATCCGTCCCGGAAGGATTCGCCATGCCTACGCACTTGAATCAATCAGTTGCCGATTCCGCGCTGCTGATGAAATCGCTCCCGCTTGGCCTGTTGCGGACTGCTCTCCAATCCGACGCGCAAAACGGCATCACACCTGAGCTGTTCGCGGAGCTCAAGGTTTTGGCCAGGGTTCCCGGCCTGCTGGTGGCCTGCAATTACGGCGGCACCCTCTGCTCGGCCGAAGGTGTATCTACCGAGACCCTGCCATTGGACAGTGCGGCCGTGGCTCTCCGTGCTCTTGCGGCCCTGCCCAACACACACGCTGCCATCATTTCCGGCAGGTCACTGCGTGATCTGGCAGCTGTATCGCGGCTGCCTGCCGAGGTTCATTTGGTGGGCTCCCACGGCGTGGAGTTCGACATGGGTTACGCCTACACGCTCTCCCTCGCCACCGAACAGCTGCTCCAACAGGTGGCTACGGCCCTCACGGAAGCTGTGGGATTCGAGAAGGGCATCAGTGTTGTCCGAAAGCCCGTGGGCGTTGCTGTCCATACCCGGCCGGCCACGCCCGAAGTTGTGGACCGGGTGGTTTACGCCGCGCAGAAGATCGCCATCGAGTTCGGGCTCTACTTCATCATCGACGGAACGGTCCTGGACCTGACAGTGGAGGAGCCAGCCAAGGGCCAAGCCTTGGAGCAGCTCCGCGCCCGGCTGGGAGTCAGCGCGGCACTATACGCGGGCGACGCCGAAAGCGACGAAAAAGCACTGGCCACCTTGAGAGGACCGGACCTTGGCCTGCACGTTGGGTCAGGAAGCACGACGGCGCCGCACACCTTACCGGACCCGGAAGCCTTCGCCCACGTGCTGGCTTTGTTGTTCGAGCTGCGGCGGGCCTGGCTGTTTGGCGAAGACGCGGTGGGCCTGGAACGACACTCGATGATCGGGAACGGAAGCTCCACGGCCCTGCTCACTCCGGATGCCAAGGTCTGTTGGATGAGCCACCCATTGCCGGACTCCGGCTCGCTGTTTGCCCACATCCTCGGCGGTGATCCTGCCGGCCACTTCAGCATTGAACCGGTCAAGCCGTCGCCGGTGCTGGCACAACGATATGTGGATAACACCATGATCGTGGAGACCCGGTGGGCTGACGTTACCGTGACGGATTACCTGGAACCCGCAGCCGAGGGCATCACCAGTTTGGTACGCGTTCTTTCGGGGACGGGCACGGCTCGCGTTGTGTTCGCCCCTCGCCCTGACTACGCCAACGCGCCGTTCAACATGGAGATCCGCGGGGAAGAAGTGCACATCAGTGGCACCTCGGACCCCATTATCCTGTCAGCGCCCGGTGTCACCTTCCTCATTACGAGCGACGGCAAGTTCGCGACAGCTACAGCCGAAGTTGACCTGAATCACGGGCCTGTGGTGCTGAACCTGCGCTGCGGTGACACCGAGCCGCCACCCGCAGACCCCGCGGGCGAACCGCACCGGCGTGCCGCCGTCGGGCAGGTTGCGCGCGAGTGGGTCAAAGCCCTGCAGTTGCCCGGCATCAAAACTTCGCTGGTGCGGCGCTCGGCGCTGGTGCTGAAATCGCTCGTCCACGAACCCACCGGTGCCGTCCTCGCCGCTCCGACAACCTCCCTGCCGGAAGGCATCGGTGGAACCCGGAACTGGGATTATCGGTATTGCTGGTTGCGTGATGGGTCCATGACCGTGAATACCTTGGTCTCCTTGGGTTCTACGGAGGAGGCCATCGGTTTCCTGGGTTGGCTGGGCCGCATACTGGAGAACGCTCCGGGGCCGGAATGGCTGCACCCGCTGTATTCGGTGACAGGAGCGCCGCTGTCCACGGAAGCCATTGTGGAGAGTCTGCCCGGTTATGCGGGATCGCGGCCCGTGCGGATCGGCAACGCCGCCGACCACCAAGTGCAATTGGACGTGTTCGGGCCCATCGCCGAGCTGATCCACGATCTTGCCGAGCGACGCGGGTTCCTGCCGGATGAGCACTGGTTTCTTATAGAGCAGATGGCGCACGCGGTGCTGGCCCGCTGGCATGAGCCCGACCACGGGATCTGGGAAGCCCGCCGGCCGCCCCGGCATCATGTGTACACCAAGGTCATGTGCTGGGTAACGCTTGACCGGGCGCTCCGTGCCGCTGCTTTGCACGGCCGGGGCGCTCATTCCGATTGGGCGCCCACCGCGGACACCATCCGCGAGGAAGTCCTGCGCGAAGGCTGGGATTCATCCGCCGCGTCCTACACCGTGGCGTACGACAGCCCGGACCTCGACGCAGCAGTCCTGCACATCGGTTTGTCCGGCCTGTTGGATGTCCGGGACCAGCGGTTCCTGGACACCGTGACGGCCGTCGAGCGGGAACTGCGGGTTGGGCCTACGGTCTTCCGCTACAGGTACGACGACGGCCTGCCGGGTTTGGAGGGCGGCTTCCACATTTGTACTACCTGGCTGATCGAGGCGTATCTTGCAGTTGGTCGCCTGGATGATGCGCTGGAGTTGTTCAACCAGCTGGTGGCGTTGTTTGGCCCCACGGGACTTCTGCCCGAAGAGTACGATCCCGGCACGGAAACGCATTTGGGCAACCATCCCCAGGCTTACTCACACCTGGGCTTCATTCGCTGCGCGCAGCTCCTGGACCACTATCTGGCCAGCGCGGACGTGGAGTAACCCGACCTGATCTGCGACCTACTTGGGTGACCCAGCGCTATGCGAGCAGCAACGCCACCGCGATCATGGCCGGCACGGCAACAATGGTGGTGATGAGCACGGTGTCCTTGGCAACTGTGATTCCCGCTTGGTAACGGTTGGCAGCGACGAACACGTTCTGGGCTGTGGGCAGTGCCGAGGTGACCACTACGGCGAACAAAGCGTGCCCGTCCATGCCCAAGGCAAACCGGGCGAACAGGTACGCGATCAGCGGGTGCACGATGAGCTTGAAGCCGCTGGCCAGCAAAGTGTCCAACCTGCGGCCAGCGGATTTTTGCAGCGGTTTGGATCCGTTGAGGCTCATGCCGAAAGCCATCAGCATGGCCGGGATCGCCGCTCCGCCGATCAGGTGGATGGGCTCCAGGATCAGCGTCGGTACTTGGAATCCGGTCGCGGCCACCAGCAGGCCGAGCGCCGAGCCCACGATCATGGGGTTCTTCACGATCATCAGGAGGAAGCGCAGGGGAGTGGTGCGGTGCGAACTGGTGCTGGCGTCGAGGGCCATCAAGTACATCGGCGTGAAGAACGCCAACTGGAAGATCAGCAACGGCGCCACGTAGCTCGCATCGCCCAGGACAAACACGGCAATAGGGATGCCGAGGTTTGCGGAGTTGGCCAGGGACGAGCTCATGGAGGACATCAATGATTCCGGCATGCTGCGTTTGAGCCAGAATTTCACGATCAGGAAGAACAATAAACCGGTGAGGACGGCGCCCACGGCGGTGACCAGGAGCGGGGCGGCAAACACGTCGTGCAGCTTGGCCTTGCTGAGGGTTTCGAAGAGGAGAGCCGGGCTCGCCACGAAGAATGTCAGAGAACTCAAGACTGAGCGGGCGTTCTCACCCAGGATGCCGCGACGGCCAACGAACATACCCACCAGGATGATGGCCCAGACAACGAAGAACCCGGACAGAACGCCAATCACGAGGCTGCGCCGAAGGGGAATCGTTGGATCACGAACACCAGCCTAGCCAACGCCGCCCAGCGAGTAAGCGTTTTCTTGCCAGGGTTCCGGCATGCGGACACTGGAGTTTTTGTACAGCTAATGACCTTATAGGGCCGTCTTAGCGGCATTAGCTGTACAAAAAACACGCTCGACGTCGGCACCGGCGGCGAGTGCCGGCGTCGGACCTTATTTCGTGGCTGGCTTTTTGGTTGTTCCGTTCGCCGTCTCCAGCGCGGAGATCATATGCCCTACCTGAATGACGGCGGACCTGATCCGGTGGGGGTCGCTGATGGTGAGGAATTGAAGCATAAGGCCGTCGAGGGCGGCGAAGATGGCAAGCGAGGCTTCGTTGCGCGTGTCCAGTCCGCGGCGCGTCAGGGCCTCCTCCACTGTGCTGACGTAGTTCGCGTAAAGGCGTTCCACCATCACGCGGATCTGCGGATTACGCCTGGATTCGAGGATCATTTCGAACTGAAACAGCTGAAGTTCCGGTTCTGCGGAGACGGTGGCGATGAGTGTATCGGCGAAGTTCCCGTCGAAGTCCGCGATCCCCGACAGCCCGGTTTCCTCAATGGAGCGCTGGACGGACCATTCCATGGTGGCGGCCAGGAGTCCTTCCATGGAGCCGAAGTGGTGGGTGACCAGTGCGTGATTGACGCCGGCGCGGGTGGCAACTGATCTGTAGGTCGCTCCACGCAGGCCCTTCTCTGCCACGACATCCAGCACGGCAGCCAGAAGGGCGTCCCGACCGTCTCCGTAGGGCAACTTGCGTGCGTCCTGGCTCATACTGCGAGTTTAGCGGCGTTGGAATGCCTGGAAGGAACCCATTGACACGCGAAACTATACAAACGTATAGTTTGAATGTGGCCCGGATCACCCGCCACCTAAGAGCAGCTTCAGTCCAGCCCGCGTCCCGCGGCCGCAGGGCTCCCTATCCCTCCGCAGTGGCGATGGCGCCAGTGCATTCCGGAAAGAACAGCCTCATGAACGAGTTCAGTCAAACCTCGGCCCCGGCCGGTCCTAAAAATGCCGGTTCCCCGGCGGGTACCGTGCGGCTCCGGGCGAACAAGCTTGGCGTCATTGCCATTGCCTTCTTCGCTATTGCCGCCGCGGCCCCCATGGCCGCTGTTGTTGGAGCCAGTCCCGTCATCTTCTCCGCGAGCGGGCCCGGAACTCCGGTGATCTACGTGATTGCGGCCCTTTTGGTAGCCCTCTTCTCAGTGGGATATCTGAGAATGAGCCAGCACATCACCAACGCAGGCGGATTCGTTGCCTACATCGCCAAGGGCTTGGGCAACAAGTGGGCCACGGGAGGCGCCGGAATAGCCATCCTGACCTATCTCAGCCTTCAGGTGGGGTTGTGGTCCCAGTTTGGTGTCTTCGCCCAGCAGCTAGTGGAGAGTCTTACGGGGGTTGGGTTGCCGGTCTATTTTTGGATCGTCGCAGTACTGGCGCTGACCACGTTCCTGACCATGAAAGGCGTGGACGCCAGCTTGAAGGTGTTGGGAGTGCTTATTCTCGGCGAAACGCTGGTGGTTGCAGCGCTGGTGGTCTCCCTCATTGTCCAGAAGGGGCTGGGGATCTTCACGTTTGCAGGGTTCACTGGCGAGAACATTTTTGGGCCCGGTCTGGGGATCTCACTGCTGTTCGCCTTTGCCTGCTTCACCAGCTTCGAAGCCACGGTTGTGTTCGCGGAAGAAGCCAGGAATCCACGGCGCACCATCCCGCGGGCCGCCTACCTTGTCATCGCCTTCATCGGCCTCTTTTACATGCTGTCCACGTGGGCCATCAGCGGTGCTGTGGGCATCGATGGGATTCAGGCCGTTGCTACCGAGAATCCCTCCGGGATGATCTTCGAGCTCGCGGAAGCCAGTGCGGGAGCCTGGTTGAGCGTCGCCATGCAGGTCTTAGTGGTTACAAGCTTCGTTGCAATGCTCCTGGGCCTGTCCAACATGTTTTCCCGGTACCTGTTCGCTTTGGGACGGGCCGGCGCGCTCCCAGCCAAGTTGTCGTCCGTGTCCTCTGCGGGGGCACCGTCGTTCGCGGGCCTGATCAATTCGCTGGTTGTCGTGGCCATCATCAGTGCGTTTCTCCTGGCCGGTGCTGACCCGATCGCCACCGTTTTTGCTTGGTTCGTGGCGTTGGGAACGGCAGGTTTCATCTCCATCCTGCTGCTGACGTCCGCCGCAATCCTGCTGTACTTCGCCAGAAGCGGGACCAGGGACAACCTCTGGGTCACGGTGGTTGCTCCGGCACTTTCCTTCCTGGCATTTGCCGTGGTGGGCTACCTGACCTTGGACAACTACGACGTCCTGCTCGGAGGCGCAGGAGGGGTAGCCCGCTGGCTCCTCCTCGGCATCCCGCTCATCTTTGTGGCCGGCCTGATGCGGGGAACACAAAAGCCCGCAATCAACTACGCCGCCGAAATTGTCTGAACCCGGAACTGTCTCATTCAACAAAAGGACCAGACTCATGACCTCCACTGAACTCCAGGATTACGTACCTGAGGAAGAATGGCCCCCGGTCTCCACCATGCTGGACGGCTTCGGGGATCAGACCCTGCCTGCGTCTCCTGCCCTCGCCGCCACAACCATTTTCCTTCAGGCAGCTGACGGCACCCCCATCGAGTACAAGTTCCTCACACCGTCAACGCTCACGTGGAACGAAGGCACTGCCAGCGGGACGGCTGCCTACAAGGCGATTGAAGCCCGCCCCGGAATCTTCATTATTGATTTCGTCCGGGGACACGACGGCGGCAAAGACGCCGACGCCGAAAACGTCACCATCATCTTCGATCACACCACAGGTGCCGTCACCACCGCCGTCTCCAGGTTTGTCGCCTCGGATGGCAAGGTCCGGGGAATTACCGACTTCACGCTTGCCAACGCCAGCGGCCAGCCGACCGTCCACCAACGGTCCTCGGACCTCGTGGGCAAGCGCATCTTCTACCGCTACAGCGACATCGAATCCTACGAGCACATCTACCTGAACCAAGGGACCTTCACGTGGCACTGCGTCCGGGGAGGGGAAGCGGGACTCGCTGATACCGACCGTTGCATGACCTGGGCCGTCGCGGAGGACCTGTACATCTTCTTCTGGACCGAACAGGTGATGACCGTTGAAGCCGTTCTCCTGATCGACCTGCGCGAGCAGCGCTCCATCGGGCGGATGTTCGGCTGGGACAATCCCGCCGCGGAACCGGTCACCTTGCCGTTCAACTCCAGGCTCAGCGTCCTGAACACCACGAGCTACCCACAGGACACTCACAAGCACTGAGGTCCACCTCCGCGAATCCACCACCAGAGGAGCAACACCATGTCCCATGTCTTTCATGCCCATATTGACCACGCAGCGTTTGAACCCTTTGCGCTCGGCACGGTCCAATGGCTTCGACGCCCCGGCGACAACGGAAATGAGTCACTCAGTGGCGGTATCTGGAAAGTCACCCCTGAGGAGGCGCCGGAACCGTTCGACCTGCCGATTGACCATGATGAAACCATTTACATCATCTCCGGATACCTCCGCATTGAGGTCAAGGGCGGGAGCACCCTCGAGCTGAGGGAAGGTTCCATGGCTTCCCTGTCCAGGGGGGCAATGACCCGCTGGAGTGTCCTGGAACCGACCGTCGAATTCTTCGTTTACAGCTGAGGATCGGGCAAGTGGAAACCTCCGACGTCATCGTTATCGGTGCAGGCTTTGCCGGCCTCACAGCAGCAAGGGAATTGTCCCGCAGCGGACACACCACCATCCTGCTGGAGGCCAAGGACCGCATCGCCGGGCGGACCCACCTGGCGGAACGCCTTGGCCGGGAACTGGAACTCGGCGGCACCTGGGTGCACTGGGCTCAGCCGTATGTCTGGGCGGAAATGGGGCGCTACGGGATCAAGGCCCTTGCCGGACCGGAGTTCACCAAAGCTCTCTGGACGGTGGGCGGCCGGCGACATGAAGGCACCGCAGACACCTTGCTGGAATTGCTGGATGGCCCGAACCGCACGCTCCTGGCTGCTGCCCGGCGCTATTTCCCTCTTCCGTGGTCACCCTTGGATAACCCCGAGGTGGCAGACATCGACGAGCTCACACTTTCGGAAGCAATCGACCGGTTGGACCTCCCTGAGGACCTGCGTCAGCTTCTGAGATCTTTCTGGACCTTGAATTTCAACGGCAGGTTGGGCCAGGCGGCCTATACCCAGGCGTTGCGCTGGTGCGCCGTGGCCAGTGGTGACTGGCAGCTGATGTTTGAGGCGTGCGCCAGCTTCAAGATCGACGGCGGCACCCGCCGCCTTGCCGAGGCGATCCTTGCGGACTCAACGGCAGAGCTACGGCTGAACCAGGTGGTCGCGTCCATCGATCAGGATGACGAGGGAGTCCTCGTGACAACCAAAGCGGGCAAACACTACAAAGCCCGTCAGGTCATTCTCGCGCTCCCGCTCAGCGTGCTGAACGACATCGATATCCAACCAGCGTTCTCGCCCGGTAAACGGGAGGCGGCAGCAAGGGGACAGGCAGGCCGCGGTGCAAAATTGTGGGTCAAGGTGGAAGGCCGTCAGGAGAGGTTTGTCGCGTTTGGGCCCGAGACGGCGGCCCTGAACTTCGTCCAAGCTGAGTACATCGATGATGACACCACCACCCTTGTCTGCTTTGGTCCCGACGCCGGGGCCGTGGATGTAGCCGACGTTGCCGCGGCACAACGACACCTGGACGCAGTAGTCCCGGGGCTGAAAGTGCTCGATATTGGAGGACATGACTGGGTTGCCGATGAACATGCACGGTCCACCTGGCCCATGCACTACACCGGCTACCTCACCCGGTATCTGGCGGAACTCCAACGGCCGGAAGGAAGAATCCGCCTCGCGGGATCCGACTTCGCCAACGGCTGGGGAGGGTTCATCGATGGTGCAATCGAGAGCGGACTCGACGCTGCCCGCCAAGCAGCATCCGCACTCGGAAATGACGCAAGTTCACCCGCCCAGGCTCCTGTCGTCGTGGGCTAAAGCAGCCCACAACGCGCTCGACGTCGGCACTCAAGTGAGTGCCGACGTCGAGCGTTGTTGTGGAGACTTAGCTGAGGTGCGCTGCGTTGCTGAGCGCGTGCGGCGGGCGCATCAGCCCGGGGGTGTGGCCTTCGGCGGGGTCGTTGCCGAGCTGCAGGATCTTGTTGTCCGTGCCTACATGGACCACCTTGGGCTCGTAGGCCCGGGCTTCTTCCGTGGTCATCTCCGCGTAGGTGATCAGGATGACGGTGTCGCCAACGTGGACCATGTGGGCGGCCGCGCCGTTGATCCCGATCACGCCCGAACCGCGCTCGCCGGCAATGGTGTATGTCTCCAGCCGGGCGCCGTTGGTGACGTCCACAATGGAGACGAGTTCGCCGGGGAGGATATCGGCCGCGTCCAGGAGGTCCAGGTCGACAGTGACCGAACCGACGTAGTGGAGATCGGCATGGGTCACCGTTGCGCGGTGGATCTTGGACTTGAACATTGTGCGGATCATAGTGCGATCAGTTTAGCGCGGCACCTCTACCCGGCGCTGTGACGTACCAGACGTTCGCGAGACGTCTGCGGGGCGTCGCTCGCCTTGGCGGAGTCAGCTTCGAGGCAGCCCCGCCCATTTGATCCAATCCGTCGGTTGCGTGGAGGGTTTGCCCAGGAAGTAGCCCTGAGCCGCCGACATGCCCAATTCCGTAATGACCTGAAGCTCCGCCGCTGTCTCCACGCCTTCGGCTGTCACCGATGCGCCGATCTCCGTGGCAAAGCTGACCATGGAAGCAGCGAGGGCACGGTTGGATGCTTGGAGATCAATCCCTTTGATGATGCTGCGGTCCACCTTGATCACTTCCGGGTCGAGCTTCATGATGTGCCTCATGGAGGCAAACCCAGCGCCTGCATCATCGACCACCAGGTGGACACCCTTGGCGCGCAGTGGTGCCACGGCTGCGGCCAGTTGCTCGTAGTCGAGCACTTCCTGCCGCTCAGTGAGCTCCAAACTGAGCCTGTTCGGGTTGATCGCTGCGCCAGCGAGTGCGTCCTGGATCCGCTGGTCGAGGCAGGCGCTGGGAGACAAATTAACGGCCATGCTGAACTCGCCGGGCAATTTGGTGGCGGTCTGAAGAGCTGTTCTCAGGGCCAACAGTTCCAGTTCTATTCCCAGCCCCACGGTTTCAGCTCTGGTGAACCAGGCTTCTGGGGACGTCGTGGCCGCACCGGGAAAACGGGATAGTGCCTCGACCCCCAAGGTCCGTCCGGTCCGGATGCACAGAAGTGGTTGAAAAGCGGTGACAAGTGCCTGCGAGGATATGACCCCCAGGACAAGGGAGCGTTCAGCGTCCAGAGCTGTGTCGCCGGTTGCGGTGCTCGGACGGGCCATGCCTTCGAATCCGATCGCCAAGCCCGAAGCGTCATAGACCGTGTGCCCGCTGACGTCCATGACAACCAGGGTGCCGTCCCGGTGCCTGCAAGCCAACGTCACGCCGTCGAAGTAGGATTCGGCACCGTTATCGGCGTCGGGACGCCACACCGAGGCAAGGTCCCGAGGATCCAGGACGAGGCTGATGGGGCTTCCCGTGAGTTCTTCCGGGGTATATCCAGTCAGTTGTTGGCACATTGGACTCGAGTGGGTGATGATGCCCGCTGTGTCCACTGCCCAGAGCCACTCTTTGCTGGTCACCATCATGGTCCGCGAGCCCGGTTCGGACGCGTTTCGAGATGGTTCGCTGGACCTCTTCTTCGGCAGCTTCTTCGTCACCGCACGAACGAGCAAGAACAGAAATACTACGGCCGACATGACTATCAGCGGGTCAAGCAGCCACAGTTGCGGAAGTGACTGCCTGCTCGGTTCGCGGTTGGACCACGACGGGACGCGGACCATCAATACCAGGAGCACGTTGACCAGGGCGGCGGCAGCCAACCACGCCCATACCGGCACTTTCCTGAACAAGATCAGGCGCCCGGAGTTATGCCGGCCCAGAGGCGCTTGGTTGGAATGTGCCGTGCCGGCCACCTTTACGCTTTGTTCTCCCCTGCAACGAATCTGTCCCCCTTCGTCTGGCCATCCCGGATTGTCAGCATCAGACCATGATTCCTCAGCCTACTTCCACCAGACTCCTGTTCTCTAGGACGTGCCGGTCTCCTGCGCGACCAGTTCCTTGGAGCTCCGGTACTGCACCAGATCCGTTCCTGCGGCCACGAGTTCACGCAGCTCGGCCAGCCCTCCGGCCACCAACCCAGCAGCCCGTGCCTGGACCAGGACATTGCCCAGGGCTGTCGCCTCAACGGGTCCCGCGATCACGGGTTTGCCAGTGGCATCGGCGGTGAGCTGGCACAGGAGCCGGTTCTGCGAACCACCGCCAACAATGTGCACAACGCTGGTGCTTCGCCCCGTGAGCCGCTCGGCGTCGGCCAACGTGCGGGCGTAACCGGCCGCGAGGCTGTCCATGATGCAACGCACGACGGCGGCGGGCCGGTCAGGGAGCACCGCGCCAGTGTTGCGCACGGCTGAGCGGATCCGGTCCGGCATGTTGTCCGGTGCCGTGAAGCTGGGGTCGTCGGCGTTGATCTGAGGTCCGCCGGCAGGAAGTGCCGCCGCCGAGTCGAGCAGGGCGGGGAGCGCCTGCATATAGCCTTCAGCAGCCCATGCACGTTGGCATTCGCTGAGGAGCCACAAGCCACCGACGTTGCGGAGGTACCGGATGGTGCCGTCCACGCCGCGTTCGTTGGTGAAGTTGGCCTTGCGGCTGGCTTCGGTGAGGACGGGTTTGTCCAGCTCCACGCCTACAAGCGACCAAGTCCCTGAGGAGATATACGCGAAATCCTGGTCTTCAGCGGGGACCGCTGCCACAGCCGAGGCGGTGTCGTGCGAACCCACGGCAACCACGGTGGTATCTGCGGCGAGGCCTGTCTGCTCAAGGATCCCGGGCAACAGGGTGCCCACGGTCTCACCTGGCTGGATGAGCGGCGGGAAGATGTCCCGGGGCAACCGCAGGGCATCCAGGAAATCGGTGGCCCACTGGCCCGCAACAGCGTCAAACAGTCCGGTGGTGGAAGCGTTGGTGGTCTCGGTCCGGCGCTCACCGGTCAGCAGGAACGCGATGAGGTCCGGGATCAGGAGAGCCTGCACACCGTCAAGGTTTGGCTCTGCGGCGAGCTGGTACAGAGTGTTGAACTGCAGGAACTGCAAGCCTGTGGTGGCATACAACTCCTCCGGGGGAATTGCTGCATGCACCCGCTGCACCGTCGCGCGGCTGCGCTCGTCCCGGTAGCTGAACGGAACCGAGGTGAGGTCGCCGGCGTCGTTCACCAATCCGTAGTCCACTGCCCAGGTGTCGATGCCGATGCTGACGATGCGCTCGCCGTTGCTGGCTGCCACCGCAGCGGCAGCCGTCAGGCCCTTGAGCACCTCAGCGAACAGGGCATCGAAATCCCAGCGGAGGCCGCCGTCGAGCTCTAAAACCCCGTTGGGGAAGCGGTGGATGGTCTCGAGGGAAACCCCGGATACCGAGGAGACGCGGCCCAGCATGACGCGGCCGGAGGAGGCCCCGATGTCGATGGCGGCGAAAACCTGGTTTGTCTGCGGAGAGGACACCGCCCCGGCGTGTGCCGGGGCGGTGCTCGTGGTGGTTCCGTTGTTCACTGTCAGCCCTAGCGGAGGAAGGCGGCCGCGACGCCGGCGTCCACGGGGATGTGAAGGCCGGTGGTGTGCGACAGTTCGTTGCTGGTGAGCACGGATGCGGCGTTGGCCACATGTTCCGGGAGGACTTCGCGCTTGAGGAGCGTGCGCTGGGCGTAGTACTTGCCCAGCTCCTGCTCGTCCACGCCGTACACCGCGGCACGCTTGGCGCCCCAGCCGCCGGCGAAGATGCCGGAGCCGCGGACCACACCGTCGGGGTTGATGCCGTTGACGCGGACACCGTACTCGCCCAGTTCAGCGGCGAGCAGGCGGACCTGGTGGGCTTGGTCTGCCTTGGTGGCCGAGTACGCGATGTTGTTCGGGCCGGCGAAGACCGAGTTCTTGGAGGAGATGTAGATGATGTCTCCACCCAGGCCCTGGTCGATCATGACCTTGGCTGCGGCCTTGGACACCAGGAACGAGCCCTTGGCCATGACGTTGTGCTGGAGGTCCCAGTCCTTCTCCGTGGTTTCCAGCAGCGGTTTGGAGATGGACAGGCCGGCGTTGTTGACCACCAGGTCCAGGCCACCGAACGCGAGCACGGCTTCTTGGATCGCGGCGGCGATCTGCGCTTCGTCGGTCACGTCCGCCTGCACGCCGATGGCGACGTCGGAACCGCCCAGTTCCTCGGCGACCTTCTGCGCGTTCTCAAGGTTCAGGTCGGCAATGACGACGCACGCGCCGTCGGACGCCAAACGGGTGGCGATCGCCTTGCCAATGCCCGACGCCGCACCGGTCACCAGTGCGACGCGCGTGGCGTGGGACTTGGGCTTGGGCATGCGGGCGAGCTTGGCCTCTTCCAGCGCCCAGTACTCGATGCGGAATTTCTCGGATTCCTCGATGGGGGCGTAGGTGGAGATGGCCTCGGCGCCGCGCATCACGTTGATGGCGTTGAGGTAGAACTCGCCGGCCACGCGTGCGGTCTGCTTGTCCTTGCCGAAGGAGAACATGCCCACGCCGGGGATCAGCACGATGGCAGGGTCCGCGCCGCGCAGGGCCGGGCTGTTCTCGTCTGCATGGCGGTCGTAGTACGCCTGGTAGTCCTCGCGGTAGGCGACGTGCAGTTCCTTCAACCGGGCCACGGAGTCTTCGATCGAGGCGTCCGCCGGGAGGTCCAGCACCAGCGGTTTGACCTTGGTGCGGAGGAAGTGGTCCGGGCAGGACGTGCCCAGTGCGCCGAGACGCGGGTGCTCTTCCGCTGCGAGGAATTCAAGGACGACGGCGTCATCGCTGAAGTGCCCCAGCTGCGGTTTGTCGGTGGAGGCCAGGCCGCGGATCACGGGAGCGAGGGCAGCAGCCTTGGCTTTGCGCTCGGCTTCGGGGAGGGCGCTGTAGCCGGGGAGCGTGGCGCCGAAGGGCTCGGCCTTGCCGTTGTCCTTGATGTAGTTCTCTGCCTGGTCGATGATCCAGAGCGAGTTGGCCTCGGCCTCTTCGCTGGTGGCGCCCCAGGCGGTGATGCCGTGGCCGCCCAGGATGGTGCCGATGGCCTGCGGGTTGGCTTCCTTGATCGCCGCGATGTCCAGGCCGAGCTGGAAACCGGGCCGACGCCACGGAACCCAGACAACTTTGTCGCCGAAGACCTTGGAGGTCAGTGCCTCGCCGTCCACCGCCGTGGCGATAGCGATGCCCGAGTCCGGGTGCAGGTGGTCAACGTGGGCAGCGTCAACCAGGCCGTGCATGGCGGTGTCGATCGACGGCGCCGCGCCGCCCTTGCCGTGCAGGCAGTAATCGAAAGCGGCCACCATCTCGTCTTCACGCTCGACGCCGGGGTAAACGGACTTCAGTGCCTGCAGCCGGTCCAGCCGGAGGACTGCAAGGTTCTCAGCTTTCAGCGTGCCGAGGTCGCCGCCGGAGCCCTTGACCCAGAGGAGTTCAACGTCCTGGCCCGTGACGGGGTCCTTCTCGGTGCCCTTGGCGGAGGTGTTGCCGCCGGCGAAGTTGGTGTTCCGCTTGTCCGCGCCGAGGCGGTTGGACCGGGAAATCAGTTCTTCAACAGTCTTGGCTGTGTTCTGCATGTTCATGCCCTTATGCGCCCCATCCGGCTTGCTGGCCGCCTGCGCGGTCCTCGTTTATCTTCTTCTGGTAGCCGCTGGCCTTGTAGGCGGCCATCGGGTCGGCGGGAAGGCCGCGGGTTTCGCGCCACTCGGCCAGGACCGGGCGGACATCGGTGTAGAAGGCATCGTTGAAGATGCCGTTGGCGGCCAGGACATCCCCTGCACGCTGGGCTTCGGAGAGCGCCGCAGTGTCGATGAGCAGGGCGCGGGCCGTCATTTCCTGGACGTTCAGCACCGAGCGGATCTGGCCCGGGATCTTCTCTTCCAGGTTGTGGCACTGGTCCAGCATCAGGGCGACGCCGGAATCCTTGCCGAATCCACCGCCGCGAATGACCTCATGCATGATACGGAACAGCTGGAACGGATCAGCCGCGCCAACAATCAGGTCATCATCGGCGTAGAAACGGGAGTTGAAGTCGAACGAGCCCAGCTTGCCCAGGCGCAGGAGCTGCATGACGATGAACTCGATGTTGGTGCCCGGTGCGTGGTGGCCGGTGTCCAGGCAGACAAAGGCCTTCTCGCCGAGGGCCAGGGTCTGCGCGTAGGAGGTGCCCCAGTCCGGGACATCGGTGTGATAGAAAGCCGGCTCGAAGAACTTGTATTCCAAGACCAGGCGCTGCTGGTCACCGAGGCCCGCGTAGATCTCCTGGAGGGACTCGGCCAGGCGGTCCTGACGGCCGCGGATATCGTCCTGGCCCGGGTAGTTGGTGCCATCCGCCAGCCAGATCTTCAGGTCCTTGGACCCGGTAGCGTGCATGACCTCGATGCACTCCAGGTGGTGATCGATCGCGCGGCGGCGTACGGATTCGTTGGAGGAGGTCAGGGAGCCGAACTTGTACTCGTCATCCTGGAACGTGTTGGAATTGATGGTGCCCAACCCAACGCCCAAACCGGCGGCGTACTCGCGAAGCGCGGAGTAGTCGTCCACCTTGTCCCATGGAATGTGCAGTGCGACGGTGGGCGCCAAGCCAGTGAGCTCATGGACCTTGGCGGCGTCTGCGATCTTTTCCTGGACGGTGCGCGGAGTGCCCGGAGTGCCGAAGACCTTGAACCGGGTCCCGGAATTTCCGTAGGCCCAGGACGGCACTTCAATGGCCAGTTCCCCTAGACGGTCCAGGGCCGATTCTGTGGTGTTCATGCTTGTTCCTTTTGGTAAACGTTGGCTGAGTCTTTGTCTATCTGTGCGGAGGCTGCCGCGTCCGTGACGTTGGCTGTGGCAGCGAGTTGATCTTCGAGGTTGAAAACTTCTTCGACGATCTCGAACCCCTGGTCCGGAGGGAGGTCGCTGTTGGCGAACAGGGTTGCCATCTCGGCCTGCCAGCGGGCATTGACCTCCGTCAGGGCCATCCGTGCCTGCGCTGCTGCGTAGTCCTCGCATTCCAGGTAGCCGATCAATTGGCCGTCGGGAGCGAGGAACAGGGAATAGTTGTTCCACCCCGCGTTCTTCAGTGCGGACAGCATCTCCGGCCATACGGCGGCGTGGCGCTGCTTGTACTCGGCCATCAGTTCCGGCTGGACTGAAGAGCGGAAACAAACCCTCATGTGCGGATCTCCAGGGTTACTCGTCTTTGAATCGTTTCATTTGTTACGATTCAAATTACCCTCGTAAACGGGAGGGTGTCAAGGCGTTTCCAACACATTGACGTCAGCCAGCGGAGAACGGAAAGCATGTCCCAGACAGCCAGCATCAAAGACGTTGCAACCCACGCCCAGGTAGCAGTGGGAACTGTTTCCAATGTGCTGAATTATCCGGACAGGGTTTCGCAGAGGACCAAGGAACGCGTTCTGAAATCCATCGCGGAACTTGGTTTCGTCCGCAACGACGCCGCCCGTCAACTCCGCGCCGGCCAGAGCCGCACCATCGGCCTGATTGTGCTCGACGTTGGAAACCCGTTCTTCTCCTCAGTGGCGCGTGCCGCGGAGGACGCTGCCACGGCGCTGGGAAGTGTCGTGCTGGTAGGCGACAGCGGTCAGGATGCTTCGCGCGAAGCGCATTACATGGATCTGTTCCAGGAACAGCGAGTCCAGGGACTGCTCATTTCACCGGTCGGCAACGTGTCAGAGCGGATCGACACCCTCCGGGAACGCGGCGTTCCCACTGTGTTGGTAGACGAACTGGCTGATACAGAGCGCTGCAGCTCAGTGTCCGTGGATGACCAGGAAGGCGGGTATTTGGCCGCCCGGCACCTGCTGGACACGGGCCGCCGTCGTTTGGCCTTTGTTGGCACCACCAGCATCCGTCAGGTGGCCAGCCGACTCAAGGGCGCGCAGCGTGCTGTGACCGAGGTGAACGGGGCAACCATTGAGGTCCTCGACTCCGCAGGGCAGACCGTCCTTGCTGGCCGACAGGTGGGCAACAAGCTCGTGGAGCGGGACCCGGCTGAGCGGCCCGAGGCCGTATTCTGCTCCAACGACCTCCTGGCGCTGGGTGTGATGCAGTCGCTGACCATGCTGCGGACCGTCCGGATTCCCGAGGACATCGCCCTGATTGGCTATGACGACATCGATTTCGCCATCTCCGCAGTAGTTCCCCTGTCTTCCATCCGGCAGCCCACGGAGGCCCTGGGCCGCACAGCGATAGAGCTCCTCGCAGAGGAACAGGACAGCGGCGGAACCAAGCACCGGGCCGTGGTGTTCACGCCCGAGCTGGTCGTCCGGCAAAGCACTGCGGGCGCTTAGCTGCGCTCCTGCCCAGTTAGTCCCCGAAAAGCCCGGGTTCCCGCGAGCAGTTTCGCGGAAAGCCGGGCTTGTGCCCCCCCGTTGCCTCGGCTAACTGGGCGGGAACGCGCTACAGGGCGTAGATGCTCCAGGACGCGGTGTGCCGGGCGCCCGGTTCCAGCCGGATCAGGTCCGTTCCGCTGTTGAAGGCATCCGGCGGGCCAGTCATGGGCTCCACGGCCAGGCCGATTCGGCCAGGGATCGGTGCAGGCTTGTCAGCCGTGTGGATCTGCAGCCATGGGCAGCTTTCGTCCCACGACATCCCGACGCCGGACCCTCCGACTCCCTTGCCCGCCGTGTCGCGCAGCGACAACCGCGCCAGACCGCCGTCGAACGTTATGCCTGTGAAGGCGTGGTCGATCTCGGTGCTGCCTATGGCCCGTGCCGAGCGGAAGTCGAAAGGGTGGCCGTCCAGAGGCATCAGGCCAACAGGCAGGAGCCTGTCCGGGGTGACCTCAAGGAACGAATCGGCGGTAAACTCCAGGACCCACTCATTCAGGGGTGAAGGACCGGCCACGAGGTAAGGGTGCGGGCACACGCCGTAGGGTGCGGCGACGTCGGCGGCATTCCGGGCCGTGACCGAGGTGTGAAGCCCGGCGTCGTCCAGTGTGAACCGTGTCTCAAGCTCCAGGACGAAGGGGTAGCCCGCCGTCGGACCCACGGTGCAGGTCAGGGTGAGCGACCCGGCGCCGGACTCCTTCAGCGTCCAGTCGAGCGGGAAGGCGAGCCCGTGCAGCGCTGTTTCCCGCTCAGGTTCGTTGATTGGAAGCTGGTGTTTGTTGCCATCGAAAGCGTACTTGCCGTCCGCGATCCGGTTGGGCCACGGCGCGGCGATGATGCCGCGATAGTCCGGGATGGGGCCGCCGGATGGGAATGGGACCACGAGGTCGCGGCCCTCGAACTGGAGGACACGAAGGGCTGCCGCGCGGGCGGTGACAACAGCGGTGTAACCGCCCGCGCTCAGCGTGTATTCAGCGCTCACAGGCCGCCGGCCAGTTTGTAGTACGCGGCGTTCCAGTTGAGTTCCTTCTTGAACTGTTTGATGGTGGTGCCTTCGTCGATGGTGAGGAGTTCGGTCTTGGCGATTTCGGCGAAGTCCTCGAACACGTCCAGGCCCACCTGCGTGGACAATACCGTGTGGTGCGCGGCGCCGGCGGTGAGCCACGCGGCGGCCGACGTGGCGAAGTTCGGCTTGGGTTCCCACAGTGCGCGGGCCACCGGAAGGTTGGGGAGTGGCTGGTCAAGGTCGACGACGTCCACCACGTTCGCGACCAGGCGGAACCGATCGCGCATATCGGACAGGGCAACGACGATGCCGGGGCCGGCGTCGGTATCGAACACCATGCGGACAGGGTCTTCCTTGCCGCCGATGCCCAGCGGGTGGATCTCCACGCGCGGCTTCTTGGCGGTCAACGACGGGCAGACCTCCAGCATGTGCGCACCCAGGATCTTCTCCGAGCCCGGCTCCAGGTGATAGGTGTAGTCCTCCATGAGTGAGGCGCCGCCAGGCAGGTCTCCGCCCATGACCTTGGCGGCGCGGACCAGGATGGCTGTCTTCCAGTCACCTTCGGCGCCGAAGCCGTAACCGTCGGCCATCAGGCGCTGGACAGCCATGCCGGGGAGTTGGCGCAGCTCGCCCAGGTCTTCGAAGGACGTGGTGAACGCTGCAGAACCGTTGGATTCCAGGAAGCTGCGGAGGCCCAGTTCGATCTTGGCGCTGTACCGCAGCGACTCGTGGCGGGCACCGCCGGCCTTCAGCTCGTCAGCCACCTCATAAAGGCGCTCGTACTCGGCAACCAAGGCGTCGACGTCGGACTCTGCGGCCCCGTGGACAGCCTCGGCGAGCTCGTTGACGGACCAGGTGTTTACCGAGACGCCGAAGCGAAGCTCGGCTTCGGTCTTGTCGCCTTCGGTGACGGCGACGTTGCGCATGTTGTCGCCGAAGCGGGTCAGCTTCAACGTGCGGACGGCGGCCCAGCCGGCCGAGGCGCGCTGCCACGCACCCACTTGGCGGGCGACCTCGGGATTGCTGACATGCCCGACGACGGTCTTCCGCGGCACGCCGAGGCGCGACTGGATGTATCCGAACTCCCGGTCGCCGTGAGCTGCCTGGTTGAGGTTCATGAAGTCAAAATCGATGTCAGCCCACGGCAGGTCCCGGTTGGCCTGCGTGTGCAGGTGCAGCAACGGCTTGCGGAGCGCGTCCAGGCCTTGGATCCACATCTTGGCCGGGCTGAACGTGTGCATCCATGCAGTCACGCCGATCACGGAGTCGTTCGAGTTGGCTTCCAGGGCGGTGCGGCGGATGGCATCGGAATCAGTGAGAACCGGCTTCCACACGAGCTTGACCGGGACGTCGCTGCTGGCGTTCAGGGCGTTGGCAATCTCCTGCGACTGCGCTGCCACCTGCTTGAGGACATCCTCACCATAAAGGTGCTGGCTGCCGGTGAGGAACCAGACCTCGTACTGACCCAGGGAAGTGTTGTTGGCGGATGTGGTGTTGGCGCTGGGCATTGTGGTGGCTCCTGGGTGCTCTTGGTTTTTTCGAGGTTGCTTCTGGCTGACCGCGTTAGCGGCCATAAACGTTCTGGTATCGGTCGTAGAGGGACTCGATCTTTGCCTGGTCGATGGGCAGGGGCTCACCGAGTTGCCGGGAGATGTGGACCGTGCGGGCCACTTCCTCACACATCACCGCTGCCTTGACGGCCTCGCGGGCTGACTTGCCAATGGTGAAAGGCCCATGGTTCTGCATCAGGACCGCGGGCGAGTGGGAGTTCTTAAGGGTTTCCACGATGCCTTGGCCGATCGAATCGTCTCCGATCAACGCAAACGGTCCAATGGGGATGGGGCCGCCGAACTCGTCGCCCATCATGGTCAGTACGCAGGGGATTTCCTCGCCGCGCGCAGCCCAGGCGGTGGCGTAGGTGGAGTGCGTGTGGACAACGCCTCCTACCTCCGGCATGTGCCGGTAGACGTAGGCGTGGGCGGCGGTGTCGGAGGACGGCGAGAGGTCCGGGTTGCCGCAGTCCACGGTTCCGGCACTTCCGGTGTTCATGCCCCTGACCGGGGTGCCATAGAGGTCAGTGACCACCATGAGCTCCGGTGTGAGGTCATCGTAGGAAACGCCCGATGGCTTGATGACCATGAGGTCGTGCCCTGGAATCCGGCCCGAGACGTTGCCGGCCGTCCAGACCACCAGTTCATAGCGGGTCAGTTCTGCATGCAGCTCGCAGACTTCCTTGCGGACCCTTGCGATCGTTTCGAGGAGGGTGCTCATGCGTTTGCTCCTTCGAGGGTGGTTGCCTGCGTTGCTGAACCGTGGCTTCCTGAACCCTGCCCTGCTGAACCCTGGCTTCCTGAACCCTGGATCGCGGCGCGCTGGATGGCCTTGAGGCGGTGCATCACGTTGTTGGTGCCACGGCCGAAGTAATCGTGCAGAGCGCGGTACTCCTGGAAGAGGACCTCGTACGCGGCCACGTTCTCCGGAATGGGCGTATAGACAGCGCCGGGTGCAGCTGCCATGGAGGCTGCGGCTTCACGGATGTCTTTGTACTTTCCCGCAGCCACAGCCGCATGGATCGCCGAGCCCAGCGCCGGACCTTGTTCAGATCCAATCGTTGAGAGCTGCAGGCCGGTGATGTCGGCGTAAACCTGCATCAGGAACTTGTTCTTCAGGAGCCCGCCGGCCACGATGAACTCCTTGACCGGCACACCGGAATCGCGGAATGCATCCACGATTGTCCTGGTGCCGAACGCAGTGGCTTCCAGCAGTGCGCGGTAAGTATCCTCGGGCTTGGTTGCCAGGGTCTGGCCCACCACCACACCGGAAAGTTCGTGGTCCACCAGTACTGAGCGGTTGCCTGAGTGCCAGTCCAGGGCGATGAGCCCGTGCTCGCCGATGGCCTGCTTCTCCGCGAGTTCAGTGAGGTACTCGTGGATGCCCAGACCCTTGTCCTTGGCGCTCTTGTGGTACGCGGGCGGAACGCCGTTCTTGGTGAACCAGCCGAAGATGTCGCCAACTCCGGACTGACCCGCTTCATATCCCCAGAGGCCGTCCACGATGCCGCCATCCACCACACCGCACATGCCGGGGACCTCGCGGAGCACGTCGCCGTTCATGACATGGCATGTGGACGTGCCCATGATCGCCACGAGCTGCCCTGGCTCCACTGCGTTTGCGGCCGGCGCGCTGACGTGGGCGTCGACGTTGCCTACTGCCACGGCGATTCCCACCGGAAGTCCCGTCCACGCCGCGGCCTCTTCGGTGAGGTAACCGGCGGCGTCGCCCAGGCGGCCGATGGTGTGTTCCAGCTTGCTGCTGACAAAGCCCTTGAAATCAGGATTGAGGGCTGCCAGGAAGTCCTCTGAAGGGTACTTTCCGTCCTGGTAGATGCCCTTGTATCCGGCAGTGCAGGCGTTGCGGACGTAGCTCCCGCAAAGCTGCCAGACGATCCAGTCGGCGGCCTCAACCCAGTGATCCATGGCGGCGTAGACTTCCGGATCTTCCTCAAGGAGCTGCAGGCCCTTGGCGAACTCCCACTCGGAGGAGATGAGGCCGCCGTAGCGGGGAAGCCAGGACTCACCACGTTCTTCCGCCAGCTGGTTGATGCGGTCTGCCTGCGGCTGTGCGGCATGGTGGCGCCACAGTTTCACGAAGGCGTGCGGCCGGTCCGCGAAGAGTTCCAGTTCGTTCAGCGGCGTGCCGTCCGCCGTGGTCGGAACCATAGTGCAGGCGGTGAAGTCGGTGGCGATGCCAACCACATTCTCCGGGATGATTCCGGCATCGGCGACGGCGGCCGGTACAGCATTGCGCAGGACGTCGCGGTAGTCGTTGGGTACTTGGAGTGCCCAGTCGGCGGGCAATCGTTGGCCGCTGCCGGGGAGGTTTTCTGTGACGACGGCGTGCGGATATTCGAACACGCCGCTGCCGATTTCGGCACCATCCGATACACGCACGACGACGGCGCGTCCAGACAAGGTGCCATAGTCCACGCCGATGACGAATTGCTCGTCGAGCGGGAGGTTTTCAGAGGTATTCATGGGGTCTCCATCCGGCAGGCCAAGGCCTCATTGCCGGGGTCGGGGTGGAAAACTGAAGAAGGTCTGATGTAATTGTTAGCGCTCACAACTTTGATGTCAAGAGCGTGCAGTCTGAAAACGAGGCTCAAGATGCGGGTTCTTGGCGGACGCGCCCAAACCGGGGATGGATAACGCTCTTTTGAGCTCTCGGTGGAGCGTTATCCGTCTCCCGCTGGGTTAGGCGGTGAGGGGAGGCGCCGTGGTGGATCGGACTACGAGGCGTGGCGGGACTGTGGCAGCTGAGACGGTATCGCCGTTCTCCAAACGGTCCAGGAGCAGGCTGATGCAGCGCTGGCCTAGCTCTTCGAAGTCTTGCGCCACCGTAGTCAGCGGAGGGATAAAGTAAGCGGACTCGGGCTGGTCGTCAAAGCCCACAACGCTGATGTCCTGCGGCACCTGCACACCCGTTTCGTTGAATGCGCGCAGGACACCGAGGGCCATCTGGTCATTCGCTACGAACAGTGCCGTCACGCAACGGTCGGCGGCGATTTTCAGGCCTTCGCGGTAACCGCACCCAGCACTCCAATCGCCCTCGATCAGTGTGGCCGGTTCAAGCCCGGCCTCCGCCAATGCCTCACGCCAACCGTCGATCCGGGCAGCGGCGTCAATCCAGTCAACAGGTCCGGAGAGGTGGCCGATCTGCTTGTGCCCAAGGTCCAGGAGGTGTTGGACCGCGAGCCGCGCCCCTTCCTGTTGGTCAACGGTGGCGCCGCCGAGGTGCTCATCGCCGACAGACCCCACGGCGACCAAGGGCACTGGAACGGTAATGTCCCGGAGAACGTCAAAAGTTCCAGGGTGGGGCACAGTCACAACGATGCCGTCCACGCCCTGATCCATGAAGTGGGCAATGGCGTCCTTGATGGTCTCCGGTGTGACTTCCCTTAGGCCGGCGACACTTACGAAGTAGCCCGCGTCCCTTGCCGCCTGCTGGACTCCCAGAAGTGTGTGGGATGGCCCGTATTGTGCCATCTCGCTGCCGAGCACGCCGATGGTTTGGGAGCGTCGTGTTACCAGGCTGCGCGCGGCCGTGTTGCGGCGGTAGCCAAGTTCGGTGATGGCCTGTTCCACGCGCTCACGGGTTTTGGAACTCACGTTGGGGTGGTTGTTCAGCACCCGTGACACGGTCTGATGGGAAACTCCCGCCACTCGGGCAACGTCCTCCATGACAGGAGGCCGGGCTGATGCAGATTGTTCAGAGCTCACCCTGTCACGATAGAGCACAGGCGCCCATGATCAGCCCATGGCAACCTTGGCGGCGTAACGGCGATACCTCGTCAGGAAGGGGGCAGCCCCATCGATTGCCCGGGGTTTGACGTCCACGCCATCCAGCGGCCACTCAGGGAACTGGCCCGTGAGGACGCCTGCCGCTTGGCGGGCAGCGCCGTCGGCGACATACTCGCCGGGGCGGGGTACGAAAACCGGCAGTCCAAAGGCCGAAGCAGCCACCCGCTGGACGGCCTCCGATTGCGCACCTCCACCCACCAGGATGATGCGCTGCGCGGAGACGCCCTGTGCCTGCAGCGCCGCCAACCCGTCCGCCAGTGAACACAGCACACCCTCCACTGCAGCTCGGGCCAGATTGGCCGGCGTGTAGTTGGAGACCGTGATGCCGTGGAGTGAGCCCGTGGCATCAGGCAGGTTGGGTGTCCGTTCCCCCTCGAAGTACGGCACCAAAGTCAACCCATTGGCACCCTCGGGAGCGGAGAGCGCCAAGGCGCCCAGTTCCCCCAAGTCCACGCCGAGCAATGCGGCCGTGGCATCAAAGATCCTTGTCGCGTTGAGCGTGCAGGCGAGGGGAAGGAAATTGCCCGTAGCATCGGCGAAACCGGCAACCAGCCCACTGGCGTCCTGCGCCGGAACGCCCGACACTGCGAACACGGTCCCCGAGGTTCCGATGGAAATAACAACGTCCCCGACGGCGGCGCTGACGCCCAGACCTGCTGCGGCGTTGTCACCTGCTCCGGGTCCGATCAAAGCACCGCCGGGTGTCTTGCCCCCAACTTCCAGGGGTCCCACGACGACGGGCAGGATGGGGACATGGCCGAGCGTGCTTTCGAGCACCTCCGGAAGATACTCGCCATTGCTGGCCGAGAAGTAGCCCGTACCTGAAGCGTCGGACCTATCGGTACGCAGGAGTTCCAGCGATGCGGGTCCACTGCCAGGGCCGTGGCCGGCCAGCCGCCAGGAAAGCCAATCGTGGGGCAGGCAAACCGCGGCAGTGCGTCGAGCATTCTCCGGTTCGTTCCGGGCCAGCCAGTGGAGCTTTGTGGCAGTCAACGATGCCACCGGTACGGTTCCTGTGGTGGATGCCCAATACGCTGCGCCCGCGGCGGCATCACCGTTACCGGCGTCGAGTGTCAATTCTTCCGCGTCGATCGCCGAGCGTGTGTCGTTCCACAGAAGAGCGGGGCGGACTACGTTGCCGGCTTCGTCCAGGCACACCATGCCATGCTGCTGGCCGCCTACGGACACGGCGTCGACGTCGTCCAGTCCGCCGGCCTCGGCGATCGCGTCCTGAAGGGCTGTCCACCAATGATCAGGGTGGACTTCCGTGCCCTCAGGATGGGGCGCCCGGCCTTGGCGCACCAAGGCGCCGGTGACTGAGTCGCGGATAACCACTTTGCACGACTGGGTGGAGCTGTCGATCCCGGCTACGAGGGGCATGCGTTTTGTTCCTTTGGCGAACCGTCACCGGGCCCTGCGAGGAAGCCTCGCGGAGCCCGGCGACGGGACTGTGGTTGGGGTGACTTAGCGGGAGCCGAGCAGGTGCTCGATGGCCAGCTGGTTGAGGCGGACGAAGGCGAACGAGCGCTCGGCGGCCTTGTCGGCGTCGAACGTTTCGAACGCGCTGGCGTCAGCCAGCAGATCCGCTGTGGTTTCTCCGGCGTTCAAGGTGGGCTCGCCCAGCTCGAAGACACCCGAGGTTGCAAGCGCTTCCTGGACGGCCGGATCTGCCCGGAAGGCGAGGGCGCGTTCCTTCAGCAGGAGGTACATGGACATGTTGGACTTGGCTGATTCCCAGACGCCGTCGTAGCCATCGGTGCGGGAAGGCTTGTAGTCGAAGTGGCGGGGGCCGTCGTACGTGGGTCCGCCGTTGGGGAAGCCGTTCTCCAGCAGGTCCACCGTGAAGAAGGCGCTGGTGAGGTCGCCGTGGCCGAAGACCAGGTCTTGGTCGTACTTGATGCCGCGTTGGCCGTTGAGGTCGATGTGGAAGAGCTTGCCGGCCCACAGGGCCTGGGCAATGCCATGGGTAAAGTTCAGCCCGGCCATCTGCTCATGACCCGTCTCCGGGTTGAGGCCCACAATGTCTCCGTGTTCCAGCTGGGCAATGAATGCCAGGCCGTGTCCAACGGTGGGGAGGAAGATGTCGCCGCGGGGTTCGTTCGGCTTCGGTTCCAGCGCAATCCGGAGGTCGTAGCCCTTTTCCTTGATGTAGCCCGCCGCAGTATCCACGCCTTCCCTCATGCGGTCCAGCGCTGCGGACAGGTCCTTGGAACCGTCATACTCGCTGCCTTCGCGGCCGCCCCACATTACGAACGTTTCGGCGCCAAGCTCGGCGGCGAGGTCGATGTTGCGCAGGATCTTGCTCAGGGCGAAGCGGCGGATCGAACGATCGTTGGAGGTGAAGCCGCCGTCCTTGAATACGGGATGGCTGAACAGGTTGGTAGTCACCATCGGCGTCTTCAGGCCGGTCTCAGCCAACGCTGCCTTGAAGTTCTTGAGAATGAGGTCGCGTTCGGATGTCGTGGCATCGAACGGGATCAGGTCATTGTCGTGGAACGTGATGCCGTAGGCGCCGAGCTCACTCAGTTTGTGTACGGCCTCGACAGGGTCCAGGGCCGGCCGGGTTGCTACGCCAAAGGGATCGGCGCCGGTCCATCCGACGGTCCAGAGGCCAAAGGTGAAGCGGTCCTGCGGGGTGGGCTGCGGGGTCATTTTGCTCCTTTGCAAAGCACTGGGGGAGGGGCTGGAAGAAAAGCTCCCCAATTAGTTTTCAATCTGAACTATATGGGGGATGATGGATCATGGTCAATGGAAGCCAGCAACATTTTTCAAATCCGCAGGGAGTCCCACGCCAGTGAACGAGTCAACCGCGCCCGGCCGCGTCGGCGACGTCCGCCGTCGAAATCTTTCGTTGGTCTTGGACTCCATCGCGCGGACCGGGGACGCCAAGCCCAGCCGTGCGCAGCTCGCAGCCGGCACCGGACTTACCAAGGCGGCCGTCTCCAGCCTTGTTGCCGACCTTGTAGAGTCAGGGCTCGTTGCCGAAGTTGGGCTTTATCGCGACGGGGAGCGTGGGCGGCCAGGCCAAGGGCTCGAACTCAGCTCACGCCGCGGCGTCGTCGGTATGGAAATCAACGTCGATTACCTTGCCGTAGGACTGGTGGACCTTGGTGGAAACCTTCGATTCCACGCCTCAGTGGAGTCTAGAAACCGGGGATTGCCGCCGGAAAACGTCATGGAGCGCCTGGGGGGCCTGGCGGCCGAAGCAAAAGCCGCGGCGGCGGCCGAAAAGATCTCCATCCTCGGTGGCGGGTTGGCGGTTCCCGGGCTGGTGGACGAACAGCGGAACATGGTGCTCTCGGCGCCGAACCTCCACTGGGAGCGTGAGCAACTGAACCCGCGGTCACTGCTGGAAGGCGCGCCGCTTGGCGTCAGGCTATCCAATGAGGCCAACAGTGCTGCCCTCGGCGAGCTTTGGTACGGCGCCGGACAGGCTGACTTCCTCTACGTATCCGGCGAAGTGGGCGTCGGCGGTGGGGTGATCATCGGCTCTGAGCTATACACCGGGCCTGGCGGTTCAGCGGGCGAACTGGGCCACATCGTGGTGCATCCGGAGGGTCCGGCCTGTTCATGCGGCGGTGCGGGGTGCCTCGAAACGTTCGCTGGGCAGGAAGCCATTTTCGAGGCCGCCGGAACCTCGGAAGGCTCGCTGGGTGAGCGCACAGCCCTGCTGCTTGCTGCCTTGGCAGCGCAGGATCCGCAGGCCACCAAAGCAGTTCACGACGCCGGGCGGTACTTGGGTGTCGCGCTCGCCTCTTCTGCCCGCTTGATGGATATTGAAGCCGTAGTCCTGGGCGGGCACTTTGCCTTGCTGTCGGAGTGGCTCAGGCCGGCGTTGCTCGCCAGCTTGGAGCGCTACGCGCCCGGGCTGCTGGACCCGAAGAACCTCACGGTGTCCGGGCTGGAGCACTCCGGGACACTCCTCGGAGCGGCAGGCCAGGTGATCCGTTCAGTGATTGAGTCACCGTTTGAGTTCCTGTTGGCGGGCAAGCTGGCGTAGTCCGGCCCGCGATCAGACAGGCGGAGCCTCGGGGTGGCTCGCGGCAGCATGGTGCCTTGGCCTCGGGTTCGTCGGGTGGGTGGGTTCCGCGGTAATCTTCCGGGGTCGCAGGCGATAAAAGGCCGTGTGCGCTTCCGTATGATCGTAAGCATGCTTACTATTGGTGGGTCAGTTGTTCGCACAAACTACCCCAAACGGACGAGTGCCCCATGACTACACAAGACTCAGCCCACACCAGTACAGCCAAGGCTCAGACCGCTCCCTCCCCGGAAGACTCGCGTAAGCCGGACAGCCCGAACGACCTCGCGAAGCCCACGTGGATGTACATCGCCAAGCGGACGTTGCGGGAGTTCACCAAGGACCAGTGCCCGGACGCCGCAGCCGGTCTCACCTACTACGGCGTCCTGGCCCTCTTCCCTGCGCTCCTGGCGTTGGTCTCCCTGTTGGGGATCTTCGGGGACGCGGGGAAGACCACGTCCGCCCTCCTGGATATGGTCCAGCAATTCGCGCCAGGCCCGGGCGTCGATACGCTGCGGCAGCCCATCGAGGAACTCACCCAATCCAACGCCGCCGGCTTCGCGCTGGTCTTCGGCATCGTGGTGGCGCTGTGGTCAGCGTCCGGCTACGTCACCGCGTTCAGCCGCGCCATGAACCGTGTCTACGAAGTAGATGAGGGCCGTGGCTTCGTTAAACTCCGTGGCACGATGCTCGCCGTAACGGTTGTCGCCGTCGTCGGAGCTGCGCTTGCGGCTGCCATGCTGGTCCTGAGCGGACCCGTGGCGGAGGCCATCGGGGGTGCCATCGGATTGTCGGAGACGTTCTTGACCGTATGGAACATCGCAAAGTGGCCGGTCCTCATTGTCGTCGTGGTGGCCATCATTGCGGTGCTCTACTACTTCACCCCCAACGTTAAGCAGCCCAAGTTCCGTTGGATGAGCATGGGTTCGTTGATCGCCCTGGTGATCTTTGCCTTGGCATCTCTGGGATTCGGCTTCTACGTTGCGAACTTCAGCAACTACAACAAGACGTACGGAGCCTTGGCGGGTGTCATCATCATGCTGCTGTGGCTCTGGATCCTGAACATGTCCTTGCTCTTCGGCGCGGAGTTCGACGCCGAGATGGAACGCGGCCGCCAACTGCAGGGAGGCATTGAGGCTGAAGAGAGCATCCAGCTGCCGCCCCGGGACACCAAGAAGAGCGACAAAGTGCAGAAGCAGGAAGACGAAGTCATTCGGGACGGCGAAGAAATCCGCGAGACCCACGGCGATAAACCCGAGCAAACAGATGGTGGAGATCGCCGCCGTGGGCGCTGAGATACGACACAAGAAACTCAAAACCATTAAGGGTGGCGACAGCGTCCGGATCAGCGGTGAGGTTTTTCAGGTCAACTCAGTAGAACCCCAAGAGGGCTCGCGGAACATCAGGCTGGAATTGAGAGGTCCCGACGGCGGATCGGTCACCTTCATCGGCCTGCCGAAGGCCAAAGTGCAGCTCGCTGCGCGAGCCTCCTGAACTGGGACGCTATCGACGCAGACCACTTCCCGTCCGGCCGCACCCGTGCCATTGTTTCACCATGCAGACGGTGTACGAGGCGGCCGGCGGTACAGACTTCTTCGCTGCTTTGGCCCGGGCTTGGCATGCCAGGGTGGTGGAGGACGAAGTGGTGGGGCACGCCTTCCGACACGGCGTTCACCCGGCGCACGTCCAGCGGCTGTCAGCCTACTGGAGCGAGGCTTTGGGTGGCCCGCCGCTGTACTCGGGAAGCTACGGTGACGAAACATCCGTGGTGAGGATGCACAGCGGGAACGGTCCCCATGAAGAGATGAACCTCCGGGCGATCGGGTGTTTTGACCAAGCGCTGACCGATGTTGGTGTGGTGGACGAGCCGCTTGCCAAAGTCCTGCACGATTACTTTGCTTGGGCCACCACCAACACCATGGCCCGCTACGAGCGCTCCGCCGACGACGTTCCTGCCGGCCTGCGGATTCCCAAATGGTCCTGGGGTGGACTCATGGAGGGCTGAAAGCTCAGGCCTCGGCGGGAAAGCCCTGATCGGCGTCATCCCGCCAGCCTTCCCACGCGCTGGACGTCAGTCGCACGGCAACAGCGGGGGAGTGCTCGGGGCTGCATTCGCCGGAGGGGCCGCTGTGGCTGGCGCTGGCATCGAGGAAAAAGCTGAGTGTCTTCAAGAGCATCATGGTGGTGTCCTTTCAGTGGTTTCGTGGACGTCTTTGTCCAGGTAAAACCAGCGTAAAAGGCCATTGTTTCCTCTCGTCGACGCAATGTTTCAGCTGTGTACCTTTTATCTCACCTGCCCATTCCGCGACTCACAGCTGACACAAACAGGGTGTATCGCCACCACCTACTTTGGAAGCCAAGGCCCCTGCGACACAGCCTCATTGCGGCGTGTCAGGCCGGTTCGGAAATCAAAGTGGGTGACAGCCGTACGCCCAGGCCAGCCAGCCCGGTGAGCGCCCGGGTGTACCGCCACCACCTACTTTGGAAGCCAAGGCCTCTGCGACACACCCACAATGCGGCGTGTCAGGCCGGTTCGGTAATCGAAGTGGGTGACAGCCGTACGCCCTGCCAGGACGGACACACCACGGGGACGCCAAAAAGCGGGCCCCTGCCGTGACCTTGGCAGGGACCCGCTGGTTTTGGAGCGATCCTCCCGCGGAGCTTAGGGCATCCGCAGGAGGATCACGTGGTTACGCGAACGGGAGGACGAGCTCCGCGTAGCGCTGCTTCATGGTTTCCAGGGTGGTGTCGCCGTCGGCGTCCCAAATTTCCTGGTTGAAGATCTCAACCTCGATGTCGCCCTTGTATCCGGCGTCCCTGACCCAGGTGCCGATGGTGGCGAAGTCGATGACGCCGTCGCCCATCATGCCGCGGGACAGCAGCGCGTCAGCGGCGATCGGCAGGTTGAAGTCGCACACTTGGTAGGAGGCGATGCGGTTTTCGCGGCCGGCACGTTCGATCTGTGCCTTCAGTTCCGGGTCCCACCAGACGTGGAAGGTGTCGACGGCGACGCCCACGGCCTTCGCGTCGTACGGCGCTGCGAGATCCAGGGCCTGGCCCAAGGTGGAGATCAGTGCGCGGTCAGCGGCGTACATCGGGTGCAAGGGTTCAAGCACCAGGCGCACACCGTTCTCGGAAGCGAACGGAACCAGTTCCTCGAGCCGGTCAGCGACGCGCTGACGGGCAGCAACCACGTCCTTTTCGCCGGGAGCGAGCCCGCCAACCACCAGGAACAGTTCCTGGGTGTCCAGAGCCACTGCTTCGCGGACGGCTTCGAAGTTGTCGGCCAATGCGGCAGCCTGCCCCTCAGCATCAGCAGCCGTGAGGAAGCCACCGCGGCACAGCGAGGAAACGCGGAGACCGGCGTCCTTGATGAGCTTGGCTGCCTTGTCCAGTCCGGCCTCGGCCACGCGATCACGCCACGGTCCGATCGCAGGGATGCCGGCGCGGGCGCAACCGTCAACGGCCTCGGGCAGCGTCCACTTCTTGGTGGTGGCGCTGTTCAGTGACAGGCGTGAGAAATCCGCGCTCATGCGCCCACCCCGTTGATCCGCAGGAAGTCCGACATCCGGAACGCTGCCAGTGAGGGATCCTTCAGTAGACCGGCCTGATCGGCCAGTTCGAAGGTCTTGGACAGGTGCAGGACGGAACGGCCGGAGTGCAGGCCGCCCACCATCTGGAAGCCGGGCTGCTTGCCGTTGAGCCAGGACATGAACGCGATACCGGTCTTGTAGTAGAACGTGGGTGCGCTGAAGATGTGCTTTCCGAGCTCACGCGTGGAGTCCAGGATGGCGCGCCCTTCGGCTCCTTGTCCGGCGTCGTACTTCTGCAACGCCACCGAAGCGGCCGGGTAGATGGCAGCGAAGATGCCCAGCAGGGCATCCGAGTGGTGGGTCTCGTCGCCGTCGATCAGCTCCGGGTAGTTGAAGTCGTCGCCCGTGTAGAGACGGACGTCCGAGGGCAACGCAGCCCGGAGGGCGACCTCGTGCGAGGCGTCCAGCAGCGAGACCTTCACGCCGTCAACCTTGTCCGAGTGTTCGCGGATGAGGCTGAGGAACGTTTCCGTAGCCACGGAGACGTCATCGGAGCCCCAGTAGCCGGCCAGCGCGGGGTCGAACATGGTGCCGAGCCAGTGCAGGATGACAGGCTGGTCAACTTCCTGCAGGAGCGTCGAGTAGACGTGCAGGTAGTCGTCGGCGCCGTTGGCAACCCTGGCCAGGGCGCGGGAGGCCATGAGGATGACCTTGGGTCCTGCTTCACTGACGACGGCGATCTGCTCACGGTAAGCGTCAATGACGGCCTGGATGCCTGCCGCACCCTCAGGAAGCGTGGCGATGTCCAACTGATCAGTGCCTGCGCCGCAGGATACGAGGTCGCGGACGGATTTGCCTGCCGTCGCCGCGTTGCTGCCGGCCACTACGGAAGCGGCCTCGGCACCCGTGCGCTTGATGAGCTGCTGGGTCGCGGCCCAATCCAAGCCCATGCCACGCTGTGCTGTGTCCATGGCATCGGCCACGCCCAAACCGTAGGACCACAGCTCGTGCCGGTAGGCCAGGGTGGCGTCCCAGTCGAGCTGAGCCGGGGCGCCGGGGGTGTTGTCGGCGGCGACCTCGGGGATGACGTGCGCAGCGGCATAAGCGCGGCGGGCGGTCAGCGGGGCTGTCGGCTTGACCCACGAGGTGGCGGGCTGAAGGCGGTACTCGCGGGTACCGCCGTCGTCGGTGGGAAGAATCAGTGACGTCATTAGAGGGTGATCTCCGGGATGTCGATGGTGCGGCGCTCGGCCGAGGACTGGAGGCCGAGCTCGGCCAGCTGCACGCCGCGGGCTGCGGAGAGCAGGCCAAAGCGGTGCTCGCGACCGGCGACGACGTCGCGCAGGAATTCTTCCCACTGCAGCTTGAAACCGTTGTCCAGTTCAGCGTTGGCGGGGACTTCCTGCCACTGGCTGCGGAAGGATTCCGTGACGGGCAGGTCCGGGTTCCAGACGGGCTTGGGGGTGTGGGCGCGCTGCTGCGCAACGCACTTGTTCAAACCGGCGACGGCGGAACCGTGCGTGCCGTCGATCTGGAACTCAACCAGTTCATCGCGGTAGACGCGAACGGCCCAGGAGGAGTTGATCTGGCCGATGACGTCGTCGCCGCCCGGGGTTTCGAGTTCGAAGATGCCGTAGGAAGCGTCGTCTGCGGTGGCCTTGTATTCCTTGCCGGCCTCGTCCCAACGTGCGGGGATGTGCGTGGCGGTCTTGGCGTTGACGCTCTTGACCTTGCCGATGATGCCTTCGAGGACGTAGTTCCAGTGGCAGAACATGTCCGTGGTCATTCCACCGCCGTCTTCCTTGCGGTAGTTCCAGGACGGACGCTGTGCAGCCTGGACATCGCCTTCGAAGACCCAGTAGCCGAATTCGCCACGGATGGAGAGGATGCGGCCGAAGAAGCCTTCGTCCACCAGGCGGCGGAGCTTGACCAGGCCGGGGAGGTAGAGCTTGTCGTGCACGACGCCTGCGGTGACGCCGGCTTCCTTGCCGATCTGCGCGAGCTCAATGGCTTCCTCGAGGGTCTCAGCCGTGGGCTTCTCGGTGAAGATGTGCTTGCCGGCGCGCATGGCCTTCTTCAGGGTGGCGGCACGGAGGCTGGTCATGGAAGCGTCGAAAATGATGTCCACGGTGGGATCGGCGATGACTGCGTCCAGGTCGGTGGTCCATTCGGAGACCTTGTGGAGCTCGGCGAGTTCGCGGATCTTGGCTTCGTTGCGGCCCACCAGGATCGGTTCCACCTGAACCTTGGTGCCGTCTTCAAGGGTGAAGCCGCCGGCGTCGCGAATGGGGAGGATGGACCGCAGCAGGTGCTGGCGGTAGCCCATACGGCCGGTGATGCCGTTCATGGCGATGCGGATCGTCTTTGTTTCGTAGCCCATGTTTTCTCCAGTGCCTTGTGTGCCGGTCGCTGTGCGGATGCCGGTGCTTGCTTATTTCGTGTGGGAAAGCGCATTCCCGCTGCAATTGATCATGCACCATGGCGCGCCGGGTTGGCAAGCGCTTTCCCAAAATTCGGCGGGAACTGCCATAATTTCCTTAGCGCCAGTCCCGACGCTTGCAGAAAAGGAGGGCCCCCGTGGCCGCCAGCACACTGAGTGAAGTTGCCCGTTTGGCCGGGGTCTCCCTGGCCACGGCGTCACGAGTCCTGAATGGCTCGTCCCGTAAGCCGGCCGAGGACATCGCGGAGCGCGTCCGCGAGGCCGCCGACAAGCTCGGCTATGTTCCCAACGCGCAGGCGCAGGCGCTCGCGAAGTCCAGCTCAGGCTTGATCGGCCTTATCGTCCACGACATCGCCGATCCCTACTTCTCTGCCATCGCCCGTGGCGTCCAAGAGGCGGCCCGCCAGCAGAATCGTATGGTGCTGTTGGCCAGCACCTCCGGTGCTCCTTCGGATGAAAAAGAGGCCGTGGCAGCCTTTGCTGCTCGTCGCGCAGACTCGATCGTCATTGCCGGTTCGCGTTCCGTGCGGGCTGAGGACAAACAGGGAAACACCGAGCTGGCCGCTGAACTGGACCGCTACTGCCGCAATGGCGGTCACGTGGGAGTTGTTGGCCACCCGGTGGTTGGCGCGTCCACGACCGAGGGCTACCACGTGGTGAAGGTCCCCAACGAGGAACTGGCTGCCGGCCTCGCTGTGGAACTGGCCGCCACGCATGACGGTGCTTTCCTGATCATTGCCGGACCCGAGGGCCTCTACACATCGGACGACCGGGTCCGCGGCTTCCAGCGTGGGCTCGCCGACGCCGGCATGCCAGCCGCCGAGGTCATCCGTGCCGGCTTCAACCGCGCAGGCGGGTACGAGGCCGGACTTGCACTTGCCGAACGGATCAAGGCATCAAAGGAGCGGCTCTGCATCTTCGCCGTCAATGACGTCATGGCCATTGGAGTCACTGCCGCCCTTCGACCGGAGGGCGTGTGGATTCCCCGCGACGCCACCATCGCTGGTTTTGACGACATCGAAACCCTGCGCGACTTCCGGCCCGCCCTGTCCACCGTCCACCTGCCGCTCGAGGATATTGGCCGGCTCGCTGCCGGCGATCCCGATACTCCTCCCGTCAGCGGTGCGGTCAAGCTCCGCCGCAGCACTGAAACTCCGGTTGAATCGCAGGTATGACACCACGGCACGGCCAGGCGCCCCGGGCGCTCACGGTGATTCCCGCCGTCGGGCGCTACGGAATGGCGGCACCTGCCGTCCTGGTCCTTCCCGGCGGAGGCTACGCCAAAACGGCCGACCACGAAGCGGAACCGGTGGCTGCATGGCTTGCCTCACTGGGGATCCATGCGTTCGTCCTGCGATATCCGGTGGCTCCGGACAGGCATCCGGCGCCGCTCGCCGCCGCGAAACAGGCCATGTTGTGGATCCGCGGAGGGGCGCACGGGCTGAACCTTGACCCATCGCGCGTAGGCGTCTTAGGCTTTTCGGCCGGCGGACACGTGGCATCAACGTTGTCCGTCGGGGTGTCCACTGGCGACGCCTCACTGGACGTTGCAGAGGCCACGCCGGACCTCAGTATCCTCTGCTATCCCGTGATTTCCTTCGTTGATTCCGCGCATCAGGGGTGTGTGGACAACCTCACCGGAGTGGATGCGGCTCCGGAGGTGCTGCGGGAGCTGTCAACGGAACTGCACGTTACCCCTGCCACGCCGCCCGCTTTCCTCTGGCACACTGCCGACGACCACTCGGTCCCAGTCGGCCACAGCCTCGCCTATGCCAGTGCGCTCAGTCGGGCCGGGGTCCCGGTGGAACTGCACGTCTTCCCGCACGGCGTCCACGGAATTGGGCTGGCGGTGGGAACGCCCGGCGCGGACCAGTGGACCGGGCTTTGTGCCGGGTGGCTCCGCCGGATGGGTTGGACGGCTTAGTCCTCGCCCAAGGTGATGGTGTGGAGGAATGAGGCGTCGTTGATGACGTTGTCCGGAAGGTCGTCCTCGACGAACTCCAGCATGATGTCCATGTCCTTGCCGTTGCCCCGCAGGACGTCGGTGACGGTCTGCCACAGCAATTTCCGGTTCCGCAGCGGGAAGCGTTCGGCAACCGGCCCCCAAGAGAAGCAGTGGACGCCCACCACGTGGGGGAGTACTTCGTGGAGGGACTCCAGCGCCTGCTGGTCTGAAAGTCCGACGGCGGGCTGCCAGTAGGTGCCGACGTTGGCGTGGTTCACCCGGGTCAGTAGCTCCAGGGTGGTGGTGGGGGAGTCGGTGAGGGTGTTGCCGTGATACTCAAACGCGATGGAGACGCCACGGGCGGCTGCGAGATCCGCAATCCGCTGCGTGTCCTTCACCACTGCGTCCCAGTGTTCATGGCTGGCGCCCGCCGAACCGAGTTCCCCGGCCCACACCCGGATCCTCGGAGCACCGAGGCCTGTGGCCAGGTCCAGGACATGATCGAAATCCCCGAAGGCTCCGCACCTGTAGTACGAGCCCATGGAGAGGACCGTGAGTCCTGCGGCATGCGTAGCGGCCTTGGCACGACCGGCGGATTCCGGGTCGCTGACGTGGACGTCGGTGCCCCACTCGATGCCGGCAAGGCCTGCGTCGGAGGAAATTCGCACGACGTCGTCGATCCCGTGGGAGCGGAGAGTCACGGAACAGATGCCAGGCGTGAGGTCAGCCAGCGTGGTGAGGTCGATCATGCTTACAGGATACCGGGAATGCGCTTACCCGGTCAGGGCGTATCGCCTGCTGAACAGAAATGAACGCCACTATCTACAGGTTGATCCAGTAGCGACGGATGGGCTCAGCGATACCCAGGTCCGGACTGAAACTCTCCGGCGGGCGGACGCCTTCAAGGAGGCCACCGCAGGCCTCGATGGTCCGGGCGGACGCCGGGTTGGACTGCTTGCAGGTCACCATGACGCGTTCCATCCCCAGGGCGCGCCCTTCCCGGAGGGCGCCGTTGAGGGCAAGTTTGGCGAGTCCCCGGCCCCTGGCGCTTGGCCGGATTCCATAACCGATGTGTCCACCCACTTCAGTCAGATACTCATTGACCAACGAGTGCCTGAGACTGGTGGAACCCAGATAAGAATTGCCCTCCACCACCCAGATGGTGCTCTGGTTGACCAAGCCTTCGGGAGGCCGGAATTCTTCCAAAGGCATGTGGTGCAGCAATTCAACCCACTGGGCGAAGTCGCTGTTGTCGCGGAGGTCCAGATCGTAGCGGGCTGCCAGAAAAGCCGCGGAGCCATCTTGGTCAAGGGTTCCCCACTCGTCCCAGCTTTCCAGCCAGGACGCATGGAGGCTTGACGATGGACGGGTGAGCTCGGCGTGAATCATGGGGTGAGCGTACTACGGCTAGGGTTCAGGCTTCGGAGGTCCTGGCCTCTTTCGGCGTCCTGGTCGATGGGCGGGCAGGATTCCGCTTCCGGACCTCCCGCAACACGATCTGCTCGGGGCAGACCGTGGAAAGGAAATCTCCTACCGACAGTGCGAGGCGCTCACCCACGAGCGAGTAGAGAATGCGGTTGGCATCCCGCCGTTCCGTGACCAGGCCGGCTTGGCGCAGCACGCTCAAGTGCCGGGAAATGGTGGGTCCCGTGGCGTTGAATCGCGCAGCGATCTCACCGGCGGCCAACTCGCCGTCCTTGAGGTCTTGAAGTATTTGCCGCCTGGTGGGGTGCGCCAACGCTGCGAAGATATCCGATGCTGCATCTGCCATGTTTGCAATATAGCACAATTGCTATATACGGTTTAGCTTAATTGCTAATAAGCGAAGGAGCTAGATCATGCGTGTGGCTATTACCGGCGGTACCGGCTTTGTAGGGCGTCACCTCGCGGAACGACTCAATAGGCCGGATACCGTCATCATTTCGCGTCGGACAGGGACCGCAATCACCGACGTCGAAGCCTTAACGGAGGCCTTCGCAGGTTGCGACGTCGTAGCCCACTGCGCGGGGATCAACCGGGAGATCGGTGACCAGACCTTCCAGCGGGTTCACGTTGAAGGCACCCGCGCCGTCATTGAAGCTGCCCGGAGGGCGGGCGTCCAAAGAATCGTCATGCTGAGCTTCCTTCGCGCCCGTCCGGGTTGTGGCTCCGCCTATCACGAGACCAAATGGGCTGCCGAGGAACTCCTGCGGCAGTCGGGCATCGAGCACACGATTCTCAAGGCGGGGATGATCTACGGCCAGGGAGACCACATGGTGGACCATGTGACACGTGCGGTGCGCAGCTTCCCGGTTTTCGCAACGGTCGGATATCGGGAGCGGACTGTTCGACCCATACCGGTGGAAGAGGCCGTCAACACCCTGATTGCCGCCCTCGAAGGTCGCGTGCCCACCCCGACCGTCGCGGTTGTCGGAGCCGAAGAGCTCGAACTTGGAGCGGCTGTCCGCAGGATCGCCCGGATGGCGGGTGGCCACCCTGTTTACGTCCGCGCCCCCATCTGGTCCATTCGCGCGCTGGCACAGCTGACAGAGTGGACCATGGTGGTGCCTCTCGTCGCCAAAGCCCAGGCGCAGATGCTCGCCGAGGGGGTCAGTGAGCCTTTACCGTATGCGCCGTGGCTTCCCGCGGAGCTGCGTCCCAGGCTTCCTTTCGACGACGAACGTATCCGGGCCGCCGTACCGGAAGGCCGCTTCGCCTCGGACGATCTTCGGGTAGTGAGGTGGTGGAATGCGCGCATGGACCGCAGACGGCCAAGCCGCCCGGTCCACTAGTTCGACTTGCTTAGCGTCCTGCCCATGATGGCCTGCGTCAGGGCGTCGATCACCTCGGCGTTGGCCAGTGGATTTCGGATCAGCGTGAAGTCCACGTCCCCCACCGGCGGCAGCCCGAATCGCTGGGTGATGACCTTCAGGTCCTCGGGCACCAGCGATGCCGGCATGACGGCGACTCCAATCCCGGCCCGCACGGCCGCCAGCACTCCGCTGATCTGCTTGGTGCTGCAGGTTATCCGCCAGGTCCGGCCCTCTGCCTCCAGGGCGTCGATAGCCAGTTTTCGGCTCAGGCTGGGCGCGGGGTAGGCGATGAGCGGGACTGGTGCTCCGGGCTCCAGGACGGTCTGCTCGACTCCCACCCAAGCGAAGTTGTCATGCCTGACCACCGTGCCTTCCTTGGCGCCGGCCACCCATTTCACGAACACGAGGTCCAGCTGGCCGGCATTGAGCCGTTTGTAGAGCTGGTCGCTCTGGCTGACGGTGAGCTCAAGGTTGATTTGTGGGTACAGCTGCCGGAACTCGCGCAGAATCCGGGGTAGGCCCGTGATGGCGAGGTCGTCGGCCGTGCCAAAGCGCAGCCGCCCCCGCATGGCCGATCCGGAAAAGTAGCGGGCAGCGGAGTCGTGGGCGGCCAGGATGCTGCGGGCAAAACCGGCCATCGCGTCACCGTTGTCAGTGAGCCTGACTTCACGGGTGTCGCGGGCCACCAGCACACGCTTGGCGGCTGCCTCCAGCTTGCGGACGTGCTGGCTGACAGTGGGTTGCGCGAGCCCAAGGCGGTCGGCCGCCTTGGTGAAACTCAGGGTTTCAGCGACGGCCAAAAAGGAACGGAGCTGGACAGGTTCGAACACGGAACTCCTAAAGCGCAGGTCAGCGCTGGGCCGGAGTACTGCGCCGGTTCTCCTTGTTCTGCAAGCAGCCCATTGCGTTCCGCAATGCTAGTTATAGGCGCAATACGCTTCCATAATTGCTGCTGGCAACCATAGCGTTAAACGCATCCCACCGAAACTCTCCATCCGAGGACTACTTTTGGCACCCCCACCGCCTTCAGCGGCAAATGTCAGCCAGCCCGTCATCGATTCCCTGTCCGCTCGGCCCTTGCCGGACACAAGCCAGCCGGACACCGTCACCCAGCCACTCGCCGTCGTGAGCGAGAAGCTGCCCTGGCGTCATACTTTCATTTCCTTGAAGGTCCCCAACTTCAGGATCTTCGCGATCGGCCACTTCATCGCCGTGATCGCCATCTGGATGCAGCGCATCGCCCAGGACTGGATGGTGCTCCAACTCTCCGGTTCCGTCACCGCCGTCGGCATTACCGTGGCGCTGCAGTTCATGCCATCACTCTTCCTTGGCCCATGGGGCGGCATGATTGCCGACCGCTTTGCCAAGCGCAAGATCCTCATCATCTGCCAATCGGCGGCAGCTGTGCTGGCAGCCCTGTTGGCAGTGCTTTCCTTGAGTGGCCGCGTCGAAGTGTGGCACGTCTACGTCATCGCACTTGCCCTGGGCTTCGTGACGGTCCTGGACCAGCCGGCCCGCCAGGTCTTCGTCAACGAACTCGTCGGCCCCAAGTACCTGCGCAATGCCATCAGCGTGAACTCCACAACCTTCCAGCTGGGAGGCTTGATCGGTCCGGCGCTTGCCGGCGTACTGCTGACGGCTGTTGGCGCCGGATGGGCCTTCGCCGCCAACGCGGTGGCATGCTGCTCCACGGTGGCCATGCTGCTGATCCTCCGCAAGGACCAGTTGCACCTCAGCCAGCCGACACCCCGCAAGAAGGGGATGTTGCGCGAAGGGCTCAACTACGCACTCAGTAAGCCCACTATCTACTGGCCGTGGCTCATGGCCGGCTTCGTCGCAGTTTTCGCCATGAGCCTGCCGGTGTTGCTGGCCGCCTTTGCGGACCACGTGTACGACGCCGGTGCCGGAGGCTACGGCCTGCTTAACGCCATGGTTGCGCTCGGTGCACTGATGGGAGCGGTGGCGTCCACCCGGCGCCGCCAGCTTCGGTTGCGCTCGGTGGTGACGTCGGCGGGGTTGTACGGACTCATGCTCTGTGTCTCCTCGCTGATGCCGTCCATGGTGTGGTTCAGTGTCACCATGGTCCTGGCCGGATTCTGGTGCCTCATGTTCCTCACTGCGGCCAACCAAATGGTGCAGACCAGCTCCAACATGAGCATTCGCGGCCGTGTCATGAGCCTCTACCTGGTGGTGCTGATCGGCGGTCAGGCCATTGGTGGCCCCATGATGGGCTGGCTCGCCGAGCACCTCGGTCCGCACCTTGCTGTCCTGATCTCAGGTGGCGTGCCGGCCATCGCCGCTGCGGTAGTCGCCGTCGTGCTTGCCCGGAAGTCATCCCTGCACCTGAAGGTGGACCTGCGCGACCGGCGGCGGGTGCTGCGGATTGTGGACCGGGCGCAGGCGGCCTAGAAAACAGACAGCGCCCGCGGCAGGACCGCGGGCGCTTCACTGACGTTTCGTCAGGCCGATGGCTTTCCGTTAAACAGCAGCCAGATGAGGGTACTCCGCTGAGCGGCCCTGGAACTCCAGGACGTCCGGGTTGCGGATCACGCCGTCGCGGATTTCGATGGCCCGGGAGATGGTCTCGTTGGCATCCCAACCGTCCGGGCCCGCCACCACTGTGTCCAGGAACGGCAGCAGGGCTTCGCTGATTTCCCAGCTGGCCGAGTTCCAAAGATAAGACGGGCTGTGGTCCACCGCGTAGTAGTTGACGTGACCGCCCACGCGGAACATGGGCTCATCGAACGTGGTGGTCCGCGCCCAGCTGAAGCCCATGCCTTCGTCGCAGGAAACGTCCACGATCAGGCTGTCCGGCTGGAATTCCGCCAGATCCTCAGTCCGCAAGTACGTCAGCGGGGCGTTCGGGTCCTGCAAGGTGCAGTTGACCACGATGTCCGCCGCTGCCAGGAACGGCGCCAAAGGCTTGCGCCCGTTGTCCGTAATGACCTGGCTGAGGAACGGGGCGTTGTTGTCGTGGTCGAACTGCACGATCCGCACCGAGTGGATCGGAGACCCCACGGCGGCGACGCCCCGGTTGGTCAGGACCTGGACGTCATGGACGCCATGGGCATTCAACGCCGTCACGGCGCCGCGCGCAGTGGCACCGAAACCGATGACGACGGCGCTCAGCCGGCGGCCATAGTCGCCGGTGGAACCCGTGAGCGCCAAGGCGTGCAGCACAGAGCAGTATCCGGCTAGCTCGTTGTTCTTGTGGAAAACATGGAGGCCGAAGCCACCGTCGCCGGCCCAGTGGTTCATGGCCTCAAAGGCAATGAGCGTCAGCTTCTTGTCGATGGCCAATTGGGTGATTGCGCGGTCCTGCACGCAGTGCGGCCAGCCCCACAGTGTTTGTCCGTCGCGGAGTTCTGCCAGATCCTGGGCCTGCGGCTTGGGCAGGAGGATGACGTGGCTGGTGGCGATCAGCTCCTGGCGGGTACCCATCCCGCCCACCAACGATTCGAGCTTGGTGTCCGGGACGCCAAACCGCTCGCCGTAGCCGAACTCAAAACGGAGCTGCTGGCGTACTTCCGGAGCGATGCGCTCCAAATGCTGCGGGTGGATCGGCAGGCGCCGCTCGTTGGGTTTCAGCGAGGTAGCAAGGACGCCTATGCTCAGCTGGCCAGTTGGCGCGGTCACTTCTTGTTGCCGGTAGAGGGCTTTGCGGCCTCGGTGGCGGAGGACTCGGAAGCCCGCTTATCCGCCCGCTTTTCCTTGATGGATTTACTGGATTTCTTCGATGCAGTTTGGCGCGGTGATTTGTCGCCCATGATGGCTCCCTTAGAGCGGAGTCGAAAATGACTCCTGACTCCTGACGATACACCTCCCACGGAGACGTTGTGGCTGGGGTCACTGGGCTGGGGTCAGCATGCCGGCTCTATTTCGCCGGCTCGGCCGCTGGACGGCCATGGGTGACACGATGGGTCACGCGATCAGCGGTGTCGTCCACGGTCGCAGCCTTTTCCACCGGCTCCAGGTAGAAGCGGGCACTGCTGATGATGTCCTCGTCCACGCCGAAAATGATGACGCCCGTCATCTCGTGCGGGGTACCGTCGCGCCACGCGCCCTTCAACTGCAGCTCGGTCCAGATAGTGCTGCCGTTGATGCTGTGCGAGAGAAGATGCGCCTTTATGTCCGGGACACCCGTGAAGAGCTGATCCCAATTGCTGCGGATGGTGTCCCGGCCTGTGAAGCCCCGGGTGGGGTGGGCCGGTGTCTCATTGACATAGCCCGGCGCGAAGCACGCCGCCAGCCCTTCGAGATCGTGCTTGTTCGTTGCTTCCAGCAGGCGGTTGATGACGGCGAGCGGACCGGCCTCACCAGCGTCGGTGAGAGTCATTGGGGGACCTCCCGGATAGGTGGATGTACGTACGAGTGTAGGCTCGTGAAGCCTTCCGGTCGACGGGTTCCCAGCCCCCTTTGGTGAGTGCCGTCGTCGGGCATTCAGCCCCTGGACACAAAGAAACCCCGGATCCTGGGATCCGGGGTTTTCCTTGAGCGGGCGACGGGAATCGAACCCGCGTATCGAGCTTGGGAAGCTAGCGCTCTACCATTGAGCTACGCCCGCGTCGCCCGGGAAAATTCGCCCGAGCGAGTCCTAGCTTAGCGCAGTTGCGAGGCTCCTCATGACAGGCGCGTCTGCCCGCTACTTGAACAGCTTCAGGCTGTTCCACCCGGAACCCACCTGACGGTACGTTGTCCACTGACCGCGGCCAAGGCCGTAGTTGTAGAGGTTGCCGTCGGCCGTCTGCGCCGTGATGCCGCGAGTGCCGGCGCCCGTCAGCCCGAAGCTGGGGGCAAGGACGCGCATGTACTGCCAGCCGGTGCCGACTGTAGTGGCCGGTCCGTAGAATCCTGCCCAACCGTCGCCGCGGTAGTTGATGAGGGAACCGGAAGCTGTCCTGGCCAGGATGTCGTTGGCGCCGTCGCCCTCCCAGTCGGCGATGGTGAGTTCCATGCCGTTCCAGCCCTTGCCAATAATTTGCGGAGCGCTGAGCGCACCCCCAAAAGTGTTGGGGTAGTAGCGCAGGACGCCGTCCGGGAAGTATCCGACGACGCCGGGCCGGCCATGCGCGTGGGTCCACTTACCCACGGTGATGGTCATGCGATCCCAACCGCCGTTGCCTACAACAACCTGGCCCGCGAAACCTCCCCCGGGAAGCCCGCGATACACGCCCAGGACGCCGTTGTCCCACTGGGCAAGAATGTCGTAAACGCCATCAATGTCCCAGTCCACAACGAATCCCTGCTTCAAACCGGACCAGCCCGAACCAATCTGGACTGCACCCGCATAGCCGCCTGCCGCCGTCGCGGGGTAGCGCAACAGTCGGCCCGAAGCGTCCGCGGCCACCAGATCCGCGCCGGACTTGATGCTGGCTGCAGCTGCCGTGTTTCCCGCGAAGTAGTGCTCCAGGGTCGGGAATCCGCGCCGGTTCATGTCGGTGGCCAAAGCCACGCCCACGTACCGCAAATGCCACGGCTCGTAGCTGTAGCCGGTGGTGCCCGTATAGCCGTTGGGGTAGCGGACAATGAAACCGTATTTGTGGGCATTCGCGGCCACCCACCTGCCCGCTGCGGTGTCGCCGAAGCAGGTGCTGAGTCCGCACGAGCCCGCGGCGTTGCCAATGTCCATGGCGAGGCCGGTCTGGTGCTCGCTGTAACCGGGGCGGGCCGAGATGGTGTCGGCATAGGCCTGGCCGTAGGCATTGACGTAGCCCCAATAGACCTGGCTTTGGGTGGCATAGGAACGGTAACCACTCACGATCGACAGGCCGCCCGTGCCGGCGTCAGCCGCGCCCTGGAACAGTCCGTTGAGCCACGCGGCGGCTTCAGCCCGCATGTACTGGCCCGAGCCGCGCGCATTAATAAGGTCCGACGGCGCGTAGCCCGCCGGATTCAGCGGCCGCGATTTGTTGACCAGGACCGAAGAGTTCGCCGGGTCCCCGATGGGATCCACGCTCGGCAGGGGGTTCACCGTTGTTGGAACCGCGGTCTTGACTGCAGCGGCACTTGCGTTCGTCATCGGTGTCGCAGCTGTGGCCGGAACCGCGCTGATGACGCCGCCACCCACCGCAATGGCGAGGAACGCCGCGCAGGCGGCCAACCGCCGTCGTGCTTTCCCCGCAAGTAATTGATGTTCCAGAACCCGCATAACGCCCCCCACATCGGTTTTTGCCAGCCTCGGGAACTCTACCCCGAAGGCACAACTGTGTCAGCCGTAACTTTGTGAAGCGCCAGGTAACCATTCGGTCAAGGCTCGTCGCCGATGTACTACCGCGGGACGTCCGCTGACTATTCTGAAGGTGTTAGCTGCAGCGTATGGGGAACCGGGCTACGACATCGAACCGTACGCCGAAAGAGGTTTCCGTGGCATTTGCAGACTACGAAGTGGTGATAGGCAGGGACGCCATGACCGTCTATGGATTCCTCATGGACGGCATGAACAACTCCCTCTGGCGCTCCGGAATCCGCAGCATCTCACTGCGCTCCGGCATCCGAGGACACAAGGGCGCGCTCTACCAGCAGACCATCAACGGCCCAGGTGGACGCCCCATAGCAGCTGACTTCCAGATCACCGAGGCCCGGCCCGGAGCGGAAGTGCGCTTCGCCGTCGTCGCCGGACCTGCCCGCCCCACCGGCGGCTACTACCTCAGTACAGAGGGCACAACCACCCGCCTCAGGTTCGCGCTCGAGTACCACCCCAAGGGACTGAAGAAGCTGATGAACGGCATGATCCAGAAGACCATGGAGGGCGAAGTGGCCCAGCTGGAGCAGCTGAAAACCGTGATGGAGTCGCGTTCGGTGGTGTGAGCGTTACAGTTACTGGCCTCTATTGTGCGAGCTTGAAGCCGCTCCAACCGCCGCCGACCGCGACCGGCGTCGTAAGCCTTCCAGAGGTGAGGTCCCAGAACTCCAGCACCCCGTTGGTTCCCAAGCCGGCGATGCCCGTAGTGTTCGCGCCCGTGACACCCTGCAGTGAACGTAGCCCGGAGTAGTCCGTCCAAGCCGCACCCACCACAGGCCGGGCTTCCTGCTTCGGGGTTGCCAGCCCGCTGCCGCGGTAAAGCCGCAGGGACCCGTTGGGCTCAACGGTCAGGAGATCCTGGAAACCATCCGCGTTGTAGTCAACCATGCTGAGCCTGCCAGCCCTGTTGCCGGTACCAATCGCGGCCTGCGAACGGATGTACGTCATCCCGGCGTTCTTGTACAACCAGAGTCCGCCCGATGCGTCCATGGCAACAATCTGCGGCAGGCGGTTGTTGGCACACCAGTTGCCAACATCGATGTTCAGGGACTGCCAGCCATGTCCCAACACCCCGGGTGAGCCAAAGCCGCCCGTTTGCCTGCCCGGGTACACCAGAAGTGCACCGTCGGAACGTTGGGAGATCAGGTCGAAGACCCCGTCACGATCCCAGTCGGAAACGAAGAGTTCCTTGAGCCCGGTGAAACCGATGCCGATCTTGCGCGCTGCACCGTACTTCGCGTTCCCCAAGGATGGGTAGGAGTAGACAGTGCCGTCGGAGCTGATGGATACGAGGTCTGCTGCGCTGCGGATGGATGCGCTGCTGAGGTTAACGGTTGGAGGTTGGAACTTGTCGCCCGGTTGGCACGCTCCCACAGGATCCGTGGGAGGTGTCACCGTTCCGCCCGGCGCTGTAGTGGTTCCGGCTGGCAGCGTGGTGTAGCCAAAGAAGTTGACCACACCCCAGAGCGTGTAGCGGTTCGGGGTGGTCTGCCAGTTGCCGTCCGTGTAGGTGATGCCGATACCCATGACATTGAACCGGGGATCACGCAACAGGGCATCATGCCCGGGGGAACCCTTCCACCACTCCACAAGCTGTGCGGCATCGCGGTCCCAGCGGACGGCAATGACCTCACCCGCGCCGTTGTTCGGCTTAAGCGCCCGCGGATCCGTCCAGAAATTGGCTCGGTGCTGGATCACTTCCCGCGACGCGATGTTGTTCGACCAGTCCTGCGCAAGGCTCGCCACCGTTGCGTGATACTTCACCGGTGCCAGGCCGAGTGAGGCCCGGTAGCTGTTGATCGCGTTGAACACCGTCAGGATTGCAGCAGTGTTGCTGTCCGGGAGGAGGGCCAGGGCGCCGTTGTCCGGGTTGGTGTCGCCGCTGGGGGTCTTGCCAGGGAAGGGGGTTGCCGTGGGGCTGGGGCTCGGGGTTGCAGTGGGGCTTGTATTCGGGGTGAGGGTTGGTGTCGGTGACAGGGTCGGGGCGACGGTTGGTGCCGGGGACGGGGTGGGAGTGCCTGTAGGAGTAGCTGAAGGCGTTGCCGTGGCGGTTGGCGAGGGTGATCCCGAAGGTGTCTCCGTTGGGAGCGGGCCCACGGCGGGTGCAGTCGGCGTCGGAAGGGCCGATGATGACGAAGGCTGCGGGGGTGCCGGCTCAACGGGATTGGGAACAGTGGGGCCGCTGGTGCCTGGGTCTTCCGTGCCTTCCGTGGAAGGACCCTCCGGACCCCACGAAGGCCCGATATTCGGCACCGGCGGCGGCGTCTCGATGACCGGATCCACGGCGATGGGGCGGCTCGGCGCTTCGCTTTCCGTTCCGGGTTCAAGGGCCGGCACCGTGGCGGGATCGGAAGCAATTCCAGCGGCGGGAGTGCCCGCGGAAGGTGCCGGGTCCGGCGTCGTACTTGACTCAGGTGCGGTCAGACCAGACTCGACGCTGGGGGAGGGGGTGGTGCTCCCACCCGGGCCTGCGTCGGTGGCCGGCAGGATCTGGCTGGAGGCGGCCACGCAGAGAGCCAGCGCTCCGGCCAGCACGATGGAGGCCGACACTGCCAGTTTTTTCACAATTACCCCGCGAATGCTCGTTGCCCCCAGGTACGGGCGCGGTTCTACATGTCCGGGAACTATAGTCCCACGGGGCGGCCCGGACAATGCATGGGGTCTTGGGCGCATGGGGTATTTTTGATGCTGTGCTGATCTCTGACCGCGACATACGTGCCGAAATAGACTCCCAACGGATTGTTCTTGAGCCGTACGACCCCGCGATGGTCCAGCCGTCTTCCGTGGACGTCCGGATTGACCGGTTTTTCCGGCTGTTCGACAACCACAAATACGCCCACATCGACCCCGCCGAGGAACAGCCTGAGCTGACCCGACTGGTGGAGGTGGAAGGCGACGAGCCGTTCATCCTGCACCCCGGTGAATTCGTGTTGGGCTCCACCTATGAAACCGTCAGCCTCGCTGACGACATCGCTGCGCGCCTTGAAGGGAAGTCGTCCCTGGGCCGGCTCGGTCTGCTGACACACTCAACGGCCGGCTTCATCGACCCCGGGTTCTCGGGGCACGTGACCCTGGAACTTTCCAACGTGGCCACCTTGCCCATCAAGCTGTGGCCCGGCATGAAGATCGGCCAGCTGTGCTTCTTCCGATTGACTTCCTCGGCTGAGCATCCCTACGGATCCGGTGAATACGGTAACCGCTACCAAGGCCAGCGCGGCCCGACCGCCAGCCGCAGCCACCAGAATTTCCACCGGACGTCCATCTAGCCGTCCTTCTTGCCGCGAGGGTGTGGCTTTCGGCACTTTAGGTGCCTCTTTCGCTACGCCGGGGTGCGCTCTGGTGTCCGCGGCGGCGCCCCGGGTGATTTCCGGAGGGCCTTGACCACTGGTTCCACGAAGCGCGCGGCCAGCGGTCCCAGGATGGCCATGATGAGGACGTAGGCCGTGGCGAGTGCGGCTAGTTCGTCGGGCACGGCGCCGGAAGCGACGGCGAGGCCTGCGATGACGATGGAGAATTCACCACGTGCGATCAGTGCGGCCCCTGCGCGGAAGCGGCCAGGCACTGCAATGCCGGCGCGCTTGGCAGCCCAGAACCCCGTCATCATCTTGGTTGCGGCAGTGAGGACGGCCAACACAAGAGCCCAGCCAAGGACCGGCGGAATGGACGTGGGATCGGTGTTGAGCCCGAAAGCCACAAAGAAGATTGCAGCGAAGAGATCCCGCAACGGTTCAAGGATCCGGGTGGCATTGTGGGCGGTAGCGCCGGAGATCGCGATGCCCAACATGAAGGCACCCACAGCGGCGGACACCTGGAGAGCCGACGCGATACCGGCTACCAGCAGGGCGAGCCCCAGCACGTTCAGCAGGAACACCTCGGAGTTCTCGCTATGAACCGCTTGCGAAACCCGGTGACCATGCCGCAAGGCGATGACCAGGACCACAGTGACCACGGCGAGGGCGATCCCCACGGTCTGCAGTCCACCGAGGAATCCGACGCCTGCAAGGATGGCCGTGAGGATGGGTAGGTAAATAGCCATGGCCAGGTCTTCGAAAACGAGGATGGAGAGAACAACTGGTGTTTCCCGGTTACCGATGCGGCCCAAGTCTGTGATGACTTTGGCGGCGATGCCCGACGATGAGATATAGGTAACGCCACCCATAACGATGGCGCCTACGAGTCCCCAGCCCAGAAACACGGCCAATCCCGCGCCCGGAATAAAGTTGAGGACAAAATCCATGACACCGGCCTGCCACGATCGCCGCAGGCCAGTGACCAGCTCTGACGCCGTATATTCCAGTCCGAGCATAAGCAGCAGCAGGATGACGCCGATTTCGCCGGAAAGATGGGCGAACTCGTGCATGCCGTCCAGTTTGACGAACCCACCGGCGCCGAAGGCCAAACCGCCCACAAGGTAGAGGGGGATGGGTGACATGCCGATTCGGCCCGCTAATCGAGCCAGGAGACCGAGGCAGAAGACGACGGCCCCCAGTTCAACGAGGGCTAGTGCGAGCGGATCCATCCCGGTTAGCCGTTGCGGAGGATGTCGGCTGCCGAGTCAAGGCCTTCCTGCGTGCCGACCGCTACGAGCAAATCGCCGGGGTGAAGTACGACGTCGGGTGCAGGCGAGGGGACAACCTCGCCTTCGCGCATGATCGCCACGATTGATACGCCGCTACGGGTGCGGATCTGTGCCTTGCCCATAGGTTGATTCACGAACGGGGAGTCCGGCGTGATGGAGAACTGTCGTGTGACGATCCCTGGTACCTCGCGATGGGCTTCTGCCAAGCGCATGGCGATGTGCTGGCCGCCCAGGAGGTTTCCGAGCGTTGAGGCTTCGTCGGCCGTCAACGGAATGGACGCCTGGCAGGTGTCAGGGTCATCCCAGGTTGAGACGAAAAGTTCGGTTTCGCCCTCACGCAGTTCCACTACACCGATACGACGGCCCGAGGCCGTGACGAAATCCTTGCGGACGCCAAGGCCCGGGAGTTCGGTCTCATCCACGTTCATAGCTCCACCCTAAACTCTGTTGAACCGGTCTGGTACGTTGATGGCGCTCAGCCGGTCCTATGTAGTTAACGCTCTGGTACGACCGCTATTTCCACTTTCGCCGGTGGCTTGACCGGCAGGATCACCAAGAGGCCCGCGAGGAGTACCACCATGATGCCGAGGATGCCCCAGCGCTGGGCTTCACCTTCGGCAACCAGAGGAGCGGCAATGGCGATGCACACGGTGAACAGTGTTGGTGCCAGGAAACTGACGGCCCGCCCCGTGGTGGCGTACAAGCCAAACAGTTCGCCGGCTTCGCCTTCCGGTGCGAGCCTTGCGAGGTATGCGCGCGAGGCTGATTGGGCCGGGCCTACGAACAGGCAGAGCAGGAGTCCGAAGATCCAGAACGTATTGCTCCCGGGCCATTCGTTGCCGAAGAAGACGTAGTCGCCGTTGCCAAGGACCAAAATGAAGGTTCCCGCGATGAGGAGGCCAACCAACGACAGGACGATGACGGCCTTGGGGCCGATCTTGTCGTCAAGGAAACCACCGATGATGGCTCCGACTGCGGCGACAACGTTTCCGAAGATGGCGAAGAAGATGACGTCCTTGAGCTCGAAACCGAACGTGCCGGCGGCGATGACTCCACCGAAGGTAAACACCGCAGCGAGCCCATCGCGGAAGATGGCGCTCGACAGCAGGAAGTAGATGGTGTGGGGGCTGGTCCGGTAGATGGCGCCGATGCGCCGGATCAGTAATTTGTAAGACGCCAGGAAGCCCAGCGATGCAGTGGCTTTCTTCGCCGGAACCTCTGGGACAGCGAACATCACGGGCAAAGCAAAGATGAAGAACCACAGCGCGGAGAATACGGCCACGAGCCGGATGTTGAGGGAGTCCTGCGTGGACGCGCCAAACCATTCAAAAGACGGCTGCACAAACAGTTGCAGGACCAGGAGGAGCGCCACGATCCCGCCGAGGTACCCCATGGCCCAGCCAAAGCCGCTGACCTTGCCAATGTTCTTGGGTGTGGAGATCTGCGCCAACATGGCGTTGTAGTTGACGCCGGCGAACTCAAAGAAGACATTGCCCAGCGCGATGAGGCAAACACCCAGCAAGAGGAACTCAGGCTGGGGAAAGACAAAGAAGCAGAGCGCAGTGAGCACGGCAGTGGCGGCCGTGTTGACTCCGAGCCACAGCTTGCGGCGTCCACCGGCGTCCGAACGCTGCCCGGTGACAGGAGCAAGGAGCGCAATGGCCAAGCCGGCGATAGCCAAGGCAGCACCCAGTGCAGCCGAGGCCGCGTCCTCTCCGCCGAAGGCATTGGAGGTGAGGTAGACGGTGAAGACGAACGTGGTCATGACCGCATTGAATGCAGCCGAGCCCCAGTCCCAGGAGGCCCAGGCGAGGATCTGCCCTTTTTTGGAGGCGACGGGTCCTGAGGCAAGCTCTGACGTCGGGTGTGAGGCTTTGGGAACTGCGGCCGCGTTCATAGCTTGAATGCTATAGCGGCGGGGAGAACGGCGGGCACATGACAGACCGCTTTGTGTAGAACACGGCGTTATGCAGCTTTAAGCCTTGCGCGCAGCCGGCTCCACTGGCCGAAAACTGTCCGGACCCCTTGATAAACTGGACCGACCGAACCCAACGTATGACCGCCTGCTCCAACTTTTGACAATTCGTTCCTGACTTTGCGGAGAAAACAGTGATCACAGTTCTCGCCATCACCTTTGTTGCGGCAACTGTGGCGCCCTTGATCTTCAGCAAACTTGGCAGGAACGCCTTCTACGCACTGGCAGCAGTGCCCGCAGGCGCGTTCATTTGGCTGATTTTCCAGTACGGGCCCGTGTATTCCGGCGGCGGCATAGAAGAAGTCCTGCCGTGGATCCCCAGCCTGAAACTGGAACTGGCTTTCCGCATGGATCCCTTGGCCTGGGTCATGTCCCTCCTGATTCTCGGCGTGGGCTCCCTGGTGCTGGTGTATTGCGCCCGGTACTTCAAGAACAAGGACGCGGATCTTGGCGGGTTCGGTGCCCAACTCCTCGCCTTCGCCGGGGCCATGTTTGGTTTGGTGACCTCCGATGACCTGCTGATGCTGTTCATCTTCTGGGAACTCACCACCATCCTTTCCTACCTCTTGATCGGCTATGCCCGCACCCGCTTGGCGGCACGCCGTTCCGCTCTGCAAGCGCTCATGGTCACCACTGCCGGTGGCCTCGCGATGCTGGTGGGCCTCATCATCTTGGGACAGGCGGCTGGAACGTACCGGATCTCGGCGATCCTGGACCAGGCCGGGGCGCTCATGACCGGACCCATGCAGGGGGCCGTGGCTGCCGCCGTCGTACTGATCCTGGCAGGTGCGGTGACCAAATCGGCGCTGGTTCCGTTCCATTTCTGGCTGCCCGGCGCCATGGCCGCTCCCACGCCCGTCAGCGCATACCTGCACGCCGCGGCGATGGTGAAGGCCGGCATTTACATCGTCGCGCGTCTGGCGCCAGGCTTCTCCGAGTCGGAATTCTGGTTGCCGGTGGTCCTGGGGCTGGGCTTGGCCACCATGCTCGTGGGTGGTTACCGGGCCCTTCGCCAGACTGACATCAAACTCATCCTCGCCTACGGCACGGTGAGCCAACTGGGCTTCCTGACCATGGTGGTGGGCCTTGGACGGCCGGACGCGGCACTGGCCGGGCTCGCACTCCTGTTGGCCCACGGCCTGTTCAAGGCTGCGCTGTTCCTGGTGGTGGGCATCATTGACCACCAATCAGGTACACGCGATATCCGCAAACTTTCCGGTGTTTTCCGCTCTTCACGAGCCCTCGGGGTCGTGGCGGCGATTGCCGCGGCTTCCATGGCGGGCGTGATGCCTTTGGCCGGCTTCGTTGCCAAGGAATCCGTCCTTGAGGCCTTCGTCCACTTCGCCACGGGCCACGATGCACCCGCCTGGGGTATCTGGATGCTGGTGGGCCTGGTGATCGGCTCGATCCTCACGTTCGCGTACAGCGCCCGTTTTATGTGGGGCGCGTTTGCCACCAAGCCGGGAGTGGAACCCACACCGTTCAAACCGATCAAGCCCGCGTTCCTGGCCGCCCCCGCCATCCTCAGCTTGCTCACCATCGTTTACGGCCTGTGGCCGGAACCTGTGGACTCGTGGATCCAACCGTATGCGGCGTTGTTCGCCGATCGTCCTGACGCCGTCGACGCCGGACATCTGGCTTTGTGGCACGGTTTCACTCCGGCGCTGGGACTGACAGCCATAACGTTCGTGGCTGGTGCCGCGATGTTCTACGGACGCAGCATGGTTTCCCGCGCTCAAAGCCTGGTCCCCGACTGGGTGGATGGGGACCGCGCCTACCAGCACACCATTGGCGCCTTGGACGATATTGCGGTCTGGGTCACCGGACGCACCCAGCGTGGTTCGCTGTACTTCTACCTGGCAGTGATCCTGACGGTTGCTTTCGCGGTTCCGGCGACCGCCTTGATCATGGCCAACAAACCCCTGCCGGACGGCATTTATCTCATCGATCCGAACTCCCCCCTGCAGATAGTTGCAGGGGCGGGCATCGTGGTGGGTGCACTGGCGGCCGTCCGTGCCAACAAGCGTTTCCTTGCCGTGCTCATGGTGTCTGTGACGGGCTACGGGATCGCCCTCATGTTTGCCCTGCAGGGTGCCCCGGACCTTGCCCTGACCCAGATGCTCGTGGAAACCATCGTGCTGGTGGCATTCGTGCTCGCCATGCGCAGCCTGCCCGCTGAACTCAGGGACAGGACCGGTGGAAGGCTCCGGGTGATCCGCGTGATCATCGGCGCAGCCTTCGGCATCACCATGATCTTCGTGGCCATCTACGCCATGGGCGCCCGCGTTGCCACTCCCATCTCACTCGATTTCCCGCGCTTGGCATACGAAGGCGGCGGGGGACTGAACGTGGTCAACGTGACCCTTGTGGACATCCGCGCCTGGGACACGTTCGGCGAAATTTCTGTCCTCGCGATCGCCGCAACGGGCGTTGCCAGCCTGATCTTCGTCCGCAGCCGCGGCGACCGCATCAAGACCTCAGATGCGGTGCCGGAAGGCAGCGTGGGGCGCCGCACCGGCGTCGACCGCGATTCGCGTGACGGCGCCACCCTGGCAGTGGCCAAGAAGTTCACCGACGTGACCCGGGACGCCTGGCTGGTGGCGGGCCGCACCTTGGCTCCCGAGCGGCGCTCGATCATCTTCGAAGTGGTGACCAGGCTGATCTTCCACTCGATGATCGTCTTCTCCATCTACCTCCTCCTCGCTGGCCACAATCTGCCAGGCGGCGGCTTCGCAGGCGGCCTCACCGCGGGTCTCGCCCTCACTATCCGCTATCTGGCCGGTGGCCGGTTCGAGTTGAGCGAGGCAGCGACCATAAGTGCCGGCACGCTGTTGGGAACGGGACTTGCGACGGCGGCAGCCTCGGGTCTGGTCCCGCTCTTCCTGGGCGGACAGGTGTTCCAAAGCGCCATTATCGAGTTCTGGCTGCCGGTCTTTGGAGACATCAAGTTCGTCACCTCCACCATCTTCGACATCGGCGTGTACATCGTGGTGGTGGGCCTGGCACTCGACGTCCTCCGCAGCCTCGGCGCTGAAATCGACGAGCATTTTGAAGGCAAAGGCGCGCCACTCAGCGAGGAAGACGCCGCTGGGCATGCTGACCTTGCCGAAGAGGCGGCCGAATCCACTGCGTCCGGGAAAGGTACCGCATGAGCATCAACCTGACCCTGCTGATCGTTATGGGCGTCCTCTACGCCTGCGGCATCTATTTGATCCTGGAGCGCAGCCTGACCCGCGTGCTGCTGGGATTGATGCTGCTGGCCAACGCCACCAACATCCTGATCTTGAGCACAGGGGGATACGCCGGACTCGCGCCCTTGTTCACCAAGGAGACCAGCCCGGACTCCTACAACGATCCTCTGCCCCAGGCTCTGATCCTGACGTCCATCGTCATCTCCTTCGCCGTGACGGCATTCATGCTCGGCATCATCTACCGCACGTGGGTCCTGGCGCGCCAGGACGAGATCCAGGACGACCTTGAGGACCGCCGCGTGGCCGAGACCCCGAGCTTCGACGCCGAGGACGACGCCATTGTTCCGCTGGAAACTTCGGAGTTCGCCGTCACTCCTGCCAGTACCTCGGACCGGGACCACCCGGAAGCCACGGAGACCCCCAACACGTCGACAACCCGGGAAGGAGGCAGCGCGTGAATCTCGCGAACCTGTCGCCGCTAGCTGTCCTCCTGCCGATTCTGGGTGCTGCCTTGGCGTTCCTGCTGATCCGGCACCACACTGCGCAGCGCGTGGTAAGCATCGGCATCCTGAGTGCGACTCTTCTCCTCGAATGCCTGCTCCTGTTGTCGGTGTGGGATGGCGGCACAACGTCCGTCACGCTGGGCGGATGGCTGCCGCCGTGGGGCGTGGTCCTTGTGGTGGACCAGTTCTCCTCGCTCATGCTGGTTGTTTCCACCGTAGTGAGCCTTGCGGTCCTGATCTACGCCACCGGCCAGGGCATGGCCGACGGCGACCAGGAAGCGCCGGTCTCGATCTTCCACCCCACGTACCTGATCCTTGTGGCCGGCGTGTCCAACGCGTTCCTCACCGGCGATCTCTTCAACCTCTACGTAGGCTTCGAGATCCTGCTGACGGCAAGCTACGTCCTCATGACCTTGGGCGGAACAGGGCCGCGCATCCGCGCGGGGGTCACGTACGTTGTGGTGTCTGTGGTGTCCTCCGTGTTGTTCCTGATCGCCATCGCCATGATTTACGGTGCCACCGGCACCATCACCATGGCGGACCTGGCCATCAAACTGGCCGAACTGGACCAGGGCACGCAAAACCTCCTGCATGTGATGCTGCTGGTGGCTTTTGGCATCAAGGCCGCTGTGTTCCCGCTGTCCTTCTGGCTCCCTGACTCCTATCCCACCGCACCAGCTCCTGTGACTGCCGTGTTTGCCGGGTTGCTGACCAAAGTGGGTGTCTACGCCATGGTCCGCACTGAAACTCTGTTGTTCCCGGGGGACACCCTGAACGTTCCGCTGATGGTGGTTGCGTTACTGACCATGGTGGTGGGCATATTGGGTGCGTTGGCCCAGAGCGACATCAAACGTCTGCTGTCCTTCACGCTTGTGAGCCACATTGGATACATGGTGTTCGGCCTGGCGATGAGTTCCGTGGCCGGGTTGGGCGCCGCCGTCTTCTACGTTGCGCACCACATCACCGTGCAGACCAGCCTGTTCCTTGTAACCGGTCTCATAGAACGCAGGGGCGGCAGCTCGTCCATTGACCGATTGGGTGGGCTGGCCAAGCTCTCACCCCTGCTGGCCCTGCTGTTCTTTATTCCAGCGATGAACCTTGCAGGCATTCCACCGTTCTCCGGTTTCCTCGGAAAGCTGGGCCTCCTGCAGGCCGGTGTGGAACTGGGAACGCCCCTGGCCATCACACTGGTGGTGGGTGGCGTGGTCACCAGCCTGCTGACGCTGCTGGCAATCGCCCGTGTCTGGAACAGGGCCTTCTGGCGCAAGCCCGAGGACGCTGAGTACCCGGACCCCGTGCTCCAGGCCCCCGGAAACGTAGGTGTACTGCCGCGTACCATGGTCGGCTCGACGGCGGGACTGGTGGTATTCGGAGTTGCGTTGACGGTCTTCGCCGGTCCGCTCTTCCAGGTTGCCGACGGCTCCGCAGGAATCATGCTGGACCGTTCTGCCTATATCCACTCGGTCCTGGGCGATTCCGTGGTGGTGCCGCCGCTGGCAGGGACAGGGGATGCGAAATGAGCCGCAAACCGATTTCGTTCCGCACCGAGCTGCCCCTGCTCATTTGGTTGGTCATTGTGTGGGGTGCGCTGTGGCGGGACTTCAGCCCCGGCAACTTGCTCTTTGGTGCCCTGATCGCCGTGCTGGTGGCCAAGTTCTTCTACCTGCCGCCCGTGGAGCTCAGCGGCAGGTTCAACATCCTGCGTGCGGTTCCCTTTGCCCTGATGTTCCTCGCCAAAGTCGTGGCCGCGAGCTTCGTTGTCCTGTACCTGGCGGTGACCAAAGGCCCCAAGGTGCGCAGCGCCGTCGTCGCCGTCCCGTTGCGGAGCCACTCGGACCTTATGGTGACGGCAACCGGGCACGTCATCTCGCTGATCCCCGGCTCGCTGGTAGTGGAAGTGGACCGATCGACCTCCACGCTCTACCTGCACGCGCTCAATATTTACGAGGAAGCGGACATCGACAACATACGTCGGGAAGTCCAAAGGATCGAGGCCGGATTGATCGGGATTATGGGTACCCGCGAAGAGGTCGAGGCACTGAAGGCCGAAGCCCGGACGGGCATGGAAGGGGCAACGCCATGAAGGAAGTAGTCCTCGTCGTCACGGCAGTGATCCTTAGCCTGGCCGCCGCAGGTGCGATCGTCCGCATCGCCATCGGCCCATCCTTGCTGGACCGGGTGCTGGCCTCAGACGTCCTGCTGGCAATCCTGGGTGTTGCGTTGGCGATCGATATGGCGTTGAACCGCCACCTGAACAACCTGATGCTCCTGGTTGCCCTCGCGGTGATCGGGTTCATCGGATCAGTGACCGTTGCCCGGTTCGTGGCCGAGCGGAGGGAACAGAGCAATGAGTCCTGATGCCACCGGCGTAGACGCTGTCATCGACGCTGTAACCGCAGTGTTCCTGGTGGTGGGAGCCTTGATGTCCTTGGGTGCTGCCATTGGCTTGCTTCGTTTCCCGGACCTCATGAGCCGCATGCATGCTGCCACCAAGCCGCAGGTCCTGGGTTTGTTCCTCATGCTTGCCGCCATTGGGCTGCAGATGCGGACCTGGTGGGTGTGGCCGGTTCTGGTGGTGGCGTGGATTTTCCAGCTGCTCACGGCGCCCGTCTCCGCCCACATGGTGGGGCGCTCGGCTTACCGCACCAAGCACGGCCACCGCGAAATGCTTACCAAGGACGAACTTGAAGCGGTTGTTCAGCGCGCAGCGGCCGGACAAGAGCCGGAAAGCGAGCGCTGAACGGCGCGTAAAACGAAACGAGCGCGGGGCCACCAAGGTGGCCCCGCGCTCGTTTGTTGTCCGGGTTGTGCCTAGACGATGTCCTGGCTCTTGGCGAAGCGTGCAATGGCGCGTTGTGTGCCGCGGTTGGCCAGAACCTGGATCAGCGTGCTCACGACCGCAGAAATCAGCGCGAAAGTCAGGGCGGAGCGCAGGCTCGTTTCCACGTCATCGTTGCCTGTGGGAGGCTTGTTGCCCGTGGCCTTTTCCCACCCTTTATTGACGAGTTTGGTTCCGACGAAGCCAGCTCCGAGGCTCACTCCGGCACCCAGCAGCTTGAAGAAGAGGTTCATGGTCCCAGCCTAGCTGCAAAGGACCGATGGGCACCTTTAGCGGCGGCTTTCCCGTTCTTTGAAGAACGCCGCCAGCGAACCCACCGGGGCCAGGACTGGAACCACCGGGTGCCCGGCCGACCATACAGCGTCCACTGTTCCCAATGCTGCGATTTCTATGAGCAGGTAATAGGTGGGCGGCATCAGTTTCAGGGTGCCGGCGGCTTCCGCCCCAAGAATTCCGTCCACCGGCATCCACAGTGACTGCCAGGCCTCCGTGGTTTGATGCTGGGGCTCAGCTCCCGGCGCGGGCTTGGCGACGTAGAAGTAGGTATCGAAGCGCTTGGGCATGTCCGTCGGAGTGATCCAATTGGCCCACGGGCGGAGGTCAGCGGCGTCGATGCTCAGCCCGGCCTCCTCTTGGACCTCCCGGATGGCAGCTGCGAGAACTGTTCCGGCCTTGGTCGCCGCAGGCGCAGGGTCCGCGCTGATGGAGGTGTGGCGCCAATCGGCCGCGTGCGCCTGAAGGAGTTCGTCGGGGTAATCCCAGCCGGACTGGTCCACAGCATCCACCCGGCCTCCCGGGAAGACCACCATGCCGGCGGCAAAATCCATGGTGCTCACCCTGTGCTGGACGAATGCTTCCAGGCCGGTGGGGGCGTCGCGGAGCAGGATGACACTGGCAGCGAGGCGTGGTTCAGACGCGGGCGTGGTGTCTGGAAGTCCTGAGCCGGGAATGTCCGTCATGAAATGTGCCCCTTTGCCGCGGTCGAATCTGCTGGTCCATTCTCGCAGGTCTCGTTGCGGGGCCGGGTGTGCAGGCCAAACCGGGGGAGAAGTGTGTAGAGCGGGCCTGGCAACGCACGCCTGGAACTCATCCGGCCAGGGGCGCGCTGATCCGATTGTGACTGCAGGCGGGCTACAGGCCAGCGGCCGCCGCGCAGGCGGGTGTAAACTGAACCAGCCCATCAGGGCAGATTTGATAACGACAGGGGAGCGCCGCCGTCGGACCCCGCAGAGATGCGGGAGACGCGAGGGCGCTGAGAGTGCGGACAGCCGCAGACCCTCGAACCTGATCCGGTTAGTACCGGCGCAAGGGAGTCGAGCTTCTCAGAGTGTCCGGATCCGGGCGGCGCAGGCCGACTGGAGAATCCGGGTAGCACTTTCCCCTCCTGTACCTCAGGAGGCAGAAAAATGACCACGGTAAACGTGAAGAAGACCAGTTATAACTGGCGTGTTGTAGACATCGTTGTGGCGGCCCTGATCGCCATCGCAGGCGGCGTGATCTTCTGGGCTTGGTCCCAGGGCGCCGCGCTGGTATCCATCCCCATGAACGCGACGTATCCGCCGCTCACCGGCCTGATCGCCGGCGGCTGGATGATCCCCGCAGTCCTGGGCATGCTCATTATCCGCAAGCCGGGTGCAGCCCTGTTCTGCGAAGCCGTAGCCGCCACCGGCGAACTCATCATGGGCTCGCAGTACGGCACCACCGTGCTGATCTCCGGCGTCCTCCAGGGCCTTGGTGCCGAGCTCATCTTCGCCGCATTCCGCTACAAGAAGTTCAACTTGCCCACGGCACTCCTCGCGGGCGCCGGTGCGGGCCTCTTCTGCGGCCTGAACGACTCCTTCCTCCCCTGGGGCTGGAACATCGCCTATGAGGCAATGGACAAGCTGGCGTACATCACTTTCACCACCATCTCCGGTGCAGTTATCGCTGGAGCCCTGTCCTGGATTGCAACCCGCGGCCTGGCCAAGACCGGGGTCCTGAGCTCCTTCGCGTCGCGCAAGGCAGCTTCGGAGCCCGTCTTCAACTGATGCGGACAACCGAAAGCAGCAGCCCGGTGCGGCCTGCCGCCATTTCAGCCGAGGGCTGGGGTTGGCGGCATGCCGGCCGCTCTGTGCCTGCAATCCATGGCTTGGACCTCCGGATTGAACCGGGTGAGAGGGTGCTTCTGTTGGGCCCGTCGGGTGCTGGGAAGTCGACGCTGCTCCATGCGCTCGCCGGTGTGCTGGGCGATGAGGAAGACGACTCGGACGAGTCCGGCTCCCTGCTGATCGACGGCGTTGCTCCCCGCGGGCAGCGTGGCCGCGCCGGCCTGATGCAGCAGGACCCGGAAACGCAGGTGGTCCTCTCCCGGGTGGGTGACGACGTCGCCTTCGGTGCTGAGAACCTGGCGGTGCCGCGGGACGAGATATGGTCCCGCGTTCATGAAGCGCTCGACGACGTGGGGTTGCGCACCGCTGCGGGCGGCGGTTTGGCGTTGGATCACCCGACGGCGGCACTCTCCGGCGGGCAGAAGCAGCGCCTCGCGCTTGCCGGCATTTTGGCGATGCGACCAGGCCTGATCCTGTTGGACGAACCTACGGCCAACTTGGACCCGGCAGGGGTTTTGGAGGTTCGCGACGCCGTGAGTCGGTGCCTGGACAAGACAGGCGCCACCCTGGTTGTGGTGGAACACCGGGTGTCCGTCTGGAAGGACCTGGTGGACAGGATTGTGGTCCTGCAGCCGGGGTCGGCCGGCTCAGGGTCAAAGACCGGTACACCCGGAGTCCTCCTGGACGGCCCGCCGGATCAGGTTCTCTCAGAAGCCAGGACCATGCTGATGGCCGCCGGCGTATGGGTGCCGGGGTACGTTCCGGCAACCCGGGCGCGGCATATCCAGCCGGGGACCGCGCAGCTTCTACTCGCAGCACAGGACGTTGCTGTTTCCCGGGAAAGGCCGCGGCGCAAAGGTTTCAAGACCGTCCCGCCTGTTCCTGTGCAAACGGACATCAGCGCCCAGGTCAGGGCTGGCCAGGCTCTGACCATCACTGGACCAAACGGTGCCGGCAAGTCTACGTTTGCGCTCACGTTGGCCGGCCTTCTGGCGCCGGTGGACGGCCGGGTGAGTGCCGCCGTCGAGCTTTCCGAGGGGGCCGGAATTGACCCGTTCAAGTGGAAAGCCGATCAGCTGATTTCACGCATCGGGACAGTGTTCCAGGAACCGGAGCACCAGTTCGTCACGGGCAAGGTCCTGGACGAGCTCATGTTTGGTCCGAAGCATTTGGGCCATGGTGAGGAGCGTGTGGACGAACTGCTGGAGCGGCTGCGGCTGACGCATCTGGTGGACGCCAACCCGTACACCTTGTCCGGCGGGGAGAAGCGCCGGCTCTCGGTGGCCACAGTGCTGGCCGCCCATCCGAAGGTCCTGGTGCTCGATGAGCCAACGTTCGGTCAGGATGCGAACACGTGGGCTGAGCTGGCGTCGTTCCTCTCGGAGTTGCTGGACGCCGGAACGGCCGTGGTCTCCGTGACCCATGACCAGGAGTTCAGCGCGGTACTCGGGGGAACCGAGCTGCGGCTCGGCCCGGTGGCACAAGGCGAATCCACGCATCAGGAGGCGGGTGCCGCATGAGGGACGCATTGAACATTCGCGGAAACCACGCCTTGCTGACCCATGCCAACCCTTTGGCAAAGTTCGTGGCAGTCTTCCTTATTTCTTTGGTCCTGGCGCTGTCCATCGACTGGGTGTCGGCGACCACGGCGCTCGTCGCGGAGCTGGCTCTGTTCCCGCTGGCCGGCCTGACCATCAGGCTTCTGTGGCAACGGGCCTGGCCATTGATCATCGCAGCGGCGATCGGCGGCTGGAGCACCGCGATCGTGGCGGCGGACAGCGGCGCAGTACTGCGCGACGTCGGACTCTGGTCCATCAGCGAAGGTTCCCTCGAACTGGGGCTGGGTTTCATGCTCCGCGGCCTGGCGATTGCGTTGCCGGCGATCCTGCTGATGACCTGCACGGACCCGACTGATTTGGCCGATGCGCTGGCGCAGAAGGCAAAGCTGCCACACCGCTTTGTCCTCGGTTCTTTGGCCGCCATGAGGCTGGTTGGCCTGATGGCGGAGGAATGGCAGACCATCGGCATGGCCCGCCGTGCCCGCGGTGTTGGTTCGCAGGGCAGCCCGTTCCAACGTCTGAAAGCCACACTTGGCCAGAGCTTCGGGCTGCTCGTCCAGGCTGTTCGCAGGGCATCACGGCTGGCAGTGACCATGGAAGCGCGCGGCTTCGGCGGCGGTCAACGGACGTGGGCGCGTGAATCCACGTACTCGATGTTGGACGTGTGGGTGGTCCTTGGCGGCTTGATCATCGGAGCGGGCGCAGTGCTCACGGCTGTGGGCGCTGGAACGTGGAGCTTCGTCTGGCGCTAGCGCTTTCATGCGCTGGAGAACTGGACACCAAGCGTGCCGCCGGCCTGTTGGGGGCGCCGGCGGCACTTCGCTGTGGCCCGTGGCGAACCCTAGCGCGCCTGCTGTTCCTGGATCTCGTCAAAGCCGGCCCGTGTCAGGAAACCCAACTGGGCTTCCTTCTCGGCGAGCTGAATGATGGGGCCCAGCTCGAAGCACGTCGCTTCCAGACGGCGCAGCGCCTTGGCGTTGCGGGAGTCAGGTTCGACGACAATCCGGTCCTTGCCCGGCAGGGAGAACATGTATTTGATCAGCGACGTTCCGAGCTTCGGCGTGAAGTGCGGAATGGGCCGGGTGGCCGGGGCCAGCAGCAAGTGCATGCCGATGTCTGCCTCACGGGCGGGATAGGCCTCGCCGACGGGATCGTGCAGGGGCTCGTACGTTTGGAAGAGTGCCAACGGCTCCCCGTCAAGGACGGCGAGGAACGCGTGGTGGGTCTCCAGCGAGTCCAGGAATTCGTAGATTTCCTGGACGTGCTCCCGGGTGTGCTCGGTCATTCCCCAGAATTTGGCGCGGGGCTGGGTAACCCATTCGAAGATGAGGTCAATGTCGTCGCTGGGAACCAGCGGGACGAGCCGCAGCGCACCCCAACCTTCGAGGTCTTCGGAGTAGATGGTGGTGCGGACGGTGAAGTCCTGGGTGGTGGTGGTCATGGTTTCCTTCGGGGGCTGATGCGGGCTGATGCGGGCTGATGCGGGCTGATGCGGAGAACGGGGTTGGTTAGGGAATGTCTTTGACCAGGACGGACCAGTCAGTGACCACAGGGGCGAGTCGCCCGGCGGTCCAGAGGGGGAGTTGGTCGGCAAAGTGCTGGTGACCGGGTGTGCCCAAAGCGCCGAACGGGACGACCCATCGGCTGTTGCGCCGATCGGACAGGTCCCACACGTAGCGGGCTACGGGTCCGCGGAAGCTTCGGTCATCAACGCCGGGGAGGCTTTCCGTGCAGAGGACGCACCCGGTGTCTCCGCCGAGGTCAGCAGTGGGTGCCGTTGACGCCAGGGCGCCCGGAAGGACATGAACGGGAAGGAGTTTGTGCCGGTCTCCCCACGAAGAGCCGTTCAGCATGGATTCCTCCAACGCAACGTCTTCGAGCGCGGCGGCGGCCTCCACGGCTACGCTGACGCCAAGCTCTGAGACGCGAACCACCAGGGTTTCCAATGCGAAACCAATGCGGGACGCCACTGACAACCACGGTCCGAACAAGGGGCAGTAGCCGGTGGGCTCATGCAACGGGGCAAACGCGGGGTGTCGGGCGAGGCGCTGGACCAAACCCCCGCGCCACGCTGCAAAAACGGCGGCGTGGTGGCTTCCGGCGTTCATGCGGCCATCCCACTCCATCAACAGCAAACGCAATCCCTTGGCTTCGCGGGACAAATCGTCGGCGTCCAGGCCGGAGAGCAGCGACCGGAACAGCGGCCACGGACCCAGCAGAGTATCGGTGTGGATGGCTTGCATGTGGTCCACGGACAAAGGGCCGGACGCAGTCTCCAGCAGCTCCCGGATCCGCAGCGCCCGATGCGCAGGCGCGAATTCCATGGCCACCGCATCGCCACCTCCCGCCGTGCGGTCGTTCGCGCTCACGGCAAACTCTTGGATCTCTGTGCGGGGCAGGATCACGTATTGCCCATCCCACGCGTGGCGGGCGGAGTAAGCCGGTGCGGGCAGGCGTCGGTTTGCGGGATTTCGTTGCGGAACAAGCCCCGCAACGAAGTGCCGTACGACCCCGGAATCGTCCGCGGCCACCACGCTGTTGACCGGCTCCACCCAGGCATCGAACGCTGTTTCCACGTCGGAGACGTTCCGGCTCCGCAGCAGGGGAAGGAGGGTCTCGAAACCAAGCCGCCCCTCCACTCTGGCCGGGAAGCGCAGACTCAGGGCACCGCCGTCGGGCGCTTCAGAGATCACCGAACCGCGCGCGGTTTCGATGATCTCGACGGCTACCGGCTCGCCGCCCCGGACGGTGATGGTTTCGGTACTGACGACGGCGGGTTCCCAGCCCTCCGCGCCACGCGCCTCGACGCGTTCGCCGGTGAAATCGGTGACCCGTCGCAGGTCCTCTTCGAAGAGGTCCTGGTAGTCGGCCATGGCATTGGTGATGGCCCAGGCGGTGTGGCCGGTGTGCGCGAAATGCGGGAGGCCGGGGACGCCGGGGAATGCGAAGCCGATCGCGTCGAACTCCGGGCATGCCAGTCGCACCTGCTGGTACACGCCGGGGAGTTCCATTAGGCGGTGGGGATCGCCTGCAATCAGCGGGAGGCCTGTGTCGGTCGTCGAGCCGTGCGCGGCCCAGGCGTTGCTGCCTGACCAGACGGGAGCTTCGATGCTGAACAGGCTCACGGCGTCGTCGCCCAGTGCCCGCGCCACATGGGCCCGGAAAAGCTTGTTGGGGAACGTTGAGAAGAGGATGTGATGGACCAGGAAGACACCCAGCGGCGTCCACGGATTCCAGGGCTCCGGCGTACAGGCGGACTCGTCGAACTCGGGGCCGCCGCGGAGTCCGTCTGCCAGCGCTTGGTTGATGCCGGCCACGTACTGTCCGCACCAGCGCTGAGTGTCGGCGTCGAGGTTGTCGAAGCAGCGGCGAGCGGTATCGTCCAGCCGGGCCTGCCTGGCGAATCTGTCCCAGACCACCATGTCGGGGCCCAGCACTTCGGCTGTCCGGCCTTCGGAGCGCCAGCGTTCCAGCTCGATCTGCCAGGAGCGGTCCTTGGCGGCGTTCGTGCCTTGGAGGAAGGCGAGTTCGTCGGCAGAGTCCGCCCACAGGTGCGGGATTCCCCACTGATCGCGGTAGGTACCGGGGCCGCCTGCCGGGGCGGAATGTTGCGTCGGGGCAGGCGTCATAATCTCTGGCCGCTTTCGAGCTTAGGTTAGGCTTACTTAAGCTCAAGATAAATGTCTTTGGCCCCGTTCACAAATCGTGGCCGTTCGTGAAGGAGTGTTGCTTGAAGCGCAATTGGGAAGGCGTCGTCCTCAAAGTGATGGGCGCCAAGGACTTCACCCTCGAAGTCACCGGGACGGAAGAGGTCACCCCGGACTTCCTCCGCGTGCACGTGCGCGACGGCGGCCTCCTGGAACGCAGCGGCCTGCATCCCACCATGTGGATCCGGCTGTGGTTCGACGACTCCGGCAAGGCCCACCAACGCGCTTACACCTTGGTCAATGCCTCCCCGGCGGCAGGCACGTTCAGCATGGACTTCGCGATGCACAACGGCGTCGCCGCCGACTGGGCCCGCTCCGTCAGGGCCGGCGACACCATCGATGCCACGGTCCAAGGCAGCTCCTTCACCTTCCCGCAGCCGGCTCCGCGCCGGATCTGGGTAGTGGGCGATCCTGCCTCCATACCTGCCATCAATTCACTGCTGGACGAGCGAGAGCTCACTGCCGCGGGCGCGGCTCCCGTGACTGCCTGGCTTGAATACCAGCACGACGCCGACCCCTCCCTTGAGGTGCGGACGTCAGATTCCGACGTCGTCACCTGGATTCCCCGCAAACGTGACGGGGCCGCTTTGGTGGAGGAAGTCTGCGCGGCGCTGTCTGCGGACACGGTATCCGTGGGCGAGGACTTCTTTTGGATCGCCTGCGAAGCGTCCAGTACCCGCGCAATCGTCAAGCATCTCCGTAAAGAACTGGGCGTGGACAAGCACCGTATTGACGCCCTGGGGTACTGGAGGGTCTAGGTCCTCCGGGCTATCCGCGGTCCCGCGGGTTACTCGCGCCAGTTAAGGAAGCCCTTCTGCCCCTCCGGCGGCGTGAGCACCACGTCCCTGCCATATTTCTTCTTTGCATCAGCACCGAAGAACGCGTCCGGGACGATACGGACCGCTTTGGCAACCTTGCCATCCTTTAAGAACACGAACAGCGCTGGCGACGCCGTGTAGCGATTCTCCTTGGTGAGGGGTTCGCCGAAGGCTTCTTCAATGTCCTTGGCCGGGGTCCCCTCCGTGACAAAGCCAGCCTGGTCCCACTCAAAATCCGTGGCATCTGCCAGCTTCAAGGCCGTGCCGTTCGTCGCGGATGCGAGGACCTGGCTGTTGAGCTTCTCGTTCGATTCGGGCATGACGGATCCTCCCAGGGAACAGGCGGCCAAGGTGCAGGCCAGGACAAAAGTGAACAGGCCCGCGAGGATGACGCGGCCTCCAGAAGTCCGCACCCGCCGTCGGGCATCGTGCTGGTGCTGGACCCTCATGAGGTGGTCCGTGACTCGTCGTTGAACTCGGGATCCTCGCCCGGTGCGGGCTGGGCATTGTTGGCGTCGCCCGTCTGGTCCATGGGGACTTCGTTGGACGGATGCGGCAGCAGGTCCGGCCCCACCACCACCGTGTCGCCGTTGTTCACGGCTTCTTCGATCAAATCTGCGAGCTCCTCAGCACTGGCATCCGGGTTGGCTATGGCCACGTTGCGGCCCACCTCATTGTTGTACAGATCCATCGCCTCACGGGGAGCCGGGTTTCCGGGCAGTTGTTCGTGGGCCGTAGCGTAGTCCTCAGCCCAATCGGCGCCGAACTCCTTGACCATCAGGGCGTTCCAGTAGGCGTGTCGGAAGGCGTCATTCTGGTCATCGTTCCGGTCGGCGCTGGGGAAGCGCTCATCCGCACTGCTGAACGCGTCATCGTGAATGTCCTTGAAGGCATTCAGCTCGAAAGGACCAAGGCCGTTCAGCAGTTCGGCTTCCTTCTTGGTGACTTCCTTCTGGTCCACCACAAAGCGCAGGGGGTCCCAGTCGCCGGGCCAATTGGTGGTCTCAGCGTCGCTCACCTGGTAGTTGTCCAGGATTTCCTGGGGTGAGGGCCGGTCGGGGTTCGGATTGGTTGCGGTCTTGGTGGTGGCGTCGTTCCCGGGTTTGCCTGAATCACCTGAGCCGCCGCCGCTGTCAGTGCCGCCGCCCCCCTCCGTGGACGCCGAGGACTGCTGGTCGGCATTGGTGAGCACGGACTGTGATGCCTCTTCCAGGCCTCGCGTGGTTCTCTCCAACAACGGCCTCAGGCGGCCCTGCCAATCTGCGGCGAAACGCTTGGCATCCTGGCCCTGCCAGCCGCCGCCCTGGCCGGCCAATCCCTGACCGATCAACGAATCGAGCTCCCGTGCCCTGTTGGTCAGCAATGACGCGCCGTTGGCCAACGACTTGGAGAGTGCTTTGAGCTGGTCGACGTCGGCGCCGTAGAAAGGCATGATTCCCCCTGAGCTTTCCCATCATCGTTCGCTATCCTTCCATTGGGCACAATGGGGACTTCTCCCCTTACGTGAACGGGGTGACGTGCCCGCCCAGAGGCACCCGCCGCCGTCGTCAGCTGTTTATCGCACAGGATGGGTACGGTGTGATCTTTACCGCTGAAACGGCGTTTTGTTCTCGAGTTCTAGCTCACTTGTGATATTTCTGGGATATGACGCAACCTACCGCCGAACATGTAGGCCTCCTGCTCCGCAACGCCCGCAGCGAAAAGGGCTGGACGCAGGGGCAGTTGGCTACTGAGCTGGGAACCAGCCAGAGTGCAATCGCCCGGATGGAACAGGGCAAACAAAATCTCAGCCTGCGAATGATCGAACGACTCGAGGCCATCTTTGGGCGCTCCATCGTCAAAGTCGGCAAGCCGCAGATGACCCACCTCCGTGTGGAGGGCGGCCGGACGCTCTCCGGCGAAGTGGATGTCAACAGCAGTAAGAATGCCGGCGTCGCGCTTCTGTGCGCGAGCCTTATCAACCGTGGCACCACGACGCTGCGCCGCTTGGCCCGGATTGAAGAAGTCAACAGGATCGTCGAAGTCCTGACCTCCATCGGCGTCGAATGCACCTGGCTCAACGGAAGCGACCTCCGCATCCGCCGGCCCGAGGTCCTGGATCTTGGGTCAATGGACGTCGACGCTGCCCGTCGGACCCGAAGCGTCATCATGCTGCTCGGACCGCTGCTGGATGAGACCAACGAATATCTGCTGCCCTACGCCGGTGGCTGCGACCTCGGAACCCGCACCGTTGAACCCCATATGCAGGCCCTTCGCCAGTTCGGACTGTCAGTGGAAGCCAGGTCCGGTTTCTACTCCGTGACTGCGCCCCCAGCCGACGGTCATAGCCGCTCGTTCGTCCTGACCGAGCGTGGCGATACGGTCACCGAGAACGCCATCATGGCCGCCGCGCACCGCGAAGGCACCACGGTCATCCGCAACGCCAGCCCCAACTACATGGTGCAGGACCTTTGCTTCTACCTGCAGGGACTGGGCGTGGAGATTGACGGCGTGGGGACCACCACGCTGAAGATTTCCGGCCGGCCCGCTATCGATGTGGACATCGAGTACTTCCCGTCCGAGGATCCCATCGAGGCCATGAGCCTGATCACCGCGGGAATCGTCACCAACTCCGAGGTCACCATCCGCCGGGTCCCCATCGAGTTCATGGAAATCGAGCTCGCCACCCTGGAGCAGATGGGCCAGAACCTCGAGGTCTCCGGCGAATACATGGCCCGCAATGGTCGCACGCGCCTGGTGGATGTGACCACCAAGCCCTCCGAACTCCGCGCACCGCAGGACAAGATCCACCCGATGCCGTTCCCTGGACTCAACATCGACAACCTGCCATTCTTCGCGGTGATCGCTGGCAATGCCGAAGGCCAGACCATGATCCACGACTGGGTCTACGAAAACCGTGCCATCTACTTGACCGAGCTCAACAAGCTGGGCGCCCAGGTTCAGCTGCTGGATCCGCACCGGATCTACGTCAACGGACCCACCAAGTGGCGCGCCGCGGAGATCGGCTGCCCGCCGGCCCTCCGCCCTGCCGCCTGCTTGCTTCTGGCGATGCTGGCAGCCCGGGGCACGTCCGAGCTGCGCAACATCTACGTGATCGAGCGTGGCTACGAGGACCTGGCTGAGCGGCTGAACACCATCGGCGCGAAGATCGAGTACTTCCAGGACTAGGATCCACGAAATTCTGCTGGATCATCGGCTCGCGCACGACTGGTGAAGCCCGGAACTCGGGGCTCTCCTCCTGCGGCTCCCGGCGATGATCCAGCAGAATTTCTCAACGTCGACCATACGGCCTTCCTTGCGCCAGGAACCAGCGAATCTGGGCCATGACGTCATCAGCTGAGTTCCAAATCTGTTCCGGGGCAAAGGACAACACCTGGAAACCCCTTGCCTGTGCCGCGTTCAACCGGTTCATGTCGTTTCGCCAGGCAGCCCGTGAGCTGTGGAATTGATAGCCATTGACCTCCACGATCAGCCACCCGTCAATCAGGGTGTCCACGCGCCCCACGCCGGAGATGCGAACCTGACGTTCAAAGGGGAGGCCCTCTGCTTCAAACAAGAGGCGTGCACTGATCTCCGGAACCGATTCGGACAAGCCATCGGCCATCCGTAGACGCCTCCTTGCGTTCCCGAAGTAGTTGGCCCGCAGTTCTCCCTCCAGGACTTCCCGTGGAACTCCGAGGTTCCTCATGGCCGACTGTGCCACCGCAATGGCATCGACGTCCGGGAGACAGTTCAGTGCATGGAGGACTGTGTCTTCCACTGAAGCAACAGGCATGAGCGCCTCCGAGCCCACGCGGAGTCCACCATGCCGAACGAACCCCCGGCCCCTGTTGTGCTTCGTTGCCACATGGATTTGCGTCGGCCTGTCCTTCAGCCAGAGCCCATAGCGGACGGCGGCACTGGCGCACGTCAGGTGTCCGTTGTTTACCAGGGCGGTGAGGAGGTCCTTATCTGCCGTTGGCAGTGCCCAGATACCGTGTCGAGGTTGGTAGGCCCCTCGTTTCTGGAGCTCCGCTGACGTGTGACCATGTTGCTTGAGGAGGCCGACCCTCGCCACGCCGCCCACTGACATGAGAAATTCGACTGCATCCATGTTGCCAGCTAGCCACGATCCGGGTGGGTTCAGAGCGGGGAGCCCGGGCTATGTGGATACGGTCCACGAAATTCTGCTGGATCATCGGCTCGCGCACGACTGGTGAAGCCCGGAATTCCGGGCTCTCCTCCTGCGGCTCCCGGCGATGATCCAGCGGAATTTGATGGCCCGTTGGACCAACCCGCCAAGTCTCTGTCCTCTCTCTGTCTTCACTGGGTGCCGTGGCGCAGAATGGAGCATGCGGACTTTCGGGGTTGAGGAAGAGCTGCTCATCGTCGATCCTGCGACGGGAGAGCCCCTCGCCCTCGCGGACGCGATCCTGTCAGGCCGTGAGCCGGCGCCCACAACTGCCACGAGCCTCAGCTATGAATTCAAACTGGAGCAGATCGAAACCCAGACCCGTCCGTGCCACAGCTACGGCGAGCTCCTGCAGCAGATTCATCGCGGCCGGGCCATGGCTAACGAGGCCGCCCGTCAGCACGGTGCCCGGGTTGCCGCGATCGCTACTTCTCCGCTGGCCTCGAATACACACACCACGCCGGATCCCCGATATGCCGCGATGCTGGATCGATTCGGCATCATCGCGACGGAGCAACTGACGTGCGGATTCCACGTGCACACCTCGGTGGAGTCGCCTGAGGAAGGTGTGGTGGTGCTGGACCACATCCGCGACAAACTTGCTGTGCTCACGGCCCTTACAGCCAACTCGCCTTTCTGGCGCGGACTTCCCACCGGGTTCGACAGCTACCGCACGCAGGCCTGGAACCGGTGGCCGACCGCCGGACCTTCGGCTGTTTTCGGCTCGCTCACCGCCTACCGACGCATCGTCAAGCGCCTCTTGGAGACGGGCGTCATCATGGATGAAGGCATGATCTACTTCGATGCCCGAATCTCCATGAACCACCCCACCGTAGAGGTCCGGGTTGCCGATGTTTCCCTTCGATCCGAGGACGCGGCATTGATTGCCGTTCTGGTGCGGGCTTTGGTGGAGACGGCTTCGCTGGAAATGCTCGACGGCGTTGATCCCACCGCTGTGCCCACCGCACTCCTGCGGATGGCGAGCTGGCAGGCCAGTAATTCGGGGCTGCGCGGAGATCTGCTGGATTTTGGTGATTTCCGTCCGCAGCCGGCCGCGGAGGTCGTGTGGGCCCTGGTGGATTACGTGAGCCCGGTGCTGGACGACCAGGGCGAGTTGGACCTTGTCAAAGCGGGGATCGCGGAGCTATTGAGGCGGGGTAACGGCGCCCGCGAGCAACGCGAAACCGCGGTGCGTTACGGACACGTTCAGCCGGGGAGTCCGCCCACCAACCAAGCCTTGGCCGCCGTCGTCGGGCATGCTGCCAAGGTGACCGTGCGCGGTTCCGCAGCCGACGCTTACAAGGAGCCCGCGCCTTTACTGACCCGGGTCAGGCGGCCCTAGGCTCCTCTGCGTTGGGTTCCTCCCAGGCCATGAGGTAGGCGCCGGTGGTCCCTTCCACGAGGTAGAAAAGGAACGGCGGGATATCTTTCTTGGCCACCAGGATGGCGCCGTAGATGGGAGCGCTGGCCGCAGCCGTGACTCCGATCCACTTTTTGGCAGGCAAGGAGAGAAGGCTCCCGCCGAGCGCCGCCAGCGCCACGACATGCAGCCCGGAGTACGCCATGAACGGCGCGTTGGATCCCCTGCGATAGGCGAAACCCTCCATGTCAGCAGCCCTCCGGGCAAGGCTGGAGACGAAGAGTGGTGCGCCGGCAAGCAACGCGCCCGCCGCGGCGAAAGCCCATTTCTTTGCCTGCCCGGCTGAAACGCCCTTGTCCGGAACGGCACGGGCGAATGCGGCAAATCCCACAGGCACTGCGACGGTTCCCACGGCGGCGAGGTGCTGGCCTGTGATCCAGCCGCGCTGCCCGGCTTGCAGCATGCGGAGGCGCTCGGCGTTATCGGGGGTTATGTAGACGCGGGAGACCGGCGAGATTCCAACGAACCACACCACCGTGCCGGCAACGACGACCGCTCCGGCACGGCGATAGGGATGGTTCCCGCTCATGGCAGCAAGGTTAGACCTGTTTGAGGGCCTTCTCCAGATCCAGGATGAGGTCGTCCACGTCTTCAAGTCCCACAGACAAACGGACCACGCCGTCGCTCAGCCCGATCGCCGCCCGACCCTCAGGACCCATGGCCCTGTGGGTGGTGGTGGCGGGGTGGGTGATGAGGGACTTGGAGTCGCCCAGGTTGTTGGAGATGTCGATGACGCGGAGGCCATCGAGCAACGCGAACGCGGAATCCTTGGCAGAACGTCCCGCGGAAGGGAGCAGCTCGAACGTCAGCACGGTGCCGCCGGCTTTCATCTGCTTGGCGGCCAGCTCGTACTGCGGGTGCGACTTCAGCAACGGGTACTTGACCCAGCTGATGGCGGGCTGCTGCTCAAGCCACTCCGCGATCTTCAGGGCCGACGCGGAGCTGTGGTTCACGCGCAGCCCGATGGTCTCCAAGCCCTTGGTCAGGACCCAGGCGTTGAAAGCGGACAGTGAAGGGCCGGTGTGCCGCATAAGCTGCTTGACCGGACCGTCGATGAATTCCTTGGTGCCCAGGATGGCGCCGCCGAGGACACGTCCCTGGCCGTCGATGTGCTTGGTGCCGGAGTAGACGATCACGTCCGCGCCCAACTCACCGCAACGTTGCAGCAGGGGAGTGGCAAAGACATTGTCGACGACGACAGTCGCGCCGGCGGCATGCGCCAGCTCACTGACGGCAGCGATGTCCACGATCTCCTGCATGGGGTTGGACGGCGACTCAAAGAAGACCGCGGTGGTCGGCTCGGAGAGGGCTTCACGCCACTGTTCCAGGTCCGGTCCGTCCACGAATACGGTTTCCACACCCCAGCGCGGCAGGATTTCGTTGAGGATGACGAAGCAGGAGCCGAACAGGGAGCGGGCGGCAACCACGCGGTCCCCGGCAGCCAACAGCGCACCCAATGCCGTGAAGACAGCGGACATGCCGGACGCCGTCGCGAAGCATGCCTCGGTTCCTTCGAGCAGGCGCAAGCGCTCCTGGAACGTGGCCACGGACGGGTTTCCGTAGCGGGAGTAGACAAAGCGCTCGTCCTCACCAGTGAAGGCGCGTTCGGCGGCAGCGGCTGATTCATAAACGAATCCGGAGTTCAGGAAGACGGGCTCGGATGTTTCCTGGAAATTGGTACGGTCAAGGCCACCGCGAACGGCCTGGGTGTCAGGGCTCCAGCCGGCGGCGTCGGGATTGAAGGTCACTTACTCGGTCCCCAGATTCGTCGGCAGGCCACGGTTCTTCCAACCATTGACCGTGCGCTCCCCGTAGCGGTCCGGTTCACCTTCAAAGCCCTCAAGAACGTTGTAGGCAGTGAAACCGGCCTGCGTTGCCGCGATGGCGGCGGAGATGGATCGCTGGCCCGAGCGGCAGATGAAGACAAGCTCCACGGCGTCGTCCTCGGGAGCCTGCTGCTGCAGGTCCTCAATGAAACGGGAGTTGGGGATGCCGCCGGCGAGGTTCCACTGGATGAACAGGGGATCGTTCTCCGTGGCTTTGGTGTCCGGGATGCCGATGTGCGCCCACTCGCCCTCCGTGCGGACGTCCACCAGGATGGCGCCTTCTTCAAGCTTGGCCCACGCGTCCTGCGGGGTCAGGTCACCTGCGTAGCTCATGCGTGGCCCTCAAATGCTTCTTCGTCGTCGTAGTTCTCCAACTGGTCAACAGCGTTGGCGACGGCGGCATCAGCGCTGGCGATCGCGGCAGGAAGCACGATGGCCTGGGCAACAATGACGTCCGTGCCGTTGAATGTGGCTGCCGGGCTGCCATGGAGCACATAGCCTTCGGCGAGGGAGTTATGGATACGCTCGCAGAAATCGCGGTTATCCGGGCCTGTAATCAGGCGGTAGGACAGTTTTTCTTCAGTGGGTTCAGGCATTGCTGGTGCTCCTCAGTCACGCTTGCAGTTCGAGTTGTCGATACGCCGAGTAGTCACCTGAGGCACCCCGCCGGAGAGAGGGTTGCCGACCAGCAAGTCAGGGCTTTGCGCTGGTACTCATTACTCAAGAAAAACGTAACATCCACGGGCGCCGGGCTGCACTTGTGGGTGGCTGCGCCCCCGTCATGTTGCGTAATCGGCGGCGCCTTCCGCTAGCGCTCCTTCAGCGCACGCACCGCAGCACCGACGGTGGGGAAGAAATGATCGGGTGTGAAACGCGCCGCCGTCCCGAGGCGGATCAACTTGTCCTTCACAGGCCCTTTGAGCTCGGCGAACACCAGGTCCACGTCCTTGCTGGCCAGCCATTCGTCCAAGGTGACGAGGTCGTCCAATGCCGTGGTGTCGATCCCGGTGATGGGCTCGGCGGCGAGGATGACGTGGGTGACGGGGCCGGCGGTCTCGTCCGGTGCCTCGTCCAGTTGCTCCCTGACAAAGGCCGCCAGGACCTGCCCGTTTCCAAAGAACAGCGGTGCATCGAAGCGGAGTATCAAGAGCCCGGGAATGCGTTCGCCGTCAGGGTGCCGCTCAAGATCGTGGTAGCCAGGGAGGCCCTCCTCTGCACCGAGTTCAGTTCGATACGGATCCCACGCCCGGCGGACGAAATCCAGGAGCGCCAGGGCAATGGCCACAACGATTCCCTGGAGAACACCCACTGTGAGAACGCCGAGGAACGCCGCCAGCATCACCACGGATTCGCTGCGGCTGAGGCTGAAGAGCCGCCGGACGCCGGCCGGATCTGCGAGGGCAATCGCTGCGGCGATGACGACGGCGGCAAGGGTCGCTGACGGCAGGTACCCGGTCACTCCTGGAGCCAGCAGCATGAACGCCAGCACCAGCAAGGAGCCCACCACCCCGGTCATCTGGGACTTGGCACCCGCATCCACGGCCACGGGCGTCCGCGAGGTGCTGGCGGAGATCGGGAATCCGCCCAGCAGCCCGGTGGCAGCATTGGCCGCCCCGAGAGCGGCCATCTCCCTGTTGCCGGACACCCGTTTGCCTTCCTTGGCAGCGAGGGTTTGGGACAGGACGCCCGTATCCGCAAAGGCCATGAGGGCAATGCCGGCGGCTGCAGGCAGCAACGTCAGCGCGTCAGTCCACCCAATGCCGCCGAGCGCGGGCATCGGCAGGCCCTGTGGCAAGACTCCGGTGACTTTCACGTCGTCGTTGAGGCCGAAGACCGCCGTTGCAAGACATGAGCCAACCACCGCGAACAGGACGCCGGGCACCTTCCACTTCAGCAGCCGCGGGATCCAGATGAGCGCCAACGAACCTGCGCCCAGCAGCAGCGCGGTGATATTGACTTCCCCGCCCAGCACCCCCGCGGTGACCTTCCCGAGCTTTTGCCAGATGTCGCCGTCGGCCTCAATTCCCAGGAACGCCGGCAGCTGTGACAGCGCAACCAGCAGCGCAATTCCGTTGAGGTACCCGAGCCGGATGGGCTTGGACAGCAGGCCCGTGATGGTCCCCAGTTTCAGGGCGGAGCCTGCCAGCATGAAGGCACCTACCAGGATGGCCAAAAGACCTGCCAATGCCACCGACTTCCCGCTGCTGCCAGCCGCGAGTGGCACAATCGCCGCTGCTATCAGCGGAGCCAAGGAGGAGTCGGGTCCGAGGACCATGATGCGGGAAGGCCCCACCGCCGCATAGACCAGCAGCGGGACTACCGTTGCATAGAGTCCGGTGACCGGAGGAAGCCCGGCTGCCTGCGCGTAGGCCATGCCGGCGGGCACCAACAGAGCGAACAGGGCAGTGCCGGCCACGATGTCATGCCGGAGCCATTCGCGTTTGTATCCCTTGAGCGCCCAGAAGCTGGACAGCCGGTCCTTACCGGAGGAGCGGGTTGTCGGTGCACTCATACAGCGATCATTCCCGACGTGTGCTGTTTGTGGAACAAGCTGACCGCCGTATGTGGAAATCCGGAGCGGTTCGAGCCACGTTCAAATGTGACGTCCCGGGAGCATAATTGACCCAGTACGACCCCCTGTAACTTCGCATGAAATCAGGTCGCGGTGAACGGACAGAGCAGTTCTACACTCAAGCCCATGTTGCATTTTGGATGGTTCGTGGGCCACGGATTCGGTGTCCAGGGCTGGGGGACGCCCGGCTACAGCCTGGGTTACGACTGGAAGAAACCCGCCCTGTACCAGGAATCCGTGCGCGCGTTCGAGCAATCCGGACTGGACCTTTTCATCATCGAGGATTCCCTCACCGTTCCGGATACGTATGGTGGTTCGGCCGAGGTGTCCTTGGCACACGCTTCCTTTGCCCCCAAGCATGATCCGTTGGCCCTGGTCCCTTACCTTCTGGCCGCCACGGAGCACCTCGGGATCGTGCCGACGGTCAGCGCTTCCTTCTACCCGCCCTTCACCGCTGCACGGCTCCTCGCCACGTTGCAGCATTTCTCGGAGGGACAGCTTGGCTGGAATGTGGTGACCTCCGGCAGCGATTTGGCCGCGCAGAACTACGGGCTGGATCAACAAATCGAGCACGATCTTCGCTATGAAAAAGCAGAGGAATTCGTCGACGTCGTCAGGCGGCTGTGGCGCAGTTGGGAACCTGGCGCCGTGCTTGAGGACGTGGACACCGGGGTGTTTGCGGACCACAACAAAGTGCACCCGATCAACCACGACGGTGACTTCTTTAAGGTCCGAGGCCCTCTGAACACGGCACCTTTGCCGGAGGAACCCGTGCTGGTACAGGCCGGCGCTTCTCCCCGGGGCAAGGCTTTCGCGGGCGGACATGCCGATGTGGCGATTGCCTTGGCCCGGGGCGTTGACGGCATGAAGGCCTACCGGGATTCGATCCGTGCGGAGGCTGCCAAGGCCGGGCGGAACCCCGACGACGTCAAGGTACTTTTCGTCCTGAAGCCCACCGTGGTTGGTTCAACCGCTGAGGCGGACGAACTGCGTGCGCAACGCCGGGAACTCACCCAGCGCGACATCGACAGCCAACTCAACTCCATCTCCTATCTCTCGGTGATTGACTTCAAGCAGTTCGATCTCGATGCGCCGCTGCCCGAGCTCAGCACCAACAGCAACCAAGGCACGTTGGAGCACTTTGCCAAGGCAGCGCCTCCCGGTTCCACGCTGCGCCAGATCCTGCAGGCCCGCAGCGGCGGGGCGGGGGACTCGATTGTTGGCACTGTGGGCGAAATCGCCGACTACCTGGAGGAGACCGGAGCGGCCGTCGGCGGCGATGGGTTCCTCTTCTCAGGGTTCGTGGACCCCGTGACGGTGCACGGCGTGCTGGACAAGCTCACCCCCGAGCTACGGCGCCGTGGCCTGTTGAGGAAGAGCTACGGCAACGGCGGTTTCCGGCAGAACCTCTTGGACTTCTGATGGCATCCGGTGAGCCACGGACTCTTCCGCTGGGGGCCGGGCCCGTCTCTGCTAGGAGTGTGGCCTTAGCCGCCTCTGACCCGACGTTTCACGTGAAACTCAACCAAGATGCGTTGTCTTTGCTGCGGCACTCGCGGGAGATCGTGGAACTGGCCTCGGCTTCCGGGCAGCGTGTTTACGGGCTCAATACATTGCTCGGATCAGGCCGGGACACCACGGTGGAGGACAAGTCCCTGCTCGCGTACCAAATCCAGGTGGTCAGGTATCACAACAGCGGCGTCGGCTCGTACCTGGACCGCGCAGCCGCCCGGGCCGTGATCCTCGCCCGGCTCATCGGCTTTAGCCGCGGAGGTTCCGGTGTACGGCCGGAAACTGCGGCGTTCTATGCCGAACTGCTCAACCGCGGCGTGTTTCCCGCCATCCCCCGCGAGGGCTCGGTGGGCTCATCCGACCTGACCCAGCTTGCCGCCGTCGCTGCCGTTGCCTTGGGCGAGGGCGAAGCATTCGACGCCGACGGCACGCTTGTGCCAGGCGCCAAAGCGCTCGCCGACGCCGGCCTCCAACCCTTGGTGCTCGCGCCGGGCGAGGCACTCGCACTGGTGAGCGCCAACTCCTACTCGGTGGGCGCCGGAACCCTCGCCCTGGTGCGGTTGCAGCACGTGGCCGGGCTGGCCGACGTCGCGCTTTCCCTCTCGCTGGAGGCGATCGCAAGGTACGACGGCGGCGGGAACCTCAGCCCTTTTTCGCCGGCGATCCAAGCGGCGAAGGCCGTGGACGGCCAGCGGGACTCGGCTGCTGCTGTGCGACGTCTGTTGAGCGGCGGGTGGCTGGAGGATGTTCGGCCCGAAGTGTCGGTGCAGGATGCCCTGTCCTTCCGGGCCGCGCCACAAACGCACGGGGCGTTCCGGTCGCTTGTTGCGCAACTGGGTGTTGCGTTGGAAGTGGAGCTGAACGGCCGCGCCGACAACCCCCTGGTGGATATCGAATCCGGGCAGATGGTGTCCGGCGGAAACTTCCAACCGATGCAGTTGGCTCTTTCGTTTGAAGGCCTGCGACTGGCTTTGGCACATGTGGGGATTTCCAGCGAGCGGCGCATCGCCAAGTTGTATCCGCCGCAACGGGCTATCCGGGCCAGGCATTTGCAGGCTGCTGCCACCGGGGACGGGTTGGCCCAGGAGGAGCTACCCGGGCTGCTCTGGTATTCCGCCGCCGGACTGTTGGCCGAGCTCAAGTTCCTGGCAGCCCCGGCGACACTCGGGGCGCCCACCCTGTCTGCCGACGTCGAAGATCATTCCAGCCTCGCCCCGCTTGCCCTGCAGCAACTTGAAAAGTCCTTGGATGCTGCAGAGAAGCTGCTGGTGATCGAAGCACTGACGGCGTCCTATTTGCTTCTTGAAGCAGGAGCCGCGCAGCCGCTCGGAAGGGGGACCGGCGCCGTCGTGGGTCGACTTGCCGACGTGCTCGCCGACAGGCCCTCATCGCCCGACTTGGTAGAGCGGGCGCGGGCTGGGTTGCGTGACGTCGTAGCTCAAGAATTCTCGGAGGAAGAGGCGGGATCGTGGTGAGTTCGGTGATTCGCAAGCAACATGGTGTGCACGCGGCGCCCCCAGTGCCGGACGGGTTGGACGCCTCGGTCTTGGACAAGGTGGGCAACACGCCTCTCGTGAAATTGGAGGCACTGAGCCGTGGGCTCGGCAGCTCTATCCACATCAAGCTTGAGTCCGAAAACCCTGGTGGCTCCATCAAGGACCGCACAGCGTTGAGCATGGTTCGGGCGGCTGAAAAGTCCGGCGAGCTGAAGCCGGGCGCCACCATTGTGGAGAGTACGTCCGGGAATACCGGGATCGGGCTGGCGCTCATTGGGCACCTGACAGGGCACCCGGTGGTGGTGGTAACGGGTGACACGATTTCCCAGGAGAAGCTCGCCGCGCTCCACAACTACGGCGCCCGCGTGATCCTGACCGACTGGAATGCTCCGTCCGAATCGCCTGGAAACGCCCGCGCAGTAGCCGCCCGGATAACCGCCGAGACGCCCGGTGCGTGGCGACCCATGCAGTTCGACAACCCTGCCAACCCGGCCGCGCACTACGAAACCACCGGGCCGGAAATCTGGGATCAGACGGGCGGTTTGTTGACACACTTCGTCGCAGGCATCGGGACCGGCGGGACCATCAGCGGGAACGGCAGGTACCTGAAGGAGCGCGCGGCTGCCTTGCGGCCGGGTGGGCACGTGGAAGTCGTGGGTGCCGACCCCTACGGCTCTGCCTACAGCGGAGGGCACCCCGGCGAAATCCTGGTGGACGGTGTGGGTAACTCCTGGCCGGAAGCTGAGTGGCCCAAGGCTTTCGACCGGTCCATCGTGGACCGGTTCCTTCGCATTCCCAACGACGAGGTCTACACCACTGTGCACCGGCTCCTCGATGAAGAAGGGCTGGCGCTGGGCCCGTCCTCCGGGCTCGCTGTTGCAGCAGCCGTTCGGGTAGCACGCGCTGCGCCCCACGGCTCGGTGGTGGTGGCCATAGCCCCCGACGCCGGCACGAACTATCTGAGCAAGGCCTTCAATCCTGTGTGGCTGGCCGAGAACGGCATCCGCCTGGCCGCCAACACTCCGGCTGCCCGCGACGCCGGGGCGTAGGCGCTCGCTCAGATCGCGTCGTTCGCTCTGCGCTGAGATCATTCCTCCAGCCGTTTGTCGTTGCGTTAGGCTCCAACCATGCCCGAACAGGAAACAAAACCACGGCTGGCCGGCTATCTGGATAAGCAACAGCCCGATCTCTATGCGACGCTGAGCCACTATTCGCAGCAGCTCGTCGATGAAGCTGACCGGCTTGGGATCCCGCGGAGGACCCTTGAACTCATCAATTACCTGTCCTCGCAGATCAACGGCTGCGCATTCTGCCTGGACCTTCACCATCGCCGTGCCCTGAAATATGGCGAGACGGAACAGCGGTTGTCCTTGGTGGCTGTCTACAAGGAAGTCCAGCTCTTCGAGCCCGCCGAAGTGGTGGCCATGGAAATCGCCGAGCAGATTACCCGGATGAGCTCCTCGCGGCCCAGCCCCGAGCTATTCGAACGGGCACGGCAGCACTACAGTGACGAGCAGATCAGTGTCCTCTGCATGGCTGCCATTGGCATCAACGCCTTCAACCGGCTGTCCATACTGAGTGAGCACCCGGTGCGCGCGGTCAAGAAGTAGGCCCGCGGCGTCGTGACCCGTTGTGAGATGGAATCAGCCCCTGGGCAACCGTATGGGGTTGCCCATGGGCTGATCCGCTCTCAAAGAAGGTCAGGAAGCCATCGCCCAGCGAGACCCTACGCGTCCACTGCTTTCTTGAGCGACCGTCGTCGGCCGTATTTGAAGTAGAAGACGGCGTAGCAGGCGCCCACGAACGGAACACCGAACAGGAGTGCCGCCACCTGGTTGGGATCGAACGCGATGCCGATCAGCGAAACCACGCACAGCGCGAACGCGAGGATCGGAACCAAGGGGAACAAGGGCGCCTTGTAAGGAAGTGTGCTCAGGTCGCCGCCGTTCTTGATGAATGTCCGGCGGTAGATGAAGTGCGAAGCCACGATCGACATCCAGACACCAACCGTGGCAAAACCCGCCACGGAGACGAGTACCAGGTAGACGGTCGCGGGCGCCACAACGCTGCTGATCAGCGAAGCCAGGCCGCCCAGCATGCTCACGCAGAGGGCAACCATCGGGATGCCGCGTTTGGTGAGCTTCTTGAAGACCTGCGGCGCATGGCCTTCGTCGGCGAGCGAGAAGAGCATGCGGGCGCAGGAGAAGAGCCCGCAGTTGCCGGCAGAGAGCAGTGCCGTGATGATCACAAAGTTCATGATGTCCGCGGCGTACGGGATACCCAGCATGGAGAAGACCGTAACGAACGGGCTCTCGTCCACGCTGACGTTCTCGTAGGGGATGGTGGCCGCGATGACCGTGATCGCTCCGACGAAGAAGATCATGAGCCGGATGACGGTTGTCCGCATGGCCTTGGGGATGTTCGCGCCGGGGTTGGCCGTCTCGCCCGCTGCAACGCCGATCAGTTCGGAGCCGGAGAAGGCGTAGAAGACCGCGAGGCAGGTGACGAACACGCCTGTGAAGCCGTTCGGGAACAGCCCGTCCGGCGTTGTGAAGTTCTGGCCAAAGGAGGGGTAGTCGCCTGCGGCGAGGGGGTGGAAGCCCGCCAGCGCTGCGCCACCCAGGATGATCAGGCCGACGACGGCGGCGACCTTGATGAGCGCGAACCAGAACTCCGATTCACCAAAGACGCGCGATGAAATGGCGTTCAGCGTGAAAAGGACGGTGGCGAAGACGAAGCACCAGATCCAGACGTCGACGCCAGGGAACCATCGCTGCATGAGTAACCCTGCTGCGGTGAATTCGGAACCCAAAGCGACGGCCCAGCAGAGCCAGTAGAGCCAGGCGGTGGCGAACCCTGTGGCAGGTCCAATGGTCCGGGCAGCGTAGATGTGGAAGGCGCCTGACACAGGGAACGCAACAGCGAGCTCCCCGAGGCAGGCCATCACCAGGTAGACCACCACGGCACCAATGAGGAACGCCAGCACGGCGCCCAGGGGGCCGGCGGTTGCGATGGTGTATCCGGAACTAACGAAAAGGCCGGAGCCGATAACGCCGCCCATGGCGATCATGACCAGGTGCCGGGCCTCCATGGACCGGCGGAGTCCTGACTGTGAGGCGTCAGTCCGGGACTGCGCCTCGGTTGCCGATGCTTCGGCTTTTGTGGGGGAGCTGAGTCCCATATTCCCTCCGGGAAGTTTAGCCAGCAAAGTCTGAAGTAGTACCAGCCGGACGTGATCCAACTAACACGAGAACAAGATTCATCACATGACGGATGATCAATTCAAGGAGGATAAGGAATGCGATTGAACGCGCAAAACACTCTCGGCTGAGACTAAGAGTTCCTAATCATTGAGTCATGCGAGCAATTACTTTACTTGCGACCTGCTAAGTTCCATTCGGAGCTTCGTAAGCAGCCGCCTCCGAAGCCCGTGACTTACTCGATTCCTGCGAACAGTTCATTGAGCTCTGCAGTGAGCTGCTTTCGCACGGCCGCGGTGCCGATTTCCTTGCCGTTGATGTGGTTCACGGGTGCGATCAGGCGGATGCTGGAGATGAGCCACACAGCATCAGCATCGAACAGGTCCTGCGGTACGAGGGGGCCGTAGCCAAGCTCCCACCCTGCGGCCTTTGCCGCCGCGAACAGAGCCCCCTGCGAGGTGCCCGGGAGGATGCCGCTGTCATGTTGCGGCGTGATGAGGCGGCGAACAGTCCGGATGGAACCCTCGCCGTCGTCCACTGTTTCAAGGTGCGCCAACAGCACAGTCGACGTGGGCCCCTCAAGGACGCGGCCGTCAGTTGACGTGAAGATAGCGTCATCGGCGCCTTGCTTATGCGCATAGCGCAAGGCGGCCATATTGACGGCATAGGAGAGCGTTTTCGCGCCCAGCAACAGCCAGGGCGCACGCTCGCCGGCTTCGGTGTCGAAGCCACGGTCCAAAAGTACGACGTCGATGCCCGTCTGGCGCTGACGGCGGCTGCCCGCAGGCGAAGGCGAAGCTTGTACCCAGCAGGTGGGGCTGGCGGCACCTTCGACGCCGCGGGTCACGATCAACTTGACGACTACCTCGTCCTCCTCCGGCGTGGGGGCCGGGTGGACCTCGCGGAATTCGCTGATGGCGGTGTCGATCGCCTTGCGCCAGGCATCCTGCTCCGGCAGGGCCAAGTCCAAGGCCGCCGCAGAACTGCCCAAGCGGTTCAGGTGGGCCTGGACTTTGCGGGGGCGTCCTTGGACGGCCAAAAGCGATTCGAAGACGCCGTCGCCGCGGGTGGCGCCCAGATCCGTTGCCATGAGCTGGGGCTGGCTGGAATCGGCAATGCGACCGTTTTCGAAGGCGGGGTCCAGGAAAACAAGGACCGTCGGGGCAGGTGAAGTCATGCTTCCAGCTTAGTGCGGAGCCGATGGAGGGGACTTTGCCGGATAGGCTGTGGTCACTGTTGTTCATGAACTGTGGGGGTTTGTCGGGTGCTCTTTCCTTTTCCGTTTGGCCAGGAGTGGACCTGGTTATTAGGCGCGTGGGCCATTGCGGAAGTGGTCATGCGCATCGTGCTGCTTGGCATCATTCCCGGTAACCGCCGTCCCACCACAGCTATGGCTTGGCTTTTGGCTGTGTTTCTCATCCCATCTGTCGGGTTCGTCCTGTTCCTGCTGTTTGGCAATTTCAAGCTGTCCCGGCGCAGGCGGGAGCAGCAGGAAGAGGTCAATCGCCGTGTTCGTGCGGTGACCTCCGACCTGTCCGATCCCGTGAGCGTCTACTCCGGGCCGGAATGGGTGAAGTCGGCCGGGGAGCTGAACCACCGGCTCGGCTCATTGCCCATGGTCGACGGCAACAAGGTAGAGCTGATTCCGGGCTACGAAGAGTCCATCAAGGCCATGGCCGAAGCGGTCAAGACTGCCACGAGCTACGTCAACGCAGAGTTCTACATCATGAGCAGCGACTCCGTGACGGATGAGCTGCTCACCGAACTGGAGAAAGCCGCCGATCGGGGAGTCACCGTCAGGCTGCTCTTTGACCACATCGGAACGCTGCGGGTTAAGGGCTACCGTGGACTGATCCGACGCCTCAAGTCAGGCAAGATCCAGTGGAAGCGCATGCTCCCGCTGCTGCCCATCCACGGGCAATGGCGGCGCCCGGACCTCCGTAACCACCGCAAGATCATGGTGATCGACGGTTTGGTTGCGTTCACCGGCTCACAGAACCTGATCGAGCCTTCGTACAACAATCCGAAACACCACAAGGTTGGCCGTAAATGGGTTGAACTCATGTCCCGTCTTGAAGGACCGATTGTGGCCACGCTCAACGTCGTCTTCGCCACGGACTGGCTCAGCGAAACGGACGAATCCCTTGAGGACCAGCTGCGCCTGCCAACGCAGCCGGCTCCGGGCAAGGTGACAGCCCAGGTAGTGCCCAGCGGTCCAGGATTCGCCACCGAAAACAACCTCCGCCTGTTCAACACCCTGATCTACTCGGCGCAGCACAGGATCTCCATCTGCAGCCCGTACTTCGTGCCTGATGACTCGTTGCTGTACGCCATCACCACCGCTGCGCAGCGGGGCGTGGATGTGGAACTCTTCGTCTCCGAGAAGGGCGACCAATTCCTGGTTCACCATGCCCAACGCTCCTACTACGAAGCCTTGCTGGGTGCCGGTGTGAGAATCTACCTGTACCGGGCCCCGTACGTCCTCCACGCCAAGCACTTCACCATTGATGACGAGGTGGCCGTCCTCGGTTCCAGCAACATGGACATGCGCTCCTTCTCCCTGAACATGGAGGTCTCGGTGATGCTTTTGGGCTCCGAAACCGTGGACCTCATGCGCGCCGTGGAATCCACGTATCGCGAGGTGTCCCGTGAGCTTATGTTGGAGGACTGGATGGATAGACCCCCGCTGGCCAAGTATGTGGATAACGTGGCCAGATTGACGGCGACGCTCCAGTAGTTTTAGTGCAGCTAATGCCCTTTATCGGTGCTCTTAGGGGCGTTAGCTGTACAAAAACTTAGTCCGGGAATTCAGCGCCGAGGGTGGACAGCACACCAAACGCCTTGGTCCGGATTTCCTCATATTCGTCGTCGGCCACGGAATCCGCTGTGATGGCCCCGCCCACGCCCAGGCTCAGTGTCCGCCCGTCCTCCCCGTCGGGGTTCACTACCAAGGTGCGGATGACAACTGCCAGGTCCATGGCGGCATTCATCGAGAAGTACCCGATTGCGCCCGAATAGATGCCCCGCGGCCCTGTCTCAAGCTGGTCAAGGATGTCCATGGTGCTGATCTTCGGTGCACCCGTCATGGAGCCGGCCGGGAAGGCTGCGGCCACAGCTTCGGCCCGGGGCGCGCCTGGCTTCAGGTGCGCGTCTATGGTGCTGACCATTTGATGGACGGTGGCGTAGCTCTCGATCGCACAGAGCCTGCTGACTGTCACGGAACCAGGGATGGCGAAGTGGCTGAGGTCATTGCGGAGCAGGTCCACGATCATGATGTTCTCGGCGCGGTCCTTGGGCGAAGTCTCCAGATCATGCCGCAAATCCGCGTCCTCGGAGGCATCAGAAGACCGGCGACGGGTGCCCTTGATCGGCTCGGCGCGCATGCCTCCGTCGGACAGGAAGCGGAGGAACCGCTCGGGCGACGTGCTGGCGACCACCAGTTCTCCGAACCGAAGGTAACTGGCGAACGGTGCCGGGTTCCGGCGTCGGAGGTTCAAGTAGCTGCGCCACGGATCCAGGTCGCTGGCGGGAGCCTCAAGGGTGGTGGTCAGGCAGATTTCGTACGAGTTGCCTTCGCTGATTTGGTGCTGGGAGTCAGCGATCTTGCGTTTATAGTCCGTCGCGGAGTCCCGGCTCACGAATTCGGGGACAGCAGCTGAGGGTACGGTTCCGGAAGCCACCCCGACGGCGGTACCCGCCGCGGCGGAAGCAGCCCCGACGGCGGTGCGGGCCTCGTGCAACCAGGCATCGGCGTCGGGCGCCTCCAGGGCAAGCAGCCACACAGTCTGTTCGCGATGATCCAGCACCACTGCGCGGCCGGCGAAGAGAAGGGCCGCGTCAGGAGTATCGGCGAGGACGTCGTTGCCGCCGGTTTCCCGTTTGAGTTCGTAGCCTAGGTACCCGAGCCAACCGAGCGTGAACTGGCCGTCGTAACCGCGGGGTGCACGGACGGCCCGACGACCCCAGACGGAATCCAGCCAGCGGAAGAACGGCCCGGAGGTGGTCACCGTGGCGGAACCTGCTGTCACCTGGGTGGCGCCGGACCGGTGGAGCGCCGACTGGCCGTAAGTGCCGCCGTCGTCCGCCAGGATGCTGAAGCGGCTGCGGGCCGCAGCCTGGGACCTCCCGGCCACGGCCGATGCGTTGGAGGAATCAAGCCAGACGGCGTTGGCGGAACGGCCATAAAGTACCTCGAAAAGCTGCGCCGCGTCCGGGGTGGCGTCCAGTCGCTCGGAGCGCAGCTGCAATCCGCGCCGGGCGCTGAGTTCCGGGGACAGGATGGCCGCGAGCGACGGCAGATACATCAGGGCCTGCAGGACGTTGTCCGGGGCGCTTCCATCGGCAAGGTTTTGCACGCGGACGTCAGCGGCGCTGATCACCGAATCCGACTCCAGCCACTCATCCTCCTGGGCGGCCCAGCCGTCCCAGTACGGTTCGTAGGTGCTTCCGTCCCGCGCCAAAGCACGACGACGGCGATCGTCACCGGGGGATTCGACCCACACCACGGCGTCCAGCATGGAACGGGCAGCGTCCGCGGCAGCGCCGACACCCTCAACAATCACGATCTCGGCAGGCAGGGTCACGTTCAGCCCGCCGTCGTAGTGCCGTTCCCAATCCCAGCTGGTCCACTCGGCGGCATGGCCGGAGCTCAGTGGCGTCAGGACCGTGTCCACGTAGCGTTCGATGCCTGTGCGTAGGCCGTTCCAGCCGGGGTAAATGTCTTCCAGATGGAACAGCGCAACTTTGTGGTGCTGCCTCAGCCGGGCCGCCAGTTCAACGGCCAGTGTGGTCTTTCCTGCGCCGGACCTGCCGTCAACAGCGATGATCACGGGTGCAGGGGTCATGACATAGAGGTTACCTGCTGGTGCTCGTTGGCTTTCTCTGCAGCGGTGATCGCTGCTTTGGTGTGCTGCACGATGCCCGGGATGGCGGCTTTGATGAGGGCCCACGTGTTGTCGAAGTCAGTGTGGCCGCCGTACCAGGGGTCCTCGATGCCCAGGTCCAAGGAGCTGCGCCCGGCCATGCGCGGATCGAAGCTGCGCAGCATCCGCACTTTTTCCAGCGAAGCGTGGTCCGGGGCGCCTTCCTGGAGCCAGCCGAAATGGTCAACGTCGAGGGCAAGGATCAAGTCGCGATCGAGGAACCATTCACGCCGCCACTTACGTGCAATGTGGTCCTCCGACGCGATGTGCCGGGCTGTGAGGACGCGTGCCGCGCGGGGGTCTATGGGATGCCCAACTTCATATCCCGTGGTGCCCGCAGAGTCGACCGCTGCAAGCTTGCCGAGCCCTTCCGCTTCGAAGGCTTCGGTGAGCATGAGCGCTGCCATGGGCGAGCGGCAGATGTTTCCAGTGCAGACCGTGATGATGCGGTATGGGCTCGTCGTTGAGTACATGCAGCAAGCATGATTCATGGCACCCCGTCTTGGCTAGGGGGCCACTCCACAACAAAGTCATTTTCGGTGTCGAATCTGTCACATATTGTCAGGCGTGTTTAGTAAACGCTTTCTATTTCAGGACCAATGTGTATCTATTTTGAAGAAAAGCTTGCCTTAAGCCGTAGTAAGCGCTTTCATTTTAACCCGTGAGGCTGGTTACGATGATTGGCCCGGACAAAAGGATGATCCATGAGTGAAAGCCATAGCGCCGTCCCCGATTCCACGAAATTCGACAACACGGGGCTGCGGTCCTTGGGGCGGCACAGCATCAGCAGGCGCGGCGCCCTGGGGGCCATGGCCGTCGTTGCCGGGGGCATGATGGTTCCGTGGGCTGCGGCGCCCGCAGTGGCGGATACCCGAACCAGCCAGTCACGCAGCCAAATCGTCACCGCGATGCCGGATTCCCACGGCGCGGAGGAGGACAGGCTCCAAATCTCCCTCTGCACCACCAACCTGCAATCCACGGGCTTCTACCTTCCCGCAGGCGCGGCGTTGACGGTGACTGTGAAGGCGATGACCGCGGCGGACGCGGTGCTGGTGGTGGGCGCACCTGACGCCGACGCCCGCCCGGAGTTTAAGAAGTCCCGTGAGTATCCACTCAAGAAGGGCAAGAACGTCGTCACCGACGGAGGAGGTGGCGTGATCTACTACAAGGCGATTGGAAGCAGCGGCTATGTCAGTGCCACCTTGGACGCCGTTGCGCAGCCGATGCCGTACTTCGTCTATGGCCGCACCAGCGAACTCGAATTCCAGCGGCAACTCGATGAGCGGCCCACCCCGTTTGTGGAACTCGTCAGTGCCCATGCCACTGTCACTGTGGAGCGTGCGTCCGCCCTGCGGTATCGCTCCGAGAACCACTCCGACTTGATGTTCACGTTCGAGGACCTGATCTCCATTGAGGACGTGACCAGCGGGTACGACGGTTCCAGTCCGATTCATGCCCGGCAGGCCCACCCGTACCATTTGGTGGGGTACCCCTCGGCGATCGCCAACGTTGGGGCTTACGCCACGCACGGCCATACCTCGTTCCCGCCGCCCATCCAGGATCGCCTCCTTACCGTGGAAGGGCTGCGCATGCGGGGCTGGGGGATTTATCACGAGCTGGGCCACCAGCATCAGCAGGTCACCTACAAGCCAACGTCCCTCACCGAGATCACGGTGAACATCTACTCACTCGCCGTGAACGCGAGCTTCGCCAAGAAGTATGGCCAGCAGCCCCGGCTGCACGTTCCGGACGGGACCACTGGCCTGACTCCGTGGGAATCGGCCGTGCCCATGATCGGCAGCGAAGGGGTAGTCTACGGGACCACTTTCGACGGCATGGAACGCTTGGTCATGTTCGAACAGCTCCGCCTGGGCTTCAAGAACTTCTGGCCGACGTTGCACAAGATCATCAGGGAGCAGCGGCCTCCGAAGGGTGACTACTGGGATGAGGTCTACCGTCTGCGCAACTTTGTGGTGTGGGCCAGTAAGGCCGCGAACGCTGACTTGAGCGACTTCTTCCTCAAGTGGGGCTTCGCAGTTGACGATGACGCGCGTGCCCAGATCGCAGCGGCAGGTCTGGTGCCGCCGTCGAGCGATCCCACTCTCATTCGGGATGAAGCACAGCTCATGCTGGCCAAGCAGATCCAGGCGCAAAAGTCCCTTGCCGCGCGCTCACAGTTTGAAGAAGCCGGCGCCCAGTAGGGCTTAGGCGGTGGCCGCCGGGGCTTTGGCTTCGGCGGCCAGCGCTGCGGCGGCCAGATATACGGTACGTACGACGGCGGCGCGTCGCCTTTCGGCCCGGCCTGGCTCGGCGCCCGCCATCAGTCCGTCGAGCGCGGGCAGTACAGGGGCGGCGTCGCACAAGCTCACGATGGTGATGAGGAGATCTCCGGCGTCTTCCCGTGAGACCCCCGGCAGGGCAGCGATGGTGCTGTTGACCTTCGATGCGCAGTTCGCCATGCGTTTTGGCAGGCCAACAACCTCGGTGCCCCGTTCGAGTCCTTCCCAGAACAGGAGGCGTGGCGCCGTTGCGTCTTTCTGATGGTGATCGAAGAGTCTGCCGGCGTAGTCCGCCATGGCCTCGGGCCCGCTGCCCTCAATGGGCACTTCATCCATGAGGGAGCTCAGGGCGGCGACGATCACGGCATCGAAGAGCGCATTTTTGTTGCCGAAGTATTGGTAGATCCGCTCCTTGTTGACGCCGGCCTCGGCCGCGATGCGGTCAATGCGGGCGCCAGCCAGTCCACGCGTGCAGAACTCGGAGGTGGCTGCCTGCAGCAGCAGTGCCTTGGTTCGCTCTGTGTCCCATGCCATAGGGTCATATTACCAGTTTCCAACTAGGTAGTTGTAATTGTTCCCTGGCGCAGTTATTCTGATTCCAGGCCAAAAGCAACCGTTTAGTTGGAGAATCCCATGACTGCCCAAGCTACTTCTGAAACCACCGCCGCCGAACCGGCCGCTGTGGTCACCGCTCGTCCAAAAGCGCCGTCCGTTCACATGCGTGCCCTCATCACGTGGCTTGCCATCTTCCCGCTCGTGTCCATAGGCATGCTGGTCCTTGGCCCGATCATGGAACCGTGGCACCCGGTCCTTCGGGCACTCGTCTTGACGGCGTTCGTCGTTCCCACGGCTGTCTACTTGGTTGTTCCCCGCTTGTTTGCAGGCCACGGTGCCTTGAGCCGTAAGGCCGTGGAGCGCGCCGCCCGGAAGTCCGCTTAACCCAAGTAGGTCGCAGCTAATCGCGTTCTGAGCTCTCAGAACGCGCTTAACTGCGACCCAGTTGGGTGGGAGGCTGGGGCTAAGCGCCCCGCAGATCCTCGACGTCGGCGGTGCTTGGGTACGCGGCCTGCGTGCCCTTCCTGGTTGCGGCCAACGCCGCGGCTACCGAGGCAAACGCTGCGGCGTCGGCGAGGGATTCCCCGGATGCCAAGCGCGCTGCGACCGCACCAGTGAACGCGTCACCGGCACCAGTGGTGTCCACGGCGTTGACGCGTGTCGGGGCAATCCGGGTGATGTGATCCTCGGTATCGCGAGCCAGGGAATCGAGTACCACGGACCCTTGCGCGCCGAGGGTGACCAGCACGCGCTGCAACCCCCGGTCGGCGAACTGGCTCCGGACCGGCTCCCACGCTTCGGCCTCCGCATCGGCATCGGGAACGTCCGCTTCCGTGCCCAGGAACAGCGAGGCCTCGTGGGCGTTCACCAGCAGCACGTCACTCAACCCGGCCAAAACCTCCGGCACCTCGGCGTAAGGCGAGAGGTTCAGCAAAACGGTTGCTCCGGCGTCGTGCCCTGCTTGGGCGGCGGCGGTCACCGTATCGATTCCCACTTCCAGGCAGAGGCACACCACGGCTGCGTCCCGGAAGGCGTCGGACATGACGTCCGAGGGCCTTAGCGTGCCGTTGGCACCGGCGGAGATGATGATGCTGTTCTCTCCCTTGGCGTCCACGGAAATGACTGCGACGCCGGTGGCGACGTCGGAGCGTCGGACGCGGGAGACGTCCACCCCTGCGCTGGCCGTCGAGTCCAAAAGCATGGTGCCGTTGGAGTCGTCGCCCACGGCGCCGATCAGGCTGACCTGACCGCCCAGCTTGCTGGCAGCCACCGCCTGATTGGCACTCTTGCCGCCGGGATTTACGGCGAAGCCATTGCCATGGACCGTCTCGCCGGGTTGGGGGAGTCGGTCGCAGTAGATGGTGAGGTCGGCGTTGAGGGAGCCGACGACGACGATCCCCGCCTTGGGTGCGCTGGTCATGCTGTCACCTTTTCGTTTTCGGTCACTTCTGCGTCCACGGGTTTCGGAATCAGGAGCGAGGCTGCGAAGGCTGCGAGGGTGATGGCCAGGCCAACCACAACCACCGTCAGATAAGAAGCCTTGGCGTCATTGAGCGAAGCCGTCGCCACGAGGACTGCCGGAAGAACCAGGAAGCTCAGCCCGGCACCAAGGTTGAAGGCGCCCGCGTTCATGCCCGGGAGGAAGCCCGGGTTGCCCTGCGGCGAAAGAACCACGCCCAGTCCGTTCAGCATGATGTTGACCGTACCGGCGTACATGATGCCCAGCAAGGCCGTGCCCACGATCATCATGGGCAGGTTGTTGAGGCCGAAGAACGCAATGATCGCCAACGCCACGAGGCTGCCAACCAGGCCGATCCGCAGGACCTTCGTGTAGCCAAGGACCGGGGCCAGGCGGCCGCTGATCGGACCGAACAGCCAACCGAGGAGGGCGTACGGAGTGAGGATGATGAGGGACATCTCGGTGGGCCCCACGCCGAATCCGGGATCCGCCGCCTGTACATAGGCGGGAACGATGCCGTTGATGACCGCAAAGATGCCCGTCATGGTCAGGGTGGTGGTCAACAGGGGCGCCCACGTGGAGCGCTGGCGCAGGTGCACGGTCTCCACCATGGGCTGCTTGGCGCGCTTCTCCACAGTCCAGAAGGCGAAGAACGCGACGACGGCAATCACCGTGAGCACGATCGCGAGGGTCAACGTGCCGGCGTCGAAAGCAGTTGCCAGCTTGGCGCCCTCGTTCAGGGCCGTCAGCAGTGCACCAACGGCGATGACGATGAAGAATACGCCGAGCCAGTCCATGGTGGTGCCGGCGGCGGGCTTGCTCTCGCCGGCCAGGACGGCGATCAACACGGTAGCAACCAGGGCCAGTGCCACCATGAGCCAGAAGATGCTGCGGAAACCAAAGTTCTCAGCGAAGTAGCCGCCAACGAACGAGTCGACGCCGGCCACGCCACCGTTGACTGCCGTGATAAGGCCCATGAGGGTGCCGTACTTGCGCGGATTACTGACTGCGGAGCGGAGCATGATCAGGCAGAGCGGAACCGTGGGGCCACTGACGCCCTGGATGATGCGGCCCACGAAAAGCCAGGTGACGTCGGGTGCGAGTGCGGCGATGACGGATCCGACAGCCATCAGGAGCATCATGCCCACAAGGATTTTCTTTCGGCCCACGATGTCGCTGAGGCGCGGGAGGAAGAGCGAGAAGAGGGCCGCGGCTGTGAAGAACCAGGTCTGGGACAGGCCGATGGTGGCTTGGTCCGTGTTGAGCTCGTTGCCCATGGTGACCAAGGCTGGGCTGAGCATGGAGGCGTTGAGTTGGAAGGCCACACAGGCTGCCAGCAGAGCAACCATGAGGGCGGTGACGTTGCCGCGGGAGGACTTGGTTTCTGCGAGGGTCGACATTACTTGGCCTCTCCAGCCAGGATGGCCTCGGCGGTGGCGCTGACTTCGGTGTCGGCGATGGCCGCATCCGCGGTGGCGTAAGCGCCGCCGTCGTGCGCTGGTTCACCGATCCGTTCAATCGCATCGGTGACCAGGTCCCAGAACTTCTTGTGGTCGAGGTCGACGGCGACCGACGTGTGGCAGTCCTCGGGAGCCGGTGCGCGGAAGTCGGCAACGGTCATGCCGAGGGTGAGCTTGCCCTGGAGTTCGATGTCCACGGGGACCTTGCGGGTAGTCATGACGGTGGGGTCGATGACGTAGGCAACGGCGCACGGATCGTGAACCGGTGGGAAGTCGAAGCCCTGCGCGTCCTTGTAGGTCTTCTGGAAGAAGTCCATCAGTTCCATGACGAACTTGGCCGGCTTGGTGCCGATCGCGGCGATCCGGTCAACCACCTCGTCCGTAGCCAGTGCCTGGTGCGTGAGGTCGAGTCCGACCATGACTACCGGCCATTTTTCGTTGAAGACGATGTGCGCGGCTTCTGGGTCGATGATGATGTTGAACTCGGCTACGGCGCTCCAGTTCCCCACGTGGTAGCCGCCGCCCATGAGGACAACTTCCTTGACGCGCTCCACGATGCGCGGTTCCTTGCGGGCGGCCATGGCGATGTTGGTGAGGCCGGCTGTGGGGACCAAGGTGACCGTGCCCGGCTCGTGCGCCATGACAGTTTCAATGATGAGGTCGACGGCGTGGCGCGGGTCCAGCTCGATGGCGGACTCGGGCTGCTCCGGGCCGTCCATGCCGGAATCGCCGTGGATACTGGGAGCCGTTTCGATGGTGCGGACCAAGGGGCGGTCGCAACCCGCGGCGAAGGGGACGCCGGTGATGCCCGCAATCGTGGCTACTGAAAGGGCGTTCCGGGTGACCTTTTCCAGGGTCTGGTTGCCCACCACCGTTGTCACGGCGAGCAGTTCGATGTCCGGGTTGCCGTGGGCCAGGAGCAGGGCTACTGCGTCGTCATGGCCAGGGTCGCAATCAAGAATGATCTTCTTGCGTGCCGGTGTCATGGTGTTGGGTTCCACGTTTTCTCTCCACGTCATTGGGGCCTGCCTGGTACTTGCCCGGGGCAGGGCGCTAAGCATTCAGGGGAATTCTGGCACTGCTTTGCAGGTTACGTCAAACGCTTAACGTTAAGTTCGTCAAGCGCTTGATGCGTTCTCGCAGCTCAGGACTGTGTAAGAACGCTACGATCGATGCATGGAATCCCTGGATCGGCGGCACACCCGCGCGCCACGCGTGACGGCTGCGATGGTGGCCGCGCGTGCCGGCGTTTCGACGGCGACCGTGTCCTTGGTGGCCAACGGCAAGACGCAAGGGCGCGTTTCTGACGACAACATCTCCCGCGTCCGTACAGCCATTGCCGATCTTGGCTACGTGGTGGACAGCATCGGCAGTTCGCTGGCCCGGGGGGTCAGCTCCATCGTCATTCTGGTGACGCCGGACGTGTCCAACCCGTTCTTCGCCAACGTGATCGCCGGGGTGCGCGAGTCGCTGGGGTCCGAGTACCAGTTGCTGCTCTCCGTGACCGACGCCGGTGAGTCACCTCAGGCCGACGACGTCCGCAAGCTACTGGCTCTCCGGCCCGCCGGCCTGCTGGTGGGTGCTCCCAGCGCCGAATTCCTGGAGGATCTGTCCGCGGCCGGGCCCCTTGTCTTGTTGGACGCACCCGGTCTGGAATCCTACGCGCCCTCCGTGAACCTCGACGTCGCTCAAGGCGCCCGCGAACTGGCCCGCCACTTGGCCGCTTCCGGGCACAGGCGTGCGGCTTACGTGGACGGTGTCACGGGAACAACCACCTTCCAGTTGCGCAGGGAAGCCTTCCTGGAGGAGGCCTCCCGCTGCGGACTTTCGGTGGCTGACGGGCACGTCATCAGCACATCGATCGACGTCGGTGCTGCCGCTGCCGCTTTCGCTGAAGCCTGGCCGGCGTGGCAGCGAGAGGGGGTCACCGCCGTCGTTTGTGGTACCGATACGCACGCCTATGGCGTGCTGCAGGAAGCGCGTGTAGCGGGTGTCCGAATTCCTGACGAGCTGGCCGTGGCTGGCTTCGATGACCTGCCATATTCAGCCACCAGCAATCCCAGCCTGACCAGCGTGCACCTGCCCGCGACCCCACTGGGACGCAAGGCGGGGGAGCAATTGCGTGGACTCATGGAAGGCCTGGCGCTGGCAGAACCGCATGTGACGCTGGAAAGCTCGCTGGTGGTGCGGGGATCTACGTCGTAGCGTCGGTGCGTTACGGGATCAGCGGGCGGAGCTGCCCCTCGGAAACGGGGTTCGCCACCGTGAAGTAGATCTGGGGTGCCGTCATGTCTCCCCAATCTTCCTTCTTCACGCGGACTGCGGTGGGTGTTACTTCGGCGATCCGAACGCGTAGCCAAGCGCCGTCGTCGAGCTGTAACTCGTGGGGGTCGGCCAGGTAGCGCAGGCCGAGATCATCCAGAGTCTCCTCCGCGCTCAGCCAATCCACAACGTCCGTGCGGGGGCGGCCCAGCATGTCGATGGCGACGAATCCGTCGTCCACCGGCTTCATCCACCCCACGTGCTCGCCGTCGTCTGCACGCCGGTGTTCGATCCAGTCCGCTTCCATGGCTTCGACGGTAGCAGCCGCGTCTTGCTGCTGCGCCGCTCCGGCTAGTGGATCACGGCCAGCAGGATTCCCACGAGTACGAAGAGGCAACCGAAAACGCGGTTGAGCACCTTCTGGCCATGTTGGTCGTGGGTGAACCGCTGGAAGGACCGGGCAGCCAGAGCGAAGAAAAACCACATCACCATGATGTCGATGACCAGGACCGTGGCGGTCAGCACCACGTATTGCTGCAGCAGCGGTTGGTCCGGGCGGATGAACTGCGGCATGAAGGCAAGGAAAAAGACGATGGCCTTGGGGTTCAGCAGGTTCACCCAAATACCGCGCTGGAACATGGACAGGGCGGACTCGTTCTTTTTGTTCGCAACCTCTTCTTTGTCCAAGTCCGGCTTGTGCAGGAATTGCCGGATACCGAGGTACACCAAATAGGCCGCACCGGCGTAGCGGATGACGTTGAAGATCACCGGCGAGTTGGACACCAGAACGCCGACGCCCAGAGCGACGATCACGATATGGATGACCAAGGCCACCTGCTGGCCCAGGATGCCCCAAATGGAGCGGCGGAAGCCGGAATTGAGCGAGTTGCTCATGGTGAAGATGGCACCGGCGCCGGGAGTGAAACTGATCAGGGTGCCGGCGCCAACCAGGGCCAGCCAAAGTGAAAACTGCACCACCTCAGCTTATGCCGGTGAGGCGGGTGCTCAGGACGCGTGCCTTCACCACCCTCTTTGGCGGCTGACCTACCCGAATGCACCCGAAATAGGTTGTTTCCAGTGCTCCCGGAGCTCAAAGTAGGTGGGGAAGGTGCAGCCAAGCCACCAAGCAATGAGGCAAACTGGTCCCGTGAGCGGAATCCCGTGGGTGCTGCACGTCGACCTGGACCAGTTCATTGCCGCTGTCGAGGTTCTCCGGCGGCCCGAACTCGCGGGCAAGCCGATCATTGTGGGTGGCCGGGGAGATCCCACGGAACGGGCTGTGGTGTCCACGGCATCCTACGAAGCAAGGGCATTCGGCGTTGGTTCCGGCATGCCCCTCCGGATCGCGGCGAGGAAAGTGCCGGACGCCATCATCCTGCCGGTCGATCAGGAGGCCTACCTTGCGGCGTCGGACGTGGTGATGGCCACCCTTCGCGCGCAGCCAGGTGCCACCGTTCAGGTCCTGGGCTGGGACGAGGCCTTTGTTGGCGTTGAGACCGAGGACCCGGAAGCCTACGCCCGGCAGATACAGGCGGCTGTCCTGGAGCAAACCCGACTGCACTGCAGCGTGGGCATCGGCGACACGTTGGTCCGCGCAAAGAATGCGACGGATTTCGGCAAGCCCGCCGGCATCTTTCGCCTGACAAAAGAGAACTGGCTGGACGTCATGGGGGGCCGCCCCACCAAGGAACTGTGGGGCGTTGGAAACAAAGTGTCGCAGCGGCTGGCGAAGCACCACATCACTACGGTGGCGGAGCTCGCAGCGGTCGATCCCCAGGAACTGGTCCCGGAGTTCGGCCCCAAGATGGGGCCCTGGTATGCGCAATTGGGGCGGGGCGAAGGTTCCAGTGAGGTGGATGACACGCCGTGGGTGGCCCGCGCACACGGCCGCGAAACTACCTTTCAGCAGGACCTGACCGAACCCTCCCAGATCAATGACGCTCTCAAGGAATTGACCGCACGCGTCTTGGAAGATGTCGCAGCGGAAGGGCGTCCGGTGATCGGGCTGACACTGAAGGTCCGCTACGTGCCGTTCTTCACCAAGACTTATGCAAGGAAGATCCCTGAGTCATTCGACCGTGAGGAAGTCCTCGCGCAAGCCTTGGATCTCACCGCCAAGATCGAGCCGGACCGGCCGATCCGGCTCCTTGGACTGCGCGCCGAGATGTCCATGCCCGAAGAAGCCCGAAAAGGACACACGCCGACGCGCGGCGGCTGGTAACCGCAGGAAGCCCGACGGCGGCCGGTCGCCTACCAGCGCGGGTGAATCGCTTCGCGGAAGTAGCGGTCGTAGATGTCCTGTACGCCGTCAGTCAATCCAGCACCCACAGACTGCAGCTCTCCAGCCGCAGCGTTGGAACGTGCCTGCTCGGCCGAGCGGGCACCCGGGATCACTGCAGTGACACCATCCTGGGCGATGACCCAGGCGAGGGCCGCCTGCACGGTGCTGACGCCGTCGGGCACCAAAGCGCTGAACTCCTGGGCGGCCTTAACGCCGGTGGCGAAGTCGACGCCGGAGAAGGTCTCGCCGACGTCGAAGGAGGACCCGTCCCGGTTGTAGTTCCGGTGGTCGTCTTCGGGGAACTCGGTGTGCTGCGTGTACTTTCCGGACAGCAACCCGGAGGCAAGCGGCACGCGGGCGATGATGCCCACCCCGGCTTCCTTGGCAGCGGGCAGCACCTCATCGAGGGGCTTGAGGCGGAAGGCGTTCAGGATGATCTGCACCGAGGCAGTGTTCCCGCGCTTGATGGCTTCGAGGGCTTCGTCCGTCCGTTCAACGCTGACGCCGTAGTTGCGGATGGCCCCTTCGCTGACCAAAGTGTCCAGTGCGTCGTACACCTCGGAGTTGTTGTAGACGGCGGTGGGCGGGCAGTGCAGCTGGACGAGGTCCAGGGTGTCCTGCTGCAGGTTGCGCCGCGAACGGTCGGTCCAGGCCCGGAAATTTTCCAGAGTGTAGTTACCGGGAACCTGGTCCACGCGGCGGCCCATCTTGGTGGCCACTGTGATGTCCAGGTCCGGATTGGCGCGCAGGAAGCGTCCGATGAACTGCTCGCTCCGCCCATCGCCGTACACGTCAGCGGTGTCGAAGAAGTTGACGCCGCCTTCCACCGAGGCGTCCAGCACAGCAAAAGCGTCCGCTTCACTGACGTCACCCCAGTCGGCTCCGAGTTGCCACGTGCCCAGCCCGACGGTGGAGACGGATCGGCCGGTCTTGCCAAGTATGCGCTGTTCCATGGGTTCGACTATATGGGGTTACTGCTCATCCAAGCTCGCCACTTTACCCATCAAGTACCGCCGCTCCTGCAAGCTGGCTGTCTTTTTCGCAGCGGCCAAGTAGGCGGCGCGCGCCTCCACGAACGAGCCCGCCATCTCCAGCAGGTGCCCGCGCACGACGTCCAAACGGTGCGACCGGCCGAGCACTGAATCCAGCCCGGCCAACAACTCGAGCCCGGCAGCGGGCCCGTGCACCATGGCCACAGCAACTGCACGGTTCAGTGTGACCACGGGGCTGGGAGCTACGGCTTCAAGGACTGTGTACAGGGCGAGAATCTGCGGCCAGTCCGTTTCGTCGTTGGAGGCCGCCTCAGCGTGCACGGCGGCAATCGCTGCCTGAAGTTGATATGGCCCGGCCGCGCCACGTCCGAGGACCGAGGACAACAGTGCGATGCCCTCTGCGACCTGTTCTTGGTTCCATAAACTCCGGTCCTGCTCAGCCAGCGGCACCGGCATCCCGTCCGCAAGAGCTCTTGCGGAACGACGGGAATCAGTGAGCAGCATCAACGCCAGCAAGCCGGTCGCCTCAAACTCATGTGGCACAACAGCCACCAGCAGGCGAGCCAGGCGGATGGCTTCAGTGGTGAGCTCTTCCCGCTGCAGGGACGGACCCGAGCTTGCGGCGTAGCCTTCGTTGAAAATCAGGTACAGGACGTGAAGTACGACGCCGAGCCTCGCCTTCCGCTCGGAAGCCGGCGGCAGGCTGAACTTGCCTCCCGCTTTCTGGATTCCCTGTTTCGCGCGGCTGATGCGCTGTCCCATGGTGGCTTCGGGGACCAGGAAGGCAGAGGCGATTTCCGCCGTCGTGAGTCCTCCGACGGCCCGCAGCGTCAAGGCGAGTTGCGATGGTGCCGATAGCGCCGGGTGGCAGCAGAGGAATATGAGCGTGAGGGTGTCGTCGGTTTCCGAGGACGAGCTGTAGTAGAAATCGACGTCCATGGCTGCCACGCGTTCCTCGCGTGCGCGCCGGGCGCTTTCGCTCCGATAAAAATCAACCAAGCGGCGGGACGCAACGGCCATCAGCCACGCCCGGGGGTTGTCCGGGAAAGCGGTAGGCCATTGCAGGGCGGCTTCCAGCAGTGCTTCCTGAACGGCGTCCTCGCACGCATCGAATTGGCCGTGATTCCGCGCCAGCACGGCGAGGACCTGCGGCGCCAAAGTGCGCAGCAGGTCCTCGATTCGCGTGTCCCGCGGGGGGTGGGTCAAAGACTAGACCTCCGGCGGCCCGTCCGGGATGGCACGGAGCTCCACCACCTGCGAGTACTTGACGATGCTTGAGCAGATCTCCACGGCACGTTCCTCGCTGGCCACGTCAACAACCCAGTAGCCCACAAGCGACTCTTTGGATTCTGCGTAGGGTCCGTCAGTGGTGATGACTCCGTCGGGGGTCTGCTTGACGAGCTTGGCCGTGCTGCCGTCGGCCAGGCCCGCGTTGAAGACGAGTTCTCCGGACTCAGTCAGGTCCTTGTCGATCTGGATCATGAACCCGATCATTTCCTTGATCCACTCGGGATCGGCGGTTTCCATCATGCCCTCGGCCGACCCGAACATCATGATCATGTATTTCATCTCAAACTCCTTATGAATGGCCCCGGTTTGGGTGCTTTCACTCATGGGTCGGAACTGCGGTGGGCTTTTCTACATGGTTCGGCAAACTTTTTTCGGCTATTCAGGCCCGGGCGATCACTTCTCCGTTGGGAATGAGGAAGTAGCCGTCGTCGGTGACTCCCCAGCGGTGCCAGCCCGCGGCGATCCGGGCGAGGTCGGCTTCGTTGGCGAAGCCGTACTCGAGGGCTTGCTCGGCGAACGCGGAGTGCAGCACGCGCTCGCTCCAGACCCGGGACTGCCAGGCGCGCTGCTGGGCGGTGGCGTAAAGCCAATTGCTGCTGGTGGGCGCTACCTGGGTGAAACCTGCCTGCTGCGCCCACGAAACCAGGCGACGGCCTGCGTCGGGTTCTGCTCCGTTGCGGCGGGCGATCTTCTGGTAGAGCTCCATCCAGTCGTCCAGTTCGGGGACTTCCGGGTACCAGCTCATGCCATGGAAGTCGGCGTCGCGCACGGCAACGATGGCCCCGGGCTTGGCTACGCGGCGCATCTCCCGCAGGGCTGCGACGGGGTCAGTCAGGTGTTGCAGGACCTGGTGGGCGTGGACGAGGTCGAAGGACTCGTCTTCGAAGTCGAGATCGTAGATATTGCCCGTCTGGAAGGTTACGTTGTCCACACCTCGCTCGGTAGCCAGCTCCGTTGCTTGGGCCACGATGTCAGCGGACCGATCCAGACCGATCACTTGCGCGGGCGCAACCAGCCCCGCGAAGTCACACGTGATGCTGCCAGGTCCGCACCCGACGTCGAGCACTGACGTCCCGGCGGTGAGATGGGGAATGACAAACGCGGCCGAATTCTCGACCGTCCGTGAGGCGTGGGCCCGGACAACCGACTCGTGGTGCCCGTGGGTATAGACATCTTCAGGCTGCTGCGCGTTCATAGGGAAACGCTACAACTTGGAAGGTGGAATTAGGTGCCTTGCGGCTCGTCACTCTTGTGCGTGGCTTCCTGCCGTGCGGCGAGAGTGGCTTCCACCATGTCCGCCATGAAGCGCTGGACGAGATCCAGCTCTTCTGCGCTGTAGGCAGCCATGGCCTGGCCCATCCGGATGGCGAGGGGCATGAACATGGCGCTTCCATCGCGGTAGGCCTTGGGCGTCATGTGCAGCTGGACCTGGCGCCGGTCCGTGCCGAGCCGTTCGCGCACCACATGTCCGCTGGCGTGCAACCGGTCCACCAGGGCCGTGGTTGCGGGGGAGCTGAGCCGGAGTTCGGAGCGCAGGACGCCCGGCGTGACCACTCGGCCGGCTGCGGAGTGGCGCATGATGACGGCGAGCGCGTTGAGGTCCGTCCGGTGCATGTCGTTCCGGCCGCCGGCGGCGTCAACGTAGTGGTTGGCTTCGAGGGTGAAGTCCTGGAGGAGTCGTACCAGTTCCTGGGGAGCAGCGTTCCCGGGGCGGCCAGGTACGGGCGGGCCCGCCTCTGGGCGCGGGACTGTTGGGTCCGACATGTCCGCCCTCCTGCATGCGTTGTCTCGTGTTTGCTGCCTTCCGGATATTACTCCCAGCAGTCCGGGAAACCGGCATTCAATCCACAGCACTCTTGGAATAGTTCCATGATAGAGATAATCTATGGTGGAATAAAGATCACGACGCATCCCCCGGAGAAGAAGGACTCATGAACTCGCAGAAGGTACCGTTCTGGCTGCGCTGGCTGATACCTGTGGTGCTGGTCATCACCTGGCTGGGCATTGCCGGCATTGGCGGCCCTACGTTTGGTCGTTTGGAGGAAGTCTCGTCCAACGACCAAGCCTCCTTCCTCCCTGCCGGCGCCGAAGCCACCGAGGCGGGCGACTGGCAGGCCAAGTTCAGGGACTCCGATGAAATACCCGCGGTGGTGGTGGTGGAGAACGACACCGCATTCACCCCGGCGCAGCTGGGCGAAGCAGCCCGGCTGAAAGCCGACATCGAGGCACTCAAGCTGGGGAGCGCCGTCGTCGGGCCTATTCCGTCGGAGGACGGCAAAGCCGTCCAGTTCATCGTTCCCATGGCGTCCTCCGATGAGCTGCGCGAAAAAGTCCAGGAGCTGCGGGATGTGGTCCAGCCCGGCGCACCCGATGGCATGCAGGCATTCGTGACGGGTCCGGCCGGCCTGACCGCCGACCTCGTCAACGCGTTCGGCGGCATCGACGGCATTCTGCTGCTGGTTGCCTTGGGTGCGGTGTTCGTGATCCTCCTGCTGGTTTACCGCTCAGTGGTGCTGCCTATCGCAGTGCTCTTCACCTCGGTGTTCGCTCTCTGCGCCGCCATTTTGCTGGTGTTCGGCATGGCCAAGATGGATTGGATCCAGCTCAACGGCCAAAGCCAAGGCATCCTGTCCATTCTGGTGATCGGCGCAGCGACCGACTATGCGCTGCTTTTCGTGGCGCGTTTCCGTGAGGCGCTGACCCACACCACCAACCGCACGCAGGCTGTCATCACGGCATGGAAGGCGTCGTTCGAACCCATCCTTGCCTCCGGCGCGACGGTAATCATCGCCCTGCTCTGCCTGCTCTTCTCCGACCTGAACTCCAACAAGGCCCTCGGTCCCGTCGCGGCGGCCGGCATCCTCTGCTCGCTCTTCGCCGCCCTCACACTGCTGCCCGCGCTGATGGCTTTGCTGGGTCGTGCCGCTTTCTGGCCTTTCCGGCCCAAGCTGCTGCCCGCCGACGAACGCGAACCGGAAATTGTCACCGGGCTTGAGGGGCAAAAGGGTCTGTGGCGTGCCACGGCCCGCCTGGTTTCCAAGCGGCCCCGCGTTGTGTGGGTAGCTTCCGTGCTGCTGCTCCTGGTGGCATCCACCGGCATCCTGCAATTGAAGGCCAACGGTGTCCCGCAAACGGACGTGATTCTGTCCCAGTCCGACGCCGTTGACGGCCAGGATGCACTGGCGCGCCACTTCGACGCCGGCAGCGGCAGCCCCGCCGTCGTGGTCGCCTCCCAAAGCGCCGCGCAGCAGGTCCTGGACAAGGTCAAAGCAGCCGACGGCGTAGGTGACGCCTACCTGCTGGCTGAAGGCAATGTTCCCGTCACCGGCGCCCCGGGCACTCCTGCCGAACCGGCCGTCCGCGACGGCAAGGTCCTCATCAACGCGACGTTGAACGCCGCCGCAGATTCGATCGAGGCCGAAGAAGCGGTGAAATCGCTGCGGGTGGCTGTCCGCGACGTTGATTCCGGAGCCTTGGTGGGTGGAGTGACGGCGACCGCGCTGGACACCAACACCACCGCGCAACGCGACTTGGTGGTCATTATCCCGATCGTGCTGGTGGTCATCCTCTTCATCCTGATGCTCCTGCTGCGCTCCGTGGTTGCACCGGTGCTGCTGGTGTTGTCGGTGGTCCTGTCCTATGGTGCCGCGATGGGCGTCTCGGCATGGGTCTTCAATGGAGTGTTCGGATTCTCCGGGGCAGATGCCACAGTGCCGCTGTTCGGGTTCGTGTTCCTGGTGGCCCTCGGCGTGGACTACAACATCTTCCTGATGAGCAGGGTCCGTGAAGAATCCTTGAAGCACGGGACACGGCCGGGAATCCTGCGGGGGCTCGCTGTTACCGGTGGTGTGATCACCTCCGCCGGTGTGGTGCTGGCCGCTACTTTCGCTGCACTCGGAGTCATCCCCATCATGTTCCTGGTGCAGCTGGCGTTCATTGTTGCGTTCGGCGTGCTGCTGGATACCGTGCTGGTGCGCTCGCTCTTGGTGCCTGCCCTGGCGTACGACATCGGCAGCAAGATCTGGTGGCCGGGCAAGCTTGGGCGTGGGTCTTCCGCAGCCCCGGTTGGGTCTCTCGAGGGGGAAGAAGCTTCGGTGGGGCGTTAGTCCCGTTGGATTCCCGTGTCGACGTAACCGGCGCCGCCATCCACGGTCACTTGTTGGCCTGTGTGGAGGCGCCGGGTTGCGTCGCGCGTCCCGACGACGGCGGGGATTCCGTACTCGCGGGCAATGATCGAAGCGTGGGCCGCCAGGGTTCCGCCGTCGGTAACCACCGCGGCTGCCCTGGCGAAGAGTGGTGTCCACGCCGGAGCGGTGGAGCGGGCAACCAGGATTTCGCCTGCCTGGAAGCTGTTGGCGTCCTCCAGTCCTTCCATGATCCGCACCCTGCCGCTTGCGCGCCCGGTGCTGGCCGGGTGGCCGATGATGGCATCCTTCGGATAGTCGGAAGACGTTCTGGCTGCTTCCACGGCTTGTGCCACCGGGTCAGTTCGGGATCTTCCCGGTTCGCCGCCGAACCTCACGGGTTCGCCGATGAGGAGCGGTGCGTCCAGTTGTTTTTGTCGATTCCAGGTGTCGCGGCGACCTTCAACCTGTCCGCGGTAGTCCCTTTCCGGGCGGCGGACCTCCTCCAAGGTGAGGAAGTGAATGTCCTGGGGTTCGACGACGGCGCCTGCGCTGGCGAGGTGGTCTCCCAGCCTTTGGGCGCAGCGGCGCAGGACCGGCCACCCGAGGCTCAGATGCAGGGCCTGCTCTTCCCGCACGGCAGCGTAATAGCGGGCCATCGTGAGGAGGGAATCGAACCGCGTCAGCATGCCTCGGGAGTCAATCAATACGTCGCGGGCTGCGGCCTCCGCCTGGGAACGCTGATGGTTCAGCTTTGAAGTTATGTCGATGGCGGACTCCACGCCTGCCACCAGATCTGTGTGTCCCATCTCGCCGGCAGTCGGGTGATACCAGTCGAGGGAGTAGACGGTATGCGGGGTCGGTCCTGGCGGGGTTCCGGTCATGCCACGGAGCAGAACTTGGTAGCCGAGCTTGCCCGCCGGTGTCCCGCTCAGGGGGCCAGCCAGTTTCCTGCCCCAAAACCTGGCGAGCGCCGATTCCATTTTCCAGGCAGAACCGCCCACCACAGCCAGGGACCAGAGCTGGATCCCGGCCTGCCGGCTGATGGCTTCTACCACTTCGATAAGCCTGGCGGGTGATGCCGTCTCGACTTCACTTTCCGCGTTGCGGACGAGTTCCTTGTATTCGGGCAGCAACAGTTCACGCCACTTCAACTCCAGCCCGTGGAGAACTGCGCGGTGTGCCGCAGCCGGGTTGCTCGACACACGGAGCAGGACGTTGATGAGGAACCAGGGCAGACGACCCCGGCTGCGGAGTATCAGCGGCACCAAGGTCCGCGGCGCAGGAATTGGCGGGGAATTGAAATACCAGCCATTCACGGAGCCGTATCGAAATGGCACACGCACGCCGACGTCGTCCTCCATGCCGTCGAGGAAACCGGTCTCGATCAGAGGGAGGAGCCAGTCCTCAAACAGCGGTGTCACCGGATCAGGGAGCCACTCACCGAGCCTGAAGTTGCGGGCCCACACGCCTTTGCCGGGTGGTGTCCAATCCACGGGCTCCGGCTGGGCTGTCATGGGGCTGTCCATGGAATCTCCCAATGATGATGCGGCTTTATGCGGAGACGCTACTCCGCCTCACCATCAAGGTCGAGCCCTTCCGCCGGACTCAGAGTGCAGAGGAACGGCGTTCAATCAGGACGGTGTCCCGCCACTGTCCGGCAAGTGGACCATACGGCATGCGGGCGATCCGGCTACGGTGGCCGACAACGACAAACCCCTCAGCCGCGTGGAGCCTGAGGCTGGCCTCATTCTCGGGAAACACGCTGGCTTGAATGGTCCACAGTCCTCCAGCCTCGGTGGAGGCGATGAGCGCACGGAGCAGGCACTTGCCAATACCGAGGCCCCTGGCTTCCCCCGCGACGTAAATGGAATGCTCCACGACACCCGAGTACGCGGCTCGTGAGGACACCCGGGAAACCGCGGCCCAGCCAAGAATCCGGCCTTCCCTTTCCGCGACTAGCCGGTGATCCGTGAGCCGGGTTGCGTCGAAGTGATCCCACTCCGGGGCGGCGGCTTCAAAGGTCGCGTGCCCGGACTCGATACCCGCGGTGAAGATCTCCCTGACGGCCGGCCAGTCCTGCTTCGCCATGGGCCGGATGAGGACATCTTTGGCATCGCTGGGACGTGAGTCGGTTGCAGCCTCGCTGGTCACAGGCTTTCCAGCAGTCCGGTGGTCCGTTCGATGCTTCCGGGGACCAATGAGTAATACGCCCATGTACCGCGCTTCTCACGGTGCAGGAGGCCGGCATCGACCAGGATTTTCAGGTGATGGGACACCGTTGGCTGTCCGAGGTTCAGGGGCTCGGTGAGGTCGCACACGCACGCCTCGCCGCCGTCTGAACTCTTGACGATGGACAGGAGGCGCAGGCGGTTGGGATCCGCGAGGGCTTTGAACACCGATGCCCTCAGCTGTGCCTCGTAGTCGTCGATGGACGGTTGTCCCGACGGCTCGCAGCACGCCTCTGATGCTGCGTCCACTGGGGTCAGTTCGAGAGTTCTCCCGGAGTTCATGCATCCATTATGCACATACATTGACAAGCGTCGATATAACTGGAGATACTCATATCGAAGTTCATCAATCTATGTCCTTCGCTGACCCCTTGAAGTGACCCCTTGAAGTGAATCTTCGAGTTGAATCCCCGAACAGAGACAGGAAACGCGTGAGCACTCCGATGCAAACCGCACGCCAACAGAACGACGCAGAGCCTGTCGTCCCCGGGAAGCTATCGGCCATGGACCGGTACCTTCCGGTGTGGATCATTGCGGCCATGGCCCTTGGCCTGCTGCTGGGCAGCGTCGTTCCCGGCTTGAATACCGCGCTGGAGGCAGTGAAGATCGGAGAGGTGTCCTTGCCGATCGCCATTGGCCTGTTGGTGATGATGTACCCGGTCCTTGCCAAGGTCCGCTACGACCGGGCGCACCGGGTGCTGGCCGACCGGAAACTGATGGTTACGTCATTGGTCATCAATTGGGTTCTGGCGCCGGCCTTCATGTTTGCCCTGGCCTGGGCGTTCATCCCTGACCTGCCGGAATACCGGACCGGGCTGATCATTGTCGGCTTGGCGCGCTGCATCGCCATGGTCATGATCTGGAACGACCTCGCTTGTGGAGACCGCGAATCGGCAGCGGTCCTGGTGTTCATCAACTCTGTTTTCCAAGTCTTCGCATTTGGTGCACTGGGCTGGTTCTACCTCCAGTGGCTGCCGTCCCTCCTGGGTCTTCCCACCACGGCGGCCGACTTCTCATTCTGGGCCATCACTCTTTCGGTGCTGATCTTCCTGGGCATCCCGCTGGTTGCCGGCCTGCTCACCCGCCTCATCGGTGAGAAGACCAAGGGCCGGGGCTGGTACGAGAAGAACTTCCTGCCAAGGATTGGTCCCTGGGCCCTCTACGGGCTCCTCTTCACCATCACGATCCTTTTTGCGCTCCAGGGCGCGACCATCACTTCCAAGCCGATGGACGTTCTTCGGATTGCTTTGCCGTTGTTGGTCTACTTCGTTGTGGTGTTCGGCGCCGGAATGGTGATCGGGCGTTTGTTGAATCTCGGTTATGCGAAAACCACCACCCTTGCGTTCACGGCTGCCGGCAACAACTTCGAACTGGCAATTGCCGTAGCGATCGGTACCTTCGGTGTTGCGTCAGGGCAGGCCCTCGCGGGCGTCGTCGGACCCTTGATTGAAGTGCCAGTCCTTGTTGCACTTGTGTATGTAGCCCTCTGGGCGCGCAAGCGCTATTTCACCCCAGCCACTATCGCTGCCTGACCTTCGAGGAAATCCATGACCCCCCAAACTGCCAAAAAGCCGTCCGTACTCTTCGTCTGCGTTCACAATGCAGGGCGCTCGCAGATGGCCGCCGCATTCCTCACCACACTTTCCCAAGGCGCCATCGAGGTCCGCTCCGCCGGTTCCCAGCCGGCCGAAAAGGTCAATCCAGCTGCCGTTGAAGCCATGTCTGAACTTGGCATCGATATGTCGGCCGAGATTCCCAAGGTCCTCACCACTGAAGCCGTCAAAGAATCCGACGTAGTGGTCACCATGGGTTGCGGTGACGAGTGCCCGTATTTCCCCGGCAAACGCTACGAGGACTGGGTTCTTGAAGATCCCGCCGGGCAGGGCGTCGAAGCCGTCCGTCCCATCCGCGACGAGATCAAGACCCGCATTGAGGGCCTGATTGCCTCGCTGATCCCCGCCGCCAAGTAACCCGACTACAAGGAGCGATTTCCCATGAGCAACGAACAGCTGATCATCATCGGGTCCGGCCCCGCCGGGTACACGGCCGCCATCTACGCTGCACGCGCTGGGCTGAACCCCTTGGTCTTCGCCGGCTCGGTCACCGCCGGTGGTGCCTTGATGAACACTACAGAGGTGGAGAACTTTCCCGGCTTCCCGGGCGGGATCCAAGGCCCCGAGCTCATGGACGGACTCCAGGAACAAGCCGAAAAATTTGGCGCAAGGATAGTGTTCGACGACGTCACGGAGGTTGATCTCAAGGGCCACCTAAAGCGCGTGGTCACCGGAGCCGGTGAGGCTCACGAGGCACCTGCCGTCATCCTCGCCACGGGCTCTGCCTACAAAGAACTTGGCCTGCCGGAAGAGAAGAAGCTCAGCGGCCACGGTGTGTCCTGGTGTGCCACGTGCGACGGCTTCTTCTTCCGCGAGCAGGACATCATCGTTGTGGGCGGTGGGGACTCCGCAATGGAGGAAGCGACCTTCCTGACGCGCTTCGGAAAGTCCGTAACAGTGGTCGTGCGTAAGGGGGAGCTGCGGGCATCCCGGATCATGGCCCAGCGTGCCAAGGACAATCCCAAGATCACGTTCGCATGGAACTCGGCTATTACGGCCATTCATGGTGACACCAAGGTCACCGGAGTGACGCTCAAGGACACCCGGACCGGTGAGACACGCGAACAGGCCGCTACGGGAATCTTCGTGGCCATCGGTCATTTGCCGCGGACGGAACTGGTTGCCGGACAAGTGGACCTCGATGATGAGGGCTACATCAAGGTGGATTCTCCCACCACCTGCACCAATCTTTCGGGCGTCTTCGCGTGCGGGGATGCCGTGGATCATCGCTATCGCCAGGCCATTACTGCCGCAGGCACCGGATGCTCAGCTGCACTGGACGCCGAACGCTACCTTGCTGCACTGGACGACGCCGACAGCATTGCCACGGCATTGGTCGAAGAGCCCACCCATTTCTGAGCATTACCCAACGGAGGTATGAGTAACCCATGGATGAGAACCTTCCTGTCGCTGTGATCGGTGCCGGCCCTATCGGTTTGGCTGCTGCAGCCCAATTGCTGGAACGCGGGCTGGTGCCCGTGATCTTCGAAGCCGGTCCCACGGCGGGCGCAGCCATTGAGCAGTGGCGCCACATCCGGTTGTTCTCCCCATGGCGGTTCAACCTCGACGCCGCGGGCGTCCGGTTGCTCGAACCCACTGGCTGGGAGCCGCCTCGGCCGACGGCGCTCCCTTATGGCGGGGAACTCATCGACCTCTACTTGGCACCGCTGGCTGCAACGCCGGAGATCTCGTCCCGGCTCCAGACAGGAGCCCGCGTCCTCGCCGTGACCCGGCAGGGCATGGACAAGACCCATACCCGCAGCCGTGACACTACGCCGTTCATCGTTCGCGTTGAGCACTCTACGGGCGAAGTCCGCGACCATGTCGTGGCAGCTGTCATCGATGCCTCAGGGACCTGGTCAACCCGCAACCCTTTGGGGACTTCGGGGCTGCCCGCCATCGGCGAGTTGAAGGCAACACACCGGATTTCGTCACCGCTGCCGGATGTCGTTGGTCGGGACCGGGCCTCATTCGCGGGCCGCCGTGTCCTGGTGGTCGGCGCTGGGCACTCAGCCGCCAACACCCTGATCAACCTGGCTGAACTGGCTAAGGAAGAGCCGGAAACCAGGATCCTATGGGCCGTGCGCGGTGCCTCGGCAGACAAGGTCTACGGCGGTGGTGATGCTGATGGATTGCCCGCGCGCGGAATGCTGGGATCCCGCCTCCGCCGGCTGGTAGAAGCCGGCAAGATCGAACTGCACAGGAGCTTCGGCATCAGTTCGCTGACCGATTCCGAAGGCGGCGTCACCGTCATCTCCGGTGACGGCCGTGCGGTGGTGACGGACGTCGTCGTGCCTTGTACTGGCTTCCGACCCGATCTTGAGATGCTCCGCGAACTGCGCCTCAACCTGGACCCTGCCGTTGAAGCCCCGATGGAACTGGGACCTCTTATCGATCCCGAGTTCCACTCCTGCGGCACCGTTCAGCCGCACGGGGCCAAACTGCTGGGCCACCCGGACAAGGACTTCTACATTGTGGGCATGAAGTCGTACGGCCGGGCGCCCACCTTCCTGATGGCCACCGGCTACGAGCAGGTCCGCTCGGTAGCGGCGGCGCTCGCCGGGGACCACGTGGCAGCAGATACGGTGCACCTTGAACTGCCGGAAACGGGTGTTTGCTCTTCCGGTGCAGGCACCAGCTGCGATGTTCCTGCCGGCTCGTCTGCGGCGGAAGCGATCGAGGAGGCCGTCGGCTGCTGCGGCACCCCTGAACCTGTACTGATCGGTATCCCCACCGGGCTGGCCCATGGCCGCTCCGGCGCTAACTGACCACCTCAACCAGCCGGACACGCTTAAGGGAGAATTGCCATGACGGACCATCACGAAACAGTGCTCGGGCTGCAGGACAACACCGACGTCCTGCACCGGATCAGCGGCCGACTGGCCCACCGTTTCAGCGGAGTCTTCGCGCCTGAAACAGTGGAGCGCTATGTCTTCGAGTCCTACACCGCCTTGGCCCGGACGGCTAAGATCAGCGCGTACTTGCCAGCGACCACCGAACACTTCGCCAACGACAGGCTCAGTGCCCTGGCCAAGTCCAAGAACGCCGTCGTTTCCGAGGTTCCGGAGGTGCTCTTCGTCTGTGTGCAGAACGCTGGCCGATCCCAAATGGCTGCAGCGCTTCTCAACGTCGAGTCCAAAGGAAAGATCCGGGTCCGCTCAGCCGGTTCCATGCCCGCCTCGGAACTGGACGCAACGGTGGTGGCCGTCATGGGCGAAATGGGGCTGGACCTGGGTAAGGACTATCCCAAACCACTCACGGACGATGTTGTGCGGGCCTCGGATGTGGTCATCACCATGGGGTGTGGGGACTCTTGCCCGATCTACCCGGGCAAGCGTTACGAAGACTGGGAAATCACCGACCCCGCCGGTCAACCCATTAACACCGTCCGCGAAATCCGCGATGAGATCCAAGAACGCATCAAGACTTTGGCTGCGTCCCTCACGAAAGAAGCACCGCGCCCATGACACACAACCACCCCGCAGTCCTGTTTGTCTGCAGCAAGAACGGTGGCAAATCGCAGCTCGCCGCTGGCCTCATGAGGGAGCTTGCTGGCGATCGCGTGACGGTGTATTCCGCCGGAACCAAGCCGGGAGCCTCCCTGAACGGACAAGCCGTGGAATCCCTGGCCGAAGTGGGCATTGACATCACCGGGGAGTACCCCAAACCCGTTACCGACGAGGTCCTGAGCATCGTGGACGCCATCGTGGTTCTGGGCACGGAAGCCAAGCTCGACCCGCCTGCCGGGAAACTGTTTGAAGTGTGGGAGACGGACGAGCCTTCCGAACGCGGCATCGAGGGCATGGAACGCATGCGCCTTGTCAGGGATGACATCAGCGCACGGGTCCAGAAGCTGTATGGGGAACTTGCCACCAGCGGAGAGTAGCTACACGCTGACGGTGTTCCGTTCGCGGTAACCATCAGCGGCGTAAACACCCAGAACCCGGACCTCCGTGGTGAAGAACTCCAGTTCCTCCAACGCACGGCGGAGTCGGGCATCCTCGGGATGGCCCTCGACGTCGGACAGGAACATCGTGGCCGCGAACTCGTCGCCCACCATGTAGCTTTCCAGCCGGGTCATGTTGAGCCCGTTGGTAGCGAAACCGCCGAGCGCTTTGTAGAGGGCCGAGGGAACGTTGCGGACCCGGAATACGAAACTGGTGATCGCGGGACCCGGGAGCTCGTCCTTCGTGGGAAGCTCCCGTTCGCGGGCCAGGACAACAAAGCGCGTGGTGTTGGTGGGGTCATCCTCAACCCCGGAGGCCAGGACATCCAGCCCATACAGCCCTGCGGCAAGCGGGGGAGCGAGGGACAGCTTGCGGGGATCGTTCCAGTCCCTGACTTCGCGTGCCGAACCGGCGGTGTCACCGGCGATCACGGGTTTGAGGCCGGCTTCGCGAATGATTCTGCGGCATTGCCCAAGGGCGTGAATGTGGCTGTGAACTTCCGTTGCACCCTCGATGGTGCTGCCAGGAATGCCCAGGAGGTCGAAGCGGATCGGCAGGAAATACTCGCCGACGATCTGCAGCTTCGACTGGGGGAGGAGCACATGGATGTCAGCCACTCGTCCGGCGATGGAGTTTTCAATCGGGATCATGGCCAGATCGACTTCGCCAGTGGAAACCAGTTCAAACGCGTCCTCAAAGCTGGCGCACGGAACGCTTTCGAGTTCCGGGAACATTTCCTTGCACGCGAGATCCGAATTGGCTCCCGGCTCACCTTGATACGCAATCTTTTGGGCCATGGTGCTCATGGTTACACGCGGAGCGCCCGCCGGCCCAAACGCGTCCACCGTATGACTGGACAAGATGGGCACTTCCTCTCTAGGTTCAGGGCAACGATCGGGGGCAGGAGATGGCGACTGCGACAGTGCTGGAGAAGCATAAGGAAGCGACGCTGAAAGAGCAGCGAGTTGCACGGTTCGCAGGCGTCGTCACCGGCCTGTTTACGGTGCTTTGGGCTGTGCTGTTGTCGGGTGCCTTCGGCGACTATGACGCCGCGCCCCTGCCGTGGACCATTGCGGCGCACGGAAGGAGCCTGCTGTCAGCGCTCATCGTCTACTTCTACTGTCGGCACGTGGCGCACAGGACCAGGGCGGCCGGGCTGCTCTGCTTCGTGGCCGTGGCGTTCTTCTTCGCAGACGTCGGCCTGAGCTTCCAATACAGCCCGTACTTTGGAATTGCCCTCATGGCATGGGGAGCCAGCGCCCGGCGGCCTCTATTGGCTGGTTCGGGGGTCCTGGCTCTGGGGGCAGCCATTCTCGCCAGGGTCGAGCACGAGTCCGGCGTCCTCGCGATAGCCGGGTCCGGCGTCATGATCCTCGCGACAGCACTCGCCATGCGCCCCAAGAACCCATCTATGTCGCAGCAGAGCGCGTCTTGAGGGCTCAAAACGCGCTCTGCTGCGACTCAGTTGGGAAAGGGGTTAGCCGTTGATGATCTGCGGGACACCCAAAGCCTTGAGGCCTTCGGCGCCGAACTCCAAGCCGTAGCCGGACTGCTTCGCGCCACCGAACGGGATGCGGGGGTCCACTGCGCCGTGCTTGTTGATCCACACGGTTCCGGCCTGGATGCGTGAGGCGACTTCGCGGGCGGCACCCAGGTCGGAGGACCAGACTGAGGCGCCCAGTCCGACGTCGAGCGCGTTTGCCTTGGCGACCGCCTCGTCTACGGTGCTGTACTTGATGATCGGCAGGGCCGGACCGAACTGTTCCTCGGCCACCAGCGGGTTGTCGTTGTCGATGTCGGCCACCAGCGTGGTGGGGTAGAAGTTGCCTGGCTGGTCGGCGTCGGGGTTGCCGCCGATCAGCACCCGGGCACCGGAATCGCGAGCGGCTTCAACCAGCCGTGCCACGATGTCGTACTGCTGACGGTTCTGCAGCGGGCCCAGGACGTTGTTCTCATCAAGGCCGTTGCCCATGGGCATCGCAGCAGCAACGGCAGTGAGCTCGGAGCACACGGCCTCGTACTGGGACTCGTGGACGTACAGGCGCTTGAGGGCGGCGCAGGTCTGGCCGGTGTTGATGAACGCACCCCAGAACAGGCCCTCGGCAATCGCCTTGGGGTCGGAGTCGGGCAGGACGATGCCGGCATCGTTGCCGCCAAGTTCCAGCGTGAGGCGCTTGACTGTATCGGCCGACGAGCGAATGATCGCCTTGCCCGTGGCGGTGGAGCCAGTGAACATGACCTTGCCAATGGCGTCGTGTGAGGCCAATGCTTCGCCAACATCGCGCCCACCGGAGACTACGGACAGGAGGCCTTCAGGCAGCTCCTCGTTGATGATCGCGGCCAGCGCCAGCACGGACAGGGGAGTGTATTCGGAAGGCTTGACCACCACGGCGTTGCCCATGCGCAGTGCCGGGGCGATCTGCCAGACGGTGATCATCATGGGCCAGTTCCAGGGACCAATGGCACCCACGACGCCGATGGGCCGGTAGTGCAGTTCGGCGCGGGTTTCGCCGTCGTCCACCACGGTTTCCGGATCAAGCGGCGTGGCCGCGGTAGCGCGGAGCCAGGCGGCGCAGGCGCCGACTTCGAAGCGGGCGTTGGGGCCGTTCAGCGGCTTGCCTTGCTCGCGGGAGAGCAGATGGGCCAGTTCCTCTGCGGAACGTTCGACGGCGTCGGCGGCCTTCATGAGCGCAGCGGACCGGGCGTCGTGGCCCAAGGCAGCCCACGCAGGTTGGGCGGCCTCGGCAGCTGCGATGGCGGATTCGAGGTCTTCGACAGTGTGAACAGGTGCTTCGCCGACAGCCTCGCCCGTCGCCGGGTCAAGGATGGTGCGGCTGTTCTGGCCGGGGGCCGGGGTGATCGAGGCCAGCAGGGCGTCGTAAGTCTCCATTGGTACTCCGCTCGGGTAGTAAGTCTTGGCGGCCAGTGAGGCACGCGGCGATGTTTCCAGTGTGGTCGGCGTCACGCGTCAGGGCCTTGTCGTTGGACGAACAGCCCTTGACGGGAAGCGAACGCTTTCCGTTCAGGGCGTCCTGACTGATAATCGGTCTTGTGACTCTTGCTTCCCTTGCTGCCTTCGCTGGCCTCTGCCTTGTCCTGTCCGTCACGCCCGGTCCGGATACGTTCCTGGTGCTGCGCATCGCATTGAACCGTCCCAGCGCGGGAATTGCTGCGGCGGCAGGGTCTGCAGTAGGCGCGATTGCCTGGGCGGCGCTGGTGGGCGTCGGTTTGGCCGCCATCCTCGAACAGTCCACGGAACTGTTCCGCTGGGTCAAGATCGCCGGCGGCCTGTACTTGCTGTACCTGGGCGTATCTTCGTTCATCAAGTCCCGGAAGGCGGCGAAAGCAGGCGCGGACGGGTCCGCCGCGGAGGCGCCGCTCCCGTACAGCCGGCTCTCCGCCCTGGGAGCAGGTGCCCTGTCTACGCTCCTCAACCCGAAGGTGGGCTTGTTCTACCTGGCTGTCGTTCCGCAGTTCATCCCGCACGGCGGGGACACCATGGGCACTTCCCTGATTCTGGGCGTAGTTGTTGCCGTCATTGCCTTCGCGTATCTCTCGATGATCGCCGTCGTCGCTTTCAAGGCGATGCGCTGGCTCAAGCGCCCGAAGGTGAGCACCGTCGTCGAGCGTGTCAGCAGTGGCGTGATCGCCGGGCTGGGCGTCGGCGTGGTGGCGTCGGGCGCTACGAGCTAAGGCGCTAGTTCAGCGAGATTCGCAGACGTTCTGCGCCCTCGGCACCTTCAGGCACTTGTTCCATGAGTTCCGGGTCATTGGCAAGACGACCAAGCATATTTGCCAAGTGGTCCCGTTCGGCGCGCTTGTAGGTGACGCCACGAAGGTCGGAGGCCCGGACAACAGAGGCCAAAGTGAGGAAATCGTCGATGTGTCGCTGCCGGAGGGGGTCGTTGATGATGGTCAGCGCTCCCGCTTTGCCGATGAGGCTGCCAATGATGCTGGGCCGGTTCACATGACCAGACGCTGACCCGGCTTGAACTTCGACGGTTTCGGAGCGGTCGAGCGCTTGTTGGCTGGCGGGGGCGGCAATTGTGGTCCCGCCGGTAATTCCGCGTCTCTTCTCGGCGCGTTCACCTAAATGGCGCGGGATGAGGACGTCCACCAAGGCCTCACCGCGCTGCCATCGATGCTGGTAGCCCTCGAGGGATTCTCCGGCGGATTCGAAGCCGAGCTTCACGAGGAGCTCAGTGAAATCGTGCAGCACGGTCGGGTATGCCCGGATGTCCAGCGCCATATCGGCGTCCTTGGTGGGGCGCACGTACGGGGCGCCACGCTCGATAGCGTGGAGGAAGACGGCTTGTCCGCCGACCAGCACCCACCCCTGCGGCATCGCGTTATGGATTTCGAAGACAGCTTGCCAGGCTTCCTGCTGTTCGGTGAGCATTGCGGGAAGTTCAATGGGCATGGATACTTTTGAGGATTTCGCGTGCTGCCTGCTGTTCGCGGACACCGGGCCGTTCGGCCAAGTCTGCCGCCACCACTAGTGGGGGAAGTTCGCTGGGGACTCGCTCGGCGGCGCGGAGGATGACATTTGGTCTCTTCCCAGGATAGGGCTCGACTAGGAACCAGTCCTTGACGACGTCTCTGAGGTCATCGCGTTGCACGTAGGCTTCAACCTCGGAGTTCGCCAGCAGCCCAGAGCGCGGGTGAGAGACTCCCGAGAGGTGGATTCGTTTGTCCTCCCGAAGTTCGGCGATGTCGGACGGGCTGGAAGAGAACTCGAACTTTTCTGCGCGGTTGGCCAGCCAAGCGAGAAGCTCTGGCAAGTCGGGGGAGTCCTGCAGCCGGCTGATGCGTTCTTTTAGGCGATGTTTCTCGACCGGCGAGGGGTCCAGGTGTTCAAGGAGGGAGTGCCGGGGGCTGTCGTCCCAGAAACAGGACATGAGTAGCCAGGCGCTGCGTTCGGACAATGGCCGGCCGGCGGGCTTACCCGGCCGGTACTGGGCGGCGTCGGCTTCCTCAACGATCCAGCGTCCACCGACTCGTTGACCGCGTATACGTCCGGACTGGACGAGCTGCCGCGCTCGGCTCTCGTTGACGTTGAGGCGCTTCGCCAACTCGGGGATACTCAAGGCCATTTCATAATCATATCGGTATCGCTATGAATATGTAATTGGTCATTCCTGTAGAGATTACAGATTCCTAGCGATTCCGCTACCAATCTGTAAACGGTAGATCGAGCCAATGCTGACAGTAAGCACAGGTCGCAACTCGCTGTCTAACCCGCCAGCAGGGCCAGGTAGTTATCCAACTGCCCTGCCAAGTCCTGCGAAAAGTGTTCCGCTGGGGATAGTGCCGCCACGATCTGCGCGCCGAGCATCATGTTGAGCAGGTGATCGGCGACGGCGGCGTCCCCGAGTGGGGTCTTGATCTCGCCGGCCGCCCGGGCTTCTGCCGTATGCGCGGTGATGGTGATGTGCCACTGGTTCATGGACTCGCTGTGGAGGGCTGCCATATGGGCGTCGTTGAGTGCCTTCTGCCAGAACGGGATGACGAGGCGGGCTTCGTTGACGCGTTCCTCATCCAGCGGCAGGACTTCGGTGCAGAAGGCCCGGAGCGCTGCAACTCCTGAGAGTCCTTCCGTCATGGTGGCGATGCGCTGGTTGGTGCGGTTGAACACGTGCCCGAAGGCCGAGGTCAGCAGTAGGTCCTTGGTGGGGAAGTATGGTTTTAGCGCACCGTTGGCGAAGCCGGCTTCTTCGGCGATTTCCCGCATGGTGGCGCCTTCCATGCCCAGTCTCGCGATGATCCGCCAGGTTGCGTCCACCAGTTCGAGGCGTCGTTGATCATGGTCCACAATCTTTGGCACTGTGTGGGCTCCCGGAAAAATAAATGGTGGACAGGTCTTGTGACCCATCTTACGTTTTGGTTATTCTCTACACCTATAGAAAATAAATCCTGACCATCATAGGTCCCGGACAAGAGGCAGCCATGACGCCCACAGCAACTGAGACAGTCGCCATCGAGGAAACGCAGTACAGCCTGGCAACGGTCGCCGAAATCTCCCAGGTGCAGGGAATCCTGCAGGCCGCCGGCCACCTTGGTGACGGACACCGGATCGCCTACCTTGGGCTGGTGGACCCTTCCCGCGGTGCCACCAAGCAGGACCGCCGATTCCGCGTCTTCATCCACGACATCTCCGGTGGAGCGCCCACAGACGTCCTGGTTTCGGTCACCCGCGGCGAGCTGGTGTCCGCAAAAGAACTGGACACCAAAGTTTCCGGCGAACTGCCCGTCTTGGAAGAAGAGTTCGAGGTGGTGGAGACGCTCCTCGCTACTGATGAGCGCTGGCTCGCCGCCCTCTCCGCCCGTGATTTGGACGTGTCCAAAGTCCGCGTTGCTCCCCTGTCCGCCGGGGTTTTTGAGTACGCCGAAGAGAAAGGCCGCCGCATCCTCCGCGGGCTCGCCTTCGTGCAGGACTTCCCGGAGGACAGCGCCTGGGCCCACCCCGTGGACGGGCTTGTGGCCTACGTGGACGTAGTGAACAAGGAAGTCACCCAGGTCATCGACCTCGGCGTCATGCCCATTCCGGCAGAACAGGGAAACTACACGGATCCTGAACTTACGGGCCCGCTCCGCACCACCCAGAAGCCCATCAGCATCACCCAGCCGGAGGGACCGAGTTTCACAGTTACGGGTGGCAACCACGTGGAGTGGGAAAAGTGGAGCGTGGACGTCGGCTTCGATGTCCGTGAGGGAGTTGTCCTCCACAACCTGTCCTTCGAGGACGGCGGCAAGAAGCGGCCCATCATCAACCGTGCCTCCATCGCCGAAATGGTTGTTCCCTACGGCGATCCCTCGCCCATCCGGTCCTGGCAGAACTACTTCGACACCGGCGAATACCTCGTGGGCCAGTACGCCAACTCCCTGGAACTGGGCTGTGACTGCCTGGGTGACATCACCTACCTCAGCCCGGTCATCAGCGACGCCTTCGGCAACCCCCGCGAGATCCGCAACGGCATCTGCATGCACGAGGAAGACTGGGGGATCCTCGCCAAGCACTCCGACCTCTGGACCGGCATCAACTACACCCGCCGCAACCGCCGCCTGGTGATCTCCTTCTTCACCACCATCGGCAACTACGACTACGGCTTCTACTGGTACCTCTACCTGGACGGCACCATCGAATTCGAGGCCAAAGCCACCGGCGTGGTGTTCACCAGCGCCTTCCCCGAGGGCGGCTCGGACAACATCTCCCAGCTGGCGCCCGGACTCGGTGCGCCGTTCCACCAGCACCTCTTCAGCGCCCGCCTGGATATGGCCATTGATGGCTTCACCAACCGCGTGGAGGAAGAAGACGTGGTCCGTCAGGCCATGGGCGAAGGCAACGAACGTGGCAACGCGTTCTCCCGCAAGCGCACGGTCCTGGCCAAGGAGTCCGACGGCGTCCGTGAAGCCGATGCCCGGGCAGGCCGGACCTGGATCATCTCCAACCCGGAGTCCCGCAACCGGCTGGGCGAGCCGGTCGGCTACAAGCTCCACGCAGAAAACCAGCCCACATTGCTGGCAGACCCGGGTTCGTCCATTGCGAAGCGGGCAGCCTTCGCCACCAAGGACTTGTGGGTCACACGATACGCGGACGAGGAACGCTACCCCACGGGCGACTTCGTGAACCAGCACTCTGGCGGAGGAGGCCTGCCCGGGTACATTGCCCAGGACCGCGACATCGACGGCCAGGACATCGTCCTCTGGCACACCTTCGGCCTGACACACTTCCCGCGAGTGGAGGACTGGCCCATCATGCCGGTGGACACGGTTGGCTTCAAGTTGCGTCCCGAGGGCTTCTTCGACCGCAGCCCCGTCCTGGATGTGCCGGCCAACTCGTCGGGTTCGAGCTGCCACAGCACCGCTGCTTCTGCCGAGGCGCACGGCGAGGTGCACGGCGAGTCCGCCGGGCACTGCCACTAAACCGAGGGCCAACGACATGACAATCGTCGCAGGACGGGTCCGGGCAGCCGGGCCTGTCCTGCACCCCCGGATCTGCGCGGCGCTCACCGCTGTCTCCTGCCTGGTGCATCTCTGGCTCGCCGCCTCCGGGCACCACGACCCCTGGCTCGGCGTGCTCATGATCGCCCTGGCGGCTGTGTGCGTTCCCTGCACGGTTCACATTTGGCGCCACAGCCGGGTCGGGGCGCTCCACCAGGTGACGGTTTCCGCCTTGGCCATGGTGGGACTCCATGCTGTCCTGCTGCTGGGAGCGGGCGGTTCCGGTCACGCGCATGGCGGGGGACCGGCGTCGAACGCTGTTGCTTCATCCGGCGCCGCCGGACTCTTGCTGGTCATCGGACTGGAAATCACGACGGCGTTACTCGCCGCCACGCTGGTGGCGCGGCTTCGGCGCCGGGCGGCCGTGGCATCCTGACCCTCATTGCCGCAACCACAACCGGGAATCAACCCGTGGTGGTTGCAGGCGGACACTCGTGGATCCAAAGAGGGTCAGGAGCCCACTCCACCCGCCTTGTATTTGAAACCCCCGGTGCCACAATTGACCCATGGCCGCAGCGTGGTCCATTCGTGAGGGGTTCCGCAGCGGGCCTGACCCGGGTGCCCTGCGCCGCCCCTTGTTCTACGCGGCCCTGGTTGTCTTCGCAGTCGTAGTCCTGGCCGAGGTGGGGATGTCGCTCCTGCTGGGCCAGGCCGCCGTCGAGCCCGTTTCCGCAGCCGAGGCCAACAAGCTGGGTGTTCCGTTGGAAGTCTTCCTCAAGACGCAACGGGCTGACGCCGATCCACCCGGTGCCGGGATTGGTTTTTTGGCATTCCTGGACGGGCTCTTGCTGTTTACCGTGGTCATGCTGGGGCTCAGCCTCATCATGGATCTGCGAACCTACGGGCGCATTCAGGGCCTGGCCACCCTGATCGTGACCCAGCTGTGGGTCATCGCTGCATTCCTGGCCGCGATGCTGGCGCTGGCGAAGTTGTTCCTCATGATGGGGCTCTTTGTGTCAGCACCGTTCGGAACCATCGCGTACCTGGCCCTTTGGGGGAGCTTTCCCAAAGGGCAGGCTGCGGCCATCCTGGGGCTGCTTCTGATGCTTAAGATCGTGTTCGCAGTACTGCTGATCCTCAGCCAGCCGAAGTTCCTCAAGGTCACAGGCTTGGTTGTGTTGCTGGTGGTGTCAGTGCTCCTTCAGGTAATCCTGGGGATCATTCATGGATTCCTGCCCGGTCCGCTCGTGTCCATTGGCGACCAGTTCTGGGCGCTGATCACGGTAGTGGTGGCGCTGGTATGGGCGCTGATCATGTTGATCGCCTCCATTCCGGCGATCATCAACGCCCTGCGCGTGAGCGGTTCCGCGGGGGACTAGGCGCGGGGGACCAGGAAGGAACAAGCGAAAGCCGCGTCAGCTTGTCCGGATTGGAAAGCTGGCGCAACTCCCGGATGCTCCCGTCCGGTCCGGCATCGAACGTCACGATGTCAGCGCGGCCGTGATGCCTCAGTACCAGTGCCGCGTCGCCGTTCACCTCGACGATTTCGGCGCGGACCGGCCGCACGGGATCGAAAACCACCGCTTTGCCGAGGATGCCCGAAAAGAAGCGCGCGATCCTCGCTGCCCCGAACAGCGGGTTCATTGCGCTCTTGACCTTGCCGCCGCCGTCGGCCCACAGTACGGCGTCCCGGTGGAGCAAACCCACAACCGTGTCAATGTCACCTTGTTCGATGGCATGCACCAGCTTCTCCAGGACTGCGCGGTCCTTCGCCCGCGGAGCGGGTGCATCCGGGTCGATGTCCAGGCGGCGTTCAGCCCGTGAAATCATCTGGCGCACGGTGGCGGGCGTCTTTTCCAGGATGTCCCCGATTTCCGGGGCGGACATCCCGAAAGCGCGATGAAGTACCAGCGCCGCCCGGGCTTCCGGCGCCAGTTGCTCGGCCAGATGCAGAAGGGTCAAGGACAGCAGCTCGCGGTTGGCCACGGTCTCTTCCGGAAGGACGGACGCATCCACCGGCTCGGGCAGCCATGGGCCCGTGTAATCTTCCCTGATGGCGGCGAGCTGGCGGACCCTATCGACGGAGCGCCGCACGCACACCGTAGTCAGCCATGCTGGCCAGGAATCCACAGAGGCTTCCGCCTTACGTTCCTGCCGTACGGCGTCGATCGCGACCTCAGAGACGACGTCCTCGGCATGGCCGAAGTCGCCCAGCATCCGGTATGCGATCCCCAGCAGACGGTTCCGTTCGCTCTGCCACGCCACAGTGGCCGACACCGCAAGGGTCATGCCATCCACGCTACCCCTCAGACCAGCGGGTTCTTCTCATCCAGGGGCGGCTCCATCTGGGTGGTGATGGCAATCCGGTTCCAGACGTTAATGGTGGAGATGGCCAGGATCAGACCGCCCATCTGGCTGTCGTCGAAGTGCGTGGCCGCCGCGTTCCAGATTTCGTCCGTCACGGTGTCGGGGCCCAGCTGCGTCACGGCGTCCGTGAGGGCCAACACTGCCTGCTCGCGTGCATCGAAGAACACTTTCGAGTGCTGCCACGCTGCCACGGCATGCAGCTTGCGGGCGGGGATCCCGCGCTTACGGCCATCAGTGGCGTGCATGTCCACGCAGAAACCGCAGCCGTTCAGGATGGAAGCGCGAAGCTTGATGAGTTCGTACAGATCGGGATCGACCGATTTGCGGGCATAGCCTTCCAGCCCGATGACGGCGGCGTAGCCGAGCTTGTTGCTGCGTCCGATATTGATGCGGGTCATGGTGTTTTCCCTTCAGTGATGGAGTCTTACATCAGGGATGTCGTCAGCGGGTCCCGAAGTGTGACAGGCCTTGTTAGAGTCAGTCCGTGCGCGCAGTAGTTTTTGATGAAGTCCGGACCCAGCCCGACGTGCGGGAGGTCGCCAAGCCCGAGGCTCCCGTTGGCGGGGTGGTAGTGAAAGTACTGGCCACGGGCATGTGTCGGAGTGACTGGCACGCGTGGGCCGGCCATGATGACATTGCCATGCCGCACATCCCGGGCCATGAGCTTGCCGGTGTGATCGACGCCGTCGGGGATGGCGTCCGGCGATGGAAGGTCGGAGACCGCGTCACCGTCCCCTTTGTCTGCGGGTGCGGCACCTGCGAATGGTGCCTGGCCGGCGACGCGCAGGTCTGCCCGGACCAGCAGCAACCCGGCTTCACCCACTGGGGATCCTTCGCTGAGTACGTCGCCCTGCACGCTGCCGACAGCAACCTTGTGGCCATCCCGGACAGTATCGAATTCGCGACGGCGGCGAGCCTCGGCTGCCGCTTCGCCACGGCGTACCGTGCGTTGGCGGCCCGTGCGCAGGTCAAAGCCGGTGAATGGGTGACCGTGGTGGGCGCGGGAGGCGTAGGGCTAAGCGCTGTGATGATCGCGAAGGCCATGGGAGCCCGGGTCATTGCGGTGGACCGGAACCCGGAGGCACTGGCTGTGGCCGCCCGCGTGGGTGCAGATCATACTGTCCTCGCGGATGGATCGGACATCCCTGCCGCCGTCAACGCCCTCTCCGGCGGAGGCACCCACGTGGCGGTAGACGCCGTCGGAAGTGAACAGACCTGCGCCGATGCGATCCTCAGCCTTCGCAGGCGGGGGAGGCACGTCCAGATCGGGTTGCTGCCGTCCATCGACGGAAACCCGCAAGTGCCGATGGCACGGGTGATCGGCTGGGAACTCGACCTGCTGGGCAGCCACGGTATGGCCGCGACGGACTACCCGGGCATGATGTCGCTCATTGAACAGGGCGCACTTCAGCCCCAGCTGCTGATCGAACGCACTATCGGGTTGGCGGCCGCCGCGGAACTGCTGCCCGGCTTTGATAAGGCCAACCCTGCCGGTATGACCATGGTGGACCCTGCCCTCTAGCTGGCAGGTCCCTCTGCCGGCCGGTTCCGGTACGCGGCGAGGTAGGTGGAGATGCGGCGCACCGCTTCCTCGATGTCTCCCACGTCCGGCAGGATCACGAAGCGGAAATGGTCCGGCGTGGGCCAGTTGAAGGCAGTGCCGTGCGAGACCAGGATCTTCTGCTCTTGCAGGAGTTGCAGGACAAACTTCTCGTCTGAAGCGATGGGGTAGATCTCCGGGTCCAGGCGGGGAAAGAGGTACATGGCGCCGGCAGCCGGAACGCAGCTGACGCCCGGGATCGCGGTCAACAATTTCCAGGCGAGATCCCGTTGCTCGCGCAGGCGTCCGCCGGGACGGATGAGGGCCTCGATGCTTTGGTAGCCGCCCAGGCAGGTTTGGATGGCGTGCTGGGCCGGAACGTTGGCGCACAGCCGCAAGGATGCCAGCAGTTCCAGGGACTCACGGTAGGCCGCCGTCGCAGTCAACGGCCCGGTGACGGCAACCCATCCGGCCCGGTATCCGGGCATGCGGTACGCCTTGGACAGTCCGCTGAACGTCAGGACACACACGTCCTCTGCCACCGCCGCAGTGTGGATGTGTGGGGCGTCGACGTAGCGGATCTTTTCGTAGATCTCATCGGAGAACAGGACAAGATCGTGTTTCCGGGCAAGGGCTGCGAACTGGTCCAGGATGTGCCGGGGGTAGACGGCGCCGGTGGGGTTGTTCGGGTTGATGATGACAATCCCACGCGTACGCGGGGTGATCTTCGCTTCGACGTTGGCCATGTCCGGCCACCAGTTCTCCTCCTCATCGCAGAGGTAGTGCACTGCCTGGCCACCGGTGAGCGTCACGGCAGCAGTCCAGAGCGGGTAGTCCGGGGCAGGGATGAGGATCTCGTCGCCGTTTTCCATGAACGCCTGCAGGGTCATGGAAATGAGCTCGCTGACGCCGTTGCCGATGAAGACGTCTTCGACGCCGATGGTCATCAGTCCGCGGGTTTGGTAGTACTGCGAGATGGCTGTGCGGGCGGAGAAGATGCCCTTGGAATCGCTGTAGCCCTGAGCGCCGCGGAGGTGGTGGATCATGTCCACCACCACGGACTCCGGTGCCTCCAGCCCGAACGGTGCGGTGTCCCCGAGGTTCATCTTGAGGATGCGGTGTCCCTCGGCCTCCATGGCCTTGGCCGCTTGGAGGATGGGACCGCGGAGTTCATAGCGGACGTTCTGGAGTTTGCTGGAGTGCTGCATCGGACGCATGGTTGATCTTTTCATGGCGTCGGCCCCAGCGGGCAAACACGTCTCATCGTTGCAGCCTCAGCACGCATGCCTGCGGATTGGTCATGCAGATGTTTGGCAGGGGATCGAAGATGGGGCTCAGCCGTGGCTCCGTCCGCACCAGGACCAACGCGTTCTGGCTGACCTTGCTGCCGACGTCAGGGTTCACCCCCACCACGATGCAGGGCCTGAAGAGCGGCTCAAAGGCGGACGAGAAACACTGGGATCCTTGCGTGAAGTCCAGTTGCAGCTTGGCGGCCTGGAAAGCCGCCCGCGCATCCTCGATGCGCTGCCCCAGCACGTCCGGCACGGTGGCCCTTACCGGCACCGCGATTTCCAGGTTCACCGTGCTGCCGCGGCCCACTTTCCCGCCGCCGGCCGGGGTCTGGTTCACCACCGTTCCCTCCGACTCAGTGCTCTCAGTCTGCGAAGTGGTGGCTGTGAAGCCCGCATCGGTGATGATCTTCACCGCTTCGGCCTGCGGCTTGGTTTTCACATCGGGAACGTTGGCGTCCTTGAAGATGAAGAACAGGATCAATCCAACAACAGCCAGCAACACCACCCCGCCGATGATCACCCACAACCACGGGAAGGGCCGCGGCGGCTTGGGTTTTTCGGCTGCGGGAACGGCCAACGTGACTACGTGCGCCTGGTCTGCGTAGTCTTCCGGGGCGTCGTCGGCGGAGTAGGCGATCAGCTTCACAGGGTAACTGCCTTCAGGGGCGCCTGCGGTGTCGAAGCTGACCACGTACTGCTCGGTGGCCCCGGCAGCGATGGTCCGCAGCGGATTGGGGATGGTGGCGTACGTTTTCGACGGCGGATTGGTCACCTGCCCGGGGAACGCGCCGAGCACTACGCGCTCGGCTTCGGTGGAGCCGTTGGTGACGGATGCGGTGAGCGATCCTTTGCCGTCCTTGAGGACCACGTCGGGGGAGCTCAACGTCATGGTGATGGTGGTCATGGCACAACAACTCCTGGGATGGCGGTTGATGGATTCGGCGTGCAAAGGTTCATCTCAGCCTCCGGCATCATGGATCTGCAGCACGCAGGCCCCAATCACCCGACAGGCGATGCCCAGCTGTCCGCCGGCGGTCCCGAACGTGATGTCCACTGTCTCCCCGGGGTCGGCGGCCTGTTCGGCACGTGTGCCCTGGACGAACAAAGCAACAGTCACGGGCTGCTGTGGTGCGAGCCTGGCCCGTTTGGTGGGTGGCCCGAAGTCGAAGAGGCCGCCCCCGAATTCCTTGACATTCAATACGCAGGCGCCTGTTACCACCAGCTGCGTATCGGACGCCGAACAAGAGCCACTCTGCAGCGACAAGTCCGCCGCAGTGAGCTTCGCGGCCACCGATGTACCGGAGAAACTGCCCTGCCAGTCAGCGGCGGCGTCATCGTTGCCACCGCCGCAGCTGACACCGAACACCAGCACCAGGACCGCGATCACGCCACAAGCGATCACCACCAGGATGGGTGTCCGGTTCTCCTTATTCACCGCTCCGCACCTCGATCTCATCGGTCACGTGCGCCGGTTTCACGCCTTTGACGATCCTCCGGATCAGTTCCAACTGCCCGGCTGCGGCCGCGGGGACCAGCACCTTGATGTGGAACGCGCCCGGGACGGATTCGACGTCGAAACCCGGCACTCCCGTGGCGAGGTGCAGGAAGCGGGTGAGCCCGTCGACGGTTCCCCGCCGCGAGGAGAGCTGCGCTGCGGCGGCGATCAGGTCCCGCTGGCGTGTGATGGGAACCGCGCCGGATCCCCCGGCGGCACCTTCTGCCCCGGGGAGCGTCAACCAGTCAAGATCCACCCAGCGCGACAAGAAGGGAATCAACGACGCCGGTGCCCGCCCCGGATCCGGAACGGTATGGAGCCGGTCCAGGACCTGCCGGACGGGCTGGTGCATGTCCTCTGCCACGGCAAGAAGCGCCTGCATGGGGGCGCTGGTATCGGCGGCCACCTGGAACACTTCCGGGAGGACTCTGAGGAGTCTTGATGTTTCGGAAGGTCTATTCATGTCCGTGGACCATCTCGATCCTGTGATCACCGGAGCAGAACAGCCACGTATCCGGCAGCGTCACCAGATCGTCCACCACCCGCCGCGTGCAGCTTTCCCAAGTGACGGCGTCGTCTTTGCTTCTGTAGACACCTTTGGGCCCGGCGGCCAGCACCAGGACCTGGCCGCCGTCCAGAACAGCGCCCGACACTGAGCGGACCGGCTCAAACCGGGTCCGGTCCCGCAACGGCAGCTTGCAGTTCACATCAGGGACACTCCACTGCGCCGATGCCTGGCCAAGCTGCAGCCGAAGCACACCGCCGCTTTGTGTCGCGGCATAGGCGGCCTTGCCCATCACGTGCACGCCCCAACAACTGCCTCCTGTCCATCCGGCGCTGAACTGCTCCCACGAGTCCATGAACGATTCGTCAAAATCTGTTCGGCCCAGTTCGTCGATTTTCAGCCGCAGGCATCCCGTCCCGGCGCCCTCCGGCACTGCGCGGCCGAGCCACACATAGCTCGCGCCGCCGTCGTACTGGACTGTCATGCAGCGGATGTCCTCGCCCGCCGCCTTCACCTGTTTGAAGGTTCCTGCCGTTCCGGCGTCGGGGGAGAGCCACACACCGGCGGAGGCCTCGGCGGCCACCACCACTCCGGTCCTGCCCCGCACATCCACCAGGGCATCGACGGCGTAGAAACCGCGGTCTGGCTGGCTCGTGTCCACCACGTTTTGCACCGGAATGGCACCCGGGCTCACGGGAAGTTCATAGAGACCCCGCTCGCCGGCCAGCAGCAACAGCGGCTCGCCTTGCCGATCCACCCAGCACAAATCGGCGACGACGAAACCCAGCTCTGCTGCCTTGCGCCAGGATTCGCCGAGGTCGTCGCTGATATAAACACGGGAGCCCGTGGCCGTGACGGTGCTGACGGCCACCATTCCAGGGTGCTTCTCGGGACCGACACGACCCGGCGCGGGCGAACGGAACGGCGCGATGGAGCGGACTGTTTCCTCAGTGTCGGCTGTGTCCCCGAACTCTGCGCAGGCTTCCCAGCCGTTGGCGGCGTTCGTGGTGCGGAACAACGTGCTGCCCTGGGCCACGAACCATGTGTTGTCCTGGCCTTCGGCCTGCACCAGCGCCGTGGCATCGGTGTCCGGAACCTTGTCCACTTCCAGCGTCACCCGGTCCACGTACTGCACCCCGGGCTCGGCTTCCTCCATGGCCCGGTACAGGTTGGAAACGCGCAGGGGCTTGCCGAACCCCGACCCGTAGCTTGAAGGATCCGGGCTCAACGGGCTGATTCCTTCAGAGAGACGGCCTACGATCCTTGACTTCACGGCCTCGGCATCCTCGTCGGGTCGGACAACGATCCTCGCGTCCACCAGCACCTGCTTGTAGAGCCCCCAGCGCACCACGGGTTCGGCGCCGACAGTGGAGCGCCTGCGGAGGTACTGTTCCACCTCCAGCCGTACTTCGTCCCGGGCATGGGCCACGAGTTCGGCAGCCCTGAGGGGCCTTTGTGCCGCTGTCCGGCTTCCGGCTGCCCCGCTTCCCGCTGCCCCACTTCCCGGGACGAACGGCACCAGCACGACTTCCACTTCGCCGGGTCGGGCGAACGCCCACAGCTCCTTTCGAGTGAAGGCGCGCGCACGGCCCACGCCGCCGTGCCGCAGGGCCAGGACCTCGTAGTCGCGGACGGTGACAGCCCGGTCGCGGGCATGAAAATCCTGCGGGGCACGCCTCAGCGCGTTCTCCAAGGATTCGCCATCGCGGCCGCCGGTGGCCGGTTCCGGATTGGTGACCTTGGCACCCGGAACAGGGGAGCGCAGCACCGTGAGCTGGCCGGCACCGACGTTCCCGCCAGAGCCCCCGCCGCTGCGATACCAGGCCCTGACTTCGGCGCCCGGGGCAGGTACCTGGCTTTGGCCTGTCCGCCCTGTGGACTCCTCGTCCCACCACGCGAACATGGCGACGCCGGCACTCCGGTCTATCCGCACCGGCATCTCCCCGGGTCTCGCGTCGGCGAACGCCTCCACCTCCTGGCAGTACCTGAATGTCTTCCCGTCCACCAGCACCGCCTCGCCGCTGCTGAGCCGCGTCCCTGCCGGAACCTCGACGGCGATTGCCAGACCGGCGCCCGAGACTATCGGAGCGTTGGGGATCACCAGGCTCTGGCCGGGTCTGCCGGTCCCCGTACCGATAGGGATGGCGTCGTATAAGGCGACATCGGCTGCGGGGACCAGGACGGTGGTCTTGCCGGCCGCCAACGTGGCTGCCGCCGTCGTCGTAAATACGGGTTGGGGTGAGCCGGGGACGCCCGGTGGGCAACTGACCTGGGTACCGCGGGGGATACGGATTTCCTGCTCTGTTGCTGGGCCTGCGGCAGAGGCGCGGCTGAATTCCAGCATTGTTTCGGCCGTGCTGGGCGGATAGAGAGACGTGCCCAGCAGGTTCAGGTACACGGCGTAAAGCTTGTCCGGCACGCGGTTGAGCCGGTACATGAGCGTGTCCGTGAGGTAGGCGAAGGCCTCGATGATGGTGATGCCGGGGTCGTGGACGGAGAGGTCGGTCCATTCCGGGGCGATCTGTTGGATGCGCTCTCGGGCGCCGGCCACCAGATCCGCGAAACTGCGGTCGTCCAGATTGGGCACGGGGATACTCATACTGCACCTCCGGATTCCACGGGCAGGATGATGGCGATTTCGTCCTCAAGCTGGGTGTTCCGTACACGGTATTTCAGCCTGACTTCGAGCACTTCGGGCTCCTCCGGCGACCTCGAGGCATCCAGGGACAGGACAGTGATGCGGCGCTCCCACTGCTCAACCGCCCTTGCCACATAGTGGATCGCGAGGCCGGCCGTGGTGTCGTCGGCCGGTGCGAAGGCCAAGCGGAACAGATGACACCCGTACGTCGGGCGGTTCACGCGCTCGCCGGGCCTGGTGCTGAGCAGGAGGAGCAAGGCTTGCCTCACGGACGCCGCGTCCGTGACGGTGGCGAGCCTGCCCGCTGGGGTCAGCCGCAGCCCGGGAATGCCTGCGGTGGCGTCGAAATCCGGGTGGATGAAAGCCACCGACTTATACCGTGGGGAGCTCATGGCTGGTGCCTTTCATGGCTGGTGCCTTTTTCATGACCCGGCTCCCACCAGCGTTTGCCCGGGCCTACGGACGTTGTACTTGACCGCACCCGGCGGTGTGCCATCCGTGAAGCCCTCCACCGTGTCCAGGCAGACCGCCTTGCCGCCGATCGAGATGAACGCCGAATAACCCCTGGTCACAGGCAAGGTCTTGTTGCACGGCTTGATGTTGATACCGATGTGCGGGCACATGCTGATGTCCCTGCCCTGGGGATCACTGTCCACCAGAATGGGGGAATCCTTGACCCGAACCCACTCCTGGGACGGTACGTTCTCCACCTTGCCGTCGTGCCCGCAGCGCAGGATGGCTTCCTTAACGAGGATTCTCATCTAGGCCTCCTCGAAGTCGACGGATTTGGCGCGGATCTTCATGGCCTTGCCAGGGGCCTCGAGCACCAGGTCCGTGGCGGCAGTGATCCTGAGTTTGTCCGGTCCCAGCTCAACGGAGGAGCCATGGCCGTCGGTAAAGCTGATGGTGCGGGCACCGCCGTCGAGCATGATCTGTTGACCGTCCGCGCTGCGGAAGGTGTAGCGGCTCTCCCTCTCGGTGCCGACCCGGCTGTCCGGCGTCTGCTCGCTGCCATAGAGGCCGCCGAGGATGATGGCCTGCGCAGGATCAGTTGCGGGGAGGAGAACCAGGACGTTGTCCCCGGGCGCCGGCGGGACAACGAGTCCTTTGCCCGGACCCGCGCCTGCAGTCAGCACAGGGGCCCAGCTGGTTTCGAGGTCGGGATAGGCGGGGAGCCTGACCCGGGCACGGCCCCGGGCTTCGGGGTCATCCACATCCGCGATGGTCCCCAGGGTAAAAACGTCCGGGCGACGTTCCGGTACGGAACCCGGGGGCCGTGTGGTCAGGGTGGTTTCGTAGCCGGTTCCGTCCAAGCGGTGCGAGGCGCTCGCGATCAGGTACGTTCCCTCAATGCTCGGCGCCACTCCCTTGATCCTTACCCGGCCGCCTGCCCTCAGCCGAGGGTTGCCTTCAGCGACAAACACCGCAGTGACCTGACCCGCGATCTTGGTGTCCAGCTCGGCCTTGGCCAAGGCGTCAGCGAGCGCCCCTGAGTCAAGGACCTCGTTGTCCCGCCTGAGGTCGCCGCCGGCCCCTGCACTTGCCAGCGCCGGATCGGCCGTGACCTGGGCTTTGGCGTCGCTGCTTGTGGTGTCGGCTTGGTGGATGGAGGCGTCGTCGCTGCGCCACCCGTTGGCCCGGGCTCCTGCGTAGGCCGGCTCTTGGCTGAGTTCGATGTCGGCGGAATGAAGCGTGGCACCGAGGGTTAGCTCCAAAGGTTCGCCTTCGCCGTCGAGTCCTGTGAGCCTGAGGGCGCCGTCGTGCACCACGGGGTAGGCGCCCACCCGGGCGCTTTGTTCCACGAGGAGGCTGAGGTCCGTCCGCGCGCACTGGTAGACCTGGCCGAGCCGATCACCGCCGCCGACGACGTCCAGGCCGGTGCCTTCGCAGAGTTTCCGGGCCAGCCCGGCGAGGTCGACGTCGTCGTGGAGCCGGGTGAATTGGCGCTTCCTCAGGCGATGCAGTGCGTCGTAGGCCCTGATCCGGATTTCCTGTCCGAGGTCTGCGCCGTAGCTGTACTCCACGACTGTCACCTCGCCAACGAAAAGCGGTGTCCGCTGGCCGCCGAGCTCTACCCTGAGGGCGTCTCCCGGTGCCGGATCCACGCCTCCCCTGGCCGCGGCCGTCCGGCCGGGGCCGGGACGCCAACTGATGAGGCACTGGGCCGGGCGTGCGAGTGAGCTGAGCACCTGGACGGAAACTATTGCGGCGGTTTCGGCAGTGCTGAGCCTGCGCCGGCCGAGGGTGACGATGAGTTCGGGGAGGCCTTGCAGTTGCCTCATGGTGTGTCGCCCATGGGCGGAACGGCGAGTGGGCCGCTGAAATGTGAGGGATCGTCAATGTTGTTGTACTCCAGGAGCAGCTTCCAGAGCAGGGGTGTGCCGAACGCTTCCACGGACAGTCGTCCCAGCTCAGCCGGGGGTACTTCGGGAAGCAGTTCGCCGCCGTCGGGCATGAACGCGTCCCGGTCCGTGCTGCCGTCGCCGGTGACCGGGAGCGTGTCCACGGGAGGCGCTGTCAGGTCGACGGCGGGAAGGCGCTGGGCGAGTTCGTAGTTCTCGCCGCCTTCCTCGTCAGCTGCCTGCCCCACCCTGACGAAGACCATGCGCATCCAGGACCTGAGGGGCGATCCATCGGGGGCGAACCGGTCGAAACGCTCCGCCACCTCCGTCACGATGCCCGGCACGTTCCACGCGCGGCCCCACACAAACCGGACCGACGGCGGCCTGCGCTGCCTTTCGACTTCGGCGCTGTTCTCCGCGAGCGCCCAAATGGGACGGGTCATCTGCCGAACGTCCTGGACATGGAGCGACGCCGGTGCAAGGTCGACGTCGAACAGCAGATCCAGCCGCAGCTCAGTGTGTCCGCCACCGGTGAAGAGCAGGGGGTCGTCCGCCAATCCGCTGCCGCTCAGTTTGCCGCCCGCACTCCTTCGCGCCTCGACACCGGCCGACCGCTGCATCACCACGGTTTCGGGGTTGAGCAGGCAGCCAAGGTGTTCCCCGGTGTCCTCGATCAGGAAAGCGACACGTTCCATCTCAGACCGCCAGGCGTTCGTCGTGGAGGCGGGCCTGGCGGGACATCGCGTTTTCCAGGGGTGTCAGTGGGGCGGGCTGGGTGTTCGTAGTGGTGTGGGCGGGGCGTGGGGCGAGCTCGGGCCACGTGCCGTTGACGGGCGGCGCGGGCGTGTGAACCCCGACGGCGCTTGGGTGGCCTTGGGCTTGGGCTTGGGCTTGGGGTTGGGGTGCGGATTGGGGTTCGTTGCGTTGCGGGGTGTGTTGTGGGGTGTGCTCTGCGCGCTTGGGCGCGCTCGAGTCACGAATACTGGGCCCCGCAAGGTTGGCAGGGGTGCGTTGTGGGGCCTGCTCTGCGTCCTCAACCCGCGTGGTAGCACGCACAACGGGCCCGGCAACGTTGGCGGGTGCATCGGGCAGGGATCCTGGCCGAGCCGGACGAAGCCTCAATACGGGCATGTGTGGCGGGGCCTGTGCTTCGCCTTCACGGGGAGCCAAAGTGCGCACGCCGGGCCTCGCAAGAGGTGGTGCTTCGCTGGGCTTCGGTTGCGGGGCCTGTTCTGCGCCCTTGGAGCGTGTCCGGACGCGTAGAGCGAGCCTCGCAGCGGGACCTGCTTTGGGTTCCTGGGTCACGAAGGGGCGCTGGTTACCGGTAGAGGGGTGTGTGTCGGAAGGCTGACGTGGATCTGGCAAGGGTGGCTTGGGCGAGCTTGAGATGGATAGGGATGGGCCGGGCTGAGGAACCGGGATGTTTTGAGCAACTTGTGGGGTCCGCCTTGCGCCCTTCAAGCGCGACCAAGCACGCAGAGCGGGCCCGACAACGGGAGGGGCTTGGCCTGCGGGGGCAGGTTCCGGGGCGGGTGCGGGGGCGGGTGCGGGCATCGAGGACGGGTCAGCCGGAGTGTGTTGTGGGTACCGGTGTGCGCGCCTAAAACGTGTCCAAGGGCGTAGAGCGGGCCTCGCAACGGGCGGGGCCAGCCCGGCGTCGCGGAGTAACTGGACCCAATGCTCGGGTGCGTCATCCAGCGCAAACCCGCGCACCGGCGTCGTCCCTTCCGGTGAAACAGGCCCCACAGACTCAAAAGACTCACGCGGCCCACCATCCAGCCACTCCGCCACGCCCCGCAACCGTCGCGCTGCCGCCCGACGCCAGGAAAACGCAGGCTCAGGCGACGGGAGCGCGGGCATCGTCGAGCTCCAGGCGGTCGTACGCGATGCTGAGGGATTCGATGGCGAGGTCCTTGCCCAGGGCGTCAAGGGGCGCGCCGAACCAGTCACACGGCCAGGCGCCCAGGAGGTTCCAGCGCCGTACTTCCACGGATCCGGCGTCGTTGAGCATCGCGATGGACACGTTGCGGCGCTCCACTTTTCCGTCCACTGCCTTGAAGAGCCATTGGAGCATTTCGGTGGAATCGGTGAGCCCGTACTTGAGGGTCACTGGCGTGTACTCCACCTGGCCGGGGATGACTCGGACGGTGCTGTTCTCGCCACCGGAGCGGTAGAGGATGCGGTCGATCTTCAGTCCGAGGCCTTCCACTTTGGTGAAATGCCCTCGGACGACGCCTTGGATGACGAGCTTGAAGTTGTAGGCCCGGTACGGGTCCACCACGTTGCCTGGCTGGGCGGCAGGTGTTGGGGTTGTCATGTCAGGCTCCTGCGCTCTCTGTCTCGCTGGTGTTGTCCGCCGACTGCATGAGCTTGAAGATCACGAACTCGGCCGGTTTCACGGGTGCGATCCCGATCAACGTGACCACTTGCCCGGCGTCGCGGACCTCGGGCGGGTTGGTTTCCTCGTCGCATTTCACAAAGAACGCCTGTTGAGGAGTAGTCCCGAGCAAGGCTCCATCCCGCCACACATTGGTGAGGAATGCGCCGATGTCGCGGCGGATCGACTTCCACAAGGTGTGGTCGTTGGGCTCGAACACCACCCAGCGCGTCCCGTCCGCCACGGATTCCTTGATCATGTTGGTCAGCCTCCGCACGTTCACATACCTGTATTCGCTGGCCTCAGGTGCCTTGGTGCGTGCGCCCCAGATCCGGATACCCTCACCGGGGAAGTAGCGGATGCAGTTCACGCCTGCCGGGTTCAGGACCTCCTGCTCGCCGCGGCTCACCCGCCGCACCAGATCGATGGCGCCCTGGATGGGCTCGTTGGCAGGCGCCTTGTGGACGCCGCGGGTCGCGTCAACGCGCGCCCACACCCCGGCAATATGGCCCGACGGCGGTTGTGTCACCTTTTTGCCGGACACGGGATCGATCATCACGATCCACGGGTAATACAGGGCCGTGTAGCCGCCGGGGGATTGCGGAGCGCCGAGGTCCTGCTGCTCACCGGCCTCCTCCGTTGAGTCCCCGGCTTCTGAAGCGCCGGCAGCAGAGTCCGCGTCCGCCGTCGTGTCTTCAGCCGAGTCCGCAGCCCGGGCACCTTCTGGAACGCCCGATGTCGCCGCCCGGGTGAGCGCGCCGACGTCGTCCACTTTTTCCACCGTGTCCAGGATGGCCATGCGGTCCTGGCGTAGCGGATGCTCAACGTGTGCCTGGAGGGCGGCGTAGGCTTCGGCGGTGGCGAAGCCAGGGGCGGCCACCATGGAGATGTCGTCCACCGCTTCGAAGAGCGTCAGTCCGGTAGGCTTCGCGGCGGTTCCTGTGAGGCTGCCGTCCTCGCCAATGTTCACCAAATAGCAACGGCTTCCTCCGTTGGAGAAGAAGCCGTACACAGCGTTCGAAAGCGGTGTTCCCGCTGTCGCGTTGCCGACGTATTGGTCCACGAACTGGGTCCAGTTATCCAGGACCCGGAGTTCGTCGACCAAGGCGTCCCGGTTGGGAGCGAGGCCCACGAACCCGGCGATGCTGGTGTTGACCTGCCCAATCGCGCGTGCGCCACTGGGAACTTCCTGTACATAAACGCCTGGCGCCTGATAGTTCGCCATGGTGCGCTCCCTCTTACTTTATGGACGGTTCACGTCCACCGGATGATGATCGGCAGGCTGCTGGTGCTGGCCGAGACTTCCCGTTCGGTGCCGCTGACGGCCACGGCAAAGTGCTGGAGTTCGTCCGTCGAGGCCAGGACCTCAAAGTGGCCGGTGGCATCGCTGACCACGGCCGTGGCGGAGGAATGGGCATGGATGTAGGCGTCGGGGATGCCTTTATTGTGGGCGTCCACCAGACGTCCGTGGATTCGGCGGGCGACGCCTGTCGTGGCGATGAGCGGCTCCAGGACGGGAGGTCCGGAGGGTTCTTCGAAGCGGAGGGCTACAGGGATACGGACAAGGAACCCCATACCTTGGCGGATGGCGCCGGAGTATTCCTCGGGGCGGAATTCACCGGTGGACACCACCGAGTACTGGCTGTGGTGTTCCACTGCCAGCAGCAACTTTTCCATGGTGTCGAGCTGTTCGGGACCATGGCATTCAACTGCCACCCTGAGTTCCAGGTCCAGGACGGGCCCGTCCCGGCGGGACCTTCCCACACGGTTCAACGTGACGGCATGCACGGTGACGGGAGCGTCCGGTGGGGGAACTCCGGCAACGGGGGAGCCGTCGTCGAACCGCACGCGTTGGGGAGAGATGGCGTCGGAAAGTACACCCAGAAGGTCGGTCAACGACGAACGCACATAGCCCACGGCAGAACCCAGAACTCGAAAGGTGACCACTAATGCAACTGGGACTAGGGTACTCCCGCAGTTGCGCGTAGTCACTGGGGTTTCAGGGGTAATTCCATTCGATTGATGGTGGACCCGCCTCAGGCATTACGCCGGCCGGTACGAGTAGCGGTATTCCGACGGCGGATAGCCGAACGTAGTCTTGAAGGCCGGCGAGAAGGCCAGGTCGTCGACGAGATGGAACTTTCCGTTGCCGGCGGTGGCCGTTGCCGGTTCGCAATGTTCCCAAACGTCCCCGAGTTGCTGAAGATGTTCCACACCTTCGCCGATGTCAACACCGCCGAAGACCTGAAACTGCCCATTTCCAAGCTCGCCCCACGGGACAGAGACGGGCTCCGGCAACGGAACATGGTCGCGGTCGAACCCAGCCCTGAGCTGCGTTCCTACATTCAGGACATCGGCAACCGCGTCGATGCCATCCAGCAACGCCTCGTGGCCTCCGAGGAAGACAACATGCTCACAGTCTCCTCGGACGGCCGTAAAGCCGCCCTGGATATGAGGCTCGTGGATCCCGCACTGTTCCAGCGCGGACCTGCCAAGATCAGCGCCACGTCGACCGGTTGGCCAGTGTGTATGAAGAAGACAAAGACCGCATCTACACCGACCCCTCCACCGGGGACCCGGACCCGGTCCCCGGTGCCCTGCAACTGGTCTTCTGCGACTTCGGCACACCGTTGGAGAAGGGTTCCCGAATTTCACAGACGCCGGTGTCTCAGTGAGGTGCCTCGCTGCAAAGTGTCTTGACCTCCCAGCCCAGGGGAGTTCTCGAGGCATGATATCCGGATGAATTTTAGACGCGATTCCTCATTCAGGCGGCGTTGACAAAGCGAGCATTCTGGCGGATTGCTACCAAGCTCATAGACTGGCACTTGCGGCGTCAGCTGTGCGATCTGGTCGACGGTGTGTTTGCTCCGGAGCCGTTGTGCCCGGTATAACGTGGAGCGCTAAAGCTCGTGCTGTCGTCTTGCCAAATTCCAAGTCATGGGGGTCATGTTGAATAGATCAGCCACTCGGGGATTGCTCTTCGGATCCGTTTTCGGGTGCCTTTACGCAGTCGTCGTTCTTTTTTTAGGTGATTCCGGAAGCGTAGGCATTGCTGTTATCGGTGGTCTTGGCGGAGCAGTGGTTGGTGCGGTGGGCGGATGCCTCACAGCTGTTCTTACGCGCTGCGTGGCTCGCTTGCTACGGATCCGGGATCGTTGGGAGAGTGTGTTGGCCGCCTGCATCGCGGGCGTTGCTACTTTGATACTTTTGGTGGTCTTAAGTTCCATCTCGATGTCAGCCTGGCAATGGTCGGCGCATCTGCTCCCCGCTGGTGTGGCAGCGGTTGTGGCTGGGTTGGCTTGGCAACCAACGAAAACGGTGGTTGGAAAGCCTGCAGAAGCCTCCCAACCACCGAACTAGCTAGACTGGCGGGTAAAGTGCTGGCCAGTTACAGGATGCTGCATTCTGCTTCCATAGGCCAAGACACATGTTGCTGGCGAAGGTGGACCACTGTCCATGAGCGGCTAGCTGGTTTCCTGCGTTAAGGGCACCGCGGTCTATGACGATGGCAGCATTAACATTCAAGGCCCTGCCATTGCCTGGAGTGGGAACCGACCCAAAGTTGATGATAGATCCTTCTCCGTCGAAGTGACCTGCTAGGGCTGTGAACTGGAAGTAGGTGCTTCCTGAGTAGCCGATCTTGACGGGAGCGGGTACTGCAATGCCCCCTGCTATGAGGATCTTCAGGTTCAGTACTTGACCGACGTAGGGGTAAGTCTTGGTCGCTCCGTTGATCGGGAAGTAGCAATTGAAGCAAGTCCTCAGTAGATTGAACGGTGCAACAGTACTGCCTGTGCCGAGCGGAAACTCGAAGTTGTACACCCATGAGGGAGCCGCCATCACCAGGGGATATATGGCTGTGCCACTTGGGGATACCTTTTGAGTAACCTTGCCGGCCTTGATGTCCAATGTTGTAGGAGATTCGTTTCCGGCAGAGTCTTTGGCAGTCCCTAGTTTCATGGATCCCAGGTAATCGCCTTCAGGTGTGTAGAAGTTCTTGAATCCGGGAAGCCCGTCCGAAACCGTCGTTCCTTGTGGAAGGTCGTAGTCGAAGGAGACGCTCTGGCCGGATTTAGCACTTCCCAAAGCGACGAAAATGTCGGCGCCGCTTGGAGTGGAACGAACGTATAGTTTCTTGTTCTTGTCGTCCGTTTGATACACGGCAGTGTCACCAGAGATCGTTGGTTCTCCGTGGGCAAATGAAGCAGTGATCTTGCGGTCTGGTCGCTTTTGCTCATTACCTGAGGAAACCAGCAGCTGGGCCTGACCCGTAGTGGAGAGCTTCACAGTGCTCACCGAGGGGGTCATGCCATCGGATTCTGTTGACGGAAGTGCCTTCGCTTCAAGTGTCGTAATCATTGAAGGCTTCATTAAGTTAGAGCTCACTTGGAGCCCGGTAGACGTTTGGGCTAGAACTTTGTTGGCGTCGTCCAACGAAGGAGTAGATGCATTGGCTCCGAAAGGCTGTGCTAAGCACAGACCGAGCGCGATAAACCCGGCAACCAGAGACTGGGCTACCCTATTTGTTCGTTTCAATTATCCCCCTATGTAAATGTCTGGTTCCAGACACAAGGCGTACCCTACACACAGAGCTGAGTAATTGTCCTGTCAAGCGGGATAATTCGCCGGTCACAAGTCCTCCTCCCCGCGGTTCGCTGGTTCCTGCCTGGATGGTCACCGGTTCCCAGATCAGCTTGCTTGCTTCTGATGGCCAGAATTCACTGTGGCCTACCGCTCGTCTGCGACCATTTCATATCCCTCTCCTCCGCCAGCGCATTCATGGACAGAAGAAAGCTCGTGGCAGTCTTGTGGGCCAGACCTGATCGCAGCAATAGGGATCGCGAAGTGGAACAGGAAAAGCGAACTTATTGACGGGCAAGTGTTCATCCAAGGGAACAATCAATCAGCCCCTGAAGCTGCCCGTAAGCGGTCCCTCTCCGGGCCAGTAAAGCGCTCCTAGCGGGTAGCTGCTATTTATCGACCGAGGCATATACGTATGAGGCGTGGAATGAGATGCATGTTAGGAAGGGGAGTGTTGCAACATAGAACGCCCCCCTGAAGCGATCTCATCAATGGATCCTTTGATAAGAACCGCAGGGCTGGGCCGAGTTGAGGATTCAGCCTCGCGGATTTCCGGCAAGGCGCTTGTCCCAACAATGTGTCTCACTAAGGTATTCTCAACATCACGCATATTTGCCCTTTGATAAGACCCGGAGAAGTGATGGCACGCCTTGGATACGCCCGCGTCAGTCTGGCTGACCAAAATACCGATTTGCAGATCCGCGAACTAGAAGCAGCCGGGTGCGAGCGAATCTATAAAGACCAGGGGATCAGCGGGACACGGGTCAATCGTCCGGAGTTGGACCGGATGCTGGACCGTCTCGGCGCAGGGGATGAGGTCGTGGTGTGGAAGCTGGACCGGTTGGGACGAAACACCCGCCACCTGCTCGAGCTCTTGGATGACTTCAAGGCGCGAGGCATCAAGTTCCGTTCCCTAAGGGATGGCATCGCCACTGACCCGGCCAGCGAGGTCGGGGGAGCGATGGCCCAGGCGATGGTCACTATCATTTCCGCTTTCGCCCAACTTGAACGAGACCAGCTTTCCGAGCGCACCAAGGCCGGCATGGCAGCTGCAGCTGCTAACGGACGCAAAGCAGGCCGCCGGGAAATCACGACAGACCACGAGAAGGTCAAGAGAGCACATGAACTGAAAGCTCGCGGTCTCAAGCCGACGGACATCGGAAAGATCATCGGAGCCAGCCGCGCCACCGTCTACCGATACCTAGGCATGGACTCCTGAGCCACAGAGGTAACTGTCCCGGAAGTTGTCTTTGTGACTGCTTTCCACAGCAGATGATTTGGGACAACATCTGGGACGGAAATATTACGCGGAGGTCGGTCTGCGGATAGCGCAGCCAGTAGCCACCGGATGGCGACCACCCACGGGGGAGCGCCTCGGTTCCAAGGAATTGGAACGCTTCGATGAGACTGCGAGGACAGCAAGCTGCTTCCTTCGCCCAGTGAGTTCCCCCCCCGGTTCCCGAGCACACGGGGATGACGGAGCACAAAAAAGCCTGCAGGCGCTTTTCGTCCTGCAGACCTTTTTAATCTCGTTGATGAGAGACCCTGTCCTCATCTTCTATGCCCATAACACTACACATGCGTAGGGTCCCATGACAACCGTGTAGTACACGTAGTTGGTGTGATGTCTGTTTCATGGGTGTGGAACCCGATCTGGCAAGATACAGTCCATGGCAGACAGACGGCAGACTCGTGGCGCAATTATTGATTCTTTTCACCGCTCACGCCTAGAGCCGTATTTGAAGGCCTCGGCAGGTGATGAGAAGCTCGCCCTTTCGCTATATGGCTGGACTCTCCAGCTGACCTCAGCTTTTCAAGAACTGCTTAGCGTTACGGAAGTGGTCCTCCGGAATGCCATGGACGCCGAGCTCCAGAAATGGAATTCTACCGAGCTAAAGGTTGACCAGAGCTGGCTCCTGGAAGACCCGGCTGCCCCGCTTCGCAGCCTTAGCCAAGGGAAGAGGATGGAAGCACTAAAGCAGGCCAATTCGGCCAAGAAGAAGCGGGATGCGGCTCACTGGCGTCATGGCATGGATGTAACGCACGACGACGTCTTGGCGCAGGTAACGTTTGGACTTTGGAAGGATCTGCTGCCCAACCACCTCAACAATGCTGCTGACAATAGAGAGAACCGAAATCGTCAACGGATGTGGAAAGAAGCGCTGGTGAATGCCTTTCCGAATGTTGTTGACCCAGACGGGGAAACGACCTTCTGGCGCGTGTACCGGCTTCATGGGCTGCGTAATCGTGTATCGCACATGGAGACACTGCTAGAAGTAGATGCAGCGGAACGGACTCGCGATGTATTCAACCTCGTCAATTCGATCAGCTCGCCCGTGCATGACTGGTTGACCGGCCTCAATCGCGTTCCCGCGGTGATTAAGGCGCGTCCTTCAGCTTAGGGGCTTGGGTGGGGCACGCGGGCATGGAGAATCACCTAGCTCCAAAAAGGACAATGGCGTCTTTGGATGTGTCCCACTTCAAAGGAAGTGGAACATCGTTCACTGATCGTGGGGGGCGTGGGCGCGGACATGGACCCAGTGGCTATGAAAGCGTATTTCGGCGCGCGACAGCTCGGCCCACTTCCAGACATCCTCGTCCTGATCATCCCGTTTCCTCGGAATCTGTTGGAGCGGTGTTGAGGTATTCCTGAAGGGCGCTGGCAGCACCTGCATCCTCTGCTGACTGCGCCCGCTCTATCAGCGCCTGGGCTTCATCGTCTTCACCACGATGTTTGTGAAAGAGCGAAAGAAGCACCATTCCTTGCCCGCTGCCGGCGGCTACCGCATCCCGGCATAGTTGTTCAGCTTCTTTCTCGTTGTCATCCTCCCGGGTCATGAGGAGAAGCTGGGCGAGATTAACCTTGCTTTGAATCAATGCATCCGGAATGGAGTTGTATCCGATGGCGGTGCGGTAGTGGCTTATGGCTTGGGTCAACTCACCCTTACCGGCTGCGATCACGCCCAGACAGTGATATGCGTAGGGCTCGCCATGTTCGGCTGCTCGCTCTAACACGGGTTCCGCTTCCCCTATGCGCCCCTGTTTCGCAAGATATTCACCTAGAGCTGCCTGGTACTGCGGGCCCCTTTTTGCAGCCCTTCTGTAGAGCTCTTCAGCCTTGGTAGGGTTACCTCGTTGAAGCATGATGCGAGCTAGCTTCAGCATAGCGCTGGGGTTCCCGCCCGCCACAGCACGCTCAGTCAGCAGTTCTGACTGTTCATCATTTCCTTGCTTAGCATAGACCTGCGATAGCTCGTATAGGCCTCCCGCGCTGTTCATTGTGGCCGCTTGCTTATACAAGTCCTCGGCTTCCTCATTGCGACCCATTTTCGCTAGCTCAAGGCCGTAGTTCACCATTCCGTATGCGCTGCCGGCCACTGAGGCTTTTCGGTACCACTCCGTGCCCTCGGCCAATCTCTTCTGCCTTAGCAGCAAGTTACCCAGATTCGCCATCCCATCCGGATTACCGTGCTCGGCAGCCTGACGCAGATAAATCTCTGCTTCGTCGTACTTTCCTTCAGCTATCAGAGCAATGCCCACCCCCGTCATTCCGTGACTGCTGCCAGCATCTGCTGCCCGTCGGTAGTATGTGCCTGCCAGCCCTGCAATGGAAGCAAGGGTGCAAAGGTTCTAGGGGAGGGTGAGGGTGAATGGTGGCCAGCCGCCTGGCCGAGTGGCATATGGTGGCCATATGGAGGTCCATAAATAATGTACGAATCAATCCAGGATTATCTGCTCGCCCGATGGGGTGAGCCCACCCGAAGAGCTGAGTTCGAAGTTCAAGGGCTTTCCGTCGAAATCTGGAAATGGGCTGCCGAAGTCACGGGTGAGGGTGTAGACATCTATGTGACTTTGGGCGCCAAGACTGGACATTCAGGAGGAGCGAGCAAGGCAGGACACCGGACTGAGTTCCTGCTGGGCCTGCTTCCTGGGCAAGATGCCGTCGCGAGTCCATTTGCAGCCTTAGGTCTTTACGGACAGAGGAACGGCGTTGCAGTAATGAGCGGGGACACTGTGCCGTCCGCTGGTCCACTTTGGCCGGGAACGGAAATGATGGCATTTCTCATTCTGGATCAGGAGGAAATAATTCCAAAGGTCCAGTTATCGGATGGAACACACGTTCATTTTCTGCAGGCTATTCCAATGCACGAATCAGAACTTGCCTTTAGACGCAGTAGGGGTGTGGACGCGTTAATGGGCTGGTGGGAAAATAACCAAGTGCCATTTTGGGAATCCGTCCGGGGGCCGTCGGTCCCATGACATGAGCAGAGGCTGGGCGGCCAGCTTCAGGGGCTCATGAATCTGGTAGATGTACTTAGGGCGCGGACGGTGTTTGTGACCCTTACTACACACCCACCAATGTAGGAAGTAGAACGGAATACTTGTGAAAAAGCCCTTGTTCGTGTTTTCGGTTGCGACTGCGGCGACATTGATAGTTGCGCCGGTTGCATGGTTCACGATGTTTTTCCTTAGGGGAGATGCACCCAGCCCAGTGGTCGTGGGTGTTTTGGCGCTACTGGGACCCTTTCTCGGTGTCTTCATGGGTTCAAGATTCTGGGATGACAGAGAAGCGTTACGTCGGCGCGCAGTCCAGGATGACTAAAAATCGGCCGGCGAGCGACGGAGCGATAGGTGGTGGCCTTCTCGCACCGATGACTTGCTTGCGACATCGGCGCCTCCCTCTCGCTATCGAAATGGCCTGTGGGGCACGTCGGTGATGGGGTCGATCAAGTCTGGCGGAGATTCGGTCTTTGAGATCGCTTATTTGGAGGGTTTTGAGCGGGTGATGACCGCGGACCCAGAGCATTTTCTAAAGCTCAAGTCTCTGTCAGGTGCAGCTGCAAGTGACTGGCATCCTGTGAAGGTCTCCCTCGAGGTGCATGATCGTGGGCGCAACCTTGAGCATGCTCTGTTGCCGTGGCTCTCCAGTAGCTTGCTCGTACTTCGAGACGAAGCTATCGAGACTGTGGGACCTTTGCTTCAACCATTTGGAGAGCTTTTAGCGCTGGATTGCAGGGAGGCCAAGCTGATGCTGTTCAATCCGTTGTCCCTCATTGATGCCTTGGACGAGGAATCGTCGATCATCGTCCGGTTTAGGTCGGGGAGAATTCTCGACATCGAAAGGACAGTGCTGCGCAAGGAACTGCTCACGAGCGCAGGAGCATTTAAGCTGGCGAGCCATCCAGGCGGAAAGGTGTATTTCACCGAAAGTCTGGTGAACGCAATCCGCGCGACCGGCCACTCATCAGGTATTGAATTCCGAATTCCTGCGTAGTCGGCGCGCCGGCCTAGGAAGCAGTCGATAGGTTGCTTCCTAGGCCGGCCGCATTTCATCTCCCGTCGGGTCGGTTTCCAAAACTGACTCGTGAAGTCCACGAATTGGCCGTCCTGGGTGCCCGTCACGGTCAACTGAGAAGAGCCCCCAAGCGACCTGATCTGTACCCTCGGGAGCGCCGCTGAAATCCTCTAGAAGGTAACAAAACTCAACGAGTAATTCAGCTTGGGCATTTCGCACAAGCTGGGTTAGGAGCGAAGCAGAGGCACCAGCTTCTAGAAGATGTTTGGCTGCCAAACCAAGCCCAGAAAGTGGGGCATTTGGAGTTGCCTCCGAAGAGTCAATGGCGCGCTGAAGCCAGTCGGTGTTGTCTGAGGACACGATCAACGTCCAGGCCTTCTTCAAAAAAGGTAACGTTCACGCTGCGGGATGCCTTCTTCAAATTCGCTTCGTGCCCACGCCTTTGGATCAGAGGCTTCAGCCAGCACGAAGAATTTTTCCAGGTCAGAGAGGCTGGGGTTCGACATAAAGCCGATACTCGCATTGTCGCGAAAAGACCGCAACCCGCACTGATCTCTGCTTGAGCTCGAACCCGCTTCCCCCTGTCTTGGCATGCAGCGACGCCCTGTCTCGATGCCAAGGACTCCCACGAAATGGCACCCTGACCATCCCGCGCATGGCCGATGGGGACCACGTTCCAATCGTTCAAGTCCTGCTCGACGGCACTCACTCAGCGCAGACGTCAGCGGCGGCTAGGGGAGACGAAGTTCGCGATTGAAACCGGTTCTGACCTGCTGGCCTACATCCCGCACTTGCTCGGTGGGACACCGACGGACTCTTTCATCGTGCTCACCGCCACCGCGGGAGCCCTTGGCGCCACGTTGCGCGTGGACGCACCCATGGATGCGGCCCCGTTGGGTTTCGCCCAAACGGTGACCAGCCTGGCCGCGCAAGACGATTCCGCCACGGCCTGTTATCTCATCGTCTACACCGACGAAACCGGCGACGATGACCGGTTCCCTTACGCCGCGCACGTCGCCGCCTTGGGGAACGAACTGGCCACCGCACGGATGCCCGTCCGCAAGGTTTATGTGGTCACCGGCACCTATTGGGCCGCTTACGGCACCACCGAGCGGAACCCGCTGGAACAGATCACCGACAGCAATGCCAACGCCACCCTGACCTTCATGGGAAGCGCCGGGACCGTGGACGTCTACAACCCGGCATTGCTGGGCAAATGGGTTGAGCCGGTACGGGTGCCCGTGCTCACGGAAGAAGCCGTCGGGCAGGCGCACCAGGAATGGGACGCCGCGTTGCAGACACCCGGCACGCCGGAGAAGGAGACCCCCGGAAGCTGGCGGCTTGGTTCCAGGTCCCGCACCTGCGAGACATGCTTATGGCCGAGACCATTACTACGAAGAACGGCAGCATGCTTGACCTGCTGCGAGGCAAGTTCGACGGCCGCCCGGATTGGAAGCGCGTGGACCGCGCCGAAGTCCTCGCTTTCGAAGTGATGAAGGTCGTTCCCGAAGGCCAGCGCGCGCCGATGCTGACCCTGATGGGCTGGCTGCAGTGGCTCAAAGGTTCCGGAACGCACGCAGAGCGCTACCTGAAACTGGCGGTCGAGGACGTACCTCACTACCGGCTGGCAGTTCTTCTGCACGAAGAGCTTGTGGCTATCGTGCACATCGCAGAGGTGGCCAAGAACCCGGAGACCGCGTACAAGCGCCCCATCAGCTAACCGGGACGGCCGGGCAGGATCAGCAATGGTCCCGCCCGGCCGTTCAGGTAGCGGGGCGGCATCCTCCGCTGGCGCTCCCCGGCCGCCACGACGCTGCGCGGGCGCAGCCGGCGAACCCAGTCAATGCGGAGGATCCACGGTTACAGTGAAATCCAACGAGAACACTGCACCTGGGAGAGCCGCATGGGAACCGAATACATCCTGACCGAGGACGACAAACCAGCACCGGACGCGAGCGTCCTCGAAGACCTCATCGAGCTGCAGCTGCTCACCGCCGGCGAACCACTGGGGCCGGTCGATTTCACGCACACCCAGGAACACCACAAGCTCTAACACCACTGCAGCAACGACGCTGCACCACAGATTTACTTTGTCCGAGGAAGCCAGAAGGGCCGGCCACATGGCCGGCCCTTCGTCATGTACCTACGTGTTTGACCACAAAGCGCCACAACACAACGGCGGCCAGGGCGTTTAGCCCTGCGATAAACAGATCCCCTGACGCAGGCCGTCCAATGAACAGATCAATGGCCACCAGCACGAGTGAAGCTGCGGCGGCCACGGTGAACAGCCCCGCCAGGAAGCGGAACCACCTCAGACCGCGATGGGCCCGGCCGGGTCCGGGCCGTGATGCCGGATCAGTCATGCCCCCACCCTACTCAGGAGCAAGAGCATGCTCGCAGGGCTCGCACCCCTTTGGGGCGTCTACGTCGAGAATCGGAACAGAGCTTTCCGGAGAGGCGACCCGCCAGCCCTCGAGACCAGTCCCATAGCGAAGGCTCTGGGATGGCAACCAAATGATACAAATATTTTTCTTATCAGCCTTGTGCCATGAACACACCTACTTGTGTGGTGCCGTCGCTGAGGTAAACCGGAATTTCCCGTTGAGGCTTAGCAAGGTTCTTGGCTGCTTCCTCTGGGCTGAGAGGATCAGTTCCCTTCATCTGGTTCGAGTAGGCGTAGCCCTTTTTTCCGTTGGTAGCTATTACGGCGAGCAAGTCGGGGGTCCCGCGTCCTGGCACCTCAACGCCATACGTCTCACCCTTCGCGTTGACTTCCCACTCGGTGGCAACTTGTGAAATGTACTTGCCGCTGAACTGCCACCTGTTTCCTGGATCGGTCATGATGGTCACCCCATGTGTTGAAGGACCCAAGGGGACGACATACTTTGACCAAGTGCCATGTGTTCCCAGATCGGCCGAAGAGCAAGTGACGTTGGCGCCATCAGGGAAAGTGAACTTACCGACGGTGAGGCAGGTCAGTTCCACCTCAATACCTGTCGCCCCTTCCGGAACCGGTCCAAGGTCAGCTGTTGCTGTGCCGCTGTAAACGGCAGTCGATGGGGAAGACAGGGCAGTCGTTGTGGGCACCCCGGGCAGGGTAAAGAGTCCCGCAGCCGCTGCGCCTACGCCGCCCAGCATTCCTGCTCCAGCCAGGGCGCCTGCGAACAACAGCCACCGTCGCTTCTGATTCTGTGGTTTTGTGCTGGTTCGAACCTGAGCAAGAAGTACTTCACGGAGCGCCCGGTCGAACTGCGGATCAATGCGAACGTCATTCATGACGGATCTCCTTTCAATGCTGGCGAGCGAACGTGGTGTAGTGACCGTGGCAGTGCAGTCTTTAGCTTCTGGCGAGCACGGTGCATGCGGACTTTGGCTGCCCCCGGGGAAATCCCAACTGCCTCAGCTGCAGCCGGCAAGGGAAACTCTTCGAATACGACAAGGCTGATCAGCCTCAGGTCCAGTGGCTTCAGAACAGCCAGGGCCTGCGCGACTTCGTCATTCATCGAATGATCGTGGCTCGAATGAGCGGGGTCCAGTTCGGCTTCGGCCTCACCGAGTCGGGGAATTGCGTCCAAAAGCCTTCGATGGCGGACCCTAGCGCGCTGAAGATTCCTGGCAGTGTTTGTCGTCGTCACCAGCAACCACGGAAGGATCGAGCCGTCAACCAGCCTTACGCGCTCCCTGCGGCGCCATAGTTCAAGGAAAGCCGCCGCCGTGGCGTCTTCGGCGTCGTGCCTTCCGCCAGCCAAGCGATAAGCATGCCGAAAGACTCGACCGCGGTGCCGGTCGTACAAAAGACCAAACGCCTCGGCGTCACCCTTCAAGGTGTCCGCCCACAGGACGTCATCCCGCAGCTGAACGTTCTCCATGCCCTGTATTGTCCGGGACGCCACGGATGGTTACACATCGGAAGAAGTTCTTTCTGCGAGCCCGTAGCACGAACGTTCCGTTCATGCGAATGCATCGGATTCGTCATGGAACGGGAGTTCCCGCAGGCGAGAAAATCCGCAGATCGTTCCCTTGACGGCAATCCCAGCCATAGCCCCCATTGGTCCTCTTCAAGACGCGACTTCGAGGGTTTGAGCTGCGGAAACGGTGTTCTTCTAGCGGCAATGCCGGATAGTCCGGCCGACGGCTATTTCGAGTGGCAAAGACCGAGGACGGCCCAAAGGTCCCTCAGTATCTGCTCTAGGAAAAGGAACAGATGCCAGCCTTTTGCCGGACCGTACGAATCTTGCTTGATCTCGAGCTCGCCAAAGACGATCCAGAACGGTGATTGGTGACTTGCACGGTCTTAACCACATCGACGCAGGACGCCTTGGGACAGGTTATCTAGTGGTAACGAGCGCTGGGCTCGGGAACCTACGACCAGACTGGAATGAGCCACACAAGGAGCTTAATTGGTCTGGAATCGAAATTGGATGACTTCGGGTCCGCGGAATCGAAGGCCTCCGCGTGGCGGACGCGTCCGCCATTCCGTTTGTGCCGAGCGGCAACACGAACGCTCCGCCCATCATGGTCGGCGAGAAAGCGGCGGAGCTGATCCTCAGCGCTGAATCCCAAGGCGGCCAACCCATATAGGTAACAGCACATGTCCCAATGAGGGCTCATTGGAGCACGTGCTGTCACCTACTTGGGTGAATCAGGCGCTGGTGAATCAGGCGAGCCCCGGTACGCCGTCGTTGATCGTGAAGGACTTCCTGGTGCTGACCGGTGCCCCCGGTGTGGTGACGTAGTCCAGCACACGGAAGTCCGCGGTCATGGCGTCCTTGGTGATGCGCGTGTTCACGTAGCCGCGGTTGTCGTTGTAGAACTTCAGGTGCGGGTTCCACGACATGGTGGGGTCGGTGGTGGAGCCTGTGCCGTCGCCGGTGGAGGTGATGGAGGAGCACACCAGCTCCGAGCCGACCACCGCTGCTGCCGGGTCCTTATAGTCCACTTTGAGGTCGGTGGCCCAGTGGCGGTGGACGTCGCCGGTAAGTACGACGGCGTTGCGCACCTTGGCGTCCACCCAGCCTTGGGTGATGCGGCGGCGGGAGGCGGCGTAACCGTCCCAGCCATCCATGGAGACGTCGTCGATCTCCGGTGCCTTGTCGCGGTCCCGTTCGGCGAAGAAGACCTGCTGGCCCAGGATGTCCCAGCGCTGAGTGGAGTTCTTGAAGCCGTCCAGCAGCCACTTCTCCTGCTCGGCGCCGGTGATGGTGCGGTTTTCGGCCAGGCGCTCGGCGACGTTCTTCCGCCAGCCGTCACCTGCGAGCTGGTCGTCCCGGTACTGACGGGTGTCCATCATGTGGAAGTTGGCCAGCTGGCCCCATTGGATGGTGCGGTAGATCTTCATGTCGAACCCGGCAGGGACCGAGGACGCTCGCAGGGGCATGTTCTCGTAGTACGCCTGGAACGCTGCCGAGCGACGCTGACGGAAGTGCTCCGTGGTGTCGTTCAGCTGGCCCGCGTCGTTGTTCTCGGGGATCTCGTCCGCCCAGTTGTTGTCCACCTCGTGGTCGTCCCAGACAACCAGCCACGGTGCGATTGCGTGCGCGGCCTGCAGATCGGCGTCGGCCTTGTACTGTGCGTGACGCTGGCGGTATCCCGCGAGTCTGACTGTCTCCGGTCCCTCATGATCGCGGGGGTTGCCGCCGCCGATGACGTAGCTGTCCTTCTTGTATTCGTAGAGGTAGTCGCCCAAGTGCAGCACCAGGTCCGGGTGGTCCTCGGCCAGGCGCTTGTACGCGGTGAAGTAGCCGTGTTCGTACTGGGCGCAGCTGGCGAATGCCATGGCCAGCGCGGCGGGCATCTCGCCGGGTGCCGGGCTTGTCAGCGTCCGGCCAATTTCGCTTACGTGCCGTCCGGTGCGGAAACGGTAGAAGTACTCCCGGCCCGGCCGGAGGCCCTTCAGTTCGACGTGCACCGAGTGGGCGGTTTCGATCCTGGCATGTTCGACGCCGCGGGCTACTACCCGGCGCATCGCAGGGTCTTCTGCGACTTCCCAGGCGACGGCGACGTTGCGGGAAGGCATGCTGCCCAGGCCGTCTTCGGCCACGGGATTCACCGCCAGGCGCGTCCAGATCACGAAGCCGTCGGGCCACGGTTCGCCCGACGCGATGCCCAGCGTGAACGGATCGGTGCGGAGACCGGCGTCGTCCGCTGTTGAAACCGCGACGGCGGTCTGCGGCAACGCGGCGACGAGTCCAGCCCCGAGACCGGCTGAGATGAGGGTTCTGCGGGAGATGTTTTCCATAGGTGCGACCCTACGAACCCCGGGTTGACTGGACTCAAGAATGGCATGAATGAGCGGTTAATTGTGTGACAAAAGCTGTTATCCCGGGCTGAGCCGGTGCCGGCCTCGAAGAGGGCTCGTCTATGCTCAGACCATGACTACGGGGGATCGCCCTAAACGGCCCGGTGCGGTGACGTTCTCGGTGGTGCTGATGTATATCGGTGGCATCGCCCAAATCCTTCTCGGGATCCTGACGATTTTCCTGCGTTACACACCGGAGGCCCAGTCGGGTGGCATCGCGTTGCCCGTTACTCTGCTCGGCGCAGGAATGATCCTGTTCGGCTTGTTGGTGATCGGGCTGGCCTCCGGGGTAGCGCGGGGAAGCGAGGCTGCCCGCCGTGGCGCAACAGCGGTCATGCTGCTCGGGTTGGCCGTTGCCGTGCTGGACCTGGTTGTGGCCGCTGATGGAGACTGGTCGGCCGTGATTTCCCAGTCCATCGCAACGGTGGCCGTGGTGGTTCCCTTGTGGTTCGGAAGGGGACGCCGCTACTTCGAGGCGCGCTGATTTGAGACCCGGTGATGCAGCGCTTCCTGGGCGTCCCGGTACGCCACGCGGCGGTGGACGAACCGGACGATCTCGATCAGGGCGATGCAGGCCACAGAGGTTCCCAGGACAAGCAGTGCTGTTGGGAGTGTGGGGTCCGTGAACTGCAGGAAGTCGCGGGCGAACGGTACTGAGTAGACCAGGATGAGCCCGATCATCATGGCGCCGATGACCAGCCCCTTGAACCGGGTGACAGGGCGCGAAAGCACCACGAGGATCCAAATCCCGATGATCGCCAGAATGAGGGTTGACCCGGTCCTGATCTCGGCTTCCGGAATCTGCAGATTGGCGGCGAGACGGGCGTAGGAGGCAAGGCCCAGGGTCACGGATACACCCGCCGGCACGGCGAACGTGAGTGACCTCCGCAGGAAACCCGGAATATAACGCTGGGCGTTGGGCAGCAATGCCAGGAAGAACGCCGGAATGCCGATGGTCAGGCCGTCCGTTACCGAGAGCTGCCGCGGAAGGAACGGGAACGGAAGCAGGAGGATGCCGAAGGAGATGGCAAGGAAGGTAGCGTAGGCGGTCTTCGTGAGGAACAGCATGGAGACGCGCTCGATGTTGGCGATGACCTGCCGGCCTTCAGCCACGACGCTGGGCAGGTGTGAGAACTTGCCGTCCAAGAGCACCAAACGGGCCACAGCCTTGGTAGCGGCGGCACCTGAGTTCATGGCGACACCGATATCGGCCTCCTTGATGGCCAAGGCGTCGTTCACCCCGTCGCCGGTCATGGCCACCGTATGGCCGGCCGCCTTCAACGCCACCACGATCCGCTTCTTCTGGTCCGGGGTCACCCGGCCAAAAACCACGTTGTTGTTGATGACCTCCAGGAATTCCTGGTCATCGTCCGGCAACTCGCGGGCATCAAAGCCGTGCGGTGCATCCAGGCCAACCTCGCGGGCGATCGCAGCCACGGTTTGCGGGTTATCACCCGAAATGATCCGGACGTCAACATCCTGCGCGGCGAAGTACGTGAGCGTCTCCGCAGCATCGGGACGGATGTTCTCCTTGAAAGTCAGGAGTACCACCGGGACGGCGTCTGATGGAACGGTCTCGTCCTCCGTGGGTGTGCCGTGGGCCAGGACCAGCGTCCGACGGCCCGTGGTCGCCAACTCGGCGGCCTGTGTGGAGAGCTGCTGAAGCACGGGATCGGCGGAGTTGCGCGCTGGAAAGACCATTTCAGGCCCCCCAAGGATCCACATTCCGTCGTCGAAGACCACGGCGCTCCATTTGCGGGCCGAGGAGAAGGGCACCCGGTCAAGCGGGGCGCCAGACGGCTCAGTGAAATGACCGGCGAGGCTCCGGGCCGTTGCGTTGGCATCCTTCTGAACCCCGTACCAGGAAAGCACGGACTCCCATCCGGGTCGGGTGGTCAGGGGATGCGCGGCGTCGAAAACGATGTCGCCCTGGGTGAGTGTGCCGGTCTTGTCCAGGCAGATGATGTCCACGCGTGCCAGTCCCTCGACGGCCGGAAGCTCCTGCACCAGCACTTGCTGGCGGGCGAGTTTCACCGCGCCCACGGCGAAGGTAATGCTGGTCATCAGCACCAGCCCCAGCGGGACCATCGCGACGACGGAGGCGATGGTCGCCGTCGCTGCGTCCCGCCAGGCGCCACTTGCGGAGGCTTCGGCCCACCCGCCCTGCGCGATCATCTGGGCGTTCAGGACCAACAAAGCCACGGGACCCACGAACCAGGTGACCCATTTCAGGACCCGGTCGATCGAGGACCGGAGTTCCGAAGCCACCAGGGAGAACCGCTTGGCCTCGGCCGCGAGTGAGTTCGCGAAGGAATCCGCGCCCACCCGGTCCACTATTGCGGTGCCTTCTCCTGCGACCACCACGGACCCGGACAGGACGCGGTCGCCGTCGGCCTTTTCCACGGCATCGGATTCGCCGGTGAGCATGGACTCGTCCACTTGAAGGCCGCGGGATGCGGCCACCAGCGCATCGGCGGGCACCTGGTCACCGGCCCGCAGGACAAGGGTGTCGTCCAGCACTACGTCGTCCAGGTCGATTTCGGCCTCGGAGCCGTCACGCATCACCCTGGCGTGCGGGGCGTTCAGGAGGGCGAGGCGGTCCAGGGCACGTTTGGCCCGGTACTCCTGGACGCTGCCGATCACCGCGTTGGCGATGGCGCTGAAGCCGAACAAGGCATCCTGCCAGCGGCCGATCGCGAAAAGGACGATGAAGCAGGCCAGGATGATGCCGTTGAACAGGGTGAGGACGTTGGCGCGGACGATGCTCCACACGCTGCGGCTGGTGTCCTGGACGAACGCGTTGCTTTGTCCCGCGGCCACCCTTTCGGCAACGTCCGCCGCGCTAAGCCCCTGCACCGACAACTCTTGGTGCTGCACAGCTGCCCCTGCTTGATCCTTCTCGTTTGGCACTCATGCCCCCGTTGTTGAGCTGGTCCACGGATGGTGGTGCGATGGGAACGAGTATGCCAGCCATGGGGCGTTAAGTCCCCGGCGGCTCCTTATGCCGTGAAGGCGAGGTCCTTCGCGTTGAGCCTGTGGAGGAGCGGTTCGCCGCGGGAAAGGCGATGTGCTTCCTCAATGGTGCTGACAGCCATCCGCTCAAGTTCCATGCCCAGTGAGCCCGCCAAGTGCGGTGTGAGCAGCACATTGGGGTGGGTGTAGAAACCGGAGTCCGACGGGAGCACCCAGGGTGTGGTGACGTCCAGGACCGCGTACAGGTCCCCTTGTTCGATGCGTCGGAGCAGCGCGTCCTGGTCCACCAGTTCACCGCGGGCGGTATTGATGAAAGTAGCCCCCGGCTTGAAGCTGGCCACCAGCCCTTGGTGGATCAGGTTGTAAGTAGACGGGAGCGACGGCGCGTGGAGGCTGACGACGTCGCAACTGGCCACCAGTTCCTCAAGGCTGAGAAGTTCGACGCCGAGCGCGGCTGCCGCTGGCTGGTCCAGGAAGGGGTCGGAGACGACGACCTCGACGTCGTAGGACTTCAGGAGGCGGATGACGTGCTTGCCGATCCTGGATGCTCCGATGATGCCTACACGTTTGCCGAAGTTGCCCATGTCCGGGAACACCTGGTCCGGCTCGATCTCGGTTTTCTCCGAGTGCAGCTTCCGGGCGATCTGCAGGACCCGCTTGTTGGCCAACAGGATCATGGCCACCGTGTATTCGGCTACGGGGATTGAATTGGCATCGGCTGCCGTGCTGATTTCGATGCCCCTGTCCCAGCACTCCTCGCCCACATGATGCTTGACCGTGCCGCCTGCGTGGAGGACATGGGTCAGACGCGGGGCCGCAGCCAGGGCGGCTGCGTCGAGCCTCGGGCAGTTCCACCCCGTGATGAGGATGTCCGTCTCTGCCAGGAGCTCCAATGAACGTGGGGAGGTGAAGTCCTCCATCGGTTCCGGGCTGAGGAGCCTCAGACCGGGTGCCAGGGAGTTCAGCCGTCGTTGGGGAAAGACCCGGGATACGACGCCGGGACCCATGGCGAGTGCGACGTTCAGTGGGGTTGTGGTCATTTGACGCTCCCTGCGGTGAGGCCGGACTTCCAGAACCGCTGCAGCATGATGAAGGCCAGCAGCAACGGGATGATCGAGAGCAATGAGCCGGTGATGACCATGGGCGTGAACTCAGGCTGCGGAACGGAATAGCCCTGCCAGATGGAGATGCCGACACTGACCGGCAGCAGTTGCTGGTCCTGGAGCATTACCAGCGGGAGCATGAAGTTGTTCCAGACACCCACAAATTGGAACAAGGCGATGGTGATGTAGCCGGGCATCATCATGGGAAGCCCCAGGGCGAAGAAGGACCGGATGGGCCCGGCACCGTCCATGCGGGCAGCCTCGAGTGTCTCTGCCGGGACGTAGCTGGCGGAATAGACCCTGGCCAGGTACACGCCGAAGGGGTTGCAGAGCACCGGGATGAGGATGGCCCAAATGGTGTTGGTCATGCCGACCAAGGAAGCCAACAGGTACATGGGCAGCACTGTGGCGGTGTTGGGAATCAGGACGCCCACCAGGACGAAGCCGAACAGTGAGTCCTTCCACCGGAACTGGAACTTGTCGAACGCATACCCTGCCATGACCGAGATCAGGCTGCCGAAGACGGCACCAACGCCGGCGTACATCACGGAGTTGCCCAGCCAGCGGAAGAACAGCCCGCCGTCCTGCTTGGCTACGTTGGCGATGTTCTCGAACAAGGAGAAGTTCCCCAAGGCATAGGCGCTGGTGCCGTACAGGTCTGCAGCGTTCTTGGTGGAAGCGAACACCAGCCACAGGACCGGGACCACCATGTAGGCCGACCCGATGATCAGGAGTCCGTTGACGGTGAACTTGCTGGCGAAACCGCCTCCGCGGTTGGAACTGCCACGGTTGGAACGGGATCCGGGGCGGCGGTTCGCTGGTTTCAGCGGGGCCGTGCTGGGACGGGAGAGTGTTGAGGAGCTCATGATTTGTTCATCCTGGAGCTAAGGCGGGTGACGGCCAGGGACAGGATTGCGGCCAGTCCGGCAATGATGATGGAAGCCGCCGCGGCCTGGTTGAGGTTGTGGCGGATGAAGGCTGCGTCATAGGCCCACAGGTTGGGAACCCAGGTGCTGGTGACGGAGGCGGTGGCCTTGGAAATGATGTTCGGCTCCGTGAACAGCTGCAGCGTGCCGATGATGGTGAACAGCATGATGACGCTCAAGGCCGGCAGGATCAACGGGAACTTGATGCTGACAGCTGCCCGGATTTCGCCGGCCCCATCCACTCGGGCGGCTTCCAGGATTTCCCGGGGGACTGCCTGCAAAGCAGTGAACAGGATGATCACGTTGTAGCCGGTCCATTCCCAGACGCCGATGTTCACGATGGACGGAAGCACCATGTGTGCGTCCAGGAAGTTGATCTGGATTCCACCGCCCTGGAGCGCCTGGACCAGCGGGCTGATGCCCGGGGTGTACAGGTAGGCCCAAATGAGGGCGGCGATGACGCCCGGAACCGCATGGGGAAGAAAGACAAGAAGCTGGAAAAGTTTGCGTGCCTTGGCCACCGTTGCGTCCAGGAGGAGGGCGAAGACCACGGCGCCGCCCACCATGCAGGGAATGTAGATCAGGCAGTACAGGCCAAGGCGGGCGATGCCTTCCATGAACGTTTCGGATTGGAAGACCTGAACGTAGTTCTCGACTCCAACGAAGACCGTCTTGGCTTCCCCGAAGCCCAGCCCGGACTTCTGCTGCGAGTGGAAACTCAGCACCAGTGAGTAGATCACCGGTGCGATCATGGCGATCGCGAAGACCGCGAAGAAGGGGACCAGGAACAATGCGGCAGTCCGTCCGCCGGTTCCCGCCAGTGCGCGGCCTCGGCGGCGCACTGTGGTGGTGAGGGCCTGGGTGGCCATGGGATTCTCCTAGCTTGGGAGGGGGCCTCTCAACGAGGCCCCCTGCCTGTATGGCTACTCGGTGAGTGGCTATTCCGTGACGGAGAGGCCGTTTTGCTTCAGGCTGGCCACGGTGGCCTCCTGGGCGGTATCGACGGCGTCATGAATGGTGCCGCCGGTGGTCAGCTTGCCGTAGGCGTCCTTGAGGGCTGTGTTGGTGATGTCCCAGTTGGGTCCCCACTGCCAGCCCGGGGTGATGGTGCCGTAGGCCTTGTCGAAGACCGAGTAGATGTCGTTGCCGAAGTAGCTGGCGTCGTAGGCCTGCTGTGCTACCGGCGTCAGGCCCGGGAAGGCAAGGAACGCGGAGCCGGTGTTGCCGCGGGCTTTGATGGCTTCCTGGTTGGTAGTGAGGAACTCGACGAACTTGGCGGCCGCTGCCGGGTTCTTGCTGCTCTTGGTCACGTTGAAGCTGGAGCCGCCATAGAAAGCGCCCGATTCGTTGCCCCAGTTGGGCAGTTCGGCAGCGATCCACTGGCCCTTCTGTCCGCTGGCTTCAGTGCGCTTCTGAATGCCCGTGGCGCTCCAGTTTGCGCCAACCACGCCAACAACGGTGCTGTTGGCGAGGTCCAGGCTCCACTCGTCGCTGTAAGCCTGGGTGACCTTGACGATCTTCTGGTCGATCAGCTTCTGCCAGTAGCTGGCCACCTTCTGCGTAGCTTCGTCGTTGACTCCCACCTTCCAGCTGTCGCCTTCGGTGCCGAACCACTTGGCACCTGCCTGCCAGGCCAGACCGGCGCTCGCCGCTACCTCGTTGGGGTTGAAGCTGGCCAGGTAGGAGTCTGGCGCTACGGCCTTGAGCTTTTTGCCTGCCTCTTCGAATTCGTCCCAGGTTTTAGGAACCTCGACGCCGGCTTTCGCCAGCATGTCCTTGCGGTACCACATGAGCATGGGGGCTGCGTCGTACGGAAGTGCGTAGGTCTTCTCACCGAACTGGACCAGAGCCTTGGTTTCGTCCGTGAGCTTGTCCACTGTTTCGGCCTTGTTGATCAGGCCATCGAGCGGGATGACCTGGCTGTTGCTGACGAACTGCGGCAACTGCGGGTATTCGATGGTGGCGACGTCCGGGCCGTTTCCTGCCGTGATGGCGGTGGAGAGCTTGGCGTAGCCGCCGTTGGCGCCGTTGGGGATGGTTTCGAAGCTGACCTTGATCTTGTCCTGGCTGGCGTTGAACGCTTCAGCCACTTTGTCCATGCCTGCCAAGGAGGACCAGAAGGTGATGGATCCTGACGGATCTTCCGTGGGCGTGGGAGCAGAGGAAGTGCTGGGGCCCGTGCCGCAGGCTGCGAGCAGCAGGGTGCTGGCGGCCAGGCCGGCCACCCCTGCAAATAGGTGACGACGCTTCATGGTGTTCTCCTTTGAAGACTGTGCGATGCGAAGAGGGAACATGTGGTTGGGGCCACAGGCGATGGATCCATGTAATCCGCAAGTTCGAACATCTTCAACGTTTCAAACATTTTCAAACATCCACGGGGTGCGAAGGCGGCGACTTCTATCGACTCAGCGGGAACTTTCAATAGCAAATTCTGTTTGAACGAACAGAAATGCTGGACGCTGTTCGCTCGGCGCTGCTATGAATTCTGGACACCCGAACGGCGACTTCTGAAAAGTCACTACCTAAGAACAGGGATTCCAATGGAGAAATCGAACATCAGCAGGCGGTCAGTCCTTCAGGTCGGCGGAGCGGCTTCGCTCGCCGCGGCCATCGGGCTGGCAGTCGGCCAACCGGCGTCGGCGTCCACCATCCTGGGGTCCAAGCCGAAGGCGACGGAAATCCTGGACCTGGGTCCCGCCGTCGTACAGTTCTCGCTGATGAGCGGGCTGCTGGTGGGCGACACGCTCTACATTGGTTCGCGAAACCTGGATCCTGTCCGGATCATTGCCTTCCATGTCCCCACCGGTAAGGTCATTGGCCAGACCGAGCTCACCAACGGGCACTCCATCCAGACCTTGGCTGCTGACGCCTCGGGCCGTTACCTTTACGCCGGTGTCCTGCAGAAGTCGACCGGCACGCAGCCGAACCTGTTCCGCTGGGACCTCAACACCCTTGGCACCAAGGCCACGGCGATCGGCTACATCGGCGACCGGGATGTCCGCGACCTCAGCGTGGCGCCCAACGGACGCCTCTACATTGTGGGTGGCGGAAGCCCCACTGCGCCGGCGCTGTGGGAGTTTGACCCCGCCACCAGCCAGATCACCAGCCTCGGCATCCCCGACCCCAGCGCAACGCTCGCCCGTGCCGTGGCTGCCACCGACTCCACGATCTTCTTCGGTGCCGGCAGCACCCTCAACGGTGGCGGCGGCGCCAGCCGGGCCTGCCTGTACGCCTACGACCGCGCTGCCAAGACCTTCACCAACGTCACTCCGGCCGAAATGCTGAAGGATCCCAGCATCCGCGACCTTGGCATCGTGGGAGACAAACTGATGGTGAGCTCCGCCGGTTCCCTGGAGAACTCCAAGATTGCCGCCGTGAACCTCAGCAACCCGAAGACGTACGTGCAGGCGCTGTCCGAGGGGAAGACTGCCAAGAACTTTGCGGCCATCGGGGATAAGGTCTATTTCGCCAACGAGACCGGACTGGTGGCCTACAGCTTGTCCGCCAACGCAATATCGGCGGTGCCGTACCAAGGGCCTTCGCTGGGTGAAATCTGGGGTGTCGACGCCTTGGGCGGCAAGCTGCTGGTCACCTCGGGCTACGGCTTCGTGGCCGACATTGACCCGGCAACCGGAACCACCAAAACCACCGACCTCGGTGAAGCGGGCGCACCCTCCGATCCGCAGTCGGTCATGGGCATCGCGGCGGGCGCGGGCTATGTCTATGTGGGAGGCAACGGAGTCATTGCGCGCCGCTCGCTCCGCACCGGACAAGTCAACAACATGAGCGCTCCGGGCGAGGCGAAAGACGCGATAGTGGTGGACGGCGTCTTGTATACGGGCCAGTACAGCGGTCAGGGCATCTGGAGCTACGACCCCCGGAATGGGAAGCCGATCACGCAGGTAGCGGACTTCCCCAAGGAGCAGAACCGTCCCCTGGACGTCTGCTGGGACGAGCGCAACGAACTGGTCCTCGTGGCGGCTCAAGCGGACACCGAGGGCGGCGGTTCGCTGTGGACTTATGACCCGCGCACCGGCAAGAAGGGCTTCTTCCTGAATCCGATCGACAACGTGCAGTTGCTCCGGGCGGTGGCGTCCCACGACGGCGTGGCCTATTTGGGCGGCGGCAATCCAGGTCTCGATGGCGCCGGAACCGTGGTGGCATTCAACCCCGTGGCAGGGAAGGAACTGTGGCGCCTGGATGCCGGGGAAGGGGCGGGCATCGCGGCCCTCGCTGTACAGGGCAAGTACCTCTACGGTGTGACGCGCAAGGGTGGTCTTTTTGTCATGGACCTGCCCAAACGCAAGATTGTGCACCGTTCGGACATCAGCGCTGTGAGCTCCGGGTTCGCTGCCATGGTCACCAACCGCGGTGCTGTCTACGGCGTCTCGAATACGCACGTGTTCCGCTTCGATCCCAAAACCTTCGAAGTAGCCACCGTGGTAGCTGATATCGACGGCGCCTGGTACAGCGGCTCACATATCAACAACGATGAGGACGGTTACCTTTACACCATGCGGGGCCGGAACCTCGTGCGGATCAACGACCACCCCCGGCGGTAGTGGCTGGCGTTGCGGGGCCCGCTCTGCGTGCTCTGGCGAGTGTTTTAGGCGCAGAGCAGGCCCCGCAACGCTGTTTGTATTCGGTCATTTATGCTTGTTTGAACATTGGGATTCCGGAAGAGGATTGGCATGCTCAGCGGGGAACGCCACGAGAAGATACTCCGTGAGTTGGAGCTGCGCGGGACCCTGACCGTGAACGAGTTTGCCGAAAAGAGCGGCCAGTCCACCATGACCATCCGCCGGGACCTGACGCAGCTTGCGGCGCAGGGCCTGCTGAGAAGGGTCCATGGCGGCGCGGTCCGGATGGTGGTGGAGCGGCCCGGTGACACCGTGCACAGAAGGCCGCGCCAGCCGCTGGCTACCCTCGGACTGATCGTCCCCACTACCGGTTATTACTTCCCGGAAGTGATCCGCGGCGCTGAAGCCGCAGCGAGGGCGCTGAATGCGCGCCTTATCCTCGGTGTCAGCAATTACTCAGAGGAAGACGAGTTCCGGCAGCTCCAGCGCATGGTGGCCAACGCCGTCGACGGCATACTCCTGGCAACGGCTGGACCCCTTGAGCCCGGTTCGCCGACGTTCGAATTGCTGTCCGGCCTGCGCATCCCCGTGGTGCTCGTGGAACGCTCAAGCCGGGTTTTCGAATCAGTGATGTCCGATCACAGCTACGGCGCCGAGCTTGCCATCGAGCACCTTGCCTCCCTGGGCCACCGCCGGATCGGGCTGGCCATCGCCACCAGTCCCACGGCCCCTTGGCTCCGTGAAAGCCATGGGCGCATGGTGGCCAAGTTGGGACTGGAAACTGATGCTCCCATCATGGAGTACGTCCGGTCAGTAGTGGGCGCAGGCAACAACCAAAAGGAATTCGCGAAATTCCTGAAAGACTGCCGGCGCACTGATACCCACGCTGTCCTGGTCCTTCCCGACGAGGAAGCCATCACCCTCATTAACCTCGCCGAGGAGTCCGGCGTCGACGTGCCGGATGATCTGGCGATCGTCGCCTATGACGACGAAGTGGCCGACCTCGCCCCCGTACCCCTGACCTCGATCGCCCCGCCAAAACGCGACGTCGGATACGCGGCGGTGACCATGTGCATGGAACGCCTTGCGGGAAAGACAGGGTCTGTGGTGTCGCCTGCCCTCCGCCGCGTGAGCCTGGCCCCGAAGCTGATCATCCGGGAGTCGACGGTGATAGGGGAGGACGAGGGCTAAGGAGCCACTCGACTCGTGAACTTCAGCGGGACATGTCAATGGCCGTTCCGAGGCCGTTCCGTAGGGCTGCGTCATAGAGCAGGCGACCGATGGCCAGGTCCTGCATGCCGATGCCGACGGAATTGAAAAGAGTGATGTCGTCGTCGTTGTTACGCCCGGCCAACTGCCCGGTAATGACCGCGCCGAGTTCACCCCGCACGTCGTCGAGCGACATGAATCCTTCGGACACGGCCAGCATGAGGTCGCCTGACTTCTGGACGGCGGTTTCCATGCTGTCAACGAAAACCCTGGCGCGGCCCATCCCATTCGAATCTATTTCACGGTGGGTGGGCCGGGGGCGGGCCCCCACCGCGTTGATGTGAAGCCCTGGACGGAACCATTCGCCGTGGACCAGTGGCTCTACGGAGGGTGTAAGCGTGCAGAGGACATCAGCGGCCTCCACCGTTTCCTGGACACTGGATGCTGCCACGATCTCGATGGCGCGATGCGTGGTCCTCGCTTGGAAGGCTTGGATGGTGGCGTTGGTGCGCGACCAGACGACTACCTTCTTGATGGGTAGCACGTGCAGCATGGCCTCGACATGGGCGATCGCAAGGGCGCCTGCGCCGATCAGGCCGAGTGTTGAACTGTCGGGCCGGGCAAGGTACTTGCTCGCCACAGCGCTTGCCGCAGCCGTCCGGACCCGCGTGGGAACTCTGCCGTCGAGAAGGGCGAGGGTTTCCCCAGTAAGCTGGTCCGCCAGCAGGATGCTTGAACGCTGCGTGGGGAGTCCAGCCTCGCGGTTGGCGGGAATATCGGACAGCAGCTTCACGGCCGCGAGCCGCTGTGTATCGGCCAGCCCGGACATGAGCAGATACCGTGCGTCCGACGACGGCAGGTGAAGGGACAGCGGAGCTGGCTGCTGGGCAGTGCCTCGGGCGATATCGATGAATCCACGTTCGACGGCGGATATCGTTTGGGACATGCTGGCCAGGTCTTCAAGGACTGAAGCAGTGAGAATGAGCGTCATGGGCACCTTCGGGAGTTGAGCTCTGCGAAGCGGAGCCGGTGCGCTCAAGGTATACCAAGCTTGAAATCATCGTCAATGACTCGGGAATAAACCCCCGCAAATACGGGATTTCATCGTCACCCAGCGACGCGCACTCGCCCAGATGGCTCCATTTTGTATACCAGATATCCCGGCGCCCGAGTGCCGTCGGCCTCTCTGCCCAGGGGGAGCCGCAGGGGCCCCGGGGAGTCATAAATTCTATTTGGTATGCCAAATGGTCATCCAGGCACCTCAACTGCGAGTCAAATCCAGTGCTGGCGTAGAAAATATTCGGAGTTTTACGTCCCGACTATTGCCATGGAATACCAAAGCAACCTACTGTGTGCCTATCTAGTTCACGTGACGGTCGTCATGAAAGTGGGAGATTTGGGATGCAGGACATGCTTATCGAGTGCGTACGGCTGGCGCATGAATCGCGGCCGGTGGACCTGCTCGTCCAGGACGGCCTCATCGCACAGATTCAGCCAGCTGGCATCATTGACCCCGCCACGGCGGTGCGCGAGGACGGTGCTGGTGCGCTCGCCCTGCCCGGAATGGTCGACGCCCATTGCCACATCGATAAGACCCTCTGGGGCCGCAGCTGGGTTCCGCATTCCGCGGGGCCCGCGCTCAAGGACCGCATCGCCAACGGCGAGCGGGGCCGCGCGGAGCTCGACCTGCCGAGCCGCGACAGTGTGTACGCGCTGCTCGGGCAGATGGCCGCCGCGGGGACGACCCTCGCCCGCACCCACACCGATGTCGATCCCGACATCGGGCTTCGCGGTCTCAAGCTCGTCGCAGGCGTCGCCGAAGAACTGGCCGACGTGATCGACGTCGAACAGGTCGCTTTCCCGCAGGGCGGACTGCTGACCCGTCCCGGCACGGCCGAGCTCCTCGAATCGGCTCTTCAACAAGGGCTTGTCGGATGCCTGGGAGGCATCGACCCCGCCGCGCTGGAGCGTGACTCGGTGCGTCACCTCGATCTGATCTTTGGGCTCGCCGAAACCTACGGCACCAGGCTCGACATCCACCTGCACGAGCGTGGCACTCTCGGTGCGCACACGATGGAACTCATCATCGAGCGAGTGCTGCGGCACGGGCTCGAGGGCCGGGTTGCCATCTCGCACGGCGTGGCCATTGTCGAGGTCGACCAAACCCAGTCCGAGCTGATCTCCCAAGGTCTCGCGGAAGCGCGGATCTCCCTGCTGACGGCAACGGTCTACAACACGCCCGTGCTGCCGATTGCCGAGCTGCGAGGGCGGGGTGTCAACATCGGCGCAGGCAATGACGGCGTGCGGGATCACTGGGGACCGTACGGTAACGGCGACATGCTCGACCGCACCTTTCACCTGGCATATCGCAACGGTTTTCGCACGGACGAACAGATTTACTCGGCATTCGACGTCGCAGTCACCGGCGGGGCCGTCGCCCTCGGGCGCGAACCCGCCCGGATCGAACCCGGCGCACCCGCCGATCTCTTCCTCATCGACGCAGCGAGCATCGGCGAGGCAGTAGCAGCCCGGACGCCACGGCGGCTCGTGCTGAAACGCGGCAAGGTCGTCGCGCGCCAGGGGAACCCCCTAAGCGCGGGGTGACCCAGGCCCCGGCAAGCGGGATCCCGCTCGCTTGTTCCCCCCACCAGTTCCGCATCCCGCGGAACCCCGCCCTGAAAGGCAAGAACAATGTCGTTCTACCGCAACACCTACGCACGCCGCGCTGCGGCCATCATCGTGGCAGGCGGCCTCGCCGTGCTCGCCATGACCGGCTGCGGCGTCTCAGGCTCCACGGCCACGGCCGCCGGGCCATCGGAGAAAACTGCCGTCCTCGATGAGAAGGCGCCCCTCTTTGACCTTCTGCCGCAGAAGGTCAAAGACAAGGGGGTGCTTACTGTCGCCACACAGCCCGACTTCGAGCCGGCCAACTTCACCCCGGCCGGCGAGACCGGCATCCAGGGCTACAACGTCGATCTCATGGAGTCGATGGCGAAGCAGCTCGGTATCCCGGTCAAGTGGGAGAAAGTGCCATTCGACCAGATCCTTATCGGCATGCAGAGTGGAAAGTTTGACGCCGCTATCGCCGGTATGACCGACCGCAAGAAGCGGCAGGAGCAGGTCGACTTCATCGATTACCAGTGGGCAGGCACGGTCTTTATGGTGCAGAAGGGCAATCCCAAGGGCATCACGAGCGCCGTCGATGGCGGCTGCGGCGTCAAGATCGGCGACGTAAAAGGCTCCGACGCCCACCGCCTCGTCGACATGATGGCCGCGGCCTGCACCGCGATCGGCAAGCCTGCCACCGAACTCATCTCCTTCCCGAACTCGAGCGATAAGAACCTGGCGCTTACCTCTGGCCGCATCGACGCCATCTTCTGGCCCGATATGGCGGTCTCGGTCATCCAGCGCGAGACCGGCGACAAGCTGGAGTCGCTCCCCGTTGATTTCGAGGAGAAGGTCTACCTCGGCATGACTTTCAACAAAGCACAGACCGAGCTCCGCGACGCGTTCCTCACCGCCCTCAAGGCGATCCACGAGGACGGCTCTTACGACGGAATCCTGAAGAAGTGGCACGTTGAGGTCATCGACCTCGACACCCCGGGCATCAACCTGGCGAAGAAGTGATCATGCCCGACATCACTCAGTCACCACTCCCGACCCCGACGATTCCGTCGCACTTTATACGCAGGACCGGCGACGAGCCGCCCGTGCAGGACGCACCGATCCGTGCGAAGCGGCGACCCCAATACGGCCAGATCGTCACCGGGTTCGTTGCCATCGCACTGCTGGTCCTCTTCATCCAGTCCCAGGCCCAGAACCCCAACATGGAGTGGAGCGTCACCTGGGAGTACATGTTCAACCCGGTGGTGCTCCAGGGCGTCGGCGTAACGATCCAGCTGGCCATCTTCGCCATGCTCATCTCCATCGTGCTCGCCTTCGGCATCGCGTTGATGATCCAGAGCACCAACAAGGTGGTCAGCGTTATCGGACGCGCTTACGTTTGGTTCTTCCGCGGAGTCCCGATGCTTGTTCAGGTTCTGCTCTGGTTCAACCTTGCAGTGCTCTTCCCCGTGATCCTCGGACAGGATACGAACACCCTCATCTCGGGCTTCACCGCGGGCCTCATCGCTCTCTCGCTCGCCGAGTCGGGCTACATGGCCGAGATCATCCGGGGCGGCATCATCTCGGTGCCGACTGGCCAAACCGATGCGGGCGTGAGCCTCGGCCTCACCCGCAGCCAGGCACTGGCCCGCATCGTGCTGCCCCAGTCGATCAGGGTCATCATCCCGCCCACCGGCAACCAGTTCATCGGCATGCTGAAGGCAACCTCGCTCGTGTCGGTGATCGGCGGCAGCGACTTGCTGACCCGGGTGCAGCTCATCTATGGGCAGAACTTCAAGATCCTGCCCCTGCTGATTGTTGGGGTGCTCTGGTACTTGATCCTGGTGACAATCGCCGGCACCGGACAGCACTTCCTTGAGCGTCGTCTCAATGCCTCGCAGCCCGGGTCACGTCGTTCGGCCAAGACCACGGGGACGGCGACGACCACGAATATTCGGACCATCATCGGAGGTGCGCTGTGGCGCAAGTAGCTCCCGCAGGAACGTCGACCGACACCATGCTGCGTATCGACGGCGTGCACAAGTGGCTCGGGCACAATCATGTGCTCCGAGGCGTGGACATCGAGGTACGAACCGGGGAGATCGTGTGCATCCTTGGGCCGTCAGGCTCTGGCAAGAGTACGTTGCTGCGGTGCATCAACCACCTCGACCCCGTCGATGGCGGCGTCATCGAGGTGAACGGGGAGCGCGTCGGCTACCAACTGCACGACGGGCAGCTCTACGAACAGAGCGAACGCCGCGTGGCCAAGGCCCGCCAGCACATCGGCATGGTGTTCCAGCACTTCAACCTGTTCGGTCACATGACAGCCCTCGACAACGTCACCTATGGCCCGGTCCGGATTCTGGGCCGCCCCCGTAAGGAGGCAGTCGCGAGCGCGCGGCAGCTACTGGCCAAGGTCGGCCTTGCCGATAAGGACGACTCGTACCCCAGCCAGCTCTCGGGTGGCCAGCAGCAGCGGGTGGCGATCGCCAGGGCGCTAGCTATGGAGCCTCGACTCATGATGTTCGACGAACCGACCAGCGCGCTCGACCCTGAGCTCGTCGGCGAGGTGCTGCAGACGATGAGGCAGGTGGCGGAGGAGGGCATGACGATGATCGTTGTCACGCACGAGGTCGGCTTCGCACGCGAGGTCGCTGACCGGGTGGTTTTCATGGACCAGGGCCGCGTGCTTGAGGACGGACCGGCACGCAAGGTACTCGACGACCCGCAGCACGAACGCACAGCGTCCTTCCTCCGACGCGTGCACTAGTCCGGTAAGAAAGAAGGAACAGAATGACTGACAAGAAATTTACCCTGAGGAACGTGCGCCCGTGGGGCGCCGAGGCTGCGGACATCACGATCAGTGGTGGCGTCATCTCGGAGGTGGCACCTGCCTCGGGAACGTCCGACGCCGGTGACCTTGACGGTGGTGGTTTGCTGGCTCTGCCCGGGTTCATCAACACGCACGCCCACGTCGACAAAAGCTGGTGGGGCAAGCCGTGGGTGTCGTACACCTATTCCGACCACCCGACCGTCGAGGGCTGGATCGCGAACGAGCGCGCACAGCGCGGGAATTACGACATCCCCAACGTGAATTCGGCCGTAGCGGTGCTGCGCGAGTTCCTCCGTCACGGCACCACAGCGACCCGTACGCACATCGACGTCGACCTTGGCATCGGGCTGAAGGGCCTCGAGGCGGTGCAAACCGCGGTCGCTGAAGTTGACGGGGCGATCCAGGTCGAGACGGTGGCGTTCCCGCAAGACGGCGTCTTGCGCAGGCCGGGCGTGCTGCGGCTGCTCGACGAGGCTGCCCAGGCCGGGGCGGATGCCATTGGCGGCCTCGACCCGGGCACCATCGACGGCGACGTCGAGGGTCAGCTCGACGGGTTGTTCCAGATCGCCGTGGAGCGCGGCGTTGGCCTTGACCTGCATCTGCATGACTTCGGCTCGCTCGGCGCCTACGAGTACCGTCAGGTGATCCGCCGCACCATCGACGCCGGCCTCCAGGGCAGGGTGAACATCTCCCACGGTTTCGCCATGGGCTCATTGCAGAAGGGCGTGCAGGAGGAGATCATCGAGGGGCTTGCCGAGGCGGGCATCTCGTGGACCACCGTCGCGATGAGCGGCACCGCGCCGCTGCCCTGGCAGCAGCTGAGGGATCGCGGCGTTCCGCTGGGCCTCGGCACCGACGGCATCCGCGACCTGTGGTCGCCGTTCGGCGACGGAGACCTCCTGCGCGTGGCATTCGCCTTCGCACGCCTGCACGGGTTCCGCCACGACGACAAGCTCACCAACGCGGTCGAATACGCGACCAAATACGGCGCGCCTTTCGTCGGTCGGGAGCAGCACGACCTCGTCGCCGGTGCACGCGCCGACGTCGTGCTCCTCGACGCCGAGAACGTGCCGGACGCGCTCGTGCGCTGCCCCCAGCGGCGGCTCGTGGTCTCGGCAGGGCGCGTCGTCGCCCGCGACGGCGAAGTGCTGGTCTGACGCCACGCCCGCAGCACCTGATCGTTACGATCCTGGTCGCTGCGGGCACCGTGGGGTAGTTCGGAGACCCGGCTCTTGGGTCAACGAACCTGTGAGGGGTTCAGTCTCACCCGACGGAGCAGTTGGGCGTTCAGTGCGACCACGATCGTGGAAACGGACATTAGGACCGCGCCCGCGGCCGGGGACAGCACGATTCCCGCGAATGCCAGGACGCCTGCTGCCAAGGGAACGGCGATGATGTTGTAGCCAGTGGCCCACACGAGGTTCTGCCACATCTTTTTGTAGCTGGCCCTGGACAGGTCAACCATGGACAGCACCGCCCGGGGGTCGTTGCCGGCCAGGATCACCCCGGCTGTCTCCATGGCAACGTCGGTGCCGGCACCGATGGCGATGCCGATCTCGGCCCGGGCCAATGCCGGGGAGTCGTTCACACCGTCGCCAACCATCGCCACTTTCAGCCCACGGGTCTGCAGCTCGGCGACTTTCTTGTCCTTGTCCGCCGGTAGGACTTCGGCGAAGACTTCATCGATGTTCAACTCCGCTCCCACCGCTGTGGCCACCTGTTTTGCGTCTCCGGTGATCATGGCAACTTTGATGCCCCTGCTTTGAAGAGCGGCTACGGCCTGCAGGGACTCGGGCCGGATGGCGTCCTCCAGACTGACCGCACCGAGGATTCGGTCCCCCTCGATGACGTGCAGCACGGCCGCGCCACGCCCCATCCATTCATGCGTGGACGCCGCCAGGAGGCCAGGTTCCGTGAGCCTCAGTTCGCGCAGCATGGCCGGTCCGCCCACCTGGACAGTGCGGCCGTTGACCATCGCGCGCACGCCCAGGCCCGTCATCGAGGTGAAGCCCGTTGCGGGAGGCAATTCCAGGGCCTTGCTGCGGACCGCCCGGACGATGGCCCGGGCAACAGGGTGTTCGCTGTCGGATTCCACGGCCGCGGCCAACGACAACAGTTCATCTGTGCTGGTCCCTTCGACTGCGGCAGTGTCCTTGAGCTCGGGTTCACCCTTGGTCAGGGTCCCGGTCTTATCGAACAGAACGATGTCGACGGTGCGCATCCGCTCCAATGCGATCCGGTTCTTGATCAGCACCCCAGCCTTGGCGGCCTGTTCCGTGGAGATCGCAATGACCAGTGGAATGGCCAGCCCGAGGGCGTGCGGGCAGGCGATCACGAGCACCGTCACTGTCCGGGTGACGGCGTCGGGCAAGCTACCCAACAAGGCCCAGACAATAAAGGTGATGACACCGGCGATCGTAGCGAAGTAGAACAGGAACGCCGCTGCCCGATCCGCGAGCGCCTGGGCTTTAGAGGACGAGGCCTGTGCTTCGGCAACCAGCCGCTGGATGCCAGCCAGGGCCGTGTCGTCCCCGATCGCCGTTACCGTGACGCGTACGGTGTTGTCCGTGGCGACGGTCCCGGCCACCACAGGGTCTCCCACAGAACGCAGCACTGTTTTGGATTCACCGGTGATCATGGACTCGTCAAACTCCGCCTGCCCGTCAACGATGGTGCCGTCTGCGGGCATCCGTGCCCCGGAACGGACCAGAACAACATCCCCGGACTTGAGTGCTGAAACGGGCACCGTTTCCACGCCGGTGTCGGTGACGCGTTCGGCTTCGTCCGGCAGCAATGCCGCCAGAGCGTCCAAGGCGCCCTGGGCCGAGCCGAGAGCGCGCATCTCGATCCAGTGGCCCAGCAACATGATGGCCACCAGCAAAGCCAGCTCCCACCAGAAGTCCAAATCGAAGTTCCCGATCCGCAGACTAGTGGCCCAGGACGCCGCGAACGCAACACTGATGGCCATAGCGATCAACAGCATCATGCCCGGTTGCCGGGACTTCACTTCATTCAGGCCGCCTTTGAGGAACGGCATGCCGCCATAGAAGAAGATGACCGTTCCAAGAACGGGAGGGATCCAGACTGAGCCCGGGAACTCCGGCGGCATGTACCCCAGCAGGTGCCCGAACATCGGACTGAAATACACCACCGGGACCGACAGGGCCAGCGTTAGCCAGAACCTGTCCTTAAACATGGCCGTGCTGTGCCCGGCATGCTGCCCGTGGCTGTGCACGGCATGATCGTCCTGGGTGCCGCGTCCCTGCGGGTGGTCCTGGTGCTGATGCGATGGTCTCGGCAACCCGGCAGGTTCGTCCGCCCCGGTGTCGCTGACCGGCGAAGGGCGGCCGTGGTGATGGGTGTGGTCTGTCATGGTGTGCTCCTCCAGATACGGTCCCAAGCATCACCCGAAGGCGGTGCGGACCGAACGTATGTGGACTAGCTGCTGGTCAGGCTGTACCCGGCGGACGTCACGGCATCCCGAACAGCAGATGGCCCGGCGGTTCCGGTGACGACCAGGCGGGAGAGGCCCCCCGGTACGAGGTCAACGAACGCAGTATCGACGCCTTCGAGGGCCTTGACGGCCCGCTCGACGCTGGTCACGCAGCCCCCGCAGGTCAGGCCTTCAATGCCGTACTCAACGCCCGTTTCGATTGGCGGAGTGGGGCGGGTATTGGTGGAGCAGCAGCCGCAGCCCGAGGAGGAAGCAGTCAAGGGCAGTTCAGTGCGTGATGGTGTTTGCATGTCAGTTCCATTCATTGCAGAAGATGCGATGGTGCTGTGGTTGAGCGGGTGTAAAGAGGAAGCCAGACGACCCTCCGCGACATGCCACTCACTGACAACACCATCAATATACCCCCGGGGGGTATGAAGGGCAAGTGCTGTTTATTTCTCGCCGAATGGTTCGCGATTTCTGAGTGCGGTATTCAACGGACTTCGATGGCGCCCATCATGCCGAGGTCTTCGTGATCCAAGATGTGGCAGTGATAGACGGAGCGTCCGCTGAAGTCCTTGAATGCGATCCTGACCTTTACATGCCCGTTTGCGGGTACATTCACCACGTCCTGCCAGATGACCTGGTCGTTGTCGTGGCCGTTCTCCTCGACGATTTGCATTGGCCAGACATGGAGGTGGAACGGGTGATCCATGGGGCCGGCGTTGGTCAGCGTCCACTCCTCCACACCCCCGGCCGATACCGTCGTGTCTGTTCGGGTTTCGTCGAATTTCTTGCCGTTGATCGTGAAACTCATGCTGCCCCGGCCCATGGTCATGCCGGTGGACAGGAGGATCTGCCGGCGGGCAGCTACGGGCGCTGCCCGCAAGTCTTCGGCCACTTTTTGGAAGGGCACTGACGGGAGGGAAGCGACCGGTTCGCCGGTCACATGAAGAGTCGCCAGTGCGGTACCGTCCGACTGGTCTGCGGGGCTCCGTGTTCCGCGCCCCGGTCTCATCATTCCCTCCATGGTTCCCCGGTCCTGATAGAACGCGCGCAGGACGGAGCCGCCGGTTGCTGTGGTTACGAGAAGGTCTGCCCGGTTTCCGGGAATGAGTAGAAGTTCAGCCAGTGTCTTCGGTGTCGGGAAGCGGCCGGAGTCAACGCCAATGAGCTGCAACTGCTGACCGTCGAGTCGTAGCCGGAGGTAGCGGGCAACGCATGCGTTGATGATGCGCCATCTTTCGCGTTGCCCGGGACGGGCACTGAATTGCGGATTGCTTTGACCGTTGACCAGGATCAGTTCACCCTCCCGGCCCATCATTCGCTCCATTTCCGGGATCGCAGCGATATTGCCCAGGCTGTCCAGAGTGGTGTCCGAAATGACCAGCACCCGTTCCACACTTGCCTCGATCGGCACGGGGTCCTCGACGATGATCGCTCCAAAGAGGCCCGCGAAGATCTGATCAGCGACCATGCCGTGATGGTGGGGGTGATACCAGTACACGCCCGGGGGGTGATCCACGGAAAGTTTGTATTCGTAGTCGAAGGTGTCCCCGGGGTCCACCGAAACGAATACATTGTCTCCGCTGCCCTCCGGGGAGACATGGAGTCCGTGCACGTGCAGGTTAGTGGCCTGGGCCAGGTTGTTGACCAGCCCGATCCTCAGAACATCGCCCGGCTGTACTCTAAACGTTGGGCCGGGGACGCCGCCGTTATAGCCAAGTGCTGCAGCCTGCTGGCCGGCAAGCAACATTTGTCCGGGTGCGGCTTCGAGACGCACCCGCAGCTGGCCATTTGCACTCCGTTCCTCCGGAGGCTGGGTCAGCTCACGTCCCGTAACGGGATTCTGCCGCGAGGTCAGGGTCCAGAGCAGCCCGGCACTACCGGCCGCTGTTGCTGCCACGCCGAACCCGCCCAGCAACAGCGCCTGGCGACGGCTGATGGCTTGCACTAGTGGTCCTCACCGAGCACATTGAGATACTCGCGGTACTGGTCTGCTGTGAGTTCCCCTTTTGCAAAGCGCTCCTCGAGGATCTGACGGGCCCTGCTCCCTTTCATCGGCAGCGGGTCGTCTGGCCCCTGTGGGCCTGTGGGCGCGTAACCGCCACGGCCGGCGCCGAACACCCTTAGTGCCAGAAGTACAAGCAACGCGATGCCGATAAGCAGCAGAGGAATCCAAAGCCACATCCACACCATGCCTTGTCCATAACCCCACATCATGATCGGCACCCCTCACTCCTGAGATTTGCTCCCAGTCTTAGCCCGAATCCGAGCCGCACATAGAGTCCGAGGTCCCGGTCCTGCGCTGGACTGGTGCACGCTTACTCGAAAACGGCACGAGGACACCGCTCGACAGAGTCCAGTGAAGTTGAAAGACCGTTTCAGCGACATCCACGTCATCGGCAGCGGCGAGCTCGTCAGGTCACTCCTCGACCGCCAGGTCCCGTGGCCGGCTCAATCTTTACCTCTACCCACTCACGTTCTGCTCGGGCAGGCGCCTGTTCCCCGACGGCGCCGGAGTGCCCCCAAGCAAAACAAAAGCGTTCGACGGCGGGTGGGCACCCGCCGTCGAACGCTTCAGTTTTGTGGAACTACAGCTGGCTGACGGCCGGGTCGGACAAGGGCGCGCGCTGCGCACGTCCCCGCACCACAATCAGGGCGATAACAGCGATCAGGATGTAGATCATGTTGGCGGGACCGGCCAGCAACACCAGCGGGCTCTGGGGTCCCGCAGCCGCCTGGTCAATGCCGCCCGTGGACAGGAAGAGTGTGGGGTCATAGAGGGCATGCAGAATCATGGGCCAGATCAAGTTGCCTGTGACCCGCAGGGTCAGGTACATGCAGATGCCGAAGCCAAACGTGAAAGCGATGGTCACCAACACGGTGAGGATCGGCATACCTGACAAGGCATTTGCTGAGTGCATGAGAGCAAAGACCAAGGAAGACAGCACCATGACCACCCACTCGGACTTTCCCGAGTCGCGCAGCATTTTCACCACGATGCCGCGGGTCAGGATTTCCTCGGCAAAGCCAATCAGCAAGCCCGTGAGCAGCGTGATGACCACTACCGATGCCTGGTAACTGCCGTAGTTGATGCCCAGGAAGCGGAGCACGATGGCGGCCACCAGGAAGAACGGCGCGACCCACATCCACCAGTTCTTCTTGACCGGCTGGGGTGCGAACAGCGGTTTGAACCAGCCGACAGAGTATACAAAGGCCGCCAGGGCCACGCTGCCAACAATCAACGACAGAGTCAGGCCGACGAAGACGCTCTGAGGCGTGCGGAAGATGTCCTCAGCCACCACCTGGTCGCCCGCAACGGTTCCGATGACCAGTCCGGCGCCAAGGTAGATCGCCATATAGAGCACGGTCAGCAGGATGGCCCGCCACCATCCACCCTTGTCCCAGAATGCTTTCCAACGCGATGAATGGACGGTCTGGTCCACGTAGGGCTCCCTTTTTTGCGCATACGGGAGCGGCATGCCCCCTGTTAGAAATCTACTTGATGCAGGTCCTGCGCCGATCGCCAGGCGTGCCGGTAGTACTCGGCGTGTGCCAACCCGGCGGCGGCGTCCTCGTCGATGATCACCGTGGCCAGCGGATGCTGCTGAATGACCGAGCCCGGCACGGCTGATGAGACTGGCCCCTCCAACGCAGCTGCAGCGGCCTGCGCCTTGTTCGCACCGAAGGCGAGGAGGACCAGCTGCCTGGCACGGAGGATTGTCCCAAGGCCCTGGGTGATGCAGTGGGTGGGGACCTCTTCGGGAGAGCTGAAGAACCGGGCGTTGTCCTTGCGTGTTTGTTCGGCCAGAGCCTTGATTCGGGTGGACGATGCCAGGGAGGACCCGGGCTCGTTGAACCCCACATGACCGTTGGACCCGATGCCCAGGATCTGGATGTCGACGCCGCCCGCCTCTGCGATCATGGCTTCATACTCTGCTCCGGCCTGGGTGATGTCAGGGCCGGTGCCTCGCGGCGTCCACACCTGGTCCGGATTAAGGCCCAAGGGCTCCACTACTTCGCGGGTGATCACCGACCGGTAGCTCTCCGGGTGCTCTGGTGGGACGCCGAGGTACTCGTCCAAGGCGAAGCCACGCACTCCGGAGACGTCGATGGCCCCCTCGGCGACTGCGGCTGCCAGCGCAGCGTAGGTGGTCAGCGGGGTTGAACCTGTCGCGAGGCCCAGCACGATGCCCGGGTTGGTGATGATCTGCTGCGCGAAGATCGACGCGGCCACACTTCCGGCCTCGGCCTGGTCGCGGACAATGATGATTTCTGCCATGGGTCTTCCTTTGAATAACTGCTGGGGGACGTTGCTAGTCGGCGGCGATCGCCGCACCGACAGCGCCGATGGAGAGCCCCGGCGGGACCAACTGGACGCGATCGCCCAGGGCAAGACCGGAGAGGAACGGCGACGGAGCGCCGAACCGGGCAAGCTCCCGTTGGATACCGGTGAGAAGTGGCTGTCCGAGGGCGTTCAGGCCGCCGCCAATGTAGATGGAAGCGGGGTCGTAAGTCAGTCCGAGGATTCGGATGGCTGTGGCAACACCTTCGAAGAACCGCTGCTGAACAACTTTGGCGACCGGGTCGCCGTCGAGCACTGCCTCAAACAGTGAGACGGCAGGCCACTGGCCAGGGCCTTTCCACTGACGTGCAATGCCCGACCCCGAGGCGATGAGCTCCAGGCAACCCTTTTGGCCGCAGGGGCAGTCGTCGCCCTGCATCCCGAGGGGGAGGTGCCCGATTTCACCCGCAGCTCCGGACGTACCCCGGACCACACCGCCGTTGCTGACGTAGCCCGCCGCCAAACCCGTGCCGAGGTTCAAGTAGGCGCTGGAACCGGAGGCATCGCCGTCGGCCAGCAAATAGTGGGCTCCGATGGCGGCGGCATTGACGTCGTTTTCCACCACCACGGGCAGTCCCTGCTTGGCTTCCACCAGGCTGCCGAGGTCCAAACCGGCAACACCAACGTTCACGGCATTGGCTACATGGCCGGACTCCGTATTCACTGTTCCGGGGATTCCAATGCCCAGCCCGGAGAGGTTGCAGTCCACCAGGACTTCGGCGCTGCGCAGCTCCTCGAGGACGCCGAAGAGGGAGCTGAGCAGGGCGCCGTTTCCGAACCCGGTGGGACGCCGGACCGTGTGCAGGACGTTGCAGTCCTGGTCAACGGCGACGGCCTCAATCTTGGTGCCGCCGATGTCGACGCCGATCCTCACCGTGCGCGTGGCGGAGGGGCCGGATATGCGCGGGGCAGGCAAAACGGGAGTGGAGCTCAGTGTCATCAGTGATCTTTCGGGGTTGGCACCCAAGTAGGTCGCAGCAAATGTTCCAACGAGGGCTCAATCGGGCATCTGCTGCTACTTAGTTGGGTGAGAGGGGGACGGGGAGTCCGGCTTCGAGGCTTCGGTTGGCGGCTTCGACGATTGCGACGATGCTGAGGATCTCCCGCAGGGGTACGTTCGGTGTCCCGCTGCGAATGGATCTCACGATTCCCTCCAAGAGGCCAACCAGCATGGGAGGGCCGGCTTCGATCGAGAACTCCGCGCAGCCGCCATCGGATTCGATGCGCCCAGTAGTGAACGGACTCCAGTCCGCCTCGCCCTTCATGGCGACCACGCGTCCGTCACCCCACCTCACCGTCACCGTGGTGGCGTCGCCGTCGGAACCCGGCCTCCCGGCGTCGACCGTTACTGCCTCCGGGCCGGCACCGAGCGCGGCCACTGCGAGGTCAACCAGATGCACGCCATACCAGGCCAGGCCTGGGTGGCCGGGCTGGGTAGGTAGGGGCCCGTCCAGGGAAACGGACTGACACGGCCCTCCAGCCAAAGCCGCTTGGAATTCCGGCGTGAACCTCTTGGGGGACCCCGCCAGGACCAAAGCGCCGGAGGCTTGCGCCTGGGCGATCATGGTCCGGGCCTCAGCCAGGGTGGGGGCGAAGCGCGTGTCCACATAGATCGGCTTGCCGAACCGCACCACGCGCTGAAAGTAGCGCGGATGCGTCCGTGCATCGGAAGACACGATGAGCAGCGCGTCGCAGGCCTCGGCCACGGCCTCGGGCGAATCGCACATGACGACGCCCAGCCCGCTCACTTCTTCGGCGAAGTCATCGATGCGGTCGCGGCTCAACGGAAAGTCCGACGCCGGTTCCCCCTTCCACGCGTGCGTCACCACGCCGCCGGGGACCATGCCGTCGAAGCCATTCCCGAAGAGCCGCGTAAACGACGGCGCGTGCGGGGAGTCGACGCCGATGAGACCGAAACGGAGGGGCGCAACAGGCGTCATCCCTTCACCCCGCTGTGCGTGATGCTGGCGACGATGTGCTTCTGCAGGAGGGCGAAAATCACCAGGCAGGGGATGAAACTGACCAGCGTTGCGGCCATGACGTTGGACGTGGAGGCGGTCTCGGTGTTCAACGTTGCCAAGCCCACGGTGAGCGTCCGTGCGGCGTCCGACTGGCCCACTACCAACGGCCAGAGGAGGTCGTTCCAATGCCACAGGAAGACGAAGATGGCCAGGGTTGCCAGGACGGGACGGATCAGCGGAAGCACGATCTGCCAGAAGGTCCGCCATTCGCCGGCACCGTCGATGCGGGCGGCGTCGAACAGTTCCTCCGGCATGTCCCGGACGAACTGCCGGATGAGGAAGATCGCCTGGGCGTTGGCCAGTGTGGGCAGGATCAGGCCCCAGAGGGTGTTCACACCGCCCATCTTGGAGATGAGGATGAACGTAGGAATCAGGGTGGCCTGGACGGGCACCATCATGGTGGCGATGATGGCCCACAGCAGCGCATTCCGTCCCGGGAACCTCTTGCGGGCCAACGCATAGGCGGCCATGGAAGCGGTCAGCAGGACAACCACCACGGACACCGCTGAGTACAGGAACGAGTTCCACAGCCAGAGCGGGAATTCGCCCACATTGAAGATGCGGATGATGTTGTCCAACGTCAGTGATGACGGCAGCGCGTAAGGCAGGGTGGGTGCGTCCTCGGGGGAGAGGGCCAGCACGGCGACGGCAATCAGGGGCGCCACTGTGAACAGCGAGATCACTGCCAACACCCAGGTCAGGGTGCGCTGCCGGCGCTTCTCGGTGCTGCGCCGGGGGTTGGGGAGCCGGCCAACAGTTGGAGGGGAGACGGTGGCAGTCACTTGGAGTCCTTACCTTCGAAGAAGCGCTGCTGGATGAGCGACAGGATGAGCACGATGACGAACAGCACCACGCCGATGGCCGAGGCATAGCCGAAGTCGAAGAACTTGAAGCCTTCATCGAACAGGAAGTAGATGAGGCTGTGGCTGGCCCGTGCGGGTCCGCCTCCGGTCATGACATAGATGGTGTCGAAGACCTGGAATCCGACGATCGTCTCGATGACCAGGACAAAGAACACCACGGGCTTCAGCAGGGGCAACGTGACGTACCAGAACGATTTCCAGGCGCCTGCCCCGTCGATGCGGGCAGCCTCGTGGACTTCGGCCGGCTGTGCTTTGAGCCCGGCCAGGAAGATCAGCATGGAGTAGCCGAAGCCTTTCCACACGGACACCACGGCCAGGGACAGCAGGACCAGCAGCTGGGGTCCGGAGGTGAAGGGGACGGGGCCCATGCCCAGGCCGCCCAATGCCGCATTCAGCGGACCATCCGTGGAGAAGATCCAGGTCCAAATGATGCCGGCCATGACGAACGAGCTGAGGTACGGAATGAACAGCAGCGCCCGGAAAGTCCCGGTGAACCTGACCAGCTTGTCCAGGAGAACAGCCCCGGCCAATGACACGGCGATGATGAACGGGACGAAGATCGCCACGTACAGGAACGTCACCTTGAGGCTTTGCCAGAAGTTGGGATCCTCTGCCAGCCGGACGTAGTTGTCTGCGCCCAGGAATTCGAAGTCGCCGTTGAGGCTGTATTCGGTCAGGCTCATGGCTCCGGCCCCGAAGATGGGGAGGAATTTGAAGAGACCGAAAATGACCAGGGTGGGCAGGACGAAGAGGATGCCGGCCAGTGCCTCGCGGTTACGGGCTTTCCTGGCCCCAAAAGGCTTGAGCGGTGGTGCCGTCAGCGCTGGATGTCGGCCGGCCAGTGTGCTTCTGGTGCGGGTGTTTACAGACATGGGGTGACCAATCGGTGGTGGGGCTGGACTCAGGATGCCGAGCGCTGCAGGATGCCGCGGGCTTCTTTGGCAGCACGGTCAAGGGCTTCCTTTGCGCTGACATCGCCGCGCAGGGCCGCCTGGATGTTCGGCGCGAGGGCGCCCATGACCTGGCGCGCAACGGGGGACGGTTCGCCGGGGTTGGCGGACTTCAGGGCCTCGGCCATGGCGATGGAATCGGCGTCCGTACCAAGGGCTGCGGCGTCGCTGCGTGTGGGCAGGTTGCCTGCGGCGGCGTTGAGGGCCTTCTGGGACTCAGCGGAGCTCAGGTAGCTCATCACCTTGTAGGCAGCTTCGCGGTTTTCCTTCTTGTTGATGGAAGTCAGCGCGAGCAATCCGGGGTTGCCGTACGTCGCCTGGACCTTGCCCTGCAAGGGTGCGCCCAAGGCAACGTTGTCGGCGCCGAGGGCGGCGCGCATCTGCTTCAGCTCCGGCAGCGAGGTGGTGGCCCGCATTGCTGCCTTGCCGGTGGCGATCGGCGCCCCTTCAACTTTGGGGCCGTCGGTGGCGGCATCCGCGGGCAGTCCGCCGAGCTTCTTGAGGTCCATCAGCAGCTGCAGCGCCGAAACACCGGCCTCCGAATCGAAGGCGATGTCCTTGGCATCATCGGTGAACACCGTTCCGCCTGCCTGCCACAGCAGAGGATAGAAGGACAGGTTCAACGTCTGTTCAGGGCTGCCGGCGTAGTCCATCACCGCGATGCCCTTTTCCGCCAGGACCGGCGCCGCGCTGCGGAGATCGTCCCAGGTCTTGGGCAGCGGCACTCCTGCGTCCGCAAAGATCTTGGTGTTGTACGCCGTGGTGTTGATGTTCTGGAACAGGGGAACGCCGAACACCTCTTTGTCGAACGTCGCCGCTTCCAACGTCCCGGGATAGAAGCTGTCCTTGTCCTGCTCAACGGCCTTGTCCACCGGCAGCAGTCCGCGCACGTTGCGGTAGGTGGCTGCTTGGTCGGGCGTAATGAGCACGACGTCGGGTCCCGAGCCTGCGGCCAGCGCCGCCGAGATCTGGGCGTCCCGCTTGTCGAACGTCTGGAGTTCGATACTCAGGTCAATTCCAGGGTTCGCCTTCTCGAAGCTAGCCTCGGTGTCCTGCCAGAACTTCTTGCTGGCGGTCTCGTCCTTGATGACCGGGTACATCCAGAGCGTCACCTTGCCGGTGGCCTGGCCGCCGTCGGACGTTGGCGAACCGGTGGAACCGCAGGCGGTGAGCGTCAAAGCGGCGGTGACGACGGCGGCAGTTGCCAAAGCGGCGCGGTGCATCTTGCGTGTGAACATGGTGGCTACTTTCGGGTGAGGGTGGCTTCTTGGATTGCGCTGAGCGCGAGCTCGTGGCGGCTGGCTGCTACGGGTGCGGTGAGGAGGGGATCGCCGCATTCGCGCATCCAGTCGAAGAGGATTGCGGAGAGATCCCTGAGGATCTCCGATTGCTCCGGATTGCCGGCGATGTTGTCCAGTTCCTCTGGATCCATCGTCAGGTCGTAGAGTTCCAGCGCCGGACTGGTACCGATGGTTGGCCCGCCAAGGTCTGCGGGCAGGCTGCGGTGAATCCAGGATTGTGTGGGATCCATGGCGCGTGGTGCGTTGGAGAAGTTGACGATCAGTTTGTGCGTGGATGTCCGCACTGATCGTTTGGGGTCGTAATACGTGTGGTGGCTCAACTGGCTGAAACAGTGGCTTCGCGGAGCATCTCCCGCTTCCACGGCCGGCCGTAGGGTGGTCCCGGCGAGGCCGTCCGGAGTTGGCAGTCCTGCCAGATCCATCAAGGTGGGCAGGACATCCACGTGACTGACGATGTTCCCCACCCGTCGCCCGGACCACAGGGGGTTCCCCGGATGGCGGAGCATCAGCGCAACGCCGAGTCCGGCGTCGTACAGGGTGCACTTTGCGCGGGGGAGGGCAAGCCCGTGGTCGGTAGTGAACAGCACCAGCGTCTGGTCGCGGAGGCCGAGCGAATCGAGTTCCGCGAGAATGCTCCCGACGCCTTCGTCCATGTGTTTCACGGCGCCCTGGAGCTCGGCTATCTCCTCGCGGGCGCCGACGTCGTCCACCAAGTGGGCTGGAACGGTGTGGCCCAGGGAGACGTCCGGTTCCACGCCGTCGGCAAGGAATCCCATCACGCCCGGGCGGTCACGTTCGGAAGGCACCCGGTGCGGCTCCGTGAAGCCGACCTGCAGGTAGAAGGGCCGGTCGCTGCCGGACAGGCGACGCAAGGCGTCGGTGGCACGATCCACGACGACGTCCCGCGCGCCACCCGTACGGGCGTGGTCGAAACCGAGCCTGCCGGCCACGACGTCGTCCGCCAAAACACGCGATTCGTGGTGCACGCCCACCAGCTCGGTTTGATAGCCGACGGACTTCAGCCTGTAGGCAATGTGGTCTTTCGGTTCCTTGAGATCCCAGCTGAAAGGCTCGTGCGTCAGCCCGAGGACACCATTGGTCTGGGGGTACGTACCGGTGAACAAGGAGGCCCGGGCCGGGCTGCAGTGGGGAGCGGTGGCGAAGGCCTGCTCGAAGAGCACGGACTCATCGGCCAGGGCGTCCAAGTGCGGGGTTGAGACCGTTTCCACTCCGTACGTGCCCAGGAAGCGGCCGAGGTCGTGACAGTGGATCAGGAGGATGTTTTGCACGTTCAGCCCATCCTTTCGAGGTCGGCGCGGGTGAGGGCGTGTTCCATGGGCTGGCCGCCGATGAAGCGGCGGAGTTCATCAACCACGATCCCGCCGGCCCTGCGCCTCGAGTCGACGGTGGCTCCGCCGAGGTGGGGAGTAAGGAGCACGTTTGGCAGGGAGCGCCAGGGATCACTTGCCGGCAGGGGTTCTTCGTCGAAGACGTCCAACGCAGCATCAATCCGGCCCGAGTGCACCTCTTTGTAGAGGGCTTCCATGTCCACGATGGTGGAACGGGCCGTGTTCACGAACGCGGCCCCGTCCGGGAGCAAGGCGAGTTCGGCGGCACCGATGAGCCCTGCGGTTTCGGGGGTGGCCGGAGCATGGACAGCGACGACATCGCTGTGGGCCATGAGGTCATCCAAAGTGGCGGAGCTGGCTTCGAGGGAATCTCCCGTGGGGATGTACGGGTCGAAGACGGATACTTTCGCGCCGAGTGCCCGGCAGGCCTCGATGTAGCGGCGGCCTGTCCGTGACGCTCCAACGACTCCAATGCGGGCACCGGAGATTTCACGGGCGCGTTGGACGTTGCGGGCGTCGTCCCAGTTGGCTCCGGAACGGAGGCCGTGATCGAGCCGGTGCACGCGACGCAGCAGGTTCAGCGTGAAGGTGAGCGAGAGTTCCGCGACGGCCGGTGCCATGGCTGCGCCGGCTTGGGAGATGGGAATGCCTGCGGCCCAGAAGTCTTCGCTGACCAGGGCGTGCAGTGATGAGGCGGCGTGGACGACGCACTTGAGGTTCGGCGCCGCCGCCAGGTGTTCGGCGTCGAGGCGGGGGAAACCCCAGGCGGTGATGAACGCGTCCTTGTCTGCGGCAGCGGCGGAGAAAGCACCCAATGACTGAAGTTCGGCGGGGGCGACTTCGGTGACCTCGCCGAGTCCGTCCAGGGCGGCGCGGGTTTCGGGGGAGATGAAGGCCGCCCGTTCCGCATCCGGGATGCTCAGCAGGATCTGCAGCCGGGTTGCTGTGGGTGGCGAGGATGTCGATGCAACGCCTTTGTTGTTGTTCATGGGACCGAGATTGCCAGTTTCAATATCTTTTGTCAATGACTAAAGTAAGTACAATGGAGAGTGTGAAGGCATCCGGACTGCGGATGCCAGAATGGGGGAGATCCCATGCGACGCGACAACAGGAGCCACCAGCAATGAAGCCACGCGCAGGCAGCAAGGCCCTGATCCGCGAGATCAATGAGGCCTTGGTGCTGGACATTGTCCGGACACAGGCGCCGGTGTCGCGCGCCAAAATCACGGTTCAAACAGGGTTGAGCGCAGCCAGCGTCACGGGGATTACCGGCAAACTCATCCAATCCGGACTGTTGGTTGAGACCGAGATTGCGCCCAGCACGGGCGGCAGGCCGGCACGCCTGCTTGAGCTCGGCCGCGAAGGCGTTTTCGCGGCTGGGGTGAGGCTGTCCGCCACGGAAGCGCACGCCGTCGTGGTCGATTTGCGCGGTGACGTGGTCTCTACGCACAGCGAGCCGTTGGCATCCACCGAGCCTGGCGAGGCGGCCGCGGCCGCTGCCCGGGCTGTTCGATCCGCAGCCGGGCAAATGGAGTCCAGGCTTATTGGGGTGGGCGCGGCTGTTTCCGGTGTGGTGGATCAAGCCGGTGGCCTGGTGCGGCACAGCGGGGCGATGGGTTGGGCCGACGTCAAATTCCAGGTTCTCCTTGAAGAAGCTGCAGACCAGCCGGTGGTCATCGACAGCTTGGTCAACGCCTACGCGCGCGGCCTGCTGTTCGACGACGTGTTCAAGGGCCGCGAGATGCTCATCTTCAGCGTCGGCACCAGCCTGGGGGCCGCCGTCGTGGTTGAAGGCCGTATCCAACGCGGCTTCAACGGCGCCGCAGGTGGCTTCGCCCATTCGCGTGCCATTACCGGACCCGGACCAGCCAGGCCCTGCCACTGCGGCGCCGAGGATTGTTGTGAAACCCGCGGCAGCTTGTGGGGCATGCAGCAGGAGTTGGCGCGAAATGGCCAGGACCGGGGCCTGGACCCCGACGTCGATTCCAGCCTGATTGCCGACGCAGCCGGGCACCTGGGCATCGGGATGGCGAACGCCGCCAAAGTGCTGGGCCCGGAACAGGTGGTGGTGGGCTTCGCGCCCGAAGCGGTTCTGGGGACATTTGCCGAGCAGACCAAGCGCGCGTTCTTGAGTCAGTACCTCCACGCGAACACTCCGCCTCCCTTGTTTGATGCAGCAATTGCAGATCCCGTTGCGCTGGCACGGGGTGCTGCGTGCTCCGTGCTGGCGGGCTTGTTCACGGCCAGCCCAACCGGGTAGCAGCAGATGCCGTTTTGGGGGCTCAAAACGGCATCTGCTGCTACGTGGATTCCTCCTAGCGCCGCATGGTTTGCATCGCCTGCTGATCGTCAATCCGCACGAGGTTGGGTCCCCGCAACGTGTACAGGAAGCCGTCCTCGTCGGCTGTGATGTGGGGGCCGCTGTACCAGCCGCCGTTGATGTCCGCCGCAACAACCGACACCGCAAATGTGATCGGGTCGATGCGGAACACCGTTGTGTCTGAGACCCCGTAGACAATCCCGCGGCTGACCTGGAGGGCGCCGAAGTCAGTGCAGACGCTGCTCAGGTCGCCCCGGTGAACCACTTGGCGGGTGTCGAGGTCAATGACGAACAAGCCCGCGGCCTTGCGGGACATCCCGTAGAGGTACTTGCCGTGGATGGCCATTGCGGCGATCCCTTGGGGCTGTCCGGGATCCAGCCGCCACAGCTCCTGGTTGGCCACCGGGTCCCAAGCCACCACAGTGCTCCGGGGGCCGGTGGCGTAGATGTTGTCCCCGCCGAGGTAGGCCACGCCGTCCTTTGTGGCCACGGCCCGGACCATCTGGAGGGCATCGATTGGATTGACCTTGGTGATGACCTGCGTTGTCACCGGGTTGTATGCGGCGAAACAGCCGCCACCGCCGGTATCGTTCTGCGCGCCGGCAATGACCAAACCGTTAACGGCGTCCCAGCAGACATCCAGGGGGCGGTTTTGCCCGGCAGGAAGGGCAGCCACTTGATAGGGGAGTTGCCCGGTAGAGGGATCGTAGGCGTAGATGCCCCGGGAGTTGTACTGGCCCGTGTAGAGGATGCCGCCAACGATCACGGCATCCTTGGCCTCGCCTGTTGCCCGGAGATAGGACACCTGCCCGGTAGCCAGTTGGTGACGGGCTATGGTTCCTGTGCCGCCCACATAAACGTTCCCGGCGCCCGCCGCGAGGCCCATGCAAAGCTGCGGCCCGCCCGGCGCTCCGGCCTGCGTGAGGTCGTGTTTGACGGCGGTCTTCGCTACAGGATCGACTTCAATGACGTCGTAGGAGGAGACCGTCAGTGCCTTGTTGCCGTAGACGTCCAAGCCCCACATGGCGCCAACATCCTCCGTGAGGATTTGGGTGATCTTCTTGCTGAGCATGTTGTAGGACCAGACGCCAGGTTCCTTGACGAAGAAAACGTCGTTGCCCAACTGCCTGAACATCACGCCGGTCTTGGCAATGATCGTGTATTTGGAGTGGTCGGCCAGATTGATCAGAACGGACTTTCCCGGTCCCTTGACCCCTACTCCCAGCTGCCCATTCAGCACGCTGAGGGACGTGACAGAGACACCAGTCGCTACTTCTGCCGGAAGGATGTTCGTGGAGGTCTTCGTTGTCCGATCGAACGCAAAGAGGCGGGCCGGGCTGGAACCGTTGCCGCCTCCCAGCGTGCTGCCCGTGCCGAAATACACGTGGCTGGCAGTGGCAGCCACAGCCTGGGCAATGGTGGCTCCAGGGTCCGGGACACCCCAACTGGTCATGACATTCGTTGCGGGATCGTATTCCCACAGGGACGGTGCGTTGGTGGTCAACCCGCCACCGGCAACGTAGACCTTGCCGTCCGGCGCTACAGCCAAAGCCCGGATGTCCCGATCTCCAGTTTCGCCGACACCCACTGCCGGGGCATTCGGTGTGCTGAGGTCCCAGCGGTAGAGGTTGGGCTTCCCGTCGACGCCCTCGCGCAGCACGCCCGCATAGAGGTAGCGGCCGGTGGAGTCAGCAGCCAGGGCTTGGATGCTGTACCCGGAGCCGAGGTCTGTCCTTGAAGTGATGGTGCGCGTGGGGAGGTGGAAGCCGATGATCCGCACAGGGTTGAGGTTGCGGGAACCGATGTAGACGGTGTCGCCCACCAGCAGCGAGCTCATCAGGGAAAACTGCACGACGGCGGGTCCCAGATCGGTGATTTGCGGACCACCAGCGGTCTGCCTTTGTGGTGCGGCGTGGGCTGCGCCGGAGGACATTGCTGACAGTGCTACGGCGAGTCCGCCGATGCCCCCGGTCTGCAGCAATTGACGACGATTGATGGCAAATGTGGACATGGAAGATCTCCTCATTGAGTATCCCGTGGGGCATTTATCGTGGGGTGGTGTGGTGCCGTCCGGGACGTTCCGGAGGCGTCCTGTGCACTGCACTCAGGGTTTCAGGCAGGGGCTGGGAAATCCATGATTCGAACATTTTCAGACATTCGAAGACTGGAGGTCAGTGCCGACTTTTCCGGTGATGATCGCGGCGGAATTGGGTCGGAGAAAAGCCCGTCTTCTTTGTGAAGAGCCGGCTGAAGTAGGCGGGATCGTCGTATCCGGTGAGCGTGGCGACGCGTTGGACCGGCAGGTCAGTGTCCGCCAAGAGCGATTGGGCACGCGACATCCGGAGCTGGATCACCAGCTCTTTCGGCCCCACGCCCGTGGCCGTCTGGACCGCGTGCCGAAGTTCGGAGGCGGTCACGTTCAATGAAGCAGCCAGTTGCGGCAAGCTGAGCGGGAGATGGGCCATCTCATGAAGCCTGGTGAGCAGTTTCTCTTCATCTCGGGGGGACCCGCTGGCGCCATGGTTACGGTGCTTGCCGGCTTCGACGAGTACCCGCTGGCAGAGTAGTGAAGCATCCAAGTCCGAGTGGTGACCGCCCACCGAGAGAGCCGCACGCAGGGCTGGAAAAAGTCCAAGTGATTCCATCAGGTCCTGCTCTGACGAACCATCAAGCTGCAGCAATGGGGAGTCGCGGGCGTAGCACCCCAACTCTTCAAACGCTCTCGCCATAGGTCCGGTGAACAACAGCCAGTGTTCATTCCACCCCGCAGGCTCAGGTCCGTACCCATGGCTCACACCCGGAAAAAGCCACATGATCGCGGGAGCGCGGACCTCGAATCTCCTACCGTCAACAGAAAAATGGCCCGAACCTTCGGACACCAGGACGATGCCGTGGCTGCTGAGGGTCCGGCCGGCAAAGGACGGTAACAGGCCACTTTGTTCCCCGGCACCCAGACAAGCAAGGCCAAGGTCACGAAGGGGGAGTGCCGGGTGCCGGTAGCTTGACCAATTGTCCATAGGCTCCCATGCTGCCCGTACCCGAAGGGCAAAACAAGCCACACAAAAGTCCAAGTATCTGCAAACCTGAGTCCATTCACTTCACTGCCCGGCACTGCCACAGTGGACAGCATGTTGACTTCGAATGGCTATGTTTTGGACGAATCGGAGGCCCGCCTCGCCGAGCTGGAACCGGTACCCCTTTCCGAACGTGGAGATCGCGGCGCCCTGTGGTCAAGGCTTCGCAGGGACGGGTACCTCTACTTGAAGGGGCAGCTCAATCCGGACCACCTGATGGATTTCCGCGGGTTCTACTTTGCATCTCTGGGCGAAGCCAACGTGTACGCGGCAGGAACGGATCCCCGTGATGGCATTGCGGCGCCGGGCGACGTGGACCGTGCTGCGTTGCGCCGCGGACTCTTTGACCGGATCGTTCCCGGGCCCGAGTACCAGGCACTGTGCACAGCAGAGGGCGTTGCCGACTGGTTCGAATGGTTCCTCGCAGACGATGTCCATCTGCACCGACGCAAAATCATTCGCCACACCAAGCCCGGTGAAAGCGGGATTGGTACGGCCACGCAGGCGCACTACGATCTTGTCTATCTGCGCGAGGGCAGCGATCGCGTGCTCTCCATGTGGATACCGTTGGGCGATTGCCCTCGGGAGCGGGGTGGCTTGGCTTACCTCGAGGGCAGCCACCACTGGGTGATGGCCCAGGAGCGTGAGGGAACTCTGAAGATGCCGGCCGCCTCAATCACCGCCGATCTTCCGGCGCTGGCGGAAGAACGCGACGCCAGATGGCTCATCACTGACTACGAGGTTGGCGATGTGGTGGTCCACTCTGCGCACATCGTCCATGCGGCGCTGGACAACACGGACCGGCACGGCACCATGCGCTTGTCCACGGACATCCGCTACCAGCGGTCGAGCGAACCTATCGATTGGCGCTGGCAGGAGCACTGGAATTACGACGACGGCCTCTAACCCGCCGCGGCGACTTTCCACCACTCCACGGTGGCCGCTGCAGCTTCCGGCAGGGGAGTCGGTTCCAGGCCCAGGAGCTTCTGGCTTTGCGAGGAATCGATCACGGAACTATCCGATTGAGCGAATCTTCTTTTTCCGGCGTCGTGGGCTTCATTCAACGAGCGTCGGATAGTAGGAGCACGCTTCCGCAACCACCCGTTCACGATTCAGCCTTTTCCCAAGAATGTGAGCGGCCCGCGTTTCGCCGGGTTGGGCCTCCGGAACGAACATCAAAGCAGTTGAGGGAGCATCTGGGTCCGAGGTCAGGGCGTGGTTAAGCCATTGGTAGAGTCGGCGGTTCTGCAGACACTTTTGGTCGACCACGACGACGATGAGTTCGTAGGGGTCGTCGTCTATATGCGGATCCAGCACAAGGATGTCGGCGTCCTCCTCTCGTGCGGGATTGATGGAAGTGACGCTCTCCTTGAAGATGTCGTCATGGGCATACTTGCGGAATCGCAGGCCGTAGGTGAAACCACACTGGATCGAGGGTCCACTCCTGACATTCACATCTAGGTCGGCAACGCTCTTCCCGACGTACTCGACTCGCACTTGTTACCCCTTTTGCTCGCAGAAGTGGTTAGCCGCTGGACAGTTTGTCGCGGAGTTCGGCTAGCTCGGGGTTGTTGGTGGCAAGTCGTTGAAAGATCGGGCGTGGACCCGGCATCGGTGCTGCCCGCACCGATGGGTTTGGTTTCGTGCGTTCAATCCAGTTCTGGGCGCTGAAGAGGTGTTTGGAGTGGACGCTTTTCGTTGGGTTCTGGGGGACGAGGATCTTTGACTCTTCCGAGCAGGACGCGCTGGTTATCACGGATGAGAAGTTTGCTGGAGCCCACGCGAATTGGGAGTTTTCCACGAACTGGTGGTGAGCAGCGCGGCCGAGGAGAGCGCAAAGCCAGTCAGCGAACTGGATGGTTGCATAAAGATGGCTCTCGACTTGCATCGGGGCCTCGACCACTCGTCGCAGATCGGTCTTGCTGTTGGAGTAGATGAAACTGGCCATCACGGACACCGCTTCGAGGCGGGGCTTATCGTCAACGCTGTCCAGAACGATCATGATGTCCCTGTCCAGGCGACCGGCATGCCAACTGAGCCTCCGAAGGGTTTGACGTAAGGCGTGGGCGCTGCGGTCTGCGGCACTTTCGCCGGTTTCCTTGGCGCTGCCCAGTGGCTTGACCTGGCCGTAGAAGATGACCTTGCCGCCGAGCTTGTCGAGTTTGCGCATCAGGCGCTTGAATGCCCTGGTCAGTTCCGGGTACTGCTCGATGTTCTTCGTCGTGAACAAAGAGGCGCCCTTCTTCTCCCAGCGTCGCGGGTGCGCACCGTCTCTCTCGATCTCGAAGCGGAGAAGGTTCTCCTTGATGTACTCGAAGTAGCCGCCGAACTCACGGACGTTCTCAGCGGGCATAACAAAGCCGGCGTATCCGAAGACCGGATGCGTGTTGAACTTCGTGTGGGAATCCGAGATGTATGGACCGATGTGGCCGAACTCGTCCAGATAAGCGATGAGCATTTCTCGATGCTACAACTGCTCCGCCGGAGAACACGAAAGCCCGCGCAGAGCGCGGGCTTCGGAAATGGCGCGTAATCCGCTATGGAACCCGCTACCGGAAACTACTCTAGAGGAACCAGCTTCATTTTTCCAATGAGAAATTCCTTCAGTGATCCTATTCTCAAATTTTCAAGGTCTCCCGTTCCACCGTAACAAGTGTGGAAACGACGGGGCGCCTTCTGGAAAGGAGATGACGTGCGCGCAAGTTTCTTGGTTGGCCACGGCCCAGTTGTCCACTGTAGCCCGCTTTTGGACAGTTACTTTGCCTCCTTGATAGCGCCGCGCCACCACATCATCGTTGCTTCTGCAGCTTCCGGCAGGGGAGTCGGTTCCAGGCCCAGAAGTCGCTGGCTGACAGAGGAGTCCATCACGAACGGGCGCTCGAACTGGTAAAGGAGTTCGGCCAGCTCGCGCATGTCCGTGGAGAAAATGCCCGCCACCCGCAGCACCCAACCTGGCACGGCACTCACCTTGGGTGCAGCAACGCCCGCGGCGGCCGCATGGGCTGTGGCCATTTCCCGTTGGGTCACGGCGGGGCCGGTGGGGGCATGCAGCACACTGTTCCAGAGTTCGGGCTTCTGCGCGGCTGCAATCATCGCCGCTGCGAGGTCCGGGACGTACGTGAAGGAGTGGGGCTGGCCCGTAGCTCCGATGAACTGCACCGCCTTGCCCGCCAGGATCGGCGTCACCATGCGCTCGCCGGCATGGGCTGTCTTCACGCGTGGCCCAAAGAAGTCGCCGGCCACCACGCTGATCGTGGCGGCCGCGTGGGCCTGCCGCGCCTCCAGCAGCGCAGTCCGAATGCCGCGTTTGCCGCCCCCTGCTTCCCGCTGGCTCGATTCCGTCATGATCCGGTCCGGCTCGCTGTACGAGTAGAGACTTTCGGGGAAGACGACGACGGCGCCCGCGGCCGCCGCTGCGTCCATCACCACCTGCTCGGCTTTGGGGAGTTCGGCGGCCCACGCTGATGCCCGGTAGGCGGATCCGTGGATGCAATGGAAGACCGCGGTTGCGCCCTTCATCGCTTCATCCAACTGCGCTGGATCCGCGACGTCCGCCCGGACCCGTTCTACCAGTGGATGCTCCGGACCGCTGCCCGAGCGCGTCAGCACCCGGACTCGATGACCCTGCTCTGCCAGTTGCTCCGCGACGGTGTAGCCAACGGGTCCTGCTCCTGTGACGACGTACATGGGTTCCTTCTTCCGGGGTTGAGTGCGTGACCATCGAAAAACGAGAGCACCGCTCTCTCATTCAGGATGAACGCTCGTCACCTCGATGTCAAGAGCACTGCTCTCGTTTGTTGACAGCGCTCTCTGTTGTGGGAGGCTGTGATCATGACTTCAGCCGAACCTGCCGCCGTCAAAGCCAAGCAGAAGCCCTCGACTCCCCGCGAACGTGCCCGAACGCAGACCATCGCCGACATTATTAGGCTCGGTCGCGAGCACCTTGCCGTTCATGGCGCGGCCGCCCTGTCCCTCCGCGCAGTGGCGAGGGATCTCGGCGTCGTGTCCTCTGCTGTGTACCGCTACGTAGAGAACCGCGATGAACTCCTCACGCTCCTGCTGATTGATGCCTACAACCAGCTTGGCGATGAGGTGGATGCGGCCGTCGATGCAGTCCCCGGGCAGGATTTTGCCGGGCAGTTCAAGGCCCTGGCCAAAGCGGTGCGTACGTGGGCCATCCGCGAACCGGCCAGCTATTCCCTCCTTTTCGGCAGTCCCGTCCCGGGGTATCAAGCACCGGGTGAGCGCACTACCGTCCCCGGTACGCGGGTCATCGTCCGCCTCGTCGGTATCTTCGATGCCGCCTACCGGGCTGGCGCGCTCAACGCCGCAGCGAGTCCCGCCGTCGTGATTCCCGAAGGGTTGGCCGCAGACCTGGCGGCCATTCGGGGCGAGATGGATCTCGCCGCACCCGACGCAACCTTGGCTCGGGGTGTCCTGGTGTGGACGTCCGTGTTTGGTGCTATCAGTTTCGAAGTTTTTGGGCAGTACGGACGCGATACCTTCGCCGCCCGCGATGAGCTGTTCGACCATCAGCTCAGCGTCCTTCAAGGCGTGGCGGGGCTCCAAGGCTAGGGCGCTACAGTATTCAGATGGCTCGAGGACTGGCAGACATTGGCGCGGAAGGTGTTCTTCTCGCCGGTGCAGGCCGCGCCATTCTTCTGCAAATCGCCGACCCGAAAGTGGGCCACGGCGTAGCTGAGCACAGCAATTTCGCTGAGCGCCCCATGGACCGGCTGCGCGCCACCATGACGTACGTCTATGCGGTGGTCTACGGATCCGAGGAGCAGCTGAAGGCCGTCCGTCGCGCCGTCAACCGTGCCCACGCGCCGGTCCGCCGCGCACCCGAGGGCACCTCCAAGGGATACAGCGCCTTCGACGCCGAGTCCCAGCTTTGGGTGGTCGCCACGCTTTACGACACTGCCGTCACCGTCTATGAGCAGGTCCATGGAACCCTCGACGACGAAACCGCCGACCGTATCTACCGCGAGTACGCGAAGATCGGGACGGCCCTGCAGCTTCCGCCCCATATGTGGCCGGCCGATCGTGCCGCCTTCGCAGTGTATTGGGATGCACATGTGCGCGGACTCCAGCCGGACGAGAAGGCCCTAAGGGTTGCCCGGGACCTCCTCTACCCTGCCGGCGGGCCGCAGCTTGTGCGCCTGGCAATGCCGCTGGCCCGGTTCCTGACGGCTGGCCTGTTGCCCGACCACTTGCGCGAAAGCTTTGGTTTCGAGTGGAGCCCTGGCCATGCCCGCCGCTTCGAGCGGACCATGCGGATGGTGGGTCGGGTGTATCCACGCCTGCCGCAGCGGATCCGGCACTGGCCGCGCAACTACTACCTGGGCAAGCTTGTGCTCGACCCCAAGGCGCCCCATGCGTAACTCCACGTCAGTGGAAGAGTCCATAGACTTCCTCGCCCACCGATACCTGGACCGCGCCCGCGGGGGACGGCTCCGGGAAGGGCTCACCGAATTTGTGGTGTTCGGGCTGAAGCAGGCCTGGGCGTGTGTGTTCGGTGCAGCGTTGCTCGCCGTCATCATTGCGGCCCGGCTCTGGTATCCCGACAACGCGGCGCTCGCCCGTAACGATTTCCTGACCATTGCCGCCGTCGTAATTCAGTTGCTGATGATCAGCTTCAAGCTGGAGACGCTGCGGGAACTGCGGGTGATCCTGCTGTTCCATGTGGTGGGGACAGTGATGGAACTGTTCAAGACGGACGTCGGATCGTGGGCCTACGAGGCTGAGGGAGTCCTCCGGATCGGCGCCGTTCCCTTGTTCAGCGGCTTCATGTACGCGGCCGTTGGTTCCTACATGGTGAGGGTTTTCAGGCTTTTCGACCTCCGCTTCGATCGCTACCCCCGCCGTTGGATCACTGCCCTCGTGGCAGGGGCGATCTACGTCAACTTCTTTTCGCACCACTACATCTTCGACGCGCGCTGGGTGCTGCTCGCCGCCGTCGTGCTTGTCTACGGACGGTGCATGATGCACTTCCGGGTGTTCCGGCGTCGCTTCAAGATGCCCATCCTGGTGTCGTTCCTGCTGGTGTCGCTGTTCATTTGGTTCGCCGAGAACATTGGCACGTGGTCCCGCGCCTGGCTGTATCCGAACCAGTTGAACGGCTGGCAGGCGGTCTCCATCGACAAGCTGCTGGCGTGGTTCCTGCTGATGATCATCTCGGTGGTGCTGGTGGCGTGGGTGTACAAACCTGAGCCGCTTGACGTCCCTGGCGCCGCCGAGGTCCCTAGGCTTCGCCGCGTAGCGCCTTGAGGGCCGCGCGGCGCGCGTGAAGCAGGGGCTCGACGTCGGACACCCGCGTCAGGCTTACGGCTTGAGGTGGGGGAGGGGTGCGTTGGGCATCAATCACGACGCCGAATCCGCCCACGGAGCCGGCCGCCAGCCACGAGGTGGTTCCCGGCCAGAGGGTGAAATCGGCGGGGATGCCTTCAACGGTGATGGTCAATCGCTCGGCTGCGAGGGCTTTGAAGGTTGCGTCCTGGCGCTGGAGCTCCTCCAGGCTGTGTGGGATTCCGGCCGAGGCGCGCCATCGGTTTCTGGCGGTCTCGCCGGGATCCTGGTTTGTTGTGATCACGTCAACCAGAGGGCTTGAGGGTGAGAAGGCATCGCCGTGCACCACGCTGCCCTCACTTCCGTCGACTTGCCAGGATCCCAGCATTGAGGTCCCGTCCCAGCCTTTAAGTGTGAACAGCGGGAGCAGGTGTGCGCCGTCCCGGATCTCCTGATCCATCCGGTCGTTCATCGCCCAGAACTCGTCCGGCGGCACGTACCCCGTGAACTCCATCGCGCCAGTCTGCCAGTTCACCGTGGGCGAAACCAGCCCTCGATGCCCGTGATTCCGGGGGATTTTTGCTGTTCGAAATCAGACTTGAGCGTAGTTGACTCAACTTTGGATTGACTTAATTCTGAGGCTGAGTACAGTTGAGTGCAGAACGCTCAACTAGCCGATTGTTGAGCAGGCTCCCAGCACGTCAACCGCCCAGCGGACCGTCGCCAGGCGCGATCTCCAACATCGGCCATTGAAAGGAAAACAAGATATGTCACGTGCAGTAGGTATCGACCTCGGAACAACCAACTCCGTGGTCTCTGTTCTCGAAGGTGGCGAGCCCACCGTCATCGCCAACGCAGAAGGCGGCCGCACCACGCCGTCGGTCGTTGCTTTCTCCAAGTCCGGCGAAGTCCTGGTTGGCGAAATCGCCAAGCGCCAGGCCGTCAACAACATCGATCGCACCATCGCTTCCGTCAAGCGCCACATGGGCACCGACTGGAACGTCGCCATCGATGACAAGAAGTACACGCCGCAGGAAATCTCCGCGCGTATCCTCATGAAGCTCAAGAACGACGCCGAGAGCTACCTGGGCGAAAAGGTCACCGACGCTGTGATCACCGTTCCGGCCTACTTCAACGACGCCGAGCGCCAGTCCACCAAGGAAGCCGGCGAAATCGCAGGCCTCAACGTCCTCCGCATTGTCAACGAGCCCACCGCGGCTGCACTGGCCTACGGCCTGGACAAGGGCAAGGAAGACGAACTCATCCTGGTCTTCGACCTCGGTGGCGGAACCTTCGACGTCTCCCTCCTCGAGGTTGGCAAGGACGAAGACAACTTCTCCACCATCCAGGTCCGCGCAACCGCCGGTGACAACCGCCTCGGTGGCGACGACTGGGACAACCGCGTTGTCGAGTGGCTCCTGAGCCAGCTCAAGGTCAAGGGCATCGACCTCTCCAAGGACAAGATCGCCCTCCAGCGTCTCCGTGAAGCTGCAGAGCAGGCCAAGAAGGAACTGTCCTCCTCCACCAGCACCAACATCTCCCTCCAGTACCTCTCCGTCACCCCCGACGGCCCGGTCCACCTGGATGAGCAGCTGACCCGTGCCAAGTTCCAGGACCTCACCAAGGACCTGCTGGACCGCACCAAGAAGCCGTTCCAGGACGTCATCGCCGAAGCCGGCATCAAGGTTTCCGACATCGACCACATCGTGCTCGTTGGTGGCTCCACCCGCATGCCCGCTGTCTCAGAGCTCGTCAAGGAACTCGCCGGCGGCAAGGAGCCCAACAAGGGCGTCAACCCGGACGAAGTTGTGGCCGTTGGTGCTGCACTGCAGGCCGGTGTCCTGAAGGGTGAGCGCAAGGACGTCCTCCTCATCGACGTCACCCCGCTGTCCCTCGGCATCGAAACCAAGGGTGGCGTCATGACGCACCTCATCGAGCGCAACACCGCTATCCCCACCAAGCGTTCCGAGACCTTCACCACCGCTGACGACAACCAGCCGTCCGTGGCCATCCAGGTCTTCCAGGGCGAGCGTGAATTCACCCGCGACAACAAGCCGCTGGGCACGTTCGAACTGACCGGCATCGCCCCGGCGCCCCGTGGTGTTCCGCAGGTCGAGGTCACCTTCGACATCGACGCCAACGGCATTGTCCACGTGTCCGCCAAGGACAAGGGCACCGGCAAGGAACAGTCCATGACCATCACCGGTGGTACGGCGCTGTCCAAGGACGACATCGACCGCATGGTCCGTGAAGCCGAAGAGCACGCTGCCGAGGATAAGGCCCGCCGCGAAGCTACGGACACCCGTAACTCCGCAGAGCAGCTCGCCTACTCCGTGGACAAGCTCATCGCCGACAACGACGACAAGCTGCCCGAAGAGGTCAAGACCGAGGTCAAGGCCGACGTCGACGCCCTCAAGTCCGCGCTGGAAGGCACCGACGACGCCGCAGTGAAGACTGCGTTCGAGAAGCTCCAGGCTTCCCAGACCAGGCTCGGCGAAGCCATCTACTCGCAGGCCGCCGCAGCTGATGCTCCGGGTGCCGGTGCTGAAGGCGCTCCTGCCGGTGAAAAGGCTGCTGACGACGAAGACATCGTTGATGCCGAAATCATCGACGAAGACGAAGCGAAGAAGTAGCCATGCCTCACCACGGCAACGAAGCAGAGCACTCTGAAGGCAACGAGCCGCGCAAGCCCGTGATTCGGGACAACCGCAAGGTTGACCCGGAGACCGGCGCAGCCCGTCACCCTGAAAGCGAAGCTGCGGCTCCCACCGAAGGCAACGCCGCTCCCACGGACGGCGACGCCCTCTCCCAGGCTGAGGAAATCCTCAACGGGGTAGAGGTGCCGGCTGAAGAGTCGGTAGCCTCCGGTGCCGCGGCTGAAGCGCAGGCAGCGGAGCTCCGCAACGACCTCCTCCGCCTTCAGGCTGAGTACGTCAACTACCGCAAGCGCGTGGAACGCGACCGCGCCGTAGCAGGAGAGATGGCCGTCATCGGCGTCCTCAACTCCCTGCTCCCGGTGCTGGACGACGTCGACGCCGCACGCCAGCACGGTGACCTCGAAGGCGGCCCCTTCGCCGCCATCGCCACCAAACTGGAGAATGCATTGAAGACGTACGGACTGGAACGCATCGCGGACACGGGTGTCGAATTCGACCCCACCATCCACGAGGCACTCATCCAGCAGCCCGGCGAGGACATCGAGGTTGACACGGTCAGCCAGGTGCTGCGCTCCGGATACCGCTCCGGCGAGCGGGTCCTGCGTGCAGCCCAGGTCATCGTGGCTGTCCCGGCGTAGGTTCCACCTAGTCGCTACACCGGATATGGGGCGGTGCCCGCTCCGCGGTGCCCTCCACACCGCCGCCCCATATCCGGTTTCGCGCCCGCTGTAAGCTCGCCTGAGGTGAGTTGACCGCAGCGCAACATACAACGAAAGGAAACGCTCTTGGCCAGCCAGGACTGGGTTGAAAAGGATTTTTACGCGATCCTTGGTATTGCCAAGGACGCGTCCGACGCGGATATTAAGAAGGCTTACCGCAAGCTAGCCCGGCAGTACCACCCGGATACGAATGCCGGGGATGCTGCTGCGGAGAAGAAGTTCAAGGACATTTCCGAGGCTTACTCGGTGTTGTCGAGTCCTGAGGACCGGCAGCAGTATGACGCTATCCGTGCCATGGGTGGTGCCCGGTTTGCTCCGGGTGCTGGCGCTGGACGTGGTGGTGCTGGGGCCAATGGCGGGTTTGAGGACCTGTTTGGTGGCTTGTTTGGTGGCGGTCCTGGTGCTCGTCAGCCTGCGGGCGGAGGTATCCCTCCGGAATTCGCCGACCTGTTCGGTGGCGGCTTCGGTGGCGCCGGGCAGACCGGGTTCCAGCGGGCTCCGCAGAAGGGCTCGGACCGGACGGCCACCACGTCTATTTCGTTTGCCGGCTCCATTAAGGGCACCACTGTGAGCCTGCGGGAAGCCAATGGCAACGTGATCGACGTCAAGATCCCCGCCGGTATCAAGGACGGACAGAAAGTCCGTCAGCGCGGCAAGGGCAACGTTGGCCCTGCCGGAAATGGCGACCTCATCATCACGGTGAGCGTGAAGCCGCACGACTTTTTCCACCGGGACGGCGACAACATCCGCATCCACGTGCCCGTCACGTTCGCGGAGGCGGCACTTGGCGCCACCATTGAGGTTCCGACGCTCGACGGCGACACCGTCAAGGTTCGCGTCCCGGCCGGAACACCGTCGGGCCGTACGCTCCGGGTCAAGGGCCGAGGCGTGAAGACGTCCAAGGCGACCGGAGACCTTCTGGTGACCATCGACGTCGCGGTTCCACAGAACTTGAGTAAGGAAGCGGAAGAAGCCGTGAAGGCGTTCGCTGCTGCCACCACTGACGCCAACCCGCGTCACGACCTGGCCGCGAAGGCCCGGTTGTAAGGAGGCGGTCATGGGCATCGACGTCAACCAGCCGATCTTTGTCATCTCCGTTGCTGCGGAGCTTGCCGACATGCATCCGCAGACGTTGCGCCAGTACGACCGTTTGGGCATCGTCTCGCCCAGCCGTGCGCCCGGCAAGTCCCGCCGCTATTCGCAGAACGACGTCAACAAACTGCGGGAGGTCCAGCGCCTCTCGCAGTCCGGCGTTTCTCTTGAAGGCATCAAGCGAATCCTCGATCTCGAAAACCAGGTTGCTGCGCTGCAGTACCGCGTGGCTGAGCTGACCGAGGAACTGTCCCGCCGACGCTCGCCAGTGGATGCGCGCATTTTTGCAGCAGGAGCAGCGGGCGACGTCGTCAGCTTGTCCCGCGGGCAGCGGCCCCGGGCACGGTCTCAGGCTGTTGTGGTCTGGCGGCCGCGGGCGGGGGACTAGCTCCCGTGAGCTAGGTTCGGCTGCGGTCCCAGCTGACCACCACCCGTGCAGCACCCGCTTCGGTTCGCTCCACGTTGGTGACGATCTGCGATTCCTTGGCGCCCATGTCCCGGATCTGCTGCTTGTAATTCTCAAGGTGCTCTTGCAGCGACTCTTCGGTCCACTCGCCGGGACGCATCCTCGTGGAGATCTCCACCGGTTCCTCCCGCACCAGAATCTCGTCGGGTTGCGGCTGGGGGACCTTTGCCGGTTCGGGTTCTCCAGGCGGCACCAGCATGCGGAAGGCGAAAGCCCCGCCGGCTATTCCGGCAATCAAACCCGCGGCGATAAGCCAGATGGCGCGTCCTGGTCCGCGCCTTTTCGGCACGGCTCCGTTGGTGACTCTTGAGGTCAAGTGTGCTGCCTTCTTGGCAGTTCGTCGTGCCATGGAGAGTTCAACTTTCCTGTCGGCGTTCGATGGTCAGTGCTTGTGGAGCCGGGAAGGCCCGCCAGTCCATCGTAAGCATGCTGAGAACTCTTGGTAAGTCGAAAAGCCGGGGACGGGCCGCAACGAACACGCATCGCCCCCGGCCCCATCGCGACGCAGACCTTCAGAAATCCTGCCCCCTCGTCAAAGGGCCGGGTCGCCCTTCGACGATCCGGAAGACGTTCTCCGGGACCTGGATACGGCCCCGGATTGGCACGGTTTGCCTGTAGCTAGTGGGCCGTAACGGGCAGATAATGAAGGCATGGCACGGCAAGCAGCGCACGTGCTGGTGGCCTGAGCACCGACGCGAGGATCGCGGCCCTGCTCGTGTGGTGAGGATGATTCCGGTGTCGTTGTCGGAAGAAGAACGCAGGAGCTTGGAAGAGCTGGAGCGGGAACTGGCCTCGACGGATCCCGATCTCGCCTCTGAGCTGGAATCGGGCCGCCCGCGTGGCGCAAAAGCCCGCACAATTCTTGGCAGCCTGATTGTTCTGGCCGGCTTCGCCATGGTGATTGCCGGGATTATCACCCAGCTTGTAGTGCTGGGCGTGGTGGGTTTCCTGTTGGCCAGTACGGGGGCGTATTGGCTTCTTGCCGGGTCTTCGCTCCGGCGGCGGATCGGACGGCGGATTGGAAGGCGCGACGGCGAACCGGCACCCTAACGGGTTCCGCTACCTTGGGCGCTGCCCGCCGGCGCCGGTGAGGGAACCGTCTCTTAGGGAACCGGCGGTACGGGAGGCTGGACCGGGGTCTCCGGCTTCTTGGCGGGTTCCGGCTCGCCCGGAGGCACCATCATGCGCCACGCCAGGACTGCACCTACGCCGGCTACAGCCCCGATGAGGAGGCCGACAACCCATCCGGACAGGCGTGGAGCGCGCTGCGGGCTCTTGCGCTGCAGGGCCTGGGTTGTCCTTTTCACAGCCTTGGCCGCAGTCCGTTGGGCGTCCTTGGCAGCCTTCTTGTTGCCGGTCAGAGTGAGCATGACACCGTGAACCACGGCCGGGACATCGGCGTGATCTATACGGGTCAACGCCCACTTCACCACCGCATCAGCTTGGGACGATGAGCCGTCTGCCGCGTGTGTCACCCACTCCCGGGCAAGGTCCTGCACGGCGGGAATGATGTTCTGTGGTTTGTACATGGTGCACCCCTATCGGAGTAGTTGGCCTCGTTTGCCAGCCTACGCCGGAGCCCCCTGCGACCAACAGTGGCCCCGGCGTTGACGGGTCAGTCGCGGACCACTGCTGCCAATTCCACCGGGTTCTCCAGTCCGGCCCACGTGCCGTTCAGGGTCAGCTCGCTGTGCAGTTCCGGAGCCGCGGCCGAGTTGGCGGAAGCGTCCGCTGCCACGTCCACTACCCGCGCCACCTTCAAGCGAAGCTCGCCGGCATCAATGATGGTCACTCCGCTGCCCGATACCGGCGCCGCGGCACTCAGGGTGGGGACACCGCCGTCGAGCTTTCCGCTGCCCTTCACTGTGACCGTGCTGGGCCGGGGCTCCGGCTCACCGTCGACAAACTGTTCCGCCTCCTGCTGGCCGGTGAGGATTGCGGTGGCGAGAGCCTTGACGTAAATGGGGTCGGCGCAGGCGTCGTACACCCAACGCTTGCCCAGGACCGAGTGATCCATGGTGCCGATGAGCCACTCCTCGGCGCCCGCCAGTTCGTAGCCACGGTAGCTGAGCGGGACTTGGTAGATGCGGTCGCCGGCGGTGACAACATGGGTCTCGATTCCGACCTCTCCGGCGGGATCGTCAAAGCGGTAGGCACCAATGAGCTCCGGAGCGCCGTCCTGGATAAACCAGGGCTGCTTGGGCAGGTAGCCGGCAATGAGTTCGAGCTTGGACGGGGACAGGGTTGCCTTGTGAATGATCGCCATGGTCTCCAGCCTAGGGCAGGATGCCGTACCTCTACCCGCTCGGTTTGGCAACGACGGAACCTGGGGCGGCGCCCACCATTCCCTCGACGGCGCGGGCAAGGTGCGTGCCGCGATCGTTGACGCCATCCCAGCGGACCAGGGCCTGCGCGTTCAGGCCATCCACCATGCCGAGAATCTGCCAGGCGACGGCCGCGGCATCCGAAACGTTGAACGCTCCGGTCGCGTTCCCGTCCTCGACCACTCCCTGGAAGACCTTCTGCCAAGCATCCATTTGCTCGCGGACCGAGGCGGCCAGGGTTTCGTTGCGGCGTCCCAAGGTCCAGGCCTCCACCCAGATTGCCGTGACGTCCAGCCTGCTGTTGTCCAAAAGGGTGTCCACCAGCAGGGCGAGTCGTTCCGATGGTCCCGGTTGCAGGCTCAGCAAGCCTGCGACTTCCTGTGTTTCCGCAGCCACGATGGTGGCGAATGTGTTGGACACGAGCGCGTCCATGTTGGGTTGGTAGTGCGCCACCAAGCCTGAAGCGACTCCTACCCGGGCGGCAACATTGCGCAGTGTCAGAGCTGTAAGCCCGGCCTCGAGTGCGATCTCGCGGGCGGCCTCGGTGATTTCTGCGGCGCGCTCTGCCGGTGACTTCCGGACTGCGCGCTTCTGTGGAGTGCTTGACATCAAGGACCAGTCTAGATTACCTTTTCAGCATTGTTGATCGTGCGATCAACAAGGATTGTACTGAAGACGAAGGAGTCACCCATGGTTTGGAGAATGCCGGCCGAAACCGCACCGCATGAGCGCACCTGGATGGCGTTCCCCCGCACCGGCCTGACCCTTGGCGACGACGCCGCCTCCGCCGAAGAGGCCTACGCGGCCTGGACCGCCGTCGCCCATGCGGTAGCCGAATTCGAACCGGTCACCATGGTGGTGGACCCGAGCGAACGCAAGCGCGCCACCCGCATGCTCGGCAGCGGCATCGAGCAAGTAGAGGCGCCGCTGGATGAGTTCTGGATGCGCGACGTCGGACCCACCTTTGTGCTGGACGACGAACGTCCCGGCGTGCTCGGCGCTGTGGACTGGATCTTCAACGGCTGGGGTGCCCCGGCGTGGTCCGAATGGCAGAAGAGTGCCGGCATGGCCCGCTTCGTCGCGGAACGGTCGGGCGCCGAGCTGGTCAGCTCACTGCTGGTCAACGAGGGCGGCGCCATCCACGTGGACGGCGAAGGAACTGTGCTGGTCACCGAAACCGTGCAGCTGGATCCGGGTCGGAATCCCTACGCCGACAAAGCGGCAGTTGAAGCTGAACTGGCCCGCACCATCGGTGCCACCAAGGTCATTTGGGTACCCCGCGGACTGACCCGCGACTACGAGGACCTGGGCACGCGCGGCCACATCGACATGGTGGCCACACTGCCCACTCCCGGGCGTATCCTGCTGCACTCCCAGACCAACCCGGAGCACCCGGACTACGAGGTCAGCCGCACTCTCCAGGCATTCCTGGAAACCCAAACAGATGCGGCGGACAAGCCGTTCGAGATTGTGCCGCTGCCTGCGCCGGAAACTTTGCGCGACGAAGACGGCTTTGTGGACTGGAGCTACGTCAACCACCTGGTGGTCAATGGTGGCGTCATCGCCTGTGGCTACGGTGAAGAACGTGCCGATTCCCTCGCGGCCGAGATCCTGGCCGAGGCCTACCCCGGCCGCCGCGTGGTCACCGTGGACGCCCGGCCGATCCTGGCCCGCGGTGGCGGCATCCACTGCATCACCCAGCAGCAGCCACGTCTCAACGGAGTAAAGCTCAACGGAGTAAAGCCCGCCGGAGCACAGCGCGCTGGAGGTGCAGCGTAATGGCTCGGTTCGACGTCGTGGAAGCGTCCATCGCGCAGTTGCGCGCGGCACTCGAATCGGGCGACGTGACCAGCGAGGAACTCACCCAGGCATACCTTGACCGTATCGACGCCTACGACCGCAACGGCATCAAACTCAACGCCATGGTGGTGATGAACCCGGAGGCTTTGGCGGACGCCCGGGCCTCGGACGAACGCAGGGCGCAGGGCGCGGTGCGGGGGCCGCTGGACGGGATCCCCTACACAGCCAAGGACAGCTACTTGGCCAAGGGGCTTACGGCAGCTGCAGGTTCGCCGGCCTTTGAGCACCTGGTAGCGCAGTGCGATGCCTTCACCATTGAACGACTCCGCGACGCCGGAGCGGTGCTGCTCGGACTGACCAACATGCCGCCGATGGCCAATGGCGGAATGCAGCGCGGTGTGTACGGACGTGCTGAAAGCCCGTACAACGCTGAGTACCTGACGGCAGCCTTCGGTTCCGGCTCCTCCAACGGTTCCGGAACCGCGACTGCAGCCAGCTTCGCGGCCTTCGGCCTTGGTGAGGAGACCTGGTCAAGTGGCCGCGCACCGGCGTCGAACAATGCTTTGTGCGCTTACACGCCCTCGCGCGGTGTCATCTCGGTGCGCGGCAACTGGCCGCTGGTACCCACCATGGACGTCGTGGTCCCGCATACGCGCACCATGGCGGACATGCTGGAACTGCTGGATGTCATTATTGCCGATGACGCTGAGACGCGCGGCGACTTCTGGCGGGCGCAGCCTTGGGTTCAGCTCCCGAAATCGTCCGAGGTCCGCCCGGAGTCCTACCTGACGCTTGCCGTGGAAGACGCCGACGGCGGGCGGTTGGCTCTGCAGGGCAAGCGCTTCGGGGTGCCGCGCATGTATATCAACTCAGACCCGGCCGCCGGAACCAGCGCGAACCCGGGAATTGGCGGGCCTACAGGGCAGCGCATCGATACGCGGGCTTCCGTGATTGACCTGTGGGAGGCTGCAAAGCGGGACCTCGAAGCCGCTGGTGCTGAGGTAGTGCTGGTGGATTTCCCTGTCGTCTCAAACTACGAAGGCGACCGCCCGGGAGCGCCCACCATTGCAACCCGCGGCTTGGTCAGCACCGAGTACCTCAAGCGTGAAATCGAGGACCTTTCGGCCTGGGCATGGGATGACTTTCTGCAGGCCAACGGTGATCCCGCCCTCAACAGACTTGCCGATGTTGACGGCGCGGCGATCTTCCCGCATCCGAAGGGCGCCCTGGCGGACCGCTACACCGGATTCGACGACCACATCTCCGGTTATCCCCGGCAAGTCCGCGAATACGGGGTATCCAGCTTCACCGAGATCCCCGAGCTGGAAGGCGGAGTGCGCGGCCTGGAGGAGACCCGGCGCGTTGACCTGGAGGAGTGGATGGACGGGCTCGGACTGGATGCGGTCCTGTTCCCGGCAGCTGCGGATGTGGGTCCTGCCGATATGGACGTCAACTCTGCCTCCGCGGACCTCGGCTGGCGCAACGGGGTCTGGGTGGCCAACGGCAACCTCGTCCCACGGCACTTGGGCATCCCCACCGTCACAGTCCCCATGGGAACCATGGCAGATATTGGCATGCCCGTGGGCCTCACCTTCGTTGGCCGCGCCTACGATGACACGGCCTTGTTGAGGCTGGCTGCCGCCTTCGAAGCAACGGGTTCGCGGCGCACGGCCCCGCTCCGGACGCCGGCGCTGTAGCGGATCCGATAACGATTCGACGGCGGGCAAGCCGGACCTAATGCGTGACCGGGCCCCGGCTCTGATTACAATCAAAGGGACGTCGACCACTGAGGGAATCATGAAGAAACTCACCACTGTCCTGATCGCCGCCGGGCTCATCGCCTCGGCATCCGCTTGTTCCGCCCAGCAGCAGCTGACCACCGCGGAAACCTGTGACCGCGTTGGCGTCGCCGCAGCCGGCATTCCCCAGAACGCGAGCAAGACCGCCACCATCCGCGTGGCCAACGCAATCCGGCCTATCGAGCCCGTGGCTTCCACCGACATGAAGCCGGTTGTCACGGCGATCCTGGAGTTCCTGGATGAGCAGGCAAAGGAAACCCCGGATGAAGCAAAGCTGGGCGAGCTCGGCGCTGCCTATCAGGAAGCAGGCACCAAGTACGGCGAGCTCTGCCGCGGCTAATGACGCCCGCGCGCTGAACACACAGTCGCTGAACACGCAGAAGGGACCGGTTGAAGAACCGGTCCCTTTTCGCATCCCCCGATCGACCCTCTCTCACCTATCGGCCCTTTATGCCGAACCCTCTCTCCCTTCTTTCAAGCAAGTGATAGAGGGTTTGGGGGATGGGCGCTGGAGGTGAGAGACGGTCTGCACCAAAGGCCCATTAAGTGAGAGAGGGTTACTTTTCGTCCGGGCCCAGGTCAGGCTCGACGGCGAAACTTACCTCGCGCGTCGCGCTTCCGTGCAGTTCCAGGATGGCGAGCTCGTTGGCGCCTTCGCGGATCAGCGGTCCCGGGACGTACAGGGTGCGCTGCGGTCCGCGGCTCCAGTAACGGCCCAGGTTGAAGCCGTTGATGAAGGCATTTCCCTTGGTCCAGCCGTCCAAACGAATGAATCTATCCCCGGGGCCATCGGCGTCGAAGGTCGCGAACGAAACCGACGGACCAGCTACGCCGGCGGAGACGACACCGGCCGGCAGGTCAGCCGCTGCTGATCGGAACGCATCAAGCGAAGCCAGGTCAACAGCGCCGATCTCCCAGTCCAGAACCTCCACGCCGTTGAGCAACGCAGGTCCGGTCAATCCTTTGTCCTCGCCGATCCTCTGCCCGTAGTTCACCCGGCCCTGGTCTTCCAAGAGAACCTGCAGGCGGCCACCAGCGGGGATGACAACAGAGAGCTCACCCAGTTCCCGGCTTAGGACACCGACGGGAACGCCGTCCAGGAAGAACTGCGCGCGGTCCCGGATCTCAGCAAAGGACAGGACGCCACCGGTTTCCAAGGCCTTCTCATAGAGGTAGAAGCCCCGGTACTGGCCAGTGATTTCCACAGGTGGAACGGAGCCAGGAACCAGCTGGGTGGCAACCGGAACTTCCAGCAAGGACACGGACCGGGAGACGGCGAGCGAAGAAGCCGGAACCGGCACCCGCCCTGGCGGTACGTCGGAGGGTACCGGGAAGTGCTTGGCAATGACTTCCCGGAACGCGAAGTACTTGGCTGTCGGGTGCCCGTCCTCGGAGAGGGGAGCGTCATAGTCATAGGACGTGATGGTGGGCTCGTAAATGCCCTTGTCGTTGGCGCCGTTGGTGAAGCCGAAGTTGGTGCCGCCGTGGAACATGTAGATGTTCACAGAAGCCCCGGCAGCCAGAAGGGCATCGAGCTCGGCGGCGGAGGCAGCGGCGTCGGTGGTGTGGTGGTGTGTTCCCCAGTTGTCGAACCAGCCGTTCCAGAACTCGGCGCACATCAGCGGCCCGGTAGGCTGCCGCTCGCGCAGGAAGGCCAGCCGCTCGTCAGCACGCGAGCCAAAGGTCCCCGTCTTGTGGAGCTCCGGCAACGAGCCGTCCTCGATCATGGTCCCGAACGGTTGGTCGCAGGTGAACAGTGGAACGTCCACACCTGAACGCTTGGACAGGTCTACCAAATGCTGCAGGTACTCCTTGTCCTTCCCGTAGGCGCCGTACTCGTTCTCAATCTGGAACATGATCACTGGACCGCCCTGCGTGATCTGCCGGGGCACCACCAAAGCCAGCACGGACTCCATGTAGGAAGAGACGGCGGCCAAGTAGCCGGGTTCGCTGCTGCGGACACCCACGGTGGGGTCGGTGAACAGCCACGCGGGCAGCCCGCCGTTGTCCCATTCGGCGCAGATGTAGGGGCCGGGTCGGACGATCGCGTGCATCCCGGAAGCGGCCACCAGGTCCAGGAAGCGCCCAAGATCCAGCCCGCCGTCGGTCAAAAAGACACCCGGCTCGGGCGAGTGCTCATTCCACGGCACGTAGGTCTCGATGGTGTTCAGCCCCATCAGTCGGGCCTTATGGATCCGGTCCGCCCACAGATCGGGGTGAACCCGGAAGTAGTGGATGGCTCCGGAGAGGATGCGGAACGGCTGATCGTCCAGGAGGAAGTCCTGATCGCCGATTGCGAAGTTGCTCAAGAAAGGTCCTAACAGGGTCTACGCGGAACGCAGCACGGCGTGGAAAGCGTACGAGGCATTGCTCCAGATCACGAACAGCAGCGGTGCCGGCGCCAACGCGATACCCAGGACCGGCTGCATCACGGCAGCCGAAGCGATGATCCCGAGCAGGACCAGCATGGCCAGGCTGAGGTACCAGCGCTGCGCCACCAGATAAAGCGAAGCCTTGAGGACGCTTTTCAGCTTCGCCTCAGGCAGAAGTACGACGCCGGCAATCGCCGTGACGGTAAGGCTCACCGTCACGGCGGCTGCTACGACGATCAGCGGCACCAGCAGGGCAGCGCCTGGGATGGTCTGGACATTGTTCTGGAGGACGGCCAGGTCCACGCCAAGGAACATCAGCATGGCCACGGCACCCACGCCGAGCAGTGCGGCTTTCGCGAAACTGCGCTTGTATCCCAGAAGGAAAGCGGCAACCGGCTTGACCGCGCCGCCGTCGTCGTTCAATGCTCGGAACGCGGCGAAGATGCCGGCGAGCGACGGCCCAATGGTGACCGAGAGAGCCAGGAAGAACGGCCACGCGGCCGCAGGGTCGGCCACCAGGGCGAGGCAGAGCACCAACGGCGCGTTGGCTACGGCCAGCAGGACGTTCCCGGCAAGGAAGGTATAAATGAACCCGAAAATGCTCCCGAAGGTCTCGAATCCTGGACCGGCCCACCGCCGCGGTTTAGCGCTCACAATACTCATCCTTTCATCCCGCTCGTCGCGATGCCTTGGATGAAGTAACGCTGGCCAATGAGGAAGATGATGAGGATCGGGATCACGGAGATCACGGAGCCGGTCATGATCATGGCGTACTCGGCGTCGAACTGGCCAACGAAGGAACGAAGGCCCAGCTGGACAGTCCAGAGGCGGTTGGACGTGAGGTAGATGAAGGGACCCATGTAGTCGTTCCACGTGTTCACGAACGTGAGCAGCGCCAGGCTGGCGAGGGCCGGCTTGGACAGGGGCAGGATGACGCGGGCCCAGATGCCGTATTCGCTCAGGCCATCGATGCGGGCCGCTTCGCAGAGCTCGTCCGGGATGGTCATGTAGTACTGGCGCATCAGGAACACGCCGAAGGCACCGAATGCCTGCAGGAGAATCAACGCGTTGAAGCTGTTGGTGAGGCCCAGCTGCTGCATCATGATGTACTGCGGCACCATGTAGGCCTGCCACGGAACAGCGATGGTGCCGATGTAGGCCAGGAACAGGACATCACGGCCCGGGAAGCGAACCTTGGAGAAACCGTAGGCGGCCAACGAGCCGGTGAGGACCTGCAGGCAGGTGATGATCACCGCAAGATACAGCGAGTTCTGCAGGTAGCCCATCATGGGGATGCGCGTCCAGATGTCCGTGTAGTTGCTCCACACGAACTCCTGCGGAATCCACTGGATGGGTACGGTGAGGACCTGGTTGTTCTCCTTCAGCGAGGACGAGAGCATCCAGATGAACGGCACCATGAGCGCCACCACCAGCACCACCAGGACGCCGTAGATGACGACGTTCGCGGTGCGCTTTTTCTGCTCGCGCGGGGAGCGCTTGCGGTCAGTACGACGGCGGTCTTCCGCAGTGGGTGCGCCGTTCGGGAGCGGTGCTGCGTCCGTCACATGAGTGGCTTTGAGGTCTTCGGCCATGTTGGTCATCAGCGTTCCCTCCGCTGTTGGATCTTGAACTGCAGGACGGTAACCGTCAGCACGATGATGAACAGAACCAGCGAAATGGCCGAGGAGTACCCGAACTTACCTTCGCCGATGCCCTCCTGGTAGATCAGCTGGGACAGCACTGTGGTGGAGCGGCCGGGGCCACCGTTGGTCATGACCACAATGAGGTCGAACACCTTGAAGCTGGAGACCGTCAGCATGACCACCACAAAGAACGTGGTGGGACGCAGGGACGGGATGGTGACGTTCCAGAAACGCTGCCAAGCACTGGCACCGTCAACTTCGGCGGCTTCGTACAGTTCGGTGGGGATCGCCTGCAAGCCGGCTAAGTACAGCACCATGTAGTAGCCCATGTCGCGCCACACACTGGTGATGATCACAGCAGGCATGGCCCAATCGGAGCTGGAGGTCCAGCCCGGTGGGTTGGCAATGCCGATGGAGCCGAGGAACTGATTAATGGGACCGCTGTCCGGGCTGAACAGCATGTTCCAGACCACGGCGACGGCAACCAAAGAGGTGATGTAGGGGAAGAAAATGGCTACCCGGAAGAAACCGATGCCCTTGAGCTTGCGGTTCAGGAGCATCGCCAGGATGAGCGCGAGTGCCATGGTGAGTGGAACGTGACCGAGTGCGTAAACAACGGTGTTCCGGAGGGCGATCCAGAAGGAATCGCTGGCGAACATGCGCTGGAAGTTGGCCAGGCCAACCCACTTGGGGGCGCTGAATGAGGTCCATTCCATGAAGGAGAGCGCGAAAGCGGCCACGACTGGAATGAGGGTGAAGGCCAGGAAGCCCAGGAAGTTCGGAAGGATGAACGTCCAGCCGATCAGCGTGTTACGCCTGGCTTGCTTCCTGTTGCCGCGGCTATGCACGGGGGCAGGCGCCTGGGTGATTGTTTCAGTAGTCATGATGACCGCTCCCGGGGCGGGGGCGTTCCTCCATTTCAGGATCCGGAGAGTTCAGGTCCGGTTCCGGTGCTGCGCATCAATGACGCGGCACCGGAACCGGGGGAGTGATGCTGGGGAGTTACTGTCCCAGGACTTCGCTCTTGACGCGCTTGCCCATCTCAGCAACGCCATCGGTGACGGAGCGCTCGCCGACCATGATGAGGTCGTGCTCCTGGTTGAGGATCTTGTCCGTGGCAGCCGACTTGTCGCTGACAGGCATTTCCAGTGCGGTGACATCCGGCGTGAAGGCCTTCTTGGAGAGCTCGTCGGTAGGCAGGCCTTCAAGCTTGAAGTACTCAGCCGTGACGGACTCGTTCTGCAATGCCGGGACAACACCGATCTTGGAGATAGCCTTCGCGCCTTCTTCGCCGGCTGCCCACTCGATGAACTTCTTGGCTTCGTCAGAGTGGGTCGCATTCTTGTTCACGGCGAAAGCCGTGGGCGAACCGAACGTGGTGACCTTGCCGTCGTCGTTCTTCTGCGGCATCGGAGCCAGGCCCCAATTGACGTTGGTCTTTCCGTCCTTCTTGGCCTGCAGGATGCCGGCCGTGTACCAGGTGCCCATGGGCATCATGGCAGCCTGGCCGGTCTCGAACATGGTGCGGTAGCTGGTCTTCTGGCTCTTGGCGGTGCCGAAGTCCAGGGTGGTGCCGGACTTCTGGAGGTCCAGGGCGGTGTTGTACTGGTCCTCCATGAAGCCATAGTCGCCGCTGTTCTGGTCAGCACCGTTCTGTGCTGCTGCGATGGCCTGGACCACTGAGCGCCAGATGTGGTGGTACGTGCCGTAGACCTTCTTGCCTTCAGCTTCGGTGGTGAGCTTCTTGGCGATCTCCGTGTACTTCTTCCACGTCAGGTCCTTGGGCTCTTCGATGCCGGCAGCCTTGAACAGATCCTTGTTGTAGTACAGGAGCCAGAAGTCCTGACGGTAGGGAGTCGCGAAGTATTTGCCGTCCATGTCGAACGCGTCCAGGCCGGCGAGGTTGTCCTTGCCCACCTTGTCCACCACGCTGTTGATCTCCTGCAGCTGGCCGTTGTTGGCGTAGCGGGAGTAGTCGATCACGTTTTTCATGGTGAGCACGTCCGTGGTGTCGCCACCGGCAAGCATGGTGGTGACCTTTTGCGGGTAGTCGTCAGCCAGGATGTCCACGGGTTCAATGTCCACGTTGGGATTGGCGGCCTCGTAGCCGTCAAAGAGGGCCTTGAACTCCGGGGTGCCCTCGTAGTTCCATACCGAGACGGTCAGCCGGGTCTTTCCTTCGGCCGCCTGCGGTTCGGCGGGTCCGGCCGCGCCGGCACAGCCGGTGAGTCCGAGCCCTGCAGTCACCGCAAGGGCGATTGCGGCGAGGGTTGTGCGCTTCATTGCGTTCTCCTTAGTGGGGGTTCTTAAGTCTGCCGCGGCTGCGGCTCTGGGTTTGACGGGGCTAGGCGCTGAGGCCGAGGTCCTCATGGACAACTTGGGCGAGGAGGTCCTTGCCGGCGAGATACCGTTCCAGGTCGTCCAACGCGGCATCGGACATCCTGCGGGTTTCTGTTCCGAGTGAGCCGGCGATGTGCGGAGTGAGGATTACGTTGGGGAGGTCGTACAGGGTGGATTCTGCCGGCAGCGGCTCAGGCTCCGTGACGTCCAACAGGGCTGTGATTCGTCCGGTGGCGCACTCCTTCTCGAGCGCCGCCGTGTCCACCAAGGAGCCGCGTGCGGTGTTGATGAGCGTCGCGTGGTCCTTCATGGCACTCAGCTCAGCCGTGCTGATCATGTTGCGGGTTTCGGGGAGTGCGGGGGCATGGATCGTGACGACGTCCGATGCCGGCAGGAGTTCTTCGAGTGTGACCAGTGTGCCGCCCGCAGCCGCCACCTCGAGAGGATCGGCGTAGGGGTCGCTGACCAAACACGTCACGTCCTGGAGTTGCTGGACCAGTTGGACCACCCGCCGTCCGATGCGGGAGAACCCGATGACGCCCACAACGCGACCAATGTTTCCGAGCTCGCCGCGGCTGTCGATGTAGCTCCAGTCATCCCGGTGCGTGCGGGCATCGTTGGCCAGGACGTGGGCCTTTTTGCCGGCCAGGACGATGGAAGCGAACGTGAACTCGGCGACTGGGATGGCGTTGGCGTCGGCGCCGTTGGTCACTGTAATGCCTCGATCCCAGAGTTCTTCGCTCACGAAGCTGCGCACTGTTCCTGCACAGTGGAAGACCGCCCGGAGTTTGGGCATGCGCTCCAGACGATCGGCGTTGAGCTGGGGAACTCCCCAGCTGGTGAGGAGGATTTCCACCTCTTCCAGGCGGCCCGCAAGCTCGGGGGCGTCCAGGGAATCCGTCCAGGGTTCGTCACCAAGATCGACCAGTCCAGCCAGCCGCTCCAGTCGCGTGGAATCGAACTGGTCAGCAAAGGTTCCGCTATTCATGACCAGCAGTGCCTGGGGCTTGAGCGACATTGAGTGGATCCTCCCTTCGAATTTATCGGCGGCCTGTTCGACCGTGATTTATGTGTTGCATCACATCTAATAATCAGTACATACTCATAAACAAGACAGTTCATTCAACTCAATCGAGCTTGATCTGAAACGTTCAAACTCGAACAAATGAGAGAAGAATTCCTATGGCAACCGGCACCGCAGCCGTTGAAGCGCCACCGTTTTACCCCTTAAGGAGTGCTTGGGGCACACAGGCCGAGGCGTCCTCCCTGACGGACTCGCTCCGCGGCTCCCGGGACCGGCTCACCATTCGTCCAGCGTCCGACGCCGGATGGCAGCTCGCTGCTTTGCGCCCCCTTTCAGAGCTGCGCACCCAAGCGGACACGGAGAAGGGCAGTCCCTGGCCGCAACCGCTCGTCTCCCACTACGCGCGTTATTTCCGGGACGGCAACCGCACGGCCTACGAAGCACTGGTGGCGGGCCGACAGGAGCGGCTGACTCGCGCCGTCGTGATGGCCGCTATGTCCGAGTCCGCGGAGTCTGGACCTGACTCGGGCGACGCCTGGCTCGATGAGGTGATTGACGGCGCCTACCTCCTGTGCGAGCAGAGCTCGTGGAGCTGGGCAGCGCACGACGACGTGTTCACCCGCAACGGCGAGGTGGTCCCGGACCGCACGCGCCCCTACCTGGACCTCGGCGCCGGGGAGGTGGTGGCCCAACTCGCGTGGCTGGACCTGGTGCTGGGAGATGCCCTTGATGACAGGGCGCCTGGCCTCCGCAAGCGCATCCGGCTTGAGACGAACGAACGCGTCATTCGGCCCTTCCTGGATCGGCTCGACTGGCACTGGCTGGGCCTCAACGGAGATGTCCACAACTGGAATCCGTGGATCCACTCGAACATCATCGCCGCGGCCTTGCTGCTGGTTGATGACCCTGATGAGCAGGCCCAGGTTATTGCCCGCTGCATCGAGGGGCTGGACCGCTTCCTCGCCTCCATTCCCGCTGACGGCGCCATCGATGAAGGGTTCGCTTACTGGTGGAACGGGGCCGGCCGCGCGCTGGAAGGCCTTGCCCTGTTGGAGGAGGCCACTGGCGGTGAGCTGAACGCAGACCTGCCCGTGATCCGTGCGCTGGTTGCCTTCCCGCACCGCATGCACCTCGGCCACCGATGGTTCCTCAACGTCGCTGATGGCCCCGCCCGGGCGCATGAAGGACTCCCGTGGGGCATGCTGCATCGCTGGGCCGTCCGGCTGGGCGACTCCGAGGCCGCCGCGCACGCCGCCGCCTTTACCGCCGTCGAACCCGAACCCAACGCCGCCGCCGGCCTGGGCCGCGTCCTCACCCAACTCGCCTCCCGTACCCAACGCACCCAACCAGGTGACAGCAAACGTCGCAATGAGGGTCCATTGGGACGTTTACTGTCACCTGGTTGGGGGACGTACCTGCCATCGGTGCAGATCATGGTCGCCCGCCAGAACCCCGGTTCCACGGACGGGCTCACCCTCGCGGCCAAGGGCGGGCACAACGGCGAGCACCACAATCACCGGGACGTCGGCTCCGTGGTGGTTGCCGTGGATGGGGTGCCACTGTTGGTCGACGCCGGCCAGCCCACCTACACGGCGCAAACGTTCGGACCTGATCGCTACCAAATCCGCGCGATGCAAAGCGCGTGGCACAGCGTTCCGGCTCCGTTCGGGCTGGAGCAGGGGACCGGGTCTTCGTTCGCGGCGACCGTCATCCAGGAGCCCACTCCCGAGGAACCGACCCTGGCGCTTGGCCTCGGCACCGCCTACGGACTTGACCACGCTGAGCAGTGGATCCGCACGTCGCTGATGAATCGCGAACTTGGGTCCGTGGTGATTGATGACCGCTGGAACCTCCCAGCGCCCCCACCTGAGGGAACGCCCGACGTCGACATCACTTACCTGGTTGCCGGCACCGTCCACGTCGGTACAGACGCGACGGCGACCGTCACGCCCGAGGGGATTCCGGCTGCGGAAACCACCCGGGGACTGCACCTGCGCTGGAAGCCGGCGACCGCCGTCGTACTAGTGGACGAATGGCACCTCGACGATCCGCTCCTCAGGGACGTCTGGGGCGACAAACTGACACGGCTCCGTTTCCGTATGCCCGCCGAAAACCGCGCTTCCGGCGCGTTCACCCTCACAGTGGAGGCAACACCATGAGTTCCGAACAGACCCCGGAAACCGCCGGAAAGTCGCTGTTTTCCCTGCAACGACGTGAGCGGCTGATGGAGGAGTTGCGCGCGCATGGCGCCATCACCGTCCGCGATATCGCCGCGAAGCTGGGCGTCAGTGAGCTGACCATCCGGCGCGACGTTAACACCCTCGCCGACGAAGGCCTTGTGTCCCGTGTCCACGGCGGTGCGACGCTGCCCAGCCCGCTGGACCGTTCCGTGTCCGTAGGTAGGCCGTCGGCCCACAGCTACTCCATCGGCATGGTGGTTCCGTCGCTGGACTATTACTGGCCCCAGGTGATTTCCGGTGCCCGAGGTGAGGCCGAAGTGCAAAATCTCCGGATCCTGGTCCGCGGCTCCGCCTATGACGCTGCAGACAACCGTCGCCAGGTCCAGGCATTGCTGGACACCCAGAACATCGACGGATTGATCGTGGCTCCGGACATGAGCGGGGACCATGGCAAGGAGCTGCTCCGCTGGCTTAACGCCCTGCCCATTCCAGTCGTCATGGCTGAACGTCGGGCGCCGCTGGAGATCCCGTCGCACCGCCTTGAGTGGGTGGCGACGGATCACTCATTCGGTGCCGGAATGGCCGTGCGCCATCTGTGGCAAGAGGGGCACCGGATGATCGGGTGCCTCACGGATTCCACCAGTCCCACCAGCCCGCATGTGGTCCGCGGGTGGAAGCAGGCCTTGGCCGCTTTGAAGATTCCGCTGGAAAAGTCCATCCACGAGGACTCGGCCAAGCTGGACAACGGCGACCGTGCCAAGCACTTCGATCACGTCCTGGAGCTGTGCCGCTCCACAGGGACCACTGCCATGCTGGTGCACTCCGACACCCAGGCCGTGGCGTTCGTGCAGCACTGCGTGGACCGCGGTGTGGACGTTCCCGGCAGCATGGCGATCGTGGGATACGACGACGAAGTGGCCTACCTCGCCGAGCCCGCCATCTCTGCTGTGCGGCCTCCCAAAAACTATGTCGGCAAGGTTGCTGTGCAACTCATGGCTGCCCGCCTGGCCGAAGGAAGGATGCGCCCAGTGCATCGCATTGACCTGAACCCTGAGCTGATTGTCCGGGATTCGTCGCTGGGTGCGCCTCGAGGGGTTGCTGACGTTCTGCTGGAGGATTCGCTCTGATGCTTTTGCCCCCTTTGGATCACTCGTTGTCGCCCTACACGGGCCTGACCCGCGAGCATTGGTGCGCCTATGCGGACCACCTCCTGCGGTCTGCGCATCACTTCGGCACCGAGGACCACGCCAACATCCACCTGCCGGGCGTCAACAGTCGTTACGGCCCGCGGAGTGATTCGCTGGAAGCCTTCGCCCGGACCTTCCTGCTGGCTTCCTTCCGGATTGCGGGCGAGCCGGCCAGCACCGGGTGGATCGCCGAGTGGTACGCCGCCGGCCTCGATGCCGGGACCAACCCCGCCAACCCTGACCGCTGGCCGACGCCAGGCGAGCTGGGGCAGGCGAAGGTCGAGGCGGCGTCGTTGGCTGTTGGCCTGGCGCTGACCCGCGACGTCCTGTGGGACAAGCTGCCCGAACGCGTCCAGGAGCAGCTCATTGCGTGGTTCGAAACCGTGATCGGGGAGGAGTACCCGCCCATCAACTGGGTGTGGTTCCAGATTGTGGTGGAGACGTTCCTGGCATCCGTGGGCGGACGGTACTCCGACGAGGACATCGACGCCGGACTCGCCATCCATGACTCGCTCTACCGGGGCGGCGGCTGGTTCGCAGACGGTCCCGAACGCGCGTACGACCACTACGTCGGCTGGGCGTTCCAGGTTTACCCGCAGCTCTGGGCACTCATGGCGCCTGACGATCCGCGCGTTGCCGCCCGGAAGACGCTCGACGGCGACCGGCTGGCAGACTTCCTGGACGATGCCGCCTACCTTGTTGGCGCGAACGGTGCCCCGCTCATTCAGGGCCGTAGCCTGATCTACCGGTTCGCGGCCGCCGCGCCATTCTGGGTGGGGGAGCTGTCCGGGCACACCCGCTTGGCCCCGGGGCTGAGCCGCCGGGCAGCATCCGGGATGCTCGATTACTTTGCCCGCCATGGCTCGATCACTGACGATGGGTTGCTGTCCATCGGCTGGCACGGCGAGTTCGCCGGGATGAAGCAGGCCTACTCCGGCGCAGGGTCACCGTATTGGGCGGCAAAGGGGATGCTCGGCTTGGCGCTGCCTGCCGATCACCGGGTGTGGACTGCCGTGGAGGCTCCGCTTCCCGTGGAGGTTGCCGACACACAGCGGCTCGTCGCTGCCCCGGGATGGCAGGTGGATGGGACTCGTGCCGACGGCCTTGTCCGGATCCGGAACCACGCGACGGACCACGCTGTTGTGGGTGCTTTGGTGGCTGATTCGCCCTTGTACGCGCGGATCGGGTACTCCACCCACACGTTCCCCGACCTTTCCCCGGAGTCGCGGGACAACGCAGTGGTGTTCGTTGATTCCACTGGCCGTTTGACGCATCGGACGGGGTTCGAATACCTGGGTTCCTTCTCTGAGGGCGGGGTCCAAGTGGGTGCTTCCCGGTTCACCGCGCACTGGATCGAACCCGACCCCGACGCCGGTCCCGATCACGGCAGTGGCGTAGCAGGCATTGCAACGCCTGGACCCTCCGTGACGGTTCTTTCGGTGACACGGGGCGCCGTTGAACTCCGGCTGGTCCGCATTTCCGATGCTGGTGCTGCGGGCGCTTCTCTCCGCATTGGAGGTTGGCCGGTGGACGCTGCGTCTTCCGTTGCGAGCTCGGTGGTGGCTGTGCCGGGGTTTGGCTTGGCGCTGGACATCTCCGGAACGTTCGTCCGCTCCGGCGCGCACCCCATGGGATCGGAGCTCACCATTCCATGGGTGGGAACCTCGGGAACCGCGCACGACGGCGACTACGCCGCCGTCGTCGTCCTCGCTGGTGAGGGAGGTGCTTCGGCGGATACGGGTGTCACGTTTGTTGCGGGGGAAGGAGGCGGCCGGTTCGTTTTCCATGACGGCGCATCCGTGGAGCTCTCCCGGCTGTGGCGTGCCCAATTCGACGCCTAGCTGCGGAACGGGCCGTGCGCGCGGCACAGTGTGCAGCAAGCCATCGAATCGGGCGAGCCCACCCCTGCAGTAGGCTCGCGGGATGAGCCAAACCGACGATCGAGCACGCTTCCTCGCGGCATATGACCAGGACCTCCGCACCGACGCCGAGACCCCGAGCGCCCTCAAAGTGACCCAGCATGGACCCGTGCGCCTGGTGACCTTCATGAAGGGGCGGGGCTTCGTCACGTACCAGGATCTGGGCGACGCGGATGCACAGAGCGTCAGACGGCTCGTTGCCGAGGCAACCGCCTACTTCCGCGCAGAACCTGGCATCACCAGGGTCGAATGGAAATCCCGCGGGCATGATCACGCGCCGGGTTTGCACGAAGCGTTGATCGAAAACGGCTTCACCCAGGACGAGCCGGAGTCGATCATGATCGGTGAAGCCCAGGCCTTAAGCACAGCTGTGCCACTTCCCGACGGCGTGACGTTGCGGCAGGTCACGGACGAGCCGGACGTGCGGGCCATGAGCGCGATGCAGGACGAGGTCTTTGGCGAGCCGGTCTCGGATGAGATGGCCGATGCCCTGCTGCACCGCCTCTCCCTCGATGACGGGATGCAGTTGTGGGTGGCGGAGGTGGACGGACAAATCGTCAGCGCAGGACGCTTGGAGCCAGTGCCCGGCACGGCCTTCGCCGGTATCTGGGGCGGGGCCACCAGGGAAGAATGGCGAGGCCGGGGGATTTACCGGGCATTGACGGCCCGCCGCGCGCAGGCCGCACTCGAGCTGGGCAAGACCCTCATCCACAGCGATTCCACCGAATTCTCGCGGCCCATCCTGGAACGATCCGGGCTGCTCAAGGTCTCCACGACCACGCCGTACCGCTGGGTGCGCGGCTGAAAGCTCAGACGGCTTTGGCGGCCAACCGCCTATTCAGCCGATCTACCTCATCCAAGACTTCCAGAGCGACCTCTAAATAACAGTAAAGGCTGTGTAGCTGTTCATTTGTGCGCGCTTATCCCACGTCGGTGAAAACACAGCGAGGCCCCTCAGGATCAAAATCCCAAGGGGCCTCACTATCTCAGAAGTCCCTACTTCCCAGCCGCGAAGTAGCTCACGCACTGCCCCTGATTCGTGAACACGGGCGACGGGCTCGTCTTCCAGCCACCGTTCTTGCACGCGTCCTTGCCGGTTGAAACGATCACGCGATATTCCTTCGTGGTGCCGTCCGGCGCTGTCACGGTGACTACCGCCGTCGGGTTCTCAGCGGTGGGCTGCTGGACGGTCACCTTGGCGTTCGTGTCCAGCGGGTAGCCGACGACGGCGGGAGTCGCCGTCGCGGTCAGCACCCGATAGTCGGTGGTCGATGGGGCGAAGCCGACGACGGACGCTTGATTGACGAGGAGCCTGCCGAGGTCGGCGAGTCCGGAGTCGGCCAAACGTGAACCCGCGATGGCGACCTCCGCAATCTTCGTGTACGATGCCGTGGTCACGAATGAGACCCTGATCCCACGGGTGGTGACGGGGTCGAAGCGAACTGTCGTGGGCGCAGAAGTCGAGAGTCCCGTGATGGTTCCCGCTGAGGTGTCCTTCCACGCTCCGGAGGCGTCCTGGTACTGGACCTTGAGGCTCGCCGCAGCCTTTTCCGCTGACGTGACGGTCACGGAGGAAACGGTATAGTCGCGGCCGAAGGTGTAGCTCAGGTTGTCACCCGCACGGCCGCCGCTGACCCAGTTGGACCATCGGGTGGAGGCATTGGCATCGCAGGTGTTCTTCGCGATGTAGGAGCCCTCGGTGTAACTGGCGGTCGCGGCCGTGGCGGGGTCGTCCTTGCAGATGTTGCTGCTGGGAACCCGGTCCACTACCACGATGGTGAGTGTCGCGGACAGGGAGCCAGCCTTGCCAGGAATGGTTACCGAGCCGACGGTCTGCAGTGCAGATTCAGACAACGAAGCCCAGTCCCACGTAACAGGAATCGGGTTGCGGGCGGGCCCGTCGCCGATTTGGCCGGGGACTGTCACCGGGGCAGCCGCCTGCACCGAGGCCAGTGTGGAACCAACACCCACGGTCACGGATGCGGGATCTGTGGCGACGTACTGCCCAACCGTCACAGTGAGGAGAGCGTCGTCAAAAGCCTGGCCGTAGGGATCAACACCGGATCCGCGGAGGGTTACCTTGCCGTCCTTCTCCCAAACAGACGGATCAACTGCGGACCAGGTAACGGCCAGCGGCTTGCCCGGACCCGCCTCATACAGGGGAGTCACTGTAGGAGGGAGGGTAGGCGCAACGCCGGTGAGTGTGCTCAGTTCAACGGGCGAAACACCCAGGAGCTTCAAGTCCGCAATGTCCGTGAAAGCCCATGCCTGGTGCGGGCTTGCCGAGGCGGTTGCGGTGGTGCCGGTAGAGGATGCCAACGCCACGGACGTTCCCGCAGCTGTCTGGTTGCCCGAAACCTGCAAGGCAATCGCGGCACCCGCGTTGACCAGGGACCACTGCTTGCCGTTCTCAGTGGTGACAATCCACTGTGCAGAGGGAGTCGTCTTGGCCTGGTCCAACGTCAGGGAAGCGAGTGAAGCCGCGCCGCTCTGGCTGCCGTTCAGCACACCGCCGTTGCCGGTGAGAACACGCCCGTCCGCGCTGGAAACAACCCAACGGCGATCGTTGGCGACGTCGTCTGCACCCACGGCGTTGAACGTCCACATCTGCGGCGCTACGCCTGCCGCGTCGGTGCCCAGGTCCTCGATCGATGCAGTTCCGTTCGCACGCCCGGTCAGGTACTTGCCGCTCGCTTCACCGCTGAGGTGGTAGCTGTGGCCGTCCTGCACAGGCGCGGCATCCTCTGAAACTCCACTGACGCCGTCGACGACGAATGTCACCACCGACGCGGCAGGTACCTCAAGCGTGGCGGACTTGGCCGCCGTGTCGACGGCGACTGGCGCGCCCTTGACGAGTGCGTTCTTCTCGATGTCATCCAGAGGTGACTTCGTGGTGACCACGGGAGTGACCTTGGCGCCGGGTGCGATGCTGCCGAAGCGGCTGAGATCGATGGTGACCTTTTCCGCCGTCGGGGTGTCATTGAAGTGCACCAGCGTTGCGCCGTTGCCGTCGGCGCGGAGGGCGCTGGCGGTCTTGGCGTTGTCGTTCTGGATGAGGAAGTCGCCGGGCCGGATGTAGTGCGTGAAGTTCCTGGTGGTGTTGTATTTCTGGTTGGTCAGGACCTTGCACTTGGCTTGTTCCGGGGATGCGCCGTCGTTGATGCGGCGGTTGGAGAAGCCTTCGCGGCCTTCGTAATTGCAGTCGAAGTCGATGTAGATGGAGCCCCAGCCCTTGTCTGCCTTCTCCTGCTTATACGTGTCCTCCACGGGCTGCCAGAAGACCCACGCGTTGGGGTCGAGTTCACGGAGATCGTTGACCATCCGGCCGGCGATGCCCAGGCCGTTGGTGATGTTCGAACGGTCCCAGCCGCTGGTGGAGTCGCCGAGCACCGGGTTGCCGGTCCAGAACCCGCCAACCTCGCTCATCCATAGCGGCTTGTCGGTGGAACTGGCGAGGTCGCGGACCCGACGACGATCGTTGGTGCCGTAGGTGTGGACGTTGAGCTGCGCCACTGCGTCCTTGGCTTCCTGGCTGTAGCCGTTCCAGTTGGTCATGAACTTGCTGGGGTCGGTCTCGTCCATCGCGGAAATGACGGCGTCCGTGGTGCCCTTTTTGAGCTCAGCGGCCAGCAACTTGGTCACGCGGTCCTGGGCGGCCGGGTAGATCAGCGCACCCTCCTGCTTTTGCGTGTACGTGGTGGGCGGCTTGCCGGTGGCAGCATTGATGTCCGTGCCCCAGTAGCCCGAGTTCGGCTCGTTGAACGGATCGATGGTGTCCACAGTGATGCCGCTGCCTTTTTCGAGGAGCTCGACGGCGTTCCTCATGTAGGCGGCGAACTTGGCTTCCGCTTCGGGCAGGAGATTCTCACCCTTGGCGGTGTTCACTTGGCCGGACACATAGCCGCTCTTGGTCATGAACCACGGAGGGGAATTGCTGAACGCTTCCCAGTGGGTGATCTGCTGGTCTGCGGCGAGGCGTTCCACCCACCAACGCTGGTTCTTGTCGGCATCGGGGTTGTAGGACGCTGGGTCGTCCGGATCCCACTCGTCCAAGAACGCGAGCTTGTTGGCCTGCGTCTTGTCCACGGATCCGTCCGGGTTGTAAAGGTTCGACGCCGGCTGGCCGGGTTGCGCTTCAGCCACCGGCTTCCACCATCCCTCTACAGCGCTGCCGTCGTTGAGGTAGTTGGCGACGTCTGACGCGTTGCCGCCACCCACGTTGTAGCGGGCGATGTTGAGGTTGAGTCCGTCCTCCCCGAAAACCTTTTGGTACAGCTCCTCCCGCAGCTCGGGGGAGTAGCCCGCCGTCGCATTCGCGAACCACACCAAGCTGGTTCCCCACCCTTCGAACGCTTCGCCGCGGGTGGCGGGGTTCGGGGTGATGGTGACCGCTGTTGCGTCGTCTGCCTGTGCTTGTGGTGTGGTTGCGGGCATGAGTGCCAGGCCGGCGGCTGCTGTGACGGCTGCCGCCAGTGCTGCCACTGGCCTTCGGATTCTTCGCGCGGAAAACGCCATGGGTGGACCTCATCGTCGGGGTTCGGGGTGATGGTGCAGGGCTTCGCAGGAAGGCCCGGCAAGCCGAGACTATGAGGCTGTTGGGAGCGTCACAAGGCACTCGAACACGCTCGTTCGTGGTCAGTCAGAAGTGGTCAGAGGTGTAACAACTTTGCCCTGCGCTGACCCGTGGTTGTATAGATGTATACAAGTACACTTTTCCACGGGGCGGAACCACATGGCTGAACAACCACGAAACACGGGGGCGCATCTTGTCTACGGCGAGTTGAAGCGCCGGATCCTCAGCCTCGAGCTGAAACCGGGTGAGCGCATCTACGAACCAGCCATGGCGGCGGCCCTTCAGGTCAGCCGCACGCCCCTCCGTGAGGCCATTCGACGCTTGATTTCGGAGAGCTTGCTCGAGCAGCAAACCACCGGGGGAGTGCTGGTGCCGGCACTGGATGAAAAGGTGATTTCAGAGCTGTACGACGTCCGTGCTGCCCTGGAATCACTGATGGCACGTGAAGCGTGCGCTAATGCGAGTCCGGCGGACCTCGAAGAACTACGGGGGATCGTAGCCCGCAACGCAGCGATGGTGGACTTCGCCGACGAAGCCATGAAGTACGGAGTTGCCCTGCACGCTGCGGTAGCCAGGATCGCAGGGAACTCCTGGGCCCTGCGCTTCCATGAGCAGATTGCCAGCCAGGTTGAGCGCTACCGCTACTTCACCAACAACGCTCCCGAACGACGTGATGAGGCGCTCGCCAACCACCGGGTCCTGGTCGAAGCCATCGCTTCCAAGGATGCGGAGAAAGCGGCCAAGGTCGCTTTCGATCACGTGATCGGCGCACGCGATGAGACCTTGCGGGTTATCTCAAGCACCGGCCTCGTTGTCGGATGATTGGCGAACTCGGACGGCGCTCGTCCACGGCACTCCTGGTGCACTCGGCCCTCATCCAGGCTGTGACGTTCCTGGTCCGGCCCGCCACCACCTACCGCGCACTGGAACTGGATGTCCCCGGCTTCGCTTTGGGCCTTCTTGCCGCGAGTTACGCAGTCTTCCCGTTGCTGCTCGCGCTGCCCATCGGCGGGCTGGTGGACCGTCTTGGTGAGCGTCGGCTCATGGCGATCGGGTCCGCCGTCGTACTGGGTTGTTCTGCCTTTCTGCTGTTCTGGGGGACGTCAGTCCCCGCACTGGTGGCCGGCACAGCGCTGCTGGGTGCGGGGCAGTTGGCCTGCGTAGTGGGGCAGCAGGCCGTGGTCGCGAACAACGCTGCATCGTCGCGTTTGGATTCTGCCTTCGGGTACCTGACCTTCGCCGCGTCGCTGGGCCAGGCCCTCGGACCGTTGGCCATTTCCGTGGTGGGCGGTGCTTCTGTTCGCCCGAACACGCAGGCGATCTTCCTCCTCGCGACTGCCATGAGCTTGGTGCTGTTCCTGACCACGTTCGTGATCTCTTCAAAGGTCAGCCGGGGCAGGCGCACAGCCAAGGGCGCTACCAAGGGCAGCGCGGCAGCACTCCTCCGGACACCCGGGGTGGTCCGTGCCTTGGCTACCAGCGCCACCGTGCTGGCCGTCGTGGACCTGACCGTCGTCTACCTGCCTGCACTCGGCGCCGAACGGGGCCTGACAGCTGCAACAGTGGGCCTGATGCTGACCGTCCGTGCGGTGTTTTCCATGGTGTCCAGGCTGGGGCTCGGCACCGTTTCCCGCAAGTTGGGACGCATGAAGCTGCTGCTCCTGAGCCTGGCCATCTCCACCGTGTCCTTGGGTGCGGCCGCCATCCCGATGCCCGAGTGGTCGCTGTTTGTCGTCATGGCGTTCCTCGGCCTTGGCCTGGGAATCGGCCAGCCCCTCACCATGTCCTGGCTTTCGGCCCAAGCGCCGGAAGGCCAGCGCGGGCGGGCGCTGGCTCTACGGCTTGCCGGGAACAGGGTGGGCCAAGTGGTGTTGCCCAGCGTCATCGGCGTTGTGGCGGTGGGGCTCGGTGCCGCGGGAGTGTTTCTGGCATCCGCGGTTGCTGTGGGCGGGACCATGCTGTTGCTGCGCGGTGTACGGCTGGACGACTGATTGAACTGACCTGAAAGGTTGATTGAGCGACTCACGCGCCCCGACCGTGCACAGGTCTGGCGTTCGCCGGAGGTTCCCCGACCTCGTGGATGGTATGGCCGCTGCAAGCCGTTTTGGTGACGCTGGCCCGCTCGATGCGGGACACGATGAACCACCGCATGGCGTCGCGAAGTCGACACCATCCAACTAAATACCACTGGCCGTTCGTTGAGGCGAACAGCACCGGTTCGACGTCGCGGATGGTGGTACTCCCATCCCCCGAGGTGTAGCGCATGCGGATTACTCGTTGCTCGGACATCGCCTCCTCCAGAGCCGACCTGATGGTGCGCGAGGAGGGTGGAGCCGCATTCACCCACACGCGGCCCGCCAGTTCGTCGGCTCTTGCCCGGGTCTTGGGATCGAGGACATCTACGATCTTCCGGATCCCGGCTGCTGCCAGATCGGCATAAGGGGCGTCGGGTGCAGCGGACACGGCTGCCATGAGCGCTACGGCCTGTGCTGGGGAAAGGCTGACAGGCGGCAGGGAAGCGCCAGCGGCCAACCCGTACCCGCCGCCCGGTCCCGGGCGCGACCAAACGGGCGCACCGCTGCTCTCCAACGCGTCCAAGTCCCTCTTGACTGTGCGTACGGATACCTCGAACTCTCCCGCCAACCGCTCGGCGGAGACCCCCCGCGCTCCGCTGCGACGCAGCAACTCGGAGATAGCATGGAGGCGTTCTGCACGCTTCAACTGTCAGCCCGCATCGAATTCATGACATAAATAGTGACACACCCTTGTCCATAGCGCCTGCGAGGGTAGTGACATGACAACTACTACGAGCAGTCACAACATCATTCTCATCGCCGGCCACTGGTTGGGTGCCTGGGCGTGGGACGACGTCCTTGAACACCTGGAAACCGCCCATTCCCGTGCAGTTGCGGTGACGCTCCCCGGTCTCGACGGGAACGATCCTGACCGGGTGACGAAGACCCTCGACGATCAAGCTGCAGCCATCCTGGAAATTCTTGCGCAATACGGGGTTTCCGGAGATCAGCCCGCCACTATCGTCGCCCACAGCGGGGCCAACGCCCCGGTGAGCCTGGTCTTGGACCGACACCCAGAGCTTGTTCATGGGGTGGTGTGGGTGGACTCAGGTCCTCTGGCGACAGGAAGCGTGTTCGCCCCCGAGCTGCCGGAAGAAGTGGATGAGCTTCCGTTGCCGTCCTTTGACGTCCTCGGGCAGCAGGCTAGCCTCGACGGCCTGAGCGCAGAAGTCCTTGAGCGTTTTCGGATCCGTGCCGTCCCCGAGCCTGGCCCCGTGCTTCGTCAGCCCGTGGAGCTCGTGAACGACGCCCGTGGCAAGGTCCGGACCACCCTGGTGTGCTGCTCCATCCCTGGTGCGCAGGTGCTGGAGTTGGCCCACGCAGGCCATCCCATGTTTGCTGAAGTCGCGAACATCGAGCACCTTGAGGTCATTGACCTCCCCACGGGTCACTGGCCCATGTGGAGCCGCCCCCGCGACCTTGCCAAGATCATTCAGTCAGCTTCCACACGGGTCGACTGAACCAGACGTAGGACCGGAAGCGGCCGGATGATCCGGCTGGTCCCTGCCACGATGACCAATAGGTCCTTGCCCGTTCAGCCGTCATGATCTACCCCTTTCCTCCACTGACTGATCGATAGGTGGATGAAGGAGAGAGCTTTGCAAGGACAAAAAAATACTGTGTTCGTACTGAAGGAACCCGAAGCTCTGCCTCATCACTACGACATGGGCTGGGAGTACTTCCTGCCGGGTGACCAAGTGACGGTTTCACTGGCCGGTGGAGAAACGATGAAAGGTGTGGTCTCCGACGTCATGCCTGACGGGAGTGCCGTATGGATCCGCGCAAATGGTGGGGGTAGGCGACTGTTTGGATTGCACGATGGCGCCGAGATTCGCGTCACCGCCGCTGTTCCACGTCCAAACATCAACTAGTGCGCGCTGTTCGGGGAGGTCACTCCGCGAACAGCGCCGCCAGGTCATCCGCGGTCAGCGAGCCACCGGCCAGGGCGTCGCCCTCCATCACGTCAGCGAACAGCTGTGATTTCTTGGCCTTCAACGCCATGACCTTTTCCTCGATGGTGTCCTTGGCAACCAGCCGGTAGACCATGACGTTCCGGGCCTGGCCAATGCGGTGCGTGCGGTCCACGGCCTGGGCTTCGGAGGCGGGGTTCCACCAAGGGTCCAGCAGGAACACGTAGTCGGCCTCCGTCAGGTTGAGCCCGAACCCACCGGCCTTCAGCGAGATCAGGAACACCGGAGCAGCCCCGTTCTTGAACTCGCTGACCACGTCGCCACGGTTCCGGGTGCTGCCATCGAGGTAGCAGTACTCCACGCCCTCTTCGTCCAGACGCTCGCGGACCTTCCCCAGGAATCCCGTGAACTGGCTGAAGATCAGCGTCCGGTGACCCTCGGAAATGACGTCCTCCAGCTGCTCGAACAACACATCGAGCTTTGAGGACCGAACCCCGGAGAGTGAAGAGTCCACCAACGACGCATCCAGGCTCAATTGCCGCAGCAACGTCAATGACTGGAAGATCGTGAAGCGGTTCTTGTTCACGTCGTCGATCAGGCCGAGGATTTTCTGCCGCTCGCGCTGCAGGTGGGTCTGGTAAACCTTCTGGTGCCTCGGGTTCAGCACCACTTCCAGGATCTGCTCCTGCTTCGGCGGGAGGTCCTTGATGACCTGCTCTTTGGTGCGGCGCATCATGAGCGGACGGACACGACGACGGAGCTTGCCCAGTTGCGCGGAGTCACCGTTCTTTTCGACCGGCTTTTGGTAGTTCTCGGCGAAACGTTTGGGGCTCGGGAACAGGCCCGGCGCCACGATGGAGGTGAGCGCCCAGAACTCCATGAGGTTGTTCTCCAGCGGCGTGCCGGTGATGGCCAGCTTGAACCTGGCCGGCAGCTTCCGGGCGCACTGGTACGCCTTGGACTGGTGGTTCTTCACGAACTGCGCCTCGTCCAACATCAATCCGGCCCAGTGGAACGACGCGTAGGCATCGTAATCAATGCGGAACAGGGCATACGAGGTAATGACGACGTCGGCGCCTGCCAACGCCTCCACAGGGGACAGTCCACTCTTGGCGAAGGTTTCACCGACGGTCCGCACTACGAGCCCGGGAGCAAACCGCTGCGCTTCCAAGGCCCAGTTGCTCACGACACTGGTAGGGGCAACCACCAGGAAGGGAGCTCGCGGAGTCACCTCAACAGAATCACCCTGGGCGGCAGCGGCAGTCTCCGCAGCCAGATCCTTCGCTGCGCAGATCAGTGCAATGGCCTGAACCGTCTTACCCAGGCCCATGTCGTCCGCAAGCACACCGCCAAGGCTGTGCTTGTACAGGAAGCTCAACCAGTTGAAACCCTCCAACTGGTACGGACGCAGCTCAGCGTTAAGGCCGGCCGGCAGCGGCAGCCCGGTCACGCCGTCGTCGAGCAATCCGCCCACAGCCTCACGCCATGCGGCGGCCTGCTCGTCCACAATCCCCAGCTGGGCGAGCTCGTCCCAGAGCCCGGCCTGGAAGCGGCTGATCTGCAGGGTGCCGTCCTTGTTGTCTGGGTTGTCCTGCAGGGAGCGGGCTTCGTCAATCAGTGCGCGGAGCTGGTGCAGTTCGGGCAGATCCAGCGAGAAGTACGCGCCGCTGGGCAGCAACATGCGGCTCATCCCGGCGGCCAGGGCAGAAAACACCGCGGCGAAGGAGACGGGTTCGCCTTCGAGGGTGATCACGATGCCGAGGTCGAACCAGTCGCCGCTGGCCGTTTCCTTCGTGGAAATGGACACCACGGGCGCTTCGGCAGCCTCACGGTAATCTGCGATGTCACCGGACGTTTCCACCACGACGTCGGGCAGTTCCCTGAGTGCGGGCAGCACCTCTTCGGTGAACGCCAGAGTGTCGAGTCCTCCAAGTTCCACGGATGCAGCGAGGCGCGGTGCACCCCAGCCGCCCGTGGCAGACTCGGCCAACGCCGAAACAACGTCCCACGGCCGCCCCAGCGACTCCAGGATGCGGGCTTCCTCGGGGTCATCGCGGTAACCACGGTCGTCCGGGTGCCGCCAGAGCGGCTGCGCCGTGACCAGGGTGCCGGACTTGTAGTGCCACTCCCAGTGCAGCCGGACCTTGTGGTCGTTGCCGTAATTGGCCAGCAAGGACAGGGTTGGAACCGCCAGCGTGGGCAGCTCAACAGACTTGTCGGCAGCCTGGACCGGGGTGGACTGCCTCAGCTTCGGGTAGAACGACGTCAGGAACCGGCTCTCATCCTCGGCAGGAATCTGAAGCGTTTGGCCGTCCATGACGAATTCCAGGAGCTCGTCAGTGATGCCACCCTCGATCGGGGCCAGGGTGATCAGGTTCTTTTGCTGGGGCACTCCGGGCAACGTTTCGCCGGAATGTGTGAAGAAAATCCCGTTGGCCGGCTTCCCCAGGAAGCCCACAGTTCCGGCATCAACCGGCTCCCCGCCTACTGTCACTGACGGCGCGAGCTGCAGGCCGCCGTCGGGCGTTGTGCTTTCGGTTCCGTTCGCGTCCAGCCGCGCCAAACTAAGCCCGACGACGGCGGGTTGCGCCTCCACGCGGACGGGTTCGCTACCAGCCGAGTGAATGAGCGGAATGCCCGCCTTGGCGGCATCGGAAAGGAGGGTCCAAAGATTCTTGGCCGCGAAGTCGTTCAGGCTCAGCCACATGGCCCCGGACGGTTGCTGTCGGCCGTTGCTGGAACCGTGCGCGGCGAGGAAAGTCTGAAGCCATTCGACATGGACCTCGTTGAATTCGCGCCGGAAACTGACATAGCTGAGGTTGTTCCAGGAGACGTCCCCGCGGATCCACTTACCCTTGGCGCCCATCATGACGGGACGGGCCTTGAGCTGGCGGACGCTGCGCATGGGGTCGCGGCGGCCTGTGTAGGAGAAGTGCGCGGCGGGCTCTTCCACTTCGAACTGGAGTGCAAGGGGGATGCCTGCAGTAGTCGGCGCGGTGCCGGGCTTTGCGATCAGCCGGTTGAGGGCTTGTTCCCAAGCGGGCCGGGCGGAGCCGCCCTGCTCCATGGAGCCTAAGCGCGAGGTTTGAATCCCCGGCGCCTGGGACAGGAGTTGGGCGCGGATGGTGGGGTGGTCTTCAGCGGTGAAGAGCAGTGCGGCGACGTGCTTGCAGTCTTTGCGGACCGGGCAGCTGCAGATGCCTACGGTGCAGCTCCAGCCGCTGGACTTGCGGACCAGTTTTGCCGACGTCGAATATGGTTGCGGACCGGTTCCGCGGACCTTGCCCATCAGGAGGCCGGTGGCCGAATCGAACGAAATCCCGCTCACACGGCTGCCCATGGCATAGGCCAGTCCGGCCGCCAAGGAGCGGTCGTTAATGGCAGGAGTCTGAATGGCCAGTTCCCAGGTTTCGTCTGTGTGGGACGGCATGCGTCGGGCTACTTTCGGCAGGAGGTTATCTGCTCAATCTTAGTCAGCAGAAAACGGCTCCCAAACTTCGCCCTCCGTTAACCTCTTCCTCGATTGCGGCGCCGCTCCCACGCGTACGTTGAAAGTGTCCGGAGCACCACCAGCTTTCAGCAGTGAGGATTTCCCATGACTACCAACGAGTACCCCGTCGTCCTGAACAAGACCAGCTTCGAAGCCGGCAATGCGGATGTTGTGGATTCCAACGTCAACGTCGTGAACGAGATGTACCAGGAGCTCCTCAACAGCGACGAGATCGCGCCCGCTGCACTCAACAGTTTCTTTGTGGATTTCTACCTGACGCAGGCGCTGTCCGGCGGCTTTGCCCAGTACGTCTTCACCGCGCCGGAGCGTGAAGAAGTTGATGCTTACGTCCGCGCCGGTCTCGAAGGGATGGGGGCCACCCGGCACCTTGACCTTTTCAACCGCACCGCGGCCACGTTCGATGCGCTGACAGAGGACGAAGCAGAGGCCTACCTCGACGGTGAGCTGGACGAGTCCGAAACACCGCCCGCGGCTGTTGGTACCTTGGACGAACTCGACGGCGAGTTTGAGGCCCTTCTGGAAGAAGAGGACATCATCGAGCTCAACGCTGCGTACCTCCGCGACCAGTCGGGCCTGCTGGTCCTGACAGACGAAGAAATCGAAGCGCACATCGCCGAGCGCGTTGCCCTGATCCCGGACCGCGCTGAACGCCAGGCTGAGGCCGAGGAAGAAGCCCTCGCCAACGCCCCGGAATTCGAGGTCATCATCCGCGAACTGTGCGACGTGGCCGGCTACGCCCTGGAAAAGATCACCATGGGCGATCCCAACTACGAGCACGACGGCGTGAAGACCCTCGCCTGGCACTTCACCACGGATCACGGCGACTACATCATGGTGGAAGACGACGACGAGGCCTTCATGATCCACCCGGAAACGAAGGAAATCATCGCAGCCGTGGAGTTCGAAGAGTCCGAGGAATTCGCCGACGCTTAAACCTTTCGCCGCGCGAGCTCGCCGGAACGCTGCGGAATCGCCGTAGCGTTCCGGCGGTCTCGACGCGTTTCCGGCGATTTCAGGCTACGTGGATCGGCGCTGACCGCGCCGGAGTTTGACCAACTGCCAGACGATCATGGCCTGCCACAAGGTAAGCAGGCCGATCCAAATCCAGTTGGGACCATGGTCGGCTGCATTGAGCATCATGGCCAGGAACCCGAGGAGCCAGGCGACCTCCTGCGTGATGAGGGCCGCGAGGGTCGGGCGTCGGACGTTTGCTTTCTGTTCTGCCATTTCTCTCCCCACTGAGTGGCTTGCAGTCTAGCGGTTCTGAGTTGGTTCGTCGTTCGCGCGACTTCGCCTGAAGACGGCGACCGTTGAGGCAGACCGCAACGGCAAAGGGCTATTTGATCATCTCCCCAGCCGGGCTCACCAGGTACCAGACGCCGCCTACGCCCTGGCCGGTGACGTCGCCGGGCGCCTTGTCCTTGGCGTAGTAGTACAGGGGCATGCCGTTGAGGGTCACGTGCTTCTTGCCGTCCGGCGAAGAGATGGTTCCCACTGTGCCGGTGACGCCATCAACAGTGGGGGCGTCCGACGTCGTGGTGAAAACTGGCCAGGCCGCCAGGCAGGCTTCCGTGCACGCGCTGGTTCCCGAGTCCTTGACGTCCTTGGTGAAGAAGTAGAGGCTCATGCCTTTGCTGTCCACCACAATCTGACCTGCGCTGGAGGACACAACCATCATTTCGGCACCGGCCGCGGTGGCCGGTGCGCTGGAGGTCGGTGCGCTGGAGGTCGGTGCCGCCGACGAGGTAGCGGCTGGTGGTGGAGCGGATGTGGTGGTGGTTCCCGGGCTTCCGCCGCACCCCGCCAATGCGGCAGTCAGGACCAATGCTGCGAATCCAAGGCTAAGTGGTTTCTTCATGTCCAGCTCCTTTGACGAACCGGCCGGGAGGGGTCGGCGCTAACCCCTACGACGCCGGTGGGGGAAGAATGGTTCATGGACCTGAACCTTTTCCAGATGCGCGTCGTCGTATAGGCGAAGGGACAGCGGAAAGAGTGCGAGGGAGGTGGTTATGCCGTTGGACGAAGACGTGGTGGCGGCGATCTACCGCGACCACGGCACAGCCCTGAAGCGCTTCGTGCTGAGCTGCACTTCGGATGTCCACCAAGCCGACGATGTGGTTCAGGAAACCATCCTTAAGGTGTGGCAGCACGCTCCGCAGATCACGGGAAGTTTGCGCAGTTATCTCTTCCGGACGGCCCGCAACGTCATCATCGACAACTACCGTAAAGCCCAACGCCGGCCACTGGAGGCTGGCGAGCATGACCTTCCGGACCATGCGGCCACCGAACGCGTTGACGAGCTCCTGAACCGGGTGCTGATGGAAGAAGCGCTGCTCCGCCTCAGCCATGAGCACCGCGAAGTCCTGGTGGCCCTTCACTATCAACGGTTCACCGTCAGCGAGGCAGCACTGCAGCTGAACATCCCTGCGGGAACCGTGAAATCCCGGGCTTTCTATGCTGTGAAAGCCCTCCGAACAATCCTTGATGAAATGGGGGTGGAACGATGAACGGCAATTCCGTCCACCAATTACTGGGCGCCTACCTGCTGGGTGGGCTTGAGCCCGGGGAAGCCCGTACGTTTGAGGACCACCTCGCCACATGCGCAGAGTGCCGAAACGAACTTGAGGAGCTTGAAAGCCTGCCTGCCTTGCTTGACGCTGTTCCGGCGGCCGACGCTGTGGCCCTCACCGTTGCTGGTGGCGCCAACGTGCTCGCACCGATCGAAGCTGCGCCGGAACCACTCCCCGAAAAGGTTCTGGTGGACCTGTCGGTCCGCCGGCGGAAATCACGACGGCGATGGGCGGCTTTGGTGGGTGCCGTTGCCGCAGCGTGCCTGGTCGCGGGATTCTTCGGCGGTCCATTGCTGAACCAGCCTCCCAAACCAGATGCAAGCTATTCGGTGCAGTCGGAGACCGGGCTGCAGCTGACCGTGGGCATGGTGAAGAAGAATTGGGGCACTGAGCTCGAGGTCGAGGGCCGGTCCATGCCGCTTGAAGGCACTCTCTACCTGTGGGTGAAGGGCAGGGATGGCGCCGAGGAACGCACGTGTGGCTGGACGGCCACCGCGAGTGGCCGGATCAAGATCACCGGTGCCACACCAGTGCAGTTGGCGGGCATAGCCGGCGTTGAACTCCGCGACGAAGCCGAGAAGACGGTCGCGTCGATTTCGGTGCCGTAGGGCTTAGTGCTCCGTGACGCCGGTGCCGGGCACGCCTTCGCCTTGCGAGCGGAGTTCCGCCACCAGCGCCGGGTTCTCGCAGGCCCGGGCGAACGCTTCGATACGCCGCTCGATCTCCCGGCCCAGCAGCCAGCTCCCAATCCTCTCAGCCACGGGCTTCAGGAAAGCCGGGCGGCAGGAAAAGGTGTACTTCCAGACTGCCCGGGTGCCGCCGTCGTCCGGTGTGAACCGCCAGCCGCCGCCGAAGTTTTCAAAGAACCACGGCCCGGACACCATGGTCATGCCAACGTTCTTGGGCGGTGTGTAGGAGACGTACTCGCTGACCATCTTCAAACCCATGCGTGAAACAGTCCGGGTCCGCACCCCTTTGCCAGCTGATGTGGCTCCGTCCAGAAACCCTTGGGCGGAAATGAACGGGTCCCATTTGAGCCGGAAATCGCCGGTGGTCTGGGAGAGCGCGAAGGCGGTCTCCGGATCCAACCGGATGAATCGTTCGGCGCGCACCTGCGGCATTAGAACCCCTGACCTGAGCCGAGCACCAGGAACACCATGAAGACAATGCCAAAGATGTTGACCCCCATAATGGCCAGTCCGATGATGCCTGTGATGCGCCCAGCATTCATGCGCCCGGCACGAAACACGGCGATCAACCCGGTGACCACAGCAACGATCGCCAGCACCACAGCGACCCCGGCCAGCACCAGCGCACCGACCCACCACGCGTCGTTGCCCTGGTTGTAGCGGCTCATTGCGGAAGCGATGGCTGCGATGCCCAAGGGAATGCTGACTACGGCTGCGATGGGTGAAAGGACAGCGGCAATGATGCTCGTGATACCGGCACCCAAGCCGCGATTACCCGTTCGTTGGGTTTGCTGGTAGTAGTCGATTGGCGGCTGGTAGCTCATGGTTCCCCCCAAAGGTCCTTTGGCTAGATCTTGCGGTAGGTAAGGTCGAAGATCATGCGTCCGGCCTCGTGGGCTTTGTTTTCGAAGCTCGTCCGGATGCGCCCCTCGAAGCGGGGAGCCCAGCCGCCTTCCTGGTCCACACCTTCGTTCGGGCCGGTGTGTTCGGTGCTGACGGGTGCGCGGCCTTCCCTGACCGGCGCACCTCCCACAACGGATTCGACGCCGGATTGCCACACTTGCGTCAGCGGGCTCTCCTCGCCGCTGCGCTCGCCTTCGTGCATGTTCTCGAACTCAGTGGAATCCGCCAGCACTTCGCGCACGTGCACCGCGTAGTTGGACCAGTCAGTGGCAATGCGCCAGTAGCCGCCCTTCTTGAGTGCCTTGGCGGCGACCGAGGCGAAAGCGGGTTGGATGAGCCGGCGTTTGTGGTGCCGGGCCTTGTGCCATGGATCCGGGAAGAATACCCAAAGCTCGCTGACCGAACCCTCCGGGAGCATCGACTCGAGGACCTCGGGGGCATTGGCTTCCACCACACGCACATTCGTCAGCCCGCGGCTGTTGATCTTGATGATGGTGTTCGCAAGCCCAGGGGTGTAGACCTCGACGGCCAGGAAGTCCTTGTCCGGGTTCTGCTCAGCGGCGTGAACCACGGCGTCACCCAAACCCGAGCCGATCTCCACAATGAGGGGTGCCTTGCGCCCGAAGACGGCCTCGGCGTCGAAGGTGTAGTCCGGGTGCACGGAGGTGTTGGCGACGTGCCGGGGAACCTGGATGGCCCAACGCTCGGCGTGCTCTTCCCACGCTGCCTGCCTGCGGCCCTGCAAACGGGTGCCTCGACGCACAAAGCTGACGGGCCGGCCGCCATAGGTACCGAAGGAAGCCTGGCTGCCGGGCGTGACGGGCCGTGGGGAATCTGGAGTTTCACTCATCGCTTCCAGAATACTTTGGTTCCGGTTGGCGGCTCTGCAGAGCCCGCCGCCGAGTGCCCGGTACGCCGCAATGCACGCTGGGCAACAGCTCGCTGATGGCGTCCAGTGATGACTCCAACGCCTTCGCGCTTTCGCTCCGTTTCCCGGTTTATACCCGGCTACCTCCCGTGGCCCGTGTTATCCAGCCCGCCGTAATGGGACTGACCGAGGGTCTTTCCACGGCGGAAATCCCGGAGTGCACGTTCCGACTCCGGATCCGAATCGACCGGCCGCCGCTGCTTCGTCCTCCTCCACAGATAAACCGCGATCGACGCAACGATCAACAATCCTGCCGCAATTGCCACTCCTAGCAACTCCATGGCGCCCCCTTTGTGAAACAACTATAGATTCCCCTCCCCGAATGGCCCAGGTATCTGGGCCATCACGGCATGGTCTACTGCCCACGAGGGTGCTCCCGTTTTGCTGTCCACCACGGGCTGGGAACGCAGTGCACGCTCGCAGAGATGACCCCATCAGGCGTCCCAGACCCGTGGCTGACAGAATAGGACGTGTGACCTCCTCCAAGACCCCCGGCTACCCGGAGAAATCCGTGCTCCCTGACATAGCGGTGGACGCCGAGATCGACGACGAGCCGGCAGCGGACCCCACGCAACTACGGGGCAAGCGCGGGCTCGTGTACCTCGGCATCTGTCTGGTTCTGATCGGCCTGAATCTCCGCACGGTCTTCTCCAGCTTCTCCGCCGTCCTTCCGGAAATAACGTCCGACGCCGGTCTGCCGGGCTGGTCGCTGGTGGTCCTCACCACGGTGCCGGTCACCTTGCTGGGCGTCTTCGCACCGCTTGCCCCCATCCTCGCCCGGAGGTTCGGTGCTGAACGCGTGCTTTTGGGGGCCATGGCAGTCCTCACGATGGGCTTGCTGCTGCGGCCCGTGGAGTTCCCGGGCATGGGTCACTTGCCCGCACTTCTGGCCGGAACAGCTGCCTGCGGTGCCGCAATAGCGCTTTGCAACGTCCTCCTTCCGGGTGTCGTCAAAAGGGACTTCCCGCACCGGCTTGGCTTGATGGGCGGCCTGTACACCACTGCGATCTGCGCTTCGGCTGCCCTTGGCGCGGGCTTCACGTATCCGGTGTTTACGGCAACCGGCCACTGGACCTCGGCGCTGTGGTTCTGGGCGGTGCCGGCCGCCGTCGTACTTCTGCTTTTCCTGCCGCTGGCAATCCGCCAGCCGTCGGTAAAGCACCAGGCAGTCCACGGCGGCGTGAACGTGTGGCGGTCAGCCGTGGCATGGCAGGTGACCCTGTTCATGGTGCTGCAGGCCATGATGTCGTTCAGCGTGTTTGCCTGGATGGCGCCTATCCTGCGTGACCGGGGGATCGACGGGAGCACGGCCGGGCTGATCGTCTCGGTGTCGATTGTGCTGCAGATGCTCGGCTCACTGTTTGCCCCGGCGCTGGCCACACGGTTCAAGGACCAACGCATCATCAACATGGTGGTGGCCCTCATGACGGGTGGTGGTTTTGCCCTCACGATCTTTGGCCCCACCGAGCTCATCTGGGTATGGACCGGACTCAACGGGCTGGGTCAGGGGTCACTCACTGCGGTAGCGCTGACCATGATCATGGTCCGTACCCGCGACGCCCACACGGCCGCTCACCTGTCCGGGATGATGCAGGGAGTTGGCTACGGGGTGGGTTCGCTGGGCACGTTGATGGTAGGCCAACTCCACCAGGCAACGGGCGGATTCGCAGCGGCTGGAATCCTGTTCCTGGTGGTCGGATCCTTGGCCGCGTTCTTCGGATACCGGGCAGGCCGCGACCGCTTCGTTTAACGTTGTGAGGCCCACTCTGCATCCCAAAAACCCAGGGAAGAGCGCAGAACGGGCCTCGCAACGAAAGTCGGAGTAGCTAGACGGTCAGGTCCTTGCCCTTCGTCTCGGGGATGGAGAATGCGAACGCGATGCCCACCAGCAGCAGGATCACTGCGTACACATTGAACAGTTGAGCTTGCCCGATGGTGCCGAGCCACGTTTGCAGGTACGGAGCCGTGCCGCCAAAAGCGGCGACGCAGATGGAATACGGAACACCGACGCCGATGGTGCGGATGTGCGTCGGGAACAGTTCGGCGTAGACAGCCGGGACGATCGCAGCGCTGCCGGCGATGAAGAAGAGCATCACGGACATGGACACGGCGAGCTGCCACGGCGAGTCCTTGAGCAGCCACGTCATGGGGAAGTGCAGCAGGGCGGCGCCCGCGGCTGACACGATGATCACAGGTTTGCGGCCGATGCGGTCCGACAGCTTGCCCCAGAACGGCAGGGCGGCGATGAACACCACGTTGGCCACCACACCTGCCCAGAGTGCCTCACCGCGGTCCATTTTCAGCGAAGTTGCGGCGTAGCTCGGAGCCACGACACCCCAGATGTAATACACAACGGTCAGGCCAACCGTGAGCCCGATAACCTGCAGGGCCTGCTTGCGGTACTTCACGATCTGCGGCCAGATGGGCAGGCGCTTCTCATTGGGTGCCTCGGCCTCGAAAGCCTCGGTTTCCTTCATCTTGGCCCGCATGAACAGCGCGTAGATGCCCAGCGCCCCACCGATCAGGAACGGGATGCGCCAACCCCAGGCGCTCATGTCGTCCTTGCTGAGGGTGGCGGTGAGGATGGCACCCAGCAGCGTACCGGCCAGGATGCCGGCGGTGCCGGAGGTGTAGATGAGGGTCGCCCAGAAGCCGCGGTGTTCCTTGGGTGCCATCTCGGACAAGTACGTTTGCGACGACGGCAACTCACCACCGTGGGCGAGGCCCTGGATGAGCCGGGCCACCAGCAGCATCACCGAAGCGAAGGCGCCAACAGCAGCGAACGTTGGGGCGATGCCGATGAGGAGGCTGCCCACCGCGCCCAATGCCACAGCCACGGTCATGGACGTCTTGCGCCCGATCCGGTCGCCGATCCAGCCGAACACGAAACCGCCGAACGGACGGGCAACGAACCCGACGGCGAAGATCGCCAAGGTGGACAGCACGGCCGACGTTGGGTCTGCCTGGCTGAACAGTGCGCTCGCGATAAACGGCGAGAACGTGGCGTAGATCGCCCAGTCGTACCATTCAACGGCGTTGCCGATGCCGGTGCCGACCAGCGTTCGCATGTGCGACTTGTGGACCTTGACGTCGGGGGACGTTCCTACGGTGGCGGTCATGTGGTTCTCCAAAGTGGGGAGGGTCTGGGGAAGGGGAGTTAGTTGCCGGCGAGGGCAGCGATGCGGGATACGGCAAGTTCTGCGTAGAGCGCGGCGCCGTCGGTGAGGACGCCGTCGTCGAACAGTGCGTAAGGCGAGTGGTTGAACGGCGACGTCGTGTGGTCGGCGCCGGGGGCAACGGCGCTGAGTCCCACAAAGGTGCCGGGAACTTCGGCGAGGACGCGGGAGAAGTCCTCGGAACCGCTGAGGGGCGTGGCCATGCGGGTGTGCCTGGACTCGCCGAACATTCCGGCGATGACCTTCTCGGCGGTGGTGGTTTCGTCCTCGTCGTTGATGGTGAGGGGGTATTCCTCCTGGTAGTGCACGTCCGCCTCCAAGCCGTGGGCTGCCGCGATGCCGTGCAGAAGCCTGGGTACTGCTTCCATCATCTTCCGGCGGGACTCTTCGGAGAAGGTCCTGATGGTGGCTTCGATGCGGGCGGTCTCGGGGATGACGTTGCGCTTGGTTCCTGCGTGCAGGACACCGACGGTCAGGACTACGGGATCGAACATGTTGAACTGGCGCGTGACCATGACCTGGAGTGCGGTGACCATCTCGGCGGCTGCCGTGACGGGGTCTTTTGCTGAGTATGGGGCTGAGCCATGGCCTCCGGCACCCAGCACGGTCACCACGAGTCCGTCCGAAGAACTGAGCATCACACCCGGCTTGGTGACGAATTGGCCGTGCGGTTCCAGCGAGGAGAAGACGTGCATTCCGTAGGCGGTGTCTGCGCGGCGCCCGGCTGCGTCAAGGACACCTTCCTTGATCATGTAGCTGGCGCCGTCGAAGCCTTCTTCGCCGGGCTGGAACATCAGGATGACATCGCCGGCCAACTGATCACGGCGCTCAGCCAGGAGGGTGGCAGCGCCAGCGAGCATGGAGGTGTGGAGGTCGTGCCCGCAAGCGTGCATGGCGCCATCCACACGGGAGGTGTAGTCCACGCCGGTGGTCTCCTGGACCGGGAGCCCGTCCATGTCGGCCCGCAACAACACCACGGGCTTCTCGGCCGAGGCGTGAGCCGCGCCGCCACGCAAGACCGCAGTGACCGACGTCGTTTCCTTGCCGAGGGTGATCTCGTACGGCAGTCCGTCCAGCGCCTTGAGAACCTTTTCCTGGGTCCGGGGGAGCTGCAGGCCGGTTTCCGGTTCGCGGTGGAGGTCGTGGCGGAGGCGGACGATGTCGTCCTGCAGTTCCTTGGCGTCGGCAGCGATGGTCATCTGTGCTCCTGGTCTATCCGGTGAATATGTTCCTTATGCCATTCTGGGGTGACGTGATTCACACCCTCTGAAAGATCTGAAAATATGCATAGAGAACAAGATTTCGGCAGGAATCATGCATCATTCTGCGAGAATAGACTCATGGAGCTCAGTGAAGAAGATCTGCGGCTGATCAACGCCTTGCAGATATCACCCCGGATCAGCTGGTCCGACGCCGGCGAAGTCCTCGGCGTTCACGCCACCACACTGGCGTCCCGCTGGGAGCGACTCAGGGGGGCCGGCGCGGCGTGGACAACGGCCCACCTCATGGGGGATCCGAAGGATATGTGCCTGGCCATGGTGGATATCGACTGCGAAATGCACCTTAGGCCGGACGTCACAGCCGCGGTTGCCCAACTTCCCGAGGTCATCACCGTGGAGGAGGCCGCCAGCAACCGAGACCTCACGCTGACGGTCATCACCCAGGATCTTGAACAGTTCAGCACGCATTTGTTGCCGAGGCTCAAGGAAATCCGCGGCCTCACCAAGTACCACACGGCCCTTTGCACCCGGATCCACACCAGCGGATATGCCTGGCGGCTCAACGTCCTCACCAAGGCAGAACAGCAGGCGTTGCGGGCGCTCGCCGGCCCCGAGTCGGCCAACCCTTCAGCGCCCGACACCATCGTGGTCCCGCTCCCGGAAAGCCATTTGGCGCTGATCCCGTTCCTGGCGCGTGATGGCCGCGCGACGGCGGCGGAGATTGCCCGCGCCCTGGGACGCAACCCCGCCACGGTTCAGCGCCAACTGGGGCGGGTCCTCAACAGCCGGATGTTGTCCTTCCGCTGCGAAATCGCCCAACAGTTTTCCGGCTTCCCCATCACAGTCCAATGGTTCGCGAACGTTCCTGCGGGCGAACACGAAGCCGCCGCCACGGAACTGAGAGCTATCCGGAACATACGGTTTTCCGCGTCCACCACTGGCCGTACCAACTTCACCCTGATCATGTGGCTGCGATCCCTGGCCGATGTCATGGAAATGGAGCTCACCATCCAGCAACGGATTCCGGGCATCGAACTGGTGGAAAGCGTGGTCATGCTGAACACGGCGAAGCGCGTTGGATGGATGCTGAATCCGGACTCGACCGCTACGGGCAGAGTGGTTCCGCCCTACGGGGAGCTGCTGCCGGCCGGCATCTAGGCGCGCTTGGTTGCCCTCAGGACGGTGTCCAAGGTTGTGCCGGACTCTCCGTTGGGGCCACTCACTGCCCGTGCCCTGTCCGTCAGGACGTCCACGAACCATGGCTCGCGATCCAGCCGCAGTTCACCGGCCAGCTGCTCCGGCGTGAAGAACATACCGCTCTCGTGGTGATGGCTCCACGAAGGAAGGCCATGTGGGTGGTGCCCCACCACCAGGAGCGTCCCGCCCGGTGCCACGGCGGCCGCTGCCGAAGCCACCGAGTCCCGCCACGGCAGGAGAGGGGAGTGCAGGAACTGGGCCGACACCAGATCGAAAACTGGTTCCGGCGTCCACTCAGCGAGGTCCTGCTGCTGCCAGGTGATCCGGTCCCCGTGGCTGGTTTCCGCTGCGTGCGCGGCCGCCCGTTCAAGCGCGACGGCGGACACGTCCATTGCGGTGACGGTCCAGCCCTGCTGGGCGAGCCAGATCGCGTCACCGCCTTCGCCGCAGCCAAGGTCGAGTGCCCTGCCGGGCTTCAGACCTGCGACCTCGGCCACCAACTGCGGGTTCGGGTTTCCGCTCCACACCTTGGGACGCTCCCGGTACATGCCGTCCCACATGTCCACAGCATTGTCCGCGTCCTCATGAAGGTTCAGGCCGCCCTGCTGCGCGCCTTCGTGCTGGTGCCCGTGCTGGTGAGTGTCGCCGTCGTGCGTCTTTTCAGTCATACGCCAAGCGTGCCGTGAGCCGCGTGCGAAAGGCAACGCTATTTGCTATTTCGGCAAGGTCCAGCGCTGGGCGCCTGCGCCGGAGGCCCCGAGTTCGTCAGACGGATTCTGCAGCGTGCACGACTTCAAGCTCAAGCAGCCGCACCCGATGCACCCGTCCAAGTCGTTGCGGAGGTGCTGAAGTGCGGCGATGCGCTCGTCCAGTTCCTTGCGCCATCGCAGCGACAGCTTGGCCCAATCGTGTTTGGTGGGGGTCCGGCCCTCCGGCAACGAGTCCAGTGCCTCGCGGATGTCCTTGAGCGGCAGGCCCACGCGCTGCGAGGTCTTGATGAACGCGACGCGCCGCAGTGTGTCGCGTCGGTATCGCCGCTGGTTGCCGGCGGTGCGCTCGGCTTCGATGAGCCCGTTGCGTTCATAGAAGTGAAGGGCCGACGCCGATACTCCGCTGCGTTCGGAAAGCTCACCAATGGTGAGGGGCCGGTGGGTGGCGGCTTGTGGCATGGGATTGCTTCCGGTGGCGGGAGTGGCTGATTGACCTCAACATTAGTTGAGGTTCTAGGGTAGCGTCCATGACCTCTGACACCTCAACGGCCGGGATACTGAGCCGCCCATACTTGCTCGCCACCGTGGGGGCTTGCGCGCTCGTATTCCTCAGCGCGTTCGAGTCCCTCGCGGTGACCACCATCATGCCGCTCGTGAGCCGCGATCTGGACGGCGCCAGCCTCTACGCGCTGGCCTTCGCGGGCCCGCTCGCAACGGGCGTGATGGGCATGGTGGCGGCCGGCAACTGGTCCGATCGCCGTGGTCCGGCGGCGCCACTGTACTCCTCGGTGGCGCTGTTCGTCGTTGGCCTGCTGATCGCCGGTACCGCAGGCACCATGGAAATGCTGGTGCTCGGACGGTTGGTGCAGGGGCTTGGCGGCGGCGCGATGACTGTTGCCCTCTACGTGCTTGTGGCCCGTGTGTACCCGCCGGCGCTGCACCCCAAGATCTTCGCCGCCTTCGCTGCATCCTGGGTAGTGCCGTCGTTGGTTGGCCCTTTCGCCGCAGGCGTCGTGGCCCAATTGAGCAGTTGGCATTGGGTGTTCCTTGGAGTGGTGGGGCTGGTTCTTCCGGCCTTGCTGATGGTGGTGCCGGCTGTGCGTGGGATGAACTCCGAACCCGCTGCCGAACCCGTTCCTTGGGCTTTCGGGCGGATGGGATGGGCAGCCCTCGCGGCCGTTGCCGTCCTGGGACTGAACCTGTCCGCAGAGGTGCCGGGCGTGGGCGGGGTGATTGCCGTCGTCGCGCTTGTCCTTGCTTTGGTGGCGATGCGCCCGCTGGTTCCGCGGGGGACCCTGACCGCACGCCGCGGCCTTCCCAGCGTGATCCTGGTGCGCGGGCTGGCGTCGGCTGCCTTCTTTGGTGCCGAGGTGTACCTGCCATACCTGCTGACGGAGCGCTACGCGTTCACGCCCACGTTCGCCGGACTGACACTGACCGGCGCTGCGCTGGCGTGGGCGGGAGCGTCTGCGATCCAGGGGCGGCTGGGTGCCAAGCTTGCCGACGATCTCGCAGTGAAGATCGGCGCTCTTCTGGTACTGATAGCCGTGATCTCCACCTTGGTGACCGCAGCGTTCGCCCTGCCCGCAGCCGTGGCCATTGCCGGCTGGATCCTTGCCGGTGGCGGGATGGGACTCATGTACCCGCGGCTCTCGGTCATGACGTTGGCACTCTCCACAGAGGAAAACCAGGGCTTCAACAGCGCCGCCATGTCCATCTCCGATTCCCTTGGTGGCGCACTGTCCCTGGCTGCCACGGGACTCGTCTTCGCGGCATTTACGACGACGAACTCGTTTGCGGGGGTCTTCGCGCTGACGGCAGTGATCGCCGTCGTCGGGGTTCTGATTGCGCCGAGGGTCGCCGCCCGGGCTGCCGCATCCGAATCCGACGCCTCGAACGCCGAACCCGAACTCTCACTCACCCAGCCCAAGTAGGGAGCAGATCAGGTCGTTCCCAACGCTGGGAGCGACCTGATCTGCTACCTGCTGGGGTGCCCGCACCGCAGGGTGGGACGGGGCCTGACCTGCCCCGATGCGGGTCAACCGAAGAAACACTGCTAGACTGGGAACACTTGATGTGCGGTGACGCCCTGAAGCAGGTGGCCTGAAGGCTGCGCGACGGGGCATTTTTCATGTGAGAGGCACATCCTGCGTCGATGAACGCGTTCTATTTGGTCCCGGCCACCGCTGTTGCAGCGAACCGGTAGATCACCTGACTTTTCCTCGGCGAACCCCTGGCCCAACCGGCGTCGGGGGCCGATGTCCGCACTTGGACACCGCCCGAAAGACATGAAGTTTATGACTACTTTTGCTGCCCTTGGCACGCCCAAGCCCATTGCTGAATCCCTCGCCGCAGATGGCATCGAAGAGGCATTCCCCATCCAGGTGAAGACCCTCCCGGACACCCTCGCAGGCCGCGACGTCCTGGGCCGTGGCCGCACCGGCTCCGGCAAGACCATCGCTTTCGCCATCCCGCTCGTGGCCCGCCTGGCCGAGCGCGAAGCCAAGCACTTCCGCAAGCCGGGACGCCCCATGGGTCTCGTCCTTGCACCGACGCGTGAACTGGCAACCCAGATCAACGCCACCATCGAGCCGCTGGCCAAGGCCATGGGCCTGAACACCACGGTCATCTACGGTGGCATCTCCCAGGCACGCCAGGAAAAGGCGCTGCGCGCCGGCGTCGACATCGTCATCGCCTGCCCGGGCCGTCTCGAAGACCTGATCCGCCAGCGCATCCTGACCCTCGAAGCCGTTGAGGTCACCGTGCTGGACGAGGCAGACCACATGGCCGACCTCGGCTTCCTCCCGGTCGTCAAGAAGCTCATGGACATGACCCCCACCCAGGGTCAGCGCCTGCTCTTCTCCGCGACGCTGGACAACGGTGTTGACAAGCTGGTCAACCGTTACCTGTCCAACCCGCTGACGCACTCCGTGGACGATCCCCAGGCCGCTGTCACCACCATGGAACACCACGTCCTGGTGGTCAACGACCAGACCGTCAAGAAGCAGCTCATCGTTGAACTGGCCTCCGGCGCCGGCCGCCGCGTCCTCTTCATGCGGACCAAGCACCACGCCCGCAAGCTTGCCAAGACGCTGACCGACGCCGGCATCCCCGCTGTCGACCTTCACGGCAACCTGTCGCAGAACGCCCGCGACCGCAACCTTGCCGAGTTCTCCAACGGTGACGTCCGCGTCCTGGTGGCCACCGACGTCGCAGCCCGCGGCGTACACGTGGACGACGTCGAACTCGTCATCCACGTGGACCCGCCCACAGAGCACAAGGCATACCTGCACCGCTCAGGCCGTACGGCCCGCGCAGGTTCCGATGGCACCGTGGTTACCCTGACGCTCCCCGAGCAGCAGAGTGACGTCAAGAAGCTCATGAAGGCTGCCGGCGTTGACGTGAACTTCGAGCGCGTCACGGCCAACTCCCCGTTGGTTGCCGAGCTCGTGGGAGACATCGCGGACAAGGTTGATCCCCGCACCCGCGCTGCACTCCTCGCGGCGAAAGCCCCGCAGGGTGGCGGCACGTCCACCGGTGCCAACGCGCAGCGCAAGCGCGCACGCCGTTCCACGCAGGCTGCTCCCACCGCTGGTGGCCGTGGCGGTCGCAACGGACGCGGCAAGGTTGGGGCTGAGCCGGTTCGTACGGACACCAACCGCGCGGATCGCCGTGCAGCAGCGAACGACGACGTCGCCCGCAGCTCACGCGGTCGCGGCAAGGCAGCTTCCACTCACCGTAACGACGTTCCCGGCTCGCAGGGCCAGAACGGCCGCAGCGGACGTCCGGCTACCGGCCAGCGCTCAGCTTCGGCTCCGCGCACGGCGTCCACAACCAGCACCCGCACGGGCGGAAACAAAGCCGTTTGGTCTTCCGCCACGGGCGCTACGTCCGGTGGATCCTACGGTTCGGGTGCCTCCGGTAACTCCGGTCGCGGTGGCTCCGGCGCAGGTCGTCCGGCACGCAGCGGTCCCCGTCGTGCATCGGCTCCCGCGTCCAACGAGCGTCGCGGCCGCTAACGCCACTCACCAGCCTCGGGCGCGCCACTCCTCCAGGTGTGGCCGCTCGGCGCCGAGTGTCGTGGGCAATCCATGGCCAGGGTGCACCAGGGTTTCATCCGGATAAGCGTCGAACAGTCGTTCCGACACGTCGTTCAACAGTGAAGTGAAGCGTGCAGGATCTTTCTGTGTGTTGCCGACGCCTCCCGGAAACAATGAGTCTCCACTGAAAATGTGGGCCGGCCCGTCCGGATCCTGGTACACGAAGGCAATCGAGCCCGGGGTGTGTCCACGCAGGTGGATTGCCCTGATCTCGATGTCGTCAAACCGCTCAACGTCGCCCTGACCAAGCCGCACATCCACCGGAACCGGCAACGCATCGGCGTCGTCCGCTCCTGCGGAAGTGCTGGCTCCGGTAGCGGCGACCAGTTCCGGCAATGCCCGGACGTGGTCCCAGTGCTGGTGGGTTGTAGCGATCCTGACCAGTTCCGGCTTCGTGGCCGTGTCAGCGGCACTGTCCTCGAGCAGCTGCTGGATGGCCGGAAGGTCGTCGGCGGCATCGATCAACAGCTGCGCACCCGTGGACTTTGAGGTCAACAGGTACACGTTGTTGTTCATCTCGCTGACCGAGATGCTGCGGATAGTGACGTCACGCAATGAGTGAATAAGCGAATCCATCGCTTCAGTCTATGCAGTTGCCGGGTTGGCTTCGCGGCCCTGCGACACCCAGTTGGGGTCGGCAGAGCGTGAACCCACGACGGCGGCCGCAGCTTGGTCGAGCACCTCAAGTTGTGCTGTCCCCAGTTGCAGGGACAGTGCCCCCAGGTTCTCGTCGATCCGGTGCGTTTTGCGCGTACCGGGGATGGGAACCACAGAAATCCCAAGGCGCTGACCTTGGGTGAACAGCCAAGCCAGGGCTACCTGGGCCGGAGTTGCATCCAGCCCGCTGGCAACCTCGCGAACCGCGGCCACAACGGCCTGGTTTGCATCAAGTGCCTCGTCGCCAAAACGGGGGATCTTATGGCGGAAGTCGTTCTTGCCAAGGTCGCCCGCGCTGACGGTTCCCGTGAGGAACCCACGGCCCAGCGGCGAATACGGCACGAACCCAACGCCAAGCTCCTTGGCTGCAGGAACAACGTTGAGTTCAACATCCCTGCTCCAGATTGACCATTCACTCTGGACCGCGGCAATGGGATGCACGGCATTGGCCTGCCTGAGCTCCCCGGCTGTCACTTCGGACAGTCCGAGGTGCCGAACCTTGCCCTCACGGACCAGCTCCGCCATGGCCTCCACGGTTTCCACTATCGGAACGCGGAGGTCCCGGCGGTGCAGGTAGTAGAGGTCAATCACGTCAGTGTCCAGGCGGCGGAGGCTCGCTTCCGCCGCTTGCCTGACGTAGGGCGCATCCCCGCGGACTCCCGTGTACCCGTCCGCGGGGTTGCCCTCAATTCCAAACTTGGTGGCCACTTGGATCTCGTCGCGGCGCTCCTTCAGGAGCCTGCCCACGAGTTCCTCGTTGCTCCCGGCACCATACACATCGGCGGTGTCGATGAACGTGACACCCGCGTCGACCGCGTGCCTCAACGTGTTGAGCCCTTCTTCAGGATCGATTCCGCCATACACCGGGGTCAGCGCCATCCCGCCGAAACCGAGGGGGCTTACCTTGAGGCCATCGCCGAGTTGAACTGCAGTCATGAACTTCTCCAATGCGCGTAGGTGTTCCAGAGGGCCCTTTGTGGCGTGAACTCTGTAACCGCGGCGGGTATTCCTGCTGGGGCCCCGACTTGGAGTGAGTGTGCGGTTTTGACCTGCCCGATTCGATGGCTGGCTGCGCATTCGATGGTAGGAGACGTCTAGTGCGCAGCGGGCCATCGAAATGGACCAGCGCCCGCGGCGGAGTGTTCGCTACTTGGTCTTGGCTACAGGCTTGTCGGCGGGCAGCGCCTTCAGACCGGCAGCACAGCCCACGATTCCCGCGATGAAGAGCAGCTTCAGCGGGCTCGCGGATTCAACGCCTGTGATCATGGCCCAGCCAACGGTCAGCGCCGCACCGATACCCACCCATACGGCGTAAGCGGTGCCGAGGGGAATGCGCTTCACTGCGATACCCAGCCCGATCATGCTCAGTACGGCCGTGACGATGAAGACCAAGGTAGGCGTGAGCTGCGTGAAGCCATTGGAGAGCCCCAAAGCGGTGGCCCACACGGCTTCGAGCAGTGCCGATGCCAAGAGGATTGCCCAGGAGATTCCGTTGCCGGTGTTCTTTGTCTTAGCAGTCATGGCTATGCCACCACCTTCAGGCCGACCACACACGCGCCGATTCCAGCAAGCAGGAGCAGCCTGGCCGTCGTCGCACGTTCAACCTTGGTGACCATCGCGTACGTTGCGGTCAGTACAACACCGACGCCAACCCACACTGCATAAGCCGTGCCTGTGGGGATGGACTGCATCGCGATGGCGAGTCCGGCCATGCTGGCAACAACGGACACCAGGAAGACGACTGTGGGGACGGGTTTACGGAAGCCCTTGGACCGGTGGAGCGCTGCGGCCCAGACGGCCTCGAGTGCTCCGGAAAGAATGAGAATTATCCACGACATGACATTTCCTTTGGCCAGTCTTGTCGCATTCCGGGTACTGAACCGTCGTCCGGAGGTTCCAGAGCGGAACCTTCACTTCAGGCTAGCAACTCCCGCGCGGGGTGGCCACCTCTGGTGGTTAACGTCACCACCTCAGGCGTGGGCCTCCACGTGGTCGATCGAGATGACAGCGATGAATCCGCGGCCCGAGATCTCCGGACTCCGGGTATCGGAGCCGACTACGGCGTCGTACCGTGAAAGCTCGACAGGTTCGGCCGCGCTGGTTGCCGGGGCGTCGCCGTCGGATTCTTCGTCCGGTGCGGCGCCGGGTGCCACGGTCGCCTTGCCCTCAAGCAGGATGGCAAGCTGTCCTTCGAACACCGGGTGGGCGCGCTTCTTGGAGATCTCCACAATGGAGGTGTAGCCCTTGAAAGCGCCTGTGCGTGCGATGACGTTCAAGTCACGGATGTCGCCAGTGGGAAGGGTGGCCGATGAAGCGGCTTCGCCCGAGAAACGGAACGGACGGTACTTCTCCAGCGGGTGCTCGGATCCGTCTACCGTGAGCAGCAGCAACTCGCCCTCGATGATGGTGATCACGCGCTCCATGCCCGGGAAGACAGAGAAATCTCCGGCTTTGGAGACGTCGGCGATGCTGACGCGCCAATCCCATGCCCCGTCCTGGGCTGATGCGGCCTTCGGGTGGCTGGCGAGTTCACGGGTCACCCCGCCCCCGTTGCGCCACGGTTCGGGATGGATGTCGGCAAAGCGGATGATCTCCATCCGACCAGCCTAGTGGTGGACATCGGTTCTGCGTTGGCATTGTGGCTTGCTAACGTCATATGTGGAAAACGTTGCGAGTTTGGCTGGAGGCGCGGGAATGTTCGTCAAAGTGTGCGGCTTGAGCACGCCGGAATCCGTCCGTGAAGCCGTCGACGCCGGTGCAGACGCCGTCGGTTTCGTGCTCACCACCAGCCCGCGCGAAGTCAGCCCGGACCAGGTCCGTATACTCTTGCCGCTGGTGCCTGACGGTGTTCATGCAGTGGGGGTCTTTCGGCACGAGGCCGCCGGCGACGCCGTTGCTACAGCGAGGGCAGCCGGACTCACGTGGGTTCAGCTGCACGGCCATCGGACTGTCGAAGACGTCAAAACAGTGCACGACGCCGGGATGCGGCTCATCAGGGCCGTCACCATGGGTGCCTCCCAGGACGAGTTCGCTGATCTGGGCGAAGAAGTGTTCCTGATTGATGCCGCCGTGCCGGGATCGGGGGAGTCTTGGGACTACGCATCCGTCCGGGCCAAGGGGCTCGACGGCAGGGAGTGGCTCCTGGCCGGCGGACTTGAACCCGGAAACGTAGCCTTCGCTGCCGCTGCTGCCGGAGCTTGGGGAGTGGACGTTTCCTCGGGCGTCGAGGCATCGCGGGGCGTGAAGGATCTGGCCAAGATCCGCGCTTTCGTCGACGCCGTCAAAACTCCCGGCCCCTAGGACGCTCTCTCACCTTTCGCTCCTCTTTGGGCGATCCTCTCTCACCTTTCGCCCCTCTTTGGGCGATCCTCTCTCACCTTTCGCTCCTCTTTGGGCGATTCTCTCTCACCTTTCGCCCCTCTTTGGGCGATCCTCTCGCACGCCACGGTCTTCCGGTGGTGAGAGAGGGTTGGGGGAATTGCGTGATTTGGTGAGAGGGGGTTGGGGGAATTGGGTGATTTGGTGAGAGAGGGTTGGGGAATTGGGTGATTTGGTGAGAGAGGGTCGGAGTTGTCGGGGGCACACCATACAATCGCTCCAACAGCAGGCCCACCACTGAAACCCATCGAAGCCACGGAAACCAGGAGTCACGCAATGAGCACGGAACAGTACACCCTGACCATGACCCGCGAGTTCGATGCTCCCCGCGAGAAGGTTTTTGAAGCCTGGATGAACCCGGACCTGCTGTCGCAGTGGTTCGGGCCTGTTGACGTTGATGCTCCCCGCGAACAGATCGTCATTGATCCCAAAGTTGGCGGCGTATGGGAAGTAACCATGGTGTGGACGGACGAGAATGGCCGGCAGGAAGCCCCCATCGAGGCCGTCATCAAGGAGCTGGACGCACCCGCGCTCCTGGTCTCAACGGCGAAAGCAGCCCCTGACGCCGATCACGACTTCGAAGAGATGCGTCTCGAATTCGAGGACCTCAACGGCCGCACCAGGATGCACCTGACCCAAAGCCCCTTCGCTTCCGAAGACTGGGTTGAGATGACCCGCGACGGCTGGGGCACGTCCTTCGACAAGCTGGACGAGCTGCTGGCCTGAGCACAAGTCAGGGAAGATTCAGGGCAGACCCCTAGGCTTTTTGTCAGGCCAACAAGGGACAATGAAGAGTATGAAAACGCTCCTTAACATCATCTGGCTTGTCTTCGGTGGGTTCTGGCTGGCCTTGGGCTACTTCGCAGCGGGCATCATTTGCTGCGTGCTCATCGTGACCATCCCGTGGGGCATCGCATCGTTCCGGATCGGCGCCTACTGTCTGTGGCCCTTCGGCCAAATGGTGGTTGAGAAGCCGGGCGGAGCCGGGGTGTTCGCGCTCCTCGGTAACGTGATTTGGCTGTTGGTGGCGGGCATTTGGATCGCCATCGGTCACGTGGTCACTGCGATTGCCATGGCCATCACCATCATTGGAATCCCGCTGGCCATCGCCAACCTCAAGCTGATCCCGGTATCGCTGATGCCGCTGGGCAAACAGATTGTGCCCACCAACCAGCCGTTCGTCAGCACCTACCGCTAGGAAGCACTCGCGTCAGGAAGCGGCAGCTGCCCCGGTGCGCAGATCGAAACGGAACGTCCGCTCCAGACGCACCGTCCCGCCGTCGGCCTCTGCCGTGAAAACGAGGTCCAGCGTTTTTAGGGTCAGATCCGTCTCGGTGACGGTGTACGTGGGCGTGAAGTAGAGAGCGTGATCGCCGGGCAGCAGGTCCGCGGGCGGGAACTCACCGGCGTTGTCGTGCGGTCCCAGAAGTACGACGCCGGCAGCCGGCTTAGTGCCTCCGTTGCGGACGCGTCCGGTGAAGGCGAGGATGTCCCCGGCTTTGTAGCCTGGGACGATGGGGCCGTAGTTGAGGTCCTGCGCCTCCCGCGTGCCAAGAACCTGGTCCCCGGCGTAGCCTTGGCCGATTTCCTTCCAGGTCTGTACATCCCATTCGCCGTCGCTTGTGGAGGGGATCACGTGGAAGTCGCCGGCGTTCTGCCAGACGGCGGGCCTGCCTGGGGTGATGGACCGCAGTTCCATGTCGAACGCCAAGCCATCTGGTTCCAAGGCATCCGAAACTGGGTGCGGAGCAGCGGATAGCTGCCCCGTCAGCTGCTCGGCCGGGATCGATGCGAACACGATCTCCCGGTACCCCTGCCGTTCATAGAGAACCCCGATGTTCCCGTCAGGGAGCCGCGTCACCGTCGAGTACGCCGAACTACCGCCGCAGAGCAACAGCTTTGCGGGCCATGTGGCGCCGTTGTCGGGGGAGAGGCTCAGGACGGTGTTGCGACGCAGATGCGGGTCGTGGTTGTTGCTCGCGAGCAGCCAGGATGAAGTCTCCGGCGTGGCAAACGCAGCCACACCTGGGAGACCGTCGAAGCGCGCCAAGGAACCGTTGTCGCTGGGGTCCGGCAACTCTGGAACAGCCTGCAAGGGACTCCATGAAAGCCCGCCGTCCTCGGACACAGCGGACAATCGGCACGGCGTTGCCCGTGAATGCAGGAGCAGCCGGCCATCGTCCAGGCACACGACTTTGTTTTCATTGGGCCCGATCCCTGAGGGACCCGGACCAATCAACCCACCCAAGGCCCACGTTTCGCCCTGGTCGTCGCTGAACGCAGATGCGGCCATGATGGAACCGTCCACCAACACCACGTACTGCTGCACCAACCTGCCCTTATAAGCCCCTGCGTGAATCTGAATTCCTTGTCCTGCCGCAGCGAAAAGACCTGTCATTCCCCGCCCCTTGAGCTGCGCGGTAAGCCGACGGTGCTGCCAGGTGTCGCCGTCGTCGTCTGAGAAGCTGACGTCCGCATGCTGCACGTCGTCATCCGGCTCCAAACCAGCCACGGCCTCGAAGAAGCCTGCATGCGTCCCGGCGGCGTGGAACATGAAGATGCGGCCGGTCTCGGCGTCCACCAGCAGGCTCGGATCACCGAAACCGTGCAGCCCGGAACCCGTGCGGATAAGCTGCTGCGGCTCCCAAGTGACCCCGTTGTCGTAGCTGCGACGCAGGAGGAGGTCGATGGGATTGGGCAGGTCGTCGAGGTTGGGGCGGCCGTCGTAGGCGGCCAACACCGTACCCCGCGTGCTGATGGCAAGGGCTGGAATGCGGTACTGACGGTAGCCGCCCACGCCACGGACAGCCAGGACATGTTCAACATCGGGACGGGCCTGGGGTGTTTCAGGGCGGGCGGAAACCGAGAGGTAGGAGGTCACACCTCTATGCTAGCCCGGACCTTGTACGCGCCGATACCCTCGGGCGCCGTCGAGCCCCATTCGAATCGCACCGAGTACGGAAGCTGCCGTTGCGCCGCACCCGGGTCTGCCAGGGAATCACTCACGCGAGTTCGCCGGCGAGGTTCCGGCGGGCGGCGTCGAGCCAGAGCGCCTTGGCGCGTTCGCCATGGAATAGCGGGTCCAGTCCCAGAAGATGACGCACGACGGCGGCGCGCCCCTTCGCGAAGTCGTCGTCACTGACGTGGGCATAGTCTTCGCGGACGGCGGCCAGATACCGTGCGTAGGACTGTTCGTCGCCCCCGAGCACGGAGAGGTCCGCGTCGCAGAGGAGGGCGCCGGCGTGGTCACCCGTTTCGGGCGAGTGGGTGGAAGTAAGCCGGACGAGCCGCGCTACCTCGGCCACATCGGCAGCGCCAAGACCAGCGGCCGTCAACCGCTCCCCGGCCAAGAGTGCTGAGTCTTCCTCGTCCTGACCGGCCACGCCTTCATAGACGGCATCGTGGAACCATGCTGCCAGGGACACGGTCCGTGCGGGCAGGGCCGGTTCAGTCAGGATGTCCAGGGCCTCAAGTACCGCCAGGAGGTGCGTGCGGCTGTGGTACTTTCGGCCATCCTCGCCCCACCGCTCCAGCAGCTCAAGGCCCAGTTCCTCGTGGCCCGGGAAGGTACTGTTCCAACGCTCCATCAAGGGGACCGTCAAAGCCTTGCTCCGTTCACGCGCCGGGATGCGGAGGCCGCTGGCGATGAGCTTGCGGACCAGGATGCGGGCCTCCACAGGGATGGCGCCGGCAAGGACAAGGTCGTCGTAGCGCCGTTCGGGGACGTCGTAGTGGTCACCGTCGAAGGCCCTCTCCGGAACTCCGGCAGCGGCCGCGAAGGCGTGGAGCTCATCCAGCGATGCGTCCGAAACAAGGTGCGAAAACACGGTGCCATGTGCTGGCCATAAAGGGGGATCGATGTAGATGGCCATGGCCAAAGTGTAGTCCCGTGCGATCCTTCCCAGTTGCCGGCTATCGGGGCGTCTACCGCCGTGCTGCCGCCCCGGGAACCCGGGCTTCACTGCCCGTGCTGTCCGCGGCAACTGGGAAGGAGCGTGGGAGAGTCAGTGCTCCGCCGGCAGGATGTTCTGGTTGCCCCGGAACACGTTGTCGGGATCGAACTCGCGCTTCACCAAGGACAGCCGCCGGTAGTTTTGCTCGCCGTAGGCCGCCATGATCCGGTCCTGGCCCTCGTCGCCGATGAAGTTCAACCACACTCCGCCCGTGGTGTGGGGAGCGATGTCCTGCCGGAACTGCTTGACCCACGCTTTGGCCTCTTGACCGCCCTCGCGTGTTTCCGACAAACCGAAGGGGTGGCTGACCCATGCAGCACCGCGGTGTTGCAGGGGCGTCTCAGCCGCAGCAGGCCCAGCCACTGCTCCGCCCCAACGTGCCACCAATTGCTGGGAGCTCGGTCCCGGAAGGCGTTGGGCAGAGTCCACCAGAACGTCCAGGGCGTCGTCAGAGAGTTCGTTGTGATAGTCCGCGCTCCAGTAGTTGTAGTGGTCCGGAGGGTCGTCGATCATGCACTGGAAGTCCGCGTAGCCCATGGGAGAAACCAGGTCCACAGCGGGGCCAAGATCGCGGAACGGCTTCGCGTGCTTTTCACCGGCCTCCACATCGCCGGCATGGATGTAGGCCATGCCGACGGCGAGTTTGCCTACCATGTCTTCCGGGACGAACTCTTCCGGTGGAGCGGTGAGGTACACGAGTGCTGTCCCTACGGCGTCGGGCGCGTCAAGGGCAAGCTGTCGGTAGGCCCGGGACAAATCCGTGGCATCCTCACCGGGAAACAGCATGAGGCCAGCCATGACGGTGGGCCCAAGATCGTGCAGTTTGAAGGTCAAGGACGTGGCCACTCCGAAGTTCCCGCCGCCGCCATGGAGTGCCCAAAACAGCTCCGGGTTTTCGCCGGCGCTTGCGGTCACACGATCGCCGGATGCGGTGACCAGGTCCACGGAGAGCAGGTTGTCGCACGCGAATCCGTACGAACGCTCCAGCCATCCCGAGCCGCCGCCCAACGTGAATCCGGAGACGCCTGTGGTGGAAGCACGGCCACCAGTGACCGCCAGGCCGTGCTGTTGGGTGGCGTGGTCGAACTCGCCCCAGGTAAGTCCGGCGCCGGCGGTGGCAGTCTTCGCCAAGGGGTCCACACTGATCGATTTCATGGGCCGGACATCCACCACCAGCCCGTCGTCGTTGGTGGACATGCCGGCTACCGAATGCCCGCCAGACCTCACCGCCACGTCCAGATTATGGTTGTGTGCGTAGCGGAGGGCCTCAGCCACCTCGCCGGGATCAGAGCATTTGGCGATGACTGCCGGCCTGCGGTCGATCATCGCATTGAAGAGTTTCCGGGCCTCGTCATAGTTCGGGTTGTCCGGACGAATCCATTCCATGGGACGCTCCTTCGCGCCTAAGACTCTCTCCCTAGAACAGGGTACGGCGGCGGGTCCTTTGGGGCTAGAGCAACGCCTTTGCCCGGGCCGAAGCATCGCTGCGAATCTGGCGCACTGCAGCCACCTCGGGCTCAAGTTCCTTCATCCGTGTGGTCAGGTATTTATCCAGGACAGTGGTGAGCTTGGCATCGAAGTTGGTGTCCGCGCGGCAAGTGGCATCGGTGACGGCGATCTTGAGCTCCTTCTGGCCCCCGGCATCCATCCCGGCCGAAGCAGCCTCACCCGGGAGGCTGTAAGGGAAGGCCGTGGTGGACATGCAGTTTTTCCAAGCCTCCACAGCGGTTGAGATGTCGAGGTCCACAGCCGCAGCATTCGTGGCAACCATCAACGAGTTTAACGCCAAGCCGGTGGCCCGCATGTAGTCATTGGCATTGCCATAGATGGCTGTAATGGCCTCGGCCGTGCACCCTCCCCACTGCATGCCTGTCCCTTCCGAAGACTGGACCACATTTTGCTCCGAGGGCCCGCCTCCGTTCAATGCTGTCTGGAAGGCAGGATCGGCAAAGAGCCTTCCCAGTTCGGAGTTCGTGGCCGGCTCACCGGGCCCCTGGGGCTTGAAAGAGGCGTAGCCGGACGCGCGGGCAGTATCAACGGTAAGAGTGGTGAAACCGATGTGGTGTTTGAGATCCACTGACTGCTGTCCTGATGGGACGGGGGTGTAGTCATAACCGGCTTTCGCCATGCACTGCCGGACGGCTTCCGCCACGCCTCTTTGTGCCGTCGCATCCTCGGACGCGAACTGCTCAGCGGCAGCGGTGATGCCGGAGACCGGACGCTCGGCAGGCTTGGTCAGGATGGAGGAAACTCCAGGTGTGGCAGCGGCGGCCAACGAGGCGGCTGCACCGGCGGCAAGAATCAGTGCCCCAATAGTCTTCTTCTTCACTGTTTCTCCTTCGTGACGAATTATCGTCTGTTTTTGGCAATGCGGTGGCCAGCCCCAGTAGTCCCGGGGCGTTCTGTAGGGCAGATTGAGCTAACCGAGCAGCCTGTTCTGGTAGGCAAATGCCACCAGTTGAATACGGTTCTTGAGCGTGAGCTTGGAAAGAATGCTGCCGATGTGGGTCTTGACGGTGGCGTCACTGAGCATCAGCGACGCAGCAATCTCCCCGTTGGCGAGGCCCTTGGCTGCCAGCATGAACACATCGCGCTCGCGGGCGGACAGCGGCTCCAGGACGGACGAATTGGCGGCCGAAGGGGTGGTGTAGTCGCGAAGCAGTTCATTTGTGACCGACGGTGCCATGACCGCGTGGCCCGAATGGACGGTCCGGATGGCTGCCAGCAGGAATTCCGGTGTTGCATCCTTGGTCAGGAACCCGCCGGCACCGGCTTGAATGGCCCGGACCACTGCCTCATCGTGCTGGATGGTGGTGAGCACAATGACCTTTGTCCCGCCCGGACTGTCCGTGATCCGCCGAGTGGCGGTGATTCCGTCCATCACCGGCATCCGGATATCCATCAGCATCACGTCCGGTCCGACGTCCGCCGCGAGGGCAACAGCCTGCTCGCCGTCCGTCGCCTCTCCCACCAGGTCCAGGTCAGGTTGGCTGCGAAGGATCATCTTCAGGCCTGCGCTGAACAGGGGCTGGTCGTCCACCAGCGCTACACGGATCTTTGCCGCACTCATGGCAGGATCGCCTCCACTTCGAAGAGTTGGCCGTTGGTGACCGTTGTCAGGTAGCCGCCTGCCGCCGTCGCGCGTTCACGCATGCCGGGGATGCCGCGGCCGGTTCCCGACGGCGATACGCCCGTTCCGCCGTCGGCCAGCCTTGAGCGGATCGTCAGCCGCAGGCCGGTGCCGTCACGATCCGCCATCACGGTGGCGCCCGCGCTGCGGTCTCCGTGATTGAAGGCATTCGTGAGGCTCTCCTGCACAATCCTGTACACGGTGAGATCCTCCACGGGCGAGAGTCCTTCCAGGCCGCCGGTGTGAAGTTCCACGGGCATGCCGCTGCTGCTAAGCCTTTTCACGAGGGCCGGCAGGTCAGCTGTTCCGGGGGCCGGGCCGTCGAGCTCGGAGCCGAAGCTCTGCACCAGCCGCCGCGTCTCCTGCAGTGCGCTCCTGGCTGACGACGCGATGATGCCGGCCGCTTCCTCCACTGACTCCGGCTCGGTCCTGTGGACGTAGCGGATCCCCTCGGCCTGTGCCGTGATCACAGCCAGCGAGTGTGCAAGGACATCGTGCAGTTCCCGGGCAATCCTGTTGCGCTCCTGCTCAACGATCAAGGCACCGGCCGTCGATTCGAGGCGCGATTCTGCCTGTTCCTTGGCCTGCCGGTTGATGGCGGCCTGCCGAACCGCGGACGCAGCAGCCCACCCTGCCAGGGTGAGTGCCGAAAAGGAGGCAAAAACCAGGAAGGCGTACAGCGCGATCCGGAAAGTACCCGCTTCGGCGAGTTGCTTGCCGAACACGAAATTGATCCAGCTGGTGTCAGCGAACCAGTTCACAGCAACCATCCCGGCGGCGGCAACAGCGGCGACGGGTAGCGGCCACCGTTGTGGTTCCCTCCAGCCCAGGGTTGCGAAGAAGACAAGAACAGGAAGCATGACGAACTGGGTTGCGCCGGTGACCATCACGCTCGGGAAGATGCCGAATGCTTGGAGTCCCAAGGCTGCGAACGCGAAGATGAACGCCGGAACCGGGATCAGCTCCGCTGCAGCCACCGCTGCCGTCAGCGCCAACAGCACGGCGCTCGCAGCATCGAAGCCGCGTTCGTCAAGGATCATCAACGCCAGGAGCATGGCAGCGGCAACGATCGGCGCTGCGGCGGGGCGGAGAGCCTGGATTCGAGTGGGCATGACCTCAACACTAGGGTGTCGGACTCCGGCTTCGGTGCCGTTTCGGCCCTGGTTCACCCTGGAGGTGGAGCAAGTTCATCCGAGGTGCTGAGGTTGCGTTCACGACGGCGGCCGCGCACTGAGTCGCGCACGGCAAGAACCGTTGGTCATATTTCGTTTGCGGATGATGTGAATCGCTTAATCCTCAAATGCGGAACTAAACTCATTCCATGCCGCAAATACGAATCTCCGAAGCCGCGCGTTTCCTGGGTGTCAGCGATGACACCGTGAGGCGCTGGACGGAGAACGGAACGCTGACCGCCCAGAAGGACCCGGCTGGACGTCTCGCCGTGGACGGACTGGAACTCGCAACGCTTGCCCGCGACCAGTCGCACCTCCCGGACGATCCCTCCCGTCCGGGCAGTTCGGCCCGCAACCGGTTCGTCGGCCTGGTTACAGGGATCACTACGGACAAGGTCATGGCCCAGGTGGAGCTTCAGTGTGGTCCGTTCCGGGTGGTGTCCCTCATGAGCAGCGAGGCCGTGCGGGAACTTGGACTCGAGCTCGGTTCTGTTGCCACCGCCGTGGTCAAAGCCACCACCGTCATTATCGAAACTCCGCAGGGAAAGAGCATCATATGAGGATCCTGCGTACTTCCTTCAGCGCCGCGTTGCTGGGAGGCGCCCTTGCCGCCAGCCTGGCAGGCTGTGCTTCCGGCGCCCCGGAACCTTCCAACGGCAGTGCCACAGGGCAGCTCTCCGGAACTGTCACAGTCTTTGCCGCTGCCTCGCTCAAATCCACGTTCACGCAGCTGGCCAAGGACTTCGAAGCCAAGAACCCGGGTACCAAGGTGACGCTGAGCTTTGCGGGTTCCTCGGACCTGGTCACCCAGATCACCCAAGGTGCCCCCGCTGACGTGTTCGCCTCAGCCGACACCAAGAGCATGACCAAGCTCGCCGAGGCCAAACTCGTGGATGGTACGGCGACCGACTTCGCCACCAACGTCCTGGAGATTGCCGTCCCACCCAGCAATCCGGCGTCGATCTCTTCCTTTGCCGACTTGGCCAAACCCGAAGTCAAGGTGGTCACCTGCGCCAGCCAGGTGCCTTGCGGAACGGCCACGGACACCGTTGAGAAGGCCACCGGAATCCCGTTGAGTCCTGTCAGCGAGGAATCGTCCGTGACCGATGTGCTGGGCAAGGTCACCTCGGGTGAAGCCGACGCGGGCCTGGTGTACGTCACAGACGTCAAGGGAGCCGGGGACAAGGTCAAGGGCATCCCGTTCCCGGAATCGGACAAGGCCGTCAACACCTACCCGATTGCCACTGTTGGCACCGGCAAGAACAAAGAGCTGGCAGCGGCGTTCATCGCGGCGGTCACCGGCGAGGCAGGCAAGAAGGTTCTCAGCGACGCCGGCTTCGGAACCCCGTAGGAAGCCCATGAACAGGCGCAGCACCTTTGGCTATCACGGTGTCCCACGGTGGGTTTACGCTGTGGCAGCCGTGGGCGGGATGCTGGTGGTCCTTCCATTGGTGGCTATGGTCGCAAAGGTCAACTGGCCGCAGTTCATTCCGCTCATCACGTCAGAACCCTCGCTCGCCGCCTTGGGGCTGAGCCTGCGGACCTCGGCCGCCAGCACTCTGCTGTGCGTCGTGCTGGGAGTTCCTTTGGCGTTGGTGCTGGCCCGCGGCGAGTTCCCGGGCCAGCGGCTCCTGAGGGCGTTCGTCCTCTTGCCGCTGGTGCTGCCACCAGTCGTCGGGGGTATCGCGCTCCTGTACACGTTTGGGCGGCAGGGCCTCCTGGGGAAGTCCCTGGAGGTAGCGGGTATCCAGATCGCATTCTCCACCACCGCCGTGATCCTGGCGCAGACGTTCGTGGCCTTGCCCTTCCTGGTGGTCAGCCTGGAAGGGGCGCTGCGGTCGGCCGGAAACAGATATGAAGCCGTCGCGGCGACCCTCGGGGCCCGACCCACCACGGTCCTTCGCCGCGTCACGCTTCCGCTGGTCCTGCCGGGGCTGGCGTCGGGAGCCGTGTTGTCGTTCGCGCGCAGCCTGGGGGAGTTCGGTGCGACTCTGACGTTCGCCGGAAGCCTGGAAGGGGTGACCCGCACGCTGCCGCTGGAGATCTATCTGCAGCGGGAGACCGACCCCGACGCCGCAGTAGCGCTGTCCTTGGTCCTGGTGGCGGTCGCGGTGGCTGTGGTGGGGCTCAGCTATGGTCGCCGGCGGGGCAGCGCGGCCTCGGGGGGCCAAGCATGAGTTTCGAACTGCAAGCCAGCCTCCACGCCAGGAACTTCGACATGTCACTCAGCCTCGCCGACGGCGAAACTGTGGCCATCCTCGGTCCCAACGGTGCGGGCAAATCCACTCTGCTGGGTGTGATTTCCGGGCTGTTGCGACCGGATTCCGGTTCGGCACGGATCGCCGACAAACAGCTGTTCAACCTCGACGACGGCACTCGCCTTTGGAAGGCACCCCACCTGCGGGGGACTGCTTTGTTGGCCCAGGAAGCGCTGCTGTTTCCACATTTGAACGCCCTGGACAACGTGGCGTTCGGACCTCGGAGTGCCGGAGCTTCCAAAGTGGCGGCACGGGAAACCGCACAGCACTGGCTTGCCGAAGTGGACGCCATGCCCCTCGCCAACCGAAAACCTTCGCAACTATCCGGCGGGCAGGCCCAACGTGTGGCAGTGGCCCGCGCTTTGGCCGCCGAGCCCGAGCTCCTCCTTCTCGATGAGCCCATGGCCGCCCTCGACATCCATGCGGCACCGTTGCTTCGCCGCGTGCTTAAGCGGGTTTTGAAGGATCGGAAGGCCATCATCGTCACCCACGATGTCCTGGACGCCTACATGCTGGCCGACCGTGTCATCGTGGTGGAAAAGGGCCGCATTGTTGAAGAAGGCCCAACCCGGGATGTCCTCGAACGGCCCAGGAGCCACTTTGCAGCTGGACTCGCCGGGCTGAACCTCGTCACCGGGACGCTCACCGAGGAAGGAATCACGACGCCGGATGGCCGGGTTTTCGCGGGTCAACACGATTCCGGCTGGTCACCTTCGCCCGGCCAGGCAGGTGTGGCGGCGTTCCCGCCGTCGAGCGTTTCCGTCTTCCTGGGCGATGTCCACGGAAGCCCCCGCAATTCGTTTCCCGTCACCATCACGGACCTTGAACCGCACGGTGACCAGATCCGGGTCCGCGCCGCGGGCGGTTCGGCCCAGGCATTGTCCGCCGACATCACCCCCGCGGCGTCAGCCGACCTTGGACTTGTCCCGGGCATGGACGTGCGGTTCGTGGTCAAGTCTGCGCTGGTGGCGGTCTATCCGGCCTGAGCCTGTCTACTCCCGATACATCTTCTCCGCGTAGGACGGCCCGTAATAGGTCTCCAGCTCTTCCAGCGGAGTTTCCGGCTGCGTGTAGGCCTGTGAAAGCACCGCGATGCTCGGCAGGTCGCCGGTCTCCCAGGTCCCGGGCTGCCACAGGCCGCTGCGCATGAACGCCTTGCCGCAGTGTGTGAACACTTCTTCGATGGAAACCACCACGGCGGCGCGCGGACGGTGCCCCTTGACCACCATGAGATCGAAGAAATCGGCGTCGCGGACAATCTGCGCGGTCCCGTTGATCCGGAGGGTATCCGTGCGGCCCGGAACCACCGAGAGGATGCCGACATTCGGGTTCTCCAGAATGTTGTGGAAGCCGAAGGTGAGCTTGTTTCCGGGGCGTTCCGGGATGGCGATGGTGTGTTCGTCCAGGACGAGGATGAATCCGGCGGGGTCGCCCTTGGGTGAGGCGTCAACGCGACCCTGCGCGTCAGTCGTTGAGATCACGCAGAAGGGACTTGCGGCCAACCATTGCCGGTCGAAATCACTGAGCGAGGTGCGGACCTTCTTTCGCACACGATCAAGGGGCAATCCGATCAGCTCTTCGAGTTCTTCCGTACTGGAGATTGTGTCCATGACCCCAGCCTACTTTCCCCCGATTCCGGTGGACTCTGGACAGCAGTTTCGCCGTGGGCAAACATGGAACACAATGACCCTGAATTCAAAGTTGAGCGTAGTAGACTCAACTTTGAAAGTATTGGTCTAACCCAGAAAGGGAGCACTCTTTGGACGTCAAATTCACCACCAAAAGCCAGGAGGCCCTTTCTGCGGCCGCCATGAACGCATCAACTGCCGGCAACCCGCAGCTTGAGCCTGCCCACCTGCTGAAAGCCCTCATGGACCAGCGCGAGGGCGTCGCCGTGGCACTTCTGCGCGCCACCGGGGCCGATCCTGATGCCGTGAGCGTGCAGGCCAGCTCCGCCATCAAGGCGCTTCCGTCCACATCGGGCAGCTCGGTCCAGCAAGCACAGCTGTCCCGTCAGTCCATGCAGGCCATCCAGGCTGCCCAGAACGAGGCCGACAAACTCGGCGACTCCTTCGTCTCCACCGAACACCTGCTGCTGGGCCTCTCGGCCGGAAGTGACTCCGTCGGCAAATTAATGCGCGACGCCGGCGCCTCCCACGAGGCTCTGCTCGCCGCCCTGCCGGGTGTCCGGGGCGACAGGAACGTCAATTCCCCGGACCCGGAGAACACCTTCCAGGCCTTGGAGAAGTTCGGTACTGACCTCACCGCGGTGGCCCGCTCGGGCAAGCTGGACCCCGTCATTGGGCGGGACAGCGAGATTCGACGCGTCGTCCAGGTCCTGAGCCGCCGCACCAAGAACAACCCCGTTCTGATCGGTGAGCCCGGCGTCGGCAAGACCGCCGTCGTCGAAGGCCTTGCCCAGCGCATGGTGGCCGGCGACGTCCCCGAAAGCTTGCGCGGCAAGACGCTGATCGCACTGGATCTTGCCTCCATGGTGGCCGGCGCCAAGTACCGCGGCGAGTTCGAGGAGCGACTGAAGGCCGTACTCGAGGAAATCAAGAACTCCAACGGCCAGATCGTCACATTCATCGACGAAATCCACACCGTAGTTGGTGCCGGTGCCACAGGTGACAGCGCCATGGATGCGGGCAATATGTTGAAGCCCATGCTGGCCCGCGGCGAGCTGCGCCTGATCGGGGCCACCACCCTGGACGAGTACCGCGAGAACATCGAGAAGGACCCGGCCTTGGAGCGCCGCTTCCAGCAGGTCTACGTTGGCGAGCCCAGCGTTGAGGACACCATCGGTATTCTGCGTGGTTTGAAGGAGCGCTACGAGGCCCACCACAAGGTGGCCATCGCCGACTCCGCGCTGGTGGCCGCTGCAACGCTGTCCAACCGCTACATCTCCGGACGCCAGTTGCCGGACAAGGCCATCGACCTGGTGGACGAGGCCGCGTCACGGCTCCGCATGGAGATCGATTCCGCACCGGAGGAGATCGACCAGCTCCGCCGCGCCGTCGACCGCCTGACCATGGAAGAACTGGCCCTCCAGGGCGAAACTGACCCTGCGTCGGTGGAGAGGCTGGCTGCGCTCCGCGCGGACAAGGCGGACAAGAACGAAGAACTCAGTGCGTTGAACGCGCGCTGGGAAGCTGAGAAAGCCGGACTGAACCGCGTCGGCGACCTCAAGGCCAAGATCGACGAACTGCGTTCCGTCGCGGACAAGGCCCAGCGCGAAGGCGACCTCGAATCGGCCTCACGGATCCTTTACGGAGAGCTGCCTGCCCTCGAACGGGAGCTGAGCGCCGCTGCTGAGGAGGAATCCGCCCGGAGCGACTCGAAACCGGAACTCATGGTGGCCGAGGACGTAACCGCTGACGACATTGCCGAGGTCATCTCCGCCTGGACCGGCATCCCTGCCGGACGCATGCTCCAAGGTGAGTCCCAGAAGCTCCTCCACATGGAGGAAGAGCTTGGCAAGCGACTGATCGGCCAGACCAAAGCCGTGCAGGCGGTGTCCGATGCCGTGCGGCGTGCACGAGCCGGCATCAGCGATCCCAACAGGCCCACAGGATCGTTCTTGTTCCTTGGCCCCACGGGTGTCGGCAAGACGGAACTGGCCAAGGCCTTGGCTGACTTCCTCTTCGACGACGAACGCGCCATGATCCGGATCGACATGTCCGAGTACAGCGAGAAGCACGCCGTAGCCCGCCTGGTGGGTGCCCCTCCGGGATACGTGGGCTATGAGGAAGGCGGGCAGCTGACCGAGGCTGTACGTCGCCGTCCGTATTCGGTAGTCCTGCTCGATGAAGTGGAGAAGGCCCACCCTGAGGTCTTCGACATCCTCCTGCAGGTCCTCGACGACGGACGGCTCACCGACGGTCAGGGCCGCACCGTGGATTTCCGAAACACCATCCTGGTGCTGACCTCCAATTCAGGAAGCCAGTTCCTGGTGGACCAGTCGCTGGATGCCCGGGCCAAGCGAGAGGCCGTCATGGCCGTGGTGCAGGCATCGTTCAAGCCTGAGTTCCTGAACCGCCTGGACGAGATCGTGCTCTTCGATCCGCTGTCCGTGGAGGAACTGGCCCGGATTGTGGAGCTGCACGTGGCCGAACTGGCCAACCGGCTCCGCGATCGTCGCCTGAGCCTCGAGGTGACTGACGGTGCCCGCGCCTGGTTGGCCATGTCCGGCTTCGATCCTGCTTACGGAGCCCGGCCGCTGCGTCGGCTGGTTCAGCGTGAGATCGGCGACCGCCTCGCCAAGGAGATCCTCGCCGGCGAGATCAGCGACGGCGACACCGTGCTGGTGGACACCGCCGCCGACCTCGACGAACTCACCATTGAGGGTCTGGAGTCGTTGGCAGGTCCCGACGGCGGCATGCCCGCGGGGACGGGACTCACGGTTCGCAGGAAGTAATGGTGGCTGGTGGGCTATTTCTGGAGGAGATCTTCCTTAATGGTGTTGCCTGAGTCCACCACGATGAAGCAATCAACGCGGCGGTCGCCCCGATCCCAACTGGTGGGGCTCGGATAAACGTTCTGCTGAAGGAGGACGTAATTGCCGGCTGCCGCGTTGAGCTTTGCCACAGCTGCCTTGCAGACTTCCCGGCCCTTGTCCCGCATGGCGTTGGTTCCGGGGAACGAATCGTCGGTCGGGTAGGCGTGGACCCCAATGAGCTGGGCGGAGTGCTCGGTGTCGCAGGCCACGGCCCTTGCCACACTGGCATTGGGATCGAAATCAGCGAAGCAATCGCCCACTAGGAAGTCCTTCGCATTCGCGTCACGCGGAAGCGGGCCAGGGGTCGCTGTGGCAGTCGGAGTGGTGACCGCAGCTTCAGGCCGCGTTCCCAGCAGATTGAGCAGCACCCAGATCACCACGCCAATGAGCACCAGTACGCCCACTACTATCCCGCCGATGACCAGCCTTTGCCGTTTGACCGGATCTCCGTGCGGTTCAGGCTGCCACTCCTGTCCCGGATACCCGGCGGGGTAAGCAGGTGCCTGGGCGTCCGTCGGTGGCGCTGCGGGATCGGGCTGTTCCCCTGGGTTCGGCACGAAGTCGGGATCGATCTCGGGCGCAGGGTCCGGCTCGAGGCCCGACGGTGGCACCAAAGGTTCAGATCGCGGCTGCTCACCGGCTGCCGGTGGTGTTTCGGGCGCGGGGGGCACCCCATCCTTGGCTTGATCGCGTGGTGAACCATCGCGCGGGGGAGTGTTGTCCTGGCTCATTTTCTGGGTGTGCCTTCCTGCTGTGACGCCGCATTGAGGCAGACTCTACCCAATTTTCGAGTCCCTGGGAGGTGTTCAGCCTTGGTTTTGGCAGGAGTCGGCCCTCGCGCCGCGCTGTGGTGGCGCGCAGGCACTCCCGAAAGCATGTAATCTAGACATACGACAAATTGACCAAACATTCCGGGGCCTCACCGATAGCCAAGGTGACCACCTCCGGTCCAAGTACAAAAGGGGGTCACGCCATGGGGCGCGGCCGTCAAAAGGCAAAAGCTACCAAGCAGGCTCGGGATATTAAGTACTACTCCCCGAACACTGACTATTCGGCACTTGAGCGGGAGCTCACGGGTCCGTCCAGTCGTGTCAAGAGCCACTTCCCCGAAGATCCCTCGGAGCCGGACTATTCGGCCTACGAGGACAAGTACGCGGAAGACGATGACGACGAGGTTGACACCCGCCGAATCGGATAGCTGTCGCAACCAACAGGTGCCGTAGGTGCTGAGTTGCGGACCGCCGTCGTACATCAAGGTCATCGCGCATCTCCGGATGCCGTATATCTTCTGAAAAAGGGCCCCCAGGGCACGCCATTCATTGGCGTACCCTGAGGGCCCTTTTTTGCGTAGGCTGGAGTTCGAGCTCATCGAAAGGGAAATCCATGCCGGAGGTCGACAGCTACAAGCAGGGAACACCGTGTTGGGTGGACCTGTCCTCCACCGACATCGACGTGTCCAGGAAGTTCTACAGTGACCTCTTTGGATGGGAGCTGGACGCCATGGACGCCGGGAACGGCGCCACCTACTACATGGCCAAGCTCCAGGGCCGCTACGTTGCCGGCATGATGCAGCAGATGCCCGACGCTCCGGAGGGGATGCCTTCATACTGGGCGAACTATATTGCCGTGGATTCCGCTGACGAGGCCGCCCAACGCGTGGAAGCCGCTGGCGGAACCCTTCTCTTCCCTCCCGACTCGGTGCCCAACGGCAGCGGGCGGATGTTCTTCGCCACAGATCCCACCGGGGCCCAGATCGGCTTTTGGGAGGCCGGCAACCACCCCGGATCAGGGCTGGTCAATGAACCGGGGACCATGATTTGGAATGAGCTGCAAACAAATGACGTCCCCAAGGCCGTAGCGTTCTATGAGGCTGTGACAGGGTGCACCAGCGAAACTGAACCGGCCGGTGACCTGCAGGAGTACACCAGCCTCTTGGTGGAAGGAAAGCGCATAGCCGGCGCGCTTACGTTGCCCATTGAGGGCTTATCGCCATTTTGGATGACCTACTTCGCCGTTGAGGAAGTGGATGCGGCAGTTCAGCAGGCCGTTGAGTTGGGGAGCCATATCATCGCGCCCGCCTTCGATGTGCCCGGCGTTGGCCGCATGGCTGTCCTCATGGATCCGGCCGGGGCGGCGTTCAGCATCATGACAGGCCTCACCGCATGACGGCCCGGCAGCACTACCCCAGCGGCGAGCCGTGCTGGGCGGACCTGCAGACCAGGGACGTCGCCGCGGCCAAAGACTTCTATCAGCGCGTATTCGGCTGGAAGTACAAAGACCTGCCCACTCCTGATGGCCGCAGCTATGCGCAGGCCTTCGTCAAGGACCAGTTAGTGGCGGTGATCGCACCGCAGAACCCCATGCAGGAGGCTGCGGGAACGCACGGCCAATGGAACATTTACATAGCCGCCACGGACACTGAAGAAATTGCAGACGACGCTGTCCATGCCGGCGGGAAGCTCCAGTTCGGACCCGAGGCTGTTGCGGATACCGGTGTCCTGGCGTTCATTGAACCTCCCGGCGGCGGAACCACCGGCGTTTGGCAGGCTGGAACGCATGTGGGAAGCCACCTGTTCAACGAGCCCGGTGCGTTGGCGTGGGCTGAACTGTTGACGCCTGAGCCGCAGTCCGCCGTCGCGTTTTTCCAGCAGCTTTTCGGTCACGAGGTTACCGAATATCCCCAGGACGACGGCGGCAGCTACAGCACGCTGATGGTCAACGGTGACGAAGTGGCAGGTGTTGTCCCTGCCGACGAAGGCGACGAGGCCGCCTGGCAGATTTATTTCGGCGTAGCGGATGTCCGCAAGGCCGCCGAAGCTGCTGTGGCGGCCGGGGGAGAGCTCCTGGTGGAGCCGGAGGAGAAACCTGAGGCGGGGTCCCTCGCCACCATTCAGGATCCGCAGGGCGGAATCCTGAGCCTGATCCAGACATAGAACCAGGCAGCAAAGAGAGAGCGGCCGGGCAGTCCAAGACTGCCCGGCCGCTCTCTTTATGAAGCGATATACCGCTTAGGCGTAGGCGTTCACCAAACGGACAGCGCCGCCGTCGACGCCCTTGGCACCCTGGACGTAGTCCGGGCCGGTCTTGTCGATCGAGTCGCTGTCAGCTGAAACGGTGCCCATGACCCAGGACGGCAGTCCGCGGTCGTTGAGGCGGGCCACTGCGGCGTCGGCTGCTTCGGCGGAAACGATGGCGACCATGCCCACGCCGAGGTTCAACGTGCGCTCCAGGTCGGCCAGCGGAACGTTGCCCAGCTCGGAAACCAGCTTGAAGATGGCGGGCAGTTCCCAGGTGTTGCGGTCAACCGTGGCCACCAGGCCCTGCGGGAGGACGCGGGCCAGGTTGGCGGCCAGGCCACCACCGGTGACGTGGCTGAAGCCGTGAACGGCTGCGCCACCTGCAACGGGGAAGGTGCGGGCAAGGTCGAGGCAGTCAGCTGCGTAGACGCGGGTCGGCTCCAGGAGCTCTTCGCCCAGCGTGCGGCCGAGCTCGGAAACCTGGCGGTCCAGGGCCCAACCGGCGTGGTTGATGACGCGGCGGACCAGGGAGTAGCCGTTGGAGTGCAGGCCGGATGAAGCCATACCGATGACGACGTCGCCGGCGCGGACGCGGTCCGGACCGAGCAGGGCGTCGGCCTCGACGATGCCGGTTGCGGCACCTGCGACGTCGTACTCGTGCTCACCCAGGAGGCCCGGGTGCTCAGCGGTTTCGCCGCCCACCAGGGCGGTGCCGGCAACGGAGCAGGCAGCAGCGATACCGCGGACAATGTCAGCGATGCGCTCCGGGACAACCTTGCCGCAGGCGATGTAGTCGGTCATATAGAGCGGCTCAGCACCCACTACAACGATGTCGTCCACCACCATGCCCACCAGGTCGAAACCGATGGTGTCGTGGATGTCCATGGCCTGCGCGATGGCTACCTTGGTGCCAACACCGTCGGTGGACGTGGCCAGCAGCGGCTTCTTGTAAGTCAGGAGCTTCGAGACGTCGTACAGGCCAGCGAAACCGCCGACGCCGCCAATCACCGAAGAGTTGTGCGTCGCCTTGATGGCGCCCTTCATGAGTTCGACTGCGCGGTCGCCCGCTTCAACGTCGACGCCGGCAGAAGCGTAGGTGATACCGGAGTTGTTCTCAGCGGCGGGTGTTGCGGAGCTCATACAGACTCTTTCTTGTCGGCGTCGGTCAAACGATCAGCGTCGGTAAGGAGGTTTTCGAATTCAGCGTCAGGCCCGGGATCGCAACCCGTGGCGCCCGGCTTCTCGGCCGGATCCTCGGAATCGTCCACGGCGGTGTCCTCGGCAGCAGGTAGCCCGCCAAGGTCGGTGCGCTCCAGGAGGTTCTTGCCCAACTTGTCCGCGTGCGGCAGCTCGATGGGGTACTTGCCGGTGAAGCAGGCCGTGCAGAGGCGTTCGCGCGGCTGCTGGGTTGCCCCGATCATGCCGTCCTCGGAGATGTAGGCCAGCGAGTCGGCGCCGATGGCCTGGGAGATCTCCTCGATGGTGGCGCCGTTGGCGATGAGTTCCGCACGGGATGCGAAGTCGATGCCGTAGAAGCAGGGCCACTGGACCGGGGGAGAAGAAATCTTGACGTGCACCGCAGCGGCACCGGCTTCCCGGAGCATCCGAACGATGGCGCGCTGGGTGTTGCCGCGGACGATCGAGTCATCCACCACCACAATGCGCTTTCCGCGGATCACGGATTCCAGTGCGTTGAGCTTGAGCCGGATACCCAGCTGGCGCAGGGTTTGCGACGGCTGGATGAACGTTCGTCCCACGTAGGCGTTCTTGACGAAGCCGTGCGCGAACGGGATGCCCGACTGCTCGGCGTAGCCAACAGCCGCGGGGGTGCCGGACTCGGGGACAGGAATGACCAGGTCTGCCTCATGCGTGTTTTCGCGGGCCAATTGGCGGCCCATCTCAACGCGGGCTTCGTACACGGAGCGGCCGGCAATGGCAGCGTCCGGACGGGCCAGGTAGACGTATTCGAAGACGCAGCCAGCGGGCGTTGCTTCGGCGAAGCGCTGCGAACGGACGCCGTCCTCGTCGATGGCAATGAACTCGCCGGGCTCGATCTCGCGGATGAAGCTCGCACCAACGGTGGCCAGGCCTGCCTGCTCGGAAGCGACAACCCAACCGCGGTCCAGGCGGCCAAGACACAGCGGGCGGATGCCGTAGGTATCGCGGGCTGCGTAGAGGGTTCCTTCATCCATGAAGACGAAGCAGAAGCCACCCTTGATCTTGGGCAGCAGCTCCAGTGCGGTCTGCTCCAGGGTCTTGCCCTCTTCGCCCTCAAGGAGAGCGGTCACCAGAGCGGTGTCCGAGGTATTGCCCTGCTTCATTTCACCGGTCAACTGGCCGTCGTTGCGCTCAAGGATCATTTCCCGGAGCTCAGCGGTGTTGGTCAGGTTGCCGTTGTGGGCCAAAGCAACCGTGCCGGTTGCGGTCGCACCCAGGGTTGGCTGCGCATTGGCCCAGTGGCTTGCACCGGTGGTGGAATACCGGCAGTGGCCAACAGCCAGGTGCCCGGTAAGGGTGTTCAGGGTTGTCTCATCGAAGACCTGGGACACAAGGCCCATGTCTTTATAGACATTGATGCGCTTGCCGTCACTGGTAGCAATACCAGCCGATTCTTGTCCGCGGTGCTGCAGCGCATACAGCCCGTAATAGGTGAGTTTTGCTACTTCTTCACCGGGAGCCCAAACCCCGAAGACGCCACAAGCGTCCTGGGGGCCTTTTTCGCCGGGGAGAAGATCATGAGAAAGTTTTCCGTCGCCACGTGCCACTGGTCGATTGTCTCATGTTGTGGCCGTGGTAAGTTCCTTCGCGGCCTATGTGACCCTGGGAATGGGCGCAGAACTGGCGTGTTCCGGCGAAAATGCGGTGTGTCTCACATTGGCTCCCCTCCAAAGAGGCGGCCGGGCGCCCAACTTAGCGGACGTCGTCGTGTTCTGGCCCTTCATCCGGAACCGAATCCGGAACGGCTTCCACTACGGCGCGCTGTGATCGCTTGACGCTGATGCGGTCCAGGATCAGGGCGAGGATCGAAAACAGAATGACGCCGCCGCCGGCGCAAACGATCAGGAAGAAGCCGAAGACTGTGCCGGCGTCGAAGGCGGGGTCGGCCTGGCGGCCGTAAGCGATGATTGCCGCCACAATTGCACCAACCACTGCTCCCAAAATCATGAAGGGTACAAACTTGGGTGCCCTGCGAACGGTGATCTCGCGGCGGGCGGAGTTGGGGGTGGTGTCCTCTGAAGCCATGCCTTCAAGCGTACCGTTCCGCGTTTGTGTACAGATAATGCCCTTAAGGAGTCACCTTAAGGGCATTATCTGTACACAAAGTCCTGGAGTTAGCTGCCGCGGTACGTCGAGAACGCGAACGGGCTCAGAAGGAGCGGCACGTGATAGTGCTCACCGGCGTCGGAAACTGTGAAGTTCAGATCCACTTCCGGGAAGAACGTCTCCGTGCCAAGGCCCTCGTAGTAGGCGCCCGTGGCGAAGTTCAGCCGGTAGGCGCCGCCGGGGATCCGCTCCGGCCCGAGGGTCTTGATGCGGCCGTCGGCGTCGGTCTCACCCTTCGCCACCAAGGTCCAGTCGTCACCTTCGCGGACGTAGAGTACGACGGCGACACCCGCCGCCGGACGCCCGGAACCGGTGTCCAGGATGTGGGTGGTTACTTGTGAAACGCTCATGCGTTGACTCCTTCGCTGATCAATCCGGAAAGGCGCAGCAGTGCGATCTCCCGCAATTGGCCAGCCACGATTGTGTCTTCTTCTTCGGGGGTGTGGCTGATTCGTTCCTGGAGGGCGGCGAGCATCTCCTGTGCGCTGCGGCCTGCAGCACGGATCAGGAAGACCCTGCCGAACTTCTCCTCGTAGGCGCGGTTTCCCTCGGCAAGGGCGGTGGTGGTTTGGTTGTCGCCCGGGTCCACGCCGGCCTGCTCCGAACGCGACATCGCGGCCTCGGTGGTTTGGGCCTTGGGGCGTTCGCCGATGCGGGGGTGGTGGGCCATGGCTGACTCCACTTCGGCCGCGGTGAAGGGCTCGGCGGCACGCTGGGCTTGCCCCAGCAGTTCGTCGACACTGGCGTAGGGGCGCGCGTCCACGATGGCCTCCACCCAGCGGCTGATATCCAGGCAAGGGGTCAGGGTCCTGATGGCCTCGTCCCGGTCAACACTGTTGAATACTGCAAGCTCCATGCTTGTGTCATCCTCGTGCAAAAATGCTGGCATCCATGGTGTGGGCTATGCGGAACTCCTGCTGTTGCAAGAGGAAGCCTTTGCTTCGAGCTTCCGCATCATGGAACTGTTATTTCAGCATACGTAATTCAGTTAAGCTGAGTGAGCGGCTCGGTGTCAAGAGACTACCGCGCCATGACCTCTTGTTCGCACTGTCAGGTAAAGGCGGTGTGCGGTGATCACCAGGGCCAGCCACGCGATGCCTATGGCCCATGCTGCCAGCACGTCCGTGAGCCAATGATGGCCCAGGTAGACCCGGCTCAAGCCCATGGTGAGGGCGAACGCCGCGGCCACGAGTACCGTGATCACCCGTGCCTGCATGGTCTTGAGCCGCAGGATGATCAGGTAGGCCACGATGCCGGCGATCACGATCGAGTTCAAGGAGTGGCCGCTGGGGAATGAGGCGGAATGCTCGTAAGGCGGAATTGCATCGGCCATGTCCGGGCGGGTCCGGCCGAAGATCGGCTTGCCCAGGACGGTAATGACCAGCGATCCCAGTCCGGCAGCGAGCATCAGGATAACCGGCGTCCAAGACCGCCGTTTGGTGGCCAGGAAGATCATGATGCCCACGGCAATGATGGGCATGCCCACGGTGCCGCCGATATTCGTGTACGCCGTGACAGCGACATCCAGGGCGGGGGATCGGACTGATTTGGCTGCAGCCAGCACGGGGTCGTCCAAGCCTGCCACGCCGTCGGCTTCCGTCACGGACTCGTAGACTTCGCCAAAAGCCCAAGCGAGGGACAATGCCACGGCCAGCCCCGCCGCCAGCGTGATGACCAGTGCGGCGTAGGGTCCCAGCAGCCTGGTGGCCCACTCGGCGCTCCGGGCCATGGTCCGGCCGACGGGGGATTTCCAGCGCGTCAGGTCCTGTCCGGCGACGAACCGGTCCTGGCTGACTTCACCCCGTATGCCGGTCTCCGCCGACTCTTTACCTTCAGTCGTCACTCATGTCCCCTGTCCGTGGCGGCCTCCGTGTTGGTGAGTAACCTTAGCAGTTTGGGCTTGGGGGTTTCCTGGGGGTGCAGCTACTTCACGTTTTCGGGTAGCGGTTGGCCCACTTTGACGAGCAGCGTCTGCTCGGGGCTGAGTTCGCTGCCGTCCTCCCTGTGTGGCTGGAGCTGTGGGACCGGTTCACCTGTGAGGTGGTCGATCACCACGGAGTGCTTCTCCCCGGCTGCGAAGGCATTTCGCTCGCCCCACTGCCGGAGGCTGAGGATCAGCGTGAACAGATCGCGACCGGCCCCTGTGAGCTCATACTCGCTCCGCGTCCCACGGTCATTCGGAGTCCGGGTGAGGATGCCCCTGTCCACGAGGAGGCGCAGGCGGTCCGAAAGAATGTTCTTCGCTACGCCCAGTGACCGCTCAAATTCCGAGAATCGGCGCTTGCCGTCCAGTGAGTCCCGAATGATCAGCAGGATCCACTTATCGCCCACCAGGTCGGCTGCCCTCGCAACGGGGCATTCGGGGTCAGTCCAGTCGACATCGCTTGGTTGCAACATGAAACCATTGTCCCATAGGCTCATTTGGTTGCATATTGAAACCAATCTTTCGGAGGCCGGCACCATGGGCAATAACAATCAGACGTCTTCCAGGCGGGGCCTGAGCCGCCGTCTCCTGCTGTTGCTCGCCGTCGTGGCCGCCTTCATGGTGTCCAACCTCTACTACGGACAGCCCCTGCTTGAACGCATCGGGGCGGATATGGGAATCGCCGTGGCCGGTGTGGGGTGGGTGGTGGCGTCGTCCCAAGCCGGGTATCTCCTTGGGCTGGTTCTCCTGGTGCCACTGGGGGACATGGTGGACCGCCGCGCACTCATCGCCCTGCAGATCGGGGCCACCGCGGCGGGCGCCTGTGTTGTGGCCCTGGCTTCATCCCAAACTGCATTGCTCGTCGGCTTCATGTTCCTGGGTGTGGCTTCCTCCGTGGTGCAGACTATCGTGGCGTACACCGCAGCCTCGAGTACCGCCGACCAAAGGGGAGAGAGCATCGGCACCGTAACTGCCGGCGTCGTGAGTGGCATTATCCTGGCGCGGACAGCGGCGGGAGGTATGACGGAGCTGTGGGGCTGGCGGTCGGTCTACGTCCTCGCGGCGGTGGCCGGGATAGTCCTGTCGATCGCCGCCTTCCGCGCCCTGCCGGCAGACAGTGGCGCCCGCGGAGATGTTCGCTACTGGCGGGCTGTTTCGTCCGTCGTGGTCCTGACCCGCAGCAGTCCCGTGTTCCGTACCCGTGCCCTCATCACCATGCTGCTGTTCGCGTCCTTTGGGGTGCTGTGGAGCGGTATGTCACTGCTGCTGAGCGGACCGGCGTGGAACCTTCCGCCAAGCCTGATCGGACTCTTCGGGCTGGCCGGGCTGATAGGGATCGTGGCTGCCTCCCGGGCGGGTGCTGCGGCGGACCGGGGTTGGGGACAACGGGTCACCGGAGTCAGCCTGGCCGCGCTCCTTGGCTCGTGGGTGGCGTTGTCACTGGGGAGTTGGTCGCTGCTGTGGTTCATTGCCGGCATCATCGTGCTGGACGCCGCTGTTCAAGCGGTCCACGTCAGCAGCCAGACCATGATCGTGACCGGAGCCGAGGAATCCGCCAGCAGCATTATCGGCAGCTACATGGTGTTCTACTCCGTGGGCAGTGCGGCCGGTGCTGCGTCGGTAGCGCCTGTGTACGACGTATGGGGCTGGACCGGGGCCAGTGCTCTCGGGGCATTTTTCGCGTTGCTGGCCTTTGCGGTTTGGGGGACGGAGCGGCTCCGGCGCCCCAGGAAGCCTGCCCGCGCACGCTTGGCTCGCCCCGCACAGCATGCTGGGGCAGAATGACCTCAACCAGCTGAAGGAGTTCGCACATGCCCGACATTCTGACGTCCAGGTTCCTGTTCGGTCCCGGCCCGAGCAATTGCTACCCCGAAGCCATGGCTGCTTTGGCCTACCCCGTTCTGGGGCACCTTGATCCGGTGTTCATCGAGCGGCTCGACCACACCTGCGAGGGCCTTCGGACTGTCTGGGGGACCTCCAACGCGCGGACACTCCCTTTGAGTGCCACAGGTTCCGGCGGGATGGAAGCGGCTTTCGTGAACACCGTGTCCGACGGCGACGTGGCAGTGATCGCTGTCAACGGACTTTTCGGGGCGCGGATGTGTGAGGTCGCCCGGCGATGTGGGGCGACGGTGGTTCGCGTCGACCACGAATGGGGTCAGCCCATCGACGCTGACCGGGTTCTGTCGGCGCACCCCAATCCGAAAGTCATCGCCGCGGTTCACGCTGAGACGTCAGTAGGCGTCATCTCCGATATCGCCGCACTGGGCGCCGGCAAGGGCGACGCCCTGCTGATCGCCGACGCCGTGACATCCATCGGCGGACTGGAGCTCCTGGCAGACGACTGGGGGATCGACGTCGGATACGCCGGAACACAGAAGTGCCTGGGTGTCCCGCCGGGACTGTCGCCGTTCACGGTGTCCGACCACGCCTTCGAGCGCCGCATCAAGGATCCGCGGTCCTGGTACCTCGACATCGGGTTGCTCGGCGGGTACGTCGGCGCGGCCAGCGGGGCCCGAACCTACCACCACACTGCACCGGTCACCATGATCGCCGGACTCGAAGCGGCCTTGGACCGTATCCTCGCCGAGGGCCTGGACGTGGTGCAGGCCCGGCACCGGGCAGCGGGCACGGCCTTGCAGAACGGGCTGCAGGAAATGGGATTGGAACTGTTCGCTGCCGAGGGCGCCCGACTGCCGAGCCTCACCACCGTCAGAGTGCCCGACGGCGTCAACTCGGCTGCCGTCCGCGCTTACCTTCTGGAGAACTTCAGCATGGAAATTGGCTCGGGCGTAGGGGAGTTCGCGGACACCGTGTGGCGCATCGGCATGATGGGCCCGAATGCCAACCCGGCCTCCGTGACCCTGGTGCTGGGGGCGCTCAATGAGGCCATCGCCAACGCCTAACCCCTGGACGCTCTCTCACCTAACGTCGGGTTTCGGGCGACGCTCTCTCACCTAACGTCGGGTTTTGGGCGACGCTCTCTCACTTAACGTCGGGTTTTGGGCGACGCTCTCTCACTTAACGTCGGGTTTTGGGCGACGCTCTCTCACTTAACGTCGGGTTT
>NZ_JAOEFX010000078.1 GCF_025421775.1 Paenarthrobacter aurescens | reverse complement strand
GCTGTAGCGTGGCGCGAATTGCACCCCCGCGCCGAGCGTCAGGCTGGTCTGTGCATCGCCATCCGCCCTGGCGGCAGCGGAAATCATGAGTAGCAGATGGGTCATGTACATCAGCGATGTTCTTGTTATCATCGTGTCACCTCTTTATCGGACCGTTTAACGCCCCTAGCCCGGGCAGCCGCAGCGCGCAGCCGAAGTATCCCGGGGCTGTGTCAACAAACAGCCAGGGATTTATGAAGAAACTGTCAAGGTGAGTTATGCAGACCTAAAATATCCTGATTTTTGAGGACGACGCTGACGCGGCTGAGGTGCTGGAGGCCTATCTGCTACGGGAAAATTATGCG
>NZ_JAOEFX010000781.1 GCF_025421775.1 Paenarthrobacter aurescens | reverse complement strand
GGCACTGAAAGCCAGCTCGATTTCGCGCTCCGGGTCCGCCGCCACCAGATCGTGATCGTTGGCCACCACGTCCATGTCCTTGGACCAGTCAAAGTAGTCCAAGGCCTTGGTGGCGCTGGAGACCAGGAAGTTGGTGGTTGCCGGGACGTCCGGCGTGACCTCGCGGATGACAGCAAGAAGCTCGCGGGCATAGTCGATGAACGCCCAGGAATGGAACCGTGAGAAGTCCCG
>NZ_JAOEFX010000780.1 GCF_025421775.1 Paenarthrobacter aurescens | reverse complement strand
GTTCGGTGACCACGGTTTTTACCGGAATCAGCGCCATTTTGTCGGCATCGCGATACTTGACGCCACGTTCCATCTGAATTGGTTTACTCATAAATCTGCAGGTTCCGGTCGGGATTGCGATTTGAAAGCTTCCTCACTCAAACTGAGAACCAGGCTTTCAACTTTATTTGAAAAAATTGCAAAAATTATATCATCTCGCCGGGACAGAAGCAGCCGATAAGCCGTGGCGAA
>NZ_JAOEFX010000779.1 GCF_025421775.1 Paenarthrobacter aurescens | reverse complement strand
AATTTCCGAAAAGAGCAAATCCGAAAAGAGATTGACCAGTCATTACAGGACCGAAACAAAGAAGAATTTCTACGTTTAACTGAGGAATTGAAAAATATTTCTTAAAATATTGTATTATATATCGGGATGATTTTGAAATTAACTTAACATAATCATTGATTATCGGCATTGAAAAAGGATCTTCAAACGAAGATCCTTTTTAGATGCTTGTTCAATTAAAACGCCCGATTAC
>NZ_JAOEFX010000778.1 GCF_025421775.1 Paenarthrobacter aurescens | reverse complement strand
GGGCGATGTACTGCGCCGGGTTTGGCGTACGCGGTTTAATCACGCCGCGCGTGGTCTTGATATTTCCCGCTTTACCGTACTCCGGCACGCTGTCGGCCGTCTGTTCCAGCCCGCGACTCTCTTTGATCGCCAGATGGATTTGATCCGGTTCAATGTCCGGAATCTGGCCGCGCACCGGCGCGGTATCAACGTACAGCGAACGCAGAATATTGGCGGCCGCCTCGACACTCAG
>NZ_JAOEFX010000777.1 GCF_025421775.1 Paenarthrobacter aurescens | reverse complement strand
CACCACTTTCTGGACTTCCCGGGTGTCGGCCAGAACGCCGACGGAAGCCACTTTCCGGCCGGACTGGGTGCGGTCCTCGTGAATCACGACGTGCAGGGCGCTTGAAACCTGTAACCGTTCGGCTTCAGCATTCAGACCCGCGAGCGCGCCGAGGGCCTCGAAGCGTGCTGGGTCTGAGTCAGTTGTATTGGGGTGGATTGTCCCACCGCCTCGAGTGTGACGCGTTTTGTGT
>NZ_JAOEFX010000776.1 GCF_025421775.1 Paenarthrobacter aurescens | reverse complement strand
AAGCCCGGGAAGGTGATGACAGTACCGGAAGCCGAGAATTCTGCGTCGCGTCCGTCAGTGGCCACTGCACCGAGGCGTATGGTGGCGGTTGAACCCTTGGCGTCAGCCATCTGGGAGGCAACCGTGCGCTTCCAGATGAGATCGTACAGCCGGAACACATCGCCGCTCAGTTGCTTTGCAACCTGCTCCGGAGTGCGGAAGGAGACTCCCGCGGGTCGGATGGCCTCGTGCG
>NZ_JAOEFX010000775.1 GCF_025421775.1 Paenarthrobacter aurescens | reverse complement strand
GGTGACGTGGTACCTGCAGTTGGAGGACTGACTCGGCTGGACTTATGAGACAGCCCAGACGTGCTATTGAAGCGATGTCGTCAGCCGGTCCAGATTGTCCAGGGCCATGTGGCCAACCTGGCGGCGAAGCCAATCCTCCAACAGCAGCACCTTGCTGGCTGCACGGTACCGGACCTCCACCGCCCGCATCTGGTCCACGATTGATCGACCCTGGACCAGCACCGAGACTTCC
>NZ_JAOEFX010000774.1 GCF_025421775.1 Paenarthrobacter aurescens | reverse complement strand
AGGCGCAAACCGAAGCGCTGATTCGCGACGAGCGCCATACGCGCCTGCAACCGCTGGATCTAAAAGATTTCCGGCGCCGACCGGTGCTGGGACTCTATTGCCGCAGCCACCGACAGCTGCAAAGCATCGAAAAACGCCTGCGTGAAAACGGCATTGCGGTGTATGAAGCAGATATCCGCCCGCCGGAACGCTCCCTGATGGAGCGCTTTATCACGGCGCCGGTGTGGTTCAG
>NZ_JAOEFX010000773.1 GCF_025421775.1 Paenarthrobacter aurescens | reverse complement strand
GGCTGCCGGTTCGGTTCTGCGAACTCACAGACGGCCCTTCCTCTTGTTGCTGTCTCCCGGCAGGCCGAAGTCTCACCGGGCACACTAAAAGTTTTACTACCCGATGTAGAGCTTACCGCTATCTCGCGGTTTTCGCGCACATGTCAGCGCCGTGGCTCCGAACTGTTTAAAACCCGTCCAAAGCGGCGCCGACATGCGGCGATGGCTCACATCAGTGTAACGAATCGCCGCA
>NZ_JAOEFX010000077.1 GCF_025421775.1 Paenarthrobacter aurescens | reverse complement strand
CAGCAAGGGCGTAAATATGATTATTCGCCAGTTCGATGGCTTCCGACTCATCATCAAAGACTTTTACCGCGAGCACCGGACCGAATACTTCATCACGCCATAAGTTAACGTTTTCGCTTTCAATCTCAATCACCGTCGGCAGGATGTAGTTAGCGACTGTCTCGATTTCGCGTTGCTCGCCACCCGCGCGCACAATACCGCCCTGAGTCACTGCGGTCTGAATAAAATCCATCACCTTATCTTTATGCGCAGTCGAAACCATCGCGCCCATCCTCGCATTGGGGTTAAGCGGGTGGTCAGGTTGCCAGCCGTGCAACTTCGTGATCAACTTCGCCATAAAGTCGG
>NZ_JAOEFX010000772.1 GCF_025421775.1 Paenarthrobacter aurescens | reverse complement strand
ATAGTAAAGTCGCTTAAGAGCGGCGGTTGAACTTTGAAAACTGAACAAAGCGACAAACGTCAACGTTAATTTTTATTTTTTAAATGAGCAAGTCAAACATTTCTTCGGAGAGTTTGATCCTAGCTCAGGATGAACGCTGGCGGCGTGCCTAATACATGCAAGTCGAGCGAACTGATTAGAAGCTTGCTTCTATGACGTTAGCGGCGGACGGGTGAGTAACACGTGGGCAACC
>NZ_JAOEFX010000771.1 GCF_025421775.1 Paenarthrobacter aurescens | reverse complement strand
AAAGTCTGACGGAGCAACGCCGCGTGAACGAAGAAGGCCTTCGGGTCGTAAAGTTCTGTTGTTAGGGAAGAACAAGTACCAGAGTAACTGCTGGTACCTTGACGGTACCTAACCAGAAAGCCACGGCTAACTACGTGCCAGCAGCCGCGGTAATACGTAGGTGGCAAGCGTTATCCGGAATTATTGGGCGTAAAGCGCGCGCAGGCGGTTTCTTAAGTCTGATGTGAAAGCC
>NZ_JAOEFX010000770.1 GCF_025421775.1 Paenarthrobacter aurescens | reverse complement strand
ACATCGCTGCGCTGCTCCAGCGCCTCTTTAACGCGTTTAACACAGTGGCCACAGGACAAGCCGTCCAGAGCCAGTAATTGTGTGTGTGACATCATCAACTCCTCGTTTATCAGGTTTGACTCGCTGCAAGGTTTGCATTAGTTATAAAGCCTAAACCTTCCATTCAGGGGAAGGTCAAGGGGCAGAGATGAACATCAGCGATGTAGCAAAAAAAACCGGGCTGACCAGCAAA
>NZ_JAOEFX010000769.1 GCF_025421775.1 Paenarthrobacter aurescens | reverse complement strand
CTACAACTTAGCCCCGCACGCAAGAATAACTACAACCAATCCGCCACTGCTTCTGACACTTAAGCAAAAAATGCACAAACGACCCAAGGTACCACGTACAACACCAAATAGAACGCATAAACTAATGCCGGCGTCTCGAACCACGTGGCGGGATCTCTCTACTTCAGTCGGATAATTCCACCACTGATTGGATTGACCTTCCAGCAAATTTCGAATCAGATTAATCTTATATG
>NZ_JAOEFX010000768.1 GCF_025421775.1 Paenarthrobacter aurescens | reverse complement strand
CAAACCGCCATCGGCAGGGCAAAGCAGTACCAGATTACCGGAAACCATGTGGCTCTCGTCCCAAATGGCAGGGCCGGATCACGGTGCGCAATTGGAGACAGAAACACGATGGCAACTAACAAACACAACCTGCTGACCCGCATCAAACGCGCGTGGAAAACAGGTGACACCGACACTATGAATGAGCTGCTCGAGTCGTCCCAGACGGGCGATGAAGGCGGTGATTTGCCGCA
>NZ_JAOEFX010000767.1 GCF_025421775.1 Paenarthrobacter aurescens | reverse complement strand
ACGCGCAGGACAAGAGAACGGACAGAAACACCCAACCCCCATACTTCACGAGGTCTCTCACCAAGCGAGCCGGAACCGGAGCCCACCACCCCTCGATAAGAGCTCAAGAAAGGCACCGGCGCAGGTCCGGTGGCAGCACCACGGCCACCGGGCCCGCCTTTTTGTAACGGCCCCGAAGCCGCGGCCCGCGGAAAGGGAAAAGCTCAACAATGACAGGAACACCCAACAGCCCC
>NZ_JAOEFX010000766.1 GCF_025421775.1 Paenarthrobacter aurescens | reverse complement strand
GTGAACAGGCGGCGCTGGTGCCGCTGGTAGTCCAGCAGCACCTCCTCGTCGGTTGCTGATGACGCATTGAACTGACGGCGCTCTGTGGCGTACTGGATGGCCGTCTTGAGGGCGAGCTTGCTCGCGGCAACTGCTGCCCCATCCAGGGAAACACGCCCCTGCACCAAGCTGCCCAACATGGTGAAGAAGCGGCGACCCGCGCTCTCGATGGTGGAGGGGTACGTGCCGTCCGC
>NZ_JAOEFX010000765.1 GCF_025421775.1 Paenarthrobacter aurescens | reverse complement strand
CCGTCCTAGGAAGCGGCGTCGATGAGTTGCTGGAGGGACTTGGAGGTGTCGTCCGGGTCACGATAGCGGTTTACTGTGAATTTCTTGACGTGGGTGGCCTGGCTGCCCGGAGCGCTGCAGGACGACGGTTTCGCGTCGACGGCGTCGGGTTTCGCCGCAACGACGGCATCGCCGAGGCCTGCCGCGGCCAATGCCACAACCAGCAACTCAACCTTGGGGACCGCCGATTTCAT
>NZ_JAOEFX010000764.1 GCF_025421775.1 Paenarthrobacter aurescens | reverse complement strand
ACAACCCTCTGATTGTTAATTTTTTGTGATGGTCGCTGGCATCCGTAAAACGTTCCTCATGCCGGGATCGCAGGATCGTCTGCATGCCATTCAGTGCCCCAGGGCGGGGAGTGCTGAAGTAATTTGTTTTACATCATTATCATAATATTAACCGACTCAACCAAACCTTAACGACTGAGCAAAAAATGTTGCAATGCGCCCGTCGCTCGGGATTTAACGTTGCTGGAAGGGGC
>NZ_JAOEFX010000763.1 GCF_025421775.1 Paenarthrobacter aurescens | reverse complement strand
GGGAAAACGGTACTTGATCTCGGCGCCGGGGTCGGGCAGTGGGCTTTTCGCTTTCAGCATGAGGGCGCAAAAAAAATCACCGCTGTAGAGTTTTCAGCTGCAATGATTGAAGTGGGTAAGCTTGAAGCCAGAAAACGCAATATTGATAATGTCGATTTCATTCTTTCATCTGCCGAGAATTATTGCAGCTCAGAGCAGTACGATGTCATTTTCATATCTGGCCTGATGATCTA
>NZ_JAOEFX010000076.1 GCF_025421775.1 Paenarthrobacter aurescens | reverse complement strand
AGGCGTTTATTGACATGCTGAAAGGCAAAAACTTCGGCAAAACCGTGGTGAAAGTGGCGTAGCCAGCGGTTCTCTCCCCGACTGTAAATCCGGCCTTAGTGTGCGAGCACTAAGGCTTTTTTGCGCTTTGCTTAACCGCTATTGAGATATAAGCCCTCCGCGTGCGCATGCGATGATGCCCTCCTCTATCCTCTTCTACCGGAGAAGTCATTATGTCGCTGACCTTAGCCGACTCCGCGGCGCTGCCGCGTAAAGTCAATACGCAACAGGCGGAAGCACCGGTGCCATTACCGGCTGGCGCCGCGCATATCATTCGCGACGATGCGGAAGCTATCGCCGTAGCCCATCAG
>NZ_JAOEFX010000762.1 GCF_025421775.1 Paenarthrobacter aurescens | reverse complement strand
CTTGCGAAGAGCTTCACTGACCGTGATACCACCTGGCTTTGTTACAATAGCATCCACTCGTTCATACAGTTCATTCATTTCTGTGCGTGATGAAATGTACGGAATTGGTGTAACGTGCTGTAATTCCCATCCCTTGATTTCTTCATATAACTTTTGATTTTTACCGCATAAGACAAAGTAATGAAAATGGCGCGCATCTTTTAAATCATTGTAGAAATCCATAATATTGCCTA
>NZ_JAOEFX010000761.1 GCF_025421775.1 Paenarthrobacter aurescens | reverse complement strand
CGTCGCCAATGTCATCAAGACTGCCCGGGGCGCAGGAATCATTATCGCGATGATCACCGGTGACCACCCCTCCACGGCAGCATCCATCGCACGCGAGATTGGTCTGTTGTGGCACCCTGACCTCGTGTTCCAAGGCTCCGAACTCCCCCATTACGAACAAGTGCTGGGGGCGCTTCTGGACCGTGATGTCGTGGTGGTGAGCAGGGTCTCCCCCGAACAGAAACTCAGGGTAG
>NZ_JAOEFX010000760.1 GCF_025421775.1 Paenarthrobacter aurescens | reverse complement strand
CAGCACGGTGATTGAGGTGAGCAAAAACAGCGTTCGGTTGCTCTGCTCCATCAGGCGGGCAGCGATCTCCTCCTGCAGCAGGCGAATGCGCTCCATAAGGCTGGCAAGATCGTTAAGCGCCACGCTGAACTCCTCGGTGAAAATCCGCAGCTCACTGAGCGGTTCCCGGTTGAGCCAGTTTGGCGGCCGGTTAAGCAGGCGAAACAGCGCTGCCGGCTCCGGCGCCAGCAGCC
>NZ_JAOEFX010000759.1 GCF_025421775.1 Paenarthrobacter aurescens | reverse complement strand
AGACTGTTAAGGAAGCTCAGCCAGCTACCGGCAAAGTCGGTGAAGTAACGTTGCGTCAGACGTGCTTTCAGGGCCTCCGGCGACAGGTCTGAAGAGACCGCTTTCCGGCTGTCACTCAGCACCCAGTCAATTTCATCCCGGCGAGAGTTGGCGGCCTTTTCGATAGCCTGCTGAATACCGCCCTCCCACGCCTGACGGGTGAACATGCCCGGTACCACTTCATCAGTGGTGAA
>NZ_JAOEFX010000758.1 GCF_025421775.1 Paenarthrobacter aurescens | reverse complement strand
GGTACCCGCCGGGGAACCGGCATTTTTAGGACCGGCCGGGGCCGAGGTTTGACTGAACTCGTTCCTGAGGCTGTTCTTTCCGGAATGCACTGGCGCCATCGCCACTGCGGAGGGAGAGGGAGCCCTGCGGCCGCGGGACGCGGGCTGGACTGAAGCTGCTCTTAGTTGGCGGGTGATCCGTGCCACATTCAACCTATACGTTTGTATAGTTTCGCGTGTCAATGGGTTCCTTC
>NZ_JAOEFX010000757.1 GCF_025421775.1 Paenarthrobacter aurescens | reverse complement strand
AGTGAGCCGGTTTCGGCCACGGAACAGAACATGCGGAGCTGTACTAAATCCATATTCTCTTCTCGTAAACAACTTAGTTAATATTATTCACTTTTCGTGAGTCTAAACGTCATGCATGGCCTTGCCAAGTCGCTTCAGCGAGACCTGGACATCCAGCTGCTCTCCGAAGCACTTCGATGGTACCAGGAGGCGGCCGGTGGGAAGCACACCCGGGGCGTTCTAGGCCCCGTACCA
>NZ_JAOEFX010000756.1 GCF_025421775.1 Paenarthrobacter aurescens | reverse complement strand
CATCCATTTTAAAGGTGCTGAATCGCAGACAAGATTTTCAACTTGCGCAATTAACTCTTTTTCTGACTCTGCAGAAAGAGCGAATCCTGAACGACATAAATAATCCGCGTTGTCTTCTTCCTGTCCTGGTAACGAATGATAAATTAATATCGGTAAATCCATCGCCGTTGCCTCAAAGGTTGTTACTCCCCCGGGCTTGCTGATCATTAAATCTGAAATAGCCATTAATTCCTC
>NZ_JAOEFX010000755.1 GCF_025421775.1 Paenarthrobacter aurescens | reverse complement strand
AGCCACGTCAGCCAGGCCGACAACGTGGACGCTACCATCATGGGCGGCGAGATGGGGGCCTCGTATCAGCTGAGCGACCAGTGGAAAACCGACGCCACCCTTAACTACTCCTGGGGTCAGAACACCGACGATCACCAGCCGCTGCCGCAAATGCCGCCGCTGGAGGCACGTCTTGGCCTGACGTGGGAGCAGGGCGACTGGAGTTCAACCGGCCTGCTGCGCATGGTCAGCCCG
>NZ_JAOEFX010000754.1 GCF_025421775.1 Paenarthrobacter aurescens | reverse complement strand
TGAAAAAAGCATTGAAGCTTCTAGTATTCCATCTTCTTCTTTAGAATGGCGCTACGCTCATCCAAAATGGAACGAAAAAATTCAACATGACGGTGAGTATTGGATCAAACCTATTAAGCAAACATCATTAAAGCCAAAGGACAAATTACTATTTGACTCTTTTCAAGTAGTTATTCCTCTATCCTCTGATACGACCTCATTTATTCTCGAAGGCTTTTTCTATAGTGAAGAGTG
>NZ_JAOEFX010000753.1 GCF_025421775.1 Paenarthrobacter aurescens | reverse complement strand
CCCCGGAGCGGCCAGGTTCTGCTCGACGGGAAGTCCGTGACTTCACGTCCGGCGAAGGAGCTCGCCCGGCGCCTCGGCTTGCTCCCGCAGTCGTCCAATGCGCCCGACGGCATCACGGTCGCGGACCTCGTGGCCCGCGGCCGGTACCCTCCCCAGCAGTTGCAGCGGCAATGGTCCGCAGCCGATGACGTTGCCGTCGTTGAGGCCATGGAGGCCACCGGCGTCTCGGCCCTG
>NZ_JAOEFX010000075.1 GCF_025421775.1 Paenarthrobacter aurescens | reverse complement strand
TTCTCCAGCCATATTAATGGGGCTTTGAAAACCGTTAAAAGCAAATACAATTCCAGACGTAGCAACAGCTGTTAGCACACTAGCCCAGCCGTTTGGTGCGATGCTGCTGCCAGAAGTGAAGTTCTCGCCGTGAAAGCCGACAAATAAAAGTGCTCCAATTGTAAGTCCCGGTATAACAATTTTAAAAATAGTGATTAACGAGTTGGCCTTGGAAAATAGTCCAACTGTCCAATAATTCAGTAAAAAGTAAATAATCAATAGCACAGTAGCGATAGCTAATCCTTCGCCAGTTAACGTTCCTTTTTCTACGAGGTGGCTTGTCCACTGTGCCCACTTCCAAGGCCACGAAC
>NZ_JAOEFX010000752.1 GCF_025421775.1 Paenarthrobacter aurescens | reverse complement strand
CGAGGTCACCGCCCAGGTCCCGCTGTGGCTTGATGGGGGGCGGCCCGAGTTTGAGTATGTTTCCGGCCGGGCGAGCTTCGGGGTTGCGCTAAAAATTGTCGACCGGGTGCCCGGCCTTGTGGATTGCCAGGGCGGATGCCATTCCGGCTGGCGCGTCGCCCAGCACCACGATTGGCCCGGTTGATCCTGTGTTTGTGTTCATGAGTATTTCTCTTCTTTGAGTAGTTCCGGGTG
>NZ_JAOEFX010000751.1 GCF_025421775.1 Paenarthrobacter aurescens | reverse complement strand
TGCCTATTCACGCCACCGATGCGAATTTTTTTCAAATTCAGCCAGAATCCATGCAGGGCACGGCCTGCAAGGGGTTCAACTGGCCATCCGCGACATTCGGTCACGGCATGACTTGTAGTTAATTTTCCGTCACCCGTCATAATCCCTTGAAGGGCATAAAGTTCGCCTGCAAAATGCCGCGCCCCGCCCTGATTCGGCGGGATCGTGCTGATCGGCCGCCCCAGTCGCACCATC
>NZ_JAOEFX010000750.1 GCF_025421775.1 Paenarthrobacter aurescens | reverse complement strand
AGGCCGGCCGCCTTGGCTTCTTCCACGGCACGGTTCAGGTGCTTGGCGGCGGTGGTGTATTCGCCGCGCAGGAAGATGTAGCCACGGTAGGTTTTCAGCGCACGGGCACTGATCAGCATGCCTTCGATCAGCAGATGGGGCAGTTGCTCCATCAGCATGCGGTCTTTCCAGGTGTTCGGCTCCATTTCATCCGCGTTGCACAGCAGGTAGCGGATGTTGATGGATTCGTCCTTG
>NZ_JAOEFX010000749.1 GCF_025421775.1 Paenarthrobacter aurescens | reverse complement strand
AAGTAGAACGCAGCGCTAAGGACAAAGCAACATTGACACCTAGCCTTTATTTGCACTGTAATTATATACAGTATTTTAACGGGGAAGGCATCATGGGCGGCAAAGATTCGAACTATCAGGTTATCTATCGCGGTGAGCAGCTGGAGCGCTGGACGCCAGGCGGCTGGGTCATCTTCCAGAGGTCAAAGGAGTGCGGCGGTGGCTTCTGGCTGGGCCGCACATATGCAGACTGCT
>NZ_JAOEFX010000748.1 GCF_025421775.1 Paenarthrobacter aurescens | reverse complement strand
TCAGCTCCGGACTCATCATGACGCTCGGCGCCGACTTTTCACCGGACAACGGGCGGAGTCTCTTCCTCGGGATCTGGCGCTTCATCGCCGTCTCCGGCGCTACCGGGGGACCGGTGCTCCTCTCGGGACTGACGGCCGCCATTTCACTGTCCGCTGGCATCTGGGCCACAGGCGTGCTGGGGTTCGCGGCCGCGGTGGTGTTCGCCGTCGCAATTCCCAGGCTGACGCACCGGC
>NZ_JAOEFX010000747.1 GCF_025421775.1 Paenarthrobacter aurescens | reverse complement strand
GGATTACTATCTCAAAGCCGGAACATCCATGGCAGCGCCCCACGTAGCTGGTGTGGCCGCGATGATGTTGACGATACTCCCCGCCATGACACCGGCAGATGTGGAACAGAAGCTGAAGGGCACCGCAGGGCCGCTTACGTGCGTCGACTGCGGTAACGGCCTTCTCAATGCGGACCGGGCATTGCGGGACATCCAGGCGGAGGCCGCCCCCCTCGTGGCTGGCACACCGACCAT
>NZ_JAOEFX010000746.1 GCF_025421775.1 Paenarthrobacter aurescens | reverse complement strand
GTCTGAATCACTTGTTTATACCAGTAAAAGGAATCTTTTTTAGATCGTTCAAGCGTACCATTTCCTTCATCGTCTTGATCTACGTAAATAAAGCCGTATCGTTTTGACATTTCGTTTGTTGACACACTGATTAAATCAATAGGTCCCCACGCTGTATAGCCCATTAAGCCTACACCATCTTTGACGGCTTCTTTCATTTGTTCCATATGCTGTCTTAAGTAATCTACACGATAC
>NZ_JAOEFX010000745.1 GCF_025421775.1 Paenarthrobacter aurescens | reverse complement strand
CGCAGAAAGCGAGTTTGCCTACAGTTTTTTCTTAATAAGTTCCAGTTGATTTCTGAAATCCGCTCCCTTTCCGCCGACTGTCTGCCAAGCCTCCTGCCGCAAGCATCTAGCGGGGTCTCGGCTAGCCAGTAGTTCGGCTGGAGTGTCGGGATTTTCTTCCAACCCAATGAGGATTACAGGTGAAAAACTTAAAGGATAAACTAGTCTAAAACATGGTTCGTGATGAAACCGGCCT
>NZ_JAOEFX010000744.1 GCF_025421775.1 Paenarthrobacter aurescens | reverse complement strand
AACACCTGCAAGGTTACCCGTTCCTACCCGCGATGCCGTGCTTATGCAAAATGCCTGAAAGGATGTTACACCTTTTTTATCCGCAGCAGCCCCTTCTCCCAAAAGCCTGAACATTTCCCCTACCATTCTGAATTGGACAAACTTCGTGCGGATGCTAAAATAAAGGCCCAATCCAACCAACATGATGATCAATATGGAAGACCATAACACACCATTAGCCTCACTAATAAATTTT
>NZ_JAOEFX010000743.1 GCF_025421775.1 Paenarthrobacter aurescens | reverse complement strand
ATCTTCAGCGGATTTCGGCGATGTCCAGAATGAACACCGTGCACGACATCCCAAGGCCGGCGCCCTGAACCTGCGGCTGTTCCCCGTCCTGCTGGCTGTTCATGGGGGGTGAGGGGCCCTGGCCTAAGCAGCGCCGAGCAACTGCCAGAATTTGTGGCGGTCAGCGAGCCTGGGATCCTCACGGTCAGGACCAAACAACACTGGCCCCTTGTCGGGGTTCAGGACGCCGTCCGAC
>NZ_JAOEFX010000074.1 GCF_025421775.1 Paenarthrobacter aurescens | reverse complement strand
GTTCAGGGACGCCGAAGTATCTAGGCAAATTAGACATTTGCTCATGTTCTGCATGTTCTTTTTTACGTTTCTCAACTAATTCTGTCACGTCTACTGGATTTTCTAAAAGAGACTCTAGCTCATCAAGATATAAGAAGAAAATATCCTCTTTCATTAGAAAAACATGATGTTGTACTAGTAAATTACCTAGCTTGAGTAAGAATAAACGAGCTTTTGCATCCAACATTGCATCGATATAAAAATGATGGTCTTCATCCAACCCCCATGCGTCTAAAGCCCAGCCATAAAACAGCTTAAACTGCTCTTTTTCTTCGCACTCCGGCATTTTTGCGAGTACATCACGATAGCTTTC
>NZ_JAOEFX010000742.1 GCF_025421775.1 Paenarthrobacter aurescens | reverse complement strand
AATATGTGAGAAATAAAGGAATCCTTGTAGTGTCCGGTTTCGTGAACAAAAATAACCATGAGGCATTGCAAAAGTTTAGAGCCCTTGGTTTTAAACCGATTTTTATTTATCATGATGACATTCTAATTCAATCACTGATTTAAGAAGGTTCTCTTGAAGCTTATAGCGTAAATAAGAAGAAAGATCGATCAAAATACATTCTGTTTCACCTCCTATTAACTGGAATTTCATTCCT
>NZ_JAOEFX010000741.1 GCF_025421775.1 Paenarthrobacter aurescens | reverse complement strand
AAATCTAAATCAACTACAGCAAAAACAAGTACAGCACTATTGGAACATCTATCAAAAACTTTCCGCTGTACCGCTAGAGGATTATTATCAATTTTCCGTTTTAAAAGCTTCTACTCATGCTCTTTGGTCACAGGCTAGAGAGCAAAATGAATTTAAGCTCATCGAAGACAACCTGCAGCAGCTGATTCATATGCATAAAAGATTTGCGGAGTACCGTAATCCTCACCTCGCTCCT
>NZ_JAOEFX010000740.1 GCF_025421775.1 Paenarthrobacter aurescens | reverse complement strand
ATCATTCTTAATACGGCGTAAGCATCTTTCAGGAATTGCTCGCCGGCAAAGGTAAGTTTCATGCCTTTGGCATTACGGGTAAACAGTTTCGCACCCACATCACGTTCGAGCTGGGCTATTTGTCTGCTTAGCGGTGGCTGCGAAATATTCAGCTTGTCTGCTGCCCGGCCTATATTTCCCACTTCTGCCACGGTACAAAAACTCATTAGCTGATTCAGTGTTGGCTTCATGACTG
>NZ_JAOEFX010000739.1 GCF_025421775.1 Paenarthrobacter aurescens | reverse complement strand
AGTAGAGGGTGAATACAGAATTAAATTAGAAGAAGCTATTCTACAAAAAGAGAACTATGTAGCCGCAGTAATTAAATCTGTGCATAAGAAATATGATAAATATGAAAGAGAAATGGCTAAAGTTGAGTTAGTATCAATTAATGGTGAACGGTACGAACCAGTTATTTTTGCTAAGCTATGGAAGAAAGTAAAAAAAGAAGTTTCGGTAGGCTCAATTGTATTAGCTGAAATTAAT
>NZ_JAOEFX010000738.1 GCF_025421775.1 Paenarthrobacter aurescens | reverse complement strand
CTATACTCATACCAAACCCTAACTTACTGTTATCCATATCATAAATATTTGAACCAATTGCTTCTTTTACAGCTGATACTAACTCCTTATCTGGTTCTATGCGAAGTTTTGTTTTATCAAGATCAGAGAGAGCCATAATATTATTGGACGTGTTTTCCATCGTGAATGTATAGTATAACTCGGTTGGAACGATACGTTTACTTTTATTCTTTTTATCAGGTACTATCATCTCCCC
>NZ_JAOEFX010000737.1 GCF_025421775.1 Paenarthrobacter aurescens | reverse complement strand
ACTGTTATTTAACCTTGCATTTCAGAGTAATCGGGTTATTATCAGGCGCCATTCAGCTTATTCCGATTGGTTTATTTCCCGCCCTGTCACTTTTAGCTTTTAATTGACATATCTGGTAATAATTACGGAAATAACTCTACATTCACTGCATCTTCACTCCACTTTTCCCGGTTAATCTGGCCTCATTGGAAAAGAGGAGGACTCTCCATGAAGAAGTTAATAAAAGTCGCTTCGG
>NZ_JAOEFX010000736.1 GCF_025421775.1 Paenarthrobacter aurescens | reverse complement strand
ATCAGTGCAAGGAATGTCCGGACGGCCCACCGGGTTGGAGAGAGAATGAAGATTGAGATCTGGTCAGACGTCGCGTGCCCGTGGTGCTACCTCGGCAAGCGCCGTTTCGAGACCGCCCTGGCACAGTTCCCGCACCGTGATTCGGTAGACATCGAGTGGAAGAGCTCCCAGCTGGACCCTTCCGATCCGGAGCACTACGACGGGACGGAGCTGGACTACCTGAGCAAGCGCAAGG
>NZ_JAOEFX010000735.1 GCF_025421775.1 Paenarthrobacter aurescens | reverse complement strand
TCCAAGCTGCGCAAGCTCAGGGAACTGGATGGCCGTGCAGCGGTGCAGATCCGCGGCGCCGGAACCGAGTTCGATTCCCTTCGCGTCTATGTCCGCGGCGACGACGTCCGGTCCATCGACTGGCGCGCCACAGCACGCCGTACGTCAGGGGTGGTGCGAACATGGCGGCCGGAGCGTGACCGCCGGGTGATCATTGTGCTGGATACTTCCCGCTCAGCTGCTGCCAGAATCGAGG
>NZ_JAOEFX010000734.1 GCF_025421775.1 Paenarthrobacter aurescens | reverse complement strand
GTAGCTGTGCGGCTGGCGCACCCGCCCCCGCCGACACTCCCGGCACGAGCTCCACGCCATAACAGAGCCCGGACCGCAGCGACACAGCAGCCTCCCCTCAGACTGAGCCGCCTGCTGGCAACTCCGGCCCCGAGGGACGGCTCGACCCGGCCACCGAATATCTCACATGGGACAACGGCACCAGAATCCTGGGTGATGAAAACGGCGGACACACTCCTGACCTCGCCAGCTCCCT
>NZ_JAOEFX010000073.1 GCF_025421775.1 Paenarthrobacter aurescens | reverse complement strand
TGATTATATCGCCCGTTCGCGTCTGCTGGACGGCGCGCGCTGGGCAAAACGTGCCTGGTGGCAGCGCATCGTCGAACGACTGTTTTACTTCTTAAGCCCTTTACTGTAAAACGAGCGAAAATATTACCGCCTCAGGGCAAGCAGGAATGACCATGGATTTAAATAATCGCCTTACTGAAGATGAAACGCTGGAACAGGCTTACGATATTTTTCTTGAGCTGGCAGGCGATAACCTCGATCCGGCAGACATCATTCTGTTCAATCTGCAATTTGAAGAGCGCGGCGGTGCCGAGCTGTTTGATCCATCCGAAGACTGGCAGGAACATGTGGATTTCGATCTCAACCCTGACTTCTTC
>NZ_JAOEFX010000733.1 GCF_025421775.1 Paenarthrobacter aurescens | reverse complement strand
ATGCAAGGCGATACACCCTGCATACCTTCACATGACCTCAGCAATCATGCACCGATGAGGGGACTCACCGGAGGTTCGCATGCGATCGATATCCTCTGAAGCCGTTTGGACGGCAGAGTCGAATCCAAACGTGAAATCCGTAGCACCCAAGTCGTAGTCGATGGTCTTAGGTACACCAACAACGTAGACACCATGCTCTGACAAGATACGGGCCGCCGCAAGGGTTCCCACACCCC
>NZ_JAOEFX010000732.1 GCF_025421775.1 Paenarthrobacter aurescens | reverse complement strand
CGACATTGTCTTGGGTGCGCAGACATCCAGCCCCGCGAGTCTGGCCCTGGTCCCGCTGTTCCTGGGCCTCCTGCTGATGCTCCGGGGTCAGACATCGTAGCTTGCAGCTCCGTCCGGATCCACCCGCGCTGAGAAGCGGGCCCTGATCCTCTTCGCGGCGACGGGCCTGCCTATCATCGAGGCTGTGACCACCAAAGGCCGGGAACACGGCTACATCACCAGCGGAATTTCGTCCG
>NZ_JAOEFX010000731.1 GCF_025421775.1 Paenarthrobacter aurescens | reverse complement strand
AAACGTATCGAAAGAAGAGTCACAAGCTGAAAGATTAGCAAACGCTGCAAAACAGAAGCAAGCTAAATTAACACCAGGTTCAAAAGAGAGTCAATTAACTGAAGCGTTATTTGCAGAAAAGCCAGTTGCTAAAAATGACTTGAAAGAAATTCCTCAATTAGTTACTAAAAAGAATGACGTATCAGAGACAGAGACAGTTAATACAGATAATAAGGACACTGTTAAACAAAAAGAAG
>NZ_JAOEFX010000730.1 GCF_025421775.1 Paenarthrobacter aurescens | reverse complement strand
CAACGGCCTCGACGCTGCCCGCTGGTGGCACCTTGACCACCACTTGGAAGATCACCGCACCGGCATCGGCTGACGGCGCCTACACCATCACGGCAACGGCTTCCTATAGCACCACTTCTTCGCCCGCAGGCAGCCGAACCATCACCACCACCACCACCGACCTCACCCTGCCCAAGCCACCGCAGGCCACAGAGGTCGCCAGCGACCACCCGAGCCTCAGCGCAACCAACTCTAGG
>NZ_JAOEFX010000729.1 GCF_025421775.1 Paenarthrobacter aurescens | reverse complement strand
CAGGGCCTCCATGACGGTATTCAGGAGCAGTTCCTGCGTGGTGCTGACATCCAGTGCATCCTTGAGGGCCTGGTCCTTTTGCTACAACGCGCGTTGTTGGCGGACCATGCTCAACGTCAGAACGCTGACGGAGACTCCTATCCCGAGAATGAGGTTGGGGATCAGCAGCGGTTTGTTGAGGTCCTGCTCAGTCAGGGTGCCCAGGACAAACAAGGGAATCCAGACGATACCCAATT
>NZ_JAOEFX010000728.1 GCF_025421775.1 Paenarthrobacter aurescens | reverse complement strand
CGAATGGGGAGTGAAACCCAGAACGGCGTGGTGTTAGGCGAGCTCCCGGCTTTTCATCGCTACGGCTTGAGCGGGAACGGGACACGATAGAGTCCCCGCCCGTACACCTGCCAGAGCTCACGCCCGAACAACTTTGCGAACGAGACCAACCCGGCAGCCGCTGACGGGCCTTCGGCGCGGACCGGGGTCGGCTGCTATGCCAAGACGACGGGCCGGATAGAGAGGATGCCCGCGCC
>NZ_JAOEFX010000727.1 GCF_025421775.1 Paenarthrobacter aurescens | reverse complement strand
AAAATGAAGGCGCAGTTCGGGGCGCTGGTGACGCTGCTGGGACTGGACGCGCTGCTGGATCGCTATCCGGCCTCGCTGTCGGGTGGCGAAAAGCAGCGCGTGGCGATGGGCCGGGCGCTGCTGAGCGCGCCGGATATCCTGCTGATGGACTAACCGCTGGCGTCGCTCGATCTGCCACGCAAGCGCGAGCTGATGCCCTATTTGCAGAAGCTGGCGAAGCAGGTGGAGATTCCGCT
>NZ_JAOEFX010000726.1 GCF_025421775.1 Paenarthrobacter aurescens | reverse complement strand
TTAGTATCTATTTGTAATAACCTAATAAGACTAAAAATAATATTAACTCTGTAATTGCCGCATAACATAATTTTCAGCATCCATAAGCAAAGTATTCCCTCAGCTCAGGAAGCAGTGTAATTATTTCATATCATCTTCAAAATTAATTTTTTTTACTTTAGTCTCTTTATTTTTTTTGCCACATTTTTTAACAACCACACCGTCTTGATTGGCATTTTGTCCACCTGTTTGGGCAA
>NZ_JAOEFX010000725.1 GCF_025421775.1 Paenarthrobacter aurescens | reverse complement strand
CCATCATTGAAAGCGTTTACTTTCTGGTTTAAAAATAGTGTAAAGGAAAAAAGTTGAATAACCTATGCATTTTTAGTTATATACTTATATCAAAAATGACATAATGCAGTTTTTCTCTACTGTTCACTTTAGGTTTATTCGAAAAAGAAATAAAAATCATGACATTTAGTCATGATTCTTATATGTATTCACGAGGCATACCGGAGGGTAAATGTTTAAAATAATCAATCACAAAC
>NZ_JAOEFX010000724.1 GCF_025421775.1 Paenarthrobacter aurescens | reverse complement strand
CCTACTGACAGAACAGGCATTACCGTCAAAGATGATTGGAATGCGATGGGACAAAGACAGACGGGAAGTGGAAATGTAGATTTTAAAAATGTACGAATAGAAGAACATGAAGTGATTCGAGATTTTGTTGAAAATCCTACTCCTTTTTCAACTATTGGAGCCTCGCTGTCGCAAATTATTTTAACGAATGTCTTTATAGGAAGCGCTTTTGGAGCAATTGAAGAAGCACAAAACTA
>NZ_JAOEFX010000072.1 GCF_025421775.1 Paenarthrobacter aurescens | reverse complement strand
GCAGCGGCGCGATTTGCGCGCGTAAATCGTCCGGCATCGGTGGACGATGCGATTTGTAATTTTCAAACAGCTCATCGCGGAACGTTTTGCCTTTGGCATCGAAGACCACAGCCACATGGCTGGGTTGATACTGCATCAGCAGGCTTTTCAGCATGTTGAGCACACCATACATGGCGCCGGTTGGCTCACCCGCACTGTTGGTCAGCGGCGGAAAGGCATGATATGCACGGTAGAGGTAGGAAGAGCCATCTACCAGAATCAGGGGATTTTCTGCAATTTGCGCCATAGGTTTGTATTTTCTTCGTTGCGATAATCAGGGTTATAAGGATGCCACAACCAGCGAACAATGTTGAAGT
>NZ_JAOEFX010000723.1 GCF_025421775.1 Paenarthrobacter aurescens | reverse complement strand
CTTACTGAAGCCAGCAAGATCCCCGTGGACGTCTCGGCACAGCGCCTCGCCGGAGTCTTGAAGGACCCATAAGGCCTTGACTTCACCGTCGGATTCGTAGACGGCGTCATCCGCCCCGAGGATCTGTCGGTCGCCGGCCGTAAGCTCGCCGAGATCGCCCCGAATGTGCCCAATGTCCTCCAGTGGTACATGCGCAGCGCTGTCCGCGTGGGTGGGGTCATGGCTCCGATCGTCCC
>NZ_JAOEFX010000722.1 GCF_025421775.1 Paenarthrobacter aurescens | reverse complement strand
CCAGGCCGCGCGATCTTTCACCGAACCTGCCGGATTGTTGCCTTCCAGCTTGAGCCAGATTTCGCTGCCGTTATCCGGCGTCAGGCGCTGCAACTTAATCAGCGGCGTATTGCCGATGGTGTTTTCCAGAGTGGTCACGGTGTCATTCCAGCCGAAAGGAGTACAAATAAATCGGGCGGGAAAATCCCGCCCGAAGGAGTGACAAAAATATCAGGCGCTTTCGGCAAAGGCAACCG
>NZ_JAOEFX010000721.1 GCF_025421775.1 Paenarthrobacter aurescens | reverse complement strand
TACTCCCGCGAGCTGGCAGTCTTCCCGGCAGGCGTGGCTAACAAGTACTGGCCGACCGTGAAGCGTCTTGATGACGTCTACGGCGACCGCAACCTGTTCTGCTCCTGCGTGCCGATGAGCGAATACCAGTAACGGTTCTGCTATAACATAATCATGTAGGCCGGGTAAGCGTCAGCGCCACCCGGCTTTTTTGTTTCTGGAGGTTCTTATGGCAATCGCACTTGTTACCGGCGCCA
>NZ_JAOEFX010000720.1 GCF_025421775.1 Paenarthrobacter aurescens | reverse complement strand
GTGCTGACACTGGACTTGCCCGATCCCGCAGGGCCGTCGATGGCAATCACCAGCGGCTTGCCCGGGCGGGCGACGGTCTCCGGGCCAAAAAATTCACGCGTCATGACTGGAGTACCCGCCATCCACGGTCAGTCAAAGCTTCAACAAGGAGGTCGTGCTTGCTGGGAAGCACGGTAAGCTCCTCCATGCCAACGTTCTGTCCCGACGAATGGTCGAGCCGAAGGGCTTCGAGGTTC
>NZ_JAOEFX010000719.1 GCF_025421775.1 Paenarthrobacter aurescens | reverse complement strand
GAGCGTTTAAAAGTAAACATTTCGGCCATTGAACGGTCATAACATTTTTAACATAAAGGAGAGTTCATCATGACACAAACAAAAACACTAAACAATGATTTCCAAGATATTATTACAGGGCGCAGATCTATTCGTTATTACGACCCATCTGTCAAAATCAGCCTTGAAGAAATCAAAGAAATTTTAACAGAAGCGACGCTAGCTCCATCTTCTGTTAATGCACAGCCTTGGCGCTT
>NZ_JAOEFX010000718.1 GCF_025421775.1 Paenarthrobacter aurescens | reverse complement strand
CTTCTCGCCGGACGGCTCTAAGCTGGCCTTCGCCCTGTCGAAAACCGGTAGCCTGAACCTGTACGTGATGGATCTGGCCTCCGGTCAGACGCGTCAGGTGACCGATGGCCGCTACAACAGCACCGAACCTACCTGGTTCCCGGACAGCCAGACGCTGGCTTACACTTCGGATCAGGCCGGTGCGCCACAGATTTACAAAGTTAACGTTAACGGCGGAACGCCACAGCGCATTACCT
>NZ_JAOEFX010000717.1 GCF_025421775.1 Paenarthrobacter aurescens | reverse complement strand
GCGGCAGCTAAGAGCGTGTCAACGACATCGGTCCCGTCTGCGGCCATGGTGGCTGTCGCTGACAGCGGAGCGGAGACGTCGATGACGATCTAGACAATAAGAATGGCGAGGAAGCACATGGGCAGGTTCATCTGGTTGAGCAGGGCTGTCATCTGCTGCGTGATGCATGTCGCTGCGAGGGCGTTGTCACCGGCTTTGTCGAACTCCACCGTGTTTCCGACGTCGCCGATCCGGGGG
>NZ_JAOEFX010000716.1 GCF_025421775.1 Paenarthrobacter aurescens | reverse complement strand
CTCGTGTGCCTGTAGTTGGTCGGGCTCGGAACTGATGAGTACGGGGTTGTCTTGGGTGTCGCTCATGATCCCAAGCATAAACTAATGAGCCTTAGTGTGCGGTCAGTGGAAGCGAGAGTTAGTCGCCGCCAGGATGCCCTACGCGCTGCGCCCCCACGAAAGGTCCCAGTGGTCCCAACATGCCGCGCAGGTTCGCAGCTTTTGGGACGCTGGGGGGACGTTGTTGTCGGGTACGGT
>NZ_JAOEFX010000715.1 GCF_025421775.1 Paenarthrobacter aurescens | reverse complement strand
GGGGGGGGGGGGGGGGGGGGGGGGGTGGTCGGGCCGGCCCGCGCGGGGCCGGGCCCCGACGCGCCGCCCGCGGGGCACAAGGCGGCGGGGGGGGGGGGGGGGGGGGGCCCCCCGGGGGGGGGGGGGGGGGGGGCGGGCGCCCGGGCAGGGGCAAGAACACAAGGGAGGAGGAAGGCAGCCACACACACACAACACCCAGACAGAGGGGTGGGCGGAGGGGGGGGGAAAGAGGCCGGC
>NZ_JAOEFX010000714.1 GCF_025421775.1 Paenarthrobacter aurescens | reverse complement strand
CCCGCGTACTCCTCCGGATCCGGCTCCTGCGCCGAGCGCGAACGGATGAACGCCGGTCTGCCAAATGGATCCAGGACTCGCTGCGAATAGTTCCATTCCGCCAAGTGGGCCGTGATGGACATTGATGCCGTGACCATCCACTCAAAGTTGGGATTGGTCACCATGTCCGAATCTTCGTCGTGTCCTCCGAACATGGACGCCGTTCCAGCCGCGAGAGCCGTGACGCGGTGGTCAACG
>NZ_JAOEFX010000071.1 GCF_025421775.1 Paenarthrobacter aurescens | reverse complement strand
AAAATGGATATCTTGAATCGCTCGGAAAGCCAAGGATTGCCCAGGTGAAGAGGGATGCCGATATAGCTACCGCCGATGCAGAGAAAGAAACGCGAATCAAGCGAGCCGAAGCTTCTAAGGAAGCGCAGCGTGCCGAACTTGAAAGGGCAACCGAAATAGCCGAAGCCGAAAAAATCAACAAGCTAAAGGTTGCGGAATTCCGTCGTGAGCAGGATATTGCCAAGGCACGGGCTGACCAAGCTTACGATCTTGAAACGGCCAGATCTAAACAGGATGTAACCGAACAGGAAATGCAAATCAGGATCATCGAACGGCAGAAGCAAATTGAGCTGGAGGAAAAAGAAATCCTTCGCCGTG
>NZ_JAOEFX010000713.1 GCF_025421775.1 Paenarthrobacter aurescens | reverse complement strand
AGTGGGACGGGGCCCATCAGGACGGCGCCGGGGAATTCATGGCGGACGATCTCATCACACCCGAAGGGTTCGCGGAGTGGATTCGGCAACTCGAGGACGCCGCGCAAACGGCGGAGAAGGACGGCATTGTACCCTGCACCTACCTCTGGAGTACCGAAGGCTCACGGTACGTGGGCGCCATGGCTTTCCGGCACTACCTCACCCCCGCACTCCTGAACTCCGGCGGGCACATTGGAT
>NZ_JAOEFX010000712.1 GCF_025421775.1 Paenarthrobacter aurescens | reverse complement strand
GACCTTGGAGAACGTGATGGTCCCGTGGTTCCACTTGCGTTTGATGGTGTCTTCGGAGATGTTCTTGAGAGAGTCATGCATCCAGCCCATGTTCCAATTGAGCCCGAAGCCCAGCCCGCCGTGGTTGGTGGGAGCAGTGACACCGGCGAATGCGGTTGACTCCTCCGCGATGATGATGTCGCCGGGGTGTGACTTGTACACCGTGGCGTTGACTTCCTGCATGAAGGAAATCGCTTC
>NZ_JAOEFX010000711.1 GCF_025421775.1 Paenarthrobacter aurescens | reverse complement strand
AAGCTGGCGCTGACGGCATCCGGTCAGGGCTATTACTACTCGATTGCTTCGGCTTTCAGCCTGATACGTGAAGCCACTGAAACGCTGGTGCAGGAGACACAAAAAAATACCATCACGCTGGCCTGCACCACCGGATTTGCGACCCACTGGTTACTGCCGCGACTGGCTGATTTTGAACGTGCCTGTCCGGAGATCGACCTGCGCATCAGTGCCACTTCCCGCATTCAGTCTTTCGCC
>NZ_JAOEFX010000710.1 GCF_025421775.1 Paenarthrobacter aurescens | reverse complement strand
AGACGCCAGGAAGCTTGAAATTAAATCCGGCCCTCAGGCGCATACGGCGCCGGATCAATAATCGGCGCCCGCCCCAGCATCACGTCAGCAAATAGCTGACACGATGCCGGCGCCAGCACCAGCCCGTTGCGGTAATGCCCGCAGTTCAGCCACAACCCATCGAACCCGGGCACCGGGCCAATAAACGGAATGCCTTCCGGCGACCCCGGCCGCAGTCCCGCCCAGTGCCCGACCACT
>NZ_JAOEFX010000709.1 GCF_025421775.1 Paenarthrobacter aurescens | reverse complement strand
AGATGCGGCAATAAATCGCCTGCTTCAATTATGTCAGCGCGATATTAACCGCAGCGTGAAAGGTGTGCTGAATACTGATGAAACTCTCTGGATCAACCTGATGATCGATCGGGCTGCGTTGATACTGCCGCGTTTGCAGCGCAGCGGACAGTCACCGGAACGGGCACATCATTTGTTGTACGCCCTGCGCATAGGGCTGTGTGTAATGCGATTACGCCGATGTGATGCGCATGCGAA
>NZ_JAOEFX010000708.1 GCF_025421775.1 Paenarthrobacter aurescens | reverse complement strand
CGATAAAAGTGCAACCATTTTTTTCATTTGGGTAAACCTCCTAGTAATCTGATAGGGATTGATACTCTGTGATACTATACAAGAAAAGGAAAAAAGTCAATGAAAATAACTTATATCATTAGTGTTGATGAAACTTGGTGAATTATACGGTTTTTCATGCAAGGAAGTGAAATAAAACGAAATGGAAGGGAAGTGTACATTAAAATTCTAAGGGGTCAAAAAGCCCCTCTTCCGCTA
>NZ_JAOEFX010000707.1 GCF_025421775.1 Paenarthrobacter aurescens | reverse complement strand
AATCAATACATTGTCAATGTTATTTATTTTCCAAAAATAAAGTCAAAAGAGTATCTACACCCTTTTGACTTCTAGTCTTCTTGCAATGATAGATAAAGCATAGTTTACAATAAAATACATCATCGCGATGATCAAAAACATTGGGACTACGTAGCTTTGTTTCTGTCCGTAAATGATTTGAGCGTTATGCAGCAAATCAGGAAGTGCGATCACTACTGCAAGCGACGTATCTTTTAA
>NZ_JAOEFX010000706.1 GCF_025421775.1 Paenarthrobacter aurescens | reverse complement strand
CCTATTTTTTTCATTTTACTTCCCCCTACAAATTCAATTTAAAAAACTGTTTAAGTAAATTCTTTAAATGAGCATCTGAATTTCTCTTTTTAGTTAAATTCAAAAATACATGCTATTGATATGAACAAAGAAAAATAAATATGACTTTTGATAATCAGGATTTATAAAATGGGTAGTTTTCCTATGTGTTTGCCGTTTCTACTTGATAACTTTCACATATATTTATTAAGGAAGGAC
>NZ_JAOEFX010000705.1 GCF_025421775.1 Paenarthrobacter aurescens | reverse complement strand
ATAATGACGAGCATCATGTGAAAGTCCCCCTTTGTCATCAATCCCCTTGATTTCCTTTCTTTTCATTTTAACCGTTTTCATAAAGCTTGTCGAGTAGATTCCAGTTGACGATTGTTTGAATTTTTATTGTGTAGCCTTCATAATAAAAAAGAATGAATAAAGTAGGTGATGAAAATGAATTGGAGAAGAATGCCACTAGGCTATGTACAAGCGAATGCGTATATTTGGAAAAATGAG
>NZ_JAOEFX010000704.1 GCF_025421775.1 Paenarthrobacter aurescens | reverse complement strand
CCCTCGAGGAGACTTATTCTCTCACTGCATGTTCCTTGATCCTGTTGTTTCCGGCACCAGGACAATCTCTGTAGATCTCGTTGTCAAACTGCAACAACGGCAGCAGCTCCGGGCTGCGGAACGTGAGCTCTCGGACCGTGTTGTAGATCTTGGCTTTCAGGCCAAGCCTATGGCACTCCGCCACGTACTCTCGCAGAGAGTCCTGGGTCAGAAGGGGGTCATGAAGATAGGGCGCAG
>NZ_JAOEFX010000070.1 GCF_025421775.1 Paenarthrobacter aurescens | reverse complement strand
GAGGGTTTTCATGCGCAGCGGTTGCGCATAATTGGCCCGAATGATCGCGACTGCCCGTGCAATCCGCCGGGCATGGCTGTCAGTGCTGCCGAGGGCGCGCAGCGCGCTGCCGTGTCGTCCTGACAATAGCCAGTAATGTAACTCCCGCACCAACTGGCTGCCCAGCACGGCGAGCGCGCGCGGTCTGCTGAGCATGTTCAGCAGGCGCAAAGCGGCTTCTGCCACATCTTCTTCGATCTGATCAATGCTGACGGGCAAATCCGTGGCAGCCTCCAGCCCGACCATGTTTGCCATCAGTTCGCTAATCACCGCCGCATCCAGTTCCACGACCAGAGAATAATAAGGGGTGTCGGCACT
>NZ_JAOEFX010000703.1 GCF_025421775.1 Paenarthrobacter aurescens | reverse complement strand
ACCGGTGCGCCGTCAAAGGGTGGGGGAGAAATGGAAAGATTCATGGCAACCTCACCGGCCAATGTGGGCGATGGTGGCGATCTCCACCAGCGCCTCGGGTTTCACCAGCCCGCACTGAATGCAGAACCGCGCCGGTTTATCGCCGGGGAAAAACTCGGCGTAGATCTCGTTAATCGCGGCGTAGTTTTTCCAGTCGGTAATAAAGATGCTGTTGAAGGTCACGTCCGCCATCGTCCC
>NZ_JAOEFX010000702.1 GCF_025421775.1 Paenarthrobacter aurescens | reverse complement strand
AAAGTACCGGCCAGCGAGATCATCGCGGTAGTACGTTCACCGGAAAAGGCGCAGGACCTGCAGGCGCTCGGCGTCGCGCTGCGTACCGCGGATTACAACCAGCCACAGACGCCGCAGGGCGCCTTTGCCGGCGTGCAGAAAGTGCTGCTGATCTCCTCCAGCGAAGTGGGCCAGCGCGAAGCCCAGCACCGGCCGGTGATTGATGCCGCCAAAGCGGCAGGCGTGTCATTTATCGCG
>NZ_JAOEFX010000701.1 GCF_025421775.1 Paenarthrobacter aurescens | reverse complement strand
AAATCAAGTCCAAGCGTCCGTTCGTCCAGGCTTTCATTGCAAATTTGTCCATCTTTATCAAAAAAGCGTGAACAAATGTCTCCTACTGCTCGCGAGGAAATCATCTCTACATCTTGTTCGGAAAAGTAGCCAAGCTGAAAAAGCAGCGAATCGGTTTTAATGGGTCCCGTAGTAAAGACGGCAATATTGGCTTGTTTGCCTAAATCTAAAATGCGCTTAATATGACGATCCGTTTCC
>NZ_JAOEFX010000700.1 GCF_025421775.1 Paenarthrobacter aurescens | reverse complement strand
AATGGCATCCTGCGGCTGGTCCGTAACGGCAGCCAGACGCTAGTGCAGGCGCCGGCTAAAGATAAAGTGGTGGCGACACCGCTGTGGACCTTCGCGGATAAAGACCGTTACGCCCGCAAGAAAACGCGCGGACGCATGTTTAGCTATGAGTTTAACCGCCAGTCCAGAGAGTTACAGGAAGAGCTGGATCGCGTTATCACCGAGACGCTGAATAAGTATCTCAATCAGTAGTAGCGC
>NZ_JAOEFX010000699.1 GCF_025421775.1 Paenarthrobacter aurescens | reverse complement strand
TGTGTGGGTGGCGGTGGCGACGGTCTCGAGCTTCGCCTTGAGCTGCGGCGTCAGTACGGAAGCATTTTCGGGAGCGGGCAGCCCTGCCGCTTCCCGCGCTCCGTACGCCTCTTCCCGCTGGATGTCATCGGTCTTGGGCCGGGCACCAAAGTCAGCGAACGGCGTCGTACCGTCCGTTACCTTCGTGGCGAGGCGGCCGCTGCTGAAGTCGCCGCCGGTGACCTCAATTTCGACGAC
>NZ_JAOEFX010000698.1 GCF_025421775.1 Paenarthrobacter aurescens | reverse complement strand
GATGGCGTTGTAGCGCGGCTGATCCACGTCAGCAATGCGCTGCAGCGCAAACGTGGTGAGCTGGCGGGCGCTCACCCGGCGCTGGGCCAGCGCCTGTTGCATATCCCTCAGTGATGCGGTGAGGTAATCAGCGTATTGCATGGTTCAGGCCTCCACAGGAATCCATTGCCGCTCTGGCGAAACCCGGCCGCACGAACTGCCGGCAAAGTGTGAGCTGCACCAGAGTGCCTGATGGCG
>NZ_JAOEFX010000697.1 GCF_025421775.1 Paenarthrobacter aurescens | reverse complement strand
TCAATGCGGGGCAGATTTATTTGTACTTTTCCAGCCAGAAACTGTTACCGGCCAAAACCCGGGCGTTTGTGGATTTTCTGGTCGGTCAGGCTCGGGAGGATGGTTGGGCCGCTCTCCTCGATGCTCGGGCTTAAAAGCAAGTTATACGACCTCTGAAACTCAACCAGCATCACGCCTAAGCGGTCTTTCAGGCCTTTCGAGCTTGCCGCGTCTGCTCGATTACGGTACAAATCGGGCA
>NZ_JAOEFX010000696.1 GCF_025421775.1 Paenarthrobacter aurescens | reverse complement strand
TCTCTCCTGCGCGGATCAGGCGTTCCAGTTCAGCAGCTTGGAACTGCATTCAACGGCTGCCGACCGGCTGGTCATACCGTTCAACAACGCTGACATCAACGGCATGAACCGTGAAAGGAAACGGGTTGTACCAGGTGTGCTCGATGTCGATCCAGCCGTTGGTCCCGATCACCAAGGCACGGTTGGCGCTGGCAGCGTCGAGCTCACAATCAACAAGCGCCAGGGCGCCGTTGGCGTA
>NZ_JAOEFX010000695.1 GCF_025421775.1 Paenarthrobacter aurescens | reverse complement strand
GCCACCAGGCGGTTGAGGAGGTTCTGGCCAAAGACCTGCTGTTGGACCACGATGCCCTCACCGAAGGCGAAGATCACCGACAGGATGGAGGTCTGGCTGAACGTGACATCGCGGGGATTGTCCTGGCACTCGGCCAGTGCGATTCCCTCCGGCAAGGTGGAGGTGTCAAGCTCTAAGGTGTAGGTGCACTGCACGGGTACACAGATGGTCCACGCACCGTTGGCTCCGGAGGTGGCTT
>NZ_JAOEFX010000694.1 GCF_025421775.1 Paenarthrobacter aurescens | reverse complement strand
ATTGGGGAGAACTGAAAGGAATCTTTGAGCATTTTAAATTAAAGATGGCGCCTGTTCTTCCAAGACTGCATGTGACCATTCTTGAAAGGCACATCAACAAGAAACTGCCGGTTAGAGAACTGTCGGTAGAAGAAGTGCTGACAAGCGGAGTGAATGAAAAGAAAGAAGCGCACTTTGAACAAAGTCTTCCAGACAGCTTTGTTCAAGCAGTTCAACAGGCCAAACGTGAATTAGCGAA
>NZ_JAOEFX010000069.1 GCF_025421775.1 Paenarthrobacter aurescens | reverse complement strand
GATCTGCGCGGCGAGAGCAAAAACATCTCGGTCACCGAAGTGCATGCCCGCCACATTCTGCTGAAGCCGTCACCGATCCTTACCGACGATCAGGCACGTCAGAAGATTGAACAGATCGCCGCAGACATCAAGAGTGGCAAAACCACCTTCGCCGCTGCCGCGAAACAGTTCTCCGACGATCCGGGTTCCGCGAACCAGGGCGGCGACCTTGGCTGGGCGTCACCGGAAATCTACGATCCGGCTTTCCGTGATGCGCTGCTGAAGCTGCAGAAAGGCCAGGTCAGTGCGCCGGTGCACTCCTCCTTCGGCTGGCACCTGATTCAGCTGCTGGATACCCGTCAGGTGGATAAAACCGATGCC
>NZ_JAOEFX010000693.1 GCF_025421775.1 Paenarthrobacter aurescens | reverse complement strand
AAAATTGCTTGTTCAGCGGATTTTGAAACAGAGGACTTTCTTTTTCTTTTACAATGATATTATGAATAGCATCATAATCTCTCTGACGAATATATTGACGAATTAACGATTGAACCGCATCTACGTAATCAAGTCGAGGTGATTCTACACTATCAAAAAAGTAGTTAACATCTACGCCAAGGCGCTTAGAAATTTTATAGAGGGTAATGCTTGATGGATATTCTTCACCGTTTTCAAT
>NZ_JAOEFX010000692.1 GCF_025421775.1 Paenarthrobacter aurescens | reverse complement strand
CCGTCAGCCGTCCACGATAGAAATCCTGTTCCATGGTGTAGCGGGTGCCGAGCAGGGCCACGCGGTTCATGCCCGCCGCGGTAATCGCCCGCCCGGTGGCATCGGCGATATGCAGGAACGGCAGAGAACAGCGCGCTTCGATCTGCGCGGCGACTTTGTGCATGGTGTTGGTGCAGAGCAGAATGGCCTCCGCTCCCGCCCCCTGCAACCCCAGCGCCGCATCGGCGAGGATCTCTCC
>NZ_JAOEFX010000691.1 GCF_025421775.1 Paenarthrobacter aurescens | reverse complement strand
CAACAGGCGATGGATCCGCAGCGACCGCTGCCGCCGGCCATCTCGTCTTATGATTTCACCCAATACAATCTCAGCCTGCCGAACAACCGGCCGGAGCTGCTGAAAGAGGCGCTCAGCTGGCTGGCGGCCACCGCCGGTAAAATGACCATCAATGAGCAGGTGGTGTCGACCGCGCTGACCGCCACCGATCCCATCGCGACCTGGCCGCCCAATACGCAGGATGTGTGGTGGCGCTATC
>NZ_JAOEFX010000690.1 GCF_025421775.1 Paenarthrobacter aurescens | reverse complement strand
GCAATCCGCGAAGGCGGCCGTACCGTTGGCGCGGGCGTTGTTGCTGAAGTTCTCGCTTAATTGCGTTAATAACGGTGGTAACTCCGGTTGCCACCGCAGCATGAAAAAGAGCACTTCGGTGCTCTTTTTTTTTGCTTTGCATTGACCGGCACGCCTAATCCCACACAAAAGTTACGTTGAAATAAAAACCATTCTCATTTACACTTTGATCAGAAATTGTACTGGAGTGGGCTGTAAA
>NZ_JAOEFX010000689.1 GCF_025421775.1 Paenarthrobacter aurescens | reverse complement strand
CTCGCCACCTATAACGGCAGCTTTAGCGTGCAGACGCTGGACGGCAAAACCACCGCCTTCAACGTCACCAATGCCAGCCAGCTGCAAAGCTACAATAACTGGCTGGTGAGCCAGCTGCAGGCCGGCAATCTCGCGCCGGCCAGCTACCTCAGCGCGTTCAATCAGGCGGTCACTATCACCAACGGCGATATTGTCTATAACGTCAGCGCCACTGCGCCGGATGAAGTGACGCAGCCGA
>NZ_JAOEFX010000688.1 GCF_025421775.1 Paenarthrobacter aurescens | reverse complement strand
GCTGACGCCTGACTCTTCCGCCAGTTTTTGTGAACTCAGATGCCGTGCCCGATCAGGCTGCGACAGCAAAAAATCCGCCAGCCGACGCTCGTTCAGCGCCAGGCGTGGGTAGAGCTGGCGAATTCGCAGCAATGAACTCATGTCCGATCCTTAATCCATAGTCCCGCACACAGCTTAGCCGCTCGCGGAAGGAAATGTCTGGCCAGGAATGTCAGATGACATCGCGCCGACGCAGAGA
>NZ_JAOEFX010000687.1 GCF_025421775.1 Paenarthrobacter aurescens | reverse complement strand
ATTCTCGTTTGGAATGAACCATTTCAAATTGTCAGGCTCTTGACCTGGATTAAAAATTAAATGAAAAAACCCGTTCACCTGACGGGTTTTTTCATTGATTCATTCTTCATCGGTTATCGTTCGGCTTGAATTCTTTATTCCAAGCCATAGCGTAAGTCCAGTGGTCCAGAGTATTAGCGCGCATCCAAAGCCGAGCAATGATAGCGGTGCAAGGATTTGATGCTCCCCAACCATGACG
>NZ_JAOEFX010000686.1 GCF_025421775.1 Paenarthrobacter aurescens | reverse complement strand
CGCCAACGACAAGCGGTGTCCGCTGGCCGCCGAGCTCGACCCTGAGGGCGTCTCCCGGTGCCGGATCCACGCCTCCCCGGGCCGCGGCCGTCCGGCCGGGGCCGGGACGCCAACTGAGGAGGCACTGGGCCGGGCGTGCGAGTGAGCTGAGCACCTGGACGGAAACTATTGCGGCGGTTTCGGCAGTACTGAGCCTGCGCCGGCCGAGGGTGACGAGGAGTTCGGGGAGGCCTGGCAG
>NZ_JAOEFX010000685.1 GCF_025421775.1 Paenarthrobacter aurescens | reverse complement strand
ACTTCCAGAACACCGCTTACGCCGCCAAAGGCTATCCTGACGCCGATCAGCTGGTCCTGCTCGCGCCCTACAAGGCGCAGCTGCCTGCCGAAGTCTTTAACAACGCCTACGCGCCGCCGCACTCTGACGGCAGCGGCTTTGACCGCAACAATTTGCTGCGGGCGATGGCGCTGCTGAAGCAGGCAGGCTGGCAGATCAAAAATCAGCAGCTGGTGAACGTGAAAACCGGCCAGCCGTT
>NZ_JAOEFX010000684.1 GCF_025421775.1 Paenarthrobacter aurescens | reverse complement strand
GAATTGGAAATTGAAATAGCCAAGGCATAAAGACCGCCTATAATTAAAAGCAAAAGTAAAACTTTACTAACTTCTACATCTCCAACTACTTTTTTTAATAAAGGCATATCAAAAAACTCCTTTTCTCTTCTACACCTAGTGTGTGAAAAAGAAAAGGAGATATGTAAAAGAATTGGAAAACAAAAAAGCCAGTAAAGGTAATAATTACTTTACTGGCTCTTAAATACGTCTTTAGCTT
>NZ_JAOEFX010000006.1 GCF_025421775.1 Paenarthrobacter aurescens | reverse complement strand
CGCCCCCCGGGCGCGTGTTTGGGGGCGGCCCCCGCCCGGGGGGGGCGTACCCCGGTGACATTACACCAGCCCCCCGCGGGGGGGCCCCCCCCTGCGGCCCCCCCCCCCCGTCGTGCGCTGCAAGGCGGGTCAGCCGCCCCACATAGCCGGGTTGAGCGGCGTCACGGTCATGCTTTCCAGCCGGGCAGTGCCTCCTTCGGCGAAGATCGATATGGTCTCCGCGCCAGCACCGGGGAAGACCTGGTCCGTGAGGGTCGTCAGGCCATCCTGCGCAAAGACCTCCACGGATGCCCGGTCGACGTAGACCCGGAGATGGAGCCTGCCATTGATCAACTCCACCTTCGCGTCCTCGACTGAACTGAAGGCGGAATGGAAGCCTTCGTTGCCTGAGTTGGTCCGGTCGATGGAGAGCCGCTGAGTGGCCGTTGCGTAACCGATCCTTGTCGATTCGTTGGCGTTTCCGAGCACTTTGAGTCCGAACGCGGACGCGCTGCCCGGGGAGAACTCAGCATCAATCTGAACCACATCGCCCGTGATCGGAACTGCTGTGGTTCCCGGTTGGAGGTCCTGCGCGGATGCCGTGTAGCTCGCGGCCGTGTTCTTCAACGCGTCCGCCTGTGACACCACCTGCTGCCGCAGTCTTGGTCCGGCAGGAGTCTGGGTGAGAACCACCTCCCGCGGCAGGGCCATGCTTCCGCGCCAGGTGGAGGTGGGGGTGTCCTGGCCATAGTCCCAGTTGTTCATCCAGCCCAGCATGATGCGTTTGCCGTCGGGCGCATTGTTGAACGACACCGTGGCGTAGTAGTCCCTGCCCCAATCCAGCCAATCGTGCTGTTCCAGGTGGGATGCGTCCGAGGAGACGAACTCATCGGCAAGGATGTGCCCCCATCCTCCGCGGTTGTTGTCGACGATCCTGATGGTGGCCTGGCTGCCCTTATAGGCGCTGACGTCCCAGGCGTTCCAGGCCAGGTGTTCGGAGTTGGCGCCGGTTGCGCTCCGCACCGTCTGGCCGTTGACCACCAGGTTCACGGTGGTTTCGCTGCTGCGGACCTTGGCCGGCTCCGAACCGAGGACCATGTTGTCCAGGGTCAGGTGCCCCCACGGACCCGTTGCGTTATCCACGATTCTGATGCGTGCGATCTGCCCGTACCAAGGGGAAACGTCCCAGTTCTTCCAGTTCAAGTCGCCCGAATTGGTTCCCGTCGTGGTGCGGACCGGCACGCCGCCCACCAGCAGTTCCACCTGGAGTTGCCCGTCGGTTCGTTCCCCACCGCCCAGGAGGAAAGCAATGTTGGTGTTGGTCAGGTAGAACTCAGGGGACGTGATGGTGCCGACGTTGTTGTCTTGGTTGGGGCCGCCTTCGAAGGTATTGATCCTTTTCCCGTTGGCGAATTCACCGCCCGACGTCGATGGGTTCAGTTCCGCCTGAAAGTCGCCGCTGAGTTGCCAGCCGGCTTGGGAGAGCGTTCCCGGGTAGTCGAACCCATCAAAAAGCAGGTAACCCGGCGGAGCCTGGTTTCCCGACTGCTGTCCGGGCTGCAGGGCATGTTTTCCGCCCCCGACGAGGAAATTGAGGTAGTCCTTGTCCACGGTGAACGGCGCGGACTCCATGGTGCCAACCGGAGTGTCGCCACCGTGGAAGCCGTTCACCAGTCCCGTGCCGATGTGACCCGTTACTTGCTGCTGTCCGGGGATGGTTCCCGACGCCGGGGCACTCCCCCATGGGCCGGAACCGTTGGAAGGATCGTTCTGCACGTTCCACCCGCCGTAGTTGCCGCCGTTGAAGCCGGCCACGACGTTGCCGGGTGGAAGCTGGTCGGCGGGGTCGATGTTTTCCGCGGTGAAGGTTGTTCCGTTGAAGTCCCCCACAAAGTATTGTCCGCCGCTGCCGCCACCCACGGCCCCCGGGTTGATGTTCACAGCCAGGACCCACTTGACGTTATTGGGGTTCCCGTCGACTGCCAGCGGGAACAGGTCAGGACACTCCCACTGCCCGCCGACAGCATTCGCCGGGCCGAAGTCGTCCAGGTATTCCCACTGCTTAAGGTCGCTGCTCTTGTAGAAGAGAACCCTGTGCTCGTCCGCCTCCACCGCGGCCATCACCCAATAGTCGGCTCCGGATGGATTGTCATACCAGAAGACCTTGGGGTCGCGGAAGCTTGGGGTGTTCCGGCTGAGGACAGGGTTTCCGCCGTACTTGGTCCAGCTTTGACCTTCGTCGAGGCTGAACGCCAGGGATTGCGCCTGTTTACCCGGGTAGAGCGGGTGGGCCCCCGTGTAGTTGCTCGTGTACACGGCAACCAAGGGCGGGTTCTGCAGGGTCCCGAATCCGCTGCTGTTGTGGGTGTCCACCACCACGGATCCTGAGAAGATTTCTTCGATCACCTGGCCGTTTGCGTTGAGTCCCCGCGGAATCGCGAGGGGTTGCTCCTCCCAGTGGATCAGGTCCGTTGAGGAGGCATGCCCCCAGCTCATGTCTCCCCACCGCGTTCCGTTGGGGTTGTACTGGTAGTACATGTGGTATTTGCCGTTGTGGTAGACCAGCCCATTGGGGTCATTCATCCAGTTGGCCTCCGGCGTGTAATGAAGCGCGGGCCGGTATTGCTGCGTGGCCGGATCGGGGTCGGTGGCCCGGGCAGCGCTGGTAGTCACTGCGAAAGAGGCTGCGGTGAGTGCCACGGCTGTCCCGATCGACAGCCAGGCCTTGGTACGTCTGGTCATCTTTGACCGACCTTTCACGAGTGCTTGCCGGCCGCTATGGCGTGGGCCTGAAGGAGTAGCTGGACGCGTACCGCACCACTTGGTTGCTGTCGCCGCTGTCCAGCACTTTGGACCCGGAGGTTGAAGCATCCAAGACCACCGTGTGAACGGGAATGGCCGAAACCGTGTTGTTGGTGGCGATGAAATTGTTGTTTCCGGACGCCACCAGGACGATGGTGGGCGTCTGCCCTGCCGGCACCACGGAACCGGATGGGACGTTGTAGCTGAAGTGGTTTCCCGTGACGGTGTTGTTGCTGCCGGCGATGTGCACCAGTCCATAAAGATCGTCCAGGCCGTTGTTGTACGGCTTGAGTGGATCGAACGGTTCCATCTGGCGGAGGAAGTGGTTGGCTCCCACCAGATTCTCCGTGCAGTTTCCCTCGAAATTCACCATGCCGGCATAGAAAGCGTGGAAACGGTTGGACGTAATGGAGGATCGGCCGCAGTCCTTGAAGTGCACGCTGCTCTTTCCGCGGGGGAACACGTTGTTCCCTGTCACCAGAAGGCCCCAATGGCCCTCGGCGAAGATGGAGAAACCCACGAATCCTGCGCCGATGAGGTTGTCTGTGACCTTGGAGGCCTGGCCTGATCCCGTCAGCTCTATGCACGATCCGCATTCAGCCAGGAAGTTGCCGCTGACGCTAAGGGCATCAGTGTCGCGCACCACCAGGCCGTGTTCGAGGTACACCATGCCCATGCCTTCAACCCTGCAGGAATCGTTGGCAGAGTCGAAGCGGATGCCTGTCTTGCCGTTGGTGTAGTCGTTTTCGTTGGAGCCGAAGGAGACACCGTCCAGGCAGAAGTTCTGGAACACGACGGAGCTCAGCCGCGGATCGCCGGTGCGGTAGACGCGGAAGGCGTCGCTGTTCCCGTCCGTATTTTCCACCCGGACCCGGCTGCCACCCGGGTTGATCTCATGCCACCCGGAGGTATTGCCGGCGTTGTACCGGATGCTCAGGGACGTAAAGCCGTGTCCTGATCCGCGGATCGTCAGGAAACTGATGTCCACGTTGACACGGGTCTTGAGCGAGTAGTCTCCCGGCGGAATGTAGATCACTGCGCCGGGTTTTGATGCTTGGTTGGTCTGCTGGCTCTTAATGTCAGCGATGATGCTGTTCATGATGAGCCCGATGTCGTTGTACGGGGTGGCGGCGGGGTTCCCTGGCACGCTCCAGGTGGTGACGTCGTAGACAGTGGTCAAAGCTGGTTCTCCTCATCGTTGGGGTACTGCTTGAACGGTCTGCTGCACGGATGTTGCGGCTAAAGCACTCCGATAATTGCCCGGTGGCCCGGCGCGGCTGGTACGGGGTTGACGTTCTGGTCCGGAACAGGGGTTTTCGCGGCCGCCTGATTGGCGGATAGCACGACGACGGCGGCCGCAGCTGCCGCTGCCGGAAACAGCCGGAGGATGCTCCTTCGGCTGATGGTGGGTGGTGGCTTCACGGTTCTCCTTTGAACGGGGTGCGGGTTGCTGGGACCTGCCAAAATCTGCCAAAACGGTTTGTCAGCCAGCAACGATGACTTTAGGCATCGCCAACGCCCCTCGTCAATAGCGCTGGGCCATCGAAAAGTGACTCTTGACACGGTCAAAGTTTCGCGCCTACTGTTGCTGCCAAGTCGTTTTGGCAAAACGATTCTTCACCCCAAACAGTCTTGCCATCCCGTTCGAGAGAAAGTGAGTCGACAGCGATGTCCACTCGAAACACCATCTCCAGGCTCGTCACCCTTGGCGGCCTCTGCACCGCCGTCGCACTCGCGGCTACCGGATGCGGCGCAGGGGGCCCGGCACCAACGTCGGGTAGCGCCGCCAGCACCGTCAACGTCCTGGTGGAGGCCGGCGGCCACGCCGAACTCACCGGCGTAGCCGAACAATGCAAGAAGGACGCCGGGATCGACGTCAACTTCGTCGAACTGCCCTACGACGGCATGTTCAACCGGCTCTCCAGCGAGTTCTCCTCCGGCAACGTTTCCTTCGACGTAGCCGCCCTCGACTCCGTCTGGCTCCCGAGCTTCAAGGACGCGGTCCAGCCCATCGATGAAATCTTCACCGATGAGGCCAAGAAGGACATCTTCCCCGCGCTGGTCAAGGAAGCAAACGTGGACGGCCACTTCATCGGCCTGCCAGCATGGACCAACGCCGAGATCATCCTCTACCGCAAGGACCTCTTCGAGGACGCCAAGAACAAGGCCGACTTCCAGGCCAAGTACGGCTACGAACTCGCCGCACCCACCACGTGGAAGCAGTACCAGGACATTTCGGAGTTCTTCACCAAGGACGGCATGTACGGCACGGACGTGAAGGGAGCCGTGGAAACTGAATGGCTGGCCCACGTCCTGCAGGCCGGCTCGCCGATGGTCCTCGACGGCGACAACGTCGTGATCGACAACGCGGCCCACAAAGAAGCGCTCGACTTCTACGTGAGCCTGACAAAGTCCGCCCCTCCGGGTGCCGCGCAGGTTGACTGGGCAGCCGCCCAGAACCTGTTCAACCAGGGCAAGACCGCCATGACGCGGTTCTGGGCCCACGCTTACCGCCAGATCCCCAAGGATTCACCGGTTGCCGGCAAGGTGGGCGCCGCAGCGATGATCGGCGGCAGCGCCGGCGTCGCGGGCGTCCCGGGCCCCTGGTACCTGTCCGTACCGAAGGCCACCAAGAACGCGGACTCCGCCAAGAAGTTCATCAAGTGCGCCTACGACCATAACGGTCTGGGCATCGAATCCAGCCTTGGCCTTGCCTCGCGCATCTCGGCATTCGAAAAGTACCAGGACCAGCCCGGCTACGAGAGCTTCAAGCCACTGATCGAAACCCTCAACGGCGAAGCCACAGCCACCCGACCGGCAACGGCCAAGTGGCAGCAGATCGTTGACACGGTACTGGTGCCGCTCCTGCAGAAGGCTGTGGCCGGCGGCGACTCCGCGACCCTCCTGGCTGAAGCCAAGAAGCAGATCCAGGACCTCCTCAAGTAAAGACTCCGCGGCCGGCACCCGGAACCATAAACCCCCGTGCCGGCCGCGGCCCCAACCAGCAGAAGAGAAAATCGTGCGCATCACCGATCGCCGCTTCGCCCTATATCTGATGACCCCAGCGGCGTTGTTCCTGGCCGTGTTCGTCGCCTACCCGCTGTTCCGCCTTATCGCAGACAGCTTCTTCAAGATCTCGCCCATCGCCGGTGGCCCGCGGGACTTCGTCGGATTCCAGAATTATGTGACGGCCTTTGCCTCCGAGGCCTTCATGGGCGCGGGCTGGCGGACCCTGGCCTACACCTTGGTAGTTGTCACCCTCGAGTTCGCCCTCGGCCTGGGAATGGCACTCCTGTTCACCACGCTCGGACGCAGCTCGCAGGTCTGGCGGACTGTCTTCCTTTACCCGCTCATGATCGCCCCCATTGTGGCGGGCTTGCTGTGGAAGTTCCTGATGATCGATAACTTCGGCCTCATCGGGACCCTCCTGCACCAAGCCGGCATCCTCTCCAACCCCAACCAGATCGGCTGGTTGTCGGATCCAAACATCGTGCTGTTCTCGGTGGCCATTCCGGACATCTGGCTCACCACGTCCTTCATGTGCCTCGTGCTGTTCGCCGGTCTCCAGAACATCCCCGGTGATCTCATCGAAGCTGCCCGGCTGGACGGCGCCAGGGCACCCGCCCTCCTGTTCCGCATCATTCTTCCGCTCCTCCGCCCGGTCATCGCCGTGGCGTTGGTGGTCCGGGGAATCGACGCCGCCCGCGCCTTCGACACCATATTGATTCAAACAAACGGCGGCCCACAGTCCGCTTCAGAAACCATGAGCCTGCTGATCTACCGCACCATGATCCGCTTTGGCGATCCCGGCCTGGCCAGTGCCATGGGCACCATCTACCTGCTGGCGATGCTCGCCGTCGCGTTCTTCGCGGTGGCCACCATCTGGCGGCCAGGAAAGGACAACTGATGAGCTCCCGGACCGCGATTTTACGAAACCGCGCCACAGCAGAGGGTGACGTGACAAGCCAAACCGCACTGCCGGCGTCGGACGTCACTGCACCCCATGGCCTGCGCAAGCGCCGCGGCGTCAACCGCGAAGGCCTGGAGGCCGGCCGCCGGAGCACCCGGACCATCCTCTGGATCCTGCTGGCAGTGGCCATGGTGCTGTACGGCTTCCCGTTCCTGTACCTGCTGTTTACCTCGTTCAAGACCCCGATCGACACCATCGCAGTGCCGCCCACCATCCTCCCCAAAGAATGGACACTGGAGAACTACGCCAACGCCCTGGGCCGAAGCGGAGTGCTGGCATCGTTCATCAACAGCGTGCAGACAGCCATCATCAGCACAGTGTTGTCCTTGGTCCTGGCCGTTCCGGCCGCCTACGGCATCACGCGTTACAAAACCCCCAGCGGCCGCGTGTTCATCATGGCCGCCTTGGTCACACGCATGGTCCCGCCGGTGGCCATCGGCATTCCCCTCGCGTCCATGATGTCCTCCGTAGGGCTGGCGGACACGCCGATCGCGCTGTCGATCGCCCACACCACCATCTCGCTGCCCCTGTCCATCTGGCTCATGTCCAGCTTCTTCGAGGCCGTCCCCCGCGACCTGGAGGAAGCGGCAACCGTGGATGGATGCAGCAGGCTCGGAGCGCTCTGGCGGGTGGTCATCCCGGTGGTCTCCGGAGGCATCGCCGTCACGGCGATCTTCGCCTTCCTGGCCTCGTGGAACGAGTTCCTCTTCGCCCTGCTCATGACGGCCATCCGGTCCCAGACAACCCCAGTGGTCATCGCGAACTTCCAGACCCAGTTCGGGCTGGATTGGGGATCCATGACGGCACTTGCGGCCGTCTACTCCATCCCGGTCATCCTCCTCACCCTCCTCCTGCAGCGCAAGATCGTCGCAGGCATGACGCTCGGTGCGGTTAAGGGCTAAGGGCGCGTCAGTGGCAAAGCAACTTCACGACAAAGGGAGGGAACCCATGTCAAGCAACAACTACTACGACGTCACCACGTGGCCCGTCGGTGATCCGTCCAAGGACGTTGGCGAGGTCATCAACAGCATCATCGCGGACATCAAGGACCGGCAGAAGGCCACGGATGAGAACGACGGCGGCAAGCCGGGAGCGGTGATTTATCTTCCGCCCGGGGACTACCACCTCCGCACACAGGTGCTGATTGACATCAGCTTCCTCAGGATCCAAGGCTCGGGGCACGGCTTCACGTCATCCAGCATCCGGTTCAATGTTCCCGAGGACGAATGGCCGGACCTGCATGAGCTGTGGCCCGGAGGGAGCCGCGTCATCGTCGATATTCCGCTGAGCGGAGACGAAGAGGAATCCAAGGGTGCCGCTTTCTACATTGAACGAAACGGCAGTCCCCGGATCAGCTCAGTGGAGTTCTCCAACTTCTGCATAGATGGTTTGCGCTTTACTTCGGACGGCTCCGGGCTGCCTGCGGCGAACAGCTACGTCAACGGCAAGACCGGCATCCATGTAGCGAGCGCCAACGATTCCTTCCGGATCAACGGCATGGGGTTCGTCTACCTTGAGAACGCGCTCACCATCTACAACGCGGACGCTCTTTCCATCCACGATAATTTCATTGCCGAATGCGGGAGCTGCATTGAACTGCGTGGCTGGGGGCAGGCGTCGAAGATTACCGACAACCTGATCGGAGCCGGCTTCAAGGGGCACTCGATCTACGCCCAGAATCATGGCGGGCTCCTGATAACGGCGAACAACGTCTTCCCCCGGGGCTCCAGCAGCGTCCACTTTGAGGGCGTCACGCGTTCAAGTGTCACCAACAACCGTCTGCACTCGTTCTACCCCGGTATGGTGGTCCTCGCAGCGAACAGTTCCGAGAACCTCGTGGCTACCAACCACTTCCTGCGGGACCACGAGCCCTGGACACCGTTCTTTGGGGTCGACAACGGACTGAACGACCTCTTCGGGCTGCTTTGTGTCAACGGCAGCAATAACTCCGTGATCGGCAACCACTTCTCCCAGATCGTCGACGCGCAGAGCATTCGGCCGGCAGGGGCGACGCCCGTCATCATCCGGTTGGCGGAGGGGGGTGGCAACTTCGTCTCCAACAACCACGTGGTGGCGATGGACGTTCACTCCACGTCGAGTGACTCCTGCTTCTCGGCCCAGGTTGATGCGTTGCTCAGCACCGCGGCGTCGGATGGCCTCGCGGTGACGGCAGTCCTGGTTGAGTCCGGTGCTGCGCGAAACACCATCCTTGATTCCGGGAGTGATGCCCAGGTGCTGGCAGACAGGGCTGTCAATGCTGTGCGGCCCACACCCACCATCGGTTTCCAGGCAGCAGCGGAGACGCCGAACCAGGCTGCGGGTATTCCTCGATAGCCTACTGGGACGAGCAAGCCGAACGTAGGATCAGCAACAAACATCAACACCATGAGGACGTGGGAAATCAATGAGCAACAGATCAGTTGGTATCAAAGACGTGGCGGCTGCGGCCGGAGTCTCTGTCACCACCGTCTCCCATGTCCTCAATGACGTTGCTTACGCCCGCGTGGGTACTGAAACAAGGGAACGGGTCCATGAAGCAGCCCAGCGTCTGGGCTACGGACCCAATCGTCTCGCCCAAGCCCTGCGCACCCAACGTTCGGGCATGATCGGGTTCATCAGCGAAGAAATTGCCACCACTCCGCACGCGGGCAGGATCATCCTGGGAGCTGAGGAAACAGCGCGTGCCCGCGGGTACAACATCATGATCATCAACTCCACCAGCAACGGCTCACAGGATTCCCGCGAGAGCGACGTCGCCGATCTGCTGGATCGCCAGGTGGACGGCATCCTCTACGCCACCATGTACCACCGGAAGCTGGCAGTCCCCAAAAATCTGGCCGGTGTTCCGGCAGTTCTGGTGGACTCCGAGGACATCAGCCACTCTGTCTCCTCGGTCATCCCCGATGAAGCCGGAGGTGCAAGGCTGGCGGTGCAGACCCTGATCGACGCCGGACACACGCGGATTGGCATGATCAACAACACCGACGACGTACCGGCTACGCACTCCCGGCTCAAAGCCTTCAAGGACACCTTGGCAGATGCCGGGCTGCCGTTCCACGAAGAGCTGGTCCACTCCGAACTTTCGGAAGTGCCGGGGGGCTACCAAGCGGCGCTGCGGGTTCTGGAGTCCTCCAACCGGCCCACGGCCATCTTCTGCTACAACGACCGTATGGCCATGGGCGCCTACAGGGCGGCCGGGAAACTTGGGCTGCGGATACCTGAGGATCTCTCCATCGTCGGATTCGATAACCAACAGCTCATCGCCGAAAACCTCTACCCCTCGCTGACAACAGTCGCCCTTCCGCACTATGAGATGGGTGCTTGGGCAACAAAAAACCTGATCGACGCCATCGAGGAAAAGACGGACCTCCAGCTGTTGACGGGGCAGCCAACTGTTCTTCCCTGCCCCTTGGTCCTGCGCAATTCGGTGGCCTCCCCACGGCCCAACGGAGACTCCAGCAGCGCAGACCTGTCCACACATACCAATACCTGAATTCATCGGCAGCCAGCATCGGACGCCCCAGACCACAAAGGACCATCAATGCACACCCGCCCAGTTCCCTCCTGCCCTGAAACGGATGTCGTAGTCGTCGGCGAAGCCCTCATTGACATCATCGACACCGCAGCGGGAGCCGTCGAATTTCCCGGAGGGTCCGGGCTGAACGTCGCGTTCGGACTCGGCCGGCTGGATGTCAGCACCACCTTCCTCACGGCGCTGGGCAAGGACGCACGGAGCGAGCGCATCCAGGAACACCTGGGAACGGCGGGAGTGCGATTACTTCCGGGCGCCGAACGCCTCCCCCGGACATCCACTGCCACGGCAGTCCTGGACAGCAATGGCTCGGCAGACTACGAATTCGACTTCCACTGGGACCTCCCCCACGTCAGTCCAACGTTCCTCCCGAAGGTGCTGCACACGGGGTCGCTGGCCGCGTTCATCGAGCCCGGTGCAACCCAGGTCAGGGCCTTGCTGGAACTCTTCTCCGGCCGATGCCTGATCACGTACGACCCCAACATCCGCCCGACGCTCCTCCCCCACCATGCTGAGGCTCTCCGAACCTTCGAAGACACAACAGCACTGGCTACTGTGGTGAAACTCAGTTCGGAAGATGCTTTGTGGCTATACCCCCGGTGGTCACTTGCCGCCGTCGGACGCCGGTTGCTGGATGTGGGGGCAGAAGCGGCGATCATCACTGATGGCGGCTCCGGGTCCTTCCTGTGCTCCAAGAGTGCCGAAGTCCATGTGCCGGCACGCGTTGTGGCCGTCAAGGATACTGTCGGCGCTGGTGATTCCTACATGTCAGCCTTGGTCGCGGGCCTCATCGAGGAAGGTGACGGCGATTTCGACGCCGCCAAACTCACGCGTCTGGGGACCGCTGCTTCACTCGCGGCGGCCATCACAGTGGGTCGGCACGGAGCCAACCCGCCCACACGGGCCGAACTGACCGAATCGTTGGAACTGGCACATGCTTCCCGGAAGGACTCCAATGTCTGATACAGACATGCACCTTGCCGGTCCCACCGAAGAGACCGCCCCTGCCAGCCGGCCGATACTTCACTACACGGCGAGGAACACGTGGCTGAACGACCCCAACGGCCTTGTGTTTCACCAAGGCGTTTACCACCTCTTCTACCAAAACAACCCGTTGGACAACGTCTGGGGCAATATGTCCTGGGGGCACGCCACGTCAGAGGACCTTCTGCACTGGACCGAACATCCCGTAGCCATTGCGTGCGACCAGCATGAGGACGTCTTTTCCGGCAGTGTTGTGGTGGATGAGGGCAATACGACCGGATTCGGCACCGCTGAAAATCCGGCATTGGTGGCCATCTACACGAGTGCTTTCAAGGAAGGCGCGGGACTCGAGGGGATCCAGGCCCAGTCCCTCGCGTTCTCCACTGATGCCGGCATGACCTGGTCCAAGTACGCGGGCAACCCGGTCCTCAACCGGGGTTCGGCCCATTTCAGGGACCCCAAAGTGTTTCGACACGAGGGCGACGCTGGTTCCTACTGGGTCATGGTGGCAGTAGAGGCACAGCACCAGCAGGTGGTTCTGTACCGCTCAGCCGACCTCAAGGACTGGCAGTATCTAAGCACGTTCGGCCCTGCCAATGCCACAGGCGGCGAATGGGAATGTCCCGATCTGTTTCCGCTTCCTGTCGACGGCAACCCGGACCACATCAAGTGGATCCTGGTGGTCAACATCAACCCCGGCGCTGTGGCAGGTGGCTCGGGAGGGCAGTACTTCGTGGGCCACTTCGATGGGGTGCAGTTCACCGCGGACACCGATTCGCTGGTTGCAGGTGAAGACGGACCCACGGATCTCCGGCAGTGTCTATGGCTGGATTGGGGGCGCGACTACTACGCCGCTGTCTCCTTCAGCAACGTTCCGGACAACCGCCGCATCATGATCGGGTGGATGAACAATTGGGACTACGCCAATTCCTTGCCCACGTCGCCCTGGCGGTCCAGCATGTCGCTGGCCCGTGAGCTTGAACTGGTGACGATCAACGGCCTGCCTCGCCTGGTGCAGCTCCCCGTCCTGTCAGCGGGCCCGGGGCGACCGCTCCGAACTTTGACTGACGTGGAGCTCCACGATGCCACGGTGACCTTGCCGGACGCAGATCCCGATTCCATGCAGGTGATTGACGCCGAGATCGTGCCCGGCGCGTCCCGGACAGTGGCCTTGAAGCTTCTCGCTGCAGCCGGCGACGGCCCCGCAACGGTTCTCCGCTTCGATGCGGCCACCAGCACGCTCACCCTGGATCGACGAAACTCCGGAAACACCGCTTTCCACGAAAAATTCGCATCGGCGGAGTCGGCAGCTGTGGCGCTTGAAGACGGTGTGCTCAAGCTTCGGGTGATTATCGATCACGGCTCGGTGGAGGTCTTCGCGCAGGGCGGCAAAGTGACCTTGACAGACCTGGTATTCCCTTCGCCCGGGAGCGTGGGCACCGAACTGAGCGTGAAGGGTGGCGCGGCAACAGTACGGAAACTTACCGTCTCGGCCTTATCCTGACTCCTATGGCCGAAACCATCCGCACCGCAACAACGCACGACGCCGGGAAGCTGGCAGAGCTTGCCGCTGTCACCTTTCCGTTGGCCTGCCCGCCAGGCTCCTCACAGGCCGACATCCAGGCCCACCTGGAGAAGACGCTGAGCGAAGCCAACTTTGGGGACTACCTCGCCGACGCGAACATCACCATTTTGGTGCTCGACGACGACGGGCAGCTCCTTGGGTACACCATGCTGATTGCCAAGCCGGCAAGCGACCCGGATGTGGCCTCGGTCCTTTCCGCCCTCCCCTCTACTGAACTGAGCAAGTGCTACGTCCACCCCGACCACCACGGCAAAGGCGCGGCATCACAGCTCATCAAGGCCTCGCTCGCTGATGCTGCAGACAAGGGCGCCGCAGGGGTGTGGCTCGGGGTGAACAGCGAGAACGCGAAAGCAATCCGTTTCTACGGGAAGAGCGGGTTCCAGCGGGTGGGCACCAAATCATTCAAGCTCGGCAACACCGTGGAGCACGACTTCGTCATGGAGCACCAGCTCTAGCCGAACAAGTCCCCCGTCAGCGGCGGCCGGGGATCGGACCGCAGTTCGAGCCCGGCCGGCAGCCCGGTTACCGTCCCGGAAGAACCAGTGGCCTCCACCGTGATCCGCGAGCGCCCCAGCAGCACGTTGTCGGCCTTGAACATGCCAAGGGAGTCGGGCAGGATCGGCGCCAAGTGGAGTACGTTCCGGGTGAAGTCCGGATCGAAGCGCAGCAGAATACGGGCGAGTTGCACGGGCGCCGCAGCCGCCCATGCTTGGGGGGAACACGCCGTCGGGTACGGAACCGGCTCCGAAAAATCTGTCCGGTCAAAGCCGCAGAACAACTCTGGAAGCTGGCCCCCAAAGTGCTCTGCGGCGTCGAACAGTCCGCTGGCAACCCGGCTGGCTTCCTTGACGAAGCCGTACCGCATAAGTCCAGTGGCGGCGAGCGCGGTATCGTGCGGCCAGACTGAGCCGTTGTGGTAGCTGACGGGGTTGTAGGCCCCCATGTCGGATCCCAAAGTCCGGATGCCCCACCCGGTGAACATCTCCGGCGCCATGAGCCGCTCGGCCACCAGCGGTGCCTTGTCCTCGTCCACGATGCCCACCCACAGGCAGTGCCCCATGTTGGACGTGCACGAGTCCACGGGCTTTTTGTCCTTGTCCAGCGCCAGCGCGAAATAGCCTTGGTCCGGGAGCCAGAAGGCCTCGTTGAACGCGGCTTTCAGCGCTGCGGCCCGGTCCGCGCAACGGCGTTCGACGGCGGTGTCACCCGCCGCGCGTGCCAGCAACGATCGTGCCACGTAGGCCGCGTAGGCGTAGGCCTGGACTTCACAGAGCGCAATGGGTGTCTCCGCCATCCGGCCGTCAGCGAAGTTGATGCCGTCCCAGGAGTCCTTCCAGCCCTGGTTCACCAGTCCGTGCTCATTGGGTCGTTGGTACTCGATGAATCCGTCGCCGTCCCGGTCCCCGTACTGCTCCATCCACTCGATGGCGCGGTCCGCGTGCGGGAGGAGCGAATCGATGATGTCCGAGCCGAGGCCCCATCTGCTGAGCTCGCCGAGCGTCGACACGAAGAGGGGCGTTGCATCGGCGGTTCCGTAATAAGCGGTCCCGCCCAGGGCGAGTCCTGCCGTGACCCCGAGCCGCACCTCATGGGGCATGCGTCCGGGTTCTTCCTCGGAGTCGATGTCCACTTTGCTGCCTTGCAATGCTGCGAGTGTCTGCAACGTGCCTGCTGCCAAATTGGGATCCACCATGAGGGACATGTAGGAGGCCAGCAGTGAGTCGCGCCCGAACAAGGCCATGAACCACGGAGCACCCGCGGCTACTGCGGCACGCCCCGGATGTGCGGGATCAAAGATCCGCAGCGAACCCAGGTCGCGTTGGCTCTTCTCCATGACGTCCTCCACGTTGGCATCCGACACGGAGATCCGGGGTACATGTTCTTCCCAGGCGGCGTGGCGGCGGCCACCAGGCGTATGGTGCAGCGGCGTGGTTTCCGTGAAGGGTTCCTGCGGCCTTTCTCCATTGGTCAGCGGGATGGCGATGATGCTGGTGGTCCATTGGCTCCGGGCGGGGATGGTGACGTGGAAGGTCAGTCCTTCAGCCGTTGTCTTGGAGCCCGAGGCACGGAAGGCGACGCCGCGCCTTTGGCCACTGGGGTGGGCCGACTCGATGATTAATTCCCTCTTATGGGCTGTCCTCACCACAGTTCCTGAAGTGCCGGCACGGCCACCTTTGACATCGAAAAGGTCCGCGAGGTCGGCATCGACCTTCAGGTCAATCTCGCAGGGGGCGTCGTTCCCCGAGTAATTCCTGATGGTGATGTCGTCCCGTAAGCCGTGCCCTACATGTCTTTGATGCTGCACCACCAGCGGGCTGTCGAACTTGCCATCAGCGGACAATGCCCGCCCCACGAACTCCGCTTGGAAGGCCGTGGGATTTCGCGCCACCAGCGGCTCACGGAAGGCGCCGTTGATCCGTAGCAGCCAGCGCGACACAATCCGGGTGTCCTGAAAATAGGCGCCTTGTGCACCCCCTCCGTGGATGTCACCGGTGTGCCCCGAGATACAGAAGGATGAACCTTCGACGACCGTTACTGCACCGAATTCCGAGGTTCCGGCCTCCGGGTCGGCGTTCCAAGCAGTCATGGCCCACTGAACCTTCCTCAGCTAAACGTCCTGGCTGTCTATCCCGGATGGATCGATCACAGGTGGATGGGGGCTTGCCTCTGATTGTCTTGCAACTTGTGGTCCGCGGGAAGGCCCTTGTCCTTGAATTGTTCGATCACCTTGCTGTAGACCTTCAGGTGGTCCGTGGCCATGCGCCCGGAGTTGAAGTATTCATCTATCGAGCGTCGGCAGTCCGCACGGCTTAGCTCATGAACCCGATCCACGTACCCTGCGAGCTCATCTGTTCCACCCAGGAAACCCGTGACGCCATGCCGGACGATTTCCGGAGCCGCGCCGATGGGAGTGGCCACCACCGGGGTTCCCGTGGCCATGGCCTCGATCATCACCAGACCGAACGGCTCGTGCCATTGGATTGGGTTGATGAGGGCTATCGCACCGCCCATCAGCTCAAATTTTTCCGGATCTGAAAGTTCACCGACGAACTCCTCCTGAGGTCCGAGGACAGGCTGCACCACGTCCCGGAAATAATCCTGTTCGTCCTTGGCGTGCATCTTTGCTGCGATGCGTAGGGGAACACCGGCTTTCCGCGCAACAGCCACGGCTTCCAGGAGTCCCTTGTCAGGGCACATCCGCCCCACGAAGCACGCATATCCGCCGTCCCCCGATCCGACGGAAACAGTGGAAAGGTCCAGTCCATGGTGGATGACTGCGGAGATCCGGAGATCGGGCACCCTGCTGCACTGATCGTGGGAAATGGCGATGATCGCGGTGTCCTGTGCCATGTCCCGGTACAGGCTCGCTGCCCGGGCGGCGAGCTCCCCATGAATGGTGGTCACAACGGGCACATTCGGGGGACGATGGCGGTAAAGGGGGCCAGCCAAGGTGTGATCGTGGATGATGTCCACGTTCTGCAGCCCGGCGTACGCCTTGATGACATGGGCCAGCTCGCTGAGTGTGAGGCCTACTTCTTCGGGTTCGCTGGGTCCGAAGCCCGGAAGCTGCGGGACCGGGCAGGTGCTGTCCGATGCCGTTGCCAGCAGGACCTCGTGTCCCGCGTCAACCAGTGCCCGCGCCAAGGCGTCCACAATTCGTTCGGTTCCACCGTACTTTTCGGGCGGCACGGTAAACCAAGGGCCAACAATGAGTCCGATGCGCATGCTGGAGCCTCCGCGCAAAACCCCCAGTCCAAGGGCTGGCTTCATAACCCTTTTCAAGAGTATTGGGCTTCGGTGGGAACAACAATGGGTGAGCAAAATAACAGCAGTGCAAGGAATGTCCGGACGGCCCACCGGGTTGGAGAGAGCATGAAGATTGAGATCTGGTCAGACGTCGCGTGCCCGTGGTGCTACATCGGCAAGCGCCGTTTCGAGACCGCCCTGGCACAGTTCCCGCACCGTGATTCGGTAGACATCGAGTGGAAGAGCTACCAGCTGGACCCTTCCGTTCCGGAGCACTACGACGGGACGGAGCTGGACTACCTGAGCAAGCGCAAGGGCATGGCTCCGGAGCAGGTCACGCAGATGTTCGCCCACGTCACTGAGGCGGCCAAGGGCGAGGGCCTGGACTACCACTTTGACAAGGTGGTGGTGGCCAACAGTTTCACCGCCCATCGCCTCATCCACCTTGCCGCTTCCCACGGCCGCCAGGACGCAGCCAAGGAGCAGTTGCTCAGCGACCACTTTGAGCATGGCAAGGACATCGGCAACCAGGAATACCTCACGGAACTCGGTGCGACGCTTGGACTGCCGGCCAATGAGGTCGCAGAGCTCTTCACCTCCGACAAGTTTGCCGAAGAGGTCAACCAGGACATCAATGAGGCCCGCGCCATCGGCGTCACGGGCGTCCCGTTCTTCGTCATCGACCGCAAGTACGGCATCTCCGGCGCCCAGCCTGCCGATCTTTTCAGCGAGGCCCTGAACCAGGCCTGGCAGGAAGCCAACCCCCTGATCCCGGTGGGCGCCTCCGACGCCGAGGCCTGCGGCCCTGACGGCTGCGCGATCTAGCCAGGCAACCGCCGTCGTGCGTTAAACCCACCAGGTGACAGTAACCGCCACAATGGCGGTTACTGTCCCCCAGTGGGGTGCGACGCTAGCCTTTCACCACGTCAAGCTCGACGACGGCCCACGACAAGGCGGGCAGCGTCAGGCGCAGCTCCGAACCAGTCGCCTTCACACCTTCCAGCGCCGTCAGGCCCACGCGGCCCGGCTGGTCCTGGCTGTTGACAGTCAAGCGGTCGCCGCCCTCAGGGATTTCCAGGACCTCGGCGCGGAGCACCTGGCGGGCGTCGAATCCGCGCAGGGCGACCTCGACGTCGGCGGCTTCTTCCAAGCCGCGGTTCGCGAAGAAGAGTGCCACGCGGCCCGTTTCCTCGTTCCACGTGGCGCTCACGTCCACAAGGTCCGTGTCGCCAAACCGCGCATTCGAGTACTTGTCCGAGTCCACCGAGAGCCGCAGGATCTGGCCCTTGGCGAGCTCGGCCATCCGCGCGAACGGGTGGAAGATGGTCTGTTTCCAGGCCGGGCCGTTCTCCTCCGACAGGATCGGCGCAATGACGTTGACAAGCTGCGCCTGGTTGGCGATATGGACACGGTCGCCGTGACGGAGCAGCGAATTGAGCAGGGTACCCACCACCACGGCATCGGTGACGTTGTACTTGTCCTCAATAACGCGGGGGTGCTCCCGCCAGCCGGCCTTGATCACATTGTGCGGCTGGTCCTCCGTGTCCAGGCCGCGCTGGTACCAAACGTTCCACTCGTCGAAGGACAGGTTGATGTGCTTCTTGTGCTTCCCCTTGGCGCGCACGGCATCCGCGGTGGCGATCACGGACTCGATGAAGTAGTCGGTGTCGACGGCGGAGGCCAGGAAGCTGCCCACGTCACCTTCGTGCTCCTGGTAGTAGGCGTGGAGGGACACGTAGTCCACTTCGTCGTAGGTGTGCGTGAGGACGGTCTGCTCCCAGGCACCGAACGTGGGCATTCCGGAGTTGGAGCTGCCGCAGGCCACCAACTCAATCGACGGATCAACAAACCGCATGGCCTTCGCGGCTTCCTGCGCCAAGCGGCCGTACTCATCGGCGGTCTTGTGCCCGATCTGCCACGGCCCGTCCATCTCGTTGCCCAGGCACCAGAGTTTGATGTTGAACGGATCCTTGTGGCCGTTTTTGGCGCGGAGGTCTGACCAGTAGCTGCCGCCGGGGTGGTTGGCGTACTCCACGATCTCCCGGGCAGCCTCCACTCCCCTGGTGCCCAGGTTGATGGCTTCCATGATTTCCGTGCCGGCCTGCTTGGACCAGTCCACGAACTCGTGCAGACCGAAGGCGTTGGTTTCCACGGTGTGCCAGGCCCCGTCCAGGCGGCGCGGCCTGTCTTCACGCGGGCCAATGCCGTCTTCCCAGTTGTAGCCCGAGACGAAGTTGCCGCCGGGGTAGCGGATGACGGTGGCGCCGAGCTCCTTGACGAGTTTCAGGACGTCCTGGCGGAAGCCGTTCTCGTCTGCCTCAGGGTGCCCGGGTTCGTAGATGCCGGTGTAGACGCAGCGGCCCATGTGCTCCACGAAGGAGCCGAAGAGCCGGCGGGGTACCTCGCCAATGGTGAAGTCGCGGTCGAGGGTGATGCGTGCGCGGGACATGGATCTCCTTGGTTGTGATCTGAAAACTGTTGGGTTCTGAAACTGTTTGTAAGCGCTGGATGCCCGTTCAGGTTCCGGCGAGTCCCGTCGTCGCGACGCCCTTGATGATCTGGCGCTGGAAGAACAGGAAGACAACGATCAGCGGCAACGCCGCAAGCAGTGCGGACGCCATGTTCTGCGCGTACTGGATGCCGTACGCGCTCTTGATGGTTTGCAGGCCCACGGGAAGGGTCAGCAGGTTGCCGTCGTTGGTGGCGATGAACGGCCACAGGAAGTTGTTCCACGCGCCGATGAAAACGAAGATCGCGACGGCGGCCAGGATGGGCCGGGACAGCGGCAGGATGATTTGGGTGAAGATCCGCAAGCGGCTGGCACCGTCCATCACGGCCGCTTCCTCGAGCTCGCGCGGGATCTGGTCGAAAAACTTCTTCAGCACGAACACCATGGCGGGGTGGATGACCTGCGGCAGGATGATGGCCCACGAGGTATCGATCAGGTTCAGCGCCAGCATTTGGTAGAACAGCGGGATGATCAGCACGGGTGGCGGAATGATGATGGATGCGATGATCACCGTCATCAGCACCTTCTTGCCCTTGAAGTCGATCCGTGAGAGCGCGTAGGCCACCAATGCCGAGATCACCAGGGTGATCGCCGTGATGGCCGCCGAGGTGTAGAGGGAGTTCCAGGTCCAGAGCGGGATGTTGCCGTCCTGGAAGACCTTGACGAACGCTTCAGGAGTGAAGCCCGACGGCGGCAGCCAGGTCACGTCCGGAGCTGCGGCATCCGTCTCGGTCTTGAAGGCGGTGGCCGTGGCCCAGGCGAACGGAATCAGCCAGAGCACGGCAATGAAGGCCGCTACAGCGATGGCCGCGATCCTGCCGACCGTCAGCTTCTTGCGCGGTTGGCGGATTTTGAGGCTGTTGGCGGTGGTGGCGCTGGGCGCGGGACGTGTGAGGGTAGGGGTTGCCATGGTTATGCACTCCTGCGGCGGGTGATGACGAACTGCATGACCGAGATGACCACGATCAGTCCGAAGAAGATGTAGGAGATGGCTGCCGAGTAGCCCAGCCGGTAACCGGTGAACCCGGTCTCGAAGATGTACTGGACCACTGGCCGGGTGGATCCACCGGGGCCACCTGCGGTCATCTGGTACACCTGATCGAAGATCTTCAACGACGCCAGGATCTGGAGCAGCACGATCATTACAGTGGTGGGCGTCAGCTGCGGCAAGGTGATGGAGAAGAATTGGCGCCACGCTCCGGCGCCATCAAGCGATGCTGCCTCGTAGTGCTGGGCGGGAATGTTCTGCATCGCGGCCAGGTAGAGCAGGAAGTTGAAGCCCACAGTCCACCAGAGAGTGGCTATCACGATCGCCCACATGGCCACGTTCGGATCGTTCAGCCAGGCAACCCTGGGGAGGCCGATGCCGGTCAGGAACTCGTTGATCAGGCCAAGCTGAGGGTTGTACATCCAGGTAAAGAACAGTGAAACCACCGTCGAGGCCAAGAGGTACGGCGCAAAGTAGGAGAGCCGCCACAGCCACTGGGCCGGTACCCCAATGTTGAGGAGAGCCGCCATCACCAGGGCCACGAGGACCAGCGGGACGGTGCTGATCACTGTGAAGTAAAGGGTATTGCCCAAGGAGCGCCACATATCGGCGTCGGCCAGGGCTTCGGCGTAGTTGGCGAAGCCCAGCAGGCTGTCATTGGCCCCGGTGAGGGATTTGCCCGTGAGGCTCATGTAGAAGCCGTAAAGAATGGGCCAGACGAGGAAAACGAGGAAGAACGCCAGGAACGGGGTGGCAAATCCCCAGCCGCTCAGGTTGCTTCGGGTGCGGCTCCCGGGTTTGCGCAGGCTCTCCGGCCTCGGCCGGGACAGCGTAGAGGTACTCATGAAAGGACTCCTTTGTCGCTCGGTGCGTGGGCCGGTCAGACCGGGTTGGGACGGGAGAGGAGGGTGTTGGTGCGTTGCTCGAAGGCATCCCATCCTGCGGCTGCCTTGTCCCTTCCCAGGAGGACGTTCTGCACGTTCTCCGCGAAGTAGGTCTGCCAGTCCGAGCCGGAGCCACTGAACCAGGACTCGGGATCGTAGGCGATGATGTCCGCCGCGTTGGCATAGTGCACCTGGGGTGTGAGTTCGCGGTATGCCTGTGATTGGACCACTGGCTGATAGCCGGGGATGTGTCCGGCTTCGGCCCAGGACAGCGATCCTTTGAGGACATCCGTGACGAACTTGTAGACGTCCCGGCGTTTGTCCTCGTTGAGCTTCAATTGGCGCGGGAGGACAAAGGAGTGCGAGTCCGCGTAGGAGGCCGGGGTCCCGTACAACGTGGGAATTGTGGCAGCATCAACGGGTATGCCCGCCTTTTTCATGGTGGGCAGTTCCCAGACGCCGCTGAACAGCATTCCTGAGCCGCCGCGGGCAAACTCCGCAATGCCTGTGCTGATGTCGCCGGCTTGGGCTGCGATGGTGTCGTCAAAGAGGGACGCCATGAACTCGAGCGACTCGATGGCCGCATCGCGGTCCACTTTCATCGGCTGGCCCGGGGTGAGCTCCATGTCAGCGCCGTGCTGCTTGTAGAGGGTGTAGAACAAGCGCCACATCTGCGAACCACTGCCCAGGTAGCCGAAGGACAGTCCGTGGGCCTTGGTCACCTTCTGCATTTCCAGTGCCATGGCCTTGAATTCCTCAGGCGAGTTCACCTCTTGGAGCTGCCCGTTGCTGGCCAGTACTCCCGCTTTGCCTGCCACATCCGTGTTGTAGAACATGACGAACGGGTGGGAGTCCAGGGCGATGGAGAAGACCTTGCCGTTGTGCTGGCTCTTCTCCCAAATCCTTGGAGCGAAATCCGAAGCGGTCACGCCATTCTCCGCGAGCAGGTCCAGGTCCCACGGTTCGATGAGGCCGCCGGGCGCGTATCCGGGGACCCGGCTTGCATGCATGATGGCTACCTCTGGGGGGCGCCCTCCTGCCGACGCCATGGCCAGCTTGGTGTAGTACGGCGGTCCCCATGCCAGCACCGTGGGATGCACTTTGAAACCGGGATTGGCCTGGTTGGCGCTGTTGATCATGGCCTGCATCTTGATGCCGTCACCGCCGGACAGGAGGTGCCAGAACGCGATGTCCTGGACCGTGGAAGCCTGGGCCGCACCTCCACAGCCTGTGAGGCCGGTGGCCATGAGGCCTCCGCCAAGAAGGGCCGAGCCCGTCAATAACTGTCTCCGGGATAACTGTTTCCCGGTCAAAGATTCAAACTGCTTCACCCGTCACTCCTTTGGATGGGTCCGCTGAAAGGTCACTGCTTTACTGCGCAAAATCCGGCTCCGGCGCGTCCCGCTCTCGGGTAGTTGGTGGCCCCGGGGGTGACGCAGGTCTCACATTACATCGATGTAATAGTGAGGGCAAGACAAAATTGTTAGCGCGCACAATTTAGGGGACAGCTATCGTTTCCGCCTCGACTGCTGCCGGTTCAGCCCCTGCTGCTATCCCGCTCCACAATCCTGTAGTCGATTTCAACCAGACGCTGCCCGTGGGACCTGTCGGACATGCGCTCGGTCAGCAGACGCAAGGCTTCGGTGGCAATGGCCCGTTTGTCGAAGGACACCGTGGTCAAGGACGGAACCGCGTAACGCCCATCCACTACGTCGTCGAAGCCGGCCACCGCAATGTCGTCGGGGACCCGCAGACCCCTTTTCCAGAGAGTATTCAAGGCGCCGATGGCCATGGAGTCAGTGAAGCAGAAGAGGGCCTCCGGCAGTGGGTGTCCGTCCAGGTATTCCATCAGTGATTCGGCAGCTGAAGCAGGGGTCCAGGTGTCACAGGAAATCAGCAAGGACTCATCCAGCGGAATCCCCAACTGCTGGAGTGCGGCCTGATATCCACCGGTTCTCTGAATGGCCGTGGCGGACTGCCTCCCCCGGTTCACCCCCAGGGCAGCGATACGCCGGCGTCCGGGCCTGGCCAGGGCGAGGGTCATGTCCCGCGCGGCTGCGAAGCTGTCCACAAATACGCGGTCGGCCAACTGCTGCGTGACTTCACCCAGCAGGACCACGGGAGGCAGGGCGACGCCCACCTGCACGGCGCTCTCCCTCAGCACCACCGGGTTGAGGATCAGTCCGTCGATGAGGTTGGAACGGGCACGGGTCATCAGTTCGTGTTCACGCTGTGGATCAAGGCCCGTTTCCTCGATCTGGACGCTCCACCCTTGTTCATGGGCAACCTCAACGATGTTGTGGGCGATCTCCGCCGAAAAGGGAGTTCCTAAATCCGGCAGCGCCAGCCCAATCACGCCGGAGCGCCCGTTCCTCAGGCCGCGGGCGGACAGATTGGGGACGTAGTCGAGCTCCGCCATGGCCTGCTCAACCCTGAGCCGCGTAGGACCACTGACAGGCACGACTCCGTTCATCACGTTCGACACCGTTTTGGGCGAAACCCCTGCACGTCGCGCCACGTCCTTGACCGTTGCGCGCAATACGCCCCCTAGCTACAGTGTTGACCGGCGCTGCGAGTGACCGGTTTTCCTTGATGCTACGCGAGTTTTTTGCTCTTGGACGCAGCGCCCCCGCGCAGGCAACGGCCAACGCGGGAGCCTACGGCGCCATCCCGGACACGCGGTCCGGCAGCTCTTAGCTAGCTTTCAAAGGCCGCGCGGAAAGCAGCCAGCGCGGCATCGCCTGATACCAGGCCGCCTCCCCCAGCGGCCTTGGCCTCAAGGCCGACCACCCCCGTGTATCCGGCGTTCCGGAGAGCGGCCGCGACGCCCCGGTAGTTGATTTCCCCGGTGCCGGGTTCGCAGCGGCCAGGGACGTCGGCCACTTGTATTTCTCCTACCCAAGGCAATGCGGCCTGGACAAGTTCGATCAAGTTACCCTCGCCGATTTGAGCGTGGTACAGGTCCAGCATCATCCTGACGTTGGGGTGGTCAACCGCCGAGACCAGCGCCAAGGTGTCTTTGGCCCGCGCCAGGGGGATTCCGGGGTGGTCCAGGATGGTGTTCAGATTCTCCAGCGCGAAGGTCACTCCGTGCTTCTCGCCCAGCGCCCCCAAGCGTTCGAGGGTGCTTCGGCCGGTCAGCCACATCTCACCGGTAGAACGGTGAACCGGTCGGACAGCCCGGCCACCCTCCCCGAGCTCCGCCGGGTGGACCACCATCCGCTCGACACCAAGTTCAAGCGCCACCGGAATCAACTTCTCCGCGGAAGCCAGCACCTCATCGGCACTGCCGGGATCAGTGAGGCTGCCGCCAAAATAGCCGCTCATCGACGAGAACCGGGCTCCAGTTGCTGCCAGGGCCGCGATGTCCCGGCCCCGGGTGTCCCACAACTCCACCTCAAAGCCTTGTCCGTGGATCTTCTCCACCCGCTCCGTCAAGGGCAGGTCTTCGTAGAGCATCTCAGCGCATACGGCCAGGCGGAAGGTCATGCTTTATCCCCCACAGTGAGCAGCGCGGGTTCCGCCGGACGCAGTGCGGCAATGGATGCCACATCAACCGGAAGCCCGGTGTGGGCCGAACGGGTGGCGGCCAGGGCAACGGCCAAGGCGTTCCGCGCGTCGGTTCCGCCAGCAGCCAGGCCCGCGGGAGCCTGGGTACCGTCACGATCAGCCTTGACCGAAGCCACAAAGTGCGCCAGTTCAGCCGTGTACGCATCGTGGAAGAGGTCCACGTTCAGGCGGACGGTGGCCGAACTGATACCGGCAGCGGTGTAGCTCGTGGCCGAGCTGGCCTGCGGGCCTCCGGCGGTCACCATTCCAGCAGAGCCAAAGACCTCTCCCCGCACGTCATAGCCGTACAGTGCATTGAAGTTGGCCTCGGCCACGGCAATGGCCCCGTTGCTGTAAGTCACCGTGACCACAGCGGTATCCAACAGGCCGCCCCCTTTCGCCTCGGGAGCTACCAGCGCGTCAGCCACTGCATGGACGCGAACAGGGACAGCGCCGGGGTTCAGCCAGTTCAAGGTATCAAAGTCGTGGATGAGGGTCTCAAGGAAAATGGTGCCCGGTGCAATCCGCTCCGGATTGGCAATCCCGTCCTTGTGTCCCGGGTCGCGGGTCAAGGACCGCAACAATTGCGGGGTTCCCACAGCGCCGTCATCAATGAGTCGGCGGGCGGCAGCAAAGTCTTCTGCGTAGCGGCGGTTGAAACCGAAGTGGACCGTCACACCCGCGGCCTCCGCTGCTTCCAGCGCCTCATCAAGTTCTTCCACAGTACGGCCGCCCGGCTTTTCGCAGAAGACATGCTTTCCAGCACGCGCTGCCGCAGCTATCAGCCCGGAATGAAAGCGGGCCGGCGCGGAGATCAGGACAGCATCCACTTCCGGATCAGCCAGCACATCCTCCGGGTCAGTGCTGATCTTGCGGACACCCAGCCGGTCAGCCAGTACCTGGACCGCGGGAAGGGCCGGGTCAGCGATTGCCTCGAGTCGGGCATTGGGGATGCGCCGGGCAATGGATTCGGCGTGAAAACTTCCAATCCACCCCGCTCCGATCAGACCAAGACGAACGGGCCGGTCTTCACTGACCGGATGCTGAAGGTAAACCATGAGAGCTCCTGATGAGTATCTTCTAGATCGTTCTAGTTGAACCATACTGACACGGGATTCACGCCTCGTCTAGATCGTTCTATACACTGGTTGCAACTGGAGGAAATATGTCAGAACTGCAGCGTCGCCCCACCCTGATGGACGTAGCCGAAGCGGCTGGCGTCTCGCGCGCCTTGGTTTCCATCGTGATGCGGGGCGCCCCCGGCGCGGCGGAAGCTACCCGACAAAGAGTCCTGCAGGCGGCCAGCGATCTCGGTTACCGGGCAGACTCCCGCGCGAGGCTGCTGCGGAGCAGCAGAACCAAACTCCTGGGCCTCGCCTTCTCCAGCTCACAGCCGTTTCACGCGGAGATTGTCGATGCCGCGTACGCGGAGGCGTCCGCCAAGGGCTATGAGATAACGCTGAGCGCAGTGGCCGGAGGCCGACCTGAGGCCCGCGCCATCGAGACCTTGCTGGACGTCGGCGCCGAGGCGTTGATCATCATCGCTCCCACCCTCAGCGTGGATGACCTGGCATTGCACGCCCGCCAGGTGCCGGTGGTGAGCCTCCTGCGCGATGACGTGGGCGATCTTGTGGATTCGGTCAGCAGTGACGATCATGCCGGCATCGCACTGGCCGTTGACCATCTGGTTAGCCTGGGTCATCGCCGGATCGTCCACGTGGACGGCGGCACTGCAGTCTCGTCGGACAAACGCCGGGAGGCGTACCGCACGGAAATGATCCGGCACCGCCTGCAACCCGTGGTTGTTTCGGGCGGCCCAGGAGAGGAGGACGGCATGGGGGCAGGGCAGATCCTTCAGGCCGATCTGCCAACGGCTGTTATCGCCTTCAACGACAGGTCGGCCCTGGGAATCATGGAAAGCTTCAGGGCCGCGGGAATCAGCATTCCCGCCGATGTTTCAGTACTCGGCTACGACGACAGCAACTTCGCCAAGCTGAGTTACGTCCAGTTATCCTCTGTCAGCCAGGACGCTCCGCTCCTTGCCGCCGCCGCCGTCGGCCGTGCCGTGGACCGGATTGATGGGGCAAAGTCGCCGGGCAGCGTGGTCCGGACACCGCACCTGGTCATCCGCAAAACCACGGCCCGGGCTCCTGAAGGAAACAGCGACACCTGACAAAACCCGCAGCTCTTAGTGACAGATCACTGTAAAGTGTCTATATGCCAAGGATCACGGCCGCCACGAATGCTGCCCAACGCGCCGAGACCCAACGGAGGATTCTCACTGCCTTCGGTGAACTCCTCTTCACCCACGGCCTCCCCGGCCTGACCATGACGGACGTCGCCCGTCACGCGGGCGTTGGCCGCACTGCCGTCTACAACTATTACGCGGACATGGAGCAACTCCTCATCGCGTACGCCTTGGATGAGACCGAACGATTCATCGTTGATCTCCGCGATTCACTGGCGGCGCTGGAAAACCCGGTGGACAGGCTGGCCCTCTACGTCCGCGCGCAAGTGGAAGACCTGAGCCGCCGCCACCTGCCTCCGGGACCTGCCATGGCCGCAGTCCTCTCCCCCGGTTCCTTCGCGAAGCTCGCGGACCACGTGGGCGACCTCAATATCCTGCTGCAGGACATCCTGCAGGATGGTGTCCAACAGGGATACCTCCCGGACATCGACGTCGCGCAGTTGGCGCGACTTATTCACGGAACGCTGTCTGCCAGCGCCGCACGACGCAACCGAACGCCCGACGGCGAGACTCCCCCGGCGGCCCCGGCCACCGACGTCGAGGCCCACACATCGCAAACTGTGCGCTTCATCCAACTGGGTGCGGGTGCCCGCTTCGACGAAAAGGGCAGGCCCCTCCGGTTGGATTCACCATCCCACGACGCCTTGGCCAGCTAGGCTACTGCCCTGCGGGAAGCGTGGGTACGACCGGCCACTTGGAGTTGTCCGCAATCCGCAGGTCTTCCCGCGGGCAGAGCAGCTTTCCCGGGGTCTGGTCCACCAACTGTGGTTCCACCAAGCCCTCATATCCCGAGGTGAGGATGACATCCACGGATTCGTCCTCGCGGTTGTCCTGGAAGTAGTCCGTGCCGGCAAGGTTGCGCTGGATATTGAAAGCGGCCGCTTGCCCCTTTACTCCGGAAACCACAACGCCCACGCCCGTGTAGGCGGTGTCGCTGTTGTCCACGGACGCCACCTTGAAACCGCGGGCCGTGAACTGCTCAGCGACGGTTCCAGCCAGCCCACCACGGGACGTAGCGTTGAAGACATTGAGATTTACCGTTTCGTTCGGAACGTAGTCGAACGTGGTGGTGGGGCACAGACTGGTGGGAGCTTTGCTGGCGATCGCGGTGGGGACTTTGATCACGCCGTTCATGATTGCCCAGGCGCCAACGGCGCCGGCAGCAATCACGCCCACCAGCAGCACAAGAACGATTCCGTGGAACAACCGGCGTCGGAAACGGGTCTTCTGGGCAGCGGCATCCTCGGCAAACGTTGCCCGCAGCTCCGGTCCGGTGACCACGTGGTGGCCGTGAAGCTTCGTCACATCCTTGGGACGCTTAGGTTTTTTTGCTGGGGACGTGTCCACCTCCGGACCCGTCAGCCTAGCCATCGATCACCAGGACGCGTGCGTGGATCGCCGTCCTCTGGTGGAGCGCCGTGCGCACGGCCCTATGGAGCCCGTCTTCGAGGTACATGACGCCCTGGTACTGGACAACGTGCGGGAACAGGTCACCAAAGAAGGTCGAGTCCTCAGCCAACAATGCCTCCAAATCCAGGGTCCGTTTGGTGGTTACCAATTCATCGAGGCGGATAGGGCGCGGGGGCAAGGCAGCCCAGTCCCGCGGCGCCGAGTATCCATGGTCAGGGTACGGGCGTCCCTCGCCCACAGCTTTGAAGATCACCCTGCAAGCCTATGGAAGTTGGCGCCCTAACGGAACTTGTGACCCGCGGCACAGGCAGGTTGTAGCCAAAAGGTGACTTCCGGCGCCTGCTCCTACGGCCCCGGACCTGGACGCCCGCAGATCGCCTTGAGCAACGCCCTGCCCCGGTTCACTGACACATTGAGTTCCTCGGCCACCTGCTCCGTCGTCGGGAACCGGGGCTCCTTGGCATCCTCTGGCATGCACCCCTCCTAAAGTCGTCCGCCGCATTGAACTCCCAACCCCAAACAGCAGTTATGCTAATCGTTGGATTTATCGTTCTGGTTTGGGGGCAGGCATGGGAATTGCTTTTGATGACGGCGCAGCCGACGCGCTGATCACTGCCGCGAACTCCGCCGACGAACTCCTGCGTGCCGAGGGAGGCTTCCTGCATGGGGCCGTGGAACAGGCAGTGCAGGACTTCAACGGCGGCTACGGGCGCCTGTTCAAGGACGCCTGCGGCATCAGGTCCGATGATCGCGGCAAGCTGGCAGGTGTCCTCGCGGCTCTGGCCGAGGACGTCGGCGAGGCCAAGCACAGGGCCCAGCAAGAAAAAGCCCGGCAAAAGAACATGGAAGCCTGGCAGCAACGCGACAACATCCGCAAACAGCACCTGCTCTCCGGGAACATCGCGAAAGCATCCGCGACAGTCGCCACCATGGTCCTGGACCCGATGCCCGAGAGCACACCGGTCCCTGCACCGGCTATTTCAGCGGTGTTTTCTCCGCGGGACCGGCCCCGGTTCGCCGGCGGACCAGGAACCGGAACCACCTCGGCTGACCCGGGCAAACTGCGCGGCTTCGCCTCAGTGTCCCGGACTGCCACGAACACCTTGAACTCACACTTTGTCGCAGTCCGGAACGCCTGGAGCAGCTTCACAGCATCCTGTTCCTGGGTGAACATCGAGACTGAATCGTTCATTGCTGGTTTTGAGCGGCTGCTCGCCGCCAACGCAGCAGACGCCGATTGGATAGAGCAGGTCGCCACCACATTCGAAACAGCAGGCCGCGGCTCTATCGCAGACAGCATGCTCAACGGGCTCTTCATCCAATACGCCACCCCAAACCAAGTGGGTTTGAACGACATCGGAACCATGAGTGCCGCGCAACTGAAGGTGTGGCTCGGTAATGGTGGCACCGCCCGGCTGCGGGAACTACTGACCCAACCAGGACTGGACCCCGTAGCCACAGCCACGTGGTGGTCCGGCCTCGGCCACACCGTCGAGCCCGCCACCGGGAAAGTCACCGTCGGTGAAGAACAGCACCTTCTGATCGATGCACTTCCGGACGTTATTGGGAACCTGAACGGTGTCACCGCGACCGCCAGGGACCTTGCCAACCGCAAAAAGTTGCTGCAGATGCACGACTACTGGAAGAAGTACCGCGAAGAGCACGGCGGAAAAGTTGATGAAGGCTCCCAGGAAGGCATGGTCAACAAAGTCTGGGAATCGCTCTACGACAGCCAGGGCAAGCCAAAACCAATCCTCAGGATCCATCCGACATCCGGCAACTAATCAGCTTCGCTCCCTTTAGTCTCGGGACAGGATCGGAGACCGGGTTCGGTGCATCTATTTCCGTGGGAGACCTCGACGCCGCCAAGCACGTCACCTACCAGCTCCCCGGGCTGGACACCACCATCGGCAAGGACATGGCATCCAAGACCAAACAGGCCAATGATCAGCGGCTTGATCAACGCAAACTCGCCGGTTCCAACGGGCTGGATAAGAACCGGATTGCTGTCGTTGCCTGGATTGGTGTCGAGCCGGCCCAGGGTCTGGGTGTGTTCAGCAACGACCAAGCAAAAGTCGTGGGTCCTGCCCTTCGCAACTACGCGACAGGGGTCAACGCCGTTCACCAAAACCTCGACAACGCAGCCATGACAACAGCAGTCGGGCACTCCATGGGTTCCCTCGGGGCCATGGAGGCAGCAAAAACCGAGCTGCCTGTCGATAACCTCGTTCTCGTCGGGGACGTTGGGGCCCCTGATAACGTGACCTCCGTGAACGATCTCCACCTGAACCCCGGCGGCACCGTATACCGGGGAACCTACGACTGGGACCACGTAGCTGAAGTCGGGCATGGGCTCGGCTGGCAGCGTAAAAGCACCGCAGACCCCGGATTCGGCGCCGTCACCTTCGGCACGGACGGCATCACGGGACCGGATGGTGCCACAGAACTCCCAACGAAAACCCACGACGGACAAACAGGCGGCAAGGACGGCATCTACGGGTACTTCGACAGGAGAACCCAGTCAAGCTATAACCAAGCCAGAATCGCCCTCGGCTTGAATGACCAACTCACGAATGCGACACGATGACAACCATGCACCGCCCCCTTAACAGGAGCATCCTTCCCGCCGCAGCCATCCTTCTAATCACCCTTGCAGGGTGCGGAACAACCCCTGGAACCAACCCACCTACCAGCACCGCGGAGCAAACCATGGACCCAGAACAAGCCCGCACAGAGTACTTCAACCTCTTCAACAAGATTCAGGCCCTCGCCCCCGGCGACTGGGATGTCGCGCCGCCCTCCGAATATCAAGGGGATGTCTGCCGGCTCCCGGACGGGTCTGACGGTACCCAATTCTCAATCGATACCAGTCGAAGTCCGCTGAGCCGGGAAGAAATGGACGCTCTGCACGACAAGGTAAAAACTGTCTTCGTGTCCACGGGGTTCACTGTGAAGCAAGAATCCGATGGCGGCCCGAACTTCGTCAGACACACCGACGTGTTCGGGCCCGACAAATTCGTCATGGGGCTCACCACCGGAAAGTACGAAATAAACCTTGGCGGAAACACCCGCTGCGTTCCCGACCCGGAAGGCAAATTTCGCTAGAAAACGATGACAACCATGCACCGCCCCCTTTACAGACGCGTACTTTCCACCAGTGCCGTCCTGCTGCTGCTCGTGTCCGGATGCGCCGCTGGGTCTTCGGGCAGGAGTGCTGATGGAGGTCTCCCACCCTCTCAAACCGCCGCAAGCAACATGCTTCCCAATGGTGGGAATGGGTTGAATATGACACCGGAAGAGGCCAGAACGGAGTTCTTCGGACTCCTCGATGAGATTCAGGCCTTGTCACCAGGTGACTGGGTGAACGAGGACGTACCGGCAGGTGGATACTGCAACTTCCAGGACACCGGAAGCGGCAAGCAGTTCGCCGGCGGCCGGACCACGGGACCCCTCAGCTCCGCCGAGCGCGAGACACTCAGGCAGAAAGTCTCAGCATTTTATGAATCACGCGGGTACAAAGTTCAGACCCTCGATAAATCAACCACCACGAATAATTTGCTCATCACTACTGCATTCGGACCCGATGGGTTATCCGTCGCCCTATACACGGGCGACCTCGGCACAATAATCGATGGCAGCAGCCGCTGTGTCCCGGACCCGGAGGTAGCAAAATAGCCTCTCCACGGGCACGGTAATGGTTACAGCGGCCAAAGAGGGAATCAAGAAACGTTGAATCGACTACTGATGGTGTCTAGGTCCAGACACGTCCTTACTGCCGCGGCGGTAATTCTTCTCACCCTTGCAGGATGCGGCTCAGCGCCGAGCACCAACCCGCCTATCAGCACCGCGGAGCAGACCATGGAGCCGGAACAAGCCCGCACGGAATACCTCGGCATCTTCATACAAATTCAAGCTCTCGCCCCGGGCGATTGGACGAAAATTACACCCGATAAACCCGGTATGGCGTGCCCCCTCCCGGACGGGACCGAGGGCACTCGGTTCAATTTCGACAGCATGCACGGCGCGATCTCAGAAGATCAGGCTGAAGCGATACATAAGACGGTAAAGGAAGTCTTTGAAAGCAAAGGGCTAAGAGTTGTACAAACCCAGCCCTCGGGGGCGAACCGAGACCAGATCACCACTGGCTTTGGCGATGGCAGGTTCTCCATGCAGCTTGGAACGAGCAGCTTCGGCACCACGCTCGGCGGCAACACCCGATGCGCGCCGGATCCCGAAGGCAAATTCAGGTAGGAAGCAATGACCAGTAAAGTCCGCCGGTACTGGCGCGTCCTTTCCACCAGTACCGTCTATATCCTTCGTGGGGCGTCACAGACGTCACAGCTGTGAGGGTCACCGCGCGGACTGACAGAATAGGGGCATGACTCCACCGCTCCAAGGTACTGACCGGACCGCTGCCCACGCTACGCCTGCCCTGGCGTTGCTGTTGGATGTCGACGGCCCCATCGCCAGCCCTGTGACGCGCGACGTCAAGCCGGACATCATCGTGGACATGGTGGCGCTGGCCTCGGCGGGCATTCCCGTCATTTTCAACACGGGCCGCTCTGACGCGTTCATCAGCGAGCAGGTCATGGAGCCCATGATTGCCGCCGGGATGCCGGCCAACACCGTCATCCACGCCATCTGCGAGAAGGGCGCTGTGTGGTTCAGCTACACGGCGGAGGGCCCCGGTCCCATCCACGTGGACCACGAACTCGCAGTGCCCAAGGCCTACGGCGACGATATACGCCGCCTGGTTGCCGAAGACTATTCCGCGCACATGTTTTTCGACGAGACCAAGCGCGCCATGGTTTCGGTAGAGCAGCACCTGGACGTGGCCAGCGCGGACTACCTGGCCGAACAGAAACTCTTCGACGCCGACGCCCTGGACATCATGGGACGGCATGGTCTCAACGCCGCGATTTTGGACCACCATGCACCGGAATCCGATGACACGGCGGACTACCGGCTGGACCCCACCATCATCTCCACGGACATCGAATCCGTCCGCCTCGGCAAGGACCTCGGAGCCAGCCGCGCCGTCGAACTGCTCGCGGCGCAGGGCATCACTCCGCTCTCTTGGCGGACCGTGGGTGATTCCCGCACGGACTATGCCATGGCAGACTGGCTTCACCACAACGATCACGACGTAAAGCACGTGGACGTCCGGCCCGCAGACGGCGTACCGGTGAAGCCCTACACCATCCTGACGGCCTCTGACCTCCAACTGGCGGACGACGTGATCCACGACGACGCCGGCGGCGCTTTCCTCCGCAGCTGGCGCGAGGCCCTTTCCATCTAACAACCAGCGAGTCCAGTTTCACGCACACCGACGATCCCGGAGACACAGCCATCACACAAGCACAGGTCGATCCGATTTACCACGGCAGCCCCTCCATCGAAGAGGACACGATTGCCGAGGCAATCACGCCTGCCGTCGTTGCGCATCTTAGGCACAGGTCCGACGTCGTCCGTCACCGCGGGCGGTACGCCCTGGTTAACGGCGACCTCACCCCGCAACAGGCCATGGTGTCCGATCTCTTGGCTGTACGGGCCGCCTTGGACGCTGCCGGCGTCGATTTCATCCTGGTGCGCGGCAATGACGAGAGGCCCGTTGTCGCCGTCGACTGGGAGTCGCGCAAGGAGGTCCGGGAGGCGCTGGTGTCGGCGTTCCACAATGAGCCGTTCTACTCCATGACCGTGGACGCAAAAAAGAAGACCTCGGTGCTGGTGGCCGACGGCGAGCTGTCCGCCAACCGAAAATCCCGCATCTTCCGCCTGTACCGCCCCCGCGTCGAAATCGGCGGCGGGCTCTGGTACGGCCCTGCCTTGGGCGTGCAGCTTGAGCTGTGGCGGTTCGAGGGCGACCATCTGGAGCTCCCGGTGGAGAATTCCCTGACCCGCCGCACCATGCTGCGCCAGGACGCAGTGCGCGGCACTGTCCAGCGGCATGGCCTGACGTGGCCCACCATCGAGAACATGTTCGCTGACCATGCCAGCGACATCGACTTCGACATCGACATCGTTTTCTCGTGGGTAGATGGCAGCGACCCCGAATACATCGCCAGGAGGCGCGCACAGCAGGCCGGGGCCGTCCTGGGCGAGGGTGACGACCATGAGGCCCGATTCCGCCAGATCAACGAATTGAAATATGCGCTGCGATCGGTCCACATGTTTGCGCCCTGGATCCGGCGGATCTTCATCGCTACCGACTCCCCCGCACCGGCCTGGCTGGCCGACCACCCATCAGTGACCATTGTGCGCAGCGAGGAGTTCTTCGCGGACAAGTCAGTGCTGCCCACCCACAATTCGCAAGCCGTGGAATGCCAGCTTCACCACATTGACGGCCTGTCAGAGCACTTCCTGTACTCCAACGACGACATGTTCTTTGGCCGGCCCGTTGGCCCGGACATGTTCTTCACCCCTGGCGGCATCACCAAGTTCATCGAAGCTGACACGCGCATTGGGCTGGGCGAGAACGACGCCGAACGCAGTGGCTTCGAGAACGCAGCGCGCGTCAACCGCAAACTGCTGTGGGAGCGCTTCGGCAGGATCACCACCCGGCACCTTGAGCACACCGCGGCACCCCTGCGCCGCAGCGTGGTGGCCCGGATGGAGAAGGAATTCCCGGCCGAATTCGCCAAGACCGCCGGCAGCCGTTTCCGCGCCGCCGACAACATCTCAGTGACCAACTCCTTCTACCACTACTACGCCTTGCTCACAGGTCGCGCGGTGACGCAGACCAACGCCAAGGTCCGGTATGTGGATTCCACCATGTGGGCCGGGCTGCACTACTTGCCCAAGCTCCTTGCCAAGCGCCACATGGACTTCTTCTGCCTGAACGACGGCAGCTTCCCGGAGGTTGAGGCAAACGAACGAGCGGACCTGGTGACCGACTTCCTGGAGAAGTACTTCCCGGTCAAGGCGCCTTGGGAGAAGTAAAGCCACCCGGAGAAACAAGCGGCAGCGACGAGGTGTGCGTGCCCGGCGAAGTGTGGGCACCCACCCGGGACTCATGCGGAATGCGGATGCCGGCTTCTGCCAGCCGCTGCTGAACCTCGGCTGCGTCCAGGGGTTCGCCCACGGTCACACCACCTGACATGGGCACCACTGAATGCACGATCGTGTGTTCATACACATGGATCATGTTGTACGACTGCGCTCCGTCCCGGCCCCGCTGTCCGCCCGCGCGCACGCCCAGATCCTGCGTGTAACACGTGGCTGAGGCGACAGATACCGGAATGCCGGCGAAGCCCGCCGTCGTGGAGTAATGCAGGTGGCCACCCAGGATGGTGCGGACGTCTGTATTGCGGACGACGGCGGCCAGTGCGGCTTGGCCGCGCAGCTCCACCAACACCGCGAGGTCCTGGACGCATGGTACCGGCGGGTGGTGCAGCGCCAGGATGGTGCCGTCGGGGGCCGGAGTGGCCAGTTCGGAGGCCAGCCAATCCAGCTGTGATTCTGACAGTTCGCCGTAATGGTGCCCCGGGACGGTGGTGTCCAGGGTGATGATGCGGAGCCCGTTGACAAAGTAGCTTCGGTCAACCGGGTCATGGGGCCGGCTTGCCTCGGAGGCGTCCACGAAGGCGGAGCGGAAGTTTGCCCGGTTGTCGTGGTTGCCCATGGCCCAGATGGCTTTGGCTCCCAGTGCGTCGCAGACCGGTTCGATCATGTCGCGCAGGCGCTTATACGCTTCCAGCTCGCCTTTGTCCGCGAGGTCTCCTGTGAAGATGATGGCCTCGGGCTTGATCCGTGAGGCGATGATCTGGTCGCAGATCTCCTGGAGTCTGGTTGCGCTGTCCACAGAACCATAGAGCGTGCCTGGACCACCCACCAGGTGAAGATCACTCAGGTGCAAAAGCACATGACCTGGTTTGGGGTACTCGGCCTCGATGAGCTCCATAGCTTGCCTTAGCGTTTGGTGGGAGACGGCGTCTCCCGTATCAATCCAGTAGGGCCAATCCAACCAGACAACAAGCCAACAACTGGCGAATTTCCGGCGGAATGTTGGAAAATTACTTTCCTCCCTTCGAAATTGATGGCTTTATGCCAGCGCCTTCTCCACTGCTTCCACAAGGTCTTCGGAGTCAGGCTCCACCGCGGATGGGAACCTTGCCACGAGTTCACCGCCGCGGTTTATGACGAACTTTTCGAAGTTCCACTTCACCTTGGCCGGTTGACCGTCCTCATCGCGGGTCAGCTCCGCGAACAGGGGGTGTTGCTGCTTGCCCAGGACATTGGCTTTGCTGGTCAGCGGGAAGGTCACGCCAAAATTCCGCTCACAGAATTCCGCGATCTGCTCGTCCGCGCCGGGTTCCTGCCCACCGAACTGATTGCAGGGCACGCCGAGGATCTCCAGGCCCTGCCCGCGGTACTTGCCGTACAGCTCCTCAAGGCCCGCGTACTGGCGTGTATAGCCACACTCGGAAGCGACGTTCACCACCAGGACGGCTTTCCCCTCGAACCGGCCGAAGTCTGCTTCGGAGCCATCGTTGAAGGTGAGGGGAATGCTGTACAGGCTGGTCATGGGATGTGCTTCCTGACGACGTCGGCTGGCGGGATTACCGCCATCGAGCTTACGGGAGCTGGCTTGGGGCGCGAAACGCAGGGGTGCCTGCGTTTCGCGTTCCTTCAGCGTGTGGACGTCTAAGGCGTCGGGATGATGAGCGTGGACAGCGGCACAATGACGCCGTCCGGTCGCCGGACCGAGTCCGGTCCAACCAGGACGTATCCAGGCGGAAGAATCACGGCCGGGAGCGTTTGCGGAAGTACGGCGGCGGGTGTAGGAGCCGGCACTGGAGCCACCGGCGTTACAGGGGCTGGAGCAGGAGCCACGGCCTGCGTGACGGCTGGTGCCGGGGCCGGCGCAACGACAGCGGGCGCAGGTGCCGGGGCAGCAGGCGCGACCACCGCAGGTGGTGCGGGAGCCGGTGCTGCAGGCGGTACGACGGCGGCCGGCGCCGGAGCGGCCGGGGTGGTCACAGTTGGTGCGACCGTACTGGTGACCGGTGTGGTGACCGAGGCCGTCGGCGAAGGTGTCGGCGTGGCCGTCTGCGTCGGCGTCGGGGTCGTCACGGAAGGCGAGGGTGTCGGCGTGGCCGTCTGCGTCGGCGTCGGGGTCGTCACGGAAGGCGAAGGTGTCGGCGTGGCCGTCTGCGTCGGGGTCGTCACGGAAGGCGAGGGTGTTGGCGTCTGCGTCGCAGGCGGGGTGGTGGTTGTCGGAGTGCTTCCCGAAGTGGCCGGAGGCGTGGTCACCGGCGGAACCACCACAGGCGGGGCTACAGGTTCTTCGTGTTCGCCACCGATGACGGCACGGTTGGTGCCGTCGGCTACTGGAACGGCCCACTGCGGGGCCGCCGAAGCGCCCGTACCAACACCTGGCTGGTAGTTGACCATGGCGATGGCCTGCAGCGGATCAATCTGCCGCATGGGCAGGTAGGTCCAGCCGTTGGGGTTGGTGTGGAGGCCGTTCACAATGGTCTCAAAATGGAGGTGGCAGCCTGTGGACCAGCCGGTAGTGCCAACCTCGGCGATGACCTCGCCCACGCGAACGGACTGACCCTTCGTGACCCCGATGGCCTGCAGGTGGTTGTACGTGGTGACCAGGCCGTTGCCGTGTTCGATCTCCACCCGGTTGCCACCGCCCCAAATGTGCCAGCCGACGGCCCGGACCACACCGGCGTCTGCCGCGTAAACGCGCGTTCCGCAGGCGGCAGCGTAATCCTGGCCCCAGTGGAACTCGCCGGCCAAGCCCGTCAAGGGGCTGTAGCGGTAGCCATAGTTGGAACTCAGGTTGAGGACCTCGAGGGGTGCGTACAGTGCCCCGGTGGGCGGACGGGACAACCCGGCGGAAGCTACCGTGAGGCCGGTGGAACCGTCTTTGCCAACGGTTCGGACCATGGCACGGTCAAAGTAGACCATGGGGGTGCCGGGAAGTTGTTCCGGAGGTTCGGGCATGGGATCGATGACGAGTGTCTCGGCCTCCGGCGGCACCAAGGTGCCCAACGCCGTGGGCCCGACGACGCCCTGCGCCAGAGCGCCACCAACCGAGCCCGCTGGAAGGGAGCTCAGGGGTTGGAAGCCGAACGCCAGGAAGGCCAGGAAGGCGAGGCTTCCCGCGATAAGGACGCGATGGAAGCCTGCTGCGCGGATCAGGTTTATTGCCCGGTCTGAATCATGATGCTTGCCCACAAAACACTCCCCAAAAGCCAGCGGCACCAAACCCCAGCCTGGCGTGCAAGCACCATTGTTGCGGGAATCAGATCAGAAATAAAGGCTTCGCAGGTCCCTGCAGCGGAAAGGTTTCATCAGTTTTGGCTCAAGATGTCTTGAGCTTCGTGGCGGCGAGCCTCAGCCGAGGTTTTCCTTGAGCAGCGCCCGGTGCTCGACGGCGGCCGATGAATGCAGCGCGCGGCCGGCCTCGGTCAGTTCCAGGAACAACGAGCGGCGATCATCCACGCAGGTTTGGCGGGACACCAGGCCTGCCTTTTCCAGCCGGTCAACAACTTTGGAAACCGCACTTTGCGTCATGGGGGTGCGCTCCCCCAACGCCTTCATCCGGCACGCAGACTCTTCGCTTTCGGCAACGAGATCCAGGATTTCGAACTCGTTGAGGCCGATGTCGAATTTGGCTTCCAGGGCGCGGTCGATTGCTCCTGCCGTGCGGAAGTAGGAGTTCTGGATGCTGCGCCACTGCTCAACCAGCTGGCGGTCACGCGTCGTTGCCATGCCCCGATTCTAGTTCATTACGTCATTTGAATCCACGTCATAAGATTCCACATCATATTCCTTGTCATTCAATGACGCGTCATATACATTGATGGACATGACATCACCCACCACCCTTAAAACTTCCGCCGAGCCGCCCTTGGTCTCAGCCGTCCGGTGGACGCGCGCCCAGTGGCTGCTGCTGATGGTCGTGTGCACCGTCCTGGCCCTTGATGGGCTGGACGTCTCCATGGTTGGCGTTGCCTTGCCGTCCATCGGGCAGGAGCTCAACCTCGGAACCGATTCCCTGCAGTGGATCGTCTCCGCCTACGTCCTTGGCTACGGGAGCCTCCTGCTCCTCGGTGGCCGACTCGCGGACCTGTTGGGCCGCCGTCGTATCTTCCTTATTGCTTTGACCGTTTTCGCCGCGGCGTCGCTCCTTGGCGGCTTGGTGGACGATCCCGCCATCCTGATCGCCACCCGCTTCATCAAGGGACTCGCGGCCGCCTTCACCGCACCCACCGGCTTCTCCATCATCACCACCAACTTCGCGGAGGGACGCGAGCGCAACAAGGCGCTGTCCATCTTCACCACGTTTGGTGCCAGCGGTTTCTCACTGGGCTTGGTGGTGGGTGGCCTCATGACCAGCCTCAGCTGGCGCTGGACGTTCCTGGTTTCGGTGCCGATCGCCGTCGTGGTTGTTCTCCTGGGCATGAAGTTCATTCCCAAGGACAAGCCGTCTGTTGAAGACAGCGGCCACGACATCTGGGGTGCCGTAACACTCGCGCTGGGCATGCTCGGCCTCGTCTACACCTTGGTTTCAGCACCTGAACAGGGCTGGGGATCTGTGGCAACAATCGCCGGATTCGCAGTGTCCGTTGCCGTGCTGGCAGCCTTCGCGGTGATCGAGAACAAGGTCAAGCACCCGCTGATCCGCTTCAGCATCCTCAAGGAAGGGTGGGTGGCCCGGGCAAACCTGAGCGCAGTGGGGTTGTTCGGCTCCTACTTGAGCTTCCAGTTCATCGTCACCATGTTCCTGCAGTCCGTGCTCGGCTGGACACCGCTGGGAATGGCGCTGGCCCTGCTGCCGGCCGGTTTGTTGGTGGCGACCAGTGCGCCCTTCGCGGACAAGCTCATCGAGAAGTTTGGCGCCACGCAGCTGATCCTGACCGGCCTGACGGCGCTCGGGCTGGGCTACGTCCTGTTCCTCCGCGTCGGCACTACGCCCAACTACGTGCTGGACATCCTGCCGTCGGTGGTCCTGCTGGGTGTCGGGTTTGCGCTGGCCTTCCCGTCCATCAACGTCCAGGCGACGGCCGGGATCAAGGATTCGGAACAGGGATTGGCGGCCGGCCTGATCCAGACCAGCACGCAGGTGGGAGCCGCACTGGTCCTGGCGGTGACCACGGCGTTGGTCAGCGGTCACGGCCAAGGCGCGGGTACCGTCAGCGCCCAAGCCATGCTGGAACAGTACCGGCCGGGGCTGATCCTGAGTGCCGCCGTCGCCATTGCCGCCCTGCTGGTGGCAGCGGCACCCTCCCGTCGCCGCATCCGCTCCTAACCCCCCGGAGTTTTTGTACAGATAATGCCCTTATGTGACTCTCATAAGGGCATTACCTGTACAAAATCTGCTCTGTACACCTCCGCCAAATGGAGGTCTCATGGGATTTATGAGGAATTACCTCACCGAGTACAGGCACGAACTGCAGCGCACCTTCACGGGAACGTCGGGCACGCCTCCGGAGTGGGTGCCGCGCCTCGCAGACGGGAACGACGCCGGTTATCACCTTCCGGGGTCGGCCGTCTGGGCGGTGCACGGACATGTGGCTACCATCGTGGCGGGGATCAGGGTCCTGCTGATGCAGGCCCTGCACCCCGGCGCTTTGGCTGGAGTGTACGAGCACTCCGGTTTCCAGAAAGACCCCCTGGGCCGCCTGGCCAACACGGTTCGGTGGATCTTCACCGTGACCTATGGCTCCACCGAGGCCGCCGAAGCCGCGACCGCACGGGTCCGGAAGATCCACGAGCGTGTACGGGGGACGTATGTGGACGGAAACGGCATCCTGCGCGAATACGCCGCCAACGATCCCGAACTCCTCCGCTGGGTCCACGTCACCTACGCGGACTCCTTCATCGCCGCCAACCGCATCTGGGGCCGGCCCATTCCGGGCGGTCCCGATGCTTATGTCCGCGAGTGGGCGGCCGCGGGACAGCTTATGGGAGTGACCGATCCCCCGTTGACCGAGGCCCAGGTCCGGGACGAACTGGAGGGCTGGTATGCCTCCGGAGTCCTGCGCGCCGATGACCGGCTCGCCGAGACGGTGTCCTTTATCAAGCATCCGCCATTGAGCCCTCTGCTCAAACCCGGGTATCGCATCCTCTTCGCTGCCGCCGTCGCAAGTCTTGAGCCCAAGTACCGGGACATGTTGGGGCTTCAACGCGCCCGGTTTGGTCCCGTTCCGTCGCCCGTGATCACCGCCGCCAGGGCAGTGTTGGCCATGGTCCGTTTTGCCTTGGGCTCCCACGGACCGAGCGAGCAAGCGGCCCGCCGCAGGCTGCAAAGGCTGGGCTACGCGGAAGCTTAAGTGCGAAGGCCAACCCCTCGACGCCACCTCACGTTGTGTGGGTTTCGCCAAGGGGTTGGCTTTCAACCCTTAAGTGCGTGCTTTCAGCCGAGAATCCGCCCTTCGGCGCACTCCCTTATCAGGCCCCTAGATCAGGTGATCCGACAGGTGGTTCGGGGTCCCGAAGCGGTGGGCGGTGATGGACACAGCCTGCTCGCGGAGGAACGGCAGCATCTCGATCCGGCCAGCCTGGGTCACAGCACCGTGGTAGACCGCGACGTCGGGGCGGCCGCCCATGGCTGCGCTCAGCGCGGCGAAGTCGCCACCGATCAGGCGGATCCGGCCAGCGTCGAACTTTGCCGCACGGGCCAGCCACGCGGCGTCGTCCTCGACCCGGACGCTGACGCCCAGGTTCGCGAAGACCGTCACCACTGCGTCAGGGAGTACGACGGCGGAGCTCACCTTAAGCGCTGATCCCGCTGCTGCACCGGCTGCTACGACGCGCAGCAGGTCTGCGAGACGCTCGCCTTCGGAGAGGCGGATGGTGACGGGGAGGGAGCGGTAGCGGAAGACGTTGCGCTCTGCGGACAGGGCGGAGACATCCTTGGTGGTGCCGAACTCGGATTCCCAGGCTGCGGCGTCGCTGAAGAGTGACTGCTGCAGGATCTGAAGCTCGTCAGCCGTCACATCAGCGGACTTTGCAGCAGAGAGCAGCTGCGCGGCCGCACCCTGAAGCACGGTGCCACGCTTGGCCTTGGCTTCGGCGGGGAGCCAGCTGCCCAGGCCGATCAGGTAGTTGGGGCCACCGGCCTTGGTTCCGGCACCAACAGCCGACTTCTTCCATCCACCGAACGGCTGGCGCTGAACGATCGCACCCGTGATGCCGCGGTTGACGTACAGGTTGCCCGCCTGGATGGTGTCCAGCCAGACGCCCATTTCGGCGGAGTCCAGGGAGTGCAGGCCGGCGGTGAGGCCGTACTCGATCTCGTTCTGGATGGCGATGGCCTCTTCAAGGGTTTCGGCAGTCATGACACCCAGCACCGGGCCGAAGAACTCGGTCAGATGGAAGTAGGAGCCGCGCTTGACGCCCGAGCGGATGCCCGGGGACCACAAGCGGCCGGTTTCGTCGAGGCGCTCAGGCTCGACGGCCCAGGTTTCGCCTTCGCCCAGGGTGGTGAGGGCGTTGAGGAGCTTGCCGTTGGCCGCTTCGATGATCGGCCCCATCTGGGTGGTGGCGTCCTCCGGGTAACCGACCGTCAGGGAGCGTGCGGCGTCGATCAGCTGGTTGTGGAAGCGGGCGCTCTTGGCCACCGAGCCCACCAGGATCACCAGCGAGGCAGCCGAGCACTTCTGGCCCGCGTGACCGAAGGCCGAGTACACAACGTCTTTGGCAGCGAGGTCCAGGTCGGCACTCGGGGTGACGATGATGGCGTTCTTGCCGGAGGTCTCCGCGAGCAGCGGCAGGTCCTGACGGAAGGAACGGAACAGTTCAGCGGTTTCGTAGCCACCGGTGAGGATCACGCGGTCAACGCTGGGGTGCGAGACCAACTGGGTGCCAAGATCACGCTCTTCGAGCTGCACGAGTGCCAGCACTTCGCGCGGCACACCGGCTTCCCAGAGGGCATCCACCATCACGGAACCGGAGCGGCGGGCCTGCTTTGCAGGCTTGATGACGACGGCGGAACCTGAGGCGAGCGCTGCGAGGGTCGAGCCTGCGGGGATCGCCACCGGGAAGTTCCACGGCGGGGTCACCACGGTGAGGTTGGCTGGGACGAACGTGGCGCCGTCGACCGTTTCCAGGTCCTTGGCGCGCTCGGCGTAGTAGTGCGCGAAGTCGATTGCTTCGCTGACCTCGGGGTCGCCTTGGTCGATGGTCTTGCCGGTTTCGGAAGCCATGACCTCAAGAAGTTCAGCGCGACGCGCCTCGAGGACTTCGCCGGCGCGGTGCAGGATGGCTGCGCGCTCGGCAGCCGGACGGGCGCCCCAGGCCTTGCCGTGATCCACGGCTGTGGCGATGATCCGGTCCAGTTCGGCAGCGTCGGAGACCTTGGTGGACTCGACGATCTTGTCACCGGCGGTGGAACCGGGGATGCGGGCGAGGATGTCGCGGCCCCAGGCGCGGTTGGCCGGGAGCGCCGGGTCCGTGTCCGGGGTGTTGCTGAAGCCCTCGAGCGGCGCGGGCTCGGCCGGGAGGCGGCGGTCCTGCTTGCGGTTGGGGCCCGGAACTTCGGCCGTCATGCCTGCCAGGGAGTCCAGGAAACGCTGCTGCTCGCGCTTGAACAGCGCTTCGTTCTCGCTGAGTTCGAAGACCGCGCTCATGAAGTTTTCCTGGCTCGCCCCTTCTTCAAGGCGGCGGATCAGGTACGCGATGGCGACGTCGAACTCACCCGGGTGGACCACCGGCGTGTAGAGGAGGAGGCTTCCGACGTCCTTGCGGACCGCGGTGGCCTGGCCGGTGGCCATGCCGAGGAGCATCTCGAATTCGATGGCTTTCGGTCCCTGCTGGGCAATTCCACGCTGTTTGGCGAGCAACCACGCGAAGGCGACATCAAAAAGGTTGTGGCCTGCGACGCCGATGCGGACCGCGTCAATGCGCTCCGGGGTGAGGGCGTAGTTGATGACGTTCTTGTAGCTGGTGTCCGAGTCCTGCTTGCTGCCCCAGGTGGCCAGTGGCCAGTCGTGCAGCGAGGCTTCAACCTGCTCCATGGGAAGGTTGGCGCCCTTGACCACGCGGACCTTGATGGGCGCGCCACCCTGGGCACGGCGGGCAGTGGCCCATTCCTGCAGTTCCTGCATGGCACCGAGCGCGTCCGGGAGGTACGCCTGGAGGACGATGCCGGCCTCGAGGTTCTTGAACTCGGGCATGTCCAGGATGCGCTTGAACACCGCGATGGTCATGCTGAGGTCCTTGTATTCCTCCATGTCCAGGTTGATGAACTTGGGCTTGGGGAAGGACGCTGCGAGGCGGTAGAGCGGGGTGAGCTTCTCAACGACGTGGTCGACGGCTTCGTCGAAGGCCCACGGGGAGTGCGGTGCAACGGTGGAGGACTCCTTGATGGAGACGTAGTCCACGTCATCACGGGCAAGGAGCTTCAGGGTGCCTTCCAGGCGGCGCTGGGCTTCGTGCTCGCCCAGGACGGCTTCGCCGAGGAGGTTGACGTTCAGGTGGACGCCGTCCTGGCGGATCTTGGCGATGGCCGGGCCGAGCTTGGCGTCGGTGGCGTCCACGATCAGGTGGCCCACCATTTCGCGGAGCACGCGGCGGGCGATCGGGATGACAACCTGCGGGACGATCGGAGCCATGACCCCACCCACGCGGACAGCGCTGCGCATGTACCACGGGAGGAACTTGGGCACCTTCGGTGCGAGCTCGGCGAGCTTACGGCCGGCGACCGACAGATCCTCGGGGCGGATGACGCCGTCGACGAATCCGACGGTGAAGTCAAGGCCGTTTGGGTCCTTCAAGACGCCGGCGAGGCGCTGTGCCGAGACGTCCACGGGGATCTTGCTGGCTTCAGTAAGCCAGTGGCGGACCAAGGCGATAGCTTCCTGAGCCAAGGCATCGAACTGCCCGGAATCCTGGGTGCGTGGGGCGGTGGCATCCGGGAGGGTGCTGGTCATGGGGGCTCCTTCTGAGGCGGAGAAGTTTGTTTGTTTCCATCAGTATGGATCTACAATCTCATTAGGAAAAGCGATCTTTTCTGACGAATATTGATTACCCATCCCGAACCTTTGGAGGCCGCCTTGCTGGACGTTCGCAGACTGCGTTTGCTGCACGAACTAAAGATCCGCGGAACCCTCGCCGAGGTGGCCGACGCGATGCAATACAGCCCTTCATCGGTATCCCAGCAGCTGACCTTGCTGGAGAAAGAAGCGGGCGTCGAACTGCTGCGGAAAGCTGGTCGTCGGGTACAGCTGACTCCGCAGGCCGAGATCCTCGTGGCCCACACCGCGGCACTGCTTGAAACCCTGGAACGCGCGGAAACCGAGCTCGCGGCGTCCCTTTCCATGGTCACGGGAACTGTTCGACTGGCGGTCTTCCAATCCGCTGCACTGGCGCTGCTGCCCGATTTCCTCAGCATCATGCGCCAGGAGTATCCAGAGGTGCGGGTGGAGATGACGCAGCGCGAGCCCGAGACAGCCCTCTACGAAACGTGGGCGCGGGACTTCGACCTGGTGGTGGCCGAGCAGTACCCGGGCCACGCGGCTCCGCACCACAGCGGCCTGGACCGGGTCATTCTCACCAGCGACGCCATCCGGTTGGCCACTCCCCCGGTAGGACTCGGCGGCGAGACCGTTTCCTCCCTTGCAGACACCGCTTCCATGCCGTGGGTCATGGAACCCCGGGGTGCCGCTTCCAGACATTGGGCAGAGCAGGCATGCCGCTCAGCGGGCTTCGAACCTGATGTACGTTATGAAACGGCCGACCTCCAAGCCCAGATCCGCCTCATTGAATCGGGGAACGCCGTGGCCCTCATGCCTGACCTCGTCTGGACCGGACGACCCCGCACCGTCCAACTGCTGGATCTTCCAGGCTTGCCAAAGCGGACCGTATTCACTTCCACCAGGACAGCCGGCCGCATCCATCCCGCAACCGCAGCCTGCCGCGAAGTCCTGGAACGGGTGGCCGCAGCACAGCAGCTGGATGCAGAGCAACAGGCCGACGCTGACTAGCCCGGCTCCACGCGACGGCGTCCGGGAACGCAAAAGGCCCCAGTCCAAGGACTGGGGCCAACCGCGGAGAATGGGGGATTTGAACCCCCGAGGGCGTTAACCCAACACGCGTTCCAGGCGTGCGCCATAGGCCGCTAGGCGAATTCTCCTTGCTTCCGATTCGAAAGCAGATACTACTGTACCTGAGAATTTCAGCATCGTGTAATCGGCCGGATTGGCCACGCCTGAACGGCCTTGGAGAAACGCCCGTTAACGGAAAAATGGACGCCCCCAACGCGCCCATTCTTGCGGTATCACCGTTGAGCTACCGGGTCCGGCCCCTCGCCCCCAGGCCCCGCAGCTCACAATCTTGAGATTGCCCCAATCGGTGTACATACCCATGGTCCGCTGCCGCCTATGGATTTGCAATGGCTGAGACCTGTTTGTAGCCGAAGTTACTGACAAAATGTCTCCATGACGCAGCTTCATGCTTTGGTGGTTTACGTACCGGAGACTCACATTGAAGAGGTTCTCCAAGCGATAGGCGACGCCGGCGCGGGACGAATCGGCGACTACTCACATTGCTTCTACACCACCCTTGGGATAGGCCGGTTCACTCCCCTGCCCGGCGCCCAGCCGTTCGTGGGAGAGGTGGGAATTGAGGAGCAGGTGCCCGAAACCAGGGTTGAGTGCGTGGTTGAGAAAGACATGCTCGACGCCGTTGAGCTGGCTTTGCGGGCAGCCCACCCATACGAGGAACCCGCCTTTATGACCTGGCCGGTGAACGGGTGGCGATAATTTCGCCTTACCCAGCCACCCGCCGTCGAGCCTTATCCACAGCCGTTGGAGTCGATTCGAACCCCAACCCAAGTTCGGGTAAGCTTGTCGACGGCCCCTCATGTGGCGTCATCCTGTTGAACTCCCCCAGGACCGGAAGGTAGCAAGGGTAGATGGGCTCTGGCGGGTGCATGAGGGGTCACTTACTTTAAATGTCAGTCCCTATAGGTAGGTTTCCCCTGTGACTGTTACAACTGCCCTGTACCGCAGATATCGGCCGGACTCTTTCGCGGACGTTATCGGGCAGGAACACGTCACAGAGCCGCTGATGACGGCCCTCCGGAAGAACCGCGTGAACCACGCCTACCTCTTCTCCGGCCCCCGCGGCTGTGGCAAGACCACGTCTGCGCGCATTCTCGCCCGCTGCCTCAATTGCGCCGAGGGCCCCACTGATACCCCTTGCGGCAAGTGCCCCAGCTGCATCGAACTCGCACGCGGCGGGTCCGGCTCGCTGGACGTCATCGAGATCGACGCCGCCAGCCACGGTGGCGTGGACGACGCCCGCGACCTTCGCGAACGCGCAACGTTCGCCCCGGTCCGGGACCGCTACAAGATCTTCATCATTGACGAAGCCCACATGGTCACGTCGGCCGGCTTCAATGCGCTTCTGAAGATCGTCGAAGAGCCGCCGGAACACATCAAGTTCATCTTTGCCACCACGGAGCCGGACAAGGTCATCGGCACCATCCGCTCCCGCACGCACCACTACCCCTTCCGGCTGGTGCCGCCGGAGCCGCTCATGCACTACCTTGAGCTGCTCTGCCAGCAGGAGAACGTGCCGGTAGCTCCCGGCGTGCTTTCGCTGGTGATCCGCGCTGGTGGCGGCTCGGTCCGCGACACTTTGTCCGTTTTGGACCAGCTCATGGCTGGTGCCGGCCCTCATGGCCTGGACTACGAACTCGCCGTCGCCCTGCTGGGTTACACGCATGCTTCCTTGCTGGACGACATCGTGGATGCCGTTGCCGCGTCGGACGCCGCTACTGTCTTCCGGGCCGTGGACCGCGTTATCCAGACCGGCCACGATCCCCGCCGCTTCGTCGAAGACCTGCTGGAACGCTTCCGCGACCTCATCATCGTCCAGGCAATGCCCGAGAGCGCCCAAGCCATCCTCCGCGGCATGCCGGCGGACCAGATCGCCCGCATGCGCAATCAGGCGACCAACCTGGGCGCCGCCGAGCTGTCCCGGGCAGCGGACGTCACCAACACTGCCCTCACGGAGATGACCGGCGCCACCTCGCCGCGGCTACACCTTGAACTGCTGTGCGCGCGCATCCTGCTGCCCAGCGCTGAGCAGACAGAACGGGGTATCGCAGCACGCATCGACCGCGTGGAACGCCGCCTGAATTACACGGGCGACGGCGGCGCGCCAGCTGTTGCTGCTGCCCCACCGGCTGCCGCGGCTGCTGCGCCGGCGCCTGCCTCTGCGACCGTGGCACCAGTTGCCGCTGAGCCGACCACGCCCGCCCCAGCTCCCGCTGCAGTTGCTCCGCCTGCAACGCCTGCGCGGGTCGAGCCAACCACGGCCGCCCCAGCCCCGGCCGCCCCGGCTCCCGCGGCACAGGCTGCTGCCCCGGCACCCACCGCACCGGAGCCGTCCTCCGGCGCAGGGCATCGCGACGCCTTCACAGCGCCACGAGTGTCCACCAACGATTGGCCAGTTGAGGACCGTCCCGTTTCCGGTCGAGCCCAGCAGGCTCCTGAATCCCAGGCTGCTCCGGCCCCGGCACATCCCGTCCAGGCACCCACCTCGCAGCCCGAGCCTGTGCAAGCGCCCACGCCTCCCCCAGCGCAGGGACAACCCGCAGCCCCCGCCGCGCAACAAGCACCGGCCCCGGCGCCGCAGCCCGCTGCTGCTCCAACTCCGACTGCCGGAGGCAGCGGCGACGTCGAGGCTCTGCGCCGCGCATGGCCGGATGTCCTGCAGACTCTGACCAAGATCAAGCGCAGCACCTGGGCGCTGGTGGAACCGAATGCCCAAGTGGCCCAGTTCGACGGTCAGGTCCTGACGCTCGCTTTCACAACCGGCGGCCTTGCCGGTGCCTTTGGTCGGGCCGATCACTCAGAGAACCTTCGCCAGGCAATACACAAAACCCTCGGCATCGACTGCCAGATCGTGGCAGTCGCTGGCGGCAACAGCTCAGCGAGCTCTGAGCCAAACCCAAAAGCGCCTACTAGCCGGGAAACTCCGGCTGCTGCATCCCCAGTGGGCGCCCCGGCGTCGGCTGACAGTGAATCGCCGGCGGCAACAGCTGCAGAACCGCCAACAGCCCCCGTGTCAGCGGTCGACTCGGCGTGGGGTCTCGCCCCAGCCAGCCCTGCCGTAGCGCCTGTGCCAACGCCAACCCCAGCGACGGCGGCAACTCCGGCGGCACCAGCTCAAGCTCCGACGCCAGCTCAAGCTCCGACACCAGCTCCGGCGACAGCAGCTCCAACCCAGGCAGCGACGCCGGCTCCACCAACCGCTGCACCCGCGCCGTCGGAGGTCCCTGCCCAAGCCCCGGCTCCGGTCGCATCCGCGCCCACTCCCGGCGTGCCCGTGCAAACACCTGCCTCCGAGCCAGCCGGCGATTACTCCTACCCTGACGACGACTGGGGTCCGCCGCTCGACGAAGATGCCCCGCCGCTGGACGAAGAACCCCCGGCTGACTGGGAACCACCGTCCGGATACACCCGCCAGAGCCAGCCTCCGGCAGCTACGGCTCCATCAATCCAGCCTCCGGCAGCTACGGCTCCATCAACCCAGGCACCGGCAGCAACGGCTCCATCAACCCCGGCCCCCGCCGCAACGTCCAGGACCTCAGACGACCCTTGGTCCAGGGCAGTTGAGCAGGCGCCGGGCACCTGGGTTGTGGGCACGGAATCCAATGTGGGCAAGCAACCCCAGGCCGCAGAAGAATCCGCTGTCCCAACAACGGACACCCCGGACTACGAGCCAGCTGCAGCGCAGGTTCCCGAGGCAACCACAGGGGCTTACGGTCACCCAACCAATGCCGAGCAAAACCCCAGCTCCAGCTGGGACGTCGCACCGGCGTCGAGCTGGCCCGCAACGCAATCCATGCCCGCCCATGCAAGCAGCGGCGCCCCGGCAGCCAGCAACCCGGGGGCCGGCAACGCTCCCGCGGTGTGGCCGTCCTTGGCGACGCAACCTGAGGAAGCGCATGGTTCGGTTGCGACGCTCGAGGAGGACGCGCCGTCGGGCAATCCCAACGGCCGTCAGAGCCTGTACCAGCGGCTGACGAACAGTCCTGAAGCCCAAGCCGGTCGTGTCCAGGCACCCGTGCGGACCCAGGCGGCGCCGGCCGCCGTGACTGAGGACATCCCCAGCCCCGAGGACGAAACCATCGAGGAATCGCGGGTCTTTGGACGGGCCGCAGTGGAGCGTATTCTGGGCGGAAAGCTGATCGAAGAGCGCGCCTTGGACGGTTCTCCTTTGCAAACCCGCTGACTCCAGCATTGATTTCAAACAAATGAGGACATTGTGTACGAAGGTGCAGTTCAAGAGTTGATTGATGAGCTCGGCCGGCTTCCCGGCGTGGGCCCCAAATCGGCGCAGCGCCTGGCGTTCCACATTCTTGAGGCCGATCCCGAGGATATGAAACGCCTCGTCGCGGCCATCACCACGGTCAAGGAACGCGTGAAGTTCTGCAGTGTCTGCTTCAACGTGACCGAGCAGGAAACGTGCAATATCTGCCGCGACCCACGCCGTGATCCGTCGGTGATCTGCGTGGTTGAGGAGTCCAAAGACGTTCTGGCCGTTGAGCGTACGCGGTCCTTCCGCGGGCGCTATCACGTGCTGGGCGGGGCCATCAATCCCATTGCAGGCGTCGGTCCCGAGCAGTTGCGGATCCGGGAACTCCTGACGCGCCTCAACGACGGCGCAATCCAGGAAATCATCATCGCTACGGACCCGAACCTTGAGGGTGAGGCCACGGCGACGTACTTGGCGCGCATGCTCAAATCGATCGGGATCACCGTGACACGGCTGGCTTCAGGCCTGCCCGTGGGCGGGGACCTTGAATATGCAGACGAGGTCACTCTCGGCAGGGCGTTCGAGGGCAGGCGCAACGCGCTGTTGTAGTCTCGCAATCACAACAACACCGTGATGGGGGTCCCGTGCGAGAGCTTGTGTACTACGTTGCCGTCAGCCTGGACGGATATATTGCCGGTCCCGGAGGCGAGTTCGACGCGTTTCCGGTTGAGGGCGACCACATGGCCGCGCAAAACGAACGCTTCTCTGATGCCATACCAACGGCGATTGCCGACGCCATGGACATCGAGCGCAGCGGGACGATGTTCGACACCGTATTGATGGGTTGGAACACCTACGCGGTAGGCCTGCCTTTTGGCATGACCAGCCCGTATCGGCATCTGCGGCAGGTGGTCTTTTCCCGGACCCGGTCCGAGGCTGACATCCCGGGAGAGCACCCGAACCTTGCGCTGACCTCCGAAGATCCGGTGGACGTCGTTCGCCAATTGAAAGCCGAGCCAGGAAAATCGATCTGGCTGTGTGGCGGCGGTCAGTTGGCGACTCAGCTCTCCGGTGAGATCGACAGGCTTGTGCTCAAACGAAGCCCGCTGCTTTTTGGCGATGGCATACCGCTCTTTGCGCCCGGCGCTTACCAGCCCAGCGCCTTCAAGGAGGTCTCCACGACGGCGTTCGCGTCGGGCGTCGTGATCTCTGAGTACGCGCGCCAAGGCGCTAGCCAGAACCCGAACTAGCACTCAGCCTTCGCGCCCTCAGCCAGCGACCCGGTACCAGCACCACCGCGGCCGCCAAGGCCTGGAGCGCGAGACCGGTCAGAAATACGGGCACCGAAGGAGCGCGTCCCGCGCTTGATTCCCCGCCGAGGCACGGGACTTCGCGGGAGGGCCCGTCGGCGGCCCATTGCAGTCCGGACAACATCCATCCCACTTCGTTGTCCGTGGACACAAAGTCAGCGCCGACGCTGCCCAGGAGCAAAGCGGGGTTGGACGCTGCCACCCAGGCCACCCGATCCGTGTGCGCCACTTCCACCGGGCGGAGATCGCCCACGCACTGGTAGGAAATGACCCTGCCTGAGTCGTCCCGCTCCACGTTCACGGGCACGGAAGCCTGATCCATGGCGGTGGTCCCCGGCAGCAACAGAAGGGTGATCGCAACGTTCCCAAAGCAGAGGAACACCACCAGCACCCCGGCAAGCGCCACACCCGGCGCGGCCCTTGCGAAGCATGCCCTCGAACCGGCACCGATCAGCCCGAACAGTGCTGCTTCAAGGACAATAACGACGACGGCGGCACCAGCCAGCGCGATCGGCCCGCCCATGCTGAAGCCCACCACCAGCAAAGCAGTATACGCCGGAGCGGCCAAGGCCATGCCACGCATTGTTCCTGCCAGCAGCATCTCCAAGACGCTTCCGCCCGCGTGGCGGAATCCCCAGCCTGTACCCAGTACTGCTGCAGTCAATGCCAGGAACGCGGCCATGAACAACAAGACAGCGCCCGGCACCGTACCTTGGAACCACCCGTTGGTATCTCCCCAGCTGACGAAGGCTGCGGCCGTCCCCCATGCAAGAGCTATACCAAGGGCGCAGGCAACCCAGAACCACCAGGAAGTGAGGGATGTTCGGACGCTCAGCCATGCCGCAGCAATCGCGGTGCTGAAGACCGTACCGGGATGAGTACGCGGATCTTGCCCAGACCGCGGAGCGTTGGCAACCCGCCGCTGATCATCGATCATTCCGCCGCCTATGACCTCATATTCGGGCTCATTCCGCCCCGGACCCGAACCGTCCGGATGGTCAGGAACGCCGGCCATCGCCTCTCGCAATCCTCATGAATTGGATAGTACGCCGGGCCTGCCCCCAGCAATATGAAACGTCCGGGCCCAAATTTCCCGGTGATCTCCCAGCCGAAGGCTGCAGCATGGAGATATGGTCCCTGTTCCCGGCAATTCGCAGTTCTTTCGCCGCCCCAAGCCTGTCAAGCCCAAGGCCGGTCAGGAATCGGTGTGGGATTATCCACGGCCGCCGAGGGTCGAGCCACGCTCGGAACGGATCGTGGTGCGGCTGGGCGGTCAAGTGATTGCCGACTCCGCCCATGCTGTCCGGGTTTTGGAGACAAGTCACCCGCCGGTCTATTACTTGCCGCTGGATGCCTTTCGCTCCGGTGTCCTGGTTCCCCGCGAAGGGACCAGCTTCTGCGAGTTCAAGGGCGAAGCGAGCTATTTCGACGTCGTCGCCGGCGGCGTTGTGGTTCGCCGCGGCGGGTGGACCTACCCGCAGCCAGCACGTGGTTTCGAGGCACTCAGCAGTCGGGTGGCCCTCTACCCGGAGCACATGGATTCCTGCGAGGTGGACGGAGAGCAGGTGACGTTCCAGGAAGGCAGCTTCTACGGCGGCTGGATCACACACCGGATCGTCGGTCCGTTCAAAGGCGGCCCGGGCACTTCGGGGTGGTGAGACCAGCCCAAGCCTGGAGAGAATGCACGTGGCCGCTATGTGGTCACAATTCCTGTCAGTGCTGCGCGCGGCGATAAACTGGGCAAATAAGCTACGCAGGCGTGCTCCAATTTCGAAATTGGCATGCCGCGTTCGAACCCTATTGATGCAGTGAGGGTGCGCGCATGACTATGCCCACTACCGAAGTGAAGATCGACGAGCTCGCCAACGGGGCTGCCATTACCAAGCAGCTGATCGTTCAGAAGTTCGGCGGTTCCTCGGTTGCCGATGCTGATGGCATCAAACGGGTCGCGCAGCGTGTCGTGGACGCGCAGAAGGCCGGCAACGAGGTTGTGGTTGTTGTCTCCGCGATGGGCGACACCACCGACGAACTCCTGGATCTCGCGGGGCAGGTCACTGACTCCGCTCCCGCCCGCGAAATGGACATGTTGTTGTCCGCCGGCGAGCGAATTTCCATGGCCCTCCTTGCTATGGCCATCAACAAGTTCGGCGCCTCCGCGCAGTCCTTCACGGGCTCCCAGGCCGGCATGATTACCGACGGCATCCACGGCAAGGCCCGGATTATCGACGTCGACCCCCACCGCATCCGCACTGCCCTGGACAAGGGACACATTGCGATCGTGGCCGGTTTCCAAGGCATGAGCCGCATCACCAACGAGATCACCACTCTTGGCCGCGGCGGCTCGGACACCACTGCTGTGGCTTTGGCCGCAGCACTTGAAGCCGACGTCTGCGAGATCTACACAGACGTGGATGGCATCTACACCGCCGATCCCCGCGTTGTGACCTCCGCCCAGAAGATCGACCGGATCTCCAGCGAAGAAATGCTGGAACTGGCAGCCTCCGGCGCCAAAATCCTGCACCTGCGCTGCGTGGAGTATGCCCGCCGGTTCGGTGTGCCCCTGCACGTCCGTTCTTCATTCAGCCAGCACGAAGGCACCTGGGTCATCCCGGGCGCCGATGAAAAGTTCAACATTCAAGAGGGAGTTGCCTTGGAGCAGCCAATCATCTCCGGCGTTGCACACGACCGGTCCGAAGCGAAGGTCACCGTTGTAGGCGTCCCGGATATCCCCGGCAAGGCTGCCGCAATCTTCCAGGTGATCGCCGATGCGCACTCGAACATCGACATGATCGTCCAGAACGTCTCCACCCACGGCACGGGCCGCACGGATATCTCGTTCACCCTGCCGATCGTCGAAGGCGCTGACGCACTGGCTGCCCTGCGCGCTGCTGAAGGCCAGATCGGCTTCGAGAGCATCGAATACAACGAGCACGTGGGCAAGCTGTCCCTCATCGGCGCCGGCATGCGTTCGCACCCCGGTGTCTCGGCAACGTTCTTCAAGGCCCTGTCCGACGCCGGCATCAACATCGACATGATTTCCACCTCGGAAATCCGCATCTCCGTGGTCACCAGCGCGGACGCCCTGGATGACGCCGTCCGCGCCATCCACAATGCGTTCGAGCTCGACGGCGACGCTGAGGCTACCGTCTACGGCGGCACCGGCCGCTAGGGTCACCAAGCCTTCACACGGGAAGGGCCGGGGCAAGTGCTCCGGCCCTTCCTGCGTTAACGCTGCGGCGCCAACAGTACGTCAATGAGCTGCCGGAGTCCGTCCGCCATGTCCACGTTCTTGTCGTAGAGCCACTGGAGCTGCAGGCCGTCAAAGGCGGCAACTGTCAACCTGGCCAACATCACGGCGTCAACGTCGGTCCGGACGGCCCCTGAAGCCTGGCGCCGCTCAATGTCAGCAGCGATATCCCGCACCACGGTCTCATAGCGTTCCTTGAAGTAGCCGTGGGAATCATGCCCGGGATCATTGGCCGTGGCCGAAGCGACAGCGTAGAGCGTGGTGAGCCCTGGCTCGCGCTCGTTCCTTTCGGCGATGGGGGGCATGAGGTTGAGCCCCACGTCCTCTTGGCCGCTGACGGCAATGGAGCGCCGATCCCGTTCGGCAAGGACGGCCGTGAGGAGTTCCTGTTTTCCTTTGAAGTAGTGGAACAGGGTGGCTTCCTTGACCCCTACGAGTTCGGCGACGCGCTTGAGGGCGGTCCCCTCGAAGCCTTCAGTGGCGAAGACGTCGGTGGCGGTCTGGATGATCTGTTCGCGGCGTTCCGCTCCCTTGGCATACTGGCCACGGGCCCTCGAAGTAGGCATTGAGTCAGTCTATTTCACACTCCAAAGCCCAGTGCCACTCGACATATTTCGCGAAAACCTAGTCAGACTCGATTTTTGCCGCTACAGTCTTTGCAGAGACCCAACGGTGGGTCACCGTTCACAGGAGGCAATGTGGCCCTCGATATCACCCAACAGGCTCCGGTCTCCAGTGCCGAGCCAAAGACTGCGGCAATCGGCCCGGCACCACGCGCCTACGTCATCGGAATGCCTATCGCGAGCGCTGGGCTTTGGATGGCCGTCCTCGCCCCGGCCCTGGTAGTCCTCGCCATCAAGGTTTCAGAAATCACCACCCCGGATACCCGGGCGGGCGCACTCAGCCTCGTGGCAGGCGTCGGAGCGGCTGTCGCTTTGCTCGCCAACCCGTTCTTTGGCCGGCTCAGCGACCGGACCACGTCCCGCTTCGGGATGCGCAAACCGTGGATTGTGGGCGGCTCCCTCATCGGCCTTGCAGCACTTTTCTTCCTGGGTTCGGCCACCGACGTCGGGGCCGTCCTTGCGGCTTGGGTTGTAGCGCAGCTGAGCTACAACGCCGCCCTGGCCGCCCTGGTCGCGACCCTTCCCGATCAAGCTGCCCCGGCGGAGCGCGGACGCCTTTCCGGCCTCATCGGCATGACGTTGCCCATCGGCCTCGTGGCGGCGGCATTCTTCGCGCAAATGTTTGAGACCGCCCTGCAGATGGCCGTAGTCCCCGGAATCGTAGGCACGGCAATAGCGATTGCCTTCGCCTTCACCTTCAAGGACCGGGTTCTCACCAAGAAACCGGCACCGCTGAATTTCAAGGAAATCCTCGGTTCCTTCTACTTCAACCCCAAGGATCACCCCGGCCTTGGGTGGGCCTGGGTCACCAAGTTCTTGGTCTACGTGGGCTATTGCGCCGGCCTTCTCTACTTGCCCTACTTCTTCACGGACCACCTCCACGTCGCCGAAACGCAGGTCACCAGCCTGGTGTTCCAAGCAACCTTGGTCAGCTCTGCCGGCACCGTCATCACCAGCCTTGCCGGTGGCTGGATCAGCGACCGTCTTGGCAAGCGCAAAAGCATGGTCATCATCTCTGCCCTCATCATGATGGGCGGCCTGGTGATCATCGCTACCAGTTCCGACACCGGCCAGGTTCTGGTGGGCCAAGGAATCCTGGGCTTGGGCCTCGGCGTCTTCAGTGCCGTGGATGTAGCCCTCATTACCGACTTGCTGCCCAGTGACCAGTCAGAAAATGCCAAGACCTTCGGTGTCTTCAACATTGCCCAAGCCCTCCCCCAATCCCTGGTGCCTGCAATCGCTTTCCCTGTTATCGCTCTGGGTGGATACCCGGCACTGTTCCTCGGAGGTGCGGTTGTCGGCATCATCGGAGCCCTCCTCGTCACACGAATCAAAGGAGTCAAATAATGAATCCAGCACTTTCGGCCGCTGTCACAGCACCACAAACGGGAGCACCGGACGCCGAGGCACGGATCCGCGAACTCGCTCAGAGCCTTTCCCTTGAACAGCAGATCCAACTGCTGACGGGTGCGGACGTCTGGTCCACCCACTCAATTCCCGAAATCGGCCTCACCCGCGTTGTCATGTCGGATGGCCCTGCGGGTGTCCGCGGCGAAGACTTCGACGAGCGGCACGACTCAGTCTCCCTGCCGTCGTCGTCCGCTTTGTCCGCGACGTGGAGCGTCGAAACGGCCCACCGCTACGGCCAGGTCCTGGGCCAGGAGGCCCGCCGCAAGGGTATCCACGCCGTTCTTGGCCCCACCATCAACCTGCACCGTTCCCCGCTGGGCGGTCGCCACTTTGAATGCATGAGCGAGGACCCCCGGCTGACCGCAACCATGGCCGCCGGGTACGTGGCCGGCGTCCAGTCCATGGGTGTTGGCGCGACGCCCAAGCACTACTTGGCCAACGAAGCCGAAACCGAGCGCTTCACCGCGGATTCCGTAGTGGACGAGCGTCCGCTGCGGGAGCTCTACCTGGCAGCGTTCGAGGACGCCATCACCGAAGCCCGCGCCTGGCTGGTCATGAGCTCGTACAACTCCATCAACGGCACCACCGCCAGCGAGAACAAGCTGCTCGAAACCCCACTGTCCACCGAATGGGGCTTCGACGGCGTGGTGGTGTCCGACTGGACCGGCGTGCGCTCCATCGACGCCGCCAATGCCCACCAGGACTTGGAAATGCCCGGTCCTGTAGGCCACTGGGGCCCCAAGCTCCTTGCCGCCGTCAACGATGGCCGCGTGAGCAAGGACGCGATCCTTGAAAAGGTCACCCGCATCCTCCGGCTCGCTGCACGTGTGGGCTCGCTCGAAGGTTTCGAACCTGCCGTCACCCAGCTCCCCACCGAACTGAACGGTGCCGCCGTCGCGCGTGAAGTCGCTGTGCGCGGCGCCGTGCTGGTCCGTAACAAGGGCCTCCTCCCGTTGGATGCCAGGACGCTCACGAGCGTGGCTGTGATCGGCCACAACGCCGATGAAGCGCGCACGCAGGGCGGCGGCAGCGCCACCGTGATGCCCAAGTACACCGTCTCCCCGCTCGCGGGGCTGCGGAAGGCGCTGCCCGACGACGTCAGGGTCACCTACGCGCGCGGCGCCAAGGTTGCCGAGGGCATCCAGGCCTTCCCCCGGGAGTCCCTCCACAACCCCGTTTCCGGCGTGCCCGGAATCCGCGTGACCTTCCTCGCTGCGGAAGGCACTGAAATTTCCGGCGAAGACCGCCTGGCCTCACACCTGATCTGGTTCGGGATCGGAATTCCCGACGGCGCGGCCTCCATCCGAATGGAAGCGGACTGGACTGCCGAAACAGCAGGTGTCCACCACCTGGGCGTCGGTACCGTGGGCCGTATCCGCTTTGTCCTTGACGGCACGGAAGTCTTCAACAGCGAACTTGAGGACGACACCGAGGTCCTGGGCGCGGCACTGTTCGATCCCCCCAAGACCGTCCACGCCATCGAAACCACGGCAGGCCAAAGCGTTCGGATCGAAGCCGAATATCAGTTGCCCAAGGAACAGGTCATCCCGTTCACGGCCATCCTGTTGGGTGAGGAAACTGTGGTTTCGGATCCTCAGGCCGAGATTGACGCGGCCGTGCACGCTGCCCGGGCTTCCGACGTCGCCGTGGTTGTGGTGGGCACCAACGCCGCCATCGAGTCGGAAGGATTCGACCGCAAGGACCTGGACCTCCCCGGTTACCAGAACCAGCTGGTGGAGGCTGTCGCGGCGGCCAACCCCCGCACGGTGGTTGTGGTGAACTCCGGTTCGCCTGTGCTGATGCCGTGGCTGGACACCGTGGATGCGGTGCTGTTGGGCTGGTTCGGCGGACAGGAATTCGGCAGCGCCATCGCCGATATCCTGCTGGGCATCGAAGAGCCGGGCGGCCGCCTTCCCACCACGTGGCCGACAGCGCTGGCAGACGTTCCCGTCCTTAACACCACGCCGACTGAAGGCAAGGTGGTGTACTCCGAGGGAATTCATATCGGCTACCGCGCGTGGCTGAAGCAGGTAGCCGAAGGCGGCGCAGCTCCTGCCCTGCCATTCGGCTTCGGGCTGGGTTACACCACCTTCGAGCTCGGCACAGCGCACGCACCCCAGGCAGTCACTGCCGGAAACGATGTTGTGGTCCATGTGCCCGTCAAGAACACTGGTACGCGTACCGGACGCGAAGTGGTGCAGGTCTACGTGGAGCGGGCAGAATCCGCCGTTGACCGCCCCATCCGGTGGCTCGCCGGCTTTGCAGGAACGCACCTGGCCCCGGCCGGCACGGAGAGCGTGGAAATACGCGTCCCCGCCAGGGCGTTTGCACATTACGACGGCGGCTGGCAGTTTGAGCGGGGCACGTTCCGTCTGCTGGTGGGTCGCCACGCGGCCGACGAGTTCCAGTCTTTGGACATCGAACTTCGGTAATACACGGGCAAAACCACCGTGTGTGGCGGCTTTTTTGGGCCGCCACACACGTGGTTTTCGCCACAAGCGGTAGAACTGGGGTATGGTATGGAATTTTCGTGGCATGCTGTACGTTGCATACCCGGTAACCCCCTAACACGAAGAGGCATTAAAAAGTGGCAGCCGATTACGACGAACTCCGTACCGATGTAAAAGAGAACCAGGAGCAATCCCTCCAGGCTCTTCAATCCGCCAGCGCCCCCACGGCCAAGAGCGTCGTGCTGGAACTGGACGAAACTGACGGCCTTGACGCCAACGGCCCCGGCGGCGAAATCGTCGCCGAAGAGCTGGTCATCCAGGTCATTCCGCAGGCAAACGACGAGTTCACCTGTAACTCTTGTTTCCTGGTCCGCCACCGCTCGCAGATTGCCCGCGAAAAAGATGGCGTCGCCTACTGCACTGACTGCGAAGGCTAAGACGGCCAACCACCCCGGCGGACTGAACGTCGTCAGGGAGTGCCGCCGTCGGGATTAAATTGCGGAAGGACCGGAGCAAGCGCTCCGGTCCTTCCGCAATTAAGTGCCAGTGCTAGAGTCGCTCTCCCGGCCCTCCTACGGCCTTCTTGCGGCGATGGTTGGTTATCCTGAGCTGGAGGATCCTGGCACCGCCGGCCAAGGCCACCAGTACACCGCCACCCACAGCCGCGATAAAGAGCGTGGTTCCGAGCGCGAGGGTTCCCTGCAGCCCGAAGAAGCGGACCGTGATCATGTCCTGGTTCTGAACGAAGAACACGATCAGCATTACCAGGACCACCAAGCCAACAGCCACCGCCACCCATAGGGCAGCAGTGCGGGTTGGCCTGCTGTTCCCTGCTACGGGCGGCGTTGCCACCCGCTCCTTTGGCTCAGACCCCGCGGGGATCCTTGCAGCATCATCCTGAAAACTCATAGAAGGCCTCTTTCCCCAGCAGTAAACCGCACACTCGCATAATAAGCATGCTGATTAGCTGCTCAACAGTGGCACGTGAGGCGGGCAAGGGTCAAGGACAAAGCACCTATACGCTGTAGTCAGTTGAGGTCGGGCCGGGATCGTTGTTCCGGACGGCGTAGTGATGGCCTTCGGAATCGGTCTCGACGTCGAAGTTCTTCAAGTCCGCCTCTGAGGCTGTCTCAAAGTCGTCGTGCTTGTGCAGCACCGGGCTGTCTGTGTCACCGTGGGTAGCCGGTCCAAAAACGGACTGCAGCCGTTCGGTCACATGCTGGAATCCCTCCAACTTGCGTCCCATGTTCTTCCACCTCCTTTCTTACCGGAGAGAAAGAGCGGCAGGGCCAGTGCGTGCCGTTCAGTGAGGCAATTTTACGCCCAAAATCCGTGAAAGAACGCTTACCGCAGCGACTTGTCGTCCGGGTTGCGGGGCACCACGTAGGTGCTGCCATCCGGACGGCGCAGCGTTTCCCACTGCTGGGTCTCGGCCTGGCGCTGGGCCAGCAGCTTCCGGTTGGCCTCGGTCATTTCGTGGTCGAGGGAACTGCTGTGCGCGGGGCCGAAGACGACCCTGAACTTCCCTGTGGCGCGCATGAACTTCCGGGTGAAGGATTCCTTTGCCACGCTGGATCGACTCCTTTTTTAGACGCTTCAACATCTCCATAGTACGCTAATCATTAGTACACTAACTAACCAGCAGGAGGGACCCATGACCACTGTCAGCGGTACGACCCAGGAAACCGATGACCTCCTGCTGGAGCGCCAACTGTGCTTCGCCCTCACCGTGGCGTCGCGGAGCGTAGTGGGTGTCTACAAGCCTGTACTGGAGAAGCTTGGGTTGACCCATCCGCAGTACTTGGTCATGCTGGCGCTCTGGGAACGGAGTCCGCGCACACTCAAGGACATCAGCGATGCCCTCCTCCATGACCCCGCCACGCTGTCACCCCTGCTGAGACGCCTCGAGGAGGCCCAGCTGGTAACCCGGGAGCGCGTCCCAGGCAACGAACGCGCCTTGGCCATCACGCTGACGGAGAAAGGGGCTGCCCTCCGTGAGCAGGCCACCGCCGTGCCCGGCGCCATCCGCGAACGCCTGCAGCTAAGCCGCGAGGAAGTGGCCGAACTCCACCAGGCCATGACCGGGCTGATCGCGGCAACCCAACGCGGCAGCTCAACCTGATACCAAACCGACAGCCAGTTTCCCTAGCCAAGCGCACAGCCCCAGTGGTCTGCTGGAAGCGGACACAGAGGCGGGCACCAAAAGTGCCACGTAAAATGGACGCAACCTAGGAGATTCCATGCGCACGCGATTTGTTCGGTACTTGTTGGCAGTCCTGGCCGTCGCTGGCCTCGCCGCATGCTCAGGCACCCCATCGCCAGGTTCGACGGGCAGCGCAACGCAGGCACCGTCGTCGTCGGCCCCCTCAAGCAGCAGCGCAACTCCCAGCGCGTCAGCAGCCACCGGGGCAGGCAATGCCGAACTCTCCATCACGCTGATTGAAACGCCGGAAGCCCCACCCCAGACCTTCACCCTCGTCTGCACGGATGGCACACCGGCCGCCGAAAGCAACCACCCGTCAGCTGCGGAAGCGTGCACGTCCATCAAGAACAGCCCCGCCATCCTGAGCCCTGCCCCACCCCGGACGGACCAGGCCTGCACCATGCAATACGGCGGCCCGGCAACTGCCAAGGTGACCGGCGCGGTGGATGGCAAGGAAGTCACAGCCGCGTTCAGCCGGACGGACGGCTGCCAGATCGCGCTGTGGGACGCTGCCAAGAGCGTCCTCGGATCTGATGGCGGCCTCTAGGCTGCAGCACCTCCCCCAGGAGCAATGGCTCGGGCTGGAGGCAGCCCATCACGCGAGGGTCGCGCGCTACGCGGACCCCTATCTGGCCAGACGCTCAGCCGGCAAGAAACACCCTGTCGAGGACTTCCTCTTCACGTACTACACCCAAAAACCGGGCCAATTGCTGCGGTGGCACCCCGGCGGCGGCGCGGTCCTCAGCGGCGTGCGCGCCCTTGAGCGCTCGGGCTGGAAGTTCTACCGAACGCTCGACGACGGCGAACTCGCCTCACTCGGACTGCCTGCGGGAACGCCCGCGGTCACCTTTGACCGCAGCAGCTTCCTGGCCGACCGTGCCGAAGCCGTCCGCTTCGCGGGAATCATCCTCGCCGGCACAGTGAAGCGTCCCGCCCAGTTCGGCTGCTTCGGCCTGCACGAGTGGGCCATGGTGTACCGGCAGGAGAAGTTCGAGCTGCGGCATGAATACCTGAAGCTGAGGCTGGGCGGCGAGGGTACGGACACCGTGGTGGAAGAGAACCGTATCCGCTGCTCCCACTTCGACGCCTTTCGCTTCTACACTCCGGACGCCGTGCCGCTGAACGAGCTCACCCCCACCCGGGAAAACCAGCGGACCATGGAGCAACCGGGATGCCTGCACGCCAACATGGACCTCTATAAGTGGGCCTACAAGCTGACGCCTGCGCTGCCCAGCGAGCTGGTGATGGATTGCTTCGAGTTGTCGTGGCGGATCCGCGCCATGGACATGAAGGCCTCCCCCTACGATCTCGAAGAATGGGGCTACCCACCTATCAGGATCGAGACACCGCAGGGCAAAGCCGAGTACGTTGAATATCAGCGGGCCTTCGCGGCTGAATCCCAGGAGTTGCGGACCCGCGTGCTACAGGCAGTGGGGCCGCTCTTGGACGAGCTGAGCGGTTTGGCTGCCTGAGCACCCGCCGCCACCAGCGAAAGGTAACGATGGTTTCCCCCACGAGCGAGTCACCCAACAGCGAGTACGACGTCGACCTCACAGTCACGCTGACCGAGGCACCTGGCGCTGAGAGCCACGAATTCCACCTCCGGTCCGTCGCCGGCCTCCTCTCTCCGGACCCCGACTCACTGGACTCGAACTTGCCGGACGCGCCTGCGGCGCTGGCCGCCGTCGAGCAGTTCGGCGAGGAGATCTTCTTCCCCGAACCCCGGCCGGACCGGATCTGCACGCAGCAGTACGGCGGTCCGCAAGTAGCCGTAGTGACGGGATGGTTCCGTGGACGCAAAGTCCATAGCCAGTTCAGCAGGACCGACGGCTGCGAGATCGCACGCTGGAAAACCCTGGCGTCGCTGCTGGGAAACACCGGAGGCTCAACCGGCGACGCCTAGGCGGCGAATCCGCCCGCTCAGCTTTCCCCAGGCGATACCCGTTCTAAGTCGGCTGATCCACCAGCCGGGCTTGCATCCATTCGACCACTTGCGGCCAATGCGTGCCCTCCGGGTTGATGGCTTGCAGATGGTCCAAATGGGACAGCTGCCGGAAGTCGACTGTGTCGCCGAGACTTTTGGCCTTGGCGCAGTATTCCTTGGAATGGTCAACCGGGACCCTTTGGTCGTCTGAACCATGGACAACGAGCAGGGGCTTCCCTAGAGGCAACTGGTGCACAGGAGAGTACCTTTCCAGCAAGGCCGGCAGGTCTTCTGTGTGGTCACCGATGAACCCCTTTACCGCGCTCTCCCCCAGGTCTTCCCTGTAGGCCCGGGGTAAATCGGTGACGGGCGCCAGAGCTACGAAGGCGTCCAGAAGGCCAACATTGAGCATCCCAAGCTGCGCACCTACCGAGTGCCCAATTCCGACCACTTTCCTTGGGTTCCCTGATTCAGCACTCCAGTCGAGCGCGCACTGCAAAGCCGTCGAAACATCATTGACCATTGCGAATGGTGCCGGCGCTTGGCCGACCCGTCGATACTCCACATTGGCAACCGCCCAGCCGCGCGTCACCAGGTCTGCCGCAAGCGGCACCATGAGGTCAGCGGTGAAGGCCTCACGCCAGTACCCTCCGTGCACCAGCACCGCCGTGCCATGGATCGCACCACCATCACCGGGTTGATGGAAACTGACCACTTGTTGGTCAGATGAGCCGTACTTATGAAGTGAGGATTGCATTTTTTCTTCTGCCTCTCATGGATTTGTTGGAGGAAGGGCACGCGACTAGTCTGGATTTCAGGAATCACTTCTCACAGGAACCCTCACATTATGAGCAGCCACGACGTCCCTCCCGAACTGCTTGATGACTGGATCCGCGCCTGCAATGACGTGTATCGGGTGCTGCGTCGGGGACGCAGCCGGGTAGGCGTGCTGGGCGAAGGCGAGACCCTGACAGAGTCCCAGGTGGCCGTCCTGGATTCAGTCGCCCAACGTGGCGCCCTCCCTGTCGGCGAGATCGCACGCCAAGCCGGAATCGCACAGCCTACCGTGACCCGAATGCTGAATTCCCTTGAAGAACGCGGCATAGTTTCCCGTAGGCCCTCCGAGCATGATGACCGGGTGACGCTGGTGGAGCTCACATCCCGGGGGGCTGAACTTTGGGAAGGGAAGAGACGTATCCTTCGGGACTTCCAGAAAGATTCGCTGCTTCAATTTCCGCCGGAAACCCGCCGCCAGGTTGTTGCCGTCCTGCAGGACTTTGTCCAGATCGTTGATGCCCAGATCTCTGCTAAATAGCGGGGCTTGGATCGGCGAGCCTGTCCCACCCTTTGAACCTTTCGCCGACTTCCACAGGAACCTTCATTCCCGTGGGAACCGTTGATGCCGCACGGGCCCGGGAACGGCCTATCCGCGGCAAGGTGGCGGCAACTTTGAGGATCTCCCGACGCGCATCGTCGGGGACATTGTTCAGTTCACTCACGCGAACCGAGAACCTCTGGGTGTGTTCGATGACCGGTCGTTCCGTGGTTTCCCACAGCGCGAGGGCTTCTTCGAGTGAACGGCCGGATTCGGAGACTGCATGCGCCAGGCCAAGTGCCGACATCATGGCGCAGCCGCCCCCTTGCCCCAGATAGGGTGGCTGGGCGTGTGCCGCATCTCCGATGACGGCAACCCGGCCGGCGGACCACTTTGACAGCTCTACCCACTCGAAGTCATCCCAACGGGGAACGGGACCCAATCTCCGGATGAGGGACTCCAGCGCAGGGAATGACCGCACCCATTCGTCCTTCGGCAGATGACCGCCCATTGCCCCCAGGTCCGAGGCTGGGCAAACGAGGGCCACATAGAGATCCCCTGAGCTGCTGGGCGTATAGAGCAGAAACCGTTGGCCTGACATGTACTCGATGTAGTTGTCTTCGATCTCATGGGGAACATCACCGCCGGCACGGGGCAGGAGGAGTCTTGCGCATCGCTGGCCCAAGGCCTGCCGGCGACGCAACAGGCCGACGCTTTCACGTACCTGCGATCCAACACCATCGGCCGCAATGACCAGATCGGCCGCCCTCGAGCTGCCATCGGCGAACCTGAGAACCCCTTCCACGTCAGCCCCCACAGCCACCGAGCCCGTGACAATCTCAACGCCCGACTCAACAGCGGCGTAATGCAGGGCTGCAATCAGCCTCTCGCGCAGCACGGTAAGCACCCGAACGGATCCTGGGGTGTTGATGGGCATCTCCCCTATCAAGGCTCCGTGGCTGTCCCGGCTCTGGATGCTCGGTCCGTAATGGGCCCCCTCCGTGGCCATACCTTCGACGCCCAGTGCGCGGAGCACCGCCAGCCCGTTGTCCCACAGGTATATCCCCGCGCCCAAAGCACGGATTGATTGATTGGCTTCGTGGAGACGGACCGTCCAGCCGCGCCGCGCCAAGGCAGCCGCCGCAGTCAACCCCCCGATGCCGCCACCGGCAATTTCAACATGGCCCTGCGAAACGCTCATTTGGAACTCCTCGATCGGTGCTTGGGTGGATGTGAGCTCGCTCACGCCGAGAAGTATTACATACCTAGCTATGTAATTGGAACCCTCAAATTATTTACATAGCAGGCTATTGACTTGGCGGAGCAGCCGCCCATAAGCTTCCGGTGACGCTCGTCACATTGAATCAATATCCCCTTCTTTCCGACACTCTCGAGTGAGGTCATCGTGCAGCTCAAAACCACGTCCATCAACAACACATCCCTCGAATACGTCGAATCGGGCGACCCCTCGGCTCCCCCGCTCATCCTGATCCACGGGTGGGCCCAGGACCACCGGCTCTTCCGACTCCTGGAACCCCATCTGCGGGACCACTTCCGTGTACTGCGGCTGAATTTCCGTGGTCACGACGGCAGTGCAGGGACTCCGGCCGATTTCACCGCCGAGGACCTCATCCAGGACACCGTGGAGTTCATCGAACAACTCGATCTCGAGGATGTCAGGATCGCCTCAACGTCCCACGGCTGCTGGGTCAACATTGGCGTTCAGGAGCGACTTGGCGCCAAGGGTTTCGGCCAGGCCGTGGTGATCGACTGGTTGCTGAAGCCCTTCGACGGTTTTCACCAGCAGATCGAACAAGGAGCCTCTCCCGATACAGTCGCCGCGGCACGTCAGAGCATGTTCGATGAGTGGACTGAAGGCACGGATTCCCTTGATGTCATAGACCACGTCCAGCGGGAGATGACCTGGTTCGGTGAAAGCATGTGGATGCGGGCCTGCCGGGAGATCAGCAAGAGCTATTCACAATGGGAAAACCCACTTGAACGGATGAAAGCCGTCCCGGGCAACCTCGAGGTGGCTCACATCTACTCTCAGCCACTGGACCCCGAATACCGGAAGTTCCAGGAGGAATTCGCGGCCGGGAACCCTTGGTTCACGCCTATCCACATCCCTGGGAAGACGCACTTCCCAACGCTGGAGAATCCCGAATCAGTCGCCGCCGCCATCAAGACGTTCTTCAGCTAAGCGCCGGTTTCGACATGAACAGTCAAATCCAGCAGAATGCTTCCGCACGATGGGTCATGCTGGGCGTCATCGCCGTGGGTTTCGTTGCGATGACCTTCAACTGGTTCGTCATGCCGTCCACGTTCGCCGGCATTTCAGCGGACTACGACGCGGACCTGCCCCAGCTTGCCCTGCTGATTTCCGGCTTCGTCGTCGGCTACGGAATCATGCACATCCCCGCCGGCTTCATCGCCGCGAAATGCGGCATCCGCGCCGCCCTTGTCGGAGGCCTGCTCCTGGAAGGCCTCTTCACCGCACTGGCCGGGATCGTTGATGGATACACAATGCTGCTGTCCTTGCGGGTGCTGGCAGGCTTGGCGGCATCCGTGTACGCCGGCATAGGAATCGCGGCCGTCAGCGTGTGGTTCCGCGGGCGTGAACATGCCGCAGCTCTAGGGGTTGTCTCCGCCGCGTTCAGCGCCGGTGTCGCCGTCGGCTTGTACGCCTGGGGCCCAGTAGAGACGTCAATGGGCTGGCGGGGAGCCCTCATCCTGGCCGGGCTCATTGCCGTGGCATGTGCGCTTCTTGTTCTGCTGGTGTACCGGATTCCGCTGGGAGTTCCGGCCCTGCTGGGCACGAGGCTTAGCGGCCGGAACATTGCGGCCATACTCCGCAATCGAAGGCTGTGGCGTCACAGCATGGCGTTCTTCGGTGGCTACGGGGCGTACTTCGTCGCTTCCCAACTGATAGGAGTTTACGCAGCAGAAGAACGCGGGTTCTCCGTGGAGGTTGTGGCGTTGGCCGGACTGCTGGTCGGCCTCGCCGGCATCCCGGGCAGCATCATTGCCGGCCTTCTCGCTGATCGACTCTTGAGTGCAAAGATCACGTTCCTCCTTTTCCTGGCGATCCAGGGAATCGGAATCCTCTTGTTGCCTGCTACAGGGCCTGACGTGCTGTGGCTGTCCGCAGCGCTCATCGGCTTTGGCTTCAACGGCTGCTTTGCGGTGTGGCAAACTGCTCCCGGAGAAGATCCGGACGTGCCACCGGAACTCATTGGAACAGCGGTGGGCCTTCTCCTGACCGTGACGGCCGTCAGCGGGTTTATTCTGCCCTGGATCTTCGGTGAGATGGCGGCATCGGCGGGTTACACCCCGGCGTGGTTAATGATCGGCATCGCAACTCTCGTCTTCGGCTTGTTCGCGCTGGGGCCAGGCAAGCCAAAACCACCTGTGCCACCCAAAGCCGACGATCTGCCGAGTTCCGAAACGACCAGCGCAATTCCTTCCTCGTAACTGCTGAAGAGCCGGTAAGTGATGGAAAGAAACGGCAGTGGCCGGCAGGAAAACCCGCCGGCCACTGCCGTTACTGAATCAGTTACTGCATCAAGAAAGCCTTAGCCGGCATTGTTGCTCTGCGTCGGCTCATCAGCGCGGATCTTGCCGCGGTTCTTCTTGTCCTTCTTGTCCTTCTTCGGGTCCTCGTCGTCCGGGACCACTACGGCGCCGCCCGGGTTGACCAGAACGGTGACGAAGCTCGGCTCGCTGGTTCCTGCGAAGGTGAGGCGGCCGATGTAGGAGCCGGGTTCCAGGTTCTTCCAGTTCAGCGAAATCTGGCCCGTCTTGCCGTTGGCGAGGCGGATCGGATTCGGCGTCACCGTGGCGTTGCCCTGGTTGGCTCCCAGGACTGCGGCATCAACAGTGGCCTTGGTGGCCTGGTTGTTGGGGCTCGCGTAGAGGTTGGCGAAAACGTAGTAGTCGCCTGGCGCCGGGTTGGGAACGGACAAGGTTTCGCTGGCCGAGGCCGTCGCGGCCGGCAACTGCTGACCGGACGGAGTGAGCACCAGCATGTCGAAGTCCGCGGCCTCGTTGGAGGAGATGACCGAGAACTTAGCCAGGGCGCTGCCCTCGCCAACGGTCACCTTCTTCACGTAGTTGGAAGCATTGGTCTCACCCGCGAACGGGCCGGGAACCAGCTCGACAGCCGAGGAATCAGCCTTGGACAGACCATCAACAGTGACACCCACCGGCAGGTTGGTGCCGGAGGTGATGTTGATGGTGGCGGAGCCGTTGGGGCCCGTTCCCGTGAATGCCAGGGCCTTGTCCGCGATGACGGACTGCGGCCGGACGGCGATCGGCGAGGTGACGGTCTTGTTGGCACCCTGCCAGTTCAGCGAACCCATGGCGAACTTACCCAGTTCGGCGTTCTTGTTTTCGAACTGGACCTTGAACGTCTTCTTCTCACCGGGGGCACCGAAGGTGAGCACGGACGGCGTGACCTTGACGTTGACACCCGGAACGTTGACCGATGCCCGGTACGTGCCCGGGGTCAATGCGGTGAGCGTACGCGTGACTTCAATCTTGCCCGCGAGGTTGCCGAGGGCGAAAGAGGGAACGTTCATGTCGCGCGGTGCCGTGGTGCCAAGCCCCTCAATGCCCAGGTCCATACCCGTGCCCTGGACGAACTTGAGGTAATCCTCGGTAGTGGCGTCATACACCAGGCCCGGCGAGAGGACCTTTGCAGGATCCACCTGCCCTGCTCCGGTAGCGAAGACGTCCTTGTTGATGGCACCGTTGGCCAGCTTGACCGGTCCGGCGGTGGTCATCATGGCGGACTTCACGGTGGCCGGGGACCACTGCGGGTTCTTGCCCAGGATCAGCGCGCCGAAACCGGCAACGTGCGGTGAGGCCATGGACGTTCCGGAGAGGAAGCCGAAGTTGTCGCCGCCGGTTCCGATCGGGGAAACGCCTGCGAGGATTGCCACGCCGGGTGCGGATACATCAGGCTTCAGCAGGTCCGAGTCGGTTGCGAGCAACGGACCGCGCGAGGAGAAACCTGCGATCTGCGGCTGCGCCTCGGCCGGGAGGCCGGTGGTGTCCCTGTTGAGCAGGGACACGGTGATGGCCGGGTTGGCCGTGACCTTGTCCTTGATGGTCTGCGTTGCCGGCGGGTTCACGTGGACCGTGGGGATCACATGCTTGTCGGTGTCCAGCGACGAATCGGTCAGGTTCACCAGGATCATGCCGACACCGCCGCCACGCAGCACCTCGGCGCTCTTGGCGGTGCGGTCAACCACACCACGGTCACAGACAACAACCTTGCCGGCCACCTTGGCCGGGTCCAGGGAGCCCGGAGCACACAGGGCCGCGTTGCCTTCACCGCTTGCAGCGTTGGTGGACAGCACGACGCCGGCCCCGCTCACCTCGCGGTTCATGATGCTCGCTCCGCGGAACTTGCTGCCATCGGAGAACTCAACAGTGCCCTGGAGCTCCTGCGAGAACGAGGTCGCGGCAACCGTGGTCAGCCAAGGTGCTCCGTGGTTCACGGTGCTGGCGGTCGGTCCGGAGTTGCCGGCTGAGGTGGCCACGAAGATCCCGGCGGAAGCTGCGGACAGGAAGGCCAGCGACACGGGGTCCGTGGTGGACGTGGTGGAACCGGAGATGGAGTAGTTCAGCACATCGACGCCATCCAGGATGGCCTGCTCGATGGCGTCCACGGAAGCGGAGCCATAGCAGCCGCCCGTGGCGGGATCGGTGTCTTCCCAGCAGACCTTGTAGACGGAGAGCTTGGCGGCGGGTGCGATCCCGCTGGTGGTTCCGAAGCTGCGGCCGTCCACTACCGCGTCCACGTTGGCGTTACCCGCCGCGGTGCTGGCCGTGTGGGTGCCGTGGCTGTCCACGTCAACGGGAGAAATGACTTCTTCGGGAGCGCGGTTCTCCGGTGCAACGGTCTCCAGGAAGGCGTCTGCGAAGTAGTGGGTGCTGAGGACCTTGGAGTTGCAGGCGCTGCCGTCGTAGTCAGCTCCGGTGTCGGTACCGGGCTGGCATTCACCGATGAAGGTATCGCCATCAGCCTTGAGCATGGCGATCTTGCCGTCTGCCGTGCGGTAGGGGACGCCGACCTGCGGGTTGCCCACCAGCGGCCCGACGGGCTCGCCGGCGAAGAACGGGTTGGAGGGGGTGTAGCCGGTGTCGATCACGCCAACAACGGTGCCCTTGCCGGCGTTGTCCTGGCCACCGTACTGGGTGGCCCACGTGCCGTTGGGGCCGCTGAGCTTCAGGAAGTCCGTGGTGGAGTAGTCGGGGGCGTACTGGGTGTCCGGTGCCACCATGAGGACTTTGGGATCCTTGGCCAGGTTGATGGCCTGGTCTGCCGTCAGGTTGGCGCTGAATCCGTTGACGGCGGTGGTGAAGTCACGCTCAATGGTGATGTTTTCCTGGGTGGCAATGTCTTGCTGCTGCGTCTGCAGGTGCTGCTGGTATTCCTTCACCTCGGCGCTGTCGGCGTCGAGCTTCTTGCCCTCTTCCGGCTTGGTGGCCGCGAGGCCCGCCGTGCCGCCGTCGTAGGTTGCTGCAGGTTTCTCCGCCAGGACAACCATGTAACGGCCGTCCTCATAGGCACTGGGGTCAAGGTTCTTCTTGGCCACGCCTGCAACGTTCCCGGGCGTCTCCGGCGTGGGAGCGGCCTGGGCCGGCATCGCCATCGAAGAGAGAAGCAACGGCAAGCCCACGGCCAGTGCCGCGGCCTTTCGAAGCCCCCCGCTTCTGACGAAGCTCTTTCCTTGTGATTTCACGAGTGGTTGCACCTTTCACTGAGGGAGGACCAGGCTCCATCGCCTGGACCTGTCAACTTTTAGTTGGTTGAACCTTTGACAGTTCTTGTCAAAGCCGCGCAACCAGCCGAGTCACAGAGTACCTAGTGAGAGCGAAATATGACATAGAGCACATTTAAGGAAATTTGTCTTGTCACAGCAGGGGCGATTCGTCATGGAACGACAAACAACGGACCGCAGGAATGGCCTGCGGTCCGTTGTTTGCGCCTGCCGTTAAAGGTCAGCCCTTGGGCGTCACCTGCAGCCGGTCAAAGGAAACCAACGCGCCATCCTTATCCAGGACCACAACGTCGTCCCTGCCGTTGTTCACATCCGAGGGCAGGATGAACTCCACAGTGTTCGCCGTGGAGGGGAAAATCCAACCAATGCGGTAGCTCTTCTTGTTGAGGTAGACGTAATACCAGTCCCCATATTCGAGGCCTTTGAGCACAACCTTCTGGCCAGTGCGGTACTTGTCTTCAGTGCCCAGATCAGTGGGCGGCGTGCCCAGGTCCTGGCTGGTCACGGTGGGCTCAGCCTCCGGTTGCAGCGGCTGCACGGCCAGCACCAGCGAATCACCTTCGGCAGCAGTGGCAACTTCACGGGAACCGTTGCGCGCCTTTGCCTCAAAGGAAACGGCACCGAGCGTTCCGGCAGCGATATCTGCTGCCGTCAGCACATGCTCGCTCGTAGCGGTCACCGTGGACCCGGCGGCGAGCGCAGCCGCCGAGATGCCGGCGTCGGGTGCTTCCAAACCGGTCACGGCGACATTGCCCGCGTTGCCCACCGTGTAGGTGTACGTGACGGGATCACCGGCACTGGCGAACCGGTCGCCGTCGGCGTCTTCCCACGCGGCCGAGACGGTGGCCTCAAGCTTGGGTTCACGAACCTTGAGATCCACTTCGCCGCCATCCACCGTGATGGTTTTGGTGGTTTGGCCTGCAGAACTGACTTCCCAGGTGGTTTTTGGAATGAAGAATCCCTGCTCAGCTTCTTCAGCGGTCACAGTATGGCGCGGAGTGGTGCACTGGTAGCTCTGCCCCGCCGGGAGCACGCCGTAGCGGCAGTTGCCCGGCCCTTCCGGGAGGAACGGGCTGAAGTTGCCTGTAGTCGGGACAACCTTCTCAACCAACGGGCTCGTGTTCTTTACCGTGAAGGTGTAAGGGACCAGGTCGCCTGCGGCATACGGCTGGGTGGCGAGGTCACGCCCGACGTCGGCACGCGCCCCGCTGATGTCTGCCGTCAGCAGGCCGTCGCGCAAAGCTACTGCAGCGCCTGTGAACGGCACCGTTTTGGTGAGCGCCGGCGTCGTGCTGGCTGTGATGCTGAAGCTCGCTTCCGGCACGAAGTAGCCGCGCTCGACGTCGGCTGCCGTGATGACATGCTTGGCGGTGGTGCAGTTGTAGCTGGCTCCCGCGGCCAGGTTGTTGAAGCGGCAGTTAGGGGCCGACGGCGGCAGGAAGCCGGAGTCGAACGTCCCGGAAACCGGCACCGCGTTGGCCGTGACGTTGGCGGTGCTCTTGACGTTGAGGGAGTAGCTGAGGACCTCGCCTGCCTGGTAGGGGTTGGCCACGACATCGCGGACCGGAGCTGAGCCAGTGATGGTGAGCCCCACCTGCGGGGCTACCGGCACGGTAGCCGTGAAGGTGAACTGCGAAACCCGGCCGTCCGCCGTCGTAAATGCGGCGTTCAGGTTCTGCGGTCCACTCGCGTTGGCCGGTGCCGTCAGCGCAACGTTGACGGTAGCCGAGGCGCCGGGAGCGACGTCCGGAACCGGCACCGTGGTGGCCGACCAGCCAGCAGGCGTATAGACAGTGGCACTGGCTCCGGAAAGGGTGCTGGCTTCCTGGTTGGTGACGGTCACTGGCACCTGCTGGGTAGCCCCCGGCGCGGTGGTGACGGCCGGAACAGACAACGGAGCGCAGGCAAAGTTCAACCACGCGTCGTCGAACTTCGCGAACGGCATATTGTCTGTGTAGTTGCCCTCGTAGAGCACGCCGAACTTACCGTCTTCCAACCGGGTCACCGTGGAGTAGGCGGAGAAGCCGGAACGGATGGTGCGAACACCCGGCCACGTTGCGCCGTCGTCACAAGAGACGCGCGCCGAGACGTTTTCCCTCCCGGTCTTGGAGTTGGCGTTGGTGAAGATCAGCTTCCTGGCATCGGCCGAGCCCTGCGCCGCGTTGGGGAACATGCGGGCAATGGCGCCGTTGTTGGCAGGATCCGGGAGTTCGGTGTCCTGCGTAACAGGACCATAGGTGGCGCCGCCGTCCGTGGAGATAGCTACCTTGCGGTAGCCCTGGTTGGCGTTGTCCCGTGAATTCAGGAGCACACGGCCGTCGGAGAGTTCAACGGTCTTGTTCTCATCCATCCGGTCTCCGACGTTGGCGCCCTTCTTCCACGTCAAGCCGTGGTCATCGGAGTAGACGCTGTAGGCCTGGATCTTGTTGGTGCCGTCTGCCTGGCGGATGTCCCCGGCGTATTGCTGGATGAGGCGGCCCTTGTACTGGCCGTACTTGAGTTGGATGCCCTCGCCGGAGGATGCGAAGTTGGAGCGCACGTCACCGGCCACCGGGCTGGTCTTGCTGGTTCCGGGCTTGGTGACATTCGTAATGAGCCGCGGCTGGCTCCAGGTAACGCCACCGTCCGAGGACTCGATGACTGCCGAGGAAATCACTGTCCGGTCGGCATCGCTGTTGCCGAACTGGCTGCCACCGAACCCTTGGTCCTTGGAGTACACAAAGAAATTGAAGACTTTGTCGGCCTCGGCGTCGTAGATGTAGGAGGGGTCGCTGTAGCCGTATTTGGGACCGCTGGCGTCGCCCACGTGCCCGGCGGCAATAACGGTGACAGGTCCCCACGTCTGGCCGCCGTCAGTACTGCGGCGTTGGACTATCGAGTTGGGGTTCGGAGCATCCGCGGCTGAGCCCGGACGGCCGTCCCAAGAGGCGAGCACCACGTTGTTGCCCAGATACGTCAGAGCGGGGATCCGGTAGAAGAAGTTGGCGCCCGTGCGGTCTGCAGCGATGTTGGATTCGGTGAAGGTGCCCGGCGCTGCCGCGGGGCTGTTGGGCGGGATGGGGGCGGCGGTGGCCGGAAGACCGAGGCCGGCCAGGAGGCCCAGGCTCAGTGCGCCGGCAACTGCGATGCGGGCGAGCGATGGTGCAGGGGGTATGGATTTCAAATCCAAGGTCCTTTCGAATCGTCACGATGGGCGTTCGTGTTACGTGCTACGTCGAACGTCCTACAACCATAGGGTGTTCGTCGTCACATTGCCAGGGATGAAGTCCGGGGAGCTTCACCAGGGGGTAAAAGCTGTAGCCTCGAAGCGAACCGCCCGCCCGTTTTGAGCACTGGAGCTGCCGTGAAAATCCTTGTCCCGGACACCATCGAGCTGGACCTCGCCGATCTCGCCGCTTCAGGGGATGACGCGGTGGTTTACGCCGTGGACAAGCCCATCCCCAGCGAGCACCGCGACGCGGAAGTCCTGGTCGTATGGCGCAATACGGCGGAGAACCTGACAGACGCCTCCGGCTCAATGCCCCATCTCAAGCTTGTTCAAACACTCGCCGCCGGCCCGGACTCCGTGCTCTCGGCAGGCTTTGCGGACAGCGTGGCCATCACCTCCGGCCGCTCACTTCATGACGGTCCCGTCGCCGAACACGCCCTGGCGCTGGTGCTGGCGGCGGTGCGCCGACTGGATGTCCTGCTGGAATCCCAAAAGGCAGCCACGTGGAACAAGCCCTACAACGAGGCACAGTCCAACCCGGCGACCGAACAGCTCTACACGCTCGACGGCGCCAACGTCACCATTTGGGGCTTCGGCTCCATCGCAGGGCGGCTGGCTCCCCTGCTGGCCGCTTTGGGTGCGAAGGTCACAGGAGTGGCAAGCTCCAAGGGAGAGCGCTACGGCTTCCCCGTTGTGACAGACGACGAATTCCCGGAAGTTTTGCGCACCACCGACGTCCTGATTTCCATCCTTCCCGCCACCCCGGAAACCACTGACGCCCTCAATGAAGGCATACTCCGCGCACTGCCATCGTCGGCAGTCTTCGTTAACGTGGGCCGTGGCGCCACCGTTGATGAAGACGCACTGCTCGCCGCGCTGGCTGAAGGCCGCCTGCGCACTGCCGCCTTGGACGTCACTAAAGTTGAGCCCCTGCCGGTTGAATCGAAGCTCTGGCAGGCGCCGAACCTGATCATCACGCCGCACGTGGCAGGAAACCGCCCTAAAGGCTCAGCCAGGCTTGTCTTGGCCAACATCAAGGCGCTCAAGGAGGGAAAGCCGCTGACCAACCAGGTTGCCGGCTGAATCCAATCCATAATCCCATCGACCGATTTCATTGCCTCCGAATAGTAAGCATGCTTATGGTAAGTGGGTCCGGGATGGCCAGCAGAGGGTTTCCATCCCACGAATAGCATGAGACAACGTGAGGAAACGTATGTACCTGCACACCCAGCTTCTCATCAATGAAATCGCCGCTGACGAGCCAGATCCCGCAGCCGCCAATGCCCTCCAGGAAGGTCTCGGCGGACAGTTCGGCGAGATGCGCACCATGATGCAGTACCTCTTCCAAAGCATGAACTTCCGGGGCGACGCCGCCTCGAAACCCTACAAGGACCTCCTTCAGGGCATCGGCACAGAAGAGATCAGCCACGTGGAGCTCATCGGCACCACCATTTCCCAGCTGCTGGATGGCTCGCCTCGCTACCAGGGCAAGAAGTCCGATCCCGTGGACCAGCCGGGAGCAGGGGGCGCAACTCCCCTGAAGATCGCGCTGGACACGAGCAACATCCACCATTACCTGGTAGGCGCCCAGGGCGCCCTGCCTGTGGACGCCGCGGGCAACCCGTGGAGCGGCTCCTACGTCTACAACAGTGGCAACCTGGTGCTGGACTTGCTGTACAACCTGATGCTGGAATCCACGGGCCGGCTCCAGAAGTGCCGGATCTACGAGATGACGGAAAACAAGACGGCGCGCTCCACCATCGCGTACCTGATCGTTCGCGACCAAGCCCATGAGAATGCTTATGCCAAAGCCTTGGAGAGCCTGGGCGTGAACTGGGGCAAGCTACTTCCCATTCCGAAGACCAACGCGGAGCAATTCCCCGAAGTGAAGAAGCTTCTGGACCTCGGACTCCAGAGCATTCAGTACACCTTCAGCGCTGACAACCTCAGCGAAGCAGGCAAGCTCTACCGTGGAGCTTCACCGTCCAACGACGGTACAGAGCTCAGCACCCAGCAGATGCCTGACGGTTTCCCTATGACCGTCTCGCCGGAACGCAAGGAAGAGTTTGCGCCGGGTCTTGACCCTGAACTCATGGCTTTGATCCAGGCCACGGCGGAACAGGAAATGAAGGAAGCCGACAGCCCCAAGGAAGCGAAGTCCACCACAGCCAAGTCCACGGCCGCCAGGAAGAAGTAACCCGCATACAGAAAAGCGGGCCTGTCCTCGAATGAGGTCAGGCCCGCTTTGGTGTTGTCCGTCAGGCGTGCTCGTACGTCAGGCAGTCAGCGGCCTCGCGGCCCGGGCCAACTTTGACGTCGTGCGCCTCGCACATGAGGTTGTTGTTGTGGACACACTCGGACCGCTGGCAAGCTCCCACGTGGGCGAGGACCTTGGGAAGGCCGCCCATGGCATTCGTGTCAATGAAAGTTGCGCAGGAAGCGTGGTCCGCGGTCCCACCAATAGTGATTCCAAAGGCGGTGCAGCCATCATGGTTGAATCCGCAGCTGCCAACGCTACAGGCGGATACTTCGGCAATGTGTTCGGTCATTGTTCCTCCTGGTGTGGATCCTGAATAGTACTGGGGCTGAACCCCGCGTGTACTTTCCAAACTACGCCGAAATCACGCCAGTTGACCCGATTGAATAACGCATTTGTATGTGCCCTAATCCGCGCCATTCCGCCGAAAAACGGCAGTTCCAAGGTGAGGCTTCACTTACTTGGAGTACGCAATGCGTCACTGATTTTGGCCCGCGTTTCAGCGTCCAACGGAGCGGTCACACGGTTGTCCCGCGCCGCTCGGTCGGCGATGACTTTCTGGATGACCATGCGGCCCAAGCCCGCAAAAACGGCCGCGGCCACAACGCCCAGTACCAGGGATTTCGGTTTCTCAGCCATGCCGCAATCCTAGTGACGCCGGACACCCCCTGCCAGTGCCGGAGCAAGCCGCGCCAGCAGACACAACCAGCCCCCGCCGTCGTGCCTTCAGTTGGCTCTTTTTTCCCCGCCGCGGCGGGGTGTCCTCGCGCAATCCGGCTGAATAGGGTATGGGCGCCACTCCCGGTAGAATGGGTGTGCAAGCTCGCGGAGCGCCCCCCACGCCGTTCAAACATTGCAGTTCACCACCGTGTTTAACCCTGTGTTCAAGACGCTGTTTGAATGCGGCTGAATGGCGTGAGACGGCACCTCCGCGGCAGCCTTATTTAAGGTTCACCCAACTCACGCACAGGAGTTACCGGATGCCCCGGATCGTCGTTGACGTCATGCCCAAGCCCGAGATTCTGGACCCCCAGGGGAAGGCCATCGTGGGTGCATTGCCCCGCCTCGGCTTCAACAGCTTCAGCGCAGTCCGCCAAGGCAAGCGTTTTGAACTCACCGTCGACGGCGAGGTGACCGACGCTATCCTGGCCCAGGCCCGCGAAGCTGCCGAGACCCTCCTGTCCAACCCGGTGATCGAGGATGTTGTCAACGTCGAGGTCGTCGAGGCCTGATATGACGTCGATCCCCCTGATTGGCGAGGCAGTCGCCGTCGCCGCGGAACCCCGCTTGGCAGGCGCCAAGATCGGCGTCGTGACCTTCCCCGGCACCCTTGATGACCGCGACGCCGCCCGTGCAGTGCGGCTTGCAGGCGGCACTGCCGTTTCGCTCTGGCACGCCGACAGCGAACTGGGCGATGTTGACGCAGTCATCATCCCCGGCGGCTTCTCCTACGGCGACTACCTCCGCGCGGGTGCCATTTCCCGCTTCGCTCCGTTGATGTCCAAGATCATCGACGCTGCCAACTCCGAAGCAAAGCTCCCGGTTCTGGGTATTTGCAATGGTTTCCAGATCCTGACCGAGTCGCACCTGCTGCCCGGTTCCATGATCAAGAACGACCACCTGAAGTTCATCTGCCGCGACCAGACGCTGCGCGTGGAGAACGCCAACACCGCCTGGACCGTGGACTACACCGATGGCCAGGAAATCATTGTGCCGTTGAAGAACCAAGACGGCCAGTACATCGCTGACGAGAAGACCCTGGATGCCCTTGAGGCTGAGGGCCGCGTGGTGTTCCGCTACGTGGGCTTCAACCCGAACGGCTCCCGCCGCGACATCGCAGGCATCTCCAACGCCGCAGGCAACGTGGTGGGCCTCATGCCGCACCCGGAGCACGCTGTGGAGACGGGCTTTGGTCCTGAGTCACTGAATGGCGAGCCCCGCGACACCGACGGACTCGGTTTCTTCACCTCCGTTTTGACCAAGATTGTGGGAGGCGACAAGTGACCACGGAAACCACCAAGAAGTTCAACATCGATACCGTTGAGCACGCCGCCAAGACCCCGGACACGGAACTCCCGTGGGCCGAGCTGGGCTTGAAGCAGAACGAGTTCGACGAGATCGTCAAGGTCCTGGGCCGCCGCCCCACCGGCGCCGAGCTGGCCATGTACTCCGTCATGTGGAGCGAGCACTGCTCCTACAAGTCCTCCAAGAACCACCTCCGCCAGTTCGGCGAGAAGGTCACCGAGGAAATGAAGAAGGACATGCTGGTGGGCATCGGCGAGAACGCCGGCGTCACCAACCTGGGCGACGGCTGGGCCGTGACGTTCAAGATCGAGTCCCACAACTCGCCGTCGTTCGTTGAGCCGTACCAGGGTGCCGCTACCGGCATCGGCGGCATTGTCCGCGACATCATCTCCATGGGTGCCCGCCCGGTTGCCGTAATGGACCCGTTGCGCTTCGGTGCAATCGACCACCCGGACACCGCCCGCGTCATGCACGGTGCTGTTGCCGGCATCGGCGGCTACGGCAACTGCCTTGGCCTGCCGAACATCGGCGGCGAAATGGTCTTCGACTCCGTCTACCAGGGCAACCCGCTGGTGAACGCACTGGCTGTGGGCGTCATGCGCCACGAGGACATCCGCCTCGCCAACGCCTCCGGCAAGGGCAACAAGGTTGTCCTGTTCGGTGCCCGCACGGGTGGCGACGGAATCGGCGGTGCTTCGGTGCTCGCTTCCGAGTCCTTCGATGACACCAAGCCCTCCAAGCGTCCGGCCGTCCAGGTGGGCGACCCCTTCGCTGAGAAGGTCCTGATCGAATGCTGCCTGGAGCTCTTCAAGGGCTCGCTGGTTGAAGGAATCCAGGACCTCGGCGCTGCAGGTATTTCCTGCGCCACGTCCGAGCTCGCCTCCAACGGCGACGGCGGCATGGAGGTTGAGCTGACCTCTGTCCTCCTGCGCGACCCCACGCTGACCCCGGGCGAGATCCTCATGTCCGAGTCGCAGGAACGCATGATGGCCGTGGTCACCCCGGAGAACATCGCCGCATTTGAAGCTGTGATGGACAAGTGGGCCGTGGAGTACTCCTGGTTGGGTGAAGTTACCGACACCGGTCGCCTCATCATCACCTGGGAAGGCGAAGTAATCGTCGACGTCGATCCCCGCACCGTTGCGCACGACGGCCCGGTCTACGACCGCCCGTTTGCCCGCCCGGAGTGGCAGGACTCGGTGCAGGCCAACTCCTTCACCGGTTCCGTTGAGGACGCTGGCCGTCCGTCGGCTCCCACCGAGCTGGCCGCAGCCGTCACCGAACTGGTGGCATCGCCCAACATGTGCAGCAAGGCCTGGATCACCAAGCAGTACGACCGCTACGTTGGCGGCAACACTGCCATGGCGTTCCCGGACGACGCCGGCGTGGTCCGCGTTGACGAGGAAACCGGCCTGGGCGTTGCCTTGGCTACTGACGCCAACGGCCGCTACACCTACCTTGAGCCGTACCAGGGTGCACAGCTCGCGCTGGCTGAGGCCTACCGCAATGTGGCCACCTCCGGCGCCGTTCCGATGGCCGTCAGCGACTGCCTGAACTTCGGTTCCCCCGAGGACCCGGATGTCATGTGGCAGCTGGCCGAAGCCATCCGTGGCCTCTCCGACGCCTGCATGGAACTCGGCATCCCCGTGACCGGCGGCAACGTCTCGCTCTACAACCAGACCGGCACCACGCCGATCCACCCCTCCCCTGTGGTGGCAGTTCTGGGCAAGCTCGACGACGTCGCCCGCCGCACGCCGTCGGGCTGGCGCGAGGACGGCCAGGCCATCTACCTGCTGGGCACCACCGCAGCAGAGTTGGATGGTTCGGAGTGGTCCAACCTCCGCGGACACCTTGGTGGCTTGCCGCCGAAGGTTGACCTCGCAGCAGAGCGTGCCTTGGGCGAAATCCTGATCAACGCTTCCCGCGACGGCATGGTTGACGCAGCACACGACCTCTCCGAAGGTGGCCTCGCGGCTGCTTTGGTGGAGTCCTCGCTGCGCTACGGCGTCGGCGCCCGGATCGCCCTTGAGGAACTCATGGAGCGCGACGGCGTGGACCTGTTCACGGCCCTCTTCTCCGAGACCCAGGCCCGGGCCATCGTGTCCGTGCCGCGCTCGGAGGAAGTCCGCTTCAAGGACATGTGCACCGCCCGCGGCTTCGCCCACCTCCGGATCGGCGTAGTTGACGCCGCTGGTGGAAAGCTGGAGATCAACGGCGTGGACGAGCTCTCCCTGGACGCTCTCCGCGAAGCACACGAAGCCACCCTGCCGAAGTACTTCGGCTAGGACTGGCCAGCCAAAAGGCCCCTGCACCCGTCCGCAAGGACGGTTGCAGGGGCCTTTTGCTGTCTCACAGGGAGATCAAGCCGGCCAGGTCCGCTGCCTGCCCAGCTGCTCCGTGAACTCAGCCTGCGGCAACGGCCGGCCAAAGTAATACCCTTGCCCGCTCGCGCAACCGATGCTCCGAAGGGCGTCTGCTTGCTCGGCGGTCTCGATACCTTCCCAGACTCCTTCCAGCCCGCATGAGCGGATGACTTCCTGGATTGCGGCCACGAAGCTGAGCTGGGATGGGTCCTTCCCGAGGTCCTTCACGAACTGGCGATCCACTTTCACCCGGTCAACGGGCAGTTTCCGCAGGTAGCCCATGGACGAGTAGCCGGCACCGAAATCGTCGATCTCAAGTCCCACACCCAGCCTGTGCAGGCTTGCCAGTGTGTAGCGGTCGAGCTCGTTGTTCTGGATGATGGCACTCTCAGTCAGCTCCAGAACCAGCAATTCCGGGGCCAGGCTTTCCTCTGCCATGGCCTCGCTGACGTCATCCACGAACTCCAGGCTTTGGAGGTCCTCGGCCGAGACATTGATGCGCATGGAAAAGACGTGCTGTGCCGTGGCCGGGTTGTCCCGCCACTCCCGCAACTGCCGCACGGCCGTGCGCAGGACCCATCTGCCCAATTCGGCGATCAGGCCCGTAGCCTCTGCAACGGGAATGAACTGGTCCGGCATGATGAGGCCATGGACGGGATGGTTCCACCGGACCAAGGCCTCGCAGCCTTCAATCTTTCCCGTGGCCAACTCCACGATCGGCTGGTAGAAGAGGACCAGTTGATCCGAGCGGATGGCTTCACGGAGTTCACCCACAATTTGCCGCTGGAGCTGGCGGGCGTGGAGGGTGGCGGGATCGAACAACTTGAGCTTGTTCCGGCCCTCGCTCTTGGACTCCTCGACAGCAAAATCGGCTTCCTGAAGCAGGTCCTCGACGCTATGGTGTGGCTCCGCGATCCTCAGGCCCATGCTGGCACCGCAACGGACGCTGTTGTTCCCGAGGTCGATGTTCGGTTCCAAGGCGGCCAGGATGCGGTTGCCGACGGTGGCGGCCCGGGATTGCGGGGTGGCGGGCAACAGCACGGCGAACTCGTCGCCGCCGAGGCGGGTGACGACGTCGTCCTCCCGGACGGCCGACCGGATGCGCATCGCAACGGTTACCAGAACCTGGTCCGCAGCGGCATGGCCGGCGGAGTTCTTCAGTGCTTTGAACCCGTCCAGGTTCAGGAGGAGGAGCGCAGGCGGAGGGGAACCCTTGACCGCAGCAGCTTGGGCCTCGATGAACGCATCCACAAAGGCCAGCCGGTTGCCAAGCCCGGTGAGGGCATCGGTGAGCGCCTCCTGGCGCTGTTCGTAGCGCGCTTGGTGGAGTTCCTGCATCAGGGCTTGGATGTGCCGCTCCAGTTCCTCAATCCTGGGATCAAGATCGGCGGCCCTGCCCGGGCTGACACTGGTCACGATTCTTCCAGGCCGCGCAGGGTTGAGTCGGCAACGGCCTGCGGCTTCGAGACAGGGTTTCGGCGCTCGTCCAGGAAGAGCCTGTAGGAGGCGATGTCCAGCCTGCCGTCCGGCTCAACCCTGTTCCCGGCCCGGTAGACGTGGGTGATCCACGATCCCCCGAGGATCGCCTCAATCCAGGCGTCGCATTCGGCCAGCGGGAGGTGGACCCGGGTACCGGTGTTCCTGCGATGGCCCGCGATGGACACCGTGATGCAACTGCCAAGGAGGCCCTTGTCTGCCGTGAACCAGGCGAGGCCTTCGACGTCGGCGACGATGGTCAGGTTGGCGTTGGCGTCCTCGACTGACTGGACGGGCCCCATCCGGACCGAACGGCGGTCCGCGTTCAGCAAGGTGGGCGTTCCCGCCATGTAGGGAGCACTGGTGATGTTTTGCCGGAAGGCGGAAAGTTCCTGGGTGTGCTGCACCTGGATCCTGGTGGTGAGTTCGTTAATGGTCATGATCTTGCCTCATCCGCAATAGTTGCCGCCTCGAGGCGGTCCGCTCCGACAATTCGGTTTCGTCCTTGTGCTTTGGCGCTGTAAAGGGCCGCGTCCGCCACTTCGATCATGAAGTTCAAGTCGGCACCCGCAGGGATGCTGGAGGTGACTCCGTAACTGATGGTGGGGAAGGCGACGCCCTCCGGCGCGCGCATGGCCGCCATCCGGCGGCTGATTTCAGTCGCGATGCTCTCGGCCCGGTCCTGGGTGGCCCCAGGCAGGAAGAGAACAAATTCCTCGCCACCGTAGCGGCCGATGAGATCCGTGGACCTGACTGAGGCGGCGCAGGCTTCGGCGAATGCTTGCAAGGCCACGTCCCCGGCTCCGTGGCCGTATTCGTCATTGACGGCCTTGAAGTGGTCCAGGTCGGCCAGGACCACGGCAGCGCCCGACCCCGTCGAATGCAGGCGGTCGAGTTCAGCAGAGGCCAATTCCAGGAAAGTCCCGCGGTTGAGGAGGCCCGTCAGGTGATCCCGGGCAGCCCGTTCCTTAAGGCCTTTGATGAGCTGGTCGCTGGTAAGGGCCGTCATGCTGAAAGACACGGTGACCAGAAGCACCAAGGAGATCAGCCCGGACGGTGCGGGCCCGAAGTAAGTGCTGAACGTGTGGCTCGCCGGGCCTTCAACTGCATAAACCATCCAGCGGCCAAAATAGTAGACCGCCAGCAGGCCTGCGGCAATGGACAGGGCTTTGTGGACTTGGGAGTGGGATGCCTTGATAAACCACAGATCGTAGGCAGCCAATGTTATGCCGACGGTCATCATGGCCAGATAAACGAAGCCGCCGGACCATACATTGTTGCCGGGGTTTTCCAGGAAGGATGCCACAGCCGTGACGGCGGGACCGAGTGCCAGTTTCCACGGTTCGGCAGTCTGGTCACGAAGAGTCTTGGCTCCGGCCCAAACGCTGAATGCTCCAGCCACCACCAGGACGTTGCCCAGGGGGTTGGCCCATTGCTGGTGGGAGGAACCGTTGAGGAGAAAGGCAGCGTTGCCCACCATGAATTCCAGCAGGGCCAGGCTCCACCAGCCTGCATACGGCGAGCGCGTGCGGTGGAAGGAGGCGCAGAACAGCACCAAGAGGGTCACAGTGACCACGCCCAGGGCAACCCTTACCGAAAATGCATCGAGCACCATGTCCAACCCCCTCAGCTGGTCAGCCTTCGGCTTTGTTTTAGTGTCGCGGGGCTAACTCAACCTCGATGCGGCATTTGCTCAAGATTGGCTCAAGATTCTGTGCCCTCCCTCAGGCAGTCCAGTGACCGTCGTCGTGATATTCGGCTTCCAGCCCGTGAGGTGTCTTCTCCCATTTGTGCGGGCTTGTCAGCATCTGCCACGCCGCCCGCCAGGCGGCCACTGAGTGAAGCACCCAATAGAAAGGGTTGAGAAGGGCGAAGATCGCGATCCGCCAACCGTGGCGGCGCAGTGTGGCAGCAGCGGAGACAACAATCATCATGGCATTGCCGAACAACATCGACACCACTCCTCCCACGAGCAGCCACTCCGGTAAGACCAAACCAACAATGTCGTAGCCGATGTACGTCACCACCGTGAACCCCACCACCAGCGGGTAGGCCAGGAAGGCCAAGGGCGTACCCAGGATCAGGCCGAGGAACCCGACGGTCCCGGCCAGCCCGGTGCTCTTGATGTACCGCAGGGAGTTCCGGGTATTCACGGCCGAGGTCACCATGTAGCCCTTGATCCAGCGGGTGCGCTGCTTGATCCAGGCCGGGACCTGCGAGCAGGCTTCTTCCCAGGTGGTGGAATCGATGACGCCCACACGGTATCCGTCCACGGCGGCCCGAAGTCCCAGGTCGGCGTCCTCGGTGACATTCCACGGGTCCCATGCGCCAACTTCCTTCAGCAGGGCCGTGACAAAGTGGTTCGACGTGCCGCCCAGCGGCAGCGGGATACCGGAGTTGTCCAAGCCCGGGAGCATGGAGTCGAACCAGTGGGTGTACTCGATGGTGAACATCCGGGTGAGGACGTTTTGGTCTGCGTTGAAATAGTTGAGCGCGGCCTGGACGCAGATGAGGGGCTTGCGGTCCGGGTTGAGGTGCCGGCGTTCGAATTCGTCCTGTTTGAACGCAGCTATGGACGCGCGGAGCTGACCCGGCTCAGGTCGGTCCTCGGCGTCGTAAATCACCACATACTCGCCTCTGGCGAACGTCAGTCCGTAGTTGCACGCCCGGGGCTTCGTCTGCGGATCGCCCTTCGGCACGATGAGGATGCGCACGTATTCCGGCGGCCTTGAGGCTTTCGCGGCGGCGATGGTCTCGGCGTCGTCCTCTTCGAGAAGGACCAGGACGTCCAGCTTGGACCGCGGGTAGTCCAACTGGCCCAGGTTGGTCAGCAGTTTGTCGATGATGTTGGCCTCGCGGAACACCGGTACCAGGATGGTGTAAACGGGCAGCTCGGAGTCAGGAACCCTATCCTCAGCCACCGGAGGAAGTCCGCGGAGGGCCCGCTCCCGGTCCCTCGCCCGCACCACAGCGGCATTGTGCAGTCTGTCGAAGGGACGTCGAAGACTGGCAAGACTTTTGAAGCCTATGCTCACCAGGAACACGACGTTCGCGGCGGCCAACAGCACAATGACCGCCGTCAGCGGGGACAGCACGAATGCCGCCACCAATCCAGCGACAAGAACCACGGGAAGGTAGCGCTGCCACCGGGTCAAGGCTGTGCGCGCCGATTCACCCGGCCGTTCTTCAGCGAGGCGTTCGGCCGATTCGTAAAGGAGGTGGCGGCGGAAGGAGCGTTGGATGGACTGGTTGATGTCCCAGTCGGTGGTGGTGCGGAATTCGACGTCGCTGGCCCCGAACGTCAAGGCCGCTTCATGGGCGATGGCAGCCGATGGGGCCACCGCCGTGGCGACAGTTAGGACGTCGCCGTCCATCCGCCACGGAAGCCAAAACGGCTCCCCCAGCTCGCTGTAGCCGAGCATCTCCATCAGCCGGTCGTCAACGGGCTCGGCCACCAGGTCAACCAGCGGGGCGTCCCAGTGCTCAGCCAGGACTTCATAAATCCGGCGGCGGTCCAGCCCGGCCTCCAGGATGAGGTGCCGGCCAAGGAGCCCGCCTTCGCTCGCGGCACGATCCAAGGCACCCTGAAGCTGTTCCTGGGTTACTACTCCGGCTGCGAGGAGCGTCTGGCCGATGGACTGCCGGTTAAGCGTGGCGTCCGCAACGTCTGGGGTGGGTGTCATGAGTCGGAGGACCTTTCATAGATCCGGTGGGTTGGTGTGGAGAAGGCGACGGAATAGCGGACGTTGAAAGAGGGGTCCTTGACCATGGCCTGGTACACCAGGTCCGTGGGGCCTGAATCCCGTGCACCCGTGCCCGCTTCCACGTTGACGAACACCCACTTGGCGTACTTTGCAGGGTCTTCCAGAGCAGGCCCGAAGTAGTCGCCCGATGCCCTGTTGTAGATCTCCTTGAGCGGAATGCCCAACACTGGCAGCACCGCGTTGCCCCGGGCGCTCTCGTCCATCAGGATTCCGCCGGATTCATAGTGCTGGTTGAGCCAGCGCGCGGCGGCCGTGGAATTTGTGGTTGATTCAGCGGACATTCTTCCTTCGGCCAACACGGCGAGCCGGCCTGCCGGGTCCTCAGCCCACCACACGTTCTGCACCACGAGTCCCGCCAGCAAGGCGCCGATCAGCACGGGCCTGATGCGGGCGGGCCGGGCCAGCTCGTGAACGAACACGGCAACCAGGATTGCCACCAGCGGCAGGGCCGTCAGCGCGAAGCGGTTGTTCCACCACGTGGCCGGCAGCGAGTGGTCGTTATTGATGGCCGTCTGGCCCAGGAACAGGCTCAGCAGCGCGAAAGCGTAGGCGCTGCCGGTCACCGCCACCAGCAGGGTGCTGTTGGCAAAGCCTCGCCTGAAGACAAGCACGACGCCGCCGCACGCCGCCAAGGCGAGGACCACCACGCCGGAAGTCTCCAGCAACGACCAATGGAAAGTAGTCAACGTCAGTCCCAGGTTGCCCTTGGTAGGCAACAGTCCGCCGTCGGTGATGTTCTTCTGCTGCGCGTAAGCGGAGTATTGCCCAAACATGAACTCCAGCGGATTGCCGTAAATGGCCCAGTTGTAGGAGATCCACCAGAGCACTGCTGCGGCCGGGATCATCACGTAGCCGCCGGCCATGATGAAGGCCTCCCGCCACGCCCCGGTGCGGCGCTTGGCAACGATGAGCACGAAGAGGGTCCCGGTCATGACCAGCGCCCAGCCTTCGTACCGTGACAGCACTGCCGCGGCCGACGGAATACCGGCGAAGACAGCCAGTTCACCGGCGCTCATTCGACGGCGGCTGGTTGCCCAATGCGCCAACCCCGCCATGCCGCCCACGATGCACATGATGAGCACAGGCTCGGTCAAGGCCGTGGTGTAGACGTACAGAACCGCCGGGTTGGCCAGGACCACCAGGGTGGTGGCGAGACGCCCTGCCCTGCCCAGACCAAGGCGGGCTGCTATGAGGTACAGGCCGGTCGCGGTGGCTGACAGCGCCAGGATACCCAGGATTCCTGCGGCCCAGCCCGTGCTGAACATCCACATGTTCAGGACGAAAGGGGCCAGGAGCAGGTGCGGCATGGGAAGCCAGACGGTGCCCAGCTGTTCAAAGCCGGGCGCCTTGCTGTCGAAGATGCGCCTGGCGATGGTCAGGTGGCTTTGGGCGTCGGAGTAGTCCAGGTTGGTGCCGTGGCCGATCGTGTAGAGGCAGGCGACGTAACCCACCACCAGTGAAACCACCGCGATGATCCTGGTGCCGGGAACTTTGCGGCCAACCACTGGCGCACCCAGCCGGGCCCAGCCCCTCGTGACCAGCAGTGTCAGGGACCGCAGCGCCGGCCGCCGGTGGGCAGCCCGGCGCCGTGTGGCGACGCTAGTTGCCATGATCCGATGGGGTGGCCGCCTGTTCAGCGTCCACGTAAGCCTGCGCTTCCTTGGCACGACGCCGCATCAACAAGCTACGAAGTACGTAGGCCAGCCCCAGCACAACCACTGCCCCTCCGATCCACCAGGCGTAGGGCCGGTAGTCGTCTGTGACAGCCTTCTGCGGAACCACCACGTTGCTTTCCAGCAGGACGGGCGTGCCGGAGGGTTGCGTGACCAGGAGGTTCCGGGAAAGTGAAGCCCAGCCGCCTTCAACACCACTGACGTGGGAGGCCAGCGACGCTTGAAGCGTGGACACCGCTGCAGTCTCGCCTTCCGGCGCCCAAGCACCGAGGAGCAAAAGATCGCGGCCGCCCTGTTCAAAGGCCTCCAACACCCCGAACGGCGCGGTGGTGCCCACGCCGTATTCGACGTCGGCAGGTGCGATGGTGCGGAACTCCGCCAACCGCAGCGGTGCCGAGAGCTTGTTGGCGACGTCCGCGGTGGCGCCCACCACCAGTCCGGACTCGCTGGAGCCAGCCAAGGTGTCGATGCCCACCACGCGGGCGTCCAGCAAGGAGGCACTGTCACGCTGCAGGGCTGCTACCAAGGTGGCTGCGTTGACGGTGTTGGCTTGTGCGTTGCCGTCGGCGAAGGCCACGGGAACGCTCTGGCCAAGGGCTTGGGGAAACCGTGCGAAGCCGGGCTTTGTGGAACCGCCGCGGACGGCGGTAAGGGTGCTTCCCGCGGTGTCCAGGGTTACTTCCATGGGCATGATGCCCGCCGGTCCCGTGCAATCGCCGCCCGCAGGGAGGGCGGCCAAGCGGATCCGCAGGCCGTTCTTCGCCTGAAGCTGGCCGGCTGGAACGTCGGCGTCCACCGTGAAGGCGTCACCGCCGTCGAGGTTCTTTGAACTGAGAAGGTAGTCGTTCCAGAAGACCGAGATCTGCGCCTGGGCGTTGTCGGGAACGGCCGTGTGCGTGCCCTTGAGCTGAACCTTTACCGATGAAACCGGGCCGCCGAACTGTGACTGGGTGACTCCCACGTAGGATTCCGGGGTGCCGTAGCCGGACAGCTTGAGGGTGCTGCTTCCGAGGTCTTTGAGGCTCTGCGTCAGTCCGGGAGCGGCAGGCAGGGCGGACGTCAGCCCTGTGACGGATGACGTCACGGCGAGCGCCGTCTTGTCGCTGGCCAGTGCCCGGGCAGCGGTGCGGAGCTGGTCATCGTGGCCGCTGAGGATAAGCTGCGGCAGCCCGGCGGCAGTGCCGAGCGTGGTGCTGATCTCGCCCTGGTCGGCTACGACACTGAGAACACGGCTGCCCGACGGCAGGGTCGCGGCCCGCGCCGCCAAGTCAGCTTCCGCCACAATGCTGATGCTGGCGTCCGGGTAGCGCTGGGACATGGCAGCGGAAGCAGTCATGACGGCAGCGGAAACATCCGCGCCGGGATCAGCCGGCACAGGAAGCACGACGGCGGGCACGGACACCGGGAAGAACTCGCCAACCGTGCTGGGAGCCTTTGCCGTTCCACTGAAGTCCACCACCAGGTTGTTGAGGGTGGCTGTGGCAGTGGAGACGACGCACATGGTTTGCGTTGCGGGGACGAATTGCAGCCCTACCGTCAGTTGCTGGCCAACAACGTCCGCGCCTGTTACTGCGGCGTCAAGGGGGATGCTGGCGGCCGCGCTGGCCTCGAGGACTACCCGGCCATTGACCGTTGCCCGGACCGTGCCTTCAGGCTTCCCCGACACTGCGATGGCCCCCTTCACCCGGGTGGGTTCCAAGCCCGCTGTCACGGGCACCACCAATGTCTGCTCAGCTTGGCCCGCGAGGGCCGAGACGCTTGATGAGGTCTGCAGGGCAGATCCTTGCGCGGGTGCGGCGGTGGCACCCGGAACCGTGGCGGTCGCAAGCGCCAGGGTTGCGGCGCCTACGAGCAGGATCCGGACCGTGCGTGGTCTGGCGTGGAGGCGCGGGCGTGGTCTGGCAGGGGTTTGGGTCACGATGTCAGTCCTGAGTAACTAGCAGCGAATGAGTCCGTCAGCCATATAAGGCCAACCTCATAGACACTGCCAACCCCAACTCAAGGTGCGTTACTGCATTTCCTCAAGATTCCATCAAGTCCTCACAGTTCCATCCCACTGACCTGCGGCGATAATGAACCATGTGGATCGGCTGGATTGAATTCGACGTCCTGTTGGGCGATGTACATAGCCTCAAGGAGAAACGCTCGCTGATGCGGCCGCTCGTGGCCGAACTCAAGCGGCGCTTCGATGTTTCAGCTGCTGAGACCGGGCTGCAGGACCAGCATCGGCGGGCCTTGGTTGGCGCGGCCGTAGTGTCCCCGGATCATGCCCACCTCCAGCAAGTGCTCGACGCCGTTGAACGGTTCGTGGCTGCCCGGCCTGAGTTTGAGCTGCTCAGCGCACGGCAGCGGGAGCTGCATAGCGAGGACTAGCGGAGCCTAGTACCCGATGACCGCCAAGCGGGTGGACTCCAAGTGTGCATCGATGGCTTGGTGTGCTGCTTCGAGGCTTCGGCTGCGGAGGGCGTCAACGATCAGTTGGTGTTCCCGGAGGACGTCTCCGGCGCGGTCTGCGCCTCGGGTTACTGCTTTGACGCCGATCCTGAGTTGTTTTTGCCGTAGCGACGCGTAGAAGTCGGCGAGGACAGGGTTGCCCCCGGCACGAACCATCAAGGTGTGGAATTCGGTGTCGAGTTCGATGAACCGGGCTGGATCTTCCTTGGCTTCCTGCTGTTGTTCGATGATTCCCTGGAAGGCATCAATCTGCGCTTCGAGCATGGTTTCCACTGCCGAAACAGCCCACTTCTCCACCACGGACCTGGCCTGCAGGATGGCACGGACGTCGGGATCCGAGATGGGTGGCACGTAGGCGCCTTTGTGCGGGATCCGTTTGACGAATCCTTCAGCTTCAAGGCGCAGCAGTGCCTCGCGCACGGGGGTTCGTGAGGTACCTGTGGTCTTGGCCAGGACTCCCTCGTTCAGGAAAGTTTCTTCCTCACGGGGCAGGGCTGCGATGTAGCTTTTCATCCACTGGTAGGCCACTTCTGGCTGCGACTGTGCAGTGGGGGTCATCTGGATCATGCAGAGCCTTTCTCGCGTAGCCCAGTATACGAGTTGCATTCAGAAGCTTTGGGACGTCTGGAAAACTTCTGCTTCAAATATAGACAGGTTGTATACAACTCGTCTACAGTGATGTTCAGTGACCCCGCTCACGCATCGGAAAAACCCCAATTTCCTGGGAGCCCGGCTGTCTGACTCACCGGAAGCCCGCGTCTCCCCCTCGCAAAGGATCCCCAGAATGACCGATTTGAAGAAAGCAGAACTCAGGCAACAGAAACACTCAAGCCTGCCTGTTGTGGCTGCTTCGAGCCTGGCCGGCACAGCCGTCGAATGGTACGACTTCTTTCTCTACGGCACCGCCGCTGCTCTGGTATTCAACAAGCTCTACTTCCCCACCGACGATCCCCTGGTGGGCACCATGCTGGCACTCGGAACGTTCGCGGCCGGCTTCCTGGCCCGCCCGATCGGCGCCATCGTCCTTGGTCACCTGGGCGACAAACACGGGCGACGCGCCACCCTGGTAGCCAGCCTGATGCTCATGGGCGTGGCCACCACGCTCATTGCCTTCATCCCGTCGTACGCCGCAATCGGCATTGCAGCACCCTTGCTCCTCCTCCTGTTGCGCCTGATTCAGGGATTTGCGCTAGGCGGCGAGTGGGGCGGGGCCGTCCTCCTCGTCTCGGAACACAGCAATGAAAGCGCCCGGCGCGCCTTCTGGGCGTCCTGGCCCAACATGGGCCCGCCCCTCGGAAACCTGATGGCCGCCGGAGTCCTGGCCATCCTCGCCGCCACCATGCCGGAGAGCGAGTTCCTGGCGTGGGGTTGGCGCATCGCATTCGGCTTGTCCGCGCTCCTGGTGGTCATCGGCCTCGTACTGCGGCTCTATGTACAGGAAACCCCGCTGTTCAAGGAAGCACAGCGGAAGCGCGAAGCCGAAGGCAACAAGGAACGGAAGATGCCGCTGGCCATCCTGTTCCGCCGCAACTGGCGCGAAATCCTCATCGCAACCGGCAGCCGGATGGGTGAGAACGCAGGCTTCTACATCTACTCGCTGTTCATCATCACCTACGTCACCCAGATCATGGGGCTGCAGCGGCAGACAGGCCTCACCGCCGTCATGATCGGGCAGGGCGTGGCCGTCGTCGCTATTCCCATTCTGGCGCTGTACGCGGACAAGGTAGGGCGGAAGCCCATCCTGATCGGCGCCTCGATTGCCACCATGGTGTGGGCCTTCGCGTTCTTTGCCCTGCTCAACACCGGCCAGGTGTGGGGCATCATCGCCGCAGCTGTCGGCGGACTCCTGATCTTCGCGGCGTACAGCTCGGTGATCGGAGCTTTCTTCTCCGAGCTCTTCCCGACGGATGTCCGGTACAGCGGTACTTCCGTTGCCTACAACCTGGCCTCTCTGATCGCTGGATCGTTGTCTCCGATCATCGCCTTGGCCCTCTACAGCGCATTCGGCACTGGCTATGCGATCGGCATCTACCTTGCCGTCATGGGCTTGATCTCCATGGTCTCGGTGATGTTCGCCAAGGAAACCAAGGGCCTGAAGCTCAGCGACCTGGACAAGGATCCACACGGCGCCCCGGAAAAGGAAAAAGCATGAAAATCGCACTCGTCCAGGTGGCAAGCCCGGACTCCGAAACCCGCGAAGACCGGATCGATCGCGTTGAAGCGATCCTTCGGGGCATCAGCGGCGCCGAACTGATTGTCCTTCCCGAACTGTGGAGCGCAGGCTATTTCCACTTCGACGAATACGAGGCTTTGGCGGAGACACTCACCGGCCCCACCGTTTCCATGTGCTCACGGGTTGCCGCCGACTTGGGCGTTTACGTTCACCTCGGCAGCATCATCGAGGCCGGCGAGGATGGCCGGCTCAGCAACACCTCCATCCTGCTGGGACCGGACGGCACCATAGCCCACACGTATCGGAAGATCCACGTGTTCGGCTACAAGTCCAAGGAGGCAAGCCTGCTGACGGCAGGGTCCTCGCTCCCCGTAGTCCCCTTGCCGTTCGGGTCCGTTGCCGGCATCACCTGCTACGACCTCCGCTTTCCGGGTTTGTGGATGGAGCTGAGCACACGGGGTGCGGAGATCGTGATCGTTCCCGCGGCCTGGCCTGCCGCCCGGCGTGAACACTGGCGCCTGCTCACCACTGCCCGGGCGCTGGAGCACCAGATCTTCGTGATTGCTTGCAACGCCGCAGGCACGCAGGAAGGCGTGGAGCTCGGCGGACACAGCAAAGTGGTGGACCCTGCCGGCCACGTCCTCGCCGAAGCGGACGCCGGGGAATCGGTGCTCATGGTGGACATCGACCCAGGCCAGGTCAACGCAGTCCGCACGGAATTCCCCGTCATCGGTGACCGCCTGGCCGACTACAACGCATTGACAGTTTAGAAGCCATCCAAGGAGACGGAATGGAAACAACAAGGCAAGTCCCACTCACCTTCCGGGTGGTGGGCACAGACAAGACCATCGTGGTCACGGATTTCCACGGAGTGGTGGCAGGTTACACAGGCCGGGATCCAAAAGCCGTGCAGCACCACATCGATGAGCTGGCTGCCATCGGCGTAGCCCCGCCGCCCGAGGTGCCCATGTTCTACCGCATGGACTCGGACCTGTTCGAGACGACGGGCGAGCATGACACCTCGGAGAACCTGACCTCCGGTGAGATCGAGCCTCTCTATATCCGCCACAACGGCCAGTACTACCTCGGCATCGGCTCGGACCACACGGACCGCGACATTGAAGCCCAGGACATTGGCGATTCAAAGCGTGCATGTCCCAAGCCCGTAGCCGGCGAGGTCATCGCCGTCGAATCCCTGGACGACCTTGATCTGGACGACTGCACCGCCCGTTCGTGGGTGGACGGCAATCTGTACCAGGAGGGTTCGTTGAGCGGCCTGCGCAAGCCAGCCGACGTCGTCGAGCGCCTTCTGGCCCGAACCGACATCGGTGACGCCGACTTCATGTGCCTCGGCGGCACCCTGCCGCTTCTGAACGGAAAGTTCGTGGACGGAACTTCCTGGAAGTTGGAGCTCTCCTTCCCGAATGGGACCACCATTGAACATAACTACAAAATCAAGAAAGGCTCACTCTGATGAGGACCGGAAATGAGTATCTGAAGTCCCTGAACGACGGCCGGACGGTGATCCTCGACGGCGAGGTAGTCGGCAACGTCCTGGAACACCCGGCGTTCGCGAAGGTTGCCCGGACCATGTCCGAGCTGTTCGATATCGCAGCCGATCCCGCCAACGGAATGCAGTTCCACTCCGAGGAGATCGACGGACCGGCCAACCGGACCTTCGCCGCTCCCCGCACGCAGGAAGAGCTGGTCCTGCGGCGCCAGGCAATCGAAAAGTGGGCCAAGCACACCCACGGCTGGGTAGGCCGCAGCCCTGACCACGTAGGGACCTTCTTTGCCGCGTTCGGCTCCCATCCGGAAGTCTTCAAGAACGACGAGCGCGATTTCGCGGGCAACGTGGAGCGGTACTACAAGAAGATCCTGTCCGAGAACCTCTACCTCTCCTACGCGATCATTCCCCCGCAGGTCTCCCGCGCGACCACAGCGTCCGGTTGGGAAGGCGAATACCTGCAGGTCGGCGTCGTGCGTGAAACCGAGGAGGGCATCATTGTCCGCGGTTCACAGATGCTCGCCACCGGCGCGGCCATTGCCGACGAAGTTTTTGTCACCTGCATCAAGCCGCTGGGCCCGGACGACGTGGACTTCGCGGTCAGCTTCGCCATCCCGGTAGCTACCGATGGCCTGAAGCTCTACTGCCGACGCCCGTTCGCACCGGCCGCCACCAGCGACTTCGACTACCCATTGACCAGCCATTACGACGAGCCGGACGCCCTGGTGGTCTTCGACGACGTCCTCATCCCGTGGGACCGCGTCTTCATCAACCGCAACATCGACACGCTGCGCCGCCAATTCTTCGACACCGGCGCCCACGCCCTGGGCAACTGGCAGGCCCAGATCCGGTTCTCCACCAAGCTGAAGTTCATCGCCTCCGTAGCCCGCAAGGTCACCCAGGTAAACGGCACGGACAAGATTCCCGGCGTCCAGGAGAAGCTCGGCGAACTCGCCGCGATTGTCCAGTCCGTAGAGTCTGCCGTACTGGCTGCCGAGTACACGGCAACAACGGACGACGCCGGGATGAGGGTCCCGGGAAAGAGTGCACTGTACGGGGCCATGGGCCTGCAGTCCGAGACGTACCCGCGAGTGATCTCGATCCTCCGCGACTTGGTGGGCGGCGGCGTCCTGCAGTTGCCCTCCAGCATCGCCGACATGACCAGCAGCGTCACCCGGCCGGACATGGAACGCTACGTCCAGTCCCCCGGCGTCAGCAGCGAGGAGCGCGTCAAGCTCTTCAAACTCGCCTGGGACATCATCGGGTCCGAGTTCGCCGGCCGCCACCAGCAGTACGAGATGTTCTATGCCGGTGCGCCCTTCGTGGTTCGAGGCGCCTACACCTACCGGAACTACGGCTACGACGCCTTGGTGGCGGAGCTGGACACGTTCCTCGGTTCCTACAGCATCGCGGGCTCCACTGAATCGGAGGGGAACTGACCATGGCCAAGCCCGAATTCGAGTTCACCCCCGTGTCCTCTGTGGACTTCGCACCGTGCAACCCGCACATCGAGGGCCTGTCCGAGGCGATTCTTGCCCGGGATTCGGACAATGACAGCGTCACCCGGATCCTCAAGTTCGAGCCCGGCACGGACACCTCTCCCAACGGCGTCCTGACACACGATTTCTGGGAAGAAGTCTTCATTTTCGAGGGCTCGTTCGTGGACCAGCGACTCGGCAAGACCTTCAAGGCCGGCGACTGGGCCACCCGCCCGCCGGGCATGGAACACGGACCGTGGGTTTCCGAGAATGGAGCCAAGATGTTTGAGGTTCGCTACTACACGGATCCCGCACCAGCTGAGCGGAGCAACTGACATGAGCCTGGCACCAGCCTTCACTATCCCCGATGCCATGGGGATGCGCCGCGCCATGGGCCGCTTCCTCACGGGCGTCGCCGTGGTTACCACCCAGCATGAGGACGAGCAGTACGGGATGACCATCAGCTCGCTGACGTCCATCAGCCTGGAACCGCCCATCCTGATGATCTCTTTGAATTTCGGGACCAGGACCGGTGAAGCCCTGATGGAGAGTGGCAAGTTCGCGGTGTCCATCCTCGGCGCGAAGCAGGAGTCGGTGGCCCGGCGGTTCGCCGTCCGCGGCGGGGACCGATTCGGCGACGGAGACTTCGACGTCACCGACAACGGTCTTCCGGTGATCAAGGGCGCCCTCGCCCAGGCGGATTGCAGCGTGGTGCAGCAGTACGACGTCGGCGATCACCAGGTCTTCTTCGGCCAGGTCACCACGTGCCGGGACCGGGACGGCGAAGTGCTCGCGTTCAAGGCTGGCCGCTTCGGTTCATTCTCCGACTTCGGCCATGCAGAGATTCCTTGGATGTTCTAAGAGATGCTTGATTCTGAGTAGTACCTAAAAAGGCGGTGCCGGGCTCAACGAGTCCGGCACCGCCTTTTCGCGTTCCCTACGCGATGGTCAGCTCGCCCATGCGGTCCCAGCCGCTGCCTTCGAACTGGCGGCTGATGATGTGGGGAGTCTCCAACAGTGCCTGGGGCATGTCCGCCATGGCCTTCTTGAAGTGTTCGCTGTTGACGTGGGCCTCAGCGGCATCGTCCTGGAACGCTTCCACCAGGACAAACTCATTCGGGTTGTCCACGCTGCGGGACCAGTCGAACCACAGGTTTCCGGGTTCTGCGCGGGTTGCTTCGGTGAAGTCTCCCACGAGGTCCAGCCAGCGCTCGGACCAGTCGGGCTTGACGTTGAACTTGACCACAATGAAGATCACGGGCTGCTGCCTTTCGTTGCACTACAGAATCTGTTCCATCCTGACAGAGTTTTTGTACAGCAAACGCCCTTAACCGGCCTTCTAAAGGGCGGGAGCTGCACAAAAACTCGACGGCGGCCCACACCATAAGGTGGGGACCGCCGTCGAACGCTGTCTTTGGCTTGGTCGAACTACTTGGACGTGCCTTGCGATACGGAACCCTGCAGCTGGCGCTGGAAGATCACGTAGACAATGAGCACCGGAATGACGGTGACGCTGACGGCTGCGAACAGTGCGCCATAGTCAACGGCATAGCCCATCTGGCCGGCGAAGGCCGCGAGTTCCTGGGACAGGACGCGTGGGCCGGCGGCGTTGATGGACACCGGAATCAGGAACTGGTTCCAGAGGCCCAGGAAGTTGAAGATGGCAACCGAGGCCAAGCCCGGCTTGGCCATCGGCAGCATGACCTGGAAGAACGTCCGCCACTCCCCTGCGCCGTCAAGGGCTGCCGCCTCGGTAATTTCGTGAGGCAGCGACTTGAAGAAGGAGAACAGGAAGAACACCGTGAACGGAAGCGCGAAGCCCACGTACACCAGGATGAGTCCCGGCAAGGTGTTCAAGAGGCCCATGTTCTTCAGGACGAAGAACAACGGCACCATGGCCAGGAAGATCGGGAACGTCAGGCCGGCCAGCATCAGGTAGTAGATGGCCCGGCTGCCCGGGAACGTGTAACGCGCCAGAACGTAGGCACACATGGCACCCAGGACCATGACGATCACCAGGGCAACTGCAACAACGACTACCGAGTTCAGGAAGGCGCTTCCGATCCCCGCTTCGCTCCATGCCTTGACGTAGTTGTCCAGTTTCCACTGTGCCGGCAAGGCGAACGGCGAGGCAAAGATCTCGCTGGACGTCTTGAAGGAGGACATGAACGTCCACAGCAGCGGAAGGATGACGATGAGCGTCCAAATGGTCAAAGCCGTGTGCGACACGGCTCCCACCACTTTGTCGCCCTTTGTGGTTGCGGGCGTCCGCGGTTGGAAGTGCAGCGACTTCATTTCCGGAGTTGAGACTTTTGTTGTCATTACAGACTCACATCCTTGTCGCCGCCGGTGAGCCGGTTAATGAGGAACACCAAGCCGGAGAAAATCAGCGTTGCAATTGCCAGGACAACGCCCATGGCGCTTGCAAGCCCGAACTGACCCTTGCTGAAGGCAGTGAAGAACAGCTGTTGGGCCATGACCAGCGTGGAGTTGTCCGGGCCACCGCCCGAGTTCAGTGCCGCCATGTAAACGAAGGCGTCCAATGCCAGGATTCCCATGTAGATGTAGGCGGTCTGGATGTTGTCGCGGATCAAAGGGATGGTGATGGAGACTGCGGTGCGGAACCGACCTGCGCCATCGATCCTGGCAGCTTCGAAAAGCTCGGCAGGAATGCCCTTGATGCCCGCAACGAAGAGGACCATGTAGAAGCCAACGAAGCCCCAGACGATCACGAACATGGTGGCAATCATGGCGGTGTTCTTGTCACCGAGCCACGCGAAGTCCTTGAACTGGTCAAAGCCGAGGCCCGTCAGGATGCCATTGAGCAGGCCACCGGATGGATCGTAGATCTGTCCCCACATGATGCCGATGGCCACTGCGGGAATCGTGTACGGAAAGAACGAAACCACGCGGTAGAAGCTGGAATTGCGCAAACCCTTGATCTGGCCTTTGCTGCTCCCGCCTACAGTCACCAACGAGGCAAGCACCAGGCTCAGGATGATGGTGATGATGGGGAGGAAGATGACCAGGACGATGTTGTTGGACATCGCCTTCATGAAGATGTCGTCGGTAAAGATCTTCACGTAGTTTTCGAGACCGATGAAGTTCTGGTTGGGCGAGAAACCGGACCAGTCCGTCAGCGAATACCCGAATGCCTGGATAAAGGGCCAAATCACGAACAACAGGTAGATCGCCAACGGCAGTCCGAGGAACACCGCGAAGAAACTGACCTTGTCCCATGTCAACGGCTTCCGCCGCCGCTTTATCACTTGCTGTGGAGCCGTCGCCGGAACGACGGCGGCCAGGCCGTCGTCGTTCCGGCTCTGCTGAGTTTTCACTGAAGTCACTTCACTTCGATCTTCTTGACCGAGCTGTCGTTACGGACCTTGTCGGTGATGTTCTGCAGTGCGGAGGTGAGGGTTGCAACGTCCGATTTGCCGTCCAGGAAGGTGTTCCAGACAACCAGCTGGTCCTTGTTGGTGCCGTACAGGTCAATGAAGTTCCAGGTGTAGATGTTCTCGCCGGCATCGCTGAGCATCTTCGTCTGTGAAACCAAAGCCGTGGAACCGAACCCATCGGCCGGAACAGTGTCCTTGACGATGGTTGGAGCCAGTTTGGTCTTGGCGAAGTTGGTGGCGGCTTCCTTGGACAACATGATGCGGAGCAGTTCCTTGCCGCCGGCAGCGTTCTTGCCCTGCGACGGGACAATGAACGGCTCGCCTGCGGCACTGTGAAGTGCTGTCTGCGGCATCTTGGGGCTGGCACTTACGGACGGGGCCGGGGCGCCCATCATGTTGAAGCCGGCCTTGGTCTGGTCCTTCATTTCGTTTTCAATCCATGAACCCGACGGGTAGAACACAGCTTCCTGGGCGTTGCTCCACTGCGCCTGGGCTGCCGTGAACTGGGTGCCTGAACCGCCCGGCTTGAAGAAGCCGGCCTTGACGATCTTGTCCAGGGCGGTGAAGACGGACTGGATGGCCGGGTGCGACCAGCAATCGGCCTTGAGGTTCTCAAGGCCGAGACGGACATCGTCGCCGCCTTCCTTGATGGCAGATGCAATGGCCAGTTCCTGGTAGTACGTGGCCGCTTCCTTGCCCCAGACGAAGAGGTACTTGCCCTTGGCTTTGGCTTGCTCGCCCAAGGCGTACATCTCATCCCAGGTCTTGGGAACGGTCCAGCCGTTTTCCTTGAGCAAGGCGTCGGAGTACCACACAGCGAAGACGGTCAACACGTAGTTCAAGGCGGCAAGTTTGCCATCGAACGTGCCTGGAGCCAGTACACCGGTGTACAGGGTGTCCTTGATGACCTTGTCTTCAAGGTTCTTGGCCTCCACAACGCTGGTGAGGTCTTCAAGCTGGGCAAGGATGGTGCTGAAGCCGATGGACTTCGCGCCGGAGTTGTCGATCAGGTCCGGCGGGTTGCCACCGACGAAGCGCGGCTGAAGTTCCTGCGCGATGTCCGTGGACGGGGAAATCTTGGCAGTGGAACCCTCGTGGGTCTTCTCAAAGATCTTGCCCGCGAACTCGACATAGTCGATGCCGTAGCCGCCCTTGAAGATCACGGCGTCGATGGTGGCTTTGTCTGCCATGCCGAACGGGTTGGTGTCGGAGACAGTGCCTGTGGGGCCGGTGGTGGTGGTGCCGCCACCTGCGGCACATGAAGCAATGGTTCCCCCCATGGGCACGAGCACGGCTGCAGCGAGTGCTCCACGCAGGAATCCACGGCGACCGACGGACTGGTGCTGAACGTTCATTTCTAAACCCTCCAGTGACTCGTAGTGTCGACTGTTGCGGCGGGAAAGCCGTTCAGTCAGACAGTCTGGGTTGGCGCTCTGGCAGCACCAACCTTCTGTGACATAATTCACCACGAATGATCGAAAATCAATATTTCGTGGCAGTTTCGATCAACATTTGTCAAAGCGTGATCTTTCTACGGACCTTCAGCCAAGGCCTTCCCGCACTCGGTGATGGCTTCCCGGGCCAGGGCCCTTTGCCGCTCAGTTCCCAGTCTTTCCGCCCATTGCTCGGCCAATTGGAACTCCACCAAGGCCTCGGTGAGACGCTTTTTACCGCGCAGAAACGAGCCCAGGCTTGCGTGCAAAGCAATCATCCAGCGCTTGGTTCGCTCATCATGGGCCGTAGAGGCATATTCGAGGGCGCTCCGCATCCACACCTCGGCGTTTGCGGCATCTGCGATGGAGAGCATGTGCAGCGCATCCACGGCCAGGAATTCCTCACCAAGGTGGTCCGCCAACTCCGCTGCCTGCTCCAGGAGGGGGACTGCCATGGCGGGTCGCCCGCCGGAGTTCAACACCCGGCCCCGCTCCAGGAGGATCCGCACGCCGACGGTGGGCTCGTCGTCGTCTATTTCATCCAGGAGGGCATCGGCTTCGTCGAAGCGGCCCTGCAGACTGATGGCCCGTCCAAGTTGCGTTGCCAGCTCAGCCCGCTCGTCGGCGTCGTACATCTCCTCGATCATCGCGGCGCGGAACGTAGCCTCGGAAGCTACCGGATCGCGAAAGTTCCATAGGTGGTCCAGTGTTTTCTGATCCAGCATCAAACCGCTCCTGACCAGCGCTGTGGCTGAGGTCTTTAGGTATGCAGTATCAATCTAGCCCCATGTCAGCGCCGTGGGGAGTGTGCTTGCGGGCGTGTCAGCTGCCGCGCGGATTGGTGAGTCTGGCCCAGCCCAACTGCTCCTGCTGCTTGCGGCTCAGGGTGGCAACAACAAGGTCATAGGAGTCCTCCACCATGTCCCTGACCATGTCATCGGAGAGGGCCCCATCCAGCCGGACACCGTTCCAGTGGGTCTTGTTCATATGCCAGGCACCCGTGATCTCGGGGTTGGCGGCCCTGAGCTGTTCGGCCAACGCCGGCTCACATTTGAGGCTCACGGACCAGTTGTCCGGGTCCATCGAGGACAGGGCGAACATCTTTGCCTCGTGCCGGGTTCCACCAGCGACGGCGGCTCGCACCTTGAAGACGGATGTCTCGGGACCGAAGGGGAAGTCTTCGAAGGCACCGGGAAAACCCAGGCAGATGTCGCGGAGGCGGGAAACGTCCATGCAGTGAGCCTACTGGGGCACCACGCGGGAGGCCACGGCTAGGCCATGCCTACGCCACGCCCAGGAAGTCCTCCAGCAGCACCACTTCCAGCCCCGCAGCCAACTGGGCCGCGCGGAATGCAGCGAGGTCCGCGGCGAACTCGGCGCGGAAATGCATCAACACGATGTCACCCGGACGCAGGGAGTTGCCCACCTGGTAGTCCATCTTTCCAGCGTTTGCCTTGGCCTCCCACGTGACGATCGCCTTCATGCCTGCGTCTGACACAGCCTTGCGCATCACATTGGAGTAGGCGCCTCCCGGAGGCCTGAACAGCGTGGGACGACGGCCGTAGTGCTGGAACGCGTACTCCTGCATTCCCACCATGTCGTTGACCTGCTGCTGGTAACCCCACTGCCGGACCATATTGATGTTGTGCGTCACCGTGTGGTTCTCCACCAGGCTGCCTTGGGCTTTGAAGGCATTAAAGAAGGCGGGATGGTCGGCGATGGTGTCCTTGGTGAGGAAGAGTGATGCCGGGTAGTCGTACTCCGCCATCAGCCTGACCGATTCGGGCGTCTTGATGTTGCCGTCATCGATGGTCAGGAACACGATCGGATGCTTGGTCTCGATCTTGGTGATGACCGGAGCCAGGCCCCCAACGATCGGCGGCAACTGGTAGTCAGGGATGAACGTTTTCCGAATCCGCTTGGTGGCCGTAGGGGTCGGCGCCTGTGAAGCGGACGACGTCGGAATCTCGCCTCCGACAGCCAGCGCACCGTTCGGCCCCGGCACCTCCGTCGACCCGGCAGCGCCGCTGGGCGTCAGCGCCGGCGTCGAACTTTCCGCCGCAGTGCAAGCCGTTAAGCCGGCCACCACGGAAGCGCCAAGAATGCTGAAGGCGGCCCGTCTGCTGGGTGTGGAAAAGGGCACCGCAGAATGGCCGCCGAACATAGTTGTCCCCCAAGACTCAAGAAATGATTCAGCTGCAATCTAGCAGAGGAATCACAAGCCGTAGTGCCAGCCTTCGCGCGCCGGGCAGGAGTTCACAACAACGTCCAGTCCTGCGTCCTTGGCCCGCTGGGTGGCTTCGTCGTCGAACACGCCCAGCTGCAGCCAGACGGCCTTGGCACCGATCGCGATCGCCTGGTCAATGACTGCACCCACGCGTTGGGAGTTGACGAAGCAGTCGACGACGTCGATGGGGTGCTTGGCTTCGGGGATGTCCGCCAAAGTTTGGTAGCCCTTTTCGCCGTGCACATCCTCGCCTTTGAGGTTGATGGGAATGATTTCCATGCCCATGGTGTCCCGGACGTAAAGCGAGACGTCGTAGGCGGACCGCCACTGATTGGTGCTCAGGCCCACGATGGCCCATGTGCCCTTTGTTCGCATCAACCGCTCCACGACGGCCGGATCGTTGACATGCATCATGACCCAAGCCTACTCCTGCCCTTCACAGCACCCCTTTGCCGAATATTCTGCGGAAATTGCGAGCCATGCCGTCGCTATGGCGAATATTACGCATGGCGACAGTCGAATTTGGCCCCAAATGATCGAGCCGCTTTAGTGGAGAGCGACCATCCCAGCGAATCAAAGGGCGACCATCCCTTGTATCGCACTGCGCCAATTCCAGGCATGGAGATTTCGCATGACTTCTGCCGTACCCAAAATTTCACAATCCACTTCGGACGCGACGGCCTCTGAAGCAGGGCTGCTTGACGCGCCCGGTTCCCTTCACGGCTCATCGGGATGGTCCTCGGCTGAGCCCACGGACGGCGCAGTGCACGGCGCCGATTTCGGCGGGCGGGCGCGTCACAGCGGTTTCGATGAGGCCGGCTCCGCCGTTGGTTTCTGGGAAGAGCAAGCCCGGCGGCTGCATTGGGCAGCGCCTTGGCATACCGCGCACAGCTGGAAGCCTACGGATGTCGAAGCGGGCCGGGGCCCGGACATTGGATGGTTCGTCGGCGGCAAGCTGAACGTTGCGTACAACTGCGTGGACCGGCACGTGCTCGCCGGCAGGGGTGACAAGGTGGCCCTGTACTTTGAAGGCGAGCCCGGAGACCGCCGCACCATCACGTACGCGGAGCTGCAGCGCGAAGTCTCCAAAGCGGCCAACGCGCTGCTTGCGCTGGGCATCACCAAGGGCGATCGCGTAGTCATCTACCTTCCCGTGATCCCCGAAACCGTCATCATCACCCTTGCCGTGGCCCGCATAGGTGCAATCCACTCATTGGTGTTCGGTGGGTTCTCGGCCGAGGCGCTCCGCTTCCGGGTTGAGGACACCCAGGCCAAGCTGCTGGTCACCACGGACGGCCAGTTCCGGCGCGGCGCCGCGGTTCCAGTCAAGGACAACGCCGATGCAGCTGTCGCCGGCGACAATGCAATCGAGCACGTGCTGGTCATCAACCGCACCACTCCAGCGGAAGAGCTGCACACGGTCAGCATGAAGGAAGGCCGTGACGTCTGGTGGCACCACATCGTGGACACCGCCCCGGACGTTCACGAGCCCGCAGCCTTCGACGCGGAGACTCCCCTCTTCATCATGTACACCTCCGGGACTACGGGTAAGCCGAAGGGCCTGGTCCATACATCGGGCGGTTACCTTACACAGGCTTCGTGGAGCTTCGAGTACCTTTTCAGCAACCCCGACCCCGCACTGCGGGACAGCGACGTCCACTGGTGCACGGCTGACCTGGCGTGGGTCACGGCCCACACGTACGAGATCTACGGGCCGCTCTCCAACGGAGCGACCCAGGTGATCTTCGAGGGCACACCCAACACGCCGCACCCCGGCCGGCACTTCGAGATCATCGAACGGTACAAGGTCACCCAGTACTACACGGCGCCCACGCTGGTCCGGTCATTGATGGGCTGGTTCCCCGACGGCGTTCCGGACACGTACGATTTCTCCTCCATCCGGCTCTTGGGAACAGTGGGCGAAGCTGTAAACCCCGAGGCCTGGCGCTGGCTGCGCGACAACATCGGCGGTGGCACCGCTCCCGTGGTGGACACGTGGTGGCAGTCCGAAACCGGTGCCACCATCATGTCTCCGTCGCCCACGGACACCGAATTCAAGCCGGGCTGCGCCGCGCGGCCGTTGCCGGGGGTGAGCACGCGGGTGGTGGACGAGGCCGGTGTTCTTTCAGACCCCGGAGTCCAGGGCTTCATTGTGGTGGACCGTCCCGGTCCGGCCATCGCCCGGACCGTTTGGGGAAACCCGCGGCGCTACTTCGATTCGTATTGGAGCCAGTACCCGGAGCAGGGTTGGTTCCTTGCCGGCGACGGCGCCAAATACGATTCCGACGGCGACATCTGGATCCTGGGGCGCGTGGACGACACCCTCAACGTCTCAGGGCATTTGCTGTCCACCATCGAGATCGAGTCCGCTTTGGTCTCCCACCCGGACGTGGTGGAGGCCGGAGTCTGTCCCGTGGCCGATCCCACCACCGGGCACGCCGTCGTCGCATTCGTCGTCCTTCGCGGTGACACGGTAGGTGCCGCTAACGGCGGGGCAACCACGCAAGTCACCAACGACCTGCGCAACCACGTTGCCAAGGAGATCGGCCCCATCGCCAAGCCGCGCGACGTCGTCGTGGTTGCCGACGTACCCAAGACCCGCAGCGGCAAGATCATGCGCCGTTTGTTGACCCAGCTTTTTGAGGGTACCGCCCTGGGCGACACCACCTCACTCCAGAACGAACCGGCAATTGCCGGCATCCAGGACGTCCTGCGCGAGCGGGCCCTAGTAAAGGAAAATTCATGACCGAGATCAGCAACGTTGCCCGACTCTCCGAACCGCTCAAGTTTGCCTACTGGGTTCCCAACGTCTCCGGCGGCCTGGTGGTATCCACCATCGAGCAGCGCACCGGATGGGACTTCGACTACAACAAGAAGCTTGCCCGGATCGCCGAGAACTCAGGCTTCGAGTACGCCCTGACCCAGACCCGCTATGCCGCGTCCTATGGTGCGGACAAGCAGCACGAAGCCACGTCGTTCAGCCTCGCGCTCCTCGCGGCGACCGAGCGCCTCAAGGTCATCGCCGCCGTCCACCCCGGCATGTGGCACCCCGGTGTCCTGGCGAAATTCATCATCACCGCGGACCACATCTCCAACGGCCGTGCTGCCGTGAACATCGTCTCGGGCTGGCTCAAGAACGAGTTCACCAACTTCGGCCTCGAATGGCTGGAACACGATGAGCGCTACGTCCGCACCGAGGAATTCATCAGGGTACTCCGCGGCCTGTGGACCGAGCAGGGCTACAACCAGGACGGCAAGTACTACAACATCACCGACTTCACCCTGAACCCAGCGCCTGTTGCCGTTCCCGGCCGCGCGCACCCGGAGGTCTTCTTCGGCGGAAACTCGACGGCGGCACAAGCCACCGCTGGCCGCGTCGCCGATTGGTACTTCTCCAACGGCAAGGACCTGGAGGGCTTCAAGGAAAACATCGCTGGCGTTGTTGCGGCGTCCGGCGAGACGAAGCGCGGCACCGACGGAGCACTGTCTTTGCCGAAGTTTGGCCTCAACGGCTTCGTCATTGCCCGCGACACTGAGAAGGAAGCACGCGACACCCTCCGCGAAATCGTGGAAAAGGCACACAAGCCGGCGGTCCAGGGCTTCCGCGACGCTGTGCAGGAAGCCGGCGCCTCCACCAAGGACGGCAAGGGCATGTGGGCCGACTCCACCTTCGAGGACCTGGTGCAGTACAACGACGGCTTCAAGACCCAGCTCATCGGGTCACCGGAACAGATCGCCGAGCGGATCGTGGAGTACAAGAAGATCGGCGTGAACCTGTTCCTCACCGGATACCTGCACTTCCAGGAGGAGGTCGCAGCGTTCGGCCAGGACATCCTGCCGATCGTCCGTGAACTCGAGGCCGACCTGGCCCGCAAGAACGGTACCGAACTGGACCTCTCCTCCACACCCGTGGCCGAGCAGGTGGCTGTCTGATGGCTGACCGCACTTTCGGCTTCCGCACCCGCGCCCTGCACGCAGGCGGCACGCCCGACGCCGAGCACGGCGCCCGCGCGGTGCCGATCTACCAGACCACGTCCTTCGTCTTCAAGGACACCAACGACGCCGCGAACCTCTTCGCCCTGCAAAAGTACGGCAACATCTACTCGCGTATCGGCAACCCCACGGTCGCTGCGTTCGAGGAGCGCATCGCGTCCCTCGAAGGTGGCATCGGGGCGGTAGCAACGTCGTCGGGCATGGCCGCCGAGTTCATCACCTTCGCCGCGCTGACACAGTCCGGCGACCACATCGTCGCGGCGTCGCAGCTGTATGGCGGCACCGTCACCCAGTTGGACGTCTCGCTGCGCCGCTTCGGCGTGGACACCACCTTCGTGCCCGGAACCGACCCGGCGGATTACGCCGCGGCCATTCAGGAGAACACCAAAGCCCTGTTCGTCGAGGTTGTTGCCAACCCGTCGTCGGAAGTCCAGGACCTTGCGGGGCTGGCTAAGGTAGCGCACGACGCCGGTATCCCCCTGGTGGTCGACGCCACCTTGAGCACGCCTTACCTCGTGCGGCCGTTCGAGCACGGTGCCGACATCGTGATCCACTCGGCCACCAAATTCATCGGCGGCCACGGCACCACCCTGGGCGGTGTCATCGTGGAAAGCGGGCGCTTCAATTGGGGCAACGGCAAGTTCCCCATGATGACCGAGCCCGTGCCGTCGTACGGCAACGTCTCCTGGTGGGGCAACTTTGGTGAATACGGATTCCTCACCAAGCTGCGTTGCGAGCACCTTCGCGACATCGGCCCGGCGCTTTCACCCCTTTCCGCGTTCCAGCTGCTCCAGGGTGTTGAGACACTCCCCCAGCGCCTGGATGAGCATCTGAAAAACGCACAGGCAGTGGCGGAATGGCTCGATGCCGATCCCCGCGTGGCTTACGTGAACTACTCCGGCTTACCGTCCCACCCGCACTTTGACCGTGCCCGGAAATACCTGCCCAAGGGGCCGGGCTCGGTGTTCTCGTTCGGCGTGGCCGGTGGTCGTGCGGCCGGTCAGAAGTTCATCGAATCGCTGCAGATCGCATCCCACCTGGCCAACGTTGGCGACGCACGCACGCTGGTAATCCACCCCGGTTCCACCACGCACCAGCAGCTCAGTGCCGAACAGCTCGAGTCCGCCGGCGTCCCTGAGGACCTGGTCCGCATTTCCGTTGGCCTGGAAGACCTTGAGGACATCCTCTGGGACCTGGACCAAGCGCTGACAGCGGCCCAGACTGTTGCATCTGATGAAGAAGCAGTTGAAGCCTGCGCGGTGGGAATCCCGGCGGCAGGCACTCAAGCCGTAGGAGCGAAAGCATGAGCACCGCTGAACGTACCTGGGAGGGCCCTTCTGCTCCTGAGCGCCTGGCACTCCTGCGCCAGGCCAAGTCCATCGCGATAGTTGGGGCCTCGGACAAGCCGTCGCGTGCCAGCTACTTCGTGGCTACGTACCTGCAGTCGTCCACCCGTTACAAGATCTACTTCGTGAACCCGGTGGTCAAGGAAATCCTGGGCCAGCCAACGTACGCGTCCCTGGCGGATCTGCCCGAATCCCCGGACATCGTTGACGTCTTCCGCAAGCACGACGACCTTCCCGGAGTCCTGGACGAAGCCGTAGCTGCCGGCGCCAAGACACTGTGGCTGCAACTCGGCTCCTGGCATGAAGACGTTGCCCGCGACGCCGAGACCGCTGGACTCAACGTGGTCATGGACCGCTGTGTGAAGATCGAGCACGCCCGCTTCCACGGTGGCCTCCATTTGGCTGGCTTCGATACCGGGGTTATCTCTTCGAAGCGCCAGGTTCTGGCGTAGCCAGCCCCCAAACACGACTAGCGGTGACCGCGTTTCATCCACTGCTTCCACTTGTCCATCGCAGTCTGGAACTGCTCTTCTGCGCGCTTGTCGGACAACGACGGAAGCTGCGGGCCTTGTTTGCTGCCCTGGGCCCCGGGCTTGTCTGACTGCCCCGCACCGGGTTTTGATGCTTCAGGCCAGACTGCTTCCTGGCCCCGCGGCTTGACCTGACTCGGCTTCGCCTGCGCGTTGTGGGCCGGGTTTGGCTTGGACCCGTTCGGGACGGCGGGGGTGGGTACGGTGGCTTCCGGGACAGCGACCGCTGCCGGCGGCTGTGCCACGTCCGCGGCCGGCGCCTTTGCCGCCGTTGGTGCCTGGACGGGATCTTCGACAGGCGTGGCCTGGGTGGGCACTGTGCCTGCGACGGGAATCGACGGCACTTCCGCGGCCGGTGGAACAGCAGCCGGATCCGCGACGGGCGCAGCTTCCGTGGTGATCCGCGGCGCGTCGGGAGACGGCAGTACAGGCGCCGCAACCTCTGGCTGGGGCTGGAGATTGCCGAGGAGTTCATTAATGAAGGACGGGCTCCGGGTGAAGCCCGAGCTCGCGGCGGCGACACCGCTCACGCCGAGTCCCATCGCGGCAACTACGGCAATGCTGACCACAGCGGTCCGATGCTTGTGCCGCCAACGACGCTTGGACAGTTCATCGTGCGGTCCGGCGATCATGGCAGCGAGCTCCGCGCTGGGGGCAGGAGCCGACAGATTGGCAAAGGTACCCAGCGAAAGCAGCGCTTGCCTGACATCCGAAGAGTCAGCCAGATCGGCGTCGAGCAGCAACTCGTCAACCATCGCTTCGCGGTCTGTATCCCTGTATGTCATGACGACACGTATTCCTTTACTGCCGAATGCTCACGGAGCGTAATAAGAGCCCGGCGCTGCAACTGCTTTACTGCGCCGGCGGTTTTCCCCATGATGTCGGCTACCTGTTCAACCGTCAGGCCGGCCACGATGCGGAGGTTCAGGACCTCACGTTGGTCGTCGCCCAGGTAATCCAGGAGTGCTGCCACCTCATTCGGCGCCAGCCTGGTCAACGCTTCGGCCTCCGCAGAGCTCGATTCGCGCGTATCCCGCTCGGGCTCGAACTCGTGGTGTATTGGAGCCCGGCTTTGCTTCCGGTGCTCATCCACCATCCGTGCATGGGCCACCGAGAAGATGAATGTCCGCAGGCCGTTAACACCGCCGCTGAGGTCATCCAGCCGCGGCAAGACCGCGAGGAACACATCCTGCGTACTTGCTTCAGGATCGGGCACGCCTTTGGCCGTCAGGTAGCCGAGAACCTGGCCCGCGTAGGACTGGTAGACGGCGCTGAACAGTTCCGCGTTATTGCCCTTGAGCGCGTGAAGCGCTTCGTCGGTCAATGCGTCGGTCACAGTTATGGGACTTTCGATCGGCGGCAGGTCCGTGGCTTTGTAGCCAGGTCACCCGCCTTTGCACGACGGAGGACTTCACCAAGGGTATCTGCTCTGCCGGGCCATCCTCACGGAGGACCCGCTTGTCCGAGGAAAATCTGATCAGGCAAATTGATCCGGACAAGGAAGAGCCGAGCTGGAACATGATGGGGGACAAATTCCAGCTCGGCCCTTTCACAGACGTAATCGTCGGGGTACGCCAAAGGGTTACGCGGGGTACGAACTTTTTTTGAAAACTTGTCCAGGCACTTTTTGAAGACTTGTCCAGGCACGTCAGCAAGCCCCCTGACGCGCGCCGCTGCGTGCACGGGCTGGGCTCGCTCAGGGTCCAATGCTCATGTTCTGGAGGGACGATGCCCGGGCAGTGGCGGCGCTTGCGAGCGGTAGCTGTGCCCGGTGGGGGTGCGGATTTCAAGGGCGTGTCTTTCCCCGGGCATGGTGTTGGCGCTCCAGCCCGGGTTCTCTTTGGTGAGGTTGCAGGCTTCGCAGAGACCGGCCCCGTTGCTCACGGTGGTTGTTCCGCCGGCGCGCCAGGGCACGATGTGGTCGATGTGCCTGATGGGCGCGTCGCAGTACGGTGTGCGGCAGGTGTCATCACGGGTTTCGATGAAGCGTCTGAGCCGCGGCGGAAAGAGCCTCGCTTTGGAGTCCATAGTCAGGAGATCTCCCGTGGCGGGTGCAGTGTAGAGCCGGCGAAGCCAGATCTGGAACTCAGGATCCCGCGGAGGACCGGAGTCGCTGCCAGCCGAGGGATCCTGCCCCGCTGGAATCTCCCTGCCTGCACCGCCTGCAACGTCGGCATGGCCGGCATGGCCGGCACCGCCTGCACCGCCTGCACCGCCTGCACCGACCAGTTTCCGGGCCCACCCTGCTGGGACGATTCCGTAGCTCTTCACGCGGGCTGGTTCGCTGTCGGCCTGGAAGAGGGTTCGGTCGGTCATCACGAGATCCAGATTGATCCCTGAGATCCCGCCCGGCGTACCGGTGACCCGCTCGACGAGGGTGTCGGCCATGACCTGGCCTCGGTTCCGGGGATCACCGGCCGAACGGGCAGAATCAGCCCCACGCGTGAGCGCGGCATAGACCGCGACCCCTTGCGCGACCGGCAGCAGCGCGGTCAGGTACGTCATGGTGTCCGGCGCCGGACGAAGACTCACGGTCCGCTCGGACGCAGCGTGACTGGCACGCTTCACCACCGACCGCGGATCGCGCCGGTACGCAGCCGCCTTCGCTGCGGCAATGATCGCTTGATCTCCGGCGCCGTCGAAGGTTCCGGTGTCCGGGGCGAGCTCCTCATCCACCGCACACCTGTCCTCCACAGACAAGCACGCCGTTTCCCTGACCAGCAGCGTCGCCCGCCACTCATTCAACTGGCCCGTGTTCAACGCGGCCAAGGTTCGTGGCATCTCCATGACCAGGGCTTTGGCCATCCCCAGGAGTCGGGAGCCACGATTCGGGGACTCCCGCCGAGCCAACGCCACCTGCGCCCCAACACCCTTACCCCGTTCGGACACGGGCACGCCGGCCTCTGCCTGCTCTTGCCGTTGGGTCAGATCCAACGCCACGGCAATTCTTGCCTGCAAGGCAACGATGGCTGACTTCATCTCCTCCAACGCCCGCAACTGATTGATCAGATCGCCGCTGACGGTGCCGGACTCAACAGCTCTTGGCTGCAGAGAGGAACTGGAGTGCCATGATGAGCCGGACAGCACAGCACCGAGCCGGACACGGCCTGGACGAACGGAATCGTCACCGACAGGAACCGCCAGTCCATCATCACCGCCAGTAACGGCCGGCGTCAGGCTATCGGAGCGGGCAGGAAGCAGCGCAGGAATGGGCGCGCCCGACGCCACCACACCCGCTCGCCTGTCCCGAATCTGCTCCATGTCCATACTCTTGCAGGAGGCACCGACAAAATAAGGACCTGGCCCGGAAACATCGCCCGGTGGCTGGGCAGCTGGCATTGCCGACCTGCCCGGGACCCTGCAGACGTTAGTCCGGCGCGTCCGTGGGAGCTTCGTAGCCTTCGGGAATCACAGGCACGGCAGCATCGAGGGCCCCGGTGTAGACGCGCGCCGATGCCAGGCGCCCGCCTTCACCGCTCAGTTTCACGTGCAACCTTTCTGCAGTGACAACAGGCAGTTGGTGGATGCGTCGGTTGCCCACCGTCTTTCCCTCAACAAGCTTTGAATCATCCCCGGAAACAACGTGGTGCGTGATCCGCTGGCCTGACTTCAAGTCCTCCACGAGCTCCAGGTGATTGAACGTCACCGCCCCCGGGAAGCTGAGGGTCGCACCGCCGTCGTGATGTTCCACGGTGGCCTCGACCGCCCCGGAGAGGCGACGGTCCAGTTCTGCCTTCCACGCCTGGAGCCTCACGACGTCCTGGTCCGGAATCAGCCCGCGGGTATCAGGAGGCAGGTTCAGAAGAAGGTTCGCGCCCATTCCCACCGATTGGTAGTAGATCGCGAGCAGGTGCCCCGTGGATTTCGGCTCGTCGTCCGGATGCCAGAACCAGCCACGACGGATGGAAACATCGCACTCCGGCGGCAGGTAGTGCCCGGCTCCGAGCCCCGAACTGGAGTCCGTGTATTGGGTATCCGATGTGCGGTCCACCACGTAATTGACGGGATCCTCGGCAAGGCCGTTCTCGTTGCCCACCCAGCGGATGGTCGGCTGGCCCATGTTGAAGATCATGGCCTCAGGCTGGTGTTCCTTAACTACCGCAATGATCCTGTCCCAGTCGTACTCCCGGCCCACCGAACCCGCGCCGTCGAACCACAGCTCCATGAGCGGACCGTAACCCGTGCAGAGCTCGGTGAGTTGCTGCACGTAAAAGTCGTCGTAAGCCGCGGGGTTACTGTAACAATCGGCGTTCCGGTCCCACGGTGACAGGTAAAGACCCAGGCCTATCCCCTGTTCTGCACAAGCCTCCGCGACCTCGCGGACCACGTCGCCCTTCCCGTCCCGCCACGGCGAGGAAGCGACGGAGTAGTCAGTGGTGTCCGTGGGCCACAGGCAGAAGCCGTCGTGGTGCTTGGCTGTGAGGACCAAGTACCTCGCACCCGCCTCCTTGGCCACGCGAACCCAACTTCCGGCGTCGAGCTCTGAGGGGTTGAAGGTGGAGGCCGGGATGGTGCCGTCGCTCCATTCCTTACCGGCGAAGGTGTTGATGCCGAAGTGGATGAACGCGCCGAATTCCAACTGTTGCCACCGAAGTTGGGCGGGGGTAGGCATCACCTGAGTCACCGAGAAGCTTCCTGTCCGTGGATCAACCACTGTGCCGTGTGAATGATGGAGTGATCGCCGGTTTTGGTTCGCAGGCCGGCAATGTCCGATCGCGTGACCGCTGCGCCCTCGAAGAGGCTCACTATCGCGGCAGCAACACCGGCGAGTTCATCTTCCGGGAGATCGGGCCTGCCGCGCCGGACGACGCCTTGCACGTGCCCGGCGTAGTCCGAATAGAACTCTCTCAAGGCGCTGGCCGCTTGCTCGTCCGAAGCAGCCAGCGCCCAGATCTCAAGGTGCATCTTGACGTCCGCCAGCTCCGAATGTTCGTGCAGCAGCGCAGTCAGCAGACGGCGCGAATCGTCCCGGGTCATTCCGCCCGCTGCCCCCGGAGCGAGGTCCAGTCCAGCCACCTCGGTGAGTCGACGAAGCGAGCGCTCGAGTGTCCGTTCAAGGACGGCGCGGATGAGGTCGGCCCGGGTTGGGAAGTAGTGCTGCAGGTGCCCGATCCGCACCCCGGCGGCAGCGGCAAAATCCCGCATTGCGGCGTTTGCGTTGCCCTTGGTGACCAGCACATCCTCCGCAGCGTCAAGGAGCGCCGCCTTCCGCAGGGCGCCCTTGCTTTCGGTCATGACCTCAATATTGTCACACCGTATGATTCGAGTTTCGCGAGCGCTGAACCCAACGACGCAGTTGATTCGGGGAAGGAAACACCAGGGCGGGCGCCGGGACCGAGGACATTGTGCAGCCCCAGCATCCCGCCCATTGCGGTCAGATGCGCCTGGCCATGGGGATCCGAAATGACAGCCGTCCTCGTTCCGCCAGGCCCCTTCACATCCACTCGGATGTGCGCGGTTCCGCCCGACCCGGGTGAGTACAAGAGGGAACGCCGCAGCGGCGCCCACCGCTCTCCACTGCCCCAGCGGAACAGTCCCACCGTCCTCGCGGCGAGCAACGCCGTCGTGGATGCATGTGAACTGAACCCAATGCGGGTGGCAACCGAGCGGGCCCCAATGGTGAGTGGCAAGGTGAACTGCTCGGGGGTATCCAGCCGGGCCACCTTGGTGCGGTGGCCGGCGATGTCCACCCAGCGGGTATCGGTCAGCGGACGTACGACGGCGGCCTTACCGCCTTTGCGTACTTCGAAGTCCAGTCCCAGCCGGTCGATAAAGTCGACAGAGTCGGCGCCGGCCTGGTCGTTGGTGTCATAGCGGATGGCGACGTCGATCTGGTCAGCGCCTCCCACTTCTTCGGCCAATGCCGCGGCCACGATGTTGGTGACTCCTCCCATCCAGCCGGAGCTCAGCAGCACAGGAGCTTCCGGCTGCATGAGGGTGGCCAGTGTGATCGCCCTGGTGACGCGGCTGGTCCAGCGGGTGAGATCAACATACGGAATACCTGCCCGAACGGCTGCACGGAGGACCCTGTCCTCAGGGTCGTTCACCGTGCTGACAACCGCCCGGACCTTGGCTTCGAACGGTTCCGGCTGGTTGAGGTCCCATTTCTGCACGGTCACGTTCTCGCTGGCCAGGTGACCACCGCGGGCCGGGTTCCTCCCCGTGAGGAGCAGGGGCCATTCCTTCGCAGCGAGTCTGGTGAGTGCCGTGCCAACAGTGCCATATCCGCCGACAATCAGCACGGGACCAGTGGGGTCGAGTTCAAGGTAATCGTTCATGACATTGATTCTAGGTCATTTGACCTAAAATCAGATCATCGACAACAGTCTCATCCCAGCAGCGGCCGAAACTCGCCATAGGCCCACGCCGCCAACGACGACGGCGTGGTGCTGCGAACCGACCGCTGTTGCTCCGGCTCGAAACCGTCGAGGAACCCGGTGGACATGCCGACGAGCGAATCCACACCAGCCGCGCTCATGCCCAATCCCCGCATGGCGCTTCGCATGTCCTCCTCTGGAATACGTTCAACGTCAAGCGGACGTCCGATGGCTTCCGAAACAATCCCGGCAACCTGCCGCCACGTCAGGTCAGCCGGTCCGTGAACCGCCTGGACCTGCCGCCCACTCCACTCCTTCGAAAGCAAGCGTCCGGCTGCCACTTCGGCGATGTCCCGGGGCGACACCCAGGGCATGGGCTTGTCGACGGGAATCAGGACTTGGAGCATTCCTGCCCGAATCGCGTCCAGCTGGTATTCGAGGTTGGTGAAGAAGTAGCCACAGCGCAGATGAAGGACGTCCGCACCAGCATGGTCCAGTGCGACTTCGGTGGCAGCAAGTCCGTCAATTTCGCCCACCCCATGCCGCTTCTCAGCCCCCACACTGCTCTGGAAAACCACCCGGCCAACGCCACCCTCAGTAACTGCGCGCGCGGCACTGGCGGCGGCCAGGCCGTACTCGGCCAGGGGGTCGTCCCCAGCAGGGGGTGGATCCACCCAGTAGAGAGAGTCGACGCCGGATACTGCCTCGACAACGGCGTCGCCGTCGAGCAGGTCGGTCACGGCAACATCAACCTCGGCCCGAATGTCCGAGGCCAACCCGGCCGGGTCCCGGCTGAGGACCAGCGGCCTCACCCCCGCCCGAATCAAAATCGAGACAAGATGACGGCCCACATGGCCCGTCGGCGCTGCTACCGCTATTCGCATTGCGTGCCTCCCCAGTTTGCTGCGTTTGCCTACCACGGTAGTCACCATTGCGGTCTGATTCAGTCCGCAATGGTGCAGTCCTGTAGATAGGGGCCGCGCGGGAGTAGGCTGCAGTTATCTGCCGAAGCGCCACCCCGGAGTACGCAAAGGAGACATGATGACACTTCCCCCAACTCATGAGCCCGAGCCATTTCCCCCGGATCCCGGACCGGTGCCGCCACCGCCGGACCCCACCACACCGTTTCCACCCAGCCCCATCCCGGACCCGAATCCCACCCCGGGCCCATCGCCGGCTCCCGACCCAGGGCCCGTTCCACCACACCCCGACCCGACCCACTAGCCGGACCGATCCGGCTCGGGGCGTCTCTACATAGCGGAAATAGTCAGTAGGCTTATGTTTGATCACGTCGGTGAACCGATGCGAACGAACAGGAGCTCACCATGACGGCACCCGAGGAAACGGTCCCCGTTTCCATACGCAAACCCTCCAAGCCCGATCTTTGGAAAGACTCAATGGGCCGGACGGCCGTCCGGGCCACCCAGATACTGCTGATTCTGACCCTTGTAGTCGTAGCGATTTTCGGGCTGCTTCAAGTCCGGCTGCTCGTCATCCCGGTGCTCATCGCCTTGATCCTGGCAGCGGCTATCGCACCGTTCGTCAACATGCTGAGACGCCGTGGATGGCGCGGCGGTCTCGCTACGGGCGTGGCCTTCCTGGGCTTATTGATAGTGCTCGGCGGAGTCATCACGCTCATCGTCTTCTCGGTTCGAAGCCAATGGGACGAACTGATCAGCCAAGCAGCCGGAGGACTGGACGAGCTTGAGAACTTCCTGCTGACCGGACCGTTTCCCATAGACCGGGAGCAACTGAACCAGGCACGGGAAGCCGTGGTGGAGTTCGCGCAGAGCAGCCAGGTACGCTCCGGGGCAGTGACCGGCTTGTCGGTGGTCACGGAGTTTCTGGCCGGCGCCAGCTTGGTAGTAGTCATCCTCTTTTTCTTCCTCAAGGATGGCGCCAAAATCTGGGAGTTCTTCCTCCGGCCCTTCAAAGGCGTCCGGGAAGCCAAGCTGCGCCGTGTAGGCAAGCGCACGCTTGAGGTCCTCGGCGGCTACGTCCGGGGCACGGCGATCGTCGCGTTGGTGGACACGGTGGCCATCGGCGCCGTCCTGCTCATCCTGCAGGTTCCCCTGGCCATCCCTTTGGCCATCATTGTGTTCATCGGCGCATTCGTCCCCTTGGTGGGTGCCACCGTGGCCGGAATTCTGGCCGCCTTGGTGGCACTTGTGGCAAACGGCCCCATCGTGGCATTGATAGTGGTCATTGCCGTGATCGCGGTCAACCAGCTCGAAGGTGACTTCCTCCAGCCGGTAGTGATGGGCAAGTCCTTGGAGCTCCACGCACTGGTCATCCTCATGGCCTTGACGGCAGGCACCATCCTTGCCGGCATCATAGGTGCTGTCCTGGCGGTGCCCATCGCGGCGGTCACATGGGCCATCATTCAGGTCTGGACTGCCGAAGACCCGGACTTGGAACCCATGAATCCGGATCTTCCACCTGCCAACAGCCATCCGGCCTAGAGGCGCCTACTTTATGCCAGCGCCCTCTTGATGAGCTCGACGATCCTGGCTTCTACGGCCGGGGTGATTTCCTTGAGGGCGAAGGACGTTGGCCACATGGGACCGTCGTCGAGCTTGGCGTTCTCTTCGAAGCCGAGCGTGGCGTAGCGCGCCTTGAACTTGTGTGAGCTTTGGAAGAAGACGATGTTCTTTCCGTCTTTGGCGTAGGCCGGCATGCCGTACCAGGTCTTTGGCGTGAGCTCCGGGGCGTGCTCTTTGACGATGGCATGGAGGCGTTCGGCCATGGTTTTGTCTGCTTCAGGCATCTCGGCGATCTTGGCTAAGACGTCAGCCTCGCCGTCAGCCTTGGATGCCTTCTTGCGCGGCGCCTTCTTCAGTTCCTGCGCGCGCTCCTTCATCGCGGCGCGTTCTTCAACAGTGAAGCCGTCGTAGGACTTCTCTTTGGTAGCCGTCTTTTCGCTGTCCGTCATGGCATTCCCTCTTCCCTTGGTCCTTTGATTGACACCACTAACGCTAGGCCTTGGAGACGCCGGCAGCTTCTTCAATACTGCTCGGTTGGTGGTGCAAAAGTCTTGAGGTTTTCCTGAGGAAGTGCTGCGGGTTTGCAGGATTGGTTCTTGATCCGGGCCCGGCACAGTAGTTCTTGTCAGCCACGCAGGCCGGCAAGAACCGGCCGGCCGATCACGGTGGCCACACGAAAGGACACCTGATCCCCATGGCCATCACCCTGAAGTCCACCTCCGGCAAGATCCTCGCCTCCGTCGCACTGGTCGGCACCGCAGCCGCCGTCGCCGGCATGGGCACCTACGGCGCGTTCACCTCCTCCACCTCCGCCTCCCAGGCAGTCACCGCAGGGACCGTCACCATCGCCCTGGGCACCGGAGCGGCCAACACGCTCAACGTCCCGGTCGCAGGACTGCTGCCCGGCGACAAGGTCGAAAAGCTCGTCACCCTGGCCAACACCGGCAACTCGGACCTGAACAACGTCACCCTCACCACCTCCGCCGGCGCCACAGGTTCCCTGCTCACCACCGACACCACGCACGGGCTGCAGCTGACCATCGAAAACTGCTCCGTCGCCTGGACCGGCACCGCCGCCCCCTACACCTGCGCCGGCACCAAAACCACCGTCCTGGCCAACGGCCCCGTCATCGCAGCGAACAAGGCCCTGAACAACCTGACCTCCCTGACCTCGACCAAAACCGACAACCTCAAAGTCACCACCGCGCTGCCCGCCACCGCGAACAACGACTTCCAAGGCGCCACCTCCACCCTCGCCTTCTCCTTCACCGGCACCCAACGCACCGAAACCACCAAGTAGCACCCAGTAACCACCAAGAACTCCAAGGGCCCCGACACGCTAAAGCAGATGGCGTATCGGGGCCCTTGGCTTGGTGATGCGGAAGGACGATGTTGATGAGGAGTGGCTAGGAGAACCGGCCCGGGCGGAACGTCGCCAGCATCGGGTGCTTGGCTCCCGTGAGGATCTCGCCGGAGAGCAGCTCTCCCGCGATGAGGCCCAGGGTGGCGCCCGAATGGGTGAAGGCCACGAAGCAGCCCGGTACCTGGCCGAGTTCACCAAACACGGGTTCGCCGTCGCCGGGGATGGGCTTGTAGCCGATCTTCCAGGACGCCGGCTTGAGTTCGGGGTTGCCTGCGATCAGCTTGGACGCCTCGTCGGCAAGCTCTTGAACGACGTCGTCGGGGATGGTGAAGGAACCGTCGGCGTGCTCGGTGATGTGCTCTTCATACCAGTCGTGATCCAGGGCGAAGGTATTCCCCGGGTTAGGGCGCACAGCTGCCCGCGGGGTATTCATCACCGCGGTGACGTCGTGTTCCACCGGCTTGGTGACCACCAGCATGGAGACCGGCGAACCGTTCGGGATGTCCACGCCCAAAGGCTTCACGACGGCGGGTGTCGCCGCCCCGCAGGCGACGAGGACGGCATCTGCCGGGTAAGTCCCACCGGCAGCAGTTTCGACGCCGGTGGCCCTGCCGCCGTCGACCATCACCGACGCTTTGCCGGCGTTGAGGACGAGGTGGCCACCCAACCCGTGGAATTCCTCCATCAGAAAGTTCACCAGGTCCGGCAGGCTGACCCAGCCCTCGCCGGGATTGAAGATAGCCTTCTCAGGCACGGCGCCGGAGTCGATCCCGGGCGTAACTGCTGCGATCTCGTCAGGAGCCAGCAGCTTGGAGTCGTACCCAATGGACTGCTCGTAGGCGTGCCGGGCTTCGGTGACATCACCCTGCCCGGCCGTGTTCCACATGAGGCCACCACCGAACTGCAGCCACTCGCGGCTGGGATCGGCGGCGAAGAGTGTGCGGTACCGGTCAACGCCGGCCACCCGCAGCTGGTGATAAGGGGTGGAGCGTTCTCCCGCGGAGTTGAGCCAGGACAAAGAGCGGCCAGTTGCTTCGCTCGCCAGGCCCTGCTCGGTCAACAAGGTGACTGAGGCGCCTTGGCGGAGCAGGTGGACAGCCGTGGAGACGCCCAGGATGCCGCCGCCGATGACGGCGACGCGCTTGGCAGTGGTGGAGGACATGCGTGATCTCTCTTTCGGGTTCAGAATGTTGACGCGCTGGTGAAGCTGCCTACGCGAAGGCGTGGATGTTCTCGATGATCCTGAGGGTTTCCAGGGCATCGGATGGCTGTACGGGCAGTGGCCCGTGGCCCCGAAGTGCGGCTGCAAGTTCCCTGTAGAACTGCGGGTAGTCGCCCTTTTCCGCTGGGAGGGGCGTGGATGAACCGTCAACTCCCAGAAGCCCCCAGGATTCCCGGGGCTCCACGCCGTAGGCAGAGTCCGACGGCGTGATGCCGGCCGCGAGCGCGGGTTCCTGGCTGTCCAGTCCCCACTTGGTGTACCCGGCTTTTGATCCGAGAACATGGAATCGTGGGCCAACGCGGGCTGCAATGCCGTTCATCCACAGCCGCGACCGAACGCCGGACCCGTGGCGCAGCGAGACGAAGGCCTCGGTATCGGCAGCGTCCGGGTGGTTGCCGTGGTTCGCGGTCTCGCCGTAGCTCTCCTCCACAGGTCCAAACAGCTGGATGGCTTGGTCGATCAGGTGGGCGCCGAGATCGTGGAGGATTCCACCGCCTTCGACCAGCGTGGCCGCATCGCGCCAGTTCCCGAAGCCTTCCGGCCGCCACCATTCAAAACGCGACTCAAAGGTCCGCACCTCGCCCAAGGCACCCTCCCGCAGCAGCTTCCGCAACGTCAGGAAGTCGGCGTCCCACCGGCGGTTCTGGAAGACCGTGAGCTGCACACCGGCGTCGGACGCGCGGGCGGCCAGCTCCTCACCGTGGGCGACCGTGGTGACGAACGGCTTGTCCACCACCACGTTGAGGCCGTGGGCGATGGCCGTGGCACCCAGCTCGAGGTGAGTCAGCGGCGGGGTTCCCAGGACCACCAGGTCCAGCTCGCCGGCCAGGCTGAACAGTACCTCCGGCGTCGGGACAATGCGGGCCCGCGGGTACAGCCGCGCTGCTTCCGCGGCACGTTCCGGGTCCGCCGTCACGATGACGTCCAGCGAGTAGTCCGGGTCCGCCGCGACGAGCGGCGCGTGGAAGACCTTGCCGGAGACACCAAACCCGACGACGGCGGTCCGCATGGGTGCCGCTTTTGCCTCCCCCATCACAGGACTTCCGAAAGGAAGCGTTGCAGGCGTTCGCTGCGGGGGTTGTCGAAGAGTTCGGAGGGCGTGCCGATCTCCACCACTTCACCTTCGTCCATGAACACCACTTGGTCCGCCACCTTGCGGGCGAAGCCCATCTCGTGGGTGACCACCAGCATGGTCATGCCGCGGCGGCCGAGGCCGGCCATGAGGTTCAGGACACCCTTGACGAGTTCCGGGTCCAGGGCGCTGGTGGCTTCGTCGAAGAGCATGACTTCGGGCTCCATGGCGAGAGCCCTGGCAATGGCGACGCGCTGTTGCTGGCCGCCGGAGAGGTCGCGGGGCCTGTGGTCTGCGCGTTCGGCGAGGCCGACTTCGGCAAGGCGGCGCTGGGCGCGTTCCCGGGCTTCAGCCTTGGACATTCCCTTGACGCTCCACAGGGCGAGCGCCACGTTTTCCAGGGCGGTGTGGTCCGGGAAGAGGTTGAAATGCTGGAACACCATGCCGATGCGGGCCCGGAGGATGTCCGGTTTCACCTTAAGGGCGCTCTCCCCCGCCAGGAGCACGTCACCGCTCTTGGGTTCGTGCAGGCGGTTGACTCCGCGCAAGAGCGTGGACTTGCCCGACCCGGACGGGCCGATGATGCAGGTGGTGGTTCCCGGGGCCACGTTGAGGCTGACGTTGCGGAGCACTTCAACGTCCCCGTAGGCCATGGTCAGGTTCTGCAATTCCAGGCTGGACCCATGGAACTTCTCAATGTCCTGGGTGGGCTGGTTGGTGCTGGTTGCGCTGCTGCTGCTTGTGAGGTTCACGTGTTGCTCCCGGTGATGAGCGGCGAGGCCGCATCGAGTTCCTTGACTTCCTTCAGCCCGCTGGTGGGTGCGGTGGGACGGCGGCGACCGGTGCGGAACTTGTTGTCGAAGTAGTTGACCAGGTGGGTCAGGGGAACGGTGATGATCAGGTAGAAGATGCCGGCCATGACCAGCGGTGAGAGGTTGCCGGACAGTACTGCCGCGTCCTGGCCCACCCGGAACAGTTCACGCTCGCTGACCAGCAGCCCAAGGAAGTAGACCAGCGATGAATCCTTGACGATGGCGATGAACTGGTTGACCAGGGCGGGCAGGACCCGGCGAATTCCTTGCGGCACCACCACAAGGGCCATGGACTTGGAGTAGCTCATCCCCAGGGCGCGGCAGGCCTCCCCTTGGCCCTTATCGACGCTCTGGATGCCGGCCCGGAAGATTTCTCCGATGTACGCGCTGGCGATGAGGCTCAGGGCGATGATGCCCAGCGGGTAAGGAGAGGGACCGAAGACCGATTGGCTCAACCGCGCAAAACCCTGACCGATCAGCAGGATGGTGAGGATGGCAGGCAGGCCGCGGAAGAGGTCCGTGTAGATCCGTGCCGGGATGCGCAGCCACTTGGACCGCGAGATACCCATAACCGCCACCACCATGCCCATCACTACGCCGAGGATGGTTGCTGCGATGGAGATGATCAGGGTGTTGAGAAGGCCAACTCCGAGGAGCTGGGGCAGTACTTCGACCATGGCGTCAAAGTCGAAGAACGTGCGGCTGATGGTATTGAGCCAATCCATTGAATGCTCTCAGACGTTAGTTGTTTGGGCGTGCTATTTGCTGGCTGTCGGGGCCGGGCTGGAGGTCTGCTCGGCCTTCGGGAGGTACTGCTCCGGCATCGGCGAGCCCGGGAACCACTTCTCGTAGAGCTTCTTCCAGGTACCGTCCTCCATGGCTTCGGCGAGGCCCTTGTTCAGGGCTTCCTTGAAGGCGGGCTTGTCCTTGGCGATGGCGAAGCCGGCGGGGGCGTCAAAAGACGGGATATCCGCGGCGCTCACCAGTCCGAACTGCTCCTGGTATTCCTTGGCTGCCTCGTAGTCCAGGAAGTGGGCGTCCACGGCACCGCTGTTGACGGCTGAGATTGCGGTGTTGTTGTCCGGGAAGCGAACAAGCTGCGCTGAGGTGAAGTTCTTCACTGCATAGGCCTCCTGCAAGGTGCCTTGGACCACGCCCAGGCGCTTGCCGTTGAGGGCATCGGCGTCGTTGATGCCTGAGGTCCTGGTGGTAATGACCGTCAGGTACCCGGCGAGGTAGCCGTCGGAGAAGTCCACGGTTTCCTTGCGCTTGTCCGTGATGCCGATCGCTGCCACACCGACGTCGAATTGACCATTTGCAACGGCTGCGAGCAGTCCGGAGAAGTCCTGTCCGGTGAAGACAACTTTGTCCACTCCGGCGCGGTGGGCAACGTCCTTGAAGAGTTCCACGTCGAAGCCGGTGAAGTTACCCGAGCTGTCCGTGAAGGTGTAGGGCTTGGAGTCGCCCAAGCTGGCGACACGGATGGTGCCGGACTCGATCAGGCCGTAGGGGTTATCGGCGGATGGGGAGGAGCTGGCGGAAGATCCACCGCAGCCGGAGAGGGCGAGGACGGCCGCCAAAGCTGCTGCTGCGAGCGCTGCCGGGCGGAAGTTCATTTTGATCACAGCGTTGTCCAATCGTGGGAGGGAAAGCGGTGCTGTCAGGAGCCGCTGAAGAAATTGCTCGATGGATGGTCTTGCTGAGTCCGGTCTCAGTCCCTAGGATTGAGACCGGACTCACATCGATTGATAGAAATGTAGCGGAACTCACAAAGCCGCGTCAACACCCCATCTGAAAGGTGAACATGAGTAGTGACGGATCCCGACGGCGGGACGTAACGGTTGCCGACGTCGCCAAAGCCGCGAAAGTCTCCAAGGCACAAGCTGCCCGCGCACTGGGCAACTACGGCGCCGTCAGCGATGACGTCCGCGAGCGCGTCCTCGCCGCAGCCGAAGAGCTGGAGTACCGGCCCAACGAGCTTGCCCGCAGCATGAACACCGGCAAGTCGAACACCATCGGCGTAGTGGTGGGCGACATTGAAAACCCCCACTTCGGGCTCGCCATGAGGGGCATCACGGACACCGCCAAGAAGAGCGGCTTCAACGTCATCCTCGTCAACACCGACGAGGAAAGGGCAGCCGAAGTGGACGCCGTCCGGGTGCTGCTGGACAAGCGGGTGGACGGGCTCATCGTGGCTCCCGCTTCGTCCCTGGAAACCTCGCACCTGCAGCAGGTCAGGGAGTCCGGCCGTCCCCTCGTCCTGCTGGACCGCGCCGCCGAAGGGCTTGACGTTGAGACCTTTGCGGTGGATATGGGGAGCATCTCCTACGAGTCAACCAAGTACCTCATCGAGGCCGGGCACCGACGTATCGCTTTTGTCTCCACGGTTCGCACTGACGCACCCTATGTTCCCGGGATGACGTTGGACTCCTCGCAGATCTCAGACCGCCTGAAAGGAATTCACCGGGCGTTCGATGAAGCGGACCTCCCCCACCCCGCAGACCTCGTCCGCCTCAATGCAGGCGACGCTGACTCCATCATGCGCATCACCCGGGATCTGCTGCACGGGCCGGACGCCGCCACAGCCATCATCGCCTCCGACGGCCTGATTGCCTTGAGCGTGGTGGAGGCCATCCAGGAATCCGGACTCTCCATTCCCGGTGACGTCTCGTTCCTCATGTACGACGATTTCTCCTGGACCCGCCTCACCACTCCCCCGCTCACCGTCATCGCACAGCCCGTGTACGACATGGGAATCGCCGCGGCCGCTGCGCTGATCCGGCAGATCGAGGGCAGGAAGTCCGCCGCTCCAACTCCTGACCTGGTGGCGCGTTTGATTCAGCGCGGATCCGTTGGGGCACCCAAGGATGCGGACGTACTCAGCCAGGCGGGAGGCTAAGCGCCCGCACGTGCCAGCCGGCGTCGGCCAGCCACCTGGCTATACAACTTTCCATACAACTTCGCGCCGATATTCAGGCCGTGAGCTGCCTGGGTATTGGCCGGGATCGCCAAATGGCCAACCTGTCATGACAAGTTGGCCATGGTCCATTTGCCGGCAATTCATTGAACGAATCTACATTCTGAGGGTCAACGCATCCCTTTGAGTGAAAGGTTCCATCATGACTTCCCCCAGCCGCCGCTCTGCCATCGCAGCATCAATCGCAGGGTTGGCCACTATGGGCGCCACGGCCGTCGCCGCGTCCCCCGCGCAGGCAACCGGAAACGGACACGGCAGCAACCGCCCCTCCGGCAAAGCCACTGTCTTCACCGTCATCAGCGACATCCAAGGTGACCTGGCCGACTTCGACCTCGCACTCAAGGACATCGAAAGTACCAACCCGAGCAAGCGAAGCGCCGGCCTGGTGGTCAATGGCGACATCACCCCGCGAGGCTACGACTTTGAGTACGAAGCCGTCCGGAAAGTGCTGGACGCCAATACCCACGCCTCCAACATCCAATGGGCCATCGGCAACCACGAGTTCTACGTCCCCAAGTACTCCAACCCCAACACACTCGCCCAGGCGACGTGGCCCAATGGAACCACCGAAGCTTCGCTCTTCCAGAGCTTCTTCACGTTCACCGGCCGGGACAAGGTGTACACCGAAATTGACCTCGGGGGCGTGCCGGGACTGATCCTGGGCACCGAGAAGTACATGCACTACCACGACTCCACACTGTGGGACGAGGTATGGCTCAGCGAGGAACAGATCACTTGGTTCGAGCAGCGGCTGGCCTACTGGGCCCGCAAGGGCCAGCCCGTCATGGTCTTCACCCACCACCCGTTCCCGGACACGGTCTCCGGAACCCGCAACAACCTCTACAAAAAGGACTACCTGCAGGTGGACCGGCTACTCGGGATCCTGGGCAAGTACAAGAATGTCTTCGTCTTCACGGCCCACACCCACTGGGCACTCCAGTTGGCTGACTGGGAAGTCCGCCGGACCGTCCCCGGCACGGGCAACTTGCAGGGCTTCCAGGTCATCAACACCGGCGCCGTCCAGACCCTCTGGGAGGACAATGGCGCCGGCGGCGAGCGCGCCCTCGACGGCCGTGAAGCCAGCGGGCTGCAAGTAGAGGTCTACAAAGACTGTGTAGTGGTCAAGGCCCGCGATTACCGCCGCCGCGAATGGATCAAGGAAGTTCAGATCCCGCTGTTCTAGCTGTACTGCCCGCCCCACTCCCAACCGTTCCCGCCCGGTTAACCTCCAAGCCATCCCACTTCCCTACTGTGATCCCGCTGGGGGGATCACCATCAACAGAGGGAAGGCGCCATGTGCACCACAGAAGAAAACACCATCACCCACAGCCGAAGTGTGGAGCTGGCCGATGCTGAACTGAAGACCATGGGGCTGAGCCGCCGACGCATTCTGCAGTCGGCCGGCATCCTGGCCGCCGGCACTGCCGCCACGGCAGCGATGGCCCGGCCTGCGATGGCCAACCCGGGCGGGAACGACCCCCAGCTGAAGTGGCTCGTCGGTGACCACCACGTCCACACCCAGTACAGCCACGACGCAAAGTACATGATCAAACAGCAGCTCGACACCGCTCAGCAGTACGGCGTGGACTGGCTGGCACTGACCGAGCACAGCAACTTTGGCCACGCCAACAACGGCGGGGCAGTCAATGCCAACAAGGAAATCCGGGCGCAACGTGCCGCCCGACCCGACCTCCTGATCTTCCAAGGACTCGAGTGGTACATCCCCGGAGCTGAGCACGCGTCAGTACTGGTCGCCCCCGGCCCCCATGAAGTAGACCTCCTGCGGACCTTCGAACTGGTGTGGGACGGAAAGTTGAACCAATGGGAGAAGCCAACCCCTGGAACGGCCCAAGTGGAAACCTTCGAGCGAAAAGCCGTTGAAGCTATCGCCTGGTTGGCCAACCAACGGCGATCCGGCTACATCGACGACGTCGTAGCCCTGGCAAACCACCCCATGCGTTTGGGCATCGATTCCCCACACGAACTGCGGGCATGGCGCGACGCCGCCCGCGAGGTGATGATCGGCATGGAAGGCGCTCCCGGCGCGCAAGGCTCCGGCGTCAGCCAGTTCTCCAGGCCCGGCGACCAGCGCGGCGAATACACCAACAACCCCACCCAGTACAGCTTCCCCGGCTACCCTGCGGACGCCTTCCGGCCCTACGGCGGCTTCGACTGGGCCACTGCAACCGTGGGCGGCGTATGGGACTCCATGCTCGCCGAAGGCCTGCCGTTCTGGATCACGTCCAACTCGGACAATCACCTCACGGTCAAGGACACCTGGAAAACCGGCCCCTACCCAGCCGGGGAGCCCTATTCAAGCCTGCCCAACGAATTCGACCGATGGTCCGTGACGGGCAAGCGCCCCGATCCTTTCGATACCGGCGAAAAGCAGGGCGGCAGCGACTACTGGCCTGGACAGTTCAGCCGCCTCCACACCGGCGTCACCAAGCACTCCTACACAGGCGTCCTGGAAGCAATGCGCCAGGGCCGTATGTGGGTGGACCACGGACACCTGCTCCAGGGCCTCGACGTCCGGGTCCGTGAGGTGCGCGGCAACGGCGCAGGCAACAATAACGGACGCAACGGCGTCACCCTCGGTTCCCGCCTGCGGGTGAAGCGAGGTGCCGACGTCGAAGTTTCCATCACCATGACGACGACGGGCTACCGCAACTTCGCGGGGATACTTCCGAAGCTCGCCCACGTGGACGTGATCGGCGGGGTTGTAACTGGTGCTGCGGCGGACCGCGACACGTTGAAGGCACCAGGCACGGCCGTGTGGAAGCAGATCGATGTGTCCGGTCGCACCGGAACCTTCACCGTCAAGCACGTCATCAAGGACGTCCAGAAGTCCTGCTACTTCCGCCTCCGCGGCAGCGACGGCAACCGCCACGGCGCAGGCTATTACGGCGCCTCCGTGGATCCTGCCGGGCCCATCCGCCACGGCGACAACCTCGGGGACGCTGACCCGTGGACGGATACCTGGTTCTACGCCAACCCAGTGTTCATCGACGTCGACTAACTGTTGGAGTCCGTAGTGATTTCGCCTTCCTCCGGATCGTCGGCGGAACGAACTTCATTCCGGATGATGCCCAGCTCCTCGAGCTGCGCGGACATTCCCGCTCCGTCCGGAGAGTAGACCCACGGGACTCCGGGGGTAGGTTGGCCGCCGGTCTTCGACCGCCCGCCTGCGAGCACTGCTTCACCGGCGGAGAGCTGCCGGATCGCGATTGCCCTGACGTTTTCGGGATGACGTTGGGCAAACGCGGAGTAGATGGCCTCGTCGTGCTGTCCATCGTCGCCCACCAGCAGCCACTTCATGTTGGGGAACTCCTCCGCAAGGCGTTCCAAGGAATTCCTCTTGTGCTCCTGGCCGCTGCGGAACCACCGATCAGGTGTGGGGCCCCAGTCGGTCAGGAGCTTGGGACCGGCAGGGTACAAATTGCGGGACAAGAACCGCGACAGCGTAGGTGCCACGTTCCAGGCTCCGGTGGAGAGATACAGCACCGGCGCGGACGGCTCAGTCCTGGCGATCCGTTCGTACAGCACAGCCATACCTGGCGTCGGGGTGCGCGCGTGCTCGTTGAGGACGAAGGTGTTCCAGGCTGCAAGGAACGGGCGGGGCAGTGCCGTCACCATCACGGTGTCGTCAATGTCGGACACCACGCCAAAATCGGCATCGTCCGCAACGATTTCCACGGGGGCCTCCACGATTTGGGACTCCCCGGACTGCAGCGTGACGGTGTGCCATCCGGCGTCGAGAACTGCCGGTATACGTGCGTCCACCACGCCCCCGCGGTCGGCGACGACCTCATGGACGGTGCCGTCGATGGTGACCTTCACTGTTGCCTGGGCCACGGGCGCACTCGTGAAGTTACGCCAGCCACGCATGCTTTCCTGCAACGGATTGGCGTGACCGGCGGCGTCCCGGGGATCACTGCGTACAACGCGCGCCAGCACCCGCACCCAGGACGTACTGCCGTATCCGGTGTAAGGGATCACGGTTTCCACCCGGCCACGGCGGATGGCAAGGCGCGTTTGGAACCCAAGCCACGCGTCGTCGAGCCTTAGCGCGAGGTGGCGGCGTCCATTGCCCGGCGGCTTAGGGCCGTCACTTGCAACGGCGTCGGACTGGGGGCGCGGTTTCATGGGGCGGGGAGACATGTGTCCAGTCTTCCACGGCCCGACTTCGGCTACACCGCCGTCGTGGGCGCCCGGCCCTCGTCACCATGCTTCTTCCGCGCCTCAGCAACGCGCAGTCGGTCCAGTCGGTTCATCAGGGGCGCAGTGGTAGCTCCATGGACCACGATGGACAGCGCCACCACCAAGCCGACCATCGCCCAAAGCCCGCGGGCGTCAGCGTCGAAATTCCCGTGGCTCAGCGCGAAAGCCACATAGAACAAGGACCCGATCCCACGAATCCCAAAGTAGGAAATGGCCAGACGTTCGCGAGGACCGGTCTTCCCCCGCATCAGCCCGAGCCACCCGGCCACAGGGCGCACCAACAACAGGAACGCCAGAGCCACCAGCAACTCCAGCCAGCCGATCCCTTCCAAGAGACCGCGCGCGATGGCGCCACCCAGGAGCACCAGGATGACAACAGTCATGAGTCGCTCAAGCTGCTCCACGTAGCTGTGCAGCACTTGGTGGTAGGAGTGGTTGTGCTCGGCGGAGCGAATCGTCAGGGCACAAATGAAGACTGCGATGAATCCGTAACCGGCCACCATCTCCGTAGCGCCGTACGCCAGGAACGTGGCCGCGAGGGCCACGAAGCCCTCGGAATGCTCAGACAGGCGAAAGCTCTTCCCCTTGGCGGCGAAAAAGATCAGGCTCAAGAGCTTGCCTGTACCAAATCCGATCAGCACGCCCGCACCAATACGCCAGAGCACGTCAAGCGCGACCCACTCCCCCAACCATGCTGCCGGCGACAATCCGACGAGGCTGATGAGGATTGCCAGGTAAACGAAGGGGAATGCGAGGCCATCATTCAACCCCGCTTCGGATGTCAGGGCGAATCGAACCTCGTCTTCGTCCGGGTCTTCTTCACTATCCGCCGGTTTGCCCACCTGCACCTCGGAGGCCAGCACGGGATCCGTGGGTGCAATCGCGGCCGCGAAGAGGATGGCAGCAGCCAGCCCCAAGCCCAACACCCACAGGCCCAACAGCGTCATGACGAGGATGCACAACGGCATGACAATGCCGAGCAGCCGCCAGGTGGTGGACCATCCACGCCAGCGGAAGGGCCTGTCCAGTGCCAACCCGGCGCCCATAAGGGAGATGATCACGCAGATCTCGGTCAGATGGGTTGTGAACTCCCCGTAGTGGACGGGATCCGGATCCGGTAAATCGGGGAGCAACGTGAACGCCAGGATTCCGCTGCCAAGAAAGACCATGGGCATGGACAAAGGCATACGACGCAGCAGTTTGGGCAAGACCGCTGCGGCCAACACCGCAAAGCCTGCGGAGAGGAACAAAATACTGGGGGCTTCAAACACGAATGGTCTTCTTCCTGACGGGCCGTTCGGCGCGTCTGAAAATCCTAGCCCCGATGGAGGGAATCGATCATGCCGGGGTGGCGGGTCGGAACCTAAGCTTCCGAACGCAAGGCCGCGTTTATCAGGACCTCGGCTGCTTGTCGCGCCTGACCGGCAGCGTCGGGCGTTCCGGCGATGGCCGCCGTCGTCTGCGCACCCTCCGCAAGGATTGCGAGCTGAGGGGCCAGGAAGGGTGGCGCACCGGCTTCCTCCGACAGCTTGCCGACGTAGCGCTGGAATGACTCCTTGTGCTTCCGCGCATAGTCGGCAACGTCGGGACTGATGGCGCCGAGCTCGGCGAAACTATTGATGAATCCGCAGCCCCGGAACGAGTCCTGGCAGAACCAGCCGGCGAGGTAGTCGAAGATGGCGAGCAGGCGCGCGCGTGGGGTTTCGGCCTGGCGGACTGCCGCATCCAAACCTTCGGTCCAGGAATCATGGCGTCGCTCCAGGACAGCCATGACGATGCTGCTCTTCGACGGGAACTCCCCATACAGCTTCTTCAGCGAAACGCCCGCAGCCGCACGCAACTCGTCCATGCCGACAGCCTGGATTCCCTTGGCGTTGTACAGCTCATCGGCGGTCTCAACGATGCGCGCCCGTGGCTCGGAAATATCCATTCCTCAATAGTACTTGAAAGAAGAACGATCGTTCTCTACTATTGAAACCACAGGGAGAGAACGATCGTTCTCCACTTCGAGAAAAGGTACAGGATCATGGGCTTCATCAAGGTAGGCACCGAGAACAGCACTGACATCGAGCTTTACTACGAGGATCACGGCACGGGCCAGCCCGTTGTCCTGATCCACGGCTACCCGCTGGACGGCGGCTCGTGGGAAAAGCAAACGGCCGCCCTCCTGAACGCCGGCTACCGCGTCATCACGTATGACCGCCGCGGTTTCGGCAAGTCCAGCAAGCCGACCACGGGCTATGACTACGACACCTTTGCGGCCGACCTCAACACCGTGCTTGAAACCCTGGACCTGCAGGACGCAGTACTCGTCGGATTCTCCATGGGCACCGGCGAAGTTGGACGCTACATCGGCACGTACGGCGAGGCCCGCGTGGCAAAGGCCGCTTTCCTGGCATCCCTGGAGCCATTCCTCCTCCAGACTGACGACAACCCCACGGGCGTCCCGTCCACCGTGTTCGACGGCATTCGCAGCGCAGCCATCGAGGACCGCTACGCCTGGTTCACCAACTTCTACAACGACTTCTTCAACACGGACAACTTCCTGGGGAACCGCCTCAGCGAGGAAGCGCTGCGCAATGCATGGAACGTCGCCGCCGGCTCCTCCTGGTACGCATCGTTCGCCGTCGTGGACTCCTGGCTGACGGACTTCCGCTCCGACGTCGAGAAGGTCACCGTCCCGTCCCTGATCGTTCACGGCACTGACGACCGCATCCTGCCCATCGACTCGACCGGCCGGGAGTTCACCAAGCGCCTCCCCTCCGCCGAATACGTCGAGATCGAGGACGCACCCCACGGCATGCTGTGGACGCACGGCGCCGAAATCAACGAGATCCTGCTGCGCTTCCTGGCCAAGTAGTTAATAACGACGGCGGCAGGTCACCCAGGGTTCCAGTGGAACCCGCGGTGGCCTGCCGCCGTCGTGCGTTGACGTAGCGCAGGTCACGTCCTATGCTTTATGAATCGATTCAAGAAGTAACCTTCCTCACGCTGAATGAGCACCAGACAGTTCAGTCCTGGATGGGAAGAGCTCTTGTTCCTTGCCAACGACGACATAGGAGTTCAGCCGCAATGACTGTCATGCACGGGAGGGATGTCCCCTCCACCCAGGACGAAGCCATCGGCCACAAAGACCCGAGGAAGGCCGCCATGAGCGGCTGGATCGGAAGCGCGCTGGAGTACTACGACTTCGCCCTGTACTCGCTGGCCGCAACGCTTCTCTTTCCCACCATCTTCTTCCCCACCGAGAATCCCACGGTGGGCATCATCGCCTCGTTGGCCACCTATGCAGTCGGCTACGTTTCCCGTCCGCTCGGCGCCGTGGTCCTGGGCGCCTACGGGGACAGGCACGGACGCAAGAAGGTGCTGGTCTTCGCGATGCTGCTCATGGGCTTTGCGACGTTTGCCGTGGGACTCCTGCCCACCTACGGACAGGTGGGCCTGCTTGCTCCCGTCCTCCTGGTGATCCTCCGCCTGATCCAGGGGTTTGCCGTCGCAGGCGAACTCGGTGGTGCCAGCGCCATGATCGTGGAGCATTCCCCCGATGCCAAACGCGGTTTCTTCGCGAGCTTCAGCCTCCAAGGCACGCAAGTCGGCTCCATCCTTGCCACAGCTGTCCTGATTCCGCTCGCAGCATTCCTTCCCGATGACCAGTTCCACGCGTGGGGTTGGCGCCTGCCGTTCCTCCTCAGCGCCGTGGTGATTATCGCCGGGTACGTCATCCGCCGCCGCGTGCAGGAGCCTCCCGCATACCTCGCGCAGTCCGGAGAATCCGGCGCCAAACGCCGGTTCCCGTTGGTCGACCTCCTGCGCACCCACCCGTGGGTTCTCGTCCGGTGCATCATCATGACCTTCACCAACGTCATCGGCATGGCGACCCTGATCTTCGGTGTGTCCTTCGCGACCCAGAAGGGTTACGGCATTGGCTTCTCCAGCAGCGAGTTCCTCTGGGTGACCATGGCGGCCAACCTGGCCGCAGTGGCTACCATTCCTGTCTTCGGCGCCCTGTCCGACCGGATTGGCCGACGCGCCCTCATGGTCGCCGGCGGAATTGCCGGTGGTTTGCTGACAGTGGGCTACCTGTGGGCGATCGAGCAGCGAAGCCTGCCCTTGGTGTTCATCTGCGTTGTGATCGTGCAGGGCATCCTCTTCCAGATGTGGAACGCCACTTTTGCCACGTTCTTCCAGGAGCAGTTCCCCATGCGCATGCGGGTGACGGGTTTCGCGGTATCCCAAAACATCGGGCTCATGATCGCCTCGTTCTTCCCCAGCCTTTTCACTGCGATCGCTCCCCCGGGATCGGCGAACATCCCCATGGTCATTGGACTGACCACCCTGGGCATCTGCCTCGTCTCAGCAGTAGCCACCCTTCTGTCCTCCGATACCAAGGGCAAATCGCTGGAGGACCTGGAAGTCCGCTAGATCGTCGAGATCGCCGGAAAGGCTCCAGATCGCTGGTCCTTTCCGGCGATTCCGCACGTCTCCGGCGATCCCGCGGCTAGCCGTTGACCAGCTCAGCCGACTCGCTGACCGGTGCTACTGCGTCACGCACCTTCTTGCCGCGGGCATAACCCACGAGCCCCAGGGCCAGGATGCAACCCAAAGTGCCTAGCGCAAAGGCCTCAAACGTGAACTGCGAGACGCCCCACGTTGCCTCGAAGTCGTATGGCAAGCCGAAAAGCACATCCAGTGTCCCCGGGAAAATAGCCACCCAGGATCCGATCAGGATCCACGCAAAGCAGATGTAGCCGAGGATACGGAAACCTGTGTTGGAAACGGGAACCTTGAACGGCCGGTCAGCGTGGGGATACTTGCTCCGGAGCTTCACCGCCGCCGGGATGGCCAACAGATAGCTGAGCAGGAACGTCGAGATGGCGATGGAAAGGACCACTCCAAACAGCGCGCTGCTGGTGCCGCTGAGCTGCATGGCAGCGAGCATGAACAGGGTCGCCACCACACCGGAGAGCGTATTCACCCGGATGGGGGTGCCCAGCTTGGGATGGAACCGGCCGAAGAAGCCTCCAAAGAAGGAGCCATCCGCGGCAGCCATGGCCTGCATACGGTCACTGATGATCATCCAGGCAGCACCCTGGGAGACCAGGATGAAGCAGAAAACGATCGCTGAAATCGACAACATGACCTCAGCAGCCGGGCCAAAGACTGTGTAAACCGTAGCCACAGCACCGAAGAGCCCGCCGATGCCGGTGATCTGGTCGAGCGGCACCACCAGCAGGATGGCGAGGACCGGGAGGAGATAGCTCGCGGCCGCAATCATTGAGGAGCGCGCTACAGAGATGGGAACGTCCTTGGCCGGATTCTTCATCTCCCCCGCGGCGCTGTTTCCGGACTCGAAGCCGAGGAACGAGAACAGCAGAAGTGGAGTGACGCCCAGGAAGCCGGCCAGTGTGGGCGAGAAGAAGCCGAGATCCAGGCCGTTGAAACCGTGCTGCATGCCGTAGATCAGGGTGACGATGATGAAGAAAGTCAGGAACCCGACCTTAAGAATGGCCCCGAGTGAGGGCAGCCATTTGCCGTGCTTCAAGCTGATGATTGCCGAGGTCACCGTGATCCAGATGAAAACGAGCTTGAAGATGTAGTCACCAACGCTGCCGGCATCCACGTGTCCCACGTATTCTGACCACGTTTCCACCGCCACGAAGGCCATGGCGCCGCCCACCCACACGGGCTGGGTCACCCAGGTGAAGAGGGAAGTTATGGCTGCAACCACGCGGCCAAACGCCATCTTCGTCCATACGTAGACGCCGCCTTCTTCGGTGAAAGCGCCGCCGGTCTCGGCGAAGATCAGGCCGTAAGGGACCATAAACGTGACGGCCAGGATGAGTGTCCAGGTGAAGGTTTCCCCGCCGAAACCGGAGACCTGGCCCAGGACCTCCACGGAAATGACGGCGGCGACCACCAACAACAAAATGTCGAAGCGGCCCAGGGATTTTTGCAGATGCTTGCTTTGCTCTTGCGCGAGCCGCGTTGAGGCTACTGGCTGATCCATGATCGATCCTTTGCTACTGCTTAAGTTTGCTACTGAGCAAGAAGGGTGGGAAGCGCGCCGTTGTGGGCACGGCTGTAAACGGGCTGGCCTCCGGCGAAGGTGAGATCGACGCCGATTTCGCCCAAGGCGGTGGCCTCGGCGGCGAGCGGATCGGCGTCGAGCACCACCAAGTCAGCGGACATGCCCACCCGGATGGCTCCACGTTCTGCGTCGAGTCGGTTGGCGCGTGCGGCTCCGGTGGTGTGGGCCGCGAGCGCAGCGCCGAGGGTGATGGCTTCCGCGGGCAACAACGGTTCAGTTTGTGAGCGGCGGTCGCGGGCATGGGGGTCTCCCGGCGGAGCGGTGCGGTTCACCGCTGTGTGGATCCCCCACAGCGGGTCCGGACTGGACACGGGCCAGTCGCTGCCGATCGCCAGTTCGACGCCGGCGCTGCGCAACGTTTCGAAGGCAAAGTGCACTTTTTGGTGGGCTTCGTCGAGGTAGGGAAGCTTGGTTTCCACGAGCACCGGATCCTGCCGGGCCCACAGGGGTTGGATATTCGCGATGGCCCCTGTGGCGGCGAAACGGGCGACGTCGGCGGGGTCCACCAGGTCCAGGTGCGCGATCTGATGGCGGGGTTCCCACCCTTCACGGCGGGGCAGCTCCAGTGCGTTGACGCAGTCCCGCACTGCTTGGTCACCCACAGCGTGCAGGTGCAGGTCGAAGCCCTCCGCGTCCACGGCGCGGGTGATGCGGGCCAGCTCCTCCGCTTCGATCAGGCTCATGCCCACCTCATGGGGATGCCCTTTGTAGGGTCGGGTCAGGGCAGCAGTGAGATTTTCGCAGACGCCGTCCACCATGATCTTTACGGCTGTAGCCCGGAAGCGTCCCTGTGCTGTGGCCCGGCGTTCCTTGAACCGCTCAAGCTGCTCAAGCCCGCGGTCCCGCTGCCACCAGAGCGCTCCCGTCACAGTGGCAGTGAGGAGCCCTTCCGAATCCAAAGCGAGGTAGTGCCCGAAAGAGTCGGGCATTCCCAAGGCTTGTCCGACGGCGGCGTCCTGCCAGGCGGTAACGCCGAGTGAGTGCAAATAGGCTTGAGCGGTGAGGAGGGCCCTGCGGATGTGCTGTTGGTCAGGGTCCGGAATCAGGGCCGAAACGAGGTCAGCTGCATGTTCGATCAGCATGCCCGTGGCGCGGCCTGAACCATCACGGGCAATGATGCCGCCGTCCGGGTTGGGCGTGTCCTCTGTGATTCCGGCAAGCTCAAGGGCCCGGGAGTTCACCCAGGCACCGTGGCCATCATGGCTGATCAGGAACACGGGCCGGTCGGGTACCAGCTCGTCCAGCAGCCCGCGGTGCGGGAAGCCGCCGTCGAAGACATCGCCGTACCATCCGGCCCCTTGAATCCACTCCGCGGCGGGGTGGGCTTGGGCATGGTGGGCGATCAGCCGCCGGTATTCGGCAACGGAATGGGCGCCTGAGAGGTCGCACCCGAGCATCTGCAGTCCGCCCGCGAGTGGGTGGACGTGAGCGTCCTGAAAGCCTGGAAGCAGTGCTTTGCCTTCAAGGTTGACGAGCTCGGTTGCCGGTCCGCGCCAGTCCGCGGCATCAGCGCCAAGGGCCACGATTTTCCCGTCTGCCACCGCAACGGCGTCGGTGCGGGGGTGGGCGGGGTCCATGGTGTGAACTGGGCCGCCGCTGAAAATCCAGTCTGCGTGGGTCATGTTGTTACTTTCCAAGGAGATGGGGTTCGATGGGGCCGTGGTCAGCATCCAGGCGCACCAGCGCCGGGGCGGTGCGGGCGATCACGATATACGCCAGCGCACTGACGCCGAGGCCAACCAGCCAGGCGATGTCGATCCCGCCCATGGCTTCAGCCGCCGCTCCTGTGTAGAAGGGCGTAGCCATGAAGGGGACCTGCGCGAGGACGCCAACGGCGAAGACGATCAGGGAGCCGGCATTCCAACGGCCATAACGGCCACCATCGGCTGCGTAGAACTCGTCTACGGCGTACGAGCCGTGCCGGACGACGTAGTAGTCCACCAGGTTCACCGCGGACCACGGAATGAGCACGTAAAGCAGCACGCTGAGGAAGCTGAAGTAGGAGGAGGCGAAGCTGGTTGCCGCCGCCAGGGCCAAGGTCACGCCGAGGACGTGCAGGACCATTGACGTCACGAGCCGGGCTTTCGCTCCGGGTCGCCATCCGCTGAAGAACGTTTCCACCAAGGTCAGGGCACACAGCGCACTGCAATAGGCGTTCACGGAGTTTCCGGCAGCAGCTACCAGCGCGAAGCCCACCAGAACGGCGGCTCCGAGTCCAGGACCAAGCATGCCGTGAAGCCCGGTCATCGTGTCCACGCCGGCTACGGCTATCCCCACTCCCGAGCCGAGAATCATCAGCAACGCGCTGGACGTCACGCAGCCCAGGTAAGTGCCCCAGAAGGCTCCCTTGGTGCCCGACTTGGCAGGCATGTACCGGGAGTAGTCCGAAACATACGGAGCGTAGGTCAGCTGCCACACGATGCCGATGGCCAGCATGGCGAGGAAGCCGGTCCACGTGAATTCGCCGTGGTTCACCTGGCCCCAGAAGTCACCGCTGGCAAGGAGGGCTGCGAACGAAACCAGCACCAAGGCGCCAACCACGTAGGCGCCCAGGGCAGTCACTTTCCTCACCAGGTTGTAGCCGAACGCCGCGATGACGAAGCTGAGGACAGCGCAGCCGATGATCATGGCTGTTCCGTTGGCTTCCGGCAGGAGAGCAGTGATTGAATCCGAGGAAACAATCAGGTTCGAGGAAAAGTAGCCCACGAACATGAGGATCGCCACGGCAACGATCAAGCTTGCACCCCGCGAACCGAATTGGCCGCGGGCCTGCAGCATCTGCGGGACACCGAGCTGCGGTCCCTGTGCTGCGTGCAGTGCCATGCCGATTCCACCGAGCGCGTGGCCGATGAGGATCGCGATGATGGAGCTGAGCATGGGAAGGCCCAACAGCGTGGTGGCCGTGGCGCCGGTAACCACTGTGAGGGGTGTCATGTTCATGCCGAACCAAATGGTGAAAAGCTCCCTGGAGCGGCCGTGCCGGGCCTCGGGCGGAATGGGGGCGATGGACTCTTGTTCTATTTCGAAGAGGCGGGAGCGAAGCATCGATTTCATGGAGGGTGTCCTTAAGACGGTGTAAGGATGCTGGCAGATTCTGGTGGGCGGGCTTCCCCAAAGCCCTTCGGCGCCTAACCGGGTCTGCTGTCAGGCCCAGCCTAGGCTTGTGAACTGCATCACGTAAACCATGGAATCATGATGCATATCAACGCTTTTCCAGATGAACATCATCAGCCGAACTGGATCCATGTGGTCTTCGGCGCGGTGTAGTTGTCGAAGGCGTGCAACGACAAGTCGCGCCCGAAGCCGGACTGCTTGAAGCCCCCGAAGGGCGTGGTGTTCCCCAAAGCATCCACCGTGTTCACGGAGACGGTTCCGGCGAGCAACTCTCCCGCTACCCGATGGGCTCGGGACAGGTCGGAGGTCCACACGGACGCCGCCAATCCGTAGTCGGTGGCATTGGCCAACAGAACTGCCTCTTCCTCCGTGTCGAAGGGGTGGAGAACAGCCACAGGACCGAAAATCTCTTCGCGATGGACATCATGGTCGGACTCAAGACCACCCAACAACGTGGGCTCCAGGTACGCATCAGAGCCATGGATCTCGCGCCGCCCACCGCCAAAAAGCACCTCACCTTCGGCGCGGCCGCGCCGAATCCAGCCTTCGACGTCGTTCGCGTGGGCGCTGCTGATCAGGGCGCCATTGCCCGCCAAACCGGCCAACGGATCCTCGGGTCGATAGCCGGCCGCCGCCTCTGCCAACAAGGCCGCGAACACGTCATGAATATCCCGCTGCACCAGGATCCGTGAGTTCGCGGAGCAGACCTGGCCCTGGTTGTAGAAGGCGCCGAAGGCAGCCTTGGCTGCCGCTTCAGGCAGGTCTGCCGTGTCAGCAAAGATGATGTTGGAGCTCTTGCCGCCCGCTTCGAGGCTGAGCCGCTTGAGGTTGCTGCGGCCCGAGGCTTCCAGCAGGGTGCGCGAGACGGCAGTGGAGCCCGTAAAAGCCAAGGCATCAACGTCCATATGGTGCGCCAAAGCTGCCCCTACCTCCCGGCCTGTGCCGGTCACGATGTTCAGCACGCCATCCGGGAGCCCGGCTTCGGTGGCCAATTCCGCAAGCCGCAACACGCTCAGGGAAGTCTGCTCGGCCGGCTTCAGCACCACGGTATTCCCGGAGGCAAGCGCCGGAGCCAGTTTCCACACAGCGATTTCCAGGGGGAAGTTCCACGGCACGATGGCCGCCACCACGCCCAGGGGCTCGCGTGTCACCATCGCGGTTGCACCGGGCGGAACTGCGGGTAGTTCCCCGTTCTGCTTGTCCGCTGCCTCCGCGTACCAGCGCAGCGTGGAGATGGCGCCGGGAACATCTACGGTCGTGGTTTGAAGAATGGGCTTGCCGCTGTCCAGCGTCTCCAGGAGCGCCAGCTCGTCGGCATGCCGCTCCATCAGGGAAGCCAACGCCAGCAACAGCCCCTTTCGATTGTCGGCCCCCAGCCGGGACCACGACGGGAAAGCCCGCCGGGCAGCGGCCACTGCACGATCGACGTCGGCCGGGCCGCAAGAGCTCAATTCCGTCAGAACGCGGCCGTCAATCGGGCTGATGGTGGGGCGTGTGAGTTGTCCGACTGCCACTGCCCGGCGACCGTCGACGAATGCCCTGCCGTCGATCGCCAGGGCATTGGCACGGCCGTGCCAATCGAGGGACAGCGTGGTGGAGGTGGTGTTCATGGTGACTCCTGGGTGTGGGGTTTCAATTCCGGGGGTGGTGTTGAGGTACGGGTCATGCGGAGGGCTGCCGAAGCGGCCATGAGGCAAAGCAGTTCAACGCCGATGAGGGTGAGCATGGCTGGCTGGTGGTCCGGCGCGGAGGGGTCGTGGGCCAAGCCATGATGCCCGCCGCCAGGTCCCAACAGGATGACCAGGTGAATGAGGATCATGGCTGCACTCATGGCCAGGAGGTGACCGGCGGCTCGCGGTGTCCCCCGCCTGGCACAGAGCCGCAACCGTCGGCTGGGAAAGCCCACCATGGGAGCGGCACAGGTCAAGCAGGCAGCCCCCATGGCCGCCATCCACCAAGCCATCACGCCGGCCGGACCAATCCCCGCCGCCACCAGGTGCGCTGCAGCGCTGCCCGCAGCGGAGACTCCTACGAGGCCCGCGGGAACGGGCATGGTTATCCCGCGCCGCCAAGGTAGGCGGGATTGCTGGTTCATGGTTCTCCTGGCCGCCGGCGACGTTGGGTTGAGGGCTTTACGCCAGCCTGTGAGGTGGGTAACATCAAAGCGTTGGTTGAACAGTTGTACCATCAAAAATCGACTTCAGGAAGTGCCATGACCCTTCAGACCACCCCCTTGGCCGCAACGACGCAGGCTCCTCAGGGGCAGCACCCGCTTGAGCAGCTCTCGGCACAGGAAATTCAGCAGGCCCGCCGGATCCTGGCAGATGCAGGCCTCGTTGCAGACACCACCCGCTTCGCCTATCTCGGCCTTATCGAACCGCCGAAGACCGCTTTCCACGGACCCGCTGCGGACGCCGCCCGCCTGGTCCGGGCCATGCTCTGGGACGCTGCACTGTCCCGCTCCCTCGATGTCCGCCTGTCCCTGACCACCGGCTTGGTGCTCGACCAGCGCGAACTGAATCCCGCCGTCGATGGCCAGTTGCCGGTCCTTCTCGAGGAATTCGGGCTCATCGAGGACATCCTTGCCGTAGACCCACAGTGGAACGCAGCCCTTGCCAGCCGGGGCTTGACCCCGGCCCAAGTCCGCGTCGCTCCCCTGTCAGCAGGCGTCTTCGAGTACGGGAACGAGGAAGGCAAACGGCTGCTACGCGGCCTCGGCTTCCGCCAGGACCACGCCGCAGACCACCCGTGGGCCCACCCCATTGATGGCCTGGTGGCCTTCGTGGATGTGGAAAACCGCCGCGTCAACCACCTGATCGACGACGGTCCCGTTCCAGTTCCGGAGGTCAATGGCAACTACACCGACCCCACGATTCACGGCGAGCACCGCACGGACCTGAAACCGATCGAGATCACCCAACCCGAAGGGCCCAGCTTCACCCTTGAGGGCAATCACCTTTCCTGGGCCGGCTGGGACCTGCGTGTTGGCTTCGATGCCCGCGAAGGCTTGGTGCTCCACCAGTTGAACCACTCGCACAAGGGACGCCGGCGCCCGGTGGTCCATCGCGCATCCATCTCCGAAATGGTGGTCCCCTACGGCGACCCTTCCCCCTACCGCAGTTGGCAGAACTACTTCGATTCCGGCGAGTACCTGGTGGGCCGGGACGCCAACTCGCTCAAGCTTGGATGCGACTGCCTGGGCGACATCACCTACATGTCCCCCGTGGTGGCCGATGACTTCGGCAATCCGAGAACCATAGAGAACGGCATCTGCATCCACGAGGAAGACGCGGGAATCCTGTGGAAGCACACGGATGAGTGGGCCGGATCCAACGAGGTTCGCCGCAACCGCCGCCTGGTGGTCTCCTTCTTCACCACCGTGGGCAACTACGATTACGGCTTCTACTGGTACCTCTACTTGGACGGCACCATCGAATTTGAGGCCAAGGCCACGGGCATCGTGTTCACTGCCGCGCTCTCGGACAAGGACTACGCGTACGCCTCGGAGATCGCTCCCGGCCTTGGCGCGCCCTACCACCAGCACCTCTTCAGCGCCCGGCTGGACATGATGATCGACGGCGCCACGAACCGCGTTGAGGAACTGGACCTCGTGCGCCTCCCGAAGGGACCGGAAAACCCGCATGGCAACGCCTTCACGCAGAAGCGCACGGCGTTGACCCGTGAATCGGAGGCAGTCCGCGACGCCGATGGAGCCAAGGGACGCGTGTGGCACATCAGCAACCCGGACTCGTTGAACCACCTGGGTCACCCTGTGGGCTACACCCTCTACCCGGAAGGCAACCCCACGCTGGCCATGGCGGATGATTCCTCCATCGCCTCGCGGGCCGCTTTCGCCAAGCACCACCTGTGGGTCACGAAGCACGCTGAGGATGAGCTCTACGCCGCGGGCGACTTCGTCAACCAGCACCCCGGAGGTGCCGGGCTTCCCAGCTATGTTGCCCAGGACCGCGACATCGATGGCCAAGACCTCGTGGTGTGGCACTCCTTTGGCCTGACCCACTTCCCCCGCCCGGAGGACTGGCCGATTATGCCCGTTGACACCACGGGATTCACGCTGAAGCCGCACGGCTTCTTCGACGAGAATCCCACGCTCAACGTGCCGTCATCGGCTGCGGGCCACTGCGGTACCGCCGTCGGGCATTCCGAACCCGGCCACTGCGCGCACTGAAGCGGGCCACACGGAGCACCGCTCACCGCCGCGGGACGCGCAGCCGCGCTCCCGCGGTGGTAGTGTGCTCACGGTCCCAGCCATGGACCCCGCGAACGAAGGAGCACCATGCCCCGCTTGGTTGATCACGAGGAACGGCGCCGTTCCATCATCGAAACCACGTGGCGGTTGATCGCGGGCCAAGGCATCGAGAACGCCAGCATGCGTGACATCGCAAGGGAGTGCGGTTATGCGGCGCCGGGCGTACTGGCCCACTACTTCCCCAACAAGGACGCGTTGCTGCTGGCCTCCTACGAGTTGATCTGCGAGCGAACCAACGAACGCATCGCGGCCGGCACGGCCGGACGCCGGGGACTTTCCGCCCTTAGAAGGTTGTGCCTGGAAATCATCCCGGCCGACCCCCTCACAGTGGTTGAAGCCCGGGTAGCGGTCTCCTTCTGGCAGCGCGCCCAGACGGAAGACGCGCTGCGCGCCGTCGGCAGGGAGGCCTTGCTGCACTGGCGTGGCCTGGTGATGGGCTTCCTCGCCCAGGCGGAGCACGACGGCGAATGCGAACCTTTGGTTGACCCGGATGCGGTTGCCGACGAGCTGCTGAACATCATGATGGGGCTGCACGTCACGTCCATGCTCGATCCGGATGCCGTGACGGGTTCCCGGCAGCGGCATTTGGTGGAGCGTGCGCTGGCGAGGCTGGCCGCCCGGAAACAGGCGCAGCCCGGGCTCAGATCCTGAGCCGGGCTGCGGTTCCTGCCTGGTTGTCCGAATTCAGTTGTACGAATTCAGCTGTGCGGAATTCAGTGGTGCGAATTTCAGTGGCGCCGGTTCAGTTGCGTCAGAGGCGGATCGGCGGCGCTTCCTTGGTGGCCACAGCACCGGGTAGAGCCGTGACGTCGTCCCCGCTGAGAAGATCCTTGCCTTTGCTTTCCTTCATGCTCAGCACGGCAGCCAACCCAATCAGGCCAACCAAAATGAGGTAGAAGGCGGGCATCATGTCGTTGCCGGTTTGGGCAATGAGCCAGGTCAGGACGTAGGGCACCGTGCCGGCGAAGATGGCCGCCGTAAGGCTGTAGGCGATGGAGAGCCCCGTCTGCCGGGTGCGGGTGGGAAAGAGTTCGGCAGCCGCGGCGGCATGAACGCCAAGGATGAGGGCCAGGATGACGCCGAGTCCGATGGTGCTGACGATGCCGGCCCAGGCTGTGCCGGCCTGCATGATCAGGAACAACGGGTAGGCCAGCACCACAAGCGAAATGGCGGCCGTGATCAGGAGCGGCTTTCTGCCGATCCTGTCGGACAGCGCGCCCACCAACGGGACGAGAATCAGGCCCGCCACGGAAGCTGCGGTGGAAAGCAGCGCGGCCGTGCCGGCGTCGAACCCCAGTACTTTCTCTTGATAGGTCAGGAGGTAGACCAGCACCACGTAGAAGGTCACATGCATCATGATCTCCAGGCCGCTCATCTGCAGGAGCTGCTTCCGATGTTTGGTGAGGACCTCCTTGACGGGACTCTGCGGGACGTTGCCCAGTTCCTCCAGGGAAAGGAATTCCGGGGTGTCTTCAATCTTGGAACGGATGTAGAAGCCGATCACTCCCAAGGGAACCGCGATCAGGAAGGGAATGCGCCAGCCGCCGTCGGCGATTGCTTGGGCGTCCATGGCGCTGGAGAGCACGAAGACCACCAACGAGGCCGCCAGGAAACCGAGAAGGCTTCCGAATTCAAGCCAGCTGACGCCGAAGCCACGGTGTTTCCGGGGCGAATACTCGGCGAGGAAAGCCGCTGCACTGCCGAACTCGCCGCCAGCCGCGAGGCCCTGGACCACGCGGGCAGCGACCAGCAGTATGGGTGCCCACAGGCCGATTGCGTCGTACGTGGGCAAGAGTCCTACCACCAACGTGGCGCCGCTCATGGAGAGAATCACGATGGACAGCGTCTTCTTGCGGCCGATCCTGTCGCCGAGCGTGCCGAAGACCAGCGCGCCCAGGGGCCGGACGCCGAAGCTGATGGCGAAGACGGCGAAGACTGACAACAGCGCGGCGGTGCTGTCCTGCTGGGGGAAGAAGACCACGGCGATGGTGGAAGCGAGATAGGCGTAGATGGCCCACTCGAACCAGTGGACAAAGACGCCGATGGAACCGGCGGCAACACTGGTGCGCAAACCCTTTCGACTGATCTGCCCCTCGTTGTTATTGGTGTTCACAGTTCCTCCTGGAGGAAAAGATCCGATGCTGGGATGGGGAGAGCGAGCCTGCGGTGGTCGACGTTGACCGACCTGGGACTGCGCCACCAGAACACGTGACTTGAGTCACGCCCGTTTGCTGGTGTAACCATTTTCGGACGCGGGAACATGATCTGTCGAATAGATTTTTAACACCAAGTGCATCTATTCAGCAGATGAATGGGAGGGGCTGACCTAAGCTCGGGCCGAGCGGGCGGCGACGACTTGGTGCCTCACTGCCTGCGCAACGGCCCGCACCCTCGCCGTGGGGCGGTGGGACTTCAAGTGCGCCAGGACTGTCTTCAATTCCGGCACATCGTCGCGGATTTCGACGGCGGCGAGGCGGCCGCCGTCGTACGTCAACTGATGCTGTGGCCGCTGGTGCAGGATGGAATAGCCGAGGCCCCGTGCGACGAACGTGCGCACGGTTTCATAGCTGGCCGAGCGGAACCTGACGTCCGGCTCCTGGCCACCGAGGCGCGCGATGGACAGCATGAGATCCCGGGTGTGCGGCAGGTCCAGGAGCACAAAGGATTCGCCGCTCAGCGCAGACAGCGAGACGCTCTTTGACCCCGCCAGCCTGTGATCCGGCGGCAGCGCCACGTAAGGCCGGACAGTGTCCACCACAGAGCTGGCGATTGCCTCCGGCAGGTCCAGGTCGTAGCACAGGGCCAGATCAGCCTGCCCGCTGAGCAGCGCACTGATGCAGCCCGAGGTGTCGGTCTCGATGACCTCCGTCTCAAGGGCAGGGTGGTCCTCCCTCAATTTGGTCAGCACCCCGGGGAGCAGGAACGGGGCCAGCGTACTAAAGCAGGCAATCCGGATTCGCCCGGCAACACTCTGGTGTTCACCCCGCGCGTGATCGATGCTTTCCTCTACCTGCGCCAGGATGGCCTGGGCATCCCTGACGAACAGCTCACCGGCCGGAGTCAGCACCAGGCCCTTGGAGCGCTGCCTGATAAAGAACTGCGTTCCGACGTGCCGCTCCAGCTGGGCAATCGCGGCCGATACTGCCGACTGCGCCACATTCAAACGCACGGCCGCCCCTGTCATGGACAACTGGGCCGCGGCTTCGACGAAATAGCGCAACTGCGTGAGGGTCACATCCATGCCACGAGACTACACCGTGCATCAGAAAAGTCGATGCAACCGTTCTAAAAGAACTGTTGGACAGATTTAGCACGCCACAGGAAGCTGAAGGATACGAGCACCCGGCTTACAGGACTGAAAGGCAAGCTGCGACATGAAGCACCAGCGTATCCGCACGTTCAATACCAAAGAGACCTATCCCGAACAGAACCTGGATAACGACCTCTGCCAGGCAGTGGTGGCCAATGGTGTGGTTTACCTCCGTGGCCAGATCGGACAGGACTTGGAGACGCGGGAATCAGTAGGAATCGGCGACGTCGAAGCCCAGACAGAGAAGGCCATGGCCAACATCGACATGTTGCTCAAGGAGGCCGGCAGCAGTTTGGAAGACATCGTCAAGGTGACCGTCTACCTCATCGATCCCCGCTACCGCGAAACCGTCTACCGAACCATGGGCCGCTGGCTCAAGGGCGTGTTCCCCGTGTCCACCGGGATAGTCGTCCAGGCCTTGGCGCGCCCGGAATGGCTCGTGGAAATTGACGCCACTGCAGTGCTCTCCACGGAGGGACAGCAGTGACGTTCAGCATTGCCGCCACGGACGGCCACGGCAGGTTCGGCATGGCGGTCTCCTCGTCCTCCCCCGCCGTGGCCGCGCGGTGCGCGCACCTGCGCGACGGGATCGGCGCCGTCAGCTCCCAGAACATCACAGACCCCCGGCTGGGAACGGCGTTGCTGGACCGCCTGCAAGCCGGCTATTCCGCGCAGGAGGCGATCGACGCCGTCGTGCAGGAGTCACCATCGGTGGATTACCGGCAACTGGTGGTCCTGGATGGCAAGGGCGGATCCGCAGTGTTCAGCGGAGCCCATACCCTTGGCGTGTTTGGCGAAGGCCGGGGAGCGAACAGTGTAGCTGCGGGCAATATGCTGGCACATTCGGGAGTTGCCCAGGCCCTATGCGACGCGTTCGAAGCCGCCTCCGGCGAGCTGGAAGTGCGCCTCATGGCCGCCCTGCGAGCCGCCGAAGCAGCAGGCGGTGAGGCCGGACCAGTGCGGTCAGCGGGTATCTCGGTGGTGTCCGGACACGGTTGGCGGGACACGGACCTGCGTGTGGACTGGCATGAGGACCCGATGACCGAACTGGAGAACCTCCTGGGGGTGTGGCTTCCGCAGCGGCATGACTACGTGGTCCGGGGCCTGGACCCCGCCGCTTCCGTCGGTTATGGAGTGGCTGGCGATGAGCGCTGAAGCAGTGACACCCGTGGATGCCGCTGTCCAGCGTCAGCGGGTGCTTGATTCCGTCACCGAACAGCAGCCGGAGCTGATCCAGCTCTCCGGGACGCTCCACGCCAACCCGGAGCTCGGCTGGCAGGAACACCGCGCGGCGGCCTGGACCGCCGACTATCTCGCCGCGCACGGCTTTGAGGTGGAAAGAGAGTATTTGGGCTTCCCCACTGCCATCCGTGCGGTGTTTGGAACGGGCTCCCGTCGCATCGGGCTCATGGCCGAGTACGACGCCCTTCCAGGTCTTGGCCATGCATGCGGCCACAACATCATCACCGCCATCTCGTGTGGTGCCGCGGTGGCCCTGGCAGAGTTTGCCGCCGAGCGGGACCTGACCGTGGAACTCTACGGAACCCCCGCGGAGGAAGGCGGCGGCGGAAAGATCGAGCTGCTGAAGAAGGGTGCCTTCCAGGGCCTGGACCTGGCCATGATGGCGCATCCCAGTCCCGTCGATTCCGCCGAGGCCCGCCCCTACGCCGTGGCCCACAACCATGTGGAATACCGCGGTAAATCAGCTCATGCTGCCGCCTATCCCGACCAGGGAGTCAATGCCAACGATGCGTTCATAGTTGCCCAGGTGGCGTTGGGACTCCTCCGCCAGCAATTGCCGGCCGGTACCCGTGTCCATGGGATCCAGACCCGCGGCGGTGAAGCGCCCAACGCCATACCTGAGAAAACAGAAGGCCGCTGGTACGTCCGGGCCGAATCACTCGCGCAGTTGGGCGAGCTCGAAGAGCGCGTGCACCGGTGCTTCGAAGCCGGAGCCCTGGCGTCGGGCTGCGAGCTGTCGGTGACCCCGGAATCGGAACCCTATTCGGAGTTCCGCACGGACCTGCGGGCGCTGGAGCTGTACGTCAGGCATGCGAAAGCCCTGGGCCGCGACTTCGACGCACCTCCGGAGCAAGCAACCATGAACCGCGCCTCAACGGACATGGGCAATGTGTCCCAAGTGGTCCCGGCCATCCACCCCTATATAGGACTCGGCTGCTTCCCTGCAGCCAACCACCAACCCGAGTTCGCCGCGCATTGCGTCGGCGACGCAGCCAACCTTGCCATTCACGACGGCGCAACCGCCTTGGCGCTTACGGCGCTGGACTATTTGGCTGCATAGCCGGGGAGTCCGGCGTCGTGAGCATTTTCAGGAACAGGACAATGACCGAACAAGTAACCTCTCCCTGCCCGGGAGTACGACGAGAGCACGACAGCCTCGGGGACGCAGACGTCCCCGAGGCTTCGTACTGGGGCATCAGCACGCTGCGAGCGGTGGACAATTTCCCCGTCAGCGGACGAACAATCGGCACCCTGCGTTCCCTCATTTGGAGCCTGGGTGCCGTGAAGTACTCAGCGGCACGGGCAAACGAAAGCCTGGGCCTTCTGGATCCCGACAAATCCTCAGCGATTCAAAAGGCTTCCCTGGAAGTCATGGACGGCCATTTGGATGACCAGTTCGTAGTGGACACCATCCAAGGCGGAGCCGGGACCAGCACCAACATGAACGCCAACGAGATCATTGCGAACCGCGCCCTGGAAATCATGGGGCACCCCAAGGGCGATTACGCCGCACTGCACCCTATTGACGATGTGAATCGCAGCCAATCCACCAACGACGTGTATCCCACTGCCATCAAGATCGCCTTGCAGCGGGAAATCTCTTGGTTCTGCGCCGAACACGGCAGGCTCATCGAAGCATTCGATGCCAAAGCCGCCGAGTTCGCCGGCATCATCAAGGTGGGCCGGACCCAACTCCAGGATGCCGTCCCCATGTCCATGGGCCAGGAGTTCGGCGCGTTCGCCGAAACGCTACGCGAAGACGGCCAACGGCTCCTGGAACTGTTGCCCCACCTGCGGGAATCCAATCTGGGAGCCACGGCCATCGGCACCGGCATCACAGCTTCCCCGGAATACCGGCACGCCGTGATCAGCGAGCTCAGCTCCATCACCGGTCTGCAGCTCTCCTCTGCCACCAACCTCGTGGAGGCCACCAGCGATACGGGCGTCTTCATGCTCGTCTCCGGTGTCTTGAAGAGGGCAGCAGTGAAGCTTTCCAAGATCTGCAACGATCTTCGATTGCTCTCCTCCGGTCCGCAAACGGGTTTCGGGGAAATCTTCCTGCCCGCAGTGCAGGCAGGGTCATCCATCATGCCCGGCAAGGTGAACCCGGTGATCCCGGAGATGGTCAACCAGGTCGCTTTCCGGGTTGTCGGCGCCGACGCGACGGTGACCATGGCCGTGGAGGCCGGCCAGCTCCAGCTCAATGCGTTCGAGCCGGTCATCGCTGACGCCTTGCTGGAGTCGATCGCCTGGCTCACGGTGGCCTGCCGCCAACTCCGGACGCACTGCGTGGACGGCATCACCGCGAACACGCAGGTGCTGCAGCAACGCATGATCGAGTCGATCAGCGTGGTCACCGGGCTGGCACCCTTGATCGGATATGCGGCCGCGGCGGAACTTGCCAAGGAAGCCCTCGCGTCCCATCGGGGCATCGCGGAACTCGTGTTGGAGCGCGGACTGCTTGATCCGCAGAGGATGGAGGCGGCCCTTTCCGCCAGGTCGCTGGCAGGGCTCGGCTGAGACACCAAACAGCAAAAGGGACCATGCCTGACAGGCATGGTCCCTTTTGTCTGGTTTGTCTGGTTTGTCTGGTTTGTCTGGTTTGTCTGGTGTGTCTGGTTTCTTCCGGCGCTAGACCGCTCCGCTCGCCACCAGCGCGTCCTGCTCGTTGTGCACAAGATAGCTCCGCTGGATGGTGATCTGATCGGCAACGTACTTGGCATCGTGCCAGACGCCCCAGATGAAGCTTGAGCCCCGTCGTGACTGCCACGGCAACCCCAGGAAGTACACGCCTGGCTCGGTGGACACACCGCGTTGCTGCAACGGCTTGCCCTTCTCGTCGAAGGCGTCCACTTGCAGCCAGCTGTAGTCCACTGCGAAACCTGTGGCCCACACGATCGACGTGACGCCGGCGCCGGCGAGGTCGAGCTCGCGGATGGGGTTGGTGAGGCTCTCCGGGTCAGGCCGGAGGAGGCGGGCTTCGGGTTCTTCCGGGAGGTCCAGGCCATTGCGTTCAACGTAAGCGTCGGCTTCGTCGAGCAACTCCAGGTAGTGGGTATCACCGTTCGCGATATTGGTGCGGAGGTCATCCGCAAAACGCATTGTTCCGTTGTCGAACGCAGTGGTCCGTCCCACGAGCTTGATTCCGTTCTCGGCGAGCGCACGGAAGTCAACGGTATGGCCACCGTCTGCCCCGCTCACCGCGATGGTCACATGCTCTGCACCCGCTGCCGGAGTGGAAGCGTCCCACTTGCCGAGCACCCCCAGCCACCAGCAGAAGTCCCGGCCCCGGTAGTTCCGCGGCGGACGGTCATGCGGCCCTACCGAGAGGAAGACCTGGCGGCCGGAGCGTTGGATTTCCGCCGCGATCTGCACGCCCGATGACCCAGCCCCGACCACCAGCACCGCACCTTCGGGCAGTTGGCCCGGGTTGCGGTACGAGCTTGAGTGCATCTGCATCACGCCGGCGGTTTCGGGTACGACGGCGGGGATCACCGGCCGCTGGAACGGCCCCGTGGCGGCTACGACATAGCGGGCGTTGAACTCTCCGTCAGAAGTCTGCACCTGGAAGCCCGGTGCGCCGACGTTCCTGCGCACGGATTTGACCTCCACGCCGCAGCGGATGGGCGCCCCGATCTTCTCTGCATAGGCCACGAAGTAGTCTGCCACCTGCTCTTTGGAGGGGAACGAACCGGGTTCCATGCCGGTGAATTCCAGGCCCGGGAACCGGTCGTGCCAGGCCGGCCCATTCGCAACCAGGGAGTCCCACCGCATTGAACGCCACCGCTCGGCGATGCGGTGGCGTTCCAGCACGATGTGGGGAATTCCCCGCTCGCTCAGGTGCTCGCTCATCGCTACCCCGGCCTGGCCTGCACCGACGACGAGGACCTCAACCTCTTGGCTTGACATGTGTTCTCCTATTTAGCGATGGGTCACAGCGCGGATCGACGGCTCCCGTCGTTGGGAGCATCGGCTGAAATGACGGACGCTGTGGCCCTTTTCTGTGACGGTTAATTCATTCTCACGTGCACAAAGTGCATCTGCATAGCGAATAAAACCGCACAACCACATCGGAAATTCTGATGACACTCTTGGCGACTCGAGCGCAGGCCATTACTGGCAACCACAGCTCTGTGGCACCATGACATACAGCTTGCAAAGCCCTTCGGTGTATCAAATCGATAAGGAGAACGTCACGTGAGCAGACCCATCAAGATCGCGGTGACCGGCGCGGCGGGCCAGATCGGCTACAGCCTTCTGTTCCGGATCGCCAGCGGTGCCCTCTTCGGCCCGGACACTCCGGTACAACTCCGGCTCCTGGAGATCACGCCGGCATTGAAGGCCCTCGAGGGAGTTGTGATGGAGCTCGATGACTGCGCGTTTCCCGCGCTCGATTCGGTGGAAATCGGCGATGACGCCGACCATATATTCGACGGCGTCAACTTGGCTTTACTTGTTGGCGCCCGTCCGCGGTCCAAGGGCATGGAACGCGGCGACCTGCTCAGCGCCAATGGTGCTATTTTCACGGCGCAAGGCAAGGCTCTCAACCGTGTCGCGGCCGACGACGTCCGTATCGGTGTGACTGGCAATCCGGCCAACACGAACGCCTTGATTGCCATGAGCAACGCGCCGGACATCCCCGCCACACGATTCAGCGCCCTCACCCGGCTGGATCATAATCGTGCCCTCGGCCAGCTTGCTCGAAAGACACAAGTCCCGGTCCGGGAGATCCGCAGGTTGACCGTCTGGGGCAATCACTCTGCAACGCAGTACCCGGACATCTTTAACGCGGAGGTAGCCGGCAGAAACGCGGCCGAGGTGGTGAACGATCAAGACTGGATTGAGAATGACTTCATCCCGACGGTCGCTCAGCGAGGCGCAGCGATCATCGAGGCCAGGGGCGCATCCTCTGCGGCCTCGGCGGCATCGGCAACCATCGACGCAGCCCGCGACTGGCTTCTCGGCACCCCCGAGGGCGATTGGGTTTCGATGGCCGTTGCCTCCGACGGATCATATGGCGTGCCCGAAGGTCTTGTTTACTCATACCCAGTGACCACCTCAGGCGGAAACTGGGAAATTGTTGAAGGACTGGAAGTGAACGACTTCAGCCGCAGGAAGATGGACGCTACAGCCGCTGAGCTTTTCGACGAGCGAGCTGCCGTGGCTGATCTCGGATTGATCTGATATCCCTCAGTGACGTGCTGTTGGCGTGACCAGCCGTGCAAGGTCGGTTCCAGGGGCCGCCAGCCGGTCCACTGTGCTGAAGATGAACTCCTGCATTGCTGCAACGGCTGCTGAGGGTCCAATGTCGTTGCGTCGGGCCAGGTTGACTGTTCTTGTCAGCGAAGGATTGACCAGGCGGGTACTGCGGAGTCCGGGCCGACCGATGACTACCATTGCCGGCACCACCGCCACACCCAGTCCCCGTTCCACGAACCGTAGCACGGCGTCCATCTCGGCGCCTTCGACGGCGATCACGGGCTCCAAGCCGCCGGCGGAGAACGCAGCCTCGGTAGCCATCCGCAGGTCATAGCTTCGGTTGAAAGCCACCTGCGGAATGCGCGCCAACTCTTCCAGGGTGAGTTCTTCCGGCGTCGCTGATCCGGAGGCGGAGACAACCACCAGCTCCTCCGTCAGCAACGGAACCAGTTCAGTGCCCTGCACGGCGGGGTCCGTTCCGCGGGTGACGACAAGAGCCAGGTCCAAAGCGCCTTCGTGGAGGGCGCCAACCAGGAAGCGCGAGCCGCCTTCAGTGATGTGCAATTCCACTCCGGGGTGCGCGCTTCGGAATGCGGCCAGTACATCGGCCACCAGTGAGACGCACAGGGTAGGTGGAGCACCCAGACGAATGCGACCCCGGCGCAACCCTGCAAGCTCGTTCATCTGCTCCCGCGCGGTCTGCGCGTCACCGAGCATGCGCCGGGCGATGGGCAGGAGGAGCTCCCCCGCATTGGTCAGAGTCGCTCCGGACGGTCCGCGGTGGAAAAGGGCCATTCCAAGATCGGCCTCAAGTGCTGCGATCTGCCTGCTGAGGGAAGGTTGCGCGAGAAACAGTTGCTCGGCCGCGCGTGTGAAATGGCCCACCCGGGCGATCGTCTCAAAGGAGCGTAACTGCTCTAGCTTCATGGTCATAGCGTAAACGCATCGACTTGACTCGAACAATTCATTGGAGACATGATGCTGTTCCTTCTAGCGTGGGGACCATGAACCTCAACACGATTCCAGAACGCCTTATGTCTACCACCGTGCTGGTCATCGGCACTGGCGGCGCCGGCCTGCGGGCGTCCATTGAACTCGCCCAACAAGGCGTGCAGGTGCTGGCGGTGGGCAAGCGCCGCAAGCATGACGCCCACACGAGCCTGGCCGCCGGTGGCATCAATGCCGCTTTGGGCACCATGGACCCCGAGGACAGCTGGCAGCAGCACGCCGCCGACACCTTGCGGGAGTCCTATTTCCTGGCCGATCCGTCCATCGTCGAGACAGTAGCCCGCAATGCGGCCCGGGGCATCGAGGACCTTGAACAGTGGGGCATGCCGTTCGCCCGGGAGGAAGATGGCCGCATCTCGCAGCGCTTCTTCGGCGCGCACAAGTATCGCCGCACCGCCTACGCAGGGGACTACACCGGGTTGGAGATCCAGCGCACGCTGATGCGCCGGGCCGCAGAGTTGAACGTGCCGGTCATCGACACCGTTTACATCACCCGGTTGCTCGTCGCCGACGGCACCGTCTTCGGTGCTTACGGATTCGACATAGTTGACGGCACCCCCGTGCAAATTCACGCAGATGCGGTCATCCTGGCCGCAGGCGGACATACCCGCATCTGGCGGCACACGTCGTCCCGGCGAGATGAGAACACCGGGGATTCCTTCCGGCTGGCCGCCCTGGCCGGAGCCCGAATCCGCGACGCCGAGCTGGTCCAGTTCCACCCTTCCGGCCTCTTGGAGCCCGACGACGCGGCCGGGACGCTGGTCTCCGAAGCCGCGCGTGGAGAAGGAGGCATCCTCACCAACGCTCTCGGCGAGCGCTTCATGGAACGCTACGACCCTGAGCGCATGGAACTTTCCACCCGGGACCGGGTTGCGCTGGCCGCATTCACCGAAGTCGCGGAAGGTCGCGGGACCGAGAAGGGCGGCGTGTATCTGGACGTCTCCCACCTGCCGCGGGAAACCATCATGGAAAAGCTGCCACGGGTCTATCGCACCCTGATCGACCTGCAGATGCTGGACATCACCACCACAAAAATCGAAATTGCGCCTACCGCTCATTACTCGATGGGCGGGGTCTGGGTTGCACCGGAGGACCACGGAACGGGCGTGAACGGCCTCTACGCAATCGGCGAGGCCTCTTCCGGGCTGCACGGCGCCAACCGCCTTGGCGGGAATTCACTGATTGAGCTCCTCGTCTACGGACGTATCACCGGCGAGCATGTTGCCCGCTACGTCCATTCGCGCACCCATATCGTCCGGGATGCCGCCGCCGTCGCAATAGCCCGCGGGGAAATGCAGTCACTGCTCAGTGAACGCGGAACAGAGTCCGCCCGGCGGCTGCAGCGTGAACTGCGCAACCTCATGACCGAACACGCCGGGGTGGTGCGCACCGAACAGGGCCTGGAACAAGGACTCGCCAAGCTGACCGCTTTGGAAGAGCGCGCCCAGCTGGTTACCGCCCATCCGGACATCGCAGGGTTCGATGACCTGGCCCACGCCTACGACCTGCTCGGTTCCCTGCTGGCAGCACGAGCCACGCTTGAGTGCGCCCTTGAACGCCGCGAAACCCGCGGCGCCCACAACCGTGCTGACTTCCCAACGGCAGATCCCTCACTGCAGGGGAACTTTGTTTGGTCCACAGATGAGGGCGTCAGGTTCGAAAGTCTGCCTCCAGCTCCGGATTCCTTCCGTGCCCTGGCCGAGGCCAACGCGGACGATTCCGTCGCCGGGAAGCTCGTCGAGTAGAACACCACGCCGCCTAGTCGAAAAACCCCACGATGTAGCCGATGAAATAGAGCAAGGACAGGAGGACGCCCGCACCGATCGCCGCCAGCCAGAAGACCTGCGTTCCTTTCCTCGGCCCGCCCTCATCGTGGCCCTGTGGCCCAGCGGTCGAGGCTTCCCCGGGAGGCGTCTCTCCCGGTGGAACGCCCCCTCCGGGTTCCAGCCCAGTGATCTTGTCCTCGTAAGGATCGGGGTTGCTTCCTGACACGGTAACTCCCTTTGATAGCACGGCTGTGCTTTTGTTCAGCGTATCGGGCCGGGCGCAGCACGCCTAGGGGCCGCTGGCGGCGGAAGCCTCCCGCCGCCGTCGTCGGCCTGCGTTTGCCGGGGCCTCAGGAAGCCTGCGTCGCGCGCCTTCGGAGCCACGCGGCACGTACCTGATCGCGGATGGTGCGTTGGCTGCGACGGCTGACCAGGATCACCGATGCCACGCCGGTGGCGAGGACGATAGCTCCTCCAGCGGCCACCGCCCATCGAGCACCAAACTCCGTGCCGATCCAGCCCATGAGGGGCGCACCAATCGCCGTACCCCCTTGCAGGATGGCCAGGTACAGCGCCAGGACCCGTCCCCGGAACTGGGGTTCCACGGACAACTGGATAGTGGTGTTGCAGCTGTTGAGGAACGTGATGGATGCGAGGCCCACCGGGATGAGGACCGCCGCATAGATCCAAAACGTTGGCGAGATGCTGGCCAGGAGGGTGAATGCCCCCAAGGTCAAGGCACCTCCCAGCATGAAGCGCAGCCGGGGGCCGGATCGTCGGGCGGCCAGCAGCGCGCCGGCGAGTGTTCCCACGGCCATGATGGAACCGAGGAGTCCAAATTCTTCAGGCCCCATGCCAAATTCAGCGGTGGCCATCAGCGAGTTCGTGACAGCGAAATTCATGCCGAAGGCTCCCAGCAGCCCCACCATGACAAGGATGAGGACCAGGTCCGGACGCTGCCGAACGTAGCGCAGGCCATCCACCACTTGATGCTTGCCGCGCACCACTGGAGTGCTCGGCTCAAGCTGGGAGAGCTTCACCCGGAAGAGTGAAATGATGACCGCCACAAAGCTCACCGCATTGATGAGGAACACCGGGCCTGTGCCGATCCACGCAATGAGCAGGCCGGCAATGGCTGGGCCGGTAAGCCGGGCACTGTTGAAGGATGCGGAATTGAGGGCCACGGCATTGGAAATTTTGTCCGGTCCTACGAGTTCGGAGACAAACGCCTGCCGGGCCGGACCGTCGATCGCCGCAGCAATTCCGAGTGCAAGGGCGGCGAGGTAGACATGCCACAATTGCGCCCAGCCCGTGACCACCAGCAGGCCCAGGATCAACCCACAGACCCCCATCGCGGTCTGGGTCCACAGCAGGATCACGCGCTTGCGGTACCGATCGGCAAGCACGCCCGCATAGGGCCCCAGCAGCAGCATGGGAAGGAACTGAAGGGCCGTGGTGATGCCGACGGCCGTACCGGAGTGGTTGGTGAGGACAGTCAGGACCAACCAGTCCTGGGCGACGCGCTGCATCCAGGTACCGATGTTGGAAACCAGCGCACCGCCCGCCCAAACCCGGTAGTTGGGGTTCTCGAGCGCCCGGAACATGGCACTCATTTGGCGCTCATTTCCTGCATGATGTGCGCGGCGCGGCTGAGCGTCAGTCGGTCCTCCTCGCTGAGTCCTGCAACGCGCTGGGCCAGCCAGGCGGTCCGTTGGCTGCGCGCCTCCGCAAGGACTTCCTGTCCCGCTGGAGTGATGCTGATGTGGACCTGACGCCCGTCTCCGGGATGGGCCTGCCGGGTGGCGAAGCCCTGGTCAGTCAAGGCATTCACAATGCGTGTCATTGAGGGGGCCTGGACATGCTCGCGTTCCGCCAGTTCCCGGAGTGTCTGCGGGGCACCATTCAAGTGCACCAACACCGTGTACTGACCGGGGGTGATGACATCACCCGTTGCTTCGATGCGGAGACGTCGCGATGTGCGCATCACGGCAGTTCGCAGGTCGATGGCCAAGGCATCCGGACTGATGCCTTCCGGCTCGCTCGCTGTGGTGGGGGTTTCGCTGGCCGTGGTCAAAGGGAGGCGCCTCCTGAGATGGAAATAATGGTTAGCAATGCTAATTAGCTCTGCTAACTATTATGCTCCCCTCCCTTGGGCCTTGTCCATGAATGTCATGAGCGCCTCCTTTACCTCGCCGCGGCATCCTGCGTAGACGTCCTCAGCCGGTAGAGCGATGACGTCGCAGTGATGTACAGATCGGCGCCGTCAGCTCCGCCAAAACAAAGGTTTGAGACTCTTTCCGGAACGTCGACGGCGGTCAGCAGCTCACCGTCGGGCGCGTAGACCCGCACCGCAGACCCGGCGGACGTCCACACGCGTCCTTCGACGTCAACGCGGAATCCGTCCGAGGCTGCGTTGTCCTCAAGCTCAACGAAGGTCCGACCATCCCCGCACCCGCCGCCGTCAACCGGATAGACAGCGATCCGCAACGGCACCCCGAGCCCCGGACCTGCCGTGTCAGCCACATACAACAGCGATTCGTCCGGAGAAAAAGCCAAACCATTGGGGTGAACAAGGTCCGTGACCACCGGCGTAAGCTCTTCCGATTCCGGATCGAAGCGGAACACGTAACAGCCACCGTATTCCTGTTCGCCCTCGTGACCTTCGGTTGTACCAGGCAGGATCCCGTACGGCGGGTCCGTAAACCAGACAGTGCCGTCGCCGGCCACCACCACATCGTTGGGCGAATTGAGCCGATGGCCACCGAACGTATCGACGATGCCTGTCACCACGCCGTCGTGGTCCCGCTCAACGCGCCTGCGGCCGTGGCTGCACTGCACCACACTGCCATCGCGGTCCAGCGTCCGGCCGTTGGTGTATTCGACGGCGGTGGCGTACTCACGGGCCCGACCCGTGGCGGGATCGAACTCCAGGATGCGGTTGTTGGGGATATCGCTCCAGCGAACGGTCTGCGACTCCGGAATCCACACAGGACCCTCCGCCCACACGGTGCCTTCAAACAACTTTTCCAGGGTGCCTGCGAGCGGATTTTCCATGCCTCGAGACTAGTCCTTGGCAGGCTCCGCGCTGGCCTTCGACGCCGTATCTGCGATTCGGCCTTTGCTTTCAGCAGGCATGGCAAGCACCGCCACCACGGTGAGCACTGCGCTGACAAGCACCGCCAGGAAGACCGCTGACGACGCCGACACCGTAGTGTGCGGATCCGGACCACCGCTTGGACCGTTGGCATAGATGGAGTTGGCTACTGCGCCAAACACGGCCACGCCGATGGCACTGCCGATGGAGCGCGCAAAAAGGTTCGTCCCGGTGACAACGCCCCGCTCGTTCCATTCGACGCTGGTCTGGGCGGCGATGAGGCTCGGGGTTGCTACCAGCCCCAAGCCAAGCCCGACGATGAAGCAGGACATCGCCACCAGGAGAATGTTGGGCGATGAGGCGGTCAGGGCAAGGACCGCCGATCCGATAACGGTGACCACGATGCCAATGATGGCTGTACTCCTGAACCCGATACGGAGATAGAAGCGGCCGGCCTGGGAAGCGCTGATTGGCCAACCCAGCGTCAAGGCCGCCAGGGCGAGACCGGCCAGCAGCGGTGAGGTGGACAGGGCACCTTCGAGGAACGTGGGGACGTAGGAAGTGAGCCCCAGCATCACAGCACCCACCCCGAACGCGACCAACGCCGTTGTGGCCAGCAGCCGGCGGGAGACCACCCACATGGGCAGGATAGGCTCCGCTGCCTTCCTCTCGACCAGGAGGAACGCGATGAACACCACAGCTCCCCCGGCGAAAACGCCGATGCTGATAGGCGAGTTCCAGGGCCAGGCTTGACCACCCTGGAGTGCCCCGAGAATGAGCAGGCTCAACGAAACCGTCAGCAGCGCCGCCCCCGGATAATCTATGCGGTGCTTGGTACGCTCCACCTTCTCGTGGAAGGTACGGATCAGCATCCAACCCGCCAGCAGGCACAGCGGGATGTTGATGAGGAAGATCCACCGCCAGATCCCCAGTGACGCGAAGACGCCGCCCAGCGTTGGCCCTACAACCGACGACACAGCCCACACACTGGCGAGGTAGCCTTGCACCTTCGCCCGCTCAGCGAGCGTGTAGATGTCACCTGCAATAGTGATCGCCACAGGCTGGACCGCACCTGCCCCGAGGCCCTGAAGCACCCGGAAAGCGATGAGTGCCGGCATGCTCCACGCCACGCCGCAGAGGATCGACCCGAGGAGGAAGAGCCCGATCCCGAGGAGGATGACCGGCTTACGGCCCAGGACGTCCGAGAGCTTGGCGTAGACGGGTACTGAGACGGCCTGCGCCAACAGGTACGCGGAGAAGAGCCAAGGGAAGGAGGTGAAACCACCGATGTCCTCAACGATCGAAGGCACTGCCGTGGCCACTATGGTGGCATCGATCGCCACCAGGCCGGTGGCGAGCATCAGAGCAACCAGAATGGGTCCGCGCCGGGAGCGGAACCCGACTCCTTCGTCAGTTGCTGTGCTCATGCGCTCACATTCCCATCGTCATCACCGGCTTGGTCCACATGGCGTAACCCCTCCAGATGACGAATTAGTCCCGGCCCCTGGGAGAGTTCGGGCCTCCGCCGCGGTGGCCGATTCGACGCCCGGCAACCCACGTCCGTGCAAGATCGAGGTTACAAGCCCGGCACGGCGCGAAGAAACGACGACGGGCCACCGTGCGGTTCCGTGAGGAACCGAGGTGACCCGCCGTCGTCGTAAATCCAGTCCGCCGCAGTCGAGGCGGCAGTAAAGCTAGTCGTTGATCAGGTCGTGGACCACGATCGTCTGGTCGCGGTCCGGGCCGACGCCGATCGCCGAGAAGCGAGTGCCGGAAAGCTTCTCGAGCGCCAGCACGTAATTGCGGGCGTTCTCCGGAAGGTCCTCCAGGGTGCGGGCACCGGTGATGTCCTCGGTCCAGCCGTCGAAGTACTCGAAGATGGGCACTGCGTGGTGGAACTCGGTCTGCGTCATGGGCATTTCGTCGTGGCGGACGCCGTCAACATCGTAGGCAACGCAAACCGGAATCTGCTCGATGCCCGTGAGGACGTCCAGCTTGGTGACGAAGTAGTCCGTGAAACCGTTGACGCGGGAAGCATGGCGGGCCAGGACGGCGTCGTACCAACCGCAGCGGCGGGGACGGCCGGTGTTTACACCGAACTCGCCGCCTGTCTTCTGCAGGTACACGCCCATCTCGTCGAAGAGTTCCGTGGGGAACGGGCCGGCGCCAACACGCGTGGTGTACGCCTTGATGATGCCGATGGACCGCGAAATGCGGGTGGGTCCGATGCCCGAGCCAACGGACGCGCCGCCGGCCGTGGGGTTGGACGAGGTGACGAACGGGTAGGTGCCGTGGTCGACGTCCAGGAACGTCGCCTGGCCGCCTTCCATGAGGACAACCTTGCCCTCGTCCAGCGCGTTGTTGAGCTCAAGCGTGCTGTCGATGACCAACGGGCGCAACCGCTCCGCGAACGACAGGAAGTACTCCACGATCTCGTCCACCAAGATGTCGCGGCGGTTGTACACCTTGACCAGGAGTTCGTTCTTCTGGCGCAGCGAGCCTTCCACCTTCTGGCGGAGTATGGACTCGTCAAAAACATCCTGGACGCGGATGCCCAGGCGGGCCACCTTGTCCATGTATGCAGGACCAATACCGCGGCCGGTGGTACCAATGGCGCGGCTGCCCAGGAAGCGCTCGGTCACCTTATCCAGGACCTGGTGGTACGGGGCAACCAAATGGGCGTTGGCCGAGACGCGCAAGCGGGACGTGTCCGCGCCGCGGGCTTCGAGGCCATCGATTTCCTGGAACAGGGCCTCGAGGTTCACCACGCAGCCGTTGCCAATAATAGGAATTGCGTTGGGGCTCAGGATGCCCGCGGGAAGGAGCTTCAGCTCATACTTCTCACCGCCAACAACCACGGTGTGCCCGGCGTTGTTACCGCCGTTGGGCTTGACCACGTAGTCAACGCGGCCACCGAGCAGATCGGTTGCTTTGCCTTTGCCTTCGTCGCCCCATTGGGCTCCGACGATCACGATAGCGGGCATGGGATCCTCCCCCATTCTTTCGGGCTGGCCCCAGAAGGATAACTGGGGCTCGGCGCCGTACATGAGAATGCCCCGACATTACCGGTGCAGCCTGCCACGGGGGCCGGCATACGCAAGAGTTCGGGGCTCTTACCAGCCAAGTTTAGCCGATGGCACCGGTTTCTCTTGTGTCAAGGCGTCTTGAAAGACGGCCCGGTGAAGTTTTCTCCAGCGAAACACGTGCAGGATCCGTGCGGACTACGCGGCGGGCAGATTCCGACAGTTGCCGCCCAGTCCAAGGATGAGTCCCGCATTCGTGGCCACTGAGGCCGGCTGGGAGGTCCACCCGTACCGCTTCACCACAATGGCGAGTTGGAGTTCCGTGCCAAGGCCCAGCAGACCGCCCAACAAATTGGTGGCAACGTCCGTGGTGTATCCGCCTGCCGCTGTTCCGGTAGTGTTCGCAGCCAACGAGTAGCCGGTCAGTGGCGCCAGAAGGGACCCCAGGCCACTGGTGGAGGCCTGCATTTCTGCATCCGCCAGTGCGTAGCCTGCTGGTGGTTTCCAGTACACCCGCACATAGGCGCCCAGACCGGCGATCCCGTTGTTGTACACACATGGACCGTTGAGTGTTGGAGCCGGGATGGTCACGGTACCGAAGCTCCCCGCCGAGTACTGATCGCGTTGCCATGCCGCTTCCGTGACGGCCGGCGGGTTCACCGCGGAAAACACGACGGCGAGGGGCAACGCCACCGTCAGTCCAACCCGCGCCCGCTTGAACATATTCACCCGGCAGCACCCCGCATGCGCGCCAGGACAAATCCTGCCGCGACCGCCCCGAAACCGAGGAGCGCAAACCCTCCCAGGCGAAAACCGGTGTCGGCCAGGATTCCCGACGACGGCCCGGCCGGGTTTTCGGGGAAGTCCGGCCCACCCGTGTCGTCCCCTGACCCGTGGACGCCCACCACGATCTGCGTACGGCTCCCCTGCACCTCACGGGGCACGTCCTCGGCCAACGTTGCTGTCAGGAGGACGTAGGCGTTGGTCGATTCGGCACTGCCGGGTTCCATGAGGTCCACCTGCACACCCCCGGCAGCGTCCAGCGATGTCCGTCCCAACAAGACACGCTGGCCCTCCGCGCAGGAGCTTCCCTCCCAGGGTTGCGAGCAAGCCTTGAGCTCCACGCTCAGGAAATCCCGCAGCACCTCCGTTGACGCCGGCTCGGATTGCAGCCCGACGTCGAGGGATGTGGCAGGTTCGCCGCGAACATGGACATCCACCGCCCAATCCGCACTGCCGCCCGGGGTGAGCCGATGCACTTGGCCGCCTGGACCGGCGTCGAGCTCCAACCAACCCGAAGCCTCCCTATCGGCGGCAACCGCGGGTGCGGCACCCAGCAGCAGCACTGCCGCAACGGCTGCCGTCCACAGCCCACTACGCCGCCACATGCTGTCCGCCCCCGCGTCGGCGTGACTGCCGCGGCCAGAGCACCCACGTCACCAGCGCGGACACGGCCACTGTGGTGGCGCCCAGGACCAGCGGGTTGGCGGCCGCGGCCACTGGTTGGGCGAGCCCCGGCACGGACCAGAGGACCAGCCGGACGTGCTCCACCACGTAGGGCGCGGGATCGGCCTCGATGTTGGCGTCGCCCTTCATGGTGATGGTTCTTGCAGGGCCATCCGCGGGCACCACCGTTTGGACCCGGTGCGTGATGGGCAGCTTCCCGGGCCGGTCCACGGTCACCACATCGCCAATACTGACCTCGTCCGCCGGGATCTCACGAACCACAGCCAGAGATCCTGCCGGAATGGTGGGCGACATCGAACCTGTCTTGAACATGATCAGGGTGATGTTGAAGAGCAGTGCACAGATCACCGCAAGGATGCACACGGCACCGCCTGCCGCGGCGATGTTCAACAGGATTTCGCGCAGCCGGCCGCGGAACGGGCGGAGGCTCATGTGCTTGAGGTGGCAGTGAACTGCCAGGTCGCAGTGGCGGTCTGGCCCTGGAGTGCGTTATTCGCACCGACAGGAAGAGTGACTTCGAAGCAGAACTGTGTGGGCGCCCCGGGGAGCGTGGCCGACGCTGCGGCCAGAGGATTGACGACGCCGGCGGCTTGCCCTTGCGTGAACGGTTTAGCGCCGTCGCTGCCCACCACGAACGTTGGCGTTCCGGTGAACGACGACGCCTGGCATGTGGCCGACCTGACCACTCGGTACCGGAGCGCCGCGCCCAGGTCAGCGTTCCCGGTTCCGCTGCTGGTCACCACGGGAATCCCGAGGACCACTTCGCCGGCCACCGACGTTGCCTTGGTCCGAATCGCGAAGGGGGCGTAAACCACCGTGCCCGGGCTCATCGCGGCGGCATTGAACACCAGGGCGCCGCCAGGGGATACGTCGTTGGTGCTCCACGTGCCAAGGGCGTCATACGGTTTGGTGACATTCGACTCCGTTTGGAAGACACTCGCACCAAAAGAACCCTGGGCGAAGTCGCTGTCGGTCCACGATGCCAGGGTCACGGAGCTGCCGAGCCCCAGCACCAATGCCCCGGCAAGGAGCGCACGGATGCGGAGGAAACCCGCACCGCGTCTAATCTTGGCTTGTCGACGGCCCATGGATCACTGCGATTGTGCGGCGAATTCCCAGGTGGTGGTCCCGGTTTGGGATTGGACGAGGTCATCGTCCGCAGTGATCCTGAAGCATAGGTTCACCGGTGCGCCCGGATCGGTGCCCGCTCCCTGCGTCAGCGCAAAGGTGACGCTGCCCGGCGTCGTCCCCAGTACCTGTCCGGCTGCCACCAACGTGGTGTCCACCGGTTCGGCGCACCCAAAATCCGTCGATTGCGTGAGGGAATACGTGAGACCGGTCAGTGCGCCCGTCGAAGCTTCCGTTGAGACGGTGACCGTGGCGTCGTTGGTAGTAGCGTCGTCCAGCCTGACCGCGAAGGGTGCCGTGACGACGTCGCCCGGTGAGAGGTTGGACGGTGTTGCCGTGAAGCCCAGCGTTGCGGGGGCCGTAACGGGGTTCTCCCCGAAGGTGGTGCCGTCAGTGCTGCCTTCAAGATTGAAAGTGCCCGCAGTGAAAGTGCCTTGCGCGAATTCGGAGTCGTTCCAGGCGGCGAGGGTGATGGCCGCCCCCACTCCGAGGACCAGACCGCCGGCCAGGATGGCGCGGACTTTGGGTACCTTGCTGTGACGCTGCGTTGTTTCCGGTGAAGCTACTTCATGTGCAACCATTGTTCCCCCGAGCTGGATGTTGGCGCCTGAGGGGTCGCCGAATGACTCCCCTCCAACCCATGATCGACTTAGGCGGAGAGAAGCGACGCGGAACGGCACTTAAGGGTTAATCACTCACCTGCCACAAATTGCAACGCAGCTTCGGCGAACGCGGGCCACTCCGCGTGCGATGGGAAAGGCACTTCCACCCAGTCCTTGAAGGGACGCTTCATCCCGGAAGGATCGAACAAGACGGCTCCGGGAAGGGCCAGTGCGCGGGCATGCTCTACAGTGTCCCGGCCCAGTTTGAAGACCACCTTGTCTCCGTTCAAACAGGCCAATGCCTTCTTGTTCAGCATCAGGGACGTTGCTCCGAACATCTTTCCCATGACAACGCCGGCCGGCGCCAGATCCGCCCCCAAGCCCTCGAAAGCGGACACCGCGGCAGCGGGCGATTCATGTTTCTCCATACGCCGCATCATGCACGAACCCGCGTGCCGTCGTCGAGAGTTGGCCACCGGCGTCGGGATACGCGCCACGTTTCCGCGGCAACACGCCGCGTCGCATTCGGGGGCGCGCCGAAGCGGGCCCCGTTCACGCCCATAGTCCGGTAAGGTTAGTTAGCCCCCAACAGCACCCTTTGAGGTTCGGCTGCGGCATGCCCGCGGCCCCTTGGAACGGTGCGCTGTAACACCTAGGAGACCTAACCCCTGATGCAAGAACTGGCGACTGAATCACCCGAAGAAATCCTCTGGAACCGCCGCTACGAACCGCACATCGCCGAGGTCAACGAGCTGTGCGACTCCATCAAGGAGCAGAAGCCGGGCAGCGAGGTCCTTTACATCGACCCCGCCCACAGCATGGATGACTGCCGCATCGTCAGCCTTTTCTCCAACCAGCGCACCAACACCGGCGAAGGCTTCATCACCCCGGGTGACGAAGAAGCCGCCACCCGCATGCTCGGCATGCAGTGGCAGCTGGGCCTCCGTCCCGGGCTCATGATGCCCTGGAACGCATACCCGTGGATCGAGCCCACCGAGGAACCGGGCAAGCTGACGCCGGCCAACATCACCGAGGGCCTCAAGCCTTTGCTTCGCCTCCTGCAGCTCCTCCCGCGCACCTCCGCCCTGGTGGCACACGGCAATGAGGCACACCGCTTGGCCGACCAGCTGATGAAGGCCGCTCCGGCCAGCATCGCCCGCCGCGGCTTCAAGACCTTCAAGGTCCGCTCGCTCGGCGGCCGGTCCTTCGCCGGCACTCCTGCCCGCCAGCAGGAATACCTGGATGCCATCCACGGCGCTTACGCCGAGGCCATGGCACGCACGGGTATCCCCCGCAAGGCCTAGCCGTACCCAACCAACGACGACGGCGGCCCTCACCTTTTTGGTGGGGGCCGCCGTCGTCGTTGGGGTGCTTGTGGTGGGGGTGGAAGCGTTAGCCGACCAGCATGCTGCGGAGGTCCTTGAGGATCAGCTGCGCGCCGGTGGGGCCGAGGCCGAGGAACCAGACGTCGTCGCTGACGGCCTTTGCCTGGCCGGCCTTGACGGCACCGAGCTTGGGCCAGACGGCGCCTTCAACAACCGACGTTTCGCCGGTAGCTGCGGGGTCGCCGTAGCTGCTGTAGAAGATCCAGTCGGCATCGCCTTGCTCGATGTTCTCGGCTGAAATCTCGGCCGCGAGTTCATCGATGTTCTGGTTCTCCGGACGGGCCAAGCCGGCGTCCTTCAGGATGACACCGATCAGCGACTTGTTCGCATACAGGCGGATCTTGCCCGGCAGGAAGCGGACCAGCGAGATCTTGGGATCGCCTTTCACGTCTGCCTTGAGCGCATCGGCTTCTGTCTGGTAGTCGTTCAGGGCCTTAACGGCTTTGTCTTCCTCGCCCAGGGACTCGCCCACCAGGAGGAAGTTTTCCTTCCACGGGAAGCCAGGGCGGATGCTGAAGACCGTGGGGGCAATGGCGGACAGCTGCTTGTACAGCTTGTCCGCGCGGAGCTGACTGCCCAGGATGAGGTCGGGCTTCAGCGCAGCAATGGCTTCGAGATTGAGGTCCTGGATGGTACCCACCGAGGCCACATCCTTGACCTTGTCGGCCAAGTACGTGGGGACAGGGTTGGCACCTTCGGTGGTGGCCATGCCGACCGGCGTGATGCCCAAGGTCACGACGTCGTCCAGCTCACCGGTGTCGAGGACCACCACGCGGGTGGGCTTCTTCTCCAGGGTGGTTTCGCCATTGGCGTGCTTGAGGGTGCGCGGGAAAACGCCCGGGGCAGCGTCCGTGCCCAGCTTGGCAGTTTCCTGGTCCGCAGTGGTGAACTTGGAACCGCCCGTGGCAACATCGGCGTTGCCGGCGCTCGAGCCTGAGCCACCACTGGTGCCGCAGCCCGCGAGGAGGCCCACCACTACGGCGGCTCCGGCCACCTTCATCGCGAGAGTACGCACTGCATTTCTGCGAAGAGGGGAAGCCTTACGCGGCTGCACTTCAAAATCGTCATTTTTCACGGAGTAAGGCTAACCTAATTAAGGCACACTTCTGTGACGTTGTGACAACAGTCACGGAATGGTCGCCCGATTACCGCCCAACTCCCCGGAATGGTCCCCTGCTGTGTCCCACATGACGGCGCTATGTCGCAAGTAGCCGCCCCCGCCCGTCCGGCCGCCGACGCCGCCCGGCGTACCGGCGTCGTCAATAAATCCCAGTGGCGGGTCCTCTTCCTGTTCCTGGCGGCGGCGGTACTCCTCGGTGCTGTGGTGTTGAGCCTGGGCGTCGGGGCCAAGTTTATTCCGGCGTCCACCGTCGTTGAAGCTTTCACCAATCCGCAGGACACCGCCGACCACGCGATCATTCTCGAAAGCCGCCTGCCGCGTACACTCATGGGAATCGCCGTCGGAGTCGCTTTGGGTGTGGCCGGAGCGCTCATCCAGGCGATCACACGGAATCCCCTGGCCGATCCCGGCATCCTGGGCGTCAACGCGGGCGCTTCCTTTGCCATTGTGATCGCTATTGGCGTCTTTGGGGTTGGCTCGCTCAGTGGCTACATCTGGTTCGCCTTTGTTGGCGCCATCCTGACCACAGCTGCCGTGTACCTGATCGGTACATCCGGCCGGAACGTGGTGAACCCGATCCGGCTTACCCTGGCCGGGGTTGCCCTGGGCGCCGTGCTCACCGGTATCGGCTCCGGGCTCACGCTGTTGAATCCGAAAGCCTTCGACCACCTGCGCTCGTGGAGCATCGGTTCTTTGGACACCCGCAGCATGGAATCCGTCCTCACCGTGGCCCCGTTCATGGGAGTGGGATTGTTCGTCGCGCTGTTCTGCGTCCGCGGGCTCAATGCCGTGGCCCTGGGCGATGACCTGGCAACCTCCCTCGGAGCCAACGTCAACCGCACACGAATCCTGGGCGTCGTGGCCATCACCCTCCTCAGCGGCGCAGCAACAGCCGGCGCTGGAGCCATCGGCTTCGTGGGGCTCATGATTCCGCATGTGGCCCGCTGGATCGTGGGCCCGGACCAGCGTTGGATCCTGGCGACCACCGTGGTGCTCTCCCCCATTTTGCTGCTGGTATCGGATGTAGTGGGCAGAGTCGCCGCACCTGGTGAGCTCCAGGTGGGCGTGGTGACGGCGTTCATTGGTGCGCCGGTGCTCATTGCGCTGGCCCGCCGCCGGAAAGTGAGCGGGCTGTGAATCGCCTGGGCCCCGGAAGCCGCGTCAGCTTCGGCCGGCCCACGGCTTTGGTCCGCAACCGTTCACTGAGTGTCCGGTTCGATGTCCGCAGCATCCTCGTGTGCATTCCGCTGCTTCTGGCCGCGCTTGCCGTAGCCGTGGTTTCGCTGGCCACTGGTGACTACGACGTCCCGGTACAACAAGTACTGCAGGCTTTCACTGGCGATGCTCCGGGACTTGCCCAGACCATCGTGATGGAGTGGCGCCTCCCCCGGGTTCTGTCTGCGCTGGTGTTTGGCGCCGCGCTGGGAATGAGCGGCGGCATCTTCCAGTCCATGACCCGGAACCCCTTGGGCAGCCCGGACATCATCGGGTTCAACACGGGCGCTTACACCGGCGCGCTGATCGTGATGCTGACGGTTGGCGGCGGTTACCTTGGCATCGCGACAGGCGCACTTGTTGGCGGCATCCTTACTGCGCTGGCCGTCTACTTATTGGCTTACCGTCGTGGTTCCCAGGGCTTCCGCCTCATCATCGTGGGTATCGGGATCAGTGCGATGCTGGCCGCTTTCAACCACTGGCTCATCCTGCAGGCGGAACTCGAGGCCGCCTTGGCGGCAGCCGTCTGGGGAGCCGGGTCGCTCAACGGCATCACGTGGGAGCAAGCGGCGCCTGCCGCCGTCGTGGCTGTTGTGGTCGGCTTGGCCACGCTGGCAGTGGCACGTCGGATGCAGTTGTTGGAAATGGGCGACGACGCCGCACGCGCCTTGGGCGTCCGGGCGGAACCCACCCGTTTGCTGCTGCTCATCCTGGGCGTCGCGCTGACCGCAGCCGTCACCGCCGTCGCCGGCCCCATCGCCTTCGTGGCCCTCGCCGCACCGCAGCTTGCCCGCCGGCTCACCCGTAGTGCCGGCATCACGCTGGTGCCCTCCGCAGTAATGGGCGCCTTCCTCCTGGTGTCCAGCGACCTCGCCGCGCAACGCCTCTTTGCTCCGATCCAGTTGCCTGTGGGCGTTGTGACGGTGTGCATCGGCGGCATCTACCTCGTCTGGCTGCTGGCCAGGGAAGCAAGGAAATCATGAGCCCCACAAGTACTGCCCCTCAGTTGCATGCCGAAGCGCTGACTATCGGTTACGAGCAGCGCATCATCTCCGAGAACCTCAACGTGCGCATCCCCGAGGGAAAGTTCACTGTGATCGTGGGGCCGAACGCCTGCGGCAAATCCACGCTCCTGCGCGCACTGGCCCGGCTCATCAAGCCCCGGAGCGGCCAGGTTCTGCTCGACGGGAAGTCCGTGACTTCCCTTCCGGCGAAGGAGCTCGCCCGGCGCCTCGGCTTGCTCCCGCAGTCGTCCATTGCGCCCGACGGCATCACGGTCGCGGACCTCGTGGCCCGCGGCCGGTACCCTCACCAGAAGTTGCTGCGGCAATGGTCCGAAGCCGATGAGGTTGCCGTCGTTGAGGCCATGGAGGCCACCGGCGTCTCGGCCCTGTCCGGGCGGCTTGTGGACGAACTGTCCGGCGGCCAGCGGCAGCGTGTGTGGGTAGCCATGGTCCTCGCCCAGCAAACACCGCTGATGCTCCTTGACGAGCCCACCACCTTCCTTGATATCGCCCATCAGATCGAGCTGCTGGAGCTGTTCCGCGAGCTCAACCTGGACAAAGGCCACACGCTCGTAGCTGTGCTGCACGACCTCAACCACGCCAGCCGCTACGCGGACCACATCATCGCCATGAAGGACGGCGTAATGGTGGCCGAGGGCGCTCCCGCCGACGTCATCACGGAGTCCTTGGTGGAGCAAGTGTTCGGGATGGCCTGCCACATCATCGACGATCCCGTGACCCATACGCCCCTGGTGGTACCGCTCGGTCGGCCGCGGCACGCGGCGGTCACGGACTGACTCTGACCAACACTCATTAACGACGACGGCGACCCTCGCCTTTCGGTGAGGGCCGCCGTCGTTGTTTGCTGTGAGGCTTTAGCGGGCTTCGATTGCTGCCTTGGCCTTGGAGTCCGAGTCGTTCAGGAACTTCTCGATCCGCTCCGGCTCTTCAGCCTCGCCGATGGCGGAGGCTGCACGGCCCAGCGCGTAGAGCGCACGCAGGAAGCCTTGGTTTGGCTCGTGCTCCCACGGGATGGGTCCGACGCCGCGCCAACCGTTGCGGCGCAGGGAATCCAGGCCGCGGTGGTAGCCGACGCGGGCGTAAGCGTAGGACTCGATGGTCCGGCCTTCGGCCCAGGCTTCCTCGGCGAGGATGGCCCACAGAAGGGACGACGTGGGGTTCTGGGCTACGAGGTCCAGAGCTTCCTTGCCGAGTGCCAGGTGCTGGTAGATCTCGGTTTCGGCAGGCAGGAGCGTGGGCTCCGGCCCCATCAGGTTCTTCCGGAATTCGTCCGACATTAGAAGGTCTTGCCCACCGATCCGAGCTGCTGGGCGGCTTCGACGATACGCGCGGCCATGCCGGCCTCGGCCGAAGCGCCCCACACGCGGGGATCATAGGTCTTCTTGTTGCCCATTTCGCCGTCGATCTTCAGGACGCCGTCGTAGTTGGAGAACATGTGCCCGGCCACCGGACGGGTGAACGCGTACTGGGTATCGGTGTCGATGTTCATCTTGATCACACCATAGGAAACAGCGTCAGCGATTTCCTGCTCCGTGGAACCCGAACCACCGTGGAACACCAGATCAAACGGGTTTTCCTTGCCGATCTTCGCGCCAACCTCGGCCTGGATCTGCTGGAGCAGTTCCGGGCGGAGCTTGACGTTGCCCGGCTTGTACACACCGTGCACGTTACCGAACGTCAAAGCCGTCAGGTAGCGGCCGTTCTCGCCGGCACCCAGTGCCTCAATCGTGGCCAGGGCGTCCTCGGTGGTGGTGTAAAGCTTCTCGTTGATCTCGTTCTCAACACCGTCTTCCTCGCCACCAACGGTACCGATTTCAACTTCGAGGATGATCTTCGCAGCAGCAGCGCGCTCCAGCAGCTCACGGCCGATGCGCAGGTTCTCCGAAAGGGTCTCGTGCGAACCATCCCACATGTGCGAGTTGAAGATCGGGTCCTTGCCGGCCTTCACAGCTTCCTCGGACGCGGCCAGCAACGGCAGGACAAAGTCCGCCAGCTTGTCCTGCGGGCAGTGATCCGTGTGCAAAGCGATGTTGACGTTGTAGTTCTTCGCCACTTCACGGGCGAACGCGGCAAAACCGAGGGAACCGGTAACCATGTCCTTGACCGAAGCACCGGACCAGTAGGCTGCACCACCGGTGGAAACCTGGATGATGCCATCGGACTCGGCCTCGGCGAAACCGCGGATCGCAGCGTTCAGAGTCTGCGACGACGTCACGTTGACCGCGGGGAAAGCGAAACCGCCAGCCTTTGCGCGGTCGATCATCTCGGAGTAAATCTCTGGGGTTGCAATGGGCATGGTGACTCCTATGCTGAATTCGTCTGTGGGTTGGTAACCCTGGAGTAGACCGCTTACGGCTAGCACCCATCCTAGCGATAACCGCCGTGCCGCCGTGTTTCGGGTCACTGGGGCTCTTAACACTTCCGCCGGGTTGGCACTCCACCCGCCACCCCCCGTTCATCTAAACGATGGATATACTGCGGGAATGGAGATCCCCCCGAGTGCAGACAACCAGCCCCGCCTGACGCCACCCCTGCAGCAGCAGGGAAGTACTTTTCCCGAAGGGCAATCCAGGCGGAAGCGGAACATGATTATTGGCATCGCAGCGGGCGCAGCGGTAGTCCTGACCGCTGCCACCGTTGGTGTGGTCCTCCTGGTTTCATCGTTGTCACCGGCGCATGACGTCAGCGCGGCAGCTAAAACATACTTCCAGGCCCTGATCGACGGGGACGGCGAGAAGGCCCTCAGCGTATCCGACCCTGGCGTCCCGGAGAATGAACAAGCTCTCCTTCAGAACAATGTGTACAAAAGCGCAGGGCAGCACATTGACGGTTACCGGATCCTGGGCGCAAGGTCGGATTCCGTCCGTGCCGAAGTCACCCAAAACGGCCGCAAGCAGGAAATCACGTTGAGAATGACCAAGTCGCGAGAGGGCGAGTGGAAGGTTGGGGCTACGAACTTCCAAAAGATCCGGCTGAGTTCCAGTCGTCCCGTGAAGTCGTTCGCCGTGAACGGCGTCGACGTTCCCGCACCTGACCCCGGAACCGGAGCGCGGAATTCGCTGCTAATGCCGGCCTTCCCCGGCGAGTACACCCTGGGCGTATCGGGAGACAAGTACGCAACGGCAGAAGAGCAGAAAGCCTTGATCAGCATTGACCGGGCGATTTCCAAGAGTTCCGAAAGTTTGAAAGTGATACCCAGCCAGCTGCTCCTGGACGAAACCCGGACACTTCTCGAGAACAAACGAAGTGAATGTACTGCCTCCACGCCGGACAGTGCATCCGAAGCGACCCGTCGTGGTTGTTCGGGGTTCGCGCTCTACGAATACCGCCCTACCCGCAATCTGAAATGGACCATCGAGAAGGAACCCTCCTTCACTCTCCTTCGTGGCGAGGACAGTTGGATCATTCAGTCGGAGGAAGCGGGCAAGGCTTCCGTGAGCTACGAGGTGAACAGCGGCCGTGACGATGCCCCGCAATGGGAGCCAAAGGTTGAGCTTGTAACACCCAGGGTCTCTGGTGAGATCCAGATCGTGGACGGAAAAGCCACCCTGAAAGATCGCTAGAGAGCATCCGCACGGTCTGAAATCGGCACGGTCTGAAACTGAAAAGTTGCCTAGCTGACGGGCTGCTGGAACACGTGCCGGCGGACCCACGCGTGCATGGCGATGGCTGCGGCTGACGCGGCATTCATGGACCGGGTGGATCCGAACTGCTCAATGGACAGCGTGGCGACGGCGGAATCGTGCACCTCGGGCGACAGGCCAGGACCTTCCTGCCCGAACACCAGCACGCATTTTTTCGGGAGGTCGTAGGTTTCAAGCGGCACGGAATCCGGGAAGATATCGATGCCGATTACAGCAAGCCCCTCCCCCTCGGCCCACTGGACAAAGTCCTCAACGGTGGGGTGGTGGCGGACGTGCTGGTAGCGGTCGGTGACCATGGCGCCGCGACGGTTCCACCGCCGTCGGCCAATGATGTGGACCTCCTTGGCGAGGAACGCGTTGGCGGTGCGCACCACGGTGCCGATGTTGAGGTCGTGCTGCCAATTCTCAATGGCGATGTGGAAGTCGTGGCGCTTGGAATCGAGATCCGCCACGATCGCCTCGTGCTTCCAGTACCTGTACTGGTCCACCACATTGCGGCGGTCACCATCCCTCAACAGGTCCGGATCCCAATGCTCGCCAACCGGCAACTCGCCTTCCCAAGGCCCGACGCCGACCTCGGGTTTCGCCTCTGCCTCGCCCTCCGCTGTGGTTTCGGCAGGGGTGGGCAGGGCTGTGTTGGGGGGAAGGTCAGTCACCCCTCAACTTTAGCCCCGCCCCGTCATGGCCTCAGCGCCAGGACTTAGCCCATCTTCCACTTGTTGATGCGGTACGAGTTGCCCAGCTGCTCGAAGAGCCCCGGGTGGGCATCCCAGTATTCCTTGTGTCCGCTGACCCCGAGCATCTGCGGGGTACCCCACGGCGTCACGGAGAACAGGTTCACGGCCTGGATCGCTTCGCCACGGGCATTGGCGCAGGTGAAACCGATGACAACTGCGGCACCACGGCGGAACTCGCGTACTTCCGGCATGCTGGTCTTGAAGTCCGAGGCACACTTGTGGCCCACCAGGTTCTGGGGAAGTTCGGTAGCGGTCATGCCCTTGTAGCGGGCTTCGATGTCCTGGATGGCTTTTTTGATCTCTGCAGGATCATTGCCGAACTTGCCCTCTTCGGACTCAGCGAAGAAGGCGTAGGCGAGCGCGATTCCGTCGCCGTCGGTCTCAACCGTCCCTTGGGCCTTCTTCTGGATTTCCTCGCCGGTGGTCGGATCCTTGGTAATGCCGAAGGACTCGTCGTGGGTCCATTCGGCAAGGTACTGGAAGGACGATTCGCCCGTGACCCACTTGCTGAACAGCGGGTCGCCGTCGGCCGGAACGTTCGTGGGTCCGGCGAACTCTTCCCATACTGCAGGCAACGGAATGGCGTCGGCGGGCATATCGGTGGACGCCGACGCGTCACCGGAGGGTTCCGGCTCGGCGGAGGGATCAGTGGACGGCTCAGCCGCCGCGTCCGACGCCGCGTCCGAGGATGTCACCGACGGCGTTTCGACGGCCGTGGGCTTGGTCATCGACGGAATCAGCCAGGTAAACGCCACCACCAGGGCAATGATCACGACGACGGCGACTCCGCCGAGGATCAGGAACAGGGATTTCTTGTTGTGGTCACCCGGGTTCTGGCCGGGTCCGCCAGGCTGGTTTGGGTAGCCGGGTCCGCCAGGGTAACCGGGCTGGTTGGGCTGCGCGGGTCCGCCAGGGTAGCCGGGCTGGTTGGGCTGCGCGGGTGCGCCAGGGTACCCCGGCTGTGCAGACTGGTTGGGATAGCCGGGCTGAATGGGGACATCCTGCGCGGGGAAAGCCTGGGTGGGTGCGGGCTGTGTGGGGACAGCCTCGGTCTGGCCCTCCTGCGCCTGGCCCGGTTGGTACTGCTGGCCCGGCTGGTACTGGCGATAGGGCTCCTGGCCCGATCCATAGCGTGGCTGTGGCACGCCGTCGGGGTTGTAAGGAGGCTGGGGTGCTCCGTTGTTATTGCTCATGGCAGGCCCTTTCGAGTGCAGTGCTGGCACCGGGCCTCTGAGGACACCGGTGGACAAATTCCGTGAAAAGGGGACCTGCTGGAGCGCGGCAGGCACTGGGTGGCCACCGTGTTGATCCCCCGACCCACGGTGTGGTCCGTACCGCGCAGCCACCAGCGTAGTTCAGGTCACCGCGCTTCACACAAGTCAAAACCCATATCCACATGGGCAGAACTACCCACATAAGGGGAATCCCAGGATGTCCAGCCGCCCGAATGATGAAAGACTGGGTGGCAGTGCATGAACAATCCCAGCCGGAGGCAAATATGGCAGAAGAATCCACGCCCCACACGTCCACATCGGTTTACCGTAACGGCCACGAAATCGAATGCTGGCTCACGGACATGGACGGCGTCCTGGTCCACGAAAACCAGGCGATCCCCGGTGCGGCCGAGCTCATCCAGCGCTGGGTAGACACGTCCAAGCGCTTCCTGGTGCTGACCAACAACTCCATCTTCACCCCACGTGACCTCGCGGCCCGCCTCCGCGCATCCGGACTGGAAGTCCCGGAAGAGAACATCTGGACGTCCGCGCTGGCCACGGCGCAGTTCCTCAAGGACCAGGTCCAGTCCTCGGATTCGGGCAACCGCGCCTACACCATTGGCGAAGCCGGCCTCACTACCGCGCTGCACGAGGCCGGGTTCATCCTCACGGACACCGACCCCGACTTCGTGGTGCTCGGCGAAACCCGCACGTACTCCTTCGAAGCGATCACCATGGCCGTCCGCCACATCCTGGCCGGCGCCCGCTTCATCGCCACCAACCCGGATGCCACGGGCCCCTCCAAGGACGGCCCCATGCCGGCAACCGGCGCCATCGCGGCCATGATCACCAAGGCCACGGGCCGCGAGCCGTACATCGTGGGCAAGCCGAACCCCATGATGTTCCGCTCCGCGATGAACCAGATCGACGCCCACTCCGAGACGACGGCCATGATCGGCGACCGCATGGACACGGACATTGTGGCGGGCATGGAAGCGGGCCTGCACACCGTCCTGGTGCTCAGCGGCATCACGCAGCGGGAGGAAATCGTCTCCTTCCCGTTCCGGCCCAACCAGATCCTGAACTCCGTGGCCGACCTCAAGAGCCAAATCTAGAAGGATAGAACCATGGCTGTGCTCAATCTGCGTCCCTTGGCCGGTGGCCGGATACTCAGGGGGAGCCAGCCGTTCGGCTTGGATGCCGCTGCAACGTCGGGTTTCCTTGCGGCGCACGGCATCCAGGCGATCGTGGATTTGCGGAGCGAGCTTGAACGCTCCTTGGTTCCGTGGCTGGTTGACGACGACGGCGGGCCTGCCGCCGTCGTCCCGCCCGCCGTCGAACTCATCCATAATCCACTCGACCCAAACGCCATTGCGGGGTCGCTCCAAGCCGTGGAAACAGCGGAGGATCTCGGCGAGCTGTATTTGGGGTGGGTCCGAATCAAGCCCGAGTGGGTGGCTGACGCCTTGCGTCCGGTAGCCCGAGGCAAACGCACACTGGTTCACTGCTCGTTAGGCAAGGACCGGACGGGTGTGGTGTCGGCTGTTGGACTTCTTGCAGCCGGCGGGACCGAGGATCAAGTGGTGGCTGACTACGCCGCAACCACAGCAAACCTGCCGGACGTCCTGAAGATCATGGCGGAGACATGGCGCCTTAGCGTCCCGTCAACCCCGGCAGAGTATTTCAGCCCGGACCTCATGATCCTGCAAAGCCCCGAAGCTGCGATGCGGCACTTCCTGGCCGGCTTCGCGCAGGAGTTCGGGGACGTTCGAGGCTTCCTTCGCGACGCGGGCCTCACCGCCGTCGAAGTTGAATCGCTGGAAAACGGCGCCTGAAACCTACACCGGCCGAATGACCCTGCCGTTCGGCTCCCGGAATGACGGCTCCTGGGGCTCGGGCGGGAGCGGCTGTAGCTCGTTCTGGACGCGTTCCAGCAACGGACGGTACAGGCCGCCGTTCCATTGGGGACTCGCGTGCGCGGGCCGGGCGCCTTCGGTGCTGAGCGTGGGCAGCGCCATGTTGGCTCCGAACACTTTGCTCCACCCGGCTCGCGCGGACTCATAGTCCACCGTGCCATCCTTGGCGTTGCCCAGGAACGCCATCTTGGCTCCCCCGATCTTTCCCGCTAATCGGAGACCGTCAAAGTGGTAAATGTAGGCCGATTCGGTCTGTATGAGCACGCTGGAAGGGGCGATCGGCGAGAGCTGCTCCAGGCTTTGGTCAAGGATCTGCCGCCACGTGCGCTCGTCCTTGTGGGCCACACGCTCCCCCAGCTCATAGCCGCCGCGGAGGACCGACGGGATGCGGAAGCCATTCTCGTAAAGGAACACCACACCGTCGAACCAACTCTGGTCCAGCACGTCCGCCCGGCTGAACGGGCTCGAGTCCAGGACGATCAACTGTGTCTCAACGCCGTGCAGCTCCAGCAGCCGGGCGGCCACTTGCGTGGCCAGCATCCCACCGAAACTGTGGCCGTAGAAGTACAGCTTCTCCAACTCCAGTTCACGGACGTGCAGGATGATTGCGCGGACGACCTCGTCCACGTCCAGGCCCAGGTTGGAATATCCGACGGCGGCGAGACGGCCGCGCTGGTGCAGGGCCGGGCGCAGGGTGTTGAGAATCCATTGAGCTTCTTCCCAGCTCGTTTTGTACCCGGGGAAGAGGATCCAGCTGGCCTTGGGAAAGTAAAGGTCCGAGTACGGATCGGGCACGCGGAGGATCTTGGTTGCCCGGCGCTCGGCCTGCACATGCCGGGTAAAGAGCATGTCCCCCGCGAGCGCTGCCGAGGCTCCGGCGGTGATGAGAAAGTTGCGGCGGGACGTCTTCTTCAGCCGGGCAGCGTAAGGCAGGACCCGGGCCCATGCGCCCGGATCCTCTGCTTTCCCCGCTTCTGGAGAAGCCGGCACCGGGAGGTTTTCGTCCACCTCCGGAGGTGCCGGGAGCTTCCCTACTTGAACGTCCACGCAGCAAGCATAGGCTTCGAAAGGCGGTGCCTCACAGCCCCGGAGTTTGTGTACACCTGATGCCCTTAAGATGCGCCTTTAAGGTCAAGAGCTGTACAAAAACTCCTTAGCTGAGGCCCAGCTCGTCCTTGCCGAAAGCGAAGAGGTACGGCACGCCGGTTTCGGCTTCGATCTTCTCTTTGGCACCGGTGTTGCGGTCAACGATGACGGCGACGGCCACCACATTGCCGCCCGCCTTACGGACGCCCTCGACGGCGGTCAGCGCGGATCCGCCCGTGGTGGACGTGTCCTCGAGAACCACAACATTGCGGCCCTCAACCGAGGGGCCTTCCACTTGGCGGCCCATGCCGTAGGACTTCTGGGCCTTGCGGACAACGAAGGCGTCCACTGCGCGGCCGGCGTCGGCAGCAGCGTGCATTACAGCGGTACCGACGGGGTCGGCACCCATGGTGAGTCCGCCAGCGCACTCAACTGAAACACCGGCGTCGTCGATCATTGCCAACATGACCTGACCCACCAGCTTGGAGGCCTCGTGGTGCAAGGTGATGCGGCGGAGGTCGATGTAGTAGTCCGCTTCCTTGCCGCTGGAAAGAATCACCTTGCCGCGGACCACCGCCAGTTCTTTGATGAGTTCAAGAAGGCGGGCACGGGCAGCAGAGGTGTCAGGCGAGGAAGTCATGGCTCCTAGTTTAGTGGGGACGGAGCTTTGTGAAGGCCAGGGGCCGCCGTGGTTGAGCGGATGACCAAGCGGGGGTTGACGATCTGTTCCCCGCTTCCACCGCCTCCATCCAGTTGCTGCAACATCGCTTCCATGCAGCGCCGGCCTAGTTCCTCGAAATCCTGCTTGATGGTGGTCAAAGGCGGCATGAAGAACTCCGCTTCGGGCTGATCGTCGTAACCCACCACGCTGATCTGGCCCGGTACCTGGAGTCCGGCTTCCTGCACGGCGCGGAGCACACCCACAGCCATTTGGTCATTGGCAACGAAGACGGCGGTGATGCCGCGGTGGTGAAGCAGCTCCAGGCCGGCGCGGTAGCCGGAGGCAGCGTCCCACGCGCCCCGGAGCAGGACCTCGGTTTCGAGGCCGGCATTGCCCAGCGCTTCCTCCCACCCCTTGATGCGCTCGGCGGCATCGATCCAGTGGGGAGGCCCCGAAACATGGGCAATATGACGGTGCCCCAGGGCGATCAGATACTCAACGGCCAGGCGGGCACCCAACCGCTGATTCAGTGATGCGCCCGTCAACTGGTTTCCCGCGCCCGCCCCGACCGCCACTATCGGCACGGGAACGGCCACCTCGTGCAAGACGCCGAGGACGTCCGGGTGCGGAACCAGGATGACGATGCCGTCCACGGACTGGTTCCGGAAGTGGGCTATGGCGTCATTGACGCTGTCGCTGGTCACTTCGCGAAGGTTGGCGATGCTGACGAAGTACCCGGCTTCCCTACCGGCCTGCTCAACTCCGAGGAGTGTGTTCGCAGGCCCGAACTGGCCCGTCTCGCAAGCGAGCACCCCAATGGTCCGGGAACGCCGCGTCACCAGGCTGCGGGCTGCCGTATTCCGCCTGTAGCCAAGGTGGGCGATGGCCGATTCCACGCGTTCCTTGGTCTTGCCGCTCACGTTCGGATGGTTGTTCAGTACACGGGACACGGTTTGGTGCGAGACCCCGGCCATCTTGGCGACGTCGCCCATGACTGGAGGCCTCGCCGGTGGGTCCTGGGCGGCCCCGGACAGTGCCCGGGGCCGCACGGAAGGCGGATACTCGCCGCGAGACATGGAATCCTACTTCGCGTCGACGCCCACAGGCTCCGTTGTCGCAGCCGGAGCTGCCTCGGTTGCCGGAGGTGTGGTCTTCCACTTGAAGCGCCTGCCCATGGAGGAACCTCCACCGGCACCTGTCCGGTTCTTGTTGAAGATATCGAAGCCGACGGCCAGCAGGAGCACCAGGCCCTTGATGAGCTGCTGGTAGTCGGTGCCCAGTCCAAGGATGGACATGCCGTTGTTCAGGACGCCCATGATGAGGCCACCGATCATGGCGCCGGCTACCGTGCCGATGCCACCCTGGACCGCAGCGCCACCAATGAAGGCGGCAGCGATGGAGTCGAGTTCGAAGCCTGTACCGCCCGCGGGCTGTGCCGAGTTCAGGCGGGCCGTGAACACCAGCCCGGCCAACGCGGCCAGGACGCCCATGTTGACGAACAAGCGGAAGGTGACTTTCTTGGTCTTGATGCCGGAGAGCTCGGCTGCGTGGAGGTTGCCACCAATCGCATACGTGTGCCGGCCGAAGATGCTGTTGTTCATCAGTGCCGAGTAGACGATCACCAGGACGGCCAGGACGATCAGGACGATCGGGGTACCGCGGTAGCTGGCCAGGAGGAAGGTGATGATGAGCATCAGCACTGCGATGAAACCGTTCTTGACGGCAAACCAGGCCATCGGCTCATTCTCCAGGTTGAACTTGCGGCGGACCCGGCGTTCCTTCAGTGCTTGGAAGAGGATGGCTGCAGTGCCGCCGACGCCGAGGATGACCGTCAGCCATTCCAGGACGGAGGTGCCACCGGAGATGTCCGGCAGGAAGCCGCCACCCAGTGCACGGAGTTCGTTCGGGAAGGGGGTGATCTGCTGGTTCTTGAGGGTGATGAGGGTCAGGCCACGGAAGATCAGCATGCCTGCGAGGGTGACAATGAAGGCTGGAATGCCCACGTAGGCAATCCAATAGCCTTGCCACGCACCCACCAATGCGCCAACCAGGAGGCAGGCCGGGATGGCCAGCCACCAAGCCCAACCCCAATGCACGATCATCACGCCGGCAACAGCCCCGATGAAGCCTGCGATGGAACCAACAGACAGGTCGATGTGCCCGGCGATGATGACCATCACCATACCGATGGCCAGGATCAGGATGTAGCTGTTCTGGACCACCAGGTTGGTGACGTTCTGCGGCTGCAGCAGGATGCCGTCGGTCAGGACCTGGAAGAGGATGACTATCAGGATCAGGGCGACGAAGATGCCAACCTGGCGGAGGCGGCTTGTGAGGAAGCCAAGGGATTCTCGTAGGGCGGACATGTTCGCTATTCCTTCTCTTTGGTCATGAAGTGCATGAGGGTTTCCTGGGTGGCTTCGGCGATGGGGACTTCGCCGGTGATATGGCCTGCGGACAGCGTGTAGATCCTGTCGCAGATGCCCAGGAGCTCCGGAAGCTCAGAGGAGATCACAATGACTGCCTTCCCGGCAGCTGCAAGTTCCGCAATGATCGTGTAAATCTCAAACTTGGCGCCGACGTCGATCCCGCGGGTTGGTTCATCCAGGATCAGCACGTCGGGATCGGAGAACATCCATTTGCTCAGCACTACTTTTTGCTGGTTTCCGCCCGAGAGTTTGCCGGTGATGGCGGCCACGGACGGAGCTTTGATGTTCATGCTCTTGCGGTAGTGGTTGGCTACGGTGGTCTCTTTGTTGCCGTCCACCCAGCCGCGCTTGGCCAGCTTGTTCAGTGCGGCCATGGAGATGTTCCGTTTGATGTCTTCGATCAGGTTCAGGCCGTAGTGCTTCCGGTCTTCGGTGGCATAGGCGATTCCGTGGTCGATGGCGTCGGAGACGGTGGAGGTGTTGATTTCTTCCCCATATTTGTAGACCCTGCCCGACACCGTTCGTCCGTAGGTACGCCCGAAGACGCTCATGGCGAGCTCGGTCCGGCCGGCGCCCATGAGACCTGCCAGTCCAACCACTTCACCCTTGCGGACGTTGAGGCTGGCATTGTGCACCACCGTTCGGGCATGGTCCTGTGGATGCTGGACTGTCCAGTCTTCGATGCGGAGGACTTCCTCGCCGATGTTGGGGGTCCGGTCCGGATAGAGGCTTTCAAGGTCGCGGCCCACCATGCCGCGGATGATACGTTCCTGGGTGATTTGGCCTTGGTCGAGCCGCAGGGTCTCAATGGATTTTCCGTCGCGGATGATGGTGACCGCGTCGGCCACCTTGCGGATCTCGTTGAGCTTGTGGCTGATGATGATGCTGGTGACGCCCTGGCCCTTGAGGTGCAGGATGAGGTCCAGCAGGTGGTCTGAGTCTTCATCGTTCAGCGCAGCGGTGGGCTCGTCCAGGATGAGGAGCTTCACCTCTTTGGACAGGGCCTTGGCGATTTCCACGAGCTGCTGCTTGCCCACGCTGATGTGCTGGATGGGCGTGACCGGGTTTTCGCTGAGGCCGACGCGTGCCAGCAGTTTGGCAGCTTCCAGGTTGGTCTTCCGCCAGTCCACCCAGCCGTTCTTCGCCAACTCGTTGCCAAGGTAGATGTTCTCGGCGATGGACAGGTACGGGCTCAATGCCAGTTCCTGGTGGATGATCACGATGCCGCGCTTCTCGCTGTCCGTGATGCTGGAGAAGTCACAGGGCTCGTTCTCAAAGAGGATGTCGCCGTCGAAGGTGTTGTGCGCGTAGACGCCGGACAACACCTTCATGAGGGTTGATTTGCCGGCGCCGTTCTCACCACAAATGGCGTGAACCTCGCCCCGGTTGACGTCCAGGGTGACGTCCTGGAGGGCTTTAACCCCGGGGAAGGTCTTGGTGATTCCTCGCATTTGAAGAATGGGTACGTTCATCGTCATTTCCCGCTGACTGGTTGAAACTTGGCCGGGCCGAGGACTCGACAGGCTCTGAGGGGAGACTGTGCCCCCGCTGCACTGCGCGGCGAGGCGCAATGCAGCGGGGACGCAGGGGTGCTACTTGACGTCGGATTCCTTGTAGTAGCCCGAATCGATGAGTTCCTTCTGGAAGTTGTCCTTGGTGATGATGACGGACTTCAGGAGGAATGCCGGGACGACCTTGACCTTGTTGTTGTAGGTCTTGGTGTCGTTGGTTTCCGGCTCGGTGCCCTTGAGAACGGCGTCAACCATCTTCACGGCCTGCGCGCCGAGCTGGCGGGTGTCCTTGAAGATCGTGGAGTACTGCTCGCCGGCGACGATGGACTTCACGGAGCCCTTCTCTGCATCCTGGCCGGTAACCACGGGGAGGTTTCCAGTGGAGTAGCCGCCCGTGCTGGTCAGTGCCGAGATGATGCCGATGGACAGGCCATCATACGGGGACAGGACGCCGTCCAGCTTGGTGCCGGAGCTGTAGGCGGACGTGAGGATGTCTTCCATGCGCTTCTGGGCTACGGGTGCCTGCCAGCGGAGGATGGCTGCCTGCTCGAACTTGGTCTGGCCGCTGGGGACCTTCAAGGTGCCCGCATCCATGTACGGCTTAAGCGTGTCCATGGCGCCGGTCCAGAAGAAGTTGGCGTTATTGTCGTCCGGGCTTCCGGCGAACAGCTCAACGTTGAACGGGCCCTTGCCCTCAACCTTTTTGCCGCTGGCATCAAGCAGGCCCAGGCCGGTCAGCAGCGAGGTGGCCTGCTGGACGCCCACGGTGTAGTTGTCGAATGTGGTGTAGTAGTCCACGTTCGGGGTGCCGTTGATGAGGCGGTCATACGCGATGACCTTGACGTTCTGTTCCTTGGCCTTGGCCAGGACGTCGGTGAGCGTGGTGCCATCGATGGCTGCAATGATGAGCGCCTTGGCACCCTTGGTCAGCATGTTCTCAATCTGGGAAACCTGAGTGGGAATGTCATCGTTGGCGAACTGGAGGTCCGTCTTGTAGCCAAGGTCCTTCAGGGACTTTTCGACGTTGGCGCCGTCAGCGATCCAGCGCTCGGACGTCTGGGTTGGCATCGAAATGCCAACCAGGGAGTCGCTGGGATTTGCACTGCTGGTGGACTCGGCCGCGCCTCCGCGGCTGCCGCAGCCCGTGGCTCCAACAGTCAAGGTAAGGACAACCGCTACGGCGCCCAGGAGTTTCTTCAATCTCACGATGCTCTCCTTCCGCGGCAGCATTGCCGCGAACTCTGATGCAGCCGGAGCATCTGCGCGTCCGGCACGGTAAAGCTGGATTGGCCTGTGGGCGGGGGGCGACACGGGCCAGTGTGAAAGGTGGTGCGAATGCCATTGTGAACGCTAACAATACTGCCGGTCAAGTGCTCTGGATCACGAAATGATTGCGGATCCGAACCCCTCCCGGCACTCTTGACTTGAAACGTTGTGAGCGTTCACAATTGGGCGGCCTTGCGTTCGGAGGGAATCAAAAAGCCCGGCACCGCCTTGTGGGCAGTGCCGGGCCGGTGTTCCTCCGTGATGGCGGGGAGGAACTCTTCCCTGCTGGGAACAGGGAGTTAGAGACGGGTGTCGAACGAGTCGCAGAAGACGTTTTGGTTGAACGTTCCTTGGAATTCGGATTTGCCCTGGATTTTCCGGATGGTTGCGCGAATGGCCTCGCGCGTTCCTGCGTGGGCGTGGATGGCCGTCTTGACCATGGGCACGTCGATCAGGTGGTTTGGCTGGTTCAAAGAGACGAACACGGTGGGAACTTCCGTGGTGTACCAGGGAATCTCGGCAGCCATCGGCGAAGACCACTTGATCCGAATCGAAGCCTCTTGCGCGAAGCCCTTCACATTGGCGAAGACGAAAGCGGCGTCAAACCTGTCCGCGTAGTCGCCCGTGGCTTCCTCGGACAAAACCCGCATGAAGTTCATGCCGGGCTCCCCTGCTGCTTCGCGCTGCTCGGCGGTCTTGAACACGCTGACCTCGAAACCTGCCGCTTCCAGCTCTTCCCGGACGGTGTCCAGGTACGCGAGCGGATCAGCCCGCGTGAAGTCGGCGCCACCTGAGATGCCGTAGAGGCGTATCCGGGGATGGGTCTGAGGCGTAATCGGCAGGTTACCAGCCGTGTCCTTCACCAGCGTGACGGTCTTGTCGGCGATGTCGGCGGCGATGGCGCGGTGGGCTTCACTGCCGATCACCGCCAAGGCCTCGGCCGACGGAACCAGCGATTCCCGGGAAGCACGGTGCAGTCCAAGGCTCGCCTTCAAGCCAAGGATCCGCCGCAGCGCATCCTGCAATCGCCCCTCGGTGATCACGCCGGACTTGTAGCCATCCAGCATGTACCCAAAGTCCTCCGATGGGTTCCGGAAGAACAGGAACATGTCGCAGCCCGCGGCGATGGTCGCAGGTACAAGGTCGCGCCGCTTCATCGCCTGCGTCAGACCGACCATCAGCGACGCGTCCGTCAGGACCAGTCCATTGAAGCCGAGCTCTCCGCGCAGCAGATCCTGCAGGAGCTCAGGCGCCAGGGTAGCGGGAAGGATCTCAGCATCGGACAAACCCGGCCGGAAATGCCTGGACACTTCGGGCGCACCAATGTGGCCCACCATGATGGACTGCACTCCGTGCCCGATCATTTCGCGGTACACGTGCCCGTAGCTCTTGTTCCACTCGTCAAAACCGAGGGTGTTGTACGACGTCACCACATGCTGGTCACGCTCATCGATGCCATCGCCCGGGAAGTGCTTCATGGCGCAGACCGTGGGTGATTCGCTGATGCCGTCGAAGTACTCCTTGGCGCGCTCCACCACGATCTCCGGGGCGTTGCCGAACGCCCGCGTGGAGATCACGGTGTTCCGCCAGTTGTAGTGGATATCCACGATCGGCGCGAACGCCCAGTTGCAGCCGAGGGCAGCCGTTTCGACGCCGGCAACCTGGCCCATCTGCCGGGCGATGGACTTGTCAGGGTGCGAGCCCGCCTGCAGGTGAGTGGAAACGAAGGTGCCGTCGTCGCAACTGCCGGCGCCGCCCATTTCCGGGTTGGAGGCAATCAGCAGCGGGATCCGGGTTTTGGACTGGGCATAACGGATGTGTTCCTGCACGGCAGAAGAGGGGCCCGGCCGGTAGCGCATGCCGCCCACATGGAAGTTCTCCAGCACGCCGTCGAGGTACTCCGGCGAATAGTCGTTGTTGTGGTTGATGAACAGCTGGCCGATCTTCTCTTCCAGCGTCATGGAACCGATGGTGCTCTCCACCCACTCCACAGCGGCTTCGTCCAGGTTGAAGGGAGCAGCTTTGAGGTCCACGGAGAACGGTCCGGCCGGCACCTCCACCATCCCGCTCAGGGCCGAGGTCACTTCATTCACGATGTCCTCCACGGATTGGGCAATGTTCACAACCACCCCCGCTTCGTTGTCCTCCAACGGTTCCAGCGTAGCCAGCTGCGAGTCCAGCAACGAGGCCGGCATGAAGTGTCCGGGGCGGGCATTCATGCGCGCGTTCAGCAGCTCTCTGGTGCCGTGCAGATGCACGAACACCACTGACGGATCGGCGCTGCGGATGATGTCCCGGTACGAGCGCTTGAGCGCGCTGCACGCGATGACAAGGGCAGAGTCCGACGCCGGGAATCGCCGTCCGATTTCGGCCAGCCACGGTGCGCGGTCGTCGTCGTTCAGCGGAGTACCCGAGGCCATCTTGTCGATGTTCGACTGCGGGTGCAGCGAATCGCCGTCGAGAAATTCGGCGCCAAGCCGCTCGGCGAGGGCGGCACCAATGGTGCTCTTGCCGCAGCCGGCCACGCCCATCACCACGATGTGGTGGCGAAGGTTCACATCACCAATCATGAACAGTGCCGTCCACGAGGCGGTTGTAGGGCAGGTAGGCCTGCTGGTACGGGAACGCCAGGGCGGCTTCCTCGTTGAATTCGACGCCGATACCGGGGTTGTCGCCGGGGTGCAGGTAGCCGTCCTTGAACGTCATGGACTGCTGGAAGACCTCGTTGGTCTTGTCTGAGTGCTGCATGTATTCCTGGATGCCGTAGTTGTGGATGGCCAGGCCAACGTGCAACTGGGCGGCGAAACCCACTGGGGAGATGTCCGTGGGGCCGTGGAAGCCGGACTTGATCTGATACTGGGCCGCGAAGTCCATGACCTTCTTCAAAGGTGAAATACCGCCGAAGTGCGTGGAAGCTGCTCGGACGTAGTCGATGAGCTGTTCCTTGATGAGGGTCTGGAAGTCGAACACGGTGTTGAAGATTTCGCCGATGGCCAGCGGAGTGGTGGTGTGCTGGCGGACCAGGCGCAGGCCTTCCTGATTCTCGGCCGGGGTGCAGTCCTCCAGCCAAAAGAGGTCGTACGGCTCCAGGGCTTTGCCGAGCTTGGCTGCCTGGATGGGCGTCATCCGGTGGTGGCCGTCGTGCAGCAGCGGGATCTCCGGGCCGAACTCGTTCCGGACCGCTTCAAAGACGGTGGGCAGGTGGCGAAGGTAGGCCCGGGTATCCCAGTCTTCTTCCTGCGGGAAAGCGCCGCGGCCTGCGGGCTCGTAGTCGTAACGTTCACCCGAAGCCTGGGCCTGGGCGGCCACTCCATAGACGGCCTTAATGCCGGGGATCGCGGTCTGGATGCGGATGGACTTGTAGCCCAGCTCCAAGTGCTCGCGGACAGAGTCGAACAGCGAGGGAATGTCAGCACCCGAGGCGTGGCCGTAGGCACGCAGCCCGTTGCGGGACGCACCACCGAGCAACTGGTACACCGGCATGCCGGCGATCTTGCCCTTGATGTCCCACAGCGCCATATCGACGGCGGCAATGGCCGCCATGGTGACCGGGCCGCGGCGCCAGTACGAGCTGCGGTAGAGGAACTGCCAGGTGTCCTCGATCCGGTGCGGATCCTTGCCGATCAGCAGCTGCGCGACGTGCTCCTTGAGGTAAGCGGCAACCGCGAGTTCACGGCCGTTGAGAGTCGCGTCTCCAATGCCCGTTACACCGTCCTCCGTGGTGATGCGGAGGGTAACGAAGTTGCGGGAGGGGCTGGTCACGAAGACGTCAGCGGCAATGATTTTCACAGCTTTTCCTTTCGGGATCGGGCTGAGTAGAGGGGTGCACTCTCATTGGGATGCGACGTGCGCCCAGGGTTTACATACGATGTTAGGTTGGATTGCCATGATTGGCAACCGGTTGCCTTTAAGAGGAATAATGCGCGTTGGGAGCGGTTAGTGCCGGGAATGATCCAGCGCTGAAGAACGGTCACCGGCCTGGGCCTGAACACTCGGCCCACCCCCTTGGCCAGGAGCCTCATCGCCGGACCCTTCGAGTCTCCGGCGGGCCCTGATCTCCCCGACAATCCGGGCGTGCAGCGAATCTGTGAGCTTGTATTTGAGCATGACGACAATGGCCAGGATGGTCATCACGGCCGGAAGGGCGCCCGCCGCGAACTGGATTCCAGACAAGGCTTCAGCGGTCTGGACAGCCCCCGACTTGTATCCTCCGACAGCGAGGCAATAGGCGGCCAGGGCGCCACCAACAGCCTGGCCCGTCTTCCGCGTGAAGGAGAACAGCGCATAAGTGATTCCTTCGGTGCGTACGCCCGTCTTCCACTCGCCGTACTCCACCGTGTCTGCCTCCAAGGCCCACACCACGATGTTCACGGCCATGACGCCCATCAGGCTGATCACCAGACCAGAGAATCCAACCCAGACCATGGAGGAAGGCGAGAGGAAGACGATGATCCCACCCGCCATGGACAGGGCTCCCGCCGTGATGTAGACGTTCTTCTTGCCGAGCTTGTGGACCAACCGCGGCATGAGGGGTGCCAGGGCCAGCGTCATGACCAGCTGGACGATTGCCAGCACCGGGTAGAGATCCAAGCGGCCCAGGACGTCGCGCAGGTAGTACAGCTGCACGGAGGACAAGGCCATGTAGCCGGTCAGGAAGAGGAAGCTGCTCAGGCACAGCATCAGCAGAGGGCGGTTGGTCTTCAGAGTATCCATGCTCTGCTTGAAGGAAACGTTGGGCACCGAACGGTGAACGCGTTCCTTGGCAGTGAGGACGGTGAAGAAGTACAGCGCCGCACCGATCACCACAAAAGCCAGCGTGATGGTGGTGAACGTGGACTGGAGATCCGCGCCGGGCTTGATCAGTGGAGCCACGAAGATTCCCAGGGCGGAACCGACCAGCAGCGCCCCCACCGTGCGGGCCGAGCCAAGCTTGGCCCGGTCCCCCGGATCCTGGGTCATCGCTCCGGCCAGCGACCCGTAGGGAATGTTGACCAAGGAATACGCCAGGCCAAGGGCCGCGTACGTCACGTAGGCGTAGAGCAAAGTTCCCGTTTCGCCCAGCTGCGGCACGGAAAACGTGGCCACGCTGAGGAGCAGCAACGGGATGGAACCGAACATGATGAACGGACGGAACTTCCCAAAGCGTTTGCTGTAGCTCCGGTCCACCATCCGTCCGGCGAAAACATCGGCGAAGGCGTCGAAGATCCTGACCACCAGGAGCAGGGTGCCTGCCGCGGCAGCCGAGATTCCAGCAACATCCGTGTAGTAAACCAACAGGAACATGGTGGCAGTGGTGAAGGCGAGATTATTGGCGGCGTCGCCGGCACCATAGCCGGCGATGCTGAGTTTGCTGAGCTTTTTCAATGCGGGCTCCTTTACCCTTCGCGTCATTGCGGTCCGAGTCGACTCGACAGTGGATCACTGGAACTGGCGGCTCGGTTGTGCAGCTGTTGTAAGCCTAATCACTTTGGCAAGGTTTTGGCAATCGGTTGCCGCAGTATTTCCTTGAAAGTTTTACACCTGTTTCAGCGCGCTGCCCGGTTAAACGCCGGCGGCCCAAGTTGCCGGTGAACTCCGGACAGCCTGGGCACGCAATCGGGTGCCGAATCCTAAAAAAGCCCTACGCCGCGGTGCCTGTCTTCGCGGGAACCACAGAAGCGAAGCCTGCGCTGAGCTTCTGGATGAGCTCCACAACCGCGGGATCCCCGGCAAGCCCGGTATCAAGCAACGCCACAAGGGCAGCGGTACGCTCGACGCCGGAAAGCCGGCTGGCCTCAGCGACGGCATCCGATTGCGGGTCCTGCAGCCCGGGATTGCCCGCCACAAATGCGACCCACACCGCGATCATCCTGGCAGCACCCTCACCGCTCCGGCCCGCATCACGCTCAGCGCGGAGCACGGGGATGGCCCGCATCCGCAACTTGGTGCTGGCGTCCATCGCGATCTGGGCCAAATGGTGCGCGATCCGTGAGTTGCCAAAGCGCTCCAGCAATGCGGCCCGGTACTCGGGAATCCGCAACTCTTCGCCGGAAAGATGGCGGGAGGCTTCTTCCCAGAACTCCTCCACCGCGTCGCGGCACACAGCATCGGCCAGTGCTTCGGCCACAGTGGTATGCCCACGCAACTGACCGGCATAGGCCAGGATGGAGTGGGCTCCATTGAGGAGCCACAGTTTGCGGTTCTCGTAGGGCTCGATGGCGTCCACGAACACAGCACCGGCATCTTCCCACCGTGGTCGTCCGGCGGGGAAATCACCGCTGAGAACCCAGTTGTGGAAAGGCTCTGTAACCACCGGCGCTTCATCCCTGTACCCGCACCTTTCAGCCACCAAGGCGAGGTCTGCCTCGGTGGTGCGCGGCGTGATCCGGTCCACGGACGTGCTGACGAAACTGACGTTGGCTTCGATCCAGGCGGCAAGCCCTGCATCGAACGGGTGGGCAATGTCCAGCACGCCCTTCCGTGCGACTTTCCCGTTGTCCGAGAGGTTGTCGCAGGAAACGATGGCGAGGGGACCGGCGTCGGCGTCCCTGCGTGCGGCGAGGCCACGGACCAAGCGACCCAACGGCGTCGTGGGTTTTTCACCGGAAACCAGCAGCGGAACGTCGTTGGCGCCGAATGCGTAGGCTGCCTCCGTGATGGTCAGCGTGACCACAGCCGTCCCCGACGACGCCAGCAGTTCCACCAAACGGTCCACGTTGGCGCCATCGACGGCCTCGACGATACTCCCCACCGTCTCAAAGGAATCGCCCGCATCCGAGCGTTCCACCACCGTGAACAGTCCGTCTTGGGCGGCGAGGACTTCGGCGGCGTCCGGGCGGCGGCCAGTGAACGCGGCAATGCCCCACTCCCCCGCGTCGCCGGCATGCTGCGTGTACCACGCCTGGTGTGAACGGTGGAAGGCGCCCAAGCCAAGATGCACCATCCGGACTGGCGCTGTGGCAGCGGGCGACACGTCGCGGCTGAGGCGCGGAAGCTCGGCGCTCATAGCTTGAACACCCTGCGGGGCGAGGAATCGACGACGTCGAGGATCAACTCGTGCGCGCGGTCCTCGGTGACGCGGTGCTCGGCCACAAGACGCGCCAGGAAGGACGCTTCGATCCTGCGGGAGGCGTCGTGCCTTGCGGGGATGGAGCAGAACGCGCGGGTGTCGTCGATGAAACCTGAAGAGCGCGAGAAACCGGCGGTCTCGGTAACTGCTGAGCGGAAGCGCAGCATGGCGTCGGGCGCGTCGAGGAACCACCAGGGTGCGCCGATGTAAACAGACGGGTAGAAGCCGGCCAGCGGCGCCAGTTCGCGGGAGAAGACGGTCTCATCCAGCGTGAAGAGCACCAGGTGGAAGTCCTTGGCCGTGCCGAAGTCCTGCAGCAGCGGCCGGATAGCCTCGGTGTAATTCACCGCGAACGGAATGTCGTGCCCGGTGTCGGCGCCGAAGGTCTCGAACGTCGGGCCGTGGTGGTTGCGGTACGACCCCGGGTGGATGGTCATGACCAAGCCGTCCTGCACGGACATGCGGGCCATCTGGTACATCATGTGGGCCTCGAACGCATCGCGGTCTTCAGCTGTCGCCTTGCCGGCGCGCGCCTTCTCAAAGAGGGCTTCGGCTTCGGCAGGATCGAGTTTGAGTGTGGCGGGCGTTCGGACTCCATGGTCCGCGGAGACCGCGCCATGCTCCACAAAATAACGACGGCGGTTTTCCAGGGCTGCGATGTAGCCGGCGTAGCCAGTGACGCCGCCGGCCGCGGTTTCGATGAGCCGGTCTACGTTCGTGTTCCAGTTGGGGTGGGCCACATTCAGGTAGGCATCCGGACGGAAGGTGGGCAAGACCCGCCCGTTGAAGCTGGGGTCCTCGGTGAGGGCTTTATGGCTGGCCAGGTTGTCCAGGGGATCGTCCGTGGTGGCCAGGACTTCGATGTTGAAGTCCTTGAACAGCTGCCGCGGACGGAAGTCCGGCTCCACCAGCTTTGCGGCGATCGCGTCGTAGCTGGCGTCGGCCGGCATCTCGCTGAGGTCGGCGCCGAGCTTGAAAACGTCATCGAACTGGGTGCGCAGCCAGTACCCCGAAGCCGTGCCCTCGAAGAGCGGCCAGGCATCGACGAACTGCCGCCAGATCTCCCGTGATTCCGGAGCCGAAGAGGTTCCGGCCAGCAACTGGTCCATCGGAACACCGTTGGCGTGGATCAGCCGGGTGACGTAGTGGTCGGGGCTGACCAGGAGCGCAGCAGGATCGGGGAAAGGCGTGTTCTGTTCGATGACAGCGGCGTCAACGTGGCCGTGCGGCGAAATGATGGGCAGGTCCTGGACGCGTTCCAGCAGGGAGCGCGCGATGCTGCGGGTTCCGGGATCTGCGGGCAGGAGCCTGTCAGGGTGTGCGGCAATGGACTGTGACATAGGTCAATCTTGCGGTCCGGGTTCCCCTCTTGTCAACCGGTTGCCAAATATTGCCATTTCGTTGCAACCTGCACTGCTCCGTGGCCGGAGAGCTACGCCAGGAGCCTGCCGCTCGAGCCACGCACCACGAGTTCCGTTTCCACCCGGACAGCTTCGTCGGGGGCATCATGGCCCTGCAACATATCCAAAAGGATGGTGACTGCGCGGGTGCCGCACTCCCCCAACGGCGAGCGAACCGTGGTCAGGGCCGGCGTGGTGAAGTCGGCCCCGAAGATGTCGTCGAAGCCAACAATGCTGATCTGGTCCGGGACACGCATCCCGCCGGCCTGGAGTTCCTGCATCAAGCCAATGGCGAGGAGGTCGTTGTAGGTGATCACCGCCGTCGCCCCGCTGTCCAGGACGTCGCGCGCAACCTGCCTGCCGCCGTCGACCGTTGGCTTGGACGACTCCAGGCGGACGGCATCCAGTTTGGACCATTCGCATGCTGCCTTGACGCCCTCCCAACGGCGGGCGGTCATCCACGATTGCTTGGGGCCGGCAACGTAGGCGAGCTTTTCGTGTCCATTGGCCGCCAAGCTGCGAACAGCTTCGCTGATGCCCTTGTTGACGTCCGGGACGACGCAAGGGACACCTCGGATCTCGCGGTTAATGACGGCAACGGGCTTGTCCGCTGCCAGGGCGCGAATGTGGTCATCATCCATGCGTGGGCTGGCCAGGATGAGGCCGTCCACCGTGCTGAGCAGGCGCCGGGCGGCAGTGACTTCAGTCTCCGGCGACTCAGCGGATTCTGCCAGGACCAGCGTGTAATCGCGGGCTGATCCGGTGGTCTCGGCGCCACGGATGATGTCGAAGAACGTGGGGTTGGTGATGTCCGCGACGATCAACCCAATGGTCTGCGTGCGTCCCGTAGGGAGTGCGCGGGCGAAAGGGTTCACCTGGTAGTTCAGTTCCGCTGCTGCGTCCTCGATGATTTTCTGGGTCTTGGCACTGACCCTGCCCGGCTTGCTGAGGGCGCGGGACACCGTGGAGGGGTTCACCCCCGCAAGCTTGGCGATGTCGTAGATGGTGGCGGAGGATTTCTCGCCCCGTCCACGTTTGGCGGGTGCGGTTGCTGCTCCGGGGCTCGTCACGTCGGTCACCGCTCCATCGTAGACCTCGTGGCAACAAAACAGGCCGGTTGCCAAAGAATGGTGGCAGCCGGCCTGTTCCGAAGGAGTCAGGAGCGCTCGGGGAACTTGCCTTCTTCGCTGATTCGCTTGTTCAACTCCTGCAGGAATTCATCCTCGTCGAAGTCCAGGGAGACTTCCTTGCCGGTCCAGCTGGAGAGGTGGATGGCGTTGGCGAGGCGGACACCGTTGATGCCGTCCGATCCCGGGGCGAGCAGCGGGGTGCCGTCCAGGATGTTGGCAGCAAAGTTCTCCAGGACGCCGGCGTGCTGGCCACCCCAGACAGATTCGAACTCGATGACCTCGGTGCTGTAAAACTCGTCGCGGTTCAGTTGGCCCATGAAGAGCTTCCGGACATCGTCCATGTCCATGGAATCGCTGAGTTCGCGTTCCGGCTTGACCAGGCGCGTTACCGTGGCAACCTTGCTGTCTTCCACCACGATCTTGCCTTGGTCGCCCAGGATTTCGAAGCGGTCGGTTCCCACGATGTCGTGGGTGGCTGTCACGAAAACGCCCGTGGCGCCGTCGCCATAATCAACTACTGCGGTGACCTCATCCTCGACGGCGATGTCGCGGCGGAAACCGTACGCCACCTTGGAGTACACGGACTTGGGGACGCCGCAGATCCACTGCCAGAGGTCCAGCTGGTGCGGTGCCTGGTTGACCAGGACTCCGCCGCCTTCGCCGCCCCACGTTGCGCGCCACTCACTGGAGTTGTAGTAGCCCTGCGGTCGCCACCAGTTGGTGATGATCCAGTTGGTGCGCCGGATACTGCCGATCTCGCCGTTATCAACGATTTCCTTGAGCCTCTTGTACAGCGGGTTGTTGCGCTGGTTGAACATGATGCCGAAGGAAAGCTCCGGCTTGGATGCAGCGAACTCGTTCAGTTCCTTGACCTGCTTGGTGTACACCCCGGCAGGCTTCTCCACCAGCGCGTGGATGTTGCGCTTGAGCGACTCAATGCCCATCTCGGGATGCAGGAAGTGGGGGACGCAGGTGACAATTGCGTCCACGGAGCCGCTTTCAAGCATCGCCAGGTAGTCGTCGTAGAACGGAACGCCCGGATACTGGGATGCTGCCAGTTCCTTCTTGGCGGGATCGACGTCGCAGATGGCGCCGATCTCCATGTTGGTGACGGTGCCGTCCTTGATGAACCTGGCGTAGGCGCCACCCTGCTGGCCCAGGCCGATGATGCCGAGGCGTACTTTCTTGCTCATGAATGCATTCTCCTGTGGTGAATAATCTAGAAAAGGTCGGCGTGGCCCATGGCCACCAGGTTGTCGTACGAGGTCTGGAGGGCATCCCATACAGTGCGGCCGTACAGTTCGTCCTGCTCCACCAAGAGGTACTGGGCGCCGGCGGCCACCGCTGCGGGCACGATTGACGGGAAATCCAGGTTTCCCTCGCCCACCTCAGCGAACTGCACCACGTTCTTGAACTCGGCCATGAAGCCGGGGAAGTCGCCCTTTTCCAGGAGGTCGAAGGACGATTCCGGCATTTGCCCGATCCTGTAATCCTTCAAGTGGACCATTGCTGTGCGTCCCGAGTACTTTTCAAGTGTCCGGACCGGGTCCAGCCCGCCGCGCTGAACCCAGTGCACGTCGATTTCCATGCCCATGGCCGGAGAGTTTTCCGCGATGATGTCCAGCATGTATTTGCCGTCGAACTTCGCAAACTCGATGTGGTGGTTGTGATAGTAGAGACTGATGCCCTGCTCCTGGAGCCGCTCGGCATAACCGTTTGCCTGCTTGGCGAAGTCAACCACGGCCTCCAGGGACTTCATGGCCCCGAACGGCAGCATGCCAATCCGCAGCAGCGAGGTGTCCAGTCGCTTCGCGTCATCCACAATCTTGTCGAAGTTGTCCGCAAGGGATTCGACGGGCATGCCCTTGCGGCCTTCCACATTCACGGAGAGGGCCGCAATATCCATGCCCAGCTCCGAGCGTGAGCGGTCCAACTCGTCAACATTTTCCGGTGTCATGGGGATCTGGGAGATCTCCACCGCGTTGTACCCGATTGCGTTCACTTTCCGCAGGGTCTCAAACGCTCCAACTTCGGCGAAGCTGTCCTTCAACATCATCGCCTGTACGCCTATTGTGGCCACTTTTTCCTCCAAACTTTCCGGCCACAGTTAAGGGGCCGCGTGGGTTCTGCTCGGTGCCGCCGGCCATCAGGCCACGGCACCCGCTTGTTCAATCTGGTTACGTTGGGTGGCCATCAGCCGGTGCCGGTCTGCGCGGCGTTGTTCCTGCCGGTCCGGATCGGGCACGGGCGATGCGAGCAAAAGCCGCTGCGTGTAGGGGTGTTCGGGATCGCGGGTGACGATCTCCGCGGGGCCTTGTTCCACAATTTCGCCGTGGTACATGACGGCCACACGGTGGCTGATGTGCCGCACGACGTCGAGGTCGTGCGAGACGAACAGGTAGGAAACGCCGGTGTCCTTTTGGATCTGCAGGAAGAGGTCCAGCACGCGGGCCTGGGTGGAGAGGTCGAGTGCGCTCACGGGCTCATCGCAGACAATCAGCTTCGGAGACAGGGCAAGTGCCCGGGCAATTGCAACGCGTTGGCGCTGGCCACCGCTGAACTCGCGTGGCAGCCGGTGGATGGCGTCCGTCGGCAGGCCCACCTGGTCCAGGAGTTCCTTGACACGCTTCTTCGCAGCGGTGGGTTCCATGCCCTGCACCCCCAACGGTTCAGCCAGGATGTCGCCGATCTCCAACGCCGGGTTCAGCGAGGTGTACGGGTCCTGGAACACCACTTGCAGGTCCCGGCTGAGCGTGCGGCGTTCCTTTCGGGAGGCGTTGCTGATGTCGTTGCCCTCGAAGATCACCTTTCCGGCGGTGACCGGGGCCAGGCCCAGGACGGCGCGGCCAAGGGTGGTCTTGCCCGAACCGGACTCCCCCACCAGGCCCAGGGTTTCGCCCTGGCCGATGGTGATGTTGATGTCCGTCAACGCTCGGAAGGGCTTGGCCCGGAACCGCTTGCTGGGGTACTCCACCACCAGGTTCTCCACTGAGAGGAGCGGGGACTTGTCTGCGGCACTCATGCGACAGGCTCCTTCTGTGCTGCTGATCCAGGCTGTGACACAAGCATGGTCATGGGGGTCTTTCCTTCGAGCATGGATCCCAGCAGGGTCTGCGTGTACGGCTCTTTCGGGTTCCGGAGAATGTCCCGGACCGTGCCTTCTTCCACGAGCCGCCCGTTCTGCATCACGGCCACACGGTCGCAGAGGTCGGCAACAACTCCGAAGTTGTGGGTCACCAGGATCACGCCGATGTTCAGCCGTTGCTGCAGTTCGCGGAGCAGGTCCAACACATCTGCCTGCACGGTGACATCGAGTGCGGTGGTGGGTTCGTCAGCGATCACCAGGTCCGGTTCGCAGCTGATGGCACCGGCAATCAGCACGCGCTGGGCCATTCCGCCGGAGACCTCGTGGGGGTAGGCGTTGAAAGTGCGTTCCGGGTTGGCAATGCCGACGTCGGTGAGCAGCTTGAGCGCACGCTGGCGGGCTTCTGCCTTGGAGATTCCCAGGACACGGACCATGGGCGTGACCAGCTGGTAGCCGATGGTGAATGCCGGGTCAAGGTTGCTCATGGGTTCCTGCGGAATGTAGGAGATCCGCTTGCCACGCAGCTTGGACAGCCGTTCCTGGTTGACGCGGTCATCGCCGGGGGCCACCGTGTAGTTGCCGTCGAACTGGATGGAACCGCCCACAATCCGGGCGTTGTCCGGCAGCAGGCCCAGGATGGAGAACGCGGTCTGGGACTTACCCGAACCCGACTCGCCCACGATGCCAAGGATCTCGCCGCGGTCCACGTGGAAGGAAACATCGTCCACTACCTTCTTGATGGAACCGTCAGCCTGCGGATAGCCGACGCCGAGGTTGGTCACCTTGACCAGGTGGTGCTCGGTTCCGGCGTCGACGGCGGCCACGGACTTCCGTGACTGTCGCGCCTTGGCGGGGTCCGGCGTCGTGCTCGCAGAAGAGACAACCTTCTTGCGGTGCTTGATCTTTTCGCCGTCTTCCAGGGCGTCGCGGATGGCGTTGCCCAGAAGGACCAGTCCTCCGATGGTGAGCGCCATGGCCAGTGCCGGCCAGAGCAGCAGAATCGGGGTGAGGTAGACGTTCTTGAAGCCTTCAGAGAGCATGACGCCCCAGGTGGCTTTGGTGGGATCGCCCAGGCCCAGGAATTCGAGTCCGGACTGGATGGCGATGGCAACCCCGGCGATGGCGGCGGTTTGGATGATGATGGGTGCGCGGACCACGGAGAAGATGTGGCGGGCGATGATGCTCAGGTCCGAAAGACCGGAAACCCGGGCAGCGTCGACGTAGAGCTCGTTGCGGACCGACTGGACTGCGGTCCGGGTCAACCGGAAATACGACGGGCTGATGAGGACACCAAAGGCGATCATGGAAATCCATACCGACGGTCCGAAGGCTGCGCGGATGGTGAGCAGGACGATCAGGCCGGGCAGGCTCATGAGGATGCTGACTACCCAGTTGGAAACGGCCTCGAATTTGCCTGCGTAGTAGCCGGCGATGAGGCCCGCCGGGAGTCCGATGGCGATCGCAACACCCGCACACAAAAGGGCAGACAACAACGTCAGCTGCGCACCGAAGAGCAGGCGGCTCCAGGTGTCGCGTCCTGCACTGTCCGTGCCCAGGATGTTCACTGAATCCGGGGCGGCCAGGGTCTTGGAAATGTTGGCGAAGTTCTCTTCGAAGGGCGCGATCACCGGCGCCAGGATGGCCAGCGCAGCGATCGTCAGCAGGATCACCAGCGAGGCGATGCCCATGGGGTTTTTCAGGAGGCGGCGCATCACGGTGGAACGGACCACCGTGCCGCTCTGGCCTGTCTTGGCCGCAAGGCCGGTGACTGCAGCTGTTGCTGCTGTTGAATCTACGGAGTCGCTCATGAGACACGCACTTTCGGGTTGAGCCAACCATTGAGGATGTCCACCAGGAGGTTCACGACGATGACCACCACCACGGTGTACATCACCACTCCCATGACCACGGGAAGATCGGTTTGGGTGGTAGCGGCAACAGCCAGCGGACCCATGCCCGGGAGGGCGAAGATCTGCTCGATGATCACTACGCCGCCCAGCATGCCGATCAGTTGCAGGCTCAACACCGTCAAGCCTGCAGGTGCCGCGCTGCGGAGCACGTGCTTGAAGAGGATTTCTCGCTCTCCAATGCCGCGGCTGCGCAACGTCCGGACGTAGTCACGCTCAAGCTGTTTGATGACTGCGGAGCGGATCTGCTGTGCGCCGCCAGTCACGCCGTTGATCAGCAAAGCGATCACCGGGAGGGTCATGGAGTAGACCCAGGCCTCCGGCCCCACCTCCGGAGAGATGGTGCTGGTGGCGGGGAAGAAGCCCAGCTGGATGGCCAGGATGGTTACCAGGAACACGCCGATCACATACCCGGGAATGGAGTCCCCCACGATCGCGCCGATCTGGACCACCCTGTCCACCCAGCCGCGCTTCACGGCTGCGGCAACACCGATCAGTGCTGCGCAGATGGCGATCAGGATCATTGCGGTGAAAACCATGGTCATGGTGACCGGGATACGGGTGGCCAGGGAGTTGGCCACCGGCTCCGAGGTGAACCAGGAAGCTCCAAGGTTGCCTGTCAGGGCATCGCCCAGCCAGGCGAAGTAACGGACAAAGAGCGGCTGGTCGAGTCCCAGTTCCTGTTCCTTCAAGGCAACCTGTTCCGGTGTTGCCTGATCGCCCAGGATGTTTTGGGCGATACTTCCGCTGGAGGTGTACAGCAGGGTGAAGGTGAGGACCGAGACTACGAACAACACCACCAGACCACTGCCCAATCTTTTCGCAATGAACTTGATCATGGGTTCCTACTTGGCGGGCGAGTAGTTGTAAATGGATGGAACGGCCTGCTGGACCTGCGGCGTGACGTTCACTTTGTCGTTGTGGTAGTACATCTGGTTCACGCGGAACAGCGGGGCGAACCAAGCCTGTTCCACCACGTACTTGTTAACTTCCTGGGCCAGCTTGCCGGCATCTGCACCACCGGTGCGCACGGCCGCGATCTTGGCCTCCAGCTCGGGGGTGGTGGTCTTGAACGGGTTGTAGAGGGCCTTGGTGGAGACGATCTGGTCGATCGCCACCGTCGGCTGCCCTTGGAAGAGGTTGTAGAAGAGGGCCGGGTACTTCTGGGCGGCAACGTCGGAGGTGAAGGTGTTGGTGATCGCAGCGCCCGGGTTCAGTGTGATTCCCACATCGGAGAGCTGCTGCTTCATGACCGAGATCAGTGTTTCGGCACCAGGGAGGGTGGGAACGTCGATGCTGACCTTGCCCTCGAAGCCGGACTCCTTCAGGAGATCCTTGGCTTTCTGCGGATCGTAGCTGTAGTAGTTCTCCAGCTCTTCCGTCCACGCCCCGCTGTCCTTGCCGAACGGCTGTGAGGTGGGAGTTCCTTGGCCCAGCATGACCTGCTCGAGGATGGTCTTGCGGTCGAAAGCGTGGTTGATGGCCTGGCGGACCTTGACGTTGGCCAGCGCCGGGTTCTTGGTGCCGTCACGGTCCAGCAGCAGGAGCCCGGACCAGTCAACCTGGTTGGTCTCAAGCTTCATCTTGGCGCCCTCGGCCTGCTTGCCGTTCTTCGGGTCCAGCAGGGTGGCGTCGATCTGGCCGGAGACCAGTGCGTTGGTGCGTGCAGTGGGATCCAGGAGGACCTTGAGGGTCAGCTTCTTGTACTTCTGCAGGTCCGTGTTCCAGTAACCTTCACGGGCGGTGAACACCGTCTGCGAGTCCTTCACCGAGGCTGCCTTGTCCATGACGTACGGGCCGGAGCCAACGGGCACGGTCTTGATGGCGTCCGTCCCCAGTGCTGCGGGGCTTCCCATCAGGCCGGCTGCCTGGCTCAGGAAGTACTCCAGTGCTGGCTCTGGTGCGCTCAAGTTGATGTCGATGGTGTCCTCGTCCACCACTGCGATGTCAGATACAGAACTCAACTGGGCCATCTGGGGACCGTTGGCCTTCTTGAAGTGGTCCATATTGGCCTTGGCCGCAGTGGCATCGAACTTGGCGCCATCGCTGAAGGTGACGTCCTTCCGGAGATCCACTGTGAGCTTGGTGTTGGTGTCGTTGTACTTCCACGCCGTTGCAAGCATGGGGCTGAGCTTGCCGTCGGGTTCGCGCAGGATCAGGGAATCGTACGCTGCCTGGTACGGCTGCAGCGCGTGGCCTACGTGGGCCTGTGCCGGGTCCCAGGATGTGAGGTCGCGCAGGGTGCCCAGCGTCAAGGCCGTGACCGTCTTGGTGCCGGGAGTGGAACCGGATCCGGCACCGGCATTCCCGCCGCCACATGCGGTGAGCGCCAGGGAGGCGCTGAGGACGATGGCGGCTGCTGCCGCCTTGGGACCTAACTTCATTGTCGGCTCCTACTGAGTCTTTGCCTGATGCGAGTCAGAGCGGGTGATGTGGCCTGCGCCACATATTTCTGGGTGTGGGATTTACAGTACGGACTTTGTTCGAGCTTGGCAACCGATTGTCAAAAGTTTCTTAAATTGTTGCCAAGCGGCTGCAAGCCTTTATCGAAAGCGATAAATCAGACACGAAAATGGCCGGAACCCCCAACGGTTTCCGGCCCCAATCGCCAAGCGGTTGCACAGATGGCTCAGCCCACCCGCCCGGGCATGTCAGGGTAGCTCTGCGCGTAGATGTCCTTGATGATGCGCAATGACTTCCCAGCCTCCGCCGGGTTGATCCAGAATGGCTCGGGATCTGCCAGCCGGGAATAGAAGTCAGCAATAAGCAACTCGTGTGAGACACCCCAATAGGACCTGCCGCCGGATTCCACCACCCGCTCCGGGATGACGTCCACCGTGCCGTCGGCGTAGGTCACCGTAAGGTCGCCACGCAGGCTGAGGGTTGCTTTCTCGGTCACAACGTCCAACGTCACTGGAGCGTTGATTGCGTTGGCCAGCGTTGCGTAAAAGACACTGCGAGCGCCACCAACATGCTCCGCCACGAACTCCGCAGTGTCATCCACCTCGATCACGCCACCCAACGATCGCGTTGACGCCCGACCTTCCACCTTGGCCACATCGCCCACCAGCCACTGCAACAAGTCGACGGTGTGAATGGCCTGGTTCATCATCAATCCACCGCCACCTTCGGCCCACGTTCCACGCCACGGCCGGCTCCGGTAATAGTCGGCGTCGCGATGCCACATGACGGTGGCCGACGCGCCAACCACCTGGCCCAACCCGCCGTCGTCGAGCATTCTGCGCATGGCTTGCGACGTCGCGTTGTAGCGGTTCTGGAAGCAGACGGCGATTTTGGCCGAGCTCCGCTCAGCCACCTCAATGAGCCGCTTACCTTCTGCCAGCGTGTGCGCCAGCGGTTTTTCCACGATCACATTAACGCCGCGCTCCAGGCAGTCGGCGGCCACTGAGGCGTGGAGGTGGTGCGGCGTACAGACATGTACGACGTCGGGACGCACCTCCTGGAGCATGTCCAGGTAATCCGCGTACCCCGGCACGCCGTGGGCGGCTGACGCCGCCTCCAACCTCCCTGGATCGGTATCGCATACCGCCGCCAACTGGACGCCGGCCAGGGTGGAAATTGCCGAAAAATGGACGGTTGAGATGTCACCGCATCCGATGATTGCCGCTGTAGTCATTCCTGCTCCTTCGAAGGATGATGCTGTCGGGTTTTGCGCTTGTCAGGCGAGGGTGACGTTGCTCTTCGCGGCGAGGCCGGCAAAAGCGCGTGCTGCGACTCCGAAGGCGACGGGGCCCGAGTATCCGCCCAGTTCATGGGCGCTGGCCAGGTGCGGCTCAAGGGAGGCAAAACCGGTGTAGCCATCGGCGGCGAGGGCGCTGATGGTTGCGTCCAATTCGCCGTCGCCTTCGCCCGACGGGACCACTTCGCCAGTGGTGGCAATGGCATCCTTGACTTGCAGGTACTCCAGGTACGGGCGCAGGATGGCGTAGCCCTCGGTGTATGGCTTGACGCCCACCTGGACGAAGTTGGCGTTGTCCCATGCCACTCGGAGCGCTGGTGAGTTGACCGTCTCCATGATGTCCAGGACGCGGTCCGGCGTATCCCCGTAGATGCCCTTCTCGTTTTCGTGCAACAGGACGATGCCGTGTGCCGCGGCTTCTCCTGCCAGCGCAGCCATGCGTTCCATAACGGCCTCGCGGATGTCTTCCTGGCTCTGGCCTTCAGCGCGGTAGAAGGAGAAGATGCGCACGTATTTCGTGTCCAGGGCCTTGGCGACCGAGATAATCTGGCGGAGCCGGGTGATCTCATGCTCCACCGGCAGGCTGACATCCACCTTGCCAATAGGGCTGGCGACGGCGGAAACTTTGAGGCCCTTCCCATCAAGGATGGCCTTGAGCCGCGTCACCGCCTCCTGCTCCAGTTCTGAAACATTGGTGCCCCACGCGCTGCGGACTTCGATGTGGTTCGCTCCGAGGGCCAGCAGCACTGCGGCCTGGATGGCGGGGTCAGGATCTACTTCGTCGCCGAAACCGGACAGGTTCCACACGGCATTGGGTTGAGTCACGAAATCTCCTAGGTGGTCCTGTGGCTTAGTCCCGTGGCCGCACCGCTGGGGGGCTCGGTGACGCAGACCACAGGCAGGTCTTGTTCCCCCGAGTTTAGCCATATTGGCACCGGCTTGACAACCGATTGCCAAAATCTGCCAAGGTGTGGCACTCTAGATCTACGGTGTGGCACTGATCACAGCCGCATGATCCGACGTTCAGAGAGGAACGCCCATGGCGACGCAACCTGTGGCTGCAGGCCGGCCTGCAACCATCCACGACATTGCCGCCCTGTGCGGCGTCGCGGCGTCCACGGTATCCAGGGCCCTCGCCAATCCGGACCGGGTCAATATCCGCACCCGCGAGCGGATCCAAGCCGCCGCCGTCGAACTTAATTACACGCCCAACTCCCAAGCGAAGGCCTTAAGTTCCGGCCGGACCGGCGCCGTGGGTGTCCTGGTCCCGGATATCACCAACCCGTTCTACTTCGACCTCATCCGCGGCACCCAGCTGCAGCTCAAGGCCGCCGGTTACACACAGCTGCTCGTTGACACCGAAGAGTCCGACGAAGTGGAGGCCAGCACGCTGGAGCAACTCCGCAAGAGTGCCGATGGCGTGATTGTGGCCGCATCCCGCCTCAACGACGAGGCGCTTGCCGCTGCCGCCGCACGCATGCCAATGGTCACCGTCAACCGGGACGTCGACGGCGTCCCGGCGGTCATCATCGACACGCCCTCGGCCATGCCCCAGGCCTTGGACCATCTGATTTCCCTGGGCCACACATCCGTGGCCTACGTTTCCGGACCGGCGGTTTCCCAGTCCAGCGCCCGACGATGGGCCGCCTTATCCGCCGCTGCTGAAAGCCGGGGCGTGGACGTTCGCATCATTGGGCCCTTCGCGCCCAAGACACAGTCAGGAGCTGCGGCCGCTGATGCGGCGGTCCACAGCGGAGTCACTGCGTGCATCGTCTTTAACGACCTCATTGCCATCGGCATGCTGCAAAGGCTTCGGGAGCGCGGGCTGCGGGTACCGGAGGACATGAGCATCGTGGGCTGTGACGACATCTTTGGTGCCGACTTCTGCAACCCCCCGTTGACCACCATGAGCTCCCCCATCGAACAGGCGGGACGCGTGGCCGTGTCCATGTTGCTTGCCCAGCTCAACCCGCTGGCCGGGGGCGGAAACCGCAGCCGCTCCGTCATGCCCACCCACCTCACGGTCCGCGGCTCAACGGGCCCGGCCTCCCCCAACTAACTGTCACTTGGGCCATACGCGTGCAACATGGTTGAGCCTTCGTCACACCGCTGACTAGTGTTGGACCATGCGCGAACTCCAGGCCACCATCATTGAGGAAATGGGCGTCCAGCCCCGGATCAATCCTGCGGAGGAGATCCGCAAACGGGTCGCCTTCCTGAAGGATTACGTCAAAGCGACCGGCACCAAGGGCTTTGTCCTGGGCATTTCCGGCGGCATTGACTCGTCCCTAGCCGGCCGCCTCGCCCAGTTGGCTGTCGAGGAACTGGAGGCTGAAGGCGTCGACGCGAACTTCGTTGCGGTCCGCCTCCCCTACGGCATCCAGCACGACGAAGACGATGCCCAAGCAGCCTTGGACTTCATCAAAGCCAAGACCGAGTGGACCTACAACATCTCCCAGGCAGTGGACGGCTTCGAGGAGGAGTTCGAGAAGACCACCGGATCGCCAATCTCCGACTTCCACAAGGGCAACACCAAGGCCCGCGCGCGCATGATCGCCCAGTATGCATTGGCCGGCGAGCACAACTACCTGGTGATTGGAACCGACCACGGCGCCGAGTCCGTGACGGGCTTCTTCACGAAATTCGGCGACGGCGGTGCGGATATCCTGCCGCTGTTCGGCCTGAACAAACGCCAGAACCGCGCCCTCCTCGCCGAACTCGGCGCACCAGCCCGCGTGTGGGAGAAGGTCCCCACCGCCGACCTCCTTGACGGCAAGCCCGGCCGCACCGACGAGGACGAGCTCGGCATCACCTACGACCAGATCGACGACTACCTTGAGGGCCGCGACATCCCCGAGGATGCTGCTGGCCTGATCGAGCAGAAGTACCTCCGGACGCGCCACAAGCGCACTGTTCCGGTCACGATCTTTGATACGTGGTGGAAATAGCCACCGCTTTTTAGAACTAACCACGACGGCGGGTGCCGGCTTCCGAACGGAAGTCCGCACCCGCCGTCGTGCTTTAACCGATCCTCTCTCACCTTTCGACGCTTTCCCGCCGGCCCTCTCTCACCTTTCGACGCTCTCCCGTCATCCCTCTCTCACTTTTCGACGCTTTCCCGCCGGCCCTCTCTCACCCCCTAATTTCAGGGTATTGACGTTGCGATAGTTACCGATATATCGTTAACTATCGCCGATACTCCTTCGGCGTAACTACAACCGAAAGGACGATGCTGTTATGAAAGGCATCAACGAACACGACAACTCATTCCCCGAGCACGACCACGGGCACCCGGAACACGGACACGGACGAGGCCGCTTCAATCGCGGCAAAGGCCGACGCGGCCCGGGCGGACACGGCGGCGGCGGATTTGGTCCCGGCGGCTTCGGACCAGGCTTCGGACCGGGCGGTTTCGGCCCCGGATTCGGGCCGAGGGGCTTCGGTCCCGGCGGTTCACGCCGAGCCAACCGCGGCGACGTCCGCGCAGCGATTCTCTCGCTGCTGGCCGAGGCTCCGTCCAATGGCTATGGCTTGATCAAGACCATCGCCGAGAAGACATCCGGCGCATGGCGCCCCAGCCCCGGTTCGGTCTACCCGACGCTGCAGCAGTTGGTCGACGAAGAACTGATCGTCGCCGTCGGCGAAGGTCGGCGCACCGAATTCACGCTCACTGATGACGGCAAGGCCTACATCGCCGAGCATGAAGAGGAACTCGCCAACGCCTGGAACACTGAGGCCGATGGAACCGGCGCCGCATTGCACCAAAGCGTCGGCAAGCTCATGGGCGTCATCCACCAGTTCCGCGCCGCGGCCACTGACGAACAGCGTCAAGCTGCCATCGAGAAGCTGGACGAAACCCGCAGGGCGCTCTACCTGATCCTGGCTGACTAGTGATCGCCACAGTCCCCTTGACCTTGACGTAGCGTCAACCTCTACTGTCGAAGAACAAGGCTAGGACGGAGGACTGATGGACTGGTCAATCCAGGAAATCGCAAAGATCGCAGGCACCACCAGCCGCACGTTGCGTCACTACGACGACATCGGGTTGCTAAAGCCAAGCCGGACCGGCCATAACGGCTACCGCCACTATGACGGTCCGGCCCTGGTGCAACTCCAGCGCATCCTCCTGCTACGGGAACTAGGGCTTGGCCTCCCAGCCATCGCCGAGGTTCTCAACCGCGAGACGGACACCGTCAAAGCGCTGAGCAGCCATCTTGACTGGCTCGCCCAGGAGCAGGACCGGCTGACCCGGCAGATCGCCTCCGTTCGGCAAACCATCGACACAATGAAAGGGGATGGAAAGTACATGGCACAGGACATGTTTGACGGCTTCGACCACACTCAATACAAAGACGAGGTGGAGGAGCGCTGGGGCAAGGATGCTTACGCCGCCAGTGACTCTTGGTGGCGCGGCATGAGCGCCGATGAGAAGCAGCAGTGGAAAGATCGCGTCCAGAAGCTGGGCTCGGACTGGATTTCGACCGCCGAATCCGGAGTCTCGCCGGATAGCGACGAGGCGCAGGACCTGGCGCGGCGTCACGTTGAGTGGCTCAGCGGCATCCCGGGAACCCCGACGGCGGCACCTGGCGGTGACGTCAAGGGTTACGTCACGGGACTCGGAGAAATGTACGTTGCAGATCCGCGGTTCGCGGCCAACTACGGCGGGGAATCAGGGGCGACATTCGTCCGCGACGCGCTGCGGATTTACGCAGAACAGAACCTGTAGACGGCCGGGATGCGCCGAACAGGGTTAGGCAATAGTCTGACCGAATGGGTACAAGCACCGTAAAGTCCGGCGAACAGGTTGACAGACAAAAACGCATCCTCGATGCAGCCTTGGAACTGCTGTCCCGCCACGGCATTTCGGGCATCAACATGCGCGCGGTGGCGCGTGAAGCCGGCGTCGCACTGGGGCTTGTGAATTACTACTACGCAGACAAACCGAGTTTGATCCGCGCGGTGCTCCACCAGATTGAAGAGCACGACCTCCTCTTGGTGGAGCCAGCGCCTACGTCAACCCCGGACGAGCAACTCCGGGAGTCTCTTCGTCGCGTTGCGGACCCCGGGCTTTTGACCACGCCATACCTATCCCTCCGCCTTCATTTATGGGCCCTCGCCCAGGCGGATGAGGAGTTTGCCCACATCAATGCGGCGGCCTTTGACAGATATCTCCAAGGGCTCGCGGCGTTGATAGGCAATGCCGTTCCCGGGCTGTCCCCTGAGGAATGCCGGGATCGGGCGGCCGACGTCGTCGTTGTGCAAAACGGCATGTGGCTCACCACGCTGCTGGGGATCGACAAAGCAGCCATCGAGCGAGGCATTGCGCGCACGGAAGACATCGCCTTCGCCCCTCGCTGAGCACAACACGTGGGTAGTTCGCCCCATAGCGCCAAGGCACGATGTGGCCGAATATCAAATGACCACATTGGAAGCCAAACAGATTTGGGGGAACACCATGAACTTTTCTCGAAAGATTCTTGCTGCCAGCGCGGCCCTTGCCTTCATGGGCGGGACATTGCTCACGGCTCAGCCTGCGTTGGCGGACGATGGCTATGCCAACTGCAACGTCTGGATCCACTACGAGTTCAGTGTGGGAGGCACCTGCAATTCCGATGCCCCGGGCACTGAGTATCAGGTCGCGGGCAAGTGCCGTCATGTCCCCACCGGCCATGAGGCTATCGTGACCGGGCCCTGGCGGTGGCAGATGCCTGCCTCGCAAGGCTTCAACACCTCCTACGCCAACTGCCCGGCAGGCACCAGGGCCGTTCAGGTTTGGCGCAACGTGCGATGAGCAGTCCTCACATGAAACTCACCACTAAGCTGCTCGGGGGCCTCGCCGCATGCGCACTGGCCCTCTCCGGCTCCGCTCCCGCCAGCGCCGCCACCTCCTACCCCACTCCCACCCCTACGCCCACCGACTGCTACGGCGCCTTGCTGACCATGGAACCGAACCGGAATCTCGGTGCGGTCTTCCTCAGCGAGGGCAAGCTTCGCTGGGAACACAGCAGCTGGTCCTCGCCCGTTCCGTTCGACGCGACCTACCTGACGCAACTCGGTGGTTTGGGCGACGATACCTTCGGCAAGTTCTCCTACTTCGGCACATCCTCAGACGGCAAAGCGAAGTTCTACAACCAGCGGCAGGACCTCCAGGCAGACGGCACCTGGAAGCACTCCATCGACGGACCGGTGACCACCATCGGCAACGGCTGGTTCCAGAAGTCCATCACCACCGCCTACAGCGGAACAGCCGACGTCCGGGGCCAGCAGTTCATCTTCCGACTCACCAGCGGCGGCGAGCTCTACCGCTACACCATCGATTCGAGCGCCCGGACCATCACCGGCACGGTCAAGGTGTTCGACGGAGGCGCCTCCATCACGTCGATCGGATCGGCGCCTTCAGTTGCCATCAACGGCAAGCCTGTTGCCGTCTTGATGGCCACCCTCTCCACCGGCGAGCTGCGCCAGTACCTCATCCCGGATGCCACACCCACCCAGTGGAGCTCCAAGACGATCCGCCCGGCTGCGGGGAACGGTTGGCAGAACTTCACGGCCATCACCGCCAGGAACTGCGATAGCAAGGGGCAGATAGTGCTGGGCTACATCAAGCAGCGCTTGGTCGCCGCCTACTACGACCCCACCGGCCTGACCGCCAATGACAAGGACCTCGGCGGCGGAGCCTCCTCCATGCCCGCGATGCCCGAAGGCACCCGGGTGTTCGGCTAGCGCCCACTTACTCACTGGAAAGGGAAGCCGACGACGGCGGCAGCACCCGCCGTCGTCGGCATTCAGCCGTGGGGCGATTGTCAGCATCCATGGCGAGAGTGACTCCCCCAAAGGGACCTTGATTGTTGGCTGGCAGCCGTTCAATCCCGCGGAGCTGTCCGTAAGGGGATCCCCAACCGGGCGCGTAAAGCGTCCGTTGAGCCACCGGCTTGCGGACTCAGTCTTGACCTCGCTAGCTATAACTCGAGGAACACCCCCGGCCGTGCTTCTCTGCCCTCCGCCGTGTGAACCATTCCATCGTGGGTGAAAACCACATCCACAAACCCTTCGCTCTCGGCTTGTAATGTCATAGGATGCCGTTCCAACCAGAGCACGAAAGTTTCACCGATCAGCCTCCCGCGACAGCCGCGGTGTGGCGGTACATGGACCTTGCCCGTTACTTATCTCTCCTCGAAAACGAAGCACTCCACTTTGCGCAAGCTGAGGTGATGAGTGACCGCTGGGAAGGCGCTTATGGCGCGCCGAATCGAATTCGGCGACCTGCCTGGCTCACACCTGAGATTGATGCAGCGGACGCGACCGTTCGGTCTCGCATGCGGTCCTGGGTCCGGAAACATACCTACTTAAACTGCTGGCACCTTGGGGAGTACGAGTCGGCTGCGATGTGGGACATCTACCAACGAGAAGGCCGTGGAGTTGCCGTCCGATCAACTTGGGGCTCGCTAACCGCCAGCATTATCGATCCTCGGCCCATCTTCGGCACACGCGTTAAATACATCGACTACACGAGTACTTACATTCCCGAGGACAACAACTTCGACGCTTACGTACACAAACGACTTAGCTTCGAACACGAAAAGGAAGTCAGGCTTGCTGCTCTTCTTGAGACCGAAACTAAATCTCCTTCTGCCGTGGTTCCCATCTCGGTTGACCTGAACAGGCTCATTCAGAGCGTGTATGTAGCTCCAGATGCACCGTTATGGGTAGCTGACACGATCGAATCCGTGAGTAGCCGATACCCCTACAACATCAACGTCCTGCAGTCGGATCTTGCCAGCGACCCCTTGGAGTGAAGGCATGAATAGGCCTGGGTGCGTGCACTGTGAGCCATCCTCTATTGGGCACTTCAACTCCAAGGCAGGTCAGTTGGCTTATGTATGTCTGGTCGATTCGCTTGGGTCTTTGGAATCTGACCCAAGGAGCGGTCCAGGATGCAGAGCTGCCTTGAGCTCCGCGGCCGCCTGCTCTCCAAGAGGTAGGAGGATATCCAAAAAATCCCCGTAAGCCGTCGCATTGAGCAGCGCATCCGGCATCCCGATGGTAGAGGAACTCACCCGATCTCGAAGGGGAAGATCAGGGACCTCAGCATGAATCATTTTGAAATACGTCGTAAACATCATCGCAATGGCCCCCAGCTCCCAGTATCTCTCCCGCAACTCCAGATACCGGGCCTTCGCCGGTTCGCTTAATTCCTTGAACGCCCGGGGCAGCAGCGGCTCCACCAACTCCATGAGATCGTCCAAACGTCTTGTCACCTCAGGGCGAAGATGGTTCTCAATCCAGAGACTCTCGAACTCAGCCTGAAACTCAGGCCAAGTCACAAGCCGGAGGTTAGTCAGATCCGCAGCTGCGAATGCCCCCGACTGAAAGCCGCCCGATGTGATGATGTAACCAACGTTGGCGCCACCATCCTGCACAACGGTACGAAACCCGTGCACCACGTTCTTCGGAATTGAGCTTTTCCACCGTTTGCATTCGCAGAAGATGGTGTTAGTCCGTCCATTGACCGTTTCAACGGCTACGACATCTACCTCAGCCACGTCCCTGGCAAGTGTGACCGTCTTTTCGACCTCAGCCTGCATACCGCATTCAACAAGGATTCGAGCAACTTCGCTCTGGAGATCGCGCCAATTTTCGGGCTGCCGTTCAGTAATCATCCAAACAGCTTGCCAGATTAAGCCGAGTATCCAGCGGTACGTTAGCCGGTCTTCCACCGGCCGCCATGCAGTCCCAGATAGCGCTCATCAAATTTCGCGTCATTCTGCGGAACCAAAATTCCCGTAAGACCCGCCCGCAAAACTGCCCGGTGAAGGTGCCCTAAACGCTACATAGTTTCCGGTCCACTTACTTCACTATGGAACGCCCTCGGCGGGATGAATCAAGTCGAAACAGCTACTCCACAGTCACCATCACCGACGGCCAGCCCGAGGCTCCGTCCGGCACCGGATCGGCACGCTTTTCGGTCTGGGTTTCCCCGGTGGCGTCGGTGGCACGGGCCTTGACGTAGTGGATGCCGGGTGTGGCGTCCCATTCATAGGACCACTGGCGCCACGTGACGGTGGAGGCCTCGGTGGAAAGGGTTGCTTCCACCCAATCGCCGTCGTCGATCTGTACTTCCACTTTGGTTATTCCCCGTGTCTGCGCCCAAGCTGTGCCGCCCACCGCGACCTTGCCTGGCGGGAACTTGGCAAAGGACGCCGGCACGTCTACGCGTGCCATGGTCTTGATGGGGCCGCGCTCTGACCAGCCGCGCTCAGTCCAGTAAGCCTTGCTGTCCGCGAAGCGGGTGACTTCGAGTTCCACCACCCATTTGGTGGCCGAGACGAACCCGTACAACCCCGGAACCACCATTCGCACGGGATAGCCATGCTCCAGTGGGAGTGGTTCCCCATTCATGCCGATGGCCAGCATTGCATCGCGGTCATCTTGGAGGACTTCCAGCGGGGTAGAGGCACTGAAGCCGTCAATGGAACGTGAGAGCACCATGTCCGCGCCATCTTTTGGTTTGGCCATGGCCAGGACTTCGCGGATGGGCATTCCCAGCCATTTGGCGTTTCCGGCGAGCTTTCCGCCCACCGGGTTGGAGACGCAGGTGAGGGTGACGTGCGATTCGATCAGATCGGCGTCGAGCAGGTCCTGGAAGGTGAGAGTTACTTCCTTTTCAACCATTCCGTGCACCCGCAGTACCCAATCCTCGACATTGATTTCCGGGACGCTCAGGGCTGTATCAATGCGGTAGAACTCGTTGTTCGGTGTCAGCCACGAGGAGACTCCTGCCACTGGGGACTGGACGCCGGCTGGAACAGGGGGCGCAGCCTTCAAAGGCGACGGCAGCGTGAGAGCATCACGGGCCTGAGCTATGTTGTTGCGCGCGGCACCGAGCAACCGCCCACCGGTCGCCGCGATTCCGGCAGCTACCGCGGTGATCCCGGCAGCAGCGAAGAAACGACGGCGGCTGGTGCCGGCGCCCCCAACCTGGGCATCGGCGTCGGCCGCCATATCGGCGGGGGCTTCAGGCCACGCTTTCATCCTCCACAACGGCAGCATGAGACGGCGCAGGACGATGAGGCCTGCAATGGTTCCCAGCACGGAGGGGATGGCGTCGGCAGGCCCCACACCGGCACGGGTCAGAACGGCGGCCACAATCACCGCACCCATGAAGAGGACGCCCAGGACGCCAAGTGCCCACTTCTTGTAGGCCACAACGCCCAGAACGCAGGCCAGTACGGCGATAGTGACGCCCATACCTACGAACAGCGCGGCTTTGTCGTTCGTGCCGAACGTGGCGATCGCAAAGTCCTTCATCCACGGCGGAGTGAAGTCGATGAAGGTGGATCCCAGCGCAAACACCGGGGTTGCCCTGGCCGTGAAGAACGCGCCGATCAGTTCCGCTACGGCGAGCACGACGGCGGCCGACACCACGCCTGCCAGCGCTGCCATGGTTTCGGGACCTTTGGTCCGGAGTCCGAGCTTTTTCATGTAGGGAGTTCGTAGCGGGCGGCAGCGGGGATGGGTGACCTAAATGGTAAATTAATCCAATTGATAGAAATATACCTCCGGAGACCGCTGCTTTGGCTCGGCACCTCCATCAGCAAAGGATCATGATGCAGACCAGAAGTTCATACCGAAAGCCGTTAGTTGCGGTGGCCGCATCCATTCTTATCACCACAGCCTTGGGTAGCTGTGCGGCTGGCGCACCCGCCCCCGCCGACACTCCCGGCACGAGCTCCACGCCATCACAGAGCCCGGACCGCAGCGACACAGCAGCCTCCCCTCAGACTGAGCCGCCTGCTGGCAACTCCGGCCCCGAGGGAAGGCTCGACCCGGCCACCGAATATCTCACATGGGACAACGGCAACAGAATCCTGGGTGATGAAAACGGCGGACACACTCCTGACATCGCCAGCTCCCTGACGAATCCCAACGCCGGTTGGCAGGCCGACTACAGCCGCATGGCTACAGACGGGATGATGACCTTCACCTCCGACAACACGCAATGCAAGGTGCGAACGCTCCAGGTGCGCAACCAACCCTCCGAACTGGTACCCGGTGACGACAGAGCATCAACGCTGAAGGTCCTAGCCATCCTCATCCCTGGCAAGAAGGATCTCGCCGCAAACGTCAAGGATGCGAGCTTGGGCTACGGCATGGCGGGCAATCGTGGAGTGGACATGCTGTCGCTGACCTACACATCGGGCGACTCCTATGGCTATACCGCGGTACGAACTTTCAGCAAGCCGGCGGTCACCCTCAAGGTCGAAGCGCTCTGCCCCACGATCGAGACCCTCAAATCCACCCTTCCCGAGATCCACAACAACATCAGCATCAACGCACGCTGAAGCCCCACTTTGAACATTTGTTCATAATTTTCCTTGAACAGATGTTCAAAGTGCATTAGCCTGCTTCGTATGACCCAAGCCACATTTTCCGATTCCGCCTCCACACTTTTCATCAACGGCTCGTGGGAGTCGGCCGCGTCGGGCGCCGTGCGGCAGATCCGCAACCCGGCCGACGGCGAGCTGGTCGCCACGGTGTCCGAAGCCGGCCGCGAAGACGCAGAGCGCGCCATTTCCGCAGCCCGCAAGGCCTTCGATTCCGGCGTTTGGGCAAACGTCCCCGCTCCGGAGCGCGGCGCTTTCCTACTCAAGGTCGCCGCGGAACTGCGCGAACGCCGGGAGAAGTTCGCCCGCGCCGAATCACTGGACACCGGCAAGCGGATCATCGAAAGCCGCATCGACATCGATGACATCGCCGCTTGCTTCGAATATTTCGGACGCCTCGCCGGGCAGTCGGCGGGCCGTGTAGTGGATGCCGGGGATCCCGCCGTCGTGAGCAAAATCGTCTACGAGCCCGTGGGAGTCTGCGGCCTGATCACGCCGTGGAACTACCCGCTGCTGCAAGCTGCGTGGAAGATCGCTCCCGCGCTGGCCGCCGGCTGTACTCTCGTCCTGAAGCCCGCCGAGCTGACCCCCTCCACCGCAATCCTTGCCATGCAGTTGCTGCAGGATCTGGGCCTGCCGGACGGCGTCGCCAACCTGGTGACCGGCCCCGGCGCGCAAGCGGGCGCACCGCTTTCGGAACACCCCGACATTGACTTGGTTTCCTTCACCGGCGGCTTGGAAACCGGCAAGCGCATTGCCGCCGCCGCAGCCGGCACCGTCAAGAAGGTCGCGCTGGAGCTCGGCGGCAAGAACCCCAACGTGGTGTTCGCTGACGCTGACTTCGACGCCGCCGTCGACAATGCGCTGAACGGCGCCTTTGTGCACTCAGGGCAGGTCTGCTCCGCCGGAGCTCGGCTGGTGGTGGAGGAATCCATCGCGGAGCGTTTCGTCGAGGAACTGGTCCGTAAGGCCAAGAACATCCGTCTCGGCGGCCCGTTCGATGAGTCCGCCGAAACCGGACCCCTGATTTCCGCGGCCCACCGGGAGAAGGTGGACGCCTACGTCCAGCGCGGTGTTGCCGAAGGCGCGCGGCTGCGGTGCGGCGGCGCGGCCCCTGAAGGCGAAAAGTTCGACGCCGGTTTCTACTACCAGCCGACCATCCTGGACCGCGTGACCAGGGGAATGTCCGTAGTGATCGACGAAGCCTTTGGCCCGGTAGTAACAGTGGAAACCTTCCGCACCGAGGACGAAGCTGTGGCCACCGCCAACGACACCATCTACGGACTGGCCGGAGCCGTCTGGACCCAGGATGCCGGCAAGGCCCAGCGCGTCGCTGGCCTTTTACGGCACGGCACGGTCTGGATCAACGACTACCACCCCTACCTTCCGCAGGCCGAGTGGGGCGGCTTCGGCCAGTCCGGCGTCGGCCGCGAACTCGGCCCCACCGGGCTGGGCGAGTACCAGGAAGCCAAGCACATCTACCAGAACACCAGCCCCCAGGTGACCGGCTGGTTCGCAGACCACGGCAAGGAGAAATAGATGCACGTTGACACCATTGAGAACCTCAGCGAGCGCGGGTTCGATTACGTCGTCATTGGCGGAGGATCCGCCGGAGCTGCCGTGGCCGCCCGGCTGAGCGAGGACCCTGCCGTCACCGTGGCCCTGGTGGAAGCCGGTCCGGATGACCGGAACCTGCCGGAGATCCTGCAACTGGATCGCTGGATGGAGTTGCTGGAATCCGGCTACGACTGGGATTACCCGGTGGAACCCCAGGAAAACGGCAACTCTTTCATGCGCCACGCCCGCGCGAAGGTCATGGGCGGCTGCTCCAGCCACAACTCCTGCATCGCTTTCTGGGCTCCCCGCGAAGACCTGGATGAGTGGGAATCGAAATACGGCGCCACGGGCTGGAACGCTGCTGCCGCCTGGCCCTTGTACCAGCGCCTGGAAAGCAACGAGGACGCCGGACCGGACGCTCCACACCACGGCCACGACGGCCCGGTGCACCTGATGAACGTTCCTCCGAACGATCCCGCCGGCGTCGCGCTCCTTAATGCCTGTGAGCAGACCGGCATCCCCCGTGCGAAGTTCAATGACGGCACCACAGTGATCAACGGTGCCAATTTCTTCCAGATCAACCGCCGCTCTGACGGGACGCGTTCTTCAAGCTCGGTGTCCTACATCCATCCCATTATGGATCGGGAGAACTTCACGTTGCTGACCGGCTTGCGTGCCCGCCAACTGGTGTTCGACGCGGACAAGCGCTGCACCGGCGTCGACGTCGTGGACTCGGCCTTCGGCCGCACGCACAGGCTGAACGCGCAACGCGAGGTCATCCTGTCCACCGGCGCCATCGACTCCCCCAAGCTGCTCATGCTTTCCGGCATAGGCCCGGCCGAACACCTGGCCACGCATGGCATCGAGGTCCTGGTGGATTCCCCGGGCGTCGGCGAGCACCTGCAGGACCACCCGGAGGGCGTGGTGCAGTTCGAGGCCAAGCAGCCCATGGTGCAGTCCTCCACCCAGTGGTGGGAGATCGGCATCTTCACTCCCACCGAAGAGGGCCTGGACCGCCCGGACCTGATGATGCACTACGGCTCCGTCCCGTTCGACATGAACACCCTGCGCTACGGCTACCCCACCACGGAGAACGGCTTCAGCCTGACTCCGAACGTCACCCACGCGCGTTCCCGCGGGACGGTCAGGCTGCGCAGCCGTGACTTCCGGGACAAGCCCATGGTGGACCCCCGCTACTTCACCGATCCGGACGGCCACGACATGCGAGTCATGGTGGCCGGTATCCGCAAGGCCCGCGAAATCGCCACACAGCCGGCAATGGCTGAATGGACCGGTCGGGAGCTCTCCCCTGGCATCGAAGCGCAGACCGATGAGGAACTGCAGGACTACATCCGCAAAACGCACAACACCGTGTACCACCCCGTCGGCACTGTCCGCATGGGATCGGTGGACGACCACATGTCACCCTTGGATCCCGAACTGCGGGTCAAGGGCGTTACCGGATTGCGCGTGGCGGACGCCTCCGTCATGCCGGAACACGTCACCGTCAACCCGAATATCACCGTGATGATGATCGGCGAACGCTGCGCCGATCTCATCAAGGCCGATTTCAACAACAGCCGGACGGAGGAAACCACGACGGCGGAAGCCGGCTTCAGCTTGTCTGTCGCCTGAACAGGCACCCTGCTTTTAGACCCACGCAACAAACAATGGGGGAACAGCCGGAGGCACAGCGTGGTGCCCGGCCTTTGATTTCGACTGCGACCAACGGCGGCCGCAGGTAATCACCATTCGTGCACGTCTGAACTAGGAGTTCGCATGTCAGAACCCAGCAAATTAGGACCCTGCAAGAGCGATGCAAGCGGCATGGACGAGTTTGGCTATGCCCAAACCCTGGACCGCAGCATCGGTAAGTTCGCCAGCTTCGCCGCCGGCGTCAGTTACATCTCCATTCTCACCGGCGTTTTTCAACTGTTTTACTTCGGATTTTCGACGGCGGGACCCGCCTACGCCTGGTCGTGGCCCATCGTCTTCGTCGGCCAGCTGATGGTCGCCCTGTGCTTTGCAGAATTGGCCGGACGCTACCCGGTGGCCGGATCGGTCTACAACTGGGCCAAGCGTCTCTCGACTGGAACGTGGGCCTGGTTGGCGGGCTGGTTGCTGTTGCTCTCCTCGATCATGGCCCTGGGTTCGGTTGCCTTGGCCCTCCAAATCACGTTGCCCCAGATCTGGAGCGGCTTCCAACTGGTGGGTGATGGAACGGGGCCCTATGACTTTGCGGTCAACGGGGTTGTCCTGGCCAGCATCATGATCGGCATTTCCACCCTCATTAACGCGTTCGGCGTGAAACTCATGACCATGATCAACAGCGTGGGCGTGTTCGTGGAACTGGTTGCGGCCGTCCTGCTCATTGCGGCGCTTATCTGGCACTCCGTGCGGGGGCCGGAAGTCCTCCTGGATACTGCCGGATTCGGTGAAGAGCATCCCCTGGGCTTCTTCGGAGTGTTCCTCATTGCTGCCATGGCTTCGGGGTACGTCATGTACGGCTTCGACACCGCCAGCTCCTTGGGCGAAGAAACCAAAGACCCCAAGAAGACTGCGCCCAGGGCGATCCTGCGTGCCGTTACGGCATCCTTCCTCTTGGGAGGCCTGCTCCTCCTGGGCGGAATCCTGGCCGCGCCGGATCTCTCCGACCCCAAGCTGGGAGCCGCCGACGGCGGCCTGCAGTACATCGTGTTGTCGGTGCTGGGCGGACCTTTCGGCAAGGCCTTCCTGGCGTGCATCGTGGTGGCCGTGGTGGTCTGCACACTGGCCGTCCATGCAGCAGCCATCCGGATGATGTTCGCCATGGCCAGGGACAACAACCTTCCCTTCAGCCGTCAGCTCAGCAAGGTGCATCCCACGCGTAAGACTCCCACCGTCGCTGCCATCGTCATCGGTGTAGTGGCCGTTATTCCGTTGATCGTCAATATCTCCCAGCCAGCCATCTTCACCATTCTCTCCAGCATCAGCATCGTCCTGATCTACCTGTCCTACCTGCTGGTGACGGTGCCCATGCTGCGGCGCCGTTTCCTGAAGAAATGGCCCCTTAAGGACGACGGATCAGAACCGGGATTCAGCCTCGGCAAATGGGGGCTGCCCGTGAACATCCTGGCCGTGCTGTGGGGCGGTGCCATGACACTGAACCTGGTGTGGCCGCGGCCGGAGATTTACAACTCGGTGCCGCCGTTCGAGTGGTACCTGCAATGGGGCGGTGTGATCTTTGTTGGCACAGTCATCATCGGCGGCACGCTGCTTTACCGCCTGCGCATCAGGCACAAGACCGGAGTCCTGGCCGAACACGCAGCCGTCGCTGCGCCTTCGGATCCGGAGCCGGACCCGGCCTTGGTGGTAGCTCAGAAATCGTGACCCACGCCCGGGCGGTCTCAGACAAACGCAGATTTACCCGTTACCGCCCGGGCCACGATCATGGAATTGATCTCGTAGCTGCCCTCGTAGGTGTAGAGGATCTCGGCGTCGCCGAAGAGCTTGCCCATCTCGTAATCCGTGGTGATCCCGTTCCCGCCCAGGAGGGAGCGTCCCATCGCCACGGATGAGCGCGCCAGCCGGGTGGTGGTGGCCTTGCACATGGCAGCCTGCACCATTTCGAGCTTCCCGGCCTGCTGGATCCGCGCGAGTTCCACCATCATGGACAGCGATGCGTTGGCATTACCCAGAATGTCGGCGAGCTGCTGCTGGACCAGCTGGAAGCGAGCCAGCTCCTTGCCGAATTGATGACGCTCCAAGGCGTAGGACCGGGCGATATCAAAGGCAGCCAATTGGATACCCGCAGCCTGCCACCCAACCCAGGCCCGGGAATCGCGCAAAAGATCATTCGCCCGCGAGAACTCGGTGGCACCCGGCAGCAGGTTCTCCAGCGGAATGCGGACCTCGTCCAGGACGATGTCCGCATTCTGCATGATGCGGAGTCCGATCTTGTTGGAAATCTTGGTAGCCGAATATCCGGGGCGGTCCGCCTCCACGATGAAGCCCTTGATCTGCCCGTCGGATTCGTCACGCGCCCAGACCAACGCGAAGTCGGCAATCGTGCCGGCCCCAATCCAGCGCTTGGCACCGCTGATGACCCATTCGCCGCCGTCGCGCCGCGCCGTCGTCGAGAGTCCTCCGGCGATGTCCGAGCCGTGGTCCGGTTCGGTGAGGGCGAAGGCGCCAAGCTGGGTGAAAGCTTCCAGCCCGGGCAGCCACGTGCGCTTCTGCTCGTCGGAGCCGAGCTCGTTGATCATGCCCACAATGAGCTCGTTATGGATGCCCACCAAAGCCGAGAGTGACACGTCAGCCCGGGCGATTTCGGTGTACATGAGGCCCTTGAACAGCTTGCTGGAGCCGTCTGTTTGCAGTCCGCCGAGCCCGAATTTGGCCATGTCGGCAAGCAGCCCGAACGGGAACTCCTCGCGGTTCCAGTAGTCGATGCTTGCGGCCCGGATCCGGGTCTGCAGGAACTCCCTGATCTCCAGATATCGCAAGCGCTCTCCGGCCGGGAGCAGGTCGATCACGTGCATCAGGTCCGCCTCCGGGTAAGGAGGGAGGACGTGTTCTGTTGCCGCACCACTGGTGACGGTGCCGGCAGCTTTCTCGTCGAGCATTAGACCCCTTCGTCATGTCCCGCACGGGCTCTTCCAAACCCTTGGATGTCCTAGTATATTGCAAGGTGATGTGGATCACTAGGCGGGCTGCTTTGGGCAACGATGCCAAGGCAACCCGAAAGCGAAAGGCGGACTATGACAGTCACAGAAGACTTCCGTGCGGCCCGCGACCGGCTGCTGGAACTGCGCGAAGACTACAAGGAAGCACACAACGAGTTCCAGTGGCCCCGTTTCGAGGAGTTCAACTTCGCACTCGATTGGTTCGACCAGATCGCCGCAGACGAGGCCAGAGGCAGCAGGCCCGCCCTGGTCATTGTGGAACAGGACGGCAGCTCCACGCGCCGCTCGTTCAAGGACCTCTCGCAAAGGTCATCCCAGGTAGCCAACTGGCTCCGAAGCCAGGGCGTCCAGCGCGGCGACCACATGATTATCATGCTCGGCAACCAGGTTGAACTCTGGGAACTCATGCTGGCCGGCATCAAACTGGGCATCGTCATGATCCCCACCACCACCCTCATGGGTGCCCGCGATCTCCAGGACCGCGTTGAGCGCGGTGGGGCCAGCTGGGTGGCCGTCGGAAGTGCCAACATCAGCAAGTTCGCCGCAGTGGAAGGCGATTACACCCTGATCGAGATCGGCGCGGAACCCACCATCGCCGACGCCAAACAGTACGCAGATTCGTACGACGCCGGCACGGACTTCAGGCCCGACGCCGTCACCAAGGCAGATGAGACACTGCTGCTCTACTTCACCTCCGGCACGACGTCACGGGCCAAGCTGGTGGAGCATACCCACAGCTCGTATCCTGTGGGCCACCTGTCCACCATGTACTGGATCGGCCTTGAACCCGGCGACGTACACCTGAACGTCGCCTCGCCTGGTTGGGCCAAGCACGCCTGGTCCAACGTCTTCACCCCGTGGATCGCGGAGGCCTGCGTCTTCATTTACAACTACGAACGCTTCGACGCCGCCGCCCTCATGGACCAGATGGGCCGCGAAGGCGTCACCAGTTTCTGCGCCCCGCCCACCGTGTGGCGCATGCTCATCCAGGCCGACCTCACGCAGCTCACTACCCCTCCCCTGAAGGTCGTCTCAGCCGGCGAACCACTCAATGCGGAAGTCATTGGGCAAGTAGAGGAAGCCTGGGGCGTCACTATCCGCGACGGCTTCGGCCAGACCGAATCCACTGTCCAGATAGCCAATACTCCCGCGCAGGCGGTGAAGATCGGCTCCATGGGACGGCCGCTGCCCGGGTACGACGTCGTCCTGGTGGACCCGGTCACCGGGCAGGAAGCCGACGACGGCGAACTCTGCTTGCGCTTGGACCCCCGGCCCGTGGGGCTCATGAAGGGCTACTTCGGCGATGAAGCGAAGACCGCCGACGCCTTCCGCGACGGCTACTATCACACGGGCGACATGGCCAGCCGGGACGCCGACGGCGTCATCACATACGTCGGCCGGGACGACGACGTTTTCAAGTCCTCCGACTACCGTTTGTCGCCTTTCGAACTTGAAAGCGTCCTGATCGAACACCCCGCAGTGGCGGAGGCCGCCGTCGTACCTTCGCCTGATGCCGTGAAGCTGTCGGTGCCCAAGGCGTTTGTGGTGCTGGCTGCCGGCTATGAAGCCGGGCCCGCTGTGGCCGAGGACATTCTCAAGTATTGCCGCGAGCATCTGGCACCGTTCAAGCGCATCCGGCGGCTGGAATTCGGCGAGTTGCCCAAGACTATTTCCGGCAAGATCCGTCGCGTGGAACTGCGCGGCACGGAAGTCGCCCGGCACGGCGACGGTCCGTTGCCCTCAGGTTTGGGCGTGGAATACTCCGAGGAAGAGTTCCCGAATCTGAAAGACTAGCCAACCGAACACTCGACCAACCAAGCAAACGAAGGAGGCCCATGGGCACCCCGCTCCCCCGCGACCCCATCGCCGACGCCCAGCGCAACTGGGAACGGCATGGCTGGGGCGACGTTGCCGCGCCCATGGCTGCCATTACAGCGATTATGCGCACCCAGCAGATCCTGCTGGCGCGCATCGAAACGGTGCTCAAACCGTTCGGGCTGACCTTTGCACGCTACGAACTGCTGGCGCTGCTGAGTTTCGCCCGCAGCGGCGCGCTGCCCATGAACAAAGCCAGCGCGCTCCTGCAGGTGCATCCCACCTCGGTGACCAACGCCGTCGACCGCCTGGAAAAAGCCGCCCTGGTGGCGCGTTCCCCGCATCCAACAGACGGACGCACCACCCTGATCGAGCTCACAGCCGAGGGCCGCACCCTCGCGAAGAAGGCGACGGCGGCACTCAACACCGAGGTTTTCGGCAAGTCAGGTTTCGGGCCCGACGACGTCGATCACCTCATCCGCGTCCTGGGCACCTTCCGCAGGGACGCCGGAGACTTCGAAGACTAAGGCGCTGAACGGGCTTTCAACGTGTCCGGGGTTTCTACGTTCTGGAAGGCTGATGCCCGGGCAGGCTTGGCGCTTTCGATTGGTAAGTATGCCCAGTGGGCGTGCGGATTTCCAAGGTGTGCACGTCGGCACGCACAGCACGGGTGCCCCACCCGGGGTTTTCCTTCGTGTGGTTACATGCTTCGCATAGTCCTGCGCCATTAGCGAGGTTTGTTTGTCCTCCGGAACGCCACGGAACCACATGGTCAATATGCCGGATGGGCGCGTCGCAATACGGGGTCCGGCAGGTGTCGTCGCGGGTTTCGATGAAGCGCCGGAGCCCACCAGCGAAGACCCGGGCCTTGGAGTCGGCGGCAAGGAGTTCTCCCGTGGCCGGCGCGGTGTAGAGCCGGCGAAGCCAAACAGTTAGCTCTGTCTTCGGCACTGCCGCATGATCTTGACCGGTTTGCCCTGTTCCGGAAGCTGCGTTCGCACCTGGCTGTCCCAGGGCTGCGGTTTGTCCTGAGGTGGCGGCTTGCGCCAGGGTTGCGACTTGCCCCGATCCGAGCAGTTCCCTTCCCCATTCAGCGGGGACGATTCCATAGCCCTTGAGCCGGGCTGGTTCACTGTCACCTTGGAACAGGGTGCGGTCCGTCATAACGAGGTCCAGGTTGATCCCGGAAATCCCGCCCGGGGTACCGGTGATGCGTTCGACGAGGGTATCGGCCATGGCTTGACCGCGGTTCCGGCCATCGCCGCTGGAACGGGCTGAATCAGCGGCCCGGGTCAGCGCCGCATAGACCGCCACTCCCTGGGCAACAGGAAGGAGGGCCGTCAGGTAGGTCATGGTGTCCGGCGCCGGACGCAGGCTCACTGTCCTCTCGGTTGCAGCGCGGCTGGCACGCCCGGCCACTGACCGGGGATCCCTCCGATATGCGGCAGCTTTCGCCGCGGCCACGATCGCTTTGTCGCCCTTCCCGACAAAGGTCCCTGTGTCGGGGGCGAGCTCCTTGTCGACAGCGGCACGGTCCTCAACAGACAGGCATGCGGTTTCTTTCACCAGCAGCGTGGCACGCCACTCATTCAGCTGCCCGGACTGCAGCGCCGCCAAGGTGTGCGGCATCTCGATCACGAGGGCCTTCGCCAAACCAAGCAACCGGGAGCCACGGTTCGGTGATTCCCTCCTTGCCAGCGCCACTTGGGCTCCCACGCCCTGGCCGCGCTCCGAGGAAGGGACCCCTGCCTCGGCCTGCTCCTGACGTTGAGCCAGATCAAAAGCCACAGCAACCCGCGCCTGCAAAGCGGTGATCGCCGACTTCATCTCCTCCAGGGCCCGCAACTGCTCGATCAGGTCCCCACAAACGGTGCTGGCTGTACCCCTGCCTGGCTGAACGGAATCCACAACTACGGGAGCGCGCCCGAGCGCCACTGCGGCGCCCGTATGCCTCTTCCCAATTCGTTCCATTCCCTTACTCTGGCAGCAGGCACTGACAATATAAGGTCAGCGATCACAGGGAAGCCCCATAGCCTTTGCGCAGCAAGGGAGTCCCTCGGAGGACCTCCCTCAAGCGGGACTCCCACCCCCGCCGTGAACCTGATGTTCTGGATCCATGACCACAACCTTTCCCACCGCCAAGACCCGGCGTCTGCCGTTGGTGACCTACGTCCTGGCAGCCGGAGTGTTCCTGATGGGAACCACCGAGTTCATTGTTGCGGGGATACTGCCGGAGATCGCCAGTGACCTAGGCACCTCCGTGGCAAGTGCGGGACTCATGATCACGGTGTTTGCTGTCGGCATGATCGTGGGTACCCCCACAATGTCCATCCTGACCCTCAAGCTGCCACGCCGGCTGACGCTGAGCCTCGCGCTGGTGGTGTTCTCTGTTGGTCACGTCATCGTGGCGCTCACCTCCGATTTCACGCTCATTCTTGGCGCTCGTTTCCTGACGGCGTTGGCGACAGGCGCTTTCTGGGCGGTAGCCGCCGTCGTGGGTGCCAAAGCTGCAGGTGCTGCGGCAGCCTCGCGGGCGCTAGGGGTGGTGTTGGGCGGCGGGATGCTTGCCAACGTGGTGGGTGTTCCCCTTGGGGCGTTTGCCGGTCAGGTGATTGGCTGGCGGGGACCGTTCTGGATACTCGCTTGCCTGGCCCTGGTGGGTGCAGTTGCCGTGTACCGGTTGGTTGCCTCGGATCCTGTTTCCGGACCCACCCCGTCGGTGCGTGCTGAGCTGGCGAGTATGCGGGACTCGAGGGTTTGGCTTGTCCTGGCGGGCTGCGCGATTGTGTGCGGATCTTCCTTGGCCGCCTACACCTTCATCTCTCCGCTGCTCACCGAGAACACCGGGCTTGCCGCAGCCGCGGTTCCGCTGGTGCTGATGGCGTACGGCGTCGGGGCGTTCATCGGATCCACTCTGGGTGGCCACTTCGGGGCACACCACCCGTACCCGGCCCTGTTCATCTCAGCAGGCATGACATTCCTGGTTCTCGGAGCCCTCTTCCTGTTCTCCCACTACGCCGTGGTGACAGTGGTCCTGATCTTCCTGCTGGGCCTCTTCGGCATGGCCACCAATCCGATATTGATCGGGAAGGCAGTTGGATATGCCGGGCATGCGCCCACCCTTGCCTCAGCGCTTAGCACTTCAGCATTCAACCTGGGTACGGCCGTGGGGTCGTGGATGGCCGGCTTCGCGCTGGAGTCCGCGCTGGGAGCCACAGGTCCGGTGCTGGTGGGCACTGGGGTCGCGGCGCTCTATTTCCTGCCGCTCACGGTGCTGATGCTCAAGGATCGGAAGGAAGGTGCTGTGGCATGAAGGGCAGCACCGCTGGACTTGACCATCGGTGAGGGAGCCCGGTCACCCGGGGCATCCTTTGCCCGCTCGGCCCTTTGGCGATCCCGCCAGGCAGGAGATCCTGCCCGCGGCGAAGCGAACATCTCCAGCGCATCCTTTGCCACGCTCTCGATCGCCAGTCCCTGCTGATCGATGATTCGCTGCACGAGTAGCTTCTCATCCGGTTCCTGAACTGGCATGGCCCAAACCTACTTCACCGCGCTCCCCCAGACCTCCAGTGTCCTCTTCTACCGCCCCCGGTCGAACCCAAACCAAGAGATCAGGGGGTAGCTGCCAGCCGCATGGTGATCTGCTTTGGTGTCACGCTGAAGCATCTCCGCGCGACGTTTCCGCCTGACGCTTCTGGGCCGCCCAGGTCCGCTTCCGGCACCGGGCTGAGCAGTAAATAGCGTCTTTGCGGTGGTAGTTCCCGCCGGGAAGGAAGCGGTATCCGCACCCCGGGCAGTTTCGCCACTGCTGGATCCCTTCGGCCATGGAGAGCCCCAGCTCCTCTGAGTTCTTCCCCCCCCTTCACGGATCAGCCGGACCTCAATGAGAGTCGATATCCGGGACCTCTGATACTTGATGCGGCGCCGGTGCCTTCTGTCTGCAAGCATGCGAGCAGTACCGCGCCTGCGTCCTGGCATCGCAGGCCAGCAGCTTTCGGCAACTCTGGCAACGCCGACGTTGTCCCACACACTGATTCTCCCTCCATATCTAACCGAAAGCACCGGCACTACATGAGCAGCAGAGCCACCCCAGGGGCCTAGCAAGCGGGCGCCCCGTGAGCGGGCAGTTCATATGACTGGCATTATTTCTAAACACCCTTTATGGTTAGCCCAGACGCTGGGGGAAATCACTGGTACTGGTTTATCCAGATATTGGAGGATGCATTCGGTGTTCTAAAAAAATGGAGATCCGACACCGCACTTCCCCCTGCCTCTTCATGGCTCAGGGGAATCTGTGGGCGGATATTTTGGAAATTGGAACCAGGGGGAAGCACAAAGAATATTCGTCGCAGTGTCGCAGGGGGGATCCTCGCTCTTGCATTATCGGCAGCAGGTGGCGCAGCAGCCGTGGCCTCAACCGTTTATCCCAACGAGGGCGGCACCTGGAATTACGGTGTGAGTGGTGGAGTGCATCTTTACTCCGATTATTTCAATCAAGTCCGGTGCCACGCATCGTCGACACAAAATGACTGGGGCTACTCATCATCAGGTGAGATGGCAGCAAACACTTGGGCAAACAACTCCCAACCGACGACGGCCTTCCAGAACAACCGCGCGTACTACCGCGTTTGCTAGCGGAACAAGACTCGCGGTGCACCGGTGTGAAAACCGGTGCAGCGCGGGACCGTAGGGTGGAAATATGCTGAAAATACTTGTCCGTTTTGCTGCCGTGGCGATCGCAGCACTAATCGCATTGGTTGCTGGCGTCTATGCATCCGCGGCGGACCTGGACGGTTTGCCAGACGCTGAACACGTTGCATCAATACGTTTCGACAACAGTCAATTATCTCGCGATGAAATAATTGATAGACTCAATCATTACGCTGACTCCACGGGTACTGACATAGCTCGTGTAGCAAGCGCACCAGATGACTTCCTAAACAAGCGTGTTGCCTTCAAATTCGGTTCCGGTGCGATTCAAGACACGGACATTGATTGGTTCTCTCCGACGATGAGCGGATCAATAACCGACTCAAGCAATCTCGGATTTACATCATTAAACGGCGTTTACGCTCTGCATAGTGGGAGCACCAAAGCAGTATCCTTTCAAGGATGGGTGAGGAGCGACCTGGGCGCCGATATTTCGCTGAAAGAAAAAACGTCTGCAGGTTTGCTAACCTACGCGCTGCTAACTGTCGGAGCGTGGGTGCCGATGTCAGCGGCGATTCTTCTGCTTGGGGCGACGATCATGTCCTGGTACGTCCTGCGTGCTCACGGCCGAGAGTTGAGAATCCTGGCCGGCATGCGCCTTTCGACCATCGTGCTCAGTGACCTTCGCTCGCTCTTCGGAGCGTTGGGCATTCCCGCACTGGCAACCTTCCTGGGCTCCATCGCGGTGGTGCAAACGACCGGATTTGGCCGGCTGGACTTCTTTGTTGGCACCCTCGCATTTTTCACGGCCGTGGTCGCAGCACTCGCCATCGTTGTGGCCCTGCTCATGGGAATGGTCACACTTCCTGCCGTGAGAGATATAGCAGCGCGCCGACCGTCCGAACGAGGTTCCTGGGTAATCAGCGAGCTACTTAAAGTAGCCGCAGTGGTCATTGTCGCCGCCATCCTGCCCACAGTCTTTGGAGTGGTGGGCAATGCTTCGGCCGCTACCGCTCAGGGCGCGATCTGGAAATCCATGGGCGACAGCGTCACGGTACGAGTCGCAAACCGGCTAGGCGATACCGAAAACACAGCTTTCGGTGGCCTCATCCGGGAAATGTCCAAGCGGGATGCAGTGATGTTCTCGATGTCGTTGAGTTCTGACAGCGTCAACGTTGTGGACGAAATCGCCCGGAATGACCTTAAGGAACTTGGTTTCGACAGCATCGTACTGACCGGGGAAAAGTACCTGAACACCGTTAATGGGGCCGGCGGCGCTACCTGGGAACCAGTTACCACTGTGCAGTCCCTCCAAGACCTTCCCGGCTCGATCACCCGCCAGCTACTTCCCAATCTGGAACTTTGGACCGTGGCGCGGACCTTGCCGGACGTTCATCTATACAGCAACACGGGGGAAGTCCCGATCACGGTATCAGGGGGAATGGCTGGAACTCTGGACAACAGTCACCGTCCACTCATCATCGCGATGAATGATATCAGCCAGTTCAATGACTCCTTCCTGGCGGCGGCCCTGACCCGCGGCAACATTGTGTTTACCGATCCCGAGGGGACCAAAGCGCTCCTGGAACAACGACAGCTGAACTCCGAGGTCCTGTCAGTGGACCGCATAGCCGATTTGGGACTCTACGACGCCCAGTCAAAACAGCGGAATGCGCAACTGGGCGCAGCGGCGATTGCCCTGGCCGTCCTTGCCCTCGTCATGTGCGTCAGCGTGACCGCTTGGATTTTTGCGCTGTTACGTCGGCGCCGCTGGTTCGTGCAACGCACAGCAGGGAAGGCGTGGAGCGCCGTTCTCCTGCCACGACTGCTCTGGGAAGCATGTGCTGCCCTGCTCTTTGGCGCCGTCATGGCCGTGTCCTTCGCGGCCGTATCCCCCTCAAATATCTGGATTTCCTGGTTTGCTCCACCGACATACCTAGCTGTTGTTTGGCTTATTCATCAATGGGCTGCCACCACGACGTTCCGCACGACACTCGCACGAAGAGGATAGAACTATGCAACTGCGCGCTGAGGGAGTATCGGTCGTCATAGATGGCAAACCCGTCCTTGACTCCGTATCCGTACAAGCCGAACCTGGCCGAATGCTCGTGCTTGCCGGGAAGAGCGGAAGCGGCAAGACAACCCTGCTGAATGTCCTCGGCCTACTACGACGAGTCGATACCGGCACTGTGCTGGTCGGGGATCAAAACGCCACGAAGTGGAACGACGCTCGACGCCGGCGTTTTTGGCGGGACCACGTGGCCTTCGTTTTCCAGGACTACGGGCTTATCGAAGAATCAAGCGTTGAATACAACGTCACGGTCGGACGCCGCGGCATCCTCGGCCTCCGACCGGCCCAACGCGAACGCGTCAACCAAGTACTGAGCCACGTTCTACTCTCAGGCCGCGGCAAGGAACAAACCGCTCGATTAAGTGGCGGCGAGAAACAACGCGTCGGATTGGCCCGCGCGATGTTCCGCGGAGCCGACATCGTTCTCGCTGACGAACCGACAGCTTCACTGGATCGAAAGAATCGCGAGCTAGTGATCAACTTCCTCATCGAAGAAGCACGACGCGGCGCTACCGTCGTCGTAGCAACACACGATGAGGACCTCATGGACGCCGGCGATGACCTCATCCGGCTGGGCGAACAACCAGCACCCGAACCCAGCGCCGTTGAGCGCTGACGCGCTGGAGTCTACTTCGCGCCTGTATGATGGCTTCTCCCCGCGCTACAGGGCAGGCCCGTGGCCCTGCATCGCGGCGATCCAGCAGTGCTACACGCGGCACCCGAATGGACCTTCGCGTCCGGGAGCTGCCAGTAAGCTTTTACGGGATATTTGGGTGGTTGCCCTGGGTACGCCTTCGATGCGGACTTCCACTGTGGAGCGGTCGAGGTCCCTGCCGGGGACAAGCTTGGCGCGCAGTTCGTGGCCTTTGGCCGCCGACAGTGGCTTTGAAGGCGTCCGCGGTGGTGTCCACGGTCCGCGCCACAGCGGCTTGGATCAGCGGCAGATCGTCGGCTGCCGCGTCAGCGGCTGCTTGTTCTCCGCGTTTGGTGTGGCTCACCGCGAGTAGGTTGCGGTTGTAGGCACGGTCCAAACGGGACAGGCGGGCCAGTTCCTGGTCAGCGACGGCATTTTCCAGAACCAGCGGGTTGCCGCTGGTGATGGCTTTGGCCTGGGCGAAGTTCAGGGTGTTATCCCCGATGTCTTCGATTTCGCGGACGCCCAGGCGGCCGCGCATGATCTTGTTGATGGACCGGGATTTGCGTTCCAGTCCCTGCCACATGAAGGAATCGAAGGATTCCTTGGTGACGACTTGGGAGATGCGGACCTCGGGGTTCTGGTTGCCTTGGCGCAGGATACGGCCGTGGCGTTGCTCGACGTCGGCCGGCCTCCTTGGGGCGTCCATGTCCACCAGGTGCACGGCACGTTTTTGAATATTCGTGCCGACACCCAACTCGATGTTGACCCAACGATCACGGCGATCTGACCGGAACGTGCGGCTGCGAACATCCGGCCTTTCTCGGTGACGTTTTTGGCTTCGCGGATGAACCGCACCATGTGTTGGGGAACGCCCCGGCGCCGGAGCTGATCTTTGAGTTCGCCGAAGAGGTTCCATTTTTCCGAGGGTGTGCCGAAGTCGCAGAAGACCAGTTGCAGGGCACCGGGGACGGGTTCCGGTTCCCCGGTGGAGGGTTCGGTGTAGGTGCGGTCTTTGTGTTCTTCGTACACGTTGGCCAGCAGGTCCGCTGTGGCGCTGATCTTGATGGTTCCGTCCTGGAAGAGTGCGGGATCCACTAGCCAACATCACCCCGAATAGTTTGCGCGCTTCGAGGGCCGGGGCGTCCGGGTAGAAGTCAGCCGCTGACAGCGCGCCAGCCCGTAAATGGTCAGCCGTCCGTTCGTGTCTTTTTCGACGACGGTTGGACGCCTTGTCCGTATTCGCTGGCCGCCCACGATGCCAACAACTGGAGACGCTCGGCCGACGGCGACCCGGGCTCGGCGGCGTAGATCGTGAGAGTCAGCCCGGGTTCTGCGGCCATTTCCAGGCCCTCGAAGGCGAGCGTCATCTCGCCGACGATCGGATGGTTGAACGTCTTGAATCCAGTGCCATGGTGGCGGACGTTGTGCGCACCCCAGCGGGTGCGGAACTCCTCGCTGCGGGTGCTGAGTTCACCAATGAGATCGTGAAGCTCTTTGTTGTGCGGGTCCCTGCCGGCTTCAGTGCGCAGGATGGAAACCGTCACCTCGGCGAAGGCGTCCCAGTCCGGGTAGAAATCGCGGGCACGGTCATCCAGGAACGTGAACCGTGCGATGTTGGGTGCCTGGCCCGGCATGTCGTAACAGTCCTTGTAGAACGCCCGGGCCAACGGATTAACCGCCAGTAGATCCATCCGGCCATTGCGGACGAACGCGGGTCCTGCCGTGACAGCATCCAAGGCCCACTGCAGGCTCTGGTGGGGCACATAGGATTTCGAGTTCCGGCGTCGCGGCGGTCGGGCAACTGGACTCGCTGCATGGGCCAGATCAAAGAGGTGGGCACGCTCGGCATCATCCAGCTTCAGTGCCCTGGCGAGGCTCTCGAGTACTTGCGGCGAAGCGCCACTGATGGCGCCGCGCTCCAGGCGGGTGTAGTACTCGACGCTCAGCCCGGCAAGCGTGGCCACCTCGCTCCGACGCAATCCCTTGACACGTCGATTCGAGCCGGCCGGCAATCCAACCTGCTCAGGGGCCACTTGGGCGCGCCGGGAGATCAGGAATTCGCGTACTTCTGCCCGATTGTCCATACCTTCACACTAGTTCCGGGCCGCAGCGGGAGGGAGTCCCTTTGAGGGCCCCCAACGGCTTACGTCGGCTCGGCCTTCCGGCGCGACACCAACACGGGACTGTGGGCATGGTGAAGCACAGCGTGGGCTGTGGACCCAATGGTGCCCTTGATGAGTCCATGCCCTTTGGTCCCCACCACCGTTAGGCGTGCTCCTTGCGAGGCTTTGACCACCGCCCGTGAGAAGGAAGCATCCACCAGCAACTCTCCGGCCACCGAGATCCCGGGTGCTTTGTGGCGGGCTTGGCTCAGCACCGAGTCAAGCATCGCTTCGGCGTCAGGGTATGCCTCCACGGGCTCCCGCAACCGCCGGTAGCCATCGGGTTCGTGCAGTACGTGAACGATCATGAGTTCGGCACCCGTTGCTGCCGCGAAAAGGCAGGCATCCTCAAGGGCTGCCGGTGACCCTGAGTCATCAATGGCAAGCAGCACCCGGCCCTCGGGATGGTCATCCGAACGGATCACTGCCACCGGGCACTCTGCCGTTGCGGCCATCTCCAGGCTGACGGATCCCACCAGCAAACCCATGAACCCGCCAAGTCCCCGGCTTCCGAGCACCAACATCGCAGCGCCGACCGAAACGTGGGCGAGATGGTCGCGTGGCATTCCGTGAAGTAGCGTGGTGCGGACTTCCAGATCGGGGACGGTCTCCTTTGCGAGCGCCAGACCCTCTTCCAGGACTTTCTGGGCCGCACGTTCGAGGCCGCTGTCGGCCACACCGGGGACAGGCCCCCTGTTATGGGACAGCAGGACCCACAGGGAACAGTGAACAATCTGCAGGGCACAATCCCTCAGAACCGCGTGGCGGGCTGCCCATTGGACGGCACGCTTCGCTTCTTCGGATCCGTCATAGCCAACCACGATCGTGCGGGTTTCCGTCATGGCCAGAGCCTACGCTGGCGCGGGAAGCGGCACCATAGCGTAACGCCCGCCGCCAAAACCCAGTACGCTGCTAGGCTCCGATGCTGACACTTCAGGAGGAAACACCGTGGGCTTTGCCGAAGAACTCAGGAACCAGTACGCCGAAGATTGGGACGCTGCCGTCAACCATCCGTTCGTGGAGCAACTGCTGGACGGGTCCCTCCCGGACGAGGACCTGCGCCACTACCTCGTGCAGGATTACCAGTTCTGCGACGCGTTCACGGCCCTCCTGGGCCAGGCCGTGGCGTCGGCTCCTTCCCTTCCTTCGCGGCTGGTGTTTGCTGGAGTCCTCGGAGCCTTCGCTTCGGACGAGAACACGTACTTCCAGGATTGCTTCAATGAACTGGACGTACCTGAAGCAGACAGGACAACACCAGCCCTCGGACAGGCCACCCGCGATTTCGATGCCCTCATGCGCAGCGCCCTCGCCACCCGTTCCTACCCGGATGTCCTGGCCGTGCTGCTGGTTGCCGAGTGGCTCTACGGCGACTGGGCAGCGCGCGCAGGCAATCCTGACAGCTGGCCCGCCGAACCCAAGCACGCCGAGTGGATCCGTCTCCACAACAACCCTGGGTACAACGCGTGGGTGACGTGGTTGCGCGACGAGTTCGACGCCGTCGAACCTTCATCGCCGCAAGAGCGGCAACGCGTGGCTGCGACGTTTGCGGAAGCGGTGCGGCTGGAGCGGGCGTTCTTCGACGCGGCGCTTGTCAGCGCAGCTATCCGCTAGCTCTGCTTCCGCAGGGTGTAGCTGAGCTCCACCAGGCCTTGGTCGTAGCTGTTCACGTCCACGAGTTTCAACAGCGCGGGGTCGTGTCCGGCGGGGAAGACACCCCGGCCGGAGCCCTGCCCCACCGGCATGACCACCAACCGGACCGCGTCAACCTCGCCTGCCGCAAAGAACGTCTCACCGAGGGACAAGCTCCCCCACAGAACAATGTCCTTGGTGGACTCGCGCTTGATGCGGCGGATCGCTTCGATCGCATCGCCGGATTCAATGGTCGACGGCGGGAAATCACCCCACGGGGCTTCCTTCAGTTGGCGGGAAAACACGTGGCGGCGCAAACCATTCAGGGCTGGCGCGATGATCTCGCCCTCCGACGCGGGCGTCGGCCAGAACTCCACGAAGTATCTGTAGGTGTTGGCACCCAGAACCATGGCTTCAACGCTGCCGAGCCATTCGAGTTGGGCGCGATCGAACTCGGCTGTTCCACCCTCCAGCAGCTCATAGGCCTTGAACTCATTGTTGGTGTCGGCGGCGAATCCGTCGGCGGTGACAAAATCCTGGACGATCAGCTGTCCCATGGCTCACTCCTCGAATGCGGTGATGGCCTGCAGGAGCCTACGCCGCGAAGTATGAGCGGACAACCCTTCTGCGGTTCTCCTGCTCAGCGGACCCGTGTTCATCGGACCCGCGGCAGGCCTCAGGAGTTCCCGCCAGGTTCGTCCAGTGCCAGCTGTCAGGGCAGTCGTCGTTGTCGCAAAATTGCCAGGTCATGGGGTCCCTCATTGTCGCCTGTTCGTGTGTCCATAGATAGAGGACACACGAGCAGCCGGAACGTGACGAAGGAAGGACCGTGACCTGCGCCCCATTAACCTGCCGAAGTGAAGGTCAGCCTGCTGAGGTGAACGCGAAGATCAGCGCCGAGCCCAAGGACAGGAGACCGATGCCGTAGCCCACAGCCAAAGCGGCAATGGCGAATCCGCGTCCCCGTTCGCCGCGCTGCTGAATCTGGTTCAAGGCCACGTGTCCTGCCCCAACGACGAAGACCGCGATGACTGCCATGCCCGCGAAGAACAGCCCCACGAGGGCAACGACTGCCATTGCGGCGGCTACGAGGGCCAGCCGGTTGATCGGCTGGGTGGATGCTTCAGTGTGGTTAGCCTGAACGATCTCCGTTGACATGTTCTCTCCCCATTTGTAAGTGCACCGAGTCTATCCCCGCCGCACCCGAAAACACGCGCGAATTACCGGTGTTTGAACTCCGGTTGGCGCTTCTCGCTGAACGCCGCCATGCCTTCCTTCTGGTCCTCGGTAGCGAAGAGCGAGTGGAACACCCTCCGTTCGAAGACAACCCCTTGGGACAGTCCCATCTCGAAGGCCGCGTTCACTGCTTCCTTGGCCACCATGGCGGCGGGCTTGGATTTGGACGCGATGACTTCTGCTGCCTTGATTGCTTCGTCGATGACTTCAGCAGCGGGAACCACCCTGGAGACCAAGCCGGAGCGTTCGGCTTCGTCCGCGTCCATGAACCGGCCCGTCAAGACCATGTCCATCGCCTTCGCCTTGCCCACGGCGCGGGTCAACCGCTGGGAACCGCCCATGCCCGGGATCACGCCCAGGTTGATCTCCGGCTGGCCGAACTTGGCGTTATCTCCAGCGATGATGAAATCGGCCATCATGGCCAGTTCGCAACCGCCACCGAGGGCGAAACCGGAAACCGCAGCAATGACGGGAATGCGGAGGCGGGTGAGGTCCTCCCACCGACGGAACCAGTCTGCCGCGTACATGTCCATGTAGCTGTTGGAAGACATTTCCTTGATGTCGGCCCCGGCAGCGAACGCCTTGGCGGAGCCCGTGATCACCACGGCCCCCACTTCCGGGTCGGTGTCCATTGCCGTCACAGCATCCACGAGTTCATTCATGAGTGCCGTGTTCAGCGCATTCAACGCTTCCGGCCGGTTCAGGGTCACCAGTCCAACCCGGCCCCGCAACTCAACCACAATGTTCTGGTACTGCTCCGTCATGCTCTCCCTCTCCGCCAAGCCCAACAAATCCACAACCACTCAGTTCCAACCTCTCACACGGACTTGTCGCGGATCTCCGTAATGATGCCGGAGAAGTCCCTGCCGGCACCCTCGCCGGCGGCAAAAGCATCGTAAATACGCGACGCCAGCGGTCCCATCTCCGCCGCAACACCCGTGCTTTCCAACGCGTTCAATGCCAGGCGCAGGTCCTTGGCCATCAACGCACCGGCAAACCCCGGCTGGTAATCGCGGTTGGCAGGGCTGGTGGGCACCGGTCCCGGAACGGGGCAGTTGGTGGTCAGTGCCCAGCATTGCCCGGACGCGTTGGAGGCGACGTCGAACAACGCCTGGTGCGTCAGTCCCAGCTTCTCGCCGAGGACAAAAGCCTCGGCAACAGCGATCATGGACACGCCCAGAATCATGTTGTTGCAGACCTTGGCGGCCTGCCCGGCGCCGTGGTCCCCGCAGTGGACGATACGTTTGCCCATCAATTCCAAGATGGGCCGCACCGTCTCAAAGTCCTCCGGCAATGCACCCACCATGAACGTCAAGGTGCCCGCTTCAGCGCCCACCACGCCGCCGGAAACCGGCGCGTCAACGGACCGGTGCCCGGCTTCCACGGCGATCGCCGCGGCTTCCCGGGCTTCGTCCACATTGATGGTGGAGCAGTCCAGGAACAGGGTGTTCGGCTTCGCAACCGACAGCAGCCCCGGTCCGCCCACGCCACGGTAGGCGTCCAGGACGTGTTTGCCGCTGGGGAGCATGGTCAGAACCACTGCCGCCTCTGCTGCCGCTTCGTGAGCCGTTGAGGCCATGGGAATCCCGTGGGCCAGCGCTGCCTCGACGGCCGCAGGGACTGGGTCATAGCCGATGACTTCGTGCCCCGCTTTGATCAGGTTCGCCGCCATGGGTCCGCCCATGTGGCCGAGGCCGAGGAAAGCGATGAGTCCCGTTGCCGGGGCTTGGATATCTGACACGGCTGCGTTCTCTGTCATGTGGTCTCCTTCAATTCGACTGGCTGGTAAGTCGGGTCAGTCCCAGCTCCCGTTCGCCGAGCGACGCAAAGTAGCCTTCGACGTCGGACGGCTGGACTTCAGCCAGCGTCGGCGGCTTCCATTGGGGGTTGCGATCCTTGTCCACCACCTGCGCGCGGATTCCTTCGCGGAAATCGGGCCCGGCCAGGCAGCGAAGCCCCACGCGGTACTCCTGGTCCAGCGCCTCCTCAAGGGACAGTCCCCGGACCCTCCGCAGCGATTCCAGGGCTACCTTCACGGACGTGGGCGACTTCGCCTCAATCGTGTCCGCAACGGCGGCTGCTTCAGCCCCCGCGGAGCGAAGGCTCCGCACGATTTCCTCGGCATCGTCGTACGCGTATGCGACGTCGATCCACTCCTGTTGGGCTGCCAGGGCCGAGTCCGGCGCGGCTTGTGCGAAACGCTCGACGGCGGCCTCCGCCGTCGAGCTTTCCAGCGCTTCCGCCAGCGCGGGCAGGCTGCCAGACGGCACGAAGTGGTCTGCGAGCCCAAGGAACACTGCGTCAGCGCCGGAAAGGTGCGCACCCGTCAGCGCCGCATGGGTCCCCGTCTCCCCCGGCGCGCGTGAAAGCAGGAGGGTGCCACCGACGTCGGGCACGAATCCAATGGTGGTTTCCGGCATACCGGTCCGCGTGCGCTCGGTGACCACACGCAACGAACCATGCGCCGAGATACCCACGCCGCCGCCCAAAACAAGCCCGTCCATGAACGCCACATACGGTTTGGGGTAGTGGGCAATCAACGCGTTCAGCCGGTACTCGTCCGCCCAGAAATCAGCCGTTTCAGTCCCGCTGTGCAGCATGTCCTTGTAAATGGCAACGATGTCGCCGCCCGCGCACAGGCCACGGTCTCCAACGCCGCGCACCAAGACGGTGGAAATGGCGTCATCATCAGCCCAGTCCGCCAATTGCCGAAGCATGGCTTTCACCATTTCCGCGTTCAATGCGTTGACCGCTTTCGGGCGGTTCAGCGTCACAACACCCAGATGGCCGCGGCGTTCAAAGAGGACTTCGTCTTCTGTCTCCACAGCTCCCATCAGCTGCCTGCCGGCATGATGAAGCTGGCGCCCTGGCGGATTCCGGAAGGCCACCGCGACGTCACGGTCTTTGTCTTGGTATAGAAGCGGAAGGCGTCGGCACCGTGCTGGTTCAGGTCGCCGAAGCCGGACGCCTTCCAGCCACCGAAGGTGTAATAGGCAATCGGCACGGGGATGGGCACATTAATGCCCACCATGCCCACCTCCACGCGGCTGGCGAAGTCGCGGGCGGAGTCGCCGTCGCGGGTGAAAATTGCGACGCCGTTCCCAAACTCGTGTTCGCTGCAGAGCCGCAGCGCTTCGTCGTAGTCGGCTGCGCGGAGCACGCTGAGGACTGGTCCGAAGATCTCTTCCTTGTAGATCTTCATGTCCTTGGTGACGTTGTCGAACAGCGTGGGGCCCACCCAGAAGCCGCCGTCGTAGCCGTCCACGGTGAGGCCTCGCCCGTCAGTGACCAGGGTTGCGCCTTCATCCACGCCGGACTGGATGTAGCCCTCGATCCGTTCCTTGGCTGAAGCAGCCACCACGGGTCCGAAGTCCGAGTCCTTGTCCAGGCTGTGGCCCACCTTCAGGTCCTTGACGCGCTCGGTCAGTTTGGCCACCAAAGCATCGGCGGTTTCCTGACCCACCGGCACGGCAACGGAAATCGCCATGCAGCGCTCGCCCGCGGAACCGTACCCGGCGCCAATCAGGGCGTCGGCTGCCATGTCCAGATCGGCGTCGGGCATGATCACCATGTGGTTCTTCGCCCCACCAAAGCACTGTGCGCGCTTGCCGTGCGCCGCTGCGGTGGCGTAGATGTACTGGGCGATCGGTGTGGAGCCCACGAAGCCGATTGCCTTGACGCGCGGATCTTCAAGCAGCGCGTCCACGGCTTCCTTGTCACCGTTGATCACGTTGAAGACGCCGTTCGGAACCCCGGCTTCGCTGTACAGCTCGGCGAGGCGCAGGGGCACGGACGGGTCCCGCTCGGAGGGCTTGAGGATGAACGCATTTCCGGCGGCGAGCGCAGGGCCCGACTTCCACAGCGGGATCATGGCCGGGAAGTTGAATGGCGTGATGCCCGCGACGACGCCCAAGGGCTGGCGGAGCGAGTGGACATCGATCCCTTGGCCTGCGTTGTCCGAGAACTCGCCCTTGAGCAGGTGCGGCGCGCCTGCCGAGAACTCGACTACCTCGATGCCGCGCTGGATGTCTCCCTTGGCATCCGCGAATGTCTTGCCGTGCTCCGAGGAGAGCAGCGTGGCGAGTTCGTCCATGTTGTCGTTGACCAGGTCCACGAACTTGAGAAGGATGCGTCCCCGGCGTTGCGGGTTCATGGCCGCCCATTCGAGCTGGCCCTTCTCGGCATTTGCGACGGCGTTGCGAACCTCGTCCGCGCTGGCCAGCGGAAGCCGGGCCTGGACTTCGCCCGTGCAGGGATCGTAGACATCGCTGAACCGGCCGGACGTGCCGTCAATCCTTTGGCCGTCTACGTAGTGTGAAAGCTCGCGCACCATGGTGGAATGCTCCTTTGCATCGTGAATGACTGCCGTGCCGCTGGGTGCTGGGACCACTACGGGAACACGTGACCAAGTGTGATCCAGGTCATCTCTGAATCCGAATATACTCGGACTTCCTACTAATTTCCAGAGGGGTGTTCTTCCCTTGGACCGGCGCTAATGGACTTCCTTCATTCCCTTGTACGCTTCCAACGCCTCGGCCCGGGTGGTCTTGAGGTCCACGATCTCCTCCGGGTAATCCGGCGTGCCGAATTCCGGAATCCAGTGGGCAATGTACTTCCCCTGCGGATCGAACTTAACCCGCTGAGCCTCAGGGTTGAAGATCCTGAAGAACGGAGAGGCGTCTGCCCCGGAACCGGCCACCCACTGCCAGTTGGCGGGGTTCGACGCCGGATCGGCATCCACCAAGGTGTCCCAGAACCACTGCTCTCCGAGCTGCCAGTGGATGCCGAGATTCTTCACCAGGAAGCTCGCAGCAACCATGCGGACACGGTTGTGCATCCAACCCGTATGCCAGAGCTGACGCTGCCCGGCGTCCACCATGGGGAATCCGGTACGGCCCTGCTGCCAGGCTAGGAGCTCTTCGGGCGCACTTTCGTGGCCCGGATGCTTGCCGTTACTTCCGTTGCTGCCCGGCCACGCCCACGGGAAACGGTCGAACTCGGAACGGAGGTTGGCCGTTGCGAGCTGCGGGTTGTGGAAGTACTGGTGCCAGCAGAATTCGCGCCATCCCAGCTCCGAAGCATAAATACCTGCGCTTTCCGACCGTTTGGAACCCAGGGCGTGCCACACCTCGAACGGGCTAAGCTCACCCCACCGCAAGTAAGGCGAGAGGCAGCTGCTGCCATCAGTATCGGGACGGTTGCGGCCCTCGCTGTAATTCGAAAGCCCGTTCTCCACGAATTCCGCGAGGCGTTTGTGTCCGGCTGCCGCTCCCGGCGTCCACATATGGGCCAATCCGCCGGACCAGTCGGGCTTTGTGGGCAGGAGGCGCCAGGAATCCAACTCGTCACAGGCAGGCAAGATGCCGCCGTGTCCATGTCCCCGTTCAGGCACGGCCAGCGGCTCGCGGAAATCCTGCGCAGATACGGTTCGCCAGAAAGGAGTGAAGACCTTGTATTGCCCGCCTGTCTTGGTGGTCACTTCCCACGGCTCGTGGAGGAGGGAGGCCTGGAAACTGGAGACGTGCAGTCCTGCGTCACCCGCCCACGTCTTGATGCCGGCGTCGACCGTTCGCTCCGCCGAGCCGTACCGGCGGTTCCAGTAGAGCCCGCCGGCGCCAACCGCCGTCGTGATCTCCGGAACCACATCCGCAGCCGGTCCACGACGAAGCAGCAAAGGAATGCCAAGCTCGTCCAGATCCTCACGGAGCGCAGCCAGCGAATGGTGTAGCCACCAGCGGGCCGCACCACCATACGGGCGGACGCCGGGCGACTCTTCGTCGAGGACGTAAAGGGCCACAGCCGCACCGTCGTCGACGGCGGCACGCAAAGCAGGGTTGTCGGCGACCCGCAGGTCATCACGGAACCATACGATGGACGGTTTCATTAGTTCCTTTCAACAAACATCCCGGAAACGGGAACAGCCCATGCCCCCTAAGAATCCTAGGGGCATGGGCTGAACACTCGCTGTTTTATGCGGTTAGGCGATGGATGGAACAGCTTCCTCGACGATCTGGGAAAGCTCGGGAACGCTGGCGTGGTCTTCGTTCCACGTCGGGACGCTGTTAACCACGTAGTCCCTGGCAGCCGGTCCCACCATGCTCATGCCGGGATAGATTCTCTGGCCATTTTCTTTGATGGGCCTTAGGCCCTCAAGTCCGAGGGCGGTTTTGAAAGCGGAGTCGGGAATGGGAATTTTACGGCCGAGAACGCACCAACTGATGTAAAGGCCATAGAAGGTGTCAAAATCCAGGCCCTTCTCAGTGTCGTCCTCGAACACCACGCAGTCGCGTAGAAAGCTGCTTATTTGGGTGTCGGTCATTACGGGGCCTCCGGCGTCGGAAGGAAAAGCGGGCCGCCGGTCTGCATCAGCGAATGTCCTGTCCCTTCACTATAGACCTGTTGTGGTTTCCCGCACGCGGAAAAGAGGTTAACTCTGGATTGCGCACCAGGTTCGCACCTCCCCGAGGGGCGAAAGACTGGGCTCTGGTGCCGGCCCGCTCTCCGGCGTAGCGTCGCATACATCCATGCGGATGGCCGCTCGCCCAAGAGCGGCCGCAAGGCTCAGGCGATCCGCAGGCCCAGGGGTAAGGAGCATCAAGTGGTTGGATGGAACGCTGACACCACGGCCGGGCCCCTGGGGTCCGGAACGGTCACCTTGGTAGAAGGCTCGTCCTTCTGCATTTCCTCCGCCAACGGAGACATTCATCCCGAACGGCCCCATGGGGTCTTCCATCTGGACACCCGCATTCTTTCCCGGTGGGAGCTGACCATCAACGGCCAGGAGATCGAACCGCTGGCCGCAGAAACCCGGGAACCCTACCGCGCTCTGTTTGCAGGGCGCGTTGCCCGCTCGGACGGGTACGCGGACAGCCCCCTGCTGGTGGAGCGGCTGCGGGAAGTCGGAGCCGGCATCCTGGAGGAAATCACAGTCCGCAACTACTCCAAGCGACCTGCGGAATGCCGGATCCTCCTGACCGCCGAGTCGGATTTCGCAGATCTTTTTGAGGTCAAAGAAGCGCGAATCACCCGCGAATGGACAGAAACCCGTGTCCCGGAGGGCGATTCCTTGGTGATCCGCGGAAAGTGGGAGGGTATCCGGAAGGGCGTGGTGATCCGGGCCGAGGGCGCCGGTGCCGGCGCCAAGGCACTTGGCTTCACGGCAAGGATTCCGGCTTCGGGGAGTTGGAGCACCCGTGTCAGCGTTGTTCCCACCTCGGACGGAGCCGGAACGCACTTCGACCATCCATCCCGGGGCGAGTTGTCTCCCAGCGATCGCCGCCGACAAGAATGGGTGTCCCGCATCCCTCGCCTGCAGGTGGGAAACCGCTCCATTGAACGCACTCTCAAGCGCAGTTATGAAGACTTGGGAGCACTGCGAATCCAAGATCCGGACCATCCTGACAGGGTGGTCGTGGCCGCCGGAGCACCCTGGTTCATGACCTTGTTCGGCCGGGACTCCTTATGGGCGTCAGAGATGGCGCTGGCCGTTGACCCGTCTTTGGCACTGGGGACCCTCCGTACACTGGCTGACCGTCAAGGAACCGTGGTGGACACTGCCAGCGAGGAAGAGCCAGGGAAGATCCTGCATGAAGTCCGGCTGGATGTCTCCAGCGGCCTGGCTTTGGGAGGCAAGTCCGCTTACTACGGCAGCGTTGACGCCACGCCCCTTTTTGTCATTGTGCTGGGCTCCATCAGCCGCTGGGGTTTCGCCAAGGATGTGATTTCGGAGCTTCTGCCCAACGCGGACCGCGCGTTGGAATGGATACGCGACTACGGCGACCGGGATGGCGACGGCTTCGTGGAGTACGGGCGCCCCAACGAGCACGGCCTCATCAACCAGGGCTGGAAGGACTCCTGGGACGGTATCAACTATGCCGATGGCACCATCGCTGAACCGCCGTTGGCGTTGTGCGAAGTCCAGGCATACGTGCATGGCGCCTATATGGCGCGCGCTTGGATGGCTTACGACGACGGCGACCTCACCTTGGCAGCTGAGCTTCGGGAACGCGCGGATCGCCTGAAGAAGAAGTTCAACGAGGAGTTTTGGCTTCCGGACAAGGGGTACTACGCGATTGCCCTGGATAAGGACAAACGACCCGTCGACGCCTGTGCTTCAAACATGGGGCACTGCCTGTGGTTTGGATTAGTGGATGAAGACAAGGCTCCGCGTGTGGTGGAGCGGCTGATGTCTCCGGAGATGTTCAGCGGTTGGGGCGTCCGGACACTGGCCAGCGACATGGGCGCGTACAACCCGGCCAGCTACCATAACGGCTCGGTGTGGCCACATGACAATGCGCTGATAGCGGCAGGGCTGCTTCGCTACGGCTTCGTGGAGGAAGCCCAGCGCATCGCCACTGCCCTCTTTGAAGCTGCCGAGTATTCGGGTGGCAGGCTCCCCGAACTCTTCTGCGGCTTTGACCGCGAACAGTTCAGGGAGCCCGTGCCGTATCCCACGGCTTGTTCCCCACAGGCTTGGGCTGCCACCACTCCCATCCAGCTGATTACCGGGCTCATGCGCTACGACACCCACATTTCCCTGGGAGGCGTCTGGTTGGATCCGGTGTTGCCTGAGTCCTACGGTGACCTGCACATCACCAATGCCCCCATGGGAAGCGGGCGCATCACCATCGATGTGGTGGGTTCTTCCTCCCAGGTTGAGGGACTTCCGGATGGATTGACGCTCCATCGTGCCCAACGGCCATGGATCACGGAGCTCGTGGAGCGGGCCGCGCTACGGCGCCCTGAGCCTTCGCCTTAAGCTCTGGCTACGCGTCGATCACCATATCGGTCCTTGCGGTGGAGCAGCAGGGAAGGAACTTGCCTGCGTCGATCTCACGTGCCCGGATTCCGCCTTGGTGGTTCATCTCCACTTCGCCTGAAAGTTTGACCACCTTGCAGGAGCCGCACATGCCCTCTTTGCAGTTGGCACCGATCCTGACGCCCGCACGCTGGGCCGGGCCCAGGATGTGCTCGGACGGGTCCACGCGCACATTGATGCCGGTGCGCATGAAGGACAGGGTGAGGCTCCCCGTTCCCACCGTCTCAAAGCTCGAAGCATCGGGAGTTGAGACCTCCGCTCCCGCATCCGCACCGCCGTCGGAAGCTTCGGGACCGGTCAGGTCCGGCTCGGCGGATTCCAGCTCCAGGCCGGTCGCCTGCAGGGTTCCCCCGGCGTCGTAACCTGGCTCGTAGAGCCCAAACGCCGCGGGCTGGCTTTCGTAGTAATCCTCGGCGGATTCCGCTATTTCCTCGGCGATCTCCTCCGCGATGTCCGCCGCATGAGCAAGCTCCGCCGCGTATTCAAGGATGGTCTGGCGATCGCCGGTGAAGAACTCCATGTGGATGGAGGTGTCGTCCACGCCCACCTTCCCCAGGAGCTCAGTGGCGGTGTTCAGGTAGCCTTCGGGACCACACGCATAGACCTGCCGTCCGTTGGCATCCGGCGCCACCTCGTCCAACATGGCCGCCGTGAGCCTTCCACTCAGCCCTTCCCAGTCCGCGGGTTTGGCCCGGTCGCCCAGGGAGTAGAAGACCTTAATGCGCGAGTCCACCGAAGCGATGTAGGCGAGCTCCTTGTTAAAGGCAAAACCCTCGTCCGCCGCCCCGTGATAAAGCACCACCACATCGGCCTGTCCAGGGAGGGAATGGATGGTCCGCACCATGGACATGATGGGGGTGATGCCGGCCCCGGCAGCCAGCAGGAGGTACCGTGCCCGCCGGTCGGCGTCGGGCAGGTGGAAGGCCCCCACGGGCCCCAGCATCTCGAGGACGGTGCCGGGCTTGATGTTCTCGTGCACCCACGGTGAAACGAGGCCCGTCGGATCGCGTTTAACAGTGATGTCGAAGGTCCACGGCTTGGTGGGGGCGCTGGACAGCGAGTAGCTTCGGTCCGCTGGATCCTGGTCTTCCCCGTTCACAGGGAAAGCCACGTTCACGTACTGGCCGGCTCGGAACGCCAGGGGTGCACCATCGGAGCGACGGAACACGAAGGTCATCATGCCGCCCACTTCGGGAACAATCTCCACGCATTCGGCCATGAACTCCTGCGGATGCCAGGGACCCAACGCACGGGCTGCGCTGGCGGGTCCCTCGCTGCTTCCCATCACCCTGTTCCACGGCATTTCAAGACCGCGAATGCGATGTGGCTCCTGGACTACCGTCTCAGTGAGGAGTTCGGTCATGCCAAGTGCTCCTGGACACGCTGTACGTACCAGTTAATGAAGGCCTCCACCTGGTACTCGCTCTTCATGTATGGGCCGGGCTCGTAGGCAGGGCTGCCGGCGCCGGTCTGGCACAGCTCTACGAACTCCTTGTCCTGCAGGTTCGTCTGCTTCCAGGTGTAGGTGAGCTTCTCCAGGTCGTAGTCCACACCTTCCACCGCGTCGTCAGCTACCAGCCAGGTGGTTCGCACCAAGGACTGGTGTTCGTTGATGGGGAAGACACCGAACGTGATGACATGGTCGCTCTGGAAGTGGAACCAGCTGTTGGGCTGCAGGTGCATCGAGCAGCGGCCAAGGCGGAAGTCCGGCAAGTCACCGAGCAGCTTCTTGGAGAGCCTGCGCCCATCGGCCGAGAACGATTCGCCCTCGCCGTCGAGCGATTCACGTGAGATGCGGATTCCCGCAATGCGGGTATCGAGCTCCTCCACCACCTCGAAGGGAAGGGCGTAGCGGCGGCAACGCTCCTCGAGCGATGCCTGCGCTTCCTTGTTGCGGTCCCATACCTCTTCAAGGTGGGCAGGGATCAGACCCTCAGTCAGGCCCCAGGTGGGGAAGAGGGAACAGGCGAGCTCCGGGTGTCCGTCGCAGTGGTAGCACTCACGGTTGTTCTCCATGACGAGCTTCCAGTTGCCTTCCTCGATGATGTTCTGCTGGTAGGCGACTTTGGTCTTCGACAGATCGTGGGGCGCGAGGTACGGCTCAAAGATCTTGGACGTTTCGTCAAAATCCGCCGGCGGCTCGTCTGCGATGCAGACGAAGATGAGTCCGGCCACCACACGGCTGTGGGCGCGCTTGAGGCCGAAGCAGCTCTTGTCGAACTTCGTCTCTCCCGGTGCCGAGGCGTGGATCAGGTTGCCTTCCGGGGAGTATGTCCAGGAGTGGTAGCCGCACACCAGGTTTCCTGTTGACCCGGCAGCCTCGGTCAGGACGCGGGCTCCGCGGTGGCGGCAGACGTTGTGCAGGACATTCACGCCGCCGTCGTCATTGCGCAGCACGATCAGGGAGTAGGGACCGTAGTCCACCGTGACGTAGTCGCCCGGCTCCGGAAGCTCGGCGACGCTGCCGGCAAAAATCCAGTGCTGGCCAAAAATGGCTTCCATGTCGATCTTGAAGATCGTGGCATCGGTGTAGAAAGGCGCATCGAGGGAAAATCCCTTGCGCCGGAACTCGAACAACGCGCTGATCTCCGCCAGCTGCTCTGCAGACAAAGATGAGGCGAGTTTTCCGCGTGAGTTGAGGGGCAAGACTGGAGCAGACATATGTTTTCCTCCCGGGAGGCGTGGGTCAGAGTGTGTTTCGTGGGGAGCACCGCTGCGTTGGGGGCGGGCGGCGTGGTCGAAAACCTTATAGTCATGAGATTAGGGACGATTGAACCGCAACAAAAGCGCAAGATTCAGAAGATAACCGTGCACAATAGGTGCATGATTGATGCGAGGCTCATCACACTTCGGGTGTTTGCCCGGTGCGGCACCATTGGCGCAACCGCGGAGCTCACTGGTTATTCTCCTTCCGCCGTCTCCGCGCAGCTGCGGGAGCTGCAGCGGATGCTGGGAATGCAGCTTCTGACCAAGGACGGCCGGGGTGTACGACTGACCGCCACGGGCCGCTTTCTCGTGGCAGGATCCGACACCCTCATTGCCGAATGGGAGAGCCTGCGCGCTGCGGCCATGGAGGCCGGCGACCAGGTGCAGTCCCGTTTTGGCCTCGGCGGATTCTCGACGGCGGCCGCCCAACTGCTGGCGCCACTGGCCGCAACCCTGCGCTCTACACGCCCCCTCTTGGAGGTGCAGGTACTCGAAGCCAATCCGGCGCGCTGCTTCGACTTGCTGGTTGCCGAACGAATCGACCTTGCGGTCATTGTCGCCATGCAGTCCGACACCTATGTTGAGGACGATCCCCGCTTCGAACAGACCGTCCTGCTCGACGATCCCCTGGACGTGATCATTCCTTCAGACCATCCGCTGGCATCGCGGGAAACAGTGACGCTCGAAGAGCTCGCGTCGGAACCATGGATCACCGAATCCGCCGGTTCCACCTACCACTCCCTCTTTACGGCGGCATTCACGGCAGTTGGGGTGACGCCACGCATTGCCCATGAGGCCGTTGAATGGGAAACCCAAATCGCCCTTGTGGGAGCGGGGCTGGGCGTGGGCCTGCTGCCTCGCCTGGCACCCCTGCACAGCACCGAAAACGTGGTTCGACTACGCATCAGTGGCAAAGGGAAGCCTTCGCGCCGCATCGTCGCTGCTGTTCGCAGGGGCAGCATTGCATCGCCCCTCATCCAGGAGTCGCTCGCCATCCTTCAGGAGAGCGCTCATAGGATCCTCACGGCCCGTCCCGAGGACGATCGGTGACACTCCAATCGGTGGCTGCCGCACTTTTTCATTCACGACACCTGCATCCGGGCATCGACAGTCCTCGTGGGTGGCCGATACGAATATGCGCGTCGTCAACGGCACACAGGGCCGACGTGTCCGGCTAAGAGCCGCTCAGGCCCACACCTGATAGCCCGTCGACTTGTCGAACAGCTTCCTGGTGGAGAGACCCTCCGCCGCGATCCAGAGCACCGAATCATCATCCGCAGCCTGCTCCACCACCCCCGTGAGAATGTGGTGATCCAGCAGCCACACCTCCACCGTGTGGCCGATCAGCTGGGCCCAATCCTTCCTCAAGCCACGGCCGTGAACGGTTCTGACCAGACTGAGATCCGTCATTCGCCTTACCAGCCGCGTTCTGCGAGGCGGTGGGGCTGCGGAATGTCGTCGACGTTGATGCCGACCATCGCTTCGCCCAGGCCGCGGGAAACCTTGGCAATGACATCAGGATCGTCGTAGTAGGCAGTGGCGTTAACGACGGCGGCGGCGCGCTCTGCCGGGTTGCCGGACTTGAAGATGCCCGAGCCAACGAACACACCATCGGCGCCGAGCTGCATCATCATCGCAGCATCAGCCGGGGTGGCGATGCCACCGGCGGTGAACAGGACCACGGGGAGCTTGCCGGTGGCGGCAACTTCCTTGACCAGTTCGTACGGGGCCTGCAGTTCCTTGGCCGCAACGTAGAGCTCGTCCTCCGGGAGGGCGGCGAGCTTGGCGATCTCGGAACGGATCTTGCGCATGTGCCCGGTGGCGTTGGAAACATCGCCGGTGCCGGCTTCGCCCTTGGAACGGATCATCGCCGCGCCCTCGTTGATGCGGCGCAGGGCCTCACCGAGGTTGGTGGCACCACAAACGAAGGGGACGGTGAAGTTCCACTTGTCGATGTGGTTGATGTAGTCCGCCGGGGTCAGGACCTCGGACTCGTCGATGTAGTCAACACCGAGGGACTGCAGGACCTGGGCTTCGACGAAGTGGCCGATGCGGGCCTTAGCCATGACCGGGATGGACACGGCGGCGATGATCGCGTCGATCATGTCGGGATCGGACATGCGGGACACGCCACCCTGGGCGCGGATATCGGCAGGGACACGCTCGAGCGCCATGACAGCGACGGCACCGGCGTCCTCGGCGATGCGGGCCTGCTCGACGTTAACGACGTCCATGATGACGCCGCCCTTGAGCATCTCCGCCATGCCCCGCTTAACGCGGCTGCTGCCCGTCAACGGTATGTGTTCAAAAAGAAGGGGTCTTGTAGGCACGTGATACTCCAAGGGCTGAAGGCTGTGATTGCATCCCGGGCACCCGGATGCAGCAGGGGCCTAGAGGCCTCGCCCGCCTGATATCCGGGTGATATATTAGTGGGAGTCTTCAGTATGCAATCACCGAAGCGTGGAGTCAACAGTGGTGTTTACGTTGGAAACTAGGCCGCGAAAAGAGCCTGGCGCACAGCATGCTCGAAGCCGCTGACATGAACACGGGCCAGTTCGGCAGCCTTCTCCTCATCGCCATCAATGACGGCCCTCAACAGGTCCAGGTGCTCGCGCACATGATGCTCCAGATCCGGAAGGCGATCCAGGACCATGCACCAGATGCGGGTCGCCAGGTTGTCGTAGCGAATCAGGATGTCTTCAAGGTGCGGGTTCGCCGCCGCGGCATAGATCCCCTGGTGGACACTGGCATCGAGACGCAATGTTTCAACCACCGATGCGGCGCTGACGTCAAAGTCCTCCACGGCGCGCATCACATCACGCAGGCGTTGCTTCGTGGCGGCAGAAGCAACCCTGGCTGCACGTGCGGCAGCCAGCGGTTCCAGCTGGGCTCGAATCTCGGAAATGAAGGCAAGGTCGGTTACTTCAACGCGGGTGGCAAACGTTCCCCGCCTCGGATAGGTGATCACCAAACGATCCAGCTCAAGCCTCTTCAGGGCTTCGCGCACCGGAGTGCGCCCGATCTCCAGATCTTTAGCAAGCTGGTCATCATTGAGCAGGTCGCCCGGTTTGATCTCCAGCATCAACAGTCGATCGCGAAGGCGCTCATAGGCGACGTCGGCCAAGGACTTCTTCGTAGCGTCAGTACTGACCGCCAAGGTTTCAAAAGCCACAGCGCCTTCCCCTTCTTCATCTCCAAAAAACCTATTGACCCGCTTCAGCCATCAGTATACGCTGATTCCCAATTCTAATATATCAGTTCAGGACCGAAGAATATATCTTAAGGAGGCGACATGACCCTCATGGCGACAGATTCACCCGTAAGCATCCTGCCGAAGCCGGAAATGCTCAACGACGAGCAGGCACAGAAATTCGTACTCACATTGACGTGCGTCGAACGGGCCGGGATTGTGCAGGCAGTCACCACCTTCCTGTTCGAGCGTGGTTTCAACATCGAAGAGCACCAGCAGTTCGACGACGGCCTGCGCCAGACGCTGCACCTGCGGACAGCGTTCTCCGGCCCGCTGTCCTACTCGCCGGAGCGGCTCGAAGAGGAGTTCAGCGCCATTGCCGACCGCTTCGAGATGAAGTTCAGCTTCCATGACCAGACCAAGAAGCGGGTCCTGGTCATGGTGTCCAAGTTCGGCCACTGCCTGAACGATCTCATCTTCCGCTGGCGGGGCGGAAGCCTCGGTGGCGACCTCGTAGTGGTTGCCTCAAACCACGAGACCCACCGGGCCATGGCCGAAGCCGCCGGCCTGCCCTTCGTCTACATTCCCGTCACCCCCGATACCAAGGCAGACGCCGAGCAGCAGCTTTTGGATCTCGTGGAGGAATACAACGTAGACCTTGTGGTGCTCGCACGGTACATGCAGGTACTTTCGGACGACTTGTGCCGTGCCCTCGAAGGACGCGCCATCAACATCCACCACTCTTTCCTGCCGGGATTCAAGGGCGCCCGCCCTTACCACCAGGCCTATGACCGCGGCGTAAAGCTGGTGGGTGCCACTGCCCACTACGTGACCGCGGACCTGGACGAGGGACCAATCATCGAGCAGGAAGTCATCCGCGTCGATCACAGTTACGGTCCCACCACCCTCTCAACGGTGGGCCAGGACGCCGAAGCCCTGGCGTTGTCCCGCGCCGTCAGGTGGCACTGCGAACACCGCGTGCTGCTGGACCAGACCAGCACAGTGGTTTTCCGCTAAACCAAGCACTAGAACACCAGCAGACTCACCCCTTAACTTCAGCAGGAGAACCCCCATGGCATCCACGCCTCGCATTGTCATCATCGGAGCTGGGATTGTTGGCACCAACCTCGCCGACGAACTGGTCACCCGCGGTTGGAACAACATCACCGTCCTGGACCAAGGACCCCTGAACATGCCCGGTGGCTCCACGTCCCACGCACCGGGCCTCGTTTTCCAGACCAACCCCTCAAAGTCCATGGCACTCTTCGCCAAGTACACGGTGGAAAAGCTGCTGTCCCTCACTGAGGACGGCCAGAGCTGCTTCAACCAGGTGGGCGGACTCGAAGTTGCCACCACAGAGACCCGTTTGGCCGATCTGAAGCGCAAGCTTGGCTACGCACAGGCATGGGGCATTGACGGCAAGATCCTCTCCCGCGAGGAATGCAAGGAGCTCTACCCGCTCATCAACGAGGAAGACATCCTGGGTGGCCTCCACGTCCCCACCGATGGCCTGGCGCTTGCCGCCCGCGCCGTGCAGTTGCTGATCAAGCGCACGGAAGCCGCCGGCGTTAAGTACATCGGCAACACCGAGGTCACCGGAATTGAGCAGTCAAACCGCCGCGTGACCGGCGTCGAGACCGCCGACGGCGTGATCCCAGCGGACATCGTGGTTTCCTGTGCCGGCTTCTGGGGCGCCAAGGTGGGCGAGTTGATCGGAATGTCCGTTCCGCTCCTGCCGCTGGCACACCAATACGTCAAGACGACGCCGGTTCCCGCGCAGAAGGGCAAGAACGAGCTGCCCAACGGCGCCCAGCTGCCCATCCTGCGCCACCAGGACCAGGATCTCTACTACCGCGAGCACGGCGAGCGTTACGGCATTGGCTCCTACGCTCACCGCCCCATGCCCGTGGACCTCGATGAATTGGGTAGCTACGAGCCCAGCAGCATCACCGAACACAACATGCCCTCGCGCCTGGACTTCACGTTGGAAGACTTCCTCCCCGCGTGGGAAGCAACCAAGCAGATCCTGCCTGCGCTCCGCGAAAGCGAAATCGAGGATGGCTTCAACGGCATCTTCTCCTTCACCCCGGACGGCGGCTCGTTGGTGGGCGAATCCAAGGAAGTGGACGGCTTCTTCGTGGCCGAGGCCGTCTGGGTTACCCACTCCGCCGGGATTGCCCGCGCCGTGGCCGAACTGCTCGTGGACGGAAAGTCGCAGATTGATCTGGGAGACTGCGACATCCACCGCTTCGAAGAGGTCCAGCTGACTCCCGAGTACGTCAGCGAAACCTCCCAGCAGAACTTCGTGGAAATCTACGACGTCATGCACCCGCTCCAGCCCAAGCTCTCTCCCCGCAACCTTCGCGTCAGCCCCTTCCACGCCCGTCACAAGCAGTTGGGTGGCTACTTCCTGGAAGGCGCCGGATGGGAACGCCCTTACTGGTTCGAAGCCAACGCTGAGCTCCTCAAGGAAATGCCGGACGAGTGGCAGCCCCCGGCGCGTGACGCATGGTCCGGCATGTTCAGCTCGCCCATTGCCGCTGCCGAAGCGTGGAAGACCCGTACAGCAGTTGCGATGTACGACATGACGCCGCTGAAGCGCCTCGAAGTGTCGGGCCCCGGCGCCCTGAAGTTGCTGCAGGAACTGACCACTGGAGACTTGGCCAAGAAGCCCGGCGCAGTCACGTACACCCTGCTCCTGGACGAGGCCGGCGGCGTCCGAAGCGACATCACCGTGGCCCGCCTGAGCGAGGACACCTTCCAGCTCGGTGCCAACGGCAACATAGACACCGCCTACTTTGAGCGCGCAGCCCGGCAGCAAACGGCCAACGGCGACGCCGGCGACTGGGTTCAGGTCCGTGACACCACCGGCGGCACCTGCTGCATCGGCTTGTGGGGTCCGCTGGCCCGCGACCTCATCGGCACGGTCAGCAGCGATGACTTCAGCAATGACGGCCTGAAGTACTTCCGTTCCAAGAAGGTCACCATCGGAGGCGTCACCGTCACCGCGATGCGCCTTTCCTACGTGGGCGAACTCGGCTGGGAACTCTACACCAGCGCCGACAACGGACAGCGCCTCTGGGACGCTTTGTGGAAGGCCGGCCAGCCGTTCGGCGTCATCGCCGCAGGCCGCGCCGCTTTCAGCTCGCTGCGACTGGAAAAGGGCTACCGCTCCTGGGGCACGGACATGACCACCGAGCACGATCCCTACGAGGCCGGCCTCGGGTTTGCCGTGAAAATGACCAAGGAGAACTTCGTCGGGAAGGCCGCGTTGGAAGGCCGCACCGAGGAAGGATCCGCCCGCCGCCTGCGCTGCTTGACGGTCGACGACGGCAGGAGCCTGGTACTGGGCAAGGAACCGGTGTTCTACAAGGACCAGGCGGTGGGTTACGTCACCAGCGCCGCCTACGGCTACTCGGTCCGTAAGCCGATCGCCTACGCTTACCTGCCCTCCGCTGTCTCCCTGGGAGACTCCGTGGAAATCGAATACTTCGGACGCCGCATCCAGGCGACCGTCACCGAAGATCCGCTGTACGACCCCACCATGAGCCGGCTCCGCGGCTAGGACACCCGCAACCCCCAAAGGCATGCGGCCCGGACCCTGCCCCTCGCAACAGAGCGGGCCCGGGCCGCTGCTTTCCCCTCTTCAGCCAGGACCACACATGATCAGCTCAGAAACCATTAATGACTACCTCTCCCGGTTGGCGTCACGTCAGCCGACCCCCGGTGGCGGTGCCGCTGCAGCACTGCATGCAGCACAGGGTGCTGCATTGGTTGCCATGGTGGCCAGATACACCACCGGCGCCAAATATGAGGAGCATGCCGCACTGGTCACCCGGATCACCAGCGCCGCCGATCACCTGATCGTTGAATCCTTGCGTCTCGCGGACGCCGATGAGCACGCTTTCCAGTCCGTGATCGACTCCTACAAGCTTCCGTCGGACACCGACGAACTCAAGACCGTAAAAACAGCAGCCATCCAGGAAGCACTGGTTCAGGCAGCCCATACTCCGGCCCAGCTGATCAAAGTTGCCGGTGAGGTGGTGGACCTCGCCACCGAACTTTTTGATGTGGCCAACCCCAACGTCATCAGCGACGTCGCCGCTGCCGCGGACGCTGCCCGCGCAGCTGCCACAACGGCCAGGGTCAACATCGACATCAACGTAGTCGCCATCAAACGCGGCGAAGCCCGTTCCCGCCTGGCGGAACAGACGGACGGGATTGAGGACAAAGTGGTTCTCGCCGCCGATGCCCTGGTGAAGCGCGTCCGCGAAAGGATCCTGTCATGAGCACCGAAGTACGCGGGAACACCGAAGTACTGTCCGGCAAGCCGCTCGCTGCCCTCATCCAGCAGCGCGCCCAGGAGGAGTCCACCCTCCTGGACGATGAGGGCCTCCGGCCGGTCCTGGCTGTTGTTGTTGCAACGGAGGATCAATCCACGCACTGGTATGTCCGATCCATTGAGCGTGCTGCCGGGCGTGCAGGTATCGGCTGCAGGATCATCGATCTAGGCCACGACGCCACCGAACAGGTTCTGGCCAGTGTCCTGGCGGACCTCAGCGCGGAACCAACTGTTCACGGCATCATCCTCCAGACTCCCCTGCCGGCGGCTGTCCGCGCTGACCGGCTGGTGGGCCTCATCGCTCCGGAAAAGGACATCGACGGCGCCAACCCCCTCAGCCTCGGCCGCTTGGCTGTGGGGCAGCCCGCCTTCGCCCCCGCTACTGCCCAGGCTGTGGTGGAGTTGCTGGACCATTTCCAGATCCCGGTCGCAGGTCGGAACGTGGCCATCGTCGGGCGTTCCGCCGTGGTGGGCAAACCGCTGTCCCTGCTCCTCCTCGCCAGGGATGCCACCGTTACTGTCTGCCATTCCAAATCCGGACCGCTGGAACGCTACACCCGGCCTGCCGACGTCGTGGTGGTTGCCGCCGGGCGGACCGGGTTGCTGAAGGGCAGCCACATCTCGCCGGAGGCGGTGGTGATCGACGTCGGCACGAACGTCCTGGCCGACGGTTCCCTGGTGGGAGACGTGGACGAGGCCAGCGTCACCGGCGTTGCGGCCGGGTTGAGTCCTGTCCCGGGCGGCGTAGGATCAGTGACCACTGCTCTCCTGCTGCTGCACACCGTGGAAGCCGCGCGGCAGCAGTCCCGAACCACGCTGCTCACTGCTTCCACTTCCCGGATCTGAAGGGGTTCCCATGCATTCCAAAGCTCCACGCGAGAACATCGACGAGTCAAAGCTGACCGTCACCAAACCCAAAACCAAGGCCGTGGGCATCCCGGCTGTCGCCAACGCCTTGAAAATTTCGCTGGAACAGATGGGGCCCCTGCGGAGTGTCCAGACGCTGCTTGCGGTGAACCAGCTGGACGGGTTCGACTGCATGGGTTGTGCCTGGCCGGAACACGAAAAGCGCAATGCTGCAGAGTTCTGCGAGAACGGCGCCAAAGCAGTGGCGGAAGAAGCCACCCGTCGCCGTGTCACTCCGGAATTCTTTGCCCAACACTCCGTCGCTGACCTCAAGACCCGCGATGACTTCTGGCTTGGCCAGCAAGGGCGGCTCACGCACCCGATGTTCCTCGATGAAGGCGCAACCCACTACAGGGCAATCGACTGGGAGGAAGCCTATGACCTCATGGCCGAGGAGCTGCGGGGCATGGAACATCCCGATCAGTCGGTCTTCTACACGTCCGGCCGGACGTCCAACGAAGCGGCCTTCGTGTACCAGCTTCTGGTACGGGGAATTGGTACCAACAACCTCCCGGACTGCTCCAACATGTGCCATGAATCCTCCGGCTCCGCACTGGTGGAAACCATCGGCATCGGCAAGGGTTCAGTCAGCCTGACGGACCTGGAAACGGCATCGCTGATCTTTGTCGCGGGACAGAATCCCGGGACCAACCACCCCCGCATGCTCAGCGCCCTGGAGAAGGCCAAGAAGAACGGCGCGATCATCGTGTCCGTCAATCCCCTTCCCGAAGCAGGGCTTCTGCACTTTGAAAACCCACAGCACGTGGCCGGCATGGTGGTGGGAACCCAGCTGACGGATGACTTCCTGCAGATCCGCGCCGGCGGCGACCAGGCCCTCTTCCAAGGCCTGGGCAAATACCTTCTTGAAGCCGAAGCTGCCGGACGAAGCACCCCGGGGCTGCAAACGGTCCTGGACCACGACTTCATCAACAACCACACCGTGGGACTGAACGACTACCTGCGTTTCCTGGAAAAGGTGGAGTGGGATGACATCGTGGAGGCTACCGGCCTCACCCTGGAACAGATTCATGCGACAGGTGAGCGGATGCTCGCGTCCAGCGCCACCATCGTCTGCTGGGCCATGGGACTGACCCAACACAAGCATTCTGTTCCCACCCTCCGCGATGTAGTCAACGTCCTGCTGCTCCAGGGCAATATCGGCAAGCCCGGCGCCGGCGTTTGCCCGGTGCGCGGCCACTCCAACGTCCAAGGCGACCGCACCATGGGCATCTTCGAAAAGATGCCGGAGACCTTCCACGACCGTCTGGACCAGGAATTCGAGTTCCGGTCTCCCCGTGAGCACGGCTATGACACCGTGGCAGCCATCCGCGCCATGCGGGACGGAAAAGTCCGCTTCTTCATGGGAATGGGTGGCAACTTCGTCCGGGCCGCCCCTGATTCAGACGTCACCGAGCAAGCCTTGGCCAACACCCGGCTGAGCGTTCAGATCTCCACAAAACTGAACCACTCGCATCTTTCCACCGGGCGCCGGGCGCTGATCCTGCCCACCCTCGGACGCACCGAGAAGGACACCCAGCGCACCGGAGACCAGCGGGTCACCGTGGAAGACTCCATGAGCGCCGTCCACGCATCACGGGGACGCCTCAAACCCGCAAGCGAACACCTCCATTCCGAAGTAGCGATTGTCTGCAACCTCGCGGACAGGCTGTTCACCGATGGCCACAGCCGCCTGCCCAACACGCCCCAGGCTTCGTGGCTCGCCATGAGGGACGACTACACGCTGATCCGGAAGCATATTGAGGCCGTCTTCGATGGTTTTGAGGACTTTGAAGCACGGATCCAGCATCCTGGCGGCTTTGTGCTGCCCCACCCGCCGCGCGATGCCAGGAAGTTCGACACCGCGTCCGGGAAGGCACACTTCACAGGCAATGAGCTGGAGTTCATCAAGATCCCACCCGGCCGGTTGGTCCTGCAAACCCTGCGCTCACACGACCAGTACAACACCACCATCTACGGCAAGGACGACCGCTACCGTGGCATCCATGGCGGGCGACGCGTGGTGCTGGTCAACGCCCAGGACATCACCGAGCTGGGATTTTCCGACGGCGACATGGTCCACCTGATTTCGGAGTTCGAAGGAACGGACAGAAGGGCCGAGAACTTCCGGATCGTGTCGTATTCGACGCCGAAGGGTTGCGCGGCCGCGTACTACCCGGAAACCAACGTGCTGGTGCCCCTGGATTCAGTGGCGGATACCAGTGGGACGCCAACCTCAAAGTCCGTGATCATCCGGCTGGAGAAAGCCTAGATCCAGAACAAGATTTCCACCCGTCTAATTTTCCACCCGTCCGGTGGGCCGTGAAAGGTGCTTCGGTGCCTGAAACCTGGGGAGGTATTTCCTCATCGAAGCACCGTTTTCGGTCCACTGGGCAGCATTTTTCAGTAACAGCCAAAGAATAGGGAGTGACCATGTCAGGAAACAGAGCAGTCGCCTACAAGGAACCCGGTGTCGTCGAAATCATCGACACTGACTACCCAACGTTTGAGCTCAAGGACGGACCGGGCGTCAACCCGGCAAACGTGGGGCGGAAGGTGCCGCATGGCGCGATCCTCCGGACGGTGACCACCAACATCTGCGGTTCGGACCAGCACATGGTCCGCGGCCGCACCACAGCTCCGCAGGACCTGGTCCTCGGCCACGAAATCACCGGCGAAGTGGTGGAGGTGGGACCGGACGTCGAATTCATCAAGGTGGGCGACATCGTCTCGGTTCCGTTCAACATTTCCTGCGGCCGCTGCCGGAACTGCAAGGAGCAAAAGACCGGCATCTGCCTCAACGTCAACCCTGACCGCCCAGGCAGCGCCTACGGGTACGTGGACATGGGAGGCTGGGTGGGCGGGCAGGCTGAGTTCGTGCTGGTCCCCTACGCTGACTGGAACCTGCTGCGCTTCCCGGACCGCGACCAGGCACTGGAGAAGATCATGGACTTGACCATGCTCTCGGACATCTTCCCCACCGGCTTCCATGGCGCCGTCACCGCCGGAGTCGGCGTTGGCTCTACCGTCTACGTTGCGGGTGCCGGACCAGTGGGCCTTGCTGCCGCCGTGGGCGCACAGTTGCTGGGCGCCGCCGTCGTGATCGTGGGCGACATGAACGAGGACCGCCTGGCGCAGGCGCGCTCCTTCGGCTGCGAAACAGTCAACGTGTCCAACGGCGACCCGAAGGAACAGATCGCCCAGATCCTCGGAGTTCCGGAAGTGGATTGTGGCGTTGACGCGGTTGGCTTTGAAGCCCGCGGCCACGGCAAGGATGCCTCGCACGAGGCTCCCGCCACGGTATTGAACTCCCTCATGGACATCACCGCCGCCGGCGGATCCCTGGGCATCCCGGGCCTCTACGTCACCGGCGATCCGGGTGGAATCGACGACGCCGCCAAGCACGGCTCCCTCTCGCTGTCCCTTGGTACCGGCTGGGCCAAGTCCTTGTCCTTCACCACTGGCCAATGCCCGGTCATGAAGTACAACCGTCAGTTGATGATGGCCATCCTGCACGACAAGGTCCAGATCGCCAAGGCCGTCAACGCCCAAGCCATCCCGCTCGAGGACGCTCCCCGCGGCTACGCCGAATTCGACGCCGGAGCGGCAACAAAGTTCGTGCTGAACCCCAACGGCTACGTGAAGGCGTAGTACGAACCAAACCCAGTACGCACCAAACGGATACCGGGGACTGCGCGGCAAGAATTACGGGAAGGCCGTGCAGTCCCCGGTATCTGCGTCACAAGAAGCATTACCTCAGGAAGCGGACACCCATGCTTGCACCAGAAATCGTCGTCAACGCTCCCAGTCCCCCGGTTTCGGATCAACGAAGGCATGCCCTGACGTGGGCCGGGGCCCGTCAGGTGGCCTACGACTGTGCCGGCCCACTGACACCGCTGAACGTTCCCCTCGCCGATGCGGTGGGACACTCCCTGGTATCCGGGCTGATGGCCCGCCAGGCCATTCCGCACTATGCCTCCTCTGCCATGGACGGCTGGGCCATCAACGGCAGCGGTCCATGGACATTAACAGCGTCAGGCCGCCCGCTTGCCGTCGGTGAAGCCAGTGTGATCGCCACCGGCGGGCTGATTCCACCCGGCGCCACGGCAGTCCTGCGCAAGGAAAGCGGCGTGGTCTCCGGGGACATCCACCTCTCACTCAGGCACGATGCGAAGCACGGGGAAACACTCTCCGGCCGGCACATTCGTCCTGCCGGAGAAGAGGCCTCAGCGGGGGAAGTCCTCATACCCGCCCGAACGCTCCTTAACCCGGCACACCTTGCCCTCGCCGCTGTGGCGGGGTACGACGAACTGCGCGTACAGCGCAAGCCGAGGGTCGCCGTCGTACTGACCGGCTCGGAGGTGGTGACCTCCGGCGAGCCGGCACCGGGACAGGTCCGCGACGCGTTCGGCCCGCAGCTGGACGCAGTCATTTCGCAATTGGGCGGCGTGCCCGGCGGCCAGCTCAGGATTGGCGATTCCTACGATGAGTGGCTGGCAGCGCTTGCTTGCGCTTCCGAGGGTGCGCCGCCGGACGTGACCATTACCACCGGCGGAACCGGGAAATCCGCTACAGACCACTTCCGCGACGCCGTTGCGGCACTCGGTGGTCGGTTCCTCCTGGATGGGATCGCCATGCGGCCGGGTCATCCTGCAGTGTTGGCAGAACTTCCTGATGGCCGTTTCATCGTTGGCCTGCCGGGGAACCCACTGGCCGCCTTGATGGCACTCATGACCCTTGGCGAACCCCTTTTGGCCGCCCTGGGAAGCCGTCCTTTCCCGGCGGCAGCGCCCATGGTCTCCGGCGCGGACTTTGACCCTGCCCCGGGAAATACACGGCTTATCCCCTGCACCTTTATCCATGATCTCGCGTTACCCGCCTCCCACACCGGTCCCGGGATGATGCGCGGGCTTGCCTGCGCAGACGGGTACATGGTTGTTCCCCCTGAAGGCGTAGCGGCGGGCGCGCCCGTTCCCGTTCTGCCACTGCCGTGGACAGCGCCGATCAGTTCCGTTGACCGTCGAGGGAGGCATGCACCATGGCACGCATGACCCAGCGCAGGAAGATCCACCGTTTCCAGCTGAACGCCACAGGAACCGAGTATGCCGTGCGGTTCAAAGAGGATGTTCTGGCTGCCGAGGAGCCCTTGGAAATCCGGATTGGAGGCCAATCCTTTGCCGTGACCATGAGGACGCCCGGAGATGACTTTGATCTGGTAGCTGGCTTCCTGGTGTCTGAGGGCATCATCCGCAGCCAGTCCGAGCTGATCTCCCTGCGGTTCTGTGCCGGCGAAAAGGACGGGATGCAGACCTTCAATGTGGTGGAGGCCCAGCTGGGACCGGACGTAAAGATGCCGGACACCATGCGCCACGTCTATACCTCAAGCTCGTGTGGCATCTGCGGCACGGACTCCATCGAGGCCGTGCGAAAGACCATCCACTTTGATCCGTCCCTGGACGAAACTCAGGTTCCAGTGGACTTCCTCGCACAACTGCCGGAGCGGCTCCGCGAAGCGCAGGCTGTTTTCGACAGGACGGGCGGCGTGCATGCTGCGGGACTCTTCAAAGTAGATGGCCCCCACCCGGAACTGCTGTGCCTGCGCGAGGACGTCGGCCGACACAATGCGGTAGATAAAGTGGTGGGATGGGCACTCCGGCAGGACCTGCTGCCCCTGGCTGGTTTGGTCCTCCAAGTCTCGGGCAGGGCATCGTTCGAACTCGTCCAGAAGGCAGCTTTGGCCGGCATTCCCGTTCTGTCAGCTGTCAGTGCACCCTCAAGCCTTGCCGCCCAGCTGGCCGCGGAGACAGGAGTGACGCTGGTGGGGTTCAGTCGTGGACAAAGCCTGAATGTCTACGCCGGCAGGGAACGGGTGGCCAGCCCGCGAGAGGACCTGCCCGAAGCCGCCATCAGCGCGTAAACAAGGCCAGTCCCCATGGTGTGAAAGGGCGTGCAAAACTCCGTCTAGGATGTGGAAAGACGAAGGTGCAGGCCGGGCAGGGCAACCAGCCCCGGTCGGCCTGCCTGGACAACGGACACGAGGCACCATGGCCGCACGCAACAACCCTGACTCTGATAAGGACGCAGACGCCCAGGGCGGAGGGGTCCAGTCAGTAGACCGCGCCCTCCAGATCCTGGAAATCCTGGCCCGTGAAGGCGATGCCGGAGTCAGTGAAATCGCGGAAGAAATGGGCATCCACAAATCCACCGTGTCCAGGCTGGTGGGCTCCTTGGTTAACCGGGACATCGTCCGGCAGAACAGTGAGCGCGGAAAGTATCAGCTGGGCTTTGGGATCCTCCGCCTGGCATCTTCCATTCCCGGCCGTCTGAGCGTGGTGCATGAAGCACGGGAGGTCCTGGAGGCGCTGGCGGCCGAGTACAAGGAGACCGTCAACCTGGCCGTCCTGCGATCCAACTATGCCGTCAACGTGGATCAGGCAATGGGACCCTCAACCCTTGCCACCTACGACTGGGTGGGCAGCCTGACGCCGTTGCACGCCACGTCCAGTGGAAAGGTCCTGCTTGCCGCGCTGACCGCCGACGAACGCAACCAGATTCTCAAAGCAGTGGGCCTGCCCGCGCGTACGCCGCGGACCGTAACGAACCGCGGGGAGCTGGAAAAGCAACTGCTGGACGTGGCCCGCAACGGGTACGCCACAGTCCACGAAGAGTTTGAAATTGGCCTCACTGCCATCGCGGTGCCCATCTTCAACCACGCGGGAAGCGTCATTGCCGCCATCAGTATTTCCGGACCAGCGTTCCGCTTTTCGCCGGAGGACCAGCCTGGGCTTATTGAGGGCCTTCGGGAAGCCGGACTGGCTATCAGTACCCGGATGGGCTACAGGCGGCGCTAGCCCCGAAGGCCTTCTACTGACGCACTATTCGCAACGCAACCCATGATACGCAACGTTTTACTTCCAGCCAATTGATATATCAATATGCTGTTAAAGAGCGCGGATCCCTTGACTTTGCATGTGACGGAGCGCACTCTGTTGCATAGCGCGGATGTTGTTGATTCCTGCGGAACACGGCTTGGAGCACTCAACAGCCCCCGTCCCACGAACCAGAAGAGGTGCATCATCCCTATCGCCTGCCCGCTCCGTGACCGCGCACCCGGGGAGGCGCCACGGCCCGCCATGACCATCGGATCGGAGGAAGCCCCAACCTTCCCATCGACCCATTCACCAAGGCCTCGTAGAAATGCAGGCTCATGACACGCCGAGCAAAGGACCCGCTCATGGCTACAAACAGTGACACAAAACATCTGACACCCGAGGAATTACCTGCCAACGGTTCCGTGGCAGAAACCCCGGGTGCAGCCAGCCCAACCAACCCTGCCCACGCGGAGAACCCTGAAGCAGTCATCAGTGTCTCCCCCGACGACACCAACCTGGCAGCCCTCAACGCTGAGGACGGAGGCGCAGATTCACTCTCCGATTCCGTAGAACACGAACAAATCATGGAAGAGCTGCGCCACGCCAAGACCGAGCAGGCCGTCTCGGCCCGCCGGAACCGCAAACTTACCCTCGACAAAGTCACCTTCGGGATCACGGGCGCCATCGCCGTCGCCTTCGTGGTCTGGGGCTTTGTTGGACGGGACAGCCTCTCCGCTACCTCCAAGGGCGCCCTGAACTGGGTCATGGAGTACACCGGCTGGCTCTTCATGGTCCTCGCTTCCCTGTTCGTCGTCTTCGTCCTGTGGCTTGCCCTCGGCAAGTTCGGCAACATCCCGCTGGGCAAGGACGGCGAGAAGCCCGAGTTTCGCACCATTTCCTGGATAGCCATGATGTTCGCCGCCGGCATGGGCATCGGGCTCATGTTCTACGGTGTTGCCGAACCGCTGTACCACTACATCTCACCCCCACCCGGGACAGTGGACGGTCGCACACCCGCGGCCATTCAGACCGCCATGGCTACCTCGATCTTCCACTGGACCCTGCATCCCTGGGCCATGTACGCCGTAGTTGGCATCGCGATGGCCTATGGCACCTACCGCCTGGGCCGCAAGCAACTCGTTTCCGCGGCCTTCACCTCGCTCTTTGGCATCCGCATGGTGGAAGGGCCGCTCGGCAAGTTCATCAACATCCTGGCCATCTTCGCCACGCTCTTCGGAACTGCCGCCTCGCTGGGCCTCGGTGCCCTCCAGATCGGCAGCGGCATGACGTCCAACGGTTGGCTGGGTGAGATCGGCACCCCGGTACTGGTGGTCATCGTCGCCATCCTGACCTTCTGCTTCGTGGCATCAGCTGTTTCCGGCATCAGCCGCGGCATCCAGTGGCTGTCCAACATCAACATGGTCCTGGCCGTTGTTCTGGCCCTGATCGTGTTCGTCGCCGGACCCACCTTGTTCATCCTCAACCTGATCCCCTCAGCCGTGGGTGACTACGCCAGGGATTTGGCTGAAATGTCCTCGCGTACCGAAGCCGTGGGAGACGACTCCCTGCGCAGCTGGATGACCAGCTGGACCATCTTCTACTGGGCCTGGTGGATTTCCTGGACGCCCTTCGTGGGAATGTTCATCGCCCGCATCAGCCGTGGCCGCACCATCCGCCAGTTCGTCACCGGCGTACTGCTGGTGCCGAGCGTAGTCAGCGTGATCTGGTTCGGCATCTTCGGCGGTGCTGCCTTCCACGTTCAGCAAGAGGCGGATAAGGCCGGCACTCCCGGGCTTGTGACCATGGTGGACGGCGCTCCCTCCATCAACTTCGATGGCGCCCTCTTCGACCTCGTCAAGAACCTGGGTATGCCCGGTTGGCTGACCGCAGCCGTCATTGTCCTGGCCATGGTCCTGGTGGCGATCTTCTTCGTCACGGGTGCCGACGCAGCTTCCATCGTCATGGGATCCCTCAGCTCCAATGGTGCTGAGCACCCGCGTCGAGGAGTGGTGATCTTCTGGGGAAGCCTCACCGGTGCAGTGGCAGCGGTCATGTTGCTTGCCGGTGGCGATAAACCATCGGAAGCCTTGTCAGGCCTGCAAAGAGTGACCATTGTGGCCGCCCTGCCCTTTGTGGTCGTCATGCTGTTGCTCTGTTTCGCCTTGGTCAAGGACCTTCGCCGCGATCCCCTGCAATTGCACAAACGCTTGGCCACCTCAGTGGTGGAACGAGCCATCCGGACTGGCGTCGAGCAACACGGCGGCGTTCAGTTTGACCTCGTCACCAGGCACGATTGCGCCGAAAAATGCACGGAGTCCGATTGCGCCGGAGCAACACCCACGGGAACCATCCCCCTGGTTGGCAAACCCCAGCTGGAATCCGACGACAAATAGCCCGGCTCCGGCCAACACCATTCACACATCAGGAAGGTCCACCATGCCCAAAACCTCTGCCCCAGGCACCCTCCGTCTCAACACCCAGGCCAATCGCGCTACCCGAGCCAGCGAGGATGTGACCCTCACCTTGGACTCATCCAAGCCAATGACAGTCCGGATTGAGGTTGACCACTGCCCCTGCGGATCGGAACACAACAGGACCGGCTCCTACGTCGACAGTGACTTCGGCCGCTAGGCCTCGCCACAACACTCCGCAACACAACAAAGCAGGCGCCGGATTCCGGCGCCTGCTTTCGTTTAATGCTGGGTCAGGGCTAAGGCTTATTTCGGCATCAGCACTGAGTCGATCAGGTAGACCGTGGCGTTGGCGGTCTGGACGCCACCGCAGATCACGTTGGACGCTCCGTCAACCGTGAGGGCATCCTTGGTGCCGGCAACCGTCACTTCGCCACCCTGCACAGTCTTGTGGGTGCCGACGATCTGGTCCGGGGTCAGCTGACCGGGGACTACGTGGTAGGTGAGAATCTTGCTCAGCAGGGCATCATCCGTCTTGAGCGTCTCGATTGTTGCGGGATCGATCTTGGCGAAGGCATCGTCAACCGGTGCGAACACCGTGAATTCGCTGCCGTTCAGGGTGGAAACCAGGTCCACCTTGGGGTTGAGCTTGCCCGAGACCGCGGCGGTCAGGGTCTTGAGCAGCGGGTTGTTCGATGCTGCTACGGCTACCGGGTCCTTGGCCATACCCGTTACCGAACCGGCACCGTCCGGAACCTGTGCGGCGTAACCGGCGCAGCCGGGGCCCACAAGGTTAGCGGCCGGATCCATGGCGGCGCTGCTCATGGCGGAGGACGATGGCGAAGCAGACGGCATGGCCGACGACGTCTCCGGCGCGGAGGACGGAGCTGCCGACGAGGATGAAGGTGTGCTGGAACCACCACAGGCAGTGAGACCGAGAAGGGCGGCTGCAGTGAGGCCAACGAAGGCGAGGGCGGGGCGCTTTGTGGACAACATGTCATTCTCCTTGTTTTTGGAACCAGGGCGTTGGATCCATTGGGTGGTGGGACACGGGCTGCAGGTGCGGCTTTTGCTACACCGGCGGTTTGTGTCTCACCAGCTATTCGGAGGGTAGGACGGCATGGATGGGTGCGGATTGAAAAAGTTTTTTAAACCAAGCCAAGTCCTGCGCCGAACCACTGGCTACCTGTTCTTGAAGTACTGGAAAAGGTGCTTCTCCTTGGTGAAAAACACACCTGAGCAAGCGCCGACAACAAATGCGGCCGCCGCGACCACTGGCGGTTTGATTCCCAGCAAAGCCAAGGCCGCAGAATCCGCTGAATGAGCCATGGAGAGCACTGCGGAGACAGCGAGCACCAGTGAGGTGGCTGCTATCACCGTGGATTCAACAACCATCTGAAGTGCCTGGCTGAGGGCCGGGACACCGCTGTGCCGGGCAGAAGCGAGTTCCAACCGGCGGCTGCGAACGGAGATAAAACCCAGGGCCACGCTGACAGCGAAAGCTGCCATGGCCCCGAAACGGGAGATTCGTTCTTCGAAGACGGCAGGCCCGTTGAAGGTTAGCCCGTGCCGGGTATTCAACTGGCTCACGAGCGGAGGCTCCATGACCGCCGTTTCATCCACCGGGACCATGGACAAACGGATGAGCGTGCGTATTTCCTGGGACTGCGGCCACGCCCGGACCCAGCACTCGTCGAAGAGACCCGTAGGAGGGACGGGCTGCAGCACTCCATATCCAAATCCGGGCCGTCTACCGTCGGCCGGGTAGTCGTAAATGCCTGCGACGGCAGCATCGCCGAGCGTTGTCAGAAGAGCAGGCCGGCTACCGGCACCCAATGCTGTCAGACCAAACTGTTCTGCGACCTCCGTGGAAACAACAAGGCCACTTCCAGACGTCTGCTGGGCGCCCAGGACCGGCAGGAAACCCGTCGTTACTTCCCGGGCGGGTACCGTGGAGCCGGGCAGCGTCAAGATCCTCATCTCTCCTGAGCTTCGCAACGCACCCGCCGCTGACACTCCTGGCAGGTCTTTCAACTGTTCACAGCTGCGTCCATCGATGGCTCCCGCAGCCACGAGTGTAGTGATGTTCGCACCTGCCCCTTGGAAAGCCTCGGCTTGCGCCACCAGGCTGCTGGCGCTGGCCACTTCCGCCGCCCCGAAACCGGTGCCAACGACGGCAAGAGCCACCGCAAACCACACACCACGGGAAGCTCCCGTCACAATGTTCCGCCAGGCCTCGCTCAGCACTGCCGTGCAGTTCAAGGACGCAACGCCCCTAAATCGAGTACTACATGGCACGCATCGCGGGTGGCGGGATCGTGTGTCGCCACGATGACCACGCATCCGCGTGCTGATACCGCCTGCAGTGCACTATTCACAGAAGCCGCGGTCCGGGGGTCCAGCTGAGCCGTCGGTTCGTCGACCAACAGCACCTGGGGGCGGGCCGCCATGGCGCGGACGAGCATCAGCCGCTGGGCTTCCCCTCCGGAAAGCTCACTGAACCGGCGGTCCGCCACCACCGACAGTTCAACCGACGCCATCAGTTCCAGCGCGGTCCCCTCGGCATCGCTCCTTGAATACCCCTGGGCCAGGAGCGGTAAAACTACATGATCAAGCGCCGTGCGGGGACCCACTCCATGTGGGTTCTGAAAGACCCACGAAATCCGGTCTATCTGGTCCCGGATCACCCTTCCGGAGCTTGGCGGCATCCAGCCGGCAATAATGCTGAGGAGAGTGCTCTTTCCTGAACCAGACGGGCCCGTCAGGGCGTACTTACGACCCTCCACAAAGTCGTAGCTCAAGTCCGCGAAGAGAGGTGGCTGGCCGCCAAAGACGCACTGCACCTCCACCAGGCTCAGCTGCATGACGCAGCCAGGTCTGGTGCAAGATCGACTTCAGTGAGATGCATGATGCCTTCTCCTGCAACGAAGGTGGTCCCAAGCTGGGAGCCAACAACTGTGACCCGGTGAACTACCCCACCGGAGGTCAGGCAGCCGTCCGAGTCCTCAACGTCGAAAAGAGCGCTTGGAGGAACGCTCAGCACCGGCACGCCCTCGGTCAACTCATACTTCGCTGCGAACCCCGCTTGGCCATCGGTCGATTGGGCTGATGCGAAGCTCGGCAGCCGCATAAGCCCAGTCAGTGCCGCAGGGTCCTCAATCCGTCCGTCTGCTGATACGGCAAAGGCGGAGGCATCGACAATAATCCGGCGCTTGCCTTCCGCAGCGTCGGAGGGAATGTTAGTGACTCTGGCCCCCGTCGCCAGAGGAGGGAAATCGGCCAGCGATTGTCCTTTGTTGATCCTCGACCCCAACGCGACAGGGCATCTGATCACCACCGGCTCGTTGCGGGGTAACCAAACAATTCGCTTCAGGTGGATGGCCGGTCCCATCGCAGCGTCGGGATCCGTCGTGGTCAACAAGGCCGCGAACGCATCCACGGTGCCAAAGGAGACAGTCCCTGTCACTTCCACCGTATGTCCAAGCCTGGTCAGCTCGGTCTGGAGGGCACGCACGTCTTCGCCGGACTCGCCGACGTGAAGGTCGCGCCAGAGTGGGGTTTCCGTCGCAAGGCCGAGCAACGGAATACCGTCCACGGCGAACGGGCTGGCGCCCGATTGCAAAGGCCTTCCTTCACTGCACGCCGATGCCGTCACCACACCCTCCACTCCGGAAGTGACCACTTGTGGCCCTGATTGCTCCACAGCGATTTGCACTGTCCGGGAGTCCTTAAAGTTTGTGGGAGAGACCGTTGCGCTTCTGGCCGGGCCCAGGGAGGCCAAGGCATCAGGCTTGGGCGCGACACTGAGACCCAGTGCGAAAGCAAACAAGCCAACTACCATGACAGCCAGAAGCACCAGTCTTCCGCCCCTGGTATTCCTTGCAACTATCCAGTCCCTCAAGGCGCGCTTCCTTCGAGATTAAGTGGATCCAAACTGCAGGACCGGAACCTGGAGTCTTCGGCGTCGAAGGAATATTTTTGCTCTTTGAACCCCGCCTCGTAGTCCTGCGCGGAATACCCGGGTTCCGCTAAACCGCTTTTGGCCAGACACTCGGCCATAATGGCGAACTCATCCCTATTGTCAGGGTTCCGACCCATTTGGTAGTAGAGACCAGATATTTGACCCGATGTATCTGCCCTGCAATCATTGCTTATTTCGTTGTATTTGGCGTCGGTCATCGACGACGGTGCTACAGACTTGATTGAATCCTTTTCCTGCAGTTCCACGTGGATATCAAACGCAGCCATGCAGGACACAAAGGCGGTCCTGACCTCATTGTTTTCTTGTTCCGTGATTTTCTCATCGGACAGAACCTCCCGCTGAAGATCCGTAGTAGCAGCAGAATAGGCGGAGCGGAAGTAATCGGCCCAGGGCCCGGAAAAATCCGGGGTCTCTGAATTTTGCCGGCCCTGTGGGCCGATTTCCTCGGCGTTCCCATCACTCGAACAACCGGCGATCGATAGTGCCGTGGCGAAGAGGATCACGGCATGTCGCCTGTAGCGATGAGGACGGGTCATGGCTTGCTACACCCGAGCCCAACCGTAGGAGGTCATGTTGGCATAGTTCATCAACTGCCAGGACTCACTGCAGCGTCCCTCTACTGCGGCTGCAGGCTGGGCAACCGCAGCCATCGTTCCGACGACCAAGAGGCCTGTTACGGCTGCAGCAGCGGAATTCTTCTTAAAGGTAGGAACAGACATGCCAATACCGCCCTTTTAATGCAGCGGCGTTTGTCGTCGCTGCTGTACGGCGAACCTAGGCCTTCACCTTTCGGGGCAACAAGTCACACTAACAACGCCTGTGGATAACTCATTGGCAGGGGGCTTGAATATCACGGCGGAGTGTCTAGCGCAGGTTCGCAGGCCAGTGACAAGATGGGCGCCATGGCAATCGAAGTGCGGCCCGCAACAGAGTTCGATGACGTGAAGACCATGGTGGGGCCCAAGAGCCCTGATTCCAACGTGTGCTGGTGCCTGAGTTACAGGATCCCGTCCAAACTGAACCAGGAGCTCCAGAAACAGGAGCGCGGGAAGTTCGTGAAGAAGCTGGTCTCAGAGGACCCGCCTCCCGGCGTGTTGGCCTACGACGGCGACGAAGTAGTCGGGTGGGCAGCAGTCCACCCCCGCGCGGACACCACTTTCGCGAAGAACCGCAAGATCCCCCACATGGACGAGAGCAATGTGTGGTCGGTGTGGTGCATCCGTGTCAGGCCCGGGCATCGCGGCAAAGGCATCTCCCATGAACTCCTGCGCGGAGCCATCGACTTCGCCAAGAGCCACGGCGCGCCCGCCATTGAGGGTTATCCCGTGGACAATAAGGGCGGCAAGGTTGATCTGACCATGGCCTACGTAGGCACGCGGAAGCTCTTCGAGAAGGCAGGTTTCAAGAAGGTAGCTGAGACGACCTCCGTGCTCAACGGCTTCCCCCGGGTGCTGATGCGCCTCGACCTCAGCTAGCCGCCCTGCAACCTGGCCGTCATTCGGTGGGCTTCCTCGAGCAACAGCTTGCCCAGGAATTCCTGACGGTCCGCCCGGAACCTGGGCTCGATCCCCGTCAAGGAAAGAGCCCACATAGGCCGTCCCTGTTGGTCGAAGACGGCGGCGCCCATCCCCCAGCTTCCTTCCAAGATCAGCCCGGGATTGACGGAGTAACCCGTCAGCCGCGTCCGTTCCAGGTTGTCCAGCACCACGGCAGCAGGATGCCCCAGGGCGAAGTCGCCGGCATGTCCTGGCCAGTCCCCCAGCAGGGATTCCTGTTCGTCAGTCGGTAGGAAAGCCATGATGGCCGTCCCCGCAGAGGCCACTCCCAGCGGAAAGCGCACGCCCTCGTGCAGCACAAAGGACCTCACCGGGAACGAGCCCTCTTCGCGCAACACGCACACAGTTTCATTCCCGCGACGGATCGAGAAGAACGCGCTCTCCCCCGTCTCCGCAGCCAATCTGCGCAGGGACGGCCGGGCAATGTCCTCCATAGGGAAACGAGCAGCAGCTACTGATCCCAGCAGGAAGATCTCCGGGCCCAGGACCCATTTCCCGGTGCCGGAGTGGTGTTCAAGCAAGCCCTCGGCAGCCAACGACGTCAGGAGCCGGTGGACGGTGGGACGCGTAAGCCCGGATTCACGGACCAAGCCCGCCAGGGACGTCCCTTCCGGTTTGCGCCCCACCAGTCGCATCAGCAAGGCCACCCTGCCTACAACCTGCGCTCCTTGCACCGCCACGGGACCCTTTCGAAGAATTCATCCACAATATGGACACCTTCCAGCCTAGCGTCCACACCGTGAGTAGCCAATACCCCCGCTCGTTGACCACTCCCCCAGAAGGAACCTAGGCTCCAGTGCAGAGGGAACGAGTCCACAAAGTGGATACCATCCAGCCACACTCAATGAGGAGTCCAGAATGTCCATAATCCACGCGAGCGCAGCCCAGGCGCTCCATGACCTGATGGCAGATGGCCTGACCATCGCCGTCGGGGGTTTTGGCCTCAGCGGCATCCCCGCCGACCTGATAGACGCCGTCCGCGAGTCGGGTGCGAAGGACCTCACCATCGTCTCCAACAACATGGGCGTGGACGGCAAGGGACTCGGCGTTCTGATCGAAGCCGGTCAGGTCCGGAAGGTCATCGCGTCTTATGTCGGCGAAAACAAGCTCTTCGCTGAGCAGTACCTGGCCGGCCAACTGGAGGTCGAGTTCACGCCGCAGGGCACCCTCGCCGAGCGTCTCCGCGCCGGCGGCGCAGGCATTCCCGCCTTCTACACGCGGACCGGCGTCGGCACCTTGGTTGCCGAAGGCAAACCGCTGGAAGAGTTCGACGGCGTGACGTACGTCCGCGAGCGCGCCATCACTGCCGACGTCGCGCTGGTCCACGCCCACACGGCAGATACAGACGGCAACCTGATTTACCGCTATACCGCGCGGAACTTCAACCCCGTGGTCGCCACCGCAGGCAAGGTGACCATCGCCGAGGCCGAAGTCATTGTGCAGCCGGGCGAGCTGGACCCCAACCACGTCGTCACCCCGGGCGTCTACGTCCAACGGCTGGTGCAGGCGACCGATCGCGTCAAGGACATCGAACAACGCACGGTCCGGCCCCGCCCTGAAGTGCAGCGGGCCGAAGCCCTCACGGTTTAGAAGCAAAGGAGCACATCACCATGGCATGGACACGCGACGAAATGGCAGCGATTGCGGCCGAAGAACTGAACGACGGCGACTACGTCAACCTCGGGATCGGCATCCCCACGCTGGTGGCCAACAACCTGCCCGACGGCGTACGGGTGGTCCTTCAAAGCGAGAACGGCCTGCTCGGTATGGGCCCCTTCCCCTACGAAGGCGAGGAAGACGCTGACCTCATTAACGCCGGGAAGCAGACCGTAACCATCACCCCCGGCGGGAGTATCTTCGACTCCGCTACCTCGTTCGGCATGATCCGCGGCGGGCACGTGAAGGTGGCCATCCTGGGCGCGATGCAGGTGTCCGGCAACGGCGACCTCGCAAACTGGACCATCCCGGGAAAGATGGTGAAAGGCATGGGCGGTGCGATGGATCTGGTGGCGGGAACGCCGCGGGTGGTTGTTCTTACGGAACACAACGCCAAGGATGGCGCGGCCAAGATCGTCACCGAATGCACCCTCCCCTTGACCGGGCTCGGATGCGTTGACCGGATCATCACAGATCTGGCGGTTTTCGATATCGCACCGGATGAAGAAACGCACGACGGCGGCGCCCGGCTGCGCCTGACCCGTCTCGCCCCCGGCATCACCGTTGAGGAAGTCCGCAGCAGGACGGACGCAGAGTTTGCGGTCGCCCTCGAAAAAGCACAGGAAAACACCCTCGAAGGAGCACACGCATGAGCTTGAAAGACCAGTTCGGCAAAGACATCCTGCTCACCGGGTGGGGGCACAGCAAGTTCGGCAAACTGGCTGATGACACCCTGGAATCACTGATCGTCCAAGTGGCGGGCGAAGCAATCAGCAACTCCGGGCTGGACCCCAAGGACATCGACGAGATCTACCTCGGCCAGTTCAACTCCGGCATGCAGCCACTGGGCTTCACGTCGTCCCTGGCCCTCCAGCTCTCCGCAGACCTCGCCAACGTCCCCGCCACCCGCACGGAGAACGCCTGTGCTTCCGGCTCAGCGGCGTTCCAGCAAGGAGTGAAGGCTGTACTCGCCGGAACCGCCCGGAACGTGCTGGTGATCGGTGCCGAGAAGATGACCGACGCCGGCGCGGATGTGGTGGGGGCAGCCCTCCTCGGAGCTTCCTACGAAATGGCCGGCAAGGCGTCCAGCACGGGATTCACGGGCCTGTTCGCAGAGGTGGCCAAGCATTACGACAAGCGTTACGGGGCAAAGATAGCGGGTGAATCGCTGGGCGACGTTCTCGGTTCCATCGCCGCCAAGAACCACCACAACGGCATGGACAACCCGTATGCCCAGATGCACCGCGACTTCGGCGTAGAGTTCTGCCGGACCATTTCCGAGAAGAACCCCATGGTGGCCGAGCCCTTGCGCCGCACGGACTGTTCGCCGGTCTCGGACGGAGCGGCCGCCGTCGTGCTCTCAACGTCGGCAACCGGAGGCGCAACCGCACCTGTGCGCTTGGCTGGTTTTGGCCACGCGAACGACTTCTTCCCGGCGGAGAAGCGCGATCCCACCGAATTCGCCGCCACCAGGGCGTCGTGGGAGCGTGCATTCACCATGGCAGGCGTCGGCATTGAGGGCCTGGACTTCGCCGAGGTCCACGACTGCTTCACCATCGCGGAACTCATCATGTACGAAGCCATGGGCCTGACACCGCGCGGCGAAGGCAGTCGCGCCGTCCAGGAAGGGTGGGTCTTCAAGGACGGCAGGCTGCCCATCAACGTCTCCGGCGGCCTGAAAGCAAAGGGCCACCCAGTGGGTGCCACGGGTGTGTCGCAGCACGTCATCGCGGCCATGCAGCTCAGCGGCACGGCCGGCGACATGCAGCTCCCGAATGCCCGTCGGGGTGCCGTCCAGAACATGGGCGGCGTGGGCATCGCCAACTACGTGAGCGTGCTGGAGGCCATCTAGCCCCGGATCAGCGCCGCGATCTCCTTGAATCCGAGCCGCTCTGCATTGTGCAGGGCGGTTCGGCCCTGGGGATCGCGGATGTTCGGGTTGGCTCCGGCCGCGAGAAGTTGCCGGACCACGTCCTGCTGCTTGGGGCCGCCGTTGTTGAGCAGGATGGCTTCCTGCATGGCGGTCCATCCAAGATTATTGACGTGGTCCACGGGCACACCGGCGGCGATGAGGATCCGGACCGTCTCCGTATGCCCGTGTTCACTCGCCGGGATCAGGGCCGTGCCGCCGTACCTATTAATGCTGCGTACATCGGCTCCGGCAGCCAGCGTCAACTGAAGGACCTCGTTGAAGCCTTCGGCTCCGGCGTAGAGGAACGCTGAGTCCTGGATGTCGTCCTTGGCATTGACGTTGCCGCCGGCCGCGATCAGTTCGCGGACCCTCGCCACATCGTTGGCTTTCGCGGCGAGGATCAGTTGCTGGTCGGTTTCCGTTTGGACCTCCGGTGAGAGTTTGGGCGGCGACGCGTTCGACGACGCCGGGCCGGGACTTGGGCTCGACGCCGCGGTTGAGGTGGGGGCTGCGGGAGTCGGGACGGGGCTGGAAGGCTGCGGGCTGGAAGCCTGCGCGCCGGACTGCGGGGTTGCCGCCGTCGTACATCCGGACAGCAGCGCAAGCACCAGCAATCCCGCCCCAACCACGGGAGTTTTTGTACAGAAAACGCCCCTAAAACGCTTCCATAAGGGCGGTATCTGTACAAAAACTCCACGAGGATTCATGGCTACTTCGCTGCCACGGCCAGGGCCTCAGCACCCGCGGTGGCGCAGGCTTCGTCGAGCGCGCCGTCGGGAGCGCCGCCGACGCCGATGCCTGCCACCGAAACACCGTTGACCTTGAGCGGGACGCCGCCGCCCAGGAAGAGCGTGCCGGGGAGGTCGGCGATGGACGGGCCGTTGCCGTTGATGCGCTTGGCGAGTTCGCTGGTGGGAGCACCGAAGGCTGCAGCCGTGTAGGCCTTCTGCTTGGCGGCTTCGATGGTGTGCTCGGCAGCGTTGTCGCCGCGGAGCAGGGCCTGGACGGTGCCGAAACGGTCAACCAGAGCCACAGTCACGAACGGCAGCTTGTCCGCCTGGCACTTGGCAAGCGCAGCGTTGACGGCCTTGCTCGAGGCGCCCACGGTGATGCGGTTCTGGGCAACGACGTTCTCCGGTGCAGGCTGAACATCTGCGGCAACCTTCGCCGGCGCGGCAACGGGTGCGGCCGCCGGTGCCACGGCATTGGCTACGGCCGTGATTCCGCCGGTGAGCAACAGTGCTCCGGCAGCGGCAGCGGCAATCATCTTGTTGGACTTCTTCACGGAATTCTCCTCATAGTAAGCATCGGGTACACCTCCATGCTCCCGGGACGGAACCGCTGCGGCATCGGCCCGAAGCAGGCGCCGGGCTCATACCTTTCGCCGGCCGTATCAGCCAAAAGGTGGAGAGACCAACAACGGCAAGGGACCTAGCATGGAAAGAACGCCCCCAACGGAATCGGGAACACCCCATGCCAACTGCTCCTCCACGGCCCGGGCCGGGCAGCCGGATCGACAGCCGCATTGACGCCGTGGTGCACCTGGGCTTCGCCGTCCTGATGGTTGCCTCGGCAGTCCGGTACGTGATGCGCCACTCCCCCGCAGACAACCTGTGGACGGTGGCCCTGGCCGGGTCAGTGTGCGTGTTGTATGCGGTGACCGCCGTGGTGGCCCATCGACGCGCCGTTCAGCGGCGACCATTGTGGATTCCCTGGATGATCGCCCTGGTGGCAGCATGGGCGGCGCTGGTTATCGTCGCCCCGAGCTTCGCCTGGTGTTCGTTCGCCATCTTCTTCCTGACGCGTACAGCCTTCCGCGGATGGGCGGGGTACGTGGCGGGCGGCGCGACGGCGGCCGCCACCGCCGTCGGGCTCTTCCGGATGAGCGACTGGACGGATGTCGCCATGCTGCTGGGCCCCCTCGCCGCCGGAGCCCTGCTCACGTTGATTTACGACAAGATCGAGCGCGACCAGGAGCGACTCGCCTCCAGCGAACGCGCCGCAGGAATCGCTGCCGAGCGCGAGCGCGTTTCACGTGAAATCCACGACACCGTGACGCAGGGGCTGGCCAGCAGCCTGCTCCTCCTCGAGGCAGCCCAGCGCTCCTGGCCGGCTGAAACTGCCCATGATGACGTACGCAGAGCAAGCAATCTGTTGAGGCGCAACCTGGCCGATACCCGTAGCCTGGTGCACGAACTCTCCGCTCCTGGCCTCGAAACGGGACCTCTTCCCGAGGCCTTGGAGCACGCGGCACGGCAGTACTTTGAGACCGTCAGCATCCACGTCACCGGGGACCCGCAACCGCTTCCCTCCGAAGTACGGCATGCCCTGCTCCGCGTCACCCAGAGCGCCGTGGCCAACATCAAACTGCATTCCCACGCAGACCACGCCAGCGTGACCCTCGGGTACCTTCCGGAGGCCGTCACCTTGGACGTGTACGACGACGGCCGCGGCTTTGATCCCGGAACGGTGCCGCCGCCGTCGGAAACCGGAGGATACGGCTTGCGGGCCATGCGGCAGCGTGTGGAACAGTTGGGCGGAGAGTTGTCAGTGGAAAGCATGCCGGGTGAAGGCACCATCATCGCGGCGCAACTGCCTGTGATCCCGCCGGCAGCCCCGGCAAACGTTGCCAAGGAGGCCCTGTGAACACCATCTCCGTCCTCCTCGTGGACGACCACACCGTTGTCCGGAGCGGACTCAAGGCGTTGTTGGGCACCCAAGCCGATATCGCCGTCGTCGGTGAAGCCTCTTCCGGTGAGGAAGCTGTGGAAGCGGCCCAACAGCACTCACCTGCAGTAATCCTCATGGACTTGGCCATGGGTACCGGAATGGACGGCATCGAAGCCATCAAGCAAATCCGTCAGCGCCACCCGAAGCAAGCGGTCATCGTCTTCACCACCTACGACTCCGATGCGGATATTGTCCGCGCCGTGGATGCCGGAGCAATGGGGTATCTACTTAAGGACGCCGCGCCGGAAGAGATTTTCGCAGCGGTCCGGGGTGCTGTGCAGGGGAAGAGCGTGATGAGCGCCCCGGTGGCCTCACGCCTGTTCCAACAAATGCGCAATCCGGACGAAATCCTCACCCCTCGCGAAGCCGAGTTGCTCAGCCTGCTGACCGAGGGGCTCAGCAACCGCGATCTCGGAAAACGGCTGTTCATTTCTGAAGCAACAGTGAAGACGCACCTCGCCCACATCTACGCGAAGCTCGGCGTGGAGACGCGAGCGGCAGCCATCGCAACAGCCATACGGCGCGAGGGGATGCGGTAGGACACGTGGTTGGCTACGCTGACCGTATGTCGGACGCAGCGGATCGCAAAATGTTCAAAACCCCGGGAACGGCCTTGATCGTCCGGGGTGTCCTCGCCATCGTCTTTGGCCTCTTAATCCTTCTCCTGCCGAGTGCCACCGCGTTTGTGGTGGTTGTGATGTTCGGGGTCTTCGCGATCATTGACGGCATCATCAGCGTGGCGCACTACTTCTACGATCCCGCGGGCCGTTCCCGCTGGTCCATGGTGGGTGGCTTCATCTCCATAGCGGCAGGCATTGTGGCAGTTGCCTGGCCCGGTTTCACCGCCGCGGCTGTAGGCGTCCTCATAGGATTGTGGGCACTGGTCCTCGGGCTATCACAAATCGTCCTGTCCCTGGCCGCACGGAGCTTCGTGCGGAGTTGGGGTATCTGGTTCCTGACCGGGCTCATCACCACCGTGTTCGGCATCGTTGTCCTGGTCAACCCGGGCTTGGGTATCCTGGGCCTCGTGGCGATGCTGGCCGCTTTCGCGATCCTGACCGGGATGCTGCTCATCGCATCCGGCATAGGGCTCCGGAAACTGGCTGCTTCACCGCCGCTGTTCGCCCGCTGACCGCGGGAGTCCGCACAGTAAAAAGCCGTCAGGGGATGCGCTCAGCGCCAAGTTCGGTAAGTTAGTGGCTGTGAAGATAGCTACCTGGAATGTGAACTCCCTCCGCGCCCGTGCCGACCGCGTTGAAGCCTGGCTTGAGCGCAGCGACTGCGATGTCCTGGCCATCCAGGAGACCAAGTGCAAGGACGAGAACTTCCCGTGGGAGCTTTTTGAGCGCATGGGTTACGAGGTTGCGCATTTTGGCGTGAACCAATGGAACGGTGTTGCCATCGCTTCCCGCGTCGGTTTGGACGACGTGGAGCGCACGTTCCTGGACCAGCCGGCGTTCGGCAAGGCAGGCAAGGATCCTGCGCAGGAAGCCCGTGCCATCGCAGCCACGTGCGGCGGCATCCGCATCTGGAGCCTCTACGTTCCCAACGGCCGTTCACTTGATGACGAACACATGCCGTACAAGATCAAGTGGCTGGACGTCCTTCAGGGCCACGCGGCCGAGTGGGTCAAGTCCGATCCGACGGCCCAGATCGCGCTCATGGGCGACTGGAACATCGCCCCGTTCGACGACGACGTGTGGGACATCGAGCTGTTCCGCAACAACAACTACACCCACGTCTCCGAACCCGAGCGCGCGGCCTTCCACGCCTTCGAGGCCGCCGGGTTCACCGACGTCGTCCGCCCCTACACCCCCGGCCCGGGCGTTTACACCTACTGGGACTACACGCAGCTGCGCTTCCCCAAGAAGGAAGGCATGCGCATCGACTTCTGCCTCGCCTCCCCGGCGCTGGCTTCGAGGGTCACGGGTGCGTCCATTGACCGCGAGGAACGCAAGGGCAAGGGCGCCTCGGACCACGCCCCCGTGATTGTGGAGCTCGCAGACTAACCACACGACCACCACGACGAAAGGAGCCGGCCGGACATGACTGGGAACCTCTATCGGGGCCAGGCGGGACTGCCGTTCTCTTCGTCGCTGCGCATTTACGAGCCCCTCGAAGCCTTTCCGCCTGAGCAGCAGGGCCAGCTGGTGGCGGAGGGCGGCAAGATAAGTTCCCGGGCCGCCGTCGAAAATGCGGAACTGCAGGCCTCGTTGGGCCGCATCACGCGGTCCGGCGGCGATCCGTTCCCCACCGGGCGCACGGACCTGGTCCGTATGACGCGCGTGCCCATTGGGCGGCATGCCGCTGCGACGGACAAGGAAGACCACGACGCCGGACGGCTGCTTTATTGCCCCAGCCAACTGGTGATTCGGGCTGGCTTGGCGGCCAACGCGCTCATGGACGGCGTGCATAGCCCCCTCGCTGACCTTCTCATTCCCGTTTCGCAACGGGACAAGCACCAAGTCAGAATTGATCGCATCAATGCCGGCGAAGACGCCAAGCGCGTCCATACCCGTGCCTCAACGTGGGGAATCCCGTTCAGTTGGTTCTCGCTTTTCGCCGAGTCTGACCGCAAGGACGTGGTGGAATCCGAGGGGCGCATTCTGACCGTGCGGGTGTGGACTCCCCTGACAGAAGCCCTGGACCGGGCGCGCTTCGCCGTGGCCAACCTGGCCCTGGCTGCACCGGATCTGGACATGCTGGATGACCTGACACAGCTCACCGAGTGGCTGGAGCTGTTTCACATTCAGTCGATGGTCGAGCTGGACTACGGAGCCGTGGCTGACAAGGTGTACCCGGACGAGTCGCCCATGGATGTGCGGCTGGGCATCGAGTGCCTGGCTGAGGGCGACATGACCGGCGCGGCTGCCGCCTACCGGCGCCTCGCCTCGCGGTGGATCCCCATCCGTCAGTTGGCCCGCGCTTCCTAGCCGGTGCACTATGCGCTGGGCGGCGCCGTTGTCTCGCGCACGATCAACTCGTGGGGGGCAACTTCCGAATGCACGGCTTCGGGGTTGCCGTCCAGCTCGTCCAGGAGCATTTTCGTGGCAAGTTCGGCCTGGTTGTCGGGCCGTTGGCCCACGGTGGTCAGGCCAATGGAGGACGAGAAGTCGTGGTCGTCAATGCCGATGACCGAGAGATCCTGCGGCACCCTGACCCCGTGGCGGCCCGCCTCGAAAATAACGCCCATCGCCATCTCGTCTGAAGAGCAGAAGATGGCCGTGGGCTTGCGCCCCGGCTGGCTCCAGAGCCTGTTGAAGGCCTGCTGGCCGCTGGCAACTGTGAAATCGCCCCACTGGTCCCATTCGGGGCGGACTTCCAGCCCGGCGTCGGTCATTACTTCCTGGAAGGCGCGGATCCGCACGCGGGGAACATCGAAGTTCAGGTCCGTTTCGTCGTCGCCATGGAGCAGGGCGATGTCCTTGTGGCCGAGGTCCAGGAGATGCCGCACCGCGGTTGACGCGGCGTCGTAGTCGTTGATGCCGATGTACGCACAGTCCTCAACATGGCCGCCGACCACTACCAGCGGGATGTCGATCTTGTGGAGGTGCTCCAACTCTTCCTCGGTCAAGGACATACACAGCACCAGCAGGGCATCAATCTGCTTGTAGACCATGGTGGAGCTGAAGAGCCGCTCACGGTTGCTGCCGTGGCCGCCCAGGTTGAACAGGGAAAGGTTGTACTTCCGCGAATGCAGCTCCCGGTCCGCGCCTTCGATGGCCTTGGAGAAGAACCAGCGGCTGACGAAAGGGGCCAGGACACCGATGGTGCGTGTGCGGCCCGTCGCCAACCCCGAGGCCGACGACGACGCCACGTACCCCAGGGAACTGGCTACTTCGAGGATCTTCTCGCGGGTTGCAGGAGACACCCGCGGCAGTCCGCGGACCGCCCGCGAGACGGTCGCCGTCGAGACTCCAGCGGCTGCAGCGACGTCCTCAATACTGACGCCCGTGTGGCCGCCGCGTTGGGACCTACCCGTTGTTCGTGACACAGGCTCCCCTCTCCGGCCGCCGTTGCTCCGCCTTCACCTTAATTGCGGTTCTGTTGTTTGCAGCCCTCGGTTACGCAGCGACGTAATGCGCTGCGCAACCGAGGGTGCAGTTGTTATCCCTTGAGACCGCCGGACAGCAGGCCTCGCACGAAGTAGCGCTGCAGGCCGAAGAACACCAGGAGCGGGATGATGATGGAAACGAATGCTGCCGCCGGGTTCAGGTAGTCCCTGGCGCCGCGTGTACCGGAAATCTCCGCCAAACGCTGCGTAATCGGGGCTACGTCCGCTGTTCCACCGGAGAACACCAAGGCCACCAGCAGGTCGTTCCAGACCCACAGGAACTGGAAGATGGCCAGAGACGCCAGCGCCGGAACGGAGAGCGGAAGGATGATCCGCCAGAAGATGGTGCTGTGTCCGGCACCGTCCACCCTTGCCGCCTCGATGACTTCACCGGGAATCTCGGAGATGAAGTTGTGGAGGAGGAAGATACCCAGCGGGAGACCGAACATGGTGTGGGCGATCCACAGCTGGGCGTAGGAACCGGCAGGCAGGTGCAGTGTCTGCGTGAAGAACTGCAGCAACGGAATCAGCGCCATCTGAAGCGGAATGATCTGCAGGGCAAAGACGAAGATGAACAACGCGTCGCGGCCCTTGAACTTTCCCCAGGCGAACACATACGCAGCCATGGACGCGAGCACCAGCACAAAGATGGTGACGGGAATGACGATCGCAATGGAGTTCACGAAGTACTGGGAAAGATTGGCTGACTGCGAGCCCGCCGGGGTAAGGACGTCAGCGTAGTTCTTGAACGTGAACTGCCAGTCGACGAAGGCATTCCACCAGCCGTCGGACCGGGGACCTACCTGCTTGGCGGCAGGACGGAACGAGGTGACGAAGAGACCGAACGTCGGCACAGACCATACGACGGCGATGATGATCGCTGCCGCTGTTGCCCACTTGGAAGTGAGCTTGGTCTTGACGCGGCGCATGATGGGCTGGGCGTCCTCCGTGGGGTCGGATCCAGGACGCTGCCGGGTGGCCTTGGAGGCCTCTTTCGGGGCTGGCGTGGCTGTCAATGGATCTCCCTTTGCTTGCGAAGGACTCGAGCGTTGTACACGACGATGGGCAGGACCATCAGGAACAGGACCAGAGCCAAAGCGGCACCACGTCCAGGTTCACCGGCCCGGAAAGCCTGGGTGTACATTTCATTGGCCACCACCGAGGTGTCATAGTTGCCGGCGGTCATGGTCCGGACAATGTCGAAGACCTTCAGCGTGGCAATGGTAATGGTGGTCAGGACCACCACCAGGGCTCCCCGGATGCCGGGTACTGTGACGTTCCGGAACTGCTGCCATGCGTTGGCACCGTCCAAGCGGGCTGCTTCGATGAGTTCCACCGGAACACCCTTAATGGCCGCGGACAAAATCACCATGGCAAAACCGGTCTGGATCCAGACCATCACAATGATGAGGAAGATGGTGTTTTCCGGGGCGTCCAGCAGGAACTGCTTGGGGTCCATTCCCAGGGCAACCCTGAAGAAGTTGATGACACCGGTCTGCTCGATGTTCGGACCGCGGTAGTCGTACACGAGCTTCCAAATGATGCCGGCACCCACGAAAGAGATTGCCATCGGCATGAAGACCAGCGACTTCAGCACCCGCTCGCCGCGTGCCTTATCAATGAACACAGCGTAGGCAAGGCCAAAGCTCGTGGACAGCAGCGGAACCAGGACTGTCCAGATGACCGTGTTCCGAAGCGTGGTCAGCGCCTCGGGCTGCGTGAACATCCATACAAAGTTGTCGAACCCGTTGGCATTTCCGCCGGCGTCCGTAAAAGCGAGCATCGACGTGCGGATGGCCGGATAGACCAGGCCCACCAGCATCAGGATGGCGGCAGGGGCAAGGAAGCCCGCCACCGTGACCTTGTCTTTGACTGATTTAGGTGCCCTGTCCACCAGCAACATGATGAGGCCGATGACCGCAGCGAAAATCGCCAGGGCTATCACTACTTGTAGGAGTTTTTCTCCAATAAATTCCATACCCAACCTCCGGGGCGTGAGTGAATCACTAAGTTCCGGGTAAAGCACTGCCTCCCCGGCTGGGCGCACCAGTCAGGGGAGGCAGCACTCTGGGAGTTAGCTCTTAGGCCAGCTGGATTCGATGCTGTTGGCAACTTCCTGGGAGGATGTGCCGTTGATCCACTGCACGATGCCCTTCCAGAACGAGTTGGCGCCAACGGCACTCGGCATCAGGTCCGAGCCGTCGAAACGGAACACCGTGTCCGGGTCCTGGAGGATCTGGACGGTCAGCTTGTCAAGGTCAGACTGCGCGTTGGCGGGATCCAGGCCCTTGTTTGCACTGACTACGCCGCCGAGCTTGACGCGGTTGTTGGCGAAGTCGGCGCTGGCCAGGTATGCCAGGAAGGACTGAACCTCAGGGGTGTCCTTGTACGCGCCAACCATTTCGCCGCCACCGGTGACTGCCTTGCCTTTGCTTTCGTCAATCGGCGGGGTGATGAAGGCCCAGACGTCGCCGTCCTCTGAAACGTTTGTTCCTGCAGGCCAGTTGGCAGCCTGGAAGTTGGCCTGGTGGTGCATGGCGCAGGTGCCGTCAAGGACCGGCTGGCCGGCCTGGGCGAAACCGGTGCTCAAGATGGACCGGACGTCACCGAAGCCACCGTTGACCATGTCCGGGTTGAGCAGGATATCGCCGGCTTTGTTAAACGAATCCACGATCTTGGGGTCGTTGAACGGAATCTGGTGGGCTACCCACTGGTCGTAAACCTCGGGGCCGTGTTCACGCAGGACGACGTCTTCGATCCAGTCCGTGCCGGGCCAGCCCGTGGCCTCGCCGGATTCGAAGCCTGCACACCACGGCTTCATGTTCTTGTCATCTGCCGCGATCTTCTTGGACAGCTCGATCATTTCGTCCCACGTCTTGGGGACTTCCCAGCCCTTGTCCTTGAACGTCTTGGGTGCGTACCAAACGAAGCCCTTGACGTTGGCGAGCATCGGAGCGGCGTAGAACTTGCCATCCACCGTGCCGTACTTCTTCCAGTCCGGGGACCAGTTCTTGTCCACCAAATCGGACACGGTCTGCGGAGCGGGCTTCAGGTAACCGGCCCGGACCTGGGTGGCAAGGAGACCAGGCTGCGGGAAGATGGCAACGTCAGGGGCGGTGCCGGACTGGGCACGCACGCCGATCTGCGTTTCAAATTCCTTGCTGCCCTCATACTTGACGGTGATGCCGGTGCAGGATTCAAACTGCTTCCAGGATTCCTCGAGGTTGGTTGCTTCGATATCGACGATTGTCGAGTAGACGGAGACGGTCTTGCCGTCGTGCTTGCCATAGCTTTCGTAGGCGGAGCAATCATCCGAGCCGGCGGTAGATCCCCCACCGCCACCATCTCCGCTGCAGGCGGAAAGGGTAAGTGCCAGAACACCGGCGGCTGCGACCGGTAGCAGGTACTTGGTTTTCTTCATGCTAAAGACTCCTCGCTGAGTACAAGTGATTCGGGGGCGCAATTGATGTGGTGACGCTCACACTAGCGAGGATGGGCGTCGAAATGCAAGCGCTTACACCGAACGTAATCGCATCGATACCAAGTAACCTGTCGGCCTCAACGAGAAGGCCTCCGCGGGGTCTTGCGGCGGGGCAGCGGAGCGGATACCCCCGCCAACTGGAGGCCGCTTCGATTTGATTACCCAATGTTGCCTATGGAAAGGTAGGAAGTGTGGATGAACTCGAAGCACTGCAGACTATCGGCCGATTGATCAAAGAAGAACGCTTGGCCCAAGGATTGAGCCAGGTTCAGTTGGCCAAGCAGGCTGGTACCGCCATCAAGACCGTCCGCACGCTGGAATCGGGAACGCGGCGCACCCAGGAAATCAATCAGCGCAAGCTTGAGCACGCCTTGGGTTGGCGGGCAGGGTCGGTTTCAGAGGTTCTCAAGGGAAAGTCCACCTTTGCCCCGGACATGATCACTCCGGACGACATGCGCTCGGGAGACGAAGCCCGGCAGGGACCGCCCCGTGTAACGGTTCCGGCAGCACCCATCGCCCGCGCGTCACACCTTTCCGATGAGGAGCTCCTCGCCGAACTCACGTACCGGATGATGCACCGCAACCGGGGCTAGGTATCCGGGCACGAAAAAGGGCGGCTCCCCAAGCGTGGGAGCCGCCCTTTTGGCTGTCAGGGCATTGGCTGGTTTATGAGGCCTGCCGTGCCTCGCGGACCAACTCCGCGCACCGCTCGCCGATCATCATGGTGGTGATGTTGGGGTTCACGGTAGTCAGCTCCGGCATAACGGAAGCGTCAGCAACCCGGAGTCCGGTGACGCCCTTTACCCGGAGTTCGGGGTCCAGCGGAGACATGGCATCCTCAACCGCGCCCATCCGCACCGTTCCAGCCGGGTGGTACACGGTGTTGTGGGTAGCGCGGATGTAGTCCGCGATCTGCTCGTCGCTCTGGACGTCCTCGCCAGGGTACAGCTCCGTGCCCACCCACTCCGCCAAGGCGGGCTGGGCCGCGATCTCACGGGCCTTCTTGATCCCGGCAACCATGACACGCATGTCATGCGGGTCGGTGAAGTAGCGGGGATCCACTTTCGGCTTGTCGCGGAAGTCGCGGCTGCGCAACCTTACCGTGCCCCGGGAACGGGCGTGCGTGACGTTCGGCGTCAAGCAGAAGCCGTTCTCCGTCGTCGGGAATCCTTGCCTCAGCGTGTGCATATCGAAAGGCACGGACCCGTAGTGGAACATCAGGTCCGGCCGGTCCAGGCCCTCTTCGGTCGTAGTGAAAATGCCGGCCTCCCACCACTGCGTGGACGTCTCCGTCATGGGCTGTTTGGCTTCCCACTGGATAACCCCCTCCGGATGGTCCTGAAGGTGTTCGCCCACGCCAGGGGAATCAACGCGTACCGGGATGCCGAACCCCTCAAGCTGGGCAGCCGGGCCTATGCCGGAGAGCATCAGGAGCTTGGGAGAATCGATCGCGCCCGTGGAGACAATCACCTCGGAGCGCGCTGTCAGGTGATGGGTCCTGGCAAAAGCGTTGTCCACCACGGCCACGCCCGTGCAGCGGTTGTCGGCGTCGAAAGTGAGTTCCTTGGCGCGAAGTCCCGTCAGGAGCGTGAAATTCTCCCGCTCCATGATCGGGTGGATGTAGGACACAGACGACGACGCGCGGGTGCCGTCAGCCTGTCGGTTGATCTGGAAGAAGCTGGCACCGTTGATCACAGTCTCGCCAGTATTGAAGTGCACTTTGGGGATGCCGGACTGTTCACAGGCATCCAGCAATGCGCGGCCCGTGGGATCGGATGCCGGGACGTTCATCAGGTGCACAGGGCCGCTGTCTCCATGGTGCGGAGCGTCCGGCCCGGCGTCCTCGTTGCTTTCCAGCTGCTTGAACAGGCGGAAAGCCATCTCCGAGTTCCATCCTGTGGCACCAAACTTCTGCTCCCACTCGTCAATGTCCTCCCGGGGTGCCCAGAAGGCAATACACGAGTTGTGGCTGGAGCAGCCGCCCATCACCTTGGCACGGGCATGGCGCATGAACGAGTTGCCGTTCTCCTGCTCCTCGATGGGGTAGTCCCAGTCGTAGCCTGATTCCAGCAGCTCCATCCAGCGGTCCAGTTGGAGAATCTCGGGAATCCCGCGATCGTCCGGTCCGGCCTCCACCAGTGCCACCTCAAGGGAGGGGTCCTCGCTCAGGCGCGATGCCACGGCTGCGCCGGCAGAGCCGCCGCCAACCACGATGTAGTCGAACTCAGTCTTTGCCTCGGATGTCATGCGTCACTTCCCGTCTGTCAGTGCATCAGTGGCGGCGTGGTCCTTGAACCAGCCCGTCACCTGTGGGTCGATGTTCTGGTAAATGTGCTTGGCTTCCTGGTACTCGGCCAGGCCTGTGGGGCCGAGCTCACGCCCAACGCCGGACTGGCCAAAGCCACCCCATTCCGCCTGCGGCAAGTACGGGTGGAAATCGTTGATCCAGATAGTGCCGTGGCGCAGGGCCCGGGCCACGCGCTGGGTCTTTCCCGCGTCCTGCGACCAGACAGCACCAGCCAGGCCGTAGTGGGTGTCGTTGCCGATCTTGATGGCTTCTTCTTCCGTACTGAAGGTTTCCACCGTCACCACCGGGCCGAAGGCCTCATCCACCACGACGGACATGCCGCTCTTGACCTGGTCCAGGATGGTGGGGAGGTAATAGAAGCCCTTCTCCAGATCGCCCTCGCCCCATTTTCCGCCGCAGCGCAGGCGTGCACCCTCTGCGACGCCCTTGTCCACGTAGGCGGTGACCTTGTCCCGGTGTGCTGCGGAGATCAGCGGTCCGGTCTCGGCCGCGGGATCGAAGGGTCCACCCAAACGGATCTGCTCCGCGCGGCGCACCAGTTCGTCCACGAATTTCTCCGAGATGGATTCTTCCACGATCAACCGGGCACCAGCCGAGCAAACCTGGCCGGAGTGCACGAACGCGGCATTGAGTGCATTGTCCAATGCTGCGTCGAAGTCGGCGTCGGCAAAGATGATGTTGGGGTTCTTCCCGCCCAGTTCCAGCGCCACCTTCTTGACCGATGCTGCGGCCGAGGCAGCAATCGTCTTCCCGGTTTCCAAACCGCCGGTGAAGGACACCAGGTCAACGTCAGGGTGACTTGAGAGGACGGTGCCCACCGTCTTGCCTGCACCCAGGATCAGGTTGGCAACTCCGGCAGGAAGTCCCAACTCCTGGAGAACGTCCATCATGAGGATGGAGGTGTGCGGGGTAAGCTCGCTGGGTTTCAGGACAAAGCTGCAGCCTGCGGCCAACGCCGGTGCGATCTTCCAGGACGCTTGGAGGAGCGGATAGTTCCATGGCGCAATCAGCGAGCAAACGCCTACGGGCTCGTACTCGATCCGGCTCACTACGGTTGCGCTTCCGGCGTCCACCATCCGTCCGGATTCCTGGCCGGAGAGCTTCCCGAAGTACTCGAAGCAATTGGCGATGTCGTCCATGTCGATTTCGCTCTCCACCAGGCGTTTCCCAGTGTCGAGCGTCTCTGCCCGGGCAAATTCGTCTTTACGTTCGCGCAACCTGTTCGCGACGCTGATCAGGAAGGAACCCCGCTCCAGGGGGGATTTTCCCGACCATTCGCCCGAGTCGAACGCCGCCCTGGCGGCCTCGACGGCGCGTGCGGAGTCCTCGGCCGTTCCCTCAGAGACGGTACCCACCAGTTCGCCGTCGGCGGGGCAGTGGATTTCCCGGGTGCCGCCGTCGGATGCTGCAGTCCAGTTGCCGCCGATGTAAAGCGTTTCGGTGCTCATTTAGTTTCCTCCTGCGTTTCGAAGTCAGATTCCCAATTGTCTTTAGCCACCTGGTCCTCCACCATCACGGTGATTCCAGGGGCTGCACGGTTCAGGTGCAGGAATTCAAGGTGCTGTTCGTAGTGGTCAAGGACGTCCGTGATGACCTGCTCCTTGGTGTATCCCATGAGGTCGTAGCCGCGGCTGCCTTCCAGGGAGAACACCTCCATCCGGTAGTAGTGGTCATCCGGATCGACGCGACGGGTGGCATAGCTGGGCGTCTCGTACTGGACCGGGTAGATCTGGTACTTGAAGGGCCGTTCCTCCCCCATGGCCAGCTGCAGGTCGATGCTTTGGATGCCACAGGCTTCTACGGTGGCTATCGTCAGGGCAGTCTCGGCACCTTGGGCCTTCAGTTCGGCCTCGACTTCCTGCAGGGCCGGGATAGCCACGGTATCGGCAAAGCGTGTGGTCTGCTTGCGGCCGGGGTAGCTCATGGCCCGGGAGAGCCGCTGGCGCCACGTGCGCCCACTCCGCTGATCGCTGGAGCGCCCCGTGATGATGCCAGGCAGGCTGGCTCGGTAGCTGTCATTGAGGGTGTTCTCCACTCTCAGCGCCTTGTACAGCCCCAGCATGATCAATACCAGCAGCAGCGACAACGGCAATCCCATGACAATCGTGGCGTTCTGCAGTGTCGCCACACCGCCCACGGTCAACATGGCGAGCGTCAGCAGGCCCGTGGCCACAGCCCAGAACACGCGCATCCATTCCGGTCCGTCAGAATCGGCATCCTTCAGATGGGACGTGAAGTTGGACATCACCAGCGCGCCGGAATCAGCCGAGGTCACGTAGAACAGCAGGCCGGTGAACGTTGCCACCGCAGCAGTGACGGGAACAGCAGGGAATTCGGCCAGGAGACTGTAGAAGCCCCGTTCCGGGTGGCTCATGGCCGCCTCCCCAAAGGCAGCGTTTCCGTTCATGATCAGATCCAGGCTGGAGTTTCCGAACACGGAGATCCACAACAGGATGAACATGAAGGGAATGGTCATGGTGCCCAGCACAAACTGGCGGATGGTGCGGCCGCGGGAGATCCGGGCCAGGAACAGTCCCACAAAGGGCGCCCACGCGATCCACCAGGCCCAGAAGAACAGGGTCCAGGCGTTCAGCCAATCCGTTGGCCTGTCGTAAGCGAACGTATCCAGGGTCATTCCGGGGAATCGGCTGATGACATCGCCGATGTTCTGGACAATGCCGTCCAAGAGGAAGTTGGTCTTACCCGTCACCAGGACAAATAGCATCAATGCCAGTGCCAGGATCACATTGAGCTCGGACAGGCGACGGATTCCCTTTTCCACGCCGGCCACCACGGAAACCGTGGCCATCACCACGGACAATGCGATCAGGCCGATCTGCACCGCCAGGTTCTCCGGAATCCCGAACATGAAGTTGAGTCCGTAGTTGAGCTGCACGACGCCGATGCCCAATGACGTTGCGATGCCAAAGATGGTGCCCAGCAGCGCGGCGATGTCCACCGCATGTCCCACGGGCCCTTCGATCTTCTTCCCGAAAATCGGATACAGGGCGGATCGGATACTGAGCGGCAGGTTGTGGCGATAGGAGAAGTAGCCAAGGGCCAGCCCCATCAAGGCGTACAAGGCCCAGCCCGCAATTCCGTAGTGAAAGAGCGTCCACACCAAGGCCTGCCGGGCGGCTTCAGCCGTTCCGCCCTCACCTTGTGGCGGTGCCAGATACTGGCTCACGGGTTCGGAGACCGAGAAAAACATCAGGTCGATTCCGATTCCGGCCGCGAACAGCATGGCAGCCCAAGTGAACATGCCGAACTGCGGTTTGGAATGGTCCGGCCCCAGCTTGGTCTTGCCCACCCGGGATAAGGCCACCACCAAGACAAAGACCACCACGGCAGTGACGATCAGGAAGTAGTACCAACCCATATTCGTGGATACCCAGGACACCATGGCGCCGATCACGGCATCGGCGTTCTCCTTGGCGAAAATAGCCCATAGGGCGATAGCCACAACACCAATAGCGGAACCGAAAAAGACGGTCTTGTTCACACGGGTCTTGGCTTCAGGTGCCGCGCCAGCCATTCCGGCGGCGTTTTGTGGCAGCTTGTTTTCTTCAGATTGAGCCCCTGCGGAGCCCGCAGGGGGTTTCGAATTCTGGCTCATCGGGGTCCATTTCAGTTTTGAGGCTTAGTGCAGACGTGGCTCCCTGGGCGTGCCCATGGATACGTCAGCCCGCATCATCGTGAGTCTGGCTTGGCTTTCGACGCTACCAACGCACTACGGAAAGGGTCGATTTATATGAGTCCTGTCACTATGCACCCACCCCGGATTCCGCAGGGCGTCCCCCGCTATTTGCTACGTGCCCGCTTTGCGGCGGACCATCTCGTTGATCCAACTGGGGGCAAAGGGGGACGTGCAATTAGGCGGCGTCGGATAATCCTTGAGGACCTCCAGGCGTTCGCCGATACCCAAGGCACGGGCACGGAGGCCAGGGTGTTCAATCCCTATCTGGGCCAACGTGTGGTTCATGGCCCATTGAAGGCGATCTGGGGCTTCCTTCATCTCGGCTTCGATGGTGTCCAGCAGCTGCTCCAAGGCCAGGCCCTCAGGTTTCTTGACGACCCGCTCGGACGTCAGCGCCCACCCCGCACTCGCCACTACAGGGTCAGCGTCAGCGAACCATTCCTGGCGCAGGTCCTCGCAGTGCGGGCTCTTCTTCACCACGTAGTTCACCAGCCAGTCCTGCACCTTGGGAGTACGTGCTTCCCGCAGCATGCGGTCCAGTTCATCGCGTCCGAACGCCTTGGGTTTACAGATCAGGAGTGAGAGCAACCGGGCTGCGGTATCGCCCGTGTCCCAAAGTTCCTTGGAGAGGTCCTGCTGTGTTTTCAGCCTTTTCGCCACAGCACGCAGTTTGCCGAGATTCACGCCGTGATCGTCGCCGTGTTTCTCGTTCACCTCTCGGGCACGGGGATCCTCCAAGCCGGCAAGCTCAGCCATCACACCGGCCACCGTCGAATCGAACACCGCTGTTTCAGCCACCGGCTACCTCCTGTCCGTCGAGTGTGAACCTCAGGCTACTCGTTAAAAGGGGAGGGATGGCAGGTCATCACCGTGCTTCCGCATCGGCTGAGAGCTGCCATCCCGGGTGTGGAGCAGTGGGCCGGGTTACTTTTCACCCTTGAACATGCCGGCGATCTTTGAACCGAGGTCCTTGAGATTTTCGGCCGCATCCCCGGCGATCTCCTTGGACTTCCCAGCGACATCTTCTGCCAGTTCCTTGGCGTTCTCTCCGACGTCACCGGAGAAGAACTCCTTGACGTTTTCGGTGGCTTCGCCAGCAAATTCCTTCACGTTCTCAGCCGCTGCACCTGCAAACTCCTTGGCGTTCTCAACGGCGTCGCCAGCAAATTCCTTGACGTTTTCAACGGCCTCGCCAGCGAAATCCTTCGCGTTTTCTGCCGCCCCGTTTGCCGCTTCGGCGCCGGTGGTCTCTTCACTCATAGTGCTCTCCTCTGTGACGGTTGGAACTGTGACAACACGTTCAAAGGGAGGTGCTCCCCCTTTGAACTCAAACTATGGGCACCGGCGTTGATTTGGCAACGTCAGCGAACCCTTTCGGCCTTGGTGAACCTGGACCGGGCGCCGGAAATCATATGCACCAGCACTGGGGTCTTCTGTCCGATCACAAGGTCCAGGGCCTCGACCAGTTGCGAGACTTCAGCGGCGAGGATGTGCGGTGCAACGCCCTGCCGGGGTTGGATTCGTATGCGCAGGCCAGCTTGCCCCTCCACCTCATAGGTGGCAACGGAGGCACCTGCGAGGTCGGTCCTTTCGGACAACGCGGCTCTGAGTGCTTGTTCGGCGACAGCGCCGCCTATCCTGACTTCGCCGTCGACGTCGCTGTCGTCGTCGCTGGCCACCAGAAGGTTCGCCCGGCCCTTACCTTGCTGCGAGAGCCAGGCGACCATCGCGATGATGATGGCCACCAGGATCACTCCGGCCACAATCCACAGCCAGCTCTCCTGGCGCCCGGGTAGCCGCGTTTGCCGGAAGAGGTCCTCTGCCCCCGCCCAGACAGCGGCGGACCAGCCGTGCCACCAGGTAGCAACGGCTGGCACGGTAGCGAGCAATAGAAGCAGCAGTCCGACGGCCAGAAGCGTCGCACCAATGATGAAAAGGAGAACCCGGTTGAGGGCCCGGGGTGTGCCGTTCACGCTCCGACCACCCCCGACGCCGCCACGTTCACCCGAACAGCCGGCATGGGCACAGGCGACATTTCCTCCAACTCAGCCTGCACGGCGGCCAGCACGGATTCCTCGCTGACACGGCTCCCGGAGGTAGGCCGCACGTTGACCACCACTAATTGCCTGGACACAATCACCATGACCTGTTCCTGCGACACATTCGCGGCTGTCCGGGCCCGACGCGCCAGAGCCGAAGCGAGTACTTCATCATCAACCACGACGGCAGTGCGCGGGTCCCGCAGCAAATGGCGGGCACGCCTGCCAGGCAGCACTGCGTGCAGGAGGAAGAACAAACCGATCATGGCTATCACTGCGCCACCCGCACCGAGCAGCAACGGCGAAATCCCGTCCGGGAGGGCGATGATGCGCTCGGCTGCTGTGGTGGGTTCGATCAGCCATGGAGGTTGTCCAACGGCACGAACACCGGCTTCAAGCAACGCGTAAACGCAAAGGAGTATCACCAGGACCGCTGCAATCCCGGCCGCCCCGGCGCGTGACGAATGGGTCTCCCGGCGAAGAATGCGGGTCATGGCTGGGTCCTCGCCAGCCACCGGCCTGACGCCTGGTGCTGTGTCATCCACAATGTCAGTCTGATCCTGTGTCACTGAACGCGCCCTCCCTCCGAAACGTGCGCTCCGCTGATCCTGATGTCCACCCGGCTGAGCTGCGATCCGCTGAGTCGGGTGAGGGTCTCCAGCACCGATGCTTTTGCCGCTACTGCACGGTCCCAGATGGATCCGCCGAAGCCTTGGACCCGCTGCGGGTTCCGCAGTACTTCGTTCAAAGCCGGGATGCTGATAGGTGCCACGATCGACAAAGCCAGCAGGCCGTCGTCGTCCGCCCAATCAGCGCGGATATCGCCCGGCGCAACGCCCAGAGCCTCGGCGGCAGCGGCTCGGGCCAACGATGTCAATGCCTGGGTACTGATCCGGTTGTGGCCGGCCAGGCTGCTGGTGGATTCCACAGCCTCAGCCACGCTCATGACGAGGAGCGCCGGCCCGTAATGGCGTCAAGGACGCTCCGGAGATCCAGCTTGCCGTCAGCGGCGCGGCCAAGGAACGCACCGATACCCATAAAAAGCAGGGAGATAAGGAAGCCCCACAACCCGAACGAGAGGGACATAAACGCCACAAAGGCGCCGATCGCAATACCCACAACGGTCAAGCTCATTGGAGTGCCTCCCTTTCAACTACCGCAGTTTTGGTTCCGGCGGGTTTGGCCGGTGGGGCGATAAAGACATCGTTGATTTCGATGTTCACTTCGATGACCTGCAGGCCGACGAGTTCTTCCACGGCCCGGTAAACGGCGGCCCGGACCTGGTTGGCGACGCCATGCAGGGGGTGTCCATAGAGGGCTACCAGATTGATATCCACGGCCACTTGGGTTTCGCCCACCTCGGCACGGACACCGGCCGCGTGGTCCGAACTGCCAACAGCATCGCGAATTGCGCCGAGAGCACGTGATGGGCCTGACCCCAAGGAGTAGACGCCGGGCACTGTGCGGGCAGCGATGCCTGCAACTTTAGCCACGGCGGCCTCGGAGATAATGGTGCGTCCGGTACCGAGGATTTCGCCCCCGGGCACGGGATCAAGCTGCACGTTCTGGTCTTCCATGGAGCACTCCCCTTCTCTTGAGTACCACCCTAGCGTCTAGCTCCGACGCTTTGGGAGAAGCGTCGGAGAGAAGGGAGTGCGCGCGGCGGCGGCTACGTGCAGTTCTTGTCCGTCCAGTCCTGGATGGGTTTCATCAGCTCTTCGAACTGTCCGTCCCCGTACTTGCTGAAGTCTGAGCCCGCAGCCTCCGTGAAGGCCCGCAGCTTCTCGAATGCCGGCTTCAGTTCGTCCGGTACCTTGCCCTGCATCTGGGACAGTTCCCGCTTGGCTTTGTCGATGTCCTCAGGATTCCCGCCCACCAGTCCTGCCAACGGCAGGATGGTGACACTCAGCATCGTGGCACTGACGGAAAGACACGCTTCCGACATCGACGGGAACTCACCGTAGACCCCGCCGGTTCCGGTGGACGTGCCGGGACTCGCCGTTGTGTCCGGGCTTGCGCTTGTGGGCGCGGCGGAGGTTGTGCCCACCTCCGCCGCCGGCGCCTCCGACGACGGACTGGGCGACGACTGCGCAACCGGTGCCGGGAAGGAGCAGGCACTGAGCGTGAGGGTGGCTATCAGGAGGGCTACCGGAATGAGGCGGCCAGGCTTGGGCGTACTCGAACGTGAAATGGTAACCATGGTTCCCCCATAGATGAGTGCGATGACGAGCCGGCGAGGCAAGAATACGCCCACCCCCATGCCGTGAACAGAGCCAGGTTATCCACAAGCCCGGGTTCGTGACTGTGGTGGGCCCATTCGCCCCACCTAGACTGGCCGACACGTCACCAAAACAGCTGCTGGGGAGCTTGCCATGCCACGCCTTTCGTCTGCCACTTTTCCTTCTGCCCGAGCCCGGACCGCGGCAGTGATTGGCATGACACTGGCGTTGCTTCTTTGCAGCTGCCAAGGCGGCTCCACCCCCAGCGGCTCACCTTCCGAAACGGGCTCGACGACGGCGTCCCCCGCCGTAAGCTCCACTCCTCCCCCGGGTTCTCCCACCCCTTCAGCGTCCGCTGTCTACAAGCCCGCCGATGCGAAGGGCAAGGCCCAGAACGTCCCTGTGCCCGTGATGCCCGAGCTGGCAAAGGAGAACTCGAAGGCGGGGTTGGAGGCGTTTATTGGGTACTGGTATGAGGTCGGTAACTATGCCGATGAGACCGGCGATATCTCCGGGCTAAGCACTCTGAGTACCCCCGAATGCAAAGCTTGTACCCAATTCCAAAAGGCCGCCTTGGATGGCTCCAGGGATGGCCGGTGGATTGTAGGCGGGAAGGTAAGTACCCCGAGAATTGATGTCTCGTGGAACTCCGGGGAGGCCACCCATCAAGCCAACGTCCAAGTTATCCAAGAAGCGATCACTTACTACAACGCAGACGGCACGGAAGGGCGCCCAGCGGACCCGGCAACGAATGACGCGTTTGTTATCGCCGCCAGTTTCGATTCGACGTGGAAAGTTGTGGACATCGGTGTCATTCGTTGACAAAGCCTGTCGCCAAATTCTGAGCCTTGGCCTAACCGCAGCCGTGCTCACCAATTCAATGCCAGTTCAAATGGCTCATGCAGATGACGATTGGGCATCTACGAACAGAGCAGCCGGGACCATCGATGTGGGGTCCCGTTGGGTGTTCGACCCAACCACAGGGACATCTTCTCCGGCCCTCAGCGGTACGGCGACTTCGTCCACGGCGGTTGACCCGAACCAGTACATGGCTGATACCCACTGCCGCTCCGACGGGCCCGACACCAAGGACCCTGGCTGCGACGCCCTCGAATGCCCGGCAACCACCCCCGGCGGGGACGAAGGCACACCGGTCATCTGGAAAGAGGCACCCAAAGCCATCACCAACCCCGGATGGACCGACTGGATCCCCGTCAGCGGACCCACGTGCTTGTACGACGCCCAACCCGAAAACGTCCTGGCCAACATCGCCGCCCGCATCCTCAACGACTTCCGCCAACTACCCATCAACCCCGGAAACCTCGAAGCCCAACCGTTCCCGCACACCCTCAAAGGCGGACCCACCAACTTCTACGCCACCGCAGGAGAACAGGGCTTCGACGTCACCATCCTCGGCCAAACCGTGCACCTGACCGCAACACCCGCCAGCTACACCTACACCTACGGCGACGGAACAGCCCTTGGACCAACACCGGGGGCCGGCTACTCCATCCCCCAAACCGAATGGCTCACCAACGACACGCGCACCAGCCACATCTACACCGAAACCGGCAACTACCAAGCCGCCCTCACCACCAGCTTCACCGGAACCTACTCCGTCAACAACGGCCCACCCCTGCCCATCAACGGAACCCTGGACCTCACCACACCGGCCAAAACCATCCAGGTCTGGAAAACAGAAAGAGCACTCGTCGCCGACACCTGCCAGGAAAACCCCAACTCCTGGGGCTGCCCCGGCGCAGAATCGGCACGGTAGGCAGCTGATCGGCGGCAACGACGAGGAAAGACGAGGAAATACGTACCGTCACCACCAACTTTGAACAGCTATGAGCTTTGACACACGGAGAATTGCGGCGCGTCATGGACCCGAAGAATCAAAGTGGGTCGTGGCGGCACACGCTCGAACGTCGGTTGAAACCCGGACAAAGGGTTAAAAGAAGAAAAGCACCAGTTCCGAAGAACTGATGCTTCCCAGTGGTGGCTCCGACCGGCGTCGATCCGGTGACCTTTCGATTTTCAGTCGAACGCTCTACCAACTGAGCTACAGAGCCTAGGTGACATGTCACCTTGAGAACCGAATTTCTTCGGCGCTCAGAGCGACCCTGACGGGACTTGAACCCGCGACCTCCGCCGTGACAGGGCGGCGCGCTAACCAACTGCGCTACAGGGCCTTGCGTTTGCAGTATCTCTACCGCGTTTTTTTCAAGGCTTCTAGCTTACCAGACTTTTTTCATCCGGTTTACCACTTCCTTGCGTACCCCCAACGGGATTCGAACCCGTGCCGCCGCCGTGAAAGGGCGGTGTCCTAGGCCGCTAGACGATGGGGGCCTGAACTCAATTCGGATTCTGCAAGGAAAAGCGACGCTTTACGCGTTCTTTCCGTGTCTCGCTCGTCCGAACTGGACTCTAAAACTTTAGAGCATAGATGGCGATATTCCCAAATCGAGGTCTGCGGACGGTCCAGGGACGCCGAGCTGAGGCTCATCGAGGGGCGAACTCTCGGTGCTTGGAAGAGTCGAAGGCCCACCCCTCGCGAGCGCACTCACCAAATCAACCATCCCGGCCACCAAAGATTGGCAGGATCTTGTCCTGAGGCGTCCGAAAACCGCCAGCCGCCTTCGCTGTGCGACGGCTAGATTGGCCTTATGACAACCACCTCCCCGGCCGAACCCGGCCAGCCTTCCCCGGACTTGCCACCGCGCACCACCCCCGCGCCGGCGTCGGGCATCAGCAAACTCGGCATCGCGGCGGTCCTCATCACCGTCGTCCTGTGGGCGTCGGCGTTTGTAGGCATCCGTGCAGTCGGCCCCAGCTTCTCCCCCGGTTCCTTGACGCTCGGACGGTTGGCGGTTGCCGCCGTCGTGCTTGGAATCGTGGTGCTGCCGACGCTGAAGGTCTGGCCAAGCGGCCGGGAATGGTTGCCGATCGTTGCCTACGGAGTGATGTGGTTCGGCGGCTACAACGTTGCACTGAACGCCGCGGAGCACATGCTCGACGCCGGCACCAGCGCCATGCTGATCAACGTCTCGCCCATCCTGATCGCGATCCTTGCAGGAGTCTTCCTCAAGGAGGGCTTCCCGCGGTGGCTGCTGATCGGCAGCGGCGTGGCATTCTGCGGCGTCGCAATGATCGCCTTGGGTTCCGGGCAGCGTTCGACGGCGGATGTCGCCGGTGTGCTGCTGTGTTTGCTTGCCGCTGTGCTCGCCTCGGTGAGCGCGATCCTGCAGAAGCCCGTGCTCCGGAAGTTCACGGCAGGCCAAGCGACATGGTTCGGGATCATGGTCGGCGCGATCTGCTGCTTGCCGTGGACAGGCCAGCTGATTTCCGAAGTCCAAGCGGCACCGCTCCCTGCAACGTTGGGCCTGATCTATCTGGGCATCTTCCCCACAGCCATCGCGTTCACCACCTGGGCATACGCGCTCTCCCTGATCTCGGCCGGAAAGCTGGCCGCCACAACGTACCTGGTGCCGGGCACCACCATCCTGATTTCGTGGGCCGTACTTCAAGAGGTCCCCACAATCTGGGGACTGATTGGTGGCGTAGTGTGCCTGATCGGCGTGGGCCTGACCCGGCGTCGGACCCGCTAGCTCACCGTTAGCGGGCCATGCCAGCCAAGAGTTCGCGGTGTGTTGGCGGGTTGGCTCCCGGGCGTCCCACGGCAATCGAGGCGGCCATGGATGCAATGGTGCCGATCCGTTCCATGACGGTAGGAGCCAGTCCGTCGCTGCCACGTAGCAGCAGCCCCATTATGAGCGCAGCCGTGTAGGAGTCGCCGGCGCCGATGGTGTCCGCGACAGTGGCCGGGACGGCCGGGACGTTGAGCTGTATGTGCCGGGTGGCCATGAGCGAACCCTTGACCCCTTGGGTCACCACAGCCAATCCGGTGCCCAGGGCGAGGAGGTGGTTCGCCGTATCCTCGAGCGCTTTGCCCGGATACAGCCAGCGGGCGTCGGTGCCGCTGAGCTTTACGACGTCGGTCAGCGGCACTATTTCCTCGAACAGGGCGAGTGCCTCGTGGTGGCTTCCCAGAAGATCGGCGCGGATATTGGGGTCGTAGGTGACCATGCACCCGCCCTGGGCTTGCTCCAGCAAACTCCGGACCACGCTTGCGCCGGGCTCCAGGAACGTGGCGATGGAACCCGTGTGCAGGATCCTCGGTGCATAAGGCAGTGCCAACGGGGCCAAGGCCCAGTCAATATCGAAGGTGTAATCGGCCGAACCGTCGGCAGCTATCAGGGCCGTCGCCGTCGCGGTCTTGCCCAGTGACATGGACCCTGGCAACAGCACCACGCCCGCACTCTGCAGATGGGCGGCGATAGCGTCGCCACGTTCATCACGGCCAATGGCTGTCAGCAATCCTGTCTTTACGTCCAAGAGGCCAAGACCATAGGCGACATTGGCCGGCGAACCACCGGGGTACTCCACCTGTCCATCGGAGGACTGCACGATGTCGATCAACGCCTCACCAACAACGACGACGTCGAGGGGCTCAGGCGCGGGGGAAGGGATGCCGGTCATGCGGTTCCTGTGTCTGTCGAAAAGTCGAAAAGAGGATTGGTTTTCAGTATCTCTCATCACACACCGCGCTATTGCGGCATTCGCGGACTAAAGTCGAATCATGCCCGCGAATCTTCCTCCCGGCCTTCCCATAGTTCCGGACGGCGATCGCCCGTCATCGCCGCTCCAGGAACGGAACGCGGTGCACAGTCCGGTTGAGCACGGCCAAATTGACGAGGCATACGCAGCTGGAGTGGCCCGGCCTTTCGAAATGTCGCCCGAGGATTTCGAAGAGGCCGTCAGCGATGCCCTCCAACTGATCCCGCCCAAAGCGGCCAGCGCCATGGACAACGTAGCGATATTCATTGAGGACGACTACACGCCGCAACCCGGCGAAGATCCGGACACTGTGTTGTTGGGACTCTACGAGGGCGTGCCGCTGACCGAACGTGATTCCTGGTGGGAGGCCGGTTCCCTACCGGACCGGATCACCATCTACCGGCAGCCGATCCTGGACATCTGCGGCACGCGGGAAGAGGTCATTGATGAAGTGGCCATCACTGTGGTCCACGAGATCGCGCACCACTTCGGGATAGACGACGACCGCTTGCATGAGCTCGGCTGGGGCTAGCCTTATAGACATGGGGCACGACCACAACCACTCCCACGGAGTCACAGCAACCGGCAAGCATCGCAAGCGGCTCATCGCCGTCCTGGCCATCACCCTGGGGGTGGTGGGCATCCAGGTGGTTGGCGCCGTCGTGTCTGGCTCCTTGGCGCTGCTGGCGGATGCCGGCCATATGCTTTCTGATGCCGCAGGCGTCTTCATCGCGCTCATGGCAGCGTGGATTGCTACGCGCCCCGCCAGCGATCAGCGCACGTACGGCTACCAGCGGGCCGAAGTGCTGGCCGCGCTGGCCAATGCCCTGATCCTCATCGTCATCGCTGTGGTAATCATGATCGAGGCGATCCGACGCTTTGGCGAGACCACGGAAATTCATACGGACGTCATGCTGTGGGCAGCCATTCTGGGCGCCGTGGCAAACCTCATCTCGCTCTTGATCCTGCAGGGCGCACAAAAGGAAAGCCTCAACGTCCGTGGCGCCTACCTTGAAGTCCTCGGCGACCTCCTGGGTTCCATCGCGGTCATCGTTGCGGCAATTGTCATCATGACCACAGGATTCAGTGCTGCGGACCCCATCGCCTCGGTGCTGATCGCCCTGATGATCATTCCCCGCGCCTGGCACCTGCTTCGGGACGTGGTGGACGTCCTCCTGGAGGCCACTCCCAAGGGCGTGGACGTCAACATGATCCGCGAACACATCCTCGCCGTGGATGGCGTTGTGGAAGCTCACGACATCCACATATGGACCATCACGTCCGGCGTCCCTGTGTTCTCGGCCCACGTTGTGGTGGAAGACGACGTCCTCAATGCCAGCGGGGCGGACAACATCCTGGATCAGCTGGGGTCCTGCCTGGGACGGCACTTCGACACGGACCACTGCACCTTCCAATTGGAGCCCGTCAGCCACTCCGAGCACGAATCACACCAGCACGCCTAGGCACTCCCACCAGTGGCGTCCTCGATGCTGACCGTCCCTGCCGCTCCGTCCACGGTGACCTGCTGACCCGTAGTTAGGCGCGAAGCGGCGTTTGGAACCCCTACTACCGCCGGGATGCCATACTCGCGGGCCACTACGGCTCCGTGCGAGTTGGGGCCTCCCATTTCCATGACAAGCCCTCCGGCGGTCAGGAACAGCGGTGTCCAGCCAGGGTCCGTTGACGGCGCAACGAGGATTTCGCCCGGCTCCAGGTGCGCACCTACGGGATCCATGATGACGCGCACCGGCGCGGTCACCAGGCCTGCCGACGCCGGACTGCCGGACAAAGTGCCAGGGCGCTGTTTTCCGCTGATCCCGGCCGTGGCTTCTGGTTCTGTCCCATCAGATAACAGCACCCGTGGGATGTGCCTGCGCCGGAGTTCCTGCTCATAAAGGGCGCGACGTTCTGAAACCAACTCGTGCAGGTTGTCTCCTGCCAGCGCGGTCTCGGCTTCGTCGAGGTCCAGGAAGAAGACGTCCTCGGCATGCCCAATGTGCTGGGAGGCAGCAAGCTCGTTTCCGACCAGGAGCAACTGCTCCCGCGCAGCGGCCAGCCCCAGGACGAGGTTGTATTTGGGCAACTCCCGCAGTCCCGCAAACCTCCGGGTCCGGTCCAAGGCAGTTCGCACGATTACCGCGTGCACCGGGCTCTTCGTCCTGGCCCGCGCCACGAAGCGCGCCACCTGGTCATCGGCTTCCCGGGCGGCCCTTTTGAACTGCTGGTCCGGGGACTCTGCACCGTCCGGAAGCCTCAAGTAGTTGGCTACGACTCTAATGATGTGGGTGGGGTCATCCGACCAGCGCGGCATGCCGAGGTCGATCTCGGCAATGGCACGGTGCCCGAACGTCCTGAGGAACGAGCTCAATCCGGCTTGGGCAACGGCGGGGAGCTTTCCGTCCCGATACTGCTCCGTCAGTTCGGCCGCCGTTCGACCGGTCATGGAGCCAACGGCGTCGGGGTCTTTCCGAATCTCAGCGGCGAGCTGCCACAAGGTCAGATCCATCTCCGTGGTGACGTTGTGGGGCAGGCCGCGGATGACCGTTTGGAGCTCGTCATGGGAAGCTTGTTCGCCCAGGAGCCGCCTCACCAGCCCCAGCATCGCAAAGCCGAGCGCAGGAAGGGGCAGTACCTGCGGCACTGTGGCGAAGAGTTCCTCTCCAAGGATCCTCTGGACATGGCCGAGCCGCTGATGGGGCGTCGCTCCACGCGGGACCACAAGGGTGGCGCGCAATTCCGCGGTGAGTTTCTCCACCCGTTTCATGGCCGAAGCCGGGCGGAACAGGCCGCGGAACAGTGACTCGGGAACGCGGTACTTGGCCGCAACCGGAGCTACATGACGAATCAGCTTCAGAGGTGTCTTGATGGTCACCGGGAAGCGTGGGTCCTCGAAGAGACCACGCATCAGCGTGGCTGAGCGGGCTTCCATGACATCGAAAACCCGCGGCGCGATCGCCCGGCCTGCCCGGCTCCGCAGCACGGGCGTGAGGTCGAAGAAGATGCGTTGTCCGGCCTCGTAGTATGGCGCCGGCCCGGACCGGGGATCAGGCACGTCGAACGCGGCCGTCCTGGCGACGCACGATGCTATGAGGCGGATGCCGGCCAAACCCATGGGCGTCAGGGGCCTTGTGAGGCCCTGCGCGAGGCTGAAGTTCAGGAAGGCGTGCTCTCCGGGGGTCGGAGGGCTACGCGTGGGTTCCGGGTACAGGGTGGTGATGGGCCGGGCTTGGGTGAGCCACAATTTTCCCTCGTGGTCGATGGCCCATTCGATGTCCTGCGGGGCTCCGTAATGCTCTTGGACCTTGGTGCCCAACCTCACCAGGGCGAGGACTTGCCCTTCGCTGAGGCAGGGTTGCGGGTTTGCACCGTCAGGTTGATGCTGGCTGGGACGTTCAACCCGTTCCGTGCCGCCGCCCGGTAGAGAGCGGATCTCCACCTGCCTGTCACCCAAGGTTGTTTTTGCAATGGCACCGCGACGGACGTCCACCACATACTGGTCCGGATTCACGGCCCCGGACACCACTGCCTCCCCCAAGCCCGGGCTGGCGTCAATCACCGCCTCGTGCCGATTGCCTGTCACCGGGTTGGCGGTGAACATGACCCCAGCGACGGCTGAGTCCACCATTTCCTGTACCACCACAGCCAGGGTGACCGACGCATGGTCAATCCCGTTGATGTTCCGGTAGGTCACAGCACGGTCTGTCCAGAGCGAAGCCCAACAGCGACTCACGGCGTCCAGGACAGCGTCCACGCCCACCACGTTCAGGAAGGTGTCCTGTTGACCGGCAAAACTCGCGAAGGCCAGGTCCTCGGCGGTAGCTGAAGACCTGACGGCGACCGGGACGTTGTCCCCCAACTGCTCGTAGGTGGACCGCACCGCTTCGGCGACCTCAGCGGGGACACCGGCGTCGAGCACCAGGGACCGTGCCCGGGCGGCAAGCCCGTTCAGTTGTTCCAGATCGGAAGAGCCCGCCTCCTTCAAAGCAGCAAAGACCTCGTCCAGGCCAATGGCCGAGAGAGCGTGCCTGTATGCAGCCGTGGTGAGGCAGAAGCCGGGTGGCACGGGCAGGCCGGCGCTGGCAAGCTCGCCCAAATTCGCCGCCTTGCCACCCACGTCTGGAAGCATTCTTCCGCGGATTTCGGCGATGTCCAGAATGAACACCGTGCCCGACATCCCAAGGCCGGCGCCCTGATCCTGCGGCTGTTCCCCGGCCTGCTGGCTGTTCATGGGGGGTGAGGGGCCCTGGCCTAAGCAGCGCCGAGCATCGGCCCGAATTTGTGGCGGTCAGCGAGCCTGGGATCCTCACGGTCAGGAACAACCAACACTGGCCCCTTGGCGTGGTGCAGGACGCCGTCCGACGTGGAGCCCAGAAGCATGCCCGCGAATCCACCGCGACCTCGTGTGCCCAAAACCACCAACTCGACGCTGCGGCTTGTTTCCACCAGAACGTCTACCGGCGAACCGTCCCGGAGTTCCGTCTCGATGGTCAATTGCGGGAAGTGGCTCTTGAGCCACGCCACACCGGCGTCAAGCTGAACCCGGATGTCGGCAAACAAGGCATCGCGGTCCAAGGGAGCCGGAACCCAGGCAAGGGAACCGCTGTACTGCGGTACTGCGCAGATCACCCGGACCTTGGCTCCCATGCGCTGGGCCTGCTCTGCCGCTTCGAGCACTGCCACACGGGCTTGCTCTGAGCCGTCCACGCCCACTGCAACAACGTTTTCCACTGTGCGCGGGCCGGCCTTGGCATGCTCGGCCTTGATGTGTTTGTCCTCGGTGTTCTCCCCCAGGCGGTCGGCGCAATACAGCGGAACCGTCACAGTGGGGCATTTGGCGTGGGCTGGCAACGCGCTGCTGACCGACCCCAGGAGGCGTCCGACGAAGCCGCCACGGCCCCGGCTACCGAAAACAAGAAGGGCAGCGTCCGCAGAGAGGTCCAGCAGGACACCGGCGGCGTCGCCGTTTTCCACGGAAGCGTCAACGTCGATGGCATAGCCGGAGATTTTGTCCATGGCCTGTTTAACGATCGCGTCCGCACCCTCGCGAATTACCGAGTCGTCCACAGTTGCGTAACCACCATCCAGCCCGGATGCGGCAAAGATGGGCACGGAGTATGCCGTGACGATGTGCAAGGGGAGCTGCCTGCGCTCCGCCTCGCGTGCGGCCCAAACCAAGGCGCACTGACCGTGCTCTGAACCGTCCACTCCGACGACAATGCCGCCCGGGGCAACAGCCTGGTCATCGCCCTGCTGTGGCTCTTCACTGTGTCTGCCGTGCTGGTCCATGGGGCCCGCCTCTCCACCTACTGCTTGATGTTCCGGCTATTCTGCCAGAGGTTCTCCGAGTCGGATTCCCTGACTGCTTCATTGTCAATGGCCGGGGCAGGAGAAAGCTGAAACTTTCTCCTTCCACTGCTCACTATTCTCGGTCGGCAACGCCGAATCAAGGCGACTTTGGGCTATGTCTATAACGGTCCGGGCTCGGTTGCCGCAGGCCCATTTTGCGCTCCGGATGAACAACGGAAACACGCGGATACGGGAGGCTATCCATGGCCGAAAAAGTTCGGTAGTGTTCGAGTCACCGAATGGCCGGCAAAAGTGTTCCACCACACACTCCGGTCATTTATTTGCGGCCGCTTGGGGACTCGGACGCGAGCCCACGCGATGCCGAAAGGCACACACGTCAAGGAGGAACCAAGCAGTGTCACTCACGCCTGATTCCGCCACGGAACGCACCACCACCGTGGTCATCGGAGCCGGCCTGTCCGGCTTGGCAGTTGCCAGTGAGCTCAGCCGCTACGGCGTGGGCTCCATCGTGGTAGACGGGTTTGGAGCGTTGTCAGCCACGGGCCCCTCGGTCCACACGGGCATGCTTAAACGCACCGACACAGCCGATCCGGCAGCAATGCAGGAACGCAACGAGATCCTTCGCCACCTGCGCAACTACGCCGCAAGCCATCATCTTGACGTCCGCAACACCACCCGCGCCGTGCGCCTTGATTTCCTGGGCTCAGACCCGTCCCAGCAAATCGGTTACGGCTTGGCCGCCAGCATGACGACGGCGGGGCTGAGGACCGGGCTCCACGTTTCCGGCCCACTCGAATCCATGCCGCGGCAGTGGGCCGTCCACACCGCCCAAGGGGTTCTCTTGGCCGACCACATCGTGGTCACGCGCTGTGCGCAGAGCCAGTTGCGCCGGATGCTGGCGGAACTCGGAATTGCCATTGGGCAGAACCTGGCCGCCGCCATGCGGGCAGTCGGGATGCACCTTGTGGGCGTCGGCGAACTCATCACCCCCACACCCAAGGAAGTGCTCCGCCAGGCGAAGGCCGTGGGCCAGGCAATCTCGGCCAAAGTTGCCCTTCCGGCCGGGCCGGGTATCGCCACCGCATAACGGGTCAAGCCCGCAAACACCGGCTCCCAACCCGGCAAAGGCCGGCTGGTCCGCCGTCGTACATCCGCTGGGAAACTTTTTCGCACAAAACTTAACGCCAAAGGCCGGTGCCTTCGGAGACGAAAGTCTCCGAAGGCACCGGCCTTTGAACTGAAGCGTGAGGCTTATGCGCCAGCGCGTACGTACGTGAGGGGACCCGTTGCGGTCAACCAGCTGATCGGGTGGATGCCCGTCTGGTTGCCGTTGATGCCACCACTGATGGCCTGGCCGTTGCCGATGAAGATGGCGACGTGGCCGGACTGGACGATCATGTCACCGGGCTGGGGGTCGCTGACAACCTTGCCGTAGTTCATGAACTGCATGGGGCCGAGGTCACCTACGGGGATACCTGCGGAGCCGAGGGCCTTTTCCACCATGGCGGTGCAGTCCTGCATGATGCCGATCTGGGCGTAAGCCGAGGCAACCATGGCTGCGTTGACGCCACCGACTGCCGGGGCTGCAGCAGCGGGAGCAGCAGCAGCAGCCGGAGCGGCAGCTGCAGCCTTGGCGACCGGAGCCGTTGCAGCGGCAGTGGTAACTGCTGCCTTCTTGGCTACGGGAGCGGGAGCAACCGGTGCCGGCTTTTCGATGACCGGAGCTGCTACGGAGGCAACAGCGGGGCGCTCGAAGTTGATGGTTGCCGTGGATGCGGCGGTAACAACCTGGGTGGGAGCCTCGGATACGGTCTCAGCGACCGTTGCCGGGCTGGAATCCCGCTGTACCGGAGCTTCGGCTGCGTGGGCAGCAATGGATCCGGTCAAAACGAGACCCGAGGCTGCTGCGATGACGGCTGCCTGGCGGCCAGCGCCGGAAGCGTTGCTGGCAACTGCCTTGGAGATGGAGATGAACGGATTAGGACGTACGCTGTCCGCCTTACGACGGCCGCGAAGAATGCGTGAAGACATGAAAGAGCCTCTCCCGATGCCTGCGAGGTTAGCTGTCGGATTCGGATGGGAGTCACCCGGTCACTATCCCCCGCTGTTCAGCGGAAGCTTCGTGACTTCACCCCAAGGCACGCTCGAAAGCGACCTAAAATGGGTTCCCCGTCTCTGCCGTAAGGTTTGTCTGCGAACGGATTCCGGACTGCGGCAGAGCTAGGCAATCAGGCCGGAAGTGCCTGCTACGTGGAACAGGCACAGGTACAACCGTACGCGATGATCACGCGGAAGTCACATTTAAGTAACGAGAAGCGTGGTTCTGGCGTGTCGCGGTGATCGTTTCGAGATATTCGCAGGTACGTAGAAAACCCCGTCATTCCGCGGGAGTATCGCCATCCGGGTCGTTTGAAGCGGCAAGTTTCTTCCTTGCCGTAACAGCCAGGAAGATCACGAGACCGATAGCAACAACTGCCAGTCCGACGATGCTCCACGGGAAGGGCTGGGAAGCATCCGGGGCAGGCTCACTGTTGCCGGTTCCCGGCGCCGCGGTTCCCGCCGTCGGCACTGCTGCGGTCGGTGCTGCTGACGATGCCGAGGCCGTCGGTGAGGCACCCGCTGAACCGCTTGCCGGCGTCGTGCCTCCTGCGGTGGCCGTGAAGGTAAAGGTGCCCTCGATCGGGTGCGAATCGGAGCTGACCACGCGCCAAACCACCGTGTATTCGCCGGCCGGCGCGCCATCGCGCAGCTTCTGGACCGCCTGGTTGTCGATGATTTCAACCGGGCCATCGGCCCAGTTTTCGCCGCCCGCAGTGACCGTCACGCCGGATCCGATGGCCAGCGGCCGGTTGTTGAAAGTAATGGCGACCGACGCCGGTACTTCCGTCACGCTGGCACCGTTGGCCGGCGTAGTGGATTCGGCGACGTCGTGTGCGGACGCCGGAGCCGCAGAAAACAGCAGGGCGGACGCGAAGGCAAGAGCAGCGACGACGGCGGCCAGAAGCGGGCGGATGGTGCGCATGGGGCGGTTTCTCCTAGTGTTGGCTTCCTTACAGACTAGGCGAATCGTCGGAAGCGCCCGTATCCGACCGCATAGGATTTGAGAGCACACTCCCCTCGATCCCCGGAGTCCTCCATGCTTAAACAAGGTTCTGCAGTCGACCGCTACTTCAAAATCACTGAACGTGGATCCACGTACTCGCGGGAAATTCGCGGCGGCTTCGCAACGTTCTTTGCCATGAGTTACATCGTGGTGCTGAACCCGCTGATCCTCTCCGGAGCGGACTCGAGTGGAGCGTCCCTGGGCTTCACGGCGGTCGCAGCCACTACCGCCTTCGTGGCCGGCATCCTGACCATCCTCATGGGCGCCTGGGCCAAGCACCCGTTCGCCGTGGCAACGGGACTTGGCGTCAACGCTTTCGTGGCAGTCACAGTCGCCTCCCATCCTGAGCTGACCTGGCCGGACATGATGGGGCTCGTGGTGCTCTCCGGCATCACGATGCTCATTCTGGTCCTCACCGGTTTCCGTACTGCCGTGTTCAAGGCTGTGCCGGAAGCCCTGAAGACCGCGATCGTGGTGGGCATTGGCCTCTTTATTGCACTGATCGGCTTGGTCAACGCAGGATTCGTGCGCCGGATCCCTGACGCCGCCGGCACCACTGTTCCGCTGGGACTTGGCGTCGACGGCAAGCTCATGGGCTGGCCGACGCTGGTGTTCGCCGTTGGCCTGATCCTGACCATCGCACTGGTGGTCCGTAAGGTCCGTGGTGCCATCCTGATCGGCATCGTGGTCTCAACGGCGCTGGCTGCCATCCTTGAGTTCACGCTCCACATCGGGCCCAGCTTTGACGGCACCACGGTCAACCCGCGCGGCTGGTCATTGGTGGCGCCAACACTCTCCGAGTGGGGTGCCCCGGACCTCTCCCTGATCGGCAAGGCCAACCCGTTCGGCGCCTTCGAGCACCTGGGGTTCATCGCCGCCGCACTGCTGGCCTTCGTGATCCTGCTCAGCATCTTCTTCGACGCCATGGGCACCATGGTGGGCCTGGCCAACGAGGCCGGAACCGTAGATAAGGACGGCAACATCCCCAACGTGGACCGCGTTCTCCAGGTGGACGCGCTCGGAGCGATCGTGGGCGGCGGCGCGTCCGTTTCTTCCAACCAGATCTTCGTTGAATCCGGCGCGGGCATCGGTGAAGGCGCCCGCACGGGCCTCGCCTCGATCGTCACCGGCCTGCTTTTCCTGGTGGCCATGTTCTTCACGCCGTTGATCAACCTTGTCCCGTTTGAAGCAGTTGCCCCGGCGCTGGTGGTCGTGGGCTTCATGATGGTGTCCCAGGTGGGCAAGATCGACTGGCAGGATTGGGGCGTCGGCATTCCCGCGTTCCTTACTATCTCGCTCATGCCGTTCACCTACTCCATCGCCAACGGCCTCGGCGCCGGTTTCATCTCCTACGTCCTGATCCGCACCTTCCAAGGCCGTGCACGCGAAGTCCACCCCCTCATGTGGGCTGTGGCCGGCGCGTTCCTGCTGTTCTTCGGCATCGGAACCGTTGAGGAACTCCTGGGCGTCAAATAGGCATTCCGGTATTTCAGACACTCCGGACCCGGAACTGCTGGTATTGGCAGTCCGGGTCCGGTGTGCTTAAAGCATGCAAACCAGCACCATCACTGTAGATGTCAGCCCCACGCCCTGGACCGGCCGATTCGATGGCGACGGCGTAGAGCACCGGCGCTGGTGGCAAGCCGTGACACCCCACACACCCGCAGCGGCCGCTGCTGCCTCGCGTCCCGCCGTCGTGCTTGGCTTCTGCAGCGACGCCGGCGTCCTCCGCAACAAGGGCCGCGTGGGTGCGGCTGCGGCTCCGGCCGCCATCCGCACGGCGCTGGGCCCCATGGCTTACCACCTCCAGCGGAACGTATTCGACGCCGGTGATGTGGTTGTGGAGGACGACTCGCTGGAGGCGGGTCAAGAGCGTGCCGGCCGCGCCATTGCGGAACTGCTCGACGCCGGCAACCTCACCGTGGTGCTGGGCGGCGGACACGAGACCGCGTTTGCCAGCTACTTGGGCGTCGCCGGTTCTGAGCCGGTCCGCGGCAAGCGGCTGGGCGTGCTGAACCTGGATGCCCACTTCGACCTGCGCGACGAACCCACGCCAAGCTCGGGCACGCCCTTCCTGCAGATGGCCCAAGCGGAAGCTGCCGCGGGCCGGGAACTCAAGTACGCCGTCGTCGGAATATCCGAACCCAACAACACGCGGACGCTCTTCGACACGGCGGACCGCCTGGGCGTGAAGTACTTGCTCGATGAAGCGTGCTCTCCGGAGGCCGTGGAGGTTTTCGTTTCTGACTTCCTGTCAGGCGTGGATGTGCTGTACCTGACGATCGACCTTGACGTGATGCCTGCCTCCGTAGCTCCCGGGGTGAGTGCACCCGCTGCCTACGGTGTGCCCTTGCCGGTGATCAGCGCAGTTTGCCGGCAGGTTGCAGCGAGCGGGAAGCTGCTCCACCTGGACGTTGCAGAGCTGAATCCTGAGTTCGATATCGATAACCGGACCGCCAAGGTGGCTGCACGGCTGGTGAACACGCTCCTGGCATAGGCGTCTGGCCCCTTTCCCAGCCGGCTTCCTCCGCTTAGCCTGTGGGGAGGGAAGGACGGCGATGAGCGCAACTCCTGTGCAGGACAAGTGGGCCTGGGTGGCCGGGCCAGTGGCTGTGATTCTGGGACTGGCAGCCCACATGGTCGCTGGTGGCAGTGCGCCGGCCATACCTGTCCTCCTGGCTTTCGCCGCCTTCTGCGCCTTGGCCGCCCAGTTGATCGCCCGCTGGGTGCACGGACCCTTGTTGTTGCTGCTCCTTTCCGGGCTGGCGCAGCAACTGCTTCACGTCGGCTTCGACGCCTTCGGTGGCTATTTTCCAGGCAGCGGGCTGCTGGACCACTTGCATGGCGGCTTGACCTTGGGGGACGTGCCCGCGGGGCCAGCCGCCAGTGCGGGCAACGTCCACCTCCTCCTCTATACGCACATGGCAGCGGCCATTCTGACGCTCTTGGTAGCGTCCGGGGTCACAAAGTTGGCCAGGCACACGTCATTGGCCGCAACCAGAAGCAACACCGCGTAGCCCCGCGAAAGCTGGGGAAACGAACTTTGATCGCGCCGCATCCGGCCGCCTAGTGTCGTTTGCACGTGGTGCACCCGAGAGGCCAGGGAGCTGCCTGCAAAGCAGCGCACGCGGGTTCGAATCCCGCCACCACGTCTTGGGGATCCTGGAGCGGGAAAACCCCTCGCGAGAAACATTGGCATCAAATGCCATCTCGCGGGAGCATGAAGTGAGGCGCAGGGACTTCGCCCGACCGCAGAGCACGGCCGCTCCTTTGCGCAGCGGAGGCGCAGCGACATGTCACCCAGCACGGAGCCGACAGACGGATTCCTGACCGACTACTACGAGCACGTGTCCGCGGACGACGCCCGCAACTATGCGCCCGAAACGCTGCTGGAACGTGCCCGCTACCACCGGTCGTTGGCCGAGCGGCGTGAGCCAGGGCAAGCAGTGATCGGGGTGCTCAACGAGGCCGACGCCAGCGTGGTGGCAATCGTCACCGATGACATGCCCTACCTCCTCCCCTCCGTCACTGCCGAGATTGCCCGGGACACGGCGTCCATCCGCTTCCTGGTCCACCCAACCTTCAGCGTGGCGCGCGACCCGGCCACCCACCGCCTCACCCAAATCCACAGGGCACCACCCCGCACAGGGCTGCCGACCGGCGTCGAACCTTCCGCCGCCGACTCTCCTGCCCGGCCGGTCACCCAACAGAACCACGACGGCGGACCGCTCGCCGAGGCGTGGATGGCCATCGAAGTCCCCCGGCTTCCGGATGAGGCCAGCGCGGAACTCCTTGTTGACCGCCTGCAGGGGGTCCTCCGCGACGTGAGGGCTGCGGCGGAAGACACCGAGGCAATCCACCAGGAACTTGCAGATGAAGTGAGGAGGCTTGCCGGGCGCGCGGAGTCGGCCAGGGAAGCGGGGGAAGCAGGGGCGGCCAAGGAAGCGACGGAAGCACAGGAACTGCTGCGTTGGTTGGACGAAGGAAACTTTGTCTTCCTGGGCTATCGCGGGCGTCGTGGCCTCGGCCTGCTGCGGGAATCAATGGGCATGGAACCTGCAGACACCGGCTCGCCGGAGCACCCGCTCCTCACCCTCACCAAGTCCACCCAGCGCTCCACAGTCCTGCGCCGCGCCTACTTGGACGAAATACGGGTAGGCCCGGGGTACGGCGTGGACGGTAGCGGGCAAACCTTCGTGGGCCTTTTTTCGCCCAGCTCGACCTCCCGCTCAGCCCTGGAGATCCCCGTCATCCGGGACACCGTGAAGGAAGCGCTGCAAGCGTTCGGCTACCCGCCGAGTTCGCATCATGGCAAGGAGCTTCTGGCCGTGATGGAGGGCTACCCCCGCGATGAGCTGTTCCATATAAAACGCCGAACAGCTCGTTTCCCATGCCCGCGAGACCCTGCGTCTGCAGGAACGCCACAGCACCCGGTTGTTCCTTCGCCCGGACTCGTACGGCCGGTTCATGACTGCGCTCGTCTTCCTCCCCCGCCGCCGGTACAGCACCGCCGTCAGGCTCACCATTGAGCGTGAACTTCGTGAGGCCTTCAATTCGGACTCCATCGAGTTTGAGCTCCGTTTGGGCGAATCCGCCATGGCACGGGTGTTTTTCCGGGTGCTGCTGCCGCAGGCAGCTTCGACTCCAGGTGGGACTTCCGGCGTCGTGGATGCCTCGGTACTGGAGCCGCGAATCATCGCCGCCACGAGGACCTGGGCCCAGGGCTTGGCCGAGGCGCTGCAGGCCCGCTATCCGGCGGATGAGGTGACGCGGCTCTCCCGTGAGTGGGCTGCCGCGTTCCCCGCCAGTTACAAAGCCGATTTCGAGGTAGAGGACGCTGTTGAGGACATTTCGAAGTTCGAGAGCTTTCCGCCTGACGAAGGCAGGGAAACCGACCCGCTGCTGACCGTTTACAAACGTCCCGGTACTGCCGTCCTCACGGAAGATGCCCGCATCCGGCTGTACCTGACCCGCCCGCAAAGCCTCACCCAGATCCTCCCCTTTTTCCACAACCTCGGACTCAAGGTCCTGGACCAGCGTCCCTTCGACGTGCAGCGCGCCGACGGCCGGCAGTTCTTCCTGTACGACCTCGGACTCAAGTACCCGCGCGGGTTGGATCCCCTGGCCACGGATGATCTACTGGCCGGCGCGTTCTGCGCCGCCATGCGCGGCGATGCGGAATCGGATGCCTTCGATGCCCTGGTCATCCGGGAAGGCATCGACTGGCGGAGGGTGACCATCCTGCGCGCTTATGCGAAGTACTTGCGGCAACTTGGCAGCACCAACTCGTACGGCTTCATCGCCGACACACTCCGCGAAAATGCCATGGCAACGCACGCGCTGCTGGAGTTGTTCGAAGCGAAGTTCAACCCTGACAGCTATGAGCCGGACCTGTTCGACCCTGAGGTCACCAGCCGGGCTGCCGACCCTTCCCAAGGTGATGTTTTCGAGGAAGGCAGCAGCGAACTGAGCCATCGGACGCAGGCAATCCACAGTGCCCGGGCGAAGCTGTTGGAAGCAATCGATGCCATTCCGGTGTTGGACGCTGACCGTCTCCTCCGGACGCTTGCCAGCCTGGTGGAAGCCACGCTGCGCACCAATTTCTACTTGGACAAACCCCATGTCAGCTTCAAACTCAACCCTTCGATCCTCCCGGCAGCCCCGGCACCCCGGCCACGCTTCGAAATCTGGGTGTACTCCCCGCGCGTTGAAGGTGTCCACCTGCGCTTCGGTCCGATAGCCCGCGGCGGACTCCGATGGTCCGACAGGCGCGAGGACTTCCGGACGGAAATCCTCGGCTTGGTGAAGGCGCAGACGGTCAAGAACGCCGTGATCGTTCCTACTGGAGCCAAGGGCGGCTTCTTTCCCAAGCGACTCCCGGACCCTGCCGAAGACCGCACGGCCTGGCTCGCGGAGGGCCAGGAAAGCTATCGGACTTTCATCCGCGGGCTGTTGGACATCACGGACAACCTGGTACCGGATCCCGACGGCGGCACCAACGGTCGCGTGGTGACTCCATCCCGAGTGGTGCGTCACGACGTCGACGACTACTACCTGGTGGTCGCTGCAGACAAGGGAACCGCCGCTTTCTCGGACATCGCCAACGCCCTGGCCGCCGAGTACGGCTTCTGGCTTGGGGACGCCTTCGCTTCGGGCGGATCGGTGGGCTACGACCACAAGCAGATGGGCATCACCGCCCGCGGCGCCTGGGTCTCCGTGCGGCACCATTTCAGCGAACTGATGATCGACTCCGAAGCCGAGGATTTCACTGTGGTGGGAATCGGCGACATGAGCGGCGACGTCTTCGGCAACGGCATGCTCCTGTCCAACCACATCAAGCTGGTGGCCGCGTTCGATCACCGGCACATCTTCCTGGACCCCACCCCGGACCCCATCGTGTCCTACGCCGAGCGTGAACGGCTCTTCAAGCTCCCCCGCTCCAGCTGGGCGGACTACGATCCCGGCAAACTCAGCCCGGGCGGAGGCGTCTTCGCGCGCACGGACAAATCCATTGTGATTACCGAAGAGGTCCGGCTGGCTTTGGGTTTGGAAGAGGGCGCCGATCCGAGCGGCGCCATCGCGATGAGTCCTCCGGAGCTTCTCAGGGCAGTCCTCATGGCCCCGGTCGACCTGTTGTACAACGGCGGAATCGGCACGTACGTCAAGGCATCCACGGAGTCCCATGCCGACGTCGGGGATAAAGCGAACGATGCCATCCGCGTCGATGGTGGCCAGCTTCGCACCCACATCATCGCCGAAGGCGGCAACCTCGGCGTCACCCAGCGCGGCAGGATCGAGGCTGCGCTGGCGGGCATCCTGGTGAACACGGACGCGATCGACAACTCGGCAGGGGTGGACTGTTCGGACCATGAGGTCAACATCAAGATCTTCCTGGACCGAATGATCGCCGCGGGCCGGATGTCCGGGGCCGAACGGACGGCGTTCCTTCAGTCCCTGCAGGGCGAAGTCGGACGCCTTGTGCTGAAGACCAATGATGACCAGAACGTGTTGCTCCTCAATGACAAGCAGTTGGCCGTCGAGTGGAGCCCCAGCTTCGAAAGGACCATGGACTGGCTGGAGTCCGTCACGGACCTGGACCGGAGCCTGGAGTTCCTCCCGGGCAACGAGGAACTACAGGCCCGCGTCCTCACGGGAAAGGGACTCACGACTCCCGAGCTGGCCGTCCTGGCCGCCTACGCCAAGATCGAGCTTGCCCGGGAGCTCACGGATGGCGGCCTTGCCGACGATCCGTGGTTCTCGCAAACACTCCGCGACTACTTCCCCCACCAGGTTTCGGAGCGATTCGGGGAACACCTCTCCACGCACCCTCTCCGGGGGCAAATCGTGGCCACGGTTGTGGCCAACGACATGATCAACATGGGCGGCATTGCTTTCGCCTTCCGGGCCATGGAAGAGACCACCGTGTCAGCGGCGGCAGTGGCCCGCGGCTTTGTGGTGATGCGGAAGATCTGGGATCTGGACTCGGTGACCCAGGCCATCGCCGAGCTGCCTGCCAGCACACCCAGCGAGCATGGTGCCGCCGTAGCGCTGGACATGCGCCGCCTGCTGGACCGCTCCGTGCGCTGGTACGTGACGCATGATTTCCGCGACAAGCCCGTTGCCGATGCCTTGGCCCGGCTGGAACAGCCGATGTCCCTGACACGGGCCAACTTCACCGGCTTCCTGCACGGCATCAACCTGGCGCACTCACTCAAGCGGCTTGCCCATACGGATTCCGTGGGCCTGCCCCATCCCCTGGGGATCCGGGCTTCCGAGCTTTTGGTCAGTTACGGCCTCTTGGACATTTCGGCCATTGCCGAGGAGCTGCAGGAACCAGCGGAAGCCGTGGCAGAGGTGTACTTTGCCGTCTTCGAGCGGATTTCTGCCATCCCCCTGCTGGAACACATCACCATGCTCCCGCGAGCCACCCACTGGGAGTCCTTGGCAAGAGCTGCCTTGAGGGATGACATGTACTTGGTGTTGGCCGACATGACCAAAGCCGTGGTCAGGCACACGCCACGCTCCTCCATGCCAACTGATCCCGTGAAACGAATCATGGATTGGGAGCACGGGAACATCGAACAATTGGCGCGCATCCAAGAAACCATCCAGGAGGCCATCAAGCCAGGTCCGGTGGATATCGCAGCACTTTCGGTGGCCGTGAAGCTACTCCGCGCCATGGTTCGCAGATGAGACCCAGGTCACTCACCTGCCAGTCATCTTACAAATATTCGACTTCCACCGACTATGATTGACGGGTCGCCCTCGCATGCGACATGTAATAGGAGGCCCCCAATGACCCCTGCAATGACTGCAGAACGCGAAATTCGCCTGTCCTTTTCCAAGGCAGCCGAGATCCACGACGGACTCGACCGCGCCGTGGATGCCCTGATCGAAAACGCAGCAGCCGACGCTGCATGCGGAATTCTGGTGACGCGCCACGAGCCCGGCACCTACACCGTGGCCCTGGACGAATCCGTTCCCTTCGGTCAGACCCACGAAGTCCTCGCCGCCTGATACCCCAACGTATTTCCGGCAGCGACGCCAAAAACCGGGGCCCGTTCCCTTCCGCATCTACTACCCGCGGAAGGGAACGAGCCCCGGTTTCTGTTTAACAAGTATCTCTGCGGAACCTCCGCCTATGCCCGGCGGAGCGTCACGCCGTCGGACTTCATGAACAGTTCCTTGCCCTCTTCGGTAACGCCGGGGCCCGAGTGCTCAAGCCACACCACGTTTCCGCTGCTGGAAATTTCCTCGACCAGACCGGCGGCGATCACGTGGGCGTACTTGACCACTTCCACCCTCTCGCCAACCTTCAGCGTCTTCCAGTCGGATACCGTAGCCGAGTGAGCGTTTCGCCTGGACAGGACTGCTCCGCGTGCCTTCATTGAACTTCTACCCCTTTGTGGATGTTCTCTGTTGTGTATTGAGTTGTGTGAACGGTTGACCGTCAGGCCCACGACATCGTTGGCGTGGACGTGACGTACACCATAAGTTCTACTACATTTGCCACGCCCCGGTGATTGCGTTGCGAACAAAGACCGGGGCATGACAAATATGCCCATCAAATGAGCGTTTTATTCGACGTCAGGCCAATATCCCGACGGCGGATTCGGCGGCCGCGCGGACCGCGCCGGAGCCCACCAAACGGTCAGCCGCTTCCAGTTCCGGTGACAGGAACCGGTCGGTACCCGGGCCTTGAACCACTTCACGAAGCACCTCAAGCACTGCCGTACCGGCAGGACCCGGGGTGAGTTCGCCGTCGGACATTTGCGTCCGCATGTCAATGGCGCGGGCGCTGGTGACAAGCTCGACGGCGAGCACGCGGCGGAGGTTCTCCACGGCCTTGCGCAGCTTCCGGGCAGCGTGCCAACCCATGGACACGTGGTCTTCCTGCATAGCGGAGCTCGGGATGGAGTCCACGGACGCCGGGACGGCAAGGCGCTTGTTATCCGAAACCAAACCGGCCTGCGTGTACTGGGCGATCATGAGGCCGGAGTCCACGCCGGGGTCTCCTGCGAGGAAGGCCGGGAGCCCGTGTGAGCGGGCCGGATCCAGCATGCGGTCCGTGCGGCGCTCGGCAATGGAGCTGAGGTCCGCTACGGCGATGGCCAGGAAGTCCAGGACGTAGGCGACGGGGGCGCCGTGGAAGTTGCCGTTGGACGTGACGCGGCCGTCCGGAAGGACCACCGGATTATCGATGGCTGCGGCGAGTTCGCGGGACGCCACCAGTGCGGCGTGGTCCACGGTGTCGCGGACGGCGCCGGCAACCTGCGGAGCGCAACGCAGCGAGTAGGCGTCCTGCACCTTGGTGTCGTTGATCCGGTGGGATGCGACGATCGGCGAGTTGGACAGTACGCGGAGCATGTTGTCCGCGCTGGCAGCCTGGCCCGGGTGCGGCCTCAGTGCGGCGTGGAGCTCCGGCAGGAACACCTGGTCTGTACCGAGGAGCGCCTCGACGCTGAGCGCGGCGGTGACGTCCGCCGTCGCGAGCAGCAAACGGATGTCGGCGATGGCCATCAGCAACATGCCGAGCATGCCTTCGGTGCCGTTGACGAGGGCCAGGCCCTCCTTCTCAGCGAGGGTGACCGGCTCGATGCCGTGCTGCGCAAGAAGCTCAGCGACAGGCGGCTTGCCTGCAGTTCCGTACAGTTCGCCGTCGGGACCGGTCGCTTCGCCTTCGCCCATGAGGACCAGCGCGCAGTGGGACAGCGGGGCGAGGTCGCCGGAGCAGCCGAGCGAACCGAATTCGCGGACCAACGGGGTGATGCCGGCGTTGAGGACGTCAACCATGGTCTGGAGAACCACGGGTCGGACGCCCGTGCGGCCGGAGGCCAGGGTCTTGGCGCGGAGGAACATGATGCCGCGGACCACTTCGCGTTCAACAGCCGGGCCCATGCCCGCAGCGTGGCTGCGGATCAGCGACTTCTGCAGCTGGGTGCGGAGGTCGTTGGGGATGTGGCGGTTGGCCAGGGCACCGAAGCCTGTGGAGATGCCGTACGCCGGGACATCGCTTGTGGCGAGGCTGTCGATGTGCGCACGGACCTTGGCGACGTTGTCCAGGGCATCCTGGGAGATGGTCACCTTGGCGTCGTGGCGTGCGACGGCGACGACGTCTTCCGGGGTTACGCCGCTGGAGCCGAGGGTGACGGTGAGCTGTTCGTTGGAGGTAATAGTCATGTTCTTAGTTCTCGTTCATGGGGATGCGGACGCCGCGTTCGTTGGCGACCTCGATGGCGCGGTCGTAACCGGCGTCGACGTGGCGGATGACGCCCATGCCGGGGTCGTTGGTCAGGAGCCGTTCGAGCTTCTCGGCAGCCAGGTCGGTGCCGTCGGCGACGGAAACCTGCCCGGCGTGCAGGGACCGGCCAATACCGACACCGCCGCCGTGGTGGATCGAGACCCACGTGGCACCGGAGGACGTGTTGAGCATGGCGTTGAGCAGCGGCCAGTCAGCAATCGCGTCCGAACCGTCAGCCATGGATTCGGTCTCACGGTACGGGGAAGCGACCGAGCCGGAGTCCAGGTGGTCGCGGCCGATCACGATCGGAGCCTTGACCTTGCCTTCTTTCACGAGCTGGTTGAACAGCAGGCCGGCCTTGGCCCGTTCGCCGTAACCGAGCCAGCAAATACGTGCCGGCAGGCCTTCGAATTCCACGCGGTCCGCTGCAGCGTCCAGCCACTTGTGCAGGTGGGTGTTCTCAGGGAACAGCTCCTTGATGGCCTTGTCCGTGACGGCGATGTCCTCGGGGTCACCTGACAGGGCAACCCAGCGGAACGGGCCAAGGCCCTCGCAGAACAACGGACGGATGTACGCCGGGACGAAGCCCGGGAACTCGAACGCCCGGTCATAGCCGCCCTTACGGGCCTCATCCCGGATGGAGTTGCCGTAGTCGAAGACTTCGGCGCCGGCGTCCTGGAATTCCACCATGGCCTGTACGTGGCGGGCCATGGATGCCTGTGCCTTCTTGGTGAACCCTTCGGGGTCCGCTTCGGCTTCGGTGTGCCACTCATCGACGTTGATGCCCTCGGGCAGGTAGGACAGCGGATCGTGCGCGGACGTCTGGTCCGTGACCACATCAATGGTCAGCTCTCCGGCCTTGTGGCGGCGCAGCAGTTCCGGGAACACCTCCGCGGCGTTGCCCACGTAACCGACGGACCAGCCACGGCGCTCGTCCTTGGCCTTCTGGACCTTGGCGATCGCGGCATCCAGATCGGTTTCGACCTCGTCCAGGTAGCGCTTGCCCGCGCGGCGGCGCAGACGGGTCTCATCAACGTCCACGATCAAGCACGCGCCGTCGTTCAACGTCACGGCCAGCGGCTGGGCCCCGCCCATGCCACCGCACCCACCCGTCAAGGTCAGGGTGCCGGCCAGCGGGCCCTCGGTGGAACCCTCCGCGGCGGGTGCCGGGTGGCGGACGGTGTTCTGCCTGACAGCAGCAAGCTTGTTGCCGACGGCGGCAAACGTTTCGTACGTCCCCTGCAGGATGCCCTGGGTGCCGATGTAGATCCAGGACCCGGCGGTCATCTGGCCGTACATCATCAAACCCTCAGCCTCGAGCCGGCGGAACTCAGGCCACGTAGCCCAGTCACCGACGAGGTTGGAGTTGGCGAGGAGAACACGGGGCGCCCACTCGTTGGTGCGGAACACACCCACCGGCTTGCCGGACTGGACCAGGAGGGTTTCGTCCTTTTCCATGGTCTCAAGCGTCCGGGTGATCGCATCAAACGCAGCCCAGGAACGCACAGCACGGCCCGTGCCGCCGTAAACCACCAGATCATCCGGGCGCTCAGCGACCTCGGGATCCAGGTTGTTCATCAGCATGCGCAACGGCGCCTCGGTCTGCCACGACTTGGCAGTAAGTTCAGTACCCCGGGCGGCCTTGACCGGACGGGCACCAGTGGTGAAATCGGCGGGTGCCATGGTGACTCCTTCGTCTGTGGGAAGTGTGTGGTGGAAAGATCTTCTGCTTCTACTAAAGCCCCTTTATCAAGCGGCCGGAACGGCTTTTAGAGTGGTCCTGTCCGGGATTACAGACCCGCACCAACCCCTCGCATTCGCTCGACAATGAGCGCATGCTGGACCCATGGCAACGTTCCGAGTGACGACGCTCGTTGCAGCACCGCCTGAGCGTGTGTTTGCAGCCTGGACGGACCTGGACCGGTTCCCGGAGTGGATCGGCGGGGTCACCCGCGTGACTGACCGCGTCGGCTCAATCGACCAGGCCGGCAGCCGCTACACGGTGTGGTTCGGGCGGATGGCAAGCCCCACCGAGATCCTTGAGGTGGAGAGGCCCCGGTTCATCCGCACCCGCTTCGGCAACGCAATATTGAAGGGCGAGTCTGCGGTAACGTTCGAGCCCGAGGGCGAGGGCACGCGCATTCACCAGGAGTTCGCGACCCGCGGATTCATCTCAGCGATCATGGGGCGAATCTTCGCCATGGGGTCCTACCGGGGCAGCTTCCAAGGCGAGCTGGAGACCTTCCGTCAACTCGTCGAGAGCGAAACCCCAGGTAACAGCAGGCAGGGCTAGCCGGCCGGGCGCCCGTGGATCCGCACCGATAGTTCGTCCGCCGCTTTTTGGATGCGGGCAGCGAGCACCGGCCACTGCTCAGCAGGAACTTTGTCCTCCAGGAACGTCACGGCGACTGCCGCCGTCGGCCATCCCACATGGTCCGTCACAGCGGCGGCGATGGAGCCGAAACCAGGCGTGATTTCGCCGTTCTCCGTGGCGTAGCCGCGTTGGCGCACCTGGTCCAAATGCGACGACAAGGCAGAGTATTTCATGATGGGGAATTCCACCTCGTGGCGGGAGGTGAAGGCGGCGGCATTTGGGTAGAGTGCCCGAACCTGCGACTTTGGCAGTGCGGCCAGAATGGCTCGGCCCGAGGCAGTGAGGTGGCTGGGAAGGCGAACCCCGACGTCGGTCACCAGGCTCGGGCGGTTCTTGGCGCGCTCCTCAACGATGTACAGGACGTCGCGGCCGTGGAGCACCGCGAGGTGTGCACTTTCGCCGATCACGTCAACCAATGAAGCGAGCATCGGCCGGCCGAGCCGGGACAAGGGTTCCTGCCGCGAATACGCCGAGCTGAGCTCGAAGGCGCTGATGCCGAGTCCGTAACGCTGCTCCTCATGAAGGTGCAGGACGAAACCGTTGGCCTCCATGACGCCGAGCAGGTGATAGACACTGGAACGCGGGAGGCCAAGCGCTGTTGCGATGTTCGACGCCGCCATCGGCCCCCGACGCGAGGCCAACAGTTTCAGGATGCGCAGGGTGTTTTCCGCGGCCGGGACTTTGGACGTGGCCTTGCCTGTGGCGGTTGGCGTCGTTGTCATGGTTCCTCACTGCAGGGGCTTGGCGGGGGACCCCCGAAACCAAGCTGTCCGGTATCCCGTACTTAAGCCTGCACCTTCTGCAGCCGGGGCACCAGACCACCACGCCGTTGCGATGTCTGAAATGCCAGACTATTCCGCGCGCTGTCTGCGATCAAAGACACCAAAGCCCCGTGAGTCCGATCACAAGGCCCCCAAAAGTGATCTGCTGGATAGCGATCCCCTCCCAAAGACGAGAAGGTTTACTATGCAACAAACCAAGCTGGCAACGGAGAGCTCTGTCCTCCAAGCCGCGGGTACGGCGCTCAGCCGAGGCCTCAGCGTCCGCCACATCCGCTTCATGGCGCTCGGATCCGCGATCGGTACGGGCCTCTTTTACGGCTCCGCCTCCGCCATCCAGAAAGCCGGTCCGGCCGTCCTGCTGGCCTACATCATTGGCGGCGCGGCCGTGTTCATGGTGATGCGCGCCCTCGGCGAAATGGCTGTTCGACACCCCGTGTCCGGCTCCTTCGGCCAGTACGCAAGCAAGTACTTGGGACCGTTCGCGGGCTTCGTGACCGGCTGGACCTACGTTTTCGAAATGGCGATCGTGGCTATCGCCGATGTCACCGCTTTCAGTATCTATATGGGCTTCTGGTTCCCACAGGTGGACAGATGGATCTGGGTCCTGGCAATCATCCTGTTCCTGGGTGCCATGAACCTGCTCAGCGTGAAGGTGTTCGGTGAGCTGGAGTTCTGGTTCTCGCTCATCAAGGTGGTGGCGATCATCGCCATGATCGTGGGCGGTGCGGCGATCGTCGTGTTTGGTTTCCAAACGGGCGACGGCGGTGGAGTGGCACCCGGACTGGGGAACCTCGTCAATCACGGCGGGTTGTTCCCGAACGGTTTCGAGGGGCTCCTGGCCGCGTTCGCCGTCGTGATGTTTGCCTTTGGCGGGATCGAAACGATCGGTATCACCGCCGGCGAAGCCGCCAATCCCAAGAAGGTCATCCCGCAAGCCGTCAACACTGTGCCGGTCCGCGTCCTGCTCTTCTACGTGCTGACCCTGGGCGTATTGATGAGCATCTTCCCGTGGAACGAGATTGGCAGCAGCGGTAGCCCGTTCGTGCAGATTTTCGACGGTTTGGGCATCCCTGCTGCGCCGCACATTCTGAACGCAGTAGTCATCACGGCCGCCCTTTCCGCCATCAACAGCGACATCTTCGGAGCCGGCCGTATCCTGTTTGGCCTGGCCCAGCAGGGTCACGCGCCCAAGAGCTTCAGCAAGATTTCCCGGCACGGTGTTCCGTGGATGACTGTGGTGATGATGGGCTGCATCCTGCTGGTGGGCGTCGTTCTGAACGCCGTCATTCCGGAGGACGTGTTCGTGCTGATTGCATCGATCGCAACTTTCGCCACCGTGTGGGTCTGGGTGATGATTCTGGCTTCGCACGTCGCGATGAAGCGGGAGATCAAGCGCAAGGGCCTGCCGGCGTCGGAGTTCGGGTCGCCGCTGTGGCCCGTTGCTTCCGTCCTGGCCATGGCCTTCATGGCCATGGTGATCGTGATCCTGGGTGTCTTTGAGGACACGCGGGTAGCCCTGTATGTGGGCGGCACGTGGCTGGTCCTGCTGTTCGTGGCGTACAAACTGTGGGTTCGTGGTGGAGGCCTGCGCCGTGCAGAGCTGGTGGACGAGACAGCGTAACTGTCACCCCGCGGAGGTGTTTACCGGGCCGACCAGCCACCGTCCATGGTGTAGCTCGCGCCGGTGACCATACCGGCGTCGTCGGAGGCCATCCAGGCCGCCAACGACGCAACTTCCTCCACCTCCACCAGCCGTTTCACCGCGGACTCCGTGAGCATCACCTTGGCCAGGACCTCGGCTTCGGGGATGCCGTGGAGCCGGGCCTGATCGGCGATCTGCCGTTCAACCAACGGCGTGCGGACGTACCCGGGGTTGATGCAGTTGGATGTCACGCCGTGCTCGCCACCCTCCAAGGCAGTGACCTTGCTGAGTCCCTCAAGGCCGTGCTTGGCGGAGACGTACGCGCTCTTGTAGGCGGAGGCCCGGAGACCGTGGACCGATGAGATATTGATGATCCTGCCGAACCCGTTGGCGTACATGTGCGGGAGAGCGGCCCTGATGAGGAGGAACGGTGCCTCCAGCATCAGGGCCAGGATCCGCCGGAACTCCGCGGGTTCGAACTCCTCGATCGGCGCAACCTTTTGGATGCCGGCGTTGTTGACCAGGATGTCGCAGTCGAGGCTGAGCGCGGCCAGGGCGTCGACGTCCAACAGATCCACTGTCCAGGCGGTGCCGCCCAGCTCATCGGCGAGGGCCGCAGCCCCGGAGGCATCGACGTCGGCCACTACTACTTTCGCCCCTCGGGCGGCGAGCGCACGGGCACAGGCAGCCCCGATCCCACTCGCCCCGCCGGTCACCAGAGCTTTGCGTCCATTCAGGGAGTTGTCCACGGATTCAGCCTTTCGAAGTAGATGACGTTGTCAGCCCGTGGCGGATGGCATCGGCCTCGTCCACTTCCTGCAGCGCGATGCCCTTGGTCTCCTTCAGCGATACAACGGCGACAACGGTGATGGCGCAAGCGACCACCAGATAGATGGCGGTGGGAACCCAGGATCCGGTGTCCTTGAGCCACTGGGTTGCCAGCAGCGGCGCAAGTGAGCCGGCGAAGATCGACGTGACCTGCGAGCCGAGTGAAACACCGGAGTAGCGCATGCGGGTGGGGAAGAGCTCGGACATGATGGCCGGCTGCCCGGCATACATGAAGGCGTGCAGGCAGAGGCCGATGGTTACGGCGAGCACAATCACCACGGCGTTTTTGGTATCGAACATGGGGAAGGCGAAGAACGGCCAGGTTGCGCCGGTGATCGCGCCCACAAGATACACGGGCTTGCGTCCCCACGAATCCACCAGGCGTCCCACCTGCGGGATGACCAGGAAGTGGATGACGTGGGCGATCAGCAGGGCCAGCAGGAGCGAGGAGGTGTCGTACTTGTGAACGCTCTTGAGGTAGACGATCGCGAAGCTCACCACGAGGTAGTACATGATGTTCTCTGCGAAGCGGAGGCCCATGGCCTGCAGGATGCCCTTGGGGTACTTGCGGATGACCTCGCCCACGCCGTAGCTGATGGCCTTGGACTCCTCCACCTGCGCCTTGGCTTCAAGGAAGATCGGGGCTTCGGTGACGTGGGTGCGGATGTAGTAGCCAACGAACACGATCACTGCGGAGAGCCAGAATGCGACACGCCAGCCCCAGCCGAGGAAGGCTTCGCTGCTGAGGGTGGTGGACATGACGAACAGGACCAGCGTGGCCAGGAGGTTACCCACCGGCACTGCGGCCTGTGGCCACGATGACCAGAAACCGCGGGACTTGTTGGGGCTGTGCTCAGCCACGAGCAGCACGGCGCCGCCCCATTCGCCGCCCAGCGCGAAGCCCTGGATGAAGCGGAGCGCCACCAGCATGGCCGGTGCCCAGTATCCGATGTCCATGAAACCCGGGAGGCAACCCATCAGGAAAGTGGAGACGCCCACGATCACGATGGTCAGCTGCAGGGTGGGCTTGCGGCCCAGCTTGTCGCCGATCTGGCCGAACACGATGCCACCGAGAGGGCGGGCAACGAATCCGACGGCATAGGTGATGAAAGCCTGGATGATGCCGTCCAGTTCATTGCCGGTGCTCGGGAAGAAGTACTTGCCGAAAACCAACGTGGCTGCCGTGGCGTACAGGAAGAACTCGTACCACTCCACCACGGTGCCCACCATCGAGGCCGCGACGATCTTCTTGAGTCCGGAGCCTTCGCCGGCCCCTTTCCCTGCTCTTGATGCGGAGCGCTGCTCTACGCTCATATCCATCTCCTCAGTGTCCTCTTTGACCCTTTTGAACGTGATGTGATCCACAACACGAAATGCTCCACTGAGTATTGCCGCAGATTTGTTGTCTCTCAATGACCAAAGAGGCACCCTATGTGTGCAAAATTGCAGATATGAAGCCGAACCCGGACGACCTCCTCATCTTCCTCGCCGTCTCACGTTCAGGAAAATTTACGACGGCGGCCCAAGCCCTGGGGCTCAACCACACCACTGTTTCGCGCAGGATAGCGGCGCTGGAGAAGGCGCTGGGCGGCAGGATCCTCGCGCGTGCCGCGGGCGGATGGGAGGTGACCGAGCTGGGTGCGGATGCCGTTCTGGTCGCAGAACGGATTGAGGCTGCGGTGGGCGCGCTGGGACCGTCCGACCGCGCGCCCGACCCCATTACCGGCGTCGTACGCATGACCGCGACCGATGGCTTCAGTGCCTATATCGCGGCCCCAGCTGTGGCGCGCTTGCGAAGGGAGCACCCTGGGCTGAGTGTGGAAATCGTGACGGTGACGCGCCGGGCGCTCCAGCAACGGTCCGGTTTGGACATCGAGGTGGTGGTGGGAACACCGCAGGTGCACCGTGCGGAGGCGGTCCGGCTGGGCGAGTACCGGTTGGGAATGTACGCCTCGCGCACCTACCTTGCGGACAACGGGACGCCCTCCAGCATTGAGGAACTGACGCAGCACCAGCTGGTGTATTTCGTGGACTCAATGCTGCAAGTGGATGACTTGGATGCTCCCCGCAGGCTGGTCCCCACCATGCGCGATGGCCTGAGTTCCACCAACGTTTTTGTCCATGTTGAAGCGACGCGGGCAGGCGCCGGCGTGGGATTCCTCCCCTGCTTCATGGCGGATCGGCACGCAGACCTGGTGCGGTTGCTGCCCTCGGACTTCGCCGAGCTTCTCCCCTACTGGATGGTCCTCCGCCCGGACTCCATGCGCCGCCCCGCGGTAGCCGCCGTCGTGCAGGCTTTACGCGAGGAAACGGAGAACCGGCGGGAAGAGCTGCTGGGCACCTGGGCCAAATGACGTTCATGGTTGCTGCATGGATACAGCCCTCCGAAGCCAGGCCGCCGCAAGCCAGGCCGTGACGAAGTCCGCAACGATAACTGCCAAAGCCGGGGCCACATGCGAGGAATGGGCCGCGGCCACGTCCGTCAAAGGCACGACGCCGTGCACGTGGTTCACGGGAGCAGCAACACCCATGATGAGCACCGCGTGCAGGACCGCCATTGCCAATGACATGCCCACAAGCATCCTGGCCGTACGCAGCGAGGGGGCGCGCCACATGGTCCAGGCGCAGGGGATGCAAACCAGAGCCATGCAGAGCCCCATGGCCATCATCCAGCCCCCGGACGAAACCATAGCGACGTGGGCTGCGATTCCGGCGCACGCCGCTGCGGCCGTTGCCTTTGACAGGAGCTGTTCCATGAATCAGCCGCCCAGGTCCGTGGCGTAATCGAGAACCAGCCCCTTGCGCCGGCGATACGCGGCGTACGCCCAACCGGCGGCAGCGGCCACCGGAATCAGCAAAAGCAGCAAACGCGCGGTCTCATCCGCTGCTCCCAGGAACTGGTAGTTCTGGATCGCCAGGACCAGGACACAGACCATTCCGAGCGCGGCAACGGCAGGAGCGACCCGCGTCGCCCACACATTTCCGGAGGCTTCATGCCGTGAAAAGAAGATGAGGATAGAGACGCTGACCAGAGAAAGGACAGCCAGCAGACCCACCGTGCCCAAGCCCACCAGCCAACTGTAGGTAACGGCCACAGGATCCGCTCCCGCCAGCGTAAAGGCGAGCATCACAACAGCAATGGTGCCCGTCACCGCCAAGGACGCAGCTGCCGGGTTGCCGTTGCCGCCCTTGGTAGCTCCCAGTCTCCGGGGCAGCGCCCCTGCCCGGGCAAGGGCGAAGACGTAACGTGAAATCATGCTCTGGAAGCCGATGAAGAGGGCCAGGAAACTTGTGGCCACCAGAATTTCCAGGAAGCGGGTAAACCCAGGCCCCATGGCACTTTCCGTGACGGCGAAGAAGAATCCAGCGGGATCTTCGGCGGCCATTGACTGCACAGCGTCTGGGCCGACGTGGACGGTGATCAACCAGCTTGTCACCGCGTAGAAGCCAGTGACGAAGCCCAGCGAGACGTAGACCGCACGCCGGATAGTGCGGCGGGGGTCCCGGGCTTCCTCCGAGAAGACCACGGTTGCCTCCAGCCCGCTGTAGCAGGTCATGGACAGCAGGAGGGCTACTCCGAAGCCAGGACCGATGACCACGGCTGGATCAAAGCCCGCCAGGGAATAACCCTGCGGCCCACCTTGAATCAGGAGGGCAACGGCAACAACCCCCAATGCCGCAACCTCAACAGCGAGCAGCATCACCAGGAGCTTGACGTTCACCGAGACACCTAGATAGCCAAGAACTCCGACGACCGCGATGCCGGCGAACGTGACCCAATACGCGTTGATGTCCAGCCCGAAGGTTCCAGCCGCCACCACCCCGGCGATTGCATAGAAGGCAACCAGGGCTGCCAGATAAAACAGCAAGGTGACGGCGGCTGTCGCCGTGCCGGCCGTGGGGCCCATGGCCCTGGCGACGTATGCCACGAAACCGCCGGCGTTCACCATGTGCCTGCTCATCGCAACGTAGCCCACGGAGAAGACAGCGAACAGAAGTCCGGCAATCAGGTAGCTGGCCGGAGTGGCCGGGCCGTGCACGGCAAAGATCACCGGAGTGGCCGCGGCCATGACGGACACGGGGGCAACAGCTGACACCACCAGACTGGCAATCGACAGTGTTCCCAAACGATTTCGGGTGAGCGCAGGGCCCCCTGGGTCGGTCAGCGTGGAATTTCGTCGCTCTGGGAGTTCTTCATTGGACATGGTTTTCTACTTTCTCTCAGATGACCACCGTCATTGGTGGCGATGAGCAGTTTCCGGTCTGGGGAGGGGAAGTCAGGGCGCCAGTGCGTGAACAACGCACTGGAAGGCTGGTTGTCGGGGGTCAATGAATGCGTAGTGGCCGGTTTCGGCGAGTACCGTCAGAGTGACGTCTTCACCTGCGGTCAAGGCGGCAGCGGCGTATCGGCGACTTTGAGTGGCGGGCACGGTCTGGTCATGGGTGCCGTGAAGCATCACATGACGTGCTCCTGTTGGCCACTTACGTCGCAGACGTGACGCCTTGTAGATCTCCGGGCTGTGGTCGGGTGACGCGCGGAGCCAGGTGGAAACTGCGCCGTCGTCGTCACCCGAACGTGCGGAATCCTCAAGGTCCGTGACTGCGGCCAGAGTGACCACGAGGTCCACCGGTTCCAGGGCCGAAGCCCACTCTGCGAGGTACCCACCGGCAGAGTGGCCCACCAGAGCAACCCTGCTGGATTCAGACGCTGCAGCGAAGGTGACCGCCCTGCGGATGTCATCGGTGGTTTCCCTGAAGCCGCCGTGGCCAGGGGCCGCACGCCGGTACTCCACATTCCACACAGTGAATCCCCGGCAGGCGAGGGCCCTCGAAAGTGGGGTATGTATTTCCCGCTTGTATTCTTCGGCGAAGAATCCTCCGTGGATGCTCACCACCACACGGCCCGTTGCGTTACCGACGGGCTGCCATACGTCGGCCACCTGGTCCTGGTGATCGCCATAATGCACAGTCCGCACGGAAACCGTGGCTCCATCGATACTCTCCCTGTCCCACTTTTCGAGGTCGGCGAACCAACTGTCCAGCAGACTGTCCGGCGGGTCATAGGCAGGCATCAGGAGGCCAGTTCCACCCGAAGGACCACAGCTACCGCGCTGTCCCCGGCGGCGCAGCCTGTGAACAGACCCGTGCCACCGCCGCGCAAAGTCAGCGCTTCGATCAGTTCGGCCATGGCCCGCATGCCCGTGGGCGCCTGGGGGTGGCCGTAGATCAAGCTCGACCCGTAAGGATTGAGCACCTCCGGATCCAGGCCAAGCTCACGGCAAAGCCACAGATCGTTGACGACGAAAGGATTGTGGGTTGTGACCACATCAAGAGCGCCCGGTTCAACGCCGGCGTCCCGGAGGGCGTGTCCAGCCGCAAGAACCGGCGCCTTTGGCATTGCCCCGAGTTCGGCTCGTCCTGTGCCCACCGAGAGTATTTGGGCAACGCCGTGATTGCTCAGCGACAAGGCACGGGGCCGGGTGGTGACCAACATCCCGGCCGCACCGTCGGCTGGATGGGTCTGGGATCCGGCGGTCACCACACCACCAAGCACCGTCGGCGCCAAGGCAGCCAAACCCTCCTTTGTGGACTCCCGGACACCCTCGTCCGCGTCAACCACCCGGACGGTTCCACGCGGTCCGGGGACTTCGACCGGGACGAAGTAGCGACGCTGAAATGCCCGGTCCCCAGCAAGGGCCCGCTGGTACTGCCCGGAACGAAGCAGGGTCATGTCGTCAAGCTGCGCCCTGGAGAATCCTGCTTCGCGGGCAACCCGCTCCGCGGTCTCAACCATCGGTTTCCCGGTAAGCGGATCGCGTGCAAAGTTGTCGAGCACCCAGTCCTCGGACTGAACACGGCCGGCCCCCGTGGGGTACACCAGATGGGGACCATTGCTGGTGCGGTCTGCGGTGACCGCCAGCACGAGTTCGTCCTCATTGCTGCCTTCGACAGTTTGCGCGGCGTGGGAGAGGACGGCGGCCGAGGTGGCGCAGGCTTGTGCAATCATGGGGCCGCCCAAGGTGGGGGCTCCGATCCGGTACGCCAAGCTCGGTGTCGCGTAAAAGGCCTCAGGCTGAGGAATTGTCATACCCAGCGCGATGTTGGTGAGCGAAGCGGGATCCACTCCACGGTCGGCGAGCGCCCGCCTGGTCACATCGGCAGCAACATCCAGGCTGGACAGAGATGCCAGGCTGCCCTGCCAACGGCTGAACGGTGTGGACCAGGCAGCCCCCAAGGGGATAAATGCGCGTTCGAACCTCATGCGCGTTCCCCTGTGTCCGTGGCGGCCTGCACCCGGATCAGGCGCGTTTTGCCTTCTGAACGTTCCAGGGTGCCACGTGGAACCAGCTCAACCTCGCAGCGGGCAATCAACCGATCACGCAGCTCCCGCTCAAGGTCCGTCTTGAGCGAGCCCGGATCTTCGGTCCCGCCGTGCTCAACGCGGAGATGCACGGGTGGCTCGACCAGGGGCGGTGTCTGGCTCAGCAGAATCTCAAAGACACCTGTTGTCCGCGGCGACATGGAGGCTACGACGTCGCTGATGGCTGACGGCCAGACGTTCACACCATTGACGATGAGGAGGTCGTCGGTTCGCCCAATGCAGGTGATGCGGGGAGACTGCCGGCCGCAGGGGCACAAACCGGCCCTGACGCGTACGCGGTCCCGCGTGCGGAAACGGATCAAGGGCACGCATTGTCGCGCAAGATGCGTTGTCACCAGCTCACCCTCGGCGCCGTCTACCCAGTCCATGACGTTCCCTGTATCAGGATCGATCAGTTCGAAAATGACGTGGTCTTCGGCGAGCAGGTGGTTCCCGTCAAATTCCCCGCACATAGCCGAGTAAACGGGCAGGACATCGGCGTTGCCAACGCTCTCGTAGACCTCCGCCCGGAAAGCCGACTCGATCTCCTGGCGGACCGACGGAATGGATCCGCCAGGTTCGGCCCCGACCAAAATTCGCCGGAATCCCAGGGTCCGGGGGTCTTCCCCCAACCGGTTTCGCATGTAATCGATGAGGTAGCGCGCGAAAGACGGTGTACAGGAGAGGACGGTTGCGCCCAGATCCCGTGCACTCTGTACCAAGCGGTCTGTAGCACCAATTCCAACGGGGACGAACGTCGCCCCTGTACGCTGCACTCCTTCGGCGAGCGGCAATCCGCCAACGAAGAAGCCCAACGCCAAGCCATGAATCACCACGTCGTCTTCGGTGACGCCCTGGCAGCGGTAGATACGGGCTGCGACCTCGGCCCAGGCGTCTGCGTCTTTTGCCGTGACGCCAACGTAGCTCGGCCGACCAGTGGTTCCGCTGGACGCGTGGACTCTCACCACATCCCTCAGTGCCGCGGCCGCGTGGTCGCCCAACGGAGGGGTTGTTAGCTGGCTTTCCCGTAGTTCAGACTTTTCCGTGAAGGGAAGAGCCGCCAGGTCTGCGATTGAACGGATCGCTGGGAAGTCGATGCCGGCGTCGGCAAACTTTTGCCGGTAAAACGTTGAGTGCTGTTGAACGTATTCGAGTTGGACCCGGAGCCGTTCTTCCTGGAGGTGACGGACCTGGCGGCGGTCGAGGCCCGCGGTTTCCGTCGTGGTGGCGGTTGCTTGCATTGTTGCTCCTGATGGCGTTAAGGCGCGGAGGCCTGGGGAGCGAGCCTGCCGCTGGTGTCATTTCTCTTGCGACCGGTGCCGGGTGACAAGGGCCGTAATTTGCTGCTTCAGTTCGTGGTCCTCAGAGATGACCAGCACCAGCCCCTGGCTGGGGTCCTCTTCCCCTGTGGAGGAACCGTGCTGGGCCGTCGCGAAAAGAGCGTGTGCGGACCGGCGGACAAGAACCCTTGCCCGGTCCAGCAGCGCTGGAAGATCGACGTTTTCCTGGAAAGCCCACGTGTCCAAAACACTGTCCACGGCCGCCACCAAACCCGCTGCGAAAATGCGGGCGGCAAGCTCCGTCTCCGACTGGCTTTCCTGGCCGCTGCTGTCCGGGTGGCCGAGCTGGCCGACGAGAAACTCCTCGAGGGCCAGCTCGTACGCACGGTCGGCAATACGTTCGTGATCACGCAAGGCCGGTTCGGTATGGACCAGCCGGTACCGTGGCCGGTATAGCTCCGGCTGTTCGAAATACTCGTGCGCGGATGCCAGGCTCACGTCGATGGCGGCCTCAATCGGGTCGGTGCTGAGCGCATGTGCCGCCAATGCCCCCTTGAACCTCTGGACACGTTCCTCATGGTCGGGGAAAGCGGCCTGCTCTTTGGTGGGGAAGTAACGGAAGAACGTGCGTGCCGCGATGCCGGCCTCCGCTGCAATCTCTTCGGCCGTGACGGCGTCATACCCGCGGTCGATGAACAATTTGATGGCAGTGGCTGCAATGGCGTATTTGCGACGCTCGCTCGTTGGCGACATGGGCTAGTACCTCCCGGTAGGGCTTCTAACAGTGACCCTCGCAGTGTCCCACGGCCTCGGAGGGAGGCACGTCGATTGCCGGACTCTGCGTAAAGAACCCCGATGGCTTGAGGGCGAAGCCCATCCGCGCTACAGGCATGACCGGCCAGTCTTCAGGACGGACCAAGTGGTGATGGCCCAGCGTGTACCACAGGACCACGTCCTCATCACGGATGTTCCGGTCCTCCGCAGTCCAGACTTGGAGTCCGTCCGCACCTGGATCCTGGTTCGGGAACATCCCGGCAGGGTACTTCTCGTCCTTGTTCCAAGGTGTCACCCACAGATGGTGGTACATGTACTCAGCCCGGGCGGCAATGGATGATCCCGGCTGGGCATAAGGCTTACAGTTCTCACCCGGCACCAACCGGTAGCCGGGGGTTCCGCCCAGCGCATTCTTGGTGGTGGAACTCTCGATCACCCATGAACGGGAGGTCTCCAAGTTCAGGTCACGGATTGCTTCCAACTCGGTGTTGAAGGTTGTCTTCACCGGATAGAAGGCGTTGCCGTAGGGGTTGCTTGGTCCGATAGGGTCCGCTTGGGTGTTGACCTCGGTGACGCGGTTCTGGATGCCGTCCACCATCGGGTCCAAGCGGACGCAGAAGAAGTGCTGATGGTGAGGCGCGTACAGGTTGGCGCCCAGCTTGGTCCCGTGCCGGTTCGTTTCGCCGTCGTGCAGGGCTCCGGTCTGGACGATGCCGGTAGCCTTGACTTCCAGCTCCATGGTGCCGTCCTGATAGAAGTACCAGTAGAACCCATACTCGTAGTTGCCGATGGTGGAGATGGACGAGATCACCAGGCGCCGGGAGCGGCGCACCTCGGTCTTGTCGGTGCGCTGGTCGTAATGCTTCCAAAGGATCCCGGCATCTTCCTCATGGAGGCAGATCACGTTGTTGCGGGGATCCAGGTCACCTTGGGCGCTGATGACCGTCGAGTCGAAGTAGTAGATCTCCCCGAGGCAGTCGCACCCAAGTTCCAGGGCGTTGGCGCACATTCCGAGCCCGTACTCACCAACATCAAATGCGTTCTTGCGACGCTGGGTGAGGGATGTGTCACCGTACGGAACGGTCATTTCCGCAATGGAAGCCCGGTACATGATCGACCGGTCGTTTCCGTTGTCGTTATAGCGGATGTCGTGCAGAACCAGGCCTTCACGCTGGCTGAAGCCGACTCGGAAACTCCACTTCTGCCAGTTGACCTTCCAGCCCTCGACGGTGAAACTCGGCCCTTGCGGCTGGACAATGTCGAGGGGCTTGATGTCCTCACGCATGGTGTCGATGAACTTGGCCCCATAGTTGGCGTCTTCCATCGGGACCGGGTAGACGTGCTCGTCCTCCAGCCCCACCAATTCCAGCGTGTCCAGATCGATAAGGGCCACCAGCCCGTCAACCGGGTGGGCGTACTGGTTGTCGTCGTTCTGGGACCGCATGTAGAAGACCCCCCGGGCGATGCGCCGCCCTTGCTCCTCCTCCACACCAAAGTTGCCAGCGGACCAAGGATCCACCATGACCATGGCGCGCTGCTGCAAGTCGAGGCCACGCTTGCGCAAAGCTTCCTGCACCCGCGGGTCGGATTTTGTCTCTATTTCGATGTCAACGAACTCATCGATAGTGATGGCCGGTTGCTGACCGGGCATGTCCGTCCAGGACAGAACCGATTTCTTGCGGACATCAACGCTGACCAGGTGGGTGACCCGGCGTCGTCCATCAAGAAGCAGCACTTCGGCTTGTCGCTCGATATCCGCGCCGCTGGCCAGTTGCTGTTTGGTGGGTTCCGTGAGTTCAATCGACGCGAACCGCATGTGGTAGTCAAAGCGGGCGTCGTGGCGGACTGTGCTGGCCACACGCTCGTATTCATCAGGGGACAGCGGGTCCAGCGGGTGCGCGAATTCTGCGAGTTCCTCCGCACGGGCGGCGTACCGCTCGCGGAGAGTCTGCACCTTACGAGCCCTGGTCACTGCCCGTTCGGGCGACCGGCGGGTGTCTCCAATCGACAGTCCGGTTGCCTGTTCTTCCAGGCTGAGACCCTGGGCCTCCTCCAATTGTTTGCTCATTTCACTTGCTCCTCTTCAGACACAACTCAGTAGGCAATGCACACCGACTTGGTCTCGGTGTAGTGCTCGATCGCCGCTTTGCCATGCTCACGGCCCAAGCCCGACTGCTTGAACCCTCCGAATGGCATGTTCGCGTCGAGGACGCCGTGGGTGTTGACCCATATGGTTCCTGCTTTGAGTCGGGGCACGAGTTCGTGGACCCGGCTGATGTTCTGGCTCCAGATACTCGCGGCCAAGGCATATTCGGAGTCGTTGGCCATTTCGACAAGTTGCTCAATATCGTCGTATGGCATGGCAACCAGCACGGGGCCGAAGATCTCTTCCTGGACCACCCTCATGGAATGATCGGTGTTCGCCAGGATGGTCGGTTCCACGAAATAGCCGGGCCCGTCGATGGCGTTTCCTCCCAGAATGACCTCGGCGCCCTCAGCGCGGCCTGACTCGATGTAGCTGCAGACACGGTCACGTTGTTCTGCCGAAATCAGGGGACCAAGATGAACATTGGAGTCAAAGGGTGACCCGATACGAAGGCTGTCAGCGAGTGACGTGATCCTCGTAAGGTATTCGTCGTAGCGCCGACGTGGCAGATACAGCCGCGAGCCGGCAACGCATTGCTGGCCGGAGTTGAAGAAGAGCGCACGCAACATCCCCGCACCAATGAATTCCGGGTCAATGTCGTCCAGCACCACTACCGGGGACTTGCCGCCCAGCTCCAGCGAGGTCCGGGTCATGTTCTTCATGGCCTCGATACCGATGAGCTTGCCGACGCTGGTGGAGCCGGTGAAAGCGATTTTGTCGATCCCCGGGTGCTTGCTCAGCGCCGCGCCAGCCTGGTGACCCAACCCGGTGACGACGTTGAGGACGCCGGGCGGGAAGCCGGCCTCGAGCACGAGCTCGGCGAGCAGCAGCGCGGTCAGCGGGGTTTGCTCTGCCGGTTTGAGCACCACAGTGCACCCGGTGGCAAGCGCCGGTGCTACCTTCCACACAGCCATGAGATGGGGGAAGTTCCACGGCACGATGGCAGCCACTACACCCACTGGCTCACGCCGGGTGAAGGCATGGAACCGCGTGCCGTCGTCGTCGGTGGGCGAAAGGTCGAAGGTGCTGCCCTCGATCTTGGTGGCCCACCCGGCCATGTACCGGATGTAGTCGGCCGCCATGCCGACCTCAACGGTCCGGGCGACATCGAGAAGCTTTCCCTGCTCAAGGGCTTCCAAGGCCGCGATCTCCTCGCCGCGCTCCTCGATGAGGTCGGCGAGGCGGTGCATCAGCTGAGCGCGCTGATGCGGCAGCACCGAGCCCCACCGTCCCTCCAACGCTATCCGGGCGGCGCTCACCGCGAGGTCCACATCCAGCTCGTCGCCAGCGGGAACTTTGGCGATGAAGCCGCCCGTGGACGGATCAACGACGTCGATCTCCGCGCCACTTGCGGCATCCACCCACTGGTCCGCGATCAGCATCCGATGCGCACGTGCAAGGAAGGAATCGAGGACCTGGGGTGGAACAAACTCTGTTGAAACAAACATATGACACACCTCACTAAATGACAGTAAGTGACAGATTAGTGGCATTCACTGACAAGCACAATAGGTAAGGCGGAATTGCTGAAGAGGTTGCGTGGTTGAGGCTTTCGCCGAGGTGGCAGGAAGGGGCCGTGAGGCTAGGAGTAGGACCCCAGCGGAATCACCAGGGGCGTATGGCTCACGGGGTCGTCGATCACCATGCATGGCAGGCCGAACACGTGCTCCACCAGCTCGGCCGTCACCACATCTGCAGGCCGGCCCTCGGCAACCACCGCGCCGTCCTTCATCGCGATCAGATGCGTGGCATAGCGGCAGGCGTGGTTGAGATCGTGGAGCACGGCCACCAGGGTGTTGCCTTCGCGATTGAGCCGGCGGAACAGTTCCAGAAGCTCGATCTGGTGCGCGATATCAAGGAACGTAGTGGGCTCATCCAACAAAAGCAGCGGGGTTTGCTGGGCGAGGACCATGGCCACCCACACGCGTTGCCGCTGCCCACCGGAGAGCTCGTCTACCAAACGGCCGGACAGCCCACCAACATTGGTAGCTTCCAACGCCTGAAGCACCGCGTCCTCATCTGCCTCAGACCACTGCCGCAACAACTTCTGGTGCGGGTAGCGCCCCCTGGCAACGAGGTCCGCCACGGTGATTCCGTCGGGCGCGATGGAGCTTTGCGGCAACAAGCCGAGACGTCGGGCCACTTCCTTGGCCCCGAAGGACGAGATGCTCTTGCCGTCCAACAGCACGGACCCGGAGCTGGGCTCCAGCAGCCGGGACAGCGCCCGCAGCAGCGTCGACTTACCGCAAGCGTTCGGGCCCACAATCACGGTGAACTCACCGTCGGGGATGCGAACATCCAAGGCGGAAGACACCGTGCGTCCAGCGTAGCCAAGGCTCACATTCCGGGCGCTGAGCCGCGAACCAGAGAGGCCCGAACCAGCGGGACGCGCGGCACCCGGCGCCGAACCAGGAACAACTACCGATTCAACCAACACGTCAGACATAGCAGTCTCCTTCAATTCTTCAGTCATTGCCGCTTCACTTCACGGGCAAGGAGCCATACGAGGTAGCAGCCACCGATACTGACGGTCACCACACCCACGGGCAGTTGGATCGGCGCGAAAAGGTTCTGCGCCACGATGTCGCTGGCCACCAAAAGGAACGCACCCATGGCGGCCGACGGAACCATTCCCACAGAAGCGGAGCGGGTGAGGCGGCGTGCCAGCTGCGGGGCAGCCAGGGAAACAAAGGCGATCGGGCCGGCAGCAGCAGTGACCATTGCCGTCAAAGCCACACCCACCACGGCGAGGACCAGCCGCGAGCCTTCCAGCCGAACGCCCAAGGCCCGGGCGGCGTCGTCGCCCATCTCCAAGAGGCCCAGCCGCCGCCCGTAAGCTGACAACACCGCCAGCAGCACCACGAAGACGGCCACCACCGGCAGCACCTGATCCCACGTGATCTTGTTCAGGGAACCGGCACCCCAAACGGCCGCGGACATGGCCTGTTCAAGCGAGGCCTTGAGGATCATGAAGGTGTTCACCGAGGCCAACATGGCGCTCACAGCGATGCCCGCAATAATGAGCCGGAAACCCTGGATGCCCTTCTTGTAGGCGAACAAGTACACGAGTGCCGCGGTTACCAGACCACCCACCAGCGCACCGGCAGACACTGCAAAGTAGCCGCCGCCCATCAGCAGAATGACCATCAGCGCGCCGGTGTAGGCGCCGGTGTTGAAGCCGATCACATCCGGACTTCCCAGCGCATTGCGGGTCAGAGATTGGAAGATTGCCCCGCTGACCCCCATGGCCGCCCCCAACAACAAGGCCAGGAGGACGCGGGGCAGTCTCCACTCCACCACCACCATGTGCACGGCGCCGCTGGAGTGACCCAGCAGCGCAGAAACAACGTCCGGTACCGCAACGCTGAACTCGCCCAAGCCAAGGGCGACGACGGCGAGCGCCAGGGCGGCGGCAAACAGGACGGCGGTGACAACCAGGGTGCGGACGTCGATGCGAAGTGAGACGCGTCCGCCAAAGCGCCGGATGGCGAAGGTGCGCCGGCCGAAGTCGATGGACGCCGCCTGGTCAAGGGAAGTCGCTTGGTCAACCGAAGTCACAGGGTGCTCACTTTCCGGCGTCGGATGAGCCAAATGAGGACGGGCGCCCCAACGAAAGCGGTGATGATTCCTACCTGCATTTCGCCGGGGCGGAGAACAAGGCGCCCCACGATGTCGGACACGAGCAGCAGCACGGGCGAGAGCACCAGGGTGTAGGCCAGTATCCAGCGCTGGTCCGGGCCGACGATCCAGCGGGAAACGTGCGGGATCATGAGGCCCACGAAACCGACGGGGCCGGCGGCTGCCGTCGCGGCGCCGCAAAGCAAGGTGACGGACACGATGGTCCAGATCCGGGTGCGCACGATGTTGGCGCCGAGTGACCTGGCAGTGTCATCCCCCATTGCCACGGCATTCAGGGGCCGGGCCATGGCCAGCGCTATGAGCGTTCCAACAATGATGAACGGCGCCACCGTGGTGAAGATTTCCCACGTGCGGTTGCTCAAGGTGCCCGCGCTCCAACTGCGCATGCTGTCGAAAACGGCAGGGCGCAGGAGCGTGATGCCGGACGAAATACCGCCCAGGACAGCTCCCAGGGCAACTCCGGCGAGGGTGAGGCGGAGCGGGGTTGTCCCGCCCCTCCCCCTTGACCCGATGAAGTACACGGCCACAGTAGCCACCACTGCGCCCGCGAAGGAGAACCAGATATATTCCTGAATGCTGGTGACTCCAAAGAGCGCTACACCCAGGACCACGAAGAACCCCGCACCAGCGTTGACGCCCAGGATGCCGGGGTCCGCCAACGGGTTGCGTGTCAGCGCCTGGATCAGCGCCCCGGACAGCCCGAGGGCAATGCCCACCACCACTCCGGTGACAGTGCGGGGCAGGCGGAGGTCGTGGATGATCACGTGCTCCGGCGAGCCGTCGTACGCGATGATCGCCGGCCAAAGCTTGCCCATGTCCACATCCTTGGAGCCCACCACCAGGCTCAACCACAGGACCAGTGCCAATGCGGCAACAGCTGCGAGTAATCCCAGCAGCCGGTATCGGTTCATGGCCACCAAGCCCGCTGGGCGTGGACCACCCGGGCGCGCGCCCTTGGCTGAAACCGGCGCCGCGTCCTGCACTTCAGTGACAGCAGAACGCGGCGCCATGGTTCCGGACGCCATTTAGAGGCCCAGCAATTCGAACTTGGCGTCCTGCAGATCCACGATTTCCTCGCGATCCCGCTTCTCGTTGGACCAGAGGTCGTCGAACCAGCGGCGGGTGTCGGCGTCGAGGTTTTCCCAGCGCTCTTCCCAGGCTTCGCTCTTGTCCGTCCAGTAGCCGATCAGCTTGTAGGACCCGGGCGTGAGCTTCTTGTCGTGCCGAAGGTACTTGCGGATCCCGCGCAGCACCTTGGTCTCGCCGGCCACCCAGATGTAGCCTGTGCCGCCGGGAAGTTCCATGGAACGCAGGACCTCGTCAAGACGGGACTGGCTGTGGCCGTTCCCGCCGTAAATCCAGGCCACCTCGGTTCCAGCACCGAGCGTGAGCTCCTGTTGGTGGGATGGGTCCTCAACCTCGATCAGCACCCGGGTCCGGACACCGGGCGGCGTCTGCTCGACGAGGCGTGCCACTGCCGGCAGGCCGGTGGCGTCTGCCAGCAGGATCTGCCATTGCAGGCCCGCCGGCGGTTCATACAGTCCGGTTGGAGAGTTGAGCCCGACGACGTCACCCATCTGGGCGCGCTGAGCCCAGGAAGCTGCCAATCCGCCGTCGTGAACCACGAAGTCGATGTCCACGGTTCCTGCGGGAGCGTCCACGGCGCGGACCGTGTACGTCCGCATGGCGGACGGCTCGACGCCCTCCGACCAGTCCCAGGAGTCCCCGGTGGAAATGGGCAGGCGTGCTTCATGGGTGCCGGGATCCGGCAGGAACACGCGGAGGTATTCGTCGCCGACACCTGTCGTTTCGAAGCCGGCGAGCCCGGGACCGCCGAAGGTAATCCGCACCATTCCAGGAGTCAGCAGGCGCGTGGAAATGACCTCGGCCCGGTAGATGCCCATCATGGCAGGAGCGCCTTTTCGATCTTCTCCAGCAGGGCGTACTGTCCGCTCGGGGAGCCGTAGATCATTTCGAGGTCGTACGTGTGGATTTCCTTGTTCGCAACGAAGGGCAGCGAGGTCCACAGCTTGTTGTTTGCCAGCGGCGCGAAGGCGTCCGGGTTGGCGCCGTCCTTTTCCGGAACCTCGGTGGTGATTGCGACGTCGATGCCGTTGAGCTGTTCGAGCTGCTCTGCACTCAGCTTGGCGCCTTCACCATCGGCCAGTGGGGAGATCTTCAAGCCCAGGTCCTTGATGACCAGGCATGGCGTTCCGTAGCAGCTGACGGAAACCTGGTCCTCGTAGTAGTCCACAGGACCCACCACGAGGTCACTCTTGCCGGCGGCAGCAAGACGCTTCTTCACGTCGTCCACCTTCGCCTGGTACTTGTCCATCCACGCCTGGTACTGCCCGGTCTTGCCAAACGCCTCGGCCACGGTCTTGAACTTGGTGCGCCAGTCGCTGCCGTCGAATCCGTTGAAAGTGTAGGTCGGGGCGATGTCGGAGAGCTTGGCGTCAAGCTCCTTCTCGTAACCCAGGCCGTTCAGGATGACATCCGGCTGCGCCTTGAGGATGGCCTCAAAGTTGAACTCCGGGTAGTTGGTGAACGGCGTGATGCCCTCCAGCGCCTTCTGGTCGAAGAAGTACGGGAAGCCGTTGTAGCCACTGTCACGGATGGGCTGCTGGCTCGCGAGTGGGATGCCGAGGGTGATGAGCATGTCCAGGTCAGTGGTGTACATGCCCAGGGCCTTTTTCGGCTCGGCCGGCATGACAACTTCCTTGACCTCGCTTTGGACCGTCCGGGTTGCTGATGTGGTGGTGGCGCTGGCGTCAGTGGTGGCGCAACCGCTCAAGAGCAGAGCTGCGGAAGCCAAGGCCGCAACGGCGGCAGACATGGTTTTAGAGCGTGAAATCACTGCGGTCCTCTTGATTCTCAGGGGAGACGGAGAGCTCCCGGTAGCGGCCGCATGTATCTGAACTGGCCGCCGAAGTTAGGTATACCTACCCTAACAATGCCTGAGCGTCGAAAACCGGTGGATTCTATTCGGAACCGGCCAAAGAGTGGTGGTTTCCGGCCTTAAGCGAGGATACGTACCAGCCGGGAGTGTGCCCCATGACCTTTCGGAACACCTGGACGAAGGCGCTGGGATTGTTGTAGCCCACCCGCCTGCTGACGGACGAAACGGGATACCCGGCCGCCAGCATTCCCAGCGCCACGCGCACCCGGGCGTGGATGCGCCACTGTGCAAACGTCATGCCGGTTTCCTTATGGAACAGGCGGGACAGGTTGCGGACACTGATGGACACTTCAACGCTCCATTCCTCCAACGAGCGGTCCAGGGCAGGGTCGTCCAGGAGGGCGCGGGCAATAAGCTCCAGCCGCGGATCGGTGGGCATCGGCAGCAGCATGGGGCGCGCATCCACTACGTCGAGCAACCCCAGCACCACCTGCTCCGAACGCTTCCTCAGGGAGTCGTCCATGTCGAAGGCGCTCATATGGCGCAACAGCTCCTGAGCGGCAGTGGGCACCGTGACCGCCACAGTCCGAGCTGCCAGGTTCGGGGCAACCCGCGCATCAATATGCGAACAGTAAAACCCGGTCCCCTGCGTGGATTTCACGGCATGGACCACGCCCGCGGGAATCCAGAGCCCCAAGGTGGCCGGAACAGCATAGAAGCCACCGTCGGCCTCAACGGTCAGCACACCCCGGGCGCCCCACAGCAGCTCATGGGTTTCGTGGACATGGTCAGTCCACGTCGCGGGCGTGGCGCACTCGAAGTATCCCGTGTAGACGCCGTACACCGGAAAGGACGCCGGGTCCTCGTCGGGGGCATCCGGCCGCAAGTCCGGCTCTGCATCCACCGGCGGTACGGACTGTCCGGATTGCGATAAAGCTTGGCGGGTCATCTGGCCTTCTTGAAGTTAGGTGAGCCTTACTATGGTAAGCATGCCCTCCAGTTCCGCCATTCCGTCCTGCCCACCCGGGCGTAACAAGCAAGCACCTTGGAAGGTCTCCAGACTTTTCACCGTCGCACTGTTCGCCAATGGCCGCTGGAAGCTCCTGCTGGCCGGTTGTGCCGGGCTTGGACTGCATCAGGTCAGCGAGGCTTTGGTCCCTGCAACCATCGGCGCCGCAGTGGACAACGCCATTCAACCGAACAATTTCGGCGCCCTCCTCGGATGGCTCGGCGCGTTGGCTGTGGTGTTCGTCGTGCTGGCACTTTCCTGGCGGCTTGGCACACTGGCCACCGAGCGTTCCTTCCTTCTGAGCTCCCACGACCTCCGGCAACTTGCCGTGGAGCGCACCCTGCACCCCCGCGGGATGGCCGCCCGGCGCGCACCCGGCGAAATTGTTGCCATTGCATCCTCCGACGCTGACAGGGTGGCCGGCTTGGCGTGGCTGATCGCCGGTGCCCTCGCTGCCACGGCCGGCGTCGTCACATCAGCCGTAACACTCCTCCTCATTTCCGTCCCTCTGGGACTGGCCGTTCTCATTGCGACTCCCGTGATGCTGTTGGTCATGCGCCGGCTCACCAAACCCTTGGAGGACCGAAGCGACGTGGAGCAGTCGACGGCGGCCCGCGCCGGCGCCCTGGCGACGGACTTCATCACGGGATCACGACCCCTCAAAGGTTTGGGCGCCGAAGATGCAGCAGTGACCCGCTATCGGACCGCCAGCCGGACATCCTTGGTGGCGGGGTTGCGGGCTGTCCGTTCCCGATCTGCCTATAACGGCGCCAGCACCGCGCTGTCGGCAGCGTTCCTGGCCGGAATCGCCTTCTTCGCGGCCTGGTTCGCCGTCCAGGGCAGCATCACTGTGGGGCAGTTGGTAGCAGTTGTTGGCGTGACGCAATTCGTTCAGGGCCCCATGACCGCACTTGGCTTCCTCAGCGTCGAACTCGCCCGGAAGCGCGCCTCAGCTGCCCGCATAGCAGTCCTGCTCGCGGAACCGGACGCTGTCCCCGCACCTGAATCAGAAGAACGCACGACGGCGGCAGCCAACCCAGCAGCAACGCTCGCCTCCCAGGGCGAACCAGTGCCGCTGCTGGAACTCCGGCCCGGCTCCGGCGACGCTGCTTTCCCTCCCTTCACAGCCTCGGCAGGTGAAATCGTGGGCGTCGTGCTTCCCAGCGGCACTCAAGCCCGGCTCCTGGTGGACACCCTGGGCTTTCGCACGCCCGCTCCCCGCGGATTGGTGGCCATCGATGGCCAGGACGCCGCAGACCTGGACCCGGTCCACTTCCGGTCCAGGATCTTCGCAGACAGCCATGACGGAGTACTGTTCCGCGGCAGTGTCCGCGAAAACATCGCAGTAGCCAGCACCGAACTGCAGGAGCGCGCCATGGCGGCTGCCGCCGTCGAGGACTTCGTCCCGCAACTGCCGGGAGGCACCGAAACTATCCTCACCGGACATGGCCAGAGCCTGTCCGGCGGCCAGCGGCAGCGGCTGGTCCTTGGCCGATCCCTGCACCAGCAGCAACCGGTACTGGTCCTGCACGACCCCACAACCGCCGTCGACACCGCCACCGAAGCTGTGATCGCCGACGGACTGCGCAACTTCCCGGACAAGGCCTTGGTCCTCGTGACCACCAGCCCCACGCTGCTGGCCGTGTGCCATCGGGTGGTGGTGGGCGGAGCCGACGGGACGTCTGAAACCGGTACACACCGCGAACTTCTTGCCACGTCCCCTGATTACCGCGAGGTGGTGGGCTCTTGAGCGCCGACATCCTTCCCATTGCCACCCCCCGTGAGACCCGGAAGGCCATGTGGCGCCTGCTGGCGCAGCGCCCGGGCCGGCTCGCCCTGACCATAATTGTCTTGCTCGCGGCGTCCTGTTGCGGACTGGCGGCCCCGGCGATCCTGGGCATCATGGTCAACATCGCAGCCAGCGGTGGCGACGTCATGTCCCTCCTCTGGCTGGCGATCGGGCTCTTGGTTGCCGGTGGTCTGGGTGCCCTGCTGGGCATTATGGGTCAGAACCTGCTGGCACGGATCTGCGAGGAGGCCCTGGCCGGGCTGCGCGAGGAAGTGTTCGCTGCAGCTGTCCGCAAGCCGCTCGCGAAACTGGAAAAGGCCGGCATCGGCGACGTCGTGGCCCGCGTGTCCGGCGATGTCGAAGCCGTCAGCGAAGCGATCTCGGGAGTCCTGCCCGCGTTCACCAGCGCGGCCTTCACCATCGCTGTGACGCTGCTGGGTCTGGGCGTGATCGACTGGCGTTTCGCCGTCGCGGTGCTCATTGCCGCGCCGTTGCAGATCTTCACCTTGCGCTGGTTCCTCAAGCGAACCGCCCCTATCTACCGGACCGTTCGGATCACCGAGGCCAACCGGACGGAGCAGATCATCGAGACAGTCCATGGTTCACCGTCTGTCCTGGCTTTGGGCATCGGTTCACGCCACGCTGATCTTGTTGCTGCAGCTTCCCAGGAGAACATCGGCCATGCACTCAAGGGCGTCAACTACCTGACCCGTTTCTACAACCGACTCAATTTGGCCGAGCTCATCGGTTTGTCCGCCGTGCTGGTGGTGGGCTTCTGGCTCCACGCCGAGGGCGCCGTGACAATTGGTGCCGCCACGGCCGCTGCCCTGTACTTCTACCGGCTGTTCGATCCGATCGGCCTGGTCCTGGGACAGTTCGACGAGCTCCAGAAGGCAGCTGCCGGTTTGGGCCGGATGTTCGGGCTGACCATGTCCGCGGCGCCGACCACCGTCCCGGCCATGGCCCCGCTTACTGACGCAGTCCCGCTTAATGCCGCAGGCGTCGTCCTGGACGAGGTCACCTTTGCTTATCCCGGTCAGCGGCCCGCACTCCACGGTGTCTCGCTCACCGTGAGGCCCGGCGAGCGCGTGGCGATCGTAGGAACCTCGGGCGCCGGCAAGACCACCCTGGCCAAGGTGATCATGGGATTGGAGCACCCGCAGAGCGGGACCGCATGGGTGGGCGGGGTGGACTCCGCCGCAGCTCCGCCGTCAGATCTTCATGAGCGCATCGCAATGGTCAGCCAGGAAGTGCACGTCTTTTCCGGCACACTCGCCGAGGACCTCCTCCTCGCCAAGCCCGATGCTTCACCCGGGGAACTCGCGCACGCCCTGCACGCCGTGGGTGCTTCCTGGTTTGAAACGCTCGACGACGGACTGGAAACTCCCGTAGGCGCCGGCGGCCACCAGCTCACCCCGGAGCAGGCACAGCAACTGGCTCTTGCCCGCCTGATGCTCAAGGACCCGCCCATTGCAGTCCTCGACGAAGCCACGGCAGAGGCGGGAACAGGGTCTGCCACCATGCTGGATCAGGCAGCCGAAGCCGCCCTGGCGGGCAGGACCTCAGTGGTGATCGCGCACCGCTTGTCCCAGGCTGCCACCGCGGACACCGTAGTAGTGATGGAGCATGGGCGGATTGTCGAGTCGGGGTCGCACGCGGAATTGCTGGTCAACGGCGGGCGCTATGCCCATCTGTGGGAAGCGTGGAACAGCTCACTCAGCCGGAATTGAAGCCTCGGCGGCGCGTTCGGCAACCGGATCGTGCCGCACCGGCGTTCCGGCGGCGAACGCGCGTACCTTGGCATCATCCCAAATGTGCGCGGGAACGCCTCCGCCCAAGAGCCTGCGGGCCAGTGTGGGGTCGTCGCCGAACGGCGCGTGGCTGCCGGCCATGATCATGTTCCCGTAGCGCCGGCCCTTGAGCATTGCCGGGTCCGCGATGATCATGGTGTGCTCGAACGTGTCCGCGATGGTGGCGGCGTCGGCCCGGGCGTTCTTGAGGTCCGGAGCGTCACCGGAATTGACGACGTACAGCCCATCGGGGGCGAGGACCGAGTCCGCATGCGCCGTGAACTCGCGGGTGATGAGTGCCCGGGGCGTGAAGGCACCAGCGAACACATCGCGGATGATGAGATCGCGCGTGTCCGGAGTGAGCGACTCTGTCACTTCCCGCGCCTCGCCCACGCGAATCCGCAGCAGAGGGGCCTTGGGAAGGTCGAACCAGCCGCGGACGTAGTCAGCCAACTTTCCGTCCAGCTCAACAACTACCTGTCGCGCTTCCGGGTAGGCAGCGTGGAAGTACCGTGCCATGGAGCACGCTCCCCCGCCAAGATGCAGGGCACGCAGCTTCGGCTTTTGCTCCCGAGGCCAACGTGATTCAACCAAGGCAGCGATCCAGCGCATGTACTCAAAATCCAGGAACAGCGGATCGGCGAGGTCAATGTGCGAGCTCATGACCCCGTTGATCTTGAGCAGCCAGCCATTGGAGTTGTCCTGGTCCGGGATGAGCTCGCAGTCGCCGGTATCGATGTAGTAAATCCCGGCGACCGGACCGTCAGGACGGGTTCCGGCCGGCACCTCGACGACTCCCGTCGTCGACTTCTTACCGCGTTTCGCCACTACTTCCGCCCTGCCTGAGTCATGCTTCAAGCCTAGTGGAGCCAGAGCCACACCAGTGATAAGGATGCTTACAGTTTTACTGCCTGGGCCATAAGATCTCATCATGGAGCTTGGCGAATTGGTGTGGGCGGAGGTTTTGACCGTCGCGGTGGCCTGGCTGACTGTTGTCTGCCTGCTGCTGGCCCGAGTGCCCAAACCGCCGGGCTTGCTGGACTCGCCGCTGGACATGGATCAGCCCGAAGACCCGGAATCCCGTTATGAGGATTTCCGGCAAGGCCTGCGGTCTACCAACGTCGGGCTTCGCGGATGGAAGTGGGTTCGTAGACCATGACCGAGCCAACCGCCGGCGCCAGGCAGGTCAGCTGACACGGCGGTGAGCGGCGGGCCTGCAGTTCCACATCGATATGCGCCGGGCGGGGCGGGCGGCCGGTGATGTGGATGCGCCAGTACTCGCCCTCACGCACGGTCTCGGTAACCACATAATCGTTCCGCCCGGCGGGGCCGAACTGGCCGAGCACGGCCGCCACGGCTGCTTGTTGTGGTGGGAAGAGATCCGTATACCCGCGGAGATACTCTGCGTGGATGCGGCCCGAGAGGTGTTCCCCGACCGTAGCAACGGAGGACTCCGCGTCGAGCCCGCCGTAGTACACCCCGTCGGGGACGATGACGGCGTTGGCCGCGAACCTGTCACCGCCAATGTGGGAGCACTCCCACACCAGCTCTGGCCAACGCTCACCGAGAGCACGTCCCACGGGTCGTCCGCGCACTGCGCAGCAGGCGTCATGCTGACCATGGGCGCAGACCAGGATGACCGGCGGGAAACCGGGCCTTCCGGGAGAGGCCAGGGCCGAAGCAATCTGCGCCAGGTCCACATCCCGGTCCCACGTTCCCCATAGTTGCAGATACGCGCCGGAGCTTTGATGACGCAGAACGGCCCAACGGCCGGGACCGGGGCGCCGGCGGGTGCCGGGCCGCCGCACCAGGAGAACCCGCGCATTCGCCGTCCGCGCGGCGGCTAATACGAGGGCTTTGGTCCCTGCCTCCAGATTGAGGCCCTCGAAGCCATTGGGCGGCCACCCGCCCCGGTACTCGATGAGGATCCACACCAAGCCTGGCGGCGCGGTACCTGCCATCGAGTCGCCCCGCATCCGGGCGCTTTCCGCGCAGAAGAACCGTCCTGTCGCAGCCACTGGGGACGTCACGGTTCGAGGCCCCTGTTCAACTCAGGCCACTGTTCAACTCAAGGTCACCGTTCAACTCAAGGTCACTGTTCAACGGGGACGAGAACTCCTGCGCGCAACAGCCTTTCGACGAGTTCAACGCCGAGATCAGACGCCAAGTGATTCCCGCCGTCCATCAGGCGCCGTACGGACGGCAGGTTCGCCTCGGGGAAGTCGAGCCAGCCCACGCGCGTCGTCAAGCGTGAGCCCTCGAGACGCGCTTCCAGTGCATCCCGAAGCCGCACCGACGACTCGGGGCCGAGGCCCTCGATGGCCGCGAGCTGGGCTACCGGTCCAAGCGGGGCCGGGCGTCCCTGTCCCCTCCGGGCGCGGTGGAAAAGGGAAGTGGTGTCGGCGTCAAGGACAGCAGCGGCGAGACGCTCACGGATGGCGGCGATCTCCCCATCGGGTCCATCCACTCCCAACGGCAAGGATCGGCGCATCCCGGGATCGTCTCCCAGCGCTGCCAGTGCGGCCTGTGCGAGGTGTTCAGCCAGCGCATGGCGGGTCCAGTTGTGGACTCCCAATGTCAGATGGATGGAGACCTTGCCCTGCGCCTGGGCGGCATGCAACCAACCACGCGGCAAGTAGAGGACATCGCCTGGTTCCAGGACCGTGTCGATATAAGCCTCGCCTTGAGCGGCCTCCGCGACGGCGGAGCGGCGATCGGTCCAAGGCTGGCTCCGCAGCGGGTCCTCATGGACAGGCTCATGGATGATCCAGCGCTTGGTGCCCTCGATCTGCAGGACGAAGACGTCGTGGACGTCATAGTGGTCATCGAAACCACGGTTCTGAGGCGGGGTGATATAGGCATTGGCCTGCACAGGATGGCCAAGCTCGGTGCTCAGCTGAGTGCTGAAGCGCGACACGGGCTCCCATGTGCGGTGCAGCGCCTGCAGGACGAGGGTGGCACCGTCGGCAAATTTGCGCCAAAGCTCAGTGTCGTCGAGCTGGTCCCCGATAGTGGCACCCACACCCGCCGGGGCAGTGAACGAAGACTCGGGAAGTGTGGAGCCACCCTTGGCGACCCGCAGGAAAGGCGTCCGTAGTCCTCGGCGCGAAATCAGTTCGTCAACGGCGTTGGCTGAGAACACGTCGGAGAAGTCGCTGACACCACGCGTGAGCAGCGCAGCGCGCCCCCAGACGTCGTTGGCGAACCTCTCACGGCCGATGTCAATCAGGCGTGTTTCCAAGACCCCGGCGCCGTTCACCGCGCCGAGGTCCTGGAAATCAGTGCTGGTGGAGCTCAAACTCAGCTGCCTCGTTGTTCGGCACCGCCATCAGCGCCACCGTCGGCGCCACCGTCAGCGCCGCCATCAGCGCCGCCGTCGTGGGTGCCCGGGGTGCCGTCCGCGCCACCGTCCGCGGGGCCTTCAGCACCACCGTCTGCGCCCCCATCGGCACCGCCATCAGCGCCGCCGTCGTGGACGCCCGGGGTGCCGGCCGCGCCACCGTCCGCGGGGCCTTCAGCACCACCGTCTGCGCCACCGTCTGCGCCCCCATCGGCACCGCCATCAGCGCCGCCGTCGTGGACGCCCGGGGTGCCGGCCGCGCCACCGTC
>NZ_JAOEFX010000068.1 GCF_025421775.1 Paenarthrobacter aurescens | reverse complement strand
CAGCCTGATGACTTACATTGAGTCGCTGGAAAAAGCGCTGGGGATTGAGGCAAAGAAAAATATGCTGCCGATGCAGCCCGGCGATGTATTAGGCACTAGTGCAGACACCCAGCCGCTGTATGACGCGATAAATTTCCGCCCGCAGACAAGCGTAGAGCAGGGCGTGCAGCGTTTTGTTGACTGGTACCGCGACTTCTATCAGTAATAAGTCGCGATAAAAAAAGGAAGCCAGCGGCTTCCTTTTTTCTTACCCGGTGTAAAACAGAGCTCAGCGCCAGGGCTGGCATGCTGCGAAGCACTGGTTCCTTACAGCAGGAAATCGTCCAGTTGTTTACCTTGTTCTTCAATCGCTTTTTTAAT
>NZ_JAOEFX010000683.1 GCF_025421775.1 Paenarthrobacter aurescens | reverse complement strand
GGGGGGGGCCGGCAACCACAAAGAGACCGCAACAAACCACAACACACCACCGACAAAGACGCGCGGGGGGGGGGCCCACAACACAGGGCAAAACCCCCCAAAAAAAACCCCAACGCCACCGCAACGGGGCTCCCCATGACCGCCCCGGCGCCCGGGGTGCCAACGGTCTCAACAACACCACCCACCCCCCCCAAAACAGTGCCACACCCCCCCAGGATCCCCGGTTCGTCCACAAACCG
>NZ_JAOEFX010000682.1 GCF_025421775.1 Paenarthrobacter aurescens | reverse complement strand
ATCATGAACTGCGCCAGTGCGCGATGCAGCCGCGCGATCGGGCCACGCAACAGCGCAAAGCGCGCGCCGGATAGCTTGGCGGCGGTATCAAAGTCCAGCCAGCAGAACTTTTCGCCGAGGGCAACGTGGTCTTTGACTTCGAAATCGAACTGAGTCGGCGTGCCCCAGCGGCGCACTTCGACGTTGTCTTCTTCGTCCTTGCCGACCGGAACCGACTCGTGCGGCAGGTTCGGGATACC
>NZ_JAOEFX010000681.1 GCF_025421775.1 Paenarthrobacter aurescens | reverse complement strand
TCGTTTGGCTTGAAATTTTTAAATTTTCCTACAACAAACAAATAATCGCCCAATAGTGGGCGATTTCAATCAGAACTAGGTGCATTTAAATTTCCTTCTTTCACTATCCTGCCCCGTTAGTGCCATAAGAAAAAGCCGCCTTAAAGACAGCTCTGATCTTCAGCTAACGCACCCTTTAGTTAAATAATAAAAAAAGTGGTGGCAACTTTCTCTTATGCTACTCCTAAATCCCATTTATT
>NZ_JAOEFX010000680.1 GCF_025421775.1 Paenarthrobacter aurescens | reverse complement strand
CCGCAAATTTCCGATGCGCATAGCCGTGTGCTGCCTCATGTAAGGCGGTCCCGGTAATTAATCCAAAATAAATAATAGTAAAATAAATCGCAATGGCTGCAATCGACTGATCAGGAATGAATAAAAAAGCTATCCCTGCCATGACCATAAAAAGCATCCAGAAAAAGATGATTTTACGCGTCACCATGAGCAAAGCCGTCCCCAAAATGTGCAGGAACGAGTGACCAGTGCAATCAAAT
>NZ_JAOEFX010000679.1 GCF_025421775.1 Paenarthrobacter aurescens | reverse complement strand
CCACTGTGGGCGACTTTGCGTCCTTTGAGAGTTGCGAACTCCGCCTCCTGACGGACTTTTCTGCGGTCCTCAGAAACAAGTCCCGCGTCAGTGATCCCATGGATTTCGAGGCCGAATCCGCCGATGTGCATCCAGTCCACTGTTGGTTGTTGCTTCCGGCTGGGCCGGGACCCCCCCCGGTACTCCTAACCATCCACGGGGGTCCGTTTGACCAATACACCGGAGCCTTCTTTGATGAT
>NZ_JAOEFX010000678.1 GCF_025421775.1 Paenarthrobacter aurescens | reverse complement strand
ACAGCGCGATCATCTTGGGGATGGTCTCTTTTTCGCGCGCGATCCGTTTTCCTGACATGGCCTGATACCCACTGATAAGTTGCATCAATAATACCCTTTTCAAGCCGGATGTTCAGCCCGATTTCATATTTTACATTTCGTTTCCTGAAGGCGCTTCGCAGTTATACGTTTGTCTTCGCCTCATTTTACTGACATTTTATACAGGTGTTTGTTTCACCGGATCCTTCCCTGCGAACAAG
>NZ_JAOEFX010000677.1 GCF_025421775.1 Paenarthrobacter aurescens | reverse complement strand
GGGCAAACAGACCATCCTGCTCGATTACTCCCGGGCGGAAGTGAATGAGATGCAGATCCTGAAGCAGGCGGATGTGGTGATGCTCAATTACCTGTTACCGGAACGGTTTACGCCGCAGCAGTGCGCCGCCAATCTGGCGTTCTACGAGCCGCGCACCATCCACGACTCTTCCCTGAGCAAGGCTATCCACGGGATTGTGACCGCCCGCTGCGGCGACACGGAAGGGGCATACGCCTTCT
>NZ_JAOEFX010000676.1 GCF_025421775.1 Paenarthrobacter aurescens | reverse complement strand
ACTCCGTGCCGATGGTGGCCATTACCGGCCAGGTATCCAGTGGAGTCATCGGCACCGATGCCTTCCAGGAAGAAGACATCGTGGGAATCACGATGCCCATCACCAAGCACTCATACCTGGTGACCGACCCCAATGACATTCCGCACTACATGTCCGAGGCATTCCACCTCGCGTCCACTGGCATTCCCGGTCCGGTCCAGCTGGATATTGCCAAGGACGCCCAGGTAGGTCAGATGACC
>NZ_JAOEFX010000675.1 GCF_025421775.1 Paenarthrobacter aurescens | reverse complement strand
CAGGCCTTCACCCTGCGGAATGCCAGTGAGGGCACGGGCTACAACAGCATCCGGCCCGGCCAGGACTGGCGGGATAACAACGGCAACCTGAGCCAGGCCCATGGTGGCCAGGTGGTGACGTCCAAGGATTCCGAAGGTAAGAAGATCTACTACCTGTACGGGGAGGACCTCACCAATGGTTACCACTCAGCACCGGGTGTGCACGCCTACAGCTCCTACGATCTGTACAACTGGAAGGA
>NZ_JAOEFX010000674.1 GCF_025421775.1 Paenarthrobacter aurescens | reverse complement strand
CAGCATAAGAACAAAGATCAGGCCTTCAAACAGCTGCGTGCCAAGCTGTATGAATACGAAATGCAGAAGAAGAATGCCGACAAGCAGGCGGCGGAAGAGAACAAGTCGGACATCGGCTGGGGTAGCCAGATCCGTTCATACGTTCTTGACGATTCGCGCATCAAGGATCTGCGTACCAGCGTAGAAACGCGTAACACCCAGGCCGTACTGGATGGCGATCTTGACCGTTTTATTGAAGC
>NZ_JAOEFX010000067.1 GCF_025421775.1 Paenarthrobacter aurescens | reverse complement strand
CCGCTAGCTTCATATTTTAAAATTTTTTGAACCAATGTACCGAGATAAGCACCCGCTTCAACTGGAGGAATGCCGCCTTTATGAATATTGGAAACCACCATTCTCTCAGCTTCAATCATTCCTTTTCTCGGTTCATAGCATAAATAGGCACTTAAGGATTCTGCACTTATAAGTCCTGGACGTTCTCCAATTAAAAGTACCACCACTTTTGGCGTCAGAAGTTCACCAATGTCGTCCATTACAGCGACTCGACCTTTTTCTATGTAAAAGGGAACGCCTACATCTAAATCTGCGCTTTTTAAGGACTGTTGAAGAGATAAGTAAACATCTTCGACATTCTCCTCAATGGCCTTGGAGCTTA
>NZ_JAOEFX010000673.1 GCF_025421775.1 Paenarthrobacter aurescens | reverse complement strand
ACCGTCTGCCCGCGCATCGCCTACATGCCGCAGGGCTTGGGCAAGAATCTCTACCCCACCTTGTCCGTGGAAGAAAACCTGCAGTTCTTTGGCCGCCTGTTCGGCCATGACGCGGCCCAGCGCCGCCGCCGCATCGACAGCCTGACCCGCAGCACCGGCCTGTCGGCCTTTTTGTCCCGGCCCGCGGGCAAGCTGTCCGGGGGCATGAAGCAGAAGCTGGGGCTGTGCTGCGCGCTGAT
>NZ_JAOEFX010000672.1 GCF_025421775.1 Paenarthrobacter aurescens | reverse complement strand
CTCGGGCGCGATTGGCGTGTTGTACAAAATGAACGCTTCGATTTCCGGTGCCGAAGTCGGCTGCCAGGGCGAAGTAGGCGTGGCCTGCTCAATGGCCGCCGCTGGCCTCGCTGAACTGCTGGGAGCCAGCCCGGAGCAGGTGTGTGTTGCCGCTGAAATCGGCATGGAACACAACCTCGGACTGACCTGCGATCCGGTCGCCGGTCAGGTACAGGTGCCGTGCATTGAGCGTAATGCCA
>NZ_JAOEFX010000671.1 GCF_025421775.1 Paenarthrobacter aurescens | reverse complement strand
AAACACATATGAAATGAGTTCGTCTTCATCTAATGAACGAATAATTAAAACAATCAGCATGGAGAATGAGTTAAAGTATGCGCTAGAAAGACATGAGTTTCAGCTCGTTTATCAGCCGTTAATCGATTTAAAGACGTCTGGTGTGATAGGGGCGGAAGCGCTTATCCGCTGGGATAGTGCAAAATTTGGTACCGTCTATCCAAATGAATTTTTGCCTATTTTAGAAGAAGTGGGTCTAA
>NZ_JAOEFX010000670.1 GCF_025421775.1 Paenarthrobacter aurescens | reverse complement strand
CGCACGCAGCCGCTGTCCGGGGGCGGAGATTTGTTCTGCTCGAAAAGGGCAACTAGTACATGGCATGCGGGAACAGCTTTTACACCGCCGGTGCAACCCGTATCGCACACGACGGGGTCGCTGATCTCCTGGACTGGGTGGAACCGGTTGAGCGGCATAGCCGCACATATGTTCCGCCCTACTCCGCGGATGAATACGCCGCTTACCTCGCCAAAGTCACTTAAGGCCGAAACGACCCC
>NZ_JAOEFX010000669.1 GCF_025421775.1 Paenarthrobacter aurescens | reverse complement strand
GATCCCGATGCCACGCACGGAGCGCTGATTATTTCTGAAGTTTCGTGGTGTAATGGTGCAGACATTATCATTGATGGAGGAGTGGGAGTAGGGCGTGTGACAAAGCCCGGCCTCCCAGTTCCTGTCGGTGAGGCAGCCATTAACCCTGTTCCAAGAAAGATGCTGAAAGAAACGGCTGAGCAGCTTCTAGCTGAATACAATATACAAAAAGGCGTTAAGATTGTCATCTCGGTTCCTGA
>NZ_JAOEFX010000668.1 GCF_025421775.1 Paenarthrobacter aurescens | reverse complement strand
CATCCTTTGTCAGATCAACATTTAGGTATGAAAGGTTCTATGATAACGATAGGTGTATTAGTTATTTTATATCTTATTATGGTATTTTTAAGTCTTAAGTGGTTAAAATTCACAAAATTTGTTGATCCTTCGCCTTTTCCTCTTATAAAAAATGGAGAAATATCTTATAAAGGTCTAACTAAAGCTAGGATACCTATTGATGTTTTACTAACAGAATTAAGAAAAAAACAAATATATGA
>NZ_JAOEFX010000667.1 GCF_025421775.1 Paenarthrobacter aurescens | reverse complement strand
ATTCTGCGCCGCGCAGGAAAAATCAGCGCGCTGGCACATACCCGTGCGATGCAGGCGTGCCGTCCCGGCATGTTTGAATATCAGCTGGAAGGCGAAATCCATCACGAATTCACTCGCCACGGCGCGCGCTTTCCGTCTTACAACACCATCGTGGGCTCCGGTGAGAACGGCTGCATTTTGCACTACACCGAAAACGAAAGCGAAATGCGCGACGGCGGTCTGGTGCTGATTGATGCCGG
>NZ_JAOEFX010000666.1 GCF_025421775.1 Paenarthrobacter aurescens | reverse complement strand
CGGGCAGTGCCGCGCGCGTTTCCTGCGCCTGGACGGCGCGCGGCGACAGCACCGCCAGCGCCAGGCCGGAGAGGATCAGCTGGCGGCGATTGGTCAGGCGCTGCAACAGTGAAATCTTGTTCATTAACATGTCCCTGAGAGTAAACCTGCCCCGTGTTATAGCCTAAGCGCCGTCCGGCGGCGACTGCCGAACCATTTCAGGACATTACTTTGTATTTCAGGCCGCGAATCGCTATTTA
>NZ_JAOEFX010000665.1 GCF_025421775.1 Paenarthrobacter aurescens | reverse complement strand
CCGCCTTCGCCGATCTCCTGCTCAACATGATGCTCGGCGCGCAGATAGTGGAGGCACTATCCCCAGCGGAACACTTTTCGCAGGACTTGGCAGGGCAGTTGGATAACTACCTGGCCATGCTGGCGGGTTAGACAGCGAGTTGCGACCTGTGCTTACTGTCAGCATTGGCTCGATCTACCGATTACAGATTGGTAGCGGAATCGCTAGGAATCTGTTATCTCTACAGGAATGACCAATTA
>NZ_JAOEFX010000664.1 GCF_025421775.1 Paenarthrobacter aurescens | reverse complement strand
CGACCAACCAGATAAATAAAAACAAAAAAAACCCCCCAAACCCAAAACCAAAACCCAAAAACAAAAAGGCAAAAACAAAAAAAACACCCCGATTTTGTTCTTTTTAAAAAAAGAAAAAAAAAACCCCACACAAAACGGGAAAATAAGCACAACAACAAAACCCCCCACAAACCACCACCAAACCCCCAACCCCCCAACGACAAGAAAAAAACCACAAATAAGCACAGCGAAACAACGGAA
>NZ_JAOEFX010000066.1 GCF_025421775.1 Paenarthrobacter aurescens | reverse complement strand
TGGTGGGGGATTTTGATGCCGATGGCGCCACCAGTACCGCGCTGAGCGTGCTCAGCCTGCGGGCGATGGGGTGCGATAACGTCTCGTATCTGGTGCCGAACCGCTTCGAGGATGGCCACGGCCTGAGCCCGGAAGTGGTCGATCAGGCCCACGCCCGCGGCGCGCAAATGATCCTCACCGTCGACAATGGGATCTCCTCCCATGCCGGTGTCGATCGTGCGCACGAGCTGGGGATCCCGGTGCTGGTCACCGATCACCACCTGCCTGGCGATACGCTGCCGGCAGCGGACGCGATCATCAACCCCAACCTGCGCGACTGAGACTTCCCGTCAAAATCCCTGGCGGGGGTTGGGGTCGCGTTTT
>NZ_JAOEFX010000663.1 GCF_025421775.1 Paenarthrobacter aurescens | reverse complement strand
CGCCCCCCAGCCCCCGCGGGCCCCCGCCCGCCCCTCCGCCACCGAGCACCCCGCGGCACACGTCGCGCACCAGGACGGCAAAGGCTGGAGCCTCGCGCACTGGGACAGTGCAGTCGTCTCCACCGCAGATGGCACCGGAGCTTCGTGCCACGTGCGTGACCCCAAGCCGGCCCGCCAGCTTGTGGTGGAAACGGCAAAACTCCACGCCCAGCTCTTCTCCAACAGGGAGACCCTGCGGGC
>NZ_JAOEFX010000662.1 GCF_025421775.1 Paenarthrobacter aurescens | reverse complement strand
AAAAAGTGGACCATCTTTCATACATTTGCAAGTGTTAGTTTTACATTGCTGACAATCAGGGGGGGAGCTGGCCTTGTCAAAAAAGCAGATAAAAAGCTATAGCTCAGCTTTTTATCTGCTTTTTTATGCACAAATCTAGACAACATCTATCAAGCAGGAGTAAACTAAATGCTCAGATTATACAGATAAGGAGATTGTCAAATGAAAAGCAGAACGTCCGTAATGGTTAGTATTGTGCTG
>NZ_JAOEFX010000661.1 GCF_025421775.1 Paenarthrobacter aurescens | reverse complement strand
ATTCTCCTTAACCATGTTCTTGTGTTGCAACTGCACATTTATTTCTTTATATACCTTTCGGGAGTCCAATTACTATTTTAAATGACCTGAGACAAGTCGAAGTCTTACAGATTCCGAGACATGTTCGTGACACGTCCTTCTTGTACAATTACTATTTTACCCTTTTCAGTCTTCAATAATCACCTTTCACTTTTATGTATAATTACCTTCCGTCCTGGGTTCCCAGAGTCCCAATGGTAA
>NZ_JAOEFX010000660.1 GCF_025421775.1 Paenarthrobacter aurescens | reverse complement strand
CACCGAAGAGTCGCAGCTTGACGCCGCAGTTAAGGAGGCCGAGGAACGTTTGGGTGTCGTCGATGTCCTCGTCAACAACGCCGGCTCCGGCTACCGCGCCGCAATCGAAGAGGGCGACGACGGCGCCGTCCGGACGTTGTTCGACACCAACGGGTTCGGCCCGGTGGCCATGATCAAGGCCGTCCTTCCGGGACTGCGGGCCCGGCGGGCCGGCGCACTCGTGAGCGGCTCGGCCGGCGG
>NZ_JAOEFX010000659.1 GCF_025421775.1 Paenarthrobacter aurescens | reverse complement strand
CGCCACCAAGTATTGTTGGCGGTCCCTGATCAGTGTGGACAGGCGCGTTCTGCGGCCTGCGAGAAACTGCGCCAGCCCCGAGGGGTGCGCATTGCTGAGATCGAAAGCCCCTTCGGGCGTCTTGACGAAACGCAGCATCGTGTCTGCCCCGGTGACGGGCTTACGACCAGACAGCCATTTACGGAGCTCTTCGGAGCCCTCTTCCTGGCCTTGACCTACTGACACAACTTCTGCCTTCTG
>NZ_JAOEFX010000658.1 GCF_025421775.1 Paenarthrobacter aurescens | reverse complement strand
AGGGCCAATAAATTTTGTTGTATATGTCTGAAACGAACCGGAAACTGGCATTGCTACTGCAAGTTCCCCCAAGCAAAGCATTGTTAAGTACATAATGAAGCCACCTACGATAAACGAAAGGATAGCTCCAATCGCTCCTGCTTGGCTAATCGTGTATCCTGTTCCTAAAAAGAAACCGGTACCGATAACCCCGCCGAGCGAAATCATAAACAAATGTCTGCTTTTCATCGTCTTTTTTAA
>NZ_JAOEFX010000657.1 GCF_025421775.1 Paenarthrobacter aurescens | reverse complement strand
ATAAATCCCCTCTCCTTTCACAGCCACAGGATAATGCTGATTCAACATCGGTTTGATTAAGTAATCCCGGGTCTCCACTTTGCCATTCCTCCCTCTCTTGTCAGCAGCTGCATCTTTCTTTTTTCATGAATCGCAAGAAAATTTTGTATACTTGTTATAAGATTAGCTTAATCAAGAGGGCAGTCATCCTCCATTCGCCACATGCCCGAATTTCACACGCATTTTTTATACATCGTGTAT
>NZ_JAOEFX010000656.1 GCF_025421775.1 Paenarthrobacter aurescens | reverse complement strand
CATCAATAACTGCTTTTAGCACTTCCTTCATAAAAGTCAGGCGCTGTTTTAAATCACCACCGTAACGATCGGTCCTTTTATTGGAGGTGTCAGAATTGAACTGGTCTATTAAGTAGCCGTGTGCACCATGAATTTCAACGCCATCAAAGCCAGCATCCATTGCATTCTTTGCAGCTTGTTTATATTGGTTCACAACTTCTGCAATATCCGTCTCTGTCATTTCTTCAGGAATGTCAAAAG
>NZ_JAOEFX010000655.1 GCF_025421775.1 Paenarthrobacter aurescens | reverse complement strand
GAGTGCTTTCTTGAAGTCGTCTTTGGTGAGCTTGCCCTTGTCTCTGACTCCGAAGACTTTCTAGATCTGCTATTCTTTGAGATGTGAACAGTTGAAGTGCTGGTACTGTTGGGGGTTTGTACCGTCCTGGACCAGATCGAATGCAATCATTTCACAGACCTTATCAACCAAATCTGGCAGCAAAAGCAAGCGGTATTCAACCATACGCAACGCGGCCACATCTAAATCTACGTCAGCCTCG
>NZ_JAOEFX010000065.1 GCF_025421775.1 Paenarthrobacter aurescens | reverse complement strand
CACGGCGAGATAGCCTTCCAGTGCCAGACGGCGGCACAGATCGCGGATGTGCTCGTGCACGCCGAAAATTTCCTGCACCACCAGCACGACCGGCAGCGTGCCGCTAAACTGTTGCGGACGAGCATAATAAGCCGGCAGGTTTTCACCCTGGCTCGGCACGGACGTCTCGCCCGCGTGAATGGCATCGCTGGCGGTAATGATAGTGCTGGCTGCGGTGGGCTGCACCGCTGGCGCAAAGCCGTCGGTGGCGGATTTTTGTGCCATATTGTCTTCGGTTTTCATGGTTCTCTCCATGCTAGCAAGTGCGCAATCACGTAACTATAGCCTGGCCTTACGGCAAGGCTGGCGTAGGGTACGAGGGATG
>NZ_JAOEFX010000654.1 GCF_025421775.1 Paenarthrobacter aurescens | reverse complement strand
TGCCCTGATGATACCGTTCGGGGCCGACAATTGGGCCATCCTTGAACTAACCCGCTCGAGCAACTACGTCCATGCGGCAGAGGGCGTTACCGTGCTGGTGATGGATGCCCGTATGAACCAGATCTGGTACTTACCTTGAAGGAAGAAAACAACCAAACTGGAACAGAGACAAACCCGTCGAGGCAGCAGCCAAAGCAGAAGGACAACCGCAACAAGTGCCCAGCCCGCCAGCTTATCGACG
>NZ_JAOEFX010000653.1 GCF_025421775.1 Paenarthrobacter aurescens | reverse complement strand
ATTACCGGTCAGCGGCTGCGTCGCAATCACCGTCACCACGTCTTTCGGCGTGGTCTGCTGCAGAAAATCAATCTCCACATCCTGATCGAGCAGCTTCGCTTTGCCAAACGGCGCGCGGCGCGTAATCCAGTACAGATTGGTTGAGCAGAAGGCCATTAAATAGCGTCCGTCAGACAGCAGCATATTGAACACGCCCTTCTGGCGCAGCTCCGTCGCCAGTTCCGCCACATAGCGAAACACC
>NZ_JAOEFX010000652.1 GCF_025421775.1 Paenarthrobacter aurescens | reverse complement strand
TAGCAACTATGCATTGCAAAATGGATATAATCCTAAAAAAGACGCATTGTTCCTAGAAGACAGTGATAAGTTTGCAACATTTGCGGCAGTCACTCCCAAAAACAAAGACAATAAACAGATTAAAAAACTAGTTGAATTATATGGCTCAAAAGAAATGAAAGCATATATTAAAAAGCATTACGACGGCGTCTATAACCCTGTAGATAATCCTTTTGATTTGACTGAAGAAGCAGTAAAACAA
>NZ_JAOEFX010000651.1 GCF_025421775.1 Paenarthrobacter aurescens | reverse complement strand
ACACCTGGTGCGAGCGTTACACCTTGGCAGACGACCAGCGCACCTGGAACATGATTCCCGGCACTGCGCCACAGGATGAGACCGCCCTCGCCCCGGCCAGCACCACCAGCGATGCGGATCTGCCTGCCGTGCCGGTAACCTGCACGGATACCGCAAACGCCGGCAGCACCTCTCTGCTTGAAAATCGCACCCCGGCTATCCGCTTCGCCGTCCATTTGCTGGGAGACAAATACCATTCTGA
>NZ_JAOEFX010000650.1 GCF_025421775.1 Paenarthrobacter aurescens | reverse complement strand
CGACCGACGCCTCAATGTGTCTTTAATAAAGAGGCGGGATTGTAATAATTGTACAGTCCGGAGTCAATTTACTTCGCTGGGCGCGAGACCTGAAAACTCTGATACAGCCCGCTAATTCCGGGCATCAAAGCTTCACGCGCCAATGCCGGGTGGGGAATTATACGGGCTATAAAGGAAAGCGCAAGGATCGTCCAGGATCTTCTTGCGATCGCCGCGCCGATCGTGACGGCAAAAATGCGAG
>NZ_JAOEFX010000649.1 GCF_025421775.1 Paenarthrobacter aurescens | reverse complement strand
AAAGACCGTCTAGAACATATAGGAGAACCGTTTTTTACTTTAAAAGAAAAAGGAATGGGGCTTGGATTAACAATCAGCTCCAAAATTATTCATGATCATCACGGTACCCTGCAGATTGAGAGTGAACAGAACAAAGGGACGATTGTTAAAATCCGACTGCCTCTGTATGTCGAAGATACGGCGGTTTTGCAAGCAAATGAAATGTTGTAAACGAAAAGTAATGAAAACGTCATCCATTTCT
>NZ_JAOEFX010000648.1 GCF_025421775.1 Paenarthrobacter aurescens | reverse complement strand
GTGTAGAAATAGGTATCGAATGGTTTTTTGATGGCGGCCTTGGCCGTTTTGATTTTACTATTAAGGCTAGTGGCAGCATCCGATGGTGCCGGCGCTACTGCTACGATCGTTGTCGCAGCCATTATGGTAGCTGATGCAATTTTTACGATTTTCTTTTTCCCCATTATCGTAATCCCCCCATTAGTTCTATACTGGCATAACATTCTGCTAACTTATCCATATAATTGACACACTTTTCCAA
>NZ_JAOEFX010000647.1 GCF_025421775.1 Paenarthrobacter aurescens | reverse complement strand
AAGGGCGTGTAATAATTTCAATTTTTGTTAAAACATCACTCACTGTGTCCACCCCTTTTACATATTTGATTCGTGATACGCTCTTTCACCGTGCAGCGTAATATCAAGCCCAAGCGTTTCTTCTTCTTGTGTCGCACGCAGAGATACGATTAATCCAACCACTTTAACAATAATGAAGGTAGCAATACCGACAAATAGGTACGTTGCTACGATAGCCACCAGCTGTTTCCAAAGTAGACTT
>NZ_JAOEFX010000646.1 GCF_025421775.1 Paenarthrobacter aurescens | reverse complement strand
CAGACGGTCTCCGCGCGTCCACGGTGCCGGTTCGCGCAGCAACACCGGTGGTGCCGGGGGACTACAGCGGACCGGGACAGGTAGACGCCCGCCGCATTCCTGACGCCACGCAGCGCCTGTGGATCGCGCCGTGGGTCGACGAGCAGGACAGCTTCCATCAGCCCGCCGTGGTGGAATTCGTTAAGCAGAAATCACGCTGGGACGAAGATTTCCGGGTTATCAGCGAGGGGGAGTAATGAAAA
>NZ_JAOEFX010000645.1 GCF_025421775.1 Paenarthrobacter aurescens | reverse complement strand
GAGGGCGTCTCGATCCCGATCCGGGTCTCGTTCGACGACCTCGAACGCGACCGTCGTCCCGCTTCCTCCGACCCGCTCTTCTCCGAGCTGTGGCGCCAGACCGGCGACGAGGAGGCGATGGTGGCGCGGGTCGTCAAGCGCTGGCGCAGCCAGGGGCGTTAGCGCTCGGCGCGCCCCTCTCCGCCGCTAAGCGGCGATCTCATTCCTTTCTACGTTGTGCCTTTGCGCCTTCGTGCCTTCTC
>NZ_JAOEFX010000064.1 GCF_025421775.1 Paenarthrobacter aurescens | reverse complement strand
AAACTGATCCCGCATTCGCCGAGCTTCTGGCTGTAGCCTTTGATGTCCAGATGCGAAGGCATCGGGCTGTCGGAAATCACCAGATCCAGACGCTGAATGGCCAGATCGGCGAGCAGGCGCTCGAGTTTGTCCTCGCGGCAGGTGATGCGCAGCGGCTCGCTCAATTCCATGGTCGGCGCGATCAGGCGATAAACAATGGATTTGGGCACCACGTCGGCCACGCCGACGCGAAAGAGGATCTGCTGCTCGTTGATGTTGTGTGGGGTGCTGACGGTGGTGGCATCTTTGGCGCTCTCTGTCTCTGTGGAGCTTGCTCAAAGAGGCAGTAAGTTCTTGGGGAAGTGTGCTTTCAATTTGGCCCACCT
>NZ_JAOEFX010000644.1 GCF_025421775.1 Paenarthrobacter aurescens | reverse complement strand
AACCTACCAGCAGTGTAAGTGCGCTTGACAGCAAAAGCCGGGAGCGGCATGAGCCTGTTGAAGCAGGGCAAGCTCACAGGAAACGGACAGTTAGCTCCCGTATTATAGATGCGATCGTCCAGCCACGGGTCATGGACCCCAGCCGGCCGCAAACTAGCCCGCCGGCCAAGAGATCTCCCGAAATGCCCCCATCAAACTCACAGGACACCTACTCCCTTGACCTCACCACGGGGTTGCCCCCG
>NZ_JAOEFX010000643.1 GCF_025421775.1 Paenarthrobacter aurescens | reverse complement strand
CTTCGCCCCTCGCTGAGCACAACACGTGGGTAGTTCGCACCATAGCTCCAAGGCACGATGTGGCCGACTATCAAATGACCACATTGGAAGCCACACAGATTTGGGGGAACACCATGAACTTTTCTCGAAAGATTCTTGCTGACAGCGCGTCCCTAGCCTTCATGGGCGGGACATTGATAACGGCTCAGCCTGCGTTGTCGGACGATGGCTATGCCAACTGCAACGTCTGGATCCACTACGAG
>NZ_JAOEFX010000642.1 GCF_025421775.1 Paenarthrobacter aurescens | reverse complement strand
CGTCTATGAAAATGATGGAGATCCAATTACCCTTCTTGACCAAATTGCTGATCATACGGAAGCGAAGTGGTTTGATAAAATTGCCTTAAAAGAAGCAATTGAAGAACTTGATGAGCGTGAAAAGCTCATTGTCTATTTGAGGTATTACAAAGATCAAACTCAGTCCGAAGTGGCCGCAAGGCTGGGAATTTCCCAGGTTCAGGTATCGAGGCTTGAGAAGAAAATCTTAAAACAAATGAAGC
>NZ_JAOEFX010000641.1 GCF_025421775.1 Paenarthrobacter aurescens | reverse complement strand
CATTATATCGATCGTTAAATATTCCTTTCCAAGGTGAAAGCTGACCGTATTAGAGTCAAACAGTTCCCTGCAGACAGCAGAGAGTAGATGCTGGCCGCTATGCTGTTGCATATGATCGAAGCGGCGGGACCAATCAAGTTCACAGTGGACGATCTCTGAATCTGGCCGTCTCTCCATCTTATGAAGAATCTTTCCATCATTGTCTTTTATAACGTCAAGAACGGTGATTCCTTCTATTTTAC
>NZ_JAOEFX010000640.1 GCF_025421775.1 Paenarthrobacter aurescens | reverse complement strand
AGAGATTGCCAGCATGATATTAAAAAGAGCAAGTCAAACCGTACAGTTTGACGAGGAGTTTATTCAATTAAGTCCTCGTGAATTTCAACTCCTAGATTTTTTAGTGAAAAACAAAGGACAAGTTCTTTCTCGAGATATTATTTTAGACCGGGTATGGGGATATGAATCAGATGTTTCCATTAAAACGATTGATGCGACGGTTAAACTTTTGCGAAAAAAACTAGAGAAATTTAACAAACAGG
>NZ_JAOEFX010000639.1 GCF_025421775.1 Paenarthrobacter aurescens | reverse complement strand
AGGTAATTGCTCTGGCGCTTGAGGTAATAGCCCTGGCCGTCAAGATCCAGGCGGAACACGCTGCTCCAGCCGCCACCGGCAGTGTTGGGCTCATCCACAGCTTCAAGCTGTTTTGCCCACAGTGCGTCGAAATTGCCGAGACCGTGGCGCTCCAGCAGTGCGCGGTCCTGTTCGGCAAGAAAATCAGTCATTCGCGCCCCTCAAAAAATCTCACCACGTGGCGAATCCGTTTCTTGTCGGCG
>NZ_JAOEFX010000638.1 GCF_025421775.1 Paenarthrobacter aurescens | reverse complement strand
CGAAAGTCTCGAAGTGGCTGAACTGGCCCGCGCCTGCTCACTGTCACGCAGTCATTTCTCCCGCGCATTCAAGTGCAGCACCGGCCTGTCGCCACAGGACTGGATCCGCGCCCAGCGCCTGGCCCGGGCCAAGTTGCTGATCCAGCACACCGACTTGAGCCTGACGCAAATCAGCCTCGAATGCGGCTTCTGCGATCAGGCGCACTTCTGCCACATGTTCACCCGCAGCGAGGGCATCAACC
>NZ_JAOEFX010000637.1 GCF_025421775.1 Paenarthrobacter aurescens | reverse complement strand
GCGCGCATCGTCGATGCTGCACCGTCGGCTGCTTTCCGCATCAAGGGTCTGAAACTGGCCCGTGAGCCGCTGCGTTATTCCGGCCGCACCGCCATGCGCGCCGACATCAGCGTTCACGAACCACGCACCCCGCAAGACCAGGACACCGCGTTCGCCTTCTCCATGGAAGGTTACTCGGGCTCCGCCGAACCGCGTCAGCAGGTGCCATTCGCATGGTCGCCGGGCTGGAACTCGCCACAAGC
>NZ_JAOEFX010000636.1 GCF_025421775.1 Paenarthrobacter aurescens | reverse complement strand
ATCGGAACTGAGGAATTTGCCCATCTGGAAATGATCGCCACGATGATTTATAAGCTAACAAAAGATGCCACACCTCAGCAGATGGTTGAAGCTGGCATAGGTGACCATTATGCCAATCATGATAGTGCCCTTTTTTATCATGACGCAGCAGGAAATCCATTTACGGCCACATATATCCAAGCAAAAGGCGATCCGATTGCAGATTTATATGAAGACATCGCAGCTGAAGAGAAGGCCAGAGC
>NZ_JAOEFX010000635.1 GCF_025421775.1 Paenarthrobacter aurescens | reverse complement strand
TAGTAGCACTAGGCACAAGCGCAGCTTATTTCTACAGTCTATACTCTTCTCTTAAATCGCTTGGCTCATCTGCTCATACGGATCAGCTTTACTATGAAACGAGCGCTATATTGATTACGCTGATTCTTTTAGGAAAATTATTTGAAGCAAACGCTAAAGGCCGTTCTTCAGAAGCAATTAAAAAGATGATGGGCTTACAGGCTAAAACGGCCGTTGTAATAAGAGACGGAGCGGAAGTTGAA
>NZ_JAOEFX010000063.1 GCF_025421775.1 Paenarthrobacter aurescens | reverse complement strand
AAATCTCGCCCTGATCAATATCAAAGTGGCGCTGAACCAGACTCAGCAGCGTGCTTTTGCCGCAGCCGGTAGGCCCACACAGCCCAAGCATCTGCCCCGGTAGTAGCTGGAAATGCACGACGCTCAGCACCGGCGCGCTGCTCGCCGGATAGTGGAAGGCGCGGATCGCCACCTGCAGCACGCCCGCTTCCACCGGCAGTGGCTGCTGACCATCCTCAACCGCAGGCGCTTCCGCCAGCAGCGCACCAATACGGCTCCACGCCGCGCTGCCGCGCTCGACGATGTTAATCATCCACGCCAGCGCCAGCATCGGCCAAATCATCAGCCCTAAGTACATGACGAAGCTGGTGAGCTGCCCGAGCGTCAGTG
>NZ_JAOEFX010000634.1 GCF_025421775.1 Paenarthrobacter aurescens | reverse complement strand
GAAGAGAGATTGGTAAGTTATTTTTTGCGATTGCTAGTAAACAGGTCATGCTAATGGCTGAAGTGGAGATTGTCCAGAACGGAACCAAGAAAACAAATGTGGTATTTCCAGTCTTAACAGCGAAAAACAATTATGTTGCTATTAAAAAACAAGATAAATATGATGCTCCCTACTTTTTTGAGGACAAAGTCATTGAAATTGTGAATCAGGACGAAAAGCTCGAGATTAATTTTGTGGGGGCA
>NZ_JAOEFX010000633.1 GCF_025421775.1 Paenarthrobacter aurescens | reverse complement strand
GCCGATCTCGCCGATGTCCTTGGAATGTACCTTGACCTGTTCACCAGGGTGTTGTTGCTGCCGCAGGGGGATTTCGCGGGGTTCTTGCGGTCCATGGCCAACGACCGTCTGGACCTCCTACAGAAACTTTTCGGTACGCAGCTCTTTCAAGCTGAAGAACACCATCATGCCCAGCGGGCATCAGTTGCCGCCCGCGCGGAGCAGGAGAACCCGTCGGAACTGAAGATGCTGTTGGACAGGGAC
>NZ_JAOEFX010000632.1 GCF_025421775.1 Paenarthrobacter aurescens | reverse complement strand
ACAAATGTGAACGTCGTCGCAGACAAGTGTATCATTAAAGTGGATACCCGGGTTCCATTCGGTATGAAGCCCGAGTTTGTACTTGATGTCGCTAGGAATCTTGTTAGTGCTGTAGCGCCAGGTGCGGTAGTAGAGCCAATGGTACCCTGTACTAACCCGAACTGGACCTTAGAGAATCGTCCAATTGTGAGGGCCATAGAACTGGGAATCCAGCGTGTCCTTGGAATGGAGGAACCAGTCTTC
>NZ_JAOEFX010000631.1 GCF_025421775.1 Paenarthrobacter aurescens | reverse complement strand
GCAGGCGTCCACGGGCAGGCCTCATACCGGCCAGGGATCGCGTCCCGGAACCACGGGCCCAACCGAGAAGCACCAGTTCAGCCTGGTCAGCCAGGGTGTGGCCCAACAAGATCGCGTCGCAGCGGAGGTCATCGGCGGAGGACTCCAACGAAGCATGACGGGCGTCCCGGGCTGCGGCTTCAGGCCCAAAGCCAGTGGAATCCACTACCACGGTCCGCACTTCCACCGGAGAAAGACCCAGCT
>NZ_JAOEFX010000630.1 GCF_025421775.1 Paenarthrobacter aurescens | reverse complement strand
AATATACGAAAATCATACCATTATGACTAGGAAAAGTGTAATGAATTGATTGTGAACATAGTGTGTGCAAACACGAAAAGAAATATTGAAACTATACGATTAGATATTTTGAAATTACATAAAATAAAAGCTCATACACGTAGAGAAAATGACTGAGACGCAGCAGTGAAGAAAGGAGGAAGCATCATGCTCGGCGGTTTTATGGAAACGCTGAAAAAAGACTGGCTCGCTTTAGTATTAATA
>NZ_JAOEFX010000629.1 GCF_025421775.1 Paenarthrobacter aurescens | reverse complement strand
GGCGAGCGGGTGCCAACCAGACCGGTCGCGTACTGGTCGAGGTTGGTTTTACCGATGACGATAGCGCCTGCCGCTTTCAGCCTGGCCACCACGAAGGCATCGGCTGCGGCCTGATACGTCAGCGCCGGGCAGGCGGCAGTGGTCGGCCAGCCTGCCACGTCGATGTTGTCTTTGACGGCAAACGGCACGCCAAACAGCGGCAGCGCGGCCGGATTGCGCTGATACGCCGCCAGCAGCGGTTCA
>NZ_JAOEFX010000628.1 GCF_025421775.1 Paenarthrobacter aurescens | reverse complement strand
GCACGCTGACGGCGCTGGCCGCCGCGACGCGGACGACGGTCACGGTCGCCACGGCCACCGCGCTCGTTCTTCGGAGCGTTCAGCTCGGACTCGCGGACACCGCCCACGACGTCGCCCTTGTAGATCCACACCTTGACGCCGATGACGCCGAAGGTGGTGTGTGCTTCTGCCGTGCCGTAGTCGATCTCCGCGCGCAGGGTGTGCAGCGGGACACGACCCTCGTGGTAGCGCTCGACACGGGAC
>NZ_JAOEFX010000627.1 GCF_025421775.1 Paenarthrobacter aurescens | reverse complement strand
AATAAGTGAAGAACCTCGTAACCCTTTGTTTAATAAAAGTTTATAAGAAATAAAGCCAATAATTGCCTAGGTAAATAAAATTAAAATAGGGAACTAACATGATTCCTCTTCCTACGATAAAACAAATAACGTCATATTTCAACACATACGAACTTAATATTCTATAAGTAGTAAAAAGATAGGGCGCATTTACTATTTAAAGAGTTTTCAAAAAATTACATTGACTTACTATAGCGTTCTACA
>NZ_JAOEFX010000626.1 GCF_025421775.1 Paenarthrobacter aurescens | reverse complement strand
GATGATGACCTTGCTGACCCGTTAGGGCGGGTCCAAACTCGTGTAGCAGTGCACTTGCCCGCTCACCGGCGTCGGCTGCGTCACCCGCGGGAACACGGACAAAGCCGTCTTCCTCACCGGACCCGACGGCGTCACCGTCCGCGATACGTTCGGTTGCACCTTCGAGGAAATCCAGGAGCTCGTACCCCTGCCGTTGAAAGAGGCGGAGTAGGCCCCGCAAGTGTGGGCTCCTCGTTGAGAGGC
>NZ_JAOEFX010000625.1 GCF_025421775.1 Paenarthrobacter aurescens | reverse complement strand
AGTTGGCTCTGTTTACGGAATAACAGTAGGGAAAATCAAAAGTTCTAGAGATGTACCTGCTTATATGACTGATTCGATGAAAGATATGGCTAGCTATATTGTTCTTATTTTTGCGGCTGCTCAATTTATCGCTTACTTTAATTGGACTAATATTGGAACGTGGATTGCAGTAGAAGGAGCGGATGCATTAAAAGCACTAAATCTAACTGGACTTCCAGTTGTGGTTGGTTTTATATTTTTAAC
>NZ_JAOEFX010000062.1 GCF_025421775.1 Paenarthrobacter aurescens | reverse complement strand
GAATGCGGCGGTGGAAGCGGCGCGCGCCGGGGAACAGGGACGCGGCTTTGCGGTGGTGGCGTCAGAGGTGCGACAGCTGGCGCAGCGTTCGGCCGGTGCCGCACAGGAGATCAAGGCGCTGATCGATGCCAGCGTAGGTAAAGTCGAAGCCGGCAGCGCGCTGGTGCAGCGCTCTGGCGAGATGCTCAACGACATCAATCACGGCGTGGCGCGCATGGTGGATATCGTCGGCGAGATCGCCGTGGCTAGCCGCCAGCAATCCAGCGGCATAGAGCAGGTGAACACCGCAGTAATCCAGATGGACGGCACCACCCAGCAGAATGCATCGCTGGTGCAGCAGGCCAGCGCGGCCAGCCAGACGGTGAGCCA
>NZ_JAOEFX010000624.1 GCF_025421775.1 Paenarthrobacter aurescens | reverse complement strand
ACGCATGCTGCATCAAGGCCACGTCGAGCGGTTGGGCGCTGCCGCGCAGCGGCGCATCGAAGCGCATGCCCTGCTTTGCCAGGCGACGCACGAGCCCGGCGTCGTCGTGCGACAACGCGTGCTGCAAGGCCAGCGTGGCGAGACTGGGGGTGCCGGCCAGCGTGCCGGCCTCGAGCGGGCCGCGCCAGTCCACCAGCGCCCGCCGGTGGAAGGCGGCCACGCGGTCGGCAAGCGCCTGCGGCA
>NZ_JAOEFX010000623.1 GCF_025421775.1 Paenarthrobacter aurescens | reverse complement strand
ATATCGGCACGCGACAGCTTCTCAAACAGCCGCACGCCAAAGGCGATGTTGTCATAAATCGACATCGGAAACGGCGTCGGCTTCTGGAATACCATGCCGACGCGCGCGCGCAGCAGGGCGATATCCTGATGCGATGCCAGGATGTTATCGCCATCCAGTAGAATTTCACCCTCAGCACGCTGCTCCGGATAGAGCGAGTACATTTTGTTGAAGGTGCGCAGCAGGGTGGATTTGCCGCAGCCC
>NZ_JAOEFX010000622.1 GCF_025421775.1 Paenarthrobacter aurescens | reverse complement strand
AAAAGAAGAGTCGCTGGTGGTCTCCGCCAGCCGCACAAACCACAGCATTAACGATATGGCGCAGACCACCTGGGTCATTGAAAAGGCTGATATTTAAAAGCAGGTTAAGGGGGGTAAAGTGCTTAAAGAGGTGCTGGCGCAGCTGATCCCCGGGATGGATGTCAGCAGCCAGGGGCGAACCAATTACGGTATGAATATGCGTGGCCGTTCGATGATGGTGATGGTCGACGGGGTGCGGTTAAAC
>NZ_JAOEFX010000621.1 GCF_025421775.1 Paenarthrobacter aurescens | reverse complement strand
CATGACATGTGAAAAGTTCACAACTTTTGTAAAGGTCGGTACAGACACACTGCCGTATTCTGCTACGCGGCCGACATCATTTCTGGCTAGATCTACTAACATGTAATGTTCTGCTTTTTCTTTCTCATCCTCTAACAGCTCTCTTGCAAGCGCAGCGTCCTCTTCTTTTGTTTTTCCTCGTTTTCTTGTGCCTGCAATGGGGTGAATTTCTAAGTGCCCATTTTTGGCATGGATTAATCGTTCT
>NZ_JAOEFX010000620.1 GCF_025421775.1 Paenarthrobacter aurescens | reverse complement strand
ACAACCTCTAAAATTTTGCCATTTACAAAAAGCTCGTCGAAAAAGTAGCCTTTGCTCTACAGGAGCAAAGGCTTTTTTAAAATTTAGAGATTGGAAAATAACTTATTAACTTGAACCAATTTGAAAATTTATATACATTTATGTAATTATTTATAGGAATACATAAAGTATTCATCAAAAATCTAGGTTTTTTTATGTAGAAAAGGACTCCTAATTTGATTGAATAAGGAGCCCTTTCTTTTAT
>NZ_JAOEFX010000619.1 GCF_025421775.1 Paenarthrobacter aurescens | reverse complement strand
CCCTGGGACCCCACATCCGGACGATGACGGTGCCGCGATGCGGCCACTTCGCGCTCGTCGAACAGCCCGTCCTCGTTCAGGACCTGTTGGAGGAGCTGTGGCAACGCTGAACGCCCGACGGCGGCCTCCCGCCGTCGCGCCGGTCCGTACGTGACGTACGGAACTGCGGGAGGGCCGGCCCGCAAGGCACAATGGGAAGCCTGACCCTCACTACGTGCGCCCTCGTCCGCCATGGCCCGACCGA
>NZ_JAOEFX010000618.1 GCF_025421775.1 Paenarthrobacter aurescens | reverse complement strand
CCATAATCAGCGTCAGCCCGGCCGTGGCGACCACGGCGGAGAGCACGCGCAGCAACCGCTGCGACATGGCGACAAACGTCAGAGGGAAGATGATCAGCAGATAAGCGGCAAACACGATAAAGCTGAAATGGCCAATCCAGCTGGTAAACGCATAAATACGGCCGGCGAGGGAAGAGGGCCAGTCGGCGACCAACAGGTAGCGGCTGCCTAAAATAAGCGCAAACAGAATATTAAACAGGGCAAA
>NZ_JAOEFX010000617.1 GCF_025421775.1 Paenarthrobacter aurescens | reverse complement strand
CGGGTGACCAGCGATGGTGAACTCATGTGCCATTGCGACGCCGTAATCGGTGATCAGGGCAGCCAGGCCGTTGGCGCTGGAGCGCAGATTATTTTGGTCGCCCGGCAAGGGAATGCGTCCATTTGCGACCTGATCCAGATAATCGATATCGCTCTGTACCACGTTAGCGCGGATGTGCGCCGTACCGTAGGCTTTGGTGATGAAGGCGAAAGGAAGGGTCTCGTTGGGAATGCTGACGGCTAAC
>NZ_JAOEFX010000616.1 GCF_025421775.1 Paenarthrobacter aurescens | reverse complement strand
TGCACGAACGTGTGGTCGATGCTGATTTGCTCGAACTTTTTGTTACGCAGGCGGTAGGCGCGGGAGTCGCCACTATGGGCGAAGTGGAGCTTGCGGTCCTCCAAGAGGAGCGCAGTCACGGTGGTTCCCATGCCGGAAAGCTTGGGAGTCTGGTGGACAAGCTCGGAAAGCAGTGAATTAGCGGTCTGGATCTCGTCCGCGAGGACGGGCTCGGCGCCGTCCGGATCGTCGTCATGATCACGGT
>NZ_JAOEFX010000615.1 GCF_025421775.1 Paenarthrobacter aurescens | reverse complement strand
ATCGCCAGCAGTACGATTGCCAGGCCTGCTTCGAAGCCCAGCGCAATATCAGCAGTGTTCAGTGCGTTGACCACCGGTTTGCCGAGTCCGTCGGCGCCGACCAGTGCCGCGATCACCACCATCGACAGCGACAGCATGATGCACTGAGTGATGCCGGCCGCGATGCTCGGCATGGCGTGCGGCAGTTCGATCCTTGAGAGCAATTGGCGACGCGAGCAGCCGAAGGCCTTGCCGGCGTCCATCA
>NZ_JAOEFX010000061.1 GCF_025421775.1 Paenarthrobacter aurescens | reverse complement strand
GCCAGCCAGTCGCGCCACTGCTGCGCTTTCTGCAGCGTGCGCACAAAGAAGGCGATGTCGATTGACTCATCCTGCTGCCAGCTCCAGACGCGCGCGCGAATTTGTGACTGAGGAGAGTAGGCGGCGCGGGCCAGCCATTTGCCGTTGCTGTCACAGATATCAATGGTTTCACCCGACTGGGCTTTACCTTCCATACGGGCAACGGCCCCGGAGAACACCCACGGATGGCGGCGGAGCAGGGATTTTTCACGTCCCTTAGCGAGAATCAATCGAACGGTCATGTTTGCTATGCTTACCTGAAAAAATGAGGCGCCATTTTCCGGTGGATGGCGGCAAAATGCAACGCACAAAGGGGATATCGCCATGGCG
>NZ_JAOEFX010000614.1 GCF_025421775.1 Paenarthrobacter aurescens | reverse complement strand
CAAAACGTTCGTCATCGTCATGAAGCTGACATCCGACTAAAATTACGCGTTCAAGTTCAGTATTCATTTCTGCTGTCAAAGATTTTTCCTTCCCTTACTATTAAATTGACAAATCATTCATATCATATCAAAAAAATGTCCATTTCTCCATCTTTGCAAAAGAGACAGAATACATTGTCTTTTACTAGTTTAACACCCTTTTTAAAATCTATAAAACGATGATTAAAAAAACATTGAAATATCA
>NZ_JAOEFX010000613.1 GCF_025421775.1 Paenarthrobacter aurescens | reverse complement strand
GAACTGCGGCATGATGGTGCGCATGAGCCGGTGAAAAACGAAGGCGCCCTCTATATTCTGGGCAACGTCACACAAACCAATGCCGATAACAAAGAAGAACAGGGCAATTGCAGTAGCCGGAACTGAGGCAGCAATCAAAGAGAAGGAAATATCTGCACCGGCGGCTCCCGCCACAATGACAGAAACTCGAACGGTGTTATCTGTTCAGATCTAGCCAAATACCCAACATGCCGACGGCAACGCCA
>NZ_JAOEFX010000612.1 GCF_025421775.1 Paenarthrobacter aurescens | reverse complement strand
ACGCGCTCTGGCAGGCACTGGAGGCGCATCCCCAGGTCACGCTGCGCGTCCCCGCGTCGATCAAACATGTGCACCGCCATAACGAGCAGCACCTGATCGAACTGGATAGCGGTGAGCAGCTGGCGGTGAAACTGCTGGTGGGCGCCGACGGGGCGAATTCCCGGGTACGGGAGCTGGCCGGGATCGGCATTCACGCCTGGCAGTATCAACAATCCTGCATGCTGATCACCATTGCCTGTGAGAAC
>NZ_JAOEFX010000611.1 GCF_025421775.1 Paenarthrobacter aurescens | reverse complement strand
CTAGCATTCCCATATAATCAGCAGCGGCACGATCCATACCCATTTCACTGCCAATTTTACCACGCCAAATGTTTCCACCACCAACGACTACAGCAATTTCCACACCTAATTCATAAACGGCTTTTACTTGTTCAGCAACAGATTTGATGATGGATGGGTTAATACCAAAACCCTCTTCACCAGCTAATGCTTCTCCACTTAACTTTAATACGATACGATTATATTTTGCTTGACTCATGCTTACC
>NZ_JAOEFX010000610.1 GCF_025421775.1 Paenarthrobacter aurescens | reverse complement strand
CAATTCTATGAAATTGCCGAGACCTCTTTCTTTCCAAAATCAAAAGACGAAGCAAAACATATCATCAACAGACAAGCTAATGCATTTTTGAAAATGGCAGAAGCTGAACGCAACATGATGCAGGTTTTCGAACAGGCCATTGGGATATCAACCATTATTTCAGATAAATGGAAAGCGATCCGCATGAAGTTCATTCAGCGAATTTCGCAGGACGTCGCCTATGCACAGCAAAATGGGCTGGCAAG
>NZ_JAOEFX010000609.1 GCF_025421775.1 Paenarthrobacter aurescens | reverse complement strand
ATTTTTTGTCTGATGATAAAAAAAGGAGGATAACAATAGGAATTGGAATATGTATAGGGCTGGCATTCGGGGCCATCTTCGGTTTACTTTTTAATAATCTTATCTTAGGCCTTGGAATAGGTAGTGCAGTAGGATTAGCAATTGGGTTGGGCAAGTGAACAAAAGAGTTTTATAAGGAATAAGAGTACTATATTCCGCGATTGTCAATGGTAAGCGGACCGTAGGGAGCATTAAGGAATTGACAA
>NZ_JAOEFX010000608.1 GCF_025421775.1 Paenarthrobacter aurescens | reverse complement strand
AACATGACCCTCTCCTGGTATCTCGGAGATGGCAGCGTCAATGACCATCGGTTCATGGCGGAGTGCATCCGCAAGCTTCAGCACGAAACGAAATCCACGAGTATTCTCCTATCCGGCAGCTCGGGTGGCGGATTCACTGCACTTCAGGTTGCCTCATACCTGCCGGTTTATGTCGCATTGGTCTTCAACCACAAAACAGACGTAAGGGAATAATTCGGGACAAGCGCCGATGTTGCCCTATCCAC
>NZ_JAOEFX010000607.1 GCF_025421775.1 Paenarthrobacter aurescens | reverse complement strand
GAAAGCTGTCCTTTTTAAAAGTTTTGCCGGCGTAGATGCATTCCCAATTTGTTTAAACACGACAGATGTGGACAAAATTATAGAAACTGTTAAATTGCTAGAACCTACTTTTGGAGGCGTTAATTTAGAAGATATTGCGGCTCCTAACTGTTTTGAAATTGAAGAGCGGTTGAAAAAGGAAACAAATATCCCGGTTTTTCATGATGATCAGCATGGGACGGCTATTGTTACGGTAGCGGGCCTTC
>NZ_JAOEFX010000606.1 GCF_025421775.1 Paenarthrobacter aurescens | reverse complement strand
AGTGCAGGGGCGGGCGCGGGACCCGTGACTCAGCCTGGGACTTCTGACAGGGTGGACGACGATGACATGGTCGATGCAGAATTCGATCGTGGCTAGGTACGGCCCTGAGCGACCACGCAGGGCCGGCTGGGCACGCCGATCAGGGAAGTGATGGAACAGTGGCCGCTGCAGACGGCGTAACGGAAAACAAGACTCGGGCATCGGTGGAAGCGCTGCCCAAAATGGAGGATCTTTGGCGCCGCGCG
>NZ_JAOEFX010000605.1 GCF_025421775.1 Paenarthrobacter aurescens | reverse complement strand
GCGAGGCCCGCCTCACCGAGCTCGAGTCGAGCTGGGTCGGGCGGGCGCTGCGCCTCCAGCTCGACCTCGACGAGCGCGAGCCGATGCTGAACTCCCTGTGGCCCCACACCCACAACTCCTTCAACAGCTCGGTGTACTCGCCGACCGTGTCGAGCCTCGACCCCAACCAGCGGTGGTCGATCATCGACCAGCTCCGCATGGGCATCCGCGCCATCGAGCTCGACCTCCATCCCTCACCCGACCGC
>NZ_JAOEFX010000060.1 GCF_025421775.1 Paenarthrobacter aurescens | reverse complement strand
AGCACGATATTGGCGGTGCTGGGATATTCAAAGGTGGCGGCGTGAATCATGCCGATGTAGATACGGCGCGATTTCAGCGTGACCCAGGCCAGTTCACCTTCTTCCATGCAGTGCAGCAGCAGTTGTTCAATACCGTTAGAGCGCGACAGGCGCTGATACAGCTCTTTACGACTGCCGGCGGTCAGCCGCGCGCTGCCGGCATTGGAACGATACACACAACACAGCACGGCAAACGCCAGCATGATCACCACCGGTGCCTGAATGCCAAGAAAACTCCAGGTCATGAAATCGACGTGCCAGCGCGCATGGAGATCGGCAGACAGCGCCAGGCTGTTATTGATGGCCGAGGCCGCCAGCAGCAGCAGCCAG
>NZ_JAOEFX010000604.1 GCF_025421775.1 Paenarthrobacter aurescens | reverse complement strand
AGTTTCACGCACGATAGCGTCAACGATCAGCTGCTTGGTTTCACGATCTTCCGAGGCAATTTTTACCTTGATCAATTCGTGATGTTCGAGCGCCTGTTCGATCTCGGCGAGCACGCCTTCAGTCAGGCCATTGCCGCCCAGCATGACCACTGGCTTCAGTGGATGGGCAAGGCCTTTCAGGTGCTGTTTTTGTTTGGTACTCAGATTCATCGTATTTTTTGCTTACTCAGGGATTGAAAACGGTT
>NZ_JAOEFX010000603.1 GCF_025421775.1 Paenarthrobacter aurescens | reverse complement strand
GGCGCCCGTCCCTTGCGCCGCCATGACAACGTCTAGCCGCCCGATATACTCCTGAAAGTATTCGTCCAATAGTGCCTGGCCGAATTCCTCTTTGGAGGTGAAGTAGTGATAAAAGGACCCTTTGGGTACACCCGCCGCCTTCAGCACTTCCATAAGACCGACTGCGGTGTAGCCCTTGTGGGTCATCAATGACTTCGCTACATCGATGATGTGTTGTCGCATGTCTTGATTAGGTTTTTTCATAGT
>NZ_JAOEFX010000602.1 GCF_025421775.1 Paenarthrobacter aurescens | reverse complement strand
GGCTCAGCCGGATCACGCTCCCACGTCCCGCGGAGCTGGGCGATATACACCCGCAGGTTCTGGGGTTACTTGGCGTTGGGCTGCCCCCAGCCGTGTTTGAGGTTCTGCTGCTGGCTCAACAGCTTCCCCTTGTTGCTGAACAACAGCTCAAGGATGTTCCATACCGTAGGGCTCAAACTGACTTCAGAGCCGTACTTCACGATCTTCTTACAGGACAGGTCAACAAAGAAATCGGAGGAGGCGCGT
>NZ_JAOEFX010000601.1 GCF_025421775.1 Paenarthrobacter aurescens | reverse complement strand
GGCTATTCTGAAGAAGTGTTCGAGCTTTTGAAGGAACCTCTACGGATGCTTACCGTCCGGATTCCAATTAAGATGGATGACAATTCGACGAAGATTTTCACTGGATACCGTGCCCAGCACAACGATGCTTTCGGTCCGACGAAAGGCGGAATCCGTTTTCATCCTGAAGTCGATGAGGAAGAAGTCAAGGCACTTTCAATGTGGATGAGTTTGAAATGCGGAATCGTGAATCTGCCGTATGGCGGA
>NZ_JAOEFX010000600.1 GCF_025421775.1 Paenarthrobacter aurescens | reverse complement strand
CTGCCAAATAAGTACCACAGCATATCAATTAAATGAATACCAAGATCCCCTAGTGCACCGCTCGTGCGCAGACTCTCACCGCCGTCTCTCCATGAAAATGTCTTTCTTCTGAGGGCACTGTTTTTCTTAATATGAGTCCTAACGGTCAAAATGCGGCCTAATTCACCATTGGCAATCAAGTTCTTCAAAATATTCACAAAGGATAAGTAACGATAGTTAAAGCCCATACTGGCTTGAACCTGGAAC
>NZ_JAOEFX010000599.1 GCF_025421775.1 Paenarthrobacter aurescens | reverse complement strand
CCTGACGGTTCAATTAACGATTGAACTCGATAAAGAATTGATGAATCGTCCATTTTATTGGCACTATATTGAAAAGACGGGAGGAGAAGCAACTCCTGCTTCGCTCACTTTCATTACAGACCCAGCATTTGAAGACGAGTCCGTTCAAGGAGAACGAATTCATTTCGGTTCACCTAGGCTGCACCAAATTTTCGCTTCTACTCAAAAACTAGGCGGGTTTATTCACTTGTATGAACAAGTTGCATC
>NZ_JAOEFX010000598.1 GCF_025421775.1 Paenarthrobacter aurescens | reverse complement strand
ATGAAAAATAATATGAATGCTATTTCTCTAGAAGAATTAAACGTAGAAGATACATGCGGTACCGGAGGAGACGGGGCCTCTACGTTTAATATCTCAACGCCTAGTGCGATTGTGGCATCTGCTGCGGGAGTAAAGGTTGCGAAACATGTGAACCGAGCCGTATCTTCTAAAAGCGGAAGTGCCGAAGTGTTAGAACATCTGGATATATGGATTCAAGGAAATGAATAAGAAGTGAAAAATGCGGTG
>NZ_JAOEFX010000597.1 GCF_025421775.1 Paenarthrobacter aurescens | reverse complement strand
AGCACTAGAAAATAAAGCAATCGGGAGTGCATAAGGCATCGGCCGTTTATCTGTATACCACCCAATAGCGGGCTGCATGACGGAGGAGACCATATTTAATGTAAAGGCAATCAGCCCTAATTGTGTAAAGGTCAGCCCCATTGAGCGTTCTAAAATAGGGAACATCGCAGGAATAACGGCTTGCAATGTGTCGTTCAGCATATGGCAAATGCCAATAATCAATAAAATGGGGTAAACCGTTGATCC
>NZ_JAOEFX010000059.1 GCF_025421775.1 Paenarthrobacter aurescens | reverse complement strand
CATCTGGCTGACGCGTTCATCGACCTGATGTTGCTGTTCGGGCGTCAGCGCCGCCAGCATCTCATCCAAGGTTTTCATTATGTGTTTCCCCGATTGCGTTCAGATGATGATGGTATTCGGTTTCGGCAATGCGAAGCATCCGCTGATAGAAACGCTTTTGATTTTTACCCTGTTTGTTGCCGGCACACAGCACAATCGCATGGCGGCGCGGATCGAAAACAAAAAAGCTGCGGATGGGACGACCTTTACTTTGCACGCGAAGCTCTTTCATATTGGGCACCCGCGATAACATCAGGGTATCAACGAAAGGGCGGCCGAGGTGCGGACCGTCCTGCGCCAGAAGCTTCAGGGCGGCAAGCACGTCGAGACG
>NZ_JAOEFX010000596.1 GCF_025421775.1 Paenarthrobacter aurescens | reverse complement strand
GCCAATAACAAATGGTCGTCGTAATATGACTTCGTTAGATTTCGCAGAAATCACGAAAACTACACCTGAAAAGTCATTATTAAAACCGCTACCGAAAAAAGCGGGACGTAACAACCAAGGTAAATTGACTGTAAGACACCATGGTGGTGGACACAAACGTCAATACCGTGTTATCGATTTTAAACGTAACAAAGATGGTATCAATGCAAAAGTTGATTCTATTCAATATGATCCAAACCGCTCAGC
>NZ_JAOEFX010000595.1 GCF_025421775.1 Paenarthrobacter aurescens | reverse complement strand
GCTGGTAAACCTTTCCCCGGACAGCAAGAGCGAGAGAACGACGGTGAAAGGTACGGCGAGGATAAAATTCCCGGTCGTCGCCGGTATGGCTTCCGGCATGCTTTTCCCTTTCACCGAGTAGTACGCCCAGGCCAGCCCGGAGCCGATCATCATCAACGCACTGGTTGGTTCCGGGGCATGCGCGCCAGGGAGCAGCAACAGCAGGGTTCCAGCGACCGCCAGCAACAGCCCCGCGCCCTTCAGCAC
>NZ_JAOEFX010000594.1 GCF_025421775.1 Paenarthrobacter aurescens | reverse complement strand
AAAGGAGGCTTAGTCGCTACTATTCCCGGTAAAGATACAGATCACCACCGCATGCTGACGGCTCATGTCGATACATTAGGTGCTATGGTAAAAGAAATCAAACCGAGTGGACGTCTGAAAATCGACCTGATTGGAGGGTTTCGCTACAATTCTATTGAAGGAGAATATTGTGAAATTGAAACTTTATCAGGAGAAGTATTTACAGGAACCATCCTTATGCATCAAACATCTGTTCATGTGTATAAA
>NZ_JAOEFX010000593.1 GCF_025421775.1 Paenarthrobacter aurescens | reverse complement strand
CCCGGATCAAGGACTTTCTGGGTGCTGCCAACGGCTGGGATCCACCCGGCGCCCAGCCCCGTGGAAACCCCCGCCCGTCAGTCCTCCAGTGGGAACCCGGCGACCAGCCCCACACATGGCGCTGGGCGCCCACCACCCCCGAGATGCTGCCGCACCATCTGAACCACCACGGAGAATCATGACCACAACAGCCGAAGCCCTGGGCCTGCTTCCCGTGCACACCCTGGTGGACGAGCAGACCGGCAT
>NZ_JAOEFX010000592.1 GCF_025421775.1 Paenarthrobacter aurescens | reverse complement strand
GGCACAGAAATCGGCATCGGCAGCCCCACCACGTAGGGCCGGTACAACGAAGGCTACGGCGGCCTTTTCTGGAGGGGACCGCGCTCCTTCACCGGCGGCGCATTCCGCTCCGAGGCAGGGACAGGCGCCGACGAGTTCATGGGCACCCGCTCAGCCTGGATCGCCTGCACCGGGCAGCACGACCTCACCTGCCGGAAGTCCAGCAGCATGTTCGTCGAGGACCAGGAAAACCCGGGTGCCTCCAAC
>NZ_JAOEFX010000591.1 GCF_025421775.1 Paenarthrobacter aurescens | reverse complement strand
CAGCCTATCTGTCAACGTTACGTTCCGCCAAAGCGGACAGCTACCCCGATCTCGACTGGGCCATTTCCACCGATATGGGCCAGAAAGCGCTGCTGGAAGCGGTTGCCGACGGCAAGCTTGACTATACCGTGGGGGATTCGGTGACCATCGGCCTGCTGCAGCGCATCCATCCACAGCTGGCGGTGGCGTTTGATATTACCGATGAAGAGCCGGTAACCTGGTATCTGCCGCGTAACGATGACGATA
>NZ_JAOEFX010000590.1 GCF_025421775.1 Paenarthrobacter aurescens | reverse complement strand
GCTGGCCTATAACTGCTCCCCGTCCTTCAACTGGCAGAAGAACCTGGACGATAAAACCATCGCCAGCTTCCAGCAGGAGCTGTCGGACATGGGCTACAAATACCAGTTCATCACCCTCGCGGGTATTCACAGCATGTGGTTCAACATGTTCGACCTGGCGCATGCTTATGCCCAGGGTGAAGGCATGAAGCACTACGTTGAGAAGGTCCAACAGCCGGAATTTGAGGCCAGCAAACAGGGCTACAC
>NZ_JAOEFX010000589.1 GCF_025421775.1 Paenarthrobacter aurescens | reverse complement strand
AACTCACCGTCAGGCACCGCTACGGTGCATCGTTGGATCCCCGCCACAGCCAAAGGCGCATTCTGCTGGCACGCGTGCTGGTCACGGGCATTTGTGGCCCCGCCGGGTCATCGCTGGCTCGCCAGCTCAAGTCCAGAGGGCCTTGGGTGCTCGGAGCGGACGCACGGCGTGCCCGCCCCGGTGGAGCTGACGCCGCGGCCGTAGTCTCGCCGCCCCAAGCCCCGGGATATCTGTGGGAACTGCGGG
>NZ_JAOEFX010000588.1 GCF_025421775.1 Paenarthrobacter aurescens | reverse complement strand
CTACTGATTCTGTCATCGCTTTTTGTATATCATACTGAGATGACATAGGAGTATCGCCTACGATTGTATGAGCAAGCACTCCCGCTGTTACAGCGAATGCAACAGTTTTTTCTGCTGAAAAGCTCTCCAACTCGCCATATAAAATGCCGCTTGTATAGGCATCTCCTGCGCCTATTCTATCATAGACAGAAAAAGTAATCGTATCAGAAAATGTAAATGTATGATTTTTATATATAAAACCGCATAA
>NZ_JAOEFX010000005.1 GCF_025421775.1 Paenarthrobacter aurescens | reverse complement strand
ATCAACGGGCTCCTCAACGGCATCTACCGCCTCGCCGAAGCCCCCGCAACGGAAAGCACCAACCCGGACAACCGCCCGAAAGCGAACATCCTCGCCTCCGGCGTGTCCGTCCCCTGGGCCCTCGAAGCCGCCCGGATCCTCAACGAAGACTGGAACGTCGCCGCCGAAGTCTGGTCCGTGACCTCCTGGAACGAACTCCGACGCGACGGACTCGCCGCCGAAGAACACGCCTTCCTCAACCCCGGCGAACCCGCCCGCACCCCGTTCATCACCGAACAACTCGCCGGCACCACCGGACCCGTCATCGCCGTGTCCGACTACATGAAAGCCGTCCCCGACCAAATCCGCCAATTCATCCCCAACGACTTCGCCTCCCTCGGAGCAGACGGCTTCGGCTTCTCCGACACCCGCCAAGCCGCCCGCCGCTACTTCAAAAACGACACCCACTCCATCGTCGCCAAAACCCTGCAACTCCTCGCCGCCAAGGGAGAAGTTGAAGAAGGTGCGCTGGAGAAGGCGATCGAGAAGTACCGGCTCCTGGATGTGAACGCCGGCACCACCGGCGGAGCAGGCGGCGACGCCTAACCACTTGCCTGACGCAGTCCGGTAAGCAGAGCTACGCCAGTAATATCCTCAACGGCGGCTTCCACCCTCGGGTGGGGGCCGCCGTCGGGGTTTAACCAGGTACGGGAATGCTTCAACTGCACGTGATCAGCAACAACGTCAGTTGTAGCCTTCTCACAAATGGAGCTTGCCCGGGATGGGCCGTATGCTCATTGCATGGCAGAGCCGACCAAAACAACTTCCAAGCGCAAGGCAGCAACCCAGGCATTGTCGCCGGAAAAGGCCGAGACTCTGCGGCAGCTCCGCGCCAACGTGGGCCAACTGTCCACCAGCACCATGCGCCAACTCGAGAAGTCGCTGCCTTGGTACAGCCGCCTGAGTTCGGATGAGCGCTCAGCGTTGGGCCTGGTTGCCCAAAACGGAATCGCCGCGTTTGTGACGTGGTACGAACGGCCAAGTTCGCCGTCGTGGATTCTCACGGACGTCTTTGGCAACGCCCCGACGGAGCTGACGCGCTCCATCAGCCTCCAAAAGGCCCTCCAACTGATCCGCATCGTCGTTGAAGTCGTCGAGGACCAAGTTCCCGTCATCGCGCCGGAATCGGATCAACCTTCCTTGCGTGAGGCCGTGCTTCGGTATTCGCGCGAAGTGGCATTCGCGGCCGCGGACGTCTATGCGAGGGCCGCCGAGTCCCGCGGTTCGTGGGACACCCGTCTGGAAGCGCTGATCGTCGACGCCATTCTGCGTGGAGAGAACACCGATGCCTTGAGGTCCAGGATTGCGGCCCTCGGCTGGAAAGCGCAGGAGCGCTTCACCGTCATGGTGGGCAATTCGCCGTCGGAACCGAGCGCCAGTTACGTCAGCGAACTGCGCCGGACTGCCGGGCGTTTCGCCGAGGACGCCTTGGTGGGAATTCAAGGCGACCGGCTGATCCTGATACTGGGTGGTGTCAACGACAGGGACACCGCCTACCTCAAGCTCAGTGAGCTTTTTGCGCCTGGCGCCGTTGTTTATGGGCCGGAGGCGGGCTCGCTCCTGGAAGCGAGCAGTTCAGCCCAAGCGGCATTCGCGGGGCTCACCGCCGCCCGGGCATGGCCCTCGGCTCCACGGCCCGTTGCTGCCGATGACTTGCTTCCCGAACGGGTTGTTTCCGGCGACGATGCTGCGCGCAGGTCACTCATCAAGAACATCTACAGGCCTCTGCTGGCCGCCTCCAACGGCTTGGTGGAGACGCTGGGAACCTACCTTGAGCTGGGGCATTCCTTGGAGGCCACAGCCCGGGAACTGTTCGTCCACGCCAATACGGTGCGCTACCGTTTGAAGCGCGTCTGCGACGTGACAGGGTGGGACCCGCTCCTTCCAAGGGAGGCCTTTGTGCTGCAAACCGCCCTCGTGGTAGGCCGGCTTTCGGCTCAACCGAAAGCCGCTCCCGAACGTCACGCATCGCGTTCACAGAACTGAACCGTTGTAGACTTCCTACAAACTGACCCAGTGAGCTTGGTGTACCAAAACACCAGTGGATCACGTGGCAATTTGGAAAGCTGGATACGTGCTTGCAATCGTCTGCCCTGGACAGGGCTCCCAGACCCCCGGATTTTTGGCCCCTTGGCTGGAACTCCCCTCCGTCGAAGGCCAATTGGCCGCCCTGAGCGAGATCGCAGGCATTGACCTCAAGGCCCACGGCACCGCCTCGGACGAAGAGACCATCAAGGACACCGCGGTAGCGCAGCCACTGATTGTTGCGGCGGGCCTCGTAGCTGCCAAGTCCTTGTTCGATGTAGAGCTCAGCACCCTTCCCGTTATTCTCGCCGGCCACTCCGTCGGTGAAATCACGGCCGCCGCCCTCGCGGGCGTCCTTACCGAAGCCGAAGCAATGGCCTTCGTCCGCGAGCGGGCCAACAGCATGGCCGCGGCAGCTGCGGTGACCCCTACGGGCATGAGTGCGGTAGTGGGCGGTGACCCCGCCGAGGTCCTGGCAGCCATTGAAGCTTCCGGCGCGACGCCGGCCAACGTCAACGGCGCCGGACAAACGGTTGCGGCAGGCACTTTCGAGCAATTGAAAGCCCTGGCAGATAACCCGCCGGCCAAGGCACGCGTGATCCCCCTCAAGGTCGCAGGCGCATTCCACACCTCGCACATGGCACCGGCAGTCAGCGCGCTCGAATCCCTGAAGCCGTCCTTGTCACCACAGAACCCCGCAGTTCCCCTGTTGTCGAACTACGACGGCAAGGAAGTCACGGCAGGAGATGCCGCCGTCGAAAGTCTGATCGCCCAAGTGTCCCGCCCCGTCCGCTGGGACCTGTGCATGGAAACGCTCGTTGAACGCGGCGTCACCGGTGTCATTGAACTTGCGCCTGCCGGCACCCTCGCGGGCCTGGCCAAGCGCGGCATGCCTGGCGTCAAGACCGTTGCTGTCAAAACCCCGGACGACCTTTCCGCGGCTCTGGCACTCTTTGCTGAATTGGAGGGACAGGCGTGAGCGCTCCCGTACTCAAGAAGGCCGCTGTCAACGAGAATGCCCGCATTCTGGGCATCGGCGCATACCGCCCCGACGTCATCGTTACCAACGACGACGTTTGCCAGTGGATCGACTCCTCGGACGAGTGGATCCGCCAGCGCACCGGCATCATCACACGACATCGCGCAGCCGCAGATGTCAGCGTGATCGACATGGCCGAGGGCGCTGCCCGTGAGGCAATCCAGCAGGCAGGCATCGAGCCCTCCCAGCTGGGCGCTGTCATCGTCTCAACCGTGACCCACCCTTACGCGACGCCGTCGGCTGCCGCCGCGCTCACAGAGCGTTTGGGCGCGACGCCGGCACCCGCCTTCGATATCTCGGCTGCCTGTGCGGGGTACTGCTACGGCGTGGCCCAGGCAGATGCCCTGGTCCGCTCCGGCGCGGCCGAGTATGTCCTCGTCGTCGGCGCCGAGAAGCTCTCCGACGTCATCGACAACCACGAGCGCACCATCTCCTTCCTCCTCGGCGACGGTGCCGGTGCTGTGGTGGTCGGCCCATCCGACACTCCCGGCATCGGACCTTCCGTGTGGGGCTCCGACGGCAGCAAGTGGGATGCCATCGGCATGACCCACTCGTTGGAAGACGTCAAGAAGCTCGGCGAATCCGCCCGCCACTCGGACGAAATCGACGACCCCGCCATTCTTTCTGCCACCCAGGACGTTTGGCCAACCCTGCGCCAGGACGGCCAGACCGTGTTCCGCTGGGCCGTTTGGGAAATGGCGAAGGTAGCGCAGCAGGCATTGGATGCTGCCGGAATCGAAGCCACCGACCTCGCTGCATTCGTTCCCCACCAGGCGAACATGCGCATCATCGACGAGATGGTCAAGAAGCTGAAGCTTCCCGAATCCGTTGTCATCGGCCGCGACATCGCCCAGGCGGGCAACACCTCTGCGGCGTCCATCCCGCTGGCAACGCACCGCTTGCTGCAGGAAAATCCTGAACTGAGCGGCGGCCTTGCCCTGCAGATCGGCTTCGGCGCCGGGCTGGTCTTCGGCGCCCAGGTAGTGGTCCTGCCGTAGACCTGGACAAGCCCTGGTGGCCTCCAGCCAACTGAATACGACTTACAAACCCAAACCGTAACCGCGGTTTGCCCCCTTTCCGGCAGTAGCCGGTACAACAAGAAAAGGAGCCAACAATGGCTAGCAACGAAGAAATCCTGGCCGGCCTGGCTGAAATCGTCAACGAAGAAACCGGCCTCGCCACCGAAGCCGTGGAGCTGGACAAGTCCTTCACCGAGGACCTGGACATCGACTCCATCTCCATGATGACCATCGTGGTCAACGCTGAAGAGAAGTTCGGCGTTCGCATCCCCGACGAAGAGGTCAAGAACCTCAAGACCGTCGGCGACGCTGTCAGCTTCATCGCCAACGCCCAGGCCTAGTCCTGACACCAGCTGTGCCGGGCCGGGATTCTTATCCCCGTGCCCGGCACAGCCGCAGTAACGCCCAAAGATTTTCTAGCTTTCCCCTGTGAAACCTGCAGGCGGAACGGCTGATCCGACAGAGAGTGATCGCATGGCACGCAAAGTAGTCATAACCGGTCTGGGGGCCACCACTCCCATCGGCGGCGACGTACCCACAATGTGGCAGAACGCGCTGAAAGGGGTGTCCGGCGCCCGCACGCTCGGCGACGAGTGGGTGGCCAAGTACGACCTCCCCGTCCACTTTGCTGCCCGGGCCTCTACGCCGGCCCTTGAGGTCCTGAGCCGCGTTGAGGCCAAGCGCATGGACCCCTCCACGCAGTTTGGTGTCATCGCAGCCCGTGAAGCATGGTCTGACTCCGGGATCGAAGAGATCGACCACGACCGCCTGGCAGTTGCTTTCGCCACCGGCATCGGTGGCGTCTGGACGCTGCTGGACGCCTGGGACACGCTCCGGGACAAGGGCCCCCGCAGGGTCCTGCCCATGACCGTCCCCATGCTGATGCCCAACGGCGTGGCGGCCGCTGTCAGCCTCGACCTCGGTGCCCGCGCTGGCGCGCACACTCCTGTTTCTGCCTGTGCCTCCGGCACTGAAGCCCTCCACCTTGGCCTGGACCTGATCCGTTCCGGCAAGGCAGACGTGGTGGTATGCGGTGGCGCCGAAGCGGCCATCCACCCGATGCCTTTGGCCGCGTTCTCCTCCATGCAGGCCCTCTCCCGTCGAAATGACGAGCCGGAGCGCGCTTCCCGCCCGTACGACATCGACCGTGACGGCTTTGTCATGGGTGAAGGCGCCGGTGCCCTGGTCCTCGAAGCCGAAGAGCACGCCATCGCCCGTGGAGCGCGCATCTACGCCGAACTCGCTGGCACATCGGTAACTGCGGATGCTTACCACATCACGGCACCGGACCCCGAGGGCCTGGGTGCAACGCGTGCCCTGAAGGCTGCCATGTTTGATGGCCGTATCCAGGCAGAGGACGTAGTGCATGTCAATGCGCATGCCACGTCCACCCCTGTAGGTGACAAGCCCGAATACACGGCGCTCCGTGCCGCTCTGGGGACCCACGTGGACAATGTGGCGGTATCCGCCACCAAGTCCCAGATGGGCCACCTCCTGGGCGCTTCCGGGGCCGTTGAAGCTGTGCTGACCGTGCTGGCCGTCTATGAGCGGAAAGCACCAGTCACCATCAACCTCGAGAACCAGGATCCGGAGATCCCCCTCGACGTTGTAACGTCAGTTCGCGACCTCCCCACCGGGGATATCGTGGCGCTGAGCAACTCCTTCGGCTTCGGCGGACACAACGCCGTCATTGCGGTCAGGAACGTCTAGCGACGCCTGTCCGTGGCCCACAGGCCTCCAGAACACTACTGACATGAGGAGGGCCCCACCATCAGGTGGGGCCCTCCTCATTGCTATGGGGGTGGAGCTTTAAGTGTTGCCGCTAGCCGACTTGGTGCAACCAGCGGACGGGGGCACCTTCGGCTGCATGGCGGAAGGGCTCAAGCTCCTCATCCCACGCTTCACCCAGCGCCAGCGACAGTTCGTGGTACACAGCTGAGGGATCTCCTGCGCCGGACTCGTATGCGTAACGGATACGGTCTTCAGTCACCATGATGTTGCCGTGCACGTCCGTGACGGCATGGAAAATACCGAGCTCAGGGGTGTGCGACCAACGTGCACCATCTACCCCTTGACTCGGCTCTTCTGTGACTTCGTAGCGCAGGTGCGCCCAGCCACGCAGAGCCGACGCCAACTGGGCGCCGGTACCCGGCGTCCCGGTCCACGACAACTCGGCCCGGAACATTCCGGGCGCGGCGGGCTGAGGGGTCCACTCAAGATCGGTTCGCTTGTCCACGACCGATCCGATGGCCCACTCGACGTGCGGGCAAAGCGCCGTAGGGGCCGAGTGCACAAACAGGACACCGCGGGTTGTTGCAACAGACATTCCATCCTCCATAGCTGTAGGTACGTCTTCCCCAACGACCTCTGCCTGGATGCTTGCTGTTGCTGCCGGATGCCATGAAACTCATGTGGGCCCTGACAGGCTATTTAGTTGTGTGCAGTACTACTAACGATATTGGCACAGATCTAACCCTCAACCGTGAATTGAAGGTTTCCCCGTGGTGCTTTCATTTTGCCGTACGCTGCCCGTTTCCGCCAGTGCGGCACTTTCGGGGTCATGTTCAGGCACGCGGGTGTGCCTGCTGGTAGCTTTTCCGGAGCCGGTCAACCGAAACATGGGTGTAGATCTGCGTGGTGGCCAGACTGCTGTGACCAAGAATTTCCTGAACAGCACGCAGGTCCGCTCCCCCATCCAGAAGGTGGGTAGCCGCGCTGTGCCTGAGTGCATGCGGCCCGGTGGCCGAGGTGTCGCCGAGTGCCTGCAGCAACTCGCTGACCACTGCACGGATTTGGCGCGGATCAACGCGGTTGCCCCGCACTCCCAGGAAGAGCGCAGGTCCACTGACGGCAGTCATCACTGCAGGACGGCCCCGCCTGAGCCAGTCATCGACCGCCACCGCTGCGGGCACACCGTACGGCACAGTGCGTTCTTTATTTCCCTTTCCCAGAACCCGGAGTGTCCTTCGGTCCGGATCAAGGTCGTCGATGTCCAGCCCGGCCAGTTCGCCCACGCGAACTCCTGTGGCATAAAGAAGTTCCACCATCGCCCTGTTGCGCACCGCCATGGGCCCACCGTCTGCGGCCGCTGTGGTCAGGTCGTCCACCATCCGGGTCACCTGCTGCTGCAGCAGCACACCTGGCAGGGACTTGTCCCGTTTGGGTGCCTGCAGACGAACTGCGGGGTCCGTGGCGATGAGTTCTTCCCGGAGCGCCCAGCCAGTGAACGACCTGGCCGTTGCGGCCCGGCGAGCCAGGGTTGCCCGGGCCATGCCGGCCTCACTCTGTGCCCCAAGCCACCGCCGGAGGGTTCCCAACTCCAGTTGCCCTAGTTCATCGACTCCCTCCTGCACTGCAAAGCCCAGAAGACTCTCGACGTCGGCGAGATAGGCACGCACCGTGTGCGCAGACCTCGCGCGTTCGCCCTCCAGGTATCGCCGAAACCTGTCCACCGCGCTTAGCAGGGATGTTGGTAGAGATTGTCCGTCCACCCTTCCCACTGTGCCAGCAGCCAGGACCATCACGGCGTATCAACATGCTTTCCAGCCCTGGCTAAGCATTTTTGGCCCGTTTCCAGGCGCCGCGTTCCGAGGCGGCCAGCCCCATCAGTCCCAGGCGCCCAAGGCCCGCACGCACGGCGTCCGGACTTAGACCCGCCACTACGGTCAGTTTCTCCACCGAGCTGGCTGATCGGAGCGGCAGCGCGTCGAGGAGAATGAGGTCCTCCAAGGACAAGCCGTCATGCACTGCCGAGCCCTCGTCCTTTGCTCCACTGCCCATTTCCCCCATTTCACCGGCAAGCTCAGTGATTTCCCCAACGTCGGTGACGCAGACGGCTCCCCCGTCCCGGAAGAGCCGGTGGCAGCCCGCCGAGTTGGCGCTGTGAATGGATCCGGGGACTGCCGCAACAACCCTGCCGATCGATTCAGCGTGATGGGCTGTATTGAGGGCGCCCGAGCGCCAGCGGGCCTCCACCACCACCGTGACGGAGGCTAACGCTGCGATGATCCGGTTCCTTTGCAGGAACCTGTAACGGGTTGGAGCGGATCCAGGGGGGACCTCCGAAATGACGGCCCCTTGAGTGCTTACCGCCCGGAGCAGGTCCTCGTTGCCGGAGGGGTAGTACCGATCCACTCCCCCGGCCATGACCGCGATGGTGGGCACGCTGGCCACGCCACCGCTGAGGGCTCCGCGGTGGGCATGTGCGTCGATGCCGTAAGCGCCACCGGAGACTACCGTGTATCCCCGCTGCGCCAAGCCATAAGCGAAGTCACCGGTAACGGACGCTCCGTAGCTGGTGCTGTCCCTTGATCCCACAAGTGCAATGGTTTGCCGTGCACGGGGCAGGGGCTGCTCCTGTCCCCGCCACCACAAGCACAACGGTTCCTGCAGGCCCAGGTCCCCCAATTGCTCCGGCCATAATTCGTCCCCAGGGACGATCAAACGGCCACCCAGCCGGCGCATGGTCTCCAGGTCGCGGTCCGGCGCGAGGTCGGCAACCCGGGGCGCCCATCGGCGAAGACTGGCAGGAAGTCCCGCCCATGAGGCCGGTCCCCCTGCTTCCACGAGCAAGGCGGATATCTCCTGCTCCACACTGGGACCCGTAGCCAACTCCCCAGTGGCTACCCCCAAGGCATCAACGGCTCCCAGAGTCCTTACCAAAGCAAGGCCAACAGAATCCTGCGGTTCCATAAGCCGGGCAAGGGCTGCCCTGGCAATCCGTTCCTTGTCCTGCGTCCCCAATGCGGCCACTCTGGTGGTTCCTTCCGTCTTGATATCTCTCATGTCGCGGCCGCAGCCTGTCGCAGGCCGAGCGCTTGGCCGATGTGGTCGATGTCCGGCGCCTCGCTGTGTCCCAGGTCTGCGAGAGTCCATGCCAGCCGGAGGACGCGATCGTAACCACGGGCAGTAAGGGTCCCACGTTCCAGAGCGGCGTCAAGGATCCGGGTGGTCCCGGGAGATAGCCGCAGTTCACCCCGCAATGTGCGTCCTGGTACCTGCGAGTTGGTTTCCAGCCCCAAATGCTGCAGTCGCTCGTACTGTCGCAACCTGGCAGCCAGAACCCGGGCGGCCACCGTGCCGGTATCCTCTTCCTCGCCTGCATTCCCGAAATCAGCCAAGGAAACCCTTTCAACCTGTAACTGGATGTCCACGCGATCCAACAGAGGACCCGAAATCCGCCCGAAGTAGCGGCGGCGCATCATGGCAGTGCAGGTGCAATCCATGCCCTTGCCTGAAGCCTTGCCGCAGGGGCATGGATTGGCGGCCAGGATGAGTTGAAAACGTGCCGGGTAAGCAGCGGTCCCCGCAGAGCGATGAATCACCAGTTCGCCACTCTCCAGGGGCTGGCGGAGGGCATCGAGCACCCGGCGCTCATACTCCGGGGCCTCGTCAAGGAACAACACGCCGCGATGTGCCCGCGAAGCTGCCCCCGGCCGGGGAAGCCCTGACCCACCTCCGATGATTGCTGCTGCGGTGGCACTGTGATGTGGATTCTCGAAAGGAGGCCTGCGGATTAACCGCACGGCTGAGGACTGCACAGCGGCCAACGAATGGATGGCAGTGACTTCCATCGCGGCCGTGTCGGCCAAGTCCGGAAGCAGCCCCGGCAAACGCTCAGCCAACATGGTTTTTCCAGCCCCCGGCGGCCCGGTCAGCAGCATGTGGTGTCCGCCCGCGGCAGCTACTTCCAGGGCCCGGCGTGCCTCGCCTTGGCCCGAAACATCGCAAAGGTCCGGCAGAATGCCAACGCCACCCTCGTCGTCGTCCGAAATGTCGCCGCCCCCAGGATCGTAATCGAGGGCAAGGTCCTTCGGGTCGGCGCCGAAGTCGAAGGCGAGGCGGGCAAGCGTCTTGTAGCCGCGAACCTTGGCACCGGGAACCAGTGACGCCTCAGCGGCGTTGGTCTCTGCCACTACGACATCCGGGTAGCCGGCCTGAACGGCCGCCATCACCGCGGGCAGGATTCCCCGGACGGGCCTCAACCTGCCGTCCAAACCCAATTCCGCTATGAAGACAGTGCCGCCGATGGAGCGGATGTCGTTCGCCGCGCAGAGAACTGCCATGGTGATGGCGAGGTCAAAGCCCGAGCCCCGCTTTGGGAGTGAGGCCGGTATCAGGTTGGCTGTGATTTTCCGCCGGCTTAGGGGGATCCCGGAGTTTTGGGCTGCCGACCGGATCCGTTCCTTTGCCTCGTTGAGGGCAGCATCGGGCAAACCGAGGATGACAAAGTTGGGGAGGGTCTGTCCGATATCGGCTTCGACCTCGACGATGTAGCCGTTGAGGCCTACCAACGCAACGCAGTAGCTCCGCCCTACCCCCATTCAGCCGACACCCCGCAAGTGATCAAGCTCTGGCTCGCCAGTGCCGTTGTCGATGACCGACACGACGTCGACGCGCCTGCGGGGAGCATTAAGCTCGTGTTCCCGACACCAGGACGAAGCCAGCCGGTGGAGTCGCGCCAGCTTGGCCGCGCCCACGGCTTCGAACGGATGCCCATAGTCCAGGCTCCGGCGGGTTTTTACTTCGGCCACCACGAGGGTGTCGCCCTCAATCGCAACGATGTCGATCTCACCCTCGGCGCATCGCCAATTGCGATCGATGATCCGTATCCCCTGGTTCTCCAGGAATTCGGCCGCCAACTCCTCGCCGTTGCGGCCAAGCAGGTCTTTTGCTCTCATGACCATCACCTCCACACACCAGCATTCAGGCTGGCTGCGGAGGGCAACAGGGAGCTAAGGAGCTATGTGGATAAAACCCCGGAAGATCGGGGCTGTGGAGGAACAGTAAGAGGCTAGTTGCCAAGATCTCCAAGGTCGCCAAGGCCGCCATCCTTAGGCAGCGACAGCTCTTCGCTGCGGGGCAGCTCTTCGACATTGACATCTTTGAACGTGATGACCCGGACGTTCTTAACGAATCGAGCAGAACGGTAAACGTCCCAGACCCACGCGTCCTGAAGAGTGAGGTCGAAATAGACTTCCCCGTCCGCGCTGCGTGCCTGAAGGTCTACATGGTTGGCCAGGTAGAACCGCCGTTCGGTTTCCACGACGTAGCTGAACAGACCGACAACATCCCGGTATTCACGGTAGAGCTGCAGCTCCATGTCGGTTTCATAGTTCTCAAGGTCCTCGGCACTCATAGTTCCATCTTGCACCATCCGCCGGGCAGCACGCGCCACCAGGTCTCCCGTGCGGACCAGGAGGCCGTCAGACAGGTTCAGGCCCGGTAAGGTTCCAGCTGGTGCGGTGGTAGGCGCTGGGTCCCTGAAGCCGGATCACATCCCTGTGGGCCGACGTGGCGTAACCCTTGTTTTCATTCCAGCCGTAGGCAGGGACCTCCGAATGGAGATCGACCATGATGCGATCGCGTGCCACCTTGGCCAAGACGCTCGCTGCGGCGACACTGAGGCAGCTCATATCTGCCTTCACCCGGGTATGGACGGGGGCTTCGCACCAAGGTCCCGAAGCGCTGGTATCGAAGAGCGAGGCCTGAACCTCTGGAGATAGCCAATTGTGGCTGCCATCCAGCAGGACGATGTCCGGTACGACGCCGCCATCCAGGATCTCAAACCATGCACGGGTACCTGCCAGGCGCAAGGCAGCGATGATGCCGATCTCATCAATTTCCCGGGACGTCGCGTGTCCTACTGCAGAAGCTACAGCCCAATCCCGAACAAGTGGTTCGAGCCTGTCGCGGTCCTCGGGCTTGAGCAGTTTACTGTCCCGGACATCTGCCAGCAGGCAGTGGTCCTCAAGGTTGACCACAGCAATGCCCACGCTGACGGGGCCAGCCAAGGCACCACGCCCCACCTCGTCGACTCCGGCGAGCAACCGCACCCCAGGCGACAAGAAAGACCGTTCGACGTCAAGGGTGGGAAACCCAACCGGGTCTTTTGCCTTGGCCCGCGGTTTGGTCTGGGCCTTGGCCTGCGTCTTGCGTTTTGCCCCTGCGGTGGTTATGGCCATTACTTTCCTGAGGTGCCTGCCGGAACGTTCCGGAATACGTCCTGGAAGTTGTCGAGTATCGTCCATCGAGTGACAGGCCAAGCAATAACCGTGGCCTTACCCTCGATGTCCTCCATGTTAACGAAACCGCCGTTGGTTTCCTGGTGGGCCCGGGAGTCTGCGGAATGGTTGCGGTTATCGCCCATCACCCAGACCTTGCCTTCCGGGACCACAATGTCGAACGGACTCGGCTGTGGCACCTCTGCCGGGTTGATGTACGTTTCGTCCAGGGGCACACCATTAATGCTGACCCGTCCCTGGGCGTCGCAGCAGGAAACCCTGTCTCCCGGAAGCCCGATCACCCGCTTGACGAGGTGCTGCTCATTATCATCGGCGGCCAAACCTACGAATTCGAGGGCGTCCCCAACCCAATCCATCGGCCCCGCAGGCTTTTTTACGACTGGCGTCAACCAGTTTTGTGTATCTTTGAAGACCACAACATCACCATGCTGCAGAGCGAATGGCTCAGGAACCAGGAGGTTGATGAAGATGCGGTCGTTGACGTCCAGCGTGCTTTCCATGGATTCCGAAGGAATGTAGAACGCCCGGAAAAGGAACGTCTTCAGGAGGAAGGACAACACCAAAGCGATCGCCACAACTGTGACGATCTCCTTGACCCATACGAGAACCGGGTTTTTCCGCGGTTTCTCCGCAGCATGGGCCCCGCCCGGGGAATTGCGGGCTTCGGAATCGCCGGCCTCGTCGGACACGCTGGCCGGGCCAGCGTCATCCGGGCGGGACTCAGCCACACCAGCGCTGCTTGCCGTTCCGTCCGAGACCCGGGCGTCGTCGTCGTACCGCTCGGGATTCTCTGGAGCTTTGTCCGGCATCTACTGTCCGTTCTTCGATGATGTTTCGGCCTGCATGGAGCGAGGCATCTCTGCAAATCTATCAAGTGGCCAGATGATCTGGACCGGGCGGCCAATAACGCGTTCGATCGGGACCATGCCGCCACCCGGTGCTCCGAGGAGCCCACGGGAGTCGGCAGAACGCGAGCGGTGGTCGCCCATGAGCCACAGCCGGCCTTCCGGCACAATGACGTCGAATTTTTGCTTGCTGGGTTCGTCGCCGGGATAGACGTAGGATTCCTCAACCGGCTGACCGTTAACTGTGAGAGAGCCGCTGGAGTCGCAGCACTGCACGCGGTCCCCTGCAACCCCAATGACCCGCTTCACATACGTTGTGTCGCTGCCCGTCAGTCCAAACCATTGGCTTGCCGCCGAAACGGCGTCTACGAATGGGCCCTTGCCGCTGCTGAGCGGGGCAAAAGTGCCTCTGCCGTCGAACACCACAACGTCACCGCGGCGGATCGGCTCGGAGTTGAAGGCCGTGCGCGAAACCAGGATCCTGTCCCCCGTTCCGAGGAGGGGTTCCATCGACTCGGAGGGAATGTAGTAAACGTCCATCCAAAGGGACCGCACCAGCCCACTGATGGCAATGGCGAGGAACAGTGCGAGCAAAACAAAACGCCAGCCCTGTTTCCGGGGCTGGCGTTCTGATGTTTCCATGATTCGTATCCCTGTTGCGTTGCGGATTGCTCCGGAACTACCGGGCACGAATCCTGGACCCGTTGGTAAGTCGCAGGACTTACTTGGCGAAGTCGCGCTTTTCCTTGATCTTCGCAGCCTTACCGCGCAGTGCGCGCATGTAGTAAAGCTTGGCGCGGCGGACGTCACCCTTGGTGACGACCTCGATCTTGTCGATGATCGGGGAGTGTACCGGGAAGGTACGCTCTACGCCGACACCGAAGGAAACCTTGCGCACGGTGAAGGTTTCGCGAACGCCGTCGCCCTGGCGGCCCAGGACGAAGCCCTGGAATACCTGGACGCGGGAGTTCTTGCCTTCGATGATGTTGACGTGAACCTTGAGGGTATCGCCCGCGCGGAACTCCGGAACATCGTTACGCAGCGAGGCTGCATCTACGCTATCGAGGATATGCATTAATCCACTCCTGGTGAACGCCACAGGTCATTCACTTTGGGTTACGGCGAACAAGCCCGAGGCACGAAGGCCGACCGGAAATCTCCGCCGAAGTTTCTTAGTGCCCGGTCCCGCCACTGATTGGCGTCACCGGGTTGTCCGACTGTTGGCTGAACTCCCCCTGTGGCAGGTGTCAGCCCAGCAGACACAAGGGTTAATTCTGCCATATCCGGGACCATCCGGCCAACTGTCAAGCCTCGTGGAACATTCGACGGCGGCAGGTGGCCTTAGTTTGCGGCGTCGCCGCCGGGTCGGGGGCGAAGGCGGCCTTCAACGACGTCGTACCCGAGGTCAGCGAGGGCGTTGCGGTCTGCGCGGCTCAGCGCACCGGCGTCGAACGCTTCCAACAGGTCCGGCCGCCGCGCCGCGGTACGGCGGAACTGTTCGTGGCGCCGCCACTGGGCAATCTTGCCATGATTGCCGCTGAGCAAGATGGCAGGCACATCGTGGTCCCGCCACGCGGAAGGCTTGGTGTACACCGGGTACTCCAACAAGCCATCGGAATGGGATTCCTCAATCAAGGATTCGGGATTGCCAACAACACCGGGAAGGAGGCGTCCGATGGCTTCAACCATGGCCAGCACCGCCACTTCGCCGCCGTTAAGCACGTAGTCGCCCAGGCTGACGGGCCGCACCGTGAAGTGATCCTGCGCCCAATCAATGACACGCTCGTCAATGCCTTCATAACGTCCACAGGCGAAGACAAGCTGCTCTTCCTCGGCGAGCTCATATGCCAGGGCCTGGTTGAACTTCTCCCCCGCTGGTGAGGGAACAATCAGAACGGGCTTGGAACCTTCACGGACAGTCGCCACTGACTCAAGGGCCTGCGCCCACGGTTCCGGCTTCATGACCATCCCGGCGCCGCCGCCGTACGGAGTGTCGTCCACGGTCCTGTGCTTGTCCGTGGTGAAAGTCCGGAGATCGTGAACGTTGAGATCCAGCAATCCGTCCTGGCGCGCCTTGCCTATGAGCGAGAGCTCCAGCGGGGCGAGGTACTCGGGGAAAATGCTGACGACATCGATCCTCATTCAGGCATCATCCCCGGCGCCATCCCCAGGCTCCGCCGCGGTGTCGTCGTTAATCTCAAAGAGGCCAGCAGGCGGAGTGAGGAGGACGTAGCCGTCCTCAATGTTGACTTCCGGCACGATCTCATCAACGAAAGGAATGAGGATTTCCTTGCCTTCGTCGGTCTTGACCGTCAGCAGGTCCTGGACCGGAAGCGTGCTCAGCGCGGCAACTTTGCCCACTACCTGCGAACCGACGCGTGCCTCCAGGCCCACCAGCTCGTGCTCATACCAGCCCTCATCATCGTCGTCGTCGTCGAGTTCCTCGGTTTCGATGAAGAGCTTCGCCCCACGGATGGCTTCAGCGGCGTTACGGTCCGCGATTTCCTCGAAACCCAGCAGAAGAATGTCCTTGTTCCACCGCGCACTGCGGATGGTCAGCGGTCCGGCAGAAACCGGCTCCACAACAAACTCGGTTCCTGCGACGAAGCGCTCGGAGGGTGCGTCGGTGAGTACCTGCACCGTCACCTCGCCGCGGATGCCGTGGGGTTTGCCGATCCGGGCCACCTGGAGCTGCATGGATTCCTCTGAATTCTTGTGTACCGCGCCGCCGGGCAGCCACGGTGTTGATTTTGTGGATAAAGCAATCCGGCCCCTCCACCATATTCGGTGAAGGGGCCGGATCTAAGACAAGTAGTGCTGAGCGCGTTACCGGCGACGGTCGGTGTCGACGACGTCGACCCTGACCTGCTCGCCACCAGCCAAAGCTGCTACCACAGTGCGCAATGCACGTGCGGTGCGTCCTTGACGGCCGATCACCCGTCCGAGGTCCTCCTGGTGAACGCGCACCTCAAGGGATTCCCCGCGGCGGTTGTTCTTGGCACTGACCTTGACATCCTCAGGGCTGTCAACGATCCCACGGACCAAGTGCTCGAGCGCTTCTGCCAGCAACTTACTCAGCCTCGGTGGTCTCTGCTTCAGCCTCGGCCGGAGCTTCTGCTTCGTCCTTCTTGGCCTTCTTGGTGATGGCTTCCGGAATGATGACGGAACCCTTCTCCGGTGCTACGAAGGCTTCCTTCGGAGCTTTGGTCTTCAGGGTGCCTTCCTGGCCCGGGAGGCCCTTGAACTTCTGCCAGTCACCGGTGATCTTGAGGATCGCGGCAACCTGCTCGGTCGGCTGGGCGCCAACGGAAAGCCAGTACTGGGCGCGCTCGGAAGCGACCTCGATGTATGACGGCTCTTCGGTGGGGTGGTACTTGCCGATTTCTTCAATGGCACGGCCATCGCGCTTGGCGCGGGCATCCATGACGACGATGCGGTAGTACGGTGCGCGCATCTTACCGAAGCGCTTAAGGCGAATCTTTACGGCCACTTTTGTGGTCACTCCTGTTTCTGAAACGGGGTTGACCCGACGTTCTGCACCCGTGGGGCGGGCCATACTTGACGGTTCGAAGGACAAGATACGAGCACGGAGAGAGGGGCCGCACCGATCGAGTACCTGTCTATTGTGCCAGATGCCCGGTGCAATTACGACTTCGGCCGCGCGCGGCGGTGTGTTCTTGCCCACTCCCGGACCGGGCGAGGTGCCCGAATCCGGTTGTTGTTCGTCTCAGACAGACCAGACGTAAAGTCCGGAGCGCTCTGCCTTTTCGACATCCGTGGCAAGGGCCGCCAATTGCTGGACGTACTGGCGCGATTGGGCAGCGTCGAACGGCATGTCGTCCTGCGCGGCCCAGGCGGCAGCAACGTCGTCGAGCACGTTTGCGTCGCCTTCGCTCTCATACGTGAGCAGCTCGGCAAGCGCCCGCACCATGGCTTCGGGGACCCCCAGAAGCGCGTCGCTGGTGACATCAACCAAGGCGAGCTCGTAGTCAGCGCCTGCGGCATGGACGGCCTGGCCGGCGAGGTCGCCCAACTGCTCCACCTCGAAATCGGTGATGCCATCAATCCTGACGGCAGGTCCGGTCGCATCCGCACCCTTGTCCAGGGCGGCTGCCCGCTTGAGTGCTTCGTCGTGGGTGGCTACAAAAATTTCGGCAAAGCCCATGGAAAGTACTCTCATTCCTTCGTGCTGACGGGGCGGCGGCACAGGACCCAAGGGTTCCTCGCCGTCAGTGCCCAGCCTAGTGCAGTCAAAAGGCCCGCGGCGTCGCAGCCGGCCGGGCCGGCTCAGCGAACGGCGACGCGAAGCTTGTTCCGCCACGGATCATCAAACTGAAGCTCCGCGCCTGTGTGATGATTCTGCACGCCTGCAACCTTGAGGCGATCTGCCAGCCCTGCTACGTCGTCGGTGGTGGGCACCTCGATCAGCACCTCCCCCAGGCCGAGAGTGTCCCGGCGGGGTCCGGCGCCGCGGCTGTTCCAAACGTTCATGGCCATGTGATGGTGATAGCCCCCGGCAGAAACGAACAGCGCCTGTCCATGCCAGCCCGCGGTCCGCTCGAAACCCAGGGTTTCCACGTAGAACTTTTGCGCGGTCTCGACGTCGCCCACCTGCAGGTGCACGTGCCCGACGCCGGCAGCCGCCTCGCGCTGTCCGGTCACGGCAGCTTCACTGAGGTGCTGCTGCAGGAACCGCTGCGGCGGCAAGGCAACGTTATCCATGACAACGTTCTTACCGTCCCACTGCCAGAGTTCCCGGGGCTTGTCGTAGTAGAGCTCGATGCCGTTTCCCTCGGGGTCGGTGAAGTAGAACGCTTCACTGACCAAGTGGTCGGCGCTGCCGACGAAGGCGCGGGGCTCATACTCAGCCGCCGTTGCAATGGTGGCGGCCAATGACGGCTGGTCCTCGAAGAGAATGGCCGTGTGGAACAGGCCGGCCTCGCCCCGCCCTGGAATCTGCAGGCCGGCCGCCGGGGCAAGATGCACCACAGGCCTTCCGACCCGCCCCAGATAGAGCCCACCATCCTGCTCGGCCACGACTTCCAGGCCAAGGGCCCGCTGATAGTAGTCGCTCATGACTTTCATGTCGCCGACCTTGAGCATGACGGTGCCCATGGTGAGTTCGGCAGGCAGAAGATCCTGGCTGAGTGGTGTGGTCATGTGAAGCTCCCGGTTCCGAGGTGGCCGCGCATCGGCACCTTCTATCCATCTAAATTACTTGAAGCTTCAATTTATTCCTAGCGAACGATCATTCCCCGCAGGACAACGTGCTGAAGTACGGATACTGTCGACAAGTCGCGCCTCGGGTCGTCCCTGCACAGGACGACGTCGGCACTCGCCCCTTCGCTGATGCCCTCAGCTCCCAGCCACGCCCGTGCGCCCCATGTGGTGGCGTCCAGGACCGCCGCCGGCGGCAGGCCGGCGTCGTGCAGTTCCTTCATTTCGTCCGCAATCCTGCCGTGCTTGATGACGCTTCCGGCGTCCGTGCCGGCGTAGATAGCCACACCCGCCTCAAAGGCCTCCTGCACACGCTCACGACGACGCTCCCAAAGGCGCGTCATGTGGTCCGCGTACTCCGGAAACTTCGGAGCAGCTTGGGCGGCAATGCCGGGAAAGGTCGCGATATTGACCAACGTGGGCACGATGGGCACGGACTGCTCCACCAAGCGCGGAATGTGCCGCGGCAGGAGGCCCGTGGCGTGTTCGATGCAGTCAATGTTGGCATCCAGCATGTCGTCAAGGGTGTCCTCCGCGAAGCAGTGGGCCGTGACCCGGGCACCCTCATCGTGGGCTGCAGAGATGGCATCCCGGACGAGCTTTGCCGGAAACGACGCGGCCAGGTCCCCAACGCCGCGATCGATCCAATCGCCTACCAGTTTCACCCAGCCATCACCGTCACGGGCTTCCTTCCGGACAGTCTCCACGAGCTGTTCGGGTTCGATTTCGTGGCCCAACCCCCGGAGGTAGCGCCGGCTCCTGGCGATGTGCCGGCCGGCTCTCATCAGGCGGGGCAAGTCCGCGCGCTGCTGGACCCAGCGCGTGTCGCTGGGCGATCCGGCGTCGCGGATGAGCAGCGTTCCGGCGTCGAGGTCCGTCTGGGCCTGGGCGAGGGTGGTCGCCTCGTCAACCGCCCCGCCGATGCCAAGTCCGATGTGGCAGTGGGCGTCCACAAAGCCTGGCAGCACCCAACCATCCAACACCCTGTCCGGTGTGGGCGCGGGGCGTTCAAAGGTCAGGACTCCGTCCACGGACCACATCCCGTGCCGCTCTTCGTCCCGTGACACGAGCACAGGTCCGCTGAATTCGATGATGGTGGCCATGGGAAAAGCCTAGTCCCGCCACGGCAAGCCGGAAGCTGCTGCGTTCATGTGACTGGGCGCCCTTCGGGAGCTGTGGTAGCTTCGTCTACGACCACACGGGGGCCCCTGCAGGGGCTGAGATCGGACTGATGCAGTCTGCGACCGTTGAACCTGTCCGGGTAATGCCGGCGAAGGAAGTGAGTAATCCTTGAGCACCACAGAAACACAGCACAGCCCTGTCCAAAATTCGATCAACGCGGGCCGAAACCAGTCCGGCGCGGGCGAAAATGCGGCAGAAACCGTGACCCAATCGCTGAAGTCGCACTCGCTGGCGTGGTTGGAGGATCCCACCAGCGGTATCCGCGTTCCGGTCACGGAAATCGCGTTGGAGCCCTCCCCCAACGGCCAGGCCAACACGCCGTTGCAGGTTTACCGGACGGCCGGGCCGGGCAGCGATCCAGTGGTCGGGCTGGAGCCATTCCGGGCACCGTGGATCGAGGGCCGCGGCGATACGGAGACCTATTCGGGCCGCGGGCGAAACCTGCTCGACGACGGCAAGTCCGCGGTGAGGCGGGGGGCAGCGTCTGCCGAATGGAAGGGCGCTTTACCGGTGCCGCGCCGCGCCGTCGAGGGTAGAACCGTCACGCAGATGCATTATGCGAAGCAGGGAATCGTGACACCCGAGATGCGGTTCATCTCGCTGCGGGAGAACTGCGACGTCGAACTGGTCCGAAGCGAGGTGGCAGCAGGCCGGGCCATCATCCCCAACAACATCAACCACCCCGAGTCCGAGCCCATGATTATTGGCAAGGCCTTCCTGGTGAAAATCAACGCCAACATCGGAAACTCGGCCGTCACCAGCTCAATCGCCGAAGAAGTGGACAAACTGCAGTGGGCTACCCAATGGGGTGCGGACACGGTGATGGATCTTTCCACCGGCGACGATATCCACACCACTCGCGAGTGGCTCATCCGCAACTCCCCCGTCCCGATCGGAACGGTGCCCATCTACCAGGCACTGGAGAAGGTCAACGGTGAAGCCAACCAGCTCACATGGGAGATCTTCCGGGACACCGTGATCGAACAATGCGAGCAGGGTGTGGACTATATGACCATCCACGCCGGTGTGCTGCTGAGGTACGTACCCCTGACCGCCAACCGCGTGACCGGTATCGTATCCCGGGGCGGCTCGATCATGGCGGGATGGTGCCTGGCACACCACCAGGAAAACTTCCTCTACACGCACTTTGATGAGCTCTGCGAAATCTTCGCCCAGTACGACGTCGCGTTCTCACTGGGCGACGGGCTGCGCCCCGGTTCCATTGCCGACGCCAACGACGCCGCGCAATTCGCAGAGCTGGACACCCTCGCTGAGCTGACCCAGCGGGCGTGGGAATTTGATGTTCAGGTCATGGTGGAAGGTCCCGGGCACATCCCCTTCCACTTGGTCCGGGAGAACGTGGAACGCCAGCAGGAACTGTGCAAGGGGGCCCCGTTCTATACTCTGGGTCCGCTGGTCACTGATATCGCCCCGGGCTATGACCACATCACCTCAGCCATCGGCGCCACCGAGATTGCCCGCTACGGCACGGCGATGCTCTGCTACGTGACACCCAAGGAACACCTCGGGCTGCCCAACAAGGACGATGTCAAGACGGGGGTGATCACCTACAAGATCGCAGCCCATGCCGCAGATCTCGCGAAGGGACACCCGGGGGCCAGCGAGCGTGATGACGCCCTTTCCAAAGCACGTTTTGAGTTCCGTTGGCGCGACCAATTCGCACTCTCACTGGATCCGGTGACAGCCGAGGCCTTCCATGATGAGACACTTCCCGCCGAACCGGCCAAGACGGCACATTTCTGCTCCATGTGCGGTCCCAAGTTTTGCTCCATGCGCATCAGCCAGGACATCCGCGACGAGTACGGTTCGGCAGAGGCACAAGCAGCCATCGCTGACATGCACAGCGGAATGCGGGAAAAGAGCGAGGAATTCATGGCTTCAGGCGGAAAGGTGTACTTGCCTGAACTTGAAGTCCCCTCCGCACCGGCCGCCGCTGCGTCAGGAAGCCTGAACTGACATGGCCCGTCCCACGTCCCCGACGAACGTACGGATGATGTGATCGCCGTCGACTGAATCCTGGGGCCGGTGCCCGCCTGCCGCCACGCGGCGGCGGGCGCCGGTTTCCTGGAGGTATCCCGCAATTTCTTCGTACAGGGGTTCCCAACCACCTGTCAGGACCAAGGTGGGGACGCCCGGCACAATGTGCAGCGGGGCCTCCCACGGCGGCGCTTGGAGCCTGAGCCTGCGGGCCGATCGCCGGGCCTCCGGAGAGTCCAGTCCGCCGGTCTCGGCGGAGAAAGCACGCCGGTAAAACTCGCGCTGGTAATCGGCGTCGTTGAGCTGGTTCCGTACATCGAACAGTGGTTCCATGAGGGCACGGTGTGAAGCGGTGGCCGGAAGTTCAGCCGTCAGGGACAGGCACGCCGGCTCCACCAAGGCCAGCGAGTGGACCAGGTCAGGGCGTTCAACGGCGGCCAACATGGCGGAAATAGCGCCTTGCTCGTGGGCCACGATGTGACCGCCGCCGGAATCGACCAAGGCGTTGATCACGATGGCGACGTCGGCCGACACGTTGGACTCCACGGGTTCGGCAATTGCGTCAAAGCCATGCCTTCGCAGGAAGAGTGCGTCATAAGCGAGGGCCATGCCGTGTTGCTTCGGCCACGCAGCAGCACCAAAACTGCCCAGGCCGTGGACGAAGACTACGCGCTGCTTGTGCATTGGTTCAGCCTATTCCACGGCTCTGACATCCCAACTGACCGGAATTTGTGGTTGCTTTGAGCCTTCAAAGCAGCCACTAAGCCAGCCAGTTGGGTGCGACGTTTATTTGCCGAGGAACTTGTCGAAGCCCTTGGGAAGGTTGAGCGATGACGGGTCGAAGTCTGCTGCGCCCTGGCCGAAGGCCGCGCCCGTGGGTGCTGCCGAGGCTGCGTTGGCCCGCTTGGCCTCCGCGTCGCGCAGCTCCTGTGCTGCCTTGGCGGGGTTGCCCGAACGCGCCTTTTTCTTCGGAGCGTTCTTTCCGTTCTTGCGTCCGCCGCCAGGGCCACCCAGGCCAGGCATCCCGGGCATACCCGGCATGCCGCCGCCTTGGGCCAGCTTCTTCATCATCTTCTGGGCTTGGGCGAACCGCTCCAGCAGGCCGTTGACCTCGGAAACGTGGACGCCTGAACCCTTGGCGATACGTGCGCGGCGCGAGCCGTTAATGATCTTGGGTGCAACACGCTCGTGAGGAGTCATGGAGCGGACAATAGCCTCGACGCGGTCGATTTCTTTTTCGTCGAAGTTCTCAAGCTGCTGACGGATGTTCTGCGCACCCGGCATCATCATGAGCATCTTCTTCATGGAGCCCATGTTGCGGATCTGCTGCATCTGGGCCAGGAAGTCGTCCAGGGTGAAGTCTTCCTGGTCGGCGAACTTCTTCGCCATCCTGGCGGCTTCGTCCTTGTCCCATGCCTTCTCAGCCTGTTCGATCAGGGTGAGGACGTCACCCATGTCCAGGATGCGCGAAGCCATGCGGTCCGGGTGGAAGAGCTCAAAGTCGTCCAGGCCCTCACCGGTGGAGGCAAACATGACCGGCTTGCCGGTAACGGACGCAACCGAAAGAGCGGCACCGCCGCGGGCATCGCCGTCGAGCTTTGACAGCACAATGCCCGTGAAGTTGACGCCTTCATCGAAGGCCATCGCCGTATTGACGGCGTCCTGGCCGATCATGGAGTCGATCACGAAGAGGACTTCGTTGGGAATGATCGCCTGACGGATACGGCGGGCCTGATCCATCATCTCGGCATCGACGCCGAGGCGGCCGGCGGTGTCAACGATCACGACGTCGTGGAGCTTCTGGCGTGCTTCCTCAACACCGGCCTTGGCGACAGCCACCGGGTCACCGGCAGGGTGTTCAAGCTCGGATGTTGCGCCCGGGTGCGGGGCGAAAACCGGGACGCCGGCGCGCTGGCCGACAACCTGGAGCTGTGTGACCGCATTGGGGCGCTGAAGGTCGCACGCAACCAGCATGGGACTGTGGCCCTGCGCCTTGAGCCACTTGGAGAGCTTGCCGGCGAGGGTGGTCTTACCGGCACCCTGGAGGCCGGCCAGCATAATGATGGTGGGGCCGGTCTTGGCCAGGCGGATGCGTCGGGTCTCGCCACCAAGGATCTCCTTGAGTTCCTCGTTGACGATCTTGACGATCTGCTGGCTCGGGTTCAACGCGCCCGAAACCTCAGCGCCCAGGGCACGTTCGCGGATCCGGCCGGTGAACTCGCGGACTACGGAAACGGCAACATCCGCATCCAGCAGGGCACGGCGGATCTCCCGAACGGTGGCATCGACATCAGCCTCGGTGAGGCGGCCCTTGCCACGAAGGTTCTTGAAGGTTGCTGTCAACCGGTCAGAGAGTGAATTGAACACGCGCCGTGCACTTCTTTCGATGGTCTACGAATGGCGGCCAATGCGGCACGCCATAGTCCTGATCATTCTTGCCCCGGCAAACATGCCTCAGCCAACAAATCTGAATCGACTACGGGACTCGACTATCTAGGGTACCAAGTCGCACCTGCAAGATGGCATGCTGGCACAGTGACCAGCAAAACAACTGTAAAAACGTTGCTCATCCTCGGCGCGTCCGGGGACCTCACAGGCAGGCTGCTCCTCCCGGGACTGGCCGGACTACTGGCTTCCGGCCGGGCTGCCGGGCTGCGGCTGGTGGGGGCGGGTTCCGACCCCTGGACCCCGGACCAATGGAAGCAGCGGGTGGAGGGCGCCTTTGCGGCAGCTTCGAAAACAGCTGACACCGCCGGGCGTGCCGCGCTGACCGCTGTCTCGGAAAATACCGGATACCACCAGGTGGATGTCACTGCAGACGGGCCGTTGGCGGAGCTGTTGGCCGGACTGGAGGGGCCGGTTGCCATCTATTTTGCGCTGCCGCCGCAGGTCAGCCAGAAGGCATGCGAGGTTCTCCACCAGGACCAGCTGCCAGCCGGGACACGCTTGGTGATGGAGAAGCCCTTCGGCTCGGGCACAGAATCGGCCCATCAGCTGAACAAGACGCTGGCCGCACTGGTGCCCGAGGACCACATCCACCGCGTGGATCATTTCCTGGGCAAAGCCACCGTGCTCAACATCCTGGGCCTTCGCTTCGCCAACACGTTCCTGGAACCCGTGTGGAACCGGGACCACATAGAAAAGGTGGAGGTCATTTTCGACGAAGACCTCGCCCTTGAGGGCCGGGCCCGCTACTACGACACAGCCGGGGCGCTTCGTGACATGATCCAAAGCCACCTCCTGCACATCATGGCGTTCCTCGCCATCGATGCCCCGGCCACCGTCGGGGAACGCGACCTCCGCGACGCCGTGGCAACAGTCTTGCGGGCCAGCAGCATCAAGGCCCCGTATGGCAGCTCCACACGTCGCGCACGCTACACCGCGGGTACCCTCGGGGAGCGGACTGTCCCTGACTACGCCGCCGAGGATGGCGTGGACCCTGCACGTAACACCGAGACCCTCGCTGAGGTCACGGTGAACATCGATAACTGGCGTTGGAAGGGAGTCCCGTTCATCCTTCGCTCCGGCAAGGCACTCGGGCGGCGGCGCAAGGAAGCCGTGATCACGTTCCGCCCGGTTCCCCATCTGCCCAGGGGCTTCTCCGGCGTCGATTCCCCCAACCAGCTGCGGATCGGCTTCGGTCCGGACGTGCTCCAACTCGACGTCGACGTCAACGGTCCGGGCGACGTCTTCACCTTGGACCGTGCCAGCCTGGTGGCCGAGCTCAACGCACCCGGAATGCTGCCCTACGGAGAAGTCCTGGAGGGCATCCTCAACGGGGATCCTCTCCTGTCCGTCCGGGGCGATACGGCAGAAGACTGCTGGCGGATCATCGAGCCGGTCCTCCGCGCCTGGGAAAGCGGCGCCGTCCCGCTGGACGAGTACGACGCCGGAGGCCCGGGACCGGCGAACTGGCCCACCGGCGTCGTGGACTAAGTCCAGCGTCAACCACAAAGCGGGCCGGGCACCTTGACTGGTACCCGGCCCGCTTTGCTGTGTCAGGAACTTAGATTGCGGCGGCGCCGCGCTCCCCGGTCCGGACCCGGACTGCTTCGTAAACATCCACGGTCCACACCTTGCCGTCACCGGCGCGTCCGGTGTTGGAGCTGGCGATGAGGACATCGAGGATGTCGTCCGCCTGCTCGTCCGTGGCGAGAACCTCGATGCGGATCTTTGGCAGCAGATCCACGTTGTACTCGGCTCCGCGATACACCTCCGTGTATCCGCGCTGGCGGCCGTAGCCGCTGGCCGCGCTGACCGTCAGGCCCTGGACCCCGTATGCTTCGAGGCCTTCCCGGACTGCTTCAAGCTTTTCGGGACGGACGATCGCTGTGATGAGCTTCATGCCTGGACACTCTCCTTGCCTTCTGCGGGAGCCTTCTCTTCGGACTTGCCTGTCATTGCCTCGTGCAGCGGCTGGAAGCTGCCACCGTGGCCGTTGACACCGAACTCGTAGGCAGTCTCAGCGTGCAGGCTGAGGTCGACGCCCACGTTCTCCTGCTCCGTGGAGACCCGGAAGCCCATGGTCTTGTGGATGGCGAAGGCGATGATGGCCGTCATGATGGCCGAGAAGGCGATGGCGATTCCGGCAGCTGCAAGCTGTGCCCACATCTGCGTCATTCCGCCGCCGTAGAAGAGGCCGCCGCCCACGCCGTCGGCGGGAAGGGCAATGAAGCCCAGCGCCACGGTGCCGATGATGCCGGAGACCAGGTGGACGCCCACAACATCCAGGGAATCGTCGAAGCCCCAGCGGAACTTGAGGCCCACGGCAAGGGCCGATGCCACACCTGCAACCACACCGAGGCCAAGTGCGCCGACCGGGCTGACGTTGGCACAAGCCGGAGTGATGGCCACCAGGCCGGCAACCACGCCGGAAGCGGCGCCGAGGGAGGTCGGGTGTCCGTCACGGATACGTTCGGTGATGAGCCAGCCGATCATCGCCGCTGCCGGAGCTGCGAGGGTGTTGATCCAGATCAGGCCGCCCTGCTCGGCGGTTGTTGCTGCGCCACCGTTGAAGCCAAACCAGCCGAACCAGAGGATGGCTGCTCCGAGCATGACGAACGGAATGTTGTGGGGGCGGTGGTTCGGGTCCTTGCCGAAGCCACGGCGGTTACCAATGATGAGGACCAGGACCAGTGCCGCTACACCTGCGTTGATGTGCACAACCGTGCCGCCAGCGAAGTCGATGGCCGGACCGAGGGCCTTGCCGATGGCGCCTTCAGGGCCGAACAGGCCGCCGCCCCACACCATGTAGGCCAGCGGGCAGTAAACCAGGGTGACCCAGACCGGAACAAAGATGCTCCATGCGCCGAACTTGGCGCGGTCTGCAATGGCGCCGCTGATGAGTGCGACTGTGATGATGGCGAAGGTAGCTGCGTAGCCCACCTTGATCAAGCCATCCGGGGTGTCAATGCCTTCAAGGCCGAAGGTGGCGAACGGGTTGCCCACGATCTCCATGAAGCCTTCGCCTGAACTCATGGACGCGCCCCACAGTACCCAGACAACGCCGACGATGCCGATGGAGATGAAGCTCATCATCATCATGTTCAGGGCTGCCTTGGCGCGTGTCATGCCGCCGTAGAAGAATGCCAGACCGGGTGTCATGAACAGCACAAGCGCCGCCGCCACCATGACCCATACGTGACCTGCGGTAAGTTCCATGGTGCACGTTCCTCTCTTGCTAGATCTGCGGTTCAACCGCTGTCCTGACGCCGTTTGCGTCCTGCTTAAGAGTTTTGTGCCGCCGTGTTTCACCTGCGCGGGTTTTATATTGCGCGCCGGTTACAACAACCTCCCCAACGTAAATGGTGCATATCCCCGGTGTTACGGATATGTTTCAGGCGTCAGACTTCACCGCAAATAGCCAGCTTGTAACCGTCTGGCCTCCACAGGCCCGAAACCACATTTGAAGGACCAGCCCCGTATGACCGAGTCGCCCAGATCCGTCAAAACTCCAAGGATCCGGCCGGAGAAAGCACCCTTGCCCCGCGATATCAAGGTGATGTTGGCTGCAGCATTCCTGATCGCGCTGGGCTTTGGCCTGGTGGCGCCGGTGCTGCCGCAATTCGCCACGACCTTCGACGTCGGTGCGACTGCCGCCGCGGTGATCGTCAGCATCTTCGCCTTCATGAGGCTGGTGTTTGCACCGGCGGGCGGTGCCTTGATCGGACGGTTTGGCGAGCGGAACGTCTACGTCACAGGCCTGTTGATCGTGGCGGTTTCCACGGCTGCGTGCGCCTTCGCCCAGGACTACTGGCAATTGCTGATCTTCCGCGGCCTCGGCGGAGCCGGCTCCGTCATGTTTACGGTCGCCGCCATGGGCTTGCTCATCCGGCTGGCCCCGCCTGAGCGGCGCGGGCGTGTGTCCGGTGCGTACGCCTCCGCCTTTCTGATCGGTAGCGTGCTGGGACCGGTGGTGGGAGGTTTGCTGGCAGGATTCGGCTTGCGCGTGCCTTTCCTCGCCTATGCCGGAGCACTGCTGGTGGCGGCTTTGGTGGTCCGCACCATGCTCAGCGGAGAGGGCAACGCCGCGGAGGATGCCGCGCCCGTCCCGGCCATGACGTTGAAGGAAGCATTGGCCGACTCCGCGTATCGCGCCGCGGTGTTCTCGAGTTTTGGCAACGGCTGGGTGACATTCGGCGTCCGTATGGCCACCATTCCGTTGTTCGCCGTGGCCGTCCTCCAGTCCAGGCCGGAGACGGCTGCGTGGGCGTTGGCGATCTTTGCTGTTGGCAACGCCATTGCGTTGACGTTCTCCGGGCGTTTGGCCGATGCCTGGGGGCGGAAGCCGTTGCTGATTCCCGGCCTTGTCATCACCGGCCTGGCCACCGGCGTCATAGGGCTGACGACGGACCAGCCAGCGTTCCTCATGGCATCCGCCGTGGCGGGATTCGGCTCCGGCTTGCTGGGCCCGGCGCAGCAGGCCGCCGTCGCCGATGTCATTGGCCGGGGACGCTCCGGAGGCAAGGTACTCGCTGTCTTCCAAATGGCGGCGGACACCGGTGCCATCATCGGCCCCATCGTGGCGGGTCTCCTGGCCGACCGCCTGGGCTACGGCTGGGCGTTCGGCATTACCGGAGGCGTGCTCCTGCTGACCGCCGCAGGGTGGTCGTTGGCACGCGAACCCCTTAAACCCAAAAACTGACTGGCAGCATCAACTGTTCCCAGTACTCAGAACAGTTGATGCTGCCAGTCAGTGTGGCGACGGCGCCAGCTGGCAGGGCTAGTTGAGCAGCGCGTCCACGAAGCTCTCGGCGTCGAACGGTGCGAGGTCGTCCGGGCCTTCGCCCAGGCCGATCAATTTGACCGGTACGCCCAACGACTTCTGGATGGCCACCACGATGCCACCCTTGGCGGTTCCGTCCAACTTGGTCAGGACGATGCCGGTGATGTTGACAACCTCCGCGAAGACGCGGGCCTGGTTCAGGCCGTTCTGGCCCGTGGTGGCGTCCAATACCAACAGGACCTCGTCCACTTCAGCCAGCTTCTCGATGACGCGCTTGACCTTGCCAAGTTCGTCCATCAGGCCGGTCTTGTTCTGAAGTCGTCCCGCGGTATCCACCATGACAACATCGACCTCCTGGTCGATGCCGGCCTTTACGGCTTCGTAGGCCACCGAGGCAGGGTCCGCACCATCGATGTCGGACTTCACGGTGGGCACGCCAACGCGCTGTCCCCACGTGGCCAACTGCTCGGCAGCAGCCGCACGGAATGTGTCAGCAGCCCCCAGCAGGACATCCTTGTCTTCAGCCACCAGCACGCGGGCAAGCTTGCCGACGGTGGTGGTCTTGCCAACGCCGTTCACCCCCACAACAAGCACGACGGCGGGCCGGTCCGCCTTGCGCTCGATGTTCAGGGAACGGTCCATGGTGGGATCCACCAGCTTGATGAGCTCTTCGCGCAGCATGGCTTTGACGTCCTCGGGGCTGCGGGTGCCGAGCACCTTGACACGTTCCCGCAGGGCATCAACCAGCTGCATGGTGGGTTCGGTGCCGAGATCCGCCAGCAAGAGGGTCTCTTCCACCTCGTCCCATACGTTTTCGTCGATCTTGTCACCCGACAGCAAAGCCAGCAGGCCCTTGCCGAGGATGTTGTTCGACTTGATCAAGCGGGCGCGGAGGCGGGTGAGTCGCCCTTCCACCGGCGCCGGAGTGTCAATGGCGATGGTTTCGAGCCCGGCGACGTCGTCCGGCACGTCCGTGCCTTCAACGGTTCCGTCAAAAGTAGGAGCCGGGGCTTTCACCTCATCCGGGCGGTCCTCCACAAGGGTTCCGCCGCCTGCTGCCGACGACTGCAGGGGGTCGTTCGCATCCCGTGTTCCGGGGTACTTCGCCCCGGATTTCCGGGCCTTCAGCAGAACCGGCACGAGTCCGCCGACCACCACGAGCGCAGCGAGAATGGACAGAATTATGGGTAGGAAATCGTTCACTCCCCTACCTTCTCACAAAGCTATGCCCCGGCACCGAGCCTCTGGCTGATGACGGTGGAGACGCCGTCGCCCCTCATCGTGACTCCATAAAGCGCATCCGCCACTTCCATGGTGCGCTTCTGGTGGGTGATGACGATCAACTGGCTGGACTCCCGCAGTTCCTCAAAAATGGTGATGAGCCGGCCCAGGTTGGTATCGTCCAGCGCGGCCTCCACCTCGTCCATGACATAAAACGGCGACGGACGTGCCTTGAAGATCGCTACCAACAGAGCCACTGCCGTGAGGGAGCGCTCACCGCCCGAGAGCAGCGACAGCCTCTTGATCTTCTTACCCGCCGGCCGCGCCTCCACCTCGATTCCCGTGGTCAGCATGTCGTCGGGGTCCGTGAGCACCAGCTTGCCCTCACCTCCAGGGAAGAGCCGGGCAAAGACGTGGTCGAACTGGGCAGAGGTGTCCGCAAAAGCCTCAGTGAAGACTTGCTGAACCCGGGCGTCCACCTCTTTGATAATGTCCAGCAGGTCCTTACGGCTGGACTTCAGGTCTTCGAGTTGCGAGCTGAGGAACTGGTGCCGTTCTTCCAAGGCGGCGAACTCCTCCAAAGCGAGCGGGTTCACTTTGCCCAGGGCCGCCAGTTCGCGCTCAGCCTTTTTGAGCCGTTTCTCCTGCTCCGCCCGGACAAACGGGACTCCTTCAACCACGGGCTCGCCGTGCTCATCAACAGGCGCCCGAAGCTCGGCCCATTTGTCGCTGTTGGTTCCGGCAGGCAACGGAACGGGCTGGTCGGGGCCATAGTCTGCAACGAGTTGGTCTGCGGAGAGCCCCAGCTCGTCGATGGACCGCGTTTCCAGGGCCTCGATACGCAGCCGCTGCTGGGTTCGCGCCATCTCATCCCGATGCACGGAATCCGTGAGCTCGGCCAGTTCCCGGGCCAGGGCGTCGTTACCGGAACGGACCTCCGTGAGTTCCTTCTCCAGTTGCTCACGCGTTTGCTCTGCGAGGTCCCGCTCCCAGCCGGCCAGATCCACCGAAATATCAATGAACCGAAGCGTCTGCTCCACCGCTGCCGCCACAGCCGCCGCCCGTTGCGCCTGTGCCCGACGCCGCTGTGCCCGGCGGGCAGCCTCCTCACGGGCGCGCCGTTCGGTCGCTGCAGCCCGCTCCAGGGATGCCGCCCTGTTGCTGATGGCACCCAACTGTTCTTCTGCAGTTCGAAGAGCGAGCCTGGCTTCTGTTTCAAGGGTGCGGGCAGATCTGGCCTGCGCCGCCAGTTCGTCACGCTGATCAGTGGACGGTTCTTCGTCCGGTGCTTCCTGGGCGGCAGCGAGCCGCTCTGCAGCCACTTCAAGGTCAAGTTGCGCCTCGGCGATGTTGGCTTCCGCCTTGGCCATGGATGCGGCGAGCCTGTCGCTTTCGCCCACGGCGCTGCGAAGGACTGAGTTGAGATGGCCCAAGCGCTCCGCCACCGCAGCAAGCCGTGCATCGGATTCGTGCAATCGCTCCAGTGCGGCATCGGCGCGGTCCTGCGCTTCGGCGCGGCGGGACTGGGCGCCGGCCAGGGCAAAGCGGCCGCGCTCCAAACGGGATGTGACCTCCTGGAGGCGGGCAACGGCGTCGTCAACTGCAGCCTGAACCTCAAGAAGAGACGGCGCAGTAGCTGAGCCGCCCGTGACGGTCAGGGCGGTGAAGACGTCGCCCTCGCGGGTGACAGCCTTGATGTCCGGGTGCTCGCCCACCAGCGCGGCCGCTGCCTGAAGGTCATCGACGACGGCGGTACGGACCAGCAATGACCTGGCCGCTTGGGCGGCTGGATCAGTAATTTTCACGACGTCGGCGGCCCAGCGGATGCCCTCGGGAAGCGCGATGTGGCCGGGGACTTCGTCCGGCGCCCCGACGCTTCCAGTGAGAAGCAAGGCCGCGCGGCCGGCGTCGTCATCTTTCAGCAACCGGATGGCGGCTACCGCTGTGTCCGCGTCTGCAACGACGAGGGCGTCCGAGGCACTTCCCAGAGCCGCGGCGATCGCAGCCTCGTACCCGGGCTCGATGGACACCAAACCGGCAAGCGGGCCAAGGATGCCCTCCGTTGTGAGGAGACTTCCTGAGCCATCCTTGCGGTTCAGCCCCAGTTGCAGCGCATCGCGCCGGGCCGTCAAGGCATCCCTTTCGCGGATTGCCTCGCGTTCAGAAGCCTTCAGCTCTTCAATCTCGGCGAGAACAGCGTCCAGAACATCGTTGGCGTTTTCGTAGTCCGCGTCGAGGCTTTCCTCGCCGTCCTCAACACCCGCCACTTGGGTTTCGAGAGCCGTGAACTCGCTTTGGGCCTTGCGGCGCCGTTCATCGCCTGACGCGAGGGATTCCCTGAGCCGGCCGCGTTCAGCCTCAGCCGCTTCCGCCCGTGATCTGGCGGCCGCCACCTGACCCGCAAGCCTGGCCAGGCCCTCCCTACGGTCAGCCGCCGCCCGCAACATGGCCGTCAACCGCTTGTCTTCGGCGGCTGCGAGCGCTTCAGCCCCGTCCTTCGCCACTGTGGCTTCGAGCAGTGCTGCCTGTTTGGCCAGGATGTCGTGTTCCAGGGCCGATTGTTCCTCGCGGACCCGGGCTGCCTGGCGTTCAAGCTGCTCGGGATCACGGCCTGTATCAGAAGTGGTTTCCGATGAGCCAAGCAGCCTGCGGCGTTCAGAGGCCAGGGATCCGAGCGAACGCAAACGCTCCCTGCCGGCGGAAAGCTGGTACCAATGGTCGCGTGCCGCGTTGAGGCGCGGGGTGGCTTCCGCGGCCCTCTGCTCCAAGGCGGCCTGACGTCGCCGTCCCACCCCCAGTCCCGCCTCAACAACCACGCGGCGTTCCTTAAGCGCAGCTTCATCGGCAACATCCTGCTCAAGGGTGGTGGTCAGTTGCACGAGGTCATCGGCCAGCAATCTGGCGCGGGCATCCCGGACATCGAACTGCACGGTCTGGGCACGGCGGGCTATTTCCGCCTGCTTGCCCAACGGAGTGAGTTGGCGCCGGATTTCCGCCGTGAGGTCACCCAGCCGCGCGAGGTTTGCCTGCATGGCTTCCAACTTGCGGACAGTTTTTTCCTTGCGGCGGCGATGCTTGAGGATGCCGGCTGCTTCCTCAATGAAGCCACGCCGGTCTTCAGGGGTGGCGTGCAGGACCCGATCCAACTGGCCCTGTCCCACGATGACGTGCATTTCACGGCCCAGGCCGGAATCGGACAGCAGTTCCTGGATATCAAGGAGCCGGCACGGTGCGCCATTGATGGCGTATTCGGATCCGCCGGTACGGAAAAGTGTCCGGGAGATGGTGACTTCGCTGTACTCGATGGGAAGAGCATTGTCTGCGTTATCAATGGTCAGTGCCACGTGCGCCCGGCCCAGCGGCGGCCTGCCGGATGTCCCGGCGAAAATTACGTCTTCCATTTTGCCGCCGCGCAGTGTCTTGGCGCCCTGCTCCCCCATAACCCAGGCCAGAGCATCGACCACATTGGATTTGCCCGATCCGTTGGGACCGACGACGGCAGTGACGCCGGGCTCGAAGTCGAAGGTCGTGGCCGACGCGAACGACTTGAATCCTCGGACAGTCAAACTTTTCAGGTGCAAGGCGCTTCGGTTCTCCTGGGTGGCCCGGGTGTTTGTTTCCCCTAAATCTACTGCCGTTTGATCGAAATCTGCGGATCTGTTGCCGGAACGCCTTGTGGTCGGCAAGCCGCACCCCTACACTCCTGCCAAGGGCTACTTGGCCTACCCGTTCCGGTGATCCGGCTATGACGTGAACTTCGGTTCAGTCACCGCCGGATCCGGTCCCGATCTTCGGAACGGCAATCCAAGTGAGAACCCTGTGTTCCATAACTGAAAATCTTGGTTTGACCCTGGCTGGGGAGCGACAAGCAGGGACCGTGCGCACGAAACTACGGGCCCGTTTAAGCAATTGGCGTACCCCACTCCAGGAGTTCTGATGCCCGGTTCTTCAGCTACCCGACCCCAGCGAGTCCTCAAGGGATTCCTAGCGCCCTTGGTGATTGCCTTAGTGGCGGCCCTCTTGCCTCTTACCGCAACAGCGGCGGTCGCTGCGGGTCCCTGCGATCCCGTGGTGAACCTTGTGGCCTGCGAGAACTCGAAGACCGGGAGCCCGCCCTCCGAGTGGGACATCAACGGTGCCGGCGACGACAGCATCCAGGGTTTTTCCACCGAGATCAGCGTCAACGCAGGTCAACCCATCCGGTTCAAGGTGGATACGAACGCACAGAGCTACACCATCGCGATCTACCGGACAGGCTGGTATGCGGGCAACGGCGCCCGCAAGATCGCCGACGTGACACCATCAGTGTTGCGCCAGACCCAGCCCGCTTGCCGCAGCGACGTCGCCACAGAGCTGTACGACTGCGGCACATGGGCAGTATCCGCAACGTGGCAGGTACCTGCTACCGCTGTCTCAGGCGTCTACATCGCGCTCCTCCGGCGCCCCGATACGGGTGCGAAGAGCCACATCACTTTCATCGTCCGCAACGACGGCAGCCGCTCCGCCGTCGTGTTCCAGACTGCTGATCAGACATGGCAGGCCTACAACACCTACGGCGGCTCGGACTTCTACCAGGGCGCCGCGAACGGCAGGTCCTACAAGGTCAGCTACAACCGCCCCATGGCAACCAGGGACGGCCCCGGCGGCAGGGACTTCTACTTCTCCAACGAATACCCCATGGTGCGATTCCTGGAGCAGAACGGTTACGACGTCAGCTACATCAGCGGCCTGGATACGCACCGCAACGGCGCCGAGTTGTTGAACCACAAGGTCTTCCTTTCGGTCGGCCACGACGAATACTGGTCGGGTCCCCAACGGGCCAACGTCACAGCCGCGAGGGACGCCGGCGTCAATCTTCAGTTCCTGTCGGGCAACGAAATGTACTGGCGCACCAGGTTTGAGCCCTCAACAGTTGATAGTGCCGCCAACCGCACCTTGACCTGCTACAAGGAAACCTGGGGAAACGCCAAGATCGATCCCAGCACGGAGTGGACCGGCACGTGGCGTGACCCGCGCTTCGCTTCCCAAGCCAACGGCGGAGGCCTGCCCGAGAATGCCGTAACCGGAACAATCTATATGTCCAATCACTCGGACCTCCCGGTGACCGTCAAAGCGGATGAGGGCAAAACCAGGCTCTGGCGGAACACCACTTTGGCATCGATGCCGGCGGGTTCCTCTACAGCACTCGCACCCCACACCGTGGGCTACGAATCCAATGAGGACCTGGACAACGGGTTCCGGCCTGCTGGACTCATCCGGCTGTCCACCACCGTGGGAAACGTTCCGGAATATCTGCAGGACTTCGGCAACACCGTGGCACCGGGAAGCACCACCCACAACGTGACCCTTTACCGGGCCGCCAGTGGCGCTTTGGTCTTTTCAGCAGGCAGCGTCCAGTGGACCTGGGGCCTGGACCAGGAGCACGACGGCGACGGCGCACCCGCCGATGCCCGCATGCGGCAGGCGCAGGTCAACATCCTCGCCGACATGGGCGCGCAACCAGCCACTCGCGCGGCAGGACTGGTTGCTGCCGCAGCAAGCACTGACACCACCAAACCAACGGCTGCCATCTCGGCGCCCGCCACCGGAGCCACCGTGGCACACGGAAGCAGCGTCACTGTGACCGGAACTGCTGCCGACGTGGGCGGTGTTGTGGCCGGCGTCGAAGTGTCAACCGATGGCGGTGCAACCTGGCACCCCGCACAGGGAAAGCAAAGCTGGACTTACACGTACATCCAGAAGGGCATGACCACAGCCACTATCCAGGCACGGGCCATCGATGACAGTGCCAACATCGGCGCGGCCGTGACCAGGAGCATCACCCTCAGCGGCCCCTACAGCGTCTTCGGCCAGACCGTTCCAGTGGTTAAGGACTCCGGTGACGGCGGCGCCTACGAAATGGGCCTGCGCTTCACACCGTCAGTGGACGGCTTTATCACCGGCGTCCGCTTCTACAAGAGCACCGCCAACACCGGCACGCATACCGGCTCATTGTGGAGCGCAACCGGCGAGCGCCTGGCAACGGCCACGTTCACCAATGAAACGGCCTCCGGCTGGCAAACTGCCCTGTTCAGCCAAGCCGTGCCTGTTGCGGCCGGCCAGAAATATACGGTGTCCTATTGGGCACCCAATGGACACTACGCCACCAAGGACCATCAATGGGCGAGCTTCGGTTCCACCGACGCGCCTTTGAAAGTGGCTGGTGGTTTCGGGGCTGAACCGGCGGGCGTCTACAGCACCTCGCCAGGATTCCCCACCACCAGCTTCAACGGTGGCAACTACTTCGCGGACGCGCTCTTCAGCACGGTAGACAGCTCCCCCATGACCGTCTCGGGCCACACGCCCATTCCGTCGTCGTCGAGCGTGTCCGTGAATACCAAAGTAAGTGCTGTCTTCTCCAAGCCGGTCACTGGGGCAAGTGTCCAGCTGACGTTGCAGTCTCCGTCGGGACCTGTGGCAGGCACTACGGCGTACGACGCCGCAACGCGGCGGGCCACTTTCACGCCGTCGAGCGCTCTGGCCTTCAGCACCCAATTCACCGCGACGTTGTCCGGCACCGATTCGATCGGGGGTCCCGTCACTGCCGGTGGCACGTGGTCCTTCACCACAGCAGCCACGTTGCCTGTTCCGGGCGCCTGCCCCTGCAGCCTCTTCGATGACTCCGTCACGCCCGGGATCGCCGAGCTGCGTGAAGGCGTGCCGGTGACCCTCGGAGTGAGGTTCTCCAGTGTTTCCGCGGGTGAGGTATTGGGTATCCGCTTCTACAAGTCCGCTGGTAACACGGGTGCCCACAATGGTGCCTTGTACACAGCCGCCGGACAGCAGCTGGCCACGGTGGCATTCACCAACGAAAGTGCCTCAGGATGGCAGACCGCCATGTTCAGCCAGCCTGTCCAGATGGCCGCGAACACAGAGTACATCGTGTCCTATAAGTCGCTGACCGGTACCTACTCGGCCACCACAAACGGCTTCGGGTCAGGGCTCAGTGTTGGTCCGCTGCGGGCGGCATCGGATGCCGGCGCGTACACCTACAGCGGCGACTTTGCCGCTTCACGATCGACCACCAGCTACCTGGTGGACGTCGTGGTGACGGTACCGAATCCGCCATTCACGGTCGGTTCACACTCGCCGTTGCCAAACGCTTCGAGTGTTCCACTGGACACCGCAGTCAGCGCAGTGCTGTCCGAGGCGGCGGTGGCATCCAGCGTCAGCATGGCAGTAAAGGTGACGGGCGGTGCCGCAGTTGCCGGCGCGTCGGCCTACGACTCAGCTACCCGTAAAGTCACGTTCACCCCCACCGCTGCCCTGACCGCAGGGACCTCCTACACGGCGACTGTGACGGCAACGTCCGTCTCCGGACAACCGATGTCTGCTGGTGGAACGTGGACCTTCACCACAGTTCCAGCACCGCGTACTCCCGGCTTCTGCCCGTGCACGCTTTACCAGGACACCGTGACACCTGCGACGCCCAACGCCGATGACGGAGTTTCGTTGTCGCTCGGCGTCAGGTTCGCCAGCGACACTGCGGGCCAGATCACCGGAGTGCGCTTCTACAAGGCGGCCGGCAACACGGGAACCCACACTGGTTCGCTCTACACAGCCACGGGACAACTCCTGGCCACGGTCACCTTCACCAATGAGTCGAGTACCGGCTGGCAGACGGCAACATTCAGCCAACCGGTGACCATTACTGCGGATACCGAGTACGTGGCGGCGTACAAGGCTCCCACCGGCAAGTACTCCTATACCGCCGGCGGATTCGGTGAAGGGTTCACCAGCGGGCCATTGCGCACGGCGGCTGACTCGGGAGCTTTCGGTTACAACAGTGACTTCCCGGGTTCCTCCTCCACCGCCAGTTACCTGGTGGATGTGGTGTTCGCCACCGCCGCGCAGCCCCTGACGATCTCCGAACAGGTACCGGCTCCCGGGGCCACGGGCATTCCCACGGATGTGAAGCCTTCCATCACCTTCTCCTCCGCCATCCGCCCGGGAGCGTCGTTCACCCTGACAGCGAACGGCAACCCGGTGGCCGGTGCAGCTGCCCTCTCTGCGGACAGCCGGACCGTCACGTTCACCCCCACCGCGGGGCTGCCCAACAGCACCGTGATCTCGGCCAGCGTCAGTAACGTCATCTCCCAACAGGAACAGTCGTTCCCGACTACCAACTGGCAATTCACCACTGCGGCACCCACCGTCCAAGTGTCCACGATCTTTGGATCGCTGACACCCCAAATAGTGTCTGCGACTGACTTCATGCCTGTGGAGCTCGGTACTGCTTTCAGTGTTTCGCAGGCAGGGAACGTGACGGGCATACGTTTCTACAAGGGGGCCGGCAACACCGGAACCCACGTGGGTTCGCTGTGGAACTCGGCAGGTACGCGCCTGGCGCAGGTGACGTTCACCAACGAAACGGCCACGGGCTGGCAAACTGCCACCCTCTCCGCGCCAGTCGCGTTGGTGACGGGCCAAACCTACGTGGTGTCCTACAGGGCACCCAATGGCCGCTACTCCTACACCTCTGCGTTCTTCAACCAGACCTACACAAGCGGGGTGTTCACCGCCAGTGGCCCGAACAACGGCCGCTACCGGTATGGATCCGGGGGCGTCATGCCAACCACCTCCTGGAATGCCACGAACTACTTTGTGGATGTGGTGTATTCCACCACAGCCCCGGCACAGCAGGTGGTTACACCCTCACCCTCGCCCTCAGCTACTCCGACGGCTACTCCAACACCGTCACCCACGGCGACTGCGACGGCGACCGCCTCACCCAGTCCTTCGCCCAGTCCCTCGCCCAGCCCCACGCAATCAGGTGGGTTGCTCTGCGGGTTGCTCGGGCTCTGCTGAGGCGGCTGCCTGAAACCTTCTTCAGCGAACGACGCTTGGAGACCACGCGTGGGCGATGAAAAGGCTTGGCTGCGAGTCCGGTTCTGTGCCCAGCTGCCAAATGTTGCTGTCACCTTCCACTGCATCATCTGCCAAGCCATAGAGCAGGTTCCGGTTATCCAGCCATTCAATCTGGTCATCGACGCTGCGCTTCTCCGCCAGAACCGTTTCCTGACCTGAGGCGAGGTCAAGGACGGCGACCTTCCAGTGAGCAACCAGCCCGCCGCCGTCGTTCTTCTTGTAAGCGATCCGAGTGCCGTCAGGTGAGATCGACGGGCACTCCACATGGTCGTGAATGGCCGTGAGGGTTTTCGCGGACAGGCTCCCCCGGACCAGCCAGATACGGCCCGACGATGCCGCTGTGGCGTAGAAGACATCACTCTGTCCCGGCGCAAAGGTCACTCCCCAGATGTTCCTGTCAGTGGCTACCAGGCGTTCACCGTTAACCATCAACGCGAAGTCCTCAAGGTTCCCGGTCGTGCCGTCGGGCAGGGTGATCTCAGTGGCGGTGGAAAACCCCGAAGCGGCGTAGGAGTGACCCGTGACAAAGACGGTAGTAGCGATCATGGAGCCGTCAGCGCTGACCCGGGTCCTGCTCGGGATGCCCGGGAGGGGCCATGAACGCTGGACCTGCCAGTCGCGGTCCATGACTGCTGCTTCGAAGGCAGTCACCAGCCCGCGGTTCGTCTTCAAGCACACCACAGTTCCGGCTGTCCCATAGACGCGGTCGCACTCTTGTTCACTCACCGCCCTGGTACCGCCCGGAGCGGACAGGGGCACAGTTGCCGCATTGCCATAGCCCTGGCCCGACGCCGTGTTCCGGAAAAGGACAAAAGGAGCAGCCGGAAGTGGCTGGCCAGCAGTGACACCCACGGACGAAGCCGCGGTCCTGCTCTCTTCGAACCGCTGGTAGGCGCCCACCGCATAGATCCCGGCTGCTGCCAGCACAAGTGCTGTCACGGCGAAGAGAACACCCCACCGCGCCTTGCTGCCGGTCAGTGTCCCACTCATGCCCCGCTGCCCGCGTCCTGGTGTGCGGCGGGCCTGGCACTCCGCAGGATCACGGTGACAGCCACCACGGCACAGGCCAGGAGTGCACTGGCCACTACCATGGCCGTCGGCGCACCCACGGCATACCAGAGCACGCCAAAGCCCGCAGAGGCGGTCATCCTGCTCAACGCCACCACCGTTTGGGCTGAAGCAATTCCTGTAGCAAGCTTCCCCGCCGGCGTGAGTTGGCTGGCCAAGGCGGCCAGGACGCCATCGGTTGCAGCGTAAAACGCTCCCAACAGGACCAAGCACCCCATGGTCCCCCAAAGTCCCCCAAAGGGGGCCGCGGCGAGAAGGTATGTTGCCAGCAAGGCGATATGCCCGCCCACGAAAACCGGCACTTTGCCCACCCGGTCAGCCAGACGGCCCAACGGAATTGCGAGGGCAAGGAACACCACATTGGTGCCGACGAACAGCAACGGGAACCACTGGACGGCGAACGAATCCCTGGCCTGCAGAACCAGGTAGATGAAGCCATCACCGATGGTCACCACACCCAGAAGGCCTGCGGCGATGAGCAGCTTGCCCAGCCCCGGTTCCTTCAAATGGCTCCACGAAAAGGCGAAGAGCCGCCGGTCCTCCCATCCCTCAGTACTCTTCAGGCCATGGGCACGAATGTCCGGAACAACCAGCGCCAAAACGGCGACTCCGATCACCGCAAAGGCGAGGGACACGACAAAAACTGTGCTGAAACCATTGGGAATCATCAACAACACAAAGAACGCGATCAACGGCCCGGCCGCAGCCCCGATGTTGTCCAGCATTCTGTGAACGCCGAAGGACCGTGCCAAATGTTCAGGCTGGGCAGAGACCGAGATCAGGGCGTCACGTGGCGCCGTACGGATTCCCTTGCCTATCCGGTCCCCCGTCACAATGGCCGCGATAGCCCAGAATCCTCCGGCGAACAGGAAGCCAATCCTGGCGAGCATCGACAGGCCGTATCCCGCCAAGGCTATCCGCTTGGGGTGGCCGCTGCGGTCTGCTGCCCACCCGGCCGCAATCCTGACGATGGCACTGGCGCCCTGGTTGATGCCGTCGATGAAGCCAAAGGCGATGGTGGACAGTCCCAGGAATCCGGTCACATACAACGGGAGGATCGCCGTGACAGATTCGGAGGAAACATCGGTCACCATACTCACGATTCCCAGCCACAGGATGACCGGAGACAAACGGAACGGCACCTCGGTTGATAGTGCCGTTCCGTTGCCCTGTGGCTTGTCCCGCTTACCGCCACTGCGGTCTGAGAGCGAAATGTACACGGATTCTCCTAGTCCGCCGTCGTGTGCAGGCTGCCCAACAGCTGGAAGCGTGAGCTGCCCGTCCCCGTCGTCGAAACTGAAACCGTCACCGTGTCAGTGCCCCGCACAAACCGTGCGGCCACGCCGCCCTCCGCGGCCGGGGCGTCCTCGGTCCAGAATCCACGGGCTACCAACGATTGGCGGAATGAATCGAGGACCTCGGCCTGCGGCTTGGCAATGATGCCGTCCGCGGTCAACTGAAGGATGTCACCCGACGTCGAAACGGAGGTGGACCCAATGGTGGTCCCTGACGGCAGTGAAAGCACGCCGTCGGGCCAGCCGTCCACCAGTTCACCGGAAGCACTGCCGGGTTTGGGAAGTGCCCCGGTGATGAGCGGCGCCGGGGCCGAGGGTTCAGGCAAGCCCGTTGGAGTGGCGGTGACCGGAGGCAGGACTTCGAGCGGTTTAGCGGTGGACGCGCCGGTACTGCTTTCGCCGCCGCTGTTCCCGCTTCCGCTGCCCTCCGTTTCGCCGTTCCCGCTGCCTGGCACGGGACTATCCGTCGCGGCTGCACCTGTACCGGACGCGCCGGATCCCGGGTTCGGGCTTGAACCGGACGACGCCGGGCTCTGGACGGCCGTGGACCCCGGCCTCGCCATCTGGTCCAGAATGAGGGCTGCCGCTGCAATCAGCACAGCCAAGCAAATACCTGCAATGACCAGCCGTCGCGCCATCATGGCGTACCTGGACCTGCAGGGCCGTGGAGGGGGCGGGTGGGCCTTGGTTCAGAAACAGCCGCAGGTAGAACTGACGCCACCCATATTGTGGTGGCGTTGGACCTTGCGATGGCGATGTGAAGCGCCAAGCTGTTCATGGGGACAGTCTGCCATTGCGACCCGGATTCCGGAACAGTTTTGGCGCTACCAACGTCCGTTCCGTGGCCGGGGTTGGCACACGGGGCAGGTGTAAGAGGAACGGTTCATGAATTGTTCCCTCTTCATGATGCTGTGCAGTCCGGCTGCCTCGCAGCGGCCGCACAATTCGCCGGCACGTCCGTAGGCATTAAGGGAGCGGGCAAAGTACCCGGAATCGCCGTTGACGTTGACATAGAGAGAATCAAAACTTGTCCCGCCCGCAGCCAGTGCCGCGTTCATGACGTCCCTCGCAGCATCCACCAACCGCTCGGCATCCGCACGGCGCATGGTGTCCGTCGCCCTGGCGTAATGGAGGCGGGCGCGCCACAGGGCTTCATCCGCGTAGATATTGCCGATACCCGAGATGACGGACTGGTCCAGAAGAGCCCTCTTGATACCCGTTTTCCGGTTTTTGAGCTTTCGGTAAAACGTGTCGAAAGAAAAGCAGGGGTCAAGAGGATCCCGCGCGATGTGGGATGCTTCTTCGGCGATCTCCGGCAGGGGCGTTTCGCCCAAGCCACCAGGGCCGCCGTCGGCAGTAGGCACCAAGGACGTCACGAACAGGCCGCCGAAAATCCTTTGGTCCACAAACCGCAACTGTTCGGGCATGCCGTCCACCGGGCTGAGCCTGATTCTGACCTTCAGGTGCTTCTCATCCGGCACGTCAGGGTCCTGCATCAGCAATTGGCCGCTCATTCCCAGATGCGCCATCAGCGCTACCTTTGGAAGTTCGTGTGGGTTCGCTTCGTGGGGGTTCGCTTCGTGTGGGTTGGCTTCGTGTGGGTTGCCCATGGCCAGGGGCATCCAGAGGAATTTCCCTCGTCGCACGACATCCAGCACGGTGGCGTGCTCAAGATTCCCGATGAAGTCTTCCGCTCCGAGTACGTGCCTTCGAATGGAACGCGCATCAAGGACATCAACGCCGGTGATGGATCGGCCACGGACCCACCGGGCCAAGCCACGACGGACCACCTCTACTTCGGGAAGCTCAGGCATGGCGTTCAGGCAGAAGCAGGACCGGCAGTGGTGGGGTCCAAGGCCGTCAACGCGCGCCACGCATCAGCGGCAGCTTCCTGTTCCGCTTCCTTCTTGGAGTGTCCCGAGCCGCGGCCGTATGGAGTCCCGCCGATGTTCAGCACTGCCTCGAACGTACGGGCATGGTCCGGCCCCGAGCCCTCCACTGCATAGTGGATGGCTCCCAGCTGCCGGCTTGCCGTCAATTCCTGGATGCTCGTCTTCCAGTCAGTCCCGGCTCCGAGGGCACCCGCATCCTTCAGGAGCGGTCCCACCAGCCGCATGACCAGTTGGCGTGCGGTCTCGATGTCGTTCGAGAGGTACGTGGCGCCGATCAAGGCTTCCATGGTGTCAGCCAAAATGGAGGCCTTGTTCTTACCGTCGGTGAGCTTCTCGCCTTGCCCGAGGTAAATGAACTCGCCTACGCCGATCGCCCGGCCGATACCGGCCAGGGCACGCGTACTGACGACGGCGGAACGCCGCTTGGCAAGTTCGCCTTCGGGCAGCGAGGGGTTCTCACGGTAAAGAGAATCAGTCACGGAGAAACCCAGGATGGAGTCGCCGAGGAACTCGAGGCGCTCGTTGGTGGGAATCCCGCCGTTCTCATACGCGTATGAGCGATGTGTGAGAGCAAGACGAAGCGTCTCGGTGTCAATGGAGACACCGAGACGCTTCAGAAGCTCTTCAGTTGAAGACATCCTTAGTCAGCCAGTACGGCAGATTAGGCGTCTGCGACCTTGCGGCCCTTGTATTCAAGGAACAGCGCGGTGCCGGCAGAGTCAGTAACGACCTTTGCCTGGTGCGGCAGGCTGTAGGTAACCTGACCGTTTTCGATGGTCTTGACCAAGTTGGGGGCAGTTGCCTTCCACTGGGCACGGCGGGCGCGTGTATTTGCGCGAGACATTTTCCGCTTGGGAACAGCCACGGCTATCTCATTTCTCTCTTAGACGAACACTTACTAATCGGTTTGCCGGTCAGTCTTAGCCAGATCAGCTAGGGCAGCCCAGCGAGGGTCAATGACCTCGTGGTGGTGCCCCGGCTCGTCTTCCAGGCGCGCTCCGCATTCGGAGCACAGACCCTGGCAGTCTTCCCGGCACACCGGCTGGAACGGCAGCATAGTGACAACTGCGTCCCGCAACACCGGCTCAAGATCGATTAGATCGTACTCGACTCGACGTTGCTCTTCATCGTCTTCTTCGCCCGAAAGCTCAACGCTTTCATAGAAGAAAAGTTCTTGCACATTGACCTCAAGGTCATACGCAAGGGGATCCAGGCATCGACCGCATTCGCCGGTTACTTCGACAATTACGGAGCCAGATACCAGAATTCCTTCGTGTACGGCCTCCAGGCGAAGATCCAGCTCGATATCCGAGCCTTCCTTCACGCCAATGAGCGCCACACCAAGGTCACTTGGCGCAGGTACATGCTCGTTGAGTGTCCGCATGGTCCCTGGACTGCGTCCAAGGTCCTTGACTACCAGCGCCAAGGGCGAACTTGCATCTCGCTTAATGAGAACTCCTGTAGAACATATGACCGACGTACCATCTTAGCCTGATCACGCTTGAGGACTCAAACCGACGCCGGGCGCGCGTAAATACGCGGTGGTTTCAGCTTGGGGCACTCCGCATAAGGGCGCGAGGTACCCGTCAAGCCTACCCTTTGCGCGGCGGTTCCGTTGCAGGCTCGCCAGCAAGGAGCCGCTTCAACACGGATTTAGGGACGAAATCGGAAATGTCCCCTCCCAGCACGTTGACCTCTTTGATCAGGGTCGACGACAAGTGGACGTAATGCGCTTCGGCCGGGAGAAAGACAGTTTCGACGCCGGCCAACTGGCGGTTCATGGTGGCCATGGGCAGTTCGTAGTCGAAGTCCGAGGACGAGCGGAGACCCTTGACGATGGCCGAAACCCCTCGGTGGCGGCAGTACTCCGCCAGCAATCCTTCACCCATGGGCTCCACGATGATCCCACGCAGGGAAGCCAGGGTTTCGCGTGCCATCTCCATACGGTCCTCGAGGCTGAACCGGTACTTCTTGGCATAGTTGGTGGACACAGCCACGATGACTTCGTCGAACAGGCCGGCAGCCCGGGCGATGACTTCGAGATGTCCATTATGGATGGGGTCAAAGGATCCAGGGCATACCGCGCGTCTCATGAGACGAACCTACCCCATGGCTTTGCCGGGATACCATGGCTGACATGGCATCCGCAGGCAGCAGCCCCTCCGTTGATATGAGTGCCGGCACCACCGAAGGGACCAGCCAGGCACCATGGCAACGAGCCGCTACCGGGGCCAACCTTCTTTCACCCGACGGAGAACTGGGAGTGACCATCTTCGAGGAGATGACCACCTTGGCCCTGTCTACGGGCGCCATCAACCTTGGCCAGGGATTCCCGGACGAAGACGGACCCGTTGAGATCAAGGCGGCAGCGCAAGCGGCCATCGCCGCCGGTGCCAACCAATACGCGCCCGGCAAAGGCGTTCCGGCGCTGAGGGAAGCGATCGCGGCACACCAGGGACGCTTCTATGGGCTTTACCCGGATCCGGACACCGAAGTCCTCGTCACCACGGGCGCAACAGAAGCAATCGCGGCCACGCTGCTCGCCTTCATCCAGCCCGGCGACGAAGTCCTGACCTTCGAACCCTTCTATGACTCCTACGGGGCCATCATCGGCATGGCAGGTGCCACACATGTCACAGCTCCCCTGCTGGCTCCGGATTTCCTCCCCGACCTCCCGGCGCTGGAAGAGGCTTTCAGCAGCCGCACCAAGATAGTCCTCCTGAATAATCCGCATAACCCCACGGGTGCTGTCTTTCCCGAAAATGTCCTGGCGAAGATCGTGGAGCTGGCCGCCAAATACGGGGCCACCATTGTCAGCGACGAGGTCTACGAACACCTGACCTTCGGCGTGCCCCACATCCCCGTCGGTTCCTTGCCTGGAGCAGCAGAGCGGACCATCACCATCTCCTCCGCCGGAAAGACTTTCTCCTTCACGGGCTGGAAAATCGGCTGGCTCAGCGGACCCCAACATCTGGTGTCGGCCGTGCGCACCGTGAAACAATTCCTGACCTACAGCTCCGGCACACCCTTCCAAAGTGCCATCGCCGTCGGACTTGCCCTTCCCGATGACTTCTACACGGGCATTGCCACAACACTCCAACGCAAACGCGACATTCTGGCCGAAGGCCTCAGGGCAGCAGGGTTCGGCGTGTACACCCCCAGCGGCACCTACTTCATCAACGTAGACACAGCGCCACTGGGCATTCGCGATTCCGTGGACCTTGCCAGGCGCCTTCCAGGACTCGTTGGAGTAGCAGCCATCCCGGTCCCCGTCTTCTGCCACCCGGAGGGTGCCGAGCGAACCCGGAGCCTGCTGCGCTTTGCCTTCTGCAAGAAAGCGGATGTCCTGGAAGAAGCTGCTGCCCGCCTGGCCACGCTCAAGGACCGGCTCTGAGTCCCACAGGCGCCGGCCAGCACCACGCCACGCGCTTCCTCCGAACCACAGGACAGCACGCCACCATTGACGCGGACTCCCTCATCGATGGCAGCTTCATCCTCAGCATCGGCGGAGCCGAGCAATCACACGTGAACCTTGCCGATCCCTCGGAGATCTTCTACGAGTACCTGCGCAGGATCGGGCACGTGGTGGACCTGGCCGCTGAACCCGGAGCACCCATCAGCGCCCTGCATCTGGGCGCAGGCGCCCTCACCCTTGCGCGCTACGTCCAGGCGACCCGCCCCGGCTCGGAACAGTACGCGGTTGAACTTGAGCGCGAACTGCTGGACTTCGTGCTTCAACAGCTGCCCTTGCCCGAGGGCACCATCCTGCACACCCACATCGGCGACGCCCGCGACGCCTTGGCGGAGCTTTCCGCCCAGGTGCTGTTCGACGTCGTGATTCTTGATATTTTCTCCGGCCCCGAAGCACCGGCCCATATCGCCTGCAGGGAGTTCTACGAAGAAGCAGCGGCGCGCCTGGGCCCGGAGGGGGTCCTGATCGTCAACGTAGGCGACGAACCCGCGCTGACACTGGTGCGCAGCCAAGTGGCTGCCATGCGCCAGGCCATGCCGGACGTCGCAGCCTTCGCCGAAACGGGAATGTTCGCTGGCCGATACCCCGGCAACATCATCCTGGTGGGCACCCGGAGGCCGTGGTCGCCGGAGTGGACAGCGGAGCTGCTTGCCCGCGGCCCACACCCCGCCACCCTACTCACCGGCATGGACCTGGACCGGATTACGGGCCGGCCTTGACCGCCTCCTAGGCCGGCTCAGCGAACCAGAGTTTGGTTTCGCCGTACTTTTTGTCGGCGAAGCATTCCAAGGCTTCAGGCCAGGCAGGTTCAGGGCTTCGCGAACTCCGCTCCACTACCACCACAGCGGCGTCATCCAGGTGAGGCGCCAACTTTGCAAGCACAGCGCTCACGGCCGCTTCTTCCAAGGGGTAGGGCGGATCCAGGAAGACCAGGTCCCACCTGTCAGCGTCCGCCGCACGCTCCAGGAACGATTCCACCTTGGATCGGTGGACCGAGACCCTCTTGCCGCCCAGGAGCTGATTAACCAAGTCCGCATTGCGCTGGCAGACGTCGCTTGCCTTGGCGTCGAATTCCACAAGATCCACGCTGCGGGCACCCCGGCTGGCACTCTCAATCCCCAAGGCCCCCGAACCGGCGTAGAGGTCCAACACCCGGGCATCGTCAATGATGGCCAATGATTCCAGGCGGGAGAACAGCGCTTCCTTGACCCGGTCCGTGGTGGGACGCGTTGCTGTGCCGGGAACGCTGGTCAGGGGGTTCCCGCCACCAACTCCGGCAATGATCCGGCTCACTGGACCGCTCCGTACGGGTTGTGGATCCTTGGACTTCTAACCGCGTTCAAGGAACGCCTCCTTTTCGGGGTTCAAGTATTCGTCGATCGCTGCGGCGAGTGCTGGCTGGTGCTGCAGGGCAGGGTCCGCGGCCACCAGCCCCTGGGCGTCCGTGCGGGCACGGGCAATGATGTCCTCGTGTTCAAGGACCCGCAGCAACTTCAGTGTGGAACGTCCACCTGATTGCGAGGCACCCAGGATGTCGCCTTCACGGCGGAGCTTCAAGTCTTCCTGGGAGAGTTCAAACCCGTCAGTGGTTGAAGCGACTGCCTCAAGGCGTCTCCGGCTGGGGTGGCCCGGTTCCAGTGTGGTTACCAGCAGGCAGGTGCCCGGCAAGCCCCCTCGGCCCACCCGGCCCCGGAGCTGGTGCAGTTGTGAAATCCCAAAGCGATCGGCGTCCAGAATGACCATCAGGGTGGCGTTATGGACATCCACGCCCACCTCGATGACGGTTGTGGAAACAAGCACCTTGGTCTGGTTGGCCGCGAACGATGCCATGGTGTCGGATTTCAGTTGCGGGTCCTGCCGGCCATGAAGCGGCGCCACGCTGACTCCCGCGAGGGACGGCTCCTGCAGGAGGCTTTCGACGACGGTTATCACCGATGCGAGCTCCCGCGCCGCGGCGTCGTCGGCAAGGTCGGCGTCGCTGGGTGCCGCTTCCCCGGGACTGAAGTCGCCGTCGTCGTCCGATCCGATCTTGGGGCACACCACATACACCTGATGGCCCGAATCGACTTCTTCGCGCGACCGTTTCCATATGCGGTCCACCCATCCGGGGTTCTCCACGAGTCCCACCACATGCGTCGAAATCGGGGCACGACCGGCGGGAAGTTCATCGAGGATAGAGGTCTCGAGGTCCCCGAAGACCGTCATCGCAACGGTACGCGGGATGGGTGTGGCCGTCATGACCAGCAAGTGAGGTGGCCGCTGCGCTTTGGCCCGAAGGGCGTCACGTTGCTCCACGCCAAACCGGTGTTGTTCATCCACCACGATCAAGCCGAGGTCCTGGAAGCTCGTTTTGTCGCTCAGCAGAGCGTGGGTGCCGATCACGATTCCCGCGTTTCCGGAAGCGGCGTCCAACATTGCCTGCTTGCGCGCTGCGGTAGGCATGGAACCCGTCAGCAGCGTCACTTGCACGGATTCAGGTGTCGAGTCGCCGCCGAGCATGCCTGCGCCACCGAATACATGGTCCCTGGCCAACGTACCCAGGGTCCGGCGGATGGACTGAAAATGCTGGGCCGCAAGAACCTCCGTGGGCGCCAGCAGCGCAGCTTGGCCGCCTGCATCCACTACCTGCAACATGGCGCGGAGGGCAACGATGGTTTTACCGGAACCCACTTCGCCCTGCAGCAGCCTGTTCATAGGCGTGTCCCGTGCAAGTTCTTCCGAAAGGGTCTTCCCGACGGCGGACTGGCCGGCAGTCAGTGTGAAGGGCAGGTGCTGGTCAAACGTGCTGAGCAAACCCCCGCTGAGCGGCCGGCGTGCCGTGGCTTCCTCCGCCGCAAGCTGGGCCCGGCGCCGTGCCAGGGCTGTCTGCAGAACCAGGGCCTCCTGGTAGCGGAAGCGTTCCTGGGCCCGTTGCCAATCCTTTGAGGTTTCGGGCGAATGGATCAACCGGTAGGCCTCGGCCACGCTGAGTAGCCCGTCCCTTCGGACGATGTCGGCCGGCAGCGGATCCTTCAAGGCGTCAAGGTCCATGGTCTGCAGCAAGGCAGTAATCACTTTGTGGATGGACCAACTGGTCAGCTTGGCCGTCGCCGGATAGACCGGGATGGGCATGGCAGCCAGTTTCTCCGGATCCACGGCCCCCTCGGCTTCGGGGTCCTCGTCCAGCAGCAGGAAATCGGGGTTGGTCAAGCCGAGAGATCCACCGTAGCGGGTCACCTTTCCCGAGAACATCGCCCGGCGGCCAGCCAGGAGTTCTGCCTTGGCGCGGAATCCGTTGAAGAAGCTGACCTTCAACGTGCCCTGCGCACTGCTTCCACCGGCCTCGTCCGTCACCACCACATCCGTGATGGAACCGCGCCGGGCCCGCATCTGCCGCGTGCTGTTGGACAGCACACGCGCAATGAGCGTGACTTCTTCGTCCAGCGGAAGGTTGCTGATCGGAGTCAATTCACCGCGGCTCAGGTAACGTCGCGGAAAGTAATTCAGCAAGGCGCCTGCGGTCTTGAGCCCCAAGTGCTTGTCGATGACGGCCGCGGACCGCTTTCCTATCCTGCGTTCGAGGGGTAGTTCCAGCTCAGTAATCATGCCGTGACTGGCCTGGAATGCTGGGTTCTTCGGTGCCGGTTGGCTCTTGTGGCGCCGCTTCCGGGCCTTTGTCACGGGGCAGGGCCAGTTGGCTGACTGCGATGTCGGTGGGCTCCCCCAGCGAACGTATCAGGGCTACGGCCGGCTCAGGATCCGGAACGTGCACATGGACCCGCCACCGGTAGCTTGCTTCAACAGCGGATTCGTCGTCGTCGTCCTGTTCCCGGCCTTGGACTCCACCCACCTGGCTCATGATGACCGAATCACCCATCTCATCCAGGCGCTGCCGGAGGATTGCCGCGTTCAAGGGCGAAAGGCTGATGGTGCACATGACTTCAACGCCGTCATCGGCCGGCATGTGCTCGTGGATGTGGGGATCCTGCAGTTTGTAACCGTGCAACCCATCCAGGAGTTCGTCCTGGATGTCCTCACCCAGGACGGCGGAGCGGAGGCAGTCCAGGACCAGCAGCATGCCTACACCGCCGGCATCCACCACATGCGCTTCGTGCAAGGGAGCGAGCTCGTTCTCGGTGCGGACAACGGCTTGGAAGGCGGCCTCCACTACGGCGTCGAGCGACAGGCCCAGCGCATGGTTGCTGTCGTCGGAGTTCTGGGAAGCATCCACGGCTTGGGCCGCATGTGCGGCCGCCTCCAGGACCGAGAGCATGGTTCCGGCGACGGGCTCGCTCAACGCGGACCAGGCTCGGATCTGGGCCCTGTTCAGGGCCGTGGCCAGCAGCGGCGCACTGAGTCGTGACTTGCCTGCCAGCGGTTCAGCAGCGGCACACAGGAAGACCGCAAACAGCGTGCCCGAGTTACCTCGTGCCTGTTCCATTGCTGCCTGCCCGGCGCGTGAGAGTACGGCGCCCACATCATTTCCTGTTTCCGTGGTTTCCGGCGCAGCGTCGTCAAGGGCGGAGACGGCCGCCCTGACCGTGAGATACAGGTTGGTGCCGGTATCGCCGTCAGCCACAGGGAAGATGTTGATCGCATTGAGGCGGTCGCTGTGGTTGCCGAGGACCACCTCCGCCTTGCCGAGCCAGCGTTTCATGGCGTGCGCATTCGCGGCGATCTTAGTCTGCAAAGTGATCCCATCCAACGGTGTCAGCAGCTTGCCCGGCGATCCGGACGCCGCTGCCTGGCGGCTCGACAACGGCTTGAACTGAGCCTATCGCAGTGAAGCCGGTCGGCAGCTGAATTCCCGCTGGGAAGGTGGCAAGCAGTCCATGGTCTTCTCCCCCACCCAGAACCCAGGGCATCGCCTCCCGGCCCAGGAGCGCAGCTGCCCGTTCCAGCGGCTGGGCGTGCTTCTTGAGGGCCACCGGATCAAAATCCAGGACCACGTTGCTGGCCCCGGCCATTCGGCCGCCATCGCGAAGCAGGCCATCGGACACGTCCATCATGGCGGTGGCACCTGCACGCGCGGCCAGAGGTCCTGCTGCCAGCGGTGGTTGGGGCCTGCACTGGCAGTCCACCAACTCCGTCAACTCCTTTGCAAGGCCGTCCAGGGGCACATTGCTCTCCAGCAGCGCCCACCCGGCCGCAGCCCGGCCCAAGGTCCCCGCAACCGCCACGACGTCCCCTGGTGTGGCGCCGGACCTCAGCACCGGCGCCACCCCCGCAAGCGTTCCGACGACGGCGACGGTCACCGCGAGTTCGCGGCCCCTGCCGAGGTCTCCGCCGGCAACGGAGCAGTCCGGGGCACCCAGGCCCACAATTGCCGCGGTGAGGCCGTCGGCAAACGATTCAACCCATTCGACGGGCGTGGCGGGCGGCATGGTCAAGCTGACCACGAGGGAGGTGGCGCTGCCTCCCATGGCGTTGATGTCGCTGAGGTTTTGAGCAGCGGCCTTCCAGCCGACGTCGTACCCCGTGGTCCGGTAGCCGTTGTTCCACTCAAGCCGGAAGTCCTGGTCCTGGGTTTGGGTGTCAATGGAGATCAAGGTGCGGCCGTCCGGCGCCGCGATAAGGGCAGCATCGTCGCCGGGTCCCAACAAAACACCCGGGCTGTGGTTCAGGCGCGGAAAGATCCGGGCAAGGAGCTCGGACTCCGAAAGGTCTTGGACGGTCAACTGTTCTGCAGGCACGGCTCTACGCTATCGCGATCCCCTGACAAAACAGCGCTGCGGACAGTCACCCCGGGAGCGGCAGGAATGTGACCCTCGCTACGCGAATCTGCCGGGCCGGACATGCGGGATAGGCTGGATGGATGCACCACAAGACCCTCCGCCGGACTGCCCTGGCCGTTTCCCTGGCCTCTGCATCCGTCCTCGCTTTGTCGGCCTGTTCCCCCACCGTTGACGTTACGGCTGCTGCCGACGCCGCCAATCCCGCCTGTGCCCCCATGATGGTGGCCCTGCCGGACCAGATCGGTAGTGCCACCCTCCGGAAGACCAACAGCCAGGCCACCGCGGCATGGGGTGAACCGTCGCAGGTCATCCTCCGATGCGGGGTGAACGTTCCCGGTCCCACGACCGACAGATGCGTGAGCGTCAATGACATCGACTGGGTCATTAAGGAAGGCGATCCTGTCTACACCCTGACCACGTTTGGCCGCGAACCAGCCACCGAGATCCTGATAGACCCGGTCAAGCTGGAGGCAGCAAACATCAGCTCCGCGACAGTCCTGACTGAACTTGCGGCCGCAGTCGGCAAGATCAAGCCGACCGGCAAGTGCGTAGGACAAGAAGACCTGCAGAACCTGCCGACCACACAGTAGTGCTCTAGCGAAGACCCGTCTTGCGCGTCAGCGCCAGGTGGATGAGCTCGTCGATCAGCTCGCCATAGGCCAAACCGGATGCTGCCCACATTTGCGGGTACATGCTTTTGGGCGTGAAGCCAGGCATGGTGTTGATCTCATTGATGATCAGTTCGCCGGCGGGGGTGTAAAAGAAGTCGACGCGGCTGAGGCCCTCGGCTCCCACGGCATCGAAGGCGACGGCTGCAAGTTCGCGCACACGGGCGATGGCTTCGTCCGGCATGTCGGCAGGGCAGCTAAGCGCTGCGGCACCATCGTCAACGTACTTGGCCGCAAAGTCGTAGAACTGGTGCTCCCCAACGGCCACGGCGATTTCACCGGGCATGGAGGTCCGCGGCGTGTCTGTGCCGCGTCCTTGGAGAACGGCACACTCGATCTCCCGGCCCACAATGCCGGCTTCAATGACCAGCTTCAGGTCATGGCGACGGGCTTCTTCAACCGCGACGTCCAGTTCCTCCATCGAATCCACCTTTGAGATTCCCATGGATGAACCTGCCCGCGCGGGTTTGACGAACACCGGGAAGCCCAGTTTGTCCACGCGCTTGCGGACAGCCTCGGCATCCGTGAGCCATTCGCGGTCCGTAACAGCGATGTAGGGACCTACGTTCAGTCCGGCGGCTTCGAAGACCACCTTCATGAAGTGCTTGTCCATGCCGACCGCGGAGGCCAGGACACCGGCACCCACATAGCGGGTGTCCGACAATTCAAGAAGGCCCTGGACGGTTCCGTCCTCGCCCCATGGACCATGAAGGAGCGGGAAGACAACGTCCACGGACCCCAGCTCCTGGGGAACGGCGTTGGGTTCGGTCACGATGAGCTGATGTGCTCCACCGACTTCGGCCAGGGTCACAGTCTTGCCCGAGGGTGCTACCTCAGGAAGCGCAGCGGAGCTCAAGGACCACTGGCTGGTGTCGCCCGACGCCAGCACCCACTGACCCGACTTGGCGATGCCAATGGGAATGACCTCGTACTTGTTCTTGTCGATGGCCCCCATGACACCGGCAGCCGTGACGCAACTGACGGCATGTTCACTGGAACGCCCGCCAAAGAGGATCGCTACGCGCGGACGGACGCCTGCGCTGTTGGTGGTTTCTTCAGTCACTATCAGTAGTCGCCTTCGGACTTCAGTGCCCGGGCCAGCAGTCGCGGCCCCAGGTCATCAACGGACATTCTGCCTTCAAGCACCGCCACAACGGCTGCTGTGATGGGCATTTCGACATTCAACTTGCCAGCGAGTTCATGAACGGCAGGACCGGACTTGATGCCTTCAGCGGTCTGGGTCATATGTTCGGCCACTTCTTCCAGGCTGAGCCCTTCGCCCAGCAGCCGGCCCGCTGTGTGATTCCTCGAAAGGGCGGATGAGCAAGTAGCCACGAGATCGCCGAGGCCTGCGAGGCCAGCCATGGTGTGCGCTTCCCCGCCGAGTGCCAAGGCCAGGCGCGAGGTCTCGGCGAGTCCGCGGGTAATGACGGAAGCCTTGGTGTTGTCACCCATCTGACGGCCTTCGCAGATACCCACGGCAAGCGCGATCACGTTCTTGACGATCCCACCGATTTCCACGCCCACAACGTCGGTGCTGGTGTAGGGCCGGAAGTACGGTGCCGTGCAGCACAGGGCAATCGCAGCCGCGGTGTCCGCGTCACTGCAGGCCACAACGGAGGCCGTTGGTTGTTCCCTTGCGATTTCCATCGCAAGGTTGGGGCCGGAAACGACAGCTACCCGCGAGGCTGGGAGGCCAAGCTCCTGCGCAATGACTTCGCTCATCCTGGCGTCCGTACCCAGTTCCAAGCCCTTCATCAGGGACACAACCACGGCATCGGGCGCCAGCAACGGTTTCCACTCACCCAGTTGCGGCCTCAGGGATTGGGCCGGAACCGCGAGGACCACCAACGTGGCGTCTTTGAGTACCTCTGCCACATCTGTGGATGCACTGACGGACGCCGGAAGTTCAATGTCTTTCAGGTACTGCTCGTTGCGGTGCGAAGAGTTGATCTGCTCCACGACTTCGGTGCGACGTCCCCAGATCCGGATGGTGCGCTTAGCGCCAGTGGCTTCAGCAGCATCTGCCAGGACCTTGGCAAAGGTGGTGCCCCACGATCCTGCGCCCAACACGGCCACGATGTCCGGCGCGTCTACCGGGCCTTGCAGTGTGGTCATTTGCCCTCCTCCGGTTCCGGCGCGTCAGAGGATCCCCGCTCAACGAAGCGGCCATGCTTGGACTGCTTATGAACAGCCGGATCCCACCGTTCGGCGGGGGCAGGCTCATCGCGCAGGGTGGCCAGGAGTTCCGTGATGGCGTCCATGATGACTTCTGTTGCCTCAGTCAGCGTGGCGCGGTCCATCGGCCGGTCGGAAAAGGCACTGAGGTCCACTGGTTTGCCCACCACGACGCGTACCGTTTTGCGCGGAAAAATGTGGAATCGCTTGGCATAGCGCGGGAAGACTTCATGTGCACCCCAGTGTGCCATTGGCACTACGGGGGCACCTGTCTGCAGGGCAAGCCTGGCGGCACCCGTGTGTCCCTTCATGGGCCACAGATCGGGATCCCGGGTCAGGGTTCCCTCGGGATAGATGATGATGGCGCCGCCGGCATCCACAACCTCTTTGGCGATTTGCAGCGAGCGGTTCGCTCCCGCCGTCGAGCGTTCAACCGGGATCTGCCTCGTCGCATGGAGCAAGGCTCCCAGCACTGGGACTTTGAAAAGGCCCGTCTTCGCCAGAAAGTGCGGCGGACGCTTCTGGTTGTACACCAAGTGCCCGATCACGACGGGGTCGATCTCGGTGCAGTGGTTTGGCACGGCAATGAAGCCACCGGATGGAAGGTTTTCGAGGCCCTCCCACTTCTTGGCCATCAGGATGTTCATCAACGGGCGCGCGAGGCCCGCCAGCAGCATGAACGTGGCACGGCTCTTGGCCGATTCCTTCAAAGGATCCCCCGCTACTTGGTGGTGGTGATATCGAAATCGGCGCCCAAGCCGGCCAGCTTCTCGGTAAAGCGCTCGTAACCGCGGTTAATGATGTCGATGCCCGTGACACGGGAGGTGCCCGTAGCAGCCAAGGCCGCGATGAGGTGGCTGAAGCCGCCACGGAGATCGGGGATGTCGATGTCGGTGCCCCGGAGCGGCGTCGGGCCCGAAATCACGGCGGAGTGCAGGAAGTTCCGCTGTCCGAACCGGCACGGCACACTGCCCAAGCACTCGCGGTGAACCTGAATGTTGGCACCCATCCGGGCCAGGGCATCAGTGAACCCGAAGCGGTTCTCGTAAACAGTTTCGTGAACAATCGAAACTCCCTCAGCCTGGGTCAGCGCAACCACCAGGGGCTGCTGCCAGTCCGTCATGAAGCCGGGGTGCACGTCCGTCTCCAGGACCAGCGGGGAGAGCTTGCCGCCTTGGTGGTAGAAACGGATACCGTCGTCACCGATATCCATCCCTCCGCCCACTTTGCGGTACGTGTTCAGGAACGTCATCATGTCCCGCTGCGAAGCACCCTCAACAAAGATGTCGCCTCGGGTAACCAAGGCAGCGGAAGCCCAGGAGGCTGATTCGTTGCGGTCAGGGAGCGCACGATGGTTGTATCCGCGAAGGTCCTTGACACCCTCAATCCGAATGGTGCGGTCCGTCTGGACGCTAATGATGGCGCCCATTTTCTGCAGGACCGCAATGAGGTCAATGATCTCGGGCTCAGTTGCCGCCCCGATGAGTTCCGTGATGCCTTCGGCGCGGGTTGCGCTGAGCAGAACCTGCTCCGTGGCACCAACCGACGGATACGGAAGGGAGATCTTGGCTCCATGGAGACCGTGCGGGGCGGAGATGTGGATGCCGCCTGGGCGTTTCTCCACCACTGCACCGAACTGGCGGAGCACGTTCAAATGGTAGTCAATGGGCCTGTCGCCGATCTTGCAGCCGCCCAGATCAGGGATGAAGGCTTCACCGATGGCGTGGATCAGGGGTCCACACAAAAGGATGGGAATCCTGGAATCGCCTGCATGGGCGTCAATGGCCGTGCTGGAGGCCGTCTTGGCATCCTTGGGGTCCAAGGTGAGGTCCCCCGTGACCGGATCCTTCGCAACGGTCACACCGTGCAGCTGCAGCAGGCTGGTGACAACCTCTACGTCCTTGATTTCCGGCACGTTCCTCAGCACCGATGGTTCGCTGCCCAGCAACGCCGCCACCATGGCTTTGGGCACCAGGTTCTTGGCACCACGAACGGTCACTCGTCCAGTTAACGGGACCCCACCGCGGATTGTCAGAACACTACTCATCTATACCGGTTTCCTCACGACTACTCGCCCCCCAAACTTACAAAGGCTCCAGCTAAGCATAGAAGCTCGCGTTACCGAACCGAAATGGACGCACCCGGCGGCCAGGGTCTCATGCATCAGTTGAACGTTGACGAAAAAGGACCGGCAAGCACCCTCAAACGGGGCCCACCGGTCCTTTTTCCGCATAGTTGCGCCACTAAAACATGGAGTTATCCAGCATCAACTTTCGCGGGAAGCGTCTTCGGCTTGAAGGACGGACGGGTGGCCTCGTATGCGGTGATGTCTTCTTCGTGCTGAAGAGTCAGGCCGATGTCATCGAGGCCTTCCAGGAGGCGCCAGCGGGTGTAATCGTCAATATCGAACGGAGCCACGATGTTGCCGCACTCCACGGTCTTGCTGACCAGGTCCACCTTCACCTCAGTGCCCGGGTGGTTTTCCAGGACCTTCCAGATCAGTTCAATGTCGTCCTGTGCCACCTGGGCTGCGAGGAGCCCCTGCTTTCCGGAGTTGCCCCGGAAAATATCGGCGAAACGGGAGGACAGGACGGCTTTGAAGCCGTAGTCCTTCAAGGCCCAGACTGCGTGCTCGCGTGATGATCCAGTGCCGAAATCGGGTCCGGCAACCAGCACGGAGCCAGCGCTGAACGGGGCCTGGTTGAGGATGAAGGATTCATCCTTGCGCCAGGCGGCGAACAAGGCGTCTTCGAAGCCTGTGCGCGTGATGCGCTTAAGGTATACAGCGGGGATGATCTGGTCGGTGTCCACGTTGCTCTGGCGCAACGGCACGCCGATGCCGGTGTGGGTAGTGAAAGCTTCCATGGGATCCTCCTAGACTGCGATTCCGGTCAATGTGCCTGCAGGAGCGGACTCAAGGTCCGACGGCGAGCTCAACGTGCCGCGCACGGCCGTGGCTGCGGCCACCACAGGAGAGACCAGGTGTGTGCGGCCGCCCTTGCCCTGGCGGCCCTCAAAGTTGCGGTTGGACGTCGATGCACAACGCTCCCCCGGCTCCAACTGGTCCGGGTTCATGCCGAGGCACATGGAGCATCCGGCGAAGCGCCACTCGGCACCGAATTCCTTGAAGACCTTGTCCAGGCCTTCGGCTTCGGCTTCCAACCGGACACGCGCCGATCCGGGAACCACCAGCATGCGGACTTTGGGGTCTTTTTCGCGTCCCCGGATGATGTCAGCAGCGGCGCGAAGGTCCTCGATGCGCGAGTTGGTGCAGGATCCCAGGAAGACTGTATCCACGCGGATGTCCTTCATGGGCGTACCTGCTTCCAGGCCCATGTACTGGAGGGCACGTTCGGCAGCAGCCTTGGCGTTTTCGTCGCCGAAGTCTTCCGGAGACGGGACCTTGGCTGAGAGGGAGACGCCTTGCCCAGGGTTGGTACCCCAGGTGACAAACGGTTCCAGGGTGTCGGCGTCCAGGTCAACCTCGACATCGAAGGTCGCATCGGCGTCGGTGTGGAGGGTATTCCAATACTCGACGGCGGCATCCCAGTCCGCGCCTTCCGGTGCGTGGGGACGGCCCTCCATGTAGTCGTAGGTGGTCTGGTCCGGAGCCACCATGCCGGCGCGGGCGCCGGCTTCGATGGACATGTTGCAGATGGTCATGCGGGCGTCCATGGACAGCGCACGGATTGCGGAACCGCGGTATTCCAGGACGTACCCCTGTCCGCCGCCGGTGCCGATCTTGGCGATAACGGCCAGGATGATGTCTTTGGCGGTGACGCCGGGACGCAGGGTGCCTTCAACGTTGATGGCCATGGTCTTGAACGGCTTCAAGGACAGCGTCTGTGTCGCCATGACGTGTTCAACCTCGGATGTACCAATTCCCATGGCCAGCGCCCCGAAGGCGCCGTGGGTTGAGGTGTGGGAGTCGCCGCAAACCACCGTCATGCCTGGCTGGGTCAGGCCCAGCTGCGGTCCCACGACGTGCACAATGCCCTGTTCCTTATCCCCCAGCGAGTGGAGGCGGACGCCGAATTCCCTGCAGTTGGCGCGCAGGGTTTCAATCTGGGTGCGGCTCGTCAGGTCGGCGATTGGCTTGTCGATGTCCAGCGTCGGAGTGTTGTGGTCCTCCGTGGCAATGGTGAGGTCGACGCGGCGCAGAGGCCGGCCGGCCAGCCGCAGGCCTTCAAATGCCTGCGGGGAAGTCACTTCATGGACGAGGTGCAGGTCGATGAAGAGAAGGTCGGGCTGGGCATTGGCTCCTTCGCCTTCGCCTTTGCGCACTACGTGCGCATCCCAGACTTTCTCGGCCAGTGTCTTTCCCACGGCCTTGCTCCCTTCACTGCGGTTGGATGTAGGCCATCCACTTGAATTGTTCTTCATCTACTGAAGCAGGACGGTTGTGAAATAGGCCAGTGAAACAACTTGCATCTCAGATAATGAGACGGCAATATCATTACATGGACAATTCTAGTGGAGTCGGTGTCATTGACAAAGCGGCCCAAGTACTCGATGCCCTCGAGGCCGGGCCTACGACACTCGCACAACTTGTAGCGGCTACGGGGCTTGCCCGGCCTACGGTTCACCGGCTCGCGCTGGCCTTGGTGCATCACAGGTTGGTGAGCCGCGACATCCAAGGACGCTTTGTCCTGGGCAGCCGCTTGGTGGAGCTCGCCTCCGCTGCCGGTGAAGACCGGCTTATCGCCTCTGCCGGTCCGGTCCTCATCCAGCTGCGCGATGCAACGGGAGAGAGTGCCCAGATCTTCCGCAGGCAGGGTGACTGGCGCGTCTGCGTAGCGTCGGCCGAACGCCCCATCGGCCTGCGCGACACCATCCCGGTGGGCACGCAGCTGTCCATGAAGGCCGGCTCCGCCGCCCAGGTCCTGCTGGCGTGGGAGGACCACGACCGCCTCCTGGACGGGCTCCAGAATGCCCGCTTCACGCCCACCGTCCTGGCAGGAGTACGACGCCGGGGCTGGGGTCAGAGCCTCGGCGAACGCGAGCCTGGGGTCGCCTCGGTTTCCGCACCCGTTCGCGGCCCCTCCGGCCGAGTTATTGCGGCTGTGTCCATTTCGGGGCCCATTGAGCGGCTGACCCGCCAGCCGGGCCGCCTGCACGCCGAAGTGGTCTGCAACGCCGCCCGGGTGCTGACGGATGCCCTGCGGAAGAACAACGACTAGCGTGAACAGCTACGCAGTGTTCCTCCGCGGCGTCAATGTGGGCGGCATCAACATCAAGATGGCCGACCTCAAGGCTGCCCTTCAGGACTACCCGTTCGCCAAGGTCAAAACCCTCCTGGCCAGCGGAAACGTCGTGCTGCAGAGCGAGCTCAAGGCCCAAGAAGTCAAGGCGCAGTTCGAGCAGTGCCTGCGGAAGACCTTCGGCTACGACGCCTGGGTGGTGGTCCTCGCATCAGCAAGGGTGGCCGAACTCGTGGAGGCCTGCCCCTACCCGGCTGACGACAAATCCACCCACAGCTACATCACCCTGGCCTCCGATACCGCGATGCTGGATGAACTCTTTGAGGCAGGCGAGGGCCTTGAGGATGTGGAGCAGGTGCGCCTTGGGCCGGAAGCCTCGGCATGGCTGGCCCCGGCCGGCGGCACGCTGGACAGCCCTTTCAGCAAGCTCTCGGCCAAGGCCCGCTACAAGGCAAGCACCACAACCAGGAACCTCCGCACGCTGATCAAAGTCCGGGACGCAGCAGCGGCACTTTAAGTCTGGCGCGCAGCCTTCAGTGCCGCATTAAACGCTTTCAACCGCGTGATTTCCACGTCAACGGGATCAACAATTCTCTGCCCGGCCACCGCTGCCACCGCGGCCTTCAACCGCTTGGCTGCGCCGGATGCACGGGCTTTGGCCGCCCAACCGCCCAGGATCCTCCCGGCAATCGCCAGGACAATGCCCAACACGACTCCTGCAGCGACCATGAGCGTGGGCCACGGCCACCCCTCCGTTCGTGGCACCTCGGGGACTGGCATCTGGAAGTAGCCAAGGATGGCCAGCACACCGAGCCATCCAAGGCCACCCACTGCGAGCAGAAGCGCAAGCCATTGCAGGGTGTTGAAAAGAATCCACCACAGGGGACGCTTCGTCGCCTTCAGGTCCGTACCGGCAATAGCTTGATCCAACGCATCGGGCAGCTGTTCGCGGCCCTCCCGTGCGGCCCCACGGATGGCTGCGCGCCACGGACCGGGAGCGCCCGCGGACGCATCATCCGCAAAATCCCTGACAGCGGCATCCGTCCGTGCACGCTCGGGTGCACCGGCCGGAGGCAAGGACGTCCGGCTGAGTTCAGGCAGGGTATCCGCCTTGCCGAGGTTCAGCCTGCGCAAGGGGTCCGGCCTGAAACGCAATAGCCACCGCGTAACGGGCCACCCCGTCCTCTTGGCTGACTCCCTCTTGAAGGATCGCTCGACGGCATCCACCACAACCGGTACGTTTGCCGCCGTCGCAAGTTCCGAGGCGAGGCGCGCCTTCGAGCTTCCCTTGATGCCGCGGGCTTCACCGTCGCCGGAGGCGCGTGCGAGCCCAGCGGCAGCCTTCGCTACATCCGCCGCGAGGCGCTGGGTTGTTGCCTCCCTCTGGACAACGACGTTCCTGATGGCACCCCGGACAGTATCGACGCCAGCGCCCGTCAACGCTGACGCGCCCACAACACGGACCTTGTCCAAGCCGTCGCCAGCCAGGATCTCCTCCAAGGACTGCATCACAGCAGAGGCATCGGCAGCACCCAGCGTGTCCACCTGGTTCAGCACAACCAAGGTGACGGCGCCGTGGGAAGCCATGGGTCGAAGGAAGTCATTGTGCACCGCGGCGTCAGCGTACTTTTGCGGGTCCAGCACCCACACAAGGACATCGACCATGCCCGCCATGCGTTGGACTATTTCCCTGTTTTCCACCCGTGTGGAATCGAAGTCCGGGAGGTCCAGAAGCACGAGTCCGCTGCCCTCATCGGCAAGGCCCGGAACGGGTGGCAGCGTGTGCCGTTCCTTGACATCCAACCAGTCGAGCAGTGGTCCACTGCCGTCTTCGCCCCAAATTCCCGCCAGCGGCTGGGAGGTTGTGGGGCGTCGGGCAGCCGCAGTGGCCAGCCCGCTGCCGGACACTGCGTTGAACAACGACGACTTGCCGCTGCCCGTGGCCCCGAAAAAGCCCACTACCGTGTGTCCTGCGGACAACGACCGGCGGGACGCAGCACGCTCCAGGATGTCGTAGACGGATTGCAATTCCTGATCGGGAAGTACCCCCTCGGCGAGTTCGCGGGCGGTGTTGAGCGACTCCAGGCGACGCTGCAGCTGGGAAGACTCGCGGACCTGGCTGTGGCGGCTCATGCAGCATCCGCCAGCCGGCGCAGCGCCTCGGCATGCCCGGCCAAGTGGTTGCCGGCGCTGGGATGGGCAGCCTCGAGCCGGCTGAAGAACCGTTCCCGCTCATCGTCAAGCAGCCGCTGGCATTGAGTGTGCAGGTCATCCCTTGCTTGCTGGGCCAAACGGCGGACCGCATCTTCGCCGAACACCGCTTCCAACAGCTTCTGGCCAACCACTGCCGTTCCCCCGGCGATACCGATCTCCAGGCCGCTCAAGCCCGCAGTCATCGAGAACACCACCACCATGAGCGCGGCACCAAGCCCATTGACGCCGAAGGACAACCACCGGGCCTGGGTCCGTTTCCCCTGGCCCTGGGTGCGGATCATCTCCATCAGGCCCTCCTGCCAGGACCGGATGGCAGCAGCGGTCTTCGCATCGAAGCCGTCGCTGGTTCCGGACAAGTCATCGGCGCCGAGGAGTTGACGGCCCGCGGTATCCAGGCGCCATCGCCTGTCCACGTTTTCTGCCGCGTTGGCGGCTTCATCCAGGATCACGGCCTGCAGCCCGGTCTCGATGGCCGTCTCGACCTTAACCGCGGGAGCGGGCTCTCCACGGAAAAAGGCGCCCACGCGGTCGCGGAAACGGCCGATGTTCTGTTCGACAGCCCGGAAGAACTCCCCAGTCCCCACAAAGTCCTGCCACCGTGCCAGGACTTCACCACGCAGGAGTGCTCCGTCCTTGGTCGCCTCAAGAATCCGCGAGAGCGCTTGCTCATACTCCGCTACGCAGATCGCCTGGAGTTCATGGGCGGCCGCATCCTGCGCCGCAGCGGCGGCGGCGATTCCTTCCAAACGGACGCTGACTGATTTCACGGCTCCGTTGAGTGTCCGCCTGGCGACATCCGCCCTTCCCGCCGCATTGGCGGCCAGGGCTCCCAACCATTGACGCAAGGGGGCCACAGACTCCGCAGGGAGCATTCCGAACGCATCCAAGGCGCTTTCCGGGACGACGAAGAGCTTCGCATCACCGAGCCCTTGACGGTCCAGCATTGCCTGAAGGTCGGTCCTCACTTCGTCTTCGGCGGCAGGTGGTACCCGGTCCAGGACCACGGCAACGGTGATGTCCCGCGAGGCCGCGTCCAGCAGCAGCCGCCAGGGGACGGCATCGGCGTAACGGTTTGCCGTGGTAACGAATACCCAGAGGTCGGCTGCGGCCAGCAACTGTCCTGCCAGCCTTCGGTTGTCATCGGAGATCGAGTCGACGTCGGGCGCGTCCAGAAGCGCGATTCCCTGAGCGACAGAATCGTGTCCCAGCAGCACCAAAGAGGTGATCGCCTGCGCATCCGGGGCGGCACCTGCCTGGTTGGCCGGCACCGGACTGGCTGAAACAGTCCCGCGGATCCGTTTCAGACTTGGAAGTATCCTGTGGCCTTCAAACCACCTTGAGTCTTGCGGGTGGTGCAAAAGAATGGGCTGGCGCGTCGTGGGCCTGATGGCGCCTGCACGGGTTACCGGGTAGCCGATCAGGGCATTGACCAGCGTAGACTTTCCCGCCCCCGTGGAACCGCCCACCACGGCCAGCAGTGGAGCATCCAGGCTGCGGTACCGGGGAATGACGTAATCGTCGAGCTGCGCCAATGATTCACGGATCCACTGGCGGGCTTCCTGCGCTTCCGGCACGGCGAGCGGAAGCGTGGTGGCCGCAAGTTCCGCACGGGCAGCTTCCAAGGTGTCGACGGCGGCCGCCGCACCTTGTGGCGCGGGAGGCGGTACGGGGGTCTCCGCCTTTGCGGGGTCTTGGTTTGCAGTCACAGCATCATCATGCCAGCCAGTTCCCGGGCACGAGCGCCGGGCAGCGCGCAAAGGGCAAAAAGAAATCCCCCGGAACATGGGTTCCGGGGGATTCATTGTGACCCCAGCGGGATTCGAACCCGCGTTACCGCCGTGAGAGGGCGGCGTACTAGGCCGCTATACGATGGGGCCTTGCACTTTTTTGTCGCCGTTTCCGGCGATCAAGCTGAATGAGTATTTCATACTTTCAGCTTCGCTCCAAATCGCTTCAGCGGCTTGGAGGTTCCGAATTTCCAGCGTATTCACGCGGATTTTCAGAGCTGGGATACCAGGACTCGAACCTAGAATGACGGTACCAGAAACCGTAGTGTTGCCAATTACACCATATCCCAAAGTGACTTTTGGACCGGAGTTCCCCGCTTCAGTTTCCCTCAGCTTTTCCCTCCGTGCCCCTCAGCACGAGTAATGACTCTACCGGAGTCTTGCCACCTGCACAAATCGGGAAGCCGTTACCTGCATCACATGGATCTGGCGCTGCTGGGAGCCGCCACCAGAAGCCGCGAGAGGGAATCCACCTGGCGTCCGCTGAACTCTTCCACTACTTCCCCGGTCCTGTTAAGCCACACTCCCACCAGGCCGGCTGCCGTTGCACCGTCGGCATCGAGGAGCCGGTTATCGCCAACGTAGAGGGTCTCCCCCGGATGTGTCCCAAGGAGGCGCACACCTTCAAGATAGATGGCCGGATCCGGTTTGGGCACGCCCACCGTGTCCGTTCCCACCAGGATTTTGATCCTTGACAGGCCGGCGCCGTCCAGCTTGGCCCGCTGGTAGTCGTGCACGTTATTGCTGACGGCTCCATAGGGGACGCCCGCGGCATCGAGTGCGTCCAGCACTCCTTCCACATCGTCAAAGGCCCGCACGTACGCCGTCTGGCGCTGGTGATACTCGGTAACCCAAGCCTGCGCATCCTCGCCGTCGTCGAGCTCCACGCCAAAGTGTCCCAAAGCAGCCCTGCCGCGGAGCAGTCGTTGCTCGTTGAACGTCAACTCTCCGGCCAGGTAACGGTCGTAGAAGTGAGTGGTTTCGTGCGTAAAGATACGCCCGAACTTCACCCACCCGGCCTGGTCCAGGCCGGGCAGGAGATGTTCGCTGACGTCGCGCAGTGCCGTTGTCATGGCGTACTCAAGGTCCACCAGGGTGTCATCGATGTCGAACAGGACACCGCGGATCGTGCCGAAAGAACTTGCGATAGCCATGACTGCTTCCGTTGCTAGCCGCGGAAAGCGCGAACGCGGGCCAGTGAGGAATCCTTGCCGAGGATCACCATCGACTCGAACAGCGGCGGGGAGATACGGCGGCCTGAGATGGCCGTTCGCACGGGTCCAAACGCGGCCCGGGGCTTGATGCCCAGATCTTCCACGAGGGCCTGCTTGAGCGCCGTCTGGATGTTCTCGGCGTTCCACTCATCGATAGGCTCCAGCGCAGCCAAGGCAGCGTCCAGGACCTCTTCCAGGTTGGCAGGGAGTCCCTTGCGGGCATCATCGGCAACGTCAATGGCATCGTCGGCTTTGAACAGGAAAGCCAGCATCTCGGGAGCCTCGCCCAGGAGGGTAATACGCTCCTGAACCAGCGGAGCTGCCTCTGCCAGGATCTCTTCCTGCCGCGGCGTGAGGATTTCCCCCACGAAGCCGGCAGCGCGGAGGTAGGGAACCAGGCGTTCTTTGAAATCCTCGGGGGCGAGCATGCGAACGTGGGTTCCGTTGATGGCTTCTGCCTTCTTGATGTCGAAGCGCGCGGGGTTGCCCAGGACATCGTGGATGTCGAAGTTGGCCACCAGCTGCTCCACCGTGAAGATGTCCTCGTCTGCGCTGAGCGACCAGCCCAGCAGGGACAGGTAATTGAGGAGGCCCTCGGGGATGAAGCCACGCTCGCGGTGCAGGAACAGGCTGGACTCGGGGTCACGCTTGGAAAGCTTCTTGTTGCCCTGGCCCATCACGTACGGAAGGTGGCCGAATTCCGGCATGTACTCCGCAACGCCAATGGCGTACAGGGCGCGGTACAGTGCGATCTGGCGCGGGGTGGAGCTCAGGAGGTCCTCGCCGCGCAACACATGGGTGATCCCCATGAGCGCATCATCCACCGGGTTGACCAGGGTGTACAGCGGGGCACCATTGGCGCGGACCACTGCGAAGTCGGGCACGGAGCCGGCCTTGAACGTGATCTCGCCGCGGACCAGGTCGTTGAACGTCAGGTCCTCGTCCGGCATGCGGAGGCGCAGTACAGCTTCCCGGCCTTCGGCCTTGAACTGGGCCAGCTGCTCTTCCGTGAGGTGGCGGTCAAAGCCGTCGTAGCCCAGCTTCGGATCACGGCCGGCTGCCTTGTGGCGGGCTTCGATCTCGTCCGGGGTCGAGTAGGACTCGTAGACGTGTCCCCCGTCCTTGAGCTTGGCGATGACGTCCTGGTAGATATCGCCACGCTGCGACTGCCGGTATGGCTCGTGCGGTCCGCCAACCTCTACGCCCTCATCCCAGTTGATGCCCAGCCACTTGAGGGCATCCAAGAGCTGGTGGTAGCTCTCTTCGCTGTCACGGGCAGAATCCGTGTCCTCGATGCGGAAGATCAGCTTGCCACCGGTGTGGCGCGCATAGGCCCAGTTGAACAAGGCGGTGCGGATCAGGCCAACGTGCGGCGTTCCCGTGGGTGACGGGCAGAAACGGACGCGGACCGGAGTCTCGGCGTTGACGGCAGGGATGGCGCTGGGGGCAGCGTTCGACGCAGAAGCAGTAGTCATAGTGGTTCCAACTTTACCGCTTGGCATCGCTTTGGTTTTCCGGCTGGAAGCGCCCGACGGCGGCGCGCACCTTTCGTATGAAAGGCGCGCGCCGCCGTCGAGGACTGGCGTGTGGCTGGGCGCCTAGCGGCGGACCACCGGGTTGGAAAGCCGGCCGATGCCTTCGATCTCCACCTCAAAGCGGTCGCCCTCGCTGACCAGGCCGACGCCGGCCGGGGTGCCGGTCATGATGACATCCCCCGGGAGCAGGGTGAAGGCGTGCGAAACGATCGAAACGAGCTCGCGGACGCCCCGGATCATCTGGTTGGTGCTGCCGTCCTGGCGGAGCTCACCGTTAAGGCGTCCTTGGATGGACAGGTCTTCATGGTCGAGCTCGGTTTCGATCCACGGGCCGAGCGGCGCCGAGGTGTCGAAGCCTTTGGCGCGGGCCCACTGGAGGTCGGTCTTTTGGACGTCGCGGGCAGTGAGGTCGTTGCCGCAGGTGTAGCCGAAGATGACATCATCCGCGCGGTCCTCGGGAACGTCCTTGCAGATGCGGCCGATGACAACGCAGAGCTCGGCCTCGAAGGAAACCTCCTCCGAGAATTCGGGAAGGATGATGGGATCGTTGGGACCGATCACCGAGGTGTTGGGCTTGAGGAAGAGCAGTGGTTGCTGCGGAACCTCATTGCCGAGTTCGGCGGCGTGCTCGGCAAAGTTCCGGCCTACGCCAATGACCTTGCTGCGCGGAATGATGGGCGCGAGGAGCCGCACGTCCTCGAGCTTGTGCTTCACATGGGTACGTTCAACACCGTTGAAGAAGGGGTCGCCGTTGATGACAGTGATTTCCTCACTGCCGGGCTCGCCTTCAACGACGCCGTAAAGGGGATCAGAATCAACTACAAACCGGGCGATACGCATGGGCTCAAGCCTACAGTCAGGCCCTAGCTGCGAAGGTAATCCAACTGCGCTGCGACGGAAGTCTCGGCCGCCCACCTGACCGATGGGTCAACGTCGGGATATACGGCATCGGTCACCGCAGCGATCGGGGCATCCTGCCCCAGGTTTTCCAGCGCTGCCCTGATCTGGTCGAGGCGCTGCTCCCGGTGGGCGCGGTACTCGCGGCATTTCTCATCCAGAGCCGCAAGCGCCGGGCCGTGCGCGGGCAAGAGGATCGCGGGTCCCAAGGCTTCCAAACGATCCAAGCTCGCAAGGTAGTCCCCCAGCCTGCCGTCGGGATAATCCAGAACCGTCGTGCCGCGGCCCAGGATGGTGTCGCCTGTCAGGACCGAGCCATGCGGGCCGTCGCCGGGGAGGTGGAAGCAGACCGAATCAGAGGTATGGCCCGGGGTCGCCACCACTCGGATTTCGACGCCTCCAGCCATCAGGACTTCACCGTCCGTGAGAGGTTCGCCGCCGTGACAGTGCTCAGGCAATACCGCGCGGACCGGCGCCCCGGAGAGTTCATGGAAACGCGCTGACGCCTCGGTATGGTCGGCGTGCCGGTGAGTGATGAGCACAACGTCCACAACGCCTGCCGCTGCCAACACCGTCAAGTGCTGTTCGTCTTCCGGGCCCGGGTCCACCACAGCCACGTGGCCCGAGGCTGGCTCCCCAATGACATAGGAATTGGTACCGTCCAGACTCATCGGCCCCGGGTTGGGAGCCAACCGGAAGCGAGTAAGGTCGCTGCTGCGCTGCAGGGAAGAGTCGCCGTCGCTTGGAGAGTTGCCTGCGGTCGCCATTGATTCTGAAGTCACTGTCCCATCTTGACACCGAAGCGACGCTCTCTCACCAATCACCCCCATCCAGCCATCCCTCTCTCACCAAACCACCCTCAAAAGGCCCGACGCCGTCACCCGGCTGTAGTGCCGTCGTCGCCGATTAGAGCGCCTCCCACACGAGGTGAGAGAGCATCCACAAAAAAGCGACGAGAGGTGAGAGAGCATCCGCAAAAAGGCGCCCATTGGTGAGAGAGCATCCGCAAAAAAGCGACGAGAGGTGAGAGAGCATGCGGGAAGCAGAACGGCGGCCCTTCCGCTTGTCTACCAAGGAAAGGCCGCCGTCGTGCGTTTTCAGTTGTGTCAGACAGTCCTAAAGACTAGACCAGCCGGGTCAGCCAGCCATGTTGGTCCTCGACCTTGCCGGTCTGGATGCCCAGAAGCTGCTCGCGGATGGCCATGGTGGTCTCGCCGGCCTTGGCGTCAGCTGAGCCGATGAACTCGGTGGCATCCTTGAGGACACCAATCGGGGTGATCACGGCTGCAGTGCCACAAGCGAAGACCTCGGCGATTTCACCGGAAGCCACGCCGTCACGCCACTCGTCGAGGGTGATCTTGCGTTCGGAGACCTCGCGGCCCATGTCCTTGGCCACCTGGATAACGGACATCCGGGTGACGCCCTCGAGGATGGTGCCGCTGAGGGCGGGAGTGACCAGCGAACCGTCCTTCATGACAAAGAAGACGTTCATGCCGCCGAGTTCTTCCACGGCGTCGTCATTGAAGTGGTCCAGGAAGAGGACCTGCTTGCAACCGTTCGCTTCGGCTTCCTGCTGTGCGATCAAGGAGGCTGCGTAGTTGCCGCCGCACTTCGCTGCGCCCGTACCGCCGCGGCCTGCGCGTGCGTATTCACGGGAGATCCAGATGGAGACCGGCTTCAGTTCTCCACCGAAGTAGTTGCCGGCAGGGGAAGCGATGACGCGGAAGGACACCTCGCGGGCAGCCCGGACACCGAGGAACGCCTCCGTGGCGATCATGAACGGACGAAGGTACAGGGCTTCCCCGTCGCCGGACGGAACCCATTCCTTATCAGCCTGCACGAGTTCGCGGATGGCTCCCAGGAAGTACTCCTCGGGCAGTTCCGGGAGGGCGAGGCGACGCGCGGACTTGTTCAAGCGCGCAGCGTTGGCTTCGGGCCGGAAGGTCCAGACGGAACCGTCAGCGTGACGGTAGGCCTTGAGGCCCTCGAAGATTTCCTGGCCGTAGTGCAGGACCGCGGCCGAAGGGTCCAGGGAGATGGGTCCGTAGGGCTCGATCCGGGCATTCTGCCAACCGCCATTGCCATCGGCGTCAACTTTGTAGTCGACGACGGCGGTGTGGTCGGTGAAGTAATCGCCGAAGCCTGGGTTCGCCAGGACGGCTGCACGCTCCTCAGCAGACTTCGGTGTTTCCGAAAGCTGCTGGCTGAATTCGACGCCATGGGCAGTCTGAGTCATGTTTCCTCCACAGTCAGCTACCTGGCAGGGCGAACCGGGCCCCAAAAAGGGTGTGGTTCAGCGATGGACCAGGGAAGCAGGTAAATAATTCAACACAAGCTTACGCCTGAGTATTGGGCCTAAAGTGCCGCCGCAATAGCGTCACCAATGGCAGCTGTGCTGCGTGGCTCGCCGGTACGGCTCTCGACGTCGGCGACTACTGCCGCCTCGATCTTTCGGGCCGCCGTGGTGTAGCCAAGGTGGTCCAGGAGGAGCACTGCGGAGAGGATGGCCGCAGTGGGGTCGGCTTTCTGCTGACCGGCGATGTCCGGAGCTGAGCCGTGGACGGGTTCAAACATGGAGGGTGCTGTGCGGTCCATGTTGATGTTGCCCGATGCCGCCAAGCCGATACCGCCGGTAATGGCAGCGGCGAGGTCGGTGAGGATGTCTCCGAACAGGTTGTCGGTGACGATGACATCAAAGCGTGAAGGGTCGGTCACCATGAAGATGGTGGCGGCGTCGATGTGCAGGTAGTCGTGGGTGACCTCGGGGAACTCCTGGGCCACGGCCTCTACCGTGCGCTTCCACAGGTGTCCGGCGAAAACCAGCACATTGTGCTTGTGGACGAGCGTGACATGCTTGCGCGGACGCTCGCTGGCACGGCGGAAGGCGTCACGGACAACGCGCTCAACGCCGTAGGCAGTGTTGAGGGAGACTTCGGTGGCCACCTCGTGGGGAGTGCCGCCGCGCAGGGTGCCGCCATTGCCCACGTAGGGACCTTCGGTACCTTCGCGGACCACGATGAAGTCGATGGTGCCGGGGTTCGCCAAGGGGCTGCCGACCGTTCCGTAGAGGCGGGACGGACGCAGGTTTACATAGTGGTCCAGGCTGAATCGGAGCTTGAGCAGCATCTCGCGTTCGATGATCCCGGAGGGGATCCGCGTGTCACCGGGGGCCGCTCCCACAGCACCAAAGAGGATGGCATCGCGGGTGCGCAGGTCTGCCAGGACTTCGTCCGGAAGGGTCTCGCCGGTCTCCAGCCAGTGCTGGGCACCTAGCTTGTAGTTGGTCAGCTCAAGGGAGACGCCTTCTACGGCGACAGCCTTTTCGAGGACCTTGACGGCTTCGGCGATGACCTCGGGGCCAATGCCGTCGCCCGGGATGACAGCGAGATTGATGGACGTTGCACTCATAGGTCTATCTAGCCAAGCAATCCACATGCTGGTCAAAATCGTCTCATTCTGCGAACACCAAACCGTCCGGGACGTCAGACCACGGCATGATGCCGGGGCGCTTCCGAGCGCATAGAGTCTTAGCGTGGACAGAAGGCACGCTATATACGAATGGTTCCGGATCAACCGCTTCACAGTGGACATGACGGCAACGTGCCTGCTGATCCTCCTCTTCGGTCCGGTCTATCTGCTCGCAGATCGACCAGGGCTCTTTCTCTTGTCCTGCAGCCTCCTGTTGCCCCTCGCATGGCGACGCACGCGCCCCGCCGTGGCCGCCGGCGTCGTCATTCTTGTATGCCTCATTCAATGGGCAGTGGGCGCCGAGCCGGTCGCGGGCCAGATCGCAGTCCCGCTCGTCATTTATGCAACCGCCGCCTACGGACCGGCCTGGGCCAGCCGGACGGTGCTGGTGGCCGGCATGCTGGGTGGCATCATGCTGACCACGCGCGAATATTCCAGTACTGCCGAGTCGGGGATCATGGGGCTCACCATCGGAACGCTCTACACGGTCCTGATCTGGATGCTGGTGCTGGTGAGCTGGACCTTGGGCGACCTCACGCGCGTCCGCCGGCTGCAGCTCCAGGCGCTGGAAGACCGTACCCGTCGGATGGAAGTGGAACAGTTGCAGGAGCGGAAACTGGCCGCTGCCGACGAACGCTCCCACATCGCGCGTGAAATGCACGACATCGTGGCCCACTCGCTGTCAGTCATCATCACCCAGGCGGACGGCGCCCGTTATGCAGCCGCCGCCAAGCCCGAACTCGCCACCGAAGCGCTGGCAACCATTGCCGCCACGGGAAGGGACTCACTGGGTGAAATGCGAAGGCTGCTGGGGGTCCTCCGCTCCGACGACGACTCACCCACCCGCCCGCAACCCCGGCTTTCAGATCTGGACGAGCTCCTGCTCGGCTTCCGCGCTGCCACGCTTCAAGTCACGTTTGAACAAAGCGGTGTACCGCGCCGCGCTCTACCCGCCGGCGCCGAGCTCACTGCCTATCGGATCATCCAGGAAGCCCTCACCAATGTGATGAAACACGCCGGGCCGAAGGCGACGGCGGCCGTCACCCTGACGTGGCAGGCCCGCGGCCTGCAACTGGACATCGTCGACGACGGCCGGGGCGCCGCTGCTGACCCGCCGTCGGCAGGAGGCGGTAACGGCCTGCGGGGAATGGGCGAGCGCGTCTCGCTCTACGATGGTTCATTGGACGCAGGCCCTGAACAGGGCGGCGGTTTCCGCGTGTCCGCTTTCATCCCGTATTCGGAGGCCTAAACCATGTCTGAAGTTCCTGTTCCCATTCGGGTGGCCCTGGTTGATGACCAGCACCTGGTCCGTTCGGGTTTTGGCATGCTGATCAATTCCCAGCCGGACCTGGAAGTCGTTGCCGAGGCAGGCAACGGGATTGAGGCAGTCCAGGCTTTGAGCGCCACCGCCGCCGATGTGGTCCTGATGGATGTCCGCATGCCCGGGATGGACGGCATAGAAGCAACCCGGCGCATTCTCGAGCAAGCAGCGGAACAGCCCGCCGGCTCCCAACGGGCCGACATAAAGATCGTCGTGCTCACCACGTTCGATCTCGATGAGTACGCCCTTGCCGCAATCCAGGCAGGAGCCAGCGGCTTCCTCCTGAAGGATGCGCCGCCCGAAGAACTCCTGGAGGCCATCCGCACCGTCTACCGCGGAGACGCCGTCATTGCACCGTCAACCACCCGCCGCTTGCTGGACCACGTGGCACCCCTCCTCAGGACACAGAACGCCGGGCAGAGTGAACACGCAGCCGCTGTGGAGCGGCTCACAGCCCGCGAGCGTGAAGTGTTCCAGTTGATCGCGCAGGGACAATCCAACCCCGAGATCGCTGCCGGCCTGTTTCTGTCCGAAGCCACGGTGAAGACCCACGTGGGGCATATCCTGGCCAAACTTGGCGCGCGGGACCGGGTGCAGGTGGTTGTCATCGCGTACGAGACAGGCGTGGTGGCCCCCGGCGCCTAGAAATTTACGTGCCGGACAGGCGCCGTGCTCAGACCAGGGTATGAGCCTGCCTGCCGGACAATGGACCCACGGCCCGATCCAGGAGTGCCCGTCTGCTGCATAGCGTGGAACCATGACAACATTCACGCCTCTCCCCCACCCGTCTGGAACCGACCGTCCCACAGGATCGGACGCCGCACAGGCCCGCCCCGCCGTTGAGGCTTTCTCCTTGTCCAAAAGCTATGGACGTGCCGATACCCGCGTGAAGGCCCTGGATGAAGTGTCGGTGAGCTTCGATGCCGGCAAGTTCACGGCCATCATGGGGCCCTCCGGTTCGGGCAAGTCGACCCTGATGCATTGCCTTGCCGGCCTTGATACGGCCGACTCCGGACGGATCGTGCTGGGTGGCACGGAACTCACGGGACTCAATGACCGTCAGCTCACTGCGCTCCGGCGGGAGCGCATCGGCTTTGTCTTCCAGGCATTCAACCTGGTGCCCACGTTGACAGCCGAGCAGAACATCACGCTGCCGCTGGCCTTGGCGGGAACCACCGCCGACGCCGGATGGCTGGATACCGTTGTCAGTACCCTCGGCCTGAAGGACCGCCTGAAGCACCGACCCCATGAGCTTTCCGGGGGCCAGCAACAGCGCGTGGCCGTAGCCCGCGCACTGCTGACGCGTCCCGACGTCGTGTTTGGTGATGAACCCACTGGCAACCTCGATTCCAGGGCCGGCGGCGAAGTCCTTGCGCTGCTCCGTCGGAGCAGCCAGGAGATGGGACAGACCATCATCATGGTGACGCACGATCCCGTTGCAGCCAGCTACGCCGACCGTGTGGTGCTGATGAGCGACGGTGGACTGGTGGGCGAGATCCACGACCCCACGGCTGACTCGGTCCTGGCCGCCCTCGGCAAGCTGGGGGCCTGAGGCATGTTGCGTGTTGCCCTTTCCCAATTGACGACGCATTTCCGGCGGTTCATAGCCATTGGGCTTGCCGTGATGTTGTCGGTCATGTTCCTCTCCGCCACCCTCATGGTGGGTGCGAGCACGAATGCATCGCTTGGCGCGAGCATCGGCGAGGCGTACCGCAACGCTGACCTGGTTGCCACGTCCAAGAACGGTGAAGCATTTACCAAAGCTGCCGTGGAGGCCGCCGCTACCTCCCCTGCAGTGAAAGACAGCTATGCAGAGCGCTCCACTTACGTGACGTTCGAAGCAGGTGGCGGTGAGCAGTACGGTCGACTGCGAAATGCGGCCCCCGCTTCCTTGGAAGGCGCTGTCCTCTCCTCCGGATCCATGCCTTCCAGTGCCTTGGAAGCAGCCGTTGACGTCAAGACGGCCGAACACCTTGGCCTCTCCGTCGGCAGCACGCTGGAACTGCACGGTGCCGGACCGGTCAAAACTGCCAAGGTGACCATTACGGGCCTGATCCAAGCGACCAACGATCCTTTCTCGTCGTCTGCTGCCCAGTTGCTTGCCTCCGAGTCTGTGCTGAATGCGGTCCAGGACGCAGGGGCCGGGTTCTCAGGACTCCAGTTCGCTCTCAAACCCGGCGAAGATGTCACCGCAGCAAAGGATTACATCACCCACCGCATGGAAGCTGCCGGCGCCGTTGATCCAGTGCTCGAAACGGCGCAGGAGAAAGTCACGTCCACTGTGGCCATGCTCAGCGCAGGGCAGGACCAACTGACGGTTGTGCTGCTCGCCTTCGCGGGCGTGGCCATCCTTGTCTCCACCCTGGTGGTGGCCAACACGTTCTCCGTGCTGGTGGCCCAACGAACCAGGGAGCTGGCCCTCCTGCGCTGCCTGGGCGCCGGACGATCACAGATCCGTGGTTCGGTCATGCTCGAGGCACTGGTGGTTGGTTTCATTTCCTCGGTGTTGGGCGTCCTCGCCGCAACCGGGCTGATGACAGCTTTGATCGCCTGGGCCAAGTCGCAACCTGAGCAGGCTTTCGCGACGTTGGCTGTGCCGCCGTCGGCCATTATTGCCGGCTTGGTGGCCGGGACCCTGTTGACGGTCGTCGCGGCGCTGGTCCCCGCGAAGGCGGCCACCGCCGTCGCGCCACTTGCCGCCTTGCGGCCGGCGGATGACGCGTCCGTACGGAACCGCCGCGGCAAGGTCCGGCTTGTCCTGGGCCTGGTTGCCTTGGGAGGTGGGGCCGCCCTGCTGGTCTACGGGAGCGTGAACGTGTCGCTTCCAGTTGCACTGTTGGGCGGTGCGGCATCATTTGTTGGCATCCTGCTCTGCTCCACCTTGTTCATCCCTACCGTGGTGTCCTTGGCGGGGCGCCTGGCCGCACCGGCGGGCGTCCCCGGCAAGCTCGCCGCGGTCAACGCCACGCGCAATCCCGCACGGACCTCGGCTACCGCGGCAGCGCTGCTGATCGGCGTCACCCTGGTGTCCCTCATGATGACGGGCGCGGCGACCTCCCGGCAGGCTTTCAACGACACCCTGGCGGAGAACTATCCGGTGGACCTTTCAGCCCAGACAGCAGTGGACGGCTCGGGCGAGCCCAACCCGGCGCTGGAAAGGATCAGGACCCTCGACGGCGTCAGCGCCGCGGTCCTGCTCCAGCCTGTGGGATCACTGAGCGACACCACCACCCCTGACGGCGGCACGACGATCTACGGCCTCTCCGCCGCTGATGCTGCATCCGTGCTCCGCGACAACAACCTGAAGCCGGTCCCGGGCACCGTGTACCTTCCTGAAGATTCTCCGAAGGGACCCGCCACGATCACGACGGCGGCCGGCAGCGTTTCGCTCGACGCCAAGGTTTTGCGGACCCGCCACGTCCCGGCCTTCGTCGAAAGCACCAGCATCTCCGCCGCCCCGTTGCCGGAATCGCCTGCCATGGTGTGGGTGAAACTGGACGATTCTGTGTCCACGGAACGGGTGCAGGCCATTCAGAAGGAAGTCGCCGCAGCGTTGGGCGTTCAGGAGCGTACCGTCAGCGGGGCCGCGATCGAGCGGGTGACGTTCAACAGCATCATTGACGTGCTCCTGCTGGTGGTCACTGGACTGCTTGGTGTCGCAGTGGTGATCGCTTTGATCGGCGTGGCCAACACGCTATCCCTTTCGGTCCTTGAACGGACCCGGGAGAACTCGCTCCTTAGGGCGCTGGGACTCACCAAAGGCCAGCTGCGCGGAATGCTGGCCATCGAGGCAGTGCTCGTAGCAGGCGTGGCCGCCATCATGGGTGCGGGCATGGGCGTCGTCTACGGATGGCTGGGGGCGCAAGCAACCCTGGGCGGCGTGGCGACCGTTGTTCCCGCCGTGCCGTGGCTGCAGCTGGCAGCGGTCTTTGGGGTGGCCGTGGTGGCCGGACTCCTCGCATCCGTGATCCCTGCCCGGCGCGCTGCACGCTTGTCACCGGTCGAGGGGCTGGCCACGGCCTAGCCACCAACGCTCTCTCACCTAATCCCGCTTAAAGAGAAACGCTCTCTCACTTCCCGCCAGCGGACCGGCAGGAAGTGAGAGAGCGTTTCGCGTTTGACGGCAGGACGTGAGAGAGCGCCCTAAGCCTTAGGCCTCGACGGGTTCCTCGTACCTTGGGAACACCGGCGCGGGGGCCGGCAACTCCGTTCCCGCCACGATCGGAGTGGCGATGGCGGTGAACTGGCGTGCCTCGCCTTCGCCCTGGCCGAGGACCTCAAGCAGCTTGGCCGACGACGACGGCATGACCGGTTGCGCAAGGATCGCCACGATCCTGACTACTTCCAGGGTCACGTAGAGGACCGTGTTCATGCGGTCGACGTCCGTCTTGCGAAGCACCCACGGAGCCTGTTCGGCAAAGTAGGCGTTGGTGTCACCAAGCACAGTCCAGATTGCTTCCAGGGCACGGCTGAATTCCTGCTTGTCGAAGGCCGACCGGGCAGTTTCCAGCAACTCCCCTGCCTGCGCCAGCAATGCCTTGTCATCGGCTGTGAACTCCCCGGGGACGGGAACCTTGCCTTCGCAGTTCTTCGCGACCATGGACAGCGAACGCTGGGCAAGGTTGCCGAAGTTGTTGGCGAGGTCCGAGTTCATGCGGCCCACAATTGCTTCGTGGTTGTAGTTGCCATCCGCACCAAAGGGAACTTCGCGGAGGAAGAAGTACCGGCACTGGTCCAGGCCGTACTGAGCCACGAAATCCTGCGGCGCCACCACATTGCCCAGGGACTTGGACATCTTCACACCGTTGTTGGTGAGGAAGCCGTGGATCATGACACGCTGGGGCAGCTCCAGACCTGCGCTCATCAGGAACGCCGGCCAGTAGATAGCGTGGAAGCGGGAAATGTCCTTACCGATCACGTGGACGTCGGCTGGCCAGAACTTTTTGAAGGATTCAGAGTCGACATCCGGGTAGCCGACGCCCGTCAGGTAGTTGGTCAGGGCGTCGACCCAGACGTACATGACGTGCTTCTCATCGCCGGGAACAGGAACACCCCAGTCGAAGGTGGTGCGGCTGATGGACAGGTCCTCAAGACCACGCTTGACGAAGCTGATGACCTCGTTGAAGCGGGACTGCGGGGCGCCGAACTCAGGCTGTGCCTCGTACAGGGCAAGGAGCTTGTCCTGGTAGTCGGAGAGCCTGAAGAAGTAGCTTTCCTCGGCGGTCCACGTCACCAGGGTGTCCGTCTCCTTGGAATAACGGAGGCCGTCATCCTTCACCACAGTGTCGTCCTCGACGTAATACGCTTCATCACGGACGGAGTACCAGCCCTCGTACTTCGACAGGTAGATGTCGCCGTTGGCTTCCATCTTTTTCCAGATGGCCTGGGACGCCGCGTAGTGGTCCTGGTCGGTGGTGCGGATGAACCGGTCATGGGAGATGCCCAGATCCTGGCTCATCTGCTTGAAAGCAGCCGAGTTGCGGTCGGCGAGCTGCTTGGCAGTGATGCCTTCCTTCTCCGCCGACTGCTGCATCTTGAGTCCGTGCTCGTCCGTTCCGGTCATGAAGAACACCTCATGGCCGTCAAGGCGCTTGAAACGCGCCATGGCATCAGTCGCAATGACCTCGTAAGCATGGCCAATGTGCGGCACGCCGTTGGGGTAGCTGATTGCGGTGGTGATGTAGAATGGGGATTTCTCTGGAGACGTCACTCTAAGAAGTTACCTTTTTTTGGGATGAAATAGCTCTAGTTAAGTTCCGTCAGCGTATCGCTGAGGCGGACCAGTTCGTGGTCGTGGGAAGCCACCATGACGGCGATGCCATCGCTGGTGGTGTCCTTCAGAATGCCGATGATGCGGTTGGCCGCGGCCCGGTCGAGGCTGGCGGTGGGCTCATCCACTACCAGCACGCGCGTGCCCAGGATCAGGGCGCGGGCAATAGCCACACGCTGGCGCTCACCGCCGGAGAGCTGGGCGGGACGGTGACGCATGCGGCGTCCCAGGCCCACCAGGTCCAGGAGGTCCTTGGCCATCTCCGTCCGCTGTTCAACTTCGCCATCGGGTACGGCCGGAAGCAGGACGTTCTCCAGTGCGCTCATGCCGTCGATCAAGGCTCCGCCCTGGTCCACGTAACCAATCAATGCGCGGCGACGGTCCGCGATCTCGTCGTCGCCCATGGTGTCCAGGGGAACACCCTCCCAAAACACCTTGCCCGACGTCGGGAGCGTCAGTCCGGCGCTCACTGTCAGGATGCTGGTCTTTCCGGAGCCGCTTCGGCCGGCGATGCAGTGCATCTCACCAGCGTGCAGGGTGAGGTTGAAGTCATCAACGACGTCGACTTCCTCGGCACCGCCCTTGTCGCCGCCATAGTGGATGGTGACGCGGTTCAGCTCCAAGGGAGTTGCGTGGTCGGTTGCCCTCACAATGGTGTTGGCTCGGGTCTGCAGCGACTCTTCCGTGGATTCCGGGGTGGCCGTCAGCTCGGGGTTGAGTTTGTCAGTCATTTGACTACTTTCGTTGCAATCGGAATCCAGCAAATTACGGCCAGGAGACCGGCCAGTCCGGCCCACAGGGCCGCGTAGGGAGCGAGGAGCAGTCCCAGTCCCAGCGCCCCCAGGACGCCAAGCGGAAGGGCCACAGTGCCTACAAGTGCGTTTTCAAAGAAGCGGACCTGGCCCAGCATGTCCGGGTTCCAGCCCATCGCCCGCAGGGTACCGAGGTACTCCCGCTTGGCGTGGAGTTCGAAACGCCCGGTGACCAGGGTGAGGAGCAGGCCAACGACTACGCCGAAGACAGCAAGGATGACGCTCGGCAAGGCGATACTGGCGGCAGCCAGTCCGCTCAAAGCGCTGGCGCCGGCCGCCCGCGGAATGTCGATCAGCAATGCGATCAACGCGCCCACTGCGGCACCGAAGACGCCTACGGCAACAGCCAGGGAGACCGAGTTGAACCGGTTGGTGGTGAGTTGCCTGTTGGCGAACGTCAGCGGCGAATCCACGGTCACCAGGCGGTCATCGTGCTGCGGTTCCTGGTCAATCACCACGCGGTGACGCAACTGCTGGGCTGCCAGCAGGGCCGCACCACTGTAAATGACGAGCATGGTCACAGAGACGATCACGGTGGCAATGTTCCAGCTCAACAGGCTCAACACCACACCTGCTGCGGCGAGGGCTGCTGCCCCCACGGCAAACTCCTCAAGGACCCAGGAGCGGATGCGTTTCTGCGTCCAACCCATGGCCCGGAGGATGCCGGCCTCACTTCTGCGCTGGCGGATGTAGCTGACCGTGGACGCACCGGTCAGGAGCGTGGCGCCCAGAAGCGTCAGGAAGAGAAGGGTGATGTTGGTTCCGGTAAGGGATCCGGAGACAGCGTCGGCCGCATCCTGGCGCACCCACGACTGCTGGACCGTGCCCAGCGGAGATTCCTTGCCGGCGTCGTCCTTGCTGTAGCCGGGGACGAAGATATTGGCGTCTTCGCGGGCGGAACCGGCCACGACTGTGGCTTCAAGCCCGAGTTCACGGATTTGCGTCGCCAGCTTCTCGACCTCAGGCTGGGCCGTCTTCCAGTTGCCGGTTGCGGATGCCTTGACCCGGATGGCGTCAATGACGTCGGCGTTGGTGTCATAGCCACGCGCTGCTGCGAGGCCGTAGTAATCGGTGATGGCGCCGGCGGACTGGCTGACCAGACCGGTGGCACTCAGCGAAGGCTTCAGTTCCGTGCCCTCTACGTCCTTGCCCTCAGCGTCCTTGCTGAGCGTCATGGGAGTGGGATCGTAGCCGCCCAGGGGAAGCTTGTTGACGTCCCCGGCTGCAGACTGGACATCGGCTGGGTCGAAGGTGCCGTACACCATGGGCAGCGGCGCTGCCGGCTTCTTCCCCGTCTCCAGGTCCTCCCTGTAGGACCGTTCGTCCACTGGCTTACGCTGCGTCTGGTCCACGGCTGCACCAAAGGACGACTTCTCAGGCAGTCGGTTGACTGTAACCCAGTCCCCCGGCGTTGCGCTCTTGTCCGATGCGCCGTTGGAGGCTTCATCGCCGTCCTTGTACTGGGGCGCGGCGGCAAAGGCCGTGCTCCAAGTGGCAGGGTTGTAAAGGCCCTGGCTGAAGGAAGCGGTGCTCCCCAGCAGCTTGCTGTGGTCCGTGGAACCCGGCCATTCGAGGGCAAACGGGGACTTTGAGACGAACGGGAGGTAGTCCTTATCGAGGGACCGCGTCACGGTGCCGACTTCGTTGACCACCTTGCCGCTTGCATCAAGTTCTTCGATCTTCACCGAGTACTGCAGGTCAAGGGAGGTACCCGAGCGCACGATCAGCGGGATGGCCTGGGAATCATCGGTCAACAACCCGTCCCGCTTGGCCTGCTGGTACTGCGTCATCAGCGGTGCCCAGTACTTGAGCTTGACGCCGAGGAAGTCGGGGCCTTCTTCCAATTGGTCCATGCTGAGGCCGGTGGTGAACAGGCTCTCGAAATGGCGTCCGATGGCGCCTGCGTCGCGGGCGTCGGCCGGCGGGGCCTTCTCCAGCGGCGCCAGGAAGTCACCTGCGGAGCCCAGCAACGCCCTTTCGGCGGCGGGGTCGACGGCGACGACGGACTCTGTCACCTCAGGCGCCAGGGGCAGCGCTACGGAGAGGTTGAAGAGGTTATGCTCCGAGCCAAGGGCAGGAGCCGGGAACTTGATGCCGGTTTCGCCGTCCGCACCGGCGATCCGGACGTTGGTACCACCAGCGGCCTGCTCCTGGACCAGGCGGCCTTTGCCCAGGGTACCTTCGGCGCTGGTCTTGAAAAGAGTCTGCTGGTTGACCCCATCGGAGCTTGTGGCTGAGGCTGTCAACCGGTACTTCTTGGGGGTATCGGACAAGACGGATTCTGCGGCAGGCCACTTGCTGGCATCCATGGCCGAAGGATCCCCAGCGGTCACTGCGCCGGCAAGGCCCGCGTTGTACCCGAGATAGTCCATGGCGTTGAGGCGTGGAGCCTCAAGGTTCTGCGATACGCGCGAGACCAGGCTGATGGGTGCGGCCACGGCTGTTTGGCCCATGGTCCGGATCTTCTCCAGCTGCTCAAAGCTGATGCCACCCTGGCCGTTCGCGATTTCCGGCTGGATCAGTGCACCGCCGTCGCCGTCTTGGGCCTGGTCCGGCTTAGCCTGGACCAGGATGTCGTAGAGTCCCCGCGAGTTCTCATCCACTGTCCGGTTCAAAGCAGCCTGCGACTGGCTTTGGACGAGGACGGACAAGCACATTGCGACGATCAAAATGGCCGCGGTCAGCAGCAGCACACGGCTTCTGATGAACCTTTGGACGGCGTTCATTGGGCTCCCTGAGACCTTGATTGCGGGCGCGCACACATGGTCCGGCATTCCGCATGAGACACAGGGGAATACCGGGCTTTATGTGCAAAAGTTGTGGCCGGCCTGCTGCCGGGTCCGAATCCCGGACCCAGCCATTGTAAGCAGACCGGCCACTCCTGCGTGCCAAAGGTGTGTCGCCGGCACGCGAACTTAGCTGATGAAAATCAGTACTAGTCCTCCAGGTCCACTTCCCGGACCATGTCTGCGCCGATACCGGCCTTGATGGCCTCCAGTACCTGCTGCGGGACGGAGCTGTCGATGGTCAGGAGCGCCAGGACCTGGCCGCCTTCAGTCTGTCGGGCCACTTGCATGCCGCCGATGTTGATGTTGTTCATGCCCAGGATGTGTCCGATGGTGCCGATCACGCCCGGACGGTCGGCGTAAGCCACTACAACCAGGTGCTCACTGATGGGGATTTCGACGTCGTACCCATTGACGCCAACAAGCTTCTCCACCTGCTTGGGACCTGTGAGGGTACCGGCGACGGAGATCTGGGAACCATCGCTGAGCGCCCCCCGGATGGTCAGTACATTTCGGTAGTCTTCAGCATCCGGCGTGGTAATGAGGCGGGTGTTGATGCCGCGCTGCTCGGCGATGACAGGAGCATTCACGTAGGAGACCTGCTCAGTTACCACATCGGCAAAGACGCCCTTCAGCGCGGCCAACTCAAGGACCTTGACGTCCAGCGCAGCAATTTCGCCGGCCACCTCCACGTCGATCTGGGTGAGGGAGGCATGGGTCAGCGCAGTGAAGATCCGGCCGAGCTTTTCGATCAAGGGGATGCCCGGGCGCACGTCCGGAGCGATGACACCGCCGGCAACGTTTACGGCATCCGGCACGAGCTCACCGGCAAGGGCCAACCGAACGGACTTGGCGACAGAGACGCCCGCCTTCTCCTGGGCCTCATCGGTGGATGCACCGAGGTGCGGGGTGACCACGACGTTGTCGAGTTCGAAGAACGGCAGGTCGGTGCTGGGCTCCTTGACGAAGACGTCGACGCCGGCGCCGGCGATCTGGCCTTCCTTCAACGCGATGTAGAGCGCTTCTTCGTCCACCAGGCCGCCACGGGCAACATTGATGACGTAGGCCGTCTCCTTCATCTTGCGGAAGGCGTCGGCGCCCAGCATGCCTACCGTCTCCGGCGTCTTGGGCATGTGGATGGTGATGAAATCGGAATTCTCCAGGAGTTCATCCAAGGTGACCAGCTTGACGCCCAGCTGTGCGGCGCGGGCCGCTGTGATGTAGGGGTCGTAGGCGAGGATCTCGGTTTCGAAACCCTGCAGGCGTGCTGCCACCAGGGCGCCGATGCGGCCAAGGCCGATGATGCCGATCTTCTTCTCGAAGAGTTCGATGCCGGTGTACTTGGAGCGCTTCCATTCGCCGTTCTTCAGCGCCGAGCTGGCCTGCGGAATGTGGCGGGCGAGGCTCAGGATGTGGCCCACCGTAAGCTCCGCGGCGGAGACGATGTTGGACGTCGGGGCATTAACCACCATGACGCCTGCCTGCGTTGCGGACTTGATATCCACGTTGTCCAGGCCTACGCCTGCACGGGCGATGACCTTGAGGTTCTTGGCCGCGGCGATCGCCTCGGCGTCCACCTGGGTGGCTGAGCGAACCAGGATGGCGTCGACGTCGGCGATGGCAGACAGCAGCTGGGAACGGTCGGCACCGTCGGTCTGGCGGATTTCAAAGTCCGGGCCCAATGCCTCGACTGTTGCGGGCGAAAGTTCCTCGGCGAGGAGGACGACGGGTTTGCTGGCTGACACGGGGTGGCACCTTACTTTGGACAACTTTGGACAGAACTGGACAAGGAGCGGATGCGTGGCCCGGGACTGGGAGCCGGGACCAGCCCAGAATATCGAATCCGGGCAGTGTTTCCCGTGCCGGGCAGCGATGTTACGGCCGGACCGGAGAGGTTGTGAACAAGTTCACAGCCTGGCCGGCTGGGCAATTCGGTGGAGAAACGGCGGAGAAACGGTGGTGGAACGGCGATGCCCGCCCGGCTGTGTTGAGCCGGACGGGCATCGCTTCTCAGTGCAGTGCTGGTGCCGAAGAGGCTATCAGCGGGCTGCGGAGCCTTCGACGTAGTCCTGGTCCTGCTGCTGCCAGGAGAACAGGGAGCGAAGCTCGCGGCCGACGCCCTCGATCGGGTGCTGCTCAGCCTTGGCACGCAGTTCCTTGAACTCGGTGCCGCCGTTGTCCTGGTCGTCGATGAAGCGCTTTGCGAAAGCACCGCTCTGGATGTCGGCGAGGACAGCCTTCATGTTTTCCTTCACCTCAGGGGTGATGACGCGCGGGCCGGAGACGTAGTCGCCGTACTCTGCGGTGTCGGAAACGCTCCAGCGCTGCTTGGCGATGCCGCCTTCCCACATGAGGTCAACAATGAGCTTGAGCTCGTGAAGAACCTCGAAGTAGGCGATCTGCGGCTGGTAGCCGGCTTCGGTCAGGGTTTCGAAGCCGTACTGGACGAGCTGGGAAACGCCGCCACAGAGAACGGCCTGCTCGCCGAAGAGGTCGGTTTCGGTCTCTTCGGTGAAGGTGGTCTTGATGACACCGGCGCGGGTGCCACCAATGGCCTTGGCGTAGGACTTTGCCAGGTCCCATGCGGAACCCGTAGCGTCCTGCTCCACAGCGATGATGTCCGGGATACCACGGCCCGCTTCGAATTCGCGGCGCACGGTGTGACCCGGAGCCTTCGGAGCGATCAGGATGACGTCAACGCCGGCCGGAGCCTCGATGTAGCCGAAACGGATGTTGAAGCCGTGGGCGAAGGCAAGTGCCTTGCCTTCGGTCAGCTTGTCCTTGATGGAGTCGTTGTAGATCGAGCGCTGGTGCTGGTCCGGAGCCAGGATCATGATGACGTCTGCCCATTCGGCGGCGTCGGCAACGTTCTTGACCGTGAAGCCTGCGTCCTCGGCCTTTGCGGTCGACTTCGAGCCTTCCTTGAGCGCGATAACAACCTCGACGCCGGAATCGCGCAGGTTGAGCGCGTGGGCGTGGCCCTGGGAGCCGTAGCCAACGATGGCTACCTTGCGGCCCTGGATGATCGACAGGTCTGCGTCGTCGTCGTAGAACATTTCAGTCACTTGCGTAACTCCTCTTGAGTGGTTTTCTTAGATATTGATTGTGGTGCTGCGTTACTGGACGCGTTGCTCAGCCGCTGAAGGCAGGCGCAGGCCGTGGCCTGCACCTGCATGGTTTCACGCCGAGCGAAGCGCCCTGTCACTCATGGAGCGGGATCCCCGTCCAACGGCCAAGGTGCCGGACTGCACGATTTCACGGATGCCGAACGGCTCGAGCACTGAGAGCAATGCAGCGAGCTTCTCGGGGGTACCGGTTGCCTCGATCACCAACGAGTCTGTGGACACGTCGACGACGGCGGCACGGAACAAGTCTGCAGCTTGGGTAACCTGCAGGCGTGTCGCGGCATCCGCACGTACCTTGACCAGGATGTGGTCGCGTTGTACGGAAGATTCGGAAGTCAGCTCCACAATCTTGATCACGTTGACCAACTTGTTGAGCTGCTTGGTGACCTGCTCGATGAGGTCGCCGTCGGCGTCGACGACAACCGTCATGCGGGACATGCCGGGGACCTCGGTGGGTCCTACAGCCAGGGAATTGATGTTGAAAGCGCGCCTGGCGAAGAGGCTGGCCACGCGGGTCAGCACACCGGGCTTGTCTTCTACCAGAACGGACAGTGTGTGGCGGGTCATGCCTAGTCCTCCTCTTCCCATTCCGGGGTCATGTTGCGGGCAACCTGGATCTGGTCATTGCTGACGCCCGAAGGCACCATCGGCCACACCATCGAGTTGGGGCTGACAACGAAGTCAATGACCACGGGACGGTCGTTGATCTCAAGTGCCTTCTGGATGGTGGCGTCGATGTCTTCGTCGCGCTCACAACGCAGTGCGGCACAACCATAGGCGTCGGCCAGCTTCACGAAGTCCGGAATCCGGATGGTGTCGTGGCCAGTGTTCAGATCCGTGTTCGAGTAGCGGCCCTCGTAGAACAGCGTCTGCCATTGGCGGACCATGCCCAGCGAGGAGTTGTTAATGATGGCGACCTTGATCGGGATGTTGTTGATGGCGCAGGTGGCCAGTTCCTGATTGGTCATCTGGAAGCAGCCGTCACCGTCGATGGCCCAGACCACGCGGTCCGGTTCACCAACCTTTGCACCCATGGCTGCCGGAACCGAGTATCCCATGGTTCCTGCGCCGCCTGAGTTCAGCCAGGCGTGCGGCCGTTCGTACTTGATGAACTGGGCGGCCCACATCTGGTGCTGGCCTACTCCGGCTACATAGATGCCTTCCGGACCTGTGAGTTCACCGATCCGTTTGATCACCCGCTGCGGGGCAGTGAGACCGTCTTCCGGCTCAGTCCACCCCAGGGGGTACGTATCGCGCAAGTTGCCAAGGAAGGCCCACCAGGAATCGAGGTCCGGGGTTCCGCTCAGCTCGAACTGCGTCTTCACTGCCTCGGTGAGTTCCGGAATGATTTCCTTGACCGAGCCAACGATCGGGACATCGGCAGTCCGGTTCTTGGAAATTTCCGCGGGGTCGATGTCGGCGTGGATGACCTTGGCAAACGGGGCGAAGGTCTTCAGCACACCCGTGACGCGGTCATCAAACCGGGCACCAAGGGTGATCAGCAGATCCGCCTGCTGAAGCGCCGTCACGGCAGACACGGATCCATGCATGCCGGGCATGCCGACGTGCTGGGGGTGCGAATCGGGGAACGCGCCGCGGGCCATCAAGGTAGTGACCACGGGAGCGCCGGTGGCCAGCGCAAGCTCCATGAGCTCCGCCGAGGCATGGCCCTTGACCACGCCACCGCCCACATAGAGGACAGGCTTGCTGGCTGCGGCGATCAGCTTGGCAGCCTCGCGGACCTGCTTGTTGTGGCCGCGGACCACAGGGCGGTAGCCCGGCAGGTCCACCTTCGGCGGCCAGGAGAAGGTCATCTGACCTACCTGGGCGTCCTTGGCAATATCCACCAGGACCGGACCGGGACGGCCAGTGGACGCGAGGTGGAATGCCTCGGCCATGACGTGCGGAATGTCATTGGGGTCGGTCACCAGGAATGAGTGCTTGGTGATGGGCATCGTGATTCCCACGATGTCTGCTTCCTGGAAGGCATCGGTGCCGATGACTCCACTGGAAACCTGGCCGGTAATGGCCACCATCGGCACGGAGTCCATGTGGGCGTCCATGATGGCGGTAACGAGGTTGGTGGCACCGGGTCCCGAGGTGGCGATGCAAACGCCAACCCGTCCGGTGACCATGGCGTAGCCTTGCGCGGCGTGGCCGGCTCCCTGTTCGTGACGGACCAGGATGTGATTCATCCTGGAGGCCATCAAGGGGTCGTAGGTGGGCAGGATCGCGCCACCGGGCAAACCGAAAATATCGTCCACGCCGAGTTCTTCGAGCGAACGGACAATTGCTTGCGAGCCGGACATCACCGTTGGGGGTACAACGGTGTTCGGCCCAAGTACAGGAGAGAGAGGTGCAGCAGCGTCGACGACGACGGCCTCAGCCGTGCGGTCGACCTTTTCCGGAGCTTTGTGGGCTCCAGCGGACTTTGCAGCCATCAGCGAGGGGCTGATCGGCGATCCTTTGCTCATCGGACTCTTCCTTAGTGGATCTTCAATTGATGGGTCTTGCTTCTGGCACTGCTGCCCCGCTGCACTGCGCCGTGCTTGTTGACGAAATCAACCGCGGGGAATAAAAAAACCCCTCAGCCTTCCGGCTCTTCGAGGGGTTTGCGCGTGACAGTTCGTTACCAGTCGGGCTAAGCCACGCGCTTGGTAAGGACGACGACGCCGACGGTAACGAATGTGATCATGCGTTCAGTGTTCCCTCTAAGTGAGATACGTGTCAATCGACCACTATCGTATCTCACTATTTGGACAGCAGTGTCCGCCCACCGGACTCCATCCGTCTCACGACAGGTAGAGCCCGGTGCCGGTTTTAGCCGCAGTAGGCGCCGGTGGAGGCGCTGTGGACCAGCTTGGCGTACTTAGCCAGGACACCCTTGGTGAACTTGGCGGGCAACGGCTCCCAGCCCTCCTTACGGGCTTCGAGCTCGGCCTCGTCAACAAGCAGGTCGAAAGATCGGGCAGCAATGTCGACACGGATCCGGTCCCCATCCTTCACGAAGGCGATGGGGCCGCCGTCCACCGCTTCCGGGGCAACGTGCCCGATGCACAGGCCGGTGGTACCTCCCGAGAAGCGGCCATCCGTGAGAAGGAGGACATCCTTGCCAAGGCCCGCACCCTTGATGGCTCCGGTGATCGCCAGCATTTCGCGCATGCCCGGGCCTCCCTTGGGGCCTTCGTAGCGGATGACAACAACGTCGCCCTTGTGGATTTCACCATTGTCCAGTGCATTGAGGGCGCCCTGCTCGCGCTCGAAGACGCGCGCAGTCCCTTCGAAGACGTCTGCATCGAAGCCTGCGCTCTTCACCACGGCACCTTCAGGAGCCATGGAGCCGTGGAGGATGGTGATGCCGCCGGTCTTGTGGATGGGATTGTCCAGCGCGCGGAGGATCTTGCCGTCGAGGTCCGGCGGGTTGATCGAGGCGAGGTTTTCGGCAAGCGTCTTTCCGGTAACAGTGAGGCAGTCGCCATGCAGCAGCCCGGCGTCGAGCAGTGCCTTCATGATGACGGGCACGCCGCCGATCTTGTCCACATCAGTCATGACGTACCGGCCGAAAGGCTTGAGGTCCCCCAGATGCGGGATTTTGTCGCCGATGCGGTTGAAGTCGTCCAGCGTCAGCTCGACTTCCGCCTCGCGGGCGATTGCGAGCAGGTGCAGCACAGCGTTGGTGGAACCACCGAAGGCCATGGTGACGGCTATGGCATTCTCAAACGCCTTCTTGGTCATGATGTCGCGCGCGGTGATACCCAGGCGCAGCAGGTTTACCACCGCTTCGCCGGACTTGCGGGCGAAATCATCACGACGCCGGTCTGCCGACGGCGGAGCTGCTGAACCCGGAAGGGACATGCCCAGGGCCTCTCCGATGCAGGCCATGGTGTTGGCCGTGTACATGCCGCCACAGGCGCCTTCGCCGGGACAAATGGCCTTCTCGATGCGGGTTAGGTCTTCCATGCTCATCTTTCCGGCGGCGCAGGCGCCGACGGCCTCGAAAGCGTCAATGAGGGTGACTTCCTTCTCCGAACCATCCTCAAGCTTGACCCACCCCGGCATGATCGAGCCTGCGTAGAGAAAGACCGAAGCAAGGTCAAGGCGGGCGGCAGCCATGAGCATGCCGGGAAGGGACTTGTCGCAGCCGGCCAGGAGAACCGAGCCATCGATACGCTCGGCCTGCATCACAGTCTCCACGGAGTCGGCAATGACTTCGCGGGAAACAAGCGAGAAGTGCATGCCCTCGTGGCCCATGGAGATGCCGTCCGAAACGGAAATGGTGCCGAACTGCATGGGGAAACCACCGCCGGCATGGACGCCCTCCTTGGCGCCCTGCGCAAGACGGTTAAGCGAGAGGTTGCACGGGGTAATTTCGTTCCACGAACTCGCGACACCAATTTGGGGTTTGGCAAAGTCGTCGTCGCCCATGCCAACGGCGCGGAACATGCCACGGGCAGGGGCCGCGTGAATGCCGTCGGTGACGACCCGGCTGCGGGGTTTGATGTCCGGCGTGTTATCTGTCGCATTCTGGGTGGTGTCACTCATGACCAAAGTCTATGGGTACCCAGGAGCCGGAGTCGCTGTTCCCTGCCGCGTTAAGCGGGATCAGCCGAATATTGCGAGCTGTTTGCGGTCATATATGCAACCTGCCCCTCAAATATTGAGACGCGATTCATGGAGCTCCTTTGTGATGGTTGCCGCCTCGCTCTTCAGCATGTCCAAAACGCTGCGGATTGTTGCCCGCACCGCAACCTCCTGACGCGACAAAGCAACGATGCTCCTGCTCGCTTTTACATCCGTCAGAGGCCGAAGGACCAGGCCCCGCCTCGCACTCACCCGGGCCGTGTAACGCGGAAGGAGGCAGATACCGTGGCCCGCACCCACCAGCGCCTCCAGTACCCTGAGGTCCGGATACCGTTGGCCCCTCCGGGCTTGCTTTCCGGCGCGGAGTTCGATCTGGCGTAGGACCGTGTCGAAAGGGAACCCCTCCGGGACACCGATCCAGGGGTAATCCACAACATCCTCGGGACTCAACCGCTCTTTCGCTGCTAACGGGTGGCCCGCGGGCATGGCGACGTCGAGGGCTTCTTCCAGTAACGGGACCACCGTCAGGCCCTGGCGCGCGAAGACCTCCGGCCCATCGACGCTGTGGGCAAGGACGATGTCGTAGTCCGCCACCAAGGGCGCAAAATGCGCTGTCCCCGGATCCTCGAATGCGCGTCGAAGGTAAGGCCCTCCACTGCTGCGACCCGATGCAGCATCCCAGGCAAGAGCATTTCGGCTGCGCTGGGGAAGAATGCGGCGGAAACGCGCGTCTGCCAGCCCTGCCTGTAAGTGTCGATAGTGGACTCAGCCCGGGCCATTGCTGTGGCGATGTCCGCAGCGGCCGCCGCCATGGCTTGGCCGGCTTCAGTCAGCTGTACTCCCCTGCCAACTTTCTCAACCAGGATCACGCCGATTTCCGTCTGGAGCGTCTTCAGTTGCTGGGAGACTGCCGAAGCCGTGACATTCATGGCCTCAGCCGTGGCGCCGACGCTTTGCCTGTCTGCCAACTCGCGCAGAATCTGCAGCCTCTTGAAGTCCATTGAGCCAGCCTAGGCGACCCGGTGAAATTCATTTCCAATGGATTCTTCGGATGGATAATTTCCCTAAGGAAGCTGACTAATTTCCATGGAACAGCAGGTCAAACGCTGGACAGCCCATTAGCGGCCACGTAACGTCAGGAACACCACGAACTGCACCGCGTGAGCAGAAGGGCATCAACCATGGACTTGTTAATTTGGGTCATTGTCATTGTCTTGGTCATTGCTATTGTTTGGTGGCTAATGAACCGCAACAAGGCGCGCAATTCCACCTCAGCCCCGGCCCCGGCAGCGATGGAGCCAAGCAACACTTCCTCCGTGCCGGATGCAGCCGCGGCAGCCGCAGGCGTGGCCGGATTGGCCGGAGTAACAAACCTCGGCAAGGCCGCCGCGGAGGGCAGCGGTCCGACCGGTGACGAATCAATCGGCGACGAACCAACCGATGTAAAAGCCAGGAGGGATGAAGCGACCCCGCCCGATTCCTCCAGTGATAACGTCGGGAGTGATGACGTCGAAAGTGGTGCCGTCGAAAGTGGTGCCGTCGAAAGTGGCGGCGTCGAAACCGAGCCACGTTCCGCCGTCGACGATTCCCCGGACAGCGCTTCTCCCGACGGCGCTTCTCCCCACACCCTGCCGGCTGCAACTCCGGGACTGTCAGTGGAAGAGCCTTTCATCGCCGCGCCGGTGGTTGACGAGCCGGTAGTCGACGAACCCGTAGTGGACACCGACGCAAAACTGCATGCGGCAGACGCTGGCGACGTGGATGACTGGGATGCCGGTTCATCACAGCCCATCGCCTCCCCGGACTCCGCAGAATCCCCCACCACCGGTTCGCCGTCGTCGTCACCACAAGTAACCGCTGACGACGTCGACAGGGCCGACGACGCAGCCGACAAGGCCGAGTGGGAAGCGTCCTGGACCGATGAGAGCGGCGCCCCTGTCCATCACCACGAATACACCGATGCGCATTCCCCCACCCTTCCAGGGGCGGAGTCCGCTGCGGCGGAGTCTGCTGCAGCGGAGGATGCCGCAGGCTCGGGGCATCTGGCCGCTGAGCACCCCTACGGAACCGGATCTTCCAGCACCCCAGGTGCCGGGTACCCCGTGAAGGCCAGTGCCACAGCGATGACCTACCACGACGAAGATGCGGCAGGTTACGACGACGTCACCGCGGACGTGTGGTTCGAATCGGCCGCGCACGCCGAAGCCGCTGGTTTCCGGCCGCCGAGGCGCAACAGGCACTGAACCGGCACCGTAGGAGGCAGCCATGGACAGGCAGGGAGCGGAGCGGCGAACCCGCCTCCTGGCTGCCGTCGCACTCTCGCTGACCCTGATGCTTGCCGCGTGCACGGGCAGTCCGTCGTCGCCGGGCACGGCGGCAACGCCGGATACCACCGCCGCCCAGGCCACACCCAGTCCCGGCGGAACCCAAGGGACACTGACCCCTCCCCGGGCTCCCGAGGTCGACGGAAAGCTCGACGTCGGGTTGCGGCTGCCGTGGTCGGTCGTGTTCCTGCCGGATGGCACAGCGGTAGTGTCCGAGCGCGATTCCGCTCAAATCAAGGGAATCCGCGACGACCAGGCCACCACGATTGGCGAGGTTCCCGACGTCGTTCCCGGAGGAGAGGGCGGTCTTCTTGGCCTTGCCCTGTCTCCGACGTTCCGAGCCGACCGCTGGCTGTACGCGTACTTCACATCGGAGAGCGACAACCGGATCGTGCGGATGCGGCTGGATCAGGCCCCCAGCGGCGAACTGGAACTCGGCGAACCGGAAGTGATCTTCGCCGGCATGCCCAAGGCGTCGACGCACAACGGAGGCCGGATTCGTTTTGGGCCCGACGGATTCCTGTACGTAGGCACCGGCGACTCCCAGCGGCGGGAACAGCCACAGGATACCAACGCCCTCGGCGGCAAGATCCTGCGGCTGACCCCGGAAGGCAGGCCAGCCCCCGGAAATCCCTTCGGCGACAATCCCGTCTACAGCTACGGGCACCGGAACGTCCAGGGCCTGGCTTGGGACAGCGCAGGAAGGCTGTGGGCCAGCGAGTTCGGTCCGGACGTCGATGATGAACTCAACCTGATTACGCCAGGCGGAAACTACGGCTGGCCTACCGTCACCGGGGCGCCCGGCAGAAACGGTTTGATCGACGCCAAGGTCGTGTGGCCTTCAACCTCCGAAGCGTCGCCAAGCGGGCTGGAAATCATCAATGGCGTGGCCTACACGGGGGCCCTTCGTGGCCAACGTCTCTGGGCAGTCCCGCTCAATGGCGAGACAGCAGGCAACCCTGTGGCCTATTTCACAGGACAATATGGGCGATTAAGGGACGTGGCCCAGGCCCCGGACGGCACACTGTGGGTCCTCAGCAACAACAAAAACCCTGACTTTGCGCTGATCCTGAGGGCTGCCTCCTAAGATCGCAGGGCGGGTACATGCCGATTTCACAGTTCGGGGGAAGTCGTGTAGAGTTACATGTCGTTGCGGAGATCGCCGGGGAAATAAAAGCCCTCGATTGATCAATGACAACAGCTGCACCTCTAGCTCAACTGGCAGAGCAATTGACTCTTAATCAATGGGTTCCGGGTTCGAGTCCCGGGGGGTGCACCAACAAAAGGCCTTGGAGTGAATTTCATTCCAAGGCCTTTTTGCTTTTCCAAGCCTCCCTATGTCAATGAGATGGCGTTCATCACGCCCTCGTCATTGTGGTCCGGGGCCCGCAAAAAGTGGTGTAGAGTTATTTGTCGTTGCGGAGCTCAACCAGGAATGCGAATTCCTTGGAAAAGCCCAAACAATGCTGCACCTCTAGCTCAACTGGCAGAGCAATTGACTCTTAATCAATGGGTTCCGGGTTCGAGTCCCGGGGGGTGCACCACACAGAAAGGCTCCGGATCGTTTCTACGATCCGGAGCCTTTTCTGTTGCCCTGTCAGGAGCTCCCCGGGTTCTCGCGGAGTTCTCCCCGGGTTCTCCCCGGGTTCTCCCCGCTGGGGGGGAGAAACCAGCTGACGTCAGGCGTGGGGCGAGTCGGTATCGCTCGCCTGGGAATCCTTTTCGGGCGCCGGCAGGCCAGCCAGCCCCCGGACGACGATCCTCAGTTCCTCGCGCAGCCGGGCTGTGTCCACTGCCACAGGCGACAAGACGTCCTGCTCCAGCTTTACGGCTTCCGCGAGGGCGGCACTGCCGGCCTCCGTAAGGGTCACCACATGACTCCTGCGATCGGAGTCGCTGCGTTGTCGGGTGACATGACCGTGCAACTCCAGGCGCGCAAGAGTGGTGCCCATTGTCTGGGCCTTAACCCTCGCAACTTCGGCCAGGGCCGCCTGCGTAATTGCACCCTTGGCGGCGAGCACCTGCATGGCAATGACTCCGGCGTGGGTAAGGCCGATGGACTTCAGTTTTTCGTTCCACGAGATTTCCACCAGGCGCGCAGCTGTCGAAAGCAATCGGGTGGTGGGCCATCTCTCCATATCTGGCATGCCGACAGTATATGCGTGGACGGGGCGCGGGCGTGGCTTCTCCCCACTAAACTGGGAAATCGCGATCGTAAGCAAGGAGCATATTTTGGCCGAACGACTTATCCCGGGCGACGCTGCCCCGGACTTCACCCTTCAGGACGAAACCGGCAATAACGTCAGCTTGACGGACTTCCGTGGGCGAAAGACCATCGTCTATTTCTACCCGGCAGCCTCCACGCCCGGGTGCACCAAGGAAGCTTGTGACTTCCGCGACACGCTTGCATCCCTGCAGGCCGAAGGCTATGACGTTGTTGGCATCTCCCCCGATCCCGTCAAGTCGCTGGCAAAATTCGCGGCGGAGGAACAGCTGACTTTCCCGCTCCTCTCGGATGAAGATCACTCAGTTGCCGAAGCCTACGCAGCGTGGGGCGAGAAGAAGAACTACGGAAAGACATACATGGGGCTGATCCGCTCCACCATTGTTGTTGACGCGGAAGGCAAGGTCTCGCTGGCGCAATACAACGTCCGCGCCACAGGGCACGTGGCAAAGCTCCGGCGGGACCTCAAGCTCGATAAGTAGCGGGTACACTGGAGGCCGGTAGATGGCCGCCCCCCTGGGGCAGACCGGCCAACAGCCAGCGCGAGTGGTGAAATTGGCAGACACGCAGGATTTAGGTTCCTGTGCCTTCGGGCGTGGGGGTTCAAGTCCCCCCTTGCGCACAGCAGGTAAAGAAGTAGAAGGGACACCCCCGGCCGCGGATAATATGCAGCCGGGGGTGTTTTTCCTCAAGCAGCGGGGATAGCTTCCTGAATTTGCGCTGGGAAGTGCACTCAGGACGTTCAACTAGACTGGAACGCGGTCTGGCCGAAGCCGGCCACAGCACTTCCAACCGGCTTGAGGGGACAAGAGTGGCAAGCAGCAAGATACGGCGCCTGACCGTGCAGTTCGGAGCTGTCGTTGCGGTTTTGGGGCTGGCAGCGTGTACCGGAGCACCTGGCCCCGCGCCGTCCTCGTCCGCGAGCAGCTCCGCGCCCGCGGAGCCTACCGCCACCTTCAATTTCGGCACGGCATCCATGCCTCTGGGGCTCGATCCCGCCATGACTGCCGATTCCGAGTCGTACCGGGTCACCCGCCAAGTCCTCGAAGGCCTCGTTGGCGTGGACGGCGCAACTGGTGAGACGAGTCCCCTCCTTGCCACGGAGTGGAAGGACAGCAACAACGGGCTTACTTACGATTTCACGCTTCGCTCCGAGGTGAAATTCCACGACGGAACGCCGCTGGACGCCGCCGCTGTTTGCGCCAACTTCAACCGCTGGTTCACCTTTCCTGCAGACCTTCGAAAGCAAGCACCCGGAATCTCGTTCCAGGGGGTGTTCAAGGCGTACTCCGACGAGCCCGTGTTTTCCATCTTCAAGGACTGCAAAGTGGTTTCGGCCAGCGATGTCCAGATCAACCTGACGCGGCCCTTCACTGGGTTCCTGAAGGCGCTGACCCTCCCCGCCTTCGCCATCTCCTCGCCCACCGCCCTTGAGGCGCAAAAAGCGAACGTGCTGGACCAGACCCTGAACGGCCAGGCTGTGTCCGCCTATGCCAGCCACCCCGTAGGGACGGGTCCTTATGAATTCAGTGCCTGGGATGAGAACAAACTTACGCTCGCCACGTACAAGGGCTACTGGGGCAAGCGGGGCCAAATAGCCACCATCAATTTCATCCCCTACGATCGAGCCGAAACGCGGCAGCAAGCCCTTTTGGACGGGAAGATCGACGCCTACGACCTCGTGACGTCGGGGACTTTTGACCAGTTGGTCAAAAAGGGTGTCCAGATCATCCAGCGCGACCCGTTCTCCGTGATGTATCTCGGGATCAACCAAGCCGTGGCGCCCTTGGAGAAGCTCGAAGTCCGCCAGGCCATCGAAATGGCAGTCGACAAGGAAACGCTGATCCGGCGGTTCTTCATCGACAACACGGCACAGGCTTCACAGTTCGTGCCGCCCAAGCTCAGTGGCTTCAACAACAATGCACCGTCCCTCGGGTACAACCCCGAGAAGGCCAAGGAACTGCTGGAGAAGGCGGGCTACAAGGGTGAGGAAATCAAGTTCTACTACCCGCTGAACGCTACCCGCGCCTACATGCCCACTCCCGAGAAGATCTATGCCGAAATCAGCCGCCAGCTGGTTGCCGTGGGCTTCAACATCAAGCCGGTGCCTGTGGACTGGGAGGGCGGCTACCTGCAACGCGTTCAGTCGGCGGGAGATCGCGGACTGCACCTCCTGGGCTGGAATGGCTCCTACGCCGACGCCGATAACTTCCTGGGGCCGCTGTTCGGCGAAACCCGGGCAGAGTTCGGCTATGCGGATTCGGAAGTCTTCCACAAGATCGAGCGGGCACGCGCCATGCCGGACGGCGACGACCGCAACGCCCAGTACCAGGCCATCAACGCAGAGATCGCAGCCTCGGTACCGGCAGTGCCGATCGCCTTCCCCATCTCCGCTTTGGCGTTGTCCAACAAGGTGGAAAGCTACCCGGCTTCACCGGTCCTCAACGAAGTTTTCACGAACGTCCGCTTAAAGCCTTGACGTTCGCCCGCAATTTCAGTATTGGGTCTGCGCGGGGATATTCTGTGACAGCCAGTGCCGCCGCTAACGGAGATTGATCGTGACCTTCATTTCCAAGACTCAACATGCCGACGTCGTCCTTATTGGCGGCGGAATCATGAGTGCCACCCTCGGTGCGTTCATCAAGCAACTTGAACCCACCTGGACCATCTCCTTGTTCGAACGCCTCGACGAAGCGGGGCTCGAGAGCTCCGGACCGTGGAACAACGCCGGCACCGGACATGCCGCCCTGTGTGAGCTTAACTACTCGCCGGCAGCCAAAGACGGTTCCGTGGACCCTTCCAAGGCCCTCCACATCAACGAACAGTTCCAGCTTTCCCGGCAGTTCTGGTCCCACTTGGTGGACAGCAAGGTGATTGGGTCCCCCAAGGGCTTCATCAACACCGTTCCGCACATGAGCTTCGTCATCGGCGATGACCACGCGGACTTCCTCAAGACCCGCTACGAGGCCCTCAAGCCCAACACGCTGTTCCGCAGCATGGAATACACCGAGGACCAGGCCCGGATTGCCAAGTGGGCGCCGTTGATCGTCAAGGGCCGGGACCGCAAGCAGCGCGTTGCCGCCACGCGCGCAGCAGAAGGCACCGACGTCGATTTCGGTGCGTTGACCCGCGAGCTGACCACCTACTTGCAGGACAGCGGTGCTGAGGTCAACTACGGCCACGATGTCACCAACATCAGCCGCGCAGCCGGTGGCGGATGGGACCTTTCCATCAAGCACCCCAAGTCGGGTGAACACGGCCGCATCCACGCCAAGTTCGTCTTTGTCGGCGCCGGCGGCGGTGCGCTGCACTTGCTCCAGGCATCCGGTATTCCCGAAAGCAAAGGCTACGGCGGTTTCCCCGTATCCGGCCAGTTCTTCCGCTGCACCGACGACGCCATCACGTCCCAGCACAGCGCCAAGGTCTATGGCCAAGCGTCCGTGGGCGCGCCGCCCATGTCGGTCCCCCACTTGGACACCCGCTATGTTGACGGCAAGCGTTCCCTCCTCTTTGGCCCGTACGCCGGCTTCTCCACGAACTTCCTGAAAACGTCCAGCTACCTTGACCTGCCGCTGTCCATCCGTCCGGGAAACATCATCCCGATGCTGGCAGTGGCCAAGGACAACATGGACCTCACCGCTTACCTCATCAAAGAGGTTGCCAAGCGGCACGAGGCCAAGGTTGAGGCCCTGCGCGAGTACTACCCCGAGGCAGCCGGCGGCAACTGGGAACTGATTACCGCTGGCCAGCGTGTACAGATCATCAAGAAGCACCCGCAGAAGGGTGGCGTCCTGCAGTTCGGTACCGAGGTCATTGCTTCCCGCGACGGTTCCATTGGCGCCTTGCTTGGCGCCAGCCCTGGAGCTTCAACAGCCGTGCCGATCATGATCGAACTGCTGCAGAAGTCCTTCCCCAAGAACTTCAAGGGTTGGCAGTCAAAACTCAAAGACATGATGCCGGGCTACGGCGTCAAGCTCAATGAAAACCCCGACCTTGCCGCCGAACTGGAAGCAAGCACCGCCCAGTCGCTGCAGCTGGAAGTTGCCAACGCCGTCCAAAGCTAGGCCATACCCGGGGCTGCGGCCGGTTCCCGTCAGACGAATCGTTACGTAGACCCTGGGAGTCAATGCAATGTTCCGCCTGGCCAAGCTTTCTCTGGGAAACCGGGCCCTGATCGCGCTGATCACCGTCTTTGCGGCGGTGTTCGGCGTGATCACCATGGGATCCCTGAAGCAGGAACTCATTCCGTCCATCGAGTTCCCGCAGATCACTGTGGTGACCTCCATGCCAGGCGCCTCCCCGGAGGTCGTGGACAAGCAGTTGAGCCAGCCCCTGGAAACAGCACTGAACAGTGTTGAGGGACTGGAGTCCACCACGTCGACCTCCCGCAACGGTGTATCGCAGATCACCATGGTGTTCACGTACGGGTCCAACCTTGACCGGGCACGGAACCAGATCGACCGGGCCATCTCGAACGCCAAGCGGGTGCTGCCCGCCGACGTCGAGCCCCAATCCATTGCCGGGAACATCAGCGATTTCCCCATCGTCTACCTGGCCGTGTCCTCGGACAAACCCCTCAGCGAACTCAATGCCGACCTCTTGCGGCTGAGCGTTCCCCGGCTCCAGAAGATCGACGGCGTCCGCGGCGCCGATGTGACGGGCGGGGCCAGCCAGCACATCCTGATCCAGCCCCGTCCGGCGGACCTGGCCACCAGCGGCGCGTCCGTTCAGGCCATCAGCAATGCGCTGAAGAACAACGGAACTTTGGTCCCTGTGGGCACCATCGAGGACCAGGGCAAGACGTTGTCCCTCCAGCTCGGCAGTCCCGTGGATTCCCTGGACATCATCAAGGCGCTTCCCCTGACGGGTGCGAAGAATGCTGCCACCATCGGGGCAGTGGCCGACGTCAGCATCGAGGACGACGCCGCAACCTCCATCACGCGCACCAATGGCAAACCGACGCTGGCGCTGTCCGTCACCAAAAAGCCCGAGGGCGATACTGTGGCGATCTCGCATGCCGTGCGCGACGCGATCGGACCAATGCAGGACGAACTGGGCAACAACGCCACCTTCACCCCGGTCTTCGACCAGGCCCCGTTCATCGAGAAGTCCATCAAGGACCTCACCACCGAAGGACTCCTCGGCCTGGGATTCGCCGTGGCCGTTATCCTGGTGTTCCTGATGTCCGTACGGTCCACGCTGGTGACTGCCGTCTCCATCCCGCTGTCCCTGCTGATTACGTTCATTGGCATCTCGGCCACGGGCTATTCGCTCAACATCCTCACCTTGGGTGCGCTGACCATAGCCATTGGTCGCGTGGTTGACGACTCGATCGTGGTGATAGAGAACATCAAGCGGCACCTCAGTTACGGCGAACACAAGCTGACGGCCATCCTGACTTCCATCCGTGAAGTCGCCGGAGCCATCACAGCTTCCACCCTCACCACGGTGGCCGTATTCCTGCCTATTGCCTTCGTGGGCGACCTTGCCGGTGAGCTGTTCCGTCCCTTCGCCCTGACTGTGACCATTGCGCTGTTGTCATCGTTGTTGGTCTCCCTGACGATCGTTCCCGTTCTGGCCTATTGGTTCCTGTCCTCGCCGGCCAAGGGCGCTGAGGCAACAGCGTCCACCCAGGCCGCGGCCGAAAAGGCCCGCCAGGCCGAACAGAGGAGCCGCCTCCAGCGCGGTTACCTTCCGATCCTCGCGAAGACACAGAAACATCCTGTCATCACCCTGTCCGCGGCAGCTTTGGTCCTCGTCGCGACCATCGCTGTCTCGCCGCTGCTGGCCACTGACTTGCTGGGCCGCTCCGGTGAGAACAGCATGACCGTGCGCCAAGTCCTCCCTGCGGGGACAAGCCTGCAAGCCACCAGCGATGAGGCCGCCAAGATCGAAGATTCCCTTAAGGGCATTCAAGGCATCAAGGACGTGCAGGTCACCTCCGGAAATGCACAGACGGGTTTTGCTGCCCTGACGTCCACCGGCTCATCCAACTCGACGTTCACGATTGTGACCGACGAGAAAGTGAACCAGACCAAGCTCCAGGACGAAGTCCGCGCCAAACTCCAAGGGGCAGCCGGGAAGGTCACGGTGGGGTCCCAGCAAGGCGGATTCGGCACGTCCTCCACCGTGGACATCACCATCAGGGCGGCGAATTCCGCGGACCTTCAGGCGGCCAGCGATGCCATGGTGGAGGCGATGGACGGTGTCCCCGGCAGCACCGGGGTAGCCACCAACCTGGCGTCCTCCCAATCAGTGGTCCAGGTCCGCGTGGACCGGGCCAAGGCCGTGGCCGCGGGGCTTACAGAGGAACAGGTGGGTGCCTTCCTGGCATCCACGGTCAGCCCCATCCCGGCGGGCACTGTCAGGATCGAAACCAACGACTATCCGGTACAGATTGGCGAAGGCACGCGCTTCACCAGCATTGCCGCGGTGCGCGCGCTCCAGCTCCCGACGACTCGTGGTCCCGTAACGCTGGAAAGCGTCGCCGCCGTCGAACAGGTTGACACGCCCGTGTCCATCACGAGCAGCAATGGACAGCGGACCGCGCGGGTGACCGTAACGCCGTCGGGCTCCAATCTGGGCAGCGTCAGCACCGCTGTCCAAGAACGCCTGACCGCGGTGGAGCTTCCAGCGGGTGTCACAGCCACTATCGGAGGTGCCACAACCCAGCAGGCCGAATCTTTCCGGCAGCTTGGCTTGGCGCTACTGGCTGCGATCGCCATCGTGTACGTGATCATGGTGGCCGCCTTCAAGTCACTCGTCCAGCCGTTGATCCTGTTGGTCTCTGTGCCATTCGCGGCAACGGGGGCGGTGGGCTTGCTGCTGCTGACCGGTGTCCCGCTGGGACTGCCCTCGCTGATCGGCATGCTGATGCTGGTGGGCATTGTGGTGACCAATGCCATCGTGCTCATCGACCTCATCAACCAGTACCGTAAACCCCACGACGGGAGTCCGGGGATGAGCGTTGCCGATGCCATCACGCACGGTGCACGCCAGCGCCTCCGTCCCATCCTGATGACAGCGTTGGCCACGGTGTTCGCGCTGACCCCCATGGCCCTGGGCCTCACGGGCGGCGGCGGATTCATCTCGCAACCTCTCGCGATTGTGGTGATCGGCGGACTGGTCTCGTCCACTGCGTTGACGCTGGTGCTGGTTCCCGTCCTCTACAAGCTGGTGGAGGGGCGCCGGGAGAAGAAGCAACTCCTCAAAGAGCTGCAGGACAAACCGACGCCGAAACCTGGCGACGGCGCCGGCGGCCCGTCCGCCAGTGGAGCTGACGGGTTCCAAGACTGGACCACGGGCATGATTCCGAGGGTCAAAGGCCGCCGCGCGGCACACAACCCCGGAGAATAGCGGACTCCCCAACACACCTGCGCATATGAGGCAGGGCCGGGAACATTTCCCGGCCCTGCCCTGTTACAGGCACTGATACATGCAAATGCATCTAGTTTGAGGTACACTGTTCACAGAGCCCGGGACCACGGGCAGGGAGAAAGGCACATCATGCAGATCGGCGTATTCAGCGTCAGCGACATCACCACTGACCCCACCACGGGCCACACGCCCACGGAAAACGAACGCATCAAAGCCTCCGTTGCCATCGCCAGGAAGGTCGAAGAAATCGGCATGGATGTCTACGCCTTGGGCGAGCACCACAACCGGCCGTTCTTCTCTTCCTCTCCCACCACGACGTTGGCCTACATCGCGGCCCAGACCGAACGCATCACGCTCTCAACTGCCACTACCCTGATCACCACCAATGATCCGGTCAAGATCGCCGAAGACTTCGCAATGCTCCAACACCTGTCTGACGGTCGCGTTGATCTGGTTCTTGGCCGGGGCAACACGGCGCCCGTCTACCCGTGGTTCGGGAAGAACATCCAGGACGGCGTGGAACTCGCGATCGAAAACTACAGCCTGCTCCGCAAGCTATGGGATGAGGACACAGTCAACTGGTCCGGCAAGTTCCGCACGCCGCTGCAGAACTTCACCTCCACGCCGCGACCACTCGACGACGTTGCCCCCTTCGTGTGGCACGGTTCCATCCGCACGCCGCAGATCGCAGAAGTGGCCGCCTACTTCGGAGACGGCTTCTTCGCCAACAACATCTTCTGGCCCAAGGAGCACTACCAGCAGCTGATCGGCCTCTACCGTGAGCGCTACGAGCACTACGGCCACGGCAAGGCTGACCAGGCCATCGTCGGCCTGGGTGGACAGTTCTTCATGAGGAAGAATTCCCAGGACGCGGTGAAGGAATTCCGCCCGTACTTCGATAATGCACCGGTGTACGGCCACGGACCCTCGCTGGAGGACTTCACGTCGCAGACGCCGCTCACCGTGGGAAGCCCGCAGGAGGTCATCGAAAAGACGCTGACGTTCCGGGAGGCCTTCGGTGATTACCAGCGCCAGCTGTTCCTGATCGACCACGCCGGCCTTCCCTTGAAGACCGTACTGGAGCAGTTGGACCTCTTCGGCGAGGAAGTCCTGCCTGTCCTGCGGAAGGAATACGCTGCCATGAAACCGGCCCACGTACCGGACGCCCCAACGCACGCCTCCCGCGTTGCTGCCGCGCTGGAAGCGAAGGTCAGCGAATCTGCAACGGCCGGAGCTGCGGGGCAGGACGCCTGATGTCCAGCCAACCGGCGTCCTCCGCCGTTCGCCTCGCCGCCGAGACCTGGGAGTCGTTGTTCCGCTCCCAGGTGGCGGTGATGCGGAAGCTTCAGTCCGGACCGGCGTTCAAGGAGCTCCCCGTCAAGGAATACGACGTCCTGTTCACTCTGTCCAGGTGCCCGTCCGGCCAGCTTCGGCTCAACGAAATCAACGACAAAGTGCTGCTGAGCCAGTCAAGCTTGAGCCGTTTGGTTGACCGCTTGGAGAAGCGCGGCTTGGTGGAGCGCACAACAGCGCCCGACGACGGCCGCGGAGTCCTGCTGTCACTCACCGAAGCAGGAAGCGAACTTCAGAAGACGATCGGCCGCGAACACGTGCGCGACATCGCCCACTTGGTGGCGCCCGCCCTCACGGCCGATGAGCAGCGCGAGCTGTTGCGCCTGACGGAGAAGCTCCGCGCCTCAGTGGCCGAACACTAACGCAGACTGACGAGCTCCCGGTAATCTTCCACCGGGAGCTCGCCGTTGACTGACGCACTGACTTTGAGGGTCTTCAAGGACAAGCTGCCACCCACGGTAGAGAGGAAGGCAGTGTCCGAGGAGTCACGTCCCGCAGTGATGCGGAGCATGGATTCCCGCGGCGCCAATCCAGTGGGGTCAATGACGTGCCAGGCACCATCAATGTAGGCCTCGGCCACGGCGTGGAAATCCATGGGACTCAAACCAGGCGCGTACACCGCAGCCAGGCGCGCAGGCACATCCTTGGATCTCAACAGGGCAATGGCAAGGTGGGCAAAATCGCGGCACACCCCCTTGCGGTGAAGCAGGGTTTCCACCGCACCGTCAGTTCCCCGGGACGACCCACTGACGTACCGGAGCTCGCCATTGACCCAGTTGCGGACTGCGTTGAGCAAGCCGGCCCCTTGCAGGCTGCCGAACTCTGCGTACGAGGTAGGCAGCAGCCTGTCCGACTCGGCATACCTGCTCGGCCTGACATAGCGGATCAGCTCCATTGGAGCAGGAACGTCGGGTTCGGCAAAGCCGTGAACGGTTGCCCGGTAATCCACTGTCACTTCACTGGGCTCGCTGAATTCGAGGTACTGGAACCGGCCGCCGTGGTGGTCGCTCAATTCGGCATAGGGAACCTCAACGCCGGCCATCGTGATGGAAAGGCTTTCCGTCACTGAGTCATAGCCAGGGTTGTTGGCCACAGCAATAGCCATGGCCACTTTGGTGTTGGCCGCGGTCTTGAAAACGAGCGAGGCAGCAACGTTGCGTTCCATTGATCTCCGGAGTGGGTTGCGGCGGACAGCCCCCATCGCCGCCGTATGTGTGAGTCAGCCAATCGCAGGACTACAGATTGACCTTCAGAGACAGTAGCATCCGCTGGACATTGGCGAATTCAGAACCGTGGACCACATACTTTGCGGCAAGGTCCAAGGTGTCGAACGCCTTGGCCGGTGCCACCTTCTCGTCAGCGGCGAAGGCATGGATCGCCGGTACATCCCCAAAGGAATAGTCGCCCTTTCCTGCAGGGCCCTGCACCCGGTTCCTCAGTTCACAGGATTGCCCGTCCGCGCCCGCCACCACGTTGGTGATGCCGTAGGAGCCGAAGAACTTATACCCCTGGACCACGCGGAAAACCACTCGCGGATCAATGGTGTCCGGGCCGTCCGAGTGCGGGACGTCCAAGGGCACGCTGCTGATCACCACATAGGGGCGCCCCTGTCCGGCCGGGCAAGCAGCGGGGACGGCTGGGGGCATGCCTGTCTGGAGTGTGGCGATGTATCGCCCCGCACCGTCCTTGACTTCCACCTTCACGGCTCCGGCCATGGAACCGGCCTCGGGAGATACCGACTGGGCTATCCAGTCCTTGGGCATCTCGAAGCTGACCGTCCTGGCCGAATCCGTATAGGTCTTCCAGGTCAACGCGGTTGCTGCCGCGCTTGGGCTTGCACTGACCGGATCGGTTGCAGCCGGCGTTCCCTCCGACCCGGGTGTCGTGGATGGTGAGCTGCCAGCAATGCCGGGTTCCGTCGTCGTACTGTCCGACGGCGTTCCTGTTCCCGATTCCGACGTGTTGGGCTGCGACGTGGCCGTCGACGTGACCTGGGGGCCCTTGTTTTCCGTCGAGCAGCCTGCTGCGGCAAGGAGTAAGGCCCCGGCCAGCGCCAATGCAGCGAGCCGCCCGGGAGTGCACTTCACGTTCACTATGCCCTTCATGAGCCCAGCCTATCGGCGGCGCTCCCGCGACACGCACAGGACTAGGCTGAGGGTATGGCTCCCGATCAGCACGACGAATTCGAGGACGACATCCCCACCATGTCAGCGCTGGATATTGCTGACTGGCGCCTGCGGATGTTCGCCCTTTACGACAAGGTGCGTCAACTGGCGTCCACCAACCCGTTCGACGCGCATGTCTTTTGGCGCCAGGAGCGGGACCTGATGTTTGCTACGCATCCTGCCTCGGCGCTGACTACAGAAATGAAGGCCTCTTTCTCAGGGCTGCGGACAGCCGGGTATGACCCTGCCTACCGTTTGTCCGCTGCGTTATCGCCGGAAGGCGCTGGCCAGGAGATGAACGTTGAAACGGGCACTGACGGCGTGGTGCCCTTTGTCCGTATCGGCACCTTCGACCTTCCCGGGCTTGGCTCGCTGGCTGCCTGGCGGCTGCGCAGCTACGGAGGGGGAATCTTCGTGCCCTTCCGCGACGCAACGGCCGGAAAGGAAGGCGGCAGTTACGGCGCCGGAAGATATTTGCTGGACACGGTCAAGGGATCCTTCCACGGAACCAAGGGGCCGTCAGGGGAACAGGAGTTCATCCTCGACTTCAACTTTGCCTACAACCCTTCCTGCGCCTACAACGAAGCGTGGGCTTGTCCCTTGGCGGGACCAGACAACAGGCTGGCCACGGAAGTCCCCGTGGGCGAGCTCTACCTGGGCTAGCCGAAGACACCGCCGGGGCCAAGGGCTGCGAGCGCAGCAACAGCCGCGACTATGGTCAGGGGCGCCACGATCAAGCCAAAGACCGCATACCCCTGCCACTTGACCAGCACGTTCATCCGCACCAATCGCTCGTGCCACAGCAGGGTTGCCAGGGACGCCCACGGCGTGATCAGCGGGCCTGCGTTCACGCCCACCAACAGTGCAGCCATCCTCTCGGGAGATCCCGCCAAGGGCTCTGCCAGGAGGTATGCGGGCAGGTTGTTGACCACGTTGGAACCGAGGGCGCCTGTCATGGCCAGCCTCAGCAGTTCGACGAACCCGCCCCCTTGGCCTGCCACCTCCCCCAGCAGTACTGAGGCGCCAAGGTATTGGGTGGCCTCGACCACCAGGAAAAGGCCACAGGTGAACAGCAACAATGACCAGGGAATCAGCGCCACGTTGAGCACCCTGGGCCGCCGGATTGCGAACACCACCGCCAGGATCACAGCTGCCGCAGCCGCTGGAATCCAGATGGCGACTCCCGACACCAGTGCGGGCAAGAGCAACACCAGGACCACCGCGCTGGCCACCAGAAGGACTTTGTCCGGGACTGCGGTGGTCGAAGGCATATGGGCTGGACGGGCGGACTCAAGCGCGTAGGTCTTGCGCAGTTCGCGCCGGAACACGATCGCGATGAACACCATGGGGACCAAAATCGCGGCCAGGGAGGGCGCCCACATCAGCTGGGCGAACTGTGCGGGGCTGATACCGCCCAGGTTGTGCTGCGCCAGGAGGTTGGTCAGATTGGAGATGGGGAGCAGCAAACTGGCGGTATTCGCCAGCCACACGGTTGTCAGCGCAAAGGGCAGGACGGGCAGGCCTGCCTGGCGGGCCACCGTGACTACCACGGGGGTGAGCAGTACCGCCGTCGTATCCAGCGACAGGAAGACAGTGCTCAGGACCGCGAACAAAGCCAAAAGCAACCACAGCAGGACACTGCGTCCACGCCCCCACCCACGCAGATGGCGGGCGATCCATTGGAATGCCCCAGCCTCGCTGACGAGCTCCGTCACTACGGTCATGGCAACGACGAAGCCCAGGATGGGCGCCACCCGGTCCACCAGCACCGCAACTTCCTGCCATGGCAGGACACCTGTGGCAACGGTGATCCCACCCGCCACAAGGAGGACCAAACCGATGATCGCCAGACGCATGGAACGGATTCTAAGCCAGGTCCCTGTGTACTGCCTTCGCGGCGCGGAAACACACGTCACCGGACTGTAAGCAATGAAGCCCCCGTGGCGTTGCCTCGACGCCTAGCCTTGAACCATGAACAGACTCCGGGGACTGATCCAGGCCCACAGGACCCTCGCTGCGGTGGCAGGGCTGGTGGTCCTCTCCTTGGTGGTGGTCGGGGCAGCCGTGTTCCAGCCGTGGCGGCTCTTCACCAGCAGCAGCCTGGACGAAGCACTGCCGGCCGCCCCGGTGTCCGCGAGCGCTTCGCCGGAGGTTGAGGCCGCAGTGGTTGAAACCCCGGCGCCCAGCGGACCGGTGGTTGTCAGCTCGGGCACATTCGAGTCTCAGGAACATGAGACCACCGGCGCGGCCCAGTTGCTGAAGCTCCCGGATGGAAGCCATCTGCTCCGCATTGAGAATCTGGCCAGCAGCGATGGGCCCGACGTCAAAGTTTGGCTCAGCAGCCTGGAGGCCGGGGGCGACTGGTTCAAGTACCGCTCCGGCCGCTACGTGGACCTCGGTGCCATCAAAGCCACGCACGGCAACCACAATTACGTCATTCCAGCAGGTACCGACGTTGCAGGGCTGACGTCGGTGGTGCTCTGGTGTGACCGCTTCAGTGTTGCGTTCGGGTCTGCCCCACTCGCCTGACGCGTCACGGGGCCCGCTCTGCATCCCAAGCGAGGGTCTTGAGGCGTAAAGCGGGCCCCGCAACACTCGGGCACCACGTGCGGAGGACGTAGGATGTCATCATGACTTCTCCCCTTCCCCGTCGCATCGCCCGTGTCCGGCCTGCAGCTGCCCCGTCCATGGCCGGTCAACCTCAGGACGAGCAATTCTTCGTGGCCAACGACGCCCCGGATTTCGAATCCGACGCCGGCACCCGGTGGACCGTGATCGACTCCCCTTTCCCGGCGTCGAGGGCGAACGCAGGCAGTCCAGCCAGGGCGGGATGGGAACGTGGCACCGTGGTCAGCCAAACCGAGTTCACTTTCCTGGCCCCGTCCGTACCCGTCAATGTCTTCGGGATGGCCCACAACACCGGGCAGCCCGGCCGGGACCTGCCGCCGCAGGCGTTCCATAAGGCGGCGTCCAGCGTGATCGGCCCCGGGGAGGCGATCCAACTTAGCTCCACAGTGGGTTATGTCGATCCGGAAGCTGAACTGACCGTCGTCGTCGGCCGCCCTGCCCGGGGCTTGACGCTGGAAACGGCACGTTCGGCTATCCTCGGCTACACCATCGGCAACGACGTTTCGGCAAGGGACCTTCAAAAATCCGACGAACTATGGATCAGCGCCAAGAGCCAGGACACGTTCACTCCCGTGGGTCCGTGGATAGTCACAGGCTTGGATGACTCGGACCTGGAAATCGGAATTGTCCACAACGGTTCCGCGCTGAAGGCCGCCAGCTCCGCGGATCTGGGCTGGAAAGTGGACGAAATCATGGTCTATTTGACCTCGTTCATGACACTCCAGCCCGGCGATCTTGTGCTCACGGGCTTTCCCGCTGAATGCGCCCGCATCCAGCCCGGAGACACTGTGGCGTGCCGGGTTGAAGGAATTGGAGAGCTCCGCAACCCCGTTACTCATGCTGCCTGGGAGGTTCAGCCTTCATGATGTGTCAGGCTTAACCCCATGGAGATAGCTGCGGATGCCACAGAGCTGCGCCCGTCTCCCCCACTTAAGCCACCACGCAAACGGCACCGCGGAGTCCTCAAGTACCCCGTAGTGCGGCAACTGATCCGCTTCACCGGAGTCGGAATTGTGTGCACCGCGAGTTCACTCGCAATCTATGCTTTGCTTCGCCCCTGGATTGACCCGCAGCTGGCGAACGCAGTGGCCCTGATAGTCACGTCCTTGATGAACACGGCCCTGAACCGCCGGCTGACGTTCAAGATCACGGGTAAGAAGAAACGCGCCCAGGACCATCTGAGCGGGGTGATGGTGATCGCCATTGCCTTGGTCATTACCGGAGGCAGCCTGGGCGTGCTGCATGTCTTCCGGCCGGAAGCTACCGTCACTGAGGAGCTGTGGACCACGACGTTGTCCGGTTTCGTGGCCACCGCTGTCCGGTTCACCCTGCTGCGGCATTGGATTTTCCGGCGCGCGAGGCACGTGTAGCCGGGCAGGTCAGGGGGCCGCCAGGTTCCGGACACGCCCGACGGCGGTTTCCACGGCCTCGGCGGCCTGCTCCAGTTCGGCGCTGGTGATTGTTGAGGTGAAGCTGAAACGCACCGCGGTCTGGGCCGTTTCAGCCGCGATGCCAAGGGCCACCAGCACTGGCGAGGGCGCATCGGATCCGGCAGCGCAGGCCGAGCCGCTGGAACACACCACGCCCAGCCGCTCGAGTTCAAGCAGCACCGATTCTCCGCTGGTGCCCGGGAAGCAAAAGGACGCCACTGATGGCAAGCGCTGGACCCTGTGACCGGTCAGCAGGGCACCAGGCACGGTGACCAGTATCTGGTCGATGAAATGATCCCTCACGGCCGAAACGCGTGCGGCCTCGTCCGGTTGCGCGGCATTGGCTAAGGTCAGCGCCGTGGACAACGCCACAGCCCCTGCCACGTTCTCGGTCCCCGAGCGCCTTCCCCGTTCCTGCCCTCCGCCGTGGACCAGGGGTTCAACACGGAGCCGGCCTTTTGTGAAGAGGACACCGGATCCCTTCGGAGCACCAAGTTTGTGTCCGGATATACTCAGCGCGTCCACCCCGAGCGCTTTGACGTCCAGGGGCAGCCATCCGGCAGCCTGCACGGCGTCCGTGTGGAACGGGACGCCATGTTCCCGAGCCACCGCAGACAAGGCCGCTATCGGCTGAACGGTTCCGATTTCGTTGTTTGCGTACATGACGCTCACCAACGCTGTTTCGGGCCGTATCACGGCGCGCAGGCCGTCAACTGAAACCATGCCTTCACCGTCCACCGGCAGCACGTCCACCGTGAACCCATGCACCCGCTCCAAGTACCTGGCGGATTCCTCCACCGCGGGATGCTCGATCGCGCTGATGACAACCCTGTTCAGCGTACGGTCGGCTGCCTGCCGGGCCAGCGCAATGCCTTTGATGGCCAGGTTGTCCGCCTCCGTGCCCCCGGAGGTGAAGGTCACCTCGCCTGCACGGCAGTTCAGGATCCCCGCGACGCCGGAACGCGCCTCCGCGAGCGCAGTTGCTGCCGCTTCGCCAAGGCTGTGGTGGCTGGAGGGGTTGCCGAACTCACCGCTCAAGTACGGCCACATGGCTTCAAGAACCTCACGGCGTACTGGAGTGGTGGCGGCGGCGTCAAGGAAAATCATGGGGTTTGCGATCTTCAGCTTTGCGTTGAGGTGAGTTCGATATCGAGCCCGAGGTCCAAGGCGGTGACACTGTGGGTCAGGCCCCCGATGGAGATCACGTCGACGCCGGCAGAAGCAATCTCCGTGACGGTGTTGATGTTCACGTTGCCGCTGGCTTCCACGATGGCCCGGCCGTCAACCTGCTTGACCCCGGCCCGTAGCTCTTCGACGGAAAAGTTGTCCAGCATGATCGTGTCCACACCCGCTGCCAGGACGGGTTCGATCTGCTCAGCCCTGTCCACTTCGACCTCGAAGTGCGTGGTGTGGCCGAGCTGCGCCTTGGCGGCAACCAGCAGTTCGGTCAGTTTGGTGGAGTCTCCCCCGGTCATGACGGCCAGGTGGTTGTCCTTGGCCAGCACGGCGTCGGAAAGGCTATAGCGATGGTTCGCTCCCCCACCGCAGCGCACGGCATACCGTTCCAGCACCCGCAGGCCCGGCGTGGTCTTGCGGGTGTCCGTGATCCGCGCACGAGTTCCCTCAACAAGTCTCACGAATTCGGCCGTCTTGGTGGCGATGGCGCTCATCCGTTGCACCAGGTTCAGGCCGACCCTTTCGGCGAGCAACACCGATCGGGCCCTGCCGCTGACCCGCGCCAGGTGCGTACCGGCGTCGAACGCTTCACCATCGGCAAGCAGCAGTTCCACCTCAGTGTCCGGGTCCACCAGCTTCATGGCATCGCGGAACACGGTGCCACCGCTGAACACGCCGGGAACCCGCGCGTTCAGCACGGCGGTCGCCCGGGCTTCGGCGGGGATCAGCAGCTGGGAGGTGATGTCCCCGCTGGGCGCGTCCTCCGCGAATGCCCGTTCCAGGATCTCCCGGACAGGGGCTGCGGGGAGGGTCAGGTTAGTCATGGACGAGGCTCACTTTCCGGCTCATGGTGTAACGCTTGTCAAAATCGTCGACGGCGGCTGGCTCTGTCACGCTGTCGCTGCGGTAATGCGCCCCCAGGGACTCCCGCCGCTCCCGGGCCGCATGCACCAGCAGTTGGGCAGCCAACAAAAGATTGGAATCCTCATGCTCCCGGACATCAAAGGAATCAGGAACATTCAAAGGCATCACGTCACTCTCCCAAGACCCAAGAACCTCTGCGGCCTCAGCCAACAACTCACCGCTCCGGAGTACGCCAGCCTTGGCGGTCATGAGGAGCCGCAGCGCATGGCGTGAGAACCCATTGGAGGGGGCAGGGTGGGCGAGCGGATGACCCTCCAACAATTCCAGCGGCGCCGGAGGCCCCGACAGCGCCGTTGTCGCGTGAGCGCCCGAACCGGCCGCCGAGCTTGCGAGGCGATCGCCGGTACGAGGCGCGAGCGCAGGCGCCAAGGGGCCTGCGGCGCCGCCGCCTGCGGTGCCGCCGCCCGCGGCCGGGTTAGCACGCAGAGGGACTCCGTCAGACGACTCACCAGAGAGGAAACCCTCAACAGCCCGCCGCCCGAACACCAGCCCCTCAAGCAACGAGTTACTGGCCAGCCGGTTGGCCCCCTGCACCCCGGTACACGCAACCTCACCGGCGGCGAGCAACCCGGGTACTGATGTCCGGCCGTAGAGGTCGGTCACCACCCCACCCATCCAGTAGTGCGCCGCGGGTGCCACGGGGACCAGTTCCCGGGTCCAGTCGACCCCGGCCTGGCGGGTCCTCGCACTGAGGGTCGGGAAACGCTTGGCCAGGAATCCCTTGCCGCGCGCATCCTCGATCACGGTGGCGTCGAGGAACACGTAACCGTTGGGGTCCCCGAGCTTTGCCAGGTGGAGGGCGATGCTGCGGGACACGACGTCGCGGGGTGCGAGCTCAGCGTCGGGGTGGTAGCCAGGCATGAAGCGATAACCGTTGGCGTCCACGAGGATGGCGCCTTCGCCGCGAACGGCTTCGGAAATGAGAAGGGGGTCATTATTGCCCTCGGTTTCGCGGGCGTCCGCAGCAAGGACCATGCACGTGGGGTGAAACTGGAAGAACTCGAGGTCTGCCACCGTGGCTCCGACGCGCCATGCGAGCGCCAGGCCGTCTGCAGTGGCTACGGCGGGGTTGGTGGTTTGGGCAAACATTTGCCCGGCTCCCCCAGTGGCGAGGAGCACGGCATCGCCGTGGACACCGAGCTTCCGGCCTTCGTGAATGAAGTTGGCCCCCACCACGCGGATGCCGTGCTGAATGTCGGACCCTTGGGACAGTGACGTGACCTGGGCGTGCCCGATCACCTGGATCTTGCCCGCGGCTTGGAAGTCAAGAACGGTCCTGATCAAGGCAGCGGCAACGCCGGCCCCGGTGGCGTCGCCGCCGGCGTGCAGGATTCGAGGGGCCGAATGGGCAGCCTCAAGCCCCAAGGCGGGATCGCCGTCGTCGTCAAGGTCGAAACGGACGCCGAACCGCCCAAGTCCTGCGATGTCCAGGCGCGCTTCGGAGCACAGCACCCGCACTGCTTCGTCGTTGCAGTGCCCGGCCCCGGCCTTGAGGGTGTCGGCGATGTGGGCAGCAACGGTGTCCCCGGGGGCAGGTTCGTCAAGGACCGCTGAGATGCCGCCTTGAGCGTAGTACGTGTTGCTGTCCGCGAGCGCACCCTTGGTCAGCAGCACCACTTCCGCTCCCGCTTCGGCGGCGAGCAGGGCGGAGTACAGTCCTGCGATGCCGCTTCCGACGACGATCAGCCGCTTGGGCTGGGGGCGGCCGGCGAGGCTTCCTGTAGTCATGTGACGCTCTCTTCGGCTAATCCGGTGTTGGTGTGGCCCGCGGTCAGGCCGGTTTGGCCGCCAGCATGCGCTCCAGCGCAATCTTGGCGTTGTCCTGCACGGAGTCGTCCACGGTGATGCGGTTGACGATGCGTCCTTCCACGAGCTCCTCAAGGACCCAGGCGAGATAGCCCGGGTGAATGCGGTACATGGTGGAGCACGGGCAAATGACGGGATCGAGGCAGAAGATGGTGTGCTGCGGGTTTTCTGCGGCGAGCCGGTTCACCATGTTGATCTCGGTGCCGATGGCGAACGTGGTGGGTTCAGTGGCGGCGGCGATGGCCTTCTTGATGAAGTCGGTGGAACCGGCAGAGTCTGCTGCGTCCACTACTTCCATGGGGCATTCAGGGTGGACGATCACGTTGACGCCGGGGAAGTCCTGGCGGGCTTTCTCGATCTGGCCCACGTTGAAGCGCTTGTGCACAGAGCAGAAGCCGTGCCACAGGATCACCCGGGAGTCGAGCAAGGACTGTTCGTCGTTGCCGCCCAGTTCCTTGCGGGGGTTCCACATGGGCATCTGTTCCAAGGGGACGCCCAGCGCCTTGGCGGTGTTGCGGCCAAGGTGCTGGTCGGGGAAGAACAGGACGCGCTGACCACGCTCGAAGGCCCATTCAAGGACCACCTTGGCGTTGGAGGAGGTGCAGACAATACCGCCGTTGCGGCCACAGAAGGCCTTGAGCGCGGCGGAAGAGTTCATGTAGGTGACAGGGATGACGGGTACACGGCCCTCGCCGTCCGGCTCCGTGCCGAAGATCTCCTCCAGCTGTTCCCAGCATTCCTCCACGGAGTCTTCATCCGCCATGTCTGCCATCGAGCAGCCTGCGGCGAGGTTCGGCAGGATGACGGCCTGGTCCGGAGTAGAGAGGATGTCGGCGGTCTCGGCCATGAAGTGCACGCCGCAGAAGATGATCGCTTCGGCGTCCGGCTTGGTCAGGGCTGCATTGGCGAGCTGGAACGAGTCGCCCACGAAGTCTGCGTACTGGATGACTTCGTCACGCTGGTAGAAATGGCCCAGGATCACTGCGCGGTCCCCGAGTGTCGCTTTGGCGGCCCGGATGCGGGCGTCCAGTTCGGCGTCGGTGGCTTTTTTGTATTCTTCCGGCAGTTGGCCTTGGCGTGGGGTGGCTTTGGGCGCGACGTCGCTGCTCGAAGCACCGGGGCCGTACGCGGGCTCACCGGCAAGGGATTCGGCGAGGTCATATTCCCAGGGACCCCTGGCCAGGGCCGGGCTGCACGTGGACCCCGCGCGGGAGAGGCCTTTTTCGGCTTCCTCGCGCGTGATCAGCTGGACGGCAGTGTTGACGCTGCTCATGGTGTACTCCTGTTGTCTGGCCCGAGCCCGGGCGTGCCGGTGAAGCGGTAGAGGCGTGGTGGGCGGTGTTTCCCGCCTTGGAGGTATTCACCGGTTTCTTCGATTTCCGGTGTTGCCTTGACGTGCCTGCGGAAGTTCGCGGGGTCAAGTTGGCGGTCCAGCACGGCTTCGTAGACTTCGCGCACTTGGGCGAGGGTGAAGAACTCCCCCAGCAGGTGGTACGCGATGGATCCGTAGGCCATCTTGTTTCGGAGGCGCCACAGGGCGTAGTCGACGATTGCGTTGTGGTCGAAGGCGAGTTCGCCGAGGCGGTCCGCCCGGAACCAGCGAACATTCTCGGATTCGTCTGCGAGGGCAGCTTCAGTGGGTTGCACGAGTGCCCAGTAGACGATGGACACCACACGCTGGGTGGGCGATCTATGGAGGCCGCCGAATGCGTACAGCTGCTCAAGGTAATGCGGCGTGAGGCCCGTGGTCTCACGGAGGTTCCGTGACGCAGCGTCCTGGAGCGATTCGTCATGGGCCAAAGGGCCGCCGGGCAGCGCCCACATGTCCTTATAGGGTTCCCGGATCCTGCGGACCAGCGGCAGCCAGAGCGTGGGACGGCCGGACTTCTCACTGGGGCGGAGGGCGAAAATCACCGTTGAGATAGCCAACGACGGCGGTGCGAGCCGCCTTTCGGCGACATTGGCTGAGTTGGCATTCACGGCGTTCACCTCGCTTCATCGCCGCCCGGTCCATCCCCCTTAAGGAATGGAGAACTAGTTAAAGTCATGTTGACTAGAACTAATGGTACGACTCCGCAGGCACTTGGCAAAATGCCTTACGTCACACTGGCTTGGCTGCCGCTTCCATCAGGGGCAATGTGCGGCCCTGGATATGGCTGTTCAGGACAATCACCGACGAGCACCGAACCACCGATTTCGTGGCGATCATGGCGTCAAGCACCCTTTGCATGTCCGGATTGGACCGGGCGGCGATCCGCACCATGAGGTCCGAGTTCCCGGTCACCGTGTGGACCTCGATGATCTCGGGGATGGCACTCAGGCTTTCAATGATCGCGTCATGGCCGATCTCCTGGGTGATGGTGACAGAACAGAAGGCCACCACCGGGAATCCGAAATTTGCCGGATCAGGCTGCGGAACCCATGACCCAATGACCCCGTTCTCGATCATGCGATCGATCCGGGACTGCACCGTGGCCCGGGCAACCCTGAGTACACGGGAGGCCTCCAGCACGGAAGATCGCGGAGAATCCGTGAAGAAACGTACAATTTTTGCATCAAGCGCATCGACCAGCATCAAAGTTCCTGTCCCCGGGGATTCCTACCCATCACATCGCCACAGCAAAAAGTGATGTATCTTACAAACTGCGAGAATTATTCCACGGCTCTTGCTGCGTCGTCGACGCCCGCTTGCCAAGCCCATGAGGCCGGCACGCCAAACCAGTATGTAATCCATAGAAGGTAGACACGTATGACAACGAAGTCCATCGCGGCTCCTGCCCCAACTTCCGGCCTCGGCCATTCGCTCAAACCTCGCCAGCTCACCATGATGGGGCTCGGCTCCGCGATCGGAGCGGGCCTCTTCCTCGGCTCGGGAGCGGGCGTTCAGGCCGCCGGTCCGGCAGTGCTCATTTCCTATCTCGTCGCCGGCACGTTGATCATCCTGGTCATGTGGGCCCTCGGCGAGATGGCAGCCGCCAACCCCAACAGCGGCGCATTCTCCGTGTACGCAGAGAAGGCCATGGGCAAGACCGCCGGCGGCACCATCGGCTGGCTGTGGTGGCTTCAGCTGGTGGTAGTCATCGCGGCTGAAGCCATTGGAGCAGCAGGGCTGCTGTTCTCCATTTGGCCCGTCATCCCCGTGTGGGTCCTTGCGCTGGTCTTCATGGTCGTCTTTACGGGAATCAACCTCGTGGGCGTCCGCAACTTCGGCGAGTTCGAGTTCTGGTTCGCCATCCTGAAGGTGGCCGCAATCGTCATCTTCCTGCTCATCGGCGCTGCCCTGCTCTTCGGTTGGTTGCCGAATGTCCCCTCCCCCGGATTCTCGGCATTCGGCGATTTTGCCCCCAACGGCATCGGTGGCATCGCCGCCGCACTGTTCGTGGTGATCTTCGCCTTCGGCGGGACAGAGATCGTCAGCGTTGCGGCCGCCGAAACCGAAAACCCCGCCCACAGCGTGGGCAAGGCCATCCGCACGGTTGTCTGGCGCATCCTGACCTTCTACATCGGCTCCGTCTTCGTCATCGCGGCCGTTCTTCCCGTTGGTTCAGAGGGCCTGAAGTCTCCGTTCGCCGGAGTCCTGGACCTGGCCGGAATCCCCGGAGCCGGCGCAGCCATCACCCTGGTAGCCGTCGTCGCCCTGTTGTCTGCACTGAACGCCAACCTGTACGGCGCCTCCAGGATGATCTTCTCCCTCTCCGAGCGCGGGGAAGCTCCCCGCTTCCTGTCCCGCCTGAGCGGCTCCAAGGTTCCCGTTGCCGCCGTCGGTATTTCGGTTGCCTTCGGCTTCATCGCCACCGTCCTTGAATTGCTGTTCCCGGAAAAGATCCTGCCGGCACTGCTGAACCTGGTGGGCTCCACCTGCCTGGTGGTCTGGGGTACGGCACTGGTGTCGCAGTTCATCCTGCGCCGCAGGGCAGACCGGGACGGCACCGAACTGCCGCTGCGGATGAAGGGCTTCCCGTACCTCACCATTGTTGGCCTCGTCCTGCTGGGCCTCATCCTCGTGGTGGGCTTCGCCAACCCGGAGAGCGCCGGCCAGCTCATCGGGACCTTCCTGCTCATCCTCGTCATCGCTGCAGGTTGCTTCCTGAACGCCAAAGCCAAGGCCAGCCGGGCACAGCGCGCCGAGTAGCCACCTGCTCAGCTCCATCGAGACGCCCTGCACAGTTTGTACCGTGCATGGCGTCTTTGCTTATTCAAGTTGTACAAAGTGTTTCGTTTGAACTGTGCTGATTGCGCACACCCCTAGCTGGTGACTAGGGTCACAGCCATGACTACCGAACCAGTGCTGGCCGCCGTCGATGACGACGCGGCCCCGCTCACCCACCATCAGCTCCGAGAGCTGTACACCCTGATGGCAGCAGTCCGGCATCTGGACACTTCAGCAGTGGCCTGGCAGCGCCAAGGCATCATTCCCGCTTATGCCCCCGAGCTCGGCCAGGAGGCCGCGCAGGTAGGCAGCGGCTATGCAGTTGACCGGACCCGGGACTTCGTCTTCCCCACCTACCGCGAAATGGGCGTGGCACGCGCAATGGGGCTGGACATGGTGGGCTACATGTCCACTCACAAAGCCACCTGGCATGGCGGCATGTACAACCCGCTGGAATCCAGGTTCGCTCCCATCCAGGCAGTGGTGGCGGGTTCCGTACTGCACGCAGTCGGTTGGGCCCACGGCCAAACACTCGCCGGACAACCCACCGGCGAAATGGGCGTCGCCATGACGTACTTCGGCGACGGCGCTTCCTCCCAGGGCGATGTCCACGAAGCCATGAACTTCGCCGCAGTCATGAAGGCGCCTGTTGTGTTCTTCATCCAGAACAACGGCTGGGCCATCTCGGTCCCCACCGAACGCCAGGTTGCGGGCGGCTCTGTCGCGGCACGCGCAGCCGGCTACGGAATCCCCTCCCTGCAGGTGGACGGCAACGACGTCGTCGCCGTCTTCGAAGCCACACGCTCCGCCTTCGCCCATTGCCGCGCCGGCAACGGGCCAGTGGTGATCGAAGCCATGACCTACCGCCGCGGCCCGCACTCCACCGCCGACGACCCCGGCCGTTACCGCACCCTAAACGAGGAGCGCCTTGACGCGGGCGAGGATCCGTTGGAGCGCTTCAAGCAGCGGCTTCTCGCGGAAGCCATTGCCGACGAGGCCTTCTTCGCGGAAGCACAGCGCCTGGCAGAAGAGGAAGAGGAAACCATCCGCAGGGGCATCGAGGATCTGGGGCCCCGCCCCGGGGCTGAAATGTTCGGCCTGGTCTTCCAGGAACCAACGCCCGCCCTTCAATCCCAGGCCACCGCGTGGCGCGAGGAGTCCGAACATGTCTGAGACCATCACCGCAATGCCCGGAACAACGGACGTTTCCGCAGCATCCGTTCACCAGATGTCAATGCAGCAAGCCCTCAACCGCGCCCTTGACGAAGTACTGGCGGACAATCCCAAGACCGTCATCTTCGGCGAGGACTGTGGCCGCCTAGGTGGCGTGTTCCGCATCACCGATGGTTTGCAGGCCAAACACGGCGAGGACCGCGTGTTCGACACCCCTTTGGCAGAGTCCGGCATCCTCGGTATGTCCGTGGGCTTGGCGATGGCCGGCTTCCACCCCATCCCCGAGGTCCAGTTTGACGGTTTCGCCTACCCGGCGATCAACCAGATTGTGTGCCAGATCGCCCGGATGAACTACCGCAGCCGAGGCACCTTGCCCATGCCCATCACGCTGCGTGTACCCAGCTTCGGCGGCATCCGCGCACCCGAGCACCACGGCGAGTCCCTGGAAGCACTCTTCGCCCACGTGCCGGGACTCAAAGTAGTCTCACCGTCCAATCCGCACGACGCTTACCACCTGCTGAAGTACGCGGCCACCCGGCCGGATCCAGTCATCTTCATGGAGCCGAAGTCCCGTTACTGGCAGAAGGGGCCGGTCAACCTCAGTTCTGCGGCCACGGAGGTTTCAGCGAACGACGACGGCACGGCCCCCAGCGGCAGCCTCACCGGCGCCCGCGTGGCCAGGGAAGGGCGGCACGTGACGCTGGTGGCGTGGGGAGCAATGGTCTCCCGTTGCCTGCAGGTAGCCGAACTGGCAGCCGAGGACGGCATTGACATCGAGGTCCTGGACTTGCGCTGGCTGAAACCGATCGATGCCGAAGCCTTGGCGAGGTCCGTCGGGAAGACGCGACGCGCCGTCGTCGTTCATGAAGCGCCGCTGACCTCGGGCCTTGGCGCTGAGGTGGCCCAACTCATCACGCAAAGCTGCTTCGCGACACTCAAGGCGCCGGTGGAGCGCGTGACAGGCTTCGACGTGCCGTACCCCTCCGGGGACCTGGAGGACGAATACATCCCCAATATCGACCGCATCCTCTTTGGGATCCAACGCGTACTGGAGTATCGCCGTGGCTGAAATTTCCTTCCCACTCCCCGACCTCGGTGAGGGCCTCATTGAGGCGACCGTCCTGGACTGGCTCGTGGAGCCCGGTCAGCAGGTGGAACGCAACCAACCGATCGTGGAGCTCGAAACCACCAAATCAGCACTCGAATTGCCCAGCCCGCAGGCGGGTAAAGTGGTGCGTATTCACGGGGCGCCCGGTGACACCATCAACGTTGGCGAACCGCTGATTGTGTTCGAGGTTCCGGATGACACCGCCGGGATCGTGGGCACTGTTCCGAAGGACGAAGCACCCAAGCGCCGGGTCCGCCTGAGCGCCGTACTCGATGAGGACTGACACCATGACCGGCAGGCACACCGTGGAACAGCAAAGGCACACCGTGGAGGGCACCGACCCCGGGCTGTTTGTCGAGGTCCATGAGCCAGCTGCCGATGCCGGGTTGCGTCCAGTCCTGCTGATCCACGGCTTCTCCTCCTCCAGCAAACTCAACTGGCAGGACAGCGGCTGGATCACCACCCTCCAGGATGCGGGTCGCCGGGTCATCACCGTGGACCTGCCGGGCCACGGCCGGAGCCACTCCCCCGAGGACCTGGACTCGTACACGCCCAGCCGTATCCGCGCCGACCTCCTCCAGATAGTGACCGACGCCGGAGCCCGGCCACTGCGCGACGGCGACCCGTCCACGGGACTCGACGTCATTGGCTACTCGCTCGGCTCCAGGCTGGCGTGGGAATTCGGCGCCACCCAGCCGGATCTTGTCCACCGCATCGTCCTGGGTGGACCCAGCTCGGCAGATCCGCTGGCAGCTTTCGACCTCGTCGCTGCGCAACGGCACTTGGCCGACGGCACGCCCATTGAGGACCCGTCCACGGCAGGACTGCTGAAGATGGCCCAGATGCTCCCCAGCAACAACCTCTTCTCCATGTTGTCGCTCATTGAGGCCATCAAGGGGGAACCGTTCGATCCTGCCGAGGCTTCCCCGCACATGCCCCTCTTGCTCGTTGCCGGCGAAAAGGACGAACGGGCAGCCACCATGCCCGAACTGGCTGCCATTGCGGGCAAGCATGGCGGCATGGTGGAGACCCTCGTTGTACCCGGCCGCACCCACACCAACGTCATCACCAGCCGGGCCTTCAAGGAAGCTGCCGTCGGGTTCCTCGGGGTGTAGTCCCCGGCCTTTTGGTCCGGGAGCATTAAGCCGGAGCGGCCGGCCCGCGCGTTAGCGGGCCAGCCGCTCCGCATTAAGGGACATGCGTTCCAAGACACTCAGTGCCATGGAGTACTCGTCGATGCCAATGCCCATGGACAAGTCCTGTCGGGCATCTTCCACCGACCGCTGGGCTTCGTGATATTTCTCCCGCCCGCGGTCGCTCAGGACCAGCCGGTCATCGATCATGGTGATCATTCCGCGGCCTACGAGGGCTGCAAGTTCCCTCTCCCGCATCCGGATATCGTTGCCCCACAACGGATACAGGGTCACCTCGAGCTGCTCGGGAAGCATCGCGCCCTCTGACAAGGTGCTAAGAGTCTGCCACTGGCGCCGGGTGAGCTTGATCCGGGCCAAGGTACTGTCCAGCTGCACCTCCAGTGCGGCGTCGAGCCTCTTAATCCAATATCCGATCGGCTTGTTCACAAGCCCATGCTTTCAGCGGACGCGTCCCCGGGCAAGGTGTGGACGGTAGGCTTGGAACTGCAACGAATTACGTGGAAGTGGAGCAGATGGGCATGCGTTTCAAGGACCGTGCGGAAGCCGGTCGACGCCTGGCTGAAGCCCTCCCCCAACTCAGGGAACAGCCGGACGCCATCGTGCTGGGCCTGGCACGCGGAGGAGTCCCCGTGGCCGCCGCGGCAGCAGCCGAACTGTACCTGCCATTCGGGGCGGTCCTGGTACGCAAGCTCGGCATTCCAGGTCGCGATGAAACCGCTTTCGGGGCACTGGCATGGTCTCAAGGCGACGTCCTTCGGATCGTCAACAAGCCACTGAAGGACCTCATCCTCGCCCACGGCATCTCCCAGTCCGCCCTGGACGCCGTGGAAGCCCACGAACGGTCCGAGCTTCTTCGGCGGGCACAAACGTACCCGGGCACCGGCCATGACTTGCGCGGGAAGACCGTGGTCCTGGCGGATGACGGATTAGCTACGGGAGCCACCATGCGGGCCGCTGTAGAAGCGGTTCGTTCCGCCGGCGCACGCACCGTCATAGCCGCAGTACCGGTTGCATCCCTGGAAGCCTCGACGTCACTGGCACGGGTGTGCGACTTAGTGATGGCACTGCACACTCCCGGTAAGTTCCATGCCGTGGGCGCCTTTTACGAACACTTCGGGCAGTTGTCCGACGCCGACGTGGTGGCCCAATTGGAAGGCGCCACAGCCGGCGGGCGCAAGTAACCGCCGTCGTTCTCCAAAACAAAAGGCGGGTGCGGTCCGCTGTGGACCGCATCCGCCTTTCCTTTGCCCTGATTTAGTGATGGACGCTGTAGCCCAGCGGACGGCCCCGCGTTTCCTTGGCGAGGATCACGCCCACTGCGGAAATGATGCAGAGGCCCATGATGTAAAGGCCCACTGAACCGGACCACTTGGTGGTGTCGAGAAGCGCCTGTGCGATGAGGGGCGCGAAGGCGCCGCCCAAGATTGCACCCAGGGCGTAGCCGATGGAGATTCCGGAGTAGCGGACCTGGGCCGGGAACATCTCGGCGTACATGGCGGACATCGGGCCGTAGGACAGACCCAAACCAATGGTGAGGACAAACAGGGCGGTTCCGTAGAGCACGATGTCTTTGGAGTCGATCAACACAAACATGGGAATCATCCAGGCAAAGACCAGCCCGTAACCGATCAGGAATGTCTTCACTCGCCCGATCTTGTCCGACAACCAACCACCCACCATGGTGAAGATGAGCCAGCCGAAGGATGCGACGGTGGTGGCCAGCAGTACCTGCGGCGTAGGCATCTTCAACGTCCTGGTGGCGTAGGAGATGAAGAAGGCAATCAGCAGGTACCCGGCAGCGTTGTTGGCAATGAAGATCAGCGCAGCCAGGACAACTTCCTTCTTGTTCTTGCGGAAGAGTTCGCCCAGGGGCGCCTTGCTTTCAGCCTTGCGCTGGGCGATCTCCTTGAAGACGGGGCTTTCACCAACTGCGCGTCGGATCAGGTAGCCCACCACGATGAGTACCACGGACAGCAGGAACGGAACACGCCAACCCCAGGCTGCGAACTCTTCCTTTGACATGCCGGACTGCAGGAGGAACAGCAGCCCCGTTGCCAGGATCATGCCGATCGGCACGCCGATCTGCGGGTAGGCGCCAAAGAGACCACGCTTTTTGATGGGGGCATGCTCCACGGCCATGAGCGCTGCACCGCCCCATTCCCCACCGGCCGAGAATCCTTGGACAACGCGCAGGGTAATGAGCAGGACCGGGGCCCAGACGCCGATCGTGGCGTAAGTGGGCAGCAAGCCAATGAGCGCCGTAGCTGCGCCCATCATGACCAGCGTCATGACAAGGACGGCCTTGCGGCCCATCCTGTCGCCGAGGTGTCCGGCTACGAAGGCCCCGAGGGGACGGAAAAGGAAGCTGATGCCGATGGTGGCGAACGACAAAAGCTGGGCCACTCCGGGGTTGGACTTCTCCAGCGGAGACAGGAACAAGGGCGCCAACAGCGTTGCCGTGAGCTGGGCGAAGATAAAGAAGTCGTACCACTCAATGGTGGTACCAACCAGCGTCCCTGCCAGGACCCTGCGCTCTTCGCGCTTGCTGCTGGGCCCTGACGGAGAGTCGACAGTGGAAGTTGCGGTCATTGGAACTCCATGGGTGAGAGTGACTGGTCGGCGTTTGACTTGCATTAACCGACAGAACGGTCAGTTAGGAAAGAATACTACACCCTGTGACCCAAAGCACAGACCCCCGGAAGGCTCCGTCAACATAGGATGGTTCGCATGAATCCCCGCAGCGACGTCAAGGGCCCATCGGAAGCAGCAACCCAAGTTCCGCCGTCGCAAACGCTCTCACGGGGAATCCGCGCACTGGAGATCCTCGCCGCCGCTGATCGGCCCCTCACCATCGGAGAACTCACCGAAGCACTGGGCGTGCACCGCTCCGTGGCCTACCGGATACTCAGGACCCTCGAAGACCACTCCCTGCTGGTACGCGACGACTCCGGACGCGTCCAACCCGGTCCCGGGCTGTCAGTCCTGGCCAGCGGCGTGTCCCGGAACCTGCAAACCGCCGCCCTTCCCGAACTCACGCAACTGGCAAACAGCCTCCACATGACAGCCTTCATCGCCGTCTGGGACCACCAGGAATGCGTCACCCTGGTCACCGTCGAACCCCGGCACACAGGCGCGGCACTCGCCCAACATCCAGGCAGCCGGCACCCCGTCAGCACGGGCGCCCCCGGCATTGCCATCCAGTCCACCATGACTGAGGAACGCTGGCAGCAGGTGGGCGCGGGCAACCCTTACCGGCCCGAGGCCCACGAAGCCCGACGCGTCGGCTACGCCACCAGCCACGACGAAGTCGTCGCCGGGTTGTCGTCCATCGCGGCCCCCATCAAGGTTCCGGGCGGGCGACCGGCAGCGATCGCCGTCGTCTACATCCGCCTGGACCAGGACTCCGACGCCGTTGGAAAAGCGCTGGCCGCCAGTGCCGCACGCATCGAAAGCCAACTGGCCTGAACCTTTCCTTCCAGGTCAAGCGGTGTGCCCCACAGCACAAGACTGCGGCGCGCGGGCACCGAATACTCGAAGAAGGACCCGACACACTGTCCGGTCCTTCTTTCGAGCACGAGAAGGAACCCATGAGCCTGAATCTTCTTGATACCTCCAACTGGCTGCCGCTGGACGGCCTGGCCCCCGGCTTCGACGCCAACAAGGCCCCTGCCGTACAAGACCTGGTGGGACAGCAATTCACCATTCGCGGCGAAGGCGGACCCATGACGTTCAGCTTCGACGACGAAGAAGTGCAATGGGCTGCCGCCGGCCACGCTGGAACATCCGCCTACGAGGCTTTCGCTGTAGCCGAGGACCTGTACTACTGCCAGTGGCAGAGCGTCCTGGAACCGGACCTTGCCGTTTCCCTCATTCTTGATCTTGCGCAGGGCCGGGCGCTCTACATCGGCGCCATCCTCGGCCGGGCAACCGCCTCCAGCCTTGCCGTTCACCACGACTTCCGCCCCGGAACGCTTGATGGATACCGCGCCACGGGCGAGGCCATCTCGGAAAGCACTGCACTCATCGGCCGGCGCGTCGAATGGATCTACAGCGAAACACACGCCTACGAGCACATCTACCTCAGCCCCACTTGGTACACCTGGCAATGCCTTGCCGGTCCAGAGCGGGGATTGGCAGACACCGACTCCAACACCGTCTTCCAAATCCGCCCGGGAATTTTTGTCTTCACGTGGCGGGAGAAAGTCATTCCGTGCGGCTCAGTCACCATCGCCGATCACCGCAACCCCAACGCCATCCGGTCCCACGGCAGCCTCTTCGGCTGGGACGAGGCAGGCACGGACCCCGTGCACTTCACCTTTGGTGCGCACGGCCGCCTGATCAGCGTCACCCAGCACAGCCCGGAATTGAACCCGGCCACCACTGCCTGACCCGTCGGACGACGCCAAGGAAGCCCCGGCAAGGAGAAACTTGCCGGGGCTTCCTTGAGGCTGCGGGGGTTACCAGCCGCGAGGGTTGTCAGTCGTCCGAGCCGTGGCCGATCCGGGCGTACAGCTCCGGCTGCGTGCGCCGCAGACGCAGGCCCCACACCACACCCACGAGTCCGGGGAGCAGGACAAGCATCGGCAAGACAAATGTCGCGGCTGTCGACTCGGTCTGGCCCAGCAGGACGTTGAAGTTGGCCACGATGAGCACAAAGACAATGGCAAGGAGCACAAATCCCAGGGCAGGAGCGATGACCCGCACCCACAGGCTCGCTCCGTGCTGCTGCCGGCGGAAGAAGCCGATCACGGCCACCGACACTACCGTCATCAGCAGCACCAGCCCCATGGCTCCGCTGTTGGTCAGCCAGGTGAACATGGTCAGCACGGGGTAGAGCCCGCCAAGTTCCGAACCGGATCCGGCGACGGCAAATGCGAGGGTCACGACGACGGCGATCACCGTTTGTGCCACCGAACCAGCGAACGGCGCACCGCTTTCCGTCCGAACCCTTGCCAGCACAGACGGCAGGACGCGTTCCCGGCCGAGCGAAAAGAAATAGCGTGCTACGGCGTTGTGGAAACTAACGAGTGCCGCGAAGAGGCTGGTAACAAAGAGGATTTGGGCGATGTCGCTGAGCAGCACCCCTCCGTTGGCACCCAGGAACGCAAAGATCATGTCCGGACCATTGGCGGTGGCCGTCTCGATGACGGCGGACGGCCCCGCCCCCATGGTCATGGCCCAGGCCGATACCGCATAGAAGACGGCGATGATGCCCACTGCGGCGAACGTGGCCCGTGCGACAGTGCGTTTGGGGTCCTTGGATTCCTCACCGTAGATGGCGGCGGATTCAAAGCCCATGAACGCGGCAATGCCGAAGGACAGGACTGCCCCGATCCCAGGAACGAACAGGCTCTCCGGGCTGAAGGTCACAGCGCTGATGCCCTCCGGAGCCACAGCGAGGCTGATGACGTCGTACACGATGACCACCAGGAATTCGAGCGCCACCAGGACCCCCAGCACCTTGGCAGAGAGGTCCACCCTGTTCACTCCCAGCCACCCCACGATGGCGATGCACACCAGCACCGGTATCCACCAAGGAACGCTGACGCCCAGCCGCGCGGACAGGAGCGATGAGACAGTGAAGCCGAAAAGTCCGTAGATGCCCACTTGCATCAGGTTGTAGGCCATCAACGCAACCAGGGATGCTCCCACCCCGGCCGGCCTTGAGATGCCTTGGGCGATATAAGCGTAGAAGGCGCCGGCGTTGGTGACGTACCGGCTCATCGCGGCATAACCCACCGCGAACAGTGCCAGGATTCCACCCAGGACCAGGAATGACAGTGGGACCCCCGTCACGCCGGTGACCGCGAAGGTGGTGGTGACTCCGCCTGCCAGGACGGTCAGCGGCGCCGAGGCCGCGATAATCATGAAAGTCACGGCAGGCACGCCGAGCCGCCGCTTGTTGCCGACGGTCCCGGCGGTCCTGCCCTTGACTGGGTTGTCCACGCTCATAGTGTGCTCCTGCCTCGGTACCGCGGGAGATTGCGCGGCACGGTGTCTGTCATTCCGCAATCTTCCACCGCAGGGAGCGTGCGTGACTTGTCTCACACGGCAAGGAGTTTGTCGCTGCACGCAAGCACGGTTGAGCCCTGCCCCCCGTGTAGAATCGTGGGCAAGCTCACGTCCGCGCTATCGGCATTCCTGCCCCTTGGCAGCGGCACCTTGGGGCCATTGGAAGGGAACTTGATGACCGTTGCGGCTGATACGGGCCCCGCAATCGTGCAAACCATCGTGGCGGAGTCGTTCCAGGAGTGGAGCAGGGCAATCTCCGCATCCTTCGTACCCCTCCTGGCCCAGGGTCCACGCAATTCAACGTTCCACGGGACCATGCGTGCCCGCGTTCTGGGACAGATCTCCGTTGTGGAAATCACCGCCGGACCCCATACCGTCCTGCGCACCCCGGAGCTGATCGCCAAGTCGACGGGCCGCTTTTTCAAGCTCAGCATCCAGCTCACGGGATCGGGTCGTCTCATTCAGGACGAACGCGAAGCGGTGTTGCGGCCAGGCGACCTCTCCATCTACGACACCTCCCGCCCCTATCAACTAACGTTCGACGACGACTTCCGCACTCTGGTGCTCATGTTTCCGCACGTCCTGCTGGACTTGCCGGCAGAGGCCATGGGCCACGTCACTGCGTTGCGGATACCCGGCGACGAGGGCCTGGGCGAACTCATCAGTCCCTTCCTGGTGAAGCTGGCCGACAATCTTGACGCCCTCTCCGGTACCAATGGTCTCCGGTTGGTCCACAACGCACTGGACCTGGTGACCACCCTCTTCAACGGTGAACTGGACCAACTGATCGAGACCGGCAGGGACCCCCATCTCCTGCTGCTGGGGCGCATCCACGACTACATCGAAGCCAACCTCGGTGATCCGGAACTCTCCCCCGGAACCATCGCCGCAGCCCACTACATCTCCACCCGGCACCTCCACGATCTTTTCCAGGAAATTGGAACCACGGTGGCCGCCTCCATCCGGCAACGGCGGCTTGAACGATGCCGGCGCGACCTGAGGGATCCGGTGCTGGCCGAACGTCCCGTCACTGCCATCGCGGCGCGGTGGGGGTTCACCGACGCCGCCCACTTCAGCAGGATCTTCCGGGCAGCTTTCGGGAACTCCCCCACGGGCTACCGCAACAGCCACTGACGACTCCCCGCACCGTTTGCTAGGCGGCCGCCGTCGGGGCCGTACCCTGATCCGTCAAGGCGGCCATCTCGTCCAGCATGGTGCGCAGCAACCGGTCCTCCAACCCAGCGAAAGCAGGATCGCCCGCGCGGTTGGTCAACTCACCGGGATCGGTCTGGTGATCGTACAGTTCGGCCATGTCTGTGCCGAAGTACCTGGTCAGCCGGCCCTCAGCAGTGATGATCGTTCTCATGCGGACCGGCCCCGGCAGTCCGGCCAAACCGAACGGTTGCTCTTCCTCCACCAGGAGGGCGTCCCGATGATGCTCCGTATCCCCTTCCAGCAAAGGCACCAGCGAGCGACCCTGAATTCCCCGGTAGCCCCGGGATCCAGTGAGCTCAAGGAGGGTCGGTGCCACATCCGCGCTGGAAACCAACGCTTCCGTCCGGCCCGGCTTTTTCCCGGGAATGTGCACCACCAAGGGGACATTCGTTACGGCGCGGTAGTGGACAAAGTGCTTGAGCATCAGCCCGTGGTCGCCGAACAGGTCTCCATGGTCACTGGTGAACACCACGATGGTGTCCTCGGCCAACCCTTGCCGGTCCAGCTCGTCAAGTATCCGGCCAATGTGCTCGTCCATCATGGTGATCAGGCCGTATTGCGCGGCCGCGGCATTCCTGTACTGCTCCTCCGTGGCGGCCCACGTCATGGTTGGGTCCATGTTCGGCTCACCACGGTGTTCCACCATGTCCCTCACGTGCGCCGGTGAAGCCCCATGGTCCTGGTCAAAGCCGAGCGGGAGTGGCAGGGCCGCGGGATCATAGAGATCCGAGTAGCCTGCCGGCGGAGAGAACGGATGGTGGGGGTCGGGAAAGGACACAAACATGAAGAACGGCTGATCCTGACCCGCAGCGTCCTTCAGGTGCTCGATTGCCTTCTCGCTCACATAGCTTGTGGGGTGCACCTCAGCCGGAATGGCTGTCTGGTACACCTGGTCCCACCCCCCGTACCTGCTGGACGAGTTGCCAGGACCACCCAGAGTTTCCGGGTCGATGCCCCGTTCCCGGGCCCAGTGCACGTAGTGGCCGCCGGGTCGGTCCCCGTGGCCAATCACCAAGTCGACATGCTGATATCCGTAGTAGTCGGACGGCAGCGCAATGAACCGGTCATCGTGCGCTTCCCGGTTTTCCCACTGGTCCCAACCCAAAGAAAAACCATGACGTCGGGCGTCGCCAGCCTCCGCGTCCAGCAGCATGGGGTCGGTGGCCCGGATCTCCTCGGCCTGGTGGGGTTCAAACTCCCACCCCATGTTTTGGTGATGCAGTTTTCCCACGCCCACGGTTCGGTAGCCGCCAGCTGCCAAGGAACCCGGAACGGTCTGCGTGAGGGGATCCAAGGTTATGCCGTTACAGCGTGTTCCGTGCGCTGATGGCCACCGGCCCGTCATCAGGCTGGCACGGTTGGGCATGCACGTCGGGTTGGCCACAGTCGCATTCTCGAAAACAATGCTCCTGGCCGCGAGCGCGTCCAGGTGGGGCGTCCTGACCGTGCCGTTGCCACCGAAGCCCAGATGGTCCGCCCTAAGCTGGTCGGCGATGAAGAACAGGACGTTGGGCCGGTGGTGATCGTTCCTGCGGCGCTGCCCTGTCATGCGGGCCTCTTGATGAGGGACAGCACTTCGGTGCGTTGCCGGGCGAACTCCGGCAGCGAGCGCGTGGTGATCTGGTCGCGTGGGGCGGGCAGGTCCACGTCCACTACCTTGAGCACTCGTGCAGGCCGTGAGCCAAGTACCACCACACGGTCTGCAAGGTAGACCGCTTCGTCGATGTCGTGGGTCACTACCAGGATGGTCATGGCGAAGTCCCTCCGGATCTTCAGGCAGAGGTCTTCCAAGTCAAAGCGGGTCTGCGCGTCCACCGAGGCGAAGGGCTCGTCCATGATCAGGATCTCGGGCCTGTAAGCCAAGGCCCTGGCAATGGCGACACGTTGCTGCATGCCGCCGGATAGCTGCCACGGATACTGGTTGTCGGCGTGGGAGAGGCAAACGGCGGCCAGCGCACCGTCGCAGCGTTCCTTCAGTTCCGCTGCGGACAACTTGAGGTGCCGCAGGGGCAGGACCAGGTTCTTTCGGACGGTGAGCCATGGCATCAGCGATCGATTGTAATCCTGGAAGACCAAAGCCATTTCCGAAGGCGGGCCACTGATGGTCCGCCCGTCGATGGCCGCCCTGCCGCTGGTGGCCGGGTGGAGCCCGGCCAGGCATTTCAGGAGTGTCGTCTTGCCAACGCCCGACGGACCTACGATGCAGACAATCTCCCCGGCATCCACGGTGAAGGTCAGGTCTTCGATGACCGTACGGGCCTTTGCGCCACTGCCATACGTCTTGGCGAGATGCGACACGTCCAGCCGCGGCGTGGATGCGCTGACTCGTGTTTCTGGTTGCTGTGCCATGGTGGACTTTCTGTTGCGGGTGGGAAGGGTCGGTGCCGGACGGTTGCTCATGATGCACGCGCCAAGCGACGGGATCCGATGTACCAGGACAGGACCTTGCGACGGAGGAGGCTGAACAGGACGTTGACCAGGAATCCGATGACACCCAGGAGCAGGATTCCGGCCCACATGTCAGCGGTCATGAAACTCTGTTGGGCGAGCAAAGTCATTGCTCCGATTCCCTGCGAGCTGCCCAGCATCTCGCTGGCGATCATCACGATGAAGGCCACCTGCAGGCTCACCTGCAGGCCGGAGAAGATTTGTGGGGTCGCCGCTGGCAGGAGAACCTTCAGAACCCGCTCCTTCCGGGTCAGGCGGTAGACCCTGGCAACGTCCATGAGGTCGTTGCTGACGCTGCGGATGCCGTCCACCGTGGCGATCATGGTGGGAAACAGCGCCGCCAGGGCGATGCTGGTGACACGCATTTGGGTACCGAAGCCTATGAGCGAGATAAAGATCGGTACCAGGGCCACGGGTGGAATACCGCGGAGGAAATGAATCAACGGATCGATCATCCACCGGACCGGGGGAACCAGGGCAGTGACGAACCCGAGTGCGATCCCGGCTGCTGCTGCGATGACGAAACCGAGGAACAGGTTTCCCAGGCTGAGCAGGACATCGGACTGGAAGTGCTCAAAGAGCCACAACTCCTGGAAACGGATGAGGATGGTTTCCAGCGGAGGGAAGAAGGGATCGGTGGAGTTCGCGGAAAGGAACCACCATGCCACCAACAGCAGCACGGGTGTGCCAATGCCGATCACCCAGTTTCGCATTTTGACGTTTCTCATCAGGGCACCACTTCCCGGTAGGACTCATGCCAGTGCAGGACCCGGCGCTCGGCCAGCCGCGTGGCACCTTGGAACAGCAGGCCCAGGACACCGAGGACTATCACCAATCCGTAGAGACTGGCGTAATCACCCGCCGCTTGGGCTTGGTAGATGTTTTGGCCGAGGCCTGGACCGCCCCCGAGGAGTCCTGCCACCACGGTGACCACCAAGGCGGCAGGTGCTGCCACGCGCATCGCAGTTCCTATGTAGGGCATGGCGCTGGGCAATACCACCCGGGCCAGGATTTCCCTCTCTCCCATGCCGTAGGAGCGGGCCGTATCACGTGCCACCGGGTCGGTGCCCTGAACGCCGTCCACGGTTTGCATGACGATGGGGAGCAAGCACCCGAACACCACGAGGAACAACGACATCTCAGCTGTGGGGCCAAGCACCAACACTGCGAGGGGGAGAATGACGATCGGGGGGACTGGCTTGAGGAACTCCAGCACAGCCAGGGTGGCATACCTGACGGACTCGAAACTCCCGACCAGCAGCCCAATGACTACTCCGGCCACGGCAGCCAGCGCCAACGCGAGGATGGAAATACCGATCGTGGCCCCCAGCGAGGACCAGAAGGTGCCTGTTCCCAGAATGGTCGCGAGGGTGGTGAACACCGTAGTGGCCGGCGGCAAGGCATTTCCTGCAACCTTGGCCTCAGCGAGAACCTGCCAGATGACCAAGGCCGCCGCGACGCCCAGGATACTGAAGAGGTATGGGCGGATGGATGCCTTCATGGTGAATCTCCCATGCTGTTCTCCTGCCTACTTGCCGAAGATGATGTCGGCCGGCAGTTTCACCGGGGCATTCAGGAAGCCGAGGTCGGCAAGATTGTTGTTGGCCCGCTCGATGTCTTCCACACGGACGTCGTCGGGCCAGTAGTTGACGGCCCCGGACTTGACCACGTCCAGCGGGGTCTTGGTGATCTCTGCACTGAGCTGCTGTGCTTCATCGATGTGGCCGTTGGCGTAGGCGTTTGCCTTGTAGATGGCGGCTTTGAAGCCCGCCAAGGCTTTCTCCTTGGACTTCACCGTGTTCGCACCGGAGACCCACAGGCCAATGGCACCCTGCTCAAAGAACTCAACACCCGGCGACGCCAGCAGTTGGTTCCCCTCAGACACTGCCTTGGATGTGAACGGAGCCACCAGGGAGGCCGCGTCCACGCGCCCGGAGTTCAGTGATTGCAGTGCAGACGACGGGTCCAGGACCATCCAGTTCACTTTGGCAGGATCTCCCCCGTCATCCTTGACCAGTTTGCTGACTGTAACCTCCAGCTGTGCTTTCCTTGCCGGAACGCTGACGTTCTTGCCTTCCAGGTCTTTGGGCCGGGTGATGGACGAAGCCTTCTGGACGAGGAGGCCGGTATCATCCACGCGGTTGAGGTCGCTGGAATCTCCTGCCCCGTCCTTGTAACCGTCGGCGGCGGCAATGATCTTGAGCGGCACGTTCTGGCTCAATGCGTTCAGGAGCGGAATTGAGGGAGTGTAGGTGAGGTCAATTTGGCCGCTCTGGGCAGCCGCAATACCAGCCGGTGGATTGGCAATGACAGAAATCTCGACGTTGAGACCCTGTTCCTTGAAGAAGCCTTTGTCAGCTGCAAGGCGGATACCGGCGTCCGAACCGATGCCGATGGTGCCCACCTTGAGGGTGGTGGTCCCATCGGCGGCGGGGGCGGCGGCCGGACTCGACCCGCCACCGCAGGCGGCCAAAGTCATGGACAAAACTGCGGCCAGGGCCAAGGGAATAGTGCGTCGCATGGTGCTCCTAGAATCACGAATGGTTGGAAGGGGACTTTTCTAGCTGGGTGATTGGTGGACTACGCGGCCACCGCTCAAGGTGAGCCTGACCTCAGTGTCGAGGAGCTTCTCGATCTGCTCATCGGCGGGCCAGGGGTTGGACAGCAGGCACAGGTCTGCTGTCCTGCCAGGTATCAGGGAGCCCTTAAAGTGCTCGGCGTGGTCCTGCCAAGCGGCGTCAAGGGTCATGGCAGCCAGGGCCTGCAGCCCGGTGATACGCTCGGGATCGCCCGGTGCACCAGGTGTGGACCGGGTGGACCGGCGGACGGCAGCCACCACAGTGCGCCGCCAGTCCGGGCTGGTCACGGGAGCGTCGGAAGCAAGGTTGAAACGCACGCCGGCTTCCACGGCTGAATGAAGGGGTTGATGGCGGGAAAACCGATCCTCACCCAGCACCTGGCGCATGATGTCACCGGCCTCCTGGCGGATCAGGGGGTTGGTGCTGTAACCAACGCCCCGGGCAGCCATTGTGCGCAAAGTTGTTGAGTCACTGAAGGCCCCGTGGATGATGTAATGGCGGTTTCGGTGGCTTCCGGTGGACGTGGAACGACCCCCGGTAGCGTCGGTCGCCGCGATAATCGCCTCCACGGCCGCGAGGGTGGCAGCATCTCCCGTGGCGTGGACACCGGCCTGCAGTCCGGCTTCGTCGATGAGTCGCAGAATCCTGTTGAGTTCAGCAACCCGTTCTCCATCACTGGCTCCTTGGATCACCAGGCTGCCGTGGGTACAGGCCGGACCATAAGGCTCGCGCATCCAGGCGGTGCCGCTGCGTGGGATCCCGTCCGCGAAGACTTTGACGCCCGCGATCCTCAACTGCTCCGGATCAATGCCCCGGTTCTTGTAGCTCCCTGCCAGTCCGCTGCGCAGGCCCTCCCCCACGGCCAGGGCATTGGCTCCCCCGGTTCCCGCGAAGAGCATGAGGACGTTGATCCGCAACGTCAGTTCACCCGATGAAGCGAGGTCACCCAGTAACTCGAGTGCCGCCGTCGAACCGGCCCCGTCCATGAGTCCAGCGCTCGCTGGCCCCAGTCCCGGCTCCGTGAGTGAGGTGATGCCAAGCGAGTGCAGGTATTCCTGGAGAAGAAGCAGCGCCGGGCGGAGCGTCGAAGCCGGAACGGGTGGCATGGCCCGAGAGATGAGTTCCATGGCTCCGTCCTGGAACAGGCCGGAGGGGCTGCCGTCTGCTGCCCTCACGATCACGCCGCCGTCGATGTCCGGAGTTGCGGCGGTGATGCCCGCGCGGCGGAGCGCCTCCCGGTTGGCCAGGAGTTGATGGCCTGTGCCGTCGAACGCCACAACGGGCGTGTCAGCCCGGCAATCCAGCAAACCCTTGGCCGGTCCCAGTATCGACTCATCCCAGCCGTGGGCACGGATCCAGCCATCCGGGCCCACGGGTGCTGCTGTCAGCTCGTCCACGACGGTCGCCCAGTCCGGGGCCACGGCCGGGGTCAGGCGCACGTAGCCAAAGGCGGCCATCGCCGCCGACACGAAATGCAGGTGGGCATCATTGATCCCTGGAATGACGGCCCCACCTGCGGCATCGACAACCCGCGTACCCGGGCCGATCAACTGGCTCACGTCATTGTGGCCAAGCCCTGCCACGCGGCCGTCCTTGACTGCGATGGAATCAGCCATGCGGTGTGGTTGCGCCCGGTCCATGGTGTGGACCGAGGCATTCACGATCACCAGATCAGCGAAATCTTGCATCGGTTCTCCTCAAGTCACCGCATCCGAATGTGATGCAGACAACGTTCTTGCAAGAAGTATGTCGCTTGACTGGGTCACTTGACTAGGTTTTGACGTAAAATTTCTCCCAGAGGACTTTTCCGCCTCCACGGCACGGCCACAAGGCCGTCATGGCGGAGAGCGCCTACGATCGATGAGACCGCTGGGTTGGTGGAACCGATCACGGGTGGAAAGAACCATGAGGAAGGTGAGCGGATGGCAAGGGTTCCCGCCGAAGAAAGGCGCCTGCAATTCGTCGAAGCGGCAGCCAGGGTGATCGCACAGGATGGGCTCGCCTCGGCTACGACACGTCGAATCGCCAGTGAGGCCGACGCCCCCCTCGCGGCATTGCACTACTGTTTCCGCAGCAAGGATGAGCTCCTGGAAGAGGTGTATAACTTCCTCAGCAGGGATTACGCCAAGGCGCTTGACCCCGTGGCCGACCCCGGCATGGGGCTGCGCCACATGGTGGGCGCCCACGCCCGGCGCATCTGGAGCCGCATGCTGGAGAACCCGCACGAGCAAGTCACAACGTTCGAACTGCTGCTCCGACGATTCCGTGTGGAGGCCGACGACCAACCCCAGGCATTGCTCATGAACCGTTCGATGTATGACGGCTGGGTGAGCTCAACGCTGGAGTTGTTTCGCGGCGCAGCCGAAGCCGCCGGCGAACCCGTCCCCGCCAATCTGGAGGACATTACCCGCTTGTTTATTTCCGGGATCGACGGCATCAGCATGCAGCATTTGGCCGACCCTGACGGGGAACGGTCCATGCGTTTGGTTGAACTAATGGCGTTGTCCCTCGCCGGAGCGCTCGACTACTCCTGAGGCTGGCGCTTCATCACGAGTGAGGTGACAACACCCAGCAGGAGGAGGCCTGCCGCTGCGGCCATCGAAACCACGAACGCGGCGCCCGGGCCCTGGGTTTCGGCCAACTGCCCGGCCAGGTAGGAGCCCAAGGCTGTTCCGGCCACGATCCCACTGGCAAGGGCCGTCATGACCGTCGCCATACGGCCGGCCGGGGCCACCACGCCGCCGATGCTGAAGACGGTGACCATGACAGGCCCCACGGGAATTCCGAGCACCAGCAGCACAAAGATCATGGGCCATATGCCTGCCGGAAGAAGCAGCAACAGGGACAGGACGGACATGGCCAGTGCTGCGGCAACCCACCGGGAAGCCAGGCTGAACCGCTGCGGCCAAAATGCCACGGACAGCGCGGCCACGGCAGAGCTCAGTCCCATCACTGCATAGAGGAGCCCCGCGATCTCGGCAGTGGCGTACTGCGCTGAAAAGGCACTCAGGGCATTCTGGGTGGCACCAAAGAAGGTACCCATGCAAACCATCGCCACCACGGGGACGGCCACGACGGCTCCGGCCCAACGGTTGCGGCGCAACGGAGCCGCCCCGGTGGTCCGCTCCCCTTGAACCACGACGCCGGGAGCGGCCTTCCGCGGTGCGGGCACCACAGCATGCTGGCTGGGGTGGACCGCGAAAGCAGGCACAAGGGTGATGGTCATGACGGCGGCCAACGCGAGTGGCAACCACGGTGCCACGATGCTGGCGAGGACACCCACCAAGGCAGGTCCCAGGACGAACGTGATCTCGTCGGCAGTGCCCTCATAGGACAATGCGGTATCCAGGTCGGCACGGTTTGCCGCGACGCTTTTCCTGCCGGTGGTTGCTTCCGGGGAAAGGTTGCGGGTGGTCAGGGCCATCCACCTGACCCTCGCCATCGGTCCTACTTGGGGGCAACTCGCACCAGCCAGGAAAGCGGCTATGAGAACACCAACAGCGTCATTTACCGAACCGTAGCCCGGAGTGACGTAGGCCGCGGCAAGCAGCCCCGCTACAGCAAGCGTGTTGATGACCGCGGCCACGAGGAGCACGATGCGCTGCCCGGCACGATCAGCCAACGAGCCAAGGACGGGTGCGCCCAGAGCAGAGCCGATGCCGACCGCTCCGGCCGCCATACCGCCGATTGCATACGACTGGCTGACTGCCGTCACCAAGGTCAGGGTGCCAACGGTCAACATGGCGAGGGGAAGCCGGGCGAAGAGGCCCAGCGGCAGGAAGCCAGGTCCGGCAAGTTCCGGAAGGCGTGCGAAACGGCCAGGCAGACGCGACGTGCGTGCGGGCGCCGATGACAAGGGCTGGGAGGCCACAGAAGATTTTTCCATTAATCCGGGTTCACTAAAGAGTGCGCATCGTCCCTCCTCCCGATGCGCGCGACCCGGTGTAACGGGTTAAGTCTATCGGATACCTGTCAGACCGGAACCGCTTCGGCAATACGCACGCTGGAACCATGCCGCCCCTTAACCACCTGGAGCTGATTGGTGATGCGTTGCTTCATCTCCGCGACGTGGCTGACCAAACCCACCACCCTGCCTCCGTCGCGCAGTCCTTCCAAGGCGTCCATCACTTGTTCCAAGGCTTGCTCGTCCAGGCTGCCAAAGCCTTCGTCGACGAATAATGTCTCAATGTCAACGCCACCCGCTTCCTGCTGGACGACGTCCGCGAGACCGAGGGCAAGGGACAGCGATGCCATGAAGGATTCACCGCCCGACAGGGTGGAGGTGTCCCGCCGCTGGCCTGTCCACTCGTCCACAACCTCCAACCCGAGCCCCGACTTTGCGCCCCGCGCCGCCTTGGCATCAGTATGTTGCAGCGTATAGCGGCCATCGCTCATGGCGACGAGCCTCTCGGAGGCGGCGATGGCCACCTGTTCCAGGCGTGCGGCCAGGACATAGGTGTTCAGGCTCATGCGGTAGCCGTTGTCACCGGATCCCCTCACGGTGTCAGCCAACTCAGCCAGCATCCTCGCTTGGTTCCGGGGCTCCTTGCCGGCTTGGGCGAGCTCCAGGTACTCCGCCCGGAAACGGGCGACGACTTCCGCGGACTTTCCGGCAAGGCCCGCCAACAAAGCCGCGGCCCGGGCATTCTCCGCGGCGCGGGAAGCCTCGAGCTTAATGTCGGTGAGTTCGGCACCGGGTAACGGAAGTTCTCCAATGCTGGCTTCCTTCGCCGCCAGGACCAGGTCCTCACTGGCAAACAACTCATCCAGACGGGAAGATTCAGCATCGAAATCCGCCAGGTCCTTTTCAAGTCCCACAACGTCGGCGGGCGAAAGGAGTTCGCGACGCGCTTCCTCAGCCGTCTCGAACCCGGATTCCGGCAAGGCCCGTTCAAGGGCGGCGGCGGCGTCATCCTTGGCCTGTGTGGCATGTTCCAGTTCCCGGTCGGCATCTGCGGCCGCTTGAAGCAGGACGCGCTCGGCCTCCAGGGCTTCCAGCTGCTCACGCAGGCTCGGGAAGTCACCCCTTAAACCAGCGAGGTCTGCCTCCAAGGCGTTGTATTGCTCTTGCAGCAGCAGGACCGCCGATGCTGCCTGGCCCGATGCACCCACCAATCCAGTGTGTTCTTCCTGCACATGGACGATGCGCCTGGTAAGGGTCTGGTGCTGAGCCCGGAGCTTCTCCAGCGAACCTGCTGCCTTCCGTGCCGCGGAGGCGGCCGCTTCGGCCGATGCCCGCCTGGAATCTGCTTCCGCGGCGTCCATCGAACCGCCTTGGGCCACTAATCCGGCGAGGACCTGGGCTGCGGTGGACACTTGCCCGGCGAGGAGCCCCAGTGCTTTCTCACTTGTTTCGTATCGTTCCTTGGCTTCTTCCTCTTCCTGGGCCAGGGAGAGCGCTGATCGAACGGCCGCGGCGGGGTTGGGGTGGTGTTCGCTTCCGCAAACGGCGCACGGCTTGCCGCTCTCCAACGCCGCTGCCAGTTCCCCTGCAGCGTTGGCCAGGCGGAGCTCACGGACATCGAGCCACTGCTGCCGAAGGTCCTGTGACGTGGTCCGCGCTTGGAGATGCTTCCCCGTGATCGTTTCCAAGCCGATGGTGGCCGTTGAATGGCTGGCCACGATGCCAACGAGTTCGGCTGCGGCCGCAGCATCCCGTTCCAGCTCGACCAGCTGGTCCGCCAAAGGCTCCAGGGGCTCGATCGCCGATTGCACAGTGAGCGCTTCGTCGCTCAACTGTTTCAGGGTCGACGCTGCTGTTTCCGCCGCGGACTGGTGTTCAGCCAGTTCGTCGCGTTTGGCTTTTAGGCGGGCTGCAATCCCGTCCATGCGTTCCTCGTCAGGAAGACGGGCCTCGAGCACTGCACAGCTTGCTTTGACCTTGTCCAGGGAAACGGCAGGGTTGCCGGCATCCACGCCCGCCGCATCCAACTTATCCCGAATGCCTGCTGCCAGCGCAACGGCAGCCTGGACCTTGCGGGACGCGGAATCAACTGCTTCCAGATGGCCGCTCAGAACAGCAGCACGGCGGTGTTTTCCGAGCATCTCCTTGTTCTCGAGTGCCCGGGGTGCGGCAAGTTCAAACAAGACCCTGCGCTGCGTTGCGGCGCCCAGGCGCCCATGCCGCAGCGACTTGTCCTGCGCCTCCTGGAATTTTTCCGCAAGGCGGGCTGACAAGGACTCGGCCTCGGTGGCCTGATTCCGGCGGCGTTTCCATTCAGCATCCACAGCGGCTTCCACCCCGGCAAGCCACGACTCCGGTTCCAGTCCGGCCGTTGAGGCGGCAGCAGCGTCTTCGCCCGGAGTGACGGAATCCCGGGCGGTGGCATCGGCGAGCCCAAGCTGCTCCTGCTCTGCCGCGACCCTGTCCAACAGCATCTTCAGTTCCGAAGCGTTCTCCTGCACCGCGCGGGCGGCAACTGATGCCCGCTGGGCAAGCTGGTGTTCAACAGCTTCAAAGCGCTGCGTACCGAAAAGTTTCTGGAGGAGGTCCAGCCGGTCGTTGGCCTTGGACCGCAAGAACGCCGCGAAATCACCCTGCGGCAGCATCACCACCCTGGTGAACTGGTCACGGTCCATTCCAAGGACATCGGCGAGCTCGGCACCCACTTCGTCGTTCCTGGAAGACTTTTCTTCCCAGCTTCCGTCCACGCGCTCCCGGAGAAGGGTCTTGGCTTGCTGGGTGGTGTATCCATTGCGGCCGCGGGCACTGGGCCGTTCCCACGCAGGCGACCGCGTCACTTCGAAATGTCGACCGCGGGCGGAGAACTCACACACCACGCGTGGCTCAGCACCGGGAGCCGCGTGATCGCTTCGAAGGCGCTTGCCTTCCTGGCGTGCGCCGGGCACAGAACCGTACAGGGCGAAGCAGATGGCATCCAGAATGCTGGTCTTGCCAGCCCCGGTGGCCCCATTGAGGAGGAACAGTCCCTGGGCACTTAACTGGTCGAAATCGATATGCTGGGGCGCTGCAAACGGACCGAACGCTTCGATGTCCAAACGATGAATTCTCACAGCTCAGCCTCCTGCAACCGGACAGCTTCAAGGGCCTCGCGCACTGCAGCTTCCTCTGCATCGCTGGCACCGCGTTCCCTGACATGCTCCAGGAAGCCGCAACAGACTCCAAGGTCGTCCTCCGCCTCGGCGAGCCGGTTGCTGTAGCTGGTGGAAGTCCGCGCCCCAGCACCCTCGGGGTCGAAAGCCAGGACCAACGTGTCAGGGAAGCGGGTGCGCACCCTCTCCATCGCCTGGACAGGCCGTTGTGCATCCGTCAACGTGATCTGGCAATAGGCACTTTCTGCCCAAGCGTGCTCTCCGGCAACCAGCAGACTGTCCAGCGTTCCTCGAAGCGTGGCGAGGGATTTGGGTGCGTCCCAGACAATTTCCTCAACATCCACCACGGCATCTGGCCCGATATCGACAAGCCAGGCGCCCTTCCGGTGCTTGGCTTCCGAGAAGGAATAGGCCAACGGAGAGCCGGAGTACCGGACGTTGGGTGCCAGCTCCTGGCGGCCATGAAGATGGCCCAAAGCCGTATAGGTGAAGTCCGCAAAGAGGTCCAGCGGTACTGCCCCCAGTCCGCCGATACTCAGGTCCCGTTCGCTGTCCGAGGTGATGCCTCCGCTGGCGAAGGTGTGCGCCAGGACCACCGGGTAGACGGGTCCGGACCCTGCCCGGCGCTCAACATCCCGCCGGATCCGCTCCACTGCCGCCAACGTGACGTCAAAGTGGTTTGCGTTTTCTGCGCCCAACCGCTCAGCCACCAGACGGGGTTCAAGATAGGGAACTCCGTAGATGGCAACGTGGGCGGCAACACCGCTGGTGTCCCCTGCGTTCCCTGTGCTCCCGTCAGTTCGGAGCGGGAAGACAACCGGTACGTCCAGATCCTCCACCCGGGTCCGCAAGTGCACTCCCCCGCGCTCCAGCAGCCGGGAGGCGAAACCCAAGCGGATGGCGGAGTCGTGGTTTCCGCTGGTCAAGACCACACTTGCACCTGCCTGGGTGATGCGGACAAGGGCATCATCCAGCAGTTTGACGACGTCCAGCCCAGGCAACGCGCGATCGTAGACGTCCCCTGCAATCAGGACGACATCCACGGCCCTGTCCTCGACGACGGATACCAACTGGTCCACGAAATTGCGCTGGGCCTCGAGCATGCCAACGCCGTGGAATGACCGGCCAAGATGCCAATCCGAAGTGTGTAGTAACCGCATATTTCCAAGTTAACCGGGGGCACCGACATTAAAGCGCAGACAAGCCGTCCGTCGTCGATCCTGTCCGGCTTTTAGCCCTTCTTGCCGTCGAAGAAATCGCGGGCATCATCACCGGCGGGCGCGGACGGAGCGGGTAGCGAAGATGCTGTCTCCGACTTGGCGGCAGCTTCCTTTTCTTCTGCGTCCCCGGCCTGCTCGTCAACTTCATCAAAGGCGTCGTTAATGCCATCGTTGCCGGCCTGGACGTCCTCAGCCCCGGCATCCGTAGCGCGTGAAAGGCCCTGGAAGCCACGGAAGGCGAGTCCGGCAAGCGCGGCGCCCATCAGCGGGGCCACCCAAAAGAGCCACAAGCCTTCAAGCGCCCAGGACGAGCTGAAGAAGGCCTGGCCCGTTGCCCGCGCCGGGTTGAAGGGAATGTTGCCCAGGACCTGGCCGAACTGAAGCAAGACAGCCATGGCAAGGCCCACGGCGAAGGGGGCCATGGCCGGAACAGCCCGGCGGCCGGTTGTCGCGCCGAGGAACACTGCCACAATCAGGGCCGAACCAAGGACTTCAACCAGCAAAACACCGGCCATCTGCGTTTGGGCGGACGCGTGCTCGCCAAAGCCCGGCGCAACGACGTCGAACGCCGCCCGGGCCTCCGTGAGGACCGGCACGGTGGTCACTACGAAGTAGATCAACGCAGCACCCACGACGCTACCGATGATTTGCGCCGCCACGTAGGCTACGGCCGCCACAGCCCGGATTCGGCCGGCAATCAGATTGCCCAAGGTGATCACCGGGTTGAAGTGGCCACCGGAGACGTGGCCGAAGGCCAGCATTGCTACCGTCACCGTGAGGCCGGTTGCCAGGGCTACCGGCAAGGGCGCCCCACCAGGATTCGAAAAAATCCCGACACCCACCGCGGCAACCACAACAAACATCGATCCCAAAGCTTCAGCCGACAGCCGGGCAACAAGTCCCGGTTGGTGGTCGGGAGTGGCCTGAACAGGAGAGGTCATGTCGAATGAGTCCTTACGGTTGGTGTGGTTGCCGGCATGGCCGGCCTCGTAACGCGTTGCCCGCTGCGCGGCAGGGGTGATCCAAACTCAAAGCCGGAGCCCTTGTGTATCTTGCCAGCCGAGTCTGGGCGGTTGCTGAATACCGCCCTTGAGCTTAGCCGCCCAAAGCGATGGCTGCGATCGCGGTGCCACCGAGCCCCATCACAGCGAGCGTGCTGACCAGGACAAGCCGGGCCGATGCTGCCTCGTTTCCGACGTGCAGTTGGCGTGAGCGAACCCACACCACACAGGCCAGGACAACGGTGGCCGCAGCCGCCATGAGGGCGCAGATCCCTTGGTAATCAAGTCCGGGAAGGTCCCCGATGAGGTTGCCGGTGGACGGTTCAGAGGTCAGCCAGCTCCGCCAAATGAACAAGTCCACCACCACAAGGGAAATCAGCGTCCGACGCCAAGCCAGAGTGGTGCGCTCGGGCTGCAGGCCGGGATCGCGGACTTCCATACTTATCGCGCCACCAATATCAGCACCGCAAAGGCGAACGCCGCTACAGCCACCACGATGGTCATGAACAGCATGACCCGGGAGAACGGGAGCGCCTGGTCCTTGCGCATCGCGGCTTCCATCTGTCCCCAACGGCGGTAGGAAAGTGCGGCCAGACCCGCCCCGACCAAGGCAAGCAAGACACACAAGACCAGCCGGACGGGAGTCGGCGCGATATTCGGAGCCAGCTGGTCAACGGCAACCGCGCCGGCGAGCAAGGCCAGGGATGTGCGGATCCAGGCGAGGAACGTGCGTTCGTTGGCAAGGGAAAACCTGTAGTCCGGTGTCTTGCCTGTCCGTCGCCAAGCAGGTTCTCGCACGATGTTCTCTCCAAGTTTTGTCAGTGCCGGGCAGCTTCCCCACCATACCAGCGGGGGTTCCCGGGCACGGTAAGTTACTGGCATGAGTGTTGAGCCTACGTCCCCCGCTGTTCCGTCTTTCGAATCCCGCGTCCACGGGACACTTCTGGGAGGGGCGCTGGGTGATTCCCTTGGTTACGCTGTGGAGTTTGACTCCATCGCCGCGATTCGTGCCCGCTACGGATCTACCGGTTTGGAATCTTTCGGACAACTCGACGGCAGCAGTCACTTTTCGGACGACACCCAAATGACCTTGTACACGGTTGACGGCCTTGTGGAAGCCCTCGAATGGGCCAACGACGGCGTGGCCGCTGACGAAATCGCTTGCCTTTGGCTGGCCTACCTGCGCTGGCTCGGCACCCAGGACGTTGCTGTTGCCTCCTCCGCCCCCGTGCCGCAACCCCGCTGGATAGACGCCCAGGAAGTCCTGCGTCACCGCCGGGCACCCGGGAACGCCTGCCTCAGTGGCTTGGCGACCGGTGAGATGGGGACCGTCGCACGGCCGGTCAACGCAGACTCCAAGGGATGCGGCACGGTGATGCGCTCGGCGCCGTTCGGCCTTATTCCCCATATTTCCCGGGAGGCCGTCTACAAGCTCAGCTCCGACGCCGCCTCCCTCACGCACGGACACCCTTCGGCTCGACTCAGCGCAGCGGCTTTCGGCCTGCTGATCCACAACATCGTGGCCGGAAGCGATATCCGCACTGCCGCAACGGCGGCCCTCGCCTATGTCAACGGCGTCCCCACCAAGGCACCCGAACTTGGGGAGAGGCTTGAAGCTGCATTGCAGTTGTCCTTGCAACCCACGGTAGTGAGCCCGGAAGAACTGACTGCAGCGCTGGGCGAGGGGTGGATCGCAGAGGAGGCGCTCGCCGTCGGCCTCTACGCAGCGCTGGCCACGAGCGGCAGCTCACCAGCGGAGCATTTCCGAAACGCGGTCGTGGTGGCCATCAACCACAGTGGCGACAGTGACTCCACAGGGTCCATCGCTGGAAACATCCTGGGGGCTTGCTACGGGGAAGAGTGCCTGCCGGCCGATTGGCTCACAGCTTTGGAAGCCCCTGAGGTCATTCGGGGCATGGCCGACAGGCTGCTGGCCGTCACTACGGGATAGTAAGCGCTACGTCCGGCGAAGCGTGACGTTGTTGCAGGCCTCGCACACTTCGTCGGGGATAAAGCCCCGACGCTGCAGGAAGCCGAAGATCGCGCAGCCAAGGCAAAACCCGACGAACGCTTCCAACGAAGCGGCCACGATAAGGAGCCCCAGCAGGACCCATGCGGCCGGCTGGTAGCCGATAAAGAACAGCACGACGGCGGCACTCGTCAACGCGGCGCCGATACCTTGGGCGAAGCGCTTGGGAGGGCCGGCCACGAGCTTGGCATGCCCAATCCGGGGTGCCAACACCTTCACGGACAGCAGTGCGAGCGGGGAGATCCGGGGACCAAACAGCACACGGAGCCAGAAGCCGGCGGCCAGCGCCAGCAAGCCCCAACCCCAGCCTGTCAGCAGTGTTGCGACAGCCAGCACCACAACCAGTCCTGCCGTGATTCGGGCGGCGTATTCGTTCACGGGGTTAGGGAAAGCAAAAACAGCCCGCCAATCAACTCCGCCGTTTATGGGAACGCCGGCGTGCTGGCGTTCCGGTGCCTGGGCAAGCGTTGGTTTGGTCATGCCCCAAGGCTAGGAGCGCCGCTCTTCCAGTGGGAAGCATTGTTGCGAAGTATGACCCCATCACCGCCTCAATGCAGCTAAGCCCCGCCGACCATCTGCAGGAACTCGCCCTCGGAGACAACCTCGATCTGTTGGCCCTTGGCGTGCAGTTCAAGCACCCTCTTGGCTTTGCCGGTAAGCCTGCCGGCGCGAAGGTCACCGGCCACGAAGCCATCTCCCACGATGAGGACAGTGGTCCGTGCAGTGACCCTGCTTTCGGGGCGTGCCCCCATATCCGCGGCGCGGGATTTCGCCTCCGGCCGGGTAATGGCGAGGTCCCCCGTGAAGACGACGGTCTGCCCGAACAACGGATGTCCAGGTTCGGCGGCGGGGTTGGGCAGGGGGTTGGGTCCCTCCTCCGGCCAGGCCGACCAACCACTGGGGACGCCCGGCGCTCGCTCCAGGGTGTGTTCCGCGGAGCTGCCAGTCTTTGCGGCGAGCGCGGACATGGTCGCTTTGGACAGACCCTGCGCGGGATCGAATGCCGGTTGCTGTGGCAGGTTGAGACCGAGGGAAAGATAGAGTTCGGCGATACTGTTGGCGTTGTTCCGTCGGGCAATGTCCACCAGGATACCGGCGCAGGCCCGGGCGTCTTCTGCGGCGTCGTGGTGGTTGACCAGGGGCACTCCGGCCTCCTCTGCGGCATACGGCAAGGAGTTGGAAACCAGTGAGTAGCAGCGGCGGGACAGCATGACGGTGCAGACGTAGTCATAGGCTGGGCCGGCAAGGCCGGACACTTCCAGGCCGGATCGGATGACCCCGAGGTCGAAAGCAGCGTTGTGAGCGGCTAGGACGTCGTCCCCGATGAACGCGCCAATCTCGGGGAAGAGCTCCCCGAACCGGGGACGCCCGGCTACGTCTTCAGCGCGGATGCCATGGATGCGCGTGTTGTGGAATTCGAAGTGGTCGTGGTTCTCCGGCGGGCGCATGAGCCAGGAGGCTTCTTCCACCACCACTCCACCACGGACTTTGCTGAGGCCCACCGAGCACGGCGACCCCCGGAAGCCGTTGGCTGTTTCAAAGTCGATCGCCGTAAAGTCCAATGCCACTGGACAAGGTTACCGCCGGAAAAGGCCGCCCCTGCCGATTTCCGCGGCGGGGCGGCCCTTCGGGCCTGCTTTGTGGCGAACACGACATTTCGCTGCTTAAGGTGTGGCCCGCCGGAGTGTTGCGTAGGAGCCCGCGGCGAGCAGGACGCATAGCAGCGCCGCCCACCCGCTGATGCTCAACGGGCTCTGTTGGGCGAACCAACTTCCAACGTATCCCCACCATCCGAGCAACGTGGTGAGGGCGGCCAGGCCGATCAGGGCCACTGACGTTCCGAGCGTGGAAACCAACGTGCCACTCGTGCCCCAGCGCTTGAAAATGGTGGCGAACCAGAACCCGATGATGAACATGAACATCATCACTACAAAGAAGAACGCAGCTGTGGAGTACCACGGACCATCCGTAACCCAGGGGATATTGAAGAAGTAGCCGTAGACACCCCAGCCGGTGGTTGCCCTTTCGATGACGCCACCCAGAAGGTAGAGCCCTGTCATCCCGAGAGCGATGAGTGAGAACAGGCCCAGGGTACCCAGGTAGAACGCCTTGCGGCTGATGCTCAAACCCTGCGAGAAGGGGAAAACCAAGGTCATGCTCTGGATGCCGAGGACCAGGAAGTACCACATGGGCGCCTGGCTGCCACCACCGTACTTGCCTTCCTGGACGGGAATCAGGGCGAAGATGGCCAGCGACATCAGGAAGGAAGCCGCGAGGATGGTCAAGGGCCACCCGATGTACGTCCACTTATTGATCAGCTGCATGCGGGCAACTGCTACTGTCCTGCTCATCGCCTTGCCTCCAAAGTGTCGTCGGCGAAATCTCCAGTGTCGGATCCAACGCCGGTACTGCCCACGCCGGCCATGGTTTTGCGAACCACCAACTGCTGCAGGGAAACGGGCGACAATTCGAGTCCCAGCTCCTGCGCTTCGGCGCGCTCACGGCTTCCGAGCGATTCGTCCACGGTCACCGATGCCAGCGACCCCAGGGTTTCCCGATGCAGGATCTTCCGTCCAAGGAGGAAGGCATCCACCGTTTCGGCGGATCCGGAAACGGTGACGGCGGAACCGCGGATGTCATCGGCATCGGCGTCCATGATGATCCGGCCCCGATCGATCACCACCACGTGCTCCAGGAGGTTGGCCACCTCATCGATCAGGTGGGAGGACAGGATGATGGTGCGCGGGTGTTCGGCGTAGTCCTCCACCAAGCGGTCGTAGAACAGCTGGCGGGCCACGGCGTCGAGTCCCAGGTACGGTTCATCGAAAAACGTCAGTTCTGCACGCGACGCAAGACCTATGATGACTCCCACGGCGGACAACTGGCCGCGCGAGAGCTTCTTGATCCTGCGCTTGATGGGGAGTTGGAAGTCTTCGGCCAACCGGTCGGCGAAGGCCTGGTCCCAGTTCTTGTAAAAAAGGGCAGCGGAGCGGAAGGCATGCTGCGGCTGGAAGTCGTCCGGATACTTTTGGGATTCCCGGATGAAGCAGATCCGGGACAGCACGGCCTCGTTCTCGTAGGCGCTGGCGCCAAAGACGAGTGCTTCGCCGGACGTGGCGAAGGCCTGTGCGGTGAGGATGGACATCAACGTGGTTTTACCGGCGCCGTTGCGGCCCAGCAGTCCGTAGATCCGGTTCGCCGAGAGGCTCAGGTTCACGTTGTCCAGCGCGTTAAGGTCTTTGTAGTGCTTGATCAGGTTACGGGCCTCGACGATGGTGTCGTTCACAGGGCCGCGCTCCTTTCCTTGTCTGTCCCGGATTCCGGGGCAAGCCCGGAGCTGCGTTCAATCATGGTGTTCAGCTGCTCGGTCGAGATGCCCAGCTTCCGGGCTTCCAATGCCAGCGGTTTGACGTACTGCTCGAAGAACTCTTCGGTGCGGCGCGCTACCAGTTGGGCGCGCGCCCCTGTGGCGACGAACATCCCTATCCCCCTGCGTTTGTAGAGAATTCCCGAATCCACCAGCAGGTTGACGCCCTTGGCAGCGGTTGCCGGGTTGATGCGGTGGAACGCTGCGAACTCGTTGGTGGAGGGCACTTGCGACTCTTCGGCCATGCTGCCGTCCACGATTCCGTTCTCGATGAGTTCGGCGATCTGCATAAAGATCGGTTTGCTGTCATCGATCATGAGCATCACGGCCTCACTGGTTCATTACTCATGTAACTAACCATACAAGCAGTGAGGCAGGAGTCAAGGGTTCTCCCCCGAAAATCACGACGACGGCCGTCAAGTAGGCTTGTTGGGTGATCTTTTCTGCGATAAGCGACCTTGCCGTATCCACTTTCGGGGGCGCGGGACCGGTGCAGCCCTCCATGGCTTCGTTCCTGCCGGACTGGTTGAACCCCGACGTATTCCTCCGCGATTCCCCGTTAGGACCGTGGGTGGTCCTCCTGGTCTGCGCCATTGTTTTCGCAGAAACAGGCCTCCTGGTGGGCTTCTTCCTGCCGGGCGATTCGATGCTGTTCACGGCGGGGCTGCTGGTCTCCACCGGCGCCATCGAATTCAACTTGTGGGCCATGTGCGGCATGATCATCGTGGCCGCCATCATCGGCAACCAGACCGGCTATCTCATTGGATCGAAGGCCGGCCCGGCCATCTTCAACAAGCCGGATTCACGGCTTTTCAAGAAAGAAAATGTGGAGAGCGCCCATGCGTTCTTCGAGAAGCACGGTGGCAAGGCCCTGATCCTGGCGCGCTTCGTACCCATCATCCGCACCTTCGTGCCGGTGATCGTAGGCGTTGCGCAGATGGATAAGCGCAAGTTCTTCCTCTTCAACGTCATCGGCGCCGTCCTCTGGGGCGGCGGCGTTACCCTGCTCGGCGCATGGCTTGGCCAGTTCGAGTGGGTTGGCAACAACATCGACATCATCTTCATTGTCATCGTCCTGATCTCGGTCATCCCGATCTTCATTGAGATCGGCCGGGGATTCGTCGCCAAGCGCAAGGCGGCAGCGGCAGGCACCGACCCCGTGGAGGAATTCATCGAAGAACACGAAGGCGGCAAGCACGGCGAGCTCTGAGGATCACCGCCCGAGCACAAAAAAGGCACCCCGCACGGCGGGGTGCCTTTTGCGTCTGACGAAGAAGCTAGTTCGAGCCGGACCCGCTCAACGCCGACACGATCGCGGGAAGCAGAGCACGGAAGGCCTGGCCGCGATGGCTGATGGCGTTCTTCTCTTCGGAGCTAAGCTCGGCGCAGCTGCGGTCCATCCCGACCGGCTGCAGCACGGGGTCATAGCCGAATCCACCCTCACCGCGGGGTTCCCGCAGCAGCGTCCCCTCCATCTGGCCGTACTCGACAGTCTCGTGGGCAATGCCGTCCGGACCGGGCACCGCCAAAGCTGCCGCGCACACAAACGCTGCTCCGCGGAACGCATCCGGAACATCGGAGAGCTGCGCAAGCAGCAGGTTCAGGTTGGCGGTGTCGTTCCCATGACTTCCGGACCATCGTGCAGAGAAGATGCCCGGCGCTCCGCCAAGGACATCCACGGCCAGGCCGGAGTCGTCGGCAATGGCTACCAGGCCGGTCGCTTCCGCAACAGCCCGGGCTTTGAGGAGTGAGTTCTCGGCGAACGTGACACCCGTTTCCGCAACGTCCGGGGCACCGGCCGCAGCGGCGTCCACCACCTGGGTGTCGACGTCGAGTCCTGGAACCTGACCACGAAGAAGTTCGCGGAGTTCCTTGAGCTTGCCCTTGTTGTGTGTCGCCAGGACGAGGCGCGGAACCCCGGGTGCCAGTGCGCCGCTCACGGAGCTTCCGCCAGCGTCTCGCGCTGGATGGCGGACAGCTGGGTTGTGCCGAGCAGGGCGAGGTCAAGAAGTGCGTTGAGCTCGTCGCGGTCGAAGGGAGCGCCTTCGGCTGTGCCCTGAACTTCAACGAACTTGCCGGAACCGGTCACCACCACGTTCATGTCCGTCTCTGCACGGACGTCTTCCACATATGGCAGGTCCAACATGGGCACGCCGTCGATGATGCCTACTGAGACCGCCGCGATGGTGTCCACCAGCGGCTCGGCGTTGCGGGCAATGAGCTTGTTTTCGCGGGCGAAACGAATGGCCTCTGCGAGCGCCACATAGGCGCCGGTGATCGCGGCCGTGCGTGTGCCACCATCGGCCTGCAGCACATCGCAGTCCAGGACGATCGTGTTCTCGCCGAGCGCCTTCGTGTCGATGATGGAGCGCAGGGAGCGGCCAATGAGGCGCGAGATTTCGTGCGTGCGTCCGCCGATCTTGCCCTTGACGGACTCACGGTCGGAACGGGTGTTCGTGGCACGGGGAAGCATTGCGTACTCTGCAGTGACCCAGCCGCGGCCTTCGCCCTTGAGCCAGCGCGGCACGCCCTCGGTCAGCGAAGCCGTGCACAAGACCCGGGTGTTTCCGAACTCGATCAGAGCCGAGCCCTCGGCCTGCTTCGACCAGCCGCGGGTGATGCTGATGGGTCGCAGTTGGTCGGGTGTCCGGCCATCGGCACGGATGACGGGTGTGGCTGTAGCTTCAGAATTCATGGTTCAAGCTTAGCCAAGCTCGTGGCACTGCCCGACGCCTGTAGAGCTAGATCGTGTAGTGGACTCCAGCTACGGCAACTGCCACGTCACCGGCAAACACAGGTTTGGCCTCGGACAACACCTTGGTTTGTGAGGTCCACACAGGAATGTGGGTGAGGAGGAGACGCTTGGCGCCTGCGTTCGTTGCGGCTTCCCCTGCACGCTTGCCCGTGAGATGGACGTCCTTGATGTCGTCATCCCGGCCTTCCTCGAACGCTGCCTCACACAGGAAGAGGTCCGATCCTTTGGCCGCATCTTCCAGCCCCTGGCACGAATCGGTGTCGCCCGAGTAGGTCAGGATTTTGGTCACCGGAACGCCGTCCTTGCCGGGCTCGGTGGCCGTCACGCGCAGCGCATAGGCCTCTTCCACCGGGTGGTTGACGGCATACGGCGTCACGGTGAACGGACCCACAGTGACAGGCTTGAGTTCGGCCCAGTGCGTGAAATCGAATTCCTCATGCATGCCTGGATCCAGGTCGAGCCCATAGGCCGTAGCCATACGGTCCGCAGTAGCCGCAGGTCCCCACACGGGCAAGCGGTCGCGGCCCCATCCGCCGGGCTTCCAGCGGACCGCCACGTGGAGCCCACACAGGTCCATGCAGTGATCCGGGTGCAGGTGGGTGAGGAATATTGCGTCGATGTCCTCAAGATCGGTGTAGCGCTGGATCGCTCCCAAGGCTCCGCTGCCGAGGTCCATGACGATCTTCCACTCGCGCTCACCATCGTGTGCCGTCACCAAATAGCACGATGCCGGGGAACCGGGACCGGGAAACGAGCCTGTGCATCCTACGATGGTGAGTTTCACAGTCCACGCCCCAAGGTTGCTCCTGCGCCGCTGTTGGGGCTGTCCTGGGGCTGCACGAAATACGAGCGGCGGGACAGCCCGGTTCCCGAACGTGCTGCTTCGAGCATCTCGGGGGTGATGCGGGCCAGGCTGCCCGTGGGATATTGGGCTGCGACGTGGTCCACATGCTTCACGGAGAGGACCTCAGGCCCAAGGAAGCGGCGGGCCAATGTCTCGAACTGCGTGGCGTCGCCTGTGGCAATGAATTCGTGGCTCGGCGCCTGGGACTCTGTCCGCTGGATGCCATGGTTGGCCAGGGCCCGATATACGTCCTTGGCAGTCTCTTCAGCACTGGAGACCAGCGTGACGTCCTCGCCCATGACGAAGGAAATAACGCCGGTCAACAGCGGGTAGTGCGTGCATCCCAGGACAACGGTGTCCACGCCGGCGTGCTTGAGGGGCTCCAAGTACTCATTGGCTGCGGCCAAAAGTTCCGGGCCCGTGGTGACACCCGCCTCCACGAAGTTCACGAACGCCGGGCAGGCCACGGACGTTATGGTCAGGTCCGGAGCGGCAGCAAACGTATCCTCGTAGGCTCTGGACCCCACAGTGGCGGATGTTCCAATGACGCCGATCTTGCCGGAACGGGTAGCAGAGACTGCCCGCCGGACTGCCGGCTGGATAACCTCTATCACCGGGATGCCGTAGCGGGCCGTGTAGCGTTCCCTCGCATCACGGAGCACCGCGGCGGACGCCGAATTGCAGGCTATGGTCAGCAGCTTTACGCCTGAATCCACCAGTTCGTCCATGACGCCCAACGCGTTGGCGCGTACTTCGGCGATGGGGAGTGGACCATAGGGGCCGTTGGCGGTATCGCCTACATAGAGGATCGACTCGTTGGGGAGCTGGTCAATGATGGACCGCGCTACCGTCAATCCGCCCACGCCGGAATCAAAGATGCCGATAGGACGCGTCCCTATGAGTTCCCCGTCGCCGAGGGGGACGCCACTGCCCAAGGCGCCGCCTGGTGAACCCGATGCTGAAGTCATAATTATTCGAGAATAAGGCTTCCCATGGTGTGCGGCCATTAACTGTGCTCTCCGCCTCGTGTCTGATGTGTCACAGGGCTGGAGCGCCACCGCACCGTCCGGATCAGGATTTCGCCTGCCTTGCAGCCAACATGGCCTGCACCAAGGACTCCTGGAGCCACGTCGTGAAGTTGTAGACCAGGGCAAGGTAACTCTCCACGTCCTCAGCCTGGCTCCAGTCCTGCATGCTGTGGATGTGCTCCGCGTCAGCTTCGTCCCGGATATCCAGGCGTTCGGCGAGCACCAGCCGGACGTCGTTCAGTGCCATGGACCAACGGGTGGAGTCTTCGGGCGACAGGACCAGCTCGTCCTTGTCCAGTCCCATGGCCGCAGCCCTCAGCGCACCGATTTTGTTTTCCCGCACCGAGCGTTCGGTGAGTTGCCGGAACTCCAGCGAGCCGCCGTCGTCGTCCTTCATGACATTTGGCAGGAGCCGAAGAAGGGCCCTGTCGCCCGGCTGCTTGACGTCCATGTCCAGGCCGATCAGCGCTGCCAGCGGGTCCTCGTTCTCCCGGATGTCCTGCTCCAACATGGAAATGACATCGTCAAACAACCCCCTCAGGAGGTCGCGCTCTGCCGGTTCCAGGAATCCAGTGATGCCCTTGAGTCCATACTTGAATGCCTTAGCCACGCTGGCGGCCGCCCTTCCCGGGTGTTTCGTTGCCGCTGGCGGCCTTCTCCACCGTGGCCCAGAGGCCAAATCCGTGCATGGCCACCGCGTGCTGCTCCACTTGTTCCTTGCTGCCGTGAGCCACAATGGACCGGCCCTTCTTATGGACCTCCATCATGAGCTTGTGTGCTTTGGACTCCGAATAGCCGAAGTAGCTCTGGAAGACAAAGCTCACGTAGCTCATCAGATTCACGGGATCATTCCAGATCACAAGGTTCCACGGGATATCAGGGGCTGTCAGGACATCGGTGGACGACTGCTCTTCAGCTTTCGTCCGTTCATCGATGTCCGTGCCATACGCAACGCTAGGGCTCATCTGTCCATTCTATGGCGGCTCGCACTAGAGTGAATTCGTGAGTAGAGCCACGTCGTGGGACCACCCCGCAACATCCTTGTACACAGACCACTACGAACTGACCATGCTTCAGGCTGCCTTGCATTCGGGCGCCGCGCATCGCCGTTCGGTGTTCGAAGCCTTCGCCCGGCGCTTGCCTGACGGCCGGCGCTACGGCGTGGTGGGCGGCACCGGACGCCTGCTGGAGGGCATCGCCGACTTCCGGTTCGGCGACGCCGAGCTTGCGTTCCTTCAGCAAAACAGAGTGGTCAACCAGGAGACCCTGGACTACCTGGCCGACTACAAATTCAGCGGCGACATCTGGGGCTACGCCGAAGGTGACGCCTACTTCCCCAACTCCCCCATCCTCATCGTGGAATCCACGTTCGCCGAAGCCTGCATCCTGGAAACCTTCATCTTGTCTGTCCTCAACCACGACAGCGCCATCGCCTCTGCCGCTTCGCGGATGACCTCAGCGGCGGGCACCCGCCCCTGCATCGAGATGGGCTCCCGGCGCACCCAGGAGGAATCCGCGACGGCGGCCGCCCGCGCCGCTGTCATCGCCGGCTTCGCCAGCACCTCCAATCTGGAGGCCGGGCGACGTTACGGTATCAAGACCGTAGGCACCGCGGCCCACTCCTTCACCCTGCTCCACGACACCGAGCGCGAGGCCTTCGAAGCACAGATCGCCGCCTTCGGCCCTGGCACGTCCTTGCTGGTGGACACTTACGATGTCGAGACTGCGGTACGCACCGCAGTCGAACTTGCCGGCGACAAGCTGGGGGCCGTCCGGCTGGATTCCGGCGACCTGATTGCGCAAGCGCAGTGGGTCAGGCAAATGCTCGATGACCTCGGCAACGTCAACACCCGGATCGTAGTGACCTCGGACCTCGACGAGTTCGCCATCGCCGCTCTGCAGTCCGCCCCGGTGGACTCCTACGGCGTTGGCACCTCCCTGGTCACCGGCTCCGGCGCCCCAACCGCCAGCATGGTCTACAAGCTGGTAAGCCGCACCAACGATGCCGGAGAGTTCATCTCGGTTGCCAAGGCCGCCAAGAACAAGGCCAGCGTGGGCGGACGCAAATACGCCCTCCGCAAACTCAATGACCGCGGACGGGCCACCCAGGAAGTCGTGGGCATTGGACACCGCCCGGAGGACGATGGCAACGACCGTGCGCTGCTTCACCAATTCGTCAAGAACGGCGAGGTGCTGCCGGGATGGACCGGACCTGAAGGCGTGGTCCGCGCCAAGGAGAGGCACGCCGCCACCATGGCCGAACTGCCCGCCGTCGTGAATCGCCTGCAACGCGGCGAGGCCGCCATTCCCACCATCTACGAGGAGAACTGATGTCCCGGGCCCTGATCATCGTCGATGTCCAAAACGACTTCTGCGAAGGCGGCACCCTGGCCGTGGAAGGTGGGGAAGCAGTAGCCGGCGCCATCACCGAGTACGTGGACGCCAACCAGCAACACTTCGACCACATTGTGGCCACCCAGGACTGGCACATCGAACCGGGAGACCATTTTTCCGACGACCCGGACATGGTGGATTCCTGGCCTCCGCATTGCCGCGCCCGGACCAAAGGCGCCGAACTGCACGAAGACCTGGACCCCGAGTACATCCAGGCCTATTTCCGCAAAGGGCAGTACACAGCCGCGTACTCCGGATTCGAAGGGGTCCTTGCGCCGGAAGACGACGTGCCTTCCGGTGACCTCAAGGCAGGAGCGACAGTGGCCGAAGTCCTCGACGAGGACGCAATCGGCTTGGACGACTGGCTGCAGAGCCATGACGTCGAGGAAGTGGTAGTGGTGGGCCTCGCTACGGACTACTGCGTCAAGGCAACGGCCTTGGATGCCATTCAGGCCGGGTATACCACCACGGTCATCGCGGAGCTTACGGCCGGAATCGCCGACGACCTCACCGATGCGTTCGACGAGATGGAAGCGGCCGGCGTCGAAGTTGAGCGTGACTGACATGCCAGTCACCAGAGCATAAGAAAGGGCGCCGCACATGTGCGGCGCCTTTCTTATGCTCTATGTCGGGGGCAGGTTGGCTACTTCCTGCCGATGAACCAGTCCTGCAACTTGCGCAGGCGTGCCTGCAGCTGCTCCTCGTTCGCCTGCGCCACAGCCGGGCCACCACACACTTCGCGCAGCTTGGTATGGACAACCCCATGCGGCGTGCCGGTACGTGCAGCCCAGGCAGCGACGTTCTTGGCAAGTTCGTTTCGAAGGTCCATGAGCATGCGGTGGTCGGGTACGGCCGGAGAGGCCGCAGCCGCCAACGGCGATTGCCGCTTCTTGCGCGACTGCTGTTCGTGCTGGCGTTGACGCAGCAGCGTTCCCACCTGCTCGGCGTCCAGGAGGCCGGGGATGCCCAGGAAGTCCAGCTCTTCATCAGAACCAATGTCGGCGCCCGTGCCAAACTCGCCGCCGTCGAAGAGGACGCGGTCGAAAGACGCCTGGGAGTCCAACGCTTCGAATTTGCCCTTGGTGAGCTCGTCCGAGGCCTTGTCCTCGCGGTTGGCCTCCGCCATGAGGTTCTCTTCGGGACTGAAGAGTCCGTCGTCGTCCTTCTCGGGGCGGTCCAGGGCATGGTCCCGCTCAGCTTCCATGGTGTTGGCAAGGATCATCAGCGGCGGCACGGACGGAAGGAATACCGACGCCGTCTCGCCCCTCTTGCGGGCACGCACAAAACGGCCTACGGCCTGGGCGAAGAACAGCGGCGTGGAGGTGGACGTGGCGTACACGCCCACCGAAAGGCGTGGGACGTCGACGCCTTCAGACACCATGCGGACAGCCACCATCCAGCGTTGGTCGCCCGCGGAGAATTCCTCGATCTTGCTGGAGGCCTTGGAATCGTCCGAGAGAATCACCGTGGGCGACTGCCCTGTGATCTTCTTGAGCTGGCCCGCATAGGCGCGGGCGTCGTCGTGGTCCGTCGCAATGACCAACCCGCCGGCGTCCGGCACCGTACGCCTTACCTCGCCGAGGCGTTTGTCCGCCGCAGCCAGGACGGCAGGAATCCACTCCCCTGTGGGGTTCAACGCAGTCCGCCACGCCTGGGAGGTAATGTCCTTGGTCACGGCAGCTTCACCCAGGGAAGCCGCCATTTCATCGCCGGCACTGGTCCGCCAGCGCATCTGGCCGGAGTAGGCCATGAACAGGACGGGGCGGACCACATGGTCCCGCAAGGCGTTGCCATACCCGTAGGTGTAGTCAGCTTTGGAACGGCGGATGCCGTCGCGGTCCTCAGCGTATTCAACGAATGGAATGGGCGAGGTATCCGAACGGAACGGAGTACCCGTCAACGAGAGACGCTTCGCAGCGGGATCGAACGCCTCACGCAGCCCATCTCCCCAGGAGAGCGCTTCGCCACCGTGGTGGATCTCGTCCAGGATCACCAGCGTCCGGGCCGCTTCAGTCTTCGCGCGATGCAGCATGGGCTTGCTCGCTACCTGCGCATACGTGACGGCCACACCCACAAATCCGCGGCCGTGTTGGCCGTCGGAGTTCTTGAAGTTGGGATCAATGGCGATGCCAACTTTCGCTGCCGCATCTGCCCACTGCCTTTTCAGGTGGTCGGTAGGGGCGACGATGGTGATGCGGTTGACCACTCCGCTGTCCAGCAGCGTCGTGGCGATGCGCAGCGCGAAGGTGGTCTTGCCTGCACCGGGGGTCGCGACGGCCAGGAAGTCCTTCGGGTTGCGGTTCATGTAGAGGTCAAGCGCCTCCTGCTGCCAGGCACGGAGTTTGGGCGCCGTGCCCCATGCGGCCCGTTCCGGGTACGCCGGAGGCAGGGATGGACCACCAAAAAGTGTTTCTGTCATGCGGACTCCCCCGGCCTGACGGCAGCGATGATATTTCCCCAGCCTCCGGGCACGCCAAAGCGGACCACAAAGCGGTGACGATCAGAAGGGACCTGTGTTCTCTTCCCACCCACTACTTGGAGTTGCCCGGGCCGCCGTTTTTTCCGCCGTCATTGCCGGGGCGGAGTCCGTCATAGATCTCTTTGCACTCCGGGCAGACCGGGAACTTCTTGGGATCGCGTCCCGGCGTCCAGACCTTGCCGCACAGGGCAATGACGGGCTCGCCGCTCAGGGCCGACTCCATGATCTTTTCCTTGCGGACATAATGCGAGAACCGCTCGCGATCGCCGGGTTCCACTTCCTGGCGCGTTTCCTCGCGCTCAATGGTGGAAGTGGACGTTCCGGCTCCGGAAAGCTCGCGCATGGGGTCGTTTTCGAATGGATCCGGAGGAAGCGTAGTCATGCCAAACATCTTACCGTCTAGATGCCCTGCCACTCCGGCTTGTTGTCGTACGTGTGCCGGTAGTAATCAGCCAGCTTCAGCGATGATGCGGCCGCCTCGTCCACCAAAATCGTGGCGTGCGGGTGCATTTGCAGGATGGACGCTGCACAAATGGCAGCTACGGGCCCTTCGACGAAGTCCCGGACAGCCTGCGCCTTCTGGGCCCCTGTGGCCACAAGCACAACGTGGCGTGCATCCATGATGGTTCCCAGTCCCTGCGTCACTACGTGGTGGGGGACGTCGTCGATGCTGTCGAAGAAGCGCGCATTGTCCTTGCGCGTCTGCTCGATCAGCGTCTTGATGCGCGTACGGGAGGCCAGGGAAGAGCCGGGCTCGTTGAAGCCAATATGCCCGTCAGTGCCGACGCCCAGGATCTGGAGATCAACTCCGCCTGCGGCCTTGATGGCGTCTTCGTATGCCTGGCAGGCTGCCTCCAGGTCCGCCGCCGCCCCGTCAGGCCCATGGACGTTCTCAGGCTTGATGTTCACGCGGTTGGTGAACTCGCGCCGGATCACCTCACGGTACGATTCCGGATGCCCGGCTTCGAGGCCAACGTACTCGTCCAAGGCGAATCCGTGGGCCTGGCTGAAGTCCAGTCCACCGGCATCGTAGCGGCGGGCCAACTCGTCATAGACCGGCAGCGGGGAAGATCCTGTAGCCAACCCCAGTACGGCGTTGGGCTTACGGCGGACCAGCGCCTCAATGGCATCGGCTGCAAGCGCACCGATCTGTTTGGTGCCAGGGAGAATGACAACTTCCATCGTCACGGCCTTTCTTGGTAAGGATCTTCAGAGCTATCTGTCAACAGAGGTTATCCCATGTCCCACCTATGGGCATGGTTGTTACGCGATCAGCGGTTCACGCTGAGTTGGGCGAACATTTCCGGACCCCGCGCGTCCAACCATTTTCCACCGAGACGTACGCCCACGACGAACAGGATGACGCCCAGCAACGGACCTGCCACCAGGTTGATCCAGCCGGCTTCGGGTCCGCCGGTAAAAGCCTGGACAGCCACAAGGACAAGCTCCGGCACCAACAGGAGGGCCAGGACACCCATTCCCACCGCCTGGACGGCCAGGGTTTGGGCGACGTTTCCCGGCGGTTTCTTGAAGGGGCTATCACCGGGCAAAGGCACTGCAATGTTGTAGCGGGCCGAAATGACCGAGGAGAGCCCCAACCCAGTGAAAAGCGTTCCCATGGACAAGCCCAGCAGGTTGGGCAGCCACTGCCAATCCCCCGTGACGAACAGCGGTCCTATGGTGAAGACCACCACTATTGGAAGCGATATGGCCAGGCATGCCAGGGCGCGTCCAAGCCGGTCATCGACTCCCCGGACACCCGCCGCAAGATGAAGTGCAAAAGCGGTGTTGTCATACGAGACATCAGCGCAAATGGACCATGCCATGACGAAAGCGGTCAACGGTCCAAGGATCATGAGCAAGCCGTAGCCGCCGCCCTGCGAGCCACTGAAGAAGAAAAGAACAGGGAACAACGGAACAATCACCAAGGACGCCGCATACCGTGGATCCTTCAACCAATAAATCAAAGCACGGGCAGCAACGGCTCCGGCAGGAGTTCCCGGAAGCAAGCCAAACAATCCAAGCTTCCCACCCTTCCGGGCCGATCCTCCGGAGTAAGGGGGCGTCACCAAAGCGCGCTTCAGCAGCACATGCCAGCAGAGAAGAAGACCGGCGATAGTGGCTGCCGAGATCAGGAGCTTCAGTCCAGCTGCGGCAACATCTCCTGAATCAAGGTCCCCACCCAGCGACCACGCGGCACCAAGCGGTGTCCACGACACGCTGCGCGCAAGCACCGGGAGGTAGTCCGCGCTGCCGCGCACGCCGTCAATGACACCTACCATGATGGGTCCAAGCAGCACCAGGGGTATGAAGACGATAATGCTGCTCACGTCCTTGAAGCGCCGCGATGCGGCCAAGCCGGCAGTCGCCGTCGTCACTACTTTGGACAGCACTATGCACGTGACGGCACCCAGGACAGCACCCAGCAGCGCCCCGGCCACGGCAGGAACATTTCGCCACCAGGTTCCAACGGTCCCCAAGGCGGCAATCAATGTGGCCAAACCGGGGATGCCGATGAATCCTGCCAAGGCAAGGCCCGTCAGGAGTTGCTTGGGCGGTATGGCGAACGTAGTGAACCGTGCGGGATCCAACGTCATATCCGCTGCCGAAGCTACGAGTGGGATGATTGCCCAGCCCAGGACAGTGGCCGCTCCACCCAATACCACCACGGTGTGGGCGATCTCCGGATCAGCCCACCGCAGCGCTATGAGGCCTCCAACCAGGAGGACCAACAATCCCAACGCGTAAAGCAGTCCCAAGGCCATGCCAACCAACTGCCACGGACTGCGTTTGAATCCATTAAGGAGTAGACGCCACTTCAGGCTCAGAAGGTGCGCAACCATTCCAGCCCCTCCGTCCGGTGTCCGCCGCCCACCAACTGAACAAAGCGCTCTTCCAGGGTTGAACCGTTGCGGACCTCGTCTACCGATCCCGCTGCCAGGACGCGACCGCCGGCCACAACCGCAACGTGGCTGCACATGCGTTGAACCAGGTCCATGACATGGCTGGACACGATGACAGTTCCTCCGGACGCCACATATCCCTCCAGAATGCCCCGGATATTGGAAGCCGAGACAGGGTCGACGGACTCGAAGGGCTCGTCAAGGACGAGGAGGCGGGGCGCGTGGATCAGCGCGGAGGCCAGCGCGATCTTCTTGGTCATGCCGGCCGAGTAATCAACCACCAACGAACCGGCATCGGCCTCAAGATCAAGGGCAGCCAACAGTTCTGGAACCCGCGAAGCAACAACATCGCGGTCCATGCCGCGGAGGAGTCCGGAGTAAGTGACCAACTGTTCGCCCGTCAGCCGGTCAAAGAGACGCACGCCATCGGGCAGGACACCCATGAGCTTCTTTGCCTCCAAGGGCCGCGCCCATACGTCCACTCCATGGATCAAGGCCGTGCCAAAGTCCGGCCGGAGAAGCCCAGTGGCCATGGACAAGGTTGTGGTCTTGCCGGCACCGTTGGGACCAACCATCCCGTAAAAGGAACCCGCCGGCACTTCCAGGCTGACGCCATCGACAGCTACCTTGTCACCGAAGCGCTTGGCCAGTCCACGAATGGACAGCGCGGCGAGGGGAGAACCCCCGGGAGCTCCTTCTGAGGGCAGTTCCGGAGCGCCCTGTTGCGGGGCGGCGTCGGTTTGTGGCGGCGCGTCGGTTTGTGGCGGCGCGTCGGTTTGTGGCGGCGCGTCGGTTTGTGGCGGCGCGGACATGGGCGTGGTTTCATGGCGTGGTTCCGTCATGTGACCAGCCTAACCGCGCTTATGGAAACCGGCGGGAGCCCTAGAAGCCGTGGCGGGGAACGGCCCGTTCATACTGTGGGACCCAGGGAATGTCATGGCCAAGTTCGTAAGCTGCCCTCAGCCACCAATGGGGATCACGCAATGCCGCACGGGCCATGAAGACGGCATCGGCCCTGCCGTTGGCAACGATGTCCTCTGCCTGTGTGGCACTCGTGAGAAGCCCCACCGCTCCGGTGGGGACGCCGGCGTCGCGCCTTACTTGCTCGGCGAATCCGGCCTGGTAGCCGGGGGCTGCCCTGATCTTCTGGTGCGCTACGGCGCCGCCGCTGGAGACATCCACCAAATCAACGCCGCGATCAGCCGCGGACCGCGCCAGTCGGACTGACGCCCCAACGTCCACTCCCCCGTCGGCCCAGTCGGATGCGGAGATCCGAAGCAGGAGAGGCATCGAATCAGGAATGGTTTCCCGCACCGCGTCCACCACGCTGAGCATGAGCTTGTTCCGCCCCTCTTCGCTTCCACCCCAACTATCCGTCCGGGTGTTGATGAGGGGGCTTTGAAACTGGTGCAACAGGTAGCCGTGGGCGCCGTGAATCTCCACGGTGTCAAACCCCACGGCAACTGCGCGGGAAGCGGCTGCCGCAAAGTCAGCCACGACGCCTTGGATGTCTTCCTCGCTCATGGCCGCAGGTGCTGCATAGCCGTTGAACGGCAGGTTCGTCGGCCCGGCGGTAACCCACCCGCCGTCGGACACCGGAACTGAACCAGAGCGCCCGGAAAACGGCCAATACGTTGATGCCTTACGGCCTGCGTGGGCCAGCTGCGCGCCGATTTTGCACTCAACGGCACCATGCCTGTGCACAAAATGGACAATGCGTTCCCAACCGGCAGCCTGCTCATCGGAGTACAGGCCCGCATCCAGGGGGCTGATCCGGCCAACGGGATTCACCGCTGCTGCCTCGCTCATAATCAGCGCGGCACCTCCGGCCGCAAAAGATCCCAGATGCATCAAATGCCAGTCGTTCGGGACGCCCTCGCCGGTCTCGGGGTGGCAACTGTACTGGCACATCGGCGATACCCACCCCCGATGCGGGATGGTGAGTGAACGCAGCTCCAGTGGAGAGAACAGCGCTGATGGCATTAGAAAAGAACTCTCGCGAGCCCCTGACGCGCCTTGGCCACTCTCTCGTCCTGGGTTCCGACTACCTCAAAAAGCTCAAGGAGCCGCACGCGGGCGGTCTCACGCTCAGGACCGAAATTCCTGCCGATAAACGTGATGATGCGGTTGAAGGCGTCCTCAATGTGTCCGCCGGAGACGTCAAGGTCGGCGATCCCCAGCTGGGCGTCAATGTTGTCCGGCTCCTTGGCGGCAAGGTCGCGGAGGCTTTCGGCCTCGGGAGCAGAGAGGTTCTCCAACCTCGCCATCAGCTCGACCTGGGCCAAACCGGCTTTGGCGTCGGCGTCCGCGGGCTGCTCCAGGAGAGCCTGCTTGTACGAAGCTGCGGCTCCCGCGTAGTCACCGGCCTCGATGGCTTCGATGGCGGCTTGGTGGAGCGGTGGGAGCGGTGCCGGTTCAGTCTCTTCACCCTGGCCGGCTTCGCCAATACTTCCGGTGACCCCGTTGGCAGCGGCCACCTTGAGGAGTTCTTCCACCAGGTCCCGGATCTGCGCATCATCGGCGGGACCTTGGAAAAGGGGAACGGGCTGGCCCTTGACCACAGCAACAGCGGTGGGGACAGCCTGCACTTGGAAAGCCTGCGCCAGTTGCGGAAAAGCATCGACATCGGCGGCAGCAAGAACAAGGCGTCCGCCGTAGCTTTGAACGACTCGTTCGGCCGCGTCAAGGACCGCCGGGGACTCCGGCGCGTACTGCGACCAGAGGAGGAACAGGACTGGGATCTGCGCCGACAACTGCACCAGGTCCTGGAAGTTTGTTTCGGTGGCATCCACACGAAGGGGCGCCTGGCCGGCGTCGGCGGTGTCTTGCGTACCACCGCCGTGTGGAGCCCCACCGCCTGCGGTGCCGGGAGGCGCCGAAGGCGAGGCCGGGCGGCGCAGCGACGAGAGGTCAACGGCGCCACGCAAGTTGAGCTGGCTGGCAGCGGCTGGAGTGGGTCGGTATCCGGGCGAACTCATACCGTCCACTCTAGCCGCTGCCCTGCCATGGTCAGGCCTACTTGAAGCTGGCTCCGACCAGACCGCGGGTGGCTGCTACGAGCTCCATGGGATCGGTGGAGCCGGCCGGCGGAATGTACACGGCAACCGACTCGGCGAAGTTCAGGACCATCCCCGTGGTGGTTTCCTTGCCCCCGGCGAAAACTGCGGAATCGTCCTCGAGCAGCAGCTTGTCGCCTGCAGCCTTGGGCGTTCCCTCGAAAGCGAAGTCCAGGCGGCCGACAACCAGAGCGCCTCCGTCAGCAGTGCGCAACACAACGGTCTGGTTGTTCACGGGTGTGTGCGTGAACTTGAAGTTGGCACTGGTTCCGTTCTTCACAGTGTCAGCCTGGTAGGTGAGGGCACCAGCGATGTACGGCGACGATTGCCCGTCGGCCAGCTTGCTCCGGTTGGGCGAATCAGGGGTGGTCAACATTTCGGCCAGGATGCCGAGGGCCTCGTTGCCGCTGTAAGCCAAACCAGTGTTATCGGCGGCGGGCACGGCTTCCGTCCCTTCCCGTGGAACGGGGAAGGAGGGGAAATTGGTTCCTGGCTGGAGCGGCGCGCTGGCCCACAGCTTGTAGTTTTCACGCGGAGAAAGCTGCACGAGCGTGAGGACCTGTGGCACTACGTTTCCCTCGCCCTGCGTCAAGGCGAAGACCGTGCGCGGCCAATCACGCTTGGTACTGATGACGCTGCTCTGAAGCTTGGTGGCACGAACCGGCATCCGCGGTTCGTAGGCCGAGACTGCTGACCGGATCTTGTAGTTCTGCGTCCGGATCTGGAGTTCCATCTTGTCCACGCGCGGGGCCAGCTTGGCCGCGTCCTTGGCAGCATCGGCCGCGTCCACGGTGCTGGCTACCTGCTCCAGAATCCGCTGCAACTGGGACTCCAGCAAGACAGGGTTGCCGCCTTCGCCTTCCGCGGGGGCTGCCGCGGAGCTGGTGGAGGTCGGTCCGGGAGTGGTCGTCGCCTGGGCAGCGACCGCTGTTCCGCCAACCATCACAGCTGCCAGCGCAGCAGCGACTGCGGTGACCCGCAATGCCGGGCCCTCGGTGTCGTTACCGCGGCGGCCGCTTGCGTCACCCGCGGGAGACTGCACAGGCAACGTGGTGGTTTCGCCGCCATCGCGGGGCCCATCACCCTCGCCGTCCTTGCGGCGGTTGCTGAGGGCCTTGGCGACGAAGGGCAGCGCTGCCCCCACAAGAATGATGATGATGCCCAGAACGATCAGCGGCACGGCCCAGGGGGTGGTGGCGTTGTTCGGGAACGTCATGGAAATCGACGACGGCGCAGGCTGGGTTCCGTCGCCGGCTACCAGCAGGGACCACTCGCCATCAGCCGGCGGGTTCCAGGTGTAGTCGAGTTCGCCGCTGGCATCCTCGGTGCTGACCCATAGATCGGATCCGGCCGGGGATGGTGCTGTTGCTTCACCGTCCACAGAGGACACCTCAAGTGACTTCTGGTCCGCCGACACGCCGGTCAGCGTGGTGTGGGCAGTTTCACCCACCCAGGCTTCGACGTCGTCCGGACGTCCGGTAGCGACGATGAAGTTGCCTTCACCCTGGATCTTGATCTTCACCGGCCCGTCGTGGAGGGCAATCAACTTTTGGTCGATCACGGTCAACGGGGCAGCTTTGGTATCGCTGGGAACCGAGGCCGTCACAGTCTCAGAGGGGGCCCAGAAAGTCAGCTGGCCTATGCCGGCCAGCATCGTCAGCAGGCCCAGCAGCACCAGCAAGGCTGCAGTCTTCAAACGCACAGGATCACCTATCATCAGCGGTCGTTGAACTTCAAGGGTAACCGTTTTGTTATCAGAGAGTCAGATCGGGGTGATCTCCCCAACATCCGGAAATCCCCGCCATCGCGCCGCTGCGGTGCCATTCAGCGCTCCTGATAGTGTGGCGATGATCATGATATCCGGGCCCTCCTGCGCCTGAATCATCCCCTAACCACCAATGAAAAGGCAGCAAAACCGCGTGAAAGACCCTTTGGAGCCCCGTCCCGCCGATGAGCCCGGGTCACGTGCGGTGGATGCCGGTTCGGACGCCACCGCTGCCACGGTTCCCGTCCGAACCGGACGACTTGCCGCCCTCAGCCGCAGGCTGAGGCAGCCCATCCCCGGAGCCCGCAACCGCGTTCGCTTCGAAATGCCCCCGGAAGACGAATCGGATCAGGCGCGTGAGGGCCACCGGCCTGAGGACGACCACGGCTTCGGAGCGCCCGGCCCGCGGATGTCATCGCAGCACCCCCTTTACGTGGGGTTCATGGGAACGGCCGGCGTTGGCGTTGCCCTGGCGGTCTTCTACATCGCCAGCAACACCACCCAGCTGATCCTCTGGATCGTCGCTGCCCTCTTCATCGCCCTTGGCCTGGACCCAGTGGTCCGGTGGCTCGAGTCACGCAAGGTCCCCCGCGTCGCCGGCATCCTGATCTCCGTGTCAGCTTTGGTCCTCGCCGTCGCCGGATTCTTCGCCACACTGATTCCCACGATCGTTGAACAGGTATCGGAAATTGTTCGCCAGGCCCCGGAATGGATCCGCGGCTTCCTCGACTCGGACTTCTTCCGCAACGCCGACAGCCAGTTTGGCGTACGCGACCGGATCACCACCGAGCTGGATAAGTTCGTCAAGGATCCCGAGGCCATGGGCGGCATCTTCGGCGGTGTTGTCGGATTTGGTTCCACCGTAGCCAACGGACTGTTCGGTTCCCTGATCGTCCTGGTTCTGAGCCTCTACTTCCTGGCGGCTTTGCCATCCATGAAGAAGTGGGCCTACCGCCTGGCTCCGCGATCCCGCCGCCCCCGGGTTGAGGCGCTTTCCGAAGCCATCACCGACTCCGTGGGCAACTACGTGATCGGCCAGGCCTGCGTCGCCCTCCTGAATGCGATCTTCGCTTTCATCGTGATGACCATCCTGGGTATCCCCTTCAGCGTGCTGCTCGCCTTCGTGGTGGCCCTGCTGGCGTTCATTCCTTTGGTGGGCGGCATGATCGCTGCCATCGTGGTGATCCTCGTGGCACTCACTGCCGGTTGGCAGACCGCCGTGGTTTATGCGATTGCCTACTTCGCCTATCTTCAGTTCGAGGCCTACTTCATCTCACCGCGCATCATGCAGCGCGCAGTAGCCGTTCCGGGCGCTGTAGCTGTGATCTCGGTGATTGCGGGCGGAAGCCTGCTTGGCGTGCTGGGCGCACTGATCGCGATTCCCACAGCGGCCGCGATCATGCTGCTGATCAAGGAAGTCTTCATCATCCGCCAAGACCGGCACTGACCTCGTCCCCTGCCGGGTTTTTGTACAGATAATGCCCCTTAACCGCGAGGTTAAGGGGCATTATCTGTACAAAAACTCTTCGCTGCCGGACTAGGCGCTTGCGACCGGCCCCGCCCACTGGCGCGGCAAGCCGTCAACGCCGGCACCTGCGGGAGTGACGTCGTCGACAATTTCGTCCAGGACCCGCGCCGCGTACTTCTCACCTACCCAAAGGTGCTTGGCGCCGTCGACGCCGATCAGCCGGGCCTGCGGTACCAGGCTGAACCGCTGGGCTGCTTCGGCAGGCTGCAGATAGTCGTCATGTTCCGGCACCAGAACCGTCATGGGCTTGCCTGATGCGGCCCACTCCTTGAGGTGGACGTCGGTGGCCCGGTGCAAAGGCGGCGACAACAACACTGCCCCTTCAATCTGCGCGGACACCGGCTCCACTGCGCCGTACATCAGGGCGAGTTCGGTGCCGAAGGACCAACCCACAAGCCAGCGGTTCGGCAGGCCACGCTCGACGGCGAACCGCACAGCTGCCTCGACGTCGTAGCGCTCACCAATGCCTTCCTCGAACCGGCCATCGCTGGTTCCGCGCGGCGACTGGGTACCGCGGGTGTTGAATCGCAGGACGGCAACTCCGGCCAGGGCCGGGAGCCTGTACGAAGCCTTCCGGTAGACGTGCGAATCCATGAACCCACCGTGTGTGGGCAACGGGTGGAGCGTGATCAGCGTCGCGGTGATGTCCCCTGACTCCGGCAGCGCCAGTTCGCCCAGCAGTACCTTGCCGTCCTCGGTGGTAAATTCCACATTTTCCCGCCGGGCGGGAAGCACCGTGGAAGCACGGATCTCCGAAGGTGCGTCCTGAGGGGTGAAAACAAGCGTGGCGGGGTCGAAAGTCATGCTTCCAAGCGTATCGAATCAGCGGTAGCGGTACGTCCGGCCAGTCCAGCAGTTGGTGTGCCAATGCCTGCGTTCGGCCAGCCCTGCGGCCTGTCCGAACAGGTGGCTGTCCGACCACACCACCAAGTGGGCGATGCCCGGGACTATCGCGGTGGAACAGCCAGGGCAAATGTACTGCTTTTCCGCCTTCTTCGCGGTCATGGTCCTGACCATCCATTCACCGTCAGGTGCGCTTTCACGTCGGGCGATTCCTGCACGGGCCCGCTCAAGATCGAGCGCCGGCGCCGGTTCCGTCCATTTTCCGCCGGCATTGCCGGAGCGTGTGCTGGACGCGTTGCGACGTGGGCGGTTGGAACGGGGCATGCTTCCATTCTGCCCCAGCCACCATGTTGTAGATGGTGAGACGGTAATGTGGGGCGGGTGCGACTCGTCATAGCCCGTTGTTCTGTTGATTACGTTGGCCGCCTCAAGGCCCATCTCCCCCTCGCTACCCGGCTGCTGCTGGTCAAGGCAGATGGTTCCGTTTTGGTGCACTCTGACGGCGGCTCCTACAAGCCGCTGAACTGGATGAGCCCACCCGCCACGTTGCGGGTGACTACTCCGGAAGAGACCGAGGTGGAGGAAGGCGTGGTTGAACAGTGGACAGTCCAATCGGCCAAGACCGATGACCGCCTGATCATCAACATCTACGAGCAACTGCACGACACCTCCCACGAACTCGGCACCGATCCCGGTCTGATCAAGGACGGCGTGGAGGCCGATCTCCAACGACTCCTGGCAGAGCAGATCGAGACCCTCGGAACCGGTTATTCCCTCATCCGCCGTGAGTATTTCACTGCAATCGGACCCGTCGACATCCTGGCCAGGGACGGTAACGGGGCCACGGTTGCCGTTGAGCTCAAGCGCCGCGGTGATATCGACGGCGTCGAGCAGCTCACCCGTTATCTGGAACTGCTCAACCGCGACCCCCTGCTGGCTCCGGTCCGCGGGATCTTCGCCGCACAGCAGATCAAGCCGCAAGCCAAAGTTCTGGCAAACGACCGTGGCATCGACTGCGTGACGCTTGATTACGACGCCATGCGCGGCGTGGACGACAGCGAGTCGCGACTCTTCTGAGTCTTTGTCTTCGGGATGGTGTGCCGCAGGCCACTAGAATCGACATCATGACTGCCCCAGATCGCTTTCCTCCTTCCGCGCCAAGCCACCAGATCATCAAAGGAACGCTTGTCAGCGATGGCGAGGTGGTGGAGGACGGCCTTGTGGCCATCGATGGCGACAGAATCGCCTATGCCGGGCCGGCGACTGATTTTCATCCTGAGGCATTCGAGGGCTTCCAGAGCGCCGTCCGCCTCGGAGTCCCCAGCGGCAGCTACCTCATCCCCGGCCTTGTAGACATACATTGCCACGGCGGCAACGGGGGCGATTTTCCCAGCGGGGACGAGGCTTCTGCGCGTCAAGCCATCGACTTCCTGCACCGCTCAGGAACAACAACGGTCCTCGCCAGCATGGTGACCGCTCCCCGGGAAGATCTCCTTCGTGGCATCGAGCTCTACGTGAAGCTAGCCGACGAAGGCCTCGTGGCCGGTATCCACCTCGAAGGTCCCTTCCTTTCGCATGCCCGCTGCGGCGCCCAGAATCCCGACTACCTGCTGGAACCTGACCTCGACCTCATGGACGAGCTCGTGGGCGCTGCGGCGGGCAAGCTCCATACCATGACGTATGCTCCTGAGCTTCCGGGGGCGGCGGCACTGGTTGACCTGATGACATCACACGGAGTTACACCCTCGCTGGGTCACACAGATTGCGACGACGCCACCGCGGCGGCGTCGTTGGCCGCCGCCCGCGAGGGGCTTGAGTCAGCAGGATTCGACGGCGTCAGCTCGCTCCCCACTGTGACGCACCTTTTCAACGGGATGCCGCCCATGCACCACCGCGCGCCGGGTCCTGTAGCGGCATGCCTGCGGATGGCGCAGGAAGGAAAAGCCGTTGTTGAACTCATCGCCGACGGAACCCATTTGGACCCCAGCACAGTGGCCACAGTCTTCCAGTTGGTGGGTGCCTCCAACATTGTCCTGGTGACGGACTCCATGGCCGCTGCCGGCCTGTCAGACGGAAGCTACATGCTCGGCCCTTCCCCGGTAACCGTCAGCGATGGCGTCGCCACTCTTGATGCGACCGGCTCCATTGCGGGTGGCACCGCCACCCTCCTGGAGGTCGTCCGCAAAACCGTGGCTGCCGGCGTTGCCCTTCCGGACGCAATTTGCTCCGCAACGGCGGTACCCGCAGCTGTACTGGGACTATCCGACGAACTGGGCGGGCTGCGCCGTGGGCTGCGTGCGGACGTTGTTGTCACTAACGAAGACCTCGAACTAACCGGCGTCATGCGCAACGGCCAGTGGTTCTCCTAGTGTGAATAGAAGTGGGCTTGCGTTACCTTCTTTTTACCGAAAATTTTCCCGAATTACCCAAAAGACCGTTGACCTCCGGCAGGGCACATGAAAGTGTTGTAGCAGTCTTTGTGTAGGTGGTTTTCATGCTCGCAAGACGAGTTGCGAGCGTGAAGCTCCTGCGAAACCAACCGGGCCCCGCCTGGACGGAATCCAAGGTCTTCTCGCGGAGTAACAAAGCCGGTACGAGGTGTATCGGACTGATGTTCCACAATGAGGAGAAATACATGGCACTGGGAACCGTCAAGTGGTTCAACGCTGAAAAGGGCTTCGGCTTCATCACCCCGGATGACTCGGATGGGGACGTTTTTGTTCACTACTCCGAGATCCAGACCGGCGGCTTCAAGACCCTCGATGAGAACCAGCGCGTTCAGTTCGAGATCGGTCAGGGCGCCAAGGGCCCCCAGGCAACCGGCGTTACTGTCGTCTAGCCTTACCCGTTGAATTCTGCGCATTGCAGATTCAACAAACACGTAGACCCCGGCCTTTCAGCCGGGGTCTACGTGTTTAAGGTTCCTATTGTCCGATATTTCGACAACTACTGTTACTAACCGTGAAGAAACCTGGAATCGCCACGCCGAATAGGCGTTGACTATTCAACCAACCAACGTCCGGAGCAACCTCGCGGAATGCCGCACCGACAATCCCGGAAGGTAGGCGCGGCTGAGCGCACGTCCCATTGCCGGAAGGTGCAGCGGGTCCTGATAATACATGTACAAGGTTCGGTACTCGGGTTGGAATCTCGATTTAAAGGAAGCCAGAGACCTGAATCCATAAACAGGTTCCAAAGCCTGCCCCACTACGTCGAGAATTCCAGCCAGGCCTTCCGCTTCCTGTTCGATTTCACCCCTCTCCCGGGCCAAAGGCGAGCCTGACAGCGAGATGACCTCCACGGATCCACGGAGGTGCATGATGGCCGAGGCTATGAGGAACTCCATGACCCCGGGAAAAGCATCTCCGCGTCGCCGCATGAAGTCCAGTGTCCAGCTGACCACCTTGCCGTCCTCGTAGACCGGTAGCCAACTGGTAACCCCGTAGACGAATCCCAGATCGTCCACTGCGACACAGCACAGGACGTCGTCGTCTTCCAGCTCGTCGAGGCCACCCAAGGTGAAGCCCATCTCCGGAATCTTCTTCTGGGCCGCCCACTCTTCGGAGACTTCACTGACTTGGGCGCGCACACCGTGCGACAGCTCGGAGTACCGGCCCCATTTGGCCGAAATCCCCAGCTTTGCGGCACGGTTGAGTGACGTTCTGACGTTCTGCCATTCTTTGCCGCGAAATTCCAGCTCCGTGATCCGCAGCCGGGTTTCCTGGGCAACGGCAACCCTGCGGAATCCTCGTGACTGCAGCATGGGCCACAACTCATCGGTGCAGGAGTAGAAGCAGGGAATCAACGCATGCCGGGAGCAATATTCAAGGAACCCCTTCGCTGTGTCCACGTGGTGGTCGATGGAACCAATCGGTCCAGCCAACGTCAACGCCACGTTGCCGTGTTGTTGGTACGCCACTCCCCCGGTGTGGTCGGCGTTGAACCAGTACTTGTTCGGTTCCCACAGCGCCATCCAGGACAACGAGTCACCTCCCGACTTGACCAGCTGCCGGGCTGCTTCGCGGGCTTGGTGGTCAAGCCCTCCGGCATGGTGGCCCCGGATGAGCAATATCCAGACTCCCAGCAAGGCAACGAGCCAAAAGACTGTTCCGGAATAGGAGAAGAGGAAGACCTCCATAACATCGCGTTCAGCGAAGACTTTCCGGTAAACGCCGGGCAGTGGAACCGGAAGGTACTGCCTGGCGAGTTCGGCAGCCAACCCGAGCAAGCCGCCGTCGCGGTCCATGCCGCCGGAAGCCAGCCACACGGCCGTGTACGCGAGGCTGAGTGCTGCCCCCGTCAGGCCTACCAACCAGAACACCTTGCGCCGGAGGCGATCTGAGGACACCACCCGGAAATGGCCACGGTAAGCAAAGAGGAGCACTGCCAGAACCAGCGGGACCAAAACAAGGGGTATCAGATGCACCACCGCCGAGTTCAACATGGTTACGTGGGGACGTCCTTGAGGCCTGGGCATGCCGGCAAAAAGGCCCAGATAAATCGCTGACAACGCCACCACCACCAGTTGGACGCCAATCGCGATACCCAGGGCAAGTCGTCGCCCGCGTCTCATGCCGTCGGCACAAATGAGGAGCAGGGCCACGGGCACCACTGCCAGCGCCAAGCCGAACGGGCCTGTGTAACCCTGCCGGCCCAACTCCAGGCAGGCGACATCAATGGTTCCCCCGCAGTTTGTTTCCAACTGGCCGAGCGTGGGCAAGGGATTCAGGATCACGTCCCGCAGCAAAGCCAAGGGGCCGGACGGGCTCTTCGCTGCCGCCGTCACAATAGGTCCCACAGCGAAGATCGCCATCGTCAAGGCCAGGAGGTTCCGCACTTCCCTGCCCGTGGACCGATGAAGATGGAGATGTCCCTGGCTGCTTTGCAACCACCACCCTGCAGCCAAGCCGATCAAGGCGCCCAGGAACCCGACAACGGTCTCGGCGTGCCCCACGTACAACACCAAGAGCAGCGAAATGGACATCGTCACCGTACGCAAGCGTCGTTGCCACAGTGTGGGAAGCAACGCGCTGGCAGCCAAAGCAGTTGCCAGCACTGCCCCGTAAGGACCGATCAACCGTGTGTCCGCCATCCGCGACAGCCATCCGTCATCGGAGTGCTGCGCCACCTGGGTGACCAAAAGAAAAGCAGAGACGCAGGCAAACTGGCTGCCCAAGAACACACCCGCGGTTTTCAGCGAACCCAAGCGCCGCTCCGCGAGACCCAAAAGGAACAGGATCATCATGATTGCAGTGGCATAAGCCAGCGGGTTGGTGGTGAAGAACAACGAGGTCCAGATTGACCACCACTCGCCCGACTTCAGTCCTTCCAAGGACACGCCGGCGAAGGCAAGCCACGGCTCCGGGGGCCCGGAAAGGAAACTGCCGGACACAAGTGACAGCACAACAAACAAAGCCAGCACAAAAAGTGTGACCGGTGTGGCCCGCAGATGCCGGCCCGCCTGCAACATCGCGGGCCTCACCACGCCTCTCACCGCAAGGCTCATTGCGGCAGCCCCCACCGCCCGGAGAGAAAACCGAGCGCCCCCGGCATTCCCCTCACCACTGCGTCCCACGAGTGCCCTGCATGCTGGATGGAGTGTTCTTCGATTTCAAAGCCAGCGTTCCGCGCCGCATTCGCGAGCTCATGCATGTAGTCGACAAACTCGTGATCCGTTTCACCCGCGGCAAGATAGGCTCCGCTGCCTGCGTAGTTGCGCTGCTGCATCAACACCAACGGCGTTCTGGACTCAAAAGCTGCAACATCGCCGTCGAACGAGTCCTGAATGGTCTTGTTTCGGTCCTTGGCAAGCGCCGGCTCCCGCTCCGCCGAGAATGCCAGGATGGACGGAAAAATCTCAGGGTGAGCCGTTCCCATCTGCATGGCACACGTTCCCCCGAAAGAGAATCCCCCCACTGCCCACTGCCGGGGATCGGTGGAAACGTCCAGCGTGGACTTGATCCAGGCAGGCACGTCTTGCGACAGGTACGTGTCCGCTTGGGCAATGAGGCTGTCCATGCACATGGTGTTTCCGTTGCCCGTTCCATTGGGGTCAACTACCACCGTCACCGGAGCAACGCCATGGTGCGCCTCAGCAAAACGGTCCAGTTGTGACCGCAGTTGGCCGCCAGTCAGCCAGTCGGCGGGACCGCCGGGCTGCCCGGAGAAAAGGACCAGTACGGGCAGGCTGGGCCGGGCCGCCGTTTGATAGGCAGGAGGAAGATAGATATAGGCCTCCCGCGCCGCGAAACCGGACACGGTACCCGGAATATCCGCTTTGCGCAGGATTCCCAGCCCCGGCATCGACTCCGGTGCCTTCCACGTGGAAAAGTCGGGACCGGGTTGAGCGTCAGGGCTGCGTTTGAGGCTCGTCTCCAGCGGCTGGATCCGCGCAACCGCGGTACCGAGCAAGTCGGCTACAGAGTTGTTCAGGCCGAAGTAAAGGTTAACTTGAACCGCGCTCAGCAAAATGACGCCAAGCATCGCGAAGACACTCAGCGAGCGGTCCTTCCCGGAACTTCGAGGGAACCGGGCAATGCAGAGAAGTATGGCAGCGACTGCCGGCACCGACCAGGCCAAGGTCTCAAAGGGCAGGTTCTCGGAAAACGTGGCCATCAGATCCACCAGGATCCAGTGCACCAGTGTCACGACGCCCACTGCCATCAGCAGGGCGGCCAGAACGACGAACGGCCAGGAACGACGTCGCCGCCACAGGAGGTAGGCCCCACCGGCAGCACCGCAAGCAATGCTGAACCAGAGGAACGGTCCATCAACAAGGCTGACGTCCGAAAGAAAGTCCATAATACCTAGCGCCAGGTACCGACGCCGATGACCGGTCCGGCTTCCAGCCAGGAGGACAACCCTGCGTAGGCGTCGAAGTTCATGGCCAGCATGAACTTTTTGCCTTCGTACTGCAGTTCAACCACCACGACGCCGGGCTGTATCCTGACGAGTTCATCCTCGGTAGGTTGGCGGCGGCCCAGAAGTTCGAGGGAGCTGCGTTTGAACCTGTGTTTGGGGATCACACTGAGGGACATCAAGCGGAACCACTCAAGCTCATTGTCCTGATAACGACAAACCCCCATCTGCCAGCTGTTTCCAGCCGTGCAAATGGAGGCGTCGACCGTGCCCAGGGCACGCCGCAGGTTGAAGCGGCGCACCCCGAACAGGCACAGTGAAATGATCAGCAACGTAAACGCTGTTGCCAGGGCGATGAACGGAATAAGGGAATCGTCCATCAAGGTCGTGCTATCGGATCCCCGCTGTAGCCGCTTCGCCCAGTTTGGCGTTGTCAGCAACAATGACCACGCGATCGTTGTCCACGGAGAAGAATCCGCCGTCGACTTCTACCGCAATACGGTCACCGGAAACCGGCTGGATTGCCAGCTCGCCCGCGGCCATGATGGCCAGAAGGGGCGAGTGGCCCGGCAGGATTCCGATTTCACCATCGCTGGTGCGGGCCTTCACCATCTTGGCCGCGCCGGACCACACGAAGTGGTCCGCTGCGACAATCTCAACCTCGAGCTCAGCCATACTACTTGGTCTGTTCCTGGATCTTGGCCCACTGGCGCTCGACGTCATCCAGGCCGCCGACGTTGAAGAACGCCTGCTCTGCGATGTGGTCAAGCTCTCCGTCGCAGATGGCCGTGAAGCCTTCAACGGTGTCCTTGATGGACACGGTGGAGCCTTCAACGCCGGTGAACTGCTTGGCGGTGTAGGTGTTCTGCGAGAGGAACTGCTGGATACGGCGTGCACGCGACACGACGATCTTGTCCTCTTCAGACAGTTCGTCAACACCGAGGATGGCGATGATGTCCTGGAGTTCCTTGTTCTTCTGCAGGATCTGCTTAACACGGACAGCCGTGTTGTAGTGGTCCTTGCCGATGTACTGGGGATCCAGGATGCGGGAAGTCGACGTCAGCGGGTCAACGGCCGGGTACAGACCACGGGATGCGATTTCACGGGAAAGTTCCGTGGTCGCGTCGAGGTGTGCGAAGGTCGTGGCCGGGGCCGGGTCGGTGTAGTCATCAGCAGGCACGTAGATGGCCTGCATCGACGTGATGGAGTGACCCTTGGTTGACGTGATGCGCTCCTGGAGGAGACCCATCTCGTCAGCAAGGTTGGGCTGGTAGCCCACAGCGGACGGCATGCGACCGAGCAGTGTGGAAACTTCCGAACCCGCCTGCGTGAAGCGGAAGATGTTGTCGATGAAGAGCAACACGTCCTGGTTCTGGACATCGCGGAAGTACTCCGCCATGGTCAGCGCAGAGAGGGCTACGCGAAGACGCGTTCCCGGCGGCTCATCCATCTGGCCGAAGACAAGGGCGGTGTCCTTGAGGACGCCTGCCTCTTCCATTTCAACCCAGAGGTCGTTACCTTCACGGGTACGCTCGCCGACACCGGCGAATACCGAAGTACCACCGAAGTTGCGGGCAACACGGGTGATCATTTCCTGGATCAAAACGGTCTTGCCAACGCCGGCGCCGCCGAACAGGCCGATCTTTCCACCCTTGATGTACGGGGTGAGAAGGTCGATGACCTTGATGCCGGTCTCGAGCATCTCCGTGGAGCCCTCGAGGGAGGCGAAGGCCGGAGCCTTGCGGTGGATCGGCCAGTAGGCGTCAGCCTTGATCTCGGACTCTTCGACGTCCAGCGGCTTGCCGAGAACGTTGAAGATGTGGCCCTTGACGCCGTCGCCGACGGGCACGGAGATCGGAGCGCCGGAGTCCTGGACAGTGGTACCGCGGACGAGTCCGTCGGTTGCCTGCAGGGAGATGGCGCGGACGAGGTTGTCACCCAGGTGCTGGGAGGTCTCGAACGTGATGGTCTTCGTCTGGCCGTTGAGAGTGATCTCAGTGGTCAGAGCGTTGTAAATCGAGGGGATTGCGTCAGCCGGGAATTCGACGTCGACAACCGGACCAATAACACGGGCAATGCGGCCGGTGGCACCGGCCGTTGCTACGTGTTCGGTAGCAGTGGCAGTCATCTCTCTCACTTCACTCAGTAGATGGCGTGGGGTTAAGTTTATCTGTTTGTTGCAGGTGCGGCTTCGAACCGAATCCGGTGCAGGCTAGGACGCGAGGGCGTCAGCGCCGGCAACGATTTCGGAAAGCTCCTGCGTAATCTCGGCCTGGCGGGCCGTGTTGCGAAGGCGCGTGTACTTCTTGATCAAATCGGTAGCGTTGTCACCGGCCGACTTCATGGCACGCTGGCGGGCTGCGAGCTCGGAAGCAGCGGCCTGCAGCATGGCTGCGAAGATGCGGGACTCGATGTAACGCGGAAGCAGTGCGTCAAGCACCTGCTCTGTTTCCGGTTCAAACTCGTACAACGGCAACAGCTCGGATTCCGAGGCTGCTTCCTCTTCGACGACCTCCAACGGGAGCAAACGGATAACCGTGGGCTCCTGGGTCACCATCGACTTGAAGCGGGTGTAGACGACGTGGATCTCATCCACGCCACCCTCTTCGAAGTCAGTGGAGAAGTCTTCGAGAAGTGCAGCTCCGACTTCCTGTGCGGTTTCGAATTCCGGTGCGTCCGTGCCACCGGTCCATACGCGGGTGTATGACCGGTTGCGGAAATCGAAGTACGCCTGCGCCTTGCGGCCAACCAGGTACGCCTTGACTTCCTTGCCTTCTGCGTGAAGAAGCTCGGTGAGACCTTCAGCCTGCTTGAGCACGCTCGCGGAGTACGATCCTGCAAGGCCACGGTCCGATGTAATGATCAGGACTGCGGCGCGGCGGATCTGCTCCGGCTCGGTGGTCAGCGGGTGGTCGATTTCGCTCTGAGTTGCGACAGCAGAAACGGCGCGGGTAATCGCGTTCGCGTAGGGCAGTGAAGCTGCTACGCGGGCGCGGGCCTTACCGATGCGCGAGGTAGCGATCAGTTCCATCGCCTTGAAGATCTTGCGCATCGACGTCGTCGAGCTGATCTTCTGACGGTAGACCCGAATCTGGGCTCCCATACTTATCCTTTCCTAAGTTCCCGATGTGCTGCCCTGCCGGGGCCCTTGCGGACCCCGGCAGGGCAGGTGATCGGAACTAGCGCTTCTGCTTGACGATCTTTTCCTGGTCGACGTCGCCGCCGGAGATCGCTGCGTGCTCTTCGTGGCCGGCGCCAACCAGGTGGTTGTCGCCTTCGCCGAAGAAGCCCTTCTTGAAGGAAATGATCGCTTCCTTCAAGGCTGCAGCGGTGTCGTCATCCAGGACGTTGGTCTGAGCCAGCGTGGTCAGGATGGAGGACTTGTGCGCGAGGTGCTCCAGGAACTCGGACTCGAAGCGGCTGATGTCCTCAACCGGAACGTCGTCCAGGTAACCCTTGGTACCGGCCCAGATGGAAACAACCTGGTTCTCAACCGGGAACGGTGAGTACTGGCCCTGCTTCAGCAGTTCCATCAGGCGTGCACCACGGGTCAGCTGCTGACGGGAAGCAGCATCCAGGTCAGAGGCGAACATGGCGAATGCCTGCATGTCGCGGTACTGGGCCAGGTCCAGCTTCAAGGTACCGGAGACCTTCTTCATGGACTTGACCTGTGCAGCGCCACCAACGCGGGAGACCGAAACACCAACGTCAACAGCAGGACGCTGGTTGGCGTTGAAGAGGTCCGACTGGAGGAAGATCTGGCCATCGGTGATGGAGATCACGTTGGTCGGGATGTAGGCCGAGACGTCGTTTGCCTTGGTCTCGACGATCGGAAGACCGGTCATCGAACCTGCACCGAGCTCGTCGGAGAGCTTGGCACAACGCTCCAGCAAACGGGAGTGCAAGTAGAAGACGTCACCCGGGTAGGCTTCGCGTCCCGGCGGACGGCGCAGCAGCAGGGATACGGCGCGGTAGGCTTCGGCCTGCTTGGACAGGTCATCGAAGATCACCAGAACATGCTTGCCGCCGTACATCCAGTGCTGGCCGATGGCCGAGCCTGCGTACGGTGCCAAATACTTGAAGCCAGCGGGGTCCGATGCCGGGGACGCCACAATGGTGGTGTACTCCAGCGCGCCGTGATCCTCAAGGGTCTGGCGGACTGCTGCGATGGTGGAAGCCTTCTGGCCGACACCAACGTAGACGCAACGAACCTGCTTGGTGACATCTCCGGAAGCCCAGTTGGCCTTCTGGTTGATGATGGTGTCCACGGCGATGGCAGTCTTGCCGGTCTGGCGGTCACCAATGATCAGCTGACGCTGGCCGCGGCCGATCGGGATCATGGCGTCGATAGCCTTGAGGCCGGTCTGCATCGGTTCGTGAACCGACTTGCGTTCGGTGACGCCCGGAGCCTGGAGTTCCAGTGCACGGGTGCCCTCGGCCTTGATCTCGCCGAGGTCGTCGATCGGCTGGCCCAACGGGTCAACAACGCGACCCAGGAAGGCATCGCCAACCGGAACGGACAGGATCTCACCGGTACGGTGAACTTCCTGGCCTTCTTCAATACCGGTGAAGTCACCGAGGATAATGACACCGATCTCGCGGACGTCAAGGTTCTGGGCCAGGCCCAGCGTGCCATCTTCGAAGCGAAGCAGCTCGTTCGCCATGACCGAGGGAAGACCCTCAACACGGGCGATGCCGTCACTTGCGGTGGTCACACGACCAACCTCTACGCGCTCTGCGTTACCGGGTTCGTAGGACGCCGCGAACTCGTTCAACGCATTACGGACGTCGTCGGCGTTGATGGTCAATTCGGCCATCTGCAGTCCCTGCTCTCCTGTTTTCGTGATCATCGTTGCTCACGATGACCGGGTTTTATATCAGTTAAGTTGTGCTTGGTCTGGCTAGCCAGCGAGCTGACGGCGGAGTTCGCTCAGGCGGGCGATGACCGAAGCATCGAGCACTTCGTCACCAACCTGGACACGGATTCCACCGATCAGTGCGGGGTCAACGTTGAGGTTGACCTTCAGTTCGCGGCCGTACAGGGCATCCAGCCCGGCCTGCAGACGGCTGGCCTGCGTTTCCGTCAACGGACGGGTAACGCTGACAGTTGCAATCCAGCGCTGCTGACGCTTGGCTGCAAGCTTGGCGAAAGAATCGACGAGCTTGCTCGGCTTGACACCGCGCGGCTGCGTAACTGCCTGGCTGATGAGAACCTTTGCTTCCTCGCTGCTGCCAGGAACAAGCTTCTCAGCCAGAGCAATCTTTGCCGCAGGGGATCCCTGCGGCTCAGACAGAGCACGTTGTACTTCGTGGCTGGAGGCGACGATCTGGTTGAAGGCAAACAGATCGTTTTCCAGCTCTTCCAGCCCCGTGATACCGGAGGCAGAAACCGCCGACTTGTTTTCAGCTACGGCAATGACAACCGTGGCGGCAAGCGTCTCGAGTGCATCGCCGATATCACGTGCCGATGCCCAGCGTGAGCTGGCCAGTCCGCCCGCAATTTCAGCAGCATCAGCGGAGACTTTTCCGCCAACCAGCTGCTTGACCAGCGCCGACTTTTCGTCTCCAGTACGGGACGGGTCAGTCAGGGCGCGGCGCAAGCCAGCCGAGCTGTCCACCGTTCCCAGGATTCCGAAGAGGTCCTTAGCCAACTGCAGCGAGGCGAAGGGAAGCTTGGCTTCCAACTGCGCCAGTGCTGTGGTCAGCGATTCGCTCGATATACCTGCCATTACTTAGCTGCACCTGCGCTCTGGGTCTCCACATCTGCAAGGAAACGGTCCACAACGCGTGCGGCGCGCTGGTCGTCGGTGAGTGCTTCACCAACGATGCGGCCGGCCAGCGTGGTGGCCAGGGTGCCTACCTCGGAACGAAGCGAGACAACAGCTGCCTGGCGCTCCGACTCGATGGCAGCGTGTGCCTGCTCGGTGATGCGAGCAGACTCTGCTGCAGCCTTGGCCTTGAGGTCCGCAAGGATCTGGGCGCCTTCGGCGCGTGCTTCTTCACGGATTCGGTTGGCTTCGGCGCGGGCGTCGGTGAGCTGCTGCTTGTACTCTTCAAGAGCTGCAGAAGCTTCCGCCTGGGCCGCTTCGGCCTTTGCAATGCCACCTTCGATTGCTTCGGCGCGCTCTGCGAAGGTCTTCTCGAACATCGGGACAACAAACTTGACCACGATGTACATGAGGACCGCAAAGCCGACGAGGACAACGCCCATTTCCCAGACGTTGGGAACGAGCGGGTTGCTCTTCGCTTCGCCTTCAGTGGCGGCTGAGATGATCAGCTGATTCATATTTCACCCGTCCTATCTACTCGTGCGTCGAATTCGCTTGGGTTCTTATTATTAGGAAAGAACGAAAGCGAAGACGAGGCCGAGGATGGCAAGAGCTTCAGTCAGTGCCAGACCAAGGAACGCGATCGGCTGCAGCACACGCTGAGCTTCCGGCTGACGTGCAACACCGTTGATGTACGCGGCGAACACGAGACCCACACCGATACCACCGCCGATGGCCGAAAGACCGTAGCCGATGAGGTTGAGGGAGCCGTTGATGGTGCCTTCCATTTTTTCTTCCTTTCAAGATGCCGCCCGTGCGGCAGGTTGTTTGGGTTGCTTCATCCCCGCAAGGGGAAGTTTTGGGAGCCTAGTGGCTATCGGCGTGCAGGGCGCCTTCGATGTAGATCGCGGTCAACAGGGTGAACACGTAAGCCTGCAGGGCCATGATCAGTGCTTCCAGCATGTACATGGCCACGGCGCCTACCAGCACCAGGACCGATGCGCCCTTGAGCAGCACGTTCTCCTGCATGACAAGGAACTCGATGCCGGAACCGGCGAGCATGACGATCAAGTGACCGGCCAGCATCGTCGCGAACAGACGGAGGCTGTGCGTGACCGGGCGGACCAGGAAGTTGGAGATGATTTCGATCGGAACCACGATCGGGAGGATGTACCACGGGACACCGGAAGGAACGGTGGCGAGCTTGAAGTACTTCAGGCCGTTCTTCTTGATGCCGATGATGATCCAGGTGAAGTACACGATGCCGGCCATGACATAGGCGCCGCCTACGTGTGAGAAGCTCGGCAGCTGAATCACCGGGATGGCGCCGTAGATGTTGTTCACCAAAATGAAGAAGAACAAGCTGAACAGCAGCGGGACGTACTTGATGAAGTCCTTGCCGCCGATGATGTCCTTGGCGATGCTGTTGCGGACGAAGCCGTAAGCCATCTCGCCTGCGAACTGCAGCTTGCCGGGTACCAGCTGCTGCTTACGTGCAGCGAGGATGAAGAATGTAGCGATAATGACGACTGAAAGAATCACCAGCAGCATCTGCTTGGAGAATCCGTCGTGCGCACCCCAAGGCAGGATTGCCGGCAGGTGCATTTCGTCGATTCCGGGTGGGGTGAAGGACCCCGAATCCTGGGCGGGGAGCGCAAGCGCGATCAACGCGTTTCCTCTCTGCTGTGTCCATCATTGGGCATTGGTTGGAATCCGGAAGCGTTGGACGCATCCACAATCCGTGTGAAATTATTTGGCATTACTGTCCCCGTCCATGGACGGACCGCTGTCTGCGTTGCTCTCGCCAGAAGAGGAGCTTTGCCTGGTGAGGCCGTGCATATGGGAAAGATAGAACCCTCCTGCGGCTCCCAGCAGAGCGCCAAGGAGCACAATCCAGCGGGTCCCCCACAGATTATCCAGACCCCAGCCTATCAAACTCCAGACAATGATCCCGCCAATGATGTAGCTGAAGACGGCAATGCCGGCGTTGTATCCGCCGTCGTTTCCGGCTTCCGCGCTTTCATTGGCTTTTCCGGGTTGCTGGGCTTGTGGGGCCGGGCGTGAATATCGCTTACGCGGAGACATCCGGGCCACCCTTCTTCTCTTCAGGATCGTTGTAGATCTGGAGGCGGGCCTTGCTGAAACCATAGATTTCTGCTGCCTGCCAGAAGACAACGGTGACCACGGCGCCAATCAGGAACCAGCGGTGGTGGAGCCAGTCCGGTGCGCCGAGCACAAAGAGCACAACAGCAAAGCCGACGACTTTAATGAAATACGTGGCAACAAAGAGGCCAACAGCACCTGAAGGGTTGTTGCGGCCTACAAAGTGGCCTATCAAAAGGCTGATGCCAAAGAAGAGCATGACCAGCGCGGCGCCGAACGCTGCTGAGAGCGCTCCCTGACCGCCGTTCATGAAAGCTGCGATCACACAGGTGACGGCAGTGGCCGCCAGCGCTGATGCAGCGCTAAGAAGAAGCAACCGAAGCCATAATGAGGACGGCTTGCCGACGGATCCAACACCACGTTTACCGGACGGGCGTCCGGTTTCGGCGTTGGATGTCATGGGGATACCAATCCTCGTGGCACAGGTGCCATATTCTCAAAGTGGGGTTACGGGCGAGTGACTGTCCGCAGTAAGAATTCTACATGAGATAGAACTGTGACCATAACCGGCCGTCACAACTACTCCCCCGGCCGCGTCGAGTTACGGGTGAAGTAGGGCCAGGCCGTCACGGCCGCCATGATGAGCGCTGCCGCAATGACCACGATCAGCACAATTTGCCATGGGAAGACGGCGAACGCGACGCCACCGAAAGCCAGGATGCACGTCCAGACATACAGCATGACGACGGCGGCACGGTGCGAGTATCCGAGGTCCACCAGCTTGTGGTGGAGGTGCCCACGGTCTGCCGACCACGGCGACTGGCCCCTCGCAGTCCTGCGGACCACGGCCATCCCGAGATCCAGGAGGGGCAGGGACAGTACGGCGAAGGGCAGCAAAATCGGAACAATCGTAGGGATGCCATTGGCGCGGTCATACAGGCCGGAGCCAATCTGCCCCGTTGCCACAACACCGGCGGAGGCCATGAGCAAGCCAATAAGCATGGCTCCGGAGTCACCCATGAAGATTTTGGCAGGGAACCAGTTGTGCGGCAGGAACCCGATGCAACTTCCCACCAGAATGGCCATCAGGAGTGTCGCGAGATCTGAGTTGTCGGTGGAGGGGTTGTTCCGGTGAACCCAGTACGCCGTGAGGAAGAAGGCGCCGCCACCAATGATGGCCACTCCCGCTGCCAAACCGTCCAGTCCATCAATGAAGTTGACGGCGTTCATAGTGGTGACAATGAGTCCCGCAGTGAGCACAATCTGTAGGATCTCAGACTCGAGGAATATCGGTTCCGGGATGAATGGCACCACCGACATCCGGACGCCCCACAGTGCCACGATGAGAGCGGCAGCACCTTGGCCCAGCAGCTTGATCCACCATCGGATGTCCAGGATGTCATCTGCCACCCCTACGGCGACGATCACCACAGCACCGGCCAGAATCCCCCAGGGCGCATCGTTGTGCCTGAAAATGTCCTTCACGAAGAATGAGTTGCTGGCAACCACCAAGGCGACGAAGAAACCCGCAAAGATGCCCAATCCCCCGAGCTTGGAAATCAGGGCGGAGTGCATGTCGCGGCTGCGGATGGGACGGTACAGGCGCAGCTTGTTTCCGGCCACGCGGGCACCCCACGTTCCCGCGTAGGACACCACGGCAGCCGTGAGTGCCATCAACAGATACATGATCATGACGCGGCTCCCTGGAGCAGCCCGCCCACTGTTCCGGAAACGGTGATCAGCAGGCGCAGCCGGTGCGTCGCGTCAAAGCCGGTGGTTTCCGGGCACCTCGAGGTGTGGAATTCTGTGTGTGGATAAATGGAACTACTCCGTCGCCATGCCTGCACCGGCTGTGCCGAATGTTGCGGGATTTCTGTGGACTCTAGTCACGATACTAATGCCAACAGCCGTGACCACCCTGTGACGCAGCCGCAAAGCCCTGCCTTGTTTAGCCGGAACCAAGCTGCGTGGCTGTCAGCTGGCCGGCTCTTGGATGTTGCGCAAAGCGTAGATGCCGTTGAGCACCTCTGCATTGGAGCGCGGGGCCTTTAAACTGTGGCGCAGGCCCTTGAAAAGCCCGGCCAGAAGCACTTTGCGGTTTGGCGAGGCGGCAATGGTGCGTGTCCAGTTTCGCAGTGAGGCGCCGGTGAACAGAATCTTTTCCCACGGGGCCAGCGCGTTGGAACGGGTGTACACCCAGAGCTTGTTCCGCACTTCGTAGTAGAAGCGGGGGCCCGGGTCAGCACCGGCGTCGCCAAAGACCTTGGTGTGGTGATTGGCCACCGAAGATTCCGTGGTCAGTGCTGTTCCCTTGCGCGAGACCCTGGCAGTGTACTCAAGGTCGTCGTTCCAGATGAAGTAGTCCGCGATGGGCAGGCCGTATTTCCTGATCTCTTCGGCTCGGATCAGGACGGACACGAAGGAAGCGCTCCGGATCTGCGTGGCACCGACGCGTGCAGCAGCTTGACGTGCTTCTTCGCTGGCACCCATCCGGGGACGCATACGGTTCATGGGGTGGTCGCGGCCATCGGTCCAGACCACGCGGCTTGCAATGAAGGCCGGCGTATCTCCTGTTTCCTGCTGATAAGCAGTGGAAACATCCAGCGCTTCAGCAAGGGCGGCTGCTTGGGGTTCCGTGTCGTCGTCCATGATCCAGACGTGGTCCGCGCCGTGATCCAGCAGGGCGCGCTCCATGCCAACCACAAAACCGCCGGCACCGCCAACGTTTGAGCTCAAAGTGACTACGTCCGTAGCCAGCGGCCCCTGATAGTCCCGCAGGAACTCTGCGGTTCCGTCAGTGGAGGCGTTGTCCACCACGACGACGGCGTCCGGAACCCGGGTGCCGGCTGCGATGCCCGCCAGAGTGGTCTGGAGGAGTTCACGCCGGTTATATGTCACCACGACGGCGACCACAACAGCTTGGGACGTCATTTACTTGCCTTTGGTCTTGGGAGATTGAAAACGGCGCCGAACCAACAGGCCGGCAAGCTTCCACGGCTCAATGAAAACTCTGTAGGCAACGCGGCCCGGGTGGAGGACCAGCCGCCAGGCCCATTCGAGCCCCAGCCGCCCCAGCCAGCGCGGAGCCAGTTTCTGAATGCCGGCAACTTGCTCAATAGCGCCTCCAACGGCGCAATAGGTAGCCGGCGGCAACTCCCCCAGCCTGCCATGCAGGACATGCTCCTGGAGCGGCATCCCCAGGCCCAACAGCACCAATTGCGGCTGGAATGTGCCCAGCCAGCCCACGACGGCGTCTTCAAGGGCGTCATCCCAGCCCTCGCCGGGCATTCCGTCCACCGTGGCGCCGGGAATGATGGAGCGGAGGCGGGCCACCGCTTCGGTATTGGCCTCCCGGCCGGCGCCGACCACAGCAACCCGCTGCAATCCTGGAACCTTGCCGAGTTCAGGGATCCAGTCCATGGAGCCCAAACGGTACGCCATGGCCCCTTCGCCCAAGGGCAGGCCCTGCCGCTTCCGGGAAATCCCCCACAGCAACGTGGCGGGGGCTCCATCCAGCAGGACTATCGAGCTTTTCTCATACAGCGCGCGGACATCCGGACATGAATGAAACAGCGTGATGCTATGCAGGTTGTGACCGAGCACAGTGCTTGTGGTCCCCGCAGCAATGAGCCCGCCCACGGCGTCAATGAGTTCATTGACGCGCAACGGAGTAGCGTCGACGTCGAGGACGGGGACGCGCTGGCGGTCCGGAATCATTCGGACTTGGCTTCTCGTGGGGCCGGCGGCTCCACATCGTTGCGAGCAGTCGAATCGTCGTCGGGCGTCGGTTCGACGACGGCGGCTTCTGTCACTTCAAACGGGGCGTCGCCCAGGGTGGCGGTCTCCGCGACAGGCTCAGCCTCCGAAACTGCCTCTTCCGCCGCGGCTGTCTCGTCAGCCTCATCTTCGGCAACCGCTTCTTCAGATGCTGTCTCTTCAGCAGCTTCGATAACATCGGCGGGTACAGTCTCGCCGAAGCCGAGGAGGGTCGGAACGATCGCTCGGAGGCTCTCCAAGGAGATGGCTCCTTGGCGCACTACGCGGAACGGGGTGGCAGTTGCGTCCACAATTGTGGACGGCAGCGCCGCAGTACCTTCCACGGGCCGGAATCCGCCCTCCAGGTACACCTCTACGGATTCGGCCAGTTGCATGCGCGCTTCCGAAGCGGTCTGGGCTGCTTCCTGCCCCGTGCGGTTGGCCGACGATACGGCCAGCGGCCCCGTGAGCCCGAGGAGCTCCAAGGCAATCTCATCGTCCGGCATACGGAGTGCAACGGTGCCCTTGGTATCGCCCAGATCCCAATCCAGGGAAGGCTGGGCATGAAGGATCAGGGTCAGCCCGCCGGGCCAAAATGCCTGCGCAAGCGCCCGGGCATCGGCCGGCACATCGGTGGCCAGGCCGTCCAAGGCATTGATTCTGGGAATCAGGACCGGTGGAGGCATCTGCCGGCTGCGTCCCTTGGAGGCCAGCAACATGGTCACGGCCAAGGGAGAGAAGGCGTCGGCGGCAATGCCATACACAGTGTCCGTCGGCAGCACGATGCACTTCTTTTCACTGATGGCACGCTGTGCGTGCTGAAGTCCTTCAGCACGCTGGTCATCGGAAGTGCAGTTGTAGGTTGTGGTCACAGCGCTATTCTTTCACTCATCAGGCGCAGTGCTTGCCAGCACCGCGCTGGTTGCACGTTCCTTGCCGTTCAGGTCGAAATGCGTGGTGACGTCGTTCCAACGTCCCGTCCGTCGCAGCATCCCGGCGATCCAACCGGCTTGGACTTCTGCGTGTTCCATCACAAAGTAGCCGCCGGGCTTCAGAAGCCGGGCAGCGGAAGCAGCTGCCGCCGTCGGGAGTTCCATGCCGTCCGCTCCCCCACCGTACAGTGCTTCGGGAGGATCGTGGAGTGCGACTTCCGGTTCTGTGGGTATCGCTTCTGCCGGGATATATGGCGGGTTGGATACGACGACGTCGAAGGTTCCGTTATGTTCGGGCAGCGCCTCCCTGAGGTCCCCCTGTATGAGCGTCACACCCAGCGGCTCCAGGTTCTTCGCTGCCCAGGCATGCGCGAAAGTACTGTATTCCACGGCATGGACGTCAGCGCCCGGCACCTCGTGGGCGATCGAACCGGCAATTGCACCGGATCCAGTGCCGAGGTCCACCACCTTGGGGTTCGGAATTCCTGCCACATGGTCAATGACCAGCTGGACCACCGACTCCGTTTCCGGCCGGGGAATGAAAACGCCCGGGCCCACGCGCAACTCCAGGTAGCGGAAATAGGCGACGCCGGTGATGTGCTGCAAGGGAACACGTCCCGCACGCTCCTGCACCAGTTCTCCATAGCCATCCGGCGCGGGAGCATCGCCCAGCAGCATGGCCCGCAAGCGTCCCAGACCCACACCCAGCAGGTGTTCGGCAAGCAACTCCGCGTCCACGCGTGGCGTGGGGACACCGGCGTCGGTGAGAACGGCAGTAGCCTCGCGAACTGCGTCCGCGAGGCTCTGGCCTTGGTAAAACGTCATGAATCTACTCTGCTGTTGATGTGCGGCAGGGTGCTATTCGCCGATGGCGTCCAGGCGTGCCTGTTCGTCCGCCTCGATGGCCGACTGGATCACGGGCTCAAGGTCACCGTTCATGACGGCATCAAGGTTGTAGGCCTTGTACCCGGTGCGGTGGTCCGCAATGCGGTTCTCCGGGAAGTTGTACGTACGGATACGCTCCGAACGGTCCATGGTGCGGATCTGCGACTTTCGCTGCTCCGAATTGGCGGCGTCGATCTGTTCCTGCTGGTGGGCCAGGAGGCGGGCACGGAGGACGCGCATGCCGGCTTCACGGTTCTGCAGCTGGGACTTTTCGTTTTGCATGGCCACCACGATGCCCGTGGGCAAGTGGGTGATGCGGACAGCGGAGTCGGTGGTGTTCACGGACTGTCCACCCGGACCCGAGGAACGATAAACGTCGATCTTGAGGTCGTTTTGGTTGATCTCAAGTTCTTCGGGCTCGTCCACTTCAGGGAGTACCAGCACGCCGGCAGCCGAGGTGTGGATGCGGCCCTGGGATTCGGTCACGGGGACGCGCTGCACACGGTGCACGCCACCTTCGAACTTCAACCGCGCGAAGACGCCCTGCGCGGGATCGTTGGAGTTGCCCTTAATAGCCACGGCAACGTCCTTGTAGCCACCAAGATCGGATTCGGTGGCAGAGATCATTTCCGTCTTCCAGCCACGCGATTCGGCGTAACGCATGTACATCCGAAGAAGGTCGCCAGCGAACAAAGCAGCTTCGTCGCCACCTTCGCCACCCTTGACTTCAAGGATGACGTTGCGGGCATCGTCCGGATCACGCGGGATCAGCAAACGGCGCAACCGCTCCTGCGCCGCAGGAATCTGTTCCTCCAACTGAACAACTTCGGCGGCAAATTCGGGATCCTCGTCAGCCATTTCCTTGGCAGCTTCCAGATCGTCATTGAGCCCGCGCCACTTGTTGTACGCCTCCACAATGCCCTGAAGCTGAGCAGACCGCCGCCCCAACTTCCTGGCAGCAGACTGATCGGCATAAACAGCAGGATCACTGAGCTGCGCCTGAATGGCAGCATGCTCATCAAGCAATCCCTGTACGGACTCAAACATTTTCAAACCTCTTTCGACTCGCAGACAAGTCTAGTTGCGACGATTGGTGTCTTAACGACCAACCGCTCAAATAAGCCGGCCAGCGAAGGTGACGGCAACGCCCAAGGTGACCTGACCGCCGTCGAGTAATTTTGCCGGCCCGGGAGTGGCATCGGGCCTGTCGTAGCGTTGCTGCTGACGTACGCAGTACGTCAGCAGCAACGCGAAGGGGCGGGGCCGGCAAAATTACTTGACGGCCCCACCCCACGTAACGCTATTTGTCGTTGTCCGACTTCGCTCCGAGCGTCGTCTTCTGTACCTGCATGAGGAACTCGACGTTGCTCTGCGTCTCCCGGATCTTGTTGGTCAGCAGTTCAAGGCTCTGCTGCTGCTCCAGGCCGGAAAGGACGCGGCGCAGCTTCCACATGATCTTGACTTCTTCAGGCGAGAGCAGGTTCTCTTCACGGCGCGTACCGGACGCGTTGACGTCCACGGCCGGGAAGATGCGCTTGTCTGCCAGCTGGCGGGACAGGCGGAGCTCCATGTTGCCGGTGCCCTTGAACTCTTCGAAGATGACTTCGTCCATCTTGGAGCCGGTCTCGACAAGCGCGGTTGCCAGGATGGTGAGCGAGCCACCGTTTTCGATGTTGCGGGCTGCACCGAAGAAACGCTTGGGTGGGTACAGGGCTGCGGAGTCCACACCACCGGACAGGATGCGGCCGGAGGCCGGTGCTGCCAGGTTGTAGGCACGGCCCAGACGGGTCATGGAGTCCAGGAGGACCACCACGTCCATGCCCATTTCCACCAGGCGCTTGGCGCGTTCGATGGAGAGCTCGGCAACCGTGGTGTGATCGTCGGCGGGACGGTCGAAGGTGGAGGCGATGACCTCGCCCTTGACGGTGCGCTGCATGTCCGTGACTTCTTCAGGACGTTCGTCAACCAGCACCATCATGAGGTGGACCTCAGGGTTGTTGGTGGTGATTGCGTTCGCAATGGACTGCAGGATGAGCGTCTTACCGGCCTTCGGCGGGGAGACGATCAGGCCACGCTGGCCCTTGCCGATCGGGGCCACGAGGTCGATGACACGCGGGCCGATCTTCTTGGGGTCCGTCTCAAGGCGCAGGCGCTCGGACGGGTACAGCGGCACGAGCTTGGCGAACTCGACGCGGTCCTTGAGTTCTTCCGGCGTCTTGCCGTTGACGGAAGTGACGCGGACCAGCGCGTTGAACTTCTGTCGGGCCGACTGCTGGCTGCGGTCTTCGCCGTCTCGCGGTGCGCGGATGGCACCCACCACGGCGTCGCCCTTGCGGAGGTTGTACTTCTTGACCTGAGCCAGGGAGACGTAGACGTCGTTTGCACCCGGAAGGTAACCGGATGTCCGGATGAACGCGTAGTTCTCCAAGACGTCCAGGATGCCTGCTACGGGGAGCAGGACGTCGTCTTCGGTGACCTCGACGTCGTCAACGTCCGGTCCCTGCGCACGGCCACGACGCCGTTCGTTGCGGTCGCGGAAGCGGTCGCTGCGGGTGTTGCCACCGTCACGGCTGTCCTGACCTCCACGACGGTCTCCCCGGTCGTTCTGGTCGTTGCGGTCGCGGCGGTTACGGCGGTTACGGCGGTTGCCGGTGTCGTCGCCGTCGTTGTTGTCTTCACGGCGCCCACGGGTGTTGTCGCGACGTTCGCGCTGGTCGCCCGAGTCAGACTGTTCACGCTGTTCGGTGCGGTCGCCGCGCTGTTCGCGCTGCTCGGAACGGTCGCCACGCTGTTCACGCTGCTCGGAACGGTCAGCACGCTGTTCACGCTGTTCGGAACGGTCGCCACGCTGTTCGCGCTGCTCAGTTGCAGGCGCTTCTGCTGCTTCAGCGGGGGCTGCTGCTGCCTCGCCACGGCGGCGGTTGCGGGTGCGCGGCTGGCGACGTTCGGTACCAGCTTCGCTGGCTTCGACGCCTGCCGGAGCTTCGGCCACCGGTGCTGCTGCAGGCTCAACGGGTGCGGCAACTGCTTCAGCAGCTGCGACGACACCGTCACTGGTGGCGCGGCGGCTGCGGCCACGTCCACGTCCGCGGGGTGCTTCCGAAGCCTCGGCAGTTGCCTCAACGGCGCCGTTGTCGGCGGCTTTGGCCTCTGCAGCCGGGGCTTCCTTGGCCGCGGCAGCTCCCTTCGCGGAGGCAGTGGCTCCCTTTGCCGACGCAGTGGCCTTGGCAGGTGCCTTGGTAGTGGAGGTACCGGCACGGTGGGCGGAAATGGCGGTAACCAAGTCCCCCTTGCGCATACGCGATCCCCCGGAGATACCCAGCTGGCTCGCGAGAGCCTGGAGCTGGGCGAGCTTAAGGCCTGCAAGGCCGCTGCTCTTGGTGGTTGCTGCCGTTGACGACTCAGCAGCAGAAGATGTTGTGTCCACAGCTGAAGCCAGCTCAGTGGTTTCTGTCACGAAGGATCCTTCCCCCTCGACGGCGTCCAGAGCGAGAGCTGGACGCGATGATTTGTTCTGGGCTGCAGTTCAGATCTGCAGCCGGTGATTTCGGCCGTGCCTGATGGATTTTGGCCAACAGGGCCGGATACTGATCGTCATCACTGGATCCGGTTACCCGGACAGCCGGCTGAATGTTCAGGGAACAGAGAGAATTCTCGGCACCTGAGACAGGCCGGAAAGAGACGACACCACCAACGTTGGCACAGTTGACGAAAGGTACGGCGAAACACCGAGATCCAAAATCAGGGAACTGCCCGCGGCTTTACCGGCGGTGCACTTCCACTCTAGCACCTTGAACGTCCACAGCCAGCGTCATCACGCGCCAGCCGACGTCGGGTGTGTTGGCCGCCGTGTAGGCCAGGATGAAATCAGCAACCGCCGTGGCTTCGGCTTCACCGTTGGCCAACACCATCACGGTGGGTCCCGCACCGGAAACGACCGCTGCATGGCCCGCTTTTCGGAGGGCCGCAATGAGGTCGGCACTGGGACGCATGGCCTGTGCCCGGTAGCTCTGGTGCAGGTAGTCTTCGGTGCCTGGCAACAGGAATGCCGGCTGGGTTGTAAGCGCATGGATCAGCAAAGCTGCACGGCCTGAGTTCATTGCTGCCGCATGGTGGCCAACCGAAGCAGGGAGGAGTCCGCGTGCGGTCTCCGTCGACAATTCGAAGTCCGGCACTGCGACGACCGGAGTGACTGCTGACGCGACATCGGCACGGGTGCTGCTGTACTGCTCGCTGTCCTGCCAGGACAGCGCCAGTCCGCCGAAAATCGCGGGTGCGACGTTGTCCGGGTGGCCTTCCATCTCGCTGGTCAGCTGCAGGATCCAGTCGCGGTCCCGCCGAAACTCTTCCGGGACCAGTGCGTTGGCCGCAGTGACGGCGGCAACCACAGCCGAGGCGGAGGAACCAAGGCCGCGCCCATGGGGGTTGACGTTGTCCGCAGTGATTTTCAGACCTGAACGCTGGAAGCCGAGGCGATCCAGTGCGAGGTCAATGGCACGCACCACCAAGTGGCTTGCATCCCGCGGGAGGGTGTCTGCCCCCTCACCGGTGAGCTCGAACTCGAGCTCACCGGTGCTGAGGGTTTCCACTGTCAAGGTGTCGTAAATGGACAGGGCCAAGCCGAGGCTGTCGTAGCCGGGGCCCAGGTTGGCACTCGTACCGGGGACCTTGACGGTCAGCCGCTGGCCTGCCGCGACGAGCGCACGATCGGTCGCGGTGGGCTGCGTTGATTCCACTCTTAGTTTTCTTCCAGTCCCAGTTCTGCGGCCACGGTGACAACATCGTTCGGCACCTTGACCGGCTGCACATCGCTGCCGTCTTCGGTGCGGAGGGCCCATTGCGGGTCCTTGAGTCCGTGTCCGGTGACAGTAATAACGATGGTCTTGCCCGACGGAACATCTCCCGCGGCATGCTTCTTAATCAAGCCTGCGACGCCCGCAGCGGAGCCGGGCTCCACAAAAACGCCTTCCTTTGCCGACAACCAACGGTGGGCGGCCAGGATTTCGTCATCGGTTACGGCCTCGATCAGGCCGCCGGACTCGTCGCGGGCCGCTACAGCGGTATCCCACGATGCCGGGTTGCCAATGCGGATGGCGGTTGCGATCGTGTCAGGTTCGGTGATGGGGTGCCCGGCGACGAAGGGCGCAGCACCCGCGGCCTGGAACCCCCACATGATGGGCGTCTTGGTGGAGACGGCCGGAAGCGTTCCGTTGGCGGTCTCAAAGGGTGCCGAGTACTCCTTGTAACCCTTCCAGTAAGCACTGATGTTGCCGGCGTTGCCTACGGGGAGCACGTGGATGTCAGGGGCATCGCCCAAGGAGTCCACAACCTCGAAGGCGCCTGTCTTCTGGCCCTGGATCCGGGCCGGATTCACGGAGTTCACCAGGAACACCGGGTATGCCTCGCCGAGCTTCCGGGCAATGTCCAGGCAGTTATCGAAGTTACCGTCAACCTGGAGCAAGGTGGCTCCGTGAGCGATAGCCTGGCTCAGTTTGCCCATGGAGATCTTGCCCTCGGGTACCAGCACTGCGCACTTCAGGCCTGCGGCGGTGGCATACGCTGCAGCCGACGCGGAGGTGTTGCCGGTGGAGGCGCACACCACGGCCTTGGCGCCGGCTTCGACGGCCGCTGTCATGGCCATGGTCATTCCACGGTCCTTGAACGAACCCGTGGGGTTCATGCCTTCGACCTTGAGGTACACCTCTGAGCCAGTCAGCTCGGAGAGCTTCTGCGCGTGGACCAGCGGGGTGCCGCCTTCGCCGAGGGTAATAACCTTGGTGGCTTCCGTTACGGGCAAACGATCAGCGTATTCGCGGATTACTCCGCGCCATTGGTGAGCCACTTAGACCCCTTCTACCCGCAGTACGGATGTCACAGAATTGATGACGTCCAAGCCCTTGACGGCCTGGACGGTTGCTGCGAGGGCAGCTTCGGAGGCACGGTGCGTCACGATTTTCAGTTCAGCCGACTCGACATTCGAGGCAGCGTCGCGGTGGATTGTTTGGCGCATGATTTCGATGGAAACGCCATTTTCCGCAAAGATGTGCGCGATCCGGGCCAGCACGCCAGCCTGGTCGGCTACATCCAAGCCAATGTAGTAGCTGGTGTTCGACGCGTCGATGGCCAGCGCCGGGACGTGGCCCGTGGTGGTTTCCGTGCGGCCAGGGCCGCCGAGGACCAAGCGCCGCGCAGCCGAGACGAGGTCGCCAAGGACGGCAGACGCAGTGGGGGTTCCACCTGCGCCCTGTCCGTAGAACATCAGCTCGCCGGCGTTCTCAGCCTCGATGAAGACTGCGTTGAAGGCTCCACGAACGGCAGCCAGCGGGTGTTCGCGGGGCAGGAGAGTGGGATGGACCCGAACGGAAATACCGCTGCCGTCGTCAGAAGAATCGATCTTCTCGGCAATCGCGAGCAGCTTGATGACGAAGCCCGCTTCTTTGGCCGAGGCAATATCCGCGGCGCTGACCTTGGTGATGCCTTCGCAGTACACATCATCCAGGGAGAAACGGGTGTGGAAGGAGAGCGAAGCGAGAATGGCAGCCTTGGCGGCGGCATCGTGTCCTTCGATGTCCGCTGTGGGATCGGCTTCGGCGTATCCAAGTCGCTGTGCCTCAGCCAGGGCATCGGCGAACTGCGCACCGGTGGTGTCCATCTGGTCAAGGATGAAGTTGGTGGTGCCGTTAACGATTCCCAGGACACGGGTGATGCGGTCGCCGGACAGGCTGTCGCGGATGGGGCGCAGGATGGGGATGGCCCCGGCCACTGCAGCTTCATATGACAACTGCACACCAGCCTTGTCAGCCTCTGCGTACAGGGTAGGACCGTCCTGCGCGAGCAGGGCTTTGTTGCCCGTGACAACGCACGCACCGTTCTGGATGGCCGTGAGGATCAGCGAACGGGCAGGTTCTATGCCACCCATGAGTTCGATGACCAGGTCTGCATCTTTGACGAGGGTGTCGGCATCCGTGGTGAAAAGCTCGCGGGGCAATTCCACATCACGCGGGGAATCGATATTGCGTACGGCGATGCCGGAGAGTTCCAAGCGGGCGCCGCTGCGGGCAGCGAGGGCCTCGGCGTCGTCAATCAGAATCCGCGCGACCTGGGCCCCAACGTTGCCACAGCCCAGCAGGGCCACCTTCAAGGTTCGCACTTCAGACATTCGCCACTCCCATGTCGCGGTTCAAGAGATCTTCTTCGGTTTCCCCGCGGACAATCAGCCGGGCGGCTCCGTCGCGTACAGCGACAACGCCAGGCCGGGCCAGGTAGTTGTAGTTGCTGGAGAGGGCCCAGCAGTAGGCGCCGGTACCCGGTACTGCGAGCAAATCACCGGCTGCCACATCCGCGGGCAGATATACATCTCTAACAACTATGTCGCCGCTCTCGCAATGTTTGCCCACTACTCGGGACAGCTGCGGAGCCGCATCTGAGTCCCGGGACGCCAAAATTGCCGAATAATCCGCGTCGTACAGCACCGGACGGGCGTTGTCGCTCATCCCGCCGTCCACCGACACATAGCGGCGCGGATACGTAACGTTCTTTTGCCCGTCTTGACCCTCAGGGACGTCAACACGGACGGTCTTGAGCGTGCCAACTTCGTAAAGCGTGAAGGTGGTGCTGCCCACAATTGCACGTCCGGGTTCGATGGAGATGCGCGGTGGTGTGATGTTCAACTCAGCACACTTGGAGCGCACGACGGCGGCCATTGCCTGCGCGATTTCGGCTGGCGGGCGGGGCGTGTCCACCGGGGTGTAGGCGATTCCATAACCGCCGCCCAGGTCCAATTCGGGCATGACGATGGAGTACTTGGACTGCATCGCGGCGAGGAAGCCCAGGAGCTTCTCCGCTGCGACGGCAAAACCGTCCGGCTCGAAGATCTGTGAGCCGATGTGGCAGTGCAGGCCCAGGAGTTCGATGCTGGCGTAGGAGGTGGCGGCTGCCACTGCCTCCTCGGCTGCAGACAGGCCGGCTTCATCGGTGGAGTCTTCGGCCATGGAGAGGCCAAATTTCTGGTCTTCGTGGGCAGTGGCAATGAACTCATGGGTGTGGGCGTGCACACCGGGGGTCAGTCGGAGCATGACCTTGGCAGTTTCGCCCCGGCTGGAGGCAATCTTGGCAACCCGCTCGAGTTCGTCGAGGCTGTCCACCACGATCCGGCCCAGCTTCATGTCAAGGGCGCGGTTGATCTCGGCGTCCGACTTGTTGTTGCCGTGCAGACCAAGGTTGGCGCCGTCAATACCCGCGCGAGCGGCAACAGCGAGTTCGCCGCCGGAACACGTATCCAGGCGGAGGCCCTCTTCAGCCACCCAAGTGGCTACGGCGGTGCAGAGGAAGGACTTCCCCGCGTAATAGACGTCCACTCCCCCGCAGATGTCATCGAAGGCGGCATCGAAGGCGTCCTTGAATGCCCGGGCGCGGGAGCGGAAGTCTGATTCACTCATCACGAAAAGCGGAGTTCCGAACTGTTCCTTGAGCTCACTGACAGTCACACCGTCGATGGTGACCTCGCCGGCGTCGTTCTTCTCAACCCCGGCCGCCCACATGGGGGCCTGCAGGGCATTCAGGTTTTCGGGAACGGCCAGCCACCCGGGTGCGAGCGGAGAAGCGTGTGCAGCGTCTGTGTTCATTTCCCTACATCCGTTCCGGCGCAGAAACGCCCAGCAGTTCGAGTCCGTTGGCGAGCACCTGACTGGTGGCATCGTTCAGCCACAGGCGGGTGCGGTTGACGTCCTGTACAGGTTCGTCCCCTTGCGGGGAGACTCGGCAAGCGTCGTACCAGCGGTGGTAGGCACCGGCGATGACTTCGAGGTGTCGGGCCACGCGGTGCGGCTCACGCAGTTCCGCGGCCTTGGCGACGATGGAGGGGTAGCTGCCCAGGTAGGACAGCAACTCGTTTTCCGTAGCGTGATCGAGCAGCGACGCATCGAATATGGAACGATCCACGCCTGCTTCGGTAGCGTTGCGTGCCGTGCCGCGGGACCGTGCATGTGCGTACTGCACGTAGAAAACGGGGTTCTCGTTGCTGTGCTTCTTCAACAGCTCGGGATCCAGCGTCAGCGGGGAGTCAGCCGGGAAACGCGCCAGCGAGTAGCGTACGGCGTCCTTGCCAAGCCAGGAAATGAGGTCCTTGAGCTCGATGATGTTTCCGGCGCGCTTGGACAGCTTTGCGCCGTTGACGGACACAAGCTGCCCGATCAGGACCTCGATGTTGACCTCAGGGTCATCGCCCGCGCAGGCTGCGATGGCTTTCAGGCGGTTGATGTATCCGTGGTGGTCGGCACCGAGGAGGTAGATCTTCTCGGTGAAACCACGGTCTTTCTTGGAAAGGTAGTACGCAGCGTCAGCGGCGAAATACGTCGGTTCGCCGTTGGCACGGATCATGACGCGGTCTTTGTCGTCGCCGAAGTCGGTGGTGCGCAGCCAGACGGCCCCGCCGTCGTCGAACACGTGGCCCTGCTCGCGAAGGCGGGCGACGGCAGATTCAATCGCACCGGCGTCGTGCAGTTCTTTCTCGGAGAAGAAGACATCGAACTCGACGCCGAATTCAGCCAGGGTGGTCTTGATATCGGCCATCTGCGCTTCGTAGGCAGCGGCGCGGATCACCGGCAGTGCGGCCTCATCCGTGAGTTCGCGGATGTCCGGGTGGGCCTTGAGGACTTCGTCGCCAAGCTCGCGGATGTACTCGCCGGGGTAGCCGCCTTCAGGTACGCCACGTCCGTGCAAACGGGAGAGGACGGAGTTGGCGAAGACGTTCATCTGCGAGCCGGCGTCGTTGATGTAGTACTCAGCGGTGACGTCGGCACCTGAGGCACGAAGTACCCGCGCAATCGCATCGCCCAAGGCCGCCCAGCGGGTGTGCCCGATGTGCAGCGGACCAGTGGGATTGGCGGAAACGAATTCCATGTTGACCACGCGGCCTGCGAGCGCCGTGTTGGTGCCATAGGCGGGTCCGGCCTCCACGATGGCCTTGGCGAGGGCACCGGCCGCGGCGGCATCCACCGTGATGTTCAGGAAGCCGGGACCAGCGATTTCCACTCCGGTCACGCCCGGAATTCCCTGCAAATGGTTGCTGAGGATACCGGCGAATTCGCGGGGATTCATGCCGGCCTGCTTGGACAGTTGCAGGGCGATGTTGGTGGCCCAGTCTCCGTGATCCCTGTTCTTGGGTCGCTCCACCCGCACGGCATCGGGCACGGCAGATTCCGTCAAGGCGATTTCGCCGGCAGAGACGGCGTCCTTAAGGCAGGCGGATATGGCAGCAGAGAGTTCTTCGGGAGTCACGCATCTAGCCTACCGGGGGCCCGCAATGTCGCGGAATTGAGGGCCCCCTATGTGGAAAATGTGGACACAGCCAACGCACAGCAACGGCCGTCGGGCGTCACAGGCTGAACCATTACGCTGAATTCGACGTTGTGAAGACGTAGGAGGTGGCCTCGTTGGTCCTCCCGGAACAACCCAGTGTCCCTTTGACCACATTGCCCATTGACGAAATCTTGTCCAGTTGAAACGAGCAGAATCATGACTACGCCACTCCGCAAGAGCCTCTACCTTGGTATTGCCGGTCTCTCCATCATGGGAACAGCCACTGCGTGCGCCCCCACCACGGAGTCGCCGTCCACTCAAACTCCCGCTACGCAGAATGGCGGGCAGGCATCCACCACCAGCCCTTCGTCGTCAACTGCCACCGCCAGTGGCGAGTCCACGTACAAGGACGGCACCTATAGCTCCGATGGAACCTACACATCGCCCAACGGCCAGGAAACGGTGGGCGTTGAACTAACACTGGCCGCTGACAAGGTATCCGCCGTCAATATCACGGTCCACCCATCCAACCCGAACACCAAGAAGTTCCAGGGCGAGTTTGCCGGCGGCATCGCGGCCCAGATCGTGGGCAAGAACATCGACGAACTCAATGTCTCCAAAGTTGCCGGCTCCTCGCTGACATCAGGCGGCTTCAACGAAGCCGTGGAACAGATCAAATCCCAGGCCAAGTAGGAGCCATGCCGCATCCTGCCTGGAGCAGCTTCAGGTTCGACGGGATCGGTACGCGGTGGGAGGTTACGACGCCGGACGGGCTGGCTCCCGATGTCCGGCACCAGCTGCTTGGGACAGTTGCCATGTACGACAAGACGTGGTCGCGGTTCAGGGCCGATTCCGTGGTGTCGGGCCTGTCCCGTGGATCGGGCAGTATCACCTTGCCGGAGCATGCCAAGGGTCTTCATGACATCTACGCAGCCTTGTACCGGTTGAGTGGAGGTGCCATGACGCCGCTTATCGGCAGCAGCCTCGAACGGCTTGGGTACGATCCTGGATACACGCTGGCTCCGTCCGGTGGTCCGCAGGCCCCGCCGCGGTGGGAAGACGTCCTTACTTGGACAGGCACCTCCCTGACCGCCGCCGAGCCAGTGGTTGTGGACATTGGCGCCGCCGGGAAAGGCCAACTGGTAGACCTCCTGGGCGAAGTCCTGCGCACAACTGGCCACCCCGAGTTCCTGGTGGATGGCAGCGGTGACATGCTGCACGCGGGAGCCGCCCCCGTGATGGTTGCGTTGGAGCACCCCTATAACGCCGGCCAGGCGATTGGCACCGTGGAACTGGACAATGGCGCACTTTGCGCCTCTGCTTCCAACCGGCGTGTCTGGGGCGATGGGCTGCACCATGTCCTGGACGGAACCACGGGAAAGCCCATCCACACCACGGTGGCTACGTGGACAATGGCCGCGAGCGCACTGGAAGCGGATGCGCTGGCCACCGCTTTGTTCATGCTTGAACCTGACCTGCTGGAGGATGAGTTCGATTTCTCGTGGCTCAGGGTGTCCTCAAGCGGTGCCGCCACGTTTTCGAACCGTTTTGAGGGGAGACTGTTCTCATGATCGCCATTAAGTCCCGCTTGGACACCTGGTTGGGTCGCTTCACCATGTACCGATTGATCCTGTGGGTGCTGGGTGTGCTGGTGGCCTACAGCATGGTCCTCAACGTTTTGGGGTGGCTGACCTTCGGCCTCCCGGAAATGTTGGTGCATTTGGTGCTCTGCCTTGGGGTGACGTACGCATCCAACCGCCTGCTCGCGTTGATATTCAGGGTCACGCCGCACACTGAGTCTTCCCTTATTACGGGGCTGCTTCTCTACTTCCTGTTCTGGCCGGCATTCGGAGCCACCGACATGGCTGGTGTGGCCTTGGCTTGCGTGTTGGCAAGTGCGTCGAAGTATGCGCTGGCCTACCGGGGACGGCACATCTTCAATCCCGCCGCGGCCGGAGCGTTCATTACCGGCCTTACCGGGCTGAACATCGCCACTTGGTGGGCCGCGACTCCGGCGATGCTTTGGCTCCTGGTCCCGGGTGTGCTGGTTGTCCTCTATCGGACGCGGAAAATCCTGATGGCCACTGTGTTCCTGGTGGCCGCCACCAGCATCATCGCCGTCGAGCTTCTGAGCCGCAGCATGACGCTCGGCCAGGCCTTGTGGCAGACCCTGGCGCAACGGCCGCTCCTCTTCTTCGTGGGCTTCATGCTCTCGGAACCCCTCACCCTGCCTCCCCGCCGCTGGCAGCAGTTGGCGCTTGCCGCCGTCGTGGGTGTTGTTTTTGCGGTCCCCTATAACTTTGGTTTCGTGGCCAACTCCCCCGAACTCGCACTTTTGCTGGGCAACCTTTTGGCCTTCTTCCTGGGCCAACGGGGCGGCGTTCACCTGACCTTCAAGGAAGCGAGGGCCTTGACGCCGGGAAGCACCGAGTTCAGGTTTGAACCGCAGCGTCCGGTCCGCTTTGCAGCGGGACAGTTCATGGAGCTCAACCTTCCGCATTCAGGTTCTGACGGAAAAGGCCGGAGGCGGGTCTTCAGCATCACCAGTCCCCCGGGTGCGCCCGAAGTGACTTTCGGGGTTGGCACGGCCGAGCCGCTGTCGTCGGCAAAGAAGGCCCTGCTCGCGCTTCAACCCGGAGACCGCATCTCTGCCACAGCCATCGGTGGAGACTTCCTGCTTCCGCACGACGCCGGCAGGCCGGTCCTGCTGATCGCTGCAGGCATCGGCATTACGCCTTTCCTGTCGCACCTGGCGTCCGACGGCGACGCGCGCGACACCGTGGTGGTCTACCTCGCCAAGGGCCGCGGTGAGTTGGCCTGCGTGGAACAGCTTGAAGCGTCGGGGGCGAGGGTTTTCGCCCGGCTCTCGGACGGTTCAACTCCCCCGGAGTTCATGCTCGACGCCGGCACCTCCAGGATCGATGCCACGCGCTTGAAGGAGTTGGTTCCGGACATCGCGGACCGGGAAGTGTTTGTCTCCGGCTCCCCGGCGAGCGTGGATTCCCTGCGCGCTGCAGCCCGGAGCGCAGGAGCCCGCCGGGTTCACGTCGACTCGTTCGCAGGGTACTGATTGGCGGGCTTCCGGGCCGGGCTTGCCGCCACGGCCCCGGGTTTTCATTTGCGGCGCAGTGGCTGCTAAGCTCTAGGACGTCCCACCGGCAACGGAGGGATCCCTGAATGCCCTCGTAGCTCAGGGGATAGAGCGTCTGCCTCCGGAGCAGAAGGCCGTAGGTTCGAATCCTATCGAGGGCACAACGAATACCCCGCCAGCCTGCTGGCGGGGTATTTTTGTTTGGCGGTGACTGGCTATCACTTCGGGGCTTGCCGGGCTCGCACCGCAATATTGTCAGCCCCTGCTTTTAGGCTTAAACCCAGTTGGTCTTACCGATAGCCAAAGGGGTTTGCCGTGATGTGCTCGATCGTCCCGCCGTACATGCTTCGCAGGATTGCCGCCCAGAATGAACCACGGCTTCGGGCCGTTGCCAGGGCTGCCAAAGAATCGCTGCTGCACATCAAGGACCTCCAAGCCATCCGGACGGCCCCTGTTCCGGCTGCACCGCCGAGTGCGCGTCAAGCCAAACCCGGCCCACCCAAGCGGACCATTTTCGATGCCGAGTCCGCGGAAACCCTGCCCGGGCGGATCGTCCGGAAAGAAGGCGCCGACCCTGTGGGTGATGTAGCTGCAGATGAAGCCTACGAGGGCCTCGGGAGTACGCACCGCCTGTACGGAGAGATTTTCGGCAGGGACTCCATTGACGACGCAGGCCTCGCCCTTGATGCGACTGTCCATTACGGAAAGCTCTACGACAACGCTTTCTGGGATGGATCCCAGATGGTCTTTGGCGATGGCGACGGCCAGATCTTCCAGCGCTTCACCAAATCCGTCAGCGTCATAGGCCATGAACTGGCTCATGGCGTCACGCAGTACACGGCCAACCTTGCCTACCGGAACCAGGCCGGGGCACTCAATGAGTCCATGTCAGATGTCTTCGGCGTCCTCGTTGAGCAGTACCTGAAGCAGGAGTCGGCCGGGCAGGCCAGTTGGCTGATCGGCGAGGGACTCTTCACCGACCAAGTGCAGGGTGCCGCCCTCCGCTCCTTGAAAGCACCGGGTACCGCCTACGACGATGATGTTTTGGGCAAGGATCCCCAGCCAGACTCCATGGACACGTATGTGCGGACCAGCGCTGACAATGGTGGCGTGCATATCAACTCCGGCATCCCCAACAAGGCGTTTTACGTTGTCGCCACAGAACTCGGCGGCAATGCGTGGGAGGCCGCGGGCCAGATCTGGTACGGCACACTGACCAGTGGATCATTGCCGCCAACATGCACCTTCGGAAAGTTTGCCAAAACCACCGTTGCTACCGCGGAGGAACTCTTCGGCTCGGGTTCAACTGAGCATGACGCCGTCCTTAAGGCGTGGGAGACTGTGAAGGTCAAGGTTTAGTCAAAGGGCGGGACCGGGCAGCCTTGTTCGGTCCCCGTTGTTTGGCTGACTACGGAACGTCGAACGAGAAGCAGCCGGTCATGAAGATCACCGTCCAACGCAGTGGAGGAATCGCCGCACTGACACGCGTCTGGAGCGTGGACGCTGTATCCCCCGATGAGAAGGAACGTTGGGTTCCGATCGTTGAGGCATGCCCTTGGGACGAAGCCAAGAGCCAGGCCCGGACGCCCAATGAACCGGACCGGTTCATGTACTCAATCAGGGCAGGCCAGCGTCGTGCCACTCTCCCCGACCGCGCTGTCACGGGACCATGGCAGGAACTGGTGGACTGCGCCAAGGCTGAGGGGTCGGAGTCCCGTGGGCGCCTCGGCAACCGGCGCTGAAGCCCACAGAGGCATCTGCAGTCCGCGTCCACGCTTCAGGCGCATCCAGGGTCCGGAGCGGCCTCAGATGGCCTCGGCCAGCTGGCCCCGGAACGCACGCCGGTAACTCTGCGGGCTGGTATCCAGCACCTTGGTGAAATGGTGGCGGAGCAGCACAGAATGTCCAAAACCTGCTTCCCTGGCGATTTCGTCGATGTTCAGTTCCGTGGTCTCAAGGAGTTCCTGCGCCCTCAGTACCCGTTGTGAATTCAGCCAGGCAGCCGGAGTTGTGCCGGTTTCTGCCCTGAAGCGGCGAGCGAAAGTCCTGGGAGACATGTGGAGCCGTGCAGCCAATTCATTCACGCTGTGTTCTTCGTCCAGGTGTTCCACCATCCAGCGCAGGAGCTCTTCCATGGGAGCTGAACCACAGCGGGGCATCGGCCGGTCTATGAACTGCGCCTGGCCACCGTCGCGGTGCGGCGGGACCACCATGTCCCGGGCGATCGCGGCAGCGACGTTGGCGCCCAGTTCGACCCTGACAAGGTGCAGGCAAGCATCGATGCCGGCTGCTGTGCCTGCGCTGGTAATGATGGTGCCATCCTGCACGTAGAGGACGTTCTCGTCCACGATGACCCCCGGATAGCGACTGGCCAGGTCTTGCGAATAGTGCCAGTGCGTGGTGCAACGGCGCCCATCCAGCAGTCCCGCCCGGGCCAGCGCGTAAGCGCCGGAGCAAATGGACATCACCCATGCGCCCCGCGCGTGGGCTGCCCGCAAAGCGTCCATGACGGATTCGGGGACGTCCTGGTCCCTGCCGAAGGGAGCCATGATCACCAGGTCTGCATCCGCCGCTGCTTCAAGGCCCAGGTTCACATGCAGCGAGAGGCCGGACTTCATGCGAATGTCGCCTGGCTCCGGCGCGCACACACGGAAGTCGAAGGCCGGGACGCCGGCGTTGCGATCCGATCTGTCGATGCCGAAGACTTCGAAAGCCGTGCCGAATTCAAAGATCGAGAAGTCGGGAACCACGATCACTGCCACTGATTTCAACATAGGACCAGTGTGGCAGAAAATTGTCTAAATGGGGCATTTCTGCCACTGTTTCTTGGTCCGCTACAGGAGCAGGCTGGAGGCATGGAAATCTTCGGAATCATCCTCTTCATCGTCCTCATCACCGCCGTCGCAGCCACCATCTCTGCCCTGTTGAAGGATGGGCGCGGGCACAACCCGCCCATCAACTCCAAGGAACCCTGGAGCGCATTCGACGCTCCCAGCAGCCCTTACTGGAACCCGCGCATCTACTAGGGCATGCCAGGGCACTGCACAACCACAACAGTCCGGTCAACCAGAGCCACATCCAACCGACGCCCGTTCGTTCGCCGTATTCTGCAGGATTCGCCGAACGACGGGCGTCCTTATGTCTCCCGGCTTCCAAGCCCACAGGCGTCCCACCACTGCACCATGGGCTAGATTCACTTGCATGATCCAAACCTCTGCCCGCCTCCTCCAACTGTTGTCGCTGTTGCAGGTACGCCGGGAATGGACTGGCCCGGCCCTCGCGGGCCGCATGGGCGTGACCGAACGGACGGTGCGGCGCGACATCGACAAGCTGCGCAACCTGGGATACCCCATTCATGCTTCCCCCGGCATTGCCGGCGGCTACCAGCTGGGCGCAGGTGCCCAGCTACCACCGCTGCTCCTGGACGACAACGAAGCTTTGGCCGTCGCCCTGGGCCTGAACTCCGTAGCGGCGGGCCCCGTGGCCGGCATCGGAGAAGCGTCTGTCCGCGCCCTTGCAAAGCTGGAACAGGTCCTGCCGTCCCGGTTGCGCCCGAAGTTCGCCATGCTGAAGGCCGCTGTCACTACCCTGCCGAGCAATGCGGCCACCGTTGATCCCCAACAATTGACCGTCGTCTCAGCCGCGATATCGGATCGACGGCAGATTTCCTTTGAGTACGTCAAGTCGGACGGTGAGTCCGCGCGGCGGTTGGTGGAGCCCTACAGGTTGGTGGACACTGGCCGCCGCTGGTATCTGGTTGCGTGGGATGTGGAGCGGGAGGACTGGCGCACGTTCCGTGCAGACCGGTTTGAATCGCTGCCCTCGGAACGCAAGAAATACACTCCACGGCCCCTGCCCGCGGAGGACCTGGCAGCGTACGTACAAGAGTCCATCACCCGCTCGCCGTACAGGTTCGACGTCGTGGTGCGGCTCCGCGAGCCTCTCGCCGAGGTAGCCGCCGTCGTCAATTCCCAGTACGCGACACTGTCGGCCGACGGCCCGAAAGCCACCATCCTGCGCTCCGGATGGGACAACCTGGCCGCACCGGCTGCGTATCTGGCCGCGCTGGACATGGACTTCGAGATCCTCGAGCCCGAAGAATTCAAGTCCTACGCCATCGAACTCTCGCACCGGCTAAGTGCTGCAGCCGGGACTGTGACGGACACAGCGGAAGTGGAACCCCGGCCACAGTAGACTGGCAGCAGCCATGACACTTCATATTTCCTACCCCGCAGAGCTGCCCGTATCCGAGCGCCGCGAGGATCTGATGGCGGCCATCGCCGCAAACCAGGTGACCATCATTGCCGGCGAGACCGGTTCAGGTAAGACCACGCAGATCCCCAAGATGTGCCTCGAACTTGGCCTTGGAGACAAGGGCCTGATCGGGCACACCCAGCCGCGCCGCCTCGCGGCCCGGACTGTTGCCGAACGCATTGCCTCTGAACTCGACGTAGAGATCGGCCAGGAGGTGGGTTTCCAGGTCCGCTTCACCGGCGAGGTGAGCGCGTCGACCAAGATCAAGCTCATGACCGACGGCATCCTCCTTGCCGAGATCCAACGCGACAAACTGCTGAGGAAATACAGCACGATCATCATCGATGAGGCTCATGAACGCAGCCTCAACATCGACTTCATCCTGGGCTACCTCAAGCGCATCCTCCCCCAGCGCCCGGACCTCAAGATCATCATTACTTCGGCTACCATCGATCCCCAACGCTTCGCGAAGCACTTCGGGAGCGAGGAGGACCCCGCGCCCGTCATCGAAGTGTCCGGCCGCACTTATCCGGTTGAGATCCGATACAGGCCGCTGTCCCAGCCAGCGGGCGGCGATGAGGACACTTCGGACGACGAACTGGAAGAGGACCGCGATCCCCTGGACGCGGTGTGCGACGCCGTGGATGAGCTCGCCAAGGAAGCTCCCGGCGATATCCTCATCTTCTTCTCCGGCGAGCGCGAAATCCGCGACGCCGCCGAGGCAATCAACGGGCGCATCCAAAGCAACCGCCGCCTCGCCGGGACCGAAGTACTGCCGCTGTTTGCGCGGCTGAGCCTCCAGGAGCAGCACAGGGTCTTCAACCCCGGTGGAAAACGACGCATCATCCTGGCCACCAACGTTGCCGAGACCTCCTTGACCGTGCCTGGCATCAAGTACGTGATCGACACCGGCACCGCCCGCATTTCGCGCTACTCACACCGCACCAAGGTCCAGCGGCTGCCTATTGAGCGCGTCTCCCAGGCGTCGGCCAACCAGCGCTCGGGCCGCTGTGGGCGCGTCTCCGAGGGCATCGCCATCCGTCTTTACTCCGAAGAGGACTTCGAGTCGCGTCCTCAGTTCACGGACCCGGAAATACTCCGGACCAACCTCGCTGCGGTCATCCTCCAGATGACCGCCATGGGCGTCGCCCGCGGACCCAAGGACGTAGAGAACTTCCCCTTCGTGGAGCCACCGGATTCGAGGGCCATCAACGACGGCGTGACTCTCCTGCGCGAGCTCGGAGCCTTGAGTTCGCCCAAATTGGGTTCGCCCAAGGCCGGTGACGCGGGCGGCAACGGTCGCAGCGGCGGCGGGCTGACCGCCGTCGGACAGAAGCTTGCGCAGCTTCCGGTTGATCCGCGGCTGGGCCGGATGATCGTGGAGGCGGGTAAGCGTGGCTGCGTCCGAGAAGTCATGATCCTCGCAGCCGCCCTCACCATCCAGGACCCCCGTGAAAGGCCAACGGACAAGCAGCAGCTGGCCGCTGAAAAGCATGCCCGGTTCCGCGACGAGATCTCGGACTTCACCGGATTCCTCAACCTGTGGAACTACATCCAGGAAAAGCAGCGCGAGTTGTCCTCCACACAGTTCCGCAAACTGTGTCGCAACGAGTTCATCAATTACCTTCGCGTCCGTGAGTGGCAGGATCTCTTCACCCAGCTCCGGCAGTTGGCCAAGCCGCTGGGCATCACGCTGGATAACAAACGCGAAGCCGATCCCGTGGGCAACTATGAGGGCATCCACATCAGCCTGCTCTCGGGGTTGCTGAGCCACATCGGCCTCCTGGATGAGCGCAAACGCGAATATGCCGGTGCGCGTGGCAGCCGTTTCGCGATTTTCCCCGGGTCGGCACTCTTCAAGAAGTCCCCGGCGTTTGTCATGGCAGCCGAGCTGGTGGAAACCAGCCGCCTGTGGGCCCGTGTTGCTGCCAGGTTCGATCCCCTGTGGGCCGAGCAAGTGGCCCCGGACCTGGTGAAGCGGTCCTACAGCGAACCGCATTGGTCATCACGCCAGGGTGCCGTGATGGCCCATGAGAAAGTCACGCTGTATGGCGTGCCGATCATTCCCAACCGCCGGGTGAACTACGGACGCGTTGATCCCGAACTCTCCCGCGAACTGTTCATCCGCCACGCACTGGTGGAGGGCGAATGGAAGACCCATCACAAGTTCTTCCACCGCAACCGTGCCCTGCTCCAGGAGATCGAAGAACTCGAGACGCGCATGCGGCGGCGCGACATCCTGGTGGACGACCAGACCCTCTTCGAGTTCTATGACGCGCGCGTGGGCAAGGATGTTGTCTCCGAGAGGCACTTTGATAAGTGGTGGAAGGACGCCCGCCAGGCCGATCCCGCCCTCCTGGACTTCGACCAATCCCTCTTGATGAGCGAAGACGCCGACGCACTGGACGACTCCGCCTACCCGAAGACCTGGCTGCACAAGGGCTTTGAACTCCCCCTGAGCTATGAATTCCATCCTGTGGCACCAGGATCTGTGCCCAATCCATCGGACGGCGTCACGGCCGAGGTTCCCGTGCTGTTCCTCAATCAGTTGGATGATGCTCCGTTCCGCTGGCAGATCCCCGGCCAGCGGGTGGAGTTGGTCACGGCGCTCATCAAATCGTTGCCCAAGCAGGTGCGGAAGAACTTCGTACCGGCCCCCGATGTCGCACGCCAGGCAACCGCGGCGCTCGAGGCAGACTTCGACCCCGCCGTCGACGAACTCGAACCGTCCTTGGAGCTGGTGCTTCGCCGACTCCGCGGACAGGTCATTCCCCCGGGATCCTGGAACTGGGATGCAGTACCGCCACACCTGCGCGTGAGTTTCAAGGTGGTGGACAGCAAAGGCAAAGTGCTGGATGAGGGCAAGGACCTCGCCGAGCTCCAGGAAAAGCTGGCTCCGGCCACGCGCCGCGCCATCGCCGAATCGCTCGGTGCCACCCCCGCCACAACATCACCCGCCAAGGGCGGAAAGGCGACCGGCAGCGCCAACAGCCAACCGTCGACGGCGGCCATCACCGGCGCTTCAGCCGGCAACGGAGCGGTGGCGGAACGCAGCGGGATCACCGAATGGGACTTCGGCACCGTAGAGCGTCAGGTGACACGCACGGTGAAGGGCCACGACGTCACCGGATTCCCTGCTGTCGTCGATGAAGGCAAGTCAGTCGCCCTTCGGGTATTCCAGACAAGGGCTGAACAGGAAGCCGCCATGCGCGGTGGCGTCATCCGGCTCCTGGCGCTGCGGATTCCGCCTCCGGACCGTTATGTGCTGGAGCACCTGAGCAACATGGAAAAACTGACATTCAGCCAGAACCCGCACGGATCAGTCAGTGCACTCATCGCTGATTGCGCCCTTGCTGCCATCGACAAGTTGACGCCACAGGACCTGCCATGGGACAGGGCGTCTTTCGATGCCCTGTATGAAGTGGTCCGCGCAGAACTGATAGATACCGTCTTCACGGTGACTGCCGTCGTCGAGCGCGTTTTGGCGAGTACCCGGCGCATCCAGAAGCAGCTGAAGTCCAACGCCAGCCTGCCACTGATCAGTGCCCTTAATGACATGAAGAGCCAACTGGAGCAACTGGTCCACCCCGGCTTTGTGGCACAGACGGGCTACGCGCAGCTCAGCCAGTTGCCGCGGTACCTGCAAGCCATCGAGAAGCGGCTGGAGAAGCTGCCGGGCAACGTTCAACGGGACAGCCTGAACATGGCCATCGTGCAGGGGTTGGAGGACGATTACGACGACGCCGTGTCCGCGCTCCTTCCCGGACGCCGCGCAGGCACGGAGTTAACCCGGGTGCGCTGGATGATCGAAGAGCTGCGGGTGAGCCTCTTCGCGGTTGAGCTCGGCACGGCCTATTCAGTCTCGGAGAAACGCATCCGTACCGTGCTGAACCAGGCACTCGCCCCGGCCTAGCAGCGATCAAAAACCCGGCGGCACTGATTCAGCACCGCCGGGTTAAGTCTCTGGGAAGACTCAGTCTTCCGGAATGGCATCCCCATGGCCAGCGCTCCGGAGAGCAGCCCGGAGTTTCACGGCGGTAGCATCCATGATCGCCGGGTCCGGGTTGTGGTCCACGTTGTGCACCTCAAAATCCGCAGTGGAGTAGGCCGGCCACACGTGCACGTGCAGGTGCTCAACTTCGAAGCCTTCCATCAGGACGCCTACCCGTTTGGCTTCGAAGAGCTTCTCCTGGACCTTTCCGATGCTTTGGGCCACGTCCATGACCTTGGCCAGCAGTTCCGGGCTGGCGTGCGTCCACGAGTCCACTTCCTGGCGCGGCACCACCAGTGTGTGGCCGTGCGTGAGCGGAGCGATAGTGAGGAAAGCCACCACTTCCTCGTCCTTCCAGACAAAGCGGCCCGGGATTTCCCCGTTGATGATTTTGGTGAACAGTGTGCTCATGCGTCTGCCCTTTCCGATGGTTCCTGAAGTGTTGCGGTGTCCAGAACGAAGCGGTATTTCACATCGCCCGCCACCATGCGGTCGTAGGCCTCATTCAATTGTTCAGCACCAACGAGTTCAATGTCGCTGGCTACTCCGTGTTCAGCACAGAAGTCCAACATTTCCTGCGTTTCTGCAATGCCACCGATCAACGAGCCCGCATAGGCCAGTCGGCGGCGAATGAGCAGCCCGGGGCTGACCGGAGGCATGTCGTCGGCGGGAAGCCCCAGCTGGAAAAGGGCGCCGTCCAGGCGGAGCGTGCGGAAGTAGGGGTTGAGATCGTGCGGCGCCGCGACGGTGTCGATAATGACGTCGATGCTCCGGTTGGCGGCCTCCATGGCGTCGGCGTCCTTGGAGAGGACCACGTGGTCGGCGCCAAGCTCCCGGGCCGCCTCAAACTTGGATTCAGAGGTAGTGAACACAGTGACCTCGGCACCCATGGCCTTGGCGATCTTAACCGCCATATGACCCAGGCCCCCCAAGCCCACCACACCTACGGCGTCGCCTTCTTCGACGTCGAAATACCGCAGCGGAGAATACGTGGTGATTCCCGCACACAGCAACGGCGCCGCTGCGGCGGGGTCGAGGGCCTCGGGGACCCGCAAAACGAAGCGCCTGTCCACCACTACCGACGTCGAGTACCCACCTTGGGTGACGGCGTCCCCATGGCGCGGATCCGCAGCTCCATAGGTTCCAATATTGCCCCGCTCGCAGTACTGTTCGAGGCCATCGAGGCAGCTCCCGCATTCCCGGCAGGAGTCCACCATACAGCCGACGCCCACCCGGTCTCCCGGTGCAAAGTCGGCTACCGAGGAGCCAACACGGGTCACCCGGCCTACAATTTCATGGCCCGGTACCAGCGGGTAGGGAGGAATCCGCCACTCCCCGCGCGTTGCATGGACGTCGGAATGGCACAGGCCGCAGAATTCAATCGCGATCTCGACGTCATCCGCCGTGGGTGCCCGACGGGCTACGGTCAGCGGAACCAAACCGCTGTCTGGAGACGTCGCGCCATACGCTGCAGCAAGGGTTGCGCTCCGGGGCCCGGCGTCGCTGGTGTCCAGGGTGATGGGTTTGGCAAGGGGCGGGGGCACGGGGCGTCCGGGTGTCATGCTTCGACGCTACTCCCGGCAGCCGGGCTTGTGCCACTTGGTCCGCCGGCTCCGTTTGCACCGTCCTCGAACGGTTCGCTGCCCACGGCTACTGGATTCGCGGCATTGTTGGACCATTGCGAGAAGGATCCGGGAAAGAGGGCTGCCTGGTACCCGGCAATGTGCAATGCGGCAATCTCATGGCTGGCTGTTACTCCGGATCCACAATAGACCGCCACGGTGGACGAGTGGTCCAACCCCAACGCTTCAAACCGGCGCCTCAATTCTTCTACCGGCAGGAAGGTTCCGTCTGCGGCGACGTTGGCCGTGGTTGGGGCACTCACAGCACCCGGGATGTGCCCCGCCCGGGGATCAATCGGCTCCACTTCTCCCCTGTACCGCTCCCCCGCCCGGGCATCCAGGAGTATGCCGTGGCTGTGCCACCGTGCCGCTTCCTGCGCCGTGATGGCCGGCATCCTGCCGGCGCCCAAAGAGACATTCCCGACGGCGGGACCCACGTCGCCGGACTCCACCGGGTAACCGTTCGCGCGCCAGGCGGCCAATCCGCCGTCGAGCAGGTGGACGGGCTCCACCCCGGCGTTCCGCAACATCCACCAGGCGCGTGCTGCAGCCATGCTGCCGCTGTTGTCGTACGCGACCACCGTGTCACCGTCGTTGATGCCCCATTTTCGGGCAGTCTCCTGGAACCGTTCCGGCAAAGGCAACGGGTGTCGGCCGAGTCGGGGCTGCGAGTGGTCCGCGAGCTGCGTGGGAAGGTCCACGAACACGGCACCGGGAATGTGGGCCGTCAGGTATTCACTGTGCCCGTCATCCCGGCCCAACACCCAGCGGACGTCCAGGAGCACGATGCGCTCCCCGGATTCCAGACGCTCGCGTAGTTCTGACGCAGTCATCAGCGTGGACATATAGTTTCTCCTTCGTTCCGGCGTCCCGGCTTCCCGCGCAGGTGCTGTTGCTGCCGGCGCCCGGATTCCAGCCTAGGCTTATCCGGTGAGCAATTCGTGCATTCAAGACAGGGCATGGGCCAGCGAGGCCATCCGCAAAATCGAGGCCGAGAACAACCGCTCGGCGGACACGCATCTTTATGCAGTTCCCCTCCCGGAGCATTGGGGGGTACAGCTGTATTTGAAGGATGAGTCGACCCACCGCTCGGGCAGCCTCAAGCATCGCCTGGCCCGGTCGTTGTTCCTGTACGGCCTGGTCAACGGCTGGATCACCGAAGGCACCACCATAGTTGAAGCCTCCAGCGGCAGCACCGCAGTCTCCGAGGCCTACTTTGCCCGGCTGATCGGCTTGCCGTTCATTGCGGTCATGACCAAAACCACCAGCCCTGAGAAGATCGCCCTGATCGAGGACTTCGGCGGCGCATGCCTGTTGGTGGACCACGCTTCGGAGGTCTATGCCGTGGCCGAAGAAACTGCCAGGACATCCGGCGGCTACTACATGGACCAGTTCACCTTCGCGGAACGCGCCACTGATTGGCGGGGCAACAACAACATCGCCGAATCAATCTTCGAACAGCTCTCCCTGGAAGAGCACCCCGTTCCGGAGTGGATCGTGGTGGGCGCCGGCACAGGTGGCACAAGCGCAACCATTGGCCGCTACCTGAGGTACAACCGGTACGACACCCGGTTGGCTGTAGTGGACCCCGAAAACTCCGCCTTCTACCCCGCATGGCGCGACGGTGACGCGGCAGCAGCCACCGGCTTGCCATCCAGGATCGAGGGTATCGGCCGCCCACGGTCCGAGCCGAGTTTCGTTCCGGCGGTTATCGACCACATGATCCAGGTACCCGACGCCGCGTCGGTGGCCGCCATGCGCCACCTGCGGAAGATCACGGGCCTGCACGCCGGCCCTTCCACGGGTACCAACCTTTGGGGAGTCTGGCAATTGGTCGCCCGGATGGTTTCCGAGGGACGGAGGGGCAGCATCGTATCTCTGATGTGCGATGGCGGCGATCGCTACGCAGGCAGTTACAACGACGCCGGATGGTTGGCCGCGCACGGACTCGATCCGGTACCGCACGAAGCAGTTCTGGAACGATTCCACGACACGGGGGTATGGGCAGGTTAGACCTCCACGCTGTCGTGCGGAGCGAGCCGCTCATATGTGGTCCCGTAGCGGGACCCGATTCTGGTGACATGGCCCTCCACGATGCCACGCCCCAGCTCATTGAGCAGGGCGTCATGGACGGGGAACGCCTTGGGAGCGCGGACTGAGATGACGAAGTCCACCACTTCTCCGACCTTTGACCAGGGTGCGTGGATGGGGACCAGGAGCGTTTGAACGTTGATCCCGTCCGGGACCACGAACGAGTCCCCTGGGTGGAATACGTTCCCATCCACCAAGTAACCGATGTTCGCAACCACAGGGATCTGCGGATGGATGAGCGCATGCTGGCCGCCGAAGGTGCGCACGTTGAATCCAGCAGCGTCGAATTCAGAGCCGGGCTCAACGGCGTGCACCCGGTCAGCGACATCGCTCTCATCTTTTAAAGCCTTGGCGACACCGGCCGGTGCATGGACTTCCAGCGAGGGATTCCCCCGCAGGGCTGCCGTCACGGCCTGACGGTCGATATGGTCATTGTGCTCGTGCGTGACAAGTACAGCGTGGGCGCCGTTCAACGCTTCCTCTGCCTCGGAAAACGTCCCGGGGTCGATGACCAGAACCTTCCCGTCCTTCTCCAACCGGACACAGGCGTGGGTGTACTTGGTGAGCTTCATGCCCACAGCCTATGGGCGCCCGCTGACAGTTTCCAACCCTGCCCTGCTGGTAAAATTAGGGTTTGCCAGCATCCCCAGGGAAGTGAGTCCTTCAATGCCACATGGCACCAATTCCGCCACGGCCGGCCCTTCGGCACCGGCCACCAGCGGCGTCAAGGAGCAGCGCGTCACCAAGCAGCGCCTGGCCGTCAGCGCCGCGCTGGACGAATTGGATGACTTCGTCAGCACCCAGGAGCTGTATCGGATGCTGCAGAACAAGGGCATTTCCGTGTCGCTGGCCACCGCGTACCGCATCCTTCAATCGCTGGCCGATGACGGACTCATTGATGTCCTCCGCAACGGCGAAGGCGAAGCTGTCTACCGGCGCTGCGCTGTTACCGGACACCACCACCACTTGCTGTGCCGCAACTGCGGCAAGGCTGAGGAAGTGGAAGCTCCCGCCGTCGAGACCTGGGCTGCCCGAACGGCTGCTGAACATGGCTTCACCGAGGTGGCCCACACCGTTGAAATCTTCGGCCTTTGCCCGGAGTGCACTGCCAAGAAAGCAGCGGGAAAGCTCTAGAGGGCTCCTGCGGGCTGGTCCCGTGACACCCTGCCGTTGAGTCCACGGTTGGCCCGAACCCGGCCGATGATCCGGCACACCACATAGATCAAGAATGACAACGTGGTGACGTACGGGCTGATGGGAATGCGGCTGCCCAGGGCCAGGAGGATGCCACCCACGGTGGCGGTCATGGCAAAGACCACGCTGAGCAGCACCACCAACCGGGGCGAGGTGGTCACCCGAAGGGCAGCTGCTGCCGGCGTAATCAGCAAGGCGAGGACCAGCAGGGCGCCGACGATCTGGATGGACAGCGCCACGCTGACACCCAGCAGCACCATAAACCCAATGGCCAGGCCACGAACCGGAACGCCCCTGGCTTCCGCCATTTCGGGGTCTACACTGGCAAAGCTCAGCGGTCGCCAGATTGCCGCCAAGGCGATCATCACCACCACTGCAGTTCCCGCAAGAACTTGCAGTTGCACGGTGTCGACGGAAACAATCTGGCCGGTCAGCAGGCCGAATTTGTTGGCCGCGCGGCCCTCATAGAGTGCCAGGAAAAGGATGCCCAGCCCCAGGCCGAACGGCATGATGACACCTATGATCGAGTTCTTGTCCCTGGCGCGGACGCCCATGAAGCCCAGCAGCACAGCGGCCGCCACCGAGCCGATCAACGAGCCGAAGATGATGTCGGCGCCGATCAGCAAGGCAAACGCAGCACCGGCAAAAGACAGTTCCGAGATGCCATGGACCGCAAAAGCTAGGTCCCGCTTCATCACGAACGTGCCCACCAACCCGCCGAGCAGTCCCAGCACGGCTCCAGCCCAGATGGAGTTCTGGACAAGGACCAGCAACTCGCCGTAGTTCTCGAAGTTGAAAATGGTCTGCAGAATGGTGTCGAGATCCATTTAGAGCTCCTCCCCGGCGCTTGCGTGGGCATCGTCGTGGAAGTGCGTGGTTGCGTCCGGAAGACCAACGACGACGATCCTTCCGTTGGTATGGATGACTTCCACATGGCTGTCGTACAGCTCCGAAAGAACTTCCGTGGTCATGACCTCTTGCGGGGTACCCACCCGGAACTGGCCACCGGCCAAGTAGAGCACCCGGTCCACATAGTCGATCACCGGGTTGATCTCGTGCGTCACGAACACCACGGCGCTGTTCCGCTCATGGCATTGCTTGTTGATCAGCGAGCTGACGCCCTGCTGGTGATGCAGGTCAAGGGACAGCAGCGGCTCGTCGCAAAGGAGGACCTGCGGTTCCGTGGCAAGCGCCTGGGCTACCCTGAGCCGTTGTTGCTCGCCACCGGACAACTGCCCCACCGGAACCTTGGCATAGTCCGCGGCGCCCACTTGCTCCAGCAGCTCATCGATCTGCTGATTAATCTTCCCGGATGACAGCCGCATACCCCAGCGATGCCCATCGATGCCCAGGCCCACCAGGTCACGTGCACGCAAGGGCGTATCCGGGGCAAAAGATTTCTGCTGCGGAATGTAGCCAATCCGTTTGCTGCCCCGCTCTACCGGATGACCGCCCAGGGAAACAGTTCCTGAATGCAGTTCCTGCAGCCCAAGGAGAACCTTCAGGAAGCTGGTCTTGCCGCTGCCGTTGGGCCCCAGGACAGCGAAGAACTCGCCCGGGTTGATGTCAAGGTCGAGATCCCGCCAGAGCGTCCTCTTGCCGAACTGCAGGCTGGCTCCGCGGAGGCTCACTACCGGTGTCAAAAGTTGTCCTCGATCCATGCGTCGCTGGGGACGCAGTCAGTGGTGCCGCTGGTATTCGCGGCCGTGCTGGTGACAGGCAAAAGGCCCCACAGCCATCCTGAATATCTTAGGACGTTGGCAGGGCCCTTCACTGCATACCGGGTGTCAGGAAATGCTACTTCTTGAGCGCGGAGGAAACCGATTCCACGTTGTCGGACATCCACTGGACGTAATTCTTGCCATCAGGCAGCGTCTCGGTGAAGTTCACCACTGGCACGCCGGCAGCTTCCGCGGCCCGCTTGACGGATTCAGTCTGGGGCCCTTCGGTCTGCTCGTTGTACGCCAGGAACCGCACGGATTTGGCAGTGACAAGGTCCGTGGTTTCCTTCAATACGGCAGCCGGGACATCTGTTTCCTCTTCAATGGCGGCGCTGTAAGCCTCCGGAGTTTTGTTTTCCAGGCCGGCGGCTTCCAAGAGGTACAAGGGCACGGGCTCGGTGACAGCTACTGGCGCATGGTCGTTTGCGGCCTTGACGGCGTCGAGCTTTCCGGTGATGTCGGCGAGTTTGGTCTTGAAGGCTTCGGCATTGGCTGTGAAGGTCGCCGCCGATCCCGCATCCAGGCTGCCGAGCTTGGCAGCGACTGCATCGGCGAGCTTCCCCATCGTGTCCAGGCTGTACCAGACGTGCTCATTGAACTCGCCGTGGTTGTGGGTGTGGCCTTCTTCGCTGTGGGATTCCTCGCTGTGGGCTTCTTCTTCGGGGGCGAGCCCGGAGATTTCCACGGCGCTGATCATGTTCTCGTGGCCGACCTTGGTCTCATCAGCAATTTTGTGGAGGAACTCGTCATAGCCTCCGCCGTTCTCCACCACGAGCTTGGCCTTGGAGATGACCAGTTTGTCCTGGGCACTGGCCTCGTAGGAGTGCGGGTCCTGGCTTGTCTTGGTGATGATGGCGTTCACGTTGACTTTGTCACCGCCAATTGCCTTCACGATGTCGCCATAAACATTCGTGGAGGTGACAACGTCGATGGCACCTGACGACGACGGATCGCTTGCGCCGGCTGTGCCGGCGCAGGAGGAAAGCAAGAGGGCGGCAAGACCGGCAGAAGCGGCCATGGACAGGCGGGCGGCGGAACGACGCACGAAGACCTCGGATCTACTCAAAATGAGAATCAAACACAATTACTGGCAGGTTCAAGTGTAACCCTAAATAGGAATGATTCCTATTTAGAACGGTCTGGCGCCGACCGAACCCGATCGACGCCAGACTGATTTCAGCTTGCTTCTGCTGCTGTTCTACTGCGCTTGCTGGCCTCCGTAGCGGCGGATTCCCGTCGCCTGCGTGGCGTCGCGGATCTCGCCTACCAGCTGCTCAATGACGTCCTCGAGGAACAAAACACCGTGCGTCTCCCCGCCTGCACCGACAACACGGGCAAGGTGCGAGCCCGTGCGCTGCATGACAGACATCGCCTGTTCGATCTCATCCTCCGGGGCCAGGTTGGCCAGTGACCGGATCCGCCCCTCGGCGATGGGGTGCCTTCGGCCTTCGTCCGGAATGGACAGGATGTCTTTCACGTGCAGGTATCCAGCAAGTTCGCCGTCGTCGTCAACCATGGGGAAACGGGAGAACCCCGTACGGCTGACGGCCTTCTCCAGGTCAACCGGAGTGGAAGCGGTCTTCAGCACCACCAGCTTGTCCAAGGGCACCATGATGTGCGACGCCGTATGCTCCGAGAACTCCAGCGCCCCGCTCAACAAGCCGGCTTCGTCGTCCACCAATCCATGGCGAGTCGACTCCTGGACGATCGACTGGACCTCCTCAAGCGTGAACGAGGAGGACACTTCATCCTTGGGTTCAATCTTCATCAGCCGCAGGATGTGGTTGGCCAGCCAGTTCAGGGACCAGATGATCGGGTTAACCACCCGTGCGATGAACATCAGTGGCGGAGCCAACAGGAGCGCAGCCTTGTCTGCTACGGAAACCGAGATGTTCTTCGGGACCATCTCACCAAACGTGACATGCAGGAACGTGACAAACAGCAAGGCAATGGCAAAAGCGATGATGTCTGCCAGTTCAACCGGAACGCCGACCAGCTCAAGGGGCTCCGCCAAAAGGTGGTGGATGGCGGGCTCGGCAACCTGCAGGATCAGGAGCGAGCAGACGGTTATACCCAGTTGGGCGCAGGCCAGCATCAACGAAACGTTCTCCATGGCCCGCAGTGTTGTTTGCGCGCGCTTGGAGCCAGCTTCGGCCAAAGGCTCAATCTGGCTGCGGCGGGCTGACATGACCGCGAACTCAGCACCCACGAAGAAGGCGTTGCCGATCAGGAGCACAACGAGCCAGACGATTCCTACCCAGTCGCTCATATGGCACCTGCTTCATGCCGGGTGTTTCCGGCATCCGCCGGCGCTGCCTCGTCCCGCTCCACGTGGTGGAAGCAGATCCTGTCGATTCTCCGGCCGTCCATCCTGGTCACTGTCAGCGTCCCGCCCACTGTGTCCACGGCGTCTCCAACCTTCGCAATCCGGCCGAGCTGGCTCATCACATACCCGCCCACAGTTTCATAGGCAGATTCATCAGGAACAGTGAGGTTGGGGATCTGCTCGGATACTTCGTCCGGCCTCAGCAGGCCCGGGAAGTACCAGTCACCGGACGCGCTCTGCAGCACTCCCGGGCGGACTTTGTCGTGCTCGTCAGCGACTTCCCCGACGATCTCTTCCACCAGGTCCTCGAGGGTGGCGATACCCGCCGTACCACCGTATTCATCAAGGACTACGGCAAGCTGCAGATTGCCTTCACGCAATTCGGCGAGGAGGGCATCAAGGTGGATGGTCTCGGGTACCTGGAGAACATCCGTCATGATCGCCCCCGCCTGGAGCTTGGCCCGACGCTCCGCAGGGACGGCCACGGCCTTTTTGATGTGCACTACTCCACGGATGTCGTCCGTGGAGTCGCCGATGACGGGGAACCGTGAATATCCGGTTCTCCGCGCGGCGTCCAGGATGTCAGCCACGGGCTGGTCGGCATCGATCGTTTCCATGCGGATACGCGGCGTCATGACGTCAGCCGCCGTGCGTCCCGAAAAGTTCAGGGTGCGTGCGACGAAGTTGGCCGTGCCTGCATCCAAGGTCCCGAGCTCAGCGGAGCGCCTCACCAAGGATGCGAGTTCAGCGGGGGTCCTCGCCCCGGAGATCTCTTCCTTGGCTTCGAGGCCGAACAGGTTCAGCACCTTGTTGGAGAACCCGTTCAGCACCACGATGGCCGGCCTGAAAACCGCCGTGAACATCAGCTGCGGACGGGCCAGTCGCTTTCCCAAGGGGAATGCGAGGGCGATGGCCATGTTCTTGGGGACCAACTCACCAAGAAGCATCGACAGGAGCGTGGCGAAGGCCATCGCCACAATCAATGCCACGGAGTGAACCACTTCAGCCGGGAGGCCCAGCAGGCCGAGGGGCCCCAGGAGCAACTGCCCAACGGAGGGTTCCATCACGAAACCCGTCAACAGCGTTGTCAGGGTAATGCCAAGCTGGCAACTGGAGAGCTGGGTGGAGAGCGACTTGAGGCACTTCAGCAGCGGGGCCGCAGCGTGGTCGCCATTATCAACTGCACGCTGGACGCTTGCCTGGTCCAAGGCAACCAGGGAAAACTCAACAGCGACAAAGAAGCCGGTGCCCAGAATCAGGGCAAAGCCGGCAAGGAGAAGAATCCATTCCACTTAGCGCATCACTCCAAGGGTGGGCGCGTGCAACGGGGTTGGTGCCATCGGCAGGGGAATTCGCCCCGGCGGAGGCTGGTCGGGTGCCGCTGACGCATGGCCTGCGGCACCACCGGCTGTGAGCGCCGGCGCGTGATGGGCATGTGAACGGGTGTTGCCGGCTCGACGGGCGCGCTGTACGGGGTTGCCAGATTGGCTTCCCCGACAGTTCCCAGGCCGGCACCTAGATTTACTGTCCATAAGACTTTCAGTCTACAGTCCACCTGCTGCATGCCCGGCAGCCAGCTTAGCCCGGTGACAGAAAATGAAGGAGCTGCCCACTAAGTCAGCCGCAACATGATTTAGGTCACCACTATTGGCAGTTAACCAACGATCCTAACTAGACTGTCAGGGGTCTGAGTTCGCGGGACCCGGACCCTGTCCCATCGTTGCGGAAAAGCAACTTTGGCCAGCGGGAAAACAACACTCATGGAAGAGGCGTATTTCAAGTGCCAGAGCAGCCCAGCCACCGTCTACCAGAGGAATTTGGCGGAAACGAGTGGCTCGTTGACGAACTGTACGAGCGGTACCAACAGGACAAGAATTCGGTGGACACCAAGTGGTGGCCCCTCTTCGAATCCTTTGCTTCCGCTGACGGCACTTCTTCCAACGGAACCTCTGCAGCTCCAGCAGCTGCCAATCCCCCTACCCAAGTACTTCCCGTGGTAGCTCCGGCTGCAGCGGCACCGGCACCGGCGCCGGCCGCTCCCGCAGCTGCACCTGCCGCGGACCCGGCGGCACCGGCGGCACCCGCCCCGGCGAAGAAAGCGCCTGCCACGGTTGCCCGGGACGGAGCAAAGAAGCCCGCCGCCGGCACCACGTCCCAGCCCATCCCTGCGCAGCTGCCTAAAAGCACCAAGGCTCCTACGGCACCTGAGGAAGACGTCGTTTCCGTCCTCCGGGGACCGGCCAAGGCCATTGCAACCAACATGGTCACCAGCCTGGAGGTTCCGACCGCCACGAGTGTCCGGGCAGTTCCCGCCAAGCTGCTCATCGACAACCGCGTAGTCATCAACTCGAACCTTGCCCGTGCCCGCGGTGGCAAGGTGTCCTTTACGCACCTCATCGGCTACGCCGTTGTCCGCGCACTCTCCCAGTTCCCCTCCATGAACGTCTACTACGACGAGATTGATGGCAAGCCGAGTGCTGTGCAGCCTGCACACGTCAACTTCGGCATCGCCATTGACATGCCGAAGCCCGACGGCACCCGCCTCCTGATGGTTCCCAACATCAAGAAGGCAGAGACCATGGACTTCGCGGAGTTCTGGCACACCTACGAGGACTTGATCAAGCGTGCCCGAAATGGCAAGCTCACGGCCGATGACCACGCAGGCACCACGGTCTCGCTGACCAACCCCGGTGGCATCGGCACCGTTCACTCGGTACCGCGCCTCTCCAAGGGCCAGGCTGCCATCATCGGCGTCGGCGCCCTTGACTACCCGGCGGAGTTCCAGGGCTCGAGCGAAAAAATCATCGCCCAAAACGCCATCAGCAAGATCCTTACCCTGACTTCCACCTATGACCACCGGGTCATCCAGGGTGCAGGCAGCGGCGAGTTCCTCAAGCTGGTCCACCAGCTCCTCCTGGGTGCGCAGAACTTCTACGACGAAATCTTCGAAGCCCTGCGTATCCCGTACGAGCCGGTCCGCTGGAGCCCGGACCTTCAGGTCGATCCGGCCGACGAAATCAACAAGGTTGCCCGGATCCAGCAGCTGATCCACTCCTACCGTGTGCGCGGCCACCTGATGGCTGACACCGATCCCCTGGAGTACGTACAGCGCAAGCACCCCGACTTGGACGTACTGACATACGGCCTGACCCTGTGGGATTTGGACCGCGAATGGCCCACCGGCGGCTTCGGTGGCAAGCCGCAGCTGAAATTCCGCGACATTCTTGGGGTCCTGCGCGACGCTTATTGCCGCACCACGGGCATTGAGTACATGCACATCCAGGAACCGGCAGAACGCAAGTGGTTCCAGGACCAGCTGGAGCACCCGTACTCCAAGCCGAGCCGCGAAGAGCAGCTGCGCATCGTCTCCAAGCTCAACGCCGCAGAAGCTTTTGAGACCTTCCTGCAGACCAAGTTCGTCGGCCAGAAGCGCTTCTCCCTTGAGGGTGGCGAGTCGCTGATTCCGTTGCTCGACGCCGTCATTTCGGACGCAGCTGACGACGGTCTGGACGAGGTTGCCATCGGCATGGCCCACCGTGGCCGCCTCAACGTGCTGACCAACATTGCAGGCAAGACCTACGCACAGGTCTTCCGCGAATTTGAGGGCACCCAGGACCCGCGCTCGGTCCAGGGTTCCGGTGACGTCAAGTACCATCTCGGCACCGAAGGCACCTTCACGTCGGACAACGGCAAGCAGACCAAGGTCTACCTCGCGGCCAACCCGTCCCACTTGGAAGCAGTGGACTCCGTCCTTGAGGGCATCGTCCGCGCCAAGCAGGACCGTTTGGATCAGGGCGAGTCGTTCCCTGTCCTGCCCATCATGGTCCACGGTGACGCCGCATTCGCCGGTCAGGGCGTAGTGGCTGAAACCCTCAACCTCTCGCAGCTGCGTGGGTACCGGACCGGCGGCACCATCCACGTGATCGTCAACAACCAGGTTGGCTTCACCACCGCGCCGTCCTCATCGCGCTCGTCCACGTACTCCACGGATGTTGCCAAGATGATCCAGGCACCGGTCTTCCACGTGAACGGTGACGACCCCGAGGCCGTGGTGCGCGTTGCGCAGCTCGCCTACGAGTTCCGTCAGCGTTTCCACAAGGACGTCGTCATCGACATGGTCTGCTACCGCCGTCGCGGCCACAACGAAGGCGACGACCCCTCGATGACCCAGCCGCTCATGTACAACCTGATCGAAGCCAAGCGCTCCGTCCGCAAGCTGTACACGGAGTCGCTCATCGGCCGTGGGGACATCACCGAAGAAGAAGCAGAACAGTTGCTGCGCGACTACCAGGAACGGCTTGAGCGGGTCTTCGCTGAGACGCACGCTGCACAGACGTCCCCGATCCCGATCATCACTGCGGACTCCGCAGCTGTCTCGGACATCGAGCGTCCCATTGCCCAGCAGGCTGACTTTGGCACCAACTCCCCTGCTTCCACGGCAATATCTGCCGATACCCTTGCCCGCATCGGCAAGGCGCACCTGGAGATTCCGGACGGCTTCACCGTTCACTCCAAGCTCAAGCAGCTCCTTGAGAAGCGTGAGCAAATGTCCCGCGAAGGCGGCATCGACTGGGGCTTCGGCGAGATCGCGGCTTTCGGCTCGTTGATCATGGAGGGCGTGCCGGTTCGCTTGGCTGGCCAGGACTCCCGTCGTGGCACGTTCGTGCAACGTCACGCTGTGTTCCACGATCGCGCCAACGGCAATGAATGGCTGCCCCTGGGCAACCTTTCGGATGACCAGGCCAAGCTGTGGATCTACGACTCACTGTTGTCCGAATACGCGGCCATGGGCTTCGAGTACGGCTACTCGGTGGAGCGCCCGGATGCCTTGGTCCTCTGGGAAGCCCAGTTCGGTGACTTCGTCAACGGTGCCCAAACCATCATTGACGAGTTCATTTCCTCGGCTGAACAGAAGTGGGGCCAGCGCTCTTCGCTGGTGCTCATGCTTCCGCATGGCTACGAAGGCCAGGGGCCCGACCACTCCTCTGCCCGTATCGAGCGCTTCCTGCAGATGTGCGCCGAGGACAACATGATCGTGGCCAACCCCACCACCGCTGCCTCGCACTTCCACTTGTTGCGGCGCCAGGCCTACAGCCGGCCGCGCAAGCCGTTGATCATCTTCACGCCCAAGCAGCTGCTCCGCCTTAAGGGCGCCGCTTCGGCCGTCGAAGACTTCACCACGGGCGGTTTCAGGCCTGTCATTGGTGATCCGGAAGTGCAGCCGGCCAATGTGGATCGCGTCATCCTGGTCTCGGGTCGTTTGTACTACGACCTCCTGTCCAACCGCCAGAAGTCGGGCGACACTTCCACGGCGATCATCCGCGTGGAGCAGTTGTACCCGCTTCCAAAGGCCGAGATCGACGCCGAACTGGCCAAGTACCCCAACGCGGACATCGTCTGGGCACAGGACGAGCCCGCCAACCAGGGTCCGTGGCCGTTCATGGGCCTGAACCTGGCACCCGAGCTTGACCGCAAGCTTCGTTTGGTCTCGCGTCCGGCTTCGGCCTCCACGGCTGCCGGTTCCATGAAGCGGCACGCCGCTGAGCAGGATGCCCTGATCAAGCAGGCGTTCGAGCGCAAGTAAACGAAACTGCCCGGCCTGAGGAGCGATAAGCGCGCCTCAGGCCGGGCAGTTCTGTTTAATGGGACAAGTACCCGGTTCCAGAACCGGCCGATAATCCGGCAAACCCTGCAAGGACCGTAACGAGTGTGAAGAGGTAACCGTGGAAGACAGGAAGCTGCGCATCGCAGCTGTAGGAGATGAACTGCTCGCGGGTCTGGGGGATCCCCGCGCCTTGGGTTGGCTCGGACGAGTGCTGGCCCGCACGCCCCAGGACTCCGTCGTAGTGGAAAGTTTCCCGCTCCCCTGCCCCATGGAAGGCACTGAGGGCCTCGCTGCCCGCTGGCAAGATGAAGCAGGCAGACGCTTCAGTGATACCCATGAGAATCGATTGGTGATCGGCCTGTCCGGTCGCGATCTCGAATTTGGGTTGTCGACTGCACGCAGCCGGCTCAATCTCGCCAACATCCTCGACGGCGCCTCGCACAGCAGCGTAGAGGTATTCGTGGTGGGGCCGCCGCCCACACTGGACCCTGCACGGAACAAGCGCCTCGCCGAACTCAACACGGCATTTGCCGATGTCACCACCCGTCGCAACCACCACTACGTTGACACGTTCTCCCCGTTGCTTAATCATGAGCAGTGGAGGACGGACCTCGCAGCCAATGGGGGAACACCGGGACAGGCGGGCTACGGCTTGATCGCGTGGCTGGTCCTGCACCGTGGCTGGTTCCAGTGGCTTAATATCGCTCAACCGGAGTAGCCATGACGCGGAACATGCAGGTTTCTGTCAGAGCAACAGTCACAGCGGCCGTCGTAGCCGCCGTGACAGCCACAGTTTCCTGCAGTTCCGGACCCCCGGCTCCGTCCACGCCAACTTCACCCTCCACAGCGCCTGTAACGTCGTCTGCCCCGTCAGCATCAGGTGCCTTGCGGCCTTTCGATGCCTCGGCGTTGCAAGCCGAGTTTGAACGCACGGCCAAAGACCTTTTGGTGCCCGGCGCCGTGGTCCTGTTGCAGACTCCCGAGGGAACGCTCACCGCCTCCTACGGCACTGGAACCCGGGGGTCTGAACGTCCCGTTTCGACTGAGGACCACGTCCGGGTGGGTTCGGTCACGAAGACCTGGACCACCACCCTCATTCTGCAACTGGTGCAGGAGGGCAAGCTGTCACTGGACGACGCCGTATCCAAATACCGCACCGACGTTCCCAACGGGGACGCGATCACCCTTGAACAGATGCTGACCATGCGCAGTGGTTTGTTCAATTACACCGAGACTCTTGAGCTCAATACGGCCATGGACAAGGACCCGCAAAGAGCTTGGCAGCCGGACGAACTCCTGGCCCTGGCGTTCGCCCATCCTCCGTATTTCGCGCCGGGCCAAGGCTTCCATTACTCCAACACCAATACGGTGCTTTTGGGCCTCATAGCCGAGAAAGTCGAGGGCAAGCCCCTTGGCACACTGTTCAAGGAACGGATCTTCGAACCTCTCGGCTTGAAGGGCACCGTCTTTCCGGATGTTTCGTCCAACGCCATTCCGGAGCCCCATCCGCGTGGCTACTTTTACGGGGACAACGTCCTGACCATGACAAATCCAGCCATTCCCGAGGACATGCAAAAGGAAGCTGCTGCCGGCAGTCTGGCGCCCAACGACGTCACCGATGTCAATCCGTCGTGGGCATGGGCCGCTGGCTCGGGCATCTCCACGGCTGCTGACCTCAAGATCCTGGGGGAAGCACTCGTTAATGGCAAATTGCTCAAGCCGGAACTCCAGCAGAAGCGGCTTGAGAGCGTCACCCCCACCAACCCGGAGAATCCCGGCGGTGCCCTTTACGGTCTGGGTATCGCTAAATTCGGCAACTTGTATGGGCATACCGGCGAGCTGCCGGGCTTCAATACCTTTATGGGAAACGACCCCGTCAATTCCGTCACGTTGGTGGTCTGGACCAACCTGGCTCCCGCAGCTGACGGGCGGGATCCTGCCACCACCATCGCGAAGACCCTGATCGGGAAGTTGTACCGCCCGGCCGCCTGATCTTCCGCAGGTTTCCGGAAGGCATTGCCTCCCGGGCATTCGCGATATATCGTGATTCCATCAACGCGATATATCGCAAATTGGAGGGATCATGTCTGACGAACTATGGACCGTGACGGGTCCGCAAACCATTGATGTGGACGATGTCCGCTCTCTCAAATTGGGAATCGTCAAGGGACGCTTTGACGTCATGACACACGATGAACCCTTTGTCCGCATCGAAGTCAGCGAAATCACCGGCGACCCCCTCACGGTAACGCTGGTGGATGGACGCCTGGAAGTGCGCCACCAACTGCAGGGACCTCAGGGCTGGTTCCGCAACCTGATGGGAACCGTCAACAACACCAGCACCAACTCCGTGGTGGTCGGCATCGCCCTGCCACCCGGCGTCGACGTCGAGGCGGGAACGGTGAGCGGAGACGGTATGGTCTCCGGCATCAGCGGCCGCACCCGCCTTAACACCGTCTCCGGTTCCGTCATGGCGGACGGAACCAGCGGCGAATTGCACGTCAACACGGTCAGCGGCGAGGTCATCGCCAGGAACCACGACGGCGTCCTGACCGCCAAAAGCGTTTCAGGCGAGGTCACCGCTTCGGGCAAGTTCAAGAACGTGCGCGCGAGCACCGTAAGCGGGGACCTCAGTTTCGATCTGCAGGACTACACCAACGACCTCGGGGCAAACTCGGTTTCAGGCGACCTGACCATCCGGTTGCCCCATGATGTCGGCTTGGACATCGTGGCCAAGTCAGCCAGCGGAACCGTGGTCATCGACGATCAGATGTACGCGCAACCGGGCAGTAATGTGCACACCATCGTCGGCCCTGACGAACGGCTCATGCTGGTGCGGACAAATACGGTTTCCGGCAAGACGTACATCATGCACGGCTCAGCACCTGCAACGGAAAATGACCACCCCGTCCCCGGGGAAGCGGGCCTCTGATGCCTCCGGTATTCGCGCATGGAGCCTTGCGCCTCTACCTTCTGGCGCTGCTCGAGAATGGCCCCAAACACGGGTACGAACTGATCAAGGCCCTGGGTGACCGCTTCGGCGGCACCTACTCCCCCAGCGCCGGGACCATCTATCCGCGGTTGGGAAAATTGGAGGAAGAAGGGCTGGTAGCCACCGAGACCGAGGGCCGCCGCACCAAGTACTTCATCACCGATACAGGCCGCGCCGAACTGGACTCCCGGCGGGAGGAACTGGCCGACGTCGAAGACACCATCTCGGCCTCCGTCAGAAGACTTGCCGACAACCTGCGGGAAGACATCAGGACCAATATGCGCGGCCTGCGGGCAGATCTGGCCGCCACCGCGGAGGCGGCCCGCACCAGCGCAACCTCGGCATCTTTCCGGAGCCGTACCGCAGGCTACACGCCGGAAGGCCAACGCATGCTGAAGGAAGCCGAGTTGTTGGTTCAGTCGTTCAGGGATGATATCCGCGTCGAGCTGCGCCAACACGGCGCCTCGCATCCGTTGACGCCCGTTGCGCTCGAGACTGTGCGCACAGTGTTGGACCAGGCCCGGATCTCCATCCGGAATTCGCTGCGGAACTGACCCGGGGGTGGGACCGTGCAGTTCGACCCTACCCCCCCGGTTCGCGACGCGGCACCCGGATGTGCGAAACTGGAGGGCAGCTCTATTGAGTATCAATAATTGAAGGAGGCCAGCTATGAGCAAGCGTGCACGTAAGCGTCGTGACCGTAAGCGCGGCGGCGCTAACCACGGCAAGCGTCCCAACACCTAAGCCAGCGGCTTAGTGTCACAGGCTTAAGAGCGAAGGCCCCGGAAACCATGCGGTTTCCGGGGCCTTTGGCGTTTCAGCCCGACGCTTCATCCGACGACTCTGCGTAGGATGCTCGGCAGGGACCGGTTCAGGCCTCCACAGGCTTGATGGCGTGGATCCTGTCAAGAATCGAATTCTTGAGGTTCTCCGGTGCAGATTCAGTGCATGAGCGCTTGACCATGGTGCGGATGAGGCATTCGAGGTCATACTGCTCAGCACACTCCTCGCAGGTGTCCAGGTGCTGCTTGATCTCGCTGAGGTCCTCGCGGGTCAAGGCGCCGTCGAGGTACTCATAGATCCGCTGCATTCGCGTATCGTCGCAATCGCCCAATCCCTGGCAGTCGCTCATTTCTCTTTCTCCTGATTGTTGCTTCCGGCCGCGGCCTGATCTTCGGTATGGGCCCTGAAGCCCCGTTCAGTGGCGTAGTCCGCCAGCATGTCCCGCAGCATCTTCCTGCCGCGGTGCAACCGCGACATGACCGTGCCGATCGGGGTGTTCATGATCTCTGAGATCTGCTTGTACGCATATCCCTCGACGTCCGCGAAGTAGACGGCCAACCGGAATTCCTCCGGGATCGACTGCAGCGCGTTCTTGACGTCGGAGTCCGGCAGATGATCCAGCGCCTCGGTCTCTGCGGACCGCAGGCCGGCAGACGTGTGCGATTCTGCCTTGGCCAACTGCCAATCCTCAATGGTGTCCGAATTGGACTGCAACGGCTCACGCTGCCGTTTCCGGTAGAGGTTGATATAGGTATTGGTCAGGATGCGGTAAAGCCAGGCCTTGAGGTTGGTGCCAGGCTTGTACTGGTGGAAAGCCGAAAACGCCTTGGTGTAGGCCTCCTGGACCAGGTCCTCCGCATCAGAAGGATTCCGGGCCATTCTCATGGCCGCCGAGTACAGCTGGTCCACGTACTGCATGGCGTCACGCTCAAAGCGCGCCCGCCGCTGTTCGGGAGTCTCCGTAGCGACATCGACATGGTTCACTGCCGCTGCGTCTTCATCCGCGCCGGCTGCCTGGTACATGGCCGCTGCGGCCGGTTCCGTGGTGCTCATCGTTGCCAAGTCTACTGTCAGCTGCTGGGAATCCGGCTGCATACCGTACCCGGGCTCCGGTAGAACCACACGGTCCTTTACCAAAGTCAAAAAACCAACTCCGTTCAACGAGGCGGCAACACCATGCCGCGGTCCGGTATCCACCGCACCTTAAGTTCACAACGGCAGCCGCTGGGTAAATATTCCGCAAAGGTGCAAGACTAGAGCAGACTGCACCCCGTGAACATTCATCAATAAAGTGTGGCAAGCCACCCAGGAGGCAAGACATGTCTGTTATCCGTTTTCTCGCGCGGCCCATGCTCGCGTCCAGCTTCGTCGTCGCAGGTCTGGACAAGCTCAGGAACGCGGACGACACTGCCAAGCAACTCTCGCCCATCCTCCGCCGCGCATCGGAATCCCTGCCTTTCAAAGCTGATGAGAAAACCCTTGCGCGCGTCATCGGCGGGGCCCAATTGGGCGCCGGAGCATTGCTGGGACTCGGCAAACTGTCGCGTTTCGCCGCCACATTGCTTGCAGTGACCTCGGCACTGAACTCCTACGTCGAATGGCGTTCGGCAGATATCAGCACCAAGGAGGGCCGCCGTGCGCGCAAGGCACAGCTGCTCAAGAACATTTCCCTGACGGGCGGGGTGCTTCTCGCCTCGGTTGATACCGACGGACGTCCGAGCATCGCCTGGCGGGCAGAGCACTTGGCGGCCGATGCCAAAAAAGTCACAGGCAAGCAGATCAAGCGGGCAGACAAAGCAGTACGCAAGGCCGTTGACAACGCAGTTGGAGCATAAGGAAGCATGACAGGTACCACCGCCGCAAACACCGATTCAAACAAAGCCGCCACTACGTTGCCTCTATGGCCGGCTCCCTATGCCAGAGGCCCAGTGGACGCCACGGTGACGGTACCTGGTTCAAAGTCGCTGACCAACCGATTCCTGGTGCTGGCGGCTTTGGCGGATGGTCCCTCCCGGCTGCGGGCTCCGCTTCATTCCCGTGACTCTGCACTGATGATCCAGGCCCTGCGGCAATTGGGGGCCACCGTTACCGAGGTCCCCGGTGACGGCGACTACGGCCCGGACCTGGAGATCACTCCCATGGATCCCGCTGCCTCGAGTTCACGGACAGCCATCGACTGCGGCTTGGCCGGTACCGTCATGCGGTTCGTTCCCCCGCTGGCTGCGTTGCGCAATGGCACTACCGTCTTCGATGGCGACCCCCACGCCCGCAACCGGCCCATGGGAACCATCATCGAGGCATTGATCGCCCTTGGAGTTCCGGTGGCAGCCGAGGGCGGCAGGACGCCGTCGGCCCTTCCTTTCACCGTGGAAGGCAACGGCGAGGTCCGTGGCGGCCACCTGGTGATTGACGCGAGCGCTTCATCGCAGTTCGTGTCGGCCTTGCTCCTGGTGGGTGCCCGATTCACCGAGGGGCTCCATCTGGAGCACGTAGGCAAGCCGGTCCCGAGCCTTGATCACATCACCATGACGGTGGAGGTCCTCCGCAGTGTCGGTGTCAGCGTGGACGACTCCGTGCCGAACCACTGGCGTGTCTCCCCCGGACCCATCCGGGCCTTTGACCAGCGGATCGAGCAGGATCTTTCCAACGCCGGCCCGTTCCTCGCCGCTGCTTTGGCCACAAGGGGCACAGTCCGCATCCCAAATTGGCCCGCCGGCACCACCCAGGTTGGCGATATGTGGCGGACAATCCTTGCCACCATGGGGGCCGACGTCACCTTGCAGGATGGGATGTTGACCGTGACAGGCGGCCCTTCGATCATCGGCGCCGACTTCGACGAAACCAGCGAGCTCGCTCCGACGGTTGCCGCCTTGTGCGCCTTGGCTGCAAGTCCTTCGCGCCTGACTGGCATCGCCCATCTCCGAGGTCACGAAACGGATCGGCTCGCGGCGCTCGTAGCCGAGATCAACCGCCTCGGTGGAGACGCGGAAGAGACGGCTGACGGTTTGGTGATCCGTCCCGCCACCCTGCACGCCGGAGTGGTCCACAGCTATGCCGACCACCGCATGGCCACTGCGGGCGCCATCCTGGGCCTCGCCGTCGAGGGCGTCAACGTGGAGGATATCGCCACGACGTCAAAGACCATGCCGGAGTTCCCCGAAATCTGGGCGCGAATGCTTGAGTCAACGTCCCGCAAAGATGGGGCCAGCAACTGACCATGGGCCGTGATGCACGCTCCTGGGACGAATCAGACGTTCGGATCCGTCCCAACAAAAAAGGATCCAGGCCACGGACCAAGGACAGGCCCAGCCATGATGACGCCGTCATCGGCCGGATCATCACAGTGGACCGCGGACGCTACAGGGCGATTGTGGGCGAAGATTCCGAGAACGAGCGCGTGGTCATCGCGGCACGCGCCCGTGAATTGCGCCGAAACCCCGTAGTTCCCGGTGACTTCGTGGCATTGGTGGGAGACGTCTCGGGAGCCCCGGACACTCTCGCCAGGTTGGTCCGCGTGGAAGAGCGTACGACGCTCCTGCGCCGAAGCGCCGATGACACCGACCCCATCGAGCGGGTGGTTGTGGCCAACGCCGATCAGCTCGTGGTGGTGGTTGCTGCCGCCAACCCTGAACCACGTACCGGCTTCATCGACCGCGCCTTGGTGGCAGCCTACGACGCCGGCATCGAGCCGCTGCTGCTCATCACCAAGGCGGATGTCAAGGATCCGGCGGAGTTGCTCGCCAACTACCTCAGCCTGGACTTCCCCGTGATCATCAGCCGCACGGCCGATTCTGAGGCCGGCGGCATTGATGCCCGCTCGGATGACGGATTGTCCGCACGATTGGACCGGGACGCCGTAGCCCAGTTGCGCTCCCACCTCGGAGGCAAGGTGACCGTCATGCTGGGCCACTCCGGCGTCGGGAAATCCACCATGGTCAACGCACTGACGGGAGCGGAGCGGGCCACAGGCGGAGTCAACGCCGTGACGGGCCGTGGACGGCACACTTCGTCATCGGCGCTGGCCCTCAAACTTGCCGATGCCCCCTCCGGCAGTTGGATCATCGACACCCCCGGTATTCGTTCATTTGGCCTAGCGCACGTGGACCCGGACCGGATTTTGCATTCCTTCCCTGATCTTGAGCCGGGGACGGAAGCTTGCGAGCGTGGCTGCAAGCACGACGCCACGGCTATCAATTGCGGGTTGGATGCATGGGTGAATGAAGGCCATGCGGGCCCCTCGGGAGTGGCCCGTTTGGCATCCTTGCGCCGTTTGCTGGGTGCGGATCCGAGGCTGGAGGCCAAAGAGGCAAAGGAACTGGGCACGGTCAACTGACCGGCTACGGCTTCACGTCCCCACTGCAGCGAATGATTCAGGATAGTTTGGTGGCATGACCCATCCCGTTTCCACCTACAACGATGACCTGCGCCTTGCCCACGTCCTCGCTGATTCAGTCGACGCCCAGACCATGGATCGCTTCAAGGCGCTGGACCTGCAGATCGAAACCAAGCCTGACCTCACACCTGTCACTGACGCCGACAAGGCAGCCGAGGAAGCAATCCGCGGTCAGTTGTCGCGTTCCCGCCCACGCGACGCCGTCCTCGGCGAGGAGTTTGGCAGCAGCGGTCATGGCTCGCGACGCTGGATCATCGATCCCATTGACGGGACCAAGAACTTTGTCCGCGGCGTTCCGGTGTGGGCCACGTTGATTGCCCTGGTGGATGAGGGCGAACCCGTTGTTGGTGTTGTCAGCGCACCGGCGCTGGGCAAACGGTGGTGGGCAGCGAAGGATATGGGAGCCTACATGGGCCGCTCCCTTGCATCTGCAACACGGCTGAAGGTTTCAAACGTTTCCCGCCTGGCCGACGCCTCGATGTCGTATTCGAGCCTGTCCGGGTGGAAGGAACGCGGGAACCTCGAGGAGTTCATGGGACTCACCGAAGACATCTGGCGTACTCGTGCCTACGGCGACTTTTGGTCCTATTGCCTGGTGGCCGAAGGCGCCGTGGACATCGCGTGCGAGCCTGAACTCAACCTGTATGACATGGCAGCGTTGGTCCCCATCGTTACCGAGGCAGGCGGCCGTTTTACTTCCCTGGAGGGCGAAGACGGCCCCTTCGGCGGCAACGCCCTGGCCACGAACTCCATCCTGCACTCGGAGGTCCTCAAGAGGCTGAACCCCGGGCTGGACGACCTGCTCTAGGACCTGGCTGCGGCTGGCACCGGAGCGGCACTTTATCGAATTTTCGACGGCGGATGCCCCCTTTTGGGGGTGTCTGCCGTTTTTTCTTCGCGGAAACGGCCGATCCGGCGGCAGACGTAACAAAGCGCTTAACATAACGAAGCGACTTTGGACGGGTTGCGGGAGGTGCCCTAACCTTTTTACAGGTCACGAGTGCCAGCGCTAAACCCCGGTTTGCTGGCCGGCAACCCTCCATTCGCGGTGGGGTGCCCCGGGTGACGACCCGGCCGGTCCGGAACGGATGCGGCAAGCGCGGATCCCCCTATGGGGGTCCCTCTTGAGTGAGGTCCCATGAGCACTGTCACGTTCAACTCAAACATCATTCCGTCCTTCGCCGAAGAAACCCCGGCACAGGCAGCAGCACGGCCGCTCGCAGCAGTTACCGGCGCTGAGTTGCAGGCTCCGCTGATCCAGGGCGGCCACGTTCGATACGCCAACCTCGACTACGGAGCATCGGCTCCAGCCTTGACCATCGTCTCGGCCTACCTGAACGAAGTCCTGCCGTACTATGCGAGCGTCCACCGCGGCGCGGGCTACGCCTCCCAGATCAGCACGTCCGTGTATGAAAACTCCAGGAACATCGTCCGCGAGTTCGTCGGCGGGCGCCCTGATGATTCCGTGATTTTCACCCGGAATACCACGGACTCCCTGAACCTTCTGGCCGGCTGCCTCCCGCACGCAGACGGCCAGCCCACCGGCGAGGTGCTTTACCTGGACATCGAGCACCACGCCAATTTGCTCCCCTGGCAGGGAGTCCCGCACCGCAGCGTCGTCGCAGCCACAACCTTGGCCGCCACAGTGGAAAAACTCCGCTCTGAGCTGGCCCAAGGCGGGGTGAGCCTGCTCGCAGTGACGGGCGCATCGAACGTCACTGGCGAAATTCTTCCCATCGCCCAACTCGCTTCGCTGGCCCACGAATACGGTGCACGGATCGTGGTGGATGCTGCCCAGTTGGCTCCGCACCGCCGGATCAACATCGCCGAAGCAGACGTGGACTACATCGTGTTTTCCGGGCACAAGCTCTACGCGCCCTTCGGCGCCGGCGTCGTGGTGGGTCGCCCGGACTGGCTCGACGCCGGGATTCCGCACTTGGCCGGTGGCGGTGCCGTCCGTGAAGCCCGCTTGGACTCCGTCAGCTGGGCTACCGGTCCAGCCCGCCACGAGGGCGGCTCCCCCAATGTCCTGGGAGCCGCCACCCTCGCCCGGGCCACCCAGGTGCTCGCCGCGCTTGACCCGGAGGCCTGGCACGCGCATGAAGCCGCCATCCGCTCGTACCTGGTGGAAGGCCTGGAGGCTATCGATGGTGTGACCGTCCACCGGATCTTCACTGACTCTGAAGACACGATCGGCGTAGTCAATTTCTCCGTTGAAGGATTCGATGCCGGTTTGGTCGCCGCTTACCTGGCGGCAGAGCACGGCGTCGGCCTCAGGGATGGCCGCTTCTGCGCCCACCCCTTGCTCAAGCGGCTCGGTCTCCCTTCCGGCTCCTTGCGCGCCAGCTTCGGCGTCGGCTCCCGGCTGGAGGACGCCACGAGGCTGCTTGCAGGCATCGAAGGGCTCAAGCGCACCGGGCTTGGCTGGGACTACGTGGTGGACGAGGGCCGGTGGGTGCCTGCCAACGATCACCGCAGCTACCCTGAGTGGGCGCCGAACACTCCGGGCACAGCTGGCGCAGCTCCCTGCACAGTCGACTAGGAGACGCGGACCAAGGCTTCCTGCCACTGCGGTAAATTCGTAGAGTATCTTTGGCGACCCTATGAAGGAGTCTTCAGTGGCTTTGAGTTCTCCGGCTTCCTCAAGCGGACAGCGCGGCGTACCCGGGCCGGCAGGACCACGTGGTCCCAAGCTCCACGCAACCCGCAGGAATGAACTCGGCCTGAGCTTCCAGGACGGCGGCGAGCACTACGATCGCGTGCGTCCGGGCTATCCTTCGGATTCCGTGGACTGGCTCGTTCCCGAAGGGGCCAGAACCGCTGCGGACGTAGGAGCGGGTACAGGCAAGTTCACGGCTCTCCTCGCAGAACGCGGACTGGAGGTCGCCGCCGTCGACCCTTCCACAGACATGCTGGAGCAATTGCGGAAGGCCTACCCCCAGGTCAATGCGTTGGTGGGAACGGCCGAGGCGACTGGACTGACGGACTCAGCATTCGACGTCGTCAGTGTCGCCCAGGCCTGGCACTGGTGCGATCCATTCGCAGCCAGCACCGAAATCGCCCGGATCCTGCGGCCGCAGGGCACCTTGGGATTGATCTGGAACCAGCTGGACACCGCTGTTCCGTGGGTACACCGCCTCTCGCGCATTATGCATGCAGGAGACGTCCACAAGCCCGGCTTCCGGCCCGTCATCGGCCCGGAGTTTGCAGGCTTGGAGAGCCACCTCACCAAATGGGAGGACGCCTTGACGCCTGAGGACATCATGGAGTTGACCAAGTCGCGCAGCTACTATCTGCGCGCCAACGATGCCACAAGGGCAAAGGTCATGGGGAACCTGGAGTGGTATCTCTTCGACCACTTGGGGTACGTGCCAGGAGACACCGTCCAACTGCCGTACGTGACACAAACCTGGCGGGCACTCAATATCCACAACGCTCCGCCACGGTAGGCTTGGGGTTGTGAAGACCAGTACGCCCTCCTCCTCGATCGAGGACTACGTCAAGGTCATCTACTCCTACACGGAGTGGCAAGACAAGCCGATTACGTCCTCCCAACTCGCCCAGCGCCTGGGTGTCGCCAATTCTTCGGTGTCTGAAATGGTCCGCAAGCTCAAAGACCAGGGCCTGGTGGACCACCAACCCTACAGTGCCATCCGGCTGACTCCCGCGGGCATGCGGCTGGCCTTGGCCATGGTACGGCGGCACCGACTCATCGAAACTTACCTCGTGGAAGAACTCGGGTACAGCTGGGACGAAGTCCACGACGAAGCCGAGATGCTGGAACATGCGGTGTCAGATACTTTCATCGAACGCATGTCCGCCAAGCTTGGCCATCCTGTCCGGGATCCGCATGGAGATCCTATTCCTTCAGCCGATGGGTCCGTCGAGTTGCCGCATGCTTACCGCATGATCGAACTGGACCAAGGACACTCAGGCCGCATCACCCGGATCAGCGACGAGAACCCGGACCTTCTCCGGTACCTTGCTGCTGAGGAGATCGCCTTGGACGCGCCGGTTGAAGTCGTTGGGCGCAAACCCTTCGGAGGGGCACTGGTAGTGCGGATCGGCAGTGGCGCCCAGGGCCGGGAATTCGATCTCGCGGATGAAGTGACGTCTGCGCTCTGGGTGCAGAGCGCAGAGGTCCACGAAGGCTGCGTCCTGCCGACGCGCTGACCTGAACGCTGCCGGGCCCACGCCCAAGGTCAGCTGCGCTGCCCGGCCGCACCGCCGTCGTCGGGCGCTGCTGCATCCGGTTGGCTTTTGGCCGCAGTCTCCGCTTCGCGTGGCGGGTTTCGGATCCCGACGGCGGACGCCGCCGCCCCGAACAGGAACAGACCAGCTGTGACCAGCAAGGCGTTGTAGAGACCCTCCCGGGCAAAAACCGGGCCGACAATCACCCCTGCAAAGGCGATCGAAATCAGACCTGCGATACGCGCAACAGCGTTGTTCACCGCTGAACCGATCCCGGCTTCCTCAGGTGGGACGGCACCGAGGATCGCGGCTGTGAGTGGTGCCACGAGCGTCGCCAAGCCCAGACCGAAGACGATCTGGCCCGGCAGCACCTGAGTCCAGTAATTGAGCGGCTCCTGAACCGACAATGACATCAGGAAGCCCACACCGCACAGCAGCGGACCCGCAGTCATGAACCATCTGGGTCCGTATTTTCCGGCCAAACCGCCAAAGTATGAAGCACCCAGCATCAGGATGACCGTGCCCGGCAGGAGTGCCATTCCTGCCACCGTGGCACCCATGCCGCCCACCTGCTGCAGGTAAATCCCCAAGACGAAGAAGCCCAGAGAAATGCCGCCGTAGATGGCCAGGGTGGCCAGGTTGCCCCAGCCAAAATTGCGGATGGTGAACAGCCTGAGCGGCAGCATGGGCTCAGGAGTCCGTGCCTCGTGGATCAGGAAAAAGGCCATGGCCACCACGCCAACCGCCAATGGCACCCACACCTGGGCGCTGCCCCAGCCCATGCGGCCTTGTTCGATGAACGCAAACACGGGTCCACCGAGGCCCACCATGGCCAGGACGGCTCCGAGGTAGTCGATGCGTTTGCTCTTGTCCCGCGCGGCGTCGGACGCACGAAGACCGGCCAGCATAGGCCAGATGGCAACTGCAGGAATGACGTTGATGAAGAAGATCACCCGCCATGAGAGGACGTCGACCGCCAGGCCGCCGATGAGCGGGCCGACAATGGCCGCCGCACTGGTCCACCCGGACCACTGGCCAATGGCCTTCGATTGGGCAGGGCCGGAGAACGACGTGATAATCATGGCCAGCGAGCTCGGAACCAAAAGGGCACCCGCGATCCCTTGGAGCGCCCTGGAAACCACCAGCACTTCGCCGGTCCATGCCAAACCGCACAGCACCGAGGTCAGTGCGAAGCCGGCCAGGCCCCACTCAAGGATCCGTGCCCTGCCGAAATGGTCGGACAGTGAGCCGGCCACAAGGATCAATCCGCCCAGGGTGAGCAGGTACGCGTCCACCACCCACTGCTGGATAACCAGGCCGCCGCCGAGTTCCCGCCCGATGGCGGGGAGTGCGAGGTTCACCACAAAACCGTCAAGGATGGCGATGAACGAAGCCACGATCGCCACCACCAGCACGCGTTTCTGGAGAGGTGTACTCGGCGGCAGGACCGTTGCGTCAGTCATGAGCACAGCCTACGCCCGGGAAGTCCCGTATCGTTGAGTGGTGATTAGCAGACGTGATGCAGCATTGGCCCTTGATATTTCGATGGAAATGGCCCAACGCCACGGTATTCCGTCCCGGCTTTCAGAAGCAGAACTCCGGGAGATGCAGGACAATCCCCCGGCGTGGCTGGTGCAGTCTCGAGCCAACCGCACAGGCAAACGCCCTGTCTGGGTTCATCTGACCTGTGCCGTATGTGGCTACTCCGAAGCCGTTCGCCCCAAGAAATGGTGGCCTGACTTTTCCTTCGTTTACTGCGGCACCCACCGGAACAGCGACCTTCCCAAGCTCTTCCTGGGTGAAGTGCGCAGCGAATACGAAGGCGTGGGCAGCCGCTTCGTTGGCGTCGTCGACGTACCGGAGAACCAAGCCTAGCTTTTCCCTAATTCTGCTGGCTCATTTCTGAGGGCACCGCAATGACATGCAGTGCCTTCCCTTCCCTCAGCACCGTTAGGGGGAAGGGTTCGCCGATGGCTTCCTCAAACAGCAGTTTCTGCAGGCTTTCCGCACTGGACACTGCCCGCCCCTGAGCGCGCAGCACCAAGTCCCCCGGTTGGAGTCCTGACAGCTCCGCGGGAGAATTCGGGATCACCTCCACCACACGCAGCCCCTCCTTCTGGCCCGTCCGCACCACAGCACTGGCGTCAAGGGATATTGGCGTACTCACCAAACCCAGATAGGCGCGGCGAACCCTGCCATCCCTCAGCAGCCCGGCGATGATGCGCTGGCTTGTCGCATTGATTGGCACCGCCAACCCGAGCCCAAGCCCGGCCACAGCTGTGTTGATTCCGACGATCCGCCCCCGGGCATCGGCCAGCGCACCTCCAGAGTTCCCGGGATTGAGGGCGGCGTCCGTTTGGATCACATCCTCTATGACGCGCCTGTGCTCACCAGCCCGGACAGGGATGGATCTGCCCAGTCCGCTGACCACACCCGCGGTAACCGATCCGGCCAATCCCAACGGGTTGCCCACGGCGATCACCAGCTGGCCCACCCTTAACGTGTCGGCGTTGCCCAACAACGCCGGCGACGGGCCAGGCCTCAAGCCACGGACCACCGCAAGGTCGGATAACGGATCTGCGCCCACCAACTCCACCTCGGTATGCTTCCCGTCGGAGAATACAGCCCGGCCGGACCGGATACCCGCCACCACATGCGCGTTCGTCAGCATGTACCCATCACCAGTGAAGACAACGGCCGAGCCACTGCCCCTGCGGATCTGACCCCGGCGGCCAGTGCTCGTCATCTCGATGGCGGCAACATGGGGCGTTACTGACGCGGCCACACGAATCACGATCCGCGAGTAAGCGTCCACGGCTTGCTCGTCGTCCGGGTCCTGCAATTCAAACTCAGGTTCAGTGCTCATCACATGCCTCCCGCCACCACTCACGCTGTTGAGCGCTTACCCAGTTCAACCGCCAATCACGCGCCACTAGTCCTGGGTTTGGTACGCCTTGGGTGAACGCTCCTGGTTCCGGGCACAAGAAAACCCCCGGATCACGAGGATCCGAGGGCTTTCCAGGGTGGAGATGGGGGGAATTGAACCCCCGTCCGATGTCGTTTTGTCAGGGCTTCTCCGGGCGCAGTTCGCGTCGGATTTTCTCGGCCCCAGCCATCCTGCGAACAGGTGGCTGATCCGGGCCCAGTCATCTAAGAGTCCCGTTTACCTCAATGACGAAGGCAAACAGCAGTGGCTATCTAAATGACGCCAGGAACCGGGGCGATAGCAACCCCGGGCTGACGGACTGTCTTACTGCTTAGGCAGCGAGAGCGAAGTCAGTGCGCTTAGATTCGGCACTTATTGGTTTGCAGACAGCGTTTACGAGATAATTCTGCATCCTCGGCCCGCTTCACCTGTCGCGACTAACATCGTCGAAACCGATCATCCCCGTATTTTGTTACCAAACCCGACCGGCGACCCGATTGCACGGAGTACATCGAGTTCCTGTCGGACTACCCATCATAACGCATTCATCCGGCGGAACATTCCCCGGACACGCCTGGCACGGAGCCTAGCGTCGGTTGCGTTCCCGCAGCTCACGAAGCGACTCACGCTTGTCCTGCTGCTCACGCAGGGTTTGACGCTTGTCGTAGTCCTTCTTACCGCGGGCGATGGCAATTTCCACTTTGGCCCTGCCGTCCAGGAAGTAAAGCTGAAGCGGCACCACAGTGAAGCCGGACTCACGGATCTTCTGCGAGATCTTGTCCAGTTCTTCGCGATGAAGCAAGAGCTTACGACGCCGGCGCGCGGCATGGTTGGTCCAACTCCCCTGGTGATACTCAGGGATATGGATACCTTCCATCCACAACTCGTCGTTGTAGAACGTGCAGAAGCCATCCACCATGGACGCATGTCCCTCACGGAGGGACTTCACTTCTGTTCCCATGAGGGCAATGCCTGCCTCATAGGTGTCCAGAACATGGTAGTTATGCCGGGCCTTCCGATTGGTGGCCACTACCTTACGGCCACTTTCCTTGGGCACGGTAGAACTCCTTGTTAGATGCGGATTTCAACTAGTGTACGCCAGCGTCGGGGGTGACCCGCACGCTGGCCGCACGCTAGAGGAGGTTCATGGGATCCACTGCGGAGCCGTTCAGCCAAGTCTCAAAGTGCGCGTGGCAGCCGGTGGAGTTGCCCGTGCTGCCGGAAAACGCGATGAGTTGGCCTGCCGAGACCCGCTGGCCATTAGCCACGACGATGCTGCTGTTGTGGTAGTAGATGGTGGTCAGGGAGTTCCCTTGAACAACCCCATGGGACAACTTCACACGCCAGCCACCGCCATCGGCCGAGTTCCAACCCGAGTTGAAGACTTCGCCTGCGGCTGCCGCGTAGACGGGAGTGCCGCATGCCGCGCCGAAGTCAATGCCGGTGTGCATGTAGCCGCCAGTACCGTAAAAGTCGATGGTCCCCGGCGGAGTTGCACGCCAGCCGAACCCGGACGTAATAGGCACGTAGCTGGCGAAGGGATGACGTAGGCCGAAAGCGGACGGCGAACCAGCGGCCGGCGGAACGTACGGCTGTTCCGGAGGGGCCGGCCGTCCTTGAGCTGCAGCCGCAGCCGCGGCAGCAGCAGCAGCTTCTTCGGCAAGACGACGCTGCTCCGCTTCCCAGGCTTCCCTGAGTTTCCGGTCACGCTCCACAATTTCGGCGGCAACGGTATCCTGCTCAGCCTTCACCCGGGCCAGGTTGGCTTCGATGCCCGGCTTGGCAGCCTGCAGTTGTCCGTTAAGGCGCGTGGTGTCTTCAATCAGCTTATCGACTTCAGCTTTCTTGCTCGCTGCCTCGTCTCTCGCCGACTTTTCCCGCTCAAGCGCAGCGTCTGCCTTCGCCTTCAGGTCCTGAATCTCCTCCTCGACTGCGACGAGCCGTGCCTGGGAGTTCACGTTGGTAGCGTTCTGCTGGGTCAGCTTGGTCATTGCGGCGTTCTGGCTGCGCATGGCCTGGTCGGCCAAATCCATCGACTCAGTCAGGCTGCCCGACTCACTGGACCCAAAGAGCAGGGCGACATTGGTAGGAACGCCGCCGGATTTGTAGGCTTGGGAGGCGATCTGGCCGATCAGCTTCTTCGTGTCGGTGATCTTCTGCTTGTCGCTCTCCAACTGTTCGGTGATCTTGGCCTTGTTCTGCTGGGCAAGTTCAACTCTGGCAGCCAATGCCTCGACTTCCTTGACCGCGCTGGCCACCCGTCCTTGGGCCTCAAGCAGCGCCTGCTGGGCACCCGGAAGGCGGCCCTGGTAGATCACGAGGTCACCGGCTGCCTTTGCGATATTGGCGTCGACGAATTCTAGGGAAGCCTGGACCCTGGCAGCTTCCGCTTCGAGCGCGGCTTGCTGGTCTTCGAGGTTGTCAGCCTGTGCCGTGGGGGCGCCTGAGAGGAGGCTGACAGCCAGACCCACAGCCAGGACGGCACCCAGAATCCGAGCATTGCCTGACGCGAGGCGTCGGCGCAGGGAGTTCGGGTCCAACATGGTCATCAGGAGTCCTTTTCGCTTGTCAGCATGGTTGTTCATCGGATTTCGGCGTTCATGGCTAGACCTTCAGATAACGCCGGAGGGTCAACAAGGAGGATATCCCGGCAAGCCCCGCGCCAAGTGCGATCAGCACTGGTGCGATAACCAGTACCTGGGTGGAGGAAATAAAGGGAGTGTTGAGGAACTGCGTAGACAGGTCGCCATTCAGCCAGAAGTGCGCCATGAGCCACAACGTCACCGACGCCAGTACAGCACCCACGACGGCGGCAATGACACCTTCCAGGATGAACGGTAGCTGGATCACTGTCTTGGAAGCGCCCACGAGTCGCATGATTCCGGTTTCCCGCCGTCGGCTGAACGCCGAGAGCCGGATGGTGGTGGTAATGAGCAGCACGGCGCAGAAAATCATCACAGCGGCTACACCCATCGCTGCAACCGATGCCCCGTTCATCCAGGAGAAGATCCGCTCAAGAACCTGCCGTTGGTCGCTGACCGTCTCAACGCCCGGTTGGGAGGAGAAAGTCTCGCTGATGATCTGGTACTTCTCGGGGTTCTTCATGTTGATGCGGAAGGACGCGGGCAACTGGTCCTCGGACACTGAGTCCACAATCGGCGAGTTGGAGAACTGTTCCTTGAAGTGCGTATACGCTTCGGCCTGGGATTCGAACTGGAAGTCGTTGATGTACTGCTTGACTGCCGGAGACTCAAGCATCGACTGAAGGTTGGCCTGTTGCTCCTCGGTGGCTGGACCCGAAGCGCAGCCCACCGCCGTCGAACCGTCATTGCAGAGGAAAACCGCAACTTGTACTTTGTCGTACCAGTAGCCCTTCATCTGGTTGATCTGCATCTGCAGCATTCCGGCCGCACCAACGAACGTCAGGGAAACAAACGTCACCAGAACCACGGAAATCACCATGGAAAGGTTTCGACGCAGGCCACTGCCGATTTCCCCGAGAATGAACAAGAGCCTCACAGCTGGGCCCCCTGGGCACGGTTGAGTTCCTCGCCACTGGCATCGCGCAGTCGACGCGATTCGCCAACCACGGGGATCATCGAGGTGTACAGCGCTTTGGCTTCGTCGCGGATGACCTTGCCGTTTTTGAGTTCCACCACGCGGCGGCGCATTTCGTTGACGATGTCGTCGTCGTGGGTTGCCATGACTACTGTGGTGCCGTTCTGGTTGATCTTGTCCAGGACTCCCATGATTCCCATCGAGGTGATGGGGTCCAGGTTGCCCGTCGGTTCGTCCGCGAGCAGGATGCCGGGACGATTCACGACGGCGCGGGCGATGGCCACACGCTGCTGCTCGCCACCTGAAAGTTCATGGGGCATGCGACGTTCCTTGCCCTCCAAGCCCACAGTTTTCAGGACTTCAGGCACTGTTTCGCGAATAATGGAACGGCTCTTGCCGATGACCTGCATTGCGAAAGCAACGTTGGCGAAGACGTTCTTTTGGGGCAGCAGACGGAAGTCCTGGAAGACCACGCCTATGCCGCGCCGGAGCTTGGGGACACGCCAACTGGAAATATTGGCAACATTCTGGCCGGCAACATACACGGATCCGGAGGAGGCTTTGTCTTCCTTCAGGATCAACCGCAGAAAGGTGGACTTGCCTGAGCCCGAAGCGCCCACCAGGAAGGTGAATTCCCCGCGGTTGATCTCAAGGCTGACAGAGTCGAGCGCCGGTCGGGCATTCTGCTCGTATACCTTGGTGACATTCTCGAATCTGATCATGGCCCTTTAGAACCCCGCCGGACATGACTTAGTCGCCCAGTCCAACAGCCGGAGCACGGGCTTTCGATGGGGGAAGTGAGAGCACCGGCCACTCGACTATACGCACGGGTAGGCGCGGAAACCGGAGCTTTCAATGGCGTGTCGCGGATTCGGCATCCGCTGCGAACCTTCCCCGTCCCTCAGGATCCTAGTTCGCCGCGGCGTTGCGGTTGCCTGTCCGCCAGCGAATGCCGGCATCGATGAAGTCGTCAATATCGCCGTCCAGCACTGCAGAAGTATTGCCCACCTCGTGTTCGGTGCGCAGGTCCTTAACCATCTGATACGGATTGAGCACATAGGAGCGCATCTGGTCTCCCCAGGAAGCTTTGACGTCCCCAGCCAGGGCCTTCTTTTCGGCATCCTGTTGTTCCTTCTTAACCAACAGCAAGCGTGATTGAAGCACGCGCATAGCCGCTGCCCGGTTCTGAAGCTGGGACTTTTCGTTCTGCATCGAGACCACTATGCCCGTGGGAATGTGCGTCAACCGCACGGCAGAGTCAGTGGTATTGACTGACTGGCCGCCGGGACCCGAGGACCGGAACACGTCGACGCGGATTTCGTTATCGGGAATCTCGATGGAATCTGTCTGTTCAATCAACGGAATAACTTCGACGGCTGCAAAGGACGTCTGGCGGCGACCTTGGTTGTCGAAGGGGCTGATGCGAACCAGCCGGTGCGTGCCAGCTTCGACACTCAGAGTGCCGAAGGCGTACGGTGCCTTGACTTCGAAGGTTGCGGATTTCAGCCCTGCCTCTTCGGCGTAGGAGGTGTCCATCACGGTGGTCGGATAGCCATGGCGTTCGGCCCACCGCAAGTACATCCTCATCAGCATCTCGGCGAAATCGGCAGCGTCGACGCCACCCGCTCCAGCCCTGATGGTGACAACAGCTTCGCGTTCATCGTATTCGCCGGACAACAACGTTGTGATTTCGAGTTCTGCCAAGGCTTTGCGGATGGATGACAGTTCCTTGGCCGCTTCCGCCATCGAGTCCTCATCGCCCTCGTCCTGCCCCAGTTCCACGAGGACCTCGAGGTCGTCAATACGGGACGCGAGCCTGGAAAGGCGTTCAACTTCGGACTGCCGGTGCGACAACCGCGAGGTGATTACTTGAGCTGAAGCTGGGTCATCCCAAAGGTCCGGGGCTCCTGCTTGCTCGCTCAGTTCGGCGATCTCAGCTTTGAGCGCATCAACATCCGTGACGTTCTCAATGGAGCTGTAAGTTGCGCGAAGTGCGCGGATTTCTGCGGGAAAATCTATCTCAGCCATGGTCATCCCAGCGTACGCTATCCACCGCACTCCCTATCCACCGTGTTCCCCTAACGTCGTCCCTCCCCGATTGCCTGAGCATTACTGCGTCAGCGACGAACGAGCCGTCGATCTGGCCTCAACGACGATCCCTTCGGGCAACAGAAAGCTGATCACGGGAGGATGGGCAACAGCCGTTAGAACTACCACGGCCGTGCCGCCAGGCTCGCTGCCCGTACCGGCGGCGACAACCAAATGGTCGTGCCGGGAATAGGCATCACTGCTGACCAGGTGGGAACCCGCGGCCGTTACAACGCGCTGGTCCACCAGCGATGGGGATGGCAGACTTCCTCCTCCAAGCTCCCCCACCATGAACGAGTCGGCGGCGGTGAGGGCGGCCCCGTCCGCCAGGGACAGCAGCTTCTTGTGCTCCAGGTAGATCGCTGATGCACCCATGACCACGGTGGCCAGGAGCAGGGCCAACACCACGAAACCAACAATGAGAACTGACATCTGGCCGTCTTCGCGGGGGTTCACACCGGGCGGAGACTCTGTCATCGGTAGCGCCCCACAACCTGCGTGGCGGACGCACTCAACCTGCTGGCATTCAGGTGCAAAGAGTCCCCGAACGGCACCATGGGCAAGGGAACATCCAAGCCGACTGTTACGGTCACTCGTGCTCCTGCTGCCAAACAGTCTGCTCTATCGCACGAAATCTCAACTTGGGCTTGGTCCGGTGGGTGGCCGTAGTCCTTGAGGGCAATGAGGACCGTACGCTCCGCGGCGATCCTCGCACCGGCTGCGTCTTCATGAGTCACGAAGACCTTTGCGGCCTGGTCTGCAGCTCCGACAACCGCAAAGGACCCACCCTGGATCTGGCCTACTGTGACCACGAAATAGACCACCGGAACCATGAGCAGAAGCGCCAGGAAAGTAAACTCCACGACGGCACTGCCCTGTTGCCCTTCAGAAGTTCCGGCACCGGCCGGCCGTTCTTTGGATGGGCCCGCGGGCAGGCAGAGCGCCTCACGCAATGTTTGCCGGAAGGCGGTCAGCCCTGTTTTGTGCAGCCTAGCCAAGGAGAGCGGCATGTCCCTTTACCTCCATCACTCCGCCGGGGCCCACCAGCCCGACAATCGGGAAAGGTGCCTTCACGGTTACCTCCAAGGTGCGGACTCCATCGTCGGTGGTCACGGAAGAGGCAACATCGCGGGCAAAATCCTGATTCAGGGCCATGGCAATCAGCTCCGTCGTCCGGGCTCGGGCATCTGCCGGGGTGCGGTCCGCCAATGCGCCGTAGCGCGCTCCGGATGCAGCGGCGTCGATGAGCGTGTTCCGGACGTGCAACACCAACGTAAGTTGGACAATAGCCATGAAGAACACCGTCAGTAATGCTCCGACCAGGACGAAATCGACAACGGCAGATCCGCGCTCGTCGGCGACTCTCCACCGGTGGTGGGGCACAATCCTCGGAGCCACGGCGCGGACGCGCCGCATTCCTTATTTGCCCACCTTGCTCATCGCCTGGTTAAAGAGGTCCTGCAACGCTGGTGTCGCAATCGCGAGAAGCCCGGCGACAAGGACAGCCGACATTAAAGTAATCATGACCCAACCAGGGACGTCACCGCGCTCGCGGTCTTCCCGCGGCGGTACCGCACCCCGGGTGATCGCCATCAGCCGTGGCGTGCGGCAAAGGACAGAAATGGACGTGGCGGACAGTTTTCCTGCGATTCTTTTCATGGTTCTCCTCTAAGACGATTTGTGCGGTATGCGGTTGTTACCGGATGGATTGAAGTGGTGCTGTGGAGGACTTGTTTGCGGGCACTACATGCTCATTTCCAGAGCGGCGACGGCAGGAAAGGCAGCGAATACGACCGTAAGAGGAAGCACTCCGAAGACAAGCGGCACCATCATGGCAATCTCTTTCCTGCCCGCGGACTCCATGAGGTCACGCTTGGCGGCATCCCTGACATCGGCAGCCTGTGCGCGGAGGACGTCGGCCAACGGCGTCCCTCGTTCAACAGCGACCACCAGACCGTCAAAGAACCTGGCCAACGGAGGCAGCTCCGACCTTGAAGAGAAGGCCTGAAGTGCCTCTGCCAATGGTTTCCCGGACCGTGTGTCAGCCAGGACCACCGTGAATTCTGCGGAAAGCTCACCCCGGGAACTGCGACTCACCCTGTCCATGGCCCCCATGGCGCTCTCGCCTGCGGCCACGGCGAGTGCCATAAGTTCCGCGAGGCTTGGAAATTCAGACATCATGGCTGATTCGCGCCGCTTGATCTTTCGTCCCAGCACATAGTCGCGGAGCAGGTAGCCTGCGATTGCGCCGCCTACTACCGAAACCAACGAGAGCGCCGGGCTGAATTGCCCGGCAGCTGCGCTGACAGCGACCACGAGCACCGACAGCACGAAACCTGCGCCTGCCCAGAGGAGTTGCTCTGCCCGGAAATCCAGCGTCGACTTTGACGAACCGGCACGCGCGAGCCTCTTTCCGAGCGCCGCGGACCCGATGTTGAAGCGGGACAGATAGGTGATGGCGTCGCCCATGATCGGGCGGAGTATTCTCTCCAACGGCCCAAATGGCGTGAGGTTGTGCGCTGGTGTGTGCAGAAGCCGCGATTCCAAACTACGGAACTTCAGTTGGGGTTCGATGCGGTCCGAGAACGTTCTCCCCCGCATGAAATGGAGTCGAACCAGGATCAACCAGCAGCCCGTCCCAAGGAGCAGTCCACACAGCACGGCGAGAGCCGTCGACGTGCTCATCGAAGGACCCTTTCGTCCTCAGGCAATGCCCCAACGCGAAGCATCACGGAATAGCAGAAGACGGAAACCAACAGCCCTCCGAGCAAGACCATGATCCCCACGCCGGAGTTGTAGGCAAGCATTGCCTCGGGCCGGCTTGCCATGACAACCAGCACGATCCAAGGCGCTGCAACAGCGAGCCGGGCCGCGTTGATGGTCCATGACTGCCGGGCTTCAAGCTCACTGCGGGTGCGGGCGCTGTCCCGGAGGAACTCGGAGAGTGTGCCCAGCATGCGCCCCAAGTCCGACCCACCAACTTCTCGGGTCATACGCAACGCCTCTATGATTCGGTCGGCCACCGGGTCGGCCAGCCGTTGTTTGAGCCTGTTGAGCGCGGCCTCAAAGTGCCCGCCGGATCTGTAGTCGGCCCCAAAATCCAGGAACAACGGCCTTAGCTCTTCGGGCCCTTTGCGTCCCAGTTGAATTAGCGCCTCGGGTAGGGCAAGACCGGCGCGGATGGCTGACCGCAAATGATCCACAACGTCAGGCCACAGCAGTCGCAGTGCTGCCCGGCGCTTCCGTGCCCGCCAACGGACGGTGGCAAACGGAATCCAGGAGCCGAACAAGGCGAAGCACATGGCAACTGGCGGCGAGCCCGTGAGAATGAAGAACAGGAGTAGTGCGAAGACGCCAAAGCCGGCGCAGGTAAGGAGTAGTCCTCCGCCCGTTACTTTCTCAATTCCTGCCGACATGAGCAGAAGATCCAGGCGTCGGGCCTTGGCTGCTTTCGTTTCCGCCGGCGGCTGCACCCACGCGGACCACCAGATAAGGAATACTCCCAATCCACCCACGATGCCGAGAAGCGGTGCCATCAGTTCAGCTCCAGAAGCGCTGCAACATCGAAGCCGGCGCGGGCGAACTTCTCAGCGGCCGGCATCGAGTTGCCCCTGGGCTGCAGTTGGCCGGCGACCATGCCGAACACACCTGAGGATTCGATGATCCCGTTTTCGACCCTCCGTCCCAGCGAGAGGATTTCTGTCACTTGCCTGCGCCCTGTTGAGTGGCGACTGCAGTGCACTACGAGATCTATGCAGGATGCCACCGTAGGCACCACGAAGGCACTGGAAATATTTGCACCGGCAAGCAACGGGAGGGTGCAGATCTTGGTCACGGCGTCATGCGCGGAATTGGCGTGCACAGTACACATACCAGGAAGCCCTGAATTAAGTGCGATCAACATGTCGAGGCTTTCCGCTTCCCGGACCTCTCCCACTACCAACCGGTCCGGCCGCATACGCAGCGCTTCCTTAACCAAGCGGCGAAGGGGAATTTCGCCCCCACCCTCCAGGTTGGGTTGGCGGCACTGCAACCCGACCACGTCGCGCAGTGGGAGTTGCAGTTCGAAGATTTCCTCGACCGTGATGACTCGTTCACGGGAACCAACGTGTGCGGCCAGGCAGTTCAACATAGTGGTCTTCCCGGCCTGCGTAGCACCGGAAACCAGAATGTTGAGTCCGCTGGCCACTGCCGCACCCAGGAACCGGGCCGCTTGGGGCGTCAGGCTTCCGAGCTCGACCAAGTGCTCCAGGCGGCTGGCCCTCGCGATAAATTTCCTGATGTTGACGGCCCAGTGCTTACGGGTGATGTCAGGGATGGCTACGTGCAGCCTGGAGCCGTCCGGGAGTGCGGCATCAACGAATGGTGACGAGAGATCAAGCCTGCGCCCGGAGCTCTTAAGCATTCGTTCCACGAGGTCGCGGACCTGCTGCTCACTGAGGCTGATGGCCGTCAACTCGGATTCACCATTCCGTGCCACGTAGACCTCGTGCGGCGAGTTGATCCACACCTCTTCTATTGCGGCATCGTCCAGAAGTGGTTGCAGAGGACCGAACCCCGCCACGGCATCGAAGATATGTCGGCGGGCAGCCTCAAGATGCCCCAGAGGGGGAAGCGGGCCTAACAGCGCCCGTTCGTCGTAGTCGTTGACGGCCGCTTCCACAAGCCGCCTGACATCCGCAGCCTGCTCAAGAGGATCCAGACCCCGACGTCGAATAAGCTCGCGGACTTCTCCCTCCACGATCCTTACAGCATCCACATCTTCCCCCAACGATCATGAGCCCGAAAAACGAGAGGCATATCTCGAGTCACTTACGCTAAGCGAGCTGTTGTGCCCCCTCAAGTCACTTGCGATTGTGTGTGGATAACCCGGAATCACCAGTCACGACAGCATCCTCAATCCCACTAGTCACTCCAGTTTCAGGATGTTAGGGTAAAGGCCGTTAGGAGCTGGCCTTTGGTCTCATGCGCAGGCGCCCGCCCCGGAGCTTGTCCGCAAGCCACCCCATGCGCCGCTGAGCCGCGGTACAGGGCCGGATGTGAAGATGAAAAGACGTTCGAGTGAACCGTCCCGCCGTATCCCGCTGGCCCGGGCCGGTCTGGCGCTGACGATCGCCCTCGTAGCAGGCAGCTGCCTTGGATCGCCCGCCTGGGCAGAAACACAAGGTCCACGCCCAGCTCCAGCGCCGGCAGGGCAGGAAACAAACCCGGCGCCGGGACCCGGGCCCACAGGGAACGACACCACCACGATGCCCTCAGGCGTCCAGACTCCCGCTGGGACAGAGGCGACCGAACAGCAACAGCAGCTACCCGCCGTCGAGCCTTCACCCGGGACTGCACCGCTGCCCGCAGCGGAACCTACGAAGGCTCCCGAATCGCAGCTTCCCAAGGCGCAGGCAATGCCCGGCAACGCCCCGGACGCAGAAGCCATGAAAGCAGCCATGCGGGCAGCCATCCCCGCGGGCGGCGCGGAAATGGGACAACGGTCCCCCCGGGTGCTGGCAGCACAAAAAGGCAACGGCACCCCGGCGGCCCCAGGCGCACGGGCCATCGGAAGCGCAGTCAGTGCTGCGATCCCCATGGCAGCCGATCCTGGCCACTGGCGTCCGACCATCGGCGTCGCCGGACAGGACGTCAGCGCCCATCAACCCAACATCAACTGGCAGAGCCAATGGAACCAAGGATCCCGCTGGGCATACGTCAAGGCATCCGAAGGCAACTACTACCTCAACGAGCAATACACCCAGCAGTACAACGGATCCCGCAATGTAGGCATGGTGCGGGGCGCCTATCACTTCGCCATCCCCAATTGGTCCTCAGGTGCTGACCAGGCAAGGTATTTCGTGGCGAACGGTGGTGGCTGGACGGCTGACGGATACACCCTCCCGCCCGTCTTGGACATCGAGTACAACCCCTATGCTGGCCGCACCATCAACGGGTTCTACTTCGGCAACACTTGCTACGACATGTCCAAGGCGCAGTTGGGACAGTGGGCAGCCGACTTCGGCAACACCGTCAAAGCCCTGACCGGCCGCTTCCCCGTCATCTACAGCACCACCGATTGGTGGAACACCTGCGTGGGCAACTCCACGTTCGGAAGTTACCCCCTGTGGATCGCCTCATATTGGAACAACCCAACAAACTCACCGGGCTCAATGCCGGCCAGTTGGGGCAATTACACGATGTGGCAGTACAGCAGCACTGGACCCTTCGAAGGCGATTCAAACATTTTCAACGGCAGCTATGACCAGCTAAGGACATTTGCCCGGGGAGTTTCCTACCCCTCAAACCCATCCATCAAATCCGCCGCCGACGTCCTCGCTACCACCCCCGCGGGAGGGTTGGATGCCTTCCCTGCCAGCGGGTCCGGTCGAATCACCGGACCCGTAGCGATTGGTTCGGGGTGGGCAGGCGCGAAGTCCCTTTACGTCGTGGATTGGAACCAGGACGGAGTCCAGGACATCCTTTCCCAGTGGTCCGACGGGACACTAAAGGTATTCCGGGGCGCCCCGGGCGGAAGCTTCTACGCGCCGATCCAGGTCGGTTCCGGGTGGCAGGAAATGTCCCTGACAGTCGGGTGGTGGAACTCCAAGGATGCCTATCCGGGCGTCATCGGACAGGACTACCTGGGCAATTTGTACCGGTACCCGAACAGCAGCGGCGGCGGTTTGGGGAACGGAGTCCTGATTGGAACTGGGTTCAGCGGTCACCAACTGAACCAGATCGACTTCGATGGAGACGGTAACCAGGACATCGTGACACGCACCGCTGACGGCACCCTCCGCTTGTTCCGCTCCAATGGAGTGGGCAGCTTCGTCAGCGAGCCGGGCAGGGTCATCGGATCCGGGTGGACCGGCATGACGTCAGTGAGCTCATCGGTCAACTTCAATGGCGCGGACTCCCAAGGGCTTCATGCCCGGGCCTCCAACGGAGACCTCTACTATTACCCTGCCGGCTCTGGAAGCTGGGGCAACCGCAGCCTCGTCGGTCTGGGGTGGAACGACGCAAGCCTGATCAGCGGGGCCCCGATTGATGTGGAGACAACCCTTGGCGTTGACCAGGAGGACGTCCTTGCAGTCCGTCCCGACGCCAATCTCTACCGGTACCCGGGAACCGGCACCACCGCGCTACTCCCTGAAGACCTCATCGGAACCGGCTGGGCCGGCCTGAAGGCTGGTTTCGTCACGGACTGGAACGGTGACGGCGCCTTGGACATCGTGGCGCACTGGTCCGACGGCCGGTTGAACGTCTACCCCGGCAGGAACGGCAGTGGCTTTGGGACCGCGATCGCCCTTGGCAGCAATTGGAAGGGCTGGACCCTGAGCGTCGGTACTTGGAAGAAGGCCGATGCCCATCCCGGGATCGTCGGGTATGACTCCACCGGCCGGCTCTACTATTTCAACAACCCGACCGGAAAAGCGGTTTCCACCGGCGTTTCCATCGGCGTTGGCTGGACTGGACTGGACATCGTTCAAATGGACTTCGACAAAGATTCCTACGCCGACCTCCTGGTTAAAACAAGCACAGGCGACCTTAGGCTGTATCGCTCAAACGGCACCGGCAATTTCGTGCAGGAAGCTGCGGGCGTGGTGGGAACCGGGTGGAACGTGATTTCGAGTTTCAGCGCGGTGCGCGGATTCTCCGGCACCGGTTCAACCGGCATCATCGCACGGACCACCATTGGAGAACTGCGGTATTACCCCGTGGGTTCCAACCGGTCCTGGGGAACGCCAACCAAGATCGGCACGGGCTGGAACAACCTCACTATCCTGGCCCCGGCCGCCAGATAGCAGCCGGACCACGCGGCTCGAATGCCAATGCGCCGTGAGGGCCTGCCCAAGGTAATTCTCCCTGGACAGGCCCTCACGGCGTCAGCACCCGGCCAACTGCGAAATCAATATTATGCAAGCAATGCATTCATGGCATTAACAAGCGTGGTCTCTACGCCATTGGTGCCCGCTTTGAAATGCGCCAAGTGCCCATACACGGTCATTGAGCCACCGGCAATTCCCGGGAAATCCGGCTCCCAGCCGCCTTCGTAGCTTCCAAGGGGCATGAACGGCGGGAAGAATTCGTTGCTTGGGATATAGCAGCACGATTCATTTGCGTATCCCCCAACAATTATTCCGTTGGTTCCACCGTTTCTGCCCCGGAAGTAAGCAGCGTATCCACTGACTAATTCCCCGCCGATCATGGCGATCTTCAATTGTGGGCTGCCGTTGAATTTCCACACCTGGAAGGGTGAGGGAACCGAGGTGTCCACACTGTTGCTGTCAATGCGCCCGATCATCACCTGCGCGTGCCGCTGGTACCACTGGGGTTGGCCATTGGGGTTCGCCAGGCGGGCAACATAGGATGCACGCACAGCGGCGAGATTGCCGGCTGTCGGCGTGATGTCCAACGGCAGCTGGACTTCCTGGTAGCGCGTGACCATGGGCCCGCTGAGCGCACGCCCGGCAGACTGCATGTTCGAATGCACCGTCGCCCCCAATGCGTCTCCGTGTTGGTCCCTGAGTTCCCAACTCCGGACTCCTCCCGGGTCCTGGTCACCGGCCGGACCTTGGATGAACATCGCGAAGCAGTCCGGGTTACGGTTTTCGATGTAGTTGCATGCGCCGGCTGCAAAATCACCGTCAAAGAGAGTGCGCAGGCCCGCGCTGATCGGGTGGCATCCATAGCTGAAAATCACGGCGGCCGGCGTGCCGTTGCCGCGTCTTGCCACAAGGATGGGAACGGCCGTCTCCGTGTACGGCAGGCCTACCCGGTTGGCGGAAAAGTTCTGCGTTGAAACCTTGTAGTCGAAGGTCACCGCCGTTTCGTTCGCGTCCAAGGCCTCTTGCGCGAGATCCACAATCGTGTCTTCAAGGTCTGAGCTGTAAGACCGCACCAGGCCAAGGTCCGCCAGTCCGTACGCCATGAACGGATGAAGGGTGTCAATGAGGGCAGGCCCGTTGTGCGTGTGTGTCGCCTGAATGAGGATATCGCTGCTGGACCAATCCGCAAGCCCAATGATCCGGTCGCGGATCCGTTGGTGCATTGCCCGCGGTAACGCCAGAACGTCCAAGCTGATAATGATGTGGGGATGGGCGTCTTCCCAGATGAGGATTGCCCGAGCGTACAGGGGCTCGAACGGCGAACTGCTGGTGGCTTCGCGTCCGCCATCGGTAGAACCATATCCGGCCATATAGGGATTGGTGCTCAGCGACGGCGTTATGTCAGCGCTTGCAGTTCCTACTCTAAACGCCATAAAAGATCACTCCTTGATTGTGCGCAACGGGTGATCTTCCTTTGCCCCCAAACAAAGTCAGTTTCCCAAAATACGCTGAACAGCCAATACGTGAGACCACCTTCATTAGACCATGTGATCCCGTTGATTTGTGTGGTTGCCGGGGATAAATATCGCCCTGTCAAGCGCCATCCTGGTTCGAAAATTGACGTCAGGATATGCCTTGATTCAGGGCTTAGCCCGGCACCGCGGTCTTGAGCCACCTCGTGAGCAGCACAGCTTGCGGAGCCAAGGGGGCCAGCGTCAAGGCGCCCTTGACTACGGGTATCCCATAGGCGGCGAGAGATGCTGCCAGAGTCCTGTGATCTGTCCTCGTGCATGCTTTGATGATGCGCAGGCATAGCGCGGAAGCCTGGCCAGTAGCCGCCCCCGCCGCCACGGCCGCATTCACGGCAGCCGTTTCTTCGGGAGTCAGGACATGGGGTCCGCTCCCGACGTATACCACCTGGCAATCTGTGACGTGCATGTACCGCGTCGATGCCCAAACCTCTTCGAGGCTCGAAAATTTGCCGATGAGGCTGCCATCCGCCGCCGTGCACGTAAATTGGTATCGGATCAGAGGTTCCGGACGCTCAATGGGAATCTTGTCATCGTTCGCGACAACAGGCGCCATATCAAGTGCGGCTGGTTGGGAAGTATCTACTTTGGTTCCTGAACAACCGGCCAAGGCTAAAGTTGCCACACCGAGTTGAAGAACACTGCGCCTGCGCATGTCCACCGAGGGATCCCCACTTCATTCGGATGCTCCCCAGCTCCGCATGCATTGGTTATTCGCCCCAAGCCGTCTCCGGCTGCGTCTTACTACATCTTCCCCCAAATTCCGCATTTGTCACTAGTAAAGTTCTGGCCGGTTTCAAGCTCAACGTTTTTGCCGGCCTCAGGCACTCCTCCGCTGGCAACCACAGAACCATCCGGAGCGGTGAGGGACCAAGAACATTCGCTGGCTGAAGCGCCCGGCTTAAGGAGCTGAACTTCCCCGGGCTCCACGCTTTCACCCACGAGGTGGCTGCCGTCTCCCACCCTCGTACCTTGAGCCCAGGCGGCAATAATGTTTCCCTGCGGAGCGTCCGGACAAAATGCGGCCGCCGCGAGCAAAGTCCCGTGACTTGCCTCCTCGAATCCCCCAGGTCCGGTTTCATCGCTGATCCGGGTGCACAGGCGGAGTACATCCACCATGGTGGCAAGGCCATCCTCTGCTGCTGCCCCCTGCGACGCAGCTGTGGAAATCGCTTCAGCCTCACGGGGCGTGGGAAGGAATGGCTCGTCACCTGCGAAAGTCACTTCGCAGGAGTCCATTCGTGTGTAGTTGTTGGCGGCCCAAACTTCGGCGAGACTCGACAACTGGACTTCCGGCGAAGCGTCAAGGCTTGTGCAACGGTAGGAGAACCGTCCCGGTTCGTCGTCGCCTGCCGTCGGCCCGTCGTCGGCAGTGGGGGCGCTGGCTGTAGTGGACGACGGCGTTCCGCTGGGTTCCGCGGTAACGCCGGCACTGCTCGATGCCGGCGTGCTGCCTCCGGTGGTTGGCTGGCTTGAGGGGGCCGTGCAGGCGACCAACAGCATCACCATCGGCACCGCCATCGGGAACAGTCTGCGCATTGTGACCTCCACCTCAATCGTGCGGTGCCCGGCTTGCGCGGTCAAGATGGCGGGCTCTTAGCGTCCTACACGGGACGTTTCGGGAATTCACTAGTGACAAATGTGAAAATTGGTGGAAGATGGACGTAGACGCAGCCGGAAACGGCGTGGGGCGAATAACCAATGCATGCGGAGCTGGGGAGCATCCGAATGAAGTGGGGATCCCTCGGTGGACACGCGCAAACGCAGTGTTCTTCAGCTTGGTTTGGCATGTCTTGCCTTCGCCGGTCGCTCAAGAACCTTTTCCAAGACACCCCGACCCTCCGCCCTCGGCAGGGTGGTTGACGGACGGCAACGCCACAAGCTGACGGCAGTTCTGGCAACGGCCAGCCTTGCAACGGCAGCCCTCACCGGCGTGCTCACTGCAGGCCCGGCCTTGGCGGACCAGGCACGACAAACGGTGGCCACCGGCCTGACCAAGGCCACCGGAACTTTGGTGGACCCGGACGGACGGCTTTGGGTTTCGGATGCACGCGCGGGCTTCTGCCGCGTGACAGAAGCCTCCGGCGCTACGGCCGGTGGACTCGAAACTGACACGTGCCTTGGGGGAACCCTGCCTGGTCATGAGAGCGGCCCTGCCGTGGCAGGCACTCCCGCCCTCATCGATCCGTCTCCCGCCAGCCACGGCGATGGCGACGAAATCGCTTTCATCCCGGATGCCGCCGTCGGAAGTTCCGATGTAGTCCGAGCACTCTGGAACCCGGACAACGGTGTCTTCGACTACGACGGCGCACTGACCATCTTCGACGGCGACCTTCGGCCGAATGCCGTCAGCGACGGCCCTGATGGCAACATCTACTTGTCGTTTGCCAATGCTCGCTCCATCGTCAAGATAGTGAATCCCACTGCTCTCCATCCGAGCATCGAATCCATAGCCTCGGTCAATTCCAGTTCGCTTAGCCTCGCTGCCACGCACCGCAATAGTGCAGGCAACGTGGTGGTCTATGTGGCCGAAACCACGGGGTTGACCGTCTTCACGGCACCCGATGACGGTGTGCTGACCAATTTCGTTCCAGCACCTCTCTATAACGTCGGTAAGCCTACGGCCATCTACTACGACTGGGAATCGCCTTTGGTTCTCTACACCGGAACGGGTGGGGGAACCACCACCGCCGACGCCGGCAAGGACACCATCTCCCGGATCGATTTGAGCACGGACACCGTAGACAACCAATGGGCCCTGGGATTCAGCAAAGTCGGGGGGCTGGCCATGCGGGCCGGCAAACTTCTGGTGATGGAAGATCCGGGACAACTGGATCCGGCGAAGCCCGCTGAACGCGGCAGGTTACTCACGTTGGGCGGAGTAGTACCTTCCATCGTCAGCGGTCCGACGGCGGCGAACGGAACCCAGGCGGCCAACCCGGCATTCACCAACGATTCCACTCCGACGTTCGCGGTGGCCTCGACCCCTCCAGGCGGCGCTCTTGAATGCAGCCTCCAACTCAGCACTGCCACGCCGGTCTGGCAGGTGTGTTCCAGTGGCAGCTTTACACCGTCGACGGCCTTGGCCAACGGCGCCTACACGTTCTCGGTGCGGGCAGCGCCGTCGGGCCTTCCCGTCTCGCGGGCTTTCACCGTCGACGTGACCGCGCCCGGCACACCAGTGATTACGTCACCCGCGGCTGGAGCGACAGTCAACGGAGCGCCAGTCCTGGGCGTCACCTCGGACCCGGATTCAACGTTGTCCTGCTCCGTCGATTCGACCACGACGTTTACGGCCTGCACCAACGGGTACGTCTTCAATCTCGCCACGGCAGGCCAGCACGTACTTCGGGTGCGGGCCACCGACATGGCCGGTAATGTCAGCGCACTGGCCTCGGTAACCGTGACTGCCGACCTGACCGCACCGCAGGTGTCCATCAGTTCACCTGCAGAGGGCGCAACAGTCGGCATCTCACCATCCTTCGCGTTTGCTTCCTCCTCCCCGGATATTGCGGGATTCAGGTGCAAGCTCGGGACCAACGCGTATACGGCGTGCACCTCACCCAAGACGTACACGAACGTTCCAAGCGGTCCCGTCACGTTCACGGTGGAAGCCAGGGACAATGCGGGAAATATCTCCACGGCTTCAAGGAACGTGACTGTCTTTGCTCCTGATACGTCGGCTCCCGTAGTGTCCGTGGATCCGGCTGGAGGAACGTACGGTGCCGGCAAGACCATTGCCTTGTCGGTCAATGAAGCTGCCACCATCTACGTGACGACCAACGGTACGACGCCCACGACATCCAGCCCCGTGTACTCGGGACCGATGCCGTTGACGTCCATGACGCTGAAGTACTTCGCGCGGGACACCGCAGGAAATTCCTCAGCTGTGGCCACCCAGACATACGTGCTGGACAACTCTGCACCAGCTCTCACGGTGGCTCCCGCTGCCGGAGGCTATGCCTCGGGACAACTTGTCACGATGTCTTCCAGCGAACCCGGAAGCATCTTCTACACAACCGATGGCACAACACCCGCAACCAGTGCCTCGGGTAGCACCAAGGCCTACACTGCCGCGTTTGCACTGACCGCCAACACCACCGTGAAGGCCCTCGCTGTTGATGCCTATGGAAACGCTTCGGCGGTCACCACCCGTGCTTACACGGTTCTTGATACAACTCCCCCGGTAGTCACTGTGACGCCACCCGCGGGCAGCTACCCTGCCAACCAGCAGATCACGCTCACGGCCAATGAGCCGGGATCCAGTATCTACTTCACCACCAACGGAACAAACCCGACGGCCACAGCCGCAAACAAGTACTCCACGGCCATTACCCTGACAACGGCGATGACACTGAAGTACTTCGCAGTGGATGCCTCCAACAACAGTTCGGCAATCGTCACCCAGGCTTACACGGTGACAGCTCCTCCGGCCAACACCTGGAAGGACTACACCGGTGACGCCAAGAACGATGTGGTGGCACGCGACAACGGCGGCACCCTCTGGCTCTACCCGGGTAACGGCACCGGTGGTTGGCTGACCCAACGTTCGCTCGGCACTGGCTGGAACTCGCTGAATGCAATTGTCCCCACGAAAGACTTCAATGGGGACGGACGCAGTGATGTCCTGGCAAGGGATACGAATGGCGTTCTCTGGCTGTACCCGGGAAATGGCACCGGCGGTCTCCAAGCACGCGTTCAGGCCGGGACCGGGTGGACTGGCATGACGCTGATCCTGGCACCGGGCGACTTCAGCGGCGATGGAAAGGCTGATGTTCTCGCAAGGAATTCTGCGGGCGTCCTGTGGCTATACCGTGGAAACGGCACGGGCGGATTCGCGTCAAGCGCCCAGGTTGGCACAGGTTGGAATGCCATGAACGCCATTCTGAGTACGGGCGATTTCAATGGCGACAGCAAGACCGACGTCCTGGCCAGGGACACGTCAGGCATCCTGTGGCTGTATCCAGGCAACGGGACGGGCGGGTGGCTCAACAGGGTTCAGGTCGGAAGCGGCTGGAGTGGCATGACCGCCATCCTTGGGCCAGGCGACTTCAACGGCGATGGCAAGAACGATGTCCTTGCCCGGGACGCCGGTGGAAACCTCTTCCTGTATCCCGGGAACGGAACATCCGGATGGCTCTCCCGCAGCCAGGTCGGTTGGGGCTGGGGAGGATTCACTTCCCTTCCTTAGAACCACATAAAAAAGGGGGAGGGACCGGACGCCAAGGGTCCGGCCCCTCCCCCTTTTATGGGAGTTCCTACGTACGTTCCTTCATGGGATGCATGGTGGGCCTGTTCGGGCTCGCTTGGATATCCAATTGGAGGGAAACCAACAGCATCTGAACGCCCAGCACAAAGGGCACCACAGCCAACATCACCGACCCTGCAGTCGGAGACCCAACGCTGGCGGCAAGAACCCAGATTCCGGCAACCAGACCCATGACGATGAGGGCGATGCCGGCGATCAGCAGGAGGGCGACCGCCGAGAAGGACCACACCATGTATTTCCACCACACACGGCGCCAGAAGCCGCCGAAGAGCATCGCCAGAAGTTCGGGAATGACCTTCCGCAGCTTGATGCTGGACACTTCGTTGCCGTAAACGGCCGGAATCGGCACATCAACGATCGGAACGTCAAGAATGTTCAGGTGGATCAGGAGGTCATTCTCGAAGCTGTAGCGCGCGGCAACTTTGTTCATCGGGAGACGGCGAAGGACCTCGGTGCGAATGGCCGTGTAGCCATTCTGCGGATCGAAGATGTGCCAATAACCCGAGGCAAGCTTCGTCATGAAAGACAACACGATGTTGCCGAAGATGCGGTAGCCAGGCATTCCCGCAAATGACTCACCCGAGAAGAAGCGGTTGGCTTTCGCGAAGCCGTAGCCATCAACCACTGGATCAAGAAGCTGCGGAAGGTAGTCGGGATCCATCTGGGCATCGCCGGCCATGACCACGTTGATGTCGGCGCCCAGTTCCATTGCGGCTTTGTGAGCCGTAAGGACCGCGCCTCCCACGCCCTGGTTGACCTCGTGCCGGATCAAGGTGACCCGACCGTCGTCGGCACGGCGTGCTGCGCCTGACGTGTCGTCAGGGCTGCAGTCATCGACGATGACGATGTCATCAACAAAATCAGGCATCGTTTCGATGACCTGGGCGATGTGGTTTTCTTCTTTGTAGGCCGGTACTACCGCGGCAATTCGAACGCCTCGATACATCGATTATCCTTCGCTGCTGTTTGGTGTGAGTCTCTGTGTTGGCGTGTCGGTGCCCGACTGGCCATCTAACTGTTCGCTACCGGTCTCCGGTTGCTTCTTTTGCGGGAAGACCCAGTGCTTGTAAATGAAGTAGTTCCATCCCATGGTCACGATCGTCGCAACAACTTTACCCACCACGTACCCGGCACCTATGAATTCAAAAAGCTCAACGATTCCCATCACGGCAAGCGTGTTGAAAACAAGAAGCCCCGAATACCTCAGCACCCCGCCAATGGCTGTTCCGCCGCCGTTGAACGCAAAGTGGCGCTGCAGGAAGTAGTTGAAGAAGAAGCTGCCCCAAAAGCCGGCGCCCGTGGCAAGCCACAACGGCCAGCCGAAGACCTGGAAGCACAGGGCCAGCAGTCCGAGGTCCAGAAGGAAGCTCAAACCGCCAATCAGGAGGAACTTGAACAAGCTGGACGCCAGGAACTTGGAGATGAATGCCTTCATGATCAGCAGATCCTTCCTAGCGGTGCGATTCCGTCCGGGTTCCGGTTCTCGAGGATCCCCGATACGCCGTCGAGCTGGAGTCGGTCCTTGGCTGCGGCGTCGAAGGCTTCTTTGCCCCCGGGCAACTGCGACCAGTCGATCTTGTAGAGCGCGGCGTTTCCTTCGCGCACCACGAGCTGAAGATACGGAATGGAGTCCGGCTGTGTCAGCCCGGCCTTGGGCTCGTCCCATGCCCGGATCCTGCCATCAGCAATATAGACCCATTCGATGCCCAGCTCGGCGGCCGCGTCGCGTACTTCCGAATCCGTGGCAAGCTCAGGGAGCTTTTGGAGGACGAGCAACTGACGATTCGTAGGAAGAATCTCGAAGTGCCGGATCATCGGCATGCGGTTGCCGAGGGCGTACATCCAGACCGAGCCGTCGCACGAATCGTTCAGTACCGTGGCGTCCTGCGGCACATACTGATCGATTTTGCTGAGGAGGCCGACTTCAGATGCACTCAGCGTCGCCCCGTTAACTTTGGTGTTGATGTTTATCCGCTCGGCGTTTTGCTTGAAGTACGGGATAGCCGCGATGCCACTGACAAGGAGTACCGCTGCCGCGGCAACTGCGGTCACCACGTGGCTGGGCCTCCGGCCGGCTTTGATTCCGTCCGTAGTGGAGTTGGCCGAGCGGCTGCGTACCTTTGCCACCAGCCAGGCGATGGCTTCAGCCACCTGCGCCACTCCCAAACCCGCAAGGGGCACAAGGAGCATCACAAGTATGCCGAAGATTCGCCACTGGTCGTCGTAGAACGGGGCCGTCAAAGTCATGAAACGCGGGTTGTCTGTACCCATGGTGTAGACCGAGAGGAAGGCGAAGGCGAGGACAGGACCGAAATACCACCACATGCGGATCCTGAGGACCACGGCCAGGCAGCCAAGGGCCACAAGCGCCGTCAGGATCGGCATTGCCATTGAACCGTGGTTCAGGAAAATGATGTTTTGGATAGCACCGTTGCGGTCAGTGTCCGCGGCCCAGACCTGCTTGGAGACGCGCTCGGATTCCTTCAGCATCTGGGCGATGATCGGCCAACCGAGGACGACTGCCAGAACACCGGAGACCGCAAGGTAGACCGTAATGCCGAGGATCCTGCCCTTGCGGCGGATCAATGCAGAAATCAACCAGAAGATCAGTACGGGCAGGACAACGAAGGCCAGTGAGGGATGGACTGCGATGAGTCCGACTGCGCCAAAAGCGATGCCGGGGATCCAGAACTTCTGTCGCTCCACGGCCCCCTTCACTGCCAGCAGGGCGAACGGCCCAACCAGCAGCATTCCGGCAAAGAACGGAATCAACGGGCCACGCCACAAGAGGTCGTATGGGTAGACCGTAAACCAACCGGCAACGGCCGCCGCGGCCGCCAGAGCAATCGGGCGGCGGGTGACCAGCATGGTCAAGGCCATGGTGCTCAACGGCAGTTGAACTGCCATCATCACCAGGACAAAGACGTTCAGGAACACTGGGATGCTTACGCCGCTCATGGGCCAGAACAGAGACAACACCGCGTGGAAGGCGATGGGGTAGCTCCGGATGGGAGCTTCAGGAATGGTGGTGTCGTAGTAGGCAAAGTTGCCTGCGATACTCGGATCCCACTCGTGGTTCACGGAGATCAGTCGGATCATGTTGGCGTGCCAGGGAATGTCCCAGTCCTGGTTGATCCCTTGGAGGCCTTCGGTTCCCACAATCCAAGAGACAGCGGCAACCGCACCGCCAGCGACCAAACCGGCCAGGAGGATCCACCACGATCCCTTAAAAAGCTGCTTGCCAAAGACTGGCGGCTGGGCAACGGTGCCGAATTTGTCCGGGAAATAGCGCCGCAGCGTCAAGCGCAGGGCAAACAGGAGTGCACACAGCACCAGCAGCACCGCCGTCACCGGGAGCAACTGCCAACTGAGCCCCAGCGCATTTCCCATGACGCCGATGACCGTCAGGACGCCCATTCCGAGCAACGGCGCTACAACGGGCAGTAGAACCCGGCGAACGCCCAACGCTTCTCCCAGGATCCACCCCGGGCCCCACCACAACACAACGATCAGGAGTACACACAACAGCAGCGGGCCGATACCCATTCCTACGATCGCCTTTCTTAGATGCTTCCACCAGCCATCCGTTGACAGACGACTCTTTGCAATTGGATGCGGCTTAGTTACGTTCCCGCAGCCACGCCACGGCTTGGTCAGCCGGACCCTCGAACTGGACCGTGCCCGAGGACAGCACCACTCCCCGGTCACAGATCCGCGAAATCATGTCAAGGTCGTGGCTGACCACCACCAAAGTCCGGCCTTCATCAGAGAGCTGCTTGATCTTGGCCAGGCACTTCCTCTGGAACGGTTCGTCGCCCACGGCCAGGATTTCGTCCACGAGGAAGATATCCGGCTGGGTATGGACAGCTACCGCAAACGCAAGCCTGAGGAACATACCCGAGGAATAGAACTTCACCTCAGTGTCAATGAACTGTTCAATCTCGGAGAAGGCAACGATGTCGTCGAACTTTTCCTGGATCTCCTGTTCCGTCATCCCCAGGATGGCCGCATTGAGGTAGACGTTTTCACGACCTGACAAATCCGGGTGAAAGCCTGCTCCCACCTCGATCAGGCCCGCGACCCTGCCCTTGGTGCGAACGGTCCCTTGGTCAGGCAGGATGACACCTGAGATCAGCTTAAGAAGCGTGGACTTGCCGGAGCCGTTGAAGCCCAACAATGCCACGGTCTCCCCCGGCTGGATCTCAAAGCTGACGTCGTGCAAGGCATCGAATTTCTTGGTGAGATCCCCTTTCCGCCCCTTGGCAAGCCACACCAGCGTTTCCTTCATGGAATGCGAGTGGCGGAGGTTGAAGGTCTTCTTCAGGCCCTTGACGATTACTGCTGCACCCATTTAGACCTCCTGCGCAAAGTGGCCCTCGAGCCGTCGGAAGACGATCTGGCCAATAACAAGGAACAGTGCCGCCATGCCCAGTCCGATGAAGCCGGTCACCAGGAGGTGTGGAGGCAATTCGACAGGCTGATTGACCGTTGGATACCAAAACGCCCAGTGGAACAGTTCCACCGCAACGGTAATGGGGTTGAGCTGGTAGATCGTCAATACCCAAGGCGCGGCCAGGCGGCGGATCATGGTCCAGTCATACAAGACCGGCGAAGTCCATGTCACGATCATCATCAGCATGTCCACGATGTTCTCGGCATCCCGGAAGAACACGTTGATGGCACCGGCCAACAGGCCAAGGCCTGTTGCCGTAACGGCCACAATGACAAAACCAAGAAGGGCACCGAAGAGCTGCATGATGTCCGGATGCCATCCGCTCAGCAGTGCTGCGGCCAGCAGGACAATCAATTGCGGCAGGAAGTGGACTGCAGCCACCCATACGGATGCCACCGGGAACAGCTCACGCGGAAGATAGATCTTCTTTACCAGTGCCGCATTCGAGACGATGGATCGGGTGGCATTCGAGAATGCCTCCGAGAAGAAGTTGATGACAATGACACCGGAGAACATGTAAAGCGCGTAGTTGGGAATTTGATCCCCAACCCGCAACACGATGCCCAAGGCAAAAAACAGGACCACATACTGGACCAGCGGCTTGACATAGGACCAAGCCAAACCCAGTACCGAGCCGCGGTAGCGGACACGGAGTTCCTTGCGGACAATCAGCTTAAGAAGGTACCGCCGGCGGTAGACGTCCAGCAGCCCGGCGCCCACCCCCGGAACAGCATACGTATCAGTGGAGTTCGACATCGCTACTTGCTGGGCTCCGACGCATCAAAGGTTTGCCGCCAGGAGTCCATCGAAGTGATCTCTGGAAGGGCTTCACGATACTGGGCCCGCAGGGTCTCCCAGTTGGAGAAGAGCTGGGCGTGGAGTTTTGCCGATTCCACCACAAGCTGGCGGGCCAGCTTGGGGTCACGCAAGTGCCACGAAGCTCCCGTGCCATCTGCGTTGGAGACGACTGCACTGTCCAAGTGCGCAAGGCTCCACCATTTGCCATCCTGGTGCGCTACCTGTGCCTCGGGGTTCTCCTTGGCGGAGTCACGCACGGGGGCCAGCGTTTGCTTCAGGACGGTTTTCACGGCCCAGGGAAGCAGACCAAGGGCACCGGGCTGCTTGTAGGACTGCGGCTTCTTGGGGGGACGCTTCCGGAAGACCTCCGGGAAGGCCCCGGGATCAGTTTTGACCTGCGAGTCCTGGAATTCCTCGCGCATTGCACGGAGCTTGGGCATGGTGGTGGGCAGCTGCTGGTGCAGGTTGCCCGGGCCCGCAAGGACATCCCTGAGGGCCATGATCCTCGCCTGCTCAGGGTAATACTGCATGGACACCAAGTGCTTGACGTCCGTGTTCAGGCTTTCGCGCAAGATGCGTCCGCCCTTGGGGAACGGCGAGTGCAGGAGCGTCGCGATAAGCCTGTTGCGCTCATGGTAGTAGGCCTGCCAGTCAACAGAGTCGTCCTTATCGGCCCAGGAGACGTGCCAGACAGCCGCTCCGGGCAGAGTAACCGTCGGGAATCCGGCGGCACGGGCGCGAAGTGAATACTCTGCGTCATCCCACTTGATGAAGACGGGAAGGGAAAGTCCAATGGTTTCCACCACGGTCTTCGGGATTAGGCACATCCACCAACCGTTGTAGTCAGCATCCCAGCGCCTGTGCAGCTGAGGGGTGGAACGCAAGCCCGCAGAGGAGAAGTCGTGGTTGCCGAGGCCTTCCACAGGCCCCCACAGGAAGCGGTAGAAGTTGACGACCTCCGAGTAGGCATGCAGGACCGACTTGTTGTACATGTCGAACATGTGCCCGCCAACAATGGTTGGCTTGCGGCAGAGGTCAGCGAATGCCACTGCACGCATGACGCCCTCAGTCTCAAGCTCAATGTCGTCGTCCAGCAGCATCACGTAGTCGCTCTTGTCGGAAACGACCATCTCATACATGTTGCGGGCGAAACCGCCTGAGCCACCCAGGTTGCCCTGGTTGATGACGCGGAGCTGGTCACCCATCGACTCTGCGACTGCATCGAATCCGGCTTCGTCAGCGACCTTCTTGTTGCCTTGGTCGACGATGATCAGCTCGGCGAGGATCTCCCTCAGCCCGGCGTCGGCATCAATCGACTTGATGGTTTCGAGGCAGTAGTCAGCGCGGTTGAACGTCGTAACACCGAGCGTGACCCGGCCCTGGGGGCGGCCTTCATCCGGGACTGCCCAGTGGGCGCTCTTAAGCGTCATGCCGTCGCCGCCGGCGATGAGGTCGAACCAGTACCAGCCACCGTCGCCGAACGGCGCCAGGGTCAATTCAAAGTCGTTGCCGGCCGCGCCTTCCACGAGTATGGAGTCAACACGCTGCGAGGCGCCACGGGCGTTGGAGCGGTAGACAATGACCGTCCCCTCGCCTTCCGTTTCAAGATGCAGGACTGTCTTCGTGGCAACGGTCCACTTCCGCCAGTAGCTGGCAGGAAAAGCATTGAAATAGGAACCGAAGGAAAGCCGCTCACCACGGCGAACCTGCACGGAACCGCGGTCCAGGATGTCCTCGGGGTGCAGTTTCCGCGTCATTCCAACTGCCTGCACGACGGCGCTGTTGTCGCCGTCGTCCTTCTTCACCTTGCTGGTATCCGGGTCGACATACAGCGGAAGGGTGTCGAGGTCGCGGTTGGCCGGGAAAACCACACGCTGAACAATACGCAGGTTTTCTTTGGCCGGTGCCAGGTCATCCGTAGTGGTCATAGCCGTCTTCTGACTTTCGTTCGTAGTAGCCGTCATGCGTCCACTCCCCCGCTTTCAAGCTTGGCGCCGCCAGTGAAGTGCGGCTTGATCTTGTTGTCGAACATGGACAGGGCAGAGCCAATGGCCATGTGCATGTCGAGGTACTTGTAGGTTCCCAAACGGCCGCCGAAGAGGACGGACTTCTCGCCACGGGCGAGGTCGCGGTATGCAAGCAGTTTCTGGCGGTCGTCAGAGGTGTTGACCGGGTAGTACGGCTCGTCACCCTTTTCGGCGAAGCGCGAGAACTCACGCATGATGACCGTTGCGTCCTTGGTGTAGTCACGCTCAGGGTGGAAGTGACGGAATTCGTGGATGCGGGTGTAGGCAGCATCGGCGTCCGGGTAGTTCATCACAGAACAGCCCTGGAAGTCCTCAATGGGAAGCACTTCCTCTTCAAGGTCGATGGTGCGCCACGAGAGGTCGCCCTCGGCGTAGTCGAAGTAGCGGTCCACCGGGCCGGTGTAGATGACCGGCACCTGGCCCAGAACAGCAGACCTGCCGAACTCACCGTCGTCGAAGAAGTCCGTGTTCAAAACAACCTCGATATTGGGGTGATCGGCCATACGTTCGATCCACGCTGTGTAGCCGTCAACCGGAAGACCTTCGTAAGAGTCATTGAAGTACCGGTTGTCGTAGTTGTACCGCACAGGGAGCCGGGAAATAATCTCGGCCGGCAGGTCCTTGGGATCCGTCTGCCACTGCTTTCCTGTGTAGTGCTTGATGAACGCCTCATACAGCGGGCGGCCAATCAGCTGGATGCCTTTGTCATTGAGGTTCTGCGGATCGGTCCCGGCCAATTCGCCGGCCTGCTCCGCGATGAGGGCCTTCGCTTCGGTCGGGCTCATGGCCGAACGGAAGAACTGGTTGATGGTGCCCAGGTTGATGGGCATCGGGTAAACCTCGCCCTTGTGGCTGGTGTACACCTTGTGCTGGTAGCTCGTGAACTTGGTGAAGCGGTTCACATATTCCCAAACGCGTTCGTTCGACGTGTGGAAGAGGTGTGCGCCGTAGCGGTGGACCTCGATTCCCGTCTGCGCTTCGTTCTCGCTGTAGGCGTTTCCTCCAATATGGTGGCGGCGATCAAGCACCGCGACCTTCAGCCCCAACTCGGTAGCGGCGCGTTCTGCAATGGTCAGGCCAAAGAAACCCGAGCCGACGACGACGAGATCAGCGTTCACAAACTCTCCTGTGTATTGGCGTGCGGGCACAGAAATGCCCACGTCTACTGGTCAAGGCTACCCGACATGACTCGGGTTCCCGGTATCCGGGGCGGGGCACCGTGGTGAGGGGCCGCGCCCGGAAACGGCTAGGGGAGGTTGGCCAGCGGCCAACCTCCCCTTGGTGCCTTGCTTGATCTGAAGTGCTCAGAGAGTGATGACTGAGCCGGATTTCGCGGATTCCAAAACAGCCTCCGCGACCCTCAGGGTCTCGAGCCCCTCTGCCATGGTGACAATGTTCAAGGACTTTCCGAGAACTGCATCACGGAAGGCCTCGTGCTCCATTTTGAGGGGTTCACGCTTTGCCAGCGCAAAGCGCGTCGATGACCCCTCGGAAACACCGCGGAATGCCGCAACGGAATCCCAGTCCGTCTGGAACGTGCCGTTCTCCACGAACGTGAGGTCCGCGGAAATGGTGTCGGCAATGAACGCGCCGCGTTCGCCAAGGACCACCGTGGTGCGTTCCTTCATGGGTGACAACCAGTTGACAATGTGGTTCGTCACAACGCCACTCTTGAGATGGCCAATGGCCGTGACCATGTCCTCATGCTCGCGGCCACTGCGGGAGGTAGTGTGGGCCACGACGTTGACGAAGTTGCTCTGGGCCAGCCAGGCAGTGAGGTCGATGTCGTGGGTGGCCAGGTCCTTGACGACACCGACGTCGGCTATGCGGGCCGGGAACGGCCCCTGCCGCCTTGTGCTGATCTGGTAGACATCACCCAGGTCACCATTCTCCAACCGGTCCCGGAGGCTCTGCAGCGAGGGGTTGAAGCGTTCAATATGCCCGACGGCACCGATGAGGCCCTTGGATTCAAAGGCTTCAGCGATCCGTCGGCCAGATTCGGAATCATTCGCGATCGGCTTCTCGACGAGGCAGTGGACACCTGCCTCGGCAAGCTGCAGCGCCACTTCCTCGTGGAGGATCGTGGGCACTGCCGCCACAGCCATATCAATGCCCTGTGCGATGAGTTCCTCAACCGTGTTGAAAACCGTCAGGCCGTCGGCAACGTTGTGGGGGTCTCCGAAGGAATCGGCAACAGCAACAAGGTCAACGCCTTCAAGTTCACGAATGACACGGGCGTGGTGACGCCCCATCATTCCAAGTCCGATGAGGCCTGCGCGCAGATTCGCCACTAGCTACCCGCCTTGGCGACAGCGTTGACGGCGGCAACAATCCGGTCAAGGTCATCCTGGCTCAGTGACGGGTGCACCGGAAGGGAGAGCACGCTTGCTGCCGCCTCTTCGGTGACGGGGAGGTCATCCGAGGTCTGGAAAGGCGCAAGACGGTGGTTGGGAATCGGGTAGTAGACCCCGCAGCCAACGTTGTATTCCTCACGCAGGGCCTTGGCAAAACCGTCACGGTCCTCAGCGATGCGGATCGTGTACTGGTGGTAAACGTGTTCGTAGCCTTCGGCGACCTTAGGCGTGACAACGCCTTCGATGTTCGCGTCAAAGAAGGCAGCGTTTTCCTGGCGGGTCTTGGTCCAGCCGTTGACCTTGGTCAGCTGGACGCGGCCGATGGCGGCATGGATGTTGGTCATGCGGCAGTTGAAGCCAACCAGTTCGTTTTCGTACTGGCGTTCCATCCCCTGGTTGCGGAGCAACCGGAGGCGACGCTCCACGTCGGCCAGACCAGTGCTGACCATGCCACCCTCACCCGACGTCATGTTCTTGGTGGGGTAAAGGCTGAACATGGCGAAGTCGCCAAACGTGCCAACCTTGCGTCCATTAACTGCTGCGCCATGGGCCTGAGCAGCGTCCTCGAAGACCTTGACGCCGTGCTTGGTTGCAAGCGCGCCAATCGCATCGACGTTGAACGGGTGCCCGTAGAGGTGCACTGGCATGATGGCCGCTGTACGGTCGGTGATTTTTGCTTCGACGGATGCCGGGTCCAGAGTGTAGTGATCCGGATCAACGTCAGCGAAAACGGGAGTGGCACCAGTCAGTGCCACCGAGTTGGCCGTCGCTGCGAAAGTAAACGACGGAACGATGACCTCGTCTCCAGCGCCGATGCCGGCAGCCAGCAGGCCCAGGTGAAGACCCGAGGTGCCGGAGTTGACAGCAACGGCGGCCCTGCCATCGAGGAGGACCTGGGAGAACTCCTCCTCGAAAGCGGCTACCTCCGTGCCCTGGGCGAGTTGGCCGGAAGCCAGCACGGCATCAACGGCCTTGCGCTCTTCATCGCCGATGATGGGTTTGGCCGGGGGAATGAATTCGGGGCTCATGCCTCTACCTCTCGAAGGGTCTCGTTCTGTTCAACATACGTTGCGCCGGTTTCCGGACACACCCAGTTCTCTCCGCTGCGCTGCAGCGGGAAACCAGCTTTGCCGACCCACCCGTGACGCTTGGCCGGAACTCCGACCATCAGGGCAAAATCCGGGACATCTTTGGCTACGACCGCGCCGGCGGCAATTGTGGCCCACCGTCCAATGGTCACGGGAGCAACGCACACGGCGCGGGCACCGATTGATGCGCCCTCGCGAATGGTGACGCCAACGGGCTCCCAATCGTGAGCGCTCTTCAAGCTGCCGTCCGGGCCGACAGCACGGGGGTAGGTGTCGTTGGTCAGCACAACTGCCGGGCCAATGAACACACCGGCTTCAAGTTCCGCGGGCTCGTAGACAAGTGCATAGTTCTGGACTTTGCAGTTGTCCCCCATCTTCACCCCGGTGCCGATATAGGCACCTCGTCCCACGATGCAATTGACGCCCAACTCGGCCTGCTCGCGGACTTGGGCAAGATGCCAAATCTTTGATCCATCACCAATTACCGCCTTGTCTGAAACATCGGCGCTCTCCGCAACCACTATCACCGGTGAAGGTCCTTCCTCATTGAGCACACGCGACAACGAGATTCATCTTAGCTGAGACACCAAGCCCCAACGTCAAGGCAGCAAGCGTGCTTTGCCCAGTTGTCCACATACACCCTCGCACGGGCAGCGGTTCGGCTGCCAACTACATATCGTCAGCTATGGCGGTCCCGCCAATGAAAAGCGAACCATCAAGGCAGCGATGCGAGGAGGATTCAGTGAGATTGGAGTGCACATTGGTGCGCGGCCCGGCTGCGGCGAGTACTGCTGCCCCGGAGGAATTGACCATCTCGGTCACTGCAGGTATGTCCGGCACCCAACTCCTGTCCCTCCTTCAGGATCAGCGTGGAGCTGACACACTCTCCGTCGACGGACGGGATTTGTCCACCCTTACAGTAGGACAGCCGCCCTTGGTGTCAGGCGCCGTTTTGGTGGATGGTCCTTCCCCGCCGCGCCGCTCCGGACCCACGCCCCAGCCCTTGATGCTGTTGACCCATTCGGGCCCCAGTGCCGGCGCCATCTTTCGGATCCATCGCGGACGGTTCCGAATCGGCAGGGGCCCGGTCGAAATTCCGGTACCGGATCCGGGCATGTCCAGGGAGCATGCTGTCGTGGACGTTTCCAGTACAGCTCTGACACTGAGCGCGGTGAAGGGTGCAAACACTGTATTCGTGGATGGACAGCCCGCACGCCGTAGATCAGTCAACTCCGGGTCAGTAGTCCGGTGTGGAAACTCCACTTTCACTGTGCTCACAGAGAGCGGTCAACTGCCGGAAATTTCCGCCGACGCCGGCTGCTCCGTCGAAGAACCCCTCGAAGTCCCCCATACGGGAAGTCCCAGCAACCGATTGGCCATCACTTTGGCGGCGGGACTACCGTTGGCTGCCGGTATCGGACTGGCTGTTGCCACCGGTATGTGGACGTTTTTGGGTTTCACCGCCATCTCAGCAGGCAGTCTCCTTCTCCCCCTCATCGCCGGCCGGAAGAGCCGACGCGAGCGTAGGACAGCTGTTGCCCGTGCGGCACAGGACGACATCGGCCGGCGTCGTCGATGCTCGCCATCAGCTGCGGAGATATCGGTAGCTGTGCACGGCATCGGCGCAGTTGCGGGCCGGCTGTGTCCGCAGGCCGCACAGGCGCTGCCCAATTCTGCAGTGGCTCCAGGTTCACAGTCATTGGCTGGCATTGACCGGCCCGGAGCGTGGCTCAGGCTCGGCACCATGGACACAGCTGCCAACATACGGATTGTCCCTGAGGATCCCGGGTTCCGTCCGCCACCCATCGGCCCGGCGCCGGTGACGTTGGATCCACGACATCCGGTGGTGGCCCTTTCCGGGGAACCAAACCACGTGGATGCCCTGCTTCGCTTCATGCTGATGCAACTGGCCATCTTTCCGGTCGCCTCACAGTCACCTGTCGTCATCCTGGGACCGGCGGGACGCCTCCCCCTGAGCGCAAGATTCCTCCCGCAGGTAACTCTCGCAACCGGCCACGACGCCGCTTATGCTGCCCTTCAGGATCAGAACGGCAGTCCTAACGGGAGGCTGTTCATCATTGGGGACCCAGTGCGTGACCAGGTCGATGCCCTGCCATCCCTGCTGAGCGCTGCACGTCTTGCTTCGTGGCAAGTGGTGTACTGCGGGGCGCCGTCCGAACGCGCTGAACCCGCCATAGAGATTTCGTCATCGGGTACAGATGCTTATTTGGAGCAGGGCAGTGAGCGAAGGCCCTTCATTCCGGACCTCGTTCCAGACCGGGTTTTCGACGGGTTCTGCAGGAGCGTGGCGGCCATGACCGGCCAGGTTGGAGCCAGCACAACCCAAGCTATTCCTGACCAGTGTTCCTTGGCAGACCTGCTTCCTTTTGGGCACCGGCGAATCCTCCGCCGTTGGGAAGACGCGATACCGCAGAAGGAGCTTACGGCGGTGCTGGGCCGGGGCCGCAATGGAATGCTGGCGTTTGACTTCAAGCATGACGGTCCGCACCTGTTGATTGCCGGGACCACAGGCTCTGGAAAGTCGGAACTCCTCAGGACGCTCGTAGCTTCCATGGGGCTGAAGTACCCTCCGGATCACACAACTTTCCTGTTCTTTGATTTCAAAGGTGGCTCAGGGCTGCGTCCTCTTGCTGGCCTCCCCCACTGCCTTGGGCTTCTGACCGACCTTGCCAGCCATCAACTTCATCGCGCTCTTACTTCACTTCGTGGAGAGATCACGTACCGCGAGGAACTGTTCGCCGCGGCCGGCGTGACGGACCTGGGCCAATACCAACATGCTGCTACGGCCAGGTATCCGACCATCCCGCATCTGCTGCTGGTAATCGACGAGTTCCGCATGCTGATTGACGAAGCCCCAGCCGCCCTTCGCGAGATCATTCGAATCGCCTCTATCGGCCGGTCTCTCGGTATCCATCTGGTGATGGCAACGCAAAGGCCTCAGGGGGCACTGACCGCCGATATCCGGGCAAACGTGACCTCAAGCATCGCCCTTAGAGTGCAGTCGGAGGGAGAGTCCGTGGACATCATCAACTCCAAGGCAGCTGCCTCGATTCGAGCCAACGTCCCGGGTCGGGCATTTCTGGCCCGGGCGGCGAGCAAGCCGGAAGAGTTCCAAGCCGCATCTCTTTCTGGTTTTCCAGACGTCACCATCACGGGCACACCGGTCGAAGATGTGCTGATTGTCCAGGCGACTAAGCAGGCTTTACAGCAACGTACAGAAGCCCGAATGATGACAAGCCACCCGGATGCTCTCCCGGATGCGGGTGTCCAGCAACTCGTTTCGATTGTGCAGGACGCTTGGCGGCTTCTCGGCAAGCCCCTCCCCAGGCACCCTGTAGCGGCACCGTTGCCCCCTTCGATCCGTTGGCAGGAAGAGCTGCGTGCTGTGGAGATCGTCAAGCGCCAGGCATCCAGTGCAACACCGCTGTGGGCTGTCGGACCTGTGGCGCTGCTCGACAGGCCGTCGAAGCAAATCGTGGAACCCCTGCTGTGGTTTCCGGCCGAAGATGGTCATCTGGCGATGATCGGAGGCCCGTCGAGCGGCATGGACACCTGCTTCAGGGCTGCCTCCGCCATGCTGGCGACCCATGGCCCTCAACCGCACCTCTATATCTTGGACGCAGCCGCAATAATCGGCGATCTCGGTGGGCGCGGAAGAATTGGCGCCATAGCTGGACTGCACCAACTGACACTCGCGGCGCGCGTCCTGAAGCGCCTCGCGGAGGAAATGGAACGTCGACGCACCCTAAGTGATGCAAGCAGGGCCAGCAAACCATTGTGTTTGATCGTCACTGGCTGGTGTTCTTGGGCGACTGCGTTCAGAGCAGGGCCCTCAGCTTGGGCAGAAGCAGCTCTCCAGGACATTGTCCGGGATGGTAGATCGCTCGGCATCACTGTGTTGATTTGTGGTGAGCGGGAGCTCGTCAGCTCACGCTTCTTTGCAGCCATACAAAATCGCGTATATTTTCCCACCGGGTCCACTGAAGAGTCGCGATTACACTGGCCGCGACTACCTGAGGTGGACTCCCTACAGGGACGCGCCGTGGTTGTGGGCAACTTCGTTGAAGGTCAGACAACGGTGGCACAGTTTCGCGAAGCTCCCTCAACTTCCCCTTGGCCGTTCGCCCACGTCATGGAGTCCGAACCGCCATTCCGGCTGCGGCCACTCCCGGAGCTACTTGGCGGACAGGAGTTTCGTAGTCTGCTGGCCGAGACCCCCGAACAGCGGTTACCCCCCGGACCAGAAGCCACGCATCTGTCCAGGCAACGGGTGAACTCCAAGGTCTTGGGCATCCCGGAGGAGAACTCTCATAGCTCTTTGTGGATCGGCGTCGGAGGTGACGAAGCGATGCCCATGTCTTTCCCACTCAGGTCTCACGGTGTCGGCGTCATCCTCGGTGGCCATCGTTCCGGGAAGAGCTCGGCCCTGGCGTCTCTTTACAACCTGAATTCCTCGATTCCATGGGTTTTCCCACCAATCGGGGCATCCCAGGAATCGTTTTGGGCCACAGTTGCGGGCGATGCGGCGGCGGGGATGCTGGATCCCAACAGCATCCTGTTGGTGGATGACGCGGATTCTTTGAATGCCCAAGTCCACAAGGCTCTCGCTGCGGTGGTCAGAAATGTCCGCGGCGTCGTCCTCACGGCTACCCCTGGCCCGGCGCTCGTACAGCAATTGCCCCTCGCCAGGGAAGTACAGGCTTCACGTACGGGTGTGATTCTGGCCCCGGGAACACCCCACGATGGTGAACTGCTGGGGGTCCGGCTTGATGCAGGTCGAACACGCCCCGGTCGCGGCTTCCTGGTTAATGGAACGGAGGTGAAGCCGTTTCAAGGCGTGCTCACAACAGGCTTCCCGCCCCCGAACCTGCCGCCAGCGGACGCGCGGACCAGCTACAGCACTCCGGACGTACCGCCGGTGCGTGAGGCATAAGCGACGACGTCCTTTTGGAAAAGGAACACAATCGCAGCAGCGGCAGGGACGATCATCGCCAGCCCTGGCGCCACCAGCCCGCCGGTCATCGTGGGGAAGCCGATGGTAAGGACGAACAATTGGGCCACCAAGGCTGCGGCGCGCGTCCATCTATATCCGCGGAACAGGAAATGTCCCACTGCAAAGAGCCATACCGAGAAAGCAAGGAGCAAGCCCAGGGTGAAGACAGCTCCCCAGAAGGTCAACACAGGAGCCCCCGTCAGCAACTCGAAGGCATACCAGGCTGCAGCTCCGAGGAGCGCGAGGGCTTCCAGCAGAACAACAACGGAGATCACAATGATTCCCCGAGGCCTAGGGCGACCGCCCGCAGCCTCGGCTTCCTGGCTCGGCTGCACGTCAGAACCGTCGCTTCCGTCGGGTCCGGAAGGGGGTTGGGCAGGGTTTACGGGAGGTCTTGACACACTGGCACACTACCGGACATAGTCGTCTAGCAGTGAGGACACTGGCGGCTGATGTGATGCATCGCTCACGGATTCCGGGCATTTCGACCACTAACACCCCTTGTTTACAAGGCGTTAACATGAAACGCTTGACTCAGACGACCAAGGGGGCCCATGCGGGCCCCTTTCCTTTGGAGCCTCTCGTGAATGTTTTCACAAAAGGCACTATCTAGTTCTCACGAATGGAGTGACTGATCAGCATGGATTGGCGTAATCGCGCAGCCTGCCTCGACAAGGACCCGGAGCTCTTCTTCCCAGTGGGCAACACGGGACCAGCACTTCTGCAGATCGAGGAAGCCAAAAGTGTCTGCCGCCGCTGCCCGGTCGTAGACACCTGCCTGCAGTGGGCACTGGAGTCCGGCCAGGACGCCGGCGTTTGGGGCGGCATGAGTGAAGACGAGCGTCGTGCCCTGAAGCGTCGCGCTGCTCGCGCACGCCGCGCTTCGTAGGCCACAGAATCAAGAAAGGCCGCGGACCATTTGGTTCGCGGCCTTTCTTATTAATCCCCAACTACTGAACCCTGTCGTCTGAGCGGGTTCCGTATTCGTAGATTCGGAAGCCTACGCCCGCGCGAGGTTCAGTACGATTTCGACGGCTGTCCCTCCTCCGTCACGTGGCCTCCACTGAATGGATCCACCGAGCTCGCTCGTCACCAGTGTGCGGACAATCTGCAGGCCCAAGCCCTCGGTGTACTGTCCGTCCGGCAAACCTACGCCGTCGTCGGCTATGGTCACGGTCAAGAATTCGTCGTTGCCGTCGCCGTCTGCGCGGTCGGCCAGCAACCACACCGTTCCTGTTCGCCCCTCAAGCCCATGCTCAACTGCGTTGGTGACGAGTTCATTAATCACCAAGGCCAACGGAGTAGCAAAATCGCTGGGCAACTCGCCGAACATCCCGGATCGTTCCGTTCGCACTTGCTGGGACGGCGATGCCACCTCTGCAGACAGCCGGAACTGCCGTCCGATCAGCTCGTCAAAATCGACGCTCTGCGTCAGTCCCTGGGAGAGGGTCTCATGCACAAGTGCAATGGTGGCCACACGCCGCATTGCTTGTTCCAACCCCTGTTTCGCTTCGTCGCTGACCATGCGCCGGGACTGCATTCGCAGTAGAGCCGCCACAGTCTGAAGATTGTTCTTGACCCTGTGGTGGATTTCCCGGATGGTGGCATCCTTGGTGACAAGTTCCATCTCCCGGCGCCTTAGTTCCGAGACATCACGGCAGAGGACAAGGGCACCAAAGCGATGCTGCTCGTCCCGCAAGGGAATGGCCCGGAGGGAAAGACTGACACCCCTTGACTCAATCTCGCTGCGCCAAGGCATTCGCCCAGTGACAACCAAAGGCAATGTCTCATCCACCATCCTGCGGTCCTTAAGCAGGCCGGCAGTCACCTCCGCCAGAGACCGGCCTTCCAGCGACTCAACTTCTCCAAGCCGGCGGAAGGCTGATACGCCGTTGGGGCTGGCATACTGCACGATGCCCTCAGCATCGAGCCTGATGAGCCCATCGCCTACGCGCGGCGCTCCGCGCCTGGAGCCTGTCGGAGACGCGAAGTCAGGCCAGAGTCCGAGGGTTCCCATGCGAAGGAGGTCATACGCACACTGGCGATACGTCAGTTCCAGCCTTGACGGCATACGGGAGCTGGACAAGTCCATGTGGGACGTCACGACCGCGAGCGTCCTGCCGTTGCGCACCATGGGAACAGCCTCGACCCGGAGAGCCATCTCACTGCTCCAGCTCGTTTCGCTGGAACGCTCGATCGACCGACTGTTCCACGCCTTATCTACAAGGGGGCGAAGATCAGAGCGGATGCCCTCACCCACGAAGTCCGCGTGGAACACCGTATGGGATGTCGACGGACGTACGTGGGCGAGGGCGATATAGCCGAACTCCGGATGCGGAAACCACAATGCGAGGTCCGCAAAAGCCAAGTCAGCGACCATCTGCCAGTCACCGACGAGGAGGTGCAGCCATTCGGCATCTCCAGGCCCGAAATCAGCGTGTTCCCTGATGGGGTCTGTAAAGATTGCCACTGCACCTCCATTTGCGACGCCGGGAATTGCCCCTAGCGTCGAACGATTGACCTCAAGAGCCTTAATGCTACCGACAGTGAAGCCATGTCGTCGGCTTCCAGGGCGTTGACCTCATCAAACATGGTCTTGGCACGGCCGAGTTGCTCGGCATTCTGCCCTTCCCATGCCTTCAGCCGATCCTCAGCTGCGGCGCCGGACTCTGTCGACTCCAGCACTGACGTCGTCATATCCGCCACCGTTGAGTACAGGTCATCCCGAAGGGCTGCCCGCGCCAAGGCCTGCCAGCGGTCATCGCGCGGCAAGGAACTGATTCTTTCGAGCAGGGAGTCCGCATGGAATCGGTTGAACACGGTGTAGTAAACGTGTGCAACGTCCTCGACGCTGTCGCTCCCGGTCTGGGCAATCCGCGAGATATCCAAGAGCGCATAGCTCTCGAAGAGCTCTGCCCACCTGTGTGCAAGATGGTCTGGAAGGTGCCAGCCACGTGCTTTTTCCAGCCACGCCGAGATCCGGATTTTGTCCTCACCACGGAGATAGTCCAAAAGCTTGGCCCGCAACGGAGCCATGGTTGGCTTGAACGATTCCACAACCTCGGAAATTGGCCGCGAAGCCATTCCCTGACCCAGAACCCAGCGCACTGCCCGGTCGAGCAGTCGACGGATGTCCAGGTGGACTTCGCTCCAATGCTCTGTGGGGAATGAAGCCGGAAGTGCGTTCAACTCAGCAACCATCGGATCGAGGTCATAAATTTCGCGCAGGGCTACAAACGCTTTGGCAACTGCTACTTCATTGGCCGATGTTTCTTCGATGGCCCGGAACGCGAAGGTGATGCCGCCCAGGTTGATAATGTCGTTCGCTACGACAGTGGCGATGATTTCGCGCCGCAGCGGGTGGGTGTCCAGCTCCGCGTCGAACCTCTCCCGCAGTTGTTTCGGGAAGTAGTTGCGAATGGTGTCAGCGAACCAAGGGTCGTCGGCGAGGTTGCTGTCCCGCAACGCTGCTCCGAGCTCGATTTTCGCGTAGGCTGCCAAAACTGCCAGCTCGGGAGACGTCAGCCCCTGGCCCTGTTCCAACCTCGCACGAAGTGTGTCGGTGGTGGGCAGCGCCTCGAGATCGCGTTTGAGGTCGGCAGATTTCTCCAGCCAGTCCATGAGACGCTCGTAGCTGGGGCTCCAATCGGCAACACGGGTCCTGTCGTTGAGCAGCAGGATATTTTGGTCGATATTGTCCTGGAGAACGAGCCGTCCCACTTCGTCGGTCATGTCGGCCAGGAACGACGGGCGCTCCGCGGCGTCCAACTTGCCGGCCGCCACCATTCGATCAACGAAGATCTTGATGTTGACCTCATGGTCGGAACAGTCCACGCCGGCCGAGTTGTCGATCGCATCCGTATTAAGGATGACCCCTTGCAATGCGGCTTCGATGCGCCCCCGCTGAGTCAAACCGAGGTTTCCACCTTCGCCGACCACTTTGACCCGCAAGTCGCGGCCGTCCACACGAATGGCATCGTTGGCCTTATCTCCAACAGCAGCATGCGTCTCGGTACTTGCCTTGACGTAGGTGCCGATGCCTCCGTTGTACAAAAGGTCAGCCGGAGCCAGCAAAATCGCGCGAAGAAGTTCCGGCGGGCTTAGCTTCGTCGTGCCATCAGGCAGGCCCAGCGCTTTGCGGACCTGGTCCGAGACCGGGATGGTCTTTGCACTGCGCGTGTACACGCCGCCACCCTCGCTGATGAGCTTACGATCGTAGTCATCCCAGGAGGACCTGGGCAGCTCGAAGAGCCTCTGCCTTTCCGCAAAGGATGCCGCAGCATCCGGCGAGGGATCAAGGAAGATGTGACGGTGGTCAAATGCGGCCAAAAGCCGGATGTGGCGGGAAAGCAGCATTCCGTTGCCAAAGACGTCACCGGACATGTCGCCAACGCCCACAACAGTGAATTCTTCGGTCTGGGTGTCGAGGTCAAGTTCGCTGAAGTGTCTCTTGACTGATTCCCAGGCTCCCCTTGCTGTGATGCCCATGGCCTTGTGGTCGTAACCGACGGACCCTCCGGAGGCAAAAGCGTCACCGAGCCAGAAGCCGTAGTCGGCTGCCAATCCGTTGGCGGTGTCAGAGAACGTGGCGGTTCCCTTGTCCGCTGCCACTACGAGGTATGAATCGTCGCCGTCGTGCCTAACGACGTCCGACGGCGGCACAAGCGTCTCGCCCTCAGCTGAGGTCACAAGGTTGTCGGTGATATCAAGCAGTCCTCGAATGAAGGTCTTGTAGCTCTCGATTCCCTCTGCCATCCACGCTGCCCGGTCGACTGCGGGATTGGGCAGTTTCTTGGCAAAGAAGCCGCCCTTGGCTCCGGTCGGCACGATGACGGCATTCTTGACCGTCTGTGCCTTTACCAGGCCGAGGATCTCGGTACGGAAGTCTTCCCGGCGGTCTGACCAACGAAGTCCACCGCGGGCAACCTTGCCGAAGCGAAGGTGCACACCCTCCACTCTGGGTGAGTAGACCCAGATCTCGTACATCGGACGGGGGAAGGGGAGCCCCTCAATCGAGGTCGGATCGAGCTTGAAACTGAGGTATTCCTTGTTCTGGAAGTAGTTGGTCCGCAAGGTCGACTCGATAAGGTTCACAAATGTACGCAGGACACGGTCCGCATCCAGCGTGGCAACCTGTTCAATGGACTCCGCCAGGGCTGTCCGTGCAGCGGCTTGAAGCTCAGGCCGCTGATCTTCTGGAACGGAGGGATCGAAGCGCGCAGAGAAGAGTTTAGTGAGTCCTCGTGCAACATCCGGGTTGCCCAGAAGCGTGTCCGCTATGAACCCGAACGAGTTGGTGTTGCCCATTTGGCGCATGTACTTGGCGTACGCACGGAGAACCACTACCTGGCGCCAGTGCATGCCTTCACGGAGCACCAGGCGGTCAAAGTTGTCCGATTCCACGGAACCTGTGACGGCAGCGCCAAAGGAATCACCCAGGAGGTCCCCGGTCGCGAGGGGATCCACGCCTGCGGGGTACTTGAGCCCCAGATCGTAGAGGAAGAAGTCGCGATGGTCCGCAGTTTCGATTTCGAAGGGCCGCTCGTCCAATACCTCAAGACCGAGATTATGGAAGTAAGGAAGGATCTGGCTCAGGCTCTTGGGCTCCATCAAATAGAGCTTGACGCGGGCATCCTCTTCCAGCGCCTCTCCCGCCCCTTCAGGAAGGTACACATGAACACCGGGTTTGACCTGCTTGGTTACTTCCCCGGCCCGTTCCGCCTGCGCACCGTACCTCTCGAAGCGTTCGATGTCTTCCAGTGCGTCTTCGACTTCGTAGTCCACGCGATATCCGGCCGGGAATGCCTCGGCCCACAGGGCGGACAAGACGTCAGCATTGCCTGAAGGGCGGTGCTCGCGGAGAACCTCGGCGACACCTTCGCTCCAGGACCTGGAGGCCCTCATGAGACGATGTTCGAGCTCTTCAACGTTTACGTCAGCCAATTCGGCGGTGCGGGGCAGCCTGATCCTGAAGAAAACACGGGCCAAAGCGGACTCTGTTATCCGTGCCTCGTAGTCAATGCTTTCGGCCTGGAACGTTTCGCGGAGTTCCTGTTCGATCCTGAGGCGAACGCTGGTGGTGTACCGGTCGCGGGGCAAATACACCACTGCGGACATGAACCGGCCGTAGATGTCGGGACGGAGGAACAGCTTGGTCCGACGGCGTTCCTGCAGCCGCTGGATTCCGGTGGCCGTGGCGGCCAGGTCCGGAATCTCGATCTGGAACAGCTCATCGCGGGGGTAGGTCTCAAGGATTCCCAAAAGATCCTTGCCCGAGTGTGAATCAATCGGGAAGCCCGCGTTCCGAAGAACGGCATCGACCTTGTCCCGAACAATCGGGATGCTGCGCACAGATCCCGTGTAGGCGCTGGTCGCGAACAGCCCGATGAAGCGCCGTTCCCCGTTGACGTTGCCCATGGCATCGAAGCTCTTGACTCCGATGTAGTCGAGGTATGCGGGCCGGTGCACGGTGGACCGCGAGTTCGCCTTGGTGATCACCAAAGCACGCTTCTCCCTGGCACGCTTCCGCCCCGCATCCGTGAGGTGCTGGACCTGTCGCGTGGTGTCACCTGCGCGGAGGAGTCCCAGGCCGCTGTCTTCACGCAGCTGCAGGACGTCTTCGCCATCTTCGTCCACGAGGTCGTATTCGCGGTAGCCAAGGAAAGTGAAGTTACCGTTGTCCAGCCATCGCAGAAGGTCCTGGGCCTGCCTGAGTTCGGCGACTTGCTCGGGGTGCGATACGCCGCCAAGTGCTTCGGCCAACTCAAGCGCCTTGCTACGCATCTTGGGCCAGTCCTCTACGGCGGCCCTGACGTCGCCAAGGACACGCTGCAGTCCGGCCACCAATTCCGCGCGGGCATCATCGCTGACGCGGTCAATTTCGACGGCGATCCATGACTCCATGTGCGATGAGTTGTCCCCGTCGCCGAGGAGATGGGCGATGCTGGGCAGCGCAGCCGTGTCACCACTGGAAATTCCGACGTTGGACGGCACCCTTGAGATCTTGCGAAGCTCCCCGGAGACCCGGTCACGCGTGACCACGAACAAGGGGTGCATGACCAGCCTGATCGCGCAATTCTGGCGAACGAGTTCGGCATTGACAGAGTCGACAAGGAACGGCATGTCGTCCGTGACAATGTAGACAACGCTGCGGTCAGCTTCACCGGAGACCTCGACGACGGCGTTCCCGGGCTGACGGGATTGCGCGACGGTTCTGTGGTTTGTTGCCCGCGCTATCAGAACCTCAGGCGAATACGCGCGGGAATCCTCCTCTGCGAGGTGCTCATAGTAGTCACCGAAGAACCCTTCACGGACAACTGCTGCATCGGACCGATCCTCCACGCTGGATCCTGACGACATCTACAAACGCCTCCATCACATGTTGATTGCTGCGACTCTGCAGCCCACACCGCGAGCCTATCGCTTAAGGAGACGGAAGGCTCTGGTACTTCGGCCAAGGGAAATACGTTTTTGCTGGACAGGCGCACAGACCAGCTTGGCAATGGCGATGCGCAGTGCCGATTCCGGCGCCACTTCCAGCAGGACCGACCCTGAGAGCAGCGCGGCGTCGCAGGCGACCGGGTCAGCTGGCAAATAGGCGTCGATGCCCATTCCCGGGCCATAACGCTGCCATGCCTCCTCCAATTGCCGCTTGGGCGATGGGCCAACAGCTTCGCGCTTGACCTTGTTCAGCACCACGCGTGGGGATGCATGCGGAACCGCTGCTTCGAGTTCTGCCAGTCCACGGACCAAGCGCGGGACCCCGATGGCATCCGCCGCTCCCACCGCAAACACAACATCAGCCATCTCCAGGCTGCGGAGGGCAGCCGCGTTCCGCCGTGGGGCAAGGGTGTCGAAGCTTAATTCTTCGTCTGATTCCAAGCAGAAGCCCGTGTCCACCACAACAACATCTGCCACTTCCTTGGCCCTTTCGAGGACCATCGAGAGTGCTGCCGCCCTAAGCTCGGTCCAGCGGTCAGCGCGCGTCGTCCCTGTAAGCACCCGGAAGGAACCGCTATTGGTGAAGACAGGAATCGCCGCGACCTTCAGCGCTGTGACATCGAGCAGGCCCTGGTCCGCGAGCCTGCAGGCTTGGGCCAGACCAGCGGATTCGTCCAGGAGTCCAAGGACTGCAGACACACTTGCGCCATAACTGTCAGCGTCCACAAGGATGACGGATTGGCCCTCCGCTGCCAACTCTGCCGCGATGTTGACGGCAAGCACAGTTCTGCCGGGGGAACCGATAGGCCCCCACACTGCGAATACCCGCCCCGCGCCTCCTGGCCCTTCTTCAGCAGGTCCGGTGGTAGGCAGCTGCAGCAATTCCGCGCCCGGATCCGCGAATCCCATGTCGTGACCCGAGCCCAGCCGACCACCGATGCGTTCTCGACCAACAGCCTCAGCAATCTTCGCTGCGAGGGTTGATGGTTCTATCCCTGGATCAGCTGCGACGACTCCGATGGAGTGCAGGCGGTATGCTTCGGCAGGGTCATCTGTCAGGGCCAGGATTGACACTCCAACAGCTCCAAGGCGATCCACCAGGGTGGCAGTAAGTTCTTCGCTTCCCTCAGCTACCACAGCCGCCATCGCGAGGCCGCTTTGGCATGCGGCCATAAGTTCTGAGAGTTCAGAACAACGACGGACAACGGTCACGGGACCATGGAGGCTCTCCAGCCCGCCAACCACCGCCTCTTGGGCCGGCCCGACGGTAACAACCGGGATACTCATTGGCTGGAACCCGCGGGGTTCCAAACCACGGAAATATTGGCCTTGTTTGCTTGTGCACCCAGCAGTTGCGGCATCTGCTCATCCGTCACGAGCACCAGCAGTACGGTGGTTTTCGACGCGCCCAGCGCAGTGGCACCTGAGGTCACCTGGGCGATTTCTGCGCCCGGCAGCAACAGTTGCGGCTCATCGAATGCACTGCCCGCCCCTGGCATGGCTACCCAGACGTCAACCCGGGCGCCGGGAGTGGCTTGCTCGGGGAGTACTTCCTCCACTGAAATGGCAACGGGCTTCCGATTCAGGGCGTCAGCCTGCCCCAGGCTTCCCCGGGGTATGAGCTGGTTTTTCGCTACCCTCTGCAACGCCACCTGCCCGGCAGTCAGGCCGCTCTCGACTGTTACGTAGCTGGACTCGATGTCGTCCAGTCGGACTTTGGCAACGGACAGATCTGCGCCGGTGACCATCTGGCCCACCGCGATGTCTTCCCTGGCCGTGTAGACCTGGGTGGTCCTGTCGGCCGTGCCGATAAGTGCAATGACGCCGGCAATTGACGCCAGAACCAGCAGAACACCGACGAGAAGACGCGGATCCTTCCACGATGGCTTTTTCAATCGCGCCGCGGCGACATCTGCGCTTGGACCCATTTTCATGCTCCCCCGGTATGCGTTGTGGCTTAGTCGACAGACCTGCCCTCCTCATTTTCACTGGCGGCTCCGGCGGTGCCAAAGCCATCATGGGCAAATGGGCCGAAACTGTGGATAACTACATCAAACAGCGGCAACGGTGGCAATATGGATCCATGCCCCGATTCCTGACTCTTGCGGATGTCGCCGAACAACTCCAGATTAATTCGCCCCAGGCATACGCCCTGGTGCGAAGCGGTGAGCTGAAAGCCATACAGGTAGGTGGGCGCGGACAATGGCGAATCGAAGAGACGATGCTCGAGCAGTACATTCAGGACCGCTACGCAGAAGCAAGCCGCATGATCGAAGAGGCCAAGTCAAAGTCCGGCCAGCCTTAGAAGCTGCCCCGCCGGGCGTCTTGGCTACCGGTCGATGACAATGCTGCCAGCGAGTTGAACGGGATGGTCATCACTGCTGCCACATTTCCGGCCCGCCGCAGTTCGCCGTGCGCGACCACTGCAAGATCAAAATGGTCCCGGCCGACCCTGTCGATGACTCCTTGGAGCCTGTAGCCGTCTCCCACCCGGACGCTCAGATGAACCACCAGCTCGGCGCGATCCCTGGAAAGCGCCCTCAAGGCACTGGCGATCCCCGCCGGCTGCCGCATCCGGGGCGGTGGTTTCCGCGCCAGCCTCCCCAGCCCTTGGTATGAAAGCACGGACGTATGGGGAACCAGCCATTGCCGCGCCCCCTCCACAAGCACCAGCCACTCTCCCCCCAGGTGGCAAAGCTCTCCGCGAATGATGCTGCCCTCATGCAGCACAACTTTGATTTCTGCACCCATGGCCCCGCGGAGGCGGTCGCCCAGTTCAATGCCCGCAAGCTCAACCCTGGACCGTTCCGTTATCTCGGATTCCTCCTTCAGGGCACGTTCGGCCGAAAATTGTGCTTCCAAGTCGTCAAAGAGAGAGTCCCATCTCATGTGGTCAGACTAGGCTGCAGTATGAAGGCGGGTCGAATTCTTGTCTGCGGCCACACCACAATTGGACAAAGGGTACAAGGTGTGTTCAGAATGAGCCAGTAAGATCAAATCGCATCAAACTGCATCAAACGAAGCTTGGGGGCTTTGAATGGCACGAACATTACGCAGTGATATGGCCCTCGCTGCATCAATTCCTGGACTTGGATTGTTCCTCGTTCTAGTGGGTAACACCTTGGTGGGTCAATGGCAGGCCGCTCAGTATCACCACCAAGGCTTCTCCTTTGAGCACCTTCTTGGTCTACTCGTAAGCGCTGCAGGAGCTGCGCTTGTAGCGTGGTGGGTATTGTCCATGGTGCTTGCCTTCTTCGCCTCCGTCATGCATCGGAAGGGACAAGAGAAGGGAGCGGAGGCCCTCTCGAAATTCAGCCCCGCTTTCATGTTGCGACTGGCGGCAGCCGTGGTGAGCTTCAACCTTCTGGGGGCGCCCTTAGCGCTAGCATCCGCTGCCCCACCGGATCCCGGCTGGCAACCAGCTGCCGTGGGCACCGTACATCCTTTCCAGGCAGCCTGGACACCAACGTCCTTCGTGGGGGCAAGCGACATCTCGCCGACAGCCGACACAGCTACAGCTGGCACCCTGTCGGATGATCCGCGCTGGCAGCCACGACCCCCCGTGATTGAACCTGGGCTACTGAGCAGTGTGTCCTCGCGTCAGACATCGAATCCGAACCAAGCCAGCGTCATCGTCCAAACCGGCGACTCCCTGTGGTCGATAGCCGCATCAAGACTGGGACCGTTTGCCACTGACGTGGACATCGCCCTGGCTTGGCCTCAGTGGTACGAGGCCAACCGCTCGACAATTGGCAGTGACCCGGCCGTGCTGCTTCCTGGTCAAGTGCTGCGGGCCCCGATGCCCGGCTAACACCCCTCCCGATTCAATGGATGCCACCCACTCAGGGGCAACGTCCACGCCGCAAAGCTAATCCAGCGTCATCCCAGCAGAAGCCACCCGAGCAGAGCGTCCCCACGCTCCCGCTCACGTAGTGAATGCCAGAGGTATGACCATGACCATTGCAACCGCAAGCCGGGGTACAGGGCACCAGAACACCAAACGCACAATAGCCGCATACGGATCGAAGGGCTCGGAAATTGATGTGCGCTTGGTTGCGCGGAGCATTGCCCAGGCCGCTTTGGAAGTTCTTGCCGGCACTCGCCCGCTGAGTCAGCTGTCCCGCTCCCTTGACCCGGAATGCTATGTGTCTCTCCAGCATCGAGTAGCCCTGACACGGAAACACGCCGCCCGGGTCCGGGGAAGTTTGCACCCGCACCGCAGCCCCATGGTCCGCTCTGTTCGAGTCTGCTCCATATCCGAAACCATCTGTGAAGCCAGCATCGTTGTGGCGGAAGAACACAGGTGCCGCGCCATCGCCATGAGGCTGGAGCGCTTCGACGGCGTATGGCGGGTTACGGCGCTGGAAATCGGATAGCTTGCCGCGGCCCGACGGGGTGGCGATCAGCAGCGCAAAAGGGGCGAATCCCGGACGCTGAGTCCGGGATTCGCCCCGTTAATTAATGCTCTACAACTAATTAATGCTCTACAACCCCGTAGGGACCAGGCTCAGCGACGCTTCTTCTTCGCCGTTTTACGCTGCTCCTGGTTTGCCGCCTTGGCAGGGTTACCTGATCGACCTGACGCGCGGCCCTCGATGCGCGTTTGGGTGGCCCCATCCTCGCCCGGAGCCGTGTATTGCAACTGCGCCGGCCTCTCTGGCGCTTGCAAACCGGCAGCACGAATCTGGGGATCATGGTGTTCGGTGTGGGCACCAGCGGCAGTATCGTCCGCCACCACCACATCCTCGCCTGGTGTTACCTCTACCTCGAGGTTGTACAAGAAGCCGATGCTCTCCTCACGGATGGCTTCCATCATGCTCTGGAACATCACGAAACCCTCGCGCTGGTATTCCACCAAGGGATCCCGCTGGGCCATCGCCCGAAGACCGATTCCCTCCTTGAGGTAATCCATCTCGTACAGGTGTTCCTGCCACTTGCGCCCAATGACCGAAAGTACGACGCGGCGTTCAAGCTCACGCATGCTCTCAGAGCCAATGCTCTCCTCGCGGGCTTGGTACACAAGCCGCGCGTCGGAAAGGATCTCATCCTTCAGGAAGTCAGCCGTGACCTTTGACTTGCCTCCCGCTTCGTCGATGATTTCCTCAGCGGTCACCGTTGCCGGGTACAACGTCTTCAGGTTCGCCCAGAGTTGGTTGAAGTCCCAATCGTCGCCAGTTCCCTCGGCTGTGGCGGCATCGATAAGGGCATTGATGGTGTCTTCCAAGAAGTACTGGACCTTCTCGTGAAGGTCGTCGCCCTCAAGAATTCGACGGCGGTCGCCATAGATGGCCTCACGCTGACGGTTGAGTACATCATCGTATTTGAGGACGTTCTTGCGCTGTTCGGCGTTTCGGCCCTCCACCTGGCCTTGGGCCGAGGCGATGGCACGTGAGACGAGCTTGGATTCGAGTGCAACGTCATCCGGCACTGAGCTGTTCATGAGACGTTCTGCGGCCCCGGAATTAAACAACCTCATGAGGTCGTCTGTCAGTGACAGGTAGAACCGGGATTCACCGGGGTCGCCCTGACGTCCAGAACGTCCACGCAACTGATTGTCGATCCGACGGGATTCGTGGCGCTCGGTGCCCAGCACATAAAGTCCGCCAAGGTCCAGAACTTCTTCGTGCTCGTCCTTAACCGCTTGCTTGGCTGCGGCGAGAGCTTCCGGCCATGCGGCCTCGTACTCCTCCGAGTTCTCCTCAGGGTCCAGGCCACGCTTGGCAAGATCTGCAATGGCAGTAAACTCTGCGTTTCCGCCCAGCATGATGTCGGTACCGCGGCCTGCCATGTTGGTTGCCACTGTAACCGCGCCTTTTCGTCCAGCCTGCGCCACGATGGACGCTTCCCGTGCGTGATTCTTGGCGTTCAGGACTTCATGCCGGATGCCTTCTTTGGCCAGCAGCTTGGAGAGGTATTCGCTCTTCTCAACGCTGGTGGTACCAACAAGGACAGGCTGGCCGTTTTCGTGCCTTTCGGCGATGTCCTGAACGACGGCGTCGAACTTAACCACCTCGTTTTTGTAGACGAGGTCCGACTGGTCAATCCGTTGCATGTCGCGGTTGGTGGGAATTGGCACGACACCGAGCTTGTAGGTGCTCATGAACTCTGCGGCCTCAGTCTCGGCCGTACCCGTCATGCCTGCAAGCTTCGAATACATGCGGAAGTAGTTCTGCAAAGTCACTGTGGCGAGAGTCTGGTTCTCCGCCTTGATCTCGACGTTTTCCTTGGCTTCAATAGCCTGGTGCATGCCCTCGTTGTAGCGGCGCCCCGCCAGGATACGACCCGTGTGCTCGTCAACGATCAGGACTTCGCCGTCGAGGATGACGTAATCCTTGTCCCTCTTAAACAGTTCTTTGGCCTTGATGGCGTTGTTGAGGAAGCCAATCAGCGGCGTGTTTGCCGATTCGTAGAGGTTTTGGATTCCAAGGTAGTCCTCCACCTTTTCAATACCGGCTTCGAGCACACCAACGGTCCGCTTCTTTTCGTCCACTTCGTAGTCGACTTCAGGCTGCAGGCGGAGCACGACCTTGGCAAATTCGCTGTACCAGCGGTTGGTGTCACCCTGGGCGGGGCCGGAAATGATCAGCGGAGTACGTGCCTCGTCGATCAGGATGGAGTCGACCTCATCCACGATCGCGAAGTTGTGGCCGCGCTGCACGAGTTCACTGGCATCCCAGGCCATGTTGTCGCGCAGGTAGTCGAAGCCGAATTCGTTGTTGGTTCCGTAGGTGATGTCCGCGGCGTACTGCTGCCTGCGCACCGTCGGGTCCTGGTTGGAAAGGATGCAACCACTTGTGAGACCGAGGAACCTATAGACGCGGCCCATGAGTTCGGACTGGTATTCAGCAAGGTAGTCGTTGACCGTGACGACGTGGACGCCTTTGCCCGCGAGTGCGTTGAGGTAGGCCGGAGCGGTAGCCACAAGCGTTTTGCCTTCGCCGGTTTTCATTTCTGCGATGTTGCCCAAATGAAGTGCGGCACCACCCATAAGCTGCACGTCGAAGTGCCGCATGCCCAAGGTACGGGAGGAGGCCTCGCGAACAGCGGCGAAGGCTTCCGGCAGCAATGCCTCCAGCGTTTCTCCATCTTGATGGCGGGACCGTAAATGGTCCGTTTCCTCGCGGAGTTCGGCGTCCGTGAAGGACTTGAAGGAGTCTTCCAGGGCATTGATGGAATCGGCATAGTTCCGCAGTTGCTTGAGTGTCTTTTTATCACCCGTGCGGAGAAGTTTTTCGATTAGTGATGCCACGTGAAATTGCTCCCAGTCTCATGCTGCCGAATTCTGGCTGTTTCAGTCTACGGGAGAGACCAGCGCCACGTTGCCGTGTTCCACTGTGAGCGGACTGCCCGGCAGCCGGTGCCCTTTTATACGATCAGCACGACGGGCCACAGCCTCGGCGAGCATTCCGGCAAGATCCCCAACCGGCCACACCACCACTTCCTGAAGCCGGAGCCAGGCAGCCATGAGCTCCAGTTCGGCAGCAAGCTCGACGGCGGTTTCCGCCGGCGCGTCGGCCTCAGCAAATGCAGAGCGCACCAGGAGCTGACCGGATGCCCGGTCCGCCTTCAGGTCCACCCGGGCCACGATGCCATCCCGGAGCAGGAATGGTAGTACGTAGTAGCCGAATTGGCGCTTGGCAGCAGGCGTGTAGATCTCGATCCTGTAGTGGAAGCCAAACAGCTCCTCAAGTCGCCGCCGTTCAAAGACCAACGAGTCGAAGGGGCTCAGCAGCGCCCTGCCTGCGGCCTGGCGTGGCATCCTCGCGCTGACATGCCTGAAAGTATCCCGGTCCCAGCCACGGACCGATACCGGCTGGAGGCGGCCTGCCCGGACCAGGCGCCGGACGGAATCCGCTCCCGCTTTCAAGGGTGTCCGGAAGTAGTCGGAAAAGCATCGGACGGTGCCAATGCCATGGGCTTGGGCTGCTGCATCGATCAGACGATCGAGTGACTCTTCAGCGTTGATGTCCGACCGGGGCATGACGGGGACCACCCGGGATGTCAGGGTGTACTTGCGTTCAAATTGCGGTGTCCGCGAAGCTGCGGAAATCCGGCCTTGCTCAAACAGATGCTCCAGCACTCGCTTGACGATATTCCAGTTCCAGCCCCAGTTATCCCGTTCAGCCTGTTCGTCATGACCAAGCTGGGCGGTGAGTTCCGACGCCGTCATGGGACGCCCGGCCGTGAGGGCCATCAGAATGCGGTCCTCCATGTCCTGGCGAACGGCGGGCTCCAGGTGATGGGCACCCACCCAGGCCCGCTTTTGCCATACGAGCAGGTCCTGGAAGTGTTCCGGGCGGATAAAACTGGCCTCGTGAGCCCAATACTCCATCATCTTGCGGGGCTTCCGGCCGGCCATGGCTTGGAGGATCAGGGGATCATAATTTCCGAGCCGGGAGAAGAACGGAAGGTAGTGGCTTCGTGCCACCACATTCACGGAATCGATCTGGACGAGCTGGATCCGGGCAAAGGTCCGGCCCACCGCCCGTGGAGTCACGGGGCCGGTGGGCCGGACCTTTGCCAATCCTTGAGCTGCCAATGCGATCCGCCGTGCCTGTAAAAGGCTCAGCGAAGCGGTCATTGAAGTCCCTTCATACAGGAATTGACGGCTTACTTGGCGGTGGAAGCCTGATCATCAGAGCGATAGGCGTGGATCTTTTCCTCCACGGCTTCCTCGCCGGGTTCGCAGGTTGAATCGAGGGTAATCACACCGTAGGTCCAACCACTCCGACGGTACACAACCGATGGCGCATTGGTTTCCTTGTCCAGGAACAAGTAAAAGTTGTGGCCAACGAGTTCCATGCTGTCCACAGCATCATCGAGTGTCAGAGACGCTGCGGGGAATACCTTCCGGCGGATCAGAACGGGTGAATCGCCTGCCGGAATGTCGTTCTCGATCTCATAGGGAGAACGCTCGTCTGCCTGTGGCGCGGGCTCTTGGTGGTTGCTGGCCTCAACGTAGAGTGGCTCGCTAGCACTGGCTGGCTCGAGGGTCGCCGTGGCTTCCCGTACGGCTTTGGGCGTGTGACGCCCGTGGTGCACCTTTTTCCGGTCCTTTGCACGACGAAGCCTTTCAAGCAGCTTGTTGTACGCGAGATCGAAGGCAGCGAATTTGTCAGCGGCTGTGGCCTCGGCACGGATAACGGGGCCACGGCCCAAGACTGTCACTTCGACGGTGAGCTGGCCCGGCGTCTGCCGGGGATTGGTTTCCTTGGAAACCTTGGCGTCGACTCGCTGGACCTTATCCCCCAGCGATTCAATCTTCGAGATTTTCTCGCCGGCGTATTCGCGAAAGCGGTCGGAAACTGTGAGATTTCGTCCGCTGATCATGAACTCCATGGTGCCCTCCAAATAACTCAGGTGACACGACAACGGCGCTGTTAGGGGCTTGTCTGACGGACAGTCGAGCCCCTTTCCGAGCCGCTATCGACAGGTACATCTGTTCTTGGTACCCACAACCGACGTTAGTTCATCGCCACCCGTTATTCATCCTTTAGCCACTTATTTTTTGATTGAGTCTTAAGGCCTTCATGGGGGGTCGTACCCGGCAGCGGTTGAGGCGTAGGCTGGTGGCCTCGTGGCCGCGAGCACCACGGCACCGCAAACGACTCCCCCAGCGGCAGTAATTGCACGTGCTGCCTCAGCGAGGGTAGCCCCGGTGGTGAGGACGTCGTCCACCAGGATGCATCGCCTCCCACTGAGCCGTTTGGTCCAGCGGCGCCTGACACGCATGGATCCGCGGACCCTGCTGGCCCGCTCTCCCCTCCCGAGGCCCTTTTGTCCAGCGGCCTGCTTAGGGGCGCCCGTATCCAACACCGCCTCCGCCAGCCGTGCGGGCAGCCGCCAGAACACTGCAAGGATCACCCCGGACGCAGTTGGATCTCCACGTTTCTCAAGCACATCAAGGCTTGGGCAATACGGCAGGATACGGCGGAGGCGAATGCAACGAAGCACGAGATGGACCGGGCTGAATCCACGCCTGCGGTAGGCCCGGCCACTGGTCGGGACGGGGACAAGGCAGTATCCGGGCTGGCCCCCGATGGCAGCCTCCGCAGCCTTGCCGAGGCACTGTGCCAGAACCGCTGCCACACGCCACTGGCCAAAGCGTTTAAAGGACAACAGGCATCGCGCAAGTTCATCCCGGTAGGGTCCTGCTGCCACCACCCCGAGCTTCGCCGTGCCATCGACGTCAACCAAGGCAGGCGATTCACCTTCGGCGCGGAATGGTTGCTTGCATAGTTGGCGAACGTGTTTGGCGCAGTCGCCACACAATACTGTGTCCTCAGCCTCGCAACATACACATTCAACCGGAACCAACAGGGCAAGCAAATCCGTCAATGTTCCGTGCAGCGCGGCAAAAAGACGGCCGGGTCTGCTGTGGTCCCAACCGCGCCGACGCGCACCGGCAGGGTCCGGTGCAATAAGGTCGGGGTCGAGCCGGCGTCGGATCCGCCGGCCTTGGGGCCCTGCGTTGCTGTCGAAGAGAGTCATCCTGAAAGCTTGGGCTTCCAGTGACTGCATCTGGAAGACATCCGGCCGGTTATGTGGACAACCGGCAGATCCTGCTGGCGGGTGATCAGCCGGGGAAAGCAGGCTCCGTAGGTCCTTTCAGCTGGAGCTCCCAGCCGTTTCCGACACGTTGGAATATTCCGGCCTCTGACTGACCATAAATCTGTTCGGACCCGTTTCCGGCGCTAAGGGTGGTCAGACCGTCCCAAGGGGCCAGCTGCTGAGGTTCACCCGATGCCAGGGAAAGCAATTCAGGAACCACGGTTCCCGTGGCCGAACTGGACATCACCGCCACGGTTGAACCGTTGACCCAGGCTCCCTGGTCGGCGGTGGCTGTGCTGAGCAGGGTAATGGGAGCAGTGAGGTCCTTGGGAACGCCATCAGGGTTCCGGACTATTCCTGTGATCTGCACAGTGGACTTTCCATTGGCCTCGGAAATCACCAAAGCCCTGGTCCCCTCCCTGGAAACCCTGAAGTCCTTAACAGTCCTTCCGGACAACCAGGACGGCGTCATGGTGACACTGGGAACTGTCATGCCGGGCGCTATGCCCGTTGGTTTGTAGACCACAACTTCGGCGGCTCCGTTGGCTCCCGGGCCCGCTGTCCACACCCAGTCGTGCGGGCTGAACGAAGGACCTGTAAGGGTACTCCTGGTGGTGAGCTGACGGGCTGGCTGTCCTGGTTCGATCGAATAAAGCGTGGTTCTATCGCCGTTCAGGAACGCAGCCGTTTGGGACACAGGCGACTCAGCCGGCGAGTGCGGACCCAATCCTGCGACCGACTGTATGTCCGGAAGCGGAGTAATACGGTTGTTTTCGTAGCGCACCAGATCGCCATTACTCACAGCAATCTGGCGCGCTGGAACACTCTTGTCCAGCACTGGAGGCAACACAGTGCCGTTGTCTTCGACCCGGACAAGGTCCTGGTCGGCGCGCAGTTGGACGTTGATGACGTCCGGCTGGCTTCGGAAGGTCAGCGCCAACTGGTTTTGCATCCTCTGACGGTCTTCCGCCGAGGCGTCAAACAACTCTTTGGCCGACAGGTCCACCTGCGCTGCACCGGACACCACGGGAACGGATTCCCGTGCAAGCTTCATCCCGGACGGGAATGCGCTGACGACTGCACCACGCAGGTATGGCGCCGGGCCAGCGAGCAAAGCAGAGGTCATGGACTTGACCGTGTTCTTCTTGATGAACCACCGGTAGTCAGGAACCGCGTAGGTAAAGGTTGGGTCATAGAAGAAGATGGGGTTCGCCCCGTAAATGACCTTGAACGTCTCCTCCGGTATGGCTGTTCCGTCCGGCACCTTGGAGATCCGCCATTCACCCTCCACCTGCTCGAGCGTTAGCGGGATGGTCTCCTTGGTACCCGGCGGAAATTGGGTCGCCACGCCGTCAGCATCCACCGAATAGGCGAGGTCGAGTTCGTAAAGGTACTCATTCTCCACGGCTGACTTGACCACCTGCGCCTCGCGGAAAACAATCGCGCGCTTGTCAGGTTTCCACGTCACCGACTGTGCTTGCGTCAGGTACTGGCGTGCCACAGGATAATCGTCCTCGTAGCCGCTGCCGGCCATGTAGAAGTCCTCAATGACAGTCTCGGGACTTGAGCCGGCACGTGGGGCCGCGGGAAAGAAGACGGGCGCGTTCGGATTACCGGCGCCTTCATCCTTGCTCTTGCCCACGGGGCCGGAACGGGGAATCTGCGCACAGGAAGCCAACAGCACCATCAGCATGGCCAACACTGCTGCAACTGCCCTTGCGCGCCGGGGCCGCATCATTCCCATGCCCCTTCACCAGCCGCAGCGTCTGCTGGCGTAGGCTTGCCTGCCGCAACTTGCGACCCTTGTGGACGGCTCCCGGGTTCCTTGCCCAACACCAGCATCTGCCGCTCGCTGGCGGAGCCGGGGAAGTCGATATCCGCGGGTTCAAGCTGCAGCGGCGATTTCACAATGGTGCCTCCTTGCCGAAGCGGCAGTGTCAAGCGGAAGTTGGAGCCGGATCCTTTGCGGCCCCAGGCTTGCAGCCAGCCATTGTGCAGCTTGGTGTCCTCGGCCGCGATGGAGAGGCCCAAGCCGCTGCCCCCAGTGGTCCGGGCCCGTGCAGGATCTGCGCGCCAGAAACGGTCGAAGACCCTGGCAGCCTCTGTTTGGCTCATCCCGATCCCATGGTCCCTGACGGATACCGCAACAGCATCGTGGTTGGCGGCCACGGATATGTGGATCGGCCTGCCCTCACCATGTTCCAGTGCGTTGAGTAATAAATTGCGGAGGATCCGGTCGATCCTGCGGGAGTCCATCTCCACGACAATGCTCTTCTGCCGAGCGTTCAGCCGGACATCCGAACCGTACTCTGCCGCCACAGGTGCCGCACCTTCCATGACGTGCGAGATCACTTGGAAGATGTCCTGTGGTTCTGCGTCCAGGACGGCAGCACCGGCGTCGAATCGTGAAATCTCCAGCAAGTCCGAAAGCAAGGACTGGAAGCGCTCTACCTGGTGGTACAGCAGCTCTGCCGACCGTTTGTTCATGGGGTCGAAGTCGTCACGGGCTTCGAAGAGGACCTCGGCAGCCATCCGGACGGTGGTCAGCGGGGTTCGCAGTTCGTGCGAAACATCGGAGACAAAGCGTTGCTGCATCTGCGACAAGGTGGCCAGCTGGGTGATCTGTTCCTGGAGGCTGGCGGCCATGTGGTTGAAGGAGGCACCCAGCCTCGCCACCTCATCCTCTCCCTTAACCACCATGCGTTCCTGGAGCTGCCCGGCAGCGAGTTTTTCCGAAACCACTGCAGCATGGCTTACGGGACTGACCACGTTGCGCGTCACGTACCAGGCGATGGCACCGATCATGAGGACAAGGGCAGCGCCGCCCGCCCAGAGAACGTTCTGGATCTCGTCCAACGTTTGTTGGGCTGTGTTGAGGTCGTAGATCAGGTAAAGCTCGTAGGACGTGCCATTGAAGGTGACCATGTTTCCGACGGCAATGCCGGGGCGGTCCTCATTGCCCACTGGAAACTGGGTGGAGGCCCAGAACTGCTGTTTGCCACCTTCCTGAACAGCCTTTCGCAGGTCCGGCGGTATGACGCGAACCGTTAGCTGGTCGGAAGCACGCGACTCGACCCAACGGTTCCGCGGCTTGGTCTGCTCCGGCTTGGCTTCAAAGACGTATCGTCGTTGGATCACCGAACCGCGCCCCTCAACGGCAGTCAACGTGTCATAGACCAAAGTGATGACACTGGACTGATCGGTGACTTGCGCGCCGTCGAAGGTGTCCTGGACTTGTTTGACGTTGTAGCGCGACTCTGATTCCGCCTGGGCAAGGCGTTCCTGGAAGAGGTTGTTGGCAATTTGGTTGGAAAGGTATGCGCCGACGATCGCGAAGGATGTCACGGCGAGCAGCAGCGTGGTGAGGACTGTTCTGAATTCCAGGGACCGCCGCCAACGCCGGAGCAGCGACCGCCACAGATAGCGAAGTCCCGGCCTGATCTGCCGCACGCCGATGGACACCAGCCGCGAAACCCGCAGAACCAGGATGAGTCCACGTCGGGTCCAGATCCTTGCCCGCGACACGAGCCACGGCAGGTTTCGAACTTTCCGGGTGGTTTGCTCCGGGGACTGCACAGGGGTCGCTGAAGAAGCCGGCGTCACATCCTGGGCGCCGGCCACTTCCGGACTTCCGGGACCTTGGTCCTCGTTGGTCTTGCCGGTCTTGCCGACCGGGGACTCAGGAACCTGCTTTATATCCGACACCACGAACCGTCAATACGACCTCGGGCGCTTCCGGATCGCGTTCAATCTTTGAGCGCAGGCGTTGTACGTGAACGTTGACCAGTCGCGTATCTGCGGCATGCCGGTATCCCCAGACCTGCTCAAGGAGCAGCTCGCGGGTAAAGACCTGCCAAGGCTTGCGGGCCAGCGCTACCAGAAGATCGAACTCAAGGGGAGTCAGCGAAATCCGCTCCCCGCCGCGGGTCACCAAGTGGCCCGCGACGTCGATGGTCACGTCGGCGATACGCAGCGTTTCGGGGGCCTTCTGTTCGCCCGGCCGCAGGCGTGCACGGACGCGCGCTACGAGTTCGGCGGGCTTAAAAGGTTTGGGCACGTAGTCATCGGCGCCGGATTCAAGACCACGGACGACATCCGAGGTATCGGATTTCGCAGTGAGCATGACAATGGGGACGTCCGACTCACCACGGATCTGCCGGCAGACCTCAATGCCGTCTGAGCCAGGCAACATGAGGTCCAGCAGGACCAGGTCCGGCTTGGAAGAGCGGAACACTTCCAAGGCTTGGCCACCATCTGCGCAGAACACCGGCTCGAAGCCATCATTGCGCAAGACGATACCAATCATCTCTGCGAGCGCTTCGTCGTCGTCAACTACCAGAATGCGTGCCTTCATAGTTATATATTCCCTTATCACCAAGTCTTTGTCCCGTTGGGCGCGGCGCACGGCATGGCGCCCGAGGGGCAGTTCCACCGTACTGCACCGCAGCAGTACTCCTCCTTCAATGGCGGGCCGGGCGGCGGGCTATGAGGGACGACGGCGGGACTATAGGCTGGGTGCCAAGGTCCGTGTGGGGGACGTCGAATGTCGGCGGGCCGGGTCTTATGGGGAGGATATCGTGTCACAGCCAGAGCACGGCCGGAATCCATCGCCGGGCGGTCAGCCCGGAAGGGGCGGTCAGCCCGGAGGGGTCAGCCAGCCACAATGGGGCAACCAACCACAATGGGGCAACCAACCACAATGGGGCGGTCCCCCTGCATGGGCAGCCCCGCAAGGTGGCGGACAGTTTCATGGCGGCCAACCCGCCCCGGGATGGCCCCCCGGGCCTCCCTACGGACAACCCCTCTATGTCGCTCCGCCCAAGCCGGGTGTTATTCCACTCCGACCGTTGCAATTTGGCGAGATCCTGGATGGATCCTTCCAGACGATTCGCCGCAATGCCGCTTCCATGTTCGGCTCGGCGCTGATCGTGCAAGCCATCGGGGCGGTTTTCGTTGGCATCGTCACCCTAGGCATGTTCCAGTTGTCGATGTCCCTTGAAACTGTGAACTCCGAAGCAGAATTCGCCGAAGCCATGGGTCCCTTCCTCGCCATCATGGCCGGCACTTTGGGTGTCTCGGTGCTCATCGGTTTCCTCGGATCGGTACTTCAAGGGGTATTGGTGGTGCCGGTGGCCCGTTCGGTCCTGAACCGACGGACGGGCTTCAAACAGATGTGGAAGCTTGCAGGCAGGAGAATCTGGCCTCTGCTGGGCGTGGCAGTGTTGCTGACACTCGGCGGGCTTCTTGCCGCGGCTGCCGTGGTGGGTATTTCGGTGCTGTTGTTTACTGCCATGGGCGTTGGGGCCCTGCTGATCGTCCTGCCCCTGGGCCTTGGTTCAGTAGTGGTCTTCGTCTGGATCGGCTTGAAGCTGATGCTTGCACCTGCGGCCATCGTGGTTGAGCGGACGGGTGTCTACGACGGACTCCTCCGGTCCTGGCAACTGACAAGGAACAATTGGTGGCGCATCTTCGGGATTACGCTCGTGGTGGCCATCATGGTGGGCGTCATTGCCCAAATTGTCCAGATCCCCGCTTCCCTGGCGGCCGCGGCCATCGGGGAAGTGGTCACCCCCCACCCCGACGCCGAATCAATCGCTTCCACTCTGGTGATAACCACTGTGATTTCGACGGCGATAGGTGCGCTGGTGGGCTCCGTGACTTTCGCATTCCAGGCCTCGGTTTTCGCGCTGATCTACATGGACCTGCGGATGCGCCGGGATGGCTTGGACGTTGAGTTGATGCGGCTGATGGAAACCGGTGCAGATCCGGACGGAATACCGGGCGGTCACTCGACTTTGCCCCGTAACACCGCTTGGCCCCCGAACGACGGACAGTTTCCGTCCGCTTCTCCCGGGCCCCGGCCTCCAGCATGAGGGTGACGCCGTGGGATGTGCCGGCCAACTTGGCAGCCATGGAACCGCCCGTGACGCCGGATCGCGATGAAGCCCGGCGGTGGGCAGCCGAAGAACTTTCAAAACCCCAATATCCTGATGCACAGCCAAGCTGGCTGGACCAGCTGTGGCTCGATTTTCTTGACTGGCTTGCCTCCTTGGAAGGCGACGGAATCGGGCCCGGACCGGATGTTGCTGTTCCGTTGATGGTCGCTGTGGCCGTGGCGCTCATCATCGTGGCAGTTTTCGTTGTCCGGCCCCGCCTGAATGCGCGTCGAAACGCGACGTCCGTGGACATCTACGGCGACGACGCCAGCGTCGATTCCGATGGGTATAGGAAACGCGCGGAAAAGGCGGCCGACGACGGCGACTGGCCGGCCGCCGTCGTCGATCAGTTCCGGGCTCTGGTCCGATCCGCCGAAGAACGGGACGTGATCGATGCCCGGGCCGGCAGAACCGCGGACGAAGCTGCCACACAGCTGGGGCAGGTCTTTGGTGCTGCACAACGTCGGCTGGACGACGCCGCCCTCGTCTTCGACGCCGTGCGCTACGGCGAAGAGGGCGCGACCAAGGCCGACTATGAGTCCTTCCGGCAGTTGGACGCTGACGTGCTTGCGATGAAACCCGACTTCACGGGACAGGCGCACGCCGGATTCGCAGTGCCCCGATGACAACAGGCTTTAACGACACAGCACGTCGTTCAGAAGAACATCGTCCAGAAGAACGTCGTCCGGATGAGGCGGCACCTCTCGAACGGTCCTCGCGGAGGGGTTTCACGGTCTGGTTCCGGAAACACCTGGCGTGGATCGGGATCGGTGCCCTGCTTGCCGGACTGGTGACATACCTCGCCATCGCCGGTGTCTCCGGCGCCAAGGACCCACGGCCGTTGTCGGCCCGAAATCCCGCACCGGATGGCGCCATGGCCGTGGCGGAGATCCTGGGACGCCAAGGCGTATCCATCACACCGACGGACACGCTCGCAGACACCCTGTCGGCGTTGTCAGCCAGGGACAACGCCACAGTCCTGCTGTACGACCCCAAGGGCTTCCTGGATCAATCACAGGTGGAGGACCTCACAGCAGCTGCAGACCGCATAGTGCTGGTAAAGCCGAGGCTCAGGACCCTCAGCGGGCTTGAACCAGGCTTCCGGCCGGGTGGCGTGGTTCCCGAAGCAACAACTGTCATCGGGCCTGACTGCGACCAGCGGGATGCCGTGGCAGCCGGAAGGGTCTCCGCGCAGGGCTCCGTTTATACGGGACCTATGGTGTGCTACCCCATCCGCAGCAGCGGCCCGGGCCTTTACGCGGCGTCAACCGATGGGCGCGTCATTGTCCTCGGCAGCACGGATTTGCTGGACAACCAGCACCTCGCAACAGAGGGAAACGCAGCTCTCGCCTTGAGAACGCTGGGCAACAACAGGGACCTCGTTTGGTATATCCCCGGCGTCGGGGACATCTCCACAGCGGATTCGACTCCGACCCTCAACGAACTTGCACCCCGATGGTTGGCATTCGCAGGGCCTTGGTTGGCCGTCGTGACCTTGCTGGCCATTGCGTGGCGGGGCCGACGAATGGGTCCGCTGGTTTTCGAGCCTCTCCCCGTGGTGGTCAAAGCCGCTGAGACCGCAGAAGGCAGGGCCCGCCTTTACCAGGACTCGCGGGCTGTGGTGCGGGCCGCCGACAACCTGCGGGCTGGAACGCTGGCCCGTTTGGCCCGGCATTTCAATCTCGGCGCCGACGCAACCCGGGAAGCAATTGTGGACGCGACAGCCCAACGCCTTGGGCGGCCAGCCCCGGAGGTAGGGTCAGTCCTGATCGACCTCATGCCGGAAAACGAAGGACAACTGGTGCAGTGGGCACAACAGATCGAACGAATCGAACAGGAGGCGACCGCCCGATGAGCAGCCAGCCAAATAGCTACACGGACAGCAACAGCCAATACACGGGAAGTGTTCCGCCCCAGGAAAGCGTGCCCCAGCCGAATGGTCACCATGCGGTTGAAGACCCGGCGCGACAGTCGCTGCTGAATGTCCGAACCGAAGTGGGCAAGGCTGTGGTCGGGCAGGACCCCACCGTCACGGGAATGCTCATTGCCCTCCTCTGCGGCGGGCATGTCCTCCTGGAGGGCGTGCCGGGCGTGGCCAAGACACTCTTGGTGAGGGCGTTGTCCACTGCCCTGAGCCTGGATACGAAGCGTGTCCAGTTCACTCCTGACCTGATGCCTGGTGATGTCACGGGGTCGCTGGTCTACGACTCCCACTCTTCGGAATTCACCTTCCGGGAAGGCCCTGTCTTCACGAACATCATGCTCGCGGACGAGATTAACCGGACACCGCCGAAGACCCAGGCCTCGCTCCTGGAAGCCATGGAGGAGCGCCAGGTGTCGGTGGATGGCGTGTCCCGCCCGCTGCCGAGTCCGTTCATCGTGGCGGCCACGCAGAACCCCGTGGAATACGAAGGTACCTATCCCCTGCCGGAGGCACAGCTCGACCGGTTCCTGCTCAAACTGACCATGCCGCTGCCCGGAAGGGCCGAGGAAATCGAGGTCATCCGGCGCCATGCCAGTGGCTTTGATCCGCGAAATCTCGCCGCAGCCGGCGTACGGCCGGTGGCCGGCGCCGTCGAACTTTCCGCTGCGCAGGCGGCAGTAGCCCACGTGGCCGTGGCACCCGAAATCCTCGCCTACATCGTTGACGTCGTCCGTGCCACGAGGTCCGCGCCGTCCTTCCAACTCGGCGTCTCGCCCCGCGGTGCCACCGCACTGCTCAACACTTCCAAGGCATGGGCGTGGTTGTCCGGCAGGTCGTTCGTCACTCCGGACGATGTCAAGGCTTTGTCGTTGCCGTGCCTTCGGCACAGGGTGGGGCTCCGACCGGAAGCCCAAATGGACGGAATCCAGGTGGACGATGTTCTGGGCAGCATCCTGGCGTCCGTCCCGGTGCCCCGGTGATCTCCCTGCCGCCCGCAGCCAAGGTGGCCTGAATGTCCATCACAGGTCGTTTTGTGATGCTGGCCCTGGCGGGGCTGGTGCCGTTGGTCTTGTTTCCCGCGTGGAGCACTGTCCTGTATGTGGCGGCCGGCTTAGTGATGGTGCTGGTACTTGACATGTTCCTGGCGGCATCGCCTGGAAAACTTGGCCTGGAACGCCAGCAGCCCGGAAATGTGACACTCGAGGGTAACGCTGACTCTGTGCTGACGGTCACCAACGCCACCGGGAGGAAGCTGCGTGCCGAAGTCAGGGATGCGTGGCAGCCATCCGCAGGAGCCGCCCATCCTGTCCAGCCCCTGGTGGTCCCGTCCGGCGAACGCCGCCGGATGACAGTGACCTTGGTCCCGCATCGCCGCGGCGACCTCGAAAGTCCGCACGTGACCATCCGATCTTTTGGACCACTCGGCGTCGCGGCCAGGCAACGCACACGCATACTTCCCGGCCAGTTAAGAGTCCTCCCTCCCTTCCATTCCAAGCGCCACCTGCCTTCCAAGCTGCGCAAGCTCAGGGAACTGGATGGCCGGGCAGCGGTGCAGATCCGCGGCGCCGGAACCGAGTTCGATTCCCTTCGCGACTATGTCCGCGGCGACGACGTCCGGTCCATCGACTGGCGCGCCACAGCACGCCGTACGTCAGTGGTGGTGCGAACATGGCGGCCGGAGCGTGACCGCCGGGTGATCATTGTGCTGGATACTTCCCGCACAGCTGCTGCCAGAATCGAGGATGAACCCCGGCTCGATACCGGCATGGAAGCCGCCCTGTTGCTCGCTGTGCTGGCTGAACGTGGTGGGGACCGCGTCGACTTCCTGGCCTATGACCGGAGGCTGCGCGCACGGGTCGATTCATCGGCCAAGGGCAATCTGCTCGGTCAACTGGTCCAGGCCATGGCCCCTTTGGAAGCCGAACTCATAGAACTGGACTGGCAGCAGATCCCGGGGCAGGTACGGACCGTCTCGGCGCACCGGTCACTGGTGGTGCTGCTGACGGCCCTCGACGGCGGCGCCCCTGAAGAAGGTCTCCTCCCCACCGTGGCGCAATTGGCACGCCAGCATGTGGTGGTGGTCGCGTCAGTGCGGGACCCGTTGCTGGCTGAAATGAAGGAGCAGCGGACAACGGCAAGCCAGGTGTTCAGGGCCGCTGCGGCCGAACGCGCATTGTTGGAAAGGGCTGCGGTCACAGTCCAACTCCGGCAGCTGGGAGCCGAAGTGGTGGACGCCGAGCCACTCGAGGTTCCACCCCTGCTGGCCGACACTTATATCCGGCTCAAAGCGGCCGGACGGCTCTAGTACCCAGGCTCTGGAAAGGACTGCCATGAATACCCCTATCTACCAGCTGGCGCTCGGCGATGATTTCACCAGGCTGGCCCCCGAACTTCAGGAGTACTTTTCGCTGGCAGCCGGCTCCGGTTCCTACGGAATCGGAGAAGGAATCTTTGATGTTGTGGGTTGCCGGCAGAAGTGGCTTCGGCCACCTCTGGCGCTGACCGGAGGCGAGGAGGCGTTCTTCCCTGAGTATGGCGAAGGCATCCCCTTCCGCATCGAGAACCATGCGCATGTAGATCCCTTTGGACGCCCAGCCCTGACAGCCCGACGGGAGATCTACTTCCCCTCGGGGACACGGCTGTTCCACGATACGACCAGCGCCGTCATGCCTGGCCCCGATGCTCGAGGCGCCCATGGGCGGGCCCGTCTGGTGGACCATGTGGGACGGTACCGCCGGCTGGTGACGGACCTGGACGTCAGCGTCACAGCGAAGGGTCGTCTTCGTGGTGTTTCCAATGCCAGCAGGCTGTTCCTGGGCCCTCTGCGCATCCCGTTGCCGGCAGGACTCGACGCCCGCGCCTACGCGGAACAATGGTGGGACAACGCTGAAGGCAAGCACCGGATCCAGGTGAAGGTCATTCAGCCACAGATCGGCTTGGTGCTTGTTTACGCCGGACGGTTCGACTACCGATTGGCACCCTATCTGCCAGGGGCCGCCCCCGGCACAACGCTACCCCGCTACGCGGAACCAGACCGCTGGGAAGAGCGAATCTGACGTTTTGTGGTCAGCCCTGAGCCAGCTGATCCAGTCCGTCAGCCACTTGCGTGAGTTTCTTCAGCACGTCCCTGGCCCCTGAGGGCTTGAAGTGAGCAAGTCCTGTCGAGGGAGTGACGCGAAGACCCGCCAGGCCCGATGCCGGCAGACCGAGCTGGCGCCACGGCTTCCAGATACTATCGACGACGTCCGCAGTACGCGGCAGCCGCGCTTGCGCGTCGCTCGTGGACAGAGCCCCGGCCCACACACGCTTTCCGCCTTCGACGGCACCGGCAAGCTGTTCCCACTGGCGTGTGGTCAAGGCCTTGAGCGGCACGGCAACGCCATCTGCACCGGCGGCAAGTATCCGCTCGATGGGTGCTTCAATTTCAGGTACGGAAATGACGGTTTCGACGGAGCCCGCGGCCCTCAGTGCGTCGATCACCAGTCGCCACGCTCCAGTTATCTCCTCACCAGAGATCGAACGCAGTGTCCGGTAACCACTGGCAGTCGGGATTGTCCCGGCCATCACGGAAGAGATGTCCGGCTCGTCGATTTGCACCACGATGCCAGCGCCGGGGACAGCGGTGGACACACGGCGAAGGTGTTCCGCGACGCCGGCGGCCAGGGATTCCGCAATATCCCGGCGGGCGCCAAAGTCCAGAAGTGCACGCTCACCGTTGTGCAGGTGAAGATTGGCGGCGAGGCTCATGGGGCCCAACAGCTGGATCTTGAATTCAGTGGCGGAAACGTCTTCGGCACCGGCGATGTCGGCCAGGATGTTGATGTCCGTCTTTAGCGCAGAGCGGCCGCGCTGCGCGTCTTTCCCCGGCCTGTCGACGAGTCGCCATCCGTGCGGCTGGACGTCGATGGCCAGGTCAACGAGCAGGGAACCCGTCCGGCCGACGGCATCCGAGCCCACTCCGCGGTCCGGGAGTTCGGGCAGGAACGGAAGGTGGGGATCCCCCAACTCGCCCCGGATGATCCGGGTTGCCTCAGCGGGATCGTTGCCGGGCCACGGGCCCAGCGCGGCAGCGCTGGCGCGCAAGTCATTCACTGAGGACATCAATCAGGCCTGCTGGCTTGAAATCTGGTGATCCTCGGCGATGGCCTCGTGGTGGCGGATCACTTCACTGATGATGAAGTTCAGGAACTTTTCCGCAAAGGCGGGATCGAGGTTGGCGTCCTCAGCGAGACGCCGCAGGCGGGTGATCTGGGCAGCTTCGCGGCCCGGATCTCCAGCAGGAAGCTTGTGGGTGGCTTTAAGGATTCCTACCTTCTGGGTGGCCTTGAACCGCTCGGCGAGCAGGAATACCAGCGTTGCGTCGATGTTGTCGATGCTGGACCGGATGGACAGCAACTCATCCATGACGGCGCGGTCCACTTGGCCGGCCAGGGAGCTTGCTGCCGGGTTGAAGGATTCGGCGTCGTCGGGAAGGGCGTTGTTCTGCTCGATCATGCATCCCAGTCTATGGTGCTGGACCGTACCGACGCGGGTGTTACCTCGGCTCACCAGAGGGTGGCAGGCAATGGGGCACCAGCAGTATCCCCTGCGTCGGTATCGGAGCAGAATGGCACCATCACTGCTGGTTCGGCAAAGGAGAATCCATGAAAATCGCTGTTCTGGGCACTGGCATGGTGGGGCACGCCCTCGCGGGAAAGCTGGTGTCGTTGGGCCATGACGTCACCATGGGGTCCCGTGAGTCGGGCAATCCAAAGGGCGAGGAGTGGGCTGCCCAGGCCGGGCCACAGGCCCATGCCGGTTCTTTTGCGGAGGCGGCAGGCCATGCCGAGCTGATTGTCAACGCCACGCCGGGCACTGTGAGCCTTGCTGCCCTCGCCGAAGCAGGCGAAGCCAACCTCAACGGCAAGATCCTGTTGGACGTCTCCAATGCCTTGGACTCCTCCAGTGGTTTTCCTCCATCGCTGGCTGTGTGCAATACGGACAGCATCGCCGAAACCATTCAACGGACATTCACGGAAGTTCGCGTGGTCAAGTCTTTGAACACTGTCAGCGCACCGGTCATGGTGGACCCCGCCCGGCTCCCAGGGCCTCATGACATTTTCATGGCGGGCAATGATCAGGAATCCAAGTCCGCTGTGTCCGCGTTGTTGCAGGAATTCGGCTGGGCACCGGAGCACATCAGGGACTTGGGCGCCCTCGATGCCGCCCGCGGAATGGAGATGTGGCTGCCGCTCTGGCTTCGTCTCTTCATGCAGCAGCCGCAGGGAAAGATGTTCAACATCGGCATAGTCTCCGAATAGCGCCGCAGCCTCTTTGGCATGGAAAAGGCACGCCCCCGCCATGAGGGGGCGTGCCTTTCACTTCCCAGGGACGGGTCTAGCCGCCCAGCAACGCGCGGTGCGCTTCCCGCCGTCGTGCCTGTTCGTCAGGGTCCGGTACCGGCAGGGACGCAATGAGCCGCTTGGTGTAGTCGTGCTGCGGCGAGCCCATCACATGGTTCCCGATCCCCTGCTCCACCAGCCGGCCCTTGTAGAGAACCCCCACCCAGTGGGACAACATGTCCACCACGGCAAGGTCGTGGCTGATGAACAGCGCCGCAAAACCGAACTGCTCCTGGATGTCCTTGAAAAGGTCCAGGACCTTCGCCTGAACGGAAACGTCCAAGGCGGACGTGGGTTCGTCGGCGATCAGTAGGCGCGGGTTAAGCGCCAGCGACCTTGCCAGCGAGGCGCGCTGCCGCTGCCCGCCGGACAGCTCGTGCGGGTAGCGTTGCGCGTACGACGCCGGCAGCTGGACTGACTCGAGCAGCTCACCTACCTTTTTCCTCGCCTCAGCCGCGCTCGGTTTGGTGTGGATCATCAACGGCTCTGCAACGCACTCACCGATGGTGAGATGCGGATTGAACGAGGCGGCCGGGTCCTGGAACACGAATCCGATCTCTTTGCGGAGCGGACGGAACGTACGCTCCTTGAAGTCCAGCATCTCGTAGCCCAGAACCTTCAAGCTGCCACCTGTTGTCCGGGTCAGCCCCGCGATGGCACGTCCGATGGTGGACTTTCCCGAGCCGGACTCGCCCACCAGGCCAAATACCTCGTTTTCCGAAACAGTAAAGCTGACGTCATCCACGGCTTTGAACCCGTGCCTGCCGAACCGTCCAGGGTATTCGATGGTGAGATTCTTTGCCTCCACCAGGATTCCGCCGTCCTGGTGGAGGCGCCCCCGGGCGCCTTCCGAGGCCGAATGGCGGCCCAGATGCGGCACTGCTGCCAGGAGCTTTTTGGTGTAGTCCTGTTGAGGTTCCGCAAACAGGACCCTGGACGGAGCCTCCTCCACCACGTCACCCTGGTACATCACCACCACCCGGTCCGCGAGATCGGCAACTACACCCATGTTGTGCGTGATCAGCACAATCGAGGTCCCATAGTTGTCCCTCAAATCACGCAGGAGTTGGAGGATCTCTGCCTGGACCGTGACATCCAACGCGGTGGTCGGCTCGTCAGCCACGATCAACCCCGGATTGAGTGCGAGCGCCGCAGCGATGACTACGCGTTGTTTCTGGCCGCCGGAGAATTGGTGGGGGTAGTAGTTGACCCGGGTTTCAGGGTCCGGGATACCCACTTTGCGCAGCGCCTCCGTGGCCCGTTGCTTGGCCTCTTTGGCGGAGATGCGTTTGCCATCCGTTGCGTGCGCGCGGATGCCTTCGGCAATTTGCCAGCCGACCGTGAAGACCGGGTTCAGGGCCGTGGAAGGCTCCTGGAACACCATGGCCACATCCCGGCCACGGATCTTGCGCAGCGTGGATTTGCTGACGCTGATCACGTCGTTGCCGTTGATCACCACCGCGCCGGAACTGATGGCCGTTTCCGGGAGCAATCCCAGGATGGTCTTGGCGGTCACGGTCTTGCCGGATCCCGACTCCCCCACAATCGCAACTACTTCTCCGGCCTTCACCTCCAGGCTGACGTCCTTAACTGCGTGAACGTCCCCGCCGTCGGTGGCGAATGTGACCTGGAGACGGTCGATGGTGAGGACAGGCTGACCACTGGCGGCCTGGTCTGAAAGATTTCCAAGATTGCTGGTCATGGCTTACCTGCCTCTGCCGGGGTAGACGGCGTTGTTGGTGCTGCCGGAGTCCCTGGGGCTGGTGTTCCGCCCGCGCGTTTGCGTCCACGGATCCGGGGGTCGTTGAGGTCGTTGATGCTTTCACCCACCAAGGTCAGTCCCAGAACGGTGAGCACGATAGCGATACCCGGGAAGACACCGGTCCACCAGATACCTGACGAGGTATCAGCCAGTGCTTTGTTGAGGTCGAATCCCCATTCAGCGGCAGATGTGGGTTCGATGCCAAAGCCAAGGAAGCCGAGGCCGGCCAGCGTCAGAATCGCCTCGGATGCGTTGAGGGTGAACATCAGCGGCAGCGTCCGGGTGGCGTTCTTGAAGATGTGCCGGCCAATGATGCGAATGCTCGAGGCTCCGAGTACTTTGGCCGATTCAACAAACGGTTCAGCCTTGAGCCGGATGGTCTCGGCACGTATCACCCGGAAGTATTGCGGGACGAAGACCACCGTAATGGAGAAGGCGCACGAGAAGATGCCGCCCCAGAAGCTGGACTGTCCCCGGCTGATCACGATGGAGATGACGATCGCCAGGAGCAGGGTTGGGAAGGCGTAGATGGCGTCTGCCACCACCACCAGGATCCGGTCCAACCAGCCTCCGAAATAGCCACTGAGCAGGCCAAGGGCCACGCCAAGGAACAGGGACATGGCAACCGAGACGATGATGACCGTCACGGCCGTCTGGGATCCCCAGATGACCCGCGACAGGACGTCGTAACCGCCAACGGTAGTCCCGAGCAAGTGCTGGCCGCTCGGGGCCTGCTGCGTGGGGAACGAGCCCGAAGCATCACTGAGTTGGGAGTAGCCGTAGGGCGCCAGAAGTGGTGCGAAGATGCTGGTGAGGATAAACAGCCCGCTGAGGACTACCCCCACGATGAGCATGCCGCGTTGGAGGCCAACACTCTTCTTGAGGTGTGAAATGACAGGAAGCCTGGAGAACAATGGCTGCCTGGGTGCGGTCAGCGCTGGAGTGCTCATGGTCAGTACCTCACTCGGGGGTCGATGAGCGCGGCAATAATGTCCACGACGAAGTTGGTAACGGCGACGATGATGGCCAGAAGGACAACGATTCCCTGGACGGCCACGAAGTCACGGGCATTCAGATACTGCACCAACTGGTACCCCAGCCCCTTCCATTCGAACGTGGTTTCGGTGAGGATGGCACCGCCCAGCATCAAGGCAATCTGCAAACCCATGACCGTGATGATGGGGATCAGCGCCGGTTTGTATGCGTGCTTGGTCACCAAGCGGAACTCACTGACGCCTCTGGAACGTCCCGCCTCGATGTAGTCCTTGCCCAGGGTGCCTATAACGTTGGTGCGCACAAGGCGGAGGAAGACACCGGCGGTCAGCAGGCCGAGGGCTATGGCCGGGAGTACCGCATGGGAAACGATGTCGCCGAGTGCTGCGAAGTTACCGCTGCGGATCGCGTCCAGCCAATAGATACCGGACGGGGCTTCAAGACTGCTCATGGCCAGTTCAGTCCGGGTGGAGGCCCGGCCCGCGACGGGGAACCATCCGAGCCATACGGAAAAGGTGAGCTTGAGAAGCAGGCCCGAGAAGAACACCGGAGTGGCGTAGCAGAGGATCGCGAAGAACCTCAGGAATGCGTCCGGGGTCCTGTCCCGGTGCTGGGCCGCGATGAGCCCGAAGGGAATTCCGACTGCGAGCGCCACGATGAGGGCGTTGATGGACAGCTCAAGGGTTGCGGCGCCAAAGGTGGTCAGAACTTCAACCACTGGTCGCCGGTCGGTGATCGTGGTGCCAAAGTTGCCGGTGATGAGCTGGCCAAGATACTCGAAGTACTGGATCAGAATGGGGCGGTCGTAGCCGGCGTCGTGGATGCGTTGGGCCAGGACATCCGGAGGAAGCCGGCCGCCTTGTGATGCCGTGATGGGATCTCCAATGACCCTCATCAGGAAGAACACCAGTGTCACCAGGATGAAGACGGTGGGGATGATCAGGAAGAACCGGATCACGATATATCTGCCGAGCCCTCCCCCGGCTTTGGACTTGCTCTTCGGAGCAACGATCCCGGGCTCGGCCTCGGGTACCTCAATAAGTGTTGTCATTATTACCTGTATTTCCTGCCCGTGGATTGCGCGGGATTGGCTCATGCGTGCCGGCCAAGGTGGTGGTCAGCAAAGGAGGCGGGACACCGGATCAGTGTCCCGCCTGCCTTCTGGTCACAGTGGTGCGGTTACTTGGAAATGACTCCCAGGCGGAACTTGAAGGACGGATCCAGTGTCTTGTCGACGCCGTTCACGCCACTTCCGACCACAGCCACCTGTGCACCCTGGAGCAGGGGCAGCGTGGAAATGTCCTTGGCGAGCGCATTCTGGACATCCTTGATGGCCGACTCGCGGCTGGTCTTGTCCGCATCGGTGAGCTGCTTGCTGATCAGTTCGTTCACCGTGGCGTTGTTGTAGTGGTTCTTCAGGAACCCACCCTCCGGGAAGAACGGAGTCAGGTAGTTATCGGCATCGCTGAAGTCCGGGAACCAGCCAAACTGGAACAACGGGTATTCATCTGCACGGCTGGCCTTGCTGTAGGTGACCCACTCCGTGGACTGCAGGTTCACTGTGAAGAGGCCGGACTTCTCCAACTGCTCCTTGACCATGGCGTACTCGTCACCCGAGGATCCGCCGTAGTGGTCCGGGTTGTACTGGAGGTTCAGGGCCACGGGTTCGGTGATCCCGGCGTCGGCCAGGACTTTCTTGGCCTTGTCCAGGCTCGGCTTGCCGGCATCACCATAAGCGTCCTTGAACGACTCGTTGGCACCGAGGAATCCACTCGGGACGTTGGAGTACAACGGCAGGTACGTGCCCTTGTAAACCTGGTCGGCGATTGCCTGCCGGTCAACAAGGTTGGCCACGGCCTGGCGAACGGCCAGCGCCTTGGCCGGGTCCGCGCCCGCAGCCTTGGTTCCGTACGGCATGGTGTCGAAGTTGAACGTGATGTAGCGGATTTCGCCACCCGGCCCTGTGAGTACCTTGACCTTGGAGTCCTTGCGGAGATCGTCGATGTCTGTCGCGCTCAGGCTGCGGAAGGCAACGTCAATGGCTCCCTGCTGGATTTCCAGCTTCAGGTTGGTGGGGCTGGCGTAGTACTTGATGGTGGCTGCATCGTTTGCCGGCTTACCCAGAACGCCTTGGTAATCCGCGAACGCCTTGAAGCTGACGAGCTCATTCTTCTTGTAGCTGTCAATGGTGTACTGGCCGTGGAACGCGTTGGCCTTGATGATCTCGTCGTCAGAAAGCACTTTGTCCGCCGGGAAGACTTCGTCGTCGACGATCGGCGCGGCAGGGCTGCTGAGGATCTGGCTGAACGTTTGGTCGTTGGCGTTCTTGAGCTTGAACACAACGGTGGTGGCATCGGGCGCAGTGACGCTCTCGATATTGGTCAGCAACGACGCCGGACCAGCGGGGTCATTGATCGCCACCTGGCGGTCAAACGAGAACTTGACGTCCTTGGAATCCAACGTGTGGCCATTGGCCCACTTCAATCCGGATTTGAGCTTGACCGTGTACTCGGACGGCGACGTGAACGACGACGATTCCGCAAGGTCGGGCACGGGGTCCGCGCCACCGGGCTTGGAGTTCAAGAGGAAGGAATAGATCTGGTTCATCACCATGAACGAACCGTTGTCATAGGATCCGGCGGGGTCCAGTGATGTGACCTTGTCTGTGGTGCCGTAGGCGATGGGGCCTGCAGCGGCCGGTGCGGACGATGAGCCGCCGCCGGAGGGTCCCGTGCATGCCGTCAGGGCGAGCGCGGAAATGCCCGCCAGCGCGATAGCGCCGTGCAGGGCCTTCTTGTTCAGTGCCATCTGGTGAACCTTCTGTTCGATGGATTCGGCGCGCCGCCGTGGGATATTTGTGACGGCGCACACTCTTAGTGCCTCGATTCAACCAGACTTCGCAGGCCGCGAACCTACATTTTAGTGATTTGAGACACAAAATTTACTTTCCAGTAGCTTTCTTCGAAAGCCTCCCGGCCATTGCTCCGGGTGACGCGCCGGAATATCGTAGGTTCCGAGTCCCCACTCACTGAAAGACCGCCCAAAGGACAAGCACATGAGCAAGGCAGCACTTTGTGTAGGGATCAACAAGTTCAAGTTCCTCCCCCAGTCCAGTTGGCTCAACGGCTGCGTCAACGATGCCGAAGACCTGGCCGGGATGCTTGAAAAACAATACGGTTTCGAAAGTTCTGCCATCACGGTGCTGCGCGATGCCAAGGCTGTCAAGAAAACGGTCATGGCTGAACTGACCAAATTGGTGGACGCAGCGGTGGCGGGTACAGCTACCCACATCGTGTTCACCTTCTCCAGCCACGGGACGCAGGTGCCCGACACCAGCGGGGATGAAAGTGACCGCCTGGACGAGGCCTTCGCATGCTACGACATCAATGACGCCGGAGACGCCTGGGATTTCAGTACGGTCATCACAGACGACGAACTGGCAACCCTCTTCGCCAGGCTGCCCAAGGGTGTGTTGATGGACGTTGTGCTGGACACCTGCCACAGCGGGACTGGGCTGAAGTCGCTGGACCTGCTTCCGGGTCGCCGCCCACGCTTCCTGCCGGCGCCCACGCCCCGGGCAGTAATTGCCAACGAATCCAAGGACACCCGCAGCCTGCGCGACATGGTCAAAACTGCGAAGCTCTCCACGCCGGTACTGATGGCGGCATGCCGCTCCGACCAGACAGCCGCCGATGCCTTGATTGACGGCCGATACAACGGCGCCTTCACCTACAACTTCGTGAAGTCCCTGGAGGGGGACAATACAGCCGGGCGGGCGGAGATTCTGAAGCTCGTCAGCAAGGGGCTGAAGACCGGCGGTTTCGACCAGATCGCCCAGCTGGAAGCGTCGACGGCGGCACGCAACGCCGCGTGGGGCAGCTGACCTTCCGCTGGCGTCAATCCGGTCACCGGCTAATCTCCGGTGCCGTGGAACTTGTCCCGGACTCCGGAGGACGCAGCCTCCTCTGCATCATGGCGCTGGTCCGAACCAAACAGTTGCGCCTGGCGTTCCCTGTCCATCACAGGTTTGAGGGCTGCGTACACGAGGCGGCCACCAGCATCGAAACGCAGCAGTCCTCCCCCGCGGATGTCCACGAAATCCCTCCGTGTCTTCAACCCAAGGCGGACGTACGCTTCCCGTCTGCCCATGCGGACCGTCTGGATAAAAGAGGCCCCTATTTCGGAAATGATGAACCCATCCGGGGAGACACGCTCAGAGGTGCGTACTCGAGTGGAGCTCAGTGGCGTGCGCCGTTCAAGCCGCGCAGCTTCCAGAAGCCGGGGGTTCTCCCAAACGAAACGCTGCACCTCCTGCGGGTCGGAGCCGAGGGCAGAAAGGCGGATCGGGTAACGGAGACCCTGGTAGTTGTCCACGCCACTGATGTTGTTCATTGACACCCGCCGGATACCAATGGCGGAGAACTCTGACTGGAGAGCCTCGCGGTATCCATGGTTATCCTCAGGAACCATGTCCAGATCTGCGGCAATGATTCCGCGCAGGAGATCACGCCAGGAAACATCAACTGGAGGCATGTACGAGAGTCCACGGATCACCATCCGCAGGACCCTGATGGCCACGATTGATCCTGATTCAGCCTTCTGTTGCAGGCTTTGGCCGTCCCCGAACCGTGCGATCCTCTCCGACCAGAGGCGCTGGACGGCCCGGAGCACCGCACCTACCACGACGGCACCCCGCATGTGCGGCTCCGGCAGTGTCTGCCAATTTTCCGGCACAGCACCAACGAACGGCTCACGCAGGGGACCCCGCGCAAAAAGGTCGCGGGCGAAGTCGAAGAGGGAACGCATCAAGACGGCGTCATCCACCACCTGCCCGGCCTCAAAGCCACCGGCGGCCGCTTCGAGTTGCCGGTATACAACTTCGCGTGAAGAAAATACCGAAAGAATGGCCACGATGTCTGCCAGCGCCTCGTGCATGGCCAGTTGCTCCATGGTGGCCATGTGGTCCGCCCATGCGGGCCGGAATCCATCCAGAATGGCATGTGTCACTTCGTGGGCGACGATGTCCCTGTAGAGGGCGGTGGGGACTTTGTAACCCATGCGGTCCACTGATCCGAACCGTATGACGTTGGTTCCCCGCTCATAGCCGGTGTCAGTAGCAGTCACCAGATCCCGCGCCTTGAGAACCACCCGGCCTTCCGGATTCCATGGCATGCGCCTGCCGAGGGTGGATTCGAAAATGTCCAATGTGCTCATCGCCACGCCGTAAACATGCTGGGCCAGGAAGCGGGTGTCATCCAAGAGTTCGCGCAGCCCGTCAGGTGGGGGTTCAGAGACCAACAGCCAAGGGTCTCCCTGCCGCGTCAGGGTCACCGGGGACACAGTAGTCCCCCGCCACTTCCGGATGTGGATGGCGTATCGGTGGCCCGTGGGACCACGCCTTAGACGCTCAACCGGAATACGAACCTGCGCTGTCAGCGGAGGTCCCCCTGAGGAGCCAATCGGCCCCTCAGCCAGAACGGTCACGGAGACCATCTGCCCGGCCTTGATGTCTCCCGGGCTCTTCTTTGGAAATGCCACAGTCATCGCCGTCCCGAATGCGGACCCCAAACACCGCAGCGGAAGAGCTGCTTAGCCCAGTATGGAGGCGCGGTAATCCGGAGGCAATGCCTCCTAGAGCGCTACACGCTGCAGGGATCGGGCGGCGTCAATGGTTGCCTGCCCCAAGACACGGCTGCCCTGGTAAAGGACCACCGTTTGTCCCGGAGCCACACCGCGGAGAGGGTCGGTCAGGGTGACAACGAGTTCGGCCCGCTGATCGCCTGAGTCGTCAACGATTTCTACATACGCACGCGCCGGAACGGGATCCCCGTGAGCCCGTACTTGGGCATGGCAATCGAACTCCGCGCCCGTCGCAACTTCGGAGATGGGTAAGCCTGCCCACGAAACCTTGATGCCCCGGATCTCGTCGATGGCAAGCAAGGCTTCGGGTCCCACAACCACCTTGTTTTCCTTGGGACGGATCTCCAGGACAAAGCGCGGTTTGCCATCAGCGGCCGGAGTTCCCAGCTTCAATCCACGGCGCTGTCCCACTGTGAAGGCGTTGGCACCGGGATGTTCGCCTACCTTGGCCCCGGTCTCGTCAACGATGTCGCCGGTGGTCATGTCAATCTTTTCGGCCAGCCAGCCACGGGTGTCGCCGTCGGAGATGAAGCAGATGTCGTGGCTGTCCGGCTTGTTGGCCACTGACAGGCCCCGCCGCTCAGCTTCCGCACGCACTTCTGCCTTGGACGGCGTGTCCGCCAGCGGGAACATGGAGTGCTTGAGCTGCTCGTGGGTCAGGACGCCGAGAACATAGCTTTGGTCCTTGGCCCAGTCGGCGGCGCGGTGGAGTTCCCGGTTGCCGTCGGCATCTTCGATCACCTTGGCGTAATGCCCGGTGCATACGGCATCGAAGCCGAGGGCAATGGCCTTCTCCAGCAAGGCAGCGAACTTGATGCGCTCGTTGCAGCGCATGCAGGGGTTTGGCGTCCGGCCAGCAGCGTATTCATCGATGAAGTCCTGGACGACGTCTTCCTTGAAGCGTTCCGAGAAATCCCACACGTAGTAAGGGATACCCAGGACGTCGCATGCACGCCAGGCGTCACGGGAGTCCTCGATGGTGCAGCAACCCCGGCTTCCGGTGCGCAGGGTGCCGGGCATGCGCGACAACGCGAGGTGGACTCCGACGACGTCGTGTCCGGCCTCTACGGCGCGGGCGGCGGCTACGGCGGAGTCCACTCCGCCGCTCATTGCTGCAAGTACTCGCATGCTGGCTTTCCGGGTCGGGGGCTGTGGCAACTGTTCCGGCTCAGAGCAGCCGGGGTGCCCATCTATTCTAGCCTGCAATACCATGCCTGCGCTAAATCCGTTGACCCGCGCCACCAAGCCACCGCTACAAGGACGTCGGCGATCCCTGCCGCGCCACTGTTGCCGCCGTCTGGATGCTGGACTCGTGACCGGCCATTCCTGCCTGCCGTGCCCTTGAGCATGCTTCGGGAAGAGCCTTCAGCAGCGCGTCCACATCCGCGTCCGTGGAGCTGTGGCCCAAAGTGAAACGCTGGGCGCCGCGGGCAGTTTCCTCGTCCAGGCCCATGGCCAGCAGCACGTGCGATGGGCGCGGGACTCCTGCCGTGCAGGCAGAGCCAGTGGATGATTCAACGCCTGCCAGGTCCAGCAGGAAGAGGAGCGAATCGCCTTCGCACCCCGGGAACGTGAAGTGGGCATTTCCCGGCAGCCGCCGCTCTCCCGCGGCACCCCGCAGCACTGCGTCGGGCACCGTAGCGCAGACGCCATCGATCAGACGGTCGCGCAACGCGCTGAGCCGTTCCCGCTCTTCGGCCAGGTTCCCGGTGACTGCCTCAGCCGCGGCGGCGAATGCGGCAATGGCCGGGGTGTCGAGGGTTCCCGAGCGAACATCACGTTCCTGGCCGCCACCGTGCTGTACCGGCGTCAATTTCACGGCCCTCCCCAGGAAGAGCGCGCCCACGCCCACTGGGCCGCCAAGCTTGTGCCCGGACACCGACATTGCCGCGAGTCCGCTCCCCCGGAAATCCACGGGGACCGAACCGAAGGCCTGCACAGCGTCGGAGTGGACCGGGATTCCATGGGGCTTTGCGAGCTCGACGATCTCCGTGACTGGTTGGATGGTGCCCACTTCATTGTTGGCCCACATGATGGTGATGAGTGCAATTGATCCGGGATCCCTCTCGATCTCCCGTTGAAGGACCTCGAGCCGTACGGTGCCGGACTCATCGACGGGTAGCCACACAACGTCTGCACCTTCGTGCCGCTCCAGCCACTCCACAGTGTCAAGGACCGCATGATGTTCGACGGCGGAGCACAAGACCCTCGTCCGGCGGGGGTCCTCGTCCCTGCGGGCCCAGAACAAGCCCTTGACAGCCAAGTTGTCCGCTTCGGTTCCACCCGAGGTGAAGATGACCTCCGAAGGATGGGCGCCGGCTGCTGCGGCCAGCATTTCACGGGCATCCTCTACGGCGCGCCGGGCGCGACGACCCGCTCCGTGCAGTGAGGACGGATTGCCGGTTCGCGCCAGCTCCCGCGTCATGACGGCGAGTGCTTCTGCCGACAGGGGCGTGGTGGCAGCGTGATCGAGGTATACAGGCACCTTGCCATTCTACCGATGGGACCCAGAACGCAGTTGTCTCTTTCGCAGCCACGATCCTTGCTTAACCTGGCGGGACCACCACAAGCTGGGCCGCCGCCTCAGCACGGGCCTTGGCCAAGGCCCCGTCATCCGGGCAGGCAATCGAGACGTACACCGAAGACGCCGGAACACTGAAGAGCCGGGCAAAGACAACAGCGGCCTTCCCGCCGGACGCTGCTGACGAATCCAAGGCGAGGAACTCCGCGCTGTGCTGGGGTTTATCGGAGTCTTGTCCCCACCGCAGCAGAACGGGCTTCAAATTCTCCACAGCGATTCCCGGGTCCAGATAACGGAAGAGTTCCTTGGTGGATGCTGCGTCGTCGCCCGCCACAACCAGCGGCTCCTGGTTGACGCTGACTCGGGCAACGAGAGTGCACCCATCAGCCTTCTGGTACCTGACCTCGCCCTGGAGAGCGGAATGCACCACTGTCCATCCGGGAACTTCCTCCAATCGCAGGGCGACCGTCACAGGATCCCCCGGAGCCAGTGTGCCCCCAGCTGCCAAGGGGAGGTCTTTCGCCGCAACGGCGGCGGCGTCGTGGCCCGGTGTAATGGTCGGCGTAGCCAGAGTGGATTCAGACGGTGATGGTTTCGGCGACGCGGGATCCGGAACGTTAACGCTGCAGGCAGCCAGTACCAATCCAACGGCACCCAGGACAGCAAACCCAGCCAGTCGTCGTCGAACGCTACTCGCCACCATCGCTCCTTGCCGTTGCAGTCCTGCGGTCCTTCTGCCGCGATCGAGTCTAACCTCCTAGGCGAGAACCCTTAGGCCACCAGGAACGATGTCGACGTCGATGGGCAACGCCGCTATGCGCTCCCCGTCGGCGTACGCCACCACGTTCTCTGCCTCCAGCCGTACCTTCCGGACCCGCGTAATGTCCACAGCAGGGTGGCTGGTGTGCTTTCCAGCAAACACCTTCGGAAACACCGCGAGGAAACGGATCCGGGACAACGGTTTGACCACAAACAGGTCCAGCCACCCGTCGTCGGGCGAGGCATCGGGCGTGATCCTCATGCCGCCACCGATGAACTGGCCATTCGCTACCGAAATCAGCAACGCCGGCTGCCGCCATGTCCGGTGGTCCGCGGTCACTGTGTATTCGATCTGCCGGAAAGAGCCGAGCTCCCTCAGCATCGCCAGGTTGTAGCGGCTCTTCCCCCGTGGCCAGCGCCACGTGTTGGCCCGTTCGTTAACGGCGGCATCAAACCCGGCCGAGAGGACGCCGGCGAAGTAGGTGCAGGTGCCGCCGGCTGCCGTGACCCGGCCGATGTCCATCCAGCGTCCGCCGGCCCCCAACGCGGCCACGATGTGGCTGCATGCGGCCGCGGTGTCCTGCAGGGGAACCTCCAACAGCCGCGCAACGTCATTGCCCGTTCCGCTGGGAACAATGCCAAGAGGTATGTCCAGGCCCGCCAGCGCATTGACGCCCAAATGGACCATGCCGTCGCCGCCCACCACCACCAATGCCTCAACCTTGGCTCGCGCGCCAAGGGTTTCATCAACGAGCTGCCTTAAGGAGTCATAACTGTCCGCTTCCAGTACGACGACGTCCCACCCGGCGTCGCGGAAGTGGCCTGCGGCGTGGTACCCGGCATTGCGGGTGCGGCCGAAAGAGGCTGCAGGGTTGATGGCTATGGCGATCTTCCCCGGTGGGCTGGAGGGGTGCGCGGGTTCCGGAGGATTCACAGCCCGAATTATGCCAGCCGGGAACCACGCACCATGGTGCCAACGTTCACCTAGTGGCTGGATAAACTTGCCTGTACCGCGCTTCCCGGCGCGGACCACCGTCTTTAGAGAAGGGCCCGTGCTTGGCCGAGGGCAGCAGTTCGCACTATCAGGTTCTCCGGGTGTCCGTCACAGCAACGGACAAGGAGATCAAAGTTGCCTACCGTAAGGCTGCCCGGAAAGCCCATCCCGATCACGGCGGCGAAGCGGAAACGTTCCGGCGGGTAACCCTCGCGTATGAAACCCTGATCGACCCGCAGCGGAGGGCCGAATACGACCGGAGGTACGCCAGTGGGGCCTCCGGCCGTAGCCAGCCGAGGCCAGGCGACTATACGGGCACGGCCGCACCCGGACCTTCGGCCACCACAAACGTCAAGCGACCCCAGGCCCAGCGCAATACGGCAGGCGATCCTCCGGTCTACGTACCGGCCTTTGACGATCCCAACGAAGTGCCCCTCATAACAGCTGCGGAAGCAGCCCAACAGGTCCACGGGCTTCCGCGCAAACGAGGAATCTTTGGTGCCGAAGCGCGCATCCAACGGGAAATGCGCACCGTGCAGCTCATCAGCCGCCAGGTTCTGCCCGCTATTCCCGCGGCCCGGCTCATCAACGGCCTGCGCTCACCTTCGGACAACAACCACATCGACCACGCGGTCCTGTCCGGCTACCGGTTGGCGTTGGTCGGCTCGATGCTGCTCCCCAAGGGCGCCTACGCCTGGGATGGCCATTCCCTGCGCCATGGGGGCCGTTCCGTGGCTCCCCCGCAGTTGGCGCATATCGTTCGCCATATGCAGGACATCTTCCCAGAACTCAACGTCACGGGCTGGGTTGTCCTGCACGGTCCCGATGGCAACCTCCATGAACCCGTCATCGACCAGTACGGTAAAGGGCAGTCCAGCCTCAACACCGTAGAGGTAGTCAATGGCGCAGGGCTGGTCAGGGGGCTCAAGCAATTCCTCAGCTCGGGGCCCGCGCCAAACACCGTGGTGATCCCCGTCCTGGCGCGGTTGCTTCGCGGGATGCACTAGGCCGTACCTGCACACGGCGGCCGCCGGGCACGGGGCTGACTAAGATGGGACAGTGTTCCGCATCCTCTTCCACACTCCAGAAATCCCGGGCAACACGGGCAACGCCATCCGCCTTGCAGCCATCACGGGGGCCGAGCTTCACTTGGTGGAGCCACTCGGCTTTGATTTTTCCGACGCCAAGTTACGCCGCGCCGGTCTTGATTACCACGATCTCGCCGTCGTTACTGTGCATAAGGACATCGATGCCGCCTGGGCAGCTTTGCAGCCGGAACGCGTCTTCGCATTCACCTCCGACGGCGAGACTTCATACACAGATGTCAGTTACCGGGAAGGCGACGTCCTGATGTTCGGTCCGGAATCAGTGGGACTGCCGGACTGGCTCAAGAAAGACCCGCACGTCACAGCGCGCGTCCGCCTTCCCATGAAGCCATCCCTCCGCTCACTCAACCTCGCGAACGCTGCCTCGATCGCAGTCTTTGAAGCGTGGCGACAGAACGGATTTGCCGGCGCCAAGGTCTAGCCCATCCAGGGGCGCCACAGCACCGAATACCTTATGCAGGGACAACTCCTGCCCGGGACATTCATTGAGGGAGCCTACGTGAGCGCGCTGCAGACCAGGGTGAAAACGGCAAGACGCTGCACCGCCGCGCCCGCAACACAACATGGTCGTGCTGCCGGTTTCAAACGGGACGACATATGCTGGACGGTGATGGACATCCCCAACACTCCCGGCCCACCGGTCTTCGAGGCTACCGGCACTGCGACTGATCTGAATTCGCAACTGGCTGGTTTGCTCGAACTCGTGGCCACCGGCGACCAGCAGGCCTTTGCCGAGTTCTACCGCCTGACCTCGCGGCGCGTCTTTGGCATGGCCAAGCGCGTCCTGATAGATCCCGACTTGAGCGAGGACGCCACGCAGGAAGTCTTCATTCAGGTGTGGCAGGGGGCGGCAAAGTTCGATCGCTCCGCCGGAACACCGCTGGCCTGGATCATGACGATCGCTCATCGCCGTGCCATCGACCGTGTGCGGGCCGTGCAGGCTGCCACAGACCGCGAAGCCAAGTATGGCGCGTCGAGCCAGGACCCGGACCGTGACCTCGTTGCGGAGGAGGCCGACACGAATTTGGAGGCCGAGGCCGTCAGCCGATGCCTGGGCACCCTGACGGACACCCAGCGTGAATCGGTCAGGCTTGCCTACTACGGCGGCCTGACGTACCGGGAGGTCGCCGAACACCTCGGCGCGGCCGTCCCGACCATCAAGTCCCGCATCCGCGATGGACTGCTGCGTCTTAAAACCTGCCTGGGGGTGGGTTGAAATGAGTGAAAACACCAGTGGAGGCTTTATCCGCAGAATGTTTGCCAACGACATCGCTACCGACCTCGCCGAGGGCCGCGTCCTCGAACTGGCGGAGATTTACGCCTTGGACGCCGTCAGCGACGACGAACGGGTAATGATCGACGAGTACGTCAAAGACGCCCCGGAAGCCCCGGAGTTTTTCGAACGGGTCCGTGAAGCCCGGGAGGCCTTGGCAGTCAGCTTCGCACCCGAAGAAACGCCACCGGCAGCCCTCTTTGGCAACATCATGGAGCGAATTACCAACGAGGCCTCCAACAATCCGCCTGCCGAGCCAGCAAGTGCCGAGACGGCAAGCCCCGCCGTCGACGATCTTGCGGCCGCGAGGACCAAGCGGGAAGAGCGTCAGCGCCTTGGTGGCGCACGCCGGTGGATCGTCGGCGCAGCAGCCGCAGCGGTGATCGCTCTCGGTGGTATCGGGGTAGGTACTTACGTCTCTGCTCAGAATGATCCTGTCAATCAGGTGCTGCAAGCACAGGACGTCCAGAAGAAGTCGGCGTCTGTTCCCGGCGGCGGAACCGCCACCATCTCCGCTTCATCGGCCAAGGACTCATTCGTCGTCCTGATGGATGGTGTTGCGCCTGCTCCGGAGGGCAAGGTCTACCAGTTGTGGACGCTTCCCAAGGACGGTTCTGCCCCTGTCCCGCAGGGCACCATGGACGCCCAGACCCTCTCCAAGCCGGCTGTTGTGAAGGGCTTGTCGTCCGCTTCATCCGTAGCCATCACCGTGGAACCCACTGGCGGATCCCTTTCCCCGACCACGGCTCCGGTCCTGGTGGTAGCGCTCAGCGCCTGAATCTCTGGCTCAAGCACGACGACTTAATGCACGACGGCGGCCGCCCCACCTTGGCGACGGCCGCCGTCGAGCATTTGTTGGCGGATTACGCAGCTACAACACGAGCGATAGAAGCATCACGAATCCGAATCCGACCACGGAGATCAGTGTCTCCATGACGGACCACGTCTTGAACGTCTGCCCAACAGTCAGGCCGAATAGTTCCTTGACCAACCAGAACCCCGCGTCGTTGACGTGGGACAGGAACAGCGAGCCGGCGCCAATCGCCAAGGCCAACAGGGCTGCGTGCGTGGGGCTCAAGCTGCTGGCAAGAGGTGCCACAATACCTGCCGCGGTCACAGTAGCGACCGTTGCAGAGCCCGTGGCAAGCCGCAGAGCCACGGCAACGATGAAGCCGAGCACCAGGACCGACATGTTGGCACCCTCGGCCCACTTCTTGACGGCGTCACCCACACCGGCCCCGATCAGCGTCTGCTTGAAACCGCCGCCCGCGCCCACGATGAGCAGGATCGCGGCAATGGGGCCGAGGCTGGCCCCCAACTTGGCGGTGATGTTGCTGCCGGTGAAGCCCACTGCATAACCGAACGTCACGATGGCAGCAAGCACTGCCAACGTCATTGCCACCAGAGGCTGGCCGACGAAGTCGAAGAAGATCCGGAGTGCAGGTGCCGTCTCCGGGTCCGGCCAGATGATGCCGCCCAAGGCCTTCAACAGCATGAGGACCACCGGGAAGATGATGGTCAGCAGGGTCACCAGGAACGACGGCTGGCGCTTGACGTCGCTGAAGTCCGTTGCGTGCTGGGTATCGATGCCGCCGGCCACGGCCGGGGCGTCGACGGGTACCCAACGGGCAGCCAGCCGTGAGAAGAGCGGACCACAGATGATGACAGTGGGGATCGCCACGAGGATGCCCAAGCCCAGCGTTGTCCCAAGCTCAGCCTTCACCGCGCTGATGGCGATGAGGGGACCCGGGTGCGGTGGCACAAGGCCGTGGAGAACTGACAGTCCGGCCAACGCCGGGATGGCGATGCGCATCAGCTTCATCTTGGATCGTTGGGTCACCAGGACGATCACGGGAAGCAGCAGGACAAGTCCGATTTCGAAGAACATGGGCAAGCCAATGATCACGGCCACAAGGGTGATCATCCAGACCAACTTGTTTCCGCTGGCTTTGGCCAGCAAGGTGTCCACCACACGGTTTGCACCGCCGGAATCAGCCAGCAGCTTGCCGAGCATGGCCCCGAGGGCAATCAACAGGCCGACTTCCTTAAGGACACCACCAACACCGTCCTCGAAGTTGGTGACCACCTTGCCAAGTTCGACGTCAGAGGCCAGACCAACGAAAGCCGAACCCAGGATAAGGGCCAGGAACGGATGGAATTTCAGCTTCGCGATCAGGACCACAATCAGTGCGATACCCAGGGCTGCCACCACCAGCAGCCGGGTATCGTGCCCGGTCCATTCCTGTACTTGCGTCGCGGTTTCCAGCGCCCTCACAGCTTGGTCGTTCCGGTGCCTGCGCCAACAGGGCGGAGACCAAGGCGTTCAATGACCTCGTCCGCTTCTTCGGCAGGAGACGCTGAAACGCACAGCGAGATGTAATTCTCGTCTTCCGTGGGTTCCTCAAGTGCGTCAAACTGCGATTCCAGAAGCGACGGCGGCATGAAGTGACCGTGCCTGGAGGCCAGACGGTCGGAGATCTTGTCCTTGCTTCCTTGCAGGAAGACAAAGACAACACCTTCGCCACGAAGCACGTCGCGGTACTTCTTCTTCAAGGCCGAGCACGTGATGATGGCCGGCACTCCGGCATCAGCACGTTCCCGGATCCATTCCGAGATGATATTCAGCCACGGCCAGCGATCCTCATCACTGAGGGCTTGCCCCGCCTGCATCTTGGCCACATTCGCTTCGGGATGAAGATCATCGCCCTCGGCCAGGTCCCATCCCAATTTGCCGGCAAGGACGCCGGCCACGGTGGATTTTCCAGAACCGGAGACTCCCATAATCACCAGTACGGGTTGTTGCGCAGTCTTCGCCATCAAAGTCTGCCTTCCTCGAATAAATATGATTTAACCGAGATCAAGCATATGACACGGGTTACACCACGGCAACGTCAGAAGCCGGCGATGGTGGTGGATCCGTTGACGGAGACCACATGGAAGCCCTCGGCGCTGGTCCCGGCGGGCAGCCCTCCACGTTCCCCGTTAGCCAACATCAAGCTCCGCACTACGCGCTCCATGCCGTCGATATCCGGGTGCTGGCTTGCGTGGACCCGGATGGCATCGAGCTTGGCGTCGACGTGGCCCGAGACGTCCACAAAGTGGTTCTCCCGGGACTCCGGGCTGGAAATAAACCACAACCATGGCAGTTTGAAGGCGTCAAGACCGGCTTCAGCAAGTTCCGGATAGGCGAAGGGATTCTCCACTGCAGGATAAACCGCCCGGGTCACGGCCTCCCCCGCTGCCAAGTGGTCAGGGTGGCTCTTCTGGAGGCGGTCCCAGTTCCGTTCCGGGTGCATGGTCAGCACGATGTCCGGACGGATTTCACGGATCAGCTTCACCACCTGCTTGATGACGCCATGTGTCGGCTCGAGGTACCCGTCGCGCTCATGAAGGTAATGGATGTCCGTGACACCCACAAGGGCGGCCGCACGCCTTTGCTCTTCGGCACGGAGTTCGACTATCCGTTCCCGGTCCACAGGATCGAAACCGCCGGCGTCGCCGTCGGTCATGATGCAATAGCTGACCTTTACGCCGGCTGCCGTCCAGGCCGCGATGGTCCCGGCGGCGCCAAAGTCGATATCGTCGGGATGGGCAGTAAAACAAAGCACCCGCTCAACGCGCTCCGCGGAGGCGTCGAACGGGCTCTTTGCTGACGTGACGTCAGTGGGCAAAGGGATCAGCCTTTCCGCTTTTTGATTTCGGCCGTGGCCTGCGGAAGGACCTTGAAGAGGTCACCGATGATGCCGTAATCGGCAATTTCGAACACCGGCGATTCTGCGTCCTTATTGATGGCCACAATGACCTTGGACGTCTGCATTCCAGCCTTCTGCTGGATGGCTCCTGAGATTCCGGCAGAAATGTAAAGCTGCGGTGATACCGTGACGCCGGTCTGGCCTACCTGCGCGTCGTGCCCGATCCATCCTGCGTCGGTGGCAGCGCGGGATGCGCCTACTGCCGCGCCCAGGGCGTCGGCGAGCTCTTCGACCGGGCTGAAGTCACCGTCAACGCCGCGGCCGCCGGCAACGACGATCCTCGCTTCGCTGAGGTCCGGGCGGCCGCTGACCGGCTTCTCGGTCCGGGCAGCGATGCGTGCAGAGTTGGTGATCGCGCCTGCCGGTACTTCAACCGTTGCAGTGGCCGGGGCAGCCGCAGCACCAACCGGCGAAGGCTCCACGTTGTTCGCCTTGACCGAAAGGACCGTCACCGGAGTGGTGGCCTTCGCCGTGGTGTTGTAAGAGCCTGCCAGAACCGACTTGTGTGCCGTACCATCAGCCTCAACGCCCACGACATCGGTGATGACGCCGGCATTGAGCTTGATGCCAAGCCTGCCCGCGATTTCCTTGCCCTCGGGCGAGTTGTCCAGGAGAACAGCCGTGGCTCCCGAGCTCTGTACCGCAGCAGCAAGGTAGGCGGCCTTCGGGCCAACCAGGTAGTTGTCGAGGTCCTCCGCCGACGGCAGGTAAACCGTAGTGGCGCCGTAGGCACCCAAGGTGGCCGCGACGTCGTCGTTCAGCTCACCGGTGAACGCGACGGCGGTCTCCCCCAGCGAGCGGGCGATGGTCAGGAGCTCCAGGCTGCTCTTCTTGAGAGCCGCTCCCGGGTTGTCAATGAAAACAAGTGCATTTGCCATGATTGGAGTCCCCTCTAGAGCAGCTTCTGTGCGGCGAGGAAGTCGACCAGCTTGATGCCGGCGTCGCCGTCGTCGGTGATGATGGTCCCTGCGGTCCGCGGTGGGCGGGCCTCAGCAGACTCCACCACCGTCCAGGATCCAGCCAGGCCCACCTGCGAGGCGTCCACGCCGATGTCGGCCAGCGACAAGGAGGCGATCTTCTTCTTCTTGGCAGCCAGGATGCCCTTAAAGTTGGGGTATCGCGGCTCGTTGATCTGATCGGTAACCGAAACAACTGCAGGGAGCTGCGCTTCAACGGTTTCAGAGAAGGCTCCGGCATCGCGGCGGGCACTGACCTGACCGGCCGCAACCTCAAGGCTGGAAGCAAAGGTAACCTGCGGGAACGACAAGCGTTCGGCGAGTTGGGCAGGGATCAGGGATGTCTCGCCGTCCGTGGACGCCATGCCCGTCAGCACCAGATCAACCGGGCGGCCGTCGGCCGAGATGTGGCGGATCGCGGCGGCGAGCGCCAGCGAGGTGGCAGCTGCATCAGAACCGGCCAAAGCGTCATCGCTAAGGTGGACGCCGGAATACGCCCCGATCTGGAGCGACTTCTTCACAGCGTTGACCGCACCGGACGGGCCCATGCTCAAGGCAATGACCTCGTTACCGGCCTTCGGTCCTCCGCGTTCCTCTGCCAACTGCAGCGCTGCCTCAAGGGCGTACTCATCCAGTTCGGACAAGATGCTCTCATCACGGTCGGTTGTGTTGCCAGGTCCGGTAATGTGCCGGTCGAACTGGGCGTCCGGGACGTGCTTGACCAGAACGACAATCTTCAATGTCTCTTCCACTGTCTTCGAAGCAGCCTTCCATGCTTGTGGACGGCCAACCGCAACAGCGTGGCCGTGAATTGCCCAGCGCGTGGGCTCGTCCTAGCTAAGCATATTGCCCGCAGAAAGCCACTCCCAGCGTTAACCCCTGTTTCACCGCATGGGTATGCCGGGGATGGCAAACGGCGGGCCGCACCTGTGAGGTGCGGCCCGCCGTCGTGCGCTGTTCCTGCCGTCTACTGTTGGGCGGCGTCGAGGGTAACCTCAACTTCCTGCGTCTGGCCACCACGTTCAATGGTGACCTTGACCTTGGCACCTGCCGGCTGTTCGCGGACGGCCGCGGTCAGTTGGTTCGGGTCGCTGACAGCGTAGTCACCGAACTTGGTGACTACATCGCCAACCTTGAGCCCTGCCTTGGCTGCAGCGGAACCGGAAGTCACCGAAGCAACCTCGGCACCGACAGAGAATCCGGAATCGCTGCCTGTGGACGACTTCGAACGCACTGACACACCGAACTGTCCGTGGCTGGCCTTGCCGTTGTCGATGATTTCCTGTGCAACACGCTTGGCGTGGTTGATCGGGACGCTGAAGCCGACGCCGATGTTGCCGGTGGAGGAATCGGATGTCCCACTGCCTGCAGATGCAATCGCGACGTTAACGCCGATGACCTCGCCCTTGCTGTTCACCAACGCACCACCGGAGTTACCGGGGTTAATGGCTGCGTCCGTCTGGATAACGTTGATGGCGATGGACCCCTCATTGGCTGTCCGCTGGCTCTGCCCGCCGTTTGGCGGCGCGAACTGGAAGCCTTCGTCGCCACCCTGGCTCTCATCAGGCGTACCTTCCGGTACGGCCGACGACGCAACACTGATGGTCCGATTGAGCGTGGAAACAATGCCGTCGGTTACCGTACCGGTCAGGCCCAGCGGCGAACCGATGGCGACGGCGGTGTCCCCCACGTTGATCTTGGACGAGTCACCGAGCGTTGCCGGAACCAAACCGGATGCGTCACTGACTTTGATGACGGCGAGGTCGGACAGCGGGTCCGTCCCTACAACGGTGGCCTTGAGGACCTTGCCGTCGTTGGTGCGTACTTCGATGGCTGCGTTGGCTGTGGCACCGTCCAGCGTCACGACGTGGGTGTTCGTGAGGATGTGGCCTTGGTCATCGAGAATGATCCCGGAACCGGTTCCACCCTCGTTGCCGCTGGTTGCCTTGATGGTCACGACGCTGGGCGACGCTTTGGCGGCCGCTGCAGTGATGACGTTGACGTCATCCTTGTTGTTCACAATGACGGTGCTCGACTGTCCGCTCGTTGACGCGGCCGGTGCCGGCTGGTCCCAGAGCACGTTGCTTCCGGCCACCACTCCGCCACCGATCAGGCCTGCTGCGAGCATGCTCGCCACGAGCGTGCCAACGCCGAACGCAGGCTTTCGCTTCGTGGCAACAGCTGAGTTCCCAGGCGCGTGCTGCAGTCCGGGTCCGTGCTGGCCTTGGGGGTTTGCGCCCCCGCCGTAGAACGGTTGATGCTGGGGGTAGCCCGGGCGGTGGGCCGGATCCTGGTGTTGTGGAGCGCCGTAGTACGGGGCAGGGGCACCTGAGTGGCCGGCCTGGGCTGCGTGCTGAGCCGGGGCACCATACTGGCCCGCGCCCGGAGCCTGAGCACTGTTCTGGCCGCCGTACTGGCCTGCATGCTGTTCGGGGGCCGCATGCTGATCCGAGCCGGGGGCCGATGCCGGGGGCTGGAAGGCTGGCAAGGGTGTGGTGGGCCGGGCATTGCCGCCCTCCGCCTCTTTCCCTGAAGTCCAGGCTGGCTGCTGCTGGGTAGCGGTGGCATCGGTATGCTCGCCGGTCGTATCCCGCGGCTCAGCTGGCTCGCGGTCCTCCGGTGCGGTGCCCTGCGCTGGGTTCTCCGTCATGGGTCTTCCTTTCGTCCTCGTCTTCCATAACTATGTACCCAATAACTGGAACAAAAGCGGACGTTCGCTGGGAGCTTGCTGAAAGAGTTCGGCTGCCTGAGTAGGCTTCCCCAAATTAGCCTCAACGCCTCAACAATCCGGCTCTCTCCTATATTTCGCTGGTGGCATATTCACCCCTGTGGACGGGTCATGGGGTGCACCATAGAATCAAGAGGAATTGCCACAGCGACCTGCGGCTTTACACCATGCGTGGGGGCGCTGAGCATTCTGTGACGATTGGTACGCCTTGTTCCAGTCGCAGACGTGCTGAAGGGTTGCACATGCGGTCAATATTTAAACGCGTACTCGCCGGAATTGGCGTGGCTGGGCTGTTGGCTTTCCCGGCCACAGCTGCTTGGGCCGCTGATCCGGTGACCATTCCATCCGGCCAGAACATCGTGGACGACGCCAACGTCCTGGGCAGCCGAAAAGGCGAGGTCCAGGAAGCCATCCAAAAGACGCTCAAGGATCACAAGTACAACCTGTACGTGGTGACCGTGGACTCCTTCACCAACCCCTCGGACCCCAAAGAGTGGACCAAGGCCGTTGCCGATAAGAAGCTCATGGGCAAGCCGGACGCCATTCTGGCGATTTCCACGGCTGGCCAGTACAACTTTGCCCTGAATTCGGGCAGCTCCATCTACTCCAAGCAGTCGGCAATCGCTCAGAACGCCGTTGTTGCCAATCTGGCAGGCGGCAAGAAGGACTACGCCCAAGCAGCCATAGATACGGCTGCTGCCATCGGCGATGCCGCGGGCGGTGGAAGCGGGACAGTGCCCAGCGGGAATGCCGGCGTCGGTGTCCTTGTCGGGGTTGGAGTTGTAGCGGCCGGCGGTGCCGGCACCTACCTCTACCTGCGAAACCGTCGCAAGAAAAGCGGCACCCAGGCTGTCAGCGCCAGCTACGGACCGCAAGGTGAACAGCTTGATCCGCTCGCCGGCTTGAGCATCCCGGAACTGCGCCAGAAGAGCGGCTCGCTGTTGATCGAAGCGGATGACGCCATCAAGTCCAGCGAGCAGGAACTCGGATTTGCCCAGGCGCAGTACGGTGATGCCGCGATTGGCAACTTCACCAAAGCGTTGGAAGAAGCCAAGGCCCACATGACGGAATCCTTCAAGCTTCAGCAGCAGTTGGACGACCATATCCCCGACACCGAGGAACAGCAGCGGAGCTGGCTTGGGGAGATCATCCGCCGGTCGGAGGCAGCGCTCGCGTCGCTGCGTGACCAGAAAGCCGACTTCGACTCGTTGCGGGAGCTTGAAAAGAACGCGCCCCAGGCCCTTGCAGCGGTATCCGCGGGAGCCAAGGACGCCGATGCAAAGATCGCCAACGCCGAGCAATCGTTGGAGGGATTGCGTGCCAAGTACGCAGAATCCGCCTTGGCGCAGGTCTCGGACAACATACTGCAGGCGAAGGAGCGGCTCGCGTTCGTGCAGAATGCCGTGACTGCGGCCCAAGAGAAGCTGGCCGCCGGCGAAAACAGCATGGCGGCTGTAGCCGTTCGAGCCGCAGAGGAAAGCCTGCACCAGACCAACGTGTTGATCGATGCCATTTCCAAGACGGCCGGCAGCCTGGATGAGGCCCGGGCGTCCCTGGAAGGCGCCGTGGCAGAAACCAGCCAGGACCTTGCCCAGGCGAGGGCCATGATCCAATCGGGCGAGCACCCTGAACTCGCCGGCCCCGTAGCGGGTGTGGAAGCCGCCTTGGCCCAGGTGAAGACCGAGATCCAAGGCGGAAAGATTGATCCCATCGCTACGCTCAGCCGCGTGGAGTCGGCCCATCAAGCTCTGGACCAGTCCTTGTCCGGTATTCGCGACCAGCAGGAGCAGGCCCGCCGGGCCCAGGCATCGCTGCAGCAGACCATCATGGCTGCCCAGGCCCAGATCAGCGCCACTTCCGACTACATCACTGCCCGACGCGGTGGTGTGGGCACGGAGGCCCGGACCAGGTTGGCTGAGGCCCAGCGCAATCTCGATTACGCGCTGTCCATCTCACGCAATGATCCCGTCACGGCGCTGACCTACGCCCAGCAGGCACACTCACTCGCTGCCCAGGCGGCCCAACTTGCGCAGTCCGACGTCGATCAGTTCGGCTATGCAGACCAAGGCCAAGGCTACGGGCGCGGTGGCATGTTCGGCGGTGGCGGCGGAGGCGGCGGCCTTGGCGGTGCCATTCTCGGCGGCATTCTCATCAACTCCATCTTCAACGGCGGCGGAGGCGGCTGGGGCGGCGGCAACAACGACGGCGGAGGCGGCGGCGGTGGCTTCTTCGGCGGCGACTCCGGTGGCGGCGGCGACTGGGGCGGCGGCGGAGGCGACTTCGGCGGCGGAGACTCCGGTAGCTTCTAGCCCTACAGACTAAGTGGGGTCCATGCCCCGCATAGAAGCGGTACAACAACTGATCACTGATTTCAGTGGAACCACTGAGCAGGACGAAAGGCAACACCATGGTTAAGCAGTCCATTTTCGGTCGGATCTCGCAGCTCGCCAAGGCAAACATCAACGCCTTGCTGGACCAGGCTGAGGACCCGCAGAAGATGCTGGACCAGATGGTCCGCGACTACACGAACAACATTGCCGAGGCCGAATCAGCCGTGGCCCAGACCATCGGCAATCTGCGGATGCTGCAGGCGGACTACAACGAAGACGTCAAGAACGCCCAGGACTGGGGCAACAAGGCACTGGCAGCGTCGCGGAAAGCCGATGAGTACCGTTCCGCCGGGGATCCCGTGGATGCCCAGAAGTTCGACAACCTTGCCAAGGTAGCCATCCAGCGCCAGATGACCGCTGAGTCCGAGGCAAAAGCAGCAGAGCCAAGCATCGCATCCCAGACCGAGGTAGTGGACAAGCTCAAGACCGGGCTTGACCAGATGAAGAACAAGCTCAACCAACTGACCGCCAAGCGCAACGAGCTTGTGGCGCGCTCCAAGACTGCGGCCGCGCAGTCCCAGGTTCACGACGCGCTCAAGAGCATTGACATCATGGATCCCACCAGCGAGGTTGGCCGCTTCGAAGAGAAGATCCGGCGTGAAGAGGCCAAGGTTCTGGGACAGCAGGAACTCGCCAGCTCCAGCCTCGACGCCCAGTTCAACCAGCTTGAGGACCTCGGAGAGCAGACCGAGATCGAAGCCCGCCTTGCAGCACTGAAGTCGGGCGGCTCCAAGCCTGCCATCGGCGCTGGAGCACCCGCTTCAACAGGTGCAACGGTGGACGAAGCCGACTTCGACAAGCTCTAGGAAAAGTAGGGCACACCGCCCGATTTGTGCCGCTGAAACGAAATGGACCGGATCCTCAAAGGATCCGGTCCATTCTTTTGTCCTTTGCCGCATTTCACCTAACCCGCGGAGGGCACTGGCGAATCATGGCCGGGACTGACGTCGGTGGCCACTTCAGCCCGAATTTCGAAACCCTTCGGGTGGAAATAGGTCACCGTGCACTCCAGAACCTCTCCATGGGGACCCAACGTTGTCCGCTCCAGCCGCGGCACCATGGCGAACCCCCGAACGTTCAGGGCGTCGGCAAGGTGCTCCGGCGGCGCATGCATGGTAACGGTAATTTCCGCCCTCTGAAGGGGCTTCAGCGTCCTGTCCTGGATCACCTGGTAAATGGAGTTCCGTTCGGCGTCCGCCAAGCTGATGTGTCGGCCGATGTGCGAAGGGATAAAGATCTCTGCGATGGCATAGGGCCAGCCCGCACTTGAATACGATCGGCGGATCACAAGGACAAGGTTGTCATCAGAGACCAGCTTCGCCGGCACTGACTTGTCCTTCTCCATCCACTTGTATTCGATAAGGCCCTTCACCGTTTTCATGCCGGCGGCTGTGAACGTCTCCATGAACGGCGCCAGGCGGTTCAGCATCCTGACGGGACGCTGGGCCATCACGAATGTGCCCTTCCCCTGCCTGCGGACCAACAGGCCCTTCACGACGAGCGTCTCTATCGCCTTCCGGACGGTGGTACGGCTGATGCCGTACTCATCCATCAGGGACTCTTCAGTAGGTATCCGGGATCCTGGCTCAAGCCGGCTGACCTGGTCCGTTAGAACGTCAGCTACCTGCTGGTAAACGGCCACTGGGCCATCCCTCTGAAGTACCTCACGGTTGCGGCCGGAGTTGTAGTCTTCGTTGACCATCGGGCCGTCCCATCCATTTCTTGCCACATCAAATCCGGATCTGATGCTAGCACTGGTGTCTGAGCGACCAGTTAAACAAAAGATCCGGATCAGTAATTACTGATCCGGATCTTCCTTCCAGTTGCGGGGACAGGATTTGAACCTGTGACCTCTGGGTTATGAGCCCAGCGAGCTACCGAACTGCTCCACCCCGCGTCGCAAAATCAACTCTACCGCACCCAACAGGGTGGTTCCGACCATTCCGGTCCAATGGTGCCGCAGATCACTCTTAGCCCCTGAATCACTGACACAGCCCGCACTGATTGGCACGGCGGGTATGCCCGGCGCAGACACTCCAGCGGTTCGGGTAAGCGAAGGGCGTCGAGGCAGAGGCCCACGGGAATAGAGCGGACGTCGAAAACAATGGGAAAACAAAAGGTCCGGATCAGTAATTACTGATCCGGACCTTTTCTCCAGTTGCGGGGACAGGATTTGAACCTGTGACCTCTGGGTTATGAGCCCAGCGAGCTACCGAACTGCTCCACCCCGCGTCGCAAGAACAACATTACCGTCCGGTGAATGGGAGACCAAATCCTGGCTACGTGATGTGCATCTCCCCCGGCAAAAAGAGCCGGCACCCACCCCAAATCGGAGCGGGCACCGGCTCTGTCAATCACAGACGGCTGTCAGCTGCTCGGCGAGGGCGAGGGAGTCGCGCTCGGAGTAGCTTCCGGCGTCGCGGTTGGTGTGGCACCCAGGCGCGTTTCGGCGTCGAGAGCCTTCTTCAATGCTTCAGACAGTTTGGTCTGCTGGGCACCGTATCCGGCGAAGTCACCCTTGGCCAAAGCAGCCTGGCCATCCTGGATGGCCTTGTTGGCTTCCTCCAGGGCCGCCTTCAGGTCAGCCTTGGCGTCGGTTGGCCCGGCGGGCGGTGTGGTGGTACCCGGAGGTGCCGTGGGCGTCTGACCGTTGTTGTCCGCGTCGCCGGCCGTGGCACCGGAGTTGCCACCGAACAGCTGATCAAGTGCTTCATCCAGCGTGGGGGCAAAGCCGATCTTGTCACCGAACGCCACAAGCACGCGCTGCAGCGTTGGGTACGACGTCTCACCGGTGGACTTCAGGTAGACCGGCTGTACGTAGAGCAGACCGCCTCCAACAGGAAGGGTCAGCAGGTTGCCGTTCAAGACGTCGGACGCACCCTGTCGCAGAAGGTTGAGGGCCTGGGACACGGTGGGATCGGAGTTGAACTTGTTCTGGGCCTGCCCGGGCCCAGGGACCTGGGTATCGGTTGGGAGCTCCAGAAGCCGGAGCTTTCCGTAACTCTCCCCCTTGACGCCCTTCACGTTTCCTGCGTCCGAGTCAGCGGCAAGGAATCCGTACAGGATGTTCCTCGCACTGCCGTTAACCGTCTGGGGAATAAACGACGACGTCAGTTGGAACGCCGGCTTCTCCTGGTCAGGCATCTGCAAGGACATGTAGAACGGCGGCTGCTTGACGGCTTCCGAAACGGTGGGATCGTTCGGCACACTCCAAGCATCGTTGTTCTGGTAGAAGCTGTCCGGGTCCGTCACGTGGTACCGGCCGAGGAGTTCGCGCTGGACCTTGAAGAGGTCCTCCGGGTACCGGACGTGGCTCATGAGGTCGCCGGACATCTCGGAGTAGGGCTTGATGACCGTCGGGAAGACCTTCTGCCATGCCTTCAGGATGGGGTCCTGATCATCCCAGGCATACAGATTTACGGAGCCGTCGTAGGCATCCACTGTGGCCTTGACGGAGTTACGGATGTAGTTGACTGAGCTGTTCGGCAGGGCAACGGTGCGGCCAGCGCTGGTCTGCGAGTCCGCAGTGGCGTTTTGCAACTGCTGCGGCTGGGAGTACGGGAAGTACTGGCTGGTGGTGTAGCCGTCAACAATCCACTTCACACGTCCGTCAACAACTGCCGGGTACGCGTTGCCGTCAACAGTCAGGTACGGAGCCAGCTTCTCGACGCGTTCACGCGGATTGCGTTCATACAGAATCTGGGACTCAGCGTTGACACCGTCGGACAGCAACAGGTCCGAAGACTGGAACTTAATGGAGTAAAGGATCCGATTGAGCCAGTTGCCAACGTTGGGTCCGCCATTGCCGCTGAACGTGTACTGCGTCTCTCCGCCGCCTTCCCGGCCCGCAGGCCGGTCCTGCTCACGGTTCGGGGCTCCGTCCGGTGCACCCACGATGGAGTACTCGGGCGAGTTCTCACCGAAGTAGATGCGGGGCTCATACGTGGTGTCGTTGCCGAGGACACCATTGGACGGGATGCCCGACTGCAGGAACTCCGGTTTGCCGTCGGCCGTAAACTTGTTGCCTTTGGCTGCGACCACACCATAACCGTGGGTGTACACAATGTGGCGGTTAACCCATGTCTGCTGGTTGGCGCTCAGGCCATCCGGGTTGAGCTCGCGGACAGCAATCACCGTGTCCTGGACCTTGCCATCAACCATGTAACGGTCAACATTCAGGGTCTGCGGGAACTGGTAATACGGGCGGTATTGCTCCAACTGGGCGAACGCGGAAGAAATCAGGTTCGGGTCCAGAAGGCGAATGTTCGCCGTGGTCTGGGCGTCTGCAGCAAGTGCGCCCGTTGTGGCTGTGGTGGTGGCGTTATAGGCCGACACATCAATTTGATCCAAGCCATAAGCGGCCCGTGTCATCTTGATGTTGCGGTCGATAAAGTCCTTCTCCAAGGTGTTTTCCGAGGGGCGCACCTGGAACTGCTGGATAACCCATGGGTAAACACCGCCAGCCAGGATGGCCGTAATTACCAGCATCGCGGTCCCGATGACCGGGAGGCGCCAGCGGCCGATGATCGCGGCAATGATGAACAGAATGGCAACAAGGATGGCGGCGACGGCAAGGATGGCCTTGGTGGGCACAACGGCATTGACGTCCGTATACAGGGCGCCCGCCCAGCGGCCAGAGTTGCTCTGCACCGTGGTGTACCTGTCAAGCCAGAAATTGATACCCAGCAGGATCAGGAAAAGGGCGCCGGTGACGGCGATGTGGATCTGGGCTGCGCGGCTGGTAAAGATGCCACGTTCCATCAGGCGGATACTGCCGTACAGATAGTGCGTGAGGATACCGGCGATGCCGGCCACAACGGCGATGCTGATCAGGAATCCGGTGACGAAACCCAGGAAGGGCAGCGTCATCAGGTAGAAGCTGATGTCGAGGTTGAAGAGCGGGTCCGTCTGGCCGAATGGTTCCTGGTTGAAGAACAACAAGGCCTTCTGCCACTGGCTGGCCGCTGCGCTGCCGGCGAAAAGCCCGAACAGAACAGGAAGGCCGATCATGACAACCCGGCGAACAGGCTCGAGCTGCGCTTGGTACCGGTTGAGGTTGTCCCGCGACTCGGCGTCAGGAGCGTAGACGGGTCGGGAACGGTAGGCGATCCTGATGGCGAAGAAAACGGCCGCGAACATCATGGCGAAACCGACCAGGAAAGTGATGATCCTGGCGAGGTTTTCACGGATATAAACTTCGAAGAAACCAAGCTGCTGGTACCACAGGACGTCAGTCCACACATTGGCGAAGAAAATGAACCCGACGACGGCCACTGCCACGACAATGAGCGTCGGCGTTAAGGCACCTCGTCTCAGCGGTGATCTTCCGGGCGGGTTGGAGCTGGCGGGACGGGACAAACTCTGTACCTCATTGGTGTCAGTGAACAGTCGGTGTGCGAGTGATTGACATTCTCCGCCGCTGGAATATGGCGGAGGCCGTCATATATGCCACGAGTGGCAGTGGAGCTAAGTTCCACCGCCAGTCTAGTTGTTTGTGCAGGTGGGAAGGCCCGCCGTGTCTTGACCGGAACCGAGCCGTTCCACAGCGGATGTGGCATCGGCCAGGGTTTCGACTTTAACAACCTGCAATCCGTCCGGAACATGGCCCGCAACATCTGCGCAATTGGCTGCAGGAGCGAGGAACATGGTTGCCCCCTGTTGCCGGGCGCCGATCATCTTCTGCGCGATGCCACCGATGGGGCCAACCGCTCCGTCGGCAGTAATGGTGCCGGTACCCGCCACGTGTTTGCCACCAGTCATGTCCCCCGGAGTGAGGTTATCGATGATTCCCAAGGCGAACATCATTCCAGCACTCGGTCCGCCCACATTCTCCAAGGAAATGCTGACGTCGAACGGGAAGGTGAAGTCGCTGGCCAACAGCACACCCAACACATACCGGTCAGCCGAATTCTTTGTGGGGGTGACCGTCTCCGTCACTGGAGTGCCATTTCTGCTCACATCGACAACGGCCGGCGCCCCGGCCCCCGCAGCCAATTCGGCCTGGATCACGCTCATGGAGGTAATCGCCTTGCCGTTGATGGACTTCAGGAGATCACCCTCCTGGATCTTCCCGGCCGAAGGTGACGGGTCCGACAGGCCCGCCACGGTCAGCCGCTGCTCGAAGGGAATGTCCATCTCCCGCAACGCTGCGGCGAGGGCATTCTCCTGCGAAGTCTCCATGGCAATCTCGCCCTCTTGCACCGTCTGCTCCGCGGTAGTGCCCTTGGGATAAATAAGTTCCTCCGGGTAAATGGCCTTGGAACTGTCCAACCAAGCTCGAGAAACATCAAAAATGGTGGCCGGGCTCTTCGGGCCGCCGGTCATGACGACGGTGGTGAGGTCCAGGTTGCCGTTGGCTGGAAATGACTCGCGGCCGGAAATGCTGATAACCGGCTTATCGCCGTCCTTGCCCAAAGTATTAAACGTGGGTCCTGCTGACTCGATGACGTACGGGACCGGCAGGGCTGCTGCTCCAATACCCAGGCCCAGCGCCAGCAGGCCCGAGATCACCATGATCATGTACCTGTTGTCTCGGGGAGGTGCCGGAGGCACGGAGGAGGGATCGGCGTCGGGCGTTTGACGCGGGTCCAATGAGCCCTCGGGGCTGGGCGAAGTAAGCATTGAGGCCTCTCTATGCCGGTACTGCATGACCGGTTCCATGGCTTCTGCCACCGAAGACGACGGCGGCACATACCAAACATCAACACTACGCGGTCCGACGTTGCGGGACTGCTTTGCCTACAGCGAACGACGCCGCATCCGGGCAGACAGCATACCGGCTGCGGGGTACGGTGAAAGAGATCACCAGCCAGTTCGACGATCGGCGGCACCATGACATCCAACCCCAACGACCCGTCCAACAACGACGAAACACCCAAGGATCCCTTGGCAGAAATGCTGCAGAACCTCATGGGTGGCCAGGGCATGGGCAACATCGATCCCGCCGAGCTGGCCAAGGCCGCAGGCCTGCCCAACGATCCCCAACTGCTGCAGCAGATGTTCGCGCAGGTCCAGGCCATGATGAGCTCCACCTCCGAAGGCCCTGTCAACTGGCAGCTTGCCCACGAGAATGCCCGTCGGGTCGCAGCGGCCGGCAGCGATCCCTCAGTCAACGCCCAACAGGCCAAAGAGATTGACGAAGCTCTCAGGCTCGCAGAACTATGGCTGGATCCCGTCACTGATCTCTCGGCTACCGGCCTCATTGGCCGGGCATGGTCTCGGGCCGAGTGGGTTGAAGCAACCCTGGGTACGTGGAAGCGCCTGACCGAACCCGTGGCGAACAGCATCGCCAACGCGCTGTCCAACGCTCTCACCCAGCAGATGCCCGAGGAAATGAAGTCCATGATGGGCGGCGCCTCGTCCATGCTCCAAAACATGGGCGGCGCGATCTTCGGCATGCAACTCGGACAAGCAATTGGTGCTCTTTCAGCGGAGGTTGTCAGTTCCACTGACATCGGCGTCCCCTTGGCCGACTTGGAAATGGCACTCCTGCCGGCCAATGTGGCCAAATTTGGGGAGGGCCTCAGTCTGCCCGAAAACGATGTCCGGCTGTTCCTGGCCGTCCGCGAAGCCGCCCATGCCAGGCTGTTCGTCCAGGTCCCTTGGTTGCGTGGCCATTTGCTGGGTGCCATTGAGGCGTACGCCCGCGGCATCCACATTGACATGTCCCGCATTGAAGACCTGGCCCGGGACCTGGATCCCAGCAACCCTGAGGGAATCCAGGAAGCCTTGTCCCAAGGAGTCTTCACGCCGGAACGAACCCCGGTTCAGACCGCCGCATTGGAAAAGCTCGAAACCGCACTCGCGCTCGTCGAGGGTTGGGTGGACGAGCTCACAGCAGAAGCTACCGACAAAGTCCTGCCGTCGGCGACAGCGCTCCGCGAGACTGTTCGTCGTCGCCGCGCCACGGGCGGACCGGCCGAGCACGCCTTCTCCTCCCTCGTCGGACTGGAACTGCGGCCCCGCAGACTCCGGGAGGCTGCAACGTTGTGGGCAACTTTGAAGGAAGAGCGCGGCATCGCAGGCCGCGATGCGATCTGGCACCACCCGGATCTGCTGCCGACCGGTGCCGACCTCGACGACCCCAAAGGCTTCTCCGAACGCCGGCGGCTCGCCGAAGCCAGTGACAGCGAAGTTGATGACGCCCTCCAGAAGCTGCTGAGCGGCGGCTACGACACCGACCAAACCGGTGCTGAAGCCTCAGATTCCGGCGCTTCCGCGGAGGACGGGTCCAGCGACGAAACTCCATCGGACGACACAGATCCGGAGTCGCCTGCCAAGTAAGCGGTTGTGACAACCACGGCAATGGCCGCCATCCCGGATGGCGGCCATTACTGTGTCAATCGCTTGTCGCCCTCATCAGTCAGGTCCGCAGTGGAGGGCGCATGATCGCTGGACACTGCATCTACGGGAAGACCCCGGGACGTGGCAAAAGCAACGCCTTCCAAGAAGGCCTTGGCCCGCTGCGTTTCGGGATAAGCCTCGACCAACCTCCAGAACTCGGCATTGTGACCTGCTACCAGCAGGTGCGCGAGTTCGTGCACGAGAACGTAGTCGATGACCCACTGCGGCATGGGCTGAAGCTTGTGTGAAAGCCTGATGGTGCCGTCCGCCGGCGTAGCCGAACCCCACCGCGAGTTCTGGTTGCTGACCCAACGCACCGACGTCGGAACAGCCCGCCCGCCCAGGTATGTCCGCGAAAGGTGCGCGGCATGCTCAGCGAGTACTTCGTCTGTGGCGGGACGGCGCCTTCCTTGCCCCGACCGATGCTCGCCCTGCTTCTTCAGTTTCGCAAGCATGCGTCGGACCCATTCCCGCTCCTGCGACTTAGTGAAGCTGGCCGGGATAGCCACTACGGCGTTGCCGTCCTCCCAAAAAGCAGCAACAGTCCTTCGACGCCGTGCCGAGCGGCGCACCACGACAGGAGCGCCGTCGTCGGTAACGAGCGGAATCTCACGGTCAGCTGCAGTTCGGGGCGCCATCAGAGTTCAGTGCTCTCGGTGAGAACTGCCAGGACTGCTTCGCCGTAGCGCTCAAGTTTGGACGGGCCGATACCCGCCAAGCCGGCCAGTTCCTCAAGCGTCGACGGTTTGGCCTCGGCGATGGCCGTGAGCGTAGCGTCCGTGAAGACAACATACGCAGGGACATCGGCCGACTTCGCTTCATCCTTGCGCCACTGCCTCAGCGCATCAAAGGTTTGTTCCTCATACGACGGTGGGCACTGGTTGCAACGCCCCACCTTGCGCTCGGCTCCACTGGCCAGCATGCTTCCGCACACCCTGCACGACGCCGGCACCGCAGCTTTGCGGCGAGTGGGGCCTGTCTTGCTCCGAGCGCTTGCGGAGGCCACCGAATTGGGTCGAAGTCCGTCCAAAAAGCGCGAGGGCTTGCGGTTGGCCCGGCCGCCCGGAGTTCGGGCGGTGGACCACGAAAGACACAGGTGTTCCCGTGCCCGGGTGATTCCTACATAGAGCAAGCGGCGTTCTTCATCCACGTCCTCCGGCGTATCAGCGAAGGAGATGGGCATGAGGCCTTCGCTGAGGCCCACCAGGAAGACAGCATCCCATTCGAGGCCCTTCGCGGCATGCAGGGAAGCCAGGGTCACGCCCTGGACGGTAGGTGCGTGCTGTGCCACCGAGCGTTCCTGGAGCTCGTTGACGAACTCAGCCAAGGTGAAGGACTCGCCACGGCTGACGGCGAGTTCATCGGCCAAGGCCACCAAGGCAGCCAACGATTCCCACCTCTCGCGGAGCGCTCCCCCGCTGTGCGGTGCGGCATCCGTATATCCAAGCGAAGCGACAATATCCCGAACGATCTGCCCCAGTGCTTCTTGGGGTCCCTCAGCCACGGCGCGGGTTGCGGCCCGCAGCTGGAGAATGGCATCCCGGACTTCCTTCCGGGCGAAGAACCGTTCGCCACCTCGCAGCTGGTAGCCGATACCGGCTGAAGCGAGAGCCTGCTCATAGGCCTCGGACTGACCGTTGGTGCGGAACAGTATGGCAATTTCACTGGCCTTCACACCGGCGCTGAGCAATTCCTGAATCCTGCCGGCCACCACGGCTGCCTCGGCCTCGTCATCCGGGCACTCCATGAAGCGCGGCTCAGGACCGGAGGGCCGCTGCGCAACGAGCTGGAGGGGCGGCGCCCATGCGGCATCTGCAACAGGACCACCACTCCTGCGGGACCCGAGGAGTTCGTTGGCCAGCTTCACCACTTGCGGGGTGGACCGATAGTCACGGATGAGCTTCACGACAGTTGCTCCCGGGAACTGTGCTTTGAACCCCAGCAAATGCTTGGGTGAAGCACCAGTGAAGGAATAGATGGTCTGGCTGGCATCGCCAACCACACACAACTCGTTTCGGCCCCCGAGCCACAAATCCAACAGCCGCTGTTGCAGCGGCGATACGTCCTGGTACTCATCCACCACGAAATGCCGGTACTGTTCCCGGACCGTAGCGGCCACTTTCGGGTCCTCCTGGAGGATACCCACGGTGATCAGGAGGACGTCCTCGAAGTCGATGACGTTGCGGTCGGTCTTGATGTCCTCATAGGCCTGGAAAACACGGGACACCGCCGTCAGGTCAAAGCCGCCAGGCGTTCCCCGGTCCTGGGCGTTCTCAAGGTAGTTGGCCGGTGTCAGCATTGACACCTTCGCCCATTCAATTTCAGCGGCCAAGTCCCTGATGGATGCGCGGTCCGTGCTTAGGCGGAGCCTGCGGGAGGCTTCAGCGATCATGTTGGCCTTGTGGTCCAGGAGATTTGGCAATGTCCCGCCAATTGCCTGGGGCCAGAAGAACTGCAATTGCCTTAGTGCGGCAGCGTGGAAGGTGCGCGCTTGAACGTTGGCGACACCAAGATCACGAAGCCTGCTGCGCATTTCCGCTGCCGCCCGCGCGGTAAACGTCACGGCCAGCAGCCGTTGCGGGCTGTAGACGCCGGAGTGAACCCCGTACGCGATGCGGTGTGTGATGGCACGGGTCTTGCCCGTACCGGCCCCCGCGAGGACACACATGGGGCCCGTCAGGGTACTGGCTACTTCACGCTGCTCTTCATCCAAACCGCCGAGGATACGGTCCTCGAGTGACCCTCCGGCGTCGAAAATGTCCTCCGTCACGGCTGGAGGTCTTCGATGAAGCCGCCGTACCAGTGCTCAATCAGTGAACGCGCGATGGACAGGCGCGTGGAGATGGTGATCTCGCCGTTGGAGACGGCCTGCTGCAATTCCTCGCGGCTGAACCAGCGCGCCCGTGTGACTTCGACGCCGTCAGGCCGGGCAACAGTGTCATCGGTGGTGGCGGTGAACCCCAGCATGAGGGAGGCAGGAAACGGCCACGACTGCGAACCGAGATACTGGCAGGCCGTCACACGGACGCCCACTTCTTCCCCTATTTCACGGACAACTGCTTGCTCCAAGGACTCACCGGGCTCAACGAAACCTGCAAGCGTGGAGTAGTTCCTGGCGTCCGCGGGACCGCCGCCGCCCAAGAGAAGCCGGCCGTCCGGTCCTACCACCGTGACAATAATCGCGGGGTCCGTCCGGGGGTAGTGCTCTGAATTGTCCTTGGGACACCGCCGAACCCAGCCCCCGGCTTCGACGTCCGTGGGATTTCCGCACTGCGGGCAGTGCGTGTGGGTTGCGTGCCAGTTGGAGATCGCGCTTGCCTCGATGAAAAGGGCGGTGTCGTTGGCATCCAGCCGACCCGCGACTTCCCGGAAGCCGGCCCAGTGGGCGTCTGCAGGCACCGTGGCGGTGCCCGGTGCCGGAGGTTCAGCAACGGTGAAGAGCAGAACGGACGTACCTTCAAGCAAGGAGGAGGGGCCGAGGGTGGTGCCCAGGTAAATGGCCGCAGCGGTATCAGTGTCTCCCGTGGTGAGGGCCTTCCACAACGGAGCGGCGTCCCCGAACCACAGCCCATCCGCGCTCACCAGCGCCTTGCGCTGGGAGATCACCATGGCCTTTGCCGTGCCCGAGGCGATGAGGTCCTCAACCATGCCGGGCTTCATCCGAACCCCCGAGCCCCGATCCACCATGGCGGGGCGCACTGGAAGAACGGTGTCCATCAGGTGGTTGGCCAGCGCCGGTGACTCCGTATTGCTCATGTATCTACCGTACTGACTCGTACCGACAAAAAACATTTGGCATGGTCCCGCCTTGTGGATGCATCGCCCTCGGGCCGACAGGGCAGCCATTATTGCCTTGTTTTGCGGTGGATCTGAAGACTCGCCGCACTGCATCATGGCCACAGGCCTCACTCAATCTACCGTGGAGAAGGTGAGAAGAACACCGCTCGAACTGGCCGCCATAGCAACCGCGGCGGTGCCTGGCCTGGCGCCGACGGCTACAGCCTTTTCCCCCGACGATGACGCAGACTTCGACTCGGCGTTGTTGCTCGACTCGGAAGGCAAACGCTGGCGTGTCCGTTCGCCGCGCCATCCGGAAGCCAGCACACGGTTGGAAACGGAGTTCATGGTGCTGCGTGCCTTCGTACCGGCCATCCGTGCCGAGCTGCCCTTCCACGTGCCCACGATCGCCGGCACGGTGCGCCAAGGTGCCCTCACCACGTTTGTCTACGCCCACATGCAAGGTTCAATGCTCTCCATCGAAGAGCTCTCCGCGGGCAGCCCTGCCTTGGCCCGGGAGATCGGCTCAGCCCTTGCCGCCATTCACGACCTCCCGTTGTCCCTCGTGACAAACGCTGACCTGCCAAGCTACTCAGCAAATGAGTTCCGGCAGCGCAAGCTCAACGAGCTGGACCAAGCCGCAACCACCGGCAAAATACCGGCTACCCTCCTTCGCCGCTGGGAACACGCCCTCGAAGACGTCGCCCTCTGGCGGTTCAACACCTCGGTGGTTCATGGGGATCTCCATGAAGACAACCTCATGGTGCAGGACGACTCGGTGACTGCCCTGACTGGGTGGACCGATCTCCGGATCGGCGATCCAGCCGACGACTTCGCTTGGCTTGTGGCATCCAACGAGGCTTCGTTCGTTCAGGCTGTCCTGAACCACTACACCGAGGCACGCCGGGAAACCCCCGACGTCCACCTGCTCCGCCGTGCCGCTCTACTGGCCGAATTCGCCCTGGCCCAGTATTTGGTCAAGGCCATGGCGGCCGGGCACCAGAGCATGACGGCGGAGGCTGAGTCCATGCTCCAGACACTGTCGGACGACATCGACGAGCAGGCCCGACGCGACGAAGAAGAGGCGGCGCACGCTGCCGAAGAAGAGGCAGCCCGGCTACAGGCTTCGGAAGCTCCGGCCGGCCAGCAGCCACCCGTCAGCGTCATGGCAATTCCCGACGCCGGGTCATCAGTCACGGTGGCTCCCCTGCCTGCCGCTGCGGAGACGGTTTCGGCCGCGCCTGAACAGCCAGTTGAGTCAACCCCAAACGGAATCGGCGAACCGGAATCGGCCGCCGATGCCAAAGAACCCGAAGGGCCTACCCAAGCCACGGACGGTGACTCCCCTGCCATGACCATCCCTGACGACACGTCCACTGCGGCCATCAGTGTGGTCAACGTGACGCCACTTCACGCGGCCGAGAGATCTTAGGCTTCTAGCCGCGGCTCTCCAGAGCCCTCACAACGATCTGTTCGAGTTCCTCGGCACTGCCCAAATCGTGCGGACGCACCACTGAGTCTTCCGCTACGTAATAAAACGCTGCGCTGACCTCTGCAAGGGGCACGTCCTTAAGCCGAGCCCAAGCCAGCCGGTACACGGCCAGCTGCACCGCCCTGGTCGCCAGCTGTTGACCTGCCGGGCGTCGTCCGGTTTTCCAGTCGATGAGCTGCCAGCGGCCGTCGGCGTCACGGAACACTGCGTCGATCCGTCCACGGACAACGACGTCCCCAATCCGAGTCTCCACGGGAACTTCGACGAACGCCGGCGCGCGCTGGGCCCATTCGGACTGCTTGAACGCCGCCACCATGTCATCCAAACCGTAAGCCTCGTCGATGTGGGAGTCCGAGCCCGGCGCCTCATCGAGGTCGAGCATGCCTGTTGTCCCGAAGTACTCCTCAACCCAAGCATGGAAAGCCGTGCCCTTACGGGCAGAGATGCCCGGTTCACGGGGAACAGGCCTCCGGAGCTGGGACAGGACGGCCGCCGGGTCCGCACCAAGGTCAACGAACAATGAAGCCGAAATGTGGCTGGGCAGGTGAACATCCTGAACCGTCTTACGCTGCCGTTGGCGATCCAGCAGGAGTTCAGCCTCCTCTGACCATTTCCCGGCCGCACCACCCAGCTCGGCAGAGGGTGCTTCCCAGCCGGACCCGTCCATGTAGTGGCGGACCATCGCGGCCGCCTGGTCCATGGCAAGGCGCCGGCCCGGAACCAGTCGGAGGCGGGCTCCCGTCCGGGGATCGGACGGACCTTCCAGAGGGTCATACGGGAACCCGGCAACCTCAAGCGTTGCAGTTAGCGGACTTTCTTCAGGGAGGCCTTCCTCGGCAACGGATTCCGGATGGATCACCGCGCTACCAGCTGTAAGGGAGCTACCGCTGTCCTCTTCTGCACGTCCCGCAAGCGGAGCCAACTCGGAGAGAAAAGCTGACATGCCGGCCATTCCCGCGCGGGAGCCGTTCCACGCAGCGCTGGACGCCCACAAGACGAACTTCGCCCGGGTATAGGCAACATAGGCGAGTCTCCGTTCCTCGGCCTCGCCGTGATGCTGGACCTCGGACTTGAAGTACTTTTCCGCGTCCAGCCATCCCTTTTGGTCTGGCTGGTCCAGGTCCCACTGGGGAAGATCGGCGCGGTCACCCCTCAAGGGCCATGGCAAGGCCGCAGCGCCACTGCTCCATCGCGAATCCCTGCTGCTGGGGAACGAGCCTGCGTTGAGGCCCGGGACAAAGACAACATCCCATTCCAAGCCCTTGGAGGCGTGAACCGTCAGCAATTGCACTGCCTCCCTGTTCGTCTCCACCGGGGCGACGTCCAAGCCGCCTTCTTCGGAAGCCGCGGCCTCCAGCCACGACAGAAAGGCCAACAGATCGATGCGCTGGGACGTCTGCAGGAACCCGGCTGCGGCGTCCTGGAACGCGTCCAGGTTGCGGCGCGCCTGATGAATGCTGATTCCCGGCTTGGCGGCCACTTCGATGTCCAAGAGCATGGCACGCTCCACCTCGCCGAGAAGCGTGGTGAGGTCGTCTCCGATGTAGCTCCTGAGGGAACGAAGTTCCGAGGCGAGGCTGCCGAGTCGATCCAAGGCAGCAGGACTGAGGCTCCTCCCGTGCCCGGAGGTCCACCCCGGCTTCGGGAGGAAGTCAAGGGCCTCCACCAGGCTTGCGGCATCGGTGATGTCGCTTTCAACAACTACCGCAGTCGGTTCCTCGTTCTCATCTGTGGTTTCGGAGTGGGCGTCCGGAGATGACCGCCGACGCGCCAGGAAACGGGACCAGTCGCTGAAGGCCATCAAGTCGGCCGGACCAATTCGCCAACGGGCTCCAGCCAGCAGCCGCATCAGCGCATCGGAACGCCCGGGATCGGCGAGGACACGCAGAGTAGCCACCAGATCAACGATTTCCGGCGTGTCCAGCAAGCCGCCAAGTCCCACGATCTCGTAGGCGATTCCCTGCAGTTCAAACTCCCTGCGGATGCACTCCATCTGGGCGCGCCTGCGGCATAGGACAGCCATGGTTGGCTTGACGGGCGTCCCGTCCTTTTCTTCCTCGAAGACAGTCCGCTGATAGCGCCTGACATCGCGGGCTATGACGGCAGCTTCATCCTCATCCGTACCAAAACGGCCAATCACCACGCTCCCGTCCACCGCAGCCGGGCTCGGAACCAAAGCTGGAACCGAGACGCTGCTGGCCATCTCCCTCTCCCCTGCCGGGCCATCCGATGCTGCTGCCTTGTTCAAGGGCGAAGCGATGGTGTTGGCTGCTTGGAGGATGTGCCTGCCATTACGCCAGGCAGTGGTCAGGTACGAGGTGGGAGCCACGGAATAGACTTCAGAGCCAGCCGGGGCATCCAGATGCCTGACGGGGAACTCCTGCACGAAATGGAAGAGCTGTCCGGCCGAAGCGCCCCGGAATCCGTAAATCGACTGGTTGGGGTCGCCTACGGCGGTGACGGCGTGACCGTGGCCGAAAAGACGCGAGAAGAGAACGAGTTGGGCATGGGAAGTGTCCTGGAACTCGTCCAGGAGCACCACTTTGTAACGAGCCCGCTCCGTGGACGCTGCGAGGGGAATATCGCTCGCTATCTTGGCCGCGAGTGCCACGAGGTCGCCGAAATCAAGAACTCCACGTTGCCGCTTCGCGTCCTGGTATCGCACCACCATATCCGCCACGCTGGCGCGGGTGCGGAGCATGGCCGCCAGGTCTCCCGCTGCCTGGGCCGGATTCTTCTTCGCACCGGCCACGTAGGGTAGCTGCTCGAAAGTCTCCACCCTTTCCAGGACCCAGTCCCTCACTGCGGCGGGATCCTGAAGGTGTTCGGCGCACTCCCCCGCCAACTGGATGACGGCATTGACCAGTGTGGACTTGGCCGCCGTGAAGTGCTCGTAGTCGCCGTCGTAGGCCTCAACCACTTCGCTGGCCAGCTGCCAGGATTGTGCCCCGCCCAGCAAGACGACGTCACGCTCGATGCCCAGACGCAGGCCGTAGTCCGACACGATGCCGCTTGCATAGGAATGGTAGGTGGACACCTTGGGTTCCAGGTCGTCCGCACCGAGGAGTCCCTCAGGGAACCCTATGCTGCCATCGTCCTCTGCAGCTATCCGCTGGAGCGTGGCCAGCTTGCTCCGGATCCGGCTTGCCAGTTCCCCTGCAGCCTTGCGTGTGAAGGTAACACCAAGTACCTCCTCCGGGCGCACCCAGCCATTTGCCACAAGCCAAACCACCCGGTCAGCCATGGTGGCTGTCTTCCCGGAACCGGCCCCGGCGATCACCAAGCGCGGTGAAAGTGACGAGGCAATGATGTCCGACTGTTCAGTTGTGGGGTGGTTCTTCTCGCCAAGGATGTCAGCCAGTTCAGAAGGCGAGAACCGGGGCTTGGGCACGTCCGCGCTGCTGTAGGAACTGGAAGCATCGGGGGCCAGGCCGTCCAGGAGCTCGGTTGTCATTCGGTGACCTGCTTTCCTCTTGCGCACAACGGGCAAATGTCAGGCAGGCGGCATCCATGGCCGCCATGCCCGCCCTTGCTGGGATCGTGCCGTGCTTCGAACGTTGCCCCGGCCATCAGGGCAGCAGCCTCGTTGACCAGGCCTTCCGCCCAGTTGTCCGAGGGGTCCAGCGGATCCTGCTGCTGCACCGCTGGGCTCTTCGTCTTGGTACCAAGTTGGGCCAACACGGCGCCACCGGGGACGGGGCCATTCCCGGCCCCGGCGAGGGGCCCGGCGTCGGGCGATTCTTCGCCGGTTCCGGCGTCATGGAAGGCGCCCCTAAGGATTGCCGCCTGGTAGGCACCCAACTGTGGGTGCCTTGCCACTTCGGCCTTGCCGGGTTGACGCTTGCCCGTCTTGAGGTCGACGATGACGAGCCTGCCCTCCGGATCGATCTCAAGGCGGTCCACCTGACCACGGAGCACCGCGTGACGGGTGGAGTCCCCTTCCTGGTCATCCGGGCGGGCCCCCTCCACACTCACATCAGGAAGCTGGACCTCGAAGTCGTGCTCTACCGCCAGGAGGCTTCTTCCTTCGCTGCGCATGATGAGGACGTACTGGGCCAATTTGCGGACCATCTGTTCCGCGCGCTGGAAGTCAAGTTTTCCTTCCCAGTTGTCTTTCATCCCCAGGGCAGGCCATCGGCGCACGAGTTCAGCAACATACTCGGCTCCTGAAGCGTCGGGCAATTCCTGGGCAATGCTGTGGACCAACGTGCCGAGGCTTCGCGCGAAGTCAGTGGCAGCTTCGCCTCCAGCGGCCTGGACGAACCAGTCCAGCGGGGACTTATGGACAGCTTCCACTTTGGAGGGGGAGACAGAGACGGTACCCCCGGGGGGAACTACCGGCTCCAGGGAACTCAGCGGCGCCAGTCCCCACCATGTGTCCGGGTGGGCGCCGGGAACAGGAGGCTCCGTGCTGGCAAGCCGGGCCAGTATCCGTGCCGCCTCATGCCCGGCGCCGATGACGGCGGCACCGGAATCATCGGACTGCGCGTGCTGCCTTAGCTCCGCAACGAGGGCTCTAAGAGTCATCGGACGGTCCACGGGAGTGTAGTCACGCTTGTACTGGCCGGAACCCATCGGAGCGACGTAATCCAGGAAAGCCGAAGGTTGCTCATCCTCAGAAGACACGGCCGTGCAGATCAGAACCTCGCGGGCACGTGATACTGCCGTAGAAAAGCTCCTGAGTTCGTCATAACGGGTATCACGCAGCCTGCTCAAAGGTCCACGACGAAGGGCGTAGTCCACACCGTGCTCCACAGCGTCGGCATACACCGTGCTGCCCAGCAGTTCACCGCGTAGACGGGTATTGGGCCAGACACCTTCCTGGAGACCGGCAACGATCACCACTGGCCATTCACGACCTGCTGCGCTTGCAGGGGTCATGATCTCTACGCACGCCTCAAGCTGCGCCCGTGCGGCGAGGGTGTCCATGGGCAGTTCCTGGTTCAACAGGTAGTCCAGGAACTGCTCAGGACCGGAACCGGGCAGTTGGTCAACGAAGCGCTCGGCCGTATGGAACAGCGCCATCATGGCGTCAAGGTCCCGATCGGCGCGTGCCCCGGCATTGCCGCCTTCAAGCGCCATCTCTGCCCACCGCGAAGAGAGCCCGGTTGCGTGCCACAAAGCCCACAGAACAGATTCCGCATTGGCGCCTGGCTCAGCGGCGGCAGCGGTACCGGCAGCAATCATGCGGGCGAGCCTGCGGGCAGAACTACCCTCAATTCCCAGCGAGGCCAGCGCCCCCGGCTGGAGGAGGGCCTCGACCAACAGGGCGTCGCTGGAGCGGCCGCCACCTCCCAAGAGTTCCTCGCGGCGCAAGGATTGCCGCAGCCTTCGCAACTCGATGGCAGTGGCACCTCCGATGCGCGATGTCAGAAGGGACACTGCGGTTTCCGGTGTGAGCTTTGACGGGTCCAGAACAATGGCAAAGGCCTCCAGCAGTGGACGGACGGCGACTTCGTCCCGGACAGCTGAGTCCGCTACGGGAACACGCACTGGGATCCCCTGGCCGCTTAGGTACCGCTGCAACTGGGAAATCTGCCCGCCGTTCCGAACGATCACCGCGATGTCACTAAACTCCCGGGATTCCCGCAGCTGTGCTTCGAGGATCCGCTGCGCGACGTACCGGAGCTCGTGGACGGCGGACGGCAGCACATGCCCCTCTACGCGACCATCCCGGGGAGCCGGATGTGGGGCTTGCGGACGGTCCGGCTGTTCCAACTGCCTGGCCAACTGACCACCGGAACGCTGCGAGATGCGCGCCGCGACCCGGGACCAGGCCTCAGCCACTTCCGGCGTGTGCCTGTGGGTCACGGACAACGGACGTTCGAGAACAGCATGCTGCTGACCGCGCAGAAGTGTTGGCAACTCTGAGACCAAGTCCGGACGTGCGCCCCGGAAACCCTGCACGACGGTATCCGGAGAGTACGTCACCACAAGGTCCTTTCCTTCCCCGATGTCGGCAAGGAGCTCGAACACCGCCGGATTCGATTCCTGGGCGTCGTCCACAAGGATGAGTTGGAGACGTTCCCTTTCAGCGGCCAGGAACTCCGGCGAATCCTGGAAAATCTGACGGGCCGTAGTGATGATTCCGGCCGGGTCAAAGGCCTCTGGCATGCGGAGGTCCAAGACGTCCCGGTACTCGCTGTACAGCTGGGCTGCCGCCATCCAATCAGGCCGTCCGCACTCGTAGGCAAGCCCGACCAAGTCCTCTGCGGTGCGTCCCGATTCGATGATGCGGTCAAACAACTGCCGGATCTCGTGACGGAAGCCGCGGGTAGGCAGAGCTGCAGCGAGATCCTCCGGCCAAGGCAAATGGAACTCCGGGCGGGAGTGACCTTCCAGCAGTTCCTTGATGATGAGGTCCTGTTCAGGGCCCGACAGAAGCTTCGGTGGCCGCGTCAACGGCAGGATGCCTTCAGCCTTCGCCCGCCGGATAACGTCAAAGGCGTACGACGCCCAGGTGCGTGCCGGCGTCGTACTGAGGCTGCGGTCCAGCCGTCCCGTGAAGGTGTCCCGCAAAGCCGCGGCGGCGTGGCGCCCGGGGGCAAGAATGAGGATCTGTTCCGGGTCCAGCCCATCCTCGCGGACGCGGCGCACTGCGGATTCCACGAGCACCGTTGACTTGCCCGTTCCCGGACCTCCTGGCACCAGGACGGGGCCGCTCCCCTGCCGGAGGGAAACAACTGCATGTTGGTCCAGGGACAGAACGGGTGCCGCGTAGTGGGTCTCTCGCGGCGGGAGCAGACGGAGGGCTGCTGATGCTTGGCGGGTTTTGGCAGGAGTCGCGGTCACACAGTCATTTCATCATCGGGTACTGACAATTTATGGAGTTGACGCTCCAACAGGTCAGAGATCACATCAAGTTGATCGAAGTCAGTGTCGGTAGGCGCCCATCGGGCGTTTGTCAGATCGACGCGCCACCGGCCTTCACCCGTCTTCAGGAAGGCCTCATAAGCGCCATGCAGCGGAGTGGATTCGTCCACGTAGTGCCGCAAAGCATCGACTTCGTGACCGGGAGGCGCCTCCCCGCTGGCCCGGAGCACGCGCCACCAGGCCACGGAGCTTCCGTAGTGGCTCATGACTGCGCCGACCTGCCGCGGCCCGCCGGCTCCCAGAAGCTCCGCGACGTCACCATAGGAGACCGCCGAGCCCGATGGAACAAGGTCTACAACGGCCAGGACCGCCGTCACATACTCCATCTGCATGTGTTCAGCGTAACGGCAGGAGTGTCGTGCCCAAAGAGTGTCGGACCCAGCCGGTAGCTTGAAGACATGAGCTCCTGGAACACCCTCTCCCGTGCCGCATTCGACCTCGAGACCACCGGGAAGAACTCCCGGTCAGCGCGGATCGTCACCGCTTCCATCACCGTTGTGGATGCCCACGGCGAGCTCATCGCAGAACACGAGTGGCTGGCAGATCCCGGTGTAGAGATCCCGCTCGAAGCAAGTGAAGTGCACGGAATATCCACAGAGAAGGCGCGTGCGGAAGGCCGCCCGGCAGCAGAAGTCACGCGGGAGGTCGCCGGGGTACTTCAAGGGCTGTTCGACGACGGCACTCCTGTCATTGCTTTCAACGCCAGCTACGATTTCACAGTCCTGGCGGCCGAGTCCGCCCGCTACGGCGTTCCTCAATTGAGCCGCTTTCCCGTGCTGGACCCCTACGTGATGAACAAGCAGGTGGACCGCTACCGCAAGGGAAAGCGAACCTTGACCGCCCTGTGCGAGGAGTACGGGGTTGATCTGAGCAACGCGCATACCTCTGCCGCGGATGCTCTGGCCACGCTCCGGGTGTTGGATGCCATGGCCGGCAAATTCCCCAAGCTGCAGATGCCGGCCTCCACGCTCCACGAGCTGCAAGTAGACTGGGCGGCATCCCAAGCTGCTGACTTCCAGCAGTACTTGCGTCGGAGCAAGCCCACCGCCGTGATCGAAGGCGAGTGGCCGGTTCTTCCTCCTGAGGATGCGAGCCGGGGCGGTTTCTAAGCCGGTACAGGCACCACCATGGGTTACGTTCTGCGACGCAAGTCACAGGAATTTCGGGAACCCCGAACTGTGGTTCTTTAGCGCGCGGATTCCACGCTTGCTCTCACTGCCGGAATAGTCCGCAGTCCTTCGAGCCTGCTACGGGGACTTTATTCGGAAAAATTGAGTGCAAGCAACCATTTGTTCGATTCTCCGTGCGCTGGTGGGCTGGTGACATAATTAAGTTTGGCGGGTTGAAGTCTGCTAGGGCAGCCAACCTCCTTTTCGGTTGCCACATTCCCCGCCCACCGTGAAGCGTCTCCGTGACCCGATGAAAGTGATTTCTTTATGAAATTCAAAGCCCCTAAATGGCTGTCTGTTGCCCCCGTGGCCGCAGCCCTGGTGATTTCCCTGGCAGCCTGCGGCGGAGGAACCTCCGAGCCCAGCGGCTCGCCCACCGATGCACTGGCCGGCAGCGACCAGAAATCGCTCGATACGTTCACCACCGCCGAGGTGACGCCCCTGGACAAGATCGACAAGACCAAACTGGGCCTGATCACTGAGGGCACCCTGCGGGTGGGCACCCTTTCAGACGCTCCGCCGAACATCTTCATCGATCCTTCCGGTAAGTTCACTGGCTACGACAATGAGCTCCTGCGCGCCATCGGCGACAAGCTGGGCCTCAAGGTCGAGTTTGCGTCCACCGACTTCTCGGCCCTTCTCTCCCAGGTGGGCAACAAGCAGTTCGACGCCGGATCCTCCTCCATCTCCACTACCGACGCCCGCCGCAAGACGGTCGGTTTCACCAACGGCTACGACTTCGGCTACATGGCAATCGTGACCAAGAACGACTCCAAGGTCACCGGCTTCGCCGACGTCAAGGAGGGCCTGCGCATCGGCGTCGTCCAGGGCACCGTTCAGGATGACTACATGACGAACACGCTCAAGATCGAGCCCGTCCGTTTCCCTGACTACAACACGGTCTACGGCAACGTGAAGAACGGCCAGATCGATGCTTGGGTTGCTCCTTCCCAGCAGGCCGAAGGCCAGGTCAAGGAAGGCGACAACACCAAGATCGCCGAGAAGGTTGTCAACACCCAGAACTTCACCGCGTATGCCGTGAACAAGGACAACCAGCCGCTGATCGACGCCCTGAACTCCGGCTTGGACGCTGTCATTGCTGACGGCACCTGGGCCAAGCTCACGGCCGAGTGGTACAAGGACCGTCCGACTGCCGCCGAGCAGACCCCCCAAGGCTGGAAGCCGGGCAGCAAGGCCGTCCAGCTCCCCGCCAAGTAACCAAGGCGTTCCATGGATATCCTCAATCAACTAGCCGAGTCCTTCTTTGACTGGGAGGCGATAGGCGAAGTTCTCCCCAAAATGTTCGCCGTCGGCCTGCCCAATACCATTGTTCTGGCTGTCGTCTCGGGCATCATTGGGACTGCACTTGGGATGCTGCTCGCCCTGATGGGGATTTCCCGGAACGCAGCGGCCCGGTGGGTAGCCCGCATTTACACTGACATTCTCCGCGGGCTTCCACCTGTGCTGACCATCTTGGTGATCGGCTTCGGTTTCGGCCCCATCATTCGCGAGCTGACGGGCTCCACGAGCCCGTACCCCATGGCCATCGCGGCCCTGTCCTTGATGTCAGGCGCGTACATTGGCGAGATTTTCCGTTCAGGCATCCAGAGCGTAGATAAGGGCCAGCTGGAAGCGACCCGTGCCCTCGGGTTCAGCTACGGCTCGTCCATGCGCCTCGTGGTGGTGCCCCAGGGCATCCGGCGGGTTCTTCCCGCCTTGGTGAACCAGTTCATCGCGCTGATCAAGGAATCCTCATTGGTGTTCATGCTTGGCCTGCTGGCCACAGAACGTGAAATCTTCCAGATTGGCAAGGACGCTGCAGCCAACAGCGGCAACCTGTCCCCGTACGTGGCTGCTGCCATCTTCTATCTGGCGCTGACCATCCCGCTCACGCACTTTGTGAACTGGATTGATGCCCGCATGCGCTCCGGCCGGCCGGAGAAGAAGGAACCGGACGAGGCAGCAGCCGTCGTAGGAAAGGGAGCCCAGGCATGAGCGAATTTGCATCAGGCACACTGACGGCCAAGAACATCCATTTGTCCTTCGGCAGCAACCACGTGTTGCGGGGCATCGACCTGCACGTCGAGAAGGGCACCACGGCCTCCGTGATCGGTCCGTCCGGCTCGGGCAAGTCAACGCTGCTCCGCGTGATGAACCGGCTCATCGAACCGGACCAGGGTGACATCCTGCTGGACGGGCGTTCGGTACTTAAGGACAATCCCGACGAGCTCCGCCGCCGGATCGGCATGGTCTTCCAGCAGTTCAACCTGTTCCCGCACAAGACGGTGGCAGAGAACATCTCGCTGGCACTGCGAAAACTCCGTGGCATGTCCAAGGAGCAGGCGCGCGACGAAGCCCTGGCCCAACTGGACCTGGTCGGTCTGAAGCACAAGGCTGACTCGCGTCCTGCCAACCTTTCCGGCGGACAGCAGCAGCGTGTGGCCATTGCCCGTGCGCTGGCCATGAAGCCCGAGGTGATGTTCTTCGACGAAGCCACCTCCGCGCTGGACCCGGAACTCGTCAAGGGCGTCCTCGCCCTGATGACGGACCTGGCCAAGGGCGGCATGACCATGGTGGTGGTAACCCACGAGATGGGCTTCTCCCGTAACGTCTCAGACGTAGTGACCTTCATGGACGCCGGCGTAGTTGTTGAATCCGGTCCCCCGGAGCAGCTGTTCACCAACCCGCAGACGGAACGTCTTCAAGGCTTCCTCTCGGACGTCCTCTAACCGGGACAAGCACCAGTTACGGGGAACCCCGCCTTCCATGCGAAGGCGGGGTTCTTTGCTGTCATCATTGCCCGGCTTTGACGCGCAGCACCGTGAGGGCGGCAGCATCCACCTTTGCACGGAACGCAGGATCCGTTTGGGCCTTCTTCATGACAGCCTGGTGCATTGCGGGAAGGCTTGCAGGATCTGCGCACACCAGCATGGTGCCGCCTGCACCAAAGAACTTCAGGGCGCGGTCTGCATCGGACCAGGCCTCCAGCTGCGCGGCACTGCACAGGTCGTCCGAGAGGACAATCCCTGTGAATCCCGCATCGGCGCGCAGCATGGAGTCCATCACCGTCGGGGAGAACGGCGCAATATTCGCGGGATCGATCTTGTCGTAGTAGGCATTTGAGACCATGACCCATTGGGTGCCCGACTTGATGGCGTCGTGGAATGGTTCCAACGCAGCATCGGTGCGCGTGGTGGCGGCATCCCGGACATCGCTGGTGACATCTGTGTTGGGAACCACCCGGCCCAAGCCCGGGAAGTGCTTTACCACCGGGGCGACGCCAGCGTCCTTCATGCCATCGGCAAAGGCGTTGCCCAGCGTCGACACCGTTCCGGGCGCGTAGCCGTACTCACGCTGAAAATGGCCGATCGGGGCGTTGGACGGCGCAAACTCCGGGCTTGTGACCGTGTCCAGTACCGGCGCGAGATTGACGTTGACCCCGGCACTACGCAATTCCCTTCCCCACGTTGCAGCATCCGTCCGGAGCTTCGCGGGACCGGCCCCTGCCTGTACCAAGGCTGTTGGAATCGCAGAGAAACCGGGGCCCGAGAGGACCTGGACATATCCGCCCTCTTGGTCCGTGGCCACAAAAAGGGGCACACCGCCGGTGGTGGCTGGGGACACCGTTGCTGTCAACGACGACACAACGGCAGCGGTAGCAGCTGCGCCCGCTTTACTGCGTCCGCTCAGGTACACGTTGCCCGCGTGATACGTCTTCAGCGCTTCCATGGTTCCGGGCTCGGCGCCGGTGGCCTTGGATGCCACCATGAACAGCTGCCCGACGCGTTGTTCGAGGCTCAGGGCCGCGAGTTGCTGCTCTGCCACCGACGGGGCGCTTGATGCCGGTGCAGGGGCCGCAGACGGCGTGGAAGGAGACGCGGGTTGTGTGGTTGGCGCTGCTGCCGACGTGGTGGGAGCCGGACTACCTGGCGGCGAGGAAGAGGCCGACGGCGGCCCCTCCGCGGACGTCGGACCGCTGGTTCCGTTGCCGGTTGAGCAACCTGACGCCATGGCGACCAAAGCTCCAGCCGCCGCAATGCTCATACCGAGGGATGCAATTGTCTGGGTCTTGCGCATGGTAAACCGTAAATTCGTTGGGGTTGGGTTTCCATCTACGAGCCTACCCCGTGCGGACACGACAATGCCCCGGGCAGATGCTTCACGCAGCCGCCCGGGGCATTTGGACGACTACGCTGAGGCGGCTGCTGCCGCCTCGGCTGCTGCCGGGAGGGCCTCGATGATTCGGTTCATCGCTGCATCGTCATGTGCAGCTGACAAGAACCAGGCTTCGAAGACGGACGGAGGCAGGTATACACCGGAATCCAGCATCGAGTGGAAGAACGGTGCGTAGCGGAAGCTTTCCTGGCCCTGGGCGTCGTCGTAATTGTGCACCCCGTGGGCCGACGTACCGAAGGCAACCGAAAACAGGTTTCCCGCGCGCTGGATGGAGTGGTCCACGCCGGCAGCATCAAGGGCAGAGGACAGCGCGGCCGAGAGCTCCAGGGAACGCGCATCCACATAGGCATATACCTCGGGGGTGGCATGCGTCAGCGTTGCTACGCCGGCGGCCATGGCCACGGGGTTTCCGGACAGCGTGCCTGCCTGGTAGACCGGGCCGACGGGAGCAAGGTAGTCCATGACGTCGGCGCGGCCGCCGAGTGCCGCCGTCGGCATTCCGCCGCCGATGACCTTGCCGAAGGTGAGCAGGTCCGGTGACCAGCCTTCCTGGCGCCCCGTCAGCCCCCAGTAGCCGGAGTACCCGGTGCGGAATCCGGTGAGGACTTCGTCCACGATGAGGAGGGCACCGTATTCCTTGGTAATGCGGGACAGCCCAGCGTTGAAGCCCTCCCCCGGCGTGACGACGCCCATGTTGGCTGGAGCTGCTTCCGTGATCACGGCCGCGATGTCGTTGCCGTGCGTGGCAAAGGCAGCCTCGACGGCAGCGAGATCGTTGTACGGCAGTACCAGTGTCTCAGCAGCAGTCGCCGCAGTGACGCCGGCCGAGCCGGGCAGCGCCAACGTGGCTACACCGGAACCTGCAGCCGCCAGCAATCCATCCAGGTGGCCGTGGTAGCAACCCGCGAACTTGATGATCAGGTTGCGGCCCGTAAAGCCACGGGCCAGGCGTACCGCAGTCATGGTCGCTTCGGTGCCGGTCGACACCATCCGCAGGCGTTCCACGGCGGAAACCCGTTCCTTGACGATCTCGGCAAGATTCGCTTCATCCGGAGTGGAAGCACCGAAGGAAAGGCCCCGGTCCACAGCTGCGTGTACGGCATCGAGCACAGCAGGGTGTGCGTGGCCCAGCAGCGCCGGTCCCCAGGAGCACACGAGGTCCACGTATTCCTTGCCGTCGGCGTCCGTGAGGTAGGCCCCCTTGGCCGAGACCATGAACTTCGGGTTGCCACCCACGGATCCGAAGGCGCGGACCGGGGAGTTCACGCCGCCGGGCATAAGGGACCTGGCGCGGTCGAAGAGCTGGTCGGACACAGGGGTGTTTGAAGTCATGTTTCCTATTCTTTCAGTGATTCAGGTGCGGCAAAGCCGCAACTAGGATGCTTCGGCCAGCAGCTCGGCAACCCTCGGAGCAACCACGGTGCCGTAGAGCTCGATGCAGCGCATCATGGATTCGTGCGGCAGCGTCCCGTTGCTGTATTTGAGGTCGAAACGGTCCACGCCGAGATTGCGCTTAAGCAGGGCGATCTTTTGCGCCACAGTCTCCGGCGAGCCCACGTAGAGCGCACCTTCCGGGCCGCACATGGCATCGAACTCGCCACGGTTCCCCGGGCCCCATCCGCGCTCGGCACCAATCCTGTTGCGCTGCTCAAGCCAGTGCGGAAAGAGTCCCTCACGCGCAGCTTCGTCCGTATCAGCAATGAAACCCGGTGAGTGGGTGGCGATCTGGCGCATCGGATGTCCGTATTTGGCCATCGCTTCCCGGTACAGGTTCACGAGAGGGGCGAACCGGCGGGGCTCTCCCCCAATGATGGCAAAGATGATTGGGTAGCCATACTCCGCGCACCGCAGTACCGACTCGGGAGTTCCGCCAACCCCAATCCAGGCAGGCAGCAAGTGGTGCTGCAACTTCGGGTACACCTGGAGTCCGTTGACGTTGGGCCTCGTGCGGCCCTCCCAATGAACCGGTTTCTGCGCGCGCACCTTGTCGAAGAGCTCCAGTTTCTCCTCAAACAAGACGTCGTAGTCCGCAAGGTCCAGCCCGAACAACGGGAAGGACTCGACGAAAGAGCCCCTGCCGAGCATCACTTCAGCCCTGCCGTTGGACAGTGCATCCACGGTGGCAAACCGCTGGAAGACACGGATCGGATCATCCGAGCTGAGCACGGTTACGGCCGAGCCCAACCGTATCCGTGAGGTTACCGCGGCTGCTGCTGCAAGGAACACCTCGGGTGCAGACACCGCGAAGTCCCGGCGGTGGTGTTCACCAACACCGAACGCATGGACACCGACGGCGTCAGCCAGCTTTGCTTCTTCCAGCAGCTCGCGCAGGACCCGCGCGTGCTCCTTGGGGCTTCCGTCGGCATCCACTCCGGCGTCGCCGAAGGTGTTCAGGCCGAGCAGGATCCGGTCGGCCGCCACCGGCGCGGTGGGGTCTGAGGGGACTGTGGGGTCGGAGGGGATTGTGGATTCTGAGGGGACAGAGGACATCAGGACTCCTTCAGCCAACCTGCCAGTTCGGAGGCCCAGTAGGTCAGGACGGTATCGGCTCCGGCACGCTTGATCCCGAGCACGGATTCGGTAATGGCGCCGCGCCTGTCGATCCAACCGTTGGCTGCGGCCGCTTCGATCATGGCGTACTCGCCGGATATTTGGTAGGCCGAAACGGGTACCGGGCTCATTGCTGCGACGTCGGCCAGGATGTCCAAGTAGCTCATGGCGGGCTTGACCATCACCATGTCGGCGCCTTCTTCAAGGTCCAGTTCAACTTCCAGGATGGCCTCACGTCGGTTGGCCGCGTCCATCTGATAGGTCCGGCGGTCCCCTTTGAGCTGGGAATCAACGGCCTCACGGAACGGGCCGTAGAACGCCGAGGCATACTTGGCGGCGTAGGCGAGTACTGCCGTGTTCTTGTGTCCGGATTCCTCCAAAGCCTGGCGGATGACCGCTATCTGACCGTCCATCATGCCCGACGGCCCCAACACATGGGCGCCGGCCTCGGCCTGGGCAACAGCCATTTGGCCGTAGATCTCCAGCGTGGCGTCATTGTCCACGTAGCCCTCGGCATCAAGGACGCCACAGTGGCCGTGGTCGGTGAATTCGTCCAGGCAGACATCGCCCATGATCACCAGGTCGTCTCCCACCTCTGCCTTGACGTCGCGGATGGCCTTGTTCAGGACACCTTCGGGGTCAAGCGAAGCGGTGCCTTTTGCGTCCCGGACGGCGGGAACTCCGAAAAGCATGATGCCCCCTACCCCCAACCCGACGGCTTCCGCGGCTGCACGCTTCAGGGAGTCCGTGGTGTGCTGGACGACACCGGGCATGGAGCTGATAGGACTCGGCTCGCTGAGGCCTTCCCGAATGAACGCCGGGAGAATAAGGTCCGCAGGTGCCAGGCGGTTCTCTGCGGTGAGCCTGCGCATGGCGGGAGTGGTGCGCAGGCGGCGGGGACGATGGTTCGGAAAGCTCATTGCGGGTTCCCTTCGTTGGCGAAAACAGATTCCAAGGCGGCCACGATGCCGTCCGGGGTTGGTTCTTTGGCTGTTGCGGCCACGGCGAGGCCGAGGCGTCCGGCCTCTGCCGCCGTCGGACGCCCGATGGCAATCAAGCGGCACCTGCCCAAGGGCAGCAGGGTTTCGGCGATGCGGCGAGCAGCGCTGGGCGAAGCAGCCACAACGGCGTCCAGGGTGCCGGCGTCGAGAGCCACCCGCACTTCTTCCGGGCTGCTCATTGGCTGCAGGTCCTGGCCGGAAACTACGACGGCGGCAGGCAGTTCCGCTTCCAGGCGCAGTCCCATCCGGGCCGGGTAATCGACCGTGTGGTAGGCGACCACCGACGTCACTTGTGCACCTTTTGCGGCAAGGCCTTCCCGCAGCCCAGGTGCAGCGATATCCGCTTGCGGCAGGAGTACCCGCGCGGGCGCTGCATCCCATAGCTCGACGAGTCCATCTGCGGACTGAAGTTCCTTGGGCGCGAGGACGACGGACAAGCCAATGGCTTTCAGGATCCGCAGTGAGGACGGACCAATCGTGGCAACCCGGGTTCCGTCCGGAACCAATTGCGCTGGTGTGGTCCCACGCTCTGCGGCCTTTTCCATCAGGACCCGCGCGGTGGTGATGCTGCTGATCACCAGCCAATCGAAACCGCCGGCGGCCAAACGGTCAAGGGCAACGTCGAGGGACGCCTGATCCTCAGCCCGCTCAAAGTCGATGAGCGGAAGCACCAGCGGCTCCGCCCCCAAGCTGCTCAGGAGCGCCGCCAAGGGGCGCGCACGGTCGGCGCTCCTGGTCATCAGGACGCGCCGACCGGTCAACCCGTTCACTTCATGCGGCTCAGGACGCGGCAAGGTCCGCGATCTCCGCGGCGCCTGCAGCGAGCAAGAGCTCTGCCACCTCGATGCCGAGCAAGGTGGCTCCGACTTCCGTAAGACCGTCTGTGGCTTTCTTCTCGCGGACGGTCTTGGTGCCATCCACAGCGCAGACCACTGCTTCAAGGTGCAGCATGCTGCCCTTCCGGAAGGCGTAGGCACCCACGGGAGCCGCACAACCGGCTTCCAGCCGAGCCAGGACGGCGCGCTCGGCCGTAACGGCCAGGCGGGTATCGTCGTCGTTCAAAGCAGCAAGGGCCTGGGCCAGCACCCCGTTGGAACCCTCGCCGGAACCAGCCAAGCGCGGGGCGTCATCAGTCCGGCACTCAATGGCCAACGCTCCCTGCCCGGGGGCGGGCAGCATGACGTCGGACTCAAAGAATTCGCTGACGGTGTCCAATCGGTCAATGCGCTCCAGGCCCGCGGCGGCCAGCACCACGGCGTCGAGGTCGCAGGACTTGCCCGGGACAACCTCCTCGGTGGTGTTTCCGGGAAGTCCCGGGACGCGGCCCAGCCGCGTGTCCACGTTCCCACGGATATCGAGTACCTCAATGTCCGGACGTGCTGCCCTGAGCTGGGCCGCCCGGCGTGGAGAACCCGTGCCAACCTTGGCGCCACCGGGCAGTTCGGCGAGCGTCAGGCCGTCGCGTGCGCAGAGTACGTCGCGGACATCCACGCGCTTGGGAGTCGCCGCAATGCTCAGGCCAAGTGCTGTTCCCGTGGGCAGGTCCTTAAGGGAGTGCACGGCAACATCACAGGTCTCAGCGAGCAGGGCGTCCCGAAGGGCCGCGACAAACACGCCTGTACCGCCCATCTGGGAAAGGGACCCGGTCTTGACGTCGCCCTCGGTCTTGATGTGCACGAGCTCCACCGGGAAGCCGCCAACAGCAGCCAACCGGTCCGCAGTTTGCTGCGTCTGCGTCAGTGCGAGTTTGCTCGCCCTGGTGCCGATGCGAACAGTCACTTGGCAGCCTCCGCAGCGGGGTAGGCATCGTGGCCGATGCCGATCCCGACGCCAACTTCGGAAATAACGGGTTTTGCTCCGCGGAAGTTCTCGCAGCAGTTGGGGCGGCAGACATCGTACCAAGGGCCCAGATCCGTCACGTGGGGACGTTCTGCGATGTTGTTTTCCACCGTGCGTTCACAGATGAGGTCCACCAGGCCGGACACGAAAGCTGCATGCGTACCCGGGGTGGGAACACGGGTGGCCTCGATATTGAGGTTCTTGCAGGTTTCCAGTGCTTCGGTGTCCAGGTCCCAGGCAACTTCCATGTGGTCGCTGACGAACCCAAGCGGAACGATGACCACACCGCGGACGCCGTCGGGGGCGATCTCTTCAAGGTGGTCATTGATGTCCGGTTCAAGCCAGGGAATGTGCGGCGCCCCGGAGCGGGACTGGTACACCAGGTCCCAAGCAACATTCGGCGCCACGGAGTTCATGATGGCCTGCGCATTAGCAAGGTGCTGTGCGGCGTAGGCGGAACCTTCAGCGAATTCGCGGGGCTCGTCCTCGGACCTGCCTGCCGCTTCGGCATCCCGGGTAGGAATGGAGTGCGTGGCGAACAGGACGCGAATTTTAGAGTCCGGGTCGGCTTCTCCGGCGGCCGCGAGCTTGCCGCGGATCTCTTCCAGGCCCGCAGCTGTGCCCTCAAGGAACGGCTGGACTACGCCGGGGTGGTCAAAGTACTGGCGGATCTTGTCCACCTCGAGTTTGCCGTCCAAACCGGTTTCGGTCAGGGCAACCCCAATGTCTTCGCGGTACTGGCGGCAGCTGGAGTAGCAGGAATAGATGCTGGTGGTGAGCATCAGGATCCGGCGGTGTCCGGCGTCGTAAGCGTCCTGCAGGACCGGAGCGATGTAGGGGTCCCAGTTCCGGTTGCCCCAGAGGACCGGCAGCTCGATATCCCGCTTGGACAGTTCCGCCTCAATAGCGGCCTTCAGCTCACGGTTCTGCTGGTTGATGGGGCTGATGCCACCGAACGCGCGGTAGTGGTGGGAGACCTCTTCGAGGCGCTCGTCCGGGATGCCGCGGCCACGGGTGACGTTGCGCAGGAACGGGATAACGTCGTCCTGGCCCTCGGGACCACCGAAGGATGCGAGCAGGACAGCGTCGTAGCGCTTGGGTTCCTGGCGTCCGCGCTCAGTGATGGCGTTCGGCTCCGTGGTGATAGCAAGCTCGGTCATGCGAGAACCTCGGCAATCTCGGCCGCCGATACGCGGCGGCCGGTGTAGAAGGGGATTTCTTCACGAACGTGGTGACGTGCCTCGGTGGCGCGCAGGTGGCGCATCAGGTCCACGAGATCCACCAATTCAGGTGCTTCGAGACCAAGGATCCATTCCCAGTCGCCCAAGGCAAACGATGAGACGGTGTTGGAGATGACCTGGGGGAATTCGCGTCCCAGCAGGCCGTGGTCGCGGAGCATCTTTCCGCGCTCGTCCGTGGGAAGCAGGTACCACTCGTAGGAGCGCACAAACGGGTAGACGCAGAGCCAGGTGCTGGGCTCGACACCGCGGGCGTAGGCAGGCACGTGGCTCTTGGAGAACTCGGCTTCGCGGTGCACGCCCATGGCAGACCAGACGATGTCGGTTCCTGCGAAAAGCTTGCTGCGGCGGATGGATCGGACGGCGGCCTGCAGGGCCTCCGGCTTGGGGCCGTGGAGCCACACCATGATGTCAGCATCCGAGCGCATTGCCGAGACGTCGTAACTGCCCCGGAGGATCACGCCGCCTTCCGCGAGCTTTTCCGCAAGGGCTTCGAATTCCTGGGCAGCATCGCCGCTGCGCAGGACGTCGGCCGAGCGCTTGAAGACCGTCCACAGTGTGTAGAACTGTTCTTCGGTTTCAGCAGTTTTAGTGACAGATTCGGCAGAAGTGTGGCTCATGGTTCAAGTTTGCCCCGTGCCAGCCCCTAAGTCGAAACGGATCAGTTCTACAACGCGTAGAAGTGATGCAAATCACATCACTCAGGCCGCGCCGGCGCTTTCCGCCGCGACCTGGGCCCGGGTATCAGCCACAACGGCAGCCAGCCCATTCCCGGCGAGCCAGCCTCCCACGACACTCAGGCCGTTGGCTCGAGCGCACAGCTTACGGACCTGCGCTACGCGCTGTTTATGACCGACGGCGGCAAAAGGCAGCGCACCCGCCCACCGCACCACATCCCAGTCCACGATGTCCGCCTGGGATACGGGCACAGTCAACAATGTTGTGGCATCTTTCAAGGCCGCGGCCAGGAGCGATTCATCATCCAGAACCACATCCTCCACTCCCCCGCGCGCCTCTTCCCGTCGACCATAGGACAAGCGCAGGACGTGGGTGCCGGGACCTGCTTCGTCGGCCAACCAGTCCCATTTTGCCGTTGCGTGGGTCAGCGCCTTGGCCTTGATCCCGGGAGTCTGGGGAGCCACCAGGATCCCGGTCCCGCGGGGTCTCCCATCGAGCTCGGGCAGGTCCACCACCATCGTCACCAGGCTGACCAGCGGGCCGGGTTCGGGACGCAGCGCGGCCAGTTCCGGCAGGGACTGCTCCAGAAGTCCGACGGCGGCCGGGCCGTCGAGCGCAACGACCAACCGGCCGGCGTCGTACACGGTTTCTCCAGCGCCGACCCGCCATCCGCCCGGGGTCATCACAACGGTATCGGCGCGCTTGCCGGCGATCAGCTCAACGCCGCGTTCCCGAAGGTCGGCCACCAGCGCGGCCACCAGCGTATTCATGCCGCCCTTCAAACCGGCGACGGCGGACCCAGCTTTGGCTGGACCGGCAGGGCCGGAAGCGGAGCCCCGGCGTTGGGCCGCAACGGCGGCGGCCAATGAACCATGCTTGCGGACACCCGCCCGTAGCCCGGGCGCCACCATGTCGACGTCCAGGAGGGACGGATCGGCCGAATGGACACCACCCACCACCGGGGAAACAAGTCTCTCGAGGACTCTCTTGCCCATGCGGGCGCGTACGAGGGAAGAAACACTGGTGACGTCGGACGATGTCCCGATCGCTGCAGGCAGCCAGCGGTCCACGGAAGCCCTGATGGCACCGGAAAACCCCAGGGAACGCCGCACTTCGGGGTCCCAGGGGTTTGCGGGGATTCCGAGGACCCCCGTTTTAGGAAGTTCCCTTGGGTCGTCCGGAAGCTGCACCCACGCGCCGCCCGGGCGCGGGGCCACGATCCTGTCCGCCAACCCCAGCTCACGAGCCAGATCCGCTACGGCTGTGGACCGTGTGGCGAAGGACTCCGCACCGCTGTCCAGCTGCAGCCCGGCAACAACATGGCTTCCCACACAGCCGCCCCAGGCGTCGCTGGCCTCGAGGACTGTAACCGCGGCGCCGGCCATGGCCAGTTCTCGCGCGGCAACCAGGCCCGAGATGCCGCCCCCCACGACGACGGCCGCTGGCCCGGCTGCGTGGACGTCTGGCGTTGCGTGCCCCCCGCGCATCGGCTTACTCCGAGGGGATGGAGTGGATGAGTTCCACGACGCGGGTGAGGACCGTAGGGTCCGTTTCGGGAGGAACACCGTGACCAAGGTTCAGTACGTGCCCGGGGGCATGCGCGCCGGCAGCGATGACTTCGCGGACGTGGGCTTCAAGGACCTCCCACGGTGCCGACAGCAGCGCGGGGTCGATGTTGCCCTGCAACGGCACGGTGCCGCCCAAGCGGCGGTTGGCTTCGTCCAACGGCAGGCGGTAGTCGACGCCCACAACGTCCACTCCTACATCGCGCATGGCAACCAGGAGCTCGGACGTCCCGGTACCGAAGTGGATCAACGGAGCCCCCAAACCGCGGACGTGGTCAAGGGCCCGCGCCGAGGCGGGTGCCACGTACTTGGTGTAGTCAGCCAGACCCAGGGATCCTGCCCAGGAGTCAAAGAGCTGCGCGGCCGAAGCGCCTGCCTCAAGTTGCGCCTGCAGGAACATGCCGGAGGTATCGGCTGCCCAGTTCGCCAAGGCTTCCCACGTTTCAGGATCAGCGTGCATCATGGTCCGCGGGCCGAGGTGGTCACGCGACGGCTTCCCTTCAACCATGTAGGCCGCAAGAGTGAACGGTGCCCCGGCAAAGCCAATGAGTGGTGTCCTGCCAAGCTCGGCAACCGTCAGGCGCACAGCTTCCCGGATGGGCTCCAAGGCTTCCCACGTCAGGGTGGGCAGCGCAGCAACATCCGCTGCCGTGCGGACCGGCTTGTCCAGGACGGGCCCAACGCCCGGAACAATGTCCACACCGACACCCGCAAGCTTCAGCGGAATAACGATGTCGGAGAAGAAAATGGCCGCATCCACGTCATGGCGACGAACCGGCTGGAGGGTAATCTCCGCCGCAAGCTCCGGCCGCAAGCAGGAGTCCAGCATGGCAACGCCCTCGCGCACCTTCAGGTACTCCGGCAGGGAACGGCCGGCCTGGCGCATGAACCAGACGGGCCGGCGGGACGGCTTGCCGCCACGGTAGGCCGTGATCAGCGGTGAATCCGAGGTACGGCCGTCCTTCAGCGGGTGGTTGGCGCCAAGTGTTCCCGCCGGGGCGGTGGAGGCCGTACTGTTGGATGCTGCCGCGCTAGAAGTCATGCCTTCGATTGTGCCGAAAATCCGGGACAAAAGATAACGACAAGCTGTCACGTCGCGCCCCACCCGAGCGCGTGTGGCGGGGATCACGCCCGTGCGTGGGGATCACCACGGTGCCACATTGTTCTACCGGGCTACGAAAAAGCTATGATTGGGGTGTTGTGGTTCTTTTCTCATTGGTGGCTACACACGCCGACATCGACCTCGAAACCGTCGCTCAGTTGAGCAACGGTTCCTCTGGGCTTGCCTCGGCAGCCCTGACAGATTCCCCCATGGTCTCCGGCGCAGTGGTCCTGGCCACCTGCAACCGCTACGAGGTTTACGGCGAAACGGCCAACGGAGCTGACCTTGAAGCTGCCCGTTCCGCCCTTGTTTCCCAAATCAGCGAACTCAGCGGACTCAACGAACAACTTGTCTCCCGTTCGTTCGCGACCCACATCGGCCCCGACGTCACCCGCCATCTCTTTGCCGTGAGCGCCGGACTGGACTCCGCAGTGGTTGGTGAGCGTGAAATCGCCGGACAGGTCCGACGGGCACTCATCACCGCCCAGCAGGAAGGGACAGCGAGTTCCGGTCTCGTCCGGCTGTTCCAAGCAGCTTCCAAGACCGCCAAGGACGTCGGCGCGCAGACCGCCCTCGGCTCCCGCGGCCTCTCGATCGTTTCCGTCGCATTGGACCTGGCTACCGATCTTGCCGAGAACGACGATTGGTCCAGCAAGAAGGTCGTGGTGTTCGGAACCGGGGCGTACGCCGGAGCCACCATGTCGCTTCTGCGTGAGCGCAACTGCACCGATATCTCCGTCTACTCTTCGTCCGGCCGCGCCGAAGGCTTCGTCGCCACCCGCGGCGGAACAGCACTCGACGCCGACACTCTCCCGGCTGCCGTAGCGGCGGCTGACGTCATGATCGGCTGCAGCGGTTCCGACAACCGGGTGGAGGCCGCAGACCTGGCCCGCGTCCGGGAAAAGTCGGACAAGCCATTGATTGCGATCGACCTCGCGCTCACCCATGACTTCGATCCCGCAGTGGGGGAACTCGACGGCGTCGAGTTGCTGACTCTGGAATCCGTACGCCTCGCTGCGCCACAGGAACAAGCAGAATCCCTGTCCCAGGCCAGTGCAATCGTCACCGGCGCTGCCGCGTCCTTCGAGTCCCAGCGCGAAGCGCGTTCCGTGGACACCGCCATCGTTGCGCTGCGCCGCCACACGATGAACGTCCTTGACGCCGAAATGGAAAAGGTGCGTGCACGCCACGGCTGTACTGCTGCCGCTGAAGAAGTGGAGTTCGCGCTTCGCCGGATGGTCAAGCAGCTCCTGCACATCCCCACCGTACGTGCCCGCGAACTCGCCGCCAACGGCCAACAGGACGACTACGTCGCAGCCCTTGAGGCCCTCTACGGCATCCAGGTGGAACAGCCCGCGGCTGCAGCCCCGGCAGCGGAGTGCCCCGTGGACCACCAGCAACTCCGCTCGGAGAGCGCCTGAGAGCCTCCCCTTCCCAGGCGAAGGCGTTGACGCCCGTTAGCGCAGCGGAAAGGCTCCACAATTTCTTTGACGCGGGCGCAGTCGCCGCCCCTACCGAGGTGGCCGCTCCCTGTCCCGGGGCCAAGGCCTGAGTATCCGCCGGTAACGACGTCGGTCTTGCCTGAGAGGTCGACTCCGGAGATCACGTCCATGGCTGTCGAGCCGTGTCCGAATTCCGTTCCAAGGGGTTACTGCGCAGTGTCCGTCGATTCGCTCATGGTTGAGCTTCCCAGACGGTAAGAGCACCGGGCACCAACTCAGTAGACGGGTTTCTCCGGCTCGATGTCGCGCACCCAGGCGAGAATACCGCCGTCGAGATGGCTGACACGGGTATAGCCCGCTTTCTGCGCGGCCTCCAGAACTGCAGCAGAGCGTGTCCCGGCCTTGCAGTGGAAAACGATGTCTTTGTCTTGCGGCAGCTCCACCCAGGCCTCGCCGGAGAGGATGCGGCCCTGCGGAATGAGGACGGAGCCCTCGATGCTCACAATGCTGTGCTCCCCCGACTCGCGAACATCCACCAACTCGAAGTCCCGCTCACCCGATTCCCGCTCTGCAAGCATCCCGGCGAGGTCTTCGGCAGACACCGTATGGTCCTGGTCAGCAGCCGCCAACGGCGTCACACCGCAAAAGGCCTCGTAGTCAGTGAGTTCCGTGATGGGTTCAGCCTCCGGGTCTTTGGACACCTTGATCTCGCGCCAGCTTCCACCCAGGGCATCAAAAAGCGCCACGCGGCAGAGCAGTGAACGTCCGACGCCGGTGATCAGCTTCACGGCTTCGGTCACCATGAGCGATCCGACCGCTGCGCACAACATGCCGAACACGCCTCCCTCGCCACAGGAAGGTACGGAACCTGCCGGAGGGGCTTCAGGATAGAGGTCCCTGTAGGTGGGGCCGTGATCGGCCCAAAAGACACTTACCTGGCCGTCGAATCGGAAGATGGAGCCCCAAACGTAGGGCTTCCCGAGAATGGCGGCGGCGTCGTTCACCAGGTACCGCGTGGCAAAGTTGTCAGCGCCATCGAGGATGAGGTCATACTGCGCGAACAACTCCAGCGCGTTGGAAGAGTCCAGCCGCTGGTGATGCAGCACTACGTTCACCAGAGGATTGAGATCCGCGATGGCGTTGCGTGCAGACTCGATCTTTGGAGTGCCGACGTCCTTGACGCCGTGGATGACCTGGCGCTGCAGGTTGCTGAGGTCCACCTCGTCGTCATCCACAATGCCAAGTGTGCCGACGCCGGCTGCTGCCAGATACAACAGTGCCGGGGAACCAAGCCCGCCGGCGCCTATGACGAGGACTTTCGCATTCTTAAGCCTGCGTTGGCCCACGGCGCCAATTTCCGGAATGATGAGATGCCGGGAGTACCGCTCCACCTCGGCCGGCGTAAGTTCGGCGGCCGGTTCAACAAGGGGCGGCAGGACAGCGGGCGCAGCAGCGTGGGCAGCAACAATTGAGGCCATACCCCAATGTATGCCTGCCGATGCCGCCCGGTCATATTACCCACCGGTAGAGTGGTCATAACTGCAAAGGAAAGGCGGCAGACTGTGGCTGACGGCACACGGGCACACGATGGGGTACCGGCCAAGCAGGAACGGGCTGGTTCAACGCGTTCACCAAGGTTGCCGCGGGACGAGCGCCGCGCACAGTTGCTGAATGCTGCGTTGGAAGTTTTCGTCTCCAACGGTTTCCATGGCGCCGCCATGGACGAAATCGCTGAGGCAGCCCACGTGAGCAAACCAGTGCTGTACCAGCACTTTCCGTCCAAGCGCGAGCTCTACATGGCTCTCCTTGACAGCCACCTGGCTACGCTGACGGAGTTGATGCTCAGCGCATTGAACTCCACCACGGACAACAAGGAACGCGTCAAGGCCGTCATGCGCGCTTATTACAGGTTTATTGCGGACGACGACCAAGCCCACCGCCTGGTTTTCGAGTCGGACCTCATCAATGATCCCGACGTCAGTTCCCGTTTGGAGACATTCAACAAAACGTTCGCGGATGCCGTCGCCCACGTCATCGCAGAGGACACCAAGTTGCCTCCCCTTGAGGCCCAGCTCCTTGGCCGCGGTTTGGCAGGAATGGCGCAGGTCAGCGCCCGGTACTGGCTTGAAACAGACGGAAACCTCGACCTCGATGTGGCCAGTGATCTGATCTATCGTTTAGCTTGGCGCGGAATCAGTCGATTCCCTAAAGAGTCCTAGGCTACAAATAGAGGACTGACTTAACACTTGATTGGCTTGGAGGCCTTGCTGTGGAAGTAAAGATCGGCATTCAGAACGTTGGCCGTGAAATCGTGCTCGAATCCTCTTTGGACGCCGACGCCGTGGCCAAGATCGTGGCGGAGGCCGTGTCCAAGGGCTCGGAACTGCGCCTGACCGATGAGAAGGGCCGCCAGATCATCGTTCCCGGCAATGTCCTTGGTTACGTGGAGATCGGTGCCGAGGAAACCCGCCGCGTAGGCTTCGGCGCCCTCTAGGGCTTTCCCACTTCTCGTCGTCCGCTAAGGAGTTTTCATGCTTTCTCTCGTCGTGGTGGTTCTGGCCACCATTGCCACCGGTTTCATTGTGTGGGCCAACGACAAGCGGCACGGCAAGTACGGAATTGCGTTGCCGGCCGGCGTCTCGGCAATGGTTGGCATGCTGAGCTGGATCGCGTTCATCAGTGCCGGACTGGGCTACCAACCCGGCGCCACATGGATCCCGTGGGTTCTGCCGATCGTTCTGGGGACCGCTGCTGCTGCGGGCGTGGTGGTCTTCCTGGGGCGTACACGCACCAAGCACGATACTGCCGCGCTCACCAAGGCACTGAGGCTCTAGCACCAGGCAAGCAACAGTGACCATCACCCTGGCGGTGATGGTCACTGTTTTCTTTTAATCAGTTTCACTTATGCCGTTCAAGAGCCGGATAGCGCTCCGGCTGGGCGGAAGCGCCTATCTCCTCCGCGGCAGCGCTCACCGAGGCCGCCGCGGCGAGGTCACGTGAGGTCACCTTCCCACCCGCGTCATGGGAAACGTAGCGGAGGAAGACTCTGTTGTAGCGCCATTCCAGGTCCGGATGATGGTTTTGTCTTTCGGCGATCTTTCCGATGGCTGCAATGAGCGCCAGCGCGTCGGCCGCCGTCGGGGTCTTGAAGACAGTAACCAGGCCGTCCTGGTACCTCCAGTCCGGGAGCTCCTTGAGGGCGGTATCTACGTCCGCGTCAGGCAGTTGGTCTTCGATACCCGCCATGATTGGTCCTTCGCTTGGAGGAAGTCGCTTAGAGGAACTCTGCCCGGCCTTCCATGGCCGACGACGCCAAGGCGTGTTCGCGGCGCGGGATCCGGCCTGCCTGCTTGGCCAGCCTACCGGCGATCACGGCGTGTTTGAAGGCTTGGCCCATCTGCACCGGGTTCTGCGCGCGGGTGACGGCCGTAGCCAGCAGGACAGCGTCGCAGCCCAGCTCCATGGCGAGCGCGGCATCGGAGGCTGTTCCAATCCCGGCGTCGAGCACCACAGGTACGGAGGCCCGGGAGACGATCAGCTCAATGTTGTGCGGGTTCAGGATGCCAAGGCCGGTTCCGATGGGTGATCCCAGCGGCATGACTGCTGTGGCGCCCAGGTTTTCGAGGCGCAGCGCAAGGACGGGATCGTCGTTGGTGTAGGCGAAGACCTTAAAGCCACGGTTCACCAGCTGCTCTGTTGCATCGACGAGTTCAACGGCGTCTGGCAGGAGCGTGTGTTCGTCTGCAATGACTTCCAGCTTCACCCAATCAGTCTCCAGCGCTTCACGCGCCAATTCTGCTGTCATCACAGCGTCCTTCGCCGTGAAGCAGCCAGCTGTGTTGGGCAGCACGCGGATACCGTTGTCCACCAGCAACTGGAAGAGCGACCCCGTTTCGGCCGGCGAGTAGCGGCGCATGGCAACTGTGGTGAGCTCGGTCCCCGAGGCCAGGAGCGCTGCGCCCAGGCCGTCGAGGCTCGGGGCTCCACCCGTGCCCATGATCAGCCGGGAACCGAATTCGACGCCGTCGATCACCAGTGCGTCGGTGTGGACGTCAGAGTTACGAACGTCAATATTTGCTGTTGTCATTCTTTAGCCTCCTTGGACTGCGGTAACGAGTTCGAGTTCGTCTCCGTCGGCGAGCGCCGTTGCGGCCCATTGGCTGCGTGGAACCACCTCGGAATTGCGTGCGACGGCGACTCCCAGCTTGCCGCCGTCGGCTGCCTGTCCGCGGGAGTCCAGGACACGGCCCGTGACGGCCGTGACGAGAGTGCTGACGGATGCGTCGTCCGGTACGGGGTGGTGGGCGCCGTTGAGTTTGATGTTCATGCTGTTTCCTTGATGGGAGCGAGTACTGCTGGCGTGAGGGACTGGTGTTCAGCGGCGTTTGTGGCGAATCGGTCGGGGCGGAAACGCAGCCATCGGGAGTCGGTCGAATCGCTGATCAGTTCCCCAACGATCCTGGCGGTGACGGGAGTCAGGAGGACGCCGTGGCGGAAGAATCCCGTCGCGATGACCAGACCAGCAATGTCGCCGTCGGAACCGGCGACCCGTCCGAGCAGCGGTGCGTTGTCCGGAGTCCCGGGGCGGGCCCGGGCGGTTGCTTCAACGAGTTCCAATTCCGCCACGGCAGGGACCAGGGCCTGGGCGTCCCGCAGTAGTTGATAGACGCCTCCGGCCGAGACAGCGTTGGAGGACGCTGACAATCCGTCCTCGCGCTGCGTGGCCCCGATCACCACCGTTCCGTCGTCCCGGGGGACGATGTAGACCGGCACCCCGCGGACCATGCCACGGACGGTTGATGTGACCAGGGGCCGGAGGTGTGCGGGGACGCGAAGCCGCAGGATGTCGCCATAGACTGGCCTCACGGGAAGGCGCAGACCGTCCGGGAACCCGGACAGTTCCGTCGCACCAAGGCCGTTCGCCACCACGGTTTCGCCCGCGAGTACAGTGGCGCCGGAGTTGAGCTCGACTCCTGAGACGCGTTTTCCGTCCCACAGCAGCCGGCGTGCTGGTGTCGCCACGGCAAGACCGTTGTCTGTGTCCTGCACCCACGTGGGGTCACTGGACGAATGTGCTGCCAATCCAGCCATCAGGGCTTGCGCCAACTTCCGCGGATCCACCTGATGGTCGGCGGGGATGTCGAAAGCACAGGAGATTTGTGGGCTGAGGAGCGGTTCGCGCTCCCTCGCATCGCGCACAGTGAGTGGCTCAACTCCCAGTCCTGCCGCCAATTGGACTGAACGGAGGTCGGCGAGCGCCCTGCGGTCGGCGGCGTCGGCACCCACGGCCAGAGTCGGCGTCGTGCGGTATCCGGTGTCAACCATGGTGGGAGACAGGCCGGCTACAAAGGAGGGCCACAGCTGTGAGGACTCAAGCATTAATTCCAGAAGGTCCTCCTCCTGGTAATGCAGTTCGCTGACAGGCGCAAGCATGCCGGCAGCAGCGAATGTAGCCCCGGTTGCGGGTGCGGGGTCGATCAGGGCGACGGAGCGGCCCAAGCGTCTGGCTTCGCGTGCAATGCCGAGGCCTATGACGCCACCACCAATGACGGCGACATCTGCCCGGATGGGGGTATGGCGGGGATCTGCCATTCGATTCCTTCCCTACGCCGGTACTAGCCGGATCAGGTCAAGCGGTCGGCGCTGAAGCCCTCTCAGCCGGACAGTCACATGACGTTGTCGCGGCTCCCGCAGTACGTGCCCAGTTTAGAGGAACTACTCTGGTTTCCATGACCCAGCCTGAATCCCTTGCCTCCGCCCGCCTCTACTTGTGCACAGATGCCCGCAAACGGCAGGGCGATTTTGAAGACTTTGTGGATGCCGCGTTCGAGGGCGGCGTGGACATCATCCAACTGCGTGACAAGACACTGGAAGCTGCCGAGGAACTGGAAACTTTGGCGGTCCTACGGAGCGTGGCGCAGCGGCATGGGCGTCTTTGGGCTGTTAACGACCGGGCCGATGTAGCCAGTATTTCCGGGGCTCCCGTGTTCCACATCGGCCAAAAAGACCTGCCCTTGACGGCAGCCCGGACCCTCTTGCCGAATGTCACCGGCATCGGCCTGTCCACCCACACTCCGGCGCAGGTCGACGCCGCCATATCCGCGTCGTCGGGACACATGGGCCTGGACTATTTCTGCGTCGGACCGGTCTGGGCAACACCCACCAAACCCGGGCGCGAACCTGTAGGGCTGGACCTGGTCACATTTGCCGCAGAAGCTGTCACGCGTGCAGAAACGGCTGCGACGCTCCCCTGGTTTGCCATCGGCGGGATCGACCTCAGCAACGTGGAGCAGGTGGTAGCCGCGGGCGCCCGCAGGATCGTCGTCGTCCGTGCAATCACGGAGGCAACGGACCCGACGGCGGCAGCCAAGTCGCTGCTGCAGGCGCTGGACGCCTTCTAGCGCCAGACGGAGGGTGGTTACGCGGTGAGGCCGAGGCCCGTCATACGCCGCGAGTGCTTTTCGGCGAGTTCCCCTGTCAGCCTTTTGACTGCAGCGCGGGTGTCGCCGCCGCTCTTCAGCGTGGGACCCAGCTGCGGATGCTCCATCCCGACGCGCTGCGCCTGCGTTAAGGCTTCGCCCACCAAGCGGCGACCCCACAGCGCCAGGCGCGAAGCGAGGCGCGGGTCATCGGCCAGTGCCCGCCTTAGCAGGACGCGCAGTACTTCCGTGGCTTGGTCGGGCGAAGCGACACGCTCAACGAAATGCTGCGTAGTCTCGTCCAGGAACATCGCGACTGCCCTGTAGAAGTCGGATGACACGGTATCGATGACATACGCCTTCATCACGGACTCGAACCAGTCTGCAGGCTTGGTGCGCTCATGGAAGTGGTCGAAGGACCGTTGAAACGGCAGCATGGCCTCTTCAGGATCGATTCCCATCTCTGCGAGCCGGTCATTGAGGAGGGCAAAATTTCCGTAGGAGCCCACAGCAATCTTCGCGAGCACGGACCGGTCATGAAGCGTGGGAGCGTAGCGGGAATCGAAGGCGAGCCTTCCGAACGCTGACAACTCGCCATATGCCATGGCTCCCAGCAGCTGTGCGGCGAGTTGCCCGGCAATAGGTGCGGTGTCAGGGGAATTGCCCATGGACCAAGACTATCTCCGGCAAGAAGGGTGACCTGCTCTTGCCGCAGCCTCAGCTGCGTGGAAGCCTCCGAGACTATCTGGCCGTTTGGGGCTAACCTGATTTTCGTGTCACATCATCGGATAGCGCCCAACGTCGACGATTCGTCCGACCAGCTCGCAGCGGCCCTGGCGGCCCTGAGGACGGAGCTGGAACTTCCTGGCGACTACCCGGCACCAGCTGTTCAAGAGGCCCGCGAGGCCGTCGAATCCCTCAGGCTTCCGGGCAGGGACCTGCGGGACATTCCGTTCGTGACCATTGACCCGGCGACGTCCACTGACTTGGACCAGGCCCTGTTCATTGACCGTACAGGTGACGGGTACAAGGTTCATTACGCCATAGCCGACGTGCCGGCCTTTGTGGCTCCGGGCGGGGCGCTGGACGCTGAAACCCGGCAGCGCGGCCAGACGTTCTATGCCCCGGACGGCCGGATTCCGCTGCACCCCGAAGTCATCAGTGAAAATGCCGGCAGCCTGCTGGCCGGCCAGGACTGCAGCGCCTTCGTTTGGGACTTCGACCTGGATGCGGAAGCGGAACTGGTCGCTGTTTCGATGGCCCGCGCAGTTGTTCGCAGCACTGCCAAGCTGAGCTACAAAGGAGCCCAGCAGCAGATCGATGATGGCACAGCTCCACCAATTCTGCAGCTCCTGAAGGAAGTAGGACTGAAACGGGTTGAACTCGAACGCTTGCGGGGTGGCGCAAGCCTCAACATGCCGGAACAGGAAATTGTGCAAGCGACCGACGGCGGCGGCTACAGGATCGCTGCTGCCCCTTCCTTGCCAGTGGAGGACTGGAACGCACAGATCTCCCTCATGACCGGCATGGCCGCTGCCCAACTGATGCTTGAGGGCAAAGTGGGCATTTTGCGGACCATGCCCGCGCCCGACGAGCGATCACTCCTCCATTTCAAACGGCAGACAGCCGCACTCGGCAAGCCTTGGGACGGCCGGATCACTTACGGCGAATACCTGCGGACCCTGGACGCATCCGATCCCAGGCAATTGGCCATCCTGCATTCGGCCGGCACGTTGTTCCGGGGCGCCGGTTACACACCCTTTGATGGAGAAGTACCAGCCAACGTGAACCAAGCAGCCATCGGGGCTCCTTACGCCCACACCACCGCACCGTTGCGGCGCCTCATCGATCGCTTTGTCCTGGTGATCTGCGAAGCACTCAGCAATAACCAGGAAATCCCGGCATGGGCACGTGAGGCGCTGCCTTCCTTGCCCGAGATCATGGCGTCCTCGGACCAACTGGCCGGGCGCCTGGAACGCGCCGCTTTGGACACCGTGGAAGCCGCCCTGGTGGCCAACCACATCGGCAAGGAATTCGACGCCGTGGTTATTTCCGGTTCGAAGCCCTCCAACGGGACCAGTACCAAAACCTCCAATGGAAATGGAAACGGAAATGGAAACGGAAACGGGAGCGGGCCCTTCGGAGTTGTCCAGATTGCCGAACCTGCTGTGACTGCACGTTGCGACGGCGAACTGGAGTCGGGAACCAAGGTCCGGGTGCGGCTCTTGAAGGCTGATATCGCCAGCCGGGAGATCAGGTTCGAGCTGCTGCCCTGACGCCGTTCATGCGGCGATCCGGGCTTTCCGGCCCCCAGAGGATAGACTGAGCTTGTAGTAATGGATGCCCGGTCGTTGATTCAGTTAATTTTTGAACTCAACAAGCCCGCCCCTACGCGATCTTGAGATGTACCAACTGGTCACCAGTGCCAGTACTTAGATAGCCCGCGATCGGCTTCCACTGGACTTGCTTGCGCGCCCGTTCGTGCTCCGGTACGGCTCCGCCGCCGCCGTTGAGCATGCAGCGCCAATGCCCAAATGAATAAGGAAACTCCCTGTGAGTGAATTGCATACCCACGAAGTCCTGACGGACTCCACCGGAACCGAATCCATCGAACCCGAAGAAACGATCATCTCGGATGAGACGCCCCACGAGATCGAAGAGAAGTCGTTCGCTGACTTCAACGTCCGTGCGGACATCGTTGAGTCCTTGGCTGACGCCGGAATCACGCACCCCTTCCCCATCCAGGCCATGACCCTGCCGGTTGCCCTGAGCGGCCACGACATCATCGGGCAGGCCAAAACAGGTACCGGCAAGACGCTGGGATTCGGCATTCCAGCCCTCCAGCGCGTCGCCGGCCGGGATGATGCCGGGTATGCCAAGCTCGCAGTCCCCGGAGCGCCCCAGGCCCTGGTCATCGTCCCCACGCGTGAGCTTGCCGTGCAGGTGGCCAACGATCTCCAGACTGCATCCCGCAAGCGCAATGCCCGCATCGCCACTATCTATGGTGGCCGTGCCTACGAGCCCCAGATTGATGCCCTGCAGAAGGGTGTCGAGATTGTAGTCGGCACCCCGGGCCGGCTGATCGACCTCTACAAGCAGAAGCACCTGAGCCTGAAGAACGTCAAGATGGTCATCCTTGATGAGGCCGACGAAATGCTGGACCTCGGCTTCCTCCCGGACGTTGAGACACTGATCGCAGGCACTCCGGCTGTTCGGCAGACGCTGCTCTTCTCGGCAACCATGCCCGGCCCGGTCATTGCCATGGCGCGTCGCTACATGACGCAGCCCACCCACATCCGGGCAGCTGACCCGAATGATGAGGGCCTCACCAAGCGGGATATCCGCCAACTCATCTACCGTGCGCACAGCATGGACAAGACCGAGGTTGTGGCGCGCATCCTCCAGGCCCGTGGACGTGGCCGGACCATCATCTTCACCAAAACCAAGCGGACGGCCGCGAAGGTAGCTGAGGAACTCGTTGACCGCGGATTCGCTGCGGCAGCCATTCACGGCGACCTCGGCCAGGGTGCACGCGAGCAGGCCCTTCGCGCCTTCCGCAACAACAAGGTCGACGTCCTGGTGGCCACCGACGTGGCCGCCCGTGGCATCGACGTTGATGACGTCACGCACGTCATCAACTACCAATGTGTTGAAGACGAAAAGATCTACCTGCACCGCGTTGGCCGTACCGGCCGCGCAGGCAACAAGGGAACTGCCGTCACGTTCGTGGACTGGGACGACATGCCACGCTGGGGCCTGATCAACAAGGCTCTCGGGCTCAGCGTTCCGGAGCCCGTGGAAACCTACTCCTCCTCGCCGCACCTTTACACCGACCTTGACATTCCAGAGGGCACCAAGGGGCGCCTTCCCCGCAACAAGCGCGTCCTGGCCGGCGTTGACGCCGAGGTCCTTGAGGACTTGGGCGAGACCGGCAAGAAGAACGCACGCTCCGGCGGCTCCGGCCGTGACGGCAAGCGCGACGGCGGCCGTGACGGCAAGCGCGACGGCGGCCGTGACGGCGGCCGTGGTCGCTCCGGCAAGTCCAGTGACTCCGAGTCCAGCGAATCCAAGGGCGAGGGCGCACGCAACCGGACGCGCCGCCGTCGTACGTCCGACGGAGAAGCAGCCCCCGCTGCCGGTGCCGCGGAATCCCGCACGGCCAATTCCGACTCTGCAGACAAGCCTGCCCGGACACGCCGTACCCGCACACGTCGCCGCAACGGCGAAGTTGTTTCCGGTGAGACCGCTGCTGCCCAGTCCGGCAGCGGCGAGGCCTAAAACCGTCAATGACTGAAACTGTTTGGGCGCCGGACGGCGGCAACTTGGTGGTGCACGCGGACAACGCGGAATTCCTCCCTACGCTGCCGGACGGCGCCTTCACACTCATTTACGTTGACCCGCCATTTAATACCGGCCGGGTCCAGCGCCGCCAGGAAACCCGCATGGTCCGCAACGCGGACGGCGACGGCGACCGCGTCGGCTTCAAGGGCCGATCCTATGACACCATCAAGGGCGCCCTCCACAGCTACGACGACGCCTTCAGCGACTACTGGTCCTTCCTGGAGCCCAAGCTCGTGGAAGCCTGGCGGCTGTTGGCTGACGACGGCACCCTGTACCTGCACCTCGACTACCGCGAGGTGCACTACGCGAAGGTGATGCTTGACTCAATCTTCGGCAGGGAGTGCTTCCTGAACGAGATCATCTGGGCCTACGACTACGGCGCCCGTGCCAAAAACCGCTGGCCCACCAAGCACGACAACATCCTGGTGTACGTAAAAAACCCCACCAAGTACCACTTCGACAACGCCGAAGTGGACCGGGAACCGTACATGGCCCCCGGCCTTGTCACGCCTGCCAAACGTGAGCTCGGCAAGTTGCCAACGGATGTGTGGTGGCACACGATCGTCTCTCCCACCGGCCGCGAAAAGACCGGATACCCCACCCAGAAACCCGAAGGACTGGTGCGCAGGATTGTCTCCGCATCAAGCCGTGAGGGCGACTGGTGCCTGGACTTCTTCGCAGGTTCCGGGACCCTCGGAGCTGTCGCCTCCAAATTGGGCCGCAACTTCGTGTGCGTCGACCAGAACGAACAGGCCATAGCGGTCATGCTGAAACGCCTGGGTGGCAAGGCCGAGTTCCACCAGATCCAGCCGACGGCCTCCTAGACCCTGTTTCTTGTAGAGCCAGTCAGCGTTTCTTGTAGAGCCAGTCAGGCGACGCCCTTCACGAAGGCCGTCACGGAGTCGGCGATCATCTGGACGGCAATGGCCGAGAGCAGCAGGCCGGCGATCCTGGTGACAAGCTCCACGCCGTTCTCGCCAAGCACCCGCTGTACGACGCCCGCAAAGCGCATGGCCAGGTACAGCGAGGCCAGCACCACTGCGATGCCCAGCCCAACAGCCAAGTATTCTGACAGCTGCGTGGACTGCTGTACGAAGACCATGACCGCCACGATTGCGCCAGGTCCTGCCATCAACGGCGTGCCCAACGGCACGAACGCCACGTTCTTGTACTTGCCGGCGTTTTCCTCGCCACTGGTGGACCCGGTCAGCAGCTGCAAAGCGATCAGCACCAACAGCAAGCCTCCGGCACCCTGCAATGCCGCCAGCGAAATATGCATGTAATTGAGGATGGACTGGCCGAAGATCGCGAACACCACGATCACGCCTGTAGCCACCAAGAGCGCCTGGAACGCCGAGCGGTTGCGGTCCTTGGCCGCCATCTGGGCTGTCAGCGACATGAAGATCGGCACCGTACCCGGCGGGTCCATGATCACGAACAGCGTGACGATCACCGATGCGAGCAACTGCAAATCCATCAACGAACCCCCATCAACGAACCACCGTGCTGCCTGTTGCCAATTCCTCTATCCGTGCCAACACCTCAGGCGAAGTAGTGTTCTCGCCCAGGAGATTCGGCTTGCCTGCTCCGTGATAGTCGGAGGAGCCTGTCATCAGCAACCCATGCTCCGCGGCCAGCCCACGCAGGAACGCGCGTCCTTCCTCGGGGTTGTCCCGATGCTCCACTTCAAGTCCCAGCAGTCCGGCGTCAATCATGTCCCTGTACGTCCGCTCCCCCACGATGCGTCCCCGCGATGACGCCACGGGATGGGCGAATACCGGAACGCCGCCAGCGGCCCGGACAAGCTCGACGGCGATTGCGGGGTTGGGTGCATAGTGCTGCACGAAGTAGCGCGAATGGGAGGTGAGGATGGACGTGAATGCTTCCGTCCGGTCCGCGACCACCCCGGCAGCCACTAAGGCATCGGCGATGTGTGGGCGCCCCACGGTTGCGCCCGGAGCCACGTGGTGGATGACATCGTCCCACGTCAGCGGGTAATCCTCGGACAACAAAGTGACCATGTGCTCGGCACGGGTGAGCCGCGCGTCCTTGGACTTGGTGATTTCCTCCAGCAGGCCCGCGTGGGCCGGATCGTGGAGGTAACTCAGCAAATGGACACTGATGCCCTGATCGGTCCGACACGAGATCTCCATGCCCGGAACGAACGCAATGCTGTGTTCCCGGGCCGCGGCGGACGCCGGCTCCCAGCCGTCGGTGGAATCGTGATCCGTCAAAGCCACGACATCGAGGCCTGCCGCGACGGCGGAAATGATCACCCCGGCCGGTGTCTCGGTTCCGTCGGAAACATTGGAGTGTGCATGCAGGTCTATCCTCACTTCCCCAGCCTATGGGATGCAGGCCCGCTTGGAGCGCTACGCCGTTGGCCTCCTCAGGTAACTGGTGGGACGATGTAACGGTGAACGATGCCGAAAACACCCAAAACATGGACACCGCAAATTCCCAGCCGCTGCAAGAGCGCGTCAACAACCGCTCACAGAGGCCCACATCCGATGCCTTCAAGGCATTCATGGCCAGCAATTGGGCGGCCGCCCCGCAGGTGACCCCTGCGCGTGACGCCGTCGCAGACCATGCCGCACGCCGCCGTCGTACCATCTCCGAACTGTTCAAAGGCGAACGGCTTGTTATCCCGGCCGGTCCGCTGAAGGTCCGCTCCAACGACTGCGACTACCGTTTCCGCCCGCACTCCGGTTTCGCCCACCTCACGGGTTTGGGCCTGGACCATGAGCCTGACGCCGTTCTCATCCTGGAGCCGGTGGCTGAAGGAAAGGGCGACGACGGCGGTCACCACACGGCGACGCTCTACTTCCGTCCGCTCGCCGGCCGCGACACCGAACAGTTCTATGCCGATTCCCGCGCCGGCGAGTTCTGGATCGGCGCACGCCCCACGCTGGCCGAATTCGAAGCCCGCCTGGGCCTGCCCACCGCTCACATCTCCGAACTCGAAATGGCGATCACCAAGAACGTGGGTGCCCCGGAGATCGGTGGCATCTCCATCCGCTTGGTCCGCAAGGTGGACGAGAACATTGACGCTTTGGTTGATACCGCCCGCTACAACACGGCAAAGGACCCCGAGAACCTGGACCTCGGCGAACTCGATGCCCTGGATGAGAAGCTCAGCGAAGCTCTCTCGGAGCTTCGCCTCCTCAAGGACGAGTGGGAAATCGAGCAGATGAAGATCGCCGTGGCGGCTACTGTTGAGGGCTTCGCCGACGTCGTCCGCGCACTTCCCCGCGCCCTGACACACAAGCGCGGCGAGCGTGTTGTTGAAGGCGCCTTCTTTGCCCGCGCCCGTGAGGAAGGCAACGAACTCGGCTACGACACCATTGCAGCTTCCGGCAACAACGCCACCGTCCTCCACTGGAACCGCAACTCGGGAACCGTCAACGCCGGTGAGCTCCTCCTCCTGGACGCAGGAGTGGAGGCCGATTCCCTGTATACGGCAGACGTCACCCGAACCCTTCCCGCCACTGGCACCTTTACGGATGTCCAGCGCAAGGTCTACGAGGCAGTGCTTGACGCCGCCGACGCCGGCTTCGCAGCCGCCCAGCCGGGCGTGAAGTTCCGCGATATCCACACAGCGGCAACAACTGTACTGGCCGAACGCCTTGCAGAATGGGGCCTGCTGCCTGTGTCCGTCGAGGAAGCCGTCAGCCCCGAGGGCCAGCAGCACCGCCGTTGGATGCCGCATGGCACCAGCCACCACTTGGGCCTGGACGTCCACGACTGTGCCCAAGCCAAGCGGGAGCTCTACCTCGACGGAATCCTTACCGAGGGCATGGTGTTCACCATCGAGCCAGGCTTGTACTTCAAGAATGAAGACCTTGCCATTCCGGAGGAGTACCGCGGGATCGGTGTCCGGATCGAAGACGACATCCTGATGACCGCCGACGGTCCCGTCAACCTCAGCGCCGCATTGCCGCGCAAGGCAGACGACGTCGAATCCTGGATGGCAGGCATCTACCAGGAAGCCCAAGGCTAGGCGCACGCCGCTTCACTGAAAAACCATAAAGGGAAGGCCACCGGAGATTTCCGGTGGCCTTCCCTTTATGGTTCCCGCATTTACTGCTTGGGCGAACCTTCGTTGCTGGACTGCTGTCCGTCTTCCTGCGGTGCGTTCTGGCTATCGGTGACCCGGACGCCATACTGCGGACGGCCGTCAGGCAGGTCCGGGTAACGTACGGCTGCCGGCGTCGGAGTCTGGGCAGGCTGGGCGGGTGCCTCAGCGCCGGCCGCTCCCTCCGGAGCACCTTGGCCTTCGGCTGCGGGACCTCGCTGCCCGTAGGGGTCGTTCCACGCGGAGGGCCGCTCAGGCGCTTGGCCGGGCTGCTGGAGTGGGGTGTTCTGAGGGTTGTAATTCGCGGGTTGGGCCGTGGTTGCCTGCGACGGGTTCATGGGCAGCTGCTGGAGCAAGCGGCGGGCCTCGTTTGCTGCCTCCACGGCGACGATGACGTCGTAGTTGGTGGCCACTACCTGGCTGGTGGACGTAAAGTCGCGCTTGCCGCGTTGCGTGGCATAGGTGACAATTCCGAACAGCATGAAGAATGCCGCGCCCATCAGGACTGACGTGATGATGGAGAACGGGCCGCCGGCCGGAGTGAAGAAGGAGAGCATGACGCCCACGAAAAGGCCGAACCACATACCGCTCAACGCACCGGACAAAGCCACCCTCGGATAGCTCAGGCGGCCGGTCACCCGCTCCACCATTTTGAGGTCGTTGCCCACGATCGACACCAGCTGAACCGGGAACTGCTGGTCCGCGAGGTAGTCCACCGCCTTCTGGGCATCCAAATACGAGGTGTATGAGCCCACAGTGTCGCCTTGGGGGACGCTGCGTGATTCCTCAACGGCTTTGGGAGCACCAAAAATGTTAGACATAGCCCCATTGTGTCTCATGGACATGTGTAGCGGCTGGAATTCAGCTAAAAGAGAGCAGACTCGGTAGCCTGTAAACATGAGCACACATCCTTCACGCGTCTTTGTCGCGCGCCTGCTCGGCTTGGACGTCTTCGACCCCCTGGGCGATCGTCTGGGCCGCTTGCGCGACGTCGTGGTGCTCTCCCGCGGGACCCGTGGCGCTCCCCACGTGGTGGGCATCGTGGTCGAAGTACCAGGCAAGAAACGGGTTTTCGTCCCCATGACCCGGATTACCTCCATCGACCAGACCCAGATCATTTGCACAGGCTTGGTCAATCTTCGCCGCTTCGAGCAGCGCGGTGCCGAAACACTAGTGGTGGCAGAGATGTTCGACCGCCGCGTGACACTGGCCGACGGCAGCGGTGACGCCACCATCGAAGACATCGCCATGGACCAGCACCGGTCAAAAGACTGGTTTGTCAGCAAACTGTTCGTCCGCCGCGGACACTCCTTGTCACCGTTTGGCAGGCTCCGCCGCAACGAGACTCTCATCATCGATTGGGCCGACGCCCAGACCGGTGCCCACAACGAGCCCCAGGCCGCAACACAGTTCGTTGCCACCCACGAGGACCTCAAGCCCGCCGACTTTGCCGAAGCCCTGCAGGAAATGAGCGACAAACGGCGTTTCGAAGTAGCCAGCGAGCTTCAGGATGAACGCCTCGCCGACGTCCTCCAGGAGCTCCCGGAGGACGACCAGGTGGAAATCCTTTCCGCGCTGGACGTTGAACGCGCCGCAGACGTCCTTGAAGAGATGGACCCCGACGACGCTGCCGACCTCCTCGCCGAGCTGCCGTCCGCGCAGGCCGAAGAGCTGCTTCAGCTCATGGAGCCACAAGAAGCCGAGGACGTTCGCCGTCTCCTGGAATACGACGAAGACACAGCTGGTGGATTGATGACTCCCGTACCGGTCATCCTGCCCCCCGAAGCCACTGTGGCCGAGGCCCTGGCCCACGTCCGCCGAGAGGAACTCTCACCTGCGCTGGCCTCATCGATCTTCATCGCCCGCCCGCCGTTGGAGACGCCCACCGGCCGGTTCCTGGGCGTGGTGCACATCCAGCAGCTTCTGCGTTTCCCGCCGCCGGAACCGCTGGGCAACCTCGTCGATAAAAACCTTGAGCCCCTTTCGGACCAGGCCCACATCAGCGAAGTAGCCCGGACCTTGGCCACGTATAACTTGAATTCACTTCCAGTCGTGGACGACGACGGCCGCCTTGTGGGGGCGGTGACTGTTGATGACGTGCTGGATCACCTGTTACCGGATGACTGGCGCGCCCACGAGGACGATGCCCCTATAAGGAAACTTGGAGGCCGCATTGGCTGATAACAACGCCACCCGTTCCACCAAGTCCACAGGACGCCCGGGCAGCAGCCTGGACACGCCCCTGAGCGGCCGGCAGCGGATCCTTCCCAAGTTCTCGCCCAACCCGGACGCCTTCGGCAACGCAACGGAGGGTTTCGCCCGCTTCATGGGCACGCCCACGTTCCTTGTCTACATGACGGTCTTCTGTGTGTTCTGGCTTGCGTGGAACTCGTTCGCGCCCACCGACTGGCAGTTCGACCGGATGGAGCTGGGCTTCACCCTGCTGACCCTGATGCTGTCCCTCCAGGCCTCCTACGCAGCTCCCCTCCTGCTGCTTGCCCAGAACCGGCAGGATGACCGGGACCGTGTCTCGCTTCAGCAGGACCGCCAGCGTGCCGAACGCAACCTCTCCGACACCGAGTACCTCACCCGGGAGTTGGCCTCCCTCCGCATCGCCCTGCGCGAAGTAGCCACCCGTGACTATGTCCGGACCGAGCTCAGGAGCCTGCTGGAAGACCTCATCGACGCCCAGGAGGAACTCCGCGAGAGCGAAGGTTCCACGGATGGCACGGAGTCGCCCGGGGAGAAGGTCAAGGAAAAGCTGAAAGAGAAGCGCGACAAATCGCGCGGACCCCGCACACAGCAGATTCCGAAGGTCCGCCCGCCGCGGTCCGCAGGTCCGCAGCATTCCACCGCCAAGCCATCTCCCGATAACCCTGAAAGCCGGGCCTGACCGTATGAGCACCACATCTGCCGAGGCGCTCCACGCTGCCCTGGCAACCGTCATTGATCCCGAGCTCCGCCGCCCCATCACGGAGCTGGGGATGGTGGAATCGGTGACTTCCGACGACGCGGGCGCCGTCCACGTGGCTGTCCTGCTGACCATTGCCGGGTGCCCGCTGCGCGAGACCATCACGGAAGACGCCACGGCGGCGTTGTCCAGTGTGCCCGGCGTGACCGCCGTGGACGTGGAACTGAAGGTCATGACGCCGGCCCAACGCGATGCACTCAAGGAACAACTCCGCGGGCCCGGAGGCCAACGCGGCATACCCTTCACCAAGCCGGGTTCGTTGACCAAGATATACGCCGTAGCGAGCGGAAAGGGCGGAGTGGGCAAGTCGTCCGTCACCGTCAACCTCGCCTGTTCACTGGCCGCCCAGGGCCTCCGGGTGGGCATCGTGGACGCCGACGTGCACGGATTCTCGGTACCGGCCCTCATGGGGATCACGCAAAAGCCCACGCAGGTGGACGACATGATCCTGCCCCCTGTGGCTTACGGCGTAAAGGTCATCTCCATTGGCATGTTCGTCGCAGGCAACCAGCCGGTGGCATGGCGCGGTCCCATGCTGCACCGCGCCCTGGAGCAGTTCCTCACCGACGTCTACTTTGGTGACCTCGATGCCCTGTTCCTTGACCTGCCTCCCGGCACGGGCGACATCGCCATTTCGGTGGCACAGTTGTTGCCGAACGCAGAGATCCTGGTGGTGACCACGCCGCAGGCGGCTGCCGCGGATGTTGCTGAACGGGCAGGTACCATCGCCACGCAGACGGGACAGAAAGTCGCCGGCGTTATCGAGAACATGTCATTCCTGGAAATGCCCGACGGCGGCCGGATGGAATTGTTCGGAAGTGGCGGAGGCGCCATCCTGGCTGAGCGGCTGAGCGCTGCCGTGGGCAGCGATGTGCCGCTCCTGGGCCAGATTCCTTTGGACATCCGTCTGCGGGAGGGTGGAGATGCCGGCAAGCCCGTAGTCTTGGCAGCTCCCGAAACTCCCGCTGCGAAGGCCATGGAGGCGGTTGCCTCGGCCTTGGCCTCACGGCCTCGTGGACTGTCAGGCCTGCCGCTGGGAATTCAGCCGCGCTGACGCCCGCCGCGCAATTACGGCAGCCGGGTAACCCGGATCAGGTGGCTTCGGAGTCGAAGGGCGCTGCTTCACCCTCGGCGAGCCTCTCAATGACCCGGACAGGGGCCTTCGGCTTGGTCTCTGCCGACTCAGCGGCGGCGGCAGTCGCCACAGCGGCGGGCGCTCCCGCGCTCACCGGCTTGGTGTCGTCGTCGAGAAGTGCGTCCTTGATGATACGCCGGGGATCGTATTGGCGGGGATCGTATTTCTTCCAGTCGACCTCATCAATATCGATGCCGACTTCTTCTTTGATCTGTTCGCGGGCACCCGACGCCATTCGGCGGACTTCCTTGACCAGGTTTGCGAGCTTTTGAGTGTATTCGGGCAACCGGCTGGGACCGATGACGAGTACGCCGATAATCAGAAGGAGTATGAACTCCGGGCCGTTGATTCCAAACACGCTACGAAGATTACCTTGTCTGTGGTGTCGCTCATAAACCGGCGGGACGGAGAAGGGTCTGGAGCCCGCGCAGTACTCTCCCGTACCACGCCTCCGAGCCTTCGTTGGATGGTACAAGGGTCATGGACTCGCCTGCCCGGACAATTTCGGGGACGGCATCATCCGCAGTTTCCGCGGGGAGGTCCGAAGCGTAGCTGATCACGGCCGCCGGCATCGAGTAGACAGCCTTCCACGGCACTCCCTGCGTAACGGAAAGCTGTGCGGACGAAGATCGTCCACGCCCTGAGTGATCCGACGGGAGGTGCTCTTCCACAATGGTCGCGTAATGCCCGCCACTTTCGAGCCTGAGTTCCACCGCCGGGTGGCCATTGCGCATGGTCGCCTGGGCGGACACCACCTGGAAGCCCATCCCGGTCAGTTCGGGGCAGGCCCACCCGTCTTCCCGCAGCTCCTCCAGCTGGGCAGCAGTCAGGCTGACTGTACTGCCGGCCCGGAAAGCGGGTCCCACTGTGGTGTCGGCCGGGGTGCCCGTCCACGCGCCGGCGAGTGCCCCAATCTCGCTCGCTCCGGCGCGGACATCCGGTTCACCATCACCGGCGATGACATAGGCCGAGGCTGCAATAGCCCCGGCGCTGAGGGTCAGCGTGCCTGCCGCAACGCCTGCAACGCGAAGCCCCCGCCATAGCCCGTTATGGGATGGCTGGGGAGAGAACGGCGGGTCCGGCTCTTTGGCCAGTCTTTCGGTGTGCTGGATCAACCGCGAGGCGAGGTCCTGGCTCGCTTCGGGCACAGATGCACCACGCAGGCGTTCAAGATACTGCCGCTCCCGGTGCAAGGCGTTACGGCATTCTGCGCAGACCTGCAGATGTTCCGGGAGGCGCGTATGGCGCAGGGCAACCAATGTGCGCCGGGACAAGGCTCCCGGACGAAGTGGACGTCGAGGCATCGACGACCTAAAGAATGCTTGCGATGCGGGGCATCTTCAGGCGCGGCTTGCGGGCATCCGCTGGACGGGGGTCACGGTGGGCAAGTTTCTCGCGAAGCATGGTCCTGCCGCGGTGGATACGGGACCTGACGGTGCCCAGCTTAACGCCGAGCGCCTCTGCCACTTCGTCGTATGAAAGGCCCTCAAGGTCACACAGCACGACAGCGGCCCGGAAGTCAGGCGGAAGTTCCTCCAGCGCGCGCTGGACATCGAGGTCAAGATTGTTGTGCTCGAAGCTCTGCTCAGGACCGGGCTCCCGGCCGGGGAGCCGGGACTCAGCATCCTCAGCGAGCGCGTCGAAGCGGATCCGGCTCTTGCGACGGGCCTGGTCCAGGAACAGGTTGGTGGTGATGCGGTGCAGCCAGCCGTCCAAGGTTCCCGGTTTGAAGTTTTCCAGCGAACGGAACACCCGGACAAAAACTTCCTGGGTGAGGTCCTCGGCGTCGAACTTGTTGCCGGTCAGGCGATAGGCGAGGCGGTATACCTTGGCGGAGTGGTTGGCGACCACTTCCTCCCAGCTGGGCATGACCCAATCAGCAACAGCCTCAGTGCTTTCCAATGTTTGGACTGGCGCAGCATGCGATGCCGGCATCGTCCACTCCCCTCAAACTGTGGTTCACCGAGTCTTCGGTGCCGTCCACCTCATGGATGACCGGAGCAATATCATCCCAAGGTTGTCTGGGAATTTCCTGACTGGAGCGCTTTTTCTCCGCAAGGCTGAATGCGTCTTTGGACACAGCTGCCGGGCAGCTGTGCAACAGCGGGGATACGGGGCCGGACACAGTAGTCTGGTAGAAACACCCCTACCCGCGGAAAGCGAACCCTTCATGAGTGCCGACAAGTCAAGCAGCTGGTCCTACGCAGAAGATCTGCCAGCTGAGGATGACGTCTTGTTGCGCGCCCGGGAGCGGTCTTTCGAGCTTGGAGTCACGCCCATCAGCGCCGGCGTGGGTGCCGTACTGACAGTGCTGGCTGCGGCTTCCAAGGCACAAACCGTGGTTGAGGTCGGATCGGGTGCCGGAGTGTCTGGTGTGTGCCTGCTGCGTGGACTGAGTCCGCAGGCAGTCCTGACCACCATTGACGTGGACGTCGAACACCTCAAGGCTGCGCGGGAAGCATTCCTGGAATCCGGCAGCCCAGCCAACCGCACACGAACCATTTCGGGGCGGGCGGCAGACGTCCTGCCCCGCCTGACCGACTCCGCGTACGATCTCGTCTTTATCGACGCCGACAAGCCGAACTTTCCCAAGTACGTGGAACAGGCGATCCGCCTGCTCAAGTCCGGCGGAACGCTGGTCATCAACGACGCCCTGGACAAGGACCGCGTAGCCAACCCGGCAGCGCGGGACTCCACAACAGTCGTGTTGCGTCAGATTGGCAAGGCAATTCGCGACGACGAACGGCTGGCTTCGGCGATGCTGCCCACCGGCGACGGGCTATTGGTAGCTGTCAAGAAGTAGGCTGCCCGTTCATCTTTTGGGCGTGCCCCAAATGGGCCGCTAATGGGCTGTGTCCTTAAACAAAAGCAGGGCCCCGGCTCCCGCCGGGCCCTGCTCCGTAATTCTATTCGGTCACACCTACGAGGCATTCCTTGAGGTTTTCCGCTTCGGCGGCATTGAGCTCGACCACAAGTCGTCCTCCGCCTTCGAGCGGCACACGCATGATAAGGCTGCGTCCCTCTTTGGTAACTTCCATAGGGCCGTCGCCAGTACGTGGTTTCATAGCCGCCATTAGGAAAATCCCCTCCATTTGTCCCAAGTCACGCCCAACCCGGCCGGGCTGGATCCGCGTCGCAATTGCAGCCGGCGGCACCGCTTGGGAGGCCGCCTTGGCCGGGCACTTTTAGGTGCTTTGTCCTTGCTCGTAGTCCATTATCCCGTACTTACCCGTCCGTAGCGAAATCAACTGCGCATTTGTGCGGTCTTTGTACATATTGCCGTTCCCCGGCAAAGCTCCACGTCAGGGCGGATAGTCGCCACCGCCGGGCAAAGGAGCCCATGCCCACAGCCATACCACCCAGACAATCTGGAGCAGGACAAACATAGCCACCACTGTCCCCCGGTACGCCTTGGATTTGGACAACAGGACTGCACCGAGCGCCAACGGGAACAGCGGCAGCAGCATCCTGAAGGTGCTCGTCTGGGGATGCAGGAACACCAGCAAGTAACCCATGTAGCAGGCACACCACAGCCGAAGTTCCGTGCCGATGGCCCTCACGGGCTTGGAGATCATGACCAGCACAAAGAGGGCCGTGAAGACGAAGGGCGCCAGCACTCCGAGAACCGGACCGAACAGCATCCGGCCGGTGTCGAACCACGGCTTGAACGGCACCAGGTCGTGTCCGCGCCAGGCAGTTTCGGTTCGTGTGTAAGCTGCCGGGTCCCCCGTCACTGCCCAGGCGATAGCCGGCCAGGCAAGAGCACCGAGGCCTGTAACGACCACCAGGGCCGCCAACGACAACAGGCTGCGCGTCGATGTGTGAGCAGATGCACCCCCACCCCCAACAACCGGCGTCAATGTCGTCGAACGTAACCGCTGCCAGAGCCGGTACAGGAGGAGCAGCCCCACCATGGCAGCAAACGGCACTCCAGTGGGCCTCGACAGGCACATCAGGAGCACTACGGGGATGGCGGCAAGGTAATGGCGCCGGACCACGAGCAACAACGAGGAAGACAACAGCAGCAGATTCAGGGATTCGGCATATGGGACCTGGAGAATCGCGGACACCGGAAACGTGGAAACGAAGATGACGCCCCACATGGCTTCGCGCCTGCCCGCGAACTCCCGGAAGAGCTTGAAAATCACCAAGGCTGCGCCCAGGCCGGCCATCATGGCGATCAGGGTGAGGGCGGGCAGGGTCCCTATTCCTGTGATGGCAGAAAGACCGCGGCCCAGGAGGGGAAACAGGGCGTAGAAAGCCCAGGCGTTCTCCTTGACCACGCCGTTCGCATCCACCGGGAGGTCTGCAGGGTAGCCGTTGTCGGCGGCTTCCTGGTACCACCGTCCGTCCCATATGGTGACGAAGTTCCAGTAGTCCGGAGCAGGCGGGAACCAGGGGTTGGTCCCCTGGTGAATCGCGGCAGCCATAAAGATACAGGCGCTGACCAGCCTGGCCACGACGAAGACCAAGGAAACCTGCAGCCACCACGGCCACCCGGCCATTCTTGAACCAGCAGCTGAGAACGCATGTGAAATCCGGGCCGTGGGTCCTTGTCCATCCCGGGTCGGAGCCTGTTGGCTCACAGTTGGGTCCGGCTGGTTTCGTCGTCGCCCAGTGGATGCTGTGCCAGCGCACCGAGTCTTTCGATCTCACGGTCCTTGGCCCGCAGCTGGTCCCGGAGCTCGTCCAGGACCTGGTCAACCTGATCCATCCGATATCCCCTCAGCCCCAGGGCGAAACGCAGGGAATCGACGTCGGACGGCTTGGCCTCGGACGGAAGCACCACCGGGGGCAGGTTGGGCACGGGGTCGTCAAGGCCCGCTCCGATCGAGCGCCCCCGAACGATTCCGGCTCCGAGGTACAGCGCCGCACCGATGAGGACAATCGCGAGAAACACCAGGAAAAAGCTCACATGGTCCATCGTGCCAGAAACGCTCCCTTATTCCGGGCGTTGGTTTCCGTTGGGGGCCGGTGGAAGTGGCGTTCCGTGCAGGACGCGGTGCACTGCGTCTGCGGGGTCATCCACCAACTGGATCAGGTCGAGGTCCTTCTCCGAAACCATTCCCTCGGCCACGAGCGTTTCCCGGATCCATTCGATCATCGGGCCCCAGAACCTAACGCCCAGCAGCACAATGGGGAAGGACGTCACCTTGCGGGTCTGAACCAAAACCATGGCTTCGAAGAGCTCGTCAAGTGTGCCCAGCCCGCCAGGAAGGACAACAAAGCCCTGGGCGTATTTGACGAACATGGTCTTACGGGCGAAGAAGTACCTGAAGTTGATGCCCAGGTCCACCCACTGGTTGAGGCCCTGCTCGAACGGCAATTCAATGCCGAGACCCACGGAGACTCCATTGCCTTCCACGGCACCTTTGTTTGCCGCTTCCATGGAACCAGGCCCGCCGCCCGTGATCACCGCGACGCCCGCTTCGGCAAGTTTGCGACCAACATCCACGGCCATCTCGTAGTACTCGGTTCCCGGCTTTGTACGTGCGGAACCGAACACGCTGACAGCCGGGCCCAGGTCAGCAAGGGCCCCGAAGCCCTCCACAAATTCGCTCTGAATCCTCAGGACACGCCACGGATCGGTGTGAATGAACTGTCCGGCACCACTCGTATCCAGCAAATGCTGGTCCGACATGCCCGTATCCGCTTGTTTGCGCCGAAGCTCCAGGGAGCCTTTGTGCTTGGCCGGGGCAATCTCCGAAGGTAAAGGCACATGGGCCGCCTTGACGTGGCCGTTGGCATCGGAGTGGGGTACTGGGTGCTGGCTGATGCTCATTGCCCAAGGCTAGCGCCTATGGGTGCCTGCTCTGTCGCCGCGACCCGCTTCTTGCATTGCAGTCTGGTATATCGCTGTGGGGCAGGTTTCTGTTCAGTCACGATCTTCAGGAAGTTGCCGTGACCGTGGTCATATTTGCTTCTTTGTTCGCTAGATTCGTCGTATGACTACTCAAGCGTCCGGCGATGCCCTCGTCTCCCTGAATGGCGTCAACAAGCACTACGGTCAATTGCACGTCCTCAAGGACATTAACCTTCAGGTCAAGAAGGGTGAAGTGGTGGTGGTTATCGGGCCTTCCGGTTCCGGTAAGTCCACGTTGTGCCGTGCGATCAACCGTTTGGAAACGATCGACGACGGCGATATCGCCATCGACGGCAAGAAGCTTCCAGAAGAAGGCAAGGATCTCGCGCACCTTCGTGCCGACGTCGGAATGGTCTTCCAGTCTTTCAACCTTTTTGCCCACAAGACGATTCTTGAGAATGTCACGCTGGGACCCATCAAGGTCAAGAAAGTCGCCAAGGCTGCGGCGGACAAGGAAGCCATGGCTCTCCTTGAGCGCGTCGGTGTTGGGCATCAGGCACCGAAGCTGCCCGCCCAACTCTCCGGTGGCCAGCAGCAGCGTGTGGCAATTGCCAGGGCCCTCGCCATGAAGCCCAAGGTCATGCTTTTCGACGAGCCCACGTCCGCGCTTGACCCCGAGATGATCAACGAAGTACTGGACGTCATGATCCAGCTGGCCAAGGAGGGCATGACCATGATCGTGGTCACCCACGAGATGGGCTTTGCCCGCAAGGCTGCTGACCGTGTGGTGTTCATGGCTGACGGCCAGATCGTGGAAGACGCAACTCCCGAGGAATTCTTCACCAACCCGAAGAGCACCCGTGCCAAGGACTTCCTGTCCAAGCTTTTGACCCACTAGCTCCTTATCGCCCGCACCCCAGGCCGTAAAGACCTCACCCAGGCCGAACGACGGCCAACCTAAGAAAGGAATGTCATGAAGGCTTTCATTACCCGGAGGAAGTCGCTGCTGGTGGCCGCTTCTGCCGTGCTCGCCCTCTCGCTGAGCGCATGTGGCGGCAGCGGCACCACCTCTACCCCTGTGGCCTCGGCGAGCTTCGAAGCCGGCACCACGATGGAGAAGCTGAACAAAGCCCAGAAGATCACCATCGGCACCAAGTTTGACCAGCCCCTGTTCGGCCAGAAGGGCCTTGACGGCAAGCCTGTCGGTTTCGACGTCGAAATGGGCAAGGCAATCGCCGCCAAGCTGGGTATTCCTGCCGACAAGATCGAATGGGTAGAGACCGTCTCCCAGAACCGTGAATCGTTCATTGAGCAGGGTCGCGTTGATCTGGTCATCGCCACCTACACCATCAACGACGCCCGCAAGGAGAAGGTTGCCTTCGCCGGACCTTACTACGAAGCCGGCCAGGCCCTGCTGGTGAACAAGGACGACAACTCCATCACCAAGCCTGAAGACGTCTCCGGCAAGAAGGTCTGCTCCGTGACGGGCTCCACCCCGGCAAAGACCATCGCAGAGAAGTACGGCGCAGAGGTTGTTCCGGCCGCCACCTACACCGCTTGCCTGGAGCCGCTGCGCAACAAGCAGGTAGTTGCAGTAACCACGGATAACGTGATCCTCGCCGGCTACGTGGACAAGGAACCGGACGCCTTCAAGCTCGCCTCGGACGAGACCTTCACCAAGGAGCCTTACGGCATCGGCCTGAAGAAGGACGACACCGTCTTCCGCAACTGGATCAACGATCAGCTCGAAGCATTCCAGAAGGACGGCGAATACAAGAAGGCTTGGGAAGCCACCGCAGGCAAGGTCATCAAGACCACTCCTGAACTTCCTGCGATCAACCGCTACTAGTCGGGATCCGTTAGCTGCCGCCGCCCCTTCCGGACGGCGGCAGTTGACCACTCCAGGACCCTGTTCCCTGATTAGCTGCAGTCAAAGGAAGCCATGGACGCCGTCATAGCAAGCCTCCCCGAATACTGGGACGGATTTCTCCGAACCCTTTATCTCTCCGTAATTTCAGGAATCATTGCCCTCATTGTCGGCACACTCCTGGCGGCCATGAGGGTTTCCCCCGTGGCTGCACTCCGCGGTTTCAGCATGTTCTATGTTGAAGTCGCCCGTAACACCCCGTTGACCATCATTTTCTTCTTCGCAGCCATCGTTCTCCCCCGGCTGGGCGTCAAATTCGAGCAATTCGAAGTCGCCGCCATCATCGCGCTGAGCAGCTACACGGCAGCCTTCATCGCCGAAGCAGTCCGTTCCGGTGTCAACAGCGTGCCGGTGGGCCAAGCAGAAGCTGCCCGCAGTATCGGCATGACATTCACCCAGGTCCTGGGCTTCATTGTGCTTCCCCAGGCCGTCCGAACCGTCATACCTCCTTTGATCAATATCCTGATCGCCTTGGTCAAGAACTCTTCGGTAGCCGGCGCGTTCTTCGTCCTCGAGCTGTTCGGCTACGGCCGCCAGCTCTCCAACGACTACGGAGACCAAGTCCTCTGGATCCTGCTCGGGGTGGCCTTCTTCTACCTCCTGATCACGGTGCCTCTGGGTCTTCTGGCGCACTTTGTTGAACGAAAGGTGGCGATTGCCCGATGACTTCGGTCCTGTACGACGTCCCCGGGCCCAAAGCCCGCCTTTACTCGCTCCTGGGATCCGCAGCCGGAATCCTGATCATCCTCGGTGTCCTTGCCATTGCCGTCACAACTCTGGCTCAGCAGGGCATCTTCGACGCAGACCGCTGGGAGATCTTCTACGGCCCCATGGCCCCGGATGTCTGGAGCCTGATCGGCCAAGGCATTCTCTCCACGCTGGCTGCAGCTGCAGTCGCAGCAATCATTGCCTTCCCGTTGGGCATAGCCCTCTGCCTGCTGAGAATCTCCCTGATCGCCTGGATCCGTATTCCAACCCAGGTGGTCCTCGAGTTCCTCCGCGGCATGCCCGTGGTCCTCATGATGTTGTTCGTTCTGCTGGTTTTCGCAACCGGTCAGTTCCAAGCTGTAGTGGTGGGCCTAACGCTCTACAACGCCGCCATCTTCGCCGAAATCCTCCGTGCAGGCATCCAGTCCCTGCCGAAGGGACAACGTGAAGCCGGCCTGGCCATTGGCCTGCGGAGCTTCCAGTCGCGGATGTCCATCGAATTCCCGCAGGCCGTCCGCCGGATGCTGCCGTCGTTGATCGCCCAGCTGGTGGTCCTGCTCAAGGACACTTCCCTCGGGTACATCGTTGGCTACGAGGAACTTCTGCGGAAAATCCAGATCATGGCCGACTTCCTGGGCCCGGACTTCCTGTTCCCGGCCTTCTTCGTCGGTGCTGCGATCTACATCCTGATCAACCTGACCGTTTCACGGATCGCCATCCTGATCGAACGCCGTGGCTCCAAGAAGGCCGCTGGCGGCGTGGCTCCCCCCAGCCTCCGGACAGGGCTCGTGGTGGGCGGTAACGACCCCATCGCCAAGGACTCCGTCGAAGGCCCGAACAAGGCGTAGTCCTGCACCAAGCCAGAAGGTCCGCAGCCACCAGGCTGCGGACCTTCTTCTTTGTCTGCGTACGTCTTAGCCAGCCAGCCAGGTCCGCAGTGCGCGGAGGCACTCACGGATGGCATCGGCGTCGACGTGTTCGTTGTCCTTGTGCGCCAGCAGCGGGTCGCCTGGTCCGAAGTTCACCGCCGGAATGCCAAGTTCACTGAAACGCGCGACGTCGGTCCAACCGTATTTGGGCTTGGGCTCAGCGCCCACTGCGGCAACGAAGGACGCGGCGGCGGGGTGGTTGAGGCCCGGGCGCGCGCCCGCGGCAGCGTCTGTGCGGACGACGTCGAAGCCTTCCAGCAGCTCGCGGACGTGCGCTTCGGCTTGGTCCGGTGTCTTGTCCGGAGCGAAGCGGTAGTTGATCTCCACCACACAGCGGTCCGGGATGACGTTCCCGGCTGTGCCTCCATTGATTTTCACTGCGTTGAGGCTTTCGCGGTAGTCGAGGCCTTCCACGGAGATAGTGCGTGGCTCGTAGGCCGCTAGCCGGGCGAGGATGGTGGCCGCGGCATGGATCGCGTTAACGCCCATCCATGCTCGCGCAGAGTGAGCTGTTTCGCCGATGGTGGTGGCTTCGAAACGGCTGGTTCCGTTGCACCCGCCTTCCACCGTGCCGTTCGTAGGTTCCAGGAGGATGGCAAAATCGCCATTTAGCAAGTCGCCGTGATTGCGCACCAACCTGCCAAGGCCGCTCTTCACCGCCTCCACTTCCTCATGGTCGTAGAAGACAAAGGTGACGTCCTTGTCCGGCTCCCGGCCGTCGTCGAACAGCGTTGCCGCGAGGGCGAGCTGCACCGCGACGCCGCCTTTCATGTCGGTGGTCCCGCGGCCGTAGAGCACACCTTCGCCGGGAACGCCGGACTCCCAGGTAGCGGGTACTGTGCCCAACGATCCGTCAACCGTGGGCAGGGGAACAGTGTCCAAATGCCCTGCGAGGATGACGCGTTCAGCGCGGCCGAGTTCGGTTCGGGCGATGATGGCGTCACCATCCCGGACCACCGTGTAGGCGGGGATGGCACGCAATGCGGTCTCGACGGCGTCTGCCAGTTCGGTCTCGTTGCCGGAGACACTATTGAAGTCAATGATCGCGGCCGTCAGCAAGGCAACGTCCTGGCGCAGGTCAAGGAGGGCGGGAGCAGGGTTCAAGGTCACCCGTCCAGCCTAATCCCCGGAAACAACCACAAATGCGACTTCTACGGCATGAGACAGGTTTTAACCGACCTCTGCCTGCTGGATAGACTTGGCCCATGACTGAAACTGCTTCCTCTGCTGTGCCCGCAACCGCGCCTGCCAACCCCCGATCGGCTTATGGCTTCGGCCTCGCCACCATCGCCACCTCGGCTTCCGGGGAAGCAACCGTGCTGGACGTCTGGTACCCCGCACCCGCACTTGGTGTTGCGGCAGATACCCTGCGCGACGTTGAGAACGCCGATCCCGCGCTGACTGCACTGGCCAACGACGGCAAGGATGCCGATCGTGGCACGGAGCAGAAAGTGGTCTTCGCGCAGATCGACCTCGACGCCGCACCGGCAGACACTGCCGATGCCTACCTGCGCCTGCACCTGCTTTCCCACCGCCTGGTCAAGCCGAACAGCATCAACTTGGATGGCGTCTTCGGCAAGCTGCCCAACGTCGTGTGGACCAACTTTGGCCCGGCCGCCGTTGATGGTTTCGAACTGACCCGCGCCCGCTTGCGTAAGCGCGGCAACGTGGTGGTCTATGGAGTGGACAAGTTCCCGCGCATGGTCGACTACGTTGTCCCCACCGGCGTGCGGATAGCCGACGCCGACCGCGTCCGCTTGGGTGCGCACCTCGCCGAGGGCACCACCGTCATGCACGAAGGCTTCGTGAACTTCAACGCAGGCACCTTGGGCACCTCCATGGTGGAGGGCCGCATCTCGGCCGGCGTCGTGGCCGGCGACGGCACTGACGTTGGCGGCGGAGCGTCCATCATGGGCACGCTCTCCGGTGGCGGCAAGGAAAAGATCGCCCTGGGCGAGCGTGTTCTGCTCGGCGCCAACTCCGGCGTGGGCATCAGCATCGGTGATGACTCCGTAGTGGAGGCCGGCCTGTACGTCACCGCCGGTACCCGCGTCCGCGTTCCGGGTCCCAAGGACGAGAACGGCGAGGACACCAGCAAGATCATCAAGGCCGTGGAACTCTCCGGGGTCCCCAACCTGCTGTTCCGCCGCAACTCCACCACCGGCGGCGTGGAAGTCCTTCCGCGCAAGGGCCAGACGGTAGAGCTCAACGAGGCCCTTCACGCCAACTAGCAGGAGGACATTCGTGCGCCGGTTCCGCCGCGCCATCGTTGCGGTGCTGGCTTTGGCCCTCGTAGCAGGTGCCATCTACGCGATCGTTGCTGTGCTGCAGCGCTCCGAGACCTTGGTCACGGAGCGCTGTGTCGCCGTCGTGGGTTCAGACAGCCATCAGCTTGCCACGGACCAGACGGCGAACGCTTCGCTGATCTCCGCTATCTCCGTCCAACGTGGGCTGCCGCCCCGGGCGGCGAGCATAGCCCTTGCAACGGCCATGCAGGAATCCCGGCTCCGGAACATCAATTACGGCGATGAGGCGGGCCCCGACTCCCGTGGCCTGTTCCAGCAGAGGCCATCGCAAGGCTGGGGCACCGAGGCCCAAGTCATGGACCCTGTCTATGCAAGCAACGCGTTCTACGACGGGCTGGTCAAAGTGCCCGGTTTCGAGACCATGGAAATCACCCAGGCAGCCCAAGCTGTCCAACGGTCGGCCTTCCCCCGCGCCTACGCCCAGCACGAGGGCATGGGCCGCGCTTTCGCGTCGGCCCTTACAGGGCACTCTGAATCATCGCTGGACTGCGAATTGCGCATGCCCGACGCAGCAGGTGACCCTGCCGCCGTCGTGGATGAAATCACGACGGCGTTCGGCACCCAAGCGGCAACGGTGCAGGGCCGTACGGTCCAGCTGGACATCACGGGGACACAGGCGTGGGCAGTTGCCCACTGGGCCGTGGCGAATGCCAAGTCCTTGTCCATCACGCAGGTGGACGTAGGCGGACAGACGTGGAACCGCGAGAAGCGGAATGGGTGGCAGGCCTCGGCCGCACCTTCTGAAACGGTCACCGTTACGGTGTCGGCGCCCACCACCTAAGCACTGCTTCCCGACGTCGTTCAGGCGAGGATCTCCACCACCGGCTGGACGTAGCTGCGGAACACGTCGGGCTCGGACAGCAACCTGTGGCTCATAATCATGGTGCTGGGTTCCAGGTACCAGGCGCGGGGTTCGTTGAGGGGAAGCTCAATGATGGTGAGATCGAAGTCGCGTGAACTGCGGCCGACTTCCAGGAGCCGGTCTTCCACCATTTCGTTCAAGACATGAGTCACGCCGTTGGCTTCCCGTGCTGCCTCAAGATCGGCGTACTCGTCAATCCTGTCCGTGGCCCAGCCCAGGGCGGCGCCAAAGTGCGCCTGCAAGACCCGTTGAAGTGCAGGGGAATTTCCGAACGCCTTGAAGCTTGGTGGCGAGAGCTCATGAGCCGGGTTCGGATAGGACCTCACCAGCTTCTCCCACCATGCCTCCCACTCCGTCTTGAGGGCGTGGACACCGCCTACATCAGAGGTGAGGTGGGTGTGGTCTGCATGCCGAACTTTTGGTGCTGCGTGGGACAGACTCGGTTTACCGGCACCGTCCAGTCCCGCCACATCGCGCAGATACAGGGCAATGAGCATCGGCCCGGACGTGTCCATGGTGATGCGCCATCCCGGGCCGCCCGACTCATGCATCCGAATTCCTCCCTTGGCAGGTTCCCGACAACTCCCAGTCTATTCCCGTTAGGTCCCGACGGTAGTGGGGCGGACGCACTGCTTGGTAGAGGTGGCCATCAGCGGGCAGCAGGCACGCCGTCCAGCGATCGCAGATGCGCCGTGAGCACGTCGCTGCACATCTCGGCGGTCATCCACTCGGGCTGCAGCAGCGCGTGCATGCACAGGCCGTCCATGGTCGCCAGGAGCCGCTCGGCTTCAGTGACGAGTGTTTGCTGCGCGTCAGCTCCTCCGGGGCTCAGTAGCATGATCAAACGCCCGACGACGGCGGCTACTGTGCGGTGGCTGCGCTCGGCTTCGGCTGCCAGGACAGGTTTGATGCGGGCAGCGTGCCTGAACGCCATCCAAACGCAGGCGTCCACTGCGAGTTCCTCGTCCAAGGGCAGGAACTGGCCAAGGAGATTCAACACAGCGGCCTGCTGTTCGGGGCTGCCCGGAGACTCTTCTTCCACAACTGTCATGGCCGATTCCAACCGGCCGGCAATCCGGTCGATCACAGCGCCAAAGGAGAAAACCAGCAGTTCGTCGCTGCTGGCGAAATAGTGCCTTACGGATCCGACAGCCAGTCCTGCCTCGTCAGCTACTTCCCTGAGGGAGGCCCGCTCCAGGCCATCGCTGGCAATGATCCGGAATACAGCGTGGACAACGTCAAGGCGCCGGGCTTCGGCATCAACTATTTTGGGCACTAATAGTTTTTAGCACGAACGTGCTTCAACACCGCTCAACACAGAGCGGCGTGGCTCCGATTTCCGATAGCGTAGGAACCATGAAAATTCTTGTCACGGGTGGCACCGGCTACATCGGTTCCCACACCGTTTTGTCCCTTCAGGAAGCCGGCCACGACGTCGTCGTGCTTGACAACCTCGTGAACTCCAGCGAGGAATCCCTCCGCCGGGTCTCGGAGCTCACCGGCAAGACCGCCGCTTTCCATCAGGTGGACCTCGTGGACGAGCCCGCCGTGGAGGCCGTGTTCGACCAGCACCAGATCGACGCCGTCATCCACTTCGCGGGCCTGAAGGCCGTGGGCGAGTCCGTCCAGGAACCGCTCGCCTACTACTACAACAACATTGTGGGCACCCTGAACCTGCTCCGCGCCATGGACAAGCACAACGTGCGCTCCATCGTGTTCAGTTCTTCTGCCACGGTATATGGCGAGCACAACCCGATCCCCTACATCGAGAAGATGGAAATCGGCGCCAACAACCCTTACGGCCGCACCAAGGAACAGATCGAGGACATCCTCTCTGACCTGGGCAACGCGGACGACCGCTGGCATATCGCACTGCTGCGCTATTTCAACCCGGTGGGCGCCCACCCGTCCGGCCGCATCGGTGAGGACCCGCAGGGCATTCCGAACAACCTTGTCCCCTTCATCGCGCAGGTAGCCGTGGGACGCCGCGAAAAGCTCATGGTCTTTGGCGGCGACTACGACACCCCCGATGGAACCGCCCAGCGCGATTACATCCACGTGGTGGACCTGGCAGATGGGCACGTAGCAGCCCTGAACTACATCGCTGAGCGCGCTGGCGTCCGTCGCTGGAACCTCGGCTCCGGCCGCGGCTCCTCCGTCCTGGAAGTGCTGCGCTCCTTCGAGAAGGCCGTCGGCCAGCCCATTCCCTATGAGATCACCGGCCGCCGCGCCGGCGACCTTCCCGCCTTCTGGGCGGACGCTTCCTCCGCACTGGCTGACCTTGGATGGTCCACCACGAAGACCGTGGACCAGATGTGCGAGGACCACTGGCGCTGGCAGAAGAACAACCCCTTCGGGTACAACGCTGCTGCTGCGACTTCCGCAGCGAACAACGCTTAGGCGAGCAACGCCTCAGTCATTAACGACGGCGGGCGGCCCCCCCGCGCGGGGGGGGGGGGGGCCGGGGGGTGTGTGGGGATTGGCGGGGGGGAGGGGGGGGGGGTGTG
>NZ_JAOEFX010000058.1 GCF_025421775.1 Paenarthrobacter aurescens | reverse complement strand
GAGTCCCGTGGCCTGCTCCAGCTCGCCGCGAACGAGAACCTGGACAACCTGAACTTCGTGATCAACTGCAACCTCCAGCGCCTGGACGGACCGGTCCGCGGCAACGGCAAGATCATGCAGGAACTCGAAGCGTTCTTCCGCGGTGCGGGCTGGAACGTGATCAAGGTCGTCTGGGGCCGGGAATGGGATTCCCTCCTGGAAGCGGACAAGGACGGGGCGTTGGTGAAAATCATGAACGAAACCCCCGATGGTGACTACCAAACCTACAAAGCCGAATCCGGCGGGTTCGTCCGTGAACACTTCTTCGGTAAATCCCCGCAGACCAAGGACATGGTCGCGGACCTGGACGACGAACAGATCTGGGGCCTCAA
>NZ_JAOEFX010000587.1 GCF_025421775.1 Paenarthrobacter aurescens | reverse complement strand
AAAATCTTCCTCTCTCATATCCTGTATCGATCTCATATCAAAGCCCTTTATGAATTTCAACATGCGCCTTCGGGGTAACGATATTTATGTTGTCAGCATTATATAAATCCCCTCCCTCGGCCAAGCCGACCTTATGATGCAGTTCGTATTTCACTCTTGCTCCTGCTGAATCGTTCATTCTAACTATCGGGGCTTTGCCCTTTTTCATTTCGTTCAAACTTGTTTCATTAAATAAGTCAGCCAGTTT
>NZ_JAOEFX010000586.1 GCF_025421775.1 Paenarthrobacter aurescens | reverse complement strand
CAAGAACAAATGCTCCACCATTTAAAAATTGTCTCTCACCCTGCACCTGTCAATTTGATTCAATATTTCATTCACCAAAATGCTGAATTTGAGCTGGTCAATTCGACAAGTACTGCCGCACAAAAAGTAAGAGACGGCGAATTTGATTTCGCTTTAACCAATGAAGTGGCCAGAGCCACATACGGCCTCACCTTCATTCGAACGTTTAAAAGCATCCCAATGAGCTGGTCCATATTCGGAAAAGGAG
>NZ_JAOEFX010000585.1 GCF_025421775.1 Paenarthrobacter aurescens | reverse complement strand
TTCATTATAACCCGATCCTTTTCCTTGAGCGCTAGCCGCGTTAGCTCCAGGAATGACGTGGTTTGACTTGCGTTTAGCCATATTGAATCACCTCCGTTTCTAGCATGCGTAAAAATCAATGAAATATGAATTATTAGAAAAATAAAAGGAAGATGGAAAAAGGTTATAAGTGAAACTTATGTTAATTAATAACATTCTTTTTATTTACTTATGTATAATATTATATTAAGATAGATGGTGAAGGGAA
>NZ_JAOEFX010000584.1 GCF_025421775.1 Paenarthrobacter aurescens | reverse complement strand
CAGGCCACGAATAGTTCGTCAGCCATTCATAGCATTCCGGTGTCATCTTTTTCTTTTCATTATATTTTTCATTGAATTTTTTCAAATACATTTCTAAAAGCGGGATCGTTTCTTCCTTTCTCTGGCGTAAAGGCGGGACTTCAAAGGAAACGATATTAAGCCGGTAATAAAGATCTTCGCGGAAGGATCCTTCTTGCACGAGGGAGGCCAGATCGCGATGGGTGGCTGTAATTAACCTGACATCCAC
>NZ_JAOEFX010000583.1 GCF_025421775.1 Paenarthrobacter aurescens | reverse complement strand
CGAACGCTATCAGGCCTACGATGCCGCGCCGGCCGGCGTGCTGACGGCGGTGCAGAAGGCGGTGGCGGCCATCACCGAGTTCATCGGCCAGACGCCGCTGCCGCAGGACGATCCTTTACTTGGGTTCTATTTCGAGGCGTTGCATTTCATGCGGTTGGCCGAGCAATTCGGCTCGCACGCGCTATTCGATGTGACGCTTGGCGACGCCGGCGTCAGCAGCGCCAAGACCCCGCCTTCGACGCTGTGC
>NZ_JAOEFX010000582.1 GCF_025421775.1 Paenarthrobacter aurescens | reverse complement strand
ATGGATCAGCTTGGCTATTCAACTTCTTTAGACAAGCTAGAGAGGAGATTTAGCAATATCCAGTCTCAACCTACTTATCATACATTAGTAGCTGAACTGAATAACAAGGTAGTTGGAATGGTGGGGTTATGTTATAACTTGTTTTATGAGTATGATAGTTCCTATGTAAGAATTGTCGCTTTTATTGTAGACGCTGACCATAGGCGTAGAGGAATTGGCGAGAAATTAATGAACGAGGCAGAAAAAT
>NZ_JAOEFX010000581.1 GCF_025421775.1 Paenarthrobacter aurescens | reverse complement strand
GGGACTTCATTTGTAAAATCAGCGGTCACTTCTATCTGTTCAAAGCCAGCGGACTCAAGGAACGCCGCATATGTCTCAAATGGAAATGTACGCTGTTCATGTGTCTCATCATAACGCTGATACACGTCTCCGTCCTTTACAAAAAAGCTTAAATCGTGAATGACCGAATACATGTCATCCCCTTTATCACTCTGCCAAATATAGCTGATCTCTTCATCTTGATCGGCATAAGTCGAACCTGGGAATA
>NZ_JAOEFX010000580.1 GCF_025421775.1 Paenarthrobacter aurescens | reverse complement strand
GTGTAAATTGCGCTTGCAGAGGTATGCGCCTTTGGTTAGTATTCACACCCGCTTCTGATGGGTGATGACGAGACTCCCCGTCAATATTGGTTGAAGCTTTAACTGTGCGGATAACGCGCAAGGAAACAGGTTGATTATGTACGAAGCTCTGTTGGTTGTTTTCCTTATTGTAGCGATTGGCCTCGTTGGTCTGATCATGCTGCAGCAAGGCAAAGGCGCTGATATGGGAGCCTCATTCGGTGCAGGC
>NZ_JAOEFX010000579.1 GCF_025421775.1 Paenarthrobacter aurescens | reverse complement strand
CATGTCCACCAGACCGGCACTGAAACCGAAACCGGCAATCCAGTGCATGCTGGCAGCGATGAAGACCGAAATACCGGTCAGCACGGCGTGGATGACATACAGCACCGGTGCCACAAACATGAAGGAGAAGTCCAGTGGCTCGGTGATGCCGGTGAAGAAGGCGGCGAATGCTGCCGCCAGCATGATACCACCGACTTTCGCGCGGTTTTCCGGACGTGAGCAGTGATAGATTGCCAGCGCCGCACCTG
>NZ_JAOEFX010000057.1 GCF_025421775.1 Paenarthrobacter aurescens | reverse complement strand
CCTTGCCGGACGTGCGTTCCTGTTCTTTGCCTATCCGGCGCAAATCTCCGGCGATCTGGTCTGGACGGCGGCGGATGGTTTCTCCGGTGCGACGCCGCTGTCGCAGTGGGCCGCCCACGGCGGCGAGGCGCTGGTCAACAACGCCACCGGGCAACCGGTCAGCTGGTTCGATGCCTTTATCGGTACCATTCCGGGCTCGATAGGCGAAGTCTCCACGCTGATGATCCTGATTGGTGGTGCCATCATTCTGTTTGGCCGCGTCGCCTCCTGGCGCATCGTGGCTGGCGTCATGCTCGGCATGATCCTCACTGCAACGCTGTTTAATCTGATCGGCTCGACGACTAACCCGATGTTCGCCATGCCGTGGTACTGGCATC
>NZ_JAOEFX010000578.1 GCF_025421775.1 Paenarthrobacter aurescens | reverse complement strand
GGATGCATCCGAAGTCTGGGTGATTGAAACCAACACCGGCCGCAAATGCGCCCAGCTTAAATGTCTTGATTCGCGCGGCTTCTTCAGCGGCGTGATCCCGCGCCGTAAAAACCTGTTTCGCTACCAGCTGGCAGTCACCTGGCACGGCCAGCAAAACCTGATCGACGATGCCTACCGCTTTGGCCCGCTGCTGGCGGAGATGGATGCCTGGCTGCTGGCCGAAGGCACGCACCTGCGGCCGTATGAAA
>NZ_JAOEFX010000577.1 GCF_025421775.1 Paenarthrobacter aurescens | reverse complement strand
ACTTAAATAAGAAACCCCGCCAACTTCTTCAAGGTTTTTTGTCGCAGCCAATTCCTCTGTCACCGTAATCAAATCGACAGCTTTTCCTTCGTCATTCAATTTAAGCATCACATTAAAGATCTTTTGATGAGAGCTTCTATAAAAATCCTCCGGAATCAAAACTTCCGAAGTTACGGTCAATGAAGAGGGCTCAAGAAAAATGGCTCCTAGCACAGCCTGTTCGGCTTCTATATTTTGAGGTGGAATCC
>NZ_JAOEFX010000576.1 GCF_025421775.1 Paenarthrobacter aurescens | reverse complement strand
ATTGTCGACGCTGCGCCCGTGGCTGCAGGGCGAGTCGCCCAGCCTGCGCCTGGCGCCGCACGACAGTGAAACCCTGACATCGCGCCACAGCAGCAACCTGGCGCGCATTGCCGAAATGAAAGCGCAGTGGCGGGCGCTGGGCGAAGAGGTGCTGACGCTGGTCGGGCAGTCTGATGTCGATAAGCGCAGTTACAGCAGCAAAAACCTGCCGCTGTGGGTCAGCAAAGTCAGCGCCTGGGCGCAGAGCG
>NZ_JAOEFX010000575.1 GCF_025421775.1 Paenarthrobacter aurescens | reverse complement strand
ACCCGCTGGCGGGTTTTTCAGCAGTTCAACCAGCGCGGCCATCTGGGAAGCATCTAACGGCTTAGGTACGATTCCCTGGGCAGCACGCTCGGCAACGTGCTTACGGTATTCTTCTAGCACGACGTTCTCCTCGCTCTCATTGTATAGCTTTCCGGTGCACCTGTTGATGCTGTCAAACAGTAGGGTGAGGTGCCCGGTTCTGCGTCGGCCAGCATAGCAGGATTTCGGCTGATTGTTAATCCGTTTAC
>NZ_JAOEFX010000574.1 GCF_025421775.1 Paenarthrobacter aurescens | reverse complement strand
ACTTCGGTCAGCTCCTGCAGCGCCGCCGGCTGCACGCCGCCAAAGGTGGCAATACGCAGCATGATGTCGTTGCGCGCGCGTTCATCGAACTTGCTCAGCACATCGGCGGCCTGGCTGCGGTTGAGGTGCACCAGAATGGTGGCGATGATTTGCGGATGTTCGTCGCGGATCAGCTCCCATACGCCCTGCGGCTCCATGATATTGAGGGTTTCGATGCCGTTACCGCTGTCGGACGAGTCGAGGATGTC
>NZ_JAOEFX010000573.1 GCF_025421775.1 Paenarthrobacter aurescens | reverse complement strand
CATCAAGCAGTTAAGGGCAGCGGGGATTGGCCTTGCGATTGATGATTTTGGCTCAGGCTATGCCGGGCTGTCGCTGCTGACCCGCTTCCAGCCGGATAAACTGAAAATCGATCGTGAGATTGTCAGCAACATCCATTTAAGTGGCCCGAAGCAGGCGATTGTGAAGTCGATCATCAGCTGCTGCACCGATATGGAGATTGCGCTGGTGGCAGAAGGCATTGAAAAAATTGAAGAGTGGTGCTGGCTGG
>NZ_JAOEFX010000572.1 GCF_025421775.1 Paenarthrobacter aurescens | reverse complement strand
GAACCCGCTATCGTATGCCAATCGCATTTTCTTTTGTGCTCATCGGATTTTTCATATGGATAGCCGAAAATATCGCAACGTTCTTTGGAGCTTGGGAATATCCAAACCAAACCGATGCATGGAGTCTCGTACATCTAGGAAAGGTAAGCTCATGGCTCTTACTGGTGATTGTCAGCTTTCTTATAGTAGCGACGCTAAAACAGGTTAAGGGGAAAGATTCCGCTGTGATGGATGAGGGTCAATTTTTA
>NZ_JAOEFX010000571.1 GCF_025421775.1 Paenarthrobacter aurescens | reverse complement strand
GGATCTTGCCGGCTTTGGCATCGTCAACCAGCTGGGAGTAGTTCCCCGCCCAGTCAGCCGATACGCCACCGGGCTGTGCGTCATGATAAACCCCGACCACATCAAACCCCAGCCACGGCTCTTTACGAAAACCGTCCAGCAGCGCCAGTCCGGCGGGCATACTCCCGGCCACCGCCACCCGACGGGTGTTGTAGCCGCGGTTACGCAGCCAGCCTGCGCCGTAGCGGATCAGCGATCGGCAGACCACC
>NZ_JAOEFX010000570.1 GCF_025421775.1 Paenarthrobacter aurescens | reverse complement strand
CCGGAGATGGAGATGGCGGCAAACGGTTCGCCGTGTTCATCATAAATCGGTGCCGCCACACAGCGCAGGCCGAGCGCGTGCTCTTCGTCGTCGTGCGAAAAACCCATCTTACGGATCAGCGCCAGATTCTCCTTCAGGCTATGCGGCGACATCAGGGTTTTCGGCGTGTAGTGATGTAATCCCTTCTGATGCAGCAGAGCGGTGACCTGATCATCGCTAAGGTGAGCGAGAAACGCTTTGCCGGCACC
>NZ_JAOEFX010000569.1 GCF_025421775.1 Paenarthrobacter aurescens | reverse complement strand
AGAACAGCCTGAGCGACAACGTGGCGGAGACCGCCCTGAACCAGAGCGGGCTGACCAGCGGCGTTGCGCTGCTGGCCAACGGCAGCGCCACCAACGACGGGGCGATTGTGATTGGCTCGCGCGTACAGAACGCCGCCGCGATGTCGGTCAGCGGTGCCAGCAATGCCACGCTGATCAACAGCGGCACCATCGACGTCAACGGCAGCGCTGCGCGCGTGCCGCGCGAGAATGTCGGCATGCTGGTCACT
>NZ_JAOEFX010000056.1 GCF_025421775.1 Paenarthrobacter aurescens | reverse complement strand
CTTTACCTATCAGCTGCAGATGGGCGATCAGATTGAGGTGATCACCCAGAAGCAGCCGAACCCGAGCCGCGACTGGCTGAACCCCAACCTCGGCTATATCACCACCAGCCGCGGGCGCTCGAAGATTCATGCCTGGTTCCGTAAACAGGATCGCGACAAAAATATCGCGGCCGGCCGGCAGATTCTGGATAGCGAGCTCGGTCAGCTGGATATCAGCATGCGCGAAGCCGAGAAGCTGCTGCTGCCGCGTTATAACGTCAGCTCGCAGGATGAGCTGCTGGCGATGATTGGCGGCGGGGATATCCGTCTTAACCAGATGGTTAACTTCCTGCAGGCGAAGCTCAACAAGCCGAGCGCCGAAGAGGAAGATCGCGAGGC
>NZ_JAOEFX010000568.1 GCF_025421775.1 Paenarthrobacter aurescens | reverse complement strand
CGATGCTCAGCAAAGCGGTCTACGCGGATACCGAAGGCTTTGTCTCGGCAATGGACACCCGCGCGCTGGGTATGGCGGTGGTGTCGATGGGCGGCGGTCGTCGTCAGGCGTCGGATACCATTGATTACAGCGTCGGCTTCACCGACATGGCCCGTCTGGGCGACAGCGTTGACGGCCAACGTCCGCTGGCGGTGATCCACGCGAAAGATGAAAACAGCTGGCAGGATGCGGCGAAAGCCGTGAAGGCG
>NZ_JAOEFX010000567.1 GCF_025421775.1 Paenarthrobacter aurescens | reverse complement strand
CTTCGTGGAAATATTCAAAAAGAAGACAAAACATTTGATGAAGTCATGCTTAAAAATCGAGCGATTATTCAAAAGCAGTTTGAAACCATTCAAAAGATTGTCGAATCCAAACAGCTAATTAAGCATGAAGTGAAGCATTCAAAATATGCTCAAATTGAACTTGCTCTTCGTCCCTACAATGCTCCACAAGAACGCATGTGGAATATTATGTATTATTTAAATGGTTATGGTATGCAATTTGTGTCAGA
>NZ_JAOEFX010000566.1 GCF_025421775.1 Paenarthrobacter aurescens | reverse complement strand
GGAAGATATTTCGCTTAAAGCAGATACGGTCTGTATTCACGGAGACGGCAGTCATGCGCTTCAATTTGCCAAAACCATTACATCAAAACTAAAAGAAGCGAGCATTCATCTCAAAGCCTTTCAATAAAAATCGTCATCAAAGGGGGAAACAGCATGAAAAAAGAGGAAGTCAAGCACACGAAGGCACCAAAGGGGAATCGTTCTATGCTGATGGGCGCAGCCTTTTTAATGGCGACGTCCGCAATAGG
>NZ_JAOEFX010000565.1 GCF_025421775.1 Paenarthrobacter aurescens | reverse complement strand
ATCCTGCACGTGTTTCGCTGGAGCAAACTTCACCGGGCCGTCTGTCAAGACGCCTTGACCCAAGAGAAACCGGTGCCATCGGCTAAACTTGGCTGGTAAGAGCCCCGAACTCGTGCGTATGCCGGCCCCCGTGGCAGGCTGCACCGGTAATGTCGGGGCATTCTCATGTACGGCGCCGAGCCCCGGTTATCCTTCTGGGGCCAGCCCGAAAGAATGGGGGAGGATCCCATGCCCGCTATCGTGATCGT
>NZ_JAOEFX010000564.1 GCF_025421775.1 Paenarthrobacter aurescens | reverse complement strand
TTTCAGCTTGCGCGACGAGTGGAACATTTTTTCCTGAATTGCCAGGATGAGCGACTACAGCACCGCGGAAAGCAGGTGGGGGCTGTCTTCCAGGCTCAGCAGCTCCAGCACCGTGACGCGCGTTTCCCCGTCGAGCGTCGGGTTGTCGGAGTTGAAATACTCGCCGTTGGTGCCCCAGGTGCACCACTGGTCCAGCAGCAGCACCAGCTCATCAATACGGCTCATGATGGTGGACTGCCGGCCGTATTC
>NZ_JAOEFX010000563.1 GCF_025421775.1 Paenarthrobacter aurescens | reverse complement strand
TTTAGTCTTGTGGTGCATATATGAGGTCCTGCGAGCGTTTGGTCATATAACCCTGAAACACCCAGGGCACAGCCATCACACACGCCCTGCGTTAAAATACGATATGCATAGGGGAGATTATCCTTGTTTTCCCATGCCACTTTCATCGTATCTCGAATGTGTTTCGGTTTTACTTTCCCAAGCCCCATAGGCGCAAAAGAGGCCCATAGCTTTGGTGAGGGTTTTTTATTAAGCTTAATAGGCCCCTTA
>NZ_JAOEFX010000562.1 GCF_025421775.1 Paenarthrobacter aurescens | reverse complement strand
TCCCGAACACTCTATGATTCTAGCAAACATTGATCGGATGATCGTTGGAGAAAAATCCATTCTCGAATGCAAGACTACATCTGCTTATAACGCAAAGGAATGGGTAGATGATGAGATTCCCGCCAGTTACATTGTTCAGGTTCAATATTATCTAGGGATTTTAGGACCTGAATACAAAAAGGGTTACTTTGCTGTATTGATTGGCGGAAATCGCTTTGTTTGGAAAGAGGTTGAACGGGATGAAGAGCT
>NZ_JAOEFX010000561.1 GCF_025421775.1 Paenarthrobacter aurescens | reverse complement strand
CAGCTCTATCTCAATTTCTTCTTCCCGTTCTTCTTCCTGTTCTTCTTGCTCGGCGCGTGTATCATGCTGTAATACAGCCTGTTCCTCATAGACCTCACGTTCATTGCCTTGCAGCTCTTCTTGTTCCTCATGCTCTGGCTGCAGCTGATAATTGTAGGTCACATCGCCATATTCTTCTTCAGGACGATGGACAAATTCATACGGCTCCTCTACCTCTACAGGCGCTTGAGGCATTTTCTCGTCTAATAG
>NZ_JAOEFX010000560.1 GCF_025421775.1 Paenarthrobacter aurescens | reverse complement strand
ATATTACTGTTTGTCATAGAGGCAATAGCAGGAGAGCCGTTTCCAAACGAAAAACAAGCTCCTACTGATTTTGTATTTGCCGTGTGACTATTTTGTACAACACAGCCTACGCTTACATTCGAATTGTCTTTTAACCCGTTAGTCACGATATTCTCAATGTTAATAATACAGCCCAATTTAACACCTCTTTCGTTTCTATTAACGTATGTCATCTCTGCATATATGTATAGGATGTTCGCCTATTAATGA
>NZ_JAOEFX010000055.1 GCF_025421775.1 Paenarthrobacter aurescens | reverse complement strand
GTGCTGGCCATCGTCAACGCATTCATTCACAGCCGCGATGCCTATGCGGTGGTGCCGATGGGCGTGACGCTCTCCACCCTGGTGGTGGTGGTGTTGCTGATAGCGAATCTGCAGCTGGCGCTGCGCGAGCGTCGTTTACAGGGAGGTCGCCCATGAAATTTCGTGTTATGAGTGCGCTGGGGATTGCAGTACTGCTGAGCGCCTGCGACAGCGGATCGGACCTCGATCCGCAACGGCAAATCGGCCCTGATCCGCAGCTGCCGCAGGCTAAAAACTTCTTTATGCCGCCGATGCAGGTGCCGGAAGGCACCGCGTGGAAACAGGGCGAGACACCAAAAGTGGCCGACGGCCTGAAGATCGAGAAAATCCCGGCCAGCCTGAT
>NZ_JAOEFX010000559.1 GCF_025421775.1 Paenarthrobacter aurescens | reverse complement strand
AGGCGGTATTTGCATCGGGCTGGATTACCACCGGACCGCAGAATGCTGCGCTGGAGCAGGCGTTTTGCCAGCTCACCGGCAACCAGCACGCCATTGCCGTCAGCTCCGCCACAGCAGGCATGCACGTCACGTTGATGGCGCTGGGTATCCAGCCCGGCGACGAGGTAATCACCCCGTCGCTGACCTGGGTTTCCACGCTCAATATCATTACGCTGCTGGGCGCGACGCCGGTGATGATCGATGTGGATC
>NZ_JAOEFX010000558.1 GCF_025421775.1 Paenarthrobacter aurescens | reverse complement strand
ATAGTGCACGAAAAATTTTGCCTTTGTAGAGAGATAAGTACAACCTGATGGGGGACTAACATATGTATTCACTTTGGAAGCGTTTCGTTAAAAAAGATGCTTCTTCCGATGTAACAAATAGGATTCAGCATATTAAACAGTTTGATGTTCCTCAGCATATCGCCATCATTATGGATGGGAACGGCCGTTGGGCCAAAAAGCGTGCATTGCCACGTGTGGCGGGTCATCATGAAGGAATGAAAACCGTTC
>NZ_JAOEFX010000557.1 GCF_025421775.1 Paenarthrobacter aurescens | reverse complement strand
ATCTCCCCTAACCTGCTGCAGGAATTGCAGGATAAAGAGGAGTCGGTGATCCGCCGCCTGGTGCCGTCCTCAACGGTGCTGCCAAAACCAAAACCGATGACTGAAGCCGAATTCCGCTGGGAGCATAATCAGGACGCCATGGCGGTCGATAAGCTGTCAGAAGGGATCCGCCTTTTCGCGGTCGACCAACGCAAACTCGAAGATCTGCTCGCCGCCAAACTGTAACCTTGCCATGGAGTGAACTATGTC
>NZ_JAOEFX010000556.1 GCF_025421775.1 Paenarthrobacter aurescens | reverse complement strand
AAACCAAACTCAATAAACGGCTGGAGTAACGTCATGACGCCACCCGACACAGCCGCGGTTGCTGCGCACTGTCACGCTCATCCAGCGACAGCACGTCACGAAAATGGCGCGCCACCAGCAGCTTGTCGTGCAGCACCACCAGCAGCGTGGTGCCCGCCCGCTGCTGCTGTTCGAGAATCGACATCAGTAAGGTTATCGTCGGCGTATCAATGCCGTTGAAGGGTTCGTCCAGCAGCCAGAACTGGCTGC
>NZ_JAOEFX010000555.1 GCF_025421775.1 Paenarthrobacter aurescens | reverse complement strand
AAAATTTTCATTGGCTACACCCCTCTATAAAAGATAGCATCTATTCTTTAGGATATACAATCTGTATACTTATTCATAATAAAAAGCATGCGTAGCATAAAGTAATACAAAGTTGATGAATGAAATATTCAACAACAAAAAAATTTGATATGATAAAAAGACAGAAAAATCAAAAAAATAGGAGAGTGAATGTCTTTTGGGAGACTTGCCTCTGAATCAAATGATGATACTAGTCGTTTTGCTTATGTT
>NZ_JAOEFX010000554.1 GCF_025421775.1 Paenarthrobacter aurescens | reverse complement strand
GCTAATGCTCTATTCAATCAGGATAAAATTAATGATTTATTTAGACAAAAGCTCCAACAGGCTGTCAATGACCTGCTTGAATCCGAATTGACTGCCTTTTTAGGCTACAATCCTTATGAGCGCGATGGCTGGAATACCGGAAATTCTAGAAATGGTGCTTATTACCGCAAGGTTGATACGCAATTCGGACAAATAGAAATCAAAGTTCCTAGAGACAGAAACGGTGAGTTTCATCAACACACTATGCCA
>NZ_JAOEFX010000553.1 GCF_025421775.1 Paenarthrobacter aurescens | reverse complement strand
CATCACTGAAGACATGAACAGTACGGTAATCAGCGGTACGCCACGCCAGAACTCAATGAAAATCACCGACAGGGTGCGCACCACCGGCATTTTAGAGCGACGGCCCAGTGCCAGCAGAATGCCAAGCGGCAGCGCCCCGGCAATGCCGACAGATGCGATAATCAGCGTAAGCGTCAGGCCGCCCCACTGGCGCGTTTCCACGCGGTCCAGCCCGAAATAGCCGCCATACAGCAGCAGCCAGACGACGAC
>NZ_JAOEFX010000552.1 GCF_025421775.1 Paenarthrobacter aurescens | reverse complement strand
GCGGGAGAAGGCGGTGCGTTTGGGATGGCTGTCCTTGCTTCCTATATGGTCCATCATCAAAAGCAAACATTGGCTGAATTTCTCACGCATCAAGTGTTTGCCCATACATCAGAAGAGCTCATGGAACCCGACCCGCTTGATGTCAAAGGCTTTGACGAATTTTTAAAGCGCTATCAAGAGGGCCTTGCGATTGAAGAAGCGGCAGTAGCACATCTGATGCCAAAGAAAGGAGTGACAACCGTATGCTAG
>NZ_JAOEFX010000551.1 GCF_025421775.1 Paenarthrobacter aurescens | reverse complement strand
GAATCGTAACATGGCTTGGATTGCATTAATAGCTGCCGGTTTTTGCGAAGTGGGATTTGTGATTTTCTTAAAACTTTCAGATGGATTTAAGCGATTGTTTCCTTCGATTGGATTTATCCTTTTCGGTGCAGGAAGTTTTTATTTTCTCTCCTTAGCATTAAAGGAAATACCTCTTGGAACAGCTTACGGTATATGGACGGGAGTAGGGGCTGCCGGAAGCGTACTTCTTGGCATGCTTTTCTTTCGCGAA
>NZ_JAOEFX010000550.1 GCF_025421775.1 Paenarthrobacter aurescens | reverse complement strand
CGTGATGCCACGGCCACGTGGATCAACCCCCAGCACGATGTTCCCGCAAAGTGGATGCAGAACAGCGCCATCCCAATCAGCAGTACCGCACTCATCGCCGTGGTGGCCTCCGGCACCACAAAGGTAAAGGCCGCCGATAACAGCATCCCGCTGATAATACACAGCTTACGGCTGCGGACCGGTGCCATGCCGCGTTTGACCAGTGCATCGGTGGTAAAGCCGTTCACCAGCATACCCGCTGCGCAAAACA
>NZ_JAOEFX010000054.1 GCF_025421775.1 Paenarthrobacter aurescens | reverse complement strand
ACCCGCAAATGGGGCGCATTTGCTCCAGGTACCGGCGTCGGCGGCGCGGGCATGCACTGGACGGCGGTACTGATTCGCCCCACGCCCACCGATATCAAACTGAAAACCTACGTCGATCAGGCGTATAAGCCCGGCATCCTGCAGGATGACATGCGCGTGATGGACTTCCCGTTCACCTGGGATGAGATCGAGCCGTATTTCTACAAGTTTGAGCTGATTTGCGGCCAGTCGGGCACCACCGGCAACCTGCGCGGGCAGAGTCTGGAAGGCGGCGATCCGTTTGAAGGCCCGCGTTCCGAGCCGTATCCGCTGCCGGCGCTGGACGATACGCTGAACAACGTGATGTTCAAAGAGGCGGCGAAGAAGCTTGGCTATCATCCGT
>NZ_JAOEFX010000549.1 GCF_025421775.1 Paenarthrobacter aurescens | reverse complement strand
TGAAGAGAAAATGGCTGGCGGTATGGTCTTTACATGGCAAGATGAATGGTTTAAGCGAACGTGGAATACGATGGAGTACGACAATCCGAACCGCAGGCCATTTTGGACGAATTTGCAAACGGGAGAGCAGCATTTTGGATTGCTGAGTTTTGATCCAGGAACGAAGCTGAAAGTCAAAGTAGACGGTAAATCAGATGATTGGAAAAAGCTGAACAGCAAGTCGGTATATAAGCCGTCTAAGAAGTTAAAA
>NZ_JAOEFX010000548.1 GCF_025421775.1 Paenarthrobacter aurescens | reverse complement strand
AGCATCTCCTTCAATGTGCATATTGAATCCGAGGGAAGGCTATCTGAAAATTGGGTGGTCTCAGGAATTCCTTTAGAAAATCAATTTTTACATAAGGTGCAAAAAAACTCAGAAAAAAAAGTGAAGCACCTCGTAAGAAACACGGTAGAAAAAATGCAAAAAGAATATAAAGTCGATGTGGGCGGGTTCGGAAATCAATTGAGAATTAAGAGGCCCAGAGTATGGATGAGGGTCAAAGACAATTGGGATC
>NZ_JAOEFX010000547.1 GCF_025421775.1 Paenarthrobacter aurescens | reverse complement strand
ACTAATTTCTGAATGGCAAAATTGGTTGCATACATCTTCGTGTTTGAAGCAAGGTCAAATAACGTGTCATTTCCCATGTTTTGAAACTTCTTAAGAGGTGTATGTTCATTAAACTTCTGTTTGTACCCGTAGCTTTCATTTTTAACGATCTTTCCGTCCTTTATGACAATCAAGGCAGCACCGGGGAAACCGGCCGCCACTTCCATTTCAATGAGCTGATCCACTTTTTCCAGCTTTTCAGACGAAAATC
>NZ_JAOEFX010000546.1 GCF_025421775.1 Paenarthrobacter aurescens | reverse complement strand
CTGTCATTGCATATCCGAACGAGGAGCATGTTTTCATTGAGAAGACATTGCTGGCTGATTATGCGTTTGAATATGGAATTAACCATACTGCCATGCTTTTAGGCTATGGCATGCTGTTTAATCATTCTTATACACCCAACGCTACGTATGACATAAACTTCAAGAATCATACGTTTGATTTCTTTGCTTACACCGACATAAAAGCAGGAGAAGAAATCCTGATTAATTATAATGGTGAAGTCGATAATGA
>NZ_JAOEFX010000545.1 GCF_025421775.1 Paenarthrobacter aurescens | reverse complement strand
GAGATCTCTGCGTTGAACTGCGTGGAGATGTTGACGTAGCTGAACGTGATCGGTTCGGTGGTCGTAGGGTCCACGGCGATCGTCGGCACCGACACCTGCGTGCGTCCCAAGGAGCCGTTAATAGCCGATGAGATGGACGCCGACTCTGACTGGTCGATGGCGAGCTGCCAACGTAAATTCACCAGTACCCAGTCTGATGCTTACAGTCACGCGTTTCCTGCCAGAGTCTCCATCCAAGAGGCCGGGTCGCG
>NZ_JAOEFX010000544.1 GCF_025421775.1 Paenarthrobacter aurescens | reverse complement strand
GGTGTTCTCGGGATCCTGTGGCTGATCATCCACCCCGGTGCTCTCCACCTCGGGCGCGGTGAACATCGCCTCCAGCGCCTCAGCTGACGCCACATCCTCCTCAGCCGCTCCGGAGCCGGCGTTCTGCTCGAGGTCCGGGTGGTCCTGGGGGTCGCCGTCCCTCTCCGTCTGACCAGCCTCGGGCCCGTTGAACATCGCCTCCAGCGTCTCTGCTGACACGTCCACCTCCGGGGCGGTGCTGGACGAGGGCT
>NZ_JAOEFX010000543.1 GCF_025421775.1 Paenarthrobacter aurescens | reverse complement strand
CGGCGGCGACTGGTCGCAGCAGCAGCGCCTGACGGAAACCGCCATCAATGGCGATCTGGTGTGGCAGGTGCAGTCCGGCTGGGCCAAAGACACGGTATTCAAGCTGCATCTCACCGCCTACAACAATCATAGTGATAACCCCAGCTGGGGCGGCGGCTATGGCAACGTTTTCCAGGATGAAAAGGACGTCAAATTCATGATGATTGCCCCTTTTAGCCTGTTCAATCACTCACGACACTAAGGATGATGAC
>NZ_JAOEFX010000542.1 GCF_025421775.1 Paenarthrobacter aurescens | reverse complement strand
CGGGTTATTGCAAGACCCAGTGGGCTTTACCACGGATGCTTCTTTTGACTTCGAATCATCGAACCCTTTTGAAGTTGCATAGTTTTCAATTGACCAAATACCGATTTCGTCTTGTTGGGCTTGTTTTTGAATATTTTCCAATTCATCAAGGTATTTCGTGTTCGGTGCATAAACATAGGCTACCCTTGCCAGTCCTTTTTCCAGCAGGAGTTTATTCACCATTTTACCATCAACATAAAAATAGGCCAGCA
>NZ_JAOEFX010000541.1 GCF_025421775.1 Paenarthrobacter aurescens | reverse complement strand
AGAGCATTTCCGGACTGGGTACCAATGTGGTTTCTATCTATGCCGGGGGCGATTATGTCGAGGATGATGCGCATCCGGTACAAACCCTGGTGATGGCCGATGCCGATGTGATTGCGCGCCAGCAGTTTGTCGCCGCCGTCAGTCCGGAGATCATCGCCACACAGCCCATTCGCTACCTGGCCAACGCCTCCAAAACTTCAGTTTCCGGCGTAGGCGTCGACTATTTTCGCATTCAGGGCATTAAGCTGGTG
>NZ_JAOEFX010000540.1 GCF_025421775.1 Paenarthrobacter aurescens | reverse complement strand
GACAAGCGGGGTTGATTCAAGCATCGAAACTCCGCGCCTGGCTCCGCCAAATTTGCCCTGCTTCCACGCAGATACTGACACTTTTTCTATTGCATCCTGAAGGCCCACACTACGAAACAACTCCATCGTCCTTGCAGAAAAGCCTCTTGCTCGCGGTAACGCTGACAGTGATGAGCCTTTTTCTATCAGGATAAATGGGACATTGTTTTGGTGCAGAAACAAGGCTGCAGAGAGGCCCACGATACCACCTC
>NZ_JAOEFX010000053.1 GCF_025421775.1 Paenarthrobacter aurescens | reverse complement strand
CATGCGCAAATACACCTCTCTGTACAACTGTTCATAAACCTTCTGCGCCTCAGGCTGCGGTGTGAAAACCGCCCCCACCCGAGTCATCGCCGCAATGGCCGATGGGAAATCCCGATGCAATCCCAACCCCACCGCACAGCAAATCGCCGCCCCCAACCCGGACGCTTCATACACATGCGGACGCTCTGCCGGCAGGCCGAAGATGTTGGCGGTCAGTTGCATGGCGGCGTCGCTTTGCGAGCCGCCGCCGGCGACGCGAAGGCGCTGGATCGAGACCTTTGAGCGCCGTTCGATGTTCTCCATGCCCTGGCGCAGCGCGTAGGCCAGGCCTTCGAGAATGGCCCGGTAGATGTGCGCGCGGGTGTGTACGTCGCCGAAGCCGA
>NZ_JAOEFX010000539.1 GCF_025421775.1 Paenarthrobacter aurescens | reverse complement strand
CGCTTGCTTGGAAACTTGCCGCTAAATCTTTAGGTTCAATTTTTTCCCCGCGCTGTTCTGCATTATGCAAAGTGTTGATTACCGCTGATTTCAACCCGCTGAAAGAAAAGTCATAGCTGCCATCCAACCATGCCCTAGGCAGTTTCAAAGATGGTGAGCCTTCTTGCGCAAGCCTATCGATATGAGGCCCGCCAGGATAAGGGAGCCCCAAGGTTCGAGCCACTTTATCATACGCCTCTCCTGCTGCATCA
>NZ_JAOEFX010000538.1 GCF_025421775.1 Paenarthrobacter aurescens | reverse complement strand
AACGCGTCCATGCCGAAGGTGCGGGATTCGTCCGGGACCACGGGCACGAACCGGGTGCCGAAGTTCTTGTCCCGCATGAGGTCCTTCAACAACCGGACGAAGGCCATGGTGGTCGCGGCTTGTTGTTTCCCGGATCCGCGTTTGGCGACGTCGTAGGACTTCGCGTCCGGGAGTACTACGTCGGTGTGTTTGCGGCGGCGTTCGGGGACGAACCCGCCCAGTTCTGCCCGGCGTTCCATGAGGTATTTGAT
>NZ_JAOEFX010000537.1 GCF_025421775.1 Paenarthrobacter aurescens | reverse complement strand
CGAGTACAGTCATGATGCCATCCTAACCGTTAGTAGAAGAGTAGTTTGACTATGAATTACGCCAGTGAAACCACTCCCCAGACGGGGGACACTCCCATGCATACTGCTGCAGGAATCTTAATCCGTCCACTCCGGAGAGTGGTCATCAGAAGGAAGAAAAACAGTACGGAACAAACAACAACTCCAACCAAGGCAGCGGTAAGTACTTCTATATCCTAAAATACAAGGCAAGCAAGCGGACACATGAGACCT
>NZ_JAOEFX010000536.1 GCF_025421775.1 Paenarthrobacter aurescens | reverse complement strand
CTGGCATCCAAATACGGATGAATGGCAATATTTCATTTCTGGAAAGGCACGAATGACCGTATTTGCTTCTGATGGACATGCGAGAACCTTCAACTATCAGGCGGGAGACGTTGGATATGTGCCATGTGCAATGGGGCATTATGTAGAGAATACAGGCGACGAACCGCTTTATTTCTTAGAAATCTTTAAGAGCGACCATTATGCAGACATTTCACTCAATCAGTGGCTTGCGGTCACACCGAAACAGCTTGT
>NZ_JAOEFX010000535.1 GCF_025421775.1 Paenarthrobacter aurescens | reverse complement strand
GTGGTTACCAGCGCGGTAGAACCATCGGCTAGCTGCAGGCGTTTCACCGGCAGTTTGTGCATCAGGACGTTCTGGAGTTCAACCTTGTTGAAGTGCTCAGACCCTTCGCCACCGAAGTACGGGAAGCCGACATCAGCGATCTCGTCCTGGCTGCCCAGCATGCTCAGACGCAGTTCGGTCTCTTCGCCCGTCGCGCCATTACGCTGCTCGAGGTTCCATTTTCCCTTCTCGCCCCAGCGGAAGCCGATAGAG
>NZ_JAOEFX010000534.1 GCF_025421775.1 Paenarthrobacter aurescens | reverse complement strand
GGACAATCCAGCCACTGCGTTGCGGGTCTAACCCGTCACTCTCAACCTCCACGAGGTGATGCACGACGGCAAAGTGGCCAACATACGGCACGCCGAATAACTTCTTCACCAGCACTTCTCCTTCCGCAACTCACCCGACAGGACACCATGTCAGCCATGGTTAATCGACACCGCGTGGCCGACTTCGGCAACCCAATCCTCAACGTCTACTGGAAGGACCCGTATGCAGTCCAGGTTGAGGGCCCCTACTAC
>NZ_JAOEFX010000533.1 GCF_025421775.1 Paenarthrobacter aurescens | reverse complement strand
AATGACAAGGTCGATATCTTTTCCTTTGAAAAGCTTTTCCAAAGGAATGGAAACGGCTTGTTCAGAAATGGATCCGCCTGCAAGACGGTGCAATTCGGTGATGATTTGGTGCGTTGGAAATTGGTTCACCACTGTAACCTGCACTTCATCCTTTTTGTAATATTCACGTACGGATAAGGCAGATAGTAATCCTGCATAACCTGCACCTAAGATGACGATTTGTTTTGACATAGTTAATCCCCCGTCCTTACT
>NZ_JAOEFX010000532.1 GCF_025421775.1 Paenarthrobacter aurescens | reverse complement strand
GATGGCTGCTTGCGGCATCTGGCTTCGGCGTCCACGCCGAAACACTTCAGCCTGATCCCGCCTGGCAGGAAGGCAAACTGGACAATGGTTTCAGCTGGCAGCTGCTGACCACACCACAACGTCCAAGCGATCGCATCGAGCTGCGCCTGATTGTTAATACCGGTTCGCTGGTGGAAAGCGCCCAGCAAACCGGGTTCAGCCATCTTTTACCGCGTCTGGCGATGGTGCATAACACCGCGCTGGATACCAATC
>NZ_JAOEFX010000531.1 GCF_025421775.1 Paenarthrobacter aurescens | reverse complement strand
CCAACGCCATAGGTCATCCCGGTGCGGTGCGGGCGGTGGCCCGGGCCTGTGCCGCCAACAGGCTGGCGATTATTATCCCCTGCCACCGTGTGGTGCGTAGCGACGGCGGGCTCTCGGGCTATCGCTGGGGCACGGCCCGTAAAGCGGCGTTGCTGCGCCGTGAAGCCAATAAAGAGGAGGTATAATGCTGGATCTTTTTGCGGATGCTGAACCCTGGCAGGAGCCGCTGGCACCCGGGGCGGTGATCCTGCG
>NZ_JAOEFX010000530.1 GCF_025421775.1 Paenarthrobacter aurescens | reverse complement strand
CCGAGATGACCGCGCTGCTCGCTTTCCAGAACCTGTCGGCGCGCTTCAATGCCGCGCTGGAGATCCCTTCCCAGGGGCTATGCGCCATGCCCGGAGAGAAACCCGATGCTTGACCGTCATCTGCACCCACGTCTGAAACCGCTGCTCAATCGGCTGGTGATGAAGCTGGATAAACCGGGGATCACCCCGGATGGCATTACGCTGATCGGCTTTGCCATTGGGGTGCTGGCCCTGCCGTTTCTGGCCCTGGGC
>NZ_JAOEFX010000052.1 GCF_025421775.1 Paenarthrobacter aurescens | reverse complement strand
GTTAAGCATCTGCAACAGCAGCGGATTGCCGGCGGCGCGGTAGATGCTGGTGTGGAAAGCCCAATCCTCCGGCCCGGCGGAACCGATAGCCAGGTGCACACGCTCCATCTCTTCCAGCCGCCGTTCGATTTCCAGCAGGTCGTCGGCGCTGGCGCGCTGCGCGGCCAGCACGCAGGATTCGGACTCAATGATGCGGCGCACTTCCAGCGCATGAAGCATGTTGGCGGAGTCGTTTTTAAAGCGCAGAGAGAGAAAGCTGTCATGCAGACCGACTTCCGCCTGCAGAAAGGTGCCGCTGCCTTTTTTGCGCACAATGATGCCGAGTGCTTCCCAGCGCTTGAGCGCCTCGCGCACCGTATTACGGCTGACGCCCAGTTTCTCCGCCA
>NZ_JAOEFX010000529.1 GCF_025421775.1 Paenarthrobacter aurescens | reverse complement strand
CAACCAGTTAATGCACCGAACAGACCTTCATTTTCCCATCCTGTTAAGTTACCCCAAATAGATACTTCACTCACATGAGCATGAGAAGAACTTGGGAATGCTGCTCAGATATTAATTGTTTTTCATCTTGTAGCCTTTGAATTTATATCCATATACGCTTGTAAGATCAACGAAGCTCTTATAGGAATACGTAATCGCAACCGGTGTTCCAACTTGAACTTTATCATAAATCTTTTCGATGTCTGCATTATG
>NZ_JAOEFX010000528.1 GCF_025421775.1 Paenarthrobacter aurescens | reverse complement strand
GACAAACTTCACCGGCGTGCCGGCCAGCAGTGCGGCATCCACTTTGGTGACGGAACGCACCATCAGCGCGCTGGCATCCTGCAGTTCGGCTGCCGGCAGCGGGCGGCCCGGCACCGCCACCACCTCTCCGGTGCGGCTGAACAGTTCACGGGCGTAGGGCATATTTTCATCGACGAGAATTTTCACGGCGGCGGTCCTGTCTGCTTGAAATAAACGGGGCATATCATGGCACAAAGCCGGGGATTAACCTAA
>NZ_JAOEFX010000527.1 GCF_025421775.1 Paenarthrobacter aurescens | reverse complement strand
ACCCCCTTAATGACCTTCCCTAAAAAAGTTCTTTTTTGTTGAATCCTGATTCAACCATATTCGTGGGAGGAAATTGGCTCAGACGGGTATCTTTTCAGTTTCCTACCCGATTTTATCTAAAATACATGATTAATTTTGTTTACAAGCCATGCCGAACAGCATAGGCAGCAAGCTGGACGCGGTTATCCAGCTGAAGTTTCTCCAATAGGTTTTTGATATGATTCTTTACCGTATTTTCTGCAATGATAAGTC
>NZ_JAOEFX010000526.1 GCF_025421775.1 Paenarthrobacter aurescens | reverse complement strand
GGAGAAAGCGGTAGAGCTTGCATAGGAGAAAGGCAAGATTGACAAGGAGCAGGTACAATTTTTCTTGGCGGGTGATTTAATCAATCAGGTTACACCGACAAGCTTTGCAGCCAGAACGAATGGAATTCCATATTTCGGCTTGTTTGGAGCCTGTTCCACATCGTTGGAAGGGCTTGCTCTAGCTGCCTTCATCTCTAATTATGGCGGGGCTATCTATGTGTTGACAGGTGCATCGAGCCACAATGCAGCTGTT
>NZ_JAOEFX010000525.1 GCF_025421775.1 Paenarthrobacter aurescens | reverse complement strand
GTGGTTATGCGCCTGCCGCGCTACAAAATCCCTGACCGCGAGAAGAACCACCACGCGAACCACGTCCGCAAGGGGCTTGTTGAGCTGCTGGCGATCCCCGCTAGTGCTGACCCGGATGAAGAGCCGGTCGAAATCTACCAGGACCTGTGCGCGGACGTTGAGAAGGCGAAAGCGTGGCTGGCCGTGCAGCGAGTAGGTAGCCATGACGGCCAATAAAAAAGGCCCCGCAGGGCCTTATTCAGCTCGTCAGCAC
>NZ_JAOEFX010000524.1 GCF_025421775.1 Paenarthrobacter aurescens | reverse complement strand
AGAGGACCGGAACTTTTATGACCATAAAGGCATTGACTTTATGGGGGTTGTTCGTGCCCTTGCCTCAAATGTCAAAAACCATGGCATCAGCCAAGGAGCGAGTACGATCACACAGCAGTTATCCCGCAACTTATATTTAAGCCATGAACGTTCGTTCACCCGAAAGTTTACAGAGCTTCTCTATTCCTATGAATTAGAGCGGAAATTCTCGAAAGATGAAATTCTCGAAAGCTATTTAAATACGATTTATTTC
>NZ_JAOEFX010000523.1 GCF_025421775.1 Paenarthrobacter aurescens | reverse complement strand
TCCTCCGCCTGAAAATAGCCATTTTGCTGCAAAAATCTCAATCAGTATGTTTGTCCATGACTCCATGACCCATACGTTAAGCCCATGGCTAAGATTACGGGCATTTTGATCGCAAAATCATTATTGATCGACACAAACGATAAATCAACACATTTTGATAGATTTTATCTATGTTAAAATCTATCAAAAATCGCACAACAATCGGCAATATCTTTCTTAAATCAGTTGGTTGAGTTAAAACATCATGCGGGCT
>NZ_JAOEFX010000522.1 GCF_025421775.1 Paenarthrobacter aurescens | reverse complement strand
AATTTCTGGTCAACTTCAAAAGAAGAGGTGGCACGTGAAACGGTTATAAACGAAATTGGTAAGGAAGCCATCCATTCACCTGACAAATCTGAATTGGTTCCAGAGGAGACTCTAACTGCTTCCGCTGGGCAGGTTAAGCACATGAACGATCAGGCCTACCGCCAAGCCCTTCAATGTTTCCAGGATACGACGCAGGAAGATTTAAACATCAAGGGATTGGCTATGAAGGATGAAGAATATAGAAAAGCGTTAA
>NZ_JAOEFX010000521.1 GCF_025421775.1 Paenarthrobacter aurescens | reverse complement strand
AACCTAAAACTTTTCCAGAAATCATAACAATAACTAATTATCCTTGGAATAAAGTGTGCAGAACGAGCTACTTACGGAAGAATGCTGTGTGCTTCGGTGCTTTAAGATTGCATGAAGATATCTATCCGCATTGGCTAATTATAATGAATGCTGAAAAAGTTTTTGTATCCAAAGAGATATTTTGTAGTTATGTATTGGATCCAGAAGGTCATAATGTTACTAATAATAACTCTGAATTGAGAATGCAGTGTAT
>NZ_JAOEFX010000520.1 GCF_025421775.1 Paenarthrobacter aurescens | reverse complement strand
TAGGAATATTAAAATAATATATAGACGTAGTAATTTTTAGTTGCTATAATGTTGCTAATTATCACAATTAACAGAAAAATTGCGGTAATTAAATTTACTAGGGATAGGGAGAAAAAACTATGAAAAAGAAAAAACAGGCTTTAAAGGTATTATTATCAGTTGGTATCCTTTCTTCATCATTTGCTTTTGCACATACGAGCAGTGCAGCGCCAAATAATGTACTTTCAACCGAAAAGTATAACAAAGAAATTAA
>NZ_JAOEFX010000051.1 GCF_025421775.1 Paenarthrobacter aurescens | reverse complement strand
ATCGGGCGAGCGCTTATGATGAACCCCACTATGCTTATGCTAGATGAACCTTCTATGGGGCTTGCTCCTATCATTGTAGAACAAATATTTGAAATCATTATGGAGTTAAATAAAAACGGCATGACGATTTTACTCGTGGAACAAAACGCTTATCAAGCACTGCAAATCGCGCACCGAGGCTATGTGATTCAAACGGGAGAAATTATTCTGCAAGGGAAAGGCTCGGAATTAATTCATAATGAAAAAATAAAAGAAGCTTATTTAGCTTAAAAAACAAACCGCATCGCGTTTTAACGCTGCGGTTTGTTTTTGTTCACAAGGGATGATTTGGATAAAGCAGCTAAGCATTGCTATTATCTGGTTTAGTTTCTTAATTAAGTAGGGAACG
>NZ_JAOEFX010000519.1 GCF_025421775.1 Paenarthrobacter aurescens | reverse complement strand
AAAGACGCTGGGGATGGCCGACCCGGTGGCGTGGATCAACCCGAAGGAGGTGAAGGGTGAAAAAGATCGCTGGATCGTGCCGCTGACGGTACGCGGGAAAAACACCGATATTCATTATCAGGTGAAGGTCGACTGCAAAGCGGGCAGTGCGCAGTATCTCGCGTCGAAGAGGTGAATTTTCGCTTCTTTTGTCAGCGTAGACATTTCCTGACATCCCCTCGCTTAGGCTGTGAAATTCATCCACCGTTAAGTG
>NZ_JAOEFX010000518.1 GCF_025421775.1 Paenarthrobacter aurescens | reverse complement strand
TCCTGTGTTGGGTGTCATACACCCAGGGGCAAGGGCGGCATTGAAAGTTTCTGATTCCTTGCATATTGGAGTTATCGGTACGGAAGGCACGGTAAAAAGCAAAGCTTATGACGATGCACTTGCTTCCATCAATTCCGATGTGAAAGTAGATAGTTTAGCATGCCCGAAATTTGTCCCAATCGTAGAAAGCGGGGAGTTTCAAGGGGGGATCGTCAATCGGGTCGTGGCACAAACCTTGAACCCGTTGAAGAAA
>NZ_JAOEFX010000517.1 GCF_025421775.1 Paenarthrobacter aurescens | reverse complement strand
ATGCCGGACAGGCGCTGCAGTTCGTGCCATTGTGAAGGGGCGTCGAGATCGAACAGCGCCACCGACGGCTGCGGCTGGTTCACCATCTGCCGGCCTTCATCGCTAATGATCAGGAAGCCGCCCGGCGGCGGGCTGTAAAGGGTTTCCGCCGCGCGACGCGTCTCCCGCGAGAAGAAGGTCGAGGTGGCGGTATTCACCAGATTCTCCAGCGCTTCGGCGCTAACCGGACGCAGCAGCACGTTCATGCCGTTGA
>NZ_JAOEFX010000516.1 GCF_025421775.1 Paenarthrobacter aurescens | reverse complement strand
AGTTGCGGGTGAATAAGGTTTACCGCCCTTACCTAACAATGCAGTACTTAAATACATTTGATAATTCCTTATGTGCCAAGGTCTTAGATTTTTAAAAATCGTTTCTTCTATATAATGGTCTACATCTTGTCGTAAGAATGACTCACTTTCTATTGCATACTGATAAAACTGCAATAAGATCCGTAAGTACTCTATTTTTGTGTTCTCTTTTCGTTCTCGATTCTTTCGGATATGCTTTCGTTGATGAACATAG
>NZ_JAOEFX010000515.1 GCF_025421775.1 Paenarthrobacter aurescens | reverse complement strand
CTTCGACGCTGCGGCCCGTCATTTGAGCTTCACCAAAGCCGCTGAGGAGCTGTTTGTCACCCAGGCGGCTGTCAGCCATCAGATTAAATCGCTGGAAGATTTTCTCGGTCTCAAGCTGTTTCGCCGGCGCAATCGTTCGCTGTTACTGACCGAAGAGGGTCAAAGCTACTATCTCGATATCAAAGAGATTTTTTCGGCACTGAACGATGCCACGCGCAAACTGCAGGCGCGCAGTGCCAAAGGGGCACTCACC
>NZ_JAOEFX010000514.1 GCF_025421775.1 Paenarthrobacter aurescens | reverse complement strand
CCAGCAGAGCCGTGACTTTATGGCCGGCGACCGTACTCTGCGCAGCAGTAAACCGGCACCGGATGCGTGGCTGGACAAAGCGCGCGAAGAGGGGCTGGCGGTCAGCCGGCAGCTCAGCTTTATGACCATGACCTTTGCGCAGGAGACACCGCAGCTGGCCGATGTCAAAGCGGTCGATGATGCGTACCCGATGTTCGGCACCCTGCAGACGGATCCGCCCGGCCTGCGTCCGGTGGCCGGAACGGTGCTGGCC
>NZ_JAOEFX010000513.1 GCF_025421775.1 Paenarthrobacter aurescens | reverse complement strand
GAGACAGATGGGGTTGGCTCAGCCCGAACTGGACGTGGTTATCCCACATCCGCCGGACGTCTTCCACAGGCTCCCCGGACGGCGCAAAGTCACGCTCTCCTGCCACATACTCTTCAAAGCCGGCGGAAACGACGGCGTCGAACCGTCCTTCTTTGTCACCAAAGTGGTGGTAGAGCGTAGGCGCCGTGACCCCGGCAAGCTTGGTGAGCTGGCGCGTTGAGACCGCTGACCCCTCCGAATTCGCCAGCAACTC
>NZ_JAOEFX010000512.1 GCF_025421775.1 Paenarthrobacter aurescens | reverse complement strand
CCAGCGGCAGCATCACCACCGGCAGCGCCGAGGCCAGCACCTGATCGGCGGCATGCGGATCTTTCCAGATATTGAACTCGGCGAACGGCGTCACGTTGCCGGCGTGGCCGTCGGTGCCAAACGCGCCGCCCATGCTCACCAGCTCTTTCACCAGCGGAATGATGTCTGGCGCCTGGTTGATGGCGCAGGCGATATTGGTCAGCGGCCCGATTGCCACCAGGGTAATCGCGTGCGGCTGCGCGCGTACGCTGTCG
>NZ_JAOEFX010000511.1 GCF_025421775.1 Paenarthrobacter aurescens | reverse complement strand
CTTTTTTATAGGCCTTCAAAGTTAATTCGCCTTTGGCATCGGAAACGTTCTGTCCGATCTGGTTCAAGTTTATATCATCAGGAAGCTGCGGATTCGGAACATAGACATCCTTTTTTTCAAGTGGTCGTGCAATTTCCTCTGTTTTTTCTATAGCTGTCGTTTCTTCTTCGTAAGCTGGTTGGGTATTAAGAGCACCAAATGCAGTTAATAACAGGGCACCGATCATCAGTCTGTTCATTGAATCCCTCCCTGAA
>NZ_JAOEFX010000510.1 GCF_025421775.1 Paenarthrobacter aurescens | reverse complement strand
GTCAACACCCTGTGTCCGACCTTTATCGAGACCGCGCTCTCGGCACCGTCACTGGCCGACCCCGAGTTTCGCCGCTACGTGCTGGACAACATCAAGCTTCCCCGGCTGGGCAAGGTGGAAGACGTCATGGGGCCGGTGGTGTTTCTGGCCTCCGATGCCGCAGGAATGATCACCGGCAGCGCGCTGATGGTCGACGGCGGCTGGACCGCAACGTGAGGACGGAGATGGAGACAAATAATCACGCCCTGCCGCTG
>NZ_JAOEFX010000050.1 GCF_025421775.1 Paenarthrobacter aurescens | reverse complement strand
TCCCCACGCCCATCACGCCGCCTGCCACGGTGAGCGCGGCATGCGGTGTGATCCGCGCTGAAAAACAGCGCAGAGCCGATCATGCCCAGCTCAGAGGTGGATATACCGAGGTCCACCAGGGCGCTTTTGGCGACGGTAAATGATAGCCGGCATACGTAAAAAGTCACATAAGCCAGCGTCATCGCCAGAAACGTCTGCCACCGGACGAAGCGAAAGCGCTGTTCATTAAAAGCACCGGCGTGTTTCTCCGGGCTGGCGCGGAAATAGCTGAGTAATCCAGACATCATGTTGTCTCAGAAAGGCGGAGGAGTTGCTGATTGCTATGTATCATCCCTGACTGACTGAACCGTATTTTGAAGAGTACTGAAAAAGAAGCACTGACAGTGAAG
>NZ_JAOEFX010000509.1 GCF_025421775.1 Paenarthrobacter aurescens | reverse complement strand
GAACCGACTTATTGCCGAAAATCCATGCTGATTTTCCAAACGTTGACGTCATTATGGTTACAGCGGCGAACGAAAACCATATGTTAGAAAAAGCAATTCGAAATGGCGTAAGCAACTACCTTATAAAACCGGTCACGTTAGAAAAATTTGTTCGCACAATTGAAGACTATAAGAGAAAGAAGCAATTATTACATAGTAACAATGAAGTGAATCAAGCACTCATAGATAACTTTTTCGGTACTTCGCAAACACAA
>NZ_JAOEFX010000508.1 GCF_025421775.1 Paenarthrobacter aurescens | reverse complement strand
GCGCCCGACTGCAGCGCTTTCTTCTCTACGCCTTCCAGATCGGCCGGATCCTGACCAATGTTGGCCACGAACGCCACCACTTCACAACCACCGTAGTTCTCTTTCAGCCAGGGAATGATGGCCGAGGTATCCAGACCGCCCGAGTAAGCCAGAACGATTTATTTGATGTTTTGCGTGCTCATGTCGTAATCCTTGATTATGCGAGAATCCGGGTGCCAATCGACACGCCGTTGAAAAGGGTTGGCAGCTGTTCA
>NZ_JAOEFX010000507.1 GCF_025421775.1 Paenarthrobacter aurescens | reverse complement strand
AGCATTTGCTGATCAATACGAGCAGTTAAAGCCTTCATTCATCAAAATGTCTGATCTATTAACAGATGTCAGCAATCAGCTTGATCAAACGGCAAATACACTTGAAAGCACTGACCAAGACATCGCAAGCCAAATCCGCGGCTAATCAAAGGGATTTCCTTTCTAAGTGTGAAAAGCAGAAAAAGCGCCGAGTGTGTCAATGGATGCCGGCGCTCTTTCTATTTTGTGAGGTGGAAATTTGTGTATATCGATAT
>NZ_JAOEFX010000506.1 GCF_025421775.1 Paenarthrobacter aurescens | reverse complement strand
GCAATGCCGTAGCCCATCATGACTTCTAGCAGAAAATCGAAAGAATCCAATACTTTTCCCGGTAATTCCGGGTAAAGTTCCATTAAGTTATTTTTATGCATACTTATGATTTCTTCTGGAGAAATATTGTATTTGATATGTAGGCGGCTAATCTTCTGCCCTTGATAGAGTGCCTGCTCATTTTGGTCTTTAAGATAAGTAGAAAGCGCCTCATGATACTTTTTCTCCATGTTCTCCCTAATATCCATAGTCCC
>NZ_JAOEFX010000505.1 GCF_025421775.1 Paenarthrobacter aurescens | reverse complement strand
CATTTACTGTCTGGTGCTGTTGGCAGAGGGTATTTTCCTGCTGCTGACCTCCCTGGTAGAAATCCTGTGGTATTCCGAACGAAACAACGGCGAAATATTGGTTACGCTGAGTCTGCTGATGGGCATCCATAACTCAACCTCAACCCAGCTTTCTTCCGGTCGCGTTCGCTCCACGCACGTGACCGGCACACTGACCGACGCCGGCATCGCGTTAGGCTCCTGGCTGCGCGCATCGTTCAGTCAAAGCGAGGCCG
>NZ_JAOEFX010000504.1 GCF_025421775.1 Paenarthrobacter aurescens | reverse complement strand
ACGGCCAGGGAGCCCGAGGGCACACCCCGCGTGCGGGACCGGATTGGCTGGTGGCACCAGCACGGTTGCGGCAAGGAGTCCGGCCACCCTTGATCCGCGGCAGAGCTCCGGCGGATGCACCGGCTGGCTGAGGAACGCGGGATGGACTGGGTGCTTCACACCCTCATGGACGACGCCACCTATGGTCCAGGTTCCGCCGCTGGTTGGAGGCGGCGCTGGGCCGCCCCACCAGCCGAGCGCCACGGGCGTGCTGG
>NZ_JAOEFX010000503.1 GCF_025421775.1 Paenarthrobacter aurescens | reverse complement strand
ATCTCCTGAAAAAAAATGGTGGACTGTCCGCAGCATCATAAAAACACCTGCTGCTAGCCCTAAAAGAAGGCCTAAAATCAAAAATAGTGGTTCGGTGTCAAGCCATTGATCAGCCCATCTTCCAGAGAATAAGCCAATTAAGACTGAACCTGCTAACTGTGATAGAATGATTGACACTAATGCCATCGCTTGCAAAGGATGACGGTTGCGATCTTTCATAAGCTCATACCCCTTTTGCAAAATTTTCTTTTTTC
>NZ_JAOEFX010000502.1 GCF_025421775.1 Paenarthrobacter aurescens | reverse complement strand
GATTTTATGTCGCTGTGTAAGAACGCGGAGCTGGCGTGCGAAGTCACCCTGCAGCCGCTGCGCCGCTATTCGCTGGATGCCGCGATCCTCTTCAGCGATATCCTCACCATTCCGGATGCGATGTGCCCGGGGCTCTACTTTGAGACCGGCGAAGGCCCGCGTTTCTCCCATCCAATCACCTGTCGTGCCGATGTGGATAAACTGCCGGTGCCGGATCCGGAGCAGGAGCTGGGTTACGTGATGAATGCGGTGCGC
>NZ_JAOEFX010000501.1 GCF_025421775.1 Paenarthrobacter aurescens | reverse complement strand
AGAAACCAGCTGTTGAACCCGGCAACCTTCTGGATTGCATCGATGCGCCGCTCAAGCAACGGTCGCACACATCGCGGATCGGTATAGTGACCGGACTGCTGAAACCCGCTTTTCAGCGCACCGTTTTGCTCCACCATCGCACACTCGGTATTGGCCCGATCGCCGAGGTGCGCGGTGGCCCAGTCCGGATTTTCGTCCTCGCGCAACGCAGTTTCGTAGGAGTCATAGGGGGCAATCAGATATCCCGCAGAAACT
>NZ_JAOEFX010000500.1 GCF_025421775.1 Paenarthrobacter aurescens | reverse complement strand
TTAGTGCTGGCACACGCTTCAAGTATGGGCGTTTCGGATGAAGTATTTAAACAAATTGAAAGTGCGGGTATTCCGGTATTTGTTGTAAAAGATTCAACAACGTTTGATACGGTTTATGATTCTATTACGCAAATCGGTAAATTAACAGGTAAAACAAAAGAAGCTAATCAAACAATTAAAGACATGAAAGAAAAAGTAGCTTCAATTGAGAAAAAAGCAAAAACGATTTCAAAAGAAGATCGTAAAAAAGTATGG
>NZ_JAOEFX010000049.1 GCF_025421775.1 Paenarthrobacter aurescens | reverse complement strand
ACAGAGGGATCAAGATGGTGACATACCATGAGCATATCTAAATGTTCTTCAAGCGTGTTGACAGTATAGGGTCTTGTTGGATTAGTTGATGATGGAAGCACGTTTGGAAAGCTTGCCATTTCCATAATATCAGGTGCATGTCCGCCTCCAGCTACTTCAGTATGATAGGTATGAATGACTCGATCGCCAATCGCTGCAATCGTATCTTCGACAAAGCCGCCTTCATTTAAAGTATCTGTATGAATCGCAATTTGAACATCGTACTCGTCTGCTACCTGTAAGCTTGTGTCAATGGCAGATGCCGTAGTTCCCCAGTCTTCATGAAGCTTTAGTCCAATCGCTCCTGCTTCAATTTGCTCAATTAAAGGTTCTTTAGCACTTGCATTCCCTT
>NZ_JAOEFX010000499.1 GCF_025421775.1 Paenarthrobacter aurescens | reverse complement strand
CCCAGAGCAACGAGCCGGGCACCGTGATTGCCAGTAAACAATCGGCGCCGCTGCACGACCTGCTGAAGATCATGCTGAAAAAATCGGACAACATGATTGCCGACACCGTGTTTCGCATGATCGGCCACGCCCGCTTTGGCGTTCCTGGCACCTGGCGTGCCGGGTCAGACGCGGTCCGGCAGATCCTGCGTCAGCAGGCCGGTATTGAGCTCGGAAATACCATCGCGGTTGATGGCTCAGGTCTGTCGCGCCATA
>NZ_JAOEFX010000498.1 GCF_025421775.1 Paenarthrobacter aurescens | reverse complement strand
ATACGTCTCGGTATTGATGAAGGGTCGTGACGAATTAGAGGCCTTCGCTGCCATGCAGAAGATCTGCGTGCCGGCCGCGGAACTCCGTTCCTCCGGACGCACCGTGTTGCTGGCTGGTCCAGGCAGCGCCTTCGCTCCAGCCGACGCCCTTGACGGCCCGTAGCTGTAGTTCAACGGTGAATCCATCCCAGGAAAAAATGACCTTGGCCGTGAGGGAAAGACCCCGGGTTAAGCGCATGGCTCAGGAACACGACG
>NZ_JAOEFX010000497.1 GCF_025421775.1 Paenarthrobacter aurescens | reverse complement strand
AAACCACCGACACTGAATTATGGTCAGTGGATAAACAAACCGGGCGCTATGAATATATGACGCGCGTAAAGGAGCGGGATATTTCGTCTGAAAAGGCACTGGCGCATTCACTGGCAGCACACTATGTCAGGCTCCGCGAAGGATATAATTATTTCTCCCTCCAGCGTGATTATGACGACGTGCAGTTATTTAACAGCGACAGCGTGAACCGGGACTATCTGGACGGGTTTAACGGCGACCAGGCACCGGACGTGA
>NZ_JAOEFX010000496.1 GCF_025421775.1 Paenarthrobacter aurescens | reverse complement strand
ACCTGAACCCGGGTTGCGACCAGGCTGGCAGCGAGAATGAAGATCAGGCAAATCAGTGCCTGTATTCTGAGAGTGACGTGATGATCAATCAGCACACCCATGAAGACCGGTGAAGCGCCGCTGGCAAGCACAGTACCCGCCTCAACGGCCGATCGCACTTTTGCCAGCTGCGCGGAGCCAAACAGCTGGCCCCACAGCGCGGTCGCCAGCGTGGACGCAATGGCTGACGATACGCCGGTCACGATGAGATAAAAC
>NZ_JAOEFX010000495.1 GCF_025421775.1 Paenarthrobacter aurescens | reverse complement strand
ATGGACGCGCTTTATCCCTTTTGGAAAAGAATGGCCTGATCACTTTGAAAGAAGGCATCGATAAAACGACGGCTACAACGAAAGACATCGTTGAAAATAAGAAAAACCTTAAATTCGATGCCGATTATGAAGCGGCCCTGCTTCCTAAAATTTATGAGAGCGGCGAAGGCGATGCAGTCTTGATCAACTCCAACTATGCAATTGACGCCGGTTTGAATCCGCTTGAAGATTCGATTGCGATTGAAGATTCCGAAT
>NZ_JAOEFX010000494.1 GCF_025421775.1 Paenarthrobacter aurescens | reverse complement strand
ATATGTAGGCGGAAAAAATCAGCTTTATAAAGAGCTGGTAAAGCAATCGCTGCGCAAACACGGCTTTACAGTCCGTGACGCCCCTTCTGATATAGCCGGAACAAGCGAGCAAAATATTGTAAACGATAATCTGCTAAAAGCCGGAGTACAGCTTGAACTCACAGCCGAACTAAGAAAATCATTTTTCGTAAACCACGACTGGTCGAGAAATAACCGCATGAATGTAACGCCGCTTTTTCATACATTTGTATCTTC
>NZ_JAOEFX010000493.1 GCF_025421775.1 Paenarthrobacter aurescens | reverse complement strand
ATATTGTTAATGCTGTGCAGAATACCCAACCCCTCTTTGGCAATCTGCCATCGGCAGGCCGGAACACGCTTCACCTGGTCCGGATAGCGTTTATTGATGGCATCCAGCATTTCGAGGATTTTCATATAGTGGCGTGACGAGCGCATCCGCGTGTCGTCGGTGCCTGGCGTGTGCGATACCGAGGCAGAGTGGATCAGATAGTCGTAATAGACTTCATACACATACTGTACGCGTTTGGCCGTCAGCAGCACTTCC
>NZ_JAOEFX010000492.1 GCF_025421775.1 Paenarthrobacter aurescens | reverse complement strand
CTGTATCCGAACAAGTGGATTGATTATCTCAGCAGAAGTATTTCCTTAATTGGAGCGTCTATTCCAAGCTTTTGGCTCGGCCTTTTGTTTATACAGCTGTTCTCTGTACGTCTTCAATGGCTTCCTTCAATGGGTACAGGCACAGCAGCCCATCTTGTGCTGCCTTCTTTAACACTTGGTTTTGCCATGTCCGCTGTGTACATGCGAATGGTTAGAGCTAGTCTGCTAGAAGGATTGAAACAAGATTTTGTACGA
>NZ_JAOEFX010000491.1 GCF_025421775.1 Paenarthrobacter aurescens | reverse complement strand
ATCTTCACCAGCGGCTCGCGCAGGTCTGACTGCAGGCTCGACAGGCCGAGACCGAACAGCACGGAGAAGAAGATGATCGGCAGCATTTCGCCGCGAGCCATGGCCGCGAAGATGTTCGACGGGATCAGGTTGAGGATGGTTTCGATGAATGCATGTTCATGCTGCACTTCGGCGGCGGTCGCCTGGTACTTCGAGATGTCGACCGTGCCCAGAGTGCTCATGTCGATGCCGGTGCCCGGATGGAACACGTTGGCC
>NZ_JAOEFX010000490.1 GCF_025421775.1 Paenarthrobacter aurescens | reverse complement strand
ACCCCGCACCCTGATCTTCTACGAATCCACCCACCGTCTGCTGGAGAGCCTGGAAGATATGGTGACCGTCTGGGGCGAAGCCCGTTACGTGGTGCTGGCGCGCGAGCTGACCAAAACCTGGGAGACCATTCACGGCCTGCCGGTAGGCGAGCTGCTGGCATGGGTGAAAGAGGACGAAAACCGCCGCAAGGGCGAGATGGTACTGATTGTCGAAGGGCACAAAGCGGAAGAGGACGCGCTGCCTGCGGAAGCGCT
>NZ_JAOEFX010000004.1 GCF_025421775.1 Paenarthrobacter aurescens | reverse complement strand
AACAGACACTAACCGGCACCACCCACACCCCAACAGGGTCCAGGATCGCTCCGGAGCAACTTTTCAAACTTACCCGATCAGCAGGACCTTTGCAAATCAACGTTTCCGCGATTCCCGGTCCACTTCCTCGGCCCCACCCGGCACAGGCACGCTCAAAAGCGAACCATTTTCCAGGCTGTTATCAAGAGGGTCGGCCTCCGCAGTTCCCAGCTCCAGGCTGTCTCACTCGCGGCGACTCAGAAGACATTACACGTCCCCAAGCCCCGGCACAAATCCACCGCAACATCACCCAAAACCCCGCAAACACAGGCCAAACGGTGTCACAACGCGGTCGAATCACTCTCAATCGAACGAAATTGGTCGAAGTGAAGCCCATCACAGACCGATCGCGGGCGCGAGCCGAAGGGACTGACAAGGCGACCGCCCACACGTGCGGGTAACTGCCGTCTTCGAGGGTGCGCCAGAGAACGTTGCCACAAGGGGTGAGAGAGCGTCGACCCAACGCGTCGAATACGTGAGAGAGCGTCGACCCGCAGCGTCGAATACGTGAGAGAGCGATGCTTGAAAACGACGAAAAGATGAGAGCGTCGGAAGGAGGCTGCGGTTATCCGGCAGCGCGCGTCCAAGCGCGGCACGAGCGAGCGCGCAGAGGATGACCGCCGCCTCCGCGCCAACCACCCCGCGCCAACCACCCGCGCCAACCACCCGCGCCCCAGCTGACAGTAAGCACGCTTAAACGCAGAAAGGGCCGGCAACCATAACGGTTGCCGGCCCTTTCAGAGCTTCGTGATTACCAGGAAGACTTGGTGATGCCCGGGAGCTCACCACGGTGTGCCATGTCGCGGAAGCGAACACGGGAGATGCCGAACTTCTGGAGCGTGCCACGGGGACGGCCGTCGATCTGGTCGCGGTTACGCAGACGGATCGGGGAGGCGTTGCGGGGCAGCTTCTGCAGGCCGAGGCGTGCAGCTTCGCGTGCTTCGTCAGTCGCGTTGGGGTCAACCAGGGTCTTCTTCAGTTCGAGACGCTTGGCAGCGTAACGCTCAACAATGACCTTGCGCTGCTCGTTGCGAGCAATCTTGGACTTCTTTGCCATGTGTTTAGCGCTCCTCTCGGAATTCGACGTGCTGGCGGATCTTGGGGTCGTACTTCTTCAGGACCAGGCGGTCCGGGTCGTTACGACGGTTCTTGCGGGTTACGTAGGTGTAACCCGTGCCCGCGGTGGACTTCAGCTTGATGATCGGACGTACGTCCTTGTCCTTTGCCATTAGAGCTTTACTCCTCGTGCCAGGATGTCGGCGACGACTGAGTCGATGCCGCGTACGTCGATGGTCTTGATGCCACGGGCTGACAGGGTCAGCGTGACATTACGGCGCAGGGACGGAACCCAGTAGCGCTTCTTCTGAATGTTCGGGTCGAACCGGCGCTTGTTGCGACGGTGCGAGTGCGAAATGCTGTGTCCAAAGCCCGGCTCGGCTCCGGTCACTTGGCAGTGTGCTGCCATGACTCTCCTCCAAAGATTGAATGTAACGGCGTACAGATGTTCCTGCGTTACCGTGCGACAGGCAGCGTCCGCATCCGGGTCCAAACCAATTCGGTAGTTTCCGCAGCACGTGCGGCGAAGAGGGTTGGCCTCAGGACCGGGCAGTGATCAACACTGGAACAAGTCCTGGGATACCGGGCGAATACAGGAATGCACGCAACTTGAGCCCCTAACTACCGGCCCGCGGGATGTCGGAAAACCGACAGTCACCACCAACCGGAGCAATTGCACACGAACCGCACTACCTAGCGCCTAACTATTCTACGGGCCAGGCCAAATTAAGACCAATCCGGCATCATACGCCCCCTAAAGCTCTTTCACAGCAGAACGAAAGGATGATCGGTGAGTCTTAGGTCATGACCTCGTTATTGACCCCGGAATCGCCGGTGGAAACCGCCCCGGCAACGGCCTCGCGAAAGCGGCCACCCGGCGTCGAACGCTTCCGTCCTCAGGCACGACGGCGACTTGCCCGGGCAGATTTGCTCGGGGCCGTGGGTTGGTTGTCGGGTATGGCGGCAGTGGCACTGTGGCTGGCCGACGGCGGTGCCAGCGGTTTCTCAAGCTTCGCGGGGACCATGACTGCCCTTGGCATCGTCGCCGGACTGATCGGCATGGATCTGGTTCTGCTGATGCTGCTGCTGGCGGCAAGGATTCCTGTGGTCGACAACGCGATCGGACACGATCGTGCCTTGGAGATCCACAAATCCCTCGGGAAGCCGGCACTCTATCTGCTTCTGGCGCACGGGCTGTTCTTAGCTATTGGATACGGCGCCGCGGAGGGACTTGACCCGTTGAGCGAGTCCATCTCGCTCTGGGTCAACGTGCCTGACATGTGGTTGGCATTTGTGTCCATGGCACTGTTTATCGCCGTGGTGGTGACGTCCCTGGTTGCAGTCCGCCGCAAGTTCCCTTACGAGTTCTGGTACGTGGTGCATTTGCTGACGTACGCGGCTGTCGGGACGGCCATCCCGCACCAGTTCAGCGTGGGCGGGCTATTTGCCGAAGGAACGTGGCAGCGCTGGTATTGGCTGGCGCTGTGCATCGGCACGGGCGTGGCGCTGGCCTGGTTCCGCGTATACCAGCCCCTCGCGGCAAGCTTCAGGCATCAACTCACCGTCAGCCGGGTGGTCCGTGTGGCACCGGATGTCTTCAGTATCGAAATGACGGGACGGAACCTTGAACGATTGGCCGGCTCGGGCGGCAGGTTCTTCTTGTGGCGATTCCTGGCACCTGGCCAGTGGTGGCAGCCACACCCGTTCAGCCTTTCCGCGGAACCAGTTCCCGGAGGCCTAAACCGACCCGGCAAACTGCGCATCACTGTCCGCAACCTGGGGGAGGGTTCTGCCAGCCTGGCCCACATCAGGCCGGGCACCAAGGTGGCGATCGAAGGTCCTTACGGCTTGTTCAGCACAGCTGCCCGATCCCGCGAAGACGTGGTCATGATTGGTGCCGGCATTGGGATCACGCCATTGCGGTCGCTGTTGGAAACCACGCCGTTTGATCCTGGTCACGCGATTGTCCTGCTCCGCGGCCATGACGAATCCGAGCTCTTCCTTGGCCAGGAAATCATGGCAATCTGCCAGGCGCGTGGTGTCACGCTCTACCATCTGACCGGGCCAAGGTCCTCCGGAGACCATGCTTGGCTTCCCCGCAACGCGGTCAACGACGGCTTCACGCTCAGCTCCTACGCACCCGCAATTGCCAATGCCGACGTCTACGTTTGCGGCCCTGCCCTCTGGGCCTCCTCCGTGATCCGGGACGTGCAGGCTGCCGGTGTCCCGGCGGAACAACTACACAACGAAAGGTTTGACTGGTGAGAATTCGAGCAGCCCTGGCAACCGCCGTCGCGTCGGCCGGTATCCTTCTGGCTGGCTGGCAGTCAGGCGCGCATATCGCCGAGACCGGCACAGCGACCACCACCAGCCTGAACAGCAGCGCAACGAGCGGCGGCATCGCGGCTGGCGGTACAAATTCCGGCGGAGGTACCACTGCTACCGGGCCTTCTTCCGCAGGGTCCGGAAGTAGTTCCGGCAGCAGCACGGGAAGCACGACGGCGGCAACGTACGACGGCGCGTCCGTCCAGACCCGCTTCGGTACAGTCCAGGTGCAAGTGACGATCCAAAGCGGCAAAATCACGGAAGTCACGGCGTTGCAGCTCACCGATGCTGAACGGAAGTCAGCTCAGATCAGCAGCCGCGCAGCCCCGGTTTTGCGGTCCGAAGTACTCCAAGCCCAGTCCGCCAACGTCCAGACCATCGGCGGCGCGACCGTCACCAGCGACGCCTACCTCACCTCACTTCAGGCAGCCCTCGATGCAGCCAACTTCTAACGGACAACAGCTCCGTGCCCGCACCTTCCGCAGCATGGGCACGGTGGTGAGCCTGACAGTGGTGAGCCTGACAGTGGCGAGCAACACCTACGCCGACACCGCCGTGGACGAACTTGAGTCCGCCGTCGAGGTTGTTGAGGGAATCTTCGCGAAACTGGACCACGCATTCAGCTTGTACCGTCGCGGCTCCGAAGCGAGTCGACTGGCCCGCGGCGAGCTGACATTGGCCGATGCCTCGGAGACCATGCGCGACCTTTACGCTGAGGCATCCGAGTGGCGGCTCGCGACAGAAGGTGCCTTCACTGCGGAGCGCCCGGACGGCCGACTGGACCTGACCGGGATCGTCAAAGCCCATGCCGTGCGGGAAGCGGCGATGTCTCTGCGGGCACTCGGGCTTCAGGACTGGTGCGTGAACGCGGGCGGGGACGTACTGGTGAGTGGGTCGCCCGATCCCGCCACGCATGACCCCTGGCTCGCCGGCATCCTGGACCCCCTGGATCGCGAGGCGTTGCTGGGCGCGTTCCCGCTGCAATCCAGGAAGGCACTGGCAACGTCCGGGTCTGCCGAACGCGGCGACCATATTTGGGCCGTCGGAGGAGCCAGGCCGGAGTTTGTCCAAGCCTCCGTCGCGGCAGCGGACATCGTCACGGCAGACGTCCTGGCGACGGCCATTGTCGCCGGCGGAACCCGGACCTTGGATCTGGTCGCTGCCAAGTGGGGCGTTGCGGTGCTCGCGGTGCGGCCCGACGGCGAACTGCTGGCCACACCTGAATTTCGGTCCGCCGCCTAGAGCGGCCTGATCAGTTCGGGGTACTTCGGGCTCAACCCGTCGCCGGAGGAAACTCCACGCACCCGCCGGGCCACCCACGGCGCCGCCGACTCCCGGAACCAGCGGGCGTTGGCTTTCAGGGTTTCAACGCGGTTCATGAGGCGGAGCGGGGCAAGCCGTGGAACCTCAATCACGTGCTCATGCTCAAGAACATCGAGCACGCGCTTCGCCATGTTCACGTGGCCGGCCGTAGACATGTGCATCCGGTCCTCACCCCAGAGGCGCCAGTCGTCGTACTCGTCAAACCGCCAGTAATCCACCAGCAACGCACCATGGTTCTCGGCAATCTCCCGCACCAGTTCGTTGTAGATCGCGGTGCGGCCGCGCATGGCGCTGAAAACTTTGGAGCCCTTGGCATCAAAGCCCGTGAAGAGGACCACGGTGGCGCCCGTCGCGCTTAACTTGGCGATGCCGGCGTCGTACTCCTCCAACAGCGAGTCGATATCGATTTTGGGCCGCAGGATGTCGTTCGCCCCGGCGTAAAGCGTCACCAAGGTCGGGTTCATGGCTACGGCGGCATCCACTTGCTCTGCCATGATCTGGCGCAGCTTCCGGCCCCGGATCGCAAGGTTCGCGTAGCCGAAGTACTCGTTGCTGCTGGCCAGCTGTTCGGCGACGACGTCGGCCCAGCCTCGGACGCCGTTGGGGCGGTTGGGATCGTCGTCGCCGACGCCCTCGGTGAAAGAATCCCCCAGGGCAACGTAACGGGCAGCAAAATCCATGCCGCCAGTCTGCCACTTCAACGCTCGTGGCAACAAAGCACCACTACGAGTCGCGAAGGATCCAGTGATTGTTGTCCAAGCGGGCCACGATTTTTTCGCCAATGCGTGCCAGGTCTGCCACGTCTTCCGGGCTCAGCGAATCAAGCATCAGCGCACGCACGGATTCCACGTGTCCCGGGGCGAGGGAAACGATGGTGGACATGCCGGAATCGGTCAGGTGGGCCACCGTGACACGGGCATCGCCGGGGTGTGCCTGCCGCTCCACCCAGCCACGTTTCTGCAGCTTGGTCACCACGTGGGAAAGACGCGACAAGGAGGCACTTGTGCGCGCAGCAAGCTCGCTCATGGGAAGGTAGCGGCCCTCGGTTTCGGAGAGCATTGCCAACACGTTGTAATCGAAAAGGGACAGTTTTCCGGCCGACTGAAGCTGGGTATCCAAAGCCGAGGGAAGCAAGGTGTTGATGCTCAGCAGGGCCAGCCAAGCACGGCGTTCGTCGGCGTTCAGCCAGCGGGGTTGAGTCATGAACCCATCTTAGGAGAATTCACAGCTTCCTTAGGTCCGGGCTGCGGCCCAAGCGATAGGCTGGCGGCATGTTCGTAGTCTCGCTGACATACAAAGTTCCCGACGAAATTGTCGACTTCCACCGACCGGGCCACATGGCCTGGCTGAAGGACGCGTTCGACGGCGGCATCTTCCTTGCGTCCGGACGCCGCGTTCCAGCCACGGGAGGCGTACTGCTGTCCAAAGTGGACAGGGCTACGTTGGATGCTTCGCTGGCCCAGGACCCGTTCTACAGCAACGGAGTGGCCGAGTTCGAGATCATCGAATTCACGGCCACGAGCGTGGCCGAGGGCTACGAAAACCTGCTGGACACCTGAGGCATTTGCGCCTTCGCAGTACCAAGCCGCTCAGGCAGCACCACAGGCATGGGTTCGGGCCACCGCGCCCCCAGACGGTCGCCGCTCGATACCCCGCGGAGCCGCCGCGAAAGCCAAGGTGCGACGTCGCGCCTCAGCCAGGCGGCGTCGTCGGCGATGTTTTCGGTGAAGGTCCGCGGGCGGGGAGTTGCCAGCGTTGGCGAGCTCAGCGAGTGGGTCGCCCCCAGGACTTCAAGGACTTTCTTGGCCATGTAGCTGTGCCCGGGGGTGGACATGTGCAGGCGATCCGGAGCCCACATCCGCGGGTCCTGGAACTTCTCGAAGCACCAATAGTCCACCAAGAGCGTTTGGTACTTCGCCGCAATCCGCCGGATGGTGCGGTTGTAGATTGCCGTGCGAACTTTGAGCGGCTCAAGCAGGGGCGACAAGGGAACGTTGTAGCCCGTGAACAGCAGGATCGTGGCACCGCTCGCTTTGAGGCGCCGCACCGCATCTTCGTAGTCCCTCATGAGCTTGGCCATATCCAGCCGGGCCATGAGGAGATCATTGCCGCCCGCGTAGAAGCTGACCAAGGTGGGGTCCATGGCCAGGGCGGGCTCGATTTGTTCGTCCACGATCCGTTGAAGGCGCCGGCCGCGGATGGCGAGGTTGGCGTAGCGCGTGCTGTCGTCGTGCCGCGCCATTTCTTCGGCAACACGGTCAGCCCAGCCCCGGCAGTTGTTGGGCAGTCTCAGGTCGTTGTCTCCGACGCCTTCCGTGAAGGAGTCGCCAAGCGCAACAAACCGGATCGGCTCTTTCAATGGGCTGCCTCTTCCATGAGCTTCTTCAAACCACCCGTGCGTGGCACCTTCACGGGCTGTGGCCAGCGCGGGCTGAGCGTGTCGCCGAGCGTGACTCCGCGCAGTTTGCGCCCGAACAACGGCACAACCCAGTCGTTGACCCAGCGGCGCTGCCGGCGTTCCCATTCGCGCATGGACATGCGGGTAGGCGGGCCCCATTCCTTGGGCGAGATCTTGTGCGGAACGTCGAGGTGGTCCAACACCTGGGCGGCCAAGTACTTGTGGCCTGCCTTGGACATGTGCAACCGGTCCGGTGCCCACATCCGCTGGTCCTTGTAGGCGTCGAAGCACCAATAATCCACCAGGATCGCGCCATATCTGGCGGCGATGTCCCGGACTCTCTGGTTGTAAAGGGTGTTTCGCTTCTTGAAGGGTTCCAGGACGGCGGACACCTTCACGTCGAACCCTGTGAACAGGACCAAGGTGGCCCCGGTTTCGCTCAGGCGTGCGACGAGCAGCTCGTAGTCGTTGAGGAGCGCATCCATGTCGGTCCCGAAATCAAGGATGTCGTTGCCGCCGGCATACAGCGTGATGAGCGTGGGCTCCATAGCCAGCGCGGGCTCAAGTTGTTCGTCGATGATGTGCCGGAGCCGCTTGCTGCGCACGGCCAGGTTGGCGTACTCCCAGCCCGGCTCTGCCTTGGCCAACTTCTCGGCTACCCGGTCGGCCCATCCGCGGACCCCGTTGGGCAGGACCTTGCTCGGGTCCCCCACGCCCTCGGTGAACGAATCCCCGATGGCGACAAACCGCCGTCGAACGTTGTTCCCGCCCCCGAAATCTCCCCGCACCCCACCGAAGCTACCCGCCCCCGGTTAAGCCCGAACCAACCGGAGGTAAACCAACGCTCTCTCACCAAACGCGCCAACCGCGGGAGCGCTCTCTCACCGAACGCTAGAGCGTCCCGCTCAAGCCCACGAAAGGTGAGAGAGCGTCCCGCTCAAACGCACGAAAGGTGAGAGAACATCCCGCTCAAGCCCACGAAAGGTGAGAGAACATCCCGCTCAAGCCCACGAAAGGTGAGAGAACATCCCGCTCAAACGCACGAAAGGTGAGAGAGCGTCGGAAGGTTAGGAACGGACGGAGCGAGCGGAGCGATTGGCGGACTAAGCGGTCAAGCTGGCCTTAGCCCTCTGCCTTGCCCCGTCGCCAGTACCCCATGAAGGCAACCTGCTTACGGTCAATGCCAACGTCCCTCACCAGGTAGCGCCTCATTTCCTTGATGACGAACGCTTCGCCGGCGATCCAGGCGTAGAACGGCAGGGCACCGGCGGGAAGGGTGGGGTTCTTGGTTGCTTCGATGGCTGCGGTGTCCATGCGCTGCGGCGTTTCCCAGAGGATGTCCTGGTCCACATTGACGTCTTCGGGCTCGGGTCCGGCTGCGGTCCCGGTACCCTTGATGCCCACCCAGCCCGGCACGGGAACGGCCTTGGCCACGGCTTCCTTAAGGAGTTCTCCGTGGGGACGTGCGCGTCCGATGGCCGCACCGCGTGCAAGCCAGGTGATTTCGATGTCGGCTGCGGTGTTGATGTCCTGGAAGTCGCCGGCTTCCGGTACTTCGAGGAAGGCGTGGCCGGTCATGTCCGCGGGGAGGCTCTCGAGGATGGCGCTGATGGCGGGGACGGCGGTTTCGTCGCCGGCCAGGAGCACGCGCTGGGCCATGCCCGGACGCCACTCGATGCCACCGTATGCGCCGGCCGTGGTGCATTGCGCTGCGCGGTTGTTGGGGCCGATGATGGTGAGCGCGTCGCCTGGTTTCGCTCCAAGTGCCCAGTTGGCTGCGGGTCCGCCGTGGCCGGCGTCATCAAAGTGCATCACGAAATCGATGTCGATCTCGGGGTACACGGCGTCGAGGCGCTCGGAGCGCACGGTGTAGGTGCGCATGTCACCGCGGACGGACGGGTCCATGGCCAGCCATTCCTGGTACCAGCCAGCTTCTTCCATCTTGAAGGGAGGCAGCGGAATGACATTGCCGTGAGCGTCGAAGGACGGGATCATCAGCTTCACGCGGAGGTCCAGGGTGTCGCCCGCTACGCCAAAGTCGCGCAGGGAGTAGCCGCCAAACGTGATGCGGCGGAAGTTGGGGCTCAGCTCCTGCACGGCCGTCACTGTGACGTCGAAGGCGAGGGTCATGGGCTCCACGGCGGCGCTTGCTTTTGCCTGGGTCGGTTGTGCACTCATGAGGCGATCTCCAGTTCGTTGGTTGAAGCGGGGCGTGCGTGGTGGCGTCCGATGGGGACGATCAGCGGTGTGCCTGAAATGGGGTCCGGAACCACCCGGGATTCCAGGCCGAAAACGTTGTAGACCAGCTCTTCGGTGACAACGACGGGCGCCGGCCCTTCGGCCACGATGCACCCGCCCTTCAAGGCGATGACGTGGTCCGCGTACCGGGCTGCGAGGTTGAGGTCGTGGAGCACGATTGCCACGGTGGTTCCGCGGCTGCGGTTGAGGTCGGTGATCAGGTCCAGGACCTCCACTTGGTGTGCGAGGTCCAGGTAAGTGGTGGGCTCGTCCAGCAGCAGGACTTCGGTCTCCTGCGCCAGGGCCATGGCGATCCAGACGCGCTGGCGCTGACCGCCGGACAGTTCGTCGATGCTGCGGTCAGCGAGTTCCAGCGTTGAGGTGGCGTCGAGCGCGCGCTGCACCGCGGCGTCGTCGGCTGCGCTCCAGCTGCGGAAGAAGCCCTGGTGCGGGTAACGGCCGCGGCCAACGAGGTCCCGTACGGTGATGCCGTCGGGAGCTGTGGGGTGTTGCGGGAGCAGGCCGAGCGTCCGGGCGAGTTCGCGGGCGGGACGGGTGTGGATGTCTTTGCCGTCGAGAGTCACCGAGCCGCCGGCGGGTTTGAGAAGCCGTGACAGACCGCGCAGGAGCGTCGACTTGCCGCAGGCGTTGGCGCCCACGATCATGGTCACTTTGCCCTCGGGGATCTCGGTGCAGAGTCCCTCCACCACCTTGCGCTGCTCGTATTGGAGCGTCAGGTCCTGGGCATTAAGGATGGCCATGTCAGGCCTCCTTTCGGTTCGACGTGACCAGCAGCCACAGGAGGAAGGGTGCGCCGAGGGCGCCGGTGATGACGCCGACCGGGAGGACGGTTCCGTCCAGGATGACGGGAGCGATGTTGGAGGCGAAGAAGTCTGCGAGCAGCACGATCAGCGCACCAGTGAGGGCCGACGCCGGCAGGCTGGGTTTGCGGACAATCCGGCGGGCGATTGGTCCGGCCAGGAAAGCGACGAACGCTACCGGACCGGCGGCGGCAGTTGCGACGGCGGCAAGTCCGACGGCGGTCAGCACCAGTCCCAGCCGGGCGGCGTTGACCTTGATCCCAAGGCCCGCAGCGGCGTCGTCGCCAAGTTCGAGGATGCGCAACGGACCGGCGAGGGCAATGACGGCGGGGATCAGGACCAGCAAGGAGACTGCGAGGACGCCTGCGCGGTCCCAGGTTGCGGAGTTCAGGGATCCGTTGAGCCAGATGAGGGCATCCGCGGCGGTGCGGATGTCCGCGCGGGTCATGAGGAAGTTGACCACTGCGTGCAGTGCAGCGGCGATGCCAACGCCGGCAAGGATGAGGCGGTTGCCTGCAGCGTTGCCGCGGCTGCCTCCGCCCGCGCCGGAACCGCCGCGGGAGATTGCGTAGATGATGGCCGCGACGCCGAGAGCTCCACCGAGTGCAGCCCCGGAAACCACGGCTCCGGAGGCACCGAAGATCACGATTGCCGTTACGGCAGCGGCACTGGCACCGTAGCTGATGCCGATGATGTCCGGGCTGGCGAGGGGGTTGCGCAGCATGGTCTGGAACAGTGCGCCGGCCAGGCCGAAGGCGATGCCGATCATGGTTCCCACAACGGCCCTGGGCAGCTTGTGCTCCATCACGATGAAGCTGGCACCGGGGATTTTCTCGCCGCCGGTCAGGTGGTTGATGACAATGGTGAAGAAGTCCGGGATGGTCACGGTGTAGCTGCCCAGCAGCACGTACACCGCGAACATGACCAGGAGCGCCAGTCCGAGGAAGAACGTGGGGCTCAGCACTCGCCGAAGTGGCATTTGATGATGATGTTTGGGGGAAACATTGTCATTAGGTGCCAACTCGGTGGGGAGCTTGTGGACGGTTGTCACAGTCCGGCCCCCTTTCCGCGCCGGATGAGCCAAACGAAGACGGGGGCGCCAATGATGGCGGTCATGATGCCCGCGGGGACTTCACCGGGGAGCAAAATGACGCGGCCAACGATGTCGGCGATGATCAGCAGGATGGGCGCCGTGACCGCGGAGAACGGCAGGATCCAGCGGTAGTCGGGCCCTGTCAAAGAGCGGACAGCGTGCGGGATGACGAGGCCTAGGAAGGCGATCGGTCCGGCCACGGCTGTGGCGGAGCCACAGAGCAAGACGATCCCCAGCCCGGTGATGCTGCGGGCCAACGTGACGTTCTGGCCGAGGCCTCGGGCAATATCGTCGCCCAGGGCAAGGCTGTTCAGGATGCGGCCCCCGGCCAGGACAATCACGGCCCCGACGGCGAGGAACGGCAGCGCCGGCACCAGGACGGACCAGTCGCGTCCACCAATGGTGCCCACCTGCCAGAAGCGGAAACGGTCAAAAGTGTCCTGGCTTGAAACCAGGATGACGTTCATGAGGGAGAACAGGCCTGCGCTCAGGGCAGCACCCGCGAGGGCGAGCTTGACCGGCGTCGCACCATCCCGTCCCAGGGAAGCAACGGCATAAACCACGACGGCGGCCGCAGCGGCGCCGATGAAGGCAAACCAGATGTAGCCGGACAGAGAGCCAATACCGAAAACGTAAATCCCCACGACCACGGCCAAGGCAGCGCCGGCGTTGAGTCCCAGGATCCCGGGATCGGCCAGCGGGTTGCGGGCCACGCCCTGCATGGCTGCACCGGCAAGGCCAAGTGCGGCTCCGGCAAGCAGGCCCAGGACAGTGCGGGGAATCCGGGCGATGACCACTGCGTGGTTACCGTCTGCCGGATTGAAGTTGGTGAGGGCTTCCCACACGGTATTGAGGGGAAGTCCGCGTGCGCCGATCGCCAAGGATGCGGCGCAGACTGCGGCGAGTACGACGACGGCGGCCAGCAGCCAAGCGGTGCGCTTGCCTGCCATGCTGCGGGAGACGGTTCCCCCTCCGGTTCCAGCAGTTTCAGGGGCGATGCCTCCCGGGCCAGCCGACACCGAAGTGCCGTTGCCCCGTCCCTGGACTGCCGTCGTCGTACTCAGTTTCATTGCAGTTACTTGCCCGCTGCGTCCGCAGCCTTACCCAGCTGCGGCAGGAACGTGTCCAGCGCCCACGGCAGGCTCAGAGGCGAAGAAGCGGAGATGGAGAGAGTCAGCGTCTGGTCGGAATCAGCAACCAGGGCGCCCTTCTTGATGGCCGGGATCTGGCCAAGCAGCGGGTCGGCCTTGATGGCGTCGGCTGTGGTGGCGTCCGGAACCCAAGTGACGAAAACGTCGGACTCGAGCTCATTGGCCTTTTCAGCAGACCACGGGATGAAGAATTCTGTAGCGCTCTTGGTGTTCTGCTCCACCACGGGTGCCAGCTTCATGCCGATTTCGGAGAGGAAGCGGGGGCGGTTGTCGATGGCCGTGTAAACGTTGGCGCCATCGCCCTTGGCAGGTTCAAGGTTGCCGTAAATGAAGGTCTTGTCCTTGATCTGAGGGAACTTGGAAACCTTGTCCTTGACGGTGGTTTCGGTGTCCTCGATCAGCTTCTTGGCTTCGGCTTCCTTGCCCAGTGCCTTGCCGATCAGGGTGGTGCTTTCCTGCCACGGCGTACCGTAGGCAAGCTCCGGCTGCGCCACAACGGGGGCGATTTCGCTGAGCTTCTTGTAGTCAGCCTCTTCCAGGCCGGAGTACGCGGCCAGGATAACGTCCGGGCTGAGCTTGGCGATCTCGGTGAAGTTGATGCCGTCTGCCTCGGAGAACTGGACCGGAGCCTTGTCGGTGCCAAAGCCGGCGCCGAGCTTCTCCAGCGCTGCGTCCTTCCAAGGCGTGGAGCCCTTGTCGTTGTTGCCCCACTCGTTCTTCGGGACACCCACGGGAACAACGCCCAGTGCGATCGCGACGTCGTCATTGACCCACGAGACGGTGACTACGCGCTTGGGCTGTTCCTTGATGGTGGTCTCACCAAAGACGTTCTTGATGGTTACGGGGAAAGCTGAGGATGCGGCCTGCTCAGATGCCGGAGCGGACGTTGCCGGACCAGTGGAGCAGCCGGTGAGGGTAAGCGCGACGGCGGCCAGGGCGGCCGTCGCGGTTCCTGCTGTCTTCAGCAGGGCGCGGCGTGGGAGAAGGGAAGCCACGGGACTCCTTAAGTAAGTGATGCGAACCTAAGTAAGGCTAGCCTAGCCTGCCGATAATTAAGAAACGTTTGCGTCACGTAATCCCAAGCGGAATCAAAATGCGATACAGATCACAAGCACCAAGCCCTCCCTCACGTTCCGTACCCTTCAGCCAGTCAATCTCTCAGTGGACACCTGCCCGGAAATTTTGAAAGTATAGGCGGCAGCGGACTACCGCTTCTAAAAGGGAATTGAACGAGGGGATGAGCGTGCGCACTGTTTCAGTTGCCGCAGCCATGGTTGGCGAGGTGGCCGTTTTGGCCTGCTTGGCACTCCCCCACACGTCGGCATCCTTCTAGGCACTCACCCAGCACCCGTTTTGGGGTCCCTTTGCAGTGCCCTCCTTCTCCGGTGACCGACGTCTTCTGCCAATTCCCGCGCGCCCAACCTCGGCGCGCGGACGTCGACCATTCCCGAAAGAAGCTTTGCCATGCAGAAAATCACTGCCCAACAGATCCGTTCGTCCTTCATCAACGCCAGCCGCTCCGAGGCCGCCAAGCTCAACCTTCCGCACAACTTCGAAACCCTCGACTGGGACAACCTCGAATTCCTTGGTTGGCGCGACGAGAAAATGCCCCAGCGCGGTTACCTCGTGGTTCCGCACCGGGGCAAGCTCACAGGAATTCTGCTCCGCGCCCCTGAAGGTGGGTCCGGGAAGAGGCGCGTAGTCCTCTGCGAACTGTGCCGCGACGTTTTCTCCAAGGACGACGTTTACCTGTGGGTCGCCAAGAAAGCCGGGCAATCCGGCAAGGACGGCAACACCGTGGGAACACTGATCTGCGCCGAGTTCGGCTGCAGCACCAATGTGCGCAAGGAACCGCCCGTCAACGAGATCAACCCGGACCCGGCCGCCGTCGTGCTTCGGCAAATCGCCGGACTGGAATCCAGGACCGGACAGTTCCTGGACCGCGTCCGGGCTTAGTAATCAACTAGTCCCAAGTAGGTAGCAGCAAGTGCCGTTGAGAACCCTCAAAACGGCATGATCTGCTACCTACTTGGGCGGGCCGGTCCTACTCCGGGGCGATGGTGACAGTGGCCCCTTCGCAGGAACTTTCGAAGCCCAATTGGCAGGAGAGCCTGGACTGATCCTCGACGTACGTGTCCGTTTCGACGAGCAATTCCAACTCATCCTCGCTGCGCTCCCCGGCGGAAGGGAATGCTTCCTTCTCAAGGAACACGTGGCACGTGGCGCAGGACGCGGTGCCGCCGCAGGACGCGAGGATGGGGAAATCGTTATCCCGCAGGACCTCCATGAGGGACTGATCGGCTGACCACTCGACGGCGTGTTCCTGGCCTTCACGGTCAATGACGTTAATGTTCTTGATGCTCATTGCAGGATCCTTTTCCTGGGTCGAAAAATCAGATTGCGGCTTCCGCCAATGGGGTGCCCGGGACGGATGCCAGAACCGGGTCGACAGCTGCCCCGGCGGCGATCAGCTTCTTGGCCGCCATGAAGTCCTTGAGGGAATCGATGGTGTCCACGGCGGACACCTTGCCGCCACGGAGGTAAACCACAGAGAATTTCTTGTCCTCCACTGCCCCTCGCACAATCGCGTCATCGTCCGGGTGACGCACGCCGGCTGTCTGAAGGCGGACGCCATGCTGCACCGTCCAGAACCACGGTATGTCTGCGTCTTTCCGCGGCTTCTCCATGATGTGATGCACGACGCTGTCCGCCTGGGCCTGGGCATTCTGGATGCATTCCAGGCGGAGGCTCGATCCGTCGAAAGGACTCGTAAAGCGGGTGACATCGCCGGCGGCATAGACCGCCGGGTGCGACGTCCGCCCGTGCTCGTCCACCAGGATGCCGTCGTTACACTCCAGCCCGGCAGCCTCGGCCAACTGCTGGTTTGGAACCACACCTATTCCGGCAATCACGACGTCGGCAGGGTAGCTTTCGCCGTCGGCCGTCAGGACCCGCTCGGCCCGGCCGTCGCCCTCAACGGCCGTTACGGCAGCACCGAAAACGAAGCGCACCCCATGGTTCTCATGATGCTGTTCGAAGAACCGTGAAACAGGCTCGGACGTCACACGGCTCATGACACGATCCTGGAATTCAAGGACCGTAACGTCACATCCGAGTGCAGCCGCCGCCGCTGCCACCTCCAGGCCGATGTAGCCGGCGCCGACAATGACTGCGCGTGCACCCGCGGTGAGTTGCCCCCTGAGCCGGGTGGCGTCGTCGAACGTTTTCAGCGTTTGTACGCCCGGAAGGTCACCGCCCGGGATCCGCAAGGCACGCGCGGTGGAACCGGTAGCGATCACCAGCCGGTAGTAGGCGCGGATGCTGCCGTCAGACAATGTGACCGAGCGATTTTCGACGTCGATCTGCCGGACGTCCAGCCCGAGCACAGTCTCGATGCCCCGTTCCTCGTAGTACCCGGCACGGCGAAGCGGGGTCACGTGTTCAGGTGAGCCAGGCTTGAGCAACTCCTTGGACAACGGGGGCCGCTCATAGGGCAGCCGCGAATCCCCATCGATCAGCAGGATCCGCCCCTCCCAACCTTGCGTCCGCAGACCGGCAGCGACGGAGACCCCACCGTGTCCGGCCCCGATGATGATGATCGGTTCTGCAGGGACGTGTGGCTTATGCATTGGATTTCTCCATCGTGACGAAAAGGTGCTCCGGACCGGAGTTGGTGAGGTTGTTGCCGCGCACATACTCGATTGGCTTAGCGGGATCCAACGCCATGGTGGCGAGCCTCCGTGCCAAGAGCTCGATGGTCACTGTGGTTTCCAGACGGGCCAGCGGAGCACCAAGGCAGCTGTGCACACCGTGGCCGAATCCGAGGTGCCCTTCCGGCTTGCGGTCGATGTCGAACACTGCCGCGTTGGGATACTTCCGGTTATCCCAGTTGGCCGCGGCAGGCATGAGGCGCACCACGGAACCCTTGGGGACGGTGACTCCCGAGACCTCAACGTCCTCGGTGGTGATCCGACTGACCCTCTGCACCGTTCCGCGGTACCGCGCGAGTTCTTCCATGAACAGCTCGGCGTCCTCCGGTGTTTCCCGGACGCGTTCCAGAAGTTCCGGCTTCTCCGCGAAGACACGGAAGGCGTTGGCGATCAGGATGGTGGTGGTGTCATGACCGGCCACGAAGACGAAGGCGCACAGCTCCTTGGCTTCCTTCTCGCTGAGCAGCCCCTCTTTCCACATCCGCGCGATTTGTCCGCCAACGGACTGGTTCTCCTCGGCGTACAGCCTCTCAAGGTTTTCCTTGAGGAATTCGAAGAAGGCGAAAGCGCTTTGCTCGTCGGTACCGGTGCCATTGGCGTTGCGTGCGAGCCGGCCGAAGTAGCTGAACGTCTCGTCGGACCAGAACTTGAGCTTGTCGAAGTCCGGGTTGGGAACGTCCAGGAGGGCACTGATGGTGGACATGCTCAGGGGAATCGCGTAATCGTCCACGGCGTCACCACCACCGGCGGTGAGCATGTCGTCCAGGTACTTGGTGGCGTTTTCCCGCACCCTTTCCTCAAACGTCGCAACGGCCTTGGGGGTGAACGCCTGGGCTACCACCTGCCGGAGTCGGCCATGGTTCGGGGCATCGAACAGGGTCAGGAAGGTCAGCGGGATCGGATCCACTACTTGGGACGAGAAAATCTTCGGCGCGCGGAGGCCTTTCCGTACGTCGTCGTAGCGGGTGATGAACCAGACGTCCGACTGCGGCGTGTGGCAGCGCAACACCGGTGCGTTTTCCAGCATCCACTGGTAGTGAGCGTACGGGTCGCCTTGACTGCCGTCGTCCACCACTTTGAATGGCTCCAGCCCCTCGGGCCAGTCCAGTTCGTGGGAGTAGGGCGGCAGCTGTATCGGATCATGCTCGACGACGGCAACCGACTCGCCGTCGGAGTGGGGAGTCGCGTCCGAAAGACTCATCGGACAGCCGGATCCCGACACTCGGCGTGACGCTTCGTCAATTGGCTCCACGGCTGCGACGGGGCACGTCAAAGGCTCAGACATCGTTGTCCTACTTTCGGCTTGTGGCGGGATCTGCAAGGTCTCCGCCGGGCTGATGTGATGCAGGACTCCAGTCTGTGGATCTGCGGTCAGCGAATGAACAGCCCTTCCGCTGAGCGGAATGAGTCGCTGAAATCAGAGCCGCTGCGAACCCGGAAGCCTGTTATCAGCGCCGAGGGTCCGCGAGATACCGTGGGCCGCTGTCAGCAATGACGGAATGATGGCCGGGACGTTGGCCTCGCTGCGGGGGACGATCGCGTTGAGGGACGCCGCGATCTTTCCGGAAGCTCCGAAGACAGGGACGGCTATCCCGATCCAGTCCATGTGACCAATCCCTGGAATGGCAACGTGCCCACGCTGCCGGATTTCGGCCAAGTGTTTGCGAATGGTCGATGGGTCGGTGATGGTGTCCGCAGTAACGGCCGTGAGGGGCTGCGAGAGAATCTCGTCCTGGTAAGCCTTGTCTGAATACGCCAGGAGCACCAGACCGGACGACGCCGCGTGGATCGGCATGCGCTGGGCAATGTGGGCCGCATCCAGCGGAGATTCCGGAGCAGACAACCGCTCAACGTAGAGAACGGATCCTCTGTCCAGCACTGCCAGGGTGGTGTGCTGCCGAACCGTGGCCTGGACATCCTCCATGTAAGGCAGCGCCACTTCCTGCAGGCCCAACGCCGTTGATCCACGGGCCCCGAGTTCCCACATCCGCATGCCCACGCGGAGCTCATCCCCGGAGACCTTCTCAATCAAACCGTGCCGTACCAGCTCCTGCACAAGCCGGTGGGTGGTGGTGAGGGGGAGGCCCGCCCGCCGCGCCAACCCGGACAGGGTCATGGTGGGAAGCGAACGGTCAAAGGCCGTCATCAACCGGACCACCCGGCTGATGACGGATTCCCCGGGCACGGAATCAGTCATGCAGCGAGTTTGCCACGGACCCTAGCGCAGGACGATGTCCACCGGGTTGGCCTCCGACCGCCATGCACCGGGCTCTCCCGGGCCACCGATGACCGGAGCCGTGAGCACACCCGAGCGGTTGGTGCGCTTGTCCCTGAGGATTTCCGTGACGGATCCGAGGTGCCTGGACAGGTCGATCACATTTTCCGGGGCGGCCAGCAACAGCTGGAACCCGAACTCGTGGAGGGCCTTGATGCCCGCGCCCGCAAATTCCTCTGATGCGAGCACGAACGCTTCGTCCATCATCACGGTGCCATACGTCGTGAATCCTTGCTCAGCGATGCCCAGCTGGTAGCTCAGCGCCGCGGCCATGATGAATGCCGTGAAACGCTGGCGCTCACCACCGGACATGGACCCGGTGTCGGCATGCATGAAGACTTCGGTTTTCCGCTTGGCTGCCTTGCCGGTGCCGGTTTTGCCCGATTTCGAAGCAACCTCGCGGTGCTCCTTGCACTGGATAAACAGGTGCCCACGAACGTCCAGTACCTCTGACCGCCAACGGCGATCCTCCGGGGTTTGTGATCCCAGCCGTTTCACCAACGTTTCCAACGACTTGTAGCGCGCGGTGAGCTCGGCGTCGTCGTCGATTTCTGTTGCCGAAGCAGCAGCGCCACGGGACGGCCGTGTGTGCTTCGCCTTCAGGGCGTTCTGGATCGCATCCTTGAACTGCTTGGCCGTGGCAGGAAGTGTCTGCTTGATGTCCAGTTCCAGGAAGCTGCCCTCATGGAAGTTGACCTCGGACAGGATTCCGTTGAGCGGCAGGATGCGACTGGTGATGCTGCGGCGCTCCTCATCCAGCAGATGCAACAGCGTGCTGAAGGACTCGTGCGTGCGCTGGTTGAAGAACAGCCGGAACTCGGCCTCCTGGGCGGGCAGGCCGTCGCTGACGATTGCGTGGTACCGGGATTCGAAGTCCCCGGCGGCTCCAATCGATGTGCCGTGGTCCGCGCTGATGGCGCTTCCCCAGTCGCGCACGAAGCCCTCGAACATGCGGGTCAGCCGCTCAGCCGTCGCCTGACCGCGGGATTCTGCCGCGTGCAGCTCATCGAGCAGTTTGTTACGGACGCTGTTGGCCAGATTGTCCAGCTCGTACAACTCGGAGACTTCAGCGACGCCGTCGAAGTACGGTTCCAACGCAGTGACGGTGGAGCCCGACGGCGGTGCTTGCTCGAGCTTCAGCCTCGCCGCATCGAGCAGGCCGTCAGCCGTGGTCATCTTGTGGTCGAGTGCTTTGTATTCGCTCTGCAGGACGGCGGCCGTACCTGTGGAGGACTGGTGCTTCTCCCGCACTGCTTCGATGTTGGCACGCAAAGGCTCAAGGTCCGCCTGCGCGGCCAAAGCGTCCGTGAGGCGCTGCTCGATCCGGGCGAGTTCGTCTGCGGCGACGGCTGCGGATACTTGCTCCCACGGCCGCTCATCTTCAGCGACGCGACGAAGTGCTTCCAGCTGCCTGGCCATGCCTTGGTGCGAATCCTCGCGGCTCTGGGCCAGTTCCGCGGCTTTCGCGAGTTCGTTTTCCAGTTCGCCCACGCGCGCCGCCACAAGTTCCAGCTTGGAGGCGTTGTCGAAGCCGAGGACGTAATCCTGCCGGCTCGTGAACCGGTCGTCCTTCTCCACCGTGTGCCGGTTGCGTTTGACCACGCCACCCAGGCTCAGGCCCTTGTCCAACGCGGCAAGCTCGTCCGGGTCCTCCACGCACGGGTACGCGAAATCCAGGGCGATCCGCTCGCGGATCCACTCCCCTGCGTCGGCGTTGCCGCCCGAAGTGAGGATGCTCAACTTAGTCAAGAGGTCGCCGTCGGACACGTCCTCAACAGCCAGCGCGCCACCGGCGAGCGGCTTGGAAACATCAACAGCGCGCAGGGCGCCCCTGACCGTGTTGTCGTTCAAGTACCGCGTGACGGCGGCGAAGTGCTCACCCGGCACCAGCAAAGTGGTGGCAAGGTTACGCAGGGCGCGTTCCGCAGCGGGGCGCCACTGGTCCTGGCCCTCTGCGAGGTCGATCAGCTCGCCGCCAAACGGCATCCGCTCTTCCGGGACCCCGGTTGCCGCTGCGATGGCAGCCCGGTTTTCAATGCTCGACGGCGGCAGCAGAGACTTGCGCGAACGCAGTGACAGCAACTCCTGCTGAGCCGCGGCCAGCTCGCGCTTCTTGGTGGCATGGCCGTCGAACGCCTCGAAACGAAGTTCCTTCAGGGCCTCCGAATCGTCCTTCAACTCAGCCGAACGGGCAGCTGCCTGCTCATGGGCCTGGTCCCAGCCCTCGGCGGACCACTCAAGGTTCAGCCCGGCATCCGCCAGTGCCTTCCTGGCCGAATCCTCCACCTGCTGACGCAGCTTGAGGCCAACCCGGGCATTCTCCAACGACTGCTCAATCGCCGAAATCGCGTTGCCACCGCGGTTGTTGTAATCCAGCTCAAGGTCGCGGAGTTCCTTCGACAGGGAATCGCGGACCGTGCGTTCGGCGGCGAGTTCCTGGGCCTTGGACTGCGCCAACTCCTTGAACCTCGCCAGCGTTTTCGCGTGAACCGTGACAGCGAGTTGCTGCTTGTAGGCCTCGAACTCCTCGCCGGCCAACTCGCGGAGGCGGTTCGCGTCCAACAATGCCTGTGCGTACTCCTTGTTCAGCCCCGGCACGGGAGCCAACTGGTCGCGTTGCTGCCGTACATCCTCCAACCGCTGCCGAATCGACATCAGGTTGCTGAATTCCTCCACCACATCATCTGCGGCAGCCAACGTGGCCGGAGCATCCAGCACCTGGTCGCGGAAGAACGTATTCACGCTGCCGCCCAAGCCCTTACCCGCCTGGATCACGCGAAGCAGCGGGAGCGCCTGGTCCGAGTTGATACCCAACAACCGGCGGAACCTCTCGGCGAACGCCTTGTGGACATCGAAAACCTGGCCCTCGGGGAAGATGGATTCCAAGGCGCCCTTGGTGAACCGCTTCTGCGCAATGCCCTCGATCGCTTCGAGGTCCAACGGCTTGCTGTCAATCACGTAAAAGCGCCCGACGCTCGACTCCGTGCCGTTCTTCGGCAGGTCAAAGAGCGCCGAGACCGTCACCTTCGTGCCAGCCGCGTTATCAAACGTCAGCGCGACGGCGGACCAGGTGGCACCAGGGCGCTGGAAGGCACTCGCCGAACTATCTCCGACCGCCTTATCACCCACCTTGCCGCGCATGTAGGTGAACGTGGTCCTCTTGTCCTCCACAGCGCCGCCGGAACGCTGGGCAGCAGCCTCGTTCGAGCGCGGACGGGCATCGAAAACACGGAGCATGGCGTCAAACAGTGTTGACTTGCCAACGCCCGAGTTACCCGTGAGAAGAGTGCCCTTCCGGTCCACATGCATGGTGTGGGCGCCGTGGAATGTGCCCCAGTTGACCACCTGCACGAGGGCCAAACGCATCTGGCCCGGGTTCATGAGCTCGCCGAGCGGGAGCATGCTTGCGATGGTCACTTGCCAGCCTCCTCTGTTGCCGGGTCGCCTATCGCGGCGGTAGCGTCCGCACTTGGGTCGCCTATCGCGGCGGTACCGTCCGCACTTGGGTCGCCTATCGCGGCGGTACCGTCCGCACTTGGGTCGCCTATCGCGGCGGTACCGGACACATGCTCTGCATGCTCGGTCGTGCCTCCCTTAGACGCATGCTGCCGCATGTCTCCGGCATCGCCGCTCGCTTCGGTGAGGTGCTCGCGCGAGGTAGACGACGCCGATGCCGCCCCGGGAGTGGCTTCGGGCCTGTCGGAGCCGGCAGCATCGTCCGCAGGACGAGTGCTGTCCGGCGAAGGGGCGGGGGCGGCATCGGCGTCGTCGTCCCCATCCGCGGAAGATTCAGAGGTGTCCAGGTCCAGGAGGGGTTCTGTTCCGGACTCGTCGGCGGCTACTGCTATCAGGGCCTCTATTTGGGCTGGGATATCGCCGATGTTCTCGAAGGGGAGAGCCAGTGGCAGGGCGTTGCTGATCGTGTAGCTGTCGTCCAACGGGGTGGGAAGGAGGAGTTGGCGGGCCAGGAGTTTGGTGATGGTGCGCGTGACCACGTCGGAGTCGCGCAGGGCATCTTGTTGGCCGGCCGGGGTGTAGTTGGCCACGAGGTCCGAGATCTCTTCGCGGGTAATCGTGGGGTCTGTTTGGGCGGTGACGTGACGGTCCAACAGGAGGCGCAGGCGGAGCAAAACGATGGTTTCCACGCGGCTCAGGGCGCGCTGCTGGCGCAGGATGCTCGAACGGGAACTGGCGCCGATGATCTCCGGATCAACGGGGCGTAGAACTGCGATCTTGCGGTCGTGATCGAGCTGGAGGGTAAGGAAGAGCTCAGAGAGGCGGCTGCGGAGGATCAGCTGGTTGTCCAGGAGGGTGGTCCATAGTTTCTCGTCGCGGCCGCCGTCGATGTAGGGGCCCTTCAGGAGCTTCACCAGTGCGTGCCGCACCTTCATGGGAAGCACTCCGGTATCGCCGGGGAAGAGCGCAGCGCCGTCCACGAAGGAGTCGCGCGGCGTGACCCGGAACGGGTCAGTGTGGCTGGCCGCCGGGGGCGCCTCAGCTACCTCGTCGGTGACCCCATCCGTTCCCGTGAAGTCATCCGCTTCGGCGACATCCGTCGTCGTGAATTCCGTCGTCGTGGATTCTTCTGTCGTGACTTCTTCTGTCGTGATTTCCTCAGTCATCAGAATCCTCATTCAGCGTGACGACAGGCAGGTACGCCGTGCGGATGCTGCCGTCTATTTGTTCGAAGTCGATGTGTTCCCAGGCGGCCCGGTCGAAGGCCGCTCCGGTCTGCAGTGCCATGGACAGCAGGGTGCGCACGGTGTTGATGTGCCGTTCTTCGGCGGGCAGGTTCTCCCATGCGTCGCCCAACGTGGCTGCGCCGGCCATGGCTGCCCGCACCACGGCGGGCTTGGCTTTACCGGTCCGAGCCGAACGCACTCTGTCCGAATCGCTGAACGCGATGGGATCGGCCAGGCGTGGGGGTGTCGCAAATTCGTCGGGGTCGAAAAGTTTGACCATGGCCAGCGACTCGAACCCGGCGTTGAACAGGACCGGTCCGCGCACCAGGCCGGGTCGGTCGCGTTCGTACGGCAGGGAACGGATGGCTTGCTCGGCCTCGGCCAGCACCTTGCGCAGACTGACGGACTGCCTGACGTCGTCGCTCTGTATGTAGGTGTTCAGGCTTTCGGAGAGCTTCCCGTAAATGCGCTGGATCTGGCTATGCTGTTGCCGCAGTTCGGCCACGAGGTTCTTCAGGGTTTCGCGGTCCTCATGGGAGAGGTCGTCCGCGAATTGCCTGCTCAGCACCTCGCCGATCGCCGAGCGGAATCGCAGCTGCTGCTGCGGGTCCTCCAGGAAGGCAGTGAAGGAGCGGAAGGTGCGGCCTTCCGGGCTCTGGCGCAGGCGTTTGTCGGCCTCCAAAACCTGGGCCATAGTGGCGCCCTTGCTCAACGATTCCTCGATGATCTGGTTGCGGAGCTCGCCCACCAGTTCCTCGATCCGGTCACGCATTTTCTTGTAATCGGCGGGCAGGCTGGCTGCGAGGTCCAGGATGTTCCCTGCAGCTTCCACGGCTTCTTCGTCATCCAGCAGGCCATCGAACTCGCCCGAGCTAATGTCCTCCACCAGTTGCTGGCGCTCCTGGATTTCGTCCTCGAGAGCCTCCAAGCGTGCGCTCTGGTCCGGATTTGTCTCGTTGGCGAGCTTCTCAACATCACCCAGAAGTGTGCCGAGCCGCGACCCGTTCAACGTGGAACGCTCGCTGGAGAGGCTGTCCAGGAACGCGAGCACACGGGCTGCAGGTTCCGTGACTTCGTAAACGATCTGCCCCGACTGGTTGCGACGCGTCAGGAACTGCTTCCGCGTCCATTCGTCGCCGAACAGCTTGCCGTTCTGCTGGCCGCCCAGCGTGGGGTCCTGGCGGCGGAGCTGCTCAAGGAACGCGTCGACGTCGGCATGGAACTCCTCGAGCGGAAGTTGCGGACGGGTTCGGGTGAAGGATGCTTGCAGCACAGCGATCACCCATGGCGCCGAACGCGTCAGGGCCCATGCCGGGCCCCGGGTCAGCTGTTCGAGATCGCGGAGCCGTGCGCTGATGGCGTCGGCGGAGGACATGGCTGAACGGGACAACTACTCTCCTTCAGCTGCTGCGAAACCTGGCTGGCAGCGGAAACTGCCCCGTACAAGGTTAACGCAGAGCGTCAGAACCTCCCCACCGAAACCATTTCGTAACCTACCGTCCGGTATGGTTTCGATCCCATATCAACGCCGTCGCGACGCGTTTCTCCTCTGGTCGGAATGCACGCCCACCCCTAGTGTCAGAGCATCGACGCATCCACGCCGCGCCGACCCACGCACCGTCGCTCCGGGGGGGAACCATGGATTTCGATTTCACTGCGCTGGAAACAGGCACTTACGTAGTTATTGGAACGTTGGTCTTCGCTGCAATTCTGGTGGCATTTATCGCCGCAGCAGCAATGGCAACAATTATTCTTATCGGGGCCATGGGCATGGTCTGGTACACCGTCAAGGGTGTACTTGGAGGCCTTGTCCACGGCATTAACTTTGCGTGGGACCGCCTGGTCCACCACGCTGGACAAGTGGAAATTCCGGCCGAATTCCAGCCGCAGATTTCCCCTAGCACGGGTAGCTACTCGCGGGTAGCATTGAGGGACAGCTGAAGGGTTCCCACCCAAGGCGGACCCTGGCTCCATCCGGCACAACCGGCTAGAGGAGTTACCCCATGACGTCCGCCACTGACAACAGTCTCGCCGCCGCAAGCGTCAATGCCACCGCAGAAGAGGCCCGCGCCGTCGCCGAAGCCGCGCGCGAAACCGAATGGAACCGGCCCAGCTTCGCCAAGGGCCTCTACCTGGGCAGCTTCGACCTCAGCCTGATCCACCCGTGGCCACAAGCACGGGCAGACGACGTGGAGCGGGGCGAGGAGTTCATGGGCCGGTTGCTCACGTTCGCCAAAACCATGTCCGGCCGCACCATTGAACGCGATGCCAGGATTCCTGATGAGTACCTCAAAGGGCTCGCAGATCTTGGTGTCTTCGGCATGAAAATTCCCCGTGAATACGGCGGCCTGGGCTTGTCCCTGGTCTACTACGGCCGGGCACTGGCCCTTCTGGGGTCGGTACACCCAAGCCTCGGCGCCCTGATTTCCGCCCATCAATCCATCGGCGTTCCGGAGCCAGTGAAGGAATTCGGCACGCCTGAGCAGAAGCAGGAATACCTGCCGCGTTGCGCCGCCGGCGCCATCACGGCTTTCCTCCTGACAGAGCCCGACGTCGGCAGCGACCCCGCTCGCATGGGCGCCACTGCCGTACTGTCGGACGACGGCGGTTCTTACCTTCTGGACGGCGTCAAGCTTTGGACCACCAACGGCGTGATCGCTGAGCTCGTGGTGGTCATGGCCAGGGTCCCCGCCCATACCGACACGGACGGGACCGAGCACAAGGGTGGAATCTCCGCTTTCGTCGTGGAAATGGACTCCCCCGGCATCACCGTGGAGAACCGCAACGTATTCATGGGCCTGCGCGGGATTGAAAACGGCGTGACCCGGTTCCACCAGGTTCGGGTACCTGTGGCCAACCGGCTCGGCCGCGAGGGCCAGGGACTCAAGATCGCCCTCACCACCCTGAATACGGGGCGGCTATCCATCCCGGGGCTCTGCGTCGCCGCCGGAAAATGGAGCCTCAAAATCTCCCGCGAATGGTCCAACGCCCGGACCCAATGGGGGCGCCCGGTTGGCAAGCACGAGGCAGTGGGCAAGAAGATCGCCTTCATCGCCGCCACCACTTTTGCGCTGGAGGCAGTGTTTGAGCTGTCCGCTGAGATGGCCGACGCCGGGCTGAAGGACATTCGCATCGAAGCTGCCCTGGCCAAGCTGTGGTCCACGGAACTGAGCTGCTTGATTGCTGATGAACTGGTCCAGATCCGTGGCGGACGTGGCTTTGAAACGGCCGACTCACTGGAGGCCCGGGGCGAACGCGCCGTACCGGCCGAGCAACTGCTCCGCGACCTCCGCATCAACCGGATCTTCGAGGGATCCAGCGAGATCATGAAACTGCTGATTGCCCGCGAAGCAGTGGACGCACACCTCGCCGCCGCGGGCGACCTCGCATCAGCGGACGCGAGCCTGCAGGACAAGGCGAGGGCCGCCGTCGGGGCCTCTGGTTTCTACGCAAAATGGCTGCCAAAACTTGTGGCGGGCGCAGGCATGGATCCGCGGTCCTACGCTGAGTTTGGCCGTCTGGGAAAGCAACTGCGGTTCGTTGAGAGGTCGTCGCGGCGGCTTGCGCGGCAGACCTTCTACGGCATGGGCAGATGGCAGGCCAAGCTGGAACACAAGCAGGCGTTCCTGGGCAGGATCGTGGATATCGGCGCCGAACTGTTCGCCATGGCCGCATGCTGCTCGAGGGCCGAGATGCTGCTGCGCAAGCACCCCGAACAGGGTGCGGCAGCATTCGAGCTGGCCGAAGCGTTCTGCGAGCAGGCACGCGTGCGGGTGGACGAGTATTTCGACCAGCTGTGGAGGAATACTGACGACGGCGATCGCGAGCTGTCGCGCAAGGTCCTCGCCGGCGACTACGCCTGGTTGGAGGCCGGAGTCCTGGATCAATCCGAAGGAACCGGCCCCTGGATCGGCGACGCCTCGCCCGGTGCTTCAACCAAGGAGAATCTGCACCGCAAATACCGGTAGTCCGCTAGCCGACGTCGCCGTCCACGTAGAACCAGCGCCTGCCCTCACGCACGAAGCTGCTGACTTCCCGCTGGACGCCGCGTTCGCCGTCGAGCCTGTAATGGGCGGCGAACTCCACGGTGCCGGTGGAGTCCAGGGGACCGCCACTGCCAGTTGCGAGGATGTCCAGCCGGCGCCACTGCATGTCCGGATCGAGGTCCATGGATTTCGGCCGGGTGGAGGCGTGCCAGGTGCGCAGGAGGTAGCCGGGGTCCAGGACGACGAAGGCCGAATAGCGGGACCGCATGAGCTGCTCGGCAGTAGGCGCGTCGGCGTCCCCTCGGTGGAATCGCGCGCAGCAATCATCGTATTGCTCCCCGGAGAGGCAGGGGCAGGCGCCGTTGCGGAGTCGGGCAAGGTCAGGGGTCACGAGGTCCCAATCTGAGGCTGTAAATGAGAGCTGGGCAACATATTTTCCCACGCCATATAACAGCTTTGAAACAACCCCGCCAGAGTAGGCGGTGGGGCGTGATTCCGTCGGTGCTGGACCTTAGGCTAGATACGCAAGCTGGGTGGGCAATGCGCGCATCACAAAACGACAGCCAGGGGAGGCTACGTGGAGGATCCGACAACACTCGCCATCAACTTGACGTATTTGGGCACACTTGGACTCGCTGTCCTGATGTTCCTGGGTCTCGGGTTGATCATCATCATCACTCTGGTGGTAGCTGGGGTTGGGCGACTGCTGTCGATCGTGCTCCTCGCAATGGTCGGGATCTTCCCCAAGAAGGAGACCACTCCCATCGTCCAGTTGCCCCCATCTCCGGCGCGCGTACCTGTCCCGGTGAATGGCAACGTCGAGTCCCCACAGCCTGTCGCGTCTCCGCTTGATGACCTGGCCTACCTCGAAACCGGGTCCACGACACAAGTGCCGGCCCCGGCAACGGTCGCGCCCACGGCAAAACGCCCTGCGCCGGCGGCAAAACCCGCCAAGATCCCGAGCAAAGAACCTGCTGCAGCCGTTGCACCGGCGGAGTCCACAGAACCTGTGGCACCCAAGCGGGACCTCCTTGGAGACGTTCGACGGCGGCTCTCGGGTGCGTCTGCCGCTGTCAAGGACGGCGCATGGAAGGCCAAAGTGGACCCCCGCAACCTGCCCAAGCCGGCAGAGGTGAAGTCAGTGGTCGAACATCAGACCGCACACCATCCGATCGTTGTGGCAGCCACCAAGGAACCGCCTGTTCTGGCGAAGGATTGGGCTGACGCGGTGGCCAAGGCAGACGAGCGGGCAGCCGCCCGCGCAAAGGCAGGGCAGCCGCCCGCCATCAAGGTGACCGTCCGCGACCTTGGCGAACCCACGCCGTCGTCGAACGGTAAAACCCCTGGGCCGAAGCAGCCAGACATCCCCGCAAAGAAGCCCGGCAACGCTCCTGCGAAGCCGGCTGATTCCAAGAGCCCTGCCCAAGGCAATGGCGCAAAGAATACGGGCCCGAACCCTTCCAAGAACGGAAAGACTCCGAGCCCCATTCGTAAGGGTTCGCTGAGCAGCGCCAGCCGCAACTCCTAGTTTGGCTAAGCGGCCAACTGTCGGAACGCTGCGCCGTGGTAGATGAGCGGCTGCGATTCGAGGTTGATGGTGGTTGCCTTGACCTCCAAAACCACGATCGCATGGTCCCCTGCGGGCGTCTCCGAGACAACTTCGCATTCGAAGCCCAGCACGGCGCCGTCGATCAGTACTGCGCCTGAATCACTCACGCTGGTATCGAGTCCGGCGAAGCGATCGCGGGTCTTCGAAGCCAGTTGGAGTGCGGCTGCTTCTTGTCCCTCTGCGAGGACCGAGACACCCAACCGTTGGGCCTGCCGGAGCTTCGGCCAGGTTGTGGAGGAGTTCTGCACCGCGAACATCACCAGGGGCGGCTCCAGCGAAACGCCAACTGTGAAGGACGAGGCCACCAAGGCTTCCGGCGTGAAGTCCACCATCGCACTGAAGGCAGCAACTCCGGACGGGAACTGTGCAAATGCAGCCTTGATGGCCGCCGTTTCTTCCACTGTGGTCTGTGTCATTCTGCTGTCCCCTTCGTGCGTCGCTTGAGTTCCTTTCCCATAATTCACCTGCTTCGGGCTACGGCAATATTTGTTGATTCGAAAGACATTTGTGTTGCTGCGTGTCAAGAAGTGTCGCGAAGTAAGGCCTCTTCCATTACCTCGCAAGACGAAAAACGAAGAAGTTCTACCGCTTGCGTTTATGCCTCCTACGGCCGTGTGTAGCCTCGATTGAACATCCATGGCCACCGACCCAGGCCTGGACTTCAGCACTGTCCCACCACAGGAAGCCGACATGAGCCTCAACGAGCTACGAACGCTTGGACGCACTGGCGCCCTGATCAGCCCCCTCACGCTGGGCACCCTCAACTTCGGCACCGGCGCCGCTCCGACGGGACCCGCCGACAGCATCCGCATCATCAAAGCAGCCCTCGACGCCGGTATCACCAGCATCGACACCGCGGACATCTACTCCCAGGGCGAAGCCGAGACCGTTGTGGGCCAGGCCATCCACAGCCGCCGCGACGAAGTCTTCCTCGCTACCAAGTTCCACGGTCAGATGGGCTCCAACCCGGCGCACGCAGGCAACTCGCGCCGGTGGATTGTCCGGGCCGTGGAGGACAGCTTGCAGCGGTTGAACACCGACAGGATCGACCTCTACCAAGCGCACCGCCCCGACTACACCACGGATCTCCTGGAGACCATCACTGCGCTGAACGACCTCATCCGGCAGGGCAAGATCCTCTACTACGGCACGTCCGTGTTCAGCCCAGCCCAGCTTGTTGAGGCCCAGTGGATCGCCAACACCAACCACCTGACCCCACCGGTGGTTGACCAGGTTCCTTACTCCCTTTTGGTGCGCGCCAACGAACGTGACGTCTTCCCCATCACCCAGCAGTACGGCGTCGGGGTTTTGAGCTACGGACCCCTCGACGGCGGCTGGCTGTCCGGCGATTACCGCGTCGGCGGCGGCCAGCCGGAAAGTTCCCGATCAGCGGCGGTTCCGGGCCGCTTCGACGTCAACGCGCCGTTCAACCAGGGCAAGCTGCATGCGGTTGACGCCCTGGCCCAGCTCGCGGCCCGGCATGGATTGACCCTCATTCAGCTTGCCGTCGCCTTCGCCCTGAATCATCCGGCCGTGACCAGTGTGGTCATCGGGCCGCGCACCGAAGAACACCTCACCGACTATCTGAAAGCCACAGACGTCGTGCTCAGCGAAGCCATCCTGGACGAAATCGACGACATCGTGGCACCCGCAGTCAACTTCCTGGAGCGCGACGCCGGCACTGTTGCCCCTCACCTTGAATACCCGGAATTGCGACGCCGGTAGGCCCCCTTCCGTTGCGCGGCCCGCTTTGCACACTTTGGGCTTTCTTTAGAGCGCAGAGCGGGCCTCGCAACGAGCTATTGACGGAGTTCGGCCCGCGGCGTGATCCTTGTCCTAAGTGCTGCGGCACTCCGCAGCGTTAGCTCCCAGTAGAACGCCGCCGTCCCATGTCCAAGCACCATGTCAAGCAAAGAGCAACCAAGGCCACTGCCCCAGGACAGCCGACCGAAGGCCCCCTCACCCACGAGGAACTGCAACTATCCGGGCGGAACCATTCCATGCCCCTGGAGGCCCTGCACGACGACATCACGCCGGCGGGCCTGCACTACCTGCTGATCCACTTCGACATCCCGCACGTATCCGCCGAGACGTGGCGGCTGCGGCTGGGAGGCGCTTTTGAACGTGGCCTTGAACTGAGCCTCGATGACATCAAAGCGCGGCCTGCCGTCACCATGCCCGTCACGCTGGAATGCGCGGGCAACGGCCGGTCACTCTTGGCACCGCGACCCCTGAGCCAGCCCTGGGTACTGGGTGCGGTGGGCACGGCCGAGTGGACCGGAACCCCCTTGGCACCCCTTCTGGAGGAGGCAGGTTTGGCGAGTGACGCCGTCGAACTTGTCTTTACCGGTGCCGACAACGGCATCCAGGGCGGCGTCGAAGAGCCCTATGCCCGCAGTCTTTCCATCGCCGAGGCCATGCATCCCGAAGTCATGCTTGTTTACGCGATGAACGGCAATCCATTGCCGATCCAGCACGGGTTCCCCTTGCGGCTGCTGGTGCCGGGTTGGTACGGCATGGCGAGCGTGAAGTGGTTGACGTCGATCGAGGCCGTGACGTCGCGGTTCATGGGGTTCCAACAGGCAGTCGCCTACCACTATCTGCAGGGCCCCGATGGGCCGGGCCTGCCAGTGACGCATATCCGTGTGCGCTCCCTGATGGTTCCACCGGGGATCCCTGAGTTCTTTACCCGGCGAAGGATCGTGGAAGCCGGTCCTGTCATGCTGCACGGACGCGCTTGGTCCGGACACGGCGAGGTGGAACGGGTGGAAGTGGGGATCGACGGCGAGTGGATGCCCGCACATCTGGATCCACCTGTGGGTGATTTCGCGTGGCGGTCGTGGTCCATGGTGTGGGTGTCCAGCCCCGGCGAGCATGTGCTGCGGTGCCGTGCGATGGATACGTCGGGCGCGCTGCAGCCTACCGAGCAGGTCTGGAATTACCAGGGCATCGGGAACAACATGGCGCAACGGGTTGAGGTGACGGTGCGTTAGGCCGTTCCTCCTGGCCCCGCCTAGCCGAGATCGTTGGAACGCTGCGGGATCGCCGGAGCTTTCCGACCATCCCGCGTGTTTCGGGCGATCCGGCGTGATTCCGGCGTTCTCGCCAGCCCGCTCTGCCCCGGTTAGACTCGTTCCAATCATGAGCATCCCCTCTTCTTCCCCAGCCAACGTCCGAGTCGACGCCTGGCTGTGGGCGATCCGCGCGTACAAGACCCGCTCCGCTGCCACGGCCGCCTGCCGTGCCGGGCACATCCGCATCAACGGAAACCCGGTGAAGGCTTCGCAAAGCGTGATCATCGGCGACACCATCCGGGTCCGCGAATCCGGTTGGGAACGGATCCTCGAGGTGCGGCGCCTGATCGCCAAGCGCGTCGGGGCCGAAGCCGCCTCACACTGCTTCACCGACCACACTCCCCCGCGCCCCGTCGCCCCCAAGCTCGGCCTCCCCCAGCGCGACCGCGGCGCCGGACGGCCCACCAAGAAGGACCGCCGGGATATGGAGAAGCTGCGGGGGTAGATCGTTTTGGCGGGCGCTTATCCACAGGCCGCCATTTCTGACATGAAACCTGCTCCGGCCCCGGCTTAGACTGACCGGCACACCGCCAAACAGCTGCTGGGGAGCCTGTCATGCCACGCCTTTCGTCTGCCACTTTTCGTTTCCCGAATGCCGGGACACTGGTTACGGGAGTGGCATTGGCGCTCCTCCTCAGCGGTTGTCAGGGCGCTTCCACGCCCAACGCATCACCCTCAGAATCAAGTTCGACGACGGCGTCGCCCACCACGAGCGTTTCGGTTCCGGCGGCTTCGGCCACTCCTTCAGCGGCCGCCGTGTACAAGCCCGCGGATGCCAAAGGGAAGGCACAGAATGTACCGGTTCCCGTGATGCCCGACCTGGCGAAGGAGAACTCGAAGGCAGGGCTGGAAGCGTTTATTAGGTACTACTTCCAGCTTCTTAGCTACGCATACGAAACAGGCGAAACCACAAGAGCCAAGGAACTATCCAGCGAGAGCTGCGTGCTCTGCGCGGACCTCTTGACGGCGGTCGCTACAAACTACACCGAGGGGCGGTGGCTGGTTGGCGGAAAGTATCAAACCCCTGTAATTGAAGTACTTTGGCAGCCGTCAGCGGAATCGCAACCGGCAAAAGTTCAAATCTTGCAACAGCAGATCTCATACCAGAACGCTGATGGCTCCCATGGTCGAGAACCGACAGCGGCAATAAATGACGCGGCTGCCTTCGTTGGTGTGTTCACTGATGGGGCTTGGTCCACGACGGATCTTGGCGTTATTAGATGAAACCCCGCTCTGTCCACTACGCAGCTGTCGGTGTTTTGCTCGTATTTACGATGCTTTGTTTTACGATGCTTTGTCCAGCGTCTTCTTGGGCTGCGACCACACCAAGCCCAGGAGCCGGCTTCATTGATCGCTCACTTTCGGTGGGTGCCGAGTTCACTATTGATCCAGTCACTGGCATACCTTCAACGAACATGCCATCAGACTCGGCCGCCTCTGAGGATCCAAACCAGTACATGGCGGACGTCCATTGCCGGTCTGGCGGAACTGACACGCCGGACAAAGGCTGCCTCACGATGGACTGCCCTGCCAAGACACCAGACGGAGAAGAAGGCACACCCGTGATCTGGAGGCAGGCCCCGAAATCCATCACGAATCCGACGTGGACGGACTACCCAGCCGTCAGCGGACCCACGTGCTTGTACGCCCCCGAACCCGAGAACGTCCTGGCCAACATCGCCGCCCGCATCCTCAACGACTTCCGCCAACTCCCCGTAAATCCAGGAACCCTCGAAGCCCAACCGTTCCCCCACACCCTCAAAGGCGGACCCACCAACTTCTACGCCACCGCAGGAGAACAGGGCTTCGACGTCACCATCCTCGGCCAAACCGTGCACCTGACCGCAACACCCGCCAGCTACACCTACACCTTCGGCGACGGAACAGCCCTTGGACCAACACCGGGGGCCGGCTACTCCATCCCCCAAACCGAATGGCTCACCAACGAGACACGCACCAGCCACATCTACACCGAAACCGGCAACTACCAAGCCGCCCTCACCACCAGCTTCACCGGCACCTACTCCGTCAACAACGGCCCACCACTACCCATCAACGGAACACTCGACCTCACCACACCAGCCAAAACCATCCTGGTCTGGAAAACAGAAAGAGCACTCGTCGCCGACACCTGCCAGGAAAACCCCAACTCCTGGGGCTGCCCCGGCGCAGCGGAGAAGTAGGCCGCGGGGGTCTAGCCGGAGGTTACGAGAACCAGGTCCCCGGAGGGCCCATGAACAGCAGGAAGCTGAACACTGCGCCCACGGCAACAAGGGTTACGACAACGGCGAGGATCGGGTTCCGCAAGACCCAAGCCTGGGCTTTCTCGAAGAGACCGTGAGGTGATTCTCCCCCGGCTGCCAAACGCCAACCGCCGGTGAGGAGGCCACGGCGGTCGAGCGATTTCTCCATGGGAATGGTGGCGTAAGGGATCACTGCCGAACCGATGGCAAGGAGGCCAGTACGGGTGGTCCACTTCTGGTTGATCCAAGTGAAGGCAGCCGTCGCTGCGTAGCAAAGGAACACGAAGCCGTGGATTCCGCCCGCGATGCTCACCCCAACGTCGGTGGTGCGCGTGACGTACTTAAGGAACAACCCGATCAGCAGCAGTGTCCAGGTCACGGCCTCGGCAAAAGCTACAGTACGGAACAAGGTGCGGGGCTGCATGAAAGTCCTCAAGTAGGAAACGGGAGACACATCGTATTTTACCGGCTGTAGAACTTCCTCTGCTTCAGTCAGTGCAACCGGAGAGTTACGGCAACGGAAGAGCTTTCCGGTTCCGGATGCGGGAATCGCCAAACTCGATGGCAACGGGAGCAATCTCAACGACCGGTTCGTGCCGCGTGCGGGCTTTCCCGACAGCAATATGCGGAACCCACCGGGGTGACCTATAGCCAAGAGCGGGTGAGCTCAGGATGAAGTCGTCAATGTTGTCGAGGCCCAGGTCGTCCAGCAGTACGTGCAAACCCTGCAGCAGGAGCGCCTGGTAGTCGTGGACTTCTTGCGGAACCTCCACCTCCAGGCCCATGACCCGTCCGCCACCCAAGGGAATCAGCCGGTCCGATTTGCCAAGGAACCCGGCCAAAACAGGCAGCTCCGTCAACCAACTGCCGACTTCAGGGAGCACATGCTCAGGCCTGGCCGTTCCTTTGGTCCATGCCACGATGTCCTGGGCCAGGTCATCGAGAATGCCGACGTGCAGCAGTGTCAGGTGCAACCCCGAAGGTTTACGGAGGGCATCAACGAACCGGGCCAGGCCCTCATAGTCGGAGGCTCCGTCGCCGATACGGAGAACGGGCACTTCAACGGTGATGCGAGGCCCATCCGGTTTGATTCCAACTGGCTTGCTGGCCGTCATGGTTGCCATTATGCGCCGAACGCACAGCGGGCGGGAGGCCGACGGCGGAACTCGCCAACCGCCGTCGTGCCTGACTCTTTACTTCTTGGAGCGCGCCTGAACAAGGTTGGCGAACGGAAGCCTCCCGAACGCCGCAACAAAATCAGCGTGGTAGGTCGCTTCGGCGGCATTGACCTCGGAGGCGGGGAACTCCTTCCAGGCAACAATGAGGTCCAAGGCATCCCGTAATTTCCAGATGAGACGCGCGTCCCAGACGACGGTTGGCCGTCCGCGGCCGTAGTCCAAGAATTCCTGGATCTGCTTGCGAAGCCCTCGATTACCCTGGCTGCCGGCACCCGCTTTGCCCAGGTACAGCACGGAAGCATCCGCAATCCACTCGGCCTCCAAGGCTTCCCGTTTGAGCGAGGGGTCCTTCTTCTTGAACGTGCCGGCAGTGCTCTTGCTGAGGAATACGGGGTCGAAATCCGCGGGGCACAGGATGGCGAAGACGCCGGGGCCTTGGGGAATCCTCATGGGGTCGAGCTCGTCGAGCGGTCGGAATCCGGTGAACCCGTCCTGCATGAGGGACTTTTTGGTGAAGAGCATGGTCCATTGTGTCAAGGATGGCTCATCCCGACAGAAAGCCGTGGTGGCGGTTCCGGAAGGCCCTTACCAGCCCCCAAACCGTGAAGCAAGCCTTTCAGCGTTGACAGTCCCTTGTGACCCGTGCCATATTCGAAGCGTGAACCTGTCAGACAGCCGGACAGCCGGACAGCAAGAGCCCCAGGGTGGCCATATGCCCATCTCGCGCATTTCCGCAGCGGAAGCGGTATTCGCGGCCCTGAGGCGAGCCATCGAGGGCGGGCAGTTCGACATCGGCACGAAGTTGAGCTCGGAAGCGACGCTCGCTGGTCAGTACGGCGTTAGCCGCTCCGTCATCAGGGAAGCGCTGAGGTCCTGCAACACCTTGGGCCTCACGGTGACCAAAACCGGCAAAGGCACGTTCATTGTGGCCAACAAGGTCGCTAACGACCTTACCTTGGGTCAGTACAGTGCGCGTGATCTTAACGAGGCACGACCGCACATCGAAATCCCGGCTGCCGGCCTCGCCGCCCAAAGAAGGACCGATGAGGAGCTTGAGCACCTCAAGGACATCGTCCAGGAAATGCTGAGCGAGAACGACCCCGAAGCCTGGGTAAACCTGGACGCCAGCTTCCATTCAGCCGTCGCCCGTGCCAGTGGAAACCGGGTGTTCGCCAGTGTGGTCTCTGATATCCGCGAGGCCCTGGCCCACCAGTCCGAAACCTTGAACCTCGTCGCAGACCGCCAACACCGCTCGGACGAGGAACACGTCGCCGTGCTCAACGCGATCGAAGCGGGCGACTCCGAAGCCGCAAGTAAAGCCATGGCCGCCCACCTCCAGGCCGTCAGCGTTGCGCTGGACACGATCCTCAGCAAATGACACCCCCCAAGGACACCATCACCATGCCCGCCTCCGAAGCCACGGCCCAAGCGCACAAAGCCCCCGCTCACGTCCCGCTCGTCGAGGTAACCCGCGACGGCCTGGTGGAGAGCATCCACTACGGTTCGCTGGTCGCGCTCAACAAAGACGGCACCACCGCCGTAGAAGCCGGCGAACCTGACGCCCCGATGTACCCGCGCTCAAGCCTGAAGCCGTTGCAGGCCGTAGCCCTGCTCAAAGCCGGCTTGGACATCCCCCAAAACCTCTTGGCCCTCACTGCGGCCAGCCACTCCGGCGCGAAAATGCATCAGGATGGCGCCGCTGAAATCCTGAAGCTGCACGGCCTCACTGAAGCTGCGCTGGGCAACAGCACGGACCTCCCCTATGGAGTGGAAGAGCGCGAAGAATGGCTCCGCGCAGGCAACGGTCCCACCCAGATCGCGCAGAACTGCTCCGGCAAGCACGCTTCCATGACCGCAGTGTGCGTCATCAACGGCTGGCCTGTGGAGGGGTACCTGCATCCCGGGCACCCGCTACAGGTCCTGGTCCGCGACACCATCACGGACCTCACCGGCGAGGAAGCGGCCGCAGTCAGCACTGACGGCTGCGGGACCCCACTCTTCGCGCACTCGCTGCACGGCATGGCCAGGGCTTATGGCCGCCTCGCCGCCGCCGATGAAGACACTGACGAAGGCAAAGTTGCCCACGCCATGCGCCGCTTCCCGGAGATGGTGGCCGGAGAGGGCCGCGACGTCACCGCCCTCATGCGGGCCGTACCGGGCCTCCTCGCGAAGGACGGATTTGAAGGCCTCCAGCTGGTCGGCCTCCCGGACGGAACGGGTCTGGCCGTCAAGGTTTCCGACGGCGGCGATCGCGCCCGCATGCCCGTCACCGTTGAGGTTCTTCGCCGACTGGGTGTCGACGGCGGCAGCTTGGACACGCTTCAGAGCCCGCCCGTGCTGGGTGGCGGCCTTCCGGTCGGCGAACTCCGCGCAGCCCAAATTTTCAGCAACTAAACCAAGGACAGCTATGACCACCGTCGATCAGGCAATCCCACTCCGTTCCGAACACGACCTTCTGGGGGACCGAAACGTTCCTGCGGATGCTTACTGGGGCGTTCACACGCTCCGGGCTATCGAGAATTTCCCCATCACCGGGCAGCCCCTCTCAACCAACAAACACCTCGTCAGGGGTTTGGCTGCGGTCAAGCAGGCCGCCGCACGCACCAACCACGAACTCGGCCTCCTGGATGCCGAACGGGCAGGCGCCATCGAGCAGGCGTGCCAGGACATCATGGACGGCATGCTCCACGAGCAGTTCATGGTGGACGTGATCCAGGGCGGCGCCGGCACCAGCTCCAACATGAACGCCAACGAGGTCATCGCCAACCGTGCGTTGGAAATCCTGGGCCACCCCAAGGGCGACTACTCCAAACTGCACCCGAACGACCATGTGAACCTGAGCCAGTCCACCAACGACGTCTACCCGACGGCGGTGAACCTGGCCACGATCTTCTCCGTGAAGGAACTCCTCCTGGCCTTGGAAGAGCTGGAGCTGGCGTTCGCCGAAAAGGGCCGCGAGTTCCGGACAGTCGTGAAGATGGGCCGCACCCAGTTGCAGGACGCTGTCCCCATGACTTTGGGCCAGGAGTTCGGCGGCTATGCGGTGACCATCGGCGAAGACCGGGCACGCCTGGACGAGTCCCACATGCTGATCCACGAGATCAATCTTGGTGCCACGGCCATCGGCACCGGCCTGAATGCCCCGGCCGGATACGCCGAAGCCGCCTGCCGGCACCTGGCCGAAATCACTGGCCTTCCCCTCCTCACCGCCGCCGACCTCATAGAGGCCACCCAGGATGTTGGAGCCTTTGTGCACCTGTCCGGTGTCTTGAAGCGCGTGGCCGTGAAACTCTCCAAGATTTGCAACGACCTCCGCCTGCTGTCCTCCGGACCGCGCGCGGGATTGGGCGAGATCAACCTTCCGGCTGTCCAGTCCGGTTCGTCGATCATGCCCGGCAAGATCAATCCGGTGATCCCGGAAGTGGTCAGCCAGGTGGCATATGAAGTCATCGGCAACGATGTCACTGTCACCATGGCCGCGGAGGCGGGTCAGCTTCAGCTGAACGCCTTCGAACCGATCATTGTGCACAGCCTGCACAAGAGCATCTCCCACCTGGAAGCAGCGTGCCGCACCCTTACGGCACGCTGCGTCCGGGGCATCACCGCAAACACCGAACGGCTACGGCTTACCGTGGAGCAGTCGATCGGTCTCGTCACGGCATTGAACCCCCACATCGGTTACGCCTCCGCCACCGCTATCGCCCAGGAGGCGCTGGCAACGGGCAAGGGTGTGGCAGAGCTTGTTCTGGAGCATGGCCTGCTGACCGCAGCCCAGCTGGAAGAACTTCTCAGCCCCGAACGTCTGGCAAATCTCAGCAAATAGGTCGAAACTGACCACTAAGCCCAGCGGCTTCAGCCAGCCGCCCCGCCCGATGAGGCATACCGCCACGAGGCGCTGTTCTGCGTGCCCGGACCCCCGAGCCGGACGCGCCCAGGACACCCCCCAACAGGACACTCCTAAGGATTCCAATGACCAACCCCATCACGGACCACACGGTCCCGGCCCAAGCGCACGCCAGCGAGAAAGCCCTCCACAAGGAGGACTCCGGCTACCACAAGGACCTTAAGCCCCGCCAGATCCAGATGATCGCGATCGGCGGCGCAATCGGCACCGGACTGTTCCTGGGCGCCGGTGGCCGACTCAACGCAGCTGGCCCCTCCCTTGTTATCGCGTACGCAATCTGTGGCTTCTTCGCTTTCCTGATCCTCCGCGCTCTCGGTGAACTGGTTCTGCACCGCCCGTCGTCGGGTTCCTTCGTTTCCTACGCCCGTGAGTTCTACGGCGAGAAGGCAGCCTTCGTTTCGGGCTGGTTCTACTGGATCAACTGGGCCACCACCACCATCGTGGACATCACCGCAGCGGCGCTCTACATGGAGTTCTTCGGCAAATACGTCGCCTGGATAGGTGCCGTTCCGCAGTGGGCGTGGGCGCTCATTGCACTGGTTGTAGTGCTCTGCCTCAACCTGGTCTCCGTGAAGGTCTTCGGTGAAATGGAGTTCTGGTTCGCGCTGATCAAGGTGGCAGCGCTGGTGGCCTTCCTCCTGGTGGGCTCCTACTTCGTCATCTTCGGCACCCCGGTGGAGGGCCAGGAAGTCGGCTTCAGCCTCATCGCAGACAACGGCGGAGTCTTCCCCAACGGCGTCCTTCCCATGATCATCCTCATGCAAGGTGTGCTCTTCGCTTACGCATCGATTGAACTCATCGGCACTGCAGCCGGCGAAACTGCCAACCCGGAAAAGATCATGCCCAAGGCCATCAACTCCGTGGTCATCCGCATCGCCCTCTTCTACGTTGGCTCCGTGATCCTGCTGGCTCTGCTGCTCCCGTACACCTCTTACGAGAAGGGCGTCAGCCCGTTCGTGACGTTCTTCGGTTCCATCGGCGTCGAGGGCGTGGATGTCATCATGAACCTTGTGGTTCTCACCGCAGCACTGTCCTCGCTGAACGCCGGGCTTTACTCCACAGGCCGCATCCTCCGCTCCATGTCGGTGGCCGGCTCGGCCCCGAAGTTCGCCCAGCGCATGAACAAGGCAGGCGTCCCCTACGGTGGCATCGCCATCACCGCCGGCGTTTCCCTGCTCGGTGTTCCGCTGAACTACCTGGTCCCGGCCGATGCTTTCGAAATCGTCCTCAACGTCGCATCAGTGGGCATCATCGTCACCTGGGCCACCATTGTCCTGTGCCAGATGCAGCTCAAACGCTGGGCCGACAAGGGGTGGCTCAAGCGCCCGTCCTTCCGGATGTTTGGTGCTCCCTACACCGGCTGGTTGTCCTTGATCTTCCTGGCGGCCGTGCTGATCATGGTGTTCATCGAGTCCCCGTTGACCATGCTGGTCACCGCGATTGCCTGCGGACTCATGGTCTGGGGCTGGTTCCTGTGCCGCAAGCAAATCCACGAGCTTGCTGCCACCCGCGACGGCTACACCGGCAGCGCGCCCGTGATCGCCAACCGCCCGCTGCCCGGCGGCGACAAGTAGCAAGCAACAACCGCTGAATCACGACGGCGGCACCCGGGTTCCGTAACAATCGGAACCCGGGTGCCGCCGTCGTTGGTTAACGCCCCTAGTCAGGTCGCAGTTCAGGTCGTTCTGAGCGGTGGGAACGACCTGAACTGCGACTCAGTTGGGTGGTGACGCGGCGGAAACAGACATCGGATCATTCGTGGCTACTATTGGTCCATGGCTGTCACAGACGAGGCGATCAGCAAGATCAAAGACATGCTGATCCGCGGGGAACTCAAGGCCGGCGATCGACTTCCGCCGGAAAAGGAACTGAGCGAGCGGCTCGGTCTTTCAAGGAGTTCGTTGCGCGAGGCCGTGAAGGCACTCGAACTCATCCGTGTGCTGGACGTCCGCCGCGGTGACGGAACTTATGTGACCAGCCTCGACGCCAAGCTGCTCAACGAAGCCGTGGCGTTCGTGGTGGACCTGCATCAGGACCGCTCCATCCTTGAGCTCTTTGAGGTCCGACGAATCCTTGAACCAGCCACCGCACACTTGGCGGCGAGCAAAATGACGCCCGACCAACTGCTGGCCCTCCGGAACACCATGGACGGCATTGACGAGAACACGGACGTCGAGGAACTTGTGGCCCATGACCTCGAGTTCCACAGCATCATCACCGAAGCCGCCGGAAACGACTACCTCGGCAGTCTCTTGGAGGCCCTGTCCAGCAGCACAGTCCGGGCACGGATCTGGCGCGGACTGACACAGGAAAAAGCTGTGGCCCACACCTTGGCCGAGCATCACGCGATCGCAGACGCCCTGGAGCGGGGAGACTCCGAACTGGTGCGGGCACTGGTGACGGTGCACATCAGTGGCGTGGAGAACTGGCTGCGGCAGGCGCTCTAGCCTTCGGCGAGAGGGGTGACTGCCAAGCCGTAAGTCCGGATGGCTGTCCCCTCAAGCACCAAGTCCTGCTCCGTGGGACTCAAGGAAGACACGAGTTCCAGCAGGACATCCAGCGTCCGGCCGTAGGGCGCCCCCAACGTACTGACCGGCCAGTCGCCACCAATCATCAAGCGACCGGGCCCGAAAGCTTCCAACGCTGATTCAAACAGCCGCCTCAACGCATCCGCGGTGTAGGGCACGCCGGGCAGGTGAAGACCGGAGAGCTTGGCCACGGCGTTCGGCTGGCGCCCGAGGGAACAGAAGTCCGCGCGCCACGAATCCATGAGCTCAGGATCGGCCAGCGGCGGCTTCCCCAAGTGATCGAGCACAACGGACAGTTCCGGCATCTCGCGGGCCAGCCGGACCACGGAACCGAGGTGCCGCGGAAACGCATCCGGGACATCGACAGGGAGCCCCAGCCCTGACACCATGGCCAGCGACTCCCGAACAGCGGGAAGATCCAGAAAGTCACTTCGCGGATCATCATGGATAAGGTGCCGCACTCCCTTGAAAACCGGCTGGGTCGTGAAGCGGTGCAACTGCTCCGCGGCTTCAGTGGGCGAGTCCAGCCGGATCCAGCCCACCACTCCGAGCACCCAGGGATTCCGTGCGGCCACCGCCAGCATGCTTTCGGTGTCGGCAACGGTATCGTCGGCCTGCACCAGCACAGCTCCCCGAACGCCGGCGGCGTCCAACGTCTCGCGGGCCTCGTCCTCGCCGAAGCTCCTGAAAAGCGCACCGTGCTGCGGTCCGAGCCACGCATAGTGGCGCAGGCCCCCAGTCACGAACGTGTCCAAGGTCCACAGGTGCAGGTGCGAATCAATCACGCCCGGCTGCCTCCAACACGTCCCACAATTCGTCGGGAATGGGTTCTTCCATCCGGGCTGCGTTTGTGGCGATTTGCCCGGGTGCGCTGGCCCCGACGGTCACGTTCACCACCGCGGGGTGCCGCAAGGGGAACTGGAGTGCCGCCGTCGGAAGTTCCACGCCAAAGTCGCGGCAGACTGCCGCCAGATGCCGTGCCCGCTCAACCAGCGCCTTCGGTGCGCGATCGTAGTTGTAGTGCGCGTCTTCCGGAACTTCGGGCCGGGCCAGCAGCCCGGAGTTGAAGGCACCAACACTGACGACGCCGGTGCGGCGCTCCACGCAGCGTTCAAGCAACGGGACGCTGGGCTGCTCAAGCAGGGTGAATCGTCCGGCGAGCATGACAAGGTCCAAGTCAGCGGCTTCGACGCATTCCAGCGCGGCCTCGGCCGAGTTGATGCCAACGCCGATTGCCCTGACCACCCCCTCGGAGCGGAGCTTCTCAAGGACGGGCAGCGCCTGGGAAATTCCAGCGTGGAGATCGTGGACGTCGGGATCGTGGAGGTACGCGATGTCGACATGGTTCAACCCCAGCCGCTCCAAAGAGTCCTCGATGCTGCGCCGGATTCCTGCCTCGGTGAAATCCCAGACCCGCCGGGTGGTGGCGGGAACATCGAACCCTTCAGGGTCCTGACCGCCGCCGGAACTCGGTTCCAGCAGTCTGCCCACCTTCGTGGAGATGAGAAATTCATCCCGTGGTTTGTCCCGGAGGACCGCGCCCAGCCGCTGTTCAGAGAGGCCAAGCCCGTAGTGCGGGGCCGTATCGAAGTAGCGGATGCCCCCATCCCACGCGGCCAGGACGGTCGCGAGTGCCTCACCATCCGGAATGGCGCGGTACAGGTTCCCGATGCCCGCACCGCCGAAGCCAAGCTTGCCCAATGCGCCCAGGTCAAGTGGTGTCATGGCAGTTCCCATACCTTCTTGATACCCGAATCTTCCCCCGAGTAATCGTCCTGGACCTCCAAAAGTTCAGCCATTCTGGCCTGCCACGGCACATTGGCCGGATGATCGGCGAGCGCGCGGCGCATCGATTGGTAGTCGTCGACGTCCACCACGTGGAAGAGATCGAGCCCGCTGCGCCATATCCGCCAGTTCTTAACCCCCGCTTCTTTGAGAGCCGCCACCAGTTCGGGCGGGATATGCGCGTGGGCGTCGGAGTACTCGTCCTCGGTCCCCGGCTTGAGCTTGGTGTGGAGGGCGATGCTCTCAGCCATGCAGGGCCTCGGAGTCGGAAGCGGAAGGCTTCAGGAACAGTTCCAGCACCGGAACCGCGACGTCGGGCCGCTGGACAGGCAGCTTGATGGTCAACGTTCCAGGCGGCTGGCCGCCTGGAGTCATGTTCATGGCCTGCTGCCCGGGATCCACCTCCTTGAGGAACGCCTCGGAGGCGTCGTTGAGCAATTGAGCGTACTCAACCTTCCCCGCAAGGTCCGGAAGGTGGACGTACTCGAACGGCCATGCGAAAAGGTGAACGTAAAGACGGTCGCCGCGTTGGGTGTAGCGGGCGTCGGGCGGGGACGTGAACTGCGACGCCCCGGCACCGTAGATGGCGCGGGAGTGCAGCGCCATCCATTCGCCGATGCCTTCCAAAGAGGCCAGCGCCCGGGGATCCATGCTCCCCCGGCCCGTCGGCCCGACGTTGAGCAGCAGGTTGCCGCCCTTGGACACGCCATCCACCAGCATGCGGATGAGGAGGTCCACGGACTTGTAGTTCAGGTTGTCCCGGTCGTAGCCCCAGCTGCCGTTCAACGTCTGGCAAGCCTCCCAGGTGACGGGTTCGCCGTCGAGCATCATGGGGCCGGCGGGCTGGTACTGCTCCGGCGTGACGAAATCTCCCGGTATATCCAGCCGGTCGTTGACCACGATGCCCGGCTGAAGCTCACGCACCATTGCCAGCAGCGCGTGAGAGTCCCAGTCCTTGCGTCCTTTGCCGCCCCAGAATTCTTCGTCGTGGCCGGGCCCGGCGTAGGAGAAGTCGAAGAACAGGTAGTCGATGGTGCCGTAATTGCTCAGAAGTTCACGCACCTGTCCGTGCAGGTACTCGCGGTAGCGGTCCATGTCCCGCCCGGCGTTCAGGCTTTCGACGTCGGCCGCGTTGCGTTGGGGATGTACCCCGTCAATAGTGAAATCGGGGTGGTGCCAGTCGATAAGGGAGTGGTAGAAACCAACCTTTAGCCCCTCTGCCCGGAGCGCTTCCACATAGGGGGCGATCAAGTCCCGGCCCGCAGGGGTATTGGTGGCTTTGTAATCGGTCAGGGCGGAGTCCCAGAGGCAGAAGCCGTCGTGGTGCTTGGTTGTGAGGACCACGTACTTCATTCCCGCGTTCCGGGCGGCGCGCGCCCATTCGCTGGGATCGTAGAGATCCGGGTCAAAGCGCCGGAAATACTTGGAGTACTCCTCCACAGTGGTCTCTTCGCGGTTCATCACCCACTCATGGCGTGCAGGCAAAGCGTAGAGGCCCCAGTGTACGAACATGCCAAAGCGTGCCTCTTCGAACCAAGGTGCGTGCGGGATCAACGGGATTCCTTCCAGATGGGGCCGTTCGGAAAGCTGTACGCGGCCAGTGTTTCACGGAGCATTTCGTTTCCGGCTCCAGGAGCCGACGGCGGCCAGTAAGCACCGCTGTGGACGTCCACGGGAGTGATGAAGTGTTCATGGAGGTGGTCCACGAACTCAATAGTCCTGTCCTCCTTGGTTCCTGACACGGCGACGAAGTCGAACATGGACAGGTGCTGCACTGCCTCGCATAAGCCCACACCACCGGCGTGCGGACACACGGGCACGCCGAACTTGGCAGCCAGGAGCAGGATGGCAATATTCTCGTTCACCCCGGCCACGCGGGCGGCGTCGATCTGCAGGACCTGCAGTGAGCCGGCCTGGAGCATCTGTTTGAACACCACCCTGTTCTGGACGTGTTCCCCGGTGGCCACGGGAACCGGAGCTACGGCGCGAGCAATGGCGGCATGGCCCAGGATGTCGTCGGGGCTGGTGGGCTCCTCGATCCAGGCGATGTCGTAGGGGGCAAGGTGGGCCATCCAGTCGATGGCTTCCTGGACGTCCCAGCGTTGGTTGGCATCCACGGCGATCTTGATGTCGGGTCCAACAGCGGCGCGAGCTGTGCGTACGCGGCGGATATCGTCCTCCAGGGAGGCACCAACCTTGAGCTTGATCTGGGCAAATCCGTCGGCCACGGCTTCCTTGGCCAGACGCGTCAGTTTCTGGTCGCTATAACCCAGCCAGCCCGGCGTCGTGGTGTAAGCGGGGTAGCCGTCGGCGAGAAGGGCCGCTTTGCGCGTTTCCCGTCCCGGCTCGGCGGCTCGAAGTATCTCCAACGCCTCGTCAGGGGTGAGCGCATCCGTGAGGTAGCGGAAGTCAACCAGGGCCACGAGCTCTTCCGGGGTCATCCCGGCAAGCAGCTCCCAGAGGGGCAGTCCGGCGCGTTTCGCCTTCAGGTCCCACAGGGCATTCACCACGGCACCGATGGCCATGTGCATGACGCCCTTTTCGGGCCCCAGCCACCGGAGTTGGGAATCATGGGCCAGCAGCTTCCAGGTTGCGCCCATGTCAGCGAGCAGGTCCTCTACGGTATGGCCGACGATGTGTCCGCCAAGGGCGTCCAGCGCTGCCGTCTCCACCTCATTGCCCCGTCCGATGGTGAACACGAATCCGTGCCCCTCATGCCCGTCGCCGGCGTCCGTGCGGATGATCAAGTAAGCAGCCGAGTAGTCCGGGTCCGGATTCATGGCGTCGGAACCGTCCAGTTCCAAGGATGTGGGGAAACGGATATCGAACGTATCCATTGCGGTGATGATGCTCATGCGGCTCCTGAAGTGCGTCACGATTCTTCAGTGAGCCTAAACATCCGATGTCTGCCTTGTCAATGGGTCACATTTCCGTATTATGGGTGAGAACACCACACTAGAGCTCGGATGTTAGTCCCGAACGCACGGAGGAAGCCATGACCTTGAAATTCGCCAGGCTGGGCACGGCCGGAAACGAACAACCGGCTGTCATCGCCCAGGACGCCAGCGGTGCCGAGAAGTACTTCAGCCTGACGCCACTGACCAACGACATCGACGGCCACTTCCTTGCCGCGGACGGCGTCGAACGCACCCGCGAGGCCCTGAATAAAGGCGAACTTCCCGAAATCTCACCCGAAGGCCTGCGCATCGGGGCTCCCGTTGCCCGCCCGGGCGCAGTGGTGGCCATCGGTCTCAACTACACCGCGCACGCCGCCGAATCCGGTGCGACACCGCCCGAGGTTCCCGTTGTCTTCCTCAAGCCGAGCAACACCGTCGCCGGACCGTTCGACGCCGCACCCATCCCGCCGTCGTCGGAAAAGTATGACTGGGAAGTGGAACTGGCAATCGTCATCGGCCGGGAAGCGTCATACCTTTCCTCCCTTGAAGAGGCTGACGCGTGCATTGCGGGCTACGCAGTGGCCAACGACCTTTCCGAGCGCGAATACCAGATTCCCGGCGCCGCAGGACAATGGACCAAGGGCAAGTCGCTCCCCGGCTCCACTCCCCTGGGTCCGTGGCTGGTTCCCGCCTCGGACATCGATGCCGGCAGCCTTCGCCTGCAGACCGTGGTCAACGGCGAACCCCGCCAGGACTCCACTACCGCGGACATGATCTTCGACCCCGCCACGATCGTCCACCACCTCAGCCAGTACATGGTCCTCGAACCTGGCGACGTGATCATCACGGGCACTCCCGAGGGCGTGGCACTATCCGGCCGGTTCCCCTTCATCCAGCCCGGCGACGTGGTGGAGCTGGAAATCGAAGGCCTGGGCCGCCAGCGCCAGGAGTACTACCGGGCGCAGGCAGCTTCCCGGTCAGGTGCGACCGCCCCCGCCCACATCAACGCCTGATGTCACTCGTCGTGGGCAACGAATTCGAAGGCCTCGCAGCGCTCGTGACCGGCGGCGCCTCCGGGATTGGAGCGGCCATTGCGGACCGTCTCGCGGCCGGAGGCGCGCAGGTGGCGGTCCTGGACCTCGCACCGGAAACCAGCACCCACTTTGGCGTGCAGTGCAACGTGGCCGATGACGCCTCGGTGCGGGCCGCCGTCGACGCCGTCGCTACCAAGTTCGGCCGCTTGGACATCGTCATCAACAACGCGGGCATCGGCGCTCAAGGTGACATTGCCGCGAACGACGACGACGAATGGCTGCGCGTCCTCAACGTCAACGTGGTGGGAATTGCCCGCGTCAGCCGGGCAGCCTTGCCATACCTGCGCGAGTCTCCGGCGGCCGCGATCGTGAACACCTGTTCCATCGCGGCAACGGCAGGGCTGCCCCAGCGTGCACTGTATTCGGCATCCAAGGGCGCAGTTCTGTCCCTGACGCTTGCCATGGCGGCAGATCACGTGCGTGAGGGCATCCGCGTGAACTGCGTAAACCCCGGCACCGTCGACACACCTTGGGTGGGCCGTCTGCTCGATTCAGCGGCCGACCCCGCCGGCGAGCGCACCGCCCTCAACGCCCGCCAGCCGCATGGCCGGATGGTTGATCCGGCCGAGGTAGCCGGCGCTGTCGTGTACCTTGCAAGCCCGCTGTCAGGCTCGACGTCGGGAACTTCGCTGGCGGTCGACGGCGGCATGCAGGGATTGCGGTTGAGGCCCGCTCAGTAACCGGGGCGTGGGGCTGGCTCAGTAGAGCCCGTTAAGGATGTTCCAGCTCCAACCAGCGGTTTCGGCACCCCTTTCAGACGCCCCGTCCGACGGCGGGACGAACCCCGACGGCGAGGGCCCGCCGTCGGGTTCCCCCGTAACGCAACTGGCCCGCAACGTCCGGCCCCAGCTCTTCGCCTATGCTCAACACCAAAGGAATCAACGGCGACTCACTTAGCAGACTCAGGAGATACAGCCATGAGCAATTGGCGCATCAGGGACTTCCACTCGTCCGATCTGGACGGCATCCTGCACCTCTGGGAGTCACTCAAAGCTGACGGCGTTGAGCCCGTATACGCGTTGTCCGAAGTCCTGGCGTCCTGCGAAAAGGACCACGCAGTGGTTGCGGTGCAGGGTGACCAGGTGGTGGGTGCTGCTGTCGGACGCGCCGCGCATGACCAGGGTTGGATCGTTTTCCTTGCCACCTTGACGGAGTTCCGCGGCCGCGGGATCGGCACCTCGCTGCTGTCCGCCGTCGAGAACCGCATGGCTCCGCACGGCCTCAACAAGCTCTCTGCGCTCATGCCGGAGACCGAAACGCGCGTCGAGGCGTTCCTTGGCCGCGGGTTCGTGGTGAAGAAGAACCTGCGCTACTTCGAGCGGACCATTCCCGTGCAGCGGCAGGAGCTGGAGCCGTTGAGCCTGCTCGGCGGCCGCATCCTGGCACGGGATCTCTGGGAGAACGTGGCGGGCATGCGCCGTGAGAAGGAACTCCTGGAACGCCGCTTGGTGCTGCCACTGGCAGAGGCCGATCTCGCCGACGAATACGGTGTTGTGCCCCCACGCGCGGTGGTGCTGTTCGGTCCTCCGGGCACCGGAAAGACCACCTTCGCCAAGGCCATCGCGTCGCGGCTGGAGTGGCCGTTCGTGGAGGTTTTCCCGTCCCGTTTGGCCGCCGATCCCAAAGGCCTGGCCGGCGCGCTGCGCGAGACATTCCTGGAAATCGCTGAGCTGGAGCACGCCGTAGTGTTCATCGACGAAGTTGAAGAAATCGCCTCGCAGCGCGCCGGGGATCCGCCGTCGCCGTTGCAGGGCGTCACCAATGAGCTACTGAAGATCATCCCGGCCTTCCGCGAGCAGCCCGGCCGTTTGCTGGTCTGCGCCACCAACTTCATCCGCGCCCTGGACACCGCGTTCCTCCGCCACGGCCGGTTCGATTACGTGATCCCCATCGGCCTGCCTGACGTCCACGCCCGCGAGGCCATGTGGCAGCGCTTCATCCCCGCAACCGTGGTGGATTCGGTGGACATCGCCCAGCTGGTGGAGCGGACTGAAGGCTTCTCGCCCGCGGACATCGAGTTCGCGGCACGCAGCGCCTCCCAGCGCGCCCTGGAAAAGGCAGTGTACGACGACGACGGCTCGGGTCTTGCGGCCAACGGACATAAGGGGCCGGTCACCCAGGACTACCTCGACGCGATTGCCGACACCCGCACCACCGTGAGCGCCGAAGTGCACCAGGACTTCCTGGAAGACATCGACGTGTTGGGCCGGGTCTAGCGGTTTGCTGAGCGAGTTCGCCGGAACGTTGCGGGTTCCACCGGTGTGTTACGGCGATCCCGGCGCATTCCGGCGATCTCGGCGTGAGCACACGGGCAGCGGTAATCTTTGAGCCATGTCCACGAATCCCCTTCGCCATGCACTCTCCCGCATGGGCGGCCGCGATCCCCATGAAAAGCACCGCACAGCCACTCCGCTGGAGCTCTTCTTCGACCTGACCTTTGTCATAGCCTTCGGTGTTGCCGGCAGCCAGTTCGCGCATGCGGTGGCGGAATCACATTTCTGGCCCGGGCTCCTCGCATTCTCCTTCGCCATGTTCGCGGTGATCTGGGCCTGGATCAACTTCACCTGGTTCGCCAGCGCCTACGACACCGATGACTGGGTCTTCCGGGTAGTCACCATGATCCAAATGGTGGGCGTGCTCATCCTGGCCATGGGCATCGAACCAGTGTTCCACTCGATCATCGAGGGCAGGCACGTGGACAACGTCACCATGGTGCTCGGCTATATCGTCATGAGGGTTGCCCTGATCTTCCAGTGGCTGCGTGCCGCCCGCCAAGACCCCGAGCGCCGTGAAACATGTTTGCGGTATGCGAAGTACGTGGCGATCGTACAGGTCGGCTGGGTTGCAGTCCTCTTGATCGATGCGAGCGTCCTCACTACCTTCCTCATGGCCACGCCGCTGTTCATCCTGGAGATGTCGGCACCGTACTTCGCGGAACGGAAGATCCGCACGCCTTGGCATGCCCACCACATCGCAGAGCGGTATGGGCTTCTAGCCATCATTGCGTTGGGTGAGTGCCTGATCGGAGCCATTGAGACCCTGCGGGCGATTGTTGCGTTGCACGGTTGGACTTTGGATGCCGCGTTGGTTGGCCTCAGCGGTACTGGCCTGGCCTTCGCCATGTGGTGGATCTACTTCATCCTGCCTTCAGGACCAGCACTCCATTTCCAGCGGCACCGCTCGTGGGTGTTTGGTTATGGGCACATCGTCATCTTCGCCGCCATCGCTGCCACCGGCGCGGGGCTCCACGTTGCCGCCTACTTCATCGACCACGAAGCCCACATCAGCGCTGCGGCGGCAGTCGCATCGATCGCCATACCCATCATTCTTTTCAAGGTGTCCCTGACGACGCTCTACAGCATCATGCTCAGCCCTGACCGCGAGTTGCTCTGGAGCTCTGCACTTGTGGTCATTGGTCTCGCGGGAAGCATCGCCATGGCCGCAGCAGGCGCATCAGTGGCGCTGTGCATGCTTGAAATGATGCTGGTTCTGGGTCTGTCCATTGCTTACGACGAACGGCGCGGCCACAAGGGCAGGGCAGCTGCTCTCCGACGTTTGGAAGCCGCCGCAGGCTAACTGCGCCTGCGTTGCGAGGCCTGCCCTGCGCACTATTTGCCCGCAAAAGCACGCAGAGCAGGCCTCACAACGGCCGGCCAAGCTACTCGGGAACGATCTCGTCCAACTCCGCGATCAGGTACGGATTGATCCGCTCCAGGATCATCAGGATTTCCTCGCGGGGAACCGCCGTGTACAGGACCGGGCGGGCATCGGCGTAGCGGGTTACCGGTGGCTTGTCCGGCCACTTCTCGGCGAGGGCCCGCACCCGCTCGGGCAGTGAGTTGTGGGCGTTGTCCGCGATCTTCACCAGCGTGGCGTCGTGGTCTTCGGCAACATAACGGATGCCGGCGTCGTAATCATCCGGATCTTCGTGGAAGCGGCGGGTGACGCGCTCGATAATGTCGACAGCCCGCTCGGAAACCCCCATGTCCAGCAGGGCCTGCCGGGTGATGGGCGTATCTTCGGCAATGTCGTGGAGGTAGCCTGCGATCTGGACGTCCTCGTCAAAGTCCGCGAGCGCATCCCCCACGGCCAACACGTGCTCCCGGTAGGGACGCTTGAGTTTGTCCTTCTGCCGGTTGTGAGCCACCTCGGCCAGGACCTGGGCTGTTTCAACGGTAAAGCGTGGTTCGGTCATGCGGGCCTCCGGATTAAAGAGGGACCGGCGGGGATCGGTCCTTACCTTCAGGCTATCCGCTGTTCCGGGACCAGCCGCACCGGCCTACCAGTCCTGGACTGCTCGTGCGGCAATGGCAACGGTCACGGCCCTGGGCAAGCGCTGAGCGAATCCGGCTGCGACGCGGTTGACCCACCCGGACACTACGCTGCCGGGTGTTCCCTTGCGATCGAGTGCTTTGATGGCCGTTCCCACAACCTGGCCGGAGGTTTGCATCCGTCCCACTGCAGCGGACTGGCTTCCGAGGACGTCGAAGAACTCGGTGCGCGTCGCTCCGGGGCACAGGGCCAGGACGTTTAGCCCGGAATCCTTTGTCTCGTGTGCCACGGCTTCAGTGAAACTCAGCACGAAGGCCTTGGTGGCGCCGTAAACCGCCATGCCGGGGATTGGTTGGAAGGCGGCAGTGCTTGCGACGTTCACCAGCGCACCTTTACCGGAAGAGAGCATGTCCGGAAGGAACGCCCGCGTGATATCCACCAGCGCGGCCACGTTCAAGGAAATCTCAGACGCAATGGTGTCCGGGGCCTCTTCGACGAAGGGAGAATGGGTGCCGAAACCTGCGTTGTTGATCAGCGTGTCCACAGTGATTCCGCGGCCACGCACCTCATCGAAGAGCTCGCGGCCAACGCCAGGACGGCCCAGGTCCATCGGAACTACTGTCACGGTAACTCCGTGCTTGGCGCGCAGGTCCTTGGCCGACTCTTCCAGCCGATCCTCACGCCTTGCGACCAACACAAGGTTGGAACCGCGGGAAGCGAATTGCCCGGCGAACTCAGCGCCCAGGCCGGAGCTTGCCCCGGTGATGAGTGCGGTGGTGCCGGTGTAGGTCATGGTCATGGCATATCCAATCGGTTTGAGGCTGAATGATGTAGTCACTGTCAACATGGTAGGCAGTGTCTACTTTGTTGTCAATGACTACATTGGCCTAGACTTATCCCATGATCGAGCAGCCCTACCACCACGGCAAACTCCGGGAAGCCCTCCTGGAACGCGCCATGGCGACCATCGAAGAAGCTGGCGTGGACGGACTCTCCCTGCGGCAACTCGCCCGCGATGTGAACGTCAGCCATGGCGCCCCGGCAAAACATTTCCGCGATAAGCAGGCCCTGATCGATGCGCTGGCACTGGCCGGCTTTGAGTCGATGAACCGCCTCATCCTGAACGCCGCCCAGTCCAGCGATGACCTCCGGGTCAGGTTTGTCAATGTTGGAAAGGCATACGTCGAGTTCGCGGTTGCGCGTCCTGCCCTCCTGACAGTGATGTACTCCACCAAGCACCACCCCGACTCCAGTGCGGAGCTGAGAAGCACCGGCGAACAAGGGATCCACGTGGCCCAAGCTATGATCACCGAAGCTCAGGAGGCCGGTGCACTCGCCGCCGGCGACCCCCAAACTCTGGCCATGGTGTGCTTCGTCAGCCTCCACGGCGCCGCCCTTCTCGCCGCGGGCAAACACCTGGACGGGACAACGGTTGAGGATGTGGTGGTGGCAACGACCGACACCCTGTGGGCAGGAATGGCGGCAGGAGTCCCGGCAGCCCAACTCAGCCAGGCCCCCTAACTTACTCAGCCAGCCCAGCTCAACTCTTACTCAGGCAGCCCGACTCAGCCAAGACAGCTCCGCTGAACTAGGCCGCGAGCCCGACGATCGCTTCCCGAACAGCCGAACTCAGCTGGAAGTTGCGGCAGCCCACGCCCCCGGGCTCTGCCTGCTGCGGCACGTAACCAAAGCCAAGTTCGTACACGGGGTCCGCGAACCCCAAAGATGCGCTGGCGCCGTCGTGCCCAAACGCACGGTAACTGCCGAACGGCATCCTGGCGTGGGACTTCATGAACACGGTGGCGAAGCAGCCGGACTCCCCAAAAACACGATCGATCCCAAACACCTGCTCGGCTGAGACGGTCCGGATGGTCTCTTCGGTCAGAAGGGGCGCGAGCCCGGCATCACCGACCAAGCCCGTCAACGCCGCCGCATAGATTCTGGCCATGCCATCCGCACTCGCTACGCCGGCCGCCGAGCTCAACCCTGCTGCCCTCACCTCGCGGATGTTAGGCAGATCCAGGATGTTACCCACGGCAGAGTTGGCCGCCAGACCCCCATGGCTGGCAGGATCCACCCACGGCCACGAAGGATCTGCCGCCCACCGGAATGGTGCGAATCGGACTTCTTCGGCGTCGGGCAGCCCGAGATAGAAGTGGGCTCCAGTGACCGCCCTGATCCTGGTTTCGAAGATTTCCTGCAAGGTGGCACCGGTGATACGCCGGCACAGCTCTTCCATGAAGATGCCAATGGTCAGCGCGTGATATCCGAACGCGGCTCCAGGCTTCCACAGCGGTGGAAGCTTGGCGAGCTTCGCTGCTGCGAGCCCGGATTGGTTGACCTCCTCAAGCGTCAGACCACCTTCTACTCCCAAGAGCCCGGCTTGATGGGACAGGAGCTGCGCGACGGTTATCGAAGCCTTGCCCTCTACGCCAAACTCGGGCCAATACTTGACCACCTCTGCATCAAGATCCAGCTGGCCGTCCTGCACCAACAGCGCAATGACCAAACCCGCCATGCCTTTGGAACACGAGAAGACTCCAGTGACCGAATCAGGCCGGATGTGGGGACCGCCGCTCAGGTCCAGCACTTTGACGCCGCGATGGTAGGCCGCCACCTGCGCGGAATACTCAGGGTCTTGATCGAGGAAACCTCCAAAGAGCTCGGCAACGGGTTCGAAACCTGGGGCGATCACCTGTGAATGCATCCAGACAGCCTACGCTGTGGGACGTTCAGCCCCGGGGCGTTATCCACACCCAAGGCTCCGTCGGCAGCCTTGTCGGGTCAAATTCCGGAAGGGCATCCCGAAGAGTCCCGGCGGGCAGGCCAAGGGAACCCAGGATCAGGTTGCGCACACGTTCAGCAGGAATTCCGACGGCGGCAAGGTCGCCCAGCGTGACGGCGCCGTCGCGCTTTGCCAGCCTGGCGCCGTCGGCGTTTACCACCAGCGGAACATGAGCATACTCGGGGACAGGCAGCCCCAGCAGCGTCGCCAGATACGCCTGCCGCGGCGTGGACGAAAGGAGGTCGTCGCCGCGTACCACCTGGTCGATTCCCTGGGCGGCATCGTCCACCACCACCGCCAGGTTATATGCCGTCACGCCATCATTTCGACGCAACACAAAGTCGTCCACCACACCCAGGTATTTGCCATGTAACTGGTCCTCAACAGCCCACTCCGCGACGTCCGATCGCAACCGGATCGAGGCGGGCCGCGTCGCGCGCCGGATCTCACGTTCCGCGTGGGACAGCCGCCGGCACGTCCCTGGATACGCACCCTGCGGCGCATGCGGGGCGGACGGCGCCTCCTGGATTTCACGGCGGGTACAGAAGCATTCATAGGTGCGGCCATCTGCGGTGAGGCGCGAAATCGCCTCATCATAAAGGGCTGCGCGCTCAGTTTGGCGCACGACGGCGGCATCCCAGCTGACGCCGATGGCCTGCAGATCGCGGAGCTGCTCCGCCTCCGCGCCGGACCGGGCCCGGTCCAGGTCTTCTACGCGCAGCAGGAAATCCCTGGCGCTGGACTTCGCGAACAGCCAGGCGAGGGCGGCTGTGCGGAGGTTGCCGACGTGCAGTTCGCCGGAAGGGCTCGGGGCGAAGCGGCCAGCTGGAGTCATGATTCAAGCCTATGCGGGTCTTTTCGGGGACTGAACTCCGGGCCGGCGTGGTGCGCCTCATGTCGGGGCAACACAAGAGCCCCTCAGCTACCGCAACGATCCGGTGGCTCAGGGGCTCTTACTGTGCTGCCCGCACGAAACGGGCGAGTGCAGAATGACAATGCTGTGAACAAGAGTCAATCAGCGGCTGCTTCCTTGCGGGAAACCTGTGCAGGGCTCCGGGTGGTGTTCCGGGTTCCTGGTGCCTGCGGGATCCGGCGGTAGCCTCGTCCTGCTTCGTTGTCACCATTTGAGCAGGAGACATACAGTTGGTGCAACGGACAGTAAAAAGAATGGTCGATCTGACCAGTATGCTCTGAAAACTTGGACAGGAAGTGGTCACTTTGCAGGAACTCGACGCCACGGACCGCCGGATCCTCGCCGCTCTTGATGAAGATCCCCGGGTGCCCATCATGGTGTTGGCGCAGAAGCTCCACCTCGCGCGCGGGACCGTGCAGTCCCGTCTGGAGCGCATGGCGGCGGCCGGAGCCCTGCGCCCGAACAGCAGCCGCGTCCTGCCGTCCGCACTGGGACGCGGTGTTGCCGCGGCGGTCAGCGCCGAACTCGACCAAAGCCATCTGAACGAAGCCATCGCCGCCCTCCGGAACATCCCCGAAGTCCTCGAATGCCATGCACCCGCAGGTGACACCGACCTCATCATCAGAGTGGTGGCCAAGAGCCCGGACGACCTCTACCGCGTGTCCGAGGAAATTCGCTTGTGTCCCGGAATTGTGCGCACGTCCACCAGCATGTTCCTCCGGGAAGTGATTCCCTACCGGACAACGGGGCTGCTGGCGGAGTAGTTATTCACATAGGGCAGTTATATCCACATAGGGCAGTTGTGCCCATGTGCCGCTTGCGTGCCCCAGCTTAGGATGGGGTCAGATCAACGGCAGACATTTTGGGGGCACGGTGGCGGGCAATTTCTACGGCGCAGACGTCGCACAGCTGCGGCAGCTGGCCAAGGAACTGGCCCGCAGCGCAGACCGACTCAGTGATTTGGGACAACAGTTATCCGGGTCCATCACCAACAGTCCATGGCGAGGGAACGACGGCGACCGCTTCCGTCATGACTGGAACAGCTCGCATCTGCGGGCCCTCCAGAGCGCGGCGTCCGGCATCAAGAGCGCGTCGCAGAGCCTACTGAAGAATGCGCAGGAACAGGACACCGCCAGCACTGGCGGCGGGCCGGGTGGCACCGGGTCCGGCGGACCCGGCCCGTCCGGCGGGAACGGACAGGAGCTAACGGATCTTCTGAACGGCATGACGCCTGAGGAACGGGCCGAGTACCTTCGCAGCGACGAATTCAAGAAGTGGGCGCTCGAACATCCCGAGGAAGCCAAGGCCGCCATGGATGCGGCCGCCGATTCGGGGCTTATCGCAAAGAAGTCACCGGAATACTCCCAATTCCTCAGTGATTACTGGAACCAGCAGGCCATGCGGGAGATGGGCATCGATCCTTCCACCTGGGACACCAGCAAAGGCACCGAGTACAACTGGGAAACCATCAAGAAGGTCTATGACTTCTACGGGCAGGCTTTCCTGTCCAACCCGGACCTCCAATGGGCCGGCATGGCCAATATGATCGGACCCTCCTTCGCCGGCGGGTTCAAGGACATGGCCATGCTCCGCGACTTGGCCCAGCAAATCGCCGATAACCCTGCCTCTGACATCCCGATCCCCGTGCTGGATCAGATCGAGCAGCTCGCCGGCATGACCGATGCCGAGATCGAGTTCTACGAGACGTCCATGCTGGACATGAACAAAGAGATCTTCCTGGACCAAGCCCGCCAGCACCAGGCCTACATGAACGGCGGCATTGACGAGATCAACCGGCTCCGGGACTCTGGCGCCATCGACCCCGGCACGGCTGAGGCTTGGGCGCAGATCGATTCGGGAGACCCCGAACAGGTCAGGGAGGGCAACACGGCCCTGCTGTACCGCGAGCAGAACGAGATCATCGCGGATGACTACACAGATATGCGCAACCACCCCGGCGGCGAAGCCGTGACGTACATGGTGACCTTGGCCGGCGAGCCGTCCATTCCAGGCGCCAAAAGCTACCCTGAAGTCTTCCCGTACGAGTTCAGCGTAGAAAGCCCTGGACCGGAGAACCTCCCCTTCACCAATTGGGACAACCCGACGCAGTTCCGCACGGATTTCACCACTGGGTTCCCGGACGGCAACATCGCCGATGCCGACCAACGGTGGGCCCTCATCCAGCAAGACACTCTCCCGGCCTACCAGGACCTGTTGGCCAACGATCCGCAGCAGGCCCGGGACATCGTCGGTTCGGACTTCAACGACCGCGTGGAGCAGTACCGGCCTACCAACAACATTCCAGGCATCATGGACCGGTTCCTCGACGGCTTCGACGCGGAGGTCCACCAATGAGCCGCTCCAACCGCGGGCTTCTTCGGCCGGCAGTCCTGGCACTTGTCAGTCTTGGACTCCTGGCCACCACCGCATGTCAGGTGCCCCCGCCCGTTCCTCAGTCCCAGTCGTCAGAAACGTCCTCATCTTCCCAAGGGAGCACAGTGATTACCTCGGAATTCTCCACGTTGGACGCCGCAGGCGTAGACCGGATCAGGACGGACAAGCAAGCCCGGTTGGACATGAGCAGCGGTTCCCTGCAGAAATCTGCAGTGCGTGTTTCCGAGGACAGTTATGGTCCGGAGATCAACACGCAGGACTCGGGCAAGATCAACCTCACCATCGTGGGCCCCAGCGGCGAGATCAACTCCCAAACAGACCGCATCCGCTTCAAGACCACCGACACCAGGCCTGACTTCACCGAAGTCACCTACTTCCTCACCGCGGACTCGCTGGAAGGCTTCACAACGCTGATCCGCGACGGTGTGGACAAGTACGGCATAGGCGCCGACGACGCTGAACGCTGGATTGCATCCACCAGCCAGGATCCTGGTTCCAAAAGCGACTATTCGTTGACGTCCGGGACCAGCACCGGGTTGGAAGTGAACTACGATCTCCGCTTCGACGGTTCCAAGGACTCCCAGGTCATCATCGTCCATGTGAGCCCCGCGAGCTGACCGGGCCGGCTCTCTTCACGCGGGCGCGAACCTCACCCCACCGGCAGCCTAAACAGGCGGCCCGATGTTGGTTTTCAGGTTCTTCATCACCAAGGTTGACGTCAGGCGTTCCACCGCGGGAAGAGCCGCGAGTTCGTCGTCGTAGAAGCGCTGATATGCAGGCAGGTCCGCGGCAATGACCTTCAACAGGTAATCCGGGGAGCCGAAGAGACGCTGGGCTTCCACGATGTTGGGACTCGCTGTTACACGCTCCTCAAACTCCGCCATGATGGTGCGCTCAACCTGCCGGAGAGTGACAAAAACAATCGCTTCGAAACCCAACCCCACCGCCGCAGGATCGATGTCCGCCCGGTAACCACGGATCACTCCTGAGGACTCCAGATCGCGGAGCCGCCGGTGACAGGGAGCTACGGTCAAACCCACCTTTGAAGCGAGCGCCGTAGCCGTCATCCGGCCATCCTCTTTGAGGTGGCGCAAAATGCTTCTATCAATTCCATCTATCACGCAATAATCTTACCCAAATCACGGCTGTCAGAGCTAAAACAGGGAACACTTATGGGGCAATTTTCCCTAGAGTTTTCCTACCAACTAGCTCTGGAGAGATCGTGAATCCGCAATTGTTCCTCGCCTTCATGCTTGTCGCCGTCAGCCTGGCATGCACCCCCGGCGTCGACTGGGCGTACTCGATTTCCGCCGGCCTCCGTCAACGCAGCTTCATACCCGCCGTCGCCGGCCTTTGCAGCGGTTACGTCATCCACACTTTGCTGATGGCAGCAGGATTGGCGGCCCTTCTGGCTGGAGTTCCCGGACTGCTGGGATGGCTGACCATTGCCGGCGCCGCCTACTTGCTGTGGCTCGGCGTCGCCACCATCCGCTCGTGGCGAGGCGCGAGCTTCAGCGCGGAAGGCGGCGTCGTGCAGTCCGGCAACCAACTCCGCACGTTCCTCCAAGGCATGGGAACCAGCGGTATCAACCCCAAGGGCCTGTTGTTCTTCGTCGCTTTGGTTCCGCAGTTCGTTAGCCCCGAGGCAGCACTGCCCGTTCCGGTCCAGTCGGGCTTGCTCGGCCTGACCTTCGTGATCCTTGCCGGACTGGTTTACACCGGCGTGGCTTTGACCTCCCGGAAGCTGCTGGCTTCCCGGCCGGGTGCCGCGCGGGTTGTGACGCTGGTCAGCGGGATCATCATGATTGGGCTGGGGACAGTGCTGTTGTCGGAGCAACTCCTTCCACTTCTGCAGCACCTGCGGCCGGTGGGCGCCTAGGCGGCAAGCAACTCGTCCAGCCGCTCGTATCCTTCGATCACGCCGTAGTCCATGCCAGTGGAAAGGGCCATGTCGCGGGCTTCCACGGAAGGGTAGACCTCGTGGGCCGACATCCGGGTCCTGCCATCGATTTCCTCGAAGGTGGTGGTGCTGATGACCACCTGGTTGGGGGCGCCGTCGAACTCCACCGTCTGGATGATCAACGCATCGGATTCAACGGTGTGGAAGACGCCGCGGAAGCCAAACATCCCGTTGTCGTCGCCACTTTCGTAGCGCCAACTGCCGCCGGTGGTGGCGTTGTACTCGGTAATCTTCGTGACAGTGCTGCGCGGGCCCAGCCATTTGGCCAACAGGTCCGGGTCAACGTGGGCTTTGAAAACTGCACTGACCGGGGCATCGAATTCGCGGACTGTATCAACGAACGGGACGCCATCGTCGGCAGTGATTGTTGTTGGATTGCTCATTTCAGTTCCTCTTTCTTCTTTGCTGGCTTTATGGTTCCTGATCGGATGGACCTGCACCCAGCAGCGTGTCGAGCCGCCTGAAGCGGGATTCGGCGATCAACCTGTACTGGTCAATCCAGGCCGTCAGACGCTCAAGCGCCGCCGCATTTAGATGGACAGGCCTCCGCTGGGCATCGCGGGAGCGGGTCACCAGCCCTGCATGCTCCAGGACCTGTATGTGTTTGGAAACCGCCTGTTTGGTAATGGCGAATGGTTCCGCGAGCTCGTTGACCGTGGCATCCCCCCGCGAAAGCCGGGCAACGATTGCCCGCCTCACCGGATCCGCCAACGCCATGAAGGCCCTATCCAAAGTGTCAGAGCCCAGAGCCTCTTGTTCCATTCGCCACATACCTCTTCGTAATCAACCAAATCCTTTATCAATGGTTTGGTTGATTACAACGATACGCCTCCAAGGAGGAGTGCACAATGGCCTCTTTACTCGCCGCCCAGCTGCCGGAAGTCGTTCTCCCACAGCCGGCGCATCTCAGCGTCCTTTCGGATGACTTCCAGAGTCTCAAGCTCCGCGGGCAGAGCCGGCCGTTTGGATCTGGGTGTAAGGGTCCGGCGCCCCTGATCCAGCGCGAGGAGCGCCCTGTCAGTCAAGGCATCGTTCTTCAACGCCAGGTTGGTCTTCCGACGCCGGAGGACCTCCTTCAACGCAACTTGGGCAGACTCGAAGTCGCCTCTTGCCCGCTGCGACCCCGCCCGGATCAACAGCAGGGCAGCCGAGAGGTCGTCCGTGTTCAGCAAACCCTCAGTCCAGAGCACAACATCCCGGTGCCGTTCCAACGAATACGCCGCCGTGCAGCGCGCCAAGGCAGAAGGCAACGACGGCGGCAGGCTCACCACAGCCTCCAACGCCGACTCGGTCATCCCCATCTCCCGGAGGCAATGGGCCAGCGCCAGGAACACCGATTCCTCGCTGAACAAAACCGGAACCTCAATACGTTCGGCAACCTCAACCCGGGTGACCACCTGCCCAAGGTAGATGGCCGAGAACTGGCTGGCGTCGTCGTCGATCCTTGTTGTTAGACCGCGCTGCAACAGCTCGGAAGCCCTCAAGAAACTGCCGTGTTTGTACGCAAGCAAGCCCGCCATCACTTGGCACAAGCCCGCCCACCCGGGATTCATGCGGCCAAAAGCCAGGAGCCGGTCCGGTTCCGTGGACGTGAAGACGGCGTCGTGCATCGCCTTGGCCGTCTTGGGTGACAGCATCTTCAGTCTCGGGACATTGCCAACCAAGGACAACTTCGCATGGTCCCGGCCGTTCAGGACCCCGAAGAGCACATCGTTGACGCCGTCGGCGAGGCCGCGGACCGGCGTCCGGACGTACCCTTCACGGAAAGGCGTCACATCCCGGGTGTCATGGAAGATCGTGTGCACCCGCCCGTTTGGAACTTGGCTCATGAACCCATGCTAACCGCCGCTGAACTGGGCACATCCCCTGCTATCGGAGGCATTTCAGGAGTATTATGGCGGCGTCGGCAAGGTTTTGCCACACCCCTTGCCGCAGGTCGGCTCTCCATGAGAAGAGCCGGTTAACCGCGTGAAAGGGAGGACTTGATGACCACCGCTTCGCACCCCGCCGAACACCACCACATGATGGGGTTGACACTTCGCAACACCGCCATGGGCGTTGGCATTGTATTTCTGCTGGTTGGTGTCCTGGGCTTTATCCCGGGAATCACCACCAATTTCGGCGCCATGACCTTTGCGGGACATGAATCCGGCGCCATGCTGCTTGGAGTCTTCCAAGTGTCCATACTCCACAACATCGTTCACCTGCTGTTTGGCGTGGCCGGCTTGGCCATGGCAAGGAACGCACGCATGGCCCGCCTGTTCCTCCTGGGCGGCGGCGCCGTGTACATCGTTCTTTGGATCTACGGCCTGGTCATCAACCAGGAAACGGGCGCCAACTTCGTCCCGTTCAACACGGCTGACAACTGGCTGCACCTGATCCTTGGCGTTGCCATGATCGGTTTGGGCGCCTGGCTGGGCAGGGATGCCATGGACGAGCCAAGGACGGCCCGAAGGAACATGTAGTCCTTCATGCACGCCTTGTGAATCAACGACGGCGGCTGTCCCCTTCGCGGGGACGGCCGTCGCTTCGTTTCCCCCGAGATGGCACTTGATGACAATGATTGCGCTTGGGACTGTCCTTAATTGGCATCTCGGCAGCCGTTTCGAGGGCTCGACGGCGGGTACCCGACTTAGCGCGGGGCGCGCCCACCCAGCCGCGTTGTGACCTTGGCTGCGGCTGCGGCGCAGGCTTCGCCGAGGCTTGTCAGGGTGTCCTGCGAGACGCGGAATTTCGGCGCCGGGATCAGGACGGATGCCACGATGTCGCCCCTATGGTCATAAACGGGAGATGCCACGCCCACCTCTTCGATGGACGTTTCCCCAAAGTTCACAGACCAGCCGCGCCCCATCGACTCCTTCAGCCGCAGGAGGTAGGCGTCAATTGAGCCTTCGTCCAGCCCGGGCAGGTCAATGACACCGCTGCTCAGCAGGTTCCTCACCCGATCCTCGTTCTCGGCCGCCAGGAAAACCTGCACCGATGAACTCAGGGCCTCGTTGTAACGGGCACCCAACGGAGCGAGATGCTTGACCTGATGCCGGCTGGGGATCTGTTCCACACACATGGATTCGTTGCCGTTCCACACCATAAGCGCACTGGTCTCTCCCGTGCGCTCGGTGAGTTCCCGCAGCACAGGGTAGGCGACGCGGCGCTCTTCGAGTTCCGCCAGGAGTGGCCCCGCCATGGCGATCATTCCCAGCCCCATACGGAACCTGCGCGAATCGACGTCGCGCTCTACAAGGTTCTCCTGTTCCAGCGTGGCCAGGATGCGGGAGACGGTGCTCTTGTGCAGGCCGATACGGCCCGCGATTTCGGTGACTCCCAAGAGGGGTTCGTCAGCAGTGAAGCTTCGCAGGACCGCGATGGCGTTGACGAGCACTGACGTGCTCTTGCTGTCTCCGTTGCTGTTGCTGTTCTCTGGAGCGTCGTTGGATTCCGAGGGAGTCATGGGTTCACTATATTTCGCTGGGGCAGGGACCATGGCCGGTGGACGCCGTGCACTGCCCCCACCGGCCCAGCCACCTAGGCTCCGATGATGTTGCGCTCGGGGCCGAACGGGAACTTGGTGATGTTCTCCGCACCGTTGTCGCCCACCACCAGGATGTCGTGCTCGCGGTACCCGCCGGCACCCGGCTGGCCGTCAAGGACGGTGATCATTGGCTCCATGGAAACCACCATGCCCGGCTCCAGCACGGTATCGATATCTTCGCGCAACTCCAGGCCGGCCTCGCGCCCGTAGTAGTGGCTCAGCACACCGAAGGAGTGGCCGTAGCCGAAAGTACGGTTGGCCAGCAGGCCGTGGCTGATGTAGATCTCGTTGAGCTCGGCGGCGATGTCCTTGCAGACGGCACCGGGCTTGATGAGTTCCAGTCCGCGCTGGTGGACCTCCACGTTGATGTTCCACAACTCCAGGGAGCGGGCATCCGGTTCGCCGTAGAACAAAGTCCGCTCCAGTGCCGTGTAGTAGCCGCTGGTCATCGGGAAACAGTTCAGGGACAGGATGTCGTGTTCCTGGATCTTGCGTGTGGTTGCCCAGTTGTGGGCGCCGTCGGTGTTAATGCCGGACTGGAACCACACCCATGTATCGCGGATTTCGGAGTCCGGGAACGTACGGGCGATCTCGTGGACCATGGCCTCGGTGCCGATCAAGGCGACCTCGTACTCGGTGATCCCGGCCGTGATGGCGTTGCGGATGGCCTCGCCGCCGAGGTCTCCGATGCGGGCGCCATGCTTGATGACCGCAATTTCCTCTTCCGACTTGATCATCCGCTGACGCATGGCTGCTTGCGCAACATCCACCAGCGTCGCTCCGGAAAAAGCGGCCTGGATCTTGTTGCGGTTATCGAGCGGCAGCGAGTCATCTTCGACGCCGATGCGGCGAGGGTTGATGCCGCGGGTGCGCAGGACTTCCTGGATGGCGTGGATGTAGTTGTCACGGCGCCAGTCCGTGTACACCAGGTTGTCGCCGTAACTGCGGCGCCAAGGCATACCGGCGTCGATATTTGCCGTAATGGTGACCGTGTCATCCTTGGTGACCACCATGCCGTAGGAGCGGCCGAAGTAGGTGAAGAGGAAGTCGGAGTAGTACTTGATGGAGTGGTAGCTGGTGAGGATGACGGCGTCGAGGTCCTTCTCGGCCATAATGCTGCGCAGGCCACAGAGGCGCCGTTCGAACTCGGCGTCGGAGAACGTCAGCGAGACTTTTTCGCCATTGTTGAGGACCTTGGTGCGCTCGAGCTTGGCGACATCGTTGACGGCCTCGTTCTGGGTGATGGTCATGGTTTTTCCTTTCAAGGGGTTGGTTGTTCTAGTCCTGCAGCAGGGGCTTCTTGGAAGTCTCCGTGGCAAACAGGACTGCGATGAGGGAAACCAGGGCGGCGGCCACGAGGTACCAGCCGGGGGCCAGTTTGCTGTGGGTCATGCCGATCAGGAGAGTGGCCATGAACGGTGCGGTGCCACCGAACAGCGCGTTGGAGAGGTTGAAGCTGACGGCGAAGCCGGTGTACCGGACCTTCGTGGGAAAGAGTTCGGCGAGGAAACTGGGCAGGGTGCCGTCGTTGAGGGTGAGCATGCCGCCCAGGAGAATCTGGACCAGAACGATCACCAGGAAGTTGCGGGTGTCCAGGAGCATAAAAGCCGGCACGGTCAGCAGGATGAACAGAACTGATGCCGTGATGAGCATGCGCTTCCGGCCGAATTTGTCGGAGGCGATACCGGTCAGGAAGATAAAGCCGATGTAGCTGGCCAAGGCTATGGTGGTGGCCAGGAACGATTCCGTGGCACCAAAGCCGAGCTCCTCCGACAGGTACGTGGGCATGTAACTGAGGATCACGTAGAAACCGACGGCGTTGAGCAGGACCGCGCCCGTGGCGATGATGAGTTGCTTCCGGTAGGTCCGGAACATTGCGAACGCCGGGGCTTTCACCGCATTGTCCTTCTCCGCCAACTCCCGGAAGGCCGGGGTGTCCTCCAGCCTGGTCCGGATGTACCTGCCAATCAAGCCCATGGGCGCCGCGAGCAGGAACGGCAAGCGCCAACCCCAGTCGCCCAACTGCTCGGCAGTAAGCAGCGAACTGAGGAGCGCGGCCAGCAACGACCCCAGCAGCAGTCCCGCTGCGGTACTTGCAGGCACGACGGCGGCATAGAGTCCGCGTCGATTGGCCGGTGCGTACTCCACCAGGAAGGCGGAGGCGCCGGCGTACTCCCCAGCTGCGGAGAAGCCTTGGACCACCCGTACGAGGAGAAGCAGGATCGGTGCCATCACTCCGATAGTGGCGTAGCCGGGGATCAAGGCGATGCAGAAAGTGGCCACTGACATCAGGACGATCGAGAGGGACAACGCTTGCTTACGGCCAAGCCTGTCGCCGATATGGCCCCAGATGAAACCGCCAAGCGGCCTCACGAAGAAGGAGATCGCGAAGACACCGAAGGTCGCCAGCAGAGCTGTTTGCCGGTCGGACTCGGGGAAGAAGACTGTAGAGATGACGCCGGCCAAGTAACCGTAGACGGCGTAGTCAAACCATTCGACGAAGTTGCCGATGAAGCTGGCAGTGACCACTCGCCGTCGAGTGTCCTTGCTGACTGTGTTCATGGGGGTAAGTGTGTGGTCGGGGCCGGAGGCGGGTGAAGTGCCTTGCTCGGCTGCCACAGAGGATTCATTGCTCATGTGTCCACCAAAATCATTGGGGTTGCATTCAACGCAACGCTGTTGCACCAGAGTATGTGTGAGCGGCGCCACGGTCAAGGCTTATTTTGAATCCGAATTTTGACCGCAAATAACACTCCGACTTACGCAGACTCCGACGGCATGAGTTGATTCTGTTGCGATAACGCCAACCTAGTTGCACTCACCAATCGATCCCCTCTCACCTTCCGCCCCCTTTTCGACGACGCTCTCTCACCATCCGCCCCCTTTTCGACGACGCTCTCTCACCATCCGCCCCCTTTTCGACGACGCTCTCTCACCTTCCGCCCCCTTTTCGACGACGCTCTCTCACCTGGGCGCTTGAGGCCCGACGTCGGCACTCAAGGAGGCATCGACGTCGGGCGCTGCCTTCTGGCGGCGGAGCGCGCTGCCGCCGCCAAGACGAGGCCAGGCGGGAGGCACGAGCACAGCGGCGCCATGCAGCGGACATGAGAGAGCGTCGGGAAAACCCGGCCTAACCGTGAGAGAGCGTCAGGAAAAACCGCTCAAACCGTGAGAGAGCGCCGGGAAAAACCGCGCAAACGGTGAGAGAGGGTCAGAGGACCTTGCGGATGGTCTCTTCGAAGCTGACTACGTGGTGCAGGGCGAGCTCGGCGGCCCGGTCTTCGTCGCCGTCGGCGATGGCAGTCAGGAGGTCGGCGTGCTCGGAGATGTGGCCGGAGACGGAGGGCATCTTCTCGAGCATGTGGCACCAGATGCGGGTGGCCAGGTTGTCATATCGAATGAGGACGTCTTCGAGGTGCGCGTTGGCGGAGGCCTTGTAGATGAGCCGGTGAACCTGGATGTCGTAGCGCATGAGTTCCTGGGAGGAGTTGTCCTGGCCTTCAAGGTCACGAATGGCATCAGCGACGGAGCGGAGCTCCGAACGCATGGAGGGACTGGCCATGCGGGCAGCTTTCCGGGACGCCAGGGGTTCCAGCAGCTCGCGGATCTCGGAGACCTCGGCGAGCTGCGTGATGTCCACGCCAGTGGCAAAGGTTCCGCGCCGGGGGTACGACACCACCAGATGGTCGCTTTCGAGCCGCTTGATGGCTTCGCGAACAGGTGTGCGCCCGATCCCCAGTTCGGCCGCGATCTGACCGTCATTGATGGGGTCGCCGGGTTTGATGTCCAACATAATGAGCCTGTCGCGCAGCAGCAAATAGGCGTTCTCCGCGAGGGACGTACCCTGCGGAGCTGATTCCAATGCTTCCAATGCTGCGCTCATTGCTCTCTCCCGTTAGTCGCATTCCCAGTCTGCTGGATGAGTTACCGCAGACCTGTTGACGACTATGTGATCTCCAACATACTATGGCAATAGTTCTAATATATCAGTTGCCTAACAGACGGCCGCTTCAAGTACTTCAGAAGGAGAACACCATGGTTGAACCGCTGATCCGCCCGCTCGCACAGGCGGACCCGGAGGTCGATCAGGCGATCGCCCAGGAACTCATCCGCCAGCAGTCAACGCTGGAAATGATCGCCTCTGAGAACTTCGCCCCTACGGCCGTCATGGAAGCCCAGGGATCGGTGCTGACCAACAAGTACGCCGAGGGCTACCCGGGCAAGCGTTACTACGGCGGCTGCGAACACGTTGATGTGATCGAGCAGCTGGCCATCGACCGCCTGAAATCCCTGTTTGGCGCGGAATTCGCCAACGTCCAGCCCCACTCCGGAGCCCAGGCAAACGCCTCGGCGATGCACGCGCTGATCACCCCTGGCGACACCATCATGGGCCTGAACCTCGCCCACGGCGGCCACCTCACCCATGGCATGCGGATCAACTTCTCCGGCAAGCTGTACAAGGTTGTTCCCTACGGTGTCCGCGAGGACACCCACACCGTGGACATGGCCGAAGTTGAGCGCCTGGCTCTCGAGAGCAAGCCGCAGCTGATCGTCGCCGGCTGGTCGGCATACTCCCGCCAGTTGGACTTCGCCGAGTTCCGCCGCATCGCGGACCTCGTGGGTGCCTACCTCATGGTGGACATGGCCCACTTCGCGGGTCTCGTTGCTGCAGGGCTCCACCCGAGCCCCGTCCCGCACGCCCACATTGTCACCAGCACCACGCACAAGACCCTCGGCGGTCCCCGCGGTGGCGTGATCCTGACCAACGACGCCGACATCGCCAAGAAAGTTAACTCGGCAGTCTTCCCCGGCCAGCAGGGCGGCCCCTTGGAGCACGTCATCGCCGCCAAGGCAGTGGCCTTCAAGATGGCCGCCGAGCCCGAATTCCAAGAACGCCAGGTCCGAGTGCTGGAAGGCTCCAAGATCCTGGCCCAGCGCCTCCTCCAGGACGACGTAGCTGCAGCCGGCATCTCCGTTGTCAGCGGCGGAACCGACGTCCACCTGGTGCTCGCCGACCTTCGCCACTCAATACTTAACGGTCAGCAGGCCGAGGACACGCTCCACCAGATCGGCATCACGGTCAACCGCAACGCCGTCCCGTTCGACCCCCGCCCGCCCATGGTTTCGTCGGGCCTGCGCATCGGCACCCCCGCCCTCGCCGCCCGCGGCTTCGGCGCCGAGGACTTCACCGAAGTCTCAGACATCATTGCGACGGCGTTGATCGCCGCAGCGAACAGCGGGACCAAAGCCGGCACCGAGGGTGACGTCACCCTGGACCACGCGACCGCCGTCGAACTCCGCAATCGCGTGACCGCGCTGGCAGAGAAGTTCCCGCTCTACCCGCACCTGAACAACAACGGCAATGGCGCCGCAACCGAAGCAGAACTGATTGGAGCAGCCCAGTGAGTGCAGACCACCTCCCCGAACACCCGGACTTCCTCTGGCGCAACCCGGACCCGAAGAAAAGCTACGACGCCGTGATCGTGGGCGGCGGCGGGCACGGCCTGGCCACCGCGTACTTCCTGGCCAAGAACCACGGCATGACCAACATCGCCATCCTGGAAAAGGGCTGGCTGGCCGGTGGAAACATGGCCCGCAACACCACCATCATCCGTTCCAACTACCTCTGGGACGAAAGCGCAGCCATCTACGAGCACGCGCTCAAACTCTGGGAAATCCTCCCGGAGGAGCTGGAGTACGACTTCCTGTTCAGCCAGCGCGGCGTCATGAACCTCGCCCACACCCTGGGCGACGTCCGCGAAAGCGTTCGCCGCGTAGGAGCCAACCGGCTCAACGGCGTTGACGCTGAATGGCTTGACCCGCAGCAGGTCAAGGAACTCTGCCCCATCCTGAACATCAACGACAACATCCGCTACCCCGTCATGGGCGCCACCTACCAGCCGCGCGCAGGCATCGCCAAGCACGACCATGTGGCCTGGGCCTTCGCCCGCAAATGCGATGAGCTCGGCGTGGACATCATCCAGAACTGTGAAGTCACCGGCTTCATCAAGGACGGCAACCGGGTCACTGGCGTCAAGACCACCCGCGGCAACATCAACACCGAAAAGGTGGGCCTGTGCGCCGCCGGCCACAGCTCAGTGCTGGCCGAAATGGCCGGCTTCCGTTTGCCCATCCAGAGTCACCCGCTCCAGGCTTTGGTGTCCGAACTGCACGAGCCGGTCCACCCCACGGTGGTCATGTCCAACCACGTCCACGTCTATGTTTCCCAGGCCCACAAGGGCGAACTGGTGATGGGCGCTGGTGTGGACTCCTACAACGGCTACGGCCAGCGCGGCTCGTTCCACGTGATCGAAGAGCAGATGGCAGCAGCCGTCGAGCTCTTCCCGATTTTCGCCAGGGCACACGTACTCCGGACCTGGGGCGGCATCGTGGACACCACCCTGGATGCCTCTCCCATTGTTGGTCTTTCCCCGGTGGAGAACATGTTCGTCAACTGCGGTTGGGGAACGGGCGGCTTCAAGGGCACTCCGGCAGCCGGCCTGACGTTCGCGCACACCATTGCCACCGGCGCCCCGCACAAGCTGAACAAGCCTTTCGCTCTGGAACGCTTCGAGACCGGCGCCTTGATCGACGAACACGGCGCCGCAGCCGTAGCCCACTAGCCAGGACAGGACAGACATGCTCCTCATTTCATGCCCCAACTGCGGGCCACGTGACGAAACCGAATTCCACTACGGCGGCCAGGCACACATCGCCTACCCCGAGAGCCCGAATGACCTCACGGACCGTGAATGGGCTGAATACCTGTTCTACCGGGAGAACACCAAGGGCACCTTCGCCGAGCGCTGGGTCCACAGCACGGGCTGCCGGCAGTGGTTCAACATGCTCCGCGACACCGTGAGCTACGAGATCCACTCCATCTATGGGATGGGCCAGCCCCGCCCGGATCTGAAGACAACCAGCCCCAAGAGCGAACCGGACAAGCCTGGTGAGTTCACCCAGAGCGGTGACTTCGGCCAAGCCGGCGAACCAGGCCTCGCCCCCGGCGCCGCTTCACCCACGGCCACCACCCCCATCTCCTCGGAAGGAGTCTAGAAGTGACCAGCAAGAACGCACGCCTCGCCACCGGCGGACGCATCGATCGCAGCATCTCTTGGCGCTTCACCGTGGACGGCCAGGAATTCACCGGCCACCCGGGCGACACCATCGCTTCGGCGCTGCTGGCCAACGGCCACATCAACGCCGGCAACTCCCTCTACGAGGACCGCCCCCGCGGCATCATGGCGGGCGGCGTGGAAGAGTCCAACGCCTTGGTCAAGATCGCTCCCCGCTTCCGCGGACATGTTGCCGAGTCCATGCTTCCCGCCACGGCAGTTTCCCTGGTGGACGGCATGAACATTGAGCTCCTCTCCGGCCTTGGCAAGCTTGATCCCAATGAGGACAAAGCTGAGTACGACAAGAAGTACGTCCACACGGATGTCCTGGTAGTCGGCGGCGGTATTGCTGGACTGGCAGCCGCCCGCGAAGCTGTCCGCACCGGTGCCCGCGTCATCCTGATCGACGACCAGCCGGAACTTGGCGGCGCATTGCTGTCCGGTTCAACGGCCCCGGAACTGGCCGAACTGATCGAAGGCAAGCCGGCCCTGGAGTGGGTTGCTGACGTGGAAGCCGAACTGGTTTCCGCCGGCGAATGCACGGTACTGAACCGCACCACGGCTTTCGGCTCCTACGATTCCAACTACTTCATCGCAGCCCAGAACCGCACGGACCACTTGAGCGTTCCGGCCGCCTCCGGTGTCTCCCGCCAGCGTATTTGGCACATCCGTGCCAAGCAGGTTGTCCTGGCCCCCGGCGCCCACGAGCGTCCGCTGGTCTTCGAGAACAACGATCGCCCCGGCATCATGCTCGCCTCGGCCGCCCGTACCTACCTGAACCGTTACGCCGTCGCCGCCGGTTCCCGCGTCGTCATCAGCACCACCAACGACTCCGCTTACGCTCTTGCCGCGGACCTGAAAGCAGCAGGCGTGGCGATTGCCGCCGTCGTCGATGCCCGTCCGCAGATCAGCGCGAAGGCCGCAGCCGCCGTCGAGTCCGGTATCCGGGTCCTCATCGGCAGCGCCGTGGCTGACACGTCGGCGGACGAGAATGGCCGCCTGAATGGCGTCACCGTCCGCAGCATTAACGACGACGGCGAACTCACCTCGGGCGTCGAACAGCTGGCTGCCGATCTCCTGGCAGTTTCCGGTGGCTGGAGCCCGGTGGTCCACCTCCACAGCCAGCGCCAGGGCAAGCTGCGTTGGGACGACGAGCTCGCAGCGTTCATCCCCACCAAGCCCGTCCGCGACCAGCAGGTTGTTGGCGCAGGCCGTGGCAGCTTCGAACTCCAGGACTGCCTGGCAGAGGGCATCTCGGCGGGAGCGGCAGCGTCCATTGCTGCTGGTTTCGAGTCCGCAACCACCCCCGCGGAAATGCAGGCTCCTGTGGCGAGCGCTCCAAGCCGCCAGCTTTGGCTGGTTCCCGGCCAGACCGGTGAGCCCGGCGAATGGCACCACCACTTCGTCGACTTCCAGCGCGACCAGTCCGTGGCCGACGTTCTCCGCTCCACCGGGGCGGGCATGCGGTCCGTGGAACATGTCAAGCGGTACACCTCCATCAGTACGGCCAACGATCAGGGCAAGACTTCCGGGGTCAACGCGATCGGCGTTATCGCCGCTGCGCTGAAGTTCGGTGGCGCCGAAAGCATTCCGGGCGTCGGCGAGATCGGAACCACCGCATACCGCGCACCGTTCACGCCCGTAGCTTTCGCAGCCCTGGCCGGCCGCCAGCGCGGCGAGCTGTTCGACCCCGCCCGCGTGACCTCCATCCACCCGTGGCACGTTGCCCAGGGCGCACTGTTCGAAGATGTTGGACAGTGGAAGCGTCCCTGGTACTACCCGCAGGGCAGCGAAGACATGGACACGGCCGTCCTGCGTGAATGCGCAGCCGTCCGCGATTCAGTGGGCTTTATGGATGCCACCACGCTGGGCAAGATCGAGATCCGCGGCAAGGACGCGGGGGAATTCCTGAACCGCGTCTACACCAACGCGTTCAAGAAACTCGCCCCGGGATCCGCCCGCTACGGCGTCATGTGCACCTTGGACGGCATGATCTTCGACGACGGCGTGACCCTTCGCCTGGACGATGACCGCTACTTCATGACCACCACCACCGGCGGCGCAGCCAAGGTGCTGGACTGGCTGGAAGAGTGGCACCAGACGGAGTGGCCGGAACTCGACGTGGTGTGCACGTCCGTGACGGAACAGTGGAGCACCATTGCCGTGGTCGGTCCCAAGTCCCGCGCCGTGATCGCCAAGGTTGCTCCGCAGCTGGCCGAAAACGGTGGCCTGGATGCGGAAGCCTTCCCGTTCATGACGTTCCGCGAAACCACACTCGCATCCGGGGTGCAGGCACGCGTTTGCCGCATCTCCTTCTCCGGTGAACTGGCTTACGAAATCAACATCCCGTCCTGGTACGGACTCAACACTTGGGAAGCCGTTGCTGCCGCAGGTGCCGAGTTCAACATCACCCCGTACGGCACGGAAACCATGCACGTCCTCCGCGCCGAGAAGGGCTACCCGATCGTTGGGCAGGACACCGACGGCACGGTCACCCCGCAGGACGCCGGCATGGACTGGATCGTCTCCAAGGCCAAGGACTTCATCGGCAAGCGCTCCTACCTCCGTGAGGACGCAAGCCGCGAGGACCGCAAGCACCTGGTCAGTGTCCTTCCCGTGGACCACTCCCTGCGGTTGCCGGAAGGCACGCAGTTGGTGGAAAAGGGCATCCCGGTCAACCCTGCCCAGGGACCCGTTCCCATGGAGGGCTTCGTGACCTCGAGCTACCACAGCGCCGCACTGGGCCGTTCCTTCGCCCTGGCACTCATTCAAAACGGCCGCAACCGCATCGGCGAGACCCTGGTGGCCTCGCTGGGAGACCAATTGGTGGACGTGGTTGTTGGCGAAACCGTACTTTTCGATGCTGAAGGGACCCGCAAAGATGGCTGAAACAGCAACACCAGCAGAAACCGCACACGTCGATCGCGTCCGGGGCGCCCGCCGCAGCCCGGCCGAGCACCTGGCTGAAGCCTTCACTTCCGGCTCCGTGCCGGGCACCGTGACGCTCACCGAAATCCCATACCAGGCCATGGTGGGCGTCCGGGTCCACACGGCCTCCGACGCCGGCGCCCGCGTTGCGTCCGTGACCGGCGGCTTGCCTGCCGCTTGCGGTGAGGTAACGGGCAAGGATTCCGTCAACGCCCTGTGGCTCGGTCCCACCGAGTTCATGGTGGTAGCTCCGGAGGAAGCCCACGATTCCCTCGGCGGTTCCCTGGTCAGCGACCTGACCAGGGCGTTGGGCGGTGACCCGGGCCAGGTGGTGGACCTGTCCGCCAACCGCACCACGTTCGAACTCTCCGGAAGCCACGCCCGTGCAGTGCTGGAGAAGACCTGTTCACTGGACCTGCACCCGCGGGTCTTCAAGGCCGGCAAGGCTGTCTCCACTGAGCTGGCCCACATCCCGGTAATGCTCTGGAAGACCTCGGACGAGACCTACCGGATCTTTCCCCGGGCCTCGTTTGCCGACTTCCTGGGACGTTGGCTCCTCGACGCCATGCGGGAGTACGCCTCCCCCGAGGTCCCCTAATGGCACTGAGTGTGCTTGACCTGTTTTCTGTTGGCATCGGGCCGTCCTCTTCACACACGGTGGGCCCGATGCGTGCGGCAAAGCAGTTCACGGACGGTCTGGAATCGTCCGGCCAGCTTCCGGCAACGGTGCGCGTCCAGGCGGAGCTTTTCGGCTCGCTGGGCGCCACCGGCCGGGGCCACGGCTCCGACAAGGCCGTGGTGCTGGGGCTGCAAGGCCACTCCCCCGAAACCGTGGACACCACCACGGCTGACGACCAGGTAGCAGCGGCGGCACTCGATGCGGAACTGCGCCTGGCCGGCAACCACCGGGTGGACTTCAACTGGGACGAGGACGTGGTCCTGCACCGCCGCAAGTCGTTGCCCGCCCACCCCAACGGGATGACCTTCCGTGCACTGGACCATACGGGCACCGTGCTCCGGGAGCGCAGCTACTACTCCATCGGCGGCGGCTTTGTGGTGGACGGGGACGTCTCCGGAGCCGACAAAGTGGTAGCCGATGACACTGTCCTGCCCTACCCCTTCACCACCGCCGACGAGCTGCTGGCCATCTGCCTCCGTGAGGGCAAGTCCATCTCGGACATCATGCTGGCCAACGAACTCGTGTGGCGCTCCGAGGAAGAACTTCGCGAAAAGCTGTTGGGAATCTGGGCCGTCATGCAGGAATGCGTGGACAACGGCTGCTCTGCCGAGGGAATCCTGCCGGGAGGCCTGAAGGTCAGGCGACGGGCGCCGTCGTTGTTCAAGACGCTGGCCGCTACCGACGCCGCAAACAAGGCCCCCGGAGCTGCGTCCAATCCTTCAGACCCCCTCCTCGCCATGGAATGGGTCAACCTGTTCGCCCTGGCCGTGAACGAGGAGAACGCCGCGGGCGGCAGGATCGTCACCGCGCCCACCAATGGTGCCGCGGGAATTGTCCCGGCCGTCCTGCACTATTACACAAAGTTCGTTCCGGGAGCCAACGACGACGGTGTCGTGCGCTTCCTGCTGGCGGCGGCCGCCGTCGGAATCCTGTTCAAGATCAACGCGTCCATTTCGGGTGCCGAGGTGGGCTGCCAAGGCGAAGTGGGCTCCGCCTGCTCCATGGCCGCTGCCGGGCTCTGCGAAGTCCTCGGCGGAACGCCGGAGCAAGTCGAAAACGCCGCCGAGGTGGGCATCGAACACAACCTGGGCCTCACCTGCGATCCCGTGGGTGGGCTGGTGCAGATCCCTTGCATCGAACGCAACGCGATCGCCAGCGTCAAGGCCATCAATGCCGCCCGCCTTGCCCTGCACGGCGACGGCAGCCACAAGGTGTCCCTGGACAAAGCCATCAAGACCATGCGCGAGACAGGCGCCGACATGAAATCCAAGTACAAGGAGACCTCCCGTGGAGGCCTCGCCGTCAACGTAGTGGAGTGCTAGCCATGACTGCCATCCAAACTGAAACTGCTGCCGGTTCCTCCCCGGAAACGAAAGTGGAGCACGTCCTCACCCTGGACTGCCCCGAGGGTCCCGGAATCGTGCACGCCGTATCCGGCTTCCTGCTGGAACACGGCTGCGACATCATCGACAACAAGCAATTCGGCGAACGCGCCGAAGCGCACTTCTTCATGCGGGTGCACTTCGCGTCCGACGGCGATGCCTCCACACTTGACGAGCTGCGGACCGCTTTCGCCCCGGTAGGCGAGAAGTACGGCATGAACTGGCAGCTTGAACGTCAGGGGTCCAAGCGCCGGGTGTTGATTATGGTCTCGAAGTTCGGGCACTGCCTGAACGACCTCCTTTTCCGCGCAAGGATCGGCGAGCTGCCCATTGATGTGGTGGGTGTCGTGTCCAACCACACCGACCATCAGGGTTTGGCGGAGTGGCACGGAATTCCGTTCTTCCATGTGCCTGTCACCGCCGCCACCAAGCCGGCCGCCGAGGGCCGCTTGCTGGAGATCATCGATGAACTGGACGTGGAACTCATTGTCCTGGCCCGCTACATGCAGGTGCTCAGCGACGACCTCGCCCGCAAGCTTGATGGCCGTGCGATCAACATCCACCACTCGTTCCTGCCCAGCTTCAAGGGTGCAAAGCCCTATCACCAGGCTTACGCGCGTGGTGTGAAAACTGTGGGCGCCACGGCCCACTACGTGAATGGCGAGCTGGACGAAGGTCCAATCATCGCCCAGCAGGTAGTGGAGGTGGACCACACGTTCGGACCGGACGATCTCGTAGCCGCCGGTCGGGACACAGAGTGCAAGGCCCTCAGCAACGCCGTTCGCTGGCACTGCGAGGGGCGGATCATCCTGAATGGGAACAGGACGATCGTGTTGAAGTAGGGCTTTGCTTAGCCATTCACGGCGTTGATCCACACTCCAATGATCCATGTACTTGCCGCGGCGCACGCCAGTCCGAACTCCACCAGGATCCCGATGCCGGTCGCCTTGAGCGCGGCGCCACTGGAGCGGACGGCCGTGCGGAAGTTGCGCGTGCGCTGGACTTCGCTCAGGAGAAGTCCGACGGCGAACCCCACAAACAGCCCCACCACGGGAATGACGAACATTCCCACGACCCCCAGGACCACGCCGATCAGCACCGATCGGTTGGGGATACCGTGTTGCTTGAGCTTGCGTCCAGTGAGCACTGCGCTGGCGGCCATGCCCGCCACCACAAACACCATTCCGACGGCGAAGATCACCCATCCCAGCGGACCGGCACCTCCCCAGATGGCCCATGCCAACAGGCTTGCGCCGATAAGAATGCTGCCCGGAAGCACGGGAATGATGGTTCCGGCCACACCGACCGCGATGGCCAGGCCGCACAGGATGGTCACGATGAGTTCGGCGTTCATGCCCCTCAGTCTAGGTGGCGCCCGAAAACAAACGGTGTCCGCGAGCTGTATGAACAACTAAACAACCAGCGCCAATTCCGAGCCTCGAAAAAATACGAAGGCCCGGGAAACAAAAGATTAACGTCCATCTAACTTGTATAGACAAGTGGCATTTTTCGTTGTCTGGATCCAGTCGAAGCGGCAGGGTTGAGGAGTCAGGCTGTCGGCAAACTCAGCCAACAGCTCCCCCTCGGACCCGAACCTGGAGAAAACATTGGACAACGCACGTCCTTTTCGCACCGCCACGGCAACAGCCGCACTTACGCTCGCGGCCGCCGTCGTACTCCCGTCTGCTGCAGTAGCCGCCCCTGCGGCACCGGACGCGCCGGAGACCCAGTACGCAAGCACCGACAGCCGCCCGGCCCAGGCCCCGTACTCCGGGCTTCCTGACGGGACCAAGCGCAAGAAGACCCTGGTGATTGGCCTCGATGGCGCCGCAATAGCCAAGTTTTCCGCTGCCGGCGTACCGAATATCCAGAGCGTGGTCGACTCCGGCATGACCGCCAAGAGCAACCTGTTCGCGAACCCGATGGCCCCCACAGTCTCGGGAGCGGGTTGGTCGAGCATCGCGACTGGAGTGTGGCCGGACAAGCACAACGTGGTGGACAACAACTTCACGGCACCCAACTACAGCCAATACCCGGACTACCTGAGCCGCCTCGAATCGACCCAGCCCAAAGCCTCCACCCTGGTTGTGGGCACTTGGTCTCCCATCCCCCAAACGGTGTTCGGCGAAAAGGTTGACCTGAGGCTCGCCGGAGGAAACGACGCCGGCACCACGGCCAAGGCCGTGGATTACCTTGCCAACGGCAACCCGGACAGCACGTTCGTCCACTTGGACGAGGTTGACGGCGCGGGCCACTCCTACGGCACCGAGCGTGAGGAATACCTGGCAGCCCTGCGCAGGGCGGACGGCCAGGTCGGCGAGATCCTGAATGCCGTGAAAAACCGCCCCAGCTACACGTCCGAGGATTGGCTGGTGGTTCTTACAGCCGACCACGGACACACCCCCACAGGTGGCCACGGTGGCAACACACCCGCCGAGCGCCAGACGTTCGTCATCGCCCAGGGCAAGGGGATCAAGGCCGGTACCGTCCGCAACGACGTCAAGATCACGGACATCGCACCCACTGTGCTGAAGCACGAAGGAGTCACGACCGACGCTGCATGGAACCTCGACGGGAAGGCCATCGCGGACATCGAAGCAGACGACTTCGATTCCCTGCGGGACAGCCTGCGCACCCGCGCCGACGAAACCGCACCAGCCGCCGATGTGAAAGGGTGGACCACCACCGCACCCGAAGGCTGGAGCATCGACAACTCCGCCATGCCGGCCGGCGGTGTGACCGAATGGCGCGGCTGGTCGTTCGCCACCGACGAGTTCTGGACCAACACCGACCGCAACCAGGGCCGCGAAACGTCCGTCCGCAACCGCAACGTCTTCGCCGTCGCCGACTCCGATGAGTGGGATGACAAGGCACACGCCGCCGGACAATTCGACTCCACCCTCGTAAGCCCCGATTTCAAGGTGAAGGGCGGCAAGACGGCAACACTGTCCTTCGCCTCGAACTACAGGATCGACGGACCCCAGAGCGGCGAAGTTTTTGTCAGCTACGACGGCGGAGTCCCGCAGCTGGTGAAGGCCTACACCGCCAACTTCAACGGCTTCGAATCCCTTGCGCTCGAGGTCCCCAAAGGTGCCAAGAAGGCCAAAGTCAGCTTCCGATACACCGGAACCAACAGCGCCTTCTGGACAGTTGACCAGGTGAGGCTGGACCGCTGACCCGCCAACGGCAGGCATAACCAGAGAACGACGGCGACGCTCCCCAGCACGGGAGGCGTCGCCGTCGTCGGTCTTGCGTCAGTAGCCGCTATTCGGTGACTGCAGCAGCAACAGCCGCGGTGACGGCCGGTGCCACGCGGGCATCCAGCGGGCTCGGCACGATGTAGTCGGCGGAGAGGTCCTCCGCGGCGAGCTCAGCAATGGCGTTTGCGGCGGCGATCTTCATGGCGGGCGTGATGCGGCGGGCCTTGGCATCGAGTGCGCCACGGAAGATACCCGGGAAAGCCAGGACGTTGTTGATCTGGTTCGGGAAGTCGCTGCGGCCGGTGGCAACAACGGCCGCGTACTTCTGGGCAACCTCGGGGAGAACTTCCGGGTCCGGGTTGGACAAGGCGAACACGATCGACTGATCGTTCATCAGCTTCAGGTGCTCTTCGTCCAACTTGGAGGAGGAGACGCCCACGAACACATCGGCGCCGGTCAGCCCCTCGCCCGGACCGCCGGTCACGCCGCGGGGGTTGGTGCGCTGGGCCATGCGGGCCTTGACGCTGCCGGGATCGGCCACGAGGTCGGCACGCTCAGCGTTGACTACGCCCTTGGAGTCGAGCAGGATGACGTCCTTGATGCCAACAGCAAGAAGAATCTCGGCAATGGCAATGCCTGCGGCACCTGCGCCGGACACGACAACCTTGAGGCCTGCGAGTTCGCGCTGGGTCACCTTGGCTGCGTTGGTCAGGGCAGCGAGAACCACCACGGCGGTGCCGTGCTGGTCGTCGTGCATGACGGGGCAGTCGAGGGCCTCAATGAGTCGCTCTTCGAGCTCGAAGCAGCGGGGAGCCGAAATGTCCTCGAGGTTCACGGCGCCGAAGCTCGGGCGCAAGCGGACCAAGGTCTCAATGATTTCGTCAACGTTGGTGGTGTTGAGCACCAACGGAATGGAGTCGAGGTCGCCGAAGGACTTGAACAGGGCAGATTTGCCTTCCATGACGGGAAGGGAGGCGCTCGGTCCAATGTTGCCGAGGCCCAGAACCGCGGTGCCATCGCTGACGACAACCACCAGGCGCTCGGCCCAGGTGTGCGTCCGGGCAAGCTTGGGGTCTGCGTGGATTGCGCGGCTGACCTGTGCCACACCGGGGGTGTAGGCGATGGAAAGGTCGCGCTTGTTGTTCAGCGGAACGGTGCTGGAGATGGTCAGCTTGCCGCCTTCATGGGCTGCGAAGATCTCTTCTTCGGTCAGTACCAGGGCGTCATTGTCAGTTGCAATTGTCTCGATGGACACGTCTTTGTCTCCTCAGGCTAGCCGTGGTCCCACGGCATGATTCGGGCAGGAACAGAACTGCTGTAGCGGACCAAGGGTGTCTGGTCCGGCGTTGCTTCTGCAGATAGGGGGCTGCTAGCCGCTTCGGTGTTTCCAGCCTAGGGAGACCTGGAGGGTACAAGATTCAATACCAAGAGAGACGATTCGAGAGTAAAACGTTCAACCAGATCTAAATGTGACTCAGGTCATGCCAAAAACCGCATTCTCAGCGCATTCTGGTCTAGACCAGTGAGCATATTTCGTCATTCACCAGTCAATAGGGTGCAGGCCTTCTTCAGATCCTTTTCGGCCTCGAAGAGCGATAACCTACGGCACCGGACCGCCTGGACCAGGCCACTGACCAGATGCAACAGGATCCTGGCCCTGACGGCGTCCTTGCCCGTGTCCTTACTCAGCGAGCCCACCACTTCCTCGGACAGGGCATCGATCTCCCGCAAAAGCTGAGCCGTGTCATCGTCCTTGCCTGCAGGCCGGATGAGGCAGTGCTCAACGCCCGGCTGCATGACCCTCAGATGAAAGATCTCCATCATCAAACCAGCGAGCGCGTGCCCCTTGCCTTCGCGGCGGCGAACACCATCCCGGAGTTCCCGCAGCTGCTGCCTGTAGACAGCCAGCATGAGGTGGGCCGTGGAGGGAAAGTAGCGGTACAGCGTGCCGAGCGGAATATCAGCCCGGGCGGCGACGTCGGAAAGGCTCAAGGTATCGAACTGCCGCTGGGCGAAGCCGGCCGCGGTTTTAAGGATGCGGGCATAGCGCAGCTGCTGCCGCGGGGTGGTGGGTGCGGCAGCCATACGGGGCAACCCCGTGGTCAGGTCAAGGGAGTACGGTTCCAGTGAGTTTGATGCGGGCATTTCCGGCGATCTCTTGGCAGGCTGGCAAGGAAGCGGCCGGCTGGGGTCCAAGACCCGTGGCTGGCCGATCGCATCAATAATACGGGAGCTAAATGACCGTTTCCTGAGAGCTTGCCCTGCATCAACAGGCTCATGCCGCTCCCGGCTATTGCTGTCCAGCGCACATACACTGCAGGAAGGTTTGAGCCGCTGATTTGGAGGAACACATGGGGAAATTTCGACGCCGGATGGCAGCAACGCTGCTGACCGCCACAGTGGCGGCCATGGCACTCTGCCCCCTGCCGGCGTCGGCCGCTACAAGCAGCGGGCCGGACCCCGTACTCAGCGGTGAAGCGTTCGTCGGCCAGAAGCTGACCACAGACATTGGCCCTTACACGTTCTATGGGTGCGGGGGCGGCAAAGGCCCGGACTTCACCGTCTACTGGACCCGTGACGGATTCCTGGTGGCCGGCGAAACAGCGCGGTCCTACGCGCTGCAGCCGGATGACACGGGAGCCCGGATGGCCGTGCACGTCACTGCCAGTAAAACCGCGTGCGGCGGCGAATCGCTGCACAGCGACGAGACCAAACCCGTGGGCGCCGCAAACCGGGCTGCCGGCTTCACCGGCCGGAGCTTCGAACTCCTGGCCAGGGGCACCGACGGCGCATTGCAGCTATACGGCCGCAAGGGCAACGCCTGGGAAGCGGCCCGCACCGTGGGGTGGGGCTGGAACATCTTCAACCTGACACTCTCACCCGGAGACTTCAACGGTGATGGCAAGGGCGATGTCATTGCCAGGGATGCCGCGGGGACCCTGTACCTCTACGCAGGGGACGGAACAGGCGGCTGGAAACCAGCGCAGACCATCGGCAAGGGCTGGAATATCTTCGACTCAATCGTCAGCCCCGGGGACTTCAATGGCGACGGCAACAACGACATCCTCGCGCGCGAGCCCGGCGGCACCCTCTACCTGTACCCGGGCAATGGTTCCGGAGGCTGGTTGGCGAGAACCGTCGTCGGGCAGGGCTGGCAAGTGATGGACGCGCTGCTGACGCCGGGGGACTTTAACGGCGACGGCAACGTGGACGTGCTTGCCCGGGACCGCAGCGGTTACCTGTACTACTACGGCGGCAACGGTGCCGGCGGCTGGACCAGGTCATGGTTGATCGGTGTCGGCTGGAACGCGCTCAAAGCAGCGGGCGCGGCCGGAGACTTTGATAATGACGGCTTCAACGACGTCTATGGCGTCGACCAGCAAGGCCGCCTGGTGATCTACTACGGCAACGGGCGCACCGGATGGCGCGGGACTGACGTAGCAGGTAATGGTTGGGGCAATTTCACATCGATCTTCTAGAGAAATCCCCGCCGCGGTAGAATTAGCCCCATAAAGTCTGGGGAGGACATCATGAACGCACCAACACGCCCTACGTCAGGTGTGCGCCGAGTGGTGGCAGGCATTGCCGCGGCGGTCGTCGCCGCACTCGCTTTCGCTCCGGCCCCTGCCATGGCAACCATGGACCCTTCGGATCCCGTGATTCACGGTTCCCCGTTTGTCGGCTCAACGCTCACGCTTGAAATAGATCCTGCTTCCTACCGTGGGTGCGGCGCCGCGGCCGGCCCGGACTACCGCATTTACTGGACCCGCGACGGCGTCCTCGCCGAGGACCACTGGGCCTGGTGGACCTACACGCTCGACGAATCAGATCGCGGCAAGACCATTGCCGCCCACGTCGCAGCCAGCCAAAACGGGTGCGAGCCGCTGGAAGTCTCCAGCGAAGAAACCGCCCCGATCTCAGCCTCCAACCGTGCCAACGGGTTCACCAGCCGCGGTGCGTACGAAATGCTGGCCCGCCGCTCCGACGGCACCCTCATGATGTACCCGCGCGTCAACAACGCCTGGGAATCCGCCAGGACAGTGGGGCCGGGCTGGAACGGCTTCGGAACTGTGGTGTCCCCCGGCGATTTCAACGGCGACGGCGCCAACGACATCCTGGCCAAGGATTCGGCCGGCAATCTCTTCCTTTACGCCGGAACGGGCAACGGCGGTTTTCTCGCCGGGCGCCAGGTAGGCAGCGGCTGGAACGCCTTCAACTCGATCGTTTCCCCCGGCGACTTCAACGGCGACGGCCACAACGACATCCTCGCCCGCGATTCCGGCGGCCTCCTGTACCTGTACCCGGGCAACGGCGACGGCGGATGGCTTAACCGGTCGGTGGTCGGCAGCGGTTGGAACGTCGTCAACACGATGATCACCCCCGGCGACTTCAACGGCGACAGCAACGTGGACATCCTTGCCCGTGACACCGCGGGCGCCTTGCGTCTGTATCGCGGCAACGGGACAGGCGGCTGGGCAGGCATGGCCATCGTCGGCCAGGGTTGGGGCGGAATGTCCACCATTGGTGCGGCCGGCGATATCGACGGCAATGGTAATGCGGACGTCTACGCAGTGGACGGCTCCGGCCAACTGCTTGCCTACTACGGCGACGGCGACGGCGGCTGGAACGGTGCCGGCACCATCGGATGGGGCTGGGGCGGGTTCAACGCAGTGTTCTAGGGATTGGGGAAACCATGACAATGCTTGCTTCCGCGCGCTCCGCAGGCACAAGTTTTCGCGTCCTTCTGGCCGCTCTGCTGTGCGCCGCCCTGGCCATCGCAGTTCCTCCCCCGCATGCCATGGCAGCCGGTCCGGACGTGCCACTGCCCACAGTGGTCACGCGAACATCGCCGGCCACGGTAGTGCCCGGTAACACCATCTCCTTGTCTTTCACCCTGAGCGGTCCGGCCCAGGAAGTGGGTTTCACCTACGTCAATGAAGACACCCTGGAGCAGGCCACCCTCTACGGCCCCACCAGCCAAGCGCCCGGACCGTACAGCGCTCAGGCCAAGGTGCCAGTGAACGGAAGTGCCTTCAAACGGACAGGGCGCTACAAGCTCCTCAGCGTCAGCATCGTGCTTCCAGCCGGCAAAGGCTCCGTTCGCTATGGCCGCGACGGCAACATCCTCTTCCTCAGCCAAGGCCTCGAAGCGCCGACGCAACGGCCCGGCGCCCTTGACGGTGTGGACTTCGCCGTCAACAACCCCAGCTTCCCCCTGGTGGACAATCCCAACACCAAGCCACCAGTCGTCACAGGCGTGGCACGCTACGACCAAGTGCTGACTACAAGCAACGGCTCGTGGACCTATCCACCTACCGGCTTTGCCTACCAGTGGCTCCGGAGCGGCCAGCCCATCCCCGGAGCGACGCTCAACACGTACCGGGTAGCCGAAGCCGACCTGGACCAAACCCTGTCAGCCCGGGTCACTGCCACGCGGGCAGGATACCGGGCTGTGTCGGCCTCGTCCCTGCCGCTCACACCAACATCGCCCATCACGGCCAGCACCCCCACACTCCAAGGAAAGCTGACCGTCGGCGAGAAACTCACAGGTGTCTTCGATGAAGGCAGCGTCTCCACGGGAACAGCCGGCGGCCCCGTCAGCGTCCGGTACGAGTGGGTGCGGAACGGTACCCCTATTAACGGGGCCACCGCCAAAACCTACACCCTGACCGCAGCCGACCGTGGCGCCGTCGTCGGCTTCCGCGCGACAGTCCAGGCAGGCAATCCTGCCACGGCCGTGCGGCCGTTTACGGTCTACAGCCGCACAGTGGTGCGGAACAAGGCCCACACAGCAGGTTTCGACGCCGGTACCTCGTTGGATCTGTTCGCCCGGAACGCTGCGGCGAACCTCCTTCTTTACCCCACTGACGGTGCCGGACGCTGGCAAACAGTGAAAACCATCGGGTTTGGCTGGGGCGTTTTCGATCTCGTGTTCAACGCAGGCGACTTCAACGGCGACGGCTTCAACGACGTCCTGGCCCGCGACGATGCCGGCACCCTTTTCCTCTATCCGGGCAATGGGACCGGCGGCTGGCTGCCGCGCAAGGAGGTCGGCTGGGGCTGGGACGTCTTCGACTCCGTCATCGCAGCGGGTGATTTCTCAGGAGACGGGAACAACGATCTCCTCGCCCGGACACCCTCAGGTGCGTTGGTCCTCTATCCCGGCAACGGGGTGGGTGGATTCCGTTCCCCCGGCGCTGTTGGCCAGGGTTGGGATGCCCTCAGCCAGGTCTTCTCTCCCGGCGACTTCGACGGCGACGGCAATCCAGACGTCATGGGCCGCGATAGCGCCGGGAACCTCCGGCTTTACGGGGGCAACGGAAACGGCGGCTGGACCACCGCCCGGGCCGTCGGCACAGGCTGGAATGTCATGTCGCGTATCGGCGGCGCAGGCGACTTCAACGGTGACGGCCTCAACGACGTCTGGGCCATAGACTCCGCCGGCCAACTGAACATGTATTACGGCAGCGGCAGCGGCAGCTGGAAAGGCGCCGGTGTTGTTGGCTGGGGCTGGGGCGGGTTCACCGCGGTGTTCTAAGCCGATTTCGGTTGCGTTTTGGGTTGACGCACGACACATTTCGGCGAATATCGGTAATCCAATCCCAATAGCTGTGCGCGGGATGGCCGGGCTGTATTGTCATCTCAATTGGCCTCGACAGGCCGCTCTGGTCTGCACCATTTGGGGGAATCTTGGGGTCTCATCCTGCTCTGCGCTTTCGTGCTGCATCCGCGGTGGTTCGCGCACTTCTGATGTTGCTTGCCTTTGTTGTAGCGGCTGTGGTGGTGACGCCCGTTTCACCCGCCGTGGCCGCCGCGCCGGTCCTCTCCACTTTCGTGAGGTCCTCCCCTGCAACGGTCGACGCCGGCGCTCAAGTCAGTTTCGACTTCACGACTTCCATTGCGGTCAAGCGCGTTGAAGTGGGCCTGCGGAGTGCTGCGGGGACGCACGCTTTGGCGTGGACAGCGCCGGCTGGCGGCAAAGCCGGCACAGTCGCCGGCGTCGCTGCAGCCTCTTCCTGGCCCAATGGCACCATCGAGGTCAGCTACATCCAGGTGATTACCACTGCGGGTGCCTCCCAGGTCCATTACCGCGGCGGCGGCGTCTACCCGCCCGGGACCGGCACCGCACTCTTCGGTGATCCCGCGACGCAGGACTTCAAGATCAAGAACCCGTTGCTCCCCTATATGGCGGCTGTTCCTACGTCCTTTCTTCCGTCCAAGGCCACCGTCGCACCCGGACAAACCGCGGGGGTCCAGGTCAAGCTCTCGCAGCTTGCCCAGGCTGTCAGGCTGGTCTACCGCGACGCTTCCGAGGTCACCACTTTCGAACTCGCGTGGACAGGCAACCCCGCGCCGGGCCCCCAAACCGTCACGGCAACGGGGGCAGTCACGGCCGCTCAGGCGGCGGGTGCGTACACCTTGGAGCGGGTCGAAATCACCTACTTCGATGGGCTGGCCAAGGATTCCTACCTGCGTGACGGAACACTGGAGCGGACCTCGCCCGTTCCGTTGGGAAATGTTGGGCGTGCGGCACTTTCCACTGGTGATTTCACGGTCAGCAACCCTGCCAAGGTGCTGCCGAAACTCACTCCCACTGTCAACCCGAGCATCACTGGCGCCATGGTCTACAACACCGAACTTGGCATCAACCCCGGAACGTGGCCGGTTGAACCAGCCTTCACCGACTTCCAGTGGTACAGGAACGGCGCACCCATCGACTACGCCGTCAAGGACACGTACCAGTCCAACATGTCCTTCGACCCCGGAAACATGATCTGGGTGAAGATGACTGCCCGGGCGGCCGGGTATCTGCCTGCCACTGTGTCCACTTCGGCATTCGGGCCCATGCCACGCCGCGTCTGGGTGGGCAATCTGCGCATTACCGGAGACGCGTCCGTGGGAGGCCAACTCCGGCTGGAACACGATGCCGCCGGGATCGACCCCGTCGGCGGACAGCCCGGTTACACCTACGTCTGGAAACGCAACGGAACGCCCATCCCCGGTGCAACCTCGAGGGACTACAAGCCCACCGTGGCCGACAAGGGCAACATCATCACGGCCGGGGTCACCGCACGTTTCGACGCCGGATCGGTCGTCACCGAGGTAGTGGATCTCAGGGGTCCCATCTCGGACAAAGCCCGTGGCAAGGGCTTCAACGCGGACGGCACAGGCGACATCTTCGCGCGTGATGCCGGCGGCAACCTCTGGCTGTACCCCAGCAACGGCAACGGCGGCTGGCTGACAGCACAGAAGATTGGCCAAGGGTGGAACGGGTTCACCTCCCTCCTTTCCCCCGGAGACTTCGACGGCGACGGCAACGTGGACGTCATGGCCCGCGATGGTGCGGGCAGGCTCTTCCTCTACCAAGGCAACGGCCAGGGTGGCTGGCTGCGCTCCTTCCAGATCGGCCAGGGATGGGGTTCCATGAAGGACATCGTGGCACCGGGCGACTTCAACAGCGACGGCACAGCAGACCTTATTGCCCGTGATGCTTCCAACACCCTGGTCCTCTACCCAGGCAACGGCCGCGGCGGCTTCCTGACCCCGCACGTCCTCAGCGGTGGATGGAGCAATTTCAATACGTTCGTCTCCCCGTCGTCGAGGATTGTCTTCGCCCGCGACAACGAAGGCAACCTCCGAAAATACGACGGTGACGGGAACGGATACTTCCACGACAATTCGTGGACCCCCAACGTCTTCAGCTCGTACGCCGGGTATGGCTGGGGAGGTTTCAGCCGGATTGGCGCGCCGGGAGATTTCGACAGCGACGGAGTCCCGGAGGTGTACGGGATCCACCCCGATGGACGGCTCACCATGTTCTACGGGTTGGGCCACACCGCCCTGAAACGCCAAGCCACCATCGGTTGGGGCTGGAACGCCTTCAACACCGTCTTCTAACCCACATCATGCTGGCACCAACTTCACATCCCCGGGGGATCAATTGACTACATCTACGGCCGCCACGCCCCGACGCAAAACCACAGTGCATCGACTCCTGGCTCTCCTCATGGGGCTAACGATGACCGCCGCCCTGGTGGCGCCAGGAACTGTGTTGACAGCGGCTCCAGCCGTGGCAGCTGAACAACCGGTGCCGCAGTTGACTTCCCTGAAACGCATTTCGCCTGCCACCGCAGCCCCTGGCTCCACACTGCAGATCGGCTTCACCCTCGCCCAGCGTGCCCAGCGGGTGCTCTTTGTCTACAGGGATGAATTCCTCGCGACGGAACACCGCATTGAATGGTCAGGGACGCCCGCCGCCGGCCCCCTGACTGCGACTGCGTCGGCTTCCATTACTGCGGGTGCGTACTTCCACGGGTCACACAAACTGCAGAGCGTGATCATCTCCTACGGCTCGGAAACCCTGGAGTACTTCCGTGGCACGCCCAGCCAATACACCTTTCCTGTTTCATGGGAGAGTCTCGACTTCAGCGTGACCAACCCCGGCAATGTCCTGACGCCCAATTCCAATCTGGTTCCTCCCAGTCTTGGGATCAGAAAAGAAGCCGGGTACTCCAACTTGTCGTTCCAAGTCCAGCACGGGACATGGTCTGCTCTGCCTTCGTCGTACACCTACGAGTGGTTCCGGGATGGCGTCCGGCAGACTTCGGAGTCCAGCCGGTTCGGCGTTCCAGACAACCTCGCCGGCACGGGGTCCGGTCTGACCTTGAAACTCACCGCAAGGGCGGCAGGGCGTCTGCCGGAAACCGTGGAAACCGCTCCCTTCTACCTGGTGGACGCAGCTGATCCGCGACTGCCATCCACCGTCTCCGTGCGGAGCCCCGTCAAGGCCGGGTTCGACCCCTCAACCATCAAAGGGCTCCCGGCGGGAGCCAAGCCGACGGTCAGCTACCAATGGCTGGTGGACGTCGCAGAGCCTATTGCCGGAGCAACCGGCGACACCTACAAGCCCAAGCCAAGTGAGGCAGGAAAGCAGCTCGGTGTCGCTGCGGTGGTCAGCTACGCCGGAAGCGTGGTGGGTATCTTCCGCAGCTCCAGCGACCCAAGGGTCAAGATGCACTCGCTCCTGCGTGACTTCGACGGTGACAGCAGGCCGGACGTGATCACCAGGAAGCCGAACGGCACACTGACCTTGTTCTCCGGAGGCTCCAGCGGAGAGTTCAAGAGCGGGAGCAAAGACATCGGCTGGGGCTGGGCAAACTTCACGTCCTTGTCATCTCCGGGCGACTTCGACGGCGACGGCCGCATGGACGTCCTGGCGCGTGATAGAACGGGGCAGTTGTGGCTTTACCGGGGCAACGGGGGCGGCGGCTGGCTGGGTTCTTCGGTCATTGGTACCGGGTGGGGTGGTTTCAGCGAGATCATTCCCGCCAGCGACTTCAACGGCGACGGAACAAGCGACATCCTGGCCCGCGATGCGCAGGGCCGGCTCTTCCTCTACCCCGGCAATGGCCGTGGCGGATGGCTCGCAGCATCGCAGGTCGGGCAGGGGTGGAACGTCTTCAACAAGGTGTTCACGCCCGGTGACTTCAGCGGAGACGGCGTCTCCGACATTCTTGCCAGAGGTACGGACGGACGACTGCATGCCTACTATCCAGATGGCAAGGGTGGCTGGTCTTCCTCACGGGTACTGCTTGGAAATTACGCGTCAAGCCGGTACATGGGTGCCCTCGGTGGTTTCAACATGTGGGAGCAGTACAACTACTTCTTCAACGTCACGGACCAGGGCGCTTTCCGCGGCGAGGAAATGAGTCCTGACGGATATTACTACCGGCAATCGTATGAGATCGGCACCGGCTGGGCCTACCTCACCGCCGTTTTCTAACCCGGATTCGGTTGCGTTTGGGACTTGACTTGTCTTTTCCCCGAACTTTTGCGAGCAAATTCCCGGCCTGTCGTTCCCCCGTTGTACTCTCAAATCACTTACACCCGCCGGCCATCCGGGACCGGCTTGATTTGGGGGAACAATGGGGAGCACTCCTTTGCGCCGAATGCGCAATTGGCTGGCCGTAATGGCGAGCGGCATCGTCTTGGTTAGTGGTTTGGGCTTAGCGCCTGCAGCGAAGGCCGACGACACCTTCGCGCCGGTCCCCGTGGCTGTCTCCACCACCCCGGCCTCAGTGGGCGAGGGCGGTCAGGCAACTTCACGGATCACTTTCCAGGCAACCGGGCTCATCACCGACGTCTACGTCGCATTCCGGCACGCGCCCACGTCCACAGTCCACCGGCAACTGACACACGGGACATACAACCCGGCTGATTCGTCGTATTCATTCGACCTGCTGTTTCCCCAGGGCACACCGTCGGGGTCCTATCTTGCGCAGTACCTTGAGATTCACACCTCGGCGGGCAACGAGGTGGTCTACTGGCGCGACGGTTCCCTCATCGAAAACCCAGGCAACCTGCCAAACCCCGGAGTCAACGCCGTCAGGTTGGACGCCTTGGACTTCACCTACGGAACCCCCAAAGACCGTCCGCACACCACTGGTTTTTACCGTGACCAGTACTGGGACCCCTACACAATGAACCTCCTGGTACGCGACTCTGCAGGCCGGCTCGGCATGTACACCACGGGTGGAAACGGCACCTGGAAACAGGCCTACCAGGTTGGCTCCGGCTGGAATATCTTCAATGAGATGCTGGCGTCGGGAGACTTCAACAACGATGGCGAAAATGACGTGATCGCGCGCGATGCCTCCGGTTCGCTGTTCCTCTACCCCGGCGATTGGCATGGCGGCTGGTACCCGCGTCAACAGATCGGCTGGGGCTGGGGTGTCTTCACCACGATCCTTACAGCTGATGACTTCAACGGAGACGGCAACAACGACCTCCTGGCGCGCACGTCGTCCGGCGAACTGATCCTCTACCCCGGCAACGGACACGCCGGGTTCCTCGCCCCGACCACCATCGGCTGGGGGTGGAACGGCATGACGTCCATCTTCTCCCCCGGTGACTTCGATGGAGACCGAAAACCGGACGTCCTGGCCCGTGACGCCGCCGGAAACCTGCGGTTCTACGGCGGCAACGGCCTTGGCGGCTGGAACACCAGCAGCGTGATAGGCCAAGGATGGAACGCCATTACCAAGTTGGGCGGTGCGGGCGACTTCGACGGCGATGGCGCCAACGATGTCTGGGGGATCGACACCTCCGGCCAGATGCGCATGTACTACGGCAACGGCTCCGGTGGCTGGAAGTCCTCTGGCGTTGTCGGTTGGGGCTGGGGAGGGTTCAACGCGGTCTTCTAGGCCCCCTCACCGCTCAATGTTGATGGCCTCGTCCGGATCCATCCGGCCGGGGCCTTCCTTCACAAATTCGTTGGTTTCCCGGAATCATTTACGGGGCGAACACGAAATATGTAGTGTCATCTCAATTGATCTCAGCTGGCCCCTATGGCCAGTCATTTCTTGGGGGAATCCTTGGACCTTGCTACTGCCCCGCGTTCGACCGCGCCCAACCGTCCGCGCCGCCTCGTCGCGCTACTGACAACGTCGCTCCTCGCTGTGGCCATGGCCGCTCCTTTCATCGCGGCTCCTGCCAGTGCAGCGCCGCACCGGGACGCCTCCGGCCGAGCAGATATGGTGCTGCCTGCCGCCGCCCGCCCGGTGTACATGGGCCAACCCCAACTCAACGGCGATCCCACTGTCGGAGGCATCCTCAAGGCAGAACTGGGCGGATACGCTCCGTTCGTTATTCCCGAAGGTGGCACGCCTTCCTTCACCTACAGGTGGACCCGGGACGGCCAGGCCATCGCCGGGGCCACCGGCTCAACGTATCGGGCCACGGCTGCGGACCTCGGCCGGGTGATCGCCGTTTTTGTCACCGTTTCCTACGACGCCGAATCCCGGCTGACTCTGCAAGCAGACTATCCGCTGCGAATTGCGGCGAAACCCCGGGCCCGGGGATTCAACGGCGACGACACCCTGGACATCTTTGCGCGTGACGCCGCCGGTCGTCTCCTCCTATATCCCACCGACGGCCGGGGCAATTGGCGCGCGGCACAAGTTCTCGGAACCGGCTGGAACGTCTTCAATCTCTTGTTCTCCCCTGGAGACTTCGACGGCGACGGCACCGTGGACGTGATTGGCCGCGATGCGCAGGGGCGGCTCTTCCTGTACCAGGGCAACGGCACGGGAGGCTGGAAGAAGGCCTTCCAGATTGGCCAGGGCTGGCAGGGCTTCAAAACCATTTCGGCGGCAGGCGACTTCAACGGCGATGGAAGCAACGACCTGATTGTTGTCGATCAATGGCATCAAGCCATCCTCTATCCCGGCAACGGTCGGGGCGGATTTCTTCAGGCCTACGGCGTGGATACCTATTGGATCAACCAGGACCCCGTCTTCGCGATGGGCCACTTCGGCGGCAGGAGCAATCTGGGGGTTGTCTCCCGGGACATCCACGGTGAGCTGTGGCTCCATGAGTCCTCTCGAAACGGATGGTTTGCCGGCACCGAACACATCGGTACAGGGTTCAACGGCCTCACCAGTGTGGGCTCAGCCGGCGATTTCAACGGGGACAACAAAATCGATGCCTACAGCATCGACGCTTCAGGTCGGCTCACCATGTATTACGGCAAGGGCTCCGACTACTTAAACAGCGGCCGGCCCGACATCCGCTGGTACGGGCAATCCGTCGTCGGCTGGGGCTGGGGTGGCTTCACAGCCGTGTTCTAGGCCTAATCGTTCCAGGCCTAATCGACGCTCTTGATCTTCACCACGAACACAGCACCCAGGAGCCCGATGACTGCTGCGGCTACGTACAGCGAGACGTAGCCGCCCCAATAAGCGACAAACGGGAACGCGATTAATGGCGCCACTACTTGGGGCAGCGAGTTCGCGATGTTGATGATGCCCAGGTCCCGGCCGCGGTCCATGGCGGTGGGCAGAACCTGGGTAATCAGCGCGAAGTCCACTGCAAGGTAGGCTCCGAATCCGATTCCCAGCACCATCGCACCCGCAAGGCCACCGATCCATGTAGGTGCAAAAGCGAGAATCAGCGACGCCACAGCGATGATGACGGATGAAGCTATGACCAGCGGCTTCCGCTTGCCCATCCTGTCGCTCAACCTCCCGCCCAAAACACTGGTGATGATCACCGTAACGGCGTACAGGCCAGTGAGGATGAGAACGCCGAACTCCGGCTTGATGCCCTCGGTTTCCTCCAGGTGCACGGCATCGCTGAGGAAGAAGAGCAAATACAGCGTGACCATGTGATTGCCCGTGCTGACCAAAAGCCGGGTCAGCCATGCCCACGCGAAATCCGGATAGCGTTTGGGCGAAACCCAGAAGCCCTTGAGGAATTTCGCCAGGTTGAACGCAGGACGGTCGCCGGATAAGAGCGGTTGATCGTCGCTCTTGAAAAGATAAACCACGACGCCGGCCAGCAGGGCTGCGGCGCACACCCAGTAACCAGCGGCGAAGTTACCGGCAACGACGGCGGCGATCACCGCTCCGACGAGGATACCCACCGTCTGCCCCATGGCAGCCAGTCCGCCCACGGTTCCGCGTTGCGGCACGGGTACGCGGTCCGGCACAGCGGCAGTGATGGCGGAGTACATGGCGTTGGCTCCGGCCTGCACGAGGCACCACAGCAAGGTCATCACGGCAACATTGGGAGCACCCGCCAAGGCAACCAACGCAACAGCGCCCAGGATGGCACCCATCAGTACCCATGGAACACGGCGGCCGAATCGGGAGGTCGTACGATCACTGAAGGCGCCGAACAACGGATTGGCGACCATGGAAACGGCTGCACCACAGCCGGTTACCAGAGCCAGGATCGCTTCCTTCTGCCCCTCATCGAAATGAGCGGCCTGCTGCCCCAGGAGCACTTGGAGGGGACCAAAGAACACTGCGTTGATGCCCAGGTTGACCAGCACCACGCCCGTGATCCAGAGCGGCCGAACACGTTCCACCGGTTCGGCCAGGGCCGTTGTGGTTCCCCGCATCACGGCAGGATCCGGCACTGGACCCGGTAGGTCGGACAGGCTCATGGCAGGTTCCCCCTCATTGAATGTTTGGATTCAGCCTAGCGCGACAGGGCGACATGAAACCGCCGTCGCGCCTTTTATCCACATAGGCCGAAACAGGCGCTGCCGCAGCCCTGATGCAAGCGTTAGTGTGGCCTCAACCGGATTGAGGAGCAGCACTGTGAGCGAGCAAGTAAATACAGCCGATCTGTACGACGAACGTGGCGAGGAGCTGGAATCCATCGCCGTCCAGTTCCAGGACCTGGGTGGAAACACACACTTCAGTGGACAGGTCCGAACCATCCGGTGCTTCGAAGACAATGCGCTGGTGAAGACGGTCCTCAACACTCCCGGCCAAGGAGCCGTTCTGGTGATTGATGGGCAGGCGTCGCTGCGCACCGCTCTCATGGGAGACATGATTGCAGAGAGCGCGGTGGCCAACGGCTGGTCCGGCGTGGTGATCAACGGAGCTGTCCGGGACCGCGAGGCCATCGCCCGCCTGCCCCTTGGCGTCAAGGCGCTGGGCAGCAACCCAAAGAAGAGCGCCAAGACAGGGGTGGGAGAAGTAGATGTTGAGCTGGTGATCGATCGCGTCCGCATCCAACCTGGCGTGATGATCTACTGCGACCCTGACGGCATCCTGGTTGAGCGCTGACTCCTCGCTGGTGCCGACTTAGAGAAAAAGTCGAGGAAATATTCTCCCGCTGGGAATCAAGTGGGCCGTAAGATAGTTACTGAAAGCAACTATCCTGCTTAATCCACTTTTCTGCCACCTCTGGAGAAGATATGTCCAAAACCACGCCCGTTCGGGCTGCCGGTGAGGTGCTGACCCATCGTCAGACCCTCACTGTCATGGTGGGACTCATGCTCGGCATGTTCCTGTCATCGCTGGACCAGACCATCGTGTCCACGTCCATTTACACCATCGCCAACGACCTCGATGGTCTCTCGCTTCAGGCATGGGCCACCACCGCGTACCTCATCACATCAACCGTGAGCACCCCGCTGTACGGCAAGCTCAGCGACATCTTCGGCCGGCGCCCGCTGTACCTCGTGGCCATCGTGATCTTCCTTGCCGGCTCTTTGTACGCGGGGTCGGTCAACTCCATGACCGAACTGGCCATTGCGCGCGGCATCCAGGGCCTCGGTGCCGGTGGCTTGCTGGCGTTGGCGCTCACCATCATTGGCGACATCGTGGCCTTGAAGGACAGGGCCAAGTACCAGGGCTACTTCATGTCCGTATTCGGCATTTCGTCCGTCCTGGGGCCGGTGATTGGCGGTGCCTTCGCAGGCTCGTCCAACATCCTGGGCTTCGACGGCTGGCGCTGGGTCTTCTTCATCAACCTGCCTATTGGGCTCGCCGCACTTGTTGTGGTCTTCCTGTACCTGCACCTTCCAGCGCGGCACCTGAAGCAAAAGATCGACTATTGGGGTGCTGCCGCCATCACGCTGGCCATTGTTCCGCTGCTGCTGGTCGCGGAACAGGGCCGTACATGGGGTTGGGCCTCCGCGGGATCCTGGCTCTGCTACGGCCTCGGCATCATCGGCATCGTCGCATTCCTGCTCGCTGAGAAGCGTGCCGGAGACTACGCACTGATTCCGTTGCGGCTCTTCAAGAACATGACGTTTGGATTGTCATCGCTGCTGAACTTCATCATCGGCATCGGTATGTTCGGGGCCATTGCCATGCTGCCCATGTACCTGCAGCTCGTGAAGGGCCTGACTCCCACCGAAGCCGGCTTGATGATGATCACGTTCACCGTGGGCATCCTCTTCGGTTCCATCTCTGCCGGCAGGACCATCTCGTCGTCGGGCGTCTACCGGATCTTCCCGATCATGGGCACGGCTGTCCTGGCGGCGGCGGCTACCGTCATGGGTCTGGTTCTCGGCGTCGACACCGGGCTCTGGGTACCCGGCCTGATCGCGGTGTTCTTCGGCGTGGGACTGGGCTTCTGCATGCAGCCGCTGACGCTGGCCATGCAGGTTTCGGTTCCGCCCAAGGACATGGGCGTGGGTACCTCCACGGCTGCGTTCTTCCGTTCCATGGGTGGAGCAGTGGGCACTGCGGTGTTCATCTCCATGCTCTTCAGCACGGCGGCTGACAAGATCGCCGACGGAATGAAGACTGCGGCGTCAAGCCCGGACTACCAAGCCGTCATGAAGGACCCGGCCGTGGCTTCGGACCCCGCTAACGCCAAGCTGTTCGACTTCTTCAAGAACGGCGCCAACAACGAGTCCTTGAACGACACCAGCTGGCTCCACTCGGCCAACAGCACGCTGACCAGGCCGATCACCGAGGGCTTTGCCCAGGCGATCGACGTCGTCATGCTCACGGCCGCTGCGCTCATGCTCATCGCTTTCCTGATCAGCTTCGCGTTGCCCAACAAAAAGCTCACGGATCCCAAGGCCGCCGCCAAGGAATCCGTGCCGGCGCACTAGCAACATCCACCCTTTGCGCGGCATTGATCGCGCTGACAAGAACGGCAGGCAGTCCTCGGACCGTCTGCCGTTCTTGTTGTGAAGCAGGAATCACTGCGCGGATCGGGACCTAATGTGCGGCCCGAACAAGCTGCTGGGCTTGGTCCATGTCGCCGCGGAGGTCACGGTCGGCAACGTCGGAGGGCAAAGTAAATCCAGCCTGCATCATCGCGCGCAGCCTGGGGCTGCCGAACTCCGAAGCTCGCCGCCCCTGCAGCCTCAGTGCCCGCGCCGCGCAGACAAGTTCGACGGCAGTGACGGTCGCCAAGGTTTCGGCAGTCGACTGCAGCTGGGCTGTGGCCGTGCTCGCAAAGCTCGCGTCCTCCTCAGCTCCCAGGGACAACACCACCGTCTGCAGGCTTGCCGGCTGGGCGTTCGAGCGAATCCGCCCTACTGCTGCGGCGGCCACGTACTCCAGCATCATGACGCCGGACTGGCCTGTTCCATCCTCGGCCAGGAAGGGGTGCAAGCCCGTGTAGTTGGGGTCGCACAGGAGATCAATCCTCCGCAGATGCGTTGCACACGCGGCACCAATGGCCAGCTGCAAGATATCCACACGGCGGGCAAGATTGGTCATTTGGAAGAGCCCATGGTGGGCGACGTCGTTTGAGCCATCGGACATCGACCCGTGGACCAGTGGGTTCTCATTTCCCGCTGTCACGAGACGGCTCAACAATGCCCCCAGTGCGTCCAGCTCCTCGGCCTGGGATCCGAAGATCTGAGGCAAGGTCCGCAGGCAATAGGGATCCTGGATTCGGGAGGGCACACCACTGCCCTGGACCATGCCATGGAAGGTGTTCGCGGCTTCTGCCACGGCAAGGGTGTCCGCCGCCGCAGCCACCGCCGGGCTCAGCGCCTCAGCATTGCCGGACATCGCCACGAAAGACAATGCGGCCACTGACGCCGCGTTGTCCAGGAGCCTCGATAATTCCTGATGAGCAAGGACGGCCTGGGCGATCGTCAAAGCACTGGAGCTGATGAAGGGCAGGGCATCGGCCGTAGCCCAACCCGGCACGATGCGTTGCGTTCCTCCCCCACCCAGGGGACTGCGCTCCCCGAGCATCGTGAGCGCAGTCCCCGCCAGTGCTTGCAAATCTGCCGTACCAATGCCGCCGAACTCCCGGATTTCAGGCACAATGTCCGCGTTGATCAGCTCAGTGAGCGCCACGGCAACGTCGGGGTTGATCCCCGACCCACCGGCCGCCAACTGGGACAGCCTGACCACCAACATGGCTCGGACGGTCCGGCGGTCCAAAGGCTTGCCCGCATCAACGGCGTGGCTGCGCAGAAGCTTGAGACCATGGGAGTCGCCCCCGTCTGCTTCCGCCAAAGCAACAGTCCGATTCGCGCCAACCCCGGTTGAACGGCCATAAACGGGCCGTCGCGAGGCTGTGGCAATGGCTGACTCCTGCGAGCCGGCCATGCGGATCAACGCATCAGGTGCGAGGTGGACTGAAGCGCCGTCTGCAACGGCTGCGATATCCGCCAAGGCCAAGTTCCGGCCGTCGATCTCGATCATGGAGGGATCCTTTCATCCGTCGTCGACGTTGTCATGGACGTTTGCCGGCAGGTGTGGCGATGGTGGCAAGCTAATCGGTTTCGGGAGCAATGCGGACTGGATTCCACACATCCCGAACCCCCCGGGCAGGAACCCGTTCCCGCGGGACTGTATCGGCCGGCGGGCCAACCACCACCTGGGGAGAGTCGCAATCCGTTGGGAAACGCTCCGTAGTGGAGCTGGTGGACGCCATCATTGGCTTCCTTCCGAGGAACCGTCCTCCGGGCCCACGCGAGCAGGGTTCCCGGACCGAGCCCGCGTGGTTAGGGAGTTCGTGGGGATGGTCATGTTCTTAGTTCTCGTTCATGGGGATGCGGACGCCGCGTTCGTTGGCGACCTCGATGGCGCGGTCGTAGCCGGCGTCGACGTGGCGGATGACGCCCATGCCGGGGTCGTTGGTCAGGAGCCGTTCGAGCTTCTCGGCAGCCAGGTCGGTGCCGTCGGCGACGGAAACCTGTCCGGTGTGGATGGACCGGCCAATACCGACACCGCCGCCGTGGTGGATGGACACCCAGGTAGCACCCGAGGATGCAGCGGTCAGTGCGTTCAGCAGCGGCCAGTCAGCAACCGCGTCCGAGCCGTCCTTCATGGACTCGGTCTCCCGATACGGAGACGCCACCGAACCGGAGTCCAGGTGGTCACGGCCGATCACGATCGGGGCCTTGACCTTGCCCTCCTTCACCAACTGATTGAACAACAACCCGGCCTTGGCCCGTTCGCCGTACCCGAGCCAGCAAATACGTGCCGGCAGGCCCTCGAACTCCACCCGCTCGGCCGCGGCATCAATCCACTTGTGCAGGTGGGTGTTCTCCGGGAACAGTTCCTTGATGGCTTCATCGGTTACGCGGATGTCTTCCGGGTCACCGGAGAGTGCGACCCAGCGGAACGGGCCAAGACCCTCGCAGAACAACGGACGGATGTACGCCGGGACGAAGCCGGGGAACTCAAACGCCCGGTCATACCCGCCCTTACGGGCCTCATCACGGATTGAGTTACCGTAATCAAACACCTCAGAGCCAGCATCCTGGAATTCCACCATCGCCTGCACCTGACGGGCCATGGAAGCCTGGGCCTTCTTCGTGAACCCTTCCGGATCCGCCTCGGCCTCGGTATGCCACTCAGCCACCGTGATGCCCTCGGGCAGGTACGACAACGGGTCATGCGCGGACGTCTGGTCCGTGACCACATCAAAAGTGACCTCGCCGGCCTTGTGGCGGCGCAGCAATTCCGGGAACACCTCCGCGGCGTTGCCCACATAACCGACAGACCAACCGCGGCGTTCATCCTTCGCGGCCTGGACCTTCGCGAGCGCGGTGTCCAAATCGGTTTCGACCTCGTCCAGGTACCGCTTGCCCACACGTCGACGCAGGCGGGACTCATCCACATCAACAATCAAGCAGGCGCCGTCGTTCAACGTCACGGCCAGCGGCTGGGCCCCGCCCATGCCACCACACCCACCGGTCAACGTCAAAGTGCCGGCCAAAGGCCCCTCCGTGGAACCAGTCGGGGCCGGATGACGGCCAGTGTTCTGCCTAACAGCAGCGAGCTTGTTGCCGACGGCGGCAAACGTTTCGTACGTGCCCTGCAGGATGCCCTGGGTGCCGATGTAAATCCAGGACCCGGCGGTCATCTGGCCGTACATCATCAAACCCTCAGCCTCGAGGCGGCGGAACTCAGGCCACGTCGCCCAATCCCCCACCAGGTTCGAGTTGGCCAGCAACACCCGCGGCGCCCACTCATTCGTGCGGAACACACCCACCGGCTTGCCCGACTGGACCAGGAGGGTCTCGTCCTTCTCCATGGTCTCCAGGGTCCGGGTAATCGCATCAAACGCAGCCCACGAACGCGCTGCGCGGCCCGTGCCTCCGTAAACCACCAGATCATCAGGACGCTCAGCGACCTCCGGATCCAGGTTGTTCATCAGCATGCGCAACGGCGCCTCGGTCTGCCACGACTTGGCAGTGAGCTCAGTACCCCGGGCAGCCTTGACCGGACGGGCTCCTGTAGTGAAATCAGCAGTCATTCTTTACTCCTATTAGCCGGGAACCCGCAGGGCAGCGGGATTAGCCCAGGTTCTTGGTCTTGAGCCATTCCTTGGCGATTTCGCCGATGTCCTCGAACTTGGCCACACGACCGTTCATCTTGATCAGGTCCTCGGTGGTGAGCGCTGCAGAGACCTTGTCCAGCGTTTCCTTGACGGCGTCTGTCGACTTCTTCTCATTGATGACCGGCACGATGTTCTCGGAGAGGAAGAGGTTCTTGTTGTCCTCAAGTGCCACCAGGTTGTTCTCCGCCAGCGCCGGATCCGTGCTGAAGAGGTCCGCTACCTGTACCTGGCCGGAAAGGAGCGCATTCAGCGTGAGCGGCCCACCGGCGTCGAGCGCTGAAAATTCCTTGAACTCAAGGTTGTAGACGGACTTCAGGCCGGCGACGCCGTTGAGGCGGGTCTTCCACTCCGGCGGGCCGCCCAGCACGAGCTCCTTGGCAACGGGCTGAAGGTCTTCGATGGTCTTGAGCTTGTACTGGTCGGCGATGTCCTTCTTGACGGCCAGGACGTCCTTATCCTCCGCTTCGGAAGCCGTCAGGACAGTGAGGCCGGCCGGGATCTTGGTTGTCAGTTCTTTGGCAACGTCCTCGGAGGAAACAGCCTTGGTGGCTGAGTCCAGGTACTGCAGGAGCGCTCCGCCGTACTCGGGCATGAGGTCGATGGAACCGTCCTTGAGGGCGGGGATGGTGACCTCGCGGCTGCCAATGCTTGGCTTCTCGGTAACCTCTACGCCTTTGGCCTTGAGGGCTTCGGCGTAGATCTTGGCGATCAGTTGGCTCTCCGGGAAGTCCGCGGAACCAACGATGATGCTGTCGCCAGAGGCTCCTGCCGCAGTGTTGGACGTACTCATGGGATCCCCGCCGCCGCAGGCGCTCAGGGTGATTGCGGCAACTGCCGCGAGGGTGAAACCGGTGAGGTACTTCTTCATGTCAGCTCTCCTGGAACGGCCCTGCAGGACATGCAGCGGCCAGGTGGGGGTGGGGTGGAGGTGCAAAAGGGTAGTGGCTAGACCGTGACGGGGGTCTTCACGGGCTCGGCTTCAGGAGCCGACTTGATAGTGCGCCGGGTGAGTCCGGGTGAGACAACGCGGCGGGTGATGAAGGCGAGGAGCTGGTCGAAGAACAAGGCCAGCAATGCGACGAGGACCGCGCCTGCAACCATCTGGCTGTAGTCGTTCTGGGCCTTGCCGTCGATAAGGAGGCGACCAAGGCCGCCAAGCGAAATGTATGCGGCGATGGTCGCCGTCGAGATGATTTGCAGTAGGGCACTGCGGACACCGGACAAAACCAGCGGAAGGGAGCAAGGAAGCTGGACATCCGTGAGGATCTTCATGGTACGGAAACCCATGCCCTTGGCCGCGTCGACGGCGGCAGCATCCACCGCCCGGACGCCGGCATAGGTGTTGGTAAGGATGGGCGGGACTGCCAGCAGAACCAGCACGATGAGGCTCGGCAGTACGTAGCCCATGCGGGACGGGAAGGCAGGCGAGATGAGCAGGACCAACAGGATCAGCAAACCGACGCTGGGAAGTGCCCGGAGGGCGTTGGCGAGGCCGGCGATCATGAACACGCCCTTGCCCGTGACGCCGATGTAGATACCAAGCGGGACGGCGATGACCGCAGCCACAGCCAGGGCGATGAGGGAGTAGAGGAGATGCTCGGCTATCAGCGTTGGGATGCCGTCGGCGCCGCTCCAATGCGCGGGGTCGAACAAGTAGTTCACGATGCCACCACCTTGGGGGTCCACGGTGTCAGCCACCGGTTGATGAGGATGATCAGCCCGTCCAGGATCATGGCCAGGACCACGCAGAGCACTATGCCCGCGATGATCGGCGTGTAGAAACGGAGCTGGAAGCCCTGCGTGAAGAGCGAACCAAGCTGCGGAATGCCAAGCAGCGCAGCGACGGAGACGAGGCTGACGTTGGAGACGGCGGCAACGCGCAGGCCGGCACAAATGACCGGGACACCCACGGGAAGTTCAACCTTCAGGAGGCTTTGGTAGCCGCGGTAACCCATGGCCTTTGCGGCTTGGACGGTGTCCTCAGGGACGGAGTCCAGCGCATCCGCTACCACCCGGACCAGGAGGGCCACGGTGTAGATGGTCAGGGCGGCCACAATGTTGAGCGGGTCCAGGATCTTGGTGCCCAGGACCAGCGGCAGCAAGACGAAGAGCGCCAGGGACGGGACCGTGTAGAGCAAACCCGCCACGCCCACCAGCAGTGGGTAGATGCGGCGGCTCCGGTGCGCCCACCAGCCCAGGGGTAAAGCGATGAGCAAGCCCAGGATCAGCGGGGTGACAGCCAGCAGGACGTGCCAGCCGAACAGGAACACAATGTTGTCGAACTGGCGGCCCAGCCATTCGAAGTTCATCGTGCCGTCTCCAAGTGCGGCTCGGCCTCAATGGCCTTGACCACGTCCGTGGCAGTCACCGTGCCGATCAGCTCACCATGCTCGTTGACCACGACACCGCGACGGCTGGGGGAGGAAAGGGCCGCATCGAGCAGCTGGCGCATCGTCCCTGATGCCGCGGCCGGGATGCCGCTGAGGTTCAGGTTCTCGCGCTTCACCTCACCGTTGAGAAGGTCAGGCTGAGCCCAACCGAGGGGCTTCCTGCCGCCGTCGACCACCAGGACCCAAGCACCCGACGCCTTGGCGCGGGCCTCATCAACGGATGTCCCAAGCTGCACCACAGCTTCTTCGCCGATGGCCACAGTGCCTGCGGTCTTGGTGAACCCGAGCGAGCGGTAGCCGCGGTCCCGGCCAACGAAGTCGGCAACGAACTCGTCTGCGGGAGAAGTGAGCAGCTCAGACGGAGTAGCCATCTGCGCCAGCTTGCCGCCGACGCGCATCACGGCCACCTGGTCGCCCAGCTTGAGGGCTTCGTCAATGTCGTGGGTGACCATGATGATGGTCTTGCCGATCTCGCGCTGGAGGCGGAGGAACTCCTCCTGCAGCTGGCCACGGACCACGGGATCCACTGCGCTGAACGGTTCATCCATCAGCATGAACGCGGGGTCAGCGGCCAGGGCCCGGGCCACACCGACGCGCTGCTGCTGGCCGCCGGACAGCTGCCATGGGTATCGCGTGGCGAAGCTCGTGGGAAGCCCCACGCGCTCCATCAGTTCCAGAGCTTTGGTCCGGGCCTTCTGGCGGCTTTCGCCGAGGAGGACCGGCATGGTGGAGACGTTGTCCACGATGGTCTTGTGCGGGAAGAGCCCCGCGTGCTGGATGACGTAGCCGATTCGGCGGCGGAGTAACGCTGCGTCCATGCCGGAAGTAGGCTCGTCATCGAGGTAAATGGTGCCGCTAGTAGGTTCGATGAGGCGGTTGATCATCCTCAGCGAGGTGGTCTTGCCGCAGCCTGAGGGACCAACAAGGATGGTCAGCTTGCCCGTCGGCGCCTCCAGGTTGAGGCCGTCGACGGCGACCGTGCCATCAGGGTAGGCCTTGGTGACATTTTCAAACTTGATCATTTTGCTTCCATGCTTTCCTGGGGTAGCTCATGGTTGTCGGTGTTCAGGGTGAGGATGTTGTCAGCTTCCTCCACCAGTTGCTGGCCGATTTTGAGGGCCTTCAGCTCATCCACGCGGTAGCTGGGAACCACGACGCTGAGCGAAGCCACCGTTCGTCCTCCCATCACCACCGGCGCAGCAATGGCCGTAACGTCGTCCTCCACACCGCTGCGCACTACGGCAAAGCCACGCTCAGGATGTTCGCCCTTGAGTACTTGGCCGGACGCTGTGCCTTCGAGCGGAATGCTCCGTCCGACCCAGCTGGAGTGCCTGATCGAGTGAGTGCCCTCGACGATCGCAATGTAGATTCCCGTGTCCCCAACCCCGGGAATGCTCAGATAGCAGGATTCGCGCGTTGTTGCGACGAGACGCTTCATGGCGGGCGTGCACAACGAGACGAGTGATTCCTTGCCGAGTGCGAGCGCACCCAGCTGGATGATGCTGGCGCCCGGACGGAAGTTTCCGCCGTCGTCTCTTGAGACGAAGCCAACGCCTTCAAGGGTGCGGAGAAGGCGAAGAGCCGTGCTGGGCGAGAGGTCCGCAACCCGTGCGGCGTCGCTCAACGCAATGGCTCCCTCGGAGCAAACTGCCCCCAAGAGGGCGAGCGCCCGCTCTACCGTCCGAGTCGAAGAATCTGCTGCCATTGCCTGGCCTGCTTTCAAGTGGTCTGGATCACCATGTCTTGCCACTTAGTAAAAAGCAATTTTCACAGCATGGCAAGAGTCTTCGAGAACTTTCGCGGTATTTCGGGAAATATGTCGCATAACCTCACCAGCCCATGACGCCAAGATTTCCTGCCCGTTAAATAGAACTCACCCGCCCGTTAACCCTTGCCATGTGATGACAACTGCTTTTTACTTGGTGGCAGTCGTCAACATCGGAGGAACACGTGGAAACCGTCAATCAGCTCCTTGATTCGATCAAGGATGTAGGCCGGGATGGCGTGCGCGGAGGCTACTCCAGGGCCGTGTATTCAACGCCTGAACTCGATCTCCGGGAGTGGTTCATGGAGCAAGCCGCGCAACGTGGCCTGCTCATCGAGACAGACCGCAACGGCATTATCTGGGCGTGGTGGGGCGAGCCACAGGACGGCGCCCTGGTCACAGGAAGCCACCTCGATTCGGTGCCCGGCGGCGGAGCATATGACGGACCTCTTGGCGTCGCTTCCGCACTGGCCGCCGTCGATATCCTCAAAGACCGCGGGCTCCAGCCAAGTCGCTCCTTGGCAGTCACCGTCTTCCCGGAAGAAGAAGGGTCCCGTTTCGGCGTGGCATGCCTGGGTTCCCGGCTCCTGACGGGTGCCATCGATGTGAACAAGGCACTTAATCTGCGCGATGCCAATGGCGACACTTTCGCCGACGTGGCACGATCCAATGGCCTGGATCCCCGGCATGTTGGTGCCGACGCCGAAGCGATGGCCAGAATCGGCGATTTTGTTGAATTGCACGTGGAACAGGGCAAGGGGCTGGGGCAGGGCGGTCCGGCGATCGCCGTTGGCAGTTCGATCCTGGGTCATGGACGCTGGAAGATCAGCGTCAGCGGCCAAGGAAACCACGCAGGCACCACGCTCATGGCAGACCGCGCGGATCCAATGGTGGCTGCCGCCCAGATCGTCCTGGCTGTTCGCGACACCGCAGCCAGGCAGCCGGATGCCCGGGCAACCGTTGGCCGTTTGACGCCCATTCCCGGCGGCACCAATGTGATTGCATCCCGCGTAGACATGTGGCTTGATGCCCGCCACCCGGACGACGCCGTGACCGCTCGCCTCATCGAAGCGATCTACAGCGCGGCCCAGGAAGTGGCCGCAGCTGAAGGGTGCACCGCGACCCTCACCGAAGAGTCCTACAGCGGGACCGTTCATTTTGATACAGAGCTAAGCCGACGGATCGGTGGCCTTCTCCCGGAGGCGCCGGTGTTGGCTACGGGCGCCGGGCATGACGCCGGCGTGCTGGCGGGGTACGTGCCCTCGGCCATGCTCTTTGTCCGCAACCCCAGCGGAATCTCGCATTCGCCGGAAGAACATGTTGCCGATGAAGATGCGTCCTCCGGAGCCGTTGCCCTTGCAGACGTTTTGGAGGGGCTCCTGTGAACGCGTTCTGGTGTGAAACGGCGATCATCGCGGCCAACAACGGGTCAGGGGTCCCCGAGGCCGCTTCCGGAGTTCGTCTGGAAACCCACGAGGGCCTGATTTCCAGCGTCACCACCGGCACCCAGCCCCAACCCGGCGACAAAAAACTGGACGGCATCGTCTTCCCCGCAGCCGCCAACGCACACTCGCACGCCTTCCACAGGGTGTTGCGTGGCCGGACCCATGAAGGGCGCGGAGATTTCTGGGTGTGGCGGGAGCAGATGTACACGAGTGCGTCGGAGCTGACTCCGGAGAAGTACCAAAAGCTGGCGACGGCTGTGTTTACCGAGATGGTTGTGGCCGGTTTCAGCAGCGTCGCGGAGTTCCACTATGTCCACCACCAGCCCGGCGGTGAACCTTATCCGGAGCCCCACGCCATGGAGTTGGCGCTGGCCCGCGCGGCAATGTCAGCCGGTATCCGTTTGACTCTTTTGGACACCTTGTACCTGGCCGGCGGAATGGGAACACCCCTGAGTTCCGAACAGGCAAGGTTCGGGGACGCTGACGTGCACGCCTGGCTCCGCCGCCTTGCCTCGCTCCGCGCTGCGATAGCCGGAAGCTTCCCGCCGGATCGCGTGAGCATCGGAGCGGCCTTGCACTCGGTTCGGGCGGTACCTGAAGAGGACCTGAAGGTTGTGGCCGCCAAATTGCCCGGCGACATTCCCCTTCACATCCACCTGAGCGAACAACCTGCCGAGAACGAAGCTTGCCTTGAGGCTTACGGCACCACACCCGCTGGCCTCTTGGAACGTCATGGGCTGCTGACCAGCAGGCTCTCGGCTGTCCATTCAACCCACCTGACACAGGAAGACATCACTGCGCTGGGACAAGCCGGCATCACGGTGGTGATGTGCCCAAGCACCGAGGCCGACCTCGCAGACGGTATTGGTCCGGCGAGGGAACTTTCCGATGCGGGAGCAACGATCGCCCTGGGTACTGACCAGCACGCCGTGATCGATCCATGGATTGAGATGCGCACCCTGGAACATGGGGAGCGGTTGGGCAGCGGCCAACGCGGGAGGTTTTCACCCCAGGAATTGCTGCGGGCCGCAACCGATGGGGCAGCCCGATCCATGGCCACGCCGGTGGCCCAGTGGGCGCTCGAAGAGGGTGGTGTTTGCGATCTTATGGTCATTGACCCGGCCTCCACGCGCACTGCTGGATCCAGGCCGATGCAGATGGCATTCAGCGCGACAGCCAGCGACGTCACTGAGGTCATCATCGCCGGAGAGCTGCTCGCCTCGCACGGTGTCCACACGCGGCTGGGAAGGCCTGGCAGCCTGCTGTCGGCAGCGCTCAAGGAACTCTCCTAGCGCAGCTGCTTCGGTCGCAAAGCTGCCGACGGCGGTCCTTGGGTTTGGCACCAAACTTAAGGGCCGCCGTCGTGCTGTGTGTTCAATTAGTGGATTCAGGAGGGGGTGTCGCTGCCAGGAATTGCCTCTCTAGCGCTCTCAGAGGACGTCCAGGTCGAAGTCAGGGATGATTGAGTTAAGTAAGTGAACGCATGTCATCCGACACGCCTTGACTGGAACTTGCGCGACGGGGCATGCCACACTGTGTAGCGCGAGTGCACCGGCGTCCCCGTCGGAACAGCCGACGACGTCCCGCACCGCGATCCCACACCACCATTCCCCAAGGGAGTCCCATGTCCAGTTCCAGCACCGAAGGCGCGCCCCAAGTCTCCCGGAAGGTGATCGGCCTGGCCGTTGCCGGCGCGGTTGGCGGCTTCCTCTTCGGCTTTGATTCCTCCGTGGTCAATGGTGCCGTGGATGCGATGGCAGACGAGTTCGTCATGAGCGAAGCCCTGACCGGGTTCGCCGTCGCGGTTGCGCTGCTTGGTTGTGCCGCGGGCGCCTACTTGGCCGGCAAGGTTGCCGACCGCTACGGCCGCATCCCGGCCATGAAGATCGGCGCATTGCTCTTCCTGGTCAGCGCAGTTGGAACCGGCCTGGCGTTCAGTGTTTGGGACCTCATTTTCTGGCGCCTCGTGGGCGGCCTGGGTATTGGACTGGCGTCCGTGATTGCCCCCGCTTACATCTCCGAGATCTCCCCCAGGCACGTGCGCGGCCGTTTGGCTTCCCTCCAGCAACTCGCCATCACCACCGGTATTTTCGCAGCGCTGCTCTCCGACGCGGTTCTTGCCAACTCGGCCGGTGGCGCCGACGGAACGTTGTGGCTGGGCATCGAAGCCTGGCGCTGGATGTTCATCGCCTGCGCGGTGCCCGCTGCAGTGTATGGCTGGATCGCCTTCCGTCTGCCGGAGTCTCCGCACTTCCTGGTGCTGAACGGCAAGGAAGACCAAGCCCGCACCATTTTCAACAAGCTGATCCCGGGCGACGACATCGAACGGCACATCCGCGAGATCCGCGAATCCATCCAGCAGGAAAAGCTCTCCACCAAAAAGGGCTCACTCCGCGGCAACAGGTTCGGCCTGCTGCCCGTGGTGTGGATCGGCATCATCCTCTCCGTGCTGCAGCAGTTCGTCGGCATCAACGTGATCTTCTACTACTCCACCACGCTATGGAAAGCGGTGGGGTTCCAGGAAAAGGACTCCCTCACCATCTCCGTGGCCACCTCCGTCACCAACATCCTGGTGACCCTGGTTGCCATCGCATTGGTAGACCGCATTGGCCGCCGCCCCATCCTCCTCACAGGTTCAATAGGCATGGCGGTATCGCTGGGCGTCATGGCACTGGCCTTCTCGTCCGCCACCGGCTCGGGTTCCGACATTTCCCTGCCGGGAGCATGGGGCCCCGTGGCGCTCGTGGCGGCAAACGTCTTCGTCATAAGCTTCGGCGCTTCCTGGGGCCCGCTGGTGTGGGTGCTGCTGGGCGAGATCTTCCCGTCCCGCATCCGCGCCCGCGCGCTCGGCCTCGCAGCTGCGGCTCAGTGGATCGCGAACTTTGCCATCACGCTCAGCTTCCCCATCATGGCGGCAGGTTCGCTGCCGCTGACGTACGCCATGTACGCGGCCTTCGCGGCGGCGTCGTTCTTCTTTGTAATGTTCAAGGTTCCCGAGACGAATGGCATGTCCCTGGAGCAGGCAGAGACGCTGTTCGTACCCAAGGGCGCACCAGTGGCGCCGCTGCCGGTCGCCTCTGACGAACCCAAGTAGATGCACAAAGAGCCCCGCGGATTGCCGCGGGGCTCTTTGCTTAAGGCGCAACCTTTACACCAAGTGCGGTTCGTGCGACGTGAGGTAACTGCGGCCGCCGAAGGCGATAAGGATCGCGACGACCATGGCCACTGCACCGGCGAAGAATGGCACCTGCGGGCCGAAGTGTTCGCCAAGTTGGGCCGCCGCGAACGGAGCCAGCGCGCCGCCCATCCAGCGCACGAAATTGTAGCCGGCGGACGCAACGGGACGCGGCGAATCGGAGACGCCCATGGCCAGTTCGGTATAGACCGTGTTGTTGATGCCCAGCAGGGCGCCCGCCACAATGACAAGCACGACGACGGCAGTCACCGAGTGCCCCGCTGCCAGTCCGAGTCCAATCAGGTCAAGCATGAGGACGGCCAGGGTGCCGGTCAGAACCTTGACGGCACCGAAGCGCTTCTGCAGCACGGGAGCGACGAACACCGAGAACACGGCCACAGCAACGCCCCAACCGAAGAACACCCCCCCGATCCCATAGGCATCCATACCCAGGATGAAGGGGGTGAAGGCGAGGATGGTGAAGAAGCCGTAGTTATAGAAGAGCGCACTGGCAGCGGTGGTCCTGAGCCCCCGGTGCCCGAGCGCCAGAAGCGGATCCCTCAGGCGGGATTTCTTCGCCGGAGCAGGTGTCTTAGGGAGCAGTGCCAGCAGCGCGATGAAGGCGGCCGCCATGAGGACTGCGGTGCCGAAAAACGGAGCACGCCACTGCCAGCCACCCAGAAGGGCTCCCAGTAGCGGGCCGAGCGAGATCCCGAGGCCCAAGGCTGCCTCATAGAGAATAATGGCCGTTCCGGTTCCACCGCTGGCCACGCCCACGATCACTGCCAGGGCAGTTGCTACGAACAGCGCGTTGCCGAGACCCCACCCCGCGCGGAACCCAACCAGCTGCTCAACGCTTCCGGAGAGGCCTGACAACGAAGCGAATGCCACGATGATTGCCAAGCCGATCAGCAGCGTCTTCTTCCCGCCGATCCTTGAGGAGACGAACCCACTGATCAACATCGCAACTGCGGTCACCAGAAAATAGCTGGTGAACAGCAACGACACTTCACTGGTGGAGGCTTCCAGGTTCTTGGCAATCGCCGGAAGGATCGGATCCACGAGGCCGATGCCCATGAACGCGAAAACGGCCGCGAGGGCCGTGGCCCACACCGCCTTTGGCTGCTTGAGGAACGAAGCTTTCTCCGCTTCCAGGGTGGTTTCGGTGGTTGTTTCGGCGCTTGCTGAAGCGTCAGCCAACTGGCGTGACATTCAATTGCTCCTTGTCGGTGCGTTAATTCTGGTTAGTTCTGGAATGAGCTGTTGATCTTGCTGATGACGGGAAGGGCCGCGGCCAGCTGCTCGATTTCTTGCTTACTGAGGCCCTGAAGCAGTTGGGCCACCATGGCGTTGCGCCGCTGGTTGGCAGATTCGACAGCGGCGGTCCCGGTCTTGGTGATGGCCACCTGGACCGCGCGGGAATCGTCAGGGTCAGGTTGGCGAGTGACGAGGTCGGCGCGCTCGAGCTTGATGATCTGCTCGGTAGCGCTCGGAACTTTGATCCCCAGGTTCTTGGCGATGTCACCCACACGGAGGCCCCCGTCCGAGATCATGGAGAGCAGGCTCAGTTGCGCGGCGGTAAGGTCGCCTTCCGGATCAAGGCGACGGAACATGTACACGCCTAGCCGCAGTGACTCGCGGAATTCCTGCGCGAGGTCAAGGAGCCGGGGATCAAAGGTGTTCATATTTAGGTAGCCTAATAGTTAGGGTACCTAATAGTCAAGCCTGGCCGGTGTGGTTGGTCCGCGTCCATGTCCCGGTGGCGCCGGGGCTTTTGATGTGTAGGTGTGGCCGGTTGGTGTGCAGACTTCAAGGGTGTGCACATCCCCGGGGAGCGACTTGGCCGTCCAACCATGGCTTTCCTTCGTATAGTTGCAGGCTTCGCAAAGTCCGGCTCCGTTGGCCGGTGTGGTGGTCCCACCGGAATGCCAGGCGACCACATGGTCGATGTGCCTGATGGGCGCGTCGCAGTAGGGCGTCCGGCAGGTGTCGTCGCGGGTTTCGATGAATCGCCTGAGCCGCGGTGGGAAGAGCCTTGCCTTGGAGTCCATGGCCAGGAGTTCACCCGTGGCCGGTGCGGTGTAGAGCCGCCGCAGCCACACGACCAGCTCATCGGCTTGCCTTGGTGCCGGACCATCGGGTGTCGAGGGTGATTGGCCAGCCACAGGATTCTTCCTCGTCCCACGAGGCTCGTCCGAGACAGTCCCTCCGGCACCAACCAGTGCCCTGGCCCATTCCGCAGGCACAACTCCGTACCCCCGCAGCCGGGCGGGCTCGCTGTCGCCTTGGAAGAGGGCTCGGTCGGTCATGACGAGCTGGAGGTCGACGCCACTGATCCCTCCGCGCCTGCCGGTGACGCGCTCGACGAGGGTATCTGCCATGACTTGGCCCCTGATCCGGGAGTCGCCGCCGGAACGGGCGGAGTCCGCCTTTCGGGTAAGGGCGGCATAGACGGCTACGCCGTGGGCGACGGGGAGCAGCGCGGTCAGGTACGTCATGGCATCCGGAGCAGGACGCAGGTTTACTGTCCGCTCGGCAGCGGCGTAACTGGCACGCTGGGCAACGGAACGGGGATCACGCCGGTAGGCGGCGGCCTTCGCGGCGGCGACGATGGCGTTGTCGCCGGCGCCAATGAAGGTGCCGGCGTCGGCGGCAAGTTCCTCGTCCACGGCAAACCGGTCCGCAACTGACAGGCAGGCAGTTTCTTTCACGAGCAGCGTGGCGCGCCACTCATTGAGCAGGCCTGACTCCAGCGCCGCCATGGTGTGCGGCATCTCCGTGACCAACGCTTTCGCGAGCCCGAGGAGACGGGAGCCGCGGTTGGGCGATTCGCGCCGGGCCAACGCGAGCTGCGCACCCACACCCCTGCCCCGCTCCGACGAGGGAACACCCGCAGCCGCCTGCTGGCGCCGTTGGGCCAGGTCAAAGGCCACCGCGGCCCGGGCCTGTAGACCAACGATGGCCGCCTTCAGATCCTCCAGCCCACGGATTTGGTCGATCAGCTCGCTGCTTTCGGCGCCGAGGCGGACGGCGCGCAAGAGTGGGACGAGTTCCGAAACACGGGGTGCGGAGCCATTGGACCGAAGCCCCACCCCATCGTCAGTAGGGGCCGTATCAATCGATTGCTGTTCCCGAACCTGCTCCATGGCTCAAGACTTCCAGCCAGCCACGGACACCAGAAGGCATGAAGATTCCTATGTGGAAAACAATCCGGCCTTGAGCCCGGCGCGTCTTTTGTAGATGACGACTCCCTACCTTGTCCGCTCACCTCGCCGCTGTACGGTGCGCGGGGCGAACAAGTACAGGAAGCGCGCTAGAGCGTCAGCTTCATCCCCTCATGACTCGCGACGAAGCCGAGCCGTGAGTAGAAACGGTGCGCTGCCACACGCGATTTGTCGGTTGTCAGCTGCACCAGTGAGCAGCCCCGCTCGCGCGCCTGGCCGATGGCCCACTGGATCATGAGCGCCCCGACACCTTGGCCGCGCAGCACTTCGGACACCCGTACCGCCTCGATCTGAGCGCGCCAGGACCCCCTGCGGGACAGGCCCGGAAGGTAGCTGAGCTGGAACGTGGCAACAACGTCGCCGGCGAGTTCGCCGACCACCAGCAGGTGGGCCGGGTCGGCGTCGATCGCGTCAAAGGCGTGTTCGTATGGCGCTGGATCCTCGAGGTTTTCCCGCGTGGCGCCCAACTGGTCATCCGCGAGCAAGGCGAGGATCCGCGGCAGGTCGCCTTTGCGGGCGCGCCGCAGGCTGAAGGTTCCAGAGTCGACGGCGGCAGTCATCAGGGCGGGCGCGGCGGCAGATTCCATGGTCACCAACCCAGCATGCCATCCAGCTCGGAACTCAGTATTGCTAAGTACTGGTACTTAGTTCTACTATGTAGTGGTAGCTAGTAATACTGAGTAGCTAACCAGACAGAGAAGCAGAGGAGGTGTCTGATGGGCAAGCAAATGACAGAGATGCTCAAAGGCACGTTGGAGGGCATCGTTCTGGCTCTCCTGACCGGAAAGGCAGCGTATGGATACGAGATCACTACGCAGCTCCGGGAGCAGGGTTTCACCGAGATCGCTGAGGGCACCGTGTATGCGCTGCTGGTCAGGATCGAGCAAAAGGGGCTGGTGGACGTTGAAAAACGGCCTTCAGAAAAGGGGCCACCCCGCAAGGTCTACACGCTCAACGCGCAGGGCCAAAAAGAACTGAACGAATTCTGGAACACCTGGAGCTTCTTGTCCGAACGGCTTGAACAGCTCCGCAAGGAAGGAAATTAACATGGCAGCGAAATGGATCGAACTGGTCACCGGATCACTCGAGCAGAAGAAGCAGTACAAGCAAGCCAAGGCGCGGCTGGATTCCCTGCCCGAGCCCTACCTCACCGTGGCCAACGCCTTCAACCGCTACCTCATGTACTACGGCGGTGTCACTGAGGGCGACACCATGGTTCAGATGCTGACGGATTTCGCAGACCTCTGGGACCGCGCCGCCATCGACGGCACGCCCGTGACTGAGATCGTCGGCGATGATCCCGTCGAGTTCGCCGAGGCCTTTGCCCAGGCCTACGGCGGAAAGCGCTGGATCGACAAGGAACGCGACCGTCTCATCAAGGCAATCGATAAAGCGAAGGAGGCGGAGTCATGACCGCAACGGCAATCCGCGTAGAGGGCATTGAGAAGTCATACAAGGACCTGCATGTCCTGCGCGGTGTGGACTTCGACGTAGCGTCAGGCAGCATTTTTGCCCTTCTCGGCTCCAATGGAGCGGGCAAGACCACCATGGTGAAGATCCTGTCCACGCTGCTCAAAGCGGACGCCGGCTCGGCCGCCGTCGAAGGCTTTGATGTGGCTGCGGAGTCGCTTCAGGTGAGGCAGTCCATCAGCCTCACCGGGCAGTTCGCAGCCGTGGACGAGGTCCTGACCGGCAAGGAGAACCTGGTCCTCGTGGCGAAGCTCCGTCACTTGAAGAACCCGGGACAGATCGCGGATGAGTTGCTGGCGCAGTTCAGCCTCACCGAGGCCGGGCCCCGCAAAGTGGCAACGTACTCCGGCGGCATGCGTCGGCGTTTGGACATCGCGATGAGCCTGATCGGCGACCCGAAGGTGATCTTCCTGGATGAGCCCACTACGGGCCTGGACCCTGAGGCCCGCCTTGAGGTGTGGCAAATCGTCAAGAACCTGGCCAATCAGGGGACCACGGTCCTCCTCACCACCCAGTACCTCGACGAGGCTGAGCAACTCGCGGACCGGATTGCCATCCTCCACGAGGGACGCATCATTGCGAACGGCACCCTCGCCGAGCTGAAGCAACTGCTGCCGCCGGCCAAGATCGAATACGTCGAGAAACAGCCGAGCCTGGAGGACATCTTCCTTGCTCTGGTGGGAACCGGCAGCAACGTCCCAGCCGGTAACAACGAGTCAGCAAAGGACAGGTCATGAACACCCATTTCTTCGCAGACACCTCGGTCCTGCTGGGCCGTTCCATGCGCCATATTTTCCGCAGCGTGGACACCATCATCACCACGGCGATCACCCCGATTGCCCTCATGCTGTTGTTCGTCTACGTTTTCGGCGGAGCCATCAGGACCAACACCGAGAACTACGTCAACTACCTGCTCCCGGGAATCATGCTGATCGCGATCGCGTCCGGCATTGCCTACACAGCGGTCCGGTTGTTCACGGACATGCAGAGCGGCATCTTCGAGCGGTTCCAGTCCATGCCGATCGCACGCTCATCGGTGCTCTGGGCGCACGTACTGACCTCCATGGTGGCCAACGGCCTCTCACTGGTGATTATCGTGTTGGTGGCGCTCCTCATGGGGTTCCGGACCTCGGCGAGCGTGCTGGACTGGCTGGCCGTTGCGGGAATCCTGGCGCTGTTCACGCTGGCGCTCACGTGGATCGCCATCATCGCGGGTCTCTCGGCCAAGTCCGTGGATGGTGCCGGAGGGTTCTCCTACCCGCTGATTTTCCTGCCGTTCATCAGTTCGGCCTTCGTCCCGACGGAGACAATGCCAGGCCCGGTCCGTTGGTTCGCCGAGAACCAGCCTGTGACGTCCATCGTGAACACCCTCCAGGATCTGTTCGCGCAGCGTCCGGTGGGCGGCGATATCTGGGTTGCCCTGGCATGGTGCCTGGGGATCCTTGTCGTCTCCTACGCCTTCGCCACTGCCGCCTACAAGCGCCAGATCGCCTAGCAGAGTCAGCCAGGAACACCGGCCTAAGCTCCCCTTTTCCACAGGGGGAGCTTTCGCCATGCAGACCGATTCGCCATTGGTCAGACATTGGCTATAGCTTTATCGAACAGATTTGTAACGGCCGTCACTAATATGGCGGGTCCTTCGAAGGGTTCTTGAACTAATGTCCGACCAGACAACACAGGGGCAGCTCCGCGCCTCCAGCAGGGACAGCGAGCCCCACCTGTCGCGCTCGCTCAGCAACCGCCACATCCAACTCCTGGCCATCGGCGGCGCGATCGGAACGGGCCTCTTCATGGGCTCCGGCAAGACCATCTCCGTTGCAGGTCCCTCCGTGATCTTCGTGTACATGATCATCGGCTTCATGCTCTTCTTCGTGATGCGGGCCATGGGTCAGTTGCTGCTTTCCAACCTGAACTACAAGTCCTTCAGCGATTTCGCGGGCGACCTCCTGGGCCCGTGGGCGGGCTTCTTCACCGGCTGGACCTACTGGTTCTGCTGGGTCGTCACCGGTGTTGCGGACGTCATCGCGATTGCGGGCTACGCCAACGAACTCTGGCCGGGAATCCAACTCTGGATCCCAGGCATCGCCACCATCATCATCTTGCTGCTCCTCAACCTCCCCACGGTCAAGGCCTTCGGCGAGACCGAGTTCTGGTTCGCACTCATCAAGATCATTGCCATCGTGGCGCTGATCGTGGTGGGCCTGGTGATGATCTTCACCGGATTCCAGTCCAACGCAGGCACCGCGAGCTTTACCAACCTCTGGAGCCACGGCGGTTTCTTCCCCAAGGAATTCATGGGCTTCGTGGCCGGTTTCCAGATCGCCGTCTTCGCCTTCGTCGGCATCGAGCTGGTGGGCACCGCAGCGGCCGAAACCAAGAACCCGGAGCACAACCTCCCCCGTGCCATCAACGCCATCCCCCTGCGCGTCATGCTCTTCTACGTGGGCGCCCTCATCATCCTCATGTCGGTCACCCCGTGGACCGAATTCAAGGCGGGCCAGAGCCCGTTCATCGCAATGTTCTCCCTCGCCGGTCTGGGAATGGCAGCGACCGTGGTCAACCTCGTAGTGCTCACCTCGGCCATGTCCTCGGCCAACTCGGGCATCTACTCCACGTCCCGCATGGTCTACGGCCTGGCAAACGACGGCGATGCCCCCAAGCTCTTCGGCCGGCTCTCCAGCCGCAAAGTACCCCAGAACGCGCTGTTCCTTTCCTGCGTCCTGTTGCTGGCCGGCGTCGCGCTTCTCTACGCGGGCAAGGACGTTGGCGTGGCGTTCGACATGGTCACCACTGTGTCCGCCGTCTGCTTCATGTTCGTCTGGTCCATCATCCTGGCCAGCTACCTCGTGTACCGGAAGCGCCGCCCTGAGCAGCACGCCGCCTCTCCGTTCAAGATGCCAGGCGGCATCCCGATGGTGTGGGTGGTCTTCGCGTTCTTCGCGTTCCTCGTGTGGGCACTCACCACCCAGCCGGATACGCTCACGGCACTGCTGGTGACGCCCATCTGGTTCGCGATCCTCGGGGTCGCCTATGCAGTGGTCCGCAGGTCACCCCCCCCCCCGCCCGGCGGGCCCGTGTGTCCGGCCCTGTCCGCGGCCGAACCCGCGGCACCGCGCTGACACCCGAGAAACCGAGCCCGACGTCGGCACCCCGCTGGGGTGCCGACGTCGGGCTCTGTTGTCTGACGGTGAGAGAGCGTCCCGCCCAAGCACGCGGAAGGTGAGAGAGCGTCAGGCGAAGTACACGCCGATCCGGTTGCCGTCGATTTCCTCGATGCGGATGTTGATGTCGTAAACGTCGTGCAGCATCCCGGCGCGCATGATCTCCGAGGGCGTGCCCTGATGGATGAGCCGGCCGTCCTTCATGGCCAGGATGGTGTCCGAGTAGCAGGACGCGAAGTTGATGTCGTGGACCACCAGGACGATCGTCTTTCCGAGCTCGTCGGCCAGCCGGCGCAGCAGCCGCATCATTTCCACGGAGTGCTTCATGTCCAGGTTGTTGAGCGGTTCGTCGAGCAGCAGGTATTCGGTGTCCTGCGCCAGGACCATCGCGATGTACGCGCGTTGACGCTGACCGCCGGAGAGCTCATCCACGAACTTGTCAGCCATGGACGTCAGGTCCAGCTGCCGGATGGCCTCGTCCACGTGCTCAAGGTCCTCCACCGTTGGCCGGCCGCCGCTGTGCGGGAAGCGGCCAAAAGCCACGAGGTCGCGGACCGTGAGCCGCATGGTCAGGTGGTTCTCCTGCCGCAGGATGGCCATGGTCTTGGCCAGTTCCTTGCTGGGCGTCGCTGTGACATCCAAGCCAGCCACCGACACTCCCCCGCCGTCCATGGGCTGGAGGCGGCTGATCAGCGATAGCAGCGTGGACTTGCCCGCGCCGTTGGGGCCGATGATGGAGGTGATGCCGCCGCGAGGGATCTCGCAAGTGACGTCGTCCAGCACCGTAGTGCCGCCGTAGCGCTTGGTCACGTTCCGGACGGTAATCATGCACAGACGCCAATCATTTCAGTGAGCCTTTCAGCAACAGGTAAAGGAAGAGGATGCCGCCGGTGAACTCGATGATGACGCTCAGCGCCGTGGCGAACCCGAAAACGCGCTCCAGCAGCAACTGGCCGCCCACCAACGCAATGGCACCAATGAGCACCACCATCGGTAGCAGCCACGCATGCCGGAAGCCGCGGCACAGCTGGTAGCCAAGGCTGACCACCAGGAGTCCGAAGAACGTCACCGGCCCCACCAGGGCCGTGGAGATCGCTACCAGCAGGGAGCACGCCAACAGGACGCGCATCACTACACGCTTGTGGTCGACGCCCACGTTGATGGCCACTTCGCGGCCGAGCGCCAGCACGTCCAAGGTGTGCCGCATCCGCCACACGCCAACGCACACCAAGGCGATCAGCACCGCGGAAACTGCCAGCAACCCCGGGTCCACGTTGTTGAAGCTGGCGAAGAACAAGTCCTGCAGGATGATGAATTCGCTGGGCTCCATGAGGCGCTGCAACAGCGAGGAGAAGCCGCGGAACAGAGTTCCCAGCACGATTCCCACCAACAGCAACAGGTGCAGGGATCTCGTGGCGCCGGTGAACATCCACCGGTACAGGAAGGCGCTGAAGCCCACCATCAGGAGGATCTCGAGCCCAAATTTCAGCGTTGACGGAGCCGTCGCCAGCGTCGCGGCACCCGCCACGAACGCCAGCGCGGTCTGCACCAGAATGTACAACGAATCGAAGCCCATGATGGACGGCGTCAGGATCCGGTTGGCCGTCACTGTCTGGAACAGCAGCGTGGAAACCCCAACCGCGACAGCCACCAGCAGCATCGCGGACACCTTGATGGCCCGGCGAGGCAGGATGTAGGCGATGTTGCCCTTAAGGTCGATCGTCAGGAAAACGGCAACAAGCACGACGGCGGCAATAGCCAGAATGCCGATCACCAGTCCCGGTGGGGTACTGCGGATGGCGTCGCGCCAACGGGTGCGGGTGGACAGACGGGGTGCCGTGAGGACAGTTTCAGGCATTGCGTTTCCTCAACAGCAGGAAAAGGAACAGGATGGCGCCCAACACGGACATGACCATGCCTACTGGCACTTCGTAGGGGAACCGGATGGTCCGGCCGATGATGTCGCAGACCAGCACGAATGCCGCCCCAAAAAGAGCGGTCCACGGCACAGCCCGGCGGAGGTTGTCGCCGAAGAGCAGGGACACAATGTTGGGGACCACCAGGCCGAGGAACGGCACGGCCCCCACGGTGGTGACAACCACTGCGGAGATCAACGAAACGATCATCAGCCCCAGCCGCATGGTGCGCGCGTAGTTCAGGCCAAGGTTGGTGGTGAAGTCCTGCCCCATGCCGGCCACGGTGAAGCGGTCAGCAGCAAAGAGGCCCACCAGCACCAGCACGGCCACGATCCACAGCAGTTCATACCGCCCGCGGAGCACGCCGGAGAAGTCGCCGATCATCCAGTTGCTCAGGGTCTGGAGGAGATCGAAGCGGTAGGCGAAGAACGTGGTGACTGCAGCAATGATGCCGCCCAGCATGATGCCTACCAGCGGAATAAGCAGGGTGTTGCGCGCGGGCAGCCTGCGGAGAATGGCCAGGAACAGGGCCGTGCCCAGCACGGCGAACACAGAAGCCACCAGCATTTTGGTGAGAATCGGAGAGTCCGGAGCCAGCACAGTGACGACCAGGATTCCCAGGGTTGCCGACTCCACGGTGCCCACGGTGGAGGGCTCAACAAAGCGGTTCCGGGCCATGAGCTGCATGATTAACCCGGCCACGGCGACCGCCATTCCGGCCAGGACTACGGCCACGGTGCGTGGCACCCGGGAGACCCAGAAGATTTCCCAGGCACCGGCGTCGTTCGCCAGCAAGGCGGGCAGCGAAACATCGCTGACGCCGACGAAGATGCTGCCAACCGCGATCACCAGCACAACGGCAGCAGCCGCAACCAGTCGGGCGGTCTCGCCCGTCCGGTTGCGGCTTGCTGCTGCCGTGGGGCGCACGGCTGTAGTTGTCACGTCAGGATTTCAGGTGGAGCGGGTTGTCAGGCGACAGAGTCGGCCACTGCCGTGACCATGGCCTGGACGTTGTTCAGGCCATAGCCCACGATGTACCAGCCGGCGGGATCCAGGTTGACGATCTTGTTGTTCTTGGCAGCGTTGGTGGACTTCACCAGCTCGTTGTCCAGGATGGGGTTGGCTGTGGAGCCTGCGGTGCCGATCGCGGTGTCGCGGTTGATGACGTAGAGGATGTCCGGGTTGGTTTCCTTGATGTATTCAAAGGAAACAGCCTCGCCGTGGGAACCTTCGGCTTTGACGTCTGCGGCGGTAGGAACGCCCAGGACGTCGTGGATGATGCCGAAGCGGGAGCCCGCACCGTATGCGGTGACTTCACCGCCTGAGGTGAGGACGATCAGGCCCTTGCCAGCCGAGGCGGCCTTGGTCCTGGTATCCGCGACGGTCTTGTCCACCTCTGCGAGCTTGGAAGCGACTTCGTCTTCCTTCTTGAAGATCTTGCCGAGCTTCTCGGTCTGGGCCTTGAAGCTTTCCATGGGCTTGGCCGCATCAACGGAGAGGTCGATGGTGGGGGCAATCTTGCTCAGTTCCTCGTAGGCGCCGGCAGTGCGGCCGGAGACGATGATGAGGTCCGGGGCTGCGGAGCTGACGGCTTCGAAGTCGGGTTCCTTGAGCGAGCCCACCTTGGCGTACTTGGCCTCGGAGAACTTTTTGAGCGCCTCCGGGTAGCTGGCCTCGGGAACACCGGTGGGCTCGACGCCGAGCGCGTTCATGGTGTCCAGGACGCCGAGATCGAAGGTGACAACCTTGGCCGGATTCACGGGAACGTTGGTGGTTGAACCCTGGGCGTGCTCGATGGTGATGGTGCTGGCTTCTTCAGGCTGCGAGGACGCCGTCGCGCCGCCTCCGCACGCCGTGACGGTCAGCAAGGCAGCGCCTGCAGCCAGTGCCCCAATGTAGCTCGACAGCCTCTTTTTCACGCCAGTACTCCACTCACTAATAAGTCATAGATGTGTTGCCTAATTGTTTTTGACTCTATTAGTAAGGTGAGGCTAACTTCAAAACCGAAAGGCCCTCCAGCGGGCATTTGTGACTGAAGTCACGCTTTTTTCTCCCGCCGGAGAGCCTTTGTTACTTTCGGGTGGCGCTTACGCCTCGGCCTGCCGATCTTCCACGAGCTTCTGCAACGCCGGGAACAGAGGGTGCGTCGGCGTCAGTTCCGTGATGCGTTCGACGGCGGCAGCCGCGTCCAGCTCGGACAGCATGTTTGCGAGCTCAACGGCTTCGTCGTCGGCGCCGTCGTCGAAACGAAGGGCCGCAGACATTGCCTCGAGCAGCGCTACCGGAGTGACTCCACGCTCGGCGAGCTCAGCTGCCGGGCCAACAAACCGTTCGTGCCGGCCGAGCTTCCGCAGCGGCGCACGGCCCACGCGGTTCACGGTGTCCGGCAAGTGCGGGTTGGTGAAGCGGGACAAGATCTTCTGCACATACGCTTCCTGCTCCGCCTCGACGAACCCATGTTTGGCCACCAGCAGTTCCTTGGTTTCCTCCAGGACTGCGCGGACCTTCGCTGCAACTGACGGATCCGCCATAGCCTCGGAGATCTTCTCAAGCCCGGCTTGGTACCCGAAGTACGCTGCCGAAGCATGCCCAGTGTTCACCGTGAACAGCTTGCGCTCGATGTACGGGCCGAGCTCGTCCACGAAGGTTGCACCGGGGATGTCCGGTACGTTGTCACCGAACGGGGTGCGGTCGATGACCCATTCGTAGAAGGTCTCCACCGTGACATCCAGGCCCTGGTCCGGAGCCTGGTTGGGGACAATGCGGTCCACAGCAGTGTTGGCAAAGACCGCGACGGCGTCCAAGTCGCCCGCCGAGTCGTCCCAGGCCGCCCGGATTTCCGTGTGCAGGAGGTCCGTGGCGTTAATGGCGTTCTCGCAGGCCATCACCTGCAGAGGCGGCAGGTCAGTGGGCCTGGCCGCCAGCCCGCGGGCGATCACCGGTGCCACAAACTTCAGGATGTGTGGCCCCACAGCAGTGGTGACCACATCCGCCGTCGAGATTTCCTCCACAACAGCTGTTTCCTGCGACGCGGAATTGAAGGCACGGAAGCCGGTAACGGTCTTGACCGCCGGACTCTCGCCAACCTCGTGGACGTCGTAGCTGCTGGCCGCTGCGAGCTGGCTGATCAGCGCGTCCGCGACATCCGCGAACACCACCTCATAGCCGGCCTCGTGAAGCAGCAGCCCCACGAAGCCGCGCCCGATGTTGCCTGCCCCAAAATGGACTGCCTTCACTATGCGTTGACCTTTCCGAACAGCTCCAGGACTTCATCAACCGTGGTTGCTTCCTCCAACTGGGCTACCTGCGCCTTGTTGGTGAAGATCTTGGCGATCGACGAGAGGATGTGGAGGTGTTCGTTGTTGATGCCGGCCACGCCGACCACGAACTTCACTTGCTTGCCGCCCCAGTCGATGCCCTCGGGGTAGCGGATGATGGACACTGCCGAGTGGTTGATGTGTTCCTTGGCATCGTTGGTGCCGTGCGGGATCGCCAGGAAACTGCCCATGTAGGTGGACACTGATTCCTCGCGTTCGTGCATGGCGTGGACGTAGCTGACATCAACGGCCCCGCGATCCAGCAGGAGCTTTCCGGCCTCGTCGATCGCCGCGTCGCGGTCAATCGCCGTGCCGTTCAGGACCACGCTTTCGCGGAGCAGGACACCTTTACCCTCGACGGCGGCCGCGGGTTCAGCGGCATGCGCACCGTGGGTGGTGGCTGCCGGAGTGGCGGCTGCCGGGGTGGCGGCAGCCGGAGTGGCGGCAGGGGCTTCGCTGTTGCTACTCCGGACCAACTCGACGATTTCGTCGTAGCGGGGGCTGTTCATGAAGTTGTCCACCGAGTAGTGAACGGCGCTGGCCGTCCTCGGCTGGGCACGCTCGGTCAGGTCCTGGTGCGTGACCACCACATCGTAGCTGTCGTTCAAGTTGGCGATGGCCGAGTTGGTGACCTTGACGTCCGGGAAACCGGCTGCCTTGATCTTGTTGCGCAGGACCGAGGCACCCATGGCGCTGGAACCCATGCCGGCGTCGCAGGCGAACACGATGTTCTGGACCGGGCGGGTCAGGACGGTGCCAGGCTGGGCGCCTGCGCGGTCACCAACAAGTGCCGAAGAGACGGAGCTCTTCTTGCCCTTCATGGCTTCCATCCGGGACGTTGCTGCCGAGAGGTCATCCTCGCCCGTGTTCTTGGAGGCACGGAGGATCACCGAGGCGATCAGGAAGGAAACAGCCGTCGCAATAATGACGGCCAGGATGACCCCCAGGTAACTGTCACGCGCGGTCTGGGCGAGCACCGCAATGATGGAGCCCGGAGCAGCCGGAGCCACCAACCCTGCGTTGGTGATGGTGAGCGTGGCGATACCTGCCATGCCGCCGCCGATGGCAGCGAGGATCAGGATTGGCTTCATCAGGACGTACGGGAAGTAGATCTCGTGGATGCCGCCAAAGAAGTGGATGATCGCGGCGCCGGGTGCCGATGCCCTGGCTGCACCGCGGCCAAAGAACATGTACGCCAGCAGGATGCCGAGGCCCGGACCGGGGTTGGCCTCAAGCAGGAACAGGATGGACTTGCCCTCTTCCAAGGACTGCTGAATGCCGAGCGGCGTCATCACACCATGGTTGATGGCGTTATTGAGGAACAGGACCTTGGCAGGCTCAATGAAGATGGAGGTCAGCGGCAGCAGGCTGTTGTTGATCAGGAATTGGATCACCGCGGTAGCGCCATCAGTGAACACCTTGACCACGGGTGAGATGGCAAACAAACCGAGCAACGCCAACAGCGCCCCCCAGATACCGGCGGAGAAGTTATTCACCAGCATCTCGAAGCCGGGGCGGATTTTGCCGTCCCATAGGGCGTCGAGCTTCTTCATGGTCCAGCCGCCCAGCGGGCCCATGATCATGGCGCCGATGAACATAGGAATCCCGGCACCAACAATCACACCCATGGTGCCAATGGCACCCACCACGCCACCACGGACGCCGTGGACCATCTTGCCGCCTGTGTAAGCAATAAGTAGCGGCAGCAGGTACTTCACCATGGGGTCAACGAGGCCCAGGTTTTTGACTCCCTCGGCATCAGTACCGAATCCGCCGAGGACGGGTACTGGAATCCAACCCTTCTCGATGAACAGGGCCGTGATGAGTCCCCAGGCGATAAAGGCGCCAATGTTGGGCATGATCATGCCGGACAGGAATGTTCCGAACTTTTGGACACCAACGCGGACGCTGGTGCGGGGCTTCGCAACTGTCTCTGTTGCCATGTGAATTCCTAACGTGTGTCCCGCGGCGGCGCGGGGTCAGTCGATATAGATCGAGAGAGTGCAGCCTTAGGAGCTGCTGGAAATGCGGTGAAGCCATTCAAGGAAGAGCTTCAGTTCAGAGCTGGAAAGTTGGTCCGAATGCGAGGCCTGCAGTGCCGCATTCAGGGCGATTGCCGCAACAACTACCGACGACTTACCGGAGTCGTCCGCTGCGGCGCCACGGGCGGTTTCCGTGGAGACAGCAAAAATCATGGAATCCCGGGTCATCGTTGAGAGCTCGAGGTTCCGTTCTTCCACCGGTTCAGCGATCAACATGAGCGTGACGCCCACGTTGGCCGCCAGGATGCTGCGTGCCGCTTCGCGGGGTGGCACGTTGATCTGACCGGAGATAGCGGCCTTGTTCAGCATCTCTTCCAGAAGCGCTTCAGCATCAGCCACGATTGCTGGGCGGCTTTCCGGCCTGATGTTGCCGAACATCACCAGATACAGATGGGGTTGGCTCAGCCCGAACTGGACGTGGTTATCCCACATCCGCCGGACGTCTTCCAAAGGCTCCCCGGACGGCGCAAAGTCACGCTCTCCTGCCACATACTCTTCAAAGCCGGCGGAAACGACGGCGTCGAACAGTCCTTCTTTGTCACCAAAGTGGTGGTAGAGCGTAGGCGCCGTGACCCCGGCAAGCTTGGTGATCTGGCGCGTTGAGACCGCTGACCCCTCCGAATTCGCCAGCAACTCGGCAGCTGCGCGAAGCAACCGAATTTTGGGCGGAAGCTGGTCATCGAAACTCATAACCGCTACCCTAGCACCTATAGCGTTGCTATATGAAGTGGCTCACAAAGGAATTTTGTAGGCTAGTTTTCGAGGCTCCCGGTGCCGTCGCCGGCGGGCCTGAACCAACAAGCAGGAACAGAGGATTCAGTGCAGAATTTCCAAGGAGTAGGGGTAAGCCCTGGCCGCATCATTGGTTCCGTCCGCCAGATGCCCAAGCCGGTGAGCGAACCGCCGTCGGGAGAGCGTTTGGCTGCGGACGTTGCGCCGGAAGACGCTGTCGCAGGCTTGAAGGCTGCCGCGCAGTCCGTCCATGACGAGCTCAAGGGACGTGCGGACAGCGCTTCAGGCGACGGCAAGGCCGTCCTCGAAGCCACTGCGCTCATGGCCAAGGACACCATGCTCCTGAAGTCGGCGGCCAAGCTCATCAACGCCGGATCTTCAGCGGAGCGGGCCATCTGGGAAGCCGGCGCGTCTGTCTCTGAAATGCTGCACAACCTGGGCGGCTACATGGCCGAGCGCGCCACTGACGTCCTGGACGTGCGCGCCCGTATTGTGGCTGAACTCCGTGGCGTCCCCGCACCGGGCATTCCTGCCTCGGAGACGCCCTTCATCCTGGTGGCCGAGGACCTGGCGCCGGCCGACACCGCAACGCTGAATCCCTCCGTGGTGCTGGCATTGGTGACCTCCGGTGGTGGCCCGCAGTCCCACACGGCCATCATCGCCCGCTCCCTCGGCCTGCCTGCTGTTGTTGCCGCACACGGGGTTGACGAGATTGCCGATGGTACCGAGGTCTACGTGGACGGCGCGGCTGGTTTCGTTGCTGTTTCCCCCTCTGAGGAGCAGCGCGCCGCAGCGACGGCGTGGGCGGAAACCTCCGCCACGCTCGCCGAATTCGACGGAAACGGCACGACGGCGGACGGGCACTTGGTGCCGCTGCTCGCCAACGTCGGCGGAGCCAAGGATGCTGTGGCAGCTGCCGCTTTGGGCGCCCAAGGTGTTGGCCTGTTCCGCACCGAATTCTGCTTCCTGGAACGTGACACGGAGCCTTCCGTGGACGAGCAGGCCGCAGCCTACAAAGCCGTGTTCGATGCGTTCCCGGGCAAGAAAGTGGTCCTCCGCACCCTGGATGCGGGCGCGGACAAGCCCCTGCCCTTCCTCACCGACGCCACCGAACCCAACCCTGCACTGGGTGTGCGTGGTTACCGCACCGACTTCACCACACCGGGCGTGCTGGAGCGCCAGCTTGAGGCCATCGCCCGGGCAGCCTCAGAGTCCGACGCCGATGTGTGGGTCATGGCACCGATGATCTCCACCGCCGCCGAAGCCGGCCGCTTCGCATCCCTGTGCGCCGCCGCCGGTATCCAGACACCGGGCGTGATGGTGGAAGTTCCCTCTGCTGCGTTGACCGCCGCCACCGTCCTGCGGGAAGTCGGGTTCGCCTCCCTGGGCACCAACGACCTCACCCAGTACGCCATGGCCGCCGACCGCCAGCTCGGACCCCTCGCCGAACTCAACACTCCGTGGCAGCCCGCCGTGCTCCGTCTCGTCCAGCTCACCGTGGAAGGCGCGGCGCAGGAAGGCTCCGGTCGGGAAGGCGATCCCAAGCCGGTGGGCGTCTGTGGCGAGGCAGCCGCGGACCCGGCCCTCGCCGTCGTCCTTACCGGACTGGGTGTGACCACACTGTCCATGACCGCCCGGTCGCTGGCCGCCGTCGGGACTGTGCTGAAGACCGTCACCCTGGAGCAGGCGCAGGAACTGGCACGCTTGGCTCTGTCCGCACCGAGCGCCCTTGAAGCCCGCGACTGGGTGCGCGCCAAACTCCCCGTCCTCGAAGAACTCGGCCTCTAACTTCTGTTTGTTTCCGTCAAAGGAGAAACCCATGCCCGAACGCACAGCCACCATCGCCAGCCGCTCCGGCCTGCACGCCCGCCCCGCCGCCTTGTTCGCCGAGGCCGCGGGTGAGCAGCCAGTGGAGGTCACCATTGCCATGCAGGGCGAGCCCGCCGATGACGCGCTCGACGCCGCCAGCATCCTTTCGCTCATGACTCTCGGTGCCGCGAAAGGCGACGTCGTGGTGCTGCGGGCCGAGGGGGACGGTGCCGACGCTGCGCTGGACGCACTGGTGAAGCTGCTGGAGACGGACCTGGACGCGGAATAGCGTTTCCTGCTTGCCCGGCCGGCGGTGCGCCTCAGGCTAGGCTTCTGCCATGGCATTGATAGCTCCACGCGTCACCGCTGGCCTCCCCGCCGATGACGCCCGGAATCTGGCGCGCTCCCTGGCGGACAGCAACGACATCACCGTGTTTGTGGATGGCACCGTCCACCGTCTGCCCGATCAGGCGAGGGACGCCGTCGTCGATCTCCTCGCGAGGCTGGGCCGGGGCGAAACGGTGACGGTCAGCAGCGTGGAGGAAATGCTCACCACCTCGCAGGCAGCGGAGCTCGCGGGCATTTCGCACACGTATCTGCGCAACATGACAGATCGCGGCGAAATCCCCGTGGAGTACCGTGGCACGCATCGCCGGATCCGGCAGGCCGCCATCATGGCCTGGCTGGAAACGCAAAAGAAGAAACAGGCTGAAGCGGCCGCTGTGCAGGCCGACGAAAATGACTTAAACGCCGGCTAAAAGTGTCGGAGTGATAAGGATCAAGCAACGATCCCATCCAACAGGCCAGCACCACTTAAGGCCGGGGTTACGCTTGATCGGTGGGCAATTTCAAAGGGTGGCATATCGTGGCCGGGTTGGCCGCCATGGCCCTTGCCGCACCCTTGGGCTCTGCCATGGGATTGAACTTTGTGGCAACCTTCATGTTCGCGTGCACGGTGTTCGTGGCCGTGGCCATGTGGACGGAATCGAGAATTGCACGACGCCGGGACGCAGCTGAGGCGGCCGCGGCGCTTGACGCTTCACGTCCCGCAGTCGACCCCACCGAGTCGGACGACGCGAACAGGGAATAGCCCAGCCTGAATTGCCGCCATGCTGTTCAATAGCAGTATGGCGTCGACTTCCCCTTCCATTGTCTGGCCCGTGGTGCATGAGGAACGCCGTGCCCTGATCCAGGATCTGGACCAACTTCCGCCAGAGCAATGGAAGACACCGACGCTGTGCCCGGGCTGGGACGTCCATGATGTCCTGGCTCACATTATCGACAGCGCCAAGACCACGCGCCTCAATTTCATGCGCCGAATGATTGCCTCCCGGATGGATTTTGACCGCGACAACGCCGTGGGTGTGGAGCGCGAGAAGACCGGGGACCCCGCAAAGACCTTGGTCCAGTTGGAGTCCGTACTCTCCCGGACATCCGGTCCGCCGGCCGGACTGGCCACCAGGCTGGTCGAGGCGTTCGTCCACGGGGAGGACATTCGCCGCCCACTGGGCTTGCACCGCGATTATCCGGCGGACCACGTCGCCACTGCCATCGATTACCAAGTGCGGACCACCACCAAGATGGGTGGCGGCAAGGAGATCGCAGCGGGTTGGCGCCTGGTGGCAACAGACACCCCGTTCGAGCACGGGGACGGCCCCGCCGTTGAAGGCGCGGCCATTTCCCTGCTGCTCGCGGTGTCCGGCCGGCCGGTTGCGGAGAGTGAATTGACCGGCCCAGGCGCTGCGGCGTTCCTGCAGCGGACATCCTGATGAAAGCGCGGGAGAAGCCGGCAGCGCTGCTGTCCGCCGACGTCGAGGCGTTGGGCCTGAAGGGGCGAATCGTATGGGCAGAGGGCACGCCTTCGCCCGAGCCTGGGCCCGGGTTGGGCACCGAACCTGCGTACATCCTGATCCATGGCATCGGGGTCTCACACCGCTACCTGGCGCGACTTCATGCCGTTCTCGCGGCTGATGCACCCACGTACTCCCTGGACCTCCCGGGTTTTGCAGGGACACCAAAGCCTGATCGGCAGCTCTCCGTGGAGGATTACGGGGCCTTCATCGCTGCGGCCCTCGCGTCCCGCGGCATCGATTCGTACGTACTGGTGGGCCACTCCATGGGCGTGCAGTTCACCATCGAAGCGGCTTTGCATGCGCCGGAACGCGCCCGGCAGTTGGTGCTGATGGGACCGGTGGTTGATTCGCGGCACAAGAACGTGGGGCGCCAATCCTTGGCCCTTGTCCTCGACGGGCTGCTCCGCGAGAGTCCCTCGTCAAACTGGATCGTCATTTCCGACTATTTCCGCTGCGGCCCGCGCTGGTACCTCTCCCAGCTGCCCGTGATGATGAAGTACCCCACCGAGAAACGCCTGGCCTCGATCAACGTTCCGGTGCTGGTGCTGCGTGGAAGCCGCGACAACGTGGCGGGCCCTGATTGGTCGCTACGGCTGTCCCGGGCGGTTTCACAGGGTCGGCTGGTAGAGATTCCCGGCGTAGGACACGTTGCTCAACACATGCGCCCGAAGGCCGTGGCGGATGCCATCCGGAGCTTCGTCGCCGCGACCACTCCGCGGCGCTGAGCGCAGGCACGACGCCGGCGGGGGGCTTGAGTGCACTTGTTGGGTCAGCGAGTCACGACTAGGCTGACGAAGCAGGCGCACTAGTAAGTTTGCTTATGAAAGGGTTGATCGTGACGAACAAAGACTCAAATGAAGAAACCCAGGGCTTCGGGGTAACCGGCGCCACGGGGCCCTACGGCGCTGCAACGACCCCCGAGCCCGTCAAGGACGACGTCAACGCCGATCCCGAACTGCGCCAGGACGAGGACGATGATCCGGCCGCCTCCGCCAACCCTGATCCCCTCGACGGGACTGTCACGGGACTGGAGCCCGGCGGCGGGGTACCACCGGGAGAAACCCCGCCGGCCGAGGGCAGCATGAGCAGCGATCAGGGACACGAAGAGTAACTACGGCAGCCTCAGGATCTCCCCCAGGTCATAGTCCGCCGGCTCCTCCAGCTGCGAGTACGTGCAGCTCTCTGGAGTCCGGTCCGGCCGCCACCGGCGGAACTGTGTGGTGTGCCGGAAACGGTCGCCCTCCATGTAGTCGTAGGCCACTTCGATCACCAGCTCGGGACGCAACGGCACAAAGGAGAAATCCTTACCCCCGCTCCACCGGCTTTGGGCACCGGGCATCCGCGAACCTGAGGCTCCCTCTCCCTGGCTGGCCCACTCGCCCCAAGGGTGCTCGCTGAGTTCAATCTGGTAGGGCTCAAGCTCGGCCACCAGGCTTTCCCTTCGGGCCATGGGAAATGAGGCCACCACCCCCACGTGCTGCAGCCGTCCGGCGTCGTTATAAAGACCCAACAGCATGGACCCCACAACTTTCGCTGTCTTGTGCCAGCGGAATCCCGCCACCACGCAGTCCGCAGTCCGCTCGTGCTTGGTCTTGAACATCACACGCTTGTTGGGTTGATAGCTCCCATCCAACGGCTTGGACAGCACCCCATCCAGTCCGGCGCCTTCCAACTGGACGAACCACTCCTGCGCCCGCTCAAGGTCCTTCACCGCGGGGGTCACGTAGACGGGAGGCTCAGCCTCGGCGAGCGCACGCTCCAGGATGGCGCGGCGCTCCGAGAAGGGCCTGTCCATGAGGTTCTCATCACCCAGGGCGAGGATGTCGAACGCAATCATGGAGGACGGAGTCTTCTCGGCGAGCATCCGGACCCGGCTGTCCGCGGGGTGGATCCGCTGCTGCAGCACCTCGAATTCCAGCCTGTTGCCCTGGATCAGGACAATCTCGCCGTCGATCACGCATTTGTCCGGGAGGTTCTTTCGCAGCGCCTCCACCAGCTCCGGGAAGTACCGGGTCATGGGCTTCTCGTTGCGGCTGCCCAGGATGACCTCGTCCCCATCCTTAAAGACGATGGTCCTGAAGCCGTCCCACTTGGGCTCATAGTGCCCAACATCGGGGATGGCCGGAACGGACTTGGCGAGCATGGGCGAGACGGGCGGCATCACTGGCAGGTCCATAGACAATGTCTACCTGCCGCTGCACGCCGAAGCTAGTCTTAGGCGATGGATATCTTGGCCGTGTTGGCCGCAGTACTCGGAGTTCCCGCGCTCCTCGCCGGCCTCTGGTACTGGACCTCGCGGCAGTCCAAGCACGGAGTCAGGCGGGCGGCGGCGGGCGGAATGCTGGGCATCGCCGACGAGATCTTCCGCCCTGAGACTCATCAGGCACACCAAATCCAGAAGATCCAGCACGAGCTCCCGGCTCCAGCGCCGGCCCCGAAGCCTAAGCGGTAGGGCTCCCTCAATCCGGGCGACCTACCGCCCGTTACATTAATGTGACTTTACTTTCCGGCTCATGTACCGTCGTAGGGCGACCCGTATATCCGCTGGGCCGCTTCCGGATTGACGCCGAGCTCTGCCGCAATCCGGGATCCGCCAGACCCGCGGCAGAGGCGGGGGACCCAGAGTTCCCGGGCTTGTTTCCAAGTCCTTGGGGTGAAGCCGCTCAGGCGGCCGGACGGCCTCGTCCGAACCCGACAGCTAACCTCGAAGGCGTTGAGAGGCAACCACCATGTCCCCAACCATGGATCAGCCGCGCCGCGCCCAGAACGACCGCGAGCGCACCAAGCCAACCGGACGCCGTCGGGCCCAACCCAGCGGATCCCTCACCAGCGCGCCAGCAGACGCCGTCGCGGCGCCGGAAACTTCAAGCACGACGCCGGAAGCCGCCATTGCGGCCACCCCCACCGTCGCAGCACCCGCCACGCGCGCAGCCGTTCGCGCGGCGGAGCGTGAGCAGGCGGCCCGGGCCGTCATCGCACCGGAGGAATCCGCAGCTGAAGAGTCAGCACTGCCGGAACCGGCTACCGCGGCAATTCCGACCGTTGAGGCCGCCCGGGCAGCAGCTCCCAAGCCGACCACGCCGGGGCCTCCCACTGCGGCCATTCCGATCGTGCAGCCAGCAGGCACTGAGCCGGACAAGTCTGAGCCCGCAACGGCCGCCATTCCCGTAGTGGCCGTCCGCGAGGAAGCCGCGACCGCTCCCGTAGCCCGCACCTCGTCTCCGGCACCCACCTCGCCGGCACCCACCTCGGCGACACCCATCTCGCCGCGAGGCAAGTCCCCGGCCCAGGTTGCCGCGGCCGCAACAGCCTCGGCTTCCCTCGCCAGCCGCAAGGATTCACGGAAGCAGCCGGGAGCACCCACGGCTGCCAAATCCGGCTTCGGCGCCGCGTCGTCGTTGGGCCGCGAACCCCAAACTGTTTTGCGGAAAGCCGCTTCGGTGAAGCACATGAGCCAGCGTATGGCAGTGGTTGCCGGCGCCCTTGGCTTGGTACTGACGGCCGGAACCCTGGGCCAGGCCCTGGAAATTCCGTTCTTCGGACAGGAAACCCCGGCCCAGGAAGCCAGCGGCAGCAAGGGCGGTGAGGACCGCGAGTCGGCGTCAACCTCCCCCGCGCCACGAGCCTCCTATGCCACGGCATCAGCACCCTCATCGTCGGCTTCGTCATCGTCCCAAGCGGGCCAGCCCGCAACGGTTCCGGAGGCACCCGCGGCAGTATCGCCGTCGTCAGTCCCGACACCACAGGTATCGCTCGCTGATCCGGTGTGGGTTCCTTCAGCGGCAGCCCCGTCAGCCGTCACCCCTGTGCCCGGCGTGACCACCCCTGTTCCGGCCCAGCCGGCACCCGCACCCAGCGACGTTCCATCGGATACGATCACCACGCCGCCCACTACGCCGACGCCCACAACGACCCCGACGGTCACTCCCACGCCGACCCCGACTCCCACACCCACGGAGACCGCCACGCCGACCTCCAAGCCGCGCCCCACGGGCAATCCCAATGCGGGCACCACCCCGCAGCCCAGTGAAACCACCTTGGAATCGCTCCTTGACGCAGCCAAGAAGGCATTGCAGTGAGTACGCGGTTGCCCCGGACCACCGTGCACGTCGGGTGGCATGGGCGGTATTGCAGCAGCGGCCGCACTGCCATGTTCCGACGCCGGCTGGGGCGCTGGAGCTGCCAGCGGTTGAGGCGCTCGTAGAGCCGTACGTCAAAGGAGGCAGGCACCCACACTGGGTGCCTGCCTCCGGGCTTTCCGGGGATCAGATCCGAGGTCGCCCCGCCCACCGCCTCGCTTTCAACGCCGCATGCAATTCAAGCCGGATCGCGCCGTTCAGCGGATCAGCACCGATGAGTTGGCGGATACGGCCGAGCCTGTTGTAAATGCTGCTTCTGTGGAGGTGGAGTTTGGACGCGACGTCCTGCACGGAACTGTCGTTGTCGTAGAGCAGTTCCAGGACGGGCAAGAGCTCGCCGTTCTTGTCCTGATCCTCAAGGGTCCTGAAATGCACTGAACCGGTGTCGTCCCAGCCGCCCGGGGCCAGCAGGCGGTCAAAGAGCTGGTAAACCCCCACGGCGCGGCTGTCCACGAGCTCTCCCAGAGGCCTGTCCACTGAAGCCGCCTGCGCAGCAACCCTGGACTGGCGGTATGCACCCGAAAGCTGCCGGATGACTTGGAATGGCTCACTGATGCCCAGAATCACCCTGTCCACCTTGCGGCCCGCGCGTTTCGCAAGCTCCAGTTGATAGTGCACCAGCACCTGAGCGTGGTCAGCCCGTCCCCCGGACTCGCGGAACAGGACCACCGAGTGCGTCTCGGTTCCGGCGCTGAACAACGCGGCATGGACGCCGATGGTGGACTGCAGCGCGGCCGAGCGGTGCGTCAGGGTCGCGGCAATGGGATCGACGTCGGACCTGGCACCTTCAGGGTCCAGGATGGTCACCAGTTGCCACGGACCGCGGCCTTGGATTTCCTTCCAACCGGCCACTGCGGCAACAGCGTTCGATTCCCCACCGCAGGCCGAGAGGAACTCCTGCTCACGCCTGCGCCGGAACTCGGATTCGGCTGTGTTCGAGTCAAGGAGCAACCCCGCCAACAGGTCCAGTTCGTCGCGCACGCCGGGCAATTCGGCGAGTATCGCCGTCGCGCTTTGCTCCTCGAGGTCCAACTGAACCCACAAGTAGCCCACACGGAAACCGCGCACCAGCAGGGGCACGCACACACGGCCCAACATGCCGAGTTCGTCATTGGCGGGAACCACCACGGGACGCACCGCCGTTGCGATGCCGTGGGAGAGCTGCCAGACGCTGACGTCGCTGGGGACCCGCTTGCTGAGGAGGAAGTTCACGCGAACGCGGTCGGCGTGCGACTGGTTGGAGCTGTAGGCCAGGAGGACACCGTCAAGGTCTTCAAGGGACAGGCCACGGCCGAGCTTCAAAGCCACGCGTTCTACGATCTGTTCCACGTCCTGCTGCATCCAGAAAGCGTACCAACAGCAGGCGACACCTGACGCTCCAGTGCTCGACAAATGTCGAGCGGCAGCAGGGAAGAACCTTGACTTTCCGGGGTTTCCGCAGATGCAGGCGCTGGAATCCATGTCGCCTGCCTCACAGCCGGATTTATTCTGGAATCACAGCCCGCAACACATTTTCGGCCGAAGAGGCCGCTAACGATGGAGCCCACAGATGATCATCGGCGTCCCCAAAGAAATCAAGAACAACGAATTCCGCGTAGCCATCACGGCTGCTGGTGTCCACGAATTCCGCACCCACGGACACACCGTTCTGGTTGAGCGCGGCGCAGGCCTCGGCTCGGGCATCACCGACGAGGAATACTCGATCGCCGGCGCTGAAATCGTCAACGAAGCTGACGACGTCTGGGGCCGCGCGGACATGGTCATGAAGGTCAAGGAGCCCATCGCGGCCGAGTACCACCGCTTCCGCAAGGGCCTCATCCTCTTCACCTACCTGCACCTCGCCGCAGAGCCCGAGCTCACCGCCGAGCTCATCAACTCCGGCGTCACGGCCATCGCTTACGAAACCGTGCAGGAAGGCCGCACCCTTCCGCTCCTCGCTCCCATGTCCGAGGTCGCGGGCCGCCTGTCCGTCGTGGTCGGCGCTTCCTCCCTCATGGCTCCTGCCGGCGGTAAGGGCGTCCTCCTGGGCGGCGTACCGGGAGTCCGTCCGGCCAAGGTTGTCGTCCTCGGTGCCGGTGTTGCGGGAACCAACGCCGCCGCCATGGCGCTGGGCCTCGGTGCTGATGTCACCATCATGGATATCAACATCAACCGGCTGCGCGAACTCGATGCCCTCTACCAGGGCCGCCTGAAGACCGTTGCCTCCAACGCCTACGAGATCGAGAAGTCAGTCATCGACGCAGATCTCGTGATCGGCTCCGTCCTGATCCCGGGTGCCAAGGCTCCCAAGCTGGTCACCAATGAACTTGTCTCCCGCATGAAGCCGGGCTCGGTTCTGGTGGACATCGCTGTGGACCAGGGCGGCTGCTTCGAGGACACGCACCCCACCACCCACCAGGAACCGACGTACAAGGTCCACAACTCGATCTTCTACTGCGTTGCCAACATGCCTGGCGCTGTTCCGAACACCTCCACGTACGCACTGACCAACGTCACCCTGCGCTACGCAGTGGCACTGGCCAACCTGGGCGTCAAGGCCGCATTCGACCGCGACCCCGCACTGGCTGCAGGCCTCAACATCGCCGCAGGCCACGTGGCACACCACTCCGTTTCCGAGGCGCACAACCTGCCCTTGGTGACCGACTGGCACGGCCTGGTTTCCGCGTAGTACTTACGCCCGACGGCGGGGTGCAGCTTCCACACGAAGCCGCACCCCGCCGTCGTGGTTTAACCCGCGCCGAAGATGCTGGGATCGGCCGGCGGTGAGGGAACCACGTGGGTGGGAACCGGCACGGGAAGGTCCGACGGGCGGAGCTGAGAAGGATCGACTCTCGGCGCATCGAGGGCGGGCGGTGTCACAGGTACGGCCGGGGGCGTCGGGATGACATTGCCGGGCCCGCCCTTTCCGGGAGCCTTGGGCATGTGGGCCGACGCTCCCCCGCCGGGCTGAGGCTGGGAACCGGACTCCGGGGCGCCCGTGGGCGTGGGGGCAACCGGCGCTGGCGCGGGCAGGTTCCGGGCAGGAGCTGCGGGCGTTTCCCCAACACCGGGAGCCGGGGTTGAATCCGCCGGACCGCCTTGCTGCGGAACGTTCCCGGAGCCGGGCGTGAACTGCGAGACCACTGAACCGATGGCTGCGCCAAGATGCTGGAAGGCGCCGGGGATGCCGCCATCGGACGCAACTGCAGCAGTAGCACCACCGGCCAGCGACACGACAACTGCGAGGCCGGCAATGGTCGCACCACGCTTCCTCCGCCGCCGCGCAGCAAGTTCGTCGACAGGCGCCAACTCCTCCATAGGGGCGGGGACCGTCGGGGCAACCGTGGTGAGTACCGACGTCGGTGCGCCGGACGATGCCGGCCCGCCATCCGCCGTCGTGGGCTGCTGGGTGGCCGCAGCCGGGCCGCTGGCCATAAGTGCGCGGACTGCGTCGGACGGCAAAGGCGCTGTGCTGGCCAGCGAGCGGAGTTCCAGCAATTCGGCGCGGAGATCAGCGTCGCCTTCCAGGCCGGAGTCAGCCATCAGGCGGTCGATCGCCTGCTCGTCGTTGCGTCCCCGCAGCGGAGAATGTTCGCTCATGATGTGCCGTTCGTTCGTTGCGCACGTTTCTTCAGTGCGCTCAATGCCCTGCGCTGTAACTGCTTCACGGCTCCCTGGGACTTGCCCATGGTGGCCGCTGTTTCCTCCACGGAAAGGTCCGCTACAACGCGCAAAGCCAGGACCTCCCGGTAGTCGTCCGCGAGGTCGTCCAGAAGTTCCGTGACGGCCAGGCCGGAGGCCCGTCCCATGGCCTGGTCTTCCGCCGACGGTGTACGCCGCGAGTCCAAGTCTGAGTCATAGGGGGTGGAACCAGGCGTGCGTTCGCGTTTGCGGTAATGGTCCACCATCCGCGCGTGGGCGATCGAGAACAACAACGCCTTGGCACCTTGGAGGCCGCCGTGGAGAGTCTCCAGCTTTGGATACAGGGCGAGGAACACGTCCTGGGTGACGGCTTCGGGGTCGTCCACGCCGCGGGCACGAAGGTAACCAAAGACAGGTCCGGCGAAGTTGTTGTAGGCAGCCGTGAAGAGCAGCGCGGGGTCGTCATGATCCGCCTGCACATATTCATCAGCCAAGGGGTCAAGCACCCGTGGACGCCTCCATCCCACGTTATGAAGCGGGGCTCCTTGTCCTAAGCCAAGGAGCCCCGCCCTTAAACCGTAGCCGCTGCCCGCTTAGCGGACAGAATCGAGGGGTGCTCCTGGTGCCGCCGGAACGTCGCTCGGAACCTGCGACGGGAGAGCCGGGACAGCAGGCGTCGCCGGGACCGCAGGGGTCGCCGGCACGTCAGGCGTTGCAGGGACGGCAGGCTTGGCGGGGACGGCCGGTACCGCCGGCTTTGCCGGGAGTCCGGACACCACGGAAGCATCGGCGTCGGCGTCTGCCTGGGCCGAACCGTTCGCCTTCGCGTCGGCGGCATTGCCGGCGTCAACCACTGCCTCACAGTGCGCTTCCACCTTCGCTTCGCCACCGGCGGCAATGGTCAGGGACTCAAAGCCCGGGACCTTGGCATCAGACTTCAGTCCGCCGTTGAGGAACGCGGTGCACAGGCCGAAAGCCTCCGGGGAGGTGGCGTCGTTGGCCGTGGCCGTCGCGCCGGAAACAGCATCGGCAGCCTTTGCCTGACCGGCTTCGGCGGCTTCGGTCGCCTGTGCCTGCGCGGTCCCGACGGCGCCAGCCGCCTTGGTGTTGGCCGATTCGACGGCTTGGGCTGCTTCCGCGGCCTTTCCGTCGAGCGGGGCAGGTGCGCCGGCCATGTCATGGGCGGTCTGCTGGAGTTCGGTGGGGAGTGCGCCATTGAAGGCAGCTACACCGGTTCCACCGGCAGCTACAGCTCCGGCGGCCAGGACGCCCGCGGCGACTTTGCTGGTGGCGAGGACAGTGAACAAGGACATAAAAACCCTCCGACAAAATTCTTGGGATTGCCCCGGCAGCGGTTGGGTCGCTGCCGGATGATCAGTGCGCGGACGTGGCCCGCACTCCCCTTACATCGTTCGCGGCTGCGACGAGGTTACGCAGGTGGCCAAATTTTCCGGACGGACTTATCCACCCCGGTAGTTCTCCCCATGGCAGCCTTGTTCCCGGGCAACTATGCTCGGGAGACGCCTGGCGCCAAGACTGGTCCGCAGGTTTTTGCAATGTCGCTACGTTCAGGGGATGCGTGATGGGGCTGAGTACATAATGGGGCAGGGACTGGTAGGCGCCGACGTCGGAGATCTCCGCCGGCTCTCGGCAGTGATGGACTCCGAAGCTGAGAAGCTCACCACACTTCAACAGCAGCTCAACGTGCTCATTCAGAATGGCAACTACTGGCGGGGAAACGACGCCGAGCAATTCCGCAGCAACTGGCACAGCCAGCTTTACGGACGGCTCGGTGCGGCAGCGGTTTGCCTCAAGGACAACGCCCGCGCCCTGAAACTCAATGCCGATCAGCAGGAGCAAGCTTCGCTGGGCGGTCCGGGGCGGGGGCTTGGTGACGGAAAGGGCAGGAGCCCCTCAGGGCCACTGGGTTTCACTTTTGATCCCACCACCTACGGTCCCGTCACCGTTGAAGGCGAAGGCTCCTTCGACAGTCAGGCAACAGGCGAAGTGCACGGCTCGATGGGGCCGGACGGGATCGCAGTAGGCGGCTCCGCCGAGGCATCCACCGGCGGGCAGATGACGTGGACAGCAAAGTCCGGATACGGGCCAGTGGACACCACTGTCACCAACGAAACGTTCGTCGGAGCGCGCGCCAACGGCGAGTTCGATGCAAGCGTGCCCTTCGGGCTGCGACTCCCCCACGCCAGCGCCACCGGCGAAGCGTTTGCAGGGGCCGAGAACACTACCACCGTGCGGTCCGACTTTTTTGACGGCTGGGCCACCAATACCTCCACGACGCGCGTGATGACCGGGGTGGAGGCCAGCGCACACGCCGAAGCGACCAGCCCGTTCCTGTTTTCCGCGGGCGGTGAAGGCTTTGCTGGTCAGAAGCTCACCGTGGACAACAAGACCGAGTTCGCCGGCGGGCTGTTCTCCCTGGGGCAGGGCGGAGAACTGCGCGCCGGGGCCTGGGCAAGCGCCGGCGAAGGCGAGCTGAGCGTTAAGGGCCGCGAGACAACCGGTACAGCGTTCAGCGCTGGTGCCGGAGCGGAACTGACCGGAAGCCGGTACGTCGAAGTTTTAGGCCAGACGCTGACTCTCAACGCAACAGTTGCCGCCGGAGCCGGCGAGAGTCACTTCTTTACGGCTTCCATGGACGAAGACGGACTGACCCTCGGCGCGGGCGCCAAGATCACTGCGGAGCTGGGACTGGGAGCAGGTGGCCAGATCACCATCAGCCCGTCCGGGTTCGTTGATTCCGTGACCGGGTTTGTCGACTTCCTCAGCAAATAGCTTCCTGCACTGAACGCTCCGAAAGGGCTCCCATGACATCGCACCAGGTTTTCCCGTCCAGCGGGTTCCCCGCCTACCCCACCATCAAACTCAACGCACCCGCGGGATGGTCCCAGCAAGTGGTCCCCGACGCGGTGGGCGCCCTGATGGCCCCCACTGCGGAAGGACGCTACACAGCGAATGTGGTGATTTCCGTGTCGCGCCGCTTGCCCGGCTACCAGCTCCAGGACATCGCTGCGTCCGTGGACTCGTTCCTGGATGCCTTGCCGGATGCTGTTCTGCTGGGCACGGAGCCGGTGGTGATTAATGGCCGGGATTGGCACGTACGCGAAGCACGCTACACGCATCCGCAGGCCGGCTCGCTGGCCCAGTTCACCGCCGTCACGGTAGTTCACCACGAGACCGCAGCGGATATCGTCCAGCTGACGGGCAGTTGCCAGCCCACTGAAGGCAACGACGACCTCAAGGCCATCTACTCGCTGGTTGCCAGCGCGGACGTTACGCCAGCGACCTAGCCTGCTCAATCAGCTTCAGCACCGCAACGGAGCCGGCCGGATCCACAGGTAAGGGAAGCGCGGAGGCTGTGCCGCCGTCGTCGAGCTTTTCCGCCAGAATCCGGTAGAACTCGGGGTAGGCGCCGCGCTCTGTGGGGACCTCGATGCGCTGCCCGTTCAGTTCCAGCGTGCCATGATTTTCGGCGGGTTCGACGCCGTATCGCGCGTCCGTAGGGAGCCCGCCTCCCAGCACATAGGGCTCCTGGGGGTCGGTGCCGAACTTCACGAAGCCGCCCTCGGTACCGAGGATGCGGAAGCGCGGGCCGTGCAGGTGGCTGGTCAGGTTGATGGTGACATGGCTGACCACACCGGACTGGTGCCGGAGTGCCAGGAAGACATCGTCATCGACGCTTTCCTGGGGACGGCGCGCCTGGATTTCCGCGTAGGTGACGGTGGCCGGACCAAAGAACTGCAGGCACAGGTCCAGGACGTGCGTGCCGAGGTCGAACAGGACGCCGCCACCGTCTTCTGCCGTGGCGCTGGCCTTCCACGCTTTGGCGATCTCCGGCGCCCAGCGCTCCATGCCCACCTCAAACCTGGTCACGGTCCCCAGCGTTCCGGCGTCGAGCAGTTTCCTGACGGTGAGCGAGTCGCCGTCCCATCGCCGGTTCTGGTAGACCGTGAGAACACGGCCCAGTTTCGCCGCGAGGTGGATCAATTCCTCGCCCTCGGCGCTCCGGACCGTGAACGGTTTGTCCACGACGACGTCAAGCCCGGCTTCCAGCGCGGCTTTCGCGAGGGGGAAATGGGTTGCGGGCGGTGTGCCCAGGACGATGAGGTCCAGCTGGTCAGCCAGTGCCAAAATGTCCTCCGGCGTGCGGACAATGGTGGCCTGCGGATAGCGGTCCTTGGCCTTCGCTTGGCGCGACTCGTCCGAAGTGGAGATGACGGCAAGCTCATATGCAGGGTTGCTGGCAATGAAGGGCGCGTGAAAGACGCTGCCCGACAGGCCAAAACCTGCCACTGCGGTACGGATCGGCTGGGAAGTCATGACCCTAGGCTACCGATCCTCTCTCACGTAATAGCCCTTTCACGCCAACCCTCTATCACCGGGTGAGAGAGGGTAGGGGTGAAGGGCGCGAAAGGTGAGAGAGCGTCGGGGACGGCGAAGGCCGGGAACCTCCCGAACCCCTCAAGGGGTTCAAGAAGTTCCCGGCCTTCAGGAAACTACTGCTGAGGGGCTACTTCTTGGTGCCCTTTTCCCAGCCGATGGTGGTCCAGTCCGGAACATTGGAGTTGCTCTTGAACAAGGACGGACCGTAGTTGGCCAGGCCCGTGCGCACAAACTGGATCTCCGGGCCGTTCAGCAGGGTACCCATGGAGAAGTACTTCTCCATGTGCTTCTTCTCTACCTCCATGGCGGCCTTGTTGCGCTCTTTGTCATCAGCAATGGTCGCCAGGCGCTTGATTTCAGCGTCCAGCTCGGCATCGCCGAGCTTGTTTTCGTTGGTGGTTGAATCGTAGAACTGCTTGACGCCGCTGGTAGCATCCGGGCCAACCGTGTAGCCCGAAATCGTCAGGTCAAACTCCCGCGACCCCAGAACCTTCTGGAAGTCCGCGTCACCGCGCTGCTCAACCGCGACGTCCATGCCCGCTGCCTGAAGCTGCTTCTGCAGGGTCTGCGAGACGGCCGCCCGTGTGGGATCCTCGCCAAAGTAGGTCACCTTGAAAGTAACGGGAACGCCGTCCTTGGCCATGATGCCCTTGTCATTGGCAGTGTAACCCGCGTCAGTGAGGACCTTCTTGGCGGCCTCAGCGTCCGAGTCCTTCACGGGGTAGTTGTCCTGGTAGTACTCGGAGAACGGCATGAGCATCATGGAGCCCGAGCTTTCCTCGGACCAGTTCAGTCCGTTGAACTGAACATCCCGGAGAGCTTTTCGGTCCACGGCCGTGAAGATCGCCTTGCGGACGGCCACATCGGCGAGGGCCGGCCGCTCGGCATTGAGGTTGAGACCACCGGCGAACAGTCGCTGACCGCGTCGTACCTCGGCGTTCTTGGTTCCTTCAAGCTGCTTGTAGCGGCTCAGGGTGCGAGCGTCAGTAGCATCAATTTCGCCGTTCTTGAAAGCGGCGATGGTTGCGCTGGGTTCCATCTGGCGCCAGATGATCTTGTCCAGGACAGGCTTCTGGCCCCACCACTTGTCGTTGGGAACCATGGTGACGGTCTTGGCGGTGGTGTCGAAGTTCTCCACCTTGAACGGGCCGGCCATCCATTCAGGATGCATGTTGCCCGCAAAGCCATTGTTGAAGATTTCCGCCGTGTTGACGGCAGGGTGGATCAGTCCGAAGAAGAGATCCTCAAGGGGATAGACCGGCTGCGTAGTGGTGACAATGACTTCCTTGTCGTTGGCACCAGCTTTGACTGAGTCTACAAACGGATATGCCCCCGGGTTGACGATGTCAATCGCCTTATCTTCGCCGCGGGACATCTTCCAGGTGTTCTCGAAGGTCTTGACGTCGATAGGCGTACCGTCGTTCCAGGTTGCCTTGTCGTTGACCTTGATGGTGATGGTCTGCTTGCCATCCTTGACTTCGCTCTTCACCTCTTCGCAGAAGTCCTTGTTCGGCTCAGCCTTGCCGTCAAAGTCCAGCTTCCAGCAGCCGCCGATCCCGCCGCTGCTAAGGCCTGCCGGATTGACTGGAGTCAACACAGCTGCGGTGGGGCCACTGTTCCCGACGTTGGAATTATTGTTGAAGTCCGGCCCGAGATCCACGGTTGGCAGGGTGACCGTGCCGCCCGGTTCCAGGTCTTTTGCTTCCTTGGCGTTGACGCTGATCAGCTTGCTGATGTCACCGCCTGCTTCTTCGGCCTTCTGCGAGGCCGGACCCGACGGCGTTCCCCCGCCGCAAGCGGTCAGCATGAGCGTCGCTGCGAGCGCTACGCCGCCGATCGTCGTGTATTTCTTCATGGTTTGCCCTTCATGTTTACGACTGGAATTTCATTTGCGAGTTGAGACCAGGGATTCATTTCAAATGCGTCATATGTCGTCAGGCATGCACCACCAGCATGTCGGCATCCAGCTCTCCGTCCGGGAAGAAGCATGCGAAGTCCTGCGCGCCTTCCTTCTCAGAAGCCAGTGGCGGCTCCAGAGTAAGGCACTTCTCCTGCTTCGCGGCAGGTAGCGCGGCGAACACAGGACAACGCGTGGCGAAATTGCATCCCTTGGGCGCATCCAACGGGCTGGGAAGGTCACCCTGCAGGATGATGCGTTCGCGGGTGCGCTCCAGGTTGGGGTCCGGCACCGGGATTGCGGACAACAAAGCCCGGGTGTACGGGTGGCGTGGGTTATCGAAAACGTCGTCCACGTCGCCGGTTTCCACGATCTTGCCCAGGTACATCACGGCCACACGGTCTGAAATGTGGCGGACCACCGAGAGGTCGTGGGCCACCATCAGGTAGCTCAGCCCCAACTCGGCCCGGAGCTTGTCCAGCAGGTTGATGACCCCGGCTTGGACGGAGACGTCCAAGGCAGAGACTGGTTCGTCCAGGACCACAAGCTTGGGATTGACCGCGAGCGCCCGGGCAATGCCGATTCGCTGACGCTGTCCGCCGGAGAACTGGTTGGGGAAGCGGTTCACGTGGTCAGGCTGCAGTCCCACCAGCTTCATGAGTTCCATGATGCGTTTCTTGATGGCGGCCTTGGGCATCCCCAGGTTCTCAAGGGGTTCCGCCAGGACTTCATACACGGTGAAACGCGGATCCAAGGCGCCTGTGGGGTCCTGGAACACCATCTGCATTTCCTTGCGCATGGCCATCTTGGTCTTGTGATCCGTGGCCACCTTGTTGCTGACGCCGCCGATGATGACTTCGCCCACCTGGTCCGGGTGGAATTCCATGATCTCCAGGAGCGTGGTGGTCTTACCGCAGCCGGACTCACCCACGATCGAGACACACTCACCCTCGCGGATGTCGAAGCTCAGGCCATCCACAGCCTTGACCGTGCCGATCCGCCGCTTGATCAACGCACCCTTGAGCAGGGGGAAGTGCTTTCTCACGTCCTTGAGTTCCAGGACCTTGTCGCGCTCGACGCGGGCGACGCCGTCGAACTTTGACACCGGCTTGGGCGGCGCGTGGAAGATCCTGTGGGCGTCGGCGTCGTTGGACAGCTCGTTTGCTTTGATACAGGCGGCCTTGTGTCCCAGTGCCTGACCCTCAACACCCGGCACAGCGACGCCCGGCACCGGGAACAGCTCCGGCTCGCCGTGCAGGCAGGCGTCGCTGACCAGGGGGCAACGGGCCGCGAAGGAGCAGCCAGTCACCGGCAGGGCGAGGTTGGGTGGAGTTCCTTCGATGGGTACCAGCGACTGCTTGGTGGCGGTATCCACCCGAGGTACAGCACCAAGCAGGCCCAGCGTGTACGGCATCCGCGGGTTGTAGTAGATGTCTTCAACAGTGCCGGTTTCCACCGGTTTGCCGGCGTACATGACCATGATGTCGTCGGCCATGCCGGCTACGACACCGAGGTCGTGCGTGATCATGACGACGGCGGCGCCGGTCTCCTCCTGCGCGGTGTGCAGGACTTCCAGCACCTGCGCCTGGATGGTGACGTCGAGCGCCGTCGTGGGTTCATCGGCGATGAGTACGCGGGGATCGTTGGCGATGGCGATGGCGATCATGACGCGCTGGCGCATGCCGCCGGAAAATTCGTGCGGGAAGGCCTTCAGCCGGTCCTTGGGGCTCGGGATACCCACCATGCGCAGAAGGTCGACGGCGCGGGCTTCTTTGGCCTGCTTGCTCATGGTGGGGTTGTGGACCGTCAGCGCCTCGATGATCTGGGTGCCCACCGTGTAGACGGGGGTGAGCGAGGACAGCGGGTCCTGAAACACCATCGCGATGTCGTTGCCGCGGTGCTTGCACATGGCCTTATCGCTGAGGCCCAGGAGTTCCTTGCCCTTGAAGCGCACGGAGCCGGTGATGTCCGCAGTTTCGGGGAGGAGCCCCATGATGGCCATGGACGTGACGGACTTGCCGGAGCCGGACTCGCCCACGATGCCCAGGGTCTTGCCGGGCATGAGGTCGAAATCCACTCCGCGGACGGCGTGGACCACACCGTTTTCGGAGTTGAAGCGGACGTTGAGGTCGCGGACGCTGAGGACGGCGTCTCCGGGTGCGTAGAGTCCGGCGTCGCGGAGGCGCTCTGCGGGAGTGATGTTGGTGCTCATTTGTTGACCTTCTTTGCGGTCTTGGTCTTCGCCCGGCCAATGGAACTGGAACTGGGGTCGAAGGCGTCGCGGAGGCCGTCGTTCATCATGGCCAGCGAACCGGTCAGCAGGAACATGACAGTCAGCGGTACCCAGAACATCCACGGGAAGGAGGACACCTGGCCCGTGGCCTGCCCAATGAGGACGCCGAGGCTGACGTCGGGAACCTTGATGCCGATGCCGATGAAGGAGAACGCGACTTCGGCAAGGATTGCGCCGGTGATGCCGCGGGTGAAGTCGAGCACCAGCAACGAGCCGATGTTCGGAACCAGGTGACGCCAAACGATGCGGCGGGAAGGGACGCCCATGTACTTGGCGGCTTTGACGTAATCGCGCTGCATCAGGGACATGGACAGTGAGCGCACCAGACGGGCAGTGCCCATCCAGCTGAAGAAGAGCAACACGACCACCAGGAGGAGCCAACTGGGGAGGTCCTTGAGTCCACCGCCGCCGCTGGTTGCCACGGCCACCACCAGGATGGCGGGCATCATGATGAGTGCTTCGAGGATGAACAGCATGGTGGCATCCACTTTGCCCCCGAAGAAGGCCATGGTGCAGCCGTACACAGCGGAGATCAGGACGGACAGGCCGCCCACAATGAGGCCGATGAGAATGGAGGTCCGGGTGCCGTCCACAATCAACGCCAGAAGGTCGATGCCGGCCTGCGTTGTACCGAGCAGGTGGTCCGGTGATGGCGGCATGCCGATGTTCAAAGGATCGATGGTGTCCTTATCCCATGAAGTCAGGAACCCGCCGAAGATCGAGAAAAGGAAGAGCGCAAGGAAGATGAACAAGCCGGCGACGGCGGTCCGGTTCCGCATGAAGCGACGGAAGATAATGCGGGACTTCCCAATGACGACGTCCTGGTCGGCAACCCGGGCTTCGTCGATTTCCGCGATGGGATCGATGATGTTGGTCATTACTGGACCCTCACTCGTGGATCGACCAGCGTGGTGGCGAAGTCGGCAAGGATCGCCCCGATCGCGAAGATCACCGAGCCGTAGGCAAGCGTGGCAGTGGCGACGTTGACGTCCTGCAGGCTGATGGCCTGGATGCTCCAAAGGCCAATGCCTGGCCAGGCGAAGATGGCCTCCGCGAAGAAGCCGCCCGTGAAGATTGCCGGAATGGTGAACGCGATGCTTTGCGCCACTGGGATGAAGGAGACGCGCAGGGCGTGTTTCCTGATCGCCTGGTTACGGGTCAGTCCCTTGGCCCGGGCCGTGCGGACAAAATCGGCATTGACGTTGTCCAGCAAGTACTGCCGCTGGGCGATCTGGTAGCCCGCCCAACCGAAGATGGTCATCGCGAAGGTGGGCACGGCGTAGTGGGCCACCATGTCAACGAAAGCCGGCCAGCCAGGGTCGATTCCCGGCGTCGAAATTCCCGTCACGAAGAAGATGCGCTCCCCCACAGCCTCGTTGATGCCGATGGCGCCGAGCTGGACCAGGAAGTACGCGATGGGTGCGGGGAGGATGTGGACCAAGTAGCTGTAGGACGTGATGACACGGTCTTGGAATTTGTACTGGCGTGCGGCGGAGTAGACCCCGAGCGCGACGCCGATGACCAGTGTCAGGATGATTGAGGCGATGAACAGGCGGGTGGAGACCAGCACCCTGTCCGCGAATTCGGCATTGACGAACGCGCCGTTGGGGCTGCGGCCCCAGTCCCAGCGGGTGACGATGCCACCGAGCCACTGGATGTAGCGTTCCCAAGGGTTCAAGTCCGGGTCCAAGCCCAGTCCCCGGAAAGACGCAGCTACCTGTTCAGGGGTTGGCCGGGGAATTTTCTCCTGCTCGAGAACTGCGGGCTTGAGCGATGAGACCGCCAGGAAGTAGCCGGCGCTTGTGGTCAGGAAGATCATGATCAGGTAGATGCCCGACCGCTTCATCAGATATTTCAGCATGTCGGGCGGCTGCCCCGAATCGTGGCAAAACTCAAAGCTCGTCCTTCCGCGGTTCCCGGCTGTGGCCGGCGTCAGCTACGAATTGGCGCAGCGGGTCTTTGGGTCCCCCGCACCCCTTCAGTGATCACCAGCCCTGTATGGCATGCGTCACATTCAAGAGGAAACTACCACAATAACTGCTTCACGTTTTGCTTCCCCGCCTCCAGTTTCGCGCCTGCAGCCAGATTGTTATGTGCAGACTGCGTCACGTTACCGGGGCGGGCGGCACTATTGCCCCGCGACTGCGCTGATGGGGGCGCTAACACGGATGGCAAGGCGGCGCCGTGGCTTGTCAGGCGGCGGGCAGCAGGCGCGTGATCAGTTCACGCCAGGAGTCCGTGAGGCGGGTGGGTGAAATGCCGCGCACACGGACGTCGTCCACAATCCGCTCGGGGTCCAGCGCATAGGTCAGGGACATCGCCATGACCCAGGGATCAGCAATCCCCGCCTCACGGAGCAAGACCTCCATGTGGCGGTGAGAGAGTTTGGTCGCCGGGACGTCGAACCTGTTGCGGGTGGCAGCACCCGCCGCCTTCAGGAGTTCGCCGTTTTCCAGGACGAAGTAGATCCGCCCTTCGCCGAACGCAATCAGGCGTTCTTTAGCGGCGGCGCCGGGACCCAGCGGAGGCGGCCCGAACATAAAGCCGTACTGGAACTCCGATTCAGAATCGCTCAAGAGGGTCATCATGAGCCCCGCCCTGCTGCCGAACCGGCGGAAGACGGTGCCCTTGCCCACGTGTGCCTTACAGGCGAGCGCGTCCATCGTCAGTGCTTCAGCGCCGAACTCGGCTACCAGGTCCCGGGCAGCACTGAGAAGGCGCTCACGATTTCGGGCGGCATCGCTGCGCTCATGGGGCGCGCCCAAGGGCACGTCCGGCCGAAGAGGGATGGAGCTCACAGAAATATTCTAGACCCCGGGAATAGAAAGCGGACCATAGTCCGTTTAGTATCGATGAAGGCTCCAGAGCCCAGATACCGCAGGTCGGGTTCCGCAAGGCACCCGGCCAGACACAAGGAGACACCATGTCCAAGAGCACCGTTCTTACCCTCGTCGGCAGCCTGCGCGCCGACTCCCACAACAAGAAGCTCGCCGAAGCCATCCAGCTGAACGCGCCTGAGAATGTTGATGTGCAGATCCACGGCTCGCTGGGCAGCATCCCGTTCTACAACGAGGACATCGACGTCGAAGGCCAGGTTCCCGCCGAAGCCGCCGCACTCCGCGCCGCAGCAGCCGACGCCGACACCATTCTGCTGGTCACCCCCGAGCACAACGGCACCATGCCCGCATCGCTGAAGAACGCCATCGACTGGCTGTCCCGCCCGTTCGGCGCCGGCGCCCTCTCCGGCAAGCCGACCGCCGTCGTCGGAACCGCTTTTGGCCAGTTCGGTGGCGTGTGGGCCCAGGACGAGGCCCGCAAGGCAGCCGGCATCGCCGGCGCCAAGGTACTGGAAGACGTTAAGCTGGCCGTCCCGGGTTCCATGATCCGCTTCGCTGAACTGCACCCGAAGGACGACGCCGAGGTCGTGGAGCAGATCAAGGGCATCTTCGAGCCCCTGACGGCCGTCCAGGATGAAGAAGCAGCAGCCTAGTCTTTTCGCTTTTGATGCCCCCGTTCCGCTTATCGCGGGGCGGGGGCATTGGCGTTTGTGCTGGCTTACTGGACTGCCGCCGGCCGCAGCGTGACCAACTCTTGTCCGAACCGTCACCGCAGCGGCATGTTGTGTTTCGCAGAACCCACCTAACGTTGGAGATACAGGTGGACGGACAGGAGCGCGGGCTGTCATGCATGCCGGACGTAGGCCAAAAAGCACGACGACGATCGCGGCTGCCTGCCTCTTGATGAGTCTGTGGGTGTCTGGCTGCACTTCGGTTCCGGACGCCGCCGGTCCAGCCGGAACAGGACCCCTGCCGACGGTTTCAGTGAACCCACCGCCCGTCTCGCCCAGTAGTGCGCCTGCGGCTTCGACACCTTCAGCGTCTCCTCCTGCTGCCTCCAGCCCGGGTACTGCGTCCAGTGCACCCCCTTCCCCGCCACCGTCGCCAGCGGCCCCGGTTCCCGCGCCCTCCGCCAGCACACCCGCGCCCGTCGCGCCCGTCGAGCCCGTCGCGACTGAGTCCGCACCCGCCGTCGAGCCTTCTCCGCAGCCGGGTACCAGCGCCCCAGAGCCTTCAGGAACCGGCATGGTGGTGACCGTGGATGCCTCCGGGCCGGCGGTCTACTACGTGGCAATCGACGACGGCGGCTCCCGCGGGGTGCGGTTCGGCTGCAACGACAGCCTGGTGGCCGTCCGCGGCGTGGCCGTGCCCGGGGATCCCTTGGCTGTTGCTCTGGGGCGCCTGCTGGAAGCGGGAATGCCTATGGACAGTGACGCCGCACTCTATGACGCACTCGCGGGCTCATCCTTGCGGTACCTCTCCGGCTACATGAGCGGGTCCACGGTGGTAGTGAACCTGAGTGGATCCCTCCGGCCCGGCGGGGCGTGCGACATTCCACGCATCCAGGCCCAACTAACGCACACCATCGTGTCGGCCAGTGGTGCGACACGTGCCGAGATCTACGTCAACGGCCGGACATTGATAGAGGCCCTGAGCGTGCGATGATGCCGGACTGCTATGACGTTGGGAAGCCGCTGTTCCGTGGTTGCCCGACGACGAATAAGCGGTCGAACAACGGATTAGCGGTTTTGGCAGCTTAGGCCGTCGCGATTGCCAGCACCCGCCGGAGGGCCCATGCCACACGCAGCAGGGCCAGCACTGACGCGAACGCCAGCACGAACACCACCGTTTCGGGTATCCAGAGGCCTGTGGGGCCGTCTCCCTCCAGGACTATAGTGACCAAGCCAGCAACCACCAGCAGTCCAAGCCCCGGGATGGCGAACAGGAATACCTCCCCGATCTGGCGCCGGTGAGTGGCCGTGAGTTTTTCCAAGGGGAGTTCCCGCTGGCCCGGAGCAGCTTTCTTGCCAAGGACGTTGATCAGCATGGAGACGCTGGTGAGCGTGAGGCCGGCTGTGGCGCCGGCCAAGGTGGCGAGGGTCTGGAAGAGCGTTCGCCGCGCGCCGGCGTCGGCCCCTTCCAGCATCAGTGGTTGACGCGCCAGCAGCGCGATCCCCAGCCAAAGCAGGACCGCAAGCACAGCCCAAAGGTAGTCGGCCGTTGGATGCAGCAGGAACCACCGCCACAGTGTGCGGCGGCGGCCGGTGCGCTCGACGTCAACCTCGTACAAGCTCATGGCCCGCACCGCCTGGAAGTTCTGCCCTGACTGCCGCCGCGAGTGCCTCACGCGTTGCCGCCATTCCGCCTGCGACGATGTCCGGGACCAGACTGGAGTCAGCGGAACCTTTGATATCCGGCAACGTCCTCGCGAAGAATGACTCGTTGTCCCTTGCCTGTTTATTGAGGATTGCCATGGCCTCCGCGATGGACTTTTGGGGATCGTTGAAGACGTCCGGGTCAACTTCCACGTGCGAAACAAAGCGCTCTTTCAGCAGGTCCACTACCTCGCGCTCTCCTGTCAGGGAGTCCTTCCCCTCGGCTACCACGTAGTCGAAGTGCTCCACGGAACCGGCCCGTCGAAAGAGATCGATCAACTGCTGAATGCGGTCCCGAATACGCTGTTTATCCTCAGCCTTGCCGGACCGCCCCACACTCAGGGAAATTCGGAAAGTTCCCTCATTCATGAGCCGGGAGGCACTCTCCAGCACGTCAGCCCATTCCCCTTCCATGAGCTTTCCTGACAGGCGCTCGGCCGGAAGCGCGAACTCGAAGCGGCTCACCTCCAGCCTGGTGAGGATTTCCTCGATATCCTCACGGACCACAGGCACCAGGCTAAGCTCCAGGCCGAGCATCCCCTCGAGGTACTCCCCCAGTCTGGACGCCCGGGGTCCGTTGCCACTGGTCAGCACTGCGATGACGTTGCGTTTCAGGAAGGCAAAGTACGTGGTCTCCAGCAGGTGGTCGCCCGGAGCCAACGGCAGTGGCTTGCGCCGGCCAAGGGCGTCTCCGACGCTTGGCAGGTTGGTATCCCGCACCCGGTCCAAAAGCAGCACGGGATGCGGCGAAGAGGCCACGGCCTGCGCGAGTAACACCGTGCCGTCAACACTGGTGAAGTGCCTGTCAGTGGCAGCATCCTGGGCCTTTTTGAGGACCTCTGCCACACGGCGCGCAGGAAATGGGCGATTGAGCTCATCACCGTTCAGCTGCTCGATGCGCCAGAACTGCACACTGCGTCGTGCCATGGACCCTCCCCTTGTCTTCCACATGACCAAAGCTACTGGCGGGGTCCGACAATAAAAGGCGGGTGCCGCCGTCGTACCTTCCGCTGCTTCAGAGGCTGTATTTGGAGCCTTGCTCGAACAGGGCGTCCATCTCAGCGTGGCTGCGCGTGCCGGCCAGCCCGGCCCAATTGCCGTCGCCAAGGATCTCCTTCGCAACCCGGGCTACCTTGGCGTAGGCGGCCTTGGCCGCGTTGCCGCCAATGCTGACCCGACGGACACCCGCGTCATGCAGTTCCAAGGGAGACGGATCTCCGACGCCCGCCAGGGCGTTGAGCGGCGCGGGAATCCGGCTGGACAACTCATGCAGCACATGCAAATCCACGACGCCGGGAACGAAGACTCCGTCGGCGCCGGCAGTGAGGTATGACTCGGCGCGCTGCAGCGTTTCTTCGTATGCTGCGTCCGGGAACTGGCCAGACAGGTAAGTGTCGGTACGGGCATTGATGAACAGCGGGATGCCTCGGTCGTCCGCAGCGGCGCGGATGAGGGCAATCCTGCGTGATTGCTCGGTGATGTCGGTGAGGGGTTCCGTGGCGGAGTCTTCGATGTTGATCCCGACGGCGCCCGCGTCCAGGACGGCGTGGACCGTCGCGCGGAGTTCGTCGTCGGTGCGCCCGTAACCGGTCTCAATGTCCGCCGTCACCGGCAGCGTGGTCGCCCCCACCACGCGTCCCAACGCTGCCATGGCCAAGCCCCATGGCACGTGGTCTCCATCCCGGAACCCCAGGCTCCAGGAGACTGCCGAGCTTGAGGTCGCGATCGCCGTCGCACCTGCTTCCTGGACGACGCGGGCGGAAGCCGCGTCCCACACGTTCACCAGCACCAACGGCATGGGCCCGGCATCGTGAAGTTTATGGAACTGTTCGGCTTTGGTCACGGATCCCCGGTGCGCTGTCATAGCTACATTCCAGCCCTTCCGGATCGCGACGTAAAGCGCGGACTGCCAAGATGGGAGACATTCGAAAACAACTGTTGCCTCGTTAGCAACATCGAGGAGTATCCTGTGACTGTGACCCACGAAACATTGGATGCCGGCGCAACGCTGCCCGCTGAAGCCATCGACGCCATTGAGCGGGCCGCCACGGCCGCCCACCCGCACGAGGAACTGTTCTCCGCGCGGGCCGCCAACATCAAACAGTCTGCCGTCCGCGATGTCTTCGACATCTCCATGCGGCCGGGCCTTGTCTCCCTCGCCGGAGGGAACCCGTACTTGCAGTCCCTGCCACTGGAAAGGCTCGGCCAGACCGCCGCGCGCATCATCGCAGAAGAGGGTATGACTGCGCTCCAGTACGGCGGCGGCCAGGGCACAGAGGAACTCCGTCAGCAGATCTGCGGGATCATGGCCGCCGAGGGCATCGCGGATGCGCTCCCCGAAAACGTGGTCATCACCGCAGGATCGCAGTCAGCACAGGACGTCGCCACCAAAGTCTTCTGCAACCCTGGCGATGTTGTCCTGGTCGAGAACCCCACGTACGTTGGCGCCCTGAACACGTTCGAGGCGTACCAAGTGCAGGTGGAACCGATCGAAATGGACGACGACGGCCTGGTACCGGAGCTCCTTGAGGCCAGGATCGCGGCGCTCCAGTCCGAGGGCAAGAACATCAAGTTCCTCTACACCATCCCCAACTTCAACAACCCCTCCGGCATCACCCTTGCCGAAGAACGCAGGCAGCGCATCGTCGATATATGCCGCACTGCGAATATCATCGTCCTCGAGGACAACCCCTATGGGCTCCTGCGGTTCGACGGCCACCCCATCGCTCCCATGCGGGCAGCAAACCCGGACGACGTCATTTACCTCGGCTCGTTCTCCAAGATCTTCGCCCCGGGACTACGTATCGGCTGGGCCCTGGTTCCTGCGCATCTCCAGCGGCGTTTTTACCTCGCTTCAGAGGCCGTGACGCTCTGCCCGCCGCCACTGAACCAGATGCTCGTCTCGGCATACCTCCGCGATTACGACTGGGAAGGCCAGATCGACACCTACCGCAAGCTCTACGCTGAGCGCTGCGAGGCCCTCCTCTCCGCGCTGGACGAGTACATGCCCGAAGGCCTCACATGGACACGACCGGACGGCGGCTTCTTCGTGTGGGTCACGCTGCCCGAAGGCGTTGATACTTACCCACTGCTCGCGAAGGCCATCGATGCGGGCGTGGTGTTCATCCCCGGCGCGGCGTTCACACCGGCAGACGGACCCTCCAACAAGCTCCGCCTCGCCTTTAGCGCCGTGCCCCCGGATACGATAGCCGAAGGTGTACGTCGCTTGGCCCCTGTCCTGGCGGATGCCATTGAAGCTACCAATGAAGGAGCAGCACAATGACCGGAGTTGTGATTGTCGGAGTAGACGGCAGCGAGACGGCAATGAGGGCGGCTCAGGCCGCCCAGCAGTTGGCAATTGGCCTCGGAGCCAGCCTTCGCGTGGTCAGCGCATTCGACAGCAACCGGACCGAGGTGGTTGAGATCGGCACCGATAAATGGATCGTCTCCGACGCAGCCGAAGCTGAAGCCGTTGCCCGCGCCGTTGCCGAGCGGCTGACGGACGATCGCCTGGAGGTCACCTACTCGGCCGCCCGCGGCAAGCCGGGCGAAGCGCTGGTCAAGGAAGCTGAGATGCAGGATGCCCGCCTGATCGTGGTGGGCAACCGGCGCATGCAAGGCTTGGGCCGCGTGCTTGGGAGTGTGGCCAACACCGTTGCCCACACCGCCCCTTGCGATGTCTACATTGCCAAGACCGACCAGCCGTAAAGCGAGCTGAGTCACGCCGCCGGGTGGGGAGGCTCACCCGGCGATTGGCGTATTTTGGGCCTGCTTGGAGGTCCAACCGTTATAAAATCGAGATGCCCCCAATGGTGTGCGCCACCATCCACTTCTCGATTTCAGGGGAACTTCCTTGCTTACCTTGCAGCCGCGCCAGCGCGTGGGACACGACATCCTGCTTGCCCGCCACGGTAACAACATCAGCACCATGCGTTACGACCGCGCCAACGACCGCATCATCGCGATGCTGGATGACGGCTCATGGGACAGCGCCCCCAACATGATTTCCCCGAGCCTTGATATGCCCGAGACCATCGGCAGTGTCTTCCGCAAGGACTGGCGCTTCCTGTCGGTGGCTTGCGTCGCGATGATCACGATTGCCGCTGTCGCGATGGGCATCAGCGTCGAGATGGCCAACAACATGTCGACCACCGAACTCCAGGCGCTGCTGGTCAGTTACCCGGCGTTCTAGCTCTGGACGCGGCGCGGATCCTCCGTGAGGGCCGCGTCGTCGAAACCAAGAGCCACGTGACCGCCGGATTGCCGGCGACGCACCACGAAAATGGTTGCTCCTATTGCCAGCCAGGCGGCTCCCAGCAAATAGGTGAACCAGGCGAGCGACGTCCATAGCCACGCAATGCAAGCGAACCCCAGCAGCGGCAGGATCAGGTTCCGCAGGGTCCCCACTGTTCCCCGCATCCGCAGATCGAAGAACAGCACTTTAATGGTTGCCAGGTTCACCACTGCGAAGGCGATCAAAGCCCCGAAGTTGATCATGTACACGGCCTGCTCCAACGTAATGAACAGGGCAACGAGGGAAATTGCCGAGACAAGCAAGGCGGCGACGTACGGCGTGCGGAAACGAGGTTGTAGTTTCGCGGTCACTCCGGGCAGGATCCGATCCCTTCCCATGGCATAGATGACGCGGCTGACACTCATCTGGGCGGCAGCGCCGCAGAGAACAAGTCCGCCAAGGTTCACCACCACGAAAACCACCATCAGGACATCGCCCCCGGCGCGTTGCATGAGCTCCGTTCCCGCTGCGTCGAGGTTCTCGATTGCCCTCCATTCGGGAACAATCAGGCTTCCGGCGACGGAAAACAGCGTGTAGCCCAAACCGGCGAAGAGCGTGGACAGGATGATGCCGCGCGGCACGTCCCTCCGGGGGTTGCGTGATTCCTCGGCAAGCGTGGAGACGCCGTCGAACCCCAGGAACGCAAAGGCGACGATTGCAGCAGCGGCCATGACCGGCGCAATTCCACCGTCTCCCAGGGTGAGGGGGCGGATGACGCTCTCCACAGTCAGGTTCGGGGCGTTGAGGACTGCCAGCACCAGGAAGACGACGATGACAAGGACCGATGCCGACACCACCACAAAGTTCATCTTCTTGATCCAGGCAACACCGATCACGCTGAAGAGGCCCACCACCAGAAGACAGGCGAGGACTGCCAGCTGCGGCGGTATACCGGGCAGCAAACTGTTGAGGTAGAGGCCAAACAGCAGGAAGTTAACCATGGGCAGGAACAGGTAGTCCAGCATCATGGTCCACCCCACCAGGAATCCCACTGGCTTACCGAAGGCGTGGGAAGCATACGCGTAGGCGCCGCCGGTCACGGGAACATGGCGTGCCATCCGGCCATAGCTGTGGGCCGTGAACAGCATGGCAATCAGGGCCGCCATGTAGGCCGCCGGCAAATGACCGTCGCTGATTTCGGTCCCGGCGCCGTATACCGCCACCACGGACAGAATGCCCATGGAGGTCAGGCCGAAGGCCACGAGGGATGGCAAGCCGAGGACGCGCTTAAGCGTGGGCGCTGATGCAGTAGCCTCCGTTGCGCTGGTTGGGGTGGTGTACATGGCGTTCTCCTCGATGCGATCCAACTCACATAAATGAATGATGTTCATTAGAGTAGAGGCCAGGCTCGCTCATGTACAGAGTTTGGTATTCCAAAATGTTTGGTTGCGCGTGGATGGTTGCCGAACTTTCAGCCTTTTGGCTATTTCCTCGCATCGACTATCGAGGCGCTCTACGTTTTGGTATACCGTTGAGGACTACGAGGAGAGGACTCGGATGACTACGAATTCAAGGCTGATGGACGATCACGGCCTCTTGGGCGGCGTGAAGCCTCTGCTGCTCACGCCAGGTTTCGTCGACGCGCACATCCATCCGGACAAGACCACGTGGGGCTCCGGTTGGCTGTCCCGCCTGCCCGCCCAAACACTGCCGGACCTCATCGCCCACGACCTCCGTGCACAACTTTCGTTCCAGGACAGCGTAGAGGACCGCGCTTTTGCCCTAATGCGGCACGCTGTCCTCAACGGAACCATGGCCATGCGGGCGCACGTTGATGTGGCACCGCAACTCGGCCTACGGAACGTTCACGGCGTCAGGGCGGCCGCCGAACGCTTGGCACCCTTCCTTGACGTCCAGATTGTTGCTTTCCCGCAGTTCGGTCTGGTGAGCAATCCGGGCACCCTCGACCTCATGGAGGCGTCGTTGACGGAAGGGGCCGACCTGGTGGGCGGCATCGACCCCATATCTCTGGACGGAGATCTTCGCAGCCATCTGGACGCCGTCTTCAGACTCGCGAACCGGTATGGCCGGGACGTGGATATCCACCTCCACGATGAAGGGCCGGAAGGATTGGCCCAGCTCAGGGCGATAGCGCAGCGGACCGTGTCAGAGGGGATGCATGGACGTGTCACGATCGGGCACGCCTTTGCCCTCTGCGATATCGCTCAACCGGAGCTTGGCGCCACCCTCGACGCCATGGCGGAGGCCGGGATGTGGATGGCGACGTGCGCCCTCGGTGCAGATCCGGTCCCCGCGCTGGACCTCATGGAGAGCCATGGGGTCAGGGTTGCCCTCGGATCAGACGGTGTCCGCGATGCTTGGTCACCCTACGGCACGGGCAGCATGACGGACCGAGCACACCTTCTGGGTTACCGCACCGGCGCCTTGACCGACGCAGAACTCGAACGCTGTTTCCGGATCGCTACCACCGCCGGGGCGGAACTCGTCGGATCAGCAGCGGTGATCGGCTTCTCCGGCGCCGGGTCCGATGATCGACTGGAGTTCGCAGCCAATTCAATCCCTGAGTTGGTGGTGGACAGGCCTGCCCCGCTGCGGGTTGTCCGGAACGGGCGAACGGTGACCCTTTAGGCGGTGACCCTTGAGGCTCAGTGCCTAGAGCATCCACTCCCGCAGGAGCCACCACAGTCCCGCAATCACCACTCCACCAAACAACGAGCCCACAATGACCTGGCCCAAGGTGTGCGCGCGCAGGACCAAACGGGACCAGCCCACTGCGGGGACAAGCAGCAGCACGGGCAGCCATGCGGGTCCAAACATTGCGACGACGATGACGGCAGCCGCGGCAAGGGCTGAAGCATGCCCGCTCATCTTCCAGAAGGCACTCACCACCGCCAAAATGCCGATGCCTCCAATGAGCGCAACGATCATCACCGAGACGCTCGCCGGGCCGTTCAGAAGCTGCAGCACCCCCAGCCCGACCACCACTGAGATCAGGGCCATCGCCAGCAATGCGGGCCGCTGGCGCCGGTCGCTGACGTGGTGGTCGGTGATCCTGCCCAGTTTGACCATCACCAAGACGTACGCCAGTGGCAGAACGCAGACGAAAAGGGCAGCGAGCAAGCCGAACCACACGGTCCCGGGGAATCCGGGTTCGATTGCAGGGCTGATCAACAACAGGACGGTCACCACGATCGGCGGCTGGAAAACCTCAGTCAACACGCGGGCCACCGTACGCCACGGCCCCGTCAACAGCTGTGGGGGCACATGTCCTGACTCGTCGCCCCTTGCGGCTTCGACTCCAGCGCCCGTGCCTGGGTGTGCAGCCGAACCCAGGCCGGGAGAAGCTTGCTGCTCAGTCAAGCAATAACGCCGGTTCTTCAAGAATGGCCGCTACGTCAGCCATGAAGCGGGCCGACAGATCGCCGTCCACCACGCGGTGGTCGAAGGAACCGCCAAGGGTGGTGATCCACCGCGGAATGACTTCGCCGTCCAGAACCCATGGTTTCTGCTTGATGGTTCCGAACGCGATGATGGCAACCTCGCCCGGGTTGATGATCGGCGTGCCGGTATCAATCCCCAGGGCGCCGATGTTGGTGATGGTCAAGCTTCCGCCCTGCATCTCAGCCGGCTGGGTCTTCCCTGCCCGGGCCTTGGTGGCCAACTCATTCAGTGCCAGGGCCAATTCCTTAAGCGAAAGGTCCTGGGCGTCCTTGATGTTGGGGACCATGAGTCCTCGCGGCGTTGCGGCGGCAATACCCAGGTTCATGTAGTGCTTGACCTGGATTTCAGCGTTTCCGTTCCCGTCGGCATTTTCAACCCACGTTGCGTTGACACTGGGGTTGCGCGCGGCTGCCCAGATGACGGCCTTGGCAAGAATCAGCAGGGGCGAGACTTTGATGCCTTCGAAGTCCCGCGAGACCTTAAGCCGCTTAACGAACTCCATGGTGCGGCTGGCATCCACGTCCACAAAAATGCTGACGTGGGGTGCCGAGAAAGCAGAGTCCACCATGGCCTTGGCTGTGGCCTTGCGTACGCCCTTAACCGGCAACCGCTCAACGCGCTGGTCCTGCGGCTTTTTTGAAGCTCCCCAGAACGTGTCCGCCTGGTCATGTTCGGCATCCCGCTGCGCTTGGTAGCTCACCAGGTCCTCGCGGGTCACCTCGCCGCGCTGGCCGGTGGCCACGACGTCGGCGAGGTCGATGCCGAGATCGCGGGCAAATTTGCGCACTGGCGGCTTCGCCAAGACCTTGTTGACCAGGCCGCTAATGGTGCCGCTGATGGCCGCACTGCGGGAAGCTGCCCCTGAATGGGCCGCCGGCGTTTCCGGCATCTGGGTGGTTTGCGCCTGGGTGGTTTGCGACTGGGCGGGAGGCGCGACGGCGGCGCGTACCGGCGTCGTGCGGTGGGCAACCGGTGTTTCGGCTGCTTTGGCAGCCAGAACTGCCTGATAGTCCTGCACGGTGCCTTCGGCGTTCTCGGCGACCGCGGCTGCCTCAACGGATGCGCCGGCGGGGCGCTTGCGCGCGCGGCGCTTGACGGCGTCGGCCTTGGGTCCCGAACCCACCAGCGGGCCGCCTGCCGGACGGTTGTCATCGCTGTCGTCGTCGTTCGGCAGCTTGCCGTAAAGGGGCGCCTCAACAGCGGGCGCTGCCGACGACGGCGACTTTACCGGAGCTTCGCCATCCTGGCCTTCCGCAACAGCGATGATCGCAGTGCCGACCTCAACCGTGATGCCTTCCTCGACCAACAACTCCGTGACGGTCCCAGCAAATGGCGAGGGCAACTCGACGAGTGACTTGGCGGTCTCGATCTCACACAGGACATCGTTGATGGCAACGACGTCTCCCGGCTTGACCTTCCAAGCCACTACCTCGGCCTCGGTCAGGCCTTCGCCAACGTCCGGCAGATTGAATTTCTTTACAGTCACAGTGGTCCTCGATTTCCGGTTACCTGGCAGCGAAGCCGGGCAGGATCAGGGCGGTTTAGTAGGCCAGGGAGCGGTCGAGCGCTTCGAGGATCTTGTCGATGTCCGGCAAGTAGTCCTCTTCAACCTTGGCTACGGGGTAAGGCATGTGGAAGCCGCCCACGCGGATCACCGGGGCTTCCAAGTGCAGGAACGCCCTCTCGCTGATGCGCGCTGCGATCTCGCCTCCGATGCCTCCGAAGGTGGGGGCCTCATGGGCAACGATCAAACGGCCAGTCTTCTTGACCGACGCTTCCACAGTGTCGAAGTCCAAGGGCGAGATGGAGCGAAGGTCAATGACCTCGATGGTTCGCCCGTCCTCCGTCGCAGCGTTTGCGGCCGCAAGCGCAACCGGCACCAACGGTCCGTAGGCCACGATGGTGGCGTCGGTACCTTCGCGGACAACGTGCGCCTTGAAGGGGTCCTCTGAAAGGCCGGCGTTCTCGACATCCACCTCACCCTTAAGCCAGTAGCGGCGTTTGGGTTCGAAGAAGATGACGGGATCCTTGCACTCGATGGCCTTTTGGATCATCCAGTAGGCATCGTGGGCGTTGGATGGCGAAATGATGCGCAGTCCGGCGGTGTGGGCGAACAATGCTTCAGGGGACTCGGAGTGGTGCTCGATCGAGCCGATTCCGCCGCCATACGGAATCCGAATGACCACAGGAACGGTGAGCTTGCCGAGGCTGCGGGAGTGGATTTTGGCCAACTGTGTGGTGATCTGGTTGAAGGCCGGATAGACAAAGCCGTCAAACTGGATCTCGCACACCGGTGAGTACCCACGCAGGGCCAGGCCGATTGCCGTGCCCACGATGCCTGACTCTGCCAAGGGTGTGTCCACGACGCGTTCGTCGCCGAACTCCTTGATGAGGCCGTCGGTGACACGGTAGACCCCGCCCAGATGTCCAATGTCCTCACCCATAAGCAGGGACTTGGGGTTGCTCGTCAAGGATGCGCGGAGACCCTCATTGATGGCCTTCGCAATGGTCATGGTTGCCATCAGTTAGCTGTCTCCTCATCGCTTTCGAAGCCTGCCGAGTATTCCTCGAACCAAGCCAGTTCCTCCGCAATCAGCGGGTGTTGTTCGGCGTAGACGCTGCCGAACGCGTCCCGGATGTCCGGAACCTCCAGGCCATGCGTGGTGCTGCGGACGTACTTGGCCAGCTCATCGCCGTCAGCCTTCACCTGATCGAAGAAGGCCTCGTCGGCAAGCCCTTCAGCGCGCAAGTACTTCTCCAAGCGGTCCAGCGGATCCTTCTCCCGCCAGGCAGCTTCCTCGGCGGATTCCCGGTACTTGGTGGGATCATCGGCGGTGGTGTGCGCACCAACCCGGTAGGTATACGCCTCGATAAGGACGGGGCCGCGGCCCTCCCGGGCATGCTCCAGGGCCCACTCCGTGACGGCGTGGACGGCGATGACGTCATTACCATCCACGCGGATTCCAGGGAACCCGTACCCCTTGGCGCGGTTGGCCAAGGGAACCTTCGTCTGGACTTCCGTGGGTACGGAAATGGCCCAGTGGTTGTTCTGGCAGAAGAACACAACCGGGGCGTCGTAGGAAGCAGCGAAGACCATGGATTCGTGGACGTCGCCCTCGGAACTGGCGCCGTCGCCGAAGTAGGCAATGACGGCAGCCTTGGGATCGTTGGAGTCCGTGGCGGCTGCGAGCTTCTGGTCCCGCTGGATACCCATGGCGTAACCAACCGCGTGGAGTGTCTGCGCTGCAAGGACCAATGTGTAGAGGTGGAAGTTGTTCTCCCGCGGATCCCAGCCACCATTGGAGACACCACGGAACTGTTTGAGCAGCTCGGCGAGGTCAACATTGCGGACCAGCGCAACACCGTGTTCGCGGTAGGTAGGGAAGATGTAGTCCTGTGGTTGGCTCGCGTGGCCGGAACCTATCTGCGCTGCCTCCTGGCCGGTCAACGGCACCCACAGTGCAAGTTCGCCCTGGCGCTGCAGCGCGGTGGCTTCCTGGTCGAATCGACGGATTCTGGCCATGTCCGTATAGAAAACACGCAGCTTTTCAGGATCAATGCGCTTGGCGTAATCCGAGAACACCGGATCGGTGCCCAGTTTTCCGTCAGGGCCGAGCAACTGAACCATTTCCACCGGTTCGCCTGGCGCGGCTGCTGCCGCGGAGGTTGCCGCGAGAGTTTCTTCCGTCCCGGGGGGCAGTTGTGTCGAGCCCATTCCGTCTCCTTGCTTGCCACGGCGGGGTGCCGGGCAATGTCTGTCGCTGGGATATATGCCCGTTCCGGAATGCATTCCGGAACGGGCATATTTTTGGCTTTCGTCCCTTACTTTATCGGCAGTAAGTAAGGTTGGCGCATTTGTTAACCGCTAGGAACCCAGCGGCGCATTTGTATAACCTGCACAGAGATTCAAGAATCGGGTGTTCGCTTCAACTTCACCGATGCTGACTCGAACGCCCTCATTTCCGAACGCCCGGACTGACAGGGCCTGTTGTGCGGCCAGTGCCGCAAATTCGCTGCTGTTCTCGCCAAGATTCAACCAAACGAAGTTGCCCTGGGCTTCCGGCACGAACCAACCCAAAGCCCGCAGGCCAGCCGTAACGCGGTCGCGCTCCTCCACCAGGCTTTGTACCCTTTCCACAACCTGATCGAAATTCTCAATGGATGTCACGGCGGCGCGTTCCGCGATTTGGGAGACGGCAAACGGAGTGGCTGTCACACGAAGGTGTTGGGTCAGCAAGGGACCGGAGACGCTGTAGCCAACGCGCAGTCCAGCCAGTCCATGGGCCTTGGAGAAGGTCCTCAGCACTATCACGTTGGGGTACTTGCGGTAGAGCTTGATGCCGTCCACGGCCTCAGCATCACGAACGAATTCTTGATAAGCCTCATCGATGACCACCACCACGTTGGGCGGCACGGCCTGAATGAAGCGTTCCGTTTCCTCCGCAGTAAGGATCGGTCCGGTGGGGTTGTTCGGGGTGCAGAGGAGGATGACCTTGGTGCGCACGGTGATCGCCGAGGCCATGGTCTCAAGGTCGTGGCGCCCGTCGGCCAACAACGGAATCTGCACACTGGCGGCACCGGCAAGACCAACACATATGGGATAAGCCTCAAAGGAACGCCAGGCGTAAATGACTTCGTCAGCTTTGCCGTCATCATTCTGCCCGGCGAAGGTGGCGAGGATCTGGTTCAGTGCTCCGAGACTGCCGGCACCGGTGACGACGTCGTCAGCGGGGACACCAAGGAAGCCTGCAAGGGCGGTCCGCAGCTTGGTCGCGAGCGGATCCGGGTAGCGGTTGATATCGGACTGGTCAGCGATTGCCTGCAACACTGCAGGGATCGGAGGCAGCGGGTTCTCGTTGGACGACAATTTGTAGCTGGTGAGGCCCTCAATCGCGACGGGCGGTTTGCCTGCTGCATACTTGGGGAGCCTGTCCACGACCGGGCGAGGGAGTACGCCCTCCGGTACGTTGTCAGTAGTAGTCATGGCTTCAAGCCTACTTGTCTCCACACGGCTATCGCTGAGCTGTTTAACAGGTGCGTGTGGAACCATGGGTGCATGGGTTCATTCATTATTCGCGTCCTGATTAACGGGCTTGCCCTTTGGGTGGCTACCTGGCTGCTGGAGGGCATGGATATCTCCACGACTGCCACCGAAACGGCCGCCTCCAATGCTGGACTTACACAAGGCGCGGACACCGCAGGAATTGTCCTGGCGTACCTCTTCATCGGACTCATCTTCGGAGTGGTCAACGCCTTTGCGCGGCCCTTGGTCCGGTTACTTTCCCTCCCGGTGACCATCCTGACTCTTGGACTCTTCACCATCGTGATCAACGCCGCGATGCTGTACCTCACCGCGTGGCTGAGCACTTTCACGCCAGTGCACCTCACCATCGACTCCTTCTTCTGGACGGCCATCCTGGCCTCGATCATCATCAGCATCATTTCGATGGTGGCCGGCCTCATTCCGGGTGCGCGCAAGCGGTAGCGGAAGGATTACGTCCTCCGCAGTTGAAGCCTTATCAAGTCCCAACGTCATCTGGTCCCAGCGTCCGCCTTCGTGTCCCGGACAATTGGGGGCGAAGCAGGCTGTACCCCCGATGACCGGACTTGCATGGGCGCCCTTTCCAGTTTGAACCGAGTCACCTTGGACACCCCGCCTGCACCCACAACACCCGCAAACGCAGCAGTTGAAGCCAACAGTGATTCGTCATGGCTGGCGGCAACCAACTCTGCTCCTGCCGCGTAGTTCTCCTGGTCATGTCCCGGCCCTAGGCCCGGGTCTTCCCCGTCGGGTGCCCTGACTTCGTCCGTCAGGGTCACAGTCACCCTGTCCTTTGTATCGGGGTTCATACGGCCATCTGCTCCCGGGACCCAGTCCTGAATGTGTTCCAAATGGAGTGAACTGATGCCGGGCTCAGCAGTGATGCCACCAACAGGAGCTCCAGCCGTCAGCACGTACTTGAGGTCGAACCCACTGAGAAAAGCCCTGTCCCGGCTGAGATTCATGGCATGGACACCACCTTGGCTGTGCCCCACTGCCACCACTGGATCCCCGGCCACAGCACCCGCCTCACGGAGCGCCTGGCCAACGGCTGGAACGACGTCTTCAGAGTCGTAGCCAAGCGCTTCACCGATTCCCTGAACATCAAGGGGATTTGTGGTGGGTGACTTGGGTTGGGTTCCCGGAATCAGGACCATCCATGAGGGAGACCCGTTGTTATCGAATTGAATGACCTCAATTTCACCGTCGTTCCGGGCATGCAGCCTCTCGAGACGCCGGAGGCTTTCCGCCATGGACGGGTCCACGTACTCAACCGAATCGTTAGTCCTCTCGATACTCACGGGTCTTGGCCGCATGTCCGGACGTAGCGGCGATTCCAGAAGGCCTCGAATGACGCCCCGTGAACCCACCCAGAAGGGAAGGACCATCGTCGCGAGATTGTGCGCGACCTCCCGGCTCGGGGGCCAAATCGACGTGCTCAACCTCATCTCGTCCAGAGTCAGGACCCGCGGAAGAACATTTTTTGCCTCCGTCTCCGTGTAGTCCCGGTGGCTGGCCCGCACGCTTGCACTGACTCCCACCAAGTCATGGCGCACCCGCCCCACTTCCTTCCGGCTCTCCGCCACCGCATTGATGGCGTTGCAGCCAGTGCCGTAGGAGTCGTAGAGGAACGGTTCCAACTCTTCCTGAACCCGGCGTGCTTCTGCTTCGATATCAAGGAGCTGCTGGACCATGCCGTCAAGCTGGTTGGCGCCCCGCAGGAGCTCCTCAAGCTGGAATGTCATCCCGCCAATTCCACCCCTGATGTGGAGAATTCCGTCGGGGGCCGGAGGCAAGGGCTGTGGTGCTGCACCTGCCCCCACAGGGGCTGAATCAGACATCAGGGACCCCTTTCGCTCGAGACGGACACGTTTTGGGAGTGACGGAGCACCAAGGCAACGGCGACATCCAACGACTCCCGGGCCCGCATCAGCGCCGATGCCTGCATGGCAATGGTTGTGCGGTAGGCGCGCCCCGCGGGAGAGAGCCAGTGATCCATCTGCGCCCGCCTCAGGGACGCAAGGACGGTGTCCGCTTGGTCTACGCAGGCCTTAATACGCCAGGCGAGCCGCTGGACTTCGTGACTTCGGGAAGCACATTCCAGGGGGTCGAAGGTGGGCGGGTTGGCTGCAGTCATCAAGCCGACGCTCATGTCCGAGTACTCCATTGTTTGTTCTGGTGAATGTTTCGATCTGGTGATTGATTGATCTGGTGATCGGTAGCTACGACGCTACGGAGTGCCGGAACCGGACGGAAGCGCCGCCGTCGTCTATGTGGATAACCAAACGGACCGTCCACATAGCGCTGTCACCAACTCCCAGCCCTCGGGCGGAGCATGAAAGAATAGGCACCATGGCTGAATCCCCTCGCGTGTCCCTCGCTTCCGAACCTCTCGCCCTTGGCCCCCTTGACGGCCGCTACCGCGCCGCCGTCGCGCCCCTCGTGGACTACTTGTCCGAGGCCGCGCTCAACCGCGATCGCGTTCACGTTGAAGTTGAGTGGCTCATCCACCTCACCAGCCAATCCGTGCTGCCCGGCACCGGTCCGCTCTCTGATGAGCAAATTGCACAGCTGCGTGCCATCGTTACCGATTTCAACGCCGCATCGGTCAACGAACTCGCCGAGATCGAAGCCGTGACGGTCCACGACGTCAAAGCTGTTGAGTACTACATCGGCCGTCGTTTGCCGGCCATTGGCATCGAGAACCTGACGGCCATGGTGCACTTCGGCTGCACGTCAGAGGACATCAACAACCTCTCCTACGCCGTAGGTATCAAGGGTGCCGTGGAGGACGTGTGGCTTCCCAACGCCACCGCCCTGGTCAAGCAGATCGAAGCCATGGCGGAAGAAAACCGCTCTGTGCCGATGCTCTCCCGCACGCATGGCCAGCCCGCCACCCCGACCACGCTCGGCAAGGAATTGGCTGTCATTGCGCACCGCCTGAACCGCCAGCTGGCACGCATCGCCAAGACCGAATTCCTGGGCAAGATCAACGGCGCTACCGGCACCTACGCAGCGCACGTCGCCTCCGTCCCAAGTGCTGACTGGGAAGCCGTCGCCAAGACGTTCGTGGAAGGACTGGGCCTCACGTGGAACCCGCTCACCACGCAGATCGAAAGCCACGATTGGCAGGCCGAGCTCTACGCCGACATCGCGCGCTTCAACCGCATCCTGCACAACGTCTGCACGGACATCTGGAGCTACATCTCCATCGGATACTTCCGCCAGATCCCGGTTGCCGGAGCCACAGGTTCTTCCACCATGCCGCACAAGGTCAACCCGATCCGCTTCGAGAACGCTGAAGCCAACCTGGAAATCTCCAACGGCCTCCTGGACACCCTGGGCGCCACACTGGTGACCTCCCGCTGGCAGCGCGACCTCACGGATTCCTCCTCGCAGCGCAACATCGGTGTCGCCTTCGGCCACTCGCTGTTGGCCATTTCCAATGTCGCCAAGGGCCTGAAGGCTCTTGACGTCGCCGAGGAAGTCCTCGCCGGCGACCTCGACACCAACTGGGAAGTGCTGGGCGAAGCCATTCAGATGGTCATGCGCGCCGAAGCCATCGCCGGCGTCGAAGGCATGGAGAACCCCTACGAACGCCTCAAGGACCTCACCCGCGGCCAGCGTGTTGACGGTGCCCGTATGCAGGAATTCGTGCAGGGCCTCGGACTCTCCGCCGACGCCGAGGCACGTCTGCTTGCCCTGACCCCGGGCAAGTACACGGGCATCGCCAACAAACTGGTGGACCACCTGCAGTAGTACAGATCGTTTGAAAGTGCAGGTCGCTCGAAAGTACGGGTCGATCGAAAGTACAGATCGTTTGAAAGTGCAGGTCGCTTGACGACGACGACGGCGGGCCGGGCTGGGTGCCTCGGCCCGCCGTCGGGGTTTACCCCTGCCGTCGGCGCTTAATCAGGTGGACGAAAGCACATTCCTCCCACCTGCTTTGCCCACCCACCTCCTTTGCCCAGCTCGGGCGGGACCTCGAGACACGGCGTGTCTGGCTGTTCCTCTGCTTCAGCGACTGATTGGGTGGAGGTATCCGGGCTGGAGCGCAGCGCGTCCAACCCCCACCAGCTACGACGTGAGGAGCGGAGCACCCATGAAGCTCCTGTTGATCAGGCACGGACAAACACCCGGCAACGTGGCGGGCCAGTTGGACACGGCATTTCCAGGACCGGGGCTGACCAAACTCGGTGAACGCCAGGCTGGGGCCCTGCCGGAAGCGTTGGCCGATGAAGCCGTGGAGGCGCTCTACACCTCCACGTTGCTGCGCACCCAGCACACTGCGGCGCCGCTGGCACAAGCCACAGGATTGGAGCCAACTATCCTGGATGGCGTCCACGAAATCGAAGCCGGTGCACTGGAAAAGAAGACAGACCACGAGTCCCACATGCGCTACATGAGCACTGTCTTCGCCTGGACGGACGGTGACCTTGATGTTCGCATGCCGGGAGCCTTCAACGGGCACGACTTCTTTGCCCGTTTCGATGCTTCGGTGGAGAAAGTTGCAGCCGCAGGCCACTCAGCGGCCGCGATCGTCAGTCACGGCGCGGCAATTCGTTGCTGGGCTGGCAGGAGGGCCACGGACATTGACACCGTCTTCGCCCAAACGCACCAGCTCCCGAACACCGGAATCGTGGCTCTGGAAGGCGATCCCGAAAAGGGCTGGAAGGTGCTGCACTGGGACCAGATCCCAGTGGGCGGCAAAGCCCTTGCGGACCAGACTGCCGAGGACCCCACAGGCGAGGCACTGTAGGGCATGTTGCGAGGTCCACGGTGCGCCCCGGACTGATTCCGAGGGACACAGAGCTGGCCCCACAACGCAGGGGCAGCCAGCAATTCTCCCGAAGCTTACGCGCAGGAAACACCACGGTAACCGCAGCTCCGTAGGCTAAAGACGCATAGACACCTCTCCGATTCACGGCGAAATGAGGCACAGATGCAGACCAACCCACGGCTCAACATCCGGCAGGTCACGTGGGCCAACCCCGTGGGTGCGGACCTCCGGGCCGCGCAGCAGGCAGAACTCGACGCCCGGTTCGGAAGCACGGATCATGAATCCGGACCTCCTCCGACTGAAGTGGACACCGCAGTTTTTGTTGTGGCCTACGAGAAATGCTCGGGACAGCCTTTGGGATGCGGCGGGCTGAGGATGCTTGACGAGAAGACAGCCGAGATCAAGAGGTTGTATGTGGTCCCCTACGCCCGGGGCTCGGGAGTCGCAAGCTCCATCCTGGCAGCGCTCGAAGCTCAAGCGCATTCCCACGGATTCACCGTGATCGCGGCCGAGGCAGGGTCGGCCCAGTCGGACGGTCGAAGTTTCTATGAGAGCGCAGGTTTCGCTCCAGTGCCGAACTTCGGCCCGTATGTGGGCGTCGACGATTCCTATTGCTACTCCAAGCGGCTCGATTCCCACAGTGCTTCGCACACGGCGATGGCCTAGGACCGTGCCTGTAGAGGTGGTGGCATAGGGGCGGTGGAACCGCGGCGCAACATCAAGCGAAGGTTGCGCCAGTTCGATAATCTCGGATTATGGAAAAAGCAGACATCACCTTTCGCACTCGCAAATGGGTGCGGCCCGAGGACCTCAACGCCAACGGCACACTCTTTGGTGGCAGCCTGCTGAAGTGGATCGATGAAGAGGCTGCGATCTACGCCATCCTTCAATTGGGCAACGGCCGCGCCGTCACCAAGTACATTTCGGAGATCAACTTCGTGAGCTCCGCTGTGCAAGGGGACCTGATCGAGATGGGACTGACCGCGAAACGCTTCGGCCGCACGTCCCTGACCATGCGCGCCGAAGTCCGAAACATGATTACGCGGCAGGCCATTCTGACCATCGAGGAAATTGTCTTCGTGAACCTGGGCTCCGACGGCCGCCCGCAGCCCCACGGCTACACGGAAATCACGTATGACCGCGACCGCATCCCCACACATCACCTGACCGAGACGCTCGACGAAGACTGAACCGGCCGGCGTCGGACGCTACTGCAAGTATCGGAAGACGGTCCAGGTCCGGGAGTTCAGGCAGCAATCGGCGGTATGCCTCGCGCTGAACGCCGCCCTGCGTCCAGTACCTGCCGTGCGGAACATCGCCTTTCCTCCACAGGCCAGGCAGACCAATTGTTGCCGCCTGTGCTCTTGACGATATTCGTCGAGGTTATCGAAGTCCTCAGCGTCCCAGTCCCTCCGGTCGGCGAGGCACAGTGCCCTTCTCATCGGTTGTGGCTTTCACTCGTAAAACAGCGGTTAAACGGGTGCTGGCGGCCGCGATGGACGCGGCCGCCAGCTTGTATTTCCGGTGACGGGAGTGATGCCACCGGAACCTTGGGGCTGCTGAATCGGGACAGTCAGCGGCGGTCGAACGTCAGCCCGCCGGGTACCTGGAACGTCGGCATGAGTTCAAGCATGCCCACGTTCACGTGGCGCGGCGTTTCGATGGCGTAGTCCAAGGCGTTAACGATGTCGTCGGTAGTGAGCGACTCGTAGCCCTCGTAGTAGGTCTGCCAGGCTTCTTCCATGGCCTCGGGCGTGCCGCCCAGGTTGCGGCCGAAGATCTCTGTCTCCACCCGGCCCGGGCAGATCTCGGTGACGCGGATGCGCTTGCCCACGGTGTCGTTCCGGAGTTGGCGGGAGATCTGGTGCACGGCTGCTTTGGTGGCGTGGTAAACCGTGTGGCCGTAGAAGTTGTAGACACCGGCGATGGAGCTGATGTTGATGACGTGGCCGAGATCGCGCTCCACCATCCCCGGCAGGACCAGACGGGTGAGCTGCAGCAGGCCACGAAGGTTCACGTCCACCAGTTCGTCGATGTCCTCTTCGGACGAATCCAGGATGTTCCCCGGCCGGGAAACCCCGGCGCAGTTCACCAGGACGTCCACCTTGAGGTCATTCACGACGGCGGCCAGCGCGGCTGTGTCGGTCAGGTCCACTACGTGCGGGATGGCTCCGGTGCGGTCGGCCAGTTCGGCGAGGCGTTCCTCGTTGCGGGCAACGGCATGTACGGTCAGGCCGCGCTTGGCAAGCCGCTCGGCGATGGCTGCACCCATACCGGTTGATGCTCCGGTGACGAGGGCGGTGGTGTAGTCAGAAAAAGACATTGGGTTCTCCAGAAGGTGGGGAATCGGTGGGGCAGAGTGCGGCGGGCTTGGAAGCCCGGCGCACTTCACTGTGTGGGTAGGGCTAGGCGTCGCGCAGCGGTTCGTGGGCGCGGTCCTTGACTGTGCTGACCGCGATGAGCGTGCCGAGCGCGGTAATGACTGCGTAGAAGGCCGGCATGTAGATGTTGCCGGTGCTGCCGATCAGCCAGGTCATCAGCAGCGGTGCCGTGCCGCCAAAGAGGGCCGAAGAGATGTTGTAGCCAAGGCCGTAGGCGGAGTAGCGGACACGGGTGGGGAACAGTTCGACGATCAGGATGTGGATCACTGCTGTGTGGCCGGCGAAGACGATGGCCATGATGCAGGCGCCCAGGATGGCCATGCCCATCTCGCCAGTGGCAATCAGGGCGTAGGACGGGATACCGAGGACTGCCATGGCGATGGCCGAGCCGGCAATCACCTTCTTGCGGCCAATACGGTCGGACAGGGCGCCCATGAACGGGATGGCGATGCAGATGACAACCAGGCTGCACGCGGTGACCAGGAGGGCTTCGCCGATGGTGAAGTTCAGCTGCTTGCCCTTGAGGAACGTGGGCATGTAGGAGAACAGAACGTAGTAGCCGGAGCCGTTCATCAGCGGGATGAAGAGTGCCAGGAGCATGGCACGGCGGTGCTCCTTGGACTGGAAAGCTTCCTTGAGCGGGTTCTTGGAGAGGCCGCCCTCTTCCTTCAGCTTCTCGAAGTTGGGGGTGTCGCTGATGGCCTTTCGGATATACCAGCCGATGATGCCCATGGGGATGGCGACCAAGAACGGAATGCGCCATGCGAACGAACCGAAGCCGCCGCCGTCGATCGCTGCCTGAGTGAGCCACGGCGACATGGAGAAAGCGACCAAAGTACCGGTGAGCAGTGCTGCGAAGGAGGCGATCTGGGCGTAGGAGGTGATGATGCCGCGCTTGCCTTCGGGAGCGTGCTCAGCGAGGAACGTCATGGCGCCGGCAGCCTCGCCACCAACGGAGAAGCCCTGCATGAGGCGCAGCAGGACCAAGAGGATTGGCGCCGCAACGCCGATGGCCGCATAGGGAGGCAGCAAGCCGATACCGGCAGTGGCAACACTGATCAGGAGGATGACAAAGACCAGGAGCTTTTGCCTGCCGATCCGGTCTCCGAGGTACCCACACACCACGGCGCCAAGCGGGCGGACGAAGAACGAGACAGCGTAACCGGCGAACACGAAGAGCAGTGCGTTGTCCGGGTTGCCCGGCGCGAGGAAGACGAGGGCCAGTGTTCCCGCCATGAAGGCGAAAATGCCGTTGTCGTACAGTTCCACGAAGATGCCAACACAACCTGCGGTGACTACCTTGCGGGTTTGGCGGCTGGTGAGCCGCTCATGCTGCACTGGCGCAGCGTTGGTGCTTGCGGTCATGACTTTTCCTTACTGGGATGAGCGTAGCAACGCCTACTGGTATGACGACAGGGTTTTAGCTGCATGCCGCAACTGGTAGGTCCTGCCACTGGGGACGGCATCCGATGCCGAGGAGTCCGAAGACGGTGTTGACGGATTCGCGGAGGGTTTCAAGTTGGGTCCGCGAGCGCCTATGGGTGGCAGTTGCTTCTGCCACTGTGGTTTTCCGAAAACGGACTTTGTCCCCTGGCCGCGCTTGGGCCAGGACATCCAGTCCGGTGCTGGTGACTACTGCGAGGACGGGATACCCGGCGGTGACGCCGCGGCCCCGGTGCAGTACCAGCAGCTCTTCCCTTGAGGGAACCTCGACGGCGCCCACTGGCACTCCGCGGGAAAGGACTTCGCCGCTTGAGGTTCTTTCCGGAAGTTCCCCGCCGAGCCGCAGGCCGATGTGGTTGCTGCGGCCGCTGACGGCGTATTCCGAGGTATAGAGCAGTTCACCGGATTCGCCGAACTCGGCGACGTCCGGCCCGTCGGTCACATCGACCAACAAGTTTGAGTCCATCCGGGGCCGTTCAAGGCCTAGGCGGAAAAGCGGAAGATCGAAATACGGCTGACGAACCGGGCCAACGCTCCTGCGGTTGAGGAGGATGGTTCCTTCCTTCAGCTGAAGCCCGAAACCCACCACGGTGTCCGGGGCTACACTGCCGAGCAACGTCTCTGCCTCGATGGAGCCATGGACGGCCACGTAGGCACGGAGGCCGCGGTGGATTCCGCGGATGGAGACGGTTTCTCCTGCTCTCACGGATACAGGTTCCCACTGACTGGACGGGCGACCTCCTACTGTCAGCGTGAGCGGCGCACCGGTGACGGCGATCAGGATGTCCGAGTTGGCCTTCATCCGGAAGTCGAGGGCGGTGATCTCCACCAGGGGGTCGTTGTCCAGGTTTCCAGCCAAGATGTTGGCGGCCCGGGCCGAGTACTGGTCCAGGGCGCCATTAACTGGAAGCCCGAAGCGGGGTCCACGGAAACGGCCGAGGTCCGTGACAACGGAGTTGCCGGGCTGCTGGATCAGGATTCCGCCGCTCATGGCAGGGGCTCCAGTTCCATGCCCAAGAATTCGTTGAAATCCTCAGGACCGACTTGCCGAAACCGCAGGATGTCGCCCGGCTTGTATGGAACCAGCGGTTCGCGACGGATGTTCAAGACTGAAAGCGGCGTCTGGCCGATCACGCACCATCCGCCGGGAGCCACCGCCGGAGCGATGACTGCTTGACGACCGGCAACTGCCACGGCACCGGCAGGAACGCTGAGCCTGGGATCCTTGAGGCGGGGCACAGGCTTGGGGAAAGCGGGGCCGTCCATCATGGGAGAACCAGCCGGAGCACCTAGGCAACGCACGGTGTAGGTCTTGTGGGTGTGGAGGCGGATGACCTCCTCCACGGAGATTCCCTGGTGCTCAGCAACGCGCTCCAAATCCGGGCCGTATTCGCCGCCGTAGACCACGGGTACATCGAACTCGCGGGGTGCATGTGCGGATTCCCCGGTGTGGCCGAGTTCCAGCAGCCCGAGCTTCACGAAGGCCCGCACCTGCCGGGCGGAAACCAGGATGGGGTCGAATTCCACCAGCACGGAATCGTAGGTGGGAACGGCTCCATGAAGACCTTCGGCTCCGCAGTTTTCCAACCAGTCGGCCAGTCCGTGGACGGTCAGCCAGTTGTGTTCGCTGGTCTCCGAGATGGCCACGACGCGCAGTGCCGAGTCCCCGGATTCGTAGATCTCGGTGGAGGCCGCTGTGAGCACGGACATGTCAGGCCACCTTCTTCTTTGCGTCCATGACCTCGGCCACCGGGGCAATCCGCACACCGGCTGAGATGAGCTCTGCACGGATCTTGCGTGCCAGGTCAACTGCCCCGGCGTTGTCCCCGTGCAGGAGGAGGGTGTCGACGTCGATGTCCAGGTCCGCGCCGTTGGCGCAGCGGATCTTGCCCTCAACCACCATGCGGATGGTCCGCTCAACGATTTCTGCGGCGTCGTGGAGCACGGCGCCGGGCTGGCTGCGGGGAACCAGCGTGCCGTCTTCCTGGTAGGCACGGTCCACGATGCCGACGATGGCAACGTCAAGCCCGGCAGCCCGTGAGGCGACAGCCAGTTCACCTTCCTGCGCCACCACGATCAGCTCGCGGTCTACGCGGGCGGCGGCGTCAGCGACGGCCCGGGCGTAGTCAGCGCGGACAGCGACCAGGTTGCCGAGCCGGCCGTGGGGTGCCAGGTGCGTGACCTTGGTTCCTTGGAAGGCTGCGAAGCCGTTCAGCGCACCCAATTGGTACACAACGTCGTTCTGAACCTCGCTGGCAGTGAGGCCCATGTCGCGCCTGCCGAAACCACGCAGGTCCGGAAAGCTCGGGTGGGCTCCGATGCCAACTCCGCGGCGTACGCATTGGGCGACGGTGGCCGCCATGATGTCCGGATCACCGGCGTGGAAACCACAAGCGATATTGGCACTTGTGACGATCTCCAGGAGTTCGGAATCGTCGCCGATGGTGTAGGCGCCAAATCCCTCTCCAAGATCCGCTACAAGATCAATGATCGGTTTCACGTGGTTCTCTTTCCGTGGTCCTGCATTTGATGGGGAAATTCGCAAAGGCCATTTACTGGGCACCATGGAATTTCCGGGAAAAGACAGCCGCTGGATGGAATCCAAAGCGTTGCCTGAAGTTCGTCCTAAAAGTCTTGCACCGGTCAAGTACGTTGCACAAAGACCTAATAGCTATCCCGTGATAGCTCTCCGTTATGACCTGCGCCACCCCACCCTGTGGCATGGGTCCCAGGGACTGCCCGCTGGGCGATGCGTCTATATTTGAACATCGGGACCTGCCACCCAAGGGGACTTTCCACCCACGGGGCACGGCTCTCCAGGAAGGTACATCCATGGACACGCGGAAGCTCTCATACTTCGTGCAGATCGTTGATTCGGGGAGCATCACCAAGGCAGCGGCAGCCCTCCATGTTGCCCAGCCGGCCCTCAGCCAGCAGGTGTCTGCACTGGAAAACGACCTCAAGCAACGCCTCCTGATCCGCAGCAAGCAGGGAGTGGAACCGACGGCGGCCGGGCACACGCTTTACCGCCACGCGCAGTCGATCCTGCGGCTGGTGGAACAGGCACGGCAGGACGTCGCGTCCTCCGGCGCAGCCCCCTCCGGCAGGGTGTCCATCGCGATCGCTCCGTACAGCATGGCCTCGAGCCTGACACCCCAGATCATCAGTGAAGTGGGCCGCCGCTACCCGGATATTGTGGTGCATCTGACGGAGATTTTCGGCGGCGTACTGAGCGAGGCCATCAAGAACGGCCGCCTCGATATGGCTCTGATCTATGAGCCTGGAAAGATCCGCGGAGTTCAGTTCACCACCATGATCGTGGAAGACCTCCACTTGGTGGTGCACCCTGATGTGGACATCAACCACGGCAGGGACACCATCACCCTTGCCGAAGCCAGCACCGTGGGGCTGTTCCTCCCGGAGAAGAACCACACGCTGCGTCAACTCATCGAGAAGGGCCTGGCGGACCAGGACCTTCCCCTGAAGCTGGTGGGCGAAGTGGAATCCGTTCCTTCGCTGACAAGGCTCATCCGCGCCAACCTCGGCGGCACGGTGTTGCCCAAGTCGGCCGCGGATGCGCTCTTCCCGGACCAGGACTTCAAGGTGCTGCGGATCGTGGAACCCGGACTGCAGAGCAAGATCGCCCTCTGCACCCCGGACCACGAGCCACTGTCCGAGGCTGCGTCTGCCGTGCTGCTGGTGGTCAAGGAGATGCTGCATCAGCAACTGATCAACAAGTACGGGACCGACCCCGTGCAACTCCCGGCCCATCCATAACAAAGCCTTATCCGGACAGACAGCTTTGGTCTTATTCAAGACCGTATTAATTTCCTAATATCGAATTAACAAACAATTCGAAACCAGCTCACGGATTCCATGGGCAAGTTCAAAGGAAACAACGGTGAAAAAGATCAACACAGCCGGATGGGTATCAAATCCAACCCGCGGAACAGTCAGCGCACGAACCGGATTCCATTGCCCACGGAACGGATTCTGGCGTCCGGGCGGCGGCATCGGTGAACCCCTCTTCGTCTTCGAAGGCAGCCTGATGCCCGCCCACGCCGGCAGCAGCATCGAATGGCATCTGGTGGACACGCGGCCGGGACACTCAGGGCTTGACTGAGCCCACGCGGGCCCGGCCGAACCCCACGAACCCGGCCACCCGCCGTCGTACCTTCACCAAAGCTCCACCACCATAAGGCGCCCTGCCCCTGGCAAGGCGCCTTTGCTGTGCCAAGTGGGGGTGCCTAAGTGGGGGTGCCCACGTGACCGTGCCCACGAATAGGCAAGACAGCACGCCAAAGGGCCGGCCGCCGTCTACGACGGCGACCGGTCCTGACAAAAACCCTTAGTCTTCGACCAGCAAGCCCTTCTCCTTGAGCTTCTCGGTGAGGCCGCACAGCTCGATGGTGTTGCCCCCGTCATGGTAGAGCTTGATGAGTTCGCGCTCGTGGTCGTCGCGGGCCTGGGACAGTGCGATGACTTCCTCTGCCTCCTCGCGGCGGACAACCACCACGCCGTCAGCGTCACCGCGGAGGATGTCGCCGGGATAAATGATTTCGTCGCCGAAGACGATCGGGTGGTTGATGGGGCCGAGGGTTTCCTTGACAGTGCCCTTGATGCTGACGCTGCCGGAGAAGACGGGCAGGCCGAGTTCAATCAGGTCCTGGGTGTCGCGCACGCCGGAATCGGTGACCATCGCGGCGATACCCTTGGCCTTCATGGCATTGCCCAGGACGTCGCCGAACGTGCCGGCTTCGGCCATTTCCTGCGCACCGACCAGAACCACGTCGCCGGCCTGTGCGTAGTGGATGGCCACTTGGAGCATGAGGTTGTCCTGCGGGGCACAAGCGACCGTGACGGCCGGGCCGCAGAAGGACATGGAGCGGTCTATCGGCTTGATCTTGGAGCTCAGCGCGCCACGGCGGCCCTGGGCTTCGTGGATAGTGGCGGAGGAAAAGGCAGCGAGACGGCTGACGACGTCGGCATCGGGGCGCTCGAATTTGGTCTTGACGTGGATCATTTCAGGGATCTTTCTGTGGGGCTAGGACAGGGCGTTGACGGCATCGCGGATGGAGTCCACGCCGTCGTTGATGGTCTCCAGCGAGGTGGCGAAGGAGATCCGGAAGTAGGGGCCCAGCCCGTAGGCCGACCCCTGGATGACGGCGACGCGTGCAGCGTTCAGGAGGTAGAGCGTGAAGTCCTGGTCGTTCTCGATGACTGTGCCGTCGGGCGCGGTTTTCCCGACGACGCCGCTGCAGTTCACATAGGCGTAGAAGGCGCCTTCCGCCGGCGCGACGGACAGGCCGTTGATGGCATTGAGACCGTCGACGGCGGCGTCCCGGCGCTTGCGGTACACCTCCACACTGTCGCGGACGAAAGTCTGGTCGCCGTTCAACGCCGCTACGGCGGCAGCCTGGCTGATGGACGACGGGCAGGATGAGGTTTGCGACTGCAGCTTGTTCATGGCGGCGATCAGGGGAGCCGGTCCCACGCCGTAGCCGAGCCGCCAGCCCGTCATGGCGTACGCCTTGGAGACGCCGTTGACCAGCAGGATGCGGTCCTTGAGAACCGGCGCGGCGGTGACCAGGCTGGTGACGCGGCCGTCGCCGAAGTGGATTTCGTCGTAGATCTCGTCCGTAAGGATGAAGACGTGCGGGTGCTGCTCAAGGACCGCACCGAGTGCCTGCAGTTCCTCGCGGGTGTACACGGCGCCGGTGGGGTTGGACGGCGCGTTGAGGATGAGCCACTTGGTCTTCGGTGTGATGGCCTTAGCCAAGGCGTCCGGGGTGAGCTTGAAGCCCGTATCTTCGCCGCAGGCAACGATCACAGGAGTGCCGTCGTTGGCGAGAACCATGTCCGGGTAGGAAACCCAGTACGGCGCGGGGACGATCACTTCATCGCCCGCATTAAGGGATGCCATCAGGGCAACGTACAGGACCTGCTTGGCTCCGCCGCCGATGGTCAGCTGGTTTCGCCCATAATGGTGGCCGGTGTGGCCCTCGATTTTGCGCAGGATGGCGGTCTGCAGCTCCGGCGTGCCAGTCACCGACGTGTACTTGGTCTCGCCGTTGTTGATCGCCTCGATGGCGGCGGCTTTGATGTGGTCCGGGGTGTCGAAGTCCGGCTCGCCGACGGTCAGGTCGATGATCGGGATGCCTTCAGCTTTCAGTTCGCGGACGCGGGCGGCCGCGGCGACGCTCGCTGAGGACTTGATGCGGGTGACCCTCGACGCCGGCAGGTAGTCGGACATGTCTCCTCCAGGAATGTGGAACTCAGGACATGCGGATTCGTATGTCCCCTTTTTCGAGACTAGGGATCCGTGAGCGCTGTGGATAAGACCTAATGTGCGTGGATCTATAAGGGGGCCTTATGACGCAGATCGTCCTATGGGATCTCAGCACTCATTTGGCGCGCAATATACGTAATGACGCCCCTTAGGGCACTTCTTCCATGCACTTTGCTTATGGGTTCACGCGGTATTGGTATTTCCTCACCCGGGCCAACGACGCCTACATTCGAGGGATCACAAGGACCTGTTCCGAACCGAAAAGGGAGCCCTATGCCACCCCGAACCCGCTCAGCCCCCGCCGTTTCCGCGCAGGGCCTCTCAGCCACTGGAAGGTACACCTACAGGGCCAAGGCACAGCGCCCGCAAGCACAGGAACACACGGAACACGCAACGCTGGCGCACGCGCTGGGAGTTCATCGGCAGCTCATCTCGCACGCGGCCAGCGCTATCCGGAACCTGACCTCGGCCAGAAACGAGCTGATAGCCCAGGCCATTGAGGACGGGCTCACCATCGCCACTGTTTCAGCGGCCACCGGGGAGAACATGAAATCAGTCAGGACCATCGCTTTGGCTTATGACGATCTCCATCCGAGCGGCCTCCCCCGCGATGCGCACGTGGCTGCTTTGACGGCGAAGAGCGAGGCTTTGAAGGCAGCGGAAAGCCACCGGGAGCAGATCACTGAACGCCGCGAGGCACTGATTGTGATCGCCCTCCGGAACCAGGTCTGCGATGACTTGGAGCTCGCCTCGCTAACCGGACTCACTCCGGACCACATCCGCCGGGCAGCGCGGGGCATTCCCCGGCCGGACCAGGACCGTTGGCTGCCCACCCGTTGAACCCAACACCGTTGAACCCGGCCCAGCAGCAGGGTAGAACGGGTAGATGACCAACGACGTGAACTCCTGGATGGATCAGTACGAACGCGCGTGGACCTCGAATGACCCCGGGGAAATCAGGGCACTCTTCACCGAGGACGCCGTCTACAACGACCGCCCCAACACCTCAAAACCTTGGAACGGCCACGAAGAGATCGTCAAAGGGTGGGCCGACGCCGGTGACAAGCCCGAGGATTGGACCTTCGAGTGGACGCTCCTGGGCAGGGAAGGCGATACTGCCTTCGTCCAAGGCCTCACCACGTATCTGAACGGGGACCCCACCTACGACAATCTGTGGGTGATCCGCTTCGCTGAGGACGGCCGGGCACGCGAGTTCACGGAGTGGTACATGGCCCGCAAATAGCTAGCGGGTTTTATACAGGAGGTTGGGGTGGACCTGGGTCCAGCCGTCGTATTTCGACTGGCCGGCATCCACGCCGTCGTTGATGAGCTTCGCTTGTGAATCGTCAAAGTTAGTCAGGGTGACGATGTCCTCACCAGTCGCTACCGCTGCGCATCCCGCCCTCCACCGCCCCGGGAGTCCTACAGGCACCGAAATCAAGCAGGCAGACCCGCCAGTGGAACTCTTGGCCGCGAAGTACTCCACATCGTCGTGGGTCGCCAGCAGTCGGGCTGACCCCGCTTTGATGTCCGTATCCACACTGATAAGGCTCACGGTCTCCGGAAGCTCGTCCTCGGCCGTCGCTTCCCGTGCCAGGACGTCCGGGCCAGTCGGCGACGAACAACCGGCCAGTCCGAGCCCAGCAACTACGGCAATTACAACCAACCCACGACGATTCACGGCTCTGCCCCCTCAGGCTCTCGTTCCATCGAGCCTAGCCCACCGTCTACCGAGGACAAGAACAGGTCAGTAGCTTTCGCGCTCAGCCGTTTCAGACACGGGAATGAACGTTGATGCGAACCCTTCCGACGCGCGGGCCAGCACCGCTACGTCGGCGCCGACCAGCACAAAGGAGGCACCGGCGTCGAGATACGCCCGGGCGGTTGACTCATTGAAGGCGTTCACGCCGGCCGGCTTCCCAGCCGCTTTCGCGGCTTCAAGACAATGCTCGACGACGGCCCTCACCAAGGGATTTTCCTGCTGTCCCAGCAGGCCCATGGATGCTGCGAGATCCGAGGGGCCCAGGAAGATGCCATCCACGCCGTCGACGGCCAGGATCTCCTCCACCGCTGATGCCGCAGCTTCGGATTCGATCTGAACGGTGAGGCTGATGGTCTCCGAGGCGGAAGCCAGGTAGTCCGGGACGCGGTTCCAGCGAGCGGAACGGGCCAGTGCGGATCCGACGCCGCGAACACCGTGCGGCGGGTAGCGGACAGCAGCAACCGCAGTCGCGGCATCAAAGGCCGAGTTCACCATGGGGATCATCAGGTTCTGCACACCGAGGTCCAGGTACTGCTTGATGACCACGGTGTCGTTGACCGGTGGACGGACCATGGCCTGTACGGGGTAACCGCTGACGGCATGGAGTTGGGCGAGGATCGATTCGAGGCCGTTGGGACTGTGCTCGGCGTCGATCAGTACCCAGTCCAGACCGGATCCGGCGCAGATCTCGGCGACCAGTGGGCTGCCGGAGCAGACCCACATGCCAGCCAGCGGCCGGCCGGCCTCAGAGAGGGCCGAGTAGAAGGTGGGGCTCAGTCGAATTGGCATGTCACAACTCCCAACGGTCCGTAGTCCGCGTGCACTGTATCCCCTTTGTACACCCACAGTGGTCGGGTAAACGAGCCCGCCAGAATGATGTCCCCGGCCTTCATCGAGTCACCGTGCGCGGCGATCTTGTTGGCCAGCCAGTGCACTCCGTTGGCGGGGTGGTCGAGTACCCCAGCCGCCACTCCGGTCTCCTCCACGGTCTGGTTTTTGTACAGGATGGCGGAGACCCAACGGAGGTCGACGGCGTCCGGCCGCACCGGACGTCCACCCACCACCATGGCGCCCATCGCGGCGTTGTCCGAGATGGTGTCCACGATGGTCCGGCCCTCCATTTCGATCCTGGAGTCCAGGATTTCGAGGGCCGGAACCACGTAGTCGGTGGCGTTGAGGACATCGAAAATCGTGCAGCCTGGCCCCTTGAGACCGGACTTCAGCACGAACGCGAGCTCCACCTCAACCCGGGGATGCGTGTATTTGTCCCACTCCACGGAGCAACCGGTTTCCAGGACCATGTCATCAAAAATGGCACCGTAATCCGGCTCGGTGATGCCCGTGGCGGCCTGCATGGCCTTGGACGTGAGGCCGATCTTGCGCCCCACCAACGTGCGCCCGGCTTCCTCGTTCCGCCGCATCCACAACTGCTGCACGGCGTAGGAGTCCTCCACCGTCATGTCGGGGTAGCGGGCAGTCAACCGAGGAACGGGCGTACGGGAGCGGCCGGCCTCGAGCAATTCGTCGGCAATGGCTTCGATCGTCTTCGCGTCCAACATGGCTTAGACCTGCGCCCCGAGCTTGAAGCCCTCTGCAGCTTCACCGGATGCGCCTTCGGGGCGGGTGTAGGAGAATCCATCGGCGCCCACGGTGACGGCCATTTCGGACTTGTCCTCGCGTTCGATGATGGGCTGCGGGTTGCCGTCCAGGTCCAGGACCAGGGAGGCCTCGGTGTACCAGGACGGGACCACGGGGTTGCCCCACCAGTCGCGACGCTGGTTGTCGTGGACGTCCCAGGTGACCGTGGGGTTGTCCGGATCGCCGGTGTAGTAGTCCTGGGTGTAGATCTCCACGCGGTGGCCGTCCGGGTCAAGGATGTAGAGGTAGAACGCGTTGGACACGCCGTGGCGGCCGGGGCCGCGTTCGATCCGGTCGGAGATGCGCAGGGCGCCCATCTTGTCGCAGATCTGGATGATGTTGTGCTTCTCGTGCGTGGAGAAGGCGATGTGGTGGAGGCGGGGTCCGTTGCCGCCGGTGAGGGCGGTATCGTGCACAGTCTGCTTGCGGTGCATCCACGCGGCGTACGTGACGCCGTCGGAGTCCTTGATGTCCTCGGAGACGCGGAAGCCGAGGTCTTCCAGGTACTTGCGGCCGCGCGGGACGTCCGGGGTGACCTGGTTGAAGTGGTCCAGGCGGACCAGTTCGCCGGCGGAGTAGAGGTCGTAGCGCTGGGTGAGGCGTTCCACGTGCTCTACGTCGTAGAAGAACTCGTACGGGAAGCCCAGCGGGTCCTCCACACGGACGGAATCGCCCACACCCTTGGTGAAGCCTTCCTTGCGGCGCTCAACCCGGCAACCCAGTTCGCGGTAGTAGGCCTCGGCGGCGTCGACCTCGGCCGGGGACTTCACGCGGTACGCAAATGCGGCAGCGGCGGCGACCGGGCCCTTGCGGAGGACCAGGTTGTGGTGGATGAACTCCTCGAAGGAGCGCAGGTAGATGGTGTTCTCGTCTTCCTCGGTGACGTGCAGGCCAAGGAGGTCAACGTAGAACGCGCGGGACTTGGCCAGGTCCGTGACCACGAGTTCCAGGTAGGCGCAGCGGACGATGTCCGGCGCAGGAACGGTCGGGGTGGGGATGGGGCCGGTAAACGGGTTGCTCATGGGATTCTCTCTTCGTTGAAAGGGGTCATTTGGATGGAGTTTTTGTACAGGTACGGCCCTTTAGAACGGGTTTTAGGGGCGTTATCTGTACAAAAACTCCGAGTTTAGGCGCCGAATTTGGGGGTGTGAACGGATCCGAGCGTGATGTGCACGGCCTGCTGGTCGGTGTAGAAATCGATGGAGCGGTAGCCACCCTCGTGACCCAGCCCGGAAGCTTTCACGCCACCGAACGGGGTCCGGAGATCGCGGACGTTGTGGCTGTTGAGCCACACCATGCCGGCCTCCACGTTCTGGGAGAAGTTGTGGGCCCGGGTGAGGTTCTGGGTCCAGATGTAGGCCGCCAGGCCGTACTTGGTGTTGTTCGCCAAGGCGAGGGCTTCGTCGTCGTTCTCGAAGGGCGTGATGGCCACGACGGGACCGAAGATCTCCTCCTGGAAGATCCGCGCGTCAGGCGCGACGTCGGCAAACACCGTGGGTGCGATGTAGTTGCCTTCAGGCAGATGGTCGGGTCGGCCACCGCCGGCCAGGAGCCGACCTTCGGACTTGCCGATCTCCACGTACGACGCCACCTTGTTGTAGTGCTCGGGGTGGACGAGCGCACCCACCTGGGTCTTGGGATCGTGCGGATCGCCCACCACGATGTTCTTGGCCCGGGCGGCGTACTTTTCGCAGAATTCGTCGTAGATGGCCCGCTCCACCAGGATGCGGGAGCCGGCGGTGCAACGTTCGCCGTTGAGGGAGAAGACCCCGAACAGTGCCGAATCGATCGCGGCATCCAGGTCGGCGTCGGCGAACACGACGCACGGGGACTTGCCGCCGAGCTCCATGGACAGGCCCTTGAGGTTGGCTGCGGCGTTGCGGAAGATGGTCTGGCCCGTGGTGGTCTCACCCGTGAAGGAGATGAGCGGCACGTCCGGGTGCTTCACCAGGGCATCGCCGGCTTCTTCGCCCAGGCCGTTGACCAGGTTGAACACACCGTCCGGGAGGCCGGCGTCCTTGAAGATCTGTGCCCAGAGAGACGCGGACAAGGGGGTGAACTCAGCGGGCTTGAGAACCACGGTGTTGCCCGTGGCCAAGGCCGGGGCGAGCTTCCAGGACTCCAGCATGAACGGGGTGTTCCACGGCGTGATGAGGCCTGCGACGCCGATCGGCTTCCGGTTCACGTAGTTGATCTGCGAGCCGGGGACCTTCATGGCGTCGTCGAACTGGGCAACGATCAGGTCCGCGAAGAAGCGGAAGTTCTCGGCGGCTCGGAGCGCCTGGCCCTTGGCCTGGGTGATCGGCAGGCCGGTATCGAAGGTTTCGAGTTCGGCGAGGCGTGCTTCCTGGGCCTCGACGGCGTCGGCGATCTTGTTCAGCACCCGGGCGCGTTCGCGCGGCTTCATCTTCGGCCACGGGCCATTGACGAACGCTTCACGGGCCGCGGCGACGGCGAGGTCGATATCTTCTTTCTGGCCGGCAGCAGCCGTGGCGTAGTTGCCGTTGGATACCGGGTCCAGGACGTCAAAGGTCTTGCCGGATACCGAATCGACAAACTCGCCGTTGATGAAGTGCTGGATGTGGGACGGCAGGTTCTCGGGGATGTAGTGCTTGGCGGTCTCTACTGAGGTCGTCATCGTTGAAGTCCTAACTAGCGATCAGTGGTTGGTAGTTATTGCTTGGCTTGGGCCAGGTACGCGTCCAAGGTGGAAGCGCGGTGCTGGCGGGCTGCTTTTTCGATGGTGTCGGCGTCTGCACCGCTCTCGATGAGCTGCAGCAAAGCTTCGTGTTCGCGTACCGATTCCTGCGCGCGGCCCGGGACGAACCGGAAGGTCGAGGACCGGATGGAGGCCAGCCGGTTCCAGCCCCGGTGGACCAGGTCAAGAATGTGCGGGTTGGGGCAGTGCTCAAAAAGGACACTGTGGAAGTCCTGGTTCAAGGCGGTGAACCGGACCGGATCAAAGTGCTCCAAGCACTCCCGCATTTCCTCGTTCACCGCACGCGCCCGGGCAATGGAGACCGAGTCGATCAGCGGTGCGGACAACGCCGTGGCCGCCCCTTCCACGATGCTCAGGGTCTGCATGGTGTAGAGGTACTCGGTGGGGTCGATCCCGGACACCGTTGCGCCCACGTTCCGCTCGAACTTCACCAGACCTTCGGCTTCCAGACGGCGGATCGCTTCCCGCACCGGGACCACGCTGAAGCCCAAATCTTCGGCAATCTTGGCGAGCACCAACCGGTAACCCGGCGTATAAGCGCCCTCCACGATGCGCGCTTTGACGGCGGCATACGCCTGCTGGGATTTGCTTTGGGCAGCGGCGTTCTCGACGGCGGTACTTCCGACGGCGGTTTCAGTCACTGTGGGCTCCTTCCGCGGCTTGCTTGCGGGCGGACCATTCCTGGAAGCGCGCCTGCCATTCCTTGTTCATCGGATACAGCCCATCAACGCTGTTGCCTTCCTGGACCATCTGGAAGATGAACTTCTCTTCCTTTTCCTGGACGATGCAGTCGTCCACCAGTTCCTCGGCGATGGCCGGCGGGATCACCAGGATGCCATCGGAGTCGGCCACGATGATGTCACCCGGCTGGACCGTCGCTCCGCCGCAGGCGATGGTGATGTCCGTGTCCCAAGGAATGTGCCGGCGCCCCAGTACTGCGGGGTGCGGGTTCGCGAAATAGGTGGGCATCTCCAGATCGGCCACCGCGGAGTAGTCGCGGACGCCGCCGTCGGTGATGATGGCAGCAGCCCCGCGGACCTGGGCACGAAGCGCGAGGATGTCGCCGACTGTGCCGGTGCCCTTCTCGCCGCGGGCTTCCATGACCAGGATTTCGCCCTCATTCACGGAGTCGATGGCCCGTTTCTGGGCATTGAAACCGCCGCCGTGGGACTTGAAGAGGTCCTCGCGGTTGGGCACATAGCGCAGTGTCCGTGCCAGGCCCACCACTTTGCGGTCCGGGCGGGTGGCCTGCAGGCCGTCGATGCTCACGTTGTTCAGCCCGCGCTTGCGGAGCTGGGATGAGAGGGTGGCGGTGGCGACGGACTCCAGCTTCGCCTTGAGCTCCGGCGTCAGTACGGAAGCATTTTCGGGAGCGGGCAGCCCTGCCGCTTCCCGCGATCCGTACGCCTCTTCCCGCTGGATGTCATCGGTCTTGGGCCGGGCACCAAAGTCAGCGAACGGCGTCGTACCTTCCGTTACCTTCGTGGCGAGGCGGCCGCTGCTGAAGTCGCCGCCGGTGACCTCAATTTCGACGACGTCACCCGGCTTGGCCACTGAGGCGCCGGCCGGGGTGCCGGTGAGGATGATGTCGCCCTCTTCGAGGGTGAGCAGCTGGGAAAGGTCCGCCACGAGCTGCGCGAACGGGAAGAGCAAGTCCTCGGTGGTGTCGTCCTGCACGAGGTCCCCGTTATGCCAGGTGCGGATACGCAGCCCGGTGGGATCGACGGCGTCGGCCGGGATCAGCGCCGGACCAACGGGGGTGAAACCGTCGCCGCCCTTGGACCGGACGTTGGAGCCCTTGTCCGCGTAGCGGAGGTCGTAGACGCCGAGGTCGTTGGATGCGGTGACCCATTCGACATGGCTCCATGCATCCTCGAGGCCAACGCGGCGGGCGGACTTGCCGATCACCAGGGCGATCTCGCCCTCGTAGCCGAGCAGTTCGCAACCTGCGGGGCGCTCCACCGTGCCGGGAGAATCAGCAGAGCCGAGAGCCAGGGAGGACGACGGCTTCAGGAAGTACGACGGCTGCTCAGGAGTACGCCCGCGCTGGGCCGCACGGCTGGGGTAGTTGATGTGAACGGCAATGACTTTGCGCGTCCGGGCCAGCATGTCCTGGCTCAGGTCCTGGGTCCGGAACTCCAGTGTCACGGCGCCTCCTCTTCGTCGAGTTGAATCAAGTACGAAATCGTATACGATAACTATGACCCGCGAATGTGACCCGCGTCAACCCCCTCCCCGAACCCAACTGAGTAGGAGCAGAGCGCGTTTTAATCGTCCATAAGGCTCCTGCTGCGACGTGCCTGGGGGATGCTTGTACTTGAGTGAGGGCGACGGGAGGGGAAGCCATGGATCACGGGGACGAACCGGAGTTGCTTCGTTTTGCCAACGGCGCCGAGTGGGAACACTGGCTCGCAGCGCATCACGACACACACACCGAAGCCTGGCTGGTGATCGGGAAGAAGAACGCGGGCGCCGGCCTCATCGAGATCCAGGATGCGCTGGACGGCGCCCTCTGCTTCGGCTGGATCGATGGACAACGGAGGGGCCACGACGGGAAGACCTTCCTGCAGAGGTACTCACGGCGCCGCGCCCGGAGCACATGGTCGCAAGTGAACGTGGGCAAAGTGGCCCACCTCATCGAGGCCGGGCGCATGCAGCCTGCGGGGTTTGCGGAGATAGAGGCCGCCAAAGCGGACGGCCGCTGGGAGGCCGCATACGTTTCACAGGCCAAGGCCGAGGTGCCCGAGGATCTGGAAGCGGCACTGGCCGCCAACCCGGCTGCCAAGGAAGCCTTTGAACAGCTGGGCAAAACCGATCGCTACCTCATCATCCTGCAGGTCCTTAAAGCCCGCACGCCAGCGGCCCGGGCCAGGATCCTTGCGAAAGTAGTGGAGAAATTGGCGGAGAGAGACTAGCCACCCTACAAACTGTCGGAGGCCTCCCGTAGGGTACCCGCATGGACATCATCCTTGTACCCGGTTTCTGGTTGGACGCGTCTTCGTGGGAGGAGGTGACCCCACCGCTCGTCGCGGCCGGCCACACGGTGCATCCCCTGACGCTCCCTGGATTGGAATCTGCCGATGCACCCCGCGCGGGCATCGGCCTGCGCACGCACATCGACGCCGTTGCGGCCAAGGTGGATTCCTTGGAAGGAAAAGTCATTCTGGTGGGCCATTCAGGCGGCGGCGCCATTATCCACGGCGTGGCGGATGCCCGCCCAGACCGGGTGGCGCGGGCCATCTATGTGGACAGCGGGCCGCTCGGAGAGGGCGGGGTCATCAATGATGAACTGCCCGACGACGGCGACGACCTCCCACTGCCGCCGTGGGAAGCGTTCGAGGATGAAGATCTGATTGACCTGACCGACGAACTCAAGGAAGCATTCCGCGCCCGCGCCATCCCCGAACCCAAAGGTGTCGCTTTCGACCAGCAGCACCTCACCGATACACGGCGTTATGACGTCCCGGCCACCATCATCGCGTGCCAGTTTCCGGCGTCCCTCCTCAAGGAGTGGATGGACGCCGGACACCCGTTTACCGCTGAACTCGCAAGGATCCGGTACGTCGACTACATCGACCTGCCAACTGGGCACTGGCCACAGTTCACCAAGCCCAAGGAGCTGGGCGAAGCGATTCTGACGGCGGTAAACCGCAGCAACTAGCTGAGCCGGGCAAAATCAGGCACGGGGTGGCGTGTTGGTGGCTGGTCCTTCCGGCGCAGCGCCACCCTCGCCCGTCCAGTCACTGCCCGTACCGTCATCCAAGGCAGGATCGGACACTACATCGGACTTGATGGTGGGCGCGGTAAGCTTCGCGTCAGCATGCTGGCTGGCCTTCGGGGCCGTAACGCCCGGGAACATGGCCTCAGCCTTCTCCATCAGCTTCTTGCCGGCCTCATACAGGTTGTCCAGAATGTCCGGCACCGATTCCTGAACGGCCTCGGTGGCCTGGTGAACGTTCTCCTGGACATCCGGGTTCTTCCAGAGCTTCTCCGTGCCTCCACGGACCCGTCGATACACCTCCGGCCAGGACTTCGACCCCCATACGTAGCCGACAGCCACGCCAACGGCGAACAATGCCTTCCCTTTCACAGCAATCACTCCTTCCGAGGTGTTATTCCTCGACACTATCCCCGCGGGCCATGCCCTGTCACGCACCCATTGGCCACTGTCTGGTTAATAGGTATTTGCCGAAATAAATCATTCGACTAAACTGTTATGCCATCCAGCGGGTAACCGCAGGAAGTAACCGCATCACAACCCGAGGAGTGAAAACCATGGGACTGGGCGACAAGATTAAGAACGCTGCCGAAGAAGCAACAGGCAAGGTCAAGGAAAAAACCGGCGAAGCCACCGGAGACCGGGACCTGCAGGCCGAGGGCCTGGCTGACCAATCGAACGCGAACCTGAAGCAGGCGGGCGAGAAAGTCAAGGACGCTGCCAAAGACGTTAAGGACTCCTTCAAGGGCCACTAGGCCGCGAATCCCCGCAACTCCGGGGCCCCAAGCAAGGGCAGGCTAATAGTCAGGTTACTTGCTACTGCACCCGGGAGCCGCTAGCGTTGCTGGTGTAGTACGGAGCCCGACCCAATCGGCAGGAGTGCTTTATTGGCTGCATTACATAAATTCATCGGGGTTGCATAAACCGTTCCAATCCCCATATTCCATAGGGCCTCCAGGGGCCCCATTACGGTGCCTACACCTTGGAACCGGCACCCGGTGAACTTAATCCCCTCATCACGTTCATGGAATTTCCATCAACAAGAAAGTAGGAGCAAAAATGGGTTTCTTTGGTTTTCTTCTGCTCGGTCTTTTGGCCGGCGCTATCGCAAAGCTTATTCTTCCCGGCCGTCAGGGTGGCGGTTGGTTCGTGACCCTCCTGTTGGGCGTCGTGGGCGCACTTCTGGGCGGCTGGATCGGCGGGCTCATCTTCAACACGGGCCTGCAGGAATTCTTCTCCCTGACAACGTGGCTCCTGGCCATCGGCGGCTCGATCATCGTGCTGCTGATCTACGGCCTGGTCACCGGACGCAAGGCGACCCATGGCTAATGACCAGCATCGCGACGCCAACGGCGACGAACTCGAAGGTCAATACTCCGAGGGCAACTACGGCGACACGGGCGTGTCCCCGGAAACCCTGAAAGATGATGCCGGAGGCGACTACACCGAAGGTGATTACGCCGAGAAGACGGTACCTTCGGCAGACGCCGAGCTCGATGAGCACAACACGGAAGACACCCCTGAAGGCCGGCCCTTCTCCTCCGAACCGGAAGATGAAGCGTCTGGCTCAAGTGGCCCGTAACACCTGAACAAAGCCCAAGAACCCGGAGCGCTGCGGCTGCAGCCTCCGGGTTCTTGCGTTGTCCGCAGGGCCTGATACTTTCGGGCAAGGATTGACGGGGCCCGGGGACAACGCGCGGCGTAGCGTCAGTGGCAGGAATGGAGCCAACGTGCAGAAGGGCGACAAGGTGCAGGAGGGCGACAACGTGCAGAAGGAGGCAACGTGCAGGAGGAGGCAACGTGCAGGAATGGAACCGTGCCATCGAGCTCATCGAGCAGGATCTGACGGAGAACGTCCCGGTTGGGACATTGGCGCGGACTGCGTTGACGTCCGAATACCACTTCCGGCGCATGTTTTCCTCCTTGGCTGGTCTTCCCATCTCGGAGTACATCCGCAGGCGGCGCCTAACGGCAGCCACAGCGGAGATCATCGCCGGCGGGACAGTCCTGGACGTTGCCGTTCGTTACGGATACGGATCGGCAGAAGCCTTCACCCGCGCGTTCAAAGCCATGCACGGCCTGACACCTTCAGAAGCCCGACAACCAGGCGCGGTTCTCCATTCCCAACCTCAACTGAGGTTCCACCTCCGAGTCGAAGGGAATACCGACATGAAGCACCGTATTGAGGACAAACCCGCATTCCGCCTGATTGGCTTGAAGGCCCGCGTCCCCCTGGTCCACGAAGGCCCCAACCAGGCCATCATCGATTTCCAGAAGGGACTGGACCCTGCCGTCACCAAGCGCATGCTCGAATGTGCGGACACGGATCCGGCCGGCCCGTTGTCCGTTACCGACAACATTGATGAGCAGCGCACGGAGGGCAGCGGATTGGACTACTGGCACGCAGTGGCTTCCAGCAAGCCGGCGCCTGAAGGTTTCGACGTGCTGGAGGTCCCCGCCGGCCTGTGGGTGGTCTTCGAAGCCGAAGGGAAATTCCCGGAAGTCCTGCAGCATATGTGGGCTGACGCCGCTACCGAGTGGTTCCCGGCCAACCCCTACAGGTGGGCGCCCGGACCCGAAATGCTCAGCGTGCAGCCGGAGCCCGGCGGCACACACGGCCGCGGGCAGCTATGGATTCCCGTTGAAAGGGAAGAAGTACGCTGACGGGCCGAATCCTGGAAGTCGCAGGATCCCGGCAAGAGATCAGAGTCCCTTGCCGCCGGTGACAGGAAGGACTGCTCCGGAAATGTATGAACCTTCGTCTGATGCAAGCAATACGTACGCCGGAGCCAGCTCCGCAGGCTGCCCGGCCCTGCCCAGCGGCGTGTCCTGACCGAACGTGGGAAGCTTGTCCGGCCATTCCGTGGCCGGAATCAGTGGCGTCCAGATGGGGCCAGGGGCAACCGCATTGACCCGGATTCCCCTGGGCCCAAGCTCCTCAGCCATGGCTTTGGTGAACGCCACTTGGGCCGCCTTGGTCATGGCGTAATCGATCAACTGGGCGGACGGGTTGAACGCCTGGATCGAGGCCGTCACAATGATCGAGGCCCCTGGACGGAGATGCGGAATGGCTGCCTGTGCCGTCCAAATCAGCGAGTACAGGTTGGTTTTGAAGACGCGGTCGAATTCCTCGGTGGGGATGGTTTCCAAGCCTTCGCGGTTCTTCTGATAGGCCGCGTTCAACACCACCACGTTGAGCCCGCCGAGTTCCTTCACGGTGTGTTCCACGATCTCAGCTGCGAAGCCTTCATCCCGCGCATCTCCGGGCAGCAGGAGGACCTGAGCTCCGCACTCACGGATCCATTCCGCCGTCGACTGCGCGTCCTCCTCTTCCTCCGGAAGGTAGCTGATAGCCACGTTGGCGCCCTCGCGGGCGTAGGCGATGGCGACGGCAGCACCAATCCCGGAGTCACCGCCGGTGATCAGGGCGGTCTTGCCCCGTAGGCGCCCGTGCCCCACATAGCTCTTCTCGCCATGGTCCGGTTGCGGATCCAAGGGTTTGGTGAGGCCCGGCTGTTCCTGCTCCTGCTGGGGGAATTCGCCCGAGTAGTATCCGCTGCGGGGGTCCGAGGGCGCGGAAGCGAGGCGGTTTCCGTCGGTTCGCGGCTTTCCAGCCTGGTTCGGATCACCTTGTGTCATGGTTCTGCCCCTTTTCGGATTTCAGGTCTGCAATGTCCGTTGTTGTTGCACGGTCCCTTGCCCAGTACCCAGGCGGCCGGGCTCCTAAACGGGATGATTCCTATGTCCGGAGCGTCCTGGCCTTGACCATCAGGAAAAGGCCGTAGGCGATAAGTCCCAGGGCAACGGCCGCCAGCAAGTATGGCCCGTACGGCTGTTCCTTCAGCGCTTTCAGGCTGCCATCAAGCCCGGTTGATTGCTCGGGCTGGGCACGCACCGTGGCAATGACCACCAGCAGCCCAACCAGGAACAGCGCGATCCCCTTGGCGATGTAGCCCACCACCCCTACCCCGAGTTGGAACTTGCGGACGGCCTGGTTTGACGACAGTGAAAGGTCCTTCTTGAACGTCTGCCGGAAGCCCCTGACGGCGAATACGATGCCGGTGATCGCGATGCCGGCGCCGATGGCGATGAGAAGGAACATTCCGAACGGTGCTTTCATCAGCGTGACGGTCACGTCGCTGGTGGACTCCCGGCTGTTCTGTCCTTTGCCCATGACGAAAGACATGATGGTTGCGGCCATAGCGGCGAAGACGATCGCCTGCCCGGCGGCGGAGAGTCTTTTTGTGAGTTTTTTGCCCGAACCTGCCGTGTCGCCAAGGACGGCGTTACCCAGTTGCCACAGCGCGAGCGTTGCACATGCCCCGAAGCAGGCCCAGAGCAAGAACGGTCCAGCGGGCTTGCTGGCCAGCTCGGCCACGGCTCCGCTGACATCTGCTTCGCCGCCGCCTCCCACCGCGAGTTGCAGCGCGATGACTCCGATGAGTGCGTGCAGGAGTCCGCTCACCGCATAGCCCACCCGGGCAACGGCCGCGAAAGTTCGGGAGTTCGCAGCTTCTTCGGCCACATCAGCGGCCTTCTTCATCTCGTCCTTGATGACAAGCCTCCTTATTTTCGCGTTGGACTCCATCGTCCCTTAAACGACGCCGGGCAGGGTACCTCCCGAAGTGGAAGAGTGCCTGCCCGGTCCGAAGCTGCTGGGTCCTAGAATCCGCACACCGACTGCGGCCAAATGCTCCGAAGCCCCACTCCGAGCGGGTTGAACTGCTCACGGACAGCCGAGACGGCACGGGTCTGGCCGAGAACTTCCCCCGAGTGGCGAACGGCCTCCGTGGTGCCGGCGAAGGAGTCGGACTTTACGTGGGCAGCGCCTGCGTTCGATGACGTGGCGGAGATCTGGTCAGTCATTTCGGTGGTCCTTCCTGGAAGCCCCATCAGCAGATTGGCTGATGTTTCAACCATCGGATGGAGTCCTCAAGAAGGGCGCCGGGTCATCTCAAGATTCGCTCAAGATTCGCACCGGCCAACTTAGAAGTCGAACAGCACCTCCAACACCTGTCCCGGGCCCAAAGTAAGGCTCGCGCTGATGCGGCGGTCGTCATCGAGCAATTCAAAAACCGGAGAGGGTCCGACGGCGGGAGGAACCCAGGTGGGCGGCTCACCGCCGAGGTACACCAGCGACGCGAAGCAGCTGCGTTCTCCGGACAATTGGCCTTCCAGGTAGCCGCACGCTGCCAGTCCGCCGATGGGCGACACGCCTTCAGCGCGGTAGGTGCCATTGACTGTGTAGCCGTAGAGGGGCCAGATGGCTGTGTGAAGACGGCCGTCGGTGAGTACTCCGTGGCGGTCCTCCACCGGGCTGTCCCCTGCGAGCGCGTAGCCGCCATCGCGGATGGTCCACCCGGAGCCAACCTGCGCCACCACGGCGTGCACACGCAGTTCGTACCCTCCTGCAGCTGCGGTTCCCGTTGCGGCGCGCCAGGGTGAATCGGCGGGGTCATCGGTGTCGTTCCACACGGGGGCGTGCCAACTGGCCGCTTGCTTGTGCCCTGCCGTGAGCCGGTGGATCCTCGCCCGGCGACTGGGTGTCCCGACGTCATTGAGGATGGCGAAGTGGTTATCGACGGGGTGCTGGGTGAACAGCGGCGCAGTGTGGCTTGAATACGCGAGGCGGCGGTAGAGGGGATCGTCCGGACCCGGTGCGTAGTATTTGTCGCTGCCGTGGTTGAGCAGCCGGGCGATGCCGTCGGCGGCTGTGGAGTGGAGCAAGTAGTTCGGTGCTTCGGCGCGTTTCAGCCCGTTGTTGACTTCCAACGGCGACGGCTCCTCGACGGCGGTCCACACGGGGTGGTCCGCGGGCAGGAGGAGTCCTACGAACGCTTTGGATGTCCAATACGGCGAGGCTGGACCGGAGTATTCCTGGGTCATCGGTTCAAAAGCGCCGAGCCATCCAAGGGAAGGCAGGCCGTCGTCGTAAGCGCCGCCGTCGAGGAAGAACTTCGCTGCACCGCTGGCAATCCGGCGGGTCTGGCCGGGGTTCAGGGGCGTTGCAGCGATCGCCTCGCCCATGAAGAGGGGCGCTACGGCTGCGTAGCGGTAGATCAGGGAACGGCCTTGGAAAACCGGGGCGCCGTTCGAGCCGAAGAACCTGACATGGTGGTCAAGGAAGGTTGCGAGCCTGGTCCTGTACAGCTCCAGCCGGTCATCGGCCTTCGGGTGCCGGCCGGCGGCGAACTCCGCCCACAGGATGGGGTACAGGTGCATGGCCCAACCGCAGTAGTAGTCGAAGAAGTCTCCGGTGCCGTCGTTGTCCCCATCCCGGTACCAGCCCCCGCCGACGTACCAGTCCTCCAGCCTGTCCAGGCCGTGCTCAATATGGTCTGCGTTGTGCTCAAACCCGGCACCGGCCAGAAATTCGGCGATCATCACCTGGAACAGTACCCAGTTGTTGTCCACGCAGGTACTTCGCGAGGAACCCTGCAACCATGCGGCCACCTGCGCCTGCTGTGCGGCGGGCAAGGCGTCCCACAGCCAAGGCTTGGTGAGCTGCAGTCCGAGGACGATGGATGCGGCTTCCACCATGGGCTGCGATCGATCAGTGATCGGCAGCCACGCTTCCTGGCTGTCGGTCCTTGTCCCTTCCAGGAGGCCCTCGCGGTACAACTCAAAGTGTCCGTGGGGATCGCGGCCTGCCTCACCTGCCACGCGGAAGGCGGCCAGCAGGAACGTCCGGGCGAATCCTTCCAGGCCGTCGGACACAGCTCCCGACGACGACGGGCGGCCGCTCAGCCGGATTGTCGCCTTGCGGGGTGAAAAGTAGGGGCGAACCGCGAGCAACTGCTGATCCGCGAGGGCCAGCCAGTGCTCCCGCGTCCATCCAGTGATGGGGCTGCGATCAAAATCCGGGGCGGGCATGGTGAAGCCGATTGCCATGAGTCTCCTGCGGGGCGTAGTTCCAGCCTCATTACAGTAGAGCGCCCAGGCTTCGATCGGGGTGAGCTGAACAATAGTGAACGCATGTGACACAGCTCACACAGTTTCCACCGTGAGGATTCGTTGCCGGGCCACGTCCTATTCATGACGGCGCAAAAGAACGCCGCACACAACGGACAGGAGTGATTGCCATGACGATCCAGACCCACACCCCCGCAGACGTTCCCGCTAAGAACACCCAGGCAGCCACCCCGGCGCATGCACAGGACAAGCATGCACAGGACAAGCTGGCACAGGACAAGGGCAAGGACGGTCGCGGCGCAACCACTGTGGCCGACGGCGTCGTAGCCAAGATCGCCGGCATCGCAATCCAGGAAATCCCCGGCGTCCACGCACTCGGCGGCGGCGCGGCCCGTGCCATCGGAAACCTGCGTGAAAAGGTTGGTCAGAAAGACCTCACGCAGGGCGTCAGCGTTGAAGTCGGCCAGACCCAGGTGGCCGTGGACGTCACCTTGGTTGTTGAATACCCGCACCCGCTCCAGGAAGTGGCAGACAATGCCCGCGACGCCGTTTACACGGCGATCGAAGACCTGGTGGGCATGGAAGTCACCGAAGTGAACATCACCATCACGGACATCCACGTCCCGTCCGAGGATTCCGAGGCCGATGACGCCACGCGTGAGCCGAGGGTCGCATGAGCCCCACAGTGACCGGCATGGCCGTAGGGGCCGTCTTGGCATTGGCCGGGCTGGCATTCGGGTTCTGGGGCCTGCTGCTGACAGCGCTGTTCGTGGGGATCGGGGCGGTGCTGGGCCGTTCCGCCGAGGGGAAGCTTGACCTGGGCGGGGTGCTGGATGCCCTGCGGGGCAAGCGCTCCTCCTCATGATCAGCCAAGCCGGCCGCCAGGCCTCGGGGAACAGGGCCGGGCACACCCGAATTGCCCGGACCGCCCTCCGCAAAACAGTGGAAACCATTACGGCCGGCGCTTTCCAGGTAGGACCGGGCCGCGTCTCGGCTGAACTGGAAGACGACTCCGGCAGGTTGGGAGTCAAGGTTTCGGTCCAGCTGGCGCTCCCGCCACTCCTGGGGGCGAGGACAAACGCCGTCACCGTGTTCGAACAGGCGCAGGCCGCGCGGGCCGAGCTCTTGGCCCGCAGCCTGGAACTCACGGGGATGGAACTTGGCCGGGTGGATATCCGGCTTACCGGCACCAAGCAGGCACAGTTCAAGGAAAGTCAGTCCAAGGAAAGGAGGGTGCAGTGACGCAGGACCGAATCATCCGGCGCATGATCCGCAGGGACACGCACTCTTCGCGGTCCGTTCCGTCCATCGTGGCGGCCTCCATTCTCTTGGTTACGTTCCTCTGGCTGGCGCTGGAATCCGTGCTGTGGCTGCTCAAGGACCAGCCCCTGCTTGCCAGCCCCGCCCAGCTGCGGCAGTGGCTGCTTGACCTTCCCGCCAACACCATCCCGGCGGGCATGACCGCAGCTGGCGTTGGCCTGGGACTTCTGGGGCTGCTGATCATCGGTATAGCGGTTGGCAAAGGACGCCGGTCCAGGCGCGCACTGGCGAGCGAGCGCACGGCAACAGTTGTCGATGACGACGTCATCGCCGCAGCCGTGTCCAGCAAAGCCCGGCTTGCCGCGGGTCTGGCGCCAGGGCAGGTGACCACCACCGTCGGTGGACGGTCCGTACGCGTCCAGGTGCGTCCGACGTCGGGCGTTCCCCTGAGCCTTGAGTCCATCAAAACAGCGCTCGACGGCGAACTGGCCACCTACGCGCTGGATCGGCCAGTGAGGCGCGACGTACGGGTACTGAACGAAGGAGCCGTGGGGCAATGAGAAGGACCAATCGTGCAGCGAACCGCATCCTGCTCACCGTCGTGGGGCTTGCACTGCTGGGCGCCGGAGCCGCACTCATCGCGGCCGGAACCTTGCCAGGTGCCGCGGAGACCTGGCAGGCCATTGGCTCAAACCTGACGGATCAGGCCCGCGCCCTTGCCACCAGTGCACCTTTGCCGGATCCGGTCCGGAGCTGGTGGCTGGCGGCCGGCGTTGTGGCGTTGCTTCTGGGCGCCGGGCTCAGCGCAGCCTGGCTTGCGTCCCAGGGTGGCGGCCGAACACCCCGCCTGGCAGAGCAGGCCGACGGAGCCCGCGGACGGACCGTGGTGGACGTTGGCCTGATCACCGCAGCAGTCCAGGAAGCCCTCAACGGGAACCGGAATGTGCTGGCCAGCTCCGTCACGGCCTGGGAATCGAGGAACGGAACGGCGCTGAGGCTTCGCATGCAAGCCCGCAAGGGAACCTCGCCCCGGGAACTGGCCGACACCGCCGAGCAGCTTGTACAAGGAATCGACGCGTGGCTGGGCCATCCAATGCCGGTCCTGGTCCGAATCACCAGCGGCGCCCGGACCCGGGTGTCCAGTTCTCGCCGTGCCCGGTGAGCCCGGGGCACGAACAAACCAATAGTTCTTGACCAAGAAAACCGGCACGGCACCGTCAAGGACCGTGCACAACAAGAAACAACAAGAAAAGGGAACATCATGGGGATCAACGACAAAATCAACAACGCAGCCACCGAACACCTTGGTGCAGCCAAGGAAGGCGCAGGAAAGCTCACGGGTGACCAGTCCTTGGAACGCGAGGGCCAGCAGGACCAGGCGCAAGCCAAGATCCAGCAGGCAGGCGAAAAAGTGAAAGACGCTGCAGCGGACATCGGTGAAAACATCAAGGATGCCGCACAGAAGCTCAAAGAAGGCTTCACCAAGAAGTAGGGCCGGGTCGGGGGACGGTTCCACTGGCGTCCGGAACCGTCCCCCAGCAAGACCCAGAACTCAAACTCAAGACTCAAGACTCAAGACTCAAGACTCAAGACCACTGTGAACTGGGAAGGCAGGTAACGTGACTGGTTCACCCGCGGCACAGCACCAACTGGACCTCGTGCCCGACGCCCTCCTGGCAGGCAGGGCCGCAGATGGTGACACGGCCGCTTTCGAGGCACTCGCCAGACGTCACGGCCCGCTGATGCGGGCCACAGCCCGGCGGTTGACGGGCTCACTGGCCGACGCTGACGACGTCGTCCAGGAGACACTCGTCCAGGCCTGGAAACAACTGGACGGCTTGCGGGACCCCGCCGCTGTGAGGGGTTGGTTGCTGCGCATAGTAGGCAGCCGCAGCATCGACCACCTCCGGAAACGCCGCAACCACGCGGACCTTAGTGGCGTGGAAGACGCAGTGGATGCCAGTTCCGGGCCGAAGCACGAAGACCCGGAAAGCAACGCCCTCAACGGCTCCCGGGTTGAGGCCCTGAAGGCGGCGCTCGCCAAGCTCCCCGAGGAACAGCGACGTTGTTGGGTGCTCAAGGAGTTCAATGACCAAAGCTACGAGGAAATTGCCCAGACATTGAACATCAGCCCAGCCAGTGTCCGCGGCCGCCTGGCCCGGGCACGGATCACTCTTGCGCGCACCATGGAGGAATGGCGATGAACACCACCAGCGATACCCTCGAATGCGGTCACAGCCTGGCGGAGCTGAGCACCTATCTGGACACGGGGCAGATTGCCGATCCCGTTCACTTGGAAACGTGCCCCGAATGCCAGGCAGGCTTGGCCTCGCTGCGCCGTCTCTCCGTGCTGGGCAGCGAATTGCTCAGCTCAGACGTGGCCGATGCCGGCTCCGGCAATGACGACTGGATGCAGTCCATCCTGGACAACCTTCGGCTGGAGTTGCGGCCGGGACGGAGCATTCCCTTGCACTCCGGAAACGCCCAGGACAACCTCTGGGAAACTGAAGGATCCATCTCGGCCCTCATCCGTTCCGTGGCCGATGCCCTCCCGGGAACAGCTGCCGGCAAGTGCCGTTTGCACGGCGACGTCACCACACCAGGGGCGGGGATCACGGTGGACGTGGAGATCGCCGTGGTCTACGGGCACCCCATGGAAGAACGTGCCGCCACGCTTCGCCGGGAGCTGGCAGAGGCCTTGGCGCTCCACACGGAGTTGGCCATTGACGCCATAGACATCACCGTCACTGACGTGTTGGAGTCGCCCGCGACGACGGAGCCCGGCACCCCTCCGAGCCTTCAAACTCCGCCTGACCCTGCAGATTCGCCGACCACCGAGGAGCAGCCATGACCGAGCCGTTGGAAGCCAGGGATGACTCCCCTGCAAACGTTTCAACCGCTTCAACCACTTCAACCGCATTGCCAGGGCTGGACGGCTTGGCCGATGAGTTGCTCGGCGTGGTCCAGTCGGTGGACGGCGTCACGGCCGTCTACCCCGCCCAACCGCTATGGCAGTCCATTGCGGGCGCTGCGTTGTCGGTGGTCACCGGCGGGACTCCGGCCCTCATTACCCTCACTGATGACGCCGGTGTGCTGGCCGTCAAGGCACGGATCGCCGTGGGCACGTCCCGCCCTGCTCCGGCCGTGGCCCGCGAAGTAGCCGAAGCGGTGCGGAAGCACCTACTCCCCCGGCCTACCGCCGTCGACGTTTCGGTGGTGAAAGTGGGCGGATAAGAGGTGGCAGCCGCAGGGGCACGCTGTTCTGGTTCATAATGAACAAACTGAACACAAGTGAACTTGATAGGTGGAGACCTGCATGCTGTCCGAGGATCGTCAACAGCTCATCCTGAGGGAACTCGCTCTCCATGGCTCCCTGAATGCCGGTGAGTTTGCAGCCAAGCTGGGCACATCGGGGATGACGGTGCGGCGCGACCTTGCCGTTCTCGCCGAGCAGGGCTTGCTGGAGCGGGTGCACGGGGGCGCCATCTCCGTCGGCGGCAAGCCCTCGGCTGGCCCCGCTGCCCAGCCCTCCACGTCCTGGAGGCCAGGCGGAAGGCGACCATTGGCGACGATCGGGATGATCGTGCCGTCGGCGTCGTACTATTTCCCGGGCGTCATCCGTGGCGCAGAAGCCGCCGCGCAGGAAGCCGGCGTCCGGTTGGTGCTGGGGGTTTCCAACTACTCGGCTGTCGAGGAGCGGCGGCAGCTGCGGCGACTCTACGAACACGGCGTGGACGGAATCCTCGTCACGCCCAGCGAGCAATCGTTGGCCGGAACCGAAACACTGGACCTGTTGGCGGAAGCGGAGGTGCCAGTGGTGGTGGTGGAGCGGTCCATTGACGACGCATTGGACCACGGCCGGCTCGAATCAGTCCGGAGCGACCATGTGCGCGGCTCGGAGATCGCGGTGAACCACCTGCTGGGACTCGGCCACCAGAGGATCGCCATCTGCCTGCGCGAGAACAGTCCTACCGCGTCGCAGCTCATCGATGGATTCCACATCGCCATGCAGCGCGCCGGACATGCCCACGACGATTCGATGGTGCGCGCCATGTCCCGTGCGCAGAATGATCCCCAAGCCCATCGAGAGCTGATGAACGGGATCCTGGATTGGTGTGCCTCGACGGGGGTAACGGCCGTAGTTGTCCACACCGACGAGGACGCACTCCAGTTCGTCAGTTCCTGCCTGGAACGGCAGGTCCGGGTGCCGGAGGACTTCGCGATCGTCTCGTACGACGACGAGATTGCGGCGCTCGGGGCCGTTCCGCTCACCGCAGTGGCACCGCCAAAGTACGACGTCGGCCACCAGGCTTTGGTGATGTGCCTGAACCGTATCGGGGCCAGGCGGGGAAGCACATCCGCGCTCCAGCGGGTCAACCTGTCTCCTGCGCTGGTGGTGCGGGACTCCACCACGGTATAGCCCCCGCCGGGATGGCACTTAAGGGCAATGTTTGGCCTCATCATTGTCATTAAATGCCGTCTCGATGGCCCCTGCTTGTTTACTTCTGTTCATCTCATTGAAGATGTTCACTTTTGTGGATTTCATAGTGCCTAGTCAAAAGTGCCCCCAGAGCACACCACGACTTCGCATCGTGAACTTCAAAGGAGAACAGAATGAAGCGTCGCCAGCTTCTGCTTGGAGCAGTCAGCCTCATGGCCAGTGCTGCCCTCATCACCGGCTGTGGCAGTACCCCGGCTGCCACGCCAACGCCCACGCCCACCGAAGACCCCACAGGCACCATCACCTTCTGGTCATCCATGGCCGGGATGGACAAGGTAGCCGCCGCGTTCAACGCGAGCCAGGACAAGATCAAGGTCAACTTCGAAACCATCCCCAACGGCGGCGCCGGGGGTTACGCCAAGCTCTCGACCGCCATCACGGCAGGCAATGGGCCGGATGTTGCCACCATTGAATATCCGCAGTTGCCCCAATTCGTGAGCAACGGCCAACTCCAGCCGCTGGACGGCTACATCAACAAGGCCGAAACCGTAGACAAGCTCTCGGACGAAACCAAGGCGCTGGTGCAGTTCGGCGACAACACCTATGCCCTCCCCTACGATGCCGCCCCGATGATCATGTGGTACCGAAAGGACATGCTGGACAAGGCAGGCGTGTCCACGCCCACCACCTGGCAGGAATTCGAAGAAGCCGGCAAGAAACTGAAGGCCGTTGATCCGGAAGCGTACCTTGCCAGCTTCAACCCGAACGAAGCCGCGCTGACGGCGGCCCTCTCGTGGCAGGCCGGCGCCAAGTGGTTCGGCACCGAAGGCGACAGCTGGAAGGTGGGAGTCAACGACGAAGCGACCAAGAAGGTGGCCACCTACTGGCAGAAGCTGATTGACCAGAAGATCGTCAAGGTCCAGCAATCCTTCAGTGACGAGTGGTCCGCAGATTTGGCGAGTGGCGCCGTCGTCGGTGTCCTTGGCGCCAACTGGAGCGCAACCGGCATCCAGAAGCGTACGGAAGCAAGCGGCCAAAAGGGCCAGTGGATCGCAGCCGAGGTGCCCAACTGGGGCTCACCCGCGGACGCCTTCTACGGCGGTTCCAGCTTCAACATCACCAAGAGCAGCAAGAACCCGGCTGCTGCGGCCAAATTCATTGAGTTCCTGGCCACCAGCAAGGACGCCATCTCTGCCCGCGGCAACACCGGTTCTGCCTACCTCGCCTTCCCGGGCCTGACCCCGATAGCTCAGCAAGCGTTCGACGCCAGCTACTTCGGCAACGACATCTACTCGGTCTTCGACAAGGCATACTCCACCATCACTCCGGGCTGGCAGTGGGGTCCCAACTGGGACATCACCAACACCGCCCTCAAGGACGCTTACGGCAAGTTGACCAGCGGCGGGAAGGTCCTCGAAGCCGTTGACACGGCTCAGAGCGCCACGGTTGCCGGACTCAAGCAGAACGGCCTCTCCGTCAAGGAGTAGCCCGCACGGTGGGGCGGCTTCGTGACTGCGAAGCCGCCCCGCCAGCGAGGAGATTAATCATGGTCACCCCAGCACCCACAAAGCCGCCCACCGCCACCAAACCCACAGGCCCGGCCCAACGCAAACCCCGGGCAATGTCCGGAACCGGGGGCCGAACCGCAGCCCTGTTCCTCACGCCCTTCTTCACGATCTTCGCCCTCGCAATGGTCGCGCCGGTCGTCTACGCGATTGTGCTGAGCTTCTTCGCCCAGCAAAAGTCCGGATTGGGCTTTGGCGAGGCAAAGACCGCGTTCGTGGGCTTGGAAAACTACCTGCAGGTCATGCAGTCAGAGAGCTTCGTTGGCGGTATCGGACGGCTCGCCCTGTACTGCCTGCTCTACATTCCCTGCATGGTGGGAGGTGCGTTGGCGTTCGCGCTCCTGCTCGACGCTGCCGTGGCCCGTGCGCGCAAGCTCTTCCAGCTCCTGGTGTTCCTCCCCCACGCGGTGCCCGGCGTGATCGCGGCGCTGATCTGGGCCTATCTCTACACGCCCGGCGTCAGCCCGATTGTCTCCGTCCTGGAAACCGGCGGAATCTCACTGAACTTCCTGGACAACCAGATGATCCTGCCCTCCATCGTGAACATCGCAGTGTGGGAGTGGACGGGCTACAACGTGATTGTGCTGTTCACCGCGCTGCAGGCCGTTCCGAGGGAGATCCTGGAAGCTGCACGCGTGGACGGTGCCGGCGAAATCCGGGCAGCCATCAGCATCAAGCTCCCCCTGATCCTCCCGGCACTGAGCGTGATCATGCTCTTCACCGTGATCGGAACGCTGCAACTGTTCACCGAGCCGTCCATCATCTCCAAGGCCACAGCATCAGTCACCAGCACCTGGGTGCCGAACATGTGGGCTTACGATGCCGCGTTCAACCGGCACAACCTCAACCAGGCAGCGGCAGCCTCGATCATCATCGCGCTCATGGCCGCCGTATTGTCCTGGGCCGTTACCCGCTTCAGCTCAAGGAACAAAGCATGAGCACCTCTACGATGTCCAGGGCCCGGCCCCATTCTCCCGCACTGCCGCAGGGAAGGCGGCGGCACGCACGCAACGGGGGTTTCGGCAGCACCTTCACGGTCAACGCCTTGCTGATCCTGGGCTGCGCCTACATGGTGCTTCCCGTGGTGTGGCTGTTCTTCGCCTCCACCAAGAACACGGCAGACCTGTACGGAACCGCCGCCTACGCTTTGGGGGAACCGGCGTTCCTGGAGAACGTTATGGCAGTCCTGAACCAGGACGGCGGGGTGTTCCTCCGCTGGATGGCCAACTCCATGTTCTATGCAGCATTCGGAGCGATCCTTGGCGGCCTCATCTCCGTCATGGCCGGCTACGCCTTCGACAAATTCCAGTTCCGCGGCAAGGACTCGTTCTTCGGCATAGTCCTGGTGGGCGTCCTGATACCGAACACCGCCACGGTCCTTCCCATGTACCTGCTGGCCTCCGTTTTCGGCATCACCAACACCATCTGGGCCATCCTTATCCCCGTGCTGTGCAACCCGTTCGGCGTGTACCTGGCCCGCGTCTACTCAGCGGCGTACGTTCCGGCCGAAACCCTTGAGGCGGCCCGCGTTGATGGTGCCGGGCCCATCCGCTCCTTCTTCTCCCTGGGCTTACCCATGATGATGCCCGGTTACATCACCATCGCCCTGTTCCAGTTCGTGGGCGTCTGGAACAACTTCATGCTCCCGCTGGTAATGCTCCAGGACCAGCAACTGCTGCCAGTCAGCGTCGGCATCTCCATCTGGCAGGGCTACTCCATCCCACAACCCGAATTCACACCGATGGTCATCACCGGGTCCCTGCTTTCGATCATTCCGCTGCTCCTCGCATTCATCATGCTGCAGCGGTTCTGGAAGTCCGGACTCACCGCAGGGAGTGTTAAGTGAGCTTGAATGTTGCCTTGGCCATGCCGGCCCACACAGCGCGGGCGGTGTTTCCGCCAAGGAGCCTGGAGCCGTTGGAACCGGCGCTGACGCTCCTGGGCCGGGAGCCCATCCAGGACTTCACATCTCCCGCCGGACGTTCCATGCTCGCAGAGGTGGACATCCTCCTCACCGGCTGGGGCTGTCCGATGATCGACGAGGCAGTCCTCGACGCCGCACCCCGCCTCCGTTATGTCCTGCACGCCGCGGGCAGCGTGAAACACCACATCGGCGCCGCCTGCTGGGAGCGCGGGATCCAGGTCAGCTCAGCTGCGGACGCCAACGCCATCCCGGTGGCCGAGTACACCGTGGCCATGATCATCCTTGCCAACAAGCGCGTCCTTCAAATCGCCCGCGCGCTGCACACCACCCGCACCGATGTCCTCGCGGAGCAGCTCTTCCCGGGCATGGGCAACTACCGCAAGCGCGTCGGCATCATTGGCGCCTCAAAAATCGGCCGGCATGTCATCCGTTTGCTCGCCCCGTACCAGCTTGATGTGGTGGTGGCCGATCCCTACCTGTCCCCCGAAGAGGCCGGCATTCTTGGGGTCGGTCTTGTCACCCTTGATGAGCTTGTGGAGAGCAGCGACGTGGTCAGCCTCCACGCGCCGTCGTTGCCGTCCACCAAGAACCTGATGGATGCCGGTCAGATCGAACGGATGCGACCGGGCACCACCTTCATCAACACCTCCCGTGGCGAACTGGTGGACCAGGATGCGCTGCTCGCACGGGTGGAACGGGGCGACCTCTACGCGGTGCTGGACGTGACGACGCCTTGGGTGCTCCCAGCTGATTCCCGGTTCTACACGCACCCCAACGTGCTGCTCACGCCGCATGTTGCGGGGTCCCTCGGCAACGAGCTTGAGCGTATGGCGGCGAGCGCCGTTGACGAAGCGTTGCGGCTCGCCCGCGGGGAAAAGTTGCGGTTCCAGGTGAAAGTCGAAGATCTGGCTTTCACCGCTTAGGTGCACCGGCATTGTCTTGAGGCAAGCGCGCAACCTGCTGCAAGCGTACGACGGCGACCTCCCGCCGTCGTGCGCTTGTTTCGTTGTGTTTGGTGCGGCTTTAGCGCGCGTCCTTCTTGGCTTGGCGTTGGGCGCCCTGCGAACGGCTGGAGGCGTCCCGTTTCACTCCACCGGTGGTTTTCTGGTGCGACCTGGCCCGTCCCGACCCGGTCGTGGATGCGGTACCCACCCCGGATGTCTCCGGACCTGTCGACTTTCCGGCGCTGGCGCGTTCCAGCCGCTCGTCCTTCAGCTCCTCGGCGGCCTCGTGGGCTACCCGCGCCAGTTCGGTGCTCACTATCGAGAGTGCTTCCTCAAACACCAGGGCCCGGGCCCGGGCTTTGTCCGATTTGTTCGCCGCGGCTCCGCGTCCACCGGCTTCCAGCACTTCGTCTGCAGCTTTGCGTCGATAATTGGTGGTGTATTTGTTGCGGGCACGCCGTACCCGTTTATGGAGTGCGAGCAGGCCTTCCTCGTCGAGGAGCTCAAGTCTGGCCGGCTCCAATTCGCGAATCACATCAAGTTGATCTTGCTTCAACACCCACAGATACTGGTCCATTTGCCGATAATTCCATACCCCCCGGTCGCGGTATAGAGCGTTAGGGAGTTCTCACTCGAAGAGGGCGATGGTGGTGGTGAACCCCAGCATCTCCTGGCTGCTGCCGGTGAAGTCATGGTGCTGCTCCTCCCACGGAACCGTCCAGGCCTTCTTGCCGGTCATTGGACGGTTCGCCGGAGTTCCTGAGCCAGGCCATCGCCTCAACTTCGGAAGTGAAGAACCGGGTGGGACAGGGTGCCGGTTGGGCAGCCAATTGGTAGTCAGCGAGCATCCGGTCCACGGGGTTCCTGCCCACCAAGGCGATGCTGCTGGCTGCGCAGGGTTCAACGAAGACGTCACGGGCCGCGCGGCTCAGGTGGCCAGCGACGGCCATCTTGACGAGCAAGGGATAACGTTGGCCGTCGGCAATTCTGTTCACTGCGTCTACGGCATCCCGGGCATTGGCTGCTTCTATGCGGACACCAGGATTCCATTCCAAGGACAGGACATTGTCCGGCTCCAGTCGAATAACGTAATCGGCCGTGTCCGGTTGAGCCATGTGACTGTCTCCATCTCTTCAGGACTGCCTGAGTTCCGTGAACTGACTCCACACTGCACCCGCGGTCAATCTTCCCGTCTCATCCGAAAAGAGTGATCTTTGGCTGCAGTTCAGCCCGAGTACGGGGTGTCCGCGTTTTCTTTTGCCGATTCCTCCGCTGCTGTCTGCGCATAGGATGCCGATACGCGGCGGTAGACCGGCGTCAGGAAGGCGATCAACGCTACGGCGATCATGATGAGGCCAGCCGCCAGGAACACCAGCGCGATGCCGCGTGAAATGCCCTCACCCAGCAGCGGTTCAAGCTGGGCCGCACCATCGGAAGAGCGCGCGTAGGGAATGATCCAGAACTGGGCGATCGGCGCGATGAGGAACGCGGTGATGGGCGCTGCTGCGGACTCGAAAGCCATGGCGAAGCCAAACACCCTGCCTTGCCGGGGCAGGGGGACCACCTTTTGGATGACGGTCTGCTCGGCTGCCTCCACCACGGGAACCAGCGCCATGTAGAGCCAGATCCCGACGATGTAAAGCCACGCCCACTCCCGCACGGTGAACAGGGCTCCAATGAGCCCCATCAACGCAACAGCAATGAGCATGGTGCGCAACGGGTTGGAACCGAGCCCGAATTTTCCGATCAGTGCGCCGCCCAGAATGAAGCCCGTAGCGCCTATCGCGAAGACAGTGCCCCACATCTCCACAGAGAACATCTCCAGGCCGTAGGGATCCATCAACGCCATGTAGACACCGCCGATGAAGTTGTTGAACGTGGAGAAAAGGATCAGCGCGAAGAGCCCGGAAATCGCCATGACGGCAGCCCATGACCCGCGCAAGTCGAATCCGCCTTGCGCGTCGGAGGCGGCTGCCCGCACTTCCTCCGGCAGGCGCAGCGTGAGCAAGTGTCCGAAGGCCAAGGCCGTGAGGACCAGAGCCACTACCACTGTCCATCCCATGCCCAGTAGTCCCACTGATAGTCCGGAAAGGACCGAGGTCACCACGAACATGAGCCCCTGCACCATGCCCACCAGCCCGTTGGCGTTGGCCCGCCGGTCCGGTTCGATCAGGATGGTGACGGTCGTGGAAAGGGCGATGTTGCGCATGTTCTCCACCACCGCGCCGATCAGGATGATCATGGTAAAGATCCAGAACCAAGGCTGTGTCAGGTCGAGCAACGCCTGTTCCGGCGTCAGCAGGAACATGACTCCGGACAGGACGAACATCACCAGCGTGAAGGCGGCGGCGAAGCGCATCACGGCCAGCTTGCGGTACCGGTCCACAAAAGTGCCGAAGCTGATGCTGGAGAGCGCGATCAACAGCATGTACGCGCCGCCGATCACCCCAGTGGCGATCACGTTGCGGGTCTCCAGGTACACCCAAAACGTCAGGGCGAACCAAAGGTAGCTGGTGGTGATGTTGGCGACGGCGGTGTTCACCAGGATCCCGGTGAACGTGCGGGATCTTTGCGCGGGAGTGCGTACGGATAGATCGATGGTGTCAGTAGACCCGGCGGAGGCCGGTTCCGGCTCGGTCATGCGTCCCAGTAAACCACCGCCGGGAACGCCCCGGTAGTATCGGCAGGGAATCCTGATGACTCTGGGGGAATTGCTTAATGACGCGCGCACACGGGCAGATCGCTTTTACCGACGACGTTAGCCGAGACCTCGAATTACAGGAATATGGCCTGGACCCTGCCGTGGATTCCGTTCTCCTTCCCAACGCGGCCGTCATGAGCGCCCTGCAAAACCTCGTGCGGCTGGCAACGGAACTGTGCGGCGCCCCGTATGGCGTGGTCAACATCATCAGTGCGCAGTACCAGCACCAGATCGGCGCTTGGGGCGTGGAGCCGGGTGTCTGCTCCCGCGAAGACTCCATGTGCGCCAAGGTGTTCCTCTCCCGCGAGAGGACCGTCGTCAGCGACGCTTCCCAGGATCCCCGCTTCGCGGACAATCCCTTTGTCACCGGCGAAATCGGCAAGGTCCGCTTTTATGCGTCCGTTCCGCTGCAGACAGACTCGGGGTTCGTCCCTGGAACCTTGTGCGTCTTCTCCGATAAAACCAAGGATCTGCGTCCCGAACAGGTCAGCATGCTGGAGGTCCTGGCCAAGCAGGTGGTCGAGTTGCTGGAATTGCAGCACCGCACGGTCCAGCTGGACCGCACCTATGCCGAGCTCAAGGACAGCAATGCCAAGCTCGCCGGGTTCGCAGGCCGCGTCAGCCACGACCTCCGCATTCCGCTGACCACCATCCTCGGCTACGTCGAGTTGGTTGAAGACGATCCCGACGTGGAACCCGAGAGCACCGCTGCCCGGTACCTGGAGCGCATCGGCGCCAGCGGCCGGCGGATGCTCGGAATGCTGGAAGACGTCCTCAGCTACTCGAGGGTGGGCGGCGGAATCCAGCCGGCACACGTGTCTTTGCGGGAAGTCACAGAGGAGGTCGCGGGAGACCTCGGAATTGAGAATGACGGGATGGTCGACGTCGAAGACCTCACTGTCTTTGCTGACCGCGGACAACTCCGCACCCTCCTGCAGAACCTGGTCTCCAACGCCGTGAACTACCGGAGCCCCGAGCGCGACCTCCACATCCACATCAGCGGGGTTTCCAACTATCAAGGCGCCACGATCTTCGTCGCGGACAACGGCAAAGGCATCAATCCGGAGGACCGCGCCAAGTGCCTGGAGCCTTTGGTGCGCCTGCGGCGGCAAGGCGACGGGCCGGGCTCCGGACTCGGCTTGGCCACCTGCAGCAGCATTGCCAAGGCACACGGCGGCGACCTCACCCTGGCGGAAACCCCCGGGGGCGGAACAACCGTGGCGGTCAGCTTTCCCACCGGGTCCTGACCCTTTCGGAGTGTCTCCCGGTTCCCCGGCGTTCTGACTGCCATCATTCGAGGCATGACCACCCCGCACTTCGTGTAGAGAAATCCGTGAAGCGGCCCGCCCCCGTCCGCTCACCGTTCGCGATCCCACTCGTGGTCATCGTGCTCTTCGTCTCCGCCTGCGTCCCAACACTCCCTCAGCCGGCACCCTTGGCTGAACCGGCGATCGCGGTCATCGGCGCGGCTCCGCCCAGAATCGCCTTGGGGGCTCCGTCCACGGTGGAGATGACGACGCGCACGGCCGGGGCTTCGCCCACGGTTGCGACGTGGCAATACATCAACGGCGCCGAGACCTTCAACAGCAGGCTGGACGCGCGGCTGCTCGGCGTTTTTGATGCCCGGTCCGGCGGCCGGCACGAACCCGCGACGTTGCCGGCCACCCCTGCGGCCTTGTTGGCCGACGGCGTTTCCATCACCCATGAACTCATCCTGGCCACCGGTAACGTGGTGGGATCCAGGTTTGTGCAGACAACAATGACCGGCGGCGTCCTGACCGGGCGGATTGACCAGATCACCTACGAGGACCTCAGCACAGGCGCGGTCACTGACAGTTCCGCCCTGGTCAATCCGGCCATGACGGGCGCCTTACGGACAATTCTTGGGGACATCCTCCGTCCGGAGATTCCAGGCCCGGCAGCAGGTTCGCTGTCTGACGCCGATCTGCTCACGGCCGTCGCGTTAACCTCAGCGGGGAACCTCAGCGTGACCATCCACCAAGACCCGGGAACAGACGCCGCCCTGGCAGGCCCACTCACCGTGGAGCTCAGTGCTGGGGCCACGAACAAGGTCATCTCGCCTGCCGGCCAAACCCTTCGCAACGCAGTCATCGCCGGAACACCGTTCACCATCCCTCAGCCTTCGCCGGGCGGCCTGACGCACATCAACTGCGACCTCGTTCCCTGCGCCGCCCTGACCTACGACGACGGACCCAACGCCCAAACCACCAAGCTCCTCAACATCCTGGACAAGCACAAGGTGTTCGCCACGTTCTTCCAGCAGGGCGGCTATGTAAAGGCCAATCCGGGAGTGGCAAAATCCGTGGCGGCAGCGGGCCACACCATCGCCAACCACACCATGAACCACCCCTACCTGACCAAGCTCCCACAGGCTGGCATCGAACGTGAGGTCCAGTCGGCCCAGGCCGCCATCGAAACAGCAACAGGGGTTGTGCCGGCGTACTTACGGCCGCCGTACGGAGCAACCAACAAGTCGGTTGCCGTTTCCGTGGGGCTGCCTCAGGTCATCTGGGATGTCGACTCCATGGACTGGCAGTCCAGGAACAAGGCTGTGTTCCTTCCCCGGATCATGGGCCTGGTCAAGCCCGGATCGATCATCCTGCAACACGACATCCACGCTTCCACCGTTGATGCCCAGGCCGAGCTGATCACCCAGCTCAAAGGCAAGGGCTTCTATTTAGTGACCCTCCCGCAGCTTTTCGCGGGTATCGACCTGAAGCCAGGTGTCACCTACAAGTGCCGCGGCACTTCGCCGGGGTGCGTCCCGGGCCGCTGAACTTCCAGGACATAACCCACGACGACGGCAGGTCGCCGTCGTGCGTCTATTCACGCAGCCGGGGCTACTTGCCCTCGCCGCCCTTTGCCTTTTCGGGCTTCCCGGTCTTGCCGCTGCCCTTCTCGTCGGCGTCTTTGCCCTTCTTGTCTTCGATCTCCCTGCCTGGCGCCACAGCGGGGCCGGGCGCTGGCGCCTGGACCGCGGGGACCTGGTCCGGTTGCGTGGTCTCCGGAAGGTTGACCACCTCGGCGGGCACAACCTCGGCGGGCACCACCTCGGCAGGCGCGGGCACAACGGGCGCACCCGGCAGGGCCGGCTGGGGCTCGGCCTGGGATACGCCGGGATCGGCGGGGTCGGAGGGATCCACCGTGTCGGCCGACGGCGCAAACCCTTGGGTGAGGATCACCAAGGCCAGCGGTACGGTCACTGCCGCAGCGGCCACTGCCCGGACAGTCCTGGGACGTCGTTTCCCGAAGGTCCGGATGCCCGACACTGTGGCCTGCTTCCGCGTGGCTTGCCGTGAGGTCGGCGCGCGGAGCGGTTGTCGCGAAGGCACGGGCGGCAGCAGCGCAGTCCTTCGGCCCGATTGGATCCCCTCTTCCGCCAGGGTCTGTTCGACTTCCTGCGCCTTCGGCCGCTTTTGGGGGTCCATGTCCGTCATGGCTTCAAGGAGCCCGCGCAGCGGCCCGGGCAGCTCCAAGGGAATCTGGGGTGCCCGGTGAAGGCGCGCTGAGGCCGTCTCGATGGGCGTCCCCGGATATTCGGCCCTGCCTGTGAGGCACTCAAGGAGCACGAGGCCGAGCGAATAGATGTCGCTCGCAGGAGTCAGGCTCAGGCCTTGGGCCTGCTCGGGGCTGAGGTACTGGGCTGTGCCCACGGTGAACCCCGTGGCGGTCAGTCGGCTGTCATTCATCACCAGCGCGACGCCGAAGTCCGCCAGCTTCACGGATTCGGCCAGTTCGCCGTCGTCGGATACCAAAATGTTGGCTGGCTTGATGTCGCGGTGGATGACGCCGTGCTCATGAACTTGGGACAGCGCCCCCGCAAGCCGGATCCCGATCCGGACTGTCTCCGGCAGGGTGAGTGGCCCGTTGGACAGCACGGCACGCAGGTCCCTCCCCTCGGCGAGTTCCATCACCAGGAAGGCGCGTTCCTCGTCGTTCCTGGCATCGACGCCGGCATCGAAGGCGGCCACGAGTCCGGGGTGGTCGAATCCGGCGAGAAGCCGCATTTCGGTCTCCTGGCGGCCCCGGAAGGAGTCATCGCCGGAGCCGGGGAGGAAGATCTTGATGGCCACATCGCGGCCAAGCAGCAGGTCCGTTGCCCGATAGACAGTGGACATGGCGCCCCTGCCCAAGACGGGGCCCAGCTGGTAGCGGCCGTCCAGTGTGTCGTCGATGGAATCGGGGATCCGGAAGTCCACGGCCTCGTCATTGTTGCCCACGAAATGTCACGCCCTTCAGGCATACCTGGATGTCCGGGACCTGGGTGCTGTCCGTCGTTACCAAGCAACGCCGTCATACAAACTCTCACGGTAGTCGCCCGGCCGTCTGCTTCAGCCACTGCGACTTGAGCAACCCCCAGCCCATACAGCATCATCCGGTGTCACCGGATAAGTCATCAGGATACTGATTAACGCGCGGGAAGGACAAATGCGACGTTCACCATCAGGCCTCGCGCCGGCGGTCCACCTCGGCGCGCAGCCTGCCGGCAGGAACGCCCAGAGACCATTCAGCCACATCAGTAACGAAACGCGTGAAGGCCTCGTAATCAAAGGACCCGACATTGTTGACATAGGAGCCCACGCCGTCGATTGCCACCCAGATCCGGATGCACGCCGCGAACGGGTCATCCACGGCGAAGTCACCCGACGCCACGCCATCCTCAATGAGGGCGGTCAATCGCGTGCGATCCAGGTATTCCTGCGCCAACATTGCCTCCCCCAATGCAGGGGTGAATCGGCAGAGATGCCGGGCGTTAAGCCACAGTCGGGTGAGTTCGAAGGCACCGTGACCTTCGATGCGCGAGATGAGGTGGGCCATGCGCCCAAGGGGGGTGCCGCCGTCGGGAAACAGCTCTTCCCGCTCTTCAGAAACGGCGCGGACGAAGGCGGCGATCACCAAGTCTTCGGCCGCCGGATAGTAGTGGCTGATCAGGCCGGGCCGCACACCCAATCGGTCCGCGACAGCACGGAGGGTTATCCGCTCCAGCCCCTCGGCCAGGGCAATGGAAGCGGCCTCGGAGAGGATCTCCGCGCGGCGCTCATCGGGTAATTTTCGGACGCGTTGCGATGTGGGGCTTGACACCATGCCCCACAGTCTATTGGATTAGTGACCAATAGCACGTTGGTCATGCGACCAATAGCGCCGATGGACCGGTTTCCCAACGTTGTGAGCCGGACCCAGCCCGAAAGGAACAGCGTTGTCCCAGCCCCATATGACCGATCCGGTCAGTTACCCCGAACCCCTTGCCCACCCCGAAACCCGCGGCATCGAACTCATTGAAGCCTCCGAAAGGCACGGCCGCGCCCGCGATCTCTTCCCCGTATGGGCAGCCCCCAATGTCAGCGTCCTGAACTTCACCGTCGGTGCCTCGCTGATCCTGCTCGGCTTGGAACTCTGGCAGGCCATCCTCGTCATCATCGCCGGCAGCCTCCCTTGGATTCTCACCGGCATCGTTGCCACGAGTGGCCCTGCCGCAGGGACATCCGGCTCCGTCATCACCCGCGCCATCTACGGAATCCGCGGCAACAGGGTTGTTGTCGCCTTCTTCGGATGGTTCATCTCCGCCGTCTTCCTGGCCCTCAACTGGCTCGCGTCCTCGTTCATGGGCGCTGAGCTCCTCGCCCAGCTTGGTTTCACGGATCCCGTGGCTGGTCCGGTGCTGGTCACGATCGCGGTTGCCGCGATCACCGTGCTGGTGGCGGTATTCGGCCACAGCCTGATCCTGCGCAGCTATCCAGTGGTGGTTTCGGTGCTGCTGGCAATCTTCCTGCTGGTTACAGCATTCGTCCTGCCCCATGTGCAGTGGGACTATGCGGCTCCGACGCCCTTGGAGGGCGCACCGCTGTGGTCCGCGATGACCATCGGATTCGCCATCCTGGCCTCCACTCCCCTGTCCTACTCCAACAGCCCCGACCTGGCGCGCTACCTCCCGGAAAGCACCAAAAGGTCCCACGTCATCGCGGCCACGGCCTTCGGCGGCGCGCTGCCTTGCATGTTCTTCACGGCCGTGGGCGCCCTGCAGGCTACCGGCATTGACGCAGCGGCCATGGACCTAGGCATCGAATCGGCACTCCTCGCCCTGCTTCCGGCCTGGTTGGGACCCATCTTCGTGGTGGGCGTCATCATCAACACGATCTCGCTCAACGGCATGACCACCTACACGGCGAGCATGGCATTCCAGTCCATTGGCGTCCCGATCCGCCGCATCCCTTCCGCGGTGGTGGTCGGAGCGATCGGCACAGCACTGACCATCTACCTCGTCATGTCCACAAGCCTCCTGGACGCCGTCAACCTGATGCTGCAGCTGCTGGTTCTCATTTCCGGACCCACCATGACAATTTTCGCCGTGGACGTCATTCTTCGCCGCAGCCGCTACAACGGCGTGAACCTCTTCAACGAGAAACCCGGCAGCCCCTTCTGGTACAGCGGGGGCTGGCACATCCCCGGCGTGCTCGCCGTGGTCCTCGGCGCGGCCGTGGCATCGCTCTTCCTCACCAACGCCGTCTGGACCGGCCCCATCTCAGCAGCCATGGGCTTCCTGGACCTTTCCGTGCCCGTATCCATGATCGTCACCGCCGGGGTCTACATCGCAATGAACCCGGCTTTGCGCCGCAGCCTGAGCAAAGCACCCGTCACCATAGGAGCCCCCGCATGACCATCCCCACCGGCCCGCACCCCACCCGCTATCCCGGCGCTGCCGGTCAACCAACCCTTGACACCTGGCAGGAGGGACCGCACAACCGCTGGACGTTCGCGCACCTCGGCGAATTGCTTCCGACGGCGTCAGTGGCCCGCCGTTTCCCGGCCGCCCCGGTTGAGGCTACTGACAGCTTGGGAGCCTTGCCCCTTCCAGGCTTGAGGCGCCGGCTGGAGGAGACGTATACCGATGCCTTCCTGGTCCTGCACCGCAACCGGGTCCTCGCGGAGTACTACGGCCCCGGCTTCGCCCCGGATGGCCGCCACCTGGTGATGAGCATTTCGAAGTCGATGTGCGGCCTGGTTATTGGAGCATTGATCGATTCCGGAGAGATCGTCCCGTCCGCACGCGTGGTGGATTACGTTCCCGGGCTTGCCGGGTCTGCTTACGATGGGCCCACCGTGCAACATGTGCTCGACATGGCGATCCACCTTGACTACAGCGAGGACTACGTCGATCCGGCCTCGGAAGTGCAGACCCACGACCGGTCCGCCGGCTGGCGCACCCGGCGGGACGGCGATCCTGAGGACACGTATGCCTTCCTCACCACCCTCACAGGCAACGGGACAGTGGGTACGTTCCAATACTGCTCAGCCAACACCGACGTCCTCGCCTGGATCATCGAGCAGGTGACCGGTCTCCGCTACCCGGAAGCTCTCTCCAAGTACCTATGGTCCAAGCTCGACGCAGACCGGGACGCCACCATTACCGTGGACTCCTCCGGCTTCGGCTTCGCCAACGGCGGGGTCTCCTGCACCGCCCGCGACCTCGCCCGGGTGGGGCAGTTAATGCTCGACGGCGGTGCGGGTCCAGGCGGGAGGGTTGTGTCCGCGGAGTGGGTCGAAAGCATCCTCGCCGGCGGGGACACCAACGCGATGGCCGACGCCTCGTTCACCGCGATCCACCCGCGGGGCTCCTATACGAGGCAATGGTGGTGCACCGGCAACGAGAGAGGCAACGTAACGGGCATCGGAATCTACGGGCAATACCTTTGGATCGATCCGGCCACCGATACCGTGATCGTGAAGATGTCCACATGGCCTGAGCCGGACAGCGAACACCTGCACGCGCTTCAGAACCAGCTACTCCTCGATATCAGCCGTGCCATGGACTCCAATGCCCTGAATTCCAATGCCTTGAACGGCACAAACACCACAGGACCAGAAAGCAAGGAAAACGCAGCGTGACCACCCAGCTCTACACCAACGCCCGCATCTTCACCTCCGATACCCGCCGCTGGGCCGAGGCCATGCTCGTCCAGGATGGGCGAATCCTTTACGTTGGCGACGCCGGCACCGCGGAGCGCCTCCGCCCTGATGCCGGGCGGGTTGACCTCGAGGGCCGCCTGGTGGTCCCCGGTTTCGTCGACGGCCACGCGCACGTGGTTGGCACTGGCGAAGCCCTGGGACAGGTCAGCCTGTGGGGCGCCAAATCCGTGGAGGAAATCCAGCAACGGATCAAGGCACGCGATACTGGGCACCCGGACCTGGCCCGGATCCTCGCCACCGGCTGGCTGCACGGAGCAATCCCGGGCGGCGTACCGGACGCTGGGATGCTCGACGCAGCAGTCCCCGGCAAGCCCGTCTATGCCTTCGCCTACGACTTTCATTCAGTGTGGGTAAATACCGCGGCGCTGGCTGAACTCGGGATCGATGACCACACGGAAAATCCGCACGGCGGCACCATCAAGCGCGATTCCCAGGGGCACGCCACCGGCTATATCGACGAGAACGCCTTCTACGATATGGTGCTCCCGTTCCTGGACTCCCAAGTGAGCGAGAACGAGCACGGGGCAAGCATCGCCGCAGTCCAGCAGGCCTACCGCGAATCCGGCGTGACCACTGCCTGCGACATGGGCTTCAACGAAACCGACCTGGACGCCTTCAAGCGTGCGGACAAGGACGGCACGTTGACCAGCCGCCTCATCGCGTATTGGCGGGTGAACAACGCCGGCTCCGTGGAGGACAACATTGTCCAGGTCCAGCGGGCGGCAGCGCTCGCCGTCGAGAATGAATCGCCTTTCCTGCGTGTGGTGGGCATCAAGGTGATCATCGACGGAACCATCGACGGCTGCACCGCCACGCTCGGGATGCCGTACGCCGACGGGTCGAACGCCGAACCGATCTGGAGCCTTGAGGAGCTCGCGCCGGTGGTTGCCGCGGCGGACGCTGCCGGTTTGAAGGTTGCCATGCACGCCATCGGAGACGAGTCGGTAAGGATCGCGATCGGGGCCGTTGAACACGCCGTGGCGGAGAATGGCCCCCGCGAACGCCGTCACCGGATTGAGCATCTTGAGTTGGTGGACAGGGCCGACGTCGATCGCCTCGCCGCGCTGGGGATCACGGCCAGCATGCAACCGGTCCACGCCGATCCCGCCATCAGCGAGAACTGGGCCGCCAAGCTGGGCGACGACCGTGTGGAGCGCGGATTCGCGTGGCCTTGGATCACGGCTGCCGGCGCCCGGCTCGCTTTCGGCACGGACTCCCCCACGTCCCCACACGCACCGCTGCCCAACATGTATGTGGCCACCACGCGCGCCTCGGCCTTGGATGCCTCGGCAGGCACCAACGTCCCGGAATTCGCCCTGCCGCTGGCGGAGTCGATCGAGCACGCCACCCGTGATTCGGCCTGGACGTGCGGAGCGGAGAATGACATCGGCCGGCTGGCTGCAGGCCTGTACGCAGATTTCGTTGTCCTGGACACCGACGTTTTCGCAGCAGGGGACCCGGCGGCACTCCTGGAAGCAAAGGTCCTGCGGACTGTGGTGGGCGGGCGCACGGTCTACGAACAGGAGCAATCAGTCGCTTGAAAGGCCCCCGCCGATCCAGAACGCCCGCTGCTCCGAATCAGTGTCAAAAGCCAGGAGCGGCGGGTGGTCATGGAAGTTCTGCAGGAAGCGTCCCTCTCGGGCAGCACTACAATTCAGCGCGAGGTGGTATCCACAGGACTGGGACCGTGCGCGGTCCGCCTGCAAAGAGGCCCGGATGAGCACGGCCACATCGCCGACGTGTTCCTTCATGGCGCTGCGGGATCGTGGACAACGTTCCAGCCGCTGCTGTCCGGCGCTCACGAACGTGACCGCGTCCTCCTCGACCTGCCCGGTTGGGGCGACTCCACAGAAGGTGCCCGGCTCGGGTCCGCCACGGTCGAGGCCATGGCGGGTGCAGTCGTCGAGGTCTTGAACAGCCTCGGTTACCGCAGCTGGAACCTTGTGGGCCATTCCATGGGTGGCGCCATTGCCCTGCATATTGCTGCGGACTGGCCCGAGCGGACTCTGAGCGTTGCGGCGATTTCGGCAACCACTTTTGGGGTGGCCGGGTCGACCCGGCAGCCGTCGCATGGGCTGACCAAACTGCCATGGTTCGTGGGCATGCTCTTGCTCATGCGGTTCACCGCATTGCTCGGAAACGCAGGGAGGGCGCTGATCCGCCTGGCAGGGAACACACCATTCATGCGGCTGCTTCTGGCGCCGCTGTTCGCGGAGCCGGCAGCCATACCGGCGCATGTCATCCGCGGACTGGCCCGGGACGGGCGTCCCGCAAGCTTTTGCGCTGCTGCCCGTGCCGTTTCGCAGTACGACTTTGCCCGCTGGCACAGCATCAGCTGCCCCGTCATTGCCGTCCGAGGCGACAACGACGCGTTCACTCCCCAGTCCGACCTTGACCAGTTGGCTTCCCTGGGACCCCACATCCGGACGATGACGGTGCCGCGATGCGGCCACTTCGCGATCGTCGAACAGCCCGTCCTCGTTCAGGAACTGTTGGATGAGCTGTGGCAACGCTGAACGCCCGACGGCGGCCTCCCGCCGTCGCGCCTGTCCTTACGTGACGTACGGAACTGCGGGAGGGCAGGCCCGCAAGGCACAATGGGAAGCATGACCCTCACAACTTTCGCCCTCGTCCGCCATGGCCAGACCGACTGGAACGCGGAGCGCCGGCTGCAGGGATCTACCGATATTCCGCTGAACGACGTCGGTCGCGGCCAGGCACGCGACGCCGTCGCCTTCCTGTCGGATCAGCCATGGGACGCCGTGGTGTCCTCACCGCTGGGCCGCGCTGCTGAGACTGCGGAAATCATCGCCGAGGGGCTGGGCCTCAGGGTTGCCCGGCTGGTCCCGGAGCTCACCGAGCGCAGCTTCGGCCCAGCCGAAGGACTCCAAGCTGGACCTGAACTGGAGGCCCTGCGTGTCCCTGGCGGTTTCCGCGGTGCAGAAACCGACCAGGCCGCCGCTGATCGCGGAATTACTGCCTTGGAACAACTGGCGGCAGAGTTCGCTGGCAAGCGCGTCCTGGTGGTGGCGCATGGCACCCTGATCCGGCTGACCCTCAGCCAGGCCATCGGGCGCACTTTGGACAGCGTCCAGAACGCTGTTTTGAACCTGGCCCATCACCACGTGACTGATGGCTGGCAGTTGGAGTACTTCAACGGCGAGCGCGTCACGGCCGACGTCGAGGCCTGATTTCAGCGAACTTTCAACGTCGCATCGAGCAACCGGTCGAAGCTGGCAAGTCCGGCCCTTGGCGGGACGGCCGTGATGACTGCCTGCCATTTCTCTGGAGCATCGTCAGGAACGGCGAGGACCCTCTGCACGTGCAGTCGCAACCCGGGCATACCGCAGACCAGTAGCGGAAGCGCCTCGCCACTCGTGGCCAGGTGGCGAAGCTGCTTCGCAGAAAGCCCAACGCCGGCGCCGCCGGTGACTTCAGTGATGGTGTCATTGATCCTCGTGGTGAGGCCTCGCATGAAACTCCTCCGGGCTACGACCGCGGGGACCGTGAGGATGCCAGCGAAGATCACCGTGAAGAGCGCCATTGCGCCGACATTTCTGAGGGCCGTCAGGAAGACCATCATGATCAGCCCCACCATCACGCCCAGCACACTGAAGATGACGAACTTGATAGCGGGGTTGTCGCCCGGCTTCCGCTCCCACCACACAACGGTCACGACGTTCTGCATCATCGGGGTCCCTTCACTTCCATGAGCGCTTCGGCAAGGACGACTGCCTCGCGGGCTTGCCTCAGATCGTTGAGCAATCCGGGATCGGGGGTCGATTCCGCGGCGCCCCTTGCTCCGGCGAGTTCGTAGAGGGCCCTGTTCAGGTTGTGCCGGTCTTTTGACAATCTCCTGGATGCATTCAGCGCGGCACTGCTGGCCCTGAGCTCAACGAGTGACTGCCGGATGGCGTTGCATTGTCCTTGCAGGAAGTGCACCTGTTCCTTGATTCGAAGAGTCTGTGCATGGTGAAGGGTCACCATTTTCACGGCGGTATCGTGGAGTTCGCCCAGAACTGCGTAGGTCTCCGGCCCGCCGGCATGGTGGTCCAGTTCCTCGCTGACGCGAGCCCGGCGCTGCTCCCATTTCAGGGATGCCGACTGGTACTTCTCCACGAGCGAAGAGACTGCGGTGAGCGCCTTGTCCACCGATCTGAGCCTGGTGGTGAGCCTGGTGGTGGCGTCATTCAGCCGCTCAAGGAAGGCCTCGTAGTTGTCCTGGGGCGGAACCTGGTCCTGCGGGGTCATCGGCCAACCGCCCACCTCGACGATGGAGCTGCGCATGCTCGCAGGAAGGTGCAGTCCCGCCCGTTGAAGGGGGAGTCCGGCAAGGAAAACGCTCCCCAAACGCCCATGTCAAGAGAATAGAGGCTTCGGGACGGTTGTCATAGGCCCCGGCGTCAGCGAAGGGCTGGCCTGAGCAGCCCTTTCTATCTGGCGTCGAGGCGCGCCTTCAGCTGCTCCGCATAATCCGTGTAGGCGGCAGCAATTTCTTCCAGGTCCACAGTCTGCGGGAAGTCGATCACGGGCTGGTGTTCGGCCAGGTACGCGGTGGTTTCTTCGACAATGAGCTGCTCATCGAATCCGCCCAAACCCACCTCTGCAAGGAACTCCGGGTTGGTGTGGACAAGGGACTCCCCGGTTTGCCCTTCGGATGCCCAGCGCACCAGGTACTCGTTGTGATTAACCAGTTCAATGTCGAAAGTCTTGTCCATGGCAGCAGCCTACGCCGTTACGCCGCAGGTGATGACCCACCCCGGACGGCCATGAGCTCCAGCAGGGTTTCACTCTTCAGCCCCAGCAGCGAGGCGGCGAGGCTCCCCATCAGATCCAGTACGTACGCACTGCTGGCACTTCCGGCCAACACGTCCATCACCAACCCGTCTTCCTGGGCAACCAGCGTCCTGGCGATCTTGGCCGGGTCCAAAAGGGGCGAAAACTCGCCGGAGAGGATTCCGGCGTCGATGATTTCCCGGTAAACACGTTCCTGGGCGCCGGTGAGCTCTTCCTGGATCCGGCGCTGTTCGGGGTCCCGCAGCATGTGCGGCCAGTACTCGTAGAGGATGCGGGACACGTCGTCGTCGAGTCCTGCGGTGGTACCCGCGCCGATGACGGCGGCAAGCCGGGCTGTGGGGCCCATTTCCGGATCAACCGCTTCCGCGAGCTTTTCAAGGAACCTGTCCGAGGATGCGTGCACGGCGGCGGCGATGATCTCGGCGTGGCTGCCGAAGTAGTAGAGCACAGCGTTGGCGGCCATACCGGCTTCGGCGGCGATGGCACGCAGTGTGGCTCCCTCGGCGCCGTCACGCGCAGCCACAGCCTGGGCTGCAGCCACGATCTCCTGTCGCCGGATTTCCTTCTTGTCGACCCTTGCCACTGCTGTTCCCCCGTGGACTCCCGAAGATTTCTGTTGACATTGACTCTAGACGGGTATTGAATGGCATTCAAATTTGAATGTGATTCAAATTACTGATTCACCGAGGAGTCTCCGTGTCACAACCACCGTCCCCGCCCACGATCACCACCGACCCAGCAACCAAGGACCCAACCTCCAAGGGCCTCAAAGCCGGCTCCATCGGCATCGGCCCCACTGTCGCCCTCGGCCTTGCTGCCGTCGCCCCCGCCTACAGCCTGGCCGTTACGCTCGGCTTCGTGGTCCTGGCCGTTGGCGCGAGCACCCCTGCAGCCTTCCTGCTCGGGTTCGTCCCGATCCTGTTCACAGCCCTCGCCTTCAGGGACCTGAACAAGGAGATGCCTGACTGCGGTGGTGTCTTCGTCTGGATCACCCGCGTTTTCGGTCCGGCAGCCGGCTGGTTCCTGGGCGGCTGGGTTCCCCAGATGGCCACCTTCATTGCGAGCGCGGCGCTGGCCCAAGTGGCCACCACCTATCTGCTCACTTTCTTTGGCCTGGCCTGGATCGCCGCTGAGCCTATCGCTGTCGCCGCCATTGCGTGCGGGCTGATCGCCCTGAGCGCATTGATCGCAGCGCGGGGCATCGAGCTCTCCGCCTGGGTCCAGTACGCGCTGATCGCCCTGCAGTTGGTAGCTCTCGGCGGCTTCTGCGTCGCAGCGTTCACGGCGATGGTTACGGGGGCCTCCGCCGGAACGGCAGAAGGCGGAGCCGAACAGCCAAGCCTTGCCTGGTTCAACCCCTTCGCATCCGGGGACATGTCCGGGCTGGTCTCCGGCGTCATCCTGTGCCTCTTCATTTACTGGGGTTGGGACGCTCTGATAGCCGTGAATGAAGAAACCACCGACCGCAAGGGAACGCCCGGCAAGGCAGTGGTGATCACTACCGTGATTCTGCTGTTCTTCTATGTCGTCACGGCCACTGCCGCCGTCGGCTTCGCCGGCACCGCGGGCATCACCGAGCCGGAAACCGTCTCGGATGTCCTCTCCGTCCTCGGCCCGCAAGCTGCCGGCGAGGTGTTTGGCCAGGTCATCATGCTGGCAGTGGGTCTCTCAGCGTTGGCAGCCCTGATGACCGTGGCAGTCAGCACACCGCGGACCTGGCTCAGCATGGGTACCTACGGCGCCCTCCACCGCGCAACCACCCGGATGCACGCCAAACGCGGAACGCCCACCACCTCCATCATCTGGTGGGCGGTCATCACCATGGCAATCACGCTGGGATTGACGGCCATCAGCGCCGACTTCATCGGGCTGGCCATCCTGTCCGTAGGCCTCATGATCGCGGCCTACTATGCGGCAACGGCTTTGGCCTCCGTGGTGTACTTCGCCCCACTGATGCGCACCTCCGCCTCCGCGCTGGTCCTCAAGGGTGTCCTTCCCGGACTCGGCGCGCTTCTGATGATCGGAGCGTTCGCGTACAGCGCCGTGGACATGCTCTCCCCTGAATACACGGGCCTTTCATGGCTGGGCATCGGCTCGGTCTTCTGGATCGGCATCGGTGTCCTGGCCGCGGGCGTTGTGGTCACAGCAATCTTGAAGCCCAGGCTCCGTCCCTTCTTCTCCGGCGAAACGATCCCCCGCGGCAACGTCACTACCCGCCACCACCTTCCGACGATTCTCAGCAACGAAACCGAGGCATAAATGCGCATCCTGTCCATCGCAGCAATCCAGACCAACCCCGTCCCGCACGATCCCGAGGCCACGTGGGCGCGCTTCGAGGCCCAGGCGGAGTCCGCCAGGAAACTCGGCCCTGATGTGGACGTCATTGTGGTTCCCGAGCTCCTGCTTTCGGCACCTGGCGAGTTCCTGATGCCGGACCCGGAAGGCGAAACCCGCTCCGCCGCTCCGATCCCCAGCCCGCTGACCGACCGCATCTCGGCACTGGCCCGGAGGCTCAACGTGTGGCTCGTACCAGGCTCCCTGCTGGAAACAGACAACGGGAACACCTTCAACACAGCCATCGCCGTCTCACCGCAGGGCGAGATCGTGGCCCGCTACCGGAAGCTCTTCCCGTGGCGGCCGTTCGAAACCACAACACCCGGGGATTCGTTCGTCACGTTCGACATCCCCGGCTGCGGACGCATCGGCCTGGCCATTTGCTTCGACGGCAGCTTCCCGGAAGTGGCGAGGCAGCTGGCATGGCTGGGCGCCGAAGTCATCATCCAGCCAACCCTCACCACCACACGGGACAGGGCCATGGAGATTGTCATGTCCCAGGCCAACGCCTTCGCCAACCAGGTGTATGTGGTGAACGTCAACGGCGCGTCCCCGTCCGGGGTTGGCGAGAGCGTCATCGTGGATCCCGAGGGCACCATCATGCAGCACGCCAGGGGCGGTGAAGAGATCCTCTTTGCCGTGCTGGACCTGGACCGCGTTACCCAGCTGCGCCGCTACGGAACCCACGGCATCAACCGTCCGTGGACCCAACTCCGGGACCAGGAAGGCCTGCTGTCCTTCCCGATGTTCGGCGGCGCCCACTTCGAATCGCCGGCATGGAGTGCGGACCCGACTGCAGCGCGGCAGGGCAGCGTACGGGCCTGACCACACGACCAAGCTGAAAAAGCGTTCGACGGCGGGCTGCCGCCGTCGAACGCTTTTCCTCACCACTTGAGAAGATCGGGTTACCTACTTCCATGCTGGCCGGCTTCGTCTTGTCGTTCACGCTGTCGCTCACCTGAGCCGCCCACCCCGGAACGCAAGAAAGCGCACGACGGCGGGGGTCGCCGTCGCGCGCTTCCATCCGTTTGTTGCGGCTGCTAAACCTCGGGGCGCCGCTCGACAACTGTTTCAGGTGCGGTGCGCCGCTCTACAACCGTCCTGCGGGTCCTGTTGGACATGGCGATGGAAATGATGAGGCCGATGACGCCGACCACCATCAGGATGTAGCCCACCAGGACCTGGTCCAGGAAGGGGATGAGTCCTGGGGCGAGCGCGAAGGCCAGAATAGCTCCGACAGCAATCAGGGCAATGGAAGAACCGATTCTCATAGCGTGCTCCTCGTGTCCGTTCGGCGCATGGTCAGGGAAATCCGGCCGAATCTGTACCGTCAGCATACTTATCATCCAAGGCTCCCGCCAGACACGCGCACACCCGCGGCGGCGTCGCCCTCAGTGCCCGTAGCGTGCAGCCACACGGGAGATGGCATCCTCCGGAGTCGGAGCCGGCCCGAACACCTGTTCCTGGCGGGTGGTGTCCGCGACGTACTTTCCAGTCTCGAACCAGGCCACCATGCTTGCCATGTCGCCCACCAACGGAAGGATCTTCGAGGTGACCTTGCCAAGCCCGGCAATGGCGCCGGAGGGTATCGAAATCACCTTGATCGGCTTGCCGGCCCGGCGGCCCGCCAGTTCCGCAGCTTCGTGAATGCTCAACGGCCGGCTCCACCCGATATCGATGCGCTCCCCCTCAACAATGTCCGCATCAACAGCCTCCGCGAGGTACCGCGCCACGTCGCTGGCCAGAACGAACGTCAGCCGCGCATCTTTCGAACCCAGCCACACGAACCGCCCCTTCGCGAAGGGGTCGCCGCCCATCCCGACCGCCTGGTCAAAGAAAGCGCCTGGCCGGAGGGCCACAAAAGGAACGCCCAGCTCTTCGAATTTGTCCTCCGCCAGCTTCTTGTTCCAGAAATGCGGAATCTGTGGAGTTTGGTCGCTGGTGACGATGCTGATCAGCACAAACCGGGGCACACCGGCATGCTTGGCTGCGACCGCGAGGTTGCTGTTCCCGTAAGTATCGATCGCTTGGGCGTTCTTGTCGTTCCGGGTGTAGCCGGCCGCCGTCGACACCACCGCGGAAACTCCCGTCATCGCGGCGATCAACGAGGCGGTGTCCAACATGTCTCCGCGTGCGATCTCAACACCTTTGGCCTCAAGCTTGGCGGCATTGGACGTGGACCTCACCAGCGCGCGGACTCTCTTGCCACCCTTGAGAAGCTCATCCACCACTTGGCCACCCAGGAAACCCGTGGCACCAACAACAAGGACAGGCAGGTCTTCGGCCACAGTTTCTCCTCAGGGGTTTTGGTCCTACGGTCAGTGGTAACACGTGACCGTGATTACGGCTAGCCCACGTGCCAGAACAATCAGTGCACTCTGAGTGCAGTATGATGCACTTATGGATGAAAGCACTACCACCCTCTCGTCGGCCATCGGCGCCCGGGTCAAGCAAGAACGCCAAACCCGCGGTTGGACCCTGGATCAGTTGGCCGAGGCCACCGGCGTGAGCCGCCGCATGATCATCAATGTGGAGCAAGGTGCGGCGAACCCCAGCATCGGCACGCTGCTCCGCATCAGTGACGCCTTGGGGGTTGGGCTACCCGCACTGGTTGAGTCCCCGCGCCCGAAGCCCATCAACGTTACCCGCAGCGGCGACGGCGCAACCTTGTGGACAAGCGGGAACGGCGGGCGCGGAATCCTGGTGGCCGGCACCGAGTCGCCGGATGTTGTGGAGTTGTGGGACTGGACCCTGGGCCCCGGAGACCAGCACGGCAGCGAAGCGCACTCCTCAGGAACAAAGGAACTCCTGCAGGTTCTCCACGGCACCCTGACTGTGGACGTCGACGGCCAGGCGACCACCCTTGAGATGGGCGATTCCATGACCTTCCCCGGCGACGTCACCCACTCTTACGCAAACCCCGGCACGGAACCCGCCCGGTTCTCCCTGGCAGTTTTTGAGCCCGGAGTGGGCTCGGGACACCTGCAGGAGGCCGATTCATGACGACGCCCCGACGTATCCCTGTTCCACCGTGGGCACTTGCAGTGACAGCGATGATCTCCGTCCAACTGAGCTCGGCCTTCTCGGTGGGCCTCATTGCGGAGGTGGGTCCGGCCGGAACAGCATGGCTTCGGCTGAGTATGGGTGCCATCATCTTTCTCGCCATTGCCCGCCCGCCGATTCGCTCCGTCCGCCGGCCAGACATCATGCCGCTCCTGGGACTGGGCATCGCCACCGGCCTCATGACCATCATGTTCCTTGCCGCCATTGAGCGCATACCGCTGGGCACCACAGTGGCCATCGAGTTCCTCGGACCCCTGACGGTGGCAGCAATCCGAAGCCACAACCGCACGGCACTGGCATGGCCGGTATTGGCGCTGGCCGGGGTAGTCCTCCTCACGGAACCGTGGCATGGCGAGATCGACCCCCTTGGCGTCATGTTCGCAACCATCGCCGCCGTCGGCTGGGGTGCCTACATCCTGCTGACGCAACTGATCGGCGATCGTTTCACGGGAATCGGGGCGCTCTCACTGACGGTCCCCATTGCCGCCGTGACGGCCGCCGTCGTCGGAATCCCGCAGGCTGTTGGCCACCTCGACTGGGGCATCCTGGCAGGCGCACTGGGCGTCGCCATCCTGATGCCGGTGCTGCCGTTCGTGCTGGAACTGAAGGCCCTTCGCCGCATGACCTCCAACGCCTTTGGCACTCTGATGTCGCTGGAGCCCGCGTTCGGCGTCCTCCTGGGGTTGCTGGTGCTGCACCAACAACCGTCCATCATTCAGTTCATTGGCATCACGCTGGTAGTGGTTGCCGGTGCCGCGGCCCAGCGTGGCGGAGACAGGACTCCGCCGGCGCCTGAACCCGTGGCCGGCCTGGAACCGCCCCTCACCCAAGCCCTGCCCACCGCCATCCGGCGGAATGAGGGCTGAGCATGTTCACAGGATTGAGCGCCTTTCCCTTGACGCCGCTCACCAACGACACGCTGGACGAAGGATCCTACGTTGGCTTGCTGGAACGCCTGCGTGATGCACGTGTTGACTCCATCACCGCGCTGGGTTCCACAGGTTCTTACGCTTACCTGACAACTGAAGAACGACGCCGGGCAGCTCACCTCGCCGTTCGGCACGCCGGAGACATTCCGGTATTCGTGGGAGTGGGGGCTCTCCGCACTTCACAAGTCCTGGCCAACGTTGAGGCTGCCGAACAGGCAGGCGCCTCCGGAGTGCTGCTGTCGCCGATGACCTACCAGCCACTTACCGAGGATGACGTGTTCGAGCTGTTCCACACCGTCACGTCCTACTCCTCGCTTCCGGTGATCGTTTACGACAACCCCGCCACCACGCACTTCACCTTCACCACCGGACTGCACAGCCGCATTGCCCAGCTGCCCGGGATCGCCTCCATCAAGATCCCAGGCGGCCCGGATGCCCAGCGACTGAAGACACGGGTAGAGGAGGTCCGATCACTCGTGCCGAACCACGTGACCATCGGCATCTCCGGCGATGCCAGCGCCGCCGCCGGGTTGAGCGTGGGGTGCGACGCCTGGTATTCAGTGGTCGGAGGAACACTGCCGGGCATCGCCCAGCGCATCACGCGCGCCGCCCTCAACGGACAACACAGTGAAGCGGCCTCCGAGTCGGCACGCCTCGCACCCTTGTGGCAGCTCTTTGCCGACTTTGGCGGCAGCCTAAGGGTGGTCGCCGCCATCGCAGAAAAGTTGGGACTGACCCATGCCAACTGCCTGCCACTGCCCATCCAGGGGCTCAGTCCTGATCAGCGTGCACGCGTCACCGCGGTCATCGAGGAGCTTGGCCTGGACAGCCAGCTGTAGTGTCCCGGCAGCTGGCCCGACTCAGATGATGATGGCCAACTTCCCGCGCACGTCTCCTGCATCAAGGGAGCGCATGGCGTTGGGGACCTGGTCCAGCGGATAGCTGCGATGAATGGCCGGAGTAATGGTTCCCTTCTCAAGAAGGCCGGCAAGGAACTCAAGGTCTGCGGCCTTCTGCGTGCCCACGATCATGGTGAGCTTTTGCCGGATGAAAGGTGAGAGAGCTACTGCACGCAGCTGCCTGTCCATGCTCCCCGTCCACGTGCCCCCTTCCTCGCCACCGGTGATCACTGCAGTCCCGGCAGGCGTGAGCGAGCGGCGGAGGCGGCCAACGGAGGGGTTGCCCGCGATGTCGATGATGACGTCGTACCGTACAGACCCGTCAGCGAAGTCCTGCTTGGTGTAGTCGATGACATGATCGGCGCCCAAGGCACGCACCAGGTCAATCTTCGCAGTACTGGCTACGCCCGTGACCTCAGCGCCAGCCGCCTTGGCGAACTGCACCGCGTAGCTGCCCACGCCGCCCGAGGCTCCGGTGACCAAGACTTTGAGTCCCTGCGATGACAGCTCCCGACCGGGGTCGATGCCACCCGCACGCACGGCGATCAGGGCGGTGCAGGCGGACACTGGCACCACTGCCGCCTGCTCGTAGCTGATGCTTTCAGGCTTGTGGGCCAACTGGTTTTCGCGGGCAGCGGCGTACTCGGCGAAGGTTCCCTTCCCTGACCCAAAGACCTGGTCGCCCACGGCGAACCGGGTCACCTTTGCGCCGACGGCCTCCACGGTGCCGGCGAGGTCCAGCCCGGGAACAGGGTTCTTCGGAGACTTGAACCCATAGACCGGGCGCAACGCATACGGCAGGCCTGTGGTGAGGTGCCAGGTACCGCGATCGAGCCCGGCGGCATGGACCTTCACCAGCACCTCATTCTCTGCGATGGCGGGCCGTGGGACCCGTGCTTCATGGAGGACATCGGCGGGTCCGTAACCCTCCTGCACGATGGCCCGCATGGTTGGACCCGGCACGGCCTGATCCTTGTGATGACGGGGTTCCTTGGCTTGCTGACCAGTGGTCATGGCCGGGCCTTTCAGTTCTGGGGAGGTTTGCGTATTGCAGGGCTTTGGGGGCTTTCGTACGGTGTACCAACGACAGTACCGTACACTGTACTAAACCGCTAGGGGCCGGGCTAGCCACCAGGGGCCGGGCAACCGCCAGGGGACAGTTCGAATCGAGGGAGATCCCGTGACCACCGCAGCATCCCAACGACTCCCCCTCAGCCGTGAAAGAGTGCTCGCATGCGCCGTCGCTCTCGCCGACGAGTCCGGCATAGCGGCCCTGACCATCCGCACGCTCGCCCAACGCATGGGGACCAAACCCATGTCGCTCTACTACTACGTGGCCAACAAGGACGAGATCCTGGACGGCATCGTGGACATGGTCTTCAGCGAAATCGAGCTACCAGTACCCGAGGGAAACTGGCGCGAGGAGATGCAGTTGCGGGCCCACCGCGTGAGATCTGCGCTCAGGCGCCATCCCTGGGCGGTTGGCCTGCTGGAAAACAGGTCAGCTCCGGGCCCGGCAACCCTCCGGCACCACGAGGCAACACTCGCCACGTTGAGGACGGCAGGCTTCTCCGTACAACTGACCGCGCACGCTTATGCCCTGTTGGACAGCTATATATACGGCTTCGCCGTTCAGGAAGCAGCGCTGCCCTTCGAGGGGCGCGACACCGCGGCCGAGATCACCAAGCCCATCATGGAGCGCTTCACCACAGGTGAGTATCCGCGCATGGTGGAGATCGCCGTCGAACATGTACTCAAACCCGGCTACGACTTTGGCGACGAATTCGAGTTCGGCCTGGACCTCATCCTGGACGGCCTCAGCCGCCTGACGGCGGACCCGGGCTAGGATCTGATCCATGGCCAGGATTGAGGACTACGCGATCATCGGGGACCTGAACACGGCGGCCCTGGTGGGACGCAGCGGTTCCATCGACTGGATGTGCCTGCCGCGATTTGATTCGCCTGCGTGCTTCGCTGCGCTGCTGGACTCCCCCGAGGCGGGGCGCTGGCTCCTGGCGCCGGCCGGGACACCCGACGGCGGCAACTGCACCCGACGCCACTACCGCGAAGACACGCTGATCCTGGAAACCGAATGGGACGTGGACGGCGGCTCGGTCCGGGTCACCGATTTCATGCCAGTGCGCGATGACGCCGTGGACCTGGTGCGTATTGTGGAAGGCCTGTCCGGCGAGGTGGACATGCACATGGAACTTGTCCTGCGCTTCGATTACGGCCGCGTGGTGCCATGGGTCCGGCACAGCAAACACGGAATCAGCGCGGTGGCCGGGCCGGACTCGGCCTACCTCACCACCCATGCGCCCCTCGAAGGCCGGGACAGGCGGACGTTCAGCGACTTCACCGTCCGCGCGGGAGATAAGGTTCCCTTCGTGCTGCGCTGGGCACCCAGCCATGAGCGCGAGCCACGACGCATAGACCCATTCCGGGCCTTTTCCGCGACGGAGAAGTTCTGGCTGGACTGGATAGGCCGCAGCGAGATGGCGGGGAAATACAAGGAACCGGTGGAACGGTCGCTGATTACCCTCAAGGCGCTGACCTATGCACCAACCGGGGGCATCGTGGCCGCCGCAACCACATCCCTGCCCGAGCAAATCGGCGGCCCGCGCAACTGGGACTACCGATACTGCTGGCTCCGCGACGCCACGTTGACCCTGCAATCGCTGCTCGCTGCCGGTTACACGGAGGAGGCCTCCGCGTGGCGGGATTGGCTGCTGCGCGCCATCGCCGGCGACCCGTCAGAGCTTCAGATTGTGTATGGGCTCGACGGCGCCCGGAGGCTGCCGGAGGCGGACATCCCCTGGCTGTCCGGTTACGAAGGTTCACTCCCGGTCCGCACCGGAAATGCCGCAGCCCCGCAGCTCCAACTGGACGTGTGGGGGGAGGTATTGGACGGACTTTCGCTGACCCGCGCGGCTTCCGAGGATGGCGCGGTGGACAATTCATGGGACATCCAGATCGCCTTGATGGAATACCTCGAAGGCGCATGGAACCAGCCGGATAACGGGCTGTGGGAAATGCGCGGACCAAGGCAGCACTTCACGCATTCCAAGGTCATGGCATGGGTGGCTGCGGACCGTATGGTCAAAGCCGTCCGGACCTCCGGGTTACCGGGTCCGGCCGACAGGTGGGCGGCCCTCCGCGGCGAGATCCATACGGATGTCATGACCAAGGGTTTCAACGAGGAACTCAATACGTTCGTCCAGTCATACGGAAGCAAGGAACTGGACGCGAGCCTGCTTCTGATCCCCCGTGTGGGCTTCCTTCCGCACCGGAGTTCGCGCGTGGCAGGAACAGTCGAAGCCATTCAACAAGGGCTTACCGACGACGGCCTGGTCCTCCGGTATCGAACCGGGTCGGGGCATGACGGCCTGCCCGGCGACGAAGGCGTGTTCCTGGCATGTTCGTTCTGGCTGGTGGATGCGCTGCTGGGCATTGGCCGCTCAGGAGAGGCAACCGAGCTCTTTGAGCGGCTGCTCACCCTGCGCAACGATGTGGGCCTGCTCAGCGAAGAGTGGGATCCCCGGACCCAGCGGCAACTTGGCAACACCCCGCAGGCTTTCAGCCACTTCCCGCTGATTCACAGTGCTTTGCAGCTGCACCAGGGCGAAGCCCACAGCAGTGACACCCCGCTCCATAAGCCCAAGCATCCTGGGCAGGCGAGCGGCTCTACCCTTCGGAATGATCCTCGCCTTCGGTAGCAGGCGGTTCTCCTTTGTGGCTCGCTTCCTCCAAGTGAAGGTCCAGCTTGCGTTCGGCCTCACGGCGCCGTTGGCCGACGGTCCGCATCTGCTGCGTTGTGGGGTCTCCCCTGTCTTCGAACGCCCCGCCTGTCGGCGCAGCGGGCTGCACATTCTCTTGTTCGCCCATGTACACATGGTCCCATCGGCGGCGCTTCCGCGATAGCGAAATATTGCGTTGCGGGCCCGCTTTGCGTCCTCTCCGGGTTTTTGGGGCGCAGAGCGGGCCTCACAAGCGGGCTGCATCACCGGGCATGGTTTCGGGACGCCGACAGGGACTCACATCAACCCACCGACTTTAGGGAACTCCAAATCATGAGCATGCTTACTGTTTGCTTGGCAAGACCCCGCCAAGATTCCCTTCAGCTTGCCAAGGGGGCAGCAGGCACTTAGTCTCGAGAGTGGAGAAACCATACTTGTGACAAAGGTATCCACTCTCCATCACCTCAGGGTCCTCAAATGTCTGCTCAGTCAGCACACCCCACTTTTTCTTCCCCTTCTTCTTCGACACCCTCTTCGGCTTCCCAGCCCCGCTGCGAACAATGCGGAACCAGCCAACACCTCATGGTTGACACCATCGGCGCCCACTCCGACCTCTCGTCGGGACTCATCAAAGTGGGCTACAACTGCAGGAAATGCGGCACTTTTCGCGCGCATGCAGCAACGGTGGCAGACGTCGCAGAGGTCCTGAACACCTCGGAAAACCTCCCCGGCCTTCTGCAGTTCGGAAAGCAATTCCTGCACTGCGGCGTGCCGATGCACACCGGCGCGGGCAAGCGGAGCCTCCTGTCCGCCGGGTTCTCGGACCGCAGCCTGGATCCAGAACTCGAGGTCTACCTCACTACCCGCGTGCTGCACTGCGATGAGTGCGGCTTCCAGATGGAGATACCGGACTAGGGGCACCGGGACGGCCGCCTCAGCGGCAACCAGAGCCAGGAAGCCCACGACGGCGAGCTACCGCCGTCGTCCGCGTCGTGATGAGAGCGCTTCAGTACCTTGGGCAGGCGGGCCGACCCCGGTAGCGTGAGCCACAGACAGGTTGCCCCGCTGCGAGCGAACGATTCCAAGGAGTTGGCCCATGAGCAGATCCCACCGAGCGTCACAGCACGAACCGGACACCGCCGTCGAACTTAACCCTTTGTTCAGCAGGCCCGGCGAATCCACCATTTTTCCCCGTTTCACCCTGCCTGACGGCGAATCCCTGCCGGCAACGGCCTACCAGGTTGTCCACGATGAAGCGATGCTGGACGGCAATTCGCGGCTGAACCTGGCCACCTTTGTGGGGACGTGGATGGAGACGGAAGCCTCCAGGCTCTATGCCGAGACGTTCGACAAGAACATGATCGACAAAGATGAGTACCCCCAAACGGCACTCATCGAGACCCGGTGCTGGCGGATGTTGGTGGATTTGTGGAACGCGCCCGACCCGGAGAAGAGCATCGGCACCTCCACCATCGGTTCGTCCGAGGCTTGCATGCTGGGAGGCCTGGCCTTGAAACGCCGTTGGCAGCATGCCCGGCGGGCGGCAGGGGAGTCCACGGAGAAACCCAACCTCGTCCTTAGCTCTGCGGTCCAAGTGTGCTGGGAGAAATTCTGCAACTACTGGGACGTGGAGCCTCGTTTTGTCCCGGTCTCCGCCGAACATCCCACGCTGGACGGCCATGACCTGGACCAGTACGTGGACGCCAACACCATCGGCGTTGTGGCCATCCTGGGCGTGACCTACACCGGCAAGTACGAACCAGTGGAACTGATCTCCAATGCGTTGGACGAAATTCAGGCACGCCGCGGCCTGGACGTCCCCATCCACGTGGATGGCGCGTCCGGAGCAATGGTGGCCCCATTCCTGCAACCCGAAACTGTGTGGGATTTCCGGCTCCCGCGCGTGGCCTCGATCAACACCTCCGGCCACAAATACGGGTTGGTGTATCCAGGTCTGGGATGGGTGGTCTGGCGGGACGCGGCGGCACTCCCCGAGGACCTGATCTTCCACGTCAGCTACCTCGGTGGGGACATGCCAACCTTTGCCCTGAACTTCTCACGGCCCGGCGCGCAGGTCCTGCTGCAGTATTACCTCTTTCTCCGCCTGGGCTTTGCCGGCTACAGGTCCGTTCAAGGGACATCACGTGACGTCGCGCTGTACCTTTCCAGCGAGATCGGTGCCATGGAGGCGTTCACCCTATGGAGCGATGGGTCCGACATCCCGGTGTTCGCGTGGCAGCTCACCGACGGGCACACGGAGCACTGGAATCTTCACCACCTGTCGGAACGGCTCAGAATGAACGGCTGGCTGGTTCCGGCCTATCCCCTGCCTGATGGCTTGGGCGACGTCACCGTGCAAAGGATCGTGGTCCGCAATGGTTTCACCCGCGACCTCGCCTCCAGCTTCCTGGCCGACCTCAAGAAGGAAGTCGACTACCTCGATAGCCTCACGGCACCGATGCCCACGGACAAGCAGGCAGAGGGCTTCCACCACTAATCACAGAAGGGCCCTTCCATGTGCCGTCTCTTCGGGCTCCACGCCGGTCCGCGGCCGGTACGCGCCACCTTCTGGTTGCTGAACGCTCCGGACAGCCTCTCGGTCCAAAGTCGTCGGGAGCCGGACGGAGCCGGAATAGGAACCTTTGATGCGGCAGGCAAGGCCCGTGTGGCCAAACAGCCCCTGCCGGCATGGGAGGATCATGCGTTCGCCCGCGAAGCACGCGACCTGAAGAGCACCACGTTCCTTGCCCACGTGCGGTACGCCAGCACTGGGGCCCTCACCATCGTCAACACACATCCGTTCGAGCAAGACGGGCGCCTCTTTGCCCATAACGGCGTGCTCCACGGGCTGGAGCGCCTCGACCAGCGCCTCACCGAACTCGGCGTGATGGACCTGGTGCTGGGCCAATCGGACAGCGAGCGGCTTTTCGCGCTCATCACGGCCGAAACCCGCCGCGCCGGCGGGGACGTCGGCACGGGCATCACCCACGCCGTCAGCTGGATCGCCAGGGAACTGCCGGTGTTCAGCCTCAACTTCATCCTGACCACAGCAACGGACTTGTGGGCACTGAGGTACCCGGCTACCCACGAGCTGTACGTGCTGGAAGGACCGGCCGCTGAACCCGCCCCGTTCGACGCCCGGAGCAAGCGAATCCGTTCCCGCAGCGCCGAGCTCTCCCATACCCCGCATGTCCTCTTCGCCACCGAGCCGATGGATCCCAACCCGGGCTGGCGTGCCATGGAATCCGGCGAGCTGGTCCATGTGGGCCCGGATCTGACAGTGACCTCCACGCTGCCTTTCCCGGCCCCACCTGCGCACCCGCTCACTCTTGCCGACCTCGAACCGGCCGCGGCGGAGTCCCAAAAGCCGTGACCCCGGCTTCCGCTGCCGGCAGCTACGCGGCCAACGCACGACGGCGACCTGCCGCCGTCGTGCGTTCGCAGCACTTCCGCGGCGTTAGGCGGAAGCCGGCTTCTTGAGGAACAGCGCCACGGCCGCGGCGGCCGCGAGACATAGTGCCGCGTTCACCCCGACGGCCATCGTGACGGCGCTGTGCACAGCTGGGGAGTCATTGGCGCCGCTGGCCAGCAACCGGGCTGTGAACACCGCGCTCATCACCGGGATGCCCATGGTGATGCCAATCTGCTGGCTCATGGTGGCCAGCCCTGTTGCCATTCCCTGATCGGCATCGGGCAACCCGGAAGTCGCGGTGACCATGAAGCCCACAATGACCACGAGGTTCGCGACGCCCCCAATGAACGTCGCCACCAGCAACAGCCCTATGGACGCTGAATCAGTTCCGAGGAAGACCAAAGCACCCGTAGCGATCGCCTGTACCAAGAACCCGAACACCATGGCCTTCTTGCTACCCATCCTCGCGATCACTTTGGGTCCCAACATTCCGCCGAGGACCGTGCCCAGGCCCAAAACTGCGAAGGAAAGCCCCGCCCCCAGCGGCGTATAGCCGAGGACCTGCTGCAGGTACAGGGTCAGCAGAAACACCAGCGAGGTCTCGGTGACGAATGCCAAAACCCCGGCGACGTTGCCCCACGCCACGCTCGAACGCCTGAGGATGCCGAGGGGCACCAGAGGGTGCGGCGCACGGCTTTCCACCTTGGCAAAGACGGTAAAGAGGACGACGGCGGCCGCAAGCGCACCGAGCGTCAGGGGGTCGGTCCACGAGTGCTCCGCGGCGTGGGTGAGGCCGAAGACCAAAGCGAGCAGGCCCAAAGTGACTGTGATGGCACCGGGAATGTCGAGCCGGAGCTTGGATGCCGGCTTACTTTCAGCGAGTACAACCGGTGCGATGAGGAGAACGGCTACGGCAACGGGAACATTGATGAAGAACGCCCACCGCCAGCTGAGGAGGTCGGTCAGCAAGCCACCCAGGATTGCCCCGGTGGTGAATCCGGCAGCCATGAGGGAGCCGTTGAGCCCGAGTGCTTTGTCCCTGAGGGGGCCTTCCGGAAACGAAACCAGCAACAGCGACAACGCGGCCGGCACAACCATCGCTGTGGCAATGCCTTGGCCCACCCGCGCCAGCAGCAGCATCGCAGGTTCGGTGGCCAGGCCACCCGCCAGCGACGCTGCCCCGAGCAACGCCATGCCGATCAGGAACATCTTCCGCCGTCCTGCGAGGTCCGCCACGCGTCCGAACAGCAGCGTGAAGCCGGCGGCGCACAGGGCAAACGCGGTTGCGATCCACTGGAGATTTTCCAGCGAGAAGCCTACGTCGGGGCCGATCGCAGGCAGGGCGACGTTGAGGATGGAGAAATCGACGGCCAGCGTGAAACTCGCTGTCAAAAGGACGATGAGTGCCAGCCGCTGCCTGGTGGTCATGCCTTTCGCTGGCTCGACGTGGGGATGACTGGCTTTTTGGGTTGTTGACATGCGTCCAGCGTGGCCGGGTTCGTCAGCGGCAACCACACCCCGCTGTGGGTACCCCTGGCAGTGACAGGACAACGCCGCCCACTACCTGAACAATGGGTGCATGGTTACACACAGTGAACTTGGGGAGTTCCTTCGCGTGCGTCGGGCAGCCTTGCAGCCCGAGGACGTCGGCGTTCTGAATTATGGAATCCGGCGCGTCCCCGGCCTGCGGAGGGAGGAGCTTGCCATGCTGGCGGGGGTCAGCACCACGTATTACACACGGCTGGAGCAGGGCCTCAGCACGAATGCTTCAGAAGCTGTCATCGGCGCGATCGCCCGTGCCCTGAACCTCGGCAACGATGAGCGCGCGCACCTCTTCAACCTGGCTCGCCCCGGCAAAGCCAAGCGGCGAACGCCGGTCAAGCCGGACAAAGTGCGGCCCGGAACCTTGCGGCTGATCCAGTCCATGTCCGGCACTCCGGCCGTGGTGATGGGGCGGCGGAGTGAAGTGCTGGCGTGGAACGCCTTGGGACACAGGCTCGTTGCCGGCCACCTCGACTTCGCTGCGCCGGAGACCCCTTCCACTCGTCCCAACATGACCCGGTTGCTGTTCCTCGACCATCACACCCGGGAGCTGTACACGCGCTGGCCGGAGGAAGCCCGCCGGGCTGTAGCGTCCTTGCGCCTCCTGGCAGGAAAGTCCGCCGATGACCACGAACTTGCGTCCTTACTGGGTGAGCTGACATTGAAGAGCCAGGAATTTGCGAAGCTCTGGGCCAAGCATCCGGTGGAGAACTGCATGTCCGGGTTGAAGTACATGCACCACCCCGAGGTCGGTTACCTGGAGTTGAACTTCGAGGTACTCACGCCGCCGGACGAGTCCGGGCACCGGGTCCTGCTGTACGCCGCAGACCCGGGAACTCCGGCAGCGGCCGCCGTGCAGCTTCTTCAGGGTGCCAGCGAAATCGAGGCAGCCCCTCGGAGGACGGCAAATAAAGTTCATCCCTGATGCTGGTCTGCCATTCCGGCCTGCCTCTATGCGGTGGGCTGAGGTTTTCCACATAGGGCCGATGAGGGCTGATCACTGGCGAGGCATCGTGACAGGGTTGAGTCATGGAAGGCATCGGGCAGATCTTGGCACGGAGGCCGGGTTTGCCCGGCGCCTCTGAGGTGCCACAAAACAGCGTCTGCCTGGCCACCTCAGCGCCTACCAGCCCGGCCTCCGCCGGTCATATGACGTCGACGGCGGTGGTCACCGCGGCGGCCGAACAGCCCGCCGAAGATCTGCTTCACGGAGCAGAATCCATCGCTGGGCCCCGGACGCACGTCGCGAACGACAGGCTGGTCCCGGCTCCCCGTCCGGGCGGGCAACCAACGACTTCAGTCGCGATGGTGACGCCCATGCTTGGTACAGGCGGCGCTGCGACGGAACTGGGAGAGGCGCTTGACATCGGTGCTGCTGCAGCGGAAACGTTGCGTTCGATCGCGGCTACAGAGGTTCGGTTGCTTGGTTTCGTGGAGGCTGCTGATTTTGCCGGCCGGGTGGAGGAGATCTCCCGGTGCGTGGAGTACTTGCAGGTCGTTGCGGCGCAGGCGGTGGAACGGTCCCGGACGGAAGCACAGCAAACGAAGCCAGGGTCCTCAGCAGCAGCGCCGGAATGGCGGACGGGCTGGAGTGAAGCACCGGAAGAGCCAACGAGTGGAACCGGCACGGGCACAACGGTTCCTGAGGCAACAGTTCCGGGAGCGGCTGGGACGACCAGTCCAAGTCAGGCGGGTGCGGCCGCCGCAGGGACCTTCAGTGCCGCAGCGGCGCAGAGTCCTGCCCGTGCCGCCAGCGGGACGGGCGCTGAGGGTACTGCCAACCCTGCGGATGATGGGTACCGGAACGCGGCCGAGTTCCTGCGGGCACGGTTGCGGATCGGCATCGGTGAAGCCCGGCGCAGGCTTGCCCTCGCCGCCGAAGTCCTCCCCCAGACGGGCATGACCGGGCAAGAGGTCCCTGCCCGGCGCGAACTGCTCGCCGAAGCGGTTGGTTCCGCGCTGGTGCCGTCCCGGTCCGCGACCATCATCAGCACCTCCCTGGACAAGGTCCGGCACCTCGCCGACCAGGACACCATCACCCGGATGGAACACGCCCTGACCACCACCGCCATCGAAACCGACCCGGACTTCGTCACCAAAATGGCCAAGCGCTGGGCCGACAGGATCGACCACGACGGCCCCGAACCCTCCGAAGAAGCCCTCCGCCAATTCCAAGGTGCGTTCCTCCGCCGCCGACGCCGCCACGGACTCCACCACCTCGAAATCTTCGCCACCGACGAACAATACGAAACCCTCATCACCGTCATGAACGCCGCCACCAACCCCCGCCTCACCACCCACCAGCACGAGGCGAACACCGTAACCGGGACTGCCGGCCCGGACCTGGACCGCCGCACCCGGCCCCAGAAACACCTCAACGGCCTCGTCGGCGCCTGCAGCGTCGCGATGAGCACCGGGAAACTGCCCTCCAACGGCGGACTCCGACCCCAACTCACCGTCACCATCGACCACCGCGACCTCTTCGAACGAGTCCAAGACCACCAACAGCACAACCAGCACGAAAGCACCGGAACGGCACCGAAACAGCCCGGCACCAGGCCACAGACAGGCACAGGCACAGGGACAGGAACAGGAACCGCAACGTTCACCGGCCCCGTCCACCCGGACACGGACACAACCCGGAACCCCCTCAACACAGGAACCGCAACGTTCACCGGCCCCGTCCACCCGGACACGGACACGGACACAACCCGGAATCCCCTCAGCACAGGAACAGCGACGTTCACCGGCCCGATGCACCCTGACACCATCCGCAAAATCGCCTGCGACGCCGACATCATCCCCGTCCTGCTCGGCAGCGACTCCCGGATCCTGGACATCGGCCGGACCACCCGGATCTTCCCACCCCACATCCGCAAAGCCATCACCGCCCGCGACGGCGGCTGCGCCTTCCCCGACTGCACCATCCCCGCACCCTGGTGCGAAGCACACCACACCACCTACTGGTCCCACGGCGGCACCACCTCAACCAACAACGGCACCCTGCTCTGCAGCCACCACCACCACCTCATCCACAAAGAACAATGGCGCATCAACATGACAACAGGCGTCCCCTGGTTCATCCCCCCACCCCACCTCGACCCAAACCAAACACCCCGACGCAACCACCACCACACACCCCACAGAACATAAGGTGAGTTGACGAACATCAGGCGAGTTGCTGTGGAAGCGGATTGCTGATTCAGCGGTTCAGTGAGCCACCACGTGCTGTTGAGGCATCAAGTGCCCTGCCGCGGCCTGCCTCAACAAGGAGGCCAGGCCGCAGCGAGCACATGTTGGTGTCGAGCACTTATTGGTGTCGAGCGCCTATTGGTGTCTGGCACTTATTGGTGTCGAGCACTTACCGGCAGTGGCCCTTCTATAGAGACGCCCACAATAGACGCCCGGACCTACCGAGAGGTCGGCCAGCCCGTGTACGACTCCGCGAGGTATGCCTTGGCATGCTCGGACGTGACAACTGAGTGCAGCTCGCCGAGTTGGCGTGCGCGGTCGAAGTCGTCGGCACCGGGAACGGTGTGCAGCATGGACGTCATCCAGTAGGAGAAGTGCTGGGCCTTCCACACACGGTCCAAGGCACGGTCACTGTAGGAATCGAGCAACGCAGTGGAGCCGTTGGCATAGAAGGAATCGAGGCCCTCGAAGAGCACCTTGACGTCGTGGATGGCCAGGTTGAGGCCCTTGGCGCCTGTGGGCGGGACGGTGTGGGCGGCATCGCCTGCCAGGAAGAGGTTTCCGTGGCGCATGGGAGTGTGGACGAAGCTGCGGAAGGGGAGCACCATCTTTTCCAGGACGGGTCCTTCCTTGAGCTCAAACCCGTTTCCGTTGACGCGCTTGCGGAACTCGGTCCAGATGCGTTCATCGTCCCAGTCGGCGACGTTTTCTTTGGGGTCGCACTGGAAGTACATGCGCTGAACGGTTTCGGTGCGCTGGCTGATCAGCGCGAAGCCGTTCTCGGAGTTGGCGTAGATCAGTTCGTCGGCGCTGCGCGGGGCTTCGGCGAGGATACCGAACCAGGCAAAGGGGTACTCGTGGAAGTACCACTTGCGGTGGGCTTCGGGGATTTGGAACCGGCAGTGGCTACGGGATCCGTCAGCACCCACCAGGAAGTCGGCCTGGATTTCGAATTCCTGGCCGTCCGCATCGGTGAACCAGACTTTTGGCTTGCCTTCGAGGTCGTGCACGGTGGTGTCCGTGACGCTGTAGCGGACGTCGCCGCCGTCGGCCTCCCGCTTTGCAGCGAGGTCCATGAATACGTCGGTCTGCGGGTAGAGCCACACAGATTCGCCCACGAGTTCCTTGAAGTTGATGCGGTGGCTCTCGCCATTGAACCGCAACTCGATGCCATCGTGCCTGTCGCCTTCGCGCAGCACCCGGTCTGACACTCCGGAGTCCACCAGCAGGTTCACGGTACCGTGCTCCAAAATGCCGGCCCGGACTGTCTCCTGGATTTCCTTGCGACTACGGATTTCCACCACTACGGATTCGATGCCCTGCTTGGCGAGCAAGTGGGAGAGCATGAGCCCGGCGGGTCCTGCGCCCATGATGGCGACTTGGGTTGTGATGGGTGTGCGTGCCATGGTTGTTCCTCGCTTCGTTGCGGATCCCGGCTTGCTCGGAAGCGGGATGAATCTGGAATCAGTGTGGCCCGCACTTGGTGATTGGCGTTACATGAATTCCGTTGAACGGAATCCGGACTTAGTCGCCGAGCTGCCGCCCTATTCCCCGCGCCGCGGTCTGGAGCGCCGGAACAAGCGCCTGCAGCCTCATCTCAGCGAGAGGGACAACAACACCCAGGGCCGCCACGGTGCGCCGCTTCCCGTTCACCACGGGAACAGCGATTCCCCATGTGTCCGGATCAACCACCCCTGCGAGTTGCGCGTACCCCTGCTGGGCCGCTTCGGCCAGGAAATGACGCACGGCTTGGGCAGTTACCTTTCCGGACGGGTCCTCGAACTGCTCGAGGTACTCCGCCTGCACTTCACGTGACTGGTGGGACATCAAGGCCAGCCCTGCTGAAGAGATATGGACGGGCATCCGTCCGGCGATCCGCGCCCGGTTGGCCACCGATCCCCTCCGCGAAAGGCGCTCCACAAAGAGCGCCTCCCAGCCGTCCAGCACGGCCAGGTTCACGTTCTGGTTCAGGACCTGCTGTATGTCCTCCATGAACGGCATGGCCGCCTGGCGAAGGGCCAAGGTGGGCGAATTGCGGTTGACCAGTTCCCACAACCGCAGGCCCAAGCGAACCGTCCCACCCGCGCCAAGATCCAGCAGCCCGTGCTGGGACAGTTGTCGCACGAGCCGATGGGCCGATGACAACGGGAGCCCTGCGCGGTCGGCCAACTCGGTCAACTGCAGCGAGGTCACTCCCTCCGGGAAGGCCTCGATGACCCGCACCACCCGGTCCACCACAGAATCGCCGGATGCTGAGTTCGCCACCATGCCCTCCTTTGTTTATTGGCTACAGGTACTTTGCTTCGTGGCCAGGCATTAGGTTTCCCGGCTGCCGGGTTCCTGGCAACCAGGTTTTGGCCACCTGGCAGCACCTTCCATTCAATGGTAGAACGTGTGCCACGCAACATCGGACGGTGATACAACTCTCATAACCGACCGACCGTTCTGTGGCCGGGACCAACCACAAAGAAGTACCGAGGACGCTATGCCAACGATGTCATCTGCCCGCCGATCCCAATGGCCTGTTTGGCTCTGTTGGCTGGCCATGGTCCTGGACGGTTTCGACCTCGTAGTCCTGGGCACCGTAATCCCAACGCTTATCAAGACCGGCGAACTAGGCTTCGACGCTGTCGGGGCCACCTTCGCGGCCACCATTTCGTTGGTAGGCGTTGGCCTTGGCGCGCTCTTCATCGCGCCGCTCTCGGACAAATTCGGCCGCCGGAGACTCCTGATCGCCTGCGTGGCAGGCTTCTCGCTGTTCACCATCGGAGTTGCCTTCGCCCCGAACGTCGCAGTCTTCTCAGTTCTGCGCCTACTTGCAGGACTTGGCTTGGGGGCATGCCTCCCCGCCGCCTTGGCCTACATGAACGACTACGCCCCCGCGGGATCGGCCGGTAAGTCCACTACCCGGACCATGACCGGCTACCACGTGGGTGCTGTGGCTACCGCCCTGCTGGCCATCTTCATCGTTCCCAACTGGCGGCTCATGTTCATCATCGGCGGCGTCGCCGGACTGGTCCTCCTGCCGTTCCTGTGGGCCAAGTTGCCCGAATCGCTTCCCGAAGCAGCCCCGGCGAAGGCAGGCGAACCAACGAAGGCAACAGCCGACGTCGAGCGTTCCGCCATCACCAAACAAAAGACCGGCTTCCGCGATCTCTTGCAAAAGCCTTATCCCATGGTGGCTGTTGGTATTGGTATCGCGTCGTTCATGGGGCTGCTGTTGGTCTACGGCCTGAACACCTGGCTTCCGCAGCTGATGGCTGCCGCCGGATATCCCGTGAGCACCGGACTGACACTGCTGCTGGTCCTGAACGTTGGCGCTGTGGCAGGGCTGTTCCTCGCCGGAATCCTGGCGGACAAGCATGGGACCAAACGGATCGTACTGTTGTGGTTCGGGTTGTCCGCGGTTCTGCTGGCGATCCTCAGCGTCAAGATCCAGAACGAGTTCCTGCTCAATGCAGCTGTCTTCGTCACCGGAGTCTTCGTCTTCAGTTCCCAGGTGTTGGTATACGCGTGGGTCAGCCAGTTGTTTCCGGCCAGGCTCCGCGGAACGGCCCTCGGCTTCGCCGCAGGCGTTGGCAGGCTCGGCGCAATCGTTGGTCCTGCGGTGACGGGAACATTGGTGGCGGCGAACATCGCCTATCCTGCCGGCTTCTACGTGTTCGCCGCCGCCGGCCTACTGGCAGTGGCTGCACTGTTCCTGGTACCGCATGAGGTCAAAACCGCCGACACAACCGTGCCGGCCGACCGCTGACTGCTCTTTAATGCCGGTACTTGCAGAGGGACTCCTGGGCCTTCCCGAGCAACTGCGGCCCTGCAGCGAAGCAACGATCGGTGGAGTTCCGAAGAGCAGGAAGCGCCAGGACCGCTGAGTCGAAGTGGTCTTCCCGGATCATCGATTCGATGGCCCGGCACTGGTCCTCTGTCTCCAACGCACCAACCATCGCGGAGGAGATCTTGAGGCTCAAGACCGCGTCCATGCTGGCGTCGGGATCGTGCCTGCACAGGCCGTTGGAGATCCTGAGGATCCGGCCGGGCAGCATGGACAGGTAGGTGGAGAGGAAACGGAGCGCCGGAGTGGAGTCTCCCAACTCTTCAGCCAGCGCCTGAAGCCTGCACGGCTCCAATACGGGCCCTTCCGGCGGCTGAGCCGGATCCGCTTCGTCACTCACCGCGGGCTGCCTGGGGTGCTGCGGCGCCTTCCGGGGCTGACTTGTTGGGATCTTTGGTCCAGATGGAGGCGAGCATCCCGATGACCAGGATGGCGGGTGCGCCGTACATCAGGATGTTCATGACCATGGGCTCGCGCAGGGCGCGGATGGCGTTGCCGACGTAGGGGATGGTGGCAACCTGCTTGTCCACGGTTTTGCCTTGGAGGGTGGCGATCCAGGGGTCGATGCCGTTGTTGGCGTCGCCCTTGGTCTGGACGGCTACTCCGCCGTCGGCGGTGGCGGTGATTTCGGTGATGCGGTGGGTTTCCACCCGCTGGTCCTCCACGGGGATGTGGTAGGTGATGATGTCGCCAACCTTGACGTCAGTGATGGGAGTGGGGACAGTGACGACGACGTCGCCCGGGTTGATCAGCGGGGCCATGGAACCGGTCAGCATGGTTGAGGTCTGGTAGCCCAGCAGGCGGGGTCCGATCGCCAGGAAGAGGAACACCAAGGCTGCCAGGATCAGCATGCCCAGTCCGACGAACTTCACTGCCGCGCCGGCAACCCGGCGGAACATGCCCGGCGTGGCGCTGGCTTCTGCGCGGGTCTCGACGGCGGCGGGCCGGGTCTCTGCGCGGGTCTCGACGGCGGCGGGCCGGGTTGCGGAACGCCGTCCGTGGAGGGCGGGGGTGGTGATAGTGCTCAGTGCGCTCATGCCTGGCGTTCCTTCCGGGTGCGGGTCATCGTCTGATTAAGAGTCTGGGTGGTCTGGCTCAGGCTTTCCTGCGGAAATTCCTCAAGTCTGGCTCAGGAAAATACCGGCGAACCTGATCGGGCAGGGGGGAGCCCGACCAGGCCCGGCGGGGCTTATGACCGGAGGCCCGGCCGGAAAGGGCGTAACGGCCGGCCTCCGGAGCTTTTGGTGCTACTTGGTGGTTTCGGTGCGTTGGGTGCCGGTGAAGGAGAAGGCGAGGGTGGAGGTGGCGCCTTGGAAGTCGTTGTTCGCGGTGGCGGGCAAAGCGGTGGTGACCTTGAGGTTGTCGGTTTTGGTCGAGGTCAGGGAGCTCAGGTTGTTCAGGACCTTGTTCGCTGCGATGACGGGGCCGTTGGCCAGGACGGTGGTTTTGGTGCCGGCGCAGGTGTAGGGGGCGGCGGTGCCGGTCCAGGCGACGGAGCAGTTTTCGATGGTCAGCTGCAGCCCGTGCGTGGTGTCGGTGGTGAGCAGGGAACCTGTGGCGCCGGCGGAGGTGGTGAGGGTGACGTTGTTCAGGTCCGAGTTGCCGGTGTTGGCCAGGGTGACGAGCTTTTCGACCTTGTCTCCGGGCAGCAGTCCTGCGACCGGGACGTTGAGCGTGTTGGCCGCTCCGGTGCCCAGGGCGATGGTGACGGTCCCTGCGGTGACTGCCTGGGAGGCGGAGGTCGAGGAGGTGAACGCGCCGTAGGTGCCCATGCCGGCGACGGCGGCTGCGGTGCCGACCAGTGCGACGGAAGCGAGGATCTTGCCGGAGGTGGACTTCAGGGTGATGGCCATGGGGATCAGGTGTCCTTTCGTGTGGCCACCGTGATCGGCCGGCCGGTTCTTGCCGGCCTGCGTGGCTGACAAGAACTACTGTGCCGGGCCCGGATCAAGAACCCATCCTGCAAACCCGCAACACTTCCTCAGGAAAACCTCAAGACTTTTGCTGCTCCACAGGCACCTTATGAAACACTGCTTGATGCACATAAAAGGCCGATGAGAGGGCGTATTTGATGCCGATGTGGCTGCAGGCCTTGATGTGGGGAACACTGGCAGGCGGAGCCTTGGTCCTCGGAGCCGGCATCGCTTGGTTGTGGAAAGTTCCGCCCAAGATTGTGTCCACCGTGATGGCGTTCGGTGCGGGCGTCCTGATCTCTGCCCTTGCCTTCGAATTGGTTGACGAAGCCGTCCAAGGCGGCGGATTGATCCCCACTATCCTGGGCTTCCTCATGGGTGCGCTGATCTTCGTGGGCTCCAACGTTCTGCTGGCTCGCGCAGGCGCCAAACACCGGAAGCGTTCCTCCGGGCCGCAGCCGTCCGAGAAGGACGTACCCGGCAGTGGAACGGCCATCGCGGTGGGGGCGCTGATCGATGGCATTCCGGAGTCAGTGGTCCTGGGCGTCGGGCTCCTCGCCGGCGGGGCAGTCAGCCCTGCGATGCTTGCCGCCGTCTTCATCTCCAACGTTCCGGAAGGCCTTTCCAGCACCGCCGGCATGAAAAGGGCCGGCCGCAGCCCCGCGTACGTTTTTGGTACCTGGGCGGGCATCGCAGTGTTCAGCGGGCTTGCGGCCCTGCTCGGCTACACCGCTTTGGAGAACGCCCCTGGGACTGTGATTGCGTTCATTACCGCCATCGCTGCAGGCGGGATCCTTGCCATGCTGGCCGACACCATGATTCCTGAGGCGTTCGAAGAGCACCACAACCTCACCGGGCTGACAGCCGCCGTCGGTTTCCTGAGCGCCTTCACCATCCACCACGTGGGCGGCTAGCGGGGCAGCAGCCCCAACAAGGGCAAGGCAACCGCCGTCGCCACTGCCATGGCTGCGGTGTTGCCGATGACCGGGTGGAATCCGGCCGGCAGCCGGGCGGAAACGGCCCTCGCGATGGGCGGTGCAAGAACAGCACCCAGCACAGCCCCGCCGACCACCCCGATCCACGACCCGCCAGAAGCGAGCACGGCCGCCGGGGCAACGGACACGACGGAGGCGTAGGTAGCCGCCCACCCGCCGTCGCGGTACCACCGCCGCCACAGGACCACGCCGACGGCCGACGTCAGCGCTTGGGCGAACAGTATGTGAGGCAGCAGGTTCGAGCCGTACGACGGCAGCGCCGGGTTCAGCACAAAAGCCGCCCCGACGGCCAGGATCACGCAGATGCCGGCGAGTTCGTTGGCAAAGAAATGCGTTTCTGTGAAGTCCTTGAGGACTCGGCGGGCTGCCCACATGGCGTCGCTGCGAAAGGTTTGGACAACGCCCGACGTCGGCCGGTGCGGTTGTGTGGTGGGGCGCGGGTTTCGCAGGACAAGCCACGGCAGGCGCCGGGCAACCAGGAACGCGAGGACGGACCCAATGGACATCGCCAGGACGTTCGCTACAACCGTCGGCAGGCCCAGCGGTGTCGAGATACTGGGGATAAGGATCAGTGCGAGAGGCGTGGTGGTGCCTGCTCCCAGCACAGCCCCAGTGACGCAGGTCCTCCACCCGGCTCCGTAGAGAAGGACCATGGCGGGAGCGACGCAAACGAACGGCACGAAGGTGGGCTGCCACCCGTCGTCGAGCATCCATCCGAACGCAAGGTTGGACAGCAGCAAACTCAGGGCCGCCGAGGCCAGCACCCAAGGCCAGAGGCCTGTTCCGTACGTCAGCGAGCCGGCCCATCTTCTCCTCCGGCGGCCAGCCCACCACGCCAAGGCAGCTCCGGCGAGCAGGCCGGCTGCTGCCAGATCCGACTTATAAAACAAGGGCTCGGTCATGTCACCCAGCAACCAGCGCAACGCTGCCAGCGGTGAGTCACCGACGGATTGCGGCCATCCGGGGTAGGCCGGGCCAAGCGTCGGCAATTGCTGTCCGAGCGTATGCAAAAGGAGGGCGAATACTCCGACAATGGCCACCATGCTGAACGCCCCAACAGCGGTGCCCGTGGTGCTGTGTTTGAGCGAAGGTTCCGGCCGTTGGGTGACGACGGCGTCAGCTGCGAAAGAGTGCGTCATTGGTGGCCCTAAACGTGCGATGTGGCGTGGCTCTGAGCAGCGTAACCGAACGCCGATTGCCACAAACAACCACGGAGTTACGGGGGATTTGTGACCGCGTCGGCCGGCAGTCCGGCCAGCCGGTCCAGGTTCCCACAAACCACCACTCACCCTTAGTGGGTGATCTTTCTGTCCAATCGCTATGGATACAGCGCGGGCACGCTCTGGACGGCGCGGCCGATCTGAGAATGGTGTTGTGATCCCGTTAGGGAACGGGTTCCTTCCGGATAGCGGTCCATGCCCGGGCCGAATGAACGATGGGAAAGACACATGAGCTTTTGGGAATCGCTGTGGAGCATCTTCGTTGCTTTCTTGTTTATCGCGTACCTGCTCCTCCTCTTCCAGATCATCTCCGATCTCCTGCGCGACAAAGCACTCAGTGGAGGCATTAAGGCTCTGTGGATTTTGTGTTTGTTCGTAGCACCGTTCATTTCTGCGTTGATTTACGTGATTATGCGCGGAAAAGGCATGGCACTGCGGAATGAATTGCGGTTCCGCGAGTCAGTGAACGAAACCGAAAAATACATCCGGGAAGTCGCCGGAGCCCCATCGCCCACCCAGCAAATCGAAGCAGCCAAGGCACTGCTTGCCGCTGGAGATATCACGGAGGCCGAGTACGCTCGCCTGAAGGAGCTCGCTTTGTCCTGACGAGGGCGACCTTCCGCCACCTACTCACGCCGAGAGGGACGCATGACGCAATTGAAGGCATTCCCACTGTTGCAGGGCGGACCGTTTCGATTCGGCCTGATAACGGCGCTCGGCGTTTTGGTTGCCCTGGCCTTGGGTTCAGCGGTCATCACCTTGCGGTATTCGCTCACCCTGATCTTTGCCGCGCTGTTCATATCGCTGGGCCTCTACCCGCTGGTGCGATGGCTGGAACGCTTGAAGCTCTCACGCGCCGGCGCAGTTCTGGTGGTAGCAGTTGGCTTCTTGGTACTGGTGGCTGTGCTGATCCGCTTCATCGTCCCGATTCTGGTGGAGGAGGGTGCCGCGCTGGTCAGTCTGCTGCCATCCAGCTTCCAAGCCGTCAGTGAACAGGATTGGTTCCAGGAATTCAACGGAACCCTGGGAGGTGCACTGACCCCGCTGCTGGAGTGGCTGGAAACATCGGCTGCCGATCCAAACGTATGGCTTGCCATCGGTGGCGGCGCGGTGCAGGTTGGCTACAACGTGGTGAATGGCACTTTTGCCGTCATCTTCGTCGTGGTCCTGACCCTCTATTTCGTGGCGGGGCACGAAATGATGAAAGCCAGCCTCTATTCGCTGGTTCCCTCCTCCCGGCGGGAATCATTCGCAGAAATCACCGACACCATTGTTGCCTCCGTGGGCAAATACCTCAGCGGCATGTCCGTTCTTGCCTTGTTCAACGCGATCTTCACCTTCATTCTCCTGTCCGTCGCTGGAGTCAGGTACGCCGCAGTGCTCGCCGTCCTGGCGTTTCCCATCACCCTCATCCCGCTGGTGGGAAGCGCCATCAGCACGGCAATTATTACCGTGGTCTCCCTCTTCACCTCCCCCTCAACAGCCTTGGTGGTCTTCCTCGTGATGCTTGCCTACATGCAAGTAGAGGCGTACGTTCTGACGCCACGCATCGTGGGAAAGGCCATCAGCATCCCTGGGTCCCTGGTCCTGATCGGAGCCATGGTGGGCGGGACGCTCCTGGGGCTTCTGGGAGCGCTGATCGCTTGCCCCACCACGGCCTCGATTCTGCTGATCATCAAAAAAGTGGTCATACCGCAGCAGAATGCCAAGTAGCGCGGGATGCAAGGGCTATTTCACGACGCCGATACCGTCGCCTTAATCTTGTTGGCGCTCCACATCGTGCTCGGATCAATCGCCGCTGTGATGGTCTCGGCCAATCGACGGCCGTCGTCCGCTATTGCCTGGGTGTTGGCGATCATTTTCATTCCCTATCTGGGCATGGTGGCGTTTCTGCTGGTTGGCCGCGGCAAGCTTCCCAAGGCCAGGCGGGAAAAACAGCGCGCCGTCAACGAAGTCATGCTGGGACGCACCCCCGGCCTCTCGGCCGTCAGCCACAGTGAGGACTGGCCCGCCTGGCTGCGTTCCGCCGTCGAACTCAACCTCCGGCTCGGTGCGCTTCCCATGGTGGGCGGCAACCGGGCCGAGTTGCTGGAGGACTACAACGGAAGCTTCGACCGCATGATCGGGGACATCGACAAAGCCGCAGAGTACGTTCACGTGGAGTTCTACATTCTCGCGATGGACCCCACGACCGCCCCTTTCTTCGATGCGATGGCGAGGGCTTGCGAACGTGGCGTGGCAGTCCGGGTCCTCTTCGATCACTTGGCGGCGGTAGGCGACCCCAAATACCGCGACATGCTGCGGGCTTTGGATGGCATGGGCGCCGAGTGGCACGCCATGCTGCCTTTGCGCCCCTTCAAGGGCCAGTGGCAACGTCCGGACCTGCGGAATCACCGGAAGTTGGTGGTAGTGGACGGGCGGGTGGGCTACACCGGCTCGCAAAACCTGATCGACGCGTCCTACAACAAGAAGCGCAACATTCAGCGTGGCCTCCAATGGCACGAACTGATGGTGCGTTTGGAAGGTCCGGCAGTGCGGGAGCTCAACGCGGTGTTCGTCACCGACTGGTACAGCGAGTCCGAGACCCTCCTGCCGTTGGATACTTCCCCCGTGGTGCTGGGATCGGAGCCTGAGCTCATCGATGCCCAGGTCCTGCCCAGCGGCCCCAGCTTCGACAATGACAACAACCTCAAGCTCTACACCACGCTCATCTACAAGGCCGAACATCGCGTCAGCATCACCAGCCCCTACTTTGTGCCTGACGAGGCCATCCAGCTGGCGATCATCACCGCAGCCTCCCGCGGCCTGAGCGTTGAACTCTTCGTATCCGAGATTGGGGACCAAGCCATGGTCTACCACGCGCAGCGCTCCTACTACGAGGTCTTGCTCCGCGCCGGTGTCCGGATCTACCTGTACCGGGCCCCGCAGGTCCTGCACGCCAAGCACTTCACCATCGACGACGACGTGGCAGTCATCGGCTCAAGCAACATGGACGTCCGCTCGTTCAGCCTCAACATGGAAGTCTCGGTGCTGGTCCACGGACGAACAATCGTGGACCAGATGCGGGCGGTGGAGGACCGGTACCGTGCAGCCAGCAAGGAGCTGCTGTTGGAGGATTGGCTTCGCCGCCCGGTTGGCCACATGGCCCTGGACAATCTGGCCCGGCTGACGTCATCGCTTCAATAGCACGTCTGGGCTGTATCAGTAGTCCAGCCGTGTCAGTCCTCCAACTGCAGGTACCAGGTCACCCCGGCACTGATACCCCGGCCCAGCAGCAGCGAGAATGCGATGGCGATGACCACAGCGAACTCCGTGGACAATCCGGGCAGGAGGCCGGACAGGGCGCCAATGCCCACCGAGTACCCGGACCACAGGACACCGGCCGCCACCGAATAGAGGGCAAACGTGCCCCGCGGCACCGGCGTAATGGCACTGGCAACGTTCATGGTCAGCCGCCCGAGCGGGACGAACCTGGACGTCAGCACCCACGAGGCCGCGTGTTTGGCCAGGCGCTCCCTGGAGGCGTGTAAAGCCTTCTGCGTGCGGGGCCCACGGAGCATCTTCCAGTTGGCCATGTCGCGGCGTCGGACCAGCTCGTAGGCACCCAGATCCCCCGCCACAGCACCGGCCAGCATTGCGGCCATCAACAGGAGCCCGTTCGGAAGGCCGTCCGTGGCTGACAACGCCCCCAGTGCTACGAACAAGGACGTAGTGGGAATCGGCGGGAAGATCGCAGACAACGCAACAAAAAACGCCCCGAGGGGATAAACCCACCCGGAATCCGCGGCGCTCATGATGTCCTTGAAAACTTGCACGGTGAAATCCCTCTCCGGGCCTCGTCCAAGCCTCTCACGGCCGCCATGTTCATCCTTACGTCCTATGGCCGCCGCACGGATCGCCCTGACTGGGTGAATCCTCGTTGCCCCGCCCCTACACTGAAGGGGTGGACGACCAAGGTGGTACCCGCCCGGACCTCTTGAGCCCCCAGCTAATCGCGGTCCCCCGGCCGCCATTGGACCTGTTGGCTCGACCCCGGCTTGTGGCCAAACTCGATGCCGCAGCAGACGTTATCTTTCTTTGCGCCCCTGCGGGATACGGCAAAACAGTGCTTCTCAGCCAGTGGCTTCACGGCCAGGAGCAGAATGTCGCGTGGCTAAGTCCCAACCAACAGAACAAGGACGCCCTCTGGCCCGCAATACTGCACGCACTGCAGCAGTGCGCCGCCATCCCGCACGAAGCCCTGCGGCAGTTCTCCGGGGCGGAGGACAACGCTCCGGACGTGCTGGAACACCTGGCGGTTGCGTTGACCGCAGCCGGCACCACCATCCGACTGGTCATTGACGGCATCGACGGCTTCTCTGACGATCAGCGCAACCGTTGGATTCCAGTACTGCTGAACCAAGCCGCACTGCCCGTCCAGCTAGTGCTGGCGACCCGGGACAGCACGGCGGTTGATCCCGGACCTGCGCGACTCAGCGGTCGCATCGTTGAATTGCAGTCGAGTGACCTCGCCTTCTCTTTGGACGAGATCAACACCCTTGCAGCCAAGACCATCACGCTGCTGGGGATCCATCAGCTGGGCGAACTGTTCCGGCAGACAGCGGGCTGGCCGGCCTGCGTGGTCCTCGCCCTGCGTTCCCTGCGGAACACGGCCGACCCCGAGATGTCTGTGGGCGACCTTGCTGCCAATAACCGGCAGCTCTCCGAATACTTGGACCACGAAATCGTTCGCGCGTTGACCAGCGAGGAGCGGCACGTGCTTTCCAGCACCAGCGTGTGTCGCATAGTGATCGCCGCCCAAGCCAACGCCCTCGCGGGCCACCTGCATGCCGGAAACATCCTTTCAAGGCTTGCCGATGATCGCGATCTGGTGGAGTCTGCCGGTAACGGGCGGAAAGTCTTCCTGGTCCGCCCCTTGATCCGAGCGTATTTCCGGGCCGAGCTGGCCCGGAAAGAGCCCGAAGAACTACTTCGCCTCAACCTGCTGGCCGCACAATGGCATGAGCTTGCCGGAGAACCCGAGGCCGCACTGAGGCACGCGACCGACTCAGCCGACTACGGGCTGATCGGCACCATCCTGGAACGGCACGGAGCCGCGATCCTGGGATCCGGAGGGGTGACGCGGGTGCGCCGGGCGATTGCACTGCTGCCGGAGTCAGTCATGACGGCGAGCCCCAAACTCTGCGTGGTTGCCGCATTAACCCATGTGGAGAGCCGTCAGCCCACTACCGCCAGCCGATACCTGGCCACCGCAAACCGCATCTGGGCTGACGATCCCCCTCCCGATCTCCGTGAACTGCGGGCCTTGGCGGAAGCACGACTTTCCTGGTTCAGCGATGGATGGGAGGAACAAGACCCCCGCATGGCCATCAACGACGCCGAGCTCCCCTCTTCAGGGCAGAGCGACATCCGGATCGAGGCGAGAATGGTGTCGGTCACGGCCGCGATCGTCGAAGGGCGCTATGGAACTGCTGAGAATGAGGCTTTCGCTGCCCTGATCGACGCCTCCGAGGCGGGCAACTCGTATCTGGCCGGAAAGGTCTACCTCAAACTGGCGGCCACGGCCTCGGTGCAAGGCAACCTGCGCCGCGCCACCGAGTACCTTCGGCAGGCAGAGGAGAAATTGCCGGCCAGCGTATGGACGGCCGGGGCAGGCAGGTCGGTTGGTGCACTGATGCACGCGTCTGCCGCGATCCTCGGCGCCGAACCGGCTACTGCCTTGAAATTCGCCGCTGCGGGCGCGTCGGAGCTCGGGCAACTGGGGTCCTCTTCCAAGGGTGTGGGAGCTGCCGTGCGCGCCACCCTGGACATGATCAACGCGTGCGCCCACTTGGATTCCGGGGACAGGCGTCACGCCCTTGATGGCATGCGGCAAGCCAGGCTGCGCGTCGGCCCGGACCACCTCTTCGCCCAGCCGTTGGCTGCATGCATCGCTGTCATTGAACACACGGCCGCCTTGGCACTGGGGCATGCCGAGCGTGCCCGCGAGGTTGTGGAATGGGCGGAGGAACGGATCCCCGGAACGGGTGAACTCTGCCTGCTGCGGGCTCAAGGACCCGCTGGAATCAGCCGGTTCGATGCGGCAAATGACCGGCTCCGGCCGTTGCACACGGGCGCAGTCAGACCAGTGCTGGAATGGACCTGGCTCCATGTAGCCGTTTTGGAGTGCTCCATGGCCATCCGCACGGGCCGCCGGACCCTGGCTGCCAAGCTCCTTGAGGAAGCATTGCGAAAGGCCGACGAACTTGCGGTGCTCCGCCCCTTGGCCATCGCACCGCAGGAGGTCATCGACCTGCTGGTGGAACGGGCGGGTGCCCACGGACCACAAGAGGACATTGCCCAGCAGCTGCTCGCTATGCGGCCTCCCTCTGATGCCCGGCGAGCGCCATCGCTGACTCCTCGGGAACGTGAGGTCCTTGTGCTGCTTCCCTCGCATTTATCCCAGGAACAGATGGCCACGGAACTTCACCTGTCAGTGAATACCGTGAAGACGCACATACGCATCATTTATTCGAAGCTCGGGGCGGGCTCGCGCCATGACGCCGTGGCCGCCGCCTACAAATTCGGCCACTTACCTTAGGCCATGACCTCGGAAGACGCCCATCAGTCACCCAAATGGGGTGACCCTGCGGCATTAACCCGGATCTAGTCTGAAAGCATGCTGGCAGAAGACCCGGGGATTTGCCGAAGGCACCCATGACAGACGTCGTCGTCACGTTGCTGGTGCTCGTCGTGGTGATCGCCGCGTTCGTCTGGAACCGCTTGCCGGTGGAGGTCGTGGCGCTGGGAGCAGCGTTGGCCTTGTACGGCACCGGCATCGTTGGCCTTGAGGACACGTTCGCCGGCTTCGGGAGCGGGACGGTGGTGTTGATCGCCGCGTTGTTCGTCGTGGCGGAGGCTATCGACGCCGCAGGAGTCACCACGTGGCTCGGGAGCCTGCTCATCAGGTTTTCGGGGACCAGCCGGACCCGGCTCATGGTGTTGATGATGGTCCTGACGGCGCTTTTGACGGCTCTCATCAGCGTCAATGGAGCTGTTGCGGCCTTGCTGCCCATGGTTGTTGTGCTCGCAGTCCGGCTGGGTCGCAGGCCTTCGGAGCTCCTCATGCCCATGGCTTTCGCGGCCCACGCCGGCTCCCTGCTGATACTTACCGGCTCACCGGTGAACATCCTGATCCTCAACGCGGCCCTGGACACTACGGGGAAGGGGATCGGGTTCTTCGAGTTCGGGCTGGTTGGACTGCCACTGCTCCTCGGCACCATTGGACTGACTCTCTGGCTTGGCCCTTCCCTGCTGCCCAGCCGCACCCCCGATGCCCTTCCCAAGGACCTGGGTTCCCACGGCAAGACCCTCATGACCCACTACCTGGGTGAGGACGGACTGAGCAGGCTCACCATTCCGTCCGGTTCAGTGCTGGTGGGCCAGCAGGTTGCCTGCATCCAGGAAGATGATGACGGCGCCGGCCACCTGCACCTCATCAGCGTGCAAGGACCGGACGGCAAACAGTCCACGAACGGGACATTCGAGCCGGGCGATGAGATTGTGGTGCGTGGCGGTCAACCAATCATTGACGCCTTCGCGGCCAAGCACGGCCTCATGCAGGACGACGACGCGACCTGCGGACTCATCAGCAGCAGTTACGGCGTGGCCGAGGTGGTGGTCGCACCGCGTTCCAACCTCGTCGGCACCGAGGCTTACCCCGGCATGGTGACGGACAGTGGTGCCTTGGTGGTGCTGGCTCATCAGCATCCGGGCGAACCCGAATCCTCCGGACGCTCACGTGTTACCGCCGGTGACAGGCTCCTGCTGCAGGGGACTTGGTCCGCGCTGGACCAGCACACCCTGGACCACAATGTGCTGCTGGTGGACTCGCCGGACACCATCCGCCGCCAGACAGTCCCGTTGGGACCGCGAGCGACGCCGGCCCTCATAGTCCTCGGGGTGATGGTGGTCCTGCTGGCTACCAACATTGTGCCAGCCCCCATTGCCGCACTGTTGGCCGCGCTGGCCATGGTGGTGCTGCGGGTTGTCACGGTAAAACAGGCACACCAGTCCTTGGCATGGACCACCCTCATCCTGGTGGCCGGCATGATTCCGCTGTCCACGGCCATCACGTCGACGGGGACGGCTGAGATCCTCGCTGAGGGCATGGTGTCTGTAGTAGGGAACGGCGGGCACTTGCTGCTCCTTGTTGGGCTCTTCGTGGTCACCGCCGTGTTGGGTCAGCTCATCAGCAACACCGCCACCGCCTTGATTATCATCCCGATCGCCCTTTCGGTGGCCCAGGAGTCAGCCATCAACCCGTACGCGGTGCTGATGTGCGTCTCGGTGGCCTCATCCGCGGCCCTGCTGACACCGGTGGCGACGCCGGCCAACATGATGATCATGCAACCGGCCGGCTACAGGTTTGGCGACTACTGGAAGTTTGGCCTGGCCATCATGGCACTGTACGCGGCCGTGGCCATCCTGCTGGTTCCCGTGTTCTGGCCACTTCAGGCCTAGCAACCAAGAAAACCCATGCAACCACCAGAGCAACCAGGAGCAGACATGGCCAGTGACCACACCACCCAAGCGACACCACCTACCGTCAAAGCGGCCTCCTGGCTGCCTTTGATCGTGGTGGTCCTCACCCAGATCCAGGCATCGTTCGCCGTGAACGCATTGACCGTCTCAATGCAGGGCATCACCACGGACCTGGACACGGCAGCAACCTCCGTGGGCACGGCCATCACTGCCGGCACGTTCTCGATGGCGGCCTTTATCCTTTTGGGAGCGAAGCTCGGCGCCCGTTTCGGAACGCGCAAGGTGTTCCAAATCGCCGTCGCCATCCATGCCGCCGCCATGGCGGGTGTGGCGCTCAGCCTAAGTCCCACGATGCTCTTCATAGCCCAGGCCTCCTCGGGCGCCGTCATTGCGCTGATCGCCCCCGCCCTCACGGTTTTCATCGCCACCAACTACAAGGACCAGCAGCAAGCAAAGGCCATCGGGCTCCTGGCTGCGGCCATCCCCGCGGCTGGCGTGCTGGCACTGCTGATTGCCGGCTGGTTCGCCACCACCATCGGATGGCGGTATTCGTTCGGCCTGATGGTGGTCCTCGGAGCCATCAACCTGCTGCTGAGCTTCAAGCTCAAGTCCGTCCCGGCGCAAACCCAGCTGAAGATCGATTGGACCGGCTCCATCATTGCCGCCGTGGCCATCATCTTGTTGAGCTTCGGCTTCAGCGGCCTCTCCGCTTGGGGCACGTGGTTTGCTACCCCGCAGGCACCCTTCGACATTTTGGGTCTGTCGCCGGCACCACTCCTGATCCTCCTGGGGGCCATCGCGGGACAGGTGTTCTTCATGTGGGTGCGGAAGCGCCAGGATGCCAAACTGCCTCGCATCTTTGACCTGAGGGTGCTGGCCTCCAGCTCCGAGCTCGCGGTCACGGCCTGCATGGCCACCATGCTGTTCGTGGGAACGGCCGCCAACTTCCTGATCCCCCTGTACATGCAGATCGTGCAGGGCCGCTCCGGCATTGAGACGTCGTTCTCGATCATTCCCTACACCTTGTCCATCTTCCTCGCGAGCACCTTCGTGGCATTCCTGTATGAAAAGTTCCCGCCAAGGACCATCGCGCAAGCCGGCTTCGTGGTGGTGGCCGGCGCGCTGGTCCTGCTCGCTTTCACCATCCGGAACGACTGGGGACAGCTCTTTGTGGTGCTGGGCCTGATCCTGCTGGGACTCGGTCAGGGCGCGATCGTCGCTTTGGTGTTCAACACCCTCCTCAGCGCTGTGCCCCGTGAGTTGGCAGGCGACGTCGGTGCGTGGCGCGGCCTGGTGCACAACCTTTCGGGCAGCGTTGGCATCGCAGTGGCGAGTGCGTTCGCCGTCGGAATGCTTTCCTCGCTGATCGCCAGCGGCGCCGCCGCGCACCCGGAGGTCTCTCCCGAGCTAATCCAGAAGGTCAACATCAACGACGCCGACTTCATGACCAACGCGCAAGTGGAGGCGGCCATCGGGGACAGGGTGAGCAGCCCTTCGGAGCTGGCCGCCGCGACGGAAGTCAACGCCGAGGCACGACTCCGGGCCCTGCAAATCTCCCTTCTGGGGTTGTCCGGCCTTGCCCTGCTGGCGATTGTTCCAGCGGGCCGCATGCCCGGCCGTATGAAGGGCGACCTGCCCGAACAGCTCGAACCCGACGATCCCGATGCGATCCCCGAGCCAAGCCTTCCGGCCGACCAGGCCGTTACAGCGCATCCCACTCCCAAAGAACAGGCGAAACGGTGAATCACGAACCCTACAAATTGATCGCGGAAGACTTCTCACCCGTTCCTTCCCTCGACCCTTCCCTCGACGGAACAGAGCCGGAGTTGCACTTCGTGGACGGCTTCGGCAAACTCGATGCGATCGGCGTGCTGGTCCCCTCGGAGGGTGACGTTCCGGCGTCCGTTGGCCTGCACCGCGAAACCCTGGAGAGCGCTGGCTTTGACGCCAAGCCCGGGACTAGCCTGCAGCTGGCAAATGCTTCGGGCACGCTGGTGGTGGCTGTCGGCGGTGGGAAACCGGGCTCCTTGGATTCCGATGGATGGCGTAAGGCGGCGGCCACCTTGGTCCGGGCAACCCAGAGGCACTCGCGGATCGGCTTCGAGCTCTCCGACACGGCGGGGATGGATGCCGAGCGATTGGGCCAGGTGCTCGCCGAGGGCGTGCTGTTGGCCCGCTACAACTACGACACGCTCAAGAGCAAAGCAAAGGGAAGCCCACTTGCCGAAGTGCAGTTCCTGGCTCCGGGGGTAGACACTGCGGCCGCTGAACGAGGCGTGGCGACGGGACGGGTGAAGGTGCGCGCCACCACTATTGCCCGGGACCTGTGCAATGCGCCGCCGAGCCATTTGACCGCGGCCGGCTTGGCTTCGGCGGCGAAAGAGCTGGGGGACCGGTTCGGTTTTGGGGTTGAGGAGTTCGGCAAGGAACAGCTCATCGACCTCCGCTGCGGCGGGCTCCTTGGCGTCAACGCCGGCAGCGCCCAGGAGCCACGGATGATCAAGTTGACGTACCAACCCGGGGGATCTCCCACGGGCCACCTCGGCCTGGTGGGCAAGGGCATCATGTACGACTCCGGCGGTGTCAGCCTCAAACCCAGCGACCCCATGCACCTGTTGATGAAGATGGACATGGGCGGAGCGGCAGCGGTCCTGGCCGTCTTCACCGCCCTGCGCGACCTCGGCTGCAAAGCCTCCGTCACGGGATTCCTGATGTGCACGGACAACATGCCTTCCGGCTCGGCTTACAAGTTGGGGGACGTCCTCACCACCCGCAGCGGACTCACCATCGAGGTGAAGAACACCGACGCCGAAGGCCGCCTGGTGATGTGCGATGCCCTGACGCTTGCGGTCGAGGATGGCGTGGACGGCATCGTTGATATCGCCACGCTCACGGGCGCCGCCCTGATGTCGCTGGGGCAGCTCACTGCTCCGGTATTCGGAAACGATCAGCGGTTGGTTGACCTCGTCCTCGAGTCGGGCGGCCGTGCGGACGAGCAGCTGTGGCAGCTTCCGTTGGAACGGGCCTACCGTCCCCAGCTGGATTCTGACATCGCGGATATTTCCAATCTCGGTGGCCCGTATGCAGGCTCCACCACGGCCGCCCTGTTCCTGGCCGAGTTTGTGGGCGAAACCCCGTGGGCGCACATCGACATCGCGGGCACCATGCAGTCGGACAAGGACGATGCGTGGCGAAGCAAGGGAGCCACCGGCTTCGGCGCACGCCTCCTGATCGACCTCGCCGTCGGCTATTCGGCCGAATAACCCGAAACACCCAGCGAAGGGAGTCCACTGTGGGTCTATTCAGGACCGCAGGCCGTGCCGCCGTCGTCGGTTCGATCCTTGGCCGCACGCAACGCAGGCAACAACAACGCTTTGCCGCCGAGGATGCTGCTGCAGCCGCGGCAGCCGGCAGCCAGCCGCCGCCCGCGTATCTGCCAGTGCCGCCGTCCCCGCCGGCTGCACCGGCCGCCGTCGATCCGACCGATCACATGCTCGCCCAACTCAAGCAGCTCGGGGAGCTGAAAAGCGCCGGCGTCCTCAGTGACAAAGAGTTCCAGGCGCAGAAAGCGAAGATCCTGGCACGCTGATTGTCGCCTGCTTGAAGACAGCGAAGAGGCCCCGACGCAGCAGCGTCGAGGCCTCTTGGCATTCAGGCGGTTAGGCCTTCTTGCGCGTGAGCAGTCCCCAGATGATGAGGACGATCAGTGAGCCGCCGATTGCAAGCAGCCACGTGGACAGCGACCAGAACTGGTTGATGCCCACGTTGAAGAGTGCGCTGCCGATCCAGCCGCCCAGGAGGGCGCCGACGACGCCGAGCAGGAGCGTAGCGATCCAGCCGCCGCCCTGGTTGCCAGGCTTAATGGCCTTGGCGATGGCTCCGGCAATCAAACCCAAAACAATCCAACCAATGATTCCCATTTTTCATTCTCTCTTTCTTAGGTGGTTAATTCACGGCTCCGCGATCCGCGCGGACAGCCGAAGTTCACATCAGTGTCGCCGTAGGAGCGTTTCGACTTCGATGGCCGGCACTCCGGCTACCTCCGCCAAAGCCTGTGGTTCGATGCCGGCATCAACTGCTTTGTTGAAGGCCAGCTCGAGGGTGTTCTGCGCGATGGCGAGCTCGTGCTCAAGGCTCTGGCGGCGAAGGGCCGCAATCCACACGGCGCTCACGGGGTCCACGGCGTCGATATCCATCCGGAAGCCGCAGCCGCATGCCCATTCCGGCCAGACAGGCTCCACGGAGACCCACTTCATGGAGTCGTACGTGGGACCCGCGGAGATGGCCATGTGCGAACCGCAGTGCACGGGGCCCATGGGGAGCACCTGTTCGGTGGCAACGTCAACGGCTTGTTCAGCCAATGATGTGGAACCGGGTTCACGCAGTGCGACAGTCATCGTCTTTCCACACCTTCAACTAGTAAGTATCTTGGGTAACTAGTTATATGTGTACTTACTAAATATGTCCAACCGGGCCCCGCACCGGCGAGGCAGGCTCAGGCTGCTCCGCGCGCCGCCCGGGCCCTCCGCCACACCGCCGGGGCCACCACCACGGCAACGCCGACGGCGGCACCAATGACGGTCTCGATGATGCGGTCCCGCAGGAGCAAACCAGGGTCCACCGGCGCAGCCAGGAGCGTGGCAATCAACGCCAGCGGCGTCACGAAGACCTGCGCCACAAAGTACTGCCTGGCGATGAACATCTCGGCCCCGAATTGGCACGCCGCAATCACCAGGACCATGGCCCACGGCGCGGGATTAAGCCACAGAATGCCGGCCATAAGCACCAGCCCGATCACTGTTCCTGCGATCCTTTGGATCCCACGGCTCACGCGGTGACGCGTCGAGTGGCCCACCAGCGGGACCACGGCCGCAACCATCGCCCAGTAGGTGTGCCCGAAACCGAGCCGCTCCCCCACCACCGTCGCGAGGGTTCCCGCAAGGCCCGCAGCCACCACGTAGCCGCCTCCCTCAAGCCAAATGGCCCGGCGCTCAGCAACGGTGTGACGGATGCGTGGGGGCCGCTTCCACGGTGTCCGGTGGCTCCTCAGAACGCGTGAGGACATGCCAATCAACAGGCAGAACACGGTGGTCAGGACCGCCACCAGCATCCCTTCCCAGAGGGGCGGCTGGGCTGCGATGGACGCAATGGCAGCAAACGCAAAGATGTGAAAGAGGGACCCGCCAGGCCGGAGCCGCCAGGCAGCAACCACCACGGAGCACACACCGGCCACCAGGGTGGTCGCAGCCGTCAAAAGCCACGAATACGCGGCCCCTTCGATCCCCAAGGCTTGGGCAAAGCGGGCCATGAGCGTGGCCAAGAGGATCACCAAAAGCATGAAGCCGCCGGCACGCAGCTGGCTGCGGAAGCGGACGCTGTGGGGCTCGTTGCGGCCATAGATTCCAGTGAAAGCACCGAACGAGGCAAAGACCGCCAGGTCCAACCGACCGATCAGCGTCAAGGTAATCAGCGGAACAAACACACCTACAGCGCAACGGAGTGCGGGATGGTGGTCCTTGTTTCCAGGGCCCATCGTGAACATTTCCGCTACAGCCTTCAAGGGGCGGCTCGCCTTTCGTCGCAGGATCAAACGTACGACGACGGCGCTGGCGTCCGCTCCAAGGTTACGCCCCGGGATCCGGGCTACTCCGGAATTGCGTACAGATAGTGCCTCGAATCACGGATCGTAGCGGCATATCCATACATAAACTGCGGGGCTTAGAACCGGGACGTGGTGGGGCTGGTGAATTTGGAGGTGGAGAGCGCGTTGCCAGCGATATCCGTCAATCCGGACGTCGGCGTAAATGCAGCGTTGTCTGCGCTCTGCGTTGACGAGATCGGGTTGCCTGATACCAGCGCACCCAGAGTGATGGTTATTGTCTTGGACGCGGGGTTCCACTCCAGCACCGATACGCTGGCGTTGGTTCCCCTGTACGTCAGCGTTTGCGAGGTGTAGTTGCTGCCAAGATCGACGTTGCCCAGTTTGAGCGTCGAGCAACCGGTGGCAGAAACGCTGAGGATGTCTGCCGAAGTGACGGAGACAGTGACTTGGTTGTCGTCGTCAAGAGTTTGCGTAGTGGTGTCATCTGTCCACGCACTGCACATCTTGCTCGCATCCAAGGCCTCGGAGAAAGACAGGGTCACCTTGTCGCCGCGTTCGATTCTGCCCGTCAGGCTTCCTCCGTTGCTGAGCTGCACGTTGGTAACAGTTGGGACGGTGGTGTCCTTGACGGACGTCGCCGTACCTGGCGCACCGGTGTTTCCAGCTGCGTCAGTAGCTCGAGCGGAGTAGGTAATTGTTCCGGCGTTGAACGTCGTCAGGTTCAATGTGGTGGCTGACCAGGCTCCCGATCCATTCGCTGTCCGGGTCTGGCTCACGGTGTGTGCCGCACCCACGTCCGTCACCGTCAACACCACAGTGGAGTTCGCTTCGGCCGTGCCGGAAACGGGGACGTTGGACACATTGCCGGCGGTCACGTAGGCCGGTGCGGTGACAACTGGAGCGCCTGGGGCAGTGGCGTCCACTACTAAGCCTGTGCTTCGCAGGCTCTCGGTCCCTTGCCACAGCGAAAGCATCGGCGTGACCGCGTAGTACCACGTGCCGGTTGTCGCCGTGTCAGTGCACGTCAGCGCGGCAACAGTTCCCTCGCAGCTACCCGCGGCCGCGACTTTGGTGCCGCCCGTGGCGGATGCGTAGCGAGCGATGCTGTAGCCTGTCACGGGCTGTCCTGCCGCCGTCGTGCTTGCCGCCCAGGTGACCGTCACGCTGCCCGCAACGCCGACGACGGCCACCGGCTTGGCACCTTGGTTGACGGTGCTGGCCTTGGCCGCTCCGAGGTTGCTGCTGACCGTGCTCCAGAACGCGCTGGCGGCCGGCCCGCCCCACGAGACCAGGAGAATGCCCACCACGATCACCACCAAGCGGTCCCACCTGCCCATGGTTACCGGCCGGGACGCCGCGGCGCCCAAAGACTTGCGGCGCCGGATCATTTCCGCACCTCCAGCGTGACGGGAACGCGGAATTGGGCTCCCTGGCATGCCGAAAGTGAAGCAGTGCTCATGCTGGCAGCACCCGGCAACGTCAGCAGGATGGACGAGTTTGGCTGGATGGTCAGCGTGGGTGAGAACGGGACGGGAGGCGGCGTGAACGTCACTCCGGTGGTGGTGCAGGCTGCGTGGGCAGCGTCGGCGGTCACTGCACCGTTGGCTGCCACCCCGTAGATGGTGACGGCGTGCGCATTGGGATTGGTGGCCCGAAGGATGACGTCGGCAGTTCCGCCTGGAACGAGGCTGTTCTGCGGGGTGTCCCCTGCGATGAGCGCGTCCACGATAACCGTTTGCATCGTCCCGTTGGCCGCCGAACCCGCACCAACGCCGGTGCTTGCCCAGTAAGCGTAGGCGGCCCCTGTGCCGCCGAGGACGCAAAGCGCCACCGTGGCAGCAGCAGTTCGTGCGAGCCGTCCAGTGGTGAATGCGCGGGCTGTCGTTTTCATGTCAGTTCGCCTGTCCCGTCCCGGAGTAGGTGAATTCGAGCGTCGCACCCTTGCAGCCGTCCTGAAGCAGCAAGGTATCCAGCATGCTGATGCGGGGCCAACTCCCTTGCGGAACCCCCAATGCGGACAGCGACGTTGCTCCTGGCTGGACAGTGAGCGGATACGTACCGGTGTACTGCGTGATGGCGTAGTCGGCAGCACCGCAGGGAAGCCCGGCCGCGACGGCCCCCGGCGCACGAACCACTTGGCTGATTGACGCGGACAAGTTCGTCACCGCGATGGACTTGTTCTCCGGGTTGGAGATCTGCAGGTCGATGGGAAGCGAAAGCCCCGGGGCCAATGCGCCAGTCAGCGAACCCGAAATTCCGAAGTTCCGCTTTACTTCCTTCACGTGCAACTGCGCCTTTGCAGCGTTCGACTGAAAGTTGCCACCGGTTGCGGTAACAGTGAAGTCGAACTTCCCGGTCGGTGTGGTGGGATTCGTGGAGACGGTCAACGTCACCTTCGTGGAACTACCGCTGGTAAAGACGCCCGACGACGGCGACCACGCCGCCGTCGCTCCGGAGGGGACTCCCGCGGCTGAGAGGGTCACGGTTCCTCCGAATCCTCCGGCCGATGAGATCGTGACATCGAACGCCGCCGACTGTCCTTGGTCCAGGCTGCGGCTTGATGGGGAAACGGCCACGATAATGCCCTTCGTCTCCTTGGCCCCGGTCGCATTCCCATTGTTCTGCCCTCCGCTGGCACCCAGGGATGCAACAGATGCAAGGACGACCAACAGACTGAGGAGCACCCCCTTAACGGCAACCCCCGCGCGTCCGGACGGCATCCTCATGCGTGTTGCCTGGGGTTGCATGGAGCCTCTTTTCGGACGAGGTGTTGGGGACGGGTTCCTGGTGGCCAAGGCCTGGCCGGGGACCCTCCCCGAAAGGGGTGGTCCCCGGCATGGACGGGCTAGCTGCTGGTGACGTTGACGGTCACGATTGCCGACTTGCAGGCGTCCTGGTTGACGGTGCCGCTGTCGTTGAACTTCAGCGTCCCGCTGCCCACGGAGGTTCCGGTGGCATTGGCCGCAACCAAGGTGTTGGTCGTAACTGCGGTGACCTCGAACCAAGCCGGGAGACAGCCGGCCACGTTGGTGGTCACGTTGGCGGTCAGGGCTCCAACGACAGTGCCAGTCGTCGTCGAGTTGTCAGCTGTGTACGCGACCGGCACCTGGTTGCCCGGTGCGAGGCCTCCGACGAACGTTGCGTGCAGCGTGACAGTTCCACCGCCGGCCGAGTTGGTGGCCGAACCGCTGCCGGAGCCCGTCGTGGTCCAGTAGGCGTATGCCGCTCCGCCGCCCACAGCCACCAACGCCACGCCTGCGACTGCGGCGGTGATCCGGCTCTTCTTCGAAAGTTTGCGCATGATATGACTCCTTGGTTGATCGATGTACCGGGGAGCCGCAGCGCAACCCCCAGCATCCGGCCGTTGCTGGCGGATGAAGCGATGCCCCCATAGTTCAACCATGGGCTGACCCGTGGCTACTCTCGGATGTACGCCTTTTTTGCGTCCGACCAAGGGCTCGGAAATACGCTCATCGGGCACGCGGGTACTCAGTTTTGAGGTCGGACCACTTGGACGTGTGCCGGATTCACTGGCACTGGCGCGGCCACGTGTACTCAGTTTGGGGAGGCTGCTTTCCAGGCCCGAACCGCCCTGCCCGGCACGCCTTTTTGTCGGGCTGCGCCAACATTGTGCCATTCTTGAGGCAAAACTGCGCTGGCGTTCGATGCTCACATGTTCATGACTCAACGCACGTACTTAACGCACGGCGTCAACGCACGTACTTAACGCACGACGGCGGCCAGTCGCCTTGGGAGGCAACCGGCCGCCGTCGGAGGCTGGTGCGGCAAGCAGGTGACGCTGAGGGTGGTGGAGCACTGACTAGCCGTGGGCGGCGAGGATGGTGGAGGCTTCCTGGCGGGTGGTTCCGGAGGACTCGATGTGGGCCAGTGCGGCAGGGATTTCCCAGCCCTTCTTGCGCATCGCGGTGGCCCACAAACGCCCGGCCCGGTACGAGGAACGCACCAACGGGCCCGACATGACGCCGAGGAACCCGATCTCCTGGGCTTCTTCCTGGAGGTCAACGAACTCCTGCGGCTTGACCCACCGGTCCACCGGCAGGTGCCGCTCGGACGGTCGCAGGTACTGGGTGATCGTGATCAGGTCACACCCGGCAGCGTGCAGGTCCCGGAGGGCTTCGGAGATTTCCTCCCGCGTCTCGCCCATGCCCAGGATCAGGTTGGACTTGGTCACCATGCCCAGGTCCCGGCCCTGCGTGATGACATCCAGGGACCGCTCGTACCGGAACGCCGGACGGATCCGCTTGAAAATCCTCGGCACGGTCTCCACGTTGTGCGCGAACACCTCGGGCTTGGAATCACAGATCGCCGCGATGTGCTCGGGCTTGCCGGAGAAGTCCGGGATCAGCAGCTCCACCCCGGTTCCCGGGTTCAGTTCGTGGATCTTCCGGACCGTTTCGGCGTACAACCACACACCCTCATCGGCCAGGTCATCACGGGCCACCCCGGTCACGGTCGCGTAGCGCAACTGCATGGCCTGGACGCTCCGGGCCACCTTGGTGGGTTCGAACATGTCCACCGGGGACGGTTTTCCGGTATCGATCTGGCAGAAATCACAGCGCCGGGTGCACTCGGACCCGCCGATCAGGAACGTCGCTTCCTTATCTTCCCAGCACTCGAAAATGTTCGGGCAGCCGGCCTCTTCACAGACCGTGTGCAGGCCTTCCTTCTTCACCAGGTTCTTGAGCTGGACGAACTCCGGGCCCATCTGGACCTTGGCCTTGATCCACTCGGGCTTGCGTTCAACCGGGACCGCCGAGTTACGCTGCTCAACGCGCAGCAACTTACGGCCTTCAGGTGCGAGTGTCATGAGTTTCTTCCTTGTTGGTGTTCCAGTTTCGCAGGAGGGTCTGGCGTCAGCATTCGACGACGTTGACGGCGAGGCCGCCCATCGCTGTTTCCTTGTACTTATGGGACATGTCCTTGCCCGTTTCACGCATGGTCACAATGACCTCATCCAACGACACCCGATGCGTCCCATCACCCCACAACGCCATCTTCGCCGCGTTGATCGCCTTCGCCGCAGCAATCGCATTCCGCTCAATACACGGAATCTGCACCAACCCCCCAATCGGATCACACGTCAGCCCCAGGTTATGTTCCATCGCGATCTCCGCAGCATTCTCCACCTGACCCGGCGTACCACCCATCACCTCAGCCAACCCGGCAGCAGCCATCGACGACGCCGAACCCACCTCACCCTGACAGCCAACCTCAGCACCCGAAATGGACGCCTGCTCCTTATACAACACACCCACCGCACCAGCAGCGAGCAGGAACTTCACCACCACATCGTCCTTATCAGCCTGGGTGGCCTTGTCCATGCCCGGAGCATAATTCAACGCGTAATACAGCACCGCCGGAATGATCCCCGCAGCACCATTGGTCGGAGCCGTCACCACCCGCCCGCCAGAGGCATTCTCCTCATTCACAGCCAACGCGATCAGGTTCACCCACTCCTGCCAATACTTCGGATCGTTCCGGTCCTTATCCTCCTTCAGCAACCGCTCCAACCAATCAGGAGAACGACGACGGACCCGCAACCCGCCAGGGAGCACACCCTCACGCTTCAAACTCGTTTCGACACAGGCTTCCATCACGGACCAGATATGCAACAGACCCTCCCGGATCTCCTCCTCCGACCGGGACGCCCGCTCATTGATGAACATGATGTCGCTGATCCCCAACCCCTTGGACTGGCACCGGCCCAGCAACTCCGCCGCCGTCCTGAACGGCAACGGCAACTCCGCCTTCGTCTCCTCCAACTCCTGCTGAGCCGCGTTCTCCTCACCCTCACGGACAATGAACCCGCCACCCACCGAAAAGAACGTCGCCTCCCGCACCACGTTCCCCGCAGCATCGGACACAGCAAACTTCATCCCATTCGTATGCCGCGGCAACACCGTCAACGGATGCAACACCATGTCCTCCACCGCATAGTCGAGGAGCACGCCGCCAGCCAGGTTGAGCTTGCCCGTCTCGGCGATGGAGGCGAGCCGTTCCTCCACCTCGTCAGGCAGGATTTGTTCCGGGTCGAAGCCCTCGAGCCCAAGCAAGACGGCCGTGAAGGTGCCGTGCCCCTTGCCCGTGGCGGCCAATGAACCGTACAGATCAACCCGCAAACCTGCCACGGATTCGAGCATCCCGGACTCAAGAAGCTCGCGCGCGAACACCGCCCCGGCGCGCATTGGCCCCACGGTATGGGAACTCGACGGGCCAATACCCACCGAGAACAGATCGAAGACGCCAACAGCCATGGTGATTTCCTCACTAAGTAAAACAACATTGAACCCGCCCCGCCCCCAACAAACGGAGCGGACCCCAAACCCCAAACCACCACCCCGGCGCCATATGCGGCCCACTTCGCCGATTCGGGGCTTCGCTGCAAAACACGCCGCGCCCACGGCCTGTCCGGCAGCAACCCCCCCGAACCGGACAGAACACCAACGCACTCCCAAACCCCGAAGAACACCCCCGGCAGCTGGACCTAGCCATCACAAGCGAATGATGGCTGAGCCAGGAGTCACCTACCGTCGACCGCGGCGTCCGGCAGCATGCGTCCAAGGGAGCTTCGCGCCCGCTCAGCGGGCGCTTTAGCGACCGAGCATGCAGAGGTCGTCGCGGTCGACGAGCCAAAACCCCCGATTAGCCGAGGTTCGCGACTCCCGGGTACAGCGGGTGCGCCTTCGCGAGGACATCAACGCGGTGACGCAGCCCGGAAAGGTCCGCGTCGGCGTCGGCAATCAACACTTCGGCGATGATGTCCGCAACCTCGCGGAAGGCCGCTTCCCCGAAGCCGCGCGTAGCCAGCGCCGGGGTGCCGATGCGCAGGCCGGAGGTGACCATGGGCGGGCGGGGGTCGAAGGGGACGGCGTTGCGGTTGACGGTGATGTCGATCGCGGCGAGGCGGTCTTCGGCCTGCTGGCCGTCGAGTTCGCAGTTGCGAAGGTCCACGAGGACCAGGTGCACGTCGGTGCCGCCGGAGACCACCGAGATGCCCTTCCCGGCCACGTCGGGCTGGACCAGTCGCTCTGCGAGAATACGCGCACCTGCCAGGACGCGTTCCTGACGCTCCCGGAATTCTTCCGAGGCGGCGATCTTGAACGCAACAGCCTTGCCGGCGATGACGTGCTCCAGCGGTCCGCCCTGCTGGCCCGGGAACACAGCCGAGTTGATCTTCTTGGCGATGTCGGCGTCGTTGGAGAGGATGATGCCGCCGCGCGGACCGGCGAGGGTCTTGTGCGTGGTGGAGGTGGTGACGTGGGCGTGCGGGACCGGTGACGGGTGCAGGCCCGCGGCTACGAGTCCGGCGAAGTGCGCCATGTCCACCATGAGGTAGGCGCCAACGGAGTCGGCGATCCGGCGGAACTCAGCGAAGTCCAGCTGCCGCGCGTAAGCGGACCAGCCTGCCACGATCAGCGCGGGCTTGTGCTCTTGTGCCAGGCGCTCAACTTCGGCCATGTCCACCGTGTGGGTGTCCTCCCGGACGCCGTAAGGGACCACGTTGTAGAGCTTGCCCGAGAAGTTGATCCGCATGCCGTGGGTCAGGTGGCCACCGTGGGCGAGGTTGAGGCCCATGATGGTATCGCCGGGCTTGATCAGCGCGTGCATCACGGAAGCGTTGGCCTGCGCGCCGGAGTGCGGCTGGACATTCGCGTACTCGGCCCCGAACAGCGCCTTGATGCGGTCGATGGCGAGCTGCTCGATCACATCCACGTGCTCGCAGCCACCGTAGTAGCGCTTGCCCGGGTAGCCCTCGGCGTACTTGTTGGTCAGGACCGAGCCCTGGGCCTGCATCACGGCAACGGCGGTGTGGTTCTCGGAGGCGATCATTTCCAGGCCGTCGCGCTGGCGGCCCAGTTCGTCGTCGATCTTTGCGGCGATCTCAGGGTCCAGCTCGGACAGCTGGGCATCCAACGACGCCGAGACGACCTGCTGGTATTCAGTGACAGTTACCGGGTTCACAGTTCTCCACCGTTCGTTGCAGCGTATTCTTCGGCCGACATGAGCGGCCCTTCCTCCGTGGCGGCCACCTTGAACAGCCAGCCGGCCCCGTAGGGATCGTTGTTGATGAGGGCCGGATCGCTGACAACGGCGTCGTTGATCTCGGTCACTTCCCCCGTCACGGGCGAGTACAGGTCAGACACCGACTTGGTGGACTCCACCTCGCCACAGGTCTCCCCCGCGGTCACCGTCGACCCAACCTCGGGCAGGTCCACGTACACAATGTCGCCCAGGGCGTCAGCGGCAACCGCGGAGATCCCGATCCCAACAGGCCCGGACCCATCGGCGGAAACCCACTCGTGCTCGGCCGAGTACTTCAGTTCAGCAACTACCTTGCTCATTCGCATTCCTTCTTTCTGAGAGTTTTTGTACAGCTAATGCCCTCAAGAGGGCGTCATTAGGGCGTTATGTGTACACAAACTCCCTATTTTTGGCGCTTGTAGAACGGGAGCTGAACCACTTCGAACGGTTCCGCCTTGCCGCGCAAGTCCACTTCTACGATCGTGCCCGGCTCTGAATGCTCGACGTCGACATAGGCCATCGCTACCGGGTAACCGAGCGTCGGGCTCGGCTGGCCGGAGGTTACTTCGCCGATGAGTGAGCCGTTTTTGAGGACGGAGTAGTGCCCACGGGCTGCTCGGCGGCCGGTGCCTTTGAGGCCCACGAGCTTCTGGCCGATGGTGGATCCAACCCCGGCGGCCTTGATTGCCGTGAGTGCGTCGCGGCCCACAAAGTCGCCCTCCTTGGCCAGGGAGACTACCGGGCCAAGTCCTGCGGCGTAAGCGTTGACGTGCCGGGAGAGCTCGTTGCCGTACAGGGGCATTCCGGCTTCCAGACGGAGCGAGTCGCGGGCTGCGAGGCCAGCGGGAATGAGTCCATGGCCGTCGCCGGCTTCGAGGAGGGCCTCCCACAGGCCGGGTGCGTCGACGTTCGGGACGTAGATCTCGAAGCCGTCTTCGCCGGTGTAGCCGGTGCGGGCCAGCAGCAGGTCCTGGGTGCCGCCGTCGAACGTCAGCCCAACCTCAACCGCCGCGTAGTACTTCAGTTCGGTGACCAGCGCGTGCTGATCGGCGGGAACCAGAGTCAGCAGGATGGCTTCCGCGTTGGGTCCCTGGACGGCGATCAGTGAGGTCTCGGCAGAGACGTCTTCCACCGTGACGTCGAAACCCGATGCCCGATCCAGCAAGGCGGCCGCCACCACCTTGGCGTTCCCCGCGTTGGGGACCACAAGGTACTTGTCCGCCCCTTCCTCGGTGGAGGGGCGACGGTAGGAAATGAGGTCGTCAATGATGCCGCCGTCGGCGTTGCAGATCAGCGAGTATTTCGCCTTGCCCACCGCGATGGCGGAGAGTTTGCCCACCAGCGCGTAGTCCAGGAAAGCAGCCGCGTCGGGGCCGGTCACCCACACTTCACCCATGTGGGAGAGGTCGAACAGGCCCGCTGCGTTACGGACTGCGTGGTGCTCGGCGAGCTCGGACTCGTACTTCAGGGGCATCTGCCAGCCACCGAAGTCGGTGAAGGAAGCGCCGGCCTTTTTGTGCTGCTCGTAGAGAGCTGTGTAGTTCTCAGTCATGGAGTCAGTCCTTAGTTTTCAAAATCTTCGAGGGGAGGGCAGGAGCACACAAGATTCCGGTCACCGGCTGCGCCGTCGATCCGGCCAACGGGCGGGAAGTACTTGTCCTGCTTGAGGTGGTGGACCGGGAAGGCGGCCTGCTCACGCGGGTAGTCGCGGTCCCAGTCGGAATTTACGACGGCGGCAGCCGTGTGCGGCGCGTTGCGCAGCGGCGACTTCTCAACAGTGAAATCACCGCTGGCCACCTGATCGATCTCGGCGCGGATGGTGATCATGGCTTCGATGAAACGGTCGATCTCGGCCAGGTCCTCGGACTCGGTGGGCTCCACCATCAGCGTGCCCGCAACCGGGAAGGCCAGCGTGGGAGCGTGGAAGCCGAAGTCGATGAGGCGCTTGGCCACGTCCTCGGCGGTAACGCCGGTGCGGGCCGTCAGATCACGGAGGTCCAGGATGCACTCGTGCGCCACAAGCCCGCCTTCGCCCGTGTAGAGGACCGGGAAGTGCTCATCCAGCCGGGAGGCAACGTAGTTGGCTGCGAGCAGCGCGGACTTGGTTGCTTCGGTCAATCCTTCGCCGCCCATGAGCTTTACGTACGCCCAGGAAATCGGCAGCACACCGGCGGAGCCGTAGCGCGAGGCCGAGATGGCAACGCCAGTGTTGTTCGCATCATTCCTTGACGAGGCAGCGCTGTTCGCGTCGCCCGGCATGAACGGTGCCAAGTGCGCCTTGGCAGCAACCGGACCAACGCCCGGCCCACCCCCGCCGTGCGGGATGCAGAAAGTCTTGTGCAAGTTCAGGTGCGAAACGTCGCCGCCGAACTTGCCCGGCTGGGCCAATCCAACCAAAGCATTGAGGTTGGCGCCGTCAACGTACACCTGGCCGCCGGCTGCGTGGATGGCGTCGCAAACCTCACGGACGTCGGCGTCGTACACACCGTGGGTGGACGGGTAAGTGATCATGATGCAGGACAGGACGTCCTTGTTGGCTTCGATCTTGGCTGACAGGTCCGCGTGGTCGATGGTGCCGTCAGCAGCCGTGGCCACCACAACAACCTTCATGCCGGCCAGCACAGCTGAGGCTGCGTTGGTGCCGTGGGCCGACGCCGGGATCAGGCAAACGGTGCGCTGCTCATCGCCGCGGGAGTGGTGGTAGCCACGGATCGCCAAGAGCCCGGCGAGCTCACCCTGGGAGCCGGCGTTCGGCTGGATGGACACCTGGTCATAGCCCGTGATCTCCGTGAGGTCCGCTTCCAGGTCTGCGATCAGCTCACGCCAACCGGCTGTCTGGTGGTCCGGAGCGAACGGGTGGATCGAAGCGAACTCCGGCCAGGAAATGGCTTCCATTTCAGCGGTGGCGTTGAGCTTCATGGTGCAGGAACCCAGCGGGATCATGGTGCGATCCAGCGCGAGGTCCCGATCGGACAGCTTGCGGATATAGCGCAACAGCTGCGTCTCGGAACGGTGCGTGTTGAACACCGGGTGCTGCAGGAAGTCGCTGGTCCGGACCACGGCAGAGGGCAGTTCGAACCCGGAGGCGTCCCCTACCGGACCGGCTCCAAAGGCGACGGCTACGGCGGAGAGAACCTCCGGCGTCGTGGTTTCATCAACAGAAACGCCAACGGTGTCCGCGTCGATGAGTCGCAGGTTGATGCCGCGGGCTTCGGCTGCGGCGATGACCTTGTCGGCTTTGCCGGGAACGCGGACGGTAAGGGTGTCGAAGAAGGCCTCGGAGACGAGTTCGCGGCCGGCCTTCTGCAGGGCCGAAGCCAAAACACGAGCGTGGCCGTGGACGGTTTCGGCGATCGACTTCAGGCCTTCGGGGCCGTGATAAACGGCGTACATCGAAGCCACAATGGCGAGCAACGCCTGCGCGGTGCAGATGTTGGACGTGGCCTTTTCGCGGCGGATGTGCTGCTCGCGGGTCTGGAGTGCCAGGCGGTAGGCGGGGACGCCGGCGTTGTCCTTGGAGACGCCCACGATGCGGCCGGGAAGCGTGCGCTCCATGCCTTCGCGGACGGCCATGTAGGCAGCGTGCGGGCCGCCGAAGAACAGCGGAACACCGAAGCGCTGCGCGGTCCCGACGGCGATGTCCGCACCTTGTTCGCCCGGGGGCGTGATGAGGGTGAGCGCCAGCAAATCCGCGGCCACCGTGACCAGCGCACCGCGTTCCTTGGCGTCGGCGATCACGCCGGAGTGGTCAAACACGCGGCCCGACACGCCGGGCTGCTGCAGGACGATGCCGTTGATGTCGCCGTCGGGGAGACCGGCCGACAGGTCCGCGATCTGGACTTCGAAGCCCAGCGCTTCGGCGCGACCCTTCACGATGGCGATGGTCTGCGGGAGGAGATCAGCGTCCAGAACAGTCTTGCCGTCCTTGGCAGTCTTGGACTTGTTGGCGCGGCGCATCAGCAGCACGGCTTCGGCAACGGCGGTGGCTTCATCCAAGAGCGACGCGTTGGCTACGGGAAGTCCCGTGAGGTCCTGCACCATGGTCTGGAAGTTGAGCAGCGCTTCGAGGCGGCCCTGGGAAATCTCCGGCTGGTACGGGGTGTAAGCCGTGTACCAGGCGGGAGCTTCGAGGATGTTGCGGCGGATGACCGGCGGCGTGACGGTGTCGTAGTAGCCCTGGCCGATCATCTGGACAGCGGTTTTGTTCTTGGCCGCGAGCTTGCGGAGCTCGGCGAGGACCTGCACCTCGGTGAGGGCGTCGTTTCCACTCGAAAGCCTGAGTGCAGTGTCCTGGCGGATGGAATCGGGGACCGCGACATCTACCAGGCCGTCGACAGAATCGTAGCCGATTGCCTTGAGCATGGTGTCAACGTCGGCTTGGCGACGGGCACCGATGTGCCGGTCCGCGAAGGCGGTGGGGGTTGATTGAACAGTCAAGAGGAACTCCATGATTCAGGCGCCCAGTGAGCGCCACGATGATGTGGGGTTCCTCCCCGCTCTGTATTGGACCTGAGAGATTCCGCAGGGATGGTTGCCTGCTTGCACCGTCGGTGAGCCCGGTTTCCCGGACTGCTTTCCAGAGTTGCCTAACCGCGGCGGTACATGGGCCTGAGAGATTCCTGGGGAGGATTTGCTCCTACGGCGCCTGACTGGATGTACCGGCAGGACTCTCCCGCCGCAGATCAAAAGCGTTGCATCACTGTAAGTGACACGCTTCACACCATAGCGGGTGGATTCGAAAAAGCGCAAGCAAGCTGAAGCTACTGATGCATCGCCTCATGGATCTGCAGCGCAAACCAGAGCTGGGCAACTGTGGATGTCTCACCCATGTCCAGCCCCGTCAGCTCGCCGATTTTCCGGATCCGGTAGATGATGGTTTGGCGGTGCGCGAACAGCGCCGTCGCGGTCTTTTGCCACGAACGCTGCGAGTCCAAATACGTCCTCAAGGTGACAATGAGATCGCCTTCCCGGCTCTGCTCGTAGTCAAAAATTGGGCCGAGAAGACGCCGGACCAGTGCCGTTCCTTCCTCAAAACCGGTCAGGCCCAGCCATGACGGCCCCTCCGCATAGCGGGCCAGCCCCAGCTTGTTGGCGCGGGCGGAACCAAGCGCCCAGAGAGACTCCTGCAACGCCCGCTGGATGGTGGCAACGGCTGCCGGGGCGCTGATCCCGATGGCAGCATCCGCACCGGCACAATGCATCAGGACGTCGTCAGGCACGTCAGCCGGGACCACCACATGAAGCCTGTTGTTACGCTTCAACGACGCCGACGCAACCCCGTGCCGCCACAGTTCGATGTGCACGTTTGCCAACCTGTCGCCGTCGTCGGCTGGCTTGGAAGCGTCCGCCGACCTGAAGGCGTCCGCCGACATGGAGGCGAGCAGGAAGTCCTGGGGCGGAACATCAAAAGCTGCCAGCCGGCTCTCTATCTCTGCCGCACCCAGCCGCCCGTCCGTGGCCTGCAGCAGGAACTCGCCGGCCAAGCGGTGCCGGCCTTCCAAGGACAGCACAATGCGCGAAAGTTGCAGTCCCAGCACGGTTGCCGCATGAAGAAGTACGACGGCGTCCGGGTGCGGTTCGCTGTTGGGCAGCACCACCAGGAGCGCGTTGGCATGCGTAGGAATATCCATGGTGAGCACATGCCTGCCCCGGATCCGGTGCCACTGGAAGTTCTTCCCCGCGAGGCCCACCTGCCCGGACAGGGGAGCCCATTCTTCCGCGAGGAACACCGGGAGCGCTTGCCCGTCCGGGTGCCAGGGGTGGAGGCAGCGGCGATCCACCACGAACAGGTCAGCGTCCAGCTCGGTCGCCAACCGCTGGACCAGGCTCTGCCAATGGTCCTCCGAGGCGCCGGCAGTGCGGAGCAGATCGTAGACACGGGCCGTTTGCCGCAGCCGGCGGGACTCTTCGAGCAGGGAGGACTCGGCAACCGACCGGGCGATGGCGATGAACGGCAGCGGGTACGGGATGTTGACCAAGGGCAGGGGGAGCCGGTTGCACGCCTCGAGGAATTCCGCCGTCAGTGGTGGGGCGTGCATCTTTTCGCCGATCGCCAAGGCACTCGCGCCGCTGTCCATGAGGGCCTCGGCGAGCGCCACCTGCCCGTCCGCATCGGCGGGAATGGACAGGCCGTTGGTCATCATGAGCTCGCCGCCCGTGACCCACTCCCACAGCCTGGGCAGGTCCGAGGTGTGCGCCCAGGTGATGCGGTTGTCCAGGCCTGCCGATCCTGCCAGGAGGGTGAGTCCCAGCTGTGGTTCGGCGACGAGTTCACCGACGGTGATTGCCATGTCTTAGTCTCCGGATTCCTTGGTTTGCGCCGGTGGCGCCGGTGGTTTGCGCCGCCTGTTTGCGCCGGTGGTGGCGCCGTATTCAGCAGCACTTAGACATTCGTCTAAACGGCTCACCCATTTGTAGTCAATGTATCGCTATCCGGAGTGATCCGCGTCACCAACAATGGAATTACTTACTTCCCGCTCAACGGCGAGCACCCCTCAACCCAAGGATCCGTCAATGACAACGCACAAGCCCATCGGCCCTGTCGACGCAACCAAAGTCCCCCGGTTTGCAGGCCTCGGCACCTTCGCCCGTCTCCCCCAAATCGACCGTGTTCCCGACTACGACATTGCGATCGTCGGCGTACCGTTCGACGGCGGAACCTCCTTCCGGCCCGGCGCCCGTTTCGGTCCTGCCGCAGTCCGCGAGGCTTCCCGCCTCCTCCGTCCGGGGTACCACCCGGAGCTCGACGTTGAACCCGTGTACGAAGCCCAGGTAGTGGACGCCGGCGACATCGCCTGCACCCCCTATGACATCACCCGGGCAGTCCGTGAGATCGAGGAGCAGGCATTGCCTTTGATGAGCGAGGACAAGCGGCTCATCTCGATCGGTGGCGACCACACCATCGCCCTTCCCATGCTGAGGGCCCTGAACAAGGTCCACGGCCCGGTAGCGCTGCTGCACTTCGACGCCCACCTGGACACCTGGGATACGTACTTCGACCAGCCGATCACGCATGGCACCATCTTCCGGCGGGCGTTCGAAGAAGGCCTGTTGGTGGAGGACAAGTCCATGCACGTGGGTATCCGCGGCCCGGTCTATGACCGAAACGACTTCCTCCGCGACCACGAGTTCGGATTCCAGATCATCCGCTGCTCGGACCTGGACGTCATCGGAGTTCCGGCCGCCATCCAGCGCGTGAAGGACCGGCTCGGCGACACCCCCGTTTACGTTTCCATCGACATCGACGTGCTGGATCCGGCCTTCGCACCCGGCACCGGCACCCCGGAGATGGGCGGGCTCCACTCCCGCGAACTTCTGGCCCTGCTCCGCGGACTGAATGGCATCAACATCGTGGGCGCCGACGTCGTTGAAGTCGCTCCGGCGTACGACCACGCTGACATCACCACGGTTGCCGCCGCCACCTTGGTGTTCGACCTTTTGGGGCTCATGGTGAACCGCAGCAAGGCAAACAGCGCCGTTGGCCGTGAACTGGCCTCGGCTTCCCGGACCGCATCATGAGCACCGCGCCAACAACTGAAGTTCCCCGGCTCGAGGACAAGACCATCCAGCCGATCCCCGCCAACGAGCGCCACGGCAAGGCCCGCGACCTCTTCACCATCTGGTTCGGCTCCAACATCATGATCATGACCATCGTGACCGGCGGACTCGCCACCACGGTCTTTGGCCTGGGCTTCGTCCCGGCGATCGTGGGCATCATCATCGGGAACGTGGTGGGCGGCATCTTCATGGCGCTGCACTCGGCCCAAGGACCCCAACTGGGGGTTGCGCAGATGATCCAGACCCGCGGCCAGTTCGGTTCCTTCGGCGCCTTGTTGATCGTGGTCATCGTGGTGGTCATGTACGTCGGCTTCTTCGCCGCGAACCTGGTGTTTGGCGGCGAGGCAATGGCCGCCGTCAGCCCTGGCATCAGCGTTGATGCAGGCATCATCATCATTGGCATCGTCAGTGTTATTGCCACGATTTTCGGCTACCGCCTCATCCACGCCTACGCACGCGTCCTCAGCGTCGCGGCCGGCCTGGCCCTGCTGCTGGCGTTCGGCTGGATCCTGGTGGTCCACGGATTGCCCGGCAACTTCCTGGAGACGGGCAACTTCAACTGGGTTGGCTTCATGGGGACCATCTCCGTCTCCGCCCTGTGGCAGTTGGCCTACGCACCCTACGTCTCCGACTACTCCCGCTACATGCCGCAGGGCACTGGCTCCGCCCCGGCCTTCTGGGCGTCCTACTCAGGTTGCGTGCTGGGAACGCTGTTCCCCATGATCCTGGGCGCTTTGGTGGGCACGCTCGCTGTCTCCATGAGCACCGGCGACGTCGAAATCGTCGGCAGCCTGGGTGCACTGCTTCAGCCGTGGACGCTGATCATCGTGGGCATCTTCTGCCTGGGCGTCGCAGCCTCGAACGCCATGAACCTCTACTGCGGCGTCCTGTGCACCCTCACTATCGGGCAGACGTTCAAGCCCTCCTGGTTACCGCGAGCCAAGACCCGCAGCATCGCCGCGATCATCCTCTTCGTCGTCGCCGTCTCCATCGCCCTCTTTGCCCGCGACAACTTCATCCTCTTCTACACCAACTTCCTGTCCTTCCTCATGTACGTCCTGGTTCCGTGGACGGCCATCAACCTGGTGGATTACTACCTTCTCCGCCACGGTGAGTACCGGGTTGAAGACTTCTTCAAGCGCGACGGCGGCGTATACGGGCGGTTCAATTGGGTCGCCATCGGCTCCTACGTGGCAGGCGCCCTGATCCAGGTCCCGTTCTCGGCCACCGCCATCTACACGGGCCCCTTGGCCGCAGCGATGGGCGGCGTGGACATCTCCTGGATCGTCGGCCTCGTCGTTGTCGCTCCCCTGTATTACGTAGCGGCACGGGTCTTCGGCAAGAAGTCAGAAGCCGCCCCCTTTCCCGCCACTGCACTCACCCCGGACCTGATCTGACCAGCCCTCATCTGATCAGCCCCTCCCCTGACCAGCACCTCCTCTGAAAGCGAAGCATCATGACCACCCAGACCGAACAGTTCACCGTCCGACGCTCAGAAGCCGGTTCTCCAGACTTCGACAGCGTCCCTGCTCTGCCTCTGCAACTGCCGCCTGCCGGGCACTTCATCAACGGTTCCTTCGTCCCCGGCTCCTCGGGCCAGTCCATCGACGTCGTGGATCCCACCACGGAGCAGGTCATCGCCTCAGTGCAGGCCGGCACGGCCGATGATGTCGACGTCGCTGTTGCCGCCGCCGTCGTGGCCCAAAAGAGCTGGGGTGCCACTACCCCGAAGGAACGCGCTGACGTCCTGAACCTCATTGCGAACATCATCGAGGAGAACCGGGACGCGTTCGAGGCCATCGAATCGGCCAACACCGGCAAGCCACGGGCCGTGTCCGAGGACGATGTCTCCAGCACCATCGACACCTTCCGGTTCATGGCCGGGGCCTCACGCACCCTGACCTCCATGGCCGGCGGCGACTACGCCACGGACCACACGTCCGTGATCCTGCGCGAACCCGTGGGCGTCGTCGGCGTCATCACTCCCTGGAACTACCCGCTGCTGATGGCTGCCTGGAAGATCGCCCCCATCCTCGCCGCCGGTAACAGCATTGTCATCAAGCCCTCCGAGCAGACCCCATTGTCCACGCTGAAGCTGGTGGAAGTGCTGGCCGGACGCATTCCGGATGGCATCCTCAACGTCGTCACCGGCCGCGGCCGGACTGTCGGCCAGCGACTGTCGGAACACCCCGACATTGCCTTGGTGGCACTGACCGGCAGTGTGGTCAGTGGCCAGGCCGTGGCTGAAACTGCCGCGAAGTCCGTCAAGCGCGTCCACTTGGAACTCGGCGGCAAGGCTCCCGTTGTGGTCTTCCCCGACGCCGACCTCCGCGCCGCCGCTGCCGGCGTCCGCAACGCCGGCTTCTGGAACGCCGGCCAGGACTGCGGCGCTGCCTGCCGCGTCCTGGTTCACGAATCCGTGGCTGAGGAATTCACCGAGCACCTGGTCCGGGAGGTCAGTACCTTGGTGGTCGGCGCGCCCGAGGCGGGTGACGACGTCGAAATCGGTCCCATGATCTCCCTCCCGCATTATGAGCGGGTCAAGGAATCGCTGGCAGAGGCGCGGGCCGCCGGGCTCAACATCGCTCTGGGTGGTTCGGCGCTGGAAGGTCCCGGCTACTTCATCGAACCCACGGTCATCAGCAACGTACCGGCGGGCGCGCACATCGCCACGCACGAGATCTTCGGACCAGTAGTCACGGTGGAAACCTTCAGCACCACTGAGGAAGCCGTGACCCGCGCGAACGAGAGTCCCTACGGTTTGTCGGCCTCGGTGTGGACGCGCGATTCAAGCCTTTCCCTCCGCATTCCCAAGCAGCTGGACTTCGGTACGGTGTGGGTCAATGCGCATCTGGTGCTGGCATGCGAGGTACCGTGGGGCGGATTCAAAGGTTCCGGTTACGGCCGCGACCTCTCGCTCTACGCCCTGGATGACTACTCGCGCACCAAGCACGTCATGATCAACCACGGCGCGTGAGCGTTCAGACAAGCAACGGAGCTTTCACCATGACCACTCATGCTTCCCGGGCCTCGGGCGCACCGGCCGCAGCCACTCCCACAGTCCCCTTCACCACGGACGCCACGTGGACCAACTGGGGCGGCAACCAGAGCGCGACGCCCGCCTTCACCGTGCGGCCCAGGAATGAACAAGAAGCGCTCGACGCCGTCCGGTTCGCCATCCGCGAAGGTTTGCCAGTGCGGGCGGTCGGCTCAGGGCACTCCTCCTCACCGTTGGTCCAGACCGGCGGCGTGCTGATGGACATGTCCGGGCTCTCGGCCATTACGGGCACTGACCAGCCCGGACGCCGGGCCCGTGCGCTTGCCGGCACCACCATCAACGCTTTCGGGGATGCCCTCTGGGAGAAGGGACTGGCGCTCAGCAACCAGGGCGACATCGACAAGCAGCAGATCGCCGGCGCCCTGGCCACCAGCACCCACGGATCCGGTAAGGATTTGGGCAGCTTCTCCTCCAAACTGCGCTGGGTGAAGCTGATCAACGGCTACGGCGAAATCGTGGAGATCGGCGAGGGCCAGCTCCGCGAACTCCGTGCCGCACAGACAGCCCTGGGAACGTTGGGGATCTTCCTGGAAGTCGAGTTGGCCGTTGAGGACAGCTACTACCTGCAGGAACAGATCACGTATCCCACCTGGGCAGAAACCACCGCCACGTGGCAGGCGGACATCGATGACAACCGGCATTACTCGTTCCTCTGGTGCCCGGAGGATGACTCCTGTGAGCTGTTGGACCTCCCCGGCTCGCCGGATCACAGTATGGGTGGCCGCAGCTACACCAAGCGGTACAACGTCGCTTCGATTCAGAACGAGGATGAAATTTCCACTGTTGAGGGTGCCCGACTGGACCGTTCCTACCGGATCTACCCGGGTGGCTTCACTACCCAGTTCCATGAGCTCGAGTACTTTGTGCGCAGCGAGGACGGCATGGTTGCTGTCGAGGCCATCCAGGACCTGATCCGCAGCAAGTACCCCGAGCAGAAGTATCCCGTGGAGGTCCGCTGGGTGAAGTCCGACGACGCCTACATGTCCCAGTTCCAAGGCCGCGACAGCACTGTCATTACCCTGACCACCGAGCCCGGTACCGACTACTGGCAGTTCTTCCGCGACGCCGACGCCGTGCTCCAGGAATTCGAGCCGCGCGCCCACTGGGGGAAGATCCATTTCATGACCCGGAGCCGGCTGGAACGCCTCTACCCGGAGCTGGACACCTTCATCCAGGTCCGCCGCGAATTCGATCCCCGCGGAATGTTCCTCAACGACCACACCAGGTCGCTGCTCGCCTGATTGACTGGCTGCCTGACGGGGCGGGCCGGGAGCTCTCACCTCCCGGCCCCTCCCGCCAACCCTCTCCCACATCCCGGTTACACCATCTTGAAACCCCGGAGTGGTAGTTTGTTCTCTGCTGGAGGCAGACACTGCACCTATTCGGAGGACCATCCATGTTCAAGGGTTTCAAGGACTTCATACTTCGCGGCAACGTGATCGAGCTGGCCATTGCCGTGGTCATCGGCAGTGCGTTCACCGCACTCGTCACTGCCTTCACCAACAACATCATCAATCCCGTCATCGCCGCCGCCGGAGGCATGAACGCCGACGGGCTCGGCTTTAGGATCTGGGAAAACAACCCGGCCACGATGGTCAACATCGGCGCCGTGCTGACGGCGCTTGTGACCTTCGTGATCACCGCCGCCGTGGTCTACTTCATTTTCGTGGCGCCCATGAACAAGATCAATTCCCTGGTCAAGGACCGCCTCTCCACCGAGGAGCCCGAGGAAGAGCCGCTGCCGGCAGATACCGCGCTTCTGGCCGAAATCCGCGACCTTCTGAAGGACGCCGCTGCCGCCCGAAACGCAGGCCAGGCTTCCGACCTGGACGCGGACTTCGATTCCGACCGCACCCGCTAGGACCGGCCGCTCTCCGCGGGCGTTCCCTCCCAGTTGCTTGGCCTGAGCCCGGCGTTCTCCCCGTGGGAATGCCGGGCTTTTGCGTGCCGGCCTGTACCGCGAAACCTGCCAGTCCCCAGAACGTGACTCACAGGCAACGGGTACGAAACAGGGGCAGGGCAGCATGAAAACATGAAGCCCAACCCGAGCACTCCCGTCACCGCGGATCTCCTCTGTGACGCCTGCGGCCAGCTGCCCGAACCGCCCAAAGCCCGGCTCACCCTGGCCAATATCGCGGTGATGCTTCCCATCGAACTGCTGGTTCATGCGGCAGTGGTGGAAACCCATCTGCCCTACGTAGCCAAGGTCCTGCTTCTGGCAGTCACGGCCACGGTGCTGGTCATCTGGGTAGCCGAGCCGTCAGCCGCGAAAGTCCTCAGGCGTTGGTTGCACGCGCCGGCTCTTCGGCAGCGACGCACACTCAATCTGGCACCGTCCTTGTGGCGTGCTCGGACCGTGCTGCTCGACCAGCCCGGATCCTTGCAGAAAATCACCCAAGCACTGGCCAAGCTGAACAGCAACATCCTCAGCCTCCATGTCCATCCAATGACCGGACCGGGGCCTCTTTCAAGTGGCCAAAGCCAAACAGTCATGGACGAGTTCGTCCTCTCCGCTCCGGGCGGCGTCACCGAGTTTGAACTGCTGAAGGCACTGGACGACGGCGGTGGGCGCGAGTCCCACGTTTGGCCCACCACGGCTTTGGCCATGGCTGATGGCCAAACCAAGGCTTTGAGTCTCGCCACCCGCATCGCCGGGAACCCGGAGGAACTTCCGCACGCCGTTGCTGAGCTTCTTTCGGCCAAAGTTGTCCCGCTCGATCCGGAACGCCCGGCTCCCCACACGAGTGCAATCGTCGGGCCGTCCCCTGACATCCTCAAAATCCCGACGGCGTGGCACGGCCCGCTGGTCTTCTCCAGGCCGGGCGAGCCGTTTTCGCCGGCGGAATCGGCTCGCGCACACAGGCTGGCCGAACTCGCCGAAATTTTGGCATACCGTCAGGAGCCCACGAAGGCGGCAGCCCGCTAGATTCCTATCTCCGCCCTTCCACTTTCGGCGGAAAAGGCCGGGACGAGGCGGCTTGAGGGACGGCATCGCGATCGGTCACATTTGGTGTGAAGATTAGGTATACCAAACCCCTTGACAGTGTGGCGCGTCACATCTAACTTAGTTTTTGGGATCCCAAAACGGGATCCCAAAAGATCCGCTCCGGCTGTGACCCCACTCAATCAACGAGCAGGGGCCACAACAGTTGCCGCCGGAACGGCTCAGGCTGCAGCGGTATCCCGCCCGGCTCATCCCCCCAAAGACATTCCACCCGTCGACTCCTAATGAAGGAGAAGCTGTGTCTCCCCAAAACACCCAACTGGCAACCGAGGAAACCCAGGAAAACGAGCCCACATCCGGCAAGAACGGCGTGCAGCGACGCACGAACGTCCGCTGGAAGCTCTTCATCCTGCTTCTGGTCCTCGTCGCGGTCAATTACATCGACCGTGGATCCATCTCCGTAGCCCTGCCCATCATCCAAAAGGAATTCAACCTGCCACCCGAGCTCGTCGGGCTCTTGCTGTCGGCCTTCTTCTGGACCTATGCCCTGATGCAAATACCAGTCGGTTGGCTGATCGATAAATTCGGCCCCCGCAAGATGGTCACCGCCTCCTGCATCGGCTGGGGTGCAGCCACGGCCGCTTCCGGTTTCGCCGGCGGCTTCCTCAGCATGTTCATCGCACGTTTGGGTATCGGCGTCACCGAGGCAGGCGTCATGCCGGCCGGCGGCAAGCTCAACGCCATCTGGATGCACAAGAAGGAACGTGGCCGCGGGGCCACCATCCTTGATGCCGGCGCTCCCTTGGGCGCGGGCCTGGGCGGCATCCTGATCACCTGGCTGATCGCCTCCACCGGCAGCTGGCGGATGTCCTTCATCATTGCAGGTGCCGCAACCATCCTGATGGGCTTGGCAGTCTGGTGGTACATCCGCGACAACCCCCGCCAACACAAAGGCGTCAATGAGGCCGAGGCGGCCTATATCGAGGCTTCCCACGCCGAGGACGATGCCGAGGCCGCGAAAGAAGGCGCCCAAGGTAAGCGCGCGCTCCTCCCCTATTTGAAGTTCCGGTCCTTCTGGGCCATGTGCTTTGGATGGCTTGGCTTCAACGGCGTCTTCTACGGCCTGCTGACTTGGGGCCCGCTGTACCTGGCCCAGGCCAAGGGCTTCGACCTGAAGACCATCGGCTGGTCCACGTTCGTCATCTTCGGCGCGGGCTTCGTCGGTGAAATCCTGGGCGGCATCATCGCGGACAAGTGGCGGGCATCCGGCGCATCCGCCAACCGCGTCATGCGTACTCTGCTGGGCATCTCCAGCGTCGTAGTGGTGGGCGGCCTCGTAGGTGTCACCGTGGTCGCAGACCCGATCACCGCCGTCGTGCTTCTCTCGGTCGTCCTGTTCTTCCTGCGCTGGGTTGGCCTGTTCTGGTCCATCCCGTCCATCCTTGGCGGCCGAACCAACGCCGGCGTCCTGGGTGGTGCCATGAACTTCAGCGGCAACATTGCCGGATTCGTCACGCCGATTGTGGTAGGCCTGATTGTCGGAGCCACCGGTTCCTACACTTGGGCACTGCTGTACTTTGTTGGATCCGCAGTGGTCATGGGCGTCTCGGTGCTGGTCCTGGATTACAACAAGCGACTCCCGGTCTAACTCGCATCGACCGGGCCGGCCGTACGGTCCTGAACCGCCGGATGGCCGGACGCCCGCCGGGTCGCCGGGCGCACTGCCTCACACATCACGAAATGGAGCTGGAAATGCTAGCCGCAGAAGACACGAAGAACGCTGACCGACCCCTCCGGGAGTCAGTGCGTGACACGCTCCGTTCAAGGATTTTTGAAGGCCACTATGCGCCCGGCACCCGGTTGGTGGAACGCGATCTGGCAGCCGAATTCAACGTCTCCCGCCTCCCTATCCGCGAAGCACTTCGCATGCTCCGGCAGGAGGGCCTGATCCAGGACCGCTCCGGGCGCGGCTCTGAAGTCAGCGGGCTGAGCCCCAAGGACGTTGAAGACCTCTTCGACGTCCGCCAGTCCCTTGAGGTCCTTGCCTGCCGGCTGGCCTCCAAACGCGCCACTGCGGAAGACCTCAAATATCTCCAAGGGCTCCTGGCCGAGGCCGATCGCTGCCTGGCCAAGGGCTCCATTCTTGAAGCACACCGCGCCAACAGCGAATTCCACGATGCCATCACGCGCATCGCCAACAACGACTTTCTCCGCTCCGCGCTGGAACCCCTGCAGGGGCGCATGCACTGGCTCTTCCGCCACGTCAGCGACCTCCCCGAACTCATCCAGGAACACCGCGACCTCTACGCCGCCATCGCCAGTGGCGACCCGGACCGCGCCGCCGCCCAATCGGCGTCGCACATCGGCAAGTACCGCGAGCAGTTCCCGCAGGATTCCAGCGCCTCCGACCCCAAGCTGCAACGGAAGAAACCATGAAACTCCTGGTCATCAACCCCAATATCAGTGACGATGTCACCGCCCTGATCGAGGCCGAAGCCCTAAGGTCGGCAGGACCCAATACCGAGCTGATCGTGCGGACCGCCGGGCACGGCGTCGAATACATCGAGACGCGGTTCGAAGCACTCATCGCCGCTGGTGCGGTTGCCGAACTGCTCGCCGAATACGCGCACGACGGCGGCAGTGGCCCCGAGCACGACGGCGCCGACGACGGCGGTCCCGTGGACGGCGTCATCGTGGCTGCGTTCGGGGACCCTGGTATGCCGGCTTTGAAAGAGTTGGTCGACGTACCGGTCATCGGGATCACCGAAGCCGCCCTGTGTGCAGCCGCGCTCCAAGGCCACCGCTTCTCCATCATCGCCATCTCCGACCGCATCCAGGCCTGGTACCTGGACTGTGTGGAGCGGTTCGGCTTTGGCGGCCGCCTCGCGTCCATCCGCTCCATCAACCAAAGCCTGAATTCCATCGGCTCGGTGCAGGCCGACTTCAAGGAAACCCTCCTGGCACTCAGCCGGCAAGCAGTCGAAGAGGACGGCGCCGACGTCGTGATCCTGGCAGGTGCGCCGCTCGCTGGCCTGGCCCGCGAGCTCGAAGGACAGATCCCCGTGCCTGTGGTTGACGGCATCTCGGCCGGCATCCGCATGACGGAAGCCGTGGTGGCCCTTCGCTCGGGAACCCATCGCGGGGGCTCGTTCGCTTCTCCGCCCGTGAAAGCCCGCCGAGGCCTGTCGAAAAACCTCGACGCCGCCCTTGCAGCCGCACAGTCGACGCGCCTTTCCACCAGCTTTTCCACCACTGTCTAGAAACTTTCAAGAACAAAGGAGGACAACGATGTCCCAACTCCCGGATCTCGTCATCGCCCACGGCACAGTGGTCAATAGCTTCGGCCGACGGAACGCCCACGTGGTGGTGGACGGTGGCCGGATCAGCCAGCTCGTCGACGCAGCCGAAGCCGTACCTGCCGCCGCGAAAACCATTGAGGCGTCCGGCAAGCTGGTCATCCCCGGAGGCGTGGACGGCCACTGCCACGTCGCACAGGTGACCGGCCGTTTCCGTACGCTGGATGACTATCGAACCACCTCGACAGCTGCCCTGTGGGGTGGCACCACCACCATTATCGACTTCGGTATCCCCCGCGATGCCCAGGAAACTCCGCTCGATGCCGTGTTGAACAAGAAGCGTCTGGCCACCGAGTCGCGTTGTGATGTGGCCCTGCACGGATCTGTGGTCAGTTGGGACGAAACCGTGCCGTGGCAGCTGGAGCGGCTCGCTGCCGAGGGCGTCCGGTCAGTGAAGATGTACACCACCAACCGCGGCTCCACCATGGCGGACGGCGACACGGTCCTGAAGGTCATGCGTGAAATGGTCAGGTTGGATGGTCTCACCTACATCCATGCTGAGCACGATGCCATTATTGCCGACTGCACGGAACAGCATGCTTCTGATGGCCTCATCGGCATTGAGCACCTGCACCGGACGCGGCCCGAACTCGCCGAGGAAGTCTCCGTCAAGGAGACCCTTGCGATGGCCGAGTACACCGGAGCACCCGTGTACTTCGTGCACCAGTCAACGCCCGGTGCCGTGGATCTGGTGACCGCGGCCCGCGAGCGCGGGCAGGAAGCCTACTCTGAGACATGCCCGCACTACCTGACCTTGGATGACACTGTCTACGGTTCCGCGTTCCCGGAATGGTACGCATGCTGCCCGCCCATGCGCAGCGCCGAAACGGTGGCTGCGCTGAAGGACCGCCTCACCTCCGGGGCTATCCACACTGTTTCCTCGGACCACTCCTGCTACGACCTCTCACAGAAACGCGAGCGAACTGACGACGTCCGCTACATGCCGCATGGCTTGCCTGGCGTAGAGACCCGCATGCCGGTGAGCTTCACCGCTTTGGTACCTGAATCCGGGGGTTCCGTGGAGGACTTTGTCGAGGTCTTCTCCGCCGGTCCCGCACGGATCAACGCTCTGCCGCGCAAGGGTGCCATCGTGGAGGGATTCGATGCTGACCTGGTGATCTTCGATCCCTCCACCCAGCGAGTCGTCGACGGCGGCGCGCTGCACATGGGGACTGATTTCTCGCCTTTCGAAGGGAAAACACTGAACGGGTGGCCTGATGTGGTTGTCTCTGCCGGCCTGGTGGTTATCGACGAAGACGGCTTCCACGATCCCGGACCTGTGGGACGTTTCATCGCCCGGAACGGCTTCGCGGAACATCGCCACGCCCTCGCCGGCCCCCTGCCTATTCCTGCCGCGTCTACTACTGCCTAGGAGCCACCATGCCTTCAGATAACCGCCCCACCCGCATCGGCATGATCGTCCCGTCGTCCAACACCTGCCTGGAACCGCAGAGCTACAGGATCCTCGGCGATCGCCACGACGTCACCATCCATTCCACGCGCATCCCTGTCACACGCATTGCCCTGGACGATTCATCCGACAAGCAGTTCGATTTGTCCGTGATGCGTGCCGCCGCCGAGCTCCTGGCCACGGCAAATGTGGACGTGATCGCGTGGAACGGGACCTCCGGATCGTGGCTGGGCGCCGCGCATGACCATGCGGTGGTCCGCGAGATCACCGAAGTCACGGGCATCCCGGCCACGACTTCCACACTCGCCTACCTCGAGGCGTTTGCGGCTTTCGGAACCGAGAGGATCGGGCTGTTCACGCCCTACACCGCGGATGTGAATGAAGCCGTGATTGGCTCTTACGGCTGCGAAGGAGTCAAGACCATTGACCACCGACACTTGGACTTGAGCGATAACGAGTCTTTTGCGCGGGTTACTGACGACGAGATGCTCCCGGGCTCCCTTGAATTGGCGGCTTCGCACCCCGATGCCTTGGTGTATTTGTGCACCAATTTGTACGGCGCCAATATCACTGCCGAGGTGGAGGCTCGTACTGGTGTTCCCGTACTCGACTCCGTAGCGGTCACTTTGTGGCATGCGCTGAAGCTGGCCGGTGCTCCGCTGCTCGACCCGAAATGGGGGCGCTTGCTGGCAGATCCGGCATAGGGCCCGTTAGCTGGGCACGCGGTACCTGAGGAAGACGGTGCCGTTGCCGAAGGTGCGTTCTTGCAGGAGTTCCAACTTCGCACCGATACCTTCCGGCAGGCCCTTCTTTCCGGCACCGACCAATATCGGCACGATGTACAGCTGGCATTCATCCACCAGCCCATCCTGAAACGCTTGTGTAGCGAGTTCAGGCCCACCAATCAGGATGTCATTGTTGGCGGAGGCTTTGAGCTCCCGCACCTCCCCGGCGTTGAATTCGCTCACAATCCGGGTGTTCCCGGTAGAGGGCTCCTTCAGGGTTCGGGAAAACACCAGCTTCTGGGCCTGCCTCCACAACTGGGCAAAGGCATCAATGTGGGCCGGCTCGGACGAGGTGTCCCAGCTGTCCCAGGCGCTCATCACGTCGTAAAGCCGCCTGCCGTAGAGGTAGTGCTGCACGGTCCGCTCACGAGCATTGATGAACCTGTGCACTTCCTGGTCCGGCACACCCCAGTCGAAGTTGCCCTCGGCGTCCGCAATGAAGCCGTCCAAGGACATGATGGCTGAGTAGATGAGCTTGGCCATGACAGGTCAGTCTTCGTCGATCTTTTCAAGAAGCTTCCCCAAAGCCTCACGAATGTCGTCGTAGTCATACTGGCCCGCGCGGCTCTCCGCGGCGATGACACCGCAGCGATGGATCTTTTTGAAGTCGCCGATGGGGAACTTGTAGTGGCCTTTTTGGTCGTCCGGGTGTTCGTCATCCACGCCGAGGAACCACTTGGAGTATTCAGCGTGCCCGTGCTTGTCCAGAAATGTGTTCTCGTCCTTGGTGGATGGGGCGTGCTCGCTCCAGTCGTCGCGGGCGTCCTTGACCACCTTGCCGTCGCGGACCAGATGCTTTGCGTGGTCCAGGGCCTTCTTGTTGAGTTTCACGGTCATGGCATAACCTCGCTGGGATGTGGGCTTGGCTGGTTTCGTTAACTCGTGCAGCCCAGCTTAGGACGGCGGCGGACGCCCGGGAAGGCCCACGGCCGGTGGGCGCTGCCCCTTAGTTGATCAGTTGGATCCGAAGGCGGGCTCCCCGTTCCTTGGTCACCATCCGCCGTCCAATCGCTCCCTTCTGGGTAAGCCACAGAACGCTGCCGTCAGGAGTTACGGTCTCCACCGTGCCTTGGTCCACGATGTCGTCACCACGCCAAATTTGAACGGTTTGGCCAACCAGCAACCTCCAATTGGTGACGCTCTTACCCTGTGCGGGGACGAAGCGCGACCCAAACAACGACTCTTTCTTACGGTCTTGCACTCGATGACTCCTAGCCTGCTGTACATGGTTCTGTACAAGACCTGTGCCTCCACCGATGCATACGTGACGCGGTTAAGAGGCCCAAAAAAGGAGAAATACGGTTTTCCTAGAGTCCCTTCACGGCACCCAGGACCTTGGTCAGCGAGTCTTTCGCATCGCCAAACAGCAGGGTGGTTTGGGGTTCGTACAACAGTTCATTCTCGATACCGGCAAACCCGGGGCGCATGGAGCGTTTGAGGAACACCACCTGCCGGGCGTCGGCAACCTCCAGGATGGGCATTCCGTAAATCGGCGAACCCGAAGTGGTCTTCGCAGCCGGATTGACCACATCGTTGGCTCCCACCACCAAGGCAACATCGGCCGTCTTGAACTCGGAGTTGATGTCGCCCATTTCCTTCAGTGACTCGTACGGCACGTTGGCCTCCGCAAGCAGCACGTTCATATGCCCCGGCATCCGGCCCGCCACGGGGTGGATGGCGAAATCCACCTCAATCCCCCGTGCTTCCAGGGCCAAAGCAAGCTCGGCAGCAGTGTGCTGCCCTTGGGCTACTGCAAGGCCATATCCGGGAACGATAATCACGCGCTGTGCATAGCCGAGCAGCACTGCGACGTCCTCCGCGCTGGAGGACCGGACCGGCCGCTCACTCACGGCCGTGGATCCGGCAGTGGATCCACCCTTGAACGCTCCGAACATGATGCCTGCGACGCTGCGGCCCATCGCGGCGGCCATGGCCCGGGTAAGGATGGTGCCCGAGGCACCCACCAAGGTGCCGGCAACAACAAGCAGGACGTTCCCCAACACCAGCCCGGACGCCGCCACAGCCAGGCCAGTGAAGGCATTCAGGAGTGAAATGACGATCGGCACGTCAGCGCCACCCACCGGAAGCACCAGCAGGATGCCTGCCACAAGCCCCAGGACCAACAGGACCAGTGCGAGGAGCACCCAACCGTTCAGGATCACCACAACACCGGCGCCCACGGCCGCCAGCAACACCACCGCCATCAGCGCGGGCAGGCCGGGGAACGTCACCGGCCGCGTGGTCATGAGCCCTTGGAGTTTGGCAAAGGTGACACCGGAGCCCGCAAAGGAAACTGCACCCACCAGCAGCGTGAAGACGATGGCCACCCGAACCCAGGAGTCGTCCGTATGTGGAAGCTCCAGCAACGCCACGAGTGCCGCAGCGCCACCGCCCACGCCGTTGAAGAGGGCCACGAGTTGCGGCATCTGCGTCATTTGCACCCGGCGGGCCACCGGCGCCGCCACACCGGAACCGACCGCGATGGCCCCTAGAATCCAGGGAATGTTGTCCAGCTTCACGGACACAAACACCGTCACCACGGCAAGCAGCGCGCCGAATGCTCCAATGAGGTTGCCGCGCCGGGCGGTTCGTGGTGAGTTCAGGCCCTTCAGCGCGAGAATGAAGCACGCCGCCGCGGCCAGGTACAGGAGTGCCGTCCAGGTGGGATTGAGCAGCGTCACTGGTGGCGCTCCTTAGCCACGGTTTCCACGGCATCAACTTTCGACGGCGGCCGTTGCCGTCCCCGGAACATTTCCAGCATGCGGTCAGTCACCACGAACCCGCCCACGAGGTTGGCCGTGGCCAGGACGACCGCCAGCAGGGCGACCGCCAGCACCCACGGATCGGCGGCCTGTCCAGCCACGATGATGGCCCCCACCAGGATGATGCCGTGGATCGCGTTCGCCCCGGACATGAGGGGTGTGTGCAGGGTGCTGGAGACCTTCGAAACAACCTCAAAGCCAACAAAAACGGCCAGCACGGTGATCGTCAGCAGGCTCATGCCGTCCATCAGCGCGCTCCTTCGGTTCCGGGATGAATACTTCCAACGGGTGCCGTTTCCTCGGCGAGCGCGGTGAGTGCCTCGGATGTGGGTGCGTGCCGGACCTCGCCGTGGTGGGTGAGGCACGTGCCTGCAACCACTTCATCGTCAAAGTCCGGGGAAACCACTCCGTCCTTGGTCATGAGGGCCAGGAGGTTGGCCACGTTCTTGGCGTAAAGGCGCGACGCGTCCGCGGGCATCGCTGACGCGGCATCCTTGATTCCCACCAGCGTCACAACCCCCTGACCGTCAGCGGTGGTTATGGGGATGTCCTGCCCGGGAATGCTCCCCTCAACATTGCCGCCGGATTCCGCCGCCAGGTCAACCACCACGGAACCTGGCCTCATGCCCTGCACCATCTCGCGGCTGACCAGCAGGGGTGCGCGCCTGCCAGGGACGGCGGCCGTGGTAATCAACACGTCCGCCTGGGCAACGTGAGGCGCCAAGAGTGCCCGTTGCAATGCGCCGCGGTCCGCGCTCAATTCACGTGCGTACCCACCGGATGCCTCTGCGGTTTCGAGGTCAAGCTTGATGAACGTTCCGCCCATGGACGCTACTTCGTCAGCCGAAGCCGGGCGAATGTCGTTGGCGGAAACCCGGGCGCCGAGCCGCTTGGCTGTTCCGATCGCCTGGAGACCGGCAACACCGGCGCCCAGCACCAACACGCGGGCCGGTGGAATGGTCCCCGCCGCCGTCATGTACAGCGGGAAGAACCGAGGCAACCGCATAGCTGCTTCAAGGACGCACCGATACCCCGCCACCAAGGCCTGGGATGTCAACGCATCCATGGATTGTGCACGCGAAATACGGGGAACCAGCTCAAGGGCGAAGGATGTGATCCCACCGGCGGCGAGCGCCCTCACGGTAGGTAACTCCGAGGACGGCGACCCCAAGCCGACTGTGACAGAGCCCCGGCGAAGGGCTCCCGCCGTCGACGGTTCCATGGGGCGCACGTGGCAGTAGACATCCAGTGTCCCGAGGTCCAGGGATTGGACCACGGAGGCGCCGGCCTGCCGGTAATCGTCGTCGCTATGACCGGAGGCTGATCCGGCCCCGGACTCGATCTGGACTTCCAGGCCCAACCCGGCCAATTGCTTGACCGTTTCAGGCGTGGCGGCCACACGTCGCTCGCCGTCGAGCACCTCGCGCGCTATACCTGCTTTCACCCGCCACCCCTCTTCCCGAACCCTCCAGAAACCAGTTGGCATGAGTCTATGACCGCAAGGGTCCCGGCGGGAGTAGGGGCTGCGCTACGTGCACAAGTCCACTAGGGTCGGTTGAAGCTGGGGGCAACCAGCCACCACACCGTCGACGAGTCGGTTCCGGCCGTGCCGTCGGAAAGGAACGCCGCTATGGACACCTTCAAAATCGGCTATTTCGTCGGAAGCCTGGCAAGCAATTCCATCAACCGGGTCCTCTCCAAGGCCCTGATCAGCGTGGCACCCCCGGAGCTGGAGTTCCATGAGATCGCCATTAAGGACCTCCCCCTCTACAGCTCCGATTACGACGCCGATTTCCCTCCCGCAGGCCGGGAACTGAAAGATGCCATCGCCGCGTCGGACGGGATCCTGTTTGTCTCCCCTGAATACAACCGTTCCATCCCGGGTGCGCTGAAGAACGCCATTGACTGGGGTTCGCGCCCATGGGGAACCAACTCGTTCGCCCGGAAGCCCACGGGGATCATCGGGGCGTCGCCGGGCGGCATTGGCACCGCAGTGATGCAGTCATCCATGCGCAGCGTGCTGAGCTTCCTGGACGCACCGCAACTGAACGCGCCCGAGGCCTATATCCGCTTCGTGGCAGACGCTTACGACGACGACGGTTCAGTCAAGGACGAAGGTACTGCCGGGCTGTTGCGGCACTACATGGAGGAGTACAGCGCGTTCGTGCAGCGTGTCCTCGCCGCCAACGCCCCCGGCCACATCGGTGACCCGGAACCGGACTCCGCCAAACTGACGCGCTAGGCGGCCGCGGGTGCCGCTCCCAGCCCCGCTGCGGCACCCGCTGACAGGCATCCACAGTCATGGTTTAGTCAGTATGCTTACGACTATGAGGATTCGCGAACATGCCCCTACCCCAGGAGACAACGATGCTTCGTAAATTAGCCATGACAACCCTGGCCTTGGCCCTTTTCGCCGGGTGCGCGCTCTCCACTTCGGTGGCAGCCAACGCAGCAGCTGTCACGCAGGGCGGCGTAGCCGCCACCACTCCATCACCGTCACCCGAACCCACCAACCCGAGCGGCCCGTCAACCCAGACGCCCACTAATCCAGCGCCTTCATCGGGGGCATCCAGCACTCCCAATCCCGCGGGTAGCGGCCCGGCCAACCCAGGGACCGGGGAATCGGACCCCCAAGAGCAGACACGCACAGATGTCATTCCATGGATCCTGGCCGCCGTTGCCGCCGCCATCATCATTGCTTTGATCATTTGGACGATGCGAAACCGGCGCGGCCGGGACAAGGGAATCAGCGACGGGCAACGTTAGGCGCTGAGGGACCCTGCTGCCAGCCGTCCAATAAGGCTGCTTTCCAGGTGCTCCAGCAGGTGCCGCGGGTTGTCGTAGACCTCGGCGGCACCTGCATCGCGCAACTCAGCCTCGCTGATACCGCCACAAGTCAGGGCAACCACGGGCACGCCGATAGCCGCACCGGCCTTTACATCCCAAACGGCATCGCCAACAAACACAGCATCCCCGGGGCTGACTTCGAGCTTCTCCAGGCAAGCGACCAGGATGTCCGGGGCAGGCTTGCTTTCCTCGGCATCTTCGGAGCTCGTCCACGCATCGATAGAGGATCCGGCGTCGAGGATGTGCCTGCTGACCTCCAGATCACGCTTTTGCGCCGACGACGCAAGGCCTACCGCCAGGCCACTGCCGGAGCACGCGGCCAGCAGATCACGGACGGAGTCAAAAGGCCGCAGGGTTGGCCAGAATGTTGAGAAGACAGCGCCGTGGGCCGATTTCAGGTCCTCCAGCATGTCCCGGGGGCAGTCGGGCACCTGGTTCTGGACCAACCGATCGCCTCCCATACCCACGAGTCGATGGATCGAGGACATCTCGACGTCCAACCCTTCGCGCCTGAACGCCTGCCACCAGGCCATGGCGTGGAAGTAGCTGGAGTCGATCAGCGTTCCGTCCACATCGAAAAGGACGCCGCGCTTCTTTACCGGGTTCGAGTCAGCTGCCACAATTAACCACCTTTGATTGAGTCTGCGGACTCTGCGCTGCGAGCACAGAATCCATAACAGGTTCCTCCAGCATCAGTACGGCGTAGCGCTCAGCCGTACTGGTGCGGAGCAGGCCCGTCCCCGCCACCTCCCGGATCGCGGCGACACCCTCAACGGCCTCATCGACCGAAGAGAAACGCTTCGACATTCCCATAAGGGAATCATCGCCGTCTACCAGCAAAATTCGACATCCCCCGTCAGGGGTTTCAACCAGCTCCAAATGCCCGGCCATTCAACCCTCCTCGTCGTCAGCAACAACCAACAAGCAACATAGTAAGACTACTTAGTATAGGCCTGGTCGAAATATTGCGTAACGCGGGAAATAGGCGCCTGCAACATCTTGTTGGGACCAGCATGACAACAATCGGAATCATCGGTGCAGGACACATTGGCAGCCAGGTCGCACGCAAGGCAGTGGAACTGGGCTACGACGTCGTGATCAGCAATTCACGGGGTCCCGAAACCCTCGGTGAGCTGGTGGCGGAACTCGGGCCGCGTGCCCGGGCCGCAACGCCGGCCGAGGCAGCAGCGGCGGGCGATTTCGCCGTCGTAACCGTGCCCCTCAAGAACTACCAGGACATCCCCGCGGAGCCGCTCGAAGGCAAGATCGTCATCGACACCAACAACTATTACTGGGAGCGCGATGGCCGCATCCCGGAACTGGACAACGGCGAAGCCACCACCTCCGGCCTGCTTCAAAAGCACCTTCCCACCTCCAAGGTGGCCAAGGGCTTCAACCACATCTTCGCCAAGGAAATCACCACCGACGGAACCCCCGCCGGCACTTCCAACCGTCGCGCGCTGGCAACGGCGAGCGACTTCCCTGAGGCCGCCGAACTGGTCACCAGGCTCTACGACGAATTCGGCTTCGACACCGTCAACGTTGGCCCGCTGGAGGACAGCTGGCGCGTTGAGCGCGACCGGCCCGCATACGTCATCCGGCAAAACGCGGACGAACTCCGCGACAATCTCGCCAAGGCGACCCGCACGGTCTAAGGCATAGCGCACGACGGCGGGCAGGCGGCTTTCGCTTGCCCGCCGCCTTTGTTGTGGGGTGCTTCCGATTTTCGAAGGCGAAACCGTGTCACGAACCGGGTCCGACATGCACTTTATGAGTGGCTGCCTCCTCGGGCGCTCGGCGCATAGGGCAAACGGGGAGGCAGCCGCCCCTTAAAGCCCCTGACCCGAGGAGTCCCATGTCCACCAAAATCTCAAGCTGGCCCGCAGCAACGCCCATGTGGGTCGATCTTGGCGTCGACAACCTTGAAGCAGGCAAGGCCTTCTACGCAGATCTGTTCGGATGGGAATTCGTTTCCGGGGGCGAGGACTCCGGTGACTACCTCCTGGCGCACCTCGGGGGGCGGGCCGTGGCAGGAGTGGGCCCCAAACAGGATCCAGGAATACCCACCGTTTGGACCACGTTCCTGGCGTCGGACGACGTTGATGTCACGTCCAAGAAGGTGGTTTCGTCCGGGGGACAGCTGATGGCACCTCCCTTTGACGTCATGGACTCCGGCCGCATGGCCCTGGCCCTCGATGCCGTCGGCGCCGTCTTCGGGATCTGGCAGGCCGGCACCCACATTGGGGCGGAACGCGTCAATGAGCACGGGGCCTTGTGTTGGAATGAGCTCCACACCCGCGACTACGCCGCCGCCCGCTCTTTCTACTCCGAAGTCTTCGATGTCAGCTACCAGGATGTCACCGAGGAAGGCATGGTCTACTCCACCATCAGGAGGCCCCTGGATGGTCGCGAAGTGGGCGGAGTCCACCACGACACCGAGCTTCCCGAGGACACACCCAACCACTGGATGACGTGGTTCGCCAGCAACTATGTCGAGGGCACTGCCACCCGGGCCGTCGAGCTTGGCGCCACGCTCCTGGGACCTGTCACGGAAAGCCCTTTTGGCCGAATGGCCGTGGTCCGGGCGCCGCAGGGTGAGGTGTTCGGCATCATCGACGTTCCCAGCACCAGCGAGTAGTCAGGCTGCAGCCGGGTCCAGGGCCTCAGCGATGACCTCGTGCGCGTGCGCTGCCGCAAGGGGCGCCGCCAAGCGATGTACCGCTTGGAAGGTCCTGCGAACCGCCGGCCCGTGCCATTCGGGCGGGAGGTAGTCGGTGGGCAGGTTTGGGTCCCGGTACGGGAACTTGCGCCACATGGTGAGCATCGGAATGTAATAGCGGAAAGCGTCGCGCCGCAGCTCTACGGTGGACTCAGCCAAGGCACGGTCAGGATCCTCGCCTACCCGCCCGGCCCACTGCTGTTCTGCTCCGTCGTAGAGCTCAAGGAACTCGGTGAACTGCTCATCGAGTTCCTTGAGGTCCCACCATTCAGAGATCTTGGGCCGCATGGGTCCATCAAAGACGTAGTCGCTGCGGAACAGGTCAACAAACTCGATCAATCCGCTTGCCGTGAGCCGCTCCCTGGCCTGTTCCAGCTTGTGGGCAGGTGCAATCCATACCCCGTTGGCCACGGATCCAAACCCCAGGCCCAGCAGGGCAGAGCGCAGTTGGTGCCGGCGGTTCCGCATGGATTCCGGCACCGAGAAAACGGCCAGCACCCAGGTATCCACGGGGGCGGGCTGTTCGGGAGCGAAGATCCGCCGGTCGCCTTCGCGGAATACATCGCTGACCGACTCTGAAATCTTGTACTTGGCAATCCCGTCCTCGCGGACACTCTTCAACACACCCTTGGCTTTAAGCCTGGACACTGAGGACCTCACTCCCGGCGCGTCATAACCGAGTGAACCCAGCATGGAGATCAGTGCAGAGACCGGCAAAGCATCGCCGGCGTTCCGGCCATAGAGGCCGAAGATCGTGACGAGGAGCTGCTGGTGGCGCACCGGGGGCGCCGGGACGGCGAACATCGAAAGGGTCCTCATTTCCGCGCCGCAGTTCAGGCGCCAGTCCAGTTCATCATAGGTGTGGGATATCCGGTTCCTCATGGCTGGCCACCACATAATAAGCATGCTTACTATGGGTGAACGCTGTTTCGTGGCTGATACCGCCTCGAAAGGTCCTCTCCGTATCAACGATAGGAAGCACATCATGGCAGGAAATCTCGTAGCCCGTTCCATTCACGACCTCACAGCCGCAGCATGGTTTGGCGGCTCGCTGATGGGGGCCGTCGGACTCAACGGTGCAACAGCGGAAGCCAAAGACCCCACGGAACGAACCCGTCTTTCAAGCAAAGGATGGGGCAAATGGGCTCCGATTCAGACAGCCGCCTTTGCCGGGCATCTGGCCGCAGACCTGGCCATTGCGTGGGAGAACAAAGGGCGCATTGCCAAGCAGGACAGCGTGGCCGCAAACACCATCTACAAGACAGTGGTGACCCTGGCTGGAGCTGCGGTTACTTTGTACGCCGGGGTTGTGGGCAAGAAAGTGGATGAGCTGTCCCACGAAGGCGCAGAAGGGGCAACGGAACCGCGCCCCGGCGCATCGGATGAGTTGAAGGCCGCCCAAACCCAGCTGAAGGCACTCCAGTGGGCCATTCCCGCCTTCGCCGCCTGGGTGATCGTTCTTGGTGCCAAGCATGGCGAGATGCAGCGCCCCAAGAACATCCTGAAGGGCCTGCGCTAGCCACCTCACCCCACGCCGGGATGACAATTAGTGACAGTGCCGGCGCTCGACATTGTTATTAAATGGCATCTCGGCGAAGACTATTCGGCGCCCCGCACAGCCCTGACGAAATGCTCCGGCCAGGGCTGTGCGGCGTCGGTGCCGTTGGGGACGTGAACCGTGGTGACCGTCCCGTAAGCGGCGACGTCGCCGGCGTCGGACGTTACTTCGAAAGCCATGGTCAGCGAGGTCCGGCCGAGCGCGTGGATCTTCACCGTTGCGGTGATGCGCTGGCCGAACCACAGCTTGGCTTTGTAATTGATGACTTGCTGGACGCGGGGAGCGTTCGGGAAGTAATCCGGCAGCACCAGCTTCCGGAAGAGCTCGGCTTCGGCGGCTTCTACCCAACGCAGTATGGCCGAATTGTGCTGGTGGCCCGAAGCATCGGTATCCACCCACTCCACCGTCCGCTCGACGCACGCCTCCGGAAAGCTTTCCACGGCTCCCCTTAGCGGGCGCTGACGGTGGCGTCGTCAGGGTCGACGGCGGTCACGGGCACCTCGGGCTGCGGCTTCGGGATCATCGCCACAGCGCCGGCGGCCAATACTGCGATGCCGGCGAAGATCGCGAAGTTGGCCTCAAAAGGCAGCTTCGAGCCTGCAATCCAGCCGCCGATCAATGGCCCGGAGATGGCGCCCAGACGGGCGAAGCTCAGTGCCCAGCCCGTAGCCGTTCCGCGAACCTTGGCCGGGTAGTAGTCGGCGATGTAACCCGTGAGGACCAGCGACGTGGAGATGGAACCGACGCCGGCGAAGGCGACGAACAGCAGGTTGACCACCATGGTGTTCGGGAAGACGAGGAGCATGATGCCCAGTCCGCCCAGGATGTAGAACACCACCAGGATGAGCTTCTTACCGTATTTGTCGGCAGCGCGCCCCAGGAGCAGGCCGCCGATGGCCGACGCCAGGCTGAAGACCAGGAGGAACGTCAGTGAAGAACCGAGGTCGTAGCCGGCCTTCTTCATGATGCTCGGCAGCCACGTGTTCAGGCCGTAGACCAGCACCAGGCCGCAGAACAGCGAGATCCAGAAGAACACGGTGGACCGCAGGTACTTCCGCGAGAACATGGTGGTGATGGTCTTCCACCACGGATCAGCGACTTGGGCTCCGGAGGGAGCCACTGGGACCACGGGCCGGTAATTTGCGATCCGCAGCTTGGCGGCCAGCGCCTTGGCTTCGGATCGCCGTCCCTTGGACTCCAGATATTCGAGGGACTCAGGAAGGAACTTCCAGATGATCGGAATCAGCACTACTGGAGCAGCGCCGATCGCGATCACTGCGCGCCAACCACCCACCGGCAGGACGAACAGTGCCGCAAGTGCCGCCGCAACGATCCCCAGCGAATAGCCGGAGTACATGAGGCCGTAGTTGTAGGACCGCTTGTTCGGAGCCGAATACTCGATGGTGAGGGCCGCTGCCACCGGGATGACGCCGCCCATTCCCAAGCCACCAATCAGGCGGAAGATGCCGAACAGTTCAGGCGTCGGAGCCCACGCCGCCCCGGCCTGGGTGAGCGTGAAGATCACCATGGAGGCCAGAAGCATCTTCTTGCGACCCACCAGGTCACTGAGTGTCCCGATAAACAGGGCACCAATAAGCATGCCGATCAGGGCATATGATCCAAGGCCGCCCAGAGCGAGAGGGCTGAGGTTCCATTCCTTGTACTCGGCAAGGGCCGGCAGGATGGCACCGAGGACGCCGACGTCGTACCCTTCGGCGAGAATTGCGAGCCAGCAGCAGAACAGCACCAGGCCGGTGGTCTTCTTGGGCACGTTCCAGTCGTTGACTGGTGCGGTGGCCATGGTTACTTCACCAAAACCGATGCGGCGGCCGACTCAGGAGTCCAGCGCAGGTGGGTGTTGGCTTCTTCGATGTCCGCTTCCTTCAGCAAGGAAAGGCGGGGGCGAACGGCATCCGTTCGGGAGCTCGGCGGCTTGCGGCGACCGGCACGGAACTGCGGAATCCACTGGGCACCCGGGCCTTGGTATTCCTGTTCGGCGGCAGCGTGCAGGGTCCACTGGGGATCGTAAAGGTGCGTACGGCCCAGGGCGATGAGGTCCGCACGGCCCGCAAGGAGGATGGAGTTCACGTCGTCGTAGCTGGAGATGGCGCCGACGGCGATCACGGCCACGCCTGCCGGAGCGGCAACTTCCTGACGGATGCGGTCGGCAAACGGGGTCTGGTAGCTGCGGCCGAAAGCGGGCTTCTCTTCCTTGGCAACCTGGCCGGTGGAGATGTCCAGCCCGGCTGCACCGTGCTCAACAAACGCCTTGGCAATGGCCACCGAATCATCGGAGGTGTTTCCACCCTCGATCCAGTCGGTCGCGGAGATGCGGACCGTCACGGGCTTGCTGGCAGGCCAAACCGCACGAACGGCGTCGAACACTTCCAGCGGGAACCGCAGCCGGTTCTCCAGGCTGCCGCCGTATTCGTCCGTCCGCTTGTTCGAGACCGGCGAAAGGAACGATGACAGCAGGTAGCCGTGGGCGGCGTGGACTTCCAGGAGGTCGAAGCCTGCCTGCTCTGCGCGGACAGTCGAGGCAACGAACTCCGCCTTGATGGCATCCATGCCGGCGCGATCCAGCTCCACAGGTGTCTGGTTCTCCGGGCTGTACGGCAAGGCTGAGGGCCCGACAGCGGTCCAGTTGCCGGACTCGAGCGGCTGGTCGATGCCCTCCCACATGAGCCTGGTGGAACCCTTGCGGCCTGAATGGCCCAACTGCGCACCGATCTTGGCGGTGGAACGGCTGTGAACGAAGTCCACGATTTCCTTCCAGCTGTCGCGCTGCTCGTCCGTGTACAGACCGCTGCAGCCCGGGGTGATGCGGCCGGCTGCGGAGACGCAGACCATTTCGGTCATGACCAGCCCGGCACCGCCGAGGGCTTTGGAGCCGAGGTGAACCTTGTGGAAGTCGCCAGGAATGCCGTCCGTGGCTGAGTACATGTCCATCGGGGAGACGACAATACGGTTCTTGAGCTCCAGTTCGCCCACACGGAACGGCTGGAACATGGCCGGGGCAACCTCGGCGAGGCCCTGTGACTCTGCGAAGTCGCGGTCCACGGCGTCAGCGAACTCGGGATCACGCAAGCGAAGGTTCTCTTGGGTGATGCGCCGGCTGCGGGTGAGCAGGTTGAACGCGAACTGGGTGGGGTCCTGGTCCTTGTACTGGCCGATGCGCTCGAACCACTCAAGGGATGCCTGGGCGGCACGCTGGGTGGACGCCACCACGGGCCGGCGCTCTGCCTCGTAGGCGGCCAATGCAGACTCAACATCAGGGTGCTCGTGCAGGCAGGCAGCCAGCGCCAGGGAGTCTTCCATGGCCAGCTTGGTGCCTGAGCCGATGGAGAAGTGAGCGGTGTGGGCAGCGTCGCCCAGCAGCACCACGTTGTTGTGGCGCCAGCTCTCGTTCCGGACAGTAGTGAAGTTGATCCACTTGGAGTTGTTCGTCAGGACCTCGTAGCCGTTCAGCTCCTCTGCGAAAATCTCGCGGATCTTGGCGATGGCTTTCTCGTCGGAGACGCCCGGAGGGAAGACCTCGTTGGCGGTCTCGTCGAAACCTGCCGCATGCCACACGTCCTGGTGCATTTCCACGATGAACGTGGAGCCCTCGTCGGAGTACGGGTAGCCGTGGATCTGCATGACGCCCCACTCGGTCTCCTTCACGAAGAACTTGAAGGCCTCAAATACCTGGTCCGTGCCAAGCCACATGAACTTGTTGGTCCGCGGGTCCAGGTTCGGTTTGAAGGAGTCCGCGTACTTGGCGCGGATCTGCGAATTGACGCCATCGGCGGCGAGCACAAGATCGTAATTGGCTTCGAGCTCCTCGACGGCCGGGGCCAAGGTGCTGAAGCGCACGTCGACGTTCAGCTCGATGCAGCGGCGCTGCAGCAGCTCTAGCAATTCCTTGCGGCTCATGGCAGCGAAGCCCTGGCCGCCGACAGTGATCATCTGGTCGCGGAAGTGGATGTCGATATCGGACCAGCGGGCAAAACGGCGGCTCATGTACTCGGCCACCACGGGATCGGCGTTGCCGATGCCGCCCAGCGTCTCATCGGAAAATACCACGCCGAAGCCAAAGGTGTCGCTGGCAGCGTTGCGTTCCCAGAGCGTGATGTCGTGCGACGGGTCCAGCTGCTTCATGAGTGCTGCGAAGTACAGGCCGCCGGGGCCGCCTCCAACGATTGCGATTTTCATGGTGTTGCTCCTTCTCAGGCCTGGCTCTGGCCGGCGGGGGTCAGTTGTTCGGTGTTGCTCGCGTTCCCGGTTGCGTCCTCTGAGAGGACTTTGTCGCGGAGCTTGAAGTGCTGGAGTTTGCCGCTGGGGTTGCGGGGTAGTTCGGTGACGAAGCGGACGTCACGCGGGTACTTGTACGGGGCGATGGTCTGCTTCACGAAGTCCTGGATTTCCTTGCGCTTGGCGGCGTCGCCGGTGACGCCCTCACGCAGGACGACGAACGCGCAGACGATGCTGCCGCGCTCCTCATCCGGAATTCCGATGACCGCGTTCTCCACCACATCCGGGTGTTGGTCGATTGCCGTCTCAACCTCGGGCGCACCGATGTTGTAGCCGGAGGAGACGATCATGTTGTCCGAGCGGGCCTGGTACGTGAAGTACCCGTCCGCGTCCATGGCGAACGTGTCCCCGGTGACGTTCCAGCCGCGGACCACGTAGTTCGCCTGCCGGGCATCGTCCAGGTAGCGGCACCCTGTGGGGCCAATGACGGCCAGTCGACCGATGGTGCCCGGGCCAAGTTCGTTGCCGTCGTCGTCCAGAATGGTGGCCCTGAACCCCGGAACGGCCCGGCCGGTGGTTCCCGGGCGGATGTCGTCTCCGGCGGCGGAGATGAAGACGTGCAGCATCTCCGTGGCGCCGATCCCGTTGACCAACCGCAGGCCCGTGGCCTCATGCACGGCTTCCCAGGTTTCCTTGGACAGGTGCTCGCCCGCCGACACAGCGATGCGCAGGCCGCGCAGCAGCTCGCCGCGCTTCTCTTTGAGGATGGCCCGGTAGGCCGTGGGGGCAGTGAAGAGGATGGTGGCTCCGGCTTTTGAGGCATGCTCGGCCAGCTCCACCGGACCCGCCTTTTCGGTCAGGAGCGACGACGCGCCAAACCTCAGCGGGAAGACCACCAGGCCACCCAGGCCGAAAGTGAAGGCCAACGGCGGTGATCCTGCAAAAACATCGTCTGCTGTGGGCTGCAGGATGTAGCGGGCAAAGGTGTCGGCGTTGGCCAGGATGTCCCGGTGGAAGTGCATAGTCACCTTCGGCACACCGGTGGTGCCCGACGTCGGACCCAGCAAGGCAACGTCGTCGGCGGCGGTGTCCACAGCCGTGAACTTGCCGCTCTTGTGCCCGCAGCGCGAGGCGAGGTCGCCGTCGTCGTCGAATCCTTTATCGGCTCCGTACGTCAGGACGGTGACGTCTTCCCCGGCCGCAACCAACAGCTCATCCACGAACCGGTGATCAGAAATAGCCACCACCGGCTTGGTGAGTTCGATCAGCGTGGAGACCTCTGTGGAGCGCAGCATGGGCATGGTGGTGACCACCACGGCGCCGGCCTTCAGCACCCCTAGCCAGCCCGCGACGATCCACGGGTTGTTGGGGCCACGCAGCAACACCCGGTTGCCGGGAACCACACCGAGGTCTTCGGTGAGGACCTGGGCCACCTGGTTGGAACGCGTCTGGAGCTGACCATAGGTCCAGACCGAGCCATCGGGTGTCCACAGGGCCGGGCGGTCCGCGCCGTACTGCTCGACAGCGTCGTCGATCAGTACCGCGGCAGCATTGAGCCGTTCCGGGTAGTGAAGCTCGGGAAGGGTGAATTCAAGCGCAGGCCAGGTATCGGCGGGCGGCAGGTGGTCGCGGGTGAAGGTGTCCACGTGGGCCGATGGCATCATGCTCATGGCCGTTCCTTTCAGTGGTGCGTCGTTGAAGCTGATGGTTGGGGAGGTAGAAAGCTCTTTAGGCGCCGGCCCGGATCATGCCCTCTTGGGCCACCGTGGCGAGGAGCCTTCCTTGCTTGTCGAAGAAGCGGCCCATGGCGAGGCCCCTGTTGCTTTGACCAGAGATGGCGTCCTGGGCGTAGAGCACCCAGTCGTCAGCGCGGCCGTCCCGGTGGAACCACATGGAGTGGTCGAGGCTGGCGGTGGCGAGGCCCGGGCTGGACCAGTTGAGACCATTGACCCGGAGCAGCGGCTCCAGGATGGTGTAATCGCAGACGTAGGCGAGGGCGGCGCGGTGGAGGTCGGCGTCGTCGGGCAAAGCATCGAAGGCCTTGACCCAGATGGCTTGCTGCGGCACGGCACCGCCTTCCAACTCGATGTATACCGGACCAGGAATATGCCGCATATCGAAACTGCGACCCGTGGACCAATAGTCTGCGGCCGGCCCGTCTGTCCCGTCCAGCGCTTCCGCTGCGGTCCGCAGCGATTCAGGCTCGACGGCGGCAGGGGCTTCAGGTTGGAAGTCCGGACCGTCCTCGGGAACCTGGAAGGAACCCATCGCGGCATAGACGGGTTTCCCGTTCTGGAAGCCGCGGACGGTGCGGGTGGAGTACCCGCGGCCATCCCTCAGGCGTTCTACTTCGTAGCGAACACTGGAACCGATATCCACGGGACGCATGAAGTAGCTGTGCATGGAGTGCAGCTGCCGGTCCGCGTCAACGGAACGCATCATTGCAGCTGCGGCCTGGGCCACCATGTCTCCGCCGTAGGCTTTTGGCCACGGCACGTACTGGGTGGTTGCTTCATACGCTTCATCGAATACTTCTGCCGTTGCCGGCGTGAGCTCGATGGCCTTGAGAAAGGTCTCCGACGTCAGGGTTCCAGTGATCATGGCTTAGACCCGGCGGTAGTCGGCGAGGGTTTCGTCGGCGACGTCTTCGAGGTTGACCACCAGGTTTTCCGGCGTACGGGCCGTCAGCCAGACGAGTTCCTCAGTGATGGACATGTTGGCTTCGACGTGGGGCATGAAGGGCGGGACGAAAACCCAGTCGCCGGCCTTCATGTCGATGAACTCCGAGTAGTTCTCGCCGAAGTAGATCCGGCCGTGGCCCCGGAGCACGTAGCCGCCGGTTTCAGCCTCGCCGTGGTGGTGCGGGAGTGAGCGGTATCCGGGAGTGTTGGAGACCTGGCCGAACCAGATCTTGGTTGCGGGGGTGTGCTGGATGCTCACGCCGGAGACGCGGATGCAGTCCCCGGACTGGGCGGTGTTGGTGTCCTCCGCGCCAGCGCGGGTGACGACCGGAACGACCTTGCCATCTGCCTGGGCGTAGATGGAGTTGTCGCCTTCGAGGCGGTATTCGGTGGCGGTCTGGCTCATGGGGCTCTCCTTTGATGTGGTGTGGTTTAGGCGTTTGCCGGGACTGGTACGTGGATCCGGAACTGGTTCTGCAGCCGGCCGATCCCGTCGATTTCGGTGGTGAGGACATCGCCGTCGTTGAGGTAGCGGGGCGGGGTCATCCCCATGCCCACACCCCCGGGTGTTCCCGTCAGGACGAGGTCGCCGGGGCGCAGGACGGTGAACTGCGAGATATAGGACAGGAGCTGCGCGGGGCCAAACACCAGGGTGCTGGTGTTCCCCTGCTGCACCAGCTCGCCGTTGACGTAGCCGCGGACCTCGAAGCTCTGGCCTGCCTCATCGGCCGTCAACATGACAGGGCCCACGGGAGTGCTGCCATCCCAGGCCTTCCCCTGGAACCACTGAAGGGTTCGGCTCTGCCAGTCGCGCATGGAGACATCGTTGGCCACGGTGTACCCGGCGATTGCCTCGCTCGCCTGGTCTTCGTCCGCACGGAACAGTTCAGAACCCACGACGACGGCGAGCTCGGCTTCCCAGTCGACGCGGACGCTGCCGTGGACTTCTACGGCGTCGTTTGCTCCGACCAGGGTGTCTGCGTATTTGGCGAAGAGCGTGGGGTACTCAGGAAGTTCGCGGCCCATTTCCTGGATGTGGTCACCGTAGTTCAGGCCGCAGCAGATGACCTTGCCTGCACGGGGCAGGAGCGGCGCCAGGTCGGCGTCGGCTGCAGCGATGACGGCCTGCCCGTTGGACGCTGCAGTCTCTGCTGCCTTCTCGACGACCAACCGCCACTCCGGCTGGGCCAGGAGGGCCCCGACGTCAGTGGCGGGCAGCGCGAGGTAGGAGTCGGTGCCCGTGGCGAGTGCCGCCGTCGTACCTCCGTTGGCCGTGCGCAAGGTGGCGAGTTTCATTGCGGGTTCCCTTCGAGTCTTTGTGATGTGTCGACTTTTTTACGATCGTCACATATGCTCAACGTAGCACGGCAGAAATGATCTGCACAGAGGCTTTCCAAAAGTTTTTGCAGTTGCCACAACGAGGAGGAACAGCATGAGCCACCAGACGATCAACCCGGAATCGCTGCCCAAGCCATCGGGTTTCGCGCACGGCATTCTTGCCGGAAACACTGTTTTCCTGGGCGGGCAGACGGCCTTGGACAAGAACATGAACATCGTTCCCGGCGGCATCGTGGAGCAGTTCACGCAGGCGTTCTCCAACGTCATCACCACCTTGCGCGAGGCCGGCGGACAGCCCGAGGACCTGGTCAACGTGACCATCTACCTCACGGACGTGGACGACTACATGGCCAATGGCCGCGAGATCGGGCGCATCTGGCGTGACATGGCAGGCTCTCAATACCCCGCGATGGCCGGTATCGGCGTCACGCGCCTGTGGCAGAAAGAGGCCCTGATCGAAATCCAGGGCATCGCGGTGATCCCGGAGCGCTAAACATCTGGACCGCGCAGCCGGGTCAGATGCCGCTCTCAGCGTCGAGGCGGCCTGTCCGGACTGCGCGTTCCAACTCCGCATGATCCTTCTCGGTCTGGTCGGCGTAGCACTTCGCCCATCCCGCCATTGCCTTGTCGAACACGTCCGAACGGCCCAAGTAGCCTGCGATAAACGCACTGCCGGGGGTTTGGGAATGCGCGCGGGCGAGCACTCCGCCGCACAGCCGGGCGTAGTCCGTCAGGGGCCCCGGGCCCAGCTGATCCACCGCGAAGGAGCCCTTCATGTCGCGGAATTGCCGGACGAAGTAGTCGCGCAACTGGCCATCGGTCTCCACTGTGTTGCCTACCCATCCAAGGAAAGGGTCTGACTGCGCCTGCATGATCCGTTGCCCGGCCACGGCGCGGTAGCCCTGGCCAAAGTTCGTCAGCAACCGCACGACATCGGAGGACGGCCGGGCACCACCATGGCTCTCCAACACCGAACGTTGCACCTCCTTGGCTTGCAGGAAGAGCGGCTCCCCGGACGGTCCCAGCATCAGGATCACCCAGCACCGCGTGCCCACGCTGCCGACACCGACTACCCTCAGCGCTACGTCGACTAGCCGGTACTGGCTTACCAACACGGCAGTATCGGCCCGCAACGAGCTTCGGTACAGCTCGAAGAGCGCGCTCACGCGATCCAACGTCGCTGTTTCCGGGTGGTAGACCAGCGGCCACTGGTCCACGATCCTCGGCTCCCCGTGGACAGTTTCAGCCGTCATCTTCGCCAGGACCTGCTCCGAGGTGCGTCGCTTGGCTTTCTTCATGTCCTTGTCCAGGATGCCTGCCGATGCCATGGTCGCCGTCAGGATGTCCGTGTCGACTTGGAAGTAGTACCGTTCCGCGGCTGTTCCCTCGAACAACCTCCGCATGGCCAGGCGGTACGAACGTGCAGCAGCTTCTGCGGCGGTGCGGCACTGCTCTTCGGAGTGCCCGCTGTTGCGTCCGCTCAGCCAGATACTTGCCGTGAGCCTCTTGACGTCCCATTCCCACGGCGCCGGGAAGACCTCGTCAAAGTCGTTGAGGTCGAAGACCAAGCGCCGCTCGGGGGACGCGTACAAACCAAAGTTGGCCAGATGCGCGTCGCCGCAAGCCACCACCTGATGTCCGGAAGTCTGCTCATGGGCAAGGTCGCCCGCCATGACGGCAGCGGCTCCCCGGAAGAAGGCGAACGGCGTCTGCAGCATCCGCCCAACACGAACAGGAACCAAGTGCGCCAACCTCGAGGTGTGTTGCTCCTCAAGAATGGCCACGGGGTTTCGCTCCGGCGTCGCGAAGATCCCTTGGGCGCTGCGCGGCAGCGATTCCCGGGCGGCTTTCCCACGGGCATGGTCTTGGTCCGCGGGGCTCCAACCACCATTGACGAGTGGGCTCATGTCCCAAGTGTGGCATTCGGCCCGACTTGGGTGAACCATGTCCCTATGGGCACCGTCACCGAATATCTGGAGAACGTCAGCGAGGGCAATCGCTCGATTCTGGAGCGGATTGTGGGGATCGCCCGCGAGTTGGCCCCCGACGCCGAAGAAGGCGTCAGCTACGGAATGCCCGCGCTGACGGTTGATGGCAAGGGCTTTCTGAGTGTGCTCGAAACCAAGAAGCACCTGGCACTGTATCCGTTCAGTGGACAGATCCTGCCGGAAATGTCGGAGGAGCTGGGCGGTTACTCCTGGTCGCCGGGGACGTTGCGGTTTTCGGCGGACAACCCCGTGCCGGACTCACTGGTGCGCCGGATCCTCGAGACGCGGTTGGCAGCGATCCGGAAGTAATCAGTGCTTCGCTGAGACGTCCTGCGAAATGGCGTTGGCTGTGGCCACCACTTCCTGTCGCACTGACTCGAGGTACGCGTCCGGGTCCGGCTGCGCTGCGACCGCTTGGGCCTGCAGGGACACGTTGATCGCTGCGACGTTGTCGCCATTGTTGTGGTTCCATACCGGCGCCGCGATGGACATCAGTCCGATTTCGAGCTCCTGGTCGAGCAGGCACCAGCCTTGCGCACGGACGCGCTGGACGGCGGCCCTCAGGTCGGGCGCGCTGGCAACGGTTCGCGGCGTGAGGGCTTTCAACTCAGCCCCGGCCAGATAAGCCTCAAGTTTGGCCTGCGGCAATCCGGCGAGCAGGACCCGACCCATGGACGTGGCGTAGGCCGGGAAGCGTGTGCCGACTGTGATGCCGACGTTCATGATCCGGCGCGTGGCGACGCGGGCCACATAGAAGATGTCCGGGCCGTCGAGGACCGCGGCCGACGTCGACTCCCCCAGTTTCAGGCTCAGCTGCTCCAGGTGTGGCTGGGCCAGCTGCGGCAGGGACAGCGCCGACAAGTAGGAGTAGCCAAGCTGCAGCACCTTGGCCGTGAGCGCGAAGGTCTTGCCGTCGGTGCGGACGTAGCCCAGCTCAACCAAGGTGTGCAGGAAACGGCGTGCCGTGGCGCGGGTCAGGTCCGTGCGGGCTGCGACTTCGCTAAGCGTCATCACCGGGTTGTTCGCGTCGAACGCCCGTATCACCGAAAGCCCGCGGGCCAACGACTGGACATACTGGTCGCTGGCCTGCGGGGTAACTGCGGAGTCGGTCATGGTTACCAATCCTAGGGTGCGTTGCGGGGCCTGATCTGCGCTTTTGGTTCAAGAAATAGCGCGCAGAGCGGGCCTCTCAACGAGGAGCCCAAACTTGCGGGGCCTACTCCGCCTTTTTCAACGGCAGGGGTACGAGCTCCTGGATTTCCTCGAAGGTGCAACCGAACGTCTCGCGGACGGTGACGCCGTCGGGTCCGGTGAGGAAGACGGCTTTGTCCGTGTACACGCGGGTGACGCAGCCGACGCCGGTGAGCGGGTACGTGCACTGCTCCACGAGTTTGGACACGCCCTCACGGGTCAGCAAGGTCATCATCACGAAGACGTCCTTGGCACCCGTTGCGAGATCCATTGCGCCGCCAACGGCGGGGATGGCGTCCGGGGCGCCAGTGTGCCAGTTGGCGAGGTCGCCGGTGGCGGATACCTGGAACGCGCCGAGCACGCAGATGTCCAGATGCCCGCCGCGCATGATCGCGAACGAGTCGGCGTGGTGGAAGTACGAGGCTCCGGGCAGTTCGGTGACGGGGATCTTGCCGGCGTTGATGAGATCGCCGTCAATCTCCTCGCCTTCAGCGGCCGGGCCCATGCCGAGCATCCCGTTCTCCGTGTGGAGCGTGATGTTCTGTTCTTCGGTGAGGTAGTTGGACACGAGCGTCGGCTGGCCAATGCCCAGGTTCACGAATGAGCCGGGCACGATGTCGCGGGCCACCAACTGGGCGAGCTCGTCGCGGCCCAACGGCTTCTCGGAGGTCTGGATGCTTGTTTGGGTGCTCATAATCAGGCCACCTGTTCTGCGCTGGAACCGCCGACGCGGACCACGCTGTTGACGTAAATACCGGGTGTCACCACGTTCTCCGGGTCCAGGGAACCGGTGGGCACAATCTCCGATACCTGCACGATGGTGTGCTTGGCAGCGGCGGCCATGATCGGGCCGAAGTTGCGGGCGGTCTTGCGGTACACGAGGTTGCCCTTGCCGTCGGCTTTGAGTGCCTTGATCAGGGCGACGTCGGCGTGGATCGGCGTTTCGAACACCTGGCCCCGTCCATCGATAATGCGGGTTTCCTTGCCCTCAGCCAGCGTGGTGCCGTAACCGGTCGGAGTGAAGAATCCACCAATACCCGCGCCCGCGGCCCGGATGCGCTCAGCCAGGTTGCCCTGCGGGACCAGCTCCAGCTCGATCTCACCGGCGTGGAACTTGGCGTCGAAGTGCCAGGAATCGGACTGCCGCGGGAAGGAGCAGATCATCTTGCGGACCCGGCCCTCCTTGATCAGCAACGCCAGGCCTTGGTCGCCCTGGCCGGCGTTGTTGTTGACCACGGTCAGGTCCTTCGCGCCGCAATCCATGAGGGCGTCGATCAGTTCGAACGGCTGCCCGGCGTTGCCGAACCCGCCGATCATCACCGTGGAGCCGTCCTTGATGCCGGCGACAGCCTCGCCAACAGTGTCAATGAAATTCAGCATGATCCTTAGACTCCTTCCGAAACACCGGCAGTAACGTTTTCGAGCACCACAGCCAGGCCTTGGCCCACGCCGATGCAGATCGCCGCGACACCCCAGCGTTGGCCGGAAGCCTGCAGGGACCGGGCCAGGGTGCCGAGGATGCGGGTACCGGAGGCACCGAGCGGGTGGCCCATCGCGATCGCCCCGCCGTGCTGGTTCACGATTCCGGGGTCGATCCCCCACGCGTCAACGCATGCCAGTGATTGCGCGGCGAACGCTTCGTTAAGTTCGACGGCGCCCACCTGGTCCCAGCCGATGCCCGCCTTCGCGAGGGCCTTGTTCGCGGCCTCCACCGGGGCGAAGCCGAAGAACTGGGGGTCGTTGCCATGCGCACCGCGGCCGGCGATGCGGGCGAGGGGCTCCATGCCGAGGATCGAGGAAGCAGCTTCCGAACCGATCCACGCCGCCGAAGCACCGTCAGACAAAGGCGAGGCGTTCCCGGCGGTGACCGTACCGCCGTCGGGCCCGGCAGCCTCGGGACGGAAGACGGTCTTCAAACCAGCGAGCTTCTCCGCCGAAGAACCGGCACGGATGCCCTCGTCCCGGACAAGGTCGGTGCCCGGCACCGCTGTCACCAAAGCATCGTAGAAGCCTTCGTTCCACGCAGCGTCGGCCAGGTTGTGCGAATCCGCAGCAAACTGGTCCTGGCGTTCCCGCGTAATCCCGTACTTCTCGCGCAGCCGTTCCGTGGCCTCGCCCAGGGAGATGGTCCAGTCCTTGTTCATGGCCGGGTTCACCAAACGCCAACCGAGCGTGGTGGAGGCCAAGGTCATGTCACCGGCCGGGTAGGGCTTGGACGTCTTCGGCAAAACCCAGGGCGCACGGGACATGGATTCGGCGCCGCCCACCAGCATCAGCTCAGCGTCGCCGGCGTTGATCTGCCGCGACGCAATGATCGCCGCATCCAGGGACGAGCCGCACAGCCGATTGACCGAGGTTCCCGGAATGGACACCGGCAGGCCAGCCAACAAAGTGGCCATGCGGGCAACGTTGCGGTTTTCCTCGCCGGCACCGTTGGCGTTGCCGAACACGACTTCGTCGATCCGCTCAACATCCAGCCCCGGCGCCCGGCGAACGGACTCACGGACCACGTGCGCAGCAAGGTCATCGGGACGGACCGCAGCAAGGCCGGAGCCGAACTTACCAAAGGGAGTGCGCACGGCGTCGTACACAAAAGCCTGGTTCATGGGTTTCACTTTCTATCTGCCCAACTGAGTGGCAGTTCAGGCCGTTTTCAGCGTTCAGAACGACCTGAAGTGCGACTCAGTTGGGTTCGTTGGAGGGGGAAGCCGCGTCGATCTCGGCGAATACTTTTTGGGCCGTTTTGAAGGCCGAATTGGCCGACGGAACACTGCAATAGATAGCTGTCTGCAGCAGGATTTCCTTGATCTCGTCCCTGCTCAGGCCGTTGTTGAGGGCCGCCCGGACGTGCATGGCGAGCTCCTCCCAGTGACCGTGTGCCACCAGCGCTGTGAGGGTGACGGCGGAGCGCATTTGCCGGCTCAGGCCGGGCCGCGTCCAGATGCCACCCCAGGCGATCCTGGTGATCATGTCCTGGTAATCCTCGGTAAAGGAATCCTTGTTGGCGTTCGCGCGGTCCACGTGCGCGTTTCCGAGCACTTCACGGCGGACCACCATGCCGGCGTCGTAAATGTCCTGCGTAGTTGCGTCGGGCTGAACAGCACCATTGTGCTGGGATTCAGGGGTCATCGTCCGTTCTCCTTCATGAAGGTGCGCATCAGTTCAGCCACAGCTGCCGGCGCCTCGGCGGGCGCGAGGTGACCTACGCCGTCGAGCGTTTCAGCCGTGGCGGTACCGCCGCCCGCGGTGATGCCAGCGGCAACAGCTTCAGCGAACGACGGCGGAGCAACCGTGTCCTCGCTGCCGGCGATCGCCTGGGTTGGAACAGCGATGCTGCCGAGCTGCTCGCGCACGTCGAACGCAGCGAGGGCTTCGCAGCAGAATGAGTAACCAAAGCGGTCGGCGTCGCGCAGGGAGTGCAGAAGTCGGCTGCTGATTTCCGGCTGGCGGTCCATGAAACCGGGTGCGAACCAGCGTTCCGCCGAGCCTTGGATCATCACGGGAGTGCCGAGTTTGCGGACGGTCTCCGCGCGTTCCAGCCAGCCTTCCGGTGTGCCCAGCTTGGCACCGCTGCACTGGACGGACAGGCTGTTCAGGCGGTCGCCGTGCTTGATGCCGAGCTGCAGGCCGGTGGCCCCACCCATCGAAACACCCGCGTAATGGAACTTCGCGCCGGGGCTCACAGAGTCAACAAGGTCGACGACGGCGTCAGCCAGTTCCGCGATATCGAAACCTTCGGTGACGGTCGGCGAGATGCCGTGGCCGGGGAGGTCCCAGCCGATGACGTCATAGTCATTGCCCAGGAGGGCCGCGGTTTCCGTCCAGAGAATCGTGGAGGTGCCCAGCGACGGACCCACCACCAGGAGCGGCTTGGCTCCCAATTCGCGCTGCGGGGACAGCAGCACGGCCTTGACAGTTGGCTTAGCCACGAATGGCTCCTTTCGATGGGTTTCCAGGATTTTCGGCTGGCGCGGAGAAGTGCGGGTAAGCGGCGAGGATGCGGCGGCTGATCTCCTGGGCTTCGCCGAGGTAGCTCGCCGGGTCCAGCAGCGCATCAAGCTCCGCATCGGACAGTTTGTCGGCAGGGACGGCTTCGCGCAGCAGCTTGGTATAGATGCGGGACTGTTCGGCGGCGGGTGCCTTCAGGGTTTCGTCGACGACGCCCTGCAGCTTCTGCTTCCCGTCCTCCCCGAGGAGAGGTGCGACGCCGGCCGCCACACCTTCGCTGAGCAGCAGCGGTCCAGAGATTTCGAGGTTCCGGCGCATGGCTTCCGGGAAGACACGAAGGCCTTCCGTGAGCTCGAGAAGATGTCCAGCGGCTCCCAATGCCAAGGCGAGGAGTTGGCGCAGGGCCGGCCACTCGCTGTGCCAGGCACCGTCGGGGCGTTCGTCGTTGAAGGTTGCCGCCGCGAGGTGCAGTTGCGACGCTGGACCGGGCGCCTGCAATGCCGCGCTGCGGACCAGCACGGACAGCACCGGATTCTGCTTCTGGGGCATGGCCGAGGAAACTCCGCGGCCGGCGGCCAACGGTTCGCCGAGCTCGGCAACTTCCGGGCGGCTCAGGAACAGGAGATCGGCGGCGATCTTGCCAAAGGAATCGACCAGGGCAGCGAGCCCATCGCCGAGGGCCGTGATGGGCAGGCGGTTGGTGTGCCAGGGCGCGGGAGCTGGCTCAAGGCCCAGCTTGGCAGCCAGCGCATCAGCCAAGTCGAAAGGTGTGGAGGCAGAACCAGCAGTCAGCTTCGTGGCCGAAGCCAGCGTTCCGCCCGCCCCGCCGAACTGGACCGGCAACTCGAGGGACTCCAGCCGCGCAGCCGCAGCGGCCACGCTCTGGAACCACTGGGCGGCCTTGAGCCCGAAGGTGTACGGAAGCGCATGCTGCGTCAGGCTCCTGCCCACGCACAGCGTGTCCGCATGCTGCTCCGCCAAGGTAGCGAGCGCCGTCGTCGTGCCCTTGACGTCGACCAGCAGCGCCGTGACGGTGCGGCTGGCAAGCAGCATGAGGGCGGAGTCCAGGACGTCCTGGCTGGTCAGCGAGGTGTGGACAGCTTTACCGGCGCCGATTCCGGTGGTGTCCAACTCCCGGACGCGGGCGCGCAAGTCACCGAGAAGCGGAATCACCGGGTTTCCGCCACCCTGGGCGCGTTCCGCTACCGAAAGCATGTCGTAGGAACCGGCATCGGCGGCTTCGGCCACCACAGCAGCGGATCCGGCGGGGACAAGTCCCGCGTCCTCGAGGACGGCAGCCCAGGAGGCTTCGACGTCGAGGATCGCCGCGATCACGGCATGGTCGCCCGTCAGCGCCGCCACAGCGGGCGACGCCGAGACGGGGCTAAGGAGGCCGAAGTCGCCGTCGGTCATGCCTGGTTTTCCCGTGCAGAATGGTCCGCGTTGACGCTCGTATCCAAGGAACCGTCCTTCTGGAAATCCAGGAAGACGGTCTCGTCGCCACCCTGCAGACGGATGTCCCAGGTGAGGCCGCCGTCAGGATCGCGGCGGGCGATGAGCGTCTTGCGGCGCTCAGGATCCAAGGAGCTCAACAGCGGATCGTTGGCCAGCGCTTCCTCGTTTTCCGGCAGGTACACGCGGGTGAAGAGGCGGTTCATGAGGCCGCGGGCGAAGACCGCAACTGAAATGAACGCCGCAGCGCCTGGTGCCGTGGGTCCGGGGTTGACCGTGGTGAAGGTGTACACGCCGGAGTTGCCCACGGAGCCGCGGCCCCAGCCGGTGAAGGTGTAGCCGTCGCGGACCAGGGAGCCGGTGCGCTGCACGATGTTGCCCTCGGAGTCCGGCTGCCAGATCTCCAGGATGGCATCCGGGATGGTGCTGCCCGAGCCGTCGTAGACGGTGCCCTGCAGGCGGATGCTGCCGGGGCTGCCCGGAGCCAGGAGTTCGTTGTCCTTGTTAAAGGGAAGCGCGTAGCCGTAGAAGGGACCAACGGTCTGGCCCGGTGTGGGTGTCAGCTTGCTCATGTGCCTACTCCTCGTCCCCGGCGTCGCCGTAAGCTTCGTTTTCCGTCCAGGTCCGCTTGGAACCGGTCAGGATGATGTCCCACTTGTACCCGAGCGCCCATTCGGGGCTGGTGAGTTCGTGGTCGTACTCCGCCACAAGTCGGTCACGTGCATCCTGGTCCACGATCGACTGGTAGATGGGGTCCAGCGGGAAGAGCTGGTCACCAGGGAAGTACATCTGGGTGACGATGCGCTGCGTGAACTCCGAGCCGAACATGGAGAAGTGGATGTGCGCCGGACGCCAGGCGTTCAAGTGGTTCTTCCACGGGTACGCGCCGGGCTTGATGGTGGTGAAGCTGTACGAGCCGTCGTCACCGGTGATGCAACGGCCGACGCCGGTGAAGTTCGGGTCCAGCGGCGCCGGGTGCTGGTCGCGCTTGTGGATGTAGCGGCCAGATGCGTTGGCCTGCCAGATCTCCACGAGCTGGCCGGCAACCGGGCGGCCGTCGCCATCGAGGACGCGGCCTGCGACGATGATGCGCTCACCCTGGGGTTCGCCGTTGTGCTGGATGGTCAGGTCCGATTCCAGGGCGTGCACATCCTGGTGGCCGAACGCGGGCGAGTAGAGCTCGATGGTCTCCGGGTCCGCGTGGTGCAGGCTCTTGGTGGGGTGTCGCAGGATGCTGCTGCGGTACGGTGCATAGTCCAGGCGTGGCATGGTCTCGGGACCCCTGCCGTTCTTCAGGGCCTGGGCGTAGCGGTCCCCGATGGTCTTGATCTCAGCACTGAGATCCGCCTGGGTTTCCACCTTCTTGGAATGGTGGGCGGCGTGTGGCTCAGCGGGCGGCACGAGTTCCTCGGATTCAAGCGCCTGTGCTGTCTGTTCTTGCGGCACGGCCGGCTCCTTTCGGTTGATGGTTCTCTTGGTTTGCGGGGCGGCGGCGGGTTACACCCGGTGGAGCGAGTCGTATTGGACGGCGTGGCGCACTGGAGCGTTGGGCGCCCCATAGCCGTCGTAGTTGCCGCGGCGCTCCACCATTTCGAAAAACACACTGCCCACGGTGGCGGTGTAGAAATGGAGGAATTCGCCGTTGGCGTCCCGGTCATACAGGAGGTTGAGCTCCTTGAGGGTGGCCAGGAATCCGGGTTCAAGATCGAACCGGGCGTCCAGGTCCTCGTAGTAGTTGGCCGGAATCTGCAGGAACTCAAGGCCACGCTCGCGGGCTGACCTGGCCGTGGCCACGAGGTCGTCCACGGCGAAGGCGATGTGTTCCTGGTACGTTTTGCGTGCTGTTTCCTGGGCTTGCTGGGCGGGTGCCAGGTTGAGGACCAGCCTGACCGTCCCGTCGCTGGTCTCCATGACCTGCGAGCGAACCAGGCCGCTGGGGCTGGGGACCTCGGCGAACGGCTGCGGTTCCAAGGCCAAAGCGCTGGTGTAGAAGAGGACAGCTTCGTCAAAGTGCTGCCAGGGCTGGGCCAGGTTCACGTGGTCGATCACGGCGTTCTGCGCGCTGGAAACCTGCTCCAGCCCTTCGCCGAACTCGTGCGTCCATGCCGCGGTGCCGTCCGGGCTGCCCTGGCAGAGGAAGATCTCGGTGGAGTCCGGGGCGGAGATGCCTTGGAAGACTTCCTCGTCGGCCTGGACTTTGCGGGCCACCACGGGCGCCTTGAGTTGCTGGGCGCGAGCGGAGGCAATCACTGGAGAGTCGACGTCAAACCCCAAAGCGGCGATAGCCGGTTCCGCGTGCGATGCCGCTTGCTCGTTGATGATCACGCGGGCCTGGCCCATGGTCCAGAGTTGGACATCCTTGGTGCGGTGACGGCCTTCGAACTCGAAGCCCAGCTGGCCCAGGAGCTTCTCCAGCTGCGCGGTGTCGTCGGCCTTGACCTCGGCGAAGTTGAAGCCGGCGGGTTCGTTCACCTTGGGCAGCGTGGCCAGTTCCATGGGATAACGACGGCGGGACGCGCTTCCGTTACCGGCGGCGGTTTCTGTCCCGGCTTCCACAGAGGTGCTTGCCAACCATTTGGCGCTCTGCTCCTCCAGCCAGATCAGGGAGCGCATGGCGTCGACAGCGGTGCGCTCGGTGTCCGCCTGACGGAAGACGTCATTGAAGACTTCCAAGGACACCGGGCCCGTGTAGCCCGCGCGGACAACGTGGCCCATGAACTTGGCGAGCTCGAACTGGCCTTCGCCTGGGAACACACGATAGTGGCGGCTCCAGGACAGAACATCCATGGAGAGCTTGGGGGCGTCCGCGACCTGGACGAAGAAGATCTTCTCAGAGTTGATCTGCTCGATCGGCGCCGTGTCCCAGTCGCGGGAAAGGATGTGGAAGGAGTCCAGGCACGTTCCGAGGTTGGGGTGGTCCACCATCTCCACCAGACGGTAGGCGTGCTCGTAATCGTTGACGTACTTACCCCAGGCCAGGGCTTCGTAGGCAACTTTGACGCCGTGATCCCCGGCCAACCCGGCGAGTTCCGCCAGCTGGGAGGCGCGGAGTTCGTCGTCGTCGATGGTTGCCGTGGCTACGTTGGAGCAGACCAGGATGGTGTCCATGCCCAAGCGGGACATGAGCTTGAACTTGGCCTCGGCCCGCTTGAGGTTGGCCTTCAGCAGGTCCGGAGTGACGCCGTCGAAATCCCGGAACGGCTGGTACAGATCCAGGCCCAGGCCGAGGTCCGCGGCCATCTTCCGGACTTCCTCCGGACTGTGCGGGGACGTGACGAGGTCCTGCTCGAAGATCTCGATCCCGTCGAATCCCGCGATGGCACAGGCCTGCATCTTCTCCTTCAGCGTGCCGGACAGGCAGACCGTGGCGATTCCGGTGCGCATCAGTGGCCCGCCTTCGTCAGCTCCGGGGCCAGCGCAGCTGCTGCGTCTTCCCCCGCGATCAGTTCCAGGAAGTGTGCGCGCATACGGTCACGGTCTGGTTCGCGTCCTGTGATGAGCTTGAAGGAGTCGGCCGCCTGACCGACCGCCATGCGGCCGCCGTCGAGCACGTCGCAGCCCTTGGCGCGCGCTTCGCGCACCAGTTGCGTTTCGATAGGGCGGTAGACGATGTCAGCCACCCAGTGGCGCGGTTCCAGCAGTGCGATGTCGAGGGGAAGGCCGGGGTGGGCGGCCATGCCGATGGGAGTGCAGTGCACCAGGCCGTCGGAGAGGGGCATGATCCCGCTTAGTTCCGCAGGAGTCCTCGGCGTGACGGTGGCTTCCGGGAAGAGCCCGCTGAGTTCAGCGGCACGTTCCGCAGCGCGGGCAGGGTCCATATCCACAAGGTCCAGCGTGCTGACGCCTGCTTTGAGGAGCGCGTAAGCGACGGCCGAGCCGGCGCCGCCTGCACCGAGCTGCACTACGCGATCCAGTTTCGCGTTCGGGAGACCGGATGCGAGCGCCGCGCCGAAGCCGGAGAAGTCTGTGTTGTGGCCAATAAACCGACCGTCCTGAATAAGGACCGTATTGACGGCACCGAGGCGACGGGCGTCGTCGGACATTTCATCAAGGTACTCAAGCACCAGCTGCTTGCACGGGTGCGTGATGTTCAGGCCGTTGAATCCCATGCGCTGCGCTGCGGTGAGGAGATCCCCGACGGCGGAGGCCGGCAGCGCGAGTTCCAGCAGGTCGATGGGGCGGTACAGCAAGCGAAGGCCCTGCACATCGGCTTCGCGTTCGTGCATGGGCGGCGTGAGCGAGGGCATGACGCCTTCGCCTATGAGGCCCACCAGAACGGACTCGGCTCGGTTGCTCATCCTAAAGCTCCTTTGACTTCAGCACCGCGGGCTCTTGGCGCTTTGTGGGGCGCCGCCTGACCGGGGTGTTATTTAGATTACTACAAGTGTTCATATTCCGCACGCATGTTCTTATCGCGAACAATTGCCGTGCAGTTCGCTCGTTGCGGGGCCCACTCTGCACGCAATAACGCGTGTTTGGCATGTAGAGCGGACCTCACAACGACGGGTCATCGCCGGGGCAGACGGGCCGCGAGTTCAGCCGCGGCCTCCTGCAACGTGGGCACGTGCGCGATGAGCTCCTCCATGGTGAGGCGGAAGACCGGCACGGCAGTGGCGAGTGAGGCGAAGGCGTGACCCTGGGAATTAAGGACCGGTACGGCGACGGCGCGCATGCCGATCTCGTTCTCTTCATCCATGACGGCGTACCCCTGGCGACGCACCTGCTCGATTTCCGCCCGGAACTTGTCGCGGTCGGTAATCGAGTGCTCGGTGAGCGGATCCAGCGGGAGTTCCTCCAGCAGGCGCTTCCGCTCGATCTCGTCCTCGAAGGCCACAATCGCCTTACCCACGGAGGTTGTGTGCAGTGCACCCAGATGGCCGGGATCACTGGTGACGCGGAAGGTCTTGGGGCCATCCACCTTGTTGACCGTCAGATGATGGTTGCCGTCGCGGACGGACAGGATGGTGGCCTCATGCGTGCGCTCGGTGACGCGCTGCAGGACCGGCAATGCAGTGGCGGCGAAGCCGTGGTGATTGGACACGCGCTGGCCGAGCTGGAAGACGCGCAACCCCAAGTGATAGCGGCGACCATCGGGCTCATAATCAACAAACCCATCCCGCGTGAGCGAGCCCAGCAGGCGATAGGTGGTGCTGAACGGGAGGCTGGCACTCCTCGCCAAATCCGCGGCACTTGCCCCGCGTGGTTCATTACCCAGCAATACCAATAGGCTCAGGGCCTTGCCGACCATGTCGGTCTTTGTGTCCTCTTTCACACTCATAACCCGATGCTCTCACATAGTGAGAGTCATTTCTAGATGGTGGTGACTTCTCTTGACAAGTGACCCCACTCACAGCCACCATTGCTGTATTGCACAAGTAGCTCTCACCATGTGGTTACTTTTCGGGATGATCCGGCCGCACCTCGTTCTGGTCTTCCCATAGAAGCTAGATCCGCGACATCGTCGTCACAGAAGGAACCTCCCATGAGCCAAACAATGCCGTCAGCGACGCCAGGCACTGAAACCACCACAGGAACACCCAAGAAAGCCGCGCTTGCAAGCTTCCTGGGCAGCGCCGTCGAGTACTACGACTTCTTCATCTTCGGCTCGGCCGCAGCCCTGATCTTCCCGCACGTGTTCTTCCCATCCGCCGATGCCAACGCAGCCATCATGTCGTTCGCGACCTTTGGCTTTGCATACGTCGCCCGTCCCGTGGGCGCCGTGATCCTGGGCCACTTCGGTGACCGGATCGGCCGGCAAAAGGTCCTCATGTTCACCTTGGTCCTCATGGGTGCCGCTACCTTCGTGATCGGCTGCCTCCCCGACTTCAAGACCATCGGCTGGTGGGCCCCCGTCCTGCTGGTTCTCGCCCGGCTCTGCCAAGGCCTCTCGGCAGCTGGCGAGCAGGCCGGCGCCTCGTCCATGACGCTGGAGCACGCCCCGGATAATCGCCGCTCGTTCTTCACCTCGTGGACCCTCACCGGCACACAGGGTGGCCAGATTCTTGCAGCCCTCGTGTTCATTCCCGTGGTGGCCCTGCCGGACGAGATCAAGTACGGCATCGGCTGGCGCATCCCGTTCTGGCTCAGCGCAGTGGTGGTCTTGGTGGCCTTCTTTATCCGCCGCACGCTGCACGAGCCGCCGGCATTCGCTGAAGCCAAGAAGAACAACCAGATCTCCAAACTGCCGGTTGCCGACCTCCTTAAGCTCCACTGGCGCGACGTCCTCCGCGTGGTCTGCTGTGCCTTCATCGCCGCAGTGAGTACGGTCTTTGGAACCTTGGCCATCAAATACGCCCAGGATGTTGCGGGCGTCAACAGCACCATCACGCTCTGGCTGGTGGTCGTGGCCAACGTGGTGGCCCTCGGAACACAGCCGCTGTTCGGAATGCTCGCAGACAAAATCGGCCGCAAGCCCGTCTTCATCTACGGGGCTTTCGCCAGCGCGATCATGACTCCGGTCTTCCTTCTGACGCTCGAGTCGGGCATGGTGCCGCTGATGTTCCTGGTCTCCGTGGTGTTCTTCTCCTTCGGCTACGCAGCCGCCAATGCCGTGTGGCCGTCCTTCTACGGTGAAATGTTCAGCACGAAGGTCCGCTTCTCCGGCTTGGCCATCGGTACGCAGCTCGGATTCCTCATGGCAGGCTTCGCCCCGGCAATCGTGACCGCACTGGGCGGCACCAAGCCGGGTGGTTGGGTGCAGATCTCCATCTTCACCGCAGTGATCTGTGTCATCGCAGCAGTTTCGGCCATGACGGCCCGCGAGTCTGCAAAGACACCCACCGCGGAGCTCGGCCTGCACAAGCAAGCGCAGCACGCCTAACACTGACGCTCCTGCCCGGTTACTGGGTCCGGAGAACCAAAGGCCCGGAATGTCACCTGACATTCCGGGCCTTTCACTGTCCAGGACCCTGGGCGGCCGGAGGCAACCGGGAAAGAGCGCTTATTTTGATGTGGCTAAAGCCTCAGCCGACGAGGCCATGGAAAAGCTACCGCGGGTTCAGCGCCACCGGTTTGAACGCGCCCCGGCCCGTCCCGGAGTACGTCAACAACGTTCCGTCCCCGGCCACGCCCACCAGGGACGGATCGCCTGTACCGGTAAACGCGTTGCCGATGGCCGCGAAGGTGGTGAACATATTCCAGCCCGAGCCCAGGTACTGCCGGGCGAGGAAACCCCCGCTGCCGTTGCCCGGGTAGAGCCAAAGTGCGCCGTCAGTCCCACGGGCCAGTACGTCTTCCCTGCCATCGCCGTTGAAGTCGCTGCCCTGCATCACCGCGTTGAAGATGTTCCAGCCGGTGCCGATTTGCCGCCACGGCTGGAATCCGCCCGCGCCATTGCCCGGGTACAACCACATGCTGCCGTCAGCGGCCCTCGCCAAAATATCGGCGCGGCCGTCACCCGAGAAATCGCCCGGCGCCAGCAGTTCCGTGAACCCTTGCCAGCCCGTACCGATCTGCTTGCGGGCCAGGAATTGTCCCTTCCCGTCGGTGGGATACAGCCATAGCGTCCCATCGGAGGACCTGGCCACAAGATCGGGGTGCTTATCGCCGTCGAAATCCCCGGCACTGAGTACCGCCGTGAAGACGTTCCAGCCCGTCCCGAGCTGCACGCGCGGCAGGAAGCCGCCCGAACCGTTGCCCGGGTAGAGCCACAGGACGCCATTGGTGCCGCGCGCCAAAATGTCAGCGACAGCATCGCCGTCGAAATCCCCGGCTTCCCAGACTTGGCTGAATTGGTTCCAGCCGGTGCCGATCGCCAGGCGGTCGGCGAAGCCGGCGCCGTCACCCGGGTACAGGATCATGGACGCGCCCGCGAGGACGTCGGCACGCTGATCGCCTGTCAGGTCCTGCCCGCCGACGATGTCGCCGGCGCCGTTCCAGCCACTTCCGACGGCGGCACGCGGCAGGAAGCCGCCCTCACCATCGCCGGGGTAGACAAAAAGCGTGCCGTCGTTGGCCCGGGCCAGCAGCCCCACCGGTCCTCCGCCGAAGGACCCGGCCGGGGCCAGGCTGTTGAACGAATCCCAACCTTGACCGATCATTGCCCGGGCAAGGAAACCACCAGAGCCGTTGCCCGGGTAGAGCCACAGGCGGCCGTCAGGGTCGGACGCGATCACGTCCGCACGGCCGTCCCCGTTGAAGTCCCCCGGAGCCACTAACTGGGTAAAGCCCTGCCATCCGATGCCAACCTGGCTTCTGGGTAGGAATCCGCCCTTGCCGTTGCCGGGGTAGAGCCACAGGGCACCGTCGCTGCTGCGTGCCACAATGTCCGCAAAGCCATCCCCAGTGAAATCGGAAGTGCCCAGAACGGCGTTGAAAATGTCCCATCCGGAGCCGATCCGCACAGAATCCTCAAGGCGGTTCCCGGGCAGGCCCGCGAAAAGGAGCAAGGAGCCGTCGGCTTCGCGGGAAATGACATCGGCGAGTTTGTCGCCGTCGAAATCGCCTGCTGAGAACCGCATGCGGGTCTTGAGCTTGGGATCAGCGTTGATGGTGACCGTGGCCGAGGTCGACGAGACGGAATTGATGGTCACCTTGGTGCCCGTGTAGGTGGTGAATGTGCTGCCAGCCTGCCACGCGTGGTTCTTTGCGTAGTAGGGCTCGGAGAACGGAACGGTCGACGGCATGAGGATCAGTGACGAGGCAATGGTGGCCCCGCCGCGCTGGACGATTTTGACGCCCCTGTTGCCGCTCTGCGTCGATGCCGAAAGGTAGTTGTCGTACCCAGCCGGTTGCCGAAGCTCAAGGTAATAGACCTCGCGGCTGATGGGATCCGTGAACTTGATGGCCCGCTGCGCCTCAGTGCCGCCCCATGGCTTCAAGGTGTAGCTCTTGACCCCCGACGCAACGCCGACATCGCGGATTTCGTCGCCACGGCCCAGCCCGGCGAAGTCCCACAGCGTGGAACTCACCACGGGCGAGGTGTACTGCGCAGCACCCATGATGTCCGTGGTGTCGCCGTACTCGCGGATGTAGCAGGAAGAGTCGGTGAAACGCCCGTTGCTGTCCACCCCTACGTCGGAAGCACCGCTGCGGCACTGCAGTGCGTCCGCGTGCATCAGGCCGATCACGTGCCCGAATTCGTGGCTCATCACGTTGTTGGAGAAGTTGCTGATCTGCGGCATCAGGACGCGGCCACTGTAGCTGCCGCTGCTGTAGCCGGCGCCCAGCGCATTCCCGGACAGCGTTGCCGTGGGAACGAAGATCACCAACGCCGTGTAAGGGCTCGCGGACCACTTCAGCTCACTGGTGATGGTGGACATGATGGTGCTGTAACTGTCCGTGGACTTCGCCTTGGACTGGTGCCCGGCAACCTTGCTGGCAACGGACATGGACAGCTTGTTGGCCGTCATCGCTTTCCAGTAGCTGCTGGTCGCAGCCACAGCCTGCTCGGCACCCGCCATCGAAACCGGGTTGGTGTTGTCCGCCAGCTTGGCCGTCACCAGCCGGACGCGGATATCTCCGCCCGGACCGGCGGCCAGCGCCCCGTCGCGGAGGAGGGAGTCGACGTCGGCCTGTCCCTTTGGTGCGTTATCAACGGGTGGCGTCTCGAACGTATGCTCCGAGTGCGGCGTGCCCTCCACGAACTGGACGTTCGGATTGTCCGGGCCCGGCAGGGGAACGGCAGTGGCCGGTGCCTGGACGAAAAACAGGCCCGTGGCAAACACCACCAAGCCTGTAGACAACGCGATCGATCGCCGCAAAACACCCATTGAATCTCCCCGGGGACGGAGCCTGTTGGTTCCTGTGAGTCTCAAGAACCGAGATCAGGCTACAGCCGCGGCCGCAGTGCACCCGGAAGGCAGGGCTGGATCAGCGGAAATGCAAGCAACCCGGAATGCTAACCGGACCCTAACCGCCCCGAAATACCGTGGCAACATTGGGCCGCCACACTGGAATAGCCGGCAAGTGCAGGCACAAGCTCCAGCCCAGGAGGCCACCATGTTGAAGGAAGTCACAACACACACAACACGTATACGCGCGATCAGCCAGCTCCACCGTGGAGACGAGATCGAAGCCCGCCTGTCCGTGGGACCCGCCTACGATGACGTGGTCATCCGCCGCGGACAGGTCCAGGAAACCGCGCCGGGAATCGGTGTCGTCTGGATCATGGATCACGTCTCAGGCATGAGGAAAGCCATCAATACCGACGAATGCAGTGTTTGGCGCGTCGCCTGAACCGGCCTGACCCCAAACCTCACTCAGCCGCCGGCCACGGATTGGACAATCAGGACCTCCTGGCCGGCCGCAACCTCCGTATCAAGACCCTTCAGACGCCGGACCTCATCACCGTTCACGTAAATATTCACGAAACGGCGGAGGGCCCCGGTTTCATCGCGCAAACGCCTGGCCAGCACCGGATAATCTCCGGTCACAGAATCCAGCAACTGTCCCACGGTCACAGCCCCGTCGGCGGACGCAGTCAGATAGGACTGTCCGCCGACGAGTGGCTGCAGGACACCAGGCAACAGGACCGTAAAGTCAGCCACAACGGGCCTAACCAGGTACCGGGGCGCTGGATTGATCGTCCGGAGTGGGGTCAATCGACTGGGCCGCTTCCTCCACTATCACTGCGGCTTCGGCAATCACGCTGGCTTCCGCCGCAGCCAGCGGGGCTTCCACGCCTGCGGCGTTGTCCACCACGACGGCGGCCCGCACGCACAGTACGTCCGGTAGGTGCGAGGCCACTTCAGTAAAGGTCCCGCCCTCGTCGGCGCTGGCGTACACGGCACCGCCGCGCGTTCCGAAATACACCCCAACGGGTTCGGCTGTGTCTACGGACGCGGCGTCGCGCAGGACGGCGTTGTATTCGTGGTCCGGGAGTCCTGTGTGGAGTTCCGTCCACGTATTTCCCGCATCATCTGTCCTGTGAACGCTGAGCTTGCTGTCAGGAGGGATGCGTTCGCCATCGGCCTTCAACGGAATGACCCATGCCGTGCCCTCGCGCCGCGGATGCGTCAGCATGACGAAGCCAAAGTCCGCCGGCAGCCCCTCCGCGATGGAGTCCCAGTTCTCGCCGTTATCGTCCGTGCGGTACACGCCGTGATGGTTCTGCGCGTACAAACGGCCCTCGACGGCGGCATCCGCTGCGATCTTGTGAACGCACTGGCCGAACTCGGGATTGGGATCGGGCATGAAGTAGGCCGAGATGCCTTTGTTGCGGGGCTCCCAGGACGTCCCGCCGTCGAGCGATCTGTAAACGCCGCCCGTGCTCATGGCGATGTGGACCTTTTCGCCGGACGGATCCACCACGATCGAGTGCGCAGCCGCGCCACCATAGCCGGCGCCCCATTCGCTGCGGTGCGGGTGGTCCCAGAGTCCACGGTTCAGCTCGAAGTGTTCGCCGCCGTCGGTTGATTTCCACACGGAAATCGGTTCGCAACCAGCCCATACGACGCCGGGGCGGGAGTCGGCGTCGGGGTAGATCTGCCAGATGCGTTCCAAGGCGGCGTCCGTGCCGTCCGGGAATTTGATGGCACCTTGCTCGGGCTCGGTCCAGGTGGCACCAAGGTCATCGGAGTGGGCCACGGTGGGGCCCCAATGCTCGGAGCGCACGCCCACCATGATCCGGGTTTTGCCGTCCCGCGTGTCTATCCCGATGCTTGGTATCTCGCTCATCAGGAAATGCGGGCCGGAGAGGGACCACTCTTTGCGGTCCGGGCTGGTTGCCAACCACAGACCTTTCTTGGTCCCGATCGCTAAGACATAACTCTCTGCGGTATCTGCGGTTGCCATGAGTCCCATCGAACCATCAGGGCGGGTGGGTGGCAAGGGTGGAATATTTGCCCCGTTGGGGCCGGGGCCGGCATTTTCCATCGCCGATAAATCAGTACCGATTCCGTTATAGGCGTGCGGCAACATCCCCAGCAAGGATTTGATGTAGCGCTTGGCCACGCACAAACTCTCACGAGATGCCTCTGTTTTCACGTTAGGCTGGTTTGATGCTTAGTTCCGGCAAGCTCACAGAATCTCAGGCAATACGTATGACTGGAAGGCTCAGTTGGGTATTCGGCTGTTCCATGACCGGTTTAGCAATATCCTTATTGCCCGCATCGCAAAATCTGCTGCTTCCGCCACTATTGGCCCCTTCACTGGTGCTCTTGTTTTTTATGCTGGCGTCGGGCAGCATCGCAGGGTTGGCCGCGGTCCGCATCAAGAGTCCTTCGAAGTCACTGCGCAATAAGGGCTAGGGACCGCAACAGGGGCAACCACATGGCGCCGGAATCGCTCGCCCGCACCCGCTGCCTGGGGACAGCCTCCCGCCCTCCAACTGCGATCCACCTTCCCACGAACCTGAATCCAGGCGCCCTCCCTATTCACTATTGGGGCAAAACATGCTTGACTATTGGCTTTGTGGCCGAATGCCACTAGAGAAAATCTTGGGGGAACAGTGAATTACGGAAATGACAGGCAATGAGAAAAACCCGTGAAGGATCAGTGGTCTTCGGCTGGTAACGGCGTCGCGCCATGATTACACACTCATTGCAAGAGGGAGCGATAGTCCTGGACCCCTTCTCCGTAAGGATGGTCCTCGCATTGGTCACCCTGACCCTGATAGTCATTTCCTGTGTCTCGTCCCGTAGACGCTCGCCCTACGCCGAGTGGTGGAGGGTTGCCCTGTGCCTCTTTTTCGTTGGCAATGCCGCCTTCCTTCTGAATGGGACTGCCTCCCAGGTGTGGGCCAACCCGGCGGGCAAAGCGTTGGTGGTCGCCGGAACGTTCTGCGTCTGGGCTGGAGCACGAACCCTGCGGGACCGCAGGGCCAGCCCTTGGATGCTGGCGCCGGCACCCCTGCTCAGCGGCCTTGCATCGGCGCTGGACGACCCGGGAGCCAGCGTATGGTCCGGCGGTTTGGTGTACCTGTGCCTGACGACGCTGGGTATCACGTTGGCAGCCATGGAATTATGGTTCGCGAAACCTGTCAGGTCCAGAATCACCAAGTTCCTGTCCATCGCCGCCGGGCTAACCGGCATCTACTACCTGCTCCGGGCCAGCATCTTTGTGCTGGCCGGGCCGGACAGCGAAATCTTCCGCGCATTCTTCGGTTATGCACCGGCGGCCCTCATGCACTTGATGCTCCTGGTGTCTGTGTCCTCCACCATGAATACGCTCAGCAACAAACAGCTGATCAAACGTCTCCGCGAACGGGCCAATCGCGACCACCTGACTGGACTGCTGAACAGGGGTGCTTTCCTGGAGCTCGCCTCCAGGCAACTCAAGGGGCCTCTGTCACATCACGGCGCCGCCCTGGTCCTGGCCGACTTGGATCATTTCAAGGCAGTCAACGATGAACACGGGCATTCAGCCGGTGACGCCGCCCTCCGCGCCTTCGCCACCGCCTGCACCGCCTCGGTCCGGTCAACTGACCTCGTGGCGCGGTACGGCGGGGAAGAGTTCGTCCTGTTCCTGCCGGGAGCCACGCAACAGCGGGCAGAGGCCATCGCTTCGGAAATCAGTAGCCGCCTGTCCGCGATGCAGGGTCCGGACGGTCTTCCGTTCCCAACAGTGAGCTACGGCGTTACTTCAACCGGGGCGGACACTCCTGACCTGGCCTTCATGATCAACGTGGCCGACGCCGCCCTTTACAGCGCCAAAGCCCAGGGGCGGAACAGGGTTGTGGGAGCGGACCCTGTGGAAATCGAGTCAGCGCCCGAAGCCAACCACTCGCCGTCGTAGTTCAGGGTAGGGCGTTCCGCTGTCCGCAGGCGCTTGGTATCGCGTTGTGAGACGTTATGCCTAGGCTGAGGGTGGCAAGTGGGACTGGTTCCCACCCGTGGATCACGGAGAACATCGATGACGGAGAACGACGATGACTGAAGCAAACACCACCGCACGTGCACAGCAGCTGAAAGCCCTGCACGAAGCCCCCGAAATCCTGAGCGTGGTAAATGTGTGGGACGCCATCAGCGCCCGGACAATCGCAGCGCTTCCTGAGACGAAGGCCATTGCAACGGCAGGGCACTCGATTGCTGCGGCCTTTGGCTACGCCGATGGCACCATGCCCTTGGACGTCGCGCTGGACGGTGTGAAACGCATTGTCGACGCCGTCGACCACCCGGTCACCGCCGACCTGGACGATGGCTACGACAACCCGGCCGAGACAATCCGGAGGGCCATTGGGATCGGGGTGGTGGGTGCCAATGTTGAGGACCGATTGCGGCCCTTCGACGAAGCCGTTGCCCGCGTGCAGGCGATCATGTCGGCTGCCGCGGACGAAGGCATCCCGTTCCAGCTGAACGCACGCACCGACGCAATCGCCCGCGGTGGGGACCGGCCGATCCAAGACAGTATTGAAGATGCCATCGCCCGAGGACGCGCCTTCCTGGACGCCGGCGCTTCGCTGGTCTTCGTGCCTGGCGCCATGACCCGCGAGGTCATCGAGCCGCTGGTGGAAGGCCTCGGCCATGGGAAACTCTCCGTGATCGGCGCACCGGGGGCCCTGCCGGCCGCCGAGCTCCAGGAACTTGGTGTGGCACGCGTGTCCTACGGTCCGTTTACCCAGCGGGTGGCTCTGCGTGCACTGCGGGACTTGGCCAGCGACCTTTATGGATCTGGCGTGATCCCTGCCGACACTCCGGCCCTGAACTAGCTGGACTGCCGAATCGGCTGAATCAAGAATCCTTGCCTGACGTGTCACGCCTGCGAAGGCGGGACACGTCAGGTTCCCGAGCGGGTGTCGAACGCCGCAGCAGATTCCCGCAGCAAGCGCGCCACCGTGTCCACGGGCAGGCTCGCTGCCTTTCTCCGGTCGAACCGTCGCAGGGCGATGTGCCGGGTGCCCAGGCCAGGAACATCCAGGATGTCTACCTGGTCATGGACGACGCCCGTAAGTGCCAGGGTGGGCACAATCGCAACGCCCTCACCGGCAGCGACGAGGGCGAGCGCGGTGAGTGTGTCGTGGTACTGATGAACAGTCTCTATCCGGGCGCCCGTCGAGTGCCGGAGGCGCCCAAGCACGGCTGTGTTGGCCGTTGTTGGCTCCACTCCCAGCCACGGCAAGTGCAGACGGCTCAGGTCGATGTTGTCCGTGCCAAGCAGGCTTCCTGCGGGCACCACGAGCTTCCACGGCTCATCCAGCAAGGGTTCCTGGACCATTCCGGCCGCCATCGGATGCTGCTCGGCCGCCGTCGAATCCAGTTCAATCACCACAGCGTCGAGCTGGCGTTGCCGGAGCAACCGCATCAACGCGGGGTAGGAATCCTCCACGATCTGGATCTGCAGCTGTGGGTGTTGGCTGCGCCAGTCGGGAAGACGCGGGATCACCACTGTGCGCATGAAACTGGTGAATCCGCCTATCCGCACCACCCCTGCGATATTGACCTCGCTTTGCAACCGGCCGCGCGCAACATTGAGGGCTCTTTCGATCTCTTCCCCCGCCTCTGCCATGGCCAGGCCTGCGGGCGTGAGCAGTGAACCTTTGGGGGTGCGCAGGAGCAACGCCTGACCGGCCTCGTTCTCAAGTTTGCTGAGCTGCTGCGACACTGCGGAGGGTGTAATCCGCAGTTCATCAGCGGCCGCAAGAACGCCTCCAGTGCGGGCAACGGCAAGAAGAACCAGCAGTCGGCGCGGGTCCATATCCATGTTAAGCGCTCCTAAACACGGGCTTCAGAATATTGCAATTGAACTAAATGGCTTACTCACTCAATATTGACTCAAAAGCACGATTCAGTCGCCCACCACCGACTACCGAATCAAGCCTCCACTCAGGACTACACGCCGCCCGCCGGCTTCATCCGGGTGCCCAAAATCATGAAAGGACTCCCATGGAAATGCTGTTCGAAATCACCGGCTGGGCCGGCGCAGTGGCAATGCTCGGCGGCTACATGGCAGTGTCCATGGGCTGGTTGCAGGCGGGCAGCACCTTCCAGACGGTCAACCTTTTTGGTTCATGTGCCTTCATCGTCAATGGCACGCTCCATGGAGCCTGGCCTTCCGTAGTGACGAATGTCGCCTGGTTCCTGATCTCGGCAGTGGCTCTTCTCCGGATGCGGGCCAAGCAGCGGCCTGCGCGGGTCGTGGCCCAGGCTCCGGAAAGCCCTTCACTGGGCCCGGACACTGCCGCCCAGGTCATCGTCGCGGCAGCACGCCCGGCCGCCAGCTGCGCGTAGTCCCGGAACCACGAGCAGCCCTCCATCACAAAAGGTAACGTCCCGCCGTCGTCCCCGGGACCGGAGCCTATTCTGGGCAGTAGCCGCCGCCCGACCGTGAAGGAAGCCCATGCCCACCCCCGAACAGCCCCTCCGCAAGCTTGGTTTCCTCACTATCGGCCTGTTCGATCCAGCTGACCCAGCCGCCGGGCACCAATCGACGCTGGAGATCATCGAACTCGGCGAGCGGCTGGGGTTCGACAGCGCTTGGCTGCGGCACCGCCACCTGCAGTTCGGGATCTCCTCACCTGTTGCGGTGATGGCCGCGGCAAGCCAGCGCACCTCCAGGATTGAGCTCGGCACCGCCGTGACGCCGCTGGGTTGGGAAAACCCCTTGCGACTGGCCGAAGACCTGGCCACCGTGGACCTGCTCTCCGGTGGGCGGATCAACCCAGGGCTGAGCGTCGGCGAACCCATGAACTTCGACACTGTGAAACATGAGCTCTACCCGGACACCGCTGACGTGGAGGACTTCAGCTACGCACGGGTGGACCGGCTTGCCCGTCTGATAGCCGGCGAAAAGGTGCGGGACTTCTCCGGGAAGCAAGGCGTAGTGGAGGAATTCTCCAACCGCGTGGAGCCGCACTCCGCCGGGCTTCGTTCGCGTCTTTGGTATGGGGCGGCAAGCATGAAATCGGCCGTGTGGGCCGGAGAAAACGGCTTCAATCTGCTCTCCAGCAGCGTCATCTTCCCCGACAAGGACCAGGAACCGGATTTCGCCGGGGTCCAACAGTCACAAATCCGCGCTTACCGCGCGGCCTCCGCCCTGGCAGGGAACAGTGCCCGGGTATCTCAGGGCCTGGTGGTAATCCCCACTGATTCGGCGTCCCCGGCCCAACGGCAGAAGTACCAGCGGTACGTCGACGAGCGCACACCACGCACACGCACACCCCAAGGACCGAAGCGCATGATGTTCGCCCAGGACATCATCGGCACCAGCGATGACATCGCCGGGCAGCTCTACGCCCATCAGGGATTCCAGGAAGTCGACGAGGTTGCCTTCGCGCTGCCCTTCAGCTTTGACCAGGAGGACTATGTACAGATCCTCACCGACATCGCGGACAAACTGGGACCGGCCCTGGGATGGAAGCCGGCCAGCTGAGCAGCTCCCTCAGTCCACGAACTACGACTCAGTCCACGAACTCCGACTGGGTCTCGATGAAGTCCCAATCCTCAACAGTCAGTACGCCGCTGACCTTATCCGGATGGGGTCCGCCGGCCTCGGCAATATGCTGCAGGACGTGCAACGGCAGTTCGTCGGCGCGGAGGTTTTCGCGCAGCCATTCTTTGCTGTCCAGGTGCAGATCGAGCCACCACATGTAGATTTCCATCGCTGACCGCCTTTCCTCGAATTAACCGTAGGCCGGGGCAGTTGCGTCTACAAGGGTTCCCAGCCATCAGGCTCTTGTGGCGGGCCGGGCTTAGGGCCAATCTATTCGTAAGGGCACTCCGGCGAGATTCTCCCGGCCAGCGGGCCCGATGCAAAGGGAACCGCGATGGACTGTGACATCGAGCTGGAAATCGATACCGGCTCTGCACGCGGCGAATACACGGTGCACGTGGTCCGTGCCCCGGCGGGAGGCCACGCTTCGGGGGCATTCACCCTTGACGTGGACGGCATCCTGGACCGGCTCCCCCAGCTCGAAGCCACTGTCCTGGCCTCTGCCGTTGCAGCCCGACGCACGATGCCCGTGGCCGAGATGGCGGTTCGCGAAGTAGGCCAGGAGTTGTTCCAGGCCCTGTTCACCCGCGAGGTCTACGGCACGTACCGGGCAAGCCTGGGCGCGGCACAACATGCCGGCCAACAGCTGCGGGTTGTCCTGAGACTGGCAGCCCCGGAACTGGCCACCATGCCTTGGGAGACCCTGTTCGACCCGGAAACCGAAACGTACCTCTGCCAGACCGAGCCCCTGCTCCGGCACGTCCCCGCCCCCGATTACAACCTGAACCCCTTGGATGTGGCGCCTCCGTTGCGCATCCTCGGGATCGTGGCCTCACCCCGTGACCTGCCCACTTTGGACGTCGATGCGGAGAAGGACCACTTGGGCAGGGCCCTTGCCGGTCCGGTGTCCGAAGGCCGGGTGGAGCTGGTTTGGGCAAAGAGCGGCACTTGGGATGACGTGCAGTCCATGCTGCTCGCCGGCCCCTGGCATGTGGTCCATTTCGTGGGACACGGCGACTACGACTCCCGTACCGACGAAGGCCGGATAGCGCTGGTGGGACCCGACGGCAGGGCCGCGATGGTCCGCGCTGTCCGACTCATGGCCCTGCTCAGCGTCGCCGCGCCCCGCCCACGGTTGGTGGTGCTGAACTCGTGTTCCTCCGGCGAGATGGGGCAGTCTGACCTCTTCTCAGGCACCGCGTCGGCCTTGGTCCGGAGCGGCATCGGAGCCGTGGCAGCAATGCAGTTCGCCATCAGCGACTACGCCGCAATCGCCTTCGCCCACGGTTTCTACGCCGCCATCGCAAACGGCCGCACAGTGGACGAGGCAGCACGGATCGGCAGGATCTCGGTCATGGCCAGCCCGGACGGCACCCTGGAGTGGGTCACCCCGGCCCTCTACGTCCGCGGCGGCTCCACGCAACTGTTCACTCTGAAAGGTACGCCGCGCGCGCCGGCTTTGGTTGAAAGTTCGACGGCGGCCCACGCCCCAGGCGGCCAAGCGGTTGGTTCGACGCCACTTGCCGGCGTAGGGGGCCGGGCCGGAGCTCCTGTGGGAGCGGTCGGCGGTGCCGGAAGTGGTGACCCGGCAGCCCGCGACGGGCACTCCAACGCCCCGCAGGCCAATGCTGCGCAAGCCAACGCCGCACAGGTAAACGCTGCGCAGGCCATGAAGCGGGCCCAACTGCGTGCCCTATACGTTCAGGCATCCGCGGAACTGCGGGCACGGCGCTTCGAGCAGGCCGTAGAGCTGTTCGAAGACCTTCTGACGTTGGAACCCGGATATCGCGACGCCACGGCCTTGAAGGACAACGCGCGGCACCGGCTTGAGCTGGCCCGGACGTACCGCGAAGCGCTTGAAGCTGAAGAAGCGGGCGATTGGTTGGCTGCGGCGGATGGCTTCGCCGTGGTCCAGGACGACCCCGCGTACCCAGAAGCCGCAGCCCGGAGGCAAGAGTGTGAACGGCGGCAACGCATCTCCGATCTGCAGGGCGAGCTGCGCTATCACTCGTCTCTCGGCTCGTGGGAGGCGGTGCTGGACGTCTCGGATGAGTTGGCGGCCGTGGACGCCGGCGCAACGGATCCCGACGGCCTCGCCACGGCCGCGCGGGCAGAAATCGAGAAGGCCCGGCCCAAGGAACCACCCCCGGCTGAGGTGCCTGCGGTTGCCGGGGCCACTGAAGATGAGACACCACATGGCTCCTACACAGCGGCCGATCCACAGTTGCGGCCACTACGGAAACCGACGCCGGCACGCACCGTCGCCGCGGACCAAAGTCCCGGCCCCGGGACTGGCGCCAGAGAACACTCCCGCACGAACCCGACCCCAACTACCGGCCTCGAAGCACGTCCGGCACCTGACCCAACCCCTGACGAAACCAAAGCTGAGGCACCCGACGGCGTCCCGGCGTCGGGCGCTGGCGTTTCAGCACCCGTCCCCGGAGGCGGGCCGGAGCCGCTGCTGTGGACGCCGCTGGCGTGGGGCGGCGCCGCGCTGGCTGTTGCAGGCGGCGTGGGAGCGTGCTTCGCGGTGTTCTTCATGTGGTTCGACGTCGAGTTTTGGCAGGACAACGGCGGCGACATCGTTCTTCGGGTCCTTTATGGGCTGTTGGCTCCTATCGGGTTCCTGCTGTTGGCCGTCGCGGGTCTTCCACAGCGAACAGCCCAGGGGCGGTTGGCGATGGCGGGCGTGGTTGTTTCGCAGGCGGTTTTTGGCTTGGCCGGCCTCAACTACACGGTAGAAACAACCGCCGTCGTGTCCAGCTTCATGCTGTGCGTTTTCGGGCTCTGGGCGGGCATCCTCGCGCTCCGGGACCCGGCACTGCGGACGCTGGCATGGCTTTTGCTGCTGCCCCCTGTGCTGCAGCCCATCATCTGGATACAAGGGAAAGGCGTGTTCATGGAGAGCTGGTATATGACGCAGGCGCTGCCGTTGCTCCTGCATTTGCTGCTGCTTTGCTCGGTGGGCATTGGAATCATGGTGACTGCCCGCAGGCTTCGTCCGGCTGCTGAAGCGGGGACCGCGCCATGAGCCGGCTGGTTGAATTCACCACCGACGACGGCGGCACTGTAGTTGTGGAAGTGGCGAGCGCTGCGGGGAGCCTGGTGACCAGGGGTGGCGATCACGCAGGGGATCATTCCGGGGTTTTCGCGCGTGCCCAGCCGACCTTTGAACGGGCTCTGGCGCATGTGCGTCCAGCGGTTCAGGGTGTCATCGATGAGCTCCTGAGCCTGGAGAACCGCCCGGACGAGGTCAGTGTGGAATTCGGCATCGACCTTCACGCGGAGGCGGGCGCATTCATTGCGTCTGCAAGCACAGCGTCCAACTTCAAGGTGCGGCTCACCTGGAACAAGCCGTCTGAAACCTGACCCGTAGTGGACCCTAGAAATTCACTGCACTTTGCAGGAAACGGGACGTTCCAGACGCGCCTGTGGTCGAACCTGGTCGTTGAACCTAGACGCTTTCTTCTTTCCCATGTACTTTGTTGATTCACTAGCCAATTGATGGGCTTTCTGTTTGGTGGAACTTTGAAGAGACTTTTGCGCTCTTCTTTGTGTCCATGTCGCTGGTCCTAACTTCGACTATTGCTGGAACTGCTCAGGCAACGACGCCGACGTTCGTTCGCTGACTGGTGCATCGAAGCTGATTTGACCAACCGGCCTATCGTTTCCATAGGCCTCGGCAACGAGCGAATTATTACCGCATTCCCCGCCCATTAGCCTGCGAGGACGAACTTGATTGATAACAGTGCTCAACGTTTAGCTGCATTGCTGGCCACAATGAACGACCGCGAGTTAGCTGCTACTTTCAATGAGGTTCGTCGGGAATTCGAGATTATTTTTACCGATAACCGTGGAGGTTCCAGAACTTTTAGGATGCCCACAGAGCCAGAGGAGCTATGGAATCGCATCCAAGTGCCCGAGTCGGATCGGGATTCTTTGTGGCCGGACGCTTCTGTGGAAGAAGCATCGTTGCGGTTGTTTAGTGTCCACTTGTTGGAGGCGGTCATGATGGCGAAAGACGGTCATGACGTGCTGGTGAAGGAGCAAGGAGGAGTCCGGGCGGTTCCTGGGAATCGTCCTGCCGAACCGTAGTGGTGGCTGGCATGAAGAAACTACTTCAAGGTGCAGGTAACATACCGCCTGTTCATCCGCACCCTGCGGCGCAACAATAAGGGTATGGCTGCGGAGAATTTCAGCGGACGGATTCCCTTGGTGGTCGGCGTCCTGCCGGACCAGCATGTGGAAGTGCTGCAGACCGCCCGGACCCTCGCCGAGCAACTCGGCGTGCCGTTGGTGTGCGCCTACGTGGATGAAGCCAGCTATCTGGTGGAGTGGGACCCCTCGCGTGCGACACACCGGATGTCGCTGCACCCCGAGAAGGACGACGAAGATGTCGCGGCCGTTCGGGACGATCTCGGAAAAGTGATCGGTGAGGCCATGGATGGTGGCACCACCGATTGGACGCTGCGACTGTTGGCCGGCGATCCTGCACGGGCTTTGGGCAGGCTGGCGGCCGACATCAATGCTTCCATGATCATCGTGGGAACTCCCGAGCCTGGTCTGGGTCACCGGATTTCGGAGGCGTTGAACGGCTCCGTTGCGGCGTGGTTGAGCCATCATCAGCGCCGTCCTGTGCTGATAGTGCCCCAGAAAAAGCAGCCTGACGCGGCACATAGAAACTAAAGCGAAAGTACTTATTCGAGGTGGTGGAAATGGGGTCCCACGGCACGTAGAGTGATTACTGCAGGTCAGCGAAAGCCCCTGCTCAAAGGCCGCTCCGGAGTGCGTATCCCCCAATAACGCACTCCGGAGCTCTTTGTTTAAGCGCCGGCTTGGACCATGTGCCGCCACCACCTTCTTTGACGCAGAAACGGCCCCGACACACCTTTCCCAAGGCGTGTCGGGGCCGTTCTGATTCCATAGTGGGTGGTGGCGGGCCGGGCTCAACCGGACAAGCACGACGCCGGCACCCGGGTTGGGTGCCGCTGGCTCACCTGACGAACAATCACCTCACGAAGGTGTACAGCAGGGCCGCCATTCCGAAGCCCACGATGGACAGCACCGTTTCCAGCACGGTCCACGTCTTCAGGGTGTCCTTGACGGACATGTTGAAGTACTTGGAAATGATCCAGAACCCGCCGTCGTTCACGTGGCTGGCGATGATGGAGCCCGAGGAAATGGCCACCACGATCAAAGCGAGCTGGGGCTGCGAGTACCCGGAGGCCAAACTGGGAGCCAGGATGCCGCCAGTGGTCACGATCGCCACAGTGGCCGAACCCTGGGCTATGCGCATGCCCGCACTGATCACGAAGGCAGAGAGGATGATCGGAAGGCCTGCCTGGGACAGCGAATCGGCTACGGCCTTGCCAACACCGGTGGCGGAAAGGACCGCACCGAAGAAGGCGCCGGCACCGACAACCAGCAGGATCATGCCCACGGGACGCAGCGAGGAGCCCGTGATTTCGCTGAGCTCGGCCGAGGTCATGCCGCGGCGGATACCCAGGAGCCACATGGCAAGCAGCACGGCCACGGTCAACGCGATGGCCGGGTTACCGAAGAATTGGAGGATGTCCCGGAATGTGCCTGCGGGAGCGAAGATGTTTCCGAAAGTGCCGCCGAGGATGAGGATCATGGGCAAGCCGATGGCCAGGAGGACCAAGCCGATGGACGGCTCGTTGCCCTTGGCCTGATCCGATTCGGGAACGATCCGGTCCTCCGGCACGGAAACCATGACGCGCTTGCCGATCCATGTGCCCCACAAAATGCCGGAAGCAAACCAGGCCGGGATGCCGCAGATGAGGCCCATCAGAATGATCCAGCCAAGATCGACGCCAAACAGTCCAGCGGCCGCAACCGGTCCGGGGTGGGGCGGCAGGAAGGCGTGGGTCACGGAGAGGCCGGCGAGCAAGGGCAGCGCGTAGAGGGCCAAGGACTTGCCGCCACGGATCGCAGCAACGTAGACCAGCGGCGCCAGGACGAAGATGCCAATATCGAAGAACACCGGAATACCCAGCACAAAGCCGGTGATACCCATGGCCAGGGGGGTGCCCTTTTCGCCGAAGATCTTCACGAGCTTTCCCAGCAGCACTTCCGCGCCGCCGGACCGTTCCAGGATTGCGCCAAGAACGGTACCAAGGCCGATGATCACCGTGATGTGGCCAAGGATGCCGGCGAAGCCCTTCTCAATGAGGGCGTCGCTGCTCTTGGTAGCTGAGCCCACCAGGGCCTCCACCGAGATCCCGCCGACCAAAGCCACGATCACACCGGTTCCCACCAGCGCGATAAACGGTTCGAGCTTGACCTTGATGATCAGGAACAACAGCAGGGCGATGCCGGCGCCTGCCAGGAGGAGAAGGCCGGCGGTGTCGTGCCGCAGCCATTCAAGGAATTCAGTCATGACGAGTCTTTCTGGGGTAAGTCCTACTTGAGGGTGCCGGTGAAGGCTGCGGCACGTGCCGCGATGTCTGCCCAGTCACCTGCCGCAACTGCTGCGGGCGGGACTACGCTGGTGCCGCAGCAGACTGCGGCAGCACCGGCGTCGAGGTAGCTCTTGGCGTTTGAGGCGTCGATGCCTCCCGAAGGCAGCAAGCGGATGCCCGGGTACGGGCCCTGCAGGTCCTTCAGATACGCCGGGCCGAGCTGGCGGGCGGGGAAAATCTTGACGGCGGCCGAGCCCAGGTCCAGGGCCTGTGCCACCTCGGTGGGGGTCATGGCACCGAGGCTGAACGGGATCCCCGCAGCCACAGCGACAGCGGCGACCTCGGGCCTGAGGCCCGGCGTCACCAGGAATTGTGCACCGGCGTCGATCGCTGCGCGGGCCTGGTCAGCGGTCATCACGGTACCGATTCCGACGGCGGCACCATGTTCCGCTGCGGTCTCCGCCGCACGCTGTACGTGCTTGAGCACATCCGGAGTGGTGAACGTCAGCTCGACGCTGCGGATGCCGCCGTCGGCCAGTGCCCGGCAGAGATCCGCGGCGTCGGTGATGGACGGGGCGCGGACCACCGCGAGGGTACGGTCGGCTTCGAGCTGCTGGAGGAATTGTTCAGGAGTCATGCTGTCCTTCTCTGGTGAGGCCGTCGCTGCTGCGACGAAGGGCGCGGCCGGCTCGGGTGCCGGTGGCTTTGCCGCCGTCGATCGCTGCCGTGCCGTTGACGAAGACATACTGGATGCCGCTGGCGGCTTGTCGGGGTTTCTCGAATGTGGCTTCGTCGCGGATGGTTTCCGGATCGAAGAGCACGACGTCGGCCGCGTAGTTTTCGCGGACCAGCCCCCTGTTGTGGAGCTTGAGCCGTGCGGCGGGACGGCCGCTGAGGTGATGGACCATTTCCTCGAGGCTGAGCAGTCCGAGGTCGCGGGAGTAGTGGCCGAGGTAGCGCGGGAACGTGCCCCAGGCCCGGGGATGTGGCTTGGCGCCGACCAGGAGTCCATCGCTGCCGCCGGTGTGGGTCCGGTGCTTCATGATGGCTTGCACGTTTTCTTCATGGCCTACGTGCTGCAGGATGCCGGTCCCGAGGCGGTCTTCGGTGAGGATCTGCGCGAAGACATCGAAGGGTTCCTGCTTGGTCTCCGCAGCGATGTCCCTGACGGTCTTGCCCACGTAGCCTGCGAGCGCTGGGTTCTGGACGCCGCTGATTTCCAGGGTGTCCCACTCGGCAACCACGCCGTGGCAGCCGTCGGAGCCGTAGACCTCCACGGCTTCTTGGATGCGCGCACGGGTTTCCGGGTCTGCCAAGCGAGCCAGCGTGGCTTCGGTTCCGCCGGACGAAGCCCAGCTGGGCAGGATCGCCGAGAGCGTTGTGGCTCCCGGGAGGTAAGGGTAGGTGTCCAGGGTGATGTCCACACCTTGGTCCAAGGCTTCATCGATCAGCTCCAGCAGTTCCCCGGCGCGGCCCTTGTTCTCCGCGAAGTTCATGGTGGCGTGGGACAGATGCAGTGCGCATCCCGTGTCGCGGCTCAGCCCGATCATCTCGGCGTAGGCGCCCAGCGCACCTTTCCCATAGGAGCGGTGGTGCGGCGCGTAGAAGCCGCCCAACTCCCCCACCGTCCGGCAGAGCCCGGCGAGTTCCTCGGTTTGCGCGTACATGCCCGGCGTATAAGTCAGGCCGGAGGACATTCCCACGGCGCCTTCCTCCATCGCCGCGCGGATGACATCCTGCATCTGCTGCTGTTGCTCCGGCGTGGGGTCGCCTTCCGCGAAGCCCATCACCATGGCCCGGACGGTTCCCTGCGGGACGACGTACGCGGCGTTGGTGGCGATGCGCCCACCGTCGTGTTCTGCGTCCAGGCGATCGAGGTACTCGCCCACTGTCCGCCAGTTCCAGTCGAAGCCGGCTGGGTTGTCGTTCCACCCTGCGATCTTCTCCCGGACACCGGCGAGGGTGGTGTCATCAACCGGCGCGTAGGACAGTCCGTCCTGGCCGAGCAATTCCGTGGTGACGCCCTGGCTGAGCTTGGCGTAGTGGTCCCTGTTGACCAGAAGTTGCAGGTCCGAGTGCGCGTGCATGTCGATGAACCCGGGGCTCAGGACCAGTCCGGTGGCGTCGATGACGCGATCGGCACCGGTTTCCGCTGCGGTGAGGGTCCCGGCGTCGACGACGGCGGCAATCACCGCGCCGTCCAGCAGGACGTCCGCGGGACGGCGGTCCGTCCCGGTTCCATCCACCAGGGTGGCGTTGCTGATGAGGGTCTTCATGGCATGGGTCCTAGAAGAAGGTATGGATAAGGTCGACGACGGTTTGGTCGGCTGTCTTGCCGGCTTCGCCGGTGTTGGCGAGCACCGGGATGACGGTCCACTTGTCGAACGCAGTGCAGGGGTGGGAGAGACCCAGCCGGACGACCTCGCCGGGGTTCACCGTGGTGGTATTGGCGTCGTAGGTCATGAAGCTGTGCTGGTCGTTGACCGAGGTGATCCCGGCACCAACCAAAGGCTCCATGGCCCCACCCAGCACCGGGCCGATGAGCTGCGGCTCGGGCAAGCCTTCGTCGAACGGGAGGTCGCGCTTGCCGGCGTCCAGGATGGCCAGGCCGGGCTCAGTCTGCGAAACAACACGCGCCCAGCCATACATTCCGGCAGTGAAAGGCTGATCGCCTTCACGGGAGAACGGCGAGATTCCGCGGTAGAAACCGTCGTCGTGGATGATATAGGCGCCACTGCGGATCATGAGGTCCACACCCATTTCGCCTGCAACCCGGCCGGCCCCTCGTTTGTGGATGTACGGCGACAGAACGGAGACGACGTCGTCGAAGTAGGCGCTTCCCCCGGCCGTGAGGATCACGGAATCCGTCCCGTACAGGCCTTCGGCGAGGAGTTGTTCGTGAAGCAGCCCCATCTGGGCGAGGTATCCCCGAACAGCGGCCAGGCCGGCGTCGTCCGCTGTGTGCGCGAGTGAGCCTTCGTATCCGCTGACGCCCACCAGGCGCAGGTTCGACGAGGCGGAGATTGCCCGGGCCACGTCCATCGCGGCATCGATGCCGCGGGCGCCGGTCCGGCCACCATGGGCACCGAGCTCCACCAGGACATCCAGCACGGCATCGCTGCCAGCGAGCGTCCGGTTGATGACGTCCACAGTTCCCTTGGAGTCGATCCAGGAAAGGATGGTGGTGTCCGCGGGCTGGCCGGCTACCCACAGGATCGCGCGCGGATCCGTCAGGCTGTTGGCGAGCTGCAGGTTCCGGACGCCGAATTCACGGGCCACGCGAAGCTGCGCGAAGTTGGCCAGCGTGATGCCCCAAGCGCCGCGGTCGAGCTGCTCGGTCCAGAGCTGCGGAGACATGGTGGTCTTGCCGTGCGGGGCGAGCAGCACACCATGTTCCCTGCACCAGTCGGCAAGGCGATCGGCGTTGGCTGCGAGCGCACCGGCATCAAGTGTCAGCAGCGGCGTCTGCAAGTCCGCCAACGTGTGCCCAGCCGCCAGGAACTCCGCGTGGGTGGTTCCATTGGCGGTTGCCGGAATGGCCTTGTGCCGCCAGTCGAGACGGTGCTCAGCCAGGCCCGCTACGGCAGTTGCCGAGATGGCTTCGGAAGTGTTCACGCGTTTGGTTCCCTTCGCGGTGCTGCGTTTTTGAAGCTGCGTTGTGGGGTTTGTTGGGTGAGTTCTGGTTACGTTGCGTATTTTGCAACGCTGGTTGCAAACCTGCTGGTGATATGTCTAACATGGTGGCGGATCGAGAGTCAAGGCCGCTGAGAAGCGCACGAACTAGTGGGAGAACGATGCTTTCAGCTGTATGCGTGGGCGAAACGATGGCCATGCTTACCCCTGTCCACGCCGTCCCCCTGCATCTGGCAACCGAACTTCACTTCGGCATCGGCGGTGCAGAATCCAACGTCGCCATGGGCCTCGCAGCGATGGGCTTGGACACCCACTGGGTCAGCCGGGTTGGCCGCGACGGCTTCGGCACCCGCATACTCCACGACCTTCAGGATCACGGCGTGGGCGTGTCCGGCGTGGAAGTGGACGAGTCCCTGCCCACCGGGCTCTACGTGAAGGTCCCCGCGCAGGACTCAAACCCCGACGGCGGCAGCTCGGTTTTGTACTACCGGCAAGGATCTGCGGCGTCGGCCATGGGACGCGGCACTCTTTCCAATCCCGCAGTTTCCGCATTGCTTGAGAATGCGGCCCTGGTTCATTTGAGTGGGATCACCGCTGCGCTCTCCCCCGAGTGCTTGTCTTTGCTTGAAGCCATCCTCACCGCACCCCGGAATGGGCGGACCATCAGCTTTGACGTCAATTGGCGGGAAGCCCTGTGGGCAGGCCAGGACCGTTCCGTCCTGCAGCGCCTGGCGAACATGGCCGACATCGTACTAGTTGGCAAGGACGAAGCCGAGCACGCCTTCGGCACCACCGATGAAGCCGAACTCCGCCGGATGATGCCGGATCCAGAGGTGCTGGTCATCAAGAACGAGGCGATCAGTGCTATTGCGCTGACGCGCGGCACGGCTGACTCAAGCGGCACGGCTGACTCAAGCGGCACCCGGGAAGAGGTACCCGCACTGTCCGTCGCCGTCGTCGAGCCTGTTGGTGCAGGTGACTCGTTCGCCGCCGGTTACCTCAGCGGCATGCTGTTCGGACTGGGCCAAAAGGAGAGCCTGCGCCGCGGCCACGTTGCTGCTGCGTGCACCCTGACCGTCCACGGCGACCGCGGCCCGCTGCCCGACGCCGCCCAGCTCGCGGCCATCCTCGATTCTTCGGATGCGGCGTGGGCTGCTATCCATGTTGAAGACGGACAATTCAACACCAGAACCGGAGCGTGACACCGTGAGCCAGAGCCTCATGCGGGCCATCGACCTGCTCGGCGAACTCGCCGCAAAACCAGCCACCCTGGACGAGCTTGCTTCCAAGGCCGCCGTCCACAAGACCACGGTAATGCGGCTCCTGCACGCCATGGAAGAAAAGCGCTTCGTGGTGCGGGACGAAGAGCAACGGTTCATGCTGGGTTCCAAGCTGTTCGAACTGTCCTCCCTCGCACTGGAACAACGGGACATCCGCAAGGTAGCCCACCAGCACCTCGCCGAACTGAACGGCCGCACCGGGCACACCGTGCACCTTGCCGCATTTGAAGGGAACGAGGTGGTGTACATCGACAAGTTCGAGTCGCACCACCCCGTCCGCATGTACTCGCGCATCGGCCTGACAGCATCGCTGCACTCGGCCGCTGTGTCCAAAGTCCTCCTCGCCGACATGCCGCGCTCCCGGCAGGAAAAGATCGCCGCGGGGCTGGACTACGTCAAAGTTACCGAGAACACCCTGACCTCGCCGGAGGCCTTGCTGGCCGAACTCGAGCAGGTCAAGGAACAGGGCTGGGCCCACGACAACGCCGAGCACGAAGCATTTGTGCACTGCATTGCGGCTCCCATCCGCGATGCCAGCGGCGCCGTTGTGGCCGCAGCCTCTTGTTCGGTACCGGTAGTGATGCTCAGCTATGAAGGCTTGCTTGAGCTGCTGCCCGACCTCAAAGCCAGCACCGAGGCCATCTCCAACGACCTCGGCTGGATCAGCCACGAAAGGAACTCAGCATGAGTGAAAAGACCGTAGTACTGACCGAAAACGCCCCCGCCCCGGCGCACGTATTCTCCCAGGGCATCCAGAAGGGCGGCATGTTCCAGGTTTCCGGCCAGGGTCCCATGGACTCCGCCACCAACCATTACATCGGCGAGGGCGACGTCCGCGTCCAGACCCGTCGCACGCTGGAAAACGTGAAGGCCATCCTGGAAGCCGGCGGATCCTCCGTTGAAGACGTCCTCATGTTCCGCGTCTACCTCACCACCCGCGACGATTTCGCCGCCATGAACGAGGTCTACGGCGAGTTCATCCGCGAGAACGTTCCAAGCGGCCAGCTGCCGAGCCGCACCACCGTCTTTGTTGATCTCCCCCACGAGGTCATGCTCGTCGAGATCGACGCTTTGGCTGTGACTGCGTAACCCCCCTCCCACCTAACTACAGCTTCCACCGGACGCTCTCTCACCTTCCGCACGGTTTCGGAGAACGCTCTCTCACCTCCGCGCTTAAGGCTCGACGGCGGCACTCACCCGAGTGCCGCCGTCGAGCCTTAAGCGGTGGCTGGCTTCCCACTGCGTGCCGCCACCACCCACTTTGGAGCTGAAACCACCCCGGCACGCCGCGATTGACGGCATGTCGGGCTCCGTCGGGTTTCAAAGTTGGTGGTGGAGGCCCAGCCAGATGGACAGCTGTTGGGCTTAGCCGAACAACCAGGCCGCGCCCAGCAGCAGCGGCACGGCAAGGATGCTGGAAAACACCGCCGTGGATTGGGCAATGCCTTGGCCCACGCCGTAGCGGACCGCGTAGAGGACCACGTTCTGGCCGGTTGGCAGGATGGCACAGGCCGTGACCACGAAAGTGCTGAACGGGTCCAGGTGGAAGACGAAGGCAGCCAGAATCCAGGCAAGTGCAGGCTGGACCGCTGATTTGAGGATCACGGCCACGGTTGTGGGAACCCGGTCACCGATTCCCGGCCGGACCGAGAGTCCGTGCAGGGACATGCCAAAGATAATCAGCATCAATGGCACGGCCAGCTGCGCCACCAGCGCCAACGGATCAAGGATGAGCTTGGGAACTTCAATGCCCAGGGCGCTCACTGCCACCCCAAGAATCGCGGCAACAGTGACCGGGTTGCGGAAGGGGATGGACAGCACCTGCCAGATGGAGACGTGCTTGCCCGCCGGATCCGTGAGGTCCAGGATGGTCAGGGCAATGGGCGTGACGACCGCCAGCTGAAACAGCATGATGGGCGTGACGTATGTGGCGCTGCCAAGGATGTAGAGGGACAGTGGAACGCCCAGGTTGGTGGAGTTCACGATTCCCACGGACAGCGCGCCGATGGTGGTCCGCCGAACACCCCAGCGGCCAATCAAGCCGGCCACCGTGAAGACGAGCATCACCGCCACTGCGGTGACCACGGAAATCAGGCCGGTGGCGCTGAGGACATCTGAAATGTGGCGGGAGGCAATCGCCGAGAACATCAAGCAGGGCAGCCCCACCATGAAGGTCAGCGTGGAGAGGACTTTGCTTCCCTCGGGGCCCAAGGCCTTGGTTCTGCCAAGGATGTAGCCAATGAGCAGCACAACACTGACAACAAAGAAACCCTGAAGGACTCCGTCCACACCGTCTTCCTCAATCCGCAACTCTGGAGGGCCGGCTGGTACGCAGGCTGACTGGAAACGGATTAACCCTATCGGGCGTGATACGGCCGCCAGGCCAGGTTACGTCAGCACGCTACCTCCAGGTCTCGCGGCAGCCCGGTGCCACTACGGTGACGCTGGAGGCATAGGTTACGGTCCAGCGTTCGACGGCGGCACCCGGGTGGGTGTCGCCGTCGAGCTTTGATCGGGGACGGCGTATCAGGGTCCTGCAAACTTCAAGGAAGGTCAGGACGGCACACGCCGGTTGACCAGCTCCGGGGGAAGAGCGGGAATGCGTTGGCGCTTCGCGTAGACCCTGGCCCGTTGACTGGACAGTGCCAGCAGCACCAGGATGTCCGAGGCCAGACCGGCGAGGCCGGCTTCCAATGTGAGGTTCGCGGTCCCTGTCGAGTAGTCAACGGCCTGTACCAGGATGGAGATGGAACTCAGGGCCATCGCGATCACCCGTGCCCCGTTGCTGCCCAGGAAAATCCGCCACGCGAGGAAAACCTCACCCAGTCCGAAGACCAACACCACCAGCCCCATAACGGTGACGATCGCCGTCGTGGTTTGCGGGTCCAAAGCCTCCCCATCGGCGCTGATATCGGTGGCCAAATCCGATGATGTAAACAGTGTGACGGCAAGAACGATGGCCGCAATGGATCTCGCCACCACCAATGCGGCACCCACCATGATGGGCGCGGGCCGCCGGTCCCTGCTGTCTGTCCGGCGGGGCAGTTGGTCCGCCGGGACCGGGACGCTCCGGGCATCGACGATGGGGAGGTCGCCGTCAGTGGTGATTGAATCCCCGCCGCCGTTGCGTGAGTGGTATCCGGTGGAGAAGTCCTTGATGACATGGACTGAGACAGCTGGGTCCGCAGCCGAAACGGTTGAAACGATGTGGTCCCGCTCCACATCCGTGTCCTGCTCGATCTTGTGGGTGATCTGCAGAGTAAAGAGTGAGAAACCGACGCTGCGGTCGTAGGTTCCGGCGGCAAGCCAATCCACTTTGTGTCCACCCGGCAGGAGCCATCCTTCGGGGCAACGCCAGAAGCGGACGTGGTGACGTTTGCCCGGGTTGTTGTCCACCTCCTGCTGGTAGGCGAAGTCTTGCTGCCGATCGAAGAGATACAACGGACTGACGGGTGCCTCGGAGTAGCTACGCCGGAAAATAGTTGAGCTGATGATGCGCCGGCTGCTGGCGAAAGTGACGTCGTCGGCCTTGGTCCAGCCAGCGGACTCCATGATGGCGTGGATCTGGGGCTCGTCGCCCAGCAAGGCGACGTTGACCGGGTCACCCAGGAGCCCGTCGCTGGTCCGTGCCCGGCCAATGAAATAGCCCGGCACGTAGATGGTGGTCAGGATCCGGTGGAGCCGTGGGAGCAGCAGGTAGGCAAGGAACGCCCAGAACACCACGTAGAACCACACCTGCCCCCATCCCAGCTGGAAGCTCTCGCCCACTAACAGGAAGGCGAGCCATACCGCCGCGGCGCCGCCCAGGACAAAGAAAGCATGGTCGAGCCGGGTGTCGGTTACCCCTTTGTTGGCTGCCTTGAACATGGATGCTCCCCCTTGCCCCTTAAGCTTCAGGGTTGGGGCGGCCGTTGTACAGACACCAATACATACAGTCCCAACGTCCCTGCATCGCACACCACGCGCCGTCGCCGGGTGTGGCGCAGGTCCGGCGTCGAGCGTTACACCGCGGTGTCAAGGGAAGCCTGAACCTGAAGCTTGTTGTTCCCGATAAGCCATTCCAGCGCCTCACGAACGGCCTGTTCCGGCTCGTAGCGGGGAGCGTAGCCCAGGAGGGACCTGGCTTTTTCGATGGTGAGGCAGTGGTTGCGGGAGAGGTGGGCCCAGCTCGTGTCGGCATGTTCAGGCAAGGTGGTTTGGCGGAAGTCCTCCCAACTGACCATCTCCGAGTGTGGCTCCCGCCCGAACCACGACGCCGCGATTTCCAGGTAGCCACGAACTGTCAGGGCGGACGGAGCAACAATGTTGAAGTCCTCGCCGGCGGCCGCTTCGCGGTTCTGAATTGCCTTCTCGAAGGCCTGCGCGAGGTCGTCCGCATGGACGTGGTGCATCAGTTCGGTGCCACCTCCCGGAATCTGCAGTGGCTGTCCGGCCGCGATTCTTTGCCAAACGGACGGATCGAAGTTTCCGAGCGGACCCACGGGATGCCATCCGGGGCCGACAATGTGTCCGGGGTGCAGGGACGTAGTGACGAGCCCTCCGGAGGCCGTCTCATCCTTCAGCATCCGGGCAATGTCGCGCTTCTGGATGCCGTATTCATCCAGCGGCTCCGCGGTGGAGTCCGACCCCTCTGAGATGGGCAGCTTCCGACTGGCACCATATCGCCAGATCGACCCGCAATGCAGGAGGTGCCCCGCCTCGCCTCGCAGCCGGTTCACCAGCGCCGTAGCGGAGTCGAGCGTGAAGCACACCAGGTCAACCACGACGTCGGCACCCAGGTCTGCGATCCGGTCACCGAAAGTGGCCTCCCGGTCCTCCTGCGCGCGGTCCGCAGTGACTTGCCGGACCTGCTGCCACTCGGGCGCGTCAACATATGCCGTGCTGGTCCCGCGGCTGATATTGACGACGTCGTGACCGCCCCGGACGAGCCGTGGGATGAGGAATGAGCCAATATGGCCGCTTCCGCCGACAACAACAATTTTCATGTGTCCTCCGATCTTCGCCAGTCACGGTAATGACTGTTCGGCGCCGACCCATGGGGCCGGATAGGGCTTTCGCGGACCGTTGACTGCCTTCGGCCAGATGCTTACTCTATCGAAATGACTAACATGAAGAAGAAGATTGCGTCCATATTCGCGGCAACCTCTATCCTGGCTGGCGGTGGAATTGCTTTGGCCGCCCCGGCCGAGGCGGCCAGCACCTACGTCTATTGGTTTCACACGAAGGCGACGTGCGAGTCGAACCTGGATGCGGCCAGGCCCGGATTCGGTTCCTACGTGCGCCTGGTCGAGGGGTGTGTCCGGAACGGCAACGGCTACGCCTACACGGTGGTGTGGCGGTACTGACCGCCCCACACCCAGCCCGCACAAATCCGAGCCCGACGTCGGCACCCACCTGAGTGCCGACGTCGGGCTTTATCGTGGCTACCACAGCGGCACCAACGTCAACCCGACACATAATAACGAGACTTACTTGTTCCCGGGTTAGACAAACGGCAGGCTCCCCCGACTAGCATGATTAAGCCGGGCATGCCCGGGTACGTGACCTCTTGAACGACCCCCTCGGACGGTCGGCGTTGACGCGGCGACCACGTAAAGGAGAAAACTGTGCGGGAGCCTGCAGTCAACGAGAGCGTGTCAGAAATCAGCGAAACCCCTGAAGGAAATTCGGAGGAGACGCCGCAGGAAACGCTCGATGAAACAGCAAGCGAACCGGCGGAAATCACCTTTGATGAACAGTTCTACCCAGCCCGCCCCAAAGCGCTGCGGCCCATCGCCCGCCGTCGGCAATTTTTTGCCGCCCGCCCATCGTTGGAATTCGATGGCCTGAACAAAACCTACGTGGATTGGCTTCGGAACCAGTCCATGCTGGGCGACGCCAACACCATGGCGCGCCAACTCTCAGGTCAGGCGAGCATGTGGCAAAACTCGTACGCAAGGCCAAACCCGCGGGCAGCTGTGGAACGCGCGCCTGTCTGGTTCACCGCCTACCCGTTGTCCTTCATCACCAAGGACGGTCAGTCCTTCCTTTCGGCGCTGGGCGATCCGGAGCTGTGGGACGCGTTCAGCAAGATTGGGATCCGCGGGTTGCACACCGGGCCGGTCAAGCTGGCCGGCGGCATCCGCGGGTGGTCGCAAACTCCCAGCGTCGACGGACACTTTGACCGCATCAGCATGGCGATCGATCCTGCTTTTGGAACAGAGGAAGAATTCCGCCAGATGTGCGAGGTCGCCAATGAGCACGGCGGCACCGTCATCGATGACATAGTTCCGGGCCATACCGGCAAGGGAGCGGACTTCCGTCTCGCCGAAATGAACTTCCGGGACTACCCCGGCATTTATCACATGGTGGATATCCCGGAGGAGGACTGGCACCTCCTGCCCGATGTTCCCGAGGGCGAAGACTCCGTGAACATCAGCCCCGCGGCGGAGGAAGCCCTGCAGCAGGCCGGCTACATCATCGGGCGGCTCCAGCGGGTGATCTTCTATGAGCCCGGGGTCAAGGAGACCAACTGGAGCGCCACCAAGCCGATTATCGACACCACTGGCAAGACCCGCCGTTGGGTCTACCTCCACTACTTCAAGTCCGGCCAGCCATCCATCAACTGGCTGGATCCAACGTTTGCCGGCATGCGCCTGGTGGTCGGTGACGCCCTGCATTCCCTGCTGGACCTGGGAACCGGCGCGTTGCGACTTGATGCCAACGGCTTCCTCGGCGTCGAGAAGAGCGCGGAGGAGGAGCCTGGCTGGTCCGAGGGCCACCCTCTGTCCGAGGCCGCGAACCAGTTGATTGGCTCCATGATCCGCAAGGTGGGCGGGTTCTCCTTCCAGGAACTCAACCTCACCATCGATGACATCAAGACCCAGTCCGAGTCCGGCCCGGACCTCTCCTACGACTTCATCACCAGGCCCGCTTACCACTACGCCCTGGTCATTGGTGATACCGAGTTCCTGCGGCTGACGCTCAGGCTTTCCATGGAGATCGGAGTGGATCAGGCCTCCCTGGTCCATGCGCTCCAGAACCACGATGAGCTTACTTATGAGCTGCTCCACTTTGCCGCGGGGCACAGGGACGATGTGTTTGAACTTGGCGGCGAGGAGCTGACCGGCGCCGAAGTGGCCGAGAAGGTTCAGAACACTATGCGGGAACGGCTCACGGGTGAGAACGGACCGTACAACGCGCTCTTCACCACCAACGGCATCGCCTGCACCACGGTCAGCTTCATCATGGCAACCCTGGGCATCAAGGACCCGGACACCATCACCCCGGAACAGGAAGCGCAGGTACTGGACGCCCACGTGCTGCTGTCCATGTACAACGCGCTGCAGCCGGGCGTCTTCGCACTGTCGGGCTGGGATCTCACCGGCGTCACGGCCCTGGACCGCGAAACGGTCCGGGAACTCACATCTCAGGGCGACACCCGTTGGATCAACCGCGGAGCCCACGACCTCATGGGCACAAGCCCTGACGCGAAGACTTCCTTGGCCGGCATGGCAAGGGCCCGGAGCCTCTACGGACCATTGCCGGAGCAGCTCAAGGACCCAAAATCCTACGCACGGCGACTCCAGCAGATCCTCACAGTGCGGGAAGAGTCCGGCATCGCCACCAGCACCCTGCTGGACGTGCCAGACGTCTCCAACCGTGGGCTGCTGGTGATGGTCAACCAGCTTGCCGACGGCGCACTGCAGGTCACCGTCCTGAACTTCTCGGACCAGGACATCGCAGGCAGCATCCAGTCCTCGCATCTGGTGCCGGGCGCCAGCGTGCATGACCTCTTCAGCGGCGAAAACGTGGGCCAGGTGGACGACCTCCACAGCTTCTTCCTCGAAGTGCCCGCCTTCCAGGGAACGGCGCTCCTGTTGAAGGACCCTGCAGTGGAGGACGAGGTCACTGAATAGAAAGCACGACGTCGGCACTTACGGTGAGTGCCGACGTCGGGTCCTGCTGCTAATCGGACACCGACACAGCAGATCAGGGGATCGGGTCCCAGCTCTGAACAAGGAAACCCACGCCCGTTGAGAGGCACTCACTGGGCGTCAGGTCTCCGGAAAGGCCTCCGCCGAACGCGAAGTCGTCGCCAATGTTCAAGGATGCGCCGTCGGGAAAGACGACGCCGGTCTCCGTGACACTTGTCCCGGCGGGGAAGATGAGTCCGCCCGACCCGCCGGCTGCGGCGTCGTTGACAAAACATCCACCGCTGTTCAGGCCAAGCTTGCCCATATTGAGTGCGTCCATATGGAAGTCTGCCTCGGGGTCATTGGACACAGCAGCCTTGTTGCCGTTGCCGCCGGTGACTATGTGGTTATCGAACGTCGACATCCGGACTCCGGTAATTTCGGGCAAGGGTGGAATCTCCGAGGAGCCCGTCCCGGGCTCAGTGGCAGCCGGCGCGGCCTGCTCGAGAAGAACCTCCGTTGGCGTGGAGGACGCCACGAAAGCACCAGCAATGACGGCAGCAGCAGCAGCCGCCACCAGCCCATACCGTGCCAGCAAGGGCATAGGGCGCCTGGCGGGTTGCCGGTGGAAATCTTCAACGGAGCCACCGACGGTGAGTTGCTCCGCGTCGACGCCCATGACGGCCAGGCTTTTCGCCCGGCTTCGAGCCAGTTCATCGTCCGTGACCGCCAAGGCCGGATCGGCTGCGGTCAGGCGTTCAAGGGTTGACTTACTCATCGCTGGCATCCTCTGTGGTTTGGTCCGTCCGAAGCAGGTTGCTGAGTTCCTTCCGCGCCCTGTGCAAGCGCATCCGGACGGCCGTGGCGGTGACATTGAGCAGGTCCGAAACCTCGGCAGAGGTGAACCCGTCCCAGTACGTCAGGAGGAGAACCTCTCGTTCCTCGGGCTTGAGCCGGTCCAGCGCGTCCTGCACCATGCCGTCGTCGGAACCCAACTGGTGCGTCCGCTGCCTCTCCAGTTGCTGTGTGAGGTTGTGGGAGCGAACGGCTGAACGGTAGTGGTTTCGGAGGACATTGCGGGCGATCCCGAACACCACCAGCACGGACGCATCCTGGTCTTGGCGGCACTTTTCCCAGGCGATGCGGAACACTTCGGCGCAGAGGTCCTCGGCCGTGGACGCGCCCTCGGTTCGACGCCGGAAATAGCGGTAGACCTTGTCATGGCACGCCGCGTGTGCGGCCAGGAACTGTTCCTGCCTGGCCACATCCACGCGATCTCCCCGGTCCGTCTGCAAGCTCATACCCGGTTAATGTCCGGCAATCAGAAGAATGTAACGGACTTCCGGAGAAAAATTCAGAAAGCACGACGTCGGCACTTACGGTGAGTGCCGACGTCGTGGTTTAACGTTTGGTCGCCTGCGGCGTTAGTCGCCTACAGCGTCGCGGCCGCGGCGGAGGATGAGCGGATCGGCGTCGTAGACCACCGAGGTGTCCTTATCCTCGTAATCGAATTGGTTCAGGAAGTAGCGCATGGCGTTGATGCGTGCCCGCTTCTTGTCGTTCGACTTAACGGTGATCCACGGCGCGTGATCCGAGTCGGTGTGCAGGAACGTTTGCTCCTTGGCGTCCGTGTATTCGTCCCAACGGTTCAAGGAAGCCAGATCCATGGGCGAGAGCTTCCACCTGCGGACCGGGTCGATTTGGCGGATGGCAAAGCGCGTGCGCTGCTCCTGCCGGGTCACGGAGAACCAGAACTTGGTCACATGTATGCCGGCGTCCACCAGCATCTTTTCGAACACCGGGGCCTGACCCATGAAGGTGTCGTACTCGTCGTCAGTGCAGAAGCCCATGACGCGTTCCACGTTGGCCCGGTTGTACCAGGACCGGTCGAACATCACGATCTCGCCGGCAGTGGGAAGATGCTGGATGTACCGCTGGAAATACCATTGGCCTTGCTCGCGGTCCGATGGCTTGGCGAGCGCTACGGTCCGGGCGGAGCGGGGATCCAAGTGCTCAGTGAAACGCTTGATGGTGCCGCCCTTGCCGGCGGCGTCCCTGCCCTCGAAGACAATCACGTGCTTGAGCCCCAGGTCTTGGCCCCAGTACTGGAACTTCAGCAGTTCGATCTGAAGGTGGTACTTCTCTATCTCGTACTCGTCGCGGGTCATCCGCTCTTTATATGGATAATCTTCGTGCCAGGTTTCAACCGCTGATCCACCGGGATCTATGAGATCCGGGTCTTCCCCTTGGCCTCCACTGATGGTGTAGCCCAGCTCCACCAAGTGGTCGATGGTCTCGCGCAGGTTGTCCCTGACCCACCAATTGTCCAGTGATGTGGAAAGTAGGTTTGACTCCGTCATGCGGTCCTCCTGGTCAGCCGTGTAGTGCGCGGCAGCCTAACAACCGTTGGTGACGGGAACATGAACAGGCGCCAGATCGATCCAGTAGCGCCGAAACAGACGTCCATCCGTATCCGTCCGGGTGTCCTCGAGCGCCCCACCTCCACGCTCGATGGTCTTGGCGGAGGCGGCGTTCGTATCGTCGCAGGTCAGCAGAACCCGCTCAGGCCTTCCCTGCGCAGCCAAGCGGGAACACAACTCCCGCAGGGCCCATGACGCCGCCCCCCGGCCGCGATCCGAGGGCCGGACACCATATCCAATGTGCCCGCCGGAGTTCAGGAGTGCGGGGGTGAGGTAGTGCCGGAATGCAATGGCGCCCACGTACCGTGAGCCTTCGGTAATCCAGAGGTAGGTGCAGGGAACAATGCCGTCCTTCTCCGCCGTTTGCGCGGCGTCCTCCAGTTGCCGAATCCACGCCGCGAACCCTTCGGGGGTGATGACATCGTCCGCCATGAATACCCCGGCGCCGTCCTGATGGGCCCCGTCCCACTCGCGGTGGGACTCAAGGAAGGACTGGTGGAAAGAGACATCCGGAGCGACGAGCTTAAACATGAAGTCGACCCTATACCTCGCCACGGCAGCGCCGGCGACACGGGCGCGACACGCGGATAAATTATCGACAAACTTGTCATACGCACAACAAGCGTCGTATATTCGTTCCGTCCACCGAGTTTATAAAACAAAGGAGTGAATCAAATGCTTAAGCTGAAGCGACTGGCAAAGCGCCGTTCCAAGCTGAACTTCGTGTTCAACTGAACCAAGCAGAAATAGTGGGGACCACGCAATGCGTGGTCCCCACTCATCATTGGAGGCAAGAATTGGCAGCCACTACCTACTCGCTCAAACAGTCCCTCCCGGTTGTGACAACGGAGACGGCCGTACAAATCGGACTGGCACCGCCCAACGCGATTGAAATTGAGGACGCCCCGCCTGGGCTCGCCGAATTGCTCGGCTTTGCATCGCACCCACGGACGCTGGATGACTTGGGCGCCAAGGCACAGGACCTGCTTGGTGGCGACTCCGGGCAGATCGTTGAGGAGCTCATCGAGGCTGACATTCTGGTCCCGTACAGGTTCGACCTCACCGGCCGGTACAGCCGCCACGATCTCTACTTCGAACTTGCCCACGGCACAGGACCGGGCGCAAGCGATCTGCTGCGCAGCCGGAACGTCGCGCTCATCGGCGTTGGAGGCATCGGCACGAATGTGGCCATGCAGCTCGCAACAGCGGGGGTGGGGGTCATCATGCTGGTCGACGGCGACACAGTGGAAGAAAGCAACCTCACCCGGCAATACCTCTTTACGGCACAAGACGTTGGCGCTTCGAAGATCGAAGCCGCCGCACGAAACCTTCAGCTTCGGGCTCCGGCCACCAACACGGTTGAAGTCGCGGCCATGATCTCCGGCGTTGAAGATCTTCTGCCCATCTTTCAGGACGCAGACTTCGTAGTGGTATCCGCAGACACGCCCCAGGAAGTGCTTGAGTGGTCCAACGAAGCCTCCATCGCCACCGGAACACCCTTCACCTGTGCCGGATACCAGGACACGCGCGGAGTGGTGGGACCAGTTGTCAGGCCCGGCACAACCCCTTGCCTGCAATGCGCAGCAACTGACAACGACGTACGCACCAACTCCAGGGCGTCGCTCACCACGGCAAACCTCAATACTGCATACCAAGCCCCAAGCTTTGGCCCCCTGAACGCCATCGTGGCCTCCATTGCCGCTATGGAGGTGTTCCGTTACCTGCTCACTGGATCCACCAACCTGGACGGCAGAAGACTGGTGTTCGACTCTCTGGAGTTGTCGTCCGAGTTCGAAGATTTCGCCAGGAACAAGCGCTGTGCTGCGTGTTCCTGACTGCGATCCAGGGAAGGTGCTGGTGACCCTCACTGGCGCCTACGTGGTTGCATCCCTCGGTGCCACCATCGCCAACAGGAACTTCTGGCCCATCGCATCCAACAACATGTTCAACGCAAAGTTCGGGGACCGGGTGTCACGCTTCGCGGTCGAATTTCACCTGTCGGACGGAACCGTGGTCACGTGCGGTCCCGCCAACTGCCTGCCAACCCAGTTCTTCCGGGCCGGGGCAATGTTCGCCAACATTTTCATGGCTGCTGACGAGCAACCAAAACGCGTCCTTTGCCAGAGAATTGAAACCCGTCTTCGTCGAAACAGGTGGAAACCTTTCGATGAGGTCCGGGCACCCGCCCATCTGCCCAACATTCCACTGGGCAGGATGGACATTCTTGTGGAGACCACCGTTCGGGGAATGCCTGAGGAAAAGGAAGTCGTGTACACCTATGTTCCGTCGATTTCGCGCTAGATCAGTCACGTCCCGGCAGATTCGTGCTGCTGGGGTGTGGATCGTCGCCGCCTTGGCAGTAACACTTCGCCCAGGTCCGGCGGCAGCGCAGGACTACCGGGCCGCAGTTGCTTCGACGGACTTGGATGCGGATCCAGCTTCTGATGCCCGCAAGCAGTGGGTTGCCCGACGCGCGGTAACTGCCCTCCTGTTGGCGGCCGCGGCTACGAGCGAGGTGTACAGCGGGCCTGGCGCAAGGCACGCGCCGTGGCTTCGGCGGGTAGCTCTGGGGGTGTTCCTGGGGACTCGCGCCGCGGATGCCCGGTCACTTCCAGGGCGTTGGCCTTACGACACGTTTATCGAGGCCGTACTTCTCACAAGTCAGCTGTCCACGCCGGCGAACAGGCAGCCGGCCAGCCTGCCGCTCTCCATCTCGCGCGTGGCCCTGTACCTGCCCTATACCCAGGCAGGCTTATCCAAGCTCATCCACGGTTCCGACGCCTGGGTCCATCGTGGCGACGCCAACCATATTTACCACCGGCATTTGAAGGCATCGGCCGGCCACCCATTTGCGCAGGAGCGATTTGACCTGCCTGTTCGGGCAATGACCCGGCTCATTCCATTTCTTGAATTTCTCGCACTCCCACTGGCATTGGTCCTCCCCGGCAGGTTCCGGATCCTGGTTCCATGCTGCACCACCATATTCCATATGATTATTTCCCGCACGTGGAATATTAGCTTTTGGCAGGCCCCACTCATGCAATGGTTGATGTTGTCGACGGAAAAGCAGCCCGATCTCGCAATCATTCTCCGCGCATCCCGAGGTGATTAAATTGGCGATGGCAAAGACATGGCAGAGACGTCTCCACCTGACCGGAATGTGGGTGAATTCGCTGGGTGGTGGCGCGTACAACATCGCACTCCCCCTCATAGTCCTCCAAACGAGCGGCAGCCTCGCCCAGATGTCCATCGTGGCCGTGGCATCACAGCTGCCCAAGGCCTTCCCTGGAGTACTCATCGGCGGACTCGCTGACCGCATGTCACCCCGCACCATGACCCACATTGGCTATTGGGGCCAGGCACTGGTTGTTGCCGCGATGGCGCTGCTTATCGGCCCGTGGCACACACCTTTCTGGGTTCTGGTGCTCGGCGCGTTCCTGCGCGGCAGCCTCGACATGTTCGCCAGAACAGCCACCTTCGTGGCCATTCCGAAAATGTACGGCGAAGGCACAGCCAAGTTCAACGCATCAGTGTCCACTGCGTGGACTTCCGCGTCCATCGTGGGACCGGCCATCGGCGGCGCCCTGAGTGCCGTTTGGGGCCCCTGGTGGTTGCTGGCCGTGGACGCGGTGTCCTTTACCGTCATCGCAATGATCATGAATTTTCTGCCGTGGCCGGACCGCCCAACCAGGCAACCTGACCGCCCCGGCTTCTTCAAGGATCTTTCAGCCGGGTACCGAAGACTCTCCCAAGTCAATGGTTGGTGGCGCTTTGCCGGAACCGTTGTCCTCATCGGCTTCCTGTCCGCCCCGCTGTCCACGCTCGCGATCTTCCAGACGTCAGTTGGCCTTGGAGGCTCTACTACGGAAGTGGGAATCGTCGGCGCGGCTGCGGCTGCGGGACTGTTCTGCGGGTCAATATTGTCCGGTCTGGTCTCCGCTTGGCAACCGAACCTGTTGATGCAACGTTCCTCGTGGCTTATGGCAGGAGGAGCTTTGCTCTTCTTCATCCCGTCGTGGATTGCCGTTGCGAGTGCGCTGTTCGTTGTCTGCACGGGTGGCATTGCGTGGACGATTGGGCGCACTTCCCTCATTCACCAACAGATCCCCGCGTCCGATCTTGGCAAGACCATGACGGCCGTCCAATTCTTGGAAACAGTGTCGAGCCCCCTCAGTCTTGCCGTCGCCACCCTCCTCATGGGCGTGTCCTCATTTATGGCCTTTGCCTCGATACTCCTGGCAGCACTTCTTTCAGGGGTACTTGCCATCAATTCGGGATCGATGCTGAAGCCGGGTGAACTGCAAGCCGAGGACAAGGAAAGCGAGCCCGTCCACTAGCAGCAGCCCGCGGCGTCGGGACCTAATCGGTTGAACTGGCCCGCGGCAGTTTCCGGCCCTGGACAGCGGCGTGCGTTTTTTGAAGTGCCGTGACCGACGATTCGTAGGAGCGCTGGGCAACTCCCACGAAAAGACAGTCCACAACCATCATCTGGGCGATCCGGCTGCCCATCGCACCGGACCTGAAAGGCGTCTCGCGCGCGGCGGTGGCCAGCACAATGTCGGCGGCACGACCCAAGGGCGAATCAGAGTGGTTGGTGATGGCGATGGTGGTAGCCCCGGCCTTCTTGCCCGCCTTGAGGAAATCAACGGTATCCACCGTGGTGCCCGAGTGCGAGATGCCCACGGCCACGCCGGCGTCGTCGAGAAGTGCGGCAGAGGCCAAGGCGCCATGGGGGTCTGACCAGCTGAAGGACGTCAGGCCGATCCTGTGCAGTTTCTGCTGCAAGTCCTGGCCAACCAGGCCTCCTGCGCCAACTCCAAAAATGTCGGCCTTCCGCGAGCTGGAGATCGCGTCAACTGCCTCAGTGAGCTTGCCGACGTCCAGCACCTGCGCTGTATCTGCGATGGACATGGTCTCGTTAAAGGCAATCTTGGAAACGATGTCGCGCAGCGAGTCGGACGTGTTGATGTCTTCGTAGACCTCTGCCGACACGTTGTGGGCCAGGCTCTCGCGGGCGGTCTCCCGGGCAAGGTCGAGGCGCAGGTCCGAGTAGCCGCGGTATCCCACCTTCTTGTAGAAGCGGACCACTGACGTAGTGGACGTTCCACCCTGCTCGGCAAGGTCACCGATGGACATCATGGCCGCCCGGGAAGGATCCGCCAGGACCAACTCGGCCACAGCCCGCTCGGAGGGGCGCAGCGCTGGCAAGGCGGAACGGATCCGCACCAGCACAGTCCGTGACAACTGCGCGCTTTCTGCCTGTCTCATGGTGTTTCCTTCCTGGCGTCCCGGCCGACCCGCAGCCGATGGCAGCGCATGTAAATAAGTTACACAACAGCTCGCACAAAGGTAAACGATTGACGCAATCCCAGTGAGCGAATACGGTCGATGTAATCCAAGTCACAAAAGTTGTCATGCACTTCTGCTCATCAGGAAAGGCTCCCCATGACACTCAACCGCCGAAAACTCATCCATGCCTCGGGGCTGGCCGCCGCTGCCGCCGTCGTCGCACCTTTCGCGCCAAGCGCCGCCGCCGCCCCTCAGGCCAACCGCCCCGGAAAGCCGGGAGCCACAGTCAATGGCGCCGACATTGCCGCCGCCGACAACTGGAGTATCTTCGCCGGGCGCCGGGTGGGAGTCATCACCAATCCCACCGGAGTCCTGGAGAACTTCCGCTCGATCGTTGACGATATGGCGGACAAGGACGTGGAGGTGGCCGCGGTCTTCGGCCCGGAACACGGCTTCCGCGGCACTGCCCAGGATGGCGCCAGCGAAGGGACCTCCGTTGATCCCCGCACCGGGATCACCGTCTATGACTCTTATGGCGCCGAGGTGGCCGACTACGTGGGCTTCTTTGAAGCGTCAGGCGTGGACACCATCTGCTTCGACATCCAGGACGTCGGGGCGCGGTTCTACACCTACATCTGGACCATGTGGGGTGCCATGCAGGCGGCATCCCGGACGGGTGCCAGGTTCGTCGTCCTGGACCGCCCGAACCCCATCGGCGGCCAAGCACGTGGGCCAGTCCTCCAACCAGGCTTCGAGTCCGGAGTGGGACGGCTGGGCATAGCCCTCCAACACGGCATGACGGTGGGTGAGCTGGCCAAATACTTCAATGCAGTACACCTCCCTGCCGCCGGCCTCACGCCGATCCAGGACCTTGAGGTGATTCAAGCGCAGGGATGGCGCCGTGAAATGACCGGCCCGGACAACCGTGGGGCCTGGATCCTGCCGAGTCCCAACATGCCGACACCGGAAACCGCCACCTTGTATCCCGGCACAGCCTTGTTCGAAGCGACCAACATGTCCGAAGGCCGCGGGACGACCCGGCCGTTCGAGCTCATCGGCGCACCCTATGTGGACTACCGCTGGGCGGAAGCGTTGAACAGCAAGGGGCTCAACGGCGTCACGTTCCGCGAGGCCTACTTCCAGCCAACGCTTTCGAAGAATCAAGGCCTCATCTGCGGCGGCGTACAGGTGCACATCACCGATGCCACCCGAGTTGAAGCTCTGGAAGTGGGCACCCACATGCTGGTCGAAGCCAAGCGGCTGTACCCGGGCTTCGATTGGCGCGGCGACGGAGGCCGTTGGATGGGGCTGCTCAGCGGTTCGGCCCGCTTTGCGGAACAGCTCGACGGCGGCGCTGACGCCAGGACGATCATGGACAGTTGGCGGCCGGAACTGGGTCAGTTCGTCCGCGATACCCGCCAATATCTCCTCTACAACGGGCCACGCTAGGCCAACCGGAATACTCACGATTGGGATTGGGATCCACATGCACAGAAAAGGAACTACCCTCATGACGGCTGCCGCCACAGCGTTGCTCATGACCGGCATGGGCACTGCGGTTGCCGCCGTGCCCACCAGCACGGTGATGACGACGGCGGCCTCCGCCTCACCGGACATCGACGCGATGATTGCGGGCATGACGCTGGACGAAAAGATCGGCCAGATGACGTGGACACATGTCTATGGTTCGTCGGCGGATGACACGTCCATGGCGGCAAGCAATCAAGAACGGTACGGCGTCAATACGCCAGCCGAGGTGGTGGAAAAGTACAACCTCGGCGGCGTCCTCTACTTTGCATGGTCAGGGAACACCGCCAATCCCCAGCAGGTTGCGGGCCTCTCCAACGGCCTGCAACAAACCGCAGTGGGAGCCGACGGAAAAGGCATCCCATTGGCAGTCACCATCGACCAGGAAGGCGGGTTGGTTGCCCGCATCGGACCACCCGCCACGGTCCTCCCCGGCAACATGGCCCTCGGAGCAACAGCCGATGAGGATCTTGCCAGGGCACAAGGCGAAATCCTTGGTTCCGAGATGCGCGCTATGGGCATTAACGTCGACTTTGCACCGGTGCTTGACCTCAACTCCAATCCGGACAACCCGGTCATCGGAATCCGGTCCATGGGTGAGGACCCCGCGTTGGTCAGCAAACTTGGCGTCGCCCAGATCGATGGCATGCAGGCTCACAACGTCGGGGCCGCGGCCAAGCACTTCCCCGGCCATGGCGACACCTCCGTGGACTCCCACTACGGACTGCCAACCGTCACCTACGACCGCGAAACCTTGAACAAACATCTGCAGCCCTTCAAGGCCGCGATCGATGCGGGCGTGGACATGGTCATGACGGCACACATCATTGTTGAGGCCATTGATCCTGACATGCCGGGCACCCTGTCCCATAAGGTACTCACCGGATTGCTCCGTGATGAGCTCGGATTCAAAGGGCTGGTGACAACGGACGCGCTGGACATGGCTGCGATGGCCGCCGAATGGCCCCAGGAGGAAATCGCCGTTAAGGCCATCCAAGCGGGTTCCGACATCCTCCTGAACTCCCCCGACGTCGACGCCTCGTTCGCCGGGGTGCGTGCCGCCGTCGAGTCCGGCGAGATCACCGAAGCCCGCCTCGATGAGTCCGTTCGACGAATCCTCGAATGGAAGGTCAAGCGTGGAGTCTTCGAGCAGCCCATGGCGGACGCCACCAAGGTGGACACAATAGTTGGCACGGCGGACAACCTTGCCACCGCCAACCTGATCTCGGACCGCGCCGTCACCCTGGTACGGAACGAAGGCCGGGTCTTGCCGCTCGCGGCCGACAGCTCGGTCCTCGTGGTGGGTTCCGGATCAGCGTGGCCGGAACTCGCGGGCCCAATGCTCAGAGATCAAGGATTCAGGGTCACTGAAGACTACGAGAATGGTGCTTCACCCTCCGCGGCCTACCGTGCACGTGCGGTTGCGGCCGCCGGGGGCGTGAATGCCGTCATCTTCGCTTCCTACAATGCCACCAGCAACGCTGCGCAACAGCAGATGGTGGCAGAGCTCGCGGCTACCGGAACACCAGTAATTGTCATCGCCACCCGCAATCCCTACGACATCAACGTCTTCCCCGGTGCCGACGCCGTGCTCAACAGTTATGGGGTCAAGGAAGTCAACTTCCACGGTGCCGTCCGTGCCATCTCCGGTGCGATCAACCCCAGCGGTAAACTGCCGGTCAACATCCCCGAAGCCGACGGCGACGGCGTACTCCTGCCGCTGGGATTCGGTCTCCGTTATGACACCGCGACGCCGGCGGCGGTCGCCTTTACCGACCGGCCGGGCAAGGGCCAGGACGCGTACACCATCCCCGACGTCCCGGGTGTGGCGTACCTGATAGACGGCACGGAGGTCGCTGCAGGGACCTACAGGAAGCCTGCCGGTACCGTGACCGTTACCGCCGCACCTACGAAGGGCTATGTGTTCACTGACGGCGCCATCACACAATGGAGCCACACCTTCACCACGGGGCTCCCCAAGCCCTAGGACCTGAACGGCGTCACACCACCGGCGAGTTCATCAGTGCGACCGTGATGAGCAGGGCAATCCCGAACATCGGCAGGCAAAGAATGATGTTCGTCAGGCGGTTGTCCCTCATCACGGCCACAAACTCCCGGAGGAACGCGCTGGGCACAAAGTACCTGGCAGTCGGAGCACCCACCACCTCGGCGTTGATCTTCTGCCGACGGGACAGGAGGGCGGCGCGGAGCACGTGGTAGTTGTTGGTACACACCAGAAGCGGCCCTTGGACACCTTTTTCGGCCAGCAGCGCAACGGAATACGCGAGGTTTTCCCGGGTGGTGGTGGCCTTGTCCTCCTCCAACACGTCGCCGGAAGCGGCGCCCTTGGCCACTAGGTAATCCTTCATTGCCGAGGACTCCGGCCGCGGCTCATCCGGGCCTTGGCCCCCGGAAGGTACCAGGACGGGCCTGACCGGTGTGACGCCGTCGTAAATTTCCAAAGCCTTGTTCAGGCGCGCGGCGAGCAGCGGCGGGACCTTGCCCTCAATCAAGCCGGAACCGAGGACGATCACGGCAGCTGGATTGGGGCTGAAACGCATTTTGGAGTACACCACCGCGTACCCCAGGAAAACAACAAACGCACAACCAAGGTAGGCGCACAAGAAGAACGCCAGTGCGGCGATGCCCGCCAGGATGGGCTGCCCGCTCAGCACGAAAAGGAACGCGACTACCGGAGCGAGGAAAACCGCCAGTCCCACCGCGAACGGCAGGAAGCTGGTGATACTCGCGCCTTCCCTGCGGACCATGATGACGCTGTTCGCGATCAGGAAGCCGGCAAACACAAAGATGCTCACCACGGGCACCACCAAAACCACCAGGTTCAGCCACTCGAACCACGGATTCAGGTCAATCAGAAAGTCCAGGAGGGCCTGCAGCAGGAACCACGCCGCTACCAGCAGGAGCACGCCATTTCGGAGCCGGCGCCGGTCCGACTGAAAGGAGGCAAGGAAGAGGCCCGCGAAGAGAAGTCCAAGGACCAGGGTCAGCATGGTCCAAGCCTATGCGGTGCCGCTACGGCGCGGGGGGTGCCTCGTAGGATTCGGGCATGATGCCCTCGCCGGTGGCCACATGGGTCTGCATGCCGGGAACGACGTCCGTGTTCTGCGCGCTGACCGCAAGCCAGCGGCCATCACTTTGGCGAACAGCCGTGAAACTGATGACTCCCCGCCTGGGTCCGGATCTTTCGCCGGCCGGCGTGATCTGGCCTGTCATGAACCACCTCGCATGGACAACGGCGGCGTCGCTCCCAAGCTCCCGGACCTTGACCTTTTCCAACACCATCTCCGTGTCCGGAAACATGTGCCGGAATCCGTAGTCGTGGTTGAACTGGATCTGCCGACGGTTGTTCCACCACATGCCCACCACGTTGACGAAGTCGGCATCTTCCACAAAGAGCCCAGCCAGAGCTACGGGATCAGCCACGTTCCATGCGCGGGCGAAACCATCAGCTACGTCGCGGGGGCTCGGTGTCATGGAAGCGGTCCTTCTGCAGGTGACGCAGCGGCGAGTAACTCAAGCCCCGCCGGAAGGCAGCTGCTGCACCCTCCACGCAATGATTTCGCGGATGAGTTCGGTGGGGAGCGGGGTTTTATGGGGCAGCTTGATGGCGTGCCCGGTGGTTCCGTAATCTGCCAATTCCGCCGAGAAATGTTCAATCGCATCAGGCGTCGGATAGAACCCGATGTGTTGCTTTGTTCCGGTGAAGAAGAACAGCGGCTCGGTGCCGAGCTTGAAGGTGGGCATCCGCCAACTGATTGATTCTTCCGCTCCATCAGGCACGGCCGAGCGGATCATGTCGTACACGGCCAACAACCGCTGCCGCACATCGCCGTCGTACTGGTCGATGTACCCGCTGATCGAGGTGGCTGTCATGGAGGTCCTCCTTTTCGCCCACTACATGTGCACGACAATCGCATCTGGAGCGATGGCGCACACTCGATCATATTCCAGCGATCTGCTGGGCGAAGTCGTTGAGTGCGGCAGCTACAGCGTCCGGATTGCTCAACGTGGCGTAGTGGCCGCCAGGAATCTCTACCGGTTCGATTCCCAGCCGGTCGCGAATTTGGCGCCTCATGAACGACCGTGGAAAGAAGAGGTCGTCACGGCACAGAATCCCCAGGGTTGGCACGTCCGGATGGTTGCCAGGCCAAGGTCCCGACATCCAGGCGCCTTGTTGGTCGCGCTCCCTGTTGGTTGCCTGCTGCGCCAAATCTGCAGGGACGAGATTGAAATATGGCTCTTCGGGGATGGACTCACGGTCATGTCCCGTGTTGGTCCACCAGTCGCCAAAGGTCTCGCCAGGCATCGGAATCATTGCGGAGAGGTACACCAAGCCGTCGGAGTGGAGCTCTTCGCAGGCCAAGGGTGCCGTGAAGCCACCCAGCGAGTGCCCCACCACGATGGTGTGCCGGGCATCGCCAACCGCTTCCGTCACCGCGCGGGTGTAGTCCTCGAGTCCGGCATCAACATCTTCGATGGGCAAGTCGACGGCCACCACACCATGTCCGGAAGCTTCAAGCAGTGGGCGGACCAGATGCCAATCCCACGCGGTGGAACCACCACCGTGTATCAGTACGAAAACTGCCATCATGCCCCCGCTTCAACTCAGGCCGTGTGTGCTGTCACCAGCGCATCCGGCTTACTCTGGACGGCACCCGCGGCTGTTTCCACGGGGAGCCCGTTCCGGATCCAATACTCGATGCCGCCGATCATTTCCTTCACGGAATAGCCGAGTTCGGCGAAGGCGAGTGCAGCGAACGTGCTGCCGTTGCATCCTGGCCCCCAGGAGTACACGACAACCTGCGAACCAGCCGGCACCAGCTCAGCGGCACGGGACGGAATCTTGGCGGTTGGAATATGTACCGCACCTGGAATATGTCCGTGGTCCCACGAGGAACGCCGGCGGGTGTCCACCACAATCACTGAGCCGGGCTGCGACCCGGCGACTTCCATAACGTCGATCTCGCACTGCAGCTTGGCGCGGAAATAGTCTGACGCACTCATGGTCATGCGAGTTTCGCCAGCTTCGCAGACGCCCGGCGTGAACCGAGCTTGGCGGAAATCCGGAGGCTCGTCTCCGCCGCCATCGGCCCGACTTCCCGGACGCGCTTGGCGGTCATCCGCGACGACAAGGACGACACGGACAAAGCTGCCACCACGTGATCGTCGTGCCCAAAGATCGGCGCGGCGACGCAGCGCACTTCCGGCTCATTCTCCCGATCATCAATGGAATAGCCTCGTCGCCGGATGGCTTCAAAGTCAGCGCGCAGCAAAGCCGGATCCGTGATGGTCTTTTCAGTGAGTGGCTGCAGTTCGGAGGCGAGGATGGGCCCCACCACCTCCTCGGGACTGAACGCGAGCATTGCCTTGCCAACGGCAGTGCAATAGGCCGGCATGGTGGCGCCCACCCGCGACGCCATGCGCACCGTTGCCTCGTCCTCCACCTTGTCCAGGTAAACCACGTCGTGCCCGGAAAGCACCACCAAGTGGCAGGTGCTTTCCGTGGCACGCATGAGGCTGCGGAGCTCGCCGTTGGCGACACTGCGCAGATCCACGCGGTCAAGATAAGACTGGCCCAGGCGCAAACAGCCGTGGCCCAAGCGGAACTTGCCCGTCTCGTGGTCACGCTCCAACAGGTTTTCCTCCAGCAACGGCGCGGCGAGACGCAGCAACGTGCTCTTGTTCAAGCCGGAGAGCCGGGCGAGCTCCACGAGCGCAAGCCCATCTCCGTTGCCGGGTTCCTCCGCCACGACGGACAGCAGAGCCAACGCTTTGCGGAGAGATGCCGAGGAGTTCCGGGCATCCTTGCCTTCAATAGTCACTCAGTTCCTTACAAGCTGCTCGGCGTCGTAATCGCGCTTCCAACCCTCCACGCCCGGGCGCTGCTGCCATGGCGTTGGACCGGACAACGGCCGGTATTCCACACCCATGGCCTCGAGCCGCGCCAGATGTGCACTTGTGAGTCGGGTCAGGAACTCATCGTAGTCCCGGCCCTCCGGCTTGGACCAGAAGACTTCGGCGATCGCGCTAAGACGCGGGAACGCTGCGAACTGCACTCGGCGCGGTGAGTCCAAGTGCTCAGTCCAGATATTGGCTTGGGCTCCCAGCAGACGGCCCGGGAAGTCCGTGCCCTCAAGACCTGGCAGCGGCTCAAACTCGTAAACAGCCTGCAGCGTGGTCACGAAACCAACGGGCACTGGTTCGTCGTCACCATCGGCTTGGCGGTGGTCGAGGTAGAGCTTGTGCTCGGGGCACATCACCACGTCGTAGCCATTGCGGAGAGCGTCGATGCCGCCTTCATAGCCGCGCCAGGACGCCACGAGCGCACCGTCCGGAAGGCCGCCGTCGCCGATTTCATCCCACACGGATGTGGCGCGGCCGTGGCCCTTCAGATGCACCGCAAGCTGCCCGACGAACCAGCTGTGCAAGCCGGAAACGTCGTCCAAACCCAGCTCGGCGGCCTTGGCATGCGCCTGGGCACTGGCCTGCCATTGGGTCAGAGGGACTTCGTCGCCGCCGAGGCTTATCCACGGGGAGGGGAAGATCTCCACCACTTCGTCCAGCACGTGCCGGTAGAACTCGAGCGAGGTTTCGGACACTTCCAGGACGGTCTCGTTGATACCCCAGCGTGTCCACACCTCCACAGGCGCTGAATCGTCGGCTGGGGCCGCGCCGAGCTCCGGATACGCCGCGATGGCCGCCTGGCTGTGGCCCGGAACGTCCACCTCCGGGATGACCGTGATGTGCCGGTCAGCGGCGTAGGCCACGATCTCCCGCAGGTCGTCTTGTGTGTAAAAGCCGCCGTGTGGGCGGCCGTCGAAAACGCCTGCACGCCAGGAACCCAGCGACGATTCACGGCGCCAGGCACCCGTTTCGGTCAGCTTGGGATAGCGGTTGATCTGGATCCGCCAGCCCTGATCGTCGGTGAGATGCAGGTGGAGGACGTTGAGTTTGTGCATGGCCATCACGTCGATGAACCGGAGCACGTTGTCCTTGGGCATGAAGTGCCGCGCAACATCCAGCATGGTCCCGCGGTAGCCGAAACGCGGCTTGTCCTCCACGGAAACCCGCGGAACCGACCATCCCTCAACAGCCCCCACAGGAGCCTGCCGCAGCGCAGCCGGTCCCATCAACTGCAGAAGCGTCTGTGCACCGTAGAACGCACCTGCGGCACCACCAGCAGAAATCACGACGGCGTCACTCACCTCCAAGCGGTACGCCTCGGCGTCGAGCGCTGGGTCAAGCAGGAGGAGGATGTCCGCGTCGTTGGCCGGCGCGGGAGCCAGGTCCCAACCGGTGGCTGCCCCCAAAGCCCGGACGAGCCAGCGGCGGATACCGGCGAACGCAGGATCCGCACCCAAGGTTGCGCCGGCGTCGAGCTCCAACTCGCCTGTCCCCGCGGAGAAGGACCACGGAGCTGGGACCAGCTGGTGAACCGCGCTCATCCCTTCACCGCCCCGGCCAGTCCGGACACAAGCTTGCGCTGGACTGATACGAAGAAGATCAGCACAGGAATGGTCATGATGACCGAGCCGGCCATGATGGCTCCCCAATCGTTTTGGTCGGGCTTGAAGAACGTCAGCAACGCCATGGGCAGCGTCTGGTTCTCCTGGGCGGAAATGATGAAGGTCTTGGCGAACAGGAAGTCGTTCCACGTGGAAATGAACGAGAACACCGAACATGCCACCACACCCGGCGCCACCAAGGGGAACAGGATGGAGCGGACAAACCGGAAGCTGCTGGCGCCGTCCAACCGGGCGGCTTCTTCAACTTCCAGCGGAACAGCTGCCACGAAGCCGCGAAGCATCCAGATGGCGAAGGGGATGCTGAACCCCACGTGAACCAGGACCAGCGAACCCAGCTGGTTCAGGCCCACCAAGGGGATGGCCTCGCCTGCGTTGCGCAGCAGGAAGAACAGCGGAATCGTCAGGGCTTCAACAGGCACCATCTGCGATACCAGGATGATGATCAGCAGCTTGGTCCGCATCTTGAAGTTGTAGCGGGTCAACGCCACAGCCGCGAGAAACGCCAGCACGGTGGAAAGCACCACCACCACAAGAGCCACGATCACGCTGTTCAGGAAGTACTGGCCAAAATTGTTCACACCCAGGACACGCCCAAACGAGTCCAGCGACGGTTCCAATGTGTACGGCGCCGCATCACCGGCGTCGAGCGCTGTTTTGGGCTTCAGCGCGGAAAGCACCATCCAGAACAGCGGGAAGGCAACGATCAGCGCGATGACGATCGCCGCGGCGTCGGCGCCGAAACGCCGCTTGCCTTGCTTGCGAAGCTTCTGCGGCGCCTCATCATTGGTGGTTCGGCGCGAGACTGGTGAAACGTCGACGGCGGTCATAGGGCTTCGCCTGTTCTCTTGAGGATCCGGAGGTAGACAAGCGTGATGACCATGAGGAGTGCGGTCATGATCACGCCCAGCGCTGAACCGAGGCCGTACAGGCTCGCGGCGAAGGCCTGCTGGTAGCCGTAGACGTTCAGCACCAGGTTCTGGCCCGCAATGCCACCGCCGTTGGTCATGATGTAGATCTGCGAGAAGATCTTGAAGTTCCAGATGATGGATTGGATGGTCACCACAATCACGATTGGCCGGAGCATCGGGAGCATGATGCTGCGGGCAATACGTGGCATGGACGCGCCGTCGATCCTCGCGGCTTCAATGACCTCGGTGGGGATCGCCTGGATGCCTGCATAGACAGTGACCAGCACGAACGGGAACGAGCACCACACCACTTCACTGGCGACGAGCCCGAACGCCGACCACTTGTCGTAGGTCCAGGAGTATCCCTCGAACTGCGTCAGCCCGATGGCCACCAGCGTCTTGTTGACCAAACCCAAGGTGGGCTCGAACAGGAACAGCCACACAGCGCTGCCCGTGACTGCCGGGGTAGCCCACGCGCCGAGCGACACCACGAACAGCATCGAGCGGACCCACGGACGCAGCCTGGTTGCCAGCACCGCCAGCGAACTGCCCACCAGCAAGGTGAACACCACACAGGCGGTGGCGAAGACGACCGTGTTGCCAAGGACCGTCCAGAACTGCGGATCGGCGAAGAGCTTCTGGTAGTTCTCCAAACCGACGAAGTTCAGGGGCGCCTTGCCGCTGACCTGCGCCTGGCGGTAGTCATACAGCGAGACGTTGATCAGCTGGAAGATCGGGTAGCCGAGCAGTGCGATCAGGACGATGAAGGCCGGGGCAAGGTAGAGCCAGGGCTCCAGGCCACGCTTTCCGTTGGAGAAACGCCGGGACTTGCGTGCCGCCGTCGTCGATCCCTTACCTGGTGTGCCGCCTTGGGGCGCATCGGGCAGAACCGGGGTGAGCGCTGTCATGACGCGCCTTCGGTTGGCGATGTGGTGCAGCTTGGTGACGTGGTGCAGCTTGGTGAGGGGGCGCAGCGCATTACTTGGACCCGAATGCCGTGTTCATGGCCGTTGCGGCCTCGGTGGTTGCCGCGTTCACGTCAGCCTTGCCCGTAACCACCTTCTGGTACATGCCCGTGAAGACACCCTGGGCGTCGATGGTGGACCAGTTTTCCGTGACCGGAACAAACTTGGTACCGGCGCCGAGAGTGTTGATGAAGGGTTCAACCTGCTTGTTGTTCTCCGCCACGGACTTCTGGACATCGCTGAACGTGGGGAGGTTGCCCATGGAGTCGAACATCTTTTGCTGGTACTTCTTGCTGGCCAGCAGCTTCACGAAGTCAGCTGCGAGGGTGCGGCGTTCGCTGCTGTTGAAGACGCCCAGGTTGTTGCCGCCGGCAAATGCGGGTGCGATGGAACCGGCAGTCTTGCCGGGAACGGGAACCACTGCGAACTTGTCCTTGATGGCGCTGGCGGCAACGGCCTTGTAGTTGAAGTCGCCACCGATGGTCATGGCCGACTTACCGGCAATGAACTGCTGCACGCTTGCGTTTCCACCGAACTCAGCGCAGGTCTGGGCCGGGCAGATGTCGTCCTTGAGGAGGCGCGTGTAGGCCGCGACCCCTTCGCGGGACTCAGTCGAGTCCAAACCGGAAACGAACGTGTCACCTTCCTTCGTGGCGATCTCGCCGCCATTGGCCCAGAGGTACGGCATGGCGGAGAACTGCGCGGCGCCACCCACGGAGATACCCAGCAGGTCCGGGTTTGCTGCCCGGACAGCGCGGGCGACGGTTTCTACCTCGTCCAGTGTCTTGGGAACCTCCAGGCCGAGCTGCTGCAGGAGGTCCGTGCGGTAGTAGAGGGCACGAACGCCGACGAACCACGGCACTCCGTAGTTCTTGCCGTCGATTTCGGTGGTATCCAGGATCTTCTGGTCCAGGTCCTTTGCTTCGTCCCAGGACTTGATGTCCTCGGTGACGTCGGCCAGGCCACCGGATGCCACGTAGCTGGCCAGGTCGGTGTTGCCGAACTCAGCCACATCCGGCGCGCTGGAAGGATCGTTGAACGCGGCCTTGAATCGTTCGGCCCGGCTGTCTACCGGAATGTACTGAACATCGATCTTGGCACCACTGTGTGCCGCTTCGAATTCAGTAACGGCTTCCTTGACCACTGCGGACTTGGGATCCTGGTTGACCTCGGAGAAGAGCCAGACGCGGACCGTGCCGGTCTGCTCGTCCGAGCTGGAGGCTGCGTTGTTCGAAGTGGGCGGAGCGCAGGCGGTCAATGCGAGCGCTGCGATGGCTATTGCCGCGGCGGAGCGTGCGAGTTTCAAGTGTCCTCCATGGAGAAAAGTTGGGTTCCGCGGGACTTCCCCCTCCGCGGCTATGAAACCAAACACTATGAACGGGTAGGTGTGGGCGGAAGCACATTTGCCAAAAGGTTTGCATTGCAAAACAAGAATCCAGTTTTTGGGCATTTTGGTCTATACCAAGACGTGTTTTCCTGCATGCGGACGGGCATGTTTGCGCATGAGGAATGCGGCAAGCTCTCGCCCTTTTCGAGGCCCGGCGGTAGAGTGCCGCCTATGGCGCGGGGGAGCGTCCTGGCACTTTGGGGGGATTTCAGTGGGAACTGTTGTCAGTGATTCAGCAACGCCTGCGTTCAGCTTTATCGGCCGGGTGCGGTCCCGGCGGGGCACCATGGTTGCAGCCGCCGGAGTAGCGGCGCTCCTGCTTGCCGGGATCCCGGCTGTTCCTGCCGAGGCGGATGTCATCACGGACACCCTTGGTGTGGGGCCAAATGGTCATGACGTTGCAGTTAACGCGCTCACGAACACTGTGTACGTGGCCACGGAGGACGGGCTGACCATCGTGAACGGCACAACGCATGCCATCACCAAGGTAAATACAGGCGGAATAGCGGACGCCGTGGCAGTCAACGAAGCCACGAACAAGATCTACGTTGGCAACAGGGTTACCAATCCGGGCGGAAGTGTGGCTGTGGTTGACGGCACCACGCTTGCCGTGACCATGGTCCCGGCCGGGGCGCAAACCGAAGACATCGTAGTCAATCAAAAGACGAACAAAATCTACGTTGGTACCCGCTCCGGGCTGTACGTGATCAATGGAACGAACAACCAGAGCACACAAATCACTACGAGTCCGTCAAGTGACCTCTCCATCAATCAGGCAACCAACAAGATTTACGCGTTGAGCGGCGGGGTGATGGTCATCGACGGATCCACCAACGCCGTCAGCCACCTCGATGCCGGCCACGACGTTGCCGCGCCTGTCGACCTGGCCATCAATGCGGCCACCAACCAGGTCTACGTAGCCCTCAAGGTAAGAAACTACATGGAGCTCAACGTCATTGACGGGGCTACCCACGCTGTTGGAGGGCTGTTCTCCAGCTACGACACCAGCCCCACCGAACTCACCGTCGACGAAACGCGAAACAAGGTCTACCTGGGCCGTTCGCTCGGGGGCGGACTCGGACCCACAACGGGAATAGTGTCCATCTTCAACGGCGGAGGTGGGGGACGCATCGATATCAGGACGGGCCTGCTTCCTTCCGAAATCGCCGTCAACCGAACCACCAACAAGCTGTATGTTTCCACGGAAAATGGCGGCACCACCGTCATCGATGCTGCCAGTTTCGCCGCGACCACATTGAACACCGGGGGCGCGGCGGATGTGGCCATCAACGAGTCGACGAACAAGATCTACGTCACGGAACCACCCGGCTCATTGAACGTCATCGACGGAAACAGCCCGACGCCCCTGAAGAACGACTTCAGCGGCGACAGGAAGACTGACCTCCTCGCCCGCGACGGATCAGGCGTGTTGTGGCTATACCCCGGAAACGGCACTGGCGGCTGGCTCCCCCGCGCCCAGGTGGGATCCGCCTGGAACTCCATGACCGCCGTCGTCAGCCCGGGCGACTTCAACGGTGACAAGAAACCGGACATTCTTGCCCGGGATGGTGCGGGGCATTTGTGGATGTATCCGGGGAACGGTGCGGGGAATTGGCTGCCACGGGTCCACGTGGGTTCAGGCTGGGGGATCATCTCCGCAATCGTCACTCCCGGCGATTTCAATGGCGACGGAACAGCCGACATCCTCGCCCGTGATACCTCAGGGACCCTTTGGCTTTACCCCGGCAACGGGCGCGGCGACTGGCTGCCACGAACCAACCTCGGGGCCGGCTGGAATTCGCTGACGGCAATAGTCGGTTCGGGCGATTTCAACAGTGACGGCACTCCCGACGTCCTCGCCCGTGACGGCTCCGGAGTCCTCTGGCTTTATGGCGGTAACGGCTCCGGAGGCTGGCGGTGGGACCGCCAGCAAGTCGGTGAGGGATGGAACAGCATGACGGCCATCCTCGCCCCTGGGGACTTCAATGGTGACGGGCGGCCGGACATAGTTGCCCGCGACAGCACCGGCGCCCTTTTCCTCTACCCGGGTGCGAGTGGAAGCGGCTGGCTGCCCACAGTCCGGATCGGAACAGGCTGGAACGCCATGTCCGCCATCCTCTGACGCTATCGCTTAAAGATACCCCCAGGGGGTACTTGATTTAATACCCCCTTGGGGTATATGTTGGGTCCATGAGCAAGGTAGACCTGAGCGCCAATCACCCGAGCGTGGATGCCCCCGTCATCGAAGGTGACGTGCAGCCCGCATCACCGCACGGCTACACCAGCAACAAGGACGCTTACCTGAAGCGCCTGAAACGCATTGAGGGCCAAGTCCGTGGGATCGCCCGCATGGTTGAGGACGATAAATACTGCATCGACATCCTTACCCAGGTAGCGGCCGCGACGAAGGCCCTGCACGCGGTCAGCCTTGGGCTTGTTGAGGAGCACATCGGCCATTGCGTCGTTGGCGCTGCCTCCGAGCCCGATCCCCAAGCCCGCGCCGAGCAGATCGACGCCAAAGTCAAGGAGGCAACTGATGCAATCGGGCGCCTGCTGCGGTAACTCCGCCACCAACCACCACTCCATCCAATCCACCAAGGAGCACGCCATGAGCCAGACCATCCAGACCAACGTGAACGTTTCCGGCATGACCTGTGGCCACTGCGTTTCCAGCGTGAGCGAAGAACTTGAAGCACTCAGCGGTGTTGAGGGCGTAGCCGTAGACCTCAACCCGGGTGGCCTGACCACCGTGACCATCACCTCATCCAAGGAGCTCTCGCCGTCGGAAATTGGCGAAGCCGTGGCAGAAGCCGGCTACCTGGTGGTAGCCAACGAAGCTTAGGAGTCCTCTTGAACAGCCAGGAGACTTTCAACAAACCCGCACCCAGGGTCATCGAACTGGACATCGAGGGCATGACCTGCGCCTCATGCGTCAATCGAGTGGAACGAAAACTGGGCAAACTTGAAGGCGTCGAGGCAAGCGTCAACCTGCCCCTCGAATCAGCCCACGTCACGGTCCCCGGGAACGTGACGGACCAGCAAATTGTGGACACGGTCAACGCGACAGGCTACAAGGCCACCGTCCGCCAAGTCCCGGCGCCGCACACCCGTGGACACAATGAACATGAACACCACGGCAACGAGGCTCCGGAAGCAGGGCACGCTGCGCACGGGAATCACATGGAGCATGGCCCGTCCGCGTCGACACTCCGGCCCCGCCTGATGGTCGCCGCTGCCTTGACCGTGCCGGTGTTCGCGATCTCGATGATTCCCGCCCTCCAGTTCGCCAACTGGGGATGGGTCGTCGGCGCCTTGGCTTTGCCTGTGGTGAGCTGGGCAGCTTGGCCGTTCCACAGGGCCGCGGCCATCAACGCGAGGCACTTCGCCTCCACCATGGACACACTCGTCTCCATCGGCGTCATCGCCGCCTACCTTTACTCGGCGTGGCAGCTGTTCGCGGATCCCCGCATGACCGAACACCCCGGTATGGAAAGTATGTCCGGAGGGGGGCTGTACTTCGAGGTCGCGGCAGTGGTCACCACCTTCCTGCTCCTTGGGCGCTACCTTGAGGCGAACGCAAAGGCCAAGGCAGGCAATGCGCTCAAGGCACTGCTGAACCTGGGGGCCAAGGACGCCACGATTCTGGTGGACGGCACGGAGCAGAAAATCCCCGCGGATCAGCTCCTGGTGGACGACCTCATCGTGGTTCGCCCGGGCGAGAAAATCGCTACCGATGGCGTGGTGACGGACGGTGCATCTGCCGTCGACGCCTCGCTGGTTACGGGCGAGTCAGTGCCGGTCGAGGTCGGACCGGGCAGCCTGGTAACGGGCGCTACGATCAATACGTCCGGCCGTCTGCTGGTCCGTGCAACCCGTGTTGGTTCGGACACGACGCTCGCCCAGATGGGTCGTCTTGTCAGCCAGGCACAGACCGGAAAAGCACCTATTGCCCGGCTCGCGGACAGGATCAGTTCTGTCTTTGTGCCAATCGTGCTGGTCATTGCCCTGGTGACGTTCCTGCTGTGGCTGTTCTTCTCCGGTGACCTCAACGCAGCCTTCACGGCCGCCGTCGCTGTCCTGGTTATTGCTTGCCCCTGCGCCTTGGGGCTGGCCACTCCCGTCGGTCTGCTGACGGGAACGGGCCGCGGCGCTCAGCTGGGCATTCTCATCAAGGGCCCACAGGTCCTTGAGGACACCCGGCACGTGGACACTATCCTGCTGGACAAGACGGGCACCGTGACCAGCGGCAAGCTCGCTGTGGACCACACTGTGGGACTCAATGGCTACTCCCCCACCACCGTCCTGACACTGGCAGGAGCCGTTGAAGCCGCTTCCGAGCACCCGATCGCCCACGCGATCGCCGCCTCGGCGCAAGAAGCACTGCACGACGCCGGCAGCCTGCCTCGCGTAGAGGGCTTCAGTTCAGCTCCTGGCGGCGGAGTGCGGGGAACCGTTGTGCTGGAAGGCACTGCCAGGACTGTGGTGGTTGGACGTTCCGGCTGGCTCGAGGAGAACGGCATCACCCTCGAGGCGAGCCATCGGGAGGCGTTGACTGCCGAGGAAAACGGTGGTGCCACAGCCATCTGGGTGGCAGTCGACAGCGAGCCTGCCGGCATTGTCAGCCTGAGTGACACCATCAAGCCCGGTTCGGCAGCAGCAATCCAGAAGTTGAAGGACCTGGGCATCCGCCCCATCCTGTTGACCGGAGACAACGCCGCCGTGGCCGCCCAAGTGGCTGCCGCCGTCGGGATTTCACCTGAGGACGTGTTCGCCGGCGTACTGCCGGAGGGCAAAGTTGAGGCGGTCCGGAAGCTTCAGGCGTCGGGCGCCACGGTGGCCATGGCGGGCGACGGCGTCAATGACGCGGCGGCCTTGGCGCAGTCGGATCTTGGTATCGCGATGGGTTCGGGCACGGATGTTGCCATCGAGGCTTCAGACCTGACGGTCATGGGCAGCGATCTGGGTCAACTGGTGCAGGCGATTGAGCTGTCCCGCAAGACCCTGTCCACCATCAAGACCAACCTGTTCTGGGCGTTCTTCTACAACGCGATCGGTATTCCGGTGGCAGCACTCGGATTCCTGAACCCGATGATCGCCGGCGCAGCAATGGCGGCGAGCTCGGTGCTGGTAGTAGCGAACTCGCTGAGGCTTCGGTCCTTCGGGAAGTAGACCCGGAAAGCGAACAGGGGCCCGGGCTAGGCCGTCCCGAAACGGACGGCCGACCGGGCCTTTGCCTTGGCTGCTTCCTCGTCACGGTTCTTCGCCGGAGCGTGGCTCACCAGGGAGTCCAGGAGATGCTGCGTAATGTGGGCGATCTCGTGGACTGCCTCGGCAAAGGCTTCCTCGTTGGCTTTGGAAGGCTTGGTGGAACCGCTGATTTTGCGCACGTATTGCAGTGCTGCGGCCTCCACTTCGGCGTTCGTGGCATGCGGTTCGAAGTTATGCAGGGTCCTGATATTGCGGCACATAAACCCATGCTAACCATGGGCAGTGCTGCATGGGGAGGGGTGCCCATCGACGGGTTTGCGATTCCCGGGATAGGTTTTAGCTATTGGATCTTCCGGATGAGCCGGAGGCCGCTGGGGATGCCGAAGAGCTCGGGTCCGAACAAATGAAGGAGAATCTCATGGCTATTTGGGGTGCAGATGTTGATCAGCTTCGTCAGCTCGGTAACAAGCTGAAGGCAGGTGCCGAGAACATCGAGCAGCAGCGTTCACAGCTCAAGGGCGCACTTGACGGCACCGACTGGAAGGGTCCGGACGCTGACAAGTTCCGCGGCGAGTGGGACAGCCAGCACGCTTCGAACCTGAAGAAGGTTGCCGACGCACTGCGTGAAGCCGGCGATCGCGCTCAGAAGAACGCTGAGCAGCAGCAGCAGGCTTCCAACTAAGACAGTTGGGAAAGGCCCCGGACGCAGCAGCGTCCGGGGCCTTTCGCTTTAAGTTCTGCCGCCTAGCCTTGCGGCGCCTTGGCGATGTGACCGGAGGGGACGGGTTCGACGTCGTTCGGGTGATCCAGAGCCCTTGCCGCAGCCGCGCGTCGGTCTCCCCGTAGCTCGTCAATGCGGACCAGAACGACGCCGCCCACAATGAGCAGTCCACCCAGCAGCTGAATCGAACCCGGAAGTTCGCCCAGCAGCAACCATGCCCACAACACCGCGAAGAGCACTTCCGTCAGGGATACGAACGATGCCACCTTGGAACCCAGGCTGCGGGCCGCCATGATCCCGGAAACGTAAGCAAGTACCGTCGCCAGGATGACGAGACCCAGTACCGAGACCCACCACGGCGTCGTCCACGGCCCAAGCGTGGTGTCCGCGGTACTGAAGGTCATCGGCAACAGGCCAACGATCCCTATCAGCCACATGGTGAGTGCGCCCACAACAAGGCCGCCGGAGGCCAGAACCAGCGGGGGAAGCGTGTCATTCTCCTTGGCGGTGATGAAGAAGTAGATCACAAGGCACACAGCGGCGGCCATGCCCCAGAGGACTCCAATGAAGTCGACCTTGACGGCACCCGTGAGGTCGAGCACCAACACCAAACCGCCCAACGAGAGCAGCGCGCCCGCGGAAGTCAATGCCCGGGGCCGGCGCCGGCTGGCGATCCACAGCCACAGCACGATCATCACCGGGGCCAGGTATTCGAGCAGCAGTGCGACGCCCACGGACAGCCGCGCCACGGCGTTGAAGTAGAACAGTTGGCAGCCCGCCACCCCGATGAAGCCGAACAGCAGGATGGTGAGCCAGTTGTCCTTCAGCTGGTGCCAGCGTCCGCGAAGAACCACGACGGCGGGAATCACCAGAATCAGGGCGGCGCCAGTGAGGCGCACGGCAACTGCGGCGCCAGGTGACCAGCCGGTTTCCAGCATGGATTTGGCGAACGAGCCGGACGTACCAAAAACTGCGGAAGAAAACAGTGCGATGCCGAGTCCTGATGCCAGGAAACCTTTTGCATCAGCCTTCGTCGTTGGAGCTGACACAGCAGCCTCCTGTCAGGAGTAAAGTGGGCTTATGGTCATGACAGTACTCCCGAAACATGTAAGGAGTCAAAGTGCTTTTTGCGCCTGACACCGAGGTTGCACTCCGTAGCGTCGTCAATCTGATCAATACGGCCGCCAACGGGGAGGATTCGCTCGCCACCATGGAGGACCTCGACGCGTTCCTGGATGCCGAAGAATTCACGGGCTCACGGGTCAACTCCCCCGCGGAACTGAGCAGCATCAAGCGTCTTCGCAGCGAACTGGCGGCACTTTGGAGTGCCGACGAGGACACTGCAGCCAAGTCCGTCAACAAGCTCCTCATCGACGCCAAAGCCCTTCCCCAACTCGTAAAGCATGACCGCTGGGACTGGCACCTCCACGCCACCACACCGGAAGCGCCACTGGCCGACCGGATGGGCACGGAAGCCGCGATGGCCATCATCGACGTGATCCGCAGCAAGGAAATGGAGCGCATGCGCGTGTGTGCCGCAGACGACTGCGACGCCGTGGTGCTGGACCTTAGCCGAAATCGCTCCAAGCTCTACTGCGACACCGGAAACTGCGCCAACCGCGCCCATGTGGCCGCGTACCGGGCGCGCAAGGCCGCAGAAGGAGACTAGCGCCAGCGCTCCGCCGAAATGGCCTCCCGGCATGCCTGCAATTGGGCGCCGCTTCCACCTCGAAGCCTGGTGACGAAGGTCACAATCTGATTCACGACACGATTCCGCATCCCCCTATACCTACCCCTCAGAAGAAGAACAGCGTCGCCTCCCACGGAGGCTGCGGCCGAGGTATCAGGGAATAGGAATCACATGCGGAAGCAGTTGGGGCACGTGCGTGCTCACGTTCGAGGCAGGTTGGGTGAGAGGGCAGGGCATTCGATGTTCGCCCTCATGGCTTCCGTGCTTCTCGTCCTGGTTGGAATGACGGCCTTCGGCGTGGTCGGGTCGTCTGCTCCCGTGTCCGCAGCGCCGGGTTCACCCGGCGTCACGCAACCGGGCATCCAAATCTACAGCGAAGACTTCTCAAACCAGAGTGCTGCCACGGCGCCGATCCCCCTTGGCATCTACACCGGCAGCGCTGCGGCGCAGACTGAGCGCTACACCGCTGGCGCTGCCTGGTCTCCGGGTTCAGGGGCCTGCAACGGCTGGATCCTCAGGCAAGGGACTCCGGTGCCCGCCAATGGCGGCGGCATCACCAATAACGATCAATGCCTGCGAAACGGGGCGTTTACCCACCTCGGCAACATGGCCTTCGCCATGGGCAAATACCAGGGCATGACCGACGCGCAAGCCCGGCAAAACCAGATCCTTAGCGAATACACCAACGACCCCAGCTCAAACCAAGCCGCCGGCCTGCAGCTCCAAACCACCAAGAACAGCATCCCGACCATCGCTGGCCACTACTACGCCGTCTCGGGCATCTTCGGTGAGGCGAACTGCTTCTCCAACCATGCGAGCCAGGAATTCGCCATCCTGGTCAACGGAGTAGCCAACGTTGTTGGCAGCAACCTGGACCCTTGCGCAGACGCCAGCCGCCAAGTCATCGTGGTTGACAACACCAACTTCAGCGTGGCCAAGCTCCAGTCCGCTGCCATCCAGGTGCCGCTGACCGGCGCGACGCCCACGCTCGGCATCCGCGTCCGTAACCTGACTGCGACCGGCACCGGCAACGACGTCGGTTTCGACCTTCCCCAGCTGGTGGACGTTACGCCCCAGTTGGACAAGGCCTTCTCCCCCGCCTCGATCTTCCAGGGCCAGAACACAACGCTCACCTACACGGTCACCAATACCTCTGACCTGATGGCCAAAAACGGGTGGCACTTCGTCGACAACCTCCCCGCCGGCCTGACCGCCAGTGGCCCCCTCGGTGGAACCTGTGTTCGCACCGCGGGTACCGTATCGGCTGGCACTGTTGATGTCACCGGAAACCTCGCTCAAGGCAGCGCTTCCTGCACCATCACGGTGACGGTCACCAGCAACACCCCCGGCGTCTACAACAACTCCGGATGCGTGGCCAATACCGGCGCAGCAATCCCGGATTGCGTCAACAACTTCCCCACCATCACCGGCCTGTACTCTCCCGGCACGGCACCCTTGACCGTTCGCCCGCTTGTGGACCTGTCCATCACCAAGGACGACAACCTGGACTCGTACACCCCTGGCCAATCCATCACCTACACGGTGGTTGTCCATAACGACGGACCAAGCGATGCCGTCAACGCGACGTTCACTGACCCCCTGCCCGCTTCCATCCAGGGCGCTACCTGGACGTGTGCGGTCACGGCACCCGGAACAGCAACGCTCTCCCCTGCCGGCCCCACAGCGTGCAACGCTCCCAGCGGCTCAGGAAGCGTCTCCGGCACAGTCCGGATCAACACCGGTGGAACGCTGACATACACCATCACTGGAACCATCGCTCCGAATACCTCCGGGACTATCTCCAACACAGCCACCATCGTGCCTGCAGCTGAGACCGCAGTGCCCAACATGCCTGGCGGCGGACCAATCCCGGTTCCAGGATCAACCACCATGGTTCCCACCGTGGACCCTGCCTGCCCGCCGGCCCCCGGCATCGGCTGTTCCGCGACTGTCACCACACCCGATGTTCCAGGGTGGACCATCGCCAAGACCGCCACAGTGGATGGGGTTGCCTCCAACGGCCAGACCGTCAAGCCCGGCGACACCATCACCTACACCGTGACGGCCTCCAGCAACCGAGGCCAGATCGACGGCATCGTCCTGACTGATGACCTGTCCGACGTCCTGGACCAGGCTGCGTTCGTCCCCGGCTCCGCCGTCCTGACAATCGGTACCGCTACTCCCATCCCGGTGGCCGGCCCTGTGGCGCCGTCAACCACGCTGACAACCCCTGCCTTCAGCCTCAGTACGGGCCAGACGGCCACGCTCAGCTACGAGGTCACCGTCAATGAGGGTGCCTGGAGTGCCCAGCTGGTCAACGTCGTCACCGGCGAAGGCAGCGTCGCACCCCTACGCTGCGCAGCCAACACCACCCCACTGGCGCCAGAGTGCTCAACCACGCACCTGACACCAGCCAAGATCCTCATCGAGAAGGTCGGCGAATCGTCCGACTCCACGTGGGTTCCCATGGCTGGCTCCACCTGGGCCATCCACAACGATGCCAACGGCGCACCGGGGGCTGTTATCAGCAGCTACACAGTCTCCCCCATCACTTCGCAAACCGGCCAGTTCCAGCTCGAAGGCATCGATCCGGGCGTTTACTGGCTCGAAGAAACCACTGCTCCGGAAGGCTTCAACCTCCTGGCTGAGGCCGTGCAGTTCACCATCGCGCCCAATGGCGCCGTGACACTCGGGCAAGGAAGCGGCGCAGGAGTCGTCACCGCCAGCGACGACGACGCCAACGGAATCTTCCTGGTTACGGTTCGCGACGTCCCCGCACTGAAACTTCCGGAATCCGGCGGTGTTGGTTGGTGGCCATTCACGGCGGGCGGAGCAGCACTGCTTCTGACCGCATTGGTCCTGGCCCGCCGCAACGTGCGCAGCACACGAAACCACCTGTCTGCCTAACTCAAGCCCCGGTCCCGCCGAACCCGGCGGGACCGTATCTCCAAAGTGTTCGTTCCCGAGCATCGCAACACCACCAAGAAAGAGGAAAATAGTGAGTAATCACAGCTCCCGGCGTGTTTGGAAGACCGCCGCCGCCACCATTGCCGGGGCGGTGCTGGCAATGTCCTTCTCCGTGGCTCCGGCGTCGGCCGCACCGTTGGTTGATGGCGACCAGATCGGTTCCATCACCGTTCACAAGTTCGAGCGCCCGGCTACGCCCAGCGGCCTGCCCAACAACGGCACCGCCGTCGACACCACGGGCCTTACGCCTTTGGCTGGCATCGAGTTCACCGTCCAGCAGGTCAACGCTCTAGACCTGTCCACCAACGCAGGGTGGGACGCCGCGCACAACCTGAGCAGCGTCTTCTCCCCCGCTGATCCCTCTGGCTCCATCAACGGCGCCGGGTTCACCCTCGGTACCGGCCAGGCACAGACCACTGACGCCGCAGGCACCGCAACCTTCGGCAGCCTTCCCGTCGGCCTGTACTTGGTGACGGAAACCAATTACCCCTCCGGCGTGACGCCGGCGGCTCCGTTCCTGGTGTCCGTTCCGTTGACCGACCCGGACAACAACGACAACTGGATCTACGACGTCCACGTTTACCCCAAGAACTCCATCACGGGTGCGGAAAAGACCGTCACGGACGCTCCTGACGTCAAGCTCGGCGACCAGATCGACTTCACCATCACCGGCGACATCCCGAACGAAGAAGTCATTGATGGCTACAAGATCGTGGACGCTTTGGACGACAAGCTGACCTACGTTGGCGCCTCGGCTACCCTGACCAACGGCACCGCAATCGCCGAGGGCACTGACTACACCGTGGAATTCGATGCCGCCAGCAACACGGCTTCCATCGTCTTCACCCCCGCTGGCCTCCTGCTGCTGGCCGCTAACAACGACGCCCGCGTTCAGGTTGTTGTGAACACCACCGTGAACACCATCGGTGAGATCGAGAACGAAGCACTGGTTTACCCGAACCTGGGTAGCTTCACCGCCGTTCCGGGCGAGCCCGGCGGCCCCATCGTTACTCCCCCGGTTGTTACCAAGTGGGGCGAAATGACCCTGGAAAAGGTCAACGAGAACGGCGAAGCCCTTGCAGGTGCTTCCTTCTCGGTCTACGCCACTGAAGCTGACGCACAGGCCGGCACCAACCCGATCGTCCTCAACGGCCAGAGCACCTTCACCGTTGCTGCCGATGGAACCCTGACCATCTCCGGTCTGCGTTACTCGGACTGGGCCAACGGCGCTGCAGTTGCACCCGGTTCCGCCGACTACCGCACGTACTACCTGGTTGAAACCACCGCGCCCGAGGGCTACGAGCTGCTTGCCGAGCCGATCTCCTTCCTGATCAACTCTGCATCCACTGCGGTTGGAATCGACCTTGAGGTCAAGAACATCCCGTCCAACAGCGGCTTCGAACTGCCGCTGACCGGTGGCGCGGGAACCGGCGTTCTCTACGCAGCCGGCGCGCTGCTGGTTGCCGGTGCCGGACTCCTGCTGGTCCGTTCACGCCGGAGCACCACCAATAGCTAGTACCTGAGGACCCACAAGGGTTCCCAGCATGAACACCGGAGTGGGGAAGAACGCCAACACGCGCTCTTCCCCACTTTGCTTCCCAAAAGCACACCCCCAGGATTCTGATGACACAGCTTCAAACGCCCTTGCCGCAAGCCCACCGAAAACTCCGCGACGCGTGGAGCCTCCAACGCATCTTCATCGTTGTGGCCGCAATCCTTGGCGTCGGAGTGTTGCTCTACCCCACCGCGGCGGCCTGGTTCTCGGACCGCATCCACGCGACCGAGATCAGCGGCTACGTCAATACTGTTGAGAGCCTCTCGCCCTCCGCGCAGAAGGCGCTACTGGACGAGGCCCGGCAGTTCAACCAGGAACTGCCCTCCGGCCCGCTACGGGACCCGTATTCGCTGAACGAAAAGGGCGAGCAAACAGTGGTCGGCGCTGGCTCTGAGACCTACAAGAAGATGCTCGACGTCGGTCCGGGCGGCATGATGGGGCGCATCAGCATCCCCTCCATCAAGTCTGATCTGCCCATCTTCCACGGCACCGACGAAGAGACGCTGTCCAAAGGAGCAGGGCATCTCTTCGGCTCCGGTCTCCCGGTAGGCGGCGTAGGAACCCATAGCGTCATCACGGCACACTCAGGCTTCGTCAACGCAAAACTCTTCGACGATCTGGACCAAGTAGCTGAAGGTGACGTCTTTTCAGTCACGGTGCTCGGCGAGACCATCTACTACAAGGTGGACCAGATCAAAACCGTACTGCCTGAAGAAACCGATGATCTCCGCAAAGTCCAGGACAAGGACTACCTCACACTCGTGACATGCACACCTACCGGCGTCAACTCCCACCGCTTGCTGGTCCGCGGCGAACGCACGGATCCCCCCTCCGGCGATGCCGCACAGACAGTCCCCAGCCAGGCACTGGATCCCGGGTTCCCCTGGTGGGCCGTGGGCTTCATCGGCACCGCCGTCATCATTGTGGTGGTCACCCGGCCGCGAAAGTCCGCCCCGGCGGAGACCCCCGATGAGCATGGCGAAGAACCAGCAGACGACCTCGCCGACACTTTGTTGAGCTAGGACTTGCTGGGCTGGGACTTGCTGGGCTGGGCCGAACCACACGGCTCAGCCACGCATCAACCAAGCCACGCACCAACCAAGCCCTGCACCAACCAAGTCCGCCCATAAAAAAGCGCTCCCCCACCGACGTGAGGGAGCGCTGGCAGGTTAACGGCCGGCGTCGGGGGTTTCAGTCTCTTCGTCGGCATCCGGGGTGGCAGGACCGCCGTGGCCGGGACGCTTGGAGCTGAGGTTGATGCCGGAGCCCTGGCCGAGGTGGTCGGCGTTTTCCTTGTGGCTCATGGAAAGCATGGCTGCTACCACGAGGCTCACGATGAACGCGATGCCTGCGCCCGTGAAGGCGAGGTCGAACCGCGGGGCGTGTGCGCTGCCACCGGAGGCAAAGATGAGTACGGCAACGAAAGCCAGTACTGCAAAGAACGCGGAGAACATGAGGGGTCCCTTGACCGAGGTCCGCATCTTGCGCGGTTCTCCTGGTGTCTGGTCTGCCACGGTCATTCCTCCAATGATGGCGGTTGGTGTCCGCCGGTTTGCAAAAGTTCTACGACGAGTAGAACGTCCAGCTACTAGTTTACGGCCTCGGGCGAAGCCCCCGGCGCAGCAGCCTCAACTCCGCCGGAAACAGTGCGGGCGTCGTGCCGCAGAGTCAGTCCGGACAGCATCCACAGCACGCCGGAAATGATGGCTCCGCCGCCGGCAACACCCAACAGCGCGTGGGCTCCGAGGGAGGTGAAGAACGGCAGCATGACGGCCGTGCCCACGGAAACGATGCCGGAAACAAGCCAGTCGCGCGCCAACGAGTCCCTCTTCCGGAGACCGTGGACAAACTCGAGGAGGCCCAGAACCAGCAGGGCAAACATAGCGGAGAGGGCAACGCCCGCGTCAGACTGGGTGACCACGGCGCCGATGCCTCCAAGCGCGACAACCACCGGAACTGCAACCGGCAAGGAGCGGGACATCCACATGGCCCCGGCAGTAGCCAGCAGATACAGGCCAACAGCCCACGCCAGGACGTGCACGGACGGCGTTGCCCAGAAGATGGTGACCGCGCCGAACAACAGTGCAACCGTGGCACGGATCAGCACGGGTTTCCAGAGTCCGGCCACGGGGGCAGAAGGAGTCTGGGCGGGAATCGCTGGAAGAGTCACCCGTCCAGTTTAGTGCGAACCCAGCACCATCCACCGATCGGTCCGCGCGCGCAGCCCCAAAGTCACGCCACGGGCCAGCATGTAGCCCAACGCAAACGCGGCCCACAACCAGAAGAGCCCCGCCTCGCCGTCGGGCCTTGTTTGGTGGATGGCCACCAACAGCGGCAAATAGACCACCAGATTTACGACGCCGGCAATCGCCAGATACCGCGCATCACCGGCGCCTATGAGCACTCCGTCGAGGACGAAGACGTAGCCTGCCAACGGCTGTCCCACCGCAAGGACCCAGAGGGCGATGGTGAGGGCCGATCGAACGCCGGCGTCGGAGGTGAAGAGGTATCCGGCCCACGGTGCCGCGATGGCCAGGAGCACGCCGGTGACCACGCCGAATCCCAGGCCCCACCGGATCATGGTGCGGGTCAGCTCCCGGACGCGGTGGGCGTTCCTTGCGCCGAGCTCCTTGCCGATCAGGGCCTGGGCCGCGATGGCCAACGCATCCAGGGCGAACGCGAGGAACGAGAAAATGGTCATGGCCAACTGGTGCGCCGCCAGGTTCACGGCGCCCTGGGCAGTGACCACCAGGACGGTCGCGAGGATGGCGAGGCGCAGGCTCAGGGTGCGCAGCATGAGCCACGAACCCACCTTCGTCATCGCGCGGATGCCATGCCAGTCGGGCCTCAGGGACACGCCGTGTTGCCGCGCGTTTCGACTGACCATCACCAAGTAGACGGCGGCCATGGCCCACTGCGCGATGCTGGTACCGATAGCCGAACCCGCCACGGACATGTTCAGCCCGTAGACCAGGAACCAGTTGAGGGCAATGTTCAAGGCAAACCCAGCCGTAGCCACCAGCAGCGGAGTCCTGGTGTCCTGAAGCCCGCGAAGAACGCCGGTGCCCGCGAAGATCAGCAGCATCGCGGCCAGGCCCGGCATGGACCACCGCAGGTAGTCGACGGCGAATTCGCGCACATCCCCGGTTGCGCCCATGAACCCAACCAAAGGCTCGGCCGCCACGAAACCGACCACCGCGAGCGCCAGCCCCAACAGCAGTGCCAGCCATACGCCGTCGCGCCCTGCCGCCAAAGCCTTTCCCAACTTGCCATCGCCTATCGCACGGGCGACTGCGGGCGTCGTGGAATATGCCAGGAAGACCATAAGCCCCACGGCGGTGTGCAAAATGGTGGACGCGAGGCCAACACCTGCCAACTGGTCGACGCCCAAATGTCCCACGATTGCGGAGTCGGCCAGGAGGAACATTGGTTCGGCGATGAGCGCACCGAAAGCGGGGACGGCCAGGCGCAGGATCTCGCGGGCGTTGGATCGAGGCGTGGCGGTTGTTGTGGTTTGAGGCACTAAACAAGCCTAGTCCGCCGCGGGCCGGGTACATTTGGGCCGTGTCACACGAGCATCCCGTCACCGTTTCCGTCGCCCGCACGATCCTTCCCGGCTATACCCGGCAAGCTAATGCCTGGGCCCATGCCGGCCAGGAACTCGCCCGCGAATGGCCGGGCTACCTGGGGTCTGGATGGGTGCGCAATGGGGTCGATTCAGCTGAATGGCACATGTTGTACCGCTTCGCTGACGCAGACTCGCTGCAGGAGTGGGAGGACTCCGAGGAGCGGCGCTGGTGGATCGATAGCGCCAGGGACATGATGGAAACCACGCGCGTGGAGCGCCACACCGGGATTGAGGGATGGTTCTCGAAGCCAGGCGACGTCTCGGTAGTTGTCCCCGAAACTGTGGTACCGCCGCGCTGGAAGCAGGCCATCAGCATCTTCCTGCCGTTCTTCCCGCTCAGCCTGCTGGCCAACTTCCTGCTGCATCCTCTGACTCAGGACTGGCCATTGGTGTTCTCCGTGCTCCTCAACATCGTCATCCTGACGCCGTTGATGACGTACATCTTCCTGCCGATCACCACCAGGCTCCTGCAGCCGTGGCTTCAGAAGCCGGCCAGGAAGCGTCGGATGCAGGCGAAAAGGGCCACGCCATGACCCACATCCTCTCCACAGACAAGAACCGCGTGGATCGCGATTGGCTCTGGACCGAGCTCTCCACCAACGTGTATTGGGCAAAATGGCGCACTCGGGCCGACGTCGAAGCGCAGTTGGAGAACGCTTGGCGGGTTGTTGGCGCCTACGACGCCCGGACCGGCGCCATGGTGGGTTACGCCCGGGCGTTTTCCGACGGCGTTGCCCTCGCCTACCTGGCCGATGTGTACGTGCACGAATCCGCGCGGGGCCAGTCGCTGGGCAAGGCGATAGTGCGCGAAATGATCGACGCCGGGCCGGGGGCCCGGTTCCGGTGGATGCTTCACACCGGCGATGCCCATGGGCTGTACAAGCAGTTCGGCTTCATTGAGCCCGACGCGCGCTACTTGGAGCGAGCCGAAGTCCGCTAGCCGTGTTTTGGTCATAAAAGGCCATCATTAGTTGACACTTCAACTTATCTTCGGGAGGGTTGATCTATGAACAAGTCCAGCTTGACCACCACAGCCCTGACCATCCTGCGCGTTATTGCAGGATTTCTCTTCGCCGCGCACGGTTGGCAGAAGTTCAACGAATTCACCATCGCCGGCACGCAGGCGTCCTTCACCCAGATGGGCGTTCCCGGCGCTTCCGCCGTAGCCCCGATCGTTGCAACCCTTGAGCTTGTAGGCGGCATCGCTCTGATTATCGGATTCCTTACCCGCGTGTTCGCGGCGCTCCTGGCCGTCAACATGCTCGGCGCACTGTTCCTGGTGCACGCCCCCGCAGGCATATTCGTTGGCAACGGCGGGTACGAACTGGTGCTGCTGTTCGCTGGCGCCGCTTTGGCCCTGGCATTGGCGGGTGCCGGCAAGATCTCCGCGGACGCCGCCCTGTTCGGACGCTCCGGCTCCAAGCTGCGCGTCCTCGCGTAAGCGCCCCCCGGACGCTCTCTCACCTAACGGCCCCTAACTGCCGGCGCTCTCTCACTTCCTTCAGAAGAGTGAGAGAGCGCCGGTGTTTAAGTGGCCGGAGGTGAGAGAGCGCCGGTGTTTAAGTGGCGTGTCGTGAGAGAGCGTTCGGCCTTAAGCGGCGTGTCGTGAGAGAGCGCTAGCCCGTCACACCGGTGAGCTCATTCGGGACATGGTCCAGCTTCGCCGACTTCGCAACCTTTCCGGCCTTCAAGTCCACCGCATGGATGGTGCTGGTGGCCGGTTCGGTGACGAACGCCGTCGAGCCTTGGACGAAGAGTGTCGGCCGCGGATCCTGCCACGTGGCGGACTCTTCCCACCCGGCAACTACCGGGATGGTGGACGTAACAGCGCCGGTGAGTGGGTCGATCACACGCAGGCCCCCGTCAGTCCCAAGTACCAGCGCTTCACCAGCGGGCCCGCGGCCGAGGGAACGGAACGAGTAGCTGGTGCCGATATCCACGAGCTGCATACTGGCGGTTTCGGTGTTCACGAGGGAGATCCGGGTAGGTCGCTCCGGCTTGGCCGCCTTGTCCACTTTGTAGTCACCCAGGATCACCGGGGACTTCTCCGAACCAGCCTGGTTGCCCAGCCGACCGTACGCGTCGGGGCTCGCCACCTTGGTGATGGATCCGTCTTTGTAGATCAACATGCCGTTCTCGCACCCAACCACCACGGCTTCACCCGCGGCGACAGCCTCGCCATGGACACCCGGGCAGTCCTCGTTGCGCACGATTTCCTTGCGATCCTGCCCCTTGCCGGCAGAGAGCACCGCAATTCCGGTTCGGCTCTCCTCATTCCCGAGGGTCACCAGCAGCTTGCCGTCTTCAAGTTCGACAGCCACTCCGTGGTGCGCTTCGGGCGTCACATAAGTGTCAGTGGCAGGTAGCTTTCCGTCCTCCACGGCAGCGGCCAGGGCAGACGTTTCGAAGCTCTGCACCTTGCCCGACCCGTCGTTGAACAGCACGGTCTTGTCCGCGTGGAGCACCACATGGCCAGCCTTGTCTGCCTCAAACGCCAATTCAGTCAGCTTGGGGTCGGCTACGTAGTGGTGGCTGTGATCGCCGTGCGGCTCGGTCCAGGCTCCCGCGTCGAATAGGCGGAAGGCGTCGCCCGTGGAAACAAATACGTGCCGCCCATCACCGGCCGGGTTCAGCCGGTTGAAGCCGGACATTTCCGCACCGCCCACCTGCTCCAGCAAGGTTGCGTCCAGAACTGCGATGCCGGCGTCGTGCGTGTATACGAGGCGCGGAGTCGGGGCGCCAGCCTCCTTGGGGCTCTGCGCCGAGCTCACCGACGGCGAGGCGTCCACTGCGTTTCCGGCCGGGCCGCCTGGGGCAGCGCAGCCAGTCAGCAGCAAAGCAGAAAGGCCGACGGCGGCTACTGGCTGTGCGCGGAATCGATGTCTGCGCGCGGTAGGGACAGGGGGCATGGGGGTGGAGTAATGAGGCATGAGTTAAATGATATTAATTCTCATTTAGAGCGCAACTCGAGCACCGACAGGATGTGTACTCAATATTTTGTTGACAACAAAGTGTTGATATTCAAAGCTGGAGCAATGAACCACACCACGAGCGCCCACGATGCTGCCGCGGCCGACCTCCAGTCACGGGCAACCAAGGTGCTGCTGGACAAGGGCGCCTCGGATCTCCCAAACCGGCCTTGGCTCCATGAGCAGCAACCGCCCTCTGCGATGGATCTGATCCAGCACGTACTCTGGCGTTCTCGGGGACAGGGCGGCCCTCCCCCGCCTGATGCTCTCGATCTCCGCGCCGCCCTCACATTGGTGTCCGCCGCCAGAGCCGAGATGGACGCCGTCGAAACCGCACTTTTGTTCCTTGCCAGATCGGAAGGCCTCACGTGGCCGCACATCGCAGAAAGCCTCGGGTTGCGCTCCGCGCAGGCTGCCCAGCAGCGGCTGGATCGGCTCGCGGATCGTCGGCAGTCACGGTCCGGGGGCCTGCAATGACGGTGGTCTTCACGGGAACTGCTGCGAGCGCAGGTGCAACCCTAGGCCCGGCCCGACTCATCCACGGGCCCGACGAATTCGCCCGTTTCCAGTCTGGCGATATCCTCGTCTGCCGCACCACTGACCCTGCCTGGACGCCCCTTTTCGGAATGGCATCAGCGGTGGTCACGGAGAACGGCGGAATGTTGTCGCACGCGGCGATTGTCGCCCGGGAGTTCGGGATCCCTGCCGTGCTGGGGGTTCGCGCGGCGCTGGAACTGCTCACTGACGGTGGGCCGTTGGCTGTGGACGGATCCCGCGGAACAGTTACCCGATTGGATACCGCATGATGCTCCTCACTTTGCACGCCGTCCGCCTCCTCGGGTTCGCTGACACTCTGGAGGTGGCGGCTCGCTTCTCACTTGATAGCCACCTCGTGGAGTCCCGGTTGATCGACGCCGGCGTCAACGGCTTTGTCTCGCGCAGCACCTTCGCGGGAACCAGTGGCTGGTCCCTGTCGAGTCAGGGGCGGGCCGAGAATGAGCGGCTTCTCGCGGAGGAACTGGACCGCGCGGGTGCGCGTGGCATGGTGCTGGCCGTGCACGACGACTTCGCGGACTTCAACACAGGAGTTGTGAGTGCCTGCAGCGCCATCCAGCTGCAGTCGCCGGCTACTCAGGATGCCATGGACGTCCTGATGGGCGCCTTGGCTTCATGGCGCCCATTGGAAGCACGGTTGATCGGCTTGTTGCCCCGATTCGAGGGCTACTCCGAGCGCCTGCTCCGCTCTCTCAAACAGGCAGCGGAGGACCCGGTCTGGGTTACCGCCACCGATCGTGATTCCTTCCACCGCGCCTGGTTCGAGCTGCACGAGGATCTCATCGCGACCCTCGGCATCCAGCGCGCCTGACGCGTCTGGTCGCTGCGACAGCCCGGGCTGACTTAGTCACGTAACAGAAACCTGCCGACAGTAAACTTCGAAACATGAGCGATGACGCCGGCAATTCCGTGACCCTCCGCTTCCTCGCGGCCCCTACCGACGTCGGGCACAGCGGCTCTGTTGATGCCGGTACCGTCCTGGAGTGGGTGGACAAGGCCGCCTATGCGGCGGCGGTGGGATGGGCGAAGTCCTACTGCGTCACTGCCTATGTGGGCAACATCCACTTCACGGATCCCGTGAACAGCGGCGACATGGTGGAAGTGACCTCCACGATTGTTTACACAGGCCGTTCCTCCATGCACATCCACACCGTGGTCAGCTCCAGGGATCCCAAGGGCGGCCCGGAGACAATGCACAGCCAGTGCATGGTGATCTTCGTAGCTGTCGGGCCCGACGGCAAGCCGATTCCCGTCCCCCAGTTCGCGCCGTCCACGCCCGCAGAGATCGAGCAGCGGGACCACGCGCTGGCGCGCATTGAGGTCCGCGAGCAGATCGTCAACGCGATGAACGCCCAGGAATATACCGACGCCGGGACCGCCGAGCGCGTCGTCCTGCGGTTCATGGCGTCCCCCACTGACGTGAACTGGGGCGGCAAGGTCCACGGCGGCATCGTGATGAAGTGGATCGATGAGGCCGCGTACGTTTGCGCCTCCCGATACTGCGGCAAGGACACGGTTGCGGTGTTCTCAGGCGGCGTTCGCTTCTACCGCCCTCTGCTGATCGGCCATGTGGTTGAGGTGGAAGCTCGCCTTGTCTACACCGGCGCCAAGGGCATGCACATCGCGGTCCACGTGCGTTCCGGAGATCCCAAGACCCGCGAAATGAACCTGACCACGTACTGCCTCACGGTGATGGTGGCCCGGGACGAAACGGGGACGGCCGTGCCGATTCCGCAGTGGGTACCTGTGTCTGATGAGGACAAGAAGTTGCACGCACACGCTCGTGAGCTGTTGGAAATCCGGGGCCGGGCTCCAGGAAACCGTCTGCCGGACCACCTGATGAAGGCGGCCGGCAGCTAAAGGGAACCGGCGTTAAGACTCACGGTGGGACGCGCTGCCCCCGGCTGCAGCCATGCCATCGTGGCGAGATGGTCGGTGCCCGGAGACCTGATAACGGACGCACCAGAAAGGGTAAACCCGCGGAACAGGATGTGGTCCGGCCTGGTGGCAGGTAAGCCGGCCGGCCAGGTGAACCCAAAGCCAGCCCGGGCGTCGTCGAGTATTGCTTGCAATGGGGCGAAGGCGCGGTCGGTGTTGGCCGCATTAAAGTCCCCCACCACCAACATCCGTTGCGACGGATCCGCCTCCACCATCCTGCTGAGCTTGGCAAGCCCGCTGTTCCTGCTGCCTACTTCGCCGGGTCGGACCGACGGCAGATGTACGGCATAGAGCTGAACGGGACCGTCCGGCGATTCCACCTCCATGCTCAGTGCGCGTGACCAGCCGAGCCCCAAAGCAAGGGGCCTCCCCTGGCTCAGCGGAAACCGGCTCCATACCCCCACCGTCCCCGCAACCTGCCGGTACGCGAACGTCCCATCCATCAGCGGAGATATTTGTTCCAGGGTGGGCCCGGAGAGCTCCTGAAGGACCACGACGTCGGCACCTGACGTGATCAGCTTCTCTACGGCCTCGGAGGCATGCGGATTTCCTGCCCGGAGGTTCTGTGTGACAACGCTCCAGCCGCCGGCGGCCTCCTCCGAGGCACCTGCATCGGAAGCCGGCGCGATGCCCGTCGCCATGACTGGTAGAAAGACCACGCACCACGAAATGAGTGCGGCCGCCGCTGGGAGAGCTCCGACCCAGGCTTTCGAGAGCAACGCCACGATCAGCAGGGCCGCTATGACCATCCCCAACCAGGGCAGGAAGCTCTCGATGGCGAGGGCCATCCCGCGAGCCTCCGGCACCAGTCCGTGGCCGAAGAGCAGTGCCATCAGTAGTCCCGCGAAGAGGCCCACCACCCAGTCCCTGGCCCGTGGACGACGCCGCCGGGCCTCAAACAGCCCGCGCTGCGTGGCGGTTGCGTAAGTGGTTCCGATGTCCTTGTCCATAGCCCCATGGTTCAGAAAGGAACTTAAAGGATTCTGAAGCCCCGCAAACTATGCTGGTGGCCATGACGGAGCCCATAACAGTCCTGGTCGTCGACGACGATCCGGACATCAGGAGCTCCCTGCCGTCCCTGCTTGAAGCGGCCGGTTACCAGGTTGAAACGGCAGCTGACGGCCGGGAGGCACTCGAAAGGGTCGCCGCAACATCTCCGGACCTGCTGGTGGCGGACGTTTTGATGCCGCTGATGGACGGACTCGGCCTCTGCCGAATGCTCCGCACCGCCGGCAACACCGTTCCCATCCTCCTGCTCACGGCCCGCAGCGATGTGGCTGACTGCGTTGCGGGGTTGGACGCAGGAGCGGATGACTACCTCTCCAAGCCCTTTGAACCCGATGAGCTGCTGGCACGGTTGAGGGCCATGGCCCGCCGGACAACCCACCCTCCTGCCAGCCCCACCGTTTACCACGATGTGGAACTGGTCCCCGAGGCCCATGCCGTGAGGCAAAACGGACGCTGGATTGACCTCAGCAGCACCGAATACGCCATCCTTTGCATCCTCGCGGAAAAACCGGAACAAGTACTCAGCCGGGGCCAGATCAGCGACGCCGTGTGGGGATATGCCATGACACCGGCCTCCAATTCACTGGAGGTCTACATCAGCTACCTGCGCCGAAAACTCGAAGCCGAGGGCGAGGCACGGATCATCCAGACCGTTCGGGGCGTCGGATACAGGCTGGCGGCATCGTGACGCTGCGCCTGCGGATGACCTTGGTCATCGCAGCGGCCATCACCCTCACTGTTTCAGTGTTCGCAGTACTGGTGTATGTCTTCGTCGGTCATGAACTGCGCAAGAACGAGGATCTTTCCCTAAGGCGCGAATCGGATCGCATCATCCAACTGATCCAGACCGATCCCAATTGGCAAGGGTTTTCGCAGTGCACCTGGGTCCGATCGCCGGCCTGCGCGCAGGTAGTGGCGCCAACCCCCAGCGAGGACCCGGACTCCGGCGCCGGGCCGGCATTGCCCATCACCGGTCAGATGCGGGAAGTGGCATCCGGCCAAAGCCCGGCGTTCTTCACGGAAGCGGCCATCGGCGACGATCCCATCCGCGTGTACGTCAGGCCATTACCGAATCAGCGTGCTTTGGTAGTGGGTGTTCGGGACGACAGGGTTCTGGCGTCCTTCGAGCGACTCGGTTGGCTGCTGACGGCGACAGTGCTGGGCGCCCTGGTGGTGGCCGCCGGCACTGCCTACGTAGCCGCCAGGCGCGGACTTCGGCCGGTAGATCGGCTCACAGCAGTAGCCGAGAGTATTGCCCAAACCGGGAACACTGACATCAGGATCCCTCGAAGCAAAACCACCGAGACCAACAGGCTCGGCAGCGCGTTCAATACGATGCTGAGTGAATTGGAGGAATCCCGCCGCCAGCAGGAACAGCTGATAGCCGACGCCTCCCACGAACTGCGGACTCCCCTGACCTCGCTGCGGACCAATGCAGCCATGCTCAGAAACCCCGAACTGTCGCAGGGCAGCAAAGAGCGCATCACTGGAGCTCTGGAGCACGAACTGATAGCGATGCAGTCCCTCATCGAGGACCTGATCGACCTGGCCCGGCACGAAGAGGCCCCTTCCTTCGTCGAGGAAATGGACCTCCACGAACTTGTTCTCTTCTGCATGGACAACGCCGAACGCCGGTACCCAGGGGTCGCGTGGTCTCTGGAAGGACCCGGCGGCCCTCTCCTGGTGACAGGGGAACGCGTCAGGCTGGCCCGCGCCATCGCGAACTTACTGGACAACGCCGGCAAATTCACGCCCGAGCCGGGCCAGGTCCGGGTGACCCTGAGCGTTTCACAGGGCGCGGTCACCCTCGATGTGCGGGATACAGGACCGGGTATCCCTCCGGAGGATCTGGACCATGTCTTTGACCGGTTCTACCGTTCCACCAGCGCGCGAAGCGTCGCCGGGTCAGGTGTGGGACTCGCCGTGGTGCACAACGTGGCCGTCGCCCACAACGGCACGGCGAAAGCGCATCCGAGCCCACGAGGGGCACACTTCAGCTTTACCCTGCCGCTGGCCGAAGGCAACTAACACCCCGGGCCAGCTAGCCCACCAAATTCTCCGCCGCGCCATCCATGTGCGCGATGATCGTCTCGCGCGCCTTGGCCGCATTCCCCGTCTCAATGGCAGCGACAATGTCGTGATGCCTCCCGACACTCATGTTCCGCGTAGCGCGTTCCAACCCGGCGAACATGATGGACATCCGGATGGAGCCCTCCAGGGATTCCCACGAGTGCAGCAGCGTTTCGTTTCCGGACAGGCGGCAGAGCGTGCGGTGGAACTCAAGGTCGGATTCAATCCTCTCCTCCAGCGACGATTTCGCGGCCTTTTCCATAGTGTCGACGGCGGCACGCAGCTCTGCGAGCGCGGCTTCCTTATCCGGCATGTCACTGAGGGTCCGGGCCGCCAACGATTCCAGGACACCTCGGACGGAGAAGATGTCGCGGATTTCCTTGACGTCCAGGTGCCGCACGGACATCCTGCCGCGGGCTCCAGCGGAGATCAGGCCTTCCTGTTCCAGCTGGCGCAGGGCTTCGCGGAGTGTGCCCCGGCTGATCTGCAGCATCTCGGAGAGCTCGGTTTCGACCAAGTGCCGCCCAGGCTCAAGCTCACCACTGGTGATGGCGGTCCGCAGTGCTGCGAGCGCCTGTTCGCGCAGGCTCTTCTTCTCAAGTCCCAGCAGGGATGCGGTGGCGGCCATGGTGTGTCCTCGGTTCTATGGGCAACTGCTAACAGTCCGTTGTTAACTGTCGATACTACGGGCAGGAGTGCGGGACCGGCAGTCATGTCCCGTCCCGCACACCCACCGGAAAACAAGAAACTCAGCCGAGTTCCGCCAGCACCTTCGCCACGATCCGGTCCACGGACAGTCCGTAGCGTTCGTGCAGCGTTGGCAGCGCACCGGCGTCGAGGAATTGGTCCGGAAGCGCGATGGGAACCACCCGCTTGCCCAAACCGGCGGTGACGACGGCGGATGCAACGGTTTCGAACAGACCGCCAACAACGGTGTGGTTCTCCAGTGTGACGGCCAGCCGGTCGGTGTTCAGCTCTGCCAGTACGGTGGCCGAGTCGAACGGCTTGATGGTGGGCGTGTGCACCACGGCGACATCCACGTTGTGCTTCGCCAGGGCGTCTGCTGCCTGCAGCGCACGCATGGTCATCAGGCCGGACGAAACGAATACGACGTCGTTGCCGCCGCGCAAGACCTTCGCCTTGCCGAGCTCGAACTTATAGTCGTACTCATCCAGGACTGTAGGCACGTTGCCGCGCAGCAAGCGCAGGTACGTGGGACCGTCCGAGGCAGCAAGCTGGGGAACGGCCTGTTCGATGTCCACGGAGTCGCAGGGATCCACGATGGTCAGGTTGGGCATGCCGCGGAAGATCGCCATGTCCTCGGTGGCCTGGTGGCTGGGTCCGTAACCGGTGGTCAGGCCGGGGAGCCCGCCGACGATATTGACGTTCAGGTTCGGCTCGGCGATGTCCAGGCACAGGAAGTCATACGCACGCCGTGCCGCGAACACCGAGTAGGTGGAAGCGAACGGGATCAGTCCGGTTTCGGCCATGCCGGCAGCGGCGCCGAAGAGGAGCTGTTCGGCCATGCCCATCTGGAAAAAGCGCTCCGGGAAAGCCTTCGCGAAGATATGCATGTCGGTGTACTTACCCAGGTCTGCCGTGAGGCCAACAATGCGGGAATCAGCCTCAGCGGCCTTGACCAGAGCGTGCCCAAAGGGAGCCGGGGTGGTCTTCTGGCCTGGATCGGCGAAGGACGCGATCATGGCGGACGTCTTGAGCTTCGGTTTGGTGGTCACTGTGCTCATGCTGAGGCCGTCCCTTCGTATCCTGCGGTCAGCTGTTCGCGGCAGATCTGCCACTCGTTTTCTTCGATGCGCATGAAGTGGGCTTTCTCGCGGTTTTCCAGCAGCGGCACGCCGCGCCCCACCTTGGTGTCGCAGAGGATCACCGACGGCCGCCCGACTGGCGCCGCAACGGCGGCGATGTTGTCGAACGCTGCCAGCAGCGCACCGACGTCGTTCCCGTCCACGCGCTGCGTGTACCAACCGAACGATTCCCACTTTTCGGTGACTGGTTCGGTGCGGAGCACGGTGTCGGTGGCGCCGTCGGCCTGGAGGGCGTTGATGTCCACCAGGGCCGTCAGGTTGCCCAGCTGGTGATGGTGCGCACCCATGGCAGCCTCCCAGGTGGAACCTTCATCGAGTTCGCCGTCGGAGAGGAAGTTGATCACGCGGGAAGCGGAGCCCTGAAGACGTAAGCCCAAAGCCATGCCGACGGCAATGGTCAGGCCGTGGCCCAGCGAACCGCCGGAGATTTCCATGCCCGGGGTGTACGTGGACATTCCGGACATTGGGAGGCGGGAATCGTCGGAGCCGTACGTTTCGAGTTCGGCCACCGGAACGATCCCGGCTTCGGCCAACGCCGCGTAGTGCCCGATTGCGTAGTGCCCGGTAGAGAGCAGGAAGCGGTCGCGTCCCTCCCAGTGCGGGTCTTCGGCGCGGTACGTGAGCTGATCGGCGTAGACGGCGGCCAGCATGTCGGCGGCTCCGAGCGCCTGTCCAACGTAGCCCTGGCCTTGGACCTCGCCCATGGTCAGGGCGTGGTCGCGGATGCGGTAGGCGGCGGCGCGGATGCGGTCCACGCGCTCGGGTTTGGGGGCTGCCACGACCGGGGTCGTTTCAACTGATGAGAGAGTCACTGGTTTCCTTCCGGAGTCGGGCGCGTACCGATGGGGAGAACGCGTCCGACGTCGAGGGGTGCTTTAGGCGTTTACCGTCTGGGGAGTTTTGCTGGCGGCTTCTTCGGCGAGCTCACGCTCACGCTTGCCCCAGGTTTCCTTGGTGATCAGCGCTGCCCACAGGCCGATGGCTGCGTAGATGCTGAACAGCAGTGCCGGACCCATCCAGCCCATGCTGACGAACAGCAGGGTAGTGATGAAGGGCGTGAAGCCGGAGACCATGGCGGAGATCTGGTAGGACAAGGAAGCGCCTGAGGATCGGGTCTTGGCTTGGAAGAGTTCCGGGAACCACGCGCCCTGGGCGCCGGCCAGGGAGTTCTGGCAGACAGCGTAGGCGATGACGATCGTGGCGATGATCAGCAGGAAGACGCCGGTGTTGACCAGCATGAACATCGGGATTCCGAAGACCACCGCGAAGGCAGTGGACCAGATGTAGACAGGACGGCGGCCAACCTTATCCGTCAGCTTTCCCCAGTAGTAGGTGGCGAAGATACCGATTCCGGCCGCGATGCAGAGAGCCACCAAGGTTTCCGTCTTGTCTGCCAGGTTATTGGTGTGCAGGTAGGAAATCATGTAGGTCACAGACACGGCGTAACCGGCAGTTTCTGCGATGCGGAGGCCGATGCCCCGGACGATGTTGCGCCAGTCGGTCTTGATGACCTCGACGATGGGGGACTTCACGATGTCGCCCTTGGCCTTGACGTCCTCAAACACCGGGGACTCGGGAACCTTGGAGCGGATGATCAAGCCAACAGCCACCAGGACGATGCTGGCGAGGAACGGCACACGCCAGGCCCATTCGCTGCCGAGGCCTACGCTGCTGAGGAAGACGAGGTTGGCGAGCAGGAGTCCAACGGGGAATCCGGCCTGCACGATGCCCGTGAACTGACCCTTCTTCCGCCATGGCGCGTGCTCGTAGCTCATCAGGATGGCACCGCCCCATTCAGCACCGAAGGCCAGGCCCTGAATGATGCGGACAAGAACCAGAAGGGCGGGAGCCAGCAGTCCAACCTGCGAGTACGTCGGCAGCAGGCCAATGGCGAAGGTTGCCAGGCCCATCAGGATGAGCGAGGCAACGAGCACCGGTTTGCGGCCGAGCTTGTCGCCGAGGTGGCCACCGATGATGCCGCCCAGCGGACGGGCAGCGAAGCCGACGCCGAGGGTCGCGAAGGAGGCCAGGGTGCCCGTCACCGGGTCAGCGCCCGGGAAGAATGCTGTACCGAAGTACAGTGCAGCGGCGGTGCCGAAACCGATGAAATCGTAGGTTTCGATGACTGCGCCAACGCCGGAACCGACGGCGACGCGCTTTGCTTCCTTGGTTCCATGAACCGGACCACGCATGGTCAGAGCTTCATTGCTCATGTGTGTCTTTCCCTTTCAAAAGTGCGGCGCTTGTTCGGCAACCCCACTGTCGACAGTCAACATAATACGTCAACTGTGACCGACGACACCAGCAATGTCAACAGTCAACTGTGAAGGTTGACTGTTGACAGTCAACGGAGCTAACGTGGTGTCCATCACTAAGGTCCCTCTCTGGCGAGGGCCCCAACTTGAGGATCAACGACGATGTTTCATCAACGACTGGGCTGCTCGTCCATCAGCTTCCGCCACCAGGACCTGGCCACTGCCCTGCACACCATGGGCGGCCTCGGCTTCGAGGAAATCGACCTCGGTGCGCTCCCGGGCGTCTGCGATCATGTGCCCTACGTACTGGACGCCGAGGCAGTGGAGGCGGTTGCCGCCGTCGTCAATAGCTCGGGACTGCGCGTTCGTTCGGTCAACGGCGACATCGGGGACCTGAACGCAACGCTCGACGCCGGTGCTCAAGTGGCGCGCGAGCGGCACCTGGAAATGCTGCTCACCCTTGCGGCCAAGACCGGCGCGAAAGCCTTGGTCCTCCCGTGTGGGGCGATCGACCACGAACCAGTGAGCACGCTCGAATGCGACATCGACGCCGTGGCAGCGCAACTCATCCATGCCTCTGTTCGCGCGGCGGAATTCGGGGTCGGGCTGTGGACCGAATCCCTGCACTTCTACCGCTTGTGCTGGAACACCGAACGCGCGCAACAGCTCGCTGATCGCCTGGCCGGGTCCGACGTCGGAATCGTTATGGATTTCAGCCACATTGTTGCCTCCGGCGGCGACCCCGTGGACTTTGTGGTCCGCTTCGCTGACCGGATCAAGCATGTCCACCTGCGCGACGCCGTGCCTGCCACGGAAATTGAGCCAGGCAACATCAACCTCAGCATCGGCAACGGCAACGCCGACTTCGCTGCCGGACTGTCAGCGTTGCGGGATGCCGGCTACACCGGTCACTTCTCCCTGGAACTCGAAACCCGGGACGTCACCCACGACGAACGCCCGGCCGCCGCCGCCAAAGCGGCCAGCTACATCACAGACCTCATCTAAACCGCGTTAACTCATATTCAAGGAGCACCATGACCACCATCCAGCGCACCGCCGTCCTCACCGGAGCTACCTCCGATCGCGGCATCGGCCTGACCACCGCCCGTCGCTACGCCAACCAGGGCTGGGGCATCGTCATTCTGGACCTCGACGGCGAGAAGTCCGCCAAGGTTGCCGCCGAGATCGCCAACGAATTCAATGTCCCGGCCTTCGGCTACGAAATCGACGTTGCCAACGAAGCTTCCGTGACCGCAGCCCAGGCCGCCGTCGCCGCAGAGGTTGCCGCCGGAAACCTCCCTCCCATTGGAGCCCTGGCCAACATCGCCGGCATCACCTCCCCCGTTCCTTTCCTGGAAACCACGCTTGAGTTGTGGCACAAGGTCATGGACGTCAACGCAACCGGCACGTACCTGGTCACCAAGGCGTTCCTGCCGGACATGATCGCCAACGGCTGGGGCCGCATCGTCAACATGTCCTCCGTCTCCGCCCAGCGCGGCGGCGGCGTGTTCGGCAAGGTTCCCTACTCCGCAGCCAAGGCAGCCATCCTCGGCTTCACCAAGGCACTCGCCCGCGAAATCGGCGAAACCGGCGTGACCGTCAACGCCATTACCCCCGGCGCCGTTGACACCAACATCCGCGTCGGCAGCACCGAAGAGCAGGAAGCTGCCATCAATGCCGGCATCCCCCTGGGCCGCAACGCCACCACCGAAGAAGTTGCCGCAGTGATTACCTTCCTCTCCTCCGAGGACTCCGCCTACCTCACCGGCACCACCATCGACATCAACGGCGGCAGCCACATCCACTAATTCGAGCTGCTCGAAAGAATCCCAGGACCCACCATGACCAGAATCTTCAACGATCCCGCCGACTTCGCCGACGAAGCCCTTGCCGGTTTCTGTGACGCCCACTCGGACCTTGTCCGCCAAGTGGAAGGTGGCGCAGTCCGCCGCGGCCGCCCGGCAACGCCCAAGGTCGCCGTCATCACCGGTGGCGGCTCCGGACACTACCCGGCCTTCGCCGGCATCATCGGGCCGGGCTTCGCTGACGGCGCCGTGGTGGGCAACATCTTCACCTCGCCGTCGGCACAGCAGGCCTACTCCGTGGCCAAGTCTGCCGACTCCGGAGCCGGCGTGGTGTTCACCTACGGCAACTACGCCGGGGATGTCATGAACTTCGGCATGGCCAGCGAACGCTTGAACGCCGAGGGCATCCCGACGCAAAACGTGCTGGTCACCGACGACATCGCCAGCGCCTCCGTCGAGGAGGCCGAGAAGCGCCGCGGTATTGCCGGTGACTTCGTGGTCTTCAAGGTCATGGGAGCTGCCGCCGAAGCTGGACTGGATCTCGACTCCGTGGTTCGTTTGGGGCGCAAAGCCAACAGCCTCACCAAGACCATCGGCACAGCATTCAGCGGCTGCACCTTCCCCGGCGCCGACCAGCCGTTGTTCCGGCTTCCCGAGGGACAGATGGGCCTGGGCCTGGGTATTCACGGCGAGCCTGGACTGTTCGATACCGAGCTGCCGACCGCCGTCGAACTCGGCCGGGAACTGGTGCGGCGCGTGCTGGCGGAAACGCCTGCTGCCGGTTCAACGCGACTGGCCGTGATCCTCAATGGTTTGGGTTCCACTAAGCACGAGGAACTGTTCGTCCTGTGGCGCACGGTTGCTCCCCTGCTGCGCGAGGCCGGCTACACGCTGGTCATGCCGGAGGTCGGCGAGCTGGTGACCAGCCTGGACATGGCGGGTGCTTCGCTGACGCTGACGTGGTTGGACGAAGAGCTGGAGCAGTACTGGACTGCGCCGGCGCTGACACCGGCGTACCGTCGGGGTGCTGTGGGCTTCGATGTTGCTTCCGCTGGCGCGGACGACGCGGAGCTGGATACGGCCGCGGCGGCCGACTACTCCTCCACAGACGAATCCCGAGCCTACGCTGCACAGTGCCTCCGAGCCTTGGACACGACGGCCGCGCTGCTTCTCGATTCCGAAGCGATGCTGGGCGACATGGACGCAATCGCCGGCGACGGCGACCACGGCCGCGGCATGGTCCGCGGATCCGCCGCGGCCAACGAAGCCGCAGCCGTTGCCTTTGAACGCGGCGCAGGAGCGGGCTCACTGCTGATCGCCGCCGGCGACGCGTGGGCCGACAAGGCCGGCGGAACCTCCGGCGTCCTGTGGGGTGCCGGACTGCGCGCCTTTGGCGAACGATTGGGAGACGCAGAGACCCCGACGCCGGATGTCCTCGCCGAGTCGGTCCGCGCCTTCGCGGACCGCATCGCGAGCCTTGGGAAAGCCGAGATTGGCGACAAGACCATGATGGACGCGCTGCTGCCGTTCGCCTCCACGCTGGAGGAGCGCGTCTCTTCCGGCTCTGCCGCGGAGGACGCGTGGGCAGCCGCCGCAGCCGACGCTACCGCGGCCGCAGCGTCAACTGCGGAACTCCGCCCACTGAAGGGCCGCGCCAGGCCGCTGGCCGAGAAGAGCGTCGGTACGCCGGACCCCGGGGCAACGTCGCTCGCCATGGTGTTTGCCGCCGTCGGGCCTCACTTCACTGCCGTGCCCGTTTCCGCCGCAGCAAACATCTAGGAGAATTTCATGCGCATCATTGTGGGCGCCGACGAAGCCGGCGTTGAGTACAAAGACCGAATCCTGGCCGACCTTGAGGCTGACTCCCGGATCACTGAAGTGATCGACATCGGAGTAAACCGCGCCGACGAGGACTTCACCAGGCCCTACCCATATGTGGGCATCGCCGCCGGTGAGATGATCCGCGACGGCAAGGCCGATCGGGCCATACTGTTCTGCGGCACGGGAATCGGGGTGGCCATCGCCGCGAACAAGGTTCCCGGCATCAGGGCAACGGCTGCCCACGATTCGTTCTCCGTTGAGCGCTCCATCCTGTCCAACGACTGCCAGGTCCTCACCATGGGCCAGCGTGTTGTAGGCGTGGAGTTGGCCCGCAGGTTGGCCAGGGAGTGGATCGGCTACGCGTTCGATCCGTCGTCCGGTTCGGCGGCGAAGGTGAAGGTCCTCAGCGACTTCGAGGGCTGCTGAAAACCTCTTGGGGGGCGCGAAAAAGGCCGCACAGGAGGGTAACGCCCCTGCCTGTGCGGCCTGTCGATGCGAGAACTACTTGATCAGCGCGGCTGCCTGGTCCATCAGGGCGCCGGCTGCTTCCGGCCCACCGGCCACACCCTCACTGGCGGACGCCGTGGCGGAGATCAGGACACCATCTTTAACCGCATGGGCAATAAAGATTGCGCCAACTCTTCCGTCCGGGAGGGCCATGACGGTCTTGAAACCCACTGTTCCGGGTACGTTGCCCACGCCTTCGACCTTCTGGGTAGAGGTGGTGAGCGTTTCCCCTTCAGCGGAGTACGACACCTTCTTGCACTCCTCCGCCTGGGATTTGCTCTTCTCCAAATCGTCGTGGAGACGCGCAGCATCGACGCCGGAGGTCATTGACACATTGCTGATAAAACCGTTGGCTTTGGTCCGGGTTGTGCCGGCCGCAGTGGAACCGTCGATGGTGCGCGGCGCCCCCAGCAAGAAGGGATCCTTGCAGGCCGCTGGTTCGATGGTGGCTCCTGCGAAACCCTTGACCACCGAGTCATACTGCGCCAACAGCTCGTCGCCGGAGAGTACGGCGGGGCTGGTGCCGTCCGCCAGTTTGACCTGCCCAACGAGGCTTATGAGCTCTTCCTTGGTGTACTGCTTCACGGGCGTCGGCGTCGAAGTGGCCGCCCCGCTGGATTGCGACGACGCTGGTTCGGGAGATGCCGTAGCCCCACCGCACGCAGTCAATGCCACAACCATCAATGCCGTTGCCCCGATTCCGGGCAGCAAATGCTTCTTCATGCATTTCCCCAATAACTTTAGAAATGCCCGCGCACGCGGGGCAGGGACCACACTACCGCCAAGGGGTGTCTGCGCGGGAACCGGGACCGGGCGGCCTAGAAGCCGCCGCCGCCGGCACCCGAATCGCCTGCCATGTTGGCAAACCGCGAGTAGTGGCCCTGGAAGGCAACCACGATGTCCTTGGTGGGGCCGTTACGGTGCTTGGCGATGAGGATGTCTGCTTCACCGGCGCGGGGCGACTCTTTGTCGTACACGTCTTCACGGTGCAACAGGATGACCATGTCGGCGTCCTGCTCGATGGAGCCGGATTCACGGAGGTCGGACACCATGGGGCGCTTGTCCTGGCGTTGCTCGGAACCACGGTTCAGCTGCGACAAGGCGATGACGGGAACCTGGAGTTCCTTGGCCAGCAGCTTAAGCGCACGCGAGAACTCGGAAACTTCCTGCTGGCGGGATTCCACCTTTTTGCCGGAGCTCATGAGCTGAAGGTAGTCGAGGATCACGAGCTTGAGGTCGTGCTGCTGCTTCAGACGGCGGCACTTGGCCCGGATTTCCATGAGGGACATGTTGGGGCTGTCATCGATGAACAGGGGAGCATCGTTCATGCGGCCCATGGTCGTCGCGATCTTGGACCATTGCTCGTCCTTGATGGTGCCCTTGCGGAGATCCTGCAGGCCAATGGTTGCTTCTGCGGAGAGCAGACGCATGGCGATCTCGTTCCGGCCCATTTCCAGGGAGAACATGACAGTGGCCAGGTTGTTCTTGATAGCAGCGGAACGGGCGAAGTCCAGTGCGAACGTGGACTTACCAACAGCAGGACGGGCTGCGATAACAATCATCTGGCCCGGGTGGAGGCCGTGCGTCAGTTCGTCCAGCTCGTAGAAACCGGTGGGAACGCCGGTCATGCCTTCGCCACGGTGGCCGGAGGCCTCGATCTCGTCCACGGTGGATTCCATGACGTCCTTCAACGCCACGTAGTCCTCCGCAGTGCGCTTCTCAGCAACCGCGTACACCTCGGCCTGGGCCTGGTTGACCAGGTCTTCCACTTCGCCATCCTGGCCGTAGCCCATCTGGACGATTTTGGTGCCTGCGTTTACGAGGCGGCGGAGCACTGCCCGCTCGGCGACGATCTCGGCGTAATAGCCGGCGTTGGCCGCGGTAGGGACTGTCTGGATGAGCTCGTGAAGGTAGGCTGGACCGCCGATCCTGTTGATCTCGCCACGCTTGGTCAGTTCATCCGAGACGGTGACGGCGTCCGCGGGTTCGCCACGGCCGTAGAGGTCAATGATGGATTCGTAGATGGTCTCGTGGGCGGGACGGTAGAAGTCGTGCCCGCGGACGATTTCGACGACGTCGGCGATTGCGTCCTTGGACAGCATCATGCCGCCGAGGACGGACTGCTCGGCCGGGATGTCCTGGGGAGGTTTACGGCTCGAGTCCGAAGCGCGTGTGCCCTCGATTGAGTCCAAGTGCGTAACTGACAAAGCCGTCCTCCATTTGTGTTCCGCTGCAGGAATTAACTCCCTGGCGGCCCGTAAAGCGCAGTGTGTGGCTTACGAGTTCGCCTGGTGTCTCTGACGATGTCAGGCAGGGCAGACAAAATAACAGTCCGTATCCACAAGTTATCCACAGCGCATTTTCCGGGACCGCTACCAGCGGCGGTTATCGCGGGCTCCGGGAAACACAACAGGGGATATTCGCATCCGAAATGGACACTCCAGACACGTTACAGCAGGTGCCGGACACCCCCTGTGGAAAAGCTGTGGAATACCAGCCCCACGTTGTGCACAGACTGTGCGTTACCCTGTGGATAGAGAAATTCTTTTGGCAGTAACTAGGCCCTGACCTGCGGAAACACACTTCACAAGCTGTGGACTAAAGAAAGATCTCAGGGAAATTCATCCACAGCCGCAACCCTGCAACGGGCCTCGACGCGAGGCGAAAGCACCCCAAACATGCCACAAATGTGATGCATCTTACAAAGAGTGCCTTAATTTGACACTAACCTCTCAGAAGCCTATGCCGGAAGTGGAATGTGCTGTGGATAACCAACTTCTGGCATAAGCTCTAGGCATGGGGATCAACTTTGGTGACGTGCTGACGATTGCCCTTCCACTTCTAGTCCTCGTTGGCCTGCTGTGGGCGCTCACGGCGGCCTTCAAGCCGCGGGATACCGGCGTCTCGGACGCCGAGAGGTATCAGCGCGAGCTCGCGGCCCGTTCCGCTGCGCACCAAGCTTCCCAGGTGCAGGAGGCGCTGGCCCTGCGCGCCCGGATCGAAGCAACCACAAAGCCGAGCCAGAACGAGGCCAGCCACAGGGAGCAGGCGGAGAACTCCAGGACAGCAATCGCGGCTCAAGCTGCACGGTCGCACGCGGCCGGCCAAACCGGTCACCAGCCGGCTGTACTTCCCAATGGGCAACTGAACCCGCAGCTTGCTTTCGAGCTGCAAAACCTGGTCCGCAGTGGGAAGAAGATCGAAGCCATCAAGGTCCTGCGCCAAGCAACCCACTCAGACCTGCTCACCGCCAAGAACTACGTAGATCGGCTCTGACAACGCCATGGATTCCATCCTTATCCCGCTCCTGATCCTCGTTGCGGTCATTGCGGGCGTGCTACTGCTGATGCGCTCCTTCTCCAAGCGCTCTGCTGAAACCAAAGCCGGCGAGGCAGCCGCGAATGCGCCGAAGGATCCCGTGGAGTTGGCCAGGGAATCGGCGGCCAAGCTCAACCAGGAACAACACCGCCAGCTCTACTCCCTTATCGCGCGGGGCCAGGGCATGGCAGCGATCAAGCTTTACCTTCAAGCGACCGGTGAAGGCCTGCGTGCGTCACGTGACGCCGTGGGTGCCCTGGCCGCGCACCCGCAGCCGTTTACGCCCGAAGCTCCGCCCAAGGATCTACTGGCGGATGACGATGACGAGCCTGAACGTTTCCCCTACCGATACCGGGCGATCGTCAGCAAGGGCGACGTGACCCGGGAAGTGAGCAGCAATATGCTCAATGACGAGATCTACGGACGTATCCGGACGCTCGCCAAAAGTGGTGATGCCGAGGGCGCAGCGATTGCCTTGACGCGCCACTCGGACATCACCATTAAGCAGGCGCGCGAGTTCATCGAACTGCTGGACGACTAGAAGTCGAACAAGTCGCCCAGGAAGCCTTCCTTCTTCTTGCGCTTGCGGCCGTACTCATCGCGGCGATCGTGGTCGCCCCTACGGTCGTAATCCCGCCGGTCATAGTCACCGCGACCATCGCGCCTGTCCCTGTCGTCATAGCGCGGCTGCTGCGGACGGGACTCGAAGGGGTTGTAGAGGGGTGGCGGCGCGATCGGGGGCTGGGAGGGCGCCGCCGCGGGCCTCGCCGGGGCGGGGATGGTTTCGGCCGCGACGCGATCGATGATCTTGTCCAACTCACCGCGATCCAGCCAAACACCCCTGCATTGCGGGCAGTAGTCGATCTCTACGCCGCTTCGCTCGCTCATCACCAGGTCAATGGAATCCACAGGACACTTCATGTTTGCCCCAACGATCGGCCCCGGCAAATAGTTCGGAGTGACCAACGTCCGGGATTCATGCAGCGGAAGGACCCGCATGCATACTGAACGGATGATCCACCCGGACGTTGCCGAAGCGCAGCAGCTCATGCACATGCTTGGAAGAGAGTGCTCCCTCCCCGTTCCCGAGGAGGACAACGCTGAGTACGGTGCCGCAACCGCCACCAGCGGCACGGCACTGATCCGCTTCCGGGTTGGCAAGGTCACGCCCACCAAGGTGGGGCTCTTCGTTGCCGTGTGGCGGCGTTCGGCTGCCGGCGGTACGGAACCCTTCCCGGCGGACGGCCCTTCCGCCGACCCGGCCGACACCCTGGTGGTCTCAGCCCGGGAAGCGGAAAACTCCGGCCACTTCGTCTTTCCCCTGTCCGCGTTGATCGATCACGGAATTGGTTCAGTCGACGGCATCGGCGGGAAGCGTGGATTCCGGGTCTATCCTCCGTGGTCCTTGACGTCGAACCGTCAGGCAAGGAAGACCCAGGAGTGGCAGGGCGGGTATTTCCACGCTTCCGCTGAAAACGGACTACCTGCCCGCTGAGATCCCGGCCAGCAACTGCTCGAACGGCAGTGACTCAAGGGCATCGTTTTTGCGGTTCGGCTGGGGGCCACTGAGCAACTGCACCAGTTCACCCGCCGCACGGTCCACACGCGCCGAGAGGGGCGAGCCGCCGTCGTCGGTGTTTCCCCAGTCCTGGGGACCCGCGAAGACGCCGGTGGCCGCAATCCTGGTGCGCAGGTAGGTGAACAGGGGGCGCATGGCGTAATCGAGGACCATCTGGTGGCGATCGGTGCCGCCGGTGGCGCCCAGCAGTACTGCTTTGCCGTCCAGCGATTTCGGGTCCAGCACGTCAATGAATGACTTGAACAAGCCGCTGTAGGAGGCGCTGAAGACGGGGCTGACGGCGATGATGGCATCGGAATCGTCGACGCCGGCAATCACCTCGGCGAGGCGGGGCGCGGCATAGCCGGTGACAAAGTTGTTGGCGATATCGACGGCGAGGTCCCGCAGTTCAACGACGTCGATCTTCGCGTCGTACCCTGCCGCCCGCAGCTGCCGCTCGGTCGAAGCGGCCAGCTGATCGGCCAGCAGGCGGCTCGACGAGGGGACACCGAGTCCGGCGGAAAGGACGGTGATGCGGCGGGTTTCCATGGCGTTCTCCTGTTGCTCGTTCATCCAGCTTACATGCATTTGCATCTAAATCAATGAACAGGGGCGCGCTTGGAAGTATTCCCGGAAGTCCTCGGCTCCCCTACATCTGCGTCAGGAACGACACCGTGGCGGCGGCAATCTGCTCTTGGGCAACGTCGCGCCCCACAGTGGGTTCGCCGTCGCCCGGCTGGGGTCCATAGTCGCCAAAGAACGCGTGGTTTCCGCCCTGAACCTCCACGAAGGTGGTGTCGAGGGGCAGCAGCTGGCGGGAGGCATCGATCTTTTCCGGCGTGCTGAGGCCGTCTTCCGAGCCCGAAATGGACATGACCTTCAGCCCTGCGCGGTCACGCATGGAATCCAAGGGGTAGGAGGCGTACAGCAGCAGGCCATCGACATCCGGGTTACCCAAGGCGAACGAACTTGCACTGACGCCACCCAGCGAGTGCCCGCCAACCGCCCACGAGGAGACCTCCGGATGGGCGGTCATGGCACCACGTGCCTGGTTTCCGTCCAACAAGCTGAGATTCAGGGGCGTCTTGAGGATCACCACCAGGAACCCGGCATCCACCGCCGGCCGCAGGATGTCCGTGTAAGCCCGCGCCTCGACCCGGGCTCCGGGATAGAAGACGAGCCCCCTGCTGGCGGGTGCACCCGCGGGCGTCATGACGATCGCCGTCGACTCTTCAGCCACCGAAGCGCTGGACGCCGAACCAACTGCCACTGGGCTGGATGGAAGATAGGCGAAAGGGTTCAGCCACAACAGCATGGCCACCAGCGCCAACACGGCAACGCGCCCAGCCCAGGCACCAACGGACCGCAGTACCGAACGCTTCGGGGACGTGCGGCGGCGGCGCCACAGCAGGACAGCCCAAAGAACTCCGACGACGACGGCCGTCACCAGCAGCGCGGGCAACAACGGGTGTCCGCGCAGGACAGCGGGATTCCCGAGCAGCATCCACAGGGGCACCAGGACCAAGGCGGCAACACACAGGGCAGAGGCCCAGAAGAGCGCCGGCCTGTGTGTGACGGGTGGGGCTTCAGGGGAGGAGGTCATATTCACATAATAGTTCCATCATGGAGATACTTTGAACTTCTCCGGACAAGCGGACTATCAGCGCCTCGCGGCGTGCTTGGACAGGAAGTCGAAGGTCCTGTCACGTGCCTCGCGCGCCTCGTCAAAGTTCAGGTGGAACTGGTACTCATGCGGCAGCTCAGGCTCGTGGTTCGCAGGCCAGAACAGCTCTGTCACAGGAACGCCGGCGTCCTTGAGGCGGTTGCTGTACGGAACGGACTGGAGCCAGGTGAGCCCGTCGCCGTTGCCGCCGCTGATGAATGTCGGCGGTAAGTCGTCAGTGACGAAGTCGATGGTGGACATGGTGGCTCCGGCGTAGGTAGCGGACCAGTCCTTGGTGCCCGTGTACGCCCAGAGGGACGTCTTGAAGCCCCAGGCGACGATGCCGTTGAGATCCGCCATGGCCCGCAGGTCGTACACACCGCAATGCAGGATAGTGGCCGCGAGATCCGACTTCTGGAGAGCGGGCTGGATTCCCATCAGGTTGGCGTATTCGGGGTTCACGGTGAGCGTGCTCATCTGGCTTGCGAGTTGCGCGCCGGCAGAGTCGCCGGCCAGGACGATGCGGCTGCTGTCCACGTTCAGCTCTGCTGCATGGGCCTTAATGTAAGCGAGGGCTTCATTAATGTCCCGCACGGCTGTGGGATACGTGGCCTCGGGGGCGATCGGATAACTCATACCGATGGTGGTGTATCCCTCGGCAGCAAGAATCTGCAGGTAGGGATTCACATCGCGTTGCGCCCCGGAAATCCATGCGCCGCCGTGAATCCACACCACTGTTGGAAGCGGGGCAGTGGTCCCTTCGGGGCTGAAAACATCGAAGGTGGACCCGGGCTTGTAGACCACGCCCGCCTGGGTTTTCAGTGGCGTATCGGGAATGTAGGGCGTCATTTCGTCGATGGTCGCCTGGGCCCCACGCTCAAAAACACTTCGGATCAGCATCGCCGAAGGCCACGGAGTAGCGGAAAGGGCAAGAAGAACAACCAGCACCAGCAGGATCGCCAGGTCCAGCTTCTTCAGCCGTGAAGACCGTTTGCGCGGCGGACGCGAGCGGCCACTCAAACCCGAGCCCACCGATCGGTCCCGTTTCTCGCTGGCATGGATCGATTCCAACGGCCCCATCACACACTCCCCCAGTCGGCGCATCCTTGGACCCATGCTAAGGCTGCAGGGGCGCCTCCCGACGTCAGGCCAGCGGCCGCGCCGCTGACAGCAGCACCCCTTCACCGCCGTCGAACGTTACGGTGTGAAAGCCAGCGCCCCGCGCGACCTCCCGGAATCCCCACTTCCGATGCAGGGCCAATGAGGCCTCATTGCAGGCGTTGACCACATACCAGGCCTCCTCGGCCCGCCCCCAAATCCAGCCGAGCCGGACGGCAGTCAGCTCCACCGCGAGCCCCCTTCGTCGGAAATCCGGCCTTACGGTGACGCCACCCAGGTAGTGACCGGCCGGAGCTGCGCCGTCCGCATAGTCCCAATAGTGCGTCTTGGCCCAACCCACGACGGCGGACCCGCCTTCCGCTGTCGCTTCCAGCGAAGCTTCAGCCACCACGACGAGGCGGGCGGGGTCAGCGACCGCTGCACTGATACCCGCGGCGAATCGCCCAGCGTCAGCGGATGAAGTGCGCCCGGCTTCAAAATCCGCGGCGAGGATGCCCGCCACGTCGGAAGGGTCGGCGGGACGGATAGTGAAGTCCATCGGTTCAGTCTAATTTGCCGAAAATGCTTGCATTATGAGTTTCAACTCATAATATGGGATTAGAGATGTGGCCCGGCTCACGCTGCGCGCAACAGATTCAGCCTTCAAAGTGGAAGGCCCAACGATCGGATTTCCCCATGTCAGACATTGCTGTTCTGATCAACACAGCTGTCGCGGTTCTAGCCGCCGTGCTGTTGATCGTCCGCTTCCGGGTCAACCCGGTGATTTCCCTGATCCTCGCGTCCGTTTACCTGGGCCTGGCCGTTGGCCTTGGCGTCGAAGAGACCGTCAAAACCATCACCGGCGGGTTCGGCGAGATCATGGTGGACGTCGGTCTGCTCATCGCGTTCGGCGTCCTGATGGGCTCCATCCTGAACCAGAGCGGCGCCATCCGCAGACTCGTGGAGCACCTGCTCAAGACCTTCGGTCCCAAGCGCCTTCCCTACACGATGGGTCTCGCCATCGGCACCGTGCTGCAGTCGATCTTCCTGGACGTCCTGTTGGTCATCTCGGCCCCTTTGGCCCGGAAGCTGGCGCCGAAGATCGGCAAGCTCGGCACGGCCCGCATGGCCACTGCAATGGCAATCGCCCTTGAATGCGGCATCGTGTTCACGGTTCCTGGCGTCGCCTCACTCGCATTGGCGGGCCTCCTGAATGTGCCGCTCGGCAAGATGCTGCTCTTCGGGCTCCTGCTGGTCATCCCCACGATCATCATCTCCATCGCCATCATGACGTTCCTGTTCCGTCGCGGATTCTGGAATGAGGCCAAGGATGAGGACCACACGTTCGTGGCAGAGGAAGACCTCGAGGGTGAGGAATACCCTGCCAGCGGCCAAGCACCCGTGGCGCCCGCGGCAATGGAAGAGCAAGGTGCTGCAGCATCCGGCGCCCAACCAGCCGGCGGAAGTGTCGCCGTCGTCGAACGCGAACGCAAAGAAGCCCCGCTCATCCTGCTCTTTGCCCCGCTGCTGACGTCCTTGCTCCTCATCGGTGCAGGGGCCATCCTGGAGATCTTCGAGATTCAACTTCCCTGGCTGCAGCTTCTCGGCGAGCCCGTGATTGCCCTGCTCATCGGCCTCATCGGAACCTGCCTGGTGACCCGCGCGGCCATCGGCCAGAAGAAGGTCGAAGAGGCCATCGCGGTCGGCTTCAAGGAAAGTGGGCAAATCCTGATCCTTACCGGCGTCGGCGGATCGCTGGCAGCAACAGTTGCAGCCGCAGGCTTGGGCGACATCCTTGGCGGCTTCTTCTCCGCGAGCACCGTAGCCCCGCTGCTGGTGGTCTGGGCCATCGCCGCTGTGCTGCACATCGCCGTCGGGTCCGTGACGTTGTCCGCCATTACGGCAGCCGGCCTGCTGGCACCCATCGCGCCGGCCATCGGCCTCGATCCGGTCCTGCTGGCACTCGCTGCCGGCGCAGGCTCGCTCTTCATGGTTCACGTCACCAGCAACACGTTCTGGCTCCTGCAGTCACTTTTGGGCCAGAGTGTGAGGGGGGCACTCAAATCGGTCACGGTGGGAGTGTCCGTAGCCTCCGTGGTGGCGATCCTGCTGATCCTGCCTATGAGCCTGCTGTTCTGACCGGCCCTGCCAACCGACTCCCCACCACGCACGAAAGAAGACCATGACACACCAAACAATCGCCCCTCTGGACGGCGTCCGGGTCCTGGAACTCGGCAACTACATCGCTGCGCCCACGGCCGGCAGGCTGCTGGCCGACTTCGGAGCCGAGGTCATCAAGGTGGAGCGGCCCGGCACGGGTGACGAGCTGCGCAACTGGCGCCTGCACAAGGGCAACACGTCCATGCTGTACCGGACGCTGAACCGCAACAAGAAGTCCGTTGTCCTGGACCTCCGCACCGACGCGGGAAAGCAGGCCGTCCTGGAGCTCGTGGCCAAATGCGACATCCTGCTGGAGAACTTTCGCCCCGGCACCCTGGAGAAATGGGGCCTCGGCCCCGAGGTCCTCAACCAGGCCAACCCTGACCTCATCGTTACCCGCATCTCCGCCTTCGGGCAGACCGGCCCGTTATCCGAGCGGCCCGGTTTTGCCGCCGTCGCCGAAGCGTACGGCGGGTTCCGCAACCTGGTGGGAGACCCGGACCGCGCACCCGTCCGGGTTGGCGTCTCCATCGGGGACTCGATCGCGGGCCTGTACGCCGCCTTCGGCTCCATGATGAGCCTGTACCAACGTGAAGCACGACGCCGGGACTCGGCTGGCGCTGTTCCCCTCACCGAGCGCATCATCGACGTCGCGCTGAATGAGGCCATGTTCTCCATGATGGAATCGCTAATCCCGGACTACCAGGCCTACGGCGTGGACCGGCAGCGCGTAGGTGGCCGGATGGAGGGCATCGCTCCTTCCAACGCCTACGTCTGCAAGGACGGCGCGAGCATCGTGGTGGCAGGCAACGGTGACTCCATTTATCAGCGGTACATGCAGACCATCGGGCGCCCTGACCTCGCCGAAGACCCTTCACTGCAAACAAATGCCGGGCGCTGGGCCCAACGTGAGGAGCTGGACCAGGCCATCGGCGAATGGGCAGCGACGCTTTCAGGTGCTGAGGCCCTCGCGGCCCTCGAAGCCGCTGGTGTTCCCGCAGGACCCATCTACACTGCGGCGGACATCAGTACGGACAGCCAGTACGCCGCCCGCAACATGATCCAGAAGTTCGACGTTTCCACGGGCGAGGAAATCCTGCCTGGAGTGGGCTTCCCCGGCATTGTTCCTGTGATCGGAGACCAGTCCTTGCCCATCCGGAACCTCGGCCCGGACCTGGGCGAAAACACGCAAGAAATCCTTGGTGGGCTCCTGAACATGGATGCCGCACAGATCAATGCGGCTTCCGGCCGCGAGGAGGCACTCCGACCATGAATCGCTTTGAAAGCCCCTTGGCCACGATCCTTGGCGACACCATCCTGAGGGACGTCACCCTGCGTGACGGACTCCAGCTCACCGGCAAACTCCTGCCCACCGAACAGAAGATCGAAATTGTCCGCGAACTGCTGCGGCTGGGCGTGCCCGCCATCGAGCTCGGGTCCATGGCACGCGCCGACCTGGTCCCCACCATGGCGAACACGCTGGAAGTTGTCCAAGCACTCACCCCGGAGGAACTGGAAAAGTGCTGGATCTGGGTAGCCACTCCTGGCCACGTTGCCAAGGCATCCGCTGCCGGAGCGCGGAACTTCCAGTACTGCTTGTCAGCCTCGGATTCGCACAACAAGGCGAACATCGGGCGGACCACTGATGAGAGCCTGGCCGCTTTGCCCGAGGCCGTGGAGTACGCACGTGCGGTGGATGGCCAGATCCAGCTGTGCATCGCGACGTCCTTCACCTGCCCGTTTGAGGGGTACGTTCCGGAGGAGCGGATCCTCTCCATCGCCAACGATCCCCGGGCCGAGGGCACCACGGACATCGTCATCTGCGACACCCTGGGGCAAGCCGTTCCCGCGCAGGTGGCCCGGCTGATCACCCGCGTGCGGGACGAGTCCCCTGCGCGTCGGATCGTTTACCACGGCCACGACACCTGGGGCTTGGGCGTTGCGAACACCCTTGCCGCCATCCAGGCCGGTGCGGCCATGGTGGACGGCGCCCTCGGTGGACTGGGCGGCTGCCCGTTCGCACCAGGAGCCAGCGGCAACACCTCCAGCGAGGACATCCTCTTTGCAACCCGTCCCGCATGGCTCACTACGGACGTCTTCGGGGAGCTTGTGGTGTTGTCTGAGAAATTGCTGGCCGAACTGGGTGAGCCGAACCGTTCCAAGGCAGCCCAAGGAGCCCGTTCCAGGGCCGAAGCCTTCGACTGGGTCATGCCTTCCGCCGTTCAGCCGGCCTCCGCTGGGGACAACTAAGCATGGGTCATCATTTCCTGGTCACCACGGCTATCCCGGAACCTGGCCTGCACCTGCTGTCCGACGCCGGTCAGGTCACCGTCCTGCCCGAGCCGCCGGATTACGCGACGCTCTCCGCCTTGTGCGCTTCCGGGGACTACGACGTGGTGCTCACCCAGTTGCGCGACGTCATCGATGAACCCCTGCTGGCGGGCGCCCGCGTGAGGGGTGTGTCCAACTACGCCGTGGGCTATAACAACATCGACGTCGACGCCGCCACCCGGCACGGCATCGTGGTGGGCAATACGCCCGGCGTCCTGACGGATGCGACGGCGGACATTGCCATGCTGCTCATCCTCGGCACCGCCCGACGCGTGGTGGAAGCGGACCGGGTAGTCCGCGAAGGAAAGTTCCACGGGTGGGAGCCGGAGTTCATGCTGGGCCGCGACGTTTCCGGCGCGGTCCTCGGGCTCGCTGGTTTCGGCAGGATTGCCCGGGCTGTGGCACGCCGCGCGTTGGGCTTCGGCATGGAAGTGCTCTTCTCGCCGCGGCCACCCGGCGACCGGCCTGTCTCCGATGAAGAACTCGGCGAATTCGCGGGCAAGGTGCAGCAAGTGCCGTGGAATGGGCTGGTGGAGCGAAGCGATTTCCTGTCCCTCCATGTTCCGCTCAACGAACAGACCCGGCATCTGGTGGATTCTTCCGTCTTGCAACGGATGAAGCCCGGCGGCATCCTCATCAACACCGCCCGCGGGCCGGTTGTGGATGAGGCGGCGTTGGTTGAAGCCCTGCGCAACGGAGTGATCGGGGGCGCCGGTTTGGACGTCTTCGAGGAGGAGCCGCAACTCGCGCCAGGCCTGGCCGAACTGCCCAATACGGTCCTGCTTCCCCACGTGGGCAGCGCCACCGTACCAGTCCGCGCTGAAATGGCCAGGCTCAGTGCCCTCAACGCGATCGCCATCGCCGAAGGCCGCCTGCCGCTCCACCCCGTCAACCCGCTCGTCCGGGCATGACGCTTAGTTCTGCCTGCCCGCTCCACCTTGGGCCATGAGTTCCAAGCGCTTCAGCGTCTCGCGGTTTCGGACGCCGATCAGGGGATCCCGCAAAGCCTTGGGCACCAATTTGCCTGGGCCCTTGACCGCATCCTCGGCGATGGAGACCCGGCACTGGGAACCGCCGAGGTCTTCCACGGTGATCAGGACCTTGGCTTCGCCCAGGGGCCACCCTTTGGCGAGGAGTTCCAGCGTTCGACCAGGTTCCACAGCAGTGACCCGGCTGCTGTCATCGATCAGAAAAGGCCAGGAACCCACCGAATGATGCAGTTTGGAACCCACCTGTGGCCAGTGGTCGTCTACGGCGCGGATCCTCGAGGCACCCACCACCCAGCCGGAGTACAGCCACCCGTCAGCGATCACTTTCCAAACGTGGGCCGCGGGAGCGTCGAATACCTGGGTCACTGTGGACATGTGGAGCCCTTCTGAAACGGATGGCCGTGGCGATAACCTTAAGCTAAGCATGCTTATTGTTTGCTTGCCATAGCCCGTCGTCCATCACTGCTGTGGCTTGCTGGCCTTGCCATCAAGCCACAATGTGTCCGACTCGTCCCGGTGTGTTCCGTCCGAACCGACGTGCTTACTGTCGATCTTGGGTCCGTTCTTGATGACGTGCACCAAAGCCATTCCGTGCCCCCGGCCAAGGTCATAGTCCGCTTTGAGCCATTCAAGGATGGTCCCGGCCTTCACCGAGGGGTCATTGAAGCCCTTGGTTTCGGCAATGTCGACCAACTCCCTCGGAGTGAGGCCGGTCTTGTCTTCAATGGCGTCGAGGTAAGCCTGGAATGACATCGGTGTCGCCTTTCATGGTCAACTTCCCGGAGGAGTTGATAGGTGTGCGTGAGCGACATCGTACCCGTGCCCAAGGAATCAATACCTAACCGCCTGATATTGACCAGCGCCCCTACACTGATCGCATGGTGTGCCGAGGGTGGCGTTCTTTTGCAGTGGGTATGGCCGTCGCTGTGGCTGTAGCCCTTTTGGCCGCCTGCGACTCCGGCGATCCCGGCTCGCAGGCCACCAGCGTCAGTGCTTCCCCCATCACCGTTGAGGTCAACCAATCCCGGGACCAATACGGCAAAAAGGCAATCCTGATACAGCTCACCAACACCACGGACACACCCTTGACGGTGACCGGGGCGCGGTTGGACTCATCGCTTTTCGCGGAAGGTATTTCATGGCAGCCATCGGAGGGCGGACTGGAGTTGCCGCCCCGCCAGCCCAAGAGCATCCCCGCGGATTTGCCGGCGGCTGCCTGTGGAACGCCCCATGATGCTTTCGCCAATATCGAGGCAAAGCTCACTTACTCTGCACCTGGCAAAGACCCCGCAGAAGAAAACACCGACGCTTCCGATCCGTTCGGCGTCCTGACCAGAAACGCCGGCGAGCTGTGCCTCGCAGCAGAAGCAGCCGCCGTCGCCACACTGGCGTTGGACCCGGGACTGGAGGTGGCCGCGGACGGCCGCACCGCCGTCGTACGCCTTGTCATCACGCCCGCCACACCGGGAAATGGCCGGCAAAGCCTGACGATCGAATCGATCGATGAGACCACCTTGTTGGCGCAGTCCTCCACAGCTCCCTGGCCCGTAAATTTCACGTTGGGCACGGTCAAACAGGAACTCCAGCTGACCATCCGCCCCGCACGTTGCGATCCCCACGCGGTGGCCGAGGACAAGGTTGGGACACTCCTGCCACTGAGGATCAAGGTGGGGGAACGGCAGGGCTTGCTGAAGATCGCCGCCTCACCTGAGCTACGCGGCCGCATTTACGACTTCGTCACGGCCGCCTGCGCCCCTGGGGGCTAGGCGCGACTAACCGAGGGTTGCCAAGGCTTGCGGAGCGCACTCCACTGTGACCTTGACGTTGGCCTCCACGGTCTTCACTTCGCCATCCATTTGGTACGGCAGTGGCTTGAGCGTGGTGAATTCGTAGCTGCTCACGCTCGGCTGATCGCCAAGCCCCTGCGTGGTGGCCTTCAGCGCCGTCAACAGAACGCGCCATTTGGGCATGTGCGGGAAGACGATGACTTCGAACTTTCCGTCCGACGGGTGGTCCTCCGCTTCACTCAACGTGGCGTACTTGGCCATCTCGTTGATATTGGCGAAGACAAGGCTGTCGAACTTGCGGCGCTTCCCATCAGTCTGGCGAATAGCGAAGGGCTGGAACTCGGAAAAAGTCTTAATGACGGTGACCATCTCCTTCAATGCGCCCTTACTGCCCTTTTCGAGTTCGGTGGCCACCACAGGAGTGAGTCCAAAACCGATGTAGGAATGAGCGTATTCGAGAGGCTCATTCTCTTTTTGGCCGGTGTGAATGCGAAGAAGGTCGATGTTATGAACACGACCTTCTGCAATGGCCTCTTCCAAAGGTTTGGTGCCGATGATCCGGCTGTGGTCATTGGCATTGCCCGCAGCCATGACGGCGCAAACTGCTTGCGGGTTCCCGGCCTGCATCACGCCGTTGACCACCTCGTTGTAGCCGCCATCGCCGCTCACTGAGACCACAAGGACATCTCCGCCCTTCGAGGCTGCCTCCCGCGCCAAATCGACGGCATGCCCGGCGTGCTCGGTGGGCCGGAGAGTAATCTCGGGCTGGTTCGTGAGCAGCTCCTTGAGCTTCCCGTGCAGCTGCTGCGCCAGCTCAGGCGCATTCCCGGTGCTGTTGGGATTGAAGATAATGACGATCGACTCAAAGGTCCGGGCAGAATCCACGATGTGCTCCTGATTCATTGCAAGGTCCCTTACAGGCGGTAGTTTCCATAGTATTCGGTAAGCCCGGGGGTTTCGGATAAGGCTTGGACGTGGAAGCATGAAATTGGGTTTCCAGAACCGGAGATCCACGTCAATCAGCCTGATGCGGTCCGACGCCGAGTCAGCAGTCGGGAAAGCCCATGGAAGACTCACGCCAGACAGCACGAACGCTGATCTTGGAACACGAGATCACCTTGGACGATTTGTGGGCTTGGTATTGGGCCAACGGTGGGAACGCCAGGCCCTGGGACTTCGACGCCTACCTGTTCGGAATCGAAGAGCGCGACCCATTCGACCTGAAGATTCTCACGTGGGCCATGGAGGACCTGGAAGCCCGCTCATTGCTCTGAGCGTTTGCGGGCAGGGCGCCCACTCCCTTGCCGGTGATCTATATCCGGTGGGCGTCCATGAGGTGCCGTGTTGAGTGGGCTGTGAACGGGCGTCCGGCCCTCATCTGCCTATCCAGCTCGTGGAGCTCGTCCATGTAACGTTCTGCTGAGAAGCCTGGGACCCACCACACACATTTGCGCAGGATCCACACCACTGCGCCTACGTCGAAGAATTCCATGCGGCACCGGGCCGTGCGGAGCTCCGTGACGGCCAGGCCGGCAGCTTCCGCAGCTGCTGACTCCGCCTGGGCGTCGCGGCCTTTTCGTTGTTCAGGCAACGGGCCCAGGAAGTGCTCAATCAGTTCGAAGGCCGAAGCCGGGCCAACATGCTGGGCGAAATAGTGGCCACCAGGTACCAGCACCCTGCGGATTTCCTCCCAGTCGGGGCTGACGGGGTGCCGCGCAGTTACAAGCTCGAAGGACTCGTCAGGGAAGGGCAGGCCTGAACCGGCCGTGACCTCAACGATGTCCACGCCGCGTGCGCCAAGCCGATCCCGGGCCCGCTGGGCGTTGGGCGGCCATCCCTCGGTGGCCACCATGCGTTCGGGGAACCTCACGGCCTCCGAGAGCACTTCGCCGCCACCAGTGTCCAGATCAAGGGCACTCCGGACGGTGGCAAGGCGGCCCGCCAAGAGCTTTGCGAATCCCCACGGCGGCCGTTCCTCCGAGGCCCGACCGTCAAGCCAGCCAAATCCCCAGCCGTTCACGTCGGCTTCAACAGCCTCTTGGACCAAGGTCTCAAAATCGCGCACTATTGTCCCGCCTCCAAAGTCCCGCGCCTCTTCTCTGCCGCGAGCTGGGCAGCAACCCTCGCGATGAGACCGTACGGAACCGGCTTCGCCAACGGAAACTTCAAGGTTCCCTTCCCTGAGACAAACTGTTCCATCTCTGCGTTCAGGTTTTCGTCCTCACGTGGAATCGGATACACCGAGATGTGGTGCGCCCATGCGGCGAAGTACACCACGTAGTGCCCGTCGATGGTGATCGTGGGGATGTCGTAGCTGATCATTTCGCCGGCACCCGGCACAGCAGCATGAATGCTCCTGCGGATCTCTTCGAGGACCAGCCGGGAAGCCGCAGGTTGGGCAGAGACATAGGCGTCCACGGTGGGGTGTTTCTCAGCCATCGTCATTCTCCTACTGTTGAAGGTTCAGCTTTCGCCGGGGAACCGGCCACCGATCAGTCTGGTCATGTGCTCGGCAGTAGCGAGCAAGGGCTCAACCCAGGCCTCGCACGTCTCCAGCGGCATGCGGAGCGTTGGTCCGCTGATGGTTACGGCACCCACCAAGCCGGCGGCCGAGTCGAAGACCGGAGCGGACAGGCCTGAAGCGCCGTCTTCCCGCTCACCGACCGTGATCGCGAAACCATCGGCGTGGGTCTTCTTGACTGCGGCTTCCAGTTCTTCGGAGCTGGTGATGGTGAAGTCCGTGATTGATTCCAGGGGGTCACGGAGGACAGCTTCCATCAGCTCAGGAGACCAAGCCAACAAGACCCGGCCCGCCGAACCGGCGTGCAGCGGGACGATCTTGCCCAGGTGCATCTCCCGGCGGAGCGCGTGATGCGTATCAGCCATTGCCACGCACACCCGGTAATGCTGTTCTGCCTTAAAGAAGCACGCAGTCTCACCCGTGGTGTCCCGCAAGGTCTTGAGCAGCGGACTCAGGATGTCAACAACCTCCATCCCCCTGGTTGCAGGCGCCGCCCAGTACGCCATTCTCATGCCGATCCTGTAGGCGTCGCCCTCACGATCCAGAAAGCCCTGCGCCGTCAGGTTGGTGACCAGTCGCTGCACGGTGGAGGTGGGCATTCCGGTGTACTCGCGGATGTCGCCCAACTGCAGCACTGGGTTCGACAAGGAGAAGGCGTCCAGGATGGACGTGATCTTGCCCAGGACAAGCAAAGGGTTGCCGTTGGCCTTCGCGGAAGCATCGGATGCTGACATAGGACTCACGCTAAACGCTGCAGCGGGGTCGCGCCAATCCCGCCGGTAGGGTTGCAGCATGGGGACAGTTCTTGAGGCCGAAGGCTTGCTGGTGGGGTACGCCGGGGCTCCGGTGTGCGGTGAAGTTACTGCGTCCGTGGACGCGGGTGAGGTCTTGGGAATCGTGGGCGTCAATGGCGCCGGGAAGTCCACGGTAGCCCGCACCATCGCGGGACGGCAGGCCTCCTTGGCCGGGGACGTGAAAGTCCATGGACTCCTCATTGATCCCGACGCCGTCCCCTTCCGCCGGCAGGTTTCCGCGGTATTCGACGACGATCTCTTCTTCCCTTCACTCACTGTCCGGGAGCATTTGCTTCTCATTGCCCGCGGCCACTCCCTCGACGACCCGGAAGGGCGTGTGGAGGAAGAGCTCGAGTTCTTCGGACTGCTGGGCAGGTCCCACGCGATCCCTGACGCACTGTCCTCGGGACAACGGCGCAGGCTGTTGCTCGCCGCTGGACTCATCCGCCCGTCGTCGCTCCTGATCCTTGACGAGCCGGAACAGCGGCTCGATCCCCGGATGCGGGTCGCGCTGGGTGAACGCATCTCCGAGCACGCCAAAGATGGTGGCGCGGTGGTCCTGGTGACCCACGATCCGCAGCTTCTGCTCGCCACGGCTTCCACATGTTTGGTCATTGACGACGAAGTACAGCAATTCGATCCGGAGCAGGGGGCTTCGATCATTGCCGGGTCCTGACATGCTCACCGTTTCACCGTCCACGCAGGACCGGGAGCTGGCCGCCGCAATTGTCCGCTTCACCCGCCGGTCCTCCCGACGCTACAAACGCAGCCGGACGTCGTGGGCCGACCGCTTCGTCGATGCCTACAGCTGGGGACTCGGAATCGGTGTGTCACTGACCATCGCGGCCTCATTCGTCCTGGCGCTGCGCAACGAGATTGCGGACCGGGCCTCAACCACAACCAGCATCATCCACGCGCAGTGGCTCGTCCTGCCCGAAGCGGTGTTGTGGACGTCCGTGACGTTCGCGGTCCTCCTGGTGATCAGCAACCTGGCCCGAAAACTCGGGCCGATGACAGTCAATGGACCAGAGAGCTCCTGGTGGCTGACGCTTCCCGTCGACCGCCGTCCCATGGTCCTGCCGCCTTTCCTCCGCAAAGTCGCACTCACCGCGGCCGGTTCGGCAATCATCTACTTGCCCTTCAGCTTGGTGACCACAGTAGACCGCGCGCCCAGCGACCACCTTCTCGCATCACTGTCTTTCAGTGCTGCCGGCACCATTGCGGTGGCGCTGGCCGCCATGCAGCAGCTCCGTCTCTTGGGGCACCGCGTTGGCCGGGTCGCGTCGGCGGCGGTTCTCCTGGCCTGCTCGACGGTTCCAGCGCTCTCATCCTCCTTCTGGCCAACAGCGCTGGTGGGTATTGCCGCCGTCGGCCTTTTGGCACTGGTGGTGCCGCGTGCCGGGCAGGTGCGGGGTGAAGAGCTGGTCCGCGGCGGTGCCGTTGCCGGTCATGCCGGAGCGTCGCTGTTCATGCTGGACTCCAATGAGGTGCTTCGCGCCTTGGGCGGCGGCCGGAAGACGGTCGACGGCGGCAGGGCAGCCAGGTTCTATGCCCGGCCCGCGCACGGTCCGCTGAGGGCACTGATCCGCGCCGACGTGGTTGCCTTCCTTCGGCTCAATCCCCCACTGACACCGCCACTCCTGTGGCTTGCTGCCTGCATCGCGATTCTTCTCGTGGAAGGCGGGTTGCCGGAGTTCGCCCAATTGGCGGTCATTGTGATCGCAGGATGCGCCACTGCTTCCGGTTTGGGGAGCGTGGCCCGCAAGACTGCGTTGGTTCCCGAACTCGACGCACTCCTGCCACTGCATCCTGCATTGGTAAGGACCAGCCGAACGCTCATGCCTTGCCTGGCGATGGCCGTGTGGATGGCCGTACTCAGCAGTCTTTTGCTTGTCCTCGGCGCTGCCGATCCGTGGTTGATAGCAGTCGGCGCCATTGCAGGCGTTGGCATGGGTGCGGGGACCCTCCGCGCCGCCACCAGGACCCCGCCGGATTGGACAGCACCTCCGGTTGAAACACCGTTCGGACCCGTTCCGCGAGCCCAACTGGGCTCGTTGATGCGGGGATTGGACGTGACCATCCTGGCGATGATCCCCCTGCTGGTGGCGTTGTACCTCGGCTACGTTCCGCTGCTGGTGGTGATGGTGCAGGCCGTTTTCAGTGTCGGGATCTTCCTGGTGGTGGTACTGACCCGGCCCAAGCGATCCTAGCCAGCGTTTACAGCAGAACCGTGCCTTGGATGCACGTGGCCGACGCTCCACCTACCCAGATCTCTCCGTCTTCTGCTTTGACGTGGACCCGGCCTGCCCTGCCCAACGCAGTGCCTTGGGCAGCTACGTACTCCCGGGGTGCCCTGCCGCTGCCGAACAACCATTGGGCTGCGCCGGCATTGAAGCTGCCCGTGACCGGGTCCTCCACCATGGCGTCGCCCGGAATGAAGGTACGCACTTCGAAGTCGACGGCGGCACCCGGCTCGTGCGGGCCGATCACCCCGACCTTGAGATCGCCCATGGCGACGAGGTCCGGCTCGATGGCCAGCACCTGTTCCGCCGACCTGAGGAGCACGCCGATCCATGTCGGGCCGTTCACCAACCATGACGCGTCCAGCAATGCGTCTGCCGGCAGGCGCAATCCGGCAGCAAGCCGGGCACGGATGTCCTCATCTACCGGGCCGAAGCGTGTCAGCGGCGGCGCAGCGAAAGCCAACCGCCCGGCGTCGTGCTTCACCCGTACCAAACCCGCGCCGCACTCTTGAACCAGAACGCCCTCCGTCTTGGGCACTCCCCCCGTCTGCAGCCACGTATGCGCCGAGCCGAGCGTGGGATGCCCGGCGAAAGGGAACTCCTCGCTGCCCGTGAAGATCCGTACCTTGTAGTCAGCTTCCGGGTGGGTGGGAGGAAGAAGGAAGGTGGTTTCGGAGAGGTTGGTCCAGTTGGCGAAGTGCTGCATCGTCTCGCCGCTGAGATCTTCCGCATCCACCACCACTGCCAACGGGTTGCCCAGATACGGCTCCTCGGAGAAGACGTCAACTTGGTGGAACGGGCGGATGCGCAGGGGTTTTGAAGTCACCGCTGCAGGCTACCATCGCTTGCTGGCGGGCCTGCCCGGTGTCTGCGAAACTACCAGCATGGCAGAGAACAAGACCCAGCCCACGGACGTGTCCGTGGAGGATTTCCTGGCCGCCGTGGAGCATCCGAAGCGACGCGAAGACGGTTTGGAGTTGCTGGAAATGATGCGGGACATCACCGGGCAGGAAGCAGTCATGTGGGGTCCGACGATTGTCGGATTCGGGAGTTACCACTACAAGTACGACAGTGGACGCGAAGGCGACTCCGCCGCCGTCGGATTTTCACCCCGCAAGGCTAACCTGGTGCTGTACGGCGTCACGGAGGGCCCCGACGCAGACCGTCTGCTCCCGGAACTGGGCAAGCACAAAACCAGCACCGCGTGCCTGTACGTCAACAAACTGGACGACATAGACCGGGACGTTCTCGCCGAGATGATCCGTTCTGGCTACAAGCACGTTATGGAGGAAATCCACACCCCGTAGACCTCGCACCGGGATGGCACTAAGTGACAGTCGGAGCGCTCCGGATTGTCACTAACTGGAATCTCGGCGCGGGCATGGGGAACAGAAAACCCCCGCCACCGGAATCCGGTAGCGGGGGTCTTCAGGTGCAGTCAGAGACTACTTGCTTGCAACGACCTCGAGGTCGATGACAGCAGAAACATCCTCGTGCAGGCGAACGTTGGCCGTGTACGAACCGACAGACTTGATGTGGTTCGGCAGTTCAACGTTGCGCTTGTCGATGGCGCCGAGGCCAGCGGCCTCAACAGCAGCAGCGACATCAGCAGGCTTGACGGTGCCGAAGAGACGACCGGACTCGCCGGCCTTCACCTCGAGCTTGACCTTCTTGGAGGACAGAGCCTGGGCCTGTGCCTGTGCAGCTTCGACAGAAGCGTGCGCACGAGCGGCGCGGGCAGCCTTGATGGACTCAACCTGCTTCTCGCCACCCTTGGTCCAGGTCAGAGCGAAGCCGCGGGGCAGCAGGAAGTTACGTGCGTAACCGTCCTTGACCTCGACAACGTCGCCAGCAGCACCGAGACCGGTTACTTCGTGGGTCAGAATGAGCTTTGCCATGTTAGTTAATCCCTTCCCTTAGCCGCGGCCAGCGCCGGAGTAAGGCAGCAGAGCAACTTCGCGGGCGTTCTTGATTGCCTGGGCGATCTTGCGCTGTTCCTGAACGGTAACGCCAGTGACGCGACGAGCGCGGATCTTTCCGCGGTCGGAGATGAACTTGCGCAGCAATGCTACGTCCTTGTAGTCGATGACAGTGATGTCAGCGGCCTTCAAGGGGTTGGACTTTGGTTTGGGCTTACGGAGTTCAGCCTTAGCCATCGTGGAGCTCCTTTTCTATGGAGCCCGTGGATATTGATCCACGGGATGGTGGTGTTCGACGGCGGTTGTCACCAAGGTGCCTTGCGGCAGTTCAGGTGAGTGTCCGGCGTCGGACTTTTATTTTTTGTTTAGAAGGGAGGTTCGGAATCGGGGCCGTTGCCCCAGCCGCCAGCATTGCTGACACCGGGCGTAGCCCAAGGGTCATCCTGCTGCTGTGCGGGCTGGTTGCCGCCCCAGGTTCCACCGGAGTTGCCGCCACCCTGGTTTCCACCAGGAGCGCCGCCTCCAAAGCCACCGGAATTACCGGCGTTACCGCCACCGAAGCCACCCTGGCCACCGCCGGAGCGCTGGGTACGGTTGACCTTGGCGTTTGCGTAACGCAGGCTGGGGCCGATTTCGTCGACCTCAAGCTCGATAACGGTGCGCTTTTCGCCTTCTTTGGTTTCGTAAGAACGGCTCTTCAAACGGCCGGAAACGATAACGCGCATGCCCTTGGTGAGGGACTCGGCTACGTTCTCGGCTGCTTCGCGCCATACCGATGCGCGGAGGAACAGGGTTTCCCCGTCCTTCCACTCATTGGACTGGCGGTCAAAGGTCCGGGGAGTAGAAGCGATGGTGAAGTTCGCTACTGCTGAGCCAGACGGGGTGAACCGCAGCTCGGGGTCATTGGTGAGATTACCGATGACCGTAATAGTGGTTTCGCCTGCCATCTACTGCCTCCTTGTTCGTTCCTGCGGGTTAAAGATCTGGAAGGGGCTGATTACTCAGCAACGACCTTCTGGTCTTCAGGGCGGATGATCTTGGTGCGCATGATCGTCTCGTTAAGAGACAGCTGGCGGTCAAGTTCCTTGGCGGTAGCCGGTGCTGCGGTGAAGTTCACCACTGCGTAGATACCTTCGGACTTCTTCTTGATGTCGTATGCCAGACGGCGACGGCCCCAGATGTCTACCTTTTCGATGGTTCCACCATCGGTGGTGATGACATTGAGGAACTTCTGAAGCGACGACTCTACGGTACGCTCTTCGACCTCGGGGTCGATGATTACCATCAATTCGTAAGGACGCATATGTGAACCCACCTCCTTTGGGCTAAGCGGTTACGGTATTTCCGTAACAGGAGGTTCATTTGCGATGCTGTGGCTCGCTCCCCCGCCGAAGACTCGGAAGGAGGGCGCAACACAGACTTCAATATCTTAGTGCATCTCCTGCACCCAAAGCTATTCGAGGGGATCCGGAGCTGGAACCGGCCAGATAGCGTATGTGGATAACCCAGGCCCGCAGCAGGGAATACTGGGGCCATGACCGTCCTGAAATCCATCGTCCTCTTCGTTTTGGCTGCCGTCGCAGAGATCGGCGGCGCCTGGCTGATCTGGCAGGCCGTGCGCGAGGGAAAGGCCTGGTGGTGGGCCGGGCTGGGCATCGTGGCACTCGGAATCTACGGGTTCTTTGCAGCTTTCCAGCCGGACGCCCATTTCGGCCGGGTCCTTGCCGCCTACGGTGGCGTGTTCATCGCGGGCTCATTGGCATGGGGGATGCTCGTGGACGGCTTCCGGCCGGACCGGTGGGACGTTATCGGCGCAGCGATCTGCATCGTCGGCGTGGGCGTCATCATGTTTGCTCCGCGCCCCGGCGCCTAGTGCGAGCGGCCAGTCCAGGAGCACCGCCCGGAAACGACAAAACCCCGGAAGATCAAGGACCTTCCGGGGTTTCTTTGTGCGCGGAGGGGGACTTGAACCCCCACCCCCTTTCGAGGACTAGCACCTCAAGCTAGCGCGTCTGCCATTCCGCCACCCGCGCAAGGTGATCAGGAGAACCAGTGTTTCGTTTTTCTCCTCGACAGCGACAAAGACACTAACACGAGGAACGTCATTCCGTAGATTCCTGTTGCCCGGATGGCGTCCGGCTAGGGTGGGGCCATGGATGCCACACCCCTGAACGCCTTGGTCCTGACGGTCGTCTTCGCTGCGATTACGCTCTATGCCCTCTACTTCGTGGTCCGCGCCGGGGTGAGGGATGGCATCATCCAGGCAGAGAAGAAGCGCGGAGAGCAAGCGGAACTGTCACGTCAAGCGGACTTCTAAATACATGAAACCCGTCCGGGTGAGGCGCTCACGGCTGCGCTTCATAGTCATGGTGGCAGCAAGCGCGGCGGCCATCCTCGCCACGGGCTTTACTGGCAATTGGGTGGATGCCCCGGCAGTCGGCTGGGCGGTTGCCGCGCTGGTTTATGTGGCTTGGGTGTGGCTGGTGATCGCCCGGATGGATCCGGCCCAGACTGAACAACACGCCACCTCCGAGGATCCCTCCCGCGGGACCACGGACCTTCTGATCCTCGTGGCAAACCTGGCCAGCCTTGCCGCTGTGGCCGCCGTGATCGTGGACTCCCACGCCGAGGCCTCGGGCACGCGTTGGTACTCGGGTGGACTGGCACTGGCCTGCGTGGCCCTGTCCTGGATGCTGGTCCAAACGCTCTTCACCCTGCGCTACGCGGAGCTCTACTACAGCCCGGAGCCCGACGCCGGCGGTGAAGTGGGCGGCATCAGCTTCAATCAGGACCGCCTGCCCCAGTACACGGACTTTGCCTACCTCGCCACCAGCCTGGGGATGACTTACCAGGTATCGGACACCAACATTGGCAACCACCGGATCCGCGCCGAAGCCCTGAAACACAGCCTGCTGTCCTACCTCTTCGGCACTGTCATCCTGGCCGTCACCATCAACCTGGTGATCGGACTGGCGCAGTAGCGCCAACCGTAGGCGCCTTTAACGCCGAAACGGGACAGCCGCCGTCGAACATTGACGGCAGCTGCCCCGCGGCATAAGGACGTGTACGACGCCGGTCAGGAACGGATGTCGGCGCGCTCGGCTTCTGTGGTGGTCGCCTCAGGTGAGGCGGCACCGCGCTTGCGGTAGCGGAACACGCCGATGGCCACCACGATCGCAGCCAACGCCAGCGACAGGAAGAGCGATTCACGCGTGGATTCAATAATGACCATCCCGACGATGAGAGCCACGATGGCGCCGATGGCAATCCACGTCAGGTACGGGAAGAACCACATCTTGAGGTCCAGGTCCTTGGCTGCCGCGCCCATGCGTTTGCGCAGGATGAGCTGTGACGTCGCGATGACCAGCCACACGAACAGCGCGATGGCGCCCGAAGTGTTCACGAGGAACAGGAACACCGTGTCCGGCGCAATGTAGTTCAGGCCTACGGTGATGAACCCAACCACGGTGGAAGCAAGCACTGCTGCAGCCGGAACGCCACGCTTGGAGATCTTCATCCAGGACTTGGGCGCGTCGCCACGCTGCGAGAGCGAGAACAGCATACGGCTTGCGGTGTAGAGGCCTGAGTTGAGGCAGGACAGCACCGAGGTGAGGACAACGATATCCATGATGGTGCCGGCTCCCGGGATGCCGTAGAGCTCGATGACAGCAACATACGGGCTCTTGGCAACAGAGGCGTCGTTCCAAGGCAGGAGCGTCACGACGATGGCGATGGAGCCGATGTAGAAGATCAGGATGCGCCACACTGTGGACTTCACTGCCTTCTTGACGGCGTCCACGGGGTTCTCGGATTCACCGGCTGCAATGGTGGCGATTTCGGCGCCGAAGAAGGAGAAAACCACCACGAGGATGCCCGCCAGGACCGCACCGGGTCCGTTCGGCATGAAGCCGCCCTGATCCAGGAGGTTGGCGACGCCAGGCGCTGAAACGCCCGGCATGAGGCCGAGAATTGCGGCTATGCCGGCCAGCAGGAAGATGACGATCGCGGCGACTTTGATGGACGCGAACCAGAACTCAAACTCACCGTAGGACTTCACGGACCCAAGGTTGGTGAGGGTCAGCAGCACCATGAGGATGAGTGCCCAGATCCACTGGTCCACCCCGGGAACCCAGCGGTGCATGATCGCGGCACCGGCCGTGGCTTCGATGCCAAGGACGATGATCCAGAACCAGGCGTAAAGCCAGCCGATGCTGAACCCGGCCCAGCGGCCAAGTGCTTTGTCCGCATAGGTGGAGAAGGAACCCGTTTCGGGGTTGGCCGCAGCCATCTCACCAAGCATGCGCATGACGAGGATGACCACGAGGCCTGCAGCCAGGTAGGCCACGAGGATGCCCGGGCCGGCCTGCTGAATGGCAGCGCCGGAGCCTACGAACAGGCCTGCTCCAATGACGCCGGCGATGGCGATCATGGACAGGTGACGTGGCTTCAGGGACTTGGAAAGCTGTTGGTCAGCGTGCATGGATCGGCGCCGTCCTTTAGGTTTGGGGTTGGCCTCTATGGTGTGCCACGGGCCACATGACTAATTCACGCTAACCTGCTACACCAAAGCTGATCCTGTGCAACCGAACATTTTGTGCGACCCGAAACAGGAACTGTGCACAAAATGTAACCCTCAAGGCATCTAATGTTTCCTATAGGAAACTTTTGAAATACCCCTGAAATGACTGCTTGAGGCTTTTTGCGCTAGACGGTGGTCCGGAAGAACAGCTCTGCCACGTCAGCCAAACTCTTAGGATCTTCCACACCGCACAGCTCGCGTGCAGAGTGCATGGAGAGCAGCGGAATACCCACATCCACCGTCCGGATGCCAAGGCGGGTGGCAGTCAGGGGGCCGATGGTGGAACCGCACGGGAGATCGTTGTTGGAGACGTACTCCTGGTAGGGCACTTCGGCTTCTCCGCATAGCCGGGCCCACAATGCAGCTCCTGTGGCATCCGTTGCGTAGCGCTGGTTGGCGTTGATCTTCAGCAGCGGACCACCGTTCAGCACCGGCTTGTTGGCGGGATCATGCTTTTCCGCGTAGTTGGGGTGTACAGCGTGGCCCGCGTCCGCAGAAACACAGAACGACGCCGCCAGGGCCTGCCGCCGCTGGCTCACCGAGGCGCCAAGACCGTCGGAGATGCGTACCAGGATGTCCTCAAGGATCGGGCCACAGGCGCCGGAGCGCGAGTTGGAGCCGATCTCCTCATGATCGAAGGCCGCAAGGACGGCGATCGGGCCATCGGCTGGTGCGGCGGCGGCATGCGCTATCAACGCCACCAAGCCTGCGTGCGTGGAGGAAAGGTTGTCCATGCGGCCGGAAGCGAAGAACTCACCATTTGCTCCGAAAATCGCCGGTGCCTGCGTGTCTGCCACCACTACGTCGTACCCGCCAATGTCGCCAGCGTCCACAGTGGCGCCTTCAACGCGATCGGCAAGCAGTCCCAAGAGATCTTCGCCTGCCGGATCGCCCTGGCCAAAGATGGGATTCATGTGCTGCTGCTTGGACAGATGGAGCCCATTGTCATTGACGCCACGGTCCAGGTGGATGGCCAACTGAGGGAAGCGAAGCAGCGGACCGGTAGCAGTCAGGTGTTGCGTGCCGTCGCGCATCACGAGGCGGCCGGCCAGCTGCAGCTCACGGTCCAGCCAGGAGTTCAGAAGCGGTCCGCCATAAACCTCGACGCCGGCCTGCAGCCAACCGAACTTGCCCGTAGTAGGTTTCGGCTTGAGCTTGAACGACGGCGAATCGGTGTGCGCGCCCAGGATGTTGAAAGCCGTGGTGGGGCCGGCGTTCTCAGGAGTTACCCATGCGATGAGGGCGCCGTCACGGATGATGTAGAACTTGCCCGCACCGCCGTCCCACGGCTGCAATTCATCCAAAGCGGTGAAGCCTGCTGCGTCCAGTCGACGAGCGGCTTCATGTACTGCGTGGAAGCTTGACGGCGACGCCGAGACATACGCGCCGAGGTCCGTGATGTGGTCAACTGCTGCGGAGGCATTCGAAGGCATGCCCCCGAGTCTAGCCCCGCTTTCGGAGACCGCCGGGCTAAACGGTGACGTTCAGTGCGGCCGTGTAGCCGCCCGCTACGGAACCGGACATAGTCGCCAGTTGGTATATTCCGCCGTCGTCACCGAAGACGTTGTCCGAGGTCAGGGTTGTATTCGGGAAGTTCCGGGCGCTGGATTCGTAGCCAGCGGTCGTGTACACCTCCTTGCAGGCCTTTTCAGTGAGTGCGATCTGCGAGACGGCCAGGACTTGTCCTGCAGAGGTGGCGTTGCCCATGGATTCGAATACCTCGAAGTGAATATGTGGCCAGCGGCCGCTGTAGGCGCCGGGATAGATGGTGCTGAACGTAAGCTGCCCGTTGGCATCGGATTCCTGGACGCCCCGGAGGTAGTTCTCGTTCTCAAGCCCTGAATCGTAGAGCGAGTACTTGCCGTCCTGGTCGCAGTGCCAGGCATATACAGCGGCACCCACCAGCGGCGTGCAACCGTTTGCGTTGTCCAGGAGCGTCAAGGTAACCGTCAGCGGCACACCTTCAGCCTTGGTGGTGGATGTGCCAAAGCTGGACCTGATGTCGCGGCGGACCACTCCGGACGCCTCCAGGACGTTCGGCCCATTGGAACCGTCGCCCGGGTAGGGACCCAGTGTCTCTTCAGGGATCTCAACCCCACATTCCGCGAGTGCACGAGTGACAGTACTGGTTGCCGAAGGTGAGGCCACCGCCGTCGTACTTTCCGTCGCCGTGGCTGTTGTGCCGGCGGTGCCCGACGGCGACGCGCTGCCCCCTCCCGAACCTGGCGTACAGGCCGCAAGGGCGGCTGCCGTACCTGCTCCGAAGAGAACTCCCAGGGTGCGGCGCCGGCTCAGGAGCGTGGAGAGATCGAACTCCAGGCCGCGGTCATGGTTCGGGTGCGGCTGATCTTGGTCCGTTGGTTCCTTGGACGGCTGTTGAGGAGAAGTCATGAATCCATGAAACGCGCCCTGCCTATGCCTTGTACATGGGGAAACTGTGCCCAGGCTGTGATGACACCTCGAGGAGAATTGAGCTGCGTGTGCATAATAAGCAATTTCATATGCTTGTAATGCCCGTCACGGTGTGTCACGATATTTCACAGAAGGCACATCCACGGAAGGTTCCACCCATGAAGATTCAACTGAAACCAGTTCGGAAGCTCCGCATCCATTGGCCCATCCCGGCCGAGACCATGACACAACTCGCCGGAGGCGACCTCGCCGCTCTGGAAGCGGACGCCGGCATCTCGTCCCTGCTGGAAGCACTGACAGAAAGCCCCGAACTGGGTGGCTTCGGCAACTACCATCATGTCTTCGAGTCCTCCGCGGGCTACGAGGGGTTCACCGTTGCTGAAGGCGCAAACCCCACGCTGGGCTCTGTAGGCCAGAGAACCATCTCTCCGACCTTCGTTTTCACCTCCTACTTTGATGACTCGCTGGATGAGGACGCAGTGCACCAACTTGTCCAGAGGATCGTGGACATCCACCCCTGGGAGGTCCCCGTTATTGAAGTGTCCGGGCCCCTGAGCGTCTCCAGCAGCGTTCTGACTTCGGTTGCCGAAAGCCGCGTGGCCTCATGACTACGGGACTTTGGCAGGAGCTCGCTCCCCTGCTCCGCAACAGAACCTTCACGGACCTCACGCACGCCTTCCACCCCGGCCAGCCCCGGTTTGCCGCTTTCCCGGATGAATCCCGCGAGGCCCTCTTTGATATGGAGAAGGGCGACGGATTCACTGCCCACCGCTACTCAATAGTGGGCCAGTGGGGTACCCACGTGGACCCTCCTTCGCATTTTGTGCGCGGCGGACGGACCTTGGACCAGATACCCGTGGACGAGATGATTCTTCCCCTGGTTGTCCTGGACATCAGCCACCGCGTGCGCGCGGACCGTGATGCCACCCCCACACTGGGCGACGTCAAAGCCTGGGAAGCACGAAACGGAGCCATCCCCGGCGGTTCATTCGTGGCCCTCCGCACAGGATGGAGCCACCGCTGGCCCGACAGCGGGGCCATGGCCAACAAGGACGAATCCGGAACAAGCCATACTCCGGGCTGGTCCAAGGAGGTCCTTGAATACCTCATAGAACATCGGGACGTGGCTGCGGTGGGCCACGAACAAACCGATACGGACCCTGGCGTAGCCACCTCCCGGCAGGACTTCAGCCTGGAGACCTACGTCCTTGCACAGGACAAATGGCAGATCGAACTTCTGGCGCATTTGGACGGGTTGCCCGAGTCCGGTGCCGTTCTGGTTGCGTCCTGGGCCAAGCCCCTGGCAGGCAGCGGCTTCCCCGCCAGGGTGTTCGCCATTCACTAGGGCTGCGTGTCGCTAGAATCGTTCCATGTCAAAGACCTCCAGCATGGGCCGTGGCATGATGTCTATCCTGGCAGTTGGGGCCCGTCACGCCCGCGGATACGACGGCGGTACTGTCGCCGACGTCGCGGCGCACTTGGACAAGGACCGCAGCCAAGTATCACGGAGCCTCAAAGGCGCCCTCCAGGAAGGCTTCCTGGCCCGCACCAGCAACAGGGAATACAGCCTGGACTGGTCCATCCTGGCGGACGCCCAGCTGGTCACGGAGCAACGACTCAAGACCGACGGGCTCACGGCACTTGAAGGCTTGGCAGCGGAAACCAATGAAGCATGCTTTCTGGGCGTGTTAAGCGGGAACACCACAGTCACCATTGGTGAACAGGTACCTGCCAGCGCCAATTTGGTGGGTTCCTGGCTGGGCCGGCCTTATCCTGCCTATTGCAGTGATGCCGGCCAAGCCCTCCTGTGGGATGCCCCGGATGAGGAAATCCGCACGCTCTTTAAGACTGTGGAATTCGTCAAGCACGGACCCAACACACCATCCTCCATTGAAGACTTCCTGGACCGGCTCAACCAAGCCCGGGAGCGTGGATACTCAATTGTTGATGAAGAAGCCGAGCCAGGACTCTACTCACTGGCCGCACCCGTCCGGGACTTCAAGGGTGAGATCGCTGCCGCGCTCCAGATCGTTGGCCCGAAGACCCGGCTTGAACCACAGAGCGAAAGCTACGCCACAGCACTCCGTTCATGGTGCGAGTGGTTGGAAGCCATGGTGGGAGGCCGCGCGGCGTCGTGAGCTCTAGGCCGGCACCGTGCCTGCCGAGCCAAGCCGTTGGGCGGCTGCGTGCAGTACCGCGGCGATGTCCGGTGCCGCCTTCTCAATGCTGGACCGGCTGCCCAAGATGCTGAGCGACGCGTGGATCTTCCCTCCGGACCGCACCGGAACAGCCACCTCCCACACATCATGCTCGAACTCTTCGGCCGCGACAACGAATCCGTTGGGCTTGTCCCGTTCCATCAGTTCATGGACTTCCGGAACAGAATGTGCCGCCGCCGGGCCTCCGACACCAATGAAATTCACGTCGCGGAGCAGGGAGTCCAGCTCACGTGGAGAGTGATCCCACAACAAAGCCCTTCCGGCGCCCGTGCACCAGACCGGCGTCACCATGCCCGGCTTGGCAAAACCACCCAGGACTGAGTTGTTGGTGGATGAACGCAAAAGCAGGACGCGGACGCCATCCCGCACTGAGAGGCGCGATCTCAGGCCAAAGGCGGATACAAATTCCTCCAGCTCTGCCCGCGACCTCTGAACCCAGCCACCATTCAGCGCAGCTGCCAGGCCGAAGAACCCGGGGCCGACACGGAAAGGACCCCGGTCCATCCGTTCCAGCAGTCCCAGGTCGCACAGCTCCTGGGCCAAGCGGGAGACCCTGCTTTGCTCCATATCCAATTCCGCGGCCAGTTGCGAGACGCCCAATAGCTGGCGGCCCTGCTTTTCGCGGTCCGTTACCAAGCGAACAAGGCGAAGGCCTTGTGCCAAGGACGACGCCTCCGGTGACACATCCACGAATCGGCTCCTTCCACCAAGCGCTCACGCCATTCTCACATGACGGCATCAGCGGCGAGGATCCGGGCGTCTTTGGCCCACACCGTGTACAGGTCTGCGAGTATCCCGCGATTTGCAGACTCCAGTTCACCGGCCGTGATTTCCGCGCCATCCTGACGACCAAACAGCACCACTTCGTCACCTGGCCGCACGTCGTCAAGGGCAGAGACGTCTACCACCATGGAATTCATGGAGATCGCATCGACAACGGGCACCCGATGGCCCCGGACCAAGACAGTTCCGCCCCGCCCCAGTGCACGCCGGTACCCATCGCCGTATCCCACCGTCACGGTGGCCAGCTTTGAATCCCCTTGAAGCGTATGGGTATGCCCGTAGCCCACTTTGCTTCCCGCCGGATAATTGTTGACGGACCCGATCCGCGCTTTGAATGCCAGGCAGCGCCGGAATCCGGGGTGGCTGGGGTCCGAATCGCCATACAGGACGGCACCGGTCCGCACCATATCAAGCCACGTTGCCGGCGTATTCAGCGTGGCAAACGAATTCGCCGCGTGAAGCAGAACCTGCCTCCGCGGGACGTTGGCTGACCGCAAAATAGTCGTGGCGTCGGTTTTGAAGCGCTCCAGCCCTTGCTCAATATGCTCACTGTCGTCCAACGGAAAATGCGTCATGATGCCAGCGAGTTCAAGGTGCGGATGGCTCACCACCGCTACGGCACTAGCCCGGCCCAGCGGTGACGATACGTCAAGGCTGTGCCTGCTGATACCGGAGGAGTTGATGTCCAGGTGGATCCGGATCTTTCGTCCAGCCTCAGCGGCGATCCTGCTCAGTTCCCACGCGCTCTGCGGGTCGGCCACCAGCTCTTCCACATCATGGGCCACCGCAGCGGCTATTTCCTGGGGCGCAGCGGCGCGGACCCGCAAAAGCCTGCCCGTGTAGCCATGCAATCGGGCCGTCTCTGCTTCTGAGTTTGAGCCCACACCGATGTAGGGCACCCCCAGGCGCACCAAGGAGGGCATCAATAGACCGGCCCCGTGGCCGTACGCATCGGATTTGATCACGGCGCACAGCACGGCGCGCTCTTGCAGCAGTCCCAGCATGGTCCGGATATTGGATTCGAAGGCGTTGCCGTCAATTTCAAGCCAACTTGAAAGGTTCTCGATCCTCAGCCGGGGGCTCACAACCTGCATCAGCATTCCCCTTTATCAACGCCTTGCGGCCGGACCGGAGGCCCGGCCGCAAGGCTCAGTGATTGTTTGGTCAGGACGTCCGGCCGGACCGTGCCGGGCGCCGGTACCTGAAGTAGAAGTAGGCGTAGCAAGCCCCAACAAAGGGAACGCCGAAGTACAGCGCGGCAATCTGATGTGGGTCAAACGCAATGCCCACCAATGAAATCAGGCAGAGAGCGAAGGCCAGAATCGGAACCAGTGGGAAGAACGGCGCCTTGTAGGCAAGATCCTTCACCCGCCCGCCGTTCCGCACGAAGGCCCGGCGGTGGAAGAAGTGGGAGGCTGTGATGGACATCCACACGCCAACAACTGCGAAACCGGCCACGGAGACCAAGGCCAGGTACACCGTTTCCGGGGCAACCACGCTGCTGATCAGCGATGCGATGCCGCCAACCATGCTGACCGAAAGGGCTATGAGCGGTATACCCCGCCGGGTGAGCTTCTTCAGAGCCTTGGGCGCATGCCCCTCGTCAGCCAGGGAGTAGAGCATACGGGCACAGGAGAACAGTCCGCTGTTTCCGGCCGACAGCAGCGCCGTGATGATGACGAAGTTCATGATGTCAGCGGCATAGGGAATTCCGACGGAGGAGAACACCGTCACGAAAGGACTCTCGTCCAGTCCCACTTGGTCATACGGGACGGTTGCGGCAATGACTGCGATAGCACCAACAAAGAAGATCAGCAGCCGGATGACGGTGCTGCGCATGGCCTTGGGAATGTTCTTTGCAGGATCAGTGGTCTCCCCCGCGGCCACGCCGATGAGTTCAGACCCGGAGAAGGCATAGAAGACCGCCAGGGCCGTTACCAGGACTCCGGTAAAGCCGTTGGGGAACAATCCCCCGGTGGTGTTGAAGTTCTCAAAGAGAAATGGATGGTTGCCGGACTCAGAGAGTGGGTGGAATCCGAAGAGGGCTGCGCCGCCCAGCACGATCAGGGCAATGATCGCACCCACCTTGATGATGGAGAACCAGAACTCCGATTCCCCGAAGAACTTGGAGGACACGGCATTGAATCCGAACAGGATGGCGGCGAACACAAGGCACCACACCCATACCTCGACCTCAGGAAACCAGCGCTGCATGAGGAGCCCTGATGCCGTGAATTCCGAGCCGATAGCCACTGCCCAACACAGCCAGTACAGCCAAGCTGTGGCGAAGCCCGTGGCTGGACCGATGGATCGGGACGCGTAAATGTGGAAAGCACCTGATACGGGATAGGCGATGGCCAACTCGCCAAGGCAGGCCATCACGAGGTACACCACAAAGGCGCCCACAAGGTAGGCAATCACAGCCCCGAGCGGACCGGCCTGGGAGATCGTGTAGCCAGAACTCAGGAACAGCCCGGATCCAATGACACCTCCCATCGCGATCATGATGAGGTGCCGTGGACCCATTGACCGGCGCAGTCCGGTTTCGGCGGGGGCGGGAGCGGCCTGGGGTTGATGGTCCAGTTGCAGGGGTGCTGAAGATTCCATGTGGTGTCTCCGGTTTTGTGGCAGATGCGAACGGTACGCCTTGTGAAGTCCGGGGCTGGGGTGCCGGGGAGGGCGTCTGTAGTGATGAAGGTAACACAAAAGGGATCCAAGTGGTCATTAAAAACATTTGTTAATGCGTATAACGCACATGTTTTAGGTGACTGAGAGTCAGAACGGCCGTCGAATGGTCAGAATGCCCACTCTTTGAGGCGATTCAGCATGCCCCGACGGACACCGGGGGGCCACAGGATTGAACCATCACCCCCACCTACCTGAGGAGCACCATGAAAACCTACGACCTCGCGCTGATCGGCTTTGGCGGCGTCAACCGGACCCTCGCCGAGATCATCGCTACACGGGGAGATGCCCTCCGCTCGGAGTTGGGTTTCGGCCTGAGGGTTGTGGCCATCACCGATCTCAGGCTCGGTTCCCTGGTCCAAGCCGAAGGCATCGATCTTCTCATGGCACTGAACCTTGGCGCTGGCGAGACGTTTGCAGAGCATGGCGGCTCCATGGACACAAACAACGAAGCTGTGATCCGTTCCTGCACTGCAGACATCGTCTGCGAAGCAACCTTCACCAATCCCGACGACGGCGAGCCCGCCGTCTCGCACGTCCGATGGGCCCTGGAATCGGGCAAGAGCGTCTGCACCACAAATAAGGGACCCGTGGCACTGCGGGGCGATGAACTGGCCGCATTGGCCGAGAGCAATGGCGTTCACTTCGAGTTCGAAGGCGCTGTCATGAGCGGCACCCCCGTGATCCGCCTTGCCAAAAAGATGTTCGCCGGCCTGAAGATCGATGGCTTCGAAGGAATCCTAAACGGCACCAGCAACTACGTGCTGGGGCGCATGGAGTCCGGCCTGGACCTGGATGCCGCCATTCGGGAGGCCCAGGACCTGGGGTATGCCGAAGCAAACCCTGCCGCTGACATTGAGGGCTACGACGTTCGACTCAAAGTGCTCATCCTGGCCAATCAACTTCTTGAGGCAGGCATTACCTTGCAGGACGTTTCATGTGAGGGCATCTCCTCCCTGACCCGTGACGACATTGAAGACGCTGCCCGCCAAGGCCTGCGCTGGAAGCTCATCGGCTCAGCAAAGAGGTCTGCCAACGGGGCGGTAACAGCCAGCGTAAAGCCCGTGGCAGTGCCCCTGGCCCACGGATTGGCTGGAATCTCCGGCGCCACCAACGCCGTGTCGTTCAGCACCGATCTCCTGGGCCCCGTGACGGTTTCCGGACCCGGGGCCGGACGAGTGGAGACGGCCTACGCCCTGCTCTCAGACATCATCGCCATGCACGCCGCCTCGGAGGTTCCCTCCCATGCCTAAGACCGCACCCAGCGCCCCCGAAGCATCAGTCCTGCCGATGTTCCAGAATGTCACCAGTCCCTACGACCACCGGGTGGTGGGCGCCGTTCCGCTGACCGATGCCGCCGCCGTCGAGAGTGTCCTGGATGCTGCCCGCGCGGGAGCCAAAGTGGCAGCCGGCCTCTCCCGGGACGCGCGGGGAAAGATACTCGACAGGGCAGCCACCCTGGTGGAAGACCGGCGCGATCTCTTTGCCGAAACCATCGTCGCTGAAGCTGGCAAGACCGTGAGGCAGGCCCGCAAGGAGGTTCTGCGTGCAGTCAATACGCTGCGGCTTTCAGCGGCAGAAACCCGCCGCAATGCCGGTGAAGTCATCCCCTTTGACGCCTACGAAGGGTCCGAGGACAGGCTGGGCTGGTTCTCCCGTGAACCGCTGGGTCTCATCCTGGCAATCACGCCCTTCAACGATCCCCTCAACCTGGTAGCCCACAAGGTGGGACCGGCCATTGCGGGCGGAAACGCTGTTATCCTCAAGCCGTCGGCCCTCACTCCCCTTTCCGCGCAGCTTCTCACCGAGGCACTCCTGGAGGCCGGACTTCCCCGGGACGTCCTCACGGTGGTCCATGGGGACCGCGGGATTGCCCGGAAGATCATCGCCGCGCGGGACGTCCGGATGGTGTCGTTCACCGGCGGGTTTGCCACCGGAGAGGACATCGCCTCAACAGCCGGACTGAAGAAGCTCTCCATGGATTTGGGCGGAAACGCGCCAGTCATCGTCTTGGCTGACGCCGACCTCCAGGAAGCCGTGGCTTCCTGCGTTTCCGGTGCATTCTGGGCCGCAGGCCAAAACTGCGTGGGCGTTCAACGAATCCTGGTCGACAAGTCCATCTACGTCGAATTCCGGGAGTTCTTCCTCGCTGCGACCAACAAACTGGTAGTTGGCGACCCGTCCGACGAACTGACGGACGTAGGGCCCATGATCACCTCACGGTCCATGGAAGATGTCCGGACGAAAGTCAACGAGGCAATCGAGCACGGTGCAGTTGTTCTGGCAGGAAACCAGGCTGCCGGAAACATCCTCCACCCCACGGTTCTTGAGGACGTTCCGGAAGACAGCCGTTTGTGGACCGAGGAAGTGTTCGGGCCGCTGGTGATGCTCCGCCCTGTGGACTCCCTCGAGGAAGCGATCGGGATTGCCAACTCCATCGAGTTCAGTCTTCATGCCGGGATCTTCACCGCCTCCCTCAGCGACGCCATGAAAGCAGCCAAGGAAATCCAGGCCGGGGGTGTCATGATCAACGACTCGTCGGACTACCGGTTCGACGGCATGCCTTTCGGCGGATTCAAATACGGAAGCCTGGGCCGTGAAGGCGTTCATTTCGCCTACGAGGAAATGACCCAGCCCAAAGTCATCTGCATCAAGAACTGACGGCCTGGTGGTGGACTGCGGACACAGTCCACCACCAGGCCGCCGACTGGCACAGGACCGTCCCGGAAAGGACTGCACCACCTATGACGTATCGCCTCGAATCAGACTCCCTGGGATCCATCCGCGTACCAGCCGATGCCTTGTGGGGCGCGCACACCGCCCGGGCCCTGGACAATTTCCCCATCAGCGGGATCCCCGTGTCCCGGTATCCCGGACTGGTGGTGGCCCTGGCCCAGGTAAAGCGCGCGGCCGCCCACGCCAACTCCGGCCTTGGAGTCCTGGATCCCGCCATAGCTACCGCTATCAGCCGCGCTTGCCGGGACATCGAAGAACGGCAGCATCACCAGCACTTCTGCGTGGATATGATCCAGGGCGGCGCCGGGACAAGCACCAATATGAACGCCAACGAGGTCATTGCAAACATAGCCCTGGAAACCTTGGGCCACCCCCGTGGCAGCTACCAGCATGTGCACCCCATCGACCACGTGAACAAATGCCAGTCAACCAACGATGTCTACCCCACCGCCATCAAGCTCGCACTGATCACCGCAGTGCAGGACCTTGACCACGAACTGGGACATTTGACGCAGTCCATGAGGGAGAAAGGGGCTGCCTTCGGCCACGTGGTGAAGATAGGGCGCACCCAGCTACAGGATGCCGTGCCCATGACGCTTGGTCAGGAGTTTGGGGCCTTTGCCGCCACGATTGAGGAAGACAGATGCCGGCTGAGGGAGTCCGCGGGACTCATGCTCGAATGCAGCCTGGGAGCAACCGCTATCGGGACAGGGATCACTGCCGAGCCCGGCTACCGGGAGCGGGCCATTGATGCCCTCGCTGAAATTTCGGGGCTGCCGCTGATACCCGCAACTGACCTGCTGGAGGCGACATCCGACGTCGGGGTTTTCATGCATGTATCCGGAATGCTCAAGCGATCGGCCATCAAGATCTCCAAAATCAGCAGCGACCTGAGACTGCTGTCCAGCGGTCCGCAAAATGGCTTCGGAGAGATCCAATTACCACCCCGCCAGGCGGGGTCATCCATCATGCCGGGCAAAGTTAATCCCGTGATTCCCGAGACCCTGAACCAGATCGCCTTTGCGGTTGCTGGTGCGGACACCACCGTCACCATGGCCGCCGACAACGGCCAGTTACAACTTAATGCCTTTGAACCCGTCATTGCCCATGCCCTGCTGCAGGGCTTTGCCTGGCTCACCAATGGGGCGAGGATTCTCAGGACCCATTGCGTCCAGGGCATCACGGCAAACGAGGAGCTGCTTGGTGGGCGGGCTGCGGGCTCGGCTGGACTGGCCACCGCACTGATACCCGCCCTTGGCTACGCAGCCGCTGCGGAGGTAGCCAGTCGTGCGTTGACGGGACGCATGGCGGTGGTCGATGCCGTCACGTCGATGGGGCTCATGGAACGGGACGCCGCCCAACTGATCCTTGAGGGCGCCTCCACGCGCGGACACTGAGCTACTGCGATACCCGCCGGATCACATTGGACAACGTCATGGCAGTGACGGTGTTGGTCACCCCGGGGAGGGCAGAAATCTGCTCCCAAATCTCCTGCACCCTGCCATGGGAACGGGCTTCGACGCGCACGATCAAATCAAAATCACCGCTCAGCACGTCACACAGGACGATTTCGGGAATCGCCCTGAGCTCACTCAGAACATCGGCACCCCGCATACGGTCTTTCCGGTAGACCATCAGGAACGCAGACACAAAATCCTGGGTCTCTACTCCGGCCACGACGGTATAGCCCTGGATGTAACCCTGCCGCTCCATGCGATCGATCCGCTGACGGACAGCATTCCTGGAAAGCAGGACCTTTCCTGCCAATTCGGCGTGCGGGACACGGGCGTTCTTGGTGAGCTCCGAAAGGATCCTCTGATCGATGCCGTCCAGGCCCGCTCGCTCCATGAATCCCTTCCAAGTAAAAAACTCTCAGGAGCCCAGAAGCTCCTGCCCTTGACCGAAAGGCCACGAAGAAGATGATACGTCCAGAGCACCACAAACCACTCCCGGGGGCGTACTCGTGCATCCTGTTCGACATGGATGGCACACTGGTGGACTCGGCCAAGGGAGTCACCGCCAGTGCGGCAGAAGCACTGGCCTCCGTGGGAGCCACCGTGCCAGGTCCTGACCAGTTGCGCCGCTTCGTGGGACCACCCATGATGGACTCGTTCCGGAGCGTTGTGGGGCTTGACGAGAACGTGGCGAAGGTTGCTCTCCAGCACTACCGGGCGGCATACGCCAGGAGCGGAGCTGCCCAGGCCCAGCTCTACGACGGTGTTGAGGCGCTCCTTCATCAATTGCACTTACAAGGCATCCCCATGGCGGTGGCAACGTCGAAAGTAGAGGACCAAGCCATCAGGTTGACCCGCCACTTTGACGTAGCCCACTACTTTGCCGATGTCTGTGGCGCGTCCGATGCCCTGGGCCGATCGCGAAAAGACGATGTGATCGCGGAATCGCTGAACCGGCTCCGTTCACGCGGCGTCGACACATCGCGGCCCGTCATGGTGGGCGACCGGATATACGACGTTGAGGGAGCAGCCAGCTTCCGGATACCAGCCATCTTCGCGCTCTGGGGCTACGGGGAACCCGGCGAATCCGTCCACGCCGCCGCTACCGCGTCCTCTCCCGGCGAGCTCTTACCGCTGCTGCAAGGACCCGTGCAGCGATCGACGGCGGTTCAGTAGTCCGGGTTGCTCGGCACCACCAGCCCGGTTTCGTACGCGTACACCACCACCTGAACACGGTCCCGCAGCTGCAGCTTGCTCAGGATCCGGCGTACATGGGTCTTTACCGTCGCTTCCGAGAGGAAGAACTTGTGGGCGATTTCCGCATTGGACAGGCCCTCCGCGATGGTGGTGAGGATCTCGGTTTCCCGCGGAGTGAGTTCGTCCAGCAGCGGGTCCCGGTGGGGAGTGGGCGGATGACCGGGCACCGCTCCACCTCGGACATACGTTTCCAGCAACCGCTGCGTAACCCGCGGAGCCACCACAGCATCTCCGCTGGCTACCAGACGCACGGCTTGGACCAGTTCGGAGGGAGCCACGTCCTTCAGCAGGAACGCAGATGCTCCCGCTTGCAGACCGGTGAACGCATACTCATCGAGGTCGAACGTTGTGAGGATGATGACACGCGCTTCGGAGCCCGAATCCGAGATGCGCCGCGTTGCTTCAATCCCGTCCATCCCCGGCATGCGTACGTCCATCAGAACGACGTCCGGCTGCAGGGCTTCCACTTGGCGGACGGCCTCGATGCCATCGGAAGCTTCGCCCACTACATGGAAGTCTTCTTCACCTTCCAGGATGAGCCGGAAGCCCATCCGCAGCAGTGGTTGATCGTCAACGAGCAGCACTTTGATGATGTCTTCTGTCATGATTCCCCCTTGTCGCCGTTCCAGCGGAGCTCGGCGTGGACCGCCCAGCCTCCCCTTTTTCCTGGACCGGCAGTAACGATTCCAGCATAGATACCGGCACGTTCATTCATCCCCGCGATACCCTGCCCTGTACCGAGGCTTCCCACGGATTCGCTGCCACCCTCCCGGGTTCCGCGACCGTCGTCGAGCACGTCAATGGTGACCAGTTCGCCGTCGCAGGCCACTTGGACGTCGACGCGGCTGAGCGAACGTCCGTAACGCAGCACGTTGGTGAGCGACTCCTGCACGATCCTGTAGACAGTGAGCTCGAACGCCGGGTCTGCCGGTAGAGCGGGCCCGGAGTGCGCATAGTGCAGCGGCAGCCCTGCGGTGCGGAAGCCCTCCAGGAGCTTGGTGAGGTTGTGCCCGGATTCAAGCGGCGTGAGCGGGGCCGGCCGCCCGGAATCATCCCTCAGGACGCCGAGTACGCGACGCATATCCGCCAAGGCAGCCCGGCCGGTCCGGGACAACTCACTGAGCACCTCGCCGGCCCGCCCCGGGTCCTTCTTGACCACTACGGCTGCACCGTCGGACAGACTGATCATGACCGTCAGGGAGTGCGCCACGACGTCGTGCATTTCGCGGGCGATCCTGTTGCGTTCGGTGACCTTGCCCAGCTGCGTGGTTCGTGCGGCCCACGCTGCGATCTCCGCTTCGTGTTCCCTGCGCTGGCGAACCGAAATGCCGATGCCCGTGGCCAGGAGGTTGGAAAGCATGATGGTCACTGCGGTGGCGATGTTGTTGATGAGGTGGAAGTTCTCCGGGACGTCCTGGAGGTTGTCCATCTCGCTGGGACTTGTCCACATGAACAAGTAGAGAAGGCTCAGTGGCAGGCTCGCTGCCACAAAGACCACAAGGGCGATCCCGCGCCTCCGGAGGGAGGCCAGTGCGTACAGCGCAAACCACAGCCCGGCGGAAACGTTCGAGCCCCATGGGTTCAGGATGGTGGCCGCTACTTCCAGCAGCGCTACGGCGAGAACCACCTGTAGCGGGAACTGTCGCCTGAAGATCAACGCGGTCGCGATCAGCAGCAATATTGCTGCCACGAGCCATTTGCCGTCGATGACCGACGGAATGATGGTGGGCAGCGCCAACAACACGTAGCAGAGAACCACCACGGCATCCATGGCGCGAGGGCGTTGGTAGAAGTATCGCCGGATCCTGCCCCTGCGGCGTTGGGCGATTTCAGCGAAGGACGCATCGGCCGTGGTGGCCGATGCGTCCTTCATCTGTGGAGCTTCAGTCATGGATTGAGCCTAGACGGCGCCTAGACGTCGCGCTTCTTCAGCAGGACCATGGCCAGCGCTACGGGCACAACCACCCACGCGCCCAGGACCAGGGCCGCCTGCCACGCTTCGAGCGTTTCGGGGACATGCTCGACGGCGGTCAGCGGGCTGATGGTGCTGGTGGGAAGGTACTTGTTGGCTTCCTTGAAGAAGTCGCCGGGAATGAGCTGGAAGGCAATCGGGGCCACGAACAGGAGCCCTACCAGGCTCATGATGCCGCCTGCCGAATTGCGGACGATCGTTCCGAGCGCCATGCCAATGGCTGCCACGGCCGCCACGTAGAGGCTGTTGACCAGGAGGAGCTTCACGGATTGTGAGCTGCCGAGATCCAGCTTGAGGTCGTAGTTGTCCACGATGGGGAGCGACACCAGTCCGGCGATGTAGATGGATATCGCCGTCAGGAGGAAGGCGCTGACCATGACCACGATGAGCTTGGCCAGGAACGGCGAGAGCCGTTTGGGGACGGCAGCAAACGTGGAACGTGCCATGCCGGTGGTGAATTCGGAGCTCATCAGCAGGACGCCCAAGGAGCCGAGGATGAGCTGGGCGAACGAGATTCCGGAGGTGGGAATGCTGACGGCCAGGTCCCCGCCCTGCGCGGCCATGGCAGCCGCGGCTTCGGGATCGTTGGCAACCTGTTCAGCAAACTGCCCGGTTCCCCAGGCCGAGAGGGCAGCGAAACCCACCATTACCAAGGCTGTGGAAGCCAGGAGGATCAGCGTGGACATCAGGGTGCGGAACTTGATGAACTCCGAGTTCAGCACACGGTGGAACGCCGGTCCGGGACCGACGGAGTTACGGATGGACCTGCGGTCCACAGTGGTGGTGCTCATGTCTATTTCCCTCCGGCCTGAGCGGGAACCGAGGCCCCGGTGGTGATGTGCGAGTGGTATTCGACCTCGTCCTTGGTCAGCTCCATGTATGCCTCTTCCAGGCTTGCCTGAAGCGGAGTCAGCTCGTAGACCATGACCTGGTTTTCAAGGGCGGTCCGGGCAATGCCGCGGGGGTCCAGGCCTGAAACTTCAAGAAGCTCACGTTCGTGGACCTCCACGGAAACGCCTGTTCCGGCGAGAAGCTGCATGAGGCGTTCCGGCTGATCCGTGCGGACGCGGGTCCGTGCGTGGCCCTTGCCCGTGATGATTTCTGCGATGGGTGCGTCGGCGATGATCTTGCCGCGGCCAATCACGATCAGGTGGTCTGCCGTTAGCGCCATCTCACTCATGAGGTGGCTGGACAGGAAGACTGTACGGCCTTCGGAGGCCAGGTACTTGACGAGGTTGCGGACCCAGACCACGCCTTCAGGATCGAGGCCGTTGACGGGCTCATCCAGAATGATGGTCTGGGGATCGCCCAGCAGCGCGGCGGCAATGCCGAGGCGCTGACCCATTCCGAGCGAGAACCCCTTGACCTTCTTCTTGGCCACGTCACCCAGACCGGTCATCTCGATGACTTCGCGGACCCGGCTCTTGGGGATGCTGTGTGTGGCGGCCATGGCCAGCAGGTGGTTGTAGGCGGTGCGACTCGTGTGGACGGCTTTGGCGTCCAGGAGGGCACCGATTTCACGCAGCGGCGCCTTGTGCTGGGCAAACGGTTCACCGTTCACGGTCACAGAGCCCGCCGAGGGAGAATCCAGCCCCATGATCATGCGCATAGTAGTGGACTTGCCGGCACCGTTCGGGCCCAGGAAGCCCGTCACCCGTCCGGCTTGGACAGTGAAACTGACACCGCCGACGGCGGTCTTCTCGCCGTAGACCTTGGTCAGGCCTTTTGCTTCGATCATGGAAGCGTTCCCTCCTCGGAGCACATGAGTGTGCAGGTGAGTTTTGAATGTACTCACCACGCTACTCATGGAGGGGACGTTAATCGCCGGTCTCAGGGATGATTCAGGGTTCAGTCAGGGTAGTCCTCGCGGATGACCCCCGGGCTCCAACAGCCTCAGCCGGCTGGAAGCGGCGAGTACACGCGAAGTTTGCGCGGTTTCACGGTGAAGGTGGCGCTGCGCACCCCGGGCTTCGGCTCGCCGTCCACCGCCAGGACCAGGGGCTGCCCGATCGCCTCAACGGTGATGGTGGTGGCCTCGGTCAGGTGGGTAACCTTGGACGCCGCCACAGTGCCTGTCACGACAGCCCACAACAAGCGGGCCCGGGCGAACGGCTCGTCGGCCGTGATCATGCGGAGATCGAACACACCATCATCAAGCACCGGCCTGCGAAGCGGGGCGTGATCCCGCGGGTAGTAGCGGCCGCGCCCCAGGTAAAGGATCCAAAGTTTGTGTTTCACTCCGTCCACGGTGAGCGTGGTGGGCGAGTTCACGCCAAAGGTGCGCAGGGAGGCAACCAGTCCTGCCACGGGTTTCCCGAGCGCCGGCTGGAGCCGCTCACGCCTGCGGACTAGATTGGGATACACCCCTACGCTGGCGGTGTTCAGCATCGCCAGCTCGGTGGTCTCCGGAGTCTCAGGCAGGCCGCGCTGGACCACGACGTGCCCCAGGTCAACGGATGCTGCAAGCCCCTTGGTCACAGCGTCGATTGCGTCGTCGATCGAGCTGGTGCCTACGTCACGTGCGAAGTGGTTGAGCGTTCCGCCCGGCAGTACCAGCAGGGGCAGGGAATGCTCGACGGCGGCCGCAGCCGCGGTGCCCACCGTTCCGTCGCCGCCCCACACACCCAGCGCGACGGTTCCGGGCCGCGTCGCCGCCGCCTCTATCTCTCGCGCTACGTCGTCACCCTCCGCGATCTCGCGTATATGAGCCTTGGGGAATATAACTTTCAGTAGTTCGCCTGTTTCGGGAGTGTAGGAACCTCCCATGACGTTGACGGCGATGCTCAGCCCCTCGCCGCCCTGAATAGCGGGTGCTTCCACCGGCGTGCGGCGGGGTGTTGGCTCAGCGGGCCTCGCTGGCCACCATTTCCGCGTCAGGAGCGCTGCTCCGGCTCCCAACGCCGAACCGAACACAACGTCCGATGGCCAATGAGCTCCTGTATGCACCCGGGAGTACGCCACACCCGCAGCAATCGGGGCAAGGACAGCGCCAATCGGCGGCGACACGATCCCAGCCCCCACCGCAAATGCCACAGCGGATGCGGAATGACCCGAGGGCATGGAGGAACTGGTCGGTTGTGGATTCACGAACCGGAACAGCGGCAGGTGTTCAGGGAGGGGCCGGGTCCGGGGGAGCGCCCTCTTTAAAATGACGTTGGTAACCCCCGAAGCGACACCCAGGGCCAGCAGCCCGTGGAGGGCCGCCCTTCGCGGTTTACCGGGGAACGAGGCCATGATCCCTGCGATGCCGAACCACAGTTTTCCCTTGGTTGCCGCAGAGGAGAGCCGGCGGAAGAAGGCGTCGTGATCGCCTTGGGGCTGCCGCGAAACGGCCCGCACCAGGAAGTGGTCAAATCTCGCAACACGTTTGGGGCCCTTGCCCACGAAGCCTCGCATCCCATCACCCTAACGCTTGGCAGTACATCCCTGCTGCCGTGGATACGATGAATGGATGATTCGCGTCCTGCTTCCGCGCCAGCGGCCTGATTGGCAGTTGGTCACACCAGGAGTGCTCCTGCTGTGCGCTTTTGCGGTGCCCGGCGCCATGCTCGTTGCCGGGCAAGGCGAGCCGGCTTTCAACGGCGTTGACACCGCCTGGCAGGCTTACTCCTTCACCTTGCACTCGCCTTTTTGGGACAGTGTGAATTCATTGCTCAACTGGGCCGGATACGTGGGGATGCTGGTCTTCCACGTCGTGCTTGCGATTGCACTCTTGGTGTGGCGGCGCCCCATGGCTGCAGTCTTCGCCGCAGCCTCGGGAGTTTCCGTCCTGGCGCTCACTCAGCTGACCAAGGCAGTGGTGGGTCGCGACCGACCTGAGGGGGCCAAGGTTCTCACTGATACCGGCTCATACCCTTCTGGGCATGTATCGGCGACCACGGCGTTCCTCATGGTGCTGGCGTTTCTCATCGGACGCTGGTGGATGGGCTTCCTGGCCGTCATCGGCGTCATCGCCATGATGATCAGCCGCACATACCTGTCAGCTCACTGGCTCAGCGATGTTCTCGGCGGTGCGTGCCTGGCTGCTGGCGTAGTCCTCTTGATGTGGTGTCACTTCCGGGATATATGCATCAAAGAGAATGCAGAAGCGGACGGCAGGACTATTTGGGCGGCAAAGGCTTCGCAACGCCGGCAAGGAGCAGGGCCAGCAAAATAGGTGCCCCGATAGCCAGCAGAGCCATGTGGATTCCGGTGTGGTCGCCGAGGTAGCCCAGCAAGGGAGGACCTGCCAGGAACGCGATGTAGCCGATAGTGGAAACGACCGATACCCGGGCCGCTGCATGCTTGGGATCGTCCGCAGCAGCTGACATGCCCATGGGGAAGGCCAACGCGGCTCCGATGCCCCACAGTGCCGCACCAACGCCGGCCAGGATCACATTGCCTGCGAAGACGAACAACGCCAGGCCCAGTGCTGCCGCGGCCATGCTCGCACGGAGAACAGCCACGCGACCAAACTTGTCGATCGCCTTGCCACCGAGGAACCGCATGACCGTCATCGCCAGGACGAAGAGCGCGAACAGCAACGCGCCCGTGGATTCGGAGGCGCCAAGACCATCAACGGCCGCCTTTGCGATCCAGTCGTTGCCCGCACCTTCGGTGAGGGTGGCACCCAGGACCACGACCCCGATGAGCAGCGTCCTGCCATCGCGCCAAGCCGAGGGGCCCTTCTCAGCCGGCACGCCGCCGTCGTGAATTTCCTCAACCTGGTGCGGCAGGAAGAACTTGGGGACCGTCAGCGCGAGGGCGACGGCAATGGCTGCGATGACCAGCAGGTGCTCAGGGAGGCCCACACCAAGTTGGGAAAGACCAGCGCCAATCAGAGCACCAAGGAAAGCTCCGCCGGAGAAGGCAGCGTGGAACTGCGGCATGATGGTGCGCTTGAGCCGGTGCTCAACGTCGGCGCCCTCGATATTCTGGGCAACGTCCCACAAACCAATGCCGATACCAAAGAAGAACAGGGCAATTGCCGTAGCCGGAACTGAGGCAGCCATCAACGAGAAGGCAATAGCTGCCCCGGCGGCTCCCGCCACAATGCCCGCCACGCGAACGGTGTTCGCTGTGCCGATCTTGCCCACTACCCAACCTGCCGACGGCAACGCCAGCAGCGAGCCGACGGCGGTGCAGAGCAGCAACGTACCCATCTGGCCGGACGTCAGGCTGAGGGCCTCGGTCACGGCCGGGATGCGCGCCGCCCAACTGGCGAAGACCAAACCGTTCATGCCAAAGATCAGGAACGTCGCAACCGCAGCGGCGTTGACGTTGGTGGAGCTTCTGGTGTTTGTGGTCATGCAATCACAACTTCCACGGAGAGTTTGGTGAGCCGGGCGAGGTCTTCGGGGGATGGTTTCAAGTCTGTGACGATGACATCCACGGTATCCATGGCTGCAACCAGCGCCACCGCACTGGCATTCCACTTACTGCCTGAAGACGCCACGATCACCCGTGCGGCCGATTCCAGGCCGGCGCGTTTCACCGCCGCATCGTCGAGGTCATGGGCAAGCAGGCCGTCCTTGAGGTTTAGTGCACAGGGGGTCACGACGGCGGTATCGAACCTCAGCGACCGGATGTTGGCTTCCGTCATGGGTCCCCGGAATGATCGCTCGCCTTGGACGAGCCTGCCACCGGGGAGGATGAGATCCGGTGTGCGGCCGGACGCGTTTTCCGTCAGCGCTTCCACGCCGTGAAGGGACATGGGCATGACAGTGAGTTCGCGCCTGCTGAGGCGGCGCGCGATCTCCGTGGCGGTTGAACCGCTGTCCAGCCACACGTGTTCGCGGTCCCTGATGAGTTCGTCAACAGCCGCGGCGATGCGGGTCTTGGCCTGATGATCTTCGAGCTCGCGCTGCCCGTAGCCCGGATTTTCTCCGCGGGCCAGCATGCTGCGAGCACCTCCGTGGACTCTCTTCAGCACGCCGTTGGCAGCGAGGATCTCCAGGTCCCGGCGAATGGTGGCCCCCGAAGCCCCCGTAGCGGTGACCAGTTCGTCCACGGTGGCTTCTTCGCGTGTGCGCAGCAGCTCGCCAATGAGCCGGTGGCGGTCAGCAGTTCCCATGGTTCAACCGTAGCAAGATCTGCGTACTTAATCACGTACGGTGATCATTTGCGCACCAGACGCTCGCTTCGTGCTTAGCGGGCGCGCTCCACGCGCTTCTCATCCCAAACGGGTTCCTCGGATTCGTAGACCTTGCCGTCAGACCCGAAGATCATGAACCGGTCAAAGGACTTGGCGAACCAACGGTCGTGCGTGACCGCAAGGACGGTGCCTTCGAAAGAGTCGATGGCACGCTCCAATGCCTCACCGGAGTGCAGGTCCAGGTTGTCGGTCGGCTCGTCCAGCAACAACAGGGTGGCGCCGGAAAGCTGCAGCAGCAGGATCTGGAAGCGGGCCTGTTGGCCACCGGACAAAGACTCATACTTCTGTTCGGACTGACCAGCCAAGCCGTACGAATCCAGGGCGCCGGCTGCGGCCTCGCGGGCGAGTCCGGAGCGGTGCTCGTCACCGCGATGCAGGATCTCCAGCAATGTGCGCCCCAGAAGATCAGGCCGGACATGGGTCTGCGCGAAGAACCCTGGCCGGATGCGCGCGCCCAGCTTCACGGTTCCTTCGTGCGGCACTTCAGCGATAACGACGTCGGACACCGGCAGGTGCTCGCGCTCCGGATCGGTACCACCGGTGGCTAGGAGCCGCAGGAAGTGGCTCTTGCCGGAACCGTTGGAGCCGAGCACGCCCACGCGGTCACCGAACCAAATCTCCGTGGAGAACGGCTTCATGAGTCCGGTCAGTTCAAGCTTCTCAGCTACTACGGCACGCTTGGCCGTTCGCCCACCCTTGAGGCGCATCTTCACGTTCTGCTCGATCGGCAAGGCCTCAGGCGGCCCGGCTTCCAGGAACTTTGCGAGACGGGTTTGCGCAGCTTGGTACCGGTTGGCCATGTCGGAGCGGAACGCGGCCTTGTTCTTGTACATGTTGACGAGTTCTTTGAGCTTCACGTGCTCCTCGTCCCAGCGCTTGCGGAGTTCCTCGAACCGGGCGTTACGGTCCGCGCGTGCCTCCACGTAGGATCCGAAACCGCCGCCATGGATCCACGCCGAGGCGCCGTTGATGCCGGGTTCGAGCGTGACGATTCGACCGGCAGCGTTGTTGAGCAGCTCGCGGTCGTGGCTGATGAACAGAACCGTCTTCTTGGACTCGTTGAGCTTGCCCTCCAGCCAGCGCTTGCCGGGGACATCCAAGTAGTTGTCCGGTTCGTCGAGGAGCAGCAGCTCATCCGGACCGGCAAAGAGCGCTTCCAGCACCAAGCGCTTCTGCTCGCCACCGGACAGCGTCGAGGCGCGACGGAACTGCGCCTTGTCGAAGGAAATCCCCAACGCAGCCATGCACACTTCATCCCAGACGGTCTCGACGTCGTACCCACCGGCATCGCCCCAGTCCACGATCGCCTGGGCGTACTTCATCTGGGTGGGCTCGTCGTCGTGCTCCATCATGGCCAGCTCTGCGTCCTCAACCGCCTTGGCAGCAGCCGCGAGGCCAGCCTGGGCAGTGGAGACGAGGAGGTCGCGGACGGTTGACTCGTCACGGACCTGACCCACGAACTGCCGCATGATTCCCATGTTGCCTGATCGGCCCACAACACCTTCGTCGGGCGTGAGGTCGCCGGAGATGATCTTGAACAGCGTGGTCTTGCCCGTTCCGTTCGGTCCGATCAGCGCAGTCTTGGTGCCGTCGGGGACCTTGAAGGTCACCCCGTTGAGCAGCTGGGTGCCGTCGGAGAGGAAGTAGTCGATGCCGGAAACGTCAATATGGGCCACGTTTCAATCCTCCCACGGACATGTATCAGGGCTCGACGGCGGTACTCGGCGGCCGCGGGTACGCGGACTTGAGCGGATGGCCGGCTAGGGTTTCCTGCGGGCAAATCCGGGAGCATGCTCCGGACGCGGGCCGAACGCAATCATTCGCGCCGGCAGCTTCCCGAAGGAAGGAAAGTTCCTGGCCACGAAGACCAAAGGCTTGGGAGGCTTCGGCTGCTTGCCCGCCATGACTTGCGCGAACACCACCCGGTGCAGGATCCGCTGGAAGGTCTGGACGATGACGGTGGGGAGCCATCGACGCTTTTGAACAGCGGCGAGGTGGCCGTCGTCGAGCCTTTCACTCAGTAAAGGCGGCGCGAGCACACGCGCTGCCGCCACCGCGTCCTGAACTGCAAGGTTGATCCCCACGCCCCCGGCAGGGGACATCGCGTGGGCAGCATCCCCAATAAGCAATAGTCCTGGCTTGTGCCACCGGGACAGGCGGTTGAGTTTCACATCCAGGAGGTGGAGATCGTCCGTGGATTCAATGGTATTCACACGATCTGCGAGGTCCGGGCGCAACCTCGCGACCCGGGCACGAAAAGCGTCCACCCCTTCGGCCCTCAACTGAGGGTCCAAACCTTTGGCGGCCAAGTACGCAATCTGGTGGTAATCCTTGCGGGTCAGGCTCAACAACACATCAGAGGTCCCAAAGCGTGGCGCGATGGAGGCCACAGGATCGTCCTCGTCTGCGGTGCGTGGAATCCGGAACCACCACGTATCGAAGGGCACTGGATATTCGTGGGGAACCAGTCCGGCCCGCGACCGGAGAACGGAGCCGCGACCATCGCACGCCACCGTCAAGGGGGCCCGCAATTCTCCGCCTCCCACAACAGAACGAGTCAGCGGATCGCGGGTTTGATACAGCACTCCAACAACAGCTCCTGAGTCGTCGCGCAGCAAGTCCGTGGCCTCAGTGTTCATCAACAACGTGAACGTAGGTTCCTGACGGGCCGCCTCCACCAGAAAGTTCAGCAAGTCCCACTGCGGCACCATGGCCACGTAGTTGTAGGGGGCCTTAAGTCGAGCAAAATCCGCGAGGACCACGGAATCACCGGATCCTGCGGGTAGCCGGAAATTGCCCAGTTTGCTCTGGGGAAGGGCACGAAAACCCTCACCCAGCCCCAGCTCGTCCAAGAGCCGGATCGTCGAGGCGTGCACAGTGTCGCCCCTGAAATCGCGCAGGAAATCGGCGTGCTTCTCCAGCACAGTCACCTTCACACCGGCGCGGGCAAGCAGCAGTCCCAGGACGATTCCGGCCGGCCCTCCGCCTGCCACCACACACTGGGTATCTGCTGCCATGATCAGCCTCCGGTTCAGCCCGCCGCGGTCAGGAACGACTTCAACAACGGCCCGCTGGTGGTGGCACCCAGCCCGCCGTCTTCAACAAAAACTGCGACTGCCAGGTCCCCGTGGGTCGCCACGATCCAGGCGTGGGTCTTGGGTGGGTTGTCGTTGCCGAATTCTGCGGTGCCCGTCTTGGCTCCCACGGGCGCGCCGGGCACCTCGGCCAGGAACCCAGCGTGCCCGGACGTGACCACGGCGCGCATCATGTCGGCCAGGGAAGCGGCCTCTTCCTTGGTGATCGGTTTGGTGGACGCGGGGGCAGCACTTGCTGTGGCGGAGGCGGACGACGGCGATGCGGAGACGCTTTCCGTGGGGGTCGCAGCACCACTGGGGTCCTGCGCTGCGTCGGCGTTCAGGACGAGCTGCGGCGATACCGGGGCGCCGTTGGCTACGGAAGCGGCCATGACCGCAGCTGAGAGCGGCGAGAACAGGACTTTGCCCTGGCCGATCATGGAAGCGGCGTGCTCGGTTCCTTCAGCTTCACCGGGGACTGAGCCAAGGAAAGCATCCGCGCCCAGCTTGGGTGCTTCCACCGCCACACCCAGAGCCTGGGCAGCCGACTCAAGTTGGTCCTGGCTGACGGTTTCGCGGGCGTTGATGAAAGCGGTGTTGCAGGAATGCGCAAACGCGTCCCTCAGTGTGACGGAGCCAAGTGAGGTTTCGGGGTAGCCTTCGGCGTTCTTGAAAGTGCGGCCGTCGACGTTCAGCGTCGAGGGGCACTCCACCTTGGAATCCGGGGTGGCACCGTTGCGGAACATCGCCAGCGAATCAACCATCTTGAAGGTGGAACCGGGAGCGTACTGGCCCAGAAGTGCGGTGTTGTAGCCGTTGCTGCCCGGTCCGGACGCTGCGGCAAGCACGGCGCCGGTCGAGGGCCTGAGGGCCACAATGGCGGACGCCGGCTCGATTCCTGCCAATGTTTCCTCGGCCAATTGCTGAAGCTTCAGGTCCAGCGTGGTCTTGAGGGTGGTGCCGGGCGCGGGAAGCGACGAGAAGAACACCTTGGTACCGGGGGTTTCGCCCTCGGTCTTTTCAGCAGGGGTGGCCACGACTTCCGCGCCGTCCTTGCCGCGCAGCAGGGAGTCGTATTTCTGCTGCAGTCCGCCGGTTCCCGTGGTGTCGCCGGCACGCAGTGCGCCGTTGGACTTCTCGATCTGCTCCGCATTGGCTTGGCCTACGCTGCCCAACAGGGCTCGGGCAAAGGTCCGGGTCGGAGCCAGTGCCATGGAATCCAGAATGCTCACGCCACCGGGAACAGCCTTGATCTTGGCCTCGGTGATGTCAGCGGTGTAGGCGCGGAGGACGAGACCTTCCACGAAAGCCTGGGGACCGGATGCGGCAACCTGCTTGGCGTACTCGTCGGCGTCCAACCCGAGCAGCGCTGCCATGGAGCGGGCAGAGCTATCCGCCTGCTCAGCGGGAACCTTGGTCTTATCGATGCCAACGCGGAAAACCGGCCGGTCCTCAACAATTGGAGCGTCCCCGGCTCCAAGGATCTGGCCCCGCTGGGCCGGTACGGTCTTGACCGACAAGGTCTCACCGTCTGAGAGTTCGAGGGCAAGCAGGGCAGGGTTCCATTGAACCGCCCACTTGTCGCCCGACTTCTTGAGGGTGGCCTCGGAGCTGTACTCCCACTTGGCCGAACCGATATTCCAACTGTAGTTAAGAGGGAAAGTGGCGGTATCACCGTCGAGCTTTACGTCGCCGGAGGAAACTGACGGCTTCGCGTCGAGTCCCTCGAACACCGCCTTGAGTTGCTCGTTGGCGGCGGCGGCGTCCTTGCCCTCCACGGCGAGCGAACCGACGTCGAGCGCGGCCAGGGACGAGGCAAGCTGCTTGGCAGCGCCCTCCGCACCGGCACGCCCGTCATCACAGGCGGTCAGCGAACCAGCCATGACAAGAGCTACGAGACCAAGGACAAAACCCTGCTGCATTTTCAGTTTCCCCATTTGCGACATTATGCCCCGTTCCCCTGACAGTTTCTTGTTGTGCCCGGGAAGCGGACAGCCGCCGCTTGCCATCCCGGGAAGAGACGGCAAGCGACGGCTGCCTGGAGAATCAAGCTACGGAGCGCAAGTGAACTTGGCATCACCCCAAACACCATGCGCACCGTTGACGGAGCCGGACGGGTCCACCACCAGCTCTACGTAAGCCACACCAGTCAGGTCCACTGATACCGATTCCGGAGCGAACCCGGGCGTGTACGTGCGTGACTGGTACTTATTCACGCCGTCGGCGTTGACCTTGAAAATGATGTTGCCGCCAAAACCGCTCTCAAGGCCCACCTGCGAGGTGAACGAGGAGCACTTGCCGCCAAGGTAATACGTAATCTTCGAGGCAGCGTGGACGCCAAGGCCCTTGGTGAAGACGGGCTGCTGGCCTGTTGCGGGGTCCGTGTAGTTGATGGCCAGCGGCTTGTCCGGGGACGACGCCGAGTCCTTGTTGGCCACGTTCTTGCCGATCACGCCGTAGCCGTTCAGGGCCTGGACCCATGGAGTTTCGGAGGCGTACACCGAACCGCGGGGAACGTCCGGCAGCGGCTGCGAGGTGACCTTCCAGTCGAAGAATTTCACCCGCGTCTCCGTCGGCAGCGTGACCGAGGCCAGCTCCTTGGTGGGGTTGAGCCGGACGGTGTTGGAGAACGCCTGGTACTTGTACTGCGTGTACTCCGGTGACGGACCGTTGGCGTTGTTGCGGCCCTGCTCTGAGACTGCAAGCACAGCCCCGTTCAGCACGGACGGCTGCAGCCAGTTGGGGAAGAAGATGGATTGCTTTTCTATGCTTCCATCGGCATATGTCAGGGTCAGTTCCGGACTGGTGCCGTTGCCAACCGCAGCGGAACCGAGGACGGCCAAGTGCGTCCCCTTCCCCTTGACGGCGATGGTTTGGGCGGACAGTGCCACGGAGTTGGGTACGTCCGGTCCAACTGCCGGCCACGTATAGTCGACCTGCGTCGGCTTCCCGGCGTCCACCGTTACCGTGCTGCCCGGCCGGACACCGCCCGCCGGAACCGTAGCCGCTGCCAGCTGCTCGGCAGCGAAGGTGGCCCCTCCGCCGTCGAAGTTTCCAAGGGCTTTACCGGCCACCGTGGTGACTGAAACGGTGTTGTAGGCGGCGGCCAAGGAACCGTAAGCGACGTAGATCTGGTTGCCGCCGGTCACCGACTGGGCGGAGCCGGAAGCAGCGTACGACGCCGAAACCCGCACGGTCTGTTGACCCGCCTTGGCGCTGGAGCCGGGTTTGATGACGAACGTTGCCGTGGTTGTCGCGCCACCTTCGACCTTGGCTGCAGTTGCGCCGGAGGATGAGACCACAGTCCACCCCTCAGGGAGAACCGGCGTCAGGACTACATTGGTCTTGGCTTTGGTTCCGGTGTTCACGAAGGCCGCGGTGACGGTGGTTTCCTGGTCCTGGAAGACCTGCTGGCCAGTGGTCACTCGGACTTCGGCCGCCGTGTCTTCCTGGCTCTTGCCACCCAGCGGACCTGCTTGCTGGAGCTGAACCGTGGCGGACTGGTTGGAAGCGATGGAGCCCGTCTTCACCCAGATGGTCCCGTTGTTGGCCTCATCGAAGTACCAGCCCGTGGTTGCTGCAGCGTAGGCGGCCTGGGTGGAGTGGTGGGCAAGCTTGGTGCCGCCGATCTTCACATCCTTGGGTGCTGCGCCCGCGTGAACCTTGAGCTCGTAGGGGCGGGCCGCGGCCTTACCGGTGTATTCGCCCTTCCGCTCACCGATGGATACCTTGACGCTGCTGTTGCCCGTACCGGGAGCATCCACGGTGAAGACCTGGCTGGAGGATTTCCCGTCCTTGAATTCGCGGGTGACCTTGTCGTCTTCGTACAGGGTGAACGTGTCCTTGCCCTTGGCGTAGACATCCAAAGTGATCATGGAATCTTCGGGAACCAAGGAAGCGTTGCGGGCCACGATGCCTTGCGGGATCACCGCTCCGGCACGAACGAAGACCGGGAGCCTATCCAGCGGCGCGTTGTAGCCGTTGAGGATCTGGCCACCCTGGTAGAGCTTGCCTGTCCAGTAATCCACCCACTGCTGGCCTGCCGGAAGAAATATGCCGTTGCGGACATCGGTCTGGGTAAAGACCGGAGCCACCAGGAAGTCGGAGCCGAGCATGAACTGGTTGTTGGCCTCGGCACCGTAGGACCACTGCTGGTCAGGGAACTCGAGGGCCATGGAGCGCATCATCGATACGCCCGTGGTGGAGGATTCCTGCGCCAACGAGTAGATGAAGGGCATGAGCTGCTGGCGGAGCTGCAGGTATTGGCGGTTGATGGCCGTGGCTTCATCGCCGTAGAGCCACGGACGCTTATCCGTCGCAGCCCAGCCGGACATGGAGTAGAGCGCCGGCGCGAAGGCCTTCCACTGAAGGTCACGGACATACGACTCCGCAGAGCCGCCAAAGATGCCGTCAACGTCACCCGTGGTGAAGGCCAGACCCGAGTTGCCGGCGCCGGTGAGGGCCGAGACCTGCCAGCGGACGGCGTCGAGGTTTCCTGAATGGTCACCCGTCCACTGCATGCCGCATCGCTGGGAGCCTGCCCAGCCTTCCACCATCAGCGAGGTGCCGCGGGCGTTGGAGTATTGCTCGATCCCGCCGTGCGCAGCTTCGCACCCGGTGAGCGCTTGGCGGTAGCCCTGGCCCACCCAGGCGACGTCGAGCTTGCGGAGCCGGACCCCGGCCTCGCCTACTTCGTATTCCTGGTTGGTCAGGGAGCGCTGGGTCCACAGGCCAACTTTGAGGTCGGTTTCTTCCTCGATGTTGCTCACGGTTTCCGGGAGCTGCTGATACTCGCAGCCGTAGCCGTCGTTGACCAGCATCCAGCCGGCCGGCATGTCGTTCTCAACGAACTTCCGCGCGGTCTTGATGGCGTCCGGAGTGCGCTGCTTGGCACCGTCGGGATCACCGTAGCCGGAGGAGGAGTAGCCGGGATTGGATCGGTTGTAGCAGTCCGCATCGCCGTATTCCAGGGCGTAAACCGGGGGCATCATCGGTTTGCCGGTCAGCGTGGTGTAGGCACCCAATGACTGCTTGTAGTCGCCCACGAAGTAGTAGGCGTCGAAGCGCTTTTCCTCATGCGTGGTGGTGGGCTGGCCGCCGAAGTTGTAGGAGCCTCGGGCAAACGTGTCGCGAAGGACGCCGTAGCCCTGGGAGGACATGTAGTACGGCACGGCGTTGGGGTAGCCGTCGTCGTCCCAGTCGAAGTTCTTGGCGATGTTGATCAGGGCGCCGGTGTGCACGGAGCGGCCGTTCTGCATGCCGCCGCCGATGAACTGCTCGCCGTCCTGTTGCGCGAGGTGCTGGGTGGCGGAGTTGGCGCCGAAGGTGATGGGCGAGGATTCCTCCAGGACCAGTGAACCGTCAGCCCTGACAATGCGGAGTTGGGTGGTGGCCTCGTTGATTTCGACACTGATCTTGGCGGTCTTCAGGATCAGCCAGTTGCCGTCGGTGACGGTAGGCGTGACGCCCGGGAACTTGTCCTTGCCCACCACGATGTTGGCTGTCCTGGCCGGGTCACCTTGGTCCGTGTTGGCGGGGTCCGAGAACTTTCCGCTGGGGTCCGCTTCGAGGCGGAAGTTGCCGTCGTCCAGGAAGCTCACCCGAATGGCGCCCTTCTCTGTGGAAAGGTCGACGACGTTGCCGGACTGGGTAAATCCTGTCACCGCGCCCACAGGTACTCCGGCGGCATCGACAGGTACTTCAGGAGTGACGGTTTTTATCGCCGCGGGATCACCGGGCGCGGCATTGGCGGCCGCGGCAAACGTGAGCGCAGGGATGGCTCCGGCGAGGAGCAATGAGGCCAGGCCAAGTGACGCGGCCTTTCTGGCTAACGAACCTTTATTAGCGCGTCCGGAGCTGTTGGGGGCAGCGCCGGATAAGCCCAAGGAGGGTGCGGACATGTGGGGCCAACTTTCGACGAGTGACTGTTTGTGATCTAACTCATAGCGAAACGTGCACTAATCGTCACCGCAAAAAGCCCAAAGGTCAACCGTTTCACCAAAATTGCTCGCCCAAATAGCGCGCGGCAGGGCGGCGGGGCTCAGTGCCCGCGGATGATCCTGCGCTGCGTGGCAACGGCGATGGCAGCCGTGCGGTTATCCACCCCAAGCTTGGAGTAGATGTGCACCAAATGTGTCTTCACTGTGGCCTCGGAAATGAAGAGTTGCTTGGCCATGGCCCTGTTGCTCATGCCGGTCGCCAGCAGTTCCAGCAATTGGACTTCCCTGCCGCTCAGCGCCGGCGATGGGTTCCGGATCCGCCCCATGAGCCGCGCCGCAACCTCCGGGGCCAGCGCGGTCTGCCCGGCGGCTGCGGACAGGACGGCCTGCCGGATCTGCTCCGGTGGGGCATCCTTCAGCATGTAACCGCTGGCGCCGGCTTCCACCGCGGCGAGGATGTCGGCGTCGGTGTCGTAAGTCGTCAGAATCAGCACGGGAGGCGGGGGATTCCCGGCCTCCCCGGCCTTGATCTTCTCCGTGGCCGTCACGCCATCCATGCCGCTGCCCATCTGCAGGTCCATGAGCACCAGGTCCACAGGCTCTCCGAGGGTGTTGAGCTTGCTGAGTTCCACCAGGGCAGCATCACCGTCGGATGCCTCCGCAACCACCGTCACGCCCGGGAAATCCGCCAGCATGGCGCGGAGGCCAGCCCTGACCACGGGGTGGTCGTCCACCAGGAGGATGCGGATGTCACTCATGAAACACCTTCGTCTACCGGGAGCGGCACCCGAACGGCCACCACAGTCCCTTCGCCAGGCGCCGACTCAATCTCCAGTCTGCCGTTCAGCGCGGCCAGTCTCTCGCGCAAACTCTGAAGCCCGACGCCGGTGCCGTCGCCACGCGCTGTACCGGCCGCCGTCGACGGCTCGAAACCTTTGCCGTCGTCGAAAACGTCCAATGTCACCTCAGCGCCCAGAAAGGACAGAGTCACGACGGCGGCACGTGCGTGGGCGTGTGCCCACACGTTCGCGAGGGAAGCCTGGGCGGCCCGGAGCAGCGTGGTCTGGTAGGTGTTGGGCAGCTCCACGGGCGTACCCACCAGCTCGAAGCGGCAGCGCAACGCCGTACCCCGGGCAGCGGCCTCAGTCTCCGTCTTGTCGCAGAGCCGGCGCAGGGTGTCCACCAGCCCGGACTGCTCAAGTGCCGGTGAACGCAGCCCGCGAACAAAGCTCCGGGCTTCGGCAAGATTGGCCGATGCCGTTTCCTGCACCGTTCGCAACCGATCCCGGGCTGCTTCGGAGTCGCCGTCGTCCAAGGCCTTCTCCGCAGACCTGCCCATGAGGACGATGCTGGAAAAGCCTTGCGCCAAGGTGTCGTGGATTTCACGGGCCAGCCGTTCACGCTCAGCAAGCATGCCGGCGTCGTGCTGGGTTTGCGCAAGTTCAGCGCGCGTACGGCGAAGGTCGTCGGCAACAGTGCGCTGGTTTTCGGCTTCCAGGAACAACGCACGGTACGCCAGCCCGGTGACCACGGCGAAGCCAGCCCCGAACACCGGCCCCAGAACCATCGCCAGCTGCAGGCCACCGTCAACCGACCCCCGGCTATGGAACCACAATGCACCGATCAGCAGGATGGTGCTTAGAGCAATCGCCGGGAGTGCCAGCCGCCGGGGGAGAAGGTGGAGTTGCAGGAAGAACAAGGGAAAGGCTACCCAGGCGAAGTCACCGCTGACCAAAAGGAGCAGCAGCCACAGGATCATCACAGCGCCTAACCACCAGAGCGCATAGTTTGTCGGGTTGAACCGCGAGGGATCGCTTGAGTGCCGTTTTTCCAGGATGGTTCCGGCGAGGTACACCACCGCCAGCAGGGCCGAGAGTCCCAGACCCGCTGCCATGGCCACGGGTGTTGGCGGCGCCCCGGCAACTCCTACACCCGTCAGCAAACGAACAACGGCCACCAGCAGCAACACCGCGAAACCCACGTGCAGGCAGACGCGGAGCACGCGAAGGATGGTGGCGGCGCCGGTGGGGGACTGCATGCCTCCCAGCGTATCCCCGGCGATGTGCGAACCGGGGAGGATTCCGTGTCCTGAAACCCGAATCAACCATTTGGATGATCGCCCTTTCAACCCCTTGGCGTCAGCGAATCCATCCGGTTCCCGATGTCTCCGCGAGGCATCGCCGGAAGAGTTGATTGTGCCGGGACCAAGCCCGCACCGAACCGAAGGAATCCGATGTTTCTCGCCATCCGCGACATCCGTTTCGCCAAGGGCCGCTTCGCACTCATGGGCAGCGTGGTCGCCCTGATCACCTTGCTGCTCGTCATGCTTTCCGGGCTCACAGCTGGCTTGGGCAACCAGTCGACCTCAGCTATTGCGGACCTGCCCGCTCAGCAGATCGTCTTCGGCGCTCCTGCCGGGGGTGAGCCCAAGGCCTCATATACGGAGTCGGAAGTCTCCAGCCAGCAGCTCCAGGCATGGCAGGAACAGCCGGGAGTTACGTCGGCGCAGGCACTGGGAATCAGCCAGACGCGGTTCCAGTCACTGGGTGATGGCGGCACACCGAGCGGAACGGCGAACGTCGCAGTTTTCGGCGGCTCTGTGGCTCCCTCAGCTGTGGAGGACGGAACGGTTGTGATCGGTGAAACCCTGGCAAAGGACTTGTCGCTGCAGACCGGAAGCCGGGTCCGGGTTGGCGGGAAAGACCTGACCGTCTCAGCGGTTGTTGAGGACCAGTGGTACTCACACACTGGCGTGGTCTGGACGACGCTGGAAACCTGGAGGTCCATCGCCCACGCGGCGCCAGGCACTGCCACAGTCCTGGCGGTAACGCACGACGCCGGAACCTCCGTGGACATCGATGCCGCCAATGCGACGGCTGGCACAGTGAGCGCGGACCCCGTTGGGTCCTTCCAGGCGTTGGCCTCATACAAGAGTGAGAACGGATCACTCATGCTGATGCAGGCATTTCTCTATGGGATCTCCGCATTGGTGATTGTGGCCTTCCTGACCGTCTGGACCGTGCAACGTACCCGCGATATCGCCGTACTCAAGGCGCTGGGCGCGTCCTCAGGCTACGTGTTGCGGGATGCGTTGGCGCAGGCAACCTTGGTATTGCTGGCAGGAGCAGCCGTGGGCGGCTCGTTGGGACTTGCCGGCGGAGTGTTCGCAGCGCAGGCCGCGCCGTTCCTCATCACTCCCTTGACCACGCTGGTACCCATTGCCGGAATCGTCATCCTTGGCTTGGGCGGTGCCGTTCTCGCAGTCCGCAAAGTCACCAAGGTCGATCCATTGCTTGCCCTCGGCGGCAACTAGAACATTCCACGAAAGGCATACATCGTGACTACAGCATTGAACCTCGTCAACGTCTCCCTCGAATACCCCGATGGAGGCTCCACCCTCAAAGCACTGGACGCCGTCAACCTCAGCGTTCGCAGGGGTGAATTTCTCTCCTTGGTAGGTCCGTCAGGATCCGGCAAGTCCTCGCTGCTCGCCGTCGCCGCTACTCTCGTGACACCCACCGCCGGGCTGGTCGTCATCGATGGACAGGACGTTTCCGCGCTCAAGGACGCCCAGCGCACAGCATTGCGCCGGGACAAGGTGGGCATCATCTTCCAGCAACCCAACCTGCTTCCTTCGCTGACCGCCGTCGAACAGTTGCTGGTGCGTGAACATCTCCGGGGTCATGCGCTGAAGCAGGCACGCCGCACGGCGGAGGAGCTTCTGGACGTCGTCGGCCTGTCCGGCGCTGCCCACAAGCGACCACATCAACTGTCCGGCGGCCAGCGTCAGAGGGTGAACATCGCCCGGGCACTCATGGGCAATCCTTTGGTATTGCTCGTAGACGAGCCCACAGCGGCGCTCGATCACGAACGCAGCGAGTCGATCGTTCGTCTCCTGCGGCAGGTCACGGACGAGTTCACCACGGCCACCGTCATGGTCACCCACGACACCGAGTTCCTCCCGCTCACGGACGCCGTTGCGACCATGAGGGACGGACGGATCAGCCGCGCGGCAGTCCCGTCCGCCCAACCCAACTAGCTAACAGCACACGCCCTGTTGAGCCACCATAAGGGCGTTCGCTGCTACTCAGGTGGATGAGCCGAGGAGGGCTTCGTCCTGGGCGTCATCGTAGGCGTCGCGGGCGTCCAGGATGGTGGGGACGTGGCTCTCCGCCCATTCCCGGAGCATGGACAGCGGCTGCAACAGGGATTCCCCCATGGCGGTCAGTTGGTAGTCCACCCGCGGCGGCACCTGGGCGTGAACGGTCCGGGTGATCAGACCATCACGCTCCAGGGCTCGCAGAGTTTGCGTCAGCACCTTGGGAGTGACAACGCTGACCATTTTGCGCAGTTCAGAGAAGCGCACCGGCCCGTCGCCAAGCACTTGGATCACCAACGACGCCCATTTGTCACCGATGCGCTGGAAGATCACGCGCGAAGGGCAATTGGGGTCGAGGATGTTGGCGGGGAGGTCCTTGCTGTCCATGTCAGTATCCCTGAGGTAACTAGGTTTCTTTGAAGCTATCAGTATCCATTGGATACCGTTGTCTTATTGCAAGGATACCAACCCCAAGGAGAGCAATGAAAATCGCAGTCTACGGCGCAACGGGCATGGTCGGCAGCCAGATCGTCAAAGAATCCATCACCCGCGGCCACCAAGTCACAGCCATCTCCCGCAAGGGCGCAGAGGTACCCGGGGCCAAGGCTCAGGCCGCGGATCTGGCTGACGGCCAGGCCTTCGCCTCCATCGCAAAGGACCACGACGTCGTTGTGCTGGCTACGGGCCCCAGCCGCACCGGCGGCGACCACGGAGAATGGCTGGAGGCCATGGCCACTGCCTACAGCAACGCCGAAGGAACGCGCCTCATGATCGTCGGCGGCGCCGGAAGCTTGGAAATCGATGGAGTTCGCCTGCTCGATTCCCCCGATTTCCCGGAGGCGTACAAGGCCGAGGCCACCACCGCTGCCAAGGCGTTGGAAGCCGTAAAGCAGACCCCGGACACGATCGACTGGACTGTCCTGGCTCCGGCGCCTGTCATCCAGCCGGGTGAGCGCACCGGCGAATACACCGTGGCCAAGGATTCACCCGCAGGCAACAGCATTTCTTCGCAGGACTACGCCGTAGCCATGCTGGACGAAATTGAAAGCCCGGCTTACCGCCGTGCGCGTTTCACGGCAGCTAACTAGCCCCGAAACGGCCGGCTAAAGCCCCAGGCCCAGCCCGGGTACCCGCATCTTGAATATGTCCTTAAGGGCATGCTTTGCTGCGTGGTATCCGGGCATTCCTGTCACACCCGGTCCAGGCGGCGTGGACGACGAACACAGATAGACGCCAGGCATCGGCGTTCGCCATGGATTGTTGGACACTACGGGCCGCTGCACCAAGCCCCGCAAGTCCAGGAGGCCCGCACTGAAGTCGCCCCCAACGTAGTTCTCGTTATAGGCAGACAGTTGAGCCGCCGTCGTGGTTTTTGACGCAACCACAACGTCGCGGAAGCCCGGCGCGTACCGCTCAATACGGGCAGTGACGGCCTCAGCCATGTCCACAGTGGAGTTGGCAGGCACGTGGCAGTAGGACCAGAGGACGTGTCGGCCTTCCGGGGCCCGTGTTGGGTCCACCACCGACGGTTGGGAAACCAGGACGTAGGGCTCCGTAGGGTGCTTGCCCATGTCCACAAGATTCTCGGACTCGGCCATGGCAAGCCTCGAACCACCCACATGGACGGTTCCTGCTTTCGCCAATCCCGGGTTCAACCATGGGACCGGAGCGGACAGGATAAAGTCCACCTTGCACGCCGCATTCCCGAATCGGAATGCTTCAAGCGCACGCCGGTAGCGGTCAGGTACCTCTCTTCCGCCAAGATTGGCAAGGGTCGGCGGAGCAACATCCAGCAGGATGGCTTTCGCCGGCCGCACCTGATCCAGCGAATCGACGCGCTCACCTACGCGAATGGATCCGCCATGGGCGATCAGGTCATCTGCCATTGCAGTGGCGATGGACATCGAACCACCAACAGGTATCGCCCAACCGCGCGCATGCGCCAGGACGCTGAGCATCAGACCTGCCCCGGTTGAACTGAGGGATGGCTGCGAACCGAGGGCGTGTGACATCACGCCAGTCAGCAGCGCCGGGGCAGCTTCTTCCTGGAAGCGGCGATTCCAGATCGGCGTCCCCTGATCCAGCGTGGCAAGTCCGAACAGGACTGCGGCCAGAGGGTCTTTCGGAACACGCAACAGCTGGTTGGAGGTAAAGTCCACCACGCCGTCCACCCGTTCCAACAACGGCCCCAGGAGCCGACGATAAGCCGGACCGTCCACACCCAACCCAAGCACCGTCCGCTCCAGCGACTGGTATGCCAAGGCTGCCCCGCCTGAGTCCAGGGGAGTGCCGTGCTGGACTTCGGGTACCCGCAGATCGATGCGCTGCGAAAGCTCAAAGGCGCGGAAGAACGGTGAAGCCAGCGCCATAGGATGCACTGCGGAGCATACGTCGTAGAGATAGCCGGGTTCGATCAGCTCACTGGTACGCGAACCGCCACCGATCGCGTCTGCGGCCTCGTACAACTGGACGTCCAGGCCTGCACGGGCCATGACCACTGCAGCGGCCAGGCCGTTGGGACCGGCTCCGACGACGGCGACATCAGCCATCGCTGTTACCTCCGCTCGCTGGGCTGCATGGGTTCGGGAGTCTTTGCGGCAGTCTTTTCCTTGGCAGTCATTGACCGCCAAGGCAAAACAGACCGCGACGGATGGGCAAGGTCAATCCGCAACCAGTCCCGGGCGCCATCGAAGGGCCCGCCATGAGGATCGTCTTGGCCATGAATGCGCAGCGGGTCCTGGGCCGGATCCCACACGTCCATGACCACCCTTGCCATCAGGTACGCGGTGGCAGCCATGTGCAGGCAGACGGCCAGGACGTAGTAGGACATGTCAATGTTGTGCTGGACCGAGCCGCCGCTGGTCGCCTGGCCGAGGTACATCCAAATGGCCGCCCAGTGCAGCCCTTCAGCGGCCTGCCACATCAGGAAGTCACGCCAACGGGGCCGCGCCAGGGCCAGGAGTGGAATGAGCCAGATGACGAACTGGGGCGAGTAGACCTTGTTGGTGAGGATGAACGCGGCAACAATCAGGAAGACCAGCTGGGCGATGCGGGGTCGCCGCGGTGCGCACAAAGCCAAGGCTCCAATGAGTGCGCACGCCAGGATGAACAGGTACAGCGCCAGCGAGTTGATGGTAGCTGCGTTCATTTGGTTCCACTGAACGCGGTCTGCCACAAGGTTGTACGCGAACCACGGCGAGCTGTACCCGGCAGGCCGTGCCTGCGTGAATTCGAAGAAATACCGCCACCCTGACGGGTTCATTGCGGCTATGGGCAGGTTCACGGCGAGCCAGGATGCGAGTGCTGCGCCGGCTGTCAAGAAAAAGGTGCGCAGCTTGCCGGTCCGGAGCGCCAGGACCAGCACCGCCCCGAGGATCAGGACGGGGTAGAGCTTGGTGGCTGTCCCCAGCCCGATGCACACTCCGGCCAGGACCAGTTTGTCCCGGGAGAAGAAGAACATACCCAAGGCCAGCAGGCCTACAGCCCACATGTCCCAATTGATGAATCCGGCCAGGATGATACCGGGCGCTACGGCCACCATCGCCGCGTCCCAGGGCCTGCGCTTGTTGATACGTGCTGTCAGAAGGACCGTGACGATCCAGACCGCCACAATGAGGGCAGCGTTGATGTCGAAGTAACCAAGGATGCGTTCGCTGCCTACGCCCTGCCCAGGCACCAAGAGGGCGGTGATGCCCGCGATGATCCCCATGATGACGGGGTACTCGAACAGGCTGCCTTGGGTGAAGAAGGGAAATACACCATCGCCGAGTCCGCGGTTCTTGAAGAGCTCAGGGAAGTCGGAGTAGCAGGTGGCGTAAAACTGGCCGGGCGTTTGCCAACCGTTGACCCGGCAGTAGTCCTTGGCGAGCACTGCCAGCAGCGCGGCAATGACTGTGAGGATGATGAGGACCCGCTCCACGGTGAACGGCCCGGAAGAGATCTTGCCCGGAGAGGTGTGCTTCCCCAGCGGGCCACCTATGAGTTCCGTGAAGTTCCGGAGCAAGGAGTCGTTGCGGCTGGGAACCACAAAGCGGGCACGCTTTTGCTGCCGGTGCGGCTTCGTCTCCTGCATGGATCGAGCTTACAGTCACGCGTTGATTGCAGCATCCCGCCGGGAGCATCACAGGACACCAGGCAATACAGCCATTTTAAAAGGGGGGAGCCCACGCGTAGCCGCGTGGGCTCCTTGAGGTTCAGCATGAATGTGTTGCACCTGAACTCCTTCGGGGTGGCTGAAGGACGTCAGCGGATGAGTCCCATCTGGTGCAGGACAACGTAAACGTCTTCACGGCGTTGGTCCAGCAGTTGGCCGTTGAACAGGGTGCGGTCCTTGGGAGCATCACTGCTCTTGTAGAAGCGCATGTCTTCGGGGCGCTTTGGCATGGTTCACCTCCTTTCAGGGGAATAATCGCCGGAATTTGGGCACAACAATTAAAGCCAAATGAATTCACGAGGAATCAAAGGCATAAAAAGGGCACAAATAGCCGAGGCTGGTAATGGGATGAAGCGGACTGAATCAGGGAAATCCCGAATCGTTGTGCAGAATTGCGCGTGCTTCCGGCAGTCGACCCAACAAGAAGCTGGTTCCGAACTATGGGGAAACTGCGCACCCGCGGCATGCTGCGTGGGTCCGCGCCTACAACTGACTACTCAGCCATCCAAGGAAAGGAGAGCTGTCATGAACACCGCCGGCAATGGGCCGGCCCGGCGAATCAGGAGTGGGTCAGAGAGCAAAAATGGCGTCGATCATCAGCAGAGGCCGGGGTAGCAGTAACGGTCAACTTCCGTCCGCTAGTCAAAGTAATCATTTTTCCCAACCTCCTTTTCTGGCCACAAGGGCCTGCTGTGGCATTATCCCGACTGACTGAACCGGGGAATGCGCGCCTGGGTTCCCGGCGAGTCGCTCTGGGAACAAGATATAAGCTACCCCATCAACATGGGATTTGACCAGCACAATTGACTGATTTGCAAAAAGTTTTTGTAAATTCGTGTTTCAGAGGCCCCAGCGGACAATTGCCGGCGTGCGCTTATCCCAACCGAGTGTGCAGACCTTCGCTGTCCCAAGAATGAAATGGCGGCCTTCGCGGGCATCCATTTCCAGCCATCGTGCCGTGAGGATACGGGAGAAATGACCGTGTGCCACGATCAGGACATTGTCCATTCCGGATTCCAGGACGCGTCCAATGATCTTGTCGGCCCGGGCAGCAACTTCGTCCAGCGTTTCCCCGTTGGGTACGCCGTCGGTCCAGATGAGGTAGTCCGGGTTGTCCTTGCGGATAAGGTCCGAGCTGATCCCTTCGTAGTCGCCGTAGTTCCACTCGACAGCCAGCGGCTCGTGAACGGCTTCCGGGTAGCCTGCGAGTTCTGCGGTGCGCCGGGCGCGGCGCAGGGGCGAAGTCAGGACGAGGTCGAAGTCGATCCCTTCCAACACCTTCCGGGCCTCGACGGCCTGCTGCTCGCCCTCAACAGTGAGGGGAAGATCCGTCAGGCCGGTGTACTGGCCGCTCTTGGACCACTCGGTCTCGCCATGGCGAAGGATCCAAAGTTGGGGACGCGGGGAAGTCGCAGCATTCATGAAGGCTCCTCAGTTTCGGTCACAGGCTCGACGACGGCGGACTCGGGTTGCTCTTCCCACCAGGCCAAGAGTTTCTGCTCGGCTTCCTCAGGGGAAAGTGGTCCGTGTTCCATCCGCTCTTCCAGAAGGAACTTGTAAGCCTTCCCCACCACTGGGCCAGGCTTGAGTCCCAGGAGCGCCATGATCTGCGCTCCATCCAGGTCAGGCCGGACAGCCGCCAAGGATTCCTGTTCCAGAAGAGCCGAGATGCGTTGCTCAAGGTCATCGTAGGCGAAGGACAGGCGGTCGGCCTTGCGCTGGTTACGCGTGGTGACGTCGGACCGGGTCAGCCGGTGCAGGCGTTCAAGCAGGGGACCGGCGTCGGTCACATAGCGGCGGACCGCGGAATCGCTCCAGCCGGCATCTCCGTAGCCGTAGAAGCGCATGTGCAGTTCAACCAGACGCGAGACGGCTTTGATCGAGTCGTTGTCGAAACGCAACGCCTTCATCCGCTTCGCTGTCAGCTTCGACCCCACAACGTCGTGGTGGCGGAAGCTCACCGCGCCGCCCGGTTCAAAACGTCGCGTAGCCGGCTTGCCGACGTCGTGCATCAACGCAGCGAACCTCAGCACAAAGTCGGGGCCGGGCACCGGGCCGTCAGGGCCTGTTTCCAGGGCAGCGGCCTGCTCAAGTACCTGCAGCGAGTGCTGGTACACGTCCTTGTGGCGGTGATGCTCATCAGCCTCAAGGCGCAGGGCGGAGACCTCGGGGAGCACGAACTCGGCAAGCCCTGTATCCACCATGAGATCGATGCCCACGCGGGGGTGCGCTCCGTTAATAAGCTTGACCAGCTCTTCCCGGACGCGCTCGGCGGAAATGATCTTGATGCGATCCGCCATTTGGGACATGGCCAGCCGGACGTCGTCGTGAACCGACACGCCGAGCTGCGACGCGAAACGCGCCGCGCGCATCATGCGCAGGGGATCGTCGGAGAAGGACGCCTCTGGAGCGCCTGGCGTGGCGAGCTCGGAGGCGTGGAGGTCGCGGACGCCGCCAAAGGGGTCCACAAGTTCCAGGCTTGGCAGCCGCAGCGCCATGGCATTGATGGTGAAGTCGCGGCGGAGGAGATCGTCCGTCAGGGAGTTGCCGAACGCCACCACGGGCTTGCGCGAATCGGGGTCGTAGGCCTCGGCGCGGTACGTGGTGATTTCGATCTGGAAGCCGCTCTTCTTCATCCCGATGGTGCCGAAGGCGCGGCCGATTTCCCAGAAGTTGTCCGCCCACTTCTTGATGACGGCGATGGTCTGGTCCGGGGTGGCGTCGGTGGTGAAGTCCAGGTCCGGGGATGTCCTCCCCAGGAAGAGGTCGCGCACGGGTCCACCCACCAAGGACAGCTCATAGCCGGCATCGACAAAGCGCTGCCCGAGATCGAGCACCACCGGATCGATGGTGAAGTTAACTGAAGAGCTGTCCAATACGTGCGCCATAGTTCCTTAAGCTTGGCAGATTTTTACGCAGCAGTGGGCCACTGTTCCATGCGAAATCAGGCATGCGTCCGCGGACCATCTCCTGCAGTCCATCTTGTGGCCATGTCCCGGTCATCACTCCGGGGCAAGAGTCGTTAGAGTGGACCTCATGGCCAACCCGATCCCGAGCGCTCCTGGCAGGAGGACAAACGCACCGTTGCCGTCGGCAATCGGTGCGCACGTCGCGCCAGCCCAGCAGCACCCGGTCCAGGCCTCTCTTCCCACTGTGGAGGAAGTCTCTGCGGGCGGCGTCGTAGTAGACACGTCCGACGGCGAACTCCGGGTTGCGATCATCGCCCGCCTTAACAGGGGTGGCCGGCTTGAGTGGTGCCTGCCGAAGGGCCACCCGGAAGGCCGCGAGAACAACGAAGAAGCTGCTGTCCGCGAAATCGCCGAGGAAACCGGCATCGAAGGCAGCATTCTGGCGCCCCTGGGCAGCATCGACTACTGGTTCACTGTGAGCGGCCACCGCGTCCACAAAACCGTGCATCACTTCCTGCTCCAGGCAACCGGCGGTGAGCTGACCATCGAGAACGATCCCGATCAGGAAGCCGTGGACGCCGCGTGGGTTCCCATTCAGGAACTCGCCCGCAAATTGTCTTTCCCCAATGAACGCCGCATCGCCGACCTGGCACGGGAAGTGCTGCCCGAACACCTCTGACCCGGGTACATGGGACGATAAAGGCGATGTCTGAAGCCAAAACCACCGAGTCCGTTCAATCCGGAGAAGCACGTTCCAGCGCCATCATGGCCGCAGGAACGCTTGTTTCCCGTTTCCTTGGCTTCGCCAAAACCTGGATGCTTGGTGCCGCCCTCGGCCTGGGTTCCACGGTCAATGACACGTTTATTAACGCGAACAACCTGCCCAACCTGATCTTCCTGCTGGTGGCCGGTGGCGTGTTCAACGCTGTGCTTGTCCCGCAGATCATCAAGGCCAGCAAGGCGCCGGACCGCGGTGCGGACTACATCAGCCGCCTGCTGACCCTGGCTGTGCTGGTGCTGCTGGCATTGACGGCGTTGGTGACACTTGCGGCGCCCCTGGTCATCGACCTCACCACGCAGGGGTACTCGGAACAACAAAAGGCCCTGGCAGTAACGTTCGCTTTCTGGTGCCTCCCGCAGATCTTCTTCTACGGTCTCTACGCCATGCTCACCCAGGTGCTGAACGCCCACGGCGCGTTCGGCCCGGCCATGTGGGCGCCCATCCTGAACAACCTTGTGGCCATCGCCGGCCTGGGTATGTTCATCTGGATCCTGGGCGCCAACATCACCAACCCGCACACCGTAGACAATTGGGGGCCCACCCAAACGTTCCTGATCGCCGGGTTCTCTACCTTCGGCGTGATCGCCCAGACAGCCATCCTGCTCGTCCCTGTCTTCCGCCTTCGCCTCGGCCTTCGTCCGCGCTTCGGCTGGCGTGGGGTTGGACTGGGCCAGGCCGCCAAGCTGAGCGTGTGGACTTTGGCGACGGCCGCCGTCGGGCAATTGGCGTTTCTTTACGTCATGAGGATCGCCACCATTCCCGGTGCTGAACGCCTCCGGTTGGACAACGCGGGGGACACAGCCGCAGCTGCGGTCCTGCCCGGTAACGCCGTCCTGGAAGTGGCGAGCCAGCTCTACCTGCTGCCACACTCGATCATCGCGTTGTCCTTGGCTACCGTCCTCTTTAACCGCATGACCCGGGCGTCGCAGGACGGCAACAAGGCCGAGCTCCGCGATGCCCTGTCCCACGGCCTGCGCACCATGGCCGTGGCCACTGTCTTCGGAGCCTTGGCCCTGTTCGCTTTGGCCGGGCCGCTGGGCATGTTCTTCTCCGGTGGCGACAAGCAGGACGGCGTCATGCTCGCCCAAACGCTCACCATCCTTGCCCTCAGCACCCCCTTCCTCAGCGCCAACTTCATGATGTCGCGCGTGTTCTACGCCAACGAGGACGCCCGCACGCCCCTGTATGTCCAGCTGTGGCTGGCAGTCATCTACGTGGTGGGTGCGTTCTTCATCCAGTTCCTCCCCGTCGGCCAGATCATCTACGCGATCGCCATTCTCTACACACTGGGCAACATCCTGTCCGTGGTGATCAGCGTGGTATTCCTGCGCCGTTTGCTCGGCCACCTCGACGGACCGCGTATCGCGAATTCCTACATCCGCATGGGTTACGCCGGGCTGGGTGCAGCGATCGCTGGCGCGGGCGCCTTGTGGCTTTTGGGCAGTTACCGGGCCGACGGTTTCGCGTGGAGCAGCCGCCCGGCCGCCTTGGTGACGGTGGTCGTCGTCGGGCCCGTCATGCTGCTGGCCTACCTTGTCCTGCTCCGCGTCTTCCATGTCACCGAACTCCGCGACCTCCTGCGCCCGCTCATGGGGCGTTTTGGACGCGGTGTTCCCGCGCCGGCTACAGGTGCAGTTTCGGAACCCACGACGGCGGCACGCGCCACGGTCTCGGACGATACCGGTTTGATTCCGCGCATCTCGGGCGAGTTCGACGCCGCCTCCTACCGGGCCGGCCCAGCCGTGGAGCGGCGGCAGGCAGCTTCCGAGCCCGGCCCGGACGCCCCAAAGACCTACCTGCCCGAGGAAGACGAACCCAGCACGGCCCGTGGCGGCAAGTTCCGGCCGCAGGTCCCGTTGCCGGGTCGGCGTACCTACCAAGGGGATGCCGGACAGAATCCGTACTTCCCCACCCGTGGAAACCGCAGGAAGTGAGCCGGTGCCGCCAACATGGGCGGCGGGCATCAATCGGCTAGGCTAGAAAATGAATATAGGTAGTTGCAAAAGCGGTTGAACCGGCTCGCCGGGCCGGCCGCGTGCAGGACCCGCAGCTCCCGGACAGCCTAGGAGGAACACGTGTCCCACCCGATCGACGTCGGATCAGTACTTGGCGGCCGCTACAAGGTCACGGCCAATGTGTTGACCTCGCATGACCAAGATCAGGTGCTCGACGGCGTGGACCAGGTCCTCAACCGTCCCGTGAGCATCCTTGTGGCCGGTCCCGGAAACGCTGAGCAGGTAGCGCAGAGCGCCCGCGAGGTGGCCACCGGAGAGCGTCCGGGCCATGTCCAGATCCTGGACCTCGGCGTCAGCGACAACACCACGTACCTCATCACCAACCACAGCACCGCGCCTGACTTGCTGGATCTGGTGGTTGCCACCAACCCGCCGTACATCGAGCCCTTCTTCACGGAGACACTGGGCAGCGAGATCTTCGGCCAGGCACGCACCTACGAGCCCGAAACGTACGACGGCCTGTACGAGGATGACGAGCACGACGCCGAGTACATCCAGTACGACGAAAACGGCTACCCGATCCCGAACGAGGGCGACGCCGAGCAGGACGCCACCGGATCCCAGGCAGGGCATGTCCCACCCATGCCTTCCGCGAGCCCGTCGTCGTCCAAGAGCGGCATCGCCGGAAAGCTGGCTGCTGCTGCGGGTGCCGGAGCAGCCGGTCTGGCCGCCCTCAAGAATTCCGGTTCCAGGAACCACGACGCCGGTGCTGCCGCCGGCACCGGGGCCGCCAGTGCTGCACCCGGGGGAGCATCCCCTGCCGCTTCGACGCAGCCACCCACCCAAGCCGTGACATCGCAGCCCGCTGCGGCACCTCCCGCCGCCCCGGCCCAGCCGCCAACACAGGCGGTCAATTCGCAGCAGCCAACCACGCGGGAACAAGCCGAACCTAAGGTATCCCTGTGGTCAGACGAGGACTACGGCCTTGCTGCCGGAAGCGCCGCGTCCGGTGGCGCCGCTGCTGCGCACGGAACCTCAGACCCGGGTTACGACCGCGCTCCAACCAGCTTCCCGGCGTCGGCCGCTGTCCAGAACGACTATGACGACGAAGAAGTTTACGAGGACGACGCTCCGGAGAAGGAGCCACGTTCCCTTCGCTGGCTGGTCGGCGGCCTGCTCGCGGCCGTGTTGATTGTGGGACTGGTCCTCGCGGTCACCAACTTGGGCGGCCTCCTCTCCAGCGGTACGCCGGCAGCTACCCAGAGCACCTCCGCTCCGCAGTCCAGCAGCACGGAAACCCAGGAGCCTACACCGACGGAGACCGCAGCCCCTGCTGTCCCGCCGGCCATCGCAGGCATCACTCGCTTGGGTGACTTCCCCTTCGCCGCAGAGTACGACAAGGACCTCACCCGGGCCTTTGATGGCAACGCAGCGAGCTACTGGTCGGACATGGAATTTGCCACTGCTGACTGGGGTGGGCTGTTCGGGGAAATGCCGCTTGTTGTGAAGCTCAAGGAACCGGCAGAGGTCAAGTCCATTGTGCTGAACCAGTTGGGTGGATCGGGTGGAAGCATTAGCGTCTACACCAACGATCGCCCGGCAATGGATGGTGCCAAGCTCGTGGGCACCAACAGCTTCACCTCGCCGGAGCTGACAGTTCCGTTGGCCGCACCGACACAGACGCAATACGTCATCGTAGTCATCAAGGCGCTCCCCAAACTGGCAGCACCGAAGACCCGGTTCGGATACGGACTGCGCTTGGCCGAGGTGACGGTCCAGTAGTTCCAAACTACCTGTTTCGCACAGTGGGGGCTCCCGGTCATCGGGGGTCCCCACTTCGATTTGCCGTGCTTCCAGACGGTACCCTGAATGGTGGTGGCTTTTAGGGTCCCCAACTCCAACGGAATATTTGGGGCATTACAGGGGTTGAGTCAGGTGGCTGCCCCGAAAGCCGCAGCATCGACTAAGGAAGAGGTTCACGCCACGTGAGCATTGCAGAAAACAGCGCATCGCAGGTGCGTGACGTCATCATCGTAGGTTCAGGCCCCGCCGGCTACACAGCCGCTGTTTACACCGCCCGCGCCAACATGAAGCCTCTGCTCATTGCCGGCTCCGTCACCGCTGGTGGCGAACTCATGAACACCACGGATGTGGAGAACTACCCGGGTTTCCCGGACGGCATCATGGGCCCGGACCTCATGGAAAACTTTGAGAAGCAGGCCGCACGTTTCGGCACCGAGATCCAGTTCGAGGATGTCACCGAACTGGACCTCGACGGCGACATCAAGACCGTGACCATCGGAACGGGGGAGACCTTCCAGGCGAAGGCCATCATCCTGTCCACGGGTTCCGCCTACCGGGAGCTCGGCTTGGCCAACGAAAAGCGCCTCTCAGGCCACGGCGTTAGCTGGTGTGCAACCTGCGACGGTTTCTTCTTCAAGGACCAGGACATCGCGGTCATCGGCGGTGGCGACTCCGCCATGGAGGAAGCACTGTTCCTGACCAAGTTTGCGAAGTCCGTTACGGTTGTCCATCGCCGCGATACCCTCAAGGCTTCCAAGATCATGGGCGACCGTGCCCAGGCGCACGAGAAGATCAACTTCGTCTGGAACACAGCCGTTGAAGACGTTCTCGGTGGCGACAAGGTCACTGGCCTCAAACTCAAGAACCTGGTGGACGGCACCGAGTCCGAACTCGCCGTCACTGGTGTCTTCGTGGCCATCGGCAACGACCCCCGCACGGATCTCGTCAAGGGCAAGGTTGACCTCACCCCTGAGGGAACCATCGCCGTGGAGGGACGTAGCTCCCGGACCAACATCAAGGGTGTCTTCGCCGCGGGCGACGTCATCGACCCCACGTACCGCCAGGCCATCACGGCTTCGGGCTCCGGTTGTGTGGCTGCCCTCGATGTTGAGCACTACCTCGCAGACTTGCACTCCTAAGCTGCATCCAAGCAACCATACGAAGGGAAAAGTTATGAGCAACGCAAAAGACGTAACTGACGCAAGCTTCAGCACGGATGTCCTGGCTTCCGAGAAGCCGGTCATCGTGGACTTCTGGGCAGAGTGGTGCGGCCCCTGCCGCAAGCTCGGCCCCATCCTCGACGAGATCTCCGTTGAATACAGCGAGAAGGTTGACGTCGTGAAGCTTAACGTCGACGACAACCCCGCCATCGCAGCCGAGTACGGCATCACGTCCATTCCGGCCGTGTACCTGTTCAGCGGGGGAGAAGTTAAGAGCACCGTGATCGGCGCCAAGCCGAAGCAGTTCTTTGAGAAGGAATTCGCGGACGTCCTGTCCTAGGTTCAATTCCTGATCCTAATTTTGTCGAAGCCGGCGGTTGCTGCTCCTGAGGGAGGATGAACCGCCGGCTTTCTTATGTCGTGTGGGCTATTGAACCGAATACGTTCGTTTATGCCTGTTGGATTCCGTCGGAGCACTTGATCAGTCGCTGTCTTGTCCGATTCACTTCTCCCTACCTGGGGTAGGCCAAGTTTTCCTCAGTCTGCCCATGAATGGGTTGGCTTAGGGTCGGTTGGCTCACTCACCTGCGTCCGGGTTTCGCCAGCTATTGCACTGGCTTGAGGCGCTCTTGCCTGACGAGCATGACGGAGGTGCTCTTAGCTGGCCCAGGGAGCGTTCCCAACAGAGTCACAGGGATGCTCTGCTCAATCTGTGGCCGCTGGATAGTCGCCGGTGTCGAGTTCATTCTTTCGAGCCCCAGTTGATGTGTTCCTGGCGCCTTCTGCGTCACGTCCGTATTCCGGGGTCCGTTTCTTGCCCCCGTTATTCAAGGGCAAGCCTCCCGCGCAGCCCGAACTAGGGTTCACCCGTGCTTCGCGTCCTTATTCGCGTCCTTATTCGCGTCCTTATTCGCGCCCTCACGGAGGTGCCGCAGCGGCGCTTCGGGCCAGGATGGTGATGGTGTGTTTCACGTGAAACACCGCAACTACGAGGAGACGAGGAGGACAGTGATCGGAGTCCTTAGCGTGTTTCACGTGAAACGTGCTCCCCAAAGTCCGGGCCTTGAACCCCCAGCTTGTTGCTCGTAGAAATCGACAGAGTCGCGAATCCGCCAGGAAGAACTGCAGGAATGACGCTTCTCCTTCACCGAGACAGAATCCCGTCCCTTATCGAAGTCGCATCAATTCACCGTCGCGCGTGCGTACTGAGCTGACGGCCCACAGACGACGTCAGGCAACCAAACGGGGGATCAAGTGTGTGCGGCGGCCAAGGCGCTTGCGGCACCACCCGGTTCTCAACCTGAAGCCGTGAGGGAGCGGGACAGCCGTAGTGGGAGCTTCACCTAGGGGAGTGGGGGACGATTCTCTTGTTGCGAGCACCCAACCGGCCTAGCCAGAATCAATGCACCAGGTGTCTTCCTTTCCGAGAAACCCCGTATACCTTGCTGGGGCATGGCGGTCGTATCAACCGGATTCCCACTGACATCGACGCAGACATGCCTGGAGAGAGCCAACAATGGCGTCTTTGCCTCGCCCGGGCCATGAAATCGACCTGCCGGCTACATAAGATCCCATCCGCTGAATAGCCTCAAGCCGGGCGCTCAGGAGCTCGGCTGATCGCCCACATCTGTGATTCATACGAAACTTGAGCCCATTCAGTTAGGCGTGGACCGGCTTTTCTACCCCTTGGAGGCCCATCAATTGCGGACTCTGACCGAAACTGCTGGAGTGCAGGCCTGGTATGACTGTCAACACCGGCTTAGGGCGATGTTTCACGTGAAACGGTGCAGGCCGTTTGGGGTCCGTGACGGTGCCCCGGAACATTTGAAACACTACGGAATGAGCAGGCTCCAGCTGGAATCCGGGGCATCGTGACACTGTAGACACTTCGCGATGAACAGGAGATCGCGCGTGGCAAGTAGACGTCCTCACCCCCTTGAGGCAACAACTGCGCGGCGCTGAGACCTCCTTAGGGCCAGATGGGCCACAGCCACTGTCAGCCCTAAGACCATTACCTAGTGGCTCCCGGCACGTATCACGCCTTTTCCTGCGGCGCTCTAGGCGCGGAACGCCCCATAGCCGCCCTAAATACCGCGGAGGCGCCAGCGCCCGGATGTTAGGCATAGAGAGGCCTAAGCCGGCTGCTGAGGGGGGAGAGGCCTAAGCCGGCTGCTGAGGGTGGAGAGGCCTGGATCTGACCAAAGGAGGCGACGCACAGCGCACTCACAAGGGGGTAGGAGCTTTTGAACCCACAGAACTCTAAGCACGCGGCGCAGCCCATTCACTACGTTCGTTCGGTGGGGTAACCCAGCGCGCTCCGATAGGGAGGGCGCCCCTTCCTCGCCCATCCAGTCAGACAATCCACCACAGGGCGCCATCAGATACACGGGCTTGTCCAGCCAGGTCCATGGGAGTTGGGAGGCGGGCTCTAGTCCCTAAAGGTTCACCCCCTAGTCAGAGCGCTGCTAAGTGCCAGATCCCTGTATGGCCTCCTACGACTCATGGCCAACTTCGTCCTCCCGTCGATCCACGACGGCTTGTAGTCCCTCGCAGCCCGAAGCCAAACACAGCCCACCGTAGGCGACGGAGACCACAGGCTGTTTCTCGATGTTTCACGTGAAACGCATTAGTTGGCCCTTCCGGGGTCCAGGATCCGAGGCCTCAGTAGAACCCCTCGCTTAGGCGTCACAAAGCCTGCGCAACCGAAGAGGCTCCCCCCCAATGTACGGGGAAGGGCGAACCCCTCCAGCTATGGCCCGTAGTGCTCAACGTAAGGTCCCCTCCTCCAGCAACATGACAAGGACGAGTAAGGCTGGAGCTGCCTGCAGCAGGGGAAGGCCTGCTAATCCACCACCACCTGGGACCCAGCCCCAGCGGGCAAGTGGTCTTGCCTGTTGCGTGTTGCGTGTTGCGTATAGATCAGTGCTGGAGATCTTCAGCATGGACACCGTGTCCAAACCAATCGACTGCACTACCGGCTGGTGGGCTATCGCCAAGCCCCAGGCCGGCCCCCATAGCTGCTCCATTCGAAGAGTCCCACCGCCATAGGAGAGGATGAGGCGAAGACATCAGATCATTTGTTTGCGGATACACGTCAAGCTCGCACGCACGTCAGCGGGGAACCATCTCCTTGACCGGCGTGTAGTCTCGATCGCTTGAGGGCCAATGTTGCGCGGGCCGGACGGCGGCCTGTGGAGAGACATTCCAGTCATCCGGCAAATGGTCGGCAACTGCGCCGAGGACTTGAATTGTGAGCGACCGACCCCCGCACTCCGTCCGGCCTCAGTCAGTTCAGACAGCGAGGCAATCTAAATGAATGCCAGATGTCGCCACAGTTATGCACATAGTTATCCACAGGCTTTTCCACCGGTGATGAGATTGCCCACAGTACCCCGCCTCCTCGCCCCTGGAAGCCCACGTTCGTGGCCCTTACGTTCTGTTCAGGAAGCCCAGGGAGCATTGTGATAACCAGCCTCCGCACGGCTCGAAATATGCAGCAAATTCAATAGAAAACGGCACATAATCGGGCTAGGGACAGGACCTGCCGGTTGTGGGCCTGATGCATACCGAACATTCCAACATCGAGGCCGTCGCACCCTGACCCTTACCCAAAAATTGGATCGCCCGATGCTCCCTCGGTCGTACAGAGAACCCTCCTTCCACAGGAGTTATCCCCAAAGTTTTCCACAGAGATATCCACCGACTTATCCACCGATCCTCCGCGATCGTGGGCGGTGACAAGGGCATGATCCTAGGTCTATTGCGGAGCTGTTTCACGTGAAACATCTCCCGGCCCAGCCTGTCGACCTGCTCACTGACTAGGCGAGTCGACCTGCTTAGCTGACAGCTACCCAGCCCCATACTTCGTGCGCTGCAGCTAAGTGCGTTCCCAATGTTTAGGTGACAGCAAGGCATTCTCAGTTGGGAGCCTCACGCGGCAGCTCCAACATCGGATCAATCAACGCGGCAGGGACACAGGCCGGCGGCGGGTTGTGGTTACGCCGAGGGATCGCCGCATCCACTTTTAGTCTTTGCATGACGCACAGGGGTAGTTCGGTGACGCTGTCTTAGTAGCTGCGGTCCCGGCGTTGCACGAAAGGGGCCGATGGACTTGGGCAGTGGCCGCACTTCCGATTCGCATAGAGGGGATCATGGGACCACGGGAGCAGCAGGCACCCGCGTCACACGGACTACAAACGTGGGTGTTGGCAGCGACAGCCGCTCTGCAATCAACACCTGTCGGCAGTTCCCACTTGCATGACCACCAAGCCCAACCGCCCCAAGCGTCACTGACCTCACCAGGCAGCCCCAAGAGTGTATGCCAGTCCCGCGCCTCGTGCGGAAGAGTCCAACTGCCATTTCATTGAATGCGTAGCGAAGAGCACTGCCTACGATGATGGAACTCTGGCTCTACCATCGACACCAGCGTGCGTTAGACGCATATGTACGCATCAAGGGCTACGTGGCTCCTATCCCGCAGGGGAGGCGCAAACAGGTGATGGGCGTGATGCCAGGCAAGCAGTTGAGGCAGCCCATCTTGGGGTCCACGCGAAACTCCCAGGCTCCCATAGTCGACATGCCACAAGCGAGCAAGGCCAGCCTCGAGCAGCTTCAACTGTGTAGACCCTCTCCATTAGGGCAATACCTCAGAAAGCGTCCCAGCGAAGGCCCTGGTCGTCCGATGCGAGGGCAATGGACTCACTGCCGGAAGGGCGAGGAGATTGGCCACCTCCTACGGGGGCCGGATCGCTTCCGCTGTCTAGTCTTTGATCTACGATTCGCTCCATCAAGCGATGTAGATACGGATACGGCACTGCAGGGGAGTGAAGCACCATTCAAGAGCTCGCCAGCCCTATCTACTGTGTGCGGACAGTTTGCTGTTGGGCCAGGTGGCCCTGGAGTCTGCACAAGTGGATCCCTGGAGTCTGCACAAGTGGATTCAGAATTCTATGCCGCCAGAACTCCGGAAGCCTTTTCCGGTACTGCATGGAGCGAAGCCACTGGTCTTCTCTTACAGAAGGCGAGGCTATCGGTGTTCGCACAAGCTCTCATTTTCAAAGAAGTAGGCGGTGATATGCGCGATCCACATGCCGCAGTGTGCAGTTTGCCCAGGGTAGCTTGCTCTGTTTCACGTGAAACATCCGCAAACTGTCGAGTGTACTCACGCCGCAGACGAGTGTTGACCGCCTTCGTGGCTTAAATTCCTGAAGCGCAATGGAACAGAGTCGTCACTGAAAACGTGTCACATCCAAATGGCGGTCGAATGCACTCAAATGAGCGCTTCGGTGCCACTATTGCTGGACTTGCGAGGTTCGGCGAGGGATTTCCTGAGCCCAGAAGTCCTGAAGCGCTTTGGATTCACGTGAAACATGCTTGGTCTAGAGGCAGCAGGCCTGATGCCACGTCATGCCGCGCGCTCGGGCGATGAGCGGACAGAAGCATGAGACATCTCGTCACCGCAATCGCTAGTGGCGACAGCTGGGACAAGGAGCTGCAAGGAGTAGTTCGTTACTGTGAACCACCCGAGAAGGGTACGACGGGCCCTCTTCACCGGGGCCAGCGCCTTGGCCGAATGCCTACCCCGGTGCTCGCCCCTCCGACGGTAATCCTCTGGTCCCTTGGACCAGATAGAAGCGCCGCATTCGGTGAAACGGTAGTTACAAGCCACCTCGGCTCTTGTTTCACGTGAAACGGACCTCCGAGATGGTCATAGCCGGCCCACTTCGACGATGGAGTACTACGCAGTCCAGCTTGATACCTAGTGTGGAAGACTGACGAACTAGCCCCAGAGATCGATACTGAAGGAGTCCACCTCGCACTTGGCTCCGTGTAAGACGGAATCCGCGTTACAGGGGCCTCCGTCACTACACATGGACACTATTGGGTTCCCCGATACTGACTGCCTGCGTGGCACTTTGGGGCATAGGACGTAACCAGAACGTCCTGAAGGGGCCCACCTGGTGGGAGGCCGGAATGCATCAGGGTGCAGGAGCGCGCCCGTCGGGCCCAATGCGCATCCACGAATGCCAGAATGGCTGTGGCAATCGGGCATGGCCCAGTTCATGGCGCAGGTGTCGTACCTGATACCTTGTCGCAGCACCAGGTTTCACGTGAAACATCCCAGAGCCCTCCGTACCACCATCAGCGAAAACGGAGATTCTGACACGAAACTGGCCTTGGAGTATTGCGAACCCGGGCAAAAAAACGGGGCCCGCTCCAAGAGCGGACCCCATTAAGTTCTTTTCAGGAGACTAGTCCTACGCAGCGGTGGCTAGTCCTCAGCGCCGGGACCCAAAACATCCATAATTCGATTGAGATCTTCGACGCTGGCAAACTCGATACTCACGCGACCCTTGCGGGCTCCCAGCGTGATCTTCACGTTCGTGTCCAAGCGGTCCGAAAGGGAAGAGGCCAGGTAGTCAAGGCGCTCGTGACGAGCATTTGGCTTGGGGATGCTGCTCTTGGCAGGAGTGGTGGGGTCCTGGTACAAAGCCACTGCTTCTTCTGTGGCTCGAACCGACATGCCCTCAGCAACGATCTTCTGCGCGAGACGTTCCATAGCAGCGGCGTCAGGGAGTGCCAGCAGTGCGCGCGCGTGCCCGGCCGACAGGACGCTGGCTGCCACTCGACGCTGCACCAGAGGGGGAAGCTTCAGCAGGCGCAGGGTGTTGGACACCTGCGGCCGCGAGCGACCTATACGGTCAGCAAGCTGCTCGTGCGTAGTTCCAAAGTCTTCAAGCAACTGTTGATAGGCAGCTGCTTCTTCCAAGGGGTTCAGCTGGCTGCGGTGAAGGTTTTCCAGCAGCGCGTCTCGGAGAAGGTCATCGTCCGTGGTGTCACGAACGATCGCAGGGATGGTTTCGAGTCCCGCGGCCTGTACAGCACGCCAGCGACGCTCACCCATCACGAGCTCGTACGGTTCTCCACCCTTTTCGGTTGAAGTACGCACAACAATTGGCTGTAGGACGCCTATTTCCCGAACAGAGTGAACCAGCTCGGCCATGTCGTCCTCATCGAAGACTGAGCGGGGCTGTTTGCGGTTCGGATGAATGTCACCGACCGGGATCTCGGCAAACCGAGCACCAGGGACCTCTACCAACTCCACCTCGGGAGCAGACGGGGCGGACGAGGGGGCAGCCGCCGTCGACTTCATCTCTTCGGCAGATTCCGTATCGGGTGATGCAGCGCGCTTGGCGGCAGGCTTCGAAGCTGACGACTTGGAAGTGGACGACTTGGCAGGTGCCTTGGCGGTAGAGCTCCTGACCTTGGGCGCTGCGGCCGACGACTTGGAAGCGGCCGCCTCGGAAGGAACTGCAGCCGCTTCCTCGGCAGGAACGTCTACTACAGGCTCCGCCGTCTTGCGTGCCTCAGGGAAGAACAGATCCACGGGACGCGAGGGCGCCGCACCGTTGCCTTGGGCCGCAGCCGAGCTAGGAATGAGAGCCCCAAGACCCCTGCCGAGGCCCCTTCGCTTTTCGCTCATTGATTCATCCCTCCGATGGAATAGCCGAGCACGGACCGGCCCTGGCTGTTGCAGTGTTTCAAGAATTCTAGCGTTCAGCGATTTCGGCGGCAGCTTCCATGTAGGACAGCGCGCCGCTCGATGAAGGATCGTAGGTCATGACGGTTTGCTGATAACTCGGCGCTTCAGAAATGCGTACCGAGCGAGGAACCACGGCTCCCAATACCTGTTCAGGGAAGTGCTGGCGTACCTCGGATGCAACCTGGGCAGCCAGGTTGGTCCGGCCGTCATACATTGTCAGAAGAATCGTGGAAACCACCAGGTCAGCATTCAGGTGCTTCTGGATCATCTCGATGTTCTTGAGGAGCTGGCTCAGGCCTTCGAGCGCGTAGTACTCGCACTGGATGGGAATGAGGACTTCGCTGGCCGCGCAGAACGCGTTGACCGTCAATAGACCCAGGCTCGGTGGGCAATCGATGAAGATGAAGTCCAGCCGTCCTTCGCCGTTCTTCTCCCGCTCCTTGGCATAAACATCAATGGCGCGTCGAAGCCTCTGCTCGCGGGCCACCAACGAAACCAGCTCAATTTCAGCGCCGGCCAAGTGAATGGTGGCCGGTGCACAGATCAGGTTGGGAATGTCGGGGCACGGGGCTACGACGTCCTTCAAAGGAAGATCGTTGATCAAAACGTCGTAAATGCTGTCGACGTCGGCATGGTGCTCAATGCCCAGAGCCGTAGAGGCGTTGCCCTGGGGATCGATGTCGATTACCAGTACGTTGAGACCGGCACTTGCCAAAGCCGCAGCGATGTTCACCGTCGTGGTTGTCTTACCAACCCCACCTTTTTGGTTGGACACCGTGAAGATGCGGGTCTTGTCCGGCTTAGGCAGTTCCCTGCCGATCAGGCGTTCACGTCGACGAGTCTCGTTGGCCAGCTGGCGGGCGATGGGACTGGAATCATCAATGGAATCCATCACGTTACGCACTCCATCCGAAACCGTTTCACGTGAAACGGCAGCATTATCAACCGAATCCGTGCGGACTATCGCAGACTGAAGGGACGCAGAGGGTGTAGCCATTGCCCGCGCGGACCCCAAAGACATAAACGGGGGGATTCGCTGCGTGGAGGTTTCACTACTACCCACTGGTCACACTCTCACTCTCATTTCGGCGCTTGCTGCCGTTCTCTAGCCTAACCGCTCAGCCGCCGACACGCGGGAAACCGAGCGGGAGCTAGGCCGTCTTTCCGGGCTTGTTGACGATGATCCTCACCACGGTGGTGGGTTCCTCCAAAAGCTCCTGTCCACAAACCACAACGGACGTTTCCACGCCGCCGAGTTTACGGATGACCTTCTTTGCCTTCTCAATCTCCTCGGCTGCGCTGCGGCCCTTGATGGCCACCACTTCGCCATGGCCGTTCAAGAGGGGAATAGTAAGGCCGGCCAGGTTGCTCAGTGCGGAAACGGCCCTCGCCGTGACAACATCCGCGTCCACCATTCCGACGGCCAGCTCGGCGCGCGTCCTCATGATGGTGACGTTGTCCAGGCCGAGGTCGTCAACCACTTCCTGAAGCCAGATGACGCGCCGTTCCAGCGGTTCAATCAAGGTCAGCTCGAGATCCGGCCGGGCAATTGCCAGGCAAAGACCCGGCAGACCTGCGCCGGATCCGACGTCAGCCACGTGGCTGTCCATGGCAATGGCAGATTCAATGACGGCACAGTTCAGGACGTGGCGACTCCACAAACGCGGAATCTCGCGGGGGCCAATCAGCCCGCGCTCGGTTCCCGACGTAGCCAGGTGTTCTACATAGCGCTTGGCGAGATCCAAGCGCTCCCCAAAAATCTTCTCTGCCGCTTCCAGTTCAGCTGCGGTGATTTCAACCATGAGCTGCTAGTCAGCCGAGACTACGATGTGGCGGCCTGCGCCCTCGCCCTCGGACTCGGAGACAAATCCGAGGTCAGCGACGGCGTCGTGGACGATCTTGCGCTCATAGGCACTCATCGGCTCAAGGGCTACGGTTCCGCCGTCAGACTTGACCTTGGCAACGGCGTCTTCGGCGATCTGCTGGAGTACGCCGGCACGCTCTTTTCGGTATCCGTTGATATCCAGGACCAGGCGTGAACGGTTCTCCGTGGCGGAAAGAACGGAGAGGCGGGCCAGCTCCTGCAGTGCTTCAAGAACCTCGCCGTCACGTCCCACGAGGCTATCCAGGGCGGCAGACTCTTCATCGGCACCGATGGAGATGTACGTGCGTCCGTTCCGGACCTCGATGTCGATATCACCGTCGATATCGGCAATATCAAGGAGTTCTTCGAGGTAATCGGCGGCGATGTCGCCTTCTTCTTCCAAACGGCTGGCCGTCTTGGACTGCGTCTCTTCCTGGGTCTCGTCCTGCTCTTCAGTCACAGCGGCGATAACTTCTTCGGTGCTCTCGGCAGACATTACTTCTTCTTCCTGTTCTTACGTTGTGGCTGGACGCGCTGGGCTCGGATCTCGGCCGCGGCGGCCGCAGCAGCTTCGGCTTCAGCGGCGGCGTCCGCAGCAGCGGTCTTCTTACCACCCAGCAGCGGCGGCAGGCCCTTGGCGGCACGGCGCTCCTCCAGTGCCTTGGCGGCAGGGGAACCCGGGGTGGGCATGCGGCGGATCACGAAGAACTGCTGACCCATGGTCCAGAGGTTGGTTGTGGTCCAGTAGATGAGGACACCGATGGGGAAGTTGATTCCACCGATACCGAACACGAGCGGCAGGATGTAAAGCATCATTTTCTGCTGGCGCATGAACGGGCTGGCCATGGCCTCTTCGGACATGTTCTTGGCCATGATCTGCTTCTGGGTGATGAACTGCGAGGCCGTCATGGCAATGATCATGATGATACTCAGAACCCAAACAGCCACCGCACTGTTGCCGCCGCTGGGGTCACCGTGGAGCAGCGAAGCCGATAGCGGGGCACCAAAGATGCTGGATGAGTCAAACTGAACTACTTGCTCATGGCTCATCGCACCAACGCCCTGGCCCTGCTTGGCGTTCGTCGAGATACCCGACAACACCTGGAACAGCGCGAAGAAGAACGGCATCTGAATCAGCATCGGCAGACATGCCGAGAACGGGTTGGTGCCGTGCTTCTTGTACAGCGCCATCTGTTCCTGCGCCATGGCCTGGCGGGACAGCTGATCGGTCTTGCCCTTGTACTTGGTCTGAAGTTTCTTCAGGTCCGGCTGCAGCAGCTGCATGCCGCGCTGCGCTTTGATCTGCTTGACGAAGACGGGAATCAGGGCGGCACGGATCACCAACACGAGGCCAATGATGGACAGAGTCCACGTCCAGCCGTTCGCGGCGGGCAGGCCAATGAAGCTCAGTCCCTCGTGGAAGCCAACCATGATGATTGACACCAGCCACTTGAACGGAAACATGATTGTTTCAAAGAAGTCCATACGATATCCCTATTCGTTAGGCCGCCGAGCGGCCTTCTTCATCAGCCTGAGCAGCCAGGAACTGGTCCGGATTGTTCAGTACAACAATTGTGGGCGTCCGGCCTTCAGGCCAATGACGGTGCCCGGCGGGGACATGGTCCACTCCACCGGCGTTCCAAGGGTGACATTTGGCGAGCCTTTTAGCTGCGAGCCAGCTACCCTTCACGGCGCCATGCACCGTAACTGCTTCCAGCGCATATGCCGAGCAGGAGGGAAAGAAACGGCAAACCTGGCCGTACAGGGGCGAGACGACCTTTCGGTACGTCTTCAGCAAGACAATGAGGATGTTGCGCGGCAGCTCCCAGAGGAAAGTGCCCACCGCCGCCGGCAGATTCCTGGAAGGAACCTTGCCGGTGGGGTCGCTTGAGGAAGGAACGACGGCGGTGCTTATGTCATGCACGCGGTGTCCCTTCCGTTGTGGTGCCGTTGTGTTCCGTCGAAGCGTTGCGTGGAGCTGAGCCACTCAATCGCTTCGTCGTCACTGCCAATGCGGCGTTGTAGTCCGAGAGCAACTGCTCCCAGCTGGCTGTTGCAGCTGCGGGCAGTGCCCGGACCACGACCGCCAGGCCCATTCCATGCGTGTGCAAGGAAAGTGCGCCTGCTTCTCTCAGTCTCCTCTTAACGAGGTTCCTGGTCACGGCGTTCCCGACGGCTTTGGAGACAATGAAGCCGATTCGACTCGGCTCCCCGGCCCCGATAGAGGCCGTATATAACACTAAGTTCCGGCGTCCATTGCGGACGCCGGAACGTACAGTTGTTGAAAAGTCGGTAGACGTCCGCAGACGGTTAGGGGTGGCTAGCACCGTCGAACCCGCAAAAAGACCCTGACCGACAAGTCAGTTATTTACGCCGACAGTTCGACGCGGCCCTTGCCGCGACGGGCAGCCAGGATGGCGCGGCCGGCACGGGTGCGCATACGAAGGCGGAAGCCGTGCTTCTTGGCCCGACGGCGGTTATTCGGCTGAAAAGTCCGCTTGCTCACGTTAGTTACTCCAGTGGATCAAAGGTGCGCCCACCCGATCAAATAAGGGGAAGAACTGGCCGACGCTAAGTTTTGTATGTGCCTGCCGCCGTTGCCTTCCGTACGGTAAACGCACGGGGTTACAACTGATCTCAAAAGCGGACACAAAGGACTTCACAACGTTAGGGCAAAAAGGCACCCACAGTCAAACCGGGAGCCTGCCGCAGGACTATCCACAGCTGTGCCCAACTCCCGTTCCCAGCCTGTGGATGAAGTGGCTCACAGGCCTCTTTCGAGAACCACAACGGTGTAATTATCCACAGGCAACTTCCCAGCTATCTTCTGGCGATTTCATCCCCTAGAGTGGCTCAGTAGCCCATTGTCCACCCGCTGTGCATAACTCTGTGGATTATCGCCCAGAACAGCGCCGCCGGAGACACTTCGGCTGCCAGCAACGCCGGCAAGCAAGTATTTAGGAACTGATTGATGACAGTAGACGAAGCCAACCACGCCAACACTGTCGGAAGTTCCTGGCGCAGGGTGCTGAGCCTTATGGAACAAGACGACCGGGTTTCACCCCGTCAGCGCGGTTTCGTCATCCTCGCCCAGGCACAGGGTCTTATCGGTTCGACCCTCCTGGTTGCTGTTCCCAACGAACTCACCCGCGAAGTCCTGCAGACGCAGGTGAAGGATGCCCTGGACGACGCCCTCCGAAACGTCTTCTCGGATGACATCCGCTGCGCAATCGACGTGGACACCGATCTGGTGCCCGTCCACGCAGAGCCGGAACCCGCCGTCGAGCTTTCCGCCGTATCTGACTTCGCCGAACCAAAACCGCAGCCCACGCCCCCGAGCACCTCGCATGAGTTTGGGCGCCTGAACCCGAAGTACATCTTCGATACGTTCGTGATCGGTTCCTCGAACCGCTTTGCGCACGCGGCCGCCGTCGCTGTTGCCGAAGCTCCGGCCAAGGCCTACAACCCGCTGTTCATTTATGGCGACTCGGGACTGGGCAAGACGCACCTGCTGCACGCAATCGGCCACTATGCCCGTCGGCTCTACAGCGGCATCCGGGTCCGTTACGTGAACTCCGAGGAGTTCACCAATGACTTCATCAACTCCATTCGCGATGACGAAGGCACCAGCTTCAAGACCACATACCGCAACGTGGATGTGCTCCTCATCGATGACATCCAGTTCCTGGCGGGCAAGGACCGGACGCAGGAGGAGTTCTTCCACACGTTCAACGCCCTGCACAATGCCAACAAGCAGGTTGTCATCACCTCGGACCAGCCGCCGAAGATGCTCGCCGGTTTCGAGGACCGCATGACGTCCCGCTTCGAGTGGGGCCTGCTGACCGACATCCAGCCGCCGGAACTCGAAACCCGCATTGCCATCCTCCGCAAGAAGGGCCTGAGCGAAGGCTTGTCGGCACCGGACGATGCCCTGGAGTACATCGCCTCCAAGATCTCCAGCAACATCCGCGAACTCGAGGGCGCCCTGATCCGCGTCACGGCGTTTGCCAGCCTCAACCGCCAGCCGGTGGATGTTGCCCTGGCTGAGATGGTGCTCAAGGACCTGATCACTGACGACGGCGCCCAGGAGATCACAGCGAAGCAGATCCTGGACCAGACGGCGGACTACTTCAAGCTCAGCATGGAAGAGCTCTGCAGCAAGTCGCGAACCCGTACGTTGGTGACCGCCCGCCAGATCGCCATGTACCTGTGCCGTGAACTAACGGACATGTCCCTGCCGAAGATCGGGCAGGAGTTGGGCGGCCGCGATCACACCACCGTCATCCACGCAGACCGCAAGATCCGCGAGCTGATGGCAGAGCGTCGTGTGATTTACAACCAGGTCACTGAGCTGACCAACCGCATCAAACAGCAGCAGCGCGACTCCTGAAGTCCACATCGCGTCCGCCACTACATACCTTATTAACAGGCACATGTGGATAAGCCTGTGGATACTTAAGGGGACAAGCGTGCTTAATGGGCTTAAAACCCTTAAGCCGTCTGTGGATCGTTAAAAACGGCCCTGGGAGTTGTCCCCATCCACACCCTGTTTAAAACCCAGTTAACGCACAGTCCGTGAACAGGGCTTAACCGCGGAACTGCGCGGCGAGATCGGGTTATCCACAGTTTCCACAGCAGTTATTAACACTACGAATCCCAAAAAATTGAAATCCCTCAAATAACAATCTCGTTCTGCCACCCACCGAACACTTCCACCGACGGACCAGCAGCCAGGCCAAGGCCAGCCCGCGGCTGTCCACATACGAAGGGTCCTGCCCGTCGGGGATGGGTTAATCGCGGATCTTCCGGCTAAGCTGTCAGCAGCGCTCCCATCCCTGGGTCTGTTTGTAGTTCGCTCAGCGCGGACCATGCAGGTTCCGGTGCCGGACTGCGAAGATTTAGCGGCTTCCAAGCAGGAATCCGCAGCTACTACATGGCAGCAGCAATGAAAGGCGGCACCCCTCCGTGAAGTTCAGAGTCGACCGCGACGTCCTGGCAGAAGCCGTTACGTGGACCGCGCGGTCGTTGTCTCCGCGGCCGCCCGTACCTGTGCTTTCCGGCCTCCTCCTCAAAGCCGAGGCGGGAACCGTTAGCCTCTCGAGCTTTGACTACGAGACCTCTGCGCGCCTGGAAATTCCGGCAGATATCGCCGTTGAAGGCACCATCCTGGTATCCGGACGCCTCTTGGCAGACATTTGCCGCAGCCTGCCCTCGGCTCCTGTCGAGGTTGAGACCGATGGCAGCAAGGTAACGCTTACCTGCCGTCGAAGCAGCTTCCACTTGGCCACCATGCCCGAGTCCGAGTACCCCGCCCTCCCGGCAGTGCCCGCCATCAGCGGAACCCTGCCCGGCGACGCATTCGCTCAAGCTGTTTCGCAAGTGATCATCGCGGCGAGCAAGGACGATACCCTGCCGATCCTCACCGGTGTCCGCATGGAGATCGAGGATGACCTCATCACGCTCCTTGCCACCGACCGCTACCGCCTCGCAATGCGCGAAGTCCCCTGGAAGCCTGTCACTCCGGGCATTTCCACCAGCGCACTCGTCAAATCCAAGACCTTGAACGAAGTAGCCAAGACTCTCGGTGGCAGCGGCGACATCAACCTGGCCCTCGCCGACGACGACAGCCGGCTCATTGGCTTCGAAAGTGGTGGACGAACCACCACTTCACTCTTGGTTGACGGTGACTACCCGAAGATCCGCTCGCTCTTCCCGGATTCCACTCCGATCCACGCCACCGTTCAGACCCAGGAACTGGTGGAGGCCGTCCGCCGTGTGTCGCTCGTGGCCGAGCGAAACACCCCGGTTCGTCTCGCCTTCACGCAGGGACTGCTGAATCTCGACGCCGGTACAGGTGAAGATGCGCAGGCCTCCGAAGAGCTTGAAGCCCAGCTTTCCGGCGAAGACATCACGGTGGCCTTCAACCCGCACTACCTCGTTGAGGGCCTGAGCGTCATCGAAACCAAGTACGTTCGGTTCTCCTTCACCACTGCTCCCAAGCCGGCGATGATCACGGCACAGGCTGAAGCGGATGGCGAAGACCAGGACGACTACCGCTACCTCGTCATGCCGGTTCGCCTTCCCAACTAACTGGAACGCGCCCCGCCACCTTCGCAGAAAAGAGTTCATACCGTGCACATCGGACTGATCGGCCTTGGAAAAATGGGTTTCAACATGCGGGAACGCATGCGGAACGGCGGCATCGAGGTCACAGGTTTCGACCGGAATCCGGACGTCACGGATGTTGCTTCAGTAGATGAACTCATTGCTGCGCTGCCCACTCCAAGGCTGGTGTGGGTGATGGTTCCGTCAGGTGCGATCACCGATGCCGTCGTCACGGAACTTGGCGAGAAGCTCAGCCCGGGTGACATGGTGATCGACGGCGGCAACTCACGATTCACGGAGGACCAGAAGCACGCCGCTGCACTCGCCGAAAAGAGCATCCGCTTCGCGGATTGCGGTGTATCCGGCGGTGTTTGGGGCCTGCAGAACGGTTACGGCCTTATGGCTGGCGGCGCCGATGAAGACATTGAGCTCGCAATGCCGGTCTTCGACGCCCTTCGGCCCGAAGGCGAACGGGCCGACAGCTTTGTGCACGTCGGCGGGGTTGGTGCTGGTCATTACGCCAAGATGGTTCACAACGGGATCGAATATGGCCTCATGCAGGCGTACGCCGAAGGCTACGAATTGCTGGCAGCCAAGGACATCGTGAAGGACCTTCCAGGAACTTTCCGGGCGTGGCAAAAGGGCACCGTTGTCCGGTCCTGGCTCCTTGACCTCATGGTCAAGGCACTTGACGAAGATCCGGGCCTGGCCTCGATTGATGACTACGTCGAGGACTCGGGCGAAGGCCGCTGGACCGTGGAAGAAGCCATCGCCAACGCAGTGCCGGCACCGGCCATCACGGCAGCGTTGTTTGCCCGCTTTGCATCCCGCGAGGACAATTCTCCGGCCATGAAGATGGTGTCGGCCTTGCGCCACCAGTTCGGCGGACACGCCACCCGTCCGGCCAACTAGGCTGCAGGAGTCCTGCAAACGGCGTGTACCTCGAACATCTTTCGCTGACGGATTTCCGCAGCTACGCACAGGTTGACCTGAAGCTCGGCCCCGGCGTGACAGTGCTGGTCGGTTCCAACGGAATCGGCAAGACGAACCTGATGGAAGCCATCGGGTACCTGGCGACGTTGAGTTCGCACCGGGTCAGCACGGACGCGCCTTTGCTACGTTTCGGCTCGGAGCGTGCGATGATCCGTGCCAGGTTGGTCCGTGGAGAACAGTCGACGGTCATCGAGCTTGAGATCAATGCCGGCCGGGCAAACCGGGGTCGAATCAACCGCAGCAATCCGGTCCGGGCAAGGGACATCCTGGGCATATGCCAAACCGTGTTGTTCGCACCCGAAGATCTGGCGTTGGTCAAGGGCGATCCCTCGAACCGCAGGCGCTTCCTTGACGAGCTGCTTGTGAGCCTTGTTCCGCGGCATGCTGCGACCCGCAGCGACTACGACCGTGTCCTTAAGCAGCGCAACGCTCTCCTGAAATCGGCACGAACCGGTAAATTCACCTCAGGCCATGAGGCAACCCTGGACGTTTGGGACCAGCACATGGCCCGCGCGGGCGCCGAACTCCTGCATGCCCGCCTGGAACTCGTGGAGCGTTTACGTCCGCACCTGAACAGCGCTTACGCCCAGCTCACGGACGGGTCCAAGGAGGCTGGCGCCGTCTACCGCTCCACCATCCAGGGCGTCCTTGACGACGACGGCGGCCCGGCCGAATACGGAACGGAACCATCGGCGTCGGTTGACGACCTACGGCTGCTGTCCGTGGACGAACTTACCGATCGCTATATCCAGGCTTTCGCAGCATCGCGAAAAAAGGAGCTCGAACGCGGCATCTCCTTGGTAGGTCCCCACCGCGACGAACTTGAACTCGTACTGGGGCAAGCCCCCGCCAAAGGTTATGCGTCCCATGGGGAAACCTGGTCCATGTGTTTGTCACTCCGGCTCGCTTCCTACTACGTGATGTTGGATGATGCCCGTACCGGCGGTACCGCCCCGATCCTCATCCTGGATGACGTTTTCGCGGAACTCGATGTGCAGCGTCGGCGTAAACTGGCTGCAATAGTGGCCGGCGCCGAGCAAGTGCTGGTGACCGCCGCCGTCGATGCCGATATCCCCGAGGAGCTGGCCGGACGGCGCGTAACCGTTGTTCCGGGAGGCATCGATGGCGAAGGATAGCCGCGACGGACTTCAACCCGGACGTGATCCGGACGAGATTGATGCTGCCCAGGCGGCGCTGAACCGCATGCGCGAGGCAGCTGCTGCCCGCGGCGAAGTAAGGCAACGCGCCCCGCGGCCCGGATCTGCCCCCAAACGCAAGGGCCTTCGTGATACCCGGGGCTTCACCCAATTCCACGGCAGTGGACGGGACCCCTTGGGCCTCGGAAATGTGGTTGGCCGACTGGTGGCCGAACGCGGGTGGACATCGCCTGTGGCCGTGGGCTCGGTGATGGCGGAATGGGAAACCTTGGTCGGAACGGACATCTCGGCACACTGCACGCCGGAGAGCTTCACGGACACTACCCTCCATGTCCGTTGCGATTCAACGGCCTGGGCTACCCAACTGCGTTTGCTGAGCACGAGCCTCCTGGAGATGTTCCGCAATGAGCTTGGAGAAGGTGTGGTCACCAGCATCCAGGTGCTGGGACCGTCGGCTCCAAGTTGGCGAAAAGGCGGGCGCAGCGTCAACGGTCGGGGCCCGAGAGACACCTACGGCTAAACGGCGTGCAGGGCGATTCAACGCCCCTGAGTCGTATAGGCCCCCATCGGGACCACCGTAGGGCCATTGCAGATAGGGCCAGCGGCCTCCTACGGCCATATTCAGCTCTCGGCTGCCCCCGTATTTGCAAGGATTCACGCCTTTCCACGATAGAATTGGCATAGATCACTGAGCGCCGGTGAAACATCGTCGGGTCTTGGTTCCACTTTCGTGGCATCGGAGGCTTCCGTCGTTGGAGTAAACGGCGCAATCAGTCACGTGCCCGTTGGCGGCCGCGGTTCGCCGTGGACAGCACCGGGAACGGCCGACATCGAGTACAGAGGAGTCGAAAGCGCCTGTGGCTAACGACAATGCAGAGACCTTGGCAGTAGAGCCCGAAGAGGAGACTGTTCCCAAGCCCGACACGCCCGCTGAGGCGCCCAGGGAGTACGGTGCCAGCGACATTACCGTGCTGGAGGGCCTCGAAGCTGTGCGCAAACGCCCCGGTATGTATATCGGTTCCACCGGTCCCCGAGGCTTGCACCACCTGGTCTACGAGGTAGTGGACAACTCTGTTGACGAAGCCCTGGCCGGTTACTGCAGCCACATCGAAGTCACGCTCCGTGCCGATGGCGGCGTCCGGGTTGTCGACGATGGCCGCGGCATCCCCGTGGACATCCACCCGACCGAAGGCAAGCCCACGGTTGAAGTGGTCATGACCATCCTGCACGCCGGCGGTAAGTTCGGCGGCGGCGGATACGCGGTTTCCGGTGGCCTCCACGGTGTGGGTATTTCCGTGGTGAACGCACTATCCCGGCGCGTGGATACTGAAGTCCGTCGCCAAGGCCACGTCTGGCGCATGACCTTCGCCGACGGCGGCAAGCCCCAAGGCGAACTCGTCAAGGGTGAAGCCACTGACGTCACCGGTACATCTCAGACGTTCTACCCGGACGGGACTATCTTCGAGTCCACTGAGTTCGATTTCGAGACGCTTCGTGCGCGCTTCCAGCAGATGGCCTTCCTCAACAAGGGCCTGCGGATCACCCTGACGGACGAGCGCCCGGTGAACCGCGACGGTGATGATGACCTCGACCTCGACGCCGTTGCCACCGAAGGCGAAGTCGCCGCCGAGCACCGCACTGTTGTGTACCAGTACCCGGATGGACTGCTGGACTACGTAAAGCACCTGAACTCAAGCAAGAAGGTTGAAATCGTCCACGAGGACGTCATCGCTTTCGAAACCGAAGACACTGAGCGGCACATCGCCGTCGAGGTCGCCATGCAGTGGACCACCGCCTACTCGGAGAGCGTCCACACGTATGCAAACACGATCAACACCCATGAGGGCGGAACGCACGAAGAAGGCTTCCGCGCCGCGATGACCTCGCTCATCAACCGTTATGCGCGCGAGAAGAGCATCATCAAGGAAAAGGAAGACAACCTTACGGGTGACGACATCCGCGAAGGCCTGACGGCCGTTATCTCGGTCAAGCTTTCCGAGCCGCAGTTCGAAGGCCAAACCAAGACCAAGCTGGGTAACTCCGAGGTAAAGGGCTTCGTCCAACGCGTTGTCACGGATCAGCTGGGTGACTGGCTGGAGCGCAACCCCGGTCCCGCCCGCGATGTCATCCGCAAAGCAATTTCTGCTGCCCAGGCACGCATGGCTGCCCGGAAGGCCCGCGATAACGCCCGCCGAAAGAGCCCGCTGGAGTCATTCGGCATGCCCGGCAAGCTCTCCGACTGCTCCTCCAAGGATCCTTCGCGTTGCGAGGTTTACCTGGTGGAGGGTGACTCCGCAGGTGGTTCGGCCAAGCGCGGCCGCAACCCGGAAACCCAGGCCATCCTGCCACTGCGCGGCAAGATCCTGAATGTTGAGCGTGCCCGCCTGGACAAGGCCCTCGGCAACGCCGAAGTCCAGTCCATGATCACCGCGTTCGGAACGGGCATTGGCGAAGACTTCGATATTTCCAAGCTGCGCTATCACAAGATTGTTTTGATGGCCGATGCTGACGTTGACGGCCAGCACATCACCACCCTGCTGATGACCCTGTTGTTCCGCTACATGCGCCCGCTGATCGAAAACGGCTACGTCTACCTGGCCCAGCCGCCGCTGTACAGGATCAAGTGGTCCAACGCAGCCCACGACTACGTTTACAGTGACCGCGAACGTGATGAAACCATCCGCAAGGGTGCTTCCATGAACAAGCGGCTCCCCAAGGACAACGGCATTCAGCGCTACAAGGGTCTCGGCGAGATGGACTACACCGAGCTGTGGGACACCACCATGGATCCGGATCGCCGCACGCTGCTGCAGGTCACCATGGATGATGCCCTGGCCGCCGACCAGACCTTCTCCGTCTTGATGGGCGAGGACGTTGAATCGCGCCGTAACTTCATTCAGCAGAACGCCAAGGACGTCAGATTCCTCGATATCTAGGGCTCCACAAGGGCATCTGAATATTCTTGAACTGACATATACCTGAAACGGAAACCTTAGATTATGAGTGACGAAACTCCCGAAGTCCCGGCGGAACCCACTGCCGACGACGTTGTTCTTGAGGGCGATGTGCTGACCGACCGCGTGGAGCAGGTGGACCTGCAGACAGAGATGCAGCGGTCCTACCTCGACTACGCCATGGCCGTCATTGTCGGCCGAGCCCTCCCGGACGTACGCGATGGCCTGAAGCCGGTGCACCGCCGCGTTTTGTACGCAATGTTCGACGGCGGCTACCGCCCCGACCGCTCCTTCAACAAGTGCGCCCGCGTGGTTGGCGACGTCATGGGTACCTATCACCCGCACGGCGACATGGCCATCTACGATGCACTGGTTCGCTTGATCCAGGACTGGACCATGAGGTATCCCTTGGCACTTGGCCAGGGTAACTTCGGCTCCCCGGGCAACGACGGCGCAGCTGCACCGCGTTACACCGAAACAAAGATGGCCCAGTTGGCCATGGAGATGGTCCGCGACATCGACGAGGAAACAGTCGATTTCCAGGACAACTACGACGGCAAGAACCAGGAACCCACCATCCTGCCGGCGCGTTTCCCCAACCTGCTGGTCAACGGTTCCTCCGGCATCGCCGTTGGTATGGCCACCAACATTCCGCCGCACAACCTCCGTGAAGTTGCCGAGGGCGTACAGTGGGCGCTCGACAACCCCACGGCCACACGGGAAGAGCTTCTCGAAGCCCTGTTGCTGCGCATCAAGGGGCCTGACTTCCCCACGGGCGCCACCATACTGGGCCACAAGGGCATCGAAGACGCTTACCGCACAGGTCGCGGCTCCATCACCATGCGTGCTGTGGTCAATGTCGAGGAACTCCAGGGCCGCACGTGCCTGGTGGTGACCGAGCTTCCCTACCAGGCCAACCCGGACAACCTGGCCATCAAGATCGCTGAACTGGTCAAGGACGGCAAGATCCAGGGCATCGCGGACCTCCGCGATGAAACCTCGGGCCGTACCGGCCAGCGCCTGGTGATTGTGCTCAAGCGCGATGCCGTGGCCAAGGTTGTACTGAACAACCTTTACAAGCACACGCAGTTGCAGGACAACTTCTCGGCGAACATGCTGGCAATCGTGGACGGCGTTCCGCGCACCTTGAGCCTGGATGCCTTCATCCGGCACTGGGTTGCGCACCAGATGGACGTCATCGCACGCCGCACCCGCTACCGCCTGCGCAAGGCCGAGGAAGAAGCACACATTCTGCGCGCACTCCTCAAGGCATTGGACATGCTGGACGAGGTCATTGCGCTCATCCGTGCATCCAACACCACGGAAGCTGCCCGCGAAGGCCTTATGGAGCTCCTGGAGATCGACGAACTCCAGGCCCGCGCCATCCTGGATATGCAGCTGCGCCGTTTGGCAGCACTGGAACGCCAGAAGATCCAGGATCGGCATTCCGAGCTCGAAGCCATGATCCAGGAATACAACGCGATTCTGGCTTCCGAGGAACGCCAGCGCCAGATCATCAGCGAGGAACTCGCGGAAATCGTTGCCAAGCACGGCGACGATCGCCGGACGCACATCCTGATGGGCTTCGACGGCGACATGTCCATGGAAGACCTCATCCCCGAAGAGGAAATGGTTGTCACCATTACCCGCGGTGGCTACGTCAAACGGACCCGTAGCGACAACTACCGTTCGCAGCAACGCGGCGGCAAGGGCATTAAGGGTGCGCAGCTGCGTGGAGACGATGTGGTGGAGCACTTCTTCGTGACCACCACCCACCACTGGTTGCTGTTCTTCACCAACCTGGGTCGCGTCTACCGGGCCAAGGCCTACGAGCTGGCTGAAGCGGGCCGTGACGCCAAGGGCCAGCACGTCGCAAACCTGCTGGCATTCCAGCCGGATGAGCACATTGCCCAGGTCCTGGACTTGAGGGACTACCAGCAGGCTCCGTACCTGGTGCTCGCCACCAAGAATGGCCTGGTGAAGAAGACAAGGTTGGAGGACTACGACACCAACCGCACGGCCGGTGTCATCGCCATCAATCTGCGTGACGAAGATGAGCTCGTATCTGCCCAGCTGGTCAGCGAGACCGATGACCTGCTCTTGGTTTCCCGCAAGGGTCAATCCATCCGATTCACGGCCACTGATGACGCATTGCGCCCCATGGGTCGTGCAACCTCCGGTGTGACCGGTATGAAGTTCCGTGAAGACGATGAGCTGTTGGCCGCTGACGTGGTCCAGGACGGCTCCTTCGTCTTCATCGTGACCGAGGGCGGCTACGCCAAGCGGACCGCCGTCGATGAATACCGCCTGCAGGGCCGCGGCGGCCTGGGTATCAAGGTAGCCAAGCTCGCTGAAGACCGTGGTGACCTCGTTGGCGCCTTGATCGTGCAGGAAGAGGATGAAGTCCTGGTGGTCATGGAGGGTGGCAAGGTGGTCCGCTCGGCCGTCACCGGCGTTCCCGCCAAGGGCCGCGACACCATGGGTGTCATCTTCGCCAAGCCGGACAAGAATGACCGCATTATCGAGGTTGCGCGCAACAGCGAACGAGGCTTGGAAGTCGAAGAGTCAGAGGACGGACTCGACGATGACGTAACGTTGGCTGCAAACGACGGCGCCTCCGAGGCGACCGTGACGGCCGAAACGGAAAACGACGCAGACCCGGAAATCGAAACGGGCGCGGAGCTGAACGAAGACAACACCGGAGGTAACGAGTGAGTAATTCCGACTCATATCCCAAGCCGAGCACAGGTGTCCCCGGCGGACTCCGGCAGCCCTCGGGCAGCGCACAGGCAGGAACGCCTGCACGTCCCCAGCAGCGACCCGGAACCGGGTCCACTGGGGCCGGCGCTGCCGGAGCGCGACCCGCAGGCGGCGCGAACTCCGCCCAGCGACCCGCTCAGGCAAGCCAGCGTCCGGCTGGAGCTCCCGGCCAGCGCCCGGCGCAGCCTGGCCAGCGGCCAGCAGGGTCCCCTGCCCAGCGCCCCGCACAGGGCGCCCCGGGACTGGTGAAGCCGGCCCCGAAGGCCAAGGTGCGCCGCGCTCGACTTCTGATCAGCAAGGTGGACCCATGGTCCGTCCTGAAGATGGCTTTCCTGCTGTCCGTTGCGTTGGGCATAGTCACCGTGGTGGCTGCCATCGTTTTGTGGACCGTGTTGGATCTCACTGGCATCTTCAACCAGGTGGACAGCCTTCTGGGTACCCTGGCCGGTTCTGAGGGCAGTGGATTCGAACTGAAAAAAATTGCTTCGCTGGGGCAGGTGGCTTCCTTCGCCACCATCATTGCCGTGGTGAACGTGGTGCTGCTGACGGCACTGTCCATGCTCTCGGCGGTCTTGTATAACATTTCCGCAACGTTGGTTGGTGGCGTTGGTGTCACTTTGACCGACGACTAGCAAAAACTCCCGGAAATACGCCGAAATTGGCGGAAATCCCCCGGGGAAAAGCCTCGATTTGAGATCGGGCCGGGATGTGCTGTACAGTCATATCTCGGCCCGATGAGGCATCGGGGCGTATAGCTCAGGCGGTTAGAGCGCTTCGCTGATAACGAAGAGGTCCCAGGTTCAAGTCCTGGTACGCCCACGGAACCTACAACAGGTTCAGGTAAAACTGAACTGGAATGAGGTACTTGTGAAGAAGTTGCTGGTAGTAGTGGCAGCCGCAATCGCAGGTGTCCTGGTCTATAAAAAGGCCCAGGAATCCGAAGCCCGGAAGGATGTCTGGAGCAAGTCAACCGACAAGGTGGACTAGCCGAGGAACCCGGTTTGAACTGGTAATTACCAGTCCGGACATGGGGTATGATTGACGGGTTGCTTCTTATGGGGGCATGGCGCAATTGGTAGCGCACCTGCTTTGCAAGCAGGGGGTTCGGGGTTCGAGTCCCCGTGCCTCCACCATAAGAAAAGTCCCGGTCAGAAATGACCGGGACTTTTGCTTTTAACCCTCATTGTTTCCACACGAACAACCAGCCGGTTACCGTGCTGCGGACACCCACGCCTGACAGTGCCACTTAGCTTCTGCGGTGCTGCGGAGTTGGGCCGACGCTACGCTTTCGGGCTGCCGCCGCGCATATTCGTGCGTGCCACCCTCCTGGGCGGGTTCCACCCAAATCCGGGTGTCGCCGGCCCGTTTCCGCGTCGCCGGCCCGTTTCCGCGTCGCCAGCGAATTTGCGCGTCGGCACATGAGAAGTCAGCCGGCCTGGACCTGTTGAAGTGCCCGTTCCAGGAACGACGTCAGCTCGCCGTCCCCCAACACTGGCGTCACCACACCGAGTTCCAAGGTTGGCTGTGTCTTGGCGGCTGCTGCCCTCAGGGCGCCTTGGACGTTGATGCGGGCCTCCGTGGCAGCCTGGGTGTCGCCGCGCTTCGCAGCCTCCAGCATCACCAGGGCCTCCTCCACGCCGCGTCCGTACTGAGCAGCCGCTGCCGCCCAGTGGGTTGCGTCCTCGGCGAAGCCCGGAACGGCCATCCGGGGCAGGAGCGCGGGCAGCCGCTGCAGCAGCTCAGCGCGCGCTTTCAGGGCTCCGGATGGTGACCTGCCGGCGTCGTAATCCGACCAGAACTGGTCAATATCGCGCCGCAGCTCCGGAGCGGACGGTGTGAGGGCATCATCTTGCCAGTCTTGGTTCAGATCCACGAAGGCCCGGACAGCTGACTGGACCTCAGGATCGGGCCCGGCAACCAGGGACAAGGCAGCATTCATGGATTTGCCCGGATCATACGCCGGACCGTTCCACGAGAGATCGGCGTAATTGAAGATAGCCGGCAGGGACAGATAAGGCTCGATCATGGGGTTGGTGACCATGCCGCGGATCGACTGGTGAAGATCGGCGTCCCTTCCGATCACCGGAGCCATGAAGAGGTGGTCCTGGGAGAAGTCGTTGACCGGATAGTTGTCCCAGATGACGATGCTGCGCGGGGACCCGGGGCTCCCGTAGGTGGTGGCTGCAGTTTGCGCTGACTCCAGGGTTATCCGGTGCGACACAACATCTTCCCCGGTCCACTGAACCACGATGCCGGGATTCAGCGCCTGGCCAAGTTCCCGCTTGTACGGCGTGCTGCCGGAGCCGTTGTAGAAGGTGGGGACGGTTTCAAGGGGCAGGATTCCGTCCTTGGCGGAGATGAACCTTTCATTCACATCGTTGAGGAAGGACGCCTGTGCCTTGGCCAGGTTGGCTTGCCCCGAACCGAACTCCCGGAGATCGTCGGAGCATTGGACCTTGGTTGCTATGTCGTCCAAGGGAATCACGAACGACCTGACGCCAAGCGAGTACAGGGATTCAAGTTTGGCCACCGCGTCCTCAAGATCAGCCTCGCTCGAATAGCAAACGTCGATTCCAGGTGAGAGCGCGTAGCTGAAACGGATGTGGTTGGTTGATGCGGCATCGATGAGCTCCCGCAGTTCCCCAAGTTCCTGATTCGTGTAGAGGTCACGCCATTTGTCCCGCAGCAGGGGATCGTCCTTCGGCGAATAGATGTAGGTATTCATTTTCTGCCGACCGGCGAATTCGATGACATCCAGGCGGGCCTGATGGGACCACGGCGTGCCGTAGAAACCCTCGATCACACCGCGGGTTTCCATCAGCGGCCAATCTCCCACGCGCACGGCGCCCACAGAACCGTCCTTGAGGAGCTGTCGAAGGGTCTGGACTGAGTGGAAGACGCCGTCGTTGTCGCGTCCGGCGAGTACCGCCGTCGGAATCCCGTCTGACTGCCCGGTTCCAATCGCGTAGCCTTCGGCACGTCCCAGTGAATCCTTGATCTCCGGGTCACTGTCCAGCTGTAATTCCTTGAGCACGGGAGCTACTGCGGAATCAGTACCCAAGTGGATGGCAGAGGATCCATCGCGGGGGCTGGCCAGCGCCGTCACGACTTCCGCGGTGCCCCCGGCACTTGCCACAAGGTCCTGAACTGCGGCCGTGGAGGCTGGATCCGTTCCGGCAGGGGCAACAATGTACACGTGGCCGGTCAGGGGAACAGGTTCACCGGTCCCGGCGCGGACATGTTGGGGTGTCGGGAAGATACTTGGCACACCACCCCTGTTTCCTTCAGGTCCATCGGGGTGCTCGCGGGAAACAGCGAACCACCCTGCGACCACGAGGGCGGCAGTGAGCGCCCCGGCCGCTACCAGCAGCAGGACAGATCGTCTCCGCTTGGCGCCAGCGCCGATGGGTGCCGTGTTCAATCAGATATCCCCTTGGGTATGCCGTTACCGGCTGACTGGAATGGTGAGTCAAGACAATCACACTGTTGGTGCATCAGATAGGGGCAGGAGTGGTCCCCCACCCCACTAGGGTTGATCCGTGACCCTTCTCATTGCTGCCCTCGGGGTGCTCGGTGTTGCCTCATCCGGACCGCTCATTGCCGGCACCCTCGGTGCCACCTCGGTGACGGCATTGGCCATTGCCTTCTGGCGGAACGCAATCGGTGCCGTGGTGATGGCCGCTCCCGTCGTCGTACGGGAGCCGAAGGCGTTCGGAAGGATCACCAAGCGTGAGTTCGGCTGGTCTGCTGTGGCTGCTGTTGCACTCGCCTTCCATTTCGCGTGCTTCATCACCGCGCTCCAGCTGACATCCGTAGCTGCGGCCACCGCGTTGGTCTGTTTGCAGTCGGCGTGGATCGCGGTATTTCAGTTGCTCCGGGGAACCCGGCACCGCTGGCCGGTGCTGGTGGGTTTGGGGATCGCGTTCGGCGGCGTCGTAGCCATCACCGGGTTCGACATGGGCTCCTCCCCGGAGGCCCTGCTCGGCGACCTCCTGGCCATTGCCGGCGGCGCCTTGGCGGGCCTCTACACGCTTGCTGGTGGCAAAGCCCGTCAAACAATGGGCACGGGAACCTACACCACACTGTGCTACGGCATGTGCGCGGCGATCGTGGCGGTGCTGGCTTTGTTCAGCGCCCAGCCACTGGCAGGTTTCGACGCCGGAGGCTGGCTTGGAATTATCGCCATCACCGTTTGCGCGCAATTGGTGGGGCACACAGCGTTCAACCACCTCCTGGCCACCATGAGCCCGTTGTTGGTGTCCATGATCATCCTGCTGGAGATTCCAGGCGCTGCCATCCTGGCCGCCATCTTCCTGAATGAGACCTTGCCAGGCGGAACTTATGCCGGCCTGGCACTGATCCTTGTTGGTCTGGCGGTTGTCGTCAGCGGACAGCGGCGGGGACGGGCTGGAGCAGACCGCCGCGAAGCCGAGCTTGGCACCGACTGAGCCGCCGCCGTCGGACGTTCACGCAGCCGCCAGGCGTCTATACGCCGCCGCGTCGGGCGCCCTGTGCGGAGTTGGCTGCGTGGATTGCCCGTAGCAACTTGGCCGGGAAGTACACCGAGAAGAACACCACCATGGGCGCCTTCAGGGCCATCTTTTTCACGTTGTGGGCCTTGTATGTCCGGTCGAATCGCTGGACGTAGTAGCGGTAGTCGCGGGGTGAGTCCTCGAGCCGGCGGGCCGACATCCCGGACACCATCTGCGGCAGGTACTGGACTTTGAGGTCGTGTTCAAAGAGGTGCAGGGAGAGATCGATGTCCTCGTGCATCTCGTCCTTGGGATCCAGGCACGCTTCGTCCCGGATGGTCTCCCAGGCGGTGCGGCGAAGGGCCATATTGGAACCGAAAAGGAAGTGGTACTGGTGCTTGGCCAGTCGCAACATGAGCTGGCGCATCTTGTCGTCGGCTTTGAGTCCGAAGCGGCGCATGGGCATGTCGTAATAGACCACGGGACCCGTGGCTGCGGAGATTGACTGGTCCATGAATGCTTTTTGGACCTGTTCAACCCAGTCCGGTTCCAGGACCGAATCAGCATCGATGCGTCCGACCACGTCCCCTTTGGCGTTGTTCAGCCCATGATTACGTGTGGGAATCAGGCCCTGCGCGGCTTCCTGGCGCAAGAGGATGATGGGGCTCTCCGGGTATTCCTGCTGCATCTGGCGCACAATCCTGGCTGTGCGGTCCGTGGACAGGTTGTCCACCACGATGATCTCGTTGGCGGGGACGGACTGGTAGATAGCCGCGATGAGGCACTGGCGAATGACGCTTTCCTCGTTATACGCCGGGATGACGATGGACACGCCCGGAGGTTCCGGAGCATCCTGAAGGGCACCCGCAATGGGTCTATCGGCTGACATCATTCCAAATCTAACACCCGGGGCCGTGCACCCGGCGGAGGCTTTGGTTACAAGCCGGCAAACACTGAAGGGACCCCGGCAACGGCCGGGATCCCTTCAAGTGCTTGACTTGTTGCCCCTGTCGAGGGGGACTCAGGTACTAGCTGTGGGCACCCTTGGCGTCCGTGTCGGTGCCATCGGTGTCCTTGTGAAGGCTGGCCGCGATGTTCTTGACGGCCGTCTTGGCATCGGTTGCCACCTTCGCAGTGGAATCCTCCACGTTCTTGAACGCGTCCTTGGTTGCCTGCTCAGCTTCAGCGGCAGCTTCTTCCGGAGTGATGTCCGTGGACTCGGATACCGCTGCAGCCTTTGCTGACGCCGAGGCATCGGCCGGAGCCGCAGTGGCAGGCGCTGCCGGAACCGGAGCGGGCGTCGGCGTCACCGGGGAAGGCGTCTTCCACGGATCTTCAACCGGCTTGGAAGCCTTCCACGCCGCAACACCTGCAGCTGCAGCGGCGGCGATGACCGTGACGATCAGCCAACCGCGCTTCTTGGGCTTCGGTTCCTTGCCCAATTTGGTGGAAACGGCCTTGCCGGCCTGGTCGGCCACTGCTTTGATCTGCTTTCCAGTGGCCTGGGCCTGCTCCTGGACGCTGTGGACCACGCCGGAATCGACCAGCTTTTGGGCGACGGCGTCCACTTGGGCCGGGGCGTTCTCCAGGGCATGGTGAACGGCTACCGAAGCCTGGCCCAATTGCTCGGACAGCTTGGGAAGGTATTCGTCCACCACTTTGTCCCGCGCGTGACCAAGAGCCGGAGTGGCCCTGTTGAGCGTCTCCTGGATCTTGGGTGTTGCGTCCTCTACAGCGTCATGGATCTTCGGCGCGAGGTGCGCCAGTCCATCCTGAATCCGCGGCGTGACAACTGCAACGCCGTCGGCGAGGTTGTGCGCAGCGGACTTCAGCCCTTCTTGAATCTTGGGGGAAGCGGTGTCAATGCCGTGCTGAATACGCGGAACAGCCCAGTTGACGGCGGCTTCCACGCGGGGTGCTGCCCAGTCGCGGGCGTTATCCACACCTGCCACAACGGATTGTTCGAGGTCGCGGGCAATACGGTCTGATTTCTTCACAACTACCTCCCGATACACATGCTCGTTTGTTGCTAGCCTACGTCGACAAGTGAACACGGGCTATTCATCTGCCGGATTCCACCCGGATTTCACCGAGCGCGGAACCAGCTTTACAACAGCACCGGCGTTGACCCTGCATGAAACAATGGGGCCATGACCATCGCAACCGCAAAAGCAACGATCCACACGACCCTCGGCGACATCAAGGTTGACCTCTTCGGTAACCACGCGCCGAAGACGGTCGCCAACTTCATTGGCTTGGCCACTGGCGAAAAGTCCTGGAACCACCCGGAAACCGGCGAAGACAAGACCGGAACGCCCCTGTATGACGGCACTATCTTCCACCGCATCATCAAGGACTTCATGATCCAGGCCGGTGACCCCTTGGGTCGCGGCGTTGGCGGACCGGGTTACCAGTTCGACGACGAGATCCACCCGGAACTGAACTTCAACGCCCCCTACAAGCTGGCCATGGCGAACGCCGGCATCCAGATGGGCAAGGGCACCAACGGGTCACAGTTCTTCATCACCACCGTGAACACCGACTGGCTGTTCGGCAAGCACAGCATCTTCGGTGAGGTCACCGATGAGGAATCCCGCAAGGTTGTGGATTCGATCGAAGCTGTCCGCACGGGCATGGGCGACCGCCCTGTTGAGGACGTAGTCATCAACAGCATCGACATCGAACAGCTCTAGTCACACTCTGAACCCGAGCTCATGAGTTACGGAATTCCGTCGGCCGAGCCGTCCGCTGATATTCCGGTGTGCCCAAGGCACCCGGACAGGCCCTCCTATGTGCGGTGCCAGCGCTGCGGGCGCCCTGCGTGCCCCGAGTGCCAGCGGGCGGCCGCCGTCGGGTTCCAATGCATTGACTGCGTCAACGAACAAAAACGTACGACGCCGGTATACCGGTCCCCTTACGGCGGAGCCTTGGCGGTGGGCCGGCCTTTGGTGACGTTCACGATCATCGGGCTGTGCGTGCTTGTGTACATCCTGCAGTGGATAGTGCCTGGCGAGCAGATATTCAGGAACTTTGCGTTTGCCAACGTCTTCGCTGTCAGTGAGCCGTGGCGGATGGTCACCTCGGCCTTCCTGCATTCACAGGGATTCCTCCTACACATCGTCCTCAACATGTACACACTGTGGATCTTCGGACAAGCCCTTGAGCCGTTGCTCGGGCGTATCCGTTTCCTTGCCGTGTACTTAATTTCCGCTATTGGCGGATCTGTAGGTTTCCTTGCCCTGACACCGACCACCCTGCCCGCAGTCGGCGTGGTGGGCGCCTCCGGGGCCATCTTCGGTCTCTTCGGAGCGATGCTGGTGGTGCAACGCCACCGCGGCGGTGAAACCAAGCAACTTTGGGTCCTGATCGCCATCAATGGCGCGATTGGTTTCTTTGTCCCCAGCATTGCCTGGCAGGCGCACCTTGGTGGTTTGATCACCGGCGGCCTTGCTGCTGCCGCCATCGCCTACGCTCCCCGCGGCAAAAACCAGGCCCTGCTCCAGGCTGGTGGGCTGGTGCTCGTGGCTGGCTTGTTGGCCTTGGTGACCTGGTTCCGCGTCACTGCCGGATGACGGGCGAACTACTTAGCCCTTCTCTTGGCCTGCGGCGGGTCTGACCGGTTGCCGCAGGATCGTCTTCAACTTCTCCGGGGCTGTGCGGCGCGCATCGCTGAGATAAATCTCGTGATGCTTTCCCGTCATCGTCAGTGATTGACCGGGAATGAAGTTGTTATGCATCTCCTCCAGCACGGGTGCTTCGTCGTCATAGGACCCTATGTGGAGCGTCTGCACGCTCAATCCCTCGTCCAGCGACTCTAGACGGAGTGCCTCCAAGGCCGGGGCCTCCCCCTTTTTGCCCACTACCCGGGTTGCCTCTTCAAAATGCGCAAGGGTGATCCACTCCGGGACCATGTTCATCAGGGTCCAGTCCCACTGTGACTTATCCCTGGCGTTGGTGAAGGACTCCATGTCATCAGCCCACCACAGGGCTTCCAGTGGCATCACGCCGTAGTCCTTGGCCAGCTCCTCCTTGCTGAAGAACTTCAGTTTGTAGGCCACCGGATACAGCGTGGTCAAGGCATCCTTGTATGCCTGGGCGGTGTTGGGGTCTCCGTGGCCGTCGATCATCAGAAACTGCATGGTGGGAACTGTCACCACCGAGAACCGGGCGTGTTTGGCGCTGTAGCTCGGGATCTGTTTCTTGAAGTCGCTTTTCATGGGACCACGGTACGCCCCGCGGATCACAGCGCTGGCGGACTCCATTACTGAAGTCATTCGACTCAGTTATCCACAAGCGTTATCCACACTGTGTGTAACTTACACGCGTGTAGTTACTTCCACTTACCGTCCTATGGGCCGTCAAACCGGCAGATATCCCCCGAAAGGCATGAATTACTCCACAGCTGTGGATAACTTTGTCCCCGGGCGACTCTAATATGTGGACAAATGCGCCTCATTGAGTTCGACTGTGGACAACCCTGTTAATTGCCCCGGACAGCGCCATCTATCAACAGGCTTATCAACAGTGTTAATAACTTACACACGTGTAGTTCCATCGACGGTATGGGCCTGTGGGCCCTGCATGGCAAGGATCCCCGCTACGAAACCCACACGTTGTCCCCAGCTGTGGATAACGTGTGGGTAGGTCATTGTTATTAAGTGGGTAACCAGGGAAGCCCGGTAGTTGCGCAACAACGCGGACGGCTGTGGAAGATGCCGGGTCGAACCCCTTGGAAATACCTCAAGGCGAATCCGGCAATCCTGGGATGTTGAACTTTTGGTGAAGCTTGGAGCACTATCCACAGCTCCGTGCACAGTGGGCATAACTGCTCCACATCACATTCGTGGGGAAAAATCTGCGGCAGCACAGTGATTCCGGGGTCAACTACGTGGATGTCCACAGAAGTTATCCACGCTTGTGGATAAAGTTGCGCACTTCTGTGGACAAGAACTGTGGATTCATCCGGAGAAGAAGTTCATGCCCGGTGCGATCCGGTCAGGCCCACACACCCGACGACCCCCGGCGGTGACTGTCCACCAGGTGTGTGTCGATGATTCCGATGGCTTCCATCAGCGCGTACATGGTGGTGGGCCCGACGAAAGCGAAGCCCTTCTTCCTGAGGGCCTTGGATAAGGCAATCGACTCGGGTGACGTTGTAGGGATGTCGGCATAAGTGCGGGGCACTGGCGTGTCCTTGGGCTTGAACGACCATACAAAGTCCACCAAGCCACCCTCCTCGCGAAGAGCGATGGTGGCCTTGGCATTGGTGATGGCGGCGCGGATCTTCATGCGGTTGCGCACAATCCCGGCATCCAGCATGAGCCGTTCGACGTCGTCTTCCGTGAACGCGGCAACACTTTCGGGGTGGAAGTCGAGGAAAGCCTTCCTGAACGACTCCCGTTTCCTGAGGATGGTGGCCCAGGAAAGGCCGGCTTGGAAGGCTTCGAGACTGATGCGTTCGTACATGCCCTGCTCATCGCGGACGGGCATGCCCCACTCGTGGTCATAATAGGCCTGCATGAGCGGGTCCGAAGCAGCCCACAGAGGACGGGCAAGGCCGTCCTCACCGATAATGGTGCCGTTATCCGGGGTCATGCCTGCTCCTCCGTTGCCGGAGCTTCACGATGCACCCGGCCATTTATTTGCCTATAGGGACATTCTGCCCGGCGCCCCTGACATTCTGTGCCGTGACGTTCGGGGGCAAGGCCCCGACTTACGAGAGTCCGGTAACCCGCATAGTGATGTTGATCCGTCCGTGCGACAGTCCGCAATCCTTCGGAGCCGTGCCCCGGAGGACCTTGGGGATGCCGTGATGGGCGAACCGGGATGGCCCACCGAAGACGAAGAGATCCCCGGAACGGAGTTCAACGTCCGTGTACGGCTTGGTCCGCGTCCTGGTGTTACCGAAACGGAAGACGCACGCTTCGCCGATACTCAGGGACACAACAGGCGCGCTGGAGCGCTCGTCCTTGTCCTGGTGCATACCCATAGCGGCACCGTCGTCGTAGAAGTTCACCAGCGCGGCGTCGGGAGCGTAATCCATGCCGAGGGCTGCCAGGGACTCGTCGACTTCGACTCCTGACCCGTATGCGGTTGAAACCGCCTTCTGCCCCAAGCGGACCATCCAGTCCGGGAAATCGAGCACAGGACGACCGTTGACGTCGGTGGCTTCCCGCGTGTACTTGTAAGGCTGCCAGTGCCAGCCGAGGCACACGGTGCGCACTGACATCTGGTGCCCGCCTGGAAGAGTTGCGGCCCGCAAGGGGACGGGTCCGCGTGTCCATTCGCCGAATCGCTCCACGATCCACCGCTGCTGTCCGGAGGTGAGCCAGCCGGGCACGTGGACCGCGCCAGGGGCAATAAGCCGGGGACCGGCGTCGTGGTTTTCCGGCTGAACCAACTCCCGCGGAAACAGTGCGTCATCGCTCACGCTGCTGCCTCAAGGGTGAGTAGTGCGCGTTTGGCTTCGGGTCCACCGAGGTAGCCGCCGAAGCTGCCGTCCGACTTTACAACGCGGTGGCAGGGGACGATGACCGGCAGCGGATTAGTGGCGCACGCGGTGCCGACGGCGCGGACTGCGTTTGGGCTGCCTGCAGCCAAGGCAACTTCTGCATAGCTTTCGGTGTGGCCGTAGGCAATCCTGGGCAAGTGTTGCAGCACGCTCAACCGGAAACCGCGGGACAGGCGGAAATCCAGGATGAGGTCGAACTCCCTTCGGGCACCCCCGAAGTACTCCTCGAGTTGCCGTGCAGCATCATCCAAACGCGCCGGTGCTCGAAGGATGCGTGGGCTGACCCTGTTGGCCAGGTACTGCAGGACGTCATCGTGGTTTTCCCCTTCGAAGGCAACCCGCAGGATGCCGCGATCCGTCGCCGCCAAGAGGAGCTTTCCTACCGGGGAGTCCACCACACGGTAGGCAATATCCAAGGCATGGGTCAGTTGCGCGTCACGGGCCAACCGCGCCTGGAGGCTGGCAAGGGCCGGTTCGAGTCCAACATCGAGGGGCTCCAGGAGCGACACAACGTCGCCGTGGTCCGGGCTGGTTTCAAGGGTCATCGAATAACTCCTTTCGAAAATGAGTGTGCCAGTGCTGGAATATCAGCCAATGCACTGCGCAATGACTTCACGCCGTCCGCTGCGGCGCGTCGTGCGGCCTCGGGAGTCCCTCCCAGGAGAGACGCGACATCCGCGTACGGCAACCCGGCAAGGTAGTGGTAGGCGACGGCCTGCCGTTGCTTCGGGGGAAGGTGCGCGACGGCGTCCAGCAGCTCTGCGTGCCCGTCACCGGGGATGCCCAGGAGGGAAGGCTGCTCGGGTGGAGAGTCCACAGGGAGGGCCCTACGACTTCCGGCCCGCAAGTGGTCGATGCATTTGCGGTGGGCGATGGTGACCAGCCACGCTTGGATGTTTGCCCCGTGTGGGAGGCCGGGGTAGGCCTGAAGTGCAGCGAGGAAAGTTTCGGACCAGGCGTCGTCGGCATCATGCACGCCGAGGACTGCACGGCACACCCGAAGCACTGTTGCGCCCTGTTCGTGGACCACTGCCTCGAACGGCTTTTTGGTGTCCGACTGGCTGTGCTCCATCAGAAAAGCTTGCCCTCTCTGACAACCGCGGGCTCTTCAAGTTCCAGGAGGAAGCGCTTGTTGCGGAGTCCGCCCGCGTACCCGGTCAGTTGCCCCTGACGTCCCACCACGCGGTGGCAGGGGATGATGATACTGATGGGGTTGCGCCCAACGGCCGACCCCACGGCTTGGGCCAGATGGGGATCGCCCAGTTCCGTGGCCAGTTCGCCATAGCTGACGGTGCTTCCAAAAGGAATACCCTGAAGCCGGGACCATACCTTCTCCTGGAAGGCGTTTCCACGTGCCTCAAAGGGAACGGTGAAAAGGGTACGGTGGCCGGCCAGGTATTCATCGATTTCGACCCTTGTCCGGGCGAATACGGAATCACCGATTCCAACGGAGTCCCCGAAATAGGCTGGCGGAGGCATGTGCCAGTGGCCTTCGTAGAAGATACCCGTCAAAAATTCATCGCGGGCAGTCAGCGTCAACTGCCCCAGCGGGGAATCCATGGTGGTGTGCCGGATGCTCATATCTTGTAGACGTCCACGGGCACGGAAATGTGAGGTGCGTTTTTCCTAGGAGCGCCAGCGGGTGGTCATGAGGAAGCCGACAATCGCGATGCCAAAGCCTGCCACGATGTTCCACGAGGCCCAATCACGGACCGGGAATTGGCCCTCAGTGATGTAGAAGGTGATGATCCAGATCAGACCGAGGATCATCAGTCCGAACATGACGGCCTTGTACCAAACCGGGTTGGGCTTGTACTGCTGCGCTGCGGAAGTCTGCTGGGCCTGACGGGCAGGCCGCTTGCGGGGCTTGGACTCGGGCACGGATCCTCCTTGGCTGTTGGTTAATACCCGTTCCAGCCAGCCTTGATATCCTGCAGGAAGGAAAATTCCAGCGGTTAACGGCCACGCGGCGTTCCGGGTTGGTTCTAGCTGTCAAGTCTAGCCGCAACTCGGGGTCCGCCTGCCCGCGTCCGTGCCCGATTCGAGGAGACCCAGTGGCGCACCAGCAGACGACGGCGGATTCGGCCGTGCCGTCAGCCCGCCGTGGGCAGGACCAGGGTCCCCGACGCCCGCTCCGCGCGTCGGATGTGATCCGCAAGGTCAGCCAGGTCATGGGTGAACTCCTCATTACCGCCGGTATTGTGTTGCTGCTGTTTGTGGGCTGGGAGCTGTGGTGGACCAACGTGGACGCCAACGCCAAGCAGACAGAAGCCGTCCAAGCCTTCGCGCAGGAATTTACGGGGCCTGTCACTCCGCAAAACCCGGCGGAACCTGTGGACTTTGGTCCTCCAGTGGTGGGGACTGCCCCGGCCTACGGGGAAACCATTGGGATCATGTACATCCCACGGTTCGGTGCGGACTATACGCGCCCCATCATTGAAGGAACCGGCTCGGACGTCCTGGATACCCTGGGGCTTGGCCGCTACGAAAGCACCAGTATGCCCGGCGCCCTGGGCAACTTTGCTGTGGCAGGCCACAGGCAAACCCACGGCGCAGTGCTGGACAACATCCACACTCTGGTTCCCGGCGACAAAATTTATGTCCAGACGGCAGACGGTTACTACACCTATGTTTTCCGTAATAACCAGATCGTTTTGCCGAACCGTACGGACGTCCTGATGCCTGTTCCCACTCAACCGGGAGTCACGCCCAAGGAAAGTATCCTCACCATGACCAGCTGCAACCCACGGTTCGGGTCGCAGGAACGGATCATCGCCTACTCGATACTGGAAAGTTGGCGACCTGCCTCGGCCGGACCGCCGTCGGAGATCGCTGCCCAAGTAGCCCAAGCCCACGGAAAGGCGTAACGGATGTACGCATGGATCTTCCGCAATTTGCCTGGACCGGTGTGGGTGCGGATCCTGACCTGTTTGGTATTGGTGGCTGTTGCCCTGGTACTTATGGTCCAGTTCCTCTTCCCGTGGTTCTCCCAATTCACCACTTTGACTAACTCAACGATTGGTTTAGTGCAGCAGCCATGAGCACAACAAAAATCCTGGTAGTGGATAACTACGACAGCTTCGTCTACACCCTGGTGGGATACCTCCAGGAACTCGGCGCCGAGACTACCGTGGTCCGCAACGACGACGTGACTCTCGCTGAAGCCACTGAACTTGCGGCAACCCGCGACGGCGTCCTTGTCTCGCCCGGGCCGGGCACCCCAGCGGAAGCCGGTGTGTGCATCGAGCTCATCAAATGGTGCGGCAACAATGACAAGCCAATGTTCGGCGTCTGCCTTGGACATCAAGCCCTCGCCGAGGCCTACGGCGGCGTAGTGACTCACGCGCCCGAGCTCATGCACGGCAAGACTTCCCCTGTCCGGCACGAAGGCAAGAGCGTCTTCGCAGGCCTCCCCTCGCCCGTCACCGCAACGCGCTACCACTCACTCGCTGCGGTTCGCGATTCCATCCCGGACGTCCTGGAGATCACCGCGGAAACCACCAACGGCGTAGTGATGGGCTTGCAGCACAAGACCGCACCCCTCTGCGGTGTCCAGTTCCACCCCGAATCGGTCCTCACAGAAGGTGGCTACCAGATGCTCGGCAACTGGTTGGAGTCCCTGGGGATGGCCGGAGCGGCCGAACGCGCCTCCAAACTGAGTCCGCTGATCAAGCAGTAGGGAAACAGAAGACCCCACTGCCGCGGGCCGGTGACCGGAAGCGTGCGTCAAAGCGACGAAGGAGCAGCACGCGGAGGTTGGCGGACGCGGCTGGCGGTCATCCCGCTACTTCTTGGTGGGCGTCGGTTTGGGGGTCGGCTTGTCCGTCTCCGTGGGTGTCGGAGTGGGGGTCGGGCTCGGGGCGGGAGCCTTCGCCACCGTGATGGTGACCGACCTGCCCTGATCCACTTCGGTATTGAACGTCTCGCTCTGGGCGGTTACCGTTCCCGCAGCGACCTCCGAGTTTTCCTGCTCCACTACCACCATGGGCAAGCCGTTGGTCTTGAGCGAGGCTTCCGCTTCAGCCAGCGGCAGTCCGATCAGCTGAGGCATGAGTACCTTGCCCGAGGAGACCTGGAGCTCCACCTTGGAGCTGATGGCGATGGCTCCGCCAGGGGCCGGTCCGGTGTTGATCACCAGTCCCACGGGCACAGTGGCACTGTGCGTCCGGGCGGTCACGATGTCACCGGTGATGCCAAGTCTGCGCAAGGCGTCTCGCGCGTCGGCCTCAGTGCGGCCAACGATGTCAGCAGGAATGGTCACCGAGCTGGGACCACTGGAGATTTTCAGGACCACTTCGGCGTCCTGATCCAGCATGGAGCCTGCCGTGGGAGACGTGCCGATGGTCATGTCCTTGGCCACCGTGTCACTGGCCTCGCGTACGGATTTGGGCACCAACTTGGCTGAATAGAGTTCCTGGATGGCCTGGGACTCGGACATGTTGGCCACCACGGGAACAGCGATCTTGGCCGGGACCGGCGGTTGCGCGTTCATGAGGTTGTAAAGCCAGAACCCGCCGCCGGCCAGGACGATAAGCGTGAAAATCACCAGGGTCGCAGCCCACGCACGACGGCGGGTCTTCTGGCCCGCTGTCCGCTCGCGTTCCGGTGGGAGACCAAGGGGAAGGGACTCTTCCGGGTGCTGTTCAGCGGGTTCGTCCTTGTACTCTGCTTCCTTGAACTGATCAACGTCCAGGAAGCCCACCGCGGTGGTGCTAAGGAGTTGGGTTGCCGGGTCCTCCGGGTCCACGAGGTCGTTCGGATCTGTGGGCGCCTCGCTGGCTGGCAGTGCCGGGACGGGGATGCCGTTACTCGCCGCCCGGAGTGCGCGGCGGAATGATGCAGCGTCCTGGAAACGGTCGGTCCGGCTCTTCTGCAGCGCCTTGTTCAGAACCGAATCCAAGGCTTCGGAAACCTCGGGGTTGTGGGTACTGGGCATGTCCGGGGTTTCGCGGACGTGTTGGTAAGCCACTGAGACCGGACTGTCGCCGACAAAGGGCGGCCGGCTGGTCAGCAGTTCATAGAGGAGGCACCCGGCAGAGTAGAGGTCGCTGCGGGCGTCCACGGTTTCGCCACGCGCCTGCTCCGGTGAAAGATACTGCGCCGTGCCTACCACTGCCTGTGTTTGGGTCATGGTGGCGGCGGAATCGGCCATGGCACGGGCGATGCCGAAGTCCATGACTTTGACGTCTCCGGTGTCTGCGCAGACCATGACGTTGGCCGGCTTGATGTCGCGGTGGACAATGCCCGCGCGGTGGCTGTACTCCAGGGCCGCAAGGACGCCCAGGGTGTGGCCAATGGAATTCTCCACGCCCAGCTCGTTCGCCTTGATCATGTCCCGCAAGGTACGGCCGGCCACATACTCCATGACGATGTACGGGACCCGGACGTCCTCGCCAGGACCGCCAGCGACGGAGTACTCACCGGTATCGAAAATGGCCACGATGGACGGATGGTTCAACGCCGCGACGGCCTGGGCCTCGCGCTTGAACCTGGCCTGGAACTGGGGATCGCGGGCAAGGTCCGCACGCAGGATCTTGACCGCGATGGTCCGTCCCAGCAAAGTATCCGTTCCGCGGTATACGTCCGCCATGCCACCACGACCGATCAGGTCACCGAGTTCGTAGCGTTCATTGAGGATGCGCTGTGAAGACACAGGTGTGCTCTCCTCTCGATGCGCAGGACCTTGGCGTGGCGTAGACATGGGACTCAGTTAGTTGCTCGGGCTGCCGCTGGGGCTGGCGCTGGAGGAACCAGGGTTGGTGGGTACAACGGCCTTGGACAGGAAGTAGGTCACGGTGGAACCGGCGGGAACCTCAGCTCCAGCGGCCGGCGAAGACCTCACGAACGTGCCCGCCTGTTGGCCTACGGCTCCGTTCACGGGATCCCCTGCAACCCACCGCAGTCCGGCGCCTTCAATGGCCGCACGAACCTGTGCTTCATTGGCTCCGACACCGATAGTGGGTACAGCGACGGCTTCGGGTCCCTTGGAGTACTGAACCGTGATGGTCTGGCCTGGGTCCACAGCACCTGTCGGGTTAAGGCTCACCACTGTTCCGGGGACCGCCGAGTTGAAGACTTCCTGGCCGTCCACACCAAGACCCAAAGCACGGAGTTCAGCGCTCACGGCTTCGAACTGCTGACCCAGGTACTGCTCGGGAATGACATTGATCTTCTGCGGCGTGGACTGCGTGGGCGTCGGGGATGGAGACTCCGACGTCTGCGTGGGGGTGGGAGTGGCCGACGTCGACGTCGGGCTGGCGCTCCGGCTGGTGCTGGCCGTCGTGGACTGGCTGGGGCTGGGGGTCGGCGAGAAGAAGCCCGACTGGGAAATCAGGAAACCGATAAGCGCGAACAGCACCAGCAGGATCAAGGCAACCAACGGCCAGGTCCACGGGCTGCGCTTCTTGCGTTCCGGCTCGCGATCGTCGAAGTTTTCGTCGTCGCTGTAGGCAACTTCCTCTTCGTCGTTGAGCTGGCGCTCTGCTTCCAATGCATTGGCGCGCGACAGCGGGTTTTCGGACGCGGCCGCAGCCGCTCCCACAGCGGCCCCGGCTGCGCCTGCACCCAGCACCGGAAGTGCGGAGGTCGCCGTCGACGATTGCTCTTTACCGTAAGGCGAGGTGACGACGCCGGTGGGTGCCGTTGCGGTGTCGACTGGCGCCGTGATGGGTCCGGTAGTGGATTCGAACAGCAACATGCCCGGCACTGCCGCGTGGGCCGTGGCGATGTCTCCGTTGCGGATGGCTTCGGCTGCTTCGGCCAGCTTGATGGCGTTGGCGGGACGGTTCTTGGGATCCTTGGCCAGCATGGACATCAGGAGAGCCCGCACCGGCGTGGGCAGCGTCTCCGGAAGGGGCGGCGGTGCGTCGTTGACCTGCGCGAGGGCAATGGCGATCTGCGATTCGCCTGAGAACGGACGGTGACCGGTCAAGCACTCGTAACCGATGACGCCCAGGGAATAGATGTCCGAGGAACCGGTGGCAGTTTGGCCCGTTGCCTGCTCGGGTGCCAGGTACTGGGCAGTGCCCATCACCTGGCCCGTCTGCGTCAGCGGAACCTGGTCCGCCAAACGGGCGATGCCGAAGTCGGTGACCTTGACGCGGTTGTCCGGGGTGATCAGCAGGTTGCCCGGCTTGATGTCGCGGTGGACCAAGCCTTGTGCGTGGGCCACAGCCAGGGCGCGGGCAGTCTGGGCGATGATCGAGAGGGTCATGTCCGGAGACAGCACCTGCTCGCGCTCAAGGATCCCGCTCAAAGGGTGTCCCGGTACGAGCTCCATCACCAGATAGGCCGAACCGGCTTCCTCGCCGTAATCAAAGACATTGGCGATGCCCACGTGGTTGAGCAGCGCGGTGTGCCGCGCCTCGGCACGGAACCGCTGGAGGAACCCGGGGTCACCCGTGTATTCCTCCTTGAGCACCTTGATGGCAACGATCCGGCCAAGAATCTGGTCCTTGGCCTTCCAGACCTCGCCCATGCCGCCAATCGCAATGCGACTGGTCAGCTGGAACCTGCCGCCGAGTGTGATTCCTGAAGTAGGCCTCACTTATTCAACACCGCCTCAAAAATCTTCTTTGCGTTCGGACTGGTTAGCTGGGCACCGCTGAGCACATCCACACCTTCCATGACGATGGTGACGGCCACTTGCGGATCGTTTGCCGGGGCGAACCCGGTAAACCATGAGTTGTTCAAACCTGAATCGCCGAGCTCCGCGGTGCCGGTCTTGCCGGCCACCTTGACCCCGGGAACGGCTGCTCCCTTGGCAATGCCGTTGTCCACTGCGCTGGTCATCCATTCGGTGATCTGACCGGCTATGGGCTGGGTGGTGCTGGTCCGGAGGGCTTCAGGCTTGAGTTCGCTGATAACGCGAAGATCGGGAGCGCGCACTGTTTTGACCAGGTTCGGCTTCATTTGCACGCCGCCGTTGGCGATCGCCGCAGTCATCATGTTGATCTGCAACGGAGTGGCTTTGACGTCGCGCTGGCCCACCGCTGACTGGGCCAGCTGGGCCTGGTCGAGGTCCTCTGGGAAGACACTGATGGCCTGCTGGAGCTTGAGCTGATCGCCGAAGGTCTCGCCGAAGCCAAACTTCTGCGCCTGCTGCCGAATGGCATCCTGGCCGAGGTCCAGCGCAATGCTGGCAAACGGTGTATTGCACGACTGCTCCAACGCAAAGGCAAAGGACGCCGTTTCGCGGACGTTGCAGTTACCACCGGCATAGTTGGGCAGGCTGGCACTGGACCCGGGCAGCGGGAGGCTACTGGGATTCGGCAACTCGCTGTCCTTGTTGTACTTGCCGGAGTTCAACGCGGCCGCAGTATCAATGAGCTTGAAGACCGACCCGGGTGAGAGGAGGTTGCCTGTGGGGCCGCTGACGTTCTGGTTCAGGTTGATGCCAGGGACCTGGTTCAGCTCGGCGTAGCTGGCGGCTGCGGCTGCGGTGTCATGGGTGGCGATCAAATTGGGGTCGTAGGACGGCTTGGACACCATTGCGAGAACGGCGCCGGTCCTGGGGTTGGTCACCACGATGGATCCACGCTGGCCGTCGGGGATGAGATCGAAGGCCAGCTTCTGGACCTCGGGATCCAAGGTCAGCTCCACCGAGGCACCCTTGGGCTCGTTGCCCAGGAACATCTGGCTGATGCGGTCCAGGAAGAGCTGGTCGGAGTTGCCGGCCAAGGTATCGCCCATGGACTGTTCAAGGCCCGTTGAGCCGAAGCCCTTGGAGAAGTAACCGGTAATGCCTGCGTACAGCTCGGGTTCGGTGTACTTGCGCTGGAACGCGCAGGACTCTGTGCCGGCAACAGACTCAGCCACCGGCTTGCCGCCGACGATGATGGCGCCGCGGTCGTTGCAGAACGAAGCGAGGATGGCGCGCTGGTTCCAGGGATTGGCGTTGAGGTCGTCTGCGCCAATGACCTGGACATAGCTGATGGCGCCGAAGATCAAGGCAAACATGGCGACGGCGGCCATCCAGGAGCTGCGAATAGCCTGGTTCATTGGTGCTTCACCGCCTCTGTTGGTGCGCTGGGTGTCTGGCCTGTGGTCGGTTTACGTGCGGGCGCGCTGCTGCTGGCCGGGGGTTTGCCCACCATCGGGGTGGTGTCCACTGGCCCGCGGGCCGTGTTGGAGATCATGAGCAGCAAGCCGACGATGATCCAGTTGGCCAGGAGCGAGGAACCACCGGCTGCCAGGAACGGCGTGGTCAGGCCGGTCAACGGAATGAGCCGGGTGACGCCACCAATGACCACGAAGCACTGCAGGGCAATGGCGAAGGACAGACCGCATGCCAGGAGTTTCCCGAAAGCATCGCGGGTACCGAGTGCAGCGCGGAAGCCGCGGGTGAAGAGCAGCAGGTACAGCATCACGACGGCGAAGAGGCCGATCAAGCCGAGTTCCTCGCCGATGAGGGCCACAATCATGTCGCTGTTGGCGAACGGAACCAGGTCCGGGCGGCCTTGGCCTAGGCCAGTACCCACCAGACCGCCGTCGGCCATGCCGAACAGGCCCTGCACAATCTGTCCGCTGCCGCCGGGCGACCTGCCGAAGACCTCCGGTGTGAAGGCGTTGATCCAGCTGTCGATGCGGAAAGCCACGTGCGAGAAGATCTGCGAGGCAATGAATCCGCCGCCGAGGATCAACAACAGGCCGATGACAACCCAGGAGATACGGCTGGTGGCCACGTAAATCATCACGATGAACAGGCCAAAGAAGAGGATGGAGGAACCGAGGTCACGCTGGAAGACCAGGACTCCGATACTGACCAGCCAAGCGGTGATCATGGGCCCGAGGTCCTTGAACCGCGGGAACTGCATGGGACCGATCTTCCGGCCGGCCAACAGGATGAGATCCCGGTTGGAGGAAAGATACCCGGCAAAGAATATGGCCAGCGTGATCTTGGCGATCTCACCTGGTTGGAACGTCATGGGGCCTACGCGGATCCAAACGCGGGCACCGAGAATTTCACCGGCGGAAATACCCGGTATCAAGGGCAGGATCAGCAGGAATGCACTGGCTGCCAGTGAGATGTACGTGAAACGGCGCAGAATCCGGTGGTCTTTGAGGAACCAGATCACGGCGATCGATACTGCCATGGCAATCAGGGTCCACCGGAGCTGGTTGTTGCCAGTATCGTCACCCGGGCCGTCCATGCGGTGGATCAGGGCAAGCCCCAGACCGTTCAGGGCGACGACAATCGGAAGTATTACCGGATCGGCATACTTTGCGCGGAGCCTGAGGACCATATGGAAGGCAAAAGCCGCCACAGCCAGCAGGCTCGACTGGAACCAGAAGTCCCTGTCCAGTCCGACGTCGGAGTTAATGCTCACCAAGGCACTCGCGCCTACGCCTACGGCAAGGGCCAGCACGATGAGGGCAAGCTCGACGTTCCGGCGCGGTTTGGGTGCTGTTTCAGTCTGGATCACTTGGCCGCCTCACAGGGAGTCGGAACGGGCGAAGGTGTGGCAACCGCCGCGGTGCTCGGCACGGGCACGCTGGTGGTCGGTGACGGTGTGGGCGTGGCCGGAGTGGTGGGGCAGTTAGCTGAGGCGCTGCCCGTATTCTTCAGGTTCTCCACAATGGTCTGTGCGTCGTCGAGGTCACCCGCCGGAACTGTCTGGCGTACGCTTTGCTGGCCGTATTCCGGCAATGAATCCACCCTGATGTCGGTTACGGCTTCGAGTCGGGAAAGCTGAATGGGTCCGAGTCTCTGGGAGATTCCGTTGAAGATGGCCACCCGCTGATCGTATTCGCCCACGTAGTAGCGGGTTTGGGTCCAGGCGTAGCCAAGCCATAGGCCCACCACGACGCCGAGCACAACAACGGCTGCGACGGCAGGCATCAGCCAGCGGATACGGCGCCGTGCGGGCTCCTCGACGTCCAGGCGATCCTGTTCGGCCTTGTGGGTGAGTACTGTGGCGGCCCTGCGGGCGACTGTGCGGCCGGCAACAGTAGGTATGGATCCGGTCTCGGCGGCTGTGGCTGCAGCGCCAACAAGTTCGTGGGGACGGCTGGCCAGTTCTTCGCGCAGAACCTCCGCGGACAGGTGCTCACCGAGGTGCGGGTCTGTAGTTGTGGGGGGCTCGGTGGACTCGTCCGAGGGCTCGGACGAGACAGCCGAGTCGTCTGACTGCTTCGTTGGATCGCCTGCGCTGTAGGACGATCCGGCGTCGGCCGGCCGCACGGCCTTCGCCTTGGGCTCGGACTTGTCGTCCTCTGCGGGCTTGGTTGCCGAGGGGCCTTCGGGGGTCTTCGAAGCGGTGACGGCCTCCGGTTCGTCCACTGCGGCCAGAGCCGCAGCCGGAACGACATCGACGGCGGCGGTGTTGACGTCGTCGTCGGTCTCTTCCGAAATTTCCAGCATCACTACGGTGACGTTGTCCGGGGCGCCGGCTTCCAAGGTGAGATCGACCAGGATCTCGGCGCACTCGCGGAGGTCCTTGGTCTCGCGGACCATGCGCTCCACCACGTGGCCCGCCACGTAATTCAGGCCGTCGGAGCAAAGCAGCCAGCGTTCGCCGGGTTCGACGTCGAGGACGTCCAGATCAAGCTCGGGACTGGCGTCGACGTCACCCAGTACACGCATCAGGACGTTCTTGTGGGGATGTGTTTCGGCTTCCTCGGGACGGAGGCGTCCCTCATCAATGAGACGCTGCACGAACGTGTGGTCGATGCTGATTTGCTCGAACTTTTTGTTACGCAGGCGGTAGGCGCGGGAGTCGCCAATATGGGCGAAGTGGAGCTTGCGGTCCTCCAAGAGGAGCGCAGTCACGGTGGTTCCCATGCCGGAAAGCTTGGGATTCTGGTGGACAAGCTCGGAAAGCAGTGAATTAGCGGTCTGGATCTCGTCCGCGAGGACGGTCTCGGCGCCGTCCGGATAGTCGTCATGATCAAGGTGGATCATGTCCAGGACCGTTGAAGCGGAGGCGACGTCGCCACCGGCGTGACCACCCATGCCATCGGCCACGACTGCAAGATGGCGGCCCACATATGCGGAGTCGTCATTCTTGGAGCGGATCCGTCCGACGTCGGAGCGAGCCGCGTAGCGCATGATGAGTGGGCGCTCCGCGGGCGTTTCCTTGCCTTCGGGGGTCTCGGGGGAGGCCATGGACTACGGCCTCAATTCAATGACCGTCTTGCCGATTCTCACGGGGACGCCAAGCTCAACCGGTAAAGCGCGGGTGAGCTGTTGATCGGCCAAGTAGGTGCCGTTGGTAGAGCCGAGGTCCTCAATGAACCAGCGGCTGCCCTGTGGGAACAGGCGCGCGTGCCGGCCCGAAGCATAATCGTCTTCCAGGACCAGCGTGGCTTCCTGTGCGCGGCCAAGCAGGATGGGGCTGGCGGCGAGGGGAAGAGTAGTGCCCTTGAGCGGGCCCTCCGTGACTACAAGTGTGCGGGCATGCTGGATGGCCGGCGGCGGTGACGCGGCCAGTTCCGGATGCTTGCGCACTTCGCGGGCCGTGGGAGCTCCGGTGACGGCCTTGCGGCCGATCTGGAGATCACGGCGCATGGTGGTCACAATGCTGAAGATCAGGACCCACAGCAGCAGGAGAAACCCGAAGCGAAGAGCCGTGATGGTCAGTTCACTGACGTCGTTCACGCGTTGCCACCCGGGGTTTGGGGGAGGAGGCGGAAAATGATCTTGGTACGTCCCATCGTGATGGTTGAGCCGTCTGTAAGCTCCACGCTGCCGTTCACTTTATGTCCATTGACGTAGCTGCCATTGGTGGAGCCAAGGTCAACGGCCCAGGTGCTGCCGTTCTGGGTGCGGACCTCGAGGTGCTTCCGCGAGACGCCGGTGTCATCCACCAGGATGTCGGCTTCGGAGGATCGTCCCAGCACCACAGACTGGGCGTTGAGGGAATACCGCTGACCGCCGATATCCAGCACAGGCTGAAGGCGCGTGGGCTGGCGTGCCGGAGCCGCCGGAACATGTGCCCGGGGAGCTTGCGGAGCCGGAGCTGCGTCATCGGAGGATTTCTCAGTCCGGGACGCGATTTCGAAGTGCCCTGCACGTTCCTCGTCATTTCGACGGAACGAAATCCGGACCGCGCCCTGGAGGGTGTAGCCCTGGCTGCGGACATGCTGGATCACGACGTCACACAGCTCCTCAGCCAGCGGTGTACCCCATTCCTGGGCCCTGGCGAAGTCCTCGTCACTGAGCAGGACATCGAAAACGTTGGGAGCGAGTGTACGACCGGCGGCGATGGTGAGGGACTTGTTGTCCAACTCGCGCCTCAGTTTGCTCGCAATCTCCACCGGCTCAACACGTGCCCGCGACCCCGTGGAGAAGACGTTGCGAACGGCTTTTTCAATGCCGCGCTCGACTTTGTCCAGCAAACCCATGTCCTTCTCCTTTCCTTGCCGCGGCACCCGCTGTGCCTGGTCCGATAGTCCATCGTTTGGTACGTCTGCGCACACAGCGAAGTACGCGCCTGACGGCCCTTCCACTTCCCGATACTACTGGGACTGACTGGGAATGGCCTTAATCCACAACGCCTTGCGACCCGGAAAAGTTCGCGCACGGCCCTTGCTGGCGCGGGAGTGGGGGCATGAAATTTTCGTGGAATTCAACCGTTGTTGGCGGCCTTTCCAGGGGCTCCTGTGCCTCCCGGCGGGGCCCTCCTCGCCTCGATTGGTGTTTTCCCGGGAATGTCCGTTATGCTTGATCTCGCTGCTTTTGAAGGAAACGAAGCTGGGAGACCTGCGGAAATCCTGAAAAAGAAGTTGCGCGCGAGTGGCGGAACGGCAGACGCGCTGGCTTCAGGTGCCAGTATCCGAAAGGGTGTGGGGGTTCAAATCCCCCCTCGCGCACGCAATTGAAAGAGCCCCGGTCTTAGGATCGGGGCTCTTTTGTTTTATGCGGGATTCCCAACTGGGTGACAGATAACGCTCCATTGGCGCTTCGTAGGAGCAGGTGCTGTTACCTGGTTGGGTGAGGCGCGCGTGACCGTCAGCCGCGTGCGGAAGCCGTGAACCGGCGTCGTGAGTTACTCAAGTGCAGGCGCATTGCCGCCGCGGCAGCCACTTGGTCTCCCTCTGCGATTGCTGCGTATATAGAGGAGTGTTCGTGGACCACCTGCGCGAAGCGCTCGGGGGAGTCCCGGTCTTCGCTGGCGACGAGGCGCGGACGGGGCATGGTGATCATGGTCTGGCCCAGGGCGGAGATGCAGTCCGTATAGAAGGGATTGCCTGTGGCCGCAGCAACGGCCCGATGGAACTCGAAATCCGCTTTCATGGAATGCGCCGGGTGGCCTGAACTGGCGGTGAACTGCTCCAGGGCACCATGAACTGCTTTGAGTTGGTGTTCGGTGTGGTTCCGCGCGGCCAAGGCCGCGGCTTCGGTCTCGACGCCGATACGGAAGTCGAGCATCTGCAGCCGCTCTTCCATGCTTGAGACCGGCCGTGTGCCGGGCGCCGCGGCGGGACCTTCCGCGGGCGGAGTCAGCGCGAAGCTGCCCCGCCCACGTTCGGTTTCAACCAATCCCTCAGCCTGCAGGCGGGTCAGCGCCGAGCGGACCACCGTCCGGCTCACCCCGAATTCGCTGATGAGGGTGTTTTCGCTGGGGAGCTTCTCACCTGGTTGGATGGCGCCGTCGACGATGCGGGTGCGAAGGTCGGCGGCGAGATCCGCGGTCAGGTTTCGGCTCATGGGTTCAAGATTACGCGCCGAACTCTACTGATTCCGTGGTCCACGCGCGGGCCTGCCCGCTGAGGGTGACGCCCAATCCCGGGCGGTCCGGGACGATCATGCGGCCGTTCTTGGTCTCCAGGCGTTCCTCGAACAAGGGGTCGAGCCAGTCGAAGTGCTCCACCCACGGCTCTCGTGGATACGCGGCGGCCAGGTGGAGGTGGATTTCCATGGCGAAGTGCGGTGCAAGGCCCAGGCCTCTTTCATCCGCCAAAGCCGCGAGGCGCAGGAACTGGGTGATGCCACCAACGCGCGGAGCATCCGGCTGGATGATGTCGCAGCCATTGGCGTTGATGAGGCCTTTGTGCTCGGCGACGGACGCCAGCATTTCACCGGTGGCGATGGGCGTATCCAGGACCTGGGCCAGGTGCGCGTGGCCCTCGAAGTCGTAGGCATCCAGCGGTTCTTCGATCCAGATCAGGTTGAATTCCTCGAGCTGGCGGCCCATGCGCAGCGCTGTGGCGCGGTCCCATTGCTGGTTTGCGTCCACCATGAGCGGGACGTCCCAGCCGATGTGCTCGCGCACTCCGGCCACACGGCGGAGGTCTTCCTTGGAGTCGGGCAGGCCCACCTTGATCTTGACGCCGCCGATGCCGTCGTTAACGGATTGCGTTGCGCGTTCCTTGACCTGCTCCAGCGTGGCGTTCAGGAAGCCGCCGGAGGTGTTGTAGGTCTGCACCGAGTCGCGGTAGGAGCCCAGCAGTTTGGCCAGGGGGAGTCCGGCACGCTTGGCCTTGAGGTCGTAGAGCGCGATGTCGATGGCCGCAAGCGCCTGAGTTGCCACGCCGGACCGGCCCACGGAGGCGCCGGCCCAGAGAAGCTTGGTGTAGATCTTGCCGATGTCGTTGGGGTCCTCGCCGATGATGCCTTCGGCGACTTCCTTGGCGTGGGCGTACTGTGCGGGGCCGCCTGCGCGCTTGGAGTAGCTGAAGCCCATGCCGCTGTGGCCTTGTTCGGTGGTGATTTCCGCGAACAGGAACACCACTTCGGTCATGGGCTTCTGCCTGCCGGTGAAGACTTTCGCGTCGCTGATGGGTACGGTCAGGGGCAAACGTGCCGTGGATAGCTTGACGTGGCGAATGAGATCTACGGTGCTCATGGTTCTCCTAGTGGGTGCGGCATCCTTGCCTGCCACTTAGGATACAAGTTCCGTACTTGTACTACAAGAGTTGAGGGGGTGTGGTGGCGACTGCCGAGGCTTCGCATACTCATCTGTTCCCCGGGGCCGTTCTCGTTATTGCCGGGGCAGGCCCTTCGCTGGTGGTCACCTTCCGGGACGGCGCTTCGGCCGCAGCGGAAATAGTCGACGACGGCGGCAAGCCCGCCTTGGTGGTGGAGGCGTACACCACAAGTGCCGGGACGGTGATCCCGCGCAAGATGTGGCTGGTGAGTGCGGTTGAGACCGAGGGCGCCGGGGTGCGCCTGAAAGTGGGGCGGTCGGTGGTGTTGGAGTGAAGGAGCCCAATTGAGTCTCCCGGGTCCAGGGAAATGGGACGTCAGGATTGTGTTTGGGGCCGGCGTCGGCGCCGTATCGAAGCGAGGGTGTGGCGGGCTCAGTTCCGACAGCCCGCCACGCCCCAGCCATCAAACACGCCCCAGCCATTAAACAGGGGTGTTTCCTTCTTAAAACCGTCCTTGATCTTTTCGTCGGCCTGCTATGCCCAGGATTGATCCCGATTGATGCATGCCCCTTCTATTTGAATTGAGGACACCCGGTTCTTCATGCCCATTGAAGCCAAATTGACGCGTTCTCCACCGTAGGTAGCCCATGCCTCGCCAGTGCAGTTGGGTCCGTCATAGATGTTGGCTCCGCCTGGGGTGTTGTTGATGAGCGACGCTGCGTTGTTGTTGACTTGGACTCCCCAGCCGTTCGCGCCAACTGGGCCATCGGTGAAGAGCTCGTTGCCCAGGCCGGCATCACTGTATGCGAAGTCAGCCCGGGCCCCTTCAAAGTTGCTGTTGAAGTACAGGCACACACGGTTTGCAGGGCAGGCTTGGCCCGTACCCGAGGCATTGGCCGCAGGTACCCCCGCTAGCAGTGACGTTGCAGCGAGTCCCAGCAGAGCGCCGGCGCTTGCGATCTTTGAGGCGAGTTTCATGGTTCTGGCTCCTTTATCGGGGATGTAGGTGGCCGTCCGGTGTCACCGAAGCGTGTTTGTGTATCCTCGCGCAGGGCTGGGGTGTTCGCGATGGGGTGAACTACCCACGATGCCCACCGCTGATAAGTATGGGGCCGGCTAGTCGGAGGGGTGGCTGCTTACTTGAGGGTCAAGGCCATCGGCGCTGGTTCGTTCAGCCCTGATCCGGTATTGGCTGTTTGTATGGGTGAAACCATGACTTCGACGTGAGGAAAGTGGTCCGGGGGCTTTCGTCTGTGCCAGCGGAAGCGGCTGCCCCACAACTAAGGAAGTGGGACACGAGGCGATCAGTGAACGGCTGCTTTAAGTAAAGTCTCCGGCTGTTTTGCCCTTGATCTGTTGTGGAGGAAGGCCAGCATGATGGCGGCGAAGCCGAGGAGGCATGAGCCGACGAGCGCGGGGGACTGGACGGAGGTGCCCACCAGTGTTGCTCCGCCGGCGGATCCGGCGGCGATTCCTGCGTTGAACGCGACTACTGCGGCTCCTGAGGCCATGGTCTGGTTTCCGCGGGAGCGGTCGAGGATTTCTGACTGCATGAGGGTGGGAAGCATACCGAAGCAGGTTCCTGCCATGGCTGCAGTGGTGAACACCAGGACGGGTCCTGCGAACAGGGCGGCGCCAGCGAGGATGACAGCTTCGGCAACCATGACGATAAACGCTCGCTGCAGTCGTCTTTTCCCAGCCAGGCGCCCGGAGAGTGCTGTCGCGATGATCACGGCTCCTCCGTAAACCGCAAGGACAAGGGACGGTTGGGTCCCCGCGTGGGTGGCCATGGGTGCGAGGAACGTGTAGTACGAGAAGTGTCCAGCCAGTGCCACGGCAAGGATGAGGGCTATGGGCACAAAACTGCCCTTGGATCCTGCCTTCGTGGCGAGCTCTGCCTGTGTAGGGCCTGGTTGTGGTCGGGGCGCGCAGATCATGGCTGCGAAGACGCCGCAGGACGCCAAGGCAAGGGGGATCCGCCAGTCGATGGAGCTTAGCGCCTCGGCAGCCGGTACGCCGAGGGCGAGGGCACAGCCGTTACCCAGGAGCACCCTGGCGGTTGCTTTGCCGGTGTTGGTTGGTGAGGCCGCGGCTGCCAGGGCCAGGACCAAGGGGAAGAACGCGCCGTGGGCGGCTCCTTGGATTGTTCGGAGGACCAGATAAGTGGACATGTCCGGGGCAGCGCTGGTGGCGAGGCCCAGGACTGCGAAGATGCCGGCGGTGAGGATTGCTGTCTTGCGGAGATTGAATCGTTGGGCCAGGGCTGAAAGTGGAAGCGCAAACAGCGCGGTGCTGAAGGCGTAGAGACTCGAACCGGCGGCGGCTGTTCCAATGTCTGAACCAAAGGCCCTGGCGATGTGTTCCAGCGCACCGGTGGGGGCCATCTCGACTGTGACGGCGAAAAAGAGTGCGAAGGGCAGGGCCCAGGCGGTGAGCTGCCCTGCCCTTCGCGTTTCAGATGGCACGTTCACTTTCGGGTAGCTCGGGAACTCTGGGCGGGAGGTTGCTGGTGACCGTCTGAGGGTAGGTCCTGACGCTTAGCAGGATGGTTTCCGTCTCGGCCCGCAGCGTTCCCTGCTCTTGAGCTGGCGCAAACAGCACGGACCCCGCTGACAGCTTCCTGCCTTCGATGTCCGCCTGACCGGACAGAATGATGAACGCTTCGTGCACGCCTTGGCCGCCCAGGGCCAGGCTTTGCTGAGGGGCCAGCCTCCAGTGCTCGATGGCTTCTGTTTCGCTGTGAAGCATTCCGCGGCGGATCAGGCAGCTCCAGTAATCTGCCGGGTCCGGTGTGGTGATGATCATGAGCCGGGGGTCCTGAGCTCTACGGCAAACAATTCCACGTTGGAGGTTGCTGTCAGCACGGCAGGAGAGCCGTTGGGCACCAGGAACGATGTTGGTGCATCGATCGTGGCGGTCGTGTCAGCGAATGAAAGTGTGGCACTGCCGGTGTTCAGGAAGCCTGCGATTTCTGCGCCGGGCTTTCCGAGCTCTATGTTTTGTCCTGGGGTGAGGGTGTGCCGTTCGATGGCGGCCAATGGCCCGTCAAAGGTCCCTTGTGTGTCGACGATGGGGGTTGCGTGGAGGTCATGGATCCGGGCAGGCATGGGCGGCCTTTCTGTGTGGTGGCTGCCTTCGAGGCAGCTCTGGGTGTGTGGTGTGAGGGTTTCAATGACCCACCAGTTCAGCGTCGTCGAGCCGGTGTTTCGCAGGCCGTGGGTGTTCCCTGGTGTCGTCAAGGCGAGGGTCCCGGGGCTGACCTTATGCGCTGTGCCATTAAGGAAAAACTCACCCGTTCCCTCCAGAATCAAATAGATTTCCTCGGTACGCGTGTGGCGGTGTTCACCGCTGACCCCACCCGGCGGGAGAGTAGCCCATTCCACAGCTTCTGTCGCTGATTCGAGCTCGCGCCGGGTATAGAAGGCCTTCCATCCGGTGGTGCCTGCAGCGCCGTGGACGCCAAGGACCGTGGCGTGGCGGTGGGGGGTGCGGGGCCGTGGAGGCGCTTTGGTGGGGGTGTTCATGCCGCCGACCTTTCCAGGTCCCGGTTATCGGCGCCGGTGAGGATGTTTAGTGCTGCTTCGATGTCCCGGGGTGTGAGGTCGTTGACGAAGGTAGCCGCGCCGATCCCGGTGGGCAGAGGCAGGCGCTGGAGTCCATTGCGGTGGCGGGTTGTGTCGATGAGTGCCTGGACCAGGACATCGACACTCATGGAGGGGTGGGTGACAGGCAAACCAAGTGTGCGCATGACGCTGAATATCCGGCTGGCTTCGTCCGGGGTTACCAGACCCCGGTGGACGCTGATGGCGGTGGTGAGGGCCATGTCCAGGCAGACGGCTTCACCGTGAAGCAGTTCAGGTAAGGCGGTCATTTCCACGGTGGGGGAGAAGGTGTGGCCGTAGTCGACCAAACGTTCCAGGGTCTGTTCCCAGAGGTTGGGTTCCAGCTCTTCCAGCATCCCGCTGATGGCTTTGTCGATGATTTGTTGTTGGGCCTCGGTGTGCTGCTGGAACCGGCCGGCCAGTGCAGCCGCGCCGTGCTCTTCGAGCAGGGCGAACAGTTCTTCGTCCTTAACCAGGGCGATTTTGAGAATCTCCGCGAGTCCGTTGGAGACGTGGCGCTGCTCGAGGGAGCTGAGGAAGGAGGTGTCGAGGAGGTTGCGGGACGCGGCGAAGTAGGTGCCGATTTTGTTTTTGCCGGTCTGGAAGTTCACTCCGGTCTTGACTCCGACGCTTGCATCAACGATTCCGATCAGAGTGGTGGGGACTCTGACGAAGGGGGTGTTGCGGCGGTAAATGCTGCAGGCGAATCCTACGATGTCGGTGAGGACTCCGCCCCCGATGGCGATCACGGGTTCACGACGGCGGTCGAGCTTGAAGGTTTCGATGGCTTCGAGGACGGTTTCTACTGCGCTCCAGCGTTTGTTCGTTTCGCCATGGGGCAATACCAAGATCTTGTATTCGGAGAGGTTCGCTGCGGCGTAGGCGCGGATCCTCTCGCCGTAGAGATCGTTGACGGTGGTGTCGGTGACGATGAGTCGTCGTGAGCCGTGCTCTCCATCGACCAAAGTCGGGTTGGCCGGGTCAAGGATGTCAAAGGTGGTTTCCACCCGGTATTGGACGTCCTGCTGGGCGGAGACGGTCCATGCGCGGTTGATGGTAGTCATTTCAGGCCTCTCGGGAGATGGTGGGTCGTGCGGAGAAGGGGTTGCGGGAACGTAGTGCGTTGTTGGCCGGGACTTCAACCAGCCGCCAGAGCAGGTAGGCGCAGCCGAGGCTGAGCACGAAGGCGGCAAGAATGGTTAAGGCTGCCGGCAAGGGTTGCAGCGCCGCCGACCCGACGATGGAGCGGGTCAGGGTCAGGACGATGTCGTGGACCATATAGAACGCGAAGGACAATTCGCCCAGGCGGACCGCTGCGGGGGAAGCGAAGATCCCCGGTGGGGAGGTATCTTGCGCTGCTGCGATGACAAGCAGCAGCACGGGGATGACGTAGGCGGCGTCCATTTGCCAGGTAATGGGGAGGAAGAGGGATCCCCCGTAGCCGATCGCCGCGACCAGAAGGGCCGGGCCGAGCGGGATGGTCGGCAGGATTCTCTCGCGGACGGCCCGGGCCGCGAGCATGCCCAAGGCGAATTCGAGGAGTCTGACCGGTGGCAGTGCGTAGACGGCCCAGATTTGCGGGATGGATGCGCCGAACAGTGGCGATTGGGCATGGTTGGGACCGAAGAGTTCCCCGGCGGGGAGTAGCCCGGCGGCCAGCGGTGCCAGAGTGATCAGTCCTATCAGTGCGGTGCCGATGAGGAGGAGGCTGTGTCGTGGGATGCGGTTCACCAGTGGCAGCACAAAAGGGAACGCGAGGTAGAAGAAGAGTTCGGCTGAGAGCGACCAGCTGGGGTGGTTGATGCTGAAGAAGGCGGTGTCGGCCGGTATCCAGGCGTGGATCAGCAGGAGGTTGGCGACCGCTTCACCGATCGTGGAGGCCCCGAGCCCGCCGATGGCCAGAGCGAGGAAAAAGGTCACGGCATGGTTCGGGACGATCTTGGCGATTCGTCGCCAGATGAACCGTCCGGGAGTGTCCCCGGCGCGGGCAGACCACATGAGGACGAACCCGGAGAGAACGAAGAAGAACGTGACGCCGAACCATCCACCGTTCTTGAGGATGAACTGCAGCGGTTCAACTATGTCCGAATCGCCGAGGTAGAAGCGACTCAGGCTGATGTGGAAGGCGAAAACGAGCAGCGCGGCGTAGAAGCGGAGTCCCGTCAGGGCGTCAAGGCGGCGTGCAGTTACCGGAAGCGTGCCGGTAGGTTCAGGCAAGAGGGATGCTTTGGGCATGGGAGAACACTCCCTTCGGGTCGTAGGCGGCGCGTGCGCGTTTGAGGCGTGGCAGGTTGCCCTTGTAGTAGAGGTCGAACGAAGTTAGTCCGGAGGTGTTCCAGGCGCTGTCGTCCAGGTCCGTGTCTGCGTAATTTACGAAGGCACCATCTGCTGTGGAGTTCAGGGGAGGGACTCCGCCTGTGGAGGCGAACATGCCCTGGTAGGTGTTGCGGGTCCAGGTGACGTTGGTTTGGTCATCTTCGGGGTTGTCCCAGATGGAGACCACCTGGAATTTGATGATGGAGTCCCGTTGGGGGACGGCTGTCGCGTCCGGGGCGACGCTGTTAACGGCACCTCCGTAGGAGGCAATCATCAGCAGCGCTCCCGGGTTGGCGATCCTTGGATCGTTCAGGCCGCGGTAGGCAGCGGCGATCGCCTCGGGTGTGAACGTACGACGCAGGTACGCTGACTTACCTTTGAACCGGCGGGTGGAGTCGGGTCCGGTGAACCCGGTCCATTGCGTGGCCTGCATCCACGGCACGATTCGGCGCTGGGTGACCTTCGCCGTGGGCACTCCCTCCGACATGGCTGCCAGGTAGCGGTCCAGGACACCTTCAGCATCAGGGGTTGCTGCGTCAACGATGGTATCCATGGTGATAAAACCGTTGGAACGGTGCCAGGTTTTCAGTTGGGCGAAAAGGTTTGCTTCCGGGGTTCCGGGGGCTGTGTTTCTTTCGTGCCATTGGCCGTGGTTGTTCAGCAGCCGGGTAAATGCTGCTTCATCGATGTCAGCCCAGGACCAGGACACAGTGCTGAGCCAGACATGACGCGGAGGTGAAGGCAGGGCCTTTTCCGGCCGGTTCTCCGTGGCTGAGGGGCTGCGAAGCCAGTACCGGGTCGCGATGCCAAAATTCCCGCCCCCACCGCCTGTGTAGGCCCACCACAGTTCGTGGTGTCGGTCCTTCGGGTCCCGGGTGCCGCGACTGATCGCGACGGAACCGTCCTTGCGGACGTGAACGGCTTCAACGGCGAGGAGGTGGTCAACGACGAGTCCGTCGCGGCGGTTCATTGATCCGTAACCGCCGCCGGCGATGTGGCCGCCGGCAGCAACAGTGGGGCAGTTCCCTGCGGGAACGTAGACGCCCCATTGCTTGTAGAGCAGTTGATAGACCAGCCCGAGTTGCGCGCCGGCGCCTACTTCGAAGGCATTCATCTCGGGGTCCCAGCGGACTTGGTCCATGGCGGAAAGGTCGATGATGGATTTCACGGCCGGGTTGGCGACGAATCCTTCGTAGCAGTGCCCTCCGCTGCGGGCAGAAGGACGCAGTCCCAGCCGCAGGACGGCGCGAAGTTCTTCGGCGACCTCGGCTGCCGTGCGTGGGAACGCGATGCGCTCGGCCTCACCTTTCCACCTCAGGTTCGTGCCTTGTTGCAGGTCATCGAACTGTTCGGAGGCGGAGGTGATGACTTGATAGCCCCTGGTACGGGGTTGGGTCTCGGCGGCTTGGGCGCGCGCTGGCGCACCGCTCAGTGCGATAGCGCCCAGCAGTGCGCCGCTTGCGCTGAGCATCGACCGGCGGGAGGCGGTGCGGCTCAAGAGAACGCTCCGATCGCGATGGGGGTCCGAAGCGCAGCAGCGTCCCTTTCATAGGGCAGGGTGCCGTCGGGCATGTTGATGATCTCGAGCTGGAGCCCGAATGGAGAGTTGAGGTACACCCACCTGTCTCCTGCGATGGGTCCGTCAATGATGGTCTCGGGTTCACCCAAAGTGGTGTAGCCGCTGATGTTCCGAATGGAGTTGACCGTCTTGTCCACGTCGTCGGCGTGGAACGCTACGTGATGGCCGCCCAGGTCGCTGTTGGCTGGACGGGGTGAGGGAGAATTCCCATGGAGTACTGCGACTGGCAGCCCATGGTCGCTGGCGAAGAGGTAACCGGTGGCCCCGAATGCGGTGGTGGCCTCCTGCTGGCTGAAACCGAGCGTGGATGTGAGTTCGTGCTGGGCCGTCGCGAAGTCGTACCGGCTCAGCGCAACTGCTCCGAGGAGACGCTGCACTGGTCTGTGCTGGATTGCCAGGTTGATCCCGGAAGGCAGTGCTACCTCATACCCGTTGATCGGGTGCTCGATGGGGCGGACTGTCGCGTTCTCGTTGTAAAGCCTGGCGATCACGCGGTCAGGGTTCGGGGTCTGGAAAATGAGGAAGAAACTGCCCGCCGCTCCCGGAGGAGTGTCCCAGGAGCGGCGTTCGGCGCCGACGTATTCGAAAAGTTCGAGGTTGATACCGTGAACATTCATTGCGGCCACCGTTAATGAGCAGGTTCCCCGGGCTCCCAGTTTCGCCGCCATCCAACCAGGTTCCCGATCAGTGATCGGGCCTTCTACGTAGCAGACCTCAGCGCCAAGGGCGTTCCGAAGGTCGTGGATCGCTTGGCGAAGCGATCTGATAGTGAGACCGAAATGGTCAATGCCACGAATTCGGGCACGGTTCATGATTCCCCCTGGATGTGATGCGGGTCAGGCCTAGGTTGGGCCCTGTGCGGATGTGACGCTTTAGGACGGTAAGCGTCCAGATAGTGCGGTGAGTTAGAGGTTGGTGCCGCCGGTGGCGTCGATCTTCTGCCCCGTGATCCAGCGCGCTTCGTCGGAGGCAAGGAAAGTCACGATGCTCGCAATATCGTCGGGCTGGCCCACGCGGCCCAGGGCGCTGCTGGCAGCTACCCCGGCCTGGGCTTCTTCGTTGCCGCGGAGCCAACCAGCGTTGATGTCGGTGTCCACGACACCCGGGGCGACCGAGTTCACGGTGATTTCCCTGGGCCCGAGATGTTTGGCGAGGGTCAGGGTGAAGGCTTCAATGGCGCCCTTAGTGAGGGCGTAACCAATGATTTCCGGGAAAGCTATGCGGGTGACTCCGGAGGAGATGTTGATGATGCGTCCCCCATCAGCGATCCGGGGCAGTCCTTCCTTGACGATGAAGTAGGGCGCATTGACGTTGATGGCCTGCTGGGTAAGAAAATCTTCCCGGCTAAAGTCCTCGATGGCCCCGCGCAAGGTGACCCCGGCATTGTTCACGAGTACGTGAATGGGCTGGTTCAAGACACCGGCTTCGGCAGCGGCTTTATCGTAGGAGGCCCAAAAATCCTGGGCCGCGGTATCGGTCCCGAGATCTGCCTGGAAAGGGAAAGCCTTTCCTCCGGCGGCTTCGATGGAGGCCGCTACGTCCGCAGCCGCCTTCCCGTCCTGTCCGTAGTGGACAGCAATAGTCAAGCCTGCGGTGGCAAGGCGGGAGGAGATTGCCGCGCCGATCCCTCGGCTGGCTCCGGTCACGACGGCGATGTGGTCTTTGTGTGTTTCGCTCATGAATGAGATACTTACATACGTTTAGCGATCACTACAAGAAAGATTTCGAAAACATATATGTGGCGCTGACCACATAATGAAAAACCACTCTCGTGGAGGCGGCGGGAATAGATGCCTGCTGCTGGGGGCTCTTCTTGAGAGGAACGACGAGAGGACGACGATGTCAGGAAAAGCAGGCCAAGGACGGAAATTTAGTCTCGATGATGCCTTGGAAGCCGCCACTTTGGTCTTCTGGGACAGCGGATACGAGGGCACCTCACTTGCGGAGCTCACGAAGGCCATGGGCATCAATCCGCCCAGCCTTTATAAGGCCTTTGGCTCCAAGGAAGACCTCTTCTTCTCCGTTGTGGATCACTACAACGCCACCCACGGAAGCTTCATGTCCATCGCCTTCGCAGAAGAAGACTCCGGGCTGAATCTTATGCGGCGGCTGCTCATAGAAGCCGCCGACCACTACCCGTCAAAGACATTCCCGGGTGGTTGTCTGGTGATCAGCTCCGCCGTCGCGGTTACCTCCGCGAACCGCCACGTCGCAGAACGGCTGTCCAAAATGCGCAACGACAACATCCTGGCCATGGCAGAAGCACTGACCCGGGATCGCGAAGCAGGCCGGATCCCCCAATCCACCGACACCCATGCAATGGCAGCCTTCGTCGGAGCGACACTACAAGGAATGAGCCAGCAAGCCCGCGACGGCGCCAGCAAAGAGGACCTCCTCCGCATCGCCCACTACGCCATCGCCGCCATCGGGGCCTAACAAGCGACACGGCTGGGCACGACGAACGCCAAGTTTCGGCCGCCGTCGTGCAACCGGGGTGGGGCAGCCAACCCAACCCACCACCGCTCCGAAGAACTCCGGCAACAGGTTAATGGACCGGTTCCCCCGGGTCGTCACAGCCGTGGAAGCGCTGGAAATGCAGATCAATGGACACGAACACACGCTGTCACACCGGTGAAAGGGAGAAGCAAGTTGCCGCGGCCCTCCCTCGTTGGCAGGTCAGCCGATCAGGGCAGTGGCCGCCGAGTAGCGCGCCAGTGTGGTGTACGCAGTTTTGGTGCCTGTGACGCGTACTTTGATGGCGCTTCCCTTGTCCGCGGCGATCAGTTTGTACGTCGCCGAGGTGGCGCCCGCAATGGCAGTGCTTCCGCGGAACCACTGGTAGGTCAACGTCACAGGTGCCGGACCCCATGCGCCGGGGGTTGCGGTGAGCGTGCTGCCCACCGTTTTGGTGCCCGAGATGGTGGGAGTGGGCGCAGTCAACGTGCCCGCTGCGACGGCGGCTGTCGCAGCGGAGGTTTTCGCGGCCGTCGTAAATCCGGTCTTGGACCCGGTCACCTGGACTGTCATGGTCTTGCCTAGGTCTGCCGCAGCCAAGGGGTAGGTAGCTGAAGTAGCGCCGGTGACTGCAACACCAGAGCGGAACCACTGATACGCCAAGGTCACCGGAGCAGGGCCCCACGCACCCGGAGCAGCGGTCAGCACCGATCCCACCTTTGCCGTCCCCGACACCGTGGGAACTGGCGCGGTCAACGTGCCTACGGCGACAGCGGCTGTCGCTGCGGAGGTTTTCGCGGCCGTCGTAAATCCGGTCTTGGACCCGGTCACCCGGACTGTCATGGTCTTACCCTGATCGGCAGCGACAAGAGAGTAGGTAGCTGAAGTAGCGCCGGTGACTGCAACACCAGAGCGGAACCACTGATACGCCAAGGTCACCGGAGCAGGGCCCCACGCACCCGGAACAGCCGTCAACACCGATCCCACCTTTGCCGTCCCTGACACCGTGGGAACCGGTGCGGTCAACGTGCCCGCTGCGACGGCGGCTGTCGCTGCGGAGGTTTTCGCGGCCGTCGTAAATCCGGTCTTGGACCCGGTCACCTGGACTGTCATGGTCTTGCCTAGGTCTGCCGCAGCCAAGGGGTAGGTAGCTGAAGTAGCGCCGGTGACTGCAACACCAGAGCGGAACCACTGATACGCCAAGGTCACCGGAGCAGGGCCCCACGCACCCGGAGCAGCGGTCAGCACCGATCCCACCTTTGCCGTCCCCGACACCGTGGGAACCGGTGCGGTCAACGTGCCTACGGCGACAGCGGCTGTCGCTGCGGAGGTTTTCGCGGCCGTCGTAAATCCGGTCTTGGACCCGGTCACCCGGACTGTCATGGTCTTACCCTGATCGGCAGCGACAAGAGAGTAGGTAGCTGAAGTAGCACCTGTCACCGCAACACCAGAGCGGAACCACTGATACGCCAAGGTCACCGGAGCAGGGCCCCATGTCCCTGGAGCAGCGGTCAGCACCGATCCCACCTTTGCCGTCCCCGAGATGGTCGGTACCGGGGCAGTCAAAGTGCCTGCAGCAACGGTGACGGAGGCCTGGCCGTAGTACGGCTGGAGCGGCCAGTCGTGGATGCTGAGCCGGGCGGTGACTTTTTTGCCGGCGTCTGAGGCTTGCAAGACGAAAGTTTTCGCGTTCGACCTGTAGTCCTGGACGCCGTTGACGAACCAGTCGTAGTAGGGGCCAAAGTCCGGCGCGGGCGTCAGAGTGCCGTGGTCCACGGTCAGGGTATTTCCGGCGCTGGGCGTGCCCAGAATAGTGAAAGGCTTGGAGGCCGTGACAGCGTCGGCGCCCGATTTACCGGCGTGCACCGTGTCGTAGTGCGGGACATACCCGGTCTTTGTGCCCGTGACCCTTGCCCAGATGTCGTACCCGGCATCAGCGGCGGTGGGCACATAGGTAGGCGCGGTGGCACCTGCGATGTCCTGCAGTTCGGTACCGTCAGTGGAGCGCTGCCACTGGTAGGCCAGGGCTACCGGAGCGGGGCCCCACACGCCGGGGTCAACGGTCAGGGTTTGCCCTGCCTGGGCCGAGCCGTAAACGAAGGGCCTGCCCGGGGCCAACGACAGGCCCGCTACGTCCAGCTGCATGGTCAGCTTCACGCGTTGACCGGCAGCGGTCGCCGTCAGGACAGTGGCCGTGTCCTTGGTGGGAGTGTTGTCGTAGCACTCGGCCTTGTAGCGTTTGTCGCGCGGTGTGCCTTCGTAGACATCGTCCGAGACGCAGAGTTTGTACTTCTTGCCCACGGTCATACGCCAGTAGATCTTGCCTTGCGCATTAGAGGTGAGGGGGCCCATTTGGGGTCCGTCCCAGGCCCCCGTTGCGTCGTTGTAGACCCACGGGATGTAGCCGACGTCGGCGATCGGCGCACCAGCGGTGTCTGTCACTGTGGCTTCGATGATGGTTTCATCCTTGAGGACGAAGTTCACGTTGGTCCAGGCGACTCCCGACGGTACGGTAGCCGCCGTGTAGGTGTCTACGGTGCCGGTGCCGGTCCAGTACTGCTCCAGATAGAGGCGCTGGCCTGATTCGTCCCGGACGCTGATGTATGCCTGGTTGGGCGGGATCTTGGTGAGGGTGAAGTAACCGTTGGCATCGGGCTTCGTGCTGCTTACTTGTCCGCCGCCGCTGGGCGAGGCTGAGACGGAGACTGCTGTCAGCGGCTGGCCTGCCTTATTGGTGACCCGGCCGCTCATGCTGCCGAAGGCTTCCAACTGCGGGTTGTACGTGGTGGTGGGGGCAGCATCGGTGACCGCAACCGGCGTCGAACCGTAGGAGCCGGACTGGTTCACGTTCCACTCGCCGGCGTAGGTGGCGGAGCAGGGTCCGCTGCTGCAGGTGGTCCACATTTTGTAGCTGCCGGCAGCCGGCACAGTGAAACTGTAGGAACCATCGGGAGCAGACCACGCACCGGCAACCAAATCGGCCCGGTCGTCATTGGTGTAAGCCCCCACCCACACGTCGCCCAGCACGGTGGCCGTTGCGGTGGCTGTCGGTTTTCCTTTGACTACTCCCTTGAAGGTGTAGGTTGCGGCCGAGGCGGGTGCAGTGCCGGCGAAGAGGCCTGCAGCCACCAGGAGGATGGCCGCCAGGATGGCCCACACCCCCTGCCGTGTACGTTGAGGTGGATGGTCAGCGGCAGGTAGCGGCAACGGCATGGGTAAGGTCCTTTTCCCCAAAAAAGTGACTGAAGGGACCGAACGGTCCCCTGCCATCGTAGGCGTCGGCCCGCAGCAGTGCCATGGGGAGTTCTGCCCTGTTCCACTGATGGCCGCGTCCGGGAATTTTCGGTGCCATGCAACACACTTAGGTACGTGGCGGACAAGTACAGGGTATGAGCTACCTATCGAGAGCCCCCGACCGGGAAGAGGCCTTTAGGGCGCTTTACGAATCCGCCTACGCTGACCTGTTGAAGTTCGTGCATCGTCGCACTGACTCAGCGAATGCCGAGGATGTAGTGGCTGAGGCATTTCTTACAGTCTGGCGGCGGTTTTCGGAAGCCCCGGAATGCGAGGACGACGCACGTGCCTGGCTCTTTGGCATCACTCGGAATCTCATGCTGAATGCCAGCCGCGGAGAACAGCGGTGGCAGGCCCTGGGCGTCCGCTTGGCTGAGGCGACGGTGACATCCCCGAGCGATAATTCCCATGCTGACCTGGTGAGTAGCCGCGTGGATTTAGGCAGAGCCTGGGCGCTTCTCTCCGAAGTCCACCAAGAGACCCTCGGGCTTGCGATCTTTGAGAACCTGTCGGCGCCCCAGGCAGCACATGTAGTGGGCATCTCTCCGGTCGCGTTTCGGCTGCGCCTCACCCGTGCGAGGCGGGCCCTGCGGCTACTTCTTGACCACGTCCCCCGGAATGGGCCGCCGTCGCCTGCAACGTTTCCAGAAAAGGCCACAACACCATGAAAAGCAACCAAAATATCGCCGCTCTTCTCCGCTCCATGGACGCAGCCGACCAGACTGCGGCTCCCGACCCGAACCGTTCGCAGAACGACCTCGAACAGATTCTCAGGTCCCATCCGATCTCTGCGGCCGCCGCCACCAGACCCGCGAACCACAAAACGTCGACGTCGCACCCAAGCCGCCGTCGTCGTCGAACCCTCGCTTTGGGTGCCGTTGCTTTCGCCGCCACAGTTGGGTTCCTGATTGGCCCGGCCCTTTCAGGAGGCGACCCTGCCTTTGCAACATGGACCGCCGCGCCCGGCGAATTGACCGGTGCCGAGCGAGACCGCGCGGTTTCCGACTGCGTCCGCTCGAGCAAGGGTGTTGGTGATGGCATGTTCGCCAGTGACGTGGCCGCGGCGGAAGCCGCCATCGCCGAGAGGCGCGGCGCCTGGACCACGGTGGTCCTCAGCGGGGCCGACGGTTTCGAAGCCACATGCACCACCGATTCCACGGCCCCATGGTTCATGAGGGGGTCCTTCGGTTCAGTGGGAAAGCCCGGATATGGGAAGGAACCCACCGGCCGGGATATCAGGACCACCCAGCTCGGAACCGGTGTCATCGCCAACAACCCGCTCTCCATGGCGTCTGGGCAGGTTGGTCCGGACGTTGCGGCCATGAGTTACACCAGCAGGGCCGGCGACAGGATTACGGCCACCGTATCCAAAGGGCAGTTCGCGTTTTGGCTTCCCGGCGGGGAACTGCCAAATTCCGGCGAAGACGTACCCGTTGACGTGACCTACACCGATAACACGAAGGAAATCCGCTATCTCAGCCTCTGACGGGAGATCCTCGAACCAAAGGCAACTACCCCCGCAGCGCCCCGAACCCGGTAATCAGCGCTTCGAGCCCCAAGCGGAAGGCAACATCAGTCGGACGTGCGTGCCGCTCCAGGGCTAACCGGTCCACCGCTGCCGTGAAGTTGGGGACTTGTTCGGCGAGGTTGCCGGCGTCGAAGATGTCCTCCGGCGCGGTGACGTCATAAGCGGCGCCGAACACAAACGCTTCCAAAGCCACGATCGCGGAGATGATCTTCTCCTCGGGGAATCCGGCGTCGCGGAAGCCGGCGGTCACGGCCTCGTACATGGCCAGGGTCTTCGGGGCATTGGCCACCGGAAGTACTGCAATCACGGGGATCAGCGGCGTATGCTCCGAGAACACATCCCTGTAGGACCACGCCCAACGACGCACGGCAACATCCCACGGTTCCACCCCGAAAGCAGTCACATCCACCATTGCTGCCAAGTGGTCCTCCACCAACAGCAACACGTCATCCTTGGAGGCCACATGGTTGTAAAGCGCAGATGGAGCGACGCCGAGGGAACGGGCCAGGGCCGCCATGGTGAGTCCGTCGTAACCCTTGCTGCTGATCAGCTCAAGTGCCGCCGTCGTAATGCCGTCCTGGTCCAGGACCGCCGCAGTGGGCCGCCCGACGCGACGGCGCACTGAACCGGCAGGGCCGGGGGAAGAAGCGGGAGTGGGTGCGGGCATCGGAGGCCTTTCTGCTGCCTGTGTCCCCAGCATTATTCCATCGGGCCTTCACAGGGACGGACTCCGACGCTAGAATGGATGTAAATGAATGCCATTCATTTATTGGTCAGCCACTACGGACGACCACGGAGAGGACATCATGCAGAATCTTGATCGCGACGTTGTGATCGTCGGCGCCGGACCGTCAGGGTTGACGGCCGCACGCGAATTGAAGAAGGCCGGACTCAGCGTCGCAGTGCTCGAAGCACGTGACCGCGTGGGCGGCCGCACCTGGACCGACACCATCGACGGCGCCATGCTGGAGATCGGTGGCCAGTGGGTTTCCCCGGACCAGACGGCCCTCATGGAGCTGCTGGACGAGCTCGGACTCAAAATGTACTCGCGCTACCGCGAGGGCGAGTCCGTCTACATCGGCGCAGACGGCAAGCGCACCCAGTACACCGGTGACACCTTCCCGGTAAACGAGACCACCAAGGCCGAGATGGATAAGCTCGTCGCCATTCTGGATGAGCTTGCTGCCGAGATCGGCCCCACCGAGCCCTGGGCACACCCCAAGGCCCGTGAGCTGGACACTATCTCCTTCCACCACTGGCTCCGCCAGAACTCCAGTGATGAGGAAGCCTGCAACAACATCGGCCTCTTCATCGCCGGTGGCATGCTGACCAAGCCCGCCCACGCTTTCTCCGCACTGCAGGCAGTCCTCATGGCCGCCTCTGCCGGCTCCTTCAGCCACCTGACCGACGAAGACTTCATCCTGGACAAGCGTGTTATCGGCGGCATGCAGCAGGTTTCGCTGCTGCAGGCAGCCGAGCTGGGTACCGACGTCGTACTCAACAGCCCGGTCCGCACCATCAAGTGGTCCGACGACAACGTAACCGTCGTTTCCGAGCAGGCAACTGTCAACGCGCGCTTCGTGATCATGGCCGTGCCGCCGAACCTGTACTCCCGTGTCTCGTTCGAACCGCCGCTGCCCCGCCGCCAGCACCAGATGCACCAGCACCAGTCCCTGGGCCTGGTCATCAAGGTCCACGCCGTCTACGACACTCCGTTCTGGCGTGAAGAAGGCCTCTCCGGCACTGGCTTCAGCGCCGGCGCACTGGTCCAGGAGGTCTACGACAACACCAACCACGGCGACTCCCGCGGCACCCTGGTGGGCTTCGTGTCCGACGAAAAAGCCGACGCCGTCTTCGAGCTCAGCGCCGAAGACCGCAAGAAGGCCATCCTCGAGTCCATCGCCGGCTTCTTGGGCGAGAAGGCCCTCACCCCCGAGGTCTACTACGAATCCGACTGGGGATCCGAAGAGTGGACCCGCGGCGCCTATGCATCCAGCTACGACCTCGGCGGCCTGCACCGTTACGGCAAGGACCAGCACGCGAACGTTGGGCCGATCTACTGGTCCTCGTCCGACCTCGCAGCCGAGGGCTACCAGCACGTCGACGGCGCCGTCCGCATGGGCCAGGCAACCGCCGCCCGCATTGTTGAGGCCAACAAGCTGAGCGCGTTGCCCGTCGCCTAAGGCGTTTCGCACCAAACCGGCAGGCCGGGGGAGCACCATCCCCGGCCTGCCGGCGCCACTGTTTAAGCACCACCACAGGAAGGGACCACCATGCGCTACGTAGTGGGCTACACCGCCAACGCGAGGGGGCACGACGCCGTTCACCTTGCCGTCGCGCTGGCCCGGAACCACGATGTCAGCCTGGACCTGGTCCTGGTGATCCCGGAAGACTCCCCGTTCAACGCCGTATACCCGCCCGAGGCCGGCTACAACGACATCCTCAACGAGCAGGCACAGCGTTGGCTGGACGAGGGCCTGGCCCTGGTTCCGGACGACGTTACCGCCCGCGCCCACATCCGCCGCGGCGACTCAGAGGCTCAAACCCTGATCGAGGCGGCCGTGGAAATGGACGCTGCGGCACTGGTTATCGGCGCCACCAACAGCGGCCTTCTCAAGCGCTTCACCATCGGGTCCGTGGCGGGTTCGCTGCTCCACTCCTCGCCCGTTCCGGTCGCTTTGGCGCCCCACGGCTACCACCGCACCGAGCCGATCACGCGCTTGAGCTGCGGTTTCGGGACGCGCCCGGGCGCTGATGAACTGCTCGACGTCGCCGTTGAGTCCGCGCGCGACCGTGGCCTTCCTCTGCGGCTCGTCTCCCTGTTGGCGCTCGACGGCGGTAACTCGCCTGGCTTGGCCGACGCCGCCTGGGTGCATGCCGCCGACCGGCTTGCCGCCGTCGGAAGTTCCGCACGGGCGGACGGTTCCACTGACGCTGCCGGCGCCGCGGGTTCCGCTGCCGACGCCGCGGGTTCCGCTGCCGATGTGCCGGAACCAGAGATCGTCGTCGCGCAGGGCCGCACCATCGAAGAAGCCGTTGACCGGCTCGACTGGGAAGACGGCGAAATCCTGCTGATCGGATCCAGTCGCCTGGCCCAGCAGCGGGCCACCTTCCTGGGCACCACCGCAAACCGGATCCTGCGTGCCCTTCCCGTTCCCATGATCGTGGTCCCCCGCGACTACAAGCGACAAAACTCCTAGCAATCGCCTGAGAGGCAAAACCCATGTCAACTGCACCAAAGACGGTCCAGTCGAAAGAGACGTCCCTGAGTGAAAAGGGACTGAAAGCCGGATCGGTGGGCCTCATCGGCGCCGTCGTCATCGGCGTCTCCTGCATCGCCCCCGCCTACACCCTTACCGCGGCCCTGGGTCCCACCGTGTCCGAGGTTGGCGTGCATCTGCCCGCCATCTTCCTGGTGGGTTTCATACCGATGTTGCTGGTGGCGCTCGGCTACCGCGAACTGAACAACGCAATGCCCGACGCCGGAACTTCCTTCACGTGGGCGACGCGCGCGTTCGGTCCGTGGATAGGTTGGATGGGTGGCTGGGGCTTGATCGCGGCCACCATCATTGTGTTGTCCAACTTGGCGGCCGTCGCGGTGGACTTCTTCTACCTGATGCTCGCGCAGATTTTCAGTAATCCGGAGTTGGGTGAGCTCAGCAAGATCCTTCCGCTGAACATCGCCACCACGCTGGTGTTCATTGCCCTGGCCTGTTGGATTTCTTATCGCGGCATGGAAACCACCAAGGGCGTCCAGTACGTGCTGGTGGCGTTCCAACTGTTGGTGCTGGGCTGGTTCGCGGTCTCCGCGTTCGCCCACGTGGCAAACGGCACGGCCTTCGACGCCACCGCTATCTCGCCCGACTGGTTCAACCCCTTCGCCGTTGACTCGTTCTCGTCGTTCGCCGCGGGTGTGTCGCTCTCGATCTTCATCTATTGGGGTTGGGACGTCACCCTGACCATGAACGAGGAAACCAAGAACCCTGAGAAGACCCCGGGCCGTGCAGCGACCATCACCGTGCTGGTCATCGTCATCATCTACATGACCGTCGCGTTGGCCACGCTCTCCTTCGCCGGCGTTGGCGAGACCGGGTTGGGTGCCGGTAACCCCGAGAACCAGTCCAGCATCTTCGCCGTGCTGGCCGGTCCGGTGATGGGTCCGTTCGCGATCCTCATGTCACTGGCCATCCTGAGTAGCTCCGCCGCGTCGCTGCAGTCGACGTTCGTTTCCCCCGCCCGCACCATGCTGGCCATGGGTCACTACCGCGCTATCTCGCCCAAGTTCGGAAAGATCAGCCCCACGTACAAGTCGCCCAGCTTCGCCACGATTGCAGCCGCGATCGCTGCAGCGGGCTTCTACGTGATCACCCGTACGGTGTCCGAGAACGCGTTGTGGGACACCATCACCGCCCTGGGCATGATGATCTGTTTCTACTACGGCATCACTGCGCTGGCCTGCGTCTGGTACTTCCGGGCCGAGGCTTTCCGGGGTGCACGGGCGTTCTTCTTCAAGTTCCTGGCCCCGCTGGTGGGTGGCGTCATCCTGCTGGTCATGTTCGTCAAGACCGCCATGGACTCAATGGATCCGGAGTACGGCTCGGGCTCGTCCGTGGGCGGGGTGGGCCTGGTGTTCGTCCTGGGAATGGGTGTGATCCTGCTGGGCGTAGTTGTCATGCTGGTGATGTACCGGCTGCGGCCCGAGTTCTTCAAGGGCAAGGTGCTGACCCGGGCCTAGCTCCGCGGGTAATGGACGCCGCGAATGCCAGCACGGCCGCGGAGAAGTCCAGCACGTCCGGCGCTGCGCGCTGGCCGTGACCGCCGCCGTCCTCGTGGAGCAGCCAGGCCCGGCCGCCGCGTTCGCGGATTCCGGTAACAACCTCGACGGCGGCACTGTTGTCCACGCGTTCGTCGTACCCCAGCAGGCAGCACAGGAGGGGTGGAAGCGCGGCGGCGGAGCTGAGTCCGCCCAGCAGGTGAACCGGAGAGTAGGCCGCCCGATCGTGGGCAGAACACTCCCCATTGGCACCAAACTCGTGCTGCCACTGTTTCCCCAGGCCATGGCGATGAAGGTCCACGGTGTCCAGCAATGGAGCTACAGCCACCACTCCGCCGAATGAGGCGGGGGACAGGAGGGCTGCAGCCGTGACCACCAGGCCGCCATGCGAGGCCCCGAAGGCTACGGTCTGGGCGGGCGTGGTCCACCGGGTATCGGCGAGGTAGCCAGCCACGTCGATGAGGTCCAGGATGGTCCGCATCTTCCGTGGACCCCGGCCCGCCTCATGCCAGTCCCGGCCCATTTCCCCGCCCCCACGTAGTTGTGCAGCCACGTACACCCCGCCGCTCTCCAGCCACGCCGGCACGCTGGGTTCGGCCTCGGTCCTGTGTGTGACGCCGAAACCGCCGTAGCACGTGAGAATCAGGGGCAGTGGCCGCACCGGGAAGCCGTCAGGCCCAATGTCTGAAGCCCGTGCGGAGATGACCAGGGGAATCTCGACGCCGTCGCTCGCCAGGGCTGTGACCTTCCGGTGGACTATGTGGCTGCTGGAGTCTCCGGAGTTTTTGTTCGAGCGCACCGGTTCGTCCACACAGAAGACCCCCGATGGACGTTCAGGGGAGGCCGTCTGGATCCAAAGGTCGGTGGCATCGGCGCGGGGTTGGACGGCGAACGATGACACGTATTCCGCTGGGGATAAACGGTAGACCGGGCGGCCATCCAGTGTGACCGTAGTGCCGTGGTGGTCGGAGACGAGTTCCACACGGTTCCTGCCATCGGCCGCAGCCACGGTACGCCACGCCCCGGATGCCAACTCCCACTCTTTGGTGCCGGTCCTGGGGTTCTTCGCCACGAGCCGAAGGTGCTCTCCGACGCGTGCCAGCGCGAGACGGCTGCCCGTGGTGTTGCCAAGATCCGCTGGAAACGGGAGCTCCTGGAAGTGACCGGAGCCGAGCGGGCTGCGATTGATCTTCTGGAAGGGTGGCTTGCCGGTTAAAACCCAGATCCCGCCCCCGTCGGGCTCCCACACCGGTGCTGCGTACCAAGCCGCCGCGCCTGGGATGTGGACGGGTTGGGTCCCGGCAGCGAGGATCCAGGTTTCCGCTAGTTCGCTGGTGGAGGTGCTCAGCAAGGCCGCGATGTGCGTTCCGTTAGGGGAGATGGTGAATCCGCGGACGATAGTGCCCGGTGGCGTGGGGAGCCGGACACCGGGCGGAGCGGCCACCTCCAGGTGCGCCCGGCGAACATTCCAGGCATCCCGAAGCCCGGCCTCGTCTGCCAGATGCAAGGACGCAAACGCTTCGCCTGGCCCGCGCCAAAGAAAGGCAGCCTGTCCGGAGGCGAACTGTGGGAGCCCTTGGCGGGGTGTGGAGTCCCAGCGTTCCAGGAGGGAACGGAAATGCGGCCGAAGTCCTATGCCCGGAACAGCCTCCTCGATGGTGCTCACCGTCCCACCGTGTCGCCCGGCACCGCGTCCAGAGCGGAGACCCAAGCGAGGTGGCCGCCGTCGTGCAGGGGACTGCCCAAGGTGATGGTGCGCAGGGGGCTACCGGGCGCTGACGTGTCCACTAGGTGCAGTTCACCGTGCCCACCGCGGGTCACGGCGACGAGTTCCGAAGACGGTGAGGCGGCAATGGCTCGCCGTTCGGCGTTGTCCCAGGGTTCATGTCCGGGCCGTGGGGCGCCGTCCATGCGGGGGAGGTCCCACGTGCCCCGCAGCACCGGCGGGCCTGCCTCCAATGGTCCAAGGTGGTGCACCGAAAGCTCGTCGCCCTCCGGATGGACGCGGGCGGTCGCGATGCCGGTGTCAGTCAGCGCGAAACGGAAGACCAACCCGTGGCCCAATGGTGTGGTCCGCGTCAGCCCCGTATCCACGTGGTGCACCCACAAAGTGTTGCCCCATTGGGCCCAGCCCCTGGGCTCCCCGCCGCCATCGCGAAGAACGGCCACCAGGACACGCCGCCGCGGGCAGAAGCGCAGGAAGTAGGCGCGGCCGGGAGCATCCCACGCGATGGTCTGGAGGGCCTCCGGCTGCGGCTTGCGGACGTCGAAGCGTTCCAGGCCCTGGCCCGTGGCCACGAACATGGTGCCCGTGACGGGATCGAAGGCGTCGCCGTGGCCATCGGGGGAGGCCTCAGCCCGCAGCCCTTGCATGGGCGGGCAGTGCACTCCTTCGGCCAGGATCCGCTCCACGCTGAAGGATTCGATGCCGCCTGGTTCGCGGTGACGCACGACGGCGGCAGGCCCCTCTGGCGTTTCGCCCACCACAACACCCGGCTCCCCCGCCCTGGTGCGGATGCGGCGTGAGGTGGGTCCGCCGTCGGACTCCAGGTCCACAACCGTGAGGAGATCGCTCCACGGTTCCCAGGAGACACCAAGGCCGGTGGTGACGGCGATGAAGCGGCCCGAGGGGTCGCAGGCCAGGTGCTCACCCGGGATGGCTACGGGAATGATCCGGGGCGGGGTGTTGGTGAACGCATCGGCAATGACCAGGGCGCCTCCGGCGTCATCAATGAACGCACATCGTCCGCCTCCCAACGGCAGGAACCCGGCGTGCTCCGCCAGGACCACGGAGTCCACGCGGTGCTGGACTGCCCCGGTGACGGGATTCAGGAACTGTACGTTGCCCGCTTTTTGGTCGGCGACAACCAGAACTTCGGAGGTCATGGGCTCTCCCTTTCGCTTAATTTGAGAATGGTTCTCATTAACTATAGTGTGACGTTGTCGCCGCATCAGCGGAGGCAACCACCACCACCGAAAGGAGACCAACCATGGAAAAGACCACGGTTCTGGTTGAAGTTGAAGAGACCGAGCAGCTGGCACACCTGTCAGCAACACACTCGAATGCACTGGTCGAGAACCCGTTCGACTAGTCACTAAGCCAGGGGGCGGGGGCGGCCGCGCGCCCCCCCCCCGAGATCCCCCCCCCCCCCAGTAGGGAGGGACCACGGGCGCCCCCCCCAGCAGGGGTGTGCGAGCCGGGCGGGGGACCCTCCCCCAGGGGGGGGGGGCCGGGG
>NZ_JAOEFX010000048.1 GCF_025421775.1 Paenarthrobacter aurescens | reverse complement strand
GCAGCAGTTTGTTGACCAGGACGTGACCCCGCGTTTTCGCGATGGCTTAACGGTGTTTGATGCGCGTGGGCAATGGCTGGGGAACGACGGAAAAGTGGCGCGCGAATCAAGCAAAGCGTTGATGCTGATCCACGGGAAAGATGCGCAGAGCGAGAGCAATATCGAGGCGCTGCGGGGGATCTATAAGCAGCGCTTTGCCCAGGAGTCAGTGATGCGCGTCGACCAGCCGGTGTGCGTACAGTTTTGATGAAACCGGGTGCGGCCTGATGCCCTCACCCCGTCCCTCTCCCACAGGGAGAGGGTGCAAACACTAAAAACGGCAACCAGAGGTTACCGTTTTGCCTTTACCTCGTAGGCCGGGTAAGGCGCAGCCGCCACCCGGCAAACAACATCA
>NZ_JAOEFX010000489.1 GCF_025421775.1 Paenarthrobacter aurescens | reverse complement strand
AAAAGCTGTTTGAAATTATTGATGATTTGAAAAAGCAGGGAGTTGCTATTGTATATATCTCTCACAGAATGGAAGAAATCTTTAAAATTTCTAATAGGTTCACTGTATTACGTGACGGCGAATGGATTGCAAGTGGGCCGATTGAAGAGACAAATCCTGATCATCTCGTAAAGCTGATGGTAGGACGGGATTTAAAGGACTTGTTTAATCGGTCAAAAGCTTTTGGCACAAAAAATCCAAAGGAAGTTTCACCTG
>NZ_JAOEFX010000488.1 GCF_025421775.1 Paenarthrobacter aurescens | reverse complement strand
ATTTTTTTCCTCCGGTCTGCGCCTGCACCTGCGCGGCGATGCGATCTTTCGCCTGCTTCACCATCGTCGCGGAGTCAGGAATTTTCTGGTTGGCCATGAGGTCGCTGTAGAAGTCCTGGAAGTTAATCAGGTCGAAGTTAATCGCCTGCAGCTCGGGCACCGTGATGCCGCGGCAGTTGGGGGAATCACCGCTGCCGAAGCTCACGTGCAGCTGGTCGCGGCGCCCCTGCTCCTGAATGATACGGGCAAGCTTGC
>NZ_JAOEFX010000487.1 GCF_025421775.1 Paenarthrobacter aurescens | reverse complement strand
CGGTTCGGTTATCGCCCTGACGGCGGTGGTTGCCGCCAGCCTGGCGCAGACGTCTGACAGCCTGTCGCCGATGTATCCGTCGCTGGTCAATCTGCCTGCCGCCATCCCAATCGTCGCCGGCATCGGCGTCGGCCTGCTGTGCGGCGTGGTCAACGGCGTGCTCATCACCAAAACCGGTATTCCGCCGTTCATCGCCACGCTCGGTATGATGGTGTCGGCGCGCGGTCTGGCACAATATTATACCCAGGGCAACCC
>NZ_JAOEFX010000486.1 GCF_025421775.1 Paenarthrobacter aurescens | reverse complement strand
GACGCTTACCTATTCCATCGGTGCTGGATGAATTCCCTAAAATATTTTTCAGCAAAAAATTGCACGCTGTATCAAAGCCGGGAAATACGCGCACTTCTGGCGCTAATTAAGCGCTTTGTTTTTGGTGGTGAAAAATTAATAGCCGGATAAGCGCACGACTCTGCGGCGGCGGCGAATTTTTATGTCCAGGCGAAAGGGAAAAAATTAAACTTATTGGCGCAATTCCCGATGTCCTTAATAGACACAGCGAATTGC
>NZ_JAOEFX010000485.1 GCF_025421775.1 Paenarthrobacter aurescens | reverse complement strand
GATGCCGTGAGGCATCTACGAAAATCCTTACAGCAATAGAGCAAAAAAAACCACTGATTAGTCCCAGTGGTTTTTCTTGTTTTCATACTCTAAATCATATACAATGATCTAATTTATATAAACACAGCTACAGGAAGCCCTAAGTCCAATGTTAGACTTATTGTTGTTTAAAGGGAACACTCCCATAATGCTGCATCTACTACAGCATCGTATTTATGTTAAATCTGTTGTTGCAATTTTAAAGGAGATTTCTTCT
>NZ_JAOEFX010000484.1 GCF_025421775.1 Paenarthrobacter aurescens | reverse complement strand
AACTGAACCTGCAGGCTGTAAAAACGTTCGCGCCGCGATTCGGCAAATTTTTGCTATCGGTTACAGTTATAGCCTTTAATGCTAGCGCCGCCTGGTAACATCGTCTACTTTCAAGTTGTCTTAAATCATCAAATTAGCGAGCGCTGCCAATTACTCCAAAAGGGGGCTCTCTCTTTTATTGACCACGCGCATCCTGTATGATGCAAGCAGACTAACCATATCAACGCTGGTACTACTCCCGCAGACATGACCCTTT
>NZ_JAOEFX010000483.1 GCF_025421775.1 Paenarthrobacter aurescens | reverse complement strand
CGATGACGGAGACGGGTTGAGATTTAAGCTATCCACTGAAATTTTGCCATCAGCGGAGGAGACATGCTCGATAAACTCGACGCCGCGCTACGTTTTCAGCAAGAAGCGCTCAACTTGCGTGCCCAGCGTCAGGAGATTCTGGCCGCCAATATCGCCAACGCCGATACCCCCGGGTTTCAGGCGCGTGATATCGATTTTTCCAGTGAATTAAAGAAAGTGATGGAGCGTGGCCGGGCCGAGAATAGCGGTGTTGCCC
>NZ_JAOEFX010000482.1 GCF_025421775.1 Paenarthrobacter aurescens | reverse complement strand
ATGTCCGATGAAATCTTTGTTTTGAATAAAGGAAGAATTCAGCAGAGCGGGGAACCTACAGATATTTATGATGAGCCAATTAATCGTTTTGTTGCCGATTTTATTGGTGAATCAAATATTGTACCAGGTAAAATGATTGCTGACTTTTTAGTGGAGTTTGGCGGCCAGCAATTTGAATGTGTTGATCAAGGATTAAACCAAAATGAGCAGGTTGAAATTGTGATTCGTCCTGAAGATTTAGCCATTACAAGCTCCG
>NZ_JAOEFX010000481.1 GCF_025421775.1 Paenarthrobacter aurescens | reverse complement strand
GTGACGGCAGGGCAGTTTCTTAATGCCCTCTTTTCCTTCGATGCGGTCACAGTTTCCCGCTGAGCGATCTGACAGGCTGGCATTGTTCGCTCAATGTTAATAACAAGTTTAAATGTTGTTAATCGCCACTCTGTCCCGCAAGGAGAAACACCATGCGTTACGCTGCTCCGGGAGAAACCGGTTCTCTCATCCACCTGCAATCGCGTTATGGCAACTTCATCAACGGCGAATTTGTTCCGCCGGTAAACGGTAACTA
>NZ_JAOEFX010000480.1 GCF_025421775.1 Paenarthrobacter aurescens | reverse complement strand
GTACTTTTCCTTCGTCATACTGGTCTTTATCTACACCAATAACCCAAACTTTACGGTTAGGATCAGCTTTTTTCAGGTTTTTCGCTTCTGTGAAGACACCAGTTCCAGTACCGCCAGCTGCGTGATAAATGATGTCGACGCCAGATTTGTACATGCTTTCAGCTGTTGCTTTACCGATGTCTGCTTTATCGAATGCACCAGCATATTTCACTTCCACTTTTGCTTTCGGGTTAGCTGCTTCAACGCCTGCACGGAA
>NZ_JAOEFX010000047.1 GCF_025421775.1 Paenarthrobacter aurescens | reverse complement strand
CGCCGCTGGCGGCATTCTGCACATGGCGGGAAGCGCCGTTGGCGCAGCAGCATCTGCCACGGGTTCTGCTGTGAGTGGACTGGGCAGTGCCGCAGGAAAAGCATCGGGCGCAACAGCCGATATCGCTCAGAATATTGCTGACAGGCTCGGACTGAACACGCAGCTCACAGCCCCGCAGGCGGACAAACAGGTACTGGATGCGCTGCGCAGGAGCAACATTAAAGAACTTCAGCCGGAATTTCTGCAGTCCCAGCTTCAGGCAGCGGGGAGTGATATTGCAGATTCTGTCAAAGATTTGGCTGTTAACCCGGGCAACAGTGACGCCATTATTGATACGCTGAGCGGTAAACTGAAGTCACGGGCGGATGCGGTCAGCAAAGGTGTCGCCAGGAAT
>NZ_JAOEFX010000479.1 GCF_025421775.1 Paenarthrobacter aurescens | reverse complement strand
CACCAGGAAGCTGTGCTTCACCACCGGACGCGAAATCCCCACCATGTCGCACTCCTGAAAGGCGTCATAGCCAATCAGCGAGGACGGCACCTGACCGGAGAGGATCACCAGCGGAATGGAATCCATATAGGCGGTCGCAATACCGGTGATAGCGTTGGTGGCGCCAGGACCTGAGGTGACCAGCACCACGCCGACTTCGCCGGTCGCGCGCGCCAGGCCATCCGCCATATGTACGGCGCCCTGCTCGTGGCGCACC
>NZ_JAOEFX010000478.1 GCF_025421775.1 Paenarthrobacter aurescens | reverse complement strand
AAGCATGCCTTGATTTATATGGGGTTATTATAGATGATACATAAAAACATCACATGCCAAATTTCAGTTGTTATGCCAGTTCATAATGCGGAAAGTTATTTATCTGAAGTTATCACGAGTATTTTACAACAGACTTATCCAGACTTCGAGTTGATTGTTATTAATGATAACTCTGACGACAACACCCTTAATTTAATCAATGATTTTGCAAGGGAAGATCAAAGAATTAAAGTTATTTGCAATGAAAACAATCTGG
>NZ_JAOEFX010000477.1 GCF_025421775.1 Paenarthrobacter aurescens | reverse complement strand
AAATTGGCCTGAGCGTCGATTTCCGCCAGGCACCGCAGCACGCCGCGTATCTGATTCGCCATCTCGATCTTCCTGGTTTCACCCCCGCACAGAAAAAAATGCTGGCCTGCCTGCTGCAGAACCAGAGCGGCAGCATTGATCTGGCGCTGCTGACGCAGCAAAACGCCGTGCCACCGCGCATGGCAGAGCGGCTGAGTCGTCTGCTGCGGCTGGCAATCATCTTCTCCAGCCGGCGGCGCGACGACACGCTGCCGGC
>NZ_JAOEFX010000476.1 GCF_025421775.1 Paenarthrobacter aurescens | reverse complement strand
TAATGACACAATGCAGGGAATATTTCAGTTCGTCATGATTGCTGAATCTTGCAGGATCTTTGGCATGTAGTCCTATATCTCCGCAGTAGGTTTCTCTGCAATAATTATAGCGTGCGACCCATTCGGGATCTTTGTCATCTACCCAAGTAAAAACTACATCGACTGGGAAATTGACAATGATTTTTTCTTCAATTGCTAAATCATGCCGCATCAGAATATTTTCTTCCTCCTCGCGGCACAGAATCTCATTTCTGAA
>NZ_JAOEFX010000475.1 GCF_025421775.1 Paenarthrobacter aurescens | reverse complement strand
GAAGAAAAGCGCTTAATTAACTGCTTAATAAAAAACCCGCTCCGGCGGGTTTTTTTATGTTTGTTATACAGAGTGAACAGAGAGAGGAAATAGCGTCGTTAACGACGACAGGCTTCCTGAATGGCCGTCAGAGAGCCCACAACCAGCGCCTCTTTATAATGCTTACGGCAGACTGAGACATAGCGTTCATTGCCGCCAATCACCACCTGTTCACCTTCCGCATAGGGTTTGCCCGCCTGATCCAGGCGCAGCACCA
>NZ_JAOEFX010000474.1 GCF_025421775.1 Paenarthrobacter aurescens | reverse complement strand
AACTTCTCAAATTATGGGAATGGGACTAGGCGCAAAAGTAGCGCTATTAACGGACGGACGCTTCTCTGGGGCTTCCCGTGGATTATCAATTGGCCACGCGTCTCCAGAAGCTGCTGAAGGCGGACCACTAGCTTTTGTCGAAGATGGCGACCACATCGTGATTGACATTGAAGATCGTTCGATGAATGTTCAAGTTTCTCCAGATGTTTGGGCAGAACGAAAAGCAAACTGGAAAGGCTTTGAGCCGAAAGTGAAAA
>NZ_JAOEFX010000473.1 GCF_025421775.1 Paenarthrobacter aurescens | reverse complement strand
ATAAATACTCCGCCGCCTACCATATTACCAACTACAAAGGCTGTTAAAAACCAAAGTCCCCATTTTTTATCTTTCATTTGCTGTGTCTCCTTTTGCTTTCTAAAAGCTTAAACTTTTGAGATAGAAAGCTCGATTCTAATCTATTAACACGTAAAAATTATTTGTTTCTTCATTCATCTCTTCATTTGTTTAACAATATAATATATTAGCACACTAAAGCAAAAAGTGAAATAATAAATCCTTCATTTTCTTTTGGA
>NZ_JAOEFX010000472.1 GCF_025421775.1 Paenarthrobacter aurescens | reverse complement strand
GCCGCTTTGCAGGCCGGGCTCGCTGGTGACGCTGACGATCAGCTCGCCGGCGCTGCTGCGCAAAGTAGCATCGGGCTCCGGGATCAGAATGCGCAGCATGTCGTAGTGAAAGGGCGCTGGTTCGGCAGATTTTTTCGCGGTGGTGATCGGCGCTGCGGTGTTGGCAGGGACCGCCATGCGATTGCTTGTCGCGATCGGCACTCGTTTGGCATTGGCGCGTGGCTGGTCGGTGTAGACGCGGTTGCCCTGTGCGTCGA
>NZ_JAOEFX010000471.1 GCF_025421775.1 Paenarthrobacter aurescens | reverse complement strand
GAGGGCAGGGCGCCCAACGCCACATTGCCGCGCCGCACGGCAGCCAGATCCGCCAGGCTGCGGTAGGCCTCTTCGAGGTCGGCAATGGGCCGCTGCACGCGAGCATAAAAGTCCTGCCCGGCCGAGGTCAGGCTGATGCTGCGCGTGGTGCGTTCGAACAACCGCAGGCCGAGCACTTCTTCAAGGTCCTGGATCAGGGCGGTGAACGAAGGTTGCGTCACGCCGAGGTGATTGGCCGCGTGGGTGAAGGAGCCGGT
>NZ_JAOEFX010000470.1 GCF_025421775.1 Paenarthrobacter aurescens | reverse complement strand
AAGCCAGATCTTAATGCTGTGAAAAGTAAGTGGGGGGAAGTGCTTGAACAGTTAGGTCTGCAAAACCAAAAGTCATTGGCAGCTTTATTAACGGAGGCAGAACCTGTTGCTGCGTCAACTGAAGCTTTTGTGGTAAAATTCAAATATGATATTCATTGTCAAATGGCAATGGAAAATAACCGTTTCGTGGAAGTGATAGCCTCGATCATGCAGCAATTGACCGGACACCGAATGGAGATAGCTGGAGTTCCGGAAAG
>NZ_JAOEFX010000046.1 GCF_025421775.1 Paenarthrobacter aurescens | reverse complement strand
GCTGCAACGGACAGCAGTACAGCCCAGAGCGGAAACAGGCGGGTGAGTTTGGCGAGCATGAAGAAATGTCCTTAGCGTTTTACTTAATTGGTTTTTTGCCACAGATGAAACGGCGCGCGGGGAACGACCGCAGCGACCTGCGCCGGATCATAACATTTCATTATCATAAGCGTGGCCGACGACAGAAAATGCCTATCGGCTGCTAAAGATCGCCGGGCAGGCATAGGCATTCCGCTGGCATTTGTCCGAAATAGCGTCAGGCTGAACGGCAGAGATAAAAAAAGCCGGACATTGTCCGGCTTCAGGTAACTTACGCGTCAATTAAGATTCGAACAGATTCTTATGCAGCGCGCGCACCACTTCGTCCGCATCCGGCGTTGGCACCAGGAAGCACA
>NZ_JAOEFX010000469.1 GCF_025421775.1 Paenarthrobacter aurescens | reverse complement strand
GGCCGTCCGCGCCGCCAAGCGTGAGCAGCTGCTCGCCTCGGGCCGCGAGGCCTACCCCGTGCAGGTGCCGCGCACCCACGCGCTGGCCGAGGTGCGTGAGCGGTTCGACGGCCACGAGCCCGACTGGACCTCGGGCGAGACCGTGTCGGTGACCGGGCGCGTCGTCTTCCTCCGCAACACCGGCAAGCTCTGCTTCGCCACCCTGCAGGAGTCCGGCGCGGACGGGGAGGCCGTCCGCCTCCAGGTCATGGTGTCCC
>NZ_JAOEFX010000468.1 GCF_025421775.1 Paenarthrobacter aurescens | reverse complement strand
CGAGGGCGGCGTAGTGCCTGCGGACAAAGCCTTCCTGCAGGGGCTGCGCGAGCTGTGCGACCGCCACAACGCGGTGCTGATTTTTGATGAAGTCCAGACCGGCGTTGGCCGTACCGGCGAGCTGTATGCCTATATGCACTACGGCGTGACACCCGATGTGCTCTCCACCGCCAAGGCGCTCGGCGGTGGCTTCCCGGTGGGAGCGATGCTGACCACCGACAAATTTGCCCGGGTAATGACCGTCGGCACCCACGGCA
>NZ_JAOEFX010000467.1 GCF_025421775.1 Paenarthrobacter aurescens | reverse complement strand
AAAGCCAACGCCGACCGTCGCCTGCGCAACGGCCACTTGTGGGTCTACAGCAACGAAATCGACGTGGCCGCCACGCCTCTGCACGGCTTCAAGGCCGGCGATCAGGCGGTGCTCGAAGCCGCTGGCGGCAAGCCGCTGGGCATCGTCGCCATGAGCCCGAACAACCTGATCTGCGCGCGCCTGCTGTCGCGCGACATCAAACTGGCCCTCGACAAGTCGCTGCTGGTGCATCGCCTGAACGTCGCGCTGTCGTTGCG
>NZ_JAOEFX010000466.1 GCF_025421775.1 Paenarthrobacter aurescens | reverse complement strand
GAAAGCAAACTGATCCTGGCGAAGCTTACCGATGCGCTCATTGGGGTCGAGGGAAACATTTCCGTTAGTCGGAACCAGGTCGCCGCCCAGTATTTTCATGAAGGTCGATTTACCGCTGCCGTTCGCACCGATTAAACCGTAACGATTACCGCCGCCAAATTTAACGGAGATATTCTCAAACAGTGGCTTACTGCCGAACTGCATAGTGATATTGCTGGAAACTAACACGGCATTGACCTTTGTTACGCAGTGGAGGA
>NZ_JAOEFX010000465.1 GCF_025421775.1 Paenarthrobacter aurescens | reverse complement strand
CCGCGCATAGCGGTTTTGGCTGACGGTGTGATTTGCCACAGCGGCAAGAGTGGGCATGTTGATGCATGTGACCTCCGGTTGCAGAAGCGGGCCGATGCCCGCAGTCTGCATGCTACACTCTGGAGTGGACTCCAGAGTCAAGCGGTGAGGTCACTTTTTTCAGTACAGCCACAGTGAACGCACAATCATGAAGTGACCGGCGAAGTAGCAGGCGGCGACAATCGCGCTGTCAGCGCTGAAGCGGCGGCGATAGTGCG
>NZ_JAOEFX010000464.1 GCF_025421775.1 Paenarthrobacter aurescens | reverse complement strand
AATTGGAATCGTGATTCCCACCGAGAAGGTCCCCCATGGATTGTGTTCCAGTGCATGAAGTACAACCATAGAAAGACCAGCCATTGTAATGGTAATAATGAACAACATTGCAAGACCTGTACAAAAACCTGCTATAGGTCCTAGTTCGTCTTTTGCTACCTCTGATAAGGACTTTCCTTTTTTTCGCATCGATGCAAACAGGACGACCGCATCATGGACTGCCCCTCCAATAACTGCCCCTATCAAGAGCCATAGTA
>NZ_JAOEFX010000463.1 GCF_025421775.1 Paenarthrobacter aurescens | reverse complement strand
CTGCACAATCAAACGCGGATCGAACGGTTTGGGAATCAGGTATTCCGGGCCAAAACTCAGATCCTGATCGTCGTAAGCGGACGCCACTACGTCGCTCTGTTCCGCCTGCGCCAGAGCGGCAATCGCATGCACCGCCGCCAGCTTCATCTCTTCGTTGATGGCGGTGGCACCGACGTCCAGCGCGCCGCGGAAGATGAACGGGAAGCACAGCACGTTATTCACCTGATTGGGGAAATCCGAGCGCCCGGTACAGATAA
>NZ_JAOEFX010000462.1 GCF_025421775.1 Paenarthrobacter aurescens | reverse complement strand
GTACCTCGAAGACTGCCAGCCTTCATATCCTTTGTATTTTGAGATTGAAGACAGGATACAAATGAACCTGCTTGAGACAGTTTTTTATATGTGGTTTCATACGTGTCAAGGACAGACGTTAACCTGCTTTCAATGTGTGTATCTTCTTTTGAAAAGGCATCGACCTTTTGTCTTAATTCATCTAATAGCTGCTGAATGTGTTGCAGGTATGTTTTAAATTCTGGTGAAGAACTGCCTCCTTTAAAAAAGGCATCTAA
>NZ_JAOEFX010000461.1 GCF_025421775.1 Paenarthrobacter aurescens | reverse complement strand
GGCTGAAGTAGTACCCCTGGCCGCTGGTGCACCCGATGCCGAGCAGTTATTCGGCTTGGTCAGCGTTTTCGATCCCCTCCCACACGGCAGCCAACCCGCACGCCCGGATGAGCTGCAGACCAGCAGCCAGGAGGGCGGGTTGGGAGGGGTCGCTGCCAAGGGCGGAGAGCAGTGTCCGGTCCACTTTGACGGGGTCAACGGGGAGCTGGCGCAGATAGCTGATGGACGAGTCGCCGGTGCCGAAGTCGTCGAGCTCC
>NZ_JAOEFX010000460.1 GCF_025421775.1 Paenarthrobacter aurescens | reverse complement strand
ATCTGGAAGCCTTCGCTGCATGAAGCGGCGGCGGGCACGCTGGATATTCACCAGGAAGGCCTGTCCTACCTGATGCTGGCCCACATGGACGGCTTCTCGTTCGCCCAGGGGCGGCTCGAAAGCGTCGACCGCGAACGCCGTCTCATCACCGTGGACGCCGTCAATGACGCGCAGGGCCAGGAAGTCCTGCCCCGCCGCGAACTGGCGTACGACACGCTGGTGCTGGCGCTGGGCAGCACCTCCAACTTCTTCAACAC
>NZ_JAOEFX010000045.1 GCF_025421775.1 Paenarthrobacter aurescens | reverse complement strand
AACAGCGCATTGAGCATGACGTTGATTTCGCCAAAACTCTGGTTAAACAGCCCCTTGAAAATCAGTATCGAAATAAATGCCGGTACCGCGTAGGGAAGAATCAGCATCACACGATAGATGGCCTTGCCCCGCAGCGCTTCCCACTGCACCAGACACGCCAGCACCATGCCCACCGCGACCGTCAGCAGCACGGTCAACAGCGAAAACAGCAGCGTCCAGCCAAATATTGCCAGGAACGGTTTCTGAATGCCTTCATCGGTGAACACGCGGGCAAAGTTTTTCCAGCCCGCGCTAACGGTAAAGCCAGGGCTGAGCTGTTCGCTGGCCCAGCTGCCATCTGCATTGATCTGCTGATAGAACCCCGTGTCCCGGTTAGCCTGATAGCGAGCGCCGTTTTG
>NZ_JAOEFX010000459.1 GCF_025421775.1 Paenarthrobacter aurescens | reverse complement strand
TCTGCTCTTCCGGTACCCATGCTGGTTTCAGGTTCATCATAAGGATGCCCCCTTTAGACCGGATAGACCGGATGTTTTCGTCTTGTAAATGTCATCTCTTTTGAGGAATAGGCTTGTAATCGATGACAAAGCTCAGCTCGCAGGTGGTCAAACGGGATGACGCCATCGACAATCATTTCAGAGGCAAGCTCATATATATTCATATCTTCCTGATATTCCTTACGTTTCTCTTGTATAAATGCAGCTCTCTCTTCGGCA
>NZ_JAOEFX010000458.1 GCF_025421775.1 Paenarthrobacter aurescens | reverse complement strand
CATAAATCCTTTTTTATACTCGTAAATTTTCACACCTGCTTCTAGCAGCTCCGGAAAATAAGAGCGTGATGCATGAAAAACAATTTTTTTATCGGGCTTCTGAGGTACAAGAAGCCTTACATCTATACCGCTTAGAGCAGCTACTTTGAGGGAAGTAAAAATATCTTCATCAGGTATGAAGTAAGGAGAAGCAATCCAAATGGACTCTTTCGCAGACGTAATCATCGAAAAAAATAAGTGTTTGATAATTTCCCACTC
>NZ_JAOEFX010000457.1 GCF_025421775.1 Paenarthrobacter aurescens | reverse complement strand
CAATTCCTTGTGCTGCATCTACTACAAGAATCGCACCTTCACAGGCAGCAAGGCTTCGAGATACCTCATAGGTGAAGTCGACATGCCCTGGTGTATCAATCAGGTGCATAATATATTCTTCTCCATCCTTCGCCTTATATTTCAGCTGGACAGAGTTTAATTTAATCGTTATGCCGCGTTCACGCTCTAAGTCCATGGAATCAAGTAATTGTTCTTTCATTTCTCGCTGAGTAATCGCCGCTGTTTTTTCCAAAATAC
>NZ_JAOEFX010000456.1 GCF_025421775.1 Paenarthrobacter aurescens | reverse complement strand
CGGAACGCTGTCCAGTCCCGCCAGCGTGCCTTGCAGAATCGGCAACAGCCCATACAGAAACAGCGCCATCACCGCCGGCGCAGCGCCAAAGCCCATGACCGGCACGGCAATCGCCAGCACCGCCACCGGTGGAAAGGTCTGGCCGGCAGCCGCCAGCGTCTCCAGCAGCGGGCGGAACGCCCTGCCGCCGTGACGGGTAGCGAAGACCGCACAGCCAACGCCCACCACTATTGCCAGCGCGCTGCCGCTGATCACCAG
>NZ_JAOEFX010000455.1 GCF_025421775.1 Paenarthrobacter aurescens | reverse complement strand
AGTGCTTTGCAATCAGTTGGTAAAATTGAACGCGTTTCTTTCGATTCAAAAGTCACCGCAAGCGTCAGTCTATTGATGGGTGAGATGCATCAGTACAGCTTGGCTATAACTTTGGCTGTGAAGGGATCCGGGGTCGACAAGGAGACATTCGAAACCCTTGTTCATAAAGCGCATCAAATGTGTCCTTATTCAAAAGCTATCAATGGCAATGTGGATGTCGCCTTTGAAATAGATGTAGACTAAATCCAATAAAAAGAC
>NZ_JAOEFX010000454.1 GCF_025421775.1 Paenarthrobacter aurescens | reverse complement strand
GGACCAAAGGAAGCAATCTTTCACGCGCTTGTTCGAAAAAATTACGGCTGCACTCATTTTATTGTGGGAAGAGATCATGCGGGTGTTGGTGATTATTACGGCACATACGAGGCGCAGGAGTTATTTGAACAATTTACAAGTGAAGAAATTGGCATTACCCCGTTAAAATTTGAACATAGCTTCTACTGTAATACATGTGAAGCAATGGCAACACCAAAAACATGTCCTCACGATAAAAGCGAGCATGTCATTCTTTCA
>NZ_JAOEFX010000453.1 GCF_025421775.1 Paenarthrobacter aurescens | reverse complement strand
CATGAAAGCTATTCACTTATCCGCTGCAGGAATAGACAGCTTAAAAATATGTGATATTTCACGACCACAACCAGGGTATGACGAAGTGCTGATTCGTCAGCATGCTGTGAGTCTGAATTACCTTGATTTGGCACTGGCCACTGGTAAATTCGGCGCTGTTTCGCAGCCGGTTATTCCTGGTGCAGACAGCGCGGGAGAAATTGTTGAGTCTGGAGAAGGAGTTGAAGGCTGGCAAATTGGCGAACGTGTGGTACCGGG
>NZ_JAOEFX010000452.1 GCF_025421775.1 Paenarthrobacter aurescens | reverse complement strand
CAGCTCGGAGTCGGCGGAGTCGCGCAGACTGCTGATCGTCTTCTTGCCTTTGATGGCCCCGGCAAAATCCGCAGGCACCGCCGGCATGCGCACTTTGCCGCCTAGTGAAGTGTTGATCTGGTCGATATGTGTCTGAAGCACCTTGGCTGCAGTCATGACAATATCTTCGCGAATGCTCAACTTACGAGCCTTCACCAGCTTGTCGAGCATCAGGCGCTTCGCACGGGCCTCAGCACTGATCTCGTCAATGGTGCGGAA
>NZ_JAOEFX010000451.1 GCF_025421775.1 Paenarthrobacter aurescens | reverse complement strand
CAAAAAAAGCAGCCACAAGAGCACCAAGGATACTTACATAGACAAACATCCTTACTCCATTTCCCTTGGCGGCTCTCGCCATATGCAGCGCTGCCCATTCAAAAAATCCTATCTCATCCAAAATAAGCGAGATGATGATGATCGCGATGAAGGCGAGTGTCGCGTTCCAGACTATCGATGTCACGTCTATGACATCAGTAAAGTCCACCACTCCAACAAGTAAGGCCAAAACCGCACCGCCACAAGCTGACCATCCGA
>NZ_JAOEFX010000450.1 GCF_025421775.1 Paenarthrobacter aurescens | reverse complement strand
AGGACACTTAGTCGGCCGCGATGCGCCATTCCAATCACGACATTACGTGCTCCATCCCCGACACCTGCGTGCACGGCTTCATTCAGCATCGGCACCAGCATGTCAACGCCTTCAATGGAAAATCTCTTTTGACCGACAAAGGTTTTATGCAAAAATTGTTCAAATCCTTCAACCTCTGTCAGACTCTGTAACAGGTTGGTTTGTTCTTCTTTTGAAAGAGAGCGATGCAAAGAACCTGTCTCCACCATTTGAGTTAAC
>NZ_JAOEFX010000044.1 GCF_025421775.1 Paenarthrobacter aurescens | reverse complement strand
AACGTTGTTGCTCATGCTTGCTCCTTCAGGGCGGCAACGCGCAGGGTCACGGCATTTTTGTGCGCGTCCAGCTGTTCCGCGGCGGCGAGGGTTTCAATGGTGGCGGCGAGGTTGAGGAAGCCCTGCGGCGTCAGCTCCTGCACCGTCATGCGTTTCTGGAAATCGGCCAGCCCAAGGCTGGAGCAGGTCGCGGTATAGCCATAGGTCGGCAGCACGTGGTTAGTGCCGGAGGCATAATCACCGGCGGACTCCGGCGACCAGTCGCCGAGGAACACCGAACCGGCGCTGGTGATCTCCTCAACCAGCGCGCGCGGCTGGCGTGTCTGAATAATCAGGTGCTCCGGGCCGTACTGATTGGAGATTTCCACGCACTGCGCCAGATCCTGCGCCACGATCAGG
>NZ_JAOEFX010000449.1 GCF_025421775.1 Paenarthrobacter aurescens | reverse complement strand
CAGTCAGGGTCTTGCCGCCCGCGTCGAACTTACGGATGATAGAGTTTCCTGAACCATCATCCCATGAGCAGTAATACGTTCCGGACTGCTCATCTATCATCAACCCCTGAGAGACTGTCGACTTACCTGATGGGATAGTGGTTGGAGGGGTCAACTGGAAGACTTGCACCGCCTTTCGACCATTCAACATCGTGCTGCCGTCAGGGATAGGCTGAGAAAGGTCAATAACGTTCCATGAGCCAGTACCGAGTATATTCA
>NZ_JAOEFX010000448.1 GCF_025421775.1 Paenarthrobacter aurescens | reverse complement strand
ACCCTCAGCGCTGCCCAGCACGCGGTGACCGGGCAGGCGGCAGCTGGCGGGCAGCAGCGTCAGGCCGAGACCGGCGGCGCTGGCGCTGGCGAGCGCCACCAGGCTGGCGCTGCTGTAGCTGATGCGCCAGCTGCGGCCGAGCGCATCCAGCGTCTGACACATCTCTTCGCGATACAGCCCCTGCTGCGGAAACACCACCAGCGGCAGCGGCGTCTGGTCAAAGCAGGGGTGTTCGGCACTGTCCAGCCACAGCAGCGG
>NZ_JAOEFX010000447.1 GCF_025421775.1 Paenarthrobacter aurescens | reverse complement strand
AGGGGGCCCGGTCGGCCCGGACCCGCGGACCGCGAGATCACTGTTCGGCGAAGACCTCCTCGTTCATATCGGCGAAGGCCTCCTCCTGAGCTTCGGAGTACTTCTCCCACTCGGTGGCGTCCCACACCTCAACTCGAGTAATCGCTCCCACCACGACGATCTCTTTATTAAGAGCGGCGTAGCGCCTCAGCATCGGCGGAATCATGACCCGCCCCTGCTTGTCAGGAGCGGTGTCGCTAGCCCCGGCTGCCAGCATGC
>NZ_JAOEFX010000446.1 GCF_025421775.1 Paenarthrobacter aurescens | reverse complement strand
AAGATACGCTGCCGGTCTGCGAGAAAATCCGTGAAAAGGCTGCCGGCTTTACGCGGCGCATGGAGTTCCAGACGCTCGTAGCGATGTCGATCGCCCGGGGTGAGCGCAAACGCCGCCCGCCGGAACTGCGCATGCGTGCTCTGGAAGCCTCGCTGCAGGCGCTTTGCCACTACTACAATCCGCTGGCCAACCGTGTGGGTGCCTCGCTCACGACCATGAGCATCCGCTGCGGGCTGGCCACCGAGAAGAAACGTCTCT
>NZ_JAOEFX010000445.1 GCF_025421775.1 Paenarthrobacter aurescens | reverse complement strand
CGGGACTCGTGCGGGAAATCTTCGAGGAAACGGCGGTGGTGGCCGATACTGAGCGGATCATCGGAGTCGGGGTCGTAGGCCCGGTGACCTTCCCGAATGGCGACATTTGCTACTTTCTGGACATCACGTTCCGTTGCCGATACGTGTCAGGTGAAGCCCGGGTCAACGATGACGAATCACTGGCAGTGGGGTGGTTTTCACTCGACGAGCTTCCGGAGATGAGCGCCGGAAACCTCGAAGCCATCAGGCTTGCCACGG
>NZ_JAOEFX010000444.1 GCF_025421775.1 Paenarthrobacter aurescens | reverse complement strand
GAATTATCCCGGTCTCTCAATATCGCATCAATCGCTTCTTCGAGGGTCGGATCTTCCTCTCCCCTCTCTTTTTCCATTTCTTCACCAATACTGTAGGTAAGCAGGTTAACGTGACCTTTTATTGATTTCGTAAAGTTCCCGACAAGATTTTCTTCCAAGTCCCCAACAAAATATACCCCGATTATTTGCATCGCCACGAAAATGAGCAATACATAAATCAGAACAAATTTAAAATGAATTGAGCGAAAAAAACCAACC
>NZ_JAOEFX010000443.1 GCF_025421775.1 Paenarthrobacter aurescens | reverse complement strand
GATCACCGGCATCACCGTGTTCACCAGCAGATTCGCCGCCGGCACCAGCACTTTTACTGCGGTCACCTGCAGCGCAGCCGGTACGGCAGAAGCGGTACTGTTCAGGAAGGCCACCACGATCATGCCGATGATGCCGCAGGCAATCGCCATGCGTTTCGGGTTATGCAGCGTTTCCGCGACGTTGCGGTTCTTTACCATCAGTGCGGCCGCGCCCCAGTTCGGCAGAATGCGGTGATCCACATCCTGCGTGAAGGAGCC
>NZ_JAOEFX010000442.1 GCF_025421775.1 Paenarthrobacter aurescens | reverse complement strand
CAGCTGCGCCAGCAAACGCTATCCTGCGTGCCGCTCGCATCTGTCCCTTTATTGCCAATTAAGATCAAAACCTTATGTTTATGCTCAGAAGACGCCATTCATTTCGTCTTCCAGGTACAGGGAATCTACCTGCGTGGATTCTTTTGAGAGTAGGTCGATTACCATAACCGCAGAAAACCCGGCCTGCAAACGTCATAAGGCGGCACGGCGCTGCCAGTGGCAAAAAAGGCACTGACGCGTGATTATCGCCCGGGAGGA
>NZ_JAOEFX010000441.1 GCF_025421775.1 Paenarthrobacter aurescens | reverse complement strand
GCGCCAATCGACTGCGCCGCAAAAATAGAAACCGCAATTCCTAAGCTGATTGCCGGCATTTGTACATAGCTTGCCACTTGGTTCACCGCTCCGTACGCTGCTGTAGCGTCTGAGCCAAATCCATTTACAAACGTAATAACCGCAATTTCAGAAAGAGAAACTAAAATCATATTGATACTCGCTGGAATCCCTAAACGCATAAGCAGCTTTAAAAGCGTTCCGTCCATTTTTAATGAAATAGATGAGTCAAACTTTAAC
>NZ_JAOEFX010000440.1 GCF_025421775.1 Paenarthrobacter aurescens | reverse complement strand
ATCGCCCAACACCATCACCATCTTCCGGTTGTCCGGATTTACGTGGGCGGAGAAGCGCCGTATGCAGATTTCGCGTGCAGCCACGGGCTGTTGCTACACGAGGTTGGAGCCGTTCCCGCGGCCTTGGTGTGCGTCCGATTTGTTGATGGCTTTCTCGTCATCGGTGTGTTCGTACAGCCTTTTGTAGCTGTTAATTATCATGATCTTGGGTCCGATGGTGTTTTTGTTCGCCAGAAGTTTGTTGTGGTGCTGTTTGGTG
>NZ_JAOEFX010000043.1 GCF_025421775.1 Paenarthrobacter aurescens | reverse complement strand
GGCCTGGGCCTGTTGCTCGGCATCAGCAGCCTGATGGCGCAGGCCGATCGCATCCGCGATCTCACCAGCGTGCAGGGCGTACGCGATAACCAGCTGATTGGTTACGGTCTGGTGGTTGGCCTTGACGGCACCGGTGACCAGACCACCCAGACGCCGTTCACCACGCAAACGGTGAGTAACATGCTGTCGCAGCTGGGCATCACCGTGCCTGCTGGCACCAACATGCAGCTGAAAAACGTGGCGGCGGTGATGGTCACCGCCAAACTGCCGTCGTTTGCCCGTCAGGGACAGACGGTTGACGTGGTGGTGTCCTCACTGGGTAACGCCAAAAGCTTGCGCGGCGGTACGCTGTTGATGACGCCAATGAAGGGCGTCGATAACCAGGTTTACGCGCTGGCGC
>NZ_JAOEFX010000439.1 GCF_025421775.1 Paenarthrobacter aurescens | reverse complement strand
GGCCAGACACAGCGCGCCACCGGGGCAGAACGTCAGGAGATGGCGGAATCTTTTTGCTTGTCGGCTTCGAAGTGTGCCGTGAACTGTTCGTAGATGGAGATCATATTGGAGGCATCGCCGAGCAGCGGGCTCAGTTTACCGGCGCGCACCAGTTCGATGACCAGTTGCAGGGCGGCCTGTTTTGGGCTGCTGGCCGGATGGGCAATTTCATGAGACATCAGATATCACTCCTTATTGTTGTCAGTGCCGCACAGTTTAG
>NZ_JAOEFX010000438.1 GCF_025421775.1 Paenarthrobacter aurescens | reverse complement strand
ATGAATAAAGCCGTACCAGGGTATGCTGATACAGCTTTTTGTTATTGGTCATGCAGCTTCGTTGTTTTTATCCCGCCCTGTGTTAAAAGGTGGTACGTATGCGACCCGGCATGTATCGATATAATCTGACCACCACTGCATCATCGCCTTGCGGGCTTCCAGATGCTCAGCCTTATGAATGTAAGCCAGACGCACGGTGTTGCGCTCCTGGTGACTCATCTGGCGTTCCACTGCATCCTGCGACCATAAGCCAGACTCC
>NZ_JAOEFX010000437.1 GCF_025421775.1 Paenarthrobacter aurescens | reverse complement strand
ACCCGGGACTCCAAGGCGAGTTCGCGACCATCCCAGGTTGACTTGCACCACCCGTCAACTCTCTTTACTGGTTTAAACCGCTACTATTCCTCATCATAGTCTTTATGAGAATATTGATTTTATTTCATTCTAGTCAATTTCACCGATAATTGCAATAGCCGTACATAAACATTATCGACAGGTTTTTCATTATATATGCGAATTCAGGAAAATTCGTGCAAAAAAGGGAGCTATTCATTCATAGCTCCCTTGTTTCCAG
>NZ_JAOEFX010000436.1 GCF_025421775.1 Paenarthrobacter aurescens | reverse complement strand
TCGCTCAAGAACACTTTCCCCATATAGCTTCATCTCATTTTGATCAAAAGGTAATGAAGGAATTATTTCCTTTTCAATGGCATTGCTCAGAAATTGGTTGAATTCCGGATGATCGATTGCCTGTTTCACTTCTTCCAATCCAGATAAAATTCCTAAAGGAGCCAACAAGGTATGTGAACCATTAAGTATCCGTACCTTCCTCATTTGATAAGGCGTTAAATCTTTTACCCAACGCACATTCAATCCGGATTGTCGTAAA
>NZ_JAOEFX010000435.1 GCF_025421775.1 Paenarthrobacter aurescens | reverse complement strand
GCGCGCCCGAGTCCATGAGATGAGGGACGCTCACCTCAATCAGGAGAAAGCCGAGGCCCAGACGGCCTCGGAATCCTTGACGATATGGATGGTCATCCCCGTCCTTGTTTTGGGCTTGGTGCTTATCACCCCACCGCTATTGATCATGGCGGGGGTCGCCTCATGACTACGTTTCGCACCCTCGAATCCCCGACCCGTTGCGGGGTACACGACGTCACCGGAAAGGCCGGTGCGAATGACCAAGGAGGTCGCCATGAAA
>NZ_JAOEFX010000434.1 GCF_025421775.1 Paenarthrobacter aurescens | reverse complement strand
GTGGTGCTGGGTCTAGCTTTTCGCCTTGTATATGTAATACGTTCTCTGGTCTGATCCAAGGTCTATTTTGTATAGCACTTGTTTCTTCATGTGTGAGGTATCCTTTATAAGCAGTTAAGCTGCGTCTTAAAAATCCATTTTTGATACAGGCTGATTTCACACCCGAATTTAGGATGGACTGAATATGTGGCAGCACGGACGCTGCATAAGCTACAGAAGTAGAGTTAGCAATCGCTCCAGGGATATTGCTTACACAGTA
>NZ_JAOEFX010000433.1 GCF_025421775.1 Paenarthrobacter aurescens | reverse complement strand
GCGGGTTTGCACCATCTGCGGCACACCTAATTGTGGCCCCTGCGCGGAATGCAATGCCATAAACAGCCCACCGGCAAGGTTACCAATCAATACGGCGAGGGTGGCCCACATAAAAGATAAGTGGAAAATACTCACCGCCAGCGCACCGGTAATCACGGTAAGCAACATGATGTTTGAACCAAACCAGATGGTAAAAAGATCCCGTGGCTTGCCATGACGTTCATGCGCGGGAATGGGCTGGATGGTGCTCAACTCTATT
>NZ_JAOEFX010000432.1 GCF_025421775.1 Paenarthrobacter aurescens | reverse complement strand
CCGCCTACGCGTTCCAGCTGGCCATACTCAATCACGCGCAGCAGTTTTTCCTGCACCAGCATCGGCGCAGTGGCCAGCTCATCCAGAAACAGCGTGCCACCATCGGCGCGCTCAAAGCGGCCAAGGTGGCGCTTCTGGGCGCCGGTAAAGGCACCGGCTTCATGGCCGAACAGCTCGGAATCCAGCAGGTTTTCATTCAGCGCGGCGCAGTTAAGCGAAATAAACGGCCCCTGCCAGCGGTCGGAGAGGTAGTGCAGGC
>NZ_JAOEFX010000431.1 GCF_025421775.1 Paenarthrobacter aurescens | reverse complement strand
ACAATGTATTTATTTATTAATGCTATTTTAAATCACCACTATGTATAACACTCAATGCCTATGTATAACACTTAAAGGAGATTAAAGATGCACATTGAGATTCAACGCAAAGCAGAGATTTCACTTTCAAAACAAATATACCAATGTATTATTGATCACATTCGCTCAGGTCTCTTGCAAGAAGAGGAACAATTGCCTTCAGTACGTGATTTATCAAAACAGCTTGGAGTAAGCTTAGTTACAGTCGTAAAAGCTTATA
>NZ_JAOEFX010000430.1 GCF_025421775.1 Paenarthrobacter aurescens | reverse complement strand
TGCAATTCCTTTTACAATCGATTCAATTTTTTCAGGAACTGCTTTCCCGCAAGCAATATAATCTAAGAAGTAAAGAGGCTCTGCTCCTTGTGCTAAAACGTCGTTTACACACATGGCCACTGCATCCACACCGATTGTGTCATGCTTATCCATTTGAAAAGCAAGTTTCAATTTTGTTCCTACTCCATCTGTACCAGAAACAAGAACAGGCTCTTTTAAATTCAATGTAGATAAATCGAACATTCCGCCAAAGCCGCCGA
>NZ_JAOEFX010000042.1 GCF_025421775.1 Paenarthrobacter aurescens | reverse complement strand
CAATTAATTTTTTTCAAAGCATCTGTAAGATCTTTTTAACGGTTAAGTTAGAAAGGGCGCACGGTGGATGCCTTGGCACTAGGAGCCGATGAAGGACGGGACTAACACCGATATGCTTCGGGGAGCTGTAAGTGAGCTTTGATCCGGAGATTTCCGAATGGGGAAACCCACTGTTCGTAATGGAACAGTATCTTTATCTGAATACATAGGATATTGAAGGCAGACCCGGGGAACTGAAACATCTAAGTACCCGGAGGAAGAGAAAGCAAATGCGATTTCCTGAGTAGCGGCGAGCGAAACGGAATTAGCCCAAACCACGAGGCTTGCCTCTTGGGGTTGTAGGACACTCTATCCGGAGTTACAAAGGAACGAAGTAAATGAAGCGACCTGGAAAGGTCCG
>NZ_JAOEFX010000429.1 GCF_025421775.1 Paenarthrobacter aurescens | reverse complement strand
AGCAGCGCCTGCTCAAACGAAACAGACAGTTTCAAAAGACGTAACGATTCTTTATGGATCACAAACAGGAAATGCTCAAGGACTTGCTGAAAATACAGGCAAAACGCTTGAAGCAAAAGGCTTTAATGTAACCGTATCTTCTATGAATGATTTCAAACCAAATAATTTAAAGAAACTTGATAATTTATTTATTTTCGTACGTACACATGGAGAAGGAGAGCCGCCTGATAATGCGCTATCTTTCCATGAATTTCTTCACG
>NZ_JAOEFX010000428.1 GCF_025421775.1 Paenarthrobacter aurescens | reverse complement strand
ATCCTCGCACTGATGTCCGAAGCGGTGAACGTGATCGCCGAAGGGGAAGTGCTGCAGCTGATGAACTGCAACGATCCGGATATCACCGAAGAGAGCTACATGCGGGTGATCTACAGCAAAACCGCCCGCCTGTTTGAAGCCGCTTCGCAGGCTTCGGCGATTCTCGCGGAGGCCACGCCAGCGCAGGAGAAAGCGCTGCAGGATTATGGCCGCTATCTCGGTACGGCGTTTCAGCTGATCGACGATCTGCTGGATTACAG
>NZ_JAOEFX010000427.1 GCF_025421775.1 Paenarthrobacter aurescens | reverse complement strand
TCCTGTGATGCTTTGGATTTTATCTAGACGGTAGCTTAGCGTATTTCGATGTATAAAAAGCTTTTTAGCTGCCGTGCTTCCTTCGCCATTTTCTTCTATGTAGACCGTTAACGTTTCGATAAGTTCTTTTTTCTTATCGTATTCCTTAAGCTTTTCATAGTGATGCAACAGCTCATGATTTTCTTGAAAACCGGCGCTTTGACGTAACAGCACGGGAATTTGATAATCCGAATAGCAGTAGAAAACAGCTTCTGGGTGAA
>NZ_JAOEFX010000426.1 GCF_025421775.1 Paenarthrobacter aurescens | reverse complement strand
GAATCGGTAAAAAAACCGGGTGCTGATATTGAAAGGGTAATGGAAATTGCCGAGCAGAAAATAACCCGACTTGCCGAGCGAACTGAACCTGAACAGGCAGTCACTCTCATTGATGGTATGGAAAAGCTGCTGGTTGAGCTGGAGCGCCGATGCAATGTCCCTGACGGTATTACCGGTACGCCTACAGGTTTTGAAGACTTCGATGCCATGACCAGCGGTCTTCAGGCTGGCGACTTAGTGCTTATAGCGGCACGTCCATC
>NZ_JAOEFX010000425.1 GCF_025421775.1 Paenarthrobacter aurescens | reverse complement strand
TCAATTCACTGCTTGAAAAATATAATGAGCAAACTTTATCTGAATTGCTTCCGCTAGATGTGGAAAACAAAATATCTTCAAAAATTCCAGATGCAGCTGATTATATTTTAAAGAGGGGCATTCATTATTTTGAAAGCGAGGAAGGTAAAGCAAGGCTTGGCAATATGATTGATGATTTCTTAAAGGAACGAGGCATGCTTGGCAGTATGGTTCAAATGTTTCTAGGGAATTCAAGCTTAATTGATCGGGTACATCCTGAA
>NZ_JAOEFX010000424.1 GCF_025421775.1 Paenarthrobacter aurescens | reverse complement strand
TGCTTGCCGGTGTTCTATTCCGGCTATCGCGTGACCCGGGCCGAAGGCTTGCTGCTGCTCGGTTTGTATCTGGTCTACGGGCTGCATGTGGTGTCGTTCACCACCGGCATGCCGCTGGCCGGCAAACTCGAGCGCTTGATGCTGTTTTATGTCCTGCCGGCGCTGCTGACGTTCCTGCTGTTCACGTCGATCCGCGCCTGGCGTCGCCAACACCACAAGAGAGATGTGCCATGAGCGAGTCGAAGCAGTCCGGGGTTGAA
>NZ_JAOEFX010000423.1 GCF_025421775.1 Paenarthrobacter aurescens | reverse complement strand
GTGCATCCGCTGGTATCGAGGCGGCCCAGTGAATCGCGCAGCCAGGTTATGCTGTCGTGGCCGTATTCAAACGAGCGTGACGCGCCAGACGGCGCCCCCTGCGATTTGATGCGGCGCGCGCCGGACGATGTCGCCATCAGCGCGGCGGCGTACATCAGGATCAGCTTCGCGGTGCAGTCGTCATACCCGGCCCCATCGAGGCACGGGATGATTTTGTTCACCACGCAGAGGATCGGATCCAGCAGCGCCCCCGGGATGGA
>NZ_JAOEFX010000422.1 GCF_025421775.1 Paenarthrobacter aurescens | reverse complement strand
AGGCGTATCTATAAGTGTCCCAGCAAATCGTGTAATTCACTTTTAAGGCTTAAAGCAACCCTATCAAGTAGATGTTCGCTCTTCGCTCAAAGCTGAATGTCAGATTTGAGTGTGTTCTACCCCAGAATACTACTAACTCACGTCTGAATTGATGCAGCTAAATCCAACCCTCAACCATTTCACCGCTGCGAGCCAAGGTGCGCTACGCCCGCCTATGCAGGTCAGTTTTTTCTCCCGCGTGTTTTCCGTTCCCCGTATCA
>NZ_JAOEFX010000421.1 GCF_025421775.1 Paenarthrobacter aurescens | reverse complement strand
CCAGCACGACCAACCGGGCCGACACCTACCGGCGCATCACCGACCGCATCGTGGCGGCGATCGAGGCCGGGACCGCCAAGGGGAAGGACTGGCGCATGCCCTGGCACCGCAGGCGCGACGCCGGCGCGCCGACGAGCCTGCCCATGAACGTCACGAGCCGCAGCGGCTACCGCGGCATCAACACCGTCATCCTGTGGGGCGAGGCGGAGGCGAAGGGCTACGAGGCCGGCCTGTGGGGCACGTACCGCCAGTGGAAGGCG
>NZ_JAOEFX010000041.1 GCF_025421775.1 Paenarthrobacter aurescens | reverse complement strand
ACAAGTGGCTTCGCCGCTGGGAGGAGGAAGGACCGTCCGGCCTTCAGGACCGCTCCCGCGCGCCCTGTCACTCACCCAACCGCTCACCTGACGACATCATCGACCTGCTGCGTATGGCGCATGAGCTTCATCAGCACTGGGGGGCCCGCAAGATTAAGCGCTGGCTCGAAGACCGCGGGCGCCGCATGCCGGCCTTCAGCACCGTCCACAACCTGATGGCCCGCCACGGCCTGTTGCCGGGCGCAGCGCCGGGCGTCCCGGCCACCGGCCGGTTTGAGCATGCGGCCCCGAACCGGCTCTGGCAGATGGATTTTAAGGGCCACTTTCCCTTTGGCGGCGGCCGCTGCCACCCGCTTACCCTGCTGGACGACCACTCCCGGTTCTCGCTGTGCCTGGTGCACT
>NZ_JAOEFX010000420.1 GCF_025421775.1 Paenarthrobacter aurescens | reverse complement strand
AGGTTACCTACGAACGGGTCGTTGGCAATTTTGAACGCCAGCGCAGAGAACGGCTCGTCGTCAGTTGCGTGACGCTCAGCCGGGGTATCTTTACCGTCGTCCAGGATACCGTTGATCGCCGGAACGTCAGTTGGTGCTGGCAGATATTCAACCACTGCATCCAGCATCGCCTGAACACCTTTGTTCTTAAATGCAGAACCACAGGTCACGAGGATGATCTCGTTGTTCAGTACGCGCTTACGCAGAGCAGATTTGATCTC
>NZ_JAOEFX010000419.1 GCF_025421775.1 Paenarthrobacter aurescens | reverse complement strand
GTGCAGCATATCTGTAATTATATCCAGTATTTTTTTCTGGCAAAATCGCCATAGCAGAGTAGAATTACCAGCCTGCCCGCCGACTTCTTCAGCAGGAACCGTAATACCATGAGTAAAGCCTTTAAACTCAACTCCGCTTTCAAACCTTCAGGCGATCAGCCTGAGGCGATTCGTCGCCTTGAAGAAGGGCTGGAGGATGGACTGGCGCACCAGACGCTGCTGGGGGTTACCGGTTCAGGAAAAACTTTTACCATCGCCAA
>NZ_JAOEFX010000418.1 GCF_025421775.1 Paenarthrobacter aurescens | reverse complement strand
AATGATTGGAACGGAAAGAGGCAGAATTATTTTGCTTTCAATGATTTTCGTTCCAAAAGATATTTGCAAGATATCCTGAAGTGCCAGGAATACCTTTCCAATTAGAGAGAAGAAGCAAATTAGTATTCCTTTTTCCCCATGAATTGATATAATGAGAGAGAAAAGTTCATATGTGCGAGAAATGTAGGGGGGCCAGTACTGCTGGCTGAGATTGCATCCATTAGATGCTGACTCTTTGAACCTGATCTGGGTGATGCCAG
>NZ_JAOEFX010000417.1 GCF_025421775.1 Paenarthrobacter aurescens | reverse complement strand
AAATCCTCCACTCTGGAAGCAAAGGATTTTTTATAGTTATAGAGAGTTTGATCCCTTTTACAGATTAATATAGTACTTATCCACTATCTCTATCATGAGCATAGTTTTTTGATAAGCTGTCTTTAAAATCTTGAGGAAGCTTCATATTTCTAAAATTCAAGCCAATTAAATCTTCAACATCTTCATTTAAATACGACCATTTAGATGGTGATTTCATTAAATGGTCTAACAAAACAGCTTCATTAAAACCTATCACACAT
>NZ_JAOEFX010000416.1 GCF_025421775.1 Paenarthrobacter aurescens | reverse complement strand
AGCTGGAGCGTCTGCGCCCGCTGCTTGATGGGCAGTCGGACGAACGCCCGGAACGGCAGCAGGCAGCGGAACTTGCGCAGAGTCATGCTGGTGAGGTGGAGTTTGTCGGGCGCCCGGTCGGCGCGGCCATGAAGGAAGGCGAACTCAATCCGGCGCTGCAGAACGCACTTGATAAATTCACGCTCGACGTTACTGCCAAAGCCAGAGAAGGCAAAATCGACCCGGTGTTTGGTCGCGATACGGAGATCCGCCAGATGGTG
>NZ_JAOEFX010000415.1 GCF_025421775.1 Paenarthrobacter aurescens | reverse complement strand
ATTATTGCCTACAAAGTGATGAAACGGCCTGTTTATAAACTTGTTGGAGATATGTTAGATGAGGCGATTAAACACCTAAAACCAGAAGATACGGTCATCCTCCATTCGGATCAAGGGTGGCATTATCAAATGAAGAAGTATCAAAAAACCTTAAAAGATTCCCGCATTATACAAAGCATGTCCCGTAAGGGAAATTGTTTAGATAACGCAGTCATTGAAAACTTTTTTGGCTTGTTAAAGTCTGAATTGCTTTATCTCCA
>NZ_JAOEFX010000414.1 GCF_025421775.1 Paenarthrobacter aurescens | reverse complement strand
GAATCCAGGCACTTTGTCGACAAAAAAGCCGGCGCACCCGCGTCGGCTTTCATTTTGAAATCTTCGGTAACTGCGCGCCTGCTTGGCGGGACACGTGTCTCGGTATACTCCGCCGCGGGCCTGACAGGCCGATGAACACGCGTATCCAGGAACGGTTCCGCTCGCGCGGACGCGGGTGGCGCAGTTGGCCGCCGCTGCCGGATATGACTCGACAATCAACGATATAAGCAGAGCGATGAAAAAGAGCGTAGCGATCACCCT
>NZ_JAOEFX010000413.1 GCF_025421775.1 Paenarthrobacter aurescens | reverse complement strand
CACTGTCGATACCCGCCAGTGTGGCGTAATGTTTGATGCGATGCCAGAAGGTTTGACGTGTCATCTGTTGCGCACGCTGGCTCGGAAACAGCACATCAATGGAGGCACCGTTGAGCAACCACGGACGCCCATGCTGAAGATAGTTCTCCAGCCAGTACACCGCCTCTTCCCCCAGCGGCACCAGACGCTCTTTGTTGCCTTTCCCGATCACCCGCACTACGCCCTGACGCAGGCTGATATCGCTCATCGTCAGCCCGACCA
>NZ_JAOEFX010000412.1 GCF_025421775.1 Paenarthrobacter aurescens | reverse complement strand
CCAGCCCGGCCACAGAGCGCCGGGCTGTAACGGTATACCGGAAACGCCTCTCCACGTCTGCCGGCCCTGACCTGAGCATAGTGGCGTCACTCAGTGTCAGCCAGCCGACCGTCATAAAAATTTCCCGGCGGGTCAGTCAGATGGCTTCGCTTCTGCGCCAACCCGTTTCGCTCCCTCTTGCCAGATAATTCCCCCTCAATAATGCTGTATGTATAAACAGTAAAACAACAGGAGGAATTTTATGCGCGATTTACTCAGCAC
>NZ_JAOEFX010000411.1 GCF_025421775.1 Paenarthrobacter aurescens | reverse complement strand
CGATTGTTCCCAACAAATCATTCACTCGATTGTTTTGTACGAAACAAGGCAGAAATTCTACAAGAATGGAATGACATCACGAAAATTATTCAGGCAGTTATAGTCGTGAGTGATATGCCTTTGTTAGACACTATCCAATTTAAGGTTAAGAGGATGTTTATTTACTTAAATGGAATATCAAAAATAAAGTCAGAACTTCGATGTATTTAATAAGTTCAAGGATTTGTAACTAGTGAAAAAATAAAATTTAAGGAGTGGAGA
>NZ_JAOEFX010000040.1 GCF_025421775.1 Paenarthrobacter aurescens | reverse complement strand
AGGGCCGGTATAATCGGAGGACAATGCAAGTGCGCCATTGCCCCGGGATGCGAAATATGAAGCGAATGATCCAGCACTACGGCTTGTACGTCATCAAACAGATCTTCTAGCGGCTGTTCGTGTTCGCTAAAATAGACCGAACGATTGACTAAGTTCGATAGTTCGTCAACGTCTATGTGAGTATAAGGGGATTTTAGTTCATGGTAGTGACGTTTAATCATCTCAGTCATTCCGCCTATCATCGCTTCATAATTCTCGAGGCTTTCTTTGGATGATGATAAAAACCACTTTTCAAACGGCGCCATTTTATTTATTCACCCACTTCTCTTCTGCTGCTTTTATCGCTTCTTCAAATCTTGTTAACACTTCATCGGTTTGTTGTTTCGTTAAAATTAATGGAGG
>NZ_JAOEFX010000410.1 GCF_025421775.1 Paenarthrobacter aurescens | reverse complement strand
GTTTCAAATAAAAAGAACTATTACTCCTGATAGCTTCAATATTCAATTCCTAGATTAAATTTAAGCTGTATATGATATACAATCTTAGCTAATATAAACATATCGAAAATAAATTATTTTGAAATCTTCTTCATATAAAATTCAAATGCTAGTGGACAAGTACACAAGCGCTTTCTTGATTAAGGAATAGTATATTATGAGAAAAAAAAAGGAGTGATCCAAGTGAGTGAATACCATGAAAAAAAACATGAACACAAAAAC
>NZ_JAOEFX010000409.1 GCF_025421775.1 Paenarthrobacter aurescens | reverse complement strand
GAATCCGCGTGAACCCGCGGCCGATACCCAACTGGTACGGCAGAAGTCAGCGTATCTCGCGACGCGCATCAATCTGGCCGATCCGCTGCACCTGATTGTCGGGGCGCGCTACACCAACTGGAACCGCCAGACGCTGACGGCAGAGATGGAGAAAAACAACATCACGCCATACGGTGGGGTGATTTGGGACTTCTACGATAACTGGTCTGCCTACGCCAGCTACACTTCGGTGTTCCAGCCGCAGGATTATCAGGATGCGTC
>NZ_JAOEFX010000408.1 GCF_025421775.1 Paenarthrobacter aurescens | reverse complement strand
AGCGCCTGTACGCGTACGTTGTGGCCCGCCAGCTCACGCTGCATATTCCGCGTCAGCGAGAGCACAAAAGCTTTCGTCGCATTATAGGCCCCGTTTGCCTGTTCGTTGACCAGCGCCAGTACCGACGCCACATTTACGATAGTGCCCGCGTTGCGGCTGCGGAAAACCTGTGCGGCCGTGTGAGAGAGCTGCGTCAGCGCCACCACGTTCAATGCCAGCATGGTTTGCGTCTGGTCGATGCTGGCGTCGATAAACTCGCCT
>NZ_JAOEFX010000407.1 GCF_025421775.1 Paenarthrobacter aurescens | reverse complement strand
ATGATGTGGCTGACCCGACGCTTTCGCGAGCAGGCTCGCTCCCACAGGGATCCCGGTTGACCTCACACCGGGCTATCGATTTGTTCAAGCATCCATTTCACAAAATCCCGCACCTTCGGCACTTCCGCCGCGTGCTCCGGGTAGGCCAGGTAGTAGGCATCGCTGCTGGGCATCGCATGCTGCCAGGGTATGACCAGTTTGCCTTCGGCCAATTCCTCTTCCACCAGAAACCGTGGCAGCAGCGCCACGCCACAACCGACC
>NZ_JAOEFX010000406.1 GCF_025421775.1 Paenarthrobacter aurescens | reverse complement strand
AATGCCACGAATGTCGCTGATATGGTAGAAGATTTAGAGCCAACCATTGTAGGAGTCTCAAACTATCAATCTACACAAAATTCGTTTGGCCTTAGCGGTGACTCAACAGAAGCTGAAGCTGGAACGGGTTCTGGTGTCGTCTTTAAAAAAGATGGCAAAAAAGCGTACATTATTACAAATAACCACGTAGTCGAGGGTGCCAATAAACTGAAGGTCACACTTTATGATGGGAAAACAAAAGACGCAAAGCTGGTCGGCAAT
>NZ_JAOEFX010000405.1 GCF_025421775.1 Paenarthrobacter aurescens | reverse complement strand
AAGTGAGGAATTAGCTTCAAAAATGAACATTCATGCTGGTACACCGTTTGTGATTGGAGCGAGTGATGGCGTGCTTGCCAACTTAGGTCAAAACGCAATCAAGCCAGGCGTTCTGGCAGTGACAATCGGAACGAGCGGTGCGGTAAGAACAGTCAGTGACAGGCCGCTGACCGATCCCAAAGGCCGGACATTCTGCTATGCCCTTACTGAGAATCATTGGGTAATCGGCGGACCGGTCAACAATGGGGGAATCACCTTCCG
>NZ_JAOEFX010000404.1 GCF_025421775.1 Paenarthrobacter aurescens | reverse complement strand
GGCACCGGTCATCATTGAAAATGATATCACCCGGGTAGCTTCCGATATTGTCAGCTGCGGCCCTGCCTTCTTCAGCTATTTAGCTCAAGCTTTCATTGACGCGGCTTGCCAAACGACGAAGATAGATAAAGAAACGGCTACGACTTTGACTGAGAATATGCTGGTTGGCTTAGGGGAATTGCTCGGTAAAGGGGTTTATACATTGCCGACCTTACAGGAAAAGGTTTGTGTAAAAGGTGGAATAACAGGTGAGGGGATCAA
>NZ_JAOEFX010000403.1 GCF_025421775.1 Paenarthrobacter aurescens | reverse complement strand
GATCAGGTGCCCACATACGCTGGTCCTTGTAGGCGTCGAAGCACCAATAAACCACCAGGATCGCGCCATATCTGGCGGCGATGTCCCGGACTCTCTGGTTGTAAAGGGTGTATCGCTTCTTGAAGGGTTCCAGGACGGCGGACACCTTCACGTCGAACCCTGTGAACAGGACCAAGGAGGCCCCGGTTTCGCTCAGGCGTGCGACGAGCAGCTCGTAGTCGATGAGGAGCGCATCCATGTCGGTCCCGAAAACAAGGATGT
>NZ_JAOEFX010000402.1 GCF_025421775.1 Paenarthrobacter aurescens | reverse complement strand
GATGCCTGGCCGCTCGTCAGTAGTCTGGCGCAGCGCCTGCCGGGTGTGGCATTGCGGACTATTCTTCATGATGTCTGCCAGTGCCGTGAACAACTACTCAGCGTGACGGGGCTGAATCGGGAGCTTGTCCTGACCGACCTGTTACTCACTATTGAGCACTACCTGCAACCGGGCACGACGCTGCCTGTATCCCCTCTCTGAGAGACACATTATGTTTTTAGTCGACTCACACTGCCATCTTGATGGCCTGGATTATCAATC
>NZ_JAOEFX010000401.1 GCF_025421775.1 Paenarthrobacter aurescens | reverse complement strand
GCGGGCAACAGCTCTGCCCGGATGCATTGATTAACGATGGACAGCTCCAGCTGCGCATTTTTTCCGCCAACGAACTGCTTCCGGCGCTGCTGACGACCCTGACCAGACCGGAAGAGAGCCCGAACGTCATCGACGGTCAGTCAGCCTGGTTTGAGGTCGTTGCCCCCCACGGCATGACCTTTAATCTGGATGGCGAACCGCTGAGCGGCGATCATTTCCGCATCGCGCTGTTGCCTGGCGCCCTCCAGTGCCGGTTGCCGCC
>NZ_JAOEFX010000039.1 GCF_025421775.1 Paenarthrobacter aurescens | reverse complement strand
CAGGTCTTCCGCCAGATGGGCGGCGATCCAGCTCTGCAACTGAGCAATCGGCCCCGACTCGCTGACGGACTGCAGGTGAAAGCGGCTGAACTGCATCTGGCCGCCGGGACGACGCAGATACATCACCATATCCTGCGCGATGTCGCGCGCCACGCTGAAACCAAAATCTTCCTCGACCAGCGCCAGCGTCAGATCGAAGCCGGAACTGACGCCGCCAGAGGTCCAGATTGGGCCATCCTGGATATACAGCGGGCCGCCTTCAACCTGCACGCGCGGATAGCTGGCCTGCAGCGTGTCCAGCAGACGCCAGTGGCTGGTGGCGCGCCGGCCATCCAGCAATCCCGCCTCCGCCAGCAGCATCGCCGCCCCGCAAATCGACACCACGCGGCGCGCCTGTGGGGCAGCCAG
>NZ_JAOEFX010000400.1 GCF_025421775.1 Paenarthrobacter aurescens | reverse complement strand
AAAGCAAAATCGTATACTGCTCAGTTTGAAAATCTGAAACAGTACCTCAAATCAGTTGAAACAGCGACTCCTAAGCCAAGTGCCCCAAAAAAGCACTAGGCTATAAAGGTCAAGTAAAGGCTATTTCTTCAAAAACCCTTTATATAAGAGGTTACTGAAAAAGTCGAAGTCCTATGCGATAGATTCATGTACGTATAGGATTTCGACTTTTTTGCACACTTAATTGTAGAATAATAAGCGAAACTATTTTTGGTAAATGATA
>NZ_JAOEFX010000399.1 GCF_025421775.1 Paenarthrobacter aurescens | reverse complement strand
CCGACCATATTTATCGCGGGCAAAATCGGCCAGCTGCTGCGTATCGGCACGCTGCGTCACGTCGGTGGCCAGATAATCCAGTTGCGCGCCGCTGGCACGCAGTTCATCACACAGTATTGCCAGCCGATCGGTACGGCGCGCGCCGAGCACCAGTTTATGCCCCTGACTGGCCAGCAGACGCGCTATCGCTTCGCCGATGCCGCTGCTGGCGCCGGTCAGAATAATCACTTTCGCATTGGAATGAGCCATGATGGTTTCCTCG
>NZ_JAOEFX010000398.1 GCF_025421775.1 Paenarthrobacter aurescens | reverse complement strand
ACTTTCTCAAGGAGAGCGCCAGCGGGTGCTAATTGCCCGAGCTCTTATGGCTTCACCAAAGCTTTTAATACTTGATGAGCCATGTACAGGTCTAGATATAATGGCCCGAGAACAGCTTCTTCAGCTGATTGCAAAAATGGCAGAGCAGCCAAAAGCGCCTACGCTTATTTATGTTACTCACCATGTAGAAGAAATTTTGCCTTGCTTTACCCATACGCTTTGTATGCGCCAAGGAGAAGTGTTTTCTTCTGGAAAAACGAAA
>NZ_JAOEFX010000397.1 GCF_025421775.1 Paenarthrobacter aurescens | reverse complement strand
ATGTAGAAAATTTAATAGGATCAAAGAGCGATCCTATTAAATTTTCTAGACCTAGACCTTTTGGGGAATATTCAAGGGAGTATAAGTGCTTGGCCCTTAGCCCTTGATAAAAGAAAAGCAGCAGGTTATTACGTATCACGTACATAGATTAGAAATAGGAAAGTAGGTTAAGAGAAAGATGGATATTTTGCTAGGTGTTCTTCCTTCCGTTGCGTGGGGAAGCATGATTTTAGTTAGTATGAAGATGGGCGGTGGACCTTAC
>NZ_JAOEFX010000396.1 GCF_025421775.1 Paenarthrobacter aurescens | reverse complement strand
ATAAGTTTATTTTAGAAAAGTATATACTTTTCCCTAAGAGCGAATACCCGCTGTATAAAAACAAAAGTGAATTGGACCAAAAGACAGGAGAGAATCCTAATATAGAACCTAGCGGGCTTAAAACGATAGGCACTAAAAATTGGACAGATTTATTAATAGTAAGACGTATCCCTAGTACTTCTCCTGTACGGCCTTCGGGAGAAGCATTATAGGCCATTACTATTGACAGAGGCTGACAGCAGCCAAGCCCTAATCCCATAAC
>NZ_JAOEFX010000395.1 GCF_025421775.1 Paenarthrobacter aurescens | reverse complement strand
AGATAAGGGATTAACCAAATGATGCATGGATGGTTGCGTCTTATTTTTTCTAGCATAATTTCCTGATGTGCAGACAGCCGTATCTGTTACACGTAAAGTCAGTAATGACTGCGTTTGAATCCCAGGGTGCTGAATCCCAACTTTCCATAACTCTCCGTGTTGATTGCGTCCTTTAACTAGGATGTCTCCTCCTGCATTAATCATAAAATGCTGATAAGGAAGGGAGCGGGCAGCCAAATCAATCGCCAACCCTTTGGCGACC
>NZ_JAOEFX010000394.1 GCF_025421775.1 Paenarthrobacter aurescens | reverse complement strand
TAAGGAAGCGAAAATGTTTCACGTGAATCATTTATTTCCAAATATCCGTCATATATACCTTTATTTTTAAAACGGGGCTGCACCGATAAAGTGACAGCTATTTCTTTTGTCTGGTGGGGCTGCACCGTGACGGGTAATGGAACATCCCAGTTTACGCCTTCATCCCTTTTCGGAACGTTTAAACGATACGTTTTTTCTTTATCAGACTGGTTATCAATTTTAAATGATAAGACTTTCTTTGATGGGCGCGTAAAAATACCGA
>NZ_JAOEFX010000393.1 GCF_025421775.1 Paenarthrobacter aurescens | reverse complement strand
CGCCAACCCGCAGATGGCCGCCGACCAGCGCCTGCTCGATCGCCTGGGCATGCGGGTCGACGCGGCCGCCCACGCCCACCACGAGGGGCCGGCATGCCCCTGACCCCAGGCCTTCTCTATCTCGCGGCCAGCGTCGCCTGCAGCGTCACGGTGGCCGTCATGCTGAAACTGGCACGGCGTTGGCAGGTGGACGTGCGCCAGGCGATCGCCATGAACTACGCCGTGGCCGCCCTGCTCTGCTGGCTGGTACTGCGCCCCGACC
>NZ_JAOEFX010000392.1 GCF_025421775.1 Paenarthrobacter aurescens | reverse complement strand
AAGGAAGAGGCAGCCATGACCGATAAAACTTTCCTGGTGGAAATTGGCACCGAAGAGTTGCCTCCGAAAGCCCTGCGCAGCCCGGCAGAAGCCTTTGCTGCGCACTTTACCGCTGAGCTCGACAGCGCCGGTCTGGCGCACGGCGACGTCAGCTGGTTTGCGGCACCGCGTCGTCTGGCGCTGAAGGTGGCACAGCTGGCGGCCGCGCAGCCCGATCGCGAAGTAGAAAAGCGCGGCCCGGCCGTCGCTGCGGCATTTGTTG
>NZ_JAOEFX010000003.1 GCF_025421775.1 Paenarthrobacter aurescens | reverse complement strand
GGCTCCCCCTCTGCCTTCGCCACTCCCATCCTGTCCCGCTCCCCCCGCACATCTCGGGGCGCCCCCCCCCTCCGCGGAGCTCGGGCGGGCCCCGCCGTCGTTATTGACGCTTTTCCCGTATCAGTTGGCCGGGTAGTTCCGTTCCGGCTCCCCTGTGTAGAGCTGCCGCGGGCGGCCGATCTTGGTCTGGGGATCGTTGATCATCTCGCGCCACTGGGCAATCCATCCCGGGAGGCGTCCGATGGCGAAGAGCACGGTGAACATCTTCTCCGGGAAGCCCATGGCCTTGTAGATGAGGCCGGTGTAGAAGTCGACGTTCGGGTACAGCTTGCGCTGGATGAAGTAATCGTCAGCCAGGGCCTTCTCTTCGAGGCGCATGGCGATGTCCAGCAGTTCGTCGTTGCCGCCGAGCTTGCCGAGAACTTCGTGGGCCGTTGCCTTGATGATCTTGGCGCGGGGATCGTAGTTCTTGTAGACGCGGTGTCCGAAGCCCATGAGGCGGACGCCGTCTTCCTTGTTCTTGACCTTCTCCATGTAATCCTCGGGCTTGATGCCGTCGGCCTGGATCTGGCGGAGCATCTTCAGCACGGCCTCGTTGGCGCCACCGTGGGCGGGTCCGAAGAGTGCGTTGATGCCGGCGGACACCGACGCGAAGAGGTTCGCGTTGGAAGAACCGACCAGGCGCACGGTGGACGTGGAACAGTTCTGCTCGTGGTCAGCATGCAGGATGAGAAGGAGGTCCAGTGCCTTGACGACAACGGGATCCATTTCGTACTGCTCAGCGGGCAGGCCGAAGCTCAGGCGCAGGAAGTTCTCTACCAGGTTCATGGAGTTGTCCGGGTAGAGCATCGGCTGTCCGATGGACTTCTTGTGGGCGTAGGCCGCAATAACGGGCAGCTTGGCCATGAGGCGAATGGTGGAAACTTCAACGTGCTCCGCGTTGAAGGGATCCAGCGAGTCCTGATAGAACGTGGACAGCGCCGATACAGCCGAGGAGAGCACCGGCATGGGGTGGGCGTCACGCGGGAACCCACCGAAGAACCCCTTGAGCTCTTCGTGCAGGAGCGTGTGGCGCCGGATCTTCTGATCAAACTCTTCCAACTCCGTGGGGGTGGGAAGGTTGCCGTAGATCAGCAGGTAGGAAACTTCGAGGAAGCTCGAGTGCTGCGCGAGCTGCTCAATCGGGTAGCCGCGGTAACGCAGAATGCCTGCGTCGCCATCGATGTAGGTAATGGCCGAGGTAGTGGCCGCTGTGTTCATGAAGCCGGGGTCATAGGCAACGGCGCCCGTCTGCTTCAGCAGCTTGGAAACGTCGTAGCCTTCGTTTCCTTCTACAACCTGGATGCGCGGCAGTTCGAGTTCGCCGCCGGCATGGCGCAGTGTTGCGCTGGTGGTCTCAGTCATGGAGTCCCCTTCATGAGGCCTTTGGGCCTCTATCGAACGCTTGTCCAACCAACTTCTGGTGCCGCCGCCTTCGGCCCTACTGTTGCAGGGCTCCAACGGCCGAAGTGCTTTCTTAGTGAAGGCCACCATTGATAGTCAGTTAAAAAGCTACCGCCAGTAACCCTACGGAACTAATCCGTGCCGTCCGGTTACTGGCGGAATGACGCTAAGAGTGGCGCAAGTCACAGCATTGTTATGCGTTGGCCCCAAGTCGGTCCACAGCGGCGTCAATTCGTTCATCGCTGCCCGTGAGCGCTACACGGATGAAGCCATTACCGGCATCTCCGTAGAAAACCCCCGGGCCTACCACGATGCCCAGTTCCGCGAACCGCGCCACCGTATCCCAGGTGGCTTCGCCTGCCGTGGACCACAGGTAAAGGCCGGCCTTGGACTCGTGGATCTGCAAGCCGAACTTCTCCAGCGCTGGAACGATCCTCTCGCGGCGCCCACGGTACAGATCCTTTTGGGCCAGAACATGGCTCGCGTCACCCAAGGCCACACGCATCGCTTCCTGCACGGGGAAGGGAACAATCATGCCGGCATGCTTGCGGCTGTTGACCAGATTGGCCATGATCGCTGAGTCGCCGGCCACGAAGGCGGCACGGTATCCGGCCAGGTTGGACTGTTTGCTCAAGGAGTACACGCACAACAGGCCGTCAGTGGAGCCGCCGCTGACGCGGGGATCCAGGATGCTGGGGACAGCTTCTCCCCCTCGTTGGACGTCCCATTCGCCCCAGCCCAGCTCGGCATAGCATTCGTCCGAGGCCACCACTGCACCAAGTTCGCGGGCCTGGCCCACGATCCTGCGGAGCGATTCCACGTCCCGGACACTGCCGGTGGGATTGCCCGGCGAGTTGATCCAGACCAAGCGGACCTTCGCACGGGTGGCGGCATCCAGTTCGTCCAGGTCGTCGGCAGCAACGGCCGTAGCGCCCGCCAACGATGCGCCAATGTCATAGGTGGGGTAGGCAACGGTGGGCCTCACCACCACGTCGCCTGCACTCAAGCCGAGCAGGAACGGCAGCCAGGCCACCAGCTCCTTTGACCCCACGGTGGGCATGACATCCTTGGGGTCCAGCCCCGGGACGCCGCGGCGGCTGGCGAACCAGTCCACCACTGCCTGCCGCAGGGCCTCGGTGCCGTGAACCGTGGGATACCCATGAGCGTCGGCCGCAGCGGCGAGGGCATCACGGATCAATCCGGGCGTGGGGTCCACGGGCGTGCCGATGGAGAGATTTACTGCCCCACCGGGGTGCTTGGCGGCCGTGGCGACATAGGGTGCCATAGCCTCCCAGGGGTAGTCAGGCAGGTTCAGGCCGAAAGCCGGCGCCGCGGAAATCAACGAAGCTACCGCCCTTAGTGGTCTTGGTTCTGCGGGGGCAGTGCTGAGATGAACGGGTGATCCTTGCCCGTATTGCCGATCTTTGCGGCTCCACCCGGGGAACCGAGGTCGTCGAAGAACTCGACGTTGGCCTTGTAGTAGTCGGCCCATTCCTCCGGGGTGTCATCCTCGTAGTAAATGGCCTCAACCGGGCACACCGGTTCGCAGGCACCACAGTCGACACATTCATCGGGGTGGATATAGAGGGAACGCTCACCTTCGTAAATGCAATCGACAGGGCACTCTTCAATACATGCCTTGTCCTTGACATCCACACACGGCTGCGCGATTACGTACGTCACGTCCCAGACCTCTCCACGGTTTGTCCCGGCAATGGCCGGGTAATACTGCCGGCATCATGCCGGACACTCAACTTCCGAGCCTATTATCCAACAGTCCGCTAACGCCAACCTAGCCCGCGTCTTAGTATGAAACGGTGACTCCCCCGCATTTGCCGCCCAGACAATTCCTCCTCACTGCAGAGCCAGGCATCCGGGTGGTGGTCCGATACAGGGTCGACGACGGCCTGACGGACGCGTTGGGCTACCTGCTGGGCGCCAGCGAAAACAGCTGCACAGTACGAACCCGAAGGTCCGACGTCGAAATTCCCTTAGCCATGGTCATCGCGGCGAAAGAGGTTCCGCCGCCACCACCCCGGCGGCAGGCGGTCCGGCGCGAAGGCGGCTCGCTGCCACCAGCATGACCAGTGTCACTGCTGCGATGCCAAAGACCCACACATTGCCCACGGCGTCGCCCAGGACCAGCTGCTTGGCGGGTCCTGCACCTGACAGGACCCCGACGGCGGCGTAGCTCACCACGCCGGCTACCGCCGTCGGCAGTATCGAGCGTGACCAGGCGGCCAACCACAACTGCACGGAGGCCAACAGCAACAGTGCCGCCACAACGCCCCACGGAACCTCGACGCCGGCCATCGACAATGCTTGGCGGTGCAAGGCTGTACCTGCCGTGGCAACGAAAAGAGCCGCCAGTACGGCCGCAGCAATGCCACGAACCGTACCGGCGGCTCCTCTCTTCATTCAGCTGTTCCTGACTGTTTCAGTCAGTGCAGGCTAGGACTTGGCGCGGGCGCGGTTGGCCTTGGCGCGCTCGTTGGAGTCCAGGATGACCTTACGGATACGGATGGCATCCGGAGTTACCTCGACGCACTCGTCTTCGCGGGCGAATTCGAGGGACTCTTCGAGGGTGAGATCGCGCGGCGGCGTCAGGTTCTCGAAGGTGTCGGAGGAAGCGGCACGCATGTTGGTGAGCTTCTTTTCCTTGGTGATGTTGACGTCCATGTCGTCAGCGCGGGAGTTCTCGCCAACAATCATGCCTTCGTAAACCTCGGAGGTGGGCTTCACGAAGAAGGAACCGCGCTCCTGCAGGTTGATCATGGCGAAGGGCGTCACAACGCCGGCGCGGTCGGCAATCATCGAACCGTTGGTACGGTATTCGATCGGTCCGGCCCACGGCTCGTAGCCTTCGGAAATGGAGGCAGCGATACCGGCGCCACGGGTGTCCGTCAGGAACCGGGTACGGAAACCAATCAGGCCACGCGCAGGGACGATGAACTCCATGCGGCACCAGCCGGTGCCGTGGTTGGCCATGTTGGTCATGCGGCCCTTGCGGGCAGCCATGAGCTGCGTGACGGCGCCAAGGTATTCCTCAGGAACATCGATGGTCATGTGTTCCATCGGCTCGTGCAGCTTGCCGTCGATGGTCTTGGTGACAACCTGCGGCTTGCCCACGGTCAGCTCAAAGCCTTCGCGACGCATCTGCTCAACCAGGATGGCCAGCGCGAGCTCGCCACGGCCCTGGACTTCCCAGGCGTCGGGACGCTCGGTGGGGAGGACCTTGATGGAGACGTTACCGATCAGTTCCTTGTCCAGGCGATCCTTCACCTGGCGGGCCGTGACCTTGGCGCCCTTGACCTTGCCGGCCAGCGGCGAGGTGTTGATACCGATCGTCATGGAGATCGCGGGATCGTCCACGGTGATCAGCGGCAGCGGCTGCGGGTTCTCGGCGTCGGTCAAGGTTTCACCAATGGTGATTTCCTCGATGCCGGCCACAGCGACGATTTCGCCCGGGCCTGCGGATTCGGCAGGAACACGGGTCAGGGCCTTGGTGGCGAGCAGTTCGGTGATCTTGACGTTCTTGAGCTCACCGTTGGCGCGGGCCCAGGCAACGGTCTGGCCCTTGCGGAGGGTTCCGTTGTAGATGCGGAGCAGGGCGAGGCGGCCAAGGAACGGCGAAGCGTCCAGGTTGGTCACGTGTGCCTGCAGCACGCCGTCCGGGTTGTAGGTCGGAGCCGGGATGTGCTCAATGATGGTCTTGAAGAGGGGCTCGAGGTCCTCGTTCTCCGGAGCCGAGCCGTTGGCCGGCTGGTCCAGGGACGCGCGGCCAACCTTGGCGGCGGCGTAGACGACGGGAACTTCGAGGACCTTGTCCAGGTCCAGGTCCGGAACTTCGTCGGCGAGGTCCGAAGCGAGGCCGAGGAGGAGGTCCATGGACTCGTGGACAACCTCATCGATGCGGGCGTCGGGACGGTCGGTCTTGTTGACCAGGAGGATGACCGGCAAGTGCGCAGCAAGGGCCTTGCGGAGCACGAAGCGGGTCTGGGGCAGCGGGCCCTCGGAGGAGTCGACCAGCAGGACAACACCGTCAACCATGGACAGACCGCGCTCTACCTCGCCACCGAAGTCGGCGTGGCCAGGGGTGTCGATGACGTTGATGGTGATGGTCTCGCCGTTGGACGACGGGCCGTTGTAGGCAACCGTGGTGTTCTTCGCGAGGATGGTGATGCCCTTTTCGCGTTCCAGGTCACCGGAGTCCATGACACGGTCCTCAACCTCACCATGGGAAGCGAAGGAGTTGGTCTGCTTGAGCATGGCGTCGACCAGGGTGGTCTTGCCGTGGTCAACGTGTGCGACGATCGCGACGTTGCGCAGATCGCTCCGCGACGCAGTGTTGGTGATGGTTTCAGACATGCGTTAATGACTCGTTTCAGTGGTGAAGTCAGCTGTTTGTATCCGCGCGCATACCTGATCGACTTGATCGGAACACACAGCGAAAAGACCCCGGGACACAGGGCACCTGCATCCAGTCTAAACGCAGTTGCATTTCCCAGCCTAAAAAGCAAGCCATTCGGCATCCGAATGTGGCGCTGCTCACATGGCATCACGCTTTAGTAACCGCTACTCCAGATGCTGGATTTTCCCGGCTCCGTGCCCCATGATGGCAGCAGAACCAGTGCCACACGGAGACCAATCGATGCGACAATCTTCGGCCGCGTTCCGCCTGCTCGCACCCTTGATCGCCGTTGGCGTTCTGGCGGTAGGCTGCGGAACCAGCCCAGTAACCCCCGTTTCTGCGCCCACGCGCCCTTCCGCCCCTGTACCTGCCCAGACGGCGGCCGCTGCTACACCGCTGAGAGCTGCTCCGGCGCCCAGCACCCTGGACCTGCCCGTCGGCTCGCTCTACAAGAATCCGGCGAACAACCGCAACGAACTGGTACTCGCCGACGTCCGGCACACGGCGGTCCTGATCGGCGACTCCCAGGCGATGCCCAAGGATTCCTGGCCGCAGCAAGGCATCGCATCGTTGGGGTACAAGCTGCACGTTGTGGGCATGGGTGGCACCGGCTTCGTGGCCACCAATGGCAAGACTGGAAATTACATCGACGCGTTGCAGCGCGGAGACTGGGTCCTCCCCTACGGAGACCCGCCCCTGATCGTGGTGCAGGGTGGTGGCAACGATGCCTCGCAGAAGGCTACCGATGCGCAGATCACCAGCAACGCAGATCGCCTGCTCGCGGCCCTGAAGAAGCGTTACCCCGGCGCCTCCGTAGCCATGATTGGAACCTTGGCACGCGGTGCAAGCAACGGAGGCGGCCGCCGCACGGAGGTTGACTCGCTGCTGGCCCGGATAGCCGCCAAGCACGGAATCCCGTTCGTCAGTACGGGTGACTGGCTCACCCGTTACGACGCAATTGGGGATCTCCAGGATGGCGTGCACATGAAGCCCTCCGGGCACGCCAAGCTCGGCGCAGTGTTGGCCCGTGAGCTCATTGCCTTGGGCCTCACTGCCCGCCCGGACAGCGTGGCCCCGGTGCAGACTCCCGCTCCGTAGCGGGCCTCGCAACGGGCAGATTAAACAGCAAGAGCCGGTGGTTTCCTTTCGGGAACCACCGGCTCTTCTGCTATCCAGCGATCAAACGTTCAACGCCGGTCAGGCTACCGCGGGTGGCAGCAGCAGCGAACCGCCGGGGATAGCATCCAGGAGAGCCTGGGTGTAAGCCTCACGGGGGTTGTCGAAGACATCGTCCGTGCTGCCCGTCTCCACAAGCTTGCCCTTTTCCATGACGCAAACGTGGTCCGCGATCTGGCGGACCACCGCGAGGTCGTGCGTAATGAACAAGTACGTCAAGCCCAGGTTGTCCTGGAGGTCAGCCAGCAGGTTCAGGACCTGTGCCTGCACCAGAACATCCAGCGCTGAGACGGCCTCATCGCAAATGATGACCTCGGGGTCCAGTGCCAGAGCACGCGCGATGGCAATGCGCTGGCGTTGGCCACCCGAGAGCTCGTTGGGGTACCGCTGCATCATGGACTGCGGCAGAGCTACCTGGTCCAACAGTTCCCGGACCTTCTTTTCACGGCTGGCCGCGTTGCCGATCTTGTGCACGCGCAGCGGTTCTTCGATGGTCCTGAAGATGTTGTACATCGGGTCCAAGGAACCATAAGGATCCTGGAAGATGGGCTGAACGCGTCGACGGAACTTGAAAAGTTCCTTGCCCTTCAACCCCGCAGTATCCACGCCGTCGAAGATGATCTGGCCCTCAGTGGGCTTCTCAAGCTGGAGAACCATCTTGGCAACAGTGGACTTGCCCGAGCCGGACTCGCCCACGATCGCCGTCGTGGTCCCGCGTTTGACGCTGAAGCTGACATCGTCAACAGCAGCGAAATCGGACGTCTGCCCCAGCCCCTGACGCAGTTTGTAGATCTTGCGCAGGTTCTTGATCTGGAGGACCTCGTCCTGGGCGCGGTCCTTCGCAGCCGCCACAGGTGCCAGGAGATCTTCAGCTTCGACACCCTGCTCCTTGGCCACCTGGATACGGCGCGAAGCCAAGGAAGGTGCCGACTCAACCAGGCGACGGGTGTACGGGTGCTGGGGGTTGCGCAGCAGATCCAAGGAAGGACCTGCCTCAACAACATTGCCCTGGTACATGACGATCACTTTGTCAGCGCGTTCGGCGGCAAGGCCGAGGTCGTGGGTAATGAGCAGCACGGACGTACCGAGCTCAGTGGTCATCTTGTCCAAGTGGTCCAGGATCCTGCGCTGCACCGTGACGTCCAGTGCCGACGTTGGTTCATCGGCAATAAGGAGCTTGGGCTGGCAACTCAGGCCGATGGCGATGAGTGCACGCTGGCGCATACCACCGGAGAACTCATGCGGATACTGCTTCGCGCGCCGTGCAGCATCAGGAAGGCCGGCTTCCGCAAGGACGCGGGCAACGTCCTCCGGGCCGTCCGGTCGACCGTTGGCCTTCAGGGTTTCGCGAACTTGGTAGCCAATCTTCCACACCGGGTTCAGGTTGGACATCGGGTCTTGGGGAACCATGCCGATGTGGCTGCCACGGAGTTCGATCATGCGCTTTTCCGAGGCGTGGGCAATGTCTTCGCCGTCGAGCAGGATCTGTCCGCCCGAGACGCGACCGTTGTTGGGCAAGAGGCCGATGGCGGCCAGCGCCGTCGTCGACTTTCCTGAACCCGACTCCCCCACAATGGCGACCGTTTCGCCCGGCATGATGGACAAGTGCGCGTTCTTAACCGCTTTGACCTCACCGGATCCGGTCTTGAAGGTAATGGCCAGGTCCTTGATCTCCAGGATGGGCCGTACGGGTGCAGTGGCTTCATCAATTCTGATGTTGGCAGAAGTCATGGTCGCCTCCTTAGCGCTGACGGCTCTTGGGATCAAGAGCATCGCGGACGGCGTCGCCAAGCATGATGAAGCTCAGGACGGTGATGGACAGGGCGGCTGCCGGATAGAGCAGGATTCCGGGGTTGGTGCGGATGGACGCGTTCGCCGCGGAAATGTCGTTACCCCACGACATCACGCTGCCAGGCAGCCCGACACCGAGGAATGACAACGTCGCCTCAAGGACAATGAAGACGCCCAATTCCAAGGTGGCCAGCACAATCACGGGCGCCAGGGCGTTCGGCAAAGCGTGCTTCACCAGGGCACCGAACTTGGAAACACCCAAGGAGCGGGCCGCGGTGACGAAGTCCGCGTTGCGCACCTCAATGACGGCACCTCTGGTGATACGCGCCATTTGGGGCCAGGCGAGCAAGGATATGGTCAGGACCACGGTCCAAACGCTCCTGTTCTCGCGGAACAACGGCAACTGGGTGATAACAAGGGCGCCGAGGATGATCGGCAGCGCGAAGAAAATGTCGCCGAGACGTGCAAGGACAGAGTCCAGCCAGCCACCGTAGTAACCTGCCAGCGCACCCAGTGTGACACCAATGAGGACGACGGCCAGCACGGACAGGACACCGACAGACAAGGAAGCCTGCGTACCGTGAATCACGCGGGAATAGACGTCGCAGCCTTGCAGGGTGAAACCGAGCGGGTGGCCGGCAGTGGGCGCGCCCTCAGAGTTGGCCAACTGGCAGTCGTTATTGGGTTCCACGCTGGTGAACAGTCCCGGGAAGACTGCAACGATCACCAGGAGCAGGATCAGCAGCGAGGAGACGATGAACATGGGGCGGCGGCGAAGCTTCCGCCAAGCGTCGGCCCAAAGGCTCAGTGGCGCCTGATCTGTCTTGACAGCGTCAGTGGCCAGAAGCGGCGTTTCCTCGACGGGAGCCACAAAGTGTTCAGTATTACTGGTCATAGCGGATCCTCGGGTCAAGCCAGGCGTACAGGAGGTCAACCAAGAGGTTGGTGATGACGAAAACAAGGACCAGGACGCTCACGATCGCAACGATGGTGGGGCCCTCGCTTCGCTGGATGGCCTGGAAGAGTTTGTTGCCCACTCCGGGGACGTTGAAGATGCCCTCAGTAACGATGGCACCGCCCATAAGGCCGCCAAGGTTGGCGCCCAGGTAGGTCACCACCGGGATCAACGAGTTCCTGAGAATGTGGGCCATCACGACGCGGGGCCGGGAGAGTCCCTTTGCCGTAGCTGTACGCACATAGTCGGCGTTCATGTTCTCGCTGACAGACGCGCGGGTCAGTCGGAGGACGTAGGCGAACGAGACCAGTCCGAGTACGACGGCTGGAAGAATCAGGTTGCCCCAGTCGGCATTGGCACCAACTGTAGGTTTGGCCCATCCGAGCTGGACACCGAAGACGAGCTGGAAAACGAAGCCCAACACGAAGGTCGGGACTGCGATCACCAGGAGCGAAACAACCAGGACGGTGGAGTCGAAAAGCTTGCCCTTTTTAAGGCCAGCGAAGACACCGAAAGCGATGCCGAACACGGCCTGGATGATGAGTGCTTCGATAGCCAGCATTGCCGTGACGGGGAAAGCCCTGGCCAGGGAGTCGGCGATGGGCTGCTGGGTGAAGTCAACACCAAGGTTGAAGGTAAACAAGTTCTTGATGAAGAGGCCATATTGAACCCAGAATGGCTGGTCCAGGTTGTACTGGGCCCGCAGGGCGTCGATGACGCTCTGCGGGGGCTGGCGATCTCCGAAGAGGGCGGCAATCGGGTCGCCGGGTAGTGCGAAGACCATGTAGTAGACGAGGAGCGTGGTCCCCAGGAATACCGGGATGACCTGCAGGAGTCTACGGAAAATGAAGCGAACCACGGGTCACCCCTCTCCGGTGGTGGGGCATTGGTGTGTCATGTGTGCCTTCCTGCCAAGCAAGCAAGGGGGGCCCGGCACTTTGGCCGGACCCCCTTTGCCCTAAGGCAAGTTCAGATCCTGGAGACTACTTGGCCTCGATGTCGAAGTAGCGGACGCCGCCGTTCCAGCCGGTTTCAGCTGACACAACGTTGTTGCTCCATACGATCGGGGTCGCCCGGTACCACAGGGGCAAGCCCGGGAGTTCCTTGAACAGGATCTCCTGTGCCTCGTTGAACTTCTTGTTGGCATCTTCAGGCGTCTTGGCAGCCAGGCCTTCCTTGAGGAGCTTGTCGAACTCGGCGTTCGAGTACTTCTCGTAGTTGGACGAGGCGTTGGTAGCCCATACCGGTCCGAGGAAGTTGTAGAGCGACGGGTAGTCACCCTGCCAGCCTGCGCGGGTCAGGCCCGGGAGGGACTGCGACTTACGGAGGTCCAGAACTTCAGCGAACTTGGCGAACGGCTGGATTTCAGCCTCGATGCCGAGGTTGTTCTTGAAACCGTTGGCTACGGCGTCGATCCATTCCTTGTTACCACCGTCAGTGTTGGAGGCGATCAGGAGCGGCTTGGAACCGTCGTACGGCTTGATCTTCTCGGCCTGGGCCCAGAGATCCTTGGCCTTCTGAGCGTCGAACTTCAGGACGTCGCTGCCGGGGATGGCGTCGTTGTAGCCGTCAAGCACGGGAGCCGTGAACTCGGTGGCCGGGGTACGCGTGCCGTTGAAGATGACCTTGGTGATCTCTTCGCGGTTGATGGCGTGGGACAGTGCCTGGCGACGCAGGATACCGGCTTCACCCTGGAAGTTCGGGTTGTAGCCCGGGATGTTCAGGGTGGCGTTGTTGGCGTTCGGGCGCGTGGAGTTACGGTCCGGGAAGTCCGTGGTGTAGGTCTTCAGCGCGTTCGACGGAACAACGTCCGTGATGTCGAGGTTGTCTGCCTGAAGATCCGTGTATGCGGGGCCCGGATCAGTGTAGAACTTGAAGGTCACGCCACCGTTCTTGGCAGCACGCGGGCCGGTGTAGTCGGCGTTCTTGACCAAGGAGATGGACTGGTCGTGTACCCAGGCACCTTCCTTCTCGAACTTGTACGGGCCGTTGCCGATCGGGTTCTCGCCGAACTTCTTCGGGTCCTTCAGAGCCTCGGAAGGCAACGGGTAGAAGGCGGAGTAACCGAGGCGCAGCGACCAGTCAGCCTCAGGCTGGCCGAGCTTGACCGTGATGGTCTGGTCGTCAGTCGCAGCCAGGCCGGACATGGTCTGGGCCGTAGGTGCCGGAGTGGAGGTCTTCTTGCCGTCGGCGCCGGTGGTCTCAGTGACTGCACTGACATCGGCGTAGCCCTCGATGGATTCAAAGAAGAAGCCATTGTTCTGGAGGTTGGTGCTCAGCGCGGCGAAGTTCCAGGAATCAACGAACGTCTTGGCCGTGATGGCTTCGCCGTTGGTGAACTTTGCGCCGGACTTGACCTTGATGGTCCAGTTCTGCGAGTCGGTTGTCTCAATCGACTCCGCCAGGGCGTTGACGGGCTTGCCGTCCGAGTCGTAGGCGCGAAGGCCTTCGAACAGCAGCTCGACGACGCGGCCACCATACACCTCGTTGGTGTTGGCCGGAAGCAGCGGGTTCTGCGGTTCGTTGCTGTATGCGGAAATGACCTTGTTCGGGTCAGCTGCGGCAGAGCTGTTTGTGCTGGTGCCGCCACCGCCGCCGCAACCGGTCACTGCGAGGGCGATGATTGCCGCTACGCCTAGAGCTTTGGAAGTGCGCGAGAAACGCATTCCGCCTCCTATGAGTCGTGGAGTTGAGCAGGGAAAATTCGTGATTTCCCCCAGGCACAGGCACAGTTTCCTACTGTGACGTTGCCTACATGTGTGTGTAAGCCTACCCACATTGTGTCCGGATGATGGGACATGCTGGCCAAACTGTAACCGTTCCGCAACCTACACATGCCTAAATTGACGCGGATTTCAAGTCAAACGCTACTCGGTGGTAATATTCGCTGTCTGACAGCAGGACAGGACGATTTTTGGGCAAAAAAGAGCCCCGGTTCAGTTAAACCGAGGCCCTGTCCCACACCTGGGAAAATCTTTGCAGTAGCGGTTAATGACGCTCGGCCAAAGCTGCCAATTGTCCTGTGACCATGCTCCAGCCCTCCTGCAAGCCAAGCTGCTCATGCTGCGCACGCGACTCCGGACTCCCGTGACGCGCCACGATTCTGTACAGCGTTCCGTCTGTGTGATCAGTGAAAGTGACCTCTCCCGTCACCGCAACGGGCTTGGGATGGGCGGGCCGAAGACTGCTATCCACAGCGTTGCTGAACACCAGACGCTCGCCATGATCAACAACGAGGAACGCGGCGTCCATGTGAGGAGTGAACGCAGAACCGTCCTCGCTCATGGAGGTTACGAACCCGCCCCCGGCATGCGGTGCGAATGATTCCACCCTGCACGTATAAGGCTCGGGGATCCACCATTGCTCAAAGAGTTCCGGTGTTGTCCAGGCGCTCCAAACGGTGGCACGTGGTGCACGTATGACCCGCTCGATCACCAGGTCCAGATCACGGTTCATGGTTCTCCTTTGAAGTAGCTGTATCTCGGGGCTTGCTACATCCTGACCCATTATGCTGGGCGAATGTCTACTGATGAAGAAAAGGATCCACCTGTCCCGGCTGATGTTGAGGGCAAGATCCCCAAAAAGACGCACGACAATCGCCACACCGAACAAGAACGAGCTGATAACGAACCCGGCGACTCCTAACGGACTCTATGCCGGACACAGCCATGGGCCCTCAAACGGCGAAGGCCGCAGGCAATGAAGTCTTGAACTTCATCGCCTGCGGCCTTCTGCGCTACAGGTCTCTTTGCTCGCTGAACCAGGTCACACGTTAAAGCGGAACTCCACCACGTCGCCGTCGGCCATCACGTACTCTTTGCCTTCGATGCGGACCTTGCCACGGGACTTCGCCTCAGCCATGGAACCGGCGTCGATGAGGTCGTCGAAGGAGACAACTTCGGCCTTGATGAATCCACGCTGGAAGTCGGAGTGGATCACACCGGCTGCCTGCGGCGCAGTATCACCCTGACGGATGGTCCACGCACGGGTTTCCTTGGGACCGGCCGTGAGGTAGGTCTGCAAGCCGAGAGTGTGGAACCCAACGCGGGCCAACTGGTCCAGGCCGGATTCGGTCTGGCCGTTCATCTCCAGCATCTCCCGGGCCTCTTCCTCGTCCAGTTCAACGAGGTCCGATTCCAGCTTTGCGTCGAGGAAAATGGCGTCAGCAGGAGCAACCAGGGCACGCAGTTCATCCTGCTTCGCCGGGTCTCCAAGAATGCCTTCATCCGCGTTGAACACGTAGATGAAGGGTTTGGCGGTCAGAAGGCCGAGCTCCTTGAGGTGCCCCATCTCCAGCTTGTCGCTCTTGATCGACGAGAAGATCGTGTCGCCACGTTCCAGCACAGCCTGGGCGGCCTTGATGGCTGCGAGCTCTGCAGCTTCGCGCTTCTTGATCTTGACTTCTTTTTCGATACGCGGGATGGCATTTTCGATGGTCTGAAGATCGGCCAGAATGAGCTCGGTGTTAATGGTCTCCATATCGGAGCCCGGGTCAACCTTGCCGTCCACGTGGATGACATCGGGGTCGTCAAAAACCCGGACAACCTGTGCGATGGCCTCGGCTTCGCGGATATTGGCGAGGAACTTGTTGCCCAGACCTTCGCCCTCGGACGCGCCCTTGACGATGCCGGCGATGTCCACGAAGGACACCGGAGCGGGCAGCAACTTCTGGGAACCGAAGATCTCAGCCAGCTTCGCCAGACGGGGATCCGGAAGGTTCACGACTCCGACGTTGGGCTCGATCGTCGCGAACGGATAGTTCGCTGCGAGCACCTGATTGCGGGTCAGTGCGTTGAAAAGAGTTGATTTGCCGACGTTGGGCAGTCCGACGATGCCAATAGTAAGAGCCACGAGCATTGATTCTACCTGCTGAGACCTTGCCAGTGCTTGTTCGTGCCCGCGGCGGGCGCCCCGCAGGGTCCCTTCACTAAAACTGTCGTACCCCTGTGACAGGGTTGCCTCATGGATGGATTTGGATTGGTTTTGGCCCTGCTCATGCTGCTGATCGGCGCCGCCGTCGGCTTGGCGGGGGGCTACGTCGTCTTTCGACGCCGGGGCGCCGGCTTGGAGGAAGACTTCGACGCCGTTTCGTCGCGGCTTTCAGAGGTGACTGCACAACTGGCAGCTGCCGACGCCGAACGGCGGCTTTTGTTCACGCAGAACCGCGAGTTGACGGCGTCCAGGAACTCGGATGGCAGCGTGCTGCGCGCCCTCGCTCCGGTAGCCGAGAAGCTGACGGCTGTGCAGCAACAGGTTTCACTTCTGGAACGGGACCGGGTGGAGCAATACGGACAACTTGCCCAACAACTGCAAGATGCCCGCACGTCCGACGAACAGCTCCTGCGATCCACGCATGCCTTGGCTTCGGCCCTCCGTTCCAACAGCGCACGCGGGCAGTGGGGCGAGGTCCAGCTCCGCCGGGTAGTTGAAGCCTCAGGAATGCTCCGGCACGTGGATTTCCATGAGCAGGTACATTCCGGCCGCACTGAGAACACGTTGCGGCCTGACCTCGTGGTCCAGCTGCCCGGTGGCAAGCAACTGGTGGTGGATGCGAAGGTCCCGCTGTCCGCATACCTCTCCGCTCAGGAACAACTGCACGGAGACGGTTCCTTTGGGGAATCTGTTACGCCCACGGGTAACCACGACTCCAAGACACTCCTGGCACACCATGCCAAGGCGCTCAAGGCCCATATCGACGCTTTGGCGGCCAAGAAGTACTGGGACATTCCGGGGAACTCCCCTGAGCTGGTGATCTGCTTCCTTCCGGCTGAGTCCATCCTGGCGTCAGCACTCGAGGCAGACCCGGCGCTGCTGGAACACGCCCTGTCACGGAACGTGGTCCTGGCCTCGCCCGGGACTCTCCTCGCAGTACTCAAGTCGGTGGCCTTCACGTGGCGGCAGGATGTGCTGACGGACAGCGCACACGAACTGTTCGAGCTCGCAAAGCAGCTCTACGAGCGGATGGGGACGCTGGGCGAAAATGTCGGCAAGCTCGGCAGCTCACTGAAGACATCCGTGGATCGCTACAACGCGATGGTGGGCACACTTGAGGCCCGTGTCCTCCCGACCGCGCGCAAGCTCAACACCATGGATGACGCTGGCCTCGCCGCGCCCATGTCCGTGGAGGCTGTCCCCCGCGCCTTGGCAGCCCCGGAGCTGCTGGCCGTGGACTCCCAGGAACAGCGCCCGACATTGGGTCATCACGATGGCAAGGATCAAGAAGACGCGGAAGACCGCGAGTCAGCCGCTTAAACGAACCGACCCGTAGTGGATGCCATCCTTGGGAGGGCAACCACTACGGGTCGGCTCAAAAAATCAATACTGCTAGGACGTGGGGCGGTTTCCACGTCCTCCGAGTGCGCGTGTCACATCGCCTGCTTTCTTCAACGTGGCCCGCAGCTCTTTGGGCAACGAGAAGAGCAAGTCTTCCTCTGCTGTCACGACTTCCTGTACCTCGCCGTAACCGTAGTCAGCCAAAAGTCGCAGCACATCCTTGACAAGCACTTCCGGAACGGAGGCTCCGGACGTCACACCAACGGTTGCCACTCCTTCGAACCAGGCTTCGTCCACTTCATTGGCAAAGTCGACTCGATATGAGCTCTTGGCGCCATACTCGAGGGCGACTTCAACCAGACGGACAGAGTTTGAAGAGTTCGCTGAACCAACAACGATGACCAAGTCCGCCTGAGGTGCGATCTTCTTGATGGCGACCTGACGGTTGGTGGTGGCGTAGCAAATATCGTCGCTGGGTGGATCCTGCAGCGTGGGGAACCGGTCCTTGAGAAGGCGAACGGTTTCCATGGTTTCGTCCACGCTCAGCGTCGTCTGTGACAGCCAAATGGTCTTCTCCGGGTCGCGGACAGTGACCTTGTCTACCTCGTGGGGACCGTTGATGATCTGGATGTGGTCTGGTGCTTCACCGGCGGTTCCCTCGACTTCCTCGTGGCCTTCGTGACCGATCAAAAGGATGTCGTAATCGTCCTTGGCGAAGCGGACAGCTTCTTTATGAACTTTGGTCACCAGCGGGCAGGTGGCATCTATGGTGCGGAGACCCCGGTCCTCTGCGGACTGGACCACGGCAGGGGAAACGCCGTGGGCTGAGAAAATCACCAAGGCACCCTCAGGGACCTCATCTGTCTCCTCGACAAAGATGGCCCCTTGTTCCTCCAGGGAGCTGACCACATGCACGTTGTGGACAATCTGCTTCCGGACGTAGACGGGCGCACCATAGTGTTCCAGAGCCTTCTCTACGGCAATCACGGCGCGGTCAACACCGGCGCAATACCCGCGCGGAGCGGCCAGCAGAACCTTCTTGGGACCCGTGACGGGAGCCGCTGCCTGGACCTCTTCCGGAGATCGCCGTCTGCGGGGCACCGTGGGCATAGGAATGGAAACTGCTGTGCTGGTCATCCCTCCATGTTACCGGCCAGGACTTTAGCTGCGGGCAGAACGTGACCGTTGTCGCCCTGACAGCACAGAACCAATGACGCCGATCACCAAGACAACCCCGGACGCCACCGCAGCGATCACCACCCACTCCCTAAAGCCCGTCCTGGCTGCCGTGAGGAACTCCTGCTTGAACAGCTCAGCCACGTCGTTGGCGCTGGCGAGGTTCCCGATCACTCCCCCGGCGAGGTCGGCTCCTGCCGTCCACAGTGCCGCAAGCGCCAAGCCACCCAGTCCCAGGAACACCAACACCAGCGAGCGTCGTCGAGCAGCCGCTAGAGCCAGGAGTGCTGATACCAGCGCGCCAGCGGCGGCGATCCACCACAACGGCGCAAAGGCAGCCACACGCTCCACCAGTTGCCGGTGGGAGGGCTCTCCCAAGGACACGAGGCTTTCCGCGGGAACCTCAAGCCTGATCCGTGTTGCCTCAGCGAAATGGTCGCGAATCAGCCTGACAAGGGGCCCTATATCCAAGACCAGTGCCGTGGAGGTTGCAGATTCTTCCGCCGGGTTTGCCGCTCCGAAGTTCAGCCTGTGGCTGTTCCGTACCGTCTCCTCCCAAGCCGCGGGGTAGTCGCTCCACGATTGCATGCCCGTGGCCGCATTCCGGAGCGCATCGGCTGCCAAGGACTGGATCGGCCCCGGGAGATCCACCGATGACTCGAAAGTTCCGACGGCGGCGGCGGCCAACCGGCTTTGGAAGTCGGGGTCGTTTCCCAACCCTCCCGCGATGCGGACGAATCCCTCTTCCTTCACGATGTTTTGGTCCACCCACGCGGCCGGAACGGCAACGGCTGTGAGCAGGATGGCGAGGATTACTCCCAATGCTGAAACGAAAGTACGCAAGGTCATCCTCAGGGCTCGGGGGCTGTGCCACCATCCTAGGTCTGTCCACATGATAGGGAAAATGTCGGTGCCCGGTACTAATGCTATGGATAGAGTTGGAAGGCGGCAGGCACCCATCGCCGTACCCCTGAGCGAGGATACAAATGATGCAGCATCAAATACGGCGAGCGAAACGGACGCGGGTCAGCCATGTCCGCTGAAGCAACGCCTGAATCCACCCTGCCTGGGACAGCTGCCGAAACCAGCCCCGATAATCCCTGGCCGCTGCAACTCCTGTCCCGCAAGCTCAAGGCGCATATCGAGCGCGCACCTGCAGCGTGGATCGAGGGACAGGTCATAGAACTGAACCGCCGGGGTGGCAATGCGTTCCTGACGCTGCGTGACGTTGATGCAGAGATCTCCCTGCCGGCATCAGTGTGGTCCACGGTGCTGGACCGCCAGAAAATACCCCTGGAACGCGGATCGCGTGTGGTGGCCTTGGTCAAGGCTGACTTCTGGGTGAAAACGGGACGGCTGAACATGTCCGTGAAGGACATCCGTCCAGTTGGCCTGGGTGACCTGCTGGCGCGGATCGAACGGCTGAGGCAGGCGTTGGCTGCCGAGGGACTCTTCGCTGATTCCCGGAAGCGCAAGTTGCCTCTTCTCCCCCACCGTATTGGGCTTATTACTGGAAGGGATTCGGACGCAAAGAAGGACGTCCTGCGCAACGCGGCCTTGCGTTGGCCTGCCGTTGAGTTCGACGTCCGCGAAGTGGCGGTCCAAGGCAACACCGCCGTTTCCCAGATCATCGCCGCGCTGAAGAAACTGGACGCCGACCCCCATGTGGACGTCATTGTCCTCGCCCGAGGCGGCGGCGCACTCGAAGATCTCCTCCCCTTCAGCAACGAGGACCTGATCCGCGCTGTTTCAGCGGCAACAACTCCGATCGTCAGCGCAATTGGCCACGAGGCCGACCGTCCCATCCTGGATGACGTCGCGGACCTCCGCGCTTCCACCCCCACGGATGCCGCCAAACGGATCGTTCCTGACGTCGCGGAAGAACTGGCCATGGTCCGCCAGGCCCGCGATCACCTCCGCCGCAGCATCGGCCGGATGGTGGATCGGGAGACAGACCGGCTCCATGCGTTGAAGTCACGTCCCGTGCTGGCCACCCCTGACACCATGGTGGATGCCCGCGCGGATGACATCCACCGCCTGCAACGGCGCTCCCATTCGGCGGTCAGCACCGCCGTTGTCCGCGCTCTGGACCAGGTGCATCACCTGCGGGCACAAGTAAGGGCCTTGTCTCCACAGAAAACGCTGGACCGTGGCTACGCAGTGGTCCAGATCGTCGGCGAGGACCAAGCAGGGCACACTGTGGTCAGCAGTCCCGAAGAGACTCCAGAAGGCACCGCACTGGCCATTCGCGTAGCTGAGGGCCGCTTCAAGGCTGTCTCCACCGGCCAAGGACAACTCATGGAGCACTGATTTTCCCAGGCTCCCGTCACTACCAAAACCAAAGGACATCATGACCGAAAACAATCCACCGGCCCCGTCGCCTGCCTCCCTGGACGACTTGAGCTACGAAGAAGCCCGTGAGCAACTTGTCGGCGTAGTGGGCCGCTTGGAAGCGGGCGGAGCCAGCTTGGAAGAGTCCTTGGCGCTCTGGGAACGGGGCGAAGCCTTGGCCAAGCGGTGTGAGGACTGGCTGGAGGGTGCACGCAAACGTCTGGCGACCGCAAGAGACGCTGGCAACGACGCCGGGGCTGCCGCGGGCACTGACTAGCGGCTGCTTCAGCGAACGGTTCAGGACTCCGCGACGAGGGCGCGCTCAGCGGCGACATCGAAGTTAGCCTTGGGCCAATCCAGGTTCAACCCACCGAGGGCATCCAACAGCAACTGCTGCACTGCGATGCGCGCGTACCACTTCTTGTTGGCCGGTATCACGTGCCAGGGAGCAAGGTCGGTTGAGGTCTTCTCAAACGCGGAGCCATAGGCCTCCATGTAGTCATCCCAGTACGCACGTTCCGCGAGGTCGCCATGGCTGTATTTCCAGTGCTTGCTGGGATCGTCCAAACGGGCGATCAAACGCTTCTTCTGTTCGTCCTTGCTGATGTTGAGCATGACCTTGACAATGGTGGTTCCTTGCTCTGCAAGGCGGGCCTCGAAGTCGTTGATCGCGGCATACCGACGTTCCAACTCCGAGGCGTCAGCCCAACCGTGTACACGGTGGATCAAGACGTCCTCGTAGTGTGAGCGGTCGAAGACCCCCACCATCCCCGCCCCTGGAACCTGCTTTTCGATCCTCCACAAGAAGTCGTGCGACTTTTCCTCGTCCGTGGGAGCCTTGAACGCGGACACTTGAACGCCTTGCACGTCCATGGCGCCCACCACATGGCTGACAATGCCGCCCTTGCCGGCGGTATCCATGGCCTGCAAGATCAGCAGGAGCCTCTTGGAGCTGCCGAACCGGCCTTGGGCGAAGAGCTTCTCCTGCAGTTCTTCCAGCCGCGCGTCCTGGGCTTCCAGCAGTGCCTTGCCGTCAGCTTTTGCGCCCGTGTAGCCGGGCGTTGAGTCCGGATCCACGCCGGCCAGCGTGAACCCGGACCCGACCCTCAGTACCTCAGCAGGACTCTTGGCGAACTCAACTGCAACAGCCATCGGGTGTGCCTTTCCGCAGGGCCGCGCCCTCGTGGAACGGCCATGGACCTCAGGCTAGTTGCCCGGGTACCTCGACAGGAAGTCCGCCATGCGGCCAATGGCCTCTTCAATGTCCTTGACGTTGGGCAACGTGACCATTCGGAAGTGGTCAGGACGAACCCAGTTGAACGCCCGGCCATGGGAAACCAGGATTTTCTGTTCCTTCAGCAGGTCCAGCACAAACTTCTCGTCGTCCCGGATGTGATAAACCTCGGGGTCCAGTTTGGGGAACAGGTACAGGGCTCCCCTGGCCTGCTGGGTGCTGACTCCGGGGATGGCATTCAACAGATCGTAGGCCTTGTTGCGTTGTTCCAGGAGCCGGCCGCCGGGCAGGATGAGGTCGTTGATGCTCTGGTAGCCACCAAGCGCCGTTTGGATGGCGTGCTGGGCAGGAACATTGGCACACAAACGCATGTTGGCCAGCAGGTTGATGCCTTCAAGGTAATCGGCGGCATCCTTCTTGGGCCCTGAGATGGCCATCCAGCCGGCGCGGTAACCGCAAACACGGTAGGCCTTGGACAGGCCACTGAACGTCAGGCACAAGACGTCGTCACCGGTGAGCCCGGCGAGGTTGATGTGGACGGCGTCCTCGTAAAGGATTTTCTCGTAGATCTCATCGGCGAAAAGCACCAAGCCGTGTTTCTCGGCCAAAGCCACGATCTTCTTGAGGGTTTCTTCAGGGTAAACAGCGCCGGTGGGGTTGTTGGGGTTGATCACCACAATGCCCTTGGTCCGGGGCGTGATCTTGGCTTCCATGTCTTCAAGGTCAGGCTGCCAGCCGGAGTCCTCGTCGCAGAGGTAATGCACGGGGCGCCCGCCGGCCAAAGCAACGGAAGCGGTCCACAGCGGGTAGTCCGGTGTGGGAATCAGGACCTCGTCGCCGTCTTCAAGGAGGGCCATGAGGGACATGGTGATGAGCTCGCTGACGCCGTTGCCAAGGTAGATGTCATCAACGTGGATGTTCTGGATGCCACGGGTCTGGTAGTACTGCGATACAGCGGTCCGGGCCGAGAAGATCCCGCGCGAATCACTGTAACCCTGGGCGTTGGGCAGGTGGCGGATCATGTCCACCAAAATGGCGTCGGGCGCTTCAAAACCGAAGGGAGCCGGGTTTCCGATATTCAGTTTGAGGATCCTGTGACCCTCTGCCTCCATCTGCTGGGCGGCCTGAAGAATCGGTCCACGGATGTCGTAAAGGACATTATGAAGCTTGGTGGACTGCTTGAATTTCGCCATCCCTCAAATATGCCACACGGGTGATGGACTTCAGCTGAGACTTAACTCACAGAAACGACGACGGCGGTGACGGTCCCGCGCGGGTCCTTCACCGCCGTCGTACGCGGCTTTGATCAGGCGTTACTTGACGATGCCCTTGTCCTTCAGCCACGCAGCAGCTGCGTCCTTGGGTGCCTGCTTCTGGTCGCCGCTGACTGCACGGTTCAGGTTGATCAGGTCATCCGTGGTCAGGATCTTGGAGACGTTGTTGAGGGCCTCCTTGGCCTTGTCCGTCATCTTGGCCTCCTTGACCAGCGGGAGGACCTGCTGGGCCTTGAAGTTGTTCTTCGGGTCTTCGAGGACCACGAGGTCGTTGTCCGCGATGGACGGCGTGGTGGTGTAGATGTCCGCTACCTGCACCTTGTCCTCCAGCAAGGCCTGGAGCGTCAGGTTGCCGCCGCCGTCGCTGAAGGGCTGGAGGCCCTTGAGCTCGCATCCATAGTTGGCCTTCAGACCCGGGAAGCCGTAGGCCCGCGTCTCAAACGTTGCCGGCGCAGCCATGGTGAAGTCCTTGCAGACTTTGGCAAGGTCCTCGATGGACTTCAACTGGTACTTCTCCGCCGTGGCTTTGGTGACCACCATGGCGTCCTTGGACTCGGCCTTTGCCGGCTCCAGGACAGCAAGGCCTTCGGGAAGCTTGCCCGGGAGCGCTTTGTAAACGTCCTCCGCGGAAACTTCCTTGGCCTCGGTGTCCACGTAGGACAGGAGGTTGCCGGAGTAGTCCGGGACGAGGTCGATGGAGCCGTCCTGGACTGCTTTGAAGTAGATCTCGCGCGAACCGATGTTCGGCTTGGAGGTGGCGGTAAGACCCGCGGCGTTGAGGGCGCCAACGTAGATCTCGGCAATGACCTGGCTCTCTGGGAAGTCGGCCGAACCGACAACCAGCGAGCCACCGGCAGCGGATCCGCTGGGTGCCGACGTGGACGGCGTGGCCAAGGGGCTTCCGCCACACGCGCTCAACGCGAGGGCCACACCCACTCCAGCGGCGAGGCCGCCGAGACCACGGCGCGTAAGGGTCATGGGGACGGGGTTTTTCATGGTGTACCTCCTTGAACGGCAGCCCCGGCGGGAGCTGTGGCTGTGAGATCGTCGGACGCCTTCTGGCGGCCGTTTGAGTCGAGGGTCAGGCCGGGCGAGATGACGAGTCTCTGCACTCCGGCCAGGATCAGGTCTACGGCGATGGCGAGCCCGGCAATGAGCAAGGAACCACCCAGCATCCGGGGAAAGTCTTGCAGGACAAGACCATCAAACAGGTAGCGCCCCAGCCCGCCCAGCGGCAGGTAGGCCACGACGGACACCGTGGCGATGACCTGCAAAACCGCGGTGCGCACGCCACCGAACATGACTTGGAGCCCATTGGGCAATTCCACCCGGAAGAGAATTTGGAGCTCAGTCATGCCCATGGCCCGGGCCGCGTCCACCACGGTGGCATCGACGCTGGAAATGCCCGCGTACGTGCCGGCCAGCAGTGGCGGCACCGTAAGAATGACCAGCGCCCACACGGGTGGCATCAGCCCGCTGCCGGCAAGCAAGGCGAACAGGACCAGTAAACCGAGTGTCGGGAGGGCACGCAGCGCACCGGCGACGGCGACTGCAACCACACGTCCACGGCCTGTATGCCCGATGTAGAGACCGATGGGCACGGCGATGGCAGCAGCGATCAGGAGAACAAGTGCACTGTACTGCAGGTGCTCAAGCAAGCGGGTGGGGATCCCGCCGCTTCCGGTCCAGTTTTTGGGACTCGTCAGCCAGGCAACGGTCTCGGCAAAAATGTTCATGCGGACGCCCCAGGATCCGGGCGAACGGCAGAGCTTGAAACCACGCCGTGCGGCGTGGCCGGTCCGGACTTGGGTTCGGTGAGAAGAGCGCTGCCGTCCTGTCGCGGGGCTTTCCCGCCTGCAGCCCGCGTCCATGGAGTCAGAAGCCGCTCAAGAACCACCAGGACTGCATCCATCAGGAGGGCGAGCACCAGAATCGCGATAATGCCCACCACCACTTCGGTGATAAACGTACGCTGCAGCCCGTCGGTAAACAGGAACCCGAGGTTGCCCACCCCCAGAAGCGCTGCGACGCTGACCAGCGAGATGTTGCTGACGGAGACGACCCGAAGGCCCGCAAACATCACGGGCAACGACAACGGGAGGTCAACCTGGAAGAAACGGGCCAGGGGTTTGAAGCCCATGGCAACGGCTGCGTTGCGGAGATCGTCGTCCACGGAATCAAAGGCATCCATGGCAGCGCGGACCAGCAACGCGACCGCATAAATGGTCAGCGCCACCACGACGTTCAGCGGATCCAGGATCCTGGTGCCCAGGACGGTGGGAAGAATGATGAACAATGCCAAGGAGGGAATGGTGTACAGCAGCGATGTGGCCGTGGCCACGACGGACCTGAGTGTGCTGTTGCGCCTGGCCACCTGGGCCAAAGGGATGGAAATCAGCAAGCCAAGGATCATGGGAATGAGGGCAAGCACCATGTGCTGGCCCGCCAGCCCCAGGACCATTCCACTGTTGTTGAGGAACCACTCCATCAGGTGGCGTCCTCCCTGTGGTGGCGGACTTCTTCAATGAGTGCCAGGACTTCCGGTGCCTTCAAGACTCCGGCGACCCGGCCGTCGTCGTCCACTGCAACTCCAAGTCCCGACGGCGACGACAACGCCGCATCCAAGGCGCGACGCAACGTGTCCCCCTTGCGGAACAGCGAACCTCCGGGGATCAACCCGGCGCCGTCACGCGGCGAGGACCACCCGAGCGGCCGGGAGTCGGCGTCGACAACCAAGGCCCACTCCCCCGTTGCGCGGCCTGCGTGATGGCCATCGGAAGCACTGACCATGGTCACAGGGTGCAACGTCACGGCGTCAGCAGGATTGAAAGCAAGATGACGGAACCCGCGGTCCCGTCCCACGAAGGAGGCAACGAAGTCATTGGCCGGCGCCCGGAGAATTTCCTCCGGCGCGGCATATTGGGCCAGCTTTCCCCCCACGGCAAAGACCGCCACCTTGTCGCCGAGGACTGTGGCTTCGTCGATGTCGTGCGTGACGAACACGATGGTTTTGGCCAGTTCCCGCTGCAGGCGCAGGAGTTCCTGCTGCAGTTCGTCGCGGACCACGGGGTCCACGGCGCTGAAGGGTTCATCCATCAACAAGACCGGCGGATCAGCAGCGAGCGCCCGGGCCACCCCTACGCGCTGCTGCTGACCGCCTGATAGTTGCGACGGGTACCGTTTGCCGAGGGCCGAAGCCAGCCCGACGACGTCGAGCAGTTCCGCTGCGCGCTTCCGCGCCGCAGCTTTGGGAACGCCGTTGAGCCGGGGAACGGTGGCAATGTTGTCCAAGACCGAACGGTGTGGCAGCAGGCCGGACGACTGCATGACGTACCCCATGGAACGGCGCAGTTGTGCCGCGGGAACCTGCGAGACGTCTTCACCAGCGACGGTGATGGTACCGCTGGTGGGCTCCACCATTCGGTTGATCATGCGCAGCGAAGTCGTTTTACCGCAGCCCGAAGGGCCAACGAACACAGTGATGGAGCCTTTGTCGATGGACATGCTGAGGGCGTCCACCGCCGGCTGCCCGCCCTGGTATTGCTTGGTGACGCTCTGGAACTCAATCATGGCTTCGGCCATACCCGGGCTTACCTATCTGTGGTCGAGAACATCGGTAGAGCCACACGATCATATGCACTCTTATTACTTGGCTGCAAAGCAATCTTCACCCAGCGTAGCCAGCACCACCGACGATGTCAGCGCCGCCACGTGTTCCGTAATGAATCGGCAATGTTCAACGGTTGCGTCGCTTGCCCCTTTTCCCTCCCCGTTCCTCGGCCTGATCGTGCCTGTACCGCTCCGCAGCACGTTGGCCCCTGTCAGCCGACATCACCTTTTGGTGCCAATCACGCTGGTAGGCGCGGCGGGCAGCTGCGTCATGTTTCCTGGCCAGGGCGGCCAGCTCACGTTGCAGTTTCAGGTAGCTGGCCCAGCGCCGTGGATCAAGCGATTCATCCGCGAGCGCCTCCTGGACAGCGCACCCCGGCTCTGCTTGATGGGCACAATCGGTGAAGCGGCACCGGGTGAAGAGTTCTTCAAGGTCACCGAACATCTCCTCCATGCCGTCCTCGGCGTCGAACAAGCCAAAACCCCGGACTCCCGGCGTGTCCATCAACACAGCACCGCCGGGCAGGGGCACCAGCTCCCGCGAGGTGGTGGTGTGCTTGCCCTTGCCATCCCCGGCCCGTACTGCGCCTGTCTGCTGGACCTCGCGACCCGCCAGGGCATTGATGAGCGTTGATTTCCCGGCGCCGGATGGACCCAGCAGGACCAACGTGGCGCCTGGGGGGATGTGTTGCACCAGTTCATCGAGCCCGTCACCCTGCTCCGCCGAGGTGGTTACGACGTCCACGGCCGCGGCCTGCAGGATGACTTCCCCCACCACATCATCCGCAAGGTGGGACAGGTCCGCTTTGGTGATGACCACAAGGGGTGTGGCCCCCGAATCCCATGCAGCCACGAGCGTCCGTTCGAGGCGGTTATGGGTCAGGGGACGGTCCACAGGCACCACCACGGCGACGATATCGATGTTGCTGCCCAGAATTTGCTCCTCGGAGGACGCTTCAAAGGCGCGTTTACGGCTGAGTGCCGAGTGCCGGGGCAGGACCTCGACGACGGTAGGCTCACCTGCGGCATTGTGTCCGAGCCATACCCAGTCTCCAGTGGCAGGCACCATCCCACGGGAAGGATACGGCAGGTGTTGGAGACCGTTGAACGACGCAACGAGCACACGGTTCCGGTCAAGCCGGACTACGCGGCCAGGCGTGGCATTGCCGTGAATCCCGGACAGTTCGTTGGCGCGGAAAAGCTCTGCGGTTTTGTCGGTGAAGCCGTACTCTACGGGTCCTTGGAATTGCTTGGCGGAGTTAATTCGGGGGTTGCTTGAAGAAGCGAAATTGATCAAGGTTAAGCCTCTGCTGAGGCCCGGCCGCCTAGCTTTGGCAGGCGGATGCCGGGACAGGAATGATGGGCTGATGACGGCGCGCCGCAACTGAGTGCGGGGCGCGCAAGATCGTTGCAATCATCAAATCCACCTCCTTGGCATCCAGGCCGGCAACTGTTTGGGCCGGCGACGAGGTTCAGCTTAACCAATACTCTGCGACTTTGGCTAGGCCTCCAGCAGCAGGACTAGCTTGGCTTTCCGTCCGCAGGCCGTTCCCGGTGCAGGCGCAAGGCGGTGTCCACCAAGGACACGCGGTTGAGTTTCTCAATGTCCTGCAAGGGAATCCATGCGGCGTGGGTGGTGCTGCCATCCACTTCGTGGGTCAGTTCGCCGCCAACCACTGTGGCTTCGTACACCAGGCGAAGTGCTTGGAAGTCCTTGACCGAACCGTCTGGCCGCGTCTCGCCTGGCCAGTGCCCAACGTCGATCCCCAACATGCGTTCGATCTTGGCTTCGTAGCCGGTTTCTTCGAATACCTCACGCCTGCACCCGTCCACTGGGTGTTCAGCCAGGTCCAGGCCGCCGCCTGGAAGCGTCCACCCTTCTTTACCGTCCTGCTTCCAATAGGCCAGGAGGATCTTCCCGTCGTGGACGATCACGGCGTAAGCGGCTGGGCGGGTGTCGAACTGCAGGCTCATGGAGCCAGCATAGATCCTGGTCCCCGAACCTTACGGAAGTTCCGCAGCAACGATCGGTCCCGCCTCCTCCGGCCCGAGGTCTGGCTCTTGGCGAAGTTCGACGACGGTTCCCGGCTTCCCGAGTTCCAGCACCTTAATGCTGTTGCGGCCGGCGTTCAGCAGGGGCGCCGGCGCGTACAGGGTTACCTGCGGACCTTTCTCCCAGTACCTGCCCAGGAGGAATCCGTTGAGCCAGACGAAGCCCTTCCCGGAATCGGGCAGGGCAATGTAGGTGTCGGCCGGTGCCCCGACCTCGAAATCGGCGCCGGCCAGACCTTCGAGGTCTTCCGGCTTCCATTCCGACAGGGCCACAGGAGTCTGCGTCCAGTGGAAGGTGTAGCGCTGGTTGATGAGGACGCCGCCCAGGATGCCCTTGCCGTGGCCGGTCAGTGGGCCATAGTTGATGCGCCCCAGGTTCTCTACGAGGATCTCAAGCTTGGCGGGAATGCCTGTGCCGGTTACTGACAATCCTTCTGCGCCGGAGACATCATCCAGGACACCGGCAAATTCACCGTCCACCCATACATAGGCGCGGTCATTCAGGCCCGTGATTTTCAGCCGGCTCTCCGTGGGAGCATCGGAGCGGCCAGGCAGGATGGCTTCGGCTGCATACAGGACCATGCCGGCGTCGAGTCCCAACTGCTCAAAACTGAGTGGTTTGACGCTGCTGACGGGCTCACCGGCATTCCGGGTGAGCTCCAGGAGGTCAGGCCCGTCCGTCAAGGGCAGCGACTGCGCCGGCAGCACTGGTGCGTCAGCCAGCAACTCAACAGGCAGTTCGGGCAAGTGTTCAATGCCTTGGGCCCGGAAGAACTCCCTGCGGAGGGCGTGGAACTTGGGGGTCAGGGCGCCGTTCTCCGCAATCGGAGCGTCGGAGTCATAGCTGGTGACTGTCGGCTGCAGCATGCTGCCATCGTGGTTGCTTCCGGAGCTGAGGCCAAAGTTGGTCCCGCCGTGAGCCATGTAGGCGCAGAGGGAGCCACCAAGATCGAGCATCTTACGTGCTTCCAGCGCGGCGTCATCAGCGTCCCGGCGGTGGTGAAGTTCGCCCCAGTGGTCAAACCAACCGCCCCAGAATTCGACGTTGAAGAACGGTTCCCCAGGTCGACGTCGCTGCCAGACGGCCACAGCTTCGTCGCCACGGCTTCCCAGCGTCGCCGTTGCCCAGGTGCCCTCAATGGAACCACCGTCGAGGAAGTAGTCTGTGCCGCCGTCGGCCGTGAAGAGCAGCTCCGTGATGCCGCGCTCTTCAAGGACGCGCCGGTTCCAGCGGATGTAGTCGTGGTCGTCGCCGTAGCTGCCGTACTCGTTCTCGATTTGAACGGCAACCACAGGACCGCCCGCGGACGTCTGGCGCGAAGCCACAATGGGGAGGAGATGATCGAACCACTGCTCGATTGCCGCGGTAAATTCAGGGTCCATGCAACGCAGTCCGATGCCCGGAATGCCAGTCAGCCAGGCAGGGAAGCCGCCGTTGTCCCACTCGGCACAAATGTAGGGGCCGGGGCGGACGATGACATCCAGCCCTTCCTGGGCTGCGATGTCGATGAACCGTCCAAGGTCCCGCCAGCCGCTGAAGTCCGGGGCCTCATCGCGCTTAGGCTGGTGGAAGTTCCAAGCAACGTAGGTGTCAACTGTGTTGGCACCCATCGCTTTGAGCCGACGCAGGCGGTCCTGCCACAGGTCCGGATGAACCCGGAAGTAGTGGATGGCTCCGGCGAGGATGCGGTACGGTTCACCCGAACGGTAAAGGACGGCGTCGTGGTAGCTCAAGAGGGCGTTGGTCACACGGAACAGATTAGCTCAATTTCCAACATTTATGCACAGGTGATGAACACATGACCAATCTTGATACTTCCCCGGCCCAAGAGGTGTGCCCGGCCGCACACGAAGGTCAAGGTCCTTGCGTTCAACTGTGGCCAGAACGTGAGGTGCCTCTGGGCGGGGTCCGCGCAATGAACGTCATGAGGACGCTCCCCCAGCGGGGTTTGCCGACCGTGGGTGCGTGGTGCTTCCTGGACAGCTTCGGTCCCGACCGGGTGGCAATGAGCGTCCTCCCCCATCCGCACTGCGGACTCCAAACAGTCACGTGGCCTTTGGAAGGCGCTGTACGACACCGCGACAGTGTGGGCAGCGATGTGGTGGTGCGCCCGGGCGAATTGAACATCATGACGGCAGGCCACGGTATCTCGCACTCCGAGTTCTCCGTCCTTCCCGCCACCACCGAGGCAGGGACCAGCCCGCTGGTGGAAGAAATCCCCATCTCCCGGGGACTCCAATTGTGGGTTGCCCTGCCTGAGGAGCACCGGCACCGTGCTCCGTCATTTGAGCAGGTGAGGGACTTGCCGGTGGCAGTAGGCGACGGCTTTAGGGCCACAGTGATGGTGGGCGAATTCGCCGGCCAACGCTCCCCCGCCACTATGTTCAGCCCCATTGTCGGAGCTGACATCACGGGCACCGGATCCCTTGAACTGCCATTGCGGCCGGACTTCGAGCACGCCGTATTGGTCCTGGATGGCCATGTGGTCATCGATGGCCAGGACATTGAGGCCGGCCCATTGGCCTACCTGGGCGCCGGCAGGTCCAGCCTCCGGGTAGCCGCCCAACCCGACACCCGTTTCATGCTTCTCGGCGGCGAACCGTTCGGCGAAGACCTGCTCATGTGGTGGAACTTTGTAGGCAGGACGCACGAGGAAGTGGAAAAGGCGCGCGAGGAATGGGAGGCCGAGGGACTGCTCGACGACGACGCTGCCGCCGCCTCACGCTTCGGATTCGTCCCCGGCCATGGTCCTGGGGCAGGACCGGAAGCGGGCCGCATTCCTGCCCCGCCCCTGCCGGGAGTCAAACTGCGGCCCCGAACCCGCGGCTAGGCATTCCGTACCGCTACGCCCGCTGCTCTGCCACGAGGCGGGGGACACCGAACACGGGATCCTGCTGAAGAATACGCACGTCAACGATGCCGTCTTCGGCCAGCTTGGCCTTGAAGGCCTCCTGCAGGCGAGGCACGTTCATGCCGAGACCACTGCCGAGGATGACCGGTCCGTCGATTCCCAACTGGCGGACGGCTTGTTCGGCGAGGTCAGCGAGGTCGCGGCCTGCCTGTTCCACCAAAGCCATGCTGGTCTGGTCACCTGCGTCAGCGGCTTCCACCACCAGCCGGGCCTGCTGGGCCCAGTAGCGGCGGCCCGTGTCCGGGGAATGGAACAGGGCGATCAGCTTTCCCGGTTCATCCACACCGACGGAGTCCAACAGTGCACGGCTGAGCAGATCCGGCTGCAGCCCTTGGTTCATCCGGCGCAGGCTATGGCGCACTGCTTCGCGCCCCAGCCAGTAACCGCTGCCTTCGTCCCCCAGGAGGTAGCCCCAACCGCCTGCGCGGGCTTCCTCACCGGCGTCGTTCTTGCCCCACGCGGCTGAACCGGTTCCCGCAATCACGGCCACGCCCGTGCTTGCTCCCCCGGCTGCCAACAACAGGCGTGAATCGTGGACCACCGTGATCCGGGCACCGGGCGCGTGCGGGGCGATCAGATCGGCGAGCGCCTGGGCGTCTTCGTCTGTGTCGATCCCGCCAGCGCCCGCGTAAACCTCATCGATGCGGCCGCCGCCGATCTTGCCGAACAGCTCAGCGAGGTTTGCTGCGGCTTGCTCCCGGCTGACGTTCTGGACGTTGGAGCTGCCTGCGCTCTCGTCACGGACCGGCGCCCCGTTTTCGAACCGAACACCGCGGGTCTTCGTGCCGCCGATGTCGAGCCCGATGACGGTGCCACTCAAGGCCCGTGGATCGGAGTGGGAATGCTGGGCAGAGTCAGGATTGTTCACCGTGAAAGACTAGCTTGGAGCGTCCGGAGGAGAAACCGCATATGCCCGAATACCTGCTCGGTACACCGTTCATTGCAGCGCCCATGGCCGGGGGAACGTCCACGCCCGCGCTGGTACAGGCAGTAGACGCCGGAGGCGGTTTGGGTTTCCTCGCCGCCGGTTACAAGACCCCTGAGGCCATGAGCGCCGAGATTGCGGCAACGAGGACCCTCAACATCCGGTTCGGCATGAACCTCTTTGTGCCCGACCCACGCCAGCCCACGCCGGACCCGGAGACGAGGGCGCGTCTCGAGGCCTACCGGGCGGAGCTGGAACCCGAGGCTGCCCGGTACGGAGTGGCCCTGCCTCCCCTCCGACTCGATGACGACGACGCGTGGCAGGACAAGATCGATGCCCTGCTGGATGACCCAGTGGAGTTCGTGAGCTTCGCTTTTGGCCTTCCGGGGAAGCAGGTAGTAGCAGCGCTCCGGAAGGCAGGCACAATCGTCATCTCCAGCGTCACGAGCGTCCAGGAGGCTCTTGCCGCTGCGGATGAGGGTCCCGACGCCATCGCTGTCCAGCACAGCTCCGCGGGTGGACACACGGCAGCGTTCCTGCAGGGCAGCGCTGAATCAACCCCAACCCCGGCAGCCCGAACGACGGCGGAACTGGTCGCCCAGGTGCGTGCCGCCGTCGGACTTCCGCTGATAGCGGCAGGCTCGATCATGGACAACGCCGCGCTTCGTGAAGTGATGGCGGCCGGCGCAGCGGCCGCCCAGGTCGGCACGGCGCTGGTTCGCACCGACGAAAGCGGCGCCCGGAAGCCACACAAGGACGCTTTGGGTGATCCGGCATTCACGGAGACGGCCATGACCCGGGCTTTCACTGGTCGGTGGGCACGGTCGCTGGTCAACGACTTTGTCCGGGATCATCAGGATGCTCCGGAAGGTTACCCCGCCATCCACCACCTCACGGCACCGGTGAGGGCCGCCTCGTCCGCAGCCGGTGATCCGCACCACCTCAACCTCTGGGCGGGCACCGGTTGGCAGCAGTCGCGGGAGGGCTCCGCGAAGGATGTGGTCAGGGAGTTCCTGAACGGGCTCTGACAAGTTCGGCGAGCAATTCGCCACCCTCAGTGACCACGAGTTCCCGGAATAGCCGAACGGCGTCCGGCTCGAAGCTTCGCTCCCGCCATGCGATCCCGATCTGCCGGAACGCCAACTCCGATTCGATAGCTACTTCAACGAGGCCAAGTTCGGCCTTCGGAAGAAACTGCCCGGTCCCTGAGCCTGGACCCGCAGGCGGAAGGATGCTGAACCCCAAGCCTGCGGAAACCAGCCCGCGGGCTGAGGTGGACTCCTGGACTTCAAAGGCAATCCGCGGCCGGAATCCGGCTTCCCGCAGGAGTGCCTCGCCCAGGGCCCTCAAGCCGACCCCTTCCGGAAGCGTGATGTACGGGTCGTGCCGCAATTCCGATAGATGGACGCTGGACCGCCCGGCCAAGGGGTGTCGGTAGTGCAGCACCACCCTGAGCGGTTCACGGTAGAGCGGCAGCGAACGTATTCCCCTGCCCTCAGGGGCAATCGGCGCGATCAGCGCGAAGTCCATTTCGCCCCCGGCCAACTGCTTGAGGCAATCGTCCCGTGGACCCTGCCAGAGTTCGAACACCGTATGCGGGTAGCGGGCCCGGAAGGCACTGATGAGCAACGGCAGCGTCGCTTCACCAAACGTGTGCTGGAAGGAAACGCCGACACGCCCCCGGACCACGTCCGACTCATGCCGCACCCTGTCCAGCCCGGCCTGAAAATCCTCCAGCGCCGCATCGATGTAGGGCAGCAGGGTTTTGGCGGCGGGGGTAAGGCGGATGCCGCGGCCGTCGCGGACCAGCAAATCCATTCCCACAATTGCACTGGCACGGGCCACCGCCCGACTGACTGTCGACTGGGGAACACCGAGTAGTTCCGCAGTTTCCGTCATATGTTCTGTCCGACCAAGTTCAGCCAGGACGGGCAGCAGCGGAAGAAGCTGGATGAGCTGCTGGTGATCGGGTTCCACGGGACTCCTGCTGGCCTGGCTGGCTTGCCTGAATTGGCTGGCCCTAAGTTGGCTGGGCTTGAGTTGGCTGGCCTTGGCCACTCATGCATTACTGCATTGATGATACGCGACTTATGCATTGGAAAGCGGAGTCGGCTGCGTCCTAACCTTGCCGGGTGACTAAAGCAATCGCCATGAGCAGCGCCGAAACGTGGGACGGACACGCCAAAGGGTCCCGCGGCTACAGCCGGATACTCGCCGCCCTGGCACTCGCTGGAGTCGCCACTTTCGCACAGTTGTACTCGACGCAGGCCGTCCTGCCCCTGATGGCCAGCGACCTCAACATCACAGCCGCCGAAGCCGCTTTGAGCATCTCACTTGCCACTGTGGGCCTCGCTGTCACGGTGCTGCCGTGGTCCTTCGTGGCCGACAGGATCGGCCGGGTCCGTGCCATGGCCATAGGCATCGCCGCCGCAACAGTGCTGGGACTGCTGGTTCCCTTGGCGCCCACGGTGCCGCTGCTGCTGGGTATCCGAACACTTGAAGGCATGGCCTTGGGCGGAATACCAGCCATTGCCATCGCCTACCTCAACGAGGAGGTTACCAAGATCCACACTGCCTTGGCTGCCGGAACCTACGTTGCCGGAACCACCTTGGGCGGGCTGGCCGGACGCTTGGTGGCAGGCCCTGTGGGCGAGCTCTGGGGCTGGCGCGCCGCTGCCCTGGCCGTCTCCCTGCTGGCCGCCGTCTCTGCCGTCTTGTTCCTGGTGCTCGTACCCAAGCAACGACGGTTCAGCCCGGCCCCAGCAATGGGATTCCGCGGGGCCGTCCGGACTTTGAAAGGACACTCAAGCAATCCCAGGCTTGTGGCGCTATACCTCCAGGCATTCCTGCTCATGGGTGGCTTCGTGGCCGTCTACAACTACCTCGGCTTCCGGCTGCACGCGGAACCCTTCGGACTTCCCGCCACCGTTGTCAGCCTCATTTTCCTGGCGTACCTTTCCGGAACTGTCAGCTCACGCTGGGCTGCCGGACTGACCACGAGATTCGGCAGGCGGAACGTCCTGGTGGCCGGGATTGCCGTCATGTCAGCCGGCATGGCGCTGACCTTGGTGGAGAACCTGGCGGCAACCTTGGCTGGACTCGTGATTTTTACCGGCGGCTTTTTTGCCGCCCACAGCGTGGGTTCAGGGTGGACGGGAGTCATCGCCACCACAGGACGCGCACAGGCCGCTTCGTTGTACAACCTGTCCTATTACCTGGGTTCCAGCATCATCGGCTGGGCCGGCGGCCTCGCCTTTCAGGCCTTCGGCTGGCCGGCTTTGGCGTTGAGCGTCATCGCCCTTTCATGCACGACGGCGGCTGTCACCTTGATGGTCCACCGCCCTCCGCGGCACTCACGCTGATTCAGCCGGGCTGCCCCTACAATCGGAGGCATGACACAGGTCACGAAAAGTCGGGAACTGTCGTCGCCGGAGCGTTTGCAGGCGTTTACGGATGCCGTGGTGGCGATTGCTTTAACGTTGTTGATCCTGCCGCTCATGGAGAGCGTGGGTGAACTGTCGGACCATGATGGCACCACGGCTGAATGGTTGGCCGAGGAACAGTACGCCTTGCTCGGATTTGTCCTGAGCTTCGTCCTCATCGCAGTGTTCTGGGTGCACCACCACAAGCTCTTCCGCAGCGTCAAGCGTGTTGACTCGGGCTTGCTGTGGTTGACCGTGGCCTGGATGTTCACCATTGTGGTCATGCCAGTGGCGACATCGCTTTCCACCCAGATGCAGTCTGACTGGGCCCAGCCCCTTGTCTACATAGGAACCCTGTTCGCCACCAGCCTCATGCTCCTTCTGGCGCGTATTTATCTGCGCTCCCACCCCGACCTCCACACGCTGGATTCTGCCGCGACGAACTCCGGGATCCGTGCCGGCGCTATCGTTGCCGGGCTCTTCCTCACCGCCCTGGTTCTGGCGCTCGTCATTCCCGGCGCAGGAAACCTTCCCCTGCTGTTGATGTTGCTCAGTGAGCCACTCCAACGACTCGACCGACGGAGGGACCGCGTGACGCCTGCAAAACGATAGTCACCTGAAGAATTCACCACTTAGGATGGATGAAAGGCAATTTCAGGAGGATCCGTGAGCAACCCCACGAAGAATGTTCGGTCAAGCACGGGCAGCGCAGAGCCGCTGGACGCGATCGATGAACGAATCCTCGCAGCGTTGGTGGACGACGCCCGGATCTCCAACAAGCAGTTGGCGGAACTTGTGGGAATCGCACCCTCCACGGCTCTGATGCGCACCAGGGCGCTCTCCGAACGCGGCATCATCGAGGGTTTCGAAGCCGTCCTGAGCCTGCCGGCCATCGGCCGCTCAGTTCAAGCCCTCATCGCTGTTCGCCTTCGCGCCCACGACCGCGACCAGATCGACCGCTTCACTGCACGGGTCCCCAAGCTTCCGGCGGTCATTTCCACCTTCCATACCACCGGCTCCGTGGACTATTTGCTCCACATCGCCGTCGCCAATACTGATGACCTCCGCAACTGGCTCCTGGACAACCTGGCTACCGACCCCGTCGTCGGTCATACGGAAACCACCATGGTTTTCCAGCACATACCCGGCAACCGCGGACCGCTGCCGGAATAGGGGCGGAATCAAGAACGCACTGCGCTCCGAAGGGCGATGGCTGCAAGCGCCAGTGCTGCCACACCGCACAAAAGGGTGAACCCCACAACGGCGGTCTGCAGGCCGAGGGCCGAAACAGCCACTCCCAGCCCAATCACTGGAACAGCGCTTCCCAGATACGTGATCACATAGACGGTGCTGATGACCTGGGCATGTCGGGCAGCCTCAACCTTCCCGGCAACCTCATTGAAGACCTGGCGGAAGGCAATGCCCTGGCCCACGCCAGCAGTGATGCTCGCAGCCACCAGCAGCCAAGGGCTTGACCACGCGGCCGCGGCTCCGATGAGAACCACGGAGACCCCCAGGACTGCCAAGGCCATGGGGACAACGAAGCGTCCGCGCGCACCCAGCAACTGGCTCAGGGCCGAGGCACCCAGGGTAACGCCGGCCAGCAAACCTATGAGCGGCCTCGAATCGGCATGGACCACACTGGCGAAATACCCCGGTGCCAGGGAGAGGCAGAAGCCGAACACTGCGAAACTCAGGAACCCGGTGGCCGCAGCCATCCAAAAAGCTCCGCGAGCATCACTGGAGATGGACGGTTTCCGCGGGGCCAGGACTTTGAGGGGTTTCGGCCCTTCCGCCGGTGCGATGGCAGGCCTTGCTTTCAGCAGCCACAAGGGAATCAGCGCAGCAAGCAACACCGCCGCGTGAAGGTAGTAGGGAGTGCGCGTGGGATCCGGCAAAAGAGACAAGAGGCCACCGATTGCTGGACCTGCGGCCACGCCACCGGCAGAGGAAAGCAAGGTAAAGCGGGAGGCCCAGTCCGGCCGTTGGGGCAGCAGTTCACGCAAGGCCGCCGCGCTGGCGCCTGTGGCGAGACCAACCGCCACTCCTTGGAGTGCCCGGCCCAGGGACAACGAGAGCAGCGTGTCTGCATTCGCGAAGATCACACCGCCCACCAAGCCCACCAGGACGGCCAACACCAGTGCAGCCCGGCGCCCGATGTGGTCCGACCAGTGGCCAGCCACCATGAGGACAGCGACCAACGCAAGGACATAGCTTGAGAAGGCGACGGTCACGTCCAGCGAAGACATACCCAGCCTGGCCTGAAGCAAGGGATACAGGGGCGTTGCCAGGTTGGCTCCCACAAGGAGCGTAAAGATCACTACCCCGGTCAGGACAAGCCTTGCGGTGGTGGAGGCATCCCATCCCCAACGTTCAGCTGTGGCCGGACGCATGCGGAGTTCGCTCAAGACAGTCATTTCCATGCCTTCGGACTCGGTGGCCGGGCCCTGGTTCCTTGTGGGAACAGCAAACCCGGCGAATTGTTGATGGCAACAGAATGCAGCAGAGTTGATCTCAAAGAACCGGAAAGATGCAAGGATTGAGCAAAATAGGCAAAGTCATACGATCCAAGTGAGCTGGAGTGACCATTTGAACACCCTCGACCCGATGGACCTGAAGATCCTCCTGGAGTTGATCCGGGACCCCCGCATCCAGATCGCCGAGCTAAGTGACGCCTTGGGCATCGCCCGCAACACCGCCCAGAGCCGGGTGAAACGGCTTCTCAGGTCGGGAGTGCTGCAGGCTGCCGGGCGCGAAGTGGACCTCGAAAAGGTGGGGTACGACGTAGTGGCCTTCGTCACGATTGAAGTCACCCACAGGGAACTCGACGGCGTCATTGGCGCCCTGCGCCTGATCCCCCAGGTCCTGGAGGTCCACGAAATCTCCGGTCGCGGCGATCTGTGGTGCCGCGTGGTGGCAACGGACACCCACAACCTGCAGTCAGCCTTGCGCTCAGTCCTGCGCACCAAGGGCGTCATCCGGACCGAAACAGTGTTGGCCCTGCATACCCATATCCCATACCGGACGGAGCCCCTCATCGGGAGAATGGCAGCAACACCAACACGCAGCAAGCAAGAAGTCCAGAGCGCCGGGTCAGAGGCATGAACGGACTAGGATTTCAGGCATGGATTGGCTCTCACACATTTCCCAGATCAACTGGCTCGCCGTACTTCTCGCCTTCGTGTCAAGCATGGTGATCGGCTTTGTCTGGTACATGCCGGCTGTTCTCGGACGCAGATGGATGCAGGCGATCGGCAAGACCGAAGACGACCTCAAGAACATTGAAGGCGGAGCAGGCATTTGGGTTCCCATGATGCTGGCAGCAGCCCTGACCAGTATTCTCCTCGCCGTCCTCATCAGCGCACTGGAACTGAACACCTTCCTGGCCGGCGGCTTCTTTGCCCTGATCGTGGCCCTCATTTTTCGCTCCGGTGGCCACGTGATCCACAACGGCTTCGCCGGACGGCCCTCCGCGGTAACGGTGATCGATTCCGGCCACGACATCCTGGCCATGACCATCGCGGGCGCCATCATTGGAGCCATGCAGTAGCGTTCAACCAGTGACCATTATCGACAATGCCGTATACGTAGACGGCGTACGCACCGCCACTCCGCACACCCTCGAGCAGACGTTTGAAACACTTGCGGAGCATGGCGGCATGGCCTGGATTGGCCTCTACCGGCCCACCAAAGACGAGATGGCCGCCGTCGCCCACGAGTTCGGGCTCCACGAACTAGCCGTTGAGGACGCTGTCTCTGCGCACCAAAGGCCCAAACTCGAGCGCTACGACCACAACCTGTTCACAGTCCTCCGGCCTGCCCGGTACCTCGATGACACCGAGACGGTGGAGTTCGGCGAGCTGCACATATTCACCGGTCCCAACTTCGTGGTGACCATTCGGCACGCAGAGACAGGTGGAGTTGCCCGGGTCCGCCACCGCCTCGAGAAGCGCCCGGACCTCCTATGCCATGGCCCCGAGGCCGTTCTCTACGCACTCCTTGACCAAGTGGTGGATGACTACGCCCCCGTGGTGGCCGGCCTTGAAAACGACATCGACGAGATCGAAGACCAACTCTTCAGCGGCGACAGCGCCGTCTCGCGCCGTATTTACGAGCTTGCCCGTGAAGTGATCCAGTTCCAACGGGCCATCCAGCCCCTCCCGGACATGATGGCCCTCCTGGAAAAAGGCTTCGAAAAGTATGGCGTGGACATTGAATTGCAGCGTTCCCTCCGTGACGTCGAGGACCACGTTCAACGTGTCATCTCCCGGGTCAACTCGTTCAGGGACCTGCTGCAGAATGCGCTCACCCTGGATGGCACGTTGACTGCCAACCGCCAGAACGAGGCCAGCGCCGCCCAGAACGAACAGGTCAAGAAGATCTCTTCATGGGCCGCTATCCTTTTCGCCCCGTCCTTCGTGGCGGGCGTGTACGGAATGAACTTCGACCATATGCCCGAGCTGCACTGGGACTTCGGCTATCCCCTGGCCGTGGCGCTGATGTTCGGCGCGGCCCTGCTGATGTACCTCATCTTCAAGCGCAAGGGTTGGCTGTGACGCCTGCCTTGATTCGTGGCCCGCGCGCATCGCAGGACACCGTCAGGGCTTTGGTCGAGGGCCTGGCGCACGACGCCGGGCGGTCGGGTTTTGAGCTTGAGCCCAGTCAGCGGCAAGCAGCCCGGCGATTGGCAACCTTGGGCGCCCAGGTGACGGGCCGCCGTCGTACGCTTTCCCGGAAGACACCACGAAGCCTTTACCTCCACGGACCGGTGGGGCGCGGCAAAACCTGGCTGATGGACAGCTTCTACGGCCGACTGGACGCCCGGAAACGTCGTGTCCATTTCCATGATTTTTTCCGCAAGCTGCACTCCGGAACACACGGTTTCGACGCCGGCAATGGGACAGCCATCCAGCAATCGGTAGACGCGTTGCTGGCAGACATCGATGTGCTGTTCTTTGACGAGTTCCACGTCCACGACGTGGGCGACGGCATGTTCATGGCCCGCTTGTTGCGGTCCGCCGCGCAGCGTCGCATCCCTTTGGTGGTGACCTCCAATTACGCCCCGGACGACCTGCTGCCAAATCCCTTGTGGCATGAGCATTTTCTGCCCACCATCGAGGCCATCAAAGAGATGATGGACATCGTGGAAATCAATGGCCCCTCGGACTTCCGGCGCTTCCCAGCGGCCGGGACCAGCCCCTCAGCGGGGTTTGAGGCGTTCCGTTCGGGTCGCATCGTATCCCCCGGTACGGCGCGACAATTGGGACGCCTCGGCCTCTTCCGGCCGCAACCTGCCCAAAGCCGCGTGTTGAGCCCAACCACCCAACCGATCGTGGTCAAGAATTCCGACCCCGACCTCCTCTGGGTCGCTTTTGGGGAACTGTGCGGAGGTCTCACGTCGACTTCCGACTTTTTGGCTTTGGCTGAAACTTTCAAGACATGGATCATCGATGACGTCCCCTCACCGGCAGACGGTGACCCGGCTTCCGCACCGGCATGGCAGCGGTTCAGCAACGTGGTGGACGTGCTCTATGACCAGGACATCACGCTGTTCCTGATCGGAGCGGGACCCCTTGACTGGGACCTCGAGGCACCCGGCAGTGTCCTGCCCGTGGATCTCGCGAGAATCGCCAGCCGCTTGTCTTTGCTGGGCCGCTCGGACGCCGACGAAGCCCTGGCAAGAGAAGGGGCCGCCGGAAGCTGAGCTTCCTGCGGCCCCTGGACTGGATTCGCTTACCTGGCTTCTGTATCCGGGTTGGCTGCTAGATCACGCCGCCGGCTGCGGACGGCGCGCTTGCGTCATTTCCGCCGTCACCAACAGTCTCCCGTGCAACGTAGTTCTCGATGTCGAAGAGGTTCCCGGCACGCTCCGTGACGTTCAACAAGGTGGTCATGGAAGCCACTTCCTCAACCTGTTCCTTCAGGAACCACAGCATGAACTGTTCCCCCAGGGCGTCACCCTCGGCACGGGCTGCGCGGAACATTTCCTCGATATCGCGGGTGACCTGCTTCTCCTGCTCCAGCGCCAAGGCGATGGGTTCCTTGGCATTGGAAAAGTTGTTGCGTACCGGCCCGATAGCCGGGATCTCAACGTGCACGTCGCGGTCCAGCATGTACTGGACCATCATCATGGCGTGGTTCCGCTCCTCAAGGGACTGGCGGTAGAAGTGCCTGGCAAGTTGCGGCAAATCCTCGCCGTCAAAGTACACAGCCACCGCTATGTACTGCTGGGAGGCCGCAAACTCGTTGGCGACCTGGGCGGACAACAGCTCATTGAAAGTCTTCTTAGCCATGGCTCGATCCTACAGGCGGGCAGAGGCTCCTTTGGTGGTGAAGTTCGCCACAAACCAGGGCGATCTCAGCGCAGGAGAAGGCTCAGTCCGATACCTCCAGCCGCGGCCAGAACGCTGGCGGCCATGGAGCCTACGCCATTGACAAGTGCCAGTCCCGTCCTTCCGCTTTGGACCAACCGGATGGTCTCCAGGCTGGCCGTGCTGAACGTGGTGTACCCGCCAAGGAATCCTGTGCCGAGAATCAGAAGGAGGGATTCCGGTGCTTGGCCCCGCATGACAAGACCGGCCAGGAAGCCAAGCAGCAGGGATCCCGAGATGTTGATGACGACAGTCCCCCAAGGGAGGGCCGTCTTCAGGCGCGAGCGGACCAACCCGTCTACGACGAACCGGACCGCTGCGCCGGCCCCACCAGACAAAGCAAGCAGGATGACCGTCATTGTGCGCGCCTGTGCTGCCAGGCGCCAAGCCAGATTCCCGCTGTGGTGGCCGCCGCGCCACCAAGGAGGCTGGCGAGAAGATAGCCCGCGGCCGCAGGCGCCGCGCCCGCGGCGAATAGATGTACTGCGTCCAGTGCGAGTGTGCTGTAAGTGGTGTAAGCGCCCAGGAACCCCGTACCCAAGGCAAGACGCAGAACACGGCGACTGCCGACGTCGGGCCCCCTGCGGGAGAGCCCTTCCAGCAACGCGCCAAGCGCCAAAGCGCCAGTCAGGTTGATTATCAAGGTGGGAAGCGGCCAGGCTCCTGGCGCCGGGATCACCAATCCCAGACCGTACCGGGCGAGGGCTCCCAGCACACCACCGGCGGCAACAAGGCCGATAAATCTCCAGTGAAAGTGGACCGGACGCTTGGCGTCAGTCGTCGTCATCGTCATCCGGGACCCGGGGATTTACGGGAACAACGAGTACGGGCACGTCCTGGCGATGGAACAGGTGACGGGCCACCGAACCGGCTGTTACGTCTTTCAGAACAGCGGTCAGTGTGTGTTCCCGGGTGCCAACCACGATCATGGACGCACCTATGTCCTCAGCCTCCCGGGCCAACGCGCGCGCGGTCTCGCCCGCCAGCCGGACCATGGACCATCGGACACCGCTGCCGGCCAGTTGTGAGGCGATGGCAGTCTGTAGCGATTCCGGGAATTCCTGGGGGGCGTCATCAAAACCGTCGGGATCAATCGGGGCAGCTGGGCCTCCGGTGCTGCCGTCCACCGGATACACCGTGACGTCCACGAAGGCACATACCAATGGCAACCCGGCACCAGCCGCTACTTGGGCTGCTTGCTCGAGCACGACTGGTCGTTGCCCGGGCATGACACCTACCACGATGGGGCCAGTCATGGTGCGGGAGGCCTCGGGACGAGGTTCGGGGGTCTCAGTCACAGGGCAAGTCTACGACGCCGGCAGGTAGCGCAAGCTTGTTGTCACACGCGACGGCGGCCCGACCACAATGCGAAGAGCAGCGGCACCACGGAAACGATCATCAGCACGTTGCCGAGCACCACGTCATCGGCACGGACCACGGACCCGGAGATCAGCGTCGCTCCGAAGATCACTGCGCTTACTGCCCGCCGGACCAATCGGATGAGCCTGGCCATCTGCCGTTCGAGCCGGCGATTGGATACCTGCAGGGAGCCGTCCTCCAGTTGAGAGACCAATCCGTCCAGCCGTTTTGGCAGGCGCAAGGCGAGGGCCGCGGCGTCGAACGCCTGTGCTGCGACGTCGTTGATGAGGTTGCCACGCTCGTCGCGCAGCAGCTGGGCCGCGTAGGGTTCCACTGAGTTCCACAGGTTGAAGCGGGCATCCAGCGAACTGCACACACCCGATGTCAGCGACATGGCACGGATGATCAGCAGAAAATTTTCCGGCAACTGAAACGGAAGCGATCTGATCACGGTGCCGAACTCCGCCCCAAAGTCGCGGAACTCCCGCGGATCCACATCGCGAAGCTCGGCGAAACCCATGCCGCCAAAGCGTGCGAAGAGCTGGGTCATGGCGCGCTCCAGTTCAGCTGAATCGGCCGACGGCATCAGCACCCCGACATCGCTGATAGCGGATACCAAACCCTTTCCATCACGCGATGCTGCCGCGATCAGGAGCTTGCGCAGTCCGCTGCGAGTCTTTTCGGGAACCTCGCCCATCATGCCGAAGTCGATGAAGGTCAGCTTCCACGGATGACCTGCCGGGCCGGTACCGGGGGTGACAAAGATATTGCCAGGATGCGGGTCGGCATGGAAGAAGCCGTTGGTGAACAGCTGGTCAAACATCACGGCGGCAAACACCGGGGCAACCGTCGAGGGGTCTATCCCCGCAACCCGCAGCGACTCCGCATCAGTGATCTTGATGGCTGTGACATCTTCGAGGGTCAGCACGCGGCGGGTGGTCCGTTCCCAGACCACACCAGGAACCGTCACCCGGGCGTCCTCCGCGAAGTCAGCGGCAAAGCGCTCTGAATTTGCGGCCTCGTTCAGGTAGTCGATTTCCTCCAGGCTGGTCTGGGCAAACTCGTTGACCAGGGCAGGTACGTCGGCGCGGTTGGACACGATCCGGATGCGGCTCAGCCAGCCGCCAACTTTCCGCAGAGCGGCCAGATCGACGTCGACAATTTCAGCGATGCCAGGCCTCTGCACCTTGAAGACCACACTGCTGAGGCCGGTGTCCGCCGCATTGGCGGGATGAAGTTTCGCACGATGGGCTTGGCCGAGCGATGCTGCGGCGATAGGTATCTCATCGACCGAGGAAAACACCGCCTCCAGGGGCGCCCCCAGCTCTTCCTCAGCCAACGCACGGATCTCTTGGAACGGTACCGGTGGTACCTCGTCCTGGAGCCCTTCGAGTTCCTTGGTGATCTCCGGTGGCAGCACATCAAGGCGGGACGACATGAACTGGCCCACCTTGATCATCAGGCCACCAAGCTCCACAGCGAGATCATGGAATCGCTGCGCAAATCGCCTCATCCTCCGGGCCCGGTTGCGTTCCGTGACGCGTCGCAGGCCCAGCCGAGGCAGGAAGAGTTCAAACCACCACGTGACAGCGAGATTCCATGCGGCAAACCGCAGGATTCGACGATACCGGGCACGGGCGCCCCCGGCGCCGGCCATGGGAATTGCCCGGTCGCGCCGAACCGACGTCACCCCTTTCAGTCCTGGGCGAGGATCGAGTACAGCCGGCGTCGGGCTTCTTCGAGCACCGTCACAGCCTCCTGTACCTGCTTGGGTGTTCCCGTACGGCCAACCTGGGCAGCTGCCTGGGCCAGTTCCACGCCGGCCTTGGGCAGTGCCGCGAAACCTGATGTGTTGCCAGCGGACTCCCAAGGTGCTGCCGTTTCGGCGCTTGCAACGTCCTCCCGGCCAGCTTCCGTCAACGAGTAGATTTTGCGGCCACTGGATTCCTCTGAGCTGACGAAGCCCTCATCTGCCAGCAATTGAAGGGCTGGGTATACGGAACCGGCGCTGGGCTTCCAGTTGCCACCGCTGCGCTCCTCGATTTCACGGATGATCTGGTATCCGTGCATGGGACGTTCAGCGAGGAGAGCCAGAATGGCGGTCCTCAACTCACCGCGGCCGGCCCGCGTCCCTGAGCGCTTCTCGAACCGTGACCGGAACTCTTCGACGGCTTGCCACATGCCGTCCAGGTTGTTGCCCATGAATCCGTTTGCAGGAAAAGAATTGTGCATCAAGCTCACCTCTGGGGGTTGCGAACGATACTAAACGATAGTTAACGATATACCCGCAGAAATGTCGAGACAATGATGAGACCGGGCTGGCGGGAACACTTGTAGCGCAGGACCGGACGGCACTTCTGGGTGATGCCGTCCGGCCCCGGCCGCGGAACCTTGGGCCGCCCCGGCAAACGAGGGGGGTCATTGACCGTGGCGTGGAACCGCTGGATTCAGTAAAGACGAGCCAAAGGTGCAGGCGCACGAGTAGTTGGTACTCGTCTTTTCACAGCAACCGAAGCGCCTTCTACCTGCCTCGCCATCGTTAGCGGCGACCCGCGGCAGGGAGTTCATATGGGGAAAGTCCGTGGAGCTAAGGAGATTCGAACTCCTGACCTCTTCGATGCGAACGAAGCGCTCTACCAACTGAGCTATAGCCCCTGGGTCCGGCCGTTGGCGGCCAGGCCAGTGTCCCTAGGCTACAAACTTTCCTGCCGCTTTTCCAACCACGACACGAACGTCTCCGTGCCACCCGATTGGCCGGGGATAAGGTTTTTGCCGGCGCGGAGGAAGGCACCCATCGCACCGGGCAACCGCAGCTCCACGATCCTGCCGCGCGAGCCTGTAGCCGCCTTCCACAACTCCGCCATCTGCCTCATGGTGAGCACCTCCGGACCGCCTACCGTGCGCACACGGTGCCGCTCCACCCTCGGGGCTTCCAAGGCTGCGTCAAGCAACGCCCTTGCTACATCCGCGGGTGAGATGGACTGGAACCTGGTCTCCCTAAAGGCCGGTATTACAAGAACCTTGGCACCCGCGGAAAAAAGCATGGCCACAAGGCCATGGAACTGGGTGGCCCGGACCACCACGGTTTCCAGCGGAGACTCAGAGTACATTCGCTCCTTGTCCGCCTTGGAGACGTAGTACGGGAAGGTGCTCAAATCGCAGTTAACGATGGACAACGCCACGGCCTTCGGCACGTCAGCCAGGTGCGCTGTGGCCAGAAGCCTGGCGCCGCCGTCGGCGAATTTCTTTTGGGCCTTTCCGAACTGGCCTTCGAGGCAGTCGATAACGACGTCGGCACCTGCCAACGCGGCAGCCAGCCCCTCCCCTGTGGTGACGTCGCCCGCACAGTAAATAGCGCCGTCGTGATGCTTCTCCGAGCCGGCAGGCGGCACATGGCGGGACAGGACGGTCACCGCATGCCCCGCGGCAATGGCACGCCTGACAACTTCCCGGCCGACTTGGCCAGTGCCTCCCGCTACGCAGATGCCGGCCATTCGGAGTTACGCGCGGCGGCGCTGCAGGACGTCGTCCAGGTTGCTGAGCGCGCTTTGGCCCTTGACCGAAGCAGCGGCCGTTGCTTCGGCCTGTTCGGCGCCTTGCTTCAGGACGGGCTTGCCCACTGGCTTGGGAGCTTCAGGAAGATCCAAGGGTTCAGGAGCAGGCCTTGGTGCTTTGGCGGCTTCGACATACGTGGGCTTGGGAACTGCGACCGGTTCCCAGCTGGAGCCCTTGGAGGCTTCCGCAGCTTGGGCGGATTGATCCCCTGCGGCAACAGCAACCGCCAACGCGGCCTGGCGAAGTTCCACTGCGGACAGGCGCGCAGCTTCCCGGCTGCTGGCTTCGGCATCGAAAACCGTGGTTTCCTTCGCTTCGACCACCGGTTCCTTGGGCAAGTAGCGCGCTGGCGTAGGGATAGGCGCCGCCTGAGCAGCACGGCGTGCCCGGCGTTCGCGAAGATCCCGGAGGGCAAGCTTCCGCAACGTCACGACGGCGAGCACAGCGCCGATGAGCGACACCAGTGGCAACCAGCCTGATCCGGTGCCAAAAATCAGCAGAATGCCGGAAACCGCTGCTGTCACCAACAGGGCAAGGCCGGCCAATGCCAGCGTGAGCCGGGCATACCGAATGGTGAACGGAGTGGTGGGGGCTTTCCCGAGGGACGACTCGGCCACGCGGGATCCCTGGGGCGACGCCGGTGCTTTGCTGTGCATGGTCTCCATCGGTTTCTCCTGCTGAGGTGCCAAAGTCAGTACCACCCCTGCCTGCGGTTCGTCTGGTTCGTCGTCGAGTGCCTCTGCTGGAACAGTGGCCGTTTGGACTTGTTGGCGCCTGTTCCGCAAAACGTACGGCGCCACCCAGACCATCCACAGCGCGACAGTGACCACGAGTATCACTGAGCTGCTGAGAGGGAAGTCCACATTCAAAACCGTAGAAGCAAATCACCGGGCGCGGCGGCATTGCGGCCGGTGTGTCGTCGGCGAGTACACAAATGACTGGAGATACAGGCAAAAAGGGCTATGACCTGCCCGTTTATCCCCTGAGCCACCGGCGAAGCAGGCCCTCTGGAACTTCGTCGGACGTCAGCGCGAAGGACCGGTGGTCAGCCCACTCCCCGTTGATGTGCAGGTACCGTTCCCGGTAACCCTCATCACGGAAGCCCAGCTTCTCGACCACCCGCAGGCTGGGTGCGTTCTCAGGCCTGATATTGATTTCCATGCGATGAAGGCCCAACACCCTGAAACAATGATCCGTTGCCATCGCAACAGCCGTCGGAGCGATGCCGTGGCCGGCCCGTTCCTTATCGACCCAGTAACCCAAGGTGGCCATCATGGCCGATCCCCAGACCATGGACGAAACGGTAAGTTGCCCCACGATCCGCGGCTCGCGGAAACCAGGGGTCCGTTCAACAATAAGGAAGGGTAATGCCGTGGACTGGCGGGCTTGGTCATTAAGGGAGCCCACCATCTGGCGATAGCTGGGCAGGCGCCCACCCGGAGCCGGGTTGGACGCCTCCCACGGCGCAAGCCATTCACTGTTCCGCGAACGGACTTCGGACCACTCCCGCTTGTCGCGGTAACGGATGGGCCGAAGGAGCAGGTCTCCGCTTTCCAGCGTCACCGGCCAGATCGCAGAGCCGTACATCCGGTGTTACTTGGGAAGCGAGGCAGTGAACGTCGGAAGCCACTCACGCAGCTCAGGACCGAGGTCATCGCGTTCGCAGGCCAGCTCAATGCATGCCTTGAGGTAGCTGAGCTTGTCACCCGTGTCGTAACGGCGGCCACGGAAAACGACGCCGTACACGCCATAGCCTTCACCTTCGCCTGCGGCAAGGACTTCGAGTGCATCCGTCAGCTGGATCTCTCCGCCTCGGCCCGGAGCAGTATTCTCCAGGACATCGAAGACAGCCGGGTGCAGCACGTAGCGGCCGATGACTGCAAGGTTGGACGGAGCCTCTTCCGGAGACGGCTTTTCCACGAGCTGCTTGATGCGGACGTAGCCATCTTCGCCGATTTCCTCGACGTCCGCGCAACCGTAGGCGCTGATCTTGGAGGGCTCCACCTCGATCAGCGCAACCACGGAACCGCCGGTTTTCTGCTGGACGGCGATCATGTCGCTCAAGAGGTTATCGCGGGCATCGATCAGGTCATCGCCGAGGAGTACGGCGAACGGCTCGTGGCCAACGTGCTGCTTTGCACGAAGGACAGCGTGGCCCAGACCGTTGGGGTCGCCCTGGCGGACGTAGTGGATGTCACCGAGGTTGGTGGCGGATTGGATGGCCTCAAGCTTGGCGGTATCGCCCTTTTCGGCCAGCGTCGCTTCCAGCGCCGGCACGCGGTCAAAGTGATCTTCCAAGGCGCGCTTGCTGCGCCCGGTGATCATCAGGACGTCGTGCAGGCCAACCTTAACGGCTTCTTCGACGACGTACTGGATGGCTGGCTTGTCAACCACGGGCAGCATTTCCTTCGGCATCGCCTTTGTTGCAGGCAGGAACCGGGTACCAAGACCCGCTGCGGGGATGACGGCCTTACGGACAGCATTGTTATCGAGAGTCACCGGACTAATGTAACGGAAGGAATACATCATCGGCTAAACCCTCGCCGCGCCGGCTGCACATTTCGGTGTCCATTAAGGACAGCTTGTGTTGCTTCCCCGGCATCAGGCGGACCCACGATCGGAAACAGATGGCATCGAAGGAAGACATTCGCAGCAGCCGGCGCTTGCACAGGCGGACCCTCCGGCCAGACCAGATCGCGACTGCGGGCGCATCGATCGCACGGCATGGGACGGCTTGGGCCGGGACAGTGTCCCCTGGGACGGCTGCCACCTTTGCCGTCTATGTGGGCGTCGCTTTTGAACCGCCCACCATGCCGCTTATAGAGGCACTGCACGACGCCGGCCACCGGGTCCTGCTTCCTGTCTGCGAGCCGGGCCGGCAACTGAGCTGGGTGTATTGGACACCGTCCACGATTTTTGTCAGGTCCGCGTACGCCCCCATCGACGAACCCGAGGGTGAGCGATTGGAAAGCCGGGTAATAGCAGGGACGGCCGGCATCTTCATGCCCGCCACTGCCGTGGACAGGGATGGCAACCGGATTGGCCAGGGTGGCGGCTACTACGACCGGCTCCTCCATGGTCTCGACGCTGCCGGCCAGCGGCCGCCCACCATCGCGGTGGTGTACGACGACGACCTGTTGCCTTCGGGTTCGATTCCCGCCGAAGCATTTGACCGCCCGGTGCGCGAGGTACTGACCCCTTCCGGCGTGGTCCGGCTCGACGGCCCTGCGGATATGGACTGACGGCCCCGGCGACTGTGGTGAGTTCAAGCACATGCTCTGGCGCAGGCCGTGGAGTCGGATGATAGAATTGGCACTCAGGCCCTGCGACTGCTAAAGCGGACATTCTCTGCCACAGATGCACAGGACCTGAACTCTGTCCTGAAGGAGGAACTCAGTGCCCACATACGCATACGCCTGCAAAGACTGTGACCATGCCTTTGACATCGTCCAGTCCTTCTCTGACAACTCCCTGACGGAGTGCCCCGAATGCAAGGGCGCGCTTCGCAAGAAGTTCAACAGCGTCGGCGTTGTCTTCAAGGGCTCGGGGTTTTACCGGACTGATTCCCGCGACGCCAAGGGCAGCACGGTTTCGGCCGCGCCCTCAGCCCCGGCCGCTGCATCGTCCGCCCCTGCTGCCACGCCAGCACCAGCAGCCGCGGCTGCAGCCAACTAGAGCGAACTTTTCCACATAGAGCACCCGGCCGCTGTCACGCGGCCGGGTCAGCTGGCTAACGTGGCGGCATGCCACATCAGTCACGCAGTGCCCTCCTTACCCGCGCCGAACGCTCAGCCTCAAGCACCGGGACATGGCCTCCACTCCCCCGCGCCCGTACCCGGCTTTCACTCTCACGCAGCAACAACAAACCTCCAAGGCCCAACCGGTCACGGGACGGTGAACGCCACCGTGGGCATGCGCAACGATTCGCTGCGTGGGTGGCACGAAACCGCCGGTTGACAGTTGCCCTGCTCCTGTGCGTGGCCGCCGGTATCGCAGTGCACCAATTGACTCCACCACCCGAGCTGAGTGTCTCCGTCCTCGTTGCCGCACGGGACCTTCCAGCGGGCACGAGTCTCACGGAATCCGATTTCACCACTGTGGCCGTACCGCCCGGCCTTGCCGTCGACGGCGCCCTGCGAAGCGTCAGTGAACTTGTTGGCCGTCAGCTGGCTTCTCCCTTGGGCAAGAGGCAGATCCCCATGGAGTCGAACCTGCTGGGGCCCGGGCTGCTTACTGGGGCTCCCTTGGGCACAGCAGCCGTTCCCCTGCGTATGGCCGATCCTTCATCCATCCAGCTCCTTTCCCCGGGACAATTGGTCACGGTGGTGCTCACGTCAGCTGGCTCCAATGACGAGTCCGGGCAAAGCCAAGTGCTGGCCGGCCCTGTTCCGGTGCTCTGGACCTCAGCCCAAGGGGGCAAAGCCGGGGAATGGCTCGGCACCAGTGACACCGAAGGGCTGGTGGTGGTTGGCGCGGATCCCCAACAAGCAGAAAAGCTTGCCGGCGCGTCAACGCAAGGCAAGCTTTTCTTTGTTTTGGTCAGCCCGTGATGGGCTTTCCGGCCATTGCTGGCCGATCAGCCCCAGTGCGGAGGCTTTTGCTCTTTCAGCCACTGCTCATGGTCGTAGCCGGCCTCATCGCCCCAGCGGCGGGGATCATCTTCCGCGGCCTTGGTGGGAAGAATCCCGCCGGCGCCTGGCTTGGCAGCCGTCGACCTCGAGTCAGCTGCTTCCTCGGCAGGGCCGTCACCCGGTGCGCCGAATTCCGTTGCGGCGTCGTCTTCCATACCGGTTCCTTGTTCCATCCGTGGTGCTTCTTTCCCGTTTTCCGTGACGCCATGCGCTTCACCGGCGGCGGCATGAGGCTCGTCGCCCGCCGCGAGTGCAGAGCTAGGGGCGAACGTCGGCTGCCCCTTGTCCACATTCAATTGTTCAACATCCATGTCCAGGAAGCCATGCTGGGGCGACGTCGATCGCGGGATGTGATTTTCCAACCCAAGGTAGGATCCAATCCGATCCGCGCAGGACGAGGGGTCCGTGAAGACCTCGATGGTCCAAAGCGACATGTAACGCCAGCCCATGTGCTCAAGCAGTTGCGGCCGCAAGCGGCTGCGTTCGCGGACGCTCATTCGCCGGTAGCGTTCCGTGCCGTCGGATTCGATGGCAACAGGCGTGGGGATCTCGGCGCCCTCGCGGCCGATCGTGTGAACGGGGTCCGCTGCGGCTGCTATGTCCAGCACTCCGTCGTAGAGGTGCCAGACACGGGCTCCCCTGGCACGCAGGCGTTCTCCGAGGTCGGCCACCAGGGGATCTTCACCCAGCGCCTGCTCACTGGCCACAGCACGGGAAGCAGGCGTTCCAAGGTTGCTGTTGCCGGAGAGTTCCCGGTCCAGCAGTTCGTAGAAGTCCACAGCACCATGAGCCAGACGATCCAGATCGAGGTCCTCGGGCCGGAAGCAACTCAGGACGTGCATCGAACGCCGGGCTCGGGTCATCGCCAGCGCGAAGCGGTTCCTGCCACCCTCAGCGGACAGCGGGCCAAACGAGTGCAGCGCCCGGCCATGCGGCGTGCGGCCATAGCCGAGGGAGAAGATGACATGGTCCCTCACCAGCCCCTGGGCGCGCTCAAGATCCACCACGCGGAAGGATTCGGGCCCAGCGCCGAAGAAGGTGGCCAACAAGGGATGGTTAGGCAGTTGGAGCCTGATGGCCTCGCCAATCCGGGCAGCGTGACGCAGGCTGGCCGTCACCACCGCCAAGGACGTGCGGGGCCGGAGCCGGGCATGTTCGAAGACAAGGTCCACCACGCGGTTGACTTCCGCGGTGACGGACTCCACGCCTTCGTGGTCGGCGCCCGGGAGCCCTGTGCCGTCCGGAATGTACTCCACCAGGATGGAACGGTCGAGTCCGGTGACGGAGTTGCCATCAGGCAGCCGCCTCAGACCACCGTCGTAGTAGTTCTTGCTCAACTGGAGGATCAGGTCCTCGTCCACTGCGCGGTACACCCAGTTCAGCTGCCAGGTGGGAAGAACCCTGGCCAGTGCCTTGAATGCACTGTCCACATTCTCGTGGCTGGTAACACCGGCAACCGGCGGTTCCACTGCCACGCTGAAGGTGCGTGCGTTGGCAATCTTCGCGTCCCCGAATGCCACTACCTGCTTCGCCCGGGCAATCGCAGGAAGAACGGCCTGCAGCGACGTGGACTCCGCATCAATAACAACAACGGCGTCGAACTTCTGTTCCGCCGGCAGGACGCCAGTGAGGAGGTAGGGGCTGACGGACCATACGGGGACCAGCAGGGGCACAAGGTCCGGTGCTTGGGCGCTCAATGCCGGCAACGTCACCCGGCCATCCTTCAGCAGTGCGCGGAGCAACTCCGCCTGCCGCGGATGTGCAAGGAGGCCTTGCCGCCACTTTTGAGCCAGCTGCCAGCGGAGTCGGGCGGCGCCACTGGCAATGTGTGCTTGGTCCGCAAGACGATATTCGGCCTCGAGACGGCGCAACGAATCACCGTCGGACATAGCCAGGTAATCGTCGCCACTGATCATGGCTTCCAAAGCGGACTGCCACCAGGCAAGGTCCAGTTCTGCCGCCACGGAAGACGCCGGAACCTCGCGGGCAGCCAAGTCGGAAAGCAACTCACCAAGGCCGTGCTCGCGCATCTCCTCGATGAGGAGCGTGCGCTCGGGAAGGGTCTCCAGCGTGGCCGTGTCGGCAACAAGCCGTTCCAGCCGCTCCATCAGTTCCAGGTACGGCGTCCCGTGCAGCGAACCCCCGGCGCTGGTGTGCTTGAGGGCATCACCGAGGCGGCGAAGTTCGCCGTCGAGTTCCCGGTACAGAGAACCAAGATCGGCAAGCCCGGAAGGTACCGCGGGGTGTCGTTGGGTTGTGGCATAGCCAGCCCAGAGAGCACGCTGCTCCTGAACCAGGACCAGAGAGCTGTGGAGATCGGCGATATGCACGCCGGGCCGCACGTACTCTTTGGCGACCCGCCGCAAACGGGAGCGCTGCATGGAGGGCATCTCCAGGTTGCGCTCACGGCGCCAAGCCGAGCTGGCGGTAGCGGAAATAAGGTCGTGCACCGGCCGGTCGAAGATGTCAGGAGTGAACTTGTCCAGGCTCTCCCGCACCGCAATCAGCAATTCAAGCTGGGCACCCCACTCAGTGAAGGTATCGCCCAGCCGGATTTCGGCGTGATCGGAAAGCTGCTTCATCCGGTCCCGCAGGACAGGAAGCTTCTCTTCCGCCATGCGTGCCAACTGCTGGGCTTCCTCGGTTTCCTTGCGGGTGACCAACCGGGCTCCGTACCACGGGCTTGAGGTGGAAGCCTTGCTGAAGCTGCCCAGCTCGGCTGCGCGGAACAAACGGCCCGCGAGTTCTTCACGGTCCTTGATGTTGTCCAGGACGCTGCGCTTCAGGCGAACCGTAGTGGAAGGCGCGGGGTGGATGGACGTCAGCTCCGCAAGCGATTGCATTGCCTGGTACGGCGAGCAACCCCAGCGTTCGCGGACATTGTGCAGCGAGGCAACATGGTCCATCAGGGCGTGGCGGTGTCCGGTCAGTGTCTGGTGCAGGTTGCCCAGCTGTGGTTCAAGAGCTTTTTCATTGCGCATGATGGCCCGGACCAGCTGGCCCTTGAGCTGCTGTGGAGTGGTTCCGTTGCCCGGGCGGAAGAGCATCGAATCGAGGCCGAGCGATTCCAGGTGGGCGGAGAGTCCCGCGAGGCTGGACTGTCTGTCCCCTACTACCAGCACGGACTTGCCTTCGCTGACCAGCGCACCGATAGCATTGATGGCTGTCTGCGTCTGTCCGCTGCCCGGCGGCGTGCTGACAACCAGTGAGTCCCCGGCGCGCACAGCGTCCACCACGTACTGCTGGTCTGTGTCAGCGTCGAGGAGGAGGAGCTCATCTGCCGGATCACGAAGGTCCAGGCTGGGGAACCGGCCCGCTTTGATGGTCTCCGGCTCAATGTCACCACCGTTTGCGGCAAGTGAGAGCGCCGCAATCGTGGGGTTGTTCATGTTGATCCACGGATCATCGAGGTTGCCTGAGAGATCGGCCAGCGTAGTGACCAGCAGGTTGAACTCCACCTCGGCGCCATGAATGGGCTGGACGAGGGTGGACAGCCGGTCCAGCACAGGCTGGGGATCGAACCGCGCCGTGTTGTAGGCCATGCGCGCTACGGCGTTGACGTCAAAAACGATGCCATGGACAGACTTCAGATGACGCACCAAGGCAGGGTTCATGCGTGCCTGCTCCGTGAGCTGGAGTTCGAAGTCGTCTTCTCCCGGCCTGACCGTCAGGATGATGGAGGTGAGCATCACAGGCGCTGAAACGCGCTGAGGCTTACCGCCAACAGCAGAGGTCCACACAACAGTGCCCGCGGACAAGTAACCGGCCTCTATACCGCGATCGTTGCTCAGCTCGAAGATCTTGGACCTGATATTCCGCGCTGCCCGTGCCGCCACCAAGTATTGTTGGCGGTCCCTGATCAGTGTGGACAGGCGCGTTCTGCGGCCTGCGAGCAACTGCGCCAGCCCCGAGGGGTGCGCATTGCTGAGATCGATAGCCCCTTCGGGCGTCTTGACGAAACGCAGCATCGTGTCTGCCCCGGTGACGGGCTTAAGACCAGACAGCCATTTACGGAGCTCTTCGGAGCCCTCTTCCTGGCCTTGACCTACTGACACAACTTCTGCCTTCTTTTCTGTACTAGCTTTAGACGCCTTGGACCATACCGGCATACCTTCGAGGGTAGCGGGAATACCCTTCCAGCCCGCTCCGCAACGCTGTTCCGACGCGAAATTCGCCGTCATTTCACAGGTGCCTGCTGATTTCCCGGGCCAGGAATGCTCTCAGGGTGCAAGCAAAGTGGCCGGCCTCCCAGAGGAAGCCGGCCACTTGGAATGCTATTCCCACTCGATGGTTCCCGGTGGCTTGCTGGTCACGTCCAGCACCACTCGGTTTACTCCATCAACCTCATTGGTAATGCGGTTGGAGATCCGGGCAAGGAGGTCATAGGGCAACCGCGACCAGTCCGCCGTCATGGCGTCTTCGGAAGACACCGGACGCAGCACGATCGGGTGGCCGTAGGTCCGGCCGTCACCCTGGACGCCAACGCTGCGGACATCGGCCAGGAGGACTACCGGCATCTGCCAGACGTCGTTGTCCAAGCCTGCAGCCGTGAGTTCTGCACGGGCAATGGCATCAGCCTTGCGCAGCAGGTCCAGGCGCTCCTTGGTGACTTCACCAACGATACGGATACCCAGGCCGGGACCCGGGAAGGGCTGGCGGCCAACGATTTCCTGCGGGAGGCCAAGCTGGGCACCGACCGCACGGACCTCGTCCTTGAACAATGCGCGGAGCGGCTCAACGAGCTCGAACTGCAGATCCTCGGGAAGACCGCCCACGTTGTGGTGGCTCTTGATGTTTGCAGCACCTTCGCCACCGCCGGATTCGACGACGTCCGGGTACAGGGTTCCTTGAACCAGGAACTTGATCTTCTCGCCCTCGGCAGCGGCCTCGGCGATGATGGCCCGCTCCGCTTCCTCGAAGGCGCGAATGAATTCGCGGCCAATGATCTTGCGCTTGGTCTCGGGGTCGCTGACGCCTGCCAGGGCCGACAGGAAGCGTTCCTGCTCGTTGGCGACGTAGAGGTTCACTCCCGTGGCCGCCACGAAGTCGCGCTCAACCTGCTCGGCTTCGCCTTCACGCAGGAGGCCATGGTCAACGAAGACACACGTCAGCTGGTCGCCAACGGCGCGCTGGACCAAAGCGGCAGCTACTGCGGAGTCGACACCACCGGAGAGGCCGCAGATGACCTTGGAGTCCCCGATCTGCCGGCGGATACGATCCACCTGCTCTTCGAGGATGTTGCCCGTGGTCCAGTTGGGGCTCAGGCCCGCACCCTTGAACAGGAAGTTCTCCAGGACGTGCTGTCCAAGGACAGAGTGCTTCACTTCCGGGTGCCACTGCACTCCGTAAAGGCGCTTCTCATCGTTGGCGAAGGCAGCTACCGGGGCTCCCGCCGTAGTCGCCAGCACTTCAAAGCCCTCGGGGGCCTCGTGAACGGAGTCGCCGTGGCTCATCCAGGTGTTCTGGGACGTGGGGACACCGTCGAGGATGGAGCGCGCGTCACCCACTAGGAGCGCTTCGGTGGCACCGTATTCCCGCAGACCGGTCTGGGCCACCTTGCCGCCCAGGGCATTCGCCATGGCCTGGAATCCGTAGCAGATGCCAAAGACGGGTACACCGGCTTCGAAGAGGTCGGCGCCCACGAACGGGGCTCCCTCTGCGTACACGCTGGAGGGCCCTCCGGAGAGAATGATGGCTGCCGGGTTCTTGGCCAGAAGCTGCTCGGTGGTGAAGGTATGCGGAACAATTTCCGAATACACATTCGCTTCGCGGACGCGGCGGGCAATCAGCTGCGCGTACTGGGCACCGTAGTCAACAACCAGCACCGGCTTCTGGGAAGTTTGGGGTGCGGTGGGAGTAGTCACCAGACAAGACTACTTTGCCGGGCCGCCCCGGTGCACGTTGACAAGGACGGCCGAGGGCCAAAACAGGCCCTGCAGTTAGGCATCTCACACTGGGATGCCGTCAGGTCCTAGTAACGCTTGGACGCCTGCGGGTTGGCAGCAAGTTCCGCTTCGACCTGCGCATGGAATTTCTTCTCAACAATGAACGACAGCAGCGGGATGACGCCGCCCAGCGCCAGGAGGACCATTTTGGAGAAAGGCCAGCGCATGAGGGACCACAAACGGAAGTTGGAGACCAGGTACACCACGTACATCCACCCGTGCACGATCAGCACCGACGTGGAGATGTTGAACCCGCCGATCACGCCCTTGGGCTCGGACTCAGCGAAACCGAAGCCGAAGGGTTGCCCGGTAACCGCATTGGTACCGCCGGCGAAGAGCGAGACGCCAAAGCCGTAGCGCGCGATCAATTCGGCGCAAAGGAGGAGCAGCATGGCGCCTGTGAGATATGCCATGACCTTGTAGAACTTCAACGCCGAACGGATCTGGGCTTCCGTTCCGCCGAACCGGCGCTTCTTGGGCTTGGATCCGGATTGCTCGGGCTGGATGGCCGGTTTTGGCTCAATCATTGCTGCACCTTATGTTCTGGCTCTGGGCTGGTTTTTTCTGGGGTGGCTTCGTCATGGGCCGGCTCGTCGACATCCTCGAAGTCGTCATCCTCGAACTCATCCTCTTCGAGATCCCGTCGGTAATCGTCCTTCACCAGCCGCCACCAGATGAAGATCGAGAAGCCCGCGAAGACAACCCATTCAACCGCGTAGAAGAGATTGAGCCAATTGACCTGCTCTGCAGGTGGCTGCGGCGGGATGTTCAGGGCCCTGACGTTTTCGCCGAGCGGAATTGGCACGCCGCCTGAAACTTCCGATGTCGCAGCGATGAAGCCCGGGTAGCTGGAAACTTCCCACTTGTTGATGAGCTCCGCAGAGGAGACCGCAGACGCACGGCCCGGACCGGCGTCGACGTTTGGAACGGGCGCTTCGGAAGGAATGAGGCGACCGGTCAGGATGATGGTTCCCGACGGCGGGGGGCCGGCTTGGGCGGCGTCAGCCACCCAGCCCCGGGCGACCGGAATCCACGTCTGGGGAGAAGCGCCGACACCGCTCAGCGTCGGGGCGCTGTTGACGGCAAAGGCAGAGACGATCCAGAAGCCCTTTTGGTTGTTGTACAGGCGGCCCTCGACCAGGACCTGCTTGCTGGGGTCGTACGTTCCTGTGGCGGTGACCATCTGGTCCGAGACCGAACCCGGGAAGAACTGGCCAGGTTTAAGGACGTCCACCAGCGGTTTCACTTCTTCGATGCTGGACGGCGGAGGTGGCTCGTGCTGGGCGGACCGGCTGAGCTGCCATTGGCTGAGCAGCACAAACACCCCGGACAGCAGAAGCGCAAAGACCAGTCCTGCGATCCAGCGGGGTTTCAACGCGGTTTTCAACACCCCTTAACCGTACTTCGTCCGGCTGTAGAACAACGAAACGAGGCCGTATGGGCGGCTTCGATCACTGTCAGTGGTCGAAGAACACCAGGCTTGAGTTAATGAGCTCGGAGATAACCTCGGGATCGTGGGCCCGCCGGAGGGACTCCCTGAAGGACTCCTTGGAGAGTGAGCGGGCCAGCGTGGCAAGAACCTCGAGGTGGTCGGAGAAGGAACTGGCGGGCGTGGCGATGAGCAGGATCAGGGTGGCCGGCCCGTCAGTTGCCCCGAAGTCCAAAGCGTGACCGAATTTGGTCACTCCCACTGCGATGGAGATCCTGTCCACGAATTCGCTGCGCGCATGCGGAAGTCCGATGCCGCCGGGCAGCCCGGTGGCGAGCTGGTGCTCCCGTGAGTGTACCTGCTCCAGGAAGCCCTCAAGATTGGTAATCCTGCCGGCCTCGTGCAGCTTGTGGGCCAGTTGGGCAGCGGCGTCTATCTTGTCCTCTGCGACGAGTTCCAGGATGACGGTGTCCGGGGTGGTCAGTTCCGCGTCGTACCGGTCAAGTGGTTCAGCCAAGTCGTGTTCCCTCCAGTTGGCCTTCCGGCCGCATTTCCGTGTACTGGTCAGCGAAGGGGAACGATGTCATCCACTCCCATGCGCGCAGCATCAGCCGACTCGTCGTCGGGCTGCTGCTGACTGAGCCGTTCCGCTTCCACGCGTGCAAGGTAGTGCTTGATTTCGCTTTCGCGCTGATTTTCGCTCCAGCCAAGGATTTCTCCCATCAGCTTAGCTACTACCGGGAGTGCAGACACCCCCCGGTCCCACGATTCGATCGAGATCCGTGTTCGCCGCGTCAAAACGTCGTGAACATGCCGCGCTCCTTCGTGGGTTGTCGCATACACGACCTCTGCCGCCAAATAGTCATCGGCGCCAGGCAGGGGTTCGCCCAGCTCGGGACGGTTGGAGATCAACTCCAGCACTTCGGGAGTCATGGAGCCATAGCGGTTTAGAAGGTGCTCGACCCGGGCGACGTGCACGCCGGCTTCCTCCGCGGAACGAGACCTACGGTTCCAGGCGGCCTTGAACCCCTCTGCTCCGAGCAAGGGGATGGTGTCGGTACAGCTGGACGGGACACGTTCATCCATGGCCCTGGTGGCCTCATCCACAGCATCCTTGGCCATGACCCGGTACGTGGTGTATTTGCCGCCTGCCACCACCACGAGCCCCGGAACCGGATGCGCGACGACGTGCTCACGCGAGAGCTTGGCTGTGGAGTCATTCTCTCCGGCCAGCAAAGGCCGAAGACCGGCATAAACCCCTTCTACGTCCTCCCTGGTCAGCGGGCGCTTAAGGACCTTGTTGACGTGTTCCAGGACGTAGTCGATGTCCTTGCTGGAGGCCGCAGGATGCGCTTTGTCCAACGTCCAGTCGGTGTCTGTGGTGCCAATGATCCAGTGCCGACCCCACGGAATCACAAAGAGCACTGACTTTTCCGTGCGAAGAATCAGGCCCACGGTGGACTGGAAACGGTCCCGCGGCACCACCAGGTGGATGCCCTTGGAAGCACGGACCTTGAGCTGGCCCCGGTCCGTGACCATGGCCTGTGTTTCGTCTGTCCACACTCCAGTGGCGTTGACCACTTGCTTGGCCCGGACTTCGAAGACGCTGCCGTCCTCCTGGTTTTCGAGCTTGGCTCCCACTACACGTTCGCCCTCGCGAAGGAAGTCCACCACCCGAAGCCGGTTGGCGGCATGGGCGCCGTAGTGGGCAGCTGTCCTGACAACGTTGACCACCAGGCGGGCGTCGTCGACCTGCGCATCGTAATAGCGGATGGACCCAACAAAGGCGTCGTCTTTCAAGCTGGGGGCTGCGCGCAAGGTTCCACGCCTGAAGAGGTGCTTGTGCATGGGCACGCCGCGGCTGTGCCCCGACGTCAGGCCCAGCGTGTCGTAGAGCATGATGCCCGCACCGACGTACGGCCGCTCCCAGATCCTGCGGGTCAGCGGGTACAGGAAGGGCACCGGGCGCACCAAGTGGGGGGCGATCTGCTGGATCAGCAGTCCACGTTCCTGCAGTGCTTCCTGGACCAGGCCGAAATCGAGCATCTCGAGGTAGCGAAGGCCACCGTGGATGAGTTTGGAGGAACGGGACGATGTCCCGGAGGCCCAGTCCCTGGCCTCCACAATCCCCACAGTGAGGCCGCGGGTGACTGCATCGAGGGCTGCGCCGGCTCCCACCACACCTCCGCCGACAATCAGGATGTCGAGCTCCTTACCGGCCTCCGCAGTGGCTTTCAGGACTTCGATCGATGCGGCACGGGCTTCCGGGCTGAGTGCTCCCGGGGAACTCGCCTGTGGACCGCCTGCGACATTGCTCATCGGACCCCTCCTCAAACGCAACAGCTGGTAGTCCCCTACCCTACTTGCTGGCTGCCGCCTTGGGCAGGGCACAGGTCAGAGTGGCCCGAACTGCTTGTTTCCCTGTGGATCGTCCCAGGAGAGGGACATTGCTTCGAGCTCACGGCGAAGTTCCGGATCCGAAACTATGCGACGCCGAAAATGCTCGCGGGCATGCTCCGAAAAGTAGGCGGGCGCGGCAAACAGGCAGCCCGTTGCCAGCAGCAGGAGGGCGTAGGCCGCAACGAATCCCAGCGCCTGCCCTGCCCCCTCGTGAAGCAGTGGGTTTACCACGGGGAAGAGGCCCACGCCCAAAATGGCCGACAGGAATACCGCCAGCCCCACGCCGGAAGAGAATTTGCCAGGCGCGCGGGACGCCATCACTGGTCGAACCTTGGGGACTCCTTGAAGCCTGGCACGAAGTCCGGCAGCGACGCAGAACAGTGCCACACCCACAACAGCGAAGGAAATCACCGCACCGGGGCTGCCCCCAAGCACCAGAACCAGCAGCGCGGCGCCCAGCAGGCTGACGGCTGTACCGAGGCACGCCACGGCGAGTCCCAGAAATTGGCCTCTGTTCCACGCCATATCCCTCAAAACGGAGGGTACGGCGTCCGGGACCATCCGGCCGGTAGAGATCCAATAGTCCAGGGGGACCTGCTGTGGCCCTTGTCCAGGTGAGGGGAACTGCTGGCTCATGCGAAGGTCAGGGCCGCCGCGAATTCGCCGAAAGCCTCGCCTGCCGGGACTGGACGGTGGGGCGGGTTGTCTTCGTCCCCGGTGGCAAGAGTCCAGCTACCGTCGGCACCCGCTTTGAGGTGGGCCGTGAGCGGCGACCCCTCAGCCCGGTGGTGCTTGATCATGGCCGCGGCGGGCAGCCCGTCCGGACCATCCACCAGGTAGTGGCGGGCAATCTCGATTCCGAGGGGCAGCATTCCAGAGCGTGAATCAATCGGCTGAACCTCGTGGACACCGTAGCGGCTGAGGTTGAGGAGAACGGACCCCTGGTCCGAGCCGGCGGTAAACAGCACATGGTCGCTGTTGGGAGTGACCAAGGCCATTTCCAACCATTCATCCGCACTGGAAACGACAGCGGCCACTATGGCACCCCTGTCAACGGGGACAATGTCCTCACCATCGACTTCTGCCAGGCCACGCACCAGCAAAGTGGTGATCCCGGCCTGCTCCAGCACGTCTTTGTCCGCGACCCCGGACAGCCGGAACAGTTCACGGGTCTTCTCGGAGCCGCTGGTTGGCCGCATGGCCAGCAGCGCCAGAAGCTCGTGGTCCGTCAGCCGCAGGGTTTCCAGGTTTGCTGTTTCTGTCATGCCGTCCTCATGTTGGTTTGCTGGTTCCACGCTATCTCAGGAAATCGGGTCAACCGCCCAGCCAACCCCACACCTTCTTCGCCCCATCGGCCACAGCTTTGGCACCATCCTCCACGGCACCGGCGACGGCCTTGGCGCCGTCGACCACCATTTCGGAGGTGGACCCGTAGCCGAGCCCCTTCGCAAGGAGGCCCATTCCCGCCCATGCGAGGCTGGCACCGGCAAAGAAGGGTCCCACGACGGGCACGAAGCTTCCGGCCGCCAGAACAGTGGTGATACCTCCGTCGGCCATGGCGTAGCCGTCGCCGCGCATGTAGCCATCAGCAAACTGCGCCACACCCCCGATGACGCTCAGGACACCCGCTGCGCGGCCCACCATGGAGAGGCCGTTCAGGAGTTGTGTGCCTTTGAGGTACCCAACTCCGGGCATCTGTCCGAATTGGGCACCAAGAAGGCTCCACGGCTGGCGTACCAGGAGATTTGCCTTGGCCATCTTGTTGAGGAGGACATCGGCGATGAAGCCCCCACCGGAAGCGGCGAAGTTCAGCCCTTGGTAGCCGGTGTTGCCGTTGGCCTCCACCACCGGCGAAAACGGCGTGGTCCCTGGTCCGGACCCCGCCCCGGAACCGGAACCCTGCGACGTTCCGCCGGAACCCTGGCTTGCCTGTTCCTGCTCATCTGCCTGGGCAAGGAGCGACTTCGCCTGGGTACGGAGCGATTCGCTGGCCTTGTGCAGCATGGGCCGCATCTTCCCGGACCATTCGGAGCGGAAACGCTCGCCGTCGGCACCCTTCCAGGCAGTGGACGCGACGATGCCGTTGATATTGAGCTCCAGGCTGGACAAGGAGTTTCCCGAGGCCCCCATCACTTTGGACAATGACCTTAGCTGGGCAACATCTGCCCCAAAAATGCCCGGTGCCATTCCCTACCCCCACGTCTCTGCCAGCAAAAGTTCTTCGGCCGCCAGACTACTGGGATCGGCGGAGAGCCGCGATGGGGAGTACTCCCCGGGATACAGGAAACCCCTATCGTTCCGACCACGTCGGAGCGATAGGGGTTTCCTAACGGGCTGTGCTGTCAGTTGCCTGCGTACGGCGAGACGACGACGTCAACCCGCTGGAACTCCTTGAGGTCCGAGTAGCCGGTGGTAGCCATGGAACGGCGCAACGCACCGATGAGGTTGGAGGTGCCATCGGTGTGGTGGCCGGGTCCGAAGAGGACTTCTTCCAGCGGACCGACAGTTCCAACGTTGACGCGGTCGCCACGGGGCGACTCGAGGTGGTGCGCTTCCGGGCCCCAGTGCCAGCCGCGGCCCGGCGCTTCCTCGGCGCGTGCCAACGCGCTGCCGAGCATGACGGCGTCGGCACCCATCGCAATGGCCTTGACGATGTCGCCCGAGCTTCCCATGCCGCCGTCGGCGATGACGTGAACGTAGCGGCCACCGGACTCATCCATGTAGTCGCGTCGTGCCGCAGCGACGTCGGAGATGGCCGATGCCATGGGCGAGTGGATGCCCAGTGCGCGGCGGGTGGTGGTGGTGGCGCCGCCGCCAAAGCCGACCAGGACACCGGCAGCACCTGTACGCATGAGGTGGAGCGCGGGCGTGTAGCCGGCCGCTCCGCCAACGATCACGGGGACGTCCAGTTCATAGATGAACTGCTTGAGGTTCAAGGGTTCGTGGTTCTTGGAGACGTGCTCAGCGGAGACGGTGGTGCCGCGGATGACAAAGATGTCGACGCCGGCCGCCACCACGGTCTTGTAGTGCTCCTGGGTGCGCTGCGGGGTCAGGGACCCAGCAACGGTGACGCCTGCGGCACGGATCTCAGCGAGGCGGGAGCTGATCAGTTCGGGCTGGACGGGAGCCTGGTAAAGATCCTGCATACGGCGGGTGACGGCCGGGCTGCTGGTCTCATCGGCCAGGGCGGCGATCTCGTCAAGCACCTTCTGCGGATCCTCATAGCGGGTCCAGAGACCTTCAAGGTCCAGAACCCCGAGGCCACCAAGCCGGCCAAAGGCAATTGCGGTATCGGGGGACATCACGGAGTCCATCGGGGCAGCAATTACGGGGGTGTCGAACTTGTAGGCGTCGATCTGCCAGGAGACAGAGACGTCCTTCGGGTCACGCGTCCGGCGGTTCGGGACGATCGCGATGTCATCCAGGGAGTAGGCACGACGCCCACGCTTGCCACGGCCAATCTCAATCTCATAAGTCACGGCTCTTACTTTACTGGACCCCTCCCAGAACCCCGATTCGACAAATAAACACTTCACAAACTGTGCCAATGGTCGCCGGGATGGCTTACCTGATCACGCCACTTCCTAAACTGGACACAGAACCGCTGAGGAGAAGGCAGTAATGACCACCCAGAACGAAGAACGCCAGGCGTCGGCCATCACCAACCATGAGCTCATTGCTCGCATAGCGCTGGAGGAGTACCCCGGGTGAGCTACCAGACCGGTCCCACTCCGCTTTCCCGCTCTGCCCGCCCCCTGGATTACTGGCTTTCCCCGGAGCTCTCGGCCATCACCCCGACGAATGCGCGTTCCCGCCTGCGTGAGCTCGCCAGCGCCCGAGGAGCTTACATGGGCGCGTGGGCTGCCGGAATCGGACTCGGCGGGTTCCTTGTCCTCCTGGGTGTAGTCCTGGCTGTTCGGCTCGGCACACCCGTAGCGCTTCCTGCCCTCGGCATTCCCGGCGCAGCCCTCGCCGCACTGTGCGGAATATCCTTCGCGCGGGTTCGGAACCGGTTGCCGCGGACAGACCGGGCACTGGTCAATCGTGGTCCTGGGAGCCTGCGCGGGGCGCTCTCCTTCGTGGCGTTCGTCCTGGTCGTCTTCACGGGACTGTTCGCTTTCACGGCCAAACCGTCCACCTGGCAGGATCCTGCCGCGCTGCTGACGCTGGCTACGGTTCTTGCCTTCATGGTGGGCCTCCTCGTGGTTGGGATCATCGTCCCGGCCACCATCGCGAGCCGTTCGAGGGAGTCGCTTCGCCGCAAGGCTGCAACTGATCCCCATTTCCGGGCGCTGCTGGAGCAGGACCTCGTCACGTGGCGTGATCCCTACGGCAACGCAGGATACGGCCCGCTCTAAGCCTCAGGGGGTGTTCTGCCTGGTCTCGTCCACCGAGAGCTGTGATTCGAACATCCGGAAGTAGCGGCCCCTCAACGCCACCAGTTCCTTGTGGGTCCCCTGCTCCGCGATCCGGCCGTCCTCCAGCATGTACACGATGTCAGCCTTCTCGATGGTGGCCAGGCGGTGGCTGATAGCGATGATGGTGCTGCTTCGGTCGGCGAACAGCCGGGTGAAAATGCGGTGCTCGGCCAGTGCGTCAATGGCTGAGGTGGGCTCGTCCATGACCATGAACGAGGCGTCACGATAGAAGTTGCGCGCCATGGCCAGTCGCTGCCATTGCCCGCCGGACAGGCCACTCCCCTTGCGTCCGCGGGGGTCCTCCATCCAGTTGCTGACATGGTTTTCCAAGCCGTTGGGCAGCTTGTTGATGAACTCCATGGCCTCCGCGTCCGAAGCTGCGCGACGGATCCGGTCGTCGTCGCGGGGTTGGTCCACATCGCCGAGGTAGATGTTCTCCGCAGCTGTGGCGAACTCGTACTTCAGGAACTCCTGGCTGAGTACTGCCAGGTGCCGGTGCCAACTGGTGACATCAATCCCGGCAAGATCCACGCCGTCGAGCAGTACATGGCCGGAGTCAGGCCGGTACAGCCCCGCAAGGATACGGATCAGTGTGGACTTTCCCGCGCCGTTCTCACCGACGATCGCAATGTGCTGGCCCGCCGTGATGGTCATCGAAATGCCCTTGATGACCTCGATGTCGCTTCCGGTATAGCTGAAGCGGATGTCGCGGAGCTCCACGGTGGAGGGCGAAATGGTCAGGGGTTTTTCGTTGCCGCTGGGAACAGGCAAGGCCATGAACAGCTCATAATCCTTGAGGTTGGCGAGGTCCTCGTCGATGGAACTCAAGGAAGAGACAAGATTGTTGGCCGTGGAAAGTGCCCGGCTCACGATCTGCTGTACGTAGAGGAACTGACCCACCGGCTGGGCCCTGGCGATGATCTGCCCGACCACCCAGATCAGGGAAACCACCTCGGCACCATACTGCAGGGAGTCCGCAGCCAGCTGTTTGGGAATATACCGCTTCTGGAAATCCAGGCGTCGCTTCTCGTCTGCGTCGCGCAGGCGTGATCGCAGGTCCATCAGGTATCCAACGATGCCGTAGAGCCGCATCTCCGCGATGTGCTGCGGACGAAGCAGGTTCTGTTCGATCATCCGGCGTTGCCGGCGCGAATCCACTTGTGTGTTCCAGTGCGCGATCTGCTCACGCGACAGTTTGAACTGCAGATACACACTGGGCACGATGGCCACCAGGACGATGACGGCGATCCACCAACTGACCAGGACCAGCGCACCGATGGCGAGGATCACGGAGACCAGTTGGGTAAAGATTGCGGCAATCCTGTCCAGCACGCGGGCGTAGGAGTCCGAGAACCGCTTTGCGCGGTCGTAAAGGTCCACTGTCTCTTTGTCGTCGTAACGCCAAAACTCCAGCGCCAGGAATCGCTGGTACATCATGTCCCCTACGATCGCGCCCACCTTGAAGCTCATGAGCTGTTGGATGTAGCGGTCAACACTGCTGAAGGCACCCCAGAACAACCCCAGCGCAGCAGTGATGATGACGTACAGGATGGCTTGGGGACCGGCGTTGGGATCACCCGCGTAACCGGCTGCCAAGGCTGTGGTGGTCAGGGCGGCGAAGTAGGTGGTGACCAACGGGAGCGTGGCGGAGATCAACGAGCCAAGCACCTTCATGACCACCGCGACGGGCGAGGCCTTGAAACTAACTTTCAGGACCTGCCCGACGGCGCGTGCGTAAGGACGCAGCGCCAGCTTGCGGGGCGGCGTGTTGTTCAGTCGGACCGACTCCGGGTGCCGCGGTTGCGCGGGCTTTTCAGACATGACCCCAGCCTATTCTCATGGGCCGACAATTCCGCTTGCCCGTCAACAGCCGGCCCGTTAAAGAACTGTTCCCCGCGGATACTTCCACGGGGAACAGTCGACACTTTAGCGCGAGCCGTAGTTGGGGGCTTCCACGGTCATCTGGATGTCGTGGGGGTGCGATTCCTTCAGTCCGGCAGGCGTGATGCGAACGAACTTGCCGCGTGCCTTGAGCTCCGGAATTGTAGGTGCGCCCGTGTAGAACATGGTCTGACGGAGTCCGCCCACCAACTGGTAAGCGACCGAAGCCAACGGGCCTCGGAAGGCCACGCGGCCTTCGATGCCTTCGGGGATGAGCTTGTCATCACCGGAGACGTCTGCCTGGAAGTAGCGGTCCTTCGAGTAGGACGTGTTCTTACCGCGGGACTGCATGGCGCCGAGGGAACCCATGCCGCGGTAGCTCTTGAACTGCTTTCCGTTGACGAAAATGAGCTCACCCGGGGATTCTTCACAGCCGGCCAGCAGGGAGCCGAGCATGACGGTGTCTGCACCGGCGACCAGCGCCTTGCCGATGTCGCCCGAGTACTGCAGTCCGCCGTCGGCGATCAGCGGAACGCCCGCCGGGATGGCGGCCTTCGCGGATTCGTAAATGGCGGTGATCTGCGGAACACCAACACCGGCAACAACGCGTGTGGTGCAGATGGAGCCAGGGCCAACGCCCACCTTGATGCCGTCAGCGCCGGCGTCGATCAGGGCCTGAGCGCCTTCACGGGTTGCAGCCTGCCCACCGATGATGTCCACGTGGGCAGCAATCGGATCCGACTTCAGGCGGCGGATCATGTCCAGCACGCCTTGTGAGTGGCCGTTTGCAGTGTCCACAAACAGGGCATCCACGCCGGCGTCGATAAGCTTCATGGCGCGCTCCCAGCCGTCGCCGAAGAAGCCGATGGCAGCGCCGACGCGCAGGCGGCCCTCGTCATCCTTGGTGGCCAGCGGGTACTGCTCTGCCTTGGTGAAGTCCTTGGTGGTGATGAGGCCCTTAAGGCGGCCCTGCTCGTCAACCAAGGGAAGCTTCTCGATCTTGTTGGTGGCCAGCTTATGCGAGGCTTCCTCGCGGCTGATGCCCACGTGCCCGGTGATGAGGGGCATCTTGGTCATGGCATCGCTGACGCTGCGCAGCGGGAATTCCGATTCCGGGATGAAGCGGGTGTCGCGGTTGGTGACGATGCCCAACAGGCGTCCGTCAGTGTCCACGACGGGAAGGCCGGAGACGCGGTAGCGGGAACACAGTTCGTCCAGTTCCTGCAGCGTGGCCTGCGGGCCAATGGTCAGCGGGTTGGTGATCATGCCCGATTCGCTGCGCTTGACGCGGTCAACATGCTCGGCTTGGTCGTCGATGGACAGGTTGCGGTGAACCACACCCAGGCCACCCTGCCGGGCCATGGCGATGGCCATGCGGGACTCGGTCACCGTATCCATCGCTGCCGAAAGCAGAGGGGTCTGCACAGAGATGCGCTTGGAAATGCGGGAGGACGTGTCCGCCTCGGACGGAATGACGTCCGTGTGGCCGGGCAGCAACAGGACGTCGTCGTACGTCAGGCCAACAAAGCCAAAGGGATCGTGTTCGGGCTGGGTCATGAGTGTGCGCCTCTTACCTGGATTCTGGGGGGCTAACTGGTAGGGGTTGCAACTGATGACCAGCCCGTCATTACGGGACTGGCCTGTGCATTCGTACTGCGGCATGGGTACTGCATGGGAGAAAGTGCTGCCGGGTATTGAATAAATAGTAGAACCTCTGCGCCAATCGCCATATTCCGCGACGCCTCAGTGTGAGCAACAGCACTGGCGGCAGGCCGCCGTCGTATGTTTGCGGAGCCCGCTGCAGCGGTCCTAAGCACCGGACCACCCGGTGGCCGCCAGGAGCCGCTCCTCGAACATGGGGATCATGCTCTGCACATACGTCTTGGTGAGGTGGTTGTCATCCTTGTAGACGTAGACGTTGCCCACCACGGCCGGACAAGAACCCTGCTCGCAGATGAAGTCGCTCATGTCCATCAGGTAGAGCCGATCCACCTTGCCCACGTAGTCGTCCAAAGGCGAGGACGCGGCCAGCGACTCCTCCAGTGGAGCATTGCAGTCCGGCGAATCAGGGCCCTTCTTCTGCACGCATTCGGGCATGTTGATACTGAACCGGGGGTTGTCACGGACGCCCACCACATCAATCCCGGCATCCGTAAACGGCTGGATGCCCTCAAGGTAGCCGGGCACTTCCGTCTCGAACGGCTCAGTAGCGTGCGTCAGCGAAGCAACGGTGAACACGGCGTCAGGCTTGTGTTCCATGACGTAGGCAGCACTCGCCTTGTTGAACTCGTTGCATTCGTCGGTGCGCTCAGGGGACTCTGCGCCGAAGCGGCAACTGCCCTTCAGCAGGGTCACCACTTCCCACCCGTGTTGCTTGGCAATCGGCCCAAGGGCCGCCATGTATTGCTGGGCGTGCGAGTCGCCGAGCACCACGATCTCCTTGGTGACTTCCTCCGGTTCATCGTTCTGCAAGCAACCCTCCAGCAACGGGTCTGTGGGAACGTTGTCCCCCGTGCACAGCCCATCGATGTCTGCCCACTCATCCTTCATCGCAGCTGGCGCGGGGATGATCATGGCTTCCTGGGTGGGTTCCCCAATGAACTCCGGGGACAGTGCGGCCGCTCCCGGGGTCAGTTCCCTGGGTTGATCCGCGATGGCCGCACCTTCGGCCGCAATGGCTCCCTGCCAGGCGGTGACCGGCAGTGCCAGCAGCGCACCGCAGGAGGCAATCACGACGGCGGCACGCCAGGACCGCACATCCGGCCACTCCCAGCGGCGCATGGGAAGTTCCACATACCGTGTGGTGCCCACGGCCAGCAGCATGGAGACGGCCATGATTCCCAGGCCTTGAAGGAGGTTGGGCGTGGTGGTCCCCGTGATCAGGAGGAAGAACACCAGCACCGGCCAATGCCAGAGGTAAAGGGCATACGAGTTGTCACCCACAAGGACCATTGGCCGCGAACCCAGGAAACGGTCGGCACCGAAACGGCTGGTGCTCTGCCCGGCAACAATGACCGCTGCGGCGGCGAGGGTGGGCCACAGTGCGATGAATCCCGGGAAGGAACGGTCCACGGTCAGGACAAGTCCACAGGCAAGCATCGCCGTGATGCCCGCCCAGCCCAGGAAGACGCGAAGCCGGCGTCCCGGCTTGAGGTACGGCAAGGCCAGTGCGAGCAAGGAACCCAGCGCGAACTCCCAGAGGCGGGTGCGGGTATCGAAGTACGCGTATGCCTGGTTGCTGCTGGTTTGCTCGATGGAGTAAATGAGCGAGGCCACGAAGACCGCTCCGAAAACCATGAACAGCAGCGGCCGGTGGGCCACGGCCTTCCGGTGCGGGAACAGTTTGGCCAACTGCGGCTGCAGCAACGCCACGGCTGCGAAGATCAGCGGCCACAGGATGAATACCTGGCCCTGGACGGACAACGACCAGAAGTGCTGGAGCGGGCTCGCCCCGGAATGGTCCTGGGCGTAGTAGTCCACGGCAGTGTCAGCCAACTGCCAGTTCTGCCGGTACAGCAGCGACGCCCACGCCTCAGCGAGGACATCCGGCCAGCGGCTCTGCGGAATGAAGGCCCAGGTGGCGGTCAGCACCCCCAACAGGACAACGACGACGGCGGGCAGCAGCCGCTTGAACACGTGCAGCCAATGCCGTAGGAGCCTCAACGGCTTGCGGCTCTCAAGTTTGCGCGTGAATGACAGGGTCAGCAGGAAAGCTGAGATGAGCAGGAAGACATCAACTCCGCCGGAAACCCGGCCAAGCCAAATATGGTAGGCCGCCACCATCAGCACAGCCAAGGCGCGCAGTCCTTGGACCTCCGGACGGAAGCCGGGTTTCGACGTCGTGCGTTGTTCCCCGGCAGTTGCCGTTGCGGTAGCTTGTGTGTCCATCATCGCTGCCACCCCGTCGCGGCAAACCACCTTTCTTCAAACATCTCGCCCATGCTGGTCACATACGTCCTGGACAGGTGGTTGTCATCCAGATAGACGAACATATTGCCAACCACGCTCGGGCAGGTGACGCCATCGCACAGGAGGTCGGTCATGTCCAGGAACGCGGCGTTGCCAAAGTTCCCCTGCACGGCCGCGAATGGGCTTTCTGCAGCGAGCACGTCAGGCTGGTCGGACTTGCAGTCGGTGCTGTCCACGCCCTTGGATAAAGCACATTCGGTGACGTTGTAGTCGTACCGCGGGTTGTCACGGATGGCCACCACCTGAATGCCCAGGTCATTGAAGTTGGTCACGGTCTGCTCAAAGCCGTACACCAGCTGCTCGTCCGGCGACGACGGCGACGCCATGGTTCCCACCATAAAGACGGCGTCCGGCGCCTTGGCCGCGGCGTACTTGAACGCCGCCGCGTTGAAGTCGTTGCATCCGTCCTCAGCGTCCGGGTTCTCTGGCATGAAATGGCATCCGCCCAGCAGCAGGGCAGTTACCTTCCAGTGTTCCGCCTCGGCAAGGGGGCCGAGTGCGGCCAACCATTGCTGCGAGTGCGAGTCGCCCAAGACCAGGATCTCCTTGACGGCATCGTCCCCGATGCCGTTCTGCTGGCATTTCTCCTGCAGCATCTTTTCGTCCGGTTTCGACTCACCCTCGCACGGCCCCGCGAGCGTTGCCCAGTCCTCCGGGAGCTGCTCCGCTGTGGGCAATGTCTTCGCGTCGTCGCTGACCAGGTCCACATATCCGGGGAGCAGTGCGTGGGCGCCGGGGTTGTCCTTGAACGCCTGGGCCTGCGCCGCTTCGAGGTCAAGGTCCTGCTTGTACTGGAAGCCGAGCAGCGGCGCGCAAGCCACAGCGAGGCAGGCGGCGATGGCGATGGCCGAACGGCGCCGCTTAACCTCGGGCCATTTCCATTCCCGGAAGGGCTTCTCCACGTACTTGGTGGTCAGGAAGGCCAGGGCGAGGGACGCTGCGATGATCGCCGTTCCCGAAAGCCAGCCTGCGTGGTCCTTGCCGCTCCATGCCAAGGCGATCACCAAAATGGGCCAGTGCCAAAGGTAGAGCGCGTAGGAGTTGTCGCCAAGGCGGACCAGGAATTTTGAGCTCAGGATCCGGTCCACTCCGAAGCGGCTACCGGTCTGGCCGGCGGCAATAACGAAAACGGCAGCGAGGGTTGGCCACAGCGCGACGAACCCGGGGAACGCGGTCTGGACCTGCAGCAGGATCCCACACGTCAGCATGGCAACCACGCCGATCCAGCCCATGACCACGCGCACGGGCTTTGCGAAGTTCAAGCCCGGGAGGATCAGTGCCAGCAAGGTTCCGAGCGCGAACTCCCACAGCCGTGCGAACGTGTCGAAGTATGCCACGGCCTGGTTGTTGGCCGTGAAGATCACTGAGTACGCAAGGGAGACGACGAAGATGATCGCAAAGACGTACGCGAGCGTTGCCCGGTACCTCAGGCCGAAGCGGCGGCATAGAAGCGCCACCGTCGCGAAAATGACGGGCCACATGATGAAGACCTGGCCTTGGATGGACAGGGACCAGAAGTGCTGCAGAGGACTGGCGAGGCTGTGGTCCGTTGCGTAGTAGTTAACGGCCAGGCCTTGCAGGAGCCAGTTTTCGAAGTAGAACAGTGCGGCCCACGCCTGGTGCACCACCTCAACCCACCGGGTGGGAGGCAGGAAAGCGAAGGTTGCCGCGAGCGTGCCCAGGAGAACAACGACGACGGCGGGAAGCAGCCGCCGGAACAGGTGCAGCCAGTGCCGCAAGAGGTCCATGGGGCGGCCCTGCTTGTAGCGTCCGGTGAACTGCAGCGTCATGAGGAATGCGGAGATGAGAAGGAAGACATCCACGCCGCCGGAAACCCGTCCGATCCAGATGTGGTAACTCACCACCATGAGGACGGCGAGGGACCGAAGGCCTTGGATTTCAGGGCGGAACTTAGACTTTGCAACGGGTCCGGAAGCCCGCCTGCCGGGGCGGGCAGGGGCTGGGATCGTTGGCATAGTCACGTTCGGCAGTTCCTCAAAGCTGTGGCACAAAGCATCAATCATACGCGGATTGGCGGCTCCAACCCAGTCGGGGCAGCCTTTTGGACCGGCTTCCGAGGCTCAATTAGCTCAGGTCCAGCTATGCATTTTCCCTGCCCTGCCTGTGCGTGGCCTGTGTCCGAATCACCGAAAAGCGTGCTGGGCGGAACTACGCTGGAGCCGGGCGGAAGGAAGGAAATCCATGATCGTGCAACTGCGCCTCTGTGTCCCCGGGGAGTTGTCCGATGCCGTCCTCGATTGTTGCAGCGGACAAACCGGTGCTGCCGAAGTGGCCGTCCACAGAGGCGCGTCCGTGGTGCCTCCCGGCGACGTGATCACCGTCCAAATTGCCCGGGAATCCACGGAAGAACTCATCGAACGGCTGCATGCCCTCAAAGTTCCCGAGCTCGGTTCGATCTCCGTCTCATCCCCGGACCTGGTCTTGTCCACCCGTGCTGACGCAGCCGAGGCTTCAGCCCCCGGGGAGTCCGCGGACTCCGTCATCTGGGACGAGGTCTCCCGGCAAACCGGGGAAGACTCGAAACTCACGTGGAGCTTCCTGGCCTTTCTGGTCATTGCAACGCAGTTGGCCGCAATCGGCATTGTGACCGATTCCACCATCGCAATTGTGGGGGCCATGGTGGTGGGTCCTGAGTTCGGCCCCTTGGCCGCGTTGGCCGTGGGACTGGTGGAACGGAAGTGGCGCTTGGTGCGCGCTTCGTTCCTCGCCCTCGGAGTTGGCTTCCCTCTTGCCATGCTGGTCACTGCAATTGCCGCCTGGCTTTCAGTGCCCTTGGGGCTGTTTCCCGACGACACGCTGGAACGGGGTTCCGCCGTCGAGTTCATCTACCACCCGGGACCCTACTCCCTGATCGTTGCCGCACTTGCGGGCGCGGCGGGAATGTTGTCCATGATCAGCCACCGGTCCTCGGCGTTGGTGGGTGTCTTCATTTCCGTCACCACCGTTCCGGCTGCGGGCTACGTTGCCGTCGCCCTGGTGCTGGGTGAATACAGCAAAGCGGCAGGATCAGCCATGCAGTTGGCACTGAACCTGGTTGGCATTGTGTCAGCTGCGGCTGCCGTGTTGCTGTTCTACCGGCTCATCGGCAAGCGGGTCTCCTTATCCCGCCGGCCGTCCGGCACCGGACGCACTGTGGCCAACCGGCGGGCCAGGTAGCGGGCGTCCCGGCAGACTCCGGGAAGCGTTGCCGAGGCGGCCGCGAAGAGGAATTCCTGGCCCAGGAAGTACACGCCGGGAAGGTCGTTTGCCACTCCCCTGGTCTGCTTCGGCTCACCTTGCTCGTCGAAGACCGGCAGTTTCACCCACGAGTAATCCTCGTGATACCCGGTGCACCAGATAACGTTGGCGGCCTCCACCCGGGTCCCATCATCCAGGACCGGCAACCCGTCTGAAACCCCCGCCAACCTGGGGCCGGGCTGAACTCCGATGGCAGCCAGATCCTTGGTCTTTGTCCGGATCAGGGGTGCAGCCATGGCCTTGAAGCCCGGTGCGGCTTTTCGCCCTACAGGCGTGTTGAGCGTGAGGACATGGACCCCCAGGAACCTGACCACAGGCAGGGCAAAACGTGCCGCTGTCCGGCCGTGCCGCATTGGCATCTCGCCATTGGGCTTCCCGGAAAGCACAGTGTCATGCGACCGTCCAACCTCCAGCGCGATCTCCGCCCCGGAGTTTCCGAGGCCGACCACCAGCACGGTTCCGTCCCGCAGTTGACCAGGGTTCTTGTAGTCCTGTGAATGCATCTGGACAATCGCTTGATCCAGGTCCCCCGCGAAGGATGGCCGCTTCGGAATGCGGTGTCCGCCGGTGGCAATCACCACGTTGCGGGTGTGCCAGATGCGGTCCCCTGACCGCACTGCGAAACCCTCACCGTCGGGACTGATTTCCTCCACGTAGGCGCTTGGAACGAAGGGGAGGTCGAAGCGGACCACGTAGTCCTCCAGATAGTCGGCCAGTTGGTCCTTGGTGGGGAAGGCCAGGCGGTCACCGGGGAACGGAAAGCCCGGAAGCCCGTCATACTTGGCAGGCGTGAACAGACGCAGCGAGTCCCACCGCTTCCGCCAGGCGTCCCCCGGCCGGCCATTCCCATCCAGGATGACGAAGTCCCTGCCTTCCCGGGACAACCAGTAGCCAAGCGCCAAGCCGGCCTGTCCACCTCCCACGATCACGGTGTCCATCTCGGTGTGCTGATGTGATTCCATGGCTGTTTTCCCTTTCTGGTGCGGTGCCGCAATGGGACCTGATACAGCCAAGATATTGCTGCGGCCTCCGCCACCGCGTCGGCCGAATTGCGCATTCCAGGTCAGGGGGCATGGGTATTTCTACCCACACGATGAAGGGAATTCAGTGAATCAGGCCGTGCTCGAAGGCGTAGCTGGTGGCCGCCGCCCTGGACGGCACAGCGAGCTTGGAAAGGATGTTGCTCATGTGCCTGGCCACGGTCTTCTCGCTGAGGTACAGCTCCCGGGCGATGGTCCGGTTCGAATGTCCACCGGCCACCAGCCGAAGGACTTCAACTTCCCTGCCCGTCAGCGAAGAAGGTCCTTTGGGCTTTCCCCCGGCGAGTTCCAGGACCTGCGCCACAGCCGGCGTTGCGCCCAGATCCGCGAATTCGGCCTTGGCTGCTTCGAACTCCATGGCTGCTGAGTCCGCGTCTCCCAGCATTGCGCAAGCACGGCCGGCGAGCACCCTGCAACAGGCGGCCTGATACGGGGCCTCAAGGCTGTACCAGAGCCGCCAGGCTTTTCTGGATTCACGGAGGCCAGCCGTGGCGTCGTCCTCTGCAAGCGCTACCTGCGCCGCTGCATGCGAAGCGAGCGCCAGCTCCAGGGGCCTGCTTTCCCCGACCAGCGGCTTGGACAGTTCCTCTGAAGCGGCTCGGGCCGCGGCAACGTCTCCGAGAGCGAGTTCTATCTCGACGGCGGCAGGGAGCAGGCGCCGGCGATTGGCAGTGTCTGCTCCAGCCAACGCCCGGCGCATGGTGGCCTGGGCCTGGGGCTCCTTGTGCTGTGCCAACTGAAGGAATGCGATGCCGGGTACCGGTTCGAAACCTGTTTCGGCCGCTGTGGCATAGGCCCTTGCCGCTTCATCCAGGAATCCTTGCAAGCGGAGGACTTCTCCTTGCTGGTACCAGGAACCAAACGTCGCATCAGGATCACCCTTCCTGACCCTCCCTTCGGCGGCACGTGCTACGGAGAGCGCTTCGTCCCACGCACCATGCAGAATAAGCAGCTCAGCGCGGTAGGCCTGGCATTGTCCGCTGAACATCACCATGTCCGGGCGTTCCCCGCACCAACGTTCCAGCGCCGACGTCCATTCGTGGGCACGCCGAACATCGTGCGATACACGGCAACTACCCAGGACCGCACAGTAGATGATCCCCGAAGGTATCGGGGAAACCTCGCCTGCGGTGACCGAAACCATCACTTCGTCAAGGAACAGAAGTCCCTCCTCCATGCGGCCAAGGGAAACGCGTGAGGTGCCTACGCCCAATTGTCCCAGTGCTTTGAGGTCGTTGTCATGGAAGGAGAGGCCCAGCGCCAACGCTCTGCTGAACATTTCATGGCCTGCCCCGGGATTGCCGGCACGAAGCGAGCCCAACGCAGCAGGAATGAGGAGGTACCCTTCCGCTGCACACGGCCCGTCCATGCCTTCGAGCAGGTGCTTGGCACGGGATAACCAGCCATTACCGAGGGCGTGCTCACCCATGTCCACGAGGAACATGACCAGCCATGCGGCACAGCGGGCCGCGCTGTCCGTGTCCCCCATGGTCAGGAATTCGTCGTGCGCTCTTGAAAGGTACTCGATGCTCCTCGCGTTCAAACCAAGCAACATCGCTACTGAAGCAGCCAACTCAATATCCTGGGGAGGGAGGCCGCCCTCGGAATCAGCGCGGGCGAGGCAATCAAGCGCATCGCTCCAACGGCGCTCATGGAATGCTGAGCGTCCCAGGTCCAAGTCTGTGTCCGGAGCTGTCATGGCTCACCCTGCGGGTGGTGGCGGCCCGGTTTGTGCCCAAGCCGCAGCGTTTAGCGTCAGGTTACCGCCGCCGTCGTACGCCTACAATAGGCGCGTCGGACCCGTTCAGAGACCGGCAGCGGGCGAACAAAAAACCCCGGTCACATTGTGACCGGGGTTCCTTGAACAGGCTGCTAGTGGCTGTGGCCTGCGTGTGCGTCTTCATCCTCAGCCGGCTTCTCGGCAACCAGGGTCTCGGTGGTGAGAACCAGGGCAGCAATTGAAGCAGCGTTGCGGAGTGCCGAACGGGTGACCTTGACGGGGTCGATCACGCCAGCGGCGATCAGGTCCTCGTACTCGCCGGACTTGGCGTTGAAGCCGTGGTTGGCCTCCAGCTCGGAAACCTTGGCGACCACGACGAAGCCGTCGAAGCCGGCGTTCTGGGCGATCCAGCGCAGGGGCTGGACCAGAGCGCGGCGGACGATGCCAACAGCAGCTGCTGCGTCACCCTCCAGCGCCTTGACGGCCGGGGACTCGTCCAGTGCCTTGAGGGCGTGGATGAGCGCGGAACCGCCACCGGAAACGATGCCTTCTTCGAGGGCTGCACGCGTGGAGGAAACAGCGTCCTCGATGCGGTGCTTCTTTTCCTTCAGCTCGACCTCGGTGGCTGCGCCAACCTTGATCACGCCGATGCCGCCAGCCAGCTTGGCCAGACGTTCCTGCAGCTTTTCCTTGTCCCAGTCAGAGTCCGTCCGGGTGAGCTCAGCACGAAGCTGGGCAACGCGGTCGGCGACGTCCTGGGCGGAGCCTGCGCCATCAACGATGGTGGTGTTGTCCTTGGTGACCGTGATGCGGCGCGCGGTACCGAGGACCTCAAGGCCGACGGTGTCCAGGGTCAGGCCGAGATCCGGGGAGACAACCTGTGCGCCCGTGAGCGTGGCGATGTCCTGGAGCATGGCCTTGCGGCGGTCGCCGAAGCCCGGTGCCTTGACGGCTACGACGTTGAGCGTGCCGCGGATGCGGTTGACGATCAGCGTGGACAGGGCTTCGCCTTCGATGTCTTCGGCAATGATGAACAGCGGCTTGTTGGCCTGCAGGGCCTTCTCCAGCAGCGGCAGGAAGTCCTGCAGTGAGGAGATCTTGCCCTGGTTGATCAGGATGAGCGCGTCTTCGAGGACGGCTTCCTGGCGCTCTGCGTCGGTGACGAAGTACGGGGAAAGGTAGCCCTTGTCGAACTGCATGCCTTCGGTGAGAACCAGTTCGGTCTGCGTGGTGGAGGACTCTTCAATGGTGATGACACCGTCCTTGCCAACCTTGCCGAACGCTTCAGCCAGCAGTTCGCCAACCTCGTCGCTCTGCGCAGAGATGGCTGCAACGCTGGCCACCTGGGTGCCTTCGACTTCGCGGGCGTTCTCCAGGAGGCGGGCTGCAACGGCTTCAACCGAAACCTCGATGCCGCGCTTGATTTCGCCCGGAGCGGCGCCGGCAGCAACGTTGCGCAGGCCTTCCTTGACCAGGGCCTGTGCCAGCACGGTTGCCGTGGTGGTACCGTCACCGGCGACGTCGTTGGTCTTGGTGGCTACTTCCTTGGCCAGCTGCGCGCCAAGGTTCTCGTAGGGGTCGTCAAGCTCAACTTCGCGGGCGATGGTTACGCCGTCGTTGGTGATCGTGGGAGCGCCCCACTTCTTGTCCAGCACGACGTTGCGGCCGCGCGGGCCAAGCGTCACCTTGACAGTGTTGGCGAGCTTGTCGATACCGGCCTCAAGAGACCGGCGGGCAGCATCGTTAAAAGCAAGCTGCTTTGCCATGGTTGTGTCCTTTCAAGACAGAAAACCCGCACCGCTGACGGTCGGAATGATTTCCAACGCGGCGGCGGTGCGGGGCTCCGGGAAGTTACTTTACGACGATCGCAAGGACGTCGCGGGCGGACAGAACGAGGTACTCGTTGCCGCCGGTCTTGACTTCGGTTCCACCGTACTTGGAGTAGATGACGACGTCGCCAACAGCTACGTCAACCGGTACGCGGTTGCCGTTGTCATCGAAACGGCCGGGGCCGATTGCAACAACTTCGCCTTCCTGCGGCTTCTCCTGCGCGGAGTCCGGAATTACCAGGCCGGAAGCCGTGGTCTGCTCTGCTTCGAGCGGGCGAACAACAATACGATCCTCAAGAGGCTTAATCGAGACCGACACTCGGACTCTCCTTTTCATGAGCTGATTCATGGACTAAGAACTAGGGTGCCGGAGCGTACAACCGTCGTCGCGGTGCCGGAAGACGCTTGGCGTGATTAGCACCCTCCGGGGGAGAGTGCTAACAAGACTCTATGTAAACGGTTAGCACTCGGTCAAGGTGAGTGCCAGCATTTCGTCACGGGTGAACGTCCGTCAACGGCCTGTGAGGTCGTCCAGATCATAGTCTTCGCCATCATCATCCTCGTCCAACGGTTCATTGCCGCGGTTCCGGTACAGCACTACGGCGGCGGCGACAGCCACGACGGCGGAGATCACCAACGTGATAATCCCGCCGGTGCGGGCTCCGCTGTAGAGCTCACGGATGTCCCGCGCTTCGTCGGTGGCATCGTTGACGCTCTTTCCAGCGACGGAATAGGTAGCTGCGTTGAAGGAATCCAGCGCGAAGATAATGATCAGCAAGCCGATGCAGACCACCGCGATCAAGGCACCCGCTATCAGGGCCGGGCGGGCAAACTTTGTGATGGCCGAGGGTTGCGTGGCTGCGTTATCTTCCATTTAAACAACCCTATCGGGCTGATTCGCCAGTCACGCTGTCACCAGCCGCGCCGTTAGGCTTGATCCCATGCCCCACGCACCGCAGGAACACATCGCGCCCTTGCTGACCACTGAAGGATGGGAACTTCTTGCCTCAATGGGGCCCTACCGGGAGGCTGACGCCCTCAGCGTCAACGCCGATCTCCGGAAGGCGGGCCACTCCCCCGAACTTGTGGCCGCTGTCCTGACGCAATCCCGGCTGCGGACCCGCGCCGAGGCCAAGTTCGGTGAGTTCGCCAGGCAGATGCTCTTCACCCAGGCCGGTTTGGAGCAGGCAACCCGCTTGAACGTCGCAGCAAGGCATGCCGAGCGTTTCGCCAAGGCCGGAATTTCCCACGTGGCAGACCTTGGCTGTGGCCTTGGCGCAGATTCGATGGCGATGGCGTCCATGGACATAGCAGTCACCGCCGTGGAAATGGATGAAACCACGGCTGCGTGCGCCACCATAAACCTCATGCCCTTCCCGCACGCCACCGTGGTGCACTCGGACGCCACAGCTGTGGAACTGGACGGCATCGACGGCGTGTGGCTGGATCCCGCCCGCCGCACCACGTCAACGTCCGGGACCAAACGGATTTGGGATCCGGAAGCGTTCTCTCCCCCGTTGTCCTTCGTGCAGCGCCTGGCGGCCACAGGGCGTGCCATCGGCGTCAAAATGGGTCCCGGCATCCCTCACGATTCCGTGCCCACAGGCTGCGAGGCCCAGTGGGTGTCCGTGGCCGGCGATGTCACCGAAGTGACCCTCTGGTTCAACGCAGTGGCCCGTCCCGGCGTGCGTCGGGCAGCCCTGGTGATCGGCAGCCAAGGTGCGGCTGAAATCACCAGCGGCGAGGATTTCGACGGCGGCCCGGTAGCCGACGTCGGGCCTGTTGAAGGCTTCTTGTACGAACCCGACGGTGCGGTGATCCGCGCAGGTTTGGTGGCCGATGTTGCCGAACGGCTGGGCGGGCACCTGGTGGATGAGCACATCGCCTACATCTGCGCTCCGGAACTGCACGACACTCCGTTTGCCCGCGCCTACAAGGTCCTTGAAGTGATGCCGTACAACGTCAAGGCCCTTAAAGCCTGGGTGAAGGACAACGGCGTCACCGTACTGGACATCAAGAAGCGCGGGACGGCAGTGACTCCGGAAGAGCTGCGAAAGCAACTGCTTCCCGCCAAGACCGGCAAGGGCAAGGACGCAAAAACAGCCACCCTGGTCCTCACCAGGATCGGCGAGGAGAGAGTGGCTGTTGTCGTGGAACCGGTGGCTGCCCAGGGATAGGGCGTGCCGCGGTCAGCGACGCGAGAATTCGGACGCTTCGCGGACCTGTTCGGGGGTCGGGCGCACGCCGGTGTACAGAACGAACTGCTCTTCCGCTTGGATCGCAATGACCTCCGCACCCGTGATCACAGGCTTGCCCGCCACACGTGCAGCCGAAATGAGCGGCGTCTCCGATGGGAGCGCCACGACGTCGAACACCACCTGCGCTGCGGCAATCGTGGCGTCGTCGAACGACTGGGCCGTCTCATCCGCGCCGGCCATCCCGAGCGGCGTGACGTTGATGATGAGATCAGCCGTTGAGCCGTTAACGTCAGCCTGCCATCCGAAGCCATAGAGAGCCGCCAGCGCACGGCCGGCGGCTTCGTTGCGGGCGACGATGGTGACGGCAGTGAACCCAGCATCCCGGAGGGCAGCAGCTACGGCTTTTGCCATGCCACCGGCGCCACGAAGCAGCACCGTGTGGCCGCTGGGAACCTGATGGTCCTTCAGGAGCCGGGCGATGGCGATGTAGTCGGTGTTGTAAGCAGTGAGGACGCCGTCGTTGTTCACGATGGTGTTCACGGAATCAATGGCTTTGGCCGACGGGTCCATCACGTCAACCAGCGGGATCACGGCCTCCTTGTAGGGCATGGACACCGCGGCACCCCGGATGGGGAGGCCGCGGATGCCCGCCACTGCAAGGGTGATGTCAGCAGGGGCGAATGCCTTGTAGACAAAGTTCAAGCCGAGCAGATCGTACAAATAGTTGTGGAACCGGGTACCTATGTTGCTGGGCCGGGCCGCGAGCGAAATGCACAGGGACATGTCTTTGTTCAGGATTGGCATTCCCCCATTAAACAACGCCCTCTTTGCACTGCTGTGCCGTTAACCTTGCCGCGCCTTCATGCGCGGGTTGTTCTTGTTGATGACGAACGTGCGTCCACGCCGGCGGACAATTTGGGCTCCGGGGATCTTCTTCAGCGCCCGCAGTGAGTTTCTGACCTTCATGGTGTTTCTCCTTTTGTTGGTGGTTTGGCTTAGGGTGCGTCGCTGAGTTCCAGGGGGTCGTCCCAGACGCCGAAGTCCAGTTCCATCTCGGCCTCAGTGAGCTGGCATCCATCAAGGAGCTCGCGGATTTCCCGGGCATCGATATCCCCGGAGTGCCCGGTCAGCGCCAGGACCGTCCCACGGTCGCCGTGCCGTGGGTGCCAGTCAAGGACAGAGTCGACGTCGACACGCGCCTGTTCATCGCGCGCCGGGCCAGATGCCGCTTCCGGCGAGTCGGCCAGCCACCTCCCGGTACTTTCGAGCCAGACCCTGGGCCCTATCCCCTGGACGGCGATCCGGGTAGCGGGCGCCGAAGCGATCCACAAACGGCCGCGCATCCAGTGCGCCCCCGCGGCAAGTTGGGGCAGCGCATCACGGAAGCGTCCCGGATGCAGTGGACGGCCCGCCTTATGAAGGACCGTGCGGAAGGAACCTGGCGTCTCATCGACAGGCACACGCACGACGCCGGGCCGGTTACGTGCCGCTGCTTCAGCGTCGTCGAAACATCCCGGCCGGAAGCTGTCAGACATCCCAATAATGTTGGCATGTGGCGCCAATTGGCCCAGCAGCTCCAGGCCAACGAGCCACGGCGACGACCCCTCGCGCGGGTCGCCGGCCAAGACAGCGCCCAAGCCCGGCTCCGCCATCACAGTGTCCACCTGCCCGAACTCTCCGATCAGGAACTCGCCGCTGGTGCGCTCATCCTGTGGCATGGACGTAAATCCGGATTCAAAAAGTGTGTGGCGGTCCCAAATATGGTCATCCAGGTCCACCGGGTCCAAGGCAAGCACGGCGTTGTCGATGACAGCCGGGCGGTTGAGGCCACGGCGAAGCTCCGCGACGGCCATCCCTGCCGCAACTCCTGGCGGCAGGCCAAGGACAACATGGTCGAAGCCGCATGCGGCGAGGCGTTCCGCCGTCGGGACGACGTCCAGCCTGACGGTGCAACTGAGGCAACCATGCTCAAGGAGCGTTGTTTCGCGTTCGAAAAGCCGACCGTCCCGGTAGACACGACGCAGGACCAGGGAACCGTCCAGGAGGTCGTGGAGGACCACCGCGGAGTTGGCGTGCGTGCTGCCAAGCCGTGTTGTGGCTGCCTCACGGCATTGGCTGTCCAGGGAACTGACGACTGTGAGGTGCATGGGTTGAGTCTAATGCGAAGCATTCTCATTAGCAAATGTCGGCCTGTTTCGTGCGTGAACCCGTCGATGTCAGGGGCGTTCACGCTGCATTAGACTTGATCCGACCGCTGGCGGCCCCGCAGCGGGGAACCGTGCCCGGGTGACACAACACAATGAGGGGACTACGTGCAGATTGATTTTGCGCCATCCAGGCAATCGACACTGGGTGTGGAATGGGAGTTGGCGCTCGTCAATGCACGCACGGGGGAACTGGTATCCGTCGCGAACGATGTCCTGAAGGGCGTTGCCGCGAACCATCCCGACCTCAACGAGGATGACGAACACCCCCACATCAAGCGCGAACTTCTCCTCAACACCGTTGAACTCGTCACAGGAATCTGCGAAACGGTCAAGGATGCCAAAGAAGACCTCAGCCGGTCCCTCGCCGCTGTACGAGAAGTCACAGACCCCATGGGCGTTGAAGTGTTCTGCGCCGGCAGCCATCCCTTCAGCCCTCCCCTGCTCCAGCCCGTCACGGACAAAGAGCGCTACGCCAAGCTGATCGAACGGACCCAATGGTGGGGCCGCCAAATGGTCATCTACGGCGTTCATGTCCATGTCGGGATCGACCGCCGGGACAAAGTACTCCCCATTTTGGACGGTCTGGTCAACTACTTCCCGCACTTCCAGGCACTGTCCGCTTCCAGCCCTTACTGGGCGGGGGAAGAAACCGGCTACGCGTCCCAGCGTGCCCTCATGTTCCAGCAGCTTCCCACTGCCGGGCTGCCCTTCCAGTTCGACACGTGGGAGGCATACGAGTCCTACGTCCAGGACATGTTCACCACAGGTGTCATCGACTCAACGTCCGAAATCCGCTGGGACATCCGGCCCGTCTCGAACCTGGGCACCATCGAGATGCGCATCTGCGATGGCCTGGCCACCCTTGAAGAAGTCGGCGCCATTGCTGCACTGACCCAGTGCCTGGTGGACGAGTTCTCCTCTATCCTTGACGCCGGCGGCACCATCCCCACCATGCCGCCGTGGCATGTGCAGGAGAATAAATGGCGTGCCGCGCGGTACGGCATGGAAGCCATCATCATCCTCGACGCCGAGGGCAACGAGCAGCTCGTCACGGAACACCTCGCGGAAACCGTAGAGCGCCTGGAACCCGTTGCGGCGAAGCTAGGCTGCTCCGAAGAACTGGCCGATGTCCTGAAGATCGTCCAACGCGGAGCCAGCTACCAGCGCCAGCGGCGTGTGGCTGCGGAGCACAACGGCGATCTGCAGGCAGTGGTCATGGACCTCGTGCAGCAAATGCGCAAAGGTCCCGACGCTTAAGTCCCGACGCTTAAGTCCCGACGCTTAAGTCCCGACGCTTAAGTCCCGACGCTTAGGTCCCGACGTTTAGGCCACGGGAAGGGTGCCTGCCCCGGGCGGGAAAGCCTGGGCGGGCACTGACACCGTGGTGACCGGCATGGAGGAATCCGGTGCGAAAGCCACTCCGCTCGGGCCGACGCCGGCCATGATCAGCTGGGCTCCGAGTGCAGCGACCATGGCGCCGTTGTCCGTACAAAGGTCCAGCGGCGGAACGTGAAGCCTGATTCCGGCAGAGGTACAGCGCTGACCGGTCAGTTCCCGGAGCCGCGAATTCGCCGCGACGCCACCACCGAGAAGGACGTCCGTGATGCCGTTCTCCCTGCAGGCCAGGACAGCCTTGGAACTGATGACGTCCACCACGGCTTCCTGGAAAGCTGCGGCGATATCCGCCACGGGCACCTGTTCCCCACGGGCCTCGAACTGCTCAACGCACCGGGCCACAGCGGTCTTCAGCCCGCTGAAAGACCAGTCGTACCGGTGCGGGCCTTTCTCCTCCGCAGTACCCATATATTTGGGCTGCGTGAGGCCACGCGGGAACCGGATGGATTTGGGATTGCCCTGGCGTGCCAGCTTGTCGATGGCAGGCCCGCCAGGGTACCCGAGGCCAAGGATGCGGGCTACTTTGTCATAGGCCTCACCGGCGGCGTCGTCAATGGTTGAGCCAAGCAGTTCGACGTCGTCCGTGATGCTCCTGATCCGCAGGATTTCGGTGTGCCCACCCGAGACCAGCAGTGCTCCCAGGTTCTCTGGAAGCTTCCCGGCACCCAGGCCGGTGGCAGCACCGGCGTCGGGCGTTCCATCCAGCAGGCCAACGCCAACATGCGCCACCAAGTGGTTGATCGCGTACAGCGGCTTACCCGTGGCGACAGCCAACGCCTTGGCCGCGCAGACTCCAACCATCAGCGCACCGGCAAGTCCGGGACCCGACGTCACGGCGATCGCGTCAATGTCGTCCAAGGTCACGCCTGCCTCATGCAGCGACTCCTTGAGGGTGGGCACAAAAGCGTCCAGGTGTGCACGCGAAGCGATCTCCGGGATGACGCCACCGAATCGTACGTGCTCGTCCATGGAGGAGGACACAGTATTGGTGAGCAGGGTTGTACCCCGGACAATGCCTACGCCGGTCTCGTCGCACGAAGACTCAATGCCGAGTACCAACGGCTGTTTTGGCTGTTCCGGATACGGGCCGCTCACGCTGTGGCTCCTTCGTGGGACTGTGGTTTGTTCAATTCAAGCCGCATGATCAGAGCATCCGTGCCGTCGCGGTAGTACCGGGGACGGACGTGGATCTGCTCGAATCCGAAGCGAACGTAGAGTTGCTGGGCGCGGGGGTTGTCCGCCCGCACTTCCAGCAGCACGTCCGCCGCGCGGCGACGCCGGGCTTCCTCAATCAGTTCCGTCAGGACAGCGGAGCCGATGCCCTTGCCTTCGAACTCAGGCACGACGGCGATCGTCTGGACGTCCGCGATCGGCTCGATGCACATCAACCCGGCGTAGGCCACGATCTCACCCGCAACCTCTGCCACGACGTAGCGACGTGTTTCTGGCTGGGCCAACTCATCGAAGAACATCTGCAGCGGCCAGGCGTCCACAGGGAACAGCCGGCGTTCCAGGGCCTCCACCGCCGGGATATCGGCCTCAGTCATGTCGCGGAGGGAAACTCCGGCGAGTTCCAGTTTCGGTGAGAGCTTCACAGTGTCCGTCCCATCACAATGCGCGCTTTCTGGGCCCGGGCACCTGGGCATCCGATTCCCGCAAGTACAGCGGCGTTGAGTCCAGCAGCGCCTGCCCAGCCGTGAGCCGGGCCAGGGCGAACTGGCCCAGAGAGGCCGCATCCGGCTGGGTAGTGGCGAAATCTTCATCGGCCTTGAGGACATCGGCGTACATGCCCGCGCCCGCGCCGAATACCGGCAAATCCGGAAGCCCGGACGCAAAACCCACATGCGGCCCGTCCACGAGTTCCGGAAGCTGGCCGTCGGCCAGCGTGTAACGCGCCCAGTAAACCTCTTTGCGCCGGGCATCCGTTGCCACCAGGAATTCCGGGGCAGCGGCGGTGGACTCCGCCACTTCCAGGGCGATGGCATCCAGGCTCACCACACCGTACAACGGCTTGTCCCACACGAAAGCAAGGGTCCGGGCGGTCGCGATGCCCGAGCGCAGTCCGGTAAACGGGCCGGGTCCCACCCCGGTGACGATCGCATCGATGTCCGCACCGGTGACGCCGGCGCCAGCCAATAGCTTTTCGATGCCGGGAGCGAGGACTTCGGCATGGCTGCGGGTGTCCTCCGTGGCGAAGGAGTCCACCACGCTTTCCATGGCATCGTCGGAAATCAGGGCCGCACTGGCAACCGCTGAGGTATCAATGGCCAGGATCAGCATCAATGGCCTTTCGCAGGTGAAGTCGTTTCAAGGAGTTGCGGTGCCTCAGCCCAGCGTGGACCGAATCCACGGAAGACCACGGTGCGGGGCTCGTCGTCGTCATCGGTATCGAAGTCCAGGACGTCGCCGTCCGGTGTGGTCTCCGCGCTTTCCCCACCAACAGACCTGAGCAGGTCGACTTCCAGGCGGCTGTCCGAGAGGTGCTCCACCCGATCCCTGCCCCATTCCACCACGGTGACCGATGAGTCCATGGTGTTCTCAAGATCGATGTCATCGATCTCCGCCGCCGATTCCAACCGGTAGGCGTCAACATGGACCAAGTCCGGACCGCCGGGCCGTGGACCGTCCGCCAGGTTGGGGTGGATCCGCACCAGGACAAACGTTGGCGAGATGATGCCGGCGCGGACGCCCAGCCCCTCGCCGAGTCCTTGGGTGAACGTCGTCTTGCCCGCACCCAGTTCGCCTGTCAAGACCAGAAGATCCCCGGCCTCAAGGACCCCACCCAAAGCTGCTGCGAGCGCATGCGTCTGCTCCGCCGTCGTGACCTTCAGCGTGCGCTCCCACTGAGGTGTGCTCACAGCCCCGCCGTATCTGCTGCACTGTTGACTGTTGTCCGGGCGGGCAGCTCGTTGACGTAACTGCGAGGTACGCGGGGGCTGATGCGCGTGACAATTTCGTAATTGTTGGTTCCGGCGGCGGCCGCCCAATCATCCGCAGTGGGGCCGCCGTCGGCACCGTTGCCGAACATGACGGCCTCGGCGCCCTTAAGGCCTGCTGCCGCCTCGGGTGAGAGCGGTCCGAGATCAATGACCATCTGGTCCATCGCAATCCTGCCAACTACCGGGTAGTTGATGCCGTCCACCCGTACCGGACCGCCGGTGGCGATCCTGGGGACGCCGTCTGCGTAGCCCAGCGGCACCAGACCCAGCGTGCTTTCCCCGCTGGTCCGGTAATTGAGCCCGTAGGAGACGCCTTGCCCTTCAGGCACCTTCTTGCAGTTGGACAGAAGGGTCCGGACGGTCATGGCGGGGTGCAGGCCAAGTTCCGCGGACGTGGCGCCCTCGAAGGGCGACAAACCGTAGATGCCGAGTCCTACGCGGACCAGGTCGAAGTGTGAGTCCGGACGGGACAAGGCGGCCGGCGTATTGGCAATGTGCCGGACCTCGGTATCCACACCGGCGTCCTCGGCCATGGCGATGGCTTCGCGGAAGACAGCCAGCTGATCATCGGTTTCAGGGCGGTGCGGCTCGTCGGCGACAGCGAGGTGCGAGAAGATACCAACCACCCTCAAGAGCCCCTGATCCTGGTAATCCATGGCTTGGCCAACCAGTTGGTCCCAGTCGGCAATGGTGCAGCCGTTGCGCCCCAGGCCCGTATCCACTTTCAAGTGCACGCGCGCGGGCCGCTCCTGCTCCCGGGCCGCCGCGACCACTGCGTCCAGCTCCCAGCCGGAAATGCCGACGTCGATGCCGGCGGCGACCGCTGCTTGGAAGTTGCTTTCGCGGGTGTGCAGCCACGCGAGCAGCGGGGCATCGACTCCGGCGGCGCGCAAGGCGAGCGCCTCGGAAATGTGGGCGACACCCAGCCAGGCCGCTCCTGCGTCCAGGGCTGCCCGGGCAACCTGCACGGCTCCGTGTCCATAGGCGTCCGCCTTCACCACTGCCATGACAGCGGCCGGGGAGGCGATGGCGACGAACTGACGAACGTTGTGCCGCACGGCGTCGAGGTCGATCACGGCGGAGCGCTCCAGCACCGCTGACTTTGCTATGGAGGCCTTCGACCCGATACCGATATCTGCAGCTGCTTCGTAAGTCACCCTAGAGATTCTAGTGCTGTCAGTGAAGTCGGGTTAACTGCGCCGCTCTGGGCGTCCTACTGGGCATCCGATAGATGCGCTATGGTCGCCCGGGCGCGTCGTTGGGCTTCTGCAGGAATGTCCTTCACTATCGGTTCAAGGAAGGCGAAGCGACGCACCCACTGGCTCGACTGGCGCTCCTTGCGTGCGTTCGCCCGCTGCCACCAGTCGGCGATGTCCCCCCAGCCGGGAGCAGCCAGTGAGCCACCCACTTCCTGGACGGCCAGCGACGCACAGAGGTTGGCGAACCGCAGCCTGTCACCCAGCCTCCAACCGGCCAGGCTTCCCACAATGAATGCCGCGCCAAAGCAGTCACCCGCGCCGGTGGGATCGTAGGCGGACACCGGCAAAGAGGGCACCCATTCTTCTTCTCCGGTCTCGGAGTCCACCGCCACAGCACCTTGGGGGCCGAGAGTCACCACTGCAACGGGAACCCGGTCCGCCAAAGAATACAGCGCCGCCCACGGGTCGGCTTTACCGGTGAAAGCCATTGCTTCAGGTGCATTGGGCATGAAGGCGTGGAAATTCTCCAACAGGTCCAGGCGACGCTCGGACCACTCCCCCGTTGGATCCCAGCCCACCACGCCAAAGAGCTTGGTGCCTGCCTCCCTGGCTGCGAGCATCCACGGTTCCAACTCCTCACCCAAGTCAGCGACGGCGGCGAGCGCCTTGGGAGGCCGCCCAATCAGTTCGGAGGAACTGATCGGAGCAGGATGCCCGTGGGTGACCATGGACCTGTCCTGGTTCACGCACATGGAGACGGTGACGGGTGAGTGCCAGCCCGGAACCTTTTGCGACAGTGAAAGATCCACGTGTTCCTGGGTCTCCAGGATCTGCCAGTTGTAGTCGCCGTAGCCGTCGTCCCCGAAGGTTGCCGCGAGGTTGGTTCGCAAGCCGAGCCGTGCGGCAGCGATGGCCTGGTTGGCGACGCCCCCAGGGCAACTGCCCATCCCCTCACTCCAAACCTCCGTGCCAGGCTCGGGCGCGTGCGGGAGGCCGGTAAAGATGATGTCCTGGAAAACCGTTCCTGTCAGGAGAAGGTCGCACTGGTGGTCCCCGTCCGACCGCACGGCAGCCAGGGGGTCGAATCGTCGCTGGGGCATAGCGTCCATGCACGGCAGACTACGCTGCGCCCTTGGGGCTGCATAGACTCGGACCATGCGGCTCATGATCGCCGGTGGCGGCGGATTCCGAGTTCCCCTTGTGTACCGGGCCTTGTGCGCGGGTCCCTTCGCCGGGCTGGTGGACGAACTCGTCCTCTACGACGTCGACGCGGCACGGCTCACTGCCATTGAAGCGGTCCTGCGCGACATGCCCACGACGGGTGGTTCCGTACCCGCCGTCGTGGTCTCCACAGACCTCGGGCAGGCCCTGAACGGGACTGACATGGTGTTTGCTGCCATCCGTCCCGGTGGAACAGCCGGACGGATCGCCGACGAACGGGTGGCACTGGACCTCGGCCTCCTGGGCCAGGAGACTACGGGCGCCGGCGGTATCTCCTACGCGCTCCGCACCATCCCCCGCATGGTGGAACTTGCTGAGGCGATGCGTCTGCATTGCCCTGATGCCTGGCTCATCAATTTCACCAACCCCGCCGGCATGGTTACCGAGGCACTGGTACCGGTGTTGGGGCGCCGGGTCATCGGGATCTGCGATTCCGCCGGTGGCCTGGTCCAGCGGGCGGCCCGGGCTGCCGGCGCACCCCTGCGGGAAGGACTGCTCGACGGCGTGGGCTACTTCGGGCTGAACCACCTCGGATGGCTATACCGCTTGGCACCTGATGGGCCGGACCTCTTGCCGGGACTGCTGTCCGATCACAGCGCGCTTGAGTCGATGGAAGAGGGTCGGTTGTTTGGGCAGCACACCCTGATGCACCTTGGCTGCCTGCCCAACGAATACCTTTACTACTACTATCAAACAGCGCAGGCCACAGACGCCATCCGTCGGCAACGCGAAACCCGTGGTACCTCCATCCACCAACAGCAGAGTTCCCTCTACCCGGCTCTGATCCAGGCCCCACACGCCTTTGCACTGTGGGACGCCGCCCGGCGGTCCCGCGAGGAAGGTTACCTGGCCGAGGCACGCACGCACGGAGAGCAGCGGGACGAGGAAGACTTGGCTGGTGGCGGCTATGAGCGCGTGGCGCTGTCTGTCATGCGCGCGCTGTCCGGCGGTGGAAACTCCCAGCTGATCCTGAATGTGCCCAATGGGCCGGTGTTCTCTGCAGGCGGGCCGGCCACAGCGGAAGTGGCCGTGCCCGGTCTGCCGGCGGACGCCGTCGTCGAGGTTCCGTGCGAAGTGACTCCCGACGGCGCGCTGCCGCTTGCGCAGGACCGGCCGGCCGGGCCGTTCCTCACCTTGATGCAGCACGTCAAGGAGGTGGAGCGATTGACGATCCGCGCCGTCCTTGACGGCGAGCGCGAGACGGCCGTTCGAGCATTTGCCGCGCACCCGTTGGTTGGTTCCGTCCCGTTGGGCCGGCAACTGCTGGAAGGGTACGAAGCCGCTTTTCCTGAACTGGGGAGGCTTTGGGCCTAGAGCTTTCTATACATGACGTGAAGGCCCACGTAGCCAATTTCAGGGTGGTTGAACGCCTCGGGAACTGTTGCAAGGATCTTGAAGCCCATGGACTGCCACAACCACACGGCGCGGACGTTGCTTTCCACTACGGCGTTGTACTGCATGGAGTAGAAACCTGCTGCCTTGGCTTCGCTCAGCGAATACGCGCAGAGTGCCCGCGCGATGCCCTGCCCGGAGTTATTGGCTCCCACCATGTACCCGGCGTTGGCCACGTGGCTTCCACCGCCTGCCTGGTTGGCATGGAACTCACCCGTGCCCAGAATTTCGCCCGTGTCCTTGCTGACGGCAACGAAGGTCTGACCAGGAGCTTCCTTTGTCCACTTGGTCCAGGCTGTTTCCTCGGTGGTGTCACGGTCCCACGTGAAGGTCTCGGCTTCGCGGATCACGGGTTCCAGGATGGACCAGATACCCGGCCAATCTTCGGGGGTTGCTTTGCGGATGTCGAAAGTCTGTTCTTGGGTCACAGCGGCCACGCTAGCAGCCTTGTCCACATAGCCGGGTTCGTTCGGCCGGGGCCCGGAGGTCAGGAGTAGTGTTTTCTGCAGGGCAAAGTGACTTTTGCCGTCATCGTGAGGAGGACTGGGTGCCGTTGATCCGTCGTGTGGCGTTCCTGTCGTTGCACACCTCCCCCATGGAGCAGCCCGGCGCCGGCGATGCCGGCGGAATGAACGTGTACGTCCGCGCCCTGGCCATGGCACTGGCGGAAGCCGGTGTCGAGGTGGAGATCTTCACCCGTTCCACCAAAGCCGGCCAGCCGGCCGTCGAACATCCCGGACCGGGTGTTTGCGTTCATAATGTGCTGGCCGGTCCCCGCCGGAAGCTGCCCAAGGAAGAACTGCCGGCGCTCCTGCATCACATGGTGGAGGAAATCGACAAGATCCGCCACCAGCAGCTCCACGGCCGTTACGACGCCATCCATTCGCACTATTGGGTTTCCGGCGTGGCGGGGCTCGAGTTAGCCGGGCTCTGGGGCGTTCCGCTGGTCCACACCATGCACACCATGGCCAAGGTAAAGAACCTCGTCCTGGAGTCCGGTGAACGGCCTGAGCCACGGCGCCGTGAAGAAGGCGAGCAACGAATCGTAGACGGCGCTGCCCGACTGGTGGCCAACACTCCGGCGGAGGCCGAAGAACTCGTCTCCCACTACGGAGCCGATCTTGACCGGATCGACGTCGCACCGCCCGGAGTGGACCTCAAGGTTTTCACCCCCGCGTTCCGGCGAAAGTCGCGCAGGGAGCGGGGCGTTCGCCCCGACAGTTTCCACATCCTCTTCGCAGGAAGGATCCAGCGGCTCAAGGGCCCCCAGGTATTCGTCAAAGCCGCAGGGATCCTCAGGAAGCGCCGGCCGGACATCGATCTGGAAATGACCATTTTGGGAGCCTTGAGCGGAGCCAAGGACTTCAACCTCCAGCACATCATCGAAGACGCAGGACTTGCCGATGTCGTCACGCACCGCCCGCCGGTCGTGGCGCCTGAGCTGGCCAGTTGGTTCCGTGCAGCAGACGTCGTGGTGATGCCGTCCTTCAGCGAGTCTTTCGGTTTGGTCGCCTTGGAAGCACAGGCGTGCGGTACGCCCGTCGTAGCTACCAACGTGGGCGGCCTTTCCCGCGCCATTTCCGAGGGGCGCACCGGGATTTTGGTGGACGGACACGACCCCTCCGACTGGGCAGACGCCCTCGAGGACCTTTACGACGATGTCCAGACCCGTGAGGACATGGGTCGGCTGGCAGCAACCCATGCCGAGTCCTTCGGCTGGCAACGGACGGCGGCCATCACCTTGGAAAGCTACCGTGAAGCCGTCGGTGGACTGCTGGTCCCCCGGCGCTGATCCTTCCTCAGTTTCCACCTTGCGGCTGGTAGATTGACGCGCACAGCCTAAGAACGCCTGCAGCAGCACCCACGCTGCCGGGACACAAAGCCAAAGGACAACGATGTCTGAAAACAAGGTCACGACTGATCTTGAAATTGCCCGCAACGCCACCATCCTGCCCATTGAGGCCATCGCCGAACACGCGGGCATCAATGTGGACGCCCTGGAGCTGTACGGGCCGTACAAGGCCAAGATCAATCCGGCCAAGCTGGTGCTCCCCACCGCGAAGCCGAATGGCAAGGTAGTACTCGTGTCCGCCATGTCGCCCACCCCTGCGGGGGAAGGGAAATCCACCACCACCGTGGGGCTCGCAGACTCCCTTGCCCGTGCCGGGCATAAAGTGATGATCGCCCTGCGCGAGCCCTCTTTGGGTCCCATCCTGGGCATGAAGGGCGGAGCCACCGGCGGTGGTTACTCGCAGGTGTTGCCCATGGACGACATCAACCTGCACTTCACCGGCGACTTCCACGCCATCACGTCAGCCAACAACGCCCTGATGGCGCTCGTGGACAACCACATTTTTCAGGGCAACGAACTCGGAATCGACCCGCGCCGCATGACCTTCAAACGCGTGCTGGACATGAACGACCGTTCCCTGAGGGAAGTGGTCATCGGCCTCGGCGGCCCCGTACAGGGCGTGCCCCGGCAGGACGGCTTCGATATCACGGTCGCCTCGGAAATCATGGCGGTCTTCTGCCTCGCAACAGACCTCGACGATCTTCGGGCACGGCTGGGACGCATCACCTTCGGGTACACCTACGATCGTGCCCCGGTCACGGTCGCGGATCTCGGTGTTGAGGGTGCACTGACCATGCTGTTGAAGGACGCCATCAAGCCGAACCTCGTCCAGACCATCGCAGGGACCCCGGCCTTGGTCCATGGCGGGCCGTTCGCCAATATTGCCCACGGCTGCAATTCCCTGATCGCCACCAGTACAGCCATGCAGCTTGCCGATATCGTGGTCACTGAGGCAGGATTCGGCGCAGACCTTGGCGCCGAAAAGTACATGGACATCAAGGCGCGCATCGCAGAGGTGGCGCCATCCGCCGTCGTGGTAGTCGCGACAATCCGCGCGCTCAAGATGCAGGGCGGCGTTCCCAAGGACCAACTCAGCCAACCAAACGTCGAGGCCGTGGCCGCCGGGGTGGAGAACCTCCGGAGGCACGTCCGCAACGTCGCCAAGTTCGGCATCTCCCCCATCGTGTCCATCAACAAGTTCGCCACGGACACCTCCGAGGAACTGGAGTGGCTGCTCGCCTGGTGCGCCGCGGAAGGCGTGGAAGCCGCCGTCGCCGATGTCTGGGGCCGGGGCGGCGGAGGCGACGGCGGTGACGAGCTCGCCGCCAAGGTCGCAGCTGCGCTGGACGCACCCTCCGAATTCCACCACCTCTACCCGCTGGAAATTCCGGTGGAGGACAAGATCCGGACCATCGTGCAGGAGATCTACGGGGCCGACGGCGTCGAATTCTCGGTTCCTGCCCTGAAGCGTCTGGTGGAGATCGAAAAGAACGGCTGGTCCGACTTCCCCGTCTGCATGGCCAAAACACAGTATTCCTTCACGGACGACGCCTCCCGGCTGGGAGCACCCAAGGGATTCACGGTGCACGTCCGCGAGCTGATTCCCAAGACCGGGGCAGGGTTCATCGTGGCGTTGACCGGGGCCGTGATGACCATGCCCGGCCTGCCCAAGGAACCGGCCGCGATGCGCATGGACGTGGACGCTGAAGGACAACCCACAGGCCTCTTCTAGCCCTCTCTCACATCCCGTGCCCTCCCAACCGACGCTCTCTCACATCCCGCGCCCTCCAGGCCCACGCTCTCTCACTCTCTTGAGAAAAGCGAGCGAGCGTCCGCACCAAACCCGTGGGACGTGAGAGAAGGTTCGGGAAACGACAAACGCCCCCGTATCGAAATACGGGGGCGTTTTGCGAATCGTGTTTAGCGCTCGATGTCGCCGCGGATGAAGGCCTCGACCTTCTCGCGTGCGAGGTCGTCGTTGAACTGCTCCGGCGGGGACTTCATGAAGTAGCTGGAAGCGGAGAGCAGCGGACCGCCGACACCACGGTCCAGGCCGATCTTGGCGGCGCGGATGGCGTCGATGATCACACCTGCGGAGTTCGGGGAGTCCCAAACCTCGAGCTTGTACTCGAGGGACACTGGCGCGTCGCCGAAGTTGCGGCCCTCGAGGCGAACGAAGGCCCACTTGCGGTCATCGAGCCAGGCAACGTAGTCGGACGGTCCGATGTGGACGTCGTCGGCGTGAAGCTCGGCCTCGACGTTGGAGGTCACGGCCTGGGTCTTGGAGATCTTCTTGGACTCAAGGCGGTCACGCTCGAGCATGTTCTTGAAGTCCATGTTGCCGCCGACGTTCAGCTGGTACGTGCGGTCCAAGGTGACGCCACGGTCTTCGAACAGCTTGGCCATGACGCGGTGCGTGATGGTGGCGCCGATCTGGCTCTTGATGTCGTCACCCACGATCGGGACACCGGCTTCGGTGAACTTGTCAGCCCACTCCTTGGTACCGGCGATGAAGACGGGCAGGGCGTTGACGAACGCCACACCGGCATCGATGGCGCACTGTGCATAGAACTTGGCAGCTTGCTCGGAACCAACCGGCAGGTAGCAGACCATGACGTCGGCCTTGGTCTCGCGGAGCGCGGCGACAATGTCCACGGCTTCCTCGGGCGCCTCAACAATGGTCTCGCGGTAGTACTTGCCCAAGCCGTCGAGGGTGTGGCCGCGCTGGACAGTCACTCCTGTAGCCGGGACGTCGGCGATCTTGATGGTGTTGTTCTCGCTGGCGCCGATGGCGTCTGCCAGATCCAGTCCAACCTTCTTGCTGTCAACGTCGAAAGCAGCAACGAACTGGACGTCGTTGACGTGGTACTGGCCGAACTCCACGTGCATCAGACCCGGGATCGTGGCCTTGGGGTCAGCGTCGCGATAGTACTGAACACCTTGGACCAGCGATGCGGCGCAGTTACCTACACCGACAATGGCGACACGAATCGGATGTGAAGACACGGAACTCCTTTTGAGAAATAACCTCATGTGCCAAGCGCAGCCCTGACTGAGTCCAGGGCACGACTGATTGGCACGGCGCCATTCGGCGCACTCTTGCATTGTAACCAACACAGCGGGGGCCTTTTTTGTTCCCGACCGGCCCCCGCTGTTTTACGACGCAACTCCGACGGCTATTTTTGCGCCCACCGGTTGATGTCCGATTCCACGGCAAACTCATCAATGGCCGTCAACTCGTCTGCGCTGAAGTCCAGGTTGTTGATAGCGCTGAGAGTGTCTTCAAGCTGGGCCACGCTCGAGGCTCCGACCAGCGCGGACGTGACGGGCGAGCCCTTCGGCTGGTCGCGCAGAATCCAGGCAATCGCCATCTGTGCCAGGGTTTGCCCACGGCCCTCGGCAATGGCGTTCAGCCCGCGTACCCGGTCGAGCTTGTCCTCGGTCAGCTGCGCTTCAGACAGGAACCGCTCTTTGGCAGCACGGGAATCCGCGGGTACACCATTGAGGTAGCGGTTGGTCAGCATCCCCTGGGCCAGCGGCGAGAACGCGATGGAACCCGCACCCACCTGGTCCAGTGCTTCATAAAGGTTGGGCGAGCCGTCCTCTGTCCACCGGTTCAGCATGGAGTAGCTGGGCTGGTGGATGAGCAGCGGGGTTCCGAGTTCCTTCAGGATCCGGGCGGCTTCCAGGGTCTGCTCCGGAGTGTAGGAGGAGATGCCGGCGTAGAGCGCCTTCCCCGAGCGCACTGCATAGTCCAGGGCGCCCATGGTCTCTTCCAGCGGCGTCTCCGGATCCGGACGGTGGCTGTAGAAGATGTCCACATAGTCCAGGCCCATACGTTCCAGGGACTGGTCCAGGCTGGAGATCAGGTATTTGCGGGATCCCCACTCGCCGTAGGGGCCGGGCCACATGTAGTAGCCGGCCTTGGTGGAGATGATGAGTTCATCGCGGTAGGGCTTGAAGTCGTCTTTCAGGTGTCGCCCGAAGTTCGTCTCGGCCGATCCGTCCGGCGGTCCGTAGTTGTTGGCGAGGTCGAAGTGCGTCACGCCAAGGTCGAACGCACGGCGGAGGATAGCCCGCTGTTCGTCGAAGCGCTTATCGTCGCCGAAGTTGTGCCAGAGGCCCAGCGAGATGGCAGGGAGCTTGAGCCCGCTGCGTCCGACGCGGCGGTAGGGCATGTTTTCGTAGCGGTCTTCCGCAGCCGAATAAGTCATACGTACCATCCTGCCACTGCGCAAACCCTGGTGACGGCGCCGTCCGGTATGTGGGCGCCGTCACCATTCGCTTGGCGCTGGTCAGAGGACGCGCACGACGGCGGCGCTGCCGCCCGGAAGCGTCAGCGTCCCGTCGTCGAGGACTGCTTCATCATCGGTAGCCAGCAAGATGGAGCCGCCCAGGGGCGTTCCCAGTGCTTCATCTCCGAAGTTGCACACCACGCGCACGCTGCCGCGGGACATCTGCAGCCAGTGTTCGTCGTCATCGAACTCCACAGCAGTCCCGCCGAAGCCTTCGTCCACCAACTCCGGGGTGTTCCGGCGCAGCTGTGCTAAATCCTTGTACAGCTGGAGCAGGCGTGAGTGGTCCCCCTCGTTGGCTTCATCCCACTTGAGTTTGGAGCGCAGGAACGTTTCCGGGTCCTGCGGATCGGGAACAACAGCCGGATCCCATCCCATGCGTTCGAATTCCTTGATCCGCCCCTCGGCAGTGGCCTTGCCCAGCTCCGGCTCCGGATGCGAGGTGAAGAACTGCCATGGCGTCGACGCGCCGAACTCCTCGCCCATGAACAGCATGGGCGTGAAAGGCGACGTCATGGTCAGTACGGCACCGATGGCCAGTTTCCCGTAGGACAGCGAGGCGGTAAGCCGGTCGCCGGTGGCGCGGTTGCCAATTTGGTCATGGTTCTGGAGGCAGACCACCAGAGCCGATGGATGGGCCAGATCATGCCGGATGGGCCTGCCGTGGTGCCGCCCGCGGAAGCTGGAGTAGCTGCCGTCGTGGAGAAAACCGTGCTCCAGGACCTTCGCCAGGACTGCGAGCGAGTCGAAGTCCGAGTAGTAGCCAGTGGTTTCGCCGCTGAGGTTGACGTGGACGGCGTGGTGGAAGTCATCGCTCCATTGGCCTTCCAGCCCATAACCATTGTCCTTGCGGGGATAGATGAGCCGCGGGTTATTCAGGTCCGACTCCGCGATCAGGGTCTTCGGGATGCCCGTCTCAGACTCGATCTGGTCCGCCAAGGCCCCAAAGTCTTCCAGGATGTGCACTGCCCGTTCGTCCCGCAGGGCATGGACGGCATCGAGCCGGAGTCCGTCCACGTGGTAATCACGGAGCCACATCGCTGCGTTCTCCAGGATGTAGCGCCGAACGTCGTCCGAACCCGGTCCATCAAGGTTCACAGAGTCGCCCCAGGTGTTCCCCTCCCCCGATTTCAGGTACGGGCCGAACTTGGGAAGATAGTTGCCACTGGGTCCGAGGTGGTTGTAAACGACGTCCTGGATGACACCCAACCCTGCAGCATGGGCAGCATCGACAAACCGCTGGTAGGCCGCCGGTCCGCCGTAGGGCTCATGAACGGCGTACCAAAGAACACCGTCGTAGCCCCAGTTGTGCACACCGTTGAACCCGTTGACCGGCAGCAATTCGATGAAATCCACGCCAAGGTCCACCAGGTAGTCCAGTTTCTCCGCGGCAGCATCCAAGGTTCCCTCGGGGGTGAACGTACCGAGGTGGAGCTCGTAGATCACCGAACCCTGGAGGGTCCGCCCTTGCCAACCGGAGTCCTGCCATTCATGGACGGAGGGATCGAAGGTCGCAGACAGGCCATGCACCCCATCCGGCTGCCTCCGCGAGCGCGGATCGGGGAACGGTCCCTCGCCGTCCACGACGTACCCGTAGGGCACATTGTCACCTGACTGGGCCACGGCCTCGGCCGGCGCGCGCCACCAACCTGTGGCGGCGCCGTCGTGGTGTTGTTCCATGGCGTACTCGCGGCCATCGGCGAGCAGCCGGACCGAGTCAGCGTTCGGAGCCCAGACGTCGTAACGGTTTTTTCCAGCAGCGTGCTCCAGCATCATGCTCCCCTGTACGTATTCAAGCGTGCGTTGCAGTGACAGTGTGGGTGTTTCCGGCTTCAGTCAGTGGGCACCAGCAGTGCCACCGGATACTGCTCCAACAAGGTGCCAACAGGGACAGAACCGGCGCCGTACGCAGCTCCGGTGAGTTCGTCCCGGACGTTCGTTGACAGTTCGATGGCCGTATCGCGCCACCCGCCATTGGCTGCCAGGCGCTTGGGCAGGCGAGTGCCAACTGCAACGGCGCCCGGAGCATCTGCTCCCCGATCGAAAGCAACCACATGGGCCGCAGCTTCGCCACGAACATCCACGGCGCGGTAGCCCCCAAACAATTCAGGGTGGTCACGGCGTAGCCTCAGGGCCCGGGATACGACCAGAAGCTTGGCGGCTTCTTCGGTGTAATCAGGCTTCGCCCCCTCGTCCAACTCCGCCAACGCTGCGATACGGGCCTGGAAGTCCACGGGGCGCCGGTTATCAGGATCGGTCAGCGAACCATCCCTGAATTCTGTTCCTTGGTATACGTCAGGGACACCGGGCATGGTCAGCTGGATGAGCTTGGCGGACAGCGAGTTGGAGGTGCCGTACGGTTCGAGCTCGGCTACGAAGTTCGCGATCGCTGCCGCAACCTCCGGAACATCAAACGCGGCGTCGACGGCGGCAGCCAGGTGGCGCTCGAAATCCAGGTTGGGGTCGGTCCAGTTGGTTGAATTACCTGCCTCACGGGCCGCTTTCAACGCGTACGACTGGAGCCGGCCCCGATCTGCCGGCCACGCGCCAACGATCGACTGCCACACGAGGGCAGCCAGTGGACCATCCGGGATAGGGGCGAGTTCCTGGACGGTGCCGAGGAAAAGCTCCCACTCGGGGACAGCTTCGGAAATGACGGAAATCCTTGCCCGGGCGTCCTCGCTGCGCTTGGTATCGTGCGTGCTCAAGGTAGTCATGGACAGCGGCAGATCAGCTTGGCGGCGAGCCATGCGCTCATGGAAATCCTGGGTGGAGACGGCAAACTCGGTGGGGTCTGCACCCACCTCTGTGAGCGTCCCAAGCCGTGTGTAGCGGAAGAACGCCGTGTCTTCCACGCCCTTGGCCATCACCATGCCGGAGGTCTGTTGGAAACGCCGGGCGAGTTCGCCCTCGGTGTCCAAGAGATACGGCGTCAGGTCTTCCAGCACCGCTTTCAGGTCTTCACGGTTATCCGCCGCGCGGTTGATGGACTCCAGCAGGATCTCCCGGCCATACGGGAGATAGGTCCGGTAGATGGGGAAGCAGCAGATGACTTCCGCGATGGCATCAGCCACCATGTCCGGAGACAGCTGGGCTGTTTCCGGAACAAGGCGTGCTAGCCGCAGGATTTCCGACCGCAGGATGCCGTCCGCGATACGGCGTTTGGTCTCCTGAATCATGGCGACGTAATCTGCGGGCTCTTCCGCGTCCCGCAATCTGGCATCCAGGGAGTCGAGGTATTCCTCGGCGGCCGGGTCCACAAACAGGCGGTCCACGTCAGCGAGTGCGTCATATCCGGTGGTGCCTTCACAGTCGAAGGTGTCCGGCAACGCCTCCCCCGGTTCCAGGATCTTCTCGACAAGAAGGTACGCGCCACCCGTCGCCTCGCGAAGCCTGGCCAGATAGCCTTCCGGATCCGCCAGCCCGTCCGGATGGTCGATCCTGAGGCCGTCCACCATTCCCTCCCGGAACCAGCGGACGATCTCTTCATGGGACTCGTCAAAGACCCAGGGAATCTCGACGCGCACCCCAGCCAGGGTATTCACTGCGAAGAAGCGGCGATAGTTCAGTTCGGCATCCGCCCGGCGCCAGCCCACCAGCTCATAGTGCTGCCGGGCATGGACATCCTGCGGGCTGTCCCCTGGCGTGCAGGACCCGTCGGCCAGCGGAAGCCGGTGATCGTAGTAGTGCAGTTCGCCGTCCACGATTTTGAGCTGTTCAAGGTCGTCGTCGCTGCCCAGAATGGGGATGCGGATTTTCCCGCCCCCGAAGTCCCAGTCGACGTCGAAGGCTTCCGCATATTTGGACGCGCGCCCCTGCTTCAGCAGGTCCCACCACCAGGCGTTCTGCCCGGCCGAGGCCACGCCCATGTGATTGGGCACGATGTCGGCCAGGATGCCCAGGCCCTGCTCGCGTGCGGCCTTGGAGAGGGCAGCGAGCCCCTCGGGACCGCCGCGCGCGGGATCCACAGTTGAAGGGTCGGTGACGTCATAGCCGTGGTCCGAGCCCTCCTCCGCGGTGAGGATCGGCGACACATAGACCCAGTCGGCTCCAAGGGACCGCAGGTAGCCGGTGAGCTGGGCGGCGTCCTGCAGTGTGAAGCTTGGCCGGATCTGGAGCCGGTATGTCGAGATGGGCGTCCTCATGAGTCTGCCTTCTCCGAAGAACCGGCGTCCTCGTCTGCCGTGGAGTCTGCTGTGGCGTCTCCCTTGTAGTCGAAAGGCAGGGACGTCACAGCAGGGGCTGTGATGGATGCCGTTTCCGGGGTGCTCGTCTGGGTCAGCGCGGCCAAGGATGCTGCAACCGAGTGGTCGGGTTCAATCTCGGGGGTGCTGTGCGCACGCAGCACCACCAGTGACTTGGCACCCACCATGAGGATCTGGTCCGGCTTGACGACACCTGCCTCAGCGCCTTCTCCCGCGGTATCGATCATGACGTCCCAGGCGGGCGCGTACTCATCGGAAGGAATCCGGAAGCCCACCTCGTCCTGGTCGGCGTTGAAGTAGAGCAGGAAGTTGACGTCGGTGATGCGTCGGCCCTGGTTATCGCGGCCATGGATACCGTCGCCGTTCAGGAACACGCCCACCGAGCGGCCCAACGCCTCGTCCCAGTCCGAGGGACTCATGGTGCTTGCATCAGCGTCCAGCCATACGATGTCCGGAAGCCGTTCGCCTTCGCCACGCAGTACCGGGCGTCCGTCAAAGAAGCGGCTGCGGCGAAGGCTGGGGTGCTTGGCGCGGAGGGCGCACACCGCAGCGGTGAACTCGATAAGCGGCTGGTCCACGTTCTCCCAGTTGATCCAGGTGAGTTCAGAGTCCTGGCAATAGCCGTTGTTGTTGCCGCGCTGCGTCCTGCCGAGCTCGTCACCGTGGAGCAGCATCGGCACACCTTGGGAGAGGAACAGCGTGGCGATGAAGTTGCGCTGTTGGCGTGCCCTGAGGCCAAGGACTGTGGGATCGTCTGTGGGCCCTTCCGCGCCGCAGTTCCACGAACGGTTGTGGGACTCGCCGTCGTTGTTGTCCTCGCCGTTGGCCTCGTTGTGTTTCTCGTTGTAGGAGACGAGGTCGGCCAACGTGAAGCCGTCGTGGGCGGTGACGAAGTTGATCGAGGCTACCGGGCGGCGGCCCGAATGCTCGTAGAGATCCGCCGAGCCCGTCAACCGGGACGCGAACTCGCCCAGGGTGGACGGTTCACCGCGCCAGAAATCGCGGACGGTGTCGCGGTACTGGCCGTTCCATTCCGTCCACTGCGGCGGGAAGTTGCCCACCTGGTATCCACCGGGGCCAACATCCCACGGTTCCGCAATGAGCTTCACTTGTGAAACAACGGGGTCCTGCTGGATGAGTTCGAAGAAGGTGGAGAGCTTGTCCACGTCGTAGAACTCGCGGGCCAGGGTGGAGGCGAGGTCGAAGCGGAAGCCGTCCACGTGCATCTCGGTGACCCAATAGCGGAGGGAATCCATCAGCAGCTGAAGGGAATGCGGGCTGCGGACATTCAGCGAGTTTCCGGTGCCGGTGTAGTCCATGTAGTACTTCTGGTCGTCCTCCACCAGGCGGTAGTACGCGGAATTGTCGATGCCCTTAAAGGACAACGTGGGCCCCAAGTGGTTGCCCTCGGCCGTGTGGTTGTAGACAACGTCCAGGATGACTTCGATTCCCGCGGTGTGCAGGGCGCGAACCATGGCCTTGAAATCCTGGACCTGCTGGCCCGTGTCCCCCTTGGAGCTGTAGCTGTTGTGGGGGGCGAAGAAGCCGATGGTGTTGTAGCCCCAGTAGTTGTTCAGGCCCTTGTCCTGCAGGATGCCGTCATTGACGAACTGGTGCACCGGCATGAGTTCGATGGCAGTGATGCCCAGCTTTTGCAGATGGGAGATGACTGCAGGATGGGCGACGCCGGCATAGGTGCCGCGCTGTTCCTCAGGCACCTCAGGGTGCATCTGGGTCAGGCCCTTGACGTGTGCCTCATAAATGACCGACTTGTGATACGGGATCCGCAGCAGCTTGTCGCCATCCCAATCGAAGAAGGGGTTGATGACGACGCCCAGCATCATGTGCGGAGCTGAATCCTCATCATTGCGGGAGTCAGGGTCGCCCAGATTGTACGAAAACAGCGCGGGGTCCCAGTCGATCTGCCGGTGGATGGCCTTGGCGTACGGATCCAGCAGCAGCTTATTGGGGTTGAAGCGCTGTCCGGCATCGGGGTCGTAGGGGCCGTGGACCCGGTATCCGTATTTCTGTCCCGGTTGCGCCTGCGGCAGGTAACAGTGCCATACGTAACCATCAACCTCGGTGACATTTACGCGGACTTCCCCGCCGTCGTCGTCAAAGAGGCACAATTCAACTTTTTCGGCCTTCTCGCTGAACAGCGCGAAGTTGGTTCCGGTGCCATCAAACGTGGCACCCAACGGATAAGCCGATCCAGGCCAGACTTCCATGCGTTCTCCTCTTGGTGATGCGGATAACCTGCTGCAAGCCTACTCATATTGCAGATATTGACAGTAACCTTACGGTCTTGTTCGGTCGTATTCCGCCTTCAGCGAACCAATGACGCGCGGTACAGCCGCCATGATGGCCGAGGCTGTAAGGGGTCCACCGCCGCATTCGGCAGACGCGGCCGACCCTGCACGCCCGTGGACGCTGGCCGCCACCGCGGCGACAGCAGCCCAGCGGTCCGAAAGGTCCAATCCCAGGCCGGCGAACGCGCCGTCGTCGTCCGTGACCGAATCCGCACACTGCGCCACCAAGGCCCCGAGGACGCCCGCCAAGACGTCGCCACTCCCTGCGGTGGCCATCCACGCAGTCCCTTCCGACTGGCTAAAAACAACGCCCGACGGCGAGGACACCAGTGTGGTTGCGCCCTTCAGCAGGACGGTTGCACCGGTTTGTTCCGCAGCCTGCCGGACAAAATGCAAGGGACGGGACTCAACGTCCTGGCGGGTAACGGCTATCTCGCCCGTGGAGGGAAGCGAATCCAGCAACGTTGCCAGTTCCCCGGCATGTGGCGTCAGGATCCAGTGGGGCGGGCAACGTTCCGGCAGGAGACCGAGCGCACCAGCATCGACGACGACCGGCAGCCCAGCGGTGAGGGCTGCCGCAGCAGCGCCCCGGGCACGCTCCATTTGCTCCTCACCGTCAACTCCGGAACCCAGCACCCATGCTTGAACACGGCCAGGGTCGTTGGATTCCCAGAGGGCTTCGGGGGTTCGGGCGAGAACCAGTTGCGCCGCGGCTTGCGGTCCGAGGTACCGCACCATCCCCGCTCCGGCGAGTGCAGCCGCGTGAACGCCCAGGACAGCTGCCCCGGCAAAACGCACCGACCCGGCCACCACCCCAAGGACACCGCGGGAGTACTTGTGGGCACGCCGGTCAGGCTTGGGCAGCAGAGCGCCCACGTCCACGGAGGTGAGGCGGCGCAGCTCAGCGACTTCGGATGGCAGCGACTCCTCAATACCGATCTGTACGAGTTCGATGCGCCCGGAACACCCTTCGCCCGGATCCGTCAACAGCCCGGCCTTGATGCCGCCGAAAGTCACCGTGACGTCGGCGCCCAGCACGGGCCAGTGGACTTCTCCGGTGTTGGCGTCCAGGCCACTGGGGAGGTCGCAGGCCACCACCAACCGTGGATGCAGTTCCTGCAGTGACGCAATCAATTCCGCCGACGAACCACGTAAGCCCCCGCGGGCGCCTGTACCGAGCAGGGCGTCAATGATGACATCGTCTCCGGCGCACATGACCGCAAGTTCTTCAGCGTTCCCGGGTTCCAAGCGCAGTGTCCGGCCACCGGACGAAACAAAAGCGGCCAGCGCATCAGGGTGGACTTCAGCAGCGGCGAGTACCGCCGTCGCGCGCATTCCCCGGCGCGCAAGAAAGGCCGCGGCAAAGAGGCCATCCCCGCCATTATTGCCTTTGCCCACGAGGACCGTGACGCCGGCACCGGTCAGCTTGCGCCGGCGCTTGAGCTCGCGAACCACGGTTTGGGCCAGGCCATAGGCTGCCCGCTGCATAAGAACAGCGCCCTCACCGGAGTCCAGGAGCGGTTGTTCCGCATCCCTGATCTGTTGTCCGGTGAAGGCGCTGATCATTGCTGTTGAGGTCCGTTTAGCCCTCGGCGAGGACAGTCGCTGTAGCGATGCCGCCGTCGTGGCTCATGGACAGGTGCCAGCGTTTGACGCCCTTGGCCTCGGCCACGGCAAGCACCGTTCCCTTGACCTGAACCGTGGGCCCGTTCTCATCGAGACCGATCCAGCAGTCCTGCCAGTTCATGCCCGCGGGGGCACCCAAGACCTTGGCCACGGCTTCCTTCGCTGCAAAACGGGCAGCCAAGGACCGGGTGTTGAGTTCCCGTTCGGCGGGAACAAACAGGCGGTCCCTAAGTCCAGGGGTCCGTTCCAACTGCCGGCCGAACCGTTCGATGTCTACGACGTCTACGCCAATGCCAACAATCATGGCGTTATTCTACGGTCACGCTCTTGGCGAGGTTACGCGGCTGATCCACGTCGTAGCCCTTGGCGCCAGCCAGTTCAGCGGCAAAGATCTGCAGCGGAACAGTGGTGAGCAGCGGCATCAGCAGGGTAGGCGTCTCCGGAACGTAGAACACGTGCTCTGCGTAATCCTTGACGGACTCGTCGCCTTCTTCAGCGATGACCAGGGTCCTTGCACCACGTGCGCGGACTTCCTGGATGTTGCTGACCACCTTGGAGTGCAGGGAGTCGCGGCCACGCGGGGACGGCACCACGACGAAGACCGGCTGGCCGTCGTCGATCAGGGCGATCGGACCGTGCTTGAGCTCGCCGGCTGCGAAGCCTTCAGCGTGGATGTAGGCGATTTCCTTGAGCTTCAAGGCACCTTCGAGGGCTACGGGGTAACCGACGTGGCGGCCCAGGAACAGCACGGACTTTTCGTCCTTCATGCTGCGGGCGAGCTCGCGCAAGGGGCCTGCGTTGTCCAGGATGTGCTGGATCTTGGCCGGGATCTTGTTGAGGTCAGCGAGGACATCCTTGATCTGGCCGGAGAAGATGTTGCCACGCAGCTGGGCCAGGTAAAGACCAAGCAGGTAGGCAGCGGTGATTTGCGCCAGGAATGCCTTGGTGGACGCAACGGCGATTTCCGGACCTGCGTGCGTGTAGAGCACCGCGTCGGACTCACGCGGGATGGTGGAACCATTGGTGTTGCAGATGGAGATCGTCTTGGCGCCCTGCTCGCGGGCGTAACGGACGGCCATCAGCGTATCCATGGTCTCGCCGGACTGGCTGATGGAAACTACCAGCGTGTTGGAGTCAACGATCGGATCGCGGTAGCGGAACTCGTGCGCGAGCTCCACCTCCGTGGGGATACGGCACCAGTTCTCGATGGCGTACTTGGCCACCAGTCCGGCATAGGCCGCGGTTCCGCACGCCAGGACGATGATCTTGTCCACCTGCTTGAGCAGTTCCGGGTCAATGCGGACCTCGTCAAGGGTCAGCTTTCCGTCAAGGTCCGAGCGGCCCAGGAGGGTCTGCGCTACGGCGTCAGGCTGATCGTGGATTTCCTTCTCCATGAAGGAGTTGAATCCACCCTTTTCGGCAGAAGCCGGATCCCAGTCGACGTGGTATTCCTTGCCTTCGGCGGGGGCGCCGAAGAAGTCGGTGATCTCCACGGAGTCCGCGGTGATGGTGACGATCTGGTCCTGGCCCAGTTCGACGGCGCGGCGTGTGTAGTCGATGAAGCCGGAAACATCGGAGCCGAGGAAGTTCTCACCATCGCCAAGGCCCACTACGAGCGGGGAGTTACGGCGTGCGGCCACGACGACGTCGGGCTGGTCCGCGTGGACTGCGAGAAGGGTGAAAGCGCCTTCGAGTCGCTGGCATGCCAGGCGCATCGCCTCGGTGAGGTTGCCGCCGTCGCCATTGAGCTGGTTGCGGAAGATGTCGCCAACCAATGCGGCGGCAACTTCGGTGTCGGTTTCCGACTCGAAGGTGACTCCCTTGGCCAGCAGTTCCTGCTTGAGTTCCGCGAAGTTCTCGATGATGCCGTTGTGAATGAGAGCCAGGCGCCCGCCGTCGGAGAGGTGCGGGTGAGCGTTACGGTCGGTGGGGCCACCATGCGTGGCCCAACGGGTATGGCCGATGCCAGTCAGGGATTCAGGTACTGGATTTGCTTCCAGTTCACTGATCAGGTTGCTCAGCTTGCCGGACTTTTTACGGGACGAGATTGTCCCGTCAGCCACCACTGCGACGCCTGCGGAGTCATAGCCGCGGTACTCAAGACGGCGCAGCCCTTCCACGACGACGTCAAGGGCGCTGTGACCAGCTGCCTTGCGAGACGAATTGCCAACATAGCCTACGATTCCACACATGGGTACAAGCCTAACGGCTAGCGCAAACAACTGACGTGGGACATCCCAGCTCCATTGGCTGCCGCTAAGATGTCCAGCACCCACAATTCACCCTCCAGTCGTCGCGCATTTCCTGTTCCGCCCCGCGGAAGGCAGAATCAAGAGCGTGACTTTGCAACGCACCGAAGCTAACGGCGACGGCGCTTCCCCGTTTGTAGAGCTGGACCGTCAAACGTGGTCGCGGCTTGCAGCGCAGATGGAGCAGCCCCTCAACGAAGAGGACATCTTCCGTCTCCGCGGCCTAGGCGACCCCCTCGACATGAAGGAAGTACGGGAGGTATACCTCCCGCTTTCGCGGCTCCTCCACCTTTATGTCCAGGCTTCGCACCAACTCCACGCCGCAACAACCACGTTCCTGGGCGAACAAACGCAGCGCACGCCCTTCGTCATCGGCGTCGCAGGCTCGGTAGCTGTGGGCAAGTCCACCATTGCCCGTGTGCTCCGGGAAATGCTGAGGCGCTGGCCCGGTACTCCCAATGTGGAACTCATCACCACGGACGGTTTTCTTTACCCCTTGGCCGAACTCAAGCGCCGGCACTTGCTGGAACGCAAGGGATTTCCGGAGTCATATGACCGCCGCGGCCTCCTTCGCTTTGTTTCGGAAGTCAAAGGTGGCGCCGAAGAAGTCAGGGCGCCCTGGTATTCCCACGTAACGTACGACATCGTCCCGGGCAAGGAAGTAGTGGTGCGGCGTCCCGATGTCCTGATCGTGGAAGGGCTGAATGTCCTCGCCCCCGCCCGCCCCCGCATGGACGGTAAGCAAGGACTCGCCGTCAGCGACTTCTTTGACTTCTCCATCTATGTGGATGCCAAGACGTCCTATATCGAGGAATGGTACGTGGACCGTTTCCGGAAGCTGCGCACCACTGCCTTCGCGCAGCCGGAGTCCTACTTCCACCGTTACGCCACCCTCTCCGATGACGACGCCGAATCGACGGCACGCGGTATTTGGAAGCGCATCAACGAGCCGAACCTCGAGGAGAACGTGCTGCCTACACGCGGCCGAGCGCAGCTTGTACTCACCAAAGATGCCGACCATTCCATCCGCCGCATGCTGCTGAGGAAGGTCTAGCGTGGCCAGCGGCCAGAAGCCACTTCCCAGCAGGCGGGTTTTCGCAAGCCTGCTGACCGCGGGTGCCGGAATGGTTGCCCTGACGGCCTGCACGCCGGAGAATGCCGTGCCCTCCCCTGTCGCCGCCAATGCCGCAAGTGGGGTTGCTACGCCTCCAGCGGCCGCTTCCAGCGTCCCCACCACCGATCCGGTGACGGTGACCCCTGGGACTGCTGCGCCGGCGCCCAGTGCCATGCCGTCCAGCGCCGCGCCTTCCAGTGCTGTTGCTCCGCAGCACTCCCTGACGGATCCCACCAGCCCCTGGGTGGTGGTCAACAAACATCGGCCGCTCAACCCCCAGGACTTCGTCCCCGCCGATCTGGTACAGCCGAACGTGCGCCTCGCCGTCAGCGGCGAAGCGTCCTTGCTGAACAGCACGACGGCGGCTGCCGCGGAAAAGATGTTCGCGGCAGCAGCAACCGAGGGCGTCGTCATGACGCTGGCCTCGGGCTACCGCTCCTACTCCACCCAGGTGGCCACGTACGGCGGTTACGTCACCAGCACGGGCCAGGCGGCTGCAGACCGCGCCTCAGCACGGCCCGGCCACTCCGAGCATCAGACAGGCTGGTCCTTCGACATCGGCGACGGCGGCGGCGCCTGCAGCTTCCAGCCCTGCTTTGCAGAGCAACCAGCCGCGGTGTGGGCGAAAGCCAATGCCCACAGGTTCGGCTTCGTGGTCCGCTATCCATGGATGTTCCACGACACCACCGGCTACTTCTACGAGTCCTGGCACCTGCGCTACATCGGCGTGGAGGCAGCGACGGACATGGCCAACCGAGGCATCGCCACTTTGGAGGAGTATTTCGGGTTGGAAGCAGCCCCGGACTACCTCTAGTCATTAAAGGTCATCGGCCCGCTCCCCCTCTTAACGAAGGGCGCGGGCCGAAACCATGTTCTGGGTGTTTAGACAGCCAACTCGCTGGGAGCGCCCAAGCGCTCCTTGACCACTGCAGCAAGTCCCGTACAGATGCGTTCGGCCGTCTCCATGTCGGCGGCTTCCACCATGACGCGCACCAATGCCTCGGTGCCAGAGGGACGGAGCAGCACACGGCCGGTCTCGCCCAATTCGAGTTCAGCCGCCGCAACAGCCGCGGCCACGCCTTCATCGGTTCCGGCACGGGCCTTGTCTACGCCTTTGACGTTGATCATGAGCTGCGGGAGCTTTGTCATCGCGGTGGCGAGTTCCTTGAGGCTGCGGCCGGTCAGGGCAACCTGTGCCGCGAGCTGCAAACCGGTGAGGACGCCGTCGCCTGTGGTTGCATAATCGGAGAAGATTACGTGACCGGACTGTTCGCCACCGAGGTTGTAGCCGCCCTCGCGCATTTCCTCGAGGACGTAACGGTCCCCGACTCCGGTTTCGCGGATGGTGATTCCGGCATTCTTGAGGGCGATCTTGAGGCCGAGGTTGCTCATGACGGTCGCCACAAGGATGCTGTCCTTGAGTTTTCCGGCCTCGTTGAGGGCCAGTGCCAGGATGGCCATGATCTGGTCGCCATCCACTTCGTTGCCTTCGTGGTCCACAGCGAGGCAGCGGTCGGCGTCGCCATCGTGGGCTACGCCAAGGTCAGCGCCATGCTTGACCACGGCTTCCTTCAACGGACCCAAGTGGGTGGAACCTACGCCCTCGTTGATGTTCAGGCCATCAGGTTCAGCACCGATAACTACGACATCGGCTCCGGCGTCCTTAAACACCTGCGGTGAACAGCCACTCGCTGCGCCATGCGCGCAGTCCAGGACCACCTTCAGGCCATCAAGGCGCTTGGGAAGCGTGCCCAGCAGGTGCACGATGTAGCGGTCCTCGGCGTCTGAGAAGCGCTGGATACGTCCAACGTCGGCTCCAGTCGGGCGCTGTGGCTCTTTGCCCAGCTGCGCCTCGATAGCGTCTTCGACGTGGTCCGGGAGCTTCTGGCCGCCGCGGGCGAAGAACTTGATGCCGTTATCCGGCGCAGGGTTGTGGGAAGCCGACAGCATGACGCCGAAATCGGCGTCGAGATCTGCCACCAGGTAGGCGGCCGCCGGCGTAGGAAGCACACCGGCGTCGTAGACGTCGATGCCGGAGCTGGAAAGCCCGGCTTCCACGGCGGCGGCGAGGAACTCGCCACTCGCCCTTGGGTCCCTGGCGACGACGGCGCGTGGCCGCTTGCCGTTGGTTGTGCGGTCATGGCCGAGTACGACGGCGGCGGCCTGGGCGAGCTGCATAGCCAGCTCGGCGGTGAGCAATCCGTTCGCGAGACCGCGCACGCCATCTGTTCCAAATAATCTAGACATCGGCTCAAGTTTAGACGACGCCGGGACACCATCAGTTCAGGGGCGTGTCGGAGCGTCACATGCGCGACGTGCAGGGCCCGTGTTTAACGGCGAAAGCCCGCCCCGCCGAAGTGGCGGAACGGGCTTTCGATACCCCAGGGAAGGGGCGAAGCGAATTAACGCTTGGAGTACTGCTGAGCCTTGCGTGCCTTCTTGAGACCAGCCTTCTTACGCTCGATGACGCGGGCGTCACGGCGCAGGTAACCGGCCTTCTTGAGGGTGGCGCGGTTGTTGTCGACGTCGATCTCGTTCAGCGAGCGGGCAACACCGAGACGCAGTGCACCGGCCTGGCCGGAAATGCCACCGCCGTGGATACGGGCGATGACGTCGTAAGCGCCTTCGAGATCAAGGATCTTGAAGGGCTCGTTGACATCCTGCTGGTGCAGCTTGTTCGGGAAGTAGTTGTCCAGCGTGCGGCCGTTGATGGTCCACTTGCCGGAACCCGGAACAACGCGAACGCGTGCAACGGCTTCCTTGCGGCGGCCAACAGCTGCACCGGCAACAGTCAGTGCCGGGCGCTCCTTCTTGGGCGCATCTTCAGCAGATGTGCTTTCCGAGGTGTAGCTGGTGAGGGTTTCCTCAGCCTCGACGGCTTCGGCGGTCAGTTCTTCGTTCTGAGCCACGGTTCTCCTTGTAATAAAAAGTTTAGTTGGTGGCCAGGACTACTGGGCGACCTGGGTGATTTCGAAAGTCTTCGGCTGCTGAGCTGCGTGGGGGTGCTCGGGGCCTGCGTAGACCTTGAGCTTGCCCAGCTGCTGAGCTGCGAGGGAGTTCTTGGGGAGCATGCCCTTGATGGCCTTCTCAACAGCGCGAACCGGGTTGGATTCCAACAGCTCGGCGTAGTTGACGGAGGTCAGGCCGCCCGGGTAACCGGAGTGGCGGTATGCGCGCTTCTGCTCCAGCTTGGCGCCGGTGAGGGCAACCTTTTCAGCGTTGATGATGATGACGAAGTCGCCCATGTCCATGTGGGACGCAAAGGTCGGCTTGTGCTTTCCGCGCAGCAGTGTTGCGGTCTGGCTGGCAAGACGACCAAGGACAACGTCGGTGGCGTCAATGACGTGCCACTGGCGGTTGATATCGCCGGGCTTCGGGGTGTACGTACGCACGGTTTTGCCTCGTTCTTGTTCTGGCGTTCATGTTTTAGGCGACACGCAATAAGGCGTGTACCTACTATGTATGCGCTACCGGAGCAGAGGTGAGGGCTCTATGTACCAGTCATCCCAGGATCTCGAAATACCTCAGGAGTTAGCGATCCTGCAACTGGATCCCCCGGGAGGCATGTGTCATCGAGATAGGACACGCACAACGACTCTAAACAATACCTTCAACGGGGCGCCCGGGTCAAAATGGGGTGACCGGCCCTGGGGGTCTGGCACTGACTGAGGGAGAGCATATGACCGACGGGCCCGCCTTTCCACTCATTATCGCCCTCGCCGGCTTCCTGCTGTGCCCGGCCGCCGAGTGGCTCATCTCCTTGCGCCTGCCGCGCCTGGATGGACTCCCTTCCCTGAAGGTCCGGATCACGACGGCGGCTGTCACCTCGCTGCTGTTTGGCTTGCTCGCGTGGCGGTTCGGCGCCTCATGGGAATTGCCGGCATTTCTTTTGTTGGCTTTACTTGGCGTGCAGCTTTCACGGATCGATTTCGCCCTTCATCTGTTGCCCAATGCCCTCATTGTGATCCTCCTTGGGGGCGGCTTGTTGCTCCTGGCGGCATCCGCGGCGCTTGCTCCGGGGTGGCCGGAGCTGTTCCGAGCCCTCGCCGGCGGTGCCATTTTGTTCGCCGGCTACCTCATTCTCGGACTTATTTCGCCGGGAAGCATCGGAATGGGCGACGTGAAGCTCGCAGCACCCCTGGGGTTGTACTTGGGGTACTTGGGTTGGCAGCAAGTACTGTTCGGGGGACTGCTGGGATTTGTGGTGGGCGGGGTGCTCACGGTGCTGATGTTGCGCCTGCGACGCGCGGAAAAACCCACAGAAACGGCTCATGGCCCGGCAATGGTCATCGCCGCCCTTGGCGTGGCCTTGGTCATGAGCTAGCCCTGCCTGGTACGCATTTACCTCCCCGCGAAGGGTCGCTCAATTAATAAGGCAGCTTTCGAAACCAAGTAGTTTTGACCCCTTTTTCTTCCAAAACTGAGTACTTCCTAACCTCAGTGCGTGCCGGCGAGTAGCGCCCCTCCCCCAAGTCAAGTACGGCTACGCATTGTCGCAGCTGCTTCCCAGGGTGAATTCTTATCTCATCGAATTCCGGACCGCTAAAGGCACCATGGGGGTAGTTCGGGAGTCGAAGCAAATTCCGATAATTTGCTGGACCTATAACCCAATTCGCAAATGCTTTTTCTGGGAAGGATTTTTCAATGTCTGCTTTTATTTTCACCATTACCTCGTACATTGCCGGCGTCAAGGACCGCTTCACCAAGGACGAGAAGGGAGCGACGATGGTTGAATACGGCATCATGGTCGCCTTCATCGCCCTCCTGGTGCTTGCGGCCGTTACCCTTCTTGGGCCGCAGATCGCAAACCTCTTCACTCGTGTGGACGCCGCCATCTAGGCATCACCACCCCAAACGCAGTTTGGCTCTGGTGGCGTCGTTCCACCGGAGCCAAACTGCTTTCCGAATAGTTCCACTTTCAGCCCTATCTGGGAAAGTCGGGGAATCGACATGGATCGGAAAGAACGAGGCGCGGTTGCAATCGAAATGGCGATCCTTTTGCCACTGTTGCTTCTCGTCCTCATTGGAATCATCGAGTTTGGTCGAGTCCTCAACGTCCAAGTATCACTGACGCAAGCGGCTCGGGAGGGCGCACGCTACGCCGCAGTTCACTATCAAGATGGTGGTTTGGACGTGGCCGGCACAGCGTTGTCCGCAGCGCCTTCATTGGAGGGCCTGGGTGTAAGTGTTAGCGACAACGCTTCCAGTTGCGCTCCTGGCTCCAATGTCGAAGTCACCACCAGCGTTTCGCTGCCGTCCATGTCAGGCTTCCTGGATGCCGGCTTCTTCGGAGCACCGGGCATCTTCCCACTCAGCATGACCGGGGTTGGGGTGATGAGATGCGGCGGCTGAAGCAACTCTGGGTCAGGCGCCAAGTCAATCGCGTCGAGTCCCACGAACGAGGGGCGGCAACCATAGTCGTCGCAGGGCTGATGGTCGTGCTTTTGGGCTTTGCGGCCCTTGCCGTCGATGTCGGAGCCCTGTATGCCGAGAAGGCCCAGCTGCAGAACGGCGCCGACGCCGCAGCCCTGGCGATCGCCACCGATTGCGCCAATGGTAACTGCGGAGACAGCACCGCAACGGCAAACAACTTCGCCAATAGCAACGCGAATGATGGTTCCAGCGGATCTGCAGTGTCTTTTCCAGCTTCCACTACCGTCCGTGTTGTTACGAATGCACGCGATGGGGGTTCAGGGGCGAACAGCTTTTCCCTGTACTTCGCGAGGGTTCTGGGTATGGATACCGCGACCGTGGAAGCGGCCGCAGAAGCACAATGGGGTGCCCCGGCGGCGGCGACAACCTTGCCTTGGACGGTGAGTGAGTGCGTTTTCAGAAAGTACCTTTCACCTACGCAGCTGGCATCGCTTAACTCCACCGGCAACTTCTCAGGCGACCCGACTCCGACCCACATCCTGCTGCGCTACGACGAGAATGCTCCCACCGTTCCGGGTTGCGCTGCACAAAACGGCTACCAGCCTGGTGGTTTTGGATGGCTCGTCACCAACACAGGTTGCTCCACGAACATCTCGCTCGATGCGACTGTCAAAGGGCAACCCGGCAACCATTTTCCCAACGCAGCGGCTTGTGACGCTGTTCTTGCCACCATCATGGATGAGCCCGCTCTCATACCACTTTTCAAGACCGCTGCCGGCAACGGAAGCAATGCAAAGTACACGCTGATTGGCTTCGCAGCCTTTCAGGTCACCGGCTATAAGTTCAGCGGGTCAGGAGCGGTCCTCGACCCTCTTGCCCCTAGCTGCAATGGAAACTGCCGGGGACTTCAGGGGTACTTCTCCCGCTTCGTATCACTCGAAGAGGGTTCGCAGATAAGCGGCACAGTTCCCAACTACGGAGCGTCCGTGGTCACACTGACCGATTAACTGCGCACAGCATCACACAAAGAATCACCAAAAACTCGAAAGGAGTTAAAAGTGAAGACACGCCTACTGGGAGGCATTGCAGCACTGCTTTTGGCAGTCATTGGCACCGTTCTACTGGTCACCTACGTTCAGGGAGCAGATAAGCGGGCGCAGCAAGGGCTTGATCCCATAAACGTTCTGGTCATCAAAGAACGTGTTCCAGCCGGTACCAAGGTAGAGGAGCTTGAATCAAAGGTTCGGGTGGAAACCCTTCCGCAGACAGCAGTAGCGCCTGGCACCATCAAGGCGCTCAATGACCAGAAGGGGAAGGTCACTTCGGCCGACCTTCAGCCCGGCGAGCAGTTGCTGGGCGTCAAGCTCGTGGATCCGAAGGAGTTGGCGCCTGGGACCGTGCCCGTGCCTGAAGGTCTGCAGGAAGCTACCTTTGTCCTTGCCCCCGAGAGAATCCTCGGCGGAAGAATTGAAGCCGGCGACACTGTCACAGTTTTCGCATCGTTCAAGTTGGATGAGGCCGTGCCGGCAGGAGCCAACCTCCCGGCCGGTATGACAGGGTGGAAAGACTTCACGGAGCTCCTTTATCACGATGTCTTGGTGACAGCAGTCCAACAGGCCGCACCTGATGCCGAGAAGTCGGCGGGATCAGACAAAGGCGTAGCGCTGCCGAATGGTTCCGCCTATGTCACCGTCGCCCTCAGCGATGCGAACGCCGCAAAGATGGTCTTTGGCGCTGAGTTCGGCACGCTCTGGCTCTCCAAGCAGACCGACAAGACCGTGAAGACTGATCCTCCCACTACCAATTTTGGAGGGCTGGTCCAATGAGCCGCTTCGTAGCCATCACGGCAGTCCGGGACTTTGAGGGCCGTGTGCGTCAAGCCGTAACCGGGGCCCTCCACGGCGACCTGCAAACCCTGTCCCCCGACGTACTGAAGGGCGGAACAGATGACGTTTTCAAACAGCTGACCGGGGCACCGCCGGAAGTCATGATTTTAGGGCCGGGCGTGAATCCGGACGACGCCCTGAAACTGGCTACCGTCTTCGACCTCCAATACCCGGAAATCAGCCTCCTGCTGGTGTCGGAACCCAGCCCGGACATCATCCTCCGCGCCATGCATGCTGGCATTCGAGATGTCCTGACGCCTGAGATCGACGTCAACGAGCTGCGGGTTCTCCTGGAAAGGGCCTGCTTGGCAGCGGCCAGTAGGCGCCGTGGAATGCAGTCGGTTTCCGAATCCGGACAGGAAAGGGGCCGAGTCATAGCTGTCATGTCGCCGAAAGGTGGCGTTGGCAAGACGACCGTCGCGACGAACCTTGCCGTCGGACTAGGTGCCGTCGCCCCTATGAGCGTCGTGATTGTGGATCTGGATCTCCAATTTGGAGATGTAGCATCCGGGCTATTGCTTGAGCCGGAACATTCCATCACTGAAGCTGTACACGGCTCAGCTTCACAGGACTCCATGGTCCTCAAGGCATTCCTCACAGTGCACCCGTCAGGCATTTACGCTCTCTGCGCGCCAAAGAAGCCGTCCGAGTCGGATTACATCACCGCAGAACACGTCACTAGGCTGATCAACCAGCTGGCCACAGAGTTCCGGTACGTTGTGGTGGATACTGCCCCCGGACTGGGTGAGCATTGCCTCGCAACCTTGGAGCTTGCAACGGATGGCGTCTGGGTATGTGGAATGGATGTCCCCAGCATCCGCGGCCTGCGGAAGTGCTTCAGTGTTCTGCGGGAACTCCAACTGCTGCCACAGGGCCGGCATACTGTGCTGAACTTCGCGGACAGGAAGAGCGGCATCTCCGTCCAGGACGTGGAAGCCACCATTGGAGTGCCAATCGACGCAGTGATTCCACGATCGCGGAACCTCCCCTATTCGACCAACCGTGGGGTGCCTGTACTCCAAGGGACCACTCGGGATTCGGCCGCAAAGGGCCTGAAGAAACTCGTCGAACGCTTCGATCCACGACTGGAAGCAGCCCCTCAGGGCAAACTTCACCGAAGGGTTGTGGTGTCATGAAACTCTCCGAACGGCTCTCGAAAAAGAACCCAGATGTTGTAGCCGAAGCCCAAGCCCGCGACAACGAAGGCCAGGACGCCCGACACGAGATTGACTTGATGGGCGCTCAAACCCTGCTGCCGGCTAACGGCCCGATGTTGGGCGGATCGCCTTCCGCGCCAGCAGTGGACGCCCTTGCCGGTCTGAAGCAACGGGCCGCATCGGCGCTTTTTGAGCGCATGGGCAGCAGAATCGGGGACGCATCATCTTCCGAGGAGGAATTGCGTTCCTTCGCCGTTGAAGAACTGTCTGCTGTCATTGACGAAGAACAAGTGCCACTTACTCCCGAAGAGCGGCGTCGGCTGATTCGTGAGATCTCAGACGAAGTGATGGGGTTTGGTCCCCTGCAGCGTCTATTGGAGGACCCTTCCGTCACGGAAGTGATGGTGAATCGCTTCGACCAGATCTACGTCGAGCGGCAGGGACACTTGGCATTCACGGATCTGCAGTTCAGTTCAGATGCCCACCTTAGAAAGGTCATTGAGCGAATTGTTTCCAAGGTCGGGCGCCGCATTGATGAGTCTTCACCGCTCGTGGATGCCCGGCTGGAAGACGGTTCCCGTGTCAATGCCATCATTCCTCCGCTGGCCGTGAACGGTCCGTCGCTCACCATCAGGAAATTCAGTCATGTTCCCTTGACGGTTCGAAATCTCATCGAATGGGGATCAATGAGCCATGAAATGGCTGAACTGCTCAGTGCCTGTGTGCGCGCCCGGTTGAACGTCATCGTCTCTGGTGGAACAGGAACCGGCAAGACGACACTCTTGAACGTACTGTCCTCTTTCATCCCGGAATCCGACCGCATCGTCACCATCGAGGACGCTGTGGAACTCCAACTGCAGCAACGCCATGTGGTCAGGTTGGAGAGTCGCCCGCCGAACATCGAGGGTAAGGGTGCCGTCACCATTAGGGACTTGGTGCGCAACTCACTCCGTATGCGGCCCGATCGGATCATTGTCGGAGAAGTACGTGGTGGCGAGTCACTCGACATGCTCCAGGCGATGAATACAGGGCACGACGGGTCTTTGTCGACGGTGCACGCGAACTCTCCCCGCGATGCCATCGCACGGCTGGAGACGCTTGTCCTGATGGCAGGCATGGACCTACCGCTCCGTGCAGTCCGCGAGCAAGTATCGTCCGCAGTGGACTTGATCGTCCAAGTGACGCGTTTACGCGATGGGAGCCGGCGGATTACCCATGTCACCGAGGTACAGGGGATGGAAGGCGAGGTTGTGACCCTCCAGGATGCATTCCTCTTCGACTATGCAGCAGGACTCGATTCCGGGGGCCGTTTCTTGGGCAGAGCGCTCCCGACGGGTATCCGCCCACGTTTCTTGGACCGCTTCACGGAACTTGGGATCTCCGTTTCACCTTCCGTTTTCGGAGCCGCACCAATCACGACCGGGAGGCGTTAACAGTGGACAATCCGGTTCTGTTCTTTTTCGCCATTGGCACCTGTGCAGCCGCCCTCCTGATTCTGATCGTTGTGGTCTGCAGGCCCCGCAATGGAAGCATCCCCATGGAGCGACGCCGTCTGGGATTCACCCCGGACGAGTCCACTTTAGGGCGCGTATCCCAGTCTGCAGTCCGAGTGGTTGACACTGCCCTTGGCCGTTCCGGCGGACCATACAATCGAGAGGTTCTTTACAACGCAGGTGTTAAGCAAGCTCCTGCCGATTTCACTGTTCTGGTAGCCATTGCCACCGTAATACTGGGGATCCTCACCATGCTGTTGACCAATCCCCTTATTGGTATATTGGCCGCGTTGATAACCCCCTTCGCGGCGAAGTTGCTTCTGGTCTACAGAACCGAAAAACGTCGATCCACCTTTGAAACGCAGCTGACAGACACTATTCAGATACTCATTGGCGGGCTTCGCGTTGGACACAGCATCATGCGGTCGATTGAGGCCGCAGCACAGGAATCCCAAGCTCCGACATCTGAAGAGCTCGCCCGAATTGTCAACGAAGTGAGAATCGGCAAGGACGCCCGACAATCAATAGAAGATTGCGCGTCCCGCATGGACAGCGAAGATTTCCGTTGGATCGGCCAAGCCATACAGATCAACCGTGAAGTCGGTGGCGACTTGGCAGAAGTCCTGGAACAAGTGGCGGGCACCATTCGCGAACGCAGCGAGATCAAGGGCCACGTACGGTCCCTGAGTGCTGAAGGCAGAATGTCCGCCGTCATCCTGATGGCGTTACCCGTTGGTGTGGGAGCAGTTCTTGGCGTCATCAACCCGGGTTACCTGCGGGTTTTCGTCCACCATCCCGTGGGAATTGCCTTGACGGTCCTTAGCTGTGTGCTCTTCATTGTCGGCGGCTTCTGGATGAACCGCACCGTCAAGATCAGGTTCTAGGAGGTTAAGTGTCATGACTGCCCATGCGTGGTTGATCATCGCCGCAATTATTCTGCCGCTCGCCTACTTTGTCTGGTCTTTGGCCACCGCTGACCGCAAGGGGATAGTGGCCATCCATTCCAACCTCGGTTCAGGTTTCGCCCAGGGCGCTGGGGTCAACATCCAACGCCCACCGCTGCTGCTTGGCGTTGCACGAAAGCTAACGCCAGGAAGTTACGAAGCCAAACTCGACCATTGGCTGGCACTTGCTGGGCGCCCCAAGTCCCTGCCCCTCACTAAGCTCATTGCCATCAAGCCAATGTTGGCGGCGGTAGGCGCCCTGTTCAGCATCCTGCTGTTTGCCGCAAACCCAGGGCCCACCGTTATTGGCTTCGGTCTTTTCCTCATGCTGTTTCTCTACTTCATCCCCGACCTTCTGGTTTACAACCAAGGCGCCAAACGGCAGGAAGCCATAAAGATAGAGTTCCCCAATACCCTCGATCAGATGTTGATCTCGGTTGAGGCAGGTCTCGGATTCGAGTCGGCCATGGAACGGGCATCCGCGCAAGGGACGGGTCCCTTGGCACAAGAACTCATCCGGACCCTCCAGGACATCCAGGTAGGAAGGCCCAGGCAGGAGGCCTACGAGGCGTTGGCTGAGCGTTCTACAGTGACGGACGTACGGAGTTTCGTTCTCGCCGTGATCCAAGCCGATAAGTACGGGATCGGCATCGCCAACGTCCTGCGCGCGCAGGCAAAACAAGCTCGCGTCAAACGTCGTCAGCATGCAGAAGAGAAAGCCATGAAGTTGCCTGTGAAGGTTCTCTTCCCCCTGCTGTTCTGTATCTTCCCGGTGCTCTTCATCATCCTTCTGGGTCCCGCAGGTATCAGAATCATGGAGGCGTTCAGCTGATCTTGCCCCACGGGAAATAGACCGGCACTTCACGGATCCCAGACCGCGGAGTGCCACAACGGCCCCCTTCCGGTACCCAGAGCCGGGAGGGGGTCCTCCAACGTTCCGGGAAAGCGCAAAGCAAGAAAGAAGCTACGCCCGCCGCGCCCGTGTCAGCTCAGCCCGGGCCAGCATCTCGGCGTCCGACGGATAAGCAACTTCCTCCAGCACCAAGGGATGCGGCGCGGCGAGCACTGACTTGGCATCCCGCTTCCGCTCCAGGAGGCGCGAGTGCAACCACTCTGGAGACTCAAGCCCCTCCCCCACACGCAGCGCAGATCCCACCAAGGAGCGCACCATGTTGTGGCAGAAAGCATCAGCCTGAACGGTGGCAACAATGACACCGTCGCTGCCGCGTACAAACGAGAACTTCTGCAGCTCACGAATGGTGGTGGCACCTTCCCGCGGCTTGCAGTAGGAACGGAAATCCTGGAGTCCAAGCAAAGCCAGGACACCGTGGTTCATGAGCGACACATCCAGAGGCGCTTTGTGCCATAAAGTGATCCCCCGCAGAACCGGATCCCAGCGCTCCGGACCGTCGGCAATCCGGTAACTGTACCTGCGCCACAACGCTGAAAAGCGGGCGTCGAATCCTTCCGGCGCAAGACCGGCGTCGTGCACCTCCACGGCACCGGTAAGGTCACCGAGGATGCGGCTCAAAGCGCCGCGGAGCCGCCGCAATAGCGCGACGGCGGGATCGAGCTCGTGCCCGCGCGGCAGTGACAGCCACTCGGCTTCGGTCAGGTCCAGGTGAACCACTTGGCCGCGGGCGTGGACGCCGGCGTCAGTCCTGCCAGCCACCGTGACACGGATCGGCCGTTGCAGCAGGAGGGCCAGTGCTTCCTCCAGAGAGCCCTGGACAGTACGCAGCCCGGGCTGCAGGGCCCACCCGTTGAAGGGTCCGCCGTCGTAGGAGAGATCAAGCCTGACACGCAAAAACCCGCCGCCCCCCAAAACGGGGGCAGCGGGTTTTCGTTCGTTCATAGACTTAAGTCTACTGCGAAGAATTCAGTGAATTACTTCTTGTCCTCAGCGGCCGGAGCCTCTTCGGTTTCAGCAGCTTCAGCTTCAGTAGCTTCTGCCTCAGCGGCCGGAGCCTCTTCGGTCTCAGCAGCTTCTGCTTCTACAGCTTCGGTCTCAACGACCTCTTCCTCGGCAGCCGGAGCAGCCTTGGCAGCGGCAGCAGTTGCTTCAGCAACAACGGCCTGCTTCGGGGAAACCGGCTCGAGAACGAGCTCGATGACAGCCATGGGAGCGTTGTCGCCCTTACGGTTGCCGATCTTGGTGATGCGGGTGTAGCCACCATCGCGGTTGGCAACGGCGCCGGCGATGTCGGTGAACAGCTCGTGGACAACGCCCTTGTCGCTGATCAGGCCGAGAACGCGGCGGCGGGAAGCGAGGTCGCCACGCTTGGCGAAGGTGACCAGACGCTCTGCGTACGGCTTAAGGCGCTTGGCCTTGGTAACCGTGGTGGTGATGCGCTTGTGCTCAAACAGAGCAGCTGCCAGGTTCGCGAGCATCAGGCGCTCGTGAGCCGGGCCGCCTCCGAGGCGCGGACCCTTAGTGGGGGTAGGCATAGTTATTTCTCCTGTTATGTAAGCCGGTCAGGTCCATTGCTGGACCTGGCGGCCAAGATCTGCTGTTTAGAGCTCGTCGTCGCTGAAAGCGGCGTCGTCCTCTTCGATGGCTGCGGCGCGGGCTGCGAGATCGAAACCGGGAGGGGAGTCCTTGAGGGACAGGCCCAGTTCCACGAGCTTTGCCTTGACCTCGTCAATGGACTTCGCACCGAAGTTACGAATGTCCATCAGGTCAGCCTCGGAGCGGGCAACGAGTTCACCCACGGTGTGGATGCCCTCACGCTTGAGGCAGTTGTAGGAACGGACGGTGAGGTCCAGATCCTCGATCGGCAGAGCCATGTCGGCTGCCAGGGCAGCGTCCGTCGGCGACGGGCCAATCTCGATACCTTCAGCTGCGGTGTTCAGCTCACGAGCCAGACCGAACAGTTCCACCAAGGTGGTGCCTGCGGAAGCAACAGCATCACGCGGGGCGATAGCCTGCTTGGTCTCGACGTCGACAATGAGCTTGTCGAAGTCGGTGCGCTGCTCAACACGGGTAGCTTCCACGCGGAAAGTTACCTTCATGACCGGCGAGTAGATCGAGTCAACCGGAATACGGCCGATCTCGGAGTCGCCGGACTTGTTCTGAGCTGCCGAAACGTAGCCACGGCCGCGCTCGATGGTCAGTTCGAGTTCGAACTTGCCCTTCGAGTTCAGCGTGGCAATGTGCAGATCCGGGTTGTGGAATTCGACGCCGGCCGGCGGAGCGATGTCCGCGGCGGTGACGACTCCGGGGCCCTGCTTGCGCAGGTAAGCAACAACCGGCTCATCGTGCTCGGAGGAAACCGAAAGGTTCTTGATGTTCAGGATGATCTCGGTGACATCTTCCTTGACACCCGGAACCGTGGTGAACTCGTGCAGCACGCCATCGATCCGGATGCTGGTTACAGCGGCACCGGGGATGGAGGAGAGCAGGGTACGGCGGAGGGAGTTTCCGAGGGTGTAGCCGAAGCCCGGCTCCAGCGGTTCAATGATGAAACGGGAGCGGTTCTCGGATACAACTTCTTCAGACAGGGTGGGGCGCTGTGCAATGAGCACTTAGGTTTCCTTTCGGCGAGCATCCGCTATATGACGCAACACAGGTGGTGGAAATCGGCTTCGGTTTCCAGCCTGACCAGCCGGGCCATGCTTATGGAGGGTCGAAACTCTCCACAGCAGGCCCGGCCGGTCAGGCAGGGAAGACCTAATTAGACGCGGCGGCGCTTCGGCGGGCGGCAACCGTTGTGGGCGCTGGGGGTGACGTCCTGGATGGAGCCAACCTCGAGGCCAGCGGCCTGAAGCGAACGGATTGCGGTTTCGCGTCCGGATCCCGGGCCCTTGACGAATACGTCAACCTTGCGCAGACCGTGCTCCTGAGCGCGCTTTGCAGCAGCTTCAGCAGCCATCTGGGCGGCGAACGGAGTGGACTTACGGGAGCCCTTGAAGCCAACCTCACCGGCGGAAGCCCATGAGATTACAGCACCGTTCGGGTCCGTGATGGACACGATGGTGTTGTTAAAGGTGCTCTTGATGTGCGCCTGGCCAAGCGCAATATTCTTCTTATCCTTGCGACGCGGCTTACGAACCGCTCCACGAGTCTTCGGGGGCATTGTTTCTCCTACAGAAAGTTATCGGGGGAAAACCGGATCAATCCCGAGGGATTAACGTCCGGCCTTCTTCTTGCCGGCGACGGTGCGCTTCGGGCCCTTGCGGGTACGAGCGTTGGTCTTCGTACGCTGTCCGCGTACGGGCAGGCCCTTGCGGTGGCGCAGGCCTTCGTAGCTGCCGATCTCTACCTTGCGGCGGATGTCAGCGGCTACCTCGCGGCGAAGGTCACCCTCAACCTTGTAGTTGCCTTCAATGTAGTCACGCAGCTGGACCAACTCGGCGTCAGTCAGGTCCTTGACGCGAACGTCGGCGCTGATGCCGGTGGCAGCCAGGGTTTCGTGTGCACGGGTCTTGCCCACGCCGTAGATGTAAGTAAGCGCAATTTCCAACCGCTTTTCGCGGGGAATGTCTACGCCAGCGAGACGAGCCATAGTGGCAGTACTCCTTGAATAAACCGGAGGTCGTAGGCAGTACACCCACACGTTCAGTGTGGCCCCAGCCTCCGACCGGGGGTTCGCTGACCAGGCTCTGTAATGCAGTCCTGGCACAGCTTGTGCTGCCTTTATTTACTTGCGTGGGCTAGCAGCCCAGGTTTGCCCTTGCGGGCGCTGATTCCCGAGAGGGAATTAGCCCTGGCGCTGCTTGTGGCGCGGGTTCTCGCAGATCACCATGACCCGGCCGTTACGGCGGATCACTTTGCACTTGTCGCAGATCTGCTTGACGCTCGGCTTGACCTTCATGGCGTTCCTTTGCGTGTTTTGCAGTTGATCTGCTGGAGCGGCTTAGGCACTATTGCCTGCCGCCCAGCAATTTACTTGTAGCGGTAGACGATACGACCACGTGTGAGGTCGTATGGGCTCAGCTCCACCACTACCCGGTCCTCGGGGAGGATTCGAATGTAGTGCTGTCGCATCTTCCCAGAGATGTGTGCGAGAACGACGTGCTTATTGGTGAGCTCAACACGAAACATCGCATTGGGCAGCGCCTCAGTCACAACGCCCTCGATCTCAATGACCCCGTCCTTCTTGGCCATATCCTCCGCTAACTGTTGTTTGCCACCGTCCTTCAGTTAGGCACCGAAGATCCAGCGGACGTTTTTTGTTTGCTTGGCCCTCTTGGAACCACGACACCAAAAAGGGCGTGGCTGCACAGACAACCAACAAATAACTCTACGCCAATCAGGCCGGAAAGTTAAATCCGTCCATGGTAGCGCAAGCTTCGGCCGCCGTCACTCTCCCGCCGGACGAAATGCAAGGAAATCGCCTGCCGTTGTGCTCACGCCGTCGGCCGAGGCCACGCCATCCAGAATCGCCAGCCGGACCGCTTCCGCCGCGGCACTTTGGAGCGTTATCAGCGACACTTGCCGCGCCTGTTCAGTAGTGCGATCAAGCACGACGGCGCCAGTCGCCAAGGTGAACACGGTATCGCCGTCCGCAAGGGTGTGGGACGGATCCAACGCCCGGGCCAACCCGGCATGCCCGGCACTGGCGGTCCGCTTGCATTCGGCCACATCAAGGGCAGCATTCGTAGCGACCACCACCAGCGTCGTGTTGAGTCCCTGCGGCGGAACCGCCGAGCCTGCCGGGGGTTGCGGCCCCGCCGCGCCGAACACTGGCGCACCAAGGGCATTTACTACGGCAATGGCCCCCACAATCACCCCGCCGTCGAGAGTGATGGACGACGTCCCGATCCCGCCCTTGTACTGCCCCCGCGCTATGAGCGCACCGGTCCCCGCACCCACGTTTCCACGTTCGACGGCGGCATGGTCACCTGAGGCGAAGGCCGCCGCGGCCGCCTGGTAGCCCATGTCGATGCCGGGCCGAGCCTTCACGTCACCACCCCGACCGAGATCAAAGATTGCGGCCGCAGGCACAATCGGAACCACGGTCCCTGGAACAGCGAATCCCCTGCCCTGCTCCTCACACCACTGTTGGGCACCACCTGCCGATGCCAACCCAAAGGCGCTGCCGCCGGTCAACACCACCGCATCCACAGTGGACACCAACGTGGTGGGATCCAGTGCGTCGGTCTCATGAGTCCCGGGACCCCCACCGCGAACATCCACGGACCCCACGGTTCCGGCAGGGGGAAGCACCACAGTGACCCCGGACAGCCACCCCTCCCCCACCCTCTGCACATGCCCAACCCGTATCCCGGCAACATCGGTGATCGAATTCATGGCTCCATTCTCCACCTGCCGGGGGCCGGACGAACTGGCGGTGCGCCGGGATCCGGCAGCGCGCGTCTAAGGGAGGCACGACCGAGCGCGCCGAGGGTCGCGGCGTTCCGACAGGCGCAGAACCCCCGAAAGTGGGAGCCCGGCCTCGAATACGAACAAGCGAGTAACGCCGAGTAAACGGGCTGGGAAGTGTCAGACAACTATCGCTACGGACCGCGAATTCCGCCGATTCAGCCGCTGTGCATGTGGTGAGCTAGGCCTGTCTCCGCCGCCCCGATCCGGGAGCTGGCGCCCCACTTTCTCCCGAAACCGATAGTGACCCATGACTACCCGACAAATTCACAGCAGCAGCACCGCGCCTGCAGTCAGGCCGGGATCCACGCCGCCTGCCCCGCCGGCGCCTGCCGCCCAGCCCGGCCTGGAAAGACGGCGCTGGTCCGGACGCAGCCGTAAGGACTTCCTGGTCTTTCTGGCCATGGCCCTGCCGAATCTGGTGCTGATCGGCACCTTCACGTACTGGCCACTGATCAACAACATCTACTACTCCACGTTGGACTGGACCTTGGGCTCGGCGTCGGCCACGGTGGTGGGGTTGCAAAACTACATCACGTTCTTCACCAGCGAGGACGCGGCCAAGGTCCTGGGGACCACGGCAGTCTTCACGCTGGTGACCGTCGGCGGTTCGATGGTTCTGGGCCTGCTCGTTGCCCTCGCCTTGAACTCGAAGGTCCCGGGGACCACGTTTGCCAGGTCCGCGGTATTCGCACCCTATGTGCTGTCCGGCGTGGGTGTCGGCTTGGTGTGGCTGTTCATCTTCGATCCCGGCTACGGCGTTCTTGCATGGATCCTGAGAGGGCTCGGGCAGCAGAGCCCGCAATGGATCAACGATCCACAGCTCTCTTTGGTCATGGTCATCATTGTGTACGTCTGGAAGAACCTGGGGTATTGCGCAGTGGTGTACCTTGCGGGTTTGCAGTCCCTTCCCCGGGACGTGATGGAAGCGGCTGCCCTGGATGGGGCGAACAGCGTGCGGAGGTTCTTCAACGTCTCCCTGCCGCTGCTCTCCCCCACCACGTTCTTCCTGCTCATCACCACCATGCTCAGCTCGTTGCAGGCTTTCGACCTGATCCGCATCATGACTCCCCTCGGCAATGGCACCAGCACCCTGATCTATGAGGCGTACCTCCAAGCCTTCGGGGCCTATAACAGGGCAGGTTACTCGGCGGCAATTTCGGTGATTCTTTTCGCCATCCTGCTGATCATCACGGTCCTGCAGCTGCGGTTCGTTGAGCGAAAGGTCCACTACTCATGAGCGCACCGCTACCAGTCGCCGTCGTTTCCCCAGACGTGGACGCACCGCAGGGGCGGCCCCGCCCGCTCTCACGGGCGAACCTGCTCCAGACAGTTGCAACCGGTTATGTTCCTTTGATCCTCGCCACGCTGGCAGTGTTCCTGCCGCTGCTGTGGATGCTGCTGAGCTCCTTCAAGCAGCCGGGCGAGATCGTCACCATGGACCTCCGGATCCTGCCGGAATCCCTGAATCTGCAGAACTACGTCACGGCGATGACCACAGTGCCCTTCGCACAGTTCTTTGCCAACAGCCTGATCGTCACCGTGGTTGGCTCGTCCATCAAGGTCATCCTGGCCATTCTGACCGCCTACGCGCTGGTCTTCGTCCGATTCCCGTTCAAGAACGTGATCTTCGTGTTGATCCTGGTCGCGCTCATGGTCCCGGCGCAGGTGTCCATCCTCCCCAACTACATCCTGATCGCGGGCATGGGTGGCAAGAACACCCTGTGGGGCATCATCCTCCCGGGCCTCGGCACAGCGTTTGGGACGTTCCTGCTGCGGCAACACTTCCTGACCCTGCCGCCGTCGATCCTTGAAGCAGCCGAAATCGACGGAGCGGGACACTGGCGACGGCTGTGGCAGATCATCGTGCCGGTGTCGGTCCCATCCATCGCCACGGTGGCTTTGGTGACCGTGGTCAGTGAATGGAACGACTACATCTGGCCACTCATCATCACCGACCGCCCCGAGACCATGACGCTCCCCGTGGGGCTGACGTTGTTGCAGAACTCCGAAGGAAATGGCGCCGGGTGGGGAATTCTCATGGCCGGGGCCGTCCTGGTAATCGTTCCCATCCTGCTGGTGTTCGCCGCACTCCAGCGCTACATCGTTGCCGGGCTCACCCAAGGCAGTGTCACCGGCTGATTTTCTCCACCGCACCATTCGCATCGAAATAAGTTATTGAGAGGAAGCACCATGCGCACCAATCTTGACCGCCGGCATTTCCTGGGCCTGGCAGGCCTCGGAGCCGGAGCTGCGGCCCTCGCCGCATGCGGCGGACCGTCGACGGCGGGCACGGCAGACGCCGTCGACACCGCCACGATCGACTTCACGGGCGTAAAGCCCGCCGCCTCCATCGACTTGTGGACCAACCACCCGGGTAAGTCCCAGGATGTTGAGAAGGCGATCATTGAGAAGTTTCATGCCAAGTTCCCCGATATCAAGGTCAACCTTGTAACGGCAGGCGCCAACTACGAAGAGATCGCTCAGAAATTCCAGACGTCGCAGGCAGCCAAGACCGGGCTCCCGGGCTTGGTGGTGCTCTCTGATGTGTGGTGGTTCCGCTACTTCTCCAACGGCAGCATCATCCCTATCGATGGCCTGGTGAAGCAGTTGGACATCAAGATCGACGACTTCCAGAAGTCCTTGGTTGATGACTACAAGTACGACGACAAGCAGTGGGCGCTCCCATATGGGCGCTCAACGCCGCTGTTCTACTACAACAAGGACCATTTCAAGGCAGCTGGCCTCCCGGACCGTGCTCCCGCAACCTGGCAGGAATTCGCCGAGTGGGCTCCCAAGCTCAAGGCCACGTCCGGTGCACAGTACGCGTACATCTACCCTGCCCTTGCGGGCTACGCCGGCTGGACCCTGCAGAACAACCTGTGGGGTTGGGGCGGCAGCTGGTCCAAGGACTGGGACATCACCTGTGATTCGAAGGAATCCGTTGCCGCCCTTCAGTGGGCACAGGATTCCATCTACAAGGACGGCTGGGCTGGCGTTTCGTCGAAGGAAGCCGCTGACGACTTCGCCGCCGGCATCACCTCGTCCACCATTTCCTCCACTGGCTCCCTGCTGGGCGTCCTGAAGGCCGCCACGTTCAACGTAGGCGTGGGGTTCCTTCCGGGCGGACCTGAGGTCCCCAGCGGCGTGTGCCCCACCGGCGGTGCGGGGCTGGGCATTCCGAGCGGCATCAGCAAAGAAGAACAACTGGCTGCCGCTACCTTCCTCAAATTCATGACCGAGCCGGAGAACACTGCAGCGTTCTCCGCCGCCACGGGGTACATGCCTACTCGGCTCTCAGCTGACATGTCCGCCGTCCTCGCGGCAACTCCACAAATCAAGACCGCCATGGATCAGCTTGCTGCTACCAAAGTCCAGGACAACGCACGGGTGTTCCTGCCAGGCGCAGATCAGGAAATGGCGAAGGCTGCGGCCAAGATCCTCACGCAGCAGGGCGATGTCCAGGCAACCATGACCGAGCTGAAGAAGACGCTTGAGGGCATCTACACCAAGGATGTAAAGCCCAAACTGAAGGCCTGATCGCCTTCGCGGATACGGGAAGAGCCGGGCTACTTCAGTAGCCCGGCTCTTCTTTTGCAGGTGTTACGGGATGGGAACAGGCACGACGCCGAGCGGCGCCAATTGCCCGGCACCTCCATCTACGGCGGACAGGACCCAGATGCCCTTTTCGTGCACGGCCACCGAATGCTCCCACTGGCAGGAACGCTTGCCGTCGGTGGTGACGACTGTCCAGTCGTCGTCGAGGGTGGCGGTCTCGATGCCGCCACGGACCAGCATGGGTTCAATCGCCAGGCACAGGCCGGGGCGTATCTTGGGACCGCGGTGGCCGGTCCTGTAGTTCAGGACATCCGGCGCCATATGCATTTCGGAACCAATGCCGTGGCCTACATAGTCTTCCAGGATGCCTAACGGCTTGCCTTGGACGGACGACACGTAGTCATCGATCGCGTTTCCGATGTCTCCGACGAACTTACCTTGGGCAAGGGCGGCGATGCCCCGCCACATGGCCGCCTCCGTGACGTCGGAGAGGCGCTGGTCTTCCGGATCAGCGGTACCGACGATGACCGTCCGTGCCGAGTCTGAATGCCAGCCGTCAACGATGCAGCCGCCGTCAATGGAGATAATGTCGCCGTCATTGAGGACCTTGCCTCCCGGGATGCCGTGGACCACTTCCTCGTTGACTGATGTGCAAATCGTGGCAGGGAAGCCGTGATAGCCGAGGAAGTTCGACTTGGCTCCCGCATCGTTGAGGACTGCGGCGAAGACGTCGTCAAGATCCTTGGTGGTGACGCCCGGCTTTGCCGCCGCAACGGCAGCGTCCAGTGCACGGCTCAGGACAACCCCGGCCTCCTGCATCTTGCGCATCTGCTCGTTGGTCTTGTATTCAATGCGGGGCTGACCGAACGCCATGTTCTCCTCTGGAAGGTTTGTTGGGGCCGATCGGGCCCCGTACTTCAACCATTTTCCCGGAATCGGGACTGCGGTTGAAATCAGTGCGATTACGTCAATGAAGAAGGGTGTGCCCCGCACCTACGGTACGGGGCACACCCTTCGCTCCACCACCGGATTACCGGCTATGTGGAGAACGCGCTAGACGGCCTTGGCCGACTCGATTGCCGTGAGGACACGGTCGGTAACTTCATCGATACCGCCGATGCCATCAACCTGCGTGAGGATGCCACGCTCGGCATACTTGGCCACCACTGCTTCGGTCTGCTCGTGGTAGAGATCCAGACGGTGGCGGATGACAGTCTCGTTGTCATCCGACCGGCCTGTTTCCTTGGCACGGCCCAAGAGGCGGGCAACCAGCTCTTCGTCGTCAGCGGTCAGCTGGAGCACGACGTCGAGCTCCTGCTCACCTTCGGCGAGGATCTGGTCCAGGTAGTCAACCTGCGCGGTGGTGCGCGGGTAACCGTCCAGGAGGAAGCCGTTCTCGACGTCGTCCTGGCTCAGGCGATCGCGAACCATGTTGTTTGTGACACTGTCCGGAACGAAATCGCCCGCGTCCATGTACTTCTTGGCTTCGATGCCCAAGGGGGTTTCGCCCTTGACGTTGGCACGGAAGATGTCGCCGGTGGAGATGGCGACTACGCCGAGGCGCTCGGAAATCCGCTCAGCCTGCGTACCCTTGCCCGAACCGGGAGGTCCAATGATCAGCATTCTCGTCATCGCAAAAGCCCTTCGTAGTGACGTTGTTGTAGCTGCGCATCAATCTGCTTGACGGTTTCCAGGCCGACACCCACCATGATCAGGATTGACGTGCCACCGAACGGGAAGTTCTGGTTGGCGTTGATCAGGACGAGTGCAACCAGCGGAATCAACGCCACGAAGCCCAGGTAGAGGGCTCCAGGCAGGGTGATCCTGGAAAGCACGTACTGCAGGTAGTCCGCGGTCGGTTTACCCGCCCGGATGCCCGGAATGAACCCGCCGTACTTCTTCATGTTGTCCGACACTTCTTCAGGGTTGAAGGTGATGGCTACATAGAAGTACGTAAAGAACACGATCATGGCGAAGTAAAGCGCCATGTAGATGGGGTGGTCGCCACGGGTGAGGTTGTTGTTGATCCACTCAACCCACGGTGCCATTTGCTCACCGGGTGCCGGCTGGTTGAACTGCGCAATCAGGCCGGGGAGGTAGAGCATGGAGGACGCGAAGATGACAGGCACGACGCCGGCCATGTTCACCTTGATGGGGATATAGGTGCTGGTTCCACCCACGGTGCGTCGCCCGATCATACGTTTGGCGTACTGAACCGGAACGCGGCGCTGCGATTGCTCCACGAAGACCACCAATGCCACCGTCAGCAGGCCTACGGCAAGGACGGTGAAGAAGGTTCCGGGGCCCTTGGACTCCCAGATGGAACCCAGGGAACCCGGGAAGCTTGCAGCGATGGAGGTGAAGATCAGCAACGACATGCCGTTGCCCACACCCTTTTCCGTGACCAGTTCGCCCATCCACATGATGAGGCCGGTACCGGCGGTCAACGTGATGATGATGAGGATGGTGGTGATGATGCTCTCGTCAGGAATGATGGGCAGGTTGCAGCCCGGCAGCAATTGCCCGGAGCGTGCCAGCGACACCAGCGTGGTGGCGTTGAGCAAGCCGAGGGCGATAGTCAGGTACCGGGTGTATTGCGTCAACTTTGACTGACCCGAGGAACCTTCCTCGTAGAGCTGCTGGAATCGGGGAATGACCACCCGGAGCAGCTGCACGATGATGCTCGCCGTGATGTAGGGCATGATGCCCAGGGCAAAGACTGAAACCTGCAGCAACGCGCCGCCGCTGAACAAGTTCACCAGCTGGTAGATGCCCTGCGAGGTGTCACCGGTGTTCAAGCATTGCTGGACATTCTGGTAGTTCACACCAGGCGAGGGGATGAAAGCTCCCAAGCGGAAGATTGTGATGATTCCCAGCGTGAACAACAACTTGCGTCGCAAATCAGGCGTCCGAAACGCCCGGCCGAATGCGCTTAGCAAGCGTCCTCCTGAGTAGAAAGTACAAGGATGTGGATGGGATCAATGAAACCCAACAACCGAGTCTAACTGCTTGTGACGCCGTCGTAATAATCGAGAGTCCACAACCACGCAAAAAATCCCGGTATGCGGGGCCGAAGCCCCGCATACCGGGATTCTTTTACAACGGGCATCTGCCCCACGGACTCTTAGAGAGCGGTGGTGCTTCCGCCTGCTGCGGCAATCTTTTCCGAAGCGCTGGAAGAGAATGCGTGGACCGTGACGTCAACCTTGACGGTGATGTCACCGGTGCCCAGCACCTTGACGGGCTGGTTCTTGCGAACGGCACCCTTCTCAACCAGAGACTCGACGGTGACAACGCCACCTTCCGGGAACAGCTCGTTGAGCTTTTCCAGGTTTACAACCTGGAACTCAACCCGGAACGGGTTCTTGAAGCCGCGCAGCTTCGGCAGGCGCATGTGCAGCGGCAGCTGGCCGCCGGCAAAGCCAGCCTTTACCTGGTAGCGGGCCTTCGTACCCTTGGTACCGCGACCAGCGGTCTTACCCTTGGAGCCTTCACCACGACCAACACGGGTCTTGGCGGTCTTGGCACCCGGGGCGGGACGCAGGTGGTGGACCTTCAGAGTGTTCTGCTTCTCAGCAGTCTCTGCGGCGGTCTTGTTCTCTGCCATTACTTCGCCTCCTCTACATTCACGAGGTGCGGAACCGTGTTCAGCATGCCCACGGTCACGGCGTCAGCGTTACGGACAACAGTGTGTCCGATGCGCTTCAGGCCGAGGGACCGAAGGGTGGCGATCTGGTTCTGCTTGGCGCCAATGACGCCCTTGATCTGGGTGATCTCCAACTTGGCGTCGGAGGGAGTCAGGTTCTTAGCCATGACTAAACACCTGCCTTCTGGTTCTGGAGCGCGCGCACCAGAGCAGCAGGAGCAACCTCGTCCAGCGGCAGGCCACGGCGGGCAGCCACGGAAGCGGGCTCTTCGAGCTGCTTCAGAGCGGCAACGGTCGCGTGAACGATGTTGATCGCGTTGGAAGAACCGAGCGACTTGGAGAGGATGTCGTGGATACCCACGCACTCCAATACAGCGCGGACCGGACCACCGGCGATAACACCGGTACCGGCGGAAGCCGGACGCAGCAGGACAACGCCTGCAGCAGCCTCACCCTGCACACGGTGCGGGATGGTGCTGCCGACGCGGGGAACGCGGAAGAAGGACTTCTTAGCCTCTTCAACGCCCTTTGCGATAGCAGCGGGAACTTCCTTGGCCTTGCCGTAGCCGACGCCGACCATACCGTTACCGTCACCGACGACGACGAGAGCGGTGAAGCTGAAGCGACGACCACCCTTGACGACCTTGGCAACGCGGTTGATGGTGACAACGCGCTCTACGAACTGGCTCTTCTCGGCTTCACGACCGCCGTCGCGGCCACCACGGCCACCACGGTCGCCGCGGCCCTGGCCACGATCGCCGCGCTCGCCACGACGTCCGCCGCGGCGGTCATCGGTAGCGGGTGCGGTCTCAGTTGCTTCAGCAGCTACAGCTTCAGTCACCTGAACGTCCTTTTCGTTATTTTCAGCGGTCACAGAGCCAGCCCACCTTCGCGAGCACCGTCAGCGACGGCGGCGATGCGGCCGTGGTACTTGTTACCGCCACGGTCGAAGACAACAGCCTCGACGCCTGCAGCCTTGGCACGCTCGGCAACGAGCTCGCCAACGCGCTTGGCCTTGGCAGTCTTGTCACCGTCGAATGCACGCAGGTCCGCTTCCAAAGTGGAAGCGAAAGCCACGGTTACACCCTTGCTGTCATCGACAACCTGGACGAACATGTGACGTGCAGAGCGGTTGACGACCATACGGGGACGTACGGCCGTGCCGGTGATGCGCTTGCGGATACGAAGCTGGCGACGGCTGCGTGCAGCAGACTTGCTCTTGTTCGTACGCTTCTTGTTAATTGCGATGGCCATGGTTTACTTACCAGCCTTTCCGACCTTGCGGCGGATGACTTCGCCGGCGTAACGGACACCCTTGCCCTTGTAGGGGTCAGGCTTGCGCAGCTTGCGAATGTTGGCAGCAACCTCGCCGACCTGCTGCTTGTTGATACCCGCAACAGAGAGCTTGGTCGGACCCTCTACTACGAAGGTGATGCCTTCGGGTGCAGAGACGTTGACCGGGTGGCTGTAGCCCAGAGCGAACTCCAGGTCAGAACCCTTGGCCTGAACGCGGTAACCAGTACCAACGATTTCAAGCTTCTTCTCGTAGCCCTCGGTAACGCCCTGGATCATGTTGGCGATCAGGGTGCGGGTCAGGCCGTGCAGCGAACGCGAGTTGCGCTCGTCGTTCGGGCGGGTGACCGTGAGAGTGTTTTCTTCCTGGGTAACCTCGATCGGGCTGGCCACAGTGTGGCTCAGCTCGCCCTTGGCACCTTTGACGCTGATGACGGAGCCATCGAGCTTGACCTCAACTCCGGCAGGAACGGTGATGGGGAGACGTCCAATACGTGACATTATTCTCTTCCTTTCCCGTTACCAGACGTACGCGAGGACTTCGCCGCCCACGCCCTTCTTGCCGGCCTGCTTGTCAGTCAGGAGGCCGGAAGAGGTGGACAGGATTGCGATACCCAGGCCACCCAGCACGTGCGGCAGGTTGGTGGACTTCGCGTAAACGCGGAGACCCGGCTTGGAGATGCGGCGGACGCCAGCGATGGAACGCTCGCGGTTCGGACCGAACTTCAGGTCGAGGGTCAGCTTCTTGCCAACCTCGGCGTCTTCTTCCTTCCAGCCGGCAATGTAGCCTTCTGCCTTCAGGATGTCAGCAACGCGTGCCTTCAGTTTGCTGTACGGCATGGACACGGTGTCGTGGTATGCCGAGTTTGCATTGCGCAGACGCGTGAGCATGTCTGCGACAGGATCTGTCATAGTCATTTGGGCTATAGCCCTTCCTCGTACCGGTTTCCGCTGCGCCTGCTCCTAGGAGCCTGCGCGGACGGACCTGTCACGTAGTTAGTTTTCGGTCTTGAACGGGAAACCAAGCGCCTTGAGCAGCGCGCGGCCTTCGTCATCGGTCTTGGCGGTGGTGACGACCGTGATGTCCATACCGCGAACGCGGTCGATGGAGTCCTGGTCGATTTCGTGGAACATAACCTGCTCGGTCAGACCGAAGGTGTAGTTGCCGTTGCCATCGAACTGCTTGCCGTTGAGGCCGCGGAAGTCACGGATACGCGGCAGTGCCAGCGAAACCAGACGATCCACGAATTCCCACATGCGGTCTCCACGCAGAGTTGCGTGTGCACCGATCGGCATGCCTTCGCGCAGCTTGAACTGTGCGATTGACTTGCGGGCCTTGGTTACCTGCGGCTTCTGGCCGGTGATCAGGGTGAGGTCGCGGACAGCGCCGTCGATCAGCTTGGAGTCCTTGGCGGCATCTCCAACACCCATGTTCACTACAACCTTCACCAGGCGGGGAACCTGGTTGACGTTCGCGTAGCTGAATTCGTCCTGCAGTGACTTCTTGATGGTCTCTGCGTACTTCGTCTTCAGACGCGGAACGATCTTGGTTTCAACGGTGGTCTCAGACAGTGTTTCACTCATCAGATGTCCTTCCCGGTGGCCTTGGACACGCGGATACGGACGGTCTTGGTAGCGCCATCCTTCTCAACGGTGTCGAGACGGAAACCAACACGGGTCGGCTTCTTGGTGGACGGGTCAACCAAAGCAACGTTGGAAACGTGGATCGGGGCCTCAACGACCTCGATGCCACCGGTCTTGGTGCCGCGCTGCGACTGACCGACCTTGGTGTGCTTGGTGACGCGGTTGATTCCCTCTACCAGCACGCGGTTGGTGTCCGGGAATACGCGCAGGACCTTGCCCTGCTTGCCGCGGTCGCCGCCGCGTTCCTGCTTGGCGCCGGTGATGACCTGAACGAGGTCACCCTTCTTGATCTTAGCCATGGACTAAAGCACCTCCGGGGCCAGCGAAACGATCTTCATGAACTTCTTGTCGCGAAGTTCACGACCAACCGGGCCGAAGATACGGGTACCGCGGGGGTCACCGTCGTTCTTCAGGATCACAGCTGCGTTTTCGTCAAACTTGATGTAGGAACCATCCGCACGGCGGCGTTCCTTCTTGGTACGAACGATGACAGCCTTGACGACGTCACCCTTCTTTACGTTGCCGCCAGGGATAGCGTCCTTGACGGTAGCGACGATGACGTCGCCAATGCCTGCGTAGCGACGACCGGATCCACCGAGAACGCGAATGGTAAGGATTTCCTTAGCACCCGTGTTGTCGGCGACCTTGAGTCGCGACTCCTGCTGAATCAATTTTTACTCCTTGCGTCGCGCCGGTTCTCAGACCGAAATCATGCATACGGAATGAGCCTTGCGGAACGGTTGATCGGGGTGTCTCTTGACCTGCCTGGATTTTGCCAGTACAGGCCTAAACGCCCGTGCCACAAGCATCAGCTTCCCTTGCAGAAAACTCTGCGCGGGGCAGTATGCAGCGGCACGATTGTTTACGAGGTAGTTGATGACGCACAAGTGGCGCCATACAAACTCAATATCCTAGCACGTTTACGGACTTTATCCGAACCGCCCAGGTACGCGGAAAGGCCCGCATTCCCAAAGGAACGCGGGCCTCTCCAGTGAACCCTGCCAGGCAAGCCTGGCGTCGGATTTACTTGGCCTTTTCGAGGATCTCCACCAGACGCCACCGCTTGGTAGCGGAGAGCGGGCGGGTCTCAGAGATGAGAACGAGGTCGCCGATGCCGGCGGTGTTCTCTTCGTCGTGAGCCTTGATCTTCGAGGTGCGGCGAATAACCTTGCCGTAAAGAGCGTGCTTCACGCGGTCTTCAACCTGAACAACGATGGTCTTTTCCATCTTGTCAGAGACAACGTAGCCGCGACGCGTCTTACGGTAACCGCGCTGTTCAGCGCTGGCTGCTGCTTCCGTCACAGTTTCCTTCTCGCTCACTTGGCGTCCTCTCCAGCTTCAACTTCGGCCTTTTCAGCCTTGGCAGCCTTCTTGGACTTCTTTTCTTCCTTGGCTTCCACAACCGGTGCGGCAACCTCGGCACGAATGCCCAGCTCGCGCTCACGGAGAACGGTGTAGATGCGTGCGATGTCCTTCTTTACCGCGCGCAGGCGACCGTGGTTCTCCAGCTGTCCGGTGGCGGACTGGAAACGCAGGTTGAACAGCTCTTCCTTGGACTTGCGGAGTTCTTCAACGAGACGCTCGTTGTCGAAACCGTCCAGCTGTGCGGGTGCGAGATCCTTCGACCCTACTGCCATTTCTATTCACCACCTTCGCGACGCACAATGCGTGCCTTCAACGGGAGCTTGTGGATTGCCAGGCGCAGGGCCTCGCGAGCTACCTCTTCATTGACACCGGAGAGTTCGAAGAGAACCCGGCCCGGCTTGACGTTTGCGACCCACCATTCCGGAGAACCCTTACCGGAACCCATACGGGTTTCAGCAGGCTTCTTCGTCAGCGGACGGTCCGGATAGATGTTGATCCAGACCTTGCCGCCACGCTTGATGTGGCGGGTCATCGCGATACGAGCGGACTCGATCTGACGGTTCGTAACGTATGCCGGGCTCAGGGCCTGGATACCGTACTCACCGAAGCTGACCTTGGTGCCGCCCGTAGCAGCGCCGGAACGACCCGGGTGGTGCTGCTTACGGTGCTTGACTCGACGTGGGATAAGCATTTAAGCCTGTCCTCCTTCTGCTGCAGGAGCAGCAGCTTCAGCGGCCGGTGCTTCAACGGCAGCGGGTGCTGCCTCAGCTGCCGGACGGTCGTTACGACGACGGCGGTCGCCACCCGGGCGGCCCGGACGGTCTCCTGCACGGCCACGGGACGGAGCAGCAGCTGCCTGCTGAGCCAGTTCCTTGGCAGTTACGTCACCCTTGTAGATCCAAACCTTCACGCCGATACGGCCGAAGGTGGTCTTGGCTTCGTAGAAGCCGTAATCGATGTTCGCGCGGAGGGTGTGCAGGGGCACACGGCCTTCACGGTAGAACTCCGAGCGGGACATTTCTGCGCCACCCAGACGACCCGAGCAAGCAACACGGATGCCCTTGGCACCCGCACGCTGTGCGGACTGCATTGCCTTCTTCATCGCACGGCGGAAAGCCACGCGGGAAGTCAGCTGCTCAGCGATGCCCTGGGCAACAAGCTGTGCTTCCATCTCGGGGTTCTTGACCTCGAGGATGTTCAGCTGAACCTGCTTGCCCGTGAGCTTTTCGAGCTCGCCGCGGATGCGGTCTGCTTCAGCGCCGCGGCGGCCGATAACGATACCCGGGCGTGCCGTGTGGATATCCACGCGGACACGGTCACGGGTGCGCTCGATCTCGACCTTGGCGATGCCGGCGCGCTCCATGCCGGTGGACATGAGCTGACGGATCTTGATGTCCTCGCGGACGAAGTCCTTGTAGCGCTGTCCGGGCTTGGTGCTGTCAGCGAACCAGTGCGAAACGTGGTCGGTGGTGATGCCGAGTCGGAACCCGTGCGGGTTTACTTTCTGTCCCACTTAGCGAGCCTCCTCTTTCTCCGGGGTTGCGACAACCAGCGTGATGTGGCTGGTCCGCTTCCTAATGCGGTAGGCGCGGCCCTGGGCACGCGGCTGGAACCGCTTCATGGTCGGGCCTTCATCAACAAATGCTTCGGTGATGAAGAGGTCGCTGTCGTCGAATGCAACGCCGTCACGGTCCGCGAGGACACGTGCGTTGGCCATTGCCGACTGAAGTACCTTGAATACCGGCTCCGAAGCTGCCTGGGGGGCAAACTTCAGAATTGCCAGAGCCTCATTCGCTTGCTTACCACGAACAAGGTTGACGACGCGCCGGGCCTTCATAGGCGTTACGCGGATGTGACGCGCAATAGCCTTGGCTTCCATTGCTTTCCTTCTCTCGTCTAAGACGTAAAGTCAGGCGCCTAGCGGCGCTTGCCCTTACGGTCGTCCTTAACATGGCCGCGGAATGTCCGCGTGGGAGCGAATTCGCCGAGCTTGTGCCCGACCATCGACTCTGTGACAAACACCGGGATGTGCTTGCGTCCGTCGTGTACGGCGATCGTGTGCCCGAGCATGTCGGGGATGATCATCGAACGGCGGGACCAGGTCTTGATGACGTTCTTGGTGCCCTTATCGTTTTCCCGTGCGACCTTCACAAAGAGGTGCTGGTCAACGAAAGGACCTTTTTTCAGGCTGCGTGGCATGTGTCCAGGCTCCTATCGCTTGTTCTTGCCAGTACGGCGGCGACGAACAATAAGCTTGTCGCTCTCTTTGTTCGGACGGCGGGTACGGCCCTCGGGCTTGCCGTTCGGGTTAACCGGGTGACGTCCACCGGAAGTCTTACCTTCACCACCACCGTGCGGGTGGTCAACCGGGTTCATGGCTACACCACGGACGGTCGGGCGAACGCCCTTCCAGCGCATACGGCCGGCCTTGCCCCAGTTGATGTTCGACTGCTCGGCGTTGCCGACCTCGCCGACGGTTGCGCGGCAGCGCACGTCAACGTTGCGGATTTCGCCGGAGGGCAGACGCAACTGTGCGAAACGGCCTTCCTTGGCAACGAGCTGTACCGAAGCACCTGCGGAACGTGCCATCTTGGCGCCGCCACCCGGACGCAGTTCAACTGCGTGGATTACGGTACCAACCGGGATGTTGCGCAGCGGCAGGTTGTTGCCCGGCTTGATGTCAGCGTCAGGACCAGCCTCGACGAAGTCACCTTGGGACAGCTTGTTAGGAGCGATGATGTAACGCTTGGTGCCATCAACGTAGTGCAGGAGTGCGATGCGAGCCGTACGGTTCGGGTCGTACTCGATTTCGGCAACGCGGGCGTTGATGCCGTCCTTGTCGTGACGACGGAAGTCGATCAGACGGTACTGGCGCTTGTGCCCACCACCCTTGTGACGGGTGGTGATCTTACCGGAGTTGTTACGACCGCCAGTTTTGTGCAGCGGACGCAGCAACGACTTTTCCGGAGTCGATCGCGTGATTTCAGCAAAGTCGGCTACGCTCGAGCCACGACGGCCCGGGGTAGTCGGCTTGTATTTACGGATTCCCATAATTTATTTCCTCGTTAAAGTGGTCTCCGCTACGCGAGCGGACCGCCGAAGATGTCGATTGTGCCTTCTTTGAGGGTGACAATTGCACGCTTGGTGCTCTTGCGCTGTCCCCAGCCGAATTTGGTGCGCTTGCGCTTACCGGCACGGTTGATGGTGTTGATCGAGTCAACCTTGACCGAGAAGATCTTCTCTACGGCCAATTTGATCTCGGTCTTGTTCGAGCGAGGGTCCACCAGGAAGGTGTACTTGCCTTCGTCGATCAGACCGTAGCTCTTTTCCGAAACGACGGGTGCAAGCACAACGTCGCGCGGGTCCTTGATGGTGGTTACGCTCACTTGGAGGCCTCCTCGTTCTTTGCCTTGTCAGCGACGAACGCCTCGAAAGCAGCCTTGGTGAAGACCACGTCGTCGGAGATGAGCACGTCGTAGGTGTTCAGCTGATCTGCGTACAGAACGTGAACATCCTGGAGGTTGCGCACGGAAAGTGCAGCAACATCGTTGGCGCGCTCGATAACGACGAGCAGGTTCTTGCGCTCAGTAACGGAGCGCAGCGAAGCCAGTGCGTCCTTGGCGGACGGCTTGGTGCCGGCTACCAGTTCAGCGATGACGTGGATGCGGCCATTGCGGGCGCGGTCAGACAGGGCGCCGCGGAGTGCAGCAGCCTTCATCTTCTTGGGGGTGCGCTGGCTGTAGTCACGAGGGGTCGGACCGTGGACAACGCCACCGCCGGTCATGTGAGGAGCACGGATGGAACCCTGACGGGCGCGGCCGGTACCCTTCTGCTTGAACGGCTTGCGACCTGCACCGGAAACCTCGGCGCGGGTCTTCGTCTTGTGGGTACCCTGGCGTGCAGCAGCGAGCTGTGCGACGACGACCTGGTGCAGCAGCGGCACGTTGGTCTGGACGTCGAAGATCTCTGCAGGCAGGTCTACCTTGACAGTGCTAGTCATTGAACTAGGCTCCCTTCACGGCGGTGCGTACGAGTACGACCTGGCCGCGGGCACCGGGAACGGCACCCTTGATAAGGAGCAGCGACTTCTCAACGTCAACAGCGTGAACCGTGAGGTTCAGCGTGGTGTGACGCTCGGCGCCCATGCGGCCGGCCATTTTCAGGCCCTTGAAGACGCGGCTCGGGGTGGATGCGCCACCGATGGAGCCAGGCTTACGGTGGTTCTTGTGGGCACCGTGGGAAGCGCCAACGCCGTGGAAGCCGTGACGCTTCATAACACCGGCGAAGCCCTTACCCTTTGAGGTGCCGACGACGTCGATCTTCTGGCCGGCTTCGAAGATCTCAACAGAGAGCTCCTGGCCCAGCTCGTAGGATGCGGCGTCTGCGGTACGCAGTTCGACGACGTGGCGGCGAGGGGTGACGCCAGCCTTTTCAAAGTGACCAGCCAGCGGCTTGGTGACCTTGCGGGGGTCGATCTGGCCGTAGCCGATCTGGACGGCGACGTAGCCATCTACGTCTGCGTTGCGCAGCTGCGTGATGACGTTGGAGTCAGCCTGGACGACAGTTACCGGGATGAGCTTGTTGTTCTCGTCCCAGACCTGGGTCATGCCGAGCTTCGTGCCCAGCAGGCCCTTTACATTACGGGTTGCGGTCATAGTCTCTCAGCACCTCCCTAGAGCTTGATTTCGATGTTCACGTCTGCAGGCAGGTCGAGACGCATAAGCGAGTCAACAGCCTTCGGCGTGGGGTCGATGATGTCGATCAGACGCTTGTGAGTACGCATTTCGAAGTGCTCACGGCTGTCCTTGTACTTGTGAGGAGAGCGAATAACGCAGTAAACGTTCTTCTCCGTGGGCAGCGGCACCGGGCCGACTACCGTTGCGCCTGCGCGCGTGACCGTCTCAACGATCTTCCGCGCTGAAACATCAATGACCTCGTGGTCATATGACTTCAGCCGGATGCGGATTTTTTGTCCCGCCATGTCGCCTGACTCTCTTTCAGCTAGTGCTGCTCTAGTTAGGGCTGCTCTGTTTACTTACCTGTTGATGTGGCCGCCGAAGCGTTTGAGGTTGTACCACCACACGCCGCACAAGCTGAATCCGGATATTCCGGGTTCCTCAACCTGCCGGCGCACCGACCCCCGCGGTCGGGCGTGTCGCGATTTCCACGCAGACTCGACCGCATTCCATGGGGTTCAGGGTTATGTTTGGGCTTCAACCTGGACCCTGACACCCGGCATTATCCGGATCGGGACACGAAGAAGCGCTTGAACAACTCATCCAGTATGGCGGAAATATGGGGCAAAGGCCAATCGGCGGTATAAGGGCCCCGCAGGACCATTGCCCGGGCGCCTGCGCCTGAGGAAGATGGGTGCATGACCGTCCAGGATTCAGGCTCCGTGGAAGATCTTGCCGCGCGCCTGCGTCCAGGTTTCACTTTGGGGGTGGCGTCGGCAGCTTTCCAGATTGAAGGATCCCTGACGGCTGATGGCCGCGGTCCTTCGGGCTGGGATGCCTTCGCGGAAAAGCCAGGAGCAATAGTCGACGGCGACTCCCCCACCGTAGCGTGCGACCACTACAACCGCTCCGATGAAGACATCGCCTTGATGCAGGAGCTTGGCGTGGACTCCTACCGCTTCTCGTTGTCCTGGCCGCGGATTCAACCCGGCGGCAAGGGCTCCATCAACCAACGCGGACTGGACTTCTACGACCGGCTGATCGACAAACTCCTGGCCGCCGGCATCTCGCCCATGGCCACCTTGTTCCACTGGGACACCCCGCTGGAGTTGGAGCACGCGGGGGGCTGGATGAACCGGGACACCGCGGAACGTTTCGCAGTCTACTGTGAAGCCGCAGCGGAGCGCTTCGGTGACCGCGTTGAACACTGGGTCACCATGAACGAGCCCGTGTCCGTTACCGTGCAGGGATACGCGCTGGGAGTGCACGCTCCCGGCAGGCAACTGCTGTTCGACTCCCTGCCTGCCGCACATCATCAATTGCTGGGGCATGGGATGGCCGTCCGGGCTCTCAGGAGCGCGGGCGTTAAGGGGAAGATCGGGGTGTCCAATATGCACAGCCCCGTCGAGCCGGCCAGCAACAGTCTTGGGGATCGGCTGATGACGCAGGCGCTGGACCTGATCCTCAACCGCATCTACGCCGACGCGATACTGCTTGGCCAATACCCCAAACCGCCCTTGCCCATGAAGCCGTGGTTCCGCTCACTGGGTACCGTTCACGACGGTGATCTTGAACTGATCAGCCAACCCTTGGACTTCTACGGGCTCAACTACTACTACCCCATAAAAGTCGCTGCAGGTCCTGGCCCGGCTGAGATCCCCACCGGCGCCTCAACTGAGATGACCAAGGTACCGTTCCACCTTGCCGCCTACCAGGAATACGAGACAACTGGATTCGGCTGGCCCGTGGCCCCGGACTATCTGGGCATGGTGCTCCGGGAGTTGAAGGACCGCTATGGGGAGGCTCTTCCTCCCGTCTACATCACCGAAGGTGGCGCCAGCTTCCCCGAGCCTGCCCACGTTGATGGACCTGTCCAGGACACCAACCGCATCACCTATCTGGCTGAACACCTGGGCCATGCTCTGACAGCAACCGGGCCTGGTGGCATCGCCGAGGATGTGGATCTACGCGGTTATTACGTTTGGACGCTGCTGGATAATTTCGAGTGGGCGGCAGGCTACTCACAACGATTCGGCCTGATCCACGTGGACTTCGAGACCTTGGAACGGACTCCCAAGGATTCGTATTACTGGCTGCGTGCGCTGGAACGGGCCCGCAACCATCTTTTGTAGCCCGAATGAGTTAACTCGTGCCAGCCAGGACCTGAGCCCTACTTGCTCTTGTTGGCGCGACGAATGCGCTTGGCGCGTTCGATCTCGCTCTTAAAGTTCTTTCGACCCCACAACACGCCGCCGCCGATAGCGGCAATGACCGCCAGGAAAATCAGGAATTCCATGGTGCGCTCCTCTCCGTAGACTGCAACATTATCGGATTCCGTCACCGGTGCGCACAGGGGGGACATCGCTCGAATCTCCGCCTTGGCCAGGCCCGCCGGTATTGCTGGGCGGCTTCCTGTTCAATCGCCATACCGCCAGCACGATCAGGCCCAAGGCAACGAGGGCGAGCATGGCAAAGGCGTAGGACCGCAGCGCCCACATGATGCTTAGCGCTACAGCGATGGCACCCCACCACACCAGTACCCGCTCAGCGAGCACCAGGCCTGCAGCCAGAAGCAGAACATGTGCCACGAGTACGTACAGCTGCTGCGAAGACGTACCACCGAAGACGATTGCCAAGGACGTAAGAGACAGCAAACCGGCTGTAATGCACAGCCGAAGGAGGCCCTCTGTTCGCTGCCCCCTTGCATAGCGCAGCCCTGCTATAACGGCCCCGGCCACCACATACCATTGCGCAGTCCAGAACACATCAGGACTGGACCCGTCCATGAACAGCACCGCCCGCTGGAGGGCTGCAACAGAGATAATTCCGGCAACCTCGCCTGCCAGCCATTTGCCGCGCGGCACCTCAACCACCACAACCACCCCGGTTGCGACCACCAAGACAAATCCCAGCATGGATGTTTGGTCACGGCCCAGTCCCACCGCTGCCGATGAAGCCAGCGCCAGGGCCACAGTGGCAGTAAGCGAGTTCCGCCGCCAGTCATTCCCTGCGATGGCCGGCCCGCCGAAGATCTTCAAGGAATAGAGGAGCAGCGCAGTGCCAACTCCGCCAATAAGCCAGGCAGCGTAGTCGCTCCAGATGCCCGCAGGCAGTCCCTGCAGCAAACCGTCGACGGCGGGAACCGCCCCTGCCAGCACTGCCGGAGCAGCCCCCGCATAGAGAACCGGCAGTCGTTCAAAGTGCGAGGCAGCGAACAAGACGCCAGCCAGGACCAACACGGAGAGTCCGGTAAGGGAGTACGAGACACCCAAGGTCAGGAGGCCGCCCGTAAGGGTGAACGCCATGGCTGAGGTGAGCCAGAACCACCGCTCCGTGGCGCCGGCAGCTGTGCCATCGGCCGCCTTCCCAGGCCGGGACACCGCCCTGCCGGCAATCATGGCCACTGCCAGGGCAAGGAGGACAACAGGGACTTGGGACTTGTCCAGCAGCGGCTGATACAGCCATGTTGACGCAGGGAACCCAAGTGCCGGTCCAGCAGCGATGACTCCCGCCACTATTGCCGCGGTACCGAAGTATTGGGATCCGCGGGCTGCAAGGCTACGCCAGGCGATTGCAGCAAACGCCGCGACCAGAGCCAACTCAAGCATCACCACCCAGCGGCCTCCGCCGTCGTAATCACCTGCGAGCAGGTACGCGAACGGCAGCAGGAGCTGGGCCCCCAAAGTGGCGTGGACTGTTGCCTGCTGGAAGGCGACATCAACCCCGCGCCCGCGTAGGACCAGAGTCAGCACGTGCTGCAACGCGAGCACCAGCGCCAGGCTGATGGATACCGCCGCCGGTGAGTCCGATATATCGGCCACGACCACCGTGATGAAGGCGCCTGTAAGCCCCCGGACCCCCAGCAAGTAGCAACCGCGGATCAAGCGGTGGCGAACCGAACCCATCATGAAGCCGCTGTAGGCAGCAAAGATGCCCAGCAAGATTTCGACGTCCCGGATATTTCCGACGCGAAGTGCCAGGAGGATGACAAAAGCGACGGGAGCAAAGATCCAACCAACGGAGTGACGCCGTAGAACCGCACCGACCAGGACGGCGGCAAGGGCAGTTGTTACCGCGGCAAATCCGGGCTGCCAGCTGTCCCCAACGGTCCACCCGGACAACGCAGTGGTGACGGTAAGGGTCGCCGTGGCCACGGCCATGACGGTAACAACAGCGCCGGCATCGACTACGGAAGCTCGAGGGTAACGGCGTCGGCTTCCGGGAAGGAGGGGAAGGACCAACTGGAACGCAGCAGCCATAACCACCACAAGTCCTGTAGCCGGAATTTCACCGGCGAGGCGAATGCTCCAGCCATCACGTGTCGCATCCCCGTACGCAGACGCCGCCAGGACCGTGCCGGCTGCCCTGGCCAGCCACCAATAGGACTGCCTGTGGAACGACGGGGAGATCCTTAGGGCCGTGACCACAAAGTAGGCAAGCAATGCCAAAAGGACGCCGTTTCCCAACGTCCAGGATACGAATGCAGCTGCCATGCCACCCGCGATGACCGCAGTTGACGGCGCAATGACTTCGGCCACTGTGGCCCGCCACGCAACTCCGGCACCTGATTCCGGACGAACTGGCGGAAACATCAGGAGGCCCGCGGCCAAGCCTGCCGCCAGGACAAGGAGTACAGCTGCCGCAACCACCGGGCGCCCGGTGGCCTCGTCAAATATCGGCAGAACAAGGAGTCCTGCGGCTGCGGCGGCGCCGAAACCAGCCACCGACGCCTGCGGGGCCAACAGCCGGACTCCCCCACGTGCCATTGCGGCGCTCAGCAGTTGTTGCGCGGCTGCCGCGGCAACGAGCGTCATCAAGGAGTAAGAGGTCCGGTCAGGATGTCCTGTCAGCACACCAGCCACCCCCACGGGCACAGCCAGTGTGAGCGCGATCCGGCCCGCAAGAATCAAGTATTGGCGGGAAGCGGTGGGCGTGATCAACGCCAGCAGGAACCAGTAGAGGGCTGCTGTTGCCAGGAGCGCCGAGACGGGCCATGCACCAAGCAGCCCACCCAACGCACCACCCACCCCCAGCACGGCGGCGGGAGCAAACTCCATGCCCTTGCCCAGTTTCCAGCCAATCACCATGGCCGTCAGCATCGTCACTGCGAGAGGAACAAAGTTGGGAAGGTCGAACGGCCTGAACTCAAGAACCACGGTCAGGATGGCAGAGGTGATCAGCTGCAACGCCAGACAGGAAACGGCGTCGCTCCACCAGAAGCGGGTCAGCAGCTTCTTTCCACCGAAGGCAACACCCAGGGACTGTACTCCAAGGCAGATTACCGCTGCCAGCAACACCGTGCTCACATTGGCGGTGACATCCCACACCACCCCAAGCAAAGCCAGCGTCAGGGCAGCCCGCGCAGCATAGAGATGCTGCATTCGGTACCGGGCCTGCGGAACAAAGAACATCACAGCGAAGTAGACGCCGCACATCAACATGACCCAGGCGTACTCCCCCTTGGACAAAAGGTGCGGCGTGAAAGTGACGGCCACGGCCACGAGCGGCACCAGAGCTGGATGCAGCACCATCAGGGGACGGACGTAAAGCGGTGGAAGCCACTTGGGACGCAGCAAGGCAACAACAGTGAGGAGAACTGCCACTCCAATGAGAGCCGTAAAGTACCAAACCAGAGCGCCCCCAAGAACGGAAACGCCGGACCACGCCGTTGAAACGACGAAGCTAAGGGACAGGAAGGCCAGGACTTTGTTATCCAACCTCACGGCGGTGTAAGCATAAACGGCTGTACCCAGCAAAGAAGTGACGAGCCAAGCCGCCGGGCCGTTGTGAAGCACAAAGTTGTACATGGCCAACCCTGTGACCGGAACGAGCGCGAGCCCTGTTCCGACGAAGGCAACGGCGGCGGGTCGCAGCCGCGGCACACGCGAGTGGATAACCATGCCGGAAACGTAGAACAGAGCAGTGATGAACCAAATTCCCACGAAACGGAAGAGGGCCGGAAGGCTCGTGCCCACGAACAATGCACCGGCAGCAACCAAGAGGAGGCTGGCGACGTACAGCGTGACGTTGATGTTCTGCTGGTCGCGCTTCGCCTTGCGGGCAGCGGCGGCCTCGGGAGTCTCCCGTGCAACTGGGGGCTGAGGCACCCGGAAGGCGGGTTGTTGGTGCGGGACCGGCCGTTGGCCTGGGGGCTGCTGGACGGCTGCCTGCGTCGCGTGATGCTGCGAAGGAGGCTGAGCAGACTGGGCTTGTTGTGGCATGGGGTTGTAGACAGCCGGCGGAGGCGTCATTGGCTGTGCCGGCCTCTGAGGGGTCGACTGAATGTACGCCGGAGTCGATGGCGGGCTCACAGGGGCAGGAACGACATTCCCGGCCGGGGCCCCGGTCCGGATCTGTCCTTTGGCCTCAGCGTCCCGCCAACCGGCCAAGTGGCCGGCGAGAAAACCCTCGTGGTAAGAGGCAGCCTGGTTCGGGGCCGCAGAAGGATCAGGGGCAGTCCCGCGGCGCCCCCTTGCCAACCCGACCGCAAAGCCCGCCCCGCCTACGATGACGAGGAGCAGCAGTATAAGAAATGCAGTCATGGAAGCTCCTAGGTTGGGCCGGCGCAACAACTGCACGAGCCTTTATCCATTCGATTGACTAATCGTAGCAAAAAGAACCCCACCGCCGTAGCGGTGGGGTTCTTTCTAGCTAACTACCGGCTGGGCCGGAGTATCACCGATCTACAAGTAGAGACTACTTGATGATGCTGGTGACACGTCCCGAACCAACGGTGCGGCCGCCTTCGCGGATAGCGAAGCCGAGGCCCTCTTCCATAGCGATCGGCTGGATGAGCGCAACGGTCATCTCAGTGTTGTCGCCAGGCATAACCATTTCCGTGCCTTCCGGCAGGGTGATAACGCCGGTTACGTCCGTCGTACGGAAGTAGAACTGCGGGCGGTAGTTGGAGTAGAACGGGTTGTGACGTCCGCCTTCATCCTTGGAAAGGATGTAGACGTTGGCCTCGAAGTCGGTGTGCGGGGTGATGGAACCCGGCTTGACGACAACCTGGCCACGCTCGACATCGTCGCGCTTCAGACCGCGGAGCAGGAGGCCACAGTTCTCGCCGGCCCATGCTTCGTCGAGCTGCTTGTGGAACATCTCGATACCGGTAACCGTGGTCTTCTGGATCGGGCGGATGCCAACGATCTCAACCTCGGAGTTGATGGCGAGGGTTCCACGCTCGGCGCGGCCCGTAACAACGGTGCCACGACCGGTGATCGTGAAGACGTCTTCGATCGGCATCAGGAACGGCTTGTCGCGGTCACGTACGGGGTCCGGAACGGACTCGTCGACAGCTGCCATCAGGTCCTGGACGGACTTGACCCAAACCGGGTCGCCTTCCAGAGCCTTGAGGCCGGAAACGCGAACAACCGGAGCCTCATCGCCATCGAAGCCCTGCGAGCTCAGGAGCTCACGAACTTCCATTTCGACGAGGTCGAGGAGTTCTTCGTCATCAACCATGTCGGACTTGTTCAGTGCGACCAGCAGGTAGGGAACACCAACCTGGCGGGCGAGCAGAACGTGCTCACGGGTCTGAGCCATCGGACCATCGGTTGCAGCAACCACGAGGATTGCGCCGTCCATCTGGGCAGCACCGGTGATCATGTTCTTGATGTAGTCAGCGTGACCCGGGGCGTCTACGTGTGCGTAGTGGCGCTTCTCGGTCTGGTACTCCACGTGGGAGATGTTGATGGTAATACCGCGCTGGCGCTCTTCCGGAGCAGAGTCGATCGACGCGAAGTCGCGCTGCTCGTTGAGATCCGGGTACTGGTCGTACAGCACCTTGGAAATGGCGGCAGTCAGCGTCGTCTTACCGTGGTCAACGTGACCAATGGTGCCGATGTTGACGTGCGGCTTAGTCCGCTCGAACTTTGCCTTTGCCACAGGTTCCTCCTAGAACGATTTCAAGTGAAGTGCTCCTCGGCCGCGCTTTTCGCGGCAGAAACTTTAGCAAGTCTACTTGGGGGCTTGGTTTTGGTGAAATTGCAGATTCAGGAACCAATGGTAGTTCCTCGAGCCTGTTTGCGCTGGGGCCGGGCCGCGGCTGTCGCCGCAGCCCCGCCTCAAGCGCTTAGATGCCTTCCCGATACCGGAATTGCATCCGTTACCGGGAGATTACTCGCCGCGGGTTTTCTGGATGATCTCGTCGGCAACTGCCTTCGGGACCTCCGCGTAGCTGTTGAACGTCATGGAGTACACAGCGCGACCCTGGGTCTTGGACCGGAGGTCACCGATGTAGCCGAACATGCCGGACAGCGGAACGTGTGCACGGATAACCTTCACACCTGCTGCGTCCTCCATGGACTGCATCTGGCCACGGCGGGCGTTCAGGTCACCAATAACATCACCCATGTATTCCTCAGGTGTGCGGACCTCAACATCCATCAGCGGTTCGAGCAGAACAGGGTTCGCCTTGCGTGCAGCTTCCTTGAAAGCCATACGGCCGGCGATCTTGAACGCCATTTCCGAGGAGTCAACATCGTGGGACGCGCCATCAATGAGCGTGGCCTTGATGCCGACAACCGGGTAACCGGCCAGGACGCCGTCGTTCAGTGCATCCTGGATACCAGCGTCAACGGACGGAATGTATTCACGCGGAACGCGGCCACCAGTGACCTTGTTCTCGAATGCGTACAGCTCGCCGGAGGCGGTGTCCATGGGCTCGATCGCGATCTGGATCTTTGCGAACTGACCCGAACCACCGGTCTGCTTCTTGTGCGTGTAGTCATGACGCTCGACTGCCCGCTTGATGGTTTCGCGGTAAGCAACCTGCGGCTTGCCGACGTTTGCCTCGACCTTGAATTCGCGGCGCATGCGGTCCACCAGGATGTCCAGGTGGAGCTCGCCCATGCCGGCGATGATGGTCTGGCCCGTGTCTTCGTTGAGGGAGACCTGGAAGGTCGGGTCCTCAGCGGAGAGCTTCTGGATGGCCGTGGAGAGCTTCTCCTGGTCACCCTTGGTGTTCGGCTCGATGGCAACCGAGATCACGGGCTCCGGGAAGCTCATGGACTCGAGGACGATCTGGTTGTTGGCATCACACAGGGTGTCACCCGTGGTGGTGTCCTTCAGACCGATGGCTGCGTAGATGTGGCCGGCGGTAGCGCCCTCAACGGGCATTTCCTTGTTGGCGTGCATCTGGAACAGCTTGCCGATACGTTCCTTCTTGCCCTTGGTGGAGTTAACCACCTGGGCGCCGGCCTCAACGTGACCGGAGTACACGCGGACGAAGGTCAGCTGACCGAAGAACGGGTGCGCAGCAATCTTGAAGGCGAGGGCCGAGAACGGCTCGTCAGCAGAGGGCTTGCGGGTGAGTTCCTTCTCTTCGTCGCGGGGATCGTGACCGATCATCGGCGGGACGTCGAGCGGGTTCGGCAGGAAGTCAACAACAGCGTCAAGCATCGGCTGGACACCGCGGTTCTTGAAGGCAGAACCACAGAACACCGGGTAGAGCTCGGAGTTGATGGTCATCTTGCGGATGCCGGCCTTCAGTTCCTCAAGGGTGAGTTCTTCACCTTCGAGGTACTTCTCCATGAGCTCTTCGGAAGCCTCGGCCACAGTCTCTACGAGCTGTGCACGGTACTCTTCAGCCTTGGCCTGGAGGTCCGCCGGGATTTCCTGCACTACGTAGGAAGCGCCCATGGTGACGTCACCCTTTGCGTCGCCAGGCCAAACCAGGGCGCGCATTTCGAGGAGGTCAACAACACCAATGAAGTCGTTCTCAGCGCCGATGGGCAGCTGCATGACCAGCGGCTTGGCACCAAGGCGGGAGATGATGGTGTCTACGGTGAAGTAGAAGTCAGCGCCCAGCTTGTCCATCTTGTTGACGAAGCAGATACGCGGAACGTTGTACTTGTCAGCCTGGCGCCAAACAGTCTCGGACTGCGGCTCCACGCCTTCCTTGCCGTCGAACACTGCAACTGCACCGTCGAGGACGCGCAGGGAGCGCTCAACCTCAACCGTGAAGTCAACGTGGCCCGGGGTGTCGATGATGTTGATCTGGTTCTTGTCCCAGAAGCAAGTCACGGCGGCAGACGTGATGGTGATGCCGCGTTCCTTTTCCTGTTCCATCCAGTCAGTCGTCGAAGCGCCGTCGTGCGTCTCGCCGATCTTGTGGTTCACACCCGTGTAGAACAGGATGCGCTCGGTAGTGGTGGTCTTGCCGGCATCGATGTGGGCCATGATGCCGATGTTGCGGACCTTATTAAGGTCGGTAAGCACGTCCTGTGCCACGGGGTCTCCCTTTCGGATGGACTACACGTTCGCCGCCGGCTCAGTGAGCCGGCGGCGTCCGGAAAGTTTTTACCAGCGGTAGTGTGCGAAGGCCTTGTTCGACTCGGCCATCTTGTGGGTGTCTTCGCGACGCTTCACAGCGGCACCAAGACCATTGGAGGCATCCAGGATTTCGTTCTGGAGGCGCTCGGTCATGGTCTTCTCGCGGCGGGCCTTGGAGTAGCCCACGAGCCAACGCAAAGCGAGGGCGGTGGAGCGACCCGGCTTGACCTCAACCGGAACCTGGTAGGTGGCGCCACCAACACGGCGTGAACGCACCTCGAGGGAAGGCTTGACGTTGTCCATGGCCTTCTTGAGAGCGGCAACGGGGTCGCCGCCGGACTTGGCACGTGCACCTTCGAGTGCACCGTAAACGATGCGCTCTGCGGTGGACTTCTTGCCGTCAACAAGAACCTTGTTGATCAGCTGCGTGACCAACGGGGAGCCGTAAACGGGATCGGAAACTAGCGGCCGCTTCGGGGCCGGACCCTTGCGAGGCATATTACTTCTTCTCCATCTTTGCGCCGTAACGGCTGCGGGCCTGCTTGCGGTTCTTGACACCCTGGGTGTCGAGTGCGCCGCGGACGATCTTGTAGCGGACACCCGGAAGGTCCTTCACACGACCACCACGGACGAGCACGATGGAGTGCTCCTGGAGGTTGTGGCCAACACCCGGGATGTAGGCGGTAACTTCTACGCCACCGTTGAGACGCACACGTGCCACCTTACGGAGAGCCGAGTTCGGCTTCTTGGGGGTGGTGGTGTAGACGCGGGTGCAAACACCGCGGCGCATCGGGCTGCCCTTCAGCGCGGGAGCCTTGGTCTTGGAGACCTTCGGCGTGCGGCCCTTGCGGACCAGCTGGTTAATCGTAGGCACTTTCGTGTTCTCCGTTGTTTGATCTCTGCCCCCACACACAGGCGCCAGCCGGTGTAAACGTGGGAACTTTGGCGTTGCTCGTGCAGCCGGCCGAAACTCCGGTAGGCGTGCAAAAGTGCGGCATTCGTTGCGCATGTTGCCCGCAACCCGGAAACAGGCTCCACCCAGCACCATGAGAACAAAACCAAAATGATGCTGCGGCGGCCTTCATCCACTGCCACACAGAACAATTACCAAAAGTCTAGCACGGCTTGATCTCGCGCCTTAATCGGGTGTATGGAGGGCGACGGCGGCAGCCGGGTGCCGGCGTCGGCCTCCACTCCCCCGGGTCGCCCCGCAAAAGTGCGTTAACGGGTCAGGCCCCGCACTCAAGAGTGCGGGGCCTGACCGTCAAAGCGCTGACAACCGTTTTTTAGCGGAAGTCGTTGCCGAGATCGTAGTCATCCAACGGGATGGCGTGGAACTCGGGAGCGCCGTCGCCACCCAGGGCGTCATAGGAGAAGTCGGTGAAAGCGCTGGGGCCGGTGAACAGGCTTGCCTTTGCTTCCTCCGTCGGCTCCACAGTGACCTCTGTGTAGCGGGGCAGACCCGTACCAGCCGGGATGAGCTTACCGATGATGACATTTTCCTTCAGGCCGAGCAGAGGATCGCTCTTGCCTTCCATGGCCGCCTGCGTAAGAACGCGGGTGGTCTCCTGGAAGGAAGCTGCCGACAGCCAGGACTCGGTAGCCAAGGAAGCCTTGGTGATACCCATGAGTTCCGGACGGCCCGAAGCCGGGGACTTGCCCTCGGATACGACGCGGCGGTTCTCGTCTTCGAAGCGGGCACGCTCTGCAAGCTCACCGGGGAGCAGGTCGGAGTCGCCGGATTCGATGACGGTCACGCGGCGCAGCATCTGGCGGACGATAACCTCGACGTGCTTGTCGTGGATACCAATACCCTGGCTGCGGTAAACGCCCTGAACTTCGTCCACAAGGAACTTCTGTGCAGCACGCGGACCCATGATGCGCAGAACCTGCTTCGGGTCCACAGGACCGTTGATCAGTTTCTGGCCGACGCTGACGTGCTCGCCATCCTCAATGAGGAGACGTGAACGGCGCAGCACCGGGTAGGCAATCTCTTCGGAACCATCGTCCGGAGTGATGACCAGGCGCATCTGGCGCTCGGACTCTTCGATGGTGATGCGGCCGGCTGCTTCAGCAATCGGTGCGACACCCTTCGGAGTACGGGCTTCGAAGAGCTCCTGGATACGGGGCAGACCCTGGGTGATGTCGTCGCCACCACCGGCGGATACAGCACCACCGGTGTGGAACGTACGCATGGTCAGCTGGGTACCGGGCTCACCGATGGACTGTGCGGCAATGATGCCCACGGCCTCGCCGATGTCAACGGTCTTGCCAGTGGCCAACGAACGGCCGTAGCACAGTGCACAGGTACCGACCTTGGACTCACAGGTGAGCACGGAGCGGACCTTGACCTCGGTGATGCCTGCAGCCAGCAGCTGGTCGATAACGACGTCGCCGCAGTCGGTGCCGCCGGCAGCCAGGACGTTGCCCTGGGCATCGACGACGTCGACAGCCAGCGTACGTGCGTAGGCGCTGTTCTCGACGTTCTCGTCCAGGACGAGCTCACCGTTGGAGTCCGGCACGGCGATCGGCGTCAGCAGACCGCGCTCGGTACCACAGTCCTCTTCGCGGACGATGACGTCCTGCGAAACGTCCACCAGACGACGGGTCAAGTAACCCGAGTTGGCGGTACGGAGAGCGGTATCGGCCAGGCCCTTACGGGCACCGTGCGTGGCGATGAAGTATTCCAGCACCGACAGGCCCTCGCGGTAGGAGGACTTGATCGGGCGAGGAATGATCTCACCCTTCGGGTTGGCCACAAGACCACGGATACCCGCGATCTGGCGGACCTGCATCCAGTTACCACGTGCACCGGAGGACACCATGCGGTTGATGGTGTTCATCGGGGACAGGCTGTCGCGCATCGCCTGGGCGATTTCGTTGGTTGCCTTGTTCCAGATCTCGATCAGTTCCTGGCGACGCTCGTCGTCGTCAATCAGGCCCTTGTCGTACTGTCCCTGGATCTTGGCTGCCATGTTCTCGTAACCGGCCAGGATGGCAGGCTTGGAAGTAGGCACCTCGATGTCGGAGATAGCAACCGTGACACCCGAACGGGTGGCCCAGTAGAAACCGGCATCCTTCAGGTTGTCCAGCGTTGCCGCGGTAACAACCTTCGGGTAACGCTCGGCGAGGTCGTTGACGATCCGGGACAGTTCGCCCTTGTCGGCAACAGCCTCAACCCACGGGTAATCCTCAGGCAGCGTCTGGTTGAAGATGACCTGGCCCAGGGAGGTCTGGACGAGAGCCGGCTGACCGGGCTCCCAACCTTCCGGAGCTTCCCAACCTGCGTAAGGCACAAAGTCGTCCAGACGGATCTTGACCTGGGAGTTCAGGTGCAGATCACGGGCGTCGTACGCCATGATGGCTTCCGAAACCGAGGAGAAGATGCGGCCTTCGCCGGCAGAGCCGACGCGCTTGGTGGTCAGGTGGTACAGGCCGATGATCATATCCTGCGAAGGCAAGGTCACCGGACGGCCATCGGACGGCTTCAGGATGTTGTTCGAGGACAGCATCAGGATGCGGGCTTCGGCCTGGGCTTCCGGGCTCAGCGGCAGGTGGACTGCCATCTGGTCGCCGTCGAAGTCAGCGTTGAAGGCGCCACAAACCAGCGGGTGAAGCTGGATTGCCTTGCCTTCCACAAGCTGGGGTTCGAAGGCCTGGATGCCGAGACGGTGCAGGGTAGGTGCACGGTTGAGCAGCACCGGGTGTTCGGTGATGATCTCTTCCAGCACGTCCCAAACCTGCGGACGGTAACGCTCAACCATGCGCTTTGCCGACTTGATGTTCTGGGCGTGGTTGAGGTCAACCAGGCGCTTCATCACGAACGGCTTGAAGAGCTCCAGGGCCATCTGCTTGGGCAGACCACACTGGTGCAGCTTCAGCTGCGGGCCGACGACGATAACCGAACGGCCGGAGTAGTCAACGCGCTTACCGAGGAGGTTCTGGCGGAAACGACCCTGCTTGCCCTTGAGCATGTCGCTCAGGGACTTCAGCGGACGGTTGCCCGGACCCGTGACCGGACGGCCACGACGACCGTTGTCGAAGAGGCTGTCAACAGCTTCCTGAAGCATGCGCTTCTCGTTGTTGACGATGATCTCCGGAGCACCGAGGTCAAGCAGGCGCTTGAGTCGGTTGTTGCGGTTGATCACACGGCGGTAGAGGTCGTTGAGGTCGGAGGTCGCGAAGCGGCCACCGTCCAGCTGGACCATCGGGCGCAGTTCCGGCGGGATCACCGGTACGGCGTCGAGAACCATGCCGAGCGGGCTGTTGTTGGTGGTCAGGAACGCGTTGACAACCTTCAGGCGCTTCAGGGCACGCGTCTTGCGCTGGCCCTTGCCGTTCTGGATGGTGTCGCGCAGGGACTCAGCCTCAGCCTGCATGTCGAAGGTTTCAAGGCGCTTCTTGATGGCCTCGGCACCCATGGAGCCTTCGAAGTACAGGCCGTAACGGTCGCGCAGCTCACGGTAAAGGCCTTCGTCGCCTTCAAGGTCAGCGACCTTGAGGTTCTTGAAGCGGTCCCAAACCTGCTCAAGGCGCTCGATGTCGGCGTCCGCACGCTTGCGGACGTTCGCCATCTGGCGGTCAGCAGAGTCGCGGGCCTTCTTCTTGTCGGCAGCCTTGGCACCTTCACCCTCAAGACGGGCAAGCTCGTCTTCAAGGTCGCGGGCGATCGTGGCGATGTCGCTGTCGCGGTTGTCCACCATCTGCTTCTTCTCGAGGTCGTGCTCGACCTGGAGGTTCGGCAGTTCGGCGTGACGGCTTTCCGTGTCAACGCTGGTGATCATGTAGGCAGCGAAGTAGATGACCTTCTCAAGGTCCTTCGGTGCCAGGTCCAAAAGGTAGCCCAAGCGCGAAGGAACGCCCTTGAAGTACCAGATGTGGGTTACAGGCGCGGCCAGCTCGATGTGGCCCATGCGCTCGCGACGCACCTTGGCGCGCGTGACTTCAACGCCACAACGCTCGCAAATGATGCCCTTGAAGCGGACGCGCTTGTACTTGCCGCAGTAGCATTCCCAGTCGCGGGACGGGCCGAAGATCTTCTCGCAGAAGAGGCCGTCCTTCTCGGGCTTGAGCGTGCGGTAGTTGATGGTTTCCGGCTTCTTGACCTCACCGTAAGACCATCCGCGGATGTCTTCCGCGGTGGCGAGGCCGATCTGCATGAGGCCGAAGGAGGATTCGCTGGACATATGGTCCCTGTTCTCTCTTGTTCTCTAAATTCTGAAGTCTTGGTTACGGGAAGAGGGAGCTGCTCCGGCGGACGGTGCCTTAACACCGTCCGCCGGAACCGCTGCTAAACCTCTTCTACGGAACTGGGCTCTGCACGAGACAGATCGATGCCCAGTTCTTCCGCAGCCGTGAAGACTGCGTCATCAGAGTCACGCATTTCGATCGTGGTTCCGTCGGTGGAAAGAACTTCCACGTTCAGGCACAACGACTGCATTTCCTTGATCAAGACCTTGAAGGACTCGGGAACGCCAGGCTCAGGGATGTTCTCGCCCTTGACGATGGCTTCGTAGACCTTCACACGACCATGGATGTCATCCGACTTGATCGTGAGGAGTTCCTGAAGCGTGTAGGCGGCACCGTAAGCTTCGAGCGCCCACACTTCCATTTCACCGAAGCGCTGGCCACCGAACTGAGCCTTACCACCCAGCGGCTGCTGCGTGATCATGGAGTACGGGCCGGTGGAGCGCGCGTGGATCTTGTCGTCCACCAAGTGGTGGAGCTTCAGGATGTACATGTAACCGACAGAGATCGGGTCCGGGAACGGCTCGCCGGAGCGGCCGTCGAACAGACGGGTCTTGCCGGAGGAATCGATCAGGCGGTCGCCGTCACGGGTCACGTTGGTGGAGTCAAGCAGGCCCGTGATTTCTTCTTCGCGGGCGCCATCGAACACCGGGGTGGCAACGGTGGTCTGGCCGGTTTCACGGGGCAGGTTCGGGAGGTTCTTGACCCACTCCGGCTCGCCTTCGATCTTCCAACCAGTCTTGGCTACCCAACCGAGGTGGGTTTCCAGGACCTGGCCAACGTTCATTCGACCCGGAACACCAAGCGGGTTCAGGACGATGTCCACCGGGGTACCGTCTGCAAGGAAGGGCATGTCCTCGATCGGAAGGATCTTGGAGATAACACCCTTGTTGCCGTGACGGCCGGCGAGCTTGTCACCGTCGGTGATCTTGCGCTTGGCTGCAACGTAGACGCGGACCAGCTGGTTCACGCCCGGGGGCAGTTCGTCGTCGTTGTCGCGGTCGAAGACGCGCACGCCGATGACCGTACCGGACTCACCGTGGGGCACCTTCAGGGAGGTGTCGCGGACTTCGCGGGACTTCTCACCGAAGATAGCGCGGAGAAGTCGCTCTTCCGGGGTCAGTTCGGTTTCACCCTTAGGGGTGACCTTTCCGACCAGGATGTCGCCGGCTTCAACCTCGGCACCGATGTGGATGATGCCGCGTTCGTCCAGGCCTGCCAGGACTTCCTCGGACACGTTGGGGATGTCACGTGTGATTTCCTCGGCACCAAGCTTGGTGTCGCGGGCATCAATTTCGTGCTCCTCGATGTGGATGGAGGAAAGAACATCCTCAGCAACAATGCGCTGGGACAGGATGATGGCGTCCTCGAAGTTGTGGCCTTCCCATGACATGAATGCCACGAGCAGGTTCTTACCGAGGGCGAGTTCACCCTGGTCCGTTGCAGGACCGTCAGCGATGATGCCGCCGACTTCCAGGCGCTGGCCTTCGTTGACCAGGACACGGTGGTTGTAGCAGTTGCCCTGGTTGGAACGGGCAAACTTGTTGATGCGGTAGTTGGTCTCAGTACCGTCGTCGTTGATCATCACAACGAGCTCGGCGGAAACCTCGGTGACCACACCTGCCTTCTTCGCGATGACAACGTCACCGGCGTCGACGGCTGCTGCGCGCTCCATGCCGGTGCCCACGAAAGGAGCCTCGGAACGGACCAGCGGCACGGCCTGGCGCTGCATGTTGGCACCCATGAGTGCGCGGTTTGCATCGTCATGCTCAAGGAACGGGATCAAAGCCGTTGCCACGGAAACCATCTGGCGCGGGGAAACGTCCATGAACTGAACTTCGCCGGCGGGAACCAGAACGGGCTCGCCTCCACCACCACGGGCACGGACGAGGACAGTCTCTTCGGCGAACTTCTTGTCAGCATCCAGCGGAGCGTTGGCCTGTGCGATCAGGACCTCTGCTTCGTCGTCTGCCGTCAGATACTGGACCTCATCGGAAACGACACCTTCGGACACCAGGCGGTACGGCGTCTCGATGAAGCCGAACGGGTTGATGCGGCCGTAGGATGCCAGCGAACCGATCAGACCAATGTTCGGGCCTTCAGGAGTTTCGATGGGGCACATACGTCCGTAGTGGGACGGGTGAACGTCTCGAACTTCCATGCCTGCGCGGTCACGGGACAGACCACCCGGGCCAAGGGCCGACAGGCGGCGCTTGTGGGTCAGACCCGACAACGGGTTGTTCTGGTCCATGAACTGTGACAGCTGGGACGTTCCGAAGAACTCCTTGATGGCTGCCACAACAGGGCGGATGTTGATCAGTGTCTGCGGCGTGATGGCCTCGACGTCCTGCGTGGTCATGCGTTCGCGGACGACGCGTTCCATGCGGGAAAGACCGGTGCGGACCTGGTTTTCGATCAGTTCGCCCACGGCGCGGATGCGACGGTTGCCGAAGTGGTCGATGTCATCGACGTCGACGCGAAGCTCGTGGTCTTCGCCGTCGCGCTTGCCCATGAGGGTCTTCTCGCCGGCGTGAAGCGCAACGAGGAACTTGATCATGGCAACGATGTCTTCAACGTGCAGGACCGAAGCTTCCTTGTCACCAAGGGAGCGGTCGATGCCGAGCTTGCGGTTGATCTTGTAACGGCCAACCTTGGCAAGGTCGTAACGCTTGGCGTTGAAGTACAGGTTGTCCAGCAGGGACTGGGCAGCCTCGACTGTGGGCGGCTCGCCCGGACGCAGCTTGCGGTAGATGTCCAGAAGCGCGTCTTCGCGGGTCTCGGTGGCGTCCTTCTCCAGCGTTGCACGCATGGAGTCGTACTGGCCGAACTCTTCCAGGATCTGGCCTTCGGTCCAGCCGAGGGCCTTCAGGAGAACCGTGACCGACTGCTTGCGCTTGCGGTCGAGGCGAACGCCGACCTGGTCGCGCTTGTCGATTTCGAGTTCGAACCATGCACCACGGGACGGGATGATCTTCGCAGTGAAGATGTCCTTGTCACTGGTCTTGTCAGCGGTGCGCTCAAAGTAGGCGCCCGGCGAACGGACCAACTGGGAGACAACAACACGCTCGGTGCCGTTGACGACGAACGTTCCCTTTTCAGTCATGAGGGGGAAGTCGCCCATGAACACGGTCTGCTGCTTGATTTCGCCCGTGTTGTTGTTCATGAACTCGGCCTTGACATACAGCGGTGCCGAGTAAGTGGCGTCACGGTCTTTGCATTCGGCCATGGTGTACTTCGGGTCAGCGAACTCCGGCTCGGAGAAGCTCAGGGACATGGTGCCCTGGAAGTCCTCGATTGGGGAGATCTCTTCGAAGATGTCGGCAAGTCCGGAGGTGGTGGCGACGCTGAGGTCGCCCTCCTCGACAGCCTTCGCTACCCGCGCCTGCCAGCGTTCGTTTCCGACGAGCCAGTCAAAGCTGTCCGTCTGCAGGGCGAGAAGATTCGGAACATCAAGGGGTTCGTGAATCTTTGCGAATGAGAGGCGGCGGGTGGCACCATCGGTGCTTGCCGTGTTAGCGGTTTCGTTATTAGAGGTGCTCGAGGCGACCAAGAGGGATCCTTCCACAGACCTTCAGGCGTTTTCAGATCTCCCCCGTTTGCATCCCGCAGAGTGCTCCGCAGGATACTTATTCCGGTTCCGCTATATGACCCGGACCCAGTCTGCCCATGACCATGCACGTTGTAGGAACGGCACGTCAATGACGCAGCTGAGAGGTAAAGCCCACCGCTATATGAAGGCTGAAGGTTAACAGGGAAGACGCAAATATCTACGATACGGCAAAGCAGCCTTCCTGTCTACCCCAGATTGTCCGTGATTGCAAGCACCGTTGCTGCAGGCACCTAAGCCGGCACCATGGCGGGCACACTGGCAGTCCTCCGGCGCGGAATCGCCCCATGGAATGCTGGAGTGGGCACAGCCGTTGAAGGAGTAGGCTGGCGCACGCCCCGCGATAGCCTTGCTACACCACTCCCGGATCGGAAGAGAGACCATGACCAACTCCGCTGACGACAATGACGTTGTCATCCTTGCCGCTTCCCGTACCCCGCAGGGGCGGCTCAACGGACAATTGGCGGGCTTCACCGCCGTCGACCTTGGCGCTCACGCGATAACCGCAGCACTGGCAGCCAGTGGCGTGAAAGCCGAACAGGTGGACGCCGTCATCATGGGCCAGGTCCTCCAGGCAGGCGCAGGCCAGAATCCGGCCCGTCAGAGTGCCATAGCCGCGGGCGTCGGCTGGAACATCCCGGCAGTGACCATCAACAAAGTTTGCCTGTCCGGCCTGACCGCCGTCATTGATGCTGCGCGAATGATCCGCAGCGGTGACGCCACCGTAGTTGTTGCCGGCGGCCAGGAATCCATGACCCGGGCTCCCCACCTCCTTCCCGGATCCCGGCAGGGCTGGACCTACGGAACCATCCAGGCCCTGGATGTCGCCGCCCACGATGGACTGACCGACGCATTCGACGGACAGTCCATGGGCTTGTCCACGGAAACCAAGAACGTCACGCTGGGCATCGACCGCAAAGCCCAGGATGAGGTGGCCGCCGCTTCACACCAGCGTGCGGCTGCCGCCATTGCGAACGGGACCTTCGACGTCGAAATCGCTCCGGTGAGCGTCAAGCAGCGCAAGGGCGACCCGCTGGTCCTCACCACGGATGAAGGCGTCCGCCCCAACACGTCAGTTGAAACCCTGGCGCCGCTCAAGGCCGCTTTCGCAACTGACGGCACCATTACCGCCGGCAACTCCTCTCCCCTGTCCGACGGCGCCTCCGCACTGGTGCTCACCAGTCGCCGCTTCGCCAAGGACAACGGTCTGGACTACCTTGCCGTGGTGGGCAAACCCGGCCAGGTTGCCGGGCCGGACAACTCCCTGCACTCACAGCCGTCGAACGCCATCGCGCAAGCGTTGAAGCGCGCCGGCTGGACGGCCGAAGACCTCGATTTTATCGAGATCAATGAGGCGTTCGGTTCCGTGGCGGTACAGTCCCTCAAGGACCTGCGCTATCCGTTGGAGAAGTGCAACATCCACGGCGGGGCGATTGCCTTGGGCCATCCCATCGGGGCATCCGGCGCGCGGCTCGCGCTGCACGCCGCCCACGAACTCAAACGCAGGGGAACAGGCAAGGCGGCTGTCTCCCTGTGTGGCGGCGGTGGCCAGGGTGAAGCCCTCCTCCTGTACCGCGACTGATGGCCGGCGCAGTGGTTGAGCCGGGCATGGACGGCGCACAACGATTCCTCTCCGACGCCGCTGCCCGCGGACTGGAGGTGGACGTCGTCGAGCGTCCTGCCGCCCGCAGCCTTGAAGAGGCCGCTGGGATCCTGGGCATCAGCCCGGGGGACATCGTGAAGTCGCTGGTGGTCAAACACCGCGATGGCAGCTTCCTGTTCGCTTTGATTCCCGGGGACCGGCAGATATCCTGGCCCAAGCTGCGCGCTCTGGTGGGTGTCAACAAGCTCTCGTTGCCCCACGCGGACGTGGCCCTGGCCGCTACCGGCTATGAGCGCGGAACCATCACCCCATTGGGCAGCACCACGCCATGGCCCGTCTACGCCGATGCCACCATCACCGGGCGCCGCATCTCGATGGGCGCGGGCGCTCACGGCCGCAGCGCTTTCGTGGACGCCGATGCCCTCACCGCCGCTCTCGGCGCCGTCGTGGCAGACATCAGCGAACCCAACTAAGCAGCAGCTGAGCGCGTTTTGAGCCCTCAATACGCGCTCAACTGCTACCTACTTGGGGGTGCCGTTAAACGCAGGAAGCCCCGCCCGGTTCCTTTGTCGGAACGGGGCGGGGCTTCCACAAGCAAGACGAGTTACTTGAGGGTAACCGTTGCGCCAGCTTCTTCGAGCTGAGCCTTTGCCTTCTCTGCGGCTTCCTTGGTGGCGCCTTCGAGAACAGCCTTCGGTGCACCGTCAACCAGGTCCTTGGCTTCCTTGAGGCCGAGGGAGGTGATGGCGCGAACTTCCTTGATCACTGCGATCTTCTTGTCGCCAGCAGCTTCGAGAACGACGTCGAATTCGGTCTTCTCTTCAGCAGCTTCAGCAGCACCGCCGGCAGCGGGGCCAGCAACTGCAACAGCAGCAGCCGTAACTTCGAAGGTCTCTTCGAAGAGCTTGACGAACTCGGAGAGCTCGATGATGGTCAGTTCCTTGAAAGCTTCAATGAGCTCTTCGTTGCTGAGCTTCGCCATGGTGGCGTCCTTCCATTAGTTGGTGCAGATGCGGACCAGGCCGCTCCGTGCACCAGAGTTTGATTGGGGGGAGAACTTAGTTCTCTTCGGTTGCAGCTTCAGCGGCTTCGGCCGGAGCCGCAACCTCTTCAGCAGCAGCCTCAACAGCAGCTTCTTCGGCCGGAGCTTCTTCAGCGGCCGGTGCAGATGCGCCGCCCTCTTCTTCAAGCTTGAGGCGCAGAGCGTCGATGATGCGTGCAGCAGCGGATGCGGGAGCCTTGAGGACACCAGCAACACGTGCAAGCTGCAGCTCGCGGGACTCGAGGGCTGCCAGTGCGGCAACTCCTGCTGCGTCCAATGCCTTGCCTTCGAAGACGCCGGTCTTGATAACCAGCTGCTTGTTGGCCTTGGCAAAGTCCGTCAGGCTCTTTGCAGCAGCAACAGCGTCACCCTTGATGAAGGCGATTGCAGTGGGGCCGGCAAGCTGATCGTTGAATGCTTCAACACCAGCTTCCTTGGCTGCAATGGCACTCAGGGTGTTCTTGACGACCGAGAACTTGGTGTCCTGGCCGAGCGCAACACGCAGTTCCTTGAGCTGTGCAACAGTGAGCCCGCGGTATTCGGTCAGGACAGCCGCGTTCGATTCCTTGAAATCGTTGGTGATCTCTGCAACTGCGGAGATCTTGCTAGGCGTTGTCATAACCCTCCTTCCGGGGAATAAAGCCGGTCTTCCGGGTCCCCGCTCACGAGAGCTAAAACTAAAAACGCCCCGCGCAGATGCACGGGGCTTGGCTCAACACGGTTTGATCCGTGGAGACTTGCTTCGTTCACCTGCGCCGGCCGCCCTATGTTCAGGGTCCTTCGTCAAGGAATTCACTGTAGTCTCAGGGGCGTGGCTGCAGAATTGAGCTGTGCTCGAAAGAGTGGATTCCCATCAACCGACGGTCTTTGGTACTTCAAGGTTACGGGAGAGTGTTCGGCAAACCAAATCGGCCCGTGATCAGTCCGATGACGTTGTCCCCTTGTCCCGGCCTGGAAGTTCCTTTTGCCAGAGACCGGTGACACCCGCCGTCGTGAATCCCAACTGCTTGTTCACCGTGAGGAGGTAACGGTTTTCGGGCGCGTTCCACGTATAGATGACCCGGGCGTCCGGAAACTGCTCACTGAGCCTTTCCATGTTGGACACCTTGATAAGCAGGCCGAGCTTGTTGCCCCGGTGCTCCTGCAGGACCAGCGTGTCGTCCTGGAAAACCACGTCCTGGCGGTGTGCGAGGACACTGATGGTGGTCAGGCCAACCAGCCGTCCGCTCTCAACATGCTCGACGGCGGTGACCACGGTGCGGCGGCCCTGCGCCAAGGCGGCGTCTTCGGTATCGCGAAGAACAGCGGGATCGAACACCATGCCGCTCGCCTGCACCTCAGCAGCCTCTTCTTCCCCTTCATCACGGACAACCTCACCGGCGGCGTTCTCCAATGCGGCCACGGCCTCCAGCCAGGGTTCAGGGCAGCGGTCAGTCCAGTGGTGCAGGGCGTAACGTCCACCGTTGGCTTCCTCGGCCTCGAGCTGCAGGTCACCAACGAGCTTGGAATCAAGCGGCAGCGCGCAGGAACTGAACTGCTCAATGTGCTGAAGGGTGTAGCCGGCGCGCTTGGCGAAGTCCACTTCCCTGCTGCTGACGGGAACAAAGCCCGCGCCGCTTCCGGGAATGAGCTGGTCCTCGGGTACCTCGGTCAGCGATGTTGCCGGATGGTTCGTGTCGACGAGGATCATGGTGCGCCCCTCGGCCCGGGCCAGTTGTTCTGCCGCCTCCAGTAGCTGGCGGCCAACGCCCTTGCTTTGATACTCGGGCAGGATATCCAGCGTGAACTCTGCCAGATCCATGTTGTCCGCCAAGGGCAAGGCGATATCAACTGTGCCCACAATCGACCCGTCCACTTTGGCTACCAAGATGATCTGGCGCTCATAGGGATCGGAAAATTCCAGCAACTTTTCCAAGGGAGTGTAGGCGAGGTCGTCGCTCCCCCAGGTCTCCATGCGGACCCGGCGCCCTACTTCTACGGCATCCATGAAATCAGCAGCGTCCGGGCTGTCCAGGGTGTCAGGCACCCACAGCTGCTCGACTTGAACGGTCTTCGCCTCGTCTACAGTCATTCCAGCCGTTTCTGCCATTCGCCGTCAAAGCCGGAAGGCTTGAACCCCAAGGCGATATTTATGGCCAGCATATGCCGGTTTTCATTGGCGTTCCATGTCATCACGGACGTGGCGGCCGGCCAGATCTTTTGAATACGGCGAAGATTGGCTATTTTGACCAGCATCCCAAGGCCATGCCCCCGGTGCCCTGGGGCAACAAGCGTGTCCTCCTGGTAGACCATGCCCGGGGTAGCCTCGCGGTGGGTGAGGATGGTGTACGCCGCCAACTCCGCCGTGGCGTCGTGGCGGGCAACAGCCGCCGTGGAAGCGACCCCGCCCGCCAGCCAGGTGGATTCCTCAACACGGACGCGGTTGGCATCCCATTCCTCGCTTTCCCAGCCCAGTCCCGCGATGGGAACCTCGGTACTCATGAGGCTTTTGAGCTTGGCGAACACGTCCACGAGCTCATCAGGGCAGCGGTCCTGCCACCCGATGAAGCTGTAGCCAGCCGCCCGCTTGCTTGCCTGCTCCTCGAGGTCCTGCAAGAGGGCTTCCCCGACCGGAAGGGCCAGCGTGCTATTGGTTTCGACCTGTTCCAGGGAATACCCGTGATGGAGGGCGAAGCCGGTGGAGGCCGAATCCAGCGGGACGCCACCCGTGCCGGACTTTGCCTCCAACAACCCGCCACCCGGAGTGAGCAGCCTCATTGGCTCCGCGCAAAACGCGTCAAAGGACACACGCTCCCGCTCGCGGGCCAGCTGCTCCAGCACCGCCAGGATCCTTGTCCCAATGCCGCGCCGACGATAACCGGCGTCCACCAGGACGTCCACACCCGCCGTCGTCGTGTTTTCGCTCAGCGGCAATGTCAGCGTGCCCCTGCCGACCACGGTTCCATGAAGGCGGGCAAGGAAGACGTGCCGCTCTTCGTATTCATTGCCCTGCCAGAACAGGACAGCTTCAGCCAGAGTGGAGCACCGGTCCAGGTTTCCCCAGAGATCCAGGTGGTAGGCAACGTCCAAATCATGGAAAGCGCGGAAATCGGGCGCCCCGCTCGCGTCGGGGCTGTTCGGCACCGGGATCCGTTCTACGGACAACCCGGCATGGGCGGCAGAGTTCGACGACGACACGCACCACAGCCTACGGCGCACCACTGCCGGTGAACAGGGAACAAGCCAAGAAAAAGGACCGCCCGGCATAGCCGGACGGTCCTTCTATCAGAGCCAGTGCTCGCGAAGCTTACGCGTCGGTGAGAACCTTGGTGACGTTCGGGTCAACGGTGATGCCCGGACCGAACGTGGTGGCAACGGTAGCCTTCTGGATGTAGCGGCCCTTGGAAGCGGACGGCTTCAAACGAAGCACCTCTTCCAGTGCAGCTGCGTAGTTCTCGGCCAGCTTGTTGGCGTCGAAGGAAACCTTGCCAATGATGAAGTGCAGGTTCGAGTGCTTGTCGACGCGGAAGTCGATCTTGCCGCCCTTGATGTCGTTGACAGCCTTGGTGACATCCGGGGTAACCGTACCGGTCTTCGGGTTCGGCATGAGGTTACGCGGGCCGAGGACCTTACCGAGGCGGCCAACCTTGCCCATGAGGTCAGGGGTTGCCACTGCGGCGTCGAAGTCGGTCCAGCCGGCTGCGATCTTTTCGATCAGGTCATCGGAACCAACGAAGTCGGCGCCGGCAGCGATTGCTGCTTCGGCCTTGTCGCCGGTTGCGAAAACGAGGACGCGGGCGGTCTTACCGGTGCCGTGCGGCAGGTTGACGGTGCCACGAACCATCTGGTCAGCCTTACGCGGGTCAACGCCCAGACGGAAAGCTACCTCAACGGTTGCGTCGAACTTGGAAGGGTTGGTGTCCTTCGCGAGGGTGATGGCTTCGATCGGGGCGTAGACCTTGTCTGCCTCGATCTTGGCTACGGCTGCCTCATATGCTTTACTGCGCTTTGCCATGCTGCTGTTTCTCCTTGTGCAGTTGTGGTCTGCGGACCGCGCTGGGCCCTGCCACAGTCGTGGATCCGGCAAGGATCCTGCGACATTTCAATGTTTCAGGTGCCGGTTGCCCGGCGGTAGAAAGCTGGAATTAGCCTTCTACGGTGATGCCCATGGAGCGGGCGGTGCCTGCGATGATCAGGGCAGCTGCCTTAATGTCGTTGGCGTTGAGGTCTTCCATCTTGGTGGAAGCAATCTCCTCGACCTGGGCCTGGGTCAGCTTGGCAACCTTGACGGTGTGCGGGGTAGCCGAACCCTTGGCGACGCCTGCAGCCTTCTTGATGAGCTCTGCAGCCGGCGGGGTCTTGGTGATGAAGGTGAAGGAACGGTCTTCGTAGACCGTGATTTCCACCGGGATAACGTTTCCGCGCTGGGATTCCGTTGCAGCGTTGTACGCCTTGCAGAATTCCATGATGTTGACACCGTGCTGGCCAAGCGCAGGACCGATCGGCGGAGCCGGGTTAGCGGCACCTGCCTGGATCTGCAGCTTGATGAGGCCGGTGACCTTCTTCTTGGGAGCCAATGTAGGGTCCTTCTCTCAATATCTTCCTGGGGCGCAGGAGCGCGTCCCAGGTTTTTGGCCGCCATGGCGAGGCGGCCGGCCGCTCCCGAACTGCTAAGCAGGCAGGACTGGAGCGAAATTTTGGAATCAGCTAGATCTTGGTGACCTGGTTGAATGCGAGCGTCACCGGGGTTTCGCGCTCGAAGATCGAGACCAGCACCACGAGGGTCTGGGACTCGGGCTTGATCTCGGAGATCGTTGCCGGGAGGGTCTCGAACGGACCTTCCTTGACGATGACCGACTCGCCGACCTCGAAGTCGACGGCCACGGGAGCCTGGTTCTGCTTGTTGACCGGCTTGCCCTGCTCTGCCTGCTCTTCTTCGAAGACCGGGGCAAGCATGGAGAAGACCTCGTCGAGGCGCAGCGGGACAGGGTTGTGGGCGTTGCCCACGAAGCCAGTGACGCCGGGAGTGTGGCGAACGGCGCCCCAGGAGGCGTCGGTCAGGTCCATGCGGACCAAGACGTAACCGGGAATGCGAACGCGGTTGATGACCTTGCGCTGCGCATTCTTGATCTCGACGACCTCTTCCATGGGGACCTGGATTTCGAAGATGTAATCTTCCATGTCCAAAGTCTGGATGCGGGTCTCGAGGTTGGCCTTCACACGGTTTTCGTAACCGGCGTAGGAGTGGATGACGTACCAGTCACCTTCCTGGCGGCGCAGCTTGGCCTTGAATTCTTCGGCCGGATCGGCCGGCGCTGCAGCAGCGGCAGCTGCCAGGTGGTCGCCGTCGGACTCTACTGAAGCATCTTCTTCGTCGGCAGATTCGCCGGACGCGTCGTCAGACTCCCCGTCTACGTCAGCTTCGAAGTCTTCTTCGGAATCGTCGGCGTCGACGTCGGCAGATTCGGGCGCAGCGGAATCAACCTCGGACTCTTCCGCGACAATTGCCGTGGCGTCGGCTGAGTCCTCGGCGGATCCGCCCAGCTCAGTCTCGTTTACCTCGAGCTCCTGCTCAGACACTTGGTCTCCTGCTTCCTCATTGCCTAACATGCCTATTTAAATGGCTCAATTCCGCAAACCCCGCAAAATCCTTGAACTACCAAGGAATTTCACACAGTTTGCGGACAGATCCGCTTAGCGGTCCGTAGCGCCTGACCCGCCAAATACCCAGCTGGCTCCCGTCCCGAAGGCGATGTCCAGCAGGCTGACGATGAGCATCATGATGGCCACGAACACCAGCACCACGAGCGTGTAATTGATCAGTTCCTTGCGGGTGGGCGCAACGACCTTCTTCAGTTCACCAATAACTTGGCGGACGAAGAGTGCAATACGGGCGAAGAAGCCACGATCGGCTTTCTTGGCGGGACGGCCCTTCGAGCTGCTGGCAGCTGTTTCGGTCACCTGGTCCTCACTCACCTTGCAAAGTCGTTGACCCGACTCTGATCAGAGCCATGGTTGCTGCGCGTGCCCCGGCGTTTCCGCCGGGACAGCTTGCGCAGGGCAGACAGGACTCGAACCTGCAACCTGCGGTTTTGGAGACCGCTGCGCTACCAATTGCGCCACTACCCTATGGATCGAATCCATGTTTCAGGCCGCACTTCAGCCTGTGGTGCTTTTCAACACCGGTGAACCAGTCTACGCAAGAATTTCTCGATAGTCGAACCGGCTCGATTCCGGCTCTCCCAGCTGCAAAAGCCTGTGACCAGCAATATCAGTCACAAAGCCCGGCAAGCGCCCGGGAGGTCCGCAGAACAGCATAAGGTAGTTTACGTCGAATCCCATCATCCAGCCCACGAGCTGCCTGCGAAGAACGGTACATAGATGTCTGCCGGAACAACTACCGCCCGCATTTCACAGCGAATCTCCGCCATCGCCGAGTCCGCCACCCTTGCCGTTGACGCCAAGGCCAAGGCACTGAAGGCCGCGGGTCGTCCCGTGATTGGTTTCGGTGCCGGCGAGCCCGATTTTCCCACCCCGGATTACATCGTTCAGGCCGCCATTGAAGCCGCGAGCCAGCCGAAGTACCACCGCTACTCCCCCGCAGGTGGACTCCCGGAACTCAAGAAGGCCATCGCCGAGAAGACCCTGCGGGACTCCGGCTACAAAGTTGACCCTTCCCAGGTCCTGGTGACCAACGGCGGCAAACAGGCTGTGTACAACACCTTCGCTACCTTGGTTGACCCGGGCGACGAGGTCATCATTCCTACCCCGTTCTGGACCACATATCCGGAGGCCATCCGCCTTGCCGGTGGCGTGCCAGTTGAGGTCTTCGCCGGACCGGAGCAGGGCTACCTCGTGACGGTCGAGCAGCTTGAAGCCGCCGTGACGGACAAGACCAAGATCCTGCTGTTCGTTTCCCCCTCCAACCCCACCGGCGCCGTCTACAGCCCGGAACAGGTTGCCGAGATCGGCAAATGGGCCGCAGCCAAGGGCCTCTGGGTCGTCACCGATGAAATCTACGAGCACCTCACGTACGACGGCGTTGAGTTCACCTCCATCGCTACCGCGGCACCCGAGTTGGGCGACAAAGTTGTCATCCTCAACGGCGTGGCCAAGACCTATGCCATGACCGGTTGGCGCGTGGGCTGGATGATCGGCCCGGCAGACGTCATCAAAGCTGCCACCAACCTTCAGTCCCACGCGACGTCCAACGTCTCCAACATCATGCAGATCGCGGCCGCCGCTGCCCTCACGGGCCCGCTGACCGCCGTCGACGAAATGAAGGTAGCCTTCGACCGCCGCCGCAAGGCGATTGTCGCGGGGTTGAATGCGATCGAAGGCGTTGAATGCCCGACGCCGACCGGCGCCTTCTACGTCTACGCTGACGTCCGCGGCCTGCTGGGTAAGGAATTCGAGACCTCCAACGGTCCCGTCCGCCCGGCCACCTCGGCTGAACTCGCCACGCTCATCCTCGACGAGGTTGAGGTTGCCGTGGTTCCGGGCGAGGCCTTTGGCCCCTCCGGCTATGTCCGCCTGAGCTACGCGCTCGGCGACGAGGACCTGGCAGAGGGCGTCCGCCGGATCCAGGAATTCCTGGGCAAAGCCAAGTAACAACGGGCCGACGGAAACGCTCTTCCACCATGACGGGTGGAAGAGCGTTTCCGTTTAAGGGTGGGAAGTGAGGGAACGTCAAAGGAGGCGGCGCTCAGCTGCCCATTTGGTGAGTTCGTGGCGGCTGGAGAGCTGGAGCTTCCTCAGGACCGCAGAAACGTGCGTTTCCACGGTCTTGATGGAAATGAAGAGCTCCTTGGCCACCTCCTTGTAGCTGTACCCACGCGCGATCAGCCTCATGACTTCGAGTTCACGGGCGGAGAGACGGTCCAGTTCGTCGTCCGCGATGTCTGCTGGAGCGGTCCCGAAGGCATCCAGCACGAAGCCTGCGAGGCGCGGTGAGAACACGGCGTCGCCATCGGCCACCCGGATCACGGCGTCGGAAATTTCCTTGCCGGATATGGTCTTGGTGACATAACCCCTGGCGCCCGCGCGAATCACTGACACCACGTCCTCGGCAGCGTCGGAAACACTCAGGGCCAGGAAGCTGGTGGTCCCCAACAAAGCGGCCGATCCGGCAATGACTTCCCGGCCGCCACCGCCCAGCCCACCGGGAAGGTGCACGTCCAGGAGCACCACCTCCGGGCGGGTCCCAGCAATGACGGCTATGGCTTCTTCCACAGTTCCGGCCTCACCCACAACATGCATGCGGGCATCGAGGTCGGCTTTCAAACCGGAGCGGAATATCGTGTGGTCATCCACGATGACCACACGCACCGTGCGTCCTGCACCAGTGTCAGGATTGATAGTCATTGCTTCGCTTCTCCATTTCGCGCTTCGTTGTTCCGCTGCTCTCCGGCGTCGGCGTTTACTGACGGAAGTCCCAACCGGACTTCTGTTCCGTCGCTGCTGCTGGTGATGGTTGCGGTGCCACCGTGCCGCTTCATGCGGCCAATGATCGATTCCTTGACGCCCAGCCTGTCCTCCGGGACAGCATCAAGGTCGAAGCCGGGGCCCCGATCCTTAATGAAGATCTCGGTGCTGCCCGCGGTGCTCTCCAGATACACCGATACTGTTCCACCACCATGCCGGGCTGCGTTGAGCATGGCTTCCCGTGCCGCCTGGACCAAAGCCTCGTGCCGGTCCGTCATGTCGGTATCCCCCACGGTCACCACCTCTACCGCGTGGCCGTGGGAGTCTTCCACTTCGGCCGCAACGGATTTGATCCGATCAGCCAGAAGGCCCGATTCCTTGGCGGCATCGCTGAAGAGCCAGGCCCGGAGTTCGCGTTCCTGCGCCCTCGCCAGCCGGATCACGTCCTGTTCGGAACCGGCCCGTCGCTGGATGAGGGCCAGTGTCTGGAGGACGGAGTCGTGCAAATGGGCGGCTATCTCAGCGCGCTCTGTCTCACGGACGCGGCCCGCCCGCTCCGTTTCCAGGTCCTTCCAAAACTTCAGCCCCCATGGCAGCAGGACCAAGGCAACACCGCCAAGGACGGCGACGGATGCCAGCAATGCCAACCAGGTCTGTTCCCACGATCCCGAACCCGACACCATCACAAGGACACCGGCTACCACCAGGGCCAAGCCGGCTGCCAGGCGGACCCATCCACCCGCTTGGTCGGCCTTGGTCTTGTCCAGCAGACCTGCCCTGCGGGTTTCGTCCAGCTGCATCCACGCTATTGCCGCACCACCCAGGATGGCTGCGGCCGGTATCAGGGTTCCCAGGGGAACGTCCACGCCGAACTGGCGTGCGATCAGGATGGCGGCCACCAGGAGCAGTGCCGCGCCGAGCAGGATTTCCTTGCCGTACTGGATCCGGCGGAAGGAGAACCATGACGCCAAAGCGCTGCCACCCCACCAGTCATCAACGGAAGCAGCACCGTAACCGGACGAGGCACCCGCCTGGGCGGAGGATCCCCCGCCCGCCGGGCCGGCAGCGGCCGGGGCGACACCCCCCGACGGTCCGCCAGGCACCGCAGGCGCCGGACCGGCGTCGTACGCCTTTGATACCCAGGCGCCACCAACGCCGGCGGCCGGAACAGGCGGCAGGCTCACTGCGGGGGCAATGGGAGACGCCGGCCGGCGGGCATTGCGCTTGGCGCTCTCGTCCGCGGTGGGGACCATGGTCCACAGCCACGCGTAGAAGGCCACCCCTGCTCCACCGGCGAAACAGGCGAGGATCATGCCAAGCCGGACGAACTTGACGGGCCACCCCAAATGATCGGCCAGTCCACTGCAGACGCCCGCGATCATGCGGTCGCTGCTGCGGACCAGCGTGGGGCGTTGCACAGCGGTTGTCATGTACCAATCCAAACACGGATCAGGGTGACCCGGACCGGAAACCAGCGTTGTTCGGGGGTCCCTCAGGGATCATTCAGGGTATCCCCCAGTAGAGGGAAAGGGCGCCGGACGGCAGGATCGAAGTATGAACGCGAACAGCATGAACCCAGAAGAACCCGGGACGCCAGTCAACGCCGGCCCATCCGGCTCCAGCGCCCCCAGCGGCGCTTCCACCGGTGCCGCCGGTTCCGCTTCCGGGGCAACAGGAGAGCCTTCTGCCGGCGCATCTGCGGGGACGGGTCCCGGCGCCGGCAACTACACGCCAACCACCGACGTCCCCGGAACGTCCCAGCAGAACTTCTTCGACTGGATCCGCAGCCAAGGGATCCGCCGTGGACCGGACCGTTGGATCGGGGGCGTAGCAAGTGGAGTGGCCCACCGGTTCGGCATCGACCCGCTGATCGTCAGGGGCATCTTCATTGTCCTGGCACTCTTCGCCGGCGTGGGTGTCCTGCTGTACGGCATCGCGTGGGCACTCCTGCCCGAACCGGACGGCCGTATCCACGTGCAGGAAGCCGCTGCGGGCCGTTGGTCCGGGGGCATGACCGGTGCGTTGATCACAACCATCATTGGACTGCCGGGCCTGGGCCGCGGATTCTGGGGCTGGGGCTGGGACGGGCTTCCAGGCCTGTTCTGGACACTCTTTTGGATGGGCGGCGTCTTCTACCTCATCTACTTCCTGGTCCAACGCAATAAAGCTTCGAAGGGAACCCCGCCCATGGGGCAGCAGCAACACTACGCACCGACTCACGGCAGCAATACTGCCTACGGGACGCCTGCTTCCTATGCAGCCACGACTGCACCCACGACCACTGCCGGCACCAACACCGGCGTGCCTGTCTACGGTGCGGCAACACCTGGGACCAAACACCAAGGACGGCCCAATCCCGCCGGCGGCTACGGCTCCGGCCCTGTTCCGCCTTCGGGACCGTTCGACCCCACCGGCCCGCGCCCACCGTATGGTCCCACGCCCCCGCAAGGTTGGCAGCCCAAGCCCGCCACCCCCAAGCGCAAGGGCCCCGGTCCTGCGATCGTGGCCGTCTCTGCCGGCGCAGCGTTGCTGGCCGGCGGCACCTTGAAAGCGCTCGACGCCGGCAACGTCATTGAGTTGGGCAACTCCGCCAATGCCGTGGTCTGGGCCACTGGTGCAGCGGTGCTCGGCCTTGGCATCCTCGTGGCGGGACTGCGCGGCCGGACGTCGGGGTTCCTTGGCTTCCTCGCCGTGGTTGCCCTGATCATCGGCGGAATCTTCAACGTGGTCCCGAGGGGCGGAGACCGCTTCGCCTTCCACGACGTGAACTGGGCGCCCACCAGCCTGGAGCAAGCGCGGCAAGGCATCGATGTCACCGGGGCCAAGGGACTGGTGGACCTGAGCGAAATCACCATGACACCCCCGCTGGTTTCAGAGGTCCTGATTCCCGTGGATGCAACCGCCAGCAACGTCACAGTCATCATTCCCGACGACGTCCCCGTGGAGGTAAGGGCGGACATGACCTTCGGCAACCTCAACGAACGTGGCTCGGACCGCGGTGGCCGCCTCCAGGATGACAGGACGCTTTACAACACAGAAAAGCCCGGAGCCAACCTCGTGGTGGAAATCGATGGCACGTTCAGCAACGTCACCATCCAGGAAGGAAACTGACATGAGCACGAACGAACCAGGCAAGGCACGCGAGGCCCAACCCACAGAGGCGCTGCCCAAGGAAACACGCCCCACGGAGGCCCTCCCCAAGCCGAACCTCCAGCAGATCCCGCTGACGCCCAACCTGGAGCCCAGCTTCAAAGTGGAACACCCGGCCGACGAGGAACCCCAGCAAGCCCGGATCGGCACCGTGGTGTGGGGACTGATCGTCATCGCCTTGGCCGCCCTGATCGTCATCTCGACATTGGGCTGGGTGACGCTGAACGGCACCTATGTGCTGATCGGACTCATGATCGGCGCTGGCGCCGCCCTGGTGGTTGGCGGACTCCTGTCGGCCCGCAAGGGTTCCAAGAAAGTGACCACCACGAAGTGACAAAGCAACCACAACAGGGGAGTCTGTAGCCATGGACAAGTTCTTCAGCATCGTCAGGGGCTTCGGCCTGAAGCGTGGACCGCAACGCTGGCTGGGCGGCGTTTGCGGAGGAATCGCCGCAAAGCTCAGGGTAGACGTGGCATATGTCCGGGTCGCGTTCCTGCTGTTCTGCCTGCTGCCCGGCCCGGCATTCGTGGTCTACATTTTGGGCTGGCTCCTCCTGCCGGACCAGAACAACAAGATCGCGCTTGAGTCGTTCATCAGCCAGCGTTCCCGGTAGTTCACTCCAGTTCCCCGTAACGCATTGATGCGAAGCGCCCCGCCTGCTGGCGGGGCGCTTCCGTTGTTTTCGGCCAGGTTTCCAATACCGCACGGCATGGTTCAAAAGTAACCGTTTGTGTCCCACCCCACATGCCCGTCTACAATCATGGGGAGCTCAGCGTGGCGCTCTGCACGTATTCCTCCAAGCCATGAGTGAGCAAACATGAAAATTGGCATTCTTACCAGCGGCGGCGACTGCCCCGGCCTCAACGCAGTGATCCGCGGAGCAGTCCTCAAGGGCATTGCCATCCACGGCCAGGAGTTTGTTGGCTTCCGTGACGGTTGGCGTGGTGTGGTTGAAGGTGATGTCATCGACATCCCCCGCACCATGGTCCGTGGTATCGCCAAGCAGGGTGGCACCATTTTGGGCACCTCCCGCACCAACCCCTTCGAAAACGGCGGCGGCCCGGACGTCATCAAAGCCCACATGGAGCGCCTGGGCATTGACGCCATCATTGCCATCGGGGGCGAAGGCACCCTGGCCGCAGCCAAGCGCCTTACCGACGCCGGCCTGAAAATCGTTGGCGTCCCCAAGACCGTGGACAACGACCTCGACGCCACCGACTACACGTTCGGGTTCGACACTGCCGTCCAGATCGCCACTGAAGCGATCGACCGCCTTCGCACCACCGGCGAGTCCCACCACCGCTGCATGATCGCCGAAGTCATGGGCCGCCATGTCGGCTGGATCGCGCTGCACGCGGGCATGGCTGCCGGCGCCCACGCAATCCTGATCCCCGAGCAGAAGGTCAGCATCGAGGAAATCACCGAGTGGGTCCAGGAAGCCCACGACCGTGGCCGTGCCCCGCTGGTGGTTGTCGCCGAAGGCTTCGTGCCGGATCATATGGGATCCCCGCACTCCGAGCGCGGACTGGATACCTTTGGCCGACCCCGCCTGGGCGGGATCGCCGACCAGCTTGCACCTGAAATTGAGGCTCGCACGGGAATCGAAACCCGTGCCACCATCCTTGGACACATCCAGCGCGGCGGCGTCCCCACCGCGTATGACCGCGTGTTGGCAACGCGTCTGGGCATGGCCGCGATTGACTCGGTAGTTGCCGGCCGTTGGGGCACCATGGTGGCCCTGAAGGGAACTGACATCTCCCACGTAGGCTTCGAAGAAGCACTGGGAAAGCTCAAGACCGTTCCGCAGCACCGTTACGACGAAGCGTCGGTGCTGTTCGGCTAGTCGGCTAGGCTGAATTCATGACTCTCGAGCCCACGTCCGCTGCCATCATCCAGCTGGCGTGGGCTCGCCATTTGGGACTCGACGACGACGCTTTCGCCACCGCTGCGGACCGGCTTACGGGTTCGTCAACGGACCTGGGCGACCCCGCGCACCGCATCACCCGCGTTGACGAATCGGCGCGGGCGTTGGTCTTCCTGAGGCTCTTCGGGGTCTCGGCGTTGGTGGGGCCACAGTGGGCCCTGGACGCAGCAGCCGGGCTTCCCGACACAGAGCTCGCCCAGCACGTCACGTTGCTGACCCTGACGCGCTCACACGGCGGGCACGGGCTCGGGTCAACTGCATTGTTCTTTGCCGACGACTTGCCGCTGCAGCAGCCCGCCGAGGACCTCACGGTTTCACGGGGCAACCCTGAAGCCATCACTCTTGAAGGGTTATGCCCTCCGGATGACGTCAATGAGGTGGGCCTGCAAGGACTTGAGCACCGCTTCACCATCATGCACCCGGATGAGGAGCAGCCCACTCCGGTGGCCTGCGGCGCGTACTCAGAGTGGGAAGGCATCCTGGCCAACATGGGCGTGCTGGTTGGACCTCCGTGGCGTCGGCGCGGACTGGGTACGCTGGCTGCCTCCATCGCCGCCCACGAAGCCCTCGCAGCCGGGCTGACCCTCCAATGGAAGGCAGACGTCAGCAACACCGGGGCACTCGCGATGGCCCGCAGCCTTGGCTTTGCCACGGGCGGGCTCCACGCGAGCGTGCTCCTCGGCTGACTCCCCCGGAGTTTTTGTACAGATAACGCCCTTTTGGAGCCTTCTTAAGGGCATCAGGTGTACAAAAACTCTAGGTGTTGAGATCAGCCTTGGCGGTTTCCGCAGCGGAGCCGGCATTACCGCCCCACCCACTGACGGCCTTCGGCTTGCCAAAGAACAATGCCACGACGGCGCCCAGCAGAATCGCACAGGCGGGCAACAGGATGGACTGGCTCATCGCCGTCGAGAATCCTGCATGAAGGGCTTCCGGCAGTACGCCGCCCATGGAGACTTCGCCAACCGGTGCGCCAGCGGGGGCTGCGGGCAATTCCGCCGAGAGTCGCGACTGGATCAGGGCAGCGATGGCCGCTGAACCCAGGACAGCACCGATTTGGCGGGTGGTGTTGAAGACACCGGACCCAGCACCGGCTTGGCGTGGTTCAAGGTTGCGGGTGGTGGCGTTGGACACCGGTCCCCAGATGAAAGCGTTGGCAACACCCTGCAGCGCGCTGGGCAGCAGGAACATCCAGATAGGAGTATCCGGTCCCAGCAGGGCAGCAGTCCAGAACAGGGCTCCTGCCATGCACAGCAGGCCAAACGAGGCAAAGTACCGCGGGTTGGCGCGATCGATGAGCTTGCCTACGAACGGCGCCAGCGCACCGGAAATAACGGCCATGGGGATCATGAGCAGCGCCGACTGCGTTGGCGTCAGCCCGCGGACCGTCTGGTAATAGAAGATGGTGGGCAGCGGGAACGCGGTCACCGTGAATCCAACGGCCATGATGGTGCTGTTGCCCAAGGAGAAATTGCGGTCCTTGAACAGGCCAAGCGGCAACAGCGGTTCACCGCCACGACGTTCAAGCTGCCACTGCCAGACCACGAAGAGCACCAGGACGACCAGTCCCGTGATAATCAGGCCCCAGACTGTGACGAAGCCAGTGACCGTTCCCCACTTGTAGGTCTGGCCCTCTTGGATACCGAAGACCAGCAGGAACATGCCGACGGCGGACAGCACCACGCCGAGGACGTCGAATGAGTGCGTGTGGGTGGTCAATTTCGGTACGAAACGCATCACCAGGATGAAGGCCACGATCCCAATGGGGACGTTGACGAAGAAGATCCATTCCCACCCTAGGCTGTCAACCAGCACGCCGCCCAGGATAGGGCCAACCAGCACGGCCATGCCGGCGGTGGCGCCCCAAAGCCCCATGGCGGCACCGCGGCGATCCGGCGGGAAGATGCGCGTGATCACGGCCATGGTCTGGGGAGTCATCATGGCGGCACCCAGGCCTTGGACAGCGCGGGCTGCGATCAGCATGGTGACGTCACCGGACAGGCCGCACCACAACGATGCGAGGGTGAAGACCACAAGGCCGATCAGGTAGAGGTTCTTGGGACCGAACCGGTCCCCCAGCCTGCCGGTGATGAGCAGGGGCACGGCATAGGCCAGCAAGTAGGCACTGGTGACCCAGATGACGGCGTTGATGTCTGTGTTGAGGCCTTCCATGATTCGCGGATTCGCGACAGACACAATGGTGGTGTCGATGAGGATCATGAAGAAGCCCACCACGAGTGACCACAGCGCGGGCCACGGCTTAGCTACGTTTTCCAAGGGATTCCTTTGGCTTGTTTGAAAGTTCGGAGGGAGTTGCCAGGGGTTCGTCCCAGGGCAGCTGCCCGCTGCGCAACTCCTCGAGGAGGCCGCGGATCCACGCGATCTCCGTTCGGCGCATGGCTTGTTGGTAGGTGATGTCGATCCAGTATTTGCGGGCCAGCCCCTTGGCCGACACAGTTGCCTCTGCATGGACCAGGAACTCGAGGTCAGCGCTGAGTGCCAGCAGGCGTTCTTCCAGCAGCCCCATCACCACCGTTGCAGGCAGATGATGCGCCTCGGCAATGGCGTGCGGAAAGAGCGGGTACTCGTTGACGGGCGTGGACAGCATGGCTTGGAGCCGGGCGTCGAGAGCCTGGTGCCCGGCGGCGGTGATCCGGTATGTGGTCCGCTCGGGCCGGTTGCCTTCACGTTCGGTTCCTGTTGCCTCCACGAGCCCGTTATCCTCAAGGCGACCGACCGCGTGGTACAGCGTTCCAGGGCGCACTTTGACGAGCCGGTCTTCATGGCGGGCCATCAGCAATTGGTACATCTCGTACGGATGCATGGGCTCCTCTGACAGGAGCGCCAAGGATGCGACACCCAAAGGCGTCAGCTCTGCAGTTTTGGGCACAGCAGACCCCCTTCCACGAATCATATTCCACTACAACTATTCCACGTGGAATATATGGGTGCAAGTAAGCCCGGTCGCCACAGCGACCGGGCTACCCTCAATGCTCGTTTTAGTCCAGGAGGGCCATAATTTCAGACCGGGCAAACATGGCTGCAGCCTCGCGGGCGGTGGGCGTTCCGGCGTCGGGGTCTGCTCCCGCGTCCAGCAACGCTCTGGCGACACCCGTGTATCCCTTGAAGACGGCTCCTGCCAAGGGCGTCTGGCCTCGGTCATTGGTGGCATTGACGTCCGCTCCGTGGTGGACGATCAACTGCACAGCTTCCTCATGCCCATGGTAGGCAGCCAACATCAGCAAGGAATCACCGGCGGCATTGGTCAGTGTGGCCGGGGCTCCGGCATGCAAGTAGCCACGCAGCAATTCGGTGTTCCCCTCACGGGCGGCATCGAACAGGGCGTGGGCGAGGGCCAACGTTTCGTCGTCCGCACCCGTGGCAGGGCTGGCGGCCTCGTGACCGTTGGGCTGATTCTGTTGGCTCATCGGTGGGGTCCCTTCAGGAATCCGGTCTGGCGCCCGACAACCTGGCCGGCGTCGGGGGCGACGATCACTTCCTGGGCAGCGACATAAGGCTCCTCGCCGTCCATCACCGTCAGGGTGTCATCCGCTGAAACGGAGCGCTTGACCACGGCCAAAGCGACGGGTCCCATTTCGAAGTGCTGCGCCACCGATGTCAGAGTACCTACCTTGCGTTCTCCGGCAAATACAACACTGCCAACGGCGGGCAAGGTGTGCTGCGAACCGTCCAGCTGCAGGAAGACGAGGCGACGCGGCGGGTGGCCGAGGTTGTGGACACGCGCAATGGTCTCCTGGCCCTTGTAGCAACCCTTGTTCAGGTGGACCGAAGTCCTGAGGAGATCCAGCTCGTGCGGAATTGTCTTCTCGTCCGTCTCGGCACCGAGGCGGGGCCGCCACGCCGCAATCCGCAGGGCATCGGCCGCCAAGGCACCTGCCAAAGGCAAACCTTCCACTGCGTTTTCAAGCTCTGAAACCGGGACAAGGTACTCGAACCAAGGGCGCTCAAGGCCTGGGTGCGACTCTTCCGGGACAATGCTGTACGCGTAGCCGCCCGGGCTCACACGCGGCCACGGATCCTCCCACACCAAGCGGGACGACAACTGCTCCACAGGTTTGGTGGAACCCAGCACGGCCCACTGCCCGGAGACGTCCGTAATCTCGACACGAAGCATGAACTTCATCTTGTTCAGCCACTCGGCCAAAGGCACCGCTTCGGCGGTCTCCACTATCAGCCATGTGGTCTCGCCGTCGTCAATCACCCGGGCATCAAACTCAATGCGGCCCTGGACACTCAACAGCAACAGCTCGCTGGCGACGCCGGGCTGCAGGTTGGTGAGCTGCTGTGAGGACAAGGTGTTGAGCCAGCTTAGCCGGTCCGGTCCGGACACGGTCACCACTCCGCGGTGCGAAAGATCGACGACGGCGGTACCGGCTGCCAAGGCGCGTTGCTCACGCAAGGGCTCGCCGTAATGGGCCGCGACACCGGCATCCAGGCCGGTGTCCTCGACGGCGCCGGGGCGCGACAACAGAAGGCTCTTGTAAGTCATATGTAGTAGAAGTCCTTGAGGCTCAGCGGTATTCCGGGTTTTCGAAATCAAAACGGGTGCCCGCTTTCCATTCCTCCGGCAGGTTGCCGTAGGCAGGAATGCCCCCGGCATCGCGAAGGAGCTTGGCCATGTGGAGCAGGTTCCACGTCATGAAGGTGGTGTTCCTGTTAGTAAAATCACTTTCCGGACCACCTGACCCTTCGTCCAGATAGCTCGGTCCTGGGCCCACCGGACCGATCCATCCGGCGTCGGCCTGGGGTGGGATGGTGAAGCCGATGTGTTGGAGGCTGTACAGCACATTCATGGAACAGTGCTTGATGCCGTCCTCATTGCCTGTGATGAGGCAGCCGCCCACCTTCGGGTAGAACGCCCACTGGCCCTGGCTGTTCAGCTCACCGGAATGGGCATACAGCCGCTCGATGAGCTTCTTGGTCTGGGACGAGTTATCGCCCAGCCAGATGGGACCGGCAACCACCACGATGTCGGCATCCCGGACATCCGGATAGATCTCCGGCCACTCGTCCGTCGCCCAACCGTGCTCGCGCATATCCGGATAGACACCACTGGCGATGTCATGGTCCACGGTGCGGACAAGCTTGGTAGCGACGCCCTGCTTCTCCATGATGTCCCGGCTGATCCTGATCAGGCCATCGGTATTGCTGAGCTGCGGCGACGGTTTGAGAGTGCCATTGAAGAAAACGGCTTTGAGGCCCTCGTATCCGCCTGGCTTGAGGTCGGTGTTCACTTTCTGCTCCTTCTGCTGGTTGCTTATGGAACGTACGGTGAGGCCTCGGGTCAGGACACCTTGTGAAGGAACGCCGAGGCGTGCGCTTCCAGTGCTTTGCCGCTGGCAGCAACATCCCAGCGCCACAGGAGGTTCCCGTCAACCAAACCGAAAATCCGGGTGGCTGCGGTGTATTCCTTGGAGTGGCTGCCGCGCATCACCATGTCGGTGCTCAGCTGGATCTGGGGACCCTTGATCTGGCCATAGTAGAGCTCGGTGATACCGCCTGGGTGGGCGATCGACACGGAGATGTCAAAACCGCCGTCCTTGTTGCGGCGTTCCTCAACTTCATCGGCTGTCTTGAGGACGGGGACGATGTCGGCAGGAATGAGTCCCGGGCCGCCGTCGCCTTCCTGAAGTTTCCGCTCCAGAGCCCAGAACCCGGTCTCCACTGTCAACGGGCGCAACTTGGCGCCAGCGTCGTCGCTGAGCCAGGTCTCGGCCCTGTACTGCAAGTACGGAAGTCCGTTATGCGTGAAGGAGACATGCTGGACGAAATGCTCGGAATCCTCGTCACCACTACCTAGCCGGCCGCGACCTTCCCACTCACCAATGAGCCAGGAAAGGGGGACGAGTTCAGGCGTCAGATCTGTTGGGATCTCAATAGGCACAACGACTACCTCTGTTGGGCTGCAGGACCAAAAGGCTTACTTCTGACCCTTGAAAAGGCGGTAAACGACAAAACCCGCAAACCATGCCATGGCAACGCTGGCCAGGCCAAGGAGAACGAGGAAGAAAATTTCAAATGCGAGTACAGACATGATGCCATCCTAACCGTTAGTAGATGAGTAGTTTGTCTATGAAGTACGCCAGGGCACCCACTGCCCAGACGGGGGCCACGCCCATGCCTACTGCTGCTGGAATGTTAAGCCGTCCCCTCCGGAGAGTGGTCATCCGACGGAAGCACACCAGGACGGAACCAACCACAACGCCCACCAAGGCAGCGGGAAGGACTGCGATATCCGAAAATACCAGGCCCGCAAGCGGACCCATGAGTCCTGCCATCACAACACCGAGCGGAGCCACTATGCGGTCCGGCCAGCGGATGATTCCCACCAACAGGGCCACCGCAGCGCTCAGGCCGGCCACCAGGACCATTTCCCTGACGCCATTGAAACGGGCGCTGGCTATCCAGCCTGCGCCAAGGCAGTTCAACAGCACACCGGCGGAGCATCCAAGAGTGGATTCCAGGCGTTGGGCTTGCCCGGTGCCCCGGACGAGCTGGACGACAAACACTGCCATCACGCCGAGGGCGATGAAGGCGGGTGTTCCGTCCAGGAACCCCGGCGCAGGCATGTAGGCAGCAGTCACAGCCGAGCCTGCACCGGCCAGCCCAATGACTGACGCCAACGTTTTTTTGGCCGGGACGCCAAGGAAATGCGGCCAGCCGATCCCCACAGCCGCGGACGCCGCGATGCCTACGCCCACCATGGCTTCCCGGGAAACGAAGGTGCTGGCCACGATGGCTGCGAGCGCCACGAGTCCGAATACCCCGATGCTCCAAGACTTCACTGTGTGCCCGACCTCTATCCGATGCGCCTTACGACCTCTCGACAATCCTGCCTTAAGCTGGCCCAATATGTCGTAATTCCCGTGCCAGCCCGTCACGAATCCATGTGTCGCAGGGCACTGATGGGTATACTCAGACTTCAACGGCGCACTGTCTTGGCCTGAATCCCGTTACAACGGGCAGAGGCTGCCAATGCGCTGTGACCGACCGGTGAGACTCCGGTTTCGACGCCCGATGATGCGCGTAAAGCCCATTGGAGGAACTATGTCGCACATCCTGCTCCTGACGAACAGCACCGGCTCTTCGGTGGACATTTTGCCTGCCTTGGAGTTGCTGAACCACCGCGTGCACATCCTCCCGGCAGAGCCCACTGCACTGCTCGAAACCGATCCCACGGATATCGTCTTCCTGGACGCACGCAAGGATCTGGTGGGTGCCCGCTCACTGACGCAGCTGTTGAAGGCCACTGGCCTGAGCGCACCCCTCATGCTGATCCTCACGGAGGGTGGCATGGCTGCCGTCTCCTCCGCGTGGGCAGTCGATGACATCGTTCTGGACTCTGCAGGCCCGGCCGAAGTGGAAGCACGCATCCGCCTCGCGATGGCGCGGGCTGTCACCGGGGAAGAAGAGACCCAGACCGAAATCCGGGCCGCCGGCGTCGTCATTGACGAGGCCAGCTACACCGCACGCGTCAATGGCCAGCCGCTGAACCTCACATTCAAGGAGTTTGAGCTCCTGAAGTACCTGGCACAGCACCCGGGCCGGGTATTCACCCGCCAGCAGTTGCTGACCGAAGTCTGGGGCTATGACTACTACGGAGGCACCCGGACCGTGGACGTGCACATCCGGCGGCTCCGCGCCAAGCTGGGCGTTGACCACGAGAACCTGATCAGCACGGTCCGCAACGTGGGCTACAGGCTGACGCTTGTCCGGTTGCCGGACGACGAACTTTCCGAGGCCTGAACGTGCGCTGAGCCCACGTATCCGAACACACACAAAACATCCGAATACACAAAGAAGAGGCCAGGATCCCCACGGATCCTGGCCTCTTCTTTTGTTTCTTGGTGGAGGACATACGGGTCGAACGTATCGAGGCCACCCCACTGGTGGATCCCCCCTGTATCCAGCCGAAGCCGAATGAGATATTGAGACTACCGCCGTTGGGCCGGGACATCAAATCACAGGGCTTGCCCGGGGCGTATAGCCTTACATCATGAGTCACGCGCACCCGGAGAACTGGCCCGTACTGATCATCAACGGCGCGTTGGACGCCGAGCTCCTCAAGGACTTCAAGACCCTGGCCTCCGCCGCGGAGGAGTCCGACGGGAACCCTCCCCTGTCTGAACAGACGCTGGTAATGCTGCGGGGAGTCGATTCGGGCGATCACTCAGTGTTGTCTTTGGCTCTTTACGCCCCGGACGAGGATTCGGACCCGGCGACTGCCGAAGATCTGGCGGGGATCGCCGTCGTGGTCGAAGGGCCCGACGCTACTGGCGTGCTGGAGCTGGCCGTACACCCCAGCTACCGCAACCAAGGCGTGGCTGGAAGGCTCCTGGGCGCGCTGCAGGGCAAGCGAAGCCTCGACGGACTAAGCGCCTGGTCCCACGGCAACCATGAGGCCGCTGCCGAGCTGGCCACCCGCTTTGGTTACGGGCCGGTGCGGGAACTGTGGAAGATGCGGCTGATGTCTTCGGCCGCGTCGCTGCCCGACGCCGGGCTTCCGGACGGCGTCTCGCTCCGCGCCTTCGTGCCTGGCCAGGATGAGCAAGCATGGCTGGCGGCCAACCGGGCCGCCTTCGCCCACCATCCCGAACAGGGTGCCATGACCCTCGCGGACCTTGAGGCACGCGAAGCTGAAGACTGGTTCGATCCCGAAGGTTTTCTGTTGGCGGTCAACGCCGAAGGGGACCTGCTGGGATTCCACTGGACCAAGATCCATCCCCGCCAGGGCCCGCACCCGGCCATTGGCGAAGTGTACGTAGTAGGTGTGTCTCCGGCCGCGCAGGGTTTGGGCCTGGGCAAGGCTTTGACGGTTGCGGGAATTGAGCACCTTCAGAACCAAGGCCTGCACGCCGTGATGCTCTATGTGGACGCCGACAACGAGCCAGCAGCAGCCCTTTATCAGAAACTTGGCTTTGTCCGTTGGGACACCGATGTGATGTATGGGCCTTTAACCAAAAATTAACCTGGCAGGATCACCGGATGGAAAGCCGGGGACATCTTGGATTCGCGCACCGATTTTGCTTGTAATGTGGGAGGAAACCCCGTCCTGAGCTTAGGAGAACCCCATGCAGCCGGACCCCGTCGGCACCGCCGGATCCACCTCGAAGGGCGCAACATTGCCCCCGCGCTTCGGGTCCTCGGAAGTGCCGGCCTCGCGAGCCACCCAGGACCGCATCGATATACCCGAGTTCGCGCCGAGCCTGGAGCCTGAAGGGGACATCTCACCGGACCGTTTCCTGGACCGCGAGCTGAGCTGGCTGGCGTTTAACTCCCGAGTGCTGGAGCTTGCTGAGGATCCGGACCTTTTCCTGCTGGAACGCGTCAGCTTCCTGTCGATCTTCGCCTCAAACCTGGACGAGTTCTTCATGGTTCGGGTGGCTGGCCTCAAGCGCCGCATCGCGACGGGCCTGGCCGTGCCCTCCCCCGCAGGGCTGAGTCCCATCGAAGTACTGGAGCAGATCAGCGAAGAGGCCCACAGGCTTCAGGAACGCCATGCCAGGGTCTTCGCCGAGCAGATTCGCCCGGCACTGGCCTACGAGCACATCCACATCATGCACTGGCATGAACTGGATGATGATGCCCGCCACCGGATCAGCATCATGTTCCAGGAGAAAGTCTTCCCCATCCTGACCCCACTTGCAGTGGACCCGGCACACCCGTTCCCGTACATCTCCGGCCTCTCCCTGAACCTCGCCGTCATCGTGAGCAATCCCATCAGCGACAAGGAGCTTTTCGCCCGTGTCAAGGTGCCGGACCAGCTCCCCCGCCTCATTTCCGTGGACGGTCCCCGCGCTGGCGCCATTCCCGGCCGGGTGGCCCGGTTCATCGCTTTGGAAGAAGTCATCGCGGTCCACCTGGACAAGCTTTTCCCGGGCATGGAAGTCCTGGAGCACCACACCTTCCGGGTGACCCGCAACGAGGATCTGGAAGTAGAAGAGGACGACGCCGAGAACCTTCTTCAGGCTTTGGAGAAGGAACTGCTGCGTCGGCGCTTTGGCCCGCCGGTGCGACTGGAAGTCACCACGGACATCAACCCGAACATCAAGGCTCTGCTGATCCGTGAGCTCGGGGTTGAAGAGTCCGAGGTCTACTCGGTTCCCGCGCCCTTGGATCTCCGTGGACTGTCAGCCATCAGTGCCATTGACCGCGCTGATCTGCACTACCCCAAGCACGTCCCGCACACGTCGCGGTACCTCAACGAGTCCGAGACATCGAAGGCCGCCAACGTCTTTGCCGCGATGCGCCGCCGGGATATCCTGCTCCACCACCCGTATGACTCGTTCTCCACCTCCGTCCAGGCCTTCCTGGAGCAGGCGGCCGCGGACCCCAAGGTGCAGGCCATCAAGCAGACCCTGTACCGGACCTCAGGTGACTCCCCCATTGTTGATGCCCTGATTGATGCCGCCGAGGCAGGCAAGCAGGTCCTGGCCCTCGTGGAGATCAAGGCCCGCTTTGATGAGCAGGCGAACATCTCCTGGGCGCGCAAGCTGGAGCAAGCCGGCGTTCACGTGGTGTACGGCATCGTGGGCCTGAAAACTCACTGTAAGTTGTCTTTGGTTGTTCGACAGGAAGTGGATGGCCTCCGCCGCTACTGCCACATCGGCACCGGCAACTATCACCCGCGGACGGCCCGCTACTACGAAGACCTTGGCCTCCTGACGGCCAACGAGCAAGTGGGCGAGGACCTGTCCAAACTGTTCAACCAGCTCTCCGGTTACGCCCCGAAGTCCACGTTCAAGAGGTTGCTAGTTGCGCCGCGATCGGTGCGGGCAGGTTTGATGGACAGGATTGAAGCCGAAATCCGCCATGCCCAGGCCGGTGCTCCCGGATTGGTGCAGATCAAGGTCAACTCCATGGTGGACGAAGCCATCATCGATGCCCTTTACCGGGCTTCGCAGGCCGGCGTGAAGGTTGACGTCGTGGTGCGCGGCATCTGCTCCTTGCGCCCCGGCGTCCCGGGACTCAGCGAAAACATCAGGGTCCGTTCCGTTCTGGGCCGCTTCCTTGAACACTCACGCGTCTTTGCCTTTGGAAACGGTGGCGAGCCCGTGGTGTACATCGGCTCCGCCGACATGATGCACCGCAACCTGGACCGTCGCGTGGAGGCACTGGTTCAGTTGGCCAGCAAGGAAGACACAGCTACTGTCATGGACCTGCTGCGCCGCTACGTTGACGACGGGACCGCCAGTTGGCACCTGGACAACAGCGGACACTGGACCAGGTTCCACTTGGACGAGGATGGCAAGCCGCTCCTGGACATGCAGTCCTGGCTCTTGGAGTCGCGTTCACGGCAGCGCGCATCGGCCCGGCGGTAGAGGAACCACTTGAACAGCGATACCCCCGTGGCGGATCAATCAGACCACCCCGGCGAGCCGGTGGCCGTTATAGCCGCCGGCGCCATTCCCTGGCGGATCAACAAGGGTGCCCTTGAGGTTCTCCTGATCCACCGTCCGCGTTACGACGATTGGTCGTGGCCCAAAGGAAAACTCGACGCCGGCGAAACGGTTCCCGAGTGCGGGGCCCGTGAAGTGTGGGAAGAGATTGGCCTCCAGGCTCCGCTGGGCATACCGCTCCCGGCGATTCACTACCATGTAGCCGCCGGTTTGAAGGTGGTCCGGTACTGGGCCGTCAAGGTCAACGGAGCACAGCTGAAGCCGGACGGCAAAGAGGTAGACAGTGTCATGTGGTGCAGCCCTGACCGTGCGGCCTCTTTCCTGAGCAACCCTACGGATGTGGAGCCACTCGAATACCTCGGGAAGGCCCACGTCCGCGGCGAGTTGGACACCTGGCCGCTGGTGCTGATCCGCCACGCCAAGGCGAAGCCCCGGTCCTCGTGGACCAAGGCCGAGGGCGACCGGCCCCTGGCAGCCACGGGCCAGCGCCAGGCGGTTGCTGTCCAGCGTCTTCTGGAAGTGTGGAAGCCGCAACGCGTGGTCACCAGCCCCTGGACGCGTTGTGTTGCCACTATCGCGCCATACGCCAAGGCCAGCGGGGCCAAGGTGAAACTGGTGGAGGCCCTCACGGAGCACAACCACCAACGCTCTCCCAAGAAGACCGCTGCAGCCGTTGAGGCCTTGTTCGACAAGCAGGTGGCCATCGCGGTGTGCACCCATCGACCGGCGTTGCCCACGGCGTTGAAGCAGTTGGGCCAGCATATGTCCCAGGCCCTGCGTGCCCTGCTTCCTGTTGCCGACCCGTATCTCTCGCCCGGCGAAGTGATCGTTTGCCAGGTGGCACGGGGATCCGAACGCAAGATTGTGTCCGTGGAACAGGTCAAGCCTTTCGACGACTGATGCCATAAGCGGCTTGACCCTCACAGCTTTGTATCAGTAGTTTGATACAAAAGATGTGGGGGTCTTGCCGTGGTCGTTCTGCCAACAATGTATTTCCTGGGACCGGTAGTCGGTGCCATCATCGTGTACTTGTTCCTCCGGATGCAGGTCTGGTCCAAGCCGGATGCCCAATCCGTAGCCTCACACGGACTCTGGGTGGGCATCATTGGTTGGATGGCCAGTTCCCTGCAGGGTGCCATGAGCGCCGGAATCATCCGGGCGAATCCCCTGGGATCAAGCGCTCCTGCAACTCCGGACCAGATCGCCAACGCACTCGCCTGGCCGATCGTTGCCAGCCTGGCCGTCCACGCGCTCGGTCAGCTGAGTTACCCCGCGCCGAAGGCACCACGCCGTTACGCAGAACTGAAGGTCCGGAGGATCGGGGACTTCCTTCCCCGCAAACTTGCTTGGACCACGGCTGCCATCTTCGGCTACGCAGCTTTGGCCATCGCTTGGATCGCAGCCTTGCCGGCACACGCCCCGGTCCCGCCTACGCCACCGGGCCTGGAGCCCCCTGTGGACAACGGCTATATGGGCCAAGGGCAGGACGGCCGGATTCCGGGCCTGGAACTGGCCCTATGGCTCGGCGGGTCCTTGCTGGTCCTGGCCATGGGAACGTGGCTGGTGCTCCTCCTTATTGCCCGGCGTCGCCAATTGGAAACGCTTGACGGCGATGACAACCGAACGCTCCGGACAATAGCCACTAACCGGCTGCTACGGACAGTGGCAACCATCGCTGCCGGGCTTGCCACCGTCGCCGGCAACTTCGCATCACAGCCGGCACCCGGCGTGATGTGGCAGTCGTCCTGGTTCAACGTGCTGGGACTCATCAACATGGTGCTGCTCCTCATGATGTGGTGGTGGCGGGTTCCCGAACTGCCGTCGCTGCTCAAGGCCACCAAGACCACGAGTGCCGCCACGCTCCGCGCCGATCCCCGAACCCACCGGGCTGCGCGGCTCAGCATTTCGATCGGAGCAGCACTGGGCATGCTGGGCGGGCTGGCGCTGGTGGCGGGTTTCGCCGCGATCCTCCTCCCGGGGAGACCCCCTGAAACCTGGGCTTTTCCATCCATGGTCGGCTTGGTGGCAGTGGTTCTCTTGGCCGCCATCGCTGCGGGCGAGCTCCTGACCGCCAAAAACTACGGGTCGTCCGACGCTCCCAAAGAGTGGCCGCGGCAACCCGTCTCCAAGGGTCTGCTTTCCTTTGCGATCGGCAGCAGCCTGGTACTGGCCGTGGCCGTTGCCTTCGCTGTGGCCGGCGAGGTGCAGCCATTTGGGCCCAAGGTCTGGCCGGCAGCGGTTCTCGTCTCCGTGGTGGTCGCGCTGGCCGGCGCCGGAGCAATCCTTGCCGTGCGCCGCCGTCGTGGTATCCGCGAAACGGGCGGCAACGCAGGGCTGGACACCGCGCTCCGGGCCATCAGCATGTACAGGATCGTCCGGACCTTGGCAGCGTATTGCCTGGGGCAGGCCGCCGTGCTGCTGATCAGTACCGGCAACGCCTGGTACGGAGTGTTCCCGTCCGCGTCTGGACCGGATCCGATCGGCCCCAGCCCACTCCCCACGATCGGCATGGTCCTGGCCGTCATCGCGGTCATCGTCGCCGTGACGCCGGTGCGGAGCCTGTTCCGGACCATCCCCCGTGGCCAGCCTGCCAAGCAAGGAGAGCACGCACAATGACTGCCGGGATCACGGTGGACCTATCGGATCCCGTCCCGCCGTATGAGCAGATCCGCCGGCAGCTCAGTTCTCTGATATCCGTCGGCCTGCTGGAACCCGGAAGCCGACTGCCCACAGTCCGCAGTTTGGCCGCGGACCTGGGCATCGCCGCCGGCACCGTGGCCCGCGCCTACAAAGAACTCGAGCAGCAGGGATTGATCGAATCACGACGGCGGAACGGGACCATCGTCGTCGGCCCGCCTCAGGCGCCGGACGGCACTGTTCGCGCGGACGCGGCGGTGATATCCGCCGTCGACGGCTTGATTCGGACCGCACGCGACGCGAGGGTGAGTGACGAAACGCTCATTGATCTCCTTCGAGGAAGGTTGGCAAGTAAGCTGGACTCGTGAGCATCCCCACCCCTTATGAAGACCTCCTGCGCGACGTCATGGCCAACGGCACGCACAAGTCGGACCGCACCGGAACCGGAACGCGCAGCGTTTTTGGCCGTCAGTTGAGGTTCGACCTTGCCGGGAGTTTCCCGCTGATCACCACCAAGCGGGTCCACTTCAAGTCCGTTGCAGTAGAGCTCCTGTGGTTCCTGCGCGGCGACTCGAACGTGAAATGGATGCAGGACCAAGGGGTCTCCATCTGGGACGAATGGGCGGATGCCGACGGCGAACTCGGTCCCGTGTATGGCGTCCAGTGGCGCAGTTGGCCCACCCCCGACGGCGGCCACATCGACCAGATCTCCGAGGTCATGACCAGCCTGGCAGCCAACCCCGATTCGCGCCGGCACATTGTGTCCGCATGGAACGTGTCCGAGCTTAAGGACATGGCGCTTCCCCCGTGCCACGCGTTCTTCCAGTTTTACGTTGCGGACGGCAAACTGTCCTGCCAGCTGTACCAGCGCTCCGCGGACACGTTCCTGGGCGTCCCCTTCAACATTGCCTCGTACGCCCTGCTCACCCGCATGGTTGCCCAGCAGCTGGGACTCGAGCCCGGCGAATTCGTCTGGACCGGCGGCGACGTCCACGTCTACGACAACCACGTGGAGCAGGTTGCCGAGCAGCTCAGCCGCGAACCGTACGAGTACCCGCAGCTGAAGATCCTCAGGAAGCCGGACTCGATCTTCGACTACACACTGGACGACTTCGAGGTTGTGGACTACCGCCACCACCCCACCATCAAGGCCCCGATCGCGGTATGAGCACTTCGTCTTCCGACGTTCCGGCCCAGCTCCCCGGCGTCCTTTTCACCCAGGAAACCGCTGCCAAAATGACGGGCATCGGCATGATCTGGGCTCAGACCAGATCCGGCGTGATCGGCAAGGATGGCGCCATGCCGTGGCACCTGCCTGAAGACATGAAGCACTTCAGCCAGATCACCACGGGACACCCCGTGATCATGGGCCGCAGGACGTGGGAGTCATTCCCGGAAAAGTACCGTCCGCTCCCGGGCCGCACCAACATTGTGGTGACCCGCAACGAAGAGTGGGCGTCCACGCCCGAGGCGGAAGGCGCCGTCGTGGTTTCCTCCCTGGATGCCGCACTGCTGGAGTCGCAATTCGCCCCTGGCGGCCAGAAGGTGTGGATCGTTGGCGGCGGCGAAATTTATCGCCAGTCCATGGGTATCGCCAACCTGGCGGTCATCACCATCATTGACACCGATGTGGAGGGCGACACCTATGCTCCCGAGCTTGGTGATGAGTGGACCTTTGACACAGTGGCGCCGGCCGAGGGCTGGCTGACCGCCAAGAACGGCACAAACTACCGGTTCACCACGTGGCGCCGGTCAGAAAGCTAGGAAAGCCTGCATGCTGAAGAAACCTGAAACCCTGTTCGTGCTGGGCTATATGCTGCTGCCGCTGTTCGCGCTGATTTCGGCCATTGTGGGACTGACCATGATTCTGGGCGGCAACCGCATTGCGGGGATTGTCGTCCTGATCGTTGTTACGCAGGTGTTCACGTTTGGCGCGTTCTTCGCCTTGCGCAAGCGCAAAGCACTTTTGCTGCAAGAGCCCGACGCCGGCCAGTAGCCTCTGCGGTCGGATGACGGAGCGCTGTGGCGAATGCCGCCGTCGTACGTTCCGGTCGTGACGTAACCAACAGCGGCTCTGCGTCCCGAAAGTTTAGACTTGGGGAATGACTACAGCAGCTAATCCGTCCGTAGGACTGGTCGGTTGGCGTGGCATGGTCGGCTCCGTCCTGATGCAGCGCATGCAGGACGAAAACGACTTCGCCAACATCAACCCGGTATTTTTCTCCACCTCGAACGCAGGAGGTGCCGCCCCGTCCTTCGCTGATGGGGCAGGCAAGCTCGAGGATGCGTTCGATATTGAGACGCTTGCCAAGCTGCCAATTATTGTCACCGCCCAGGGCGGCGACTACACCAAGCAGGTCCACGGCGAACTTCGCAGCCGCGGCTGGGACGGCCTCTGGATCGATGCTGCGTCCACATTGCGCATGAACGACGACTCCATCATTGTGCTGGACCCCATCAACCGCGACGTCATCGATGCCGGCCTGTCCGGCGGCGTGAAGGACTTCATCGGCGGCAACTGTACGGTTTCCTGCATGTTGATGGGCCTCGGTGGCCTGTTCAAGAACAACTTGGTCGAATGGGGTACGTCCATGACGTACCAGGCGGCTTCCGGTGGCGGCGCGCGGCATATGCGCGAGCTCCTGAACCAGTTCGGCACCCTCAACAACGAGGTCAGCAGCGAACTGGACGATCCTGCGTCGGCCATCCTCGAAATCGACCACAAGGTCCTCGCAGCCCAACGCACCGGCGTGGACGCCACCCAGTTCGGCGTGCCGCTGGCCGGTTCCCTCATCCCTTGGATCGATGCCGATCTGGGCAACGGCCAGTCCAAGGAAGAGTGGAAGGCCGGCGTGGAGACCAACAAGATCCTCGGCACCGGAAACGGCACTGCCGGCAAGGACCACATCGCCATGGACGGCCTGTGTATCCGCATCGGCGCCATGCGTTCGCACTCCCAGGCCCTCACGCTCAAACTGCGCGAAGACCTGTCTGTGACTGAAATCGAGAGCCTCCTGGCCAAGGACAACGAGTGGGCCAAGGTTGTTCCCAACACCAAGGAAGCCTCCATGGCGGACCTGACCCCTGTGGCAGCATCCGGCACCCTGGACATCCCCGTGGGCCGTATCCGGAAGCTCGAAATGGGTCCTGAGTACATCAGCGCCTTCACTGTGGGCGACCAACTCCTCTGGGGTGCAGCCGAGCCGCTGCGCCGCATGCTCAACATCGTGACGGGCAAGCTCTAAGCTCTGCCCTTGGAACGTCGCTGACCCGCTGTCCCGTTGCTGAACTGCGACGGAACAGCGGGTCAGCCACGTTGAGGGCCGCCTAGCCAGCCATGAACTTCAGGTAGGCGCGCCCTTGGGCTTGGAACGAGCGCTCAGCAGCCGGACCAAGCTGACCCGTGAAGGGCTCGGCCGCGACGCCTGCCGTCTTGCCGTTGGCAGTCCGTGCCCACGTTCCCACGACTTCTCCACCGGACACCATGATGCGCTTGAAGACACCGTTCTTGCCCGGCACTACCAACTCTGCGTGCCCGGGGGCGAGGACCAGGCTCCTGTCCTGGTAACCGAGCAGGTATTCGTCGAACCCGGGGAGTGCCAGCAGCGAGCGGGAACCGGGGACCCCGTCGTCGAGCATTGCTGCTGTTTCGGGCGAGAGCCAGTAGCTGGCGCCGCCAAACTGCAGCTCAACCAGGCGATCCTGGATGCCCTTGAGGGCTGTCCTCGCCTCCGTGAGCGGGACCTGGGACCACCACGAAAAATCCTTGATGGTGGCCGGGCCGTGGCTCCGAAGGTAGCGGAACAGGAGCTCTGCAATCCCCTCCTCGCGGCCAAGGTTCCTCGAGTCCGGAATCCACTCGTCGAACGGCACGAACAATTGCTGCACGCCCACTTTTCCGTCGGTCACCGCCATGGGTCCTTGGACAAGCAACGCACGCTGGCACAGGCTCCCCAGCAAGTGGATTCCCCGCTGGGCCTTGGTGATCTGGCCGGCCTCCTCAAACGCCTGGAACAGCTGCTCCCGGGTTGCGCCGGGTGCGCCCTCGGATTCTTTGAGGACCTCCGTGGTTTTGAAGGCGATGTCCCGGCAATGGTTGATGTCGTCCGGAGTGATGGCGAGCTCGCGGTGCCGGCCCGCCACCAAATTCATCAGGCGCTCACTGGTGATGCCCAGAATCCAGCGGAGGTCTTCCGGCGCGAGCAGGTGCAGCGTCCCGCGCATGGGCCACGAACGGACCACTGTACCGGCGTCGAGGGCTGCCCGGACATCCGAGGCGGCCGTTCCCGGCACGCGCTGCCCCACCGCCCAGAGGGCCGAGCCGAGATCCTGGGCCTGCATGGCAGTCATCCAACGGACTGCGTCCGGCACTGTGGGAAAGCCGCCGCCCAACAACCCCTGGCTGGCGAGCCGCAATCGGCCCATGACGCGCGGACTGAGACTCATCTGGGCTGCAGGCATGCTTCATCCTAAAAGGGCCGACGAGCACAGGGAACCTTGCCGCGCCTCCCAGCCGTCACCCAGCAGCAGATCCTAGGATGAGTTCATGCTTTTTGGTGATCTTGCTCCGTTTGTGCGGCCGATGAGCCGGTGGTTGGCTACCGCCGGCTGGTTCTGCACGCTCGTCGGGCTTGGCGCGGGGCTGATAGTGGCGGTGGGGACTGGGGTGAGCCTCTCCCCCTCAATGCAGGCCATCCAAACGGTCAGCCTTGTGGCAACCGCCGCAGCCGCGCTGCTCATCGGAACCGCTGCAGCCACCCAGACCGTGGCCGATCGCGACGACGACGCCCCCGAACCTTGGTTTTATCCGGCTGCCGCGGCCCAGGTCCGCAGCTTCCTGCTCGGAGCCATCGTCATGCTCCTGGGCTTGGTCGGTTTCGCTGCTGCCGGGCTGTTCATGCCCAGCGGTCCGTCGCCGCAAAGCATCGCCTTCAGCCAGATCTTCCTGTTGGGATCCGTCAGCTGTGGGCTCACGTTCCTGCTGCTCAACAAGGTCCTGCCCATCGCCGAACGGCGCACGCGTTAGAGGCTGACGCCAATCAGCAACGGTTCCGGGTGCAGCTCAATGCCAAAGCGTTCGACGACGCCGGCCCTCACCTCCCGCGCGATGGCCACCATGTCCGAGGCCGAGGCTGAGCCCCGGTTGGTGATGGCGAGAGTGTGCTTGGTGGACAGGGATGCCCTGCCGCCCGAGACACTGGATTCCTCAAGGCCGAAGCCCTTGCCGAATCCAGCCTGGTCGATCAGCCAGGCCGCGGAGAGCTTCACCAGTCCGTCGGTGCCGGCGGGATACCGGGGTGCGTTCTCCGGAAGCCCAGCGGCACGATCGGCGGGCACTATCGGGTTGGTGAAGAAGGATCCTGTGGAATAGGTGTCGCGATCATGCGCGTCCAGGACCATCCCTTTGGACGCACGGAGCTTGAGTACTTCCCTGCGGACATCGTTGGAGTAGGCGCGTTTCCCGGCCTCAACACCCAACACCCGGGCAAGCTCTCCGTAGCGGATGGGTGCGCTCATCCGTCCCAATGGCAGCTGGAACTCGACGGTCAGCACCACATAACGGGGCGAACCCTCAACTGTGGTCTGCTTGAGGATCGAATCGCGGTACCCGAACTTGAGTTCAGAATTGGTGAAGGTCTGCACCGCATTGCGTTCGCGGTCCCAGGTGCGCACCGCGGCGATGGTTTGTGAAACGTCTGAGCCATAGGCGCCCACGTTCTGCACGGGTGTGGCTCCGGTGGCTCCCGGGATTCCGGACAATGCCTCCAGCCCGGACCAGGCGTGCAGTACGGAATGTTCAACCAATGCGTCCCAGTTGTGGCCCGCCTGTACCACCACGGACACGCCTCCGCAGCTGTCCTCCGAATTAACCGTGAAGCCTTCGGAAGCGATCTTCAGGACTGTCCCGGGGTAGCCTTCGTCCGAGATCAGGAGGTTCGAACCACCTCCGATAATCAGGAGTTTCCCGCCCGCAGCGTCGGCCGAGCTGACGGCGTCGATGATCTCAGCCTCGGTGCGGGCCTCCACATAGTTCCCTGCGGGGCCGCCGACAGCGGCCGTGGTCAATTCGGAAAGCAGCGTCTGGGTCACCAATCAAGCCTAGCGGGCATCGTCGGGCTGGATCGACCCAGCCTTTTGCTGACCGGCGAGCGGCGCCAGGAAGAAGCTGACCACCAGCAGTACCAGCGGTGCCAGCAGGGAGTGCAGGATGCCAAAGTGTTCAGCCAGCAACCCGAGAAGTGGAGGACCACACAGGAAGGCTCCATAGCCGATCGTCGACACCACTGAGACCCGGGCAGCCGCATGGACAGGGTCGTCAGCCGCCGCGGACATCCCCACCGGGAACCCCAGCGAGGCACCCAGGCCCCACACAGCCAGCGCCACAAAGGCAAGCCACGGAACCGGCGAGAAGACAAAGAGCGCAAGCCCCACCACGGCGGTTGCCGAGCACCAGCGCATCACCAACACCCGCCCAAAACGGTCAAGGATGGCCGTGCCGGCAAAGCGTCCAATGGTCATGAAGGTGACGAACAATCCGTAACCCACAGCACCTGCGGCATCGGACTGACCGTGGCCGTCGGCAAGCGCCAACGCCACCCAGTCCCCCGCGGCTCCTTCAGCCAATGCCAGGCCGAGGACCAGGACACCGATCAGCAAGGTCCGGCGGTCACGCCACGCCAGAGCCACGAGCCGCTTGTTGTCGAGTGGGGCAGCGGCCTTGCCGGGTTCGGGATGCGTCTCCGGGGACCCGGTGATGATGGGCAGCGGACCGGTGGACGGGTCCTGGAAAGTGTCTGTCTCATCCGGCCGGTAAGTGTGCGTAGCAGCAGCTGTCTTTTCCGCGCGGAACCAGAACCCGGCAGTCACCACGGAGGCAGTCACCACGACCCCCGAGATCAGGAAATGCCAGAACACTGGCATGTGCACGGCAGCTGCCCAGGCACCGAACCCGGCTGCAGCCACAGTGCCGAGGCTGAAGGCTCCATGGAGGTGGGGCATGATATGCCGCTCCATGGCACGTTCCAGCGAGGCACCTTCCACGTTGGACGCGGTGTTCCAACTGGCCGTACCGAGTCCGAGCACCACCAGTCCGGCCGCCACCACCAGCGGACTCAAAGCAATGGAAGCGCCAAAGCCCACAGTCACCAAGCCGGCACCCACCATGCAACTGCCGATCCGTGTGGTGAGCTTGGGACCCAGCCTGAGTACGATCAGCCCCGAAGCCGAGATCGAGATGAATGAGGCCACAGTCATGCACATCAGCAGGAGGCCGATACCACCCGGGGTGAGATTGAGTCCGTCACGGATAGCGGGCAGGCGGGACACCCACGTTGCGAAGGCGATGCCACTGGCCGCGTAGGAGGCAAGAACAGCGGCACGCCACCGCGACATTTCAGTCGCAGTGGCGCGCGGTGGAGTGGTGTTCAGTTGGTTCAAGAGACCTTCACGACCGCCTGCGACTTCATGAGGACCTTAAGTCCAGCGGCCACTACGGTGAGGTCGATGCGCGCGGTGCGGGCATCGGCGTCGAGCGCTCCCACCACACCGGTGACGTCGATGACAGCGCCGGCCTCACCGGTCCCAGTGGTGTCGGTGACGAGGACGGGCTTGGTGAAGCGCGTCTGGTAATCGACGACGGCGGCGGGGTCGCCTGCCCAGTCGCTCACCAGTTGCACTGCGGCACCCATGGTGAACATGCCGTGGGCGATGACGCCGGGCAGCTCAACGGAGGTTGCGAATGCTTCGTTCCAGTGGATCGGGTTGAAGTCCCCGGAGGCTCCTGCGTACTTGACCAGGTCCTGGCGGGTGACATCAATGCTGCGGGTACCGATTTCCTGGCCGACCGTCAATTCTTCGAATGCAGGGCTCATGGTTACTGTCCCTCTCCGCGGACCAGGATGGACGAGGTGGTGGTGGCGACCTTTTCGCCGGCCACTGTGGAAATCTCGGAACGTGTGGTGATCATTGCTCCGCCACCCATGGCCCTGACACCGTCGACGTGCAGCTCTGCAACAAGCTGGTCGCCTGCGACGATGGGACGGTGGTGCGTGAAGCGCTGGTCGGCGTGGACCACGCGGGAGAAGTCGATACCGGACTCGGGGTCCTGTACCAGCTGGGCGTCAGCGCGCTGGGCAACGATGATGGCAAACGTTGGCGGTGCTACGAGGTCGCTGTGGCCAAGGGCCTTGGCTGCCTCCACATCGAAATGTGCGGGGTTGTTGGCTTTCACAGCCTTGGCAAACTCGCGGATCTTTTCGCGGCCGACGTCATATACCTCTGCGGCAGGGTAGCTACGGCCCTGCAGGTCCGGATTGATACTCATGTTCCAACCCTATCGGGCTGCGAGGGCTTGGAGGCAGCGCCTTCTTTGGGTGGCCGTTACTTCTTGTAGCTCTTACGGATCTTCTGGCCGCGGATGACGAGACCTGTGACGTGGAGGAGCAGTCCCACTCCGATGACGGGCAGCGACGCCATGGCCAGCCCTTGGTTGCCGGACGTGTTCCCCACGATGGACAGGATGAGCCCGACGGCGATCAACCCCATGGCGCCGAAAACCAGCGCTTTGTAGGAGGTGGAGGCGGTGGCCCAGAATTCGTTCAGCACCGTCCAAGTCTACCGGGGCGTGCTGGTGGGCGTTGCCGGGGTTAGCGCTCGCGGTGAATGAACCCTAGAAGAGGGAGTCCTGCAGCGCCGGGATTTCCGTGAGGTGCGGGCCGAACTCGATCTTGCGGCCCTTCAACGCGCCCAGGTCTGCCACGAAGCTGCCCTCGACCTCTGCACCCGAAGCGTCGGGGAGGCCTGCCAAGGCAATCGCCCCGGACAGTGAGTGCACCCGCAAACCGTGCCCGCCGGCGTCGAACGTCACGGGGTATTGGTGGCGACGCCCATCGTCGGCAGCATCACAAAGCCGGTCCGCCAGCGCGGGCCGGTCCCACTCTTCCTCAACAACGGAATAGCCGGTCATCGCGAGCCCGCCCAGCAGCTCACGCACCCGAGTGGCATGCTGGCGGTTCACCGCAGAAAGCTCGACGGCGGCACGCGGCTCTACCAGCCCCGCCACCTTGGAAGCGGAGCGGACTTGCTGGACGAGACCGAGTTCGCGGGTCACCAGGTCCTCAAGCACTCGGACAATCCGACCGTCCTCGGCGTGGGCCACATACGAAGCATGTACGGCACCCTGCTCGGCAAGACGGTTCCACTTGCGCTGCGCGGAGGCAGTGCCGATCTTCGTTGCACCGTTAGCGAAGGTAGCCACATAGAGCCAGTGCGGCTGCATCAGGTAGGCGCGGAGTCCGGTGGGCACCGAACCGCCCCGGTGGAAGTCATGCATCAACCGGGAGTCGTCGCGGGCAAAACACGTCCCGCACTGTTTGCCCCGCTCGGCCATGGATCCGCTGCGGCACGGAACATGCGTGCGGTCTCCCGGCCCGTGGACCTTGGTATGGCCGAGGCACCACAGACCGGGGATAACGCGCAGGCCCAGGGATGAGCCCTGGGCCAACGCAATATCAGTGAACTCCGCGTCCGGCGGGAATACCCTCAAAGCCGGGGAGGAAGAGTCCCAAACGACTCCATGAACCAGCATGCCTACAGGGAAGGCTGGACCCCGAAAGCCACTGCGAGCTTCATGATCTTCTCGGCGCGGCCCAAACGCGGGAGGTCGGACCCGTCGCGGATCACGCGGCCGTTGGCTTCAAAGTCGTTCATGAAGTCGGTGGCCCAGGCAACGTCAGACGGCGTGGGGCTGATGACCTCGTTGATCACGGTGGTCTGGTCGATGGCCAGGCAGAGCTTGCCAGTCATGCCCATGGTCACGGTGATGCCGGTCTGCTCACGCAGGATGGGGTGGTTGGTGCCGACAGTGGGGCCGTCGATGGGGCCCGGGAGGTTGCCGACACGGCTGGCGACAACGAGCTTGGCACGCGGGTAGGCCATGGCTTCCGGCGTGGCGGCCATGCCGGTGTCGCGGCGGAAGTCGCCGGAGCCGAACGCAAGGCGGAAGGCACCCTGCGCGCGTGCGATGTGGTTGGCTTCCTCGATGCCGAGGGCGGACTCGACCAGTGCGATGACGGGGGTCTTGCCGTCCATGCGGTGATAAGACTCGGTGACCTGGTCAGCGGACTCGGTCTTGGCGAGCATCACGCCCAGCAGTCCGGGTGTCCCGCGCAGGCCGGCGAGGTCGTCGGCCCAGAACGGGCTGGTGGCGTCGTTGACGCGAACCCACGCCTGGCCACCGGCGGTCAGCCAGTTAACGACGTTCTCGCGGGCCAGGTCCTTCTGGGAAGGGTCCACAGCGTCTTCGATATCAAGGATGATGGCGTCTGCCCGCGAACCCGCAGATTCGTCAAAAAGCTCCGTCTTCATGGCATTCACAAGGAGCCAGGAACGGGCGATATCGGCGGGTATGTTGCGGGTAGGCCGAATGGACTCGGCGGCGATGCTAGACGTCATGTATCTACCGTATCCGTCCTGCGGGCCGCAAGGCGAAGAAATCCGGCTGGTTGTGAGGATCAATACGAACTAAACCCCATATGACTGTGGGGTTCGGCAGTATGAATGCCCGACGTCGGTACGCGCCAGTCATGACCGGCCCGGCAGTCGCTGTTGTTCACAAGGCTCAACGCGGCGTCTTGTGTCCCCCGGTTGCCGGGAATTGCCCAGGATTTCGTCCCGTGTCGGGCTGTTTCGCAGCGTTTCCAGGCGTTACCCCAGCGCTTCCCAGCCGCTGTCGAAATGGGCTTTCATCGTTCCCAAGCCGTTGCGCAGGTTCTCAAGCATTTGTGTAAGCCGGCCCACCCAACACATCCCCACTCATCGAAAGTAGCTCCCATGAAACTGCACCTGCCCCTGCTGAGCGTCGCGGCCGCCGTCGTACTAGCGCTGACGGTGTCCGGCTGCGGCGGTGCAGCCGAAGCCGGACAGGCCAATCAGCCCGGTAACGAGGTCAAGGAGCTCCGGTACCAGGGCTCGGCCAACAACGTGACTTTCCCTGAACTGGCTGCGGACCTTGGATACCTGGGCGACCTGAAGCTGAACTGGGTTGGCAACACCACCAGCGGACCCCAGGACATCCAGTCGGCGGCGACCAATCAGACTGATTTCGGCGGCGCATTCTCCGGGGCGGTGGTCAAGCTCATTGAAGCCGGGGCACCCGTCAAGGCTGTGACCAACTACTACGGCTCCGATGAAAAAACCTTCAGCGGGTACTACGTCAAAGCGGACAGCACCATCAAGGAACCGCGTGACCTGATCGGCAAGAAGATCGCCGTCAACACGCTGGGCGCGCACCACGAAGCCGTCATCAACACCTGGCTGACCAAGAACGGACTCAGCCAGGACGAGATCAAACAGGTTCAGCTGGTCCCGCTGGCACCGAACGACACCGAGGAAGCGATTCGTCGTGGACAGGTGGACGCCGGAACGCTCGGCGGCGTCCTGCAGGACCGGGCCATCGAAGCCGGCGGACTGCGCTCGCTTTTTAGTGACGTGGAGCTGTTTGGTACCTTCGCCGGCGGCCAGATCGTGCTCCGGAACGACTTCATCGAAAAGAACCCGAACACCACCCGCACCTTCACCACAGGAGTTGCCATGGCGATCAAATGGGCAGCGGAAACGCCTCGCGACGAGATCATTGCCCGCTTCACCAAGATCATCGAGAGCCGCGGCCGCAACGAGAGCACGGCCAACCTGAAGTTCTGGAAGAGCCCCGGGGTTCCGGACTCAGGGGTGATCAAGGACGAGGACTTCACCCGCTGGGAGGCCTGGCTTAACGCGTCGGGAATCGTCAAGGACAAGCTCACGCCGTCCAAGTACTACACCAACGGGTTCAACGAGCTCGCGTCGAAGAAGGGATAGCCATGACCGCGAAAATCAGTCTCCGGAATGTCACCAAGGAGTTCACGGTCCGGGCCACCAAAACAACGAGCGCCACGCGCCTCACCGCCATCGACTCCCTGAGCCTGGACGTCCGCGACGGCGAGTTCCTCACCTTGGTGGGGCCCAGCGGTTCGGGCAAGACCACGCTGCTGGATCTGCTGGCCGGACTTTCCACGCCGACGTCCGGCGAAGTCCTCGTGGATGGTAAAGCCGTCACCGGGCCGGGCAAGGACCGTGCCGTGGTGTTCCAGCAGTACGCGTTGTTCCCGTGGCGGACGGCCTCGGCCAACGTCTCCATCGGGCTTGAAGGAGTGGGCCCGGACGGCAGTAAGCTGAACCGCCGCGAGCGGGCAGCGAAGGCCAGCGAGTACTTGGCGTTGGTGGGGCTGGCGGGCTTCGAGGACCGCTATCCGCATGAGCTCTCCGGCGGCATGAAGCAGCGCGTGGCCATTGCCCGAAGCCTGGCCTACGAACCTGACGTGTTGCTGATGGACGAGCCCTTCGCCGCCTTGGACGCCCAGACCCGCGAGCAGCTGCAGGACGAGCTCCTCAGGATCTGGAAGGCCACCGGCAAGACGATCGTCTTCATCACGCACGGTATTGACGAGGCCGTGTACCTCGGCGAGCGCGTCGCTGTGCTGAGCGCCCGCCCCGGCCGCCTCAAGGAAATCGTGGACATCACCATTCCGGACCGCGACGGCGACGAGGACATCCGTTCCAACCCTGCCTTCGTGGAACACCGACACCAGGTCTGGACGCTCCTGCACGATGAAGTCCGTCGTGCCCAGGACGCCGGCCACCGCAAGATCCTGCCGGACGGCAGCGCACCGGACGAACCCGCAACCATCACCAAGGAAAGGAGCGCGGCCTGATGACCACCACGCTCATTCATACAGAAGCCGCACCCGCGGCGGGCGCCGCGGCCAACCCAACTGCCGCCGTCGAGCGTTCCCCGCATGCTCCTGCAGAAGGCACGACGCCGGCACCCGGTAAAGCGCGCCGCGTCGCCGCTGTCGTTGGTTCAGCCGTGTGGAAGTCCGCAGCAATTCTGGCGTTCCTGGCGCTGTGGGAGCTGGGGCCGACGTACCTGGCCAGCCCCTCCACGCGGGTGTTCCTGCCGCCGCTGCACGAAGTGCTCCTGGCGTGGGGCAAACTCTTCGAGGCCGGAACCATCCAAGGCCATATCGCGGCAAGCCTCACGCGCTCCGTCGCCGGCTTCGGTGCGGCCTTGGTGGCCGGTGTTTCGCTGGGCCTGCTCATTGCCTGGTACGGACGCCTGAACTCGGTGCTGAATCCCCTGCTGGAACTGTTCCGCAACACCGCCGCACTGGCCCTGCTGCCCGTGTTCACCCTGCTGCTGGGCATTGGCGAGGAATCCAAGATCAGCATCGTTGCGTACGCCGCGTTCTTCCCGGTCCTGCTGAATACCATTGCAGGCGTCAAGACCGTCGATCCGCTCCTGATCCGGGCCGCGCGCTCCTTGGGTCTCAACAGCTTCCGGCTCTTCCAGAAAGTCATTCTCCCGTCCGCCGTGCCCACCATTTTCACGGGCATCCGCATGGCCGGGACGGCCTCGATCCTGGTGCTGATCGCCGCTGAAATGGTGGGCGCGAAAGCCGGCTTGGGCTACCTGATCGTGAACGCGCAGAGCAGCTTCCTCATCCCGGACATGTATGCGGGAATCCTCACGGTGTCCCTGCTGGGGCTGGGCGTGAACTTCCTGTTGGTAGCCCTTGAGCGGCACTTTTCCCGCTGGCGGACCGCTGTTGGCGCTGCTGCTTCCTAGACCAACCCCGCGGCACCCGCCGCAACCATCACAACAAGTAAGGAAAGAACAATGACCGTCATTACCGAAACCAAACTCGAGTTCGCCAAACTCGGCTCCCGCATCGGTGCCGAAATCCGCGGCCTGGATATCAGCGGAGACCTCAGCCAGGACACTGTTGCCCAAATCAGGGCAGCACTCAACGAGCACAAAGCACTGGTCTTCCGCGAGGCCAACATTTTCACCGACGAGGCCCAGGTGAAGTTCGCTTCGCACTTTGGACCACTGACCAAGGCGCACCCCACGGTTGCCTCAGTGGAAGGTGAAGAGAACGTCTTGCCGGTGGACAGTGAGAACGGCTCGGCCAACAACTGGCACACGGACGTCACCTTTGTGGTCAACCCGCCGCAGGCTTCCACGCTGCGCAGCATCGATCTTCCGGCCTACGGCGGCGAGACCCTCATTGCGTCCTCGGCCGGCGCGTATCAGGACCTCCCGGAAGAGCTGAGCAGCTTCGCGGACAACCTGTGGGCCATCCACACCAATGACTACGACTACTCGGTGCCCAAGAACCTCGAGCACTCCAACGCCGAGGAGCGCCGGAAGGAGTTCACCCGGCTGAAGTTCGAAACCGCACACCCCGTCGTGCGGGTCCATCCCCTGACCGGCGAGCGCGGATTGTTCATTGGGGGCTTCGCGCAGCGGCTTCGGATTGTGGGGTTGTCCAACACCGAGTCCAAGGACATCATCCGTCTGCTGCAGGCGTACGTGACGCGTCCGGAGAACGTGGTCCGGGTGAACTGGGAGCCCAACCAAGTGGTCCTGTTCGACAACCGCATCACCCAGCACTACGCCCCGGACAACTACGATGGCCAGCCGCGCAAACTCAACCGGGTGACCATCGCCGGCGATATTCCGGTGGGCATCGAGGGAAAGCCCAGCCAGGCAATCCAGGGTGATTCGAGCACCTACTCGGTGGTGGCCCCGATCAGCCAAGCATCGTAGGCGGACTCCATGTGTTGCTGTTCCCACCCAGCTGAGTCGCAGTTGAGCGCGTTTTGAGAGGTCGTGACGCGCACAACTGCGACTCAGTTGGGTTAAAACGGGTTTAGGGGATGTTGCTGCCCCGGGCCGCCACCCACAATCCGTACCATTCAGCACGGGTCATCCTGGCAGCAACGGAGGCGGCATCAGCGCAAGCTTCTATCCGGGCAGCGTTGGTGGTTCCCACAACCGGAGAAATCCTTGCGGGATGCCTCATGAGCCAGCCCAGCAGCACCGATTCAGGCGTGGTGTCTTTCTCCCCCGCCAACGCTTCCAGCATCGACGCGGCAGCAGACTCAGCCGGTGACAGCTCCCCGGACTTCCCTCCCGTATAGCGGCCCTGGGCCAGGGAACCATACGCCTGCAGTTCAATCCCCTTGGTCATGCACTGCTCCACGGTCCCGTGCGGGAAGCTGTATCCCAGCCCATCAGTATGGTTGACCAGCACTGTACTCTCCAACCAGTCCCGGCGGAGCAGGCTCATTTCCAGTTGGTTCGCCACGATGGGCGTCTCCAACTCATCCTGCAAGAACGCGATCTGCGCGCCGGACATGTTGGACACACCCAGCTGCCGCACTTTGCCTTCCGACATCAAGTGTCCGACGGCGTCCGCCACCTCGCGCGGGTCCAGCAGCGGATCGGGGCGGTGCAGAAGCAGCACGTCCACATAGTCGGTTTGGAGCCGCTTCAGGCTCCCATTGACGCGCTCGAGGATGGCTTCACGGCTAAGGTCGTAGTGCGTATCCAGCCCGCGCTCCCCCAGCCTGATCCCGCATTTGGTTTGCAGCTGGATCTTCTCGCGCAAACCCTGCGAACGGGCGAGGACTTCCCCGAATACGGCTTCGGACTTTCCACTGCGGTAAATGTCAGCATGGTCGAACAGCTCAATGCCGACGTTCCGTGCGGCGTCAATGACCGCAGCTGCCTGATCGATCTCTGCAGCACCGTAAGACGTACCGTCCCAGGGGCCACCTAGTCCCATGCAGCCGTAGATGAGGCGTCCCCGCCTGTTCGCAATAGTCATGCTTTTAGTTTTACCCGCTGCCCTTAGGCGCTGCGGACAACCCACGCAGTGGTGTCGGAAGGCAGCTTGCCGTCCTCCAGCGGTCCACTGGCAGCCACGACGTTCCCCTCCGGAAGCTCCACCGGATTGCTGCCGAAGTTGGTCACCGTGTGCCAGCCACCAGGGCGGCTGAAATGCAACACGTCCTGGTTGCCAGTCTCCACCCACTCCAGTTCCTCATCGGTCTGGAGTTCGCTGCGCAGACGGAGGGCTTCGCGGTAAAGCTCCAAGGTGGAACCCTCCACGCCGTCCTGCCTGGCTACTGCATAGTCCGCAAACCAGTCCGGCTGCGGGAGGTGTGCCGCGCCGGCGCCAAAGCCGAAGGAAGGACCTTCCGCTGTCCACGGCAACGGCACACGGCAACCGTCGCGGCCTATCTCCACACCCGGGTTGCGGAAGAAGGACGGGTCCTGACGCTCGGCGTCGGGAATTTCCGACACTTCACGCAAGCCGAGCTCTTCACCCTGGTACAGGTAAGCGGAGCCAGGAAGGGCAAGCAGAAGAAGCGTTGCGGCGCGGGCCCGACGCAAGCCAAGTTCGACGTCGAGCTCTTCAGCCGGTGCGCCGGCCAGCAACCAGCCCTTGCCGTCCTGGCCTTTGGTGCCGCCAGTGACATCCTGGGCAGCGTTGGTCCCCTGGGCTTTGGATCCACCCTTGGGAAGGCCGTAGCGGGTGGCGTGACGGACGACGTCGTGGTTGGAGAATACCCAGGTGGAAGAAGCACCCGATTCCTTGGCCGCAACGAGGTTGTCCGTGATGATCTTCTTGAAGGATGCGGCATCGAAATCGGACTGCAGGAGGTCGAAGTTGAACGCCTGGCCGAGTCCTTCAGGGCTGGCATAGCGGGCACGGCGGGACTCGTGGACCCACGCCTCGGCAACAGCGGTGCGGGGCGGGTTGTACTCGTTGAAGAGCTTGCGCCACTCAGCGTAGACCTCGTGGACTTCGTCGCGGTCCCAGAACGGGTGCGAGCCATCCGTGAAGCCATCAGTGCCGTGGGCCTTGGCTTCGAGATCCGCCTTCATCGGCAACGGCTCGGAAAGGTCCTTGGCCATGCCGTGGGCAACATCGATGCGGAAACCATCCACGCCGCGGTCCGACCAGAAGCGCAGGGTCTTCAGGAAGTCCTCGCGGATCTCCGGGTTCTCCCAGTTAAAGTCCGGCTGTTCCTTGGCGAAGATGTGCAAGTACCACTGGCCGGGTGTGCCGTCCGGCTCGGTGATGCGGTCCCAGATGGGTCCGCCGAAAACAGAGTCCCAGTCGGACGGCGGCAGTTCGCCATTCTCTCCCCGGCCATCACGGAAGATGTAGCGCTCGCGTGCTGCAGATCCCCTGGGGGACGCCAACGCTTCCTTGAACCACTCGTGGCGGTCGGAGGAGTGGTTGGGGACGATGTCCACCACGATCTTGATGCCTGCCTCGTGCAGGGCCGCGGCCATCTCGTCGAAGTCCTCCAGCGTTCCCAGCTTCGGGTCCACATTGCGGTAGTCGTCAACGTCGTAGCCGCCATCGGCGAGCGCCGAGGGGTAGAACGGGCTTAGCCAGACGGCGTCGATCCCCAGTTCCTTCAGGTACGGGACTTTGGCAGTGATGCCCTTGATGTCGCCCAGTCCGTCACCGTTCGCATCGTGGAAGCTGCGGGGATAGATCTGGTAGACAGCAGCCTGGCGCCACCAGTTCGGATCGGACATGCGGTCGGCGTCGGTACGGTGTGCCTGTGCGGCGGAGGTGCTCACGAAACTCCTTTGATTTAGATTCTAAATTTATGTCTCTGACCAGTATGAAACGCCCGGACATTGAAGGTCAACCAACGCCTAGCCTTTAACAGCACCCTGGGTAACGCCTGCCATGACCCACCGCTGCGTAAACAGGTAGGCAACAATCGCTGGCGCCATGGCCATCAGGTAGGACGCGAAGGACACGTGGTAATTGTTGCTGAATTGCGTTTGGAACAGGTTCTGCCTCACCGGCAGCGTCTGCAGTGCCGGATCGGAAATAATCAGCGACGGCATCATGAAGTCATTCCACGCATAGAGGAAAGCGAAGATTCCCACGGTCGCGCTCATCGGCGCCAGCAGAGGGAAGATCAGCTTCCAGAATGTCTGCCACGTCGTAGCACCGTCGATCCTGGCACTCTCTTCCAGTTCCATGGGGATGGAACGGAGGAACGCGGTGAAGAGCAGCACGCTGAAGCTCAGCTGGAACATGGTGGCCAGCAGGATGACGCCCAGCGGGTTGTCCAGGCCCAGGCGGCCCGTGAGCTGGATCTGCGGGAGCGCTACCACCGGGAACGGAATGAACATGGCCCCCAGAAGGTAGAAGAACGAGTACCTGAAAAGCCGGCGTTCCCAGTTGCGCACGATCGCGTACGAGGCAAAGGCGGCCAGGACGATAGTGGCCAGAACGGTCCCGGCGGTCACCAACAGTGACATCGCGGCACCGACTGGGAAGTTCGTCAGCGTCCACGCTTGGACAAAACCGTCCAGGCTGAAAGGGGCCGGGAAGGAGAAGGCGTTGCCGTCCACGGCCTGGCCCTGGGTCTTGAACGCCATGGAGACGGTGACATACAGGGGAAGGAGCACCGTTACCGCGCACAACACGAGGATGGTGGTCGTGGACCAGTTGACGCGCTCGACTTTGAAGCTGGATTTGTTGGTCATCGATCCGTTGGTCATCAGAGTGCATTCCGTCCGCGAGTCAGCGAAAGCTGTACGAGAGAGATAACGATGGCCACCACGAAGAAAATCGTCGCATTGGCCATCTGGTAGGCGTAGTCGCCGCCATTGAAGCCTGCGATGACGGTCATCGCGATGCTTCTGGTTGAAGTCCCCGGACCACCGTTGGTGAGCCCCACAATGATGTCGTAGGCATTGAGGAAGCCCTTGAACCCGAGAATGATGTTGATCACCACGTAGCCGGACACCAGCGGAAGAGTGATCTTCAGGAGCTGCTGGAACTTGCTCGCGCCGTCGATCTCCGCAGCCTCATACACGTCCGCGGGCACCGCCACCAGGCCGGCAATGTAGATAAGCAGCGCCCCCGGCACAGCCTGCCAGGCCGTGACCAGCACGATGGCCACCCACGCGAAGTCGGGATTGGCCAGCAGGCTGCTCTCCAGCCATGGGATCCCTGCGGCAGCACCGAGAGACGGCAGCGAGTTCGAAAACAGGAAGTTGAAGACGTACGCAATGATGATGCCGGAAACCACCATGGGAATAACGAAGACGGTCCGCAGTGCAGACTTCATTCGAATGCGCGAGGTCAGCCCGACGGCGAGGAGAAACGCGGTCACGTTGACCGCGATCACCGTGACGATGGAGAACCCGAAGGTAAACAGATAGCTCTGCAGGATGGCTGGATCACTGAAGATCGCGATGTAGTTGGTCAGCCCGACGAATTCCCAGTCGCCGATGCCAATGGAGTCCGTAAAGCTGAAGAAGATACCGATGATGCCGGGAACCGTGATGGCCAGGGTGAACAGGACGAGGCTGGGCACAAGGAAGAGGTAAAAGATCGGTTCAACCCGCCGCCTGCTGCGTTGTTGAGGAGGGTCCTGCTTGTGGCTGCCACGCGGGGTCGTGGTGGGGGTGGTGATGATGGACATGGTGTTGACTCCCTGGTTCTGCACTACTGGCGGAACGCCAGGCGCGCCCAATCTGCGTCGAGTGTGCTGAGGGTGGATGCTGGGTTTGCGCCGAACACGAGCGCCTGCGTGTAGTTCATGATCGGAATCGTGCGCGGCACGAGCACCGACGGGCCCTGGTAGACCTGGCCCTTCTCGTAGTACTCCACCATCCCTTGAATCCGCGGGTCGGGGACGCCTGCAGCGTCCTTGGTGGGCGTGAAGCCCAGCTGGGAAGCGTTGTATGCGTCGATCACCTCGGGCCGGTACAGGTATTCAAGGAAATCGCGCGCAGCTTCCTTATGCTTGGACGCCTCCGGTATCCAAGCCGCGAGGTCGACGTTGACGCGGACACGCAAGTCCTTGGGATCATCCGTCATCGGCAGCGGGAAGGTCCCCAGCTGCAGATCGGGGGCGGTCTTGGCAATCTCGCTGAATGCCCACGGTCCCTGCAGGTACATCGCCGCCTTGCCCTGGGAAAACGCCAGGTTGCCGTCGCCGTACGCCCGGCTTGCCGCGTCCTTGTTGACGAAGTTCTTTGTCAGCGTCAACATCTTCTCGACGGGCTGGTCAAAGTCCTTCTGGAACGAAACCGACGAATCCGGCCCAACGTCCACACCTTCCCCATCCAGCTTCTTGAAGAAGTCGAGGGTGTCCACCTGGCCGCCAACGGAGTAGTCAAACCATCCCTGGGCGATGGTCCAGTCGTCCTTCCACGTGGCATAGAACGGCGTCACGCCAGCTGCCTTCAGCTTTTCGCACGCTGCGACCAACCCGCTCCAAGTGGTGGGAACGGTGATGTTGTGCTGGGCGAAGACCTCCTTGTTGTAGATGACGGAGGACGCCATGACCGAGTACGGCAGCGCACTGGTCCGGTCCGGATATGAGCCGTACTGGTCCATGAGCGGCTGGAGGTCCTCCCGGATGCGGGACGCGGCGTCCGTACCGGACAAATCGCTCAACGCCCCACGCTGTACGAAGCGGGCAGTCTCCATGTTGTAGTTTGCCAGCGCGATATCCGGCGGATTGCCGCGAACGAAACTCGCGGAAACGACGTCGACACCCGAGGTGTCCAGGACAACCTCGGTTTCGTCCTGCGATGCGTTGTAGTCGGCGACAAGCTTGGTCATGAAGCCGATTGCTTCCCGCTTGCTGAAGGTAAACCGGATTGTCTCTTTGCCCGACTCCCCGGTGCAGCCTGAGAGGAGGCCGGCAAGCAGTGCCAGTCCCAGACCCATAGCTGCGAAGCGTTTCCCGCGTGTCATTTTCACAGACACCGTAACCCTTTCGTCTTGCGGACCTCAGTGGCCGCATTGCCATCGTGCGGCAGCAGATGCCGTCACCGCCCGAAGTTTAGATAGGAGGTAAATTTATGACCTATCGCTAACCATGGTGAGTGATGGGCGCCACACGGTCAAGCTTTGGGAGAAATGCGACGTCATTTAAATTTATGCACTAAATTTAGAGAGATTGTTCTATCGTTCCGATGGACTACTGGAGAACTGGGAGCACCGAATGCTGATCGGGACCGCGCCGTCCACACAGCTGGTACGCAGGGTCAACGCCAGCGCCATGCTCAAAGCCATGCGCGGCGCCGGCGTCGTCACCGGCACCGAACTGATGGCATCCACAGGTCTCTCGCGTGCCACCGTCATTTCGATCTGCGATGAACTCGTCCGGCTTGGATGGCTCCAGGAGCTGGAGAACCAACGAGGTACCGGGGACTACGTGAAGGGCAGGCCGGCACGCCGCTTCATTTTCGACGACAGTGCGGCAAGCGTGATCGGGATCGACATCGGCGCCAACAAGATCACCGCAATCGTGGCTGACATGGCTGGGACGTCCCTGTCCCAGGTCACGATGCCTTTCCGGGCGTACAACGTTCCAGCCGACGAGCGCGCCGACGTGCTGGACAGGATCGCGGCCGAAGCCCTGGAGAAAGCCGGCGTATCGGCCGACTCCGTCCTTGCGGTGTCCGTCGGAGTAGCCGCCCCGGTCAGCCGTGACGGAGAGGTCCTCACCGCCCAGGAATTCTGGAAGTCCTTTGATGTCCGCCGCATTGTGGCCGAGCGGCACGGTTGGCAGGTGCTCCTTGAAAACGACGCCAACCTCGCAGCCCTCGCCGAACGATGGCAGGGCACTGCACAGGGAGTAGACAACCTCGTTGTCATGCTGGCAGGCGACCGTCTTGGGTCCGGCATCCTCGAGTCCGGCCGCCTGCTCCATGGGCAGCTTGGCGGCTTTGGCGAACTGGGATATCTGGACCACGTGGACGGTGTGGGCGACACGTACGGAATCGCCCACTACGCTGCGCTGTGGGGGCGGGAAGCTCTTGACGACGACGCCGGGTCGACGCTGCACGCGCTCTGCGGCGGCGAGCCTGCTGCCCTGACGGCGGAGATGGTCTTCAAGGCCTCCGCTGATGGTGACCGCGCCGCCCGGACTGTCCTCGACCGCCTGGCGCACCGCATGGCCCGGGCCATCGGCTCGATCAGCACGTTGGTCAATCCCGAGCTGGTGGTTATTGCAGGAGCCGTGGCAGCGTCGGCGCACGCCCTGATCCCCGCCATGGAAGAGCAGATGCCTGAATTCACGTTCACTCCCCCACGCCTGGCAACCTCCACGCTGGGCGACGGCATCGTCTCGCTAGGCGCGGTCCGGCACGCGCTGGACTATGTCGAAGAGCACGCACTGGACCTTTACCCCGCATCCCAGCCGAATCAGACTGCGGCAGGTTAGTCCGGCAAGGGCCGGTTCGACGACCAGCCCCACCGGTAGCGACCTAGTCGATAGTGACCTAGTCCGGCATTGACATCGTCCGCAGGTCCAGCTGCCGGAGGACGCGATCGGCTACTTCCGGGTCGGTTCCGAGCTCGTTGCGGGCAGCAACCACTTCCTGGCGTGCGGCGTCGAGGGCGATGGTCTGTACGGCGATGGACAGCTCCCGCCCACGCTTCCGCTTCTCAGCAACAGACTCATTCTGCAGGGTGCCATCCAGCAATTCCGCGTGCAGGCGGCGCATCTTCTCCTTGACCAGCGCCACCTTCTCTGCCGGAAGTTCCTTCATCAGATCATGATCCTTCAATGCCGCCACAGCGGCCGTCTGGGCGCGCTTGGCCAAGACCTTGGCGGCGTCTTGCTCGTGTGACCCGTCCTCGGTGGCGTTCAGTACGCGCATGAGCCACGGCAAGGTGAGGCCGGGAAGCACAAGCGTGGCCAGGAGGACGGCGCAGGCGATCACCAGGATCTCGTGCCGGGCCGGGAAGTCACTGCCATCAGGCAAAGTCATGGGGAGTGCCAGGGCCAGGGCCAAGGTGGCCAGTCCACGCATGCCACACCACGTCAGGATCAGCACTTCCTTGGGTGACGTGGGTTGCAACAGATTCCGGCGCCTGCGGGCAGTCAACGCAAGCAAGCCCAGCCACAGGAAGCGCACCACAAACACCAGGATGCATATCACCACGGCCATGCCGATCATCCCGAAGATCGCCGTTCCCTCGTCCCGGATAACGTGCCGGATCTCCAGCCCCACCAGCCCAAAGGCCAAGCCGGTGGCAAGTAACTCCACCACGTCCCAGAACGCGGTCCGGGTAACGCGCTCAGCGGCGTCTTGCGGCCGTGTATGGCGCTGCAGTTCCAAGGCGGTGACGACGACGGCGACCACGCCTGAGGCGTGCAGCTCTTCGGCGAGGATATAGGCCGCGAAGGGGACCACCAAGGTGACTGCGCTGCGGGCCACCATGGAGGTGACCAGTTTGGTGATGAACTTGGTGAGCCAGCCCATGCCGATACCGATCAGGATGGCCAGGGCGGCACCGATGACAAACTGGGGGATAACCTCCGGGCCCACCTCCTTGCCGGACAATGTAGCTGCCACGGCCGCCTGGAAGATCACAATGGCGGCAGCGTCGTTGAAGAGTCCTTCACTCTGAAGGACCGTGATGAGCCTGCGCGGCATGTGGACACGGCCGGCTACGGACTCAACGGCCACGGGGTCAGGCGGGGCAACCATCGCGCCAAGGGCAATTGCGGCCGGGATTCCGATGCCTGGGATCATGAGCCAGGCAGCGCCGGCTACCACTGCAGTGGAAACCACAACCAGGGCCACGGCCAGGAGAAGCAGGGTCCTCCACCGCACACGGAAGACCGCCCAGGAACTCTTCTGTGCTGTGGCGAACAGCAATGGCGGAAGGAAGATCGGCAGGATCAGTTCAGGTGAGATCTCAAATTCAGGAAAGCCCGGAATGAACGTGAGCGCAACAGCCAGGAGGAGCATCAATACCGGATACGGCAGTCGGAGCCGGTCCCCCAAGCCCACTGCCACCACCGTCGCAAGCAGCAACCCGATAATGAGTGCCAACTGATCCATGTTCCTGCTTCCCCAGATGTTGTAAGTCTCTTCCCCGGGCGAAACCGAAAAAGTTCCCTACCAACATATCCCGGAGCCCGGGCAGCCCGGATCCAGGGGCAGGCGGATCCGGGGTCAGTCCACAGTGAGGGCGTCCACCACGTCCACTGTTCCATCCTTGAAAGCTATGGTCCGTCCGATGGTCCCAGGCAGCTCAAGTACGGCCGCGGCCACCAGTGCAACGTTCCCCCTCGACGTTTGGGTGCCGTCTCCTGGGTTGTCGGGATCAGTTTGGATCAGGCCGGTGGCTGGCTCATCCGTGAGGGTTCCCGGGCCGAGGACGGTCCAGTCGAGTTCAGTGCCGCGCAAGTGGTCGTCGGCAGCAGCCTTGGCGTCGGCGTAGGCGAAAAAGGGGTTGTCTTCCGGGACTCCATGGTCTTTCGCCGCTCCGATATAGGACACCATCACGTATCTTTTGACGTCGGCTTCGGCAGCTGCATCCATGGAGCGGATGGCCGCATCCCGATCCACAGCATAGGTCCTGGCGGGGTTGCCCCCGCCGGCCCCAGCTGACCAGACCACGGCGTCGTGGCCCCTCAGCGCGTGGGCGAGTTCCGCCGTCGTCGAGTTTTCTACGTCCAACACCTCAGCAGAGGCGCCTGTATCCGTGACATCTGCCACATGATCGGGATTTCGAATGAATGAGGTGACGTCGTGACCTTCGCCACTGAGAATGCGGGACAGATGCAGGGCCACTTTGCCGTGGCCGCCAATGATTGCGATTCGGCTCATGGACCCATTCTGTCCCATGAAACGAAAAACCCCGCAGACGGAATCTGCGGGGTCTTGCTCTGTAGCGGTGGGGAGGCTCGATCTCCCGACCTCACGATTATGAGTCGTGCGCTCTAACCAACTGAGCTACACCGCCACGAATGAGAAAAACCTGTGTCAAGCCGGTCAAAACCGCCTTGACACAGGCCCTCATCCAGAGCCCCCCACCGGAATCGATCCGGTGACCTCGTTCTTACCAAGAACGCGCTCTACCACTGAGCTAGGGGGGCAACGAGTAAATACTCTACCGGACGTTTTCAGAAGCTACAAATCGGCGAAAGAACGCGGAAAAACGGCGCCGACACAATTTGCGAAGGCACTGTTCTCCTGATCTATTTTTGACTCCTCTGCCGGCCTGGATCAGGGCAGGCGAAGTACCTGTCCGGGGTAGATCTGATCTGGATTGGGGACGGTATCTGCGTTGGCCGCGATCAAAGCACCAAGGTCCACGCCGAACTGCGCAGCGATCCCGCTCATGGTGTCCCCCTGTTCCACTACAACCTCCGTGACCCGCGGCGCCACTGGTCCCGGCTGTCCTGCCCCTGCTGCGGCTTCAGCGGCCGCCTCCTGAGCTTGTGGCTGGACTTCCGGAGCATCGGGTTCCAATCCCTCCTGCACAGCCTCCTGAGCCGCTGCTGCGTCCGCAGCCGCCTGCTGTTGGGCCGCCTGGGCTGCCGCGGCTTCGGCCGCGGCTCCATCCTCTGCTGTGACCTCGACGGCGGCAGCATCCTCCGCGGCTTGGGTTACGGCTGTCTGCCTTAACGGATCTGCTGGAGCTGTTTCGGGAGCAGAGGGGGCGGCGTGATCCCTGTGATCCTTTTCACCGTGGTCTGTTTCGCCGTGGTCTTTTGCGCCGAGACCCAGGTTCTTCTTCAAGTTGTCCAGCAATCCCATGGAGGACCCTCCTGTGTTCTGCTTACACGTTCCGGCCGGCACTATCCGGCCGGCACCTCGATCGTACGGCGGGGCCGTGGCGCAGGGAACCCGGTCTTGTTCGATATCCCCGCCGCACAAGGCGGGATCCCGCCAACAAGACCGCGGGGCGACCCCTTAAACGCCTCAGGGGGCCGGCTCGAAAGCCGACCCCCTGATGGGAACTACTTAGTGTTTACCACCGGGCAGTTTTTTACCACTTGCCCTTGCGGTTGAAGTCGCGGTTGCTGCCTTCGCCGCCGGTGCGGGGCTTGCGTGCGCCGTCACCGTGGCCACCGAAGCGGGAGCCGCTGGCCTGGCCGCGATCGCGGTCGCCGTAGCTGCCTGCGGTGCGCTCGGAGCGGTCGCTGTAGGAGCGGCCGCCACGGTCAGCAGATGTACGCTCTCCGTCGGACTTGCGGAAGTCCTTCTTGAAGCCGCCGCTGCCCTTGAAGTTTCCGCCACCACGGTTTTCGCGGTCGCCATAGCCACCACGTCCGCCGGCGCCACCACCGGAGTAACCGCCACGGTCGCCACTGGGCTTGCGGCCGTTGTCCAGCTCAAGGTGGATCAGCTCGCCCCCGATGCGGGTGCGGGACAATGCGCGCAACTGCTCCGGGCTCAGGTCTGCCGGAAGCTCCACGAGGGAGTGGTCCGAGCGGATGTCGATGCCACCGATCTGTGCGGAAGAAATGCCACCTTCGTTGGCAATGGCGCCAACAATGGAGCCCGGCATGACACGCTGGCGGCGTCCGACGGCGATCCGGTAGGTGGCGTTGCCCTCGGTGAGTGCACGGGTCGGGCCACGTGAACCGAAGCCGTCCTTGGAGCGCTCGCGCTTCTGGTACTCAGGAGCTGCAGGCAGTTCCTTGACCAGCAAGGGCTGACCACCCTGGGCCATGACGGCCAAGGCTGCAGCGATCTCCGAAGCCGGAACGTTGTGCTCTTCCTCGTAGGAGGAGATGAGGTCGCGGAATGCTGCAACATCCTCGGACGCGAGGGTCTCCGTGATGCGCTCGGCGAACTTGCCCAAACGCAGCGTGTTGACGGTCTCGGCAGTCGGGAGGTGCATCTGCTCCACCGGCTGGCGCGTGGCCTTTTCGATGGAACGCAGCAGGTACTTCTCACGCGGCGTCATGAAGAGGATCGCGTCACCGGAACGGCCTGCACGGCCCGTACGGCCAATGCGGTGCACGTAGGACTCGGTGTCATGCGGGATGTCGTAGTTGATGACGTGGCTGATGCGCTCAACGTCAAGGCCACGGGCGGCGACGTCGGTGGCCACGAGGATATCGATGCGGCCTTCCTTCAGCGCGTCGACAGTGCGCTCGCGCTGCTGCTGCGGAATGTCACCGTTGATGGCGGCAGCCTGGAAACCGCGGGACTTCAGCTTGTCGGCGAGGTCCTCGGTAGCCATCTTGGTGCGCACGAAGGCGATAACGCCGTCGAACTCTTCAACCTCGAGGATGCGGGTCAGGGCGTCCAGCTTGTGCGGGCCCATGACCTGAAGGTAACGCTGCTTGGTGTTGGCACCGGTGGTGGTCTTGGACTTCACCGAAATTTCAGCAGGGTTGTTCAGGTACTGCTTGGACATGCGGCGGATCTGGCCCGGCATGGTGGCCGAGAACAGCGCAACCTGGCGGGTCTCCGGAGTCTGCTGGAAGATCTGCTCCACGTCATCGGCGAAGCCCATGCGCAGCATCTCGTCAGCTTCATCCAACACGAGGTACTGGAGCTCGGAGAGGTCCAGGGAACCCTTGGCGATGTGGTCGATCACGCGGCCGGGGGTACCGACAACAACCTGCGCACCGCGGCGAAGACCGGCAAGCTGCGGGCCGTATGCCGAACCACCGTAAACGGGGAGGACGGTGAAGTCATCGATGTGCTTGGCGTAGGAGGTGAAAGCCTCAGCTACCTGGAGTGCCAGTTCACGCGTCGGCGCCAGGACCAGGGCCTGGGTCTTGCGGGACGGGCCGTTGAGGTCGTGGAGTTCAGCCAGGCGGGACAGGGCAGGAACAGCGAAAGCTGCAGTCTTGCCGGTACCTGTCTGGGCGAGGCCTACGACGTCGCGGCCTTCAAGAAGCAGCGGGATGGTGGCTGCCTGGATGGGAGACGGCTTTTCGTAGCCGACATCCTGCAGGGCGGCCAGAACACGGCCATCGATACCAAGATCGACGAAGCGGACGCCTTCTTCTTCCTCTTCTTCTGCCTTGGGGGCAGGAGCTTCGGTGAAGGCGGGGGCTGCAGACACGGCTGCAACAGTCTCGACGGGGGCAGCGGCAGCAGCCGGTGCTTCAGCTTCGGCGGGCGCGGTGGTCTCTGCTGCATCAGCGGACTCAGTGGCAGCGGCATCAGCGGCCTGGGCGTCGAAGTTTTCGTTGAGATTTTCGGTCATAGGGGGAAATTCCTCATCCATAGGGCAGTCGGCGCGGCCCGGTTGGGCTTGGCCGCAGTACTCGTCGCGAAGGCAGGCAAAGTGCCCTGCTCTCGCAAGAAGTCCGGCGCTATCGCAATCCCATGGCAGGACTTCCCGCTGCATCTCTTGGCTGCTATCCCAGCAGTCTGTACAGCGTTTTCTTTAGCCGGCTCTCCCTATGAAAATGCCCGCACACAATTGCGGGCCCCAACACTTACCAGTCCTGCCTCAAGAATTGGGCAGGATAAAGGGATTTCCGGAGTGGGGGATATTTCAAGTGTAGGGCAAGGGGCGGCGTCACCGCGACTTAAGTCCCGATGATGGCCGGTGAGCTTGTTCACACTTGGTTTTCAGTGTGGCATTGGAGGCTACTGGAGGCCGTTGCGCCGCAGCACCTTTTCGAAGGAGGAGTGGTATTCCTCCTGCAGCCTGATCTCTCCGTCGGCCTCCGCGTCGAGCAGAATCTGGACCAGTTCGGGGGTGGGTTCGCTGAACCACTGGCCAACGGAAATGCCGTGCTTCGGAACGAACGTGCGGTGGATGTGGTCACCTGCGGAGATGGTGCCCGTCTTGATCACGCGGAGGTACGTGCCAACCCGTCCGGCCCCGGTGAACCGCTTGACCCACTGGGGCTCCCCTGTTGCCCGTTGGAAAGTAGCGCACGGAACACGAGGGGACGTGACTTCCAGCTCCACATCCAGGCCGATCTTCCACCGTTCACCAATCACCGCACCCGTGGTCTCAATTCCGGCCACACGCAGGTTCTCACCGAAGAAACCAGCAGGCAAGTCCCGCTGCAGTTCGTTTGTCCAGTACTCGGCATCAGCTTGGGAATATGCGTAGAGGGCCTGGTCCTCCCCGCCGTGGTCCAGCCGGTTTGCCTGCACATCCCCGTGGAGACCCAACCTATGAACCTTGACGGGCCCCTCGACTGGGCGCTTGTCAATGGCCGTGACTCCCACATTGCCGGGGTCCGGCAGCAGTTGGTGGACACGGCAGACGGCAAGGAGGGATGCGGTGTTCATGGACACCAGTCTACGGACGGCCACAACCAGGTTTAAGGATCAAAACGGTAGCCCATGCCGGCTTCGGTGTGCAGGTGGCGCGGCTCAGCCGGATCACGCTCCAACTTCCTGCGCAGCTGGGCGATATACACCCGCAGGTACTGGGTTTCCTTGGCGTAGGCCTGCCCCCAGACTTGTGTGAGGATCTGCTGCTGGCTCACCAGCTTCCCCTTGTTGCGGACCAACAGCTCCAGGATGTTCCATTCCGTAGGGGTCAACCTGACTTCCGAGCCGTCCTTCACGATCTTCTTCCCGGCCAGGTCCACCATGAAATCGGTGGTGGCGAGTGTTGGTTCCTCATGCTCGGTGACCACACGGCGCGAGGCGACCCGAAGCCGGGCAAGCAGCTCATCCAAACCGAAGGGCTTGGTGACGTAGTCGTCCGCGCCGGCGTCGAGCGCTTCCACCTTGTCTTCCGAAGCGTGCCGGGCCGACAGCACAATGATGGGCATGCTGCTCCAGCCTCGGATGCGGCGGATGATCTCCACACCGTCCATGTCCGGCAGCCCAAGGTCCAGGACCACGATCTCCACCGGCTGCTTGGCAGCGGCTTGGAGGGCCTCGGCGCCTGTGCCCACCGAGAGGGCCTGGTAACCGTGGGCCTGAAGGGTGATTTGCATGGCCCGGGCGATCCGGGCTTCGTCTTCAACAATCAGCACCAGTGTCATTGCGGGCCTCCGGTCCACAGCGGCAGGGTGACCACCATGGTCAGGCCGCCACCTGGCGTCGGCTCCGCTGCGAGACTGCCGCCCATGGCCTCGCTGAATCCTTTGGCCACGGCCAGTCCCAGGCCGATGCCACCGCTGGTACTGTGTGCGCCGCCGGGCGCGGGCGCCGTCGAGTCACCGAAGCGCTGGAACGGCTGGAACATGGTGAGCACTTCCTCCTGGCCCATTCCCCTGCCGTGATCGACGATCCGCAGTTCGCTGGCCGGCCGGTCCCCCACGGTGATACCGGCTCCTGCCCTGGCTGTCAGGACAACGTCCGAGTCAGGCGCGTACTTCACGGCATTCTCCACGATGTTGGCCACCACCCGTTCGAGCATGCCGGCATCGGCCTGCACCGGAGGGAGGTTGGCCGGAAGTTCATTGCGGAGGTGCTCCGGCGGAACACCCCGCAACGCTTGGGGCAGCACTTCAGCCCACACGATGCCAGTCAGCAACGGGTTGACCGCGTCTGCCGTGATGCGGGACATATCCAGGAGATTGTCCACCAAGTGATCCAAGCGGTCTGCATACTCCTCAATGGTCTCCAGCAGTTCCCGCTCAACATCCGGCGGGAATTCCACGTCCTCCTGGCGCAGACTGCTGACAGCAAGTTTGATGCCGGCCAAGGGTGTCCGTAGGTCATGCGACACAGCGCGCAGGATGGACGTCCGCATTTTGTTGCCCTCGGACAGCCGGACGTTGTCCCGCCGGCTCTTCACCAACTGCTGCCGTTCCCGCACGGCCACGACGAAGGCCCCGAAGGCGGCCAGCAGCCGCTGACGTTGAGGCGATAAAGGCCCACCGCGCAGCAACAGCGTGTAATGGGGATCGACGACGGCGGCATGGTCGGCGGCGGCATGGGTTACCGGCGGATTGGGGCCGGCGCTCGCCAGGACCTGCCATGCGGGAGCCGCTCCGGGTAAGGCTGACGCACCCGGCGCTACGGAGCCCAGCAAAGTCACCGCTTCCATGCCAAGGTTTCCGCGGACTTTCTCAAGGAACGTCTCCAGGCTTCCATCGGAACTCAGGATACGCAGCGCCAACTCGCTGAGGGCCGTCGCTTCGGCTCCGGACCGGGCTGCTTCCTGCGCCCGCCGGCTGGCCAGGCCCACCGCGAGCGCCACGCCGCAGGCCACGGCAAGGAATACCACAAGGGTGAACAACGTGGTGGGGTCGGCAATGGAAAGCGAACCGACGGGATCCGCCGAGAAATAGTTCAGGAGGAAGCTTCCCAGCACGGCGGCTACCACCGCCGGCCACAAACCGCCGATCGCGGCAACGGCCACAGCCACAGCCAGCTGCAGGAGCATGATCATGGCGAAGTTGCGGAAGTCGAGGACCGTCACCAGAAGTTCGACGGCGGGGGGCAGCAAGAGCGCCAGGACCAAACCGGTGACCACCCGGCCCTGGCCGATGCCGCGGACCGGCGGGAGCCGCAGCAGCACACCGTCGTCTCCATTGCCATGTGCCTCTGGTACCGCCATGGCTACATCCTTACACGGTTCCATCGGTGGGTAGTTGTCCCCATATACGGCTGTCATCCGTGCCGGCACGGCGCACAGGGACTAGGCTTGCTCTCAGCATTCTGGTCCGGCGTGGCGCCGGACATTTCAACGGTCTATCCAGGGGGATACACATGGGCCCGAAAGACAGCCCTGACGCAGCCGCCAACAACGGCAGCGGCAGGGACAACAACGGCGACTTTGGAGCGGGCAATAATCCGCCCAAGCCCCCTCCCTGGCAGGTACCCAAACCCGAACTCCACCCTGAGCTGTCCGCTCCTGTTGAAGACAAACCGGATCAGGGCAAGGGCGCGGGAAAGCGAAAGAAGGCGCCCTCCGGCGCATCCCAGGCCGGGGCCGGAGCACCGCAGCCAGGACAACCTCTGCCAGTTATTGACCCTTTCGCCAAGGAACGCGAACGGGGCGCGGCCGAGGCTGCAAAGAAGAAGAAGCGCTCGCAGCGCCGCACAGTCGTGGTGGGCCTGGGCGTGACAGCGCTGCTGGCCGGAACCATCACCGCGATCGTGGCCAGCAACGAGCAGGAAGCTGACTACGCCCAGGTCTGTTTCAACGAGGAAACCGGCGAGCGCGTTGACGATAACGAGTGCAACAACAGCAGCTCCGCGGGCCGCAGCTCGGCAATTTACGCCTGGTACTTCTACTCGCGGGGCGCAAGCGTGCCGGCGGTGGGACAGAACCGCAACGCCTACCCGAGCTACACCAAGAACGTACCTACGGGAGCAAAATCCTCTACCGGCTACAGCACCAAGGGCGGCACTGTCAGCCGCGGCGGCTTCGGCAGCAGCTCCAAAAGCGGCGGAAGCTCGGGAGGCTAGGCGTGCGTCGACTGCCCTCGGACCCCAGGCCGGACTGGAAGCAAAAGATCGAAGAACAGGGCCTGGTATTTTCCACCACCACCATGCCCGATGGCCGCCACATCGAATACTGGAACGAGTCGGCGTACTACGAATTCACCATGGACGAGGTGGAAACCCTCGAGAAGACCGCCGAAGACATGCACATCATGTGCCTTGAGGCTGCAAAGTACCTGGCAACAGGTGCCATGGGCGATATCGGCATCGGGCAGCAGGCCTTGGAACTTGCCGGCGAGTCCCTGCTGGCTGCGGACATGGATATCTACGGCCGCTTCGACTTCATCTATGACGGCAAGGGCGGTCCGGCGAAAATGCTGGAGTACAACGCCGATACTCCCACCGGGCTCATCGAAGCCTCCGTTGCCCAGTGGTTCTGGCTCCAGGACGTTTTCCCGGACAAGGACCAGTGGAACGGGATCCACGAGGCCCTGATCCGGCAGTGGAAGAAGCTGCAGTTCCGGACCGGCATGAGCACGTTGCACGTGGCCCACTCCGAAGCGGAGGAATCCGGCGAGGACTGGATGACAGCCGCCTACATGCGGGACGTAGCGAGCCAGGGTGGGTGGACCACCATCGGCATCAACATGTCCGACATCGGTTGGGACCCCAACCTGAACCGGTTCGTGGACCTGGACAACTTCATGATCAGCACCATGTTCAAGCTGTACCCGTGGGAACTGATGATGAAGGAACCGTTCGGGCATCGCCTCTTGCAGCGCGCCCACAACCCGCGTTGGGTGGAGCCGGCCTGGAAGATGCTCCTGTCCAACAAAGCCTTGCTGGCGGCGTTGTGGCACCTCTACCCCAACCACGAGAATCTGCTGCCCGCCTACCTGGGCGACCCCGGTCCGCTCAAGGAATGGGTGGCCAAGCCCTTGCACGGACGCGAAGGCGACAACATCCGCATCCACGCCCCCGGCATTGAGATCCAGCAGCCCGGCGGCTACGGCCGTGAAGGCTGGTGCTTCCAGCAGTACCACTCCCTCCCGGACTTCGACGGGAACCATCCCGTCCTGGGACTTTGGGTGGTGGATGGCGAATCCGTCGGCTGTGGAATCCGCGAATCCGATGGGCCCATCACGGACTACTTCTGCCGCTTTGTTCCCAACACCATTGACTCCCCCGCGCCGGTGGCGCCCCCTGCTACTTCCTACGGAGCCGCACTATGAGCACTGAAACCTCGACGCCGGGTGGCGGTTCAGCGGGCGGCGACCGTACCGCCGTCGTACCTTCCAAAGGCCTGCACGCCGGAATCCTGGACCTCGGCGACTCCGTCATGCTGGGTCTCGCTTCCACTGCACCCGTTTATTCGCTGGCCGCGACGCTGGGACTCATTGTTGCCGTCAACGGCAACTACACACCGTTGATCCTGGTCCTTGGCTTCATCCCGGTACTGTTCATCGCCTACGCATTCCGTGAACTCAACAGCGCCATGCCGGACTGCGGCACCACGTTCTTTTGGGCCCGCAAAGCCTTCGGTCCGTGGGCGGGTTGGCTGGGCGGCTGGGGTGTGGCCCTTGCCGGAATCGTTGTGTTGGCCAACCTGGCACAGATTGCAGGCAAGTATCTTTGGCTGCTGATCGGCGATGGTTCCCTGGCTGACAACACATGGCTGGTGACGGCGACCGGCGTGCTGTTCATCGTGTTCATGACCTATGTGAACCACCGCGGCATCCGGCTGGGCGAGCATGTCCAGCGCACCCTGACTTACATCCAGTACATTTCCCTGGGCATCTTCGCGGTGGCCATCGTCTTCCGGATCGCCGGCGGAGCCCCTGAAGGCCAGGCCTTCGACTTTGAATGGTTCAACCCTGCAGGCGCGTTTGCGGACCCGGGCGCCGTTGTTCATGGCGTGCTGCTGGCCCTGTTCATTTACTGGGGCTGGGACACGTGCTTGGCGCTCAACGAGGAAACCGAGAACCCCACCAAGACCCCCGGCCGCGGCGCCGTCATCTCAGCATCAGTCCTGGTGGCGATCTATGTTTCCGTGGCACTGCTGGTGATGATGTATGCCACCATCGGGACCGACGGCATCGGCCTGGGCAATGAAGCCAACCAGGACGACGTGTTCCTGGCCATGAAGGACGTCGTGCTGGGTCCTTGGGGCTGGCTGATCATTGTGGCTGTGCTGGCATCTGTCTTGTCATCCACCCAAACCACCATCCTGCCCACCGCCCGCGGAACCCTGTCCATGGGTGTCCATGGTGCGCTGCCTCCCCGTTTCGGCAAGGTTCACGAACGTTTCATGACCCCGGGATTCTCCACCCAGGTCATGGGTGCTGCAGCCGTTGTGTACTACGTGGCCATGAGCTTCCTCAGCGAAAACCTGCTGTCCGATTCCATCAGCGCCATCAGCCTGTTCATCGCGTTCTACTACGCACTGACCGGCTTCTCCTGCGTCTGGTTCTTCCGCTCCACGCTCCGGGACTCCGCCCGCAACCTGTGGTTCCGCGGCATCCTGCCCCTCCTGGGCGCGCTGTCCCTGACCGCGGCGTTCTTCATCTCAGCCGTCCAGATGTGGGATCCGGCCTATGGGGACACACAGATCTTCGGCATTGGCGGAGCGTTCGTCAGTGGCGTGCTTCTGCTGGTGTTGGGTGTGGTCCTGGCCGTTGTGTGCCGCTTCGCCCCGTCCACGCGGGCGTACTTCACGGGTGAGCGGGCTGACGTTGGGGTGGTTCGCGGCGGGTAGGGCTGGGCAGGGACGCAGTCCTACTCTGGGTTGCAATCCGTTAAGCTGCGGCCCGCTGACGCAACCGCGTGGGCGGGTCCAGCAAGTCCTCGGTTCTGACGGAGTTCCTGCGAAGGACCACGAACCAACAGACGAGGATGGCGACGGCACAGAACACACCAGCGCTGGATACCATGATCCAGAGCCCGGGAGTCTGGACATTCAGGTCAACGGACCCCAGCGCCAGGCCGATGGTCTTGGGCGAATAGAAGAACACCAAAGTTGAAACAGCAAGGACAGCACCCATCACCACCCGTTGTGCCTTGAACCGGCGGGGTGTTTCCTTGATGGTCCAGGCGAACGCCGGCAGGACCACGGCCATCCAGACCCAGTGATGCGACCATGACACCGGACTGACGAGCAACATGGCGAGTGCCGTCGTCGAAATTGCCATCACCCGTGCGCCCTGGGCGCTGGCGGCTCTGATGAGGAAAGCCGCCAAGACTACCGTTGCCACGCTCAAGGCGAGCCACGGCAAGGTCACAGCTTCCTGCGGAACACCGAAGTGCAGCAGTGCACCCTTGATGGAGAGGTTGTCCACGTAACCGGCGCCGCCAATCCGGGACGTGTCGGGGAGGATTTCCAGCCAGAACTGCAGGGATTCGGTGGGTCGCAGCAGCCAGCCAAGCAACACTGTGCCAGCGAATCCGATGGACATGTTCACCAGCCCACGCCAGTCCTTGCGCATCAGGAAGTACAGGCCAAACACCAGCGGCGTCAGCTTGATGCCGGCGGCGACACCCACCAGGAAGCCGCTGCCCCGGAAGCCACGGCGCTTCGAGAAACTGCCCAGCAAGTCAATGACCATCAGGCCCATGAGCAGGATGTTGATCTGTCCGAACGCCAGGGTTTCACGCCATGGCCCCATGAGCAGGACAGCGAGGAACAAGCCTGCTGCTATCCAACAGCTTTTGGTGGAGGCGAGCGCGCTGCGCAGATCGGGCTTGGACGACCAGTACCTGACGATCGTGACAGCTACCCAGGCAGCAAGGGCCACACCGGCAACGTTGAACAGCGTGAGCGCCGCAGCTTGGGGCAACCGCGCCAGCAACCCAAAGACAAGGGCCGCGAAGGGCGGATACGTGAAGGGGAGCTGCGGCCCGCCGGCCGAAGCGACGCTGGGACCGTAGAGGTCGGAGGGCGCGGAACCAGCTTGGTTCAGGATGCTCCCGCCAAACCAGTAGACGCTGAAGTCCAGGCCTTGCTTGGACCAGTCCGCCAGCATCATCCACGCGGGAAGCACCACCACAGCCAGCGGCAGTAAGCGAAGTGCTGCAGAGGACCGCGATCCCGCTTTGCGCGGTGCTGCGGCATCCGCCTTGGCCCTTAAATCGACGTCAGGCAGTGCCATGCAAAATCCCCCAAGTTAACCAAACAGCAACGGGGGAAGTGTGCGACCCCCGCTTCCATACTACTGAAAGGGCTCCCCCGCTCCGCCGGCCGCGGACCGCCTGCAGTTCTGCCAGCGGCCATAGGATGCTGGGATGAGCGATTCAACGACGAACACCTCCGATGTCCTGGCCCTGGATTCCCTGCTGACCCCTGACGAAGTGGCCCTCCGCCAGAAGATCCGCGACTACACTGCCCAGCGGATCCGGCCAAACATCGCCCGCTGGTACGAGGACGCCCTTTTTCCGCGGGAGATCGCTCCCGAATTGGGCGAACTCGGCGTCCTGGGCATGCATCTGGAGGGTTATGGCTGTCCCGGCCGGACCGCCGTCGAATATGGTTTGGCAGCGATGGAACTGGAGGCTGGCGACTCCGGGATCCGCACTTTCGTCTCGGTGCAAGGTTCACTCGCCATGACAGCGATTCATCGATGGGGCTCGGAGGCGCAGAAGGAACAGTGGCTTCCACGGATGGCCGCCGGAGAGCTGATCGGGTGCTTCGCCCTGACGGAGCCGACGGCGGGCTCGGATCCGTCGTCCATGACCACGTTCGCGCGTGAAACGGCCGACGGCTGGGTGCTGGACGGCGCCAAGCGCTGGATTGGGTTGGCCTCGATTGCCGATGTCATGGTGGTCTGGGCGGACACCGCGGACGGTATCCGCGGCTTCCTGGTTCCCAGCGGGACGGAAGGCGTCACCACCTCACCCATCGAGCCGAAACTCTCCATGCGCGCGTCTATCCAATGCGATGTGACGTTCGACGCCGTGGGGCTGGGTCCCGATGCCATCCTCCCGGGTGCCATGGGACTCAGGGGACCATTCACCTGCTTGAACGAGGCCCGTTACGGCATCGCGTGGGGTGCCATGGGAGCGGCCCGCGACTCCTACGAAGCTGCGCTGGAATACGCCGGCAACCGGCTCCAGTTCGGCCGCCCGCTGGCCGGTTACCAGCTCACGCAGGAAAAGCTGGTGAACATGCTGGTTGAGATTCAGAAGGGCACCATGCTGGCCCTCCACCTGGGACGGTTGAAGGACGCCGGTCATCTTCAGCCACAGCAGATCTCCCTCGGAAAGCTCAACAACGTCCGTGAGGCCATAAAGATCGCCCGGGAGGCCCGGACCATTCTGGGCGGGAACGGCGTCACGCTGGACCACTCTCCGCTGCGGCATGCCAACAACCTGGAATCCGTGCGGACGTACGAAGGCACAGACGAGGTCCATACGCTGATTCTGGGCCAACACATCACGGGCATCGGGGCCTTCCGCGGCTAACCCGCCCAAGTAAGTCGCAGTTGAGCGCGTTTTAACAGCTCAAAATGCGATCAGCTGCGACTCAGTTGGGGTCCGGTTCGGGGCGGACCAAGAGGTTGAAGTAGCCCCGGAGGCCCTTGGCTACGTCTACGTTGTCCGGGGCGAGCAGCCATTGGGTTTGAAGACCGTCCCACAAGGCAACAAGGGACATGGCAGCCTCGTCCGGATCGACGCCCGGACGCAGCCTGCCCTCTGCGGCCAGTTCCTCAAAGCGCCGCGCGTAGCTGGCCCGCAACCGTTCATAGCGTTCTGTGAAGTAGGGCCGTCCGGGGTGCCCGTCAGTGACGGACTCGGCGCACAGAACGGTGTACAGCTCGATCACCCCGGGGATGTCCTCGTTGAAGAGCGCCGTGCGGATCACCGAGTCCACCAGGCCTTCCTCCATGTCATCCGGGAAAGCGCCACTGGTGATCTCATCGCGGCGTTTCAGCACAGCCAGCAGAAGGTCGCTCTTGGAAGGGAAGTAGTGCAGCAGGCTCGTCTGGCTCATGCCCACCCGGTCAGCGACATCCTGGAGTGATCCGCCGCGATAGCCACGGGCAGCAAATACCGCATGCGCAGCATCCAGAATGCTCTGCCGCCGTTCTTGAGACTTTGCGTAGGGGCCTCGCCGCGCTGAGCGGCCCACGTCCTTTGTGGTCATGGCAAGTCAGTGTACATGCGGACAACTACACCAATCTAAAATTCGAGTACTCACTCGAATTTTCTGTTACCGTGGTCACACCCGGCAGCGATTGGATGTAAACACCAGCGCCCCCGGCATCGTCAACCTGACACATAGAGGTGAAGGCTCATGACCCGATTCACGCGAAGACAACTCCTTGGAGCAGGCCTGGGCACAGCAGCCATGGGCCTGCTGTCCAGCTGCGCAACCCCCGGCACCCAGTCCGTCAACGTCGCGCCCACCATCCCTGCCGCCGGCGGGCCCGTGAGGCTCACTTACTGGGCCTGGCTCAAGGACTTCCAGAACGTGGCCGACATCTGGAATGCAGTCAACCCGAACATCCAGGTGGACGTGGTGTGGATTCCGGGTGGCAATGCCGGCGGATACCAGAAGCTGTACTCGGCGCTCGCAGCCGGCGGCGGACCGGACCTGGCCCAGGTGGAGCTGCGCTCCATCCCCGAGTTCATGCTGGTCAACGGACTGGTGGATCTCTCCCGTTACGGCGCCAACGATCACGCGCACCTGTACGACCCCACGTTGTGGAAGCAAGTCAGCTACACGGGCGGAATCTACGGCATCCCCCAGGACTCCGGTCCAATGGGCATGTTCTACCAGCCCGCCATCATGGACAAAGTGGGCGCAAGCACCCCGAAAACCTGGGATGAATGGGCAGGTGTTGCCGCGGAGCTAAGGGCGGTTGACACCTATCTGGACTGCTTCCCCATCAGCGATGCCTCGCCCTTCGCTTCGTTCGCCGCACAGGCCGGGGCCGTTTGGTTCCGTCCCGAAGAAGACGGCTGGGTCATCAACATGACCGACGACGCCACGCTGAACACCGCGCGTTTCTTCGACAAAGCGATCGACGACGACCTCGTCACCACCGCGTACGGCGCCTTTTCGCCGGGCTGGTTCGCGGCCGCCGGCAAGGGTGGCATCGCGTCCACCATCACCGGCAGCTGGGGTGACGCCCTGATCCAGGGCGTCAGCGGCTCCGAGGGCAAGTGGCGGGTTGCCGCCATGCCGGTTTGGGGCAGCAACGGGTTTGGCTCTACCTATCTGGGCGGCTCCACCGCAGCGGTGCTTGCCAACAGCAAGCACCCTAAGGAGGCGCTGGAATTCGCCATCTGGCTGACGACGTCCAAGGAAGGAATCGACGCCGAGATCAAGAACAGCGGCATCGGGTGGTCACCGAATCCCGACTTCATCGGCAGCGAACGGCAGCAACCATCTGCGTTCTTCGGTGGCCAACGCTACAACGAGGAAGTCTTTGTCCCGGCCACGCAGCAACAGAACCCCGACTGGTCCTGGTGGCCCGTGACCCAGCAGTCCTTCAACATCCTCAGCGACGGTTTCCGGAAGAAGGCCTTCGGCACCACGCTGGTGGATTCCATCGTGGCCTCGGAGCAGCAAATCATCACCGTCTTCAAGAACAAAGGCCTCACCATCCGGAAGGAAACGGCATGATGACAAGCAGCACCGCATCCACCGTGCAGCGCTCCGCCAGACCACCCCGCCGCACCAAGCGGGCCGGCGCAACAACACGTGCACCCTGGCTCTTGCTGGCGCCCTTCCTGGCGCTCTTTGTCCTGACGTTCCTGCTCCCCATTGTTGTGGCCATCATGTCCAGCTTCACCAAGGTGACGCGCAGCGGCCTGTTCGGCGAAGCCGGCGTGACCAGCGGGTTCGCCGGTTTCAGCAACTACGCCCAAGCATTGGCAGACGGCAGCTTCGTCGCCTCGATTGGCCGCATGCTGCTGTTCGGCATCGTCCAGGTGCCCGTGATGATCGTCCTGTGCACCGCGTTGGCACTCATGCTGGAATCTGCCTCGGCAAAGTGGCCGGGTTTCTTCCGCGCCGCCTATTTCCTGCCCTACGGTGTGCCCGGTGTCATCGCCACCATCCTGTGGTCCTTCCTGTATGTACCCGGACTCAGCCCACTGTTTGACGTTGCCAAGGTTGTGGGCCTGACCCCTGACTTCCTGGGTGCCAACAGCGTGCTGTGGTCCATCGCCAACATTGTCACGTGGAGCTACACGGGCTACAACATGCTGATCATCGTGGCGCAGCTCAAAGCCATCCCGGTGGAACTCTACGAAGCAGCCAAGGTGGACGGCGCGTCCACCTGGCGCGTGGCCCGGAGCATCCAACTCCCCCTGATCCGCCCGGCCCTCATGCTCACTACGGTGTTTTCCATCATCGGAACATTGCAACTTTTCGCCGAAGCACAAGTGCTTAAGACCGTGGCTCCGGCCATCGACAGCCAATACACGCCGAACCTCAGCGCCTACACCACGGCCTTCGCCTATAACGACTACAACGTCGCAGCAGCCCAGTCGGTCATCATCGCCGTGGCCGCGTTCGCCCTGTCCTTCGCCTTCCTCGCACTGACGAACAGGAAGTCATCATGACCACCACAGCCACGAAGCCAACCACCGAACCGGTACCCAGCAAGCCTTCTTCCGGTCCGGACCGTTCAGCCGGACGACGACGGTCGTCCACCATCATCGTCACCGCACTTTTGGTGGTGGTGGCCCTGTACTTCCTCATTCCCGTGTACTGGGTCTTCGTTGCCTCCACCAAGTCCACGGCCGACCTCTTCTCCACCAACGGCTTCTGGTTCGCAGAGACGTTCTCCCTGTGGGACAACATTTCGCGGGTCCTCAGCTACGACAATGGAATCTTCGGCCGTTGGTTCCTGAACTCCGCGATCTATGCCGGCGTTGGTGCGCTCCTGGCCACGTACTTCGCTGCAGCAGGCGGTTATGCACTGGCCAAGTACGAATTCCGTGGCCGGAATCTTGTCTTCGGCACCATCCTGGGTGGCGTGCTGGTTCCCGGCACGGCCACGGCGTTGCCCCTCTTCCTGCTGTTCAGCCAGATGGGCCTGGCCAACACATACTGGAGCGTGCTCTTGCCGTCGCTGGTCTCGCCGTTCGGCCTGTTCCTGTGCAGGATCTATGCCCAGGCCACGGTGGACACCTCGCTGATCGAGGCTGCCAGGATCGACGGCGCCGGAGAGCTGCGCATCTTCCACACCATCGGCCTGAAGGTACTGACGCCCGCTCTGGTCACCGTGTTCCTTTTCCAGCTGGTGGGTATCTGGAACAACTACTTCCTGCCGCTGGTCATGCTCTCCGACTCAGAGCTCTACCCCATCACCCTTGGCCTGAATAACTGGCTGAGCCAGGTTGACCGCTTGCCCGAATTCTATGAACTGACCACCGGTGGGGTGTTGCTTTCCATCATCCCGCTCAGCATCGCCATGGTTGTCCTGCAGCGCTTCTGGCGCGGTGGGCTGACAGAAGGAGCCGTCAAGTAATGACCACGTCCCACGACGCCAGCTACATCACAGACCGCGGGCCCGGCTCAGGCAAGAGGGTTCCCGCCCGTTCGTGGCTGCACACCGATGCTCCCACCCTCTCCCTGAATGGGCAGTGGCGCTTCCGTTTCCTGACGGGCGCACCGGGAACGCCGGGCGGCCGCGGTGTCCTCCCTGCGGGCGAGGCAATCGAAGGCATCGCTGAGGAGACCCTGGACGATTCCAGCTGGGACCAGATCCCGGTTCCCGCCCACTGGGTCCTGGAGGGCGACGGTAACTACGGACGCCCCATCTACACCAATGTCCAGTTCCCCTTCCCTACGGATGCGCCCCACGTCCCGGATGAAAACCCTACCGGCGATTACCGCCGATCATTCGAGTTACCGGAACACTGGAGCGCTGCGGGGAAGACAATCCTGCGGTTCGACGGCGTCGAATCCCGGTACAAGGTATGGCTCAACGGCGTCGAAATCGGCGTGGGGTCCGGTAGCCGGTTGGCCCAGGAATTTGATGTCACCGAGGCAATCCGCCCAGGACACAATGTGCTGGCTGTCCGCGTCCATCAATGGTCAGCCTCAAGCTATATCGAAGACCAGGACCAGTGGTGGATGCCAGGCATCTTCCGCGACGTTACGCTGCAGGCCCGTCCCAGGAAGGGTATCGACGACGCCTGGTTGCGGACGTCCTTCGCCAACGGCGCGGGCACCATCGACCCTGAAATCACGGCCGATGCAGCCGCCTACCCCATCCGGTTGTCCGTCCCTGAGCTGGACGTCGACGTCGTCTGGACTTCCCCTGGCGGCGTCGCCCCGGTGGCGATCACCGCCGTCGAACCCTGGTCTGCGGAGGTTCCGCGGCTGTACAACGCGACGGTGGCAAGCGAAGACGAGACCATTTCGCTGCGCCTCGGTTTCCGAACGGTGGAGATCCAGGGCGACCAGTTCCTGGTGAACGGCCGGCGCGTGGTGTTTCACGGCGTGAACCGCCATGAAACCCATCCGGACCGCGGCAGGGTCTTCGATGAGGACTTCGCCCGCGCCGACCTTGCCCTGATGAAACAGTTCAACGTCAACGCCATCCGCACCAGCCACTACCCGCCGCACCCGCGTTTGCTTGATATCGCCGACGAGATGGGCTTCTGGGTGATCCTTGAGTGCGATCTTGAGACGCACGGCTTCGAGCGGCATGGTTGGGTGGGCAACCCCAGCGACGACCCCGCGTGGCGTGAGGCGTACGTGGATCGCATGGAGCGCACAGTGGAACGCGACAAGAACCACCCGTCCATCGTCATGTGGTCCCTCGGCAACGAGTCCGGCACCGGTTCCAACCTTGCTGCCATGTCCGCGTGGACGCACGCCCGCGACACTGGCAGGCCCGTCCATTACGAAGGCGATTACACCGGCGCTTACACGGACGTCTACTCGCGGATGTACTCCTCCGTTCCTGAGACCGAGGCAATCGGCCGCGACGATACCGGCTCGCTCCTGCTGGGCTGCTCAGCTGCGGAGTCCGCACGGCAGCGCACCAAACCGTTCATCCTGTGCGAATACGTGCACGCCATGGGCAACGGCCCGGGCGCGATCGACCAGTATGAGGACTTGGTGGATCGCTTCCCACGGCTGCACGGCGGGTTTGTCTGGGAGTGGCGGGACCACGGCATCCGCACCACCACCGCCGATGGCACGGAGTTCTTCGCCTATGGCGGCGACTTCGGCGAGGTTGTCCACGACGGTAACTTCGTGATGGACGGCATGGTCCTCTCCGACTCCACGCCCAGCCCGGGGCTCTTCGAGTACAAGCAGATCGTCGCTTCCCTGCGTCTGCGCTTCAGTACGGAAACCCACGACGGCGGCACTCGCCGCTTCGTCTCTGTCGCCAACCTGCGGCACACGGCTGATGCCTCCGACGTCGTGCTGCGCTGGCGTACCGAGCTGGACGGCCTTTTGCAGGTCTCAGGAGAGCTCGACGTCGTAACGTCAGCGGGCACGCCCCTGGCCGCCGGTGACGCAACCCTGATCGAACTGCCCAAGTTCGCGGGCGCGGCATCCGGTGAGTACTGGCTCACGGTGGAAGCCGTCCTCCGCAAGGACACCTCGTGGGCTGAGGCCGGGCATGTGATCTCCGCGGCGCAGCTGGAACTGACCGAAGCCCGTCCCCGGCTTAGCGTGCCGCGTCCCCTGGCGTCGGCCAAGCGAGCGTCCGACCCCACGGCCGAACCCGTGGAGGGTACCGTTTCGCTGGGCCCGGCCCGCTTCGAGGATGGCCGGCTGGTCTCCTTGGCCGGGCTGCCGGTGTCAGGGCCTCGCCTGGAGCTGTGGCGGGCGCCAACGGACAACGACGCCGGTGCGGGTCGCGGCAGTTACGACCTCGCCGATCCATGGCTCAACAACGGAAATGGAACGCCCGCCCCGTCCATGGAATCAGTGTGGCGTGCTGCCGGCCTGGACCGGATCACCGCCCGGGTTGAGAAGGTTTCCGCCGACGAAACCGGCGTGGTGGTCGGCACCCGCTACGCGGCCGCCGACGCTGCCCGTTGGGTCTCTGTGGAGGAGAACTGGCAACTGTCCGACGGCGAGTTATGGCTTCGTGTGGAGATTGTTCCCAGTACCGGCTGGGACATCGTCTGGCCACGCATCGGCGTCCGATTCGACCTGCCGGGCTCCGTTGACGGAGTTTCATGGTTCGGCGCCGGGCCGCGGGAATCGTACCCGGACAGCATGCACGCGACGGTGGTGGGACGGTATTCGTCAGGCATCAACGAGCTCACTGTGCCCTACGCCAAACCACAGGAATCGGGTCACCGGAGTGCTGTGCGGTCGCTGGACCTGCAGCACTCCGGAAGGCCGTGGCTGCAGTTCAACGCCGCTCCTGACTCCAGGGGCCGTTTGCCGGGCTTCACACTCTCGCGGCACACAGCTCAGGAGATCTCGAAGGCGGCCCACCCGCACGAACTGCCTGCAAGCCAGGGCAGCTACCTGTATCTCGACGCCGCCCAGCACGGCCTCGGGTCCAGGGCTTGCGGGCCGGATGTGTGGCCGGAGTACGCGTTGCGCCCCGAAGCCCGGACGCTGACGTTCCGGATCACCGAAGCCGGCTAGTCCAGCCGTTGTGGGGCCTGATCTGCGTGCTTCCCGGCCGGGATAACGTGCAGAGCGGGCCCCACAACTTTCAGGAACCGCGGTCTCAGGCAACCGCCGCAGGCTCTTTCTTCACGGCATCCTTACGGATAGTGGCGCTGATGACCGCGGCCACCGTGCACATGGCGGCTGCGCCGAGCCAGGCATAGTTGTAATGTCCGGTGGCGTCACGAATGAACCCTGCTGCGAGGGCAGCCGCAGCGGCTCCAAGCTGGTGGGCAGCAAACACCCAGCCGAACACCACGGAGCCGTCAGCGCCGAACACCGAGCGGCAGATCGCGGCGGTGGGCGGCACGGTTGCCACCCAGTCGAGCCCATAGACCACCACGAAGATGATCATGCTTGGCTCCACGGATGAGCCCAGCAGCAGCGGCAGCAGGCCGATCCCACGGAATTGGTAGTACACGGCCAGCAGCACTTTGGGGTTGAAACGGTCGGTCAACCAACCCGATGCGATGGTCCCCACGATGTCGAAGATCCCGACGACGGCCAGCAACCCTGCCGCCGTGGTTTCGGGCATCCCGTGATCGTGCGCCGACGGAATGAAGTGTGTGCCGATAAGTCCATTAGTGGTGGCCCCACAGATCGCGAAGCCCGCGGCCAACGCCCAGAACGTACGGATCTTGGCTGCCCGCTTGAGGACCTGCAGGGCACGGATCGCGGCATTGGCGGAGTCCTTCGGAGCAGACGACGCAACCGCAGCGTCAGGCTTGCCTGCCGACGTCGCGGGTGATCCGGCGTCGGCGGCTTCCACCTCAGGTTTCTCGGCCCCGTACGGCAGGACCCCGACGTCGGCCGGTGAGTTCCGCAGCCAACGCAACACCAGAGGTACCACGGCGAGCGCACCGGCAGCGATGAGCAGCGAGGCGCCCCGCCATCCCGGGTTCTGGGCCAGCGCGGCGATAAGGGGCAGGAACACCAACTGGCCGGCTGCACTCCCGGCGGTCAGGATGCCTATGACAAGGCCCCGGCTTTTGGAGAACCAGGTGTTGGCGATGGTCGCTGCGAAGACCAACGCCATGGAGCCTGTACCCAGGCCGATCAGCAAACCCCACGTGAGCAGTATCTGCCAGGACTGGTTCACGAAGACGGTGAGCGCAGAACCCAACCCAATCAGGCACAAAGCGAGCGAAGTAACTTTTCGGATGCCGAAACGTTCCATGAGGGCCGCGGCGAAGGGCGCCGTCAGGCCGAACAGGACCAGGTTGATGCTGACGGCCAACGACAACACCGTGGTCGACCAGCCAAACTCCTCCTGCAGCGGGACCATGAGCACGCCGGGGGCAGCGCGGAATCCGGCCGCTCCCACCAGCGCCAGGAAGGCCACCGCCGCCACAATCCAGGCAGGATGGAGTCGTCGTTTCCTGCCTGTGGGAGCACCCGTTGTTCCGGGCGGGGTCCCTGTGACGTCGGGAGCGGTCATGCGGAGATCTCCGTTTCGGGCGTGCGGGTTTCGGGCGTGCAGATTTGCGTGGGTGAGACGGCCAGGGGCAGCGGATGGTCGCTGCGCTTGAAGCTATGCCAGCTGGTGTTGGCCGCTGTCAGGCGCGTGCCGCAGTGGGAGCAGGTGTCCGCCGACATCGTGGCCTGCCCGCAATCCGTGTGGATGACCCGCATATGGGCCACCTCGTTGGGTGCGTCCAGGTGCTTTTCGGCCCAGATGATAATGGCGTTGAGGACAGGCAGCGCATCCTCGCCTTTGGGGGTGAGGACGTACTCCTGGCGGGTGCGGGTTCCGTCCTGGTACGGGCGCTGGGCCAGCAGGCCAGCTTCGACAAGCCAGCCCAGGCGCTTGCTGAGGACGTTGTCCGCTACCTCAAGCCGCTGCTTGATGGCATCGAAGCGGCCGTTGCCGAAGAAGATTTCCCGCAGGACCAGGCTCCCCCACGGATCGCCGAGGACATCAAGGCCACGGGCAAGGCTGCACGTGCGGGCAGACCAGTCGGATCGCAAAGGCATGCGCTCAAGCTACCTGACTTTTCTAAAGAAAGCCACGTGCCGGTCTCAAGAAGGCCAACTATTGGGCCAAGTAGTACCTTCGGAGGACCATCCAAAAGACGAGTAGCCACCACGGGTGCGCGCAGGGGCACCTGGTTCCTAGAATCGAAGTGTCTGGGGATTCTGAATATCCGCTCCGGCTTCCATAGCGGACCACTCCCGCTTGGAGTTCCCATGACTCTGCAGGGCGATCCACAACCGCACAACCCGCTGGCAACCGAGTTGCCCCTGCGACTCCGACGGTCGGCACCGGCCAACTTCAAGGCCCTTGTGGTGGCTGGAATCATGATCGCGGCCATCGCCATGACACCGCCGCTCCCGGACCCTGGCCCGCCTCAGCCTTCCAACTCATCCATCGCCCTCGAATCCAGGCCCTTCGAGCGCCGGGCCGCGCCCGCTGTCGTGAGCCCGCCTGCGGAACCACCCGTACCCGCCGACGCAGCCACGGCCCAAGAACCCGAAGTGGACCCGGCGGAAGCAGCCGTGCCAGCTGAGGCGCCAGCCGAACAGCCTCCAGCCGCAGCGCCCGAGCCGCCAGCCGCCGTCGTGGTTCCGCCCGCAGAGGCCGCCCCACGCCCCGCGATTAACGAGCCCCAGCCTGCACAGCCCGGCTGGACCATCTACGTTGCCGGCACGGGTGGCCAGGATGTGGTTGATGCCTGCATCGGACCGGTCCACTACACGCCGACCGACGCCTTCTCGCTGTTCATCACCGAGCACGATTACTGCGGCGGGTGGGCCCGGTTCTCGAGCATCAACGTGGGCCAGACTGTCACGCTGGCCGGCTACGGAAGCTATACGGTGACAGCGCGTGGCCAGGTTCCCCTGGGCGGCACCACAAGTCACGTCTCGGCAGTCTTCGGTGGCTTCCCCCGGGCTGTGCTGCAAACGTGCATCCCGGGAACCAGCCAGATGCTCGTGATAGCCCTGAACTAAGGGCCAGTGACTGCTGTGATCTGCGCGACACACCCCTCCGGTTTGCGCCAGTTTCATCAGGGGTTCACCCGGCGTACTTAGGCTTGCCCGGTCAACCCTGACCACGAAAGGCTCCATTGAATGTCCTCGAATACTCCTGAAATGGTTAATCGTTCAACCGATTCGACCGGACTCTCGCGCCGCGGTTTTCTCGGCACCGCCGCTGCAGCGACGGCGCTTGCAGCCACCGGGTCCCTGCTCCCACCCTCCGTGCAGGCCGCGATGGCCAAGCCGGTTCCACCGGGAAGCCTGAAGTCCATCAAGCACGTGATCGTCCTGATGCAGGAAAACCGCTCGTTCGATCACTACTTCGGATCGCTGCGTGGCGTCCGCGGTTACGGTGACAAGGCCGTAACCCGATTGCCCAACGGCAAGTCCATGTTCGAGCAACCGCGTGCCACGGGTGAGACGGTCCTGCCGTTCTCCCTGCGCAAGGCGGCGGAACTTGCCGGCAGGCCCGGTTCCGATATCCAGTACCTGGGCGATCTGGACCATTCCTTCAACGGCACCACCACGGCCTGGAACAACGGCTGGTGCGACAAGTGGATTCCTGCCAAGAGCGCATCCACCATGACGTTCTACGAGCGCCAGGACATCCCGCTGCAGTACGAACTCGCGGACACCTTCACTATTTGCGATGCCTACCACTGCTCGGTCAACGGATCCACGAATCCCAACCGCAACTACCTCTGGAGCGGAACCACGGGCAATGAGCCCGCCAGCACCAAACGAGCCGTGACCAATGCGGCCTACGGCTACGACCACGGTGGCTACGACTGGACCACCTACCCTGAGCGCCTGGAACGGTCGGGCGTCACGTGGAAGATCTACCAGGACTGGGACAACTTCACGGACAATGCCGTGGAATACTTCACCACGTTCAAGGCCATCGGTCGCAAGATGCTCGCCTCGGTGGAAGGAAAGCTGCGCACCACCGAGGAGTTCTACGACACGATCAAGGGCAAGGCGCCCGCTGAGCAGGACCGCCTCATTGCCCAATTGGAGCAGGGCCGCGCCGCCCTGACGGACGCTGAGCGATCACTTTTCGACAAGGCGATGTGGCGAGGACGGCCCAACACGCTCCTGCAACGCCTCAGCGCCGACATCGCCGGCGGCACCCTGCCGCAGGTGAGCTGGCTGGTGCCGTCCGCAGCTGATTCCGAGCACCCCGGCGCTTCCACGCCCGTGGGCAGTGCGAACTTCGTCTACCGCCTGCTGGACACGGTGGCCAGCAACCCGGAGACGTGGGACAGCACTGCAATCTTCCTGAACTTCGACGAGAACGATGGCTACTTTGACCACGTTCCGCCGCCCGTCCAGCCGCGTCCGGCATCAGGTGAGTCCAGTGACTGGACCACGGCGAGGCCCATTGGCCTCGGCCCGCGGGTTCCCATGACGGTGGTCTCGCCGTGGACAGTCGGCGGCTACGTCAGCTCCGAAGTCTTCGACCACACGTCCGTGCTCCGCTTCCTGGAAACCTGGACCGGCGTGGAGGAACCGAACATCTCCCCGTGGCGCCGCGAAGTCTGCGGTGATCTGACCGGCGTGTTCAACTTCAATTCCCCGGGTACGCCACCGGTACTCGACCAGCCGGCCGCGGTGCCCGCCAAAATCAGCCGCTGGCGCCCGAATCCCCCGGCAGTCCAAGTGGCCCCGATCCAGGAACCCGGCAGCCGCCCAGCACGCCCGCTCCCCTACCGGCCGCGGGTTTCGGCCGCAGTCCAGCCCGGCAGGATTGTCGTGGCACTGACAAACGAAGGGACCAGTTCCACCCATTTCACCGTGTACGGCTACGCCGGCGAGGTCACTGAACCCAGGCACGTGGATGTCCGCGGGAACCAGAACGTGGAACTCCCGCTTGCCTCCGGCACCTTCGACGTCGTCGTCACCGGACCCAACCGTTACCAATACGAACTGAAGGGCACGACGGCGGGCGCAGCGTCCGGCGTTGACGTCACCGTGACTGGACGCCGTGGCAAGAAGGCCGTGGAACTGGAGCTGAGAAACAATGGCAGCGCGACTGTGAACGTGAAGCTGGAATCACTGCAGTACGCGGAGAACAACCAAACCGTGAAGCTCAAGGCGGGGCATACCAAGAAGATCGGCTGGGACACTGTTGAGGGTTGGTACGACCTTCAGCTCACGTCGGCCGATGACACGTCGTTCAGGAGGCGCTTGACCGGCCGTGAGGAAGACGGCCGGGAGGGCATCTCAGGCTAGGCGCCGTAACGGATACGGCCCTTGTCCGCACCACGCACCGTTTAGCGGTTAGGTGTGCGGACAAGGGCCGGATTGGTTGGCATGATTCGATGCGTAGGGCTTATTTCCTGGTTCGCGAAGGATGATATGCCAGGGCCCAATAGACCAGCATGGCGAGCCCGCACACCACTCCGAGGCTGGAAATGATGAGCTGCCACTGGGTTTGCGGGTCCTTGCCCCACTCTGCAGCACCGGCCCACACGGCAAGGTTCTTGGGGGTCATGTAGAAGGCCACGGTCGAGCAGGCCACAATCGCCCAACCGGCAGCGCGCATCCGGCCGCTGCGCGAGGGAACCCTGTGCATGGCGAACGCCATGCTGGGCAGTGCGACAGCAACCCACACCCAGTGGTGCGACCACGAAACGGGGCTTATCAGGAGCATCAGCAGGGCGGTGGCGGATACGGCAATGAAGTTCTCGTCCACATCCACGGCCCATTTGATGACCAAACCCGCAAGGACCACCAGCCCCAGGGACAGGGCCAACCACACCACATTGGTGAGGGAGGAGTCCGGCATGCCAAAGTGCAACAGCAGCCCTTTGACAGAAAGGTTGTCAACGTAGGCCGGTCCGCCGATCCGGCCGGTGTCAGGCAGGATCTTGGTCCAGAAGGCCAGCGAAGCCTGGGGCAACACAGCCCAAGCCAGAGCAATGGAGCCAAAGAAGCCGACAGCCATCCAGCCGAGTGCTTTGAAGTCGCGGCGGACAAGGAAGTACAAACCAAACGCCAGCGGCGTGAGCTTCACGCCTGCGGCCAAGCCGATCAGGAGGCCTGCGGGCCACCGGATAGCACCGGCCCGAGCCTTACCGTACAGGGCGAAATCCGCAAGAATCACGCCCATCAGGATGATGTTGATCTGCCCAAAAACGAACGTATCCCGCCAGGGTCCCAGCAGCAGAATTGCCCCTGTTCCCACCAAAGCCGTTGTCCGGAAGCGGTAGTCGGCAAATGCCTCCCGCCAGGTCGTCAGACCGAAATAGTGCCTGGCCAGCCAGGCGGCCACCACTGCGGCACCCACCAAGGCAACGACGATGAACACCAAGCTGCTGGCGAAGAAGCCCATGGCCGCCAGGGCAGTGAAGAGCAACGCAGCAAAGGGCGGATAAGTGAACGGCAAGCCCTCCCGGACGGCGTAGAGATCGCCGCCTTCCAGGACCTTGCCGCCGCCGTAGAAGTAGACCTCGAAGTCGTTCAAGGCCGGCTGGTAATCGGTGTAGAGGAACCACACAGCCACGGCGAGGGTCAGCGCGCCGGCTACCGTGAGGATCCAGCCGCGCTGGGTGGTGGGAGCCACCAGATGTGAAGGAGAAGCCACAGTGTTAGCCGTTGCTGATCTTCGCGAAGGCCTGCTCAAGGTCGGCGATCAGGTCTTCAGCTTCCTCGATACCGCAGGACAGGCGCAGGAGGTTCACCGGGACAGCCAGCTCGGTGCCCTTCACGGAAGCGTGGGTCATCTCGGACGGGTAGTTCATGAGGGATTCAATGCCGCCCAGGGATTCCGCCAGGGTGAAGACCGAGGTGGACTCTGCAACCGTGCGCGCTGCGGCCTCGCCGCCCTTGAACTGCACGGACACCATGCCGCCGAACTTCTTCATTTGCTTGGCAGCGAGCTCGTGGCCCGGGTGGTCAGGGAGGCCCGGGTAGAGCACTGCTTCCACCTCGGGACGCTGCAGCAGCCATTCAGCCACTGCCTGGCCGTTGTCGCTGTGACGGTCCATGCGAACGCCGAGTGTCTTCAGTCCGCGGGTGGTGAGGAAAGCATCCATGGGACCGGAAACCGCGCCGACCGCGAACTGGATGAAGCCGATCTTCTCCGCGAGCTCAGCGTCCTTCACCACAATGGCGCCACCCACAACGTCGGAGTGTCCGCCGATGTACTTGGTGGTGGAGTGGACCACAACGTCGGCACCCAAGGCCAGCGGGGTCTGCAAGTAGGGAGAAGCGAAGGTGTTGTCAACGACGAGGAGGGCACCGGCGTCGTGCGCCACAGCGGCGAGTGCCGCGATGTCCGTGATCTTCATCATCGGGTTGGACGGTGTTTCGACCCACACAATGCGGGTCTTGTTCGCAGCCACCGCGGCAGCCACGGCGTCGAGATCGGACATGTCCACAGGAGTGTTGCCGATGCCCCAATCACCCAGAACACGGTTGATGAGGCGGTAGGTGCCACCATAGGCGTCGTTGCCCAGGACAATGTGGTCCCCGGGGCGGGCGATTGCGCGGATGAGCGAGTCTTCGGCAGCGAGGCCTGAGCCGAAGGAGAACGCTGCCGTGCCACCCTCAAGGGCGGCAAGTTGCTCCTGGAGGGCGTCGCGCGTCGGGTTGCCGCCACGTCCGTACTCGTAACCGGAACGCAGGTTGCCGATGCCGTCCTGGGCGTACGTGGAGCTGAAGTGCAGCGGAGGCACCACAGCGCCGGTCCGCGGTTCGAAGGCCTGTCCGGCGTGGACGGCACGTGTGTTGAACCCGGCGTTGTGGGTGGCAGACATGGATGCTCCTCTTGGTTCATTCAAAGTGGGATCGGTCAACGGTTGGATCGGGCGCCGGCTGGATCGGGCGCCGGCTTGAATGGGGCGCAGGGCGCCTAGTTGCTCAGGTATGCCAGAAGGTCGTGGCGCGTCAGGATGCCCACGGGGGCGCCGGCGAAGGTCACCATGACGGTATCGACGTCGGACAGCAGCTCGCGCGCGGCGGAAATGGTTTCCAGTGAGCCGATTACGGGCAGCCGCTCGCCCATGTGTTCGGAGATTTTGTCCATCAGCTTCGCTTCGCCGCGGAACAGCTTGCTGGTGAGGCTACGCTCGTCCACGGCACCCACGACCTCGCCCATCACGACCGGCGGCTCCTGGGAGAGCACCGGGATGTGGGAGACGCCGAATTCGTTCATGATGTTGATGACGTCACGGACAGACTCGTTCGGGTGGATGTGGACCAGGTCCGGCATCTCCCCCGTCTTGGACTTGAGGACCTCGCCCACCGAAGACTCTTCGCCGCCGGAGAGGAAGCCGTAGGAGCGCATCCACTGGTCATTGAAGATCTTGGCCAGGTAGCCGCGACCGGAATCCGGGAGGATCACCACCATCACAGCGGACTCGTCCAGGTCCTTGGCCGCCTGCAGGGCAGCAACAACAGCCATGCCGGACGAGCCGCCCACCAGGAGGCCCTCTTCCCGGGCAAGGCGTCGGGTCATGGAGAAGGAGTCGGCATCGGACACGGCGATAACGTCGTCAGGCACGGAAGGATCGTAGTTGTCGGGCCACATGTCCTCACCCACGCCCTCCACGAAGTAGGGCCGGCCGCTTCCGCCTGAGTAGACCGAACCTTCCGGGTCCGCACCGATGATCTTGACCCGGCCGCCGTCGGACTCCGCACGGTCCGCGGAAACTTCCTTGAGGAAGCGGCCGGTGCCCGTAATGGTGCCGCCTGTTCCGGCGCCGATGACCACGTGCGTGACCCGGCCGTCGGTGTCCTTCCAGATTTCCGGGCCCGTGGACTCGTAGTGGCTGCCGGGGGCGGCGGGGTTTGAGAACTGGTCCGGTTTGAACGCGCCCGGGATCTCGCTGACGAGGCGGTCGGAAACGCCGTAGTAGCTTTGCGGGCTGTCCGGAGCCACAGACGTGGGTGTGACCACTACCTCGGCACCGTATGCCTTCAGGACGGCGCGCTTGTCCTCGCCCACTTTGTCCGGAACTACGAAGACGCACTTGTAGCCCTTTTGCTGGGCCACCAGCGCCAATCCCACTCCAGTGTTGCCCGACGTCGGCTCAACGATGGTTCCGCCCGGCTTGAGCCGACCGTCCTTTTCCGCATCCTCGATCATCTTCACGGCGATCCTGTCCTTGATGGATCCGCCGGGATTGACGTATTCGAGCTTCACCAGAACGGTGGCTTTGATCCCGTCCGTTACGTGGTTGAGCTTGATGAGCGGCGTATTGCCGATGAGGTCCAACACGGACTGGGCGTACTTCATAGGTACAAAGTTACCGCCTGCCCGCCTTGGGGCTTGCTTCGTCCCCGCTAGGTTCCCGCGGAGGTATCGGTCTGCCACACACCCAGGACATTCCCCTCGGTGTCCTTGAAGTAGGCGTACCAGCCCATGGTGGGTATTGCGTCTTTGGCTTGGATCACGCTGCCCCCGGCCGATTCCACCTGCCCCAGTGCGGCATCGATGTCGTCCACATCAATGGTGATAATGGGAGTCTTGAGGTTGTCCGTCCGCGGGAACAGTGCACCGTTGATGGCCCCCGGTTCCTTGGGAGTCCCTGTCTGTTCGTCGGAGGGGGCGGTGATGGCGATGGTGTAGTCCATCCCCTGCATGGGGCTCAGGTTCCAGCCGAAGGCACTCTCGTAGAAGGTGTTGGCCCGCTCTTTATCGTCCGTTGGAATCTCGAAATGCACTATTGCGGCCATGGCTCGTGCTCCTTGTTCCTGGATATTTTCCTGGTTTATGGCGCGGCCCACCCACGCCACATCAGGGAGTCTAGCCTCGGCCGACTGCCGCCGTAAGGGGTTCATTGAACTGATTGTCAGCCGGGCGTGGGACGATAAAAACATGACCATCGCAGACGCCCCGCCACTTGTTGCGGCCGCGGCAGATGCGGCCGTTCGATGGCATCCGGGATGCTCTTTCCGCCTGGACCAGACCATGTTTCCGCTCATGCGGGGCAACGCGGACCCGTCCTTCGCGGCGCACTCCAGCGGTTACTGGATGGCTTTCACATCCCCGGCCGGGCCTGTCACCGTGAGGCTTTCCGCAGGCGGTTTGGGCCCGGATTCGTTTGTGGACGCCCAAGCCTGGGGGCCTGGGGCGGAGGACGCCGTCGCCGGAGTCCCAAGGTTGTTGGGCGCCGACGACGATTGGTCGGCCTTCGACGAGCCCGCTTTCCATGCCACGCTCCCGCGCCGTGTCACAGAAGCACGACGCCGGAACCTGGCCGTGCGGCTGCCTTCCACCGGGCGGGTGGTTGATTCACTGGTGCCCACCATTTTGGAGCAAAAGGTCACCACTTTGGAGGCAAGGCGCGGCTACCGGTATCTGATGTACCGCTACGGAACGCCAGGGCCGGGCAGGGCCCCTGCTGGGCTCCTCGTTCCTCCCACCGCCAGGCAGTGGCTGGCCATTCCGTCCTGGGAATGGCACAAGGCCGGGGTTGGACCACAGCGCTCGGCAACGGTCATGCGGGCGCTGCAGTCCGCCGTCGCTCTTGAACGGCTGGCCGGGGTGGACTCAGCCCAGGCCGGTGCCAAGCTGCAGACCATTCCTGGAATCGGCATCTGGACAGCTGCCGAAGTTGTCCAGCGGACCCACGGCTGCCCGGACTCGATTTCCGTGGGCGACTACCATTTGGCTTCGTACGTGGGCTATGCCTTGACCGGTCAAAAGACCGACGACGCCGGCATGCTCCAACTCCTCGAGCCGTGGCGCGGGCAGAGGCAGCGGCTGGTGAGGATGCTGTACCTGAGCGGCTTCCGGAAACCCACGTTCGGCCCACGAATGACTGTTCAGGATCATCGCCGGCACTGACTTTTTATTGCGGACGGGAGCTGTCCGCAAAGCCGTGGACTGGCCGAAGGCACGGGTATAGCGTGACGTCTACGAGCCATCACCAGCCCTCCTTGGAGCCACCGTGATCCACACCAGGAAACTCACCAAGACGTTCACCGCGAAAAAGGAAACCGTAGAGGCCGTCAAGGGCGTGGACATTGACGTCGGGCCGGGAGAACTGGTCGCCTTCCTTGGGCCGAACGGTGCGGGCAAGTCCACGACGTTGCGGATGCTCACCACACTGCTGAAACCCACGTCCGGCTCAGCCACCGTCGCGGGGGTGGACGTCGCCAAAGACCCCGCAGGCGTGCGTGCCCGGATCGGATACATCGGGCAAGGCAATGGGGGCGGCCATAGCTATCGGGTGATCGACGAACTCATCATGCAGGGCCGCTTTTACGGAATGAACACCACCGACGCCAAAGCACGCGCCGAGACACTTATGGCGTCCCTGGACCTGGCCGACCTCGCCAAGCGCACGGTCATCAAGCTATCGGGCGGGCAACGCCGGCGCATGGACGTGGCCCTCGGTTTGATGCACTCCCCTGGCCTGCTGTTCCTGGATGAACCGTCCACCGGCATGGATCCGCAGAACCGCGCCAACCTCTGGGAGCACATCATGAGGATGCGCGAGGAACACGGGACCACCATAGTGCTCACCACGCATTACATGGACGAGGCCGACTCCATGTCCGAGCGCGTGATCGTGATCGACCACGGCACCATCATCGCGGACGACACCGCGTCCCGGCTCAAAGCCAACCTCGCCGGTGATTTGCTGGCCGTTGAGGTTGCGGCGGGATCCGCGTCCGAGGTGCGCGGCCTGTTGGGCCGGGCAGCCGCCGAAGGCGACATCCAGGAAAACGCATACGACGGCGTGGTCCGCTTCCGTCTTCGGCTGGCTCACGGTTCCCGGCTGGCGCCCGGGTTGTTGAAGGACATGCACGACGCCGGCGCCCCCGCCCAGTCGCTGGAATTGAAACCCCCAACGCTGGACGACGTATTCCTGGAACTCACTGGCCGCAGCCTGCGGGAAGGAGCTGAAGTCTGATGATTGAACAAGCCGTGGCGCCAGGAGTTGCCGTGCAAAAACGAGGTGCCGGAAGCATCGTGACGGACACCTGGTTCGTGTTCTGGCGGGAGATGCTGCTGCCCCTGAGGGACCCGTTCTCGCTGATTTTCTCCCTCATCCAACCGCTGGTTTTTCTCGGCCTGTTCGGGCCTTTGCTGGGCTCTGCGGTGGGTGCCCCGGCCTTCGGCGGCCAGTCAACTTTGCAGTGGTTCCTGCCTGGCGTGGTGGTGATGATCGCACTGTTCGGCACGTCGATGACCGGTTCCAACCTGCAGTACGAGCTCATGACGGGTTCCTATGAGCGGATTCTTGCCACCCCGCTGTCCCGGTCCTCGCTCATGATCGGCCGGGCACTGAAGGAGTGGGCTCCCCTGGTGGTCCAGGGGCTGTTGATTTCCGTAGTGTGCATCCCGTTCGGCTTTGTGTTCCACCCGTTGCACGTATTGCTGGGGTTGGTCATCCTTGGCATCTTCGGCATCGGCTTGGGCGCCCTGTCTTACGCGCTGGCCTTGGTCTCTCAGAACAAGGAGTGGATCTTCTGGGGTGTGCAGCAAACCCTGCTGTTCCCGCTCATGATCCTGTCCGGGATCATGCTACCCATCGAGGCGGGCCCCGGGTGGATGAAGGTGGCCAGTCTCTTCAACCCCTTGACCTACCTCGTTAACGCCGAACGCGAACTCTTCTCCGGGACCATTGGCATGGACACGTTCTGGGGGCTGGTTGCCGCTGTGGTGACTGCCGCCGTCGGACTTGTCGTTGGAATCCGGACCATCAGCCGGAACACCAACTAACCAGCCGCCCTTCTACTGCAAGTGCAGGCGGGACACCGCTTCCTGCCTCATGTCCACCTTCCGAACCTTGCCCGAGACCGTCATGGGGAAGCTCTCGCGGACGTCCACATAGCGGGGAATCTTGTAGTGGGCCAGCTTCCCGCGGCAGTATTCGGCCACGTCCACGGCGGTCAGCGGCTCTGCACCGGGTTTGAGGATGATGCACGCCATCAGTTCTTCACCGTATTTTTCGTCCGGAACGCCAATCACCTGGACATCCTGGATGGACGGGTGCAGATACAGGAACTCCTCAATCTCGCGAGGGTAGATGTTCTCCCCTCCCCGGATCACCATGTCCTTGATCCGGCCCTCGATCACCAAGTAGCCGTCCTGGTCCATGCGGGCCAGGTCGCCGGTGTGCATCCAGCCCTCAGCGTCGATCGCTTCTGCCGTCTTGTCCGGCTGGCCCCAATAGCCTTGCATTACTGCGTAGCCACGGGTGCAGAGCTCGCCGATCACGCCCCGCTCCACGACTTCCCCTGACCCGGGGTCCACGATCCTGCTCTCCAGGTGCGGCATGGTCCGGCCCACCGTGCTGGTCCGCTGCTCCAGAGTGTCCCCGGCACGTGTCATGGTGGACACGGGCGACGTCTCGGTCATGCCATAGCAAATAGCCACATCCACCATGTGCATCTCCTCGATGACACGGCGCATCACTTCAATGGGACACAGGGAACCGGCCATGACTCCGGTCCGCAGCGTCGAAAGGTCGTAGGACCCGAAATCCTCCAGCGCCAACTCTGCGATGAACATGGTGGGTACGCCGTACAGCGACGTTCCTCCGAAGTCCTGCACCGCTTCCAACGCGGCCGAGGGGTTGAAGCCGCGGCCTGGAATGATGGTGGCCGCTCCGAAGCTCAGCGCATTCAGATTGCCGATCACCATGCCGAAGCAGTGATAAAAAGGCACGGGAATCACCACGCGGTCGTGCTCGGTGTACTTAAGGAGCCGTCCGATCGAGTTCCCGTTGTTCAGGATGTTGTGGTGTGTCAGTGTGGCACCCTTCGGGAAGCCCGTGGTTCCCGAGGTGTATTGCAGGTTGATGGGGTCATGAGGGTCAAGTTCGGCCATGCGGTCCCGTAGCGCTGAAGGCCCGACGCCGTCCGCCCGGGTCAGGAGTTCCCCGTAGGTGAGTTCGTGGTTGGCTTCCGGGACGCCCCCGGTGAGTCCCTGTTCCGGCGCCCCCGGAAGGAAGACGATCTCCCGGAGATCTGGACAGCTGCGGGCGGCATCCCGGGCCATACCAACGTAGTCGCTGTTCTTATCCGAGGGCGCCGTCACCAGCATCCGCATGCCGTTCTGTTTCACCACGAACTCCAGCTCGTGACTCCGGTAGGCCGGGTTCACGTTCACGAGCACCGCACCGATCTTGGCTGTGGCGTATTGCAGGATGGTCCACTCGGCGCAGTTCGGACTCCAAATGCCGATCCGCTCGCCCTTTTCCACGCCCAAGGCGAGCAATGCACGGGCGACGCGATCGACGTCGTCGTTCAGTTTCCCGTAGCTCCAGCGGCGGGCATCGCCGCCAGGAGTGGCAGCCGCTTCTATCAACGCATCCCGCAGGGGGAACTGGGCGGCGATGCGCTCAAAATGGGCGCCAATGGTCTCTTCGAGCAGCGGGACATCAGTGTCTCCGGCAGTGTAGGACAACATGACGGAACGCTACCAAGGGACGGTGCGCAACAGAACCGTAACCACCTCCAGCGGTGCCGTGTCCTGCCGGTAGGGTTGAAGCCATGAGTGAACCCATTGACCTGCAGGCCACGTTCATCCCCAACGAAGGCGAGTTCTTCCGCGTGAAGCTCGCTTTGGAAATCGCGATCGATGAGGTGGTCAACGAGCCCGGCTGCATCCGCTACGAGCTGACTGAAGCCACCGAAGAGAAGCTCGTCCTCACGGAGCGTTGGGAGTCCGAGGAACTTCTCGAGAAGCACTCCAAGGGCATCGCAGTCCAGGACCTGAACGAGTCCCTCAGCGCCCTGCTTGCCGAGCCCGTCAAGCTTGAACGGCTCTAGTCTCTCTCCGCTTTCGGCTCTGCGAAATCGCCGCAAGACTGCAAGAACGCCTTAAACGCATCGAGGTCGCCGGAATTTTCCGGCGACCTCGATGCGTTCCGGCGACTTGGAGTTTCAAGCAGCCGGTGTGGTCTAGTTTTCCTGGGCCTCGGCTCGGGCCTTGGCAACGTGGGCGTGGACCTCTTCCATATCCAGTCCCTTCACGGCCTCGATGACCTGCTCAAGCTGCGGGCCGTTGAGGGCGCCCGGCTGTGAGAAAACGAGGACCTTTTCGCGGAAGGCCATGAGCGTGGGAATGGACGTGATCCCGGCTTCGGCGGCGAGTTGCTGCTCGGCTTCGGTGTCCACCTTCGCGAAAACGACGTCGGTGTGCTTCTCCGAGGCTGCCCCGTAGGTGGGGGCGAACTGGCGGCACGGGCTGCACCAGGCAGCCCAGAAATCCACCAGGACAATATCGTTGTCCTCGATGGTCGATGCGAACTGTTCTCCAGTGATGTCAACTGTAGCCATGCTTCCACGGTACGCGACCCTGCCTGCTAAGTCCCGCGGAGGGGTGGCCTGTTCGCTTCCCGCGTTACCGGGAATAAACAGCTACTTGCCCAGGACGTACTTAATCGCGGACGCGTAGAGAGGCGCCACCTTGTTGTGCCCGGTCTGGTTCATGTGGGCGTCATCGAGGTAGTTGCCTGTGGCTCCGGCGATGGTTGCGGTGCCGGCCATCGAGATGCGTGGCCAGCCACGAAGTGCTGCTTCGCGGGTCACTAGCCCGTCAACCCAACGCCGTTGGGCATGGTTGGCGTCGTACCGGGACAGCACTCCGTTGATGAGGATCGTGCTGCGGGGGTATTTGCGGCGCAGTTCGTCCCACAACCGGTTGGCCTGCGACAGGATGGCTGCGTCCGTTGCGCCGATCCTGGCGTCGTTGCCGCCCAGGGTGACCACTACCAATCCGGGGTTACCTTGCGGCAAGAGGATCCGGTCCTGTGCAACAGCATCCGTTGCGGAGCCTCCCCCGACTGCTGGGCTTCCCGAAACGTAGCCGATTCCGCCGATGCTGCGGACCACTTGGCGCGGGTATCCGGCAGCGCGGGCACCTTGCTCGCCCCATGAGTCCATGTCCAGCTGCGAGTCGCCAAGGAAGACCACCGTGGACGCATCCACGGCTTCAGCGGAGTAGAGCTCCTCTGTCGCGTCGTTCCAGATGGTTTCCAACTTCTGGAAGGCCACATGCGTGCCCCTGCTATCAGACCAGGTGTCGCGCACGGGCCAACCGAACTCGCCCGGATTATTGGACCAGACCTTGTACGTTGGGTGGCCAACAATCCGGGTTCCGGTGGCCGGCCCCCAGACCAACCAGCCGTTGGCGAACTGCTGCACAAGTCCACCCGCCCGCGGAAGCTTATCCGTGAGGGGCAGGCCCAATTGTCCGGCGGCTCCGCCCAGCGATACGTATCGGTTATGGACGTCGCCGTGAGTGGTGGAGTGCGCCCCTGTTGCCGCGGACCAGTAGACAGTGCCGCCTTGGAACAGCTGGTAGACGAAGTTGTTTTGGCGGACTTCCTCTCCCACCGGATACCCCAGGGCACCGTTTTGGCCACCTGTCGCCGACCAGTAACTGCGGATGGCTCCTGTCAGGGCCCGTGCGCCGGTGGCTGGTGACCAGATGATGGTTCCGCGCTGGTACTGCTGGGATGAGCCGCCATTCTTCAGGCCCAGGGCTTCATCCGTGGCGGGGTAACCCAGCTCGCCTTCTTCCATGCCGGCTCGCCGCCAGCGTTCACGGATGGCCCCCATCGATGGATGGGCACCAGTGCCCGGTGACCACACCACAAAGCCTCGTTCGAAGGCCTGCCAGGCGCCGCCGTCGCGCAGTCCAGAGCTCTCCCCGGTGGCTGGGTAGCCGAGGAAACCGGCCTCAAATCCGGCACGGCCCCAGGCCAGATGGATGGATCCGCTGGTCCGCTGGGCGCCTGTGGCCGGCGAATAGATGATTGACCCGCGTTCAAACGACTGCTTGGAGCCGCCACTGCGGAGCCCGCTTGCCGTATCGCTTGTGGGATAGCCGTGGAAGCCGGCCGGGCCGTCGGCACCCCACCAGGATGTGCGGACAGGTCCGTTGACAACCACGCGCGCTCCGGTACGCGCCGACCACGCGATGTCGCCGCCGGCGAACCGCTGTACGCAACCCGTGCTGGAGCACTCCTCGGTGCTCGTCGGTCCAAGCAGCACGCTTCTCGCCCATGCGCTGGTGTTGTAGAGATGGCCGATGGCCCCCGTGAGGGGCGGCGTTGAAGCCCGAACCGTCGCGGGGAACGCCGGCGGGCCAGAAACGGCTTTGGCCGGGAACGCTGCGCCCAAAGCCGCGGGAACCAACAGCGCAATTGCCATCGAGCTTAGGAACCAGCGTCCCGCCGCCGTCTTGCCAAGACCCACTTCGTTAACCCCCAACTTACCGCTCCCCATCAAAAACAATGAGGCAAGTATCTTCGACGCCAACGGTCCGAACACCGGCGACGCGGCCAATGGTGTCACATCGTTATGACCCAGCCACTTGATCGGCATTGAACAGGTGTTTAGTGTTTGAAACATGCGTTCAAGCGCAGAGGATTTGACCACCCGGGCCCGCATCCGCGATGCCGCCATCGGACTGTTCGGCCGCGACGGATTCTCCCGTGCCACGGTCCGCGCAGTCGCTTCAGCCGCAGGTGTCAGTCCGGGCCTGGTCATCCACCATTTCGGCAGTAAAACAGGACTCCGCGAGGCCTGTGACCAGCACGTCCTCGCCCAGACAGCCACACAAGGCCGCGAAAAAACCAACCCCGGTTCCGCCCGCCAGCTGATCCAGGACTACCTGAATCATCCAGACCAATATTCCGACGAGATCGCCTACATCCGCCGATCCCTGGGCGATGAATCAGAGGCCGGCGATGCCTTCTTCGACGCCGTGGTCAAACAGACGCAAGACATCATCCAAGACGGGATCGCGACCGGCGCCATCCGAACGTTCGACGACATCCGGTCCACCGCCGTCGTGATCGCTTCCAACAGTCTTTCGATCCTGATGCTGGGCAGGCACCTCTCGCGGACGCTGGGGGTTCCCACACCTGAACCGCTCGGAATCGGGCCCGAACTTCTGCGCCAGCTCACGTTGCCGGCTTTGGAGATCTACACGCACGGTTTCTACACGGATTCGCGGTTCCTGGATGCGGCCCGCGACGCACTGCAGCAAAACACCACCACCCACGGAAGGGAGCATGCCCCGTGACCCAGGCAATCGTCGTCGAGGGGTTGCGCAAGAGGTTCGGACACCGGGAGGTGCTGCACGGACTTGATTTCGCTGTGGAGCGCGGCACGGTGTTCGGCGTCATTGGACCAAACGGTGCGGGCAAGACCACCACCATGCGCTGCCTGCTGGACATTATCCGGCCCAGCGCGGGGTCCATTTCAGTTCTCGGACAGGACCCGCGGCGGGCAGGCACGGCGCTCCGCCGAAGGATCGGCTATCTTCCCGGTGAGCTGCACCTGGAGCACCGCACTACGGGTCGCCGTATGCTGGAGCACTTCGAGGCGATCAGCGGCACTGTGGAGCCCGGCTACGTCAACGACCTCGCTGATCGCCTGAACCTGGACCTGGACCGCCAAACCCGGAAACTCTCCAAGGGCAACAAACAGAAGCTGGGTTTGCTGCAGGCCTTCATGCACCAACCCGAACTCCTGGTGCTGGACGAACCAACCAGCGGCCTTGACCCCCTGGTTCAACAGGTCTTCCACGCAATGGTCCGCGAGGCCGTGGACAGTGGCACTACCGTATTCCTGAGCTCGCACGTCCTGAGCGAAGTACAGCAGGCCGCCGACGCAGTTGCGATCCTCCGCGACGGAGAAATCGTCACCGTGTCCACGGTGGAGGCGCTCAGGACTGCTGCGGTGCGGCAGCTTCGCTTCACCAGCACAGGAACGGAAGCGCACGACGTCGGGGCGCTGCTGGCCCGGGTGCCTGGCGTCGGAAACGTAGCGGTGAGGGAGCTGCCTGCCGATGGCCACGCTGCCGGAGCGGTGGAGGCGACCGCGACACTTTCGGGCCACGTCCAGCCCCTGGTCCAGGAGCTGGCCCGTCTTAGCTTGACGGACCTGGTCCTGGAGGAACCTGACCTGGAAGAGGCCGTGCTGACCTTGTACACGGGAGGCCCTGAGAACAAACCCGCTGCTGACACGGGCGATGCCGGTTCGACCGGTTCCACTGGTGCCTCGATCAACGCGGGCTCCTCTCCCCCTCGTGCAGAAGGAGCCCACCGTGCCTAGGATCCTGCCCCTCTTCACCAAGGCCCTGACCGACTCCTGGCGCTCCACGCTTGCCTGGGCGTTGGGCCTGACGGCGGCCTGCATGCTCTACCTGCCGCTCTACCCCTCGATCGGCGGCAGCGCGCAGATGCAGGATCTGATCAACGCGCTTCCCGCCGAAATGACCAAAGCCCTGAATTACGATCAGATCGCGTCAGGCCCCGGCTACACCCAGGCCACCATGTTCGGCCTGATTGGCTTTCTGCTGATGTCCATGGCATCCATTGGCTGGGGCGCGGCGGCGGTGGGAGGAGACGAAGAAACGGGGTTGCTGGAGCTGACTCTCGCTCATAGTGTGACCCGCGTACAGGTGGTGCTGGAACGCTCCCTCGCCGTCCTGGTTCGGATCGCGTTCCTTTCCGTTCTCGTCTTCCTGTTGGTGCTGGGACTGAACGGGCCATCGCAACTGGGGATCGACGTCGGGCATCTCTTCGGTGCGGTGGTGCTGTTCGCGGCGCTGGCGCTGCTGAGCGGAACGGCAGCACTCTGCGCCGGGGCGTTGACCGGACGGAAGATTTACGGGATCGCGGCAGGCGCCGCTGTCGCTGTCCTCGGGTATGTGTTCAACGCCGTGGGGAGACAGAGCCCGGACGTCGAGTGGCTGCTGAGCCTCTCGCCCTATCACTGGGCGTATGGCAACTCCCCGGTGACAAACGGTGCTGATTGGGGAACAGTGGCAGGTCTGCTGGGTATCTCTGCGGCCCTTATCGCGCTGGGTGCGGTGGCACTGCAACGTCGTGATGTGGGCGTTTAGCTCCAGACGTGCGGGGCGGGCCGGCGTGCTCCGGGCAGTGCATTGTTTTCACGCCATTCATGGATCCATTCGGGCAGTTCCAGATCTGCGGGAGGTGCTCCGAACTCGGCGATGATTTCTTCCTGCGTGACCGGCCTGCCCTTGGTCACCAAGCGTGTGGCAATGTGAGCGCGGGCGTATATTTCGCCTTTCACCACCATCCGCTGTTCAAAGTAGATGGCCTTGGTGTCCAGGCCGATGATGCGGGTTTCGATGGTGTAGCGCTGCCAGAGCTGGAGGGACTTGCGAAAGGCGATGGTTTCGCCGGCAGCAACCGGACTCCACCCTTTCTTACGCATCTTGTTCCAGATGCCGCTACGGACCATGAGATCGAAACGGCCAAGATCCATCAGCGAGAAATACATGCCGTTGTTGACATGCATTGCGATGTCGATATCCGTGGGGAGCACCTTCAATGGCAGTGAGGATTCTTCCCAGACACCCAGCGGCGACCGCTTGGATGAAGTGAACAGCAGCATGAGGGTACGAAGAAGCAGGTGCATGCCAGACATGTTACCCGCCGGTAACTTTCAGGGAAAGACGGCGACCCCGTTGCGGACTGGACCCACGGCACAGCTCCTGTTTATGTCCAACGATTGCACTAACGTTTACCGCTGGTTCATCAAAGCCGTGCACAATATCTGAAACTCATCTTCACGGAATACACAAGGGGGACCCCTTTGAGCACGCTTCAGACCACCAGGCCGCAAGGCGACGTTTGGCCGGAACTCTCCCGCCACCAGAACGTGGTCCTCCAGGACGCCCGCGGCAACCGCATCGAGGGAACCATCGATGGCATGACGAATGACCGCAGCACGCTGTGGATCCAGCTCAAAGGTGGCCTGGGCCGCCAACTGATCCACCACCTGGATGGGTACTGGCTGGAGACGCCCGCCGCCTGATGGGGTTCATCCCGGGCGCAGGAGTCCCAGGTGGCTAGTATTCCCGTATGACTCAAGCGCGATACCGGGACCTGGTGGAATGGCCCCTCATGGCCACGGCACTGATTTTCCTCACTGCCTATGCATGGCAGGTCATCGGCCGGGTGAACGGCGCCGATGCGGTGCCATTCGAGATTGTCCTCTGGATTACGTGGGGCATCTTCGCGCTGGACTACTTCGTCAACCTCTGGCTCGCCGAAGACAGGATGCGGTGGTTCCTCTGGAACCTGCACGAACTCCTGATCGTGATACTCCCCTTCTTCCGGCCCCTGCGGCTGCTGCGCCTGGTCACTTTGCTGTCCGTTCTTCAGCGCACCGTAGGCGAAACCCTGCGCGGGCGGGTTGCCACCTACGTGGCAGGTGCAGCCGCGATGCTCATCCTCATCGGCGCACTGGCCGTCCTGGATGTCGAACAGAATGACCCCGGCGCCAAGATCGTCAATTTCGGCGACGCCGCCTGGTGGGCCGTCACCACCATCACCACCGTTGGCTACGGAGACCTGTATCCCGTGACTCCCATCGGGAGGATCGTGGCCGCGGCCCTCATGATGAGCGGCATCGCGGTGCTCGGTATTGTCACAGCATCCATCGCTTCCTGGCTGGTTCAACGGATTGAGGAGAACGCTGAGGGTGTGGCAGCGGCAGCCGAAGTGAAAGCCGCCGCAGCCGAAGAACCCGTTCGGGCAGAAATGGCTGACCTGGTGACCGAGATCGCGGCCCTGAGGATGGAGATCGCCGAGCTCCGGGAAGCCACGACGGTCAGGCAAACCACGGAATTCGGGCGGGAGCGTGAAGTCTAGGCTCGGCGTCCCGCTCGATCCCGTACCGTCACCACCTACATTGAGAGCCCAGATGGCATGACACGCCCTGGATTGCGGCGATTCGCCGGGTAAGTGCGATCAAAGTGGGTGGTGGCGGCACGGCTGGACCCAGGCTCGTTCGATTCCCGCGCCGCGCACGGGCGAACAACTGCGGGATCCTCCGGCAGGACCCGGCGCCGGAAACTCGCTGGACACACAAAAAATCCCCGGAACCAGTGGTTCCGGGGATTTTCTTTGGGTGGCAGATGAGGGATTCGAACCCCCGTAGGCGTTGCCAGCTGATTTACAGTCAGCCCCCTTTGGCCGCTCGGGTAATCTGCCGAACTTCAAAAGAAGATCACTTCCGGAGACCATTTCTTTCGATCCGGTAACCGAAGGCAGAGACAACCTTACAGAACTTTCCGCGAAGAATCTAATCGAGGATCAACACCCCGGATTTCGCGGTATTTCAGGCTTCCCCGAGGATCCGGCCAGCCAGTTTCGCTTCGAACTTTTCGGCTTGCTCGGGAGTGATCTGGTTCAGCTGGACAGCCCGCAGCAGATCAGCATGCACTCCATCCATGCGCGAAGTGGCATCAGGGACCGGGCTCAGGACGATCGAGGCTGCCACAGCTGCGGCCGCTACTGCACTCGCTGCAGCAACCGCTGCCGTACCAATGGAGCCTGCTGCTGCAGAAGCGGATTTGCTGATGGACTGGACGGCCTTGCTGCTCATGCTGATCCTCCGACGATGCGTTCTTACAACTGGTACAACTCTCAACCTGCAGCCTCAGTTCCAACCCTGCATGTGCTGTGAGCGAACTGTGAAAGGACTCCACGGCCCCAAGCCTCGCCTTCCGTACTAGGCTGGATGCCAGACCAACCCGCCCTCACAGGGCCCCCAACCTAAGGAGAGTCATGGCAGGCGAATCCACATTCGACGTCGTCAGCAAGGTAGACAAGCAAGAGGTCGCCAATGCGCTCAACCAGTCCCAGAAGGAAATCGCACAGCGATACGACTTCAAGGGCGTTGGCGCGGAGATCGACTTCAGCGGCGAAAAGATCCTCATGAAGGCCAACTCCGAGGACCGCGTCCTTGCTGTCCTGGATGTTTTCCAGTCCAAGCTGATCAAGCGCGGCATCTCGCTGAAGTCCCTGGACCAGGGCGAGCCCTTCCCCTCGGGCAAGGAATTCCGCTTGGAGTGCACCATCAAGGAAGGCATTGCCCAGGACATCGCCAAGAAGATCAACAAGATCATCCGCGATGAAGCCCCCAAGTCCGTCAAGTCCCAGATCCAGGGCGACGAACTCCGAGTGACCTCCAAGTCCCGTGACGACCTTCAGGAGACCATGAACATCCTCAAGAAGTTCGAAGAAGCCGATCTCCAGTTTGTGAACTTCCGCAGCTAGTCCCAGCACCGTCCGAAAAGCCGGGGTGCAGCCCAGCCAGGGGCCTGCACACCGGCTTTTTGCTGCCCAAAAATACACCGACTGTCGTAATGAGTTGGCGCATTAGCGCATGATTTCTTTGCGTAATAGTCAAGTCACAGTATTCTTCATCCTTAGGTGAGCCTAAGTACGGCTCCCCTTAGCGAAAGAAAATCCATGACCGCCAATTACCTGATCGGCCTGCGTGAAGGCCTTGAGGCATCACTGATCGTGGTGCTCCTGATGGCCTACCTCATCAAGACAGGCAGGCGGCATCTGATCTCCCGGGTGTGGATGGGCGTGGGCCTCGCCATTGCCATTTCGCTTGGCTTCGGCGCGCTGCTGACCTTCGGCCCCCGCGGACTCACGTTCGAGGCCCAGGAAGCGATCGGCGGTGGCTTGTCCATCGTGGCCGTCGCCTTGGTGACCTGGATGGTTTTCTGGATGGCCCGGACCGCTCGCAGCCTCGGCGGTGAACTCCGCTCGCAGGTAGACAAAGCGGCCGACGGCGCCGCCTGGGGCCTTGTGGTGGTCGCGGCACTGGCCGTGGGCCGGGAAGGCCTCGAAACAGCGTTGTTCATCTGGGCTGCAGCCCAGGCCACCGGCGAAACCACTTTGCCCCTGCTCGGCGCACTGCTGGGCCTGATCACGGCAGCCGGCTTGGGGTACCTCCTGCATCGGGGTGTCCTGAAGGTGAACCTCGGCCGCTTCTTCACCTGGACCGGCGTCGGCCTGATCATCATTGCCGGCGGCGTCCTGGCCTATGGAATCCATGATCTCCAGGAAGCCGGCATCCTACCCGGGTTGAACAACCTGGCCTTCGACGTCTCGGCCGCCATCCCGCCGTCGTCCTGGTACGGGACCCTGCTCAAAGGCACCCTGAACTTCTCCCCTGCCACCACCTGGCTGGAAGCGGCGGCCTGGGTGCTCTACGTAGTCCCGGTCCTGTTCCTCTACCTCAGGGCCAACCGTTCGTCGCCGCCCAAGGCCGCCAGCACGGCAGCCCCGGCTGTCGCAACGCAGGCCTGAAACAGCCCCAGTCTTTCCTGCTCACTCCGGCAGCGCGCTTACCCCCAACATAAAGGACCCACCCATGCTCGGATCACCCACACTTCGCCGGACGCTCGCCGTGATCGGCGCGGCCGCAGCTGTGCCCTTGGTACTTGCCGGCTGCACAGACAACACCAAGACCACGGGCGCCACCGATGGGCCCATCCAGGTCAGCAGCACCGCCAACGAGTGCAAGGTGTCCACGGGAACCGCGCCCAGCGGCAACCTCACCTTTGCCGTGAAGAACGAGGGCACGGAGGTCACCGAGTTCTATCTGCTGGCCGAGGACGGTCTGCGGATCCTGGGCGAGGTGGAGAACATCGGCCCCGGTATCACCCGCAACCTGGTGGTCACGGCGCCAGCCGGCAAGTACAACACGGCGTGCAAGCCCGGAATGCAGGGCGAGGGTATCCGTGCCTCCTTCGAGGTCACCGAATCCGGCACCAAGCCCAGCGTGGATGCCGACTTCCAGAAGCTCCTGGACAACGGGTCCCAGCAGTACGCCGCCTACGTCAAGGACCAGACCGAGCAGCTGATCGTGGGCACCAAGGCCTTCGCCGAGGCTTTCGCCTCCGGTGACGCAGCCAAGGCACGCGACCTCTACGCTTCAACCCGCATGCACTGGGAGAGAATCGAACCGGTAGCTGAATCCTTCGGCGACCTGGACCCCAAGCTTGATGCCCGCGAGGCAGACCTTGAGCCCGGTCAGGAATGGACCGGCTGGCACCGCGCCGAGAAGGACCTCTTCCCGCCGGCTGAGTACACCGCCATGACCCCTGCAGAGCGCACCGCCATTTCCACGCAACTGGTAGCGGACACCGAGGACCTGGTCACCCGCACCCGCACGGTGGAACTGACCCCGGACAAGCTGGGCAACGGCGCCAAGGAACTCCTGGATGAGGTTGCTACCGGCAAGGTCACCGGCGAAGAAGAGATCTGGTCCCACACCGATCTCTGGGACTTCCAGGCCAACGTTGACGGCGCCCGCATCGCTTTCGAGAACTTGAGGCCGGCTCTGGAGCAGAAGGACGCAGAGCTCGCCAAGTCCTTGGACGAGAAGTTCACGGCCCTGCAAACCGAGCTCAAGAAGCACGCCAAGGGCGACGGCTTTGTTTACTACAACGAGCTGAGCCAGGAGCAGGTCCAGCAGCTCGCGGCCTTGGTCGATTCGCTGGGTGAGCCCCTCTCCAAGCTCACCGCAGCCGTGGTGCTGTGAGCGGCTGCCCTTTCGGGCACACCGGCGAAAGCGCCGACGCCAACCGCCCAGGTGAGAGTAACGGCGTCGGGCACTCCGGCGAGTCGACCGCCGTCGTAACTTCCCGGGAAGCGTCCGACGGCGGTTCGGCAGCGTCCGCTGCTGCGGCAAGTTCCCGGATGTCGCGTCGCGGCCTGCTCTCGCTGGCTGGAGTGGGCGGCGCAGGAGCAGTGGCTGGATTGGCCGCTGGATTCCTGGGGCATGACGCTTTGACGGCAGGTGCCGCGGCTGCGGATACCGGTGCCGGCGAGGCCGTGGTGCCGTTCTTCGGCGATCACCAGGCCGGTATCACTACCCCGGCCCAAGACCGCCTGCACATGGCGGCCTTCGATGTCACCACTGAGGACCGCAAGGAACTCATCAAGCTCCTCAAGGACTGGACGGCCGCGGCTGAAGCCATGACCACCGGCAACCCCACGGGCAAGACAGGCGCCGTCGACGGACCGTACGATGCCCCTCCGGAAGACACCGGCGAGGCGTTGGACCTTCCCGCGGCGAAGCTGACCCTGACGTTCGGTTTTGGTGCGGGGCTGTTCGAAAAGGATGGCAAGGCCCGGTTCGGTCTGGATGGCCGGCGTCCGGAGGCTTTGATCGACCTCCCGCATTTTCCCGGCGACGACCTCCAACCCGGGCGTACTGGTGGCGACATCGTGATCCAGGCGTGCGCGGACGATCCCCAAGTTGCCGTCCATGCCATCCGCAACCTTGCCAGGATCGGTTTCGGCAAGGTGCGGGTTCGGTGGTCGCAACTGGGCTTTGGACGCACTTCTTCCACGTCCCGCGCGCAAGTGACACCCCGGAACCTCTTTGGCTTCAAGGACGGCACCAACAATCTCAAGGTGGAGGACAACACCCTGCTGGACGAGCATGTGTGGGTTGGCGCGGGTGCCCGTTCAAGCGAGCAGTGGATGACCGGCGGCAGCTACCTGGTGGCCCGCCGGATCCAGATGCACATTGAGATCTGGGACCGGACGTCGCTGCGGGAACAGGAAGGCCTGATCGGCAGGACCAAGGGCGTGGGCGCTCCCCTGTCAGGCGGGGATGAATTCACCACGCCCGACTTCTCATTGGCGGGGCGGGCCGGGGACCCCTTGATTCCCATGGATTCCCACATGAGGCTGGCCCACCCTGACCAGAATGCCGGCGTGAGGATGCTGCGGCGCGGCTACAACTTTACGGACGGCTCAGACGGGCTGGGCCATTTGGACGCCGGGTTGTTCTTCATCGCGTTCGTGAAGGACCCGCGGACCCACTACGTCCCTATGCAGCTGGCCCTGGCCAAGAGCGACACTCTCTCCGTGGAGTACCTGAAGCACACAGGCTCCGGGCTCTTTGCTGTGCCTCCAGGCGTCCGGGCCGGCGGCTTCATCGGAGAAGGTCTGTTCGCCTAGCCCTGGTTCAACGGGAACCTAGGAAAGTGGCCGTCCGGCCATCCGTTCCAAGCGGCTGATCCGTTCCTTCATGGGCGGGTGCGTTGAGAACATACGCCGCATTCCTCCGCCACGGAACGGGTTGGCGATCATCAGGTGCGAGGCATTGACGAGCTTCTGGTCCTGCGGCAGGGGCAGTTGGCTGACGCCGGATTCGATCTTGCGCAGGGCTGAGGCGAGCGCCAACGGGTCTCCGGTCAGCTCGGCACCGTCCTCATCGGCGTCGTACTCCCGCGTGCGGGAAATGGCCATCTGAATCAGTGAAGCCGCGAACGGCGCGAGCAGGGCCATGGCAATGGTGGCCAGCGGATTGGCGTTTCGTCGGTCCCCGCTGCCAAAGATCAGCAGCATCTGCCCCACGGACGTGATGACACCGGCCACGGCGGCTGCGACGGATGAGGTCAGGATGTCGCGGTTGTACACGTGCATCAGCTCATGTCCCAGCACACCCCTGAGCTCGCGGGCGTCGAGGAGGTGCAGGATTCCCTCGGTGCAGCACACGGCAGCGTTCTTGGGGTTGCGGCCAGTGGCGAAGGCGTTGGGCGTCATGGTGGGCGAGAGGTAGATCCGCGGCATCGGCTTGTTGGCCCGGACGGAGAGCTCCCGGACTATCTGGTACAGCTGCGGTGCCTGCGCCTCGGTGACCGGGTAGGCCGCCATGGAACGGATGGCGATCTTGTCGCTGTTCCAGTACCCGTACGCAGTGGTGCCTACGCCGATCAACGCCATGATCCAGATGGGCGTGGTACTGCGCGTGCCCGCCGCGATGATGGCGCCCAAACCCAACAACACCGCCCACAGCACACCGAAGAGCGCCGCGGTCTTGAGTCCATTGTTGTGTTTATGCACGGTCTCTCTTGTCACTTTCGTCGGCTCTTGCGGGGGTTCCCTACGGGTTAACGCCGACGCCGGTCGTCGTGTTCCGTTCTCAGCCTACGTTGGGTGGCGCCCGGCCAGGTCAGGGCACCGGATGCTTCGCGTCGTAGGCAACGAACCCGGGCTGGAAGCGGGTCGCTAGCCACGCCAGGACTATGCAGAGGAGTCCGCCGATGAGCAGCACGCCGCCTTCGCTGAGGAACTGGGTGACACCGCCGGCCAGCATGTCCCCCACCCTGGGTCCGCCAGCCACCACCACGATGAACACCCCTTGCAGCCGTCCACGCAAGTGATCCGGTGTGGCCGACTGGAGGATGGTGGTGCGGAAGACGGCGCTGACAGAGTCGGAAATCCCCGCAAGGGCACAGCAGAGGGCGGCCGGGATCAACCACGGCGTGACGCCATCGCGTCCTGCGTCCCCGGCCAGCAGGACCACCAAACCAAAGCCGGCAATCGAGGCTCCCCACCCAACCACGGACCACACCACGGCGCTGCCCTGCATGCGGACCCGGCCCAGCGGTCCGGAAAAGAGACCGGCGAGGAAAGCGCCCACAGCTGTCGATGCAAGCAGTACACCCACCGTGGTTTCTCCGCCGCCGATCATGACCGCCCCGATGGCAGGCATCAAAGCCCGGGGCTGGGCGCAGATCATGGCGATGAGGTCGATGATGAAGGTCATGCGGACATTGGGTCGGGTGCCCAGGAAACGGAAGCCTTCCACCACCGACCGGAGCCCTGGCCGCACCGCATCCTTGGAGGGCGGCAACGGCGGCAGCTTGAAGAGCCCCCAGAGCGCAAACGTGAAGCTGATGACATCGATGGTGTAGGTCCAGCCGAAGCCAATGGTTGCCACGAGGACGCCCGCCAGGAGCGGTCCGGCGGTCATGGACAATCCGAAGGTCAGCATGCTCAGGGCGTTCGCTGCGGGGAGCAGGTCTTTGCGGACCAGCAACGGAATAATGGCGCTTCGGGCGGGACCGTTGATGCCCTGCGCACCACTTTGGATGGCCACCAGTGCGTAGAGGATCCAAATGTTGCCGATCTCCAGCCATGCCTGCAAGGCGAGCCCCGCGGTGGTTGCCCAGAGGACAAGGGAAGCGATGATGGCCACTTTGCGGCGGTCATAGGCGTCCGAGATGGACCCGCCGTAGAGTCCTGCGATCACCAACGGGACCAGTGCGAAGATGCCCAGGAGTCCCACGTAGAAGCTCTCCTGGGTCAGCCGGTAGACCTCCAGGCTGACAGCCACCAAGGTCAGCTGGGTGCCAATGGCAGCTACCGAAGCGCCCATCCAAAGCCGCCGAAAAGCCGGGCTCTCCTTCAAGGGGGTGATGTCTGCCAGTAGTTTTGCCACTGTCCTACCTTAACGATCGTGGCAGTTGCCTCCCGCCGCCCTCCCATCCGCCATGGATTGATTGGTAGGCTCACGCGGGGGAAGGAGTTGACATGGGCATGGAGCGACGCTTGCTGTACCGTTCGGGCTTTTGGGAGATTGCCCGGCCTCGCCATCCACTCACCGCCGGGCATGTCCTCATCAGGCTCTCGGATCCCTCCACGGACTTCGCCCACGCCTCCGCCGCCGACTGGCTTTTCTGCCATTACCTGGTCCGCGCTGCCCTTCATGACGTTTTAGGCGTCACCCGATCCGCCGTCATGTTTGCCCACCAATGGCACCCGCTGGGCACGGCAATCGGAGAACCGGTTGCTGAATCATCAACGCCCACGTTCCACCTCTTCGGGCGCTGGGATGGAGAAAGCACGACGCCGGGGAGCCAGCTTTCCCTGCCCGCACACCGTCGGGTTGGGGAGCCGGAGCACGAACTCGACGCCACCGATGACGCGCTCCGTGAGGCTTTGCGGCGAGGCCTGCCCGAAGCGCAGGCGGGATCCGGGTCCTGGCCGGGTGCCGACGTCGGCCCTGTTGCTGATGCCGGGCGGCTGGTACGTACGGTTGACGCCGGACACCGCCATACGGTGATCGAACCGGTCAGGGAAGTGGCGTCAATAAGTGACATCTTGCCAACGGAGCTGCTGGCAATGGGTGCGGCCCTGGCAGCGCTTCCCCTGTCCGGCGGACTCAGCGGATTCAGCTGCCTTGCCTTGGAACCGGGTGGCTCAGGCATCCCGTTGCGGGTCCATGCGCTGGGGCGATCGGCGGCCGAAGAAGTAAATCCCTTGGAAGAACTGATGCGTTCACCAGAAGTTAGCCTTGCCTTATTGTGAACTCCTCAAAATAAGTGTTTCAATGAATGCATGACAGATCACACAGCCGAGCAAGCAGAATGGGCCGCCGCCCTGCATGCCCACGGCCGGCGTGTGACCAAACAGCGGCTGGCAGTGCTCGCCGCAGTCCAGCACCATCCGCACTCCCCGGCAGAAGGCATCCTTGCCGCTGCCCGCAAAGAGCTTCCTGAACTGACGGCGCAGTCCGTTTACGTAGTGCTCAGCGACCTCACGGACCTGCAGATGCTGCGCCGCTTTGAGCCACCGCACTCCCCGGCGCTCTACGAAACCCGGGTGGGTGACAACCACCACCATGCCGTCTGCATCAGCTGCGGCAAGGTGGAGGACGTGGATTGCGCCGTGGGACACGCGCCGTGCCTCACTCCGCACTGGGATGAGAATTCCAAGCCCATGACCATCCAGATCGCCGATGTCCTGTACCAAGGCATCTGCCAGGACTGCCAGTCCAAACAACAGCTTCCCGTAACTTCCGTAACTCAGAAATAAGAAAAAGGAGAACAATGACTGCCATTTCAACAACTCAGTCAGGTGCCCCCGTTACGTCCGACGCGCACTCGAAGTCCGTCGGCGCTGACGGTGCCATCATCCTCACCGACCACTACCTGGTGGAGAAGCTCGCACAGTTCAACCGCGAGCGGGTCCCGGAGCGTGTAGTGCACGCCAAGGGTGGCGGCGCATTCGGTACGTTCAAGACCACCTCGGACGTCTCGGCCTACACCAAGGCAGCTTTCCTCCAGCCGGGTACCGAGACGGACATGCTGATCCGTTTCTCCTCCGTCGCTGGCGAGAACGGTTCTCCTGACACTTGGCGCGATCCCCGCGGTTTCGCCGTGAAGTTCTACACCTCCGAGGGCAACTACGACCTCGTTGGCAACAACACCCCCGTCTTCTTCATCCGCGACGGCATCAAGTTCCCGGACTTCATCCACTCCCAGAAGCGCCTCCCGGGTACCCACCTGCGTGACGCTGACATGCAGTGGGACTTCTGGACCCTCTCCCCCGAGTCCGCACACCAGGTCACCTGGCTCATGGGCGACCGTGGCCTCCCGGCTTCCTGGCGTGAAATGCAGGGCTACGGCTCGCACACCTACCAGTGGATCAACGCCGCTGGCGAGCGTTTCTGGGTCAAGTACCACTTCAAGTCCAACCAGGGCGTCAAGACCATCACCGGCGACCAGGCTGAGCAGCTGGCCGGCTCGGATGCAGATTTCTACATCCGCGACCTCCAGGAAAACATCGCCGACGGCAACTTCCCCTCTTGGGAACTGCACGTCCAGGTCATGCCTTACGAGGATGCCAAGACGTACCGCTTCAACCCGTTCGACCTCACCAAGGTGTGGCCGCACTCTGACTACCCGCTGATCCACGTGGGCACCATGGAGCTGAACAAGAACCCGGAGAACTACTTCGCGCAGATCGAGCAGGCCACCTTCGCGCCGTCGAACTTCGTACCGGGCATCGCCGCTTCCCCGGACAAGATGCTGCAGGCCCGCATCTTCTCCTACGCAGATGCACACCGTTACCGCGTTGGCACCAACCACGCACAGATCCCGGTGAACCAGCCCAAGAACCAGGTCAACAACTACAGCCAGGATGGCCAGGGTCGTTTCCTGTTCAACTCCCCCTCCACCCCGGTGTACGCACCGAACTCTGTTGGTGGCCCGGCTGCTGTTGAGCCCACTTCCCCGGCCGGTGGCTGGGAGAATGACGGCGAGCTCACCCTCTCCGCCCACACCCTCCACGCTGAGGACGACGACTTCGGCCAGGCCGGTACCCTGTACCGCGAGGTTTACGACGACGCCGCCAAGGCCCGTCTCCTGGACACCATCACCGGTGCCGTTGGCGGCGTGAAGAACGCCGACATCAAGGAACGCGCAATCCAGTACTGGACCAACGTTGACTCCGAGCTCGGCGCCAAGCTCCGCGCCAACCTTGGTGCAGGCCAGACCGAGTCCGACGCCGAAGCAGCCAACAAGCTCTAAGCGTCTTTGCTCTACTGCATTTCCTGATCACCCCGCTGCGGATCTCCGCGGCGGGGTGATCTTTTTGTTTTCCACATAGCCTCCGTTGGCTATGGCTGGGCCGGTAGTGACGTCCCTAGGATCCTTCCATGAGCACATTCGAAGGCATCCCTACTGCCGCATTCCGCTTTTACGCCGAGCTTGAAGAAAACAACAACCGTGAATGGTGGCTGGAGCATAAAAGAACGTACGACGTCGAGGTCAGGGAGCCGCTGACAGCTCTCCTTTCAGAGTTGGAGCCGCAGTTCGGGCCAGCAAAGATCTTTCGTCCCAACCGGGATGTCAGGTTCTCCCAGGACAAGTCGCCGTACAAGACTGCCCAGGGGGCCTTTGCTGCCACCCAGGAGGGCGTCGGCTACTACGTCCAGATCAGCGCGGATGGCCTGCTGATCGGCGGGGGCTACCACTCCCACACGCCGGCGCAGCTGGCGCGTTTCCGGGCTGCCGTGGATGCTCCGGACAGTGGATTGGAGCTGCAGGGGATCGTTGATTCGATCGCGACGGCCGGGTTTGCCATCGAGGGCGAGAAGCTCAAGACCGTTCCGCGGGGTTTCGACAAAGACCATCCACGCGCTGAGCTGCTCAAGCACAAGTCGTTGTCGGCAGGCGTGGAGGTTGGGCAACCGGACTGGCTTTCGACTCCCGCTGCCAAAGATGAGATCGCTGCCCGTTGGGAGGTACTGAGGCCTTTGGTGGAGTGGGTCAGCGAGCATGCTGCGCCGTAACGCGAAGGCGCCCGGAAACCGATGTTTCCGGGCGCCTTGTAGAGCAAGAGGTGGCAGCTGTCTGACAAGCTGCCGTGATTGGTTTAGACCTTCGTGTAGCTGTCTTCGTCGCCGTCGGCCCGGCGGACTTCGGGAGCACCGTTGACCGAGGCCCTGGCAGATGCGAACTTCTCGTTGAGCCGCGAGTGACGCTGTCCGTAGGAGAAGTAGATGACCATTCCGATGACCAGCCAGATCGCGAAGAAGATCCAGGTTTCAACGGCGAGGTTGGTCATGAGGTAGAGGCAGAGAACTGCGGAGACCCACGGAAGGACCTTGCCGAACGGTACGCGGAACGCAGGCTTGAGGTCCGGACGCTTCTTGCGGAGCACCAGGATGCCCAGGCTCACCATCACGAACGCGGACAGCGTGCCGATGTTGATCATTTCCTCAAGGAGATCCACGTTGGTCAGGCCGGCCACCAAGGCCACCGCTGCACCACAGATGATCTGGAGTCGCGCCGGCGTGGAACGCTTCTCGCTGGTCTTGGAAAGAGAGCGTGGCAGCAGTCCGTCGCGACTCATGGCCAGCACTACACGGGACAGGCCCATCAGCAGGACCATGATCACGGTGGTCAGGCCCACCAGGGAACCGAACGCAATGATCTTGGCAGCGTCAGTGTTGCCCACGGCCTCAAAAGCTGTGGTCAGGGTGGGGTTCTTTACCTCGGCCAACTGGGTGTACGAGACCATACCGGTCAGCGCGAGGGAGACCAGGATGTAGAGCAGAGTAACCACGGCAAGGCCACCGAAGATGCCGCGGGGAAGGGTCTTCTGCGGGTTCTTGACCTCTTCTGCGGAGGTTGCCACTACGTCGAAGCCGATGAAGGCGAAGAAGACCAGGGCTGCGCCGGCGAAGACGCCCAGCGTTCCGTACTGGGCCGGAGCGGCGCCGGTGAGGAAGCCGAAGAAGGACTGCTTCATGACGTCCGCGGCACCGGAATCGGTGGGCTCAGAGGCCGGGACGAAGGGGGTGTAGTTGGAGAACTTCACATAGCTGAAGCCAACCACAATCACGAACAGCACCACTGCGATCTTGATCAGCGTGAACACGTTGCCGACGCGGGCGGACAACTTTGTCCCCAGCACCAGCAGCACGGTGAAGATCGCCACGATGAGGAAGGCACCCCAATAGAGGTCAACGCCGCCCACCTTGATTGACGGCGGCATGTCCACGCCCATCAGGCCAAAGACCGTGCTGAGGTAGATGCCCCAGTACTTGGCGATCACCGCCGCAGCGGTGAATAGTTCGAGGATGAGGTTCCAGCCAATAATCCACGCAAGGACCTCGCCCATGGTCGCGTAGGTGAAGACGTAGGCGGAGCCGGCTACGGGAATTGCCGTGGCGAATTCTGCGTAGCACATGATGGCCAGCGCGCACGTGACGGCAGCGATGGCGAAAGAGATGGTGACGGCGGGGCCGGCAAAGTTTGCAGCAGCCTTGGCGCCTACCGAGAAGATCCCGGCGCCGACAGCAACGGCGACACCCATGATCATGAGGTCCCAGGTGCTCAGGCTGCGCTTGAGCTTGCGACCGGGTTCGTCGGCATCGGCGATCGACTGTTCAATCGATTTGGTCCTGAAAATGTTCATAAAAATGCCACATTCTGGATGGGAGTGGTATAGGACTCATCAAGAATAGTGTCCGGCCAATGGACGGCCATATTTATCCCAGATAGTGAGACGAGTCCCGTACTCCCGTGACAGGTGTGACTGGTGTGATGAAGGCACGTTGCGCCGATCACACCAGCCAATCACCCTAGATGCTGGCCACGTCCCAGTCCATGAGCGTCGATCGGATCAGGAATCGTTTACCTTCGGGAGACTCCACCGAGAACCCACTGCCGCGGCCGGGGACCACATCCACAGTGAGGTGGGTGTGCGACCAGTAATTGAACTGTTCCTTGGACATCCAGAACTCCAGAGGCTGTGCCCCGTCATCGGACCCGATGTCGAACCGGCCGAGGAGGACATCGGAGTCCCCTGTCAGGAACTCCCCCGCCGGGTAGCACATGGGTGCCGAGCCGTCGCAGCAGCCGCCCGACTGATGGAACATCAGCGGTCCGTGCTGGTCCCAGAGCTTGCGGAGAAGCTCTACGGAAACCGCGGTGAGCGCCACCCGGGAAAAGTCCTCCCCGGGCAGTGTCACCGCAGCTTCCAAGCTGGTGGAATCCATCAGAACTTCAGAACCACTCGGCCGTCGATCTTTGCGTGCTTCATCTCGTCAAAGACCGCATTGACCTCCGAGAGCTCCCGGGTAGACACCGTCGGCTTGATCTTTCCCTGCGCGTAGAACTCCAGTGCCTCTTCAAGATCCTGCCTCGTGCCCACGATCGACCCCCTGACCGTGAGACCTTTGAGCACGATCTCGAAGATGGGCGCCGGGAAGTCTCCCGGAGGCAGCCCGTTGAAGACGATCGTCCCACCGCGCCGCGCCATGCCTATCGCCTGGCCGAACGCTGAGGGGTGCACCGCCGTGACCAGGACACCGTGGCACCCGCCCGTTTCGCGCTGGATGACCTCGGCCGGGTCCTCATGCAGGGCATTCACTGTCAGTTCCGCGCCGTGCTCGCGGGCAAGGGCCAGCTTGTCATCAGCAATGTCCACCGCTGCCACGCGAAGACCCATGGCCACCGCGTACTGCACTGCGATGTGTCCCAGCCCGCCGATGCCGGAGATGGTGACCCACTGTCCCGGCCTGGCCTCCGTCATCTTCAAGCCCTTGTAGACGGTGACGCCGGCGCACAGCACAGGCGCAACTTCCACAGGGTCCGAGCCTGCAGGGATGCGTGCAGCGAAGCGGGTGTCCACCAACATGTACTCGCCGAACGAGCCGTCCACGCTGTAGCCACCGTTCTGCTGGGACTCGCACAGGGTTTCCCAGCCGGTACGGCAATACTGGCAATCACCACAAGCCGACCACAACCAGGCGTTCCCGACGAGGTCGCCCACGGCAACATCCGTGACGCCGTCTCCGAGGGCCACCACTTCACCCACCCCTTCATGGCCGGGGATGAAGGGCGGTGTCGGTTTGACCGGCCAGTCACCCTCGGCGGCGTGCAGGTCGGTATGACATACCCCCGAGGTGATGAGGCGCACCAGCGCCTGGCCGGGACCCGGCGTCGGGCGTTCCACTTCCATGATCTCGAGGTCGGTTCCAAATTTCGTGACGACTGCAGCGTGCATGGTGGTCATTGACGATCTCCTTTGATCTGTACGAATGATGGGAGTTTTTGTACAGCTGATGCCCCTAAAACCGCTCCATAAGGGCATCTGCTGTACAAAAACTCTTAGAAGAAGCCCAGCTTGTTCTCGTTGTAGCTGACCAGGAGGTTCTTGGTCTGCTGGTAGTGGTCCAGCATCATGGCGTGGTTCTCACGGCCAATGCCTGAGGACTTGTAGCCGCCGAAGGCGGCACCTGCCGGGTAGGCGTGGTAGTTGTTGACCCACACGCGACCGGCCTGGATTTCCCGGCCGGCGCGGTAGGCGACATTTCCGTTGCGCGACCAGACTCCGGCGCCCAGACCGTACAGCGTGTCGTTGGCGAGGCCGATTGCGTCGTTGTAGTCGCTGAACTTGGTCACGGACACTACCGGGCCGAAGATCTCCTCCTGGAAGATGCGCATCCGGTTGTGGCCTTCGAAAATGGTGGGCTGCACGTAGTAGCCGCCTGCCAGGTCACCGGACAGCTCGGCGCGGGCACCACCGGTGAGCACCTTGGCGCCCTCCTGCTTTCCAATGTCGATGTAGGACAGTATCTTCTCCAACTGGTCATTCGATGCCTGCGCGCCAACCTGGGTGTCGGTATCCAGGGGGTTGCCCTGGATGATCTTGTTGGTGCGGGCCACGACGTCCGTCATGAAAGAGTCATAGATGCCCTCCTGGACCAACGCACGGGACGGGCAGGTGCAGACTTCGCCTTGGTTGAAGGCAAAGAGCGTGAAGCCTTCCTGGGCTTTGTCGTAGAAGGCGTCGTTCTGGGCGGCGACGTCGTCGAAGAAGATGTTGGGGCTCTTGCCGCCAAGTTCCAACGTGACCGGGATCAGGTTGTTGGACGCGTACTGGCTGATGAGTCGCCCCGTGGTGGTCTCGCCCGTGAAGGCGATCTTCCGGATGCGGGAGCTGGATGCGAGCGGCTTGCCGGCTTCAACACCGAAACCGTTAACCACATTCACCACGCCTGCCGGCAGAAGGTCACCGATGAGTTCCATGAGGACCAGGATGGACGTCGGCGTCTGCTCAGCGGGCTTGAGCACCACGGCGTTGCCGGCGGCGAGCGCCGGTGCCAGCTTCCAGACGGCCATGAGGATGGGGAAGTTCCACGGGATGATCTGGCCAACAACCCCCAGCGGTTCCTTGAAGTGGTAGGCGGTGGTGTCCTCATCCAGCTGCGAGAGATGGCCCTCCTGGGCACGGACAGCGGAGGCGAAGTAGCGGAAGTGGTCGGCTGCCAACGGGATGTCGGCGTTCAGGGTTTCACGGACGGGCTTGCCGTTGTCCCACGTCTCTGCGACCGCGAGGAGCTCCACATTCTCGTCAATGCGATCGGCGATCTTGTTCAGGATCGCTGCACGCTCGGTGGCCGAGGTCTTGCCCCATGAGGGTGCGACCTTGTGGGCGGCGTCCAGTGCCAATTCGATGTCCTCGGAGGTACCACGGGCAACTTCGCAGAAAGCATTGCCCGTCACCGGTGTGATGTTTTCGAAGTAGGCGCCCTTGACCGGGGCAACCCACTCGCCGCCGATCCAATTCTCGTAGCGGTCCTTGAATGTGACCTTCGAACCCTCGGCACCCGGCTGTGCGTAAACAGTCATTGCTAGCTCCTTTGCTGCGAATCACGGTGGCTGTCGCCATTGATCCGAGCCTAGGAGGCAGGAGGTTGCAGCTACGTTGCAACCTTGTGATTCAGCTCACGCAGAGAGTTCCGAGTCGATCCTTTCAAGATCGGCTACGACGGCGACCCGCTTGGGTGAGCGCGGCGGCAGCTGCTTCAGGACGGCAAGGCGGAGGTCGACGTCGTACTTCGCCTCGGGCAGCTCCGCGTACTTGAGGAGCGAATCGACGCTGCCGTCAGTGAGCAGCGCCTCGCGCAGCAGGTGCGAGACCCGTTCACGCAACTGCACGACGCCGGGCGCCTCCGAACGTGGCAACAGCGCACCTTTGTAGATTTCCAAGGCGATACGGTGGGCGCCACGTTGCAAGCAGCTAAGAACCTGCCCGGAGTCGGGAAGCAACTCAACGGGGAGGCGGTAGGGCCGGGATTGGGGAACCGCTTCCGGGCTGAGTTCCTGGATCACTTTGCGGAGCCGCACCATCTCGGCCCGCAGCGTCACTGAGGATCCGTCCCCGGGGTACAGCTGCGTACACAGGTCCTCAGCACTGAGACCGTCAGGGTGGCTGCCGAGGATGGCCAGGATTTCGCTGTGCCGCGCGGACAAGGACACGGTCCGGCCGTCGATGCTGAGGAGGGCTTGGTCACGGCCCAACAGCTGCAAGCTGTTGCGGTACAGCGCGTGGGTGGAGGTGGCAGCCGTGCTCCGGCGTCGTGGTTTCTCACGGACGGCGGCAGCGAGCTGAAGTCTCTCGATACGCAGTTGTGCCTGCGCAGCAGCAACCGTTGCCTCCACCAGGGAAAGCGTGTGCGCGGCCACGGCTGTTTCGGTGCCGGTGATGTCCACGACGCCCAGCACCGCCCCGGAGTCGGGGTCATGGAAGGGAACCGCCGTGCAACTCCACGGGTGGACGGAGCGTTTGAAGTGCTCGGCGCCGGAGATCTGGATGCTGCGGTCAAGGGCCAGTGCAGTGCCGGGTGCGCTGGTACCCACGGAGGCTTCGGACCAGTCCGCTCCGGCAACAAACATCATGCCTTCAGCGCGGCGCTGCATCACAGGATCGCCGTCAACCCACAGGAGGCGGCCGACGTCGTCGCCCACCGCCACCAACAGGCCGCTGTCATGGCTGGGTTGGACCAGCAGCTTCTTGATCACGGGCATGATGGTGGCCAGCGGATGCTGCCTGCGGTACTCCTCCAGTTCGTCCTGGTCCATCGCGAGGGGCGCCTCGGCGACGTCGGGGTTGGCCTGCAGGCTGGCGGAGCGTTGCCAGGATTCACGCACCAAGCGGCGGAGGCCGACGATATCCTCGGGCGCGCCCAGACGCAGGGAGTCCAGGCGTTCGTGGCCAACCAAGGCATGCTTCTGGACCAACTCCGCGGCATCGCTGCCTGGAACCGGCGGATGAATGGGTTTCCTCATCGAACTCCCTGGTAGTCCGCAATGACCGTGCGCTGCGTGTAGTGGGCGGCACAGTACCGTGAAGTCTAGTTCGGGTGGAGGAGATTGTCAGCCGCGGGAGATCTGGATCATTTCCTCACGCGGAACAACCTTGATGCGCTCACGGACCATTCCGTTTCCGTTTTCTTCGCCCGCGGACCACGCAGCACCCAGGGCGGCCTCGTGCTCATCAAGGCGGTTCCAGCCCTCCCAGGTGGTGTATTCGATCCCGCGTTCCTCCAGGAGATCGATGATGGCTTGCGGATCCGGGTTCTCGGCCGGGGGCAGATTGAGCCTGTCCTCGAGGAGGAAGCCGATGGTCTCCAGCGCATCGCCCTTCGTGTGGCCGATCAAGCCGACCGGTCCGCGCTTGATCCAGCCCGTTGCGTAGATTCCCGGTACGGGCTTGCCGTCGGCGTCCAGGACGCGACCGCCGTCGTTCGGTATGACGCCGCGGCGGGCGTCGTACTCAAGTTCCTCCAGCGGGGAACCGTGGTAGCCGATGGCGCGATAGACGGACTGGACCGGGTATTCGATGAACTCGCCGGTGCCTTTGGCATTGCCTGTTCCGTCCAACTGCATGCGCTCGAACTTGATCCCCGAGACCTTTCCCGGTGTCTCCGCTGAGTCCAGAATTTCCACCGGACTGTGCAGGAAGTGCAGGTGCAGGCGGCGTGAGGAGGGCTGCTCGGATTCCGCATGCTCCTCCACCAGCCAGTTGGTCATGGTGTTGACCATGGTCTTGATCTGGTTGTTTGTCTTGATGGCTTCATCGGATGCTTCGTCGAACTCGAAGTCCTCCGGGTACAGCACGATGTCCACGTCCTTGCAGTGGGACAGTTCGCGAAGCTCCAACGGGGTGAACTTCACCTGGGCGGGACCGCGTCGGCCGAAGACGTGGACGTCGGTGACCGGGGACTTCTTGAGCCCTGCGTAGACGTTGTCCGGGATCTCGGTGACCAGGAGTTCCTCGGGGTGCTTGACCAGCATCCGGGCGACATCCAGGGCCACGTTGCCATTGCCAATGACCGCTATCTCCTTGGCATCCAAGGGCCAGTCACGGGGTACGTCGGGGTGTCCGTCGTACCAGGACACGAAGTCTGCACCGCCGAACGAACCGTCCAGATCCACTCCCGGGATCTTCAGGTCAGCGTCTTTGATGGCACCGGTGGAGAAGATCACGGCGTCGTAGAAGGCACGGAAATCGTGGAGCGTCAGGTCCCGGCCGTAGGTCACGTTGCCGAGGAAGCGGATGTCCCCGCGGTCCAGTACCTTGTGCAAAGCGTTGACGATGCCCTTGATGCGGGGGTGATCGGGTGCCACGCCGTAACGAATCAGGCCGTACGGCGCCGGATGTGCCTCGAAGAGATCAATGCTGACCTCCACCTCGCCGTCCTTGACCTCGTTCGATTTGGTCAGGATATCCGCGGCGTAAACGCCTGCGGGCCCTGCGCCAACGATCGCAACGCGAAGTGGACGTTTGGGGGTGGTTGCGGCTGAGTTGGACACCGTTAGCCCTTCCGAAGCAGTGAGCCACGCCGTTGTTGGGGCGCGCAGATTCCAATTCTAGATGTCCACCCTGCGCCCGGCCGCTTATATGGCAGGAGTCACAGAAAATCATAAAGATTGCGGAATATTGCGCTGGTGGATGGTGTTGCCGACAATGTGTCGACACCGGATCAGATAGCTGCCAACTCCTCCTTTACTACCAAGCCAACGACGACGGCAGTCGCGGGCGGTGGAGGTACCGGCGGTGGAGGTACCGGCGGTGGGGCCCGCCAGCCAGGTGGCAAGCCGGTGAGGAGCGAGTCGACGGCGGGAATCCTGTTCGGCATCGGCGCTTATGGCCTGTGGGGCCTGCTTCCGCTGTACTTCTTTGTCCTGATGCCGGCCACTGCGATCGAGATCGTGGCCAACCGGATCGTGTGGTCCTTGCTCTTCTGTGCGCTGCTGATCACCATCACCCGGGCCTGGAAGACGTTCTGGGCTGCGGTGAAAGATCGTTCCGTGTTCGGTCCCCTCGCCCTGGCAGCGGGCTTGATCGCCATCAACTGGCTCACCTACACGTTCGGCGTCACCACCGGCCACGCGGTGGAAACCTCCTTGGGCTACTTCATCAACCCCCTGGTATCTGTCCTCCTGGGTGTTTTCGTGCTCAAGGAAAAGTTGCGCCCCTTGCAGTGGGCAGCAGTGGGAATTGGTTTCGTCGCGGTTGGCGTCCTGACCTTCTCCTATGGGCAGCTTCCCTGGATCGCGCTGATCCTGGCTTTCAGCTTCGGCCTGTACGGCTTCGTGAAGAAGCGCGTCGGTCCCAGGGTTGATGCCCTCACCAGCCTCAGTGTCGAGACCGTGGTGTTGGCCCCGCTCGCTGCCATCACCATGGTGGTCCTTGGTGTGACAGGGGCCCAGACCCTCACCACTCTGGGAGCTGGCCACTTCTGGCTCCTGGTGGCATCCGGCGTGATCACCGCCGTGCCCCTGCTGTTCTTCGGTGCCTCAGCCCGCCGCTTGCCCATGACCACCATCGGCCTGCTCCAATACTTCGCCCCGGTCCTTCAGTTCATCGTGGCCCTGACGGTGTTCCACGAGACTATGACCACGGCCCGCTGGATAGGGTTCTGCGTGGTGTGGCTGGCGCTGGTCTTGCTGACCATCGACATGCTCAGGACCACCCGGAAGAACTCGGTGTTGAAGAAGAAGGCCCGGTTGGCAGCTGCCGGGGCCTGACTCGGGCCGCCGAAGTCGCCGGAGTTGCCGGAGTTGCGCGAGGTCGCCGGAAGCGTGCCAGATCGCCGGAGCTATCGGGCGACCTCGCAGCGTTCCAGCGACCTCCAACCCAGCCAGCTAGTCCACCACGTCAGGGTTTGGCTCCGTCTCAGGCGGTGCCCCTGTGATGGCACCGGTTTCCACGGCGAAAACAAGCGGTCCCACGTTTGAGGCAGCCCCCAATTCCACCTCGAACTCGGAGTTGGCCAGCCTCTTGAACGGATGCACACCGGAGCCCAGCAACCGCACGCCCGTGAGTTCCAAGCCTGCGGGCAAATCCAACCGGACCCGCCCCGATACCGGCGCCCGGGTCACTACGGCGTAGACGTCGCCCGTGGCAGAACGGGTAAAGTACCCCCACCCCGGATAGTCCCAGCCCTCAGCGAATCCGCACCCGTAGATTGCCTCCCCGTTGACGGCGAGCCACTCCCCCACACTGCGGGCAATTTCCACCTCGGCGGGTGCCATGGACCCGTCTCCACGGGGTCCGAAGTTCAGCAGGAAGTTGCCGCCCAAGGACGTGCAGTGGGCGATCATGTCCACCAGATCCCAAGGGTGCTTAAGTGTCGATTGCGCCCACGGCCCTTGATGGTGTCCCCAGCTTGCCTGCGGGATGGTCATGCACGCTTCCCAGTCGCGGGCTGCCACGCCGCGGTCCCACGGTTCCGGCAGCCTGCGTTCGTAGCCGCTTTCATAGTCGCCCATGAGCAATCCATTCGAGTCCACATGCCGTGACCCAAGGTCGTCCGCCCGTAAACGGCTGTTGACCACCACGCCAGGAAGACGTTCCTTCAGCATGCGTTCGACTTCCCAGGTCCACCACCCGTTGGCCTTCACCGATTCGTCCCAGGTGCCGTCGAACCAGAAGCCCTTCACACTCGGATAACGTTCGGCCAGTTCTTCCAACTGTTTCATCGCAAAGTCGAGGTAGCGCGCGAAGGCCAGGTTGTCGGCGTCGTTCTCCAGCGTGAAGCGCCAGTCCGGGTGCCGCCAGTCAAGCACCGAGTAGTAGAAGTTGACGTCTATCCCCCGGGCCTCATACGCCTGCACCAGCTCGCCCAGGACATCCCGTCCCGATGGAGTGTTACCCATGTGGAAGTCCGTGTGGGCGCTGGGCCACAGGCAGAAGCCGTCATGATGTTTGGTGGTGATGGTCATGTAGCGGGCACCCAGCGCCACCGCCGTGTCGGCCCACCGCTCGGCGTTGAAATCCGCCAGCGTGAAATCGTTGGCGAGCGCCTCCCACCGTTGCCGGGGAATCTTTGCGACACGAGGCAGGAACTCAGCCGCGAATTCGACGTCCTTCCCTTCCCATCGGCCGGCCGGCAACGCGTAAAGGCCCCAGTGGATAAACTGCCCCACCCGATGGCCGCGGAACCGCTGCATTGCTGCATCCTCGCGGGGTTCTTCGCGGGACGCACCGTACTTGAGGTCCATCACTTTCCCACCTGCCCGTCCCACGGCACAAACGTCCGCAGGTCAAAAGTCTGCGAATTGCCGCTCGCCCACGTGACTGACACTTCCGTACCGGAAACCACGACGGCGGCAGACGCCTTGAGCGCTTCGGGGGCCGGAGCCTCGTCCCGGGTCAGGGTGTGGAGGGCGATGTGGACCGTCTCCTCGGCGCTGCGCTTCGCGCTGAGGCTCGGGACAGCTGAGTGCTCGCCCATGGCGTTGGCTCCCATATAGCGTGTGCTGTCCGGCTCCTGCCACCCGTGGAGAGCTGTGACTGCCGCGAACACGTCGCCGTTGCTGACCCATGCCGTGTCTTCGGACCGGCCCGCTTGCACGGGTTGGGCTCCGGCGACGGCATGACCGCCTTCGCGGACGGAATACTCCACCGGTCCACGGACCAAGTGGCAGCGAAGCTCATGGATCCCGTCCACTGCAGAGACGGTGGTCACGGCGGTGCCTGACAGGGCTTTCCCGTACAGCTGCGGAATGTGGACGGATCCGCTGACAGGTCCCTCCGTGCGTGTGGCACGAAGGGCACACCGCCGGCTTGCCACGCCGTCGGACCCCAACAACGCAAGGTGACCATCCACGTTGTCCTCCCATGCAGCTCCCGTGCCCGGGGCCGTATGCGTGGAATAGGAGAACTTGGCGTAGTGCGGATCGTCAGGGTCCGTGCCGCCTCCAACTGGCAGGCCACAGTGATCGCTTCCGTGGTTGGTGAGCCGGACCAAGCTGCCGTGGGTGTTCAACGTCCAGCCGGCATCGGGCAAGGACCGCAGCTGGGCCGGACCGTCCGTGGGCTGCGGCTCTTCCACGTCCTGCCACACCCGGTGCTCCGGCGGGAGGGCCAATCCCAGGAAGCCAATCCCCGCCAAGTACGGGGAACCGAAACCGCTGTATGCCTGGCAGGATCCCAGGTGTTCGTCGTACCAACCAAGGTTCGGCGGCCCGTCAACGCCAACACCCTTCGCGGTGAAGTTCGCCAGCACCCCGGACGCCAAACGTCGGGTTGCGCCCGGGGTCAGCGGGTTCACGCCCGAGATTTCCGCACACCACAGGGCAGCAAGGACTGCCGTTCGGTAGGCCAGGGAACGCCCAAAGTGCAGCACCGCGCCATCACTGGCGAACATAAGACTCTGTGTTCCCACAAATTCGCGCAACCGGTCCAGATGACGGCGGCCCTCAGGAGTGTCCTCCCGGCCGGTCATCTTGTACCAAGCCCACAGATACGGGTGAATGGCCCACGCGTTGTAGTAGTCGATCGCGTGCTCCGGCCCATCCGTGTACCAGCCATCGCCCAGGTACCAGGACTCCACCCGCGCCACGTTCCGCGCACCGGTGCAGCCCGACACGTCCTCGCCCACAGAACGCAGGAAACCCTCAGCCATGGCGGGGAACAACTGCCAGTTGTTGCCCCACACCTCAAGCCGGGCATGGTGCCGCAACCAATCCGCAACCTGCTTCTTCTCCCCCGCCGACAAGGGTTCCCACAGCCACTCGCGGCCTACGAACAAGGAGAAGGCAATGTTCGCTGCCTCCACGATCGAGTTGGTCACTCCCAACAAAGGAGACTTGCAGGTGACCCCCAACGGCCATCGTTCCGCGCCTTCAGGGTCGGTTCCAGCCAGCAGCGCCTCCCGGTACCACGCCGCCAGCCCCAGTTTGTCCTGGCCGCGGGCTCCCGCAATCCGCGGCGCCGCCATCAGCAGACTCCGGCCGATGGTCTCCATGCCTTCCCGGCGCTCGCCGTCGCGCGTCACCGGGCCGGGCAGGCGCGGACTGGCTTTGAGCGGGCTGGAGTAGTTACGGATGTGTTCAAGCCAGTGGTCAGCCGTGGCCTCCCAGTGGCTGCGGGTCCAGCCCGTGGACGGGGACTGGGCTTTGTTGGTTTCGGGTAGCCACGGCAAGTTGGGCAGGGACTGTGTCACGGTGTTGGGTCCTTGGGTTCAGGCAAACTGGGGTTGTGCGGACTGGCTACTTGGCCAGGGCTGATTCGTATTCGCCGCGGATGGTGTCGCCGCCGTTCTTCTTCCAGTCCGCCACGGCACTCTTGAGTGCGTCCATGGTGCCACGGCCCGCAATGACTGCAGTGGCGGCGTCGGATACGGGCTGGCCCAGTTTGGCGCCCTTGCTGGCGTTCGTCGGGCTGAACAGCGTGCCGCAGGGATCTTCAACACCCAGCGGAATGAGCTTGGAATACGCGTTGTGCATGACGTCCACAATGTCCTTGTTGCTGGGGTCGTAGACAACCTGCTGCGGCGCGGCGAGATACTTCCACGGCACGGCGTTGTCCAGCAAGGCGCGCTCGGTGACCACGGGATTGCCGTTGGAATCCAGGGTGTAGTCCGCTCCTTCTGCTCCGTAGTTGAGCAGCAGGTACTCTTCGCTGCCGAACGGGGCCGCCAGGAAGTTTGCAACCGCCAGAACTTCCTTGAGCTTGGATTCGTCGGCCTTCTTCAGCATGACAGTGGCGAAGGTGATGTTATCCAGCCAGGTCTGTGCCTTGCCACCGTCGTGGCCCACGGGGATGAATGGCACGGCTTTGTTGGCCTTGTTGGCGGCGGGGATGCTGCGGCCGTAGCCGGTGGGGCCAATGTAGGCGGGGAGTCCGTCGTAGATCATGGCCACCTTGCCGGAGATGAAGGAGTTCACCATCTGCGATTTGGTCCACCCCTCGGAACCCGGCACGTACAGGCCGTCCTTGTAGAGCTTGGCCGCGAACTCGATGGCGGCCAGGTATTCGTCCGTCTCGAACGCCCTGGTGAGTTTGCCGCCGTCGTTCTTCCAGACGTTCGGCGTGCGGAACATGTGGTGGAGCATCGTGAGCCCGAACTTGGTGCTGCCCAAAGCCCACTGGTTCCTGGACGGATTGGTGAGCTCCTTGGCCACCCGGTAGAAATCGTCTTTGTCCTTGATGTCCTCAGTGAACTTGACGCCAACGTTTTCCAGCAGGGTCTGGTTCACGAAGCCGGAGCCACCGGTGAGGTTGCGCGGGATGGGCAACGAGTAGAGCTTGCCGGCCTGGACTGTTTGCTTCCAGAACACCTCCGGGATGGCCGCCAGGTTGGGGTAATCCTTGATCTTGTCGCCGCCCAGCAACGGCGTCAGGTCCGCGCACTTGGCCTGGAGAAACTCCACGATGTTGGGCACCGCGGCGCCGTCGTTGAGCATGAGGTCGGGCAGCTCGCCGCCGGCAATGATCGTGTTGAACTTCGTGGCGTAGTCATCCGAGGAAACCGAGGTGATCTCCACCTGGCCGCCCAGGCGTGCTTCGATGGCCTGCCAAGCAGGGTTGTCCGCCCGCGCATTGGGCGCCGTGCCGAAAAGGTTGGTGATGGCAGTAATTTTGCTGCCCTTGAGTGGCGCGGTTTCTACGCTGCGGAACGGTGCGGGGTACTTATAGAACGCCGCCGGGACGCCCTCTGCCGTGCCGGCAATATCTGCAGCTGCCGCCTTGAGGGGCATGTGCGTGGGCAGCAACGCCTCGCTCGCGTTCGAGGCAACGCTGGTGGTTCGCTGGCCACAGCCAACCAAGGCACCGCCACTGAACAACGCCAGGGCACCGATGCCCGTAACGGAAAGGAAGTTCCGGCGGCTGGGGCCGGAAGTCGGGACTGAATGCATGGGATTCCCTTTCTAAAAAAATGGGTAGTTGAGTCGACTAGCCTTTGATGGCGCCGGTGAGGACGCCCTTGGTGAAGTACCGCTGCAGGAACGGGAAAACGATCACAATGGGGATCAGCGAAATCACGACGACGGCCATCTGGATCGCTTGGGACGGCACCGCGATCTCGGCTACTGCGGAGTCACCCATGGGTTGGCCGAGGAGAACGTATTGGCGAAGGATCATGGACAGCGGCCACTTGTCGTCGTTCAGGTAGAGCATGGCGTTGAAGAACGCGTTCCAGTAGCCCACTGCGTAGAAAAGTCCGACGACGGCCAACACACCGCGTGAGAGTGGCAGCACCATCTGGACCAGGATGCGGAAGTCGCCCGCACCGTCGATCTTCGCGGCTTCGAACAGTTCCTGTGGGAGGTTCATGAAGAAGGACCGCACCACTACCAGGTTGAAGGCGCTCATCAGCGTGGGAAGGACCAAGGCCGCGTAGCTGTCCAGCAATCCGAGTTCCTTGACCATGAGGAAGCTGGGAATGATGCCCGGGCTGAACAGCATGGTGAACAGCGCCGTCATGAGGAAGAAGCGGCCGCCCACGAGGTCCCGGCGGGTCAGTCCGTACGCCATGGCCACCGTGACCACCAGGGACAGGGCCGTGCCCACGGTGGTGATCACCAGGGACCGGATCAGCGCATCAGTGACAACGCCACCGGCGAAGATGGTCTGGTACGCGGCGAACGTGGGCTCCTTGGGGAAGAGCACCAGACCGTTGTTGTTGGCGATCTCGCTCTGGCTGGAAAGGCTCGTGGCCAGCACTGCCAGCAGCGGATACAGCGCCAGGAAGCAGATCACCACCAATGCGATGGCCTTGGAAACCTGCATGGCGGGTTTCGGCTTTTCCATCCAGATGGGCCGGGTGTCCTTTGTTTTCGGGCGGTTCCTTGGGCTGTTCTTCGGACCGTTCTTGGGGCGGCGGCCGAGGCCAGCCACCATCGTGCTACTTGGATTTGCCATTGGAATAGACACCTTCCTGTCCAAAGAAATGCGCGAGCTTGTTGGCGCCGAGGACCAGGATCAGGCCGACGATCCCCTTGACGAGCCCGACAGCGGCCGCTGGCCCCCACTGCCCGTCCTGGATGCCATGGAAGTAGACATATGTATCCAGCACTTCGCCGGCACCGGGACCCACGTTGTCCCGTTGCAGGACGATCTGTTCGAAACCGACGGACAGGATGCTGCCGAGGTTGAGGATGAGCAGCAGGACGATCACCGGCATGATTCCCGGGAGCGTGATGTGCCAGAGCCGGTGCCGGGCGTTTGCCCCATCCACGGCGGCGGCCTCGTACAGTTCCTGGTCCACGTTCATGAGCGCTGCCAGGAAGATGATGGTGCCCCATCCTGCGTCCTTCCAGATGGACTGGATGGTGACCAGGAATGGGAAGAACTCGGGAGTGGTCATGGCGTCGAAGCGCGGAAGGCCGAGGCTCTCCAGCAGGTGCGGAACTGCCCCGGTGGCTCCGAGGACTTCGGAGAAGACGGCCACGATGATCACCCAGCCGATGAAGTGCGGCAGGTAGACCACGCTCTGTACAAATTTCCGGATCTTGTTGGACACGATGCTGTTGAGCAGCAGGGCCAGGCAGATGGGAACCGGGAAGAAGAGGGCCAGTTGAAGACCAGTGATCACCAGAGTATTGCGAAGGGCCTCCCAGAAAGCGCCGTCCTGGAACATGGCCGCGAAGTTGTCCAGGCCAACCCAGACGCTGTCCACGAAGCCGAGGTAGGGCTTGTAGTCGAGGAATGCGATCACGTTTCCGGCGAGAGGCACGTAGTGGAACACCACGAAGTACAGGAAGCCCGGGGCGATCAGGAGCAACATCACTTTGTCGCGTCGGATCCGGGCCATGAGGCTCTTCTTGCGGGCCTGCCGTGCGGCAGGTTCCGCCGGTGGGCGACCACGACGGCGGCCTTCCGCCACCGGCGCCAGCCCGGCGGCGTCGGGGGTCGCCTGGGGCGTGAGTGTCTGGCTGTTGCTGCTCATGTATTTCCTCTGTCTGCGCCGTCAGGGCGGATGTGGAGTGGCCCGGCGCCTGGGGAGCGCTCAGTGGCTAGAAATAGTAAGCGTTTACTATGGAGAAGAAGCTACCCAGTTCCATAGTGTGATGTCAATAACATGCACAGAACCATACATTCATTGAAACTTGCGGGATTGACAGGATTTCGAACGCCAGCCTAGTCTGACTGCAAATAGCAAGCGCTTTCTATGAACTTTCATCAACGAACCGGACGGAACCGCAGTGACCACCAACCTCCAGCACGCCGGCACCATTCAGGCTGCGTTCGTGATGGGCCGCAACAACCTGCCCACACTGTTCAGCTCCGAAGACCTCGCCCGGCTCCATGGAATGGTCACCCTCCTGGACCCGGAGCCCATTCCGGACTTCTCCGCCCCGGGCGCCTTGGAGCTACTTGCGGGCGCGGAGCTGCTGATCACAGGGTGGGGTGCACCCACCATCGACGCCTTTGTGTTGGACCGGCTGCCGAGGCTGCGCTGCATCGTCCATGCCGCGGGTACCGTCAAGACGTTCCTGTCCCCAGAGGTCTATGCACGCGGAATCAAAGTGTCATCGTCTGCTGCAGCCAACGCCGTGCCGGTGGCGGAGTTTACGTTTGCCGCGATTGTCATGGGCCTCAAGCGGGCCCGGCGGTTCAGTGAACAACTACGCGCCACAGGAGCCTCGCGCAATGCTTACGGTTTCCCCACCATCGGAACCAACGGCGTCACCATAGGCCTTGTCGGTGCCTCTCGAGTGGGCCGCCTGGTGATCGGTCTGCTCAAGAACCTGGACGCAAGGGTGCTGGTCTACGATCCCTACCTCACCGCCGTCGAGGCTTCAGCGCTGGGCGTGGAAACCGTCGGGCTGGACCAGCTCTGTGCGCTGTCCGACGTCGTCAGCGTCCATGCCCCCGACATCGCAGAAACCCGGGGCATCATCGGGGCCCGGCAGCTTGCCCTCATGAAGGACGGAACGCTGGTCATCAACACCGCCCGAGGTGCCCTCATCGATGCCGCAGCCCTCACGGCCGAACTCGTTTCCGGACGGCTCGACGCGTATCTTGACGTCACAGACCCCGAGCCGCTCCCTGCCGGATCGGTGCTGCATACACTGCCCAATGTTGTACTGACGCCCCATATCGCGGGGGCCATGGGCAACGAAATCCACCGACTGGGCAGCCACGCGGTCATGGAAATCCGGCGATTGAGTGAGGGCTTGCCCTTGGCTTATCCGGTATTGGCCGCGGATCTTGCGAGAATCGCCTAGTGACTGAGAAAAGCTCCCCCACAGATCCACTCCATGCCCGCGGCGGCAGCGGCGCCACCATTGCCGATGTCGCGCAGGCGGCAGGCGTGTCAGTGGCCACCGTTTCCAGGGCCCTGAGCGGCAACTACCCGGTGGCCAAAGCCACGCGTGAACGCATTTTCCGATCCGTGACCGACCTCGGGTATGTGGCAAATGCGCATGCCCGTGCCCTTGCCGGCGCTACCACGCGCACCGTGGGAATCATCATCAACGACGTCGCCGACCCCTTCTTCGCTTACATCGCCCGCGGCGTTGAACGGCAGGCGAGCGCCGAAGGGCGCATGTGCCTTATCACCGCCACTCACGGCGACAAGGATCGTGAACTCGCGCTGGTGGACCTCATGCGCGAGCAACGCACCGATGCCGTGATCCTGGTGGGCGGCGCTTCGGACGACCCCCGGTACCGAAAGCAAATGGCCGACCGGGCCCGTGCGCTTGCTGCGGCCGGGTCCACCCTGGTCCTCTGCGGCAGGCCGTCCCTGGGAACGGGAGTGCCCACCAAGATGGTCACCTACGACAACGAAGGAGGCGCCTTCGCGATTACCGACTACCTCATCTCCCAAGGGCACCGCAGGATCCTTTACGTCGGAGGCCCGCGCGATTTTTCAACAACGGCGTCCCGTCTGGCCGGCTTCTACCGCGCTTTGGACGCCCGAGGGATTGAACGGGATCCTTCGCTGGTCCACGAGGGCGCATTTGGCCGCGGCTTCGGATACAGCCGCATGCGCGAAATCTTGGACCAGGGCATGGACTTCACGGCAGTTTTCGGTGCCAACGATCTCGTGGCAGCCGGCATCCTCGAGGCGCTCGAGGAGCGCGGCATTCGCGTTCCGCAGGACATCTCCGTGGTTGGTTACGACGACGTCCCGGTGGCCAGCGAACTGCGGCCCCGCCTCACCACGGTTCGGGTTCCGCTCGAAGAACTGGGGCGCGAGGCTGTCCGTTTGGCCCTGTCCCAGTCACCGCACGACGCCGGCGCCTCCTCGGACAACACCCTCACCGTCGGCACGCACATAGTCATCCGGGACTCGGTTTCGCCTCCCAAAAAGCCCTGAGCAGTTTTGTTCATGTCTGTTGAGGTGACCGGGAACCGGACATAAAGTTGCGGAAACTTTCGCAACCAAGTCCACCCCATCACGCCTGGAACAGTTTTGAACGGAGCAGTTTTGAACGTCAATGGACCCACAGTGAACCGCAGGACCCTCTTCCGTACCGCCGGCGCAGCCGCCCTCGCAGGAGCTCTGCTCTCCCACGCCGGGCCGTCTTTTGCGGCCTCCGACGCCGGCCTGCTGGAACTGATCGATCGACGGCGGCTTGTCCTCACCGGCAGCCGGAGTGCAGCGGGTGTCCCCGAACTCGCATCGCAGCTTGAAGGCATGGGCAAGACCACCGAAAAGTGCTGGACTTCCATGGACAAAGCCCCTGGTAGGACATCGTTGTGGAGTGACATTCCGCTGACCGGCATCGGCCAGGCCGCGGCCGCCACCGGCAACATGGGCCTGCACTTCAACCGGCTTTACGACATGGCGCTCGGATACGCCGTTCCAGGGACCCCCTATGCCGGAAATCCGGAGCTGGCCGCTGACATTGTGGGTGGACTCAAGCTGCTGAATGACACCGCATACAAGCCGACCATCAAGGCGGCGGGCAACTGGTGGTTCTGGGAGATCGGCGTCCCCCGAAAGACCGTGGACATCCTGACACTCCTTCACGCTGAAGTCCCCGAAGCCTTGCGGACCTCTTTGTTGGCAGCCGTCCGGTGGTTCGCTCCCAACCCGAATTGGCGAGGCCGTGCTACATCCCTGGCGGAGACCGGCGCCAACCGCGTGGACAAGTCACTGGCCTGCTGCATGCGGGGCATCCTGGACAACAAGCCCGACGAGATCGCCCTGGGCAGGGACGCTTTGAGTGACACCGTCCGCGGTGGGATCAACAGCGTGTTCACCTATGTGACCAGTGGCGACGGCTTCTACTCCGACGGCTCCTATGTCCAGCACTCCTATTTGCCCTATGCGGGAACCTACGGCGTGGTGGCCCTGGCCGGCATTGCCGAGATCATCGCGATGCTGGGTGGAAGCACGTGGGCAGTGAACGACCCCAAGCGGTCCGTCCTCCTTGACGCCATCGAGGACACCTACGCGCCGTTCGTCTGGGACGGCCGGATCATGGACACCGTTCGCGGCCGGGCCGTCTCCCGCCAGCGCGAACCCGACTACGTCAGCGGCTTTGGACTGATCTCGGCTGTCCTGCTGCTGGCGCCCGGCTGCGATGAGCCTTATCGGTCAAGGTTCCTCGCATTGGCCAAGGGTTGGTTGGAGCGCTGTGCGGACCAGAAACTCGTGGGGCACCCAACGCAGAGCCTGGCCAAGTCACTGCTGTCCCTGGGTGTCCTGTCCGATTCCGCCGTGGTGGCTGCGCCGGCACCGGTCTACAGCAGGATGTTCGCCGACCAGGACCGGCTGGTCCACCATCGGCCGCAGTGGGGGTGCACGGTCAATCTGTCCTCCAAGCGCATTGGCCGCTACGAGTGGGGCAACAGCGAAAACAACCTGGGCTGGTACCAAGGCGACGGCATGACCTTCCTTTACACACGGCAGGACCCGTCCCAGTTCAGCGCCGACTTTTGGCCGACCGTTGACCCTTATGCCCTTCCCGGGACCACGGTCAACGATCAAGCACGGGCGAGCGGCGCTGGCGGGGCAGGGACCGGCATCCCCCGCGCCTTCCAGGCCTTCGCCGGTGGCCTGACCGTGGACGGGCGTTGGGGTGTCATCGGCATGGACCACCTGAACCACAACAAGACCCTGTCCGGCCGCAAGTCGTGGTTCTTCGTGGACGACGCTGTGGTCTGCCTCGGCTCAGCCATCACCGGCACTGGTGGATCGGCTGTGCAGACGACCATCGAGAACAGGTCCTTCGCTGCCGGTTCCGTGCCCGCTGTTCGCACCGATTCCCGGAATCGTCGTATGGCACCCGGTGACGCACCCGTGGTTTTGCAACGGTCCTTGCACCTTGAAGGCCACGCGGGCTATGTCTTCCTTGATGCCCCCGGCGTATCCGGGGCTCCTGAAGTTGCGGTGGTCCGCCGGACAGGCAGTTGGTTCGACATCAATTCAGGAGCGGACACCGGCGGTACCGCGGATCCCGTCACCCGGGACTACGTGAGCATTACGCACCGCCACGGCAAGGACCCCGTGAGTTCCGGCTATGCCTATATGGTCCTGCCGGCGGCTGGCCATTCCACCACGTTCTCCCAGTCCGCCAACCCCGATGTGAAGGTCCTGGCCAACTCTGCGGAGGTCCAAATGGTGGAGGTGGCCAAGGACAAGCTGGTTATGGCCAACTTCTTCGCGGCCGGAGCTGGCGGGAGCTACTCGGCTTCAGGGCCGTGTACCTTGGCGGCGCACCAGACCGGGGACAAGCTCACCCTCTCCGTAGCTGACCCGTCACGGACACAGGCTGCTGTGAGGATCACGCTCGCCGGGTCCGATTGGAGCACGCTTATGGATTCCGAGCCCGGTGTGGTCTTGGTCAGCGCCAACCCGCTGGTGATCGAGGTCCAGCTCGACGGGCATGGCCACCAGAAGAACCTGACGCTGGGCACCTAGGCACGTTCCGCCGTCGTTAAATCCGCCGTTGTTAAACACAAAAGGAGGGCCGGGATTCCCGGCCCTCCTCCTGCTTGAAACGGTGTGAGTTACGCGTGGGCCTTGATGGCAGCAGCGAGGACCTCGAGGCCGTCGATCAGCAGTTCGTCGCTGATGACCAGCGGCGGGAGCAAGCGGATGACGTTGCCGTAGGTGCCACAGGTCAGGATGATGACGCCTTCCTTGAGGCAAGCGGCTGCAACGGCCTTGGTGAGCTCGGCGTTCGGTTCCTTGGAGCCGGACTGAACGAGTTCGATAGCCAGCATGGCGCCACGGCCACGGATGTCGCCAACCACGGAAACTTCTTCAGCCAGTTCGCGGAGCTTGCCCAAGGCGAGCTCTTCGATGTGGCGTGCGCGGCCGTTGAGGTCGTGCTGCTCCATGGTGTCGATGGCTGCCAGTGCTGCTGCACAAGCAACCGGGTTGCCACCGTAAGTGCCGCCGAGGCCGCCCGGGTGGACGGCGTCGAGCAGGTCGGCGCGGCCGGTGATCGCGGACAGCGGGAGGCCGCCGGCGATGCCCTTGGCCATGGTGATGATGTCCGGAACAACACCTTCGTGGTCAACGGCGAACCACTCGCCCGTGCGGCAGAAGCCGGACTGGACCTCGTCAGCGATGAAGACGATGCCCTTTTCCTTGGCCCAAGCGGACAGCGCCGGAAGGAAGCCCTCTGCGGGGACAATGAAGCCGCCCTCGCCCTGGATGGGTTCGATGATGATGGCGGCAACCTGGTCGCCACCGATCTGCTTCTCGATCATGGTGATGGCGCGCTTGGCGGCCTCGGCACCGGTGATCTCCGGGTTCTCTTCACGGAACGGGTAGCTCATGGGCATGCGGTAGACCTCGGGCGCGAACGGGCCGAAGTTGGTCTTGTACGGCATGGCCTTGGCGGTGAGTGCCATGGTCAGGTTGGTGCGGCCGTGGTAGGCGTGGTCGAAAGCTACGACGGCGTCGCGGCCGGTGGCCAGGCGTGCAACCTTGACAGCGTTCTCAACGGCTTCAGCACCGGAGTTGAACAACACGGTGCGCTTGGCGTGGTCGCCAGGGGTGAGGCGGTTGAGCTGCTCGGCAACTGCAACGTAGCCCTCGTACGGAGTCACCATGAAGCAGGTGTGCGTGAAGTGCGCGGCAGCTTCCTGGACAGCGGCGACGACGGCGGGGTCGGACGCGCCGACGCTGGTCACGGCGATGCCGGAGCCGAGGTCGATGAAGGAGTTGCCGTCGACGTCGCGGATGATGCCGCCGTCGGCGTCTTCAACGTAGACGGGGACGCCCGAGGCGACGCCGGCTGCGACGACGGCGGCGCGGCGCTCAGCCAGTGCCTGCGACTTGGGGCCGGGGAAGGCGCCGTTGATGTTGCGCTTCTGCTCGATGCGGTACGAGAGTTCGTTCGCGGTAGTAGTCATGGGGTGGTTGCCTTTCTGGGAACAGGGGAACTAAGCGTCAAGTGCTGACATCACGTGCTTGATGCGCGTGTAGTCCTCGACGCCGTACATGGAGAGGTCCTTGCCGTAGCCGGACTGCTTGAAGCCGCCGTGCGGCATCTCTGCCGTCAGGAGGATGTGGGTGTTGATCCAGACCGCACCGAAGTCCAGGTCGCGGCTCATACGCATGGCCGTGCCGTGGTCGGTGGTCCAGACGCTGGACGCCAGGGCGTATTCGACGTCGTTGGCCAGCTCAAGCGCTTCTTCTTCCGTGCTGAACTTCTGCACGGTGATGACCGGACCGAAGGTTTCCTTCTGCACGATGTCATCACTCTGCTTGGCGCCGGAGATGATGGTGGGCTCGAAGAAGAACCCCTTCTCGCCTGCGCGGTGGCCGCCGGTTTCGATCTTGCAGTTCGCCGGAAGGTTCTCCACTACGGAGGTCACAGCATTGAAGTGGTTCACGTTGTTCAGCGGGCCGAAGTAGTTGTCTTCGTCATTCTGGGAACCGGTCTGCAGGGTCTTGGTGTGCTCCACCATGGCTGCCACAACGTCATCGTGGACCGAGTCTTCGATCAGCACGCGGGTGATCGCCGTGCAGTCCTGGCCGGCGTTGAAGAAGGCGAACTCGGCGATGGCCGCCGCGCTCTTCTTGATGTCGGCGTCCTTGAAGACGATGGCCGGAGCCTTGCCGCCAAGTTCCAGGTGTGCACGCTTGAGGCCCTTGGCTGCGCCGCTGGCGACGGCGATGCCTGCGCGGACGGAGCCCGTGATGGACACCAGGCCGGGGACCTTGTGGTCAACCATCATTGCGCCGGTTTCGCCGGTGCCGAGGACAACGTTGAGGACGCCGGCCGGGAAGATCCCACCAGCAAGGCGCGCCAGCACCAAGGTTGATTCCGGAGTGGTGTCCGAAGGCTTGAGAACGATGGTGTTGCCGGCGGCCAGGGCGGGGCCGATCTTCCAGATGGCCATGAGGAACGGGTAGTTCCACGGCGCAACCTGGGCTACGACGCCGATCGGTTCGCGACGTACGTAGGAGGTGTGGCCCTCGAAGTATTCGCCTGCGGACTTGCCTTCCATGATGCGTGCAGCACCGGCGAAGAAGCGGAGCTGGTCGGCGCCTGCGGCCACTTCCTCGGAAGCGATGAGCGAGCGGACCTGGCCGGTGTTGCGGTGCTGGGCTTCGACGAGTTCGTCGCTGTTGGCCTCAACGGCGTCGGCAAGCTTGAGGAGCATCAGCTGGCGCTGGCCCGGGGTGGCCTTCTTCCACGACTTGAAAGCCTCGTTGGCCGCGGTCATGGCTGCGTCCACGTCGGCCTGCACCGAAATGGGCGACTTGGCAACGATTTCCCCGGTGGCGGGGTTCACGATGTCCAGGAGACCCGTACCTGCCGGTGTGACGAATTCGCCATTGATGAAGTTCTGCAAGGTTTGAACCACGGCGTGCAACCCTCTTTCGGTGTCTGAGCATGGATTTAGCTGATCAGAGCCTATGCCAGGGAGGGAGTGCAAGGAATAGTCAGCTGCACACAGACGAGGCCCCGCCTTAGTGCGCTTGACCAGCGTCGGGTTACGCTTTTAACCATGGCAATGTCCCTCGCTTCACTCGTCGCTGTCCCCTCCCTGAAACTCCGCCAGGCCGGCCTTGCGGAAACCACGTTGAACCAGGACATCAGCTGGGTTGCGGTGACGGAGCTTGAAGACCCGCAACGTTTCCTGAGCGGCGGAGAATTGGTCCTCACCACGGGCTTGCGCCTCAAGAGCGCTGCCGATCAGCGCCGCTTCGTCCGCCAAGCCCAGCGCGCCGGAGCCGTGGGCATCGGCTTCGGCATCGGCCTTACCCACGAGTCCGTGCCGGATGCCCTCATCGCGGAGGCCAACCGCTGGGGACTGCCACTGGTGGAAGTGCCCTACGAGATCCCGTTTATCGCGATCGGAAAGCTCGTGGCCGAGTCGCACTCCGCGGACCATTACTCCAATCTGGAAAGGCTCCTTGCCGGGCACCAGATCCTGGCCCGCTCACTCCTCACTGGTGGTGGCCTAAACGAACTCCTCAAACAACTGGGCAGCATGCTCCGCACTGACGTGGTGCTGACCCAGTTCAGCGCCCAGCTCTACAACAGTGTGGCCGGGAAGCCGGCCCCGACGGCGGATGGCTGGGCGTCGTATCCGATTCCCACCGGCCGCAGGGACGCCTGCACGCTCTGGCTCCGGCAGCCGTTCGTGGACTCCGGAATTGTCAGTTACGCGCAAAACCTCATCAGCGTTGAACTCAACAACATGGTCAAGCAGCGTCAGTCCCAGCGGGCCATGGCCGGTCAGGTGCTGGACGACGTCATTCACGGCACCCTGGAAACCATTGAGGCCGCCCGCCGTTTGGCAGGCGTCGGCATCAACAGCACCCGGAAGAACGTGGTGCTCATTGCGGAATCCGCGGCACACCATAAGCAACTGGTCAGCATTTCGCTGCCCCAAGCGCTGGAAGCCGGCGTCAGCGCCGTCGTCGGAAAGGACCTGGTCACCGTAGTCAGCGACGACGGCAGTTCGGCCACGGCTTTGGCCAAGAGCCTCAGTGACCACCTGCAGGAGGCCGGCATCCACGCCGTGATCGGGATCGGCGGCGCCTACACGAAGCCGAACGGCCTGCGCTGGAGCTACTTTGAAGCGCGCGACGCCGTGGCGCACGGCTTGCCGGTGAACGAGCCGGAACGCCTGAGCCTGACGTCCCTGCTGCTCGCCAGCGAGGACGTTCCCCTGGCGGATATGGCCAGCGAGTCACTGACGCCTCTCCGGAAGTTCGACGCCGCCCACGGGGCCGAGTTGGTGGCCACCCTGGAAAGCTACTTGAACCACAACGGGTCAGTTGCCGCCGTCGCCGAAGCCCTGACCCTGCATCGCAATACCGTGCGATACCGTCTGGCGCAGATCACCGAACTGACCGGCTACGACCCTTCGCAGACGCAGGACCGGGTGCAGCTCTGGCTGGCGTTGGCGGTACAGCGGCTGGGTTCACGCAACCCCCGCTAGGCGTCCCCATCCGCGCACAGCCGGAGAGGTTCGCCACAAAACTCTAGACATTAGACGTCAAACGTCTAACCTTTAGATATGGCCGCGACGACTCCTCTTACCCCCAGCACCGGAAACATCCCTACGATTCCCACCGCCCAGGCTGCTCCTGCCCTTTCGGTCAACGCAGCCGTCCCGAAGACCCGCGTCGTCGCCGTCGTCGGCATTATTGCCGTTGTACTTATCGGCCTGAACCTGCGGGCGGGCATCACCAGCGCCGCTGCCCTGTTCCACGAACTGCAACAGGTGCTGGGCTACGGCGCTTTGGTGGCGTCCATCCTGCCGTCCATCCCCCTGCTGTGCTTTGCTGTCGCAGGCATGGGAACGTCGTGGTTGACCCGTCGCGTGGGTGTCGAGAAAGCCATTGCCATAGCCCTGGCGCTGCTGGCCGGCGGCTTGTTGGTGCGTGGCGTTCCGGTGACGGGCGCCCTCCTCGGTGGCACCGTCCTGGCCATGTCCGGACTGGCAGTATGCAACGTGGCCATGCCCTCATTCATCCGCGAGCACTACTCCGAGCGCACCTCAATGATGACCGGCCTTTACACGTTCACCATGTCCGGCGGCGCCACCTTCGCCGCAGTCGTCAGCGTTCCCTTGGCGCAGGAACTCGGCTCACCCTCCATGGGTCTGGCTGCCTGGGGAATGCTGGGTGTCGCGGCCCTCCTCGGCTTCCTGCCGATAGTCCTGCACACCCACCGGAACTCCACCAAGACTGATCGGCCGCGGGTCTCCATGTGGCCGCTGCTGCGCACCCGGCTGGGCATTCTGATCACCGCGATCTTTACGTTCCAGGCCTTCCTCGCCTACGCCGTGATGAGCTGGTTCGCGTACATCCTCACGTCGCAGGGCCTCAGTGCTTCCGAAAGCGGCTTGCAGTTCGGCGTGATGCAGTTGGTCTCCGTGGCCGCCGGCATGATCCTGCTCGCCTTCGGCTCCCGGCCCGGCATGCTCCGCCCCGCCCTTTACCTCGCCAGCAGCTCCACCCTCCTTGCCATCGCCGCCATGGTCTGGCTGCCGACGTCGTTGGCGGTAGTTCCCGCCGTCCTGTTCGGATTCGGCTTGGGCATCTTCCCGCTGGTTCTGGTGATCATCAGCCGCAGCGGGCGGTCGACGGCGGAAACCACCGCGCTTTCCACCATCGCCCAATCGCTGGGATACTTGATTGCGGCCATTGGCCCCTTTGGCATGGGCCTGCTCCACAGCGCTACCGGCGGCTGGGTGCTGCCCCTGAGCCTGCTGTCCATCGTGGCTGTGGCGCTCATGGTTACCTGCCACCTGCTCACCAGCAAGCGCACAGCCACAAAGACCGGACCGAGGACAGCATGACCCTTACTCCTTCGCATCGCCCGGCCTTGGCCGAGGAGATCACCGCCAAGCTGCGGGACATGATCAAGTCCGGTGAATGGCCGCTTCAGGAACGCATTCCCGCTGAGCCGGAACTCATGTCCAGCCTCGGCGTTTCGCGGGGCACCCTGCGCGAAGCCATTAAGGCGCTGGCGCACTCGGGCATGCTGGAGGTACGACGCGGCGACGGCACGTATGTCCGGGCCAACAGCGAGATGTCCGGCGCAGCCCAACGCATGTACCTGGAGCACACGCAGGAACACATTGTGGAAGTCCGGCTGGGCCTGGATACGCAGGCAGCACGCCTGGCCACCAAGCACGCAACGGCGGAGGACCTGGCGGAGATGCGCCGGCTCCTTGCCCTCCGACATGACGCCTGGCAGGCCGAGGACTACCCCACGTGGGCCGGCGCCGACTGGGAGTTCCATGAACGCGTTGCCTTGGCTTCCGGCAATCCGCTGCTGCACCAGCTGTATGTTTCGTTCGGTGGCGTCTTCCACAACGACCTCCTCCGGCAGCAGCGCAAGGGCGGCTTCAACGGCATCCCCCGTGAAGGCCATGACGAACTGGTGGACGCGATTGAGGCCCAGGATCCCGACGCCGCCATCCGCAGCGTGTACAGGAACCTGGACTACTGTTCGGACCAGGGCCCGCGGTAGTTTCTCCTCTCTACGGCTCCGTTTCGATGCCGGCCCCTGCAGCGTCCTTGAACCTGGCGTTGATGAGCACCACATCACGCCCGGCCCGGTCCAGCAAGCTGGCGGCAACACTTGCCCGGTAGCCCGTGGCACAGTGCACCCAAATCCTCGCATCCGGCAGCTCCGTGATCCTGCCGGGGAGCTCATACACGGGCACGTTCAGCGCACCCACAACGTGCGCGGCCCCGAATTCCTCCCGGCGACGAACATCCAGCACCACGTCCTCCGGCTCCCGGTTTTTGAGGAGCGCTGTCCAGTCCCCATGCGGGTAGCTCGCACGTGGAGACTCCGGTGCCCAGTCACCAGGTTGAGGCCCGACGGCGGCATCCGGACTGTCGATGCCGATCCTCGCCAGGTCTCGGATCGCCTTTTTCACCTCGCCCACGGGGCCCAGCAATGTGAGTGGCTGTTTCCATGGGATCACCCAGCCGAGGTAGCTGGTGAAATTATCGCCCTTCCCGTACTCGAAGCTCACACTTCCGTGCAGGTGGCTGTCCGCGAAGGCCACGCGATGACGCAGATCCACCACCCATTCCCCAGCTGTGAGACGCCGGTCCAGCTCCTCCGGATCAACGGAGTCCGGCACGTCCAAGACCGCAGGGCCAACGCCGGCCGCATTCAGCGGACTCATATGGGCGTAATACGCCGGGTAAGCCGTGATGTTGGCCAACAACTCTGAAACAAAGTGGTCCTCGTTGGGATCCGTCAGGGCGTGGTTGGACCCGGATTGCTCGCCGATCGTTGAAGCTTCCTGGTGGCTCGCTGGGCCGCTGGAACAGAACGATCCAAAACCGTGGGTCGGGTAGAGCTCCGCTTCAGGATCCGCTGAATCCACCAAACGACGGACTGACGAGTACTGATCGTGGGCCAACTTGGCGGTGTCATGGGGCGAGACCAGGTCCGTCCGTCCAACCGAACCGTAGAGCAAGCTGCCCCCGGAAAACACGGCCTCAGGGCCGCCGTCGTGCGCGTCCTCCCGGACCACGTACGAAAGGTGCGTGTGCGTATGACCTGGCGTGGCCACGACTTTTACCAAAAGGCGGCCAACGCGGAGAACCTGGCCGTCCCTGACGGGGACGCGCGCGAATGCGACCACATCCGAGGCATTGACCCAGTACTCGGCGCCATGCGTGGCCGCAAGGGCTAGCCCGCCGGTGACGTAGTCGTTGTGGAGGTGGGTTTCCGCGACGTGCGTGATCCGGACGCCGGCTTCAAGGGCAGCAGCTTCAACACGATCGATGTCCCGTTGGGGATCGATCACCAACGCCACGGCGCCGTCGTGCACCAAGTAGCTGCGGTCCCCCAGCTGGGGCGTTTCAATGACGACGACGTCCATGACTCAGGGTAACGCTGGGGGTAAAGCTCCAGGGCTAACCACCCAGGATTAAAGCAAGGCGGGGCCACTCCAATGAGCAACCCCGCCTGCCGTGAAACGGAAGAACTAGACCTGTGCGGCCACGCCATCACGGGAGATGTTGACCATGTCCTCGCGCGGCACAACCTTGATGCGCTCGCGCTTGACCTCAACACCGTGGGAGGTTCCGGCCTCAGTGGCTGCTGCGCCGAGTGCGAGCTCGTGGGCGTCCAGTGCCAGCCAACCTTCCCAGCTGGTGAACTTCACGCCGCGGGCGTCAAGGAGTTCCACCACTGCGTCAGCTCCGGGAACCTCGGCCAGCGGCAGGTTTTCGCGGTCTTCCAGCAGGTACGTGACGGTTTCCAGAGCGTCGCCCTTGGTGTGGCCGATGAGGCCAACCGGACCACGCTTGATCCAGCCCGTTGCGTAGAGACCCGGCACGTGCTGGCCGTCGGCGTCCAGGACGCGACCGCCGTCGTTGGTGACGACGCCCTTCTTGTGGTCGAACTCGACGTCCGGCAGGGCCGAACCGAAGTAGCCGATGGCGCGGTAGACGGCCTGGACCGGGTAGTCGATGAACTCGCCGGTGCCGCGGGCGTTGCCCGTGCCATCCAGTTCGGTGCGCTCGAACTTGATGCCCGCAACCTTGCCCGGGGTTTCGGCGGAGTCCACGATCTCCACCGGGCTGTGCAGGAAGTGCAGGTGCAGGCGACGGGAAGCCTTGAGCTCGGAGAGGTCCTCAGGCTGCTCGGCAATCCAGTTGGTGAGCGTGCCAACCATGGTCTTGATCTGGTTGTTCGTCTGGACCTGGCGGTCGGACTCTTCGTCGAATTCGAAGTCCTCGGCGTAGAGGATGATGTCCACGTCCTTGGAGTGCGAGAGTTCGCGCAATTCCAACGGGGTGAACTTCACCTGTGCGGGGCCACGGCGGCCGAAGACGTGCACGTCCGTGACCGGCGAGCTCTTGAGGCCGGCGTAAACGTTGTCCGGGATTTCGGTGACCAGCAGGTCATCGGCGTGCTTGGAGAGGACGCGGGCCACGTCCAGGGCCACGTTGCCGTTGCCGAGGACAGCGATCTCGGTGGCCTCCAGCGGCCATTCACGGGAGACGTCCGGGTGGCCGTCGAACCAGGAGACGAAGTCGGCGCCGCCGAAGGAACCCTCGAGTTCGATGCCCGGGATGTTCAGGTCCGCGTCCTTGATGGCGCCGGTGGCGAAGATGATGGCGTCGTAGTGCTTGCGGAGGTCCTCGATGGAGATGTCCGTGCCGTAGTCCACGTTGCCGAAGAAGCGGATGTCGCCGCGGTCCAGCACCTTGTGCAGCGCGTTCACGATGCCCTTGATGCGGGGGTGGTCCGGAGCAACACCGTAACGGATGAGGCCGTAGGGAGCCGGGTAACGATCAAAGAGGTCGATGCTGACGGTGAGCTCGCCGCTCTTGACGGCCTCGCTCTTTGTCAGGATGTCCGCTGCGTACACGCCTGCCGGGCCGGAGCCGATGACGGCGACGCGAAGTGGACGGTCCGCAGAACCTACGGGGGTGCTAATTGACACGGCTGTGTTCCTTCTTCTTCTCAGTTACTGCGGACGCGGGGACGATTGGGGGTAATAGTGCTGTAGTCAGCGGTCTTGAAATGTTGCGGTGCAAACGGGCTGACACGGACCACATCGCCGATCACAATGACTGCCGGGTTGGCCACGCCGACGGCTTCCGCCTGGTCCGCGATGGTACCCAGAGTGCCGATGGTGACGCGCTGTTCCGGCAAATACCCGTTCTCTACGATACCTACTGGTGTGTCCAAAGGCAGACCCGAGCCTGCCAGCTCAGCCGCGGAATCACGCAACTGCGCCACTCCCATGAGCAACACCACAGTGTGATCGGGGCGTGCGGGGACCTCGGACAACTCTTCGTGTCCGGTCACCACGCTGAAGCCCTTGGCCAGGCCACGGTGCGTCACCGGGATGCCAGCTGCGGCGGGAACCGAGATTGCCGACGTCACGCCGGACACCACTTCAACCTCGACGCCGTTCTGCCGGCAGAACTCTGCTTCCTCGCCTCCGCGGCCCAGGACGTAGGGGTCGCCGCCTTTGAGGCGGACCACCCGGTTGCCCTTCAGTGCTTCGTCCACCAGGATGCGGTTGATCTCCAGCTGCGGAACCGGGTGGTGGCCGGGCGTCTTGCCGACCTTGATCACGCGGACATCCGGGGCAAGCTCTTTGAGCAGCTCCCGCGGGCCAAGACGGTCCGCAACCACGACGTCGGCCTGGCCCAGCAGGCGCCTGCCGCGGACCGTGATGAGACCCGAGTCACCAGGACCACCACCGACGAGGGCTACGGAGCCGGCGGGCGTCTTACCGGCGGCGTCCGGCTTGCGGTGCCGGCGGAGCGGAAGGTCACCGGTTTCCAGGGCGGTGGCAACGGCGTTGCGGAGGGCCATGGCTCGGCGCGGGTCTCCCCCGGCATTGATGGCGATCTTGACGTCGTCCACCACGGCCACGGCGGGTGTCCACGCGGCCGATGCTTCATGGTCCGAGGCGTTGACGCACCAGATGCGCTGCGCTTCGGCGTCGGCCGCTACCTGGGTGTCCACGGCGGATGCGCCAGTGGCGGTCTGAACGAACCAGACGCCGTCGAGGTCTGACGTTCGGTACTCCCGCGGCTCCCAGGTGAGGAGTCCGGATGCGGCGAGTTCGCGAAGGTTCCCGGTGGCAACGGGAGCGACGACGGTGACTTTGGCCCCGGCGTCGAACAGCCCCTTGGCGCGGCGCTCCGCGACGGGTCCGCCGCCCACAACCAGCACCGGTCGGCCGAGCAGCCGCAGCGCGGTGGGGTAAATGTCCTGTATTGCCATGAAAAAACTGTAGGGCGGCTCCGTAACATGCTTCAAAGGCTCGGAAACACCCGGTAACGCTGGGTAATCCGGCGTCACATATCTCCGCGGTCAGCCCGGAGAAACCCTGTCTTTAAGCGTCAGGTAGTGGGCCCGCTGCTCTTTGCCAAGATGCTCGATGGCGTAACGAAGGGTGGTTCTGGGCATGGTGGCGGCGTGCTCGTCCAGGAACGCCAGCAGGCGTTCGCGGCTGCTGCGCCCTGCGTCGCGGACCCAGCCGCCCACTGCTTTGTGGATCAGGTCCTCTTTGTCGCCGAGCAGGATTTCGGCGATGGCAAAGGTGTCATCCAATTGGCCTTCACGGATAAATGCCGACGTCGCCACGATGGACGTCCGGCGCTCCCACATGTCTTCCGAACGGGCCAGTTCATAGAGGGGGTCCCGTGGCTTATCCATGAGCCAGCCACCCACTACCCTGCCGGCTCCGAGGTCCACCAGGTCCCAGTTGTTGATGCGGTCATGCCGCCGCAGGTACAGCTCGTAAAGCGTGTGGCGTCGCTCTTCCGTGGTTTTCTTCTTCTGGGCTTGGAGCGACATGATCTTCACGGCACCTGCGCGTGCCTCGTGGATGTCTTCCTCCAGCAGCTGCTCTATCTCGTCCAGCGGCATGACCGCGAACTCTTTGGCAAGCGTGAATACCTCACCCATGCGCACGCCCATGAAGAAGTCGCCCTCGGCATAGTCACCTTGGCCGGTCTTGAAGTACCGCTGGTATTTGGCTTGCTCGACATCCGACTGGCGGATTTTCAAGCGCTCCAAGAACGCGACGGCGGTGGGCTCGGTTCCCGGCGCCGGCGCGGCAGGCTTGCGGTCTTTGGGGGCCTTCCCGCCCTTGGGCCCTCTTCCGTCCTTGGGGGTCATCCCTCCATCATGCGCCTAAAACACCGACCAGCCAGTACGTGTGGTGAATTCGTCCAGCGCTGCGACACCCGCCACCGAATTCCCGGACCTTCCCAGACCAGGGCTCCACACGCTGATGGAGCACTTGTTCGGAACTACCGCCACGATGCCGCCGCCCACACCGCTCTTGCCCGGAAGACCCACGCGGTACGCGAATTCGCCCGCGGCGTCATACGTTCCACACGTGAGCATGACGGCGTTGATCCTCTTGGTCTGCGCCGGTGAGAGCAACAGCGTCCCGTCTGCACCCAGGCCGTTGGAGGCAAGGAAGCGGGTTGCGAGCGCCAGGTCTTCGCACGTCATGGCCAATGCGCATTGCTTCGCATAGGAGTCCAGGACGTCGTCCACCGGGTTTTCCAGGTTGCCGCAGCTTGCCAGGAAGTGGGCCAAAGAAGCATTGCGGTGGCTGTTGGCCAATTCCGAACCGGCAACGTGGTGATCGGTATCGATGCTGTCCTTGGTGGTCTCCTGGCGCATCAAGTCCCGCACGGCGTGGGCGGCGTTTCCTGTCAGGCTTAAGAGCCGGTCTGTCACAACTATTGCGCCGGCGTTGATGAATGGATTCCGGGGAATGCCGTCTTCGCTTTCCAACTGGACCAACGAATTGAACGGGTTGCCGGAGGGCTCCCGGAACACCCGCTTCCAAATACTGTCTCCATCGAAGGCCAGCACCAAGGCAAGCGCAAAGACCTTGGAGATGCTTTGGATGGAAAAGTCCACGTGGGCGTCTCCGGCCGAGAACACTTCGCCGTCACGGGTGGAGACGGATATGCCGAATTGTTGGGCATCCACGGCTCCCAGTTGGGGGATGTAGTCAGCTACGTTGCCTTGGCCGACATGCGGCTGCACGGCCCCGACGATGTCGTCGAGGAGATTCTGGATATCCATGGTTCCTAGCCCTTGGTCCCTGCGTAGGTCCAGAGCCTGATCTGGAGGTGTGCCAGCAGGCGTTCATCCGCTGATTGCAGATCCAGCCCAGCCACTTCGCAGGCGCGGCGGAGCCTGTAATGAACAGTGTTGCGGTGGACGGCCAATTCCTCGGCGCACCGGTTCACGTCGCCAAAGAACTCCAGGTAAGTCAGGAGGGTCAGTGCGAATTCCGGGTAGCGGCCGCACAGCCGGGTGATTCCTGCATGACGCAGGGTGGTCCGGGATTCCAGCAACTCCAGCAGCTCCCTGGTGAGGACCGTTGTTTCCACGTCGCTGTACGAGGCCACGCGAACGTCCGGTGTTGCTTCCATGACTTTGAGGACGCTGCGCACGTGATCAAGGGTGGCGTGCAAGGCGTCCAGGCGCGGAACGATGGGACCAACTGCTGCCTGCACCTGGAAGTGAAGGTGGGTGGTGGCATCACGAACAATGGTGTTGACCAGGCGGTTGATGGCGGGGACTGATTTCAGCGGGTCCACATCGGGCAGGATGATGGCCGTTTCCATCCCCAACGCCCCCACTACGGCGCCAGGCCGGTACGCTGCCGCGTGGATTGATGCCACTTTGGAGAGCTCTCCCCTGCGGAGCTGAAGCCCCGCCGCGCTCTGGCTGAGCCCGCCCGCCGAGATCAGGACCAAAGCCGCTGGCTTCGAAGGGTCGATGCCTGCCGATTGGGCCTGCGAATGGACCTGTGCCGTGCCACTGAGCAGGCTGGACACCCGGTCCTCGCGCATCGACTGGGACTGCTCATTGCGGTGGCGTACCAACTCGATGGCCGCGTGCCGGGCCGCACCCACCATGATGCGGTCCGTGTTGGCCGCCAAGGGTTCAGCACCTTCCTGCAACCAGATGTATCCCATGACCCGGCTACCCGCGTGGATGCCGATCGCCACGCGTTCACGAAGACCCGCATCAAGGTTGGCTTCCACATGGACAGGCGCTTCAGTGGCCTGCAGGTGCTTGTAGACCCCTGATTCCTTCAGGAGTTTTTGGTACTTTTCAGGACCACGCCTCGCCAGGATGGACAGCCGGCGGAGCTCGTCAACGTCATTGGATGCCGGGGAGTAGGCAAGGACCCGGTTGCCCGGATCTTCGATCACCACGTGCCCGTTGGTCAGTGTGGCCGTAGTTTGGGCGATCGCGAACAGATCGCGGTGAACTGACGTGGGGGTCTCCCCTGGCACATCGTTCTCACGGACCCGGTCCAGCGCTATGCTCTCGAACTTATCCCAGCGGAGCCCCGGGGCAACAGCCACCAGTCCAATGCCGGTCGGTTGGAGCAACTCGGCCGCGGATTCCAACTCGGGCTCGCTGCCCTTGACCGCAACTGCTGTGGGACGCCCCGCCATGATGCGGCGGAGTGCAGGGAGCGCCGCACGCCCGCGAACGCCGATCAACATGACCAGGGCGCCTGGGCGGATCTCGTCGTCGTCTTCAGCATCAACAATGACAGTTTCGCGGACGGTTCTGTTGTCCTCTGCCGGGGCCAGCAGCAACCGGGCGTTGCCGACACCCAGGTCTTCCAGGACATCGCTCAATAAGGTGACGACTCCGTCGTCGTCAATTTCCAGGGCTTTCAACGAAGCTATCGCTTCCTCTCCACATCAGTTTCTTCAGCAGTACGCTTCCTCGCCATTGAGGGCGCCGCCGGTACATGTGCGCAGGCACGCACAGCGAGAAACATTACCGGCCCTTCAGAACAGCAGTGTTGTCCCCCCGGCACAAGAGCCGGGCCCTGAATTTGGTTCGCCAGCCAATTTGTTGGCGACGGCAGCGACCTAGAGTTGGTGACTGTCCCACACACCACAAAGACTGACTGCAGCGCGGCCATTTTCAGGCGCAACTGCGAGGCAGTCAGCCCCACGTTGTGGAGTATTGAGCCACCTGAGGTGGCAACGGAGTCAAAGGAGACCCCCGAAGTGATACCCACCCCTGCGTCCACACAAACCCTTCCTTCCCCAACTGACCTGGCTGCCAGTCCGCCGTCGAACGCTTTCGCCCAAGAGGAAGCCGGCTACCGCAAGACCCTCAAGCCCCGGCAGATCCAGATGATAGCCATCGGCGGCGCAATCGGCACCGGGTTGTTCATGGGCGCCGGAGGCCGCTTGAACGGATCCGGACCAGCGCTGGTCCTGGTCTATGCCGTCTGCGGATTCTTCGCGTTCCTGATCCTCCGCGCACTGGGCGAATTGGTGCTGTACCGCCCCACGTCGGGCTCTTTTGTTTCTTATGCCCGCGAGTTTTACGGCGAGAAAATGGCCTACACCGCCGGCTGGCTCTACTTCCTGAACTGGGCCATGACCTCCATTGTGGACGTCACCGCCGTAGCCCTGTATGTGAAGTTCTGGGGCCAATATTGGGCACCCATCAACGACATCCCGCAGTGGTTGATCGCGTTGATCGCTTTGGTAGTGGTGCTCTCCCTGAACCTGGTGTCCGTGAAGATCTTTGGCGAGATGGAGTTTTGGTTTGCCATGATCAAGGTAGGCGCCTTGGTGACGTTCCTCGTGGTGGGAATCTGCTTCATTGTTTTCGGCGGCCGAACGGATGTTGGCGTTCCGGGCTTCAACGTCATCGCTGAGAACGGTGGCATGTTCCCCATGGGCTCCGTGGCGCCGCTCCTGGCGATCAGCGGTGTGGTGTTTGCCTACGCTGCGGTGGAACTGGTGGGCACCGCGGCCGGCGAAACGGCCGAACCCCACAAAGTGATGCCAAAAGCGGTAAACACCGTAGTAATCCGCATCGGGGTCTTCTACGTGGGCTCCGTCCTGCTGCTCTCGCTCCTGCTTCCCTTCACGTCCTACAAGGCCGGCGAATCCCCGTTTGTTACCTTCTTCTCGCACCTCGGCGATCCGCAGGCCGGAGCCATCTCTGCGTCCGTGATGAACTTCGTGGTCCTCACCGCCGCGCTCTCGAGCCTCAACGCCGGCCTCTATTCCACCGGTCGTATCCTCCGCTCCATGGCGGTCAATGGCTCGGCTCCGCAATTCACCGGTCGGATCAGTAAGTCCGGGGTGCCCTACGGCGGCATCCTGCTGACAGCGGTCATCACCTTGGTGGGTGTTGGATTGAACGCCATCGTTCCATCCCAGGTCTTCGAAATCGTGCTGGAAGTCTCGGCGGTGGGCATCATCGGCGGCTGGGCCACCATCATGCTCTGCCACATCAAGCTGCAGCGATGGGTGCGCATCGGCAGGGTTGACCGGCCAGCGTTCCGGCTGTTCGGTGCACCCTTGACCTCTTACATCACGCTCGGTTTCCTGGCCTTTGTCCTGGTCACCATGGGGTTCTCGGAAACGGGCCGCTGGGTGCTGGCCTCGCTGCTGGTCCTGGTGCCGCTGCTGATCGCCGGCTGGTACGCGTATCGCGGCCGCATCCGTACAGCCCTGACGTCCTAGACCCCTTTTCAGTTTGAAAGTGAAACACATGAGCACCCCTTCCCCGTCCCCGAAAATCGGCACCCCCAGCAGGGCCTGGCGGTCCCGTGCCGACGCTTGGGAGTTTTTGGGATACGCCCTCAGGCAGCTCGCCTCGGCCCGACACCAGGAGTCCGGTTTGCTGTCCCAGATCGACCGGACTTTTGCCCTCCTGGCTGCGGTGGAACCGTATTGGGCAGAACCTGGCGTCAACGCCGTGGCCCAGTTGCGCCAGTTAATCGACGACGGCGAACCCCAGGCCGCGCTCCAGCTTCTAGGCGGTTTGTCCCACCTCCCGCTCGCTTCGTCCGGGGAAACAGCTGCGGTGCCGCGCGCTGAGCTCCCGGACGAGGAAGCTGTTGACCAGCCCGAGCCGGCGGAGCGGCCACGCTTTGAGGTCCTGGTGGTGGACACCATGGAGCCCGAAGAAGCCGAGGCGCTCAAGAACACCATGGCTGCGCAGCGCCGCCCTTCGGATGCATTCACCTACACGGTCAACGTGGTTCCCAGCTATGAGGATGCCTTGGTGGCCATCATGCTGAACCCCGATATCCAGTCCGTTGTTCTTCGCCCGGGCTTCTCCCTCCGCAGCTCCCATCTGTTGGGCAGCGACCTCCGGAGGTTCCTGGCCCGGCATACTTCCGCAGACTTGCAGGACTCACGGCCCATCGAGCGAATCCTTGCCCTGGCCGAGGCTGTCTCCGGGCTTCGGCCGGAGCTTGATGTCTACCTGGTGGCAGGGGTTTCCATCGAGTCCCTGGCGGGATCCCTCACCAGGAAGTTCCGGCGGATTTTCCGGCGACAGGATCATCTGGACTTGCATCTGTCACTGCTGTCCGGGGTGGCCGAACGCTTCGAAACACCGTTCTTCACGGCATTGCAGGACTACAGCCGCCGCCCGGCCAGCGTCTTCCACGCCCTGCCGATTTCCCGGGGTGCGTCTGTAGGGACTTCACCGTGGATCCGGGACATGGCCGATTTCTACGGGACAAACCTGCTGTTGGCCGAAACGTCCGCCACCTCGGGTGGTCTGGACTCTTTGCTGGATCCCCACGGCTCCATCAAACGCGCACAGGAACTCGCCGCCCGGGCCTTCGGGGCGCAACGAACCTACTTTGTCACCAACGGCACATCCACGGCCAACAAGATCGTGCACCAGTCACTGCTTGCCCCGGGCGATGTTGTGCTGGTGGACCGCAACTGCCACAAATCGCACCACTACGCCTTTGTGCTTGCCGGTGCCCGTGTGTCCTACTTGGATGCCTATCCCCTGGACAAGTACGCGTTTTATGGTGCTGTCCCGCTGGCCAGCCTGAAGCGCAGGCTCCTGGAGTACCGGCGGGCAGGCCGGCTTCACGAGGTGAAAATGGTGACCCTCACCAACTGCACCTTTGACGGCGTTGTGTACGACGTCGAAAGGGTCATGGAGGAATGCCTGGCCATCAAACCGGATCTGGTTTTCCTGTGGGATGAGGCGTGGTTTGCCTTCGCCCGCTCCCATCCGGTGTACCGCCGTCGAACCGGCATGGCGGCAGCAGCCGCTTTGGAAGCTTCCTTCGGCGATCCTGCCTACGCCGCCCGGTACGCGGAACAGGCCGCCGCCCTACATGACCCGGCCACGGGCGAACCCGTTGATGACGAAGCCTGGCTCACCACCAGGCTGATTCCGGATCCTGCCAAGGCACGCCTGCGGGTCTACGCAACGCAGTCAACCCACAAAACGTTGACCTCGCTGCGGCAGGGTTCCATGATCCACGTGTATGACCAAGACTTCGCCGGCTCCAACCGGGAGTCCTTCCGCGAGGCATACATGACCCACACGTCCACCTCCCCCAACTACCAAATTCTGGCTTCCCTGGACATTGGCAGACGACAGGTGGAACTGGAAGGCTTCGGCCTGGTGCAACGGCAATCGGACCTTGCCGTATCCGTGGCCCAAGCCGTGGCCCGGCATCCCCTGCTGAAGAAGTACTTCCGTGTGCTGACCTCGCGGGACCTCATCGGTCCGCGCTATAGGGAAACCGGCTCCAGCATGCCGCTGCGGGATGGGCTGGCCGAGCTGGAGGATGCCTGGCAGCGGGACGAGTTCGTCATCGATCCCAGCCGCCTGACGCTGGACATCAGCAAGACAGGGATCGACGGCGACACTTTCCGCCACAGCTACCTCATGGACGATCACGGCATCCAAGTGAACAAGACGTCACGGAACACTGTGCTGTTCATGACCAACATCGGCACGTCCCGCAGCTCCGTCGCGTACCTGATCGAGGTCCTGGTGAAACTCGCTGAGGGCTTTGAGAATCCACATCCATCGTCGCGGGCTCGGACGCTACCTGCCTCATCCGATGCTCCGCGTCCCACTCCCCCGCTCCCGGACTTCAGCACCTTTGCCGCGCGCTTCCGTACGGATGATTCCTGCGAGGACGGGGACATCCGGGCCGCCTACTTTGAGAGTTACAAGCCCGATTCCACGGTGTACCTGTCCGCGGCTGAGGTGGCTGCGGCGGTGGCCGCGGGACAGGAAGTAATCTCGGCAGGGTTCGTTACGCCCTATCCGCCCGGGTTCCCCATCCTGGTCCCTGGCCAGGTGGTCACCCGGCAGACCCTCGAATTCATGGCTGCTTTGGATACGCGTGAAATCCATGGGTTCGATCACGAACGGGGGTACCGGGTGTTCGCGGAGCCTGCTTCGTCTTCTGTTCTCGAGCTGGTGGCGGTGGCGTCCTAGGCTTTCGCGCTCCAACCGAAGGCAGGGGCGACGTGCTTGGCGACGTTGCCCAGCAGCTTGGCGTTGTAGTCGACGCCAAGCTGGTTGGGCACTGTGAGCAAGACCGTATCGGCTGCCTGCACGGCTGAATCCTTCGCCAGTTCGTCCGCCAGTTGATCCGGCTCGCCGATGTAGCTTTTCCCGAAGCGGGACAACGCGCCGTCGAGAATTCCCACTTGGTCTTGGCTGTCCGCTTGGGCGCGCAGACCGAAGTAGTGGTTGTCGACGTCGTCGACGATGGGGATCACGCTGCGGCTGACGGAGATCCTCGGTTCAAAGCCGTGCCCTGCGGCGGCCCAGGCTTCGCGGAACATCCGGATCTGCTCTGCCTGTAACTCATCGAAGGGCACGCCCGTGTCCTCGGTGAGGAGAGTGGAGCTCATCAGGTTCATCCCCTGCTCAGCAGCCCACACGGCCGTTTTGCGGGTTCCGGCGCCCCACCAGATCCGCTGCGGGAGGCCGGGTGACTGGGGTTGGATGGGCAGCAGACCTGTGGCCCCACCGGCGTAATGGGGGTCCGCTTCGGCCACCCCGTGCCCGGCGATGGCTTTGCGGAACAATGCAGTGTGGCGGCGGGCCATGTCGCCACCGTCCTCACCGTCGTCGGGGACGTAGCCGAAGTTGGATGCTCCGTTCCGTGCGGGTTCGGGTGAACCACGGCTCACTCCGAGCTGCAGCCGCCCATCACTGATGAGGTCCGTGGCTGCTGCTTCCTCGGCCATGTAGAGGCTGTTTTCGTACCTCATGTCGATGACGCCGGTCCCCATTTCGATCCGGCTGGTCCGTGCCGCAATAGCGCTCAGCAGTGGAAAGGGCGATGCTTGCTGCCGGGCGAAGTGGTGCACCCGGAAGAAGGCCCCGTCGATGCCCAGTTCCTCAGCGGCCACAGCGAGTTCGATGCCCTGTTTCAGGGCCTCCCCAGCCGTTGGCACGAGGGAACCCGGGACGCGGGCCCAGTGACCGAAGGAGAGGAAACCGATCCGTTTGTTGTGCATGTTCGGGACAACTCCGCGGGGGCCCGGAGAATTCCACGGACTCCCTCGTCCACCGCTCAGCGCTTTGCGAAAGCGATTCAGAATCCGTCGAGCGCGTTAGGTATAGTGGAGCCGCCGGGGGTTTATCTATTTGATGGAGTAAAATGAATTTCGACACGGGGGTTGCCGATCGTCTGATCGGTGCATGTCGAGACGCAGCGCGTACGGTGCAGGATCAACGCGGCGGGCGGGAAGCGATCTCGACTGCTGCTCTTACGGAATTCCGGGGCGTGTTCGCTGACTGTTTCCGGGAGAACGTTGCCGCTGAACGGGCGGCCCGTACGGAGCTGGTCCATATGTTGGAAGACGTTGCCCGTCGGGTACAGCAAGCGAAGAGCGCCGCGGAGGTTGAGCAGCGTCGCTTGGATCAGGTGACGGAGTGGGCGCTTGCCTCCGGTTGGGCGCGTGCTGGCGGCGGATTTGCAGTGGATGTGGGACCGCGCCCGTCGATGGAGGCGACTGACCGTCCGGTGGTGAGCGTGGAGACTGCACGGCAGGGGTTTCGTGTCTGGGCGAGTGGAAGCACTGGTGGGGCGAGTTCCGCTGATCCGGACACCTTGGACTCCGCAGTGTCAACCTTCAGGATCCAGGACGGCTCAGACCGAGGCGCGGCCAACAGAGTCAGTGCAGCTGTGTCCGAGTTCGAGGACAAGTGCTCCTGGGCGCACTCTGATCTCGACGCTGTCCGTGGCGGGCTGCGACGGTTCCTGGAAGACAACCATCAGGACGCGACCCGGCTTTCCGACATCGCGTCCACGTTCCGCGCTGCCGGTGGGAGCGGTGACCTCGGGCAGATAACGGTATCGAACGGCGTTCTTGTGCTTGCAACGGCGCCGATGACCTTATCGGGCTCGGCGCTGCTGGGCTACTTGTCCACTGCATCCGAGGCTGACGTGAAGGCATTGGCCACAATACCCGGATGGCAGCAGACCCTGCGAGGCTTGGACCCATCGAAGATCGGGACTTGGTGGGCGGGCATGAACGCGGGAGCCCACCCTGCAGCGAACGAGTCCGGGCTCACGCAGGTGCAGGAGCTCCTGCTGGCTGCGGCTCCGGCCATGTTCGGCGCTTTGGACGGGATGCCCGCACTGGCTAGGGTCCGGGCTAACCAGTTGAACGCGCCAGGCCTGCTCCGCGCGGCGGAGAAAGACCTGGAAACAGCCCGGAAGTTGTCGGGGATCGGGCAAGCACACCACGACCCGAACCGAACAAAGATGCTGGAAAATGAGGTGGCCTACCTGAAGCAGGTGGAAGCCGGGGACGTACGGCTTTACCTCTATGACCGGGACCAGTCCCGGATTGTGCAAATGATCGGCACCCCAGACCCCAACACACGGCATGTGATCACCTACGTCCCGGGAACGTTCACCGGACTGAACATCTTCTACGAAGGCGGCGTACAGCAGGTCTCGAAATACCTCAATAACAACGTGCCGGGGACGGTGGCTTTCGTCTATAAGGATGGGCGGTTCCCCGGAGAGGCGGACACCGCAGGAGGTCCCAACCTGGCGAGAATTGGTGAGGCGAACGACGAGAACCTTGCACGCACCTCGGGGCAGCAACTGGCAGGTTTCGAGACCGGGATGCGCACTGACCCCTACCTGAACGGTGCCGAACAAACTGGCATCGGGCACAGCTGGGGCCTGGCGAACCTCACCAGTTCCGAAGTCGCCGGAGCCCGATATGACAAAGTAATATCCCTCGCCGGGGCCGGAATGCTCCCGGACTGGAAACCACAGCCAACCACGGAATACTCGAACCTGTACTACTATGATCTGCTCGTCCATGGTCAGGGAGTTCCCAACCTCATCACGAAAAGAGGGGCTGTGTGGGAGGGAAACAACCCCATCCATCGCGATGAGTTCGAACAGCATTACTACCGCGGCCCCGACGACGACCAACTTAGAGCGATCAACACCGTCGAAGAAGGGAACATCCTCATGGAAAACCACAACCTCATCGCCTCCGACAGCAAAGACAACAAGAAAGCGCTCAAAGACATGCTTGGAATTGTGACTCGATGATAGGGCGACGCGGCACCATGGCGTTGTTGCTGGCGGGCCTCATGGGGCTTACGGGTTGCGCCGGAACCCCAAATACGAGTTCGACAGAGTCAACTGTGCCAAGCGCCACCAAAACACAGGAGGAACCGGTGAAAGTTGAACTGACATGGCAGGATGCCAAAGCTCATACCCAAGCTCTGGAACTGGAGATCGCCGCCCAAGTCCCTGAAGACGCCGTCATCTCGATCGATCAGAAGACGAAGGGCATGCTTCTGTCCTGCAACCGAACCAAACACAGCTGGAATGGTTCAACGACAATCACGGTCACCGAAGGAACCAAAATCGAGCCGATCCTGAAAGAAATCAAAACCCACTATCAGAGTGGACAATACGTCGTCGAGGACAGGCTTGATATCAGAGGATCATACGAAGTCCAGATAAGCCCTCACAATACGAGCGATGAAAACTACATTGTCGCCGAAGGGTTAGCCCCAAACCAGATCCGCATTGATTCGGGCTCTGAGTGTTTCACGTTGCCAGAAGGTATTTACCCGGGCGGGAATTTTTAGATCCTCATGAAAAACCAGAACCTCCTCGCCTCGTACAGCGAGGACAACGTGCACGTGCCCAAGTGCATGCTGGGAAGTGCAATTCGGTGAGGATTCGGAGCGGCGCCGTGGCGTTGATGCTGGTCGTTTCAATCGGGCTTGCCGGCTGCGCCGGAAACCCAAGCGCGAGTTCGACGGAGTCAACCGTGCCAACTGCCAGTGATACACAGGAGGAACCGTTGATAGCCGAACTGACCTGGCAGGAAGCTAAAGCAAGCACGGAAAAGGAAGCGCTGGAGATCGCGGCCTTGATCCCAAAGGACAAGATTACTTCCATAGTCCAGAAAGAGACGGGCGTTCTCCTATCCTGCAGCAATACCGAACACAACTGGAACGGTTCGACTTCGATCACGCTGACTGAGGGAAGCGAAGCTGAATCTGTCGTGAAAGAACTTGAGACGGCTGCTCGGGCACACTACACGGATCATCGTTTTGAGGTCTCAAGCGACCGGACCATACAAGGCACCTTTCGTGTTGAGATAAGCGATCCGGCCACCTCGGAAATGTATCTCATCAGGGAGGACGATCCCGGCGTCATTCGCATTGCATCAGGTTCGCCTTGCTTCACTTTGCCCGAGGGCATCTACCCGGGTGGGGATTTCTAGATCCTCATGAGCAACCAGAACCTCATCGCCTCCACAAGCGAAGACAAGCAAGCAAGTACTCAAAGACAGGCTTGGCATTGTGGCTCGATGAGGGCGCGTCGCGGTGCCATGGCGTTGTTGCTCGCGGCAGGTTCGATCGGGCTTGCCGGTTGCGCCGGGCCACCCACCGGGAGTTCGACGGAGTCGACTGTGCCAACTGCGGCCAAAACACAGGAGGCAACGATGAATGCTGAGCTGACATGGCAGCAAGCGAAAGCTCATACACAAGCAATGGAACTGGAGATTGCCGCCCTGATCCCAAAAAATGCTGATTACTCCATTGATCAGAAAAAGAAGGGCATGCTTCTGTCCTGCAACAGCACCCAACACAAATGGAAAGGTTCCACTACCATCACGGTCGTTGGAGGAACCAACATCGAGCCGATCGTGAAGGACATCGAAGCCCACTACCGGGCGAAAGGAACGAAAGTATCCGCCGACAGGAATGTCGACGAAGACTATCGAATCCAAATCGATCTGGGAGGCGGGGAGAACTACATCGTCGCAGAAGGCTTGGCCCCAAATGAAATCCGTATCGCCTCGGGATCTGAGTGTTTCATTTTGCCCGAGGGCATCTACCCGGGCGGGGATTTTTAGGTCCTCATGAACAACCACAACCTCATCGACTCAAACAACGAAAACAACGAGCAAGTACTCAAAGACATGCTTGGAATTGTGGCTAGATGAGGGCGCGTCGCCGTGCCATGGCGTTGTGGCTGGTGGCAGGTTCGATCGGGCTCGCCGCTTGTGCTGGAAACCCCAACACGGGTTCAATCCAGTCGACCGTGCCAACGCCTGTTAAAACACAAGAGGAACCGATGAAAGCTGAACTGACCTGGCAGGAAGCAAAGACCCAGGCCCAAGCCATGGAAGTGAAGCTCGCCGCCCTAATCCCAAAAGACGCTGTTATCTCGATCGATCAGAAGAAGAAGGGCATGCTTCTGTCTTGCAACAAAACCCAACACAAATGGAAGAGTTCAACCACCATCACGATTGCCGCAGGAACGAACATTGAGCCGGTGGTGAAGGACATCGAAGCCCAATATCAGAGCGGCCTCTTTGGAGTCAGGAACAGGCTTGACATCAGGGGTTCCTATGAAGTTCAAATGATCGCTCTCAGCGGAAGCGGGGAGAACTATATTGTCGCCGAAGGCCTGGCCCCAAACCAGATTGACATCGATTCGGGCTCGCCGTGCTTCACCTTACCCGAGGGCATCTACCCGGGTGGGGACTTCTAAAGCGCAGTTCCGCGTGGAGTGGTACAAACTCCACGTCGTCCGGTGCCTGCTCCTTCCTCATTCAGCCCGGCGATAATGCATCGCCACCGCTCCGTTGCTGAGCGGCTCGGCTGAGATCAGCTCAAGATGCCGGGTGCTGGGCAGTCCGCCTTGGTAAAGGGTGGGTCCGTGGCCTGTGATCATGGGGTGGATGAGGAATTTGTACTCGTCGATCAGGCCCAATCGGTCCAGCTCTGTTGCTAGTTTCCCGCTGCCGACAAGCACCCCCTTGGGAGTCCTGTCCTTGAGTTCCTGAACGGCCGTACCCAGTTCGCCGACCAGCCGGTGGCTGTTCGTCCAGGGGAAGTCGCTCCGCGTTGTGGAAACGACGTACTTGGGTTTTCCCTCCAAGGTGATCGCCCACTCGCGTAGGGCTGGCGGCGCTTCTACTTCGCCGCGGGCAACCAAGGGCCAGTAGACCTCCATCATTTCGTAGGTAGTCCGGCCCCAGAGCATTGCGCCGCTCTGATCCAGGAGACGCGTGAAGTGGGCGTGCGTCTCGTCGTCGGCGATGCCCTCCTGATGGTCCACGCAACCATCAAGCGTGACGTTGATGCTGAACGTTAGAAGGCCCATTCGACGATTCTAGGCCTCGAATCGCAATAGCGCACCGGAAATCGGAGGAATGCATAGGGCCAGGAGTGCCAACAATAACGCATCGCTCTCAGATACCCTACGGGGGTATACTGTCACCACTGGAAGTGGACGAAGGTGGTGAAGCATCATGAGCAAGCAGCTGTCCCCTCAACCTCGTGCCGCCCTCCTCGGGCGGGCGTTGCTTCTACTTCTGGTAACGGCCGTCATTGCAGGCATATTCGGAATGCACATCATCAGCGGTTCCCATGGGGCAGGTGGATCGCATGGGACTCATGCGGCATCACCTGTAGTGGGCACCTCATTGTCCCACCATGCGCACGGCTCTTCTCTTGAGGTGAGCGGTGCCTCGGCTGGCGACGATCACGGCACGGAATTTGGAACCTGCTCCTGCACTCAGGCTGCCAGTTGCATCCCATCCCTCACAACAGCTTCCCTGAGCGCTCCCCCACCCGGCACGACAGGCGAAGTCACCCCTGCAGCGTGGGAACTGCCCACCATTTTTCCGTCCTGGTCCTACCAACCCCACGGTCCTACACCCGGGCAACTCTGCATCAGCCGTACGTGAGCACTGGATGGTCCGGTAACAGCCGGGACCGCACATCCATTCACCATCTGCTGACTACCGGGCGGCTGACTATCACCGCCGCCCGAAATGCAAAGGACTTTTACTCATGAACAGAACTCACTTCACTGTGACCGGAGCGGCTCTCGCAGCTCTGCTTGCCCTGGCTGGTTGCGCTTCCAACCCCGGCTCCGGTTCCATGCCGGGCATGGACCATGGAAGTTCCGGCACCTCCATCAGCCCCTCTGCGAACAGCAGCGACGCCGGGCACAACGCCGCAGACACCATGTTCGCCCAGATGATGATCCCCCATCACTCCCAAGCGGTGGAGATGTCCGATGCCATGCTGGCGAAGGCTGACATCCCGGCCTCGATTACCAACTTGGCCGTGAAGATCAAAGACGCGCAGGCACCCGAAATAGAGAAGATGACGGGGTGGCTGAACAGCTGGAACGTGCCTGTCATGGGATCCTCGGGTCATGGCGGCCACGGCATGGACGGCATGCTGAGCGAGGCGGACCTGCAGAAGCTTAGGGATGCCCAGGGTGTGGACGCGGCCAAGCTCTTCCTCACGCAGATGATCGCGCATCACGAAGGTGCTGTGACCATGGCCAAAACCGAGATAGCCCAGGGCAAGAACCCGGAGGCTGTCCAGCTAGGCAAGGACATCGTCACGGCGCAGGAAGCAGAGATTCGGGAAATGCGGGATCTGCTGACCGGACTCTAACCTCACCGTCTGGTGACGCAAGGGCTCGACGGCGGGAGGTCGCCGTCGAGCCTTTGCGCGCCGTCCGGAAGTCGACTGTTATGCAGCGGCCGACGCGAAGTGCCGAGCGCCTAAAGCGTGTCTGGATCAACAATTGTCGTCGGGTAAGGCTTGCCCGGCCTGAGAGGGGAGATGCTGACGATCTTCCAGCCTTCCCCGGATTTTGCCAGTTCAACTTTTTGGTCGTAGATGTAGCCTTCGCTGGGGCCTTGCACGCCGTTCACCGGACCGTGTTCCAGCTGTGTCTGCTCCGAAATCTCTATGTTGGCGCCGGCATCGGTGATGGTGAATTTCTTGATGGTGATCTCCGAGCCGCTGTCCGTCAAAAGGACGCCATGGGGAGCAATCGCGTCCCTGCGTTGGTGGAGCTGTCCGTACTCCAGCTCAATACGCTCAACTGCGTCCGGCACGAAATCCTGACTGATCTCCTCCTGATTGGAGGAGAAACCGGGGACAACTTGATGATTCCTACGGTCGATTGCCCGCTCGATGAGGGTCTGAACAGCGGCCTTCGCTTCCGCGTCGGGCTGCGGGGGCGGCGCTGCACACGACGTCACGGAAAGCAGTGCAGCTACAGCAACCGACACCAGTGTTCTTTGCTGCATGGTCATGACCTGCCACCCTTCACACGACTCCCGGGAATCGCCTCCCCCAAATGCAAAGGCTGGTGGCAACGTAGCATGTGGTCCGGGTCGAAACCAGATCCGGCCGGGAAGGGCGAGTTTTTGTACACGTAATGCCCCTAAGAAGCACTCTTAAGGGCATTACGTGTACAAAAACTCCAATGGTTAGCGGCTGCTGCCGGCCAGCAAGCCCCGGCGCTGCAGCAGTCGCTTTTCGATCGGTCCGAACACCAGGAGTTCGATCAGGATGCCGACGAACAGGATGAGCAGGATCGCGGACATCACAATGGTCATATCGGAGAGCAAACGGCCCTGATCCAGCAGCGAGCCCAAGCCGAAGCCGATCGTGCCGCCCACTGCGATGATTTCCGCGGCCATGAGGGAGCGCCAGGAGAAAGCCCAGCCCTGCTTCAGGCCACCGATGTAGCCGGGAAGCGCGGCCGGCAGGACGATCTGCAGCGCCATCTGGAGCCGGTTCGCGCCAAGGACTGTGCCCACGCTGCGGTAATGCGGCGGGATCTGGTCCACGCCGGAGATGAGCCCGTTGATGATCGACGGAATAGCGCCCATGAACACCACGAAGTAAACGGTGGCATCGGTCAGGCCGAACCAGATGATCGCGGCAGGAACCCACGCCACGGAAGGAAGCACCTGCAGCCCGGAAATCAGCGGCCCGAACGCACGGCGCAAGGGAGCTACCTGAGCCAGAATCAGACCCACGGGCGTCGCGATGACCACCGAGATCAGGAACCCGATCACACCACGCTGCAGCGAAGTCCACACCGCTTCCTGGACTTTGCCTTCGCCCCACATGGTCACGAACTGGGTGAGCACGTCAAGGGGCCCGGGAACGAGGTCGCGCCGTTTGAATCCAAGCGAGACGTAGAACTGCCACGCGAGGATAAGCACCACAAGCGCAGCGACGGGCAGCAGTACCCGCTTCCACTCGATACCGTGTTTGCGGCCCGTGTCCGACTGGAGGTTATCCAGACCGGCTTCAAGGTCCCGGAGTTCCGAGGCGTTGCCCTTCAACGACGGCGAGGTGATGTGCTCTTTGGATTCAGTCACGGGAAGGGTCCGCTCTTCGGTGGTGATGGGGTTACTTGGCATGGCGGCGGATCTCCTCGCGAAGACGGCGGGTAATGACACCGGTCAGCTCCCCGGCACGGCCGGCATCGGTACGGTGTTCCTCGGTGACATCCCACTCGGCAACCACCCGACCAGGACGCGAGGACAACAGCAGCACGCGCTGACCCAGACGAACAGCCTCGCGCACGTTATGCGTCACGAACACGATGGTCCGGCCCGTTTCCTTCCAGATCCGCTCCAGCTCGTCATGCAGAAGATCGCGGGTAATCGCATCCAGGGCAGCAAACGGCTCATCCATCAACAGCAACTGCCGGTCCTGCGCCAGCGAACGGGCCAACGCAACACGCTGCCGCATACCGCCGGACAGCTCGTGCGGACGCTTATCCCCCGCGCCGCCCAAATGCACCAGTTCCAACAGTTCGGTGGCGCGTTCACGCCGGCTCGCCTTGGTGCTGGTCTTGTCAGCCAGCTGCAACGCCAACTCGATGTTGCCGCGCGCGGTCAGCCACGGGAACAGGGCCGCGTCCTGGAACATGAAGGCAGCGCCGTCGCTGGGTACTTCAAGAGCGCCCGACGTCGGCGGTTCCAATCCCGCCATGATGTTCAGCAAAGTGGACTTACCGCAGCCGGACGCACCGAGGAGGGCGACGAACTCGCCTTGCGCGATGGTGGCGTTGACGTCGTCCAGCACCGGGGCACCATCGCCGAAGCGCTTGCCCAGATTCTCGAGTACGACTGGCATGGTCCCATCCTTCATGTTGATTGGTAAAGCTGATCCGGCCAAAAGCCGGCCCACTCCCCCACCAATAAAGGGGAAGCGGACCAGCCCGTTACTGCTTAGTCCTGGCCAAGACCTGCGGCCGAGGTCTTCTTGCCTTCAACCTCGTTCAAGGTGCGGAGATCGAAAATGCCGTTGATATCGGCCTGCTGGGTCGTCCCGGCTTTCACACCGTCTTCCAGCAGCTTGTTGTACGTCCCGGCCAGCGGGTCGGTAGCGAACTTGATGTTCTGAAGCGCACGCTCAATCACGTTGGCCGGAAGCGGCTTGCCTGCCGTGTCCTTGAGGACCGCGTTGATGGTGGTCGCCTTCTCCTCAGCGGAAGCGGAGTTGAGCCAGTTCACCGATTCCACGTGGCCCTTCAGGAGAGCCTTCACGGTTTCCGGGTGCTCGGCTGCGAACTTCTTGTTCACAATGAGGATGGTGGTGGTGAAGTCACCGTTCTCCCACAGGTCCTTCTCATCGACCAGAACCTTCGCGCCGGCTTCGAGCACCAGGCGGGAGGCCCACGGCTCCGGCAACCACGCGCCGTCGAGCTTTCCATCCTGGAAGAGCTTCAGCGACTGGGCGTTCTCGGTGGGGTTGATGTTCACGTCGCCGCTGCCATCAGTGTTGGTCTTAAAACCCTGGCCACCAAGCCAGGCCCGGAGTGCCACGTCCTGGGTTCCACCGAGCTGCGGGGAACTGAGGATCTTGCCCTTGAGATCGGCCGCGGAGTTGATCTCCGGCTTCACCACCAACTGCGCACCACCGGACGCTGCACCGGCGATGATGCTGATGGACTCGCCCTTGCTCTTGACGAAGGAGTTGATGGCCGGGTTCGGGCCAATATACGTGGCGTCGATGGCGCCGGCGTTCAAGGCCTCAATCGCGGCGGGGCCGGCATTGAAGACCTGCGTGCTCAGCTTGGTATCGCCGAGCTCCTTCGCGATCAGGCCCTTGCTGGTGCCTACCAGCGCCGGGCCGTGCGTGACGTTGCTGAAATAACCGAGCTTCAACTCAGCAGCCGGCGACGTGGTCGGAACCGGCGCGGCCTGGTTGTTCTGCGAAACAGCGGAAGCAACCGCGGCACCCGCACCGATCAGCAGCACCAAGCCGACGGCCAGGCCGATTTCCAGGGTGCGGCGGCGCTTGGGCTTGGATGCGGTCTCACCAGCGACGATGCGGGTGGTACCGGAATCGGGTTTCTGTGACTCGGGAGTGTTCGACATGAGGGTGGGTCCTTAGAAGATGTGGGATGCGAAGGGGGCGAAGATCAGGCCCCGTGACATCGCCCGTTGAGGGCAAGCAAGGACCATTCCGGAGAGGTCATGCCTTCACAGTAGGGACTGTCATATTTCGGCTTCAATCCCGTAGAAATCAAGGTTCACGCGGGTTCACGTGGCGTCATATTCGCTGCCAGGCCTTCTATGTCGCGCGGTGTTGTGCGGCAGCAGCCACCTATGAGATGGGCGCCCCGGTCAAGCCAAACAGCGGCATTGCCCGCCAACGTTCCGTTACCTTGAACGCCCTCCGACGGACCCCACGTCTTGGTCACGGCGTCGTAGGTCTCGCCCGAATTCGGGTAAGCCACCAGCGGCTTGTCGGAGGCCCGCTGCAGAGTGCCCAGCGCGTCCGTCACCAGTTCCAGCGGTACACAATTGACCCCGACGGCGGCCACGCGCGGTTCCGCGCGCAGCAGCGCAGCGACTTCCTCAAGGGGCGTTCCATCACTGATCTGGCTGCTGTCCCGCAGCGTAAACGTAAACCAGGATTCGACGTCGAACTCCGCCACGAGCGCCAACAGCGCCTCCGCTTCGGCAAACGACGGCAGCGTCTCGCACGCCAGGAAATCCGCGCCGGCCTCTACAAGCGCCGCAATGCGCGGGCGGTGGAAGTCCCGGGATTCCGCGGCGGAAAGCGTGTAATCACCCCGGTACTCGGAGCCATCGGCAAGGTAGGCCCCGTAGGGCCCAACGGATCCAGCAACCAAAAGCGGCCCTCTCGCGGAACCCTCCGCCAAGGCTTCCTGCCGTGCTTCGTCCGCCAATCGGACGCTCAAAGCCACCAGCTCCAACGATTCTTCAACGGACAATCCGCGCCGCGCAAAACCCTGCGGCGTCGCCTGGTAGCTGGCCGTGATGGCCACGGAGGCACCGGCGTCGAAATAGTCGCGATGGACCTGCTTGATCAGGTGTGGCTGCTCCAGCAGGACCTTGGCCGACCACAACGGATCTTCAAGGTCGCAGCCGAGGGCCTCCAATTCCGTGGCCAGGGCGCCGTCCAGGACCAAGTCCGTGCCGGCTTCCAGGAGCGTGCTGAGGGTGGTGTTCTGTGCCATGCGACCTTCCAAAGACTCCAAAAAAGAAAACCGCAGCCTGTTCGAAATTCCCGCCGTACAACGTGAGGGGTCGCGAACAAGCTGCGGTTTTGTGACTACGTGTGACCCTAGATGACGTAACGTTCGTCTTCGTGGTCGCCTGGGTGGTCCTTCACCAGACCGGCAGCAAGGGTGTTGCCGTCGATGGGGTCGATCACCAGGAAAGCGCCGGTGCGGCGGTGGTGCAGGTAGTTCTCCAACGGCAACGGAGCAGAGAGTCGGAGCTGTGCGTGTCCGATGTCGTTGAGCTCCAGGTTGGACGCGGGCTCCACGTTGAACGTGGCGAGGTCCAGCTTGCCGGTGACGTTCCGGACCAGTGCCTGGACCGTGCGCGTACCGTGCTTCACCAAGACCTTCTGGCCTTCGCGGAGCGGCTTCGGCGAGAGCCAAGCCAACGACGCATACAGGTCAGCAGTGCTCTCGCGGACCGTGCCGGCGGCGGCGATGGTGTCGCCACGGGCGATGTCGATCTCGTCAGCCAAACGGACAGCCACCGACTGCGGAGCGGCAGCTTCTTCCAGCGACTGGCCGGCAAAATCGATGCCCACAACGGTGGTGGTGCGCGGCTCGTGACCCGGGCTGATAACGGAAACTTCGTCACCAACCTTCACCGAGCCCTCAGTGATCTGGCCTGCATAGGCACGGTAATCGCGGTACGCCTCCACATCGAGCCCGCCAGCAACAGCATCCGGTGCCAGGGCACCCTGAGGACGGATCACCAGCTGGACCGGGAAACGGAAGCTCTCCAGGTCTGCCTCGAGCTCGTCAGCCGCCGGGAGGGTTTCGAGGACCTCCAGCAGCGCCGGACCCGTGTACCAAGGGGTGCGCTCGGAGCGGTCCACCACGTTGTCGCCGTCCAGCGCCGAAACGGGAACCACCAGCAAGTCGGCCACACCATCAGACCCAAGGCCAAGCTCGCGGGCAACCTTCTGCACGTCCGCTTCGATGTCGCGGAACACCTGCTCGCTGAAGTCCACCAGGTCGATCTTGTTCACGGCCACAATCACGTGGGCAACGCGCAGCAGTTGCAGCACGGACAGGTGCCGTCGGGTCTGCTCCAGGACACCCTTACGGGCGTCGATGAGTACGACGACGGCATCCGCAGTGGACGCGCCGGTCACCGTGTTCTTGGTGTACTGAACGTGGCCGGGGCAGTCCGCCAGGATGAAGCTGCGGCGGTCCGTTGCGAAGTAGCGGTAGGCCACATCGATGGTGATTCCCTGCTCGCGCTCGGCACGCAGGCCATCGGTCAGGAGGGCGAGGTCGATCCCGCCCTTTTCCCCGCCGAAGCCGCGGTCCGCAGAGGTGCGGGCAACGGCGTCGAGCGTGTCAGCAAGAATCGCCTTCGAATCGTGAAGGAGGCGGCCCACCAAAGTGGACTTGCCGTCGTCCACCGAACCGGCAGTCGCGAAACGGAAGAGCGTGGACGGAAGCGCCTCGGAGTTGAGTCCGGCGTCCAGGAGTGCGGTATCGGTGCTCATTTAGAAGTAGCCGTCCTTCTTGCGGTCTTCCATGGCGGCCTCGGAGATGCGGTCATCTGCTCGGGTGGCGCCACGTTCGGTCAGGGTGGAGGCAGCGACTTCAACAACGACGTCGGCCACGGTGCGTGCATCAGACTCAACAGCACCGGTGCAGGACATGTCGCCTACCGTGCGGTACCGGACCAGCTTGGTGATGACGTCCTCGTGCGGCAGCGGCTGGGAAACCTCGCCCACTGCGCGCCACATTCCGTCGCGGGCAAAAACTTCACGCTCGTGGGCGTAGTAGAGGCCGGGGAGCTCGATGTTCTCGCGCTCGATGTAGCGCCAGATGTCCAGCTCGGTCCAGTTGCTGATGGGGAACGCACGGACGTGCTGGCCCACCGTGTGGCGGCCGTTGTACAGGTTCCACAACTCGGGGCGCTGGTTGCGCGGATCCCACTGGCCGAATTCGTCACGGAGGCTCAAGATGCGCTCTTTGGCGCGGGCCTTGTCCTCGTCACGGCGGCCGCCGCCGAAGACGGCGTCGAACTTGTTGCGCTGGATGGCGTCCAACAGCGGCACGGTCTGCAACGGGTTGCGGGTGCCGTCGGCACGCTCGGCCAGCTCGCCGCGGTCGATGAACTCCTGGACGGAGCCGACAACCAGCTTCAAGCCCAGGCGCTCAACGGTACGGTCCCGGAAATCGATGACCTCAGGGAAATTGTGGCCAGTGTCCACGTGCAGGACGGGAAACGGAACCTTGCCAGGCCAAAACGCCTTGGTGGCCAGGTGCAGCATGACCACGGAGTCCTTGCCGCCGGAGAACAGCAGCGCAGGCTTCTCGAACTCGGCAACAACCTCGCGGATGATATGGATGGCCTCGGACTCGAGGGTGTCCAGGCTGGAGAGTCGCTCGGCTGAGGGTCCGCCGTGCCCGCTTCGCGATGCCCGCCACGCCGCGGCGGACCCCTCAGCCTCGCTCTGCAACTGGTTCAACTCGAGGTCCTCGCTGGTTGTTTGGGTGCTCATGTGTGTAGTCCGCATTCTGTCTTGTCGGATCCTGCCCAGCGGCCGGCACGGGGGTCTTCGCCCGGGGCCACTTTACGGGTGCAGGGCTGGCAGCCGATGGACGGGTAGCCCTGGCTCAAGAGGGGGTTGACCGGAAGGATGTTGTCCTCGGAGTACTCGATCAGCTGATCGAAGGTCCAATCGACCATCGGGTTCACCTTGACCAGGCCGAAGCCTTCATCCCAGGTGACCACGGGAGTGTTCGTGCGGGTGGGGCCCTCGTCGCGTCGGACACCGGTGAACCACACTTCGTAACCCGCCAGTGAACGGCGCAGGGGCTGGACCTTGCGGAGGGCGCAGCACTGGGCAGGGTCGCGGGCGAACAGGTCTTTGCCCAGCAAACGGTCCTGCTGTTCCACGGTGCTCTCCGGAAGGACGTCCACCACGTTCACGCGCAGGTTGGCCGCAACTTCATCGCGGGTCTCGTACGTTTCCTTGAAGTGGTAGCCGGTCTCCAGGAACAGGACGTCGACGCCGGGAAGCTGGTCCGCGACCAGGGCCGGCAGGACTGCGTCAGCCATGGAGCAGGCCACCGTCACAGTGGGCAGTTCGAAATTGCGGGCCACCCAGGCGATAACGTCCCGGGCGGGGGCATTCCAGCCGAGCTCAGCGGCGCCGGCTTCAGCCAGGGCCTTGAGCTCTTCGTGGGAACGCAGCGCCGGCCGGGCTGCTGCACTGGCGAGGTTGGTAATAGTGACGGGATCTGTCATTGGAGATCTCCTTCATCTGCGGAGTGTGCCCACTCTGCGAAGGTCTGGCCCTCGGCGCCAACGGCGACGAACTTACGGACCACGCGCTCCACGTAATCGGGCAGGTCTTCCACCGTGACCTTGAGGCCACGGACGGTACGTCCCAAACCGGCTTCCTCGCGCTCGTTGTTAGCCAGCCCGCCACCAAGGTGGACCTGGAAACCCGGGGTGGGGTCGCCGTCGGGTGTTGGCAGCATCATGCCCTTCAGGCCGATATCGGCCGTCTGGATACGTGCGCAGGAGTTCGGGCAGCCGTTGATGTGGAGGGACAGTGCCGAGGGCAGCTGCTTGGTCTCCACGAGGTCGGCCAGGCGGCGTTCCAATTCGGCGATGGCCGTTGCTGCAGTGACCTTGGTTTCCACGATGGCCAGCTTGCAGAACTCGATGCCCGTGCAGGCAATGGTGCCGCGGCGGAACACGGACGGACGGGCGGAGAGGCCCAACGTGTCCAGTTCAGCGATCAGGGGCTCCACCTGCTCCTTGGCAACGTCCAGGATGACGAGCTTCTGGTGCGGCGTAGTGCGCAGGCGGTAGCTGCCGTGCTTCTCAAGCGTGTCGGCCAGCGTCACCAGTGCCTCACCGGAGGTGCGCCCAACAGTGGGGGTCACACCGATGAAGAACTTGCCGTCCTTCTGCTCGTGGACGCCGATGTGGTCGCCGGGCGAGGTGGGCTTCGGAGCGGCGGGGCCGTCCGGAAGCTTGAAGCCGAGGTATTCGTCTTCAAGGATCTGGCGGAACTTGGCCGGACCCCAGTCGTTCATGAGGAACTTCAGGCGGGCTTTGGTGCGCATGCGGCGGTAACCGTAGTCGCGGAAGATGCTGGTGACGCCAAGCCATACTTCAGCTGCAACATCGGCGGAGACGAACACACCGAGACGTTCGGCCAGGCGCGGGTTGGTGGACAATCCGCCGCCAACCCAGAGGTCGTAGCCGGCACCGAGCTCAGGGTGGACCACGCCTACCAGGGCGAAGTCGTTGATCTCGTGCACCACGTCCTGGGACGGGTGGCCCGTGATGGCGGTCTTGTATTTGCGGGGCAGGTTGGCCAGCTCCGGGTCACCGATGAAACGCTCGGCGAGCTCGTGGATGAGCGGCGTCGGATCAATGATCTCGTCCTTGGCAATGCCCGCAACCGGGGAACCGAGAATGACACGCGGAACATCGCCGCAGGCCTCAGTGGTGGACAGCCCGATGGACTCAAGGCGGCGCCAGATTTCCGGCACGTCCTCAACGCGGATCCAGTGCAGCTGGATGTTCTGGCGGTCCGTGAGGTCGGCCGAGCCACGGGCGAAGTCCACGGAGATCTGTCCGATGACGCGCAACTGCTCAGTGGAGAGCGCACCGCCGTCGATACGCACGCGCAGCATGAAGTACTTGTCCTCGAGCTCGTGCGGTTCAAGCGTTGCGGTCTTGCCGCCGTCGATGCCGGGCTTGCGCTGGGTGTACAGGCCCCACCAGCGGAAGCGGCCGTGAAGGTCCGTGCCGTCGATCGAGTCGAAGCCTTCTTTGGAGTAGACAGACTCAATGCGCTCACGGACGTTGAGTCCGCTGTCTTCCTGCTTCCAGGTCTCATTGGCGTTGAGGGGCGCAGTGCCGTCAACCTTCCACTGGCCATGGGGCTTGGCGGCAGGGCGGGTGCGTGCTGGGCGCGAAGGGACGGCGGTGTCCGCGGACGCACCGGCTACAGCTGTATCTGTCATAACTCGACTGTAGGTCTGGCCAGTTTTCGCCAGCAAAGGTCCGGAAACGCTAAGTCACCTAGGGAAACATTTCGTCACGAACACGCCAGCGGCCTTGTCCAAAGCACCCGTTTTGTGCAGGTCCTTTTGCGCACTTTTCCGCGTGAATAAAGGTTAGGAGAGCCTTTCCAATACTGCGTCGTAACGTTCCAGCGCGATCTCGGCCAACACCTTCGATGGCAGCAAAGGAGCCGACACAATGTCCGCGCCGGCCTTGGCCAGTTGGTCGTGGAAGTAGCCGGTAGCCAAGAGGTAAGAAGAGATGAAGACCCTGCCTGTCCCGCCATCCGCGGCGAGCTCCGCACGCAAGGAGGCAACGCCGTCGGGCACTGTTGGCTGGGCGCTGGCGCCATAGGCGACCCGCACCTTATTCGGCAGCAGTTCCCCGAGCAGTCGGGCCTGCTCCTCCGAATCAACTGAACCGTCCGGAAGCGAGGATCCGGCGGCAGCCAGCAGGACGCCGTCGTTCCCGGTCAGTCCCGCCGCGTGCAAGTGAGTGGCCAACAACTCAGCGAGCCGCGGGTCCGGCCCCAACGGCCTGGCGGCCACTACCTCGGGGCGGGTCTTGATGGCCTTGGGCACGTCCACTTTGACGTGGAAGCCGGTGGAGAGCAAAAGCGGTACGACGACGGCGGCAGTCCCCTCGGGCATGTTTTCCACCACACCGGACAATTCGGGTTCCTGCACGTCCACATACGCCTCAAGAACCTGCAGGCCCGGACGGAGGGCTTCGATGTCGGCCATGACCTGGCGGATGGCAGCTTGGCCTTCGGCGTTGCGGGTTCCGTGGGCGCACGCGATCAAAACGGGGCTGTTCATGGGAGCTAGCGTAACGTTGAGCCAGCATCTGTTGAGAGCCGTACCCAGAAAGAACCCGTCCACTTGATTTCCATCGACATCGTCCTTCTGTGGCTTGACCTGGTCGGCGTGTTCTTCTTCGCGGTCTCGGGGTCCCTGCTGGCCGCCCGTAAACAGTTCGACATCGTGGGCTCCGTGCTTCTGGGTTCCATTGTTGCCCTGGGGGGCGGCGTGATCCGCGACATCGTGATCAACGCCGGTCCGCCCATCGCCTTCACAAACCCCGCCTATCTTGCTCCCCCGCTCCTTGCGGCATTGCTGGTCTACTTCCTGTTCTCATCGGTCCAGCGCTTCACGTCCCTCCTAACGCTGTTCGACGCCGGCGGGCTGGCCTTGTTCTGCATCACCGGCACGTTGAAGGCGCTGACCGCCGGCATGAACCCCGTTGCCGCCATCCTGCTGGGAGTCACAACCGCAGTAGGTGGGGGCCTTCTACGCGACATCACGGCGAACGAAATCCCCACACTGTTCAATGCCCGCGACCTCTACGCTTTGCCGGCCTTTGTTGGGGCGGGACTCACCACATTGTTATGGCACCTGGGCACCTTTACCGGGCTCTCTGCGTGCATCGTTGCCGCGGTTGTTTTCGCCTTCCGGGTCACCGCATGGCGGCGCAGCTGGCACGTGCCGCTTGCTGTCCGTGGATGGCACCGCCCCGGCCGCGGAACAGGCGCAATTTCGAGTGCCCGGGATTAGCTAGGATAAGAGCATGACTGACATGTTCCTCGAGAAGTTTCGCGCGCTGGTCCCAAAGTATCTCGAGGATGAATGGCAGGAAGAAGATGGCCTGACGCCCGACGAACTGGACGACGCCCTCTCCGATCACTCCTTCACCATCCCGCTGGTCCTGCGCGAGTTCTACCTCGCGATCGGCGGCTGCGAGGACCTCATGGAGGCCTACCACTACTTCTGGGACCCCGAGGAACTCGAGGTCGACGACGAAGGCTTCCTCATGTTCCTTGAGGACGAGGACGAACAGTTCACCTGGGGCTTCCGCACGGCCGACCTCGGCATCCCGGATCCCATCGTCTGGCGCCGCAACAATGCCCGCGGCCAGTGGAAGAGCGAAGAAGGCACGTTCTCCGAGTTCGTCTTCGACATGTTCGAGTGGGCATTCAACGACGAAGACTAAGTTTCCGCATAAAACAGCCCCTTTCCTGACTTCCTGGTCGGGAAAGGGGCTGTTTTGTTGTGATCCGTGTGCCTCCAGCACCCACTTTGATTTTGAAACTGCTCTGACGCGCCGTTCAGGTGGTGTGTCGCTGGAGCTTGCGGTCAAAGTGGGTGATGGCGGTACATGGGAGACACAAACTCACGACGACGGCGGAACCCACCCAGGTGCGTACCGTGCCGGTGCATAGCGGCCAACTTCCCTGTTGCGCAGGACTGCCTTGACCTCGGCAACCATCCTCTCCGGGTGATGAACGACGTCCGCGTAGTAGTAGCGAAGGCTCAATAGCCCCATCCGCATGGCTGCGTTGTTCCTGTATTGGTCCTTCTTGACCTGTTTCCCCTCAAGGTGTGTGCCGCCGTCGAGTTCAACGATCAGGCATTCGTTAACCAAGCAGTCCACTTCGCCTACTTCCGGGACGTCCGCGTGCATCTGGACCCCAAGTCCAGCCCTGGTGAAGTGGGTGTGCGCCAACACCTCCAACAATGAGTCGGACCTGGGGAGAACCGCATCCAAGGTTGCACGAACCCTGCCGTTCCTGTTGCCCGGAAGCCTTGACTTCAAGAAGTCCGTCGAGAGGAGCGCCAGGCTGACCGCACTCTGCACCAAGACGAGTGCATCCAATTCAGGCAAACATCGGAGCGCGTGGATCAGGACATCGGCCACCCCGGCAACCGGCAGGTACGGATGGTCAGGGTGCTGGCGGGCCCCGTGGTGCGCAACACGGCGCCTCGCCAGGCCGGTGCTGCAGCTCAAATGGAGTTCCTCTACACTCTCAAGAGTCCACAGACCATAGAACCGGGCAGCCGAGATACAGGTAAGTACGCCATCGGCCCGGAAGGCGGCAACGACGTCGGGATCGGCGTCGCCCGAGGTATAGACGCCACGGTGTAAGCGAGCAGCTGTCCCATCACTGACAGCCTTCGCCAGTGCCCGCTGAGTAAAGCCGGCCTTCCTGAGGGTTTCCGTTCTGGCTGCTCCGTGCCGGCTGCGGAGGAATTCGTTGATATCCATGCAGCCATGCTGGGTTCGGCGACGACCCTGCGGCGGCCGGGAAGTTCCCTATGTGGACAACTACGTGTTCCTCCACCACCTGGTTTGCGGGCCTGCAATGTAGCGACACACCCCATGCGCGGCGAGTCCCCCGCTCCGTGATTCAAAGTAGGTGATGGAGGCTCGGCGCTTCGCTGTAAATCGCGCGGCATAGAAGAAAAAATCGTTGACCCAAAAAGTTGCATATGTGACAGGGTTGTCATAAACTTTTCACGGATCCACTAAATGCCTCCGGTGGTTCTGATGCGAACGGAGATTGTGGTCCCGGTTCGGTGCAGCGTATGACTCGTAACGTTGCAGCGAGCCGGGGCCATTCCGTTTTTCCGGAACTTCAAGTTTGGCCGCGTACGGCCACCACCCACTTTGATTCCACCAGCAGCCCAACACACCGTAACCACAGGCGGGTCGCCACGCTCGAACACTCAAAGCAGGTGCTGACGGTACGGGTTTCACGACGACGAAGGGCTTGCATCCGAAATCCGGACAACAAAAAAACAGGCGCCCGGCCTACAAAAGACCGGACGCCTGCGAAAGCAAAGGAAAAAATTAGCTGCTGCGGTCCACCACAGCATGCGCGAAGTTGGTCAGCGACGCCTTCACCACACCCTCGGGCAACGGGGCGAGGGCAGCAACTGCCTCAGCGGACCATTGGCGGGCGATCTTCCACGACTCATTGGTGACGGGGTGCTCGCGCAAGCCGGCTACGGCCTCGGCCAGGGCCGAGTCGGAGGACAGGTCGCCGTCAATCAATTCCAGGAGCGCAGCAGCAGAGGCATCCCCGGCGGCAGCGTCGCGGCGCAGCAGAAGAACGGGCAAGGTAGGAACACCTTCGCGAAGGTCGGTGCCCGGGGACTTACCGGACTTGACCTTCACACCGGTGACATCGATGACGTCGTCGGCAAGCTGGAACGCGACGCCAACCTTCTCGCCGTACTCCACCAACAAGTCCTCGAAAGATTCGTCGGCGCCTGCGAAAATCGCACCGAGCTGGCCGGACGCTGCGACCAACGAGCCGGTCTTGTCGGCGATGACGGAGAGGTAGTGCTCCACGGGGTCTTCGTCTTCGCGCGGTCCCACGGTTTCGTGCAGCTGGCCGAGGCACAGTCGTTCGAATGTCCGGGCTTGGATGCCCAAGGCGCGGGAGCCGAGCTCGGAAACGAGGATGGAGGCACGGGCGAAGATGAGGTCACCGGTGAGGATGGCTACCGAGTTGCCCCACACTTCGTGGGCCGTGGGTGCACCGCGGCGGAAGGGAGCCGAGTCCATCACGTCGTCGTGGTACAGGGTGGCGAGGTGCGTGAGCTCAACAACAACAGCCGCCTGGACTACCTCCGGGCGGGACGCGTCGCCAAGGTGGGCGCACAACAGAGTGAGCAGCGGACGGATGCGCTTGCCGCCGGCTTCCACCAGGTGGCGCGACGTCGCGTCAGCCAGCGGGTCCGAGTTGGAGATGGCTTCGCGGAGCTTCTTCTCCACCCGGGCAAGGTTGGTGGTGATGGCAGGGCCGAGCTCGGCATCGCCTGCAATGGCGGCAAAACCGGCGGGCAGCTGGAGCCCAGTAGCGATCGCGGTGGTGTTGGGAGCAGGCTCAACAGTCTGCGGCAAGCCATGCCCGGCATGCGTCCAGCTGTGTTCGGCAGAGTTCGTCACGGGTTAACCCTAACTAGTTGTTGCGGAAACCGCGGTGTCGGTGCCTGCCGGCGTAAGGGCGCGGGCAGAGGAAGTGTTGGACGTGGCCGGAACCAGCATCTCGAGGACGCGGATCACGCGGTCTTCGAAACCCTTCGCGGCAGGGTCCGTGAGGTTGGCGAGCATGCGGACCACGAAGCGCATCAGCACCGGAATGGGCATGCCCGTGCGCAGTGCGAGTTTCATGACCGCGGGCTTGCCAATCAATGCAGCAAAAGCACGTCCCAGCGTGAAGTGCGATCCCCACTGGTCGCGCACGTAGTCCGCATACCGCGAAAGGTGGGTATCGGCGTCGTGCGTGGTCCAGCCAGCCGAGGCCGAACGCGAGGAGGCGTCCACGATGAACTCTGCCGCGAACCGGGCTGATTCCATCGCATAGGAGATGCCCTCGCCGTTGAACGGAGACACCATTCCACCGGCGTCGCCCAGCAGGAGCAGGCCGGGTGAGTAGTGCGGCGTGCGGTTGAAGCCCATGGGCAGTGCGGCGCCACGGATCTCACCCACCTGGTTCTCAGGCGTAAAGCCCCACTCAGGAGGCATACCGGCCGTCCATTCACGCAGGACCTGTTTGTAGTCGAGCTTGCCGAATTCCTTGGAGGAGTTCAGGATGCCGAGGCCCACGTTGGATGTGCCGTCGCCGACACCAAATACCCAGCCGTAGCCGGGAAGCGGTTTGCCTGACTTGCCGGGAAGTTCCAGCCAGCCTTCCATCCAGTCGTCTTCGTGCCGCGGCGAGGTGAAATAAGTGCGCACGGCGACACCCAGCGGTCGGTCGTCGCGCTTGTGCATACCCAGCGACACGGCGGTTCGCGTCGAGTTTCCGTCGGCGGCGAGTACGACGTCGGCATGGAAGTCGCGCGTTTCGCCCGTCTTGCGTCCGGACTCGTCGAGGATCGAAGCCCGCACACCGATGACGCGGCCGTCCTCGGCCGTCAATGCGGTGGTGACGCTGTGCCGCTCGAGTACCACTGCGCCTGCAGACTGGGCATGCCGTGCCAGGTCCTCGTCGAAACCCAGACGGGTGCGGATCAGGCCGTACGTGGGAAAGTCGGAAACCTCGGGCCAGGGCAGCTCGATGGTGCGGCCGCCGGCAATGAGGCGGAGGCCCTTGTTCCGGCGCCACCCTTCCTCAACTGCGTGAGGCAGGCCGAGCTTCTGGATCTCGCGGACCGCGCGCGGTGTGAGGCCATCGCCACACACCTTTTCACGCGGGAAGGAAGTCTTTTCCAGCACCGTGACATCGATGCCCGCCTGGGCGAGGTAATACGCGGCGGTGGACCCGGCCGGGCCCGCGCCAACAATCAGTACTTTCACGTCGTCCTAAGTCAGCAGGCAGTACGAGGTTAGCCGGCCTGGTGGCGCGGCTTGATCTGGCGGCGAAGCTTGGCCACGGGAACACTTTCGCGGTGCTCGGCGGGCTTCTGCGCACGGTGCACGGCAACGATGCCGCCGCTGAGGTTGCGGTAGGTGATGTCCGTCCAGCCGGCATCGCTGAGCCACTGGGCCAAGTGGTCCTGGTCCGGCCAGGCGCGGATGGACTCAGCGAGGTATACGTAGGCATCCGGGTTGGAGGACACCTTGGTGGCGATGGCCGGGAGTGCGCGCATCAGGTACTCGGTGTAGAGGTTGCGCCACAGCGGAACCACGGGGTGGGAGAACTCGGCGATGACCAGGCGGCCGCCGGGCTTGGTGACGCGCAGCATCTCCTCGAGGGCCTTGCGGGGCTCCACTACGTTGCGGAGTCCGAAGGAGATGGTGGATGCGTCGAAGCTGTTGTCAGCAAACGGCAGGTTGGTGGCGTCACCGGCAATGAAATCGATGTCCGGGCGGCGGCGCTTGCCAACTTTGAGCATGCCCAGCGAGAAGTCGCAGGCCACAACGTCTACGCCCGCATCCGCGTATGGCTCGCTGGAGGTACCCGTTCCGGCGGCGAGGTCCAGGACCTTCTGCCCCACCTTCACGTCCATGGCATCAACAACAATCCGGCGCCAGCGCCGCGTCTGCCCCATGGACAGGACATCATTCACGACGTCGTATTTGGGGGCGACATCGTCAAACATCGTCGCAACTTCGTCCGGACGCTTTTCCAAGGATGCTCGGTTCACCCTGTAATTGTCTCAGACATTCAACCGACTTTGCTGCGCTGTAGAAGTCGGCTCAGATTCTGGTTGCCCGCCGGAGTACTGTTGTTCCATCATGACGAGCACGCTCCGTACCTTGACAGTCCCCCTCGATGTTGAAACGTCCTCCGGGGGGCTGCCGTCGTTTCTGGTGCGGGACGACGTCCTCTGCTGGTCCCGCCGCGAGGCCGGCCTGGTGGGTTACGGAGAGCTGACCCGCTTCAATGCCACAGGCCCGGAGCGTTTCCTGGAAGCCGATATCTGGTGGCGGCACCTTATTCTTGAGGCGGAAATCACGGATCTGGTGGACCTTCCCGGCACCGGCCCGGTAGCTTTTGGCTCCTTTGCCTTCTCCAAAACGTCCCCGCACGTGTCCCGCCTGATCCTCCCCGAGCTGGTGGTTGGCATCCGCGATGGCCGCGCCTGGGCTACCCAGTTGACGTTCGACGACGACCCCCTCACCGAGGCGGGCGTCCTCGCCTCAGTGAACCGCTGGCTGACTGAACCGGAGCCGAACGGCGAGGATTCAACGGCAGGGGGTTCCGGCGTCGTGCCCTCAACTGAGGTTGTTGCCGCGGACGGTTCCGCCGGTCACCTCAGCCACGGTTCCCTCAGCGAGGCCGACTGGATGAAGGCTGTTGCCGATGGTGTGGAGGAAATCCGCGCGGGCAAGTTGGAGAAGCTGGTTTTGGCTCGCGACGTCGTCGCGAACCTTCCGGAGGGCGTCAACGCCGCGGAGGTGCTTCGCCAGCTGGCCGCCCGATACCGTGAGTGCTGGACGTATGGCGTGGACGGACTGGTTGGCGCAACCCCCGAGATGCTCATTCAGGTGGAGGGCCGCACTGCTCAGGCCCGTGTCTTGGCTGGAACCTTGGACCGCCGGGACGCCGACGGCATGGACGGCTCCCCCATGGAATACGCGGAACGGGTACTGGCTGGGTCCGAGAAGCAGCGGCATGAACACGAGATCGCCATTGATTCGTTGACGCGGCAGTTGGCCCCTTTCTCGGAGGCGATGAACTCCCACAGCGAGCCCTTCATTCTTGAGCTGCCGAACGTGTGGCACCTGGCCTCGGACGTGAAGGCGGAGTTGGCGGATATTGAGGGACACGTGCCCACCTGCCTGGCCCTTATTAATGCTCTGCACCCCACGGCGGCAGTGTGCGGAACGCCCACGCTGGTGGCTGGTGCCCTGATCCGTAAACTCGAGCATTTGGACCGCGGCCCGTATGCCGGACCCGTTGGCTGGCTTGACGCCGCCGGCAACGGTGAATGGGGCATCGCGCTCCGCGGCGCGGTCATCGAAGACGCCAACACCGTTCGCCTGTACGCAGGCTGCGGCATAGTGGAGGGCTCGCAGCCGGAGGCCGAACTGGCCGAGACGTGGGCCAAGTTCCGGCCGATGCTTGAGGCGTTGGGCATTCGCCGCTGAATCTGGGATTCCAGACAGAGCCTCTCCGGGAGTGGTTGATAAATGCGTACACTTGTTATCCAATAGTGAAACTTCGTTTCCTGTGATGCACATCTCACGTTCGGCGCTACACTAAAACCGACTCAGTTCAGCATCCACCGCAACAAAAGGTAAACAACATGCAGATCTCCCGTTCGGTTCTGTCCGGCACCAAGATTGCCGCCGTGCTCGCAGCCGGCGCACTGGCCCTCACCGCCTGCGGTGGCTCGTCCACCCCGGCTGCCACGGACGCCTCCGGCCTCAAGCTCATCAACGCCGGCAAGCTCACGGTGTGCTCGGACGTTCCTTACGAGCCCTTCGAGTTCCAGAAGGACGGCAAGATCGTCGGCTTCGACATGGACATCGCCGCCGAGCTCGCCAAGGACGTCAAAGCCGAACTCAACGTGGTGGACAGCTCCTTCGAAGCAATCGAGACCGGCACCGCCCTGACCGGCTGCGACGTGTCCATCTCCTCGATCTCCATCACCGACGTCCGCAAGAGCGTCATGGACTTCTCCACCCCTTACCTGGATGACGACCTGACGCTCGTGGCCACCTCGTCCTCCGGCATCAGCAACATCGACGGCGCCAAGGGCAAGAAGGTCGGCGTCCAGCAGGCCACCACCGGCGCCCAGTACGCCAAGGACAAGGGAATCGACGCCCAGCAGTTCGAGGACTCCGGCCTCCTGGTCCAGGCTCTCAAGGCCGGCACCATCGACGCCGCAATCGGCAACCAGTCCGTCCTGGGCTACGCCATCAAGGACGACTCCAACCTCAAGCGCGTTGAAGACTACGCAACGGGCGAGAAGCTGGGTATCTCCATCAAGAAGGGCAACACTGCCATGACGGATGCCGTGAACGCCACCCTGAAGCGCATCACCGACGACGGCTCCCTCAAGAAGTTCGAGACCACCTGGTTCGGCGAAGCCACCAAGTAGTCCGAGCCCCGGCTCCCCCAGATCCACGCAGGCGGGCCCCGAAACGACACGTTGTTTCGGGGCCCCACCTGCGCAACATGAATGTGAGAACCCCATGGCAATGACTGCACGTCAACGAGCCAAAGTCAGTCTGTACGTCCAGGCCGGAATTTTCGTCGTGGCCGTGGCCGCAGTGATCCTCGCTGTGGACTGGAAGACAATTGGCACCAGCGTCTTCAACTTCTCCAAAATCGGGCCGATGTTCCCGGACATCTTCCTGGTGGGCCTCAAGAACACCCTGATTTACACGTTCCTCGGCTTCGTGGTGGGCTTGTCCGGAGGCCTTCTGCTGGCCCTCATGAAACTCTCCACCTTCCCGCTGTACCGCTGGCTCGCAACGGGATATATCGAGTTCTTCCGGGGTGTTCCCGCACTGCTGGTCTTCATCGCCTTCGGCTACGGCGTTCCACTGGCCTTCGGTATCCAATGGGACGTGAACATCATCGTGATGGTCTCGCTGGGTATGGTCGCAGCCGCGTACATCGCTGAAACCCTTCGTGCAGGCCTCCAGGCCGTGCCCAAAGGCCAAATGGAAGCAGCCCGTTCGCTGGGCATGCCCCAGTGGCGGGCCATGGTTTCGATCGTCATCCCGCAGGCTTTCAAGATCGTCCTGCCGCCGCTCACCAACGAGATCATCCTGCTCACCAAGGACTCCTCGCTGATCTACGTCCTGGGCCTCACCGCGTCCCAGTACGAGCTCACCAAGTTCGGGCGCGACGGCATCTCCAGCCTCGGAGCCGGCCTGACGCCGCTGCTCGTGGCCGGCGCCTTCTACCTGGTCATCACCATCCCCTTGAGCCTCCTGGCACGGAAGTTCGAAAGCCGCTCCGCGCGGACGAAGCGATAGGCAGGACAGTCATGAATAACTCCACTGGGAGCACGTCCGGCGTTCGCGCTGCGGGCGTCGACATCAAGGACCTTCGCAAGTCCTATGGCAGCAACGAGGTCCTCAAAGGTATCTCCCTGACCGTTGAACCTGGTCAGGTGGTTTGCCTGATCGGGCCCTCGGGTTCCGGCAAGTCCACCCTCCTGCGTTGCGTCAACCTGCTCGAGCAGCCCAACGCCGGCACCATCAACGTGGGCAAGTTCGAGGCCACCGACCCCGACGTAGACCTCAACAAGATGCGCCAAAGCGTTGGCATGGTGTTCCAGCACTTCAACCTGTTCCCACACCTCAGCGTCCTGGACAACTGCACCATCTCGCAGACGAAGGTCCTCAAGCGCTCCAAGTCCGAGGCAGCCGAAGTGGCGCGCCACAACCTCGAGCGCGTTGGCCTGGGACACCTCGCCGACCGGTTCCCGGACCAGCTCTCGGGTGGCCAGCAGCAGCGCGTGGCCATCGCACGTGCCCTGTCCATGGACCCGCAGCTCATGCTCTTCGACGAGCCCACGTCAGCTTTGGACCCTGAGACCGTAGGCGACGTCCTTGCCGTCATGCGCAAGCTGGCCCAGGAAGGCATGACCATGCTGGTGGTTACCCACGAGATGGGCTTCGCCCGTGAAGTCGCCGACCGCGTGGTCTTCATGGATGCCGGGGTCGTGGTCGAAGAAGGGCCAGCGGAAAACGTCATCAGCGCCCCAAGCCAGCCTCGCACCAAGGAATTCCTGCGCCGCGTTCTGGATCCCACGCACATTGGTGTGGAGGAGAACTAACGCCGCACATATTCGCTGGCGCCACAGAAACGGGAGGGCGACACCCCTGGTTGGGTGTCGCCCGCCCGTTTGCAAGTCACCCGCCCCCCACGGGGTTGCCCGCCCGGGGGGCCGGGCGCCCGGCGGGGGGGATGGGGTCCGTGTGACGAGCATGGAGTACCCGCAGGCCTGCCCGGTCGACACGCACCTCCACAATGGTGCGCCCCTTGAGCGGCGCCTTGAGCGCTGAGGCAAGTTCCGCCGTCGTACTTACCGCTTGATGTCCGACGCCGTACGCGGCCGCGAGTGCCGCAATGTCCACTGAGTGCGGGGTACCGAAGAGGCGTTCGACGGCGGTGCCGTAGGCGCCTGAGTCCTCGACGGCGCCGTGCTCGAGCAGGCTGAAGATGGCACCGCCGGCGTCGTTGAGCACTACGATGCGCAGGTCCGGCACAGGTTCACCGTGGCCGAGAAGCAACCCCCCAGCGTCGTGGAGGAAGGTGACATCGCCCAGGAGAACCGTGGTTTCGCGTCCGCTGCCCAGGGCGATGCCGGTGGCTGTAGCGATGGTGCCGTCGATGCCGGCGAGGCCACGGTTGGCGTAAACACTGGCAATCGGTTCGGTGTGGGGTGGTCCGGCGAGGTCGACGTCGCGGATGCCGTTGGAGGACCCAAGCACCAGCTGACCGCGGGAGTGTTCCCAAACGGTTGCACCAACGGACGGACCGTTGGCGAGCGTCTCCCCCGCGAGTACTTCATCAAGGCTGTGTTGGGCTGCTGCGCCTGCGAGGAGCCAGGAATCGAGCCATTCAGCGGAACCGCGGCCGGCGAAACCGGCCAGTTCGGGGAGGGTTTCGATGGGTGTTTCGCGGCGTCGGCCCGTCTCATACCAAGCGACTGGAACAGGCTCATAAATCGCAGAATCCACGGACTCGCGGGCCAGCAAGGATGCCACGGGACGGGACAGGGTAGCCCGGCCAAACAGGACCACCCTTTCGATCGGAGATGGCGAGCCCGGCCCGAAGTGCTCCAGCAACAATCGATATGGACCAACGGCGTTAGGCCCGAAACGTGCGTTGGAGGACGGTTCCGCGAGCAACGGAAGGCCGTGGGCTCGCGCAAATGCTTCAGCCACGGGGCCTGCGTCGTGGCCTGCGAGGACCACGGTGCGTCGCTCGGCGAGTTCGCTGGATGCTGCCGGGAGATCCAAAACCTGGGGGCCGGCGTCGTAATGGAACACTCCGTGTCCTGTGGTCTCGGGCAGGGCGTCGCCGGCCGCGGGAACCAGCGGATCGCGGAACGCGAGGTTCACTTGGACAGGGCCCGGCGGGGTGTCTTCGAGGGCGCCGGTTGCTGCGTACAACGCGGTGGCAACAGCCTTTTGTGGATGGTCACCGGCGGGAACGTCGACGGCGAATCGTACGTGGTCGCCGAAGAGGTCCAGTTGGATGGTTGTCTGGTTGGCCCCGGTTCCGTGGAGTTCCTCCGGCCGGTCCGCGGAAATGACCACCAAAGGCACGGCTGAGTGGTTGGCCTCCATGACGGACGGAAGAAGGTTGCCAACCGCCGTGCCTGAAGTGGTTACCACAGCCACCGGCGCCTCGGTGGAAAGTGCCAGGCCCAGGGCTGTGAACCCCGCATCGCGTTCGTCAATGCGGACGTGCAGCCGGACGCGGCCCGCAGCTTCCGCTTCCGCGAGGGCGTAGGCCATGGGTGCGGAGCGCGAACCCGGCGCCACCACCACGTGCCGCACACCGCCGTCGAGCAGTGCCGTAACGGCGATCCGGGCGGCACCGATGGATGTCAGAGAGTCCTGGGAAGTCACCGTTCCAGTCTATTGGCGCAGGCGAACCCTCAACGCTCTCTCACATCCCAATCAGGCGAGCGAGAGGAAGAGCTTTTCCAGTTCTTTGCGGTCCATCGTTTCGTCTTTTTGCGTGATGCACTGCTCAAGGCCAGTGGCGATGATGGCGAACCCGGCGCGATCGAGAGCTTTCGACACCGCGGCAAGCTGGGTGACCACATCCTTGCAGTCCCGCCCCTCTTCAAGCATTCGCGTGACGGCCGCGAGCTGGCCTTGGGCGCGCTTGAGCCGGTTGATAACGGGTGTGAGTTCTGCCGGGTTGAGTTCCATGAGCTTCTCCAAGGTGTCGGGAATCTCCCACTACTATATACCCCCTGGGGTGTTTGACTACCCCCGGGGGTATCTGGAATACTCGGCGGGGTATCCGCTACTGCCTATTTGAGAGGCTTTCCATGACGTCCCCCACCAAGGCATCCGCCATCACCACGCTCGCCCCGGAAACGCTGCACAACTGGATTGCAGAACACCGCGATCTGATAGTGATCGATGTGCGCTCAGCTGCCGAGTTCGAATCCATGCACATCCGCGGGTCCTATAACGTGCCCCTGCCTTTGCTTTCGGAACATACCGATGAACTGGCTGCCAGACTGGGCTCCCGAGTGGTTCTGGTGTGCCAGTCAGGCGCACGCGCCGAGCAGGCCCGTCAGCGGCTTGGCGCGTCTGGCATTGAAGGTGCGCACGTTCTGACCGGAGGGGTCCCCGGGTTCGTCGCCGCCGGTGGCGACGTTGTGAGGGGCAAGGACCGCTGGGACCTGGAGCGCCAGGTCCGACTCGCTGCCGGCTCCTTGGTGGTGCTGGGCATGGTGGGCGGTAAGTTCATCTCACCCAAAATCCGCGTGCTAACCGGGGCCATCGGCGTGGGGCTGACGTTCTCGGCCGCCACCGACACCTGTGCAATGGGGAAAGCCCTCTCAGCCATGCCGTGGAACAAGGCCACCAAGGAGCCCACCCGCGAAAGCGCCATCCTCCAGCTTCCGGCACCAGAAGCGGGCATCGCGGCATGATCCCAGCCCTGGGCCTGGGACTCATTGTCGGGATTGTCCTGGGAGTGGTGGGTGGCGGTGGGTCAATCATCGCCGTCCCCGCCCTTGTCTACGGGGTGGGCATGAGTCCTGCCCAGGCCATCCCGACGTCCCTGCTGGTGGTAGGAGTATCGTCCTTGGCGGCACTGCTTCCGAGGCTCCGGGACGGCCTGAACTGGCCGGTCGTCGCGTTGATCGGTCTTGCGGGCATCCCGGCAGCCTGGGGCGGTGCAACCGTGGGCCGACTGCTGGATCCAAACATCCTGATGCTGGCATTTGCCGTGATCATGGTGGTCGCAGGGATCCGAATGCTCGCCAAGCCCCGTGAGTCCGATGGGTCCTGCAGCACGGGCCCCAACAGGGCCTTCCGATCCTGCGCCCCAAAGGCAGTGGGGGTAGGGCTGCTGGTGGGATTTCTGACCGGACTGCTGGGGGTTGGCGGCGGCTTCTTCATCACCCCCGCTTTGACAATCCTTCTGGGCCTGCGCCTGAAGCAGGCTGTCGGAACGTCCTTGGCCATCATCGTGATCAACTCCGCTGCAGGCTTCAGCGCGCACGCTGCCGGGTACACCATCGACTGGGCAACCACACTGGCATTCGCCGTCCCAGCCATCCTGGGTTCGCTGGTCGCCGCCCGGCTTGCCCGCCGCCTGAAGGACAAGTACGTCCGCATCTCGTTCGCAGTACTCATCTTCGCCGTCGCGGCGTGGGTGACCACCGGGACCGTAACTGCCTAACCAAGGAAGAAGGAAAACACCATGGGACTCATGGATACCGTCAGAAAGGCCTTCGGTAAGCCCTATAAAACCATCGACGTCGCCAGGGCCAAGGAACTCCTGGGCTCCGGTGCCACACTGATCGATGTCCGATCAGCGCAGGAGTGGCGAACCGGCCGCGCCCCGCAGGCCAAGCATGTTCCTTTGGACCGACTGCAGACCAGCACCTCCGGCATCCAAAAATCCCGGCCCGTCATCGCCGTGTGCGCTTCAGGGGTACGGTCCGCTTCGGCGGCCCGACTGCTAGCCGCGAACGGCTATGACGCTTACTCGCTACGCGGCGGCATGGCAGCCTGGCGTCGCGCCGGCGAACCTGTCCGTTAACAACTGTCACTATTTTTGGAAGGAGAATCCAATGGCCGAAATCACTGTCACCGAAACAGAGCAGCGGCGCTCCACCGTCCGCATCCTCGACGTCCGCGAGGACTTCGAGGTCGCCGAAGGCATGATTCCCGGAGCCCTCCACATTCCCATGGGTCAGTTGCAGGCACGCCTGTCCGAACTGGACCACAAAGTCCCGGTCATTGCCGTCTGTCGAAGCGGCAACCGTTCAGCCCGCGTAGCTGACGCCCTCAATGGCGCCGGCTTTTCAGCGGACACGATGGCCGGGGGCATGATCGCCTGGATCCGGGCCGGTCTTCCCACCACCTGAACGTAAACGCGGCAGAGCGGCACCCTGACATCACTTTAACCAAAGTGGACACCGCACGTACGCACCAAAACTGCTGGCCGAACTCCCTTTGGAATATACCCCCACGGGTATTCGTTCCAGCTATGTCATTTACTCCACGAAGGAGAGCACACCATGCTTATCGAGCGCATTTATGATGAAGACCTCGCCCACGCCAGCTACCTGATCGGCTGCCAAGCCAAGGGAGAAGCCATTGTTGTCGATGGCCGGCGCGACATCGCCGTCTATCAGGATCTCGCCGCGAAGAACGGCATGAAGATCGTGGCCGTGACCGAGACACATATCCATGCCGACTACCTTTCCGGCACACGTGAACTTGCCGCCGCCACCGGAGCAAAAATATACGTTTCCGGCGAGGGCGGCCCCGAATGGCAGTACGAATTCGACGGCGAGCGGTTGTATGAGGGTGACAAGATCGCCTTGGGCAACATCAGCATCCAAGCAGTGCATACCCCGGGCCACACTCCTGAACACCTTTCCTTCCTGGTCACCGACGGCGCGTTCAGCGACCAGCCGGGCTACTTGCTCTCCGGGGACTTCGTTTTCTCCGGCGACTTGGGGCGACCGGACTTGCTCGATGAGGCAGCGGGCGGAATTGACACCCGTTTCGAGGGCGCCAGGCAACTCTTTGCCAGCCTCCGGGACAAATTCCTTACCCTTCCCGACTACGTGCAGGTCCACCCTGCCCACGGTGCCGGCAGCGCCTGCGGCAAAGCCCTCGGGGCCATCCCCTCCTCAACCGTGGGCTATGAACGCTTGTACGCCTGGTGGGGACCCTACCTGGCAGCGAACGACGAGCAGGGATTCGTTGACGAACTTCTGGACGGGCAACCCGACGCCCATGCTTACTTCGGACGGATGAAGCGGGAAAACCGTGAAGGACCCGCAGTCTTGGGCACACGCCTGCCCCTTCAGGAGCTGGACGCCGCAAAGGTGTCCCAGGACCTGGCGTTGGACAAGGTCACGTTCATCGACACCCGCCCGCACACTGAGGTCCACCACGGCACGGTAATCCGGTCGCTCAACGTTCCCGCGGGCAAGTCGGTAGCCAGTTACGGAGCTTGGGTGATCAATCCGGAAACGGACAAAAACCCGCTGGTTCTCTTGGCACCGGACCAGGGCGCTGCCCAGGACATGTGGGATCACTTGGTACGTGTCGGCATCGACAACATCGCCGGATTCCTCACCAGCATCGACCGTCTGCCAACGTTCACACCGAAGCTCATCCAGCCGGAGGAACTCGACGGCTTCAACGCTGCCATGGTCCTGGATGTCCGCAACAAGACAGAGCACAATTCCGGCCATATCCCTGGTTCCCACCAGCTCAGCGGTGGCCGCGTCATGTGGCATCTTGACGAACTACCCGCCGAAGGCACCATCGTGAGCTATTGCCAGTCCGGCGTTCGGAACTCAGTCGCGGCCAGCGCCCTTCGCCGGGCCGGATACGACGTCGTCGAACTCGACGGCAGCTACGCAGCATGGTTCGCCCAACAGAATTCGCTGGCACCGGCTTAAGGCCACCAAGGCCCTCCCGCCCGTCAGTTACGGCGGGTGAGAGGGCCTTCGTTCAACGATCAGGGGCAGGCGTTACTTGCGGAAGACCTGCACAACCGAGGGGCGGGGAGCCCGCGCCGCACCCGCAGCGGGCGTAGCTCCGGCCGGCACGTAGTCCGGGAAGAAGGAGTTCTGCGCCGCGAACGAGCCATCTTCTCCGGGGTGCTGGACGGCGACGAACACCGTGCGCTCATCGTCGTGGATGATCGGACCACAGGTTTCAGCGTCGCGGGGAACAGCAAGGAACTGCTCAACCTTGCCGCGCTCCGGTCCTTCGAGGGTGACCTTGAACAGGCCGTCGGCGTAACCAATGGTGCCGGGGGCGCCGTCGGTGGAGATCCAGAGGTTGCCCACGGAGTCGAAGGCTACGTTGTCCGGGCAGGAGATCGGCGAGACTTTATCGGCAGGGAAGCCGGAGAAGTACGTGGAGGTGTTCTTGGCGGGGTCACCGGCCACCAGCAGGAGGTTCCAGTTGAACTTGGTGCCTGTCTGCTCGCGGCCTTCGGTGATTTCCACGACGTGCCCATCACGGTTGAGGGTGCGCGGGTTGACCTCGGTAGCGCCTTCCTTGCCCGGCTTGCCGCGGTCCGTGTTGTTGGTGCAGGCCACGTAGACCTTGCCGGTGCGCGGGTTGGGCTCAACATCTTCGCAGCGGTCCATCTTGGTAGGCCCAACCTTGTCGGCGGCCAGGCGGGTGTAGACCAGGACCTCCGGGACGGTCATGCCGGCGACTGCGGAGGTGCCGTTGACTACCAGAGGCAGCCATTCGCCGGTGCCGTCGAAGGCGCCGTCGGCAGGAAGCTTGCCGGTGCCGTCGATGTCGGCAGGCGAATCGCCCGTGAACTTGGCAACGTAGAGGTCACCTTCGGAGAGCAGGTTCATATTGTTCTTGCGGGCCTCGCGGGAGTCCCCGGCCTGGTACTTGCCCTTGGAGACGAACTTGTAGAGGTAGTCGAAGCGCTCGTCGTCGCCCATGTACGCCACGACCTTGCCGGACGGGGCAACAATGACGTTGGCGCCTTCGTGCTTGAATCGGCCCATGGCGGAGTGCTTCTTGGGAGTCGAAGTGGGGTCGAACGGATCGACTTCCACGATCCAGCCGAAGCGGTTGGTCTCGTTGGCGTAGCCCGGGTTGCGGGTGTCGAAGCGCGGCTCGTCGAGTTCCCACTGGCGGGTGGTCGGCTTCGCCGAAATTCCATAGCGCTTGTCGCCATCGCTGGTACCCGGGGCAGCGAAGTAGCCGTTGAAGTTCTCTTCGCCGGAGAGGATGGTTCCCCAAGGGGTGGTTCCACCGGCGCAGTTGCCCAGCGTGCCCTTGATCCAGCGGCCTGCCGGGTCATCGATCGTCTTGACCAGGTTGGTACCTGCTGCGGCGCCCGTCAGTTCGTAGACAGTGTCCGTGAGGAAGCGACGGTTCAGGGGCGCTCCCTGGACGTAGTTCCACGGCTTGTTCTTGTTCTTGCGCTCGAGCTCCACCACGGCGAGGCCATGCCCGGCACGGCCGATGGCACGTGCCTCTGCGGGGTCGAAGCCTTCGGGCAGCATGATGTTCTCGTTGGTGTACTCGTGGTTGCTGAAGAGTACGGCACGGCGATCCTTGGAACCCGGGATGGGCAGGATGTCCGTGTAGTCGTTGTTGTACCCGAACTGGCGCGCCTGGGCTGCGGCAGTCTGCGCGTTGAGGTCAAAGGCAGGCGAGTCGGCAAAGAGGGGGTCGCCCCAGCGGATGACCGGCTTCCAGTCGAAGCCCTCGGGCACGGTGAATGCATCCACCGCTGCGTCTACCGGCTTGATGGCGGTGAACTTGAGCTTGGACTTGCCGAAGCCCTTCCTGGCGGCATCGGAGAGCCCGTTTCCCGGGTCGGCCACTGCGGTGTCGCCACCGGTCACAGCACCACCAAGCACGATGGCGAGCGCTCCTGCGGCCCCGAGGCCCAGGGCGGCACGGCGGGACATGGCTGTTGAAGCGATGTCGCGGAAGTAGCCGTTGGCGCTGGTGTTGCAGACATCGCCAGAGCAGGCGTTGTCGCACTTCAAAGCACAAGTAACCGCGCTGCGCTTGCCCTTGGTGTGGCCGAGCATGGGGAGCAGCGGAAACGTGCGTCCGGTGGTTTCAGACATGGGGGGAAGACCTTCCAGAGGTGTACGAGGTTCCCGCTGAGCTTTTCAGCGGAAACCGAATCTGAGAGGTCTCTCCGGTTAAGAAACGGTGAACAAAGGATGCTGCTTTCCCGCCAGGACTGCATGCACCCTTCGAAGCCGTTCCAGCCACCAGTCCCTGCGTTCCGCCGAGGCCGCATACTCCTCAAGCAGCCCGGGATCGGCCACAGCATCGCGGACCTGGATGGCGCCGTCGTCGGCCACCAAGGGGTCCAGCGTAATGTCCGAGGCAAACAGCGAAACGGTGCCAAGTCCGCAAGCGTAGGGCAGCGAGGGCAGCGCAGCTGCGAGCGCGAGTCCGGCGCGGATGCCCACGGAGGTATCCAGCGCAGAACTGACGACGGCGGGCAGCCCGGCTTGGTGCACGATGTCCAATGCCCGCCGGACTCCCCCGAGTGGCGCGACCTTGACCACGATGAGATCTGCGGCGCCGGCCCTGGCCACGCGAAGGGGATCCTCTTCCTTGCGTACGCTCTCGTCGGCGGCGATGAGGACAGGTGTCCCCGCGGCAGCGAGCCGACGGCGGACCTCGGCCAAGCCGTCGATGGTGGGGACGGGTTGTTCGGCGTACTCAAGCCCAACAGCGGACAGCTTGCCCAGGGCTTCCACTGCCTGATGAACGTCCCATCCCCCATTGGCATCTACCCGGATGGCGGCGTCGGGGAGGGTCGAACGCACCGCTTCTACCCTGGCAACGTCGTCCGCCAGCTCCTGACCGTGCTCGGCAACTTTGACCTTGACTGCATCTACCCGGCCAAAGCGGGCAAGGATCTCGGGAACCCGTTCTGCAGGGACCGCAGGTACGGTCGCATTGACCGGGACCGCATCCCGCAGTGGCGCCGGGAAACCCATCCAGCCCGCTTCCAAGGCCGCTGCCAACCAACGGGAGGATTCGTCGTCGTCGTATTCCGGAAAGGGGCAGAATTCACCCCATCCGAGTGGCCCGCGCAGAAGGAGTGTCTCGCGCTCCATGATGCCGCGGAACTTCACGCGCATCGGCAGCGAGACTACGTGGGCGGATTCGAGGAGTTCCTCGAGTGAGGGAAGAGCAGGCATATTGCCACTGTACCGGCGGCCCCACGCATCAAGAGAAGGCGACTTGGGCTATGTGGAAACCTACTCCGACCAGTAGTTCCGCACCCGCCCCAAAGCGTCGCCGAACTGCTCACCGGACAGGACAAGCGAACTTTCCGGCATTCCCAGCTCATCCCAGCGAGCCACCAACTGTGGGTCACCTTCTACCGGCAGAGGCCACAACCAGTACCGCGCGGAGCCATCCACCTGCTCGTCACTCCCCCCGGCGCCGCTGCCGCCTTGATGGGTCATAACCGGGCCTGTCACGTCCTCGGATCCTTCAAACATGGACGGGGTGGGATGCGCGGCGACGGCCTTCCTGCCGTCGGGGAACGCCACGCCCATCATGATGCCGGGCAAGCCCGGCCGGCTGAAGCTCTGCTCCATGACGTCGCGCCATTCCTGGTCTGATTCGTTTTCGCGCCGGACACACCACACCGTGTCCAGCAGGCACCCTGTGGAGTAAACCTCTACCGACTTCAATGCCACCACCATCCTGGGGCTGCTGTAGAGAAACCCACCAACAGGGACGATGCCCGGCAGCTCATCCGTCGGCGGACCGAACCACCCTGGCCGCACCGGCTGCGGTTGTCGTGGCCGCGCAGGGGGTTCGGGGAGGTCGTCGAAGAAGCTCATGATCCACTCTTACACCACCACACAGGCACTGGGGAGGGGCATGTGACAACCGAGAGACCCCAATCGCGATATTCTCGAAATTACGACTCAATGTGGGGGAGATATGACGCAAGCAACGCCAGGTTCTACGACGCCTCCCGGCTGGTACCCGGACCCTTCGGACCCGAGGTTCGTCCGCTGGTGGGACGGACACGCTTGGACTGCAAACCAGGCGCCAGCCCAATTCCAGGCGCCGGCCCAGTTCCAGGCGCCCGTCCAGCTGCCACGTCCTGAGCTCAGCCCGGACACGCCGGTGTACAACCCGTTCATCTGGGCAATAACCTTGCTGCCGCTGCTCTCCGTCCTGCTCCTGCTCACCTGGCAGCCGGAGTTCAGGATGATCACCACGCGGCAGGGCGTTACCACCATGGACCCTTTCTCCATGTACACCCCCGGCTATTTCCTGCTGATGGGCGCAAGCTTCCTGTCCTACGGGCTTTCAGTGCTTTTCGCTTTCCTGGACCGTCAACGCCTGCTCAAGTCCGGCGTCGTCCGTCCCTTCCACTGGGCTTGGGCGTTCCTCAGCGCGCTCGTGTACGTGATCGGCCGCTCTGTGATCGTCAACAAAGTGGCGCCCAAACGGGGGCTGTGGCCGGTGTGGGCCAGCATCGCCGTGATTGTGATCAGCCTGGTGATTGCCGGCATTTGGATGTCCAACTTCATGCAGTCGATGTACTCCCAGTTGGGGTACTCGGTCAACGCATGACAGCAGCGCCCGGCTGGTATCCCCCGCCGGAAACACCACGTCCTTTGCTGCCCACAGATCAGGCAGTTGGCAACCCGTTCATCTGGCTACTCGCATGCCTGCCCTTTGGCGTGGGTACCCTGATGCTGTCCTGGAACCCAGAGGTTCACGCCTACATCGCAAGCAGCGGATACCTTTCCATCGATCCCACTTACATCTTCACAGCAGCCTATTTCGCGATCATGATCGGCTTGATTCTCACGTACGGCGCAACAGTGGTCCTCGCTGTGTTCGACTACAGGTGGCTAGTCCACCGCGGCGTCGTGCGGCCTTTCAATTGGGCATGGTCGTTTCTTGGCGGTGTGCCCTACGTGATCGGGCGAGCCGTGGTGATTCATAAGGTGGCACCACGAAGAGGGCTCTGGCCAATTGCAGTCATCGTTGCAGCGTGGGGCCTCTACATCGTCGCAGGGTTCGCCAAAGCGCTGCCCTTCATGCAGTCGGTGTTCTACGAACTAGGGTACTGAAAGCCCGGCGCCCTCACACGCGTTAGGTAGACTGCTGAAAACGAAGGAAGGGCTCTCCCCATGAACCGCAAGGCCACTGCACTGGACGTCGCCAAAAGAGCGGGCGTGTCCAGGAGCGCGGTCTCGCTGGTACTGAACGGCCGCGGCGATGGGAATGTGGCCAAGGAGAGCCAGGACCGGATCCGCGCTGCAGCGCTGGAGCTGAACTACTCCCCCAACGCGATCGCCCTCAGCCTGCGGAACCAGCGTTCCCGGGTGATCGGCATCCTTTCCGACGAAGTGGTGGTCAGCCCGTTCGATGGCAACATCATCGGCGGTGCGGATGACATCGCGCGGAGCCGCGGATTCGTCACCGTTGTCATGGACACCGAGCGTGACACTGCCCGGGATGCGAGCGCCATCGAGACCCTCCTGGACCGGCAGGTGGACGGTCTCATGTATGTGACAGTGGGCTTGAAACCCATTGAGGTTCCGCAGGGCATGCTCCGTGTGCCGTCCGTCCTGGCCAATTGCTACGACGCCCACCCCGAACCGCAACTGCACCATGTCATCCCTGATGAGCTAACCGGCGGGCGTGAAGCTACCGAGCACCTGTTGCAGCTGGGTCACCGGGACATCGCGCTGCTGGCCGGATCCGAGGACTCTCCGGCAGCGCCACTCCGTGTCCAGGGTTACCGGGATGCGCACGCAGCGGCCAACGTTCCGCTACGGAGCGACAGGATCTTCATGGCCGGATGGGATATTGATGCCGGCTACCGCGGCGCCATGAAACTGCTCGACGGCGTGTCCGCGGCCGAACGTCCGACGGCCATCATGTGCGCGAACGACCGGCTGGCCGTCGGCGTGACCCTCGCGGCCGCACGACTGGGCCTCCGCGTCCCCGAGGACCTCTCCATCATGGGCTACGACGACGAAACCCGGATCGCCGACACCATGGTCCCGGCGCTCACCAGCATGGCCCTGCCACTGCGGGAGATCGGCCGCGCCGCCATGACCAAGCTGCTGGACGCCATCGAGGGCACTGACACCGCAGGCAAGGGAACCACTGTTGAGACGATGGTCCCCTGCCGCCTTGTCACCCGGGATTCGACTGGCCCCGCGCCCACCCGCTGAACCATTCACCTGGCCAGCAAGCATGCACACCAGGCCTCGCAACAGCGCACGACGCCGGCCTGCCGCCTACGCGGGCAGGGTCAACTTCCACACGTCGGCAGTCGCGCCAGCGGGCAACGTAAGCTGCCAGTCCTCTCCCGGAGCCGGGTAGGCCCGAAGGGTGGTGGCGACGGAACCGGAACGGTAGACCTCCACGAGGGATGCGTCGATGAAAATCCGCAACTCCTCCCCCTCGGCCACGGATCCCGAGTAAACCACCTGCGCGTCGGCCCCCGAACCAAGCACCAGCTCCACAGAGCCTGAACCAGAACCGGAAGAACCACCCCCAACCAGAACCTCGGCAAACCCAGGAACAACCACGGGACCAGCAGCACCCGAAGCCACCGCAGCACCCCGGTACGCGTCTACTTCCGGCGCAGGAGAAATGGCCAACGACCCGTCAACCACCGACAAGATGCGGGGATGCGTCAGCACACCCGCCCACCCGGCGTCGTCGATTTCTTCCTGGGTGCGGCCCCGTCGGCCGTCACGTCCGGGACCTTCATTGGCCCACCCCCACAACAACGCCGCAGGCCCAGTATCAGCCGAACCATAGGAGAGCTGCATAACCTGCGGGGCATAGAAGTCGCGACCAAGATCGGATTTCCCGCCGGCGGAAGCCACAAAAACCGGCAACCCGGAATCAGGGTCCTCGGTCAAAGACCCGATCAAATGCCCCACCCCATTGGCGTGCTCGTGGTCGTCGCCTGAGAGCCACAGGGAGAACATCATGACCCAGGCGGAGCCACCGGAAGAGACGGGCACCTGAACCAACTGCGGGCACTCCCAGATCTCGGCAGGGGTGTGGACAGCAGCCACCGGATCAGCAGTGGTCAGCCAGATGCCTTGGTACTCCCAGACGTCAAGGGAGTCCACTGTGTACAACAGCAACGCGGCACGACCATCAGCCAGGCCGGCACCCTGCATGGCGTATCGAGCACCGTTGAAGCGGAAGATAAAGGGGTCGCGTACGGCGGTTACCAGCGGATCATTGGGCATGGATGCTGCAACGTGTCCGTTCTGCTCCCACGTCACCAGGTCAGAGGAACCCCGGGCAATGACAACCTGTGAATGGCCGCCGTGGTCCTGGATACCCGAATAGCAAGCAGTCGGCACGCCGTCATCCGAGGTCACCACACCGGTCCAGCAACCGGCGGAGTCGGGCCCGCCCGGCTGTGGCGAAAGCGCCACAGGGTGCTCTTCCCACCGCACCAGATCCACAGAGCTCACGTGCCCCCATTGAATCTGCGAGTGCCGCGCGGACAAGGGGTTGTACTGGAAGAACACGTGGTACCGGCCGTTGATGTAGCTGACGCCGTTGGGGTCGTTGATCCAGCCTTGCGCCGGACGCGGATGGAAGCGCGGGAACGCGGGATCCTGGTGCGTCGACGCAGACAACAGGGAATCAAAGAGTGCAAGGTCCGTCAACGGAACCCCTTTCAGAACGAATGAGAAACTACTTGCCCGTGCCTGCGGTGAGTCCGTCCTGCAGCGCGCGCTGGCCGAACATGAACACCACCAGCGCGGGAATCATGGAGAGGACAACACCGGCCAGGACCACGGAGATGCTTCCGGTGCCGAGGTTGCCTTGGAGTGAGACCAGGCCCAGGGGCAGCGTGAAGTTCTGCTCAGAGATGGTCATGATCAGTGGCCTGAAGAACTCGTTCCAGTGGAAGTTGAATGCCAGGATGCCCACGATCGCCAGGCCGGGCATGGCCAGCGGCGCGTACACGGAACGGAAGGTCCGCCACGGCGAGGCACCGTCGATCGCAGCCGCTTCGGCGAGCTCACCCGGCAACCCCATGAAGTACTGACGCATCAGGAAGGTGCCGAACGCCGTCGGGATGGCCGGAATGATCAGCGCGAGCAGGGTGTCCGAGAGTCCGACGCCGCGGATCAGCATGAACACGGGAACGATCGTGACCTGCGCGGGCACCATCATGGTGGCCAGCACGATCGAGAACAGCGCACCCCGCCCCCTGAAACGAAGGTGGGCGAAGGCGTAGCCGGCAAGGGCTGCAGTGAGCATCTGCCCGACGGCGATCAGCCCCGTCACCAGTGCACTGTTCACTACCAGTGCCACGATGTTGAGCTGCTTGAACACTTGCTCGTAGGAGGTCAGGTCCGGGTTCAGCGGCAGGAAAGCGGGTGGCAGCTGGAAGGATTCCGACGGCGGACGCAGCGATGTGGACAGCGTCCACAACACAGGGCCCAGGACAAAGACGGACGCGATCAGCAAGACGATGACACGGACGGCCACCGACCAGTCGCGCTTCTTCCTCGTCACTACTGGCGCCGTGGTGGTGACACGTTCTTGAATGGTGGTCATGGCGGGCCTTACTGGTAGAAGACGAATCGTTTGCTGAGCCGGAACTGCGCGGCGGTGATGGCCATGATGATGAGCGTCAAGATCACGCCGATCGCCGAGGCCTGGCCAAACTCGAGGCGTTGGAACGCGGACTCGAAGATCACCATCACCGCTGTACGTGTTGAGTCGCCGGGCCCGCCGCGGGTGAGGACGTAGGGCTGGTCGAACACTTGGAGCGCGTTGATGATCGCCATGACCGAGGCCACCAGGGTGGTGGGGCTGAGCAGCGGCAAGGTGACGAACCAGTGCTTCCGCCAACCCGTCGCACCGTCAATAGACGCGGCCTCGTACGTCTCCACCGGGATGGAGGCCAGGCCACCAATGAACAGCAGGAACGAGAACCCGAAGTTCTGCCACACATAAACAAGAATCACGACGGCGGCCGAACCGCCTGGCGTCGTCAGCCAAGGGACCGCTGGGATGCCCACCAGGGACAGCATCCAGTTCACGACGCCGAACTGCTCGTTGAAGAGGTAGCGCATGAAGATCGACACTGATGCCGCGGACAGGATCAGCGGGAAGAAGAACGCGGAGCGGAAGAAGACCCTCAGCCACGCGGGAAGCTTCTCCTGCACCATGATCGCCAAGCCCAGGGCCAGCCCTAGCTGGAGCGCCACGGCCACCACAACAAACACGATGGTGTTCAGGAAGGAGACCCTGACGGTCGGGTCCTGGACTACCTCGGCGAAGTTATCGAAGCCAACAAATGTTGGTGCCGAGATGATGTCCCAGCGGAAGAACGCGAGCGCGATTGATGCCACGATCGGCAGCAGGGTGAAGATGCCCATGCCCGCGATGGTCGGTGCCAGGAAGGCCCACGGCAGCCAACGCTGCTGTACGCGGCCGCGCTTGGATGCCTGGGCGTGCTTGTGGGCGCGCTGGCGACGGCCAGGTTCGCTCCCCGTGCCCGTAGGCGTACTGGTTGCGGTGCTCATGGCTGCCTCCTCAGGGCAATCTCAAGGTCGCGCTGCATGGAAGTAAGGGCGTCTTTGAGTTGACGCTCGTCTCCACTGACAGCCAGGCTGACGTTTTTCATGAGGGCGGTTTCGACGGCGGCCTGCTGGGGTGGCGCTGGAATGGGGCCTGTGGTGGGGAAACGGTCCAAGGTGTCGTAGAAGACTTTCCAGTTCCGTGGGCCAGTTCCCGCGTAGAGCTGCTCGTTGACCATGGAGCGGCGGGCAGGCGTGGTGTTTGGGGTGGGGAACACGATCTGCATGGCTTCAAGGCTGGAGCTGAACTTGACCCATTCCCAGGCGGCGTCTTTGTCCTTGGCGGTCTTCATGATCGCGTAGCCGGCCGTACCGAACTGGTGGCGCTGGGTCCGCCATTTCGGGAAGAACTGGACGTCGAAGTCGTTTTCTGTCATCCCCGCCTCGTGGAGGCCTTGCACCCAATAGCCGCCTGCCGGCGTCGTACCTATCCTGTTGGAGGCGAAGAGGCCGATCAGCGCGCTGCCGCCGCCTTCCTCCGGCCGGACACCCAGTCCGTCCTTCACCAGTCCGCGGAGGTAGTCGAAGGATTCGAAGACGCGGGGGTCGTCGGCGTTGGGTTCCAGCCACTGGTAGCCGCCGGAGCGGAGGCTGCGTGAGGGGTCGTTGGCGTAGAAGCCGTCCCACAACCATTCGCCGCCCGTGGACTTGGTTTCCTTGAGGAAGCTGGTGTCGTTGGCGTAGAGCCACGGCACCACTCCGCCGAAGAGGCGGTTGGTCCAGTAGTACGGCGTGAAGTCCTTGGGGTTGGCCTTCTTCATGGCAGCGAGGGTGCTGCGGAAGTCTGTGTGCGTCCAGTCATCGGCCGGGCGTTCAAGCCCTGCCGCACGGAGCGACGCTGTGTTGTAGTACATGTTGGCGGCGTTCCAGTCGATGGGGAGCTGGAACAGGCTGCCCTTGTACATAAACGCTTCCACCAGGCTGGGGTGGACGTCCTCGAAGTACTCCCGCATGTGGTCGGCGTCGCGGCGCAGGTATTCATCCAGCGGGTGGGCCAGTTTCTCGGCGAAGAGTTGGGCGCCTTCCGTGGCCACGTACACCACGTCCGGCGGGGTGCCTGCTGCAACCATGGTGAGGATCTTGGTGAAGAAGTCCTTCCAGTCCACTGCTTGGATGGCTTGGACCTTGACCTTGATCTCGGGGTGGACCTTGGCGAAAGCGTCGATGACCTTCTGGCGGGCGGCCGCGTCTGCCGCAGTGCCCATGATGGCAATGCTGAGGCTGTTGTCTCCCCGGCCCGGAATGTCTGCTCCGGTCAGGCGCGGCCACGACGCCGCGGTTACTCCAACAATCCCGGCGCCGAGGGCTGTGAGGGCACTTCTGCGTGTGAATTGACGCAAAGCCCCATTGGTTCCCGACATGTAGATATTCCTTCCCTAACACGTGTTAGGTAGCCTAAACCCGTCACCTAACACGTGTCAATCGTCACAGGAATGTTGCATGGACCTCACAGGGGCTGACACGCGAAGGCAGCACTCACACGGGCCTTCCAGAGAACTGTGGCACCCTAGACAGAATGAGTTCCCAGCAATTCCGCACCAGCGGGAGGTCGAGCAAACGGCCGCTTCAACAACGCGACGCCGGCGTCGGAACAGGTTTCCTTTTCATACTGGCCACGCTCGCCAGCGTCGTAGGCCTGGCCGCAACGTACTACTTCTTTGTTCGGACCACCATGGGGCAGTTCATCGACGAGTCGGCACTTGTTGAGGCAACCGTGTTGGGCGGAACAGCGGGCAGGGCCTCCACCGACTTCCTGGACATGCTTCCCATGCTTTCGCTCGCGATCGCCGCCATTATGGTGCTCTTCGTGACCGTCGCCCGCCGACGCTGGAAGGCTGCCGGAATCGCGGTTGCGGCATGCATCGCAGCCAATGCAGCCACGCAGATCCTCAAGTTCTTCATCCCCGACAGGCCCGACCGCGGTGTCCAGACCCTGGAACTGAACTCACTTCCCTCCGGGCACACCACACTGGCCGCCTCGGCTGCCGCCGCGGTGTTCCTCATGGTCTCACCCCGCTGGCGGCCTTTGGCAGGCTTCCTCGGCAGCACGTTCGCCGTTGCCACGGGCGTCTCCACGCTCATCAACCAATGGCACCGCCCGGCCGACGTGGTGGCGGCATTCCTGGTTGTCGGCGCCGTCATGCTCCCTGCGGGGTGGCTCATCCTCCGCACAGGCAGCACCTGGAACGTCTGGAAGGGATACGGCGAACACTGGGCGGCGTCCCGGCTATGGGTGTGGCTCACGGTTTCCGCACTGGTGGTGGCGATTGCAGTGGCTGGCTATTCGCTGCTGCAGGTCATGCCGGGCTTGAGCACCGACAGCACCATCGACTACTTCTGGGCGGGCACAGCCTTCATTGTGATCGCAGGCTACCTCTCAGCCCTTGGCGGCACGTGGCTCTTCGGGCTGGCTGCCCGCAGGCGGTAGCCCGCTCCACCCCGCGGCAGCGCGTGACCTAGTCCTCGGGTTTACCGAGTCGAAGAACCTGGGCCCCTCCGCAGCTCGCTCTGCACTCTCCCGGGCCTGCTCCTGAATGAAGTGCTGATCATCCTCAGTGAGCAGGGTTCCGCCATGGATATCCACGGCTCCATGCTCGCCTGTTTCTTCATTGAAGATGGCCGTCATGGTACGGGGCACGATCCTGCTTCCCGGATTGTCGATGAGCCATTGTTGCGTGTCCGGAGAAAGCTGACTCCAAAATTCCCTGATGTGCATAGTGATCAGCGCTGCCATTCATTGGTGGGGTGGGTTCATGGGACCTGGATGCGCTGGGGCAGCACTCTGGGCACTGCAGCGGGTCCTCCGTCTTCAGGCTACGCCCGGCCAGCCATTTCTGACCCGGAAAACGTGACCTTTCTGAACAAGTCATCGACGCGACACGGTTGGGTGCGCTACAGTTAATCCACTCGATGGATAAACAATGGAAAATCCACAATGGAAAATCCCAGGAGCACCCATGTCTTCCACCCTCAGGTCCGGCTCGGCCCGAACCACTGCACCACTCGGCGTACCAGCTTCGCGTGACCTGGTAGTCGACCTTATTCGCGTCGCCTGCATGTTTGCCGTGGTGGCCGTGCACTTGCTCATGATGGGCATCAGTGTTGACGAGTCCGGCATCGGAGTAGGGAATCCGCTGACTTCCCTTAGCTGGTTTGCGCAGGGCACATGGTTCGGCCAGGTCATGCCGCTCTTCTTCGTGGTTGGCGGCTTCGCTTCGCTCACCTCATGGCGGAGCCTGCAACGCAAGGGCGGCGACGCCGGAGACTATCTCCGTAACCGGGTGCTGCGTCTGGTTCGTCCCACGGTCGCGCTGTATGCGTTCCTCGCCATTGCGCTGTGGATCGCGACGGCGGCTGGCGTCCCGGGTGATTTGCTCACCGTTATCGCTGCGGGCGCCGGAGTACAGCTATGGTTCCTCGCCGCGTACCTGATCTGCCAGGCAATGGTGCCCACGATGGCGAAGCTCCACCACCGGGCACCGTACTGGACCGTCGCAGCGCTGGCCGCGGGCGCCGTCGTCGTTGACATCCTCCGCCTGGGTTTGGAGCGCAACCCGTGGGGCTTCGACTCGAACCCGATTGGCCTGCTCAACATGGTGTTCGTGTGGGGCTTGCTGCAACAGCTCGGTTTCTTCTACGCCGACGGATTCTTTGACCGGTTTGCCCGCTGGAAGCTGGTACTGGCCGCGGTTGCTTGCTACGTCTTGCTGGTTCCGCTGACCCACGCTGGCCCCTACCCCGTGGACATGCTGACCAACCAGAACCCGCCCATGTTCCCGCTGGTCCTGGTGGGCTTGGCACATGTGCTGCTGGTGAAGGCCGTGTACCCGGTACTGCAGCGGTGCGTGCACGTTGGCTGGGTGCAGAAGGTGATGTTCGTGGTGGGCAGCCGGGCGATGACCATCTACCTGTGGCACTTGCCGTTGATCATTGCCATGTTCGGGATCGCGCTTGTCCTGAGACTGCCGTTCCCTGAGCCGGCAAGCGCCGAATGGTGGCTGAGCAGGCCGCTGTTCTACGTGGCGGCTTGGGCGTTGGTATTGCTGGTCTCAACCCCGCTGGTCCGGTTGGAGCTCGCCAGCACCGCCTTGACGCCGGGTGCTGCACGACCTGCCATGTGGCGCATCGCCGTCGGGACCGTCCTGGCGATCATCCCGCCGTTCGTGGTGATGAGGTCGGCCCTGGATGTTGCCAACGCAACGTGGGGCTTGGTGCTGTTGGTGGTCGCGGTGGCCCTCGTCACCGGCAAGGTACCGGACCGGGCGTGGAAGACACCGCGGTTGGTGGATCGCACCTAGACCTGAGCCACTCAAAAAAGCAAGGCTTCACCAGCGGACTCCTGCAGGGTAGATTCTGCGCTACCGCACCCGGCCACCCAATTACCGGGTCCCCACAGGGAGATGCATGAGATGCATACAAAGCACAAACCACGCATTGGAAACCGAACCTCTGCTCTCGCGGCAGGAGTGGCAACAGTCGCCATTCTTGCCGTTGCAATAACGCCACCCGCCCTGGCTGCGAAGGCGACGGACACCCAGGCCCTCCGCGATGCAGTGACCGCGGGCGCCATCATCGACCACCTCGAAGAACTCCAAGCGATCGCAGATGCCAACGGCGGCACCCGATCAGCCGGCACCACGGGTCACGTGGCATCCGCGGAGTATATCGAGAACCAGCTTGAAGCCGCAGGCTTCGTCACCCAACGCCAGTACTTCGAGTACCTCAAGTTCAACCTGGCCAGTGAAGCCTTCGAGCGGCTCACGCCAACGCCGCGAACGTACACCGAAGACGATTTCGGCGCGATGTCCTACTCCGGTTTCGGTGACGTCTCGGCCACTGTGACGCCGGTGGATATCAACCTCACCGGCGACCGGGCCTCAACGAGTGGCTGTGAGGCTGCCGACTTCACCGGCTTCGTGGCAGGCAACATCGCGCTCATCCAGCGCGGCACCTGCCCCTTCAACACCAAGGCCGTGAACGCTCAGGCTGCCGGCGCAGCGGGTGTGATCATCTTCAACCAGGGTGACGCCGATGACAGGCTGGCCAGGGTGGACGGAACCCTCGGAGCCCCCACCGCCGACAACCCAGCAGTGACCGTACCGACCGTTGGCGCAAGCTTTGCCGTGGGCGAGGAGCTGGCCGGCCTCCCTGGAGCCACTGTTCGCATCGAGGTGGAGGGCGATACCCAACCGATTGAAACCTTCAACGTCCTGGCGGATACTGCGGGACGTGCAGACCGCACGGTGGTAGTGGGCGCGCATCTTGACTCCGTAGCCGAAGGCCCGGGCATCAACGACAACGGTTCCGGCTCCGCAGCCATCCTTGAAACCGCCCTGCAGTTCGCGGCTCTCGGTATTTCTCCGGAAAACCGCGTCCGGTTCGCGTGGTGGAGCGGTGAGGAGGACGGCCTGATCGGCTCGGACTACTACGTCTCCCAGCTGAGCAAGAGTGACGTGAAGGGCCATGCCCTCAATCTCAACTTCGACATGGTGGCCTCTCCCAACCCGGTCCGGTTCGTCTACGACGGTGATGGCAAACCGCTCGGAACCGCTGGGCCCAATGGTTCGGCCGCGATCGAGAAGGTCTTCCTTGACTACTTCGCCTCGCAGGGCCTGGCCACAGAGCCCACAGAGTTCGATGGGCGCTCCGATTACTTCGGATTCATCGAAAACGGTATTCCCGCAGGAGGCCTGTTCACCGGCGCCGAAGAGATCAAGACGGCGGAGCAGGCGGCAGTCTACGGCGGCACGGCAGGCGTTGCCTACGATCCCTGCTACCACCAAGCCTGCGATGACATCGACAACATCGATGCAGCGGTCCTGGAACAGATGGCCGACGCGATTGCCCACTCCACGCTGGTCTTCGCGGAAACCCTGTCCGCGGTGAACGGCACCGCGAAGGGCTCGGGCAACCTGAAGCTTGAGTTCAAGGGCAACCACGCAGTCCGCTAGCAGTACAGATCAGTGAAGGCAGAACGGCCGCAGGACAACCTGATCGAGTTGCTCTGCGGCCGTTCGTGGTCCAAACAGGGTCAGGAAGCAGCAGCTCCCAAAGCCTTATGGCATGCGGTAGAGGAAGGCTGCCATCGCGTCGCGGTTGATGGGAGACAAAGCCCGGTAGGTGTAGAAGCCGTCAGCCTCCAGCCAGCCCGAGGAGATCTTCTTGTCGGCCATCCACGCCATCTCTTTGTAGAACTGCTGATAGGTGTACACGTCCTGGAACGGCGACGTCGCAGGAGCCTCGAAGTCCGGGCTGTTGGCCAGGCGGTAGAGGAACGCCGCCATGGCATCGCGGTTGATCGGCGTCAGCGGCTTGTAGGTGCGTGAACCGTCACTTTCCGTCCAACCGGACGAAATGCCCGTGTCAGCAAGCCAGGACATCTCCTTGTAGAACTGCTGGGTGGTCAGCACGTCCTTGAACGGGGACTTTGCCGGAGGCGTGTAATCCGGCGAGCCCGCCATGCGATAGAGGAAAGCGGCCATGGCATCACGGTTGATGGGTGTCACAGGCCGGTAAGTCACTGATTTGTCCGCCTCAACCCAGCCCGTGGAAATCTTCCGGTCAGCCAACCAGGACATCTCCTTGTAGAACTGCTGGGAAGTCAGCACATCCTTGAAAGGCGACGTGGTGGGTGCGGTGAAATCAGGTCCCTTGGTGCTGAAGTACGCCGACCACGCGGCTGTGGCGCCTGCCTTCAGGAGGTACCCGGACTTAGCTATGGCCGAAACCTTCACCTGCCCTCTGGCCGGGTAGGTACCCGCCGCAACGGTTTTTCCGCCCAGCTGATACTCCACGCCCGTGGACTCGGGAATGGTGTACGTGTCGTCCCCCATGTAGGACTCATCCTTGAAAACCACTGGTGCGGGTGTCGCCGCCTTGTCGGCGCCAAGCACGTTGATGGTCGGGGCGCTGGTGGTCGACGCCGGCGCGTAGGCAGTCTTGGTCCCGGACACGGTTACCCGCAGCGGCTTGCCCGCGTCTGCTTCCGTTACCTCGTAGTCGGCGGCGGTGGCACCTTCGATCGGGTTATCGGCACGGCTCCATTGGTAGGTTAACTCAACCGGAGCCGGCTCCCACGTCCCTGCCTGTGCTTTCAGCACGCTTCCCACGTAGGCGGGACCATCGATGACGGGAACACTGGCACTTATGGTCCCCGGTCCCACTTTGGCCGTGGGCGCCGAGGTCGCAGATACTTCGTCAAAGTGGATTTTGCTTGCCGAGACTTTCACCGTCATGCCGGCGTTCAGGTCTTCCGGGACCAATGTGTAGGAAGCGCTCCAAGCGTCTGCAATGGGTACGCCGTCCCGATACCACTGGTACCCCCAGCGGACAACGTCAGAAGCGTCGGGTCCCCAGTTGCCTGGGAGCGCATACAAGGCCGAGCCCACCCTCGGATCACCACTGATGATGGGAGGGACAGCAACCAAAGGAGTTGCATCCCACGCGGTTTCCCTCAGAGCCAATCTGGCGTCAACCACGTTCACCCGGCAGCTGAAGTAGGTGCATCCGAGGTCTTGGGCGGTCTTGATGAGTCGTCGTTCAATATCTGCGGGGGTGGAGGCCGGCATCCGCGCCAGCATGAGGGCAGCGACGCCCGCGACGTGCGGAGCGGCCATGGATGTGCCTTCTTTGAGGTAATAATCCTCGGTGCCGGGTCGGTCCGTTCCGTTGTTCAGCGTGGACACGATGCCATCTACCGCTGCCTTGCTCATCTCCCCACCGGGAGCATAGAGATCCACGGATCCGAAGTTCGAGTAATCGGCTTTGGCATGCGTTCGGGTGCTGGCGGCTACGGTGATCACGTTTTGGCAGTTAGCCGGGCTGACCTGGGCGGCGTCCACATTCTCGTTGCCGGCGGCAGCAACCACTACCGCTCCCTTGCTGCGGGCAAAGTTCACAGCGTTCTGGTAGGTAGTGGAGCACGAGGCTCTTCCGCCCAGGCTCAAGTTGACTACCCGGGCGGGGTTGGCGTTCGCCGGCACACCGGTCACGGTTCCACCGACAGCCCATCGGATGCCGTCCGCAATGTCAGAGGTGTATCCGCCGCATGTTCCAATGGCCCGGATAGGGACTACCTTCGCTTTGGGCGCGACGCCGGCAACGCCCTTCGCGTTGTCAGCAACAGCGGCGATGATGCCTGCGACGTGCGTTCCGTGCCATGAGGACTTTGTCCCTGGCTCCCCCGCAGCACATTGGCCGTCAAAGGTTGTGTCACCTTCGTCCTGGGGGTTTGAGTCCCGGCCATCGCCGTCACGGGAAGTGTCGAGGTCCGCGATCATGTCGTAACCCGGAAGGATGTTGGCATCGAGATCGGTGTGCTTGAGGATGCCGCTATCAATGACAGCAACTACACTGCCTTCACCTTCGCTGTAGTCCCAGGCACCAAGGACGTCGATTCCAGCGGTCCCGTCGCCGAGTGCCCACTGCATGTCGTAGTAGGTGTCGTCCGGCGCGTTGGCGAATGGCCTCATGATGACGTCTGGTTCGGCGTACTCCACGCTGGGATCCGCGTCCAGGGTTTCAATGACGTCATCAACTTCGTCAGCAGTCAGCTTCCGGTCAGCCTTGATGACCTGCTCGCCCGCGGCCGTGGTTCGAACACTTTCAACCTGTCCGCCCAGGTCATCGGCGATACGGTCCAAGGAATTGCGGCGATCAGCAGATTGAATTCCTGCACGCTCGTTGAACTTAACGATGAACTGATCGGTAGGCGCTGGCGCCGCGGTGACAGCATCCGTCAACGGTGCCGCGCTGGGAGCCGGCCGAGGAGTGTCGTCTGCGGAGGCCGGCAAGGCGGGCAGAGCTGTGCCCACCATAGCTACAACGCTTAGAAGGATTAAACGAGAACTAACCACGGCTTTCCGTTGGTTACGCATGTACTTTCGCCCTTTTACTCAAAACGCCCCCCAAAGAGCGCTGAAAAATGGCCGCGATGCGCAGCCAGACTGAGTTTAGCCAGTGAGTTGAGATTCCTGCGAATTACCTGTGAGTGGTGACCCAGCTGCTCGTTAAAGCCGTGGGCCGGCCGCAGAAAGTCTGCAACCGGCCCCGGTTGATATGTGCCCTGGCAGTGCTACGGCATCCTGTAGAGGAAGGCGGCCATGGCATCGCGGTTGATGGGCGACAAAGGCTGATAGGTGCGGCCCCCGTATGCGTCCGTCCAGCCGGAGGAGATTTTCATTTCCGACAACCAGGCCATCTCCTTGTAGAACAGCTGGTAGGTCTGAACGTCCTGGAAGGGTGACACTGGTGGCGCAGCGTAGTCGGGTTGGTTCGCCAGCCGGTACAGGAAGGCGGCCATGGCATCACGGTTAATCGGAGTCAAGGGTCGGTAGGTCCGGGAACCATCCGATTCTGTCCATCCGGACGAGATGCCTGTTTGTGCCAACCAAGACATTTCCTTGTAGAACTGCTGGGTGGTTGTCACGTCCTTGAATGGCGACTTGGCCGGAGGCGTGTATGCGGGTGATCCAGCCATCCGGTAGAGGAATGCCGCCATTGCGTCGCGGTTGATGGGCGCCAGCGGCCGGTACGTCACGGATTTGTCCGCTTCTACCCAACCCGTGGAGATCTTCCGGTCCGCCATCCACGCCATTTCCTTGTAGAACTGCTGCTTGGTCAGCACATCCTTGAAGGGTGATACCGCCGGAGCCGTAAACGCCGCGCCCTTAAAGCTGAAGTAAGCCGCCCATTCGGTCACGGCGCCGTTGGCCGACACGTAACCGTCCTTGATCTTGGCCGTTACCCTTGTCTGCCCCCGTGCGGGGTAGGTTCCCGCGGGGACCGTACTGCCTCCGACCTGGTATTCAGTGCCGAGGGACTGGGGAATGGTGTACTTGTCGTCAGCCACGTTGAGAGCGTCCGCGAAGACAACTGCAGCCGGGGTCACTGCCTTGTCAGCGGTCACCACGGGTTGAGTAGCAGCACTGGTTTTGAACGAGTTGGTGTAACCCTGCTTTGCTCCGGTCACCTGCACCGTCAAGGGCTTGGCAGCATCTGCATCCACGACTGAATAGCTGGTCCCCGTAGCACCCTGGATCATGCTTCCTGACCTGTACCACTGGTAGGACAGTGACACCGGCTCAGGTCCCCAGTTGCCTGGGTCCACCGTCAACACATTCCCAACGTAGGTTGAACCCTTGATCGTGGGAACGCTCGAGGACAGGGTCCCGGGCTTAATTGCAGCAGTGGGAGCCGAAGTGGCCGAGACCGCGGGGACAAACTTCTTGCTGGCCTTCACTGTGAAGGTGAGCGCGGCACCCAGATCTTCCGGTACGAGCAAGTACTCATAGCCGGTTGCCTCGGGAATGGCGACACCATTGCGGTGCCACTGGAGTTCCCAATTAGTCGCGGCTGCTATACCCCAGGATCCGGGATCTCCCCAGATCGGGTTGCCTACTGACAGCTCCCCATAAATGGTCGGTGTGCCAGCCACGATGGGGGCGGCCTCCGCCTGGATGTCCCGCAATGCCCGGTCCGCATTGAGAAGGCCGTTACCGCAGTCGACGCAAGTAAGCGGCCCTGCGGTGCCCTTCAGCTTCTGTTCCACATCTGCCGGTGTCATGGCGGGGAGTATCGACAACATCATCGCGGCCACACCAGCTACGTGGGGCGCTGCCATGGATGTTCCGGCTTTGAGATAGTAATCCTCTGTGGTGGCACGGTCGGTGCCGTTGTTGAGTGTGGAGACAATCCCGTCAAACACGTCAACGCTCATGTCGCCGCCTGGCGCCATGAGGTCCACGGCCGCGCCAAAGTTTGAGTAGTACGCCTTGCGATTGGCCTTGGTGCTGGCTCCTACGGCAACGACGCCGCGGCAGTTGGCAGGACTCACCAGTGAGGCGTCCACGTTCTGATTGCCGGCCGAAACCACTACGGAGGCTCCCAGTTCCGTGGCGAAGTCCACTGCGTTTTGGAAAGCTCTGGGGCACGTACCCTGGGCGCCAATACTGACATTGATGACCCTGGCCGGGTTCTGGTTATCCGGGATGCCGTTCACTGTTCCTCCCGCTGCCCAAGCAATCCCTTCAGCGATGTCGGAGAGGTATCCGCCACATGTGCCTATGCTGCGTACGGGCACCACCTTGGCTTTGGGCGCTACGCCCGCAATGCCTTTTCCATTGCCGGCTACGGCAGCAATAATGCCTGCAACGTGCGTTCCGTGCCATGACGACCGCTCGGCCGGCTCCCCGGCCGCGCACTGTCCTGCGGTTGTGGCGTCGCCCTCGTCCCGGGGGTTCGAGTCCCTGCCGTCCCCGTCCCGGGAAACAGCGGGATCGCCGATCATGTCATAGCCCGGAAGGACGTTGGCATTGAGGTCTGTGTGGCTGAGAATGCCACTGTCAACGACAGCAACCACACTGCCCTCACCCTGATTGATATCCCAGGCTGTCGGCGTGTGAATGCCCCCAGCGTAGGAATCACCCAGGCCCCATTGAATGCCGAAGTACGTATCGTTGGGTCTGACTTCCTGAACCCGCATGATCACGTCCGGTTCGGCGTACTCCACGTTGGGGTCCGCAGCCAGGGCGGCCACAAACTCGTTGGCTTCGTCAGCTCCCAGCTTTCTGTCGGCTTTAACAACGTCTGCACCGGATGCTGTGGCCCGCAGGTTCTCCACTGATACGCCTGCAGCACCGGCCACCCGGTTGAGCGAGGACTGCCTGTCTGCAGACTGGATGCCGGCTCGTTCCTTGAACTTCACAATGAACTGGTCCGTCGGTACGGCAGTTCCTGCAGTGGTAGCTGCGGGCCCGGCTGCTGCCTTTGGCGTTGGTGGCGTAGGTTCATCAGCTGCCGCAGCGGGAAGGGCCGGCAGACCGGCTCCAACCATCGCGATGACGCCCACAAGGAATAGTTGAGAGCGCACGCTGGCTCTCCGTCGGTTCTGCATAGACAGCGCCCTCTGCTCAAACGCCCCCAAGAGCGCGGAAAAATGGCCGCGAGTCTACGGCCAGCATGAGTTTAGCCACTCTCTGGAGTTTCCTGCGAATTTCCTGTGAGTGCGACGCGGGGGAGGCAGAGATACACCCTTTTTCGGTTGCTTATGCGCGCGGGCGTTATCCTACTCGGCGGGCCCTGGAGCGGTATCCAATACCCGGCGCTTCACATCCCTGCGTGTGGTTTCGGCTTGAAAGCCACACTCCGCGAGTCCTGTCGGCCAGTCTCCCCCGCACGTCGCCAAGGCTTCAAAACATGCCCTTAGCAGCTCTTTTGGTGGTGGGATATGGCCGTCCCCAGTGTCAGGTCCCCAGCGGTCCATCAGCATGTACAAGTTCTCAGAGCCACCAACGGCGTCCACAAAGGGGAGCTGATGCTTCTGGACATGAAACCAATCCTTGGCGTTCTGAATAAGTGCAACCGTATGGCTGAAACTGGCCGAGTAGGCCGGAATCAAGTCATGAGCCACACTCGCAGGCAACTCGGACATGTCTTTGCCTTCCATATCCCACGCGTAAGTCATGTAGCGCTCCACCGCCCCGGGGTAGAAGCGGGATATCGAGGTCTGAGGATTGACCGCGAGCGCCAGCGAAGTAGGGAAAAAGCGCGACACAGCAAGGCTGGCGTATCCGCCGGCAGAGCTACCGAAGAACACTACGTTGTACCCTCCGGTTTCCCGGATGATACGTCGGACAACGTCTGCCAGCGTCGCTTGCAGGTCAGGTTGCTCGCTGGACCCCGCGTACCAAGCGAGGTTGAATTCCGAAGATTTACGGAGGCTTGGATCGGAGATAAAGACCCGGTTGACTGGCAGTCCAGCCGTCACACCTTGCCCGAGGAACCAAGGGAGTCGGACGTCCTTTTCGGCCGCACCATGGAAACAAACGAGCGTAGTATCCGAGTCGGCGGGGATGTTCAGTATCTCGAGCGGCAAGCCTTGATACTGGATCTCAATCAGCCCCGCGGGAACCTCTTCAGCGGACAGGAACTCCCCAAGATCATCAAAGGTGGATGGCGTGGGGATATCAGCGGATTGGTTTTCTGGCACCACGGTAGTCTAGCCGTGGCGGCCAATGACCCCTTAATTGGTGCCGCGAAACGTCCACCTAGTAGTTACGCCGGTGCTTCAGCCTGGGAATTGCGACGGCGAACACCACCGCGGCCGCGAACCCCAGCACGCCTGTGGCCCAGATGCCTGCGGACAGTGAAATGGCGGCCGTCAGTCCCGAGAGGAGCACCGGTCCCCCGGTAGCGCCGGAGTCGGCGATGAAGCGCCAGATCCCGAGGAAGTGACTCCGCCCGTTGTCCGGTGAAAAGTCGGCGCCGAGCGTCATGATGAGTCCGGAGCTGATACCGTTGCCGAAGCCGATCAGCAGGGCAACCAGGAGCAACGGCACGAACCCGCCAGTGAACGGGATCAGGATCAGGGCGCTCCCCATGATCACCGTGGACGGGATGGCCACCCACTGCCGCCCCTTCCTGTCCATGAGTTTTCCGGCAGGGTAGAACACCAGCATGTCGATCGCTCCGGAGAGGCCGAAGAGCAGGGAAGCATGTGTGGCGTCGAGGCCCAGGTGATCCGCCCACAGCGGTATGACCACCTGTCGCGAGGCACGCAAAGCACTGAGGAGCAGGATCCCGAAACCAACGGACAGGAATACTCCCGCGTGGGATACCGCGACGCTCCGCAACGTGGAAGCCGGAGGGCGCGGACCGCCGTCGGACGTGTCAGGGGCCACCAGGTCCGGGATGGTGAGCGACAACGCCGCGGCCGCCATCATGCCCGCAAAGCCCACCCAGTACGCGCCGCTGATTCCGGCGAACTGCATGACGCCAGCACCAACGAACGGCCCAATGAAGATGCCGATCCTGGTCACGCCTCCCAGCGTGGACAGCGCCCGTGCGCGGTATAGAACGGGGACAGCTTCGGTGAGGAACTTTTGCCGGGCGAGGTTGAAGACGCTGGCGGACATTCCCACGAAAGTCATGGAGGCCGCCAGTAACCAGAGACCGTGCTCCATTTGCGGCGCGAACGCCGCCGCACCCAGGGCAATTGCTCCCAGTGCGCCGGCGCCGACTATCGACCATCGTTCGCCGAACTTCTCCGTGATGATCGACGCCGGAATGTTGAAGATCCAGGAGCCCAGTCCGATCAGGGTCACGATCAACGCCGAAACGGCCACAGATGCCCCGAGGTCACGCGCCGAGAGGGCAATGACTGGAAGGACCGCCCCTTCGCCGATGCAGAACAGCAGTGCTGGCCCGAAGGCCGGCAATGCAACGCTGCGGAGGCTAAACGCTTGATTCGTCTGGGTCTTGGTCATCCCTTTCATCCTAGGACTGCTGGTGTTGGGGGCGGGCCCAGCATTACGTTGTGCAATGCGCACTCGCGCACTAGTGGAGTCCGCAGTTGTTGCGGCTCCGGGATCCGGAGCCGCAACAACTACATGCGAAGCGGGATTGCTTGCCGCGGACTACCGACGGTTGGCGGTTGCCTTACGGCGGCTACCTGCGGCCAGGAGCAGGCCTATCAAGAGCATGGCTCCTGCCCAGAGGACGAAGGTGCCGTTCAGTCCCGTGTTGGCCAGCTCGCTTGAACTCCCGACGGCGGTGGAAGCTGCCGCGGTCATCGCACCCTGAGTGGAACCCAGGGTTACAACGGCGCCGGTTTGGGTGCCGGCTCCTGCACTGATGCCTGTAGCGGGGGTGTTGCCGTCAGCAGGTGGGTTAGCTGTCGGCGGGTTTACCACGGGAGGGGTGACGACAGGAGGGTTCACGACCGGCGGGTTCACAACCGGAGGATTCACCACAGGCGGGTTCACAACCGGCGGGTTCACAACCGGAGGATTCACAACCGGAGGCGTGACGGTGCCAACCGAGCCGCCTCCGACGCCCACTGACGTGGACCCGACGGTTACAGGAGCCGTAATCGGAATGACTAACTGGGTGCCGGAGAGCAGCCCATTGCTGCCGGATGTGGTGCTGCCACCGGTGGTGCCCGAAGGGGCCGTCCCGCCGGAAGTGCCGGAGCTTGTCGCGGACGAATCACCCAACACACCAGCGGACGTGGCACCCAGGTTCACCGGAGCCGTAATCGGAGCAACAACCTGAGTGCCGGAACCAATCCCGTCAGAACCACTCGTCGAAGCACCCGAAGTCGTGCCAGAAGGAGCAGTCCCACCCGCAGTACCGGTGCTTGTCGCGGACGAATCACCCAACACACCAGCGGACGTGGCACCCAGGTTCACCGGAGCCGTAATCGGAGCAACAACCTGAGTCCCCGAACCAATCCCGTCAGAACCACTCGTCGAAGCACCCGAAGTGCTGCCAGCAGGGGCCGTCCCGCCAGCAGACCCGGCGGTGCCGGACGTGGCCGAGGAATCCCCAGCCACACCCACAGCAGTGGCTCCGATGTTAACAGGGACCGATATCGGAGCCACTACCTGAGCGCCGGATGCAATTGACTCTCCCCCCGACGTTGTTGCCTGCGCCGGCGCTTGAGCCGGTGCAGGAGCTGATGTTGCTGGTGTTGAGGTGGCAGATGAGTCCCCCAGAACGCCCGCCGACGTCGACCCCACCGTGACGGGAACGGTCACCGGAGCGACCACCTGGGTTCCCGAGGCGATGCCGCCGGAACCGCTGGTTCCGGCGGCCGGCGTCGAACTTGTTGCCGCTGCTGGTGCGGCAGGTGTGGCTGGGCTCGCCACAGTGGAGCCCCCCAGCAGACCCACTGACGACGAGCCCAGGTTTATGGGCACCGTGACCGGGGCGACTACTTGCGTCCCGGAGCCGATGCTGTTGGAGCCGTTGGTGGTGGCAGCAGGCACTGCGCCTGAACCTCCAGCAGTTGCCGGCGCGGACGTCGTAGCTGCTGAGTCCCCCAACAGTCCAAGCGAGGTGGCGCCGGCGGTGATCGGCGCTGTAACAGGCGCTACCACCTGGGTTCCGGATAGGAGCCCGTCCTTGCCGTTGGTGGTATCCGCGGCATTTGCCGCGGTTGCGCTGAGGACAATCATGCCCCCGGCAAAGCATGTGCCGATGAGGCACTTGCGAATGGTCGTGTTCATTGTGATCTTCTCCTGAAGGTCTTGTTCCCAGAGACGTCCGTTGACGGATCGCCCTCGTAACCGTCTGCTGCGGGTTGCTGCGCAGCTGGGTGCGGGAACTAATCAGGAGAAGAGCCGGGATCAAAACAGACCGGCTTTGGATGTTGTTCATCGCTGACCGTCACAAGGTCAGTAAGGGAGCTTGCAGGAATGATCAGTGCGCCGTGGAGGAAGGCTGCGGCGGGGCTTGGCGGGCCGTTTTGGGAATTACCGGAGCCAGCACCAGCGAGTCCAGCGGGCACTGAGTCGGGACCCGCTGGAATGTCCGAGGGAGCTTTGGGGGCCGCCGTCGACTGGACCCCAACGGCCGGTACTGGGCTTACAGAACCGAGCACGCGTGAAATGGAGGGCACCGGTGAAACGTCAATAGCGGCGCTTGGAGTTGTTGTGGATGTAGACAGTTCCGATGGCGCGGATGGCGGCTCGTTGAGCGCTGACACCACCGCTGTTGCCCCCTGCTGCGAACTGACGACGCCGGAACTTGGGATAGTGCCGACGTCAGGGGCAGCGTCACCACCAGGGGCTGCGGGAAGGCCCGGCACGCCGGGTGGAGTAACGGAGGGAACCTGCGGAAGGACGGCATCAACCACATCGACGATCGGTTGAAGAATGGGGCTGGTCACATCGGTGACGGGTGCCAAGGCGACGGGTGCCAGGGCTTCGTTGACCGGAGGAACCACGGCCTCGACCGACTGGTCGACAGCCCCCGTCGCTGGTGCCACCACTGTGTCCACAACAGTTTCGACAGTGCCGCCGGGAACTACGTGGTTGACGACTGGAACGGTCTCTACGATTGTGTCGACCGATCCCCCAACTTGCTCCACGATGGGCGTCACCACCGGAACGTGGACAGTTATCGGCTTCGTGGGCACTACCGCTTTAACGGGGGCAGGCAGCGGCACGTTCGGGACAGGGATGCTGATGCCGGGAGCCGTCGCAGGTGGAACAGCAGCCTTTGCAACAGATCCGACGGCGTCTGTTGCCGAGGAAACAGCAGAGGATACGTAGGACGTTGCTCCGCCAAGTATTGAGTGGTTATCCGCGGCTCCGGTGTCAGCACTCGCAGCTGTTGCGGAGAGTGCCATCCAGATTGCCGTGCCGGCTCCAGCGATCATGACGGAGCGGAGAATGTTGGTAGCACGCGGGAATGCGCGTGTGCCCTTCATCTCGACACCCCCAGGTAGTCGCGAACCGAATGGTCGCCTTCATCCTAGGACGGCTGTCACCAATTAGTCCATGGCTGGGAGTAAACGAAATGGAAATTTATAAGGACCCTTGTTTATGACGGATAGAAACCGGCCTTGCCCGGCCCGGCGTCCGGAGTCGCCAACGAGGTCCGTCCTTGGGCGTTGGTTTCCTGGAGCCTCTTGATGAACCAGCGGGACTGCTCCGGGCCGTAAGGCAGCACCGGAATCGCTTTGGTTGCGTCGGAAGGCATGTCCCGAATGCTCTGGGTGGCCTGACGGACGGCGGTGCTCATCGTGTCGGCCATGGTTTTGACGAACTCGTCGCTTGCAGGTTTTCCATGCCCGGGGACCAGGAACTCGTAACGGTGGCGCAGTGCGGAGATGTGCCGCAGGGCGTCTGCCCACTCCTCCGGATATGAATCCTCGAACGATGGATGCGCGCCCTGCTCCACCAGGTCCCCCACGTACAACGTGGAGCTGGTGCCTACCAGGAGGTCGCCGTCAGTATGCGCACGTCCCAGATAGAAGAGTGTTGCTGTGATTCCGCCCAGGTCCACAAGGACCGGCTGGTCATGGACCAGCGCGTTGGGAACAACGATGTCGACGGCGTCGCCCTCCCCTGCTGCCATCTCAGGTTCGTTCGTAGCTACAAAGCGTCGCTGGTTATCGGCGTCGCGCTCGATGGCCGCCGCACAGTTGGCGTGCGCCCAAAACTCCGTGACGCCGTCGTCGGCAAAAACTGCATTGCCGAAGAAGTGGTCATAGTGCGCGTGGGTGTTCACCACCACCAGCGGGATCTGGGTTTTTTCGCGGACTGCAGCGAGAATCTCCCGGCCTTGGCGGGGGCCGCAGCCGGTGTCGATGACCATGGCAAGCTCAGAGCCCACCACGAGCCCGGTGTTCAGTAACGATCCCTCGGTTTCCAAGACGTAGTTGTTGGGTCCGAGTTCTAGCCAAGCTGACAATTCGTGCTCCGTATCCACTGCAATCCGGCGATGTTCAGGCCTCTACTCTACCCACCAAAACCGAGGGGATGCTGGAAGACTGGCGGGTCAGGCCCGGAGCAACTTCAAGCGTCGTGCCACCCGCACAACAAGGGAGGTCTCGAGAGTCCGGAGCTGGTTCTGGAGCTCGTTGGATTCTGTCTCCACTGCCGTTAATTTCCCTGCCGAGTCTTCCAACGCAAGCCGCAACTTCTCGTGCTCAGCTTCCACCGCGGCGAGAGTGCCGGTGGTGTCCTCCAGGGCATGGGTCAGCCGATAAAGCTCCACAGACTGGTGACCAATGTGCGACTCGTTGTTGGCCGTAAGTTTGGCAGCGGCAGGATGCTCCCCCGAGTGCAGTTCAGGGAAGACCGGTTCCGGCAGGCTGAGAACCGGGCCGTCCAGGGTGGCGCCTTTGAGAGTCTCAACGACGGCGTCCCACCATGCGCTTTGGAAGGAGCTTTGCGCGATCCTGAGGTCCTGCAGGTACGCCCGGATGTCATTCCGGCGTTTCCAGAGAAGGTCCACATAGTCGTCAAACCCGGGGGTCACCATGTGCCGCAATGACCGCAGGGTGTGGCCGAGGCCCCAGTTCGCGAGGGCCCCGCCCAGACGGACTTCTCCGTAGTAGTCCACGGCGATACCAAGGCAAGGCACCCCTGCTGCCAACGCGAAAACAATGGGGTGGTACCTGCTGGCGACGACGAATTCTGCCCGCATCGTCAGGGATGCAGCGTCTTCCGCAGTGAACTGCCCGCAGACGGTGACGTTCTTGGAACGCATCCGGCGGCGGATATCCTCGTGCGTCTCCATGTCCATGTCGCGGTTCCCCGGACGGGACATGTGCGGAATCATCACGACGTCCACTTGGCCGGCGTCGGCGATCCTGTCCAGCAGGTCAGCTACACCCTGGTTGAAGTCGTCCCTGTCCATCGCTCCCGTGCCAGGCGCGAAACTGGCCACAATGTATGGCCGGTTGGGGTTGGGCTGGTACGTCGGAACGGCCGACGAATAGATTGCGTCGGCAGGACCCTCTTTGAGGAAGCTGGCGTCGTCCAAGGTCAATCCGGCCGGGACGCCGGCTTCCCGCATCAGCTCGAAGGACGTTTGCTCGCGGACACTGGAAAGCGAAGCCGAGCGGAAGAGCTCCACAGCGGCGTCGTAGTCGGGCCCCGTGAGTACGGGTCCCACAGTCTGTCCGGAGATGACCAGCGGCTTGTCGAGTGCCTTGGCGATGGCGCCCACGGCTGCCCGTTCGTACAGCAACCAGCCATACGGGGAATTCATGTTGCCGCCGCCTGCAATGACCACACCGTCGGAAGACTTGATGGTCTCGATAAGTGCGTAGACCTGATCGTCGGAAGGAAGGGCATCCGTTTCACCCGCGAGGACGGCCTGAATTTCCTGCAGGTACGTCTCGCGGCGGTTGGGGGGCCAAGGGAACTTCAAGGTCTTGACCGCGGCCGTGCCATACAGTTTGCTGCTCTGTTCAGGGTTCCGGGACAGAAGCACAATGTCCGTGATTCCGCGGGCGTGGAGTTCGTCCACTACGGCATGGGTCATCGCTTCGTCACCCACGTGATAAATGGATTGACCAATGTCTCCAAGAACTACGACTCGCACGGTACCTCGGTTTTAGAGCGTCAAAAAGCAGCTTCCAGCCTACCGGGTCGGGCTGTGGGAACCGGACGGCCGACGATTGACACCCAAACGAACGACGCGGGCGTCAGGATCGGACGACCCGGATCCCCGAGACGGCAAAGGACCCCGATCTCCAAAATCAGGGTCCCTTCCCTCACCACATAGGGCAGCGTAAACCTACATATCCGCGAGTGCGCCACCCGGGTTCTCGATTGCATCAGCAACGTACCTCAGGAAGCCTGCAGCCGTCTCTCCGTCGCACACGCGGTGGTCGAAGGCGAGGGTGAGTTCGGTGACCTTGCGGACGGCCAGCTCACCGTTGACCACCCAGGGCTTGTCGATGATGCGGCCCACGCCGAGCATCGCAACCTCCGGGTAGTTGATGATCGCGGCCGAGCCGTCCACGCCGAACACACCGTAGTTGTTGAGCGTGAAGGTGCCCGAGCCCAGTTCGGTTGGAGTCGCTTTCCCCTCACGGGCGACGGCGGTCAGCCGCCGAATCTCAGCGTCCAGCTCACGGGCACTCAACGCATGGGCATTGCGGACGGACGGGACAACGAGTCCACGATCGGTCTGGGCCGCGAAGCCGAGGTTGATGCCGTCGAATCCGACGATCTCCTGCGAACCATCCGGGGCCGTTTCGAAGCGCGTATTCAGGGCGGGGTACTTTTTTAACCCGGCCGTGACAAAACGAGCGATAAAGGCCAGCAGTCCGGGGGTATCGTGCGGAGCGCGCTTCTTGAGCTCTGCCCGCATGTCCAACAAAGCCGTGGCGTCGACATCTACCCAAACAGTCGCTTCGGGGATTTCCGAACGGCTGCGGGTCATGTTCGCGGCAACGGCCTTGCGAACACCACGGACCGTCGTCCTGGCCGATACGGCCAAGCCCGTCCGGCCGTCAACAGTGCCCTCAGCAGCGGCGGGCACCTCTGCCTTGGACGGAGCAACCGCAGGAGCGGCAGGAGCCTCCGGCGCCGAAATGGCGGCCTCCACATCCCGGCGCATGATCAGCCCGCTGGAACCCGAACCCTCAATCGCGTCGAGGGAAACACCATGGTCGCGCGCCATCTTCCGCACCAGCGGCGAGATGACTGCACTGAGCTTGCCAGGAATGCGAGTCCCGGCAACCGCCGGCTCCATGACCTGTTCAGCAGCGGGCTCAGCAACGCGATCCACGACGGCGACACTCGCCTTGCGCGGCCGGGTTCGTCCACCGGTCGCCCCACCAGGGGTGCCATAGCCGATCAGAACGTTGCCGGAACCGGCCTTCTCCTCCGTGCGATACGTCTCCGCGGCAGCATCAGCGGCGGGCGAAGCCTCGATCCCCGAGGATACGGCGGCAGGAGCGACAGACTCCGCGACGGCAGCGGGCGCAGCCGCGTCGGAACCGATCCGAGCGATCGAGATGAGCGGCTTGCCGACGTCGAGCGTTTGGCCGGGTTCCCCGTGCAGCTCGGCGACTGTGCCGGCGTAAGGCGAGGGCACCTCAACCATGGATTTGGCGGTCTCGACTTCGGCGATGGGCTGGTCAACCCTGACCTCGTCACCCACGGCGACGAGCCAGTTCACCAGTTCAGCCTCGGTGAGGCCCTCCCCCAGGTCGGGCAGTTTGAAGACCTGCATATCTGAGCTCATGGTCAGTCCTCCCATTGCAGTTCGTCGACGGCGTCGAGGATGCGGTCGACGCTCGGCAGGTAGTAGTGCTCCAATTTGGGAGACGGGAAGGGGACGTCGAAGCCGGTCACTCGGAGAATCGGTGCGGCGAGGTAGTGGAACGCACGTTCCTGGACGCGGGCCACGATCTCGGAGGACACGGACGCGAAGCCATGGGCTTCGGCAATCACGACGGCGCGTCCCGTCTTGCGCACGGACGCGCAGACGGTCTCGTCATCGAAAGGGACGAGGGTGCGGACATCGATGACCTCGAGCGAGCGGCCTTCCTCAGCAGCCGCCGCAGCCGCGGCGAGTGCGGTGGGAACGGACGGACCGTAAGCGATGAGCGTCGCGTCAGTGCCGGGACGGGCAACAGCTGCGCGGCCCTCGGTGGAGGTGCCGGCGTCATGCTCTGCCCGCAAGGCGCCCAAGTCCACCTGGTCCTTGGACCAGTAGAGCTTCTTGGGCTCCATGAACATCACGGGGTCGTCCGAATCTATGGCTTCGCGCAGCATGCGATAGCCGTCGGCCACGGTGGCCGGTGTGTAGACCTTGAGGCCAGCGGTGTGGGCGTAGTAGGACTCGGAGGAGTCGCAGTGGTGCTCCACTCCCCCGATGCCGCCGGCGTACGGAACACGGATGACCATGGGCATTTTGAGCTTGCCCTTGGTGCGGTTGTGCATCTTGGCTACGTGACTGACGATCTGCTCGAAGGCCGGGTAGGCGAAGGCGTCGAACTGCATTTCGATGACGGGTCGCATGCCGTTGATGGCCATGCCCACTGCCATCCCGACGATGCCGGATTCCGCCAGCGGAGTGTCGAAGCAGCGCTGTTCGCCGAATTCGGCCATGAGTCCGTCGGTGATGCGGAAGACGCCGCCCAGCATGCCGACATCCTCGCCGAAGACCAGGACCGACGGGTCATTGCGCATGGCATCAGCCATGGCGGTGTTGAGCGCTTTGGCCATGGTGAGGCTCTGCGGGCCGGTTGCCTCGGCTGTTGCTGCGGCAGAGGCGGCGGCGTTTGCGGTGGCGGCGCTGACATTGGCTGTGGTGGTGCCGTTGGCAGTGGTGGTGACGGTCATTTTGCGCTCTCCTCTCGTGCGAGTTCGCTGGCGAGCAGTTCGGATTGCTCCTTCAGCTGCGGGGTGGGCTTGGCGAAGACGTACTTGAAGAGGTCCAGCGGCTGAACCGGAACATCCTCGCCCAGACCCTCACGGAGCTGGGTGGCGACGGCTTCGGCGTGCTCAGCGATCCTGTTGGTGGCCTCGTCGTCAAGGAGACCCTTGTCTGTGAGGTACGACTTCATGCGAGCCAGCGGATCCTTGGCCTGCCATTCGGCGACTTCGCTGTCCGGACGGTAGCGGGTGGCGTCGTCGGCGTTGGTGTGGGCCTGCATGCGGTAGGTGTGGGCCTCGATCAGCAGCGGCCCGGAGCCTTCGCGGGCCAGCTTCACGGCCCGGTCCATCACGGCGAGCAGTGCGACCAGGTCGTTGCCGTCCACGCGCTCACCGGCCATGCCGTAGCCAACAGCCTTGTGGGCCAGCGACGGCGCCACGGACTGGTGGCTGAGCGGTACGGAAATGGCGTACTTGTTGTTCTGCACGAAGAAGATGACAGGCAGGTGGAAAACGGCAGCGAAGTTCAGGGCCTCGTGGAAGTCGCCTTCGCTGGTAGCGCCGTCGCCACACATGGCCATCACTACGGTGTCTTCGCCGCGCAGCTTGGCCGCATGGGCCACACCGACGGCGTGAAGCAGCTGCGTGGTCAGCGGGGTGCACTGGATGCCGACGTTGTGCTCTTTGGGGTCATACCCGCCGTGCCAATCACCGCGGAAGATGGTCATCACCTCAACAGGGTCCACGCCTCGGGTCATGACAGCGACGGCGTCACGGTAGGTGGGGAACAGCCAGTCACCTTCGCTGAGACACATGGCAGCCGCAACCTGGCAGGCTTCCTGGCCGTGGCTTGAGGGATAGACGGCCATACGGCCCTGCCGGACGAGCGCGGAGTTCTGGTCGTTGACCCGGCGGCCGACGACGAGCTGCTCATAAGCGGCCATCAGCTCAGCATCGCTGGGCGTGGGGTACTCGTGGCCGGGTTCGGTGCCTTGCTCGTCATGGGATCGGAGGCTGCCGTCAGGATTCACCATCTGGATTTGGTGCCGGGCGGGGAGCATGTAGTCCTCAACGCTGATGCCGAATTTTGTCCGAACGTCAGCAGCATGGTCCTCTACAGCCGTCTCCGGCGCAGAGTGGTCTGCATGGATCGTCATTGGTCCGTCCTTCTCTAGCCACTATGTGCTTCCAGTATGTTCCTCGGCGATGTTTCGTATCCAGCTTTCCGCCGAATCATGGAAGAGCTTGCAAGAAGTGGCTATTCTGAAAGACAAATTGTAATTGTGAGCTGGGTAACGTGCCCGTGCTGTAGACGATTTGGAGTGCCATGAGTGAGACCGAAGCGGAACTGACCGCCGTTCCCCTGGACAGCGTGGACCGGGACATCATCCGCGAGCTGACCACCGACGGGCGCATGTCCATCACCCAGGTGGCCGAGAACGTCCACATCAGTCGCGCTCACGCCTACTCACGGATCGCCCGGCTCACCGGCGAGGGGGTGCTGACGAAGTTCACAGCCCTGGTTGACCCCATCAAGGCGGGCCTACGGTCATCTGCCTATGTGACCTTGAAAGTTCAGCAGCACTCCTGGCGCGAACTGAAGGAACAGTTGCGGGCGATCCCGGAGGTCCACCACATCGCACTGGTGGGCGGGGACTTCGACGTCATCCTGCTGGTCCGCGCAACCGACAACATCCACCTCCGCCGTGTGATCTTCGACCAATTGCAGTCCATGGATGGCGTGCTGGATACCCAGACTTTCCTTGTATTTGAGGATGTTGATACCCGATAGGCAGTTCCGGCGCTTTTGACTGGGAGGGAACACCCATTTCCGGACCTTAGACTGTCCCCGTGCCCCTCAAAACTGCCTCCGCCATGCGTGTCATTGGCGTTGTTGTGGGGGCATGTCTGCTGGCAGCTCTGCTCTGGGTGCTAGCGGCAGTCCAGTTCTTCTATAACCCTCCTCAAGTGACGCCCCACCGTACGGACGCGATCGTAGTACTGGGCGGCATGAGCAAGGAACGGCTGCCGGTGGCCCAGAAGCTGCAGCAAGAGCTGGATATCCCCGTCCTCGTGGTCTCAACGACTGGCCTGGCCGGCAACGTGGAAGGCGACGCGCTGTGCGATGAGGACCAGGCTGATCCTGATCTGGTCTGCTTCCGTCCTTCGCCTCTAAATACGAGGGGTGAGGCCGAGGCTCTTCGCGCCTTGATTGCTGAACATGGGTGGAAGTCTGTGACCGTGGTGACATCGGAATATCACTTGATGCGCGCCGGCACCCTGATTGGCCAATGTACGTCCGCCGAGGTGCAGATGGTCGGGTCCCAGCCGGACCTTTCTGCGATTGCTTGGCTGGACCGTTTCGTGGTGGAAACGGGCGGGTTGATGGACACGTGGGTTAGACCGGAGTGTTTGTCCAACTAGTGGGGCTCATAAAGGCTGCCGTAATATGACAAGTCTCGTAATCCCATGCAGTTTGCAGCCGACGTTGTTGTCAAAGCTCTACAGGACATTTGCCACTTTTTTGGACACGTGAAGATTCCAGTCAAGCTATTGAGTTTTGAGGAGTAAGCGCGCCATCCTTTTGCCATAGGTCCAAGGTCTCACCCTACGAGCCCAAGGATCCTCCGTGGCCACTTTCAGAGCAGAGCCGACAACCTATCTACCCCGCAAGACACGTCACCTAATAGCAGGCCTAATGGCAGCTATGGTTCTGGTGCTCGGTGTCCTGCACGGGTCCCCGGCCCAAGCTGCAAATTCGCCCGTTTACCCCATCAGTGGATACTTCATCTATGGCAGTACCAGCGACGCAACCAATCTCAAAAAGCTGACAGATATAAAGTCAGTAGGTGGTGACACTGTGATCACCTTCGGCTCCCTGCTCAAGCCTGCAACGCTCTCCACCATCCCCACGGCGTGCACACTATCAGGGGTCAACTGCGCGAAAGCTGCCGCTTCCGGCGTTAGCGTAAACCGCTACTTCACCTACTCAGACAACAGCTCATGGGGATCACCGGCCCTACTGTGCGCGCGTGATAAGACACTCACCAGCGGCACCGCAAGATACACCATTCTGCTGCTGCCCGTTCAAGGAAGCGGTTGCACATCGCCTACAAATACCTATGACGTGGTGGTGATAACCGGCGGCCAATCTTCTATTTCCATTTCACTGGGCAAGACAGCTACCGATTTGGGCATGAAGTACTACGCAGGCCTGCCTGCGCCGGTCAAAAGGACTGACCTGACGTATCTGCCGGATCTCTCCTACCAATCGACATTTTCGCTTTTCACTGCGAGGTTTCTGCTGTATCAGGCGAAAGTCAACAACGTTCCCGGCTTGGCAGGTTTCTATCACCACACCGAAATGCCGCTCAGCAATGGGGCCGTCTGGGATGCCGTTCTGACGGTGTACGAAATCCAAAACTCAAGAATCGCCCAATACCAGCCAACCCGCTCAGCAATTGTCAGCCCGTACATCGACTCTCGTAGCGCTTTCTCCGGCAGAGTCACAGTTGATCAGGCGCGCCAAGCAGTAGAGAACATTGCCAACACTGCAAACGGGGTGGATCTCGCGATCGCAGTCCAAGACGGCATGGGCACCGGCAAAGGTGCTTCATTCTTCGGAAGTGAATCCGGAAACAGCGTGGACCAGTATGCCGCCGCGATAGTGGGTAGCGGAACATGGGGTGGCAAGTATTTGGCGCCAACGCGTGACTACTTCGCAGCCCTGGCTGAAGGTGTGGAGGGTACCGGGGCGGAGCTGTGGGCGAACCTGGAAGGCATGGCGCCAGCGACTTCGCAGAATCCTTGCGACAACAGCCTTCGCGGTCAAACAACGAAGGCGAGAATTGATAGGCAGCTCCAGCAGCTGGGCAACACCCCCGGAAAGGTAATTTCGTTCATGTGGGATCCCTACTTCACATGTTCCGGGACGTATGCCCCGATGCTGAATCGGCTCAAGACCAGCAGCACAACCCCCGTCATTACCGACTCCATATTCTACGGAAATGGTGACGTGCTGGTCACTGGTCACAGCCTGAGCGGCGGAACGGTACAGATCAAATGGACGGATGCTTACGGGAGGGTGTTTGATAAGACCGTCCCAGCCACCGGCTACAACTCAACGTACGGGAAGCAACTGGGCATCAATCCACTTCTGGAGTCGGTAACAGCCAAGCTTGGCAGCACTTCGCTTGGATCGGGCAAGAACTACTTCATAAATGTGACTAACGGCTCGGGAGTAAAGAATGACGCGCTTTACTCCGATCGCGGTTGACACACGCTGACGGTGGCCGGCCCACCAAGGCGGGCCGGCCACCGTCGCCATGACGCTCCTCTCCACCCGCCCGAACGGCAGCAGAGATGCTCTTTCAGGGTGGTTGGATGTGTCACCGGAGTCCCTGGATGCAAGAATTGGACGTGACCCCGTTCCGTTTCAACGCACCCGAGGAGTGATGAAGTGACGAACTCTGTTCCCCGAGCGGGGACCCTTTCGCCCTCTCCGCGTCACATGCGAAGGCGGCGTTTCAGGGGCGATGTTCCGCCGACCCTCCTTTCTGGGCATCAGCCCAGGAAGATGAAGACCGGGCGGGCTGGGCCAGCCGCTGCCAACCGAACACCGCCTGGATCGCGGCCAATTGCCAAGCCGTCAGTACCAGAGGTCCCAGCGGCTTGCGCAACACCGTCCAAGGACACCAGCCTCCGACGCAAACGTTTGGTAGCCCTCATGGTTGTGACGCTTGTCTCTCTGAGCATTCCGGTTCTGGCTCTGACCTTGATGTTTGCGCCCTGAGCCTTCTTCGCGTCATACGTAATTGAGGACCTCGACGGACGGTGCGATAACATCGGCAGGTCAGCCACTGCCTTTCTGGGGGAATCCATGCCCATCGTCATGCCTATTTTCGGTACACGTCCGGAAGCCATCAAAATGGCTCCGATCGTCACCGCCTTTCAAGAGTCCGCGGACTTCGAGTGCGTGGTGACCGTCACCGGTCAGCACCGTGAGATGTTGGACCAAGTCAACGAGTTGTTCGGAATCGTCCCTGACCACGATTTGAACATCCTGCAGCAACGTCAATCGTTGTCTGCCATCATGACGCGCACGATTGATGGCTTGGACAAGCTGTTTGCGTCCAACAAGCCAGACGCAGTCATTGTCCAGGGCGACACGACTACGTCCACCGCCGGTGCCATCGCTGCCTTCTATCACGGCATCCCTGTGGTTCACGTAGAGGCCGGTCTCCGCAGTGGTGACTTGTTCTCCCCGTTCCCCGAAGAAGCAAACCGCAAGATAACGAGCCAGATCTCCAGCCTCCACCTGGCCCCGACCAGCGTAAGCCGGGCCAACCTCCTGGCCGAGGGAGTCTCCGAACACGATATTGTCGTCACCGGCAACTCGGTCATTGATGCGCTCCTGACCACCGTGGACAAGCACATCCCGTTCTCCGATCCGCAACTGGAGGAGCTTGCTGCCAGCGGGCGTCGGATCCTTTTGGTGACGACACACCGCCGCGAGAACCAGGGCGATGCCATGCGTGGTGTTGGCCGCGCACTGGCCCGCATTGCCGAAGCAGAGCCGGAGCTCGTGATCGTGTTGCCGGCCCACAAAAACCCTGTTGTTCGCGAAGCGGTTCTGCCTGCGCTGGAAGGCAAAGAGAACGTCATCGTCACTGAGCCATTGGCCTACGGCGAATTCACCCGGATGCTCTCCTTGGCCCACATCGTTCTCACGGATTCCGGCGGAGTCCAGGAAGAAGCGCCCAGTCTCGGCAAGCCGGTTCTGGTCATGCGTGATAACACTGAACGGCCGGAAGCGGTCGATGCCGGAACAGTCACACTTATCGGCACGGACGAAGAGAAGATCGTCAAGGAAGTCGACCGCCTTCTGAATCAGCAGGACGCATTTGACGCAATGGCAAACGCCGTAAATCCCTACGGTGACGGCAAGGCTGCCGAGCGAACTGTTGCAGCTGTAGCCCAACTCCTCGGTACCGGTTCACGCATTCCGGAATTCCTAAGCTGATTTGAACCTGCCCTGGCTGGACGTCCAGCCGGGGCAGATGCCTATCCCCCGCGGGTAGGCACACTTGCCTCCGAACAGCCGTTACGCATTGTCCCCGCTCTGCATGTGACAGTTGCTCCGAGTGGCGCTCACCTAAGATAGTGCTCGAATGTGGCCGTTCAGGGGCAGATAGCCCGATTACGGCGTAAGGAATCGCATGACCACCCACGCAGTAGATCTCGACGTTGTTCGTCGCCAGACGTTCGGAGAGATGTTCAGGAAGAGGTCAACGGACCGCACACTGACTGACGAACTCCTCGCCGGCCAACTCAGCATGCGTCCGCACCCGACGTGGAATTTCCAAGACGACATCGACTGGAAGGCTGATCCGTTCGGGCAACGGAACTGGCAGGCGCAACTTCACATGCTGCGCTGGCTGGAGCCCGTCCGCAGGGTAGCCATGGAGGGAGACCGGGACGCACAAGAGTTTTGGCTGCAAACGTGCAAGTCGTGGATTGCAGCCAATCCTCAGTCGGATCCGAAGGAGAAGGACCAGCAAGGCAATCTTGTCAGCTATGCATGGGCTGACATGGTGGAAGCCCTACGTGCAATGGTCCTGACATTCGGCCTCCCGATGGTTCAGGAAGGCGAAGATCAATGGCTGGTGAATTCCATCCATGCACACGGCTTGTGGCTTGCCGACTCCAAACATCTCGGTCATTCAAATCATGCACTGCATCAGCATCAGGCTCTTTTCGTCATCGGCTCAGCCCTGGGCAACAATGAATGGACCAAACTGGCTGTTCAGCGCCTCACGAGCTTGTTCGAGGAAAACTACGACGAACAGGGCGTAAATATCGAAGGCGCCATCGGCTATCACAAGAACAACCTTGTCTGGTGGGAGGAGGCCTTCAAACGTCTTGACGTGGAAGGGGTGCCCCGTCCGGCCTCTGCAGACAGGCTGAATCTCGCCTACTTGGAACTTGCCCATGCCACAAAGCCCGACGGCACCTTCGAATTGATTGGTGACACGGAAGCAACGACCCCGGGCGCATTGTCTTCCCCCGAATTGGACTACGTGAAGTCTCAAGGAGCTACCGGACAACCGCCCGCCGAGCTCACAAAGATCTATCAAAAGGGGTACGTCTTCGGGCGCAGCGGCTGGGGCGATCACGAACGCGATTTCAAGAAGGAAACCTTCTTCTCCCTCTCGTACGGCAAGGCAAACCGCGTTCATGGCCACCAAGATGGCGCTTCCCTGACCCTTCATTCAAACGGGCACCCATGGCTGGTTGACGCAGGTAAGTACGCATACAAAAAAGATGCTATGCGCGACTACTGCTTGTCGCGGCTTGGACACAATGTGGTGGAAGTCGAGGGCAGGGTATACAACCCCAAGACCGAAGTGGCCCTCCTAAGGTCATTCACCAGCGATGAAGTTGACGACTTCACTTTTGCGGACTCTGGTTACAAAGGTGTCGAATTGAAGAGGCGTGTCGTCTACTGCCGTGGCGGCGAATTCTTCCTCATAATTGACAACGTATTCAGTGCTGATGAGGTCTCCGCAAGGCAGCGCTGGCACCTTGACACCGACACGGCGGTGGAGAGTATCCCGGGTGGCCTGCGATTGGACCGCGACGACACGTCCTCCTTCCTCCTTTGGAAAGGCAACGCGCCTGCAATCTCGACCGTGAAGGGTTCAGAAGAACCCTTTGACGGCTGGATGTCCAGGAAGTGGATGGAGAAACTGCCAACCCAGGTCGTGTCCGCGACACAGAGCGGGAGGCGCTTCAGGTTCATCACCATCATCGCTGCACCGCAATCGGGGAACTTCTCGGTTAAGAAAATGGACGCCACGGGCGGACGAATAGCGTTGAGTGCGCTCTCCGGGCGCTACCAATTCAATTTGACTGTGGAGGAGGATCGCGTTTCGGTAACCCTCGGCGAGGAAGGAACTATATCCTCCGAGCTTGACGACGTGAGGTCAGCCTGGCTGAAGACTATGGACCTCTGCCGGGACGCAGCGGTCGCGTGGGAAGCACCAAAACCAGATGACGGCCTGTTCACCACGAGGTACTGGGGTCAGTTGAAGGCATGGGTTGCCCAACAGGACGACACCCGAAGTGCACGATTGGAGGCTTTGAGCATCCTTCTCAACCTTCTTCTCGACGCAACAAATGACTCGAGCGACGATCAAGGCCTGCGTACGGGCATCGTCGATGTCCTGGGGAACGACCTCACCGAGGAAATCGAGCTGAACAACAGCGCTCTGGGTGTGATGCGTGAACCGCTGATTGCCTGGACCGGCGTTGATCTTCGCTCAAAGACTTATGGCCGTCAGATCCAGACCATCAAATCCCCGAATGAGGTCGGTTTCGAGGATGGCGAAAAGTCCAAGATTTACTCCGCCAACCTGGGAGGCTTGGTTCTGCCTTTCGCGGTAGGACGCGGGCCGTCTGACCTCTTGTCAGTCAGGTTCCATGGGGCGATCAATAGAACGAAAACAACGTTGCCTTTCTTCCAGGGGCTTACCTCCGAGCTCATGGAGGGGGGAAACCATGCCGTCTTCCAGGATCCCTCGCTGGACCTCAACAAGAACATGACCCTCTCCTGGTATCTCGGAGATGGCAGCGTCAATGTCCATCGGTTCATGGCGGAGTGCATCCGCAAGCTTCAGCTCGAAACGAATTCCACGCGTATTCTCCTATCCGGCAGCTCGGGTGGCGGATTCACTGCACTTCAGGTTGCCGCATACCTGCCGGATTCTGTCGCATTGGTCTTCAACCCCCAAACAGACGTAAGGGAATACTTCCGGACAAGCGCCGATGTTGCCCTATCCACCTGTTTGAAGTCTGATGTCGATGTGGATGAAGCACGAGCCTTTAGGCTTTCCACGTCGGTGGTCGAAACGTATGCGATGCTGGAAAAACTCCCCCGCATCCTCTACGTCCAGAACACAGGCGACACTCACCACGTCACAAAACACCGTGATCCGTTCCGTTTAATGCTGGAATCTGAACACAACAACCACGAAGACCTGATCGAATTCATTGATGTTGAGTGGGGTCCGGGACACGTGGCCGCAAACGCTGAGCTCTATGCCCATTTCCGCTCCGCCGCTCTGGAGCGCTTTCCGACGAGTGCCAGTTCATTAATCAACTGATGCAACACTTTTGCACCGACCAGATTTCATTGACTTAGGAAACACGTTGCACAATAACAGAAGACTCAGTTCTGACAGGACCATCGGCCTTTCCGCGGTTGCGGGTTTAGGCTTCATATTCATTGGCACATTGCTGGCACTCCTACCGCAGGCGGTTTCGACGGCAAGCGCAACCACCATAATCGTTTTGTTTGCTGTGGCTATTTTCGCCTTCAGCCTTGCCAGCACTGGCTTAATTGCGAGGCTGAGGGAAAACCGCCGCTTGCAGCGCGAGTCCCAAGCCTCGATCAAGAAGTACCTACTAAGTCTGCAACGGCAGCTCACGGAAGTGCAGGAATCCCAAAATGCTTCCGCGGGACAGCAACTCGAGCTCCTCCAAAGTGCCTCAGCCCTGGAATCGGTCGCCAGTCCTGAACTTGAAGCAGAGCAAGAACGACTGCTCAAAGTCGTCGAAGACCTCAAATCCGAGCATGACGAGAACATCAAGAAGCTCGAAAAGCGTCATCTTGCGCGGCAATTCGACCTTGTAGCATCGGATGGCAGCAACTGGCGATCCTTTTCCGCCAACGAGGTTAAGAAACTTGCCGAGGCGCAGTACAACACCAAGCCGTTGGCAGTGTATGAAATGCTCGAAGCACATTCGTTCTTTGAAAAGATCAACACAGCTGCGCTCCGTGGCCTCGCCAACGAATTACGCAAGCTTGGTTACACGGCCAAGAGCCAAAGCGTGCTGCGAGTGGTTCTTGCCCGAAACCCCAATGAAAAGCTCGCCAGCGCTATCGAGCTGCGGGATGAAGAAGTTAAGATCTTCTCCGGCGCCTTCAAACCGATAGTCCAGGGTCCATACGAACTCTTTGAGCCCAAACCAAACTGCATCCTTCACGTAGTGGGCAAGGTACTTCCAACCACCCAATCCGGCTACACGCTTCGTACGCATTACACGGCTACCGCCCAAATTAATTCGGGCCTCGAAGTCCATGTGTGCAACCAAGTGGGCGATGCCGTGAACAATGATGCTCCCGCGCAGGTGGAGCTGGACAAAGTCAGTTACCACCTCCCCTCTGGTCCAATCCGACTGAACACAGCAATGACTGTCTGGCTAAGTGCCAATGTCGAGGAACTTGCACGTGTGGTTTCGGACGTACGTCCCGCTGTCCTCCACGCACATTCGGACTTCTTCAATGCCCTTTCAGCGCGGGCAGTCGGTGACTATTTCGGGATTCCTGTGATCTATGAATCCCGTGGCTTTTGGGAAGAGTCCTGGCTTTCCCGCATGGCTCAAGCCAACGGCATTGAAGACATCGAGGCTTTCAGCGAACGTTGGGGGAGCCCGGACACCTACGCCTGGCGCCGGGAACGCGAGCACGACTGCAGAGATGCTGCGGACCACGTCTTCACCCTCGCAGAAGTCATGAAGCGCCGTATTACCGCCGAAGGTTGCCCAGCGGAAAAGACTTCGGTGGTGCCAAACGCAGTCAGTGGCGACCAGTTCCCTGTTCAGACTCGCAACCCCGAATTGGCGGCCAAGCTGGGCATCCGGAGCGACGAGCTCGTCATTGGCTACATTTCATCGCTGGTCGAGTATGAGGGCGTACCTGTCCTTATCGAGGCCTTCAGCCAGTTGCGTGAACGCCTCAACATCCCGGTTCGGCTCTTGGTGGTGGGCGATGGACCAGTCCTCGACTCTCTCAAGGCCACGGCTGAGTCTTTGGGTCTTGACGATGCGCTCTTCACTGGCCGTGTACCTCACGAGGACATCCTGGACTACTACGGTCTCATTGATATCTTCGTCGTCCCACGTACAGCAGCAGCTGTATGCCAGCTCGTCACGCCGCTCAAACCCTTTGAGGCCTTTGCGACGGGACGAACGATTGTTATGTCCGACGTCGATGCGCTCAAGGAAATTGCGGAGGCAAGCGGCTCGGCTGCTCTGTTCCAAGCTGGAAACAGTGGCTCACTCGCAGACGTTCTCTCCGACCTCGTTTCAAGTCCGGAGACACGGAGTCACATGGCGGCAGCAGGCGCGGCGTGGGTACGGGAAAGCCGCTCGTGGGAGGCCAACGCGGCCGTCTATAACACCCAGTATGCGAATCTGGCAGCGAATGCAATCCGCGTCTGAGTTGCTTTTCCAGCAATTATCGGACACTGATGTTGAAGCTCTTCGGCAACGTGTCGCTTCAAGCGACCGCCCCGATCTGTCGAACGCAGTCTGGTTCGACAGCTTGCTCAGTGACTCGGATTCCGAGGTCGTCAACAATGGCTGGAAGGCCGGAGACTACGACCGGCTGGATCTCTCGCTGCCCCTTGCATGGGACACTCTCTGCTCGGACGACAGAAGCTGGGGTTCCCAACTGCACGGCTGGAAGTTCATGGACAGGCCAATCCAGGAGTTTATCCGCACGGGTCAAAGGGAATACCTTCAATGGTGTCTGGATCGCGCAGTCTCTTGGTCGGAAAGGTATTCCGACCAAGAGACTGACAACGCAATTGTCTGGTACAACATGGCTCTCGGACAGCGCGCTCTCCGCCTTGCCGGCCTCATCTACCTAGGCGCAAGAAACGGTGTCACTGTCCATGAAATGCGGTCCCTGCTCGATGCTGTTGACCGGCACAGGATCGAATTCGCCCTGGAAAGTTCGTTCAATCCACGCACCAACCACGGCTACTTTGTAGCTATCGGTCAAACAGTACTGGGCGCAGCTCTTGAAGCTGTGCCCGAAATGAGCGGACTGGCTGAGGAAGGCCGCGAACGGCTGTCCGTCATGATCCGAACACAATTCCTTCCGGACGGCGGCCACAGCGAGCACTCCCCCGAATACCATCGGATGCTCATGCAATCCTTCCAGATTGCCGTGGACAATGGCCTCATCGAGGACTCCGAATTGACGGGCCGACTCCGGAAGGCTGCCGACTTGTTGGGCTGGATGATCCAGCCCAATGGCTCGCTGGTCCCTCTTGGGGATACACCGTTCGTCAACATGGTAGACGGGAGCCATCCTCTAACTTTGAGCCCCCAAACCAACTTCCTCATGTCAAGAGGGTCGTTCGGACAAGCTGGTACAACAGAGTTGGGGGTATTTCCTGACTCAGGCTACGCCTTTGTCCGTTCGCCACAGCCGCAAGCGGAAACAGAACAGCCAGCTTCGTCGTATCTCGCTTTTACAGCTGCCTTCCACGGCAGGGCTCACAAACACGCGGACGATCTCAACTTCGTCTGGTATGACAGGGGACAGGAGATCTTGGTCGAAGGCGGCCGTTACGGCTACGGAGCCCAACTGCCCGTTGACTCGCCCCTTCGTGCGGACGGCTTCTACTATGCCGATCCTTTCCGACGGTTTGTCGAGTCTACGATGGCTCACAATACAGTGACCGCCAATGGCAGGAACCACGATCGGCGTCGAGCCCCTGCAGGCTCGGGACTTGGACTGTGCGAGCAAGTGGGAGAGGTGTTTGTCCTGAATGGCCGTATGGACCATGGGGGATGGACCCACCGGAGGATGATTGAGCTGAAGCCTGGCAAGAGTCTCACCGTCACGGACGATGTACAGTCCACGGATGCGGTCAAGCGCGACTACCAGGTCTGGTTTAATCTCTCCGGAGCACTGGAACTGGATACACCCACCTCTCCAGGGCTCTCTTGGTCCTTAGACGGCGCGATGGGGCAGCTGTCGTTACAAACGGGACCCGGCAGTACGGTCCAAGGCCCAGTCCGCGAATCTGAGACCCCCCTCCGGGGCTGGCGGTCAGTCGAAGACGGAACACGCGAGGGTGTTTGGTCCATCTGCCTGGAGGCCGCGAAAACCCGCCACCACGTCTTCAGGAGCACGTTCAGCTTCAGCAAGAACGCCTTAGACGCTGCGTTCAACAACTAAGCCTCGTAGACCGCCGAGGTGTCGCCTTTCATAAGGTCCGACACCTCGGCGTCGTCCCATGTAATTGGTTCGTAGATCCGTCCCAACTGTTGAATTATCTCCACACATTCAGCTAGGTCCTGCTTTGCCACCTGCTTGAGCTTGCCAACAAACCAGTGCTTCATAAAGGTCTGGGCACGGGTTGCTTTGTAGTCCTCCAGCGCCCCGATCTCTTCAAGCCACCCTGCTCGTGCCATTTCCAGGGGCAGGTACTTCCGAAAAAATCCAGGGCCAATCGTGTTCACCACAGACTGCTCCACGGCACCGTAATAAATGTGGACCGGTACTTCCAGGACATTGGCCCTACGGGCGTAGTGAATCAGTTGTTGGAAGAAAAAGGAGTCTTGGCCGAGGGCACCCACTGGCTGCTCAAGCCGCAGTCCTTTGAGCCAGGCAGAGTTGAGTACAGCGGCTTGAATGCTCATCGGGTAAAAGTCCAGGCGCCGCAAAAGGTTGTCTCCGCATTCGGATCCATCATCCAGTTGACGACCCAGTTGATGAGCATTGTGGAACGTCTTGACTTCGTCCGCAAGCATGAGCACGTCCCCCATCGCTATGTCCAAGGATCCTTCGACTGCAATCTCCACCAGCTTTGCGTAACCATCGTGGATCGCTTCATTGTCTGGATCCAGATAGGTCACCCACGGCGCTGTTGCCAACTCCAATCCCTTATTTCGAGGCCTGGACGCGCTGCCGGAGCCAGTATCCCCGAACTTGAAGACAGAAATTTGGGTGTGACGCTCCGCCAGTTCGTCCAAGATTTGGTGGGTACGCAAATCGGTTGACCCATCGTCAACCAAGATGATCTCCATCTTGTCGAAGATGGACGATCGTTCGAGGGACCTGACGCATTTATGGAGGAGGAACGGGCCATTGTTGTGGACGGGCACGATGACGGAAAGAATCGCTTCGGAGGGAGCCGGTGCCGGATCCGACAGCGATAATGAATTTGTATGCCGGGCGATGCCCAGCGGATCGAGTACGTAGCCGTTGCCGTGAACCCGACCACCTTGGCGAAACGCTTCGCCGGCAGCTGAGTCGAGCCACAGAGCACCCGCTGAAGGTTCTGACAAGGTGGGAAAGGACTCATGCTCTGGCATTATGTCTGTGTCCGTAACGTCGCCCGGAACGGACTTCATGACGAAATCAACATCGGCGTACTTGAACGCATTGACCAGATCCTCAACGTACGTCGGTGCGTACCTGAACCGATCCGATACGGGTACGGCGATATCGAACTCTTCGTACCTTTGGCGCAATTGCTCGTGGGTCAGGGTTTCGATGCCCTTGACAGTTTGCTCTTGCACGGCGCGGCGCGGTTCCTGGGAGGGTGACTCCATGACCGCGCACACCCTTGCCGGTGACGCCCCTACTGCCAGGCCTGCGGCCTCCAAGATCTCTGCCATGCGATCGTGGGCTAGGTGATCCTTGTACACCCGCCTGAGGCCTTCCATCTGGACCTCGTAAAGGGTGGTCTTGGAGATTCCGTCCAACACCTCACGAACATCCGACGCAGTTTGCGCCGTCAGCACATTAGGGAATCTGTTGTTGACGCCCACGTTGTAGTTCGACAACACCATCGACCCCATGGCTTGGAGTTCAACAACCCGGTTAGCGTACATCGAAGGACTGGATATTACAGAATTCAGGTTGATATTGAAATCGGAGATCCGCTGGAGCTTGAGAAGCAGATCATGCTCCACGGTGGGGACGACATGCTGAAGGTACTCCTCCGGGAAAAAGTAACGGCTGTTTTCCAGTGACCAGTTGCGATCAATGATCACGAGGTTCCGTGACGATTCGAGGACGCCGTCGAAGATGGCCTTCCCACCAGACCGGCGTTCGGGATACCGCTGCGTATGCCATGAGCCAGCGAACAACACATCCGGGAGGCGGTGTCTGCGTGAGTACACCGGCGAGTGGTGATAGGGATTGACCCCAAAGCTCAATACACCGATGGAAGCTGCGTCAGGGCAATCTCGGGCATAATCCGGAACGCTTTCTTCGGCGCAAGTGAAAACATGGTCGGCTGCCTTGGCGATGCTGAGGAATTCGCTATAGTTTGGCGGATCTTCTTTTGAGTAGAAGGCAACTGGCGTCCCTTTGCCCCTGAAGTATGGGACAACCTCTTCGAGAAGAAATTTCCGCTTCTTCGACGTCGGGGTCGCAAGCCCTTTCCATTCACCGTTGAGTCCACGCCAAGTACTCGCAATGAGCAACAGTCCCGCATTGTCGGCGATGTCCCGATAGTTTTCCGGAGTGACGGAGCTCAGTCGGGCAGTTGAATCGAAGCTCTTGTACAGAAACTCATCGGCAATGATGGCAACGTCAACCGGATGGGGGCGGAGGCTTCTCGAGCCCAAGGTTTCGGGGATGTCGTCCAAGATAGGACGGAGGTCCTCAATGTAGCCTTGGGGGTACGACGCGTTGCGCCGCGTCAGATATGTCCGTTGGGTGGTCGACGGCGAAACAGGCTCGCCCGCGAGTACGGAATCCACATATAGCTTTGAGCTATAGAAACCCTGCCGTGAGTCTGACATCGTTTGGCAATATTCCAGTTCTTCCAAACGCTTCTTCGCACGCCACCGGCGATTCTCGGAATCGACCATCAAGCTTTCCCTTGTCTTTTGCGCCTGCGTAGGCGCCAGTACTTCAGTTGCAGCGCTCCCAGCGCTGACTTGGACAAGGCTGCAAGTTTGCTTTCCGTATCTGCGTATGCGCGAGACAGGTCGTTCAGTTGCCTCTCGCGCTCGGCCAGCTCGGCCTCGCTGGCAGCAAGTTTCTCACGGTACATGTTCAGCTCTATGCGGGCCGTGTAAAGCTCTTGGCTGAACTGTCGCCTTTCGGCTACCACAGAGGCCATCCCTACTTCCCGCTGGTATGCATCGCGCAATTCAGCCTGCAGCTTCTCGATCTGGACATTGTGGGCAAGCGCCGCACGGCTGATGCCCTGCCGGATCTGCTCAACCCCCACGGTCTTACGGTCCATGAAGTAGTGAATCTTCCTCTGTGGCAGCCGAAACGCCGTTAGTTGACGGCCTGGACTACGGTGGCAGCTGCTTCCGCATTGGCGTCCGGTCCCCAGATGCCGCGGGAGTCAATGACCGTCTTGCCTGCGTAAGCCGCAGGAGAGACGGACTTGAATTCGTCATGGTCCACCAAGACCACGATGACGTCGGCTTTGGAGATGGCTTCCTCCGTGCTCACGAGCTCAACGTTGGAGCGGTCCCGAAGGGCAGCGGGAAGGGCCTCGACGTGCGGTTCAACGACCAGGAGCTGCGCTGCCGGAAGCTGTTCAGCCAAGTCAGCTGCGATGCCGATGGAAGGGGACTCCCGTAGGTCATCGATGTTTGCCTTGAATGCCAGGCCGAGAGTGGCAATAACGGGTGCGGCTCCCACTGCTTCAGCAGCTTTGCGCGCCTTGCCCACGACCCATTCCGGCTTGGAGTCATTGGTAATACGGGCCTGGCGGATGAGCTGAGCTTCTTCCGGGGCCGCGGCCACAATGAACCATGGGTCTACAGCGATGCAGTGACCGCCGACACCCGGACCGGGCTGGAGGATGTTAACCCGCGGGTGGTGGTTGGCCAAGCGGATCAGCTCCCACACGTCGATTCCGAGCTTATCGCTGATAATTGAGAGTTCATTGGCAAAAGCAATGTTCACATCGCGATAAGAGTTCTCAACGAGCTTCGCCATTTCAGCCGTCACATCATCGGTGACCAGAATTTCGCCTTGGCAGAACACAGCGTAGAGGTCTTTTGCCAACTCCGCAGCAGCAGGGGTAATGCCACCCACAATGCGGTCATTGGTGACAAGTTCGATCATTACGCGGCCGGGCAGAACCCGCTCGGGGCAATGCGCAAAGTGGATAACGGGCGCGCCATTGGCTCCGTCCAGCGACAGATCCGGCCTCAGCGCGAGAATATAATCAGCCATGTGTCGCGTGGCGCGGGGAGGCGAAGTCGACTCGAGAATAACAAGCTCGTCGCCCTTGAGCTGAGGTGCAATTCCGCGAGCGGCAGCCTCGATATAGCTCAAATCGGCGGAGTGATCGTCGCGGAACGGAGTCGGAACGGCCACGATATAGGCTTCGGCAGAGGGAGTTTCCGTAGTCGCTTTGAGGTGTCCTTGGCTCACGGCACCAGCCACGTGGACGCCAAGATCGGGTTCCACAAACGGGACCTCGCCCCGATTCACTGCATCCACCGTGTTTTGGTTTACGTCAATACCTACGACATTGATCCCATTGGTGGCGAGGATGGCGGCAGTCGGAAGCCCGATATATCCAAGGCCCACAACAGCTACAGTTTTGATGTTCGTCATTTACTACCCCTTTTTTGTTAAACAGTGATGTGTTCTTTGGGATCCCCAAAGAACTTGATTTCGCCGGACGCAGCCAGTTCCTCATCTGAGACATCCCAGGTATGGCCGTCGCCCTGCCGGATCTGGCAGAAGTTAAATCTGTCGGCAGAATAGATGGAGCCTCCCGCGGTGGTGACGGCTTTCAGGAAGCCAGTATCTTCTCCACGATTAACAGCTTCAAAAGGATGCGATTCGAAGACCTCACGCCGCGCAGTGATAGTTGGTCCCACCACGAATCGGGTTGGCCGGTGTTCCATATGAGCTATCCGCAGCACATTCGCTTTAGTAGACACAAAGTGCATGTAATGCGCTTGCTTACCGACCACGTCTGCCTTCGAGTAGTCAAGTGCGTGCAGGAGGTCCACGAGATATTGAGGACCGTAGTAGTCATCGTCGTCCATCTTCGTGAGCACTTCACTTGAAGACGCGGCGACGCACCGGTTCAGGCATTCACCAAGGGTCAAGTCCCTGGACGCAGTCAGTACCCTGAATCGCTGAACCCCGTATTTCACGGCCAGATCCTCGACATGGTCCTGTCGTACCTCGAAGCCGTGCGTAAGTAGAATCAGCTCAACGTCGACATCAGATTGGCTACCGACGGTAGAGAACACGTGCTCCAGCTGATGTGGCCGAATGGTCGGCACAAGTGCGCTGACCGTTGGCAGCTCAACAGGTCGCAGAAGATCTGGGAGAACTGATGCGACTACCGTTTCCGCCCTGTGGGCATATGTGTGCTCGTTCCAGATTCGTCGTTGGGCCCTGTGAACTACCCGATCATTCACTTCGGAGCTGCGCGCCAACATTCTGATCTGGTGTTCACCTTGCTCTCGCGAGCCCGCCACGAAAACCTCATCTGGCTCAAAGAAGTGACCAATCGCTGCGCTCGACGTCGAAACGATTGGAGTCCCCGAAGCGGTGATCTCGAAAATCCGTCTCGCGCACATGCTCGGAGAGCCGACAACGGAATTGACATTCAGAAACACCTTGTACGCCCTGTAAGCGGTAAGCATTTTCGCATAATCCAGGCTCCCGACCACATTTTCGTTGAATGGTACTGGGAACTGGTAGCTAGAATCGCCACCCAGCTGACGCGAAAAAATGTCGAGTCTCGGCCCGGACTTGGACGATGCATCCCTGGCCGCATTGAGGAGCAGGTCCATCTGCTGCCGGCGTTCAGGGTACTTATGCGCAAAATACATCCCAGCGAAGGCCACTCCTCGCGAGTGACGCCCCTCTCCGATTCGAACCGGATTATGGATTGCCGGCTGCGCCGCAAATGGCAGAGCCGCTATGCGGTTATGGCCCAGGTCATTTTGGTAGGACGGAATCCGATCTGAATCACTCGTAAAGACCATGTCGAACTCACGAGCAGCAGGGAGGAAGTCATCATAGTGAGGCGGATCCTCCTTGTTCCAAAAGACCGTTGGGATCTGACGTGCCCGACACCAGGCCATCAACTCCAAGAACTCGGGTTTTGGTCCGGATTTGCCCATGAGCTGGTACTTCCACGAGCCTTGGTTTCCGTTCCAAGCAGACTCGACGAATAAGAACTCGATCGATGTAGCTGCCAACTGCTCCCTCCACGAATCCTTCCGAAGATGTAGCAGGTTCCATTCGAAGGAATAGGCGGCACTGGAAAAGTCATCCAGAATCACGCCGACCGTCAGGTCCTGACGCCGGGGATCACGATCGGGGACGCGGTACGGTCCAAACGAGGCCAGGTTACCCGTCTCGGATGCCGAACCGGCCCGCGTTTTGTTTTTGCCGCGTGAACTGTCAATGCGCCTCTCGACCTTCTGTCTCCTACGCCACTCCAGGAGCTGGTTCAAGCCTCCTTGTCGGAGATGCCAGGCAGCTTTGCGAATGTCCTCAATAAGCAGCATGTCAGCGTCCTTCGATCCGGCGCCCGCTGGCACGCTCCAGCACACGTGTGGCGACTAGATTTGCACGAGCCTCATCCTTGATGTTCGCGGCCGTGAGATTGTTCCCACGGGACAGGTTGGATGAAAAGTCCTTATAAGTTGAAGTCGTTTCTTCAGCAGACCCATCCATGATGAGCTCTCCTTTATCCAGCCAAATCACTCTGCTACACATGTCCCGGATGGTGTCCAGGCCATGACTGACGATGAAAACGCAACCCGCTTGTGCGCGTAGTTCATCCATGCGCGCTTTACTGCGGTTGTTGAATTGAGCATCTCCAGTGTTCAGTGCTTCATCGACCAGGAGTATTTCCGGGTTGACGGACGCTGCAATGGCAAACCGCAAACGCGAGGCCATGCCTGAGGAGTACGTCTTCATCGGCAGGAAGATGGCCGAATCCAACCCCGAAACTTCGACGATACTGTCAAAACGTGCGTCGATCTGCTCCCTGGTCATACCCATGGCTAGACATCCCAATACAACATTCTGATCCCCGGATAGCTCCGGGACCAGTGCGGCGTTTACGCCCAGCAGAACGGGGGTACTTGAAGCGTAGACAGCACCTTGAGTAGGCGCAACCTGGCCGCTGATCAACTTCATCATGGTGCTCTTACCAGAACCGTTTCGGCCAATGATGCCCACAGATTCACCCCTCTCCACGACCAGAGAGATCTCTTTGAGAGCAGAGACGGTAACCAAGTTTGGCCGTTCCAGGAGGCTCGTAATTCTGCCTCTGATGCCCCGTCTGCTTGACGTGCTGCGTCCGTCAGAAGACGGCACCCGATAGGTCATTCGCACCTTGTCGATGACGACGCAGGGAGGACCGTCCAGAAATGCAGTTGAATCAATCGCGCCCATAGGACTCCTCCCCTTGCCAGAAGAAGACGAAGCCAACCAGGAGCGCTCCCAGCGCAACCACGCCCAGAGTCGCCCACGACTCCCAAGCCGGTACACGGTCGTAGAGGACACAGCTACGAACGATGTCAATGACGTTGAAGAGGGGATTGAACTTCATCACTGCGAGAATCGTCGGATCCGAAACAAACCGTTCGTAAGAGTAGAAGACAGCCGAGCCGTACATCCATGCTCGAATAGCGAACGGAAGAAGATGCGTGACGTCATGAATCTTCGAAATAACGCGCGCGAGTATCAGTCCAATCCCAAGATTGAAGATCCCTTGAAGAATCACCGCGGGGATAGTGAGAAGCCAAAGGAGGCTGACCTTCTCGGCGGGCGGCACGATGACTATGAGAAGAAGCATGCCCAAGATTAAGGGCACAGCTGAGAGCATCTCACGCATGTTCGCGCCTAAAGGCAGTGCTGCCCGCGGAAAGTTGAAAGCTTGGACTACAGCCTTGCCGTTCCTTATGGATCGCGCACCTGATGTGATCGCACCAGCACTGAATTGGAAAAGGAAGATTCCAACCACCAAGTATCCGACAAAATTATCGATGCCATGGCTTGTCTGCAGCAGCAGTCCAAACACGAAGTAATAGGTCAGTCCGTTGAAGACTGGATTCAGCAGGAGCCACGCGCTACCCAGTCGGTCTTTCCGCGTTCCACTCTGCACGCGAGCCCGGGCGTCGTAGAAAATGAACTGACGGTAGTCCCACAATTGGACCAGATAGTCCAGAAACCTTGGGCGGGACCCAACCCGGGAAAGCTTCCTGATATCCACCGACAACGGCTGTATAGCCGCCGGCGGTGGGAGCTTAGCCTTCTTTGCCGACACTAAATGGGTCTCCTTGATCGTTTCGTACACATTGTGTCGCAAGCTTCAAGCAACTGAACCAGTACGCCATGGTGGGTGCACTCAGCCACCGCACGTGCTGCCGTGTTGTCCCCTGGCATCAGTTACCCCTTAATGTCTCGTAAGCCTTGCCATATGAATCTGCGTTTGCCTTCCACGTCCGTGTGGCCAAGACTTGCTGACGACCGGCAGCGCCTAATCGCAGACGCAGACCTGCGTCGTCAAGCAATTCGAACAGTGCATCAGCAAGCGCTTGAGGTTGCTGCGCCGGTGCCAGCCGGCCGTTAACCCCCTCTTGCACGATCTCCCGTAAAGCGTCAAGATCGCTTGCCACCACTGGTCTTCCCGATGCCAATGCCTCGACGGGCTTCAACGGCGTGACAGCCCTTGTTACGGCTAGGTCCTTGCGAGGCACTACGAACACGTCCAGCGCTTGGTGGAAGAGTTGCGCTTGCGCTGGTGGCACGCGGCCCGCGAAATGGGTTCGCTCCCATAAACCCAACCGCCGAACCTGATCCTGAAGAGCAGGAGCAGCCGCCCCATCTCCCACCACGATCAACTTCAACTTTGACAGCCGAGGTGCAAGCAGCGCAAATGCTCTTACGAGATCCTCAATCCCTTCATAGTCGACGAGGCTGCTGACAGTTCCTATGTAGAGTCCTTCTGTGTCGAGACCCAAGGCCAGGCGGGCCTCTCTATGCTGCAGGGGTTCGTTCAAGTATGACCCGCCTACAGCGTTCGGACAGATAAGCACCTTGCTGGCTGGCACCCCCGACCCCACGATATTTCTCTTCATGGCCTCGCCAAGTGTTACCACTAAGTCAGCGCTGCGCATGACTTCAGCCTCGCGCTCCACAAACAATTGGTAGCGTTCGCTGCGCCGTGCATCGTCTCCGCGGGTCGATGCCCAGGTGTCGGCCAACTGCCCGCGAACTTCGTAAACCCAAGGTACGTCCAAAGCGCCAGCTACTTCGCGAGCGACCACGCCATTAACAAAGTGAGTTGTCGTGTGAAGGATTTCGGGTTTGAAACTCCGGGCTACTTTGAGAAGTTCATCGGCCTGTTGCTGCAAGCGGCCATCCATGGATTTGGCCATACTGCCCGGCAGTAAGCGCGTGTAGTGGACCCCATCCACCACGTCATCCGTTCGCGCAGTGAGAACACCGATCTGTACGGGATATCCCAGACGAGTGACGGCCAACGTCTCCCACCCGGAGTCCTGTTGCGACCTAAGGATCGAGTGTGATCGCCGGGCGTAGCCACTGCCCGTATGGGGCACTGAATTTGTCAAGAGGTGCATGACGCGGCGGGTCTGTGGCTCAGAACTGATTCTAGATAGTGTAGGACGCCAACCTTGGAAGACCCTTAGCTCGGATTCGAGTCTATTTCGCTGTCTGGCCATGCCCGCGGACTGACCTGCCAGAGCCTCTACGGCTCCAGTCATATCTCCGTCATACCACTTGCGTCGGGCCGAAGTCGCGGGAGCCTGACGTGATCCGACAGCCTTCCGCAAGAATACGTCCGCCCATTCAGGTTGTCCTGCCGCGAGGGCAACTTCACTCGCCCTCCGAGCCTGGGGAGCTGTGATGTTCTGAGCCGTGGCATTCTCGAACCGCTTCAGCAATCCGCCAATATCACCAGCGGCGTGGCTTGCCAGCAAGAAAAGCGGCTTAGCGGATCTTGGCGCTGCCTTGGAGATAACGGTCGCAGCAGGGCCAACCACGGACGATGGCAGTCGCCTAAGCATCAGGAGCACCAGTACGAACGGCGCTTCAGTCATGTGTTCAATGACTGTGCTAGCTGCCAACTTGAAGTTATTCATGACGTGGATCATCTTGCCTCGCGGCGACCGGAGGCATGGGAATTCTTACTTACTACTGTTGCGATCTCCTGCATATATTGGAGGGCGAGGTGCGCATAGTCCGCGTGCTCGCGTACCCAATCCCGCCCACTTCTGCCCGCTGCGAGCCTTCGGCGATCCTGAGCAAGCTCGCGCCATAGCTGAGCAACAGCTTCAGGATTGGCATGAACCACGTCACCTGCGTTGGCCTCGCGGATAATTCGTTCAGCCTCACCTCGAACGATTGCGGTCACGTGCCTGCCGATCGCCAGAACCTCATAGGTCTTCGACGGAACGGTTGTTTCAAACGACTTCCAGTCATCGCGAAGAGACACGATACATGTGTCCGTTTCCCGGTATTTCTCGAGAACAGCTGGGCCGTGGAGCGACGGATAAAACGTCACTGGGGCATTCAGCTCCCGGGCCAACTTGACCAGTTGAGGCCTGGTTGTTCCCTGACCGACCAGGGTTAGATGAAAGCCCTCCCCCAACAAAGCGCTGGCTCGGATAAGGATGTCCAACTTCTGACTTTTGCCATGATTGCCAAGATAAAGAGCACGAAACTCCTGGCGATCAAGAACAGGGGGCTCCAAGAATGGAACAGTATGGAGATCCAGGCCATTACTGACCGTCACTACGTGCTTGATACCCCTGGCTTGAAGCGTGTCAGCGAATCCTTCTGTCACCGTCACTACCAGGTCGGCCCGTTGCTGCAAAAAATCCACAGCGTGCTCTACTATGCTCTTGACGCTGCCCTGAACGATCCGGGCGTCACGCGCCAGATCCGGCCAAGCATCACGCATCTCCACAATAAAAGGGACTCTTCTGAGCTTGGAGAGGACGTATCCAGTAGCCAAGGTGGGGAGGCTGGGTGCTGTGGCCAGGATTGCGTCGGGCTTCTTGCCACCCAGCCCTACAGGGACAGACATCATGGCAGAAAAAAGCTGGTCCGCGAATCGGGCTAAGGACGAAGTGCCCATATGTCGCAGATATGGGACTCGCCGAATAGTCTCTCCATGGAGACCTCGCTGATGTGAGAAAGCAATTCCTGCTTGCCTGCGGGGCAGATTGCGCCGACCGTTCGGGTAGTGCGCTACGGGCGCTACAACGTCAACGTCCCAGCCAGCCCTACGAAATTCTCGGGTAAGGGACGCCCATCTGCGTTGAGGTGGGCTGTGTTCGGGCCAATAAGAGTGGGTGAGGAGCATGAGGCGCATTGGTGATGCAGGATTTTCCGCAACCTTTTCCCCGGTGAGGGAGTTTCCCATGGGCCTACTTGCCGTTGAGGCGGGGGCGCGGGCTCCCCTTGGAACGCAGAGCCCGGAAGTATACAACACCCAACAGAATCAACACGAGTACAGTCACGCCCTGGATGATGGGGTTATTCTCGGCAACGGGTGCCAGGGCGACCTTAAGCGGACCCGCGATGTCTGCGCTGGCAACAGGCGGTGCGGCCGTCTTGGTTGCCACTGTTGTCGGCGTTGGAGACGGCGCGGGCTCTGTTGTGGTTTCCGCAGGAACCAGAGGCTCCTCAACGTAGCCTTGAACCCCGGCGTCCGTAGGCAGGACCGGCAAAACCGTTTCTTGCGTGGGAAGGGCGGGAACGATTGGCTCGCCGGCCGGCGGAATGACGACGGGCTCCGTTACGGGCGGAACGACAGGGGCTGGGTCTACTGCGGGCGGGACGGGTTCCGGACTGCTCTCAGGTTCCGGTGGCGTAAGCGTCGGAACCGGCTCCAGTATCGGAGGCACAACGACAGGCGGCACCGCTGGTTCGGTGGGTGTTCCCGGGTCGGTTGGTTGCCCGGTTTCGCTCCCGGGCCCCGGCTCCAGATCGGTTGCGAGGGCGGGCTGGATTCCTACGAACCCGAGAGCGGCCAGCAAAATGACCACGAGCACGGCTTGAACACGTCTGATTCCTGTGCCCAACTTTCCCCCCATTGTATTTGTTTCGGAACACCGTCGGCGATCCATCTATCGCACCCACCTGAGACATGACGGCGCGCGGACGTCCCCCTCCGCGGAGGGGCACCCGCCTTAGTTTATCGTATGGATTAGATCAGCCTCCTCAGCCGCAAGGCCCCTTGAGAGTCCGCCCCGCCGGGCTTTGGATTGCGACGTCCCTTGGTAGAGTCCTGTCTGCGATGTCGATTCAGAGGAATACATGACACCCCTAAGCCTCTCCAGGCGATCATGGCCGCAGAGGTCATCTTCCAGAGGAGTAGGGCGATGGTCTCTCGCCATGCTCATAACCCTCTTTTTGATTGCAGGTGTGACCCTCGTCCCCTTGGACGATCAGTCTGCTGCCCCGAATGGCCCAACCCCTCCGCAGACTTATCCGATCAGCGGATACTTCATCACAGCCAACACGGAAGCCTCCGCCAATCGGCAGAAGATGGCAGATATCAAAGCCCTGGGCGGTGACACGGCAATCACTTTTGGCACTCTCTTGAGACCGTCCACGGAAGACTCGCTTCCCGCCGACTGTCTGATCGAGGGAATCGCTTGTGGCAAATTCATGAGTGCCGACGTGAACGTTCATCGTTATTTCACTTACTCCGACGGAAGCCACTGGGGTGGTTCCACGCTGAAATGCCCCAAGGACAGGAGCGTCTCGTCGAATGGCAAGTCCTACACAGTGCTGGTTTTACCCAGCGATGGCAGCGGCTGCAGTTCCTCAGATGGAACCTATGACGTAGTTATTGTGGGCGGAAGCAAAGAGTCTACCGAAGATCCAGCCACCGCTTTGGCCTCGGCGGCGACAGAGCTGAACATGAAGTTCTACGCGGGCCTCCCGGCACCAGTCAAGCGCGCCGACGTGGAATACCTTCCGGATCTTTCATATGCCGGCACCCTTAGCCTCTTCACGGACCGCTTCCTTGGTTATCAGGCTGCTAATAACGACGTGCCTGGTCTTGCCGGTTTCTACCACCACTTCGAGATGCCTATCAGTTCCAATGCGTTCTTTGACCCCGTCTTGTCTCTCTACAGGATGCAAAACGAGGCTATACAGCGAGCACTTCCGAGCCGCTCAGCAATCATTAGTCCATACATCGAGTCCAGAGCATCAGCATCAAGCGTCAGCCCACAGGACGCGCGACTCGGCGTCCGCCGGATTGCGCAAACCGCCAGCGGCCTCCCACTGAACATCGCGATACAAGACGGTATGGGAACTGGCAAGGGTGCAGCCTATCTCGGCAGCGAGGCCGCCGCACCTGTGGATGGCTTTGCAGCAAGCATCGTGGGAAAGGGAAGGTGGGGGGAAAAGTACCTGGCACCCAATAGGGACTACTTCCGGGCAGCGGCGGAAGGGATCTCAGGAACCGGGGCCGTCCTTTGGGCCAATTTGGAGGGCATGGCCCCCGTTACCAAGACCAACACATGTAGCAACAGCCTTCGGGGGCAAACAACATTGGAAAGAATGAATCGCCAACTTCAGCAGATGGCGGAGACTGCCAAGATCATTTCTTTCATGTGGGATCCGTACTTCACTTGCAAAGGCACCGGCACTCCTCTGAAGGAGCAATTGAAGTCCGGGCAACCGTCGCCCGTAGTCGTTGATGCTGTCGTCAACCAAGACGCAGGCTCGGTCAAAGTCATCGGATTTAACTTTTCCGGAGCTAAAGCAACTCTGAAGTGGACCTCCGTCGACGGCGCGTCTCATGAGCGGGAGTCCAAGTCCTCAAGTGTGAGGGAAAAACAAGACGGGAACAGCGACCTTAACCCGAGACTGGAATCGATCGTCATAAGTTTGGACGGCTCGACTTTGCCCCCGGGGACCTCCTACATCGTGAACGTCAGCAACGAGCAGAATGCCGGCCCGGACGTGCAGTTTGCGGACGGCGTATTTGCGCCTTGATAGAATCATCACTGCTGATGCCGACACCAAGGAACATATGACGCTCCCGAACGATACCGAAACCACTGAAGAGTCCCGTCCCCGACGGCAGAAGAGTGGTAAAAAAACCGTACGGAACGTACTCCTTGGGTTTGCTGCCGCCGTGCTCGTAGCTGGTCTTATCGGGGGGGCCTACGTTTACAACCTCGCACAGACGTTCAATTCCGGCAGCACGAAGATCGAAACAGCTTTCCCTGAAGAGTCGACACGGCCGCAGAAGACGGAGCCAGTGAACGGCACTTCTGCAATGAACATCCTCGTTATGGGTAGTGACACCCGAGGGTCTGCAGAACTCGACGTTGATACCCCGGCGTCCACTGACCAACGCGCTGACACGTTGATGCTGGTGCACATTCCGGCGGACCGCAAGAATGTTTACGCAGTTTCCCTTATGCGCGACCTGTGGGTAGATATTCCAGGAAAGGGAGAGTCAAAAATCAACTCTGCCTTGGCCCTCGGCGGCGTGCCATTGATGGTCCAGACCGTGGAGTCCCTTTTCCAACAGCGCATTGATCACGTGGCCATGGTCGACTTCGAGGGCTTCAAGGGCCTCACCGATGCTCTGGGTGGAGTCGAAGTTGATGTGAAGATTCCCTTCGCACCCGCAAAGGGCCCGATGAAGGGCCACTACTACGAAGCCGGAAAGCAAACACTGAACGGCGACGAGGCTCTGGCCTTTGTGCGTGAACGTATGTCGTTCAGCGACGGAGACTACCAGCGGGTTCGGAATCAGCAGGCGTATATGAAGGCGATCATCAGTAAAACGATTGCCCGTGAAACGCTGACCAACCCTGTGACCGTCAACAGCATGGTCAGCGCAGTTTCCCCTTTCATCAGTGTCGACAAGAGCTTCGACGCCGCAGCCATCGGTAGCCTTGCACTAGGGATGAGGGACCTTCGGGCCAACGACACAGTGATGTTCACGCTGCCCACTCTCGGCACTGGTACGTCGTCTGACGGCCAGTCCATCGTGGTCGCAGATACAACGGCGATTTCAGAGATAGCAGCAGCCCTTTCGAAGGACCAGTTGGGTGCCTATGTCACCGCCCACGCGCTGGAAAAAGGAAACTAGCGCCGGAATCCGCTAACTTCCCTTGCCCTACCCCTGTGCATGCTAATTGGCGTGCACAGGGGTTTCTTGCTGGGGCGGTGAGAGGCTGACCACTTCCTCCTCCGATCGTCGAATCGCTTTGGGTAAGTCCGTTGGCAGGCACTGCTTACCAGGGGCCACAATCCGGAGCCGCCCCGTCGCAGCGGGGTGAGGCCACTCTCCGACGTTCCAACCGGGTGTTAAGCAGCCGTGCGCTCACGGTGGACGGACTGTGACAGGGCCGGGAGCCTCTTCACGTTCTTGTCATCATGGCGCGGCGTTCACTTGGCAGAACCCGTTGGCTCGGATTGCTTCCACCACTCCGACGGCCTCGGCATCTGCGATGGGATCGTCTGCACGGTTAAAGTGCTTGACCACTGTTGCGACCAGGGCTTTGTCGCTGCCACCCTGCAGAATTGCGGCGCAGACATAACGCGAGTTCATCGCAATCTCTTCCTGCGTGAATTTCGGAGCCACTGGAGAGATCCGCTTCATGAGGTCCGCGCTTTGCTCGTCTGTCACCTTAGGGACTGCTGGTTTCGACTGCGTGGTCGTGGGCTGCGGCTCGGACGGGCTCGGGGCGGAACATCCGGCCAGGGCGAGTGTGATCAGTGCAGCGGAGAGTGCGCGTCTCATAACAGTGGGATTCTCCTGAGAGGTAGCCGAAAAGGTCGTGGACACTTGGCCCGCAGACGACACTATCCGATGCGACCGCACGCGCCCAGCCGTCACCCTTGTTCATGAATGTCGACCAGTACTGCTGATGCGCCAAAGTTAAAACGAACCATCCGGTATGGCGCCGGTATCACCGTAAAGTCCCGCCAACATGATGTTGGCGGGACTTCATGGGTTTTGTGTAGGTGATAGGGATTTGCAGGGCAACAGAGCGGCTAGGCTCCGACGCTTGAGTTCGAGTAGCCTATTTGGATCTTCGATCCTGTCGGAAGAGTGCCCAAAGCTTGGCTAAGGACGATCTCGATCATTGTGACGATTATTGTGGTAGACGACTTGCTGACCTTATGCAAGGTGACTTGACCCAGCCCCGGCACTTGAATGACTGTGTTCGGAGCAACAGATGCATTGATCGCGGGCAATCCAGCAATTCTGAGGTTCGTGAATGTAGACGTGTCTGTTAGTTTAACTGCGCCTCCACTCGGTGTACGGCTGGCGCTGGTTTCGGCCTTGATCGCGTCAACTTGTATGACGCCATTGAGAACGTTAACTCCGCCGATGGTGTTGACCACCGCGCTCTTGGCCTCGGGTGTCAGTACGCCCGTGGCCGTTGTAACCGAAGCTCCAGCTGATGCGACACCAGGGATGTTTACTGCAGCCACGTTAGCCGTTGTCGTTCCTCCAGCACATTTGACTGAGGCAACCGCTGTTGGACCGGAACCGATGAGGCCGGACGCCAAGGTAGCTCTCGTGCCATAGCCTGTCCCGGCAAGGTAACCGGTCTGCGGAGGCGTCAACTTGACGTTACTTACACCCAGGCGGATGTCGGTACCTACTTTCAAACCAAGCAGCCCAGCCTTCAGGATCTCCACCCGCAGTGCTGTGGTGGACACTTGGTAGGTAGTGCCCCCAACCAGCCGCTTCTCTTGGCCGTTGAGTGTAACTTTTCCAACCGATCCCAAAAGTGGCACCTTGAGATCTATGACGGTGTTGGCTGCCGGGTTGGCGTTGACCGCAATGCCCAGGACTTTCAGATCTGCGATAGTAGTTTGATTAGTTCCGGCGTAGGCGCCAGCCGTGTTCTTCTCCGCGGTGCTTTCGGAGGTGATTGCGCCAGCGGTGATGAGGCCGCCCAGCAGGTTCGCGCCGGCAACGGTCGATTTACCCTCAATCCGCTTACTGGTTGTGGTCAGCAATGTCTTGACAGTAGTGGTTGCATTGCCGACGGTTCCAACAGCAGGGACATTAAGTCCACTAACGTTATTGGACGCCGTCTTACCGGTAGCGCCAGTACAGGCAATACTCGCGCTAGCTGTAGGTCCGGAAGTCAATGTTTTGTCGGTGTTGAAAATGTAGGAACCGTATGCGGAGCCCGTAAATCCAGTGGTGATTTGTGCCGGTGTGACGGTTGTCGTAGCAAAGGCCGGCGACGCGGCGCCCGTAAGCGCCAACGCAAGAGCGCCCGCTAAAGCGACCATAGAACGTTTCATGTAATGCCCCCAGTAGTAGTACACGATGCAGCGATGGTGATCACACCGTAACGTTCAAGACCCCCACAGGCAATAGATCGAAAGACCAAGCAGTTCTTCTCGATAATTTTTTAGTATTTCACGACCTTCTTCCTTATCGCGGAAATGGTCCCACACTTGCTTTTCGTCCCTGGAACCCTCGAATCCCGAACGTTCCCAGCCGCCTCCGACACCCAAGTCCGTGTCCAGTTGATTTCGCTCACGCTGGCCGCCACGCTATAGAATCCCCTGAAGACGCGCTTCCGCGTTACGACTTCCGGGGGATTCCATGAGTACTTATTTGGGTGGTTCGCGCGCGTTCTGGACAATGAACATGCAACGACGGCACCGGGCAGCAGCCGGGTCAATTTCGGTCGGCCTGGCCTTGGCACTGTCGTTGGGAACCGCTGCCTTGCCTGCAACCGCGGACGTGGTACATGATGTCGTCCCAGTGGGCGACCGGCCTGAGTCAATCGCCGTGAACACTACAACCGATATTGCTTACGTGGCAACGTGGGAGGGCATTTTCAGCGTCGGGGGAAGCGGCGGCGGTGGGAGGATATACCTGCCATCTGACTACCCCTCGGACCTCGCCGTAAACTCCAAGACCAACAGGGTCTACGTTAGTGATTCAAACTCGGTCACTGTGATTGATGGACTAACCCATACAGCCACCAACATCCCGGTCGGCGCCAAAGCGGGCGTCCTTGCGGTGAACGAAAAGACCAACAAGGTCTACGTCAGCACACCAAGTGGCCTTATGATCATCGATGGCGCCACAAATACGGTCACGCCTATCCCGAACTCCACGGGAGCCCAAGATATGGCGGTCAATTCCGCCACCAGCAAGGTCTACGCACTTTCCGGTGGGACCGTTAAAGTCATCGATGCCAGCGGCAAGATCACATCAACGGTATCCGTGGGTGCGGACGGGATCAGCGCTATCGCGATCAATCCCTCGAATAACAAAATCTACTTCACGACGACTCCGAAATATGGATCCAGCGTCAAGGTCATCGACGGCGCCAGCGACACGATCACAGGATCCATGACGTCCGAAGGCCCTCTGGGAACGTTGGCCGTGAACCCTGCCACGGACAAAATCTACGTCGAATCCGGCACATGGAGTAGCGACGGATCCATCAAGGTAGTCGACGGTGCGACCCTCGCGGAGACCGCCCACATCGTCACGGCTACCCGGGTTCGGAACATCGTGGTTAACCCTTCGAATAACAAGATCTACGCAACAATGACTGGCCGTGGAACCACCATTATTGATGGCCGGAACGACACCAGCACTGCACTATACACGGGCCAGGAACCCACTGCGGCAGTTGTTAACACGTCCAATGACAAGGTTTACGTGGTCAACGCCGAGAGTGATTCCGTGGGTGTCATTGACGGAAATACGGAACAACCCGTCAAGTCCGATTTCAATGGGGATCGTAAAGCCGACATACTCGCACGAGACACCACCGGCGTGCTTTGGCTCTACCCGGGCGATGGCTCCGGCGGCTGGCTGCCGCGCGTCCAAGTGGGACAAGGCTGGAATGTCATGAACGCCCTTGTGGCTCCCGGCGACTTCAATGGAGACGGCTTCGCCGATGTCTTGGCTCGAGACGGAGGCGGAGTGTTGTGGCTTTACCCTGGCGATGGCTCCGGCGGCTGGCTCGCACGTGTGCAGGTCGGCAGCGGCTGGGAAAGCATGAGCGCAATTGAGGCAGTTGACTTCCACGGTGACGGATTCGTCGATGTCGTGGCTCGAGCCCGCGATGGTGCGATCTGGGTATATCGCGGAGATGGCAAGGGCGGCTGGTTGCCCCGGACGTGGGCCGGTTCCGGCTGGAGCGGGATGTCCGAGATCACTGGCGTGGCTGACTTCAACGGCGACGGGGTCTCTGACCTTGTTGCCCGTGACGGCGACGGTACCCTGTGGCTCTATCCGCCCAACGGCTATGGCAGCTGGCTCTCCAAACAGACCATTGGGCAAGGCTGGAACGTCATGAACTCACTCGTTGGTCCTGGTGACTTCAACGGCGACGGCAGGGCAGACATCCTGGCACGCAACGCCGCAGGCGAGTTGTGGCTTTACGCAGGCAACGGTGGCACCTCCTGGCCTGCAGCGAGCAAAGTCGGCTCAGGCTGGAACGGCATGACCGTCATTCTGTAGGCAGCTCCACACGGAGTTGTCATCAACGGCCAATCCTGATCGGATCAGGATTGGCCGTTGGTGTATCAGCTATAGAATTCGAACATCGACGCTGTTGAGCGTCACGACTTATGGGGGCTCTATGTCTGTAGCTTTGGGTAAACCGCGCGCGTTGAAGAAAGAAATAGTTCTACGACGGCGGCTGGTTGCGGCTACGTCAGTCGCCGCGGCGTTTGCATTGTTACTGGGAACTACGGCGGCGCCAGCGACGGCCGACGATATTGGGGATGTAGTTCAGATCGAGGGTGAGGCCTCATCCATCGCAGTGAACTCCACAACAGACACAGTGTATTTGACATCGATGGGCGCCGTGCTGAAGGTCAAAGCCGGCGGCTCGAGTTATGTGACTTGGCCGGGTGACCATCCTGGGCGGTTGGTCGTTAATTCAGCGACGAACAGACTCTACGTCGCAAGTTCTGACAAAACCATGACCGAGAATAATTCCCTTGTAGTCATTGATGAGACGACTCAGAAATCAACGCTGATTCCGCTCGATTCATACGTTGCCGATATCGCTGTAAACGAGAAGGCCAATAAGGTTTACGTGAGCACAGACGCAGGGATCACCGTGGTCGATGGAGCCACCAATATCGCCACTCTCGTGGCTGATTCACCAGGGCTTGGCCACATCGCCGTCAATCCCAAATCCAACAAGGCCTATGTTCTCTCCGGCGGCAGAGTGCTGGTCATCGACGCATCCGGACAGATCACCTCTACAGTGGACCTCGGTGGGGATACAGTCCTCGACTCAACAGTGAATCCGACGAAAAACAAGATCTACGTCACAACCAAAACGACGTCCGGTTCCAGCATCAAGGTGATCGACGGTGTCAGCGACACCATCACGGCCACGCTGCCTTGGGACGGCCCTCTGGAGACTTGGGCCTTCAATGCGGCGACAGACAAGCTCTATATCGGCTCGGCTGCTGCCTCCAATGTTGGATCCGTCCGTGTTGTGGACGGGGCCACCATGAGGGAGACAGCGAAAATCCCCACGCCCACACAGGTGAAGAAGATTGCGGTAAATCCGGCGAATAACAAGATCTACGTCTCGATGGCTGACCGCGGCACGACAGTCATAGATGGTCGGAACAACAGCACAACGACGCTCAGGGTTCACCCTTGGCTCATGGCCGCCGTGAATCCATCGAACAACAAGGTCTACACGGCCGTCTGGGACCAAGTGTCCGTCATTGATGGGAATGCGCAACCACCCATCAAGAATGACTACAACAGCGATCGCGCGGCTGACGTCATCGCCAGGGACTCGGCCGGATTGCTGTGGCTCTACCCTGGAGACGGCAGAGGTGGTTGGCTGACCCGAAAACAGGTCGGGCAAGGCTGGAACGTCATGACGGCCATCACCGCACCAGGCGATTTCAATGGTGACGGCAATGCGGATGTTTTAGCCCGTGACGGAAGTGGGCTTCTGTGGCTTTATCCCGGAAACGGATCCAGTGGTTGGCTTCCACGCGTCCAGGTCGGCAGTGGATGGGAGAGCATGTCTGCAATTGGGGGCATCGGAAAGTTCGACGATGACAGGTTCGTCGACGTAGTTGCGCGATCCCGCGAAGGTTGGTTATTTGTTTATCGCGGCGACGGAAAGGGCGGCTGGCTGCCTCGGTCTTACGTAGGTTTTGGCTGGAACGGAATGTCCGAAATTACAGGCGTTGGAGACTTTAATATGGACAGCACTCCTGACGTTGTTGCTCGCGACGCTTCCGGCGCACTCCAGCTTTACCGCAACGGAGGGGGCTGGCTCCCGACGCAACAGATCGGCCAGGGATGGAACTCCATGAACTCCTTGGTCGGGCCCGGCGACTTCAACGGCGACGGTAGGGCTGACATCCTGGCGCGCAACGCGGCGGGCGAGTTGTGGCTCTACGCTGGCAGCGGGGGCGCAGCCTGGCCTACGGCTACCAAGGTGGGCACGGGTTGGAACGTCATGACGGCCATTCTCTGAGCCATTCGCTCTGCGGAGCAAGCAATGCGGCTAGCCCTTGAACCATCAGGGCTAGCCGCCCCGCACATCACCCAAGAACCCCACCACATCCCCCGCCACCCGCTCCGGGCACTCCCACAGCGCCAAGTGCCCCGTCTCCTCGTAGACCTTGAGCCGGGACCCCGGTATGCGCCGCGCCAGGGTCTCTTCATGGTTCCGCGGCACCAGGTGGTCGTGCGCGCCCCAGAGAATCAAAGTGGGGGCCGAAATGGTGCCGGCTTCCGTGGGTGGAACGGCTTCGTAATAGCCACGCAGCGACTCCTTCCAAACGGACGCCGGCATGGCCATACCGTCCTGCACGCGGTCCTCGATATAAGTGGCCGGAACCGTGTGCAGCAGCCGATACCAAGACAACGACCCGCGCACCCACTCCTCTGAAATCGGATCAGTGAGGGAATCCACTTCGGCGGCGAACGCCGGCTTCCCATGGAGGCTCAAAGGCGCACCCACCTGTATCAGAGATGCCACAAGATCTGGGCGCATCACCGCAAGTTGCTGCGCTACATATCCCCCGCTGGAAGAACCCAGCACGTGCGCACGGACAAGACCCAGGGCAGCAAACAGGGCGATGACATCTTCGGCCACCTCCACCAGCGAATAACCGCCGGAAGGTTTGTCAGCAAGACCGTGCCCACGCAGATCAGGTGCCACAACAACCACGTCCGGAAGTGCGGCAATCAGCCGCTCAAAACTCCGCCAGGATTCACCCCAGGCGTGCAACAGGACCAACGGCGTGCCGCCGTCGTCGACCGTTTGCTCAAGGTGACCCTGGACAAAACAGGGAACAGTGATGCCGGTTCGCAGGGCGACAGTCCTGACCTCGGACTCCATGGACCTAGGGTACGCCCGCCACGCCGGAGCCACGAGGTAACAAGGTTCCTGACGGAGGCTGTCCCGCCTGTAGCATCCCATGATGTATGCGCTGCTCAGAGCGCTCTAATCGAATATGGGGAACCCAGATGCCCAAGGCTCTTTCGTGGTTGGCGATCCTATCGCTGACCGCGTCGGCGGCTGTTTTTCTGCCGCAACAGGCGACCGCTTCAGACACAGCAAGCGTCGCCACTCTACTCTCATCATTGACGGTCACCCCGGAATCTAACACCGGCTACAACCGCGACCTGTTCCAGCATTGGGTGGACGCCGACAGCGACAGCTGCGATACCCGGTCCGAAGTCCTTCAGCAGGAATCACTAACGCCCGTGACGTTCAGCTCCGGCTGCACAGTCGCCACAGGTAAGTGGACGTCCTGGTACGACGGCGGGACGTGGACAAATGCGTCCGACGTCGACATTGACCACCTCGTCCCGCTCGCCGAAGCGTGGGGTTCCGGCGCAAGCGCCTGGACGGCCGAACAGCGCCGCGACTACGCCAACGACCTCACCTTGGACGTGGCCCTCGAAGCTGTCACCGACAACGTGAACCAGTCCAAAAGCGACCGCGACCCGGCCGAATGGATGCCGCCGCTGGCAGGAACCGCGTGCCGGTACGCAACAGACTGGGTACTGGTGAAATACCGTTGGCAGCTCGCCATCGACCAGGCAGAGTCGGCGGCCATCTCATCGGCTATTAACGGCTCCTGTGGAAGCACGCAGGTCGCTGTGCCGACGATCGCCGTGGACGCTACTCCCACCGAACCGATCACGTTCAGCGACGTCAACAGCTCCACGCAGTTCAACGCAGAGATCTCCTGGCTCGCATCGCAAGGCATCTCCACGGGCTGGGTTGAAGCGAACGGGACGCGCACCTACCGTCCGCTCAGCCCCGTAAACCGTGACGCTATGGCAGCTTTCCTTTACCGGCTGGCCGGCAAACCTGCGTTCACTCCCCCGGCGACGTCGCCGTTTACTGATGTGACGCCGTCGAGCCAGTTCTACAAGGAAATCACCTGGCTGGCCGCAAAGGGCATCTCAACGGGTTGGACCGAAGCGAACGGTTCCAAGACCTTCCGTCCGCTCACGCCCGTCAACCGCGACGCCATGGCAGCCTTCCTGTACCGCTTCGGCGGCAACCCGGAATTCTCCGAGCCGGGCACTTCGCCGTTCGAGGATGTCCCGGTGGGAACCCAGTTCTACAAGCAGATCACCTGGCTTGCATCGCAGGGCATCTCCACCGGTTGGGACATCGGCTACGGCTGCCGCGCCTACAACCCACTCCAGCCCGTGGCACGTGATGCCATGGCAGCGTTCATGTACCGGTTCGTCAACGGCGGCACTGGCGGAATCACGGGCAACACCTGCTCGCCTCCCCCGCCGCCTGTGACGCCTGAACCGCCGACGCCGCAGCCACCGGTTACGCCACAGCCGCCGGCGAACCCGGGCAACAGCAAGAACTGCACGGACTTTGCCACATGGCGTCAGGCCCAGGACTGGTTCGACTACTACTTCCCGTGGTACGGCGATGTAGCCGGTCTGGACAGCGACGGTGACCGCATCGCCTGCGAGACCCGCCCGGGCCACCCCTAGCGGAAAGCACGACGGCGGACCCTGGCTTTGAGAGCAGGGCCCGCCGTTGCAGGGCCCGACACAAGCAACAGAACCGACACCCGGTCAATTACCAGCCAGCACCATTAGAGTTGAAGTGTCCCGCCTGATCCCCCATCAGGCGGGACACTTTCGTCCCAGCTACATGGTCGGCACGTCAGTCGCGCAAGGGGACGCCTTGCGCGTCCCTCCGGAGTACTCCGCGCCGGCGAGGATCATCATGCCCTCGATCAGGCCCCACAGCCCTATCAGTCCGATCAGTCCGATCAGTCCGATCAGTCGGAACGTACACACGCCCACCAGGATGGTCGCATTGCCGGGCCGCAACCCAGTGGCAGGTGGTCGGTCAGCCACACAGGTAGGGCTCCTGAGCAACTCAGGAGCCTCCCCCATCTAATTACACGTTGCTGCTCAATCTACGCTTACGCCGTGTGGACGCATACTGGCTCAAAACGGATCCAACTATGATGACCACCGCCATTATGAGACTAACTTCGAGGTTGTAGGGACCAGCCAAAACAACGTGATAGATGAACTGCGCTATCAAGAATAGTCCGCCAGCAATTAGGCCGGCTTTAAGCTTGGTATGCTTCATCAGATTCCCTTCAGACCGCAATCAACTATTAGCGGGCCAAAGTAGGGCTTCAACTATTGCAACCCCATTGCTGGTTAGGATCCCGCAGGTTAGCGAGTTGCTCGAGCACCAACTCTGAGCACCAGCATAGCCTTCCTGTAAGACGTTCCATGCGGTATTGCTATCTGAGGTCGGGTAGATCTTGAGTACTACGTTCCAGTTTTGAAGAACAGCGTAGGTCCCGGGTTGCATGCACTCCTGCGGATTCTTGCCCGCCCAATCGGCAATGGAGGTCCCGAAGATGCATTGCGCCTGGTTCCCATGTGCCGGGCTGGCTTGGGCTGGAGAGGCCGCCAAGCTCAGGCCAAAAACATAGCAAAAACAGCAAGAGCAGAAATTACAGCTTTCCTCATTCTCATGATTTCGCAGCTCCCTGGATACCCCAGTCAACTATTAACGGGGACAAAAAAGCAGTTCCCATTGCGTGCAAATGCATAGTTCTGTCCGCAACATATAGCACCTCAGAAGAATTTATCTAAATCCTTATGGTCTACCAATACGATCTTCTCGGACGCAGCGGATGGATTTGAGGATCCGCTAAAGCACACGCTGCATAAGCGCGCATGACGCTGTTAGTCCCCCCATAACTACAATTGGAGCGGCTCCGGCGAAGTAGTGCGTCTTTGTTGGCTTACCGGAAGCGGGCCGCCACCCAGCCCCGGAACCCGCCGGCGATCTCAGCCGCGTGGGTGTGATGGAGGTAGTGCTCGCCCGGGAGGGGCACCACGGTACCGTCCGTAACGCTCGCTGCTTGCCTCTGATGCAGCCCCAGCCATTCCGGATTCTTCGCATTCTCGGAGACCACAAAGAGAAGCAAGGGCAGATCTTTGGGGAACCCGGTCCCGAGTGCGCGCTCGAAGTTGGTGCGAATGTAGGTCATCTCGTTGAGATAGGTCTGGCTGATGGAGTTCCGGTTGGTCAGCATCTTCATCTGCTCCTGTGCGTGATCGGAGTACGCGTCGCTGTAGCCGTCACCGCCAATAGCCGCGAGGCGGAGAAGGCCCAGGCGTTTTGCCACGGACAGGAGTCCTGTGGGGAACTGCGTGTCCATGCCAGGTTGTCCGGGAACGCTCGAGTCGATGCCCACGAAGGCCGTCATCTCTTCCCGATAGCGGGCGGCGTACTCAATCCCATAGATACCGGCGATGGAGTGCCCCATCAGGGTGTATCGGTTTATGCGCAGTGCCTCAAGCGCCCCATGGACCTCCTGCACGATGTTCTCCGTGGTCCGCTCCCGATCCGTGCCATCGCTCAGACCGTATCCAAACGGTTCCACCACAATCACGCGATGATCCGTGGCGAGGTCCCGGACCAGTGGCGCAAAATCTAGGACGGGGGAAGAGGTACCAAATCCCGGCAAGAGCACGATGTTCTCCCCGGCTCCGCTTACGAAGACGTTCATCTGACCGCCGTCAACGTCCACCCGCTGGCCGTAGGATTCAATCCGGTGACTCTCGGACTCACTCGCGACCACATCCACCACAGTGGTGGTAGCCAGTCCTACCGCGAGCACGGCTCCGACGGCGGTCACCGCCACGAGCAATTTCTTAACTGACCTCTTCAACCATGCCTCTCCAGAGCACACGGTGTACTCTCCATCCAGCCTCGCCTTTTGCAGCGCCGGACGCGTCACCCCCAGGTGTTCACTTGCGTACTACTTGCGTACTACTTTCGTAGTACGTGGGTATCGTGTCCTAGGCAGCGGGGAAGAACTTGGCGTGTTGAACTGTGGGAGCCAGCGCCGAGGACGCTGGAGCCCCATGCACCAGGACCCTATCCATCCAAACTCGAGGAGCCCTGTGATCACTGACATTCCCTGGAACCGAGGCGAATGGACCAACCAGCCAGCCGCCGTCGTGGAGCACGCAGGTGACCTGCTGGTGACTGCAGCCGAAAGCAGCGACGCTTGGCGCATCACGTCCTACGGCTTCATTCACGACACCGAACATGCGCTGCTTGCCCCCTTTACCCAGGACAGCGCCATGGAGGTTGAGTTCACTGCCGCGTTCTCCCAACAGTTCGACCAAGCGGGCATCTTCGTCCGCGTCAGCGCCGAGCATTGGATCAAAGCGGGCGTCGAATTCGTCGACGGCGCCGCTCAACTGGGCGCGGTGGTCACGGACCGCTTCTCTGACTGGTCCTTGGCGCCTGTCCCTGAATGGACCGGCGGACGGGTCCGGATGCGGGTAAGCCGCTCGGGCGACGCCCTCACCATCCGGGCCGCTTCAGGCGACGACCAACTCCAGCTGGTCCGAGTTGTGCCTTTGGCCGCTGGGTTGGCCGCAGTCGCCGGACCGTTCACGTGCGCGCCAACACGCGCAGGGTTGACCGTACCCTTTCACTCCTGGCGGGCTACGCCAGCGGACAGCCAACTCCACTGATTCCGTAGAGGGAACAGCCCGTGAGTCCCCGCCGTTCATGAGAATATTGAGTTTTCTGCGGCCTGCCATTGCAGTGCTGCAACTCAGTCGGCTCCGTAACAAGCCTTTGGGGGCACATCACGGTGGAAGATACTGCGAGTCTTTGGCGCACTGACCCAACGACGTTCCGCGACGTGGCGATCAATCGCCAAGCCGTGGAAGCTGCATTGGGAGGCGAGTGTCCTCCCGTGGAGCGCATCCGGTACTTGGCGCTTCCGGGCCGGGTCACTGAAGCCCTCGACGAAGGCTACAAACTGCTACCCACGGCGCCTGACCGTCGGGAGCTGTTACTGATACTTGCGCAGGTCCATCAACGTCAGCACCGATGGCACGATGCCGCCGTACTCCACGAAAAGGCCATCCGAACAGTCCGGTCACCGGACGAGGAGGCCTACGTTCGCCACCACATTGGCCGGCGGCTTTTCGACGAAGCCCGTTTCCGTGCCGCTGCCGATGAATTTCAGTGGGCAGCGGACCTCTACCGGGTCGCCGGCCACCCTGGACTTGCCGAAGAGAACCGCCAAGCCATGAGGCACGCCCTGCAGGTGCACGGTAACGAGCGAGGCTTGGGACGTTTGGCGTTCGAGCCTTCCTGAGGCCTGTCCCTCATCTGCGGCCCGGTAGTCACTACCGGGGACCGGACCAGCCGATAAAGCAATGTAGCGGGGAACTTCAGTCTCCTCTCGCTACTTGTGTTTATGCATATCGAAGCGCTCCAGCATCAGACGTTCATCTTGGTACGCCGGGTGTTCAGCCCAAAGTGACGGCGCATGCCGCCATTTATCGAGGTAGTAACTCAGCAATTCGCTGCGCGACTGCTCCACGATCTTAGTGAGCGTGTCGATGTGAATGTAGTGGTAGACGTTGAACTGCCGCCCGGTAAGTTTCTTGGAGAAATTGGTTGGGTGGGCAACCATCTCCGCAGCAATCCAGGGCACAGTGACCTCAAGAAGGTTTTCACCGGGCAGCAGGTCGAACTCTTGAAGGTGCTTCTGGCCAGTCACTTTCGGAACACTCCCGAACGGGTTGTACGACGTCTCCCCGATAGCAACCCTGACTTGCGCTGCACGTTCAGCCCTGACCTTCAGCAATAGCCTGTTGGGTGATGGCCACGAGAACCTGCTTAAACGAACCTTGACTCGCCCCGACTTGCCGTCTCGAATGGCCAAAGGGCCAGCCTTCAGCGCCTCTCCTGCCTGGTCGCCCTCCACGTTTGCAGAAAAAACGCCGGCCGATGGAACGACTACCTGGCAGTCCGTAACTTCCAGGGCTGAGCCTGCAGGCGTGAGCAGGAACGTTGCGTCGCCTTCGAGTTTGTAGCGGGAGTTGGCGAGCTCAGGCACGTCGTACAGCCCGATAATGCCCTCCAGTCCCCGAACGGACTTGTTGAAGACGTCCCAGTCGCTGTCATCATTCGTGGCCTTTGCGACGTCCAACAAGATGCACGTTGCGGTGGTCCAACCGTTCAGGGTGCAGTTAGGGAAGGTCGCCGGGTACTCTTCAATAATGAGTCCGCCGTCACTGGTGTAACGCGCCACGCCCCCATCCTCTACAGGGATGGTCAAGCTTGTCAGGACAGCCTTCAGTGGCCCGCGGAACCGTTCGGTATCCGGGTGGGCGAGGAGCTTACTAAGAACGTCCACGTAACGGGACTGTGTGAGGCCGCTATACCATGTGCCCTTCTTGCTGGAGACCTTTGCCCGGTCCTCGTCGTAGTTAAAGACCAACCCGTCGTGCAAGGGCTCCATCATGGCAATTGATACGTCAGCGACCCGCATGGCAGCTTCGAGGAATATGGGGTCCTCGGTGAGCCCATACTGGATCAGGTAGTCAGTGATGACGTACGGGCCATAGATCGGGTGCGCCATGAGCACACCGTCAGTCCTGCGGCCGGGGTATCCGTTGGGAAGGAACTCTATTCGGTAGTAGTCCCAGATCGCTTTGCGCTCCTTGCGGAGCGAGGGCAAACCAACTTCTTGTTCGTTGGTTACGTAGGTATCCACTGTGCTCATGCCATCCCCAATTCGGCTAATTACCAGTGGCCCACTTTACCTCCTCGGGCGAGAAGCGCCGTCCCTATACAGCCGGTCACCATCACCACAACCACCAGCGTGATAACAAGCCACGCACGCCTGTGCGGTCGCGGGCTTCCAATCCCCCCTCCGGAGGGCGCCCAACACGAGTTCCGGCCGTCGCACGTGTACCGCAAAGGGGGGTGCCGAGTCGCGGCCAGCTCCAGCCCCGGTTGCACTCATGTAACCTAGTAAGCAAGCTGACTATTTGGGGAAAGCCTGGGTGCCTGAATGCCTGACATGGACCGATGGCCAACCAGCCGGCTGCTGTCCGCGGCGGCGCGGCTCGTGGAGCTGGCTTGGAACGAGAAGCTGCGACCCCTTGGGCTGACGTATCCGGCAGTCCTCACCCTTGATACCGTGGCAACGGCAGGGCCCATCACGCCAGGGAAGCTCGCCCAGAGCGTCCGTGTCCAAGCCCAAACCATGGGCGCCCTTCTGGCCCGGCTTGAATCCCGGGGCTACATTCTCCGTCAGCCCAATCGCTTCGACCGCGGCAGCCAACTGGTATCGATTACCGACCCAGGCATGGCGCTGCTGGAACAATCGCACCTCCAGGAGAACCTTGTGCTGTCGGCAATCAAGCTGGACTCCGGGGACCTGCGCGATGAACTTCTGGCGATCGTGCGTCACACACCTTTCGTCTAGGTGCCGCAGAAGGTCCGGTAAGGACCGAAACTCTCCGGCGCGGGCTCGGCGTACCTTTCCAGGCCCGGGCGTTCGCTGAACGGGTCCGACACCGCTGCCAGCAACCGCTCGGCCGGGCCGATGTCGCCCTCTGTTGCGGCAGAAAGGGCCTCTTCCACCAGATGGTTGCGTGGGATATAAATCGGGTTGACCCTGTCCATCGCATCGGCATCCGGTTCCAGCGAGCGCCAACGTTCCAGCCACGCGTCGAACGCTGCCAGGTCAAGAATCGTGCCGCGGGCGGGTTCGACCCGCCCACGGGCCGCTTTGCCAAGGCTGCGGAAAAACGAGGTGTAGTCTGCCCGCGACTCCTGGACCATCTCAAGCAGGTCATCCACCACAGGTGAGGCAACGCCGTCGTCAATCCCCTCAGACAGCCCAAGCTTGGCTTTCATACCGCTGAACCAAGTGGCGCTGTACTGCTGGCGGAACCCGCTCAGCGCCTCAACTGCAAGGGCTACTGCCTGCTCCTCATCCTGGTGGATAAGCGGGGCAAGGGACTCGGCGAAGCGGGCAAGGTTCCACTCGGCCACCAGCGGCTGGTTTCGGTAGGCATAGCGTCCTTGTTCATCAATGGAGCTGTAGACCGCACCGGGATCGAATCCGTCCATAAAGGCGCATGGGCCATAGTCGATGGTTTCGCCAGAGACGGTCATGTTGTCCGTATTCATGACCCCGTGCACGAATCCGACCAGCATCCATTGGGCCACAAGTGTCGCTTGGACTGATATGACGCTCTTGAGAAGTGCGAGGTAGCGATTGGCTTCCCCGGCCGCCGACGCGTGGTGACGTTCGATTGCGTGATCAGCAAGTCGGCGCAGGAGATCCATGTCATTAGTGGCCCTGGCATATTGGAAACTGCCCACGCGCAAGTGGCTGCTGGCCACCCTGGTCAGGACAGCTCCCGGCAGGAGGGTCTCCCGTTGAACCTGAAGCCCTGTGCCGACCACCGCAAGGCTCCTGGTGGTGGGAATGCCCAGGGCATGCATCGATTCACTCACAAGGTACTCGCGCAGCATCGGTCCAACCGCTGCCTGGCCGTCACCGTTCCGGGCAAACGGGGTGCGTCCTGAGCCTTTGAGGTGGATGTCGCGCAGCGTCCCGTCATCGCTGGCGATCTCACCCAACAAGAGGGCCCGCCCATCGCCTAATCGGGGTGAGTACCAGCCAAACTGGTGACCTGAGTATGCCTGCGCCACCGGAGTGGCTTCCTCCGGGAGGGCATTACCGATCAGCATCCGGATGCCCTCCGGGCTCCGAAGAAAATCAGGATCAAAGCCAAGCTCGACGGCGAGTGGCTGGTTAAGTGCCAGAAGCTGCGGATCTGCCGCCTCCTCCGCCCGCCAAGGAATGGCCAACTCCGGGAAGTCCCGGGCGAAAACCCTCTCAAACGCGATGGTGGAACGCGCTACGTCACTCATCATCCAAGGATACCGATGCGGTCCAAGCGCTGCCCGAACCCGGTGGGCTAGCATGTGAAGCACTGCCTGCGGGCGGGGATCCATTGGGGGCGGTTTCCGCCAAGAAATCTTAAGAGGCACTACTTCGTGAGTTCGTTGGCGCAAGCACGTCCATTTTCAGCCAAGCCCGGCTGGGCCGTCGGATGCGCAGCCGTGTCCGTTGCGGCCTTCATCGGTGCCCTTGCACTCCTTTTCAGCAACGCGTACTACCTGCCCTGGGCTGGACCTACGCACCTCATACTCTCGGGATTCGTCGGCCCGCTGGCAGCGACCATTTCCGCCGTCGTGCTTTTGCGTCGCGCCGGGCGGCTACCTGCGCGAGTCGCCCTCTTCACATCGGCCGGTGCTGTGCCTGCATGGGCCTTGGCGGTGACGACGGCGGCAAGCTGGTCTGTGCGTTTTGACGAGGCCGACACTGGCCAGGGCTTTGGCTGGTTCGGCTCATCGATGCTTGTGTTCATGATCCTGGGTTGGATTGCCGGGACAGTGTGCTTGGCGGTTCCGTTCGGCTCCTTGCTGGCCAGCCAACGTTCGCTTCCGATCCGCGTTCTGCAAGCCGTTCTCTTGGCCGCACCCACGGCGCTCATTCTCGGAGCCCTCATGCTGATGCCCCCGATGGTTGGCGCTTTGGGATCCGTTGTGCTGCTCATCGTTGCCCTTCGACAGGAAGGTCCGGCCCCTTCGCAGGCCACAGCAGTGGTGGCCGGTGGTCCAGCTGTGCAGCTGAAACTTCGTACTGTTGCCGTAGCGGCGTTTGCCTTGCTAATAGTTGGCCTCGCCTGCGCCGCTTTTGCGCTGACGGGAAGTAGCTGGGCGCCCGCAGTCACCGATGCCACCCATGCCATGAACCTGGGTCTGGCCTTCGGCGCCTTCGCAGGCATCCCCGTGCTGATGCTCGCCGGACGGGTCCTTGCCTCACGCCTCGGAACCACCACCCCGTGGGCCATCCTTCTGGGATGTGCAGGTCTTGCCACGGAAGGCGCCGCGCAGCTCCTCGGAGCTGGACACCCATCGCAGTGGCCGGTTGTGGTTGCAGCGGCAGCACTTATGGGTTTCGCGATCGCACTGCCGTTCGGCCGACTGGTAGCCGGTGGGGTCTATGCCCGGATTGGCGTCATCATGGTGGTGGGTTTGGCAGCATCATCAGTGGGGCTCCCGTTGGTGGCCGTGTCAGCCTTCCTGGCGCCACTCGGCTCGGGCATTCTCCTGGTATGGGCCTGGCGGTCCGGCCGGGCGGAGCGCCAGCCTCGGCACAGGTAGCCTGTGCAGCGTTGGGTTACTGCCGCATCGGTCCATCGAGCGAGGCGCTGTTGCTGCTCTGGGGCACCATGACGTGGACGGCGTTGCGCTGAACACTGAATTCGGTGGGAGTTACCGCCGCGATTTCGCCATCGAGGTTCACGGACATCGGCGGTTCCGTGACCAAACGGACTCTTCGGGTCGCCAGGTGGTGCACCCGATCGTGATCGATAAAGCTGCCGTCCTTGAGTAACCGTGCAATCTTGAAATGCTCTTTAAGCGGTGCCGCCAGGATCGCGTAGATGTCCAAGGTGTGATCGTCGATCCCCGCCATCGGAGCAACCATGTTGCCGCCGCCGTAGTGCTTGCCGTTGCCCACTGCCACCTGAAGCACGTGATCAAGGTCCATCGGCTCATGATCGCCGTCCGGGAATTCCAGCCGTGCCCGGAAAGGTCGATGCCGGGCGTAAGCCCGCACCGTGGCAATGCCGTAGGCCAAAGGCCCAATGTGTCGCTTCAGGCGGGGACTAAGAGCCTCCGTGACGCCCACCGAAAGCCCCACCGACGCGACGTTGAGGAAGGGCTCGCCATTGGCCCGCCCGAGGTCGATGTCCACCACCTTCCCGTCCGCGATAACGGCACAGGCCTCAGGGAGCCCGCTCGGTATCTCAAGCGTTCGGGCCAGATCATTGGCGGTACCCAACGGAAGGACGCCGAGTATGACGTCAGTCCCGGCAAGGAGTCCGGCGGCAGAGGTCACGGTGCCGTCACCGCCACCCACAACTACCAGGTCATGCCCCTCGGAAATCACTTGGCGCAGCGCCTGGAACAATCCCTCGCCCGACGTCACCGGATGAACGGAACGGACCGGCACGCCTGACTTCTTCATTGCGTCCACGGCCAGTTGGCTCGCTGCGGCCCCTCGACGTGATGCCGCATTAATCACCACGGCAGCTGAGCGCACTTGTTGGGGAGCCATCATGTGACCAATGCTAGGCCCAACTACCTTGGAGGAACCTGCGGCTACCCCTTGAAAACCGGCGCCCGCTTCTCCTGGAACGCCCGGAAGCCCTCCGCGTAGTCGTCCGTCTTGCACAACCGGGCCTGCTCGGCGTTCTCCTCGGCCATGGAGGCCCACAAGCCCAACCGCTGGTCGCGGATGTGGGCCACCAGCTCCTTCGAAGTGTTGAAAGCTTCGGTCGCCCCGACAGCCACACGGGAAACGATGGCCCGCGTCTCATCCACCAAAACATCTGCAGGCATCGCGCGGCTGAACATTCCCTGCGCCACGGCCTCCGCCCCGGAAATGAGGTCGGCCGTGTAGATCAGGTCCAACGTGCGGTGCATGCCGAGCCGTTCCGTGAAGTACCAGTGCCCACCGGAATCCAGCGTTGCGCCAAGCTTGGCGAAAGGAGAACCGAACTTGGCGTTCTCCGCCACGTACACAACGTCGGTGGCCAGCAGCAGCCCCAGCCCAACGCCCAAACACGCGCCATGTGCGGCAGCGAAAGTGGGAGCCGGGAACGCAGCCATCTTCTTCAGCAGCGGCTCCACCAACCCACCGAGGTACGCCTGTGCATCGTCGGTTTCAGGTGTCACTGCGGCGATGTCCCGGCCGGCGCAGAAGGCACGTCCCTCACCGCGAAGCAGCAGCGCCCGCACCTCACCGCGTGCGGCGGCGGCAGCAGCGTCGTCGTACGCCTGATCCAGTTCGGCAAGCGCGTCCTCGTTGAGCGAGTTCAGCTTTTCGGGGCCATTGAGGACAATTTCGGCAATGCCGTTGGCAATGGAGAGCTCGATCATGGGACTCCTTAGACGTCGAAGTCGACGGTAACTTCTTCGCTGGTGGGGTGGGACTGGCAGGTGAGGACGTAGCCCTTGTCCAGCTCGTCCTGTTCAAGGGCGTAGTTCTCATCCATGGTCACCGTACCGGTGATCAACTTGGCGCGGCAGGTGCCGCAGACGCCACCGGCGCACGCGAACGGAACGTCCGGGCGAACGCGCAATGCCGCGTTGAGGATGGATTCGCGGGCATGGGTGGGGCTGGCGACGTCGCCGGTCAGCCCGTCCAGCGTAAAGGTGATCTTGTACGTATCCTGCGACTCGTCCGCCACCACGGGACGGCCGGCGTTGCCCTCGGGACGGTCCGGACGGCCAGTGGTGAAAAGCTCGAAGCGGACATGCTCGGGTTCCACGCCGCGGGCTGCGAGAGTGTCGCGGCACAGCTGGACCAGTTCGAACGGTCCGCACAGGAACCACTCGTCCACATCCTCGGCACGGATGGCACTGCTGAGCAGCGCCTGCAGCTTCTCGGAATCAATACGCCCGGTCATCAGCGGCGCAATGCGCTGTTCGCGGGACAGCACATGGTGCAGCGCCAGGCGCGATGGATACTTGTCTTTCAGGTCCGCCAACTCTTCCAGGAACATGACGTCCATGGCTGCTTTGTTGGCGTAAACGAGGTCGAACGTGGTTTCCGGGTTGGCGGCCAGCAGCGTTCGCGCAATCGCGATCACCGGGGTGATGCCCGAACCAGCGGCGATCGCCACGAAATTGCCGGGCTCCCCCGCCAATTCCTCAGGGTGGTTCATGGAGTTCATGACGTTGTGCTGGACGGACAAACCGTCTTTGCCGTGCCGCGAAATGAACGCGCCCTGCGGGCTCATGACATCCAGGACGTCGCCGGCTTTCAGCTCGGCATTGGCCCACGTGGAGAAGAGTCCGCCCAGGTCCTTTTTGATGGCCACCCGGATCTCGCTGCTGCCGTCCTCGAAACTGCGCGGCTCTGCGCAAATCGAGTAACTGCGGCGGACCTCGTGCGGCTCACCGTTCTCGTCCGGCAGCGAGGTGCGCAAGGCCACGTACTGACCGGGAAGGTAGTCGTACTGCCCGGCCAGCTCGGCGGGAACACCGAACGTGACCTCGATGGCATCGTCCGTCAGGCGCCGGACTTCCGAGACGGTCAGGTTATGGAAAGACGCACGACGGCGGCTGGCCGTCTGGGTTTCGGTGGTCATGGAATTCCTTAGAGGACTTTGAAGTAGTCGAACGGTTCCTTGCAGTCCTGGCAGACGAACAGCGCCTTGCAGGATGTGGAACCAAAGCGGGTGAGTTCCTTGGTGTTCAACGACGAACACTGCGGGCATTTCACGGCCAGGCTCAAGCGGACAGGACCCGAGTGGCCACCTGCGGCAGCCATGCCACTGGGCGGAGCGATCCCGTATTCCTCCAGCTTGGCCTTGCCGGATTCGGTCATCCAGTCAGTGGTCCACGCCGGCGACAACACCAGGTTGATGTGCACGCTCGCGTAGCCCTCCTTTTCGAACGCCGTCCGCAGGTCGTCGCCAATGGCGTCCATCGCCGGGCAGCCCGAGTAGGTGGGCGTGATGGTGACCTCGACGGCGGTACTTGAGGCACCGTCGTCGTGCGTGTCTGCCACTTGGGACGGGAAGACGCGCACGCCGCGCAGGATCCCCAAGTCCTCGATGGTGAGCACCGGGATCTCCGGATCGCAGACTGTGGACGCGATGTCCCAGGCCCGCTGCTCTTCAGTCGGTGCCTGCGTCCGTGACAGGGCCGTCATGATGGTCACCAGCTCGCGCCGGGATGTTCGCGGGCCAAAACCTGCATTTCAGCGAGGATGTACCCCAGGAATTCCGAGTGCTTGCCGCGGCGACCGCCACCCAATGACTGCGGGACACCGGGGATGTCCAGTTCCGCCTGCGCCATGATCCCGCCGGTGAGGTGGTCGAACTCCTCGCGAAGGCTGGAGGGCTGGACTGTCACGCCGGCCTCGGCCAGGCGGGTGGTCAGCTCGTCGTCTTCAAAGAGTTCATCGACATACGGCCACACAAGCTTGAAGCCCTGGATGATGCGGTCCCGGGACTCGTCCGTTCCGCCGGCCAGGCGAAGTACCCACTGGGCGCTGTGGTCGCGGTGGTAATCCACTTCCTTGACGGCCTTCGCGGAGATGGCGGCCAAGGTGGCGTCGGTGGACTCCATGAGCTTCGTGTAGAGCTCGAACTGGTAGAAGCTCACGATGAACTGCCGGGCGATGGTCACTGCGAAGTCGCCGTTGGGCTGCTCAAAGAGGTGCGCTGAGCGGAACTCGTGCTCGCGGCGGAAGTACGCGAGGTCGTCCTCGGACTTGCCCCAAGCAGCACCGGCGTAGGTCAGGAAGGAACGCGCGTGGCCCAGCTGGTCCAGCGCGATGTTGCCGAGGGCGATGTCTTCCTCAAGCTCGGGAGCACGGGAAATCCAGTGGCCCAGGCGCTGGGCGAGGATCAGGCCGTCGTCGCCGATGCGCAGGGCGAACTCCGCAACATCCTCGCTGGGCTTGACCTGTCCGCGGCTGATTTCCAGCGCGATGTCCTCGGGACGCAACGCGTTGCCCGGCGTGATGCGGGTGGCACTGGCCGAACCGTCGCCGGAAGCTCCCGCGCCGTGGACTCCAACGGAAATGTCGCCGTGGCCGTCAATGGCGAAGTCAGTGTCTTTGGTAGTCACAGGTGCTTCACGCCTTCGCTCTTGGTGTAATACGTGGCATGGCGGTAATCCTTGCCCTGCGGGGACTCAAAGAAGGAACCCTTGGAATCGGGATCGCTGGAGGAAATCGCCTCGGCAGGGACCACCCAGATGGAGACGCCTTCATTGCGGCGCGTGTACAGGTCGCGGGCATTCCGGAGGGCCATGGCGGCGTCCGGTGCGTGCAATGAACCGGCATGCACGTGGGAGAGGCCGCGGCTGGACCGGACGAAAACCTCCCAAAGGGACCAAGGGGATTCCTGGTGCTCTTCAGTGGTGGCCGCTACCTTGGGGGCTTCGCGGTTGATCTCGCTGGCGGCGCTGCCAGGTGCTTCCGGGTTTCCGTGGGGAGCCATTATGCTGCGTTCTCTTTCTGTGCTTGCTTGCGGGCGTAGGCCACTGCTGCTTCGCGAACCCAGGCACCGTTTTCGTGTGCTTCACGGCGGCGCTCAACGCGCTGCGAGTTACAGGGACCGCGACCGGCCAGGACTTCCTTGAACTCATTCCAGTCCAGGGGTCCGTGCTCCCACTTCTTGGTTTCTTCGTTGAAACGGACGTCCTTGTCCGGCAAGGTCAGGCCGAGGACCCGGACCTGCTCAACCATCATGCCGACGAACCTGCTGCGCAGCTCGTCGTTGCTGAAGCGCTTGATGTTCCATGCCATGGACTGCTTGGAGTTGGGTGAATCGTCATCCGGCGGGCCGAACATCATCAGCGACGGCGCGTACCAGCGGTTCACTGCATCCTGGGCCATCTGCTTCTGCGCAGGCGTGCCGTTGGAGAGCTCCAGCAGGATCTCGAAACCCTGACGCTGGTGGAACGACTCTTCCTTGCAGATGCGCACCATTGCGCGGCCGTAAGGACCATATGAGGCACGGCATAGGGGCACCTGGTTGCAGATGGCAGCACCATCAACAAGCCAGCCAATGGCTCCCATGTCCGCCCAGGAAATCGTGGGGTAGTTGAAGATGGACGAGTACCGGGCCTTGCCGGCAATGAGGTCTTCCATCATCTGGTCCCGGGACTGGCCCAGGGTCTCGGCGGCCGAGTACAGGTACAGGCCATGGCCGGCCTCGTCCTGAACCTTGGCCATGAGGATGGATTTGCGCTTCAGGCTCGGCGCCCTGGTGATCCAGTTGGCTTCCGGCTGCATGCCGATGATTTCCGAGTGGGCGTGCTGCGAGATCTGGCGCAGCAGAGTCTTGCGGTATGCCGCCGGCATCCAGTCGCGCGGCTCGATGCGTGAGTCCTCCGAAATGATGCGATCAAAATACGCCTGTCCGGCTGCCTCCCGCTCCTGCTCCTCCGGGGACAGCTCAGCGGGCACTGACTGCAGATTCTGCGATGCCATGGTTGCTCCTAATAAATTACCGACCGTTCGTTCAGAATATGCGGAGCGGACGTTTTCAGTCAAGCTTTTGGGCCGTCACGCAGATTCTGCTGGATCATTCCTCGCTGCCCGCCGGCAACCCCCGGCACCATGCGCCCGAGGAGGACGGCTCAACCGAATGATCCAGCAGAATCCTTCACCTCAGCCTCACTTTCCGTTCACGGTGGCCCATAAGAGTGGACTGCATGACTGACCTTTCGCGCCGCACTCTCGTCACGACATCCCTTGCCGGCATGGCCCTGACCGGCCTCGCCACCAGCGCCGCCCCCGCATCGGCCGCCCCCTCCGCCATCCCCCTGGTCCGAAAGCGACTCACTCTCTCCACCGGGATCGCGACCGGCGACGTCACCACCGACTCCGCCGTCCTCTGGTCCCGAGCCTCCGGACCCGGCCGACTCACGGCTTTGTTGCAGGCAGTGGACGACTCAGGCGAAATCCTCCGCGGACGTTACGGTTTCAGCCGCACCATCCGCGGCCCCTTGGCAACCGAGGCGAGTGACTTCACCGCGAAAATCCATGCCAAAGACCTCCCGGCCGGCACCCGTTTTGCGTTGGAACTGAACTTCGAAGACGAGAACGGCCCCGGCGAAGCAGTTCGCGGCACCTTCCGCACTGCGCCCGGTACCGGAAAGCACGACGGCGGGACTGAGGACGCGCTCGGAGGCGGCAGGCCGTCGTCGTCCTCGCAGTCCTTCGTCTGGACCGGCGATACCGCCGGTCAAGGCTGGGGCATCAACGAGGACCTCGGCGGCATGCGCGGCTACAAAGCCATGCACGCCACCAGGCCAGACTTCTTTATCCACTCCGGCGACACCATCTACGCCGACGGCCCCATCGCCGCAACCGTCACGGAGAAAGACGGCCAGGTGTGGCGGAACATCGTCACCGAAGAAGTGTCCAAAGTGGCCGAAACCCTCAAGGAATACCGGGGCCGCCACCGCTACAACTCCCTGGACGCCAACATGCGCGCCATGTTCGCCGACGTCCCGGTGATCGCGCAGTGGGACGACCACGAAACCACCAACAACTGGTACCCCGGCGAAATCCTGGACGACGCCCGCTACACCGAACGGAACGTCAACGTGCTGGCTGCGCGCGGCCGCCAGGCGTGGCAGGAAAACATGCCAATCGCCGACGCCGCGGCGCTGTGGCGCCCCGGAACGTTCGACGCCGGCCAGTACCAGCCCGCGCGCATCTACCGAAAGATCTCACGCGGCCCGCAACTGGACATCTTCTGCCTGGATATGAGGACCTTCAAGTCCCCCAACACCGACGGCAAGGAACCATACGCCACCAACATCCTGGGCCAGGAACAGGTGGACTGGCTGATCAAGGAAGTACGGAAATCCAAGGCGACGTGGAAAGTGATTGCCGCCGACCTGCCACTGGGGATCATCGTGCCTGACGGCGCCGTGAACCAGGAAAGCCTGGCCAACCGCGACCACGGAGCTCCCCTGGGCCGTGAACTGGAAATCGCCGGGGTGCTGAGCGCATTCAAGAAGTTCAGGGTTAAGAACACGGTGTGGCTGACCGCAGACGTGCACTACTGCGCCGCCCACCACTACTCCCCCGACCGGGCCTCGTTCACTGACTTTGATCCCTTCCATGAGTTCGTGGCCGGACCCATCAACGCCGGGTCGTTTGGGCCGAGTGAGATGGATGGGACGTTTGGTCCGGAGGTTCTCTTCGCAAAGGCCGGACGCTTCCCGGGTGAGTCACCCCGGGACGGCGAGAACCAGTACTTCGGGCACGTGGACCTGGCTGCCGACGGTTTGTTGACTGTGAGCCTCCGCAACGCTTTGGGCGCCGTGATCTACTCAAAAGAACTCCTCCCGGAGCGCTGACCCGACGAAATAGCAGATCAGGCCGGTACGAATCGTCAAAACACCCTGATCTGCTACACAGGTGGGGTTTTCGGCGTATGCTCTCCTCAGCGCAGGCAAGACGCGTTGTTCGCTTTTGGTGGGGCCACTTTTGAAGGCAGGGGTTCAGTGGCAGGAGTGAAGCACGGGGTTCTTCCGGTGCGCTCGTCGGCTCGGCATGGTTGGCCACTTTTTCTGGTGCCTGTTGGGGTCTGTTTGGTGCTGCTGGCCTTCGGTCTCGCCAGCGGAACAGGAACGACGACGGCGCAACTCGCGGGTGACTTGGCGATCCTTCTCGCTGCACTCACCGCGCTGACCACCCACACCCTCGCTGCCCGGCGACAACGGGACAACAGCGCTGGCCGGTGGTTCATCGTGGCGGGCTTGGCCGTATGGTGCGCCGGGCAAATCGTGTGGACCATCAACGGCATCACGCTCGACCACCATTACCCCTTCCCTTCCTTCGCTGACATCGGTTTCGTCTGGTATGCGCTGCCCACATCCATTGGACTTGTGCTGCTGTTGAGGGGCCAGGGGCTGCGCACTTCACTGCGCCGCACCATCCTGGACGCCGGCGTGGTGGCAAGCTCCATGTTCTTCATCGCATGGAGCTCCGTCCTCGGATCCTTGGCAGCAACCACCGACCAAGACGCTTTTGCCCAGGCAACACAAATGGCCTATCCCATTGCTGATGTGTTCATGGTCTCCGTGGTGATCGTCCTGACAATGCGCGCGGCCCGCGGCCGCCGGCTTCCCTGGCTGAGCCTGGGAATTGGCTTCTGGATCCTTGCCATAACAGACCTGGCCTATATGAACTTCACGCTCCAGGGCATCACGGGTGTCACGGGCTCCCCGCTGGCGCTGGGGTGGGTGTTCGCCTTCCTGCTGGTGGGGCTCAGCCCGTTGCTCCCGGAAGCGGACAGCACGCGCAATGATGGACGGGCCTACGCTGCCGCCCTTGAACTGCTCCCCTACCTCCCTGTGTTCAGCGCCGTGTTCTTCTCGCGCAGCCGTCCCATCGGGGAGGACCGCATCCTGCTGGTCACCGGACTGGTGGTGATTGTCTTCGTCATCGTCCGGCAGGTTCTGATCGTCGTCGAAAATGTGACGCTGACCCGCGACCTCGAGTCCAAGGTGGCCGAACGCACTGCCGAGCTGGAGGGGCTCGGGGCAATCGTCAACTCCTCCGGCGACGCCATCATCGGCGAAACACCCGACGGCGTGATCACCAGTTGGAACCCAGGGGCGGAGCGCATCTTCGGGTACCCGGCGTCGGAGGCAATCGGCAGGAAGGGCGACTTCTTCGTCCCCGCCGAGTTGATGGAGAAGGAACGAGGGGCGTTGGAAGCCACTGCCCAAAGTGGTGATGTTCAGAATTACGAGACACTGCGTAAGCGCGGAGACGGCGCCATCATTCCCGTGTCCGTCACCCTCTCCCCCGTCCGTGGCGAAACGGGTATCCGCGGTGTGGCTACGATCTCCCGGGACATCACCGAACGCAGGGCCGCAGAAACCGAACTCCTTGCGGCACGTGAAGCCGCTCTCGAAGCGAGCAGGCTCAAATCCGAGTTCCTCGCCACCATGAGCCACGAGATCAGGACCCCGCTCAACGCGGTGATCGGGTTGACGTCGCTCATGATGGATACGCCCTTGAGCGAGGGCCAGCGGCAGTACGCACAAGGCGTCAAGGGCGCCGGCGAAGTCCTCCTGACGTTGATCAACGACATCCTGGACTTCTCCAAACTCGAAGCCGGGAAAGTGGACCTGGACATCAACGCCTTCGATCCCCGGGCTTTGGTGGACGAGGTGGCGGGATTGGTTGCTGAAACCGCCCAAGGCAAGAACCTGGAACTCATCTCCTACTGCCACCCCGACGTTCCGGAACGCCTCATGGGCGACGCCGGCAGGATCCGCCAGATCCTGCTGAACCTGTCCTCCAACGCAGTCAAGTTCACTCCGGCGGGCGAAGTGGAAATCCAGGTCTCAATGCTCCGGCAAGATTCAGGCACTGCCTCCCTGCGGTTTGAAGTCCGGGATACCGGCATCGGCATCAGCGCGGAAGACCATCACCGGCTGTTCGAATCCTTCGCGCAGGCCGATGCGTCCACCACGCGCCGGTATGGAGGCACTGGACTCGGCCTGGCTATCTCGCGGCGCCTCACGGAGGTCATGGGCGGCAGGATCGGCCTGGAAAGCGACCCCGGAGTCGGCAGCAAGTTCTGGTTCGTCCTTGAACTGCCCATTGGCCCGGCCGCGTCGGACACGGGGATTCTGCCTGCCACGCTTGCCGGCCGCAGGGTGCTGGTGGTGGATGACAACGCAACCAACCGTTTGGTCCTGGAATCACAGCTGAGCAGTTGGGGCATGCAGCCGGTTGCTGTCGCCGACGCAGCATCGGCCATGGATGAATACCGCACCGCCGCCCTGGAGAGCCGCCCCTTTGACATCGCCGTGGTGGACATGTGCATGCCAGACATCGACGGGCTGGAACTGGCACGCCAAATCAATGGTGAGAACGATGGCTCCGGGGCACCGGGAATCATCCTGCTGACCTCGACCATGCAAGTGGAAAAGTGCGATCTCACCTCCGCAGGCATCCGCGAATACCTCACCAAACCCGTGCGCAGCTCCGAGTTCTACAACCGTCTCCTGCGGCTCATGGCCACGCGGACAATCGGCGCCGCTGTACACCCCGCACAACCGGACGCCCATACACCGGTGGATCCCATCCAGCGGTTGGGGAAGCTCTTGGTCGCCGAAGACAACGAGGTCAACCAACTTGTGGCCCGTGGCATGGCCAACCGTCTGGGTTACGCCGTGGATATTGTGGACGACGGCGCCAAAGCCGTTGCAGCAGCCCTTTCCGGGACGTACGCAGCGGTGCTCATGGACTGCCACATGCCAGTGATGGACGGGTTCGACGCTACCCGGGCCATCCGCGCCCGCAACGGCCACGCTGCACGGATTCCCATCATTGCCATGACTGCCGGGGCACTCAACGAGGACCGCGAACGCTGCTTCGCCGCGGGCATGGACGACTACATCAGCAAGCCCGTGGATCTGGCCAAGCTCGGGGAGGTCCTCGCGCGATGGGTACCGGAACAAGAAGAGCCGACGACGGCGGGAGGCGGCTCTGCGTCCGTCGCTGTAGTGAGCGCACTGCCGGAGATGGCGGCAGCACCGCCGTCGGACGCTGTGGTCCTGGACGTCGCGAGGCTGCAGATACTGCGCGAACTTGGACCTGCCGACGGTTTGGGCCTCCTGCCTGAGGCTATCCGGGCCTTCCGGCAGGATGCGCAGATGGCCGTGGAAACGCTGCGGTCTGCGCTGGTTGGCGAACAAGCCAGCGCCTTGGAAGCAGCCGCACACAAACTCGCCGGCGCAGCGTCCAACATCGGTGCGGTGGGCGCCGCAGCCCTGTGCAAGGATCTGGAACGGTTCGGCCGTGAAGCAGGGCCAGACCTGGCTACCCGCGGCACGCCGGTATTGGGGCAGTTGCAGGCTGAACTCTCACGGGTGGACCTTGCCCTCGAACGCACTCTCCAAGGAGCTTCATGAAAGTCCTGATCGCCGACGACGACCAGATCTCCCGGATGATCACCAAGGCCGCCGTCGAGCAGTCCGGCCACGAGTGCATCGTGGCAGTGGACGGCGACTCGGCATGGCAGCTCTACCAGGAGCACAGCCCCGAGGCAGTGGTGACCGATCTGATGATGCCCGGACTCAATGGGCTGGACCTTTGCCGCGCCATCCGGGCAGCAGAGGAAGATACCTACACATACATCATCCTGGTGACTTCCCATGGATCGCGGAAAGACGTCCTGGCAGGCATGGAAGCCGGAGCAGACGACTATGTCACCAAACCCCTTGACCCCTTCAGCCTGCACATCCGGCTCCTCGCTGCCCAACGGATCACTTCATTGCACGCGGACCTGGCCCGTTACCGATCAGCGCTCACTGAGCAAGCCCGCACGGATCCCCTGACAAAGCTGAACAACCGGCTGAAACTCACTGAAGACCTGGGCCAGTTGCACAGCCGCGAAGACCACGACTACTGCCTGGCCATGGTGGATGTGGACAACTTCAAGAGCTATAACGACATCTACGGCCACCAGGCCGGGGACGCCGCGCTGGTCGCGATCGCAACAACCCTGGCCCGCGAAGTCCGGAAGGCCGACGCCGTGTACCGGTTCGGTGGCGAAGAGTTCCTGTTGGTGCTTCAGGACCAGTCAGCAGCCACCGCCGGACTTGTCATGGAACGCGTCCGATCCGCGGTGCACGACTTACGCATCGAGCACTCCGGAGACCCCGATGGCGTCCTGACCATCAGCGCAGGCGTCTCCGCCTTCACGGATGGGCACCGAGCCGGTACCGAGCAACTCCTGCGGGAAGCCGATCTTGCCCTCTATGCAGCCAAGGCCTCAGGCAGGAACCGGGTGACCTTGGCCAGCGCCCTCAGCCCGGAGTGAGCCGGGCCAGCGGAACTGCCGGACACAGTCGCTCGGTCCCCGATGAAGGTTTCGCCGGGCAGGAATGTGAAGCGTCACCACCGAGGCAGTTGGTCCGGCGTCCAAAATCAGCATGTTCCTGTCTGTATGACGTTGTTCTGGTTGATGTTGCCGGTGCCGGGTGCGACGTAAATACTCCCGGCTGCACACGCCCTGTTGTTGGTGGCAACCACGTTCGTGATCGGGCCTTGGGCGCCGAAGTCACCGACGTGTATGGCGTCATAGCTGCCGTCTGGGAACGCGTGGCCGGCTTTCAAGTCGTGGATGTAGTTACCGGTCAGGGTCACCCCGTTGACCGCCCCGGTGCCGTTGTCGTAGTAGCCGGTGCGGATACCGTACGGCGCCCCATAGAACTCGTTATCGGCGATTTTCAGGTTGTAGATGGAGTGGTTACCGACGGCCAGTTGCATGCTGTTGCCCCGGTGTCCGCCCCGGACCTTATTCCCAATGTAATTAATGTCGTGGGTGGTTCCGTTGATGGTGTGGGCTACGAGCCCGTCGTCGCCGTCGGTTCCTACGCGCTGGTCGATGGTATTGCTGATGACATCGCCGAAAGATGAGTCCAGGACGTGTATGCCGTCGAGCTGGTCGTATTTGCCGCTCGTCGCGACGATGGTGGTGCTGCTCTTCACGCAAAATTTTGTGGTGGCGACGGCGACGATGGAGTAAGTGAAGGGGTTCCTTACGTGTACCCCATCCACGACATTGTTGGAGCCGCCCCGGATGTCAACGACGTACTCGTCCAGACGCCCGCTCATGTTGACGCTCGCTGCGAGGGTGTTGCCCGAATGGTCCGCTGTGAGGTTCGTGATCGTCGTGTTCGTCGCGCCGTTGGTGGTGACGATTGGGTAGCCACCCGACGGTCCTTTTGTGGCCAGGAAGTTGGGGCCCGCTTTGAGAATCGTACCGGGGCCGGTGCCCTGCAGTTTGACGTTGTTCGCCATCCGGAGTTTGCCGTTGATGATGTAGGTCCCGGCGACGAGTTTGACCACGCCGCCCCCGGCTGCACCCGCGGTGTTGATGCGTTTCTGTATGGCGCTCGTGTCGTCTCCGGCGTCATTGACGGTGGTGGTGACGGTGTAGGCCGTGGTTGCGTTGCTGCCAGTCGCGCCGCTCTTCGTGCACACTGCTGACGCATTGGTGGGTGTGGACGTTACTAATGCCGAAGGTGCCTGGATGGCGGTTGCTGTCGGCGTCGCCGTAGCGGGAGCAGCAGGGACCCCGGCCAATGCGAGTGACGCGACTGCGGCAGCAACCACGAAAGCTGAGCACCGCCGTCGTGATTGCGCCCAAGTGCGGCGAATCGGCTGTCCCGAATCAATGTCAACAGTTCCCACTGCAATCCCCCAAAGTGCCAAAACGCTCAGCCAGCGCCGTCGGCTGGAGTCTACATTTGGACACGCGGGCCGGGAAAACCCCGCGCGTGGACTTGTGGATAACGTCCGCGAAGTCATCATGCGGCCTCGTTGGTATGTCCAGGCACAAAGTAGGTTTCCGGTTTCTGTGGAATCTCCCCGCCAGGGAACAGGGCGTCCGCCTGCGTTGCGTACTGCCTGATCCGCCCTGGTTTGGCGTCCAGTCCCGTGTCCCAGGTCCACGGCACAAACCCCATTTTCGAGATCTGCGGTTGATTCGGAGCCACCGCCAAGTCATAGGGGAAGTCTGAGTACATCACCACGTTGTCCGGGTGCCCCTTTCCCACCTCCCGGGTGATCAGGTGGTCCACATGTCTTCCCACTCCCGCAGGGCAGAAGAGCAGCTCGGCTTTGGTCTGCGCCATGAGACCGGCAACATCTCCCCGGAGCTGGCGGATGAGCGCATGATCGCCCCTGGCGATCCGGCCCAAGGCGATGTCGAACCGGTAGGTAGCGTAACGGTGGTTGAGTTCCGGAAGAAGCCGGTCCCAAACGCTGCTCCCCAGCAGAGCTGGCTTGCGCCGACGTCGAAACAGCGCATCCACTTCACCCAAATGAACGGACTGAACTCCCATGTCTGCCAGCACAGCGCGGTCCTCCGACTGCCTGGCCTCGAAGAGTTCCCCAGCGTCCGGCACGGTACATTGGCGCATAAAGGACTGTGCCGCCCGTGTGTGGGGTGCCGGCCCTGACTCTGTGAAAAGAGTAGCGACGATGATCTCGCGTCCCTGGGCTTGGGCTTCGATGAGAGCGCCGCAGGACAACACCGCGTCGTCCAGGTGGGGTGACAGGAACAGCCAGGGTGCATCGCCTGCCATGGAACGTTCAACTCTGGATTGCAGCGGCATTCAAGCCCTTTCAGCGTGGCGGGATTTCGTCAACCGGGTTGGAGGAGTCATTAGTTCCGTGAGTGCGCTGTTGTAAGCCTGTGCTTGCATGTCAGCGAGCGCATCCCAGCTGTAAGCGGCGGCGAACGACCGTCCTTGCGCGGCCACTTCCTCCAGGCCGGCCTGCGGGTACCGGCGGGCGATCTCGTCTCCCAGCGCCTGAACGTCGAAGGCGTCAACCACCCATCCTGTACCGGGCGGAATGATTTCCCTCAGGCAGGGGATATCGAAGGCGATAACGGGAGTACCCGCTGCCAGTGCGTCAATGGCCACCAAGCCGAACGTCTCGCGCCGGGAAGGCACCACCAGAAGCCGGGCATCGCTGAGCGCTTGGACCTTCTTGTCCCCGGACAGCCACCCGAGCATCTGCACGCGCTCGGAAAGACCGGCGTCCCGGATGGCCTTGCGCAGCCGCTCCTCATCCGGGCCGGTGCCGGCGATCAGCAGGTTCCCGTCGATCCTGTTACAGGCGTGCGCCCAGGCTTCCAAGAGGAGATCCAAGCCCTTGTGCCCGTACTCCAGACGCCCCAGGTAGAGGATATCCTTCCCCAATCGGGGTTCGCTGGTCCAGACGGCGGGATCCACTCCGTTGCCGATCACGTCCACATGAAGGTCCGGGTTGAGCTCCTTCAAGCGGTCGCCGATGCCCTGCGAAACCGAAATGAGCCTTCGGTGCTTTCGGACGCCCAGCCGCTCAATCCAATGCAACGGCAATTTATACTGCCGTGCCTTATCCCTGGCATGAAGCCACTGCACAACGCCGATGGTGGGGCGCTTGGTCCAGAGCGGTGCGGCCATGGTGGAAAACGGCGCGAAAAAATCCTCCACCACCAACTCAGCAGTTGACCGGCGCTTGCGTACCTCCAGAGGCAGCCTGACAACATACGCCACCAACCTGGTCAAACGGTTCCGGCCCGTTCCGAAGCCGATGGGTACATAGTGCACACCGTCCTCCACCCGTTCCTGCCAGCCCGGATACCGTGCAGTCAGTACCGTCACAAGGAAGCCTTTGGCGGCCAACCGGCTGTTGATCTCATGGGTCCTCACTGAACCCCCGCCCGCCCCGGGCATGCGTGGATCTTCAAACCCCAAATGTAGAACTCTCATTGCTACCGTTCCGTCCCGTAGTCCTTGTGGGGCACCCCAACGTTGGCCGCGGCCGCTGCATCGAGAGCAGCGGGATCCACGTACCAAATGGTGGTTTCGCCGTTAGTGGGGCCAAGTGCTGTGACCATGGGAGATGCATGGTCCTTCAACCACGCCAGCATGCTGGGGTTAGCGTAGCCATAGCCTTGGCTGGTGGGCTTCGACTGGGTGAGGATGTAACTCACCCCTTGCTCTTTCATCAGCGGCGCCGACGGCCAAATACCAAACCGGGGATCATGCATATAGGCGAAGTGACCCGTGCTGTTGGTGACACTGATCCGCGCACCGGCAGGCAGATTGGCCTGCACCCAGTCATTGGCCTGGACAAAGCCGTTGTCCACCGTCAGTGCGGTGCGGATTCCCAGCACCATGGTCAACGCCACGTAGATCACACTGACGACGGCAAGTGCTTTGCGGCCCTTGGGGTACCTCTCCCGGAGTTCCACCACCACCAGGACCGAACAAATCACACCGAACACCATGACGCCGTATCCGTACTGTTCCTCAAACGTACCGAACACGGCGCTGTAAGCACCGGCAGCTCCGAGTGCCAAGCCTCCCAGCCCGATGAGACGCCGCCCGGCGTGGTAGCTGAAACACAGCAGTAAGCCCACCACTGGGCACAAACCCAGGAGGATATAGCTGGTACCGAAGTGTCCGCTCTGCTCGATCAGCCGGGAAACGATGCTCGGTGAGCCCTCGGACGTGAAGCCAGTGGTCTTCTCTACACCCGACATGCGCAGCAGCCCGTTGCTCTTGGCCCACACCCAGCTGGGGAAGTGACCATGGGCGGCCACCACAATCAGGTAGATCACGTAGGGCACGAAGCCGGAGGCTGCTACTACGAGTCCCTTACGCCAAGGGACTGTTCTCTTCCACACGATGGCCGCAAGTACCGGTGCAACGGTGCTGATGAAAAAGAAGTCCTTGCAGAGGATGGAGTAGCCAAGCAGTAGTCCGGCTGTTGCCAGCCGCAGGAACGAACGCAGTTTGCTCTGTGGCTGCCGGTGGTCCACCAGAAGCAACAATCCTGCCAGCCCCGGCACCATGGCCGAGGTTTCAAGGAACGCATGGCTGTTGTTCCTCAGGATGAATGGTTCGAAGGCCAAGAGCACGGCAGCGAGCCACGCGGCAGTGGGAGTGGCCAGCTTGCGCACCAGCAGGAAACCAAGTCCTACGGTCAGGGCACCCATCACGCCGTTGAGCCAGCGCAGTTGGAGCGTCACCTCGATGATCTCGCCGGTGATTCCGAAAATCTTGATGACCCCGGCTTCCAGCAGAAAGTACCCCGGCGGGTGGAGGAAGAACGGCCCATCAGGCAAGGTTGGGAATTCTCCGGCGCTGACGGATTCACCGAGTCGGACATACAACAATTCGTCCACCCACAGTTCGAAGCCCCGCTCAAGCCCAAGCGCGCGGACGCCGAAGGCGCCGGCAACCACCACGATAAATGCGGTCAAGTTGCCCGATAGCGCCCGCGCGACCCAACTGGCCCGTGGGCTCGTTGAAGGTGCTTCGAACCTGACCCGGCGGCGGGTAGTTTCGCCGGAGGTGCCAGCCTGCCGTCGTCGTCGTCGAATTCTGAAGTCGTTTCTGTGCGGCAGCAGGCCGCGTTGATGGGCGAGGACCGCCAGACCACTGACAGCGGCCAAGGTTAGCCAGGCGAGGGGCTGCAGGTGGGCGGCCACCGCCAATGCCACTATCAGGACGCAGGCCAGAACCAGGAACGGGCCGGCTCCCCTGCCTGGGTGTGCTGCCACCAGGACGGGTCGCGCCAGCACCGCCAGAACCAAGCCCGCCAGGACGGCGCCTGCTGCGGAGCCCACAGCCATGCCGGTGACGGCATTCAGCTGCCAACCGAGCCACAGGCCGCCCACCACCAGGACGCAGGCGCAGGCGAGGCCGATCTGGCACCGGCGATAGGCCCGCAAGGCAAGGAGAACGGTGGAAAGGGCCATCAGGACCGCGTAGCCCAGGCCCGAGGCAGCCAACCACGGCAGGAGCCCCAGGGAGCCGTGATACTTCTGCGGAACGATCAGTCCAGCCATGAGCGGTGGCGCAGTGGCGATGATGGCGAAGGCCACCACGGCAAGCTGGCCAAAGGCAGCAAAGGCAGCGCCAAGAACCTCCCCTGCCTTGGCACCGGGTGTGCGCAGCAAGGGAAAAGCCACCAATGCTGTGCCGGCCGCCACGTAGACAGGCCCCTTGGCGATGGTGGCAAGCGCCTGGAAACCTGCAGCCGCAGGAGAACCATTGTCCAGGAATCCCACTACCACCACGTCGATGCCCACCAGCACTGAGACAACACAGAGAACGGAGGCGATATCGCTGGTCTCGGCCCATCGCCATTTCTCCAGCAAAACCCGCGGCCGCCATCGTAGGTCCTGATAGAAGGACCACGGCACTACCAACGGCGCAAGGCACCCCACCACGAAACCGAAGACCGCACCCCCGGCACCCCAGGCCATCACAATCACCAGCAGACTGAAGACGAGCCTGAGGAGAACCTCGCCGATGGTGGAAATGGCGTACCAGGTGAAGCGGAGTTCGCCCTGCAACCAGCCGGCAGGTGCATTGGCCACGAAGATGACAAAGGCTGCCAGCGCCACCACTCCGGCCAAGGCTGGGTTGGCGAGCGCCAGGGTCACGCTGCCTGCAATGATCGCCGCGGCAATTCCCGCAAGGCAGGACACAAAAACGGCGAAGGCAACACCGTTCCGCCGCTCGTCAGATCCTTCCGGGTGTGCGGCTACGACATGTGAGAGGGGAAGCGGAACCAGAGCGTTGGCAACGATTCCCACGACTCCCAGGATCATCGCCGCGGCGGCGAACATCGTGTAGTCCGCCGTACCCAGCATGTTGGCCATGAGGAGAGTGCAGGCGTAGCTCATCACTCCGACTACTCCTGCGGACACGGCGAGGAAGCCGCTGTTTTTGGCGATTTTTGCGTCGTGTTCCGGAGCCATGCGCTTAACCCGGGGTCTTTCCCTCACGGCCAAGGTCATTGTTTCCTGGGATGGATTCACCGTTGAACTACCGCTACGGGCCGTCAAGGGCGTCGGCTGGAGCGAAGGCGCTGCCGGGACCAGCCAGCAACACGGTGCGTCCGGCGGAACGGAGTTCCGCGGCCGGCACGCCGATCTTCTGCATGGCAGCGAAGGCCTCGAATTCGTCACGACCCTTCATCAATACCGAGACGTATCCATCATCAGTGCCGGCAACTTCATCCGTGCGGCGCAGGATGGACGGCAGATCGGCGCCTTCCGGCAACTCGAAGCGCACCAGGGTGGACAGATCTGAGTGGCGGGAACGCGGATCCCCGCCCTCCCGACGTATCCTCTCTTCCTCCATCAGCACTCCAGTGAGCAGCCTGGTGCTACGGTCCCAGCTGAAGTGGCCGGCCCACTCCCGGCACTCCACCGAGACATTCCTTGCAGCGTCCGGTTCACTCATTGCGGTGAGGGCCTCAACCATGGCGGTGCCCAATTCCGCGGGTGTGTCCACGAGCCAGCCGGTCCTGCCATCGACCACGGAGTCCCGAATGCCCGGAACACGCAAGGCCAGGCAAGGCACGCCCCACGCCGCGGCTTCGATCACCGAGCAGCCCCAGCCCTCCGAGGCTGAGGTGGAAGCCGTCAACCAAGCCCGGCTCAGCAACTCGTCGCGGACCTCGTTGGGCTGGTAGCCATGGAATGTCACTGCGTGGTCCAGTCCGAGGTCCATGGCGAGCTGCTGCAGGCGGACCCCTTCCGGGCCGTCGCCCACGATGTCCATCCGCAGTCTTGGAACAGTGCGCGCAGCCACAGCGAACTGTCCCAGCAGCAGGTCCAGCCTTTTGTGGGGTACCAACCGGCTGACGACGGCGATGGTCGGCTGCACCGCGCGGGGATTCACCACCGGGGGAATGGCCGAGGTTCCGTTGGGCACAACATGGATAGGACCCGAGAAGCCGAGCCTTCGAAGTTCCAAGCGCGTGGAAGGTGACACGGCCACCAAGGAGCGTTGCCCGTAGACCGTTTTGGCTCCCGAGCTTTCCAGGAACCGCCCTATAGCGGCCAATGGGGGCGAGAACCTGGTACGGAACTGCTCCTGGTGGACGTGGTGTACCAATTGAACGATCGGGATGTCCCGGGGCAGGAACAAAGGCGAGAAGAACGGAATCCCGTTCTGGCAATCCACCACGGCATCAAACTGCCCGCTTGTCCTCAAGAGACGGAGCGCAGAATGTCCGTAGATTGACAGCGCGCCACCAGCACGCAGGATGCGGACGCCGTCGATGACGTCCTCGGCCGGCTGGCCGGCGTCACGGCCTGTGAACCACGTGACCTGAACCCCGCTTTGGACCCACCTTTTGGAGATCTCATGCATGTACTGCTCCGCTCCGCCAGCATTAGAGTGCTTGACGTCGCGCCAGTTCAGGACCAGCACGTGCTTTCCAGCGAGGTGGTTCGGGGAATTCAGGTCAGGCAGGGCATAAGTCATGGGGTTGCTTTCTGAAGTTGGATCACCGAAGCGAAGCTGGCGACTCCGTCCTGAAAGGGGCGGAACGTCGACTTGGCTCCGTCCGTCCATGCCACTGGCAGTTCGATAATGCTGGCGTCGTTGTCCTGAAGCCGAAGAAGCAGCTCAACGTCGAAGGCGAACCCTGTGCTGCGGCACTGCACCATGGCAGCAGTGAGGGCATCGCGTTCGAAGAACTTGAAGCCGCACTGGGTGTCCTGGATGCCTTTGACTTTGGATCTGGTGAGCACCCGGAAAGCCTTGCCACCCACGCGCCGTCCGAGTTGTTGGGGCCGGACGAACCTGGAACCGGGAGCGTGACGGGATGCGATGACCGCTGCTGCTCCGTCGGAAAGGTAGGTCATGGCCTCCGTGAGCGTTTCCACAGGCGTGGCGAGGTCTGCATCGAAGAAGCCAGTGAACCGGGACGTGCCGCTCAGGAGGCCGCGCCGAACTGCCGCTCCCTTCCCGCGGAGGGAGCACCCCACCACGGAAATTGGTACGTCGTCCCCTTTCTCCCGGGAGATCCGGCGGACCACCGCTGCGGTCTCGTCCACGCTGCCGTTGTCTACCACCACAATGCGGGATGACCAGGGCTGGCCGGCCAGGAAATCGACAGTCTGCGTCAAGGTGCCCGCAATCCTGGTGGCCTCGTTGTAGGCCGGAATAACAACCTCAAGATCCACCGTGGAACGGCGCATGGAGTCCAGATGTCCGCGTGCCTGAAGACTCCCTCTCCTACCTATGTCCACGCTGCTTTTACTCATGTGCTCACTCTGCGATGCAAGCGGAACCATCTGAGCCTCCAAATATCCGGGAACGGTACGAAATTGTGCTCGCTTATAAGCAGTGCGGGTAACGCGCAAGTCATGACGCCAATCCCGACGCTCCGCTTCAAGTCATGCGGAGCTATCACTACGGCGGACTGTTCCCGGCGCTCTGAGCGAAATTGCTGGTTCGGTGTCTGGACGCGTCGATAGAGTGACCACATGAGCCACATTTCCTCCCCGCCCGCCACTGCCACGGAATCAGCAGTCAAGCCTCCCGTCGCCAAACTGGTACCCACCCGCCGCGAACACCACGGCGATGTCTTTGTGGACAACTACGAGTGGCTAAGGAACAAGGAATCGGCCGAGGTTGTGGACCACCTCAAAGCAGAGAATGCCTACCAGGAGGCAGTCACCGCGCATCAGGAACCATTGAGGGAGGCGATGTTCCAGGAGATCAAGGGCCGCACGCAGGAAACGGATTTGTCCGTGCCTGGCCGCAAAGATGGCTGGTGGTATTACAGCCGTTCCGTGGAGGGCAAGGAGTACAGCATCCAGTGCCGTGTCCTGGCCCAGGACACCGGCGATCCTGTGGCGGACTGGACTCCCCCATCGGTGGAAGCAGGCGTTGGGCTTCCCGGCGAAGAAGTGCTGCTGGACGGCAATGTTGAAGCCGAAGGCCAGCCCTTCTTCAGTGTGGGTGGCGTTGCGGTGACCGTGGACGGCAACCTCTACGCCTACGCAGTAGACAACTCCGGCGACGAACGATTCACCCTCCGGATCAAGGACTTGCGCACCGGCCAGCTCCTCCCGGACGTCATCGAGGACATCTTCTATGGGGTGGCATTCTCCCCGGACGGCAGCCGCCTCTTCTACACCGTGGTGGACGATTCATGGCGGCCCTACCAGGTGAAAGCCCACGTCCTGGGCACGCCGGTCAGCGAGGATGAGGTCCTTTACCAGGAGGACGACGTCGCCATGTGGCTGGGCTTCGATCTCTCCGCCGACCGCCGTCATCTGGTGCTCAGCATCGGTTGCTCCGAGTTCAGTGAAACCAGGCTGCTCCGCTTCGACGACTACGACGCCGGCCTCAGCACCGTCATTTCCCGCGACCACCACGTCCTCTACGAGGCTGAGCCCTTCCTCCTGGACGGCAAGGAGACCCTTCTCCTGACCCATAACAAGGACGCCATCAACTCGATGGTGAGCCTGGTGGACCCGGCCGAAATCGCTAAGCCGCTGGCAGAGCAGGACTGGCGGACCGTCGTCGGGCATTCCGATGACGTGCGCGTCAACGGCGCTGGCGTGACGTCCACGCACCTGGTGCTGTCCGTCCGCAAGGACACCATCGAGCGGGTGCAGGTGCTGCCACTGGCGGGCATGGGCACTGCGGCCCAGGGCGTTCCCGTTGAGCCTGCCTTCGACGAGGAGCTCTATACCGCCGGCGTATCCGGTTCCGACTACGAGGCCCCCGTCATCCGCATGGGCTACACCTCTTACTTCACTCCGTCGCGCGTCTACGACTTCGTATTGCCCACCGCGGAACTTCCGGCCGGCCAGCTGCTGCTGCGCAAGGAGAGCCCGGTCCTTGGCGGCTACTCCGCGGCGGACTACGTCGCCACCCGTGAATGGGCAACGGCCGACGACGGCACCCGGGTCCCGCTGTCAGTGCTGCGCCACGCGTCGGTGCAGCAGGACGGCACGGGCGCAGGGCTGGTGTACGGCTATGGCTCGTACGAGATGAGCATGGATCCGGGGTTCGGCGTGGCCCGCTTGTCCCTCCTGGACCGCGGCATCGTCATGGTGATCGCCCACATCCGGGGCGGCGGCGAATTGGGCCGCCAGTGGTACGAGGACGGCAAGAAACTCACCAAGAAAAACACGTTCACGGACTTCATTGCGGCCACGGATTGGCTGGCTGGATCGGGATGGACAGACCCCGCCCGTATCGCTGCGATGGGTGGTTCCGCCGGCGGCCTGCTCATGGGTGCCATCACCAACATGGCCCCGGAGAAGTATGCTGCCGTGGTGGCACAGGTGCCCTTCGTGGACGCACTGACCACCATCCTGGATCCCGAGCTGCCCCTGTCCGCATTGGAATGGGAGGAATGGGGCAACCCGATCACGGACCCCGAGGTCTACGCCTACATGAAGTCCTACACCCCGTACGAGAATGTGGAGGCAGTGGCCTACCCCAAGATCGCTGCGGTGACGTCCTTCAACGACACCCGTGTGCTGTACGTCGAGCCGGCCAAGTGGGTCCAGGCGCTGCGCTCCGTATCCACAGGGGCAGAGCCCATCGTCATGAAGATCGAAATGGACGGCGGCCACGGCGGCGCGTCGGGCCGGTACGTTCAGTGGCGGGAGCGGGCATGGGACTACGCGTTCGTGGCCGACTCCGTTGGTGCCACGGAACTCCTGCCGGGAGCCGGCCTGAAGTAGGAGTTTTTGTACAGCAGATGACCTCATGAAGGCCTTTTGAGGGCATTAGCTGTACAAAAACTCTCAGCGCTGGCGGGCCCGGAGCAGCGCGTAGTAGCCCGGTATCACATCGGGGGCAGAGGGGTTGCTGAGCGGGCGCGTCTCAATGCTCGCCGCGCCTTCCTCCATGAGGTTCCAGGCCGCCGTCGGGAAGGCCTTGGCCCGTTGCCCGGCCCCGAAACGGCCCGGCATGGGCAGCCCCCGGATGGCCCACTCAAGCGGGCCGGGGATGGAATCACGTGTGGCGCCGAGGTGGCTGACGTAGTCCACTGGTGTCCCGGGGAAGTTGGTTTCGGCCAGGAACACGCTTCCTCGGGACCCGACGACGGGCAGCAGGTTCGCAGCCAATGCTGAGCGGCCGCTACGGTCCAGCACGTGCAAAACACCGCGGATGAAAACGTTCGCGTCCCCTGTCCAACCGGCCGCTTCGAGTGCCGTCGCGACGGTCCGGGCAGCGTCGGGTCCCGTCATGTCACACACGGCAAATGACGCGTTTGTGATCTCTGATGACTCCAGCCGGGCACGCTCCACGGCGTTTGCCGAGTAATCGAGCCCCAGCGCGTGGGGGAAGCGCTGCGCCAGCAGGCGGGTAAAGCTGCCGTTGCCGCAGCCCACGTCCACCACCGGCAACCCCGGGTCCAACTGCGCCAATTTGGGCAGGTAGCCGTTCAGTTCGTGGTCACTGCCCGAGTCCCACAGGACGTCGCCCGTAGCCCCGGTTGAGCGGATGTTGCCCCAGAACTGGTCCCACGCCGTGCGAGGGTCCTTCGGGGCGGCGGAAGAAAGCCTGATGAGCCGTGGAATCAGCAGGTACTTCCTCAATGCGGAGAACATTCTCCAAATATAGGTGGCGCTATGCCTCCGCCAGCCACTCCAACGCTTCTGTTTCGGATGTGAAGAATTTGGTGGGGCACGGCGGTTTCATGATCCCCAGGAAAAAGTTGGCGATGACCCTGTCTACTGGGGAAGAGCCCCATAGTGCGATGCGGTTGGCCTGGCAGGGTTTGGCGAACACAGAGCGGGCACCGCGGGTGACGTCGTCCGTAGTGGCCATGTCCACAATCATCGGGTGGCGCTCGTCGCCACAGATCTCATTGACCCGGTCCATGGCTCTCTGGGCGTCCGGTTCCTTGATCCTGGCGCCACGCGGCCACGTGAGGCGGAGGATTCCCGGCTCTTCGAGCTCCAGCTCGAACGTCACCTCTTGGGGGTCCTGCGGTGTTGCTGGGCGGTCCACATTGCTCCTAGCAGTTTGGTGCTGCTGCAGGAGAGGCGGGCATGACTCTCTTGCTGACTCCCTCAAGGCTGTCGAATCGCGGGGCCAAAGTAAAGGCGTGTCCCACGACTCATCGGACCCATTTGATCTGCGGCCACGTTTGTCCCCAACGCCGCTGATAGGGTGTTGCCACATCACGAAATACCGTGAATGAAACGTTGGAACGGAAGGGGCTCAGTGGGCGAGACCGTTGCCGACGTACAGCATGCCCGCACCGCCGTAGTGGCGGATTCAGACAGGGACCGTTTGGCCGCGACCACGGCTGCCCTTGCCTCCGCGGGATTCAACGTTTTCCCTGCGCCGGACGGCGCGACGTTGGCCTCCCACCTCCAGCGCCACTCCCCCACGGTGGTAGTGGCCGCGGGGGCCCTCGCCCATGGACTCCGGAGCCCGGGAGTTCCGGTGCTGCTGATCCTCGATGCGCAAGAGACCATGGATTTTGAGGAAGTGGTGTCCTGGCGGGTAGCCGATTACGTGATCAGCCCCGTGCGTCCCGGGGAACTGGTGCACCGGGTTGAAACCTTGATTGGCCGGGCCAAGGAACGCGCACGTTCCCGTGGTGAAATCGAAGCTCTAAGGGAAAGCCTCCGGAATGTCTCTTCGGCCATCCGGGAGACCAATGACCCCCAACTGATCGCGGACCATGTGGTCCGCGGATTCGGCGAAGCCCTGGGCCTGGATCACGTGTGGTTCGCAACGTTCCGGGATGAACGTGTTCCGAGTATCCGCGCCCAGTGGAACCGTCCTGGCCTCCCGTTGCTGCCCGCGAGGCTCGGCGAGAGTGAGAACCTCATCACTGAAACGGCCAACAGGCTGTGGGCGGAGGCGGACGTCCTCGCCGTTGCGGACCACCGGGAGGACCCGGACTCAAACGTTGCCAAGGCGCTGCGCGAGTGGTCCGGCAATCTCAGCCCTGTGTCCACCGTGCTTCTCCCTGTGGGCGAGGGTGCTTCCGCGATGGGCATCATCCTGCTGTCCACTGTGCAGGAGCGGCATGAGTGGACACGCCCCGAGATCGCGTTGATGCAGCACGTGGCGGGGAATGTGGCGCACGGCCTCATCCAAGGCCACCTCATCAGCGCCCAGCAGCGAGTCCTGCACCAGCTAAGGCAGTTGGATAAGGCCAAGACCGACTTCCTGGCCACCGTAAACCACGAGCTGAGGACGCCCCTGACCTCCATCACCGCTTACCTGGACATGATCCAGGACGGTTCCGGCGGCCCGGTTCCCGAGGGCATCAGCAAGATGCTGGATGTCATCGCCCGGAACTCCAACCGCCTCCGCAGGCTCATCGAGGACATGCTGACTGTGTCCATGCAGGATGGCAGCAACCTGGACCTCAAACCGGTGGACATCGCCAAACTCCTCCAAGTGGTGGTGGCAACGCTCCGTCCGCTGGCGGAGTCCCGTCATGTTTCCTTGTCCTTTACCGAGGGGACCGAGGACATCGAGGTCACCGCCGACGAAGCGAAGCTGGAACAGGTATTCACGAATATCGTGGCCAATGCCATCAAGTTCACCCCTGAGGGTGGTCGGGTCGGTATCACCAGCTCGGTTTCAGCCTCCGAGCATGGTGGACTCGCCCTGGTGCGGATCGCCGACAACGGCCTGGGAATCCCTGAGCACGATCTCCCCCACATCTTCACCCGGTTCTACCGCGCTTCCAATGCCACCTCCGCTGCGGTTCCGGGCAGCGGACTCGGGCTGGCAATCGCCCACGACATCATCAGCCGCCATATGGGACGCCTTCTTTTGGACTCCACCTTGGGGGCTGGGACCACGGTGTCAGTGGAGTTGCCGGTGGGCGGGCCGTAGTCCCCATCGGCTGTGACAGTTCTGTCAACGTACTGTCCGGAGATATGCCTTGCCGTCACTAATGATCGACATGCGGAGAAACAAAAACTGATGCCCCGGGCAGCAGCCCGGGGCATCAATTTACGTCATATGGCCTCGAGAGGCGCTCCCCAATGTTTAGTTCGGCCACCAACCGATGCTGGTGGTGTTCGTCTTCGTGGTGGTGGTGCTGTTTGGCCACCAGCCGATTGCCGTGCTGTCCTGCGTAGGCTCGGCATTAGCCGGGGCAGCGAAACCCGTTACTGCCAGAACCGCCGCCATGAGCAGGGTTGCCGCAAATTTTTTCATCCGCTATGCCCTTTCGTACTGATGCGAATTTGTTGACTTGTGACTTGAATAAAGTCACGGTGCAAACTATACGAGCTTTTCTTCCGCAATGACATGGATAATGAGCATATGCAAAGTCCCCATCTCGCCTCCCACCTCGTTGCCGGTCTCACGGCACGCGCCAAATGGAAGGAACGGGACTTCGACGAGGCCTTTCGCTTGGCAGACGAAGCGGCCGGGTTGGCCACGATTGCCGGGGATGACGAATCGTGGTGGAACATGCGCTACCTGCAGGCTGAATGCCTCCGGGACCAAGGCCGCATTGAGGAGTACCTCAGCCTGGCCATGGAGCTCAACGATCACACCCTGACTGCATCTTCCCCCGAGCTTGGTGCCAAAGCAGGAACCATGGTTGCCGTGGCCCTCCAGGGCCTGGGACGGCTTCCCGAAGCTGCAACGATGGCGGCCGACGCGGCGAAACTCGCCGCCGGGGACCCGGACCTGGTGTATGTCCAGATCCTTGCCCAGCGGGCCTTGATCGCCGCCTTGGCAGAGAGCCGTCTGCTGGACGACGCCTGGCGGGAGTGCCTGGCATTGGAAACCCTGCTGACTGATGACGTAGATGAAGACACTGCGGGCAAAGGCTACTGGGTCATCGGAAACGTTGCTTTCCTGGCCGATCGCGTTGCCGACGGGGGTCTGTATCACGATCTCGCGGCCGAGAGGCTGTCACCGTCAAAGGACGTCGATTTGTGGGCGCGCTTCAACAGGGCTTCCGCGGAAATGCGGCTTCAAGCAAAACTCAGTGACGCAGCAACCCTCCGCTGCATAGAAAGGGCCGAGCTCGCCACGGACATTGTGGGTGGATCGGAACGGGACCACTTGGAAATGTCCTTGGTCCGCGCCCATTGGTATTTCCTCAGCGGCGATTTGCAGCAGGCTGCCGGCATCCTTGAACCCCTGTGCGCCAGGTCCTCCATTCTGGCCACGCAAACCTCCGCCGAGGCACATTTCCTTTTCGCCCGGACTTTGCTTGAATCCGACAGGCGTGACGATGCGCTTGCTACGTTCGAAGAAGCTGCCATGCTGTTCGAACAAGCAGCGTTGCCCGAACGCAGCGCAGCTGTTCGGGAGTATCTTCGCCATACCGATGAGCAACGAGGCGGGCCACACGGGGGTTGAGCATGTCCGAAGAGCAAATGTACTCCGCCAACGACCCCCGCTTGGGGTTGCTCTTGGAGGGCATCGTCCGGCTGGCAGCCGGGGACCTCAACACCAGGATCGAAGTCTCGGACGCACGCGATGAAATCGACGCCGTGATCATGGGCACCAACCTCTTGGCCGAGGACCTGCAGATCGTTTACGAAGAACTGGAGCAAAGGGTGCAGGCCCGGACGCAACAGCTCAATGAGGCTCACCTGGCCATGCAGCACATGGCCATGACCGACCCCCTGACAGGCCTGAACAACCGCTCTGCTTTTGCGGCCGCCCTCAATAAAGCCCAGGCAAGCGGGACGGAAAATGGCAAACGAGCGGCCATCCTCTTGCTGGACATGGACGGTTTCAAGGCGATCAACGACTCCTTGGGGCACACCATCGGAGATAAGGTCCTGGAAACGGTGGCCAACCGCATCAGCGGTGCGGTTCGTGAGCAGGACATGGTTGCCCGCATGGGCGGGGACGAATTCGCAGTACTGATCCCGGATGTGACGCCCGCTGTGGCTGCCTCCATTGGAAACCGCATACTCGCTGCAGTGGTGGGTGTGATGGAGATCGAGGGACAGCACCTGCGGTGCGGCGCCAGCATGGGCCTCCGGATGGCTGACCCCGGCCAGCGCGCGGAGGAACTGATGATGCAGGCGGACATCGCCATGTACGAGTCCAAGGCTGACGGACGTGGCAAGCTCAAGGTGTTCGAGCCGGCAATGCTGCATGCCCGACAGATGCGGAACCAACTGGTGGGCGAGCTCAAAGAGGCAATCGCCGCTTCCCAACTGGTGCTGTACTACCAGCCCATCATCCGGCTGGACACCCGGGAAATCGAAGGCGTGGAGGCGCTGGTCCGCTGGAACCACCCCACACGCGGCATCATCATGCCGGATGACTTCATCCCCATCGCCGAGGAAACGGGAATGATCTCCGATCTGGGCGGCTGGGTGCTCCGCACCGCCGTCGAGCAGTTGAAGCAATGGCGCACGGACCCACTGACCTCGGGCCACAACTTCACCATGCGCATCAACGTTTCCGCGGCGGACCTCCAGCGGCTGGAGTTCATCGAAGACGTCCGGGAGGCTTTGGCCTCGGCCGGACTGGACCCCTCGCTCCTGGTCCTGGAGCTGACCGAGAGTGCTGTCATCCAAGGCAATGACCTGGACCGTTACACGCTCAACAGCCTGCGCCGGTTGGGGGTGGGCCTGGAGATCGACGACTTCGGCACCGGCTACTCTTCCATCAGCTATCTGCGCCAGCTCCCCGTTGACACCGTCAAAGTGGACCGGACACTGCTCTCCGCCCTTGGCAGCGACCCCTCCCAACCCGCCCTCCTGGCTGCTGTTCTGCAGCTCATCCGGGCGTGCGGGTTGGCTGCCGTGTGGGAGGGGATCGAAAACGCTGACCAAGCCGAATATCTGCTCGGCATCGGGTGCACCAGCGGCCAGGGGTACTACTTCAGCCGGCCGCTGCCCGAAGCGGAACTGACGGAACAGCTGAAGCACCACAAGACGTGGCCCGTCAGCTGATGGTCCGCGTCCACGGATGGTGCCGTGTGCGCCACTCCGAGTCCAGGATTGCGTAAATGTTCTCAGTGGCCCATTGGCCCTTGTAATGCCAGTTGTCCACCAGGCTCGCTTCGAGCCGCATGCCCAGGCGCTTGCAGATACCCGCCGACCCGGCGTTGAGTGCGTCCAGCTTGGCATCGATGCGATGGAAGGACAGTTGCTCGAAGGCCAACTTCATGACGGCCTCCGCGGCCTCAGTGGCAATCCCCTGGCCGCGTCCCTCGGGATGGAGTATCCAGCCCAGCTCACCCTGCCCTGTGCCCTCCAGCCACTTGAGCACCACTTCGCCCATCAAACCAGGCTGGTCCTTGCGCTCGATGGCGAGGCAGATCCAGTCTCCTTCGTTGTTGAATTCGAAGTTGGCGTAGCGGCCCAGGACTTCCATGGACCTGGTTTTGGTCAGTTCGTTGCGCAAAAGGAACCGGGCAGTTTCGGGGAGTGACTGGTATCCGTGGAAGCGATCAAGGTCCTCGGCTTCAAAGCGTCGCAGGATGAGTCGTTCGGTGATGATGGGAAGCTCAATTTCGGGCATGTGTCCGAGGCTACTAGGTGCAGGCGAATAGTGGCCCAGTCTTGACACGTGACGCGATCTGGGATTACCTAATGAACATTCGGTAAATAAAGCTGGAGGCAATGACGCATGGTTGAAACAACCCTCTCCGGTGCATCGCACCACATCCTGACGAACGACTACGCGTCCGAATGGATGGGCATCGAGGTCCTTAAGGTCGACGACGGCCACGCCACCATCCGCATGCACCTCCGCCAGGAGATGCTCAACGGATTTGGCATGGCGCACGGCGGAATGATCTTCGCTTTCGGCGACACAGCCTTCGCACTGGCCTGCAACCCAGCCAACCCAACGCCCAAGCAAGCCGCCAACATTACGGTGGCATCCGGCGTCGATATCAACTTCATCAAGCCGGCTTTCAAGGGCCAGGTGATCACCGCCGTCGCAAACCGCCGCGCGAGTACCGGCCGAAGCGGCCTGTACGACATCCAGATCTATGCCGCTACCCCGGACGACAAAGCCGCCCCCGACACCGAGCCCGGGGAACTCATTGCCGAGTTCCGCGGCCGCAGCCGCACCATCTCCAAGAAGTAGGAACCTGATGACCCAGAACACCGTGGCCGCACCAGCATCAACCACCTCAAAGTCACCAGCCCCCGTGCTGGACCGTGAAGAGACCATCTCCCGCGACGAACTCGAGGCACTGCAGCTCACCCGCCTCCAGCACACTGTTGCCTATGCCTACGATCGCGTGCCGCTGTACAAGCGCAAGTTCGATGAAACCGGCGTGCACCCGTCGGACCTGAAGGAACTCAGCGACCTCGGCAAGTTCCCGTACACCACCAAAGAGGACCTCCGCCTGGAATACCCGTTCGGCATGTTCGCGGTCCCGCAGGACCAGGTAGCGCGCATCCACGCAAGCTCCGGCACCACCGGCCGCCCCACCGTGGTTGGCTACACCAAGAACGACCTCGCCAACTGGGCAACCCTGGTGGCCCGCTCCTTCCGCGCCTCCGGCGTCCGCCCCGGCATGAAGGTCCACAACGCCTACGGTTACGGCCTCTTCACCGGCGGCCTCGGGGCGCACGCAGGCGCTGAAGCGCTCGGCTGCACGGTCATCCCGATCTCCGGAGGACAGACCGAACGCCAGATCCAGCTCATCCAGGACTTCAAGCCGGATGCCATCCTGGCCACGCCCACGTACCTGCTCACCATCGCCGATGCCATGCAACACCAAGGCATCGACCCCACGTCCACCTCCCTGAAGTACGCCGTTTTGGGTGCGGAACCGTGGACCGAAGAGATGCGCCACGAGCTTGAAACCACCATGAACATCAAGGCCTCGGACATCTACGGCCTCTCCGAAGTCATGGGCCCGGGCGTCGCCGGCGAAGCAGTGGAAACGCAGGACGGCTGCCATATCTGGGAAGACCACTTCCGCCCTGAAATCATCGACCCCTTCGACCACTCCACGGTCCTGGGCGATGGCGAACCGGGCGAGCTCGTCTTCACATCCCTGACCAAGGAAGCGCTGCCGATCATCCGGTACCGCACCAAGGACCTCACCCGCCTGCTCCCTGGCACTGCCCGCCCCGCACACCGCCGGATGGGCCGTATCACCGGCCGCAGCGACGACATGATCATCCTGCGCGGCGTCAACCTGTTCCCGTCGCAGATCGAGGAAATCGCGCTGCGCATCCCCGAACTCAGCCCGCACTTCCAGCTCGAAATCACCCGCCCCGAGGGCAAGCGCATGGACTCACTGACCGTGAAGATCGAGCGCCGCGAGAACGTTCCTTCCGAGGCAGGCACGACGGCGGCACACACCTTGCGGGAGCAGATCAAGATTCACGTCGGGTCATCTTGCGTGGTTGACGTTGTGGAGCCAGGTTCCCTTGAGCGATCCAACGGGAAGCTCCGCCGGATCTACGACATGCGCCCCAAGGGCTGATCGCCGTCCCCCGCTGAGATCGTGAGAAAATGCCAGCATGCCTTCTGAGACCACTACCAAGCGCGGACGGCCGGGTTACGACCAGCAGTCGGTGCTCCGCATCGCCGTCGACGTCTTCAACCGCCACGGTTACGACGCAACGTCCATGGGCATCCTGGCTGAAAATCTCGGCATATCGAAGTCCGCCATTTACCACCACGTGCCGTCCAAGGGCGATCTGCTGAAGCTCGCCCTTGACCACGCGTTGGGCGGCCTTGAAGCCATCCTCGAGGAGCCCGCGGCTACGTCCGGGCCCGCAGATGAGCGGCTGGAGTTCGTATTGCGCCAGACCATCGCGGTACTGGTGGACAGGCTTCCGTTCGTAACCCTGCTGCTTCGCCTGCGCGGCAACACGGAAATTGAGCGCGACGCTTTGGAGCGCCGCCGCGCTTTCGACCACAAGGTAGCTGCCCTGATTTCCGCTGCCCGGGACGATGGGTCCCTTCGCCAGGATATCGATCCCCGCACGGTCACACGCCTGCTGTTCGGCACCATCAACTCGATTGTGGAGTGGTACAAGCCCGGCGGCTCACTCTCTCCCGAGAAGCTCGCCGATGACGTCATCACCATGGCCTTCGACGGGCTCCACACGGCCGCCTGACCACCTCCGCGGCCCAACGCCCGCTCACCTCCCGCGCCCTTGGGTGGATCCCTCTCTCACCTCTCGTCGGCTTTTTGGCGATCCTCTCTCACCTCCCGCGCCCTTGGGTGGATCCCTCTCTCACCCTTGGTGGTGTCGGTACGGGTAGCCAGGTGCGCCGTCATAAGCCGAAACGCCGAAGCGCTTCCCCACAGGAGTGGGGAAGCGCGTAGGCGATAGGGGCTGAGCATCCGCCCACACACCCCCTTAGGTGGGAGGGCATCCGCCCAAACACCCAATTAGGTGAGAGAGCATCCGCCCAAACACCCAATTAGGTGAGAGAGCGCTACTTCTCCACGAGGGTCAGAACATCGTACGTGGCTACGATTTCGTCGTTCTGGTTGGTCAGGACGGCGTCCCAGGCAACCTCGCCGTATTCGTCGGTCTCCCGGGGAGTGATCTTCTTCGCGGTCAACGTAACGCGGATGGAGTCTCCGGCCGCGACGGGGGTGATGAAGCGCAGGTTCTCCAGGCCGTAGTTGGCCAGGACGGGACCCGGTGCGGGCTCGACAAAGAGTCCGGCAGCCCAGCTCAGGAGCAAGTAGCCGTGGGCCACGATGCCGGGGAAGAACGGGTTGGCTTCGGCGGCTTCCTGATTGGTGTGCGCGTAGAAGGTGTCGCCCGTGGAGTTCGCGAAGGCAGTGATGTCCTCGAGCTTGACCTCACGGAGTTCCGAGCGGACGGCGTCGCCGATGCGGAGCGTCGAGAGGTGCTTCCGGAACGGGTGCTCCCCCTCGGTCTCCACCGTGAAGTTGCGGTCGGCGCCGGTGTGCCACTGGCCCGTAACAGCGGTGAGCATGTTCGGGGAGCCCTGGATGGCGGTGCGCTGCATGTGGTGCAGAACGGAGCGGATACCGCCCAGTTCCTCGCCACCGCCTGCGCGGCCGGGACCACCGTGCACCAGGTGCGGGACTGGCGAGCCGTGACCGGTGGACGAGCGGGCGTCTTCCCGGTTGAGCATATGGACGCGGCCGTGGTGGGCTGCGATGCCGGTGACCAGCTCGCGGGCTACAGCAGGATCGTTGGTGCACACGGATGCCACCAATGAGCCGGAGCCACGGGCTGCCAGACGGATAGCGTCGGCAAGGTCCGTATAGCCAATGACGGACGATACGGGTCCGAATGCTTCCAGCGAGTGGACTTCTTCGGTCTCAGCATCGGCCCAGCTCAGGAGAACCGGAGACATGAAGGCACCGTCCGCCACGACGCCTACGGCGCCTCCAACCGAGGTGACCGACGGCGTATCCAGAGATCCGTACGCAAGTTCACCGCCGGCGTCGAGCATTGATTGAACAGCCGCGCGGACGTCGGCGAGCTGCTCCAGCGAAGCCAGGGCGCCCATGGTGACGCCGTCTGCACGGGGGTCACCGACGACGACGCGCTCGTTGATGCGGGCGCCGACGGCGGCAGCAACCTCAGCGGTGAGCTGCTGCGGCACGATGATGCGGCGGATGGCGGTGCACTTCTGGCCCGCCTTGACAGTCATTTCGGTGACCACTGCCTTGACGAAGGCGTCGAACTCTGGCGTGCCCGGAACGGCATCAGGGCCCAGGATTGCGGCGTTCAGGGAGTCGGTTTCAGACGTAAAGCGGACGCCGCCCTGAACAACATTGCTGTGGCTCTTCAGCGAGTTGGCGGTTGATGCCGAGCCCGTGAAGGATACGAGGTCGCGGTAGTCGAGCTCGTCCAGGATGGTCCGGGCCGAACCGGAGATGAGCTGCAGGGAACCGGCCGGGAGGATACCGGACTCAACGATTGCCTTGACCGCAGCAGCCGCGACGTAGCCTGTGGGCGTGGCCGGCTTCACGATGGTGGGAACGCCGGCCAGGAACGCAGGAGCGAACTTCTCCAGCATGCCCCACACCGGGAAGTTGAACGCATTGATCTGCACTGCGACGCCGGGAATTCGGGTGTAGATGTGCTCGCCGGCGAAGGAGCCGTCCTTGGAAAGAACCTCCATGGGGCCGTCCACCACAACCTGCGAATTGGGCAGTTCACGGCGGCCCTTGGAGCCGAACGTGAAGAGCACGCCGATGCCGCCGTCGATGTCGATCATGTTGTCGATCTTGGTGGCACCGCTCTGCGAAGAGGACTCGTACAGCTCCTGGCGCCGGCCGTTGAGGTACTGGGCAAGCTCCTTGAGCTTGAGGGCGCGCTGGTGGAACGTCAGATTCCCCAGTTCAGCCTGGCCTGTGGTGCGGGCGTAATTTACGACGGCGGCAAGGTCCAGTCCGTCGGTGCTCACGTTGGCCAGGACTTCTCCGGTGCTGGCATCGCGAACCGGGACCTTTTTGGCATCAGGTGCCGGTGTCCACCAAGCATCCTGAACGTAGCTGGGAACGGTTGCAACGGCTGTGGTTTCCGGGGCGACTGCGGGAGTGGTCATCGTCGACGGGTCCTTCCAAGGCACGTGAAATCGGCACGGTCAGTGCTGACTGAAGCCAACATTACTGACCGGCCGTTCGGTAATATATACAGGGTACATGAATGGCTGGAGGAGTACAGCAGTAATTTGTGAGGACGCCGAAGGGCCGGCCCCTTTGTGGGGAGCCGACCCTTCGTTTCGTTTGTTTGGACGCCGAGTCTAGTTGGCGCCGAATTTGGTGTTGTAGCGGAACATGAACGCTGCCATCGCGTCACGGTTCACCGGCTGCAACGGACGGAACGACTTAGTGTTTCCCGCCTCGGCCCAGCCCGTGGAAATCCCCTGCGCCGCGAGCCAGGTGATCTCCTTGTAGAACTGCGCACCCACCGGAACATCAACAAACGGCGAAACCTTCGGCGCCGTGAACTCAGGCTCCCCCGCCAGCCGGTACATGAACGCCGCCATCGCATCACGATTCACCGCCTGCAACGGCCGATACGTCGTGGACTTGTCAGCCTCGACCCACCCCGTCGAGATCCCCTTATCCGCAAGCCAGGTGATCTCTTTATAGAACTGCGTACCAACAGGCAGATCCTTGAACGGAGTCACCGCAGGAGCCGTGAAAGCAGGCTTGCCAGCCAACCGGTACATGAACGCAGCCATCGCATCACGGTTCACCGGAGACAACGGCTGATACGTCCTGGACCCGTTCGCCTCCCAACCCGTGGAAATACCCTTGTCCGCCAACCACTGGATCTCATCCTGGAACTGCGCCCCCAACGGGACGTCATCAAAACCACGAGAACCCTGGGTAGCCGTGGCATAACTCAACGTCCCAATATCCGTGTTCTTACCCACCGCGGCAGCAACCGACCTGGCATTGGCCTCAGCAAGAACATTGCCCGAGAAAATCGGACCCAGGCCTTCAGCGTCAGCCGACACAAAGTACAAACCCGTACTCAGACCCGTGACCTTGAACGTGCCATCCCCAGCGGTCCTTGCGTGGCGGGCAGTGAGCACGGCGTTCTTGGAGTAAATGCGAATGGGCACATCGCTCAACGGTGAACCGTTGGATCCCACGACCTTGCCCGTAAGGGTCCCACCCACACGGTTGGTCGCATTGATGTTCGAAGCTGACTGCCCCGGCGCCAAGGTGATATTCGTGGCGCTTCCTACCCCCGAGCTTTCAGGCACATTGTTATAGAACTGCCCTTCTTGAGCCGTTCGATAGGTGTCGTAGTCCTCTCGGTTGAACTGGACCTTGTATGCCCCCGGAAAGAGGCCACTGACCGTATATTCCTTGCCCGAGTAGTACTGGGCATGTTTTATCACGGAACCATCCACAGCCAGGACCTGCACGCTGTTGCCGGCGTCCAGGGTAGGAAAGGAGCCAGAGATGGCGGCGGCCCTCACGGGGGCGTCCGCAATGCCACTGACAGTCTGGGCTGCGGCCACAGTAATACTGGGCGATGAAGCCGAGGTTGGCACGCTGCCATGCCACATGGAGACGAGGTCGTAATTATCTGATTGGAACTCGAGCTTGTACGCCCCTGCTTCGAGCCCACCGATCGTGTACGCACCCGCCTTGACGGCAGTTTGGATTGTCACCTTCGTCAAGTCGTTGGCGGGTCGGGCTACTACCGACCCGTGGAAATTTCCTCCCGAAATGGAGCCCGAAATGACTGCGGATTTCTTCAAGAGCTGATCGATGCCCGTGACTACAGACCCATCGGCAACCTTGATCTTTGTCGCCTGGGCGGGGTCGGAAACGCCGGGGTAATTGGTCTTGAGGAATGGAGATCTTCCCTCATGGGAGGAAAACGAAACGATGTAAGCGCCGGGCATCAGCGGCCCGAGATCGAAGGACTTGTCCTCACTCCTGATCATCTGCCACGCAGTGTGGTCCCCGTCCGAAGCCGTGACAACGATGTCTCCCCATTCCGTGCCTTCGGGAGCAGTGACTTTACCCTTGATCCGTCCGCCGGGAGAAAGGATTTGATTGATCCCGGCGACGGCGGCTCCGGCAGCGACGTCGACACGGGTGGCCTCCGCTTGCGTATACCCGCCGTAATAGGTGGCGAGCACGTTGCGAGGTTCGGAACTTTCCCTGAAGTAGATTACGTACTGTCCGGGTTCGAGGCCGGTCAGGGAGAACTGTCCACTGGCGTTCGGCTTAGCTTGTTCAAAGGCGGAGTTGGACCAGGCCTGAACAGAGATCGTGGTCGCATCCACACCAGCAGGGACCGTGACCTTGCCTGAAATACTCCCGGTGGGTGCTGCGATGGCCGGGGATGCGATCCCGCCTGGCAACGCGCCCAGGAAAAGTGCTGTCAATACTGCGAGAGCGACGCGAAAGCGGCCGCGCGAAAAACCCCTCACGGGTCCCCCATGTTCCATGCGAGCGAAAGGGCCGCTCCAATGGCGGCCCCACGCGATCTTAGTGCATGTACGGCGGTACTCGAAAACGCAGCAAAGCAGCGAACGGGTTAGGACAAAAAAGGGGTTGGCTCCACCGATCTGGAACCAACCCCTTCTGGTTGATAAGTCGAGCTAGGCGTCTAGTTGACGCCGAATTTGGTGTTGTAGCGGAACATGAACGCTGCCATCGCGTCACGGTTCACCGGCTGCAACGGACGGAACGACTTAGTGTTGCCCGCCTCGGCCCAGCCCGTGGAAATCCCCTGAGCCGCGAGCCAGGTGATCTCCTTGTAGAACTGCGCACCCACCGGAACATCAACAAACGGCGAAACCTTCGGCGCCGTGAACTCAGGCTCCCCCGCCAGCCGGTACATGAACGCCGCCATCGCATCACGATTCACCGCCTGCAACGGACGATACGTCGTGGACTTGTCAGCCTCGACCCACCCCGTCGAGATCCCCTTATCGGCAAGCCAGGTGATCTCTTTATAGAACTGCGTACCAACAGGCAGATCCTTGAACGGAGTCACCAAAGGAGCCGTGAAAGCAGGCTTGCCAGCCAACCGGTACATGAACGCAGCCATCGCATCACGATTCACCGGAGACAACGGCTGATACGTCCTGGACCCATTCGCCTCCCAACCCGTGGAGATACCCTTGTCCGCCAACCACTGGATCTCATCCTGGAACTGCGCCCCCAACGGAACGTCATCAAAACCACGAGAACCCTGGGTAGCCGTGGCATAACTCAACGTCCCAATATCCATGTTCTGACCCACCGCGGCAGCAACCGACCTGGCATTGGCCTCAGCAAGAACATTGCCCGAGAAAATCGGACCCAGGCCTTCAGGCTCAGCAACTACGAAGTAGAACCCCGTGGTCAGGCCGGTAACCTTGAAAGTTCCGTCAGCTGCTGTCCTTCCCGGACGAGTAGTGAAGGACCCATCCTTGGTGTAGACCCGGATCGGCACCTCACTCAACGGAGCTCCATTGGCGCCGAGGACCTTGCCCGTCAGTGTTCCGCCCACGCGAACGGTTGCATTGATGTTCGACGCGGTCTGCCCGGCAGCAACCGTCACTGGCGTGGCATTGGTGGCGCCCCCGGATTCCGGGAGGTCCTTGTACAGCTGGCCTTCGTAGGTGGTCCAGTACCCCTTGGTGCGGTTGAATTCGACCTTGTACGAACCGGGCAGCAGGTTCTTGAGGGAGTAGGTCGTCTGCGACGTTTCCATGACTGTGGAAGAAGCCACTGTACCGTCCGCAGTTACCGCTGTGATGCCCATCCCCGGGCCACTCATCGACGGGCCCGGCGCGGGTGCCCCGGCGATGGAACCGGAAATAGTGGCAGCTGCAACAGCGGTGTCTTGGATTCCAGTGAGCTTTTGGCCGTCGGTCACCGTGATCCACGGTGAACTGCCTGCGGCCGTAACGCCGTTGTGCCACATGTTGGCCCATTGATCGTCATTGGCCCGGTAGTGGAGTTTGTACGTTCCAGCCTTAAGGCCGCCAATGGCGAACGTTCCCAAGTCGCTTGGGTTGATGATGTCTGAACCGGCATAATCGTGCCGGGTGAAGTCCGGTCCGGTTTCCACCATGACCTGGCCGTTGAAAGCGGGAGCTCCAGCGGGAACGGAGATCTTCCCGGAAATGACAACGGCAGGCTTCAGCGTTTGATTTATGCCGCTTGTGATGGCCCCTTCGGTAACGCTGACGGGTGTCGCCGCTCCATCCGGAGAAGTCGAATAAGAGGCCCCCAACACTGGCGCCGACTCGAATGTGTAACTGAACGCCACGTCATAGGTGCCCGTGGGCAACCCGGCTATCGTGTAGCTGCCGTCTGCGGCTGGGTAGGCCGTCGCTCCAGCTTTTGCGTTGACGCTGACCTTTGTAACATCGACTCCGGCGGGTACGGTGACCTTTCCTGAGATCTTGCCGCCGATGTTCAAGGTCTGGTTGATCCCGGTCACCGCCGCACCGGCCGCAACGGGAATGACCGTTGCTTGGCTTTCCTTATAAGCTCCATACCACGTGGAGATCAGCTCGGGCGCGGCAAAGGTACTAAAGCTGACTTTGTACTGCCCGGCTTCGAGCCCGGTGAGAGCAAAGGTGCCGTTGGCTTGCACCTGGGCATAACTGTACGACGGGCTGAGTGTTTGTACCGCAATTTTTGTCACGTCAAAGCCCTCGGGCACAGTGACCGTTCCTGAAATACTTCCCGTGGCCGCTGCAAACGCCGGGGACGCAAACCCAGCGGGCAATGCGCCCAAGACAAGTGCTGCCAATAGTGTGAGAGCGAGCCGAAAACGGCCGCGAGAAATACCCTTCATGGGTCCCCCAATTTCATGCGAATGAAGGGGCCGCTGCATTGGCGACCCCTCGCGATCCTAGTGCACGAATAGTGTTACTTGAAACACAGCCACTCTGTTGAAGTGAGAGAAGGCTCCGGGCCGATCTAGCCCTTGCCACCCAGCTTTTTCGCAAGTAGGAGCGGCTTTTTGAGGAACTCCCCTACGCTGGTCCGGACAATGATGGTCTCGTTCAGTGCGTCCAGTCGCTCCAGCACACGGTCCAGTTTGGCAGCGGCATCGTCCAAGCGGCGTTGCTGGGCGTGAATGAGCTCCTCCTGCTCGGCCAGGACGCTGGTCAGGTAGAGCATGGTGCCGAGCCCTCCCTGCGCAACGCCTTCCCGGAGATGTTCATCCCGTACCAGGGCATCGTAGCGGGCATGCTCCGCGGCTTTGGCGAAAATGCTGTTCCCGTCATGGCCCGCGGACTCAGGGCGCTGCGACCAGAACGCGAGGGGTTCGCCGTCCAGGAATCCCACCCGCGAGTGGCTGAGGACGCGCAGGTGGAATTCCCAGTCGCCCACCACTGGAAGGTCCTCGTTGTAGTAACCCACGGCGTCGTGGAGGCTACGACGGTACAGGAAGGAAATGGGGACAGCACGATTGATCTTCAGCATGTCTGCGAGCGTGATCTGCCGCATGTCGGCCCAGAAGATCTCGCGGCGGACCGGCTCAATCCGGTCTCCCACGAGCTCTTCGATGACGATCTCGGTGCGGACCATGACGCCGCCTTCGGCAGCGTTGGCGGGATTATCCAGGTATGCCACCGTATTGTCGAGGAAATTCGGTGCCCAGAAATCGTCGTCATCGTGGATCACGATAAACTCGCCGCTGCCGGCTTTGATGCCTGCATTGGACGCAGCCTCCATGCCCACGGATTCGGCATGGTGGAGAGTGGTGATGCGTTCGCGCTCCGCTTCCGACCGCTGGGAGATGAGATGCTCGACGTCGGCCGGGTCTCCGCCGTCGTTCACGATCACCAACTCGAAGTCCTGGAAAGTCTGGCTGAAGATGTCGTCCAGGGCCCGGGCCAGGAAAATCGGGCGGTTCTTGGTTCGGGTCACGATAGTGACGCGGGCACCGGCATTCATGGCTGGTCCATTCCGTTCGGGAAGTGTGATCAATCCTGCATGTTAGCAGCGCCCGGAAGCGCGGAGCTCAGCTTTGCCCGGATCGCCGCGATCTCCGACTTCGAGACATCATGAGCCGCGAGGAAACCGGCCGCGTCGAACGAAGCAAGGAACTCCCGCAGGCTGGTCCGCCGCTGCGCCAGCATCGCTTCGAGGTCGTGGTCTGAAAGGTACGGATCATGGGCATGCGGCGCCCCGTGCGTACGATGCCGCTCGTTGATCCCTCGGGCAGCGAGCTCGTACCCGCCAACGATCTGGTCATCGTCGGCCCCTGCCAATTTCTGCAGCATCAGCGCGATCACGCCGCTTCGGTCCCGGCCAGCCGAACAATGGACCACCACCTTGCCCGGAGACGCGGCTATGGCTTTGAAGACGGCAGCAATCTTGTCTGCAAACAGCCGCAGATAGTCGCCGTACTGCGCGGGATCTTTCAGGTATGGGCCGAACAACTCGTTGAATTCGCTATGGTCCGGATCTTCCGTTGGGCAATGGACGACGTCGATACGCGCCTTCACATCGTCGGGCACTTGGGGATCGGTGTCGCGTTGCCGACGCTCCCGGGAGGCGCGAAGATCGATCACAGTGCGGACGCCGTCGTCGTACATCTGCTGCCAACCGGCCTCGGTGACCCACTCGTGGCGGCCCATCCGGTAGACGTCTCCGGCAATGTGCCAGGCGTTGACGGCGCCATCCCACCGAACAGCTTGGTGAGCTGAAGTTGTCCCATCCATAGGAGCCAGCTAAGCACATTGGACGGCCTGGATGTGAGTGTTCGCTGAGGGTTGGCTCGCGCGGTCATCAAGCACGCCTACTGCCGAAAGCCCACCCCTCGACGGCCTGTGAAAGCTACGCGCCGTATTTGGCCAGCCGGAACTCCAAGCCGTTCCGTACTGCGGGCCACTCGTGCTCCAGGATGGAGAACACCACGGTGTCGCGGAGGGCTCCATCAGCGCTGCGGGAATGGTTCCGCAACACGCCGTCCTGCCTGGCACCAAGACGGGCGATGGCCTCCCGGGACTGCTGGTTCATCCAGTGCGTGCGGAACTCCACGGCCGGGCAGCCCAGCGTTTCGAACGCGTGCCGCAGGAGCAACAGCTTGGAATCCGGGTTTGTTCCGGTGCCGTGCGCCGAGGCCGCGTTCCAGGTGGAGCCGATCTCCACCCGGGGCAACACGGCATCAATGTTCATGTACGTCGTCATGCCAATGAGCTTGCCCGTGGCGTTCGATCGCGTGGCGAACGGCAGCATGGAACCTTCGGCTTGCAGGTCCAGGCGCCGCTCGATCTCGGCGGCCATCCCTTCCGGCGTGGGAACGGAGGTGTACCAAAGCTTCCAGAGATCGCCGTCGCGGGCCGCATCCACCAGACCATCGTGGTGGTCCTGGCTCAACGGTTCCAGCGTCACGAACTTACCGGTCAGGGTGATGGGTTCGATAGAAGTCACCCGGTTAGCCTAACTGCCAACTGGCGTCAGTCCGTCCAGTCGAAAAAGCCCTTGCCCGTCTTACGCCCGAGTTCACCCCGCGCAACTTTGTCCCGCAGGATCTGCGGTGGAGCAAAGCGGTCACCCAACGTCGAGTGCAGGTATTCGGCAATGCCAAGCCGGACGTCCAGGCCAACAATATCGGTGGTCTTCAGCGGCCCCGTGGGGTGCTTGTAGCCGAGGACCATGGCTGCATCGATGTCCTCCGCGGAAGCCACGCCTTCCTCCACCATCCGCATCGCTTCCAGGGCAATGGCGACGCCGAGTCTTGACGACGCAAAGCCTGGAGCGTCATTGACGACGACGGCGGTCTTGCCGAGTGCCTCAGTCCAGCTTTTCGCCGCTTCAGCGAGTTCGGGAGACGTCTTCCCGGCGAGCACCACCTCAATGAGGGTGGACGCGGGCACCGGGTTGAAGAAGTGCAGGCCCACGAAATTGGCCGGACGGCGAAGTTCGTTGGCCAGTCCCGTCACGGACAACGAGGACGTGTTCGAGGCCAGGTAAGCATCTGCGGACAAATGGTCCTCCACAGCCTTCAGGGCGGTGACCTTGAGATCGTAATCCTCCGGCACGGCTTCCACCACGAGGCCGCAGTGGATGAAGGATTCGTAGTCCGTGGAGGTGCTGAAACGAGCCATGGCTTCTTCAGGGGTTTCGCTCAGGGTGCCGCGGGCGGCGGACTTGGCCACAGCGTCAGCAACGCGTCCTTGGGCTCCGGCGGCTGCCTCGTGGTCGCGTTCGACCACGATCACCGTGGCGCCCTTGGTCAGGAAGGCGTGCGCGATGCCGGCACCCATCCGGCCACCACCGAGGACTCCAACGACGTGCGGGATGGCGGGAACTTCGGTCATTTCTGGGTCCTGTCTTCATTGGCAGTCGCGGGAGCCGCAGCGTCTGCGGTCTTCGCCGTCTTCTTGTCGAGGAACGCCTGCATACGGTCAAACTTGGCCTGGGACTCGAAAAGGATTCCCTGCGCAAGTGTGTCGATCAGCGGGTGCGCTTCAGCCGGGGCGTGGAACACCGATTTGGTGATGCGTACGGCCAACGGGTCCTGGCGTGCAATCCTGTCGGCCAGCTTGTGCGCTGCATCCATGAGTTCGGGAGCCTCGTGGATTTCAGTGATGAGGCTGATGCGCAGGGCTTCCTCTGCACGGAGCACGGCGCCGGCCAGGAGGATCTCCTTGGCCTTCGGCTCCCCCACCAACTCCTTCAGGCGCCAACTGGCACCGGCCGCGGCAAGAATACCCAAACCCGTTTCCGGGTTTCCGATGCGGACGCTCGGAGTGCCAATCCGGAAGTCTGCCGCGTAGGCGAGTTCAGCACCCCCGCCCAGGCAGTACCCATCCAAGGCTGCGATGACAGGCATGGGCAGCTTGGCGATACGGACAAAGATCGTGGAGTTGATGCCCTGCAAGGCGTCATCCCTGCGCCGTTCACGCAGCTGTCCAATATCGGCACCGGAAGCGAACACGCCATCGGTTCCAGCAATGATGAGTATCTTCGGGTTGCGCTCCAGCTCAGCACACACCAGGTGGAGTTCGTCCACCATGGTCTGGTCGATCGCGTTGCGGACCTCGGGGCGGTTCAAGAGCACCGTGAGGCGGTCCTCGCGCTCCTCAAGGAGAAGCGTGGTGAAGTCTTTCGGATCCAACGCCATTACACGCCTTCCAGCAGCAATGCGGTGCCCTGCCCGACGCCAATGCACATCGTCGCCAGTCCAAGCTTGGGTCCGGTGGCGGAGGCGAGTTCTCGCTCCATGCGGCCCAACAGCGTGATGGCAATGCGTGACCCGCTGGAACCGAGGGGATGCCCCAAACTGATGGCGCCGCCGTCGTTGTTCACAATGTCCGGGTTCAGTCCAAGGCGGCGCATGCTCGCCAGTGACTGCGTAGCGAAGGCCTCATTGAGCTCCACGGCGCCAAGCTGATCCACAGTGAGGCCCGTACGGGCCAGAATTTTCTGCGTGGCGGGGACCGGGCCGATGCCCATGATTTCCGGCTCGCAACCGGCCGAAGCGCCGTCGATGATCCGCGCACGGGGTGTCAGGCCGAACTTCCTGATGGCTGCCTCGGACGCCACGATGATGGCCGAGGCGCCGTCGTTGAGCGTAGATGAGTTACCGGCCGTGACCACCGATCCGCCCGGGACTACGGGCCGCAACTTGGCCAGGACGTCCATGGTGGTGCCTTCGCGGGGACCTTCATCGGTGTCTACGACGGTCTCCGACTTCCGGGTCTTCACAGTGACCGGGACTATTTCATCCTTGAAGCGACCGCCGGCAATGGCGGCCAGCGCGAGTTCGTGGGAGCGGACGGCGAAGGCGTCAGCGTCCTCGCGGGAGATGTTGTCCACGCGGCCAACTTCCTCGGCCGTCTCCGGCATGGAGTAGGTCATCTTGCCGTCGCGGGAAAGCTCGCCCTTGGTGAAGAGCGGGTTGGCGAAGCGCCAGCCGATGGAGGTATCGAAGATCTGGCCGGGCTTGGCAAATGCTGTGGTGGGCTTCTCCTGGACCCAGGGCGCACGGCTCATGGATTCGACGCCGCCAGCCACCACGATGTCCGCAGCGCCGGACTTGATCATCTGGCTGGCCATGATGATCGCGCTGAGGCCCGAGGCGCACAGGCGATTCACGGTGATGCCGGGGATGTGGAGGGGAAGTCCGGCCAGAATGGTGGCCATGCGGGCAACGTTCCGGTTTTCCTCACCGGCGCCGTTGGCGTTGCCGAGGATGACCTCATCAATGGCGTCGGGGTCGACGCCGGCACGCGCCACCGCTTCCCGGACCACCAATGCTGCGAGATCGTCCGGACGGACGGAGGACAGTGCCCCACCGTAGCGACCTACAGGCGTACGTGCGCCGCCAACAAGAAAAGCCTCGACCATGAGAACATCCTTCGCGAAGTGAAAGGGACCGGCGCGGGAATAATATACCGACCGTTCGTTCTATAAAGATTACACGGCGCAGCGGGCCGGTCAACAGAAGAAGCTCTCCGTTAAGCCGGCCCGACCGCCGCATCACACCACCCGGATCCCCAGATGGCCCGCCAACAAAGGTGCCATCAGGCTGAGTTGGTAGTCGTCGATAACAACCCCCGCCAGCCCAGCCAATCCGTTGACGCCACGGAACTCGGACGTCCGCAGATCAACATCCTTCAGCTTGGCCCCAGTAACGTCCAAGGTGCCGATGGTGCAGTTCTTCAGGGCGATCCGGGTCCCGGCGCAACCACCGAGATCGAGCTCGTTGATGATGCAGTCGGAGATCTGGAGGTCCATGAGCTTGGAGCCGCGCAGGTTCACATAGTCCAGCTTGCCGCCGTCGATCCGGACGGAGCGCCAGTTTCCCTCGTAGAGTTCAGCTGAGCCCCACCGGGGGTTGCTGATTTCCACGTCCTGCCAGGAACTTCGCGCAGCAGTGAAGACCGGCGCATACGGCTCGGCGAGAATGCATTCCCGGAACGTGGCTCCACGCAATTGGGTCTCGTTGAAGGAGACACCGTTCAACTCGCATTCGATGAAGTCGGAGCCGCTCAGTTCCTCCCCGTCAGCGGAAACCTTGGTCCACCTGACTCCGTCATACCGTTCGCCACGCTGGAAGTCCGGAGTTTCGTCGTCGCGCAGTTCTTCCAAACGGACCGGTGAAATCTTAGGGGCCGCAACCTTCGCAGCCGCCATCAGAGGGATTCCGCCTTGGCTGCGATCTCCATCAGGTCCTTGGCGAGGGCCTTGCGCGTCATGCTCATGCCGATTTTCCCGAAGAGAGCCATGCCCACCTTGCTGAGGAACGACGGCTTGAGGACCTCGGCGCCGAACGTCAACGTAAGGTCCGTACCGCCGTCGCGCCCGGACAGGGTGAAGCGCGAGGTGTAGTCAGCGCCGCCCTGAAGCGCCTTTACGGTAGTGCTCCGCGGTGGGTCAACCTGGGAAACCCACATTTCGACAGTTTCCTGCCTGCCCATCATGGTACGGGTCTCTTTCCAGCGGGTGCCCTCGCCGTAGGGGCCCTCGCTGAGCATCTGGATGGCGTTGACGCCCGATAGCGTGCCGGCCGAGCCTGGAATGTCCGAGATGACAGCCCAGACCTTCTCCGGGCTGGCGTTAATATGCTGCGTCAGGGTGGTGGTGTGTTCCATACATCGAGCCTAGACCCGACCCCTGACAGTCCCAATTAAGGCGGTCAGCCAGGTGACCACAGCGCACACACCAATACCCCAGGCGATGTCCGTCACCGCCACTATCGGCGGGAAATCCTTCAGGACCGCGAGCGCTGTTAACGCCCAGGTGGAGTAGGTGAAAAAGCCAAACAAAGCTCCTCCCGCGACCCGCCGACCCAGCGTGAGGTCCGCCTTCCCTGGCCGTACGCCATAGTGAACAATCCCGGCAACGAAGACGACGTAGAACAGCACGGCCCCGATCGGTTGCGGACTGGACGCCAGAAGGTGTCCAATCTGGCTTTCGTACTGCCGCTGCGCCACGGTGAGGATCCATACGACGTCGATGACGGCAAAGATCACTGCTGCCAGCGCGTAGGACAGAAGCCAACGCTTCAGGCCGCGGCTCATCCTTGGCGCCGGGTGTCAGCGTAAAGGCTGTCCACAATGTGCCGTGCGCGTTCGGTGAAAGCGCCACGCTTGAGTTTCATGGTGGGTGTCACGATTCCGTTGGCCTCCGTAAGGTCGGTCAAGAGCAGGACGAACCGGCGGACCTGCTCGGATCGTGCGATTTTCGCATTCGCAGCGCTGACGGCCTGGCCAATTACGGCGAGGAGCCGGACGTCATCGATTTGGACCGCGCCACCGTCGTCCGGGATCTGGAGTCCTTTGAGATCCGCGATGCCCTCGCGCTCCGCCCACGCCGCCAAGGATTCGGGATCCAGCAGCACCAGCCCGCCGAGATACGGCTTGCCCTCCCCCACCATCACGGCGTGGGCAACCAGGGGGTCGCCTTCAACGTAGCCTTCCCAAATGGCCGGGGAGATGGTCTTCCCACCGGCGGTGACGATCACGTCCTTGATCCGGCCCTTCAAGATGAGCCGGCCCAGGTGGTCCAGTTCACCGAGGTCGCCGGTCCGGAAATAGCCGTCGACGAACGCTTCTGCGTTGTCCGACTCCCGACGGTAGCCGGCAAAGACGCCCACACCGCGGGCCAGGACTTCACCTTGGTCCGAGAGACGCACGGTGGTACCAGGCATGGGGACGCCCACGGACCCCGAGTTGATGGACCCCGGCAGGTTCCCCGTCAGTGGGGCTGTAGTTTCCGTGAGGCCGTAGCCTTCGATCACGGGAAGTCCCAGTCCTCGGAAGAAAAGGGATAGGTCTGCGTCGAGCGCGCCGGCGCCGGACAGCAGGTAATCGAGGCGTCCGCCCACCACCTTCCGCAGCCGGGCGTAGAAAAGGCGGTCGAACAGGGCCCGCCGGATGCGGAGGCCGGCGGAGGCCCGGACAGCAGGGTCGGCGTCGCGCGCTTCCGCAAACCGGCCCCACTCCACTGCCGTGCGTTGCGCCGAAGCCCACACGCGTCCCAGCCGTTTCTGTGTTGCTGCGGCCGCGGCCGATGCCTGGATTTTCTGCAGCACACGCGGAACCACCACCAAGAACGTGGGCTTCAAGGCGCCCAGTGCGGGAACCACGTCCCGCGGATCGGAGAGGTGGGCAATCCGCATGCCGTTGGCCAGGCAGATCAGCTGCAGCCCGCGCGCCAGGACATGGGCCATGGGCAGGAAGATGATGGTGTTTCCGCCCTCCCGGACCACCTCTGTGTAGGCTCCGGCAACGTTCAGGACCTGCCCCACGAAGTTGCCGTGGGTGATGAGTGCACCCTTGGGCGCCGCCGTGGTGCCGGAGGTGTAAACGATGGTGGCAACGGAGTCGAGGTCGGCCAACAAGCGACGTTCTTCCACGGTGCTGTCCGGGATCCCGACGCCGCGGGCCACCAAATCTGCCAGGTCCGCCCCGGGCACGGCATCAATGGTCCAGATCCCCAGGGGTTGGATTCCTGCGGTGCTGAAACCTTGCTCCAGCAAAGCGGCGTGCTCCGCGGTGCCGCCCACGGCAAGCCGGACATCGGCATCGGCCAGGATCGCCGTCACCTGCGGTGCCGCTGAGGTTTCGTAGACGGGAACCACGACGGCGCCGGCGAACCAGGCAGCCATATCGGCAAGTGCCCACTCATAACGGGTTGGGGACATGATGGCCAGGGACTCCCCCGGTTGGATACCCGCCGCGATGAAACCCTTGGCCAGCGCCCGGACCTCGTCCACGAACTGCTCCGTGGTGACTTGCCGCCATGTATCAGCCATGGCCGCCTCTGGCGCACGGACTTCGAAGGCAATATGCCCGGGGTTCGTCCGGACGCGCTGCATGAGCAACTCGGTTGCGTTGCGGTGGTTGGCCGCGTCAACCAGCGGAGGGGAGGTGAATTCCCTCAACGGACACCCCCAGCGGACAGGGATTGGAGGTGCTCCTGCATCAGGCCCAGGACGGCGTCGAGAAAGTCCCCGACGACGGCTTGGTGTTCAGTAGGCAGCGCGTCCACGTGCGCAGTGGCAGCAGACAGGAGCGGCTGCATCAGGTCCTTGACACGGAGGGATGCCGAGCGGGTGACATTGACGTGCACTTGTCGCCGGTCTTCGGCGCTGCGCAGGCGTTCAACGTACCCATGCGACTCCAAACGGCTGACCAGCGCAGTAGTGGTGGCCGCTGTAGCGCCCAAGTCCGAGGCGAGGGCACCCACAGTGACGGGTCCCGACTCCGCCAGTACGGTGAGCGCCCTGTAGTCAGTGAGGTTGAGGCCGAGGGCCCGGGCTACCTCGCGTTCGGTCTCATTGGCCAGGCCAAACAGACCCTGCAAGGTCCGGGAGGTCGGGTGGGCCGACTCTCCGGTAGCCTTTTCATGATTTTGCATGGTTATATAGTAATCAAATTAGTTTGAACATAAAACAGGCTAGGAAACCGCGGATGCACAGGCACCCGCAGGGAGTCGCCGTGAAAGGAACGCCGTCGTGAGGGATTCAGACAGGAAGGGCCTCATTGCCCTTCCCGTGGTGGTGCTGCTGGGCGGGCTCATCGCCGCGGCCGGAAGCCACCACGGAGCAAGCCTGGCCGGGATTCCGGTCTTCGCCGCCGCAGTCGCCGCCGCGTTCATCATTCAGTGGCTTGTCTTCATCCCGTCCTTCAAAGCACAGACGGAGAAGTACTTCGATCTCACCGGCGCACTGACCTATGTAGCCATCACCGTCGTGTTGGTGCTTGCCACGCCCGGAATTGATGCCCGTTCGCTGCTCCTTGCGGCCATGGTTGCCGCGTGGGCCCTCCGCCTGGGAACCTTCCTGTCCCGGCGGATCCACAAGTCCGGCAAGGACGACCGCTTCGACGAGATCAAGCCATCATTCGTCCGCTTCCTCAACGTCTGGACCATGCAAGGACTCTGGGTGGTCTTCACTGCGGCAGCGGCATGGGTGGCCATCACCAGCACCAACCGGGTGGCTTTGGACTGGCTGGCCGTCCTCGGATTCGTGGTGTGGGCCGCAGGATTCGTCATCGAGATCGTGGCCGACCTGCAGAAGAGCCGGTTCAAGGCCAACCCCGCCAACAAGGGAAAGTTCATCTCCTCCGGGCTCTGGTCAAAGTCCAGGCACCCCAACTACTTCGGCGAGATCCTCCTGTGGACCGGGGTGGCCATCATCGCCATCCCGGTGCTCCAAGGCTGGCAGTGGGTTGCGCTGATCTCCCCGGTCTTCGTGGCCCTCCTGCTCACCAAGGTCAGCGGCATCCCCTTGCTGGAGAAGAAGGCCGACAAGACCTGGGGTGGCGAGGCCGGGTACGAGGCCTACAAGAAGAGCACCCCGGTGTTGATCCCGAAGCTCGGTTAGGCCGCGGGCCTCCCAACGCGGGTTCCCCACAACGCGAGGCCCAACACGAAAACGGCGCGTGCCCCCGGAAGGAGGGCACGCGCCGTCGTACGTTTGAAACGCAGGGACCAGACGAGTCTTAGCTGAACAGCTCGCTCTTGGGCTCGTTGTTCTTGACCTTCTGCCAGCCGAGCCACAGGACCAGGGCGAAGAACGGGATGGTCGCGAGGGTCCACAGGCCGAGCAGGAAGACCTCACCGGTGGCCTTGTCCGTCATGGTGTCGAATCCGATCAGGACGGTGATGGCCAGCAGTGCGATGAGGCCCACCCAGCTGGTCCACGGGGAACCGGGCATCGGCAGGCTGGAGACGTTGCCGCGCTTCTTCCGAAGCGCGATCTGGCTCGCGAAGATGGAACCCCACGTGAAGATGACGCCGATGGATGCGGTGTTCAGTGCAAGGTCGAAGGCGTGTGAGCCACCCAGCCAGATGTTCAGGAGGATGCCTACGAGGTAGACGCCGCCGATCGCGAGGATGGCCGCGTAGGGCACATGGCGGGTGGACATCTTGGTGAGCCACTGCGGGGCGTGGCCGTTGTTGGCCATGGTGCGGAAGATACGGCCGATCGAGTACAGGCCCGAGTTGCAGGAGGACAGCGCAGCGGTGATGACGATCATGTTCATGACGTCGCCCATCCAGCCGAGGCCCATCTGACCGAACACGGTAACGAACGGCGAAGTGCCGGCCACATACTGGTCGGACGGCAGCAGCATTGCCAGCAGCGTCACCGAACCGACGTAGAAGACCACAATACGGATGACGACGGCGCGGATCGCCTTGGGAACTTCGCGTTCGGGGTTCTCCATCTCACCGGCGGTAATGCCGACGAGTTCGATGGCGTTGTAGGCAAAGATCACGGCGTTCAGGACCAGGATCATCACCAGGCCGCCCTTGGGGAACATGCCGCCGTCTTCGTGGAAGAGGTTGGCAACGGACGCGTTGCCGTCACCCACCTTGGCGTTGGTGACAACCATGAAAGTGCCGACCGCCAGGAAGATCACGATGGCCGCGACCTTGAGGCAGGAAGCCCAGAACTCGAATTCGCCGAACGCCTTGACGCTGAACAGGTTCACGGCCACCAGCAGCACCAGCGCTGCGATGGCGGACAGTTCAATGGGCACGTTCGGGAAGAAGAACTGGAAGTACAGGCCGATCGCGATTAGTTCGGCGATACCTGTCATGGCCCAGTTGATGAAATACATCCAGCCGGAAAGGAAGGCGCCCTTCTTGCCGAACATTTCGCCGGCGTAGCTCACGAAGGAGCCGGACGTCTGGCGGTACATGATGAGTTCACCGAGGGCGCGCATCAGCAGGTAAGCGATGACGCCGGCGATTGCGTAGGAGAAGATCAGGGCCGGGCCGGTAGAGGCCAGGCGGCCGCCGGCACCCATGAAGAGGCCGACGCCGATGGCGCCGCCCATGGCGATCATGGTGACGTGGCGGCGACTCAGGGTCTTCTGGTATCCCTCAGCGCTGAGGGTTGAGCCCGCGGTTGCGGATGACGCCTTGGAGCTCTGGAGATCTGTGGGAGTACTTTGCGGCACAGCTGTTCCTTGTGGGTTGGGGTATTGCTGTAGGTGTCACGCCCATGCCGGAACACAGGCGTCTTTGGCACACAAAATTCGAGCTTTTCCTCCTTTGAGGACCCGAAGTGTGACAAAGAACGCAGAACGCCGAAGCTTCGCGCAACCCGTCTATCTTACGGGATTAACGCGAATGCCCGTGACGCAGGCAACAAGGGGCTGTGGAAAGGGCGGTCGCGGCTAGGGGCCGGCCCTGGTCCCCAGATACATCGACGAGCGGTCGGCGCCCGTGATGTGGTCGGCCAGCACGGCAGCCTGGTCCCACAAGGGCGCCACCGTCCCGTAAACCTCACCGCGGTGCTGGACGCACTCGCCCACGGCGTAAATGCCCTCCTCGTCCATCACCTTCAGATGGTCGTCCACCACGATTCCGCGCTCTACCGCCATACCACTCACGACGGCGACGTCAACGTTCGGTCTGATACCGGCGGAAACCACCACCATGTCGCAGTCGATGTCGGGTTGGTTGCGTACGCTCAGTCCCGTGATGGAGTCTGCCCCGAGGATCGCGGTGACCCGGCTTCCGGAAAGAACGTCCACCTCCAGACCGCAGGACTGCAGGCCGTGGACTGCTTCCAGACCGAACGAGTACCCGCCGATCACTGCGGCGCGGAGATGGTCCTTGTGCCGGGCGAACTGGATCATCCTGCGGGCGTCGTCCAGGGTTCGGAAGGTAAAAACTCCGGGGCGGAGGGTTCCGCTGGGCGTGTAGAGCCCTGCCATTGGTGGCAGGAACGGGCGGCTGCCGGTTGCGATGATCAGACGGTCGTACTGGACCACTCGCCCGTCGGCAGCGAAGACATGCTTGCTGAACTTGTCGATGCGATCCACCCGGACGCCGGCATGGAGCGTGATGTTGTTCTCCTGGTACCAGGGCAGGGCATTGAGGAAAATGTCCGCATCGCTTTCCTCCCCGGACAGCACGCGCCCAAGCCTGGTCCGGTGGTAATTCCCGTAAGGCTCATCGCCGAACACGGTGATGTCGAAAAGGTCCACACCACCCCTGGCGAGGATCTCTTCCACTGCCCGGGCACCGGCCATGCCGTTGCCGATGACAACCAGCCTTCTCTTCATCAGCGCGCCACCTGCATCAGTGCTCCACCATCCCCAGATCCACCACCACGTATCCCCTGATGCCGGCCGGCGCCACAATGAAGAGCTCAATCACCGATCCCCCCTCGGTGTCTTCCACTACCCTGAGCGGGATGTGGACATCGCTCTTGGCTCCGATGGGGAAATAGCGCATGGGAATGCGGTCCCGCATCAACACCACGGTGATCAGTTCCGCGCCCGAATTGCCTCCGCGGAAGTAGAGGGTTTGGTTAATAACGCCGTCGGGCACGAAGTGCGAGAGCTCGGCATGGATGGGCACCGGTTTATCCAGCCCTGCGCCTTCAAAGTGGTAGATGCCCTGCAGGAAGAGGTTCTGAATGATCACCGGAAAGTCCTTTCGGCCGCTCCCTTCCCATGGTGCTCTGCCGTTGTTTCAGGACGCTCGATGCCGTGTTTCCACCCACAACACAGGGGGTTACGATCCGTTTGCGGGCGCCTCACCACGGTGGGAACCGCGTAACCGCTACAGCAGTTCGCCGTCCTGCATCCCGTACCGAACCCACATCCCGGCCGCACCCCGTGCACCGGCCTCCGCACAGTGATCGAACCACTCCCCCAGCGCCCGGTCATGGCTCACGATCACCAGAGTCCCGGCAAAGGATGCGAGCGCAGCCTCCAGTTGTTCCACCAGCACGGGTGCCAGATGGTTGGTGGGTTCGTCCACGATCATGGTGTCGTACCCGCCCAGCAGCAACCGGGCCAGGGCGAGTCGGCGTTGCTGCCCGGCGGAGAGGCCGCCGACGGGGACGTGGAATTCGGAGGGGCGGAAGAGGCCAAGACGGAGCAGACCTTCGGCGTGTTCGTCGATGTTTCCGCCCAGTCCTGCGGCGAAGGCGGGAAGCAACCGCAAACCCGGCCTTAAGGGAACCTCGAGCTCCTGCTGGAGGTATCCCACCTTGCCGTTGACTGTCACGCTCCCGGCGTCGGGCCGGAGGTTTCCCGTCAAGACGGAGAGCAAGGTGGACTTGCCAGCTCCGTTGGGACCGGTGATGAGCACTTTTTGTCCGGCTTCCACCCTGAGGTCACTGGGTTGCAGACGGCCCGCCACGCTGACGCCGTGGACTTCGAGCGCGGGTTCGGAGGCAGCCACAGCCACAGCCCCCGTTGGCACCGCCAAGGTCAGGGGCACCGGAGGCCGGTCCACTGGGTTCTCCTCGAGCCTCCGCAGCCGTTCCTGGGCGTTGCGGACTTTGCTGGTGGCCGCACGCTGCCAGGTTCCGGTCTTGAACCCGAACGCCATCTTGTCATTGTCGCGTTTGCGGCCGTAGCCCATGCCATCCGCCACCGTTGCGGCTTGGAGGCGTTCGGCTGCCATGGCGTCGAGCCATTCGTCGTATTGCTGGATCCACCGTGCGCGTTCGGCGGCTTTCTCGCGGAGGTAGCCCTCGTAGCCGTTCCCATAGCGGTTCACCGACCGCCGGTCAGCGTCCACTTCGATGATGGTGGTAGCGACCTTCCTCAGCAGGACACGGTCGTGCGACACCACCACTACTGTCCCTTTGTGGGCCGCCAACCGCGATTCAAGCCAGGCGGTCCCGTTGGCGTCCAAGTGGTTGGTGGGCTCGTCCAAAAGCAGCGCTTCGGCCGGATCGGCAAGGAGACAGGCGAGCGCTACCCGCTCCTGCTCGCCGCCGGACAAGGATCCAAGCGTTCGACGGCGGTCCAAGCCTCCCAGCCCCAGCTTGTCCAGCGCCGCTTCCACCCGGGGTTCGGCGGCGTAGCCCTCCCGGAGCTGGTATTCCGTTTGCAGGCTTCCATAGAGCTCGAGGTCCTCCTCGTCGGCATCCGCCAGCCCGGCTTCGAGGTCCTGGATGCGCGCTTCCAGGGAGCGCAGGGATGCCAGGGAGGAGTCAATGGCATCTCCTACCGTCAATGACTCGGCCAGCCCGTGGGTCTGCGCGAGGTAGCCGACGCGGTAGCCGGGGTTACCGGACAAACCCGCAGTGCCGTCGTCGGGCGCTTCAACTCCGGCCATGAGCCGGAGCAGGGTGGATTTGCCGGCGCCGTTCTCGCCAACAATGGCAACGTGCTCGCCGTGGTGTATGACGAGGTCAACGGCGTGCAGGAGTTCGCGGTCCCCGTAGCCGTGGGAAACGCCGGAAAGGTGAAGGTGGTCAGTCAAGAGGAATCCTCGCAAGTCCGCAGTGGGTGGCAGAAAGCCGTGTGGGTACTGGGGATGCAGCCGCAGAAAGGGGCTGCGCTCAAGACTTCATCGCTCCAGCCTGCCCGGCGAAAGGAGTCGCGTCAAGCCGGGACACCACCGGTGGCGCCAATTCTTTAAGAAGGGCATTGAAATGACACCATCATGGCGTCACACTGGTGTCATGCAACTGAACCAGTATGTCACCTCGGTCCAACACCAGCTGGATACGGCCGCAGAGGCTGGAGGACCGGAAGCGCGCGCACTCAGCGAACGCCTCACCGCCGGCCTCGAATCCACGGTCAGGCTGGTCCTCCTTGAGGCGCTCTCGGATGCCGCCAGCGAGATCACGTTGGAACTGGCCCCGGGCTCGGTGGAACTCAGGCTTCGCGGCCGCGACCCCGAGTTCGTGGTGAGCAACCCGCACAGCGGGGACTTCGAGGCAGTCAACCAGCGGCCGGCGTCTGCAATAGCGGCCGAAGACCTCGACGGCGCCAGCACCTCCCGCACCACACTCCGCCTTCCGGACCATCTCAAGCAGCAAGTCGAAGAGGCCGCAGGCAGGGACGGGCTGTCCGTGAACTCATGGCTGGTCCGGACCGTGGCCGAGGCACTCAACGCCGGCGGTTCCAGGCAACGAAAAGAACGTCGCGAACCCGGAGAGCAGAACTTCACAGGATGGGCACGCTGATGGCAACGTTCCAGACCCCCCAACCAATCGCCGTCGTGGTTGATGTCTCCGTCCGCGGCGATATTTGGATCGTAGCCAGCGACCGCTCCGATACCGAGGTGACGGTCCAGCCCCGCAAGGCCAAGCGAAGCCTGGACGTCAGAATGGCTGAACAAACCACAGTGGACTACGCGGACGGCCGCCTGCAGGTCAGGCTTCACCCCGCATTCCGCCACACCTGGTTCAGCGACGGCGGCGCGGTGGAGATCACTGTGGACGTTCCCATCGGCAGCAGCCTGGAGCTGAAATCCGCCATGGGAGACCTGCGCTGTGAAGGCGAATTCGCCAGTGCCGACCTAAGGACCGACCTGGGCCATATCCGCATCGACAGCTGCGGCGAGCTACGGGCCCATACGGACATGGGCGACGTCACTGTTGAACGCGCCTCAGGCAGGTCCCGGATCAAGACCGGCTCAGGCAAGATCCGCATCCGGGACATCGACGGCGTTGCCACCGTAAAGAACGGCAACGGCAGCACCTGGATCTCGCACGCTTCCGGCGAGCTCAGCGTCAGCGCAGCCAACGGTGATGTGTCCCTGGAACGGGCTGGCCTGTCGACCACCGTCAAATCGTCCAACGGTGACATCTCCGTAGGCGAAGTGGCCGCGGGGAGCCTCACCCTCCAGACCGCCGCGGGAACTCTCGCCGTCGGCGTGCGTGAAGGCACCGCCGCGTGGCTGGACCTCAACACCAAGTACGGACGCGTGCTCAATGCCCTCGTGGCCACCAACGGACCTGGCGAGGGCACGGACACAGTGGAGATCCGCGCCCGCAACGCCTATGGCGACATCACCGTGGAGCGTTCTTAGACCGTTGCGACGGCCCGCTTCCGGCGGGCCTTCGCGAGCCGGGTACCGATGAGTCCCTGCCGTGGACTGAACAAGTACACGACGGCGAACACCACACCTTGGGTGAGGACCACCATGGCCCCCGACGCCGTATCGAGGTAGTAGCTGAGGTAAATCCCGGCCACGGAACACACCACTGAGATGACGGGAGCGATGACCAGCATCCGGGAGAACCGGTCCGTCAGCAAATAGGCGGTGGCGCCCGGAATGATCAGCATGGCGACCACCAGCACCACGCCCACAGTCTGCAGGGCCACCACGGAGGTCAGCGCCAGCAGGCCCAGGAGCAGGGCGCCGAGCCGTTTGGGTGACAGGCCGATGGCGTGGGCATGGGTGGGATCGAACGCATAGAGCGTGAGGTCGCGGCGTTTGAGGATCAAAATGGCGAAAGCCACTACACCCAGGACCACCACCTGGATGAGGTCAGGGACGCTGACGCCCAGCAGGTTGCCGAAGATGATGTGGTTCAGGTCGGTCTGGCTTGGCGTTACGGAGATCAGCACCAGTCCAAGAGCAAACAGGGAGGTGAAGACGATGCCAATCGCAGCGTCCTCTTTCACCCGGCTGGTATTGCGGACCACTCCGATCAGCGTCACCGCGATCAGCGCGAACACCAGCGCACCCAGCGCGAAGGGCGCACCCACGATGTACGCGAGGACCACGCCGGGGAGCACCGCATGCGAGACGGCGTCGCCCATGAGGGACCAGCCAATGAGCACGAGCCAGCAGCTGAGGACGGCGCAGACCACGGCGGCGATGGCCGTGGTTGCGAGGGCCCGGACCATGAAGTCGTAGGTGAGGGGTTCCAGCAGGAATTCCATGGCTTAGCCCCTGTTCATGACGTCGAGGCCGAAGGCCATGGCCAGGTTCTCCGGTTGCAGTACGGTGTCCGGGCTTCCGTGCATCAACACCTTACGCATCAGCAGCACAGCCTCGTCGCAGAGTTGGGGCAGGGCGTGGAGGTCGTGCGTGGAGATCAGGATGGTGGCGCCGTCTGCCGCAAGCTCGCGAAGGAGCCTGGTGATGGTGGCCTCGGACCGCTTGTCCACGCCCGCGAACGGCTCATCCAGCAGCATCATGGTGGCGCCTTGCGCAATGCCGCGAGCAACGAAAGCCCGCTTTTTCTGCCCGCCGGACAGCTGACCGATCTGCCGGTCGGCGTACTCGCCCAGCTCCACGCGTTCCAAAGCATGCTCGACGGCGTCCCGGTCGGCTTTGCGGGGCCGGCGGGTGAATCCCAAGTGCCCGTAGCGGCCCATCATCACCACGTCCCGGACGGACAAGGGGAACGCCCAGTCCACGTCCTCGCTTTGGGGAACGTAGCCGATCCCCGCATCCTTGCGCATCTTCACCGGCGGCTCCCCGTTGATGAGCACCCGGCCCGAATCCGGTTTCACCATTCCCATGATGACCTTGAACAGCGTGGACTTGCCCGAGCCGTTCATGCCTACCAGGCCACAGATCCTGGAATGCTCCAAGGTCAGGGAAGCAGAGTCCAGCGCCAGGACCTCACCGTAATGGACCGTGACGTTCTCAACAGCGATCGCGGGGGTGCTCATGTGGTTCCTCCTGTGAGTGCCGTGGTGATGACCTTGGCGTCATGGCGCATGAGGTCCAGGTACGTGGGAACGGGGCCGTCCGCTTCGGAAAGGGAATCGACGTAGAGCACACCGCCGAACTTGGCATCCGTGGCACCCACCACTTGTTGCATGGGGGCGTCCGAAACTGTGGATTCGCAGAACACGGCCGGCACCTTGTTGTCCTTCACGAATTCGATGGCCCGCGTGATTTGTTGCGGCGTGGCCTGCTGTTCAGCATTCACCGCCCAGATGTAGACCTCCTTGAGGCCGGCATCGCGTGCCAGGTAGGAAAACGCGCCTTCGCAGGTGACCAACGCCCGCTGCTTCTCAGACAGGACGGACAGCTTGGACACCATCTCGTCCTGCACGGTTTGGAGCTGGGCGTTGTAAGCCTTGGCATTGGCCTCGAATTCCGAAGCGTGCGATGGGTCCAGCTTGGCGAACGCCCTGGCCATGTTGTCGGCGTAGATCTGGACGTTCTTGGGCGACATCCAAGCATGCGGGTTCGGCTTGCCCTGATAGGTGTCCTCGGCGATGGGCATGACCTCCACGCCATCGCTGACTACTGCGTGCGGCACGTCCAGGTCTTCGACGAACTGCGCGAACCAGGCTTCGAGGTTCAGTCCGTTGTCCAGGATGAGGTCAGCTTGCGCGGCTTTGCGGATGTCACCCGGCGTCGGCTCGTAACCGTGGATTTCGGCCCCGGGCTTGGTGATGGACTCGACACGGAGCTTGTCACCGGCAACATTCTTGGCCACGTCTGCCAACACTGTGAATGTTGTGAGCACCACCGGCTTGTCATCACCTCCCGCAGAGGAGTTTCCACCACAGGCGGATGCCCCCAGGGCAAGTGAAATCGCGATCAGGACCGAGGCGAAACGGCGGACATCTTTGGCGCGCCGAAACGAAAAGTTAGGCATACCGAAAAGTGTAGCCAAGCATGGGCCACCCAGCAAAGCTAGGCTGGTCACATGGGCACACTCTCCACCCGGGCATCTCTGTACAGATTCACTGCCCTCGATGCCATCGCGGTAACCGTCTACCTGGGCTTCACTGCCTATTTCACTCTGGCGGGCGAAAGCGTGGAACGGCTGATGCTTCAGCTGTTTCCCGAGCCTGCCACCGCGTCCTATGCCGTCAACGCCCTCTTCTATGCCGGCGTCGGAATTTTTGCGGTGGCGTCAGCCTGGCGCGTAGTGGGCCGGGACGTGAAGATCCTGGGCACACGGCCGTGGTTCACGCTGGGCATGATCCCCTTGGCCATTGTGGTGATGTTGATCCTCACAGCCATTTTGGTGGCGGCTTTTGGTACTGCGCAAAGCTCAGAGAACCAACTCGGCATCCAGGGACTGTTGCAACAGGTGCCTGCCTGGCTGATGGTGCCGCTGCTGGTGGTCCTGGGCCCGTTCGTTGAGGAGTACCTGTTCCGGCATCTGCTGATCGGGAAGTTGTCGCAGTACCTGAACATCTGGATCTGCTGTGTGATCTCCGTGGTGGTCTTCGCCTCAATCCACGTGGTGGGACGCGAAGGATTGGTCCTGTCCGCTTTGGCACCCTACCTGGGGATGGCCGTGGTGCTGGTGGCGGTGTATGTGTGGACGGGGAAGAACCTGATGTTCTCCTACTTCGTCCACGCCGCCAAGAACCTGATGGCCGTGGTCCTCATCTACGCCATCCCGCCCGAACTCCTACCCAACTGAGTCGCATTTAAGGCACGTTTTTAGCGCCCAAACGCGCTTAAACGCGACCCAGCTGGGAAACCCGGACGAAAGGTGACCGCATCACCCTACCCAGCCACCGCCGTCGGGAATAGCGTGAAACGCATGACACTCAACATCCAGATCGCAGTGGACTGCAAGAACCCGCATGACCTCGCCGACTGGTGGGCTGAAACCCTCGAGTGGAGCGTGGAGCCACAGGACGAGGCGTTCATCCGCTCCATGATCGAGCAGGGGTTCGCAACAGAGGACCAAACCATCACCCACAACGGCAAGCTGGTATGGGCCGAGGGGTGCGCGATCGTGCCCGCCGAAGACAGAGACCCCAAGACCGGCCGCAGGATCCTTTTCCAAACAGACCCCAACGACAAGTCCGTCAAGAACCGGGTGCACTGGGACGTACGTCTGGACGGCCGGGACAAGGATGACGTGCGGAAACAGCTCGAGACCCGCGGTGCCAAGCACCTGTGGACCGCAAACCAAGGACCCCACGAATGGCACACCATGGCCGACCCGGAGGGCAACGAGTTCTGCATCAGCTGAGGCCATTACTAGACTCGGACTGTGAACAACCAACTCCCTGCCAAGGTTTCCGACATCTTTGACCCTTCGCGCTGGCGCACCGTTTCCGGCTTCGATGACTTCAAGGACATGACATACCACCGGCAGGTTGAGCGGTCTGCGGACGGAACAGTCAAAGACCTCCCCACGGTACGGATCGCGTTCGACCGCCCCGAAGTCCGCAACGCCTTCCGCCCGGGCACGGTTGACGAGCTCTACCGTGCCATGGACCACGCCCGCATGACCCCGGACGTCGCCACGGTGTTGCTCACGGGCAACGGTCCATCGGAGAAGGACGGCGGGCACTCGTTCTGCTCTGGTGGCGACCAGAGGATCCGTGGGCGCGACGGTTACAGGTACGCAGAAGGTGACACCCAGGAGACCATCGACCCCGCCCGCGCCGGTCGCCTCCACATCCTGGAAGTCCAGCGGCTCATGCGGACCATGCCCAAGGTGGTCATCGCCGTCGTCAATGGCTGGGCGGCAGGCGGCGGCCACTCCTTGCACGTGGTCAGCGACCTCACCATCGCCTCGCGCGAGCACGGCAAGTTCAAGCAGACGGATGCCACGGTGGGAAGTTTCGACGCCGGATACGGCTCTGCTCTGCTGGCCCGCCAGATCGGGCAGAAAGCCGCACGGGAAATCTTCTTTCTGGCACGCGAATACTCCGCCGAAGACATGGTCAGGATGGGGGCTGTCAACGAGGCCGTGGACCACGAGCGCCTCGAGGAAGTCGCACTGGAGTACGCGGCCGACATCGCCCGCCAGTCCCCGCAAGCCATCCGCATGCTCAAGTTCGCCTTCAACCTGGCCGATGATGGATTGGCCGGGCAGCAGGTCTTTGCCGGCGAAGCCACCCGTCTTGCGTACATGACGGACGAGGCCGTGGAAGGCAAGGAAGCATTCCTTCAGAAGCGCGACCCCGACTGGTCCGCCTTCCCCTACTACTTCTAGGACTCCCCCGTGGACATCGATCCCGTACTGAAAGCCCTGATGGCTGCCCTCCACGGTGAGGGCCCCGCCGTCGAAATCGTCCCGGGCGAAAACGGCGAGCCGCAGGCTGTCCCGGTGGAGACCGGCGTCGAGGATGCCGCAGTGGTGGTCCGCACCTCCGGCTCGACTGGTACGCCGAAGGCAACCGTCCTGACTGTTGACGCCCTGGCCGCCTCGTCCGTGTCAACCGCCATGGCCCTGCGCGGCGAAGGCCAGTGGCTGCTGGCGCTCCCGCTGCAATACGTGGCAGGTGTGCAGGTCCTGGTCCGCTCGCTCTACGCCGGCACGCGTCCGTGGGTGATGGACCAGTCGAACGGCTTCACTCCGGAGGCCTTCACCGCTGCCGCTGAGGAACTGACGGACAAGATCCGCTTCACGTCCCTGGTGCCCACGCAACTGCAGCGGCTCCTGGACTCCCCCACTCCCGAAACGCTCGCTGTGCTGCGCCGCTTCAACGCGATCCTGCTGGGCGGGGCGCCCGCTTCACCCGATCTCCTCGCGACCGCCCACGCCGAAGGGCTCAAGGTAGTCACCACCTACGGCTCAGCCGAAACCTGTGGCGGGTGCGTCTACGACGGCGAGCCGCTGGACGGCGTCGAGGTCCGCATCGGTGAGGGCGAACTGGAAGGCCGCATCCTGCTGGGCGGCGACACCGTGGCGGCAGGCTACGTAGACGCCGCGCGCGCCTCAAAGGCTGCATTCTTCGAGGAAGAGGGTGTCCGCTGGTACGTCACCGGCGACCTTGGCGAGCTCTCCGGCGAAGGCAAACTCACCGTACTGGGCCGCGCCGACGACGTCATCATCACCGGCGGCGTCAAAGCCTCAGCCGCGTACATCCAACGCAAGCTGGAAGAGCTCGACGGCGTCAACGCGGCTTTCGTCGCCGGCGTTCCCTCGCGCGAGTGGGGCCAAGCCGTTGTGGCGTACGTGGCCATGACCGATCCCAGCCCCGAAGGAATCAACGGATTCACATCCCGCCGCGAAGCTGCCCTGGGGGTCCTGGCCCCCAAGACGGTGCTCGCGGACAAGGAACTACTCATGCTGCCCAATGGAAAACCGGACCGACTGGCCATGATTGAACAGCTTTCCAACCTGCATCAGGGACAATAGACACGTTCTTCTCCGCTAAAGATCAACCGCGAAACACACGAGGTACTACACGTGGCGACAGCTGCACAATGGATTCAAGGAGCCCGGCTCCGTACACTGCCCGCGGCCATCGCGCCCGTCCTGATCGGTTCGGCAGCGGCGTACGAGCTCCAAGCGTTCCGGCTGCCGAACGCAATCCTGGCGGCGCTCGTCGCGCTCCTTCTCCAAATCGGCGTCAACTACGCCAATGACTACTCTGATGGCATTCGTGGCACGGACGAGGAACGCGTTGGCCCTCTGCGTCTTGTCGGCTCCGGTGCTGCGTTGCCGGAGCAGGTGAAGTGGGCCGCGTTCGGGCTGTTCGGCGCCGCGATGATCTGCGGCCTGATCCTGGTGATCATCACCCAAACGTGGTGGCTGATCCTGGTGGGTATCGGCTGCGTCCTGGCAGCCTGGGGTTATACGGGCGGCAAGAATCCCTATGGCTACATGGGCCTGGGCGATATCTTTGTGTTCGTCTTCTTCGGGCTCGTTGCCACCCTCGGCACCACCTACACGCAGGCCGGACAAGTCAGCCTGGCCGCCGTGGTCGGCGCGATCGGTACGGGACTCATCGCGTGTGCCTTGTTGATGGCCAACAATGTCAGGGACATCCCCACGGATACAGCCGCCGGAAAGCGGACCTTGGCAGTGCGGCTTGGGGACCGGCACGCCCGTGAAAGCTACGTGCTGATGCTGGCCGTCGCCATCCTGCTGGTGATCGTGCTGGCACCCACCAAGCCATGGATGCTGATCGTCCTGCTGCTGATCCCCGCGTGCTTGATGCCCGCCTGGCTGATGGTCAACGGAAAGAAGCGCAAGAGCCTCATTCCGGTGCTTAAGCAGACCGGCCTGATCAACCTCGGATACAGCCTGCTCTTCTCGCTGGGCCTGATCCTGAGCCGCGGCTTCTAAGTTTTTGTACAGCTAACGCCCTCAAGAAGGCTTCTTGGGGGCGTTAGCTGTACAAAAACTCCTAGACGGAACCCGGGCGCTTGTCGTTATTGACTGCGATGTCCGGGTTCTTCTCTACCAAGCCGTCCTCCGCGGCGGCGTCTTCAACCTCGCCGGCGGTGCGGATGGGCTTGGCCCGCCCGGAGAACCGTTCGCGCATTGCGGCAGTGGCGGCGTCGCGCTGTTTCTGGAAAAAGAGGTAGCTGATGGCGAAAGCCATGAGCCCTGCGAAGACGGCCGCCGGCAGCAGGCCCACCTGCAAAAGAGCGAAGACAATGAACAACGGCACGAACAGCGCCAGACGGATGAGGGAATACTTCAGGAAAGCCACCATCCAAGTTTAGCCGCCCTGATGGTTGCACTCTGATCACAGCCGGAACAGGGCGTCCAGTGATTGGCTTCCGGCGACTAGACTTGGTGCATGCTCCGGGTTGTAGGCGTCGTCATAGTACTTGTCATCTTTGTCTACGCCCTCGTGGATGTTATCCGTACCGATGGGCGGCTGACGCGCGGCATTTCCAAGCCTGCATGGATCATTGTGCAGATCGTCCTGCCGCTGCTGGGCGCCATCCTTTGGTTTATCTTCGGCCGTCCTTACAACAAGCCCACGGCCAAGCCCGTCCGCCGCCAGCCCACGGCCCCGGACGACGACCCCGAATTCCTCCGAAACCTCGAAACCCGCCGCCGTAAGCAGGCTGAGGATGATCGCTTGAAGAAGCTCAAGGCTGAACACGATGCCAAGCAACGCGGCGACAAGCCGTCCGATGCTGACGGTGACGCCAAAGGCAACGGTTTCAAACCCGGCGATGCCAAGCGGAGCGAGCCGGACCCCCATGACACCGACGAACTGAAGTAGGTAAACATGGCCCAGCAAGCTGATGGTTCACGGCAGTCACCTTCCACCACACCATCAGCCAGCGGGCCGGCAACACCCCCCGCACCACCACCCCGCCCGGGCATTTCCCTGTCCACGCCGCCGCCCATAGAGGCGGTTGTCAGGCCGCCGGGTCCCGCGCGGCTCTCCCGTTCGTTGTGGGTGGCGAGCTTCGTGGCGGGAATCGCCGTCGTGGTGACGGGCTTCCTCGGCCGTGATTCCCACTTTGAACGCCTGAAGGCCGTCATCGGAGGCCTGGTTCCCGACGGCGACGCTCAGGCAGTAGAGGGGGCAACCGCCGTCGTATTCCTGGGAAGCCTCGCCATGCTTGCCTTGGTTGCAGCCATGGAAGCGGTCCTGTTGGCCGTGCTTTTCAAGCGCCGCCTCTGGGCGCGGTGGGCATTGGCACCGTTGGTCCTCCTGCACGCGGTGGTCACGGTGATTACCGCCGACTTTGTGGTGGCGCCCGGGGCGGACGGAACCATGGCCACAGCGCTGTTGGCTGCTCAGTTCATCCTCGCCGCAGCCGGCCTGATCCTGCTGTTCTTCCCATCGACTACTGCCTGGTTGCTCAGCGAACGGCGGGCATAGCAGCCAGCATTCCTTCGCAGCTGCGGATGACAACACGGCAGGCCTCCAGGCCCGATGGGTCTGTCAGTGGATTTTCCGCGATCAGCCGCCACCGGTTCAAACAGTCCCGGGCAGCCTCGCTGATGTGCCCGGCACTTGCGTCCGGTTCCAGTCCCAGCCGCAGGGCAACTGTGCTGCCGCGCCCGCCCACCAACCGCTCGGCTTCTGCCGTCTGCTCAGGACCGATGCCGATGCCACCGGTCCGCAACGCTGCCAAAAGTTTCAGCTCCCGGAACTCGTGGGCGCCGGTTTGAAGCCTCTCCAGGGCAGCTTCCAGCGATGCTGTGCGGCCGGTGGGAGCAACGCCCAGTAAGGACTGCAAACCTACGACGGCGGCACGCGCCTTGAGTGCGTCAGCGCGTGTCTGGAAGAGGTACTCGATGGTGTCGAGCAGTCTGCCGAGACCGCTGCGGCGAGCCAATTCGTGTGCCAACTCCGTGGGATCGGTGGTCCCGCCGCGGATCAGGGCGACGGCCAACCGGATCCCAAACAGACCGAACCTTTGCACCAAGGAGGCTTTCATGTCCTGGTCAAGGCCCTCCGGCCCAGCGACGCGAACAAAGCGGTCCGCGGACAGCATCAGCCGCTCCCGGTGGTTCTTATCCATCTGGGCCAGTTGTTTCATGGCTTCGACATCCGATTGGCGCATTGTGCGTGAGCTTTGGGCCAGCAATCCTGCAACCGGAACAACGCCCAAGGCAAGGGGCCTCAGGCTTTGGTCGCGGCTGTACCTGTCGGCGATGACTGCCGCGGAGATGAGGGAATCGATCCTCCCGGCCCCGATCTCGTCAGCCCGGGACAGGACCGCCAGGGCATTGACGGTACCGGATTGGCCGGCGGCGGTGTCCTTGAAGGATTCCAGGAAGCGGACGTCGGAGGCGTGCAGATGCCGCATGAGATAGATGACGGCGTCCGCCGCCATGGGGGCGTCTTCCGGCAACAGGAAGGCGGTGGATCGGCCGGAAACGTCCTGCGACAACGAGGCTATGCCGGGCGTATCGATCAGTGTAAGGTCCCGCAGGCTGGCTGCTGGCCAGTCCACGACCAAACGCTCCACGACCCCGGCCTGAACATCGCCCAAGGAAAAGACCAGGCGCCCATCCTCACGGGTGACAGGGAGGGTCCGGGGTCCGCCCGTGAACGGGTAGAGCGTGATTTTCGGAGTGTGCCCATACCGGTACCACGTGACTACGCGGGTGCATTCCCCGGCGTCGGTGGGCGCTATTTCCTCGCCAATGATGGCGTTGAGGAGCGTTGATTTCCCGGCTTTGACCATTCCGGCAACAGCTATCCGCAATGGCCCTTCCAACCGGTCCTGAAGATCTGCCACCACGGCGAGCGCTGCCGCGTCATCATGGAAGACGTCCCTGGCTTGCCGCAGCAGTTCCCAGGCTCCGGCAATTCCCGGTTCCATCATCCCGCCGGGACTGCCGAAGGTGCTTGGTTGGGTTGATTCTCCAAGGACTGGTCTTCCTGCACCTGCTGCGCGGCCTTGCTGAGTGCGTCCACGCCCTTGAGTTGGTTCCGTATGTCCTTGATTCTCATATCCCGCTCCACCGCGTACGTGGCTGCTGCCTTCTGCGCCGCAGCCACGGATTCGGCCAGGGAACGGTGGTGCTCTTCGGCAATTTCCGTGAAATGGTCCCTGGTAGCGCGCTGGACCAGCCGCAGCCTGTCCTTGAGCTGTTTCCCCACCTGGAAGACCACGTCGTCAACGTGCTTCCTCACCAGGATCTTGGCTTCCGACTGCCGCTGCTTGAGCCGTGCTGCTTTGTCCTCCCTGAACGCTTTCCGGCCCAGCAGGAGCCCCGCTCCCACGGACAGCGGATTGATGAGCGCCATCCCGAAGATGCCCGTCAGCAGACCAAACATCAGGACGCCGCCGTAGGACCCGCGCATCCCGATCAGCACCTTTTGCAGAGGACCCAACCGCCCGTCTTCCATCATCTGAATGTCAGCCACCGGGTCCAGCACGCCGCCCGTATCGGATACCTTCAGCGCAGGCAGCGCCACTTCGTCTTCGGAAAAGTGATCCGCTACCTGGGTGGCCAACCACTGGGCACGTTCACTGGTCCAGACAAACGTATCCGAGACTGCAGCAGCAGTACTCTGTTCCAACCACTGGGTGAACTGCTCCCATGCGGGTCCAGGGTCGCCGTGGTCAATGGCCGTTTCGGCTTCGCGTTGGATACGGCGGAGCCTGTCCTTCAGGTCATACTCCATGTCCGCGATGAGGTCCCCGATGCCATCGTTGAGGGTGATCTGCCAGCGGGCGGATCGTTTGCGCAGCTGGTCTGCGTCCTCCTTGGCAGCCTTCAACCCGGCGATCATCTGCGGAGTTCCCTCGGGGTTCTCCAAGGCTCCGAGTTCGGACTGCAAGGCCAGCCTGAGGTTCTCCGTGACGGATAACAGGTCATGGCCAACGGATCGCCGTTGAATTCTGGCGGCCTCCCCCACGATGTTGTTTCTCAGGTGTGCGATCAATGCGGGAAATCCTGATTCGGCGTTCAGTTCTGTGTCCTGCAGCCGGGCTGCCTGGAGGCGCAGCTCGGAGGAGACCGGGAACAGGGGAATACCGGGTCCCACATCGGCGAGGTGTTTCCGGTCCAACTCCGCAATCTGGCGCCAACTCGGATAGAGATCGGTCTTGGACAGCACGCACACCACGTTGGGGCTGATGCGCATGGCCTGGCGCAGGAACCGCATCTCCGGTTCGGTGTATTCCTGGGACGCATCTGAAACGAACACCACGGCGTGCGCAGAGGGCAAGGCAGTCAACGTGGTCAGCGTGTGGGTGGAACCCAGCCCGCCAACCCCGGGCGAATCCACTACCGTAAGCCCGCCAGCCAGCAGTTTCCGCGGCAGTAAAACCTCGGCGGCAACGATCTTCTTTGCATTGCCCGGATTGCCCTTCTCGGATACGTATTCCGCGAGCTGGTCAAGATGTACTGGTTGGCGCTCCAGCCCGCCTTCCGGGCCCCCGGAGTCTCCCTCAAGGCCTGCGTCTGGTGTGGGCCCGTCCGCGCTTGGAACAAGGACAACGGCCGACGCCGGATCCCCCTGCCGTATGACGGTTGGCACTGTGGTGGCAATGTCGTCGTCCACAGGGCAGACGGGTGCATTCACCAAAGCATTGACGAGTTGGCTCTTGCCTTGCTTGAACTCGCCCACGACGATCACGCGGACGCTCGGATCCTGCAGGCGGTTGCGGGTGTTTTCCAACCGCCGCCTCAGATCATTCCGTTCCCCCACCAGCGCCATGCCCTGCTCCACCAACGTGGTCATGCGTACTGTTTCCGCCACAGCCTGTCCTTTGCTCTGCCTGCCTCGTCGGGGCCACGAAGTGCCCGGCAGACGACGATCCGCCTGCCGGGCACTGCTGGGGTACTTCGCGTCGCAGCTTTCGCTACGCCTTTCGGATCTCCTTGGTGCTAATCGATTTCAACATCGTTGTCGGCCACGACGATCGAATCGTCGATGTCGTTGTACTCGACATCCACGTCTTCGACGTCCAGGTTGGTGGAGTTGTCGAATTCCAGTTCGTTGTCCGCCACCACCACGTTGTCTTCGATGTTGGTGTACTCCACCTCGTTGTCCGCCACCACGATGGAATCGTTGATGACATTGACGTCGTCTACTTCGACGTTGGTGGAATTGTCCGGCGAGTACTCCAGATCGAGCTCGTTGTCCTGGACCACCACGGAGTCGTGGATGAGCTGGACGTCCTCAACGTCCACATCGGTGGAGTTGTCGTTGAACGAATCGGAGACATTGACGGAGTTGTTCGAATTGTCCGTATGGCTGGAGTTGTCCTCGTTGAAGGAGTCCTCAATATCGACGTCAACATCAACATCGGTGTTGTAGGAGTCCTTGGTCACCGAGTGGTCGGAGTTGTCGTTGAACGAGTCCTTGACCTCGATGTCCGTATTGCCAACCTCAACGTCACCAGGGCCCGACTCGCTGATGTTGAAGGAGTGGTCGTCGGTATTGGTGGTGGTGGTCGAAGTGCTCGTCGTCGTGTTGCCGGAGTCCTTCACGTCGTCGCCGGCAGCAATGGCACCGTCACCCGAGGCAACCACTGCGTCCTGGTTGAAGAGCTGCGTCACGTCCCCGTCAGCCCAGATGTTCTGGTTCACCGACTGGTCGGTGATGGTGTCGCGGTCGTCGATGTTGGTGGTGTACGAGTAGTTGTTCACCACGTGGACCAGTTGCTGAACGGCGTGCGCGTGATCATCGTGGTCATCGCCACCACCCCAGCCACCGCCGCCGCCATGTCCGCCGCCGTCGTGGTCATCATCGTCGTCATGGCCGCCCCAGCCACCACCACCGCCGCCATGTCCGCCGCCGTCGTGGTCATCGTCATGGTCATGGTCATGGTCGTCGTCATGGCCATCCCAGCCACCACCAGCGCCGCCGCCACCGCCGTGGTCGTCGTCATGATCGGGGCGTCCGCCGCCGTTGGGGCGGTCATCGTCGTTGTCTCCACCCCATGTGGCGCCGCCGCCAGTGGAGCCGTGATTTCCGCCGGTGTTGTATTCACGGTCAAACGACGAGCGCGCGTTGATGGGCGCATAGTCCAGGACCACGGGGCGAACTGCGTCGACGTCCGCTGAGGAAACGTCCCTGAGGCCGGCTGCGGCAAGGGCCGCTTCCGGATCCCTGACGAAATCTTCAGCGGCGTCGGGATCGTTGAACAGGCTCATCAGGAACTGCACGAGCTGTTGTGCGAGTGTAGGCATTGGAGTGCTCCCTCAAATTCTGTGGTGGGTGGTAATTGGCCCGGCGCCTTTGCCGGGCTCCCATTCAACGTATTGCCGTGCCCATGGACCGGGCATCGGGGGTGGTCCCCCTACCGCGTGCCCCGGCGTTAGGGGATGACCCGGTTCTTGGTTAGGGGGTGGTGGGGGTCCCCGCTCAGGGAGGTGGGTACCCCTCCCCCAACGCGAGGCGCAGGCGGACCAGGAGTTCCGAGCGGCTTTCGGCCCCTAAGCGCCGCCGCATCCGTGCTACATGGTGTTCCGCGGTGCGTGGCGAAATGTAGATCGCCTCGCCGATCTCGCGGTAGGTCTTACCCTCCAGGAGCAGCCGGCCTACCTCGCGCTCCCTGGCGCTTAGCCCTGACGGGTCTGCGGCACCGGTCATGCCGCCCTCCGCAACAACATGGGCCGGTACGTCATTGTGTGAATCTTCTGCCCGCTCCGAACCCCCGCCCGGCGAGGGGCTTTGGGGGTGGATGTCCCGCGCGCAGGCCAGCAACCTCACCATGTCCCGTCGCTCCTCCGCGTGCGCGGCGGCGTGGCCCGCCAGGCGCGCCCCTTCCCAGGGCATCCCGACGGCGGCCAACCCACGGGCCGCTGTTTCGACGTCGGACGCTTCAAACCGGCTTGCCAGCACGGAGACCCAGGCCTTACCGCCAGCGGCGAGGACGGAAGCCAGATGGCTATGTTCAGAGGCGCGCACCAGCGCAGCCGCGTGCGGGGCAAGCTCCGTGGGGCTTTCACTCAGCAAAGCTGCCTGCACCGCGGCCCAGTGCAGGGGTACGGACCAGAGAGGCGGGTTTCGCAGCCTTCCCAGCAGCTCCCAGGCAGCGTCCAAGTAGTGCGACACCCGACGTGTCTCCCGCAGCCGCGCGGCGGCGATCATCAATTCGCCCCACGGCAAAAGGCTGTAGAGGTCCACCGAGACGTGCATCATGGCCTCCCGCGCCCGGTCCCACGCCAAAACCAGTTCGTGCACATCGCTGCCACGCCGGGCCAACCCGACGTCCAGTGCCGCCAACAGGAGTTCATCCCGCGGTGCCAGGGGCCAGTGGTTCGCCTTGACGGCCTCATTGATGGACAAACGTGCTTCATCGGCGTTGTCCTGCTGCATCGAGGACCATGCTTGCAGGAGGAAGAGCCTGGGCCGGGCAGCGTCGCCACCCTGTCCTGCCGCCAGCGCAGCTTTGAGCACGTGGTCTGCTACTGCGGGTTCCCCGCTGTGGATGGCACACAGCGCGGCCAAGGCACCAGGGGTCTCAGGCAAGGGAATCGAGGCCCCGGAGGCGTTCATCATGTCAGATGCCCTGATGAGCTCCGGCAGCGCCAGTTGAGGTGCGGGTCCGAGGGTCTGCCGCAGTCCTTCCTGGGTGAGCGATAAGGCCACGGCCAGCAGGGTTGGCGAGCCTGTGGGCGGGCTGGCTGCCAGGAGTTCTTCCGCTGCCACCGCGTTGCCCGAGCCAATCATGGCCACGGCCGCCAGTGGTGCCGACCCCGCCATCCTGTCCGGCCCCAGCCATCCGTACGTGTCGGCGCTGCGGGCGAGCATGCCCCGCTGTGCCCACACCGCGGCCGCCACATCCACTCCCAGGCGAAGGTCCGGCGGTTCGGGCAAGGCGAGGAGTCGGTCCACCAGCCTGCCGGCCGCGTCCATGTCTCCAATTGCCGCGGCAGCCTGGGCCCTCCTGGCTGCATTGTCGAGTTCACCGTTTCCGGCCAGGAGTGCTTCGGAGTAGAGATCTACGGCCAGCCGCGGATCCGTATCCAGGACCTTGTTTGCTGCCTCCTCGAGTTCCATGGCAACGCGGGAATCCTGCAGGCCACTCCTGGCAAGTTCGCGGGCCAGATCTCCCAGGGGGCGCCCCTCTTCCAGGACCTTGTCCACCAGTTCCCTTTGAAGCGCCCGGATGCGGCCGGTCGGAGTGCCCTTCAACAGGGCATATTGGGCGGTCCCCACTACAGTCCCGTCCGGCAACAACAGACCTGTGTCCTTGGCTGCGGCGATGATCGCGTCCAGCCCGTCACGGCCTTCAAGTCCTCGCGGCAGGGGCGAAGGAAGTGTGAACCCGATGGAAAGGGCAAGCAGCAGCTCACGGACGGCGGCGGAACCGCCCGTCAGATCCGGAAGGCCGGGTGAACCTGCCTCGTGAATGACGGCAGGTTCCGTCAGGGAGTGATCGTCCGCCCCGGGACGAAAGTGCCCGGGCATATGGTCAGGTCCCGTCATGGGCTAAACCGCCGAAAGCAGCGCTGGATCCGGGACCGGACTGGTTTCCGTGGGCAGGGGCGTGGGGTCGAGGGTAGCTGGCGGCGGTGTGGGCTCTTGGGGCACGGTTGGTTCCGGCGAAGGCGGAGGATCCTGCGTGACCGTGGGCTCGGGCTGCGGCACCGTTGGCTCGGGCGACGGCGGTGGAGTGACTGGATCCGACGGAGTGCTTGGCGGTGTGGTTGGTTCGGTTACCGGCGGTGTTGTGGGTGGAGGAGTCGTCGGTCCACTGGCAGCACCCCCTGTCGGGTCAGGGGTTGGAGTGGGCTGCGTAGTGGTGGGAGTGCCCGGAGTCGTGGGGGTCCCGGGCGCAGCAGGAGTGCCCGTGCTGCCGGTCCCGCCAGAACCCGGAGTGGTGCCGCCGGATGGCCCTGCGACCGCCCCAGCGGCCGCTCCCGATCCCGTGGTTGTGCTGCCCTTCCCCGCGTTGGCAGTTCCTGGACGTGCCGGGCTCCTTCCGGTTCCTGTCCCGGCCCTCGTGACCCCGGCCCCAACGCTGGCCTCAAGTCCCGTTGCCGGGTCGTCGCTGGCGGCGCCGCCACCAGCGCCACTCCCCTGGGATTTGGCGGCTTGGGCCCCCGCGCCTTGCGCACCGCCGTCGCGCATGACATCAGCCGCTTGGTTGCCGAACATCGAGGCCAGCAGTCCGGTGCCATCCGGACTCTGTGCCGCCGTTGCAGTAGCAATGGTCAATACGGTGGCGGCTACCGCAGCGGCGGCTGCCATCCGTACACGGGGCCGGGGGGTGTGCTTGCCCGGTTTGGCGGACGCGGCGTTCAGCGGGGTGAGGGCCAGCGCAGGCCGTGCGACGTGAGGCCGCTCCCGCACTGCACCAGCCGACTCCGTGCCTACCTCCATGGCTTCCGATTCGACAGCGTCCGCGGTACCCGCCCCGCTGGAGCGCAACCCGGCGAGGGCAGCACCGAGGCAGATGGAAGACTTGGGATCGGCGTCCACGGCGATTGGCCGGCCCAGTTCCACCGAGATCATCTCTGCCACGAGGGGAATGCGCGAGGACCCTCCGATGAGCAGCACGGCACTCAAATCCTGGGCGTCAACGTTGATGCTCCGAAGGCTGCGTTCAAGGGCTTCCACGGTGTCCCGGATGGGTGCTTCGATCATCGATTCAAATTCGGCCCGGACCAGCCGCACGGACTGCTGCGTGCCAGGCAATGACACGGCCACGCTGGATTCGCTGTCCATGGAGAGTGCTTCCTTGGCCTCCCGGCATTCGCGACGCAGCCGGGAAAGGGCTGCCAGGGTGTCCGGTGCCGTCGGATCGAAGTCCGCTGAAGCGCAGATATGGTCCATCACGTGACGCAGGACGGCGGCGTCGAAATCGGCGCCGCCAAGGGTTTCAATGCCGTCGGGACGGCCCAGTAGTTCAAAGTTTCCGGCTCCGGCTTTGCGGAGGATGGCGGTGTCGAACGTACCCCCGCCGAGGTCGTACACCGCGATGGTGCTGCCGTCCTCCACACGCGTTTGGGAGGCGTAGTGGAGGGCTGCCGCTTCCGGCTCGGTGATCAGGGTGAGGTCGTGCAAACCCGCCACGGTGAGCGCTGCAAGGACCAGCGAGGTTCGGTGCTGTCCCCATGCAGCCGGGTGCGTCATGATGATCGACGACGGCGAACTTCCCTCGCGCTCTTCGGCCCTCTCCACCACCCAGCGTGCCATGGTGGCGTAGACGTCCTCTGGAGCCAGCCAGGTCGCCCCGACTGCGATGGGCACGGAGTCACCGATGCGGCGTTTGAACTCCCGCACCATGCGCTGGGGATCGTCCAATCCGCGGCGTTCGGCGGCTTCGCCTACCAGGACCCGGCCGTCGTCGGCGTAGTACAGCACGGAGGGCACAGCGCTGCCGTGCAATCCCAGCGGCAGGATTTCAGGAGCTGGATTGGGGCCTTGGTGGGGTCTGGCAAGGGCTGCGGCGGTAAAACTCGTCCCGACGTCAATGGCGAGAACATAGCTCATAGTTACCTCAAAAGAACACGGCGCGTCGCTAGCGGGCTGCATCACAAGCGGGTTCTGAACAAGTTAGCACCTGCCCCGGAAGGGTAAAAGGCTTAGGAGCTACACCAAATTGTCATGGTTGATACACCGAATTGTCATTTTCCAGGAGCATTCTCCGCCTGGACCCGTAAAGCCCCTGCTCAGACGGGGGTACCGCGTCTAGAGCCCGGAGTAGGAATGCAGGCCGTTGAAGACCGTGTTCACCAGCGTGAAGTTAATGATGACGCAGGCATACCCGACGATCGACAACCATGCCGCACGGGTTCCGGTCCAGCCTCGTGTTGCCCGCGCGTGCAGGTACCCCGCGTAGACCACCCAGATCACGAAGGTCCAGACTTCCTTGGGGTCCCAGCCCCAGAAACGGCCCCACGCCTTTTCGGCCCAAATGGCGCCGAACATGAGAGTGAACGTCCAGCCGATGAAGGCAATGGCGTTGATGCGGTAGGACAGGTTTTCCAGGCTCAGTGCATTCGGAACCAGGCGCATGAAGCCGAGCTTGTCCGCGCGGCCGGCGGCAAGATTCTTCTGCCGGTGCGACTGAACCAGCTGCAACGCGGACATGGCGAAAGTCAGCGTGAACAGCGCCGAAGAGAGCACTGCGATGGAAACGTGGATGATCAGCCAGTAGCTCTGGAGTGCCGGCACCAGGTGGCCCACCGGGGTCCAGAAGGCAGCCGAGGCAGCCACCAGCATGATGATGGCCAGGCCGATCACGAACGTGCCCAGGAACCGAAGGTCGCGGCGGATGAGGACGATCAGGAAAACAGCAACCGCCACGAAGGCACCGGTGGTGAGGAACTCGTACATGTTGCCCCACGGCACGCGACCGGCACCGAAGGCACGGGTTACCACGCCTGCGCCGTGGATGAGGACGCCCAACACCGTCAGCGCTACTGCCACGCGGGCAGGCGCGCGGCGCTCACCGGCATACTTCATGTCACCGGCGGCCGTGCCGCCCTCAACGGTGAGGCCCGACGTCGGGCGCTCAGCACGGCCAACCGGCCCACCGGCGTCGGGGCCTCCCAAACCACCGCCGACGCGTCCCGCGGCAACCGCCACTCTCTCGCCAGTGGTGCTGGCCGCGGCCTTCAGGTCCACTGCACGGAGCGTCTTGCTGCTCTTGGCGAGGTCCCAGGCGAAGGCGATGAACGCCACGGTGTACGTTCCGGCGGCCAACAGCATGAACAGCTCGCTGTACTGGCCCAGGGTTTCGTTGATGACGGGCATTACTGGTCCTTCGAGGTTGAGGAAGAGACTGCTGTTGTTGTCGCGGGGTCCGTATCCGGGAGGTTCCATTCCCGGGCAAAAATCTCGCGGAGGGCTGCGGCTTCGCCAGCCAGGCGGTGATCTTCACCGCGTGCCAGCAGACCGTATTCCACCATGGTCCGGCCGTCCGCATGGGTTCCGGTGCGGACCCAGACACGGCGACGGTTGATGTAGAGGGACATCACCAGACCGGCGACAGCCAGGAAACCGAAGATCAGTGCGTACAACTGGCCGGGGTTGTGGTGGATGTCCACGCCGATGTACTTCTTGACGCCGTCGAACGTGATGCTGCCCTTGCCCTCGGGCAAGTCGACGGTTGCGCCAGGAGACAAGGTGATGCCGCCTGCGGCGAGGTCACGGCCGTTGAGCTGTTTAAGGTCCTTGACGTCCAGTTCAAACACGTTCTGCGGCACGCCCTTATCCAGGCCAAGGTCACCGTAGAACGAGTTCAGGCTCAGCTGGGGGTTGATGAGTTCCGGAGCACCACTGAAGGAAATTCCATCCTCGCTGACAAACGCAGTCGGAAGGAAGAAGCCAACAAAACCCAGCTGTTCGGGTTTGGCATCCGGGACCTTGATGACCACCGAAGAGTAATAGTTGTCGCCTTGAACCTTGGCCGTGACTGGCCCTTGGAAAGAAACGTTGCCTTCGCCATCACGGACCGTCACCATGGGGGCGTAGCCGTTGCCGGTCAAGTAGAGGCTGGTGCCGCCGAGCGACACGGGGTCGTTGACCTTGAGGGTTTCCTTCTTGGCCGGCGAGTCCGGGGTTTCCTTGGTGGTGACCTCTGCCGTGTAGTCGATCGGCTGGCCGGCCTTGCCCGGCGATTCGCGATCGAACTTGGCTTCGAACTTGTCCAGTTGGACGGAGTACGGCTGCAGCGAGCTGCTCTGGAAGTTGGTGCCCGGCGTGAATTGGTCATAGCCAACCAGGGTGTTGACGAACGTGTCGCCCTCCACCAGGATCCGCTGGCCGCTGTACCCGTACAGGCCGCCAATGGCCACGGACACCAGCACGCCGATCAACGAAGTGTGGAATACCAGGTTTCCGACTTCCTTCAGGAAGCCGCGCTCGGCACCCAAGGAGGGCAGGGCGCCGTCGACGTCCCTGACCTCAACGCGGTAACCGCGCTTCTTGAGCAGTCCGGCGGCATCGTTGATGGCTTTCGACGCCGGGATCCCGGCGTCGGCGGGCAGCTCCAGCGTGCCGTACTCCGGCAGGCGCGAAAGGCGCTTGGGGGTGCGCGGCGGCTGCGACTTCATGGCCTTGTAATGGGCGATGGCGCGCGGCGTGACGCAGCCGATCAGGGAGATAAAGAGCAGGATGTAGATGGCCGAGAACCAGGCCGACGAGTAGACGTCGTAAAGCTGCAACGCGTCGAGGAGCTCGCCGTAGGACGGGTTGTCCTTGATGTACTGCGTGACCACCGAAGGATTCGCGGGCCGCTGCGGGAACAGGGAACCCGGTACCGCACCAACGGCGAGCAGGAGCAGCAGGAACAGCGCCGTGCGCATGCTGGTCAGCTGGGTCCAGGCCCACCGGAGCATGCCTTTGAACCCGAGCGCGGGAAGCGCGGCCTCGGACTTGGCCTGCTCGAGTTTTCCTTCCGCTGCACTTTCAGCGGCTGGTGACTTCTTCTTGGCTTTCACGGATTCGCTCATCAGATTGGCAACTTCACGTCGTTTTGGAACCAGTACTGCAACTCGGTCACCCAGGTTCCCCACACACCGGTGGCCATCAGGATGCCGAGCAAAATCAGGATGCCTCCGCCGATCCGCTGGATGGCCAGCCGATGCTTGCGGAAGAAGGACATGACGCCCATGCCCCGGCGGACGGCCAGGGCGATCAGGAGGAACGGAATACCCAGGCCGAGGCTATAGACGAACGCCAGGAGCGCTCCCTTGGCGGCCGAGGAACCGCCGGACAAGCTCAGCAACTGTACCGCGGAGTATGTCGGTCCAATGCAAGGTGCCCAGCCAAGGCCAAACGTCAGTCCGAGGAGCGGCGCACCCCAGAGGCCGGCAGGCGGCTTGGCATGAATTTTCGCATCGCGCTGCAGCCAGCCGAAACCGCCCATGAACACCACGCCCATGATGATCACCAGGATGCCGAGCACTTGCGTGATCCAAGCGTTCTGTGGACCCGTCAGTAACGTTCCCAGTTGGCCGAACGCTCCACCAAGGAGGACGAAAATCACCGAGAACCCCAGGACAAACAGCCCGATGCCGGCCAGCATGCGGCCCCGCCGCTGCTTTTGGAGGTCGACGCCGGTCAGTCCTGTGACGTAGCCAAGGTAACCGGGCACGAGCGGCAGCACGCACGGCGAAAGGAACGAGACCAGCCCGGCCAGTAATGCCACTGGTACAGCCAGCAACAGCGATCCGTTGAGGATCGTCTCGGCGAAGGGACTGTTCATGGTGCTACTCGGCCACTGCTGAGGTGATGAGGGCTTTCAGGGTGCTCTTCTCGATCTCACCGAGCACGCGGGAAGCAACCTTGCCATCCTTGTCCAGGACCAACGTTGTGGGCACCGCACCCGGCGGCACGATGCCGGACACGGACAGGAGCACGGCACCGTCTTTGTCGTTGAAGCTCGGGTAGGTGATGTTGAAGGTCTTGTCGAAGGCGTCAGCGGTGGCCTTCTCGTCGCGCAGGTTGACCCCGAAGAACTGGACACCCTGATCCTTGAAGTCCTGGTGCAGGGCCTCGAGCTGGGGGGCTTCGATGCGGCAGGGAGCACAGGCAGCGAACCAGAAGTTCAGGACGGTGACTTTGCCCTTGAGGTCCTCCGGCTTGACCGTTTCGCCGTTGAACAGAGTGCCTTTGAGGGCAACGGGGGCTGCACGATCGGCTTTGGCGAACTCCGTCACCGAACCATCGCCGGCAACGTAGTTCTTGTTGTCGCCTGCCTTGGCCTGCTTGGCCAGGGAGTCTTCCTGGGCGCACGCGGACAGGCCCATGGTCAGGCCTGCCAGGAGGACGCCCCCGGCGGTCAGCACGCCGCGGCGTGAAAGATTGTTATCCATGCTTCTATGCCCCTGGGGTGCTCGCCGCGCCGGGGAGCAGGACGGCAGCAGGCTCGGTGTATTCGACGCGCACAATCTTGCCGTTGTCGTCGAGGGTCAGCGAAGTCAGTGAGGTGAGCGTGCACTCGCGCTTGCGGGGGTCATGCGCCAGGCGACGACCTTCCGCGGTCAAACGGGTTGACCAAATGGGCAACTGGTGGCTGACCAGAATGGCTTCTGCACCGTCGCCGCCCAGTTCGATCGCCTTGACCCGGGCGTCTTCAACCGCAGCCAGAACGCGCGCCGCTTGCTCCTTGTACGGCTCGCCCCACGAAGGCCGCAAGGGATTACGGAAGTAGATCCAGTGCTTGGGCTTGAGGAACTCACTCTTGGTGGGGTGGAGTCCCTCAAAGTGGTTCTCAGCTTCGATAATGCGCGGATCCGTGGTGATTTCCAGGTTCAACGCCTCGGAGGTAGGCATGGCTGTTTCCTGGGCACGGGTCAGCGGCGACGCCACCAAGTGCACAATCTTGGCACCCTGGCTGACACGGGCCGTGAAGTGGTCCGCCAACATCCGGGCCATCTCCCGGCCACGTTCGGAGAGGTGGAATTCCGGCAGCCGACCGTACAGGACGCCGTCAGGATTGTGGACCTCGCCATGGCGAAGCAGATGGACAGTTGCTTGGGGCATGTTTACCAGTTTCTCAAAGAAGCGGGGCGATCCGAAATCTTCTACCGCTAGTAGAACTCAAAGTTTTCCCGAAATGTTCCGTGGAGTTGGAATAAAAGATGCATATGCATGTTTATACTAGACACGAAGCTCGGTTGACGCTTCAAGCAATTGGTTTCAGCCGGGCAAGCACGCAGTACATCCACCAGACATAGGAGCAACACCATGATGACCCTCCCCGCTAACGTCACCACCGGCACCTGGACCCTCGACGCTTCCCACAGCGAGATCGGCTTCACCGTCCGCCACGCAGGCATCAGCAAGGTCCGCGGCCAGTTCAAGGACGCCTCGGCCACCCTGGAAGTTGGCGAAGCCCTGACCGACTCCAAGGTCACCGCCACCATCCAGACCGCCAGCTTCGACTCCGGCGACGTCAACCGCGACGGCCACGTCAAGGGCGAAGACTTCTTCGATGTGGAGAAGTTCCCGGAAATCACCTTCGTGTCCCGCCACGTCAAGGCCAACGGCAACAGCTTCGACCTCGTGGGCGATCTCACAATCAAGGGCGTGACCAAGGAAGTTGCCATCGAGACAGAATTCAACGGCGTGGCCGTGGACCCGTTCGGCAACACCCGCGCCGGCGTCTCCGGCGAAACCACCATCAGCCGTAAGGAATTCGGCCTGACGTGGAACGCCGTCCTCGAAGCAGGTGGCGTACTGGTCAGCGACAAGGTGGTTATCAACCTGGAACTCGCCTTCATCGCACCGGCTGCCGCATAGTCACAGCCCCGCCAGGAACGCCGAACGGCGCCCTCCACAGTTTCGCGCTGTGGAGGGCGCCGTTTCGTATCTACTGAAGTCACCCAGCGATTGTTCGGCAAACAGCCTGTATTTAGCTGCGAGTTGGCTGCGAATTTCCTATGCATCCTTCAACCTGCGGTCTAAAGTGATGCCATGAGTACCCCAGACGAAACACCTCAGCCACAGCAGCCCGGCGCCCAGCCACCGCAGCCCGGCAATGTTCCTCCTGCGGGTTACCAGCCTCCGCAGGGCTACCAACCACCCCAGGGTTACCAGCCGCCCTCACAACCGGGTCAGTATCAGCAGCCCGGCCCGGCCCAGCCCGTGCCGCCTCAGGCCGGTCCCGGACAACCCGCCCCCGGGCAGCCTGGTTTCCACTTCGAAATGCCTACTGACGGACCCCGCAACTTCAACGACGTCATGCCGCAAGGCGGCTTCTCGGGAATGTTCAAAACCCAGGGCCTGCCCACGGAGCTGAAAGTTTCCTACTTCATCTGGGTGATCTCGGGGCTCCTGGGTTTGCTCTTCGGACTCATTGGGTTCTTCGCCGTCATCGCTGCGTTTGCCTTCGCTCCAGGCATCGCAGCCCTCGCTCTGGTCCTCCTCTTGATCGCCTTGGCCGTGGCCGCCGCCCAGGTGGTCCTGGCCATGAAGATGAAGGAAGGCAAGGAGTGGGCTCGACTGGCTTTGACCATCGTGGCCGCGGTTTCCCTGCTGCTGGCTATCTTTGGAGCGGCCAGTGGCGGCGGTTCCGGTATGGGCCTGGGCGGTAACTGGTTCGGCTTCCTGGTCAGCGCCGTTGCTGTGGTGTTGATGTGGCTCCCGAATTCACAGCTCTGGTTCAAGGCAGTCAAGGGCCACGCACAGCCCTGACATGCGTGCCGCCGTCGTGCGTTGAACGACGGATATGAGTGCAGAAGGCCGCGGTCGAATCCCTTGGATTCCCGCGGCCTTCATCATGAAGGCGTAAGCCCACATGATGATTTTTCCCGTAAGCCTGAAATACCTGCGTGTGATCGTCTGCAGCGTCAGACCCGGAGGGTACGGTGGAAGCAGAACCACGCTGGGGGCAGGGTCATTTTGCTGATCCCGGCGGCCGCACCAGCAGTCGAACAAGCAAAGGAATGCCATGAGCAACCCTCCGTACCCGCCGTCAAACCCGGGTGACGCCAACCAGCCCGAGCAGCCGGGCACCCAACCCGCCGCTCCCCAATACGGGCAGCAGTCACCGCCGCCAGCTGCTCCGCAGTACGGTCAGCAGAGCCCCGCCGCCCCTCAGTATGGCCAGCAGTCCCCTGCTGCTCCGCAGTACGGTCAGCCAGCCGCGCCGCAGTATGGCCAGCAGGGCCCCGCTGCGCCGCAGTACGGCCAGGACACCAACTGGCCCAGCCAGCAGCCTGGTCCCACCGCTGTGCCGCCCATGGTCAACTACGCCTTCTGGATGATCGTTGCAGCCGGCGTTCTTTCCGCCATCAGCTCACTCCTGTTGGCTACCACCGGTGCTGACGCCTTCATCAACGCCATGAACCAGCAGGCAAGCCAGCAGGGTACCGACCTCCCCGAAGGGTCCATGGAAGGCATGCGCGGTGTGATCGGCATCAGCGCCGTCATCGGCGCGGTTGTGGCCCTCGGCCTCTACGCCCTGGTCGCTTTCCCGGTCCGCAAGGGCAAGAACTGGGCACGGATCCTGGGTACCGTGTTCGCCGCCATCTCCGTCCTGGGCCTCACCGGCCTGTTCCAGTTCGGTGCCACCTACGGCATCCTGCAGCTCATCGTGATCCTGTTGGGAGTCGCGGCGATCGTCATGCTGTACCTTCCGGCGTCGGCTCCGTATTTCCGCAAGGCGCAGCCTTTCGGCAACGCGTACCAGAACCCTTACGGCCGCTAAAGACGCGGGAATCCAAGCACTAAACGCGGGCGCGGACCCGGCGAAGGCTAAACAGCCTGGCCCGGTGTCTGCGCCCGTTGTGCGTGGTAGGCCAGAATCTGGAGCTCGGTAGCCATGTCCACCTTGCGGAGGTTGACGTGCGGTGGGACCTGCAACAGCACCGGCGCGAAGCTGAGGATGCTCCGGATTCCGGCGGCGATCACACGGTCGCAGACAGCCTGGGCCACCGTGGCCGGCAGCGCAAGCACCACCATGTTGGTGTGGGTGCGTTCCAGGACCCGCTCAAGTTCTGCTGAATCGCTGACCCGCAACCAGCCCACTTCGTTTCCGATCACCATGGGATCGGCGTCGAAGATGGCTACGACGTCGAAGCCCCTGGATTCAAAGCCGCCATACCGGGCCAGGGCCTTGCCGAGGTTACCGGCGCCGACGATGGCTACCTTCCAGTCGTGGGTCAGCCCGAGCGCGGCCGCTATATGACGGCTCAGGTACTGGACTTCGTAGCCTACGCCGCGGGTTCCATAGGAGCCGACGTAGGAAAGGTCCTTACGGAGCGTGGACGAACTGACACCCGAGGCTTCGGCCAACGCTTCCGACGAAACGCGTTCCACTCCTTCGGCCAAGAGGGAATTGAGCGCGCGTAAGTAGAGAGTCATCCGGGCCACAGCCGCGGGCGGGATCTGCTTGGTGGCAGGTTCGTTGTCCCCGGTTATCGCACCCGGGGACGGTTCCAGCGCAGTCACGGTATTCTCCATTGCGTCGCTTTGTTGTTCCACTCTATGACCCCCCGGCCGGACTCAACAAAAGCCATTACTTACGGGTAACCCCATGCTCAGTCCTCCAGGACTTTCTTCAAAGTACGGGTCAGCCGCTCCTCGTCGATCTTCCAAAAATCCCGTTGAATGCCGTTGACCAGCACCACGGGGATCTCTTCGGCGAACCGCTCCTGCAGTTGGGCGTCGCCGTCGATTCTTTGCTCCGTCCACTGCACGCCCAGGCTTTTGGTCACGCGCTCGACGGCGGCACGCGCCTCCGTGCAGAGGTGGCAGTCAGCTTTGGTGAGGAGAACGACGTCGGGAATAGCCATGGGATAACGGTAACCGCACCATCCCCCTCTCACATCCCACCCCCAACTCCCATCCCTCGTTCACGACCCATCGGGGCGGACCTTCCCGTGCGCCCTCAGCGCGGGGCACCGCCGATTGACTAGACTCGAGACATGCCCGAGGAGAAGAACGCCGCCGTGGTCGCAGATGCCCAAGTGCATAAGCGCACAGGCGAAGCCGCATTCTTCGACGTCGACAACACGTTGATGAAGGGCGCAAGCCTCTTCCATGTGGCACGCAAAATGTACGAACGCAAAGCGTTCACGCTCACCCAGGCCGCTGGTTTTGCCTGGAAGCAGTTCAAGTTCGTCATGCGCGGCGAAAACATGGAAGACGTCCACTCGGTTCGTGACTCTGCTCTGACCCTCGCCGCCGGAATCTCCGTAGAAGACATCAAGGCGCTGGGCGAAGAGGTCTACGACGAAATGATTGAGTCGCGGATCTGGCCCGGAACCAAAGCCCTGGCAGAACAACACCTGAGGGTCGGTCGCAAGGTGTGGCTCGTGACAGCGACACCCATCGAAGTTGCGACGGTTATCTCCACGCGGCTTGGCCTGACGGGCGCCCTGGGCACCGTGGGGGAAGTGGAAGACGGAATGTACACGGGGAAGCTCGTCGGTGACATTCTGCACGGTCCGGCTAAGGCAATCGCAGTGCAGATCGTGGCCGACCGTGAAGGACTGGACCTGGACCATTGCTGGGCCTACAGCGATTCCGCCAACGACATCCCTTTGCTCACTATGGTGGGCCACCCGGTAGTCATCAACCCGGACGCGAAGTTGCGCAGGCACGCCCGTGAAAACAACTGGCCTGTGTACGACTTCCGCTCCGGCCGGCGCGCGGCAACGCTCGGGCTCAAAGCTGCCACGGTTGGCGGAGCGGTCTATGGTTTGTGGCGCGGCTTCTCACGGTTCCGCGGCCCCCGCTAGTAACCCTCTCTCACCAAACAGCCCCTCCCGGCCGATCCTCTCTCACCAAACAGCCCCTCCCGGCCGATCCTCTCTCACCGAATGAGTTCAGCCACCGCACCTGTGGATAACTTCTGCCCGTGATGGGCTTCATGGGCAACAATGCCCGTATGCAAAAACTGTCACCCGTTCCTGCCTTGCTTGCTTCTGCCCCCTTCACCATTGACGAGGCCAAGGCTGCGGGCTTGGAGCATGCGCAGCTCCAAAATCGAAACTCAGTCGAAAGTGTCAGCCAAGGAATCTATCGTCCCGCCAACTGGGAATTTGACCTCACGCAAGCTGCACGATCCCTCTCGGCGGCGAGCCCTGGCGCATGGATCTCCCATGTGACCGCCGCGAGGATACATGGCCTTTTCCTCCCGCCCTGGCTGGCCGATTCAAATGAACTGCACCTCAGTAAGCCAAGGAATCTCCCCTCAGCGCGGCGACGAGGCATCATCGGACACACTGTGATTGTGGACGAATCCGAAATCGAGTTCAACCAGGGCATGTGGATGAGCACCCGTGCCAGGACATGGCTGGATTTGGCACGCCGGCTACCGTTGAACGAGCTGGTCTGTATAGGCGACCAAATCATTCGCACCCCCCGGCAAGAGTTCGAAGGACGCGAAGCTCCGTTCAGTTCCATCGCGGCACTTCGGAAGATGCTTGACCGGCACAAGAACCTCCAAGGTGTGGTCCGGGCACGCGAAGCACGTGAACTGATGAGGGTCGGTGCTGACTCGGCGCCGGAGTCGATGCTTCGCTTGGCCATGCTCGACGCAGGCCTTGCAGAACCAGAGCTCCAGATACGACTACGCGCCGACGACCCGTACTCTCCATCCGCGGACCTCGGCTTCCGCGTTCGGCGCCTGGCCATTCAGTACGACGGCGAACATCACCTTGAGGAGGAACAGTTCTTCAGCGATCGGCGCCGCGACAAGGCTTTCGCAGCGGCGGGCTGGACAGTTCTTGTCTTCGGAAAAGACGATCTGGCAGACGGATTCGCCAAGGCGATATTGCACATCAAGAGGGTCCTACGGAACGGCTGGATTGACCCGGCCGTGGAGTCGGGTTTCGCGCTGGGACGGTGAGAGAGGCTTCCGCAGAAAGGCCCGAACCGTGAGAGAGCGTCAGCAGAAACCATTCGGGAGGTGAGAGAGGATCGGTAGTTGGGGGCGCGGTCCGGGACGCAAAAATGCCCGCCACCTCGAAAGGCAACGGGCATTCACGCTTGATGAAGTATCTCTACTTCTTATTGCGGCGCTGGTGGCGAGTCTTGCGAAGCAGCTTGCGGTGCTTCTTCTTTGCCATACGCTTGCGGCGCTTCTTAATAACTGAACCCACGAAAGTTCCTTACAAACTAGAAGTTCCTGTCTGTTGGAACACGTCCGCGGAAGCAGACAGTACAACTGACAGATTCTTACATTGACGTAAAACGTTCCTTAACAGAGTACCGCTTTCAAGGGGTACCCCGTGACCACGGTCCGCGGGACGGACCCCGGCAGCCTCAGGCGGTCTCGGATTGTCCGTCCACCACAGCACCCTTGAGGTACTGGGCAACGGCCTCTTCAGGTACCCGGAAGGAACGGCCGAACCTTACGGCGGGCATTTCCCCTGAGTGGACCAGGCGATACACAGTCATTTTGGAAACACGCAGGACGTCGGCCACTTCAGCCACCGTCATGAAACGCGCATTCGAGAAGTTAGTCTCTGCGGACATTTCCCATATTCCTTTGCTCTCAGACAGTAGGACACCCCCAGTAGAACGGTGTGCCGATGCTGAGCCATCCAACAACCATGTGCTAGATACTCTAGAGGCTGATGGGGCCTATGTGAAAGCACTTTCGGAAAGTGGGACCTTACTCCCCCGTCGCCACGCGGCGCTTACGGGCAGACGCAGCGAGCTGCTCCAGTACTGACGCCGTGACATCCCATTCCATGCAGGCATCCGTGACGCTCTGGCCGTAGACGAGTTCCTGCTCGCCGGCCAACTGCTTGGCGGTGTCCAAATTCTGCGCCCCGCCAACGAGGAAGCTCTCCAGCATGACCCCAGCAATAGGCGAGGTCTCGCCTGCTTCGAGCTGAGCGCCGATTTCCAGCGCAACCTCGGCCTGGCGGTGGTGGCTCTTCCCGCTGTTGGCGTGGCTGGCATCCACGATCAGGCGCGGGTTCAGCCCCTTCGCTGCCAGCTTCGAGGATGCCGCGGCAACGTCTTCCTGGGAGTAGTTGGGACCCTTGCGTCCGCCACGCAGGATCACGTGTGTGTCCGGGTTGCCGGACGTCGCTACGAGAGCCGCGCGGCCGTCGTCGTCGATTCCCAGGAAGGCCTGCTCCGCGGCAGAGGCGCCGCAAGCGTCGATGGCCACCTGAAGATCGCCGTCGGTGCCGTTCTTGAAGCCGATGGGCATGGACAGCCCGGAGGCGAGCTGGCGGTGGATCTGGCTTTCGGTGGTGCGCGCCCCGATGGCACCCCAGGAAACGAGGTCCGCCATGTACTGCGGGCTGATCGGCTCAAGGAACTCGGTCGCGGTGGGCAGGCCGAGTGCCGTGACCTGCTTCAGGAAGCCGCGGGCGGCCCGCAGTCCGGCCGCGATGTCGTGGCTGCCGTCCAGGTGGGGATCGTTGATGAGGCCCTTCCAGCCGACGGTGGTGCGGGGCTTCTCGAAGTAGGTCCGCATGACGATCAGCAGGTCTTCCTTGTGCTTCTCCGCCTGGCTCACCAGCCGGCGGGCGTATTCAAGCCCGGCCTTGGGGTCGTGGATGGAGCACGGTCCAACGATCACCAGCAGGCGGTCATCCACGCCGTCCATGATGGCGCGGACCTGGTCGCGGCCACGGTCGACGACGGCAGCTGAGCGGGCGTCCAGCGGCAACTCAGCGATGAGGTCCTGGGGCGCCGGAAGCGGCTCGAAGCGGGCGACCCGAAGGTTGGAGGTGCTGGGCTGGGCTGCGTCCCCGGAATCAGCGGAGTGAAGCGATTCGGTGGATTCTGCGGCGATGCTGGTCATTTCTGGGTCCTGTTCCGGGTGCGGAGCGGGCCCCTTTTCAGAACCCGCCGGATATGGCGAAGGGCAGAGAATGATCTCTGCCCTGTTGGCTCTGAAGGAAAGTTGGATGCGTGTCAGTTAGACGCGGGCCCCTCCAGAGCCAACGAAAAATACGCATACCAACGGTTTGTCATAGCCACACCATAACCGCGGTTCCTCAAACCCGGCAAATTGCGTCCGTCATGATGACAACAGTTTGCGGAGGAACTGCAGCTGCCTGATCCAGTGGTGTTCCTGGCCGCCCTCGTGGTTATTGAAGCGGTAGACCTCAATGTCCTTCTCCGGCGCAATGCCCTTTTCGGGAGAGCCACTTCCGTAGCTGTTGTAGCTGGCGAACACTGTGGACGGCGGGCAGATATCGTCCATCTGGGCTGCGGAGAACAGAGCAGGAACGGTGGCGGCGCGGCCCAGGTGGACGCCATCGAAGTAGTTCAGGACGGCCAGCATGGGCTCGTATTTGTCCCGGTGCCGACCCAGGAAGCCTGCAATCTCCGGGTACGGGCCGCGCGGGGTGATGTCGATCGCGCGGGGGAAGTCCTGCAGGAACGGGACGTCGGGCAGCGCGGCGATGACGCCGTCGAGCCTTCCGGCGGTCAGTCCGGCAGCAGCAACAGTGATGCCGCCGCCCTGGCTCACGCCGGCCAGCACCACTGTGGAAGGGTCGACGGCGGGATGGCTCTGTGCCGCTTCTACCGCACGAAAGGCGTCCACGTAGACCCGGCGGAAGTAGTAGTTGTCCTGGTGGTCGGCGCCCCGCGTCATGAGTCCCGCATAGTTCACCCCACCCGCGGATGGGTGCGGATCCGGGGTGTCGCCGGAAACGCCGCCATAGCCCTGGCCACGGGTGTCCATGATGAAGTGCGCATACCCGGCCTGCGCCCAACGGGTGTTCTGGTTGACCAGGCCGCGGCCGCCGGAATAGCCGATGTATTCCACCACCACAGGAAGCTGCTGCCCGGCTTCGAGGTGCGACGGCACATGCAGCCAGCCTTTGATGCGATCTTCCCCGTAACCGGAGAAGGTGACATCGAAGGTGTCAATCACGCTCAGGTAGTTATCCACCGGTTCGAAGACAGCGTCCAGCGGCAAGGCCCGGGCCTCGCTGATGGTGCGGTCCCAGAAGGCGTCGAGGTCTGCCGGTGGAACTGCGCTTGAGGTGTAGTCGCGAAGCTGCTCAAGGGGGAGGTCAAAGAGGGGCATGAGGACATCCTACGTCATGGTTTCGTGTGCCCCGTCACAGGGCTCAACAGGTCACAGATGGCTGATGTGGAGGTTGCGGTACGCGGCTTTCAGCGGGGCCATTTGGCGGATTCCGAAGTAGCCGCCACCAAGGGGTCCGGGGCTTGGGTCTGTCCAGTCGAACAAGGGCAGGTTGTTGATGGCGAAGGCCACTTTTGGGCCGTCCTTAATGACTTCCATCTGATAAAAACCGTTGGCATCTTCCGTGGGAGGCAGCGGGTCAGCTCCCTGCGCCACAAGCTCGAACCCCGCACTCTTGCGAAGATTGCAGGTGCGGAAAGCCCGCTCCGAGGCATATTTGTGCCGGAAGTAGGAGATGTGGAGGGCGTCCATGTCCCCCGAATGGTACTGCGGGTAGAAACCGGTGCGGGGAGCCAGGGATGCCGAGAACAGATCCTCGCCGCCATGGCCACGTGCAGCGAAAAACACCATGGCAAGTCCGGGTTCCTCGAGCGGCAGGAACTCCCAGGTAATCCGCACATGATCCGGGATTTCTTCCGGGCACCACAGAGTCCAGTGGGCGTGGTCGCCGTGCTCTTCCGCGTCCTTCGCGCCCGACAGGACCAGCGCGACGGTGTCATCGTCCGCGAACCCGGGCCCGCCGTCGTACGTTCCGAATTGGACCGGCCCTTCGGCCACCCAACCAGCCACATCCGAAGGACCCCGCAAGGCGTTGGAGTAGATCAATCGCGCACTCCCGCGCTGACCGTAGCCACCAGCCCGTAACCGAGGGATTCCAATTGCTCCGCCACAAACGCAGCGATCCGCCGGGCGCCCTTCTCGTGGAAATGGGTGTTGTCCTCCAGGCCACCGGCCCAGTGTGCGTGCTCGCCCGGGGCGAAATGGAAGAACAGCTCCTTGGACCCCTCCTCCCCCAGCTCCATATACAGCGCTCGGGTCCATTGGTTGAGGTCGATGACGTCCAGGCCGAGTTCGGCCCCGAGTTCGCGCACGACGGCGGGATACTCGCCGAGCGTGGTGTCCAGTTGACCGTGACTGAAGTGCCGGCGCTCAACCGAGGTACACAGGACGGGGATGCCGCCTTTGGCGCGAACCTCGGCGACCATCCGCCGGAGGTTGTCCGTGTAGCCAGTGCGCGCCGCGAGGTGCTCACGTTTCTGGTCGTTATGCCCAAACTGGATGACGACCAGGTCCCCCTGAACCGTCTGGTTGATGAGCTGGTACCAAAGACCCTCCTCGCGGAACGACTCCGTGGTGGCGCCGCCTTTGGCAAAGTTGTGGACGGCACCCCACCAGTAGGTCTCGGGCGCGAGATGGGCGCCCCAGCCGCTCATCGGGTATTCGTAGCTGGGGCAGACGGCAACAGTCGAGTCGCCCGCAAGGAGGATTTTCATGGTTGTCCTTTCATCGGGAAGCGGCGCCTAGCCCTTCACGGAACCGATCAGCATGCCCTTGGCAAAGTGCTTCTGCAGGAAGGGGTAGAAGATCAGGATGGGCAGCGTGGCCACCACGATCACGGCGAATTTGATGCCTTGCTCCGGCGGGATATAGGAGGGGTCCACGTTGCCGGTACCCAAGAGGTCCGAGGCAGCGGTGACTTGGCGCAGGTACATCTGCAGGGTCCACATGTTGTTATCGCTGAGGTAGAGCAGGGGTGACATGAAGTCGTTCCAGATCCCCACCGCGTAGAACAGCGCAAAAGTGGCCAGCACCGGCTTGGAGAGCGGCAGCAGGATCCGCCAGAGGATCCCGATTTCCGTGGCACCGTCCATCTTGGCCGACTCCTCCAACTCGGCCGGGAGCTCCTGGAAGAAGTTCTTGATGATGATCAGGCTGAACGGGTTGATGGCAGCCGGCAGGATCAAAGCCCAGTAGGAGTTCAGCAGGCCCAGGTCCTTGACCAGCAGGAACGTGGGAATCATGCCGCCGGAGAACACCATGGCGAAGACCACCAAGGACATGATCAGCTTGCGGCCACGCAGGTTCTTCTTCGCCAACGGGTAGGCCATGGTGACTGTCAGGATGAGCTGGATCAGGGTGCCCACCAGCGTGACCAGCACCGTGGTGATCAGGGCTCGGGTGAAGGCCGGCGTGGAGAAGATGTACTCGTAGGCTCCCAGCGTGAATTGCTCGGGCCAGACGAAGAACGCACGCCGGGTGATTTCCGCTTCGTTGGCGAAGGACCCTGCCACCACATAGACGAACGGCAGCAGGGTGATGATGCCAACCAGTGTGAGGAAGACGTAGTTGGCGGCGTCGAATATCCGTCCGCCACGGGTGTTGTGAATCTTCATTTAGAACAGTCCGCTCTGGTTGAACCGCTTGGACAGCCAGTTGGTGCCAAAGATCAGCACGATGCCCACCAAGGACTTGAAGAGTCCGACGGCGGTGCTGTAGCTGTAGGCGCCTTGGGTGATGCCCACGAAGTACACGTAGGTATCGAAGACGTCGGCCACGCTGCGGTTGAGGGCGTTGGTCATGAGGTAGATCTGCTCGAAGCCGGTGTTGAGCATCTGCCCGATGGCCAGGATGAGCATCACGATGATGGTGGACCGGATGCCTGGCAAGGTGATGTGCCAGACGCGGCGGAACCTGCCGGCGCCGTCGATAATCGCTGCCTCGTACTGGTCCTGGTCAACTGTGGCCAGCGCGGCGAGGAAGATGATGGTGCCCCAGCCGGTGTTCTTCCAGATTTCCTGCAACACGATCAGCGGCCGGAACCAGTTGGGATCGGACAGGATGTCCACATTGGTCCCAAAGAGCCCGTTGACGAACTGGAACAGCGGACCGATGTCCAGCGCAAACAGCAGGAAGCTCAACGAGGCCACGATGGTCCAGGACAGGAAGTGCGGGATGTACACCAGCGTCTGGACAGTGCGCTTGAGCACGGAAAGCCGGACTTCGTTGAGCAGCAGCGCCAACACGATGGTCAGCGGGAACGCTATCCCCAGGTTCAGGAACGCCAGGATGAGGGTGTTTCCCAAAAGCCGGGGAAAGTCGGGGTTGGCGAAGAAGTCCTGGAAGTGCTGGACACCCACCCACGGACTGCCGTTGACCCCCAGGAACGGAACGTAGTCCTTGAAGGCGATGGACACGCCGTACATGGGCCCGTACCGGAAGATCGCGAAGTACAGGACCCCGGGCAACAACAGCAGATACAGCCACTTGTAGTGCGCGAAGTGGACGGCGAAGCCGCGCCGCCGCGCCGGGGCGGGCGGCTTGGTTGCCGCCCGCCCCGGGGCTTTGGCTTCTACAACCGGGGCTGTCACTTCTTGTTTTCCTGCCAGAGCTTGTTAATTTCTTCCTTGACCTTGTCACCGCCGCTGGTGTTCCACAGCTTGATGGCGTCCTTCAGGCCCTGCTCGTCGGTTTGCCCTGCTAGGTACTTGATGCGGGCATCAGCAACGATGTTGTCCAGCTGCGCGCCCTTGGCAACGTAAGTGGGCGATACAAACGCGGCTGCCGGGTTGTACACGGCGCTCTTGAGGTCCTCGGCCATGACGGCGACCCGGTCGTCGAAGACCTTCTGCTCGTACTCCGAGGCCTGCTTGACGGGGTAGAAGTTATTGCCGGTGACGTTGGTGCCCAGCTGCGCGAAGCTCTTGATATCGGTGTTGACCACCTTGCCCTCAGGTGTCTCCGGTTTGATGGTGGCGGCGAGGCCCTCCTCCAGCGTGAAGTTCACGCCCTCAATGCCGTTGTTCATGAGCACGGCAACTTCCTTGCTGTTCAGTTTGTCCAGGAAGCTGAGCACGTTCTTCAGGTCAGCTTCGGTCTTGACGCTGGACTTGGGGATGGCCAGGAAGCCGGAGTATCCGTCCGTGGGGTGGGCGTGCAGTTCGCCGTCGGGTCCCTTGAGGCTGCCCACGAAGCCCACTTTGTTCTCGAAGTCGTTGGGGTTGGCCTGCTTGAACAGGTTGATCAGCACGCTGACGCGGGAGTCGACGTCTACGATGATGCCGCCCTTGCCGTTGAAGAATGGTTCGTTCCACTTGGTGCCGTCGAACGTGGCGAAATCGGGGTTGATGAGTTTCTCGTCCACCATCTTCTTGATGAATCGGTTGGCTTCGAGGAACTCGTCGGTTTCGAAGCTGGGGACCAGCTTGCCGTCGCGCTCGGTCCAGCGGTTGCCGGCTCCGTACCAGGTCTCGATCAGGTCATACGGGCTGTTGGTTCCGAGTGCGCCCCACTTGGGGATGGTGATGCCGTAGGTATCGTTCTGGCCGTTGCCGTCCGGATCCTGTTCAGTGAATGCCTTGGCCACTTTGTAGAGGTCTTCGGTGGTTTCGGGCGCCTTCAGGCCCAGCTTGTCCAGCCAATCCTGGCGGAACATGACCGCTGCACGGATCGGGTTTCGGCCACGGTAAACACCGTAAACCTTGCCGTTGACGCTGGCGTTCTGCTGGACCTCCGGGAAAGTGGTCTTCAGGTTCGGGTAGTCATTGAGCTTGTCCGTGAGGTCCCAGAAGGCGCCCGCTTCGGCGTTCTTCACGAAGCCCGGCGTTTTGCCCTGGACCACCAGGACGTGCGGGATCTCCGATGAGGCAAGGGTGATGTTCATCTTGTCCTCGTACGACGCGTTGGGCGTCCACGTGATGTTGACGTCCTTGCCCGTCAGCTCTTCGAGCTTCTTCTGCACGGCGCCGTCGGCTGTTGGCGGCTGCGCCTCCAGGAACGGCGCCATGATCTTGACGGATGAAAGGTCCGACGCCGGCGCTTCGCCACCACAGGCGGTCAGCGCCAGGGCAGCGGAAACGACGACGGCGGCAGCCAGCGTGTGTTTTCTACGGATCATTTTCTTACCTGCTCCACTTCATCGGGGTTGGTGTCTTTCGACTCTTGGTTTGACGGCACTCCGGGAACCTTTTAAGGCTCCACATGTGCTGGCCACTTGCGTCTTGATACGTTTCATTACTGCCCGCGCCAGAGGCTTTGGGGACAAGCTCTGAGTGCCCCTGAACATCAAGGGAGCGATGGAGAACGGACCGCCCATTCGATGACGGGCGGGCACGGTTGAGTTCAGGCAAGGCTGACCTCCTTGGTTGTCGCGGCGGGAACATTGGCGTCAGGCTCACTGACGACGACCTCCACACCGGCCATTGCCTCATCATTCGCGGTGAAGAAGCGGTCACACAGCCAGCCTGTGACATAAAGCCAGGCCCCGACGCCAAAAAACGGAATCAGCCCCGGAACCGACCGGCACACAAACAGGGCCGCCGCCGTGACGAACAGGAGGATCACAGTTCCCGCCAGATGCCGCATCGCAAAGCGTGAGGACATCAGGAAGTACTGCGGCAGGGAGAGCTCGTAGCGGGCAAACATCGGAAAGAGGTAGCAGGCCACTCCCGAGGCGAACAGTGCGGCCAAAAGCACACCTGCGGAGGCGATTTGGGATCCAAAGTCCCAGCCCGCGGAGAAGTAGCCCCAGTTGAGCGTCAGCGCCACTCCCACTGCCAGCAACGGCAGCCCCAACGCATTGCCCTTGGCAAAATTCCTGAGGTACTCCTTCGCGAAACGCCGTATCAGGGGCGTCGCACTTCCGCGCACCTTCTCCCGTACCAGGACATGGGCCGCAGCCGTGCTGGGCCCAACGCCCAGGACAACGCCGCCGAGAACCGTGAAGACCATCCAGAGCACATTCAGACAAGCAATCCACACCAGCGTGTCGAAGAGCGTGTATGCCCGGAAGCCGAATCCGCCAGACGCCATGGCACTCCCCTTTCTCCATCGTTGCAGAACAGGCCCAAACAGCTCGGACCAGTGATTGTTTTGAAGCCTCAGAACAACCACCATTGCCAGCCGGCCGGGGTCAGCCCGAGTGGGCCATGTCACTAAGGAAACGCTTTCCCGAAAACTTAGACGTTGGATGAGGGTGGAGTCAAGGCGTTTCTTGAATCGTTACATTCGGGCCGGACCCGCGCTACACTGGGCGAAGCCGGAACTGGGAAAGCGCTTGCTGGGTATAGCCTGAACCCGCCGGAAGACTTTAGTGAATACCTGACGACGGCGTCACCCGCCTTCGTTGCAGCGCCAACAGAGGAGATCCATGGACACCCCTTCCATCGAGTCCATTACCAACCCATCCCCCCGCCACATGGCGCCTGCAAACAGGGACTCATCGGCATCCAGGACCGCACCTGCCAGGATCGCCCTGGTCGGAGTCCATGGGTTCGGAACGCACCACCTCCGCAACCTCGAGCGCCTCAGCGCACAGGGCGTGGTAGAACTCGTCGCCGTGGCGGACCCTCATCCGCCGGCCCCTGGAGCCTTGCCCGAAACTACGGCTGTCCACGCAAACCTGGATGCCTTGTTGGCCGGCGACCACCGCCCGGACGTCATCATCGTGGCAACTCCCATCCAGACCCACGCCCCTCTGGCCCTTTCCGTGCTTGCTTCCAAGGCCGATCTCTACTTGGAGAAGCCTCCTGTTGCCTCCATGGCCGACTTCCTTCGGCTCCAGGAAGCAGCGGAAGCAGCCGGGCGCAGCGTCCAGATTGGTTTCCAAAGCCTCGGTTCCCTTGCACTCCCGGCACTGGAGAAGCTGGCCGGCGGTGCGGCTACAGGGGAGCTTCCCGGCATCGGCAGGCTCAAAGGCATCTCTGCCACGGGCCGATGGGTCCGCGACCGCGCCTACTACCAGCGTTCGCGGTGGGCGGGCAAGCGCAGCCTCGACGGCGTGGACGTAGTTGACGGCGTTGCAACCAACCCGCTGGCACACGCCATAGCTACTGCACTGCGCATCGCGGGAGCCCGCAAAGCAGAAGACCTTGCCTTCGTGGACACGGACCTTTACCGGGCGAACGACATCGAAGCGGACGACACCTCGGTGATCCGGATGCGTACCGTCAACGGGCTGCCCATCACGTGCGCCCTCACGCTCTGCGCCACTGAGCCGGTGGAACCGTACGTCACCCTTCATGGCACGGAAGGGACTGCGGTGTTCCATTACACGGAGGACAAAGTCACAGTTCGCGTGGAAGCCGGTGAAATCACCCATGTTTTCGGACGGGACGACCTCACCGAGAACCTGCTCCAGCACTTGTCCGGGGGCACGCCGCTGCTGAGCCCGCTCGATCACAGCGGTGCGTTCATGCGCGTCCTCGAGGCCATACGCACGGCTGCGGCACCTGCCCTCATCCCTGCCAAATACGTGGACTGGGTGGGCGCGGGCGATCAAGCGCACGCAGTGATCCCCAACATCGAGGACATCCTGGAACGTGCCACGCTCGCCCACGCCTCCTTCTCGGAACTCGGCCTCCCCTGGGCACGGCCAGCCACGGCAGGCGCCGAAGCTCTCTTTTCCCCTGAAGATGCGGAAGCCAACGCTCCAACAACGGTCATCCGCAGCGGAGACGGCCTCGAAACGGAGCTCGCACCGCGTCCGTACCTGCATCCGGTGTCCACGCGGGACGGGATTGTGGTGACAGACCATCTGGCGGCCGACCACGTTTGGCACCTCGGCGCCGGATTCGCGGTGCAGGACGTCAACGGGAGCAACTTCTGGGGCGGCCGCAGTTATCGACGCACCGCTGGAAAGTACATGGACCTGACGGATCACGGCAGGATTGAGATCGCTGAAATCACCCACGATCAGGACTGTACTGTCCTGGATCTCCGCTGGCTCGCGTCTGATGGCAGCCTCGTCCTGCAAGAGCGACGTACCTATCGCCGTGCGCTCATTGACCAGCACACGTGGCGCCTGGACATCCAGACCCGGCTCACCGCCGTCGTGGACGCCACGCTGGGGAGTCCGGGGTCGCATGGTGCCGCCGGCAGCGGCTACGGCGGATTCTTCTGGCGACTGCCTGTCAACGCCTCGCCGCGAGTCTTCTCCTCCACAGCCGAGGGCGAACCGTCCGTACATGGCTCCGTTTCGCCGTGGCTGGCTTGGACGGGAGAGTTCGACGGCGGCCCGGCCACCCTGGTGTTCGGCTCACCGTCCGAGTCTCCCGACCCATGGTTCGTGCGGTGCCAGGGGTACCCCGCTGTTGGTTCTGCACTGGCCTGGGACACGGCGGTGGAGCTGGCTGCGGATACAACCCTCACCCGCAGCAACACTGTGTGGATCAGTGACGGAACGCTGGGTATGCAGGAGATCGAGCGGCTGGTGGCTGGTCGATGAGTGCTGCGGCGGCGCCCCTCACCGCTAAGAACCTCGCCGCTAAGAACCTCACCGTCGACGGCATCACGGAATGCTTGATTGCATCGGCGGCACCACACTTCGGCTGGCTGCTGGATGCAGACCCATCAGCGGGCGCCGGTCAATCGTTCCAGGGCGCCTATCGCATCAGGGTGTTTGCCCGGGCTGGTACTGAGGTGTGGGACTCGGGCACTGTTGTCACGGAGCAGCAGCACCACCTTCCCTACACAGGCCCTGCGCTGAAGCAGGACAGTGACTACCAGTGGACTGTGCAGCTGACTGATGCCGACGGAAACACCGGCGAACCCAGCCCACCTGCATACTTCAGCACAGGCTTGCCGGAAGCGGGCGGCTGGAACGCTGAGTGGATTCACCGGAAACAGGGTGGACGTGCGCCGATGGAACTGGTGGATGGCTTCCTGCGGGTGAGCGGTTCGCCGTACCTTCCGTGGCCGGCCTCATCCAGCGGCAGCACCGTCATCACGGCCCGTTTCCGCCTCCGCCTTGGTACCGCCGGGATTCTCCTGCGCAGTGACGGGCCCGGGACTGGCCTGCTCGTGGAGATCAAGCCGAACCGGTCCGTCCTCCTGCGTCCTGCCCCCTGCTGGGCAATCGGCGCCATGTCGGCGCCGCCAACTGAACCACTCGCCGAGACTCCGGCTTTTGAAGCAACAGCCCCTTCGCGAGCCGGAGCCGTTCCCGAGGACGGCTGGCAGGACCTGGTCATCACGGACGACGGCGAGCACATCACGGTCAGCATCGACGACGTCATCGCCCTGGACGCCGTGGTCCCCGTGGTCCCCGTGGTCCCCGTGGTCTCCGGCAACACCGCGACGGGCATCGCGTTCCATCAAGGACCCCGCAGCCAGGCGGAGTACTCGTCAGTCGGCGTCCGGAGTGGTGGCAGTGCCCTCCTCACCAGTGACTTCACCGTCCCGGATGCGCTCAGCGGCTGGACCACCACCACTCCCTTCCGCCAGCCCGACGAGTGGACCCTCGTAAAAGCCACCTTCAAACTCACGGGCACCGTGGTCCGTGCCCGGCTCCATGCTGCGGCAAGCCACCACGCGAGCTTCACCGTCAACGGAAGCCCGTGCCTGGAAACCAGCAACTTTGGCTACCCGGGCGAGCACTTCTACAACGCCGCCGACGTCACAGACGCACTGCAGTCGAGCAACACCGCCAGCCTCACCGCCGTCGCCCATTGGTACGGGCCCGGACAAGGCCGCGCCGCCGGCCGCCCGGGCCTGCTGGCCCAGCTGACGGTGGAGTACGACGACGGAACCCGGGACGTGTTCGGATCCGGACCAGGGTGGATGGTGGCCGAAGGACCCTACCGCCAGAGTGGATACCGCAATGACGAGGGCGACCCCATCGAGCATTTCGATGCGACGGCCTGGCCGGAACCACACCAGTGGAGCCCCGCACTCTCACTCGGAACCCACCCCGTCCCCGACTTCCCCTTCCTGCGGCCCAACGATGCGGGCGTGGCACGTAACTACGCGTCCGCTGTCGAAATTTTCACTGCGGATGACGGAACTCCGGTGGCGGACTTCGGCGCAGTGATTCCCGGCCGGCCGGTGGTGGAGTTCCTCCGTGGCGAGCATGGGCGGACGGTGATGCTCCGGGCGGGGTACAACCTCCGGGCGGACGGCCGCGTTGATAGTGGAAAGACACCCAGCCAGAACACGGACATGTCCTTCCCCTACACCCAGGTAGACGGTCCGCAACGCTACGAGGCGGCAGTGCACCTGGGCTTCCGCTACCTCGAAATGCCTGGCGTGGAGCTCGCAGACCTCGGCGCTGTCGGCGCAACGGTGATCCATGCCGAGCACCCGGAGGAAGGCAGCTTCCACAGCTCCGACCACACGTTGAACCGGGTCTTCACGCTTCTGCGGGACTCGGCCCTGCTGGGCGTCCAGGAGCAGTTCGTGGACACACCAACCCGCGAGAAGGGCCAGTTCCTGGGCGATGCCGTGAACATCTCTTATGCCACCATGGCGTTGTTCTGCGAGCGTCAATTCACCGCCAAGGCGTTGCGCGAGTTCGCAGGATCGGCCCGACGATACTGGGATTCTCCTCACGAGCGCGGGCGATACAACGCCGTCTATCCCAATGGCGACGGCAAGCGCGACATTCCGGATTTCTCGCTCATGATGCCCGAGTGGGTTGAGGATTACTACCGGCTCAGCGGTGATGGCCCGTTGGTGGACGAGCTTCTCCCCCACCTCCAGGACACGGCCGAGTACGTGCTCCGACACATCCCCGGCGACGGCCCCACTGCCGGATTGGTCACTGACCTGGGCGGCGGCGCGGGTCCATATCTCCACGGCATCGTGGACTGGCCGGCTCCCGGCCGCTTCGGCTACGACATGGACTGCGCGGCGCGCACCACGGTGAACGCCCAGGGATGGTCGGTGCTCGACGCCGTCAGCCGGCTTTGCGGGGTTGCAGGCCTTCAGCGGGACGCAACCAGGTACGGCCAGGCGGCGGCTTCGCTTGCGGAGCGGATCAACTCCCGGCTGCGTGTGGACGGTGTCATGGTGGACGGTCTCTACGCCGATGGAAGGCCCAGCCTGAATGCGTCCCAGCATGCGACGTCTTTCCCGCTGTCATTGGGCATTACTCCCTCAGAGGACGCGGCGAAGGACGCCGAGCGAATCGCCGGGATGGGGATGCGCCAAGGTCCCATGACGGTGCATCGGCTGTTCCGGGCGCTGCTCTCCCAGAAACGGGTGGACGACGTCCTTGCCCTGCTCACGGATTCGGGCCAACCCGGGTGGGCTCGCCAGCTTGAGGCCGGGGCGTCCTTCACGTGGGAAGCCTGGGAGCTTGATGAGGGCACGGACTACAGCCAGTCCCACGCGTGGTCCGCCTCCGTGGTCCGGGAGATCATGGAGCACCTCCTCGGTGTCCGGGTGACCGCGCCGGGTGGGTCCGCCGTCGTGATTGAACCCCCGGCGTGCCGGCTGGAACATGCCCAAGGCAGCGTGCCCACCCAGCGCGGAGTGGTTGCCGTATCCTGGCGCCGGACGCCTGACGGGATGGAGCTCGGATGCACGATTCCTGCAGGGGTCACAGCCCAGCTGGTCCTCCCAACGGGCAGGCACCAGGTCGGGCCAGGATCGTGGCATTTCCCGCCGCGAGCTGACACTTAATACCAATGTTTGTACCCGGGATTGGCATCAAGTGTCAGCTCGCGGGTAACTAACCCAGCGCGCTCTTGGCTTCGTCCATGGCCTTCTTGGCAGCTTCTGCGGGTGACATCCGGTTGAAGTGCACTTCCAGGCCGTAACGGCCAAAGGCCTCGACGGCGGAGCTGGAACCCGCCGGCGGCACGGGCACTGCGTCTCCCAGTTCGGAGGAGATTTCATCGATGAACTTGGCAGTGGCGGCGTCCTCCGGCGTCAGCTTGGGAAGGACAGCGGCACGGACCTCCGAGTTGCCCGGAATACCCCGGTCTGCCAAGGCAATTTCGCCGGCCGCCACATTGTTGGCGAGGAAGTCGATGAACTTCTGCACCTCGGCAGGGTGCTTGGTCCGGGAACTCGCGGACCAGAATTGGGAGGACTTGTAGAACTGCTTGGCGCTGGCGGCATTGCCGTCCGTGCTCGGTGGGCGGTGGATCTCCAACGGCTGGCCCGAGGCTTTGGTGAGGGCACTGAGCTGATTGGACCAGTACCAGGCGAGTCCAAACCTGTTGGTTGCCAGACCTTGCTGGTCCACGGAGGCCGTGGCGTCCTCCGTCATCACCGAAGCGGGCGGCACTGCCTTGGAATCGCGGAGTTCTGCTTGGTATTCGTACCAGTCCGTCAAGTCACCCTCGTCGAAGCCGAACTTGCCGTCGGAGGTGAAGAGGGACTTGCCATGCTGGCGGAACCAGAGGTTCATGGGGGCGTCACCGCTGACGGCACCCGAACCGTAAACCCCGTCCTTGCTGCCCTCCGTGATGGAGGCAGCCGTTGCGTTGTATTCGTCCCACGTCCAGGTCTTGTCATCGGGCAAAGTGACGCCGCTGGCTGCGAGCAGCGATGGGTTGGCCAAAACAACCTGGGCGTTCACCCCGGCCGTGACGGCGTACTGCTTGCCTTCAACCTTGCCGGCATCAGCCACGGCTTGATCGAACTTGGCGAGGTCTACGTCCTTCAGTTCCAGCAGTGCACCACGTTCCGCGTATTCGCCCAGATAGGCGGCATCCATCTGGATGATGTCCGGTGCATCCTGTGAAGCTACCTGGGTGGCCAGCTTGTCCCAATAGCCGGACCAGTCGCCGTACTCACCCTTGACCTTGATGTTGGGATTTTCGGCTTCGAATGCCTCGATCAGCTTCTGTGTCATCTTGTGGCGGACATCCGAACCCCACCAGCTGAAGCGAAGGGTGACGGTTCCATCGGAGGCGGCTTGCTGGGAGCCGCCGCCACAACCGGTCAACGCGATGGCGACGGCGGCCGCAGCCGCTGCTACTTTCGCGGTTAATTTTCTGCGTGCTCGAGGAGACATCAAACGTCCTTATCTGAGTCGTGCGCTACGGGGAGAAAACGCTTTCTCAGCCTAAGTGTGCGCTACATCACTCGTCAAGGGAGTTTTTGTTTGTTTGAGCTATCACTTTTAACAAAAGCGCTCAGCTTGCTGTGCGGGTGCGCCGGGCTGAATACCTCCACAGCAGGAGCCCAATCACCACTGCAGACACCATGCCCAACCCTCCTGTGACCACCAGCCCGGTTCGTACGCCGAAGTCCTCCGTCAGCCAGCCGGCAAGCAGCCCACCCAAAGCGTGACCACCCAAAAGCAGCGGAAAGTAGAGGGCCAGGACCCGGCCGCGTACGCTTGCACCCGCTTCAAGCTGCACTGCGGTGGCTGCACTGGTGAGGAACACCAGCGTCATGAAGCCAACAACAATAAGCATCACCACGAACCACTCCTGCGTGGGCATCAGGGCAGCGAGCAACTGCGTCAGCCCGAACAGTCCAGCACTGGCAACGATCCCCTTACGGCCAAACCGCTTGATCCGTGTAGCCACCAGCGCACCAGCCAGGGCGCCCAACGCGCTGACCGTATTGAAGAGACCGAACCCGGCAGGACCGCTATGCCACACACCGTCCGCAAAAGCGGCGAGGACTACGGGGCCGTTCATTCCGAAGGCACCCAGCAAGCCCGCCAGGAGCATGGTCAACAGCAGGGGTGGACGTGCGCGAACGAAACGGAATCCGGCGAGTACCTGGCCCTTGCGGGCTGTTGGCCCGGGTGTCGCCGGAGAATGGTGGAGCTCGCCGGGCCTGATGGACGCGATCATCACAAGGACCGCCACACCAATCAAGGCATTGGCAGCGAACGCCGCTGCCGGACCCGCTTGGGCAATCACCACGCCGGCCAGGGCAGGTCCGGCCATTGCACCCAGTTGGCCAATGGCGCTGTTCAGGCCAATTGCTGCGGGCAAACCGGCGTCGCCCACCACTTCGTTAACGAAAACCTGGCGTGCCGGTCCATCAATGGCACTGGTGATCCCCAACGCGATGCAGGAAGCGTAAACCACCCAGACATCGCTGCCACCCATCGCATTCCAGACAGCCAGGCCGGCGGCCAGCAACGCGGCGACGGACTGGCAGACCAGGAGGATGCGGCGTTTGGGGAAAAGATCCACCAGTACACCGCTGATGGGACCCACCACCAACATCGGCAGGAATTGGAGCGCGACGGCAAGGCCCACTGCGGCCGGGCTTCCTGTCAACTGGAGAACCAACCAGTCCTGGGCCAACCGCTGCATCCACACCCCTCCGCTCCCCACCAGCGACAAGGTGACGAAGACCCGGTAGTTGTGGTGCCGCAGCGGATAGTGCCAGGTTTCGACGGAGCGCACACGTGGTGCGGTGGATTTGGGGCGCAGTGGGAACGGGCGCGGCGACACGGGGCGGTCTGCTCGATTCAGCGGGTTGGGGGCGGATTCTTATGGAGTTTTTGTACAGCTAATGCCCTTAAGGAGGCTCCTAAAGGGCATTAGCTGTACAAAAACTCAGCGATGGGAGCGGATTTTGATGGCCGCGGCGGCCAGGATCAGCGTCCCCGGGACGATGACGAACAACGCCTGCAACATCCAGACGAAGACAACGGTCATGAATACAGCCGCGAGCAGGAGCAGCGAACCACTCCAGTCGCGCAGCGAATCAGCCTTGGCGCTGGCGTAGGCGGCAGCCCACCTCTGGGGTCCTGGAGCATCCGCGGGCTGCTGGCTGGCGTCGCCCTCCCAGTTCACCCCGCCGCTCCAGTTGGCGGCGATCCGCAGGAAGAGCACCGCCCCAGCCGCGGCGAGAATCAGGGTGGCGGGAAGGATTGCTGCCCGGCCCGGCAGCTGCCCCACCAGTGCGAGCAACAGGTTCAGGACAATCACGACGGCGGCTGCCGCCGTCGTGATTCCCATCTTCCAACTGCCGGGCAGCGCGCGACGGAAATTTCCCCACAAGCTGCGGAGGGAATCGTCCCTGCCGCTGAGGTGCCTTTCCAGGTGCGCGACGCCGGCCGCATAGGCAGCCGGCGCCGTCACCAAGGGGACGGACAAGAGGAGCACGATGACCCCCGCCAGGATGGTCTCGGCGAAAAGGGCAAAGCGGTTGACCGGGATCCCGGGCTTCCCCGATGACGTGCCAGTGGCATTCATAGTGCTCATTCTTCAGTATTCTCTTCCGTGTCCGTCAGCCCTTGAGGCCTTGTGTCGAAACGCCTTCGACGATGTAGCGCTGGAAGACGAGGAAGAAGACCAGGACCGGGAGGAGTGCCAGGACGGACATGGCGATCATGGCTCCGTAGTCCGAGGACTGGGTTTGGTCCACAAAGAGCCGCAGCGCCAGCGGGAGCGGGTATTTCTCAGGGGTGTTGAGGTAGAGCAGCGGGCCCAGGAAGTCGTTCCAGCTCCAGATGAAGGAGAAGATCGAGGTGGAGATCAGGGCCGGTTTCATCAGCGGGAGCATGATGGACCCGAAGATCCGGATGTGTCCGGCGCCGTCGATGCGTGCTGCTTCGTCCAGCTCAGCAGGGAGGCCCCGCATGAACTGGACCATGAGGAACACGAAGAACGCGTCTGCGGCAAGGAACTTGCCGATCAGCAAGGGCACGTAGGTATCCACGAGGCCGAGCTGTTGGAACACGATGTACTGCGGGATGATCACCACGTGGAAGGGCAGCAGGAGCGTGGCGATCATCATGCCGAAGAACAGTCCGCGGCCGGGGAAGTTGATCCGGGCGAACGCGTAGGCCGAGATGGACGCTGAGAGGACAGTGCCCACCACGGCGCCGACGGCCAGGATCAACGAGTTGGTGAAGAACGTCAGCGTGGAGACGCCGCCGATCCCTTCCATGGCGGTTGCGAAGTTGTCGAAGCTGAAGTTGTTTGACCACAACGCGTTGTTCGCGCCGCCGATCTCGGAGTTCGGCTTGAAGGATGAGGTGATCATCCACAGGGCCGGGTAGAGGACCATCGCCACCAGGGCCAGGGCCACGATGTGGAAGATGGTGCTCTTGATCCGTTTGGCCGTGAGGGATTCGGACTTCGGGTTGTAGACCGGCGCCGGGGCGGCGGGCTTTGTTGGTTGGGGCTGGGTGGGGGTTGCCATGGTTGTCACTTTGCATCACCGCTGTAGTGGACCCAGGACTTGGAGGTCTTGAAGAAGATCAGCGTGATGATGCCGACCACGATCACCAGGAGCCAGGCCATCGCCGAGGCGTAGCCCATCCGGAAGTCGGAGAAACCGCGCAAGTACAGGTAGAGGGTGTAGAAGAGGGTGGACCCGGCCGGGCCGCCTTCACCGTTGGAGATGATGTAGGCCGAGGCGAAGATCTGGAACGCGTGGATGGTTTCCATCAGAAGGTTGAAGAAGATCACCGGGGAAAGCATCGGCCACGTGATATTCATGAACTTCCGCACGGGGCCGGCGCCGTCCATCGAGGCAGCCTCGTAAAGGTCCGCCGGGATTTGCTTGAGGCCGGCCAGGAAGATGACCATCGGAGCGCCGAACTGCCAGACGGTCAGGAGGATCATCATGCCCATGGTCATGTTGGGGTTGCCCACCCAGCCGCCGAGGTTGATCCCGAAGAAGGACAGGCCCTGATCCACGGGGCCGGAATCGCCGAACATGGCCTTCCACACAATGGCGATGGACACCGACGCGCCGATCAGGGACGGGGCGTAGAACGCGGACCGGTAGAAGCCCTGACCCTTGCGTTTGCTGTTGAGCAGCATCGCGATCGCCAACGCCGCCGCGAGCTTGAGCGGAGTACCGAAGACCACATACTGCATGGTCACCCCTACCGACTGCAGGAACCGTTCATCCTGGAAGAGGGTGGTGTAGTTATCGAAGCCAATCCATTTGGGGGCATCGAAAAGGTTGTAGTTGGTGAAGGAGAGGTACAGCGAGGAAATCATCGGGCCCACGGTCAGGGCGATGAATCCCAGCAGCCAGGGCAACAGGAACGTGTAGCCGGCGCGGGTGTCCGCCCCACGCCGCCGCGATTTACGCGGCGGCGTGGGAGCGGAAGCGGCACGCCTGCTCAGGGTTGGGCTTTGAGTCACAGGATCAGTCCGTCAGTTGTGAAGCGCGGATCAGACACAGAAGGTCTGCTCAGGCGTTCTGCTTGATAAGGTCTTCGGCTTCCTTGAACCACGCATCAACAGCGCCGTCCACGGTCAACTTGCCGTAGTTCAGGTCCTGGGTGACCCGCTTGAACGTGGACTCCAGCGTGCCGAAACCAACAATGGGCGGTTCCGGGGCGTCCTTGAGGTACTTCTCGATGGACTTCTCGTAGTCGACCACGAGCTTGTCCGTGCCTTCGAAGGTGGTGCCGTCGCGCTGGGTCTTCGACGCCGGGACACCGCGGGAGGTCTTGAAGATCTGGCCGACCTCAGGATCGTTGACCATGAAATCGATGAAGCGGGCAGCCGCATCCTTGTATTTGGTCTTGGCACTGGCCACCATCAGCATGGACGGCTTGAGGAACAGGCCAAGGTTGTCCGGGTCATCCGACGGAACCGGAACGAGTTTGAGCTCCTTCGCGCCGGAGTCTGCAAGGTAACCGGCCATGAAGTTGTCCCACGTAACTTCAGTAGCGGTCACGTTGGAGCCGAACGGGGACTTGGGCAGCAATTGGGTGGCCTTGTCTTCGCCCACAATCGCTTCGGTGCCGCGTAAGTCCGCGGTAAGGTTCCACCATTTCTTCAGATCGTCTTTGGAGAAGCCAAGCTTGCCTTCATCGGTGAAGGCCTGGATGTTGTTCTGCCGCAGCCAGATATTGAAGTTCCACCAAATGCCCGTGTAGTCGGTGCCACCGAACAACGTGCCGTTGCCCTTGGCTCCAACCTCGGCCAGGAAGGTGTTGAACTCTTTGTAGGTCCACTGGCCGTCCGGCTCTGCAATACCCAGGGAAGCGAGTTTGGCGGGGTCGTAATAGACAGCAAAAGCATTGGTGCTGGTGGGGATGCCGTAGGTCTTGCCCCTGATCTGGCCCGAGGGAAGGAGGGACTTCTCGAAAGCGTCCGTGTTGATCTTCACCGTGCCCAGATCCAGGAGCTGGTTCCGCTGGCCGTAATCACGCAGGTAGGACAAATCCCACTGCATGACGTCCGGCAAGCCGCCGCCGGCAGCTTCGGTGGCCCGCTTCTGCCAGTAGCCCGCGAAGTCGGAGAAGTTGCCATTGACCTTGACGTCCGGGTTCTTGGACTCAAACAGGGCAATGGCCTTGCGGGTACGTTCGGCCCGGTCGTCATTGCCCCACCAGGTGTAGGTAATGGTGACGGGGTTATCTGCGGAACCGGTCTGCCCGCTGGACGAGGACTGGCCGCACGCGGAGAGGAACGCGGCAGATGCAGTGCCGAGAGCCACCGTGGTGAGGAATTTCCTTCTATCGATCATGAGAGCCTCCTTGCTCAGTTGGTGCAAGCTTCCGAGTTCTCTACAACGTGGCAGTGATCTCGCTTACACTCGTTCTGAATCGATACAATATCCCTAATTAAGAATCTGGGCAAGCGTTTTCCAGAGAACGCGTTTTCCCGGATACGCTGCAGTCATGCCTTCCAGCACCACCAGCAACAGCACGGCCAACCTGACGAAGGAGTCCCCTTGACCTCCCCCGAAACATCCCACCGCCCATCGGTCTGGAACCGTCTCGACGGCATCGCTTACGGCGGTGACTACAACCCGGAGCAGTGGCCGGAAGATGTCCGCCGTGAAGACATCGAGCTCATGAAGGAAGCCGGGGTCAACTTCCTCAGCGTCGGCATTTTCTCCTGGGGCCTCTTGGAACCCACGGAAGGAAACTACGATTTCGGCTGGTTGGACGATGTCATGGACAACCTCCATGGCGCCGGAATCAAAGTGGCACTTGCAACGGCCACCGCTTCTCCCCCGGCCTGGCTGGCCCGCAAGCACCCCGACATCCTGCCCATCACCGCGGAAGGAATCACGCTTGAGCGTGGATCGCGACGCCACTACACGCCGTCGTCAGCTGTTTACCGCCGATACGCAACCGCCATGACGCGCGTCATCGCCGAACGCTACAAGAACCACCCGGCCTTGGCTCTCTGGCATGTGGACAACGAACTCGGCTGCCACGTTGGCGAGTTCCACGGCAAAGAGGACGCCGCCGCGTTCCGGGCCTGGCTGCAACGCCGCTACGGCTCAATCGACGCCCTCAATGAGGCGTGGGGAACGGCATTCTGGTCGCAGCACTACGCTTCCTTCGACGAAATCATTCCGCCGGGCGCCGCTCCCACCACACTCAACCCGGGTCAGCAACTGGACTTCGCACGGTTCAATTCCTGGGCGTTCATCGACTATTACCGCGAGCTGCTTGCTGTCATCCGCGAGGTCACGCCGGACGTCCCGGCAACCACCAACTTCATGGTCTCCAGCGCCACCAAGGCCTTGGACTACTTTGACTGGTCCAAGGACATGGACGTGGTGGCCAACGATCACTATCTGGTGGCGGCGGACCCGGAGCGCGAAATCGAGCTGGCTTTCAGTGCCGATCTCACCCGCGGCGTTGCGGGCGGGAAGCCGTGGATCCTGATGGAACACTCCACATCTGCCGTCAACTGGCAGCCGCATAACCAGCCCAAGATGCCGGGCGAAATGCTCCGCAACTCGCTCACGCATGTGGCCCGCGGCGCTGACGCCGTGATGTTCTTCCAGTGGCGGCAAAGCAAGGCCGGCTCGGAGAAGTTCCACTCGGCCATGGTTCCGCACGGCGGCCGCAACACGCAGGTGTGGCGGAACGTCGTGGACCTCGGCGGGGCGTTGTCCAGGCTGGAACCCGTCAAGGGCTCCCGGGTGGAATCGCGCGTTGCGATCGTCTTTGACTACGAGGCCTGGTGGGCTTCGGAACTGGACTCGCACCCGCACAATTCGCTGAAATACCTCGACACCATGCGCGCCTTCCACCGCGCCCTGTACCTTCGAGGAATCACGGCAGACTTCGTCCATCCATCAGCCGGCCTTTCCGGATACGACCTCATTCTGGTCTGCACCCTCTACGCCGTGACCGACGCTGCGGCTGCCTCGATCGCGGCTGCCGCAGAGGGTGGCGCAACGGTCCTCATCAGCTACTTCAGCGGCATCGTTGACGAGCGGGACCACGTCCGGCTCGGCGGCTACCCGGGCGCTTTCCGCGGGCTGCTGGGAATCAACAGTGAGGAATTCCACCCGCTCTTTCCTGGTACGTCGGTCACCTTGAGCGACGGAACAGTGGGTTATGTGTGGAGCGAGCATGTGCACGCGAGCGAGTCCACCGAGGTTCTGGCAACTTTCACCGAAGACCCACTCGGCGATGTGCCGGCACTCACGAGGCGCACCGTCGGAACGGGTTCGGCCTGGTACTTGGCCACACTTCCCGACGCCGATGGCATTGAAGCACTCACCGCCCGGCTCGTGGAGGAAGCAGGGGTGACGGCCGCAACCGAAGCTTCTGCCGGCGTCGAACTCACGCGTCGGCGCGCCGACGACGGGCGGACCTTCCTATTCGCCGTCAACCACAGCCGGGACGACGCAACAGTGAAGGCCGACGGCGCCGAGCTGCTCAGCGGATTGCGCTTCACTGGCGTTGTACCCGCCGGAGCCGTGGCCGTCATCGCGGAAGACTGACCCAGGCGCCGGCACACGTAGGCCGGCGAACGCAAAAACCGCGCCCCGGGCGGATCCTTTCGGACCAACCCGGGGCGCGGTTGTTTGCTGAGGAACAGCTAGCTGATGGCGGACTTCATTTCGTCCACGGCCTTCTTGCCGGCTTCCTCCGTGGAGAGCCTGTCGAACAGGACCTCCGAGGTGTAGCGCTTCACGATTTCCTGGATGGCGCCTGCACCTTTCGGGGGTGCGGCTGGAGCTTCACCAAGTTCTCCCTTGATCTGGTCGATGAAGTCCACCACCTTGACGTCAGCCTTGGCAAGCTTGGGCGCGATGGCCTCGCGGACCTCCGAGTTCGGGTAAACGCCGCGGTCTGCCAGGAGTGCTTCGCCGGCCTTGACGTTGTTGGTCAGGAAGTTGATGAACTTGGCCGTCTCTTCAGGGTGCTTGGTACGCGACGATGCAGACCAGAACTGGGAAGCCTTGTACCAGAGCTTCGCGTCAGCTGCTTTGCCCGTCTTGGAGGGGAAACGCAGGATCTGCAGTTCGCCTCCGGCTGCCTTTTCAAGGGCAGGAAGCTGGTTGGACCACCAGAAGGCCAGTCCGTTCTTGCCGGTTGCCAGGCCGCTCTGGTCGAGCGGTGCCGCCTCGGCTTCAACAACTTCCGATGCCGACGGGACTGCCTTCTTCTCGCTCAGTTCCTTCAGGAAGCTCCACCACTCGGCGATGTCCGAGGGCTCGAAGCCGAGCTTGCCGTCATCGGTGTAGAGGGACTTGCCGTTCTGGCGGAGCCACACTCCCAGGGATGCTTCGTCCGTGCCGTAGGCAGCAGCACCGTAGGTTCCCTTGGGCGACTTGGCGGTAACCTCGGCGGAGATCCGCTCGAAGTCTTCCCATGTCCAGGTCTTGTCGTCAGGGAGGGCAACCCCGGCGGCCTGGAACACGGCCGGGTTGGCCAGGATGGTGGCGGCGTTGATGCCTGCAGCGATGCCGGTCAGGCCCTTCTCGCCCTTGCCGGCATCCAAGGCGGCCTGGTCCAGCTTGGACGTGTCGATGTCGTACTTCGAGAGGTCAAGCAGCGCGCCGCGGGTGGAGTACTCAGTGATGTACTTTTCGTCCATCTGGATAATGTCCGGAGCATCGTTGGCAGCAACCTGGGTGGCAAGCTTGTCCCAGTAGCCGCTCCAGTCGCCATATTCGGGCTTGATCTTGATGTTGGGGTTCTCGGCTTCGAACGCCGCGATGGCCGCTTGCGTTACCTGTGCGCGCTTGTCGCCACCCCACCAGGCGAAGCGGAGCTCCACCTTGCCGTCGGCGCTCTTGGCTTCGGAACCGCCGCCACCGCAGGCAGTGAGTGCCAGGACGGCGGCAGCTGTGGCCGCAACGAGGGCGGAGGCGCGAAGCTTGCGCCTGGTGCGCCTGGCCTTGACCTGCGCGGCACCTGTTGTTGATGTTGCTACGGGGGCGACTGCTTCACCCTGTGGATTTACGGGCACTGATGTCTCCGATCTTCATTGATCCTGATGCGAATGAGAAAGCGTTTTCCGACGTGAAATTATGCTACAAGTCACATTCTTGTATTACAAGATGCTGACTTGTATTAGTTGTTGGGATTTCCGACGGCGGCACCCACCGGCTGGACGGCGCTCACCGAAAGGAGGTGGCAGGAGCCACCTCCTTTCGGCAGGAAGGGCCGGCCTACTTGATGCCGGTGGTGGCGATGCCCTTGATGAGGAATCGCTGGCCGAACAGGAAGACCAGGAAGACCGGGAGCAAGGACACGATGGACATTGCGAAGAGTGATCCCCAGCTGGTGGCGGACTGCGAGTCAACGAAAGCCCGCAGGGCTACCGGGACGGTGAACATGTCCGGGTCCGTCAGGTAGATGAGGGCGCCGAAGAAGTCGTTCCAGGTCCAGATGAACGTGAAGATGGTGGTGGTGGCCAAGGCAGGGACCATCAGGGGAAGGATCACGCGAAGGAAGATCCTGGGGTGGCCGGCGCCGTCGATGCGGGCAGCCTCGTCAAGGTCCTTCGGGATACCGCGGATGAACTGGACCATGAGGAACACGAAGAACGCGTCCGTGGCCAGGAGCTTGGGCACGATGAGCGGCCAGAAGGTGTTCACCCAGCCGATCTGCGAGAACAGGATGTACTGGGGCACGATCACCACGTGGAACGGGAGCATGATGGTCAAGAGCATGATGCCGAAGAACAGCTTCTTGCCGCTGAACTGCAAGCGGGCGAAAGCATAGGCGGCCATGGAGCAGGAGACCAGGTTGCCCACGATCGAGCCCAGGACCACAATCGCGGAGTTGATCATGTAGTGCCCGAACGGGTGGGTCAGCGCGGACCAGCCATCGGTGTAGTTGCTCATTTCCAGGTTCTCCAGCCAGAGGCCGGGTTCGCGGAAGATGAGGTCATTGGGGCGCAGGGACGAAACCACCATCCACAGCAGCGGGTAGATCATTACGCCGCCAACAAGGATCAGGATGGCGTGCTTGATCAGGCCTTTGATGCGGGCGCTGCGGCTGAAGGCCAGACTGCCCGGGGATTCACGTCGTCGCGGGCTCTTGCCGGTCTTGCGGGTCTCGGAGGAGGCGGCCGGGAGGGTCTGGAGTTTAGTCATCGTAGAACACCCAATACTTTGAAGCGATGAAGTTGATGGCAGTGAAGACACCGATGATGACCAGCAGGAACCAGGCCATCGCCGAGGCATAACCCATATCGAACTGGCCGAAGCCCTTTTGGTACAGGTACAGCGTGAAGAACATGGTGGAGTCGGATGGTCCACCATTGCCACCGGAGACGATGAACGCCTGGGTGAAGGACTGGAACGAGCCGATGATCTGCAGCACCAGGTTGAAGAAGATGATGGGGCTCAGCATCGGAAGCGTGATCCGCCAGAACTGCTGCAGCGTGGTCGCACCATCCACCTTGGCGGCCTCGTAGTACATCACCGGGATCTGGCGGAGGCCGGCCAGGAAGATGATCATGGGACTTCCGAAGGTCCAGACATGCAGCAGGATGATGGAGCCAAGGGCGGTGTTGGGGTCCGAGATCCAACCCGGCCCTTCGATGCCCACCATCGCCAGGACCTGGTTTACCAGGCCGGTGGTGCCGAAGATCTGCTTCCACAGGATGGCAACAGCAACAGAGCCGCCCAGCAGGGAGGGCAAGTAGAAGATGGAGCGGTAGAACGGAAGGCCGCGCAGACCCTTGTCCAGCACCAGGGCAATCACCAGGGCTACAGCCAACTGGAGCGGAACACCCACCAGGACGTAGGTGAAGGTGACGCGCAGCGAGTTGTGGAGGCGGGCGTCGCCGAACATGCGGACGAAGTTGTCCAGGCCCACCCATTCCGGGGGCTGCAGGAGGTTGTAGTCCGTGAAGGACAGGTACAAGGACATCAGCATGGGGCCCACGGTGATGACAGCCAGGCCCAGCAGCCAGGGAAGAAGGAAGACGTAGGCGGCTTTGTTGTCGCGGCCGTTGGCCTTCTTCTCTTCCTTGGTCATGGGGCCCTTGCGACGGGTGATCGTGGAGAGTTCGCCGATAGCGCTCATCGCTTCCCCCTCGCCGGAGCGCGAACGCCTTGCGGCGTCCCCGTGTGTGTAACAGCGGCCATGTGGTCTCCTTTGGTCATCGTGGCCATCCACGGAGTTCGAGTCTGGTTGGTGCTTGCCGTGCGGGGGCGCCACCATTCTTCTGGCGTTTCCCCGCGAATGGCCAGGATTCGGGTCCAGGCTTTCAGCGGCTCCGTACCAAAGTAAACGTTTTCTTGACCCATGTACAGCCTTTTGCTAATTTTTGAGAAAGCGTTTTCTTGCGAAGCCGCCCACATCGATTTCCCCACGCTGAAGCAGCCCGGCGTGCGCCACCGCACACCCTCACGCATCGATAAGGCAACACACTATGTTTCCCACCGACTCCACCTGCCATGACCGCGGTTGACGTGGCGCAATCACTTCCCCGCCCCAGCGCGCTGGGAGGATATGAGGACTGGCCCGGCTACGCAGCGCGCCACCACACCGCCGATTCCGCGGCGGCACAGCAACTGGCCGACACACTCGGAATTCCGGCCGTAACAACGGATCTTGCATACACAGTCCATTCAGAAACAGAACACGACGGCGTCATCACCTCACGTTTGTCCTGGCAGTTGGGCTTCGGTCCCCGGACGTCCGCATGGTTCGTGCGGCCTGCCGGCACCACCGGCCCCCTGCCCGGGGTACTCGCCCTGCACTGTCACGGCGGTATCAAGGCCTACGGTGCTGAGCGGCTCGTTGCGATTCCTTCGGGCATGGACCAGCACGACGGCGGTTCATCCAACGCGGGCGGCTTCGGCAGCCTGCCGCTCGGGTTGAGTGGAAAGCTCTACGGCGGACGTGCCCTCGCCACATGGATGGCGCAACAGGGCTTCGCTGTCCTCGCGCATGACACGTTCATGTGGGGCAGCCGCCGCTTCAGGCTCGACCCCCTGCCTTGGCGGACCGCCAACGCCGTCAACGGCCAGCAGGCGCTCTGGCGGGAGGCAGGCGTCGAGCCTTCCGCGGCGGAACAATACAACGCAGCCGCAGCTGCGCACGAGGAAACCGTAGCGAAAGCGGCAACGCTGCTCGGCACCAGTGTTGCCGGAACCGTTGCGCACGACGACCTCGCGGCACTGGGCGTCCTGGCGTCGTTGCCGGGAGTGGACGCGGATCGCCTCGGCTGCCTGGGATTCTCCGGCGGAGGTGGCCGGGCCCTGATGCTCGCTGCCATGAGCCCCCTGATCCGCAGCTACGTAGTGACATGCATGATGACCACGTTCGCCTCGCTACTGCCGGCATACCTGGACGCGCACTCCTGGTTGTTGCACTCCCCCGGCCTCGCCAAACTCGGGGACTGGCCTGATCTTGCCACCCGTTCCAACGCCGGCGTCCTGGTCCAGTACGCCATGGCTGACCAACTGTTCCCCGAACAGGGAATGCGCGATGCCCACAACCATCTCCTGGAGCAGCTTCCGGCCCGCTACACGGGCAGCTTCTGGCAGGAACCCCACGTTTTCACTCCGGCCATGCAGGACGAGGCCGCGGCCTTCCTCACCGCAGCCCTGCAGCCCACACACCCCGCCATTTCCACCGCACCTGATCCCGCTAGGACGGACTCATGACCCAGCCTTTGACCACCTCAGCTGCGGAAGTCCACGCCCGGCTCCCCCGCATCGCGCTGGTGGGCGTGCACGGCTTCGGCGAACGGCACTTGGACAACCTTGGCCGCCTGGCCGCTGCCGGCGTCCTCGAGCTGGCGGCCGTCGCAGACCCGCAACCTCCTGCACAAGGCACACTGGGTCCCGCTGTTGACGTCTTCGCTTCCCTTGATGAGCTCCTCGCGGCAGGAACCGCTCCGGACGTCGTCATCGTTTCCACCCCCATCCAGACCCACGCACCTCTTGCCCTTGCGGCCCTCAAAGCCGGCGCCAACGTGTATCTGGAAAAGCCACCGGTGGCGTCCATGGCGCACTACGAGGAAGTCCTGGCAGCTGCCGCGAGCGCGGACCGCCTGGTGCAGGTGGGCTTCCAGAGCCTGGGTTCAGATGCCCTGCCTGCGATCGAAGGCCTCGTGGTTGCTGGGGAAATCGGCGACATCCGTGGCATCAGCGCAACGGGACTGTGGCTGCGAAACAAGGCGTACTTCAAGCGGTCCCGGTGGGCCGGTAAACGCAGCCTGAACGGAACGGATGTGGTGGACGGAGTAGCCACCAACGCATTGGCCCATGCCGTAGCTACAGGGCTGCGGCTGGCCGGCGCCAGAACAGTAGCGGACGTCGAATCAGTGGACACCGATCTCTACCGGGCCAACGATACGGAGAGTGACGACACCTCCGTGGTGAGGGTCCGGACCGCACGTGGCACGGTGCTGACCTGCGCTTTGACGCTGTGCGCACCTGTGCAGGCCGCACCATCGGTCACGGTGTACGGGACGCTCGGTCAACTCACACTGTTCTACACGGAAGACCGCGTGGCGATCACCACGCCGGAAGGAACCCGGCACGAGACGTTCGGGCGGACCGATCTGTTGGAAAACCTGTTGGCGGCCCGCACGGAGAAAGATCTCCTCAGCCCCCTCAGTGGCGCGGGGGCTTACATGTCCGTGCTGGAGGCCATCCGCACGGCTGACTCGCCCCAGCCCATCCACCCGGACTTCATCACCTGGGAGGGCGACGGCGACGACGCCCACCCCGTGGTGCATGGCATCGAGGCGTTGATCCGCCGGGCAGCCCTCGGCCAAGCCACGTTCGCTGAGCTCGGAGCGCCATGGACTGCCTCCGCCGGGATGTCCCTGGACATCAATGGCATATCCGTCGCTACTCTCCAGGACGGAACCCACATCCGGCCCAGCTCCTCTCCGCGCCCGTACCTGCACCCCGTGCGAACAATTGCCGGCACGGTGGTCACCGATCACATCCCGGAAGACCACGTCTGGCACCTGGGCGCAGGTGTGGCCCTCCAGGATGTGGATGGCATCAACTTCTGGGGCGGCCGGACCTACACCCGGAATGCCGGGGCGTACGTCTGGCGCAAGGACCACGGCCGTATCGTCACCGAATCCGCGGAGCACAGTGATGGGCATCGACGCGAACAGCTGAGCTGGCTCGGGCCCGACGGAACACCCGTCCTCCGCGAACAGCGTCAGTGGCGCTGGGCCGCCGTCGGGAATTCAGCGTGGAAACTGACGCTGGACTTCACACTGGAGTCCGCCACCGGGCGTCCGGTACTGCTGGGCAGCCCCGGTTCCAATGGGCGGCCGCAGGGTGGTTACGGCGGCTTCTTCTGGCGGCTGCCCAGGGTTGGTGACGCCACCATCTGGACCCCGGATTCGCGCGGCGAGGACGCGGTGCACGGCAGCGTGGCGCCGTGGCTGGCGTGGTCGGGAACGTTCGACGCCGGAACAGCTGGCGCCGCGCACGTCACCGGCGACCCCGGGCTGGGCCACCCCGCAACACTCGTTTTTCTCGCCTCACCTCAAGCCCCTGACCCATGGTTCGTGCGGCACGCGGGCTATCCCGGCGTCGGCTTGTCGTTGGCGTGGGACGCCCCCGTCGCCACCGAACCGGGCCGCCCTGTCCACAGGTCGGTCACCGTGCTCATCACGGACGGCTTCCTGGCAACACAAGACATTGAACAACTCATCACTACTTTGGGGGAATCGGCATGACCACGCCTACTCAATCCACGCCAACATCCAGTCCGGCATCAGGGCCCGGCCGGGTTCGTACGCCAGCGGGCAACGCTGCTGACCGCGGCGTGAAACGTCGCCGGGTGCTGGACATCCTGGACGCTGCAGGACGCGACTCGCTCCTGCTCACTTCCAACACGGCGCTCACCTGGTACCTGGACGGCAGCCGCGTCCACATCAGCCTGGCGGGAGATCCCATCGCCGCACTTCTGGTGGACCGCTCCGGTGACCATCTGGTGACGTTCAACAACGAAGCCGAACGGATCGCCGCCGAGGAATTGCCGGACGGAGTCAGCCTGGACACTGTTCCGTGGCATGGTCAGCTGCACGCGGCAGCGGCGGCCTTGGCCATCGATGGCAACCCGCTGGTGGAAGCAGCCGTCACCGCCGAACTTCGCGCAGCCCGGCAGCAGCTCCTGCCCGCCGAAACTGCCCGCTACGCCGGGCTGTCCGCCGATGCCGCAGCCGCCATGACGGACGTCCTCACCGCTGCGACCCCGGAAACCACCGAGTTCCAGCTGGTTTCGGATCTGGCCGCCCGCATTGTGGCGGTGGGAGCCGAGCCGCTCGTACTCCTCTGCAACGGTGCGGGGAGGAGCGACTTCCGCCATCCGCTGGCCACCCACGCCCGTATCGGCCGCCGGGCCATGGCCGTGGTGTGCGCCCGGCGCAACGGGCTGGTTGCCAACGTCACCCGTTGGGTAGCGTTCGACGCCGGGACTCCCCAGGAGCTCGACGCCGAGGCCCGCATCGCCGCTGTTGAAGCCGACATTTTCCGGGCCACGGTTCCCGGTGCGAAGCTCAACGAGATCTTCGCCGAGATCCAGCGGGCATACAGGCGGCACGGCTTCGGCGACGATCAGTGGACGCGCCACCACCAGGGCGGGCCGGCCGGCTACGCAGGCCGCGACCCCCGGGTCACCGCGGACGTCACGGACACAGTGGTGCTCAACCAGCCCTTCACCTGGAACCCGTCCGGGCCCGGCGTGAAGATCGAGGACACTGTCCTGCTGACGGATTCCGGCCTGCGCATCCTGACCGTCGACGACCGTTGGCCGACCACCGACGTTGACGGCCGCCGTCGTCCGCTGACGCTGCGCCCCTAACTCCTGTACCCAAACACTCCTGTACCCAAACGCGAAAGGAGCGGGGTCACCGTGGTGACCCCGCCCCTTTCGTCTGCCCTTACCCAGCTGGTTGCGGGTGGGTCAGCGGAGTGTGAGTATGCCGTCCACGCGCCTCGGGATGCCCAGCGGGTTGGCGTCGTGCAGCGCAGGGTGCAGCACAGTCTCCGGAGCGTCCTGGTAGGCTACCGGGCGCTGGAAACGGCGGACTGCGGTGGCTCCCACCGAAGTGAACAGCGACGTCGTGGCCGGGTACGGACCGCCGTGCTGCTGGGCCCAGTTCACGGCAACACCTGTGGGCCAGCCGTCGAACAGGACCCTTCCGGCCAAGCCGCTGAGCTGCTCCACAAGTGCGGAGACGTCTTCACCCGGTTCCGCGTGCACCGTGCCTGTAAGGCTGCCCGGAACCTTGGCCAGGGCCGCGGACAGTTCCTCCTGGTTGGCGTACTCGATGAGGAGCGTGGTGGGGCCGAAGCACTCCTCCAACAGCTCCTCGGGACGTTCCAGGACGTTGGCCGCGCTGGTGGAGAACACCACAGGTGCGGCGCCGTCGGCCAGGCTGTCCTGCTGGACGGTGCCACTGACGACGGCGACACCCGGCTGGTCTGCGACGTTCCGGAGCCCGTCCGGGTAGGCCTCGGCGATGCGCTCGGTGAGCATGGCAGCGGTGGGCTTGTCCTTGCTGGCCTCAGCCAGGTGTGACGCAAAGTCCGTGCCGGCCGGAATGAACACGAGTCCCGGCTTGGTGCAGAACTGGCCGGCCCCCATCGTGAACGAGCCCGCCAGACCTGCGGCGAGCTGCTGGCCACGTTCGGCCAAGGCATCCGCAGTGATGACCACGGGGTTCAGGCTGCCGAGCTCACCGTAGAACGGGATCGGCTCCGGGCGGGAGGCCGCGAGGTCAAACAGCGCGCGTCCACCGGGAATGGAGCCGGTGAAGCCAACGGCCTTGATGGCGGGGTCCTGGACCAGGGCTGTGCCTGCTTCGCGGCCGCTGACCAGCGCGAAGATCCCTTCCGGGGCTCCGGCCTTGGCAAGGGCTTCGCTGACAATCTCAGCGGTGCGCTCGGAAAGGCGAAGGTGCCCTGAGTGCGCCTTGACGATCACCGGGCAACCCACTGCCAGCGCGGAGGCGGTGTCGCCACCGGCCACGGAGAAGGCGAACGGGAAGTTCGACGCCGAGAACACGGCTACCGGACCGATCGGACGCAGGATGCGGCGCAGGTCGGGCTTGGGCGGAGTAGCCGCAGGGTCAGCGTGATCGATCACGGCTTCCAGGTAGGAACCCTCGGTGATCACGTTGGCGAACAGCCTCAGCTGCCCACTGGTCCTGGCCACCTCCCCGGTGAGCCGGACGGTGCCAAGGCTTGTCTCGGAATCGGCAATGGCCACGAGTTCGGTGACGTTGGCGTCCAAGGCGTCGGCGACGGCGGTCAGCCAGGCCGCGCGCTCGGCGTCGGAAGCTGCTGCGGTCACCTTTGCGGCTTCGGTGGCTGCCGCCGTGATGGCGGTCAGGTCAAGAGTTGCTGTACTCAATGCGGTTTCCTTTACTCTCAGGGGCGGAGCTGTCTGGGGCCGGCACCTGTGGCTGTGGTGGTTTCCCGGTGAAGTCGAAACCAAGCCCGGGAAGGCCCGACGAAGTGAGCCTGCTGTTGGTGATCCGTACCGGCGAAGGTCCGGCCAGGATGCCGAGCTGTTCGAACGACGCATCTTCCACGTCCTCCACGCTCACGGCTTCGGCCAAGGTGAGCGCCAGCTGCCCGGAGAGCTCCGGAAGCAGGTGCGGCGCCACCCGGATGCTGTTGGCACGGGCAAGCTCAACGATCCTGCGGAACGGCGTAATACCGCCCACGCGGACAATATTGGGCTGGATGATGTCTACGGCTTCCGCTTCGATGAAGTCGCGGAAGCGGAAGATCGTGTGGACGTTCTCACCCAACGCAATGGGCACCGGCGACTGCTTGCGCAGACGCCGGTAAGCCCAGAGGTCGTCGGCGCGGATGGGTTCTTCCAACCACTCCAGTCCGTACTCCCCCAAAACGTCCAAAGCACGGAAGGTATGGGCCAGGTCCCAACGCTGGTTGGCGTCGATCATGAGCAACCGGTCCGGGCCGATCACTGCCCGCACTGCGGCAACGCGCTCTGCGTCTTCCCGGAGCTCGGTCTTGCCCACCTTGATCTTCACGGCGTTGTGCCCGGCAGCAACCCACCGCTGGGCTTGCTCCACCAGCTGCTCCAGGGAGTAATGCAGGTTCACGCCGGAACCGTAGACCTCCACGGACTCCTGGCGCTGGCCCAAAAGCCCGGTGACCGACGTGCCGGCCTGCCGTGCTTTCAGGTCCCAGAGGGCGAGGTCCACGCCGGCCATCGCAATGGTGGTGAGCCCGCCCCCGCCGGCCTCGTGCAGGCGCTTCCAGAGCTGGTCCCACACGATCTCCGGGTTGGCCTCCAAACCCACGATGAACGGTGCGATGTCGTGGTCCAGCAGGGCCTTGACCGCCTGGGGACCAATGGTAGGTGTCCACGAGAAACCGTGGCCCGTCCCGCCGTCGTCCGTGGTCAGTTCGGTGACGATCACATGGTTCTCGGGCGCTTCGGCACCCCAGCTGCGCAGCAGCGGGACCGTGATCAGCCGGGTGGTGAGGCCCGTGATGCGGGCCGGCATCAGCTGCCGGCCAGCTCGTGGCCCTTGGCCAGGATGGACTTGAGCTCCAGCAGTTGTTCCTCGCTGGGATCGACCAGCGGCGGACGGACCGGGCCAACGGGCAGCCCGGCGAGGCGCAGACCCGCCTTGATGAGGGAAACGCCAAAGCCCGGAGTCTGGTCGCGGAGCCGGACCAGCGGAGCGTAGAACCCTTCGAGCAGAGCATGGCGGCGCTCTTCATCACCGGAGACGTAAGCGTCGTAGTAGGCCTTGGCGATTTCGGGGGCCATGGCGAACGCTGCCGAGGAGTAGAGCGGGATGCCCAGGCCACGGTAGGCACCCTGGGTCAGCTCTGCGGTCAGCAGGCCGTTGAACAGGGCGAAGTCGGTGCGGCCGCTGGCATTGATCGCGGAGACGATTTCCTGGGCCAGGCCGACGTCGCCAATTCCATCCTTGAAGCCCACAACCTTCGGATTGGCGGTGAGGCGCGTGATGGCCTCTGCGGTGAACTTGGCCGTACCGCGGTGGTAAACAATCACCGGCAGGCTGCTCGCGGCGGCGATGGCCTCGACGTAGGCCACTACACCGTCCGTGGGACCGGTAACGAGGTAGGGCGGGAGCACCAGGAGGGCATCCGCGCCGGCTTCCTCGGCCACTTTGGCTGCCGCGATGGCGTGACCCAGCGGTCCACCGGCACCGGAGACCACGGGAACAGCTCCAGCAACAGCCTCGACGGCGGCGGTCACCACGGTGCGGATCTCATCGATGGAGAGTGCATGGAATTCACCGGTGCCGCAGGCGGCGAAGACGCCGCCCGGGCCGAACGGCAGGCGGGAGGTGATGTGCTCCTTCAACAACGCCACCTCGACGGTGCCGTCTTCAGCGAAGGGAGTGACGGGGAAAAACAGTACGCCGTCGAAGTTCATGGGGTCTCCTTGGTTGCTCCCGCCGGGACCAGGCCGGCGTGGTTCTCGTCATTGAGTGCTGCGGGGTTGGGTGCTGCTTGGTGGTTCTCTTGGTCAGATGCGGTGTCGACGCCTTCGTAGGCCGGGGTGAGCTCGGTGCGCCACGTGCGTTTCGGCTCCCAGCCGAGGAGCTCGCGGGCTTTGTCGATGGAGAACGCCGGGCTGGTGCCGGTCAGGTGTTCCGTGAGCGGTCCGCTGCCGGGAAGGAAACGCGGGTAGAGCTCCGCGAGGGGCGCCGTTGCCAGGGCATCCTTCGCGCCAACGAAGAAGACTTCGCCGTTGGGGATCGAGTCCATCTTGGCCAGGAGTACGTCCAGGAAGTCGGCCACGTCCCGGGCATCCACATAGTTGAACTGCGCGGGCGCCGAAAGGGCGGGATCGTCCAGCCGCTCACGGACAGTGTGCCCTTGTTGCGTCGGCGCACCTTCCCACTCCTCCGGGGAGATGACGTAGCACGGACGGAATGCTGCATACCTGATCTTGTGGCCCTGTGCGGCCGCGAACATCTGCACGGTCTGTTCGGCGATCAGTTTGGACAACGCATAGGCGTTCCACGGTTTGGGCGGCGTCTGCTCGTTCAAAGGGAACGACGGCGGCAGCCACCCGGCCGGTGAGCCATAGCCCAGGGCGGTGGGGCTGCTTGCCGTCACGATCTTTGGCACGCCGGCGTCGGTGGCCGCGCTGACCACCGCGTAGGCGAGCCGGGTGTTCGTGCTGAAAATGACGTCCTCGGGTGCGCTGAAAGGTACGGCAATAGCAGCGAGGTGGATGACGGCGTCGGGCGCTGTTTCGCGGATGAGCCGCTCCGCTTCCCCCGGTGCCAGCAGATCTGCGGTGTGCTGTTCGGCTCCGGCGGGGAGTTGATCCGCCGGGATGGCGTCCCGGTCAACCGAGATGACCTTGTGGCCCGCATCGGCGAGGCCGGCCACGACGCTTCGGCCGAGTCGCCCGGAGCCGCCGGTGACGAAAATCCTGCTCATGGTCTTTTCCTTGCTTGGTAGTGAACCGGTCAGGCCTGGCTGCGGCTGAGGTCTGCGCCGAGGCCGAGTTCGCTGATGCGGACGGGAAGGTCGGTGTCGAGGGACTGGTTGCCGGCGATGCCCACCGATACGGAACGGAGTCCGTCGATGTAGCCGGACGGGCGGCCCAGCGGGTCAACGCCGGGACCGTTGAAGAGGTCCGAGAGCAGCAGGTTGTCGCCGCCACCGTGGCCGCCTTCGCCGTTGACGATAGGGACTTCGTAGGCCGCCTCCCAGTGGCGCTGGACCACCAGCCGTTCGCCGTTGCGGCGTACCGCGTCTTCCTCCTCGATGGGCGTCGCGCTCGGGTCCACCACGGTCTTCTTGTCGGTGCTGGATTCGACGGCGGCGCGTTCCACCACTTCGAGTTCGGCCCGGCCCTCGGTGCCGTTGACAGTGACGCGGTAGCCTTCCCACGGACTGTGGGCGTTCAGCGAGTAGCTCAGCGTGGGGCCGCCTTGGTAGTCCACCACCAGTGCAAGGTTGTCCTCGATGGTGATGCCCTCGGTGAAAACGTCCTGGTCACGGATGTAGCCGTCAAACTTTTCGTTGTCGTAGTACAGGGCCTTCAGGCGCTCGTCCTCGCGCATGTCCAAGCGGAAGGGATCATGCTCCAGGCCGTCAACGGTGCCCCGCTCAGGACGGGCTCCCAGGCCACGTTCGGCAGCGTTCTTGTCGCCGTAAAAGCGCAGGCCACCGGAGGCGAACACGCGCTCCGGAACGTCGTTGATCCACCAGTTGACCAGGTCGAAGTGGTGCGATGCCTTGTGGATGAGCAGGCCGCCGGAGTTCTTCTTTTCGCGGTGCCAGCGACGGAAGTAATCTGCGCCGTGCACAGTGTCCAGCACCCAGCTGAAGTCGATGGACGTGACCTTGCCGATCACGCCGTTCTGGATGACTTCCTTCAGTGCCGTGTTGCGCGGCGAGTAGCGGTAGTTGAATGTGACCACTACGTTGCGGCCGGTGTTGGCTACCGCTTCGGTGATGCGGCGGCATCCGTCAACGTCAATCGTCAGCGGCTTTTCAACCACGACGTCGGCACCCGCCTCGAGCGCCTCAACGATGTAGTCCGCGTGGGTGTAGTCGGGCGTGGTGACGATGACGCGCTCGATACCGTTGGACTGGATGAAGCTGGTGAGTTCGCCGGGCTTGAAGGAAGCCACCGGTTCTGTTCCGCCGAGTTCCTTGATCAGCGCCTGGTAGAAGTCCACGCGGCCTTGGTTGACGTCGGAGAGCGCAATGAGTTCCGCGACGTCCGAGTGCTGTCCGTAGATGGCCCGGATATACATTTCCGAGCGACCCCCGGTTCCGATCAGGGCAATGCGCGTGCGCTTGCCGCCTTCGGCGTGGGCTGTGGGAGTGGCCGTTTCGTTCTGGGTCTTGGCTGAGTCGACGGTGACCATGTTGGCCATGAGAGATGCCCCTTTCAAAAGGCAGGAGTGAACCGCTTGACGGCCCGGCTTCGTATGGGAAGAATCATGAGAAAGCGTTTTCTCGGAGCGTTATAAGCTTTGTATCAAGACTCTGGTGGTCACGTCAACCACTGCTCCAACGACGGTGCATTCGGGAGACGACCAATGGGAAGGGGCCACATGGCACGCAGGAACACCAACAGGCGCGTCGGGATAGCTGATGTCGCGGAGAAGGCCGGCGTATCGCACGCCACCGTGTCCCGCGTCATGAACGGTAACGCCGCAGTGGATCCCGGGATCGCGGCGCGGGTTCGGGCAGCCGCAGCCGAATTGAAGTACCAGCCCAACCCGGTGGGTCGCAGCCTCGCACTGGGAAAGACTGACACCATAGGCATCGTTGTCCCGGACCTGGCCAACCCCACCTTCCAGGCGATCCTCCGCGGGCTCAGCATCGCAGCAGCCCAGGACGGGTACCGCGTCCTGATCGCCGACTCCTCGGAAGTCACCAGCGAGGAAGCGATCCTGGCTGGCGAAGCCCGGCGCCGCTGTGACGGCGTGGTGCTCTGCGCCCCGCGCATGGCTGACGCCGAACTAGAAGAGCTGGCGCCCACCCTGCATCCACTGGTGCTCATCAACCGCACCACCATTGCCACCAACACCCCGAGCCTGAGCGTGGACTACGGACAGGGCATTCAGGAATTGGCGCAGCACCTGGTGTCACTGGGGCACCGGCGGCTGGTGTTCCTCTCCGGACCCGAGCACAGCGCCTCCAACCGCCAACGCCTGGTGGGCCTGGACCAGTTCCGCGCAGAGCACCCGGAGATCGAACTGCAGATGCTCCACGGCGGCTCCAACTTCGATTCCGGCCATGAGTCCACCGAGGCCATCATTGCCAGTGGTGCCACCGGAATCCTGGCCTTCAACGACCTCGTGGCCATGGGGCTCCTCAGCGGCCTGCATGAGCGCGGAGTGCGGGTGCCGGAGGACATCTCGGTGACAGGCTTCGACGACATCCCGTTCGCCAAATACACCACTCCCCCTCTGACCACCGCCGCCGTACCAATCAACGAACTCGGAAGCCTGGCCTGGCGAAGGATGCGGGAACAGATCCAGCAGGCCGGCGAAACCACCACGCAGGCTCAGGACGAATTCTCGCCCAGGATGGAGATCCGCAAGAGCACCGCAGCGCCGGCCCTCAAGCCCGCGAGTTGACAGTTAGCGCCAATGTTCGGCGCGAACATTGGCATTTAGTGTCACTTGGGTGAGGGGTTTGCGCCCACTCCGGCCTCTTTGTAGAAGCCCTGGATGTGGGCGGCCACCAGCTCAGCGGCCTTCCCGCCGTCGTTGTTGTTCACCGCGGCGAGAATGGCACGATGCTCCGCCCGAAGCCGGGCTGAGGTTGCGTTCCAGTCAGGAAGGTTTCCGGTCAGCTCGCCTGCGTAATTCTCGATCGCGCCCCTCAGCGAGGCCATCATGGCGCTGACCACGGTGTTGCCGGCAGCCTGCGCGAGCGCCACATGGAAACGGGCGTCCAGGGCAAGGAAAGTATCGATATCCGGGGCAACGTCCATGTGATCCAGCAGCTCCGCGGCTTCCGCCAGCTCCGGCACGCCCACCTGCGCCCGTTCAGCCGCCCACGATTCCAGCAGGACGCGGGTCTCCACGATGTCCGCCACGGGAAGATGGCGCGTGGCCACGTGCAGCCTCAGCGTGGAACCCAGCGCAGAGCCAGGCTCGGCGATGACCACGGTCCCGGCATCCTTCCCCGAGCCCACGCCGGCGCGGACCACACCCATCGCCTCAAGGATGCGGACTGCTTCGCGCACGGACGTCCGGGAAACCTTGAGCTGTTCAGCCATGGTGCGTTCCCCGGGCAGCCGGCCACCAAGGGCGAGGTCTCCGTCAGACAACTGCTTCTCGATCCATTGCAGGACCAACTCATGGGTACGCATAACGGAATACTAGTTGATGTGGTCCAACCACATGGATTACAGTGTGGTTAGACCACAGTGGTAAGACCACAGAATTCAAGGGAGAACCGCATGACCGACACCCTCGATCCCAAGATCACAGCCGCGCCTGCCAACGCCGGGAGCGACAAAAACGTGACACGCCCGTCCCAGCCGCGTCCCGCCGTCGTGCAGCCCCCGGCACTGAAGCGCCGCGTCCCCAAGGTGGCCGACCTGGCGCCGCTGATGCAGTTCAAGAAGCCCGAATTCAGCAAGACAGCACGGCTCAAGCGCGCCAGCACCATTTGGGAACTGCGGGACATCGCCAAGCGCCGCACCCCGCAGGCCCCGTTCGACTACACCGATGGTGCGGCCGAAGAAGAGATCACCCTGCGCCGTGCGCGCCAGGCGTTCCAGGACATCGAGTTCCGCCCGGGCATCCTGCGCGACGTCTCGAAGATCGATCTCCGCACGGACATCCTGGGCAAGGAGTCACGCCTGCCGTTCGGTATTGCGCCCACGGGTTTCACGCGCATGATGCAGTCCGAAGGCGAGTACGCGGGCTCGCAGGCCGCTGAAGCTGCGGGCATTCCCTACACCCTGTCCACCATGGGCACTGCGTCGATCGAAGACGTGGCCACCGCCGCCCCGAACGGCCGCAACTGGTTCCAGCTGTACCTCTGGACGGACCGCGCCCGCTCCCTCGAACTGATCGAACGGGCCGCCAAGGCCGGCAACGACACCCTGATGGTCACCGTGGACACCGCAGTTGCCGGCGCCCGCCTTCGTGATGTCCGCAACGGCATGACCATCCCGCCGGCATTGACGATCAAAACCGTGCTGGACGCATCCTACCGCCCGGCCTGGTGGTTCAACTTCCTCACGCACGAGCCCTTGACCTTCGCTTCGCTCTCGCGTTACACCGGCACCGTGGCCGATCTCATCAACTCGATGTTCGACCCCACCCTGACTTACGAGGACCTGGACTGGCTGCGTGAAACGTGGAAGGGCAAGCTGGTGGTCAAGGGCATCCAGACCGTGGAGGACGCCCGCAAGGTAGTGGACCACGGCGCGGACGGCATCATCCTGTCCAACCACGGCGGCCGCCAACTGGACCGCGCACCCATCCCATTCCACCTGCTGCCGGAGGTCACCACGGCACTGAAGGCGGACAACAGCAAGGCCGCGGTCATGCTGGACACGGGCATCATGAGCGGCGCTGACATCGTTGCAGCTCTTGCCTTGGGCGCCGACTTTGCGCTCATCGGCCGCGCTTACCTCTACGGACTCATGGCCGGTGGACGCGAAGGCGTGGACCGCACCATCCAGATCCTCGAGAAGGACATGACCCGGACCATGGCGCTGCTGGGCGTCAGCAAAGTCTCAGACTTGAACCCGGACCACGTGCGGCTGCTCCAGCGCTGACCGCACCCGTGCAGGTCGCAGCAAACGCCCGTTTGAGCGCTCAAAAGGGCGTTTGCTGCGACCCAGGTGGGGTAAGGCGGGGTAGGTCAGGCCCGGGGCACGCCGGGCCACGGCACCCGTGACGAAGCCGCCGATGTTGGCGCCCACCACGTAGTTTCCGGACGCACCGTATTCGTCGGCAGTCGCAGCGCAGCGGTCGTGGATGCCCACCATGATCTCGGTGAGGCGCTGCTCGGTGTGCTCAAACGACCAGGAATCCCGACTGGCGTTCTGCTGCATTTCCAGCGCAGAGGTAGCTACACCACCGGCATTGGCAGCTTTGCCAGGCCCGAAGAGGATCCCGGCTTCCTGGAACACAGATACGGCTGAACGCGTGGAAGGCATGTTGGCCCCCTCGGCCACCGCGATCAGTCCGTTGCTGACCAGCTTGGCGGCAGCATCGCCGTCGAGCTCGTTCTGGGTGGCGCATGGCAGTGCAACAGTTCCATTGACGTCCCACACCGAACCGCCGGCAACATGGCTGGCACCGGACCGGCGCGCGGCATATTCGGTCAGTCGCCCGCGCTCCACTTCCTTGATTTGGCTCAGAAGCGCGACGTCGATCCCAGCCTCATCCACGATGTACCCGGCGGAATCGGAACAGGCCACCACCGTTGCCCCGAGGGCCTGGGCTTTGGCAATCGCATGGATGGCAACGTTGCCCGAACCCGAGACAACAACGCGCTGGCCATCAAAGGACTGGCCCCGGGTCTTGAGCATCTCCTGGGCGAAGATCACGGTGCCGTAGCCGGTGGCCTCAGGCCGCACCAAGGACCCGCCCCACGAAATGCCCTTGCCCGTCAGGACCCCGGATTCGTAGCGGTTGGTGATGCGCTTGTACTGGCCAAAGAGGTAGCCGATTTCGCGGCCGCCTACGCCAATGTCACCGGCGGGGACGTCAGTGTATTCGCCGATGTGGCGGTACAGCTCCGTCATGAAGGACTGGCAGAAACGCATGATTTCGGCGTCGGAACGCCCGCGGGGGTCGAAGTCCGAGCCACCCTTGCCGCCGCCAATGGGCATGCCGGTGAGGGCATTCTTGAAGATCTGCTCGAAGCCGAGGAACTTCACGATTCCCAAGTAGACCGAAGGGTGGAAGCGGAGCCCACCCTTGTACGGGCCAAGGGCTGAGTTGAATTCGACGCGGAAGCCGCGGTTGACGTGCACCCGGCCGGCGTCGTCGGTCCAGGGGACACGGAAGATGATCTGCCGCTCGGGTTCGCACAGGCGTTCCAGGACAGCGCCCTCAAGGAACTCGGGGTGACGATCGTGAACAGGGCCAAGGCTTTCGAAGACCTCAGTGACGGCCTGGTGGAATTCCTTCTCCCCCGGGTTCCGTGCCAACACGGTGTCGCGGACAGCTTCGAGCCTTGAATCCATGCGTGTTCCTATCCTCAGTGCGCCGACCCGCGGCGAGACGATTAGTCCCGCCCATGGTTGCACCGAGGGACATAGGATCTCCATCCGGAGCCAATGTGACCCTTCCAGCGGAGTTAACACAACTGTAGAAAATCGTTGAAAACACAAGGAAATGCAAGGTTAACAAAAACTCACAATGTGAGGAGGATCACGTTAGAGTGTTGCTGGCTACCGCTTACGCCCGAACTTGGGAAGGTTTGGCAGGTTCGGAAGATTAGCCAGAAGATCAGCGGCCTTAGTGGCAGCGCGGCCAACGGTGCGGCCGATCTGTTGGGGCACCGTATCGTCCGACGTCAGGTCCAGGGAAACCGGCGTTCCGCTGGCGTGAACCTTCACGGCCTGGCCAATGGCGTCGGCGCGCGTCGTGGCCGGTTCGGGTGCAGCGTCGGTGGCTGCCGCAGGAGCAACCACAGCCGCAGCCGGAACATCAGCCGAGGGCAGCTCTACAGAAGGCGCGACGACGGCGGCCGCCGCGGATCCGACGTCGAACGTTTCGAGCCAGCTCGCGACGCCGGCGAGCGGCTTGGGATTCAGCGCGTAGAAGCGCTTCTGGCCCTGCGCGCGCATGCTGACGAGGTCTGCCTCGCGGAGCACCTTAAGATGCTTGGAGATTGTGGGCTGGCTTGCGGCCAGTTCTTCCACCAATTCGCCTACTGCTTTATCCCCAGAGCGGAGGGAGACCAGGATATCGCGCCTGGTTGCCTCAGCTATGACGGCAAATACGTCGTCAGTCACCATGCCTCCCACCCTAGCGACATATACGCCAATTGGCATCCCTGTTTCGTGGCTGGAAGGGCCCATGGATCTCATCGGGGCGGCCGGAGCATTCCTGGCCCGCCGCCATCAGTCGAACCAGGGATCCAAACCGTACAGCGGGAAAATTTCCTTGCGCGTCGCAATGACCGTCCGGTCAACCTCGTCCGCAGGATCGTAGCCGACTTCCCACGAGCGCCACCAGATGTCCACGTCGTCGCCCATCGACTCCGGTGCCCGCACGCCGTACGTTTCCTTCACATATGTCCGCCAGGCCTCCGGCACTGGGGTACTGAGCTGCACCGGGCGTTGAGTCACCATTCCAATCAGATGGCTCCAGGCACGCGGCACAACACCGGTGACGTCGTAGCCGCCTCCCCCGGTAGCGATCCAACGGTTGTCACAGTAGCGTGCGGCAAGGCTCGCGACGGCGGAGGCCGCCTCACGCTGCCCGTCGACACTCAGTGTGAGGTGCGTCAGGGGATCGTCCCGGTGGGAGTCGCAGCCGTGCTGGCTGACAATCACTTCGGGTTGGAACGCGCCCACAAGTTGTGGAACCACAGCATGGAAGGCCCGCAGCCATGCAGCGTCTCCCGTGAAGGTGGGAAGCGCAACGTTGACCGCTGTCCCGGGCGCGTCCGGACCTCCGGTTTCATTGGCAAAGCCGGTTCCAGGAAAAAGGGTGAGGCCCGTTTCGTGGAGGCTGATGGTCATGACGCGGGGGTCGTTCCAGAAAATACTTTGCGTCCCGTCGCCGTGATGGGCGTCAACGTCGATACTGACGATCCGCTGCACACCGCCGTCGAGCAGCCGTTGGATCGCCAACGCAACATCGTTATAGACGCAAAAGCCGCTGGCCCGTTCCCGTGCGGCATGGTGCATCCCGCCGCTGAAGTTCACGGCCCGGACAGCCTGGCCGGAAAGGATCGCATCAGCCGCCAACAGTGATCCGCCGGCAAGGCGGGCGCTGGCCTCGTGCATTCCGGCAAACGCGGGGTCGTCCTCGGTTCCCAGCCCGCGGCCTTCCTCCGGGGTGGACGGATCCACACTGACGCGGCGAACAGCCTCCACATACCCGGCGCTGTGCACAGTAAGAAGTTCGACGTCGGTTGCCAGGCTTGGTGCCTCCACCGCCACGTGCGGGTGTTCGAACAGCCCCAAGGACTCAGCCAGACGCGCTGTAAGTTCCAGCCGCTGCGGAGCCATGGGATGGCCGGGACCAAAGTTGTAGGCAGTCATGGCTGGATCCCACACCACCGTCGTTGGCAGTGCGGACCGCGTAATGCTGGAAGCTGTTGTTCCAAGCCGTGAGTTCATCCAGAACAGGCTACCTGAGGCCGAAGGGGCCTACCGCCCGGTTACGCCGCGGGAATAGTGGTTTACTACTCAGGAAAGCTTGTTTCAACCGAGGAAGAGCGCCATGTCTCAAAGCCAGTCGCGGTCCACGAGCCCGACCAACTGGCAACCCAACCAGCAGGAGCGGGAAGGTCTCTGGATCTTCACCCGCGTGCGCGACTTCATCGACAACATTGCCAACACCTCACCTGCCCGTCTGGCGCTAACCGTCTTCGCGGTGGTGATCCTGGTGTTTACGGGGTTGTTGTCCCTGCCTGCCGCTTCCACGGCCGGCACAGTCACTCCCCTGCACCAGGCAATGTTCACGGCAGTTTCCAGTGTGTGCGTTACCGGACTGACGGTTGTTTCCACCGCCACGCACTGGACCTTCTTCGGCCAGCTTGTCATCCTGGTGGGCATCTTCGTGGGAGGTCTCGGCACCCTGACTCTCGCCTCCCTGCTGGCCCTCATGGTCAGCAAGCGGCTGGGTGTCCGCGGCAAGCTCATCGCCCAGGAAGCCATGAACAACGCCGGCAGGCTAGGCGAGGTGGGTACCTTGCTCCGGATCGTCATCGTGACGTCTGTGGTCATCGAGGCTGCCCTGGCCTTGGCACTGATTCCACGCTTCATCGTGCTCGGCGAAGACTTCTGGCAATCCGTATGGCACGGCGTCTTCTATGCGATTTCCTCGTTCAACAACGCCGGGTTCACCCCACACTCGGATGGAATCGTTCCCTACGAGACTGACCTCTGGATCCTGATCCCCCTGATGCTGGGTGTCTTCCTCGGCAGCCTGGGCTTCCCTGTAGTGATGGTGCTGCAGCAGAACGGGCTCAATTGGCGGAAGTGGAACCTTCACACCAAGCTCACTATCCAGGTCTCCTTCATCCTGCTCGCCGCGGGCACTCTCCTCTGGGGCCTGATGGAGTGGGACAACGTGCGGACCATCGGCCATATGGATTTCGGCGACAAGATCACGCATTCCCTGTTCGCCTCCGTCATGACCCGGTCCGGCGGCTTCAACCTTGTGGACCAAAACCATATGGAATCCACCACCATGCTCCTCACCGACGCCCTGATGTTCGCGGGCGGCGGCTCGGCTTCCACCGCCGGCGGCATCAAGGTGACCACCATCGCCGTCATGTTCCTGGCCATCATGGCCGAAGCCCGCGGCGACGCCGACGTGAAGGTTTACGGGCGCACCATTCCCCAAGGGACCATGCGCGTAGCCATCTCGGTGATCGTTGCCGGAGCCACCCTCGTCTCAGTGGCCGCCTTCCTGCTGCTGTCCATCAGCGGAGCTTCCTTGGATCGGGTGCTCTTCGAATCGATTTCCGCCTTTGCCACCGTGGGGCTCAGCACCAACCTCAGTGCCGAGCTGCCGCCGTCGGGCGTGTATGTCCTCACAGCGCTCATGTTCGCCGGCCGCGTCGGCACCGTCACCCTTGCTGCGGGACTCGCCCTGCGCCAACGCAGCCAGCTGTACCACTACCCGGAAGAGAGGCCAATCATTGGCTAGTACCACTGGGGCCGCCAATCGCCCCGCACACAACGCACCCGTGCTGGTCATTGGCCTTGGCCGTTTCGGATCCGCCACAGCTGAGCAGCTGGTCAAGCAGGGCCGGGAGGTCCTGGCCATCGAACGGGACCGCACGCTCGTCCAGAAATGGGCACCGGTGCTCACCCACGTGGTGGAGGCCGATGCCACCAACATCGATGCCCTGCGCCAGCTTGGTGCCCAGGAGTTCAGCTCAGCCGTAGTCGGCGTGGGCACGTCCATTGAATCTTCGGTGCTCATCACCGTGAACCTGGTGGACCTCGGCATCCAGCACCTGTGGGTTAAGGCCATCACGCCCTCCCACGGCAAGATCCTCACCCGCATCGGCGCCAACCACGTGATCTATCCCGAGGCAGACGCTGGCGTACGTGCCGCGCACCTGGTGTCCGGGCGCATGCTGGACTTCATCGAGTTCGACGACGACTACGCGATCGTCAAGATGTACCCGCCCAAGGAAACCGTGGGCTTCACCCTGGAGGAATCCAAGGTCCGTTCCAAGTACGGCGTGACGATTGTCGGCGTGAAGACCCCGGGCGAGGACTTCACCTACGCCCGGCCGGAAACCAAAGTGTCCGGCCACGACATGTTGATCGTGTCCGGACACGTGGACCTGCTGGAGCGCTTCGCAGCGCGCCCCTAACCGCATGGAGTTTTTGTACAGCTAACGCCCTTTAGACGCGCTCTTAGGGGCGTTAGCTGTACAAAAACTCCGGGGGTTAGCCGAGCTGCTTGGTGATTTCTGCTGCACGTGCGGCAGCCGCACGGGCGCCGTCCGCGATGATCTTGGGGATCCCGCCGTCGTCAAAAGCGGCGATGGCGCGCTCAGTGGTGCCATTGGGGCTGGTGACGCCGACGCGGAGGGCAGTGGGGTCTGCTCCCGGTTCGGCCAACATGAAGCCTGCGCCCGCCACGGTTTCGCGGGCAAGCATCACGGAAAGTTCGGCGTCCAAGCCGAGTTCCACGCCGGCAGCAGCCATGGCTTCAGCCAGGTAGAAAGCGTAGGCCGGGCCGGAACCGCTGATAGCGGACAGGGCATCCACCTGTTCCTCGGGAATCTCCACCACGGTACCGGCACCGGCCAGCGCCTTCTTGGCTCTTTCGAGCTGCTCGGGTGTGCAATGCGTCCCCGGGGAGACGGAGACGACGCCGCGGCCCAGCTTCGCCGGAGTGTTGGGCATGGTACGGATCACCGGCTGGCCTTCAGGGAGCGCCGCTTCCAGCTGGGCAATAGAGACCGCCGCCGCGACGCTGAGAACGATGGTGTCCTTCCCCAAAGCCGGGCTGATTTCCCGGGCCAACTCGAGGATGCCTACCGGTTTTACGCCGAGGATGACCATGCCGGAGCCCTTGGTGGCCAGCTTGTTGTTGTCCGGCTCCTCTTCGCCCGCTATGGCCATGACCCCGTGGCGCTGGGCCAGTTCGTCAGCCCGTTCGGCGCGACGGACGGTGGCGACGATGTCGGACGGGTCAGTCCCGGCGGCCAGCAGGCCTCCCAGGATTGCCTCGTTCATGGATCCACAGCCAAGGAATGCGATTCGGTTGCTCATTGCTCCATCATTGCAGTTGCCCTTGGACGGGGTCTAACGGATTCCGGATTCCCAGCTTGTTCCCAAGGTTATTGCAGGCAGCACTCATTGTTGGTCCGTAACTTAGTAGTTACCTCATTGAGGGTGCGAGTGATGAGGCGGGCATGGGGATGTCCGCCAGCAGCACCGGTGGCCGGGCGGGTTTTCCCCCATTTCCCGATTCGGCCGCCGGTGCTTTCGCTTTTAAGCGCTGCCAAGTCGCGCGGATCCCGCACTTGTTTGCCTGACACACCCTTGAAGGGCGGGTCAGGCGAACAAACCCGGGTACCGCGTGAAACGCTCGACGCCGTTAGTTGTCTACGCTGCGAAGCATCGGGACGCTGAGGTGCTGCCGGGCGAACCGCAGGGTTTCCGCGAGCATTTCCTCGCGCTCCCCCGCCACCTTCGCCTTGCGGGTGGAAATCTCGGCTACCACCACGCCATCGAATCCCGTCGCCGCCAGATGCTGCAGGGCGTCCGCGCACTGCTGCGTTCCGGTGCCGGGCACCAGGTGCTCGTCCTTGCCGGAACCCGAGCCGTCGGTGAGATGCACGTGCCGCAGCTTGCTTCCCAGGGCTTTGATGGCTTCCAAACTGTTGGCCCCGGCAGTGGCGGCGTGCGAGAAGTCCCAAGTGACGTCGTCGTAATCCTGTCCCAGCGGATCCCAGTGGGGCAGGTAAGCCACAGCTTCCCGTCCACGGACGCGCCACGGATACATGTTCTCCACAGCGATGCGCACCTGGTAGGTGGCTGCCATCTCCCGTACGCCCTCCACGAAGTTCTCCGCGTAATTGGACTGCCAGCGGAAGGGCGGGTGCACCACAACGGTGTCGCAGTCCACCTCTGCCGCCATCTGGCACGACTTCTCGATCTTGCTCCACGCCGTACCCCAAACCTGTTGCGTCAACAGCAAAGTTGGGGCGTGGATGGAAACGATCTTTTGGTGGTATCGGTGGCTCAGCTGGATGAGGGCATCAGGGTTCTGGCTCACCGCGTTATTGGTGACCATCACCTCCACGCCCTCATAGCCCAGGTCCTGCGCCACGGCAAAGGCGTCGTGGACGCTCAGGGGGTAGACGGACGCGCTGGACAGCGCTACGGGAATCTGGCGGTCATTCACTTCAGGTTCGACGTCGTTGCTCATCTCAGGAGGCCAGCCCGCCTGCCATGGGGGCTGGGATAGGTGCAGGGGCCGGGGTGTTGACAGGGACCGGGAAATCCTTGAAGCCAGGGTGGGGCTCATCATAGTCCGGCGACTTACCGCCGTCCTTGGTTGCCTTCTTTTTGCTCTTGTCTTTCTTCCGCTTGCCCACATGGGGAGCGGGGTCGAGCGCCTCTTCAAAGACCAACTGGTCCAGTCGCCGCAGGATCAGGCCCTCACGAAGGGCCCACGGACAAATTTCCATAGTTGGGAATTCAAAGAGTTCCAACGCGGCCTCCGCTACCAGTGCGCCCGCCAACAGTTGGCGGGCACGGGCATCCGAGACGCCCGGAAGATACAACCGGTCCTCCACCGTCATGGCGGAAATGCGCTGGGCCCAAAGGCCGAGGTCCGCCGCGTGGAGTTCGCGCTTCACGTATGGTCCTGCGGCGCTCGGAGCCGCACCGGCAATGCGAGCCAGTGAACGGAAAGTCTTGGACGTTCCTGCCACCAGATTGGCGCGGCCCAGTTCGTGGAAATTGCGGACAACGGGTTTCAGGGTGGAGCGGATATAGCGCCGCAATTCCTTGACGCTCTTGGCGGTGGGAGGATCGTCGTGGAGCCAGTCCCGCGTCAAACGGCTGGCACCAAGTGGTACGGACGTGGCGAATTCAGGGAGTTCATCGGTGCCGTAGGCCATTTCAAATGAGCCGCCGCCGATATCCAGGTCCAGAATGGGACCGGCGCCCCATCCGTACCAACGACGCACAGCGAAGAAGGTCATTGAGGCCTCTTCGCTGCCCGTGAGTTCCTGGAGGGTCACGGTGGTTTCATGTTTGACCCGCGCCAGCACTTCGGGACCGTTGGTTGCCTCGCGGATCGCCGAAGTACAGAAAGCCAGAAGATCCTCTGCCTTATGGCTGGCAGCGAACTCCCAGGCCTCCAGGACGAACTCAATGAGCTCGTGCTGGCCGGCGTCGTTGATGTTGCCGTCACCGTCGAGGTACTGCACCAGCGAGAGCGGACGCTTGTGTGAAGCGAAGGCTACCGGGCGCGCGCCGGGGTGAGCATCCACAAGCAGCAGATGGACGGTGTTGGAACCGATGTCTAGAACGCCAAGACGCATTCTGCCATTATTCACCGATTCGAAGCTTGTGAAGCAACTTGGCGGCGACGTTTCGCTGACGGGATGGTGGCCGGAAAGTTGGGCGACCCCTATTCCGCGGGCTCCCCTGCTTCGTCAGCGCGCTTGAAGTCGCGACGGATGTTTGCGATGCCTTCGGGATCTATTTCGAAGCCGAACTCGCTTCCCGGGTTGATGACCATGCCCAGTTCATCTCCGATGTTGCCAAGGATTGCTGAACCCATGGTGCCCAGGACGTGCGGGGCCGCTTCGAGGAAACGCTCATCCACCCGGCTCGGGTGGCTGAATACGGCCAGGACGGGCTGGCCGTCAGCGTTGGAGAGCACCAGCGGCTCTACCGACGAGTCCGGACCGTCCACGGCCTCGGAGCTGACGAGGTAGACCTCGTTGTTGAGGAAAGCGAGGATGACATCCACCGGGTTCGCGTCCGGCTGCTCGGCCGAGGCGAGCTTCGCCTCGAGGTCGTTCAAGGGTTCGTTGTCCGGTGAAACGGTCTGTTCAGTCATGGTTCTACTCGACCACGATGCCAGCCGGGACGCAATTCGCGAATGTTGCCCCGGCCGGCTTTGTGACTACTTTTTGGCTGCGGTCTTCCTCGCCGGGGCCTTGCGGGTAGTGGTCCGCTTGACCGGTCCCTTGGCCCGCTTTTCTGCCAAAAGCTCGACGGCACGTTCCCGGGTCAGTTCCTCAAGGGAGGTTGACCGCGGGACCGTGATGTTGGTGACCCCGTCGGTGATGTACGGGCCGAAACGGCCTTCCTTCACCACGATGTTCTTTTCCGAGACAGGGTCGGGACCGAACTCGGCCAGCGGCGGCACGGCTGCACGGGCCCCACGCTGCTTGGGCTGCGAGTAGATCTCCAGCGCCTGTTCCAGGGTGATCGTGAAGATTTCCTCTTCCGATCCGATGGAACGGGAGTCCGTACCCTTCTTCAGGTATGGTCCGAAGCGGCCGTTTTGCACCGTGATGGGGTTACCGTCTGCGTCCTCGCCGAGCACACGGGGCAAGCTCATGAGCGCGAGTGCTTCGTCCAGGGTGACCGTGTCCACAGTCATGGACTTGAACAAAGAACCGGTGCGCGGCTTGGCCTTCACGGGCTTCTTGGGAGGCTTGGGCTTGCCGTTTTTGTAATACTCGACCGGCTGGTTGGCCAGCTGTTCCTCCGTCATCTCAGGGATGATCTCAGTGACGTAGGCACCGTAGCGGCCATTCTTGGCAACAATGGTGTGGCCGGTGTGCGGATCGGTTCCCAGAACCCGTTCCTCGGGGGCTGCAGTCTCCATGAGCTCTTTGGCCTTGGCGGCCGTGAGCTCGTCCGGAGCCAACTCCTCGGGAACGTTGGCCCGTGCTGACTCAACCACCTCGCCGGTCTTCTCGTCCACTGTGGGAATTGAGCTTTCCAGGTACGGGCCGAACTTGCCCACACGCAAGGTGATGCCTTCAGCGATCGGCACGGAGTTGATCTCCCGGGCGTCGATCTCGCCAAGGTTGTTTACGATGCTCAGCAGGCCGGGATCTGCGTCTTCTCCGTAGTAGAAGTGCTTCAGCCAGGCAGCTCCCACAGCCTGGCCGTTGGCGATCTTGTCCAGGTCGCCTTCCATGTCGGCCGTGAACTCGTAGTCCACGTAATCCGTGAAGTGCTGCTCCAGCAAACGGATGACAGAGAACGCAATCCAACTCGGAACCAGGGCGGAACCCTGTTTCCGGACGTAGCCACGGTCCTGGATGGTGGAGATGGTGGATGCGTAGGTGGACGGTCGGCCGATGCCCCGCTTTTCCAGTTCAGCGGTGAGGGACGCTTCCGTGTAGCGCGGAGGCGGCGATGTCTCGTGGCCAACGGCCACGATGTCCGAAGCCGACAGGGCATCGCCCTTGGCGACATTCGGCAGACGACGGGCTTCGTCGGATTCCTCATCACCGCGACTCTCGTCCTTGCCCTCTTCGTAGGCGGCAAGGAAGCCCGGGAAGGTGATGACAGTACCGGAAGCCGAGAATTCGGCGTCGCGTCCGTCAGTGGCCACTGCACCGAGGCGGATGGTGGCGGTTGAACCCTTGGCGTCAGCCATCTGGGAGGCTACCGTGCGCTTCCAGATGAGTTCGTACAGCCGGAACTCATCGCCGCTCAGTTGCTTGGCAACCTGCGCCGGAGTGCGGAAGGAGTCTCCCGCGGGTCGGATGGCCTCGTGCGCTTCCTGCGCGTTGGCTGCCTTGTTGGCGTAGACGCGGGGGCTCTGCGGCACATACTCGGGACCGTACAGCTCGGCGGCCTGGCGGCGGGAGGCCGTGAGGGCTTCGTCGCTCAAGGCCGACGAGTCAGTACGCATATAAGTGATGTAGCCGTTTTCATACAGGCGCTGGGCTACCTGCATGGTGCTCTTGGAGGAGAAGCGGAGCTTGCGGCCGGCTTCCTGTTGCAGCGTTGACGTGGTGAACGGTGCGGCCGGGCGGCGGGTGTACGGCTTGGTATCCACCGAGCGGACACGGAATTCGGCGTTCTCCAGGCCGGTCGCCAAGGACGTGGCCAGTTCCTCGTTAAGGTGCACGACGCTGGACGAGGTGAGCTGCCCGTTGTCGTTGAAGTCACGGCCACTGGCAACCTTTGAACCGTCCACGGCGGCAAGCTTGGCTTTGAAGGAGCCGGAGTCGGAACCGAACTGGCCCGTGAGGTCCCAGTAGGACGCTGCCCGGAAGGCCATACGTTCGCGTTCGCGGTCCACCACCATGCGGGTCACCACGGACTGCACACGGCCTGCCGACAGTCCCCGGGCAACCTTGCGCCACAGGACCGGGGAGATCTCGTAGCCGTAAAGACGGTCAAGGATACGGCGGGTTTCCTGTGCGTCCACCAAGGCGGTGTCCACATCGCGCAGGTTGTCCATGGCGCGGTGGATGGCTTCCTTGGTGATTTCACCGAAGGTCATGCGGTAGACCGGGACCTTGGGCTTCAGGACCTCCAGGAGGTGCCACGCGATGGCCTCGCCTTCGCGGTCCCCATCGGTTGCGAGGTAAAGCGCATCAGCGTCTTTCAGCTGGGCCTTGAGCTCGGCGACCTTCTTCTTCTTGTCCGGGGAAACAACGTAGTACGGCTTGAAGTCGTTTTCGACGTCGACGGCGAACTTGCCCAGCGAGGTCTTCTTCAGTTCTGCAGGGAGGTCGGACGGCTGCGGGAGGTCCCGGATGTGGCCAATTGAAGCCTCGACGATGAAGCCTTCGCCGAGGTACTTGGCGATGGTCTTACTCTTGGCGGGAGACTCGACAATCACGAGTTTCTTGCCGGTTTTTGCCTTGCTGGGCACGGTGCTCCTACAGAAAAAATGTGTAATTGGGCTGGTGCCCATATTGGCCTAGTTCACCATAGTTTGCAGAATCCTGCGTTGTTGCAGGGAAACCACGGAGGTGCTTCCGGGGCTATGCGGGCCTTTACTGACCGGGTGCTACGCGGTCGTCCGGGATCATTGACCACAAGGTTGCCACACGTTCAGCGCCTTCCGGAATCCGGGTGGGATCCTCGAGTTCGTACTCCCGTACGACTTCACGGATCCGTTCGGCCAGTTCCTTGCGTTGCGGGTTGGTCAGGTAGAGCAGATTGCTGGACAGAACCACAGAGACCGGTTCGTCGCCGGTTTCACCCCTTTGCCTGCGTTGACCACGTGCCTTGGCGAAGGCGGAGGCCCTGCGCCGGAAGGCATCAAGCTCGAGGTCGACTACGGCAATCTCGGGGCTGGCCACGCTGCCTCCCGAGATAGTGAAGTCCGTTCCAGCAGCTTTCCAACGGCGTTCGCGGGCATCACCGGCATTTTCCGCCGGAGCCACGATCCCCCATTTCTGGAGGGCACGGAGGTGGTAGCTCATGGCACTGGGCGTCAGGCCAGTCCGGGCGGCGAGTTCGGTTGCTGTGTGGCTCACCTGGGTGGCATAGAGCTCGGAGATGACCTCAATGCGTGCAGCGTGCGCCAAGGCACGGATGGCCTTGGGATCGGTGATCTCAACCGTCTTCTCGGCCCGCTTCCGCCGCGGAACGTCGCCCGACGTTTGGGATGTCTCGTTGTTCGCAATCACTTCATCAGTGTAGTCAGGGTCACTTGCAGGAGGATCGGGGTTGCCCACCGAAGGCCTCGCGTCGCTGCTCATGCGCTGGTCCGCGCCGGGTCTGGAAGCAGGAACCCGTCCAGGACAAGATTGGTGACGTCGCGGAAAAGGGCCTCCCGGAAGCCGGCCTCATCGAAGTCCTCGTCGTTCCCCAGGAGCGATACCAAAGCCGATGCGATCTGTTTGACCGACAGCTGTCCGTCGCAGGCGGAAGCGAACCCGGCAAGCTCAGTGCTGAGCAGATTCGTCCGGCGGAGGCCCGCACCCTGCCTCAGCAGGATGACCCCGGGATGAAGGGCTCCAGGACGCTGGTGCCGTTCCTCGGTAACGTCCTCCGCTACCACTACGTGCGCTTCAGGCACCGGGTTGGCAGCCACCCAATCGGCCCGTTCCACGGCGGCACCCAAATGCGGGCCAATGGGTTGCTCGATGGGATAACTGATTTCCTCGAATCGGCTGATGATGGGCCCGTGGCCGTCCCCCGGTCGGCGCAACCAGATCATGCCGAACCCGATTCCTTCGGCGTTCCTCGACGCAAAGTCATCGAGGTAGGCGGCGTAGGAATCCTTGTAGTGCCCACCTTCCCTGTTCTGGGAGGCGTCCTGCAGCCAGGTTTCTGCGTATTGCTCCGGGCTCACTTGCTCCCGCTGAATGAACCAGACGTCCAGGCCTGAGTTCTGGAGCCACGCCATGGGACGGTCCTTCCAGTCCGCTCCAGCGGTGACCTCCCAATTCCCCAGCATCTGGGCAGTGCCCCCGGGTTCGAGGACTCCTGCGATGGACTGCACCAGGGAAGCCACGATCTCGTCACCCGGGAGTCCACCGTCGCGGTAGGTGAACTGGTCCGACGGCGATTCGCCCCCCATTCGAGGCGTGATAACAAAGGGCGGGTTGGACACCACCAGGCCGAATTGTTCTCCCGCCACCGGATCCAGGAGCGATCCCAGCCGAAGGCTCACGCGGTCCTCCAGATTGTTGGGATCCAGTTCAAGCTCCTTCGCGTTCAACAGCAGGTTGAAGCGAGTGAATGCGAGCGCCCGCGCAGAAATATCCGTGGCTGTGACGTGCTCGCAGTGGTGCAGGAGGTGGAAGGTTTGGATACCGCAGCCGGTCCCAAGGTCCAGAGCCCGCTTGGTGTGCTGCCTGAACGTGGTTTGGACCAGGGTTGTGGAAGCGCGCCCGATGCCCAGGACATGGTCGTGCCGAAGCACTCCCGGCTGCTGGTGGGCCGCAAGGTCGCTGGCTACCCACAGGTTGGCTCCGCCGGTGCCGTCCGCGTTGGCATCCCAACCGTACGGGCGCAGGTCTGCTTTGACCCGGACTATCCCTGACTCCACGGTGGCCAACCCCAGGTCCGTGAGTCCTTGCGCCCGGATCCCGGGGAGGGCTGCATCCACGTCGGCCACAGCCTGCGGAACGGCAAGCAGCCAGAGCCGGACAACCACAGCCAGCGCCCGAACGTCGGGTTCGTGGGACTCTGCAAGCTGCTCACTGGCCAGGAGCGCCGGGACCAGCTGGTCCCGGCTGAGCGCCGCGGAGGCGGACTCCCCCAGGAGGTCGGCCACCCCGTCCACTGTGTAGGAGATGGCTCGAAGGTCCGCGGCGAGCGCCGACAACAGATCGGGACGATCGCTGCGGGGAGCATCATCGGTGTTGCCGGCGGTAAACAAGAAAGCTGTGTCAGTCACCTTGCAAGTGTAGGGGCGGTACATCTGGGCGGACGGTCTTGCCTGGTGCTATGTGGACAAAGGCCCGGTTCGGAACCCGGTAGCGTGGAATCATGCTCAAACTCTCCTCCACAAGGCGCCGTGCGGGTCTTGTTGCCATAATCGCCGCTGCCCTGCTGGGAGCCAGCGCCTGCCAGGCACCCGTCAACATTGCCGATGCGGATGTTTCTGCCTGGAAGGAAAAGGTCCTTCCGGCGGCGACCGGTATGGTCTTGGAGGACTCCGGCAAAATTCTGAATCGGGACCCCCTGGTTAAGGAAACGCCCAGCGTCCCAGCCGGGACCTACACCCTCACCATGGCATGCGATGGTGGCGGCAAGACGTACTTCGCCGTCTCGTCTGGCGGCAACAAGATCACGGACGCAGCAGCGGCATGCAACGGCAGCCTCGATGTGGTGAAGATCAAAGTGCCCGGCACGGGTGCCCTCAGCATCTCCACAAGCAGCGTCGATGCACCGCTGATCTACGCCTACCATGTGGTTCCGGCAGCCAGCTAGACCGTCGCCGGAACGTCCAACAGACAACCTTTCAGCGAGCGGCTGCACGGGCGTAAAGTCAGTGCATGGGCAGCAAGGTAGCTCGCTCGGTGATGACACAGCGGCTGGCGAGGGCCGCCGTCGTACTTCTCGTTGTCCTGTGCGGCAGCGTGACGGGCTGTGAGTATACCTATGAGGACGGCGGACGTCCCGAGGCCAGCTCGCCCGCTACGGGTGGCAATATTGCTCTTCCGCCAGATCCTGCTCTGGAAGAAACGGTCACCGGTGAAGCCCTTGAAGAGTGGGCCAAGGCTGCGCTGCCAGAATCCCAGGGGCAGTCGTTCTACTCGAGCAGCGGCTACCTGAATCCCGGCGAGTCCAAATCCGAGCAAACGGTGCAGTTGCCCGGCGGAACCTATGCGGTGACGTTGGCGTGCCGTGGCACCCGCCGGGTGACGTTCGCCGTCGGGTTGGGCGAGGTAGCCCTGGTGGACCTGACGTTGGGGTGCGCAAACGCGAGGGTAAGCGTGGTTCAACTGGAAAAGGACGCCATACTGTCCATCACGGTGGGGTCCAGGTCGGACGCCAACTTTGCCTATCGCGTGAGCAGGCTCTGAAGCTGGCCTCAGGCAGCTTCGCAACCTCCAGGGCAGCGCAGCGTTTCCGGGCTGGAGGCGCACTCTGCACAGTAGAGGGTCAAGGTGCGGCAACTGAGGTTGGAGCAGTTCTCGAATTTGTTGGTAGGAGCGGCGCATCGGACGCACTCACCGATGGTCTTGGCATCTTCGCTGAACTCGACGTGCATTCGTTTGTCGAAGACGTACAGGGATCCCTCCCAGAGTCCTTTGTCCTTGAACGTTTCGCCGTAGCGGACGATCCCCCCATCCAACTGGTAAACCTCCTTGAATCCCCGGTTGACCATCAGGCTGGACAGGACTTCGCAGCGAATACCACCTGTGCAGTAGGTGACGATGGGTTTGTCCTTGAGGTCGTCGTACTTGCCCGAATCGAGTTCCTTGATGAAATCGTGGGTAGTGTCCACGTCCGGAACTATCGCATCCTTGAACTTGCCGATCTGGGCTTCAAACGCATTGCGGCCGTCGAAGAACACCACGTCTTCTCCGCTGGACTTCTTGGCGTCCACCAGCGCGTGGAGTTCCTCAGGCTGGAGGTGTTTGCCACCGCCAACCACGCCGTTGCCATCAACCCTGAGTTCACCGGGAGCACCGAATGACACGATCTCGTCGCGGACCTTGACGCTGAGGCGCGGGAAATCTGCGGCTCCTCCCTCGGACCACTTGAAGTCGATGCCGTGGAAGCCCTTGTATTCACGGGTGGTCTTCACATACTGCTTCATGTTGTTCAGCTCGCCGCCCACCGTGGCGTTGATGCCGTCCTTCGAAATGAGGATCCGACCCGTGAGGCCCAGTTTTTCGCACAGGGCGCGCTGCCACAGACGCACGGCGTCGGGGTCGGCGATTGGGGTAAAGCCATAGAAGAGCACAATTCGGTTCAAAGCCACTATTCAAGGGTACTTGGTGCAATAAAATCCTCCTTCGGCGGCAGCTTCTGCCCACCCGCCGGGGAGAAGAAGTCACAATTCCATAAGCAACGATTCCGGGGCTGACCGGAGACTGTTGCTTCATGGTGCGCTGGCATACTCTCTCTACATGAGTCCAGACGCCTTGGTTGAAGACATTGCGCACCTTTTGGAAGTCTGGGTGGCCGGCTGGTCCGGCTGCCGCGGCTACGAGTCACGCCAAGAGGGCCGCTTCCCTGCCGCACTTCGCACCGACAAGACCGGTGACTGGGAGTATTTCGCCCACGATCCTTCCGACGATGAATTCGCCGCGCTGGCGGCCAAGACCTCAGAAGCGCCGACGCGGATCCTGACGGTCCTTACCAACGATGTCCAACGGTACAAGTACCTCGCTGAACAGCACGGACTTACGGTGACGTCCGCTTCCCAAACCATGATGATCGTGGACATGGAAACCCAGGACTCCGAAGACCCGTGGCTCCCCGATGACGACCTCGAGCTCGCCACTTCGGAGGCCGATGGCGTCCACCACGCCGTGGTCCACTCCGGCGAGCAGGTAGCTGCCAGTGGACGGGTGTTCGTCGTTGACGGCACTGCCGTCTTCGACAAGATCGTCACCGAACCCGAATTCCAGCGCCGCGGGCTGGGCAGCTTCATCATGAAAGCCCTGGCAGCCCAGGCTTTCTCGCACGACGTTGAGAATGGGCTTCTCCTGGCGTCCTTGGACGGCCAAAAGCTCTACTCCCACCTGGGCTGGGATGTTGTCTGCCATGTCCTCATGATGTCCACCAGCGGCACTGAGGGATCGGACCTGTCGGGGGCCTAGCGGCAATCGTGTTAAGTCCGCGCTCGACGGCGGCGCTCTTGGGTGCCGCCGTCGGCATGCCTGCACAGTGACAGAATGATTCGGTGGCTGCACCAAATTCACTGATCTCCCTGCTGGGCCGGACGCCGGACCCTGAGCAGCTGCGCCATGTCCACACCATCCCCGCCCGAAAAGCCGTCAACGAGCCGTGGCCCGGGTGGGTGCACCCCGATATCGTGGCGGCATACGGAACTCTCGGAATCCACGAACCGTACCGGCACCAGATCCAGGCAGCGGATCTCGCACACTCCGGCCAGCATGTCGTCATCGCCACCGGAACGGCCTCGGGAAAATCGCTCGCCTACCAACTGCCTGCTTTGGATGCGATACACCGTTCCGAACTGCGCGTCCTCTCCGATCCCGGGAAGATCCACGACGACGGCGCGGTCACACTGTACCTGTCGCCCACCAAAGCACTTGCAGCGGACCAACTCGCGGCCATCCGCGCGCTGAAACTGCCTACAGTGCGGGCAGAAACATACGACGGCGACACCGACGTTGCGTCGCGCCGCTGGATCCGCGACCACGCCAACTTCATCTTGGCCAACCCGGACATGCTGCACTTCGGAATTCTTCCCAACCACACGTGGTGGGCGAGGTTTTTCCGGAGGCTGCGCTACGTCATCGTGGACGAGGCCCACAGCTACCGTGGCGTTTTCGGCTCGCATGTGGCCAATCTGATGCGACGCCTCCGCCGGATCTGCGCATACTACGGTGCTGGAAGCTCTTTCCCCGAGCCAGTGTTCATTGCAGCATCGGCCACGGCGTCCGATCCCGGGGTTTCCTTTGGACGTCTCATCGGTGCTCCCGTCAGGGAAGTTTCCCAGGACTGCTCTCCTCACGGGTCCACCACGGTGGCGTTTTGGGAACCCGCCCTGACTGATGTCAAAGGTGAGAATGGCGCCAAGCAACGGCGGACGGCAGTAGCCGAAACCGCTGACATCCTGGCCAACCTCGTTTCCTCGCGGGTGCGGACCATCGCGTTCATCAAATCCCGACGCGGAGCCGAATCCATCGCATCCATCACCAAGAGACTGCTGGATGAGGTGGATCCCAGCCTGCCTGGCCGGGTGGCTGCCTACAGATCCGGGTACTTGCCTGAAGAACGGCGTGCCTTGGAGCAAGCGTTGAGGTCGGGCCAGCTGCTGGGAGTTTCCAGTACGTCTGCTTTGGAGCTGGGCATCGACATTTCGGGGCTTGATGCCGTGCTCGTTGCTGGCTGGCCGGGCACCCGCGCTTCGCTTTTCCAGCAGATTGGGCGTGCCGGGCGGGCAGGGCAGGACGCCATTGCCGCTTTTGTGGCAAGCGACGACCCTCTCGACACGTATCTGGTGAACCATCCCGAGGCCATCTTTGACGTGTCCGTGGAAGCCACCGTGTTTGATCCCGGCAACCCTTACGTCCTCGGCCCGCACTTGTGCGCAGCGGCAGCGGAATTACCGATTGGGCCGGCCGAGCTTGAGCTCTTCGGCCCCACCGCAGAGGGTCTCCTGGAACGTCTTGTTGTTCAGGGATACCTTCGGAAGCGGCCTGCGGGCTGGTTCTGGACGCACCCGGAGAGCGCCGCAGGAATGGTAAACCTTCGCGCAGACGGCGGTGGACCCGTCAGCATCGTTGATGCCGAAACCGGATCCCTTCTGGGGACCATGGATTCGCCGCAAACCCACTACCAAGCCCACACGGGAGCCATCTATGTCCACCAAGGCGAGAGCTACCTGGTGGAGGACCTCAACGAAGCCGATCATTGCGTGATGGTGCGCCGGGTCAACCCGGACTTCTACACCACGGCAAGGGATGTGACCCAGATCGAGGTCCTTGAAACATCCCGCTCCGTCCAGTGGGGCGACGTGACGGTGCACTTCGGCGACGTCAAAGTAACCACCCAAGTTGTCTCCTTTCAGCGCAAGGCATTGATCTCGAATGAGATCCTCGGTGAGGAACCGCTCGAACTTGGAGCCCGGGACCTGTTTACCAAGGCCGTTTGGTTTGTGGTGGATAACCGGTCCCTTCACGGAGCCGGATTGGTGGAAGCGGAGTTCCCCGGGGCCCTGCATGCGGCCGAACATGCAGCTATTGGGCTTCTTCCCCTCGTGGCATCCAGCGACCGCTGGGACATCGGCGGGGTTTCCACCGCACTGCATGCTGACACGGGTGTCCCTACGATTTTCGTCTACGACGGCCATCCCGGCGGCGCCGGATTCGCTGAGCGGGGCTTCGAAAAGGCCAAGATTTGGCTTTCAGCCACACGCGACGCCATCAAGTCGTGCGAGTGCGAGGCAGGCTGCCCGTCCTGTGTTCAGTCCCCCAAATGTGGCAACAAGAACAACCCTCTGGACAAGGCAGCCGCCATCACGCTACTTGGCGTCTTGTTGAAGGACGCCGTCTAGGTTCACCAACCAACCGGGTTAGTACATCCAGGCGCCCTTCGCCGGCCCGCCCACAACCAAGCTCTTCCGGTCCTCACCTGTTCTGGTACGGCAACCTAAGGGGGTGGCCCAGCCCTGGCCCGACCGGTGGCAACCCCCCAGTCGAAGGGGTACGCCAACTCCGTAGCAACTTCCACCACCTCTCCTCCATCCACGGTGCAGGAAGCGAGCGTGGCATCGTGACGTCCGGCAACATGGGACGCTACCGCACACGGATCCCCCGACCTGAGGCCGCGAGCAGCATCCGCCGCGGCAAGAGCTGCGAGGTCAGCGGCCGACGCAGCCCGGGACGCCAGCACCTGTGCCTGCGCCAGTACGAGCAACCCAACCAGCAAAGCCATGACCACTGCACCCAACGTCAGGGCGAGAACCGTCCCCGCGCCGCGCTCATCATGGATACATGCTGTTGAGGTCATCACGGGACGCCCGACCCTGCGCTTGCTGATTCTGCGCTGGCTGATTCTGCGGGGGCGGAAGCCGACGCTGAGAGCTTCCAGGGAATCAAGTGCCCCAAGGCTCCTCCTACGGGCGAGGAGGCCGTCACGGTGAGCCAAGCGCCGTCGTCGATCAGCGACGAACTGACGCCTTCCCCTCCAAGCCTCCTGACAATTCCTTCCACCGAGGCTGCTGTCTCCCCTCGGGCCGATGCCCGCGCCCCCGCCCGCGCTGCTTCCTCCAACCGCAGTTGGGTAATCCCTGCAGCACCGCCTGCCAGCAGGAACGCCAGGAGCAACACCACAGCCGGTAACGCAATCGCGAACTCGGCGGTGACGGCACCCATTTCCTCCACCTGGTTCTCCTGGCTTCGCGATGGCCCCCCGCCGGCAGGCAGCACCTGCGTCATGGCAAGGACAGTGCGGTGCGGATCAGGTTCAGGAGGAAGCCACGAACCTCCTCGCTCCGAAGAATAACCACCAACAAGCCCGCAAGACCTACGGCGGCAAGGGTAGCGATGGCGTACTCGGCGGTAGCCATGCCGATCTCGGACCCCATCAGCCTTGCTCTTGCCCGGAAACCACCCTCCTCAAGTCGCCCGTCGTCGAACTCCTCAAGGTCATCGAACCCCAGTTCGAACTGCCCGGTTTCGTCCTCACCATCGAATCGCTCAAGGTCGTTGTGTTCAAGCTCGTACTCGGAGAGCTCGTACTGCTGGGTTGTCGCCGGTTCCCCGGTATGCGCCGCCGGGACTTCGTGGGGCGCCGGCCGCCCCCCGGGCAGGTCACCAATAAGGCCGGGAAGCGTAATTGACAGTGTTTTCACGATGGGTTCCTTTCAAGATGTGCCAGCGGGTCCGCCGACTGATTCGACTCTTCCGTGGCTGGATGTGGCCCGGAAGGAGGGGATCCCCCCAAGTGGATAAACCCACGCAGTGAGCTGGATGTGGAGGGACAGTGGTGCAGTACCCGCACCTCAACCTGACGGCAGCATCGCGATCAGGACGGGGACGATGCCCAGGCATATGAAGGCAGGCAGGGAGCACAGCCCCAAGGGAACGACGAGTTTCACGCCCAAGGCAGCCGCCCGCTTCTCAGCGGCCCGGAACTGCTCCCGCCGCTCCCTGGCGGCCTGTGCGTAAAGGATGGATGCCGATGGCGCACCTGTCAGCGCCGCGAAGGCCAGGGCTTCCTTGAGCCGGACCACTTCGGCAGTGTGCTTGATGGGAGTCCGCCAGGCAGTTTCCCAGTCGGCGCCCAAGGCAAGCGCGGCAACAACAGGTCTGAGGGATTGCCTGATGGGGGGTGAGGCGCACCTGCAAATGAGTTCCAGTGCACGCCCGATTCCGGCTCCAGCGTCGAGCATGGAGGCAACCAACTCCAGCATCATTGCCGTATCGCGCAGTCCCTCGGAGGATGCGTCATGCCCGGGCAGGGCATCGACGCCGGCCAAGGCGCTTGGACTGCCCGGGCTGAAGGATTCCGTCAATACCCTGGTGCCCATGTTTCGGGCCAACAACTGCGACCTCGTCCGCGTTGGCAAGGCGAAACAGACGAATGCTGCGATGGCCATGACCGCGATCAGCAACAGAACCGGGGCTCCAGGCATTACATGGCTCCGGCCGCAGATGCCACCAACTTTGAGGACCAGACGCGGCCAGCCACCGTCAGCAGGATCCCGGCGGCGAAGGTGGCAACACCCAGGAAGTTGCCCATCAAGATTCCCAGCGGGTCCACCCCCAATGCCATGCCCAACACAAGCCCAAAGACCGGCAGCCATGACAACAGTCGAACGGTGGCTTTTGGTCCGGCGAGCGCCGTCTGCCGCGCGGCTTCAGCGTCTTCTTCAGCTTCCAGTTGGGCTGCGAATCGGGTGAGAAGGTCGGCAAGCGGACAGCCGCTGATTTCCGCCACATCCAAGCAGGCCGCCATCTCCATCCATACTCGGCGCTCAGTACTTCCTCGCCGGGGATAGGCCTTTACAGCCGTAGCGCGTATAGCTTCAGCCGGTGAATTTCCGACCCTGGATGCCGCCCGGGCCGCGGCCAATACCAGCATCGACTCGACGGAAAGTCCCGTGGTCCCCGGTTCTGCTGCCCAGCCCGGGGCACCATCCACGCCAGACCTGGCAGCGTGAACAAGCCAAAGCTCTTCCCACAATCTGGCGGACCCCCGGCCACCGCGAAGGAGCGCCGCGAGCTGTTGCACCAGCACCACTAGCGTCAACGGTTCTGTCCGTCTTCGCCGAAGGCGGTGACCGAACCACAACCCCGCACGGGCAGCAGGGCTCCGAAGCCCGGCTGCCGGCTCTCCCAGGCTCCTCCGCAGTCGTCGGCCATCGGCGCGGTGGCCCCCGAGCTGCAGCCAGACCGCCAGCGCGGCCACGAAGACAAGGGCGCCGATCATGTACCGGCCCCTCTGCCTGGTGCCGCCACAGCTGGTGAGCCGATGTCTGTTGACCGTGTGCCACGTGACCGGAGGTCTTCCGGCCCGGCGACAAGTGTGGGGTCCATTCCCGGCAGCCCGTTCTGCTGGGGCCAGCCGTCCCCGGCAGAGCAAGGCAGGGATAGCCGCGCGGCGAGTTCGGGCCATGCCGGTCCTTGCGTCATTCCTGAAGGATGCCAGGTGAGGGCGGACACCACTTTCTGGCCTTCCCGGGTGTCGGCCAGCACGCCGACGGAAGCCACTTTCCGGCCGGACTGGGTGCGGTCCACGTGAATCACGACGTCCAGGGCGCTTGAAACCTGTAACCGTACGGCTTCAGCATTCAGACCCGCGAGCGCGCCGAGGGCCACCAACCGTGCTGGCACTGCCTCAGCTGTATTGGCGTGGATTGTCCCACCGCCTCCCGTGTGACCCGTATTGAGTGCAGTCAGCAATTCCCGGACTTCGGCGCCCCGGCATTCTCCGACAATCAGCCGGTCAGGCCGCATGCGCAATGCCTGACGAACCAATTCACCGAGGTCCAGTGCACCTCCGCCCTCCAGATTCCCGTGACGCGATTCGAGTGTGACCACGTGGGGGTGGACAGGGTTGAGCTCGGCGGCGTCCTCTATCAAGACCAATCGCTCCGTGGGGTGGCTCAGCCCCAGCATGGTGGACAGCAGGGTTGTCTTTCCCGAACCCGTTGCACCGCTGATCAGGAAACTCAGCTTTTGCGCCATGATGGACCGAAGGACCAACTCGACCTGCTCGGAAAACATGCCGCGTTCCCTCAATTCCCCCAGCGTAAACACGCTTTCGCGGCGGATTCGGATCGACAGCAAAGTCCCTGTTGTCGATATGGGTGCGAGGACCGCGTGTACCCGGTAGCCACCCTTGAGCCGGACGTCCACGCAGGGAGAGCCGTCATCCAATCGTCGGCCCCCGGCTGCAACCAACCGGGCAGCCAGGGACCTGATCTGTTGTTCAGTCTCGAAGTGAACCGATGATCGTTCCAAACCCCGCCCACGGTCCAACCAGACGGATTCCGGGCCGTTGACGAAGATGTCAGTCACGGCGGAATCCTGGGCGAGTTGCTGCAGCGGTCCCAGGCCGTTGAGCTCTGCGTTGATCGATTCGGCAGCCTCCAATGCTCCTGCGGTGCCCAAGAGCCTGCCACTTGCCTGTACTGCTGCTGCGACGGTTGACGGTGTTACGGGTCCGCTGCCCGCGAGCACTGACTCCCGCACTGTCTCAAGAAGCAGGGAGTCGAGTTTTCGGCCCTGCCTGCGTCTGGCGCCCTCGGCGAACGGGTTCATTGGATGGCCCCTTTGAGTTCCAGCACGGACATGGCAAAGCGGTTCACTGGCTTGCGACGGCCGAGCTCAAGTAAGCGCCCCAATTCAGTGCCGGCCGCCACACCCCGTACTTCAGGGAGAACGCCTAACAGCGGCAGTCCCAGTGACTCGGCAATCACCCCAGCGTCCACGGATGAGGCATTGCTCCCACGGACCACGAGTCCCGCGTCCATGGGTGGCAGCTCGTTCAAGATGCGCCCGGCCGCCACTGCGGCTTTGAGGTGGGCGGTGACAAGCAGCAAGATCCGGTCGCAATCCCAGGCAAGGGTCCTCGCAGCCTCTCCACTCCGCCCGATATCCACCAGGATGAGCTCAAAGCTCCGGCGTGCTGCGTCCATCACTGCAGCCATGGCCCCGGCATCGGGAGCCTGGAACGGTTCACGTGTTCCAGGCCATGACAGGTAGGCGAAGCCGCCGGCCACAGGCAGAGAGTCCCGGAACTGGGCGGGGTCCAAGCTGCCCCGCGTTTCTGTGAAGTCCGGCCATCGGAGGCCGGGGATGTCCTCAGCCGATACGGCCAGTTCAAGGCCGCCACCCAGAGGATCGCCATCAATGAGCATGGTGCTTACGCCGTGGTCAGCCGCTGCCTGTGCCAACCAGATCGCAGTGGTGGTAGCACCGGCCCCACCACAGCCACCGATAATCCCCACCACCACGCCTCCGGGCTCAGGAGAACCTGACATGCTGAGGTGTTCGGCCAACCACGCCGCCGCCTCCGGAAGAACGGCTACCCGTTCGGCTCCGTGGGCAGCGGCCAGCCTCCACAGCCCGTCCCCTTCGGAAGCCCTGCCCAGCAGCACCGTAGGCGCACGTCTCCGCGGCGGCAGTTCACGGACATCGCTTCCCACCAAGACAACGTCGGCGCTGTCCCATCCGTGAACGGCCTCGGCCACGTCCGCGACCGTTGAGAGCCTCCCTCCCGCAGCGGCGACGATCCGTTTGGCCTCTTCCTGAAGGTACGGGTCCCTTGAGACGAGCAGTATCCCGGCAACATCGTGTGGAACCCAGGACCGGTCCATCTCCGGTTCTACTGCTTGTCTGCTGGTCTGCCTGTGCCGACGATCTCGCTTGCTCATGGCACCAACAATGGTTGAGTCGTGGAACCGGGATAAGTGACGAAATCTCCTATGTGCATAACCGGACATAGTCGGAGCCTGTGGAGGACGGGTTGCGCCATCGCCGCGTCCAGCTCATCCGCAGCCACGCTACCGGCGGCTTGCGCACCGCAGCCCCCTCGCACAGGGCAGAATGGACACCATGTATTTGCTGCTCGCCGCCCACCCGGAAGGTGCAGCCATACAGCGGATCTCCCCCACTGGAAAGGCCACCGCCGACGCGCGCGTCGTGACGCGGGGTGAGTTGCCCGGCGTCGTGCGTGAATTCGAAGCCCAGCGGCCACGCTGGGTGTGGCATCGCGCTCAGGACTGGTACCCGGAATTGCTGACGCACGGCATAGAACTTGAGCGCTGCCATGACCTCGCTCTGTGCGGGGCCATCCTTGCACACTCGGAATTCACCGCGCACACAGACTATGCCAAGCACGCGGTCAAGCTCACCCAGGACGACGACTCAACACCACCCCGGTCCCTTCAGCCCCCGCCGCCTCCCGCGGACCAAGGCGCTCTCTTCGAGGACTTGGCCCCGTCAAATCCCAAAGCGGGACTGGCTGAGTTGAAGGAGGAGTTCGCGGCCCAACAGCATGCGGTGGTCCAGGTTTCCACGGATGGGCAGCGAAGGCAGCGCCTTCAACTGCTGCTGGCTGCAGAATCAGCCTGCGCGATCATCGCCGTCGAGATGCAACACGCCGGCGTCCCGTGGCGGGAAGAGCTGCACCAGCAGATCCTTGCCGATGTCCTGGGCCCGCGGCCGCCTCTGGGACACAGGCCCCCGGCGCTCGAAGCGCTCTGCACCGAGCTCCGTAACATCCTCAACTCGCCCGGCTTGAACCCGGACTCCCCGCAGGACCTCATGCGGGCCCTGCACCGGAACGGGATCGAGGTGAAGAGCACGCGGCAATGGGAGCTCCAGGAATCGAAGCATCCGGCCATCCAGCCGCTGCTCGCCTACAAGAAACTGTCCCGGCTGCACACCGCCAACGGCTGGGCCTGGCTGGATGCGTGGGTTCGGGACGGGCGATTCCACCCGGAGTACGTCGTGGGCGGCGTGGTGTCGGGTCGCTGGGCCTCACGTGGCGGCGGTGCCCTGCAGATCCCACGCAACATCCGGGCCGCGGTCCATGCCAACCCGGGCCACAAGCTCATCGTCGCCGATGCTTCGCAGCTGGAACCGCGGGTGCTGGTGGCCTTGGCCCAGGACACCAAGATGGCGGAGGCTGCGCGCGACAAGGACCTCTACGCAGGCATTGCGGCACAAGGTTTTGGTGGGGATCGGGCGAAGGCAAAGATCGCGCTGCTCGGCGCCATTTACGGTGCCACCACCGGCGAATCGGGCCGGCTCATGCCGCAGCTCACGCGCACATATCCACGCGCCGTCGGGTTCGTGGAGCAGGCAGCCCGGGAGGGCGAAGCGGGGCGAACCGTGACTACGCGGCTGGGCCGAAGCAGCCCGCCGCCGTCGGCCGGCTGGCTGCGGAGCCAGCAATCCACCACCGCCGAGGAACAGCGTCGCGCCGACAACCTGGCCCGGTCCCGTGGCCGCTTTACCCGTAACTTCGTTGTCCAGGGCTCGGCAGCTGAGTGGGCGGCGTGCTGGCTGGCGGAATTACGACGGCGGCTGAGGGCCTTGCGCGCGGCAGGTTCACCGGCCGGGGAACTCGTCTTCTTCCTGCACGACGAAGTCATGGTTCACGCGCCTGATAACGCCGTGGACGTATGCATCCGGGCCATCGAGGAGGCGGCGACCGCAGCGAAAGAGCTGATGTTCGGACCTATCCCGGTCGAATTCCCTGTGAGTGTCGCCGTCGTCGAGTCCTACGACAAGGCGAAGTAGCCGCACAGTACCCACAACCTCGTGGACTATCCAGTCATATCTCGCCATATGAGGCCGAAGGACCGGTACCGCCAAGTAACTTTTGTTCTCCCCCGGTTCTGGCTACTTTCACTATGTGGATACTTTGCTGGTCCACATATGTGTGCAAGGAAGCATCAAGGGGGAGCATCAATGGCTGGCAGGTTTGAAATTCTTAAGGACAACGATGAAACGTACCGGTTCCGCCTGACCGCGGCCGACGGAACCGTCGTGGCCGAATCACCGACGTTCAGACACCTTGAAGGTGTCATTGCAGGCATCAAAGCCGTCCGCGAAAACGCAGCGACCGGATTGGTAGTGGATCGTTCGACGGCGGCACGCAGGGCCGCCTGACAGCGAACCAGCGCTGCTGCCATTTTCAAAAGTCGTCCGCCCTCGATCCCGCGGATTTCCGGCAGCAGTGCAGATGAGTGCGACATGAGAATGTCAGGAGTCCCCTAGCCGTCAGGCACCGGCAATGTCCCTGGCATTAGATAGAGAGCCGGTCGAGCTTGGTCACCACGAGCGTATCTCGGGCCGGCAGACTGCTATTGCTTCGCGGGGGCCCGGGCGCACCCTGTTCGTTCCTGTCAGTCGGTGATCGACGAGGATCTGCTTTTCCTCAACGCCAAGGGTAAGGAGGGCGTTTCGTTGGGCAGTAAGGTCCTGCTCGTTCGTCGAGGCCCGGGCATAGCCGATCTTCATTCGGGTCATATAAAACGTGGTTGCAGTAATCCCCCCGTCACCGTGCATTTCATCGTGCGGGTCTTACGTACATGGCCTTGGCCAGCAAGCGCGCGCAACGTGACGGCGGGATTCCCGGGCACGGTGATCGACCGGCTTACGGGCGGAGTTAGTGCCCGTGCTTTGCACCTCTAGGACCTGGTATCCAAGCGTGCCGCCGTAGTCTTTGCGTTCTCAACTATCTGAAGGAACTCTTCCCTGGAAAGGTACTGCTCGCCAGGGCGGGCGGATAACGTGTCCGAGGTCTGGATCTCGCTGTTCCAATTCCTTGTATTTAAGTCTTTGGGTTGTATAGCCAGCCCGTCGTTCGGCACTTTCCCGCCTTCCAACGCTACCGATGAGAACGATCAACGGCAGCAACAAGGGTTCTCGCGATGCAGCTTCCACCGCAGTGCAGCGGCCAGATAGAGGCGCCTTCGCGCTAGAGCCTCGTTCCAATCCCGAGTCCGACGTATCTTTGCCAGGTCTCAACGACTGTTCTTTGCGGGGGGCCTGTATTACGGTGTGGCCACACGCGGAATGCTGCCGCGCAACCATTGGGAGAAAATGTGAAATATCGAAGTACTTTCACAAGGATCGCCGTCGTGACTCTCGCCTTGACCTCACTTGCTTCGTGTGCGCAGGACCCCGCCGCTGCCCCTTCTAGTAGCTCGGTAGCATCTTCACAAGCGGTTACCCCTAGGCCTTCCACGGCTCCGGACCCAACGCCCACCCTGACTACGAGCTCGGCACCAGTCACATCAAGGGGACCCAGCGGGCAATTCATCGCCCACCTGAAAGATGCCGACGGCTACACGTTTGATCTCAACGCAAATATTGTGACGACTTCCTTGGGTGCAACGGTCGCTGACGACAAACCTGGTTACATGAGTGCCAAATTCGAGCTCAACTTGAGTCTTTTCTTCGTGAACACCACTCCGGGACGGACCATCACTTTCAAGAGCACGGAAGGTTTGGCTCCTGCCATAGCCAGACCGAAGTTCTTCGTAAGTGCTATGTGGAAAGCAGATAGCCCTGTATGTGCCTACGCACAAAAGGGCTACGAAAAGACGGTTAAACCATGCGCGATCATGATGGGCTTCGGTTACGCCGATGTGCCAACGCCTCCAAGCGGTACGACTGAGTTGAAGGCTTATAAGGGCTCTCCTGGCGGCCAATGGACAGCCGGGATGGCTGGGGTTGCTGAGGCGGATTGGCCGGCAATTGAGGAGGCCTTGGCCAACCCGGAGACCTTTCTCGTTGGATATGACGGAGGCGATTACCGACGATTCAAATGTCCACAGCACCCGAATCTCGGGGTGCTCGTCAGCGCTAGTGAGCCAGCGTATGAATGTGGCACCGTAGTGCCCTATATCGTCAAGCAGCCAGCACCCTAATGTAGCGGGAGCGGATGCCGCTATCGCCGCCATTGCCGGGATTTACTGCGGCATACATAGACTCTTCTCTGATGAGTAACCCACACACTTAAGATTTCCGAGAAGGTCAAATGAATAGCTATGGCTACGCCCCGTAGGGCATACCGGTCGTCCAGAATTGTGCGGTTTAGGGCGGTCGTTACCAACCGGAAGAGACGGAACCTGTCTTCCTTGGAATCTGCGGATTCTTCCCCGGAACCCGCGGATCCGGGTCAAGCCGTAGCGACTGAGCCCGATCCGGTGGAACCAGCAGGCGCTACGCCGACAACGGGACCCGGTCGTGTTCGTGATGGAGTCAAGTGGACCTTGGCTGTGCTTTTAGTGATTATCACAGCGTTGTTGTTCCCGGGTCCACCTCCCGTTGCACCTGGTGCGGCTCGAAACCTAAGATCAGTTGACGAAAACAGCGTAGTGGCGTTCTATGTAGCGGCCGAGAACGCTGTTGCCGCTAATCTCTCGTGGTCTTGGAAGATAGAGGGCGGGAAGTCGGAGGCAACACTCTTCGCTAGTGTCGGGTCTATGGCGCGTGGAAGCCTGGTATTTGGTGGACCAATCGCCCAGCTGACCACGGACTGTTTCGTTGTCGAGGAAGCCGTCAACGCCGTGCCCGGACTACCTGATCGGTTGGGCTTTTCCCCGCCCGACTTGAAGCTCTGGTTTGGAAAGCGGCCCTCCGGTTCTCTGGCCCACATTGACTTTCGGGAGGATCAGGCCGAGGACTTCGGAATCACTTCAATCACTTGTAAGATCCGTGATTTTGGATCAGACACTCCTCCAGTGCACCGTCTATATACCCCCGCACTTCTGGCCTATTTCCGGGGAAGTGAGTCGGCGACCTTCGAGCAACAACAGCTGAGCAATGTCTGCGTTGAAGTTTCTGCAAGGTCCCGAACCGATGTGGCACGGGAATGTGCCGAGCGATTCAGAGCCGTTCCGTACCTTTCAGCCAGAGAACAGGTGGTCAGTTTGCCGGAGGAACAGGGGTATCGCGACGGTGTCTTGCTTATTCTCGGGGCAGTCGCGGGTACGGCGGCTGCTTCAGTTCTGGAGATCCTCACTGGCCTCTTCAGTGCGATTTTGAGCGGCTTCTGGCTAACGTTGCGTAGGGTGCTGGCGGCAGCCACTAGCCGGCTAAAAGGGGATAGGTAAGTGGAGCTCGCCCTACGGAGAGTGTCCGGTAAGGGATCCCTTACCGGGCGTGTGTCTGCGGTTGTTGGCGGCTCGTGAAGTCCCGGTCTGAAGCGTCATTCACCGATTTCGATTCCGCTTATCCGCGTCCCCGGAGCGAGATTCGTTGTAGCGAGACGAAGCTGGGCCATCAGTGACCAATAGACTTCCATATCGCTGAGCTCGAGGTTATGGACGTAGTCCTCGCCGCCTAGAAAAAGGGGTACTTTGTAGCCGACACACTGATCGAAAGCCAGGTCTGCAGGGTTCTCGGACTTCCATTCATTGAAGAAGCTCACACAGAGACTTGGTTCCGGATCCCGAACCAGCTCGTCGTCGTGATAGGTCGAGAACTTCCTTGGGATCTCCAACGCTTCACCGGTACCCGGTTCCAGAAGAAGAATCTCGGGATCAACGTCACCGCTTCGCAGGTCAAGGACAAACTGACGGCCCAACCAATCGAACCCAAAAGGAATCAGTGGAAAGCCGAACTCTGGATAAGCCTCGGCGACCATTGCCGACGCCTTGCGGAATGATTCCTTTGAATGCACCCGGTATAGACCGCCATTGAAGGTACACCCGCCATAGCGTCCGAATAAGTAGGCGACGTTATTCCCCACGGTCTCGGGTGATCCAGGGATTCCATCCGTGACGTCGAACCTCGTACCAAAGATCTCAAGCATGGCCACCATCATGCCTCACAAATTCAGCTGGACGGTCAAACACCGGTCCTTCTACGTAGCTCGCCACGGGTCTCACGCGGGCGCACTGGGCGACCTTGTAGGCGTTCTTGTCACGGAATCGCTCGCTACTTCGATGGATCGCCTTTCAAGGATCCGAACGTCCTGGCTTGTGGCGCTGATCCAAGCTATTGAGTCGCTTCCTCTCCAATCGACCGATGCGCGCCGCGATGCAGTCGAGTCCGCCATTGACGTTGCACTTACGCCTCCGGCCGCACCCTTGGACCGGCGCCCGTTAGCCGGTCCTTCACCGAACGTCTCATTGCGATTGATGGTTCTGACCCCGCCGATGCGTTTGTTTTGGTTACGGCGTTTCTCGGTCTGTCGCGTTTGTCTCCTCTAGCCAGGCGGGATATTCACGAAGCAGAACCTCCTGCCCGACACGTTCCCCCTCGGGTGTGGCATCGAGCCATGCTATATCGCCTGTCCTAAGGCTGGCCAGGTCGGGAAAGGAAGCCCATTCAGCGGCAATGCGGGCAACGGCCTCGCTTGGGGAGCACTCCCATGGCCGGTGCTTCGACCCTCCAATATCACCTGGCACGAGCAGGCCGGTGGCTATCATGCGAATGATCAGGCCAAGCGCGAGGTCCCGAACATCGTCCCGGTCTCTCAGGCCTCGACGGATGCAGACTGAGACCACTTCGAAGGGGGTGACCCAATCCTCAACGGCTCGAGCAAGAATGTCCTCGGTCAGAGTACGAACGTCATGCCATTCTTCAAGATTCAATGTGCACCTTCATCGGGACTTTGGGGATATTCAATGTCTATTGTGGACTTCCGTTTCCTTGGCGCATCGCTGTCCGGTGAGCGATCCCTCACCGGGCGTCCGGCATCGGCAAGGACCACCTACGGGCGTGGCACGATGAGAGTTGGAGAGTGCTTGGGCGAAATATGGAGCTGCGACTTGGTAAACACGGGATCCCGTAGTGGTTTGATCAGTGGCAGGACTGCTTTTCAAGTGACACGGTGGCGCCACCGTGCAACGGCCGTTTTAGTGTCAACTGGCTTGGTATGCCTTTTTCTCCAAAAGGCCGGTATCCCTCAGTCTTTGTTTACTGATCTGCTGCTAGGTCTGCTCCTCGTTTCAGGACTTGCTTTGATGGTTTTAATCAATTGGGCGGGCTTCAGGGAAGATGCAGAGAAGAAGGCTGGCTACACAACCATTCGCCTTGGCAACAGGAAGTTGATGCAACGAGATCCCTACATGGGGCGCATGATCCGGCTAGCCGGCGCGGACTATCTCGACCGTCAGCACTTCGCCGAGATATTGGAAAGAACTAAAGCCGAAGCGGAGAAGCAGCAGCCCCTCTAGGACAACGTCCGTAAGGCGATCCCTTACCGGGCACCAGGTTGTCCGGTGAACAACCGGCTTACGGGCGCATTACTGCCGTGGACATTCCGGAAGTCCGTCGCAGTAATTTCTAGATACATGACGGCACTCGAACCACGACTGGCAGCGTGACGTGTTGAACTGGAACGAGTAACCCTACGGCTAGATTTATTGCGTGAGTTCTCTTGTTGAAGAAGCCCTAGAGGTGCTTTATGCGGCCAAGGTTCCTCTGGCTCCGGGCTTATCGCCATGGCAGCTCGAGGATGTTGAAGAGCAGTTCTCGTTCGAGTTCAGTCCTGATCATGCGCGGTTTTTGAGTCTGGCGATGCCTATAGGCCCTGGCTGGGTTGATTGGCTGGGCGACCCCGTCGGAATTCAGAAGAGGCTCGACTGGCCGCGCGATGGCGTGTTGTTTGACGTTCGGGAGAATGCTTTCTGGCCTGAGGAATGGGGCGAGCGGCCAACCGAAGTTGAGGAAGCCCTCCCAGCGGCACGTGAGCGATTGCGCACCGTGCCTGTCCTCGTCCCGATCTATTCGCACCGTTTCATGCCCGCAGCTCCTGCACCCGCCGGTGGCCCGGTTTTTTCCGTGTATCAAACTGACGTGATCTACTACGGCAGCGATCTCGCCTCCTACTTTCAAAGAGAGTTCTTCAACACTGCTGACCGAAAATCATCCCCGCTTCGCATCGAGTTCTGGTCTGATCTGGCAGAGGGCCGGTGGATCTAAAGGCGTCTGCTAAGGGGAGCGTCGGGTAGGCAAAACTTGATCGCGGACTTCATCGAAGCCTGGAAAACATCACACAACGAGGCAGTAGGAAGGTGCACCGTGAAGGATCCTTCACCGGACATTGACCGGTATCTTCATCCTGCCGATGTGACAACATATGTTCGTGTCCTTCGATGTGTACTTCCAGCGCTTCAAAGACGGCGATAAGGCCTCCGGTGGAGGGGAGATAGTGCGCCAGATCCTTCAGCCATTCATCGTGCGTGAGAATCCTGAGCAGAATTTTGCACTCGTGGAGTACGGAGACGGTTCGGTCGACGTCTACCTCGATGGTGACAGTATGTTGGCTAATCACGTCGGAGGTGAGAAGCCTTGGGACCTACTCGTTGAAGGAGCTCGGGCGGCCGACTGGGTCATCCTTCCAGTTGGATACCCAACGTGCATCACGGAAGAGACACAGCGCTTTCACTTGCCAGAAGGTCTCGACCAGTACGTGTCATTTGTTCGCTCGGGAGAAGAGTTGCTTCAAGTCCTGCGATCCCCGTAACCAGGGAGAGGCGCTGCTTCGCCGCACTACCTGCCAAAATTACGCCGAAGGCACGGTAGGTGGCCCTTGTACTGGGTGAAAGCAACGCCCTGTCGAGGATCGGCATACGTACCCGCTGGTAGGTCATAAGCGCTTCCACGTTAGATTCAGGGCTTACTCTCTACCTATGTTGGGGCAGAGAAAGGCAAATGATGCGGACATGGCGGCGGTCGATTATGGGCGCACTGGTCGGACTTGCGAGCGGTTACGTAGTGGCCCTACTGCTCGCTGGATTTGATGCACGGCGAGCCTTCGAAATGTGGGTGTGGTTTCTTCCGGTACTGCTGGGCGTTGTCGTGTACGGAGTGATCGTGGAACGGCGAAAACCAGGCTAAGTATTGACCGCGTAGGTGTCCGTCGAGGGATCCCCTTGCGGACTGCTCCATGCGCCAAATAGCGCTGTGAAAACACCGCCATTTACCGCTGAAAGTCACAGTTCGCGAGCCTGAATCCTCAAGCGGTCCCAGTCCCGCGGTTCTTATCAAAGGATCCATTGATGAGATGAGCGCAGGGAACCGACAGGTTGCTGCTATTCCCCTGTCATCGTGCATTTCACCGTGCAGGTCTTCTGTACAGGCCAGGCGGCATTGCGGCTAGCTGTCCGACAGTTGGCTCCTAGCCAGTGCGGTGGGAAGACAAATCCTGTCCGTAGCACCTGTTGGGCTCTCTGCCGGAACCAACACTGCCTCCCGGATTTTCAGCCCCAGGGGGAACCGCGTCCGCAACAACGGCCCCGAGCTCATCGAACCGGCTGAGTGATCGGCACCGACTCCGGAAAAATTCTCAATTTCCCCGTCACGATCACCAGCAAGCCAACACCTATAAAGGGGCAGTGCGTCCATCGGCCGTCAGGCGAGGCCCAATATCAGCTGACGTCGTACAACTCCGCAGCTACCACCAAATCTTGCTGCGCCAGCTCTTGATGACGGCGCCTATCGTCGCTGCCGCTCCGGCGAACCACACCACCCATCCCCAGGGTCCCCAGCTTGCCAGCGCCTCTGGAACTCCGGTCAAGATAAGGCCGGCAACTATCGGTAGCAATCCCGTAGCGTCAATCATCACCGAGTCACGCTGGATTTTCTCGATCTTCTCTTGCAAGCCTTCCAACTCTCCGTAGACCCGAGTGGTCAATAAAGCCACGTCCTGGTTTGTCAGTTGGTCGATTTCTTCGAGCCTCTTTGCTCTGGCCCGCCAAATATCGTTCAGGTGTTCCAACTGGCTTTTTAGCCACTGAATCTTTTGTTCGATAGCCGCATCCTCGTCCCAAGGGAGAGTCTGCGTCACCGAGGGTCTACCGACTTCGGGCTCGTTGAAAATGGTTACCGTGGCGGTTACTTGGGTCAGCTCACGGCCACGTATGCGATTCAGAAGACTCTGGGTAGCCTGGGCGAGCCGGGTCAATGGCTGTCCCACCAACCATTTCCCGAAATTCTTGCTGGCTTGAGGGGCGATGAGTATGGCGCCCACGATACCCATCGCCACCCCTCCCCATTTGTTGAATTCCTCATGATCCTGGGTGTTCATCCAGACGAAATCCAGCACCCATAGCCCTGTGGTCATAGCTGAATCCTCCCGCCTTCCGAACGTCTTAGCGACCCCCTGGCGAGGTGGCTACCTGAATAGTGCCAAGGTGTTCGCTCCTAGCTGGCTTGGTTGCTAGTCCGCACGGAGGACGATCCCCTATCGTGCACAAATTCGAAGTGCAAACCACTTCTGACATTCCGCGCAGTCAGCTTCTGAAAATGGCAGCTACTCAGACCCATGGCGCTGCGGAAAGACACCGGCTGTCAGAGATCGACGTCGCGGAGTTTGTCCGTGTCCCAAGGGACGGTCCAGCCGAGTTCATCAAAGAGCCCGCTCAGGACCATCCCTGTAAAGCCCCAGACCAGCACGCCGTTCACAGTGAAGCCGGGGCTGGTGTAGGTGCGTCCGAAGCGGGAAATGGTGGCCGTGACACGGTTGACGGGGTCCAGGAGGTCGCGTACCGGCACCCTGAACACCTGTGCGGATTCGGCGTAATCCACTACGCGGACAGGCGAGGGCGCATCCCACCAGCCCAGCACGGGTGTGACACGGAAATTGCTGCGGATCAGTCCAAGCTCGGGGATGACGCCGAGAACGCGGACACCGCCGGCGTCCAGCCCGGTTTCTTCCACGGCTTCCCGCAATGCCGCAGCCACCACCGATTCGTCGTCCGGGTCCACCATGCCGCCGGGGAACGCAACCTGCCCTGGATGGTCGTCAAGGGTGTGTGCCCGCTCCAGCAACAGGACGTCGAGGTCGGCCGGGGCTATGGGGCGCCCGGACTCAGCCGGCACGTCATCCAACACGCCAAAAAGCATGAGAACAGCAGCGGGCCGGTTGGTTTCCGGGAGGACGGGGAGCCGCTCCCACAGGGCAGAGTGCTGCTGTTCACCAGCCTCGAAGCGGGTCACCAGCGCCGACAATTCCTCAAGCGCGGTCACCCGGGCCTCCTTTGCGATTCCATGCGGATTTCCGCGGCGCGGTGGGTCTCGGCCAAAAGCTGCTCCAGCAGTGCCTCATTGCCCGGGGCGAGCTCGTACTTCAAAAGCTTGGCTGCCTTGACCGGATCAGTCTCGCCGTCGCCGTAACTGGGACAGAGACTCGCCACCGGACAGGCACCGCACGCAGGCTTCCTGGCATGGCACACCCTGCGGCCGTGGAAGACCACCCGATGCGACAACATGGTCCAATCCTTGGGTTCGAACAGTTCGGCGACGTCGAACTCGATTTTCACGGGATCATCGGAGGCCGTCCACCCGAACCGGCGGGCAAGCCGGCCGAAGTGGGTGTCCACGGTGATTCCGGGGACGCCGAAGGCATTGCCAAGAACCACGTTTGCGGTCTTGCGGCCAACGCCTGGGAGGGTCACCAGGTCTTCCAGCCTGCCCGGGACCTCGCCGTCGTATTCATCCACCAGCCGGGTGCTGAGCGCCAGGACGTTCCGTGCTTTTGCCCTGAAGAAACCCGTTGGCTGCAGGATGGCCTCCAACTCCACAGGGTCTGCCTCGGCCAATGCCCGCGCATCCGGGTACCGGGCAAACAGGATCTTGGTGACCTGGTTGACCAGCACATCGGTGGTCTGGGCTGACAGGACCGTGGCCACCACCAGCTCAAACGGGTTGCGGAAATCCAGCTCCGCATGCGCGTACGGATACTTTTCCGCCAAGACCCGGTTGATCTTGCGGGCCCGTCGTTTGAGTGCGAGCAGCGAACCAGCTTCAGCGATGGCCACGGGATCCCTGCTTAGCCGCGTTCGATGTTGCTGAGCTCCCGAAGAACCCCAACCTTGCCGTCGGTGTCCTGCACCAGGAATTCATGGCCGCGGTCCTCCAGTGCGAGCACCCAGCCACCGGGTTCGATGGTGAATGCAGGAACGCCTGAGTGTTCGTCGTACGCAGTCCGGGGCTGGGCAACGGCGAACCAGAACGCTTCATACTGCGGGGAATCGGATTCGTCGGGACGGCTGGCCGGGTCCACTGTAGCGCCGATGGAGTCGCTGACTTTACGGGTGTCTCCGGAGACTACCGGGGTGGCCATGGTGGCAGCCCACGGCTGCTGGGCTGCGGGCTGCTGCAGCGGCTGCTGCGCGTGCTGGGTAGTGGCGGGCTCCGGCGATGATGCCGGGGTCTTCCCGGCCTCGTTCGTTGGCTCAGCACCCTTCACGGAACCTTCCGGCTCAGGCGCAGTCGCCGCTGCAGGTGCATTGGCGGCGATTGGCGCCTGAGGGGCAGCGGGACCCGCCGTTGAGGGAACCGTACCTTCTGCAGGCTTGCTGTCGGCTGAATGCACGACGGCGGGAGCCTCGGTTGACTGCGACGGCGCGGTTCCATAGGAGGCTGGCGGAGCGAAGGGGCTGGAAATCGCGGCGGCAGCGGCGGGGGCACCCGCACCGGGGGCACCGGTCGACGCAGCAGCGGCCGCAGTCCCGGCTGCCTGTGAGCCCGGAGCCTGGTACCCGGGCGTCGCACCAGGCGTGGAAGTTCCTCCTGCCGGCTTCGGCGCTTTGGGTTCCTTGGGTGCTTTAGGTGCAGCGGGCTTGCGGCTGGGCACCGCGGCTTCGCGGGCAACAACGTGGGCCGGAGTTTCAGCACGACCCTTGAAGTCAGCGGAGAGCCACGGAAGATGCGGGGCCAGGACGGTTGCAGCCAGCAAGCCGACAGAGCCCACCAGTCCCAGCAGGACGCCGCCGTTGAACGAGTTGGCGATTGTCAGGAAGAAGAGCGGGAAAGCGAATGAAGCCGTAACGGATGCGAACTGGTCAACGGACAGTGAACCTACCCGGACAACGGTTCCCGGCTTCAGTCTCCGGGCGACGAAGAGTGCCACAACGACCAACGGCAGGATGATGCCCAGCAGGAGGAAGAACAGGTTTCCGAGGTTCCAGAGGTTGTAGCGCTCTCCGAACATCGGCAGCAAGGAAGCGACAAACATGAACAGTGTGGAGCCGAAGACGGTGAGGTCCCGAATGGTGAACGGCCCCACTACGGCGTCGTATTTGGCAGCGTCGTTCTTGGCTGCAGCTCCGGACGTACCCGTCGCAGGATTCCCAGCAGCGTTGCCACCTGTTGCGGTGGCCGTTCCAGCCGTGGTGTCCGGTCCCGTCGGGTGTGAGTCGTGCGGGCCTGGGCTCAGCTGGTTCATCTATTTCTCCTTCGTACGGCGGCGTCTTGGACAGTCCGGACAGGTGATCCCCGCAGGATTCCGCGAAAAACCAGTCACGCCTGAGATGCGTCCCAAGACTTCTTCAGCCTATGCCACCCCACTGACAGGGTTCTAGCTGAAAACGGCCATCCAGCTTCGCCCACAGCAAACTCCAAGGTGCCTTACAGAAAGTGACTGCCAAGAGCAGCGACAATTGGTGCCGCCGTCGTCGTCATGTAAACGGTTCCCCACCGCCTACGGCGCCATTCGTCGCTAAATCCGCACCGCTCACTGGCACGTTTGTGACGACGCACACGTAGGACGTTTCAAAGCGATAGTGTTGATGGCGGACAGCACTCTGCGGACCTTCGGGGAACGCGCTCGACGCCGACGACGGCCCGGGCGGGGACCCCGCGGCAGGTTCCGTGCAGCAAAGATCGATGAATGATGAGGTTCACCATGTCCCAGGACACCACCGGATCCACGGCCACCGCTGCAGCTTCAACAGCTCACAACGGTCAGGCCCCACACGTCGAGGCGCTTGAAAACCTCCTCCACGAGAACCGCAAGTTCGCCCCGTCGGCGGACTTCGCCGCGAACGCAGTGACAAGCGCTGACGCCTATGCAGAGGCAGAGGCAGACCGTCCCGCCTTTTGGGCCAAGCAGGCCCGTGAGCTGCTGACCTGGGACAAGGACTTCACCGAGGCATTGGACTGGTCCAACCCGCCGTTTGCCAAGTGGTTCGTAGGCGGCCAGGTGAATGCTGCGTACAACGCGCTGGACCGCCACGTCGAAAACGGCCTGGGTGACCGCGTCGCCATCTACTTCGAAGGTGAACCCGGCGATACCCGCACCTACACGTACGCGCAGCTGACCGAAGAGGTGAAGAAAGCCGCCAACGCTTTCGAGTCCCTCGGCGTGGCCAAGGGCGATCGCGTGGCCGTCTACCTGCCTATGATCCCCGAAGCCGTCATCACACTCCTTGCCTGCGCCAGGATCGGGGCCGTGCACTCCGTGGTGTTCGGTGGCTTCTCCGCAGATGCCCTGCGTTCCCGCATCGAGGACGCCGAAGCCAAGCTCGTAGTCACGGCCGATGGAACCTACCGCCGAGGCAAGCCCAGCGCCCTGAAGCCGGCCGTGGACGAAGCCCTCTCCAAGGAAGGTCATACGGTCCAGAACGTTGTGGTGGTCAAGCGCAACGGCGAAGACGTCAACTGGGTGGAGGGCCGCGACCTCTGGTGGAGCGACACGGTAGATAAGGCAGATACCGAACACACCGCCGTCGGCCACGACTCCGAGCACCCGCTGTTCATCCTCTACACCTCAGGTACCACCGGCAAGCCCAAGGGCATCCTGCACACCACCGGCGGCTACCTCACCCAAGGCGCGTACACGCACAAGGCCGTGTTTGATCTCCACCCGGAAACCGATGTGTACTGGTGCACCGCCGACGTCGGATGGGTCACCGGCCACTCCTACGTCACCTACGCACCGCTCATCAACGGCGCCACCCAGGTCATGTACGAAGGCACACCGGATTCCCCGCACCAGGGCCGTTGGTGGGAAATCGTGGAGAAGTACAAGGTCTCCATCCTCTACACAGCCCCCACCGCCATCCGTACGTTCATGAAGTGGGGCCGGGACATCCCGGACAAGTACGATCTCTCCTCCATCCGCGTCCTCGGCTCCGTGGGCGAATCCATCAACCCCGAAGCGTGGATGTGGTACCGGGACGTCATCGGCGCCAACGCCGGTAAGAACGGCGAAAAGAAGGAACACCCCGCCCCGATCGTGGACACTTGGTGGCAAACGGAAACCGGCGCGCAGATGATCGCCCCGCTTCCCGGCGTCACAGCTACCAAGCCCGGTTCCGCGCAGGTTCCACTGCCCGGCATCGCCGTGGACGTCGTGGACGAAGCCGGTCAGCCAGTGGCCAACGGCGAAGGCGGCTACCTGGTGGTCCGCGAACCGTGGCCCTCCATGCTGCGAGGCATCTGGGGCGACCCCGAGCGCTTCAAGGACACCTACTGGTCCCGCTTCGAGGCCATGTACTTCGCCGGCGATGGCGCCAAGAAGGATGAGGACGGCGACGTCTGGCTCCTGGGCCGCGTTGACGACGTCATGAACGTCTCCGGCCACCGCCTCTCCACCACCGAAATCGAGTCCGCGCTGGTTTCCCACCCGTCCGTCGCTGAAGCGGCCGTCGTTGGAGCCGCTGACGAGACAACGGGGCAGGCCGTCGTCGCATTCGTCATCCTCCGCGGTGACGCCGTGAACAACGGCGACGAAACCGTCCTGGAACTGCGTAACCACGTGGGCAAGGAAATCGGACCGATCGCCAAACCCAAGCAGCTGCTGATCGTCCCGGAACTGCCCAAGACGCGCTCCGGCAAGATCGTCCGCCGCCTCCTGAAGGACATCGCAGAAGGCCGCGACACGGGTGACGCCACCACCTTGGCAGACCCCGGCATCATGACCCAGATCGCCGATTCCCTCCGCAAGTAGCGAGCTCACGACGGCGCCGCCCGCCTCTTGAGGTGAGCGGCGCCGTCGTGCGTTACGTCAGTTGCGTGACGGCGCCGCGACTGGATTTGCCGCCGGGCGGCTTCACCGCGTCCTAGACTGGAGCCAGACTCAGCCTCACGTCTACGAGGCTCTCCAGAAAGGCCCTGATGCTTCAGGCAGCACGCCACTCCGCCATCATCGATGCGGTCCAGCGCGAACGCGTGGTCCGGGTCTCCGATCTTGCCCAGCTGCTGGGGGTCTCCCCCATGACCGTCCGGCGCGACATCGAAGCACTGGAGGAAACCGGCCGCGTGGAACGCATCCACGGCGGCGCTAAGCTGCCCGGCGATGCAAGCACCCATGAGCCGGGCTTCGAACTGAAGTCCACACAGCTCACGGCGGAAAAGCACGCGATTGCTGTCGAAGCCGCCTCACTGGTTCAGGAGGGCATGGCGATCGGCCTCAGCGCCGGAACCACCACGTGGGCGCTGGCCCAGGAACTGGTTCACGGTCCACGCATCACCGTAGTCACCAACTCCGTACGGATCGCCGATCTCTTTCATCACGGCGCATCATCAGGCCCCGCCCGGTTCGGCTCAACTGTGATCCTGATAGGCGGCGAGCGCACGCCGTCGGATGCACTGGTGGGACCGATTGCCACGGCCTCCCTGAAGCAGCTCCACTTGGACATCCTGTTCCTGGGTGTCCACGGCATGGATGCCCAGGCAGGCTTCACTACCCCCAACCTGCTCGAAGCGGAGACGGACCGAGCCTTCATGACGTCTGCCCGGAGCACGGTGGTGCTGGCCGATCACAGCAAGTGGGGCGTGGTGGGCATTGCCTCGATCGCCCAACTGGAAGAAGCCGATGAACTGATCACGGACTCGTTGCTGGGAGACGACGCCCGACGGGTGCTGGCCGAGAACGTGGCCAAGCTGCGGATCGCAGGAGCCTGACCGCTAAGCCGCCGCACCCACCCGGGACGAGATGGCCGAGCCCAACAGCAGCACCCGGAAGGTGCGCTCAGTAGCTTCCCGCAACAGCGTGGCTCCTTCTGCAACTGCCCGGTCCAGGTCCATCGGAATCGGGATGATGCCGGCGATCGCGTCAATGCCGGCGGCGTGGACGTCGGCTGCGTCCTTGCCAATGGAACCTGCGAAAGCCAGCACGGGTACTCCTGCCCGTTGTGCGCGGCGTGCAACTTCTGCCGGGACTTTTCCCCGGGGTGTTTGGAAATCGATGGCGCCCTCCGCCGTGACCACCAGGTCAGCGTTGGCGATGTGGGCGTCGAGGTCGATCCCGGCCAGTCCTGAATCCAGCAAGAGTTCGAATCGCGGCACCAGCCGGGCGCCCACCGCAGCGAGTCCAGCCCCGAGTCCACCGGAGGCTCCTGTTCCTGCACCGCTCCTGAGGAATTCCTCCGGCGTCCCGGTGGCTTCGGCCAGCAGGGCGGCCCAGTGGTCCAGACCTTGGGAGAGTTGTTCCACCTGATCCGGCGTGGCACCCTTCTGCGGCCCGAATACCCGGGCCACACCCTGCGGACCGCAGAGGACATTGAACGGATTGAGTGCCAGCTCCAACCGGCATCCGGCCAGGCGCGGATCAAGGCCGGAGAAGTCCACGCTCCCGGCTTCTGCCAGAGCAGCGCCGCCCTCCGGGAGGTCGTTGCCGTGAACGTCAAGGATTCTTACGCCCATGGCGCGCAAGGCGCCCGCGCCGCCGTCGGACGTTCCTGAATCCCCGCAGCCCACCACGATGCGTTCGGCACCCTGGTCCAGGGCCGCCAGGATCAACTCCCCCACACCACGGGTGGTGGTCAGCCCGGGGTTTCGCATGGTTCCGGGGACCAGGCGCAGGCCCGCGGCAGCAGCCATCTCGACCACGGCTGTGGGTCGGTCCACTGCGCCGAGGACAGCAAAGTGGGAATCCACGGGCAGGCCTACCGGACCGGTGACCCGCGTACGGATGATCTTGCCTCCCGTCGCGCTGGCGAGCGCTGCGGCGGTGCCCTCGCCACCGTCTGCCATGGGGACGGAATTGATGCTGACGCCCGGGATAACCCGGCGGATTCCGGCCGAAATGGCGGCGGCGACTTCCACGGCGTCGAGACTTTCCTTGAAACCGGACGGTGCAACCAGAATGCGTTGCGGAATGGACATGACCATGAGGGCACCTTTTTTCTTGTGGTTTATGGCGAAGTGATGAGCGGCAGGCCCAGCAGGGGCCAGACCAGGAAGGAAAACAGCAGGACGACGACGGCGCTTAGGGGCGCCAGCCAGGCTGAGAGCCGGAGGAGATCCGCCGGCTGGTAATGGGGTTGACCGTCCGTATCGGCAAAGATGGCCACCGGTTTCGCGGAACTGGTGAGCGTATGGCAGAAGCCTGCTGCGGCGGTGGAAGCAAACGCAGCTGCCATCGGTTCCACGCCCATGGGCGCCGCCGAAGCTACCACGATGGGGATGAGGACAGCGGAACGGGCTGATCGGGACTGGATCACCAAGTGCGCTGCAGTGGATACCACCACCACAACCACCACAAATAGGTAGGGTTTGGCCGCACCGAACACGGCGACAGGTCCCATCAGGGAATTCGCAAGCCAGGCAGCCGCGCCCGTGGTCACCAGGCTCGATCCCAGGGCCAGGGTGGCGGCCATGAAGATCAACATGGACCAAGGCACCTTCTTCAGCGCGGATCCCAAGGTGACGGATCCGTAGCATGGCAGGGAAACAACCAGTGCTCCCATGAGGGCCACCAAGGCGGGGTCGAGTCCGTGGATCGGCTCGGTACACCACAGGGTCACTACGGCGGCGAGCAACAACAGGGAGCGTTGCTCGTCCAGGTCCAGTGGTCCGCTGATGCGTTGGGTGCTGTCCTTCTGCAGTTCGGCCAGGTCGATTGCCAGGGGTTTGGTCCTGTCACCGGCCGCCGTGAACAGCCTGACTACCAGTTCAGCCGCCATGAAGGACGAGACCAAAGCCAACGGCAGGCCCAGCAACAGCCACGAAGCAAAGTCAAAGCCCTCGAACCCCGCGGACTGAAGGATCTGGCTGGTGATCAGGTGAGCTCCAGCGCCCAGGAACGAGCTGACCGCGGACAGGAGAATCACCGTGGGAAACAGCACTGCGAGCATCTTCACCACTGCAGGCCGGTCCTGGAGCGCTTTGCGCAACGTGAGGAAGATGGGCAGGACCAGCGCTGCCCTGCCGGACGTCGCCGGAATCGCGAAGGCGGTCACCACCAGGCCCAGGCAGGACAGATACGCCAACTGCCGGACCGAGCGTGCACCGGAAATGATGAAGGCAGCGCCCCTCGCCGCCAGACCGGTGGAGGCGACGGCGCTGGCAATCACGAACGCGGCCATCAACAACCAGATGGTGTCCTCGCCCAGTGCAGCAAAGAGGCTCTGAGTGGGAAGAGTCCCGCTGATCACCAGCGCGACGGCGGCCCCCAAGGCTACGTAGGTGTCCTCAACGGGGGAGAAAATCCAGAACCACATCGCAGCCACAAAGATGCAGAGAGTCACCGCCGCATGGCCGTCCAGACCCCACCCGTTGACCGAGTTCACGGCAAACGCCACCATGATGGCCAGCGCCGCAACCATGGCGATGGCTGCTGCCGGGCGGAGGACGCCAAAGATCTTCCTGTCCGTAGCAACCTCTGCCTGCTGCGCCGGTGTGGAGGGGGCTGAGCTGTAATAGACCTGCCTCATGTCAGCCGGTACCCCGCACCGCGGACGGTCTCCAGCCGTTCCGCTCCGATTTTGGCACGGAGCGCGCGGACGTACACATCCACCACATTCGACGCCGGATCGAAGTCCATGTTCCAGGCGTGCGAAATCAACTGCTCCCTGGTGAGTACCTGGCCGGGATGGCGCAGGAAGACCTCCAGGAGTGAGAACTCGCGGGCGGTGAGGTCGGCTCCGCCATCACCAACGCGGACCCGACGGCTTCGAAGATCCAGGACCATGTCACCATGTATGAGGTTCAAGACCGGCGAGCTGTCAGCGTCATCGTTCAACCGCAACCGGATACGGGCCAGCAACTCCGCGAACTGGAACGGCTTTGTCATGTAATCGTTGGCGCCGCTTTCCAGCCCGTACACGGTGTCAGCCACGGAGTCGCTGGCCGTCAAGACGATCACCGGTGTCTTGGAACCTTCGCTGCGCAGGCGTTCAAGGACTTCGAATCCGTTCAGCATGGGAAGGCCAATGTCCAGGACGATCATGCCGAACTCGCCCGAACGTGCCAGCAGCAAGGCACTGGCGCCATCGTCCACCACCAGGCACGTGTAGCCCGCGGCCCTCAAGCCCTTTTCAATGAAGTCGGCAATCCGACGATCATCCTCTGCGATCAGGATCCTGCTCACTGTTGGTGCTCCTTCACTTCATCCAGGCGTTCGGTGACGTTCCCGCCCGAGCCGGCATCGCCGTCGTCGTCGTATATCGGGGACGGCACCGTGATGCCGAACGTTGCTCCGCTTCCCTGGGTGCTTCGGACCCAGGCAGAACCATGGTGGGCTTCCGCGATGCTGCGGACGATAGCCAGTCCCAAGCCGGCACCCGGCCGGGCACGTTCGGTATCCTGCGTCGCCTGGCCCCGGTGGAAACGGCCGAAGATGCGGGCCGCTTCTTCCTCCTCCACGCCTCGTCCTTGATCCGAAACCCAGATGGTGAACTGACGGGCGCCACCTTCGCCTTCAAACCGTGACCCCAGGCTGACGGTGCTCTCCTCCGGGGAGTACTGGCACGCATTGGTGGCCAGCTGAAGGACCGCCTGGGTCATCCGCTGGGTATCAACGCTGATGCTGCCCTCGGCAATCTCCAGGATGGGCCATCCCCTGGGACCCAAAACCTGCGCTTTCGCCTCAATATCGAGCAGGAGCGTTGCGGCGTCGGTGCGCCGGGGCTGCGCGAATCCCGGACGGTCCACCTTGGCCAGGAGCAGCAAGTCAGACACAATCCGCCCCATCCTTGCCAGCTCATCGTCCACCAGCGCAAGGGTGCGGGCCCTGTCAGCCTCGTTGTCTTCCATGAGTTCAAGATGTCCCCGGATCACGGTGATGGGCGTGCGCAATTCATGCGACGCGTCGTCGACGAACGCCCGCTGGGTCCGGTACGCCGATTCAATGCGATCCAGCATGGTGTTGAACGTGACGGCGAGCGCCGAAATGTCATCACTGCCCCGGACCGGCACACGCGAGGTCAGGTCGCTTTCGGAAATGTCCTCCGCCACGCGGCGGACTTCACGGACCGGCGACAGGATCTGGCCGGCCACCAACCACGCAATGCCCGCCGTCACAGCCAGACCGCCCAACGAAACGAAGAAGATGGTGAGGACTGTTCCCGCCACCTGTGCCTCACGCGGGGCCATGTAAATTCCCACGATCAGGTGACCCGTCTCGTTGCCGGAAACCACGGGCAGGCGGACCCAGTGCATCTCTCCCTCACTGGTATGGGCGATCCCCGATGAAGCATCGCCGGTGCGGATCGAGTCCATCAACGCTTGATCCCGCGGGAGGTCGTGGCCGTTGGCCTGCGAGCTGAGCGCGCCTGTGGGCGTGTAGAGAATGCGTTGGCCCACCGTTCCCACTATCACCTCGCCTTGCGCCGCCGACTGCCGGCTGAGGAAGAACTCCAGCATCTTCTCAATCGAGGTAAAAGGCTTGGCTGTGGTGGGGTCCACACCCTCCGCGGCGAAAGCACGGAATTCCTGGAGCTCCTGGGTGATGTCCTGATGAGCCTGGGTTTGCGTACCGTTCAGCAGCAGGGAGCGCATGGTCAACATGACTGCCAGCAAGGTCAGGGCCGTGGTCAGCAGGATCCACCCCGCGATCCGCCAACGGGCGGGAACTTTCGAGCCGGACCGGGGGCCGGGGTTGCCAGTGCGGGGATGCCTTTCCGGGACGGCGGGCAGTGTCGCAGTGTTTGCGGTGGTGGCCGTCATCGTCATCAGTCGTCCACCTCTCCAGCATCGTCATCGTCATCAATCACCACGGGCGGGACCACCGGCTGTGGCACGACAGGCGGGGCGGGAGCCGGGGCCACCGGCGGAGGCGTTGGCGCCGGCGTTGTGGGTGCAGGGGCCGGCGTCGTCGGTGCGGTGCCCGGCGTCGTCGGTGCGGGCGTGGGCTCGAGGCCCGGCGCCGGCCGGCCGTCTGGCCCGGGCCCCAACTCAATCGGATTCGCATCCACAGCCGGCGGTCCTGAAGGAGCGGCAAGCAGGGTGCCGGCCACCGCAAGAAGCACCGGAACCACCAGCAGCGCCCCCAGCAGGAGAACTCGTCGCATTGTTTGCATGCGTTTATCGTTGCAGGCCACTATGAGGGCCTGATGAAACGGGAATGAAGAAGTCTTCATGTGGGGTGTTGCCCGCACCTCCGGCTGTCTGCCCGTCTCATACCCCGGGTGGAGGCCAGCCGGCAGAGTTCAGCCAGCGGACTGACGCCCTGGGATGGGACCGTTGGGGATGCTGGATATATGAACGCCATCCTCCACGCCCAGCAGCTCACCAAGCACTACCCCGGCAGCATCGCACTGGACCACGTCGACTTCACAGCGAACGCCGGCGAGTCCATCGCGATCATCGGGCCGTCCGGTTCCGGTAAGACAACCCTGCTGCACTGCCTCGCCGGGATTTTGAGGCCCGACGCCGGTGCCATCACCTTGAACACTCCGTCGGCACCGTTACGGCTGGACACCCTGGGTGACGCTGCGTTGTCCCGCCTGCGGCGCGAGGAGTTCGGCTTCGTCTTCCAGCAAGGCATGCTCCTGCCGGAACTGACAGCCGTGGAGAACGTAGCCTTGGCACTCATGCTGAACGGCACCGACCGGGGGACGTCGGAGTCCCGGGCCGCCGAGTGGCTTGGGGCTCTGGGCCTGGCGGGCATGGAGCAACGACGCTTGGGCGAACTGTCCGGCGGGCAGGTCCAGCGCGTGGCCATCGCCCGTGCCCAGGTCACGGGCGCACGGGTGGTCTTCGCCGATGAGCCCACGGGCGCCTTGGACTCCGCAACGTCAAACGAAGTTTTGGACGTGCTGCTCCGCAGTGTCGCCGCAAATTCCAGGACGTTGTTGGTGGTCACCCACGATCCCAACGTGGCAGCACGCTGCCAGCGCGTTGTGGAGCTGCGCGACGGCAGGATCGTGTCGGACAGCGGCAGCTCCTCCCCCGCTTCTGGCCAGGCGGACCGCCTCGCACAAGCCGCTCCTGCAGCCCCCACCAGCTTCAAGGGTGCGTTCAATGTCTAGCCTCAGCATGGCGTTGCGCCTCACCCCTTATCTCGCGCGAAGCAGCGGCAGCAGCCTCAGGGAAACGGGCCTCCGTGACGCCGGGCTGCCCGTACTGGCCTTCGGTACGGTCACAGCCCTTCTGCTCACTGTGGCCGGCGGCTCGCAGGTCTTCTGGTCCTGGTCGGACGACATCGCAGGCACTTACCAAGCGCTCGCCGTCGTCGCCATGGTCCTGCTCATCATCCCGCTCCTGACGCTCGGCGCCTCGGCCGCCCGGCTTGCCGCGCGCCGTCGTGATGACCGTTTGGCGTCCCTTCGCCTGTTGGGCGCCAACAGCGCAACGGTCGTCTGGATGACCGTCATTGAATCCACCGTCCTGGCGGCTGTGGGCGCGGTGGCGGGCGCGGGTCTGTATGCCTGCATGGCTCCGTTCCTGGGTTTGATCCAGTTCCGTGGCCAGGCGATCGGCAGCCACGCGTGGCTGTCCGTGCCATCCATCCTCGGCTGCATCCTCGCCGTCTGCGTCCTGGCCGCGGCGAGCGCCGCCCTGGGGCTGCGGAAGGTTGTGGTGACGCCGTTGGGTGTCCGGACAAGGCAAACGGCCGACGGCGCCCATTGGGTTCGCGGACTCATCGCGGCCGTGGTGGTGGTCATCGGCGTGGTGGCGATGGGTATGCTCAGCAGCTTCGGTGCGTTCATCGTGATCATCGCCGTCATGGGCGGCTGCTTCGGGCTGGCACTGCTGGCGCTGAATCTCATGGGACCTTGGATCCTGCGTTTGAGGGCATCCTCGCAGCTCAAGCGGGCCAAACGCCCCGAGCAACTGCTGGCTGCCCGGACCGTGCTGGAGAGCCCCAAGGAATCGTGGCGGCAAGTTGGGGGCGTTGCGATGACCAGCTTCGTGGGGGTGTTCGTGGGCGTCGGCATGGCTGTGGCCGACACCATGGGTCCCGGCGCCACGGATGAGACTGCGCTCTTGGTCCGCGACATCAATACTGGCGTGATGATCACCCTGCTGGGTTCGTTCCTGATGGTGGCATGTTCAGCGGGCGTGAACCAGGCCGCGGCAGTGCTTGACCGGGCGTCGACGCTGGTGGCGCTTGATCGCGTTGGGATGCCGCTGAAACTCATGGTGGCGGCGAGGGTCAAGGCCGTGATGTCACCGTTGTTCCTGGTGGCTGGCATTTCGGCCGCTGCAGCTGCCGTGCTGGTCCTGCCGCTGACGGGCACCGTGTTGCTGACCCAGCCCGTGGTGTTCCTGACCATCGGCGGAGTGTTCGCGGCCGGGTTCCTGTTGGTCCGGTTGGCCGTGGCTGCCGGGACGGCGCAGATCGGCCAGGTGCTGGCCCGTCCTGAGCGCTACGCGAGCATGGACTCCTAGCCCCTCCTGGCCAACGCTCTATCACCGTTGGCCCCCACCCGGCCGACCCTCTATCACCGTTGGCCCCCACCCGCCCGACCCTCCAGGAGGGGCCGTGAAAGGTGAGAGAGCATCCGGCCGAACAGGCGAATCGGTGAGAGAGCATCCGGCCGAACAGGCGAATCGGTGGGAGAGGGTGCTATTTGCAGCCGCAGGACTGCCGGACGATCAGCTCGGTTGGCAGGATCTGGTGCTGCGGTTCCCCTGTCCGGCCCTTGCCCACGAGGGCCCGGACGGCGGCTTCGGCCATGGCTTGGACCGGTTGCGCCACCGTGGTCAGTGCAGGCCAACTGTATTCGGAGTCCAAGGACCCGTCGAAGGACACGAGGGCCACATCCTCAGGCACCCGGACTTCGGCCTCGTGGAGTGCCCGGAGGATACCTATAGCCTGCATGTCATTGCTGGCAAAGATCGCGGTGGGACGGTTGGCCATGGACAGGAAGCGTTTGCCTACCTCATACCCGCCGGGGCGGGTAAACGGGCTGTGCAGCATGGGGCCGTCGGGCAGGCCCGCCTCCCGCAGGGTTGCCAACCACCCCACTTCACGGCCATCGAGCTGGTTGCCTGTGTTCGTTCCGATCGCAAGCCCGATGTTCGTATGTCCGTGTCCTATCAAGTGCTCCACCGCGGCACGGGCACCGGCTTCGAGGTCCACACCCACGCTGCTGAATCCTGGCGGTGAACCTGCGTTGTTCAACAGGACGGACGGGATTTCCGAAGCTTCCAACTCCGTGACATCGGGGTCGAACACGCAACTGGCCAGGAAGACGCCGTCCACTTGCCGCGCAGCCAAGGTACGGATGTTCTTGCGCTCACGGGTCAGGCTTCCGTCGGAGTTGGTGAGCACCATGCCGAATCCCAGCTCCGACGCAGCATCCTCCACAGCATGGGCCAGATGGGTAAAGAAGGGATTGGTATTGTCCGGCACAACAACACCAATGGTCTCGCTGGAACCCAGCTTGAGGGCACGCGCCGCAGCGTTGGGCCGGTACCCCAGGACACGGATAGCGTCGCGGACCTTGGCTTCCGTCGCCGGGGCAACGTTCTTGGGCCCGCCGTTCACCACATAACTCACGACGGCGGTACTCACCCCGGCGTACCGGGCCACGTCTTTGCGTGTAACCGGGCCGCGCGGGGTTTGTACTGCTGTTGTTGTCATGAGGTAAATGCTAGCTACTCCACGGGAGCATCACCGAAGTCGCGGATCGTAAGCCGTTCCCCAGCGCGAAGTGCTGATTCGTGGGCAACGATCCCCGGGAGGGTGAAGCGGGCCGCCACCCAGGCGTTGACCGGCGGAAGCGTCCGGTTGTTCACGGCCGTCACAAAGTCGTCCACCAGGAATTGGTGGCTGCCTTCATGACCGTTGGGTGCACCGAGGAACTCCTCCGGGAGGCGTGTCTGATCGTGCACCGGTGCCAGCCCTGAGATGAAGGCGTCCCGCAGCTCGGGCGCCACGTCTGCCAAGGAGGGATCATCGGCGGACATGGTCGGTTTGGTTTCCACCTGCTCGGACACGTCCTGCACGGAAGACTTGTCCTGCCACACCGTAGTGGTGGCAAGTTGTTCGAAGCTGGCGTCGGTCCCAAAGAAGCGGAAGCGTGATTCCCGGATGTGTGAGGGATAGCCGACGCGGCGCATCTCGTTGGTGCGCATCGCGCCGCCGTCGTTCATTTCGAACAGCGCTGTGGCGTTGGAGAAGTCGTTGGCGAACATGCTGACGTCCTTGTCGAAGACGCCGTCGCCGCGATGGTCCTTCACGCCGATGCAGCTGACACTGACAGCGTGTCCGGGGATGGCGCCGAGGACTCCGCCAATGGCATGCGTGGGGTAGAGCATGGGCGGGTAGCTCGCGGTTTCCTTCCAGCGCTCTCCGCCGCTGTACTGGTAGGCCTCGTAGAAACCCAGGTCCATGTCGTGGACGTAGTCGCCCTCGGTGTAGAAGATCCGACCGAATTTGCCGGCTGCGTGCTGTTGGCGGGCGAAGACGGTGGCGGGGTTGTAGTAGCTGGTCTCACCCATCGCGTAGACCAGCTTGGTCTCGCGAACGGCCTCAATAATGCGCTCAATCTCGTCCTCGGAGATCGCCATCGGCACCGCTGAATAGACGTGCTTTCCGGCGCGCAGCGCACGCTCTACCAAAGGACCGTGGGTCCATCGCTGGGTGAAGATGGCGACAGCGTCGACGTCGGACTCCAGCAACTCCTCAAAGCTACCCAGCACGCCGTCCAAGCCCCACCGCTCCTGCGCGGCAGCGGCGCGCTCGGGGAGCTCATCCACCGCGTAGACCGCGCTGACACCGGGGTGGAGTTTGAACAAGTGCGCGAACTGGCTGCCGAACTGTCCGACACCCAGAACACCGATCGAAAACGTCATTGTTTGCCTTTCCTGGAGCTGCTGCCGCAGCTTTCGAAGCGTCCCTTGTGGGTTCACGGATGAGTCTTCCACCGCAATCTACACGAGTCAACAGAAGGAACACTTTCGAACATTTCACACCAAAAATTTGCGGCAGCTCTTGCGTTAGCCAAATCTACTCGTGTAGATTCTCATCCAGTTGTTACCGACATCACAGTCAGGAAAGGTCGACGATGACCACGCTAACCAAGCAACCGGGCAGGGCCTCCGGCCGGTCCGGGAGTCACCACGGACGCAAGCCCCAGCCAGCCAAACGCAGCATGACCAGCCGTCTCGGCGACCTCAAAATCGCTCTCTTCTTCATCTTCCCGGCCGTCATCGGCTTCGTGGCGTTCTTTCTCATCCCCACCATCCGCGGCATCTACCTCAGTTTCACCGAGTACAGCATCCTGGGCGAGCCCACCTGGATCGGGATCGACAATTACACCGCGATCTTCGCCGACGAACTGTTCTGGAACGCCATGGGCGTCACGCTCCAATACGTGGCCCTCAATATCGGCTTCCAAACAGTCATCGCCCTCGGACTCGCACTGCTGATGCACCGGGTGGCCAAGTCAACCTTCATCCGCGGGGCACTCTTGCTGCCGTTCCTGGTGGCCAACGTCATCGTCGCCCTGCTCTGGTTCTGGATGTTGGACTACCAACTGGGAATCGTCAACGAGATCATGAGCTGGGTGGGCCTCCCCCGCGTCGCTTTCTTCGGCAGCGAACAGTGGGCCATTCCCACCATCGCGTTCGTGAACGTCTGGCGGCACATGGGCTACACAGCACTCCTGATTTTCGCTGGACTGCAGTCCATCCCGAACCACCTTTACGAGGTAGCAAACCTCGACGGCGCCTCCCCCACCCGGACGTTCTGGAGCGTCACCATGCCGCTGCTCCGCCCTGTGTTGGTGTTGGTGCTGGTGGTTACGGTGATCGGTTCCTTCCAGGTCTTCGACACCGTAGCCGTCACCACCAACGGTGGCCCCGTCAACGCCTCCCGCGTGATCCAGATGTACATCTACCAAAAAGCCTTCGGCGAGTCCGACTTCGGCTATGCCTCCGCACTGTCCGTGATCTTGTTCGTCATCCTCGCGCTGGTGGCCTTCGTGCAAATGAAGTTCCTCAAGGGCAATGAATCGGACCTGGACTAAGCCGGATGTGGACTAAGGAAACCGCCATGACAACCTCAACCATTACCCGCAAGAAGCCCCTCAACTGGCGCCGGATCGGCGCCTGGGTGCTGGTCGCCGTCGCCGTTGCCGTGACCATTGCCCCGTTCCTGTGGATGCTGCGGACCGCGCTGTCCAGCAACAGCGCGCTGGCTTCGAACGCTGGAAACCTCCTGCCCGCGGACTTCAGCTGGGGCGCCTTCAAACGCGTTCTCGGGCTGCAGTCCACCGAAGAAGCAATAGCCGACGGCGGTTCCGGGGCCGCCATCAACTTCTGGCTTTACCTCCGCAACTCCGTCATCTTCGCCACCATCACCACAGCCGGCCAGGTCTTCTTCAGCGCAATGGCCGCCTACGCCTTTGCACGACTCCGTTGGCCGGGCCGCAACAAGGTGTTCGCCGTGTTCCTGACCACCATGATGGTTCCCCCCATCTTCACGGCCCTGCCCAACTTCCTCATGATCAAGAACCTCGGACTGCTCAACACCATGGCCGGGATGTCCCTGCCGTTCCTGTTCATGACCCCGTTCGCCATCTTCTTCCTGCGGCAGTTCTTCTTGAGCATGTCCCGCGAAGTTGAGGAAGCGGCAATGCTCGACGGCGCCAAGCACCTCCGCATCTTCTTCCAGATTGTGCTTCCCAACGCCGCAGCCCCCATCGCCACACTGGCGCTGCTGACCTTCATCGGTCAGTGGAACGAATACTTCTGGCCGCTCCTGGTGGGCCAGGACGAAAACGTCCGGGTCCTCACTGTGGGCCTCAGCGTTTTCAAATCGCAGTCTCCGCAGGGCGCCCTGGACTGGTCCGGACTCATGGCCGGAACCCTCGTTGCTGCCCTGCCGATCTTCCTGCTGTTCATCGCCTTCGGCAAGAAGGTAGTCAACTCCATCGGATTCTCCGGAATCAAGTAACCGCACGCTGAAACCCCTCTGTAAAACCCCCTGAAAGGTTCGCTATGAAGAAAACCCTCGGCGTCGCCGCTGCTGCCGCCGCCATCGCCATCGCCTTGACCCTGTCCGCCTGTGGCGGCTCCTCGCCTGCCTCCTCCGAGGCCAAAGGCGAAATCAACTACTGGCTCTGGGACGCCAACCAGCTCCCGGCCTACCAGCAATGCGCTGATGATTTCACCAAAGCCAACCCGGACATCAAGGTCAAGATCACCCAGCGTGGCTGGGACGACTACTGGACCACACTGACCAACGGTTTCGTGGCCGGAACAGCTCCGGACGTCTTCACCAACCACCTCTCCAAATACCCCGAGTACGCCGCAAAGAAGCAGTTGCTCTCCCTGGATGAGGCGGTGGAGAAGGACGGCATCAAGCTGGACGCGTACACCAAGGGACTCCCGGAGCTTTGGGTCGGCCAGGACGGCAAACGCTATGGCCTCCCCAAGGACTGGGACACCGTGGGCCTGTTCTACAACAAGGCCATGACCGATGCTGCCGGGATCACGGCTGAGCAAATGGCCAACCTGGACTGGAACCCGAAGGACGGTGGCAGCTACGAGAAGACCATTGCGCGCCTGACCGTGGACAAGAACGGCAAGCGCGGCGACGAAGCTGGGTTCGACAAGAACAACGTAGCCACTTACGGACTCGGCCTGACGGGCAGCGGTTCGGGGCAGGGCCAGACCGAGTGGAGCTTCCTCACAGCGACCACGGGCTGGACAGCAACCGACAAGAACCCGTGGGGCAGCAAGTTCAACTACGACGACCCCCGGTTCCAGGAAACCATCGCCTGGTGGGCCGGCTTGGTGGACAAGGGCTACATGCCCAAGCTGGAGACCACCGTCGGCGCCAGCATGCCGGACAGTTTCGGTGCCGGTAAGTCTGCCATCAACAGCAATGGTGACTGGCTGATCGGGCAATACAAGACCTACAAGGGCATCGAGACCGCCATTGCGCCCACTCCCAAGGGCACGGACGGTAAGCGTGCGTCCATGTTCAACGGTTTGGCCGACTCCATCTGGGCCGGCACCAAGAACCCCGGAGCCAGCGTCAAGTGGGTTGAGTACCTCGGCTCCACTGCTTGCCAGGATGTCGTGGCCAGCAAGGCCGTCGTGTTCCCGGCCATCGCCAGCTCCTCCGAGATCGCAGCCAAGGCCTTCGCTGACAAGGGCACCGACGTTTCAGCCTTCACCACCCATGTGAAGGACGGCACCACGTTCCTCTTCCCGATCGCGGACAAGGCTGCCAAGGTTGATGGCATCATGAAGCCCGCCATGGATGCAGTCCTCTCCGGCAAGAAGCCCGCCTCCTCGCTGACCGAAGCCAACGACCAGGTCAACAACCTCTTCAAGTAACCCCCACCCGTTCCAACCCACCTGTTGTGAGGCCTGCTCTGCGCGATATTTCCTTCGCGAAGCGCGCAGAGCGGGCCCCACAACACCCCGTACGATCCGATTTGAAAGCGACTTCACACATGCACCCGCTCCATCTCCGTTCCGCAGGTACCAGCCTGGTGATCAGCACCCACCGCGGCGAGGCTGAGATAAGCCACTGGGGAGCCGACCTGGGCGACACCCTGCCGGACCTGGCCATCCTCAACGAGCCCATCCCGCCGTCCTCGATCGACGCCAACGTCCCTGCCGGGCTCCTCCCCCAGGCCTCGTCAGCTTGGCAGGGCAGGCCCGGGCTCCGCGGCCACCGCATCACCGACGGCGTTCCCGGCTTCGACTTCTCAGTCCGCCTCCGCGTGGTGAGCGCGACGACGGACGGCGGCCCTGCGGGCGGGTCCACTGCCGTGATTGTCCAGGCAGATCCCGACGCCGGCATCACAGTGACCAGCAACCTCACCCTGCACCCGGGCGGGCTACTCGAACTGCGGCACACGGCCAGGAACGACGGCTCGTCACCTTTCCAAGTGGATGAACTGGCGACGATGCTCCCGGTGGCGCCGGACGCCGTCGAACTTTTGGATTTGACCGGACGCTGGTGCCGCGAACGTCACCCGCAGCGCCGGGCCATCCAGCAGGGAACGTGGGTCCGCACCGGGCGGCACGGCCGTACCGGGCACGACTCTTCGCTCCTGCTCGCCGCGGGAACGGCCGGCTTCGGAAACAGGCACGGCAAGGTCTGGGCTACGCACCTGGCCTGGAGCGGCAACCATGAGGAGTTCGCGGACAGCATTGCGGACGGGCGAACGATGATAGGCGGATCTGAACTGTTGGGGCCGGCTGAAGTAGTCCTGGAACCCGGTGAAAGCTACACCACTCCTGCGCTCTTTGCCGCTTATTCGGACCAGGGGCTGGACGGGATCTCTGCAGCCTTCTACAGCTGGTTCCGCTCGCGCCCCCACCACGTGGGTGCGCTCTCCGGCAAGCCCCGTCCGGTGGTCCTCAACACCTGGGAGGCGGTCTACTTCGACCACGACCTGGACACGCTTATCGAGCTCGCTGAGTCTGCTGCGGACCTTGGCGTTGAGCGTTTCGTGCTCGACGACGGCTGGTTCCGCGGGCGCCGTGACGACCACGCCGGGCTGGGCGACTGGTACGTCGATGAGACCGTCTGGCCCGGCGGACTGACGCCGCTCATCGACGCCGTGACGTCCCGAAGCATGGAATTCGGGCTCTGGGTGGAGCCCGAAATGATCAACCTTGACTCCGACGCAGCCCGGGCACACCCCGAGTGGATTGTCGGCCCCTCCGCTGCTTCATACAAGGACGGTGGCAGGCTGCCCCTCGAGTGGCGGCAGCAGCACGTCATCGATCTCGTGAACCCGGATGCGTGGCAGTACATCTTCGATCGCATCGACACCTTGCTGCGTGAGAACAACATCAGCTATCTCAAGTGGGATCAGAACCGGGACCTGCTGGAGCATGGGCATGCCGGTCGGGCGTCAGTCCACGAACAAACCCTGGCGGCGTACCGGCTCTTTGACGCGCTCCGTGCGGCCCACCCAGGCGTCGAGATCGAAAGCTGCTCCTCCGGAGGCGCGCGCGTTGACCTGGGGATCCTTGAGCGTACCGACCGTATCTGGGCATCTGACTGCAACGACGCCTTGGAACGGCAGACCATCCAGCGCTGGACCGGAATGGTGGTCCCGCCTGAGCTGGTGGGCGGACACATCGGACCGACCACGTCACACACCACTGGGCGAACGCACGACCTCTCGTTCCGCGCCATCACTGCGCTCTTTGGACACTTCGGCATGGAGTGGGACGTCCGCTCCGTCACGGGTGCGGAGCGCGAGGAACTCAAGCGCTTCATCGGCCTGTACAAGGAACACCGCGGCCTGATCCACAGCGGACGAATGGTGCGCGCTGATGCGCCGGACGAGTCGCTGATGGTGCACGGCGTTGTTGCTGACACGTTAGGGTCCGACGGCGGCATCGCGGCAGGAGCCACGGCCGCGGTTTTCGCTGTGGTGAAGACCCGCACAGGCTTCGCCGAGCAGGTGGGCCGGGTAGCGATCCCGGGGCTCGATCCGTTGCGTTCATACCGGGTGGAGGCAATCTTCCCCTCACCAAGCGACACCGACTACGGGCACACGTTCATAGAAGCGAAGCCGGCGCCTTGGTTGGCATCCGGGGCGGAAGCCACTGGCCGGTTCCTGGGCGAAGCAGGCCTTCCGATGCCTGTCCTGAACCCGGAGCACGCCATCCTGCTGCGGCTCACGGCCCTCTGACGCTCTCTCACCTATCGCAGCATTCCCGGGGATCCTCTCTCACCTACGAAGGGGTTCCCGGGAACGCACGCTCACCTACCGCGCGCTTTGGACCGCATCTGCCAGGTAGTCGATGGCCAGCTTGTAGCCCAACACTCCAGCGCCGACTATGATCGCGGTGCACACGCCCGACAGGTACGAGTGGTGGCGGAATTCTTCGCGCTGGTGGACGTTGGTGATGTGGACCTCGACGGCGGGAAGCTGCACCGCCGCGAGGGCGTCGCGAAGTGCCACGGACGTGTGCGTGTAGGCCCCCGCGTTGATGACAATCCCGACCGCTGTGCCACGCGCGGCATGGATGGCGTCCAGGAGATCGCCCTCGTGGTTCGACTGCACACAGTCAACGGTGAAGCCATGGGCTGCAGCCGCTGTCATGGCGAGTTGCTCGACGTCGGCCAAAGTTGACGTGCCGTACTTCTCCGGCTCGCGTGTGCCGAGCAGGTTCAAGTTGGGGCCGTTGATCACAAGGATGGTGCCGCGACCGGTTTCGGTGGCGGGAGTGGCTTCAGTCATGGCTCCCAATCTATAGCGGCAGGAGGGCGCCTGGGAATCGTGCCCAAGAGATGAGAGAGCGTGGGCTCAAAACGCTCACGATGTGAGAGAGGGCCCGCCGAAACGCGCCAGAAGGTGAGAGCGCGTCCGCTACTTACGGGTGCACTGGCCGGGCGAGACCGGGTTGCTGAGGCCGGGAGCCTGCGCCGCCACGGGCTCCAGATCTGCCATGGTGAGCGCGAAGCCAAGGGCGGCATCGGTGGTGGTCTTGGCGAAGATCAGCCCGGCAACCTCGCCCTGCATGGTCAACAGCGGGCCCCCGGAGTTACCAGGCTGCACGTCACCGGCCAGCTTATAGACGAGCTCAGGAGAAGGGTTGTCGCCATAAATATCCGGGACCAGGATGGTCGAAATTCCTTGCACGGTGGCCGGCTTTGACTGGAAAGGACCGCCGTGTGGGTACCCGGCGAAAGCTGCCGGACTGCCTTCGGGGAGGTCGGCGCTCATCCGCAGCGGGTTGGACTGCAGTCCGTCCACGGCCAGGACTGCGATATCTCGCTGCGGGTCGAAGTAGACCACCTGACCCGGCAACGCACCGCCGTCGGGAACTTCAACCACCGGCTGCGACACGCCCGCAACGACGTGCGCATTGGTCACGACTCGCCCGGGAGAAACGACGAATCCGGACCCGGTCTGGTTCTGGCCACATTCGAAGGCGGTACCCGCGATTTTGAGGACCGATTCGGCGGCCTGGTTCAGTGCCGGGGTGTCAGTGGATGCGTTGGGAACCGGCACTGGGGTGGCTGGCCCGATGCCCTCGATGAGCTTGGGAATGCCGTCGCCGATCACTGTGGACCGCAGCTGCGCCATGGTGGTCTTCACCGGCGTGGGCGTCACAGTGTCGATGTAGCGGATGACCCTGGACTCGGCCAGCTGTTGTGAGACGAAAGGCACACCCAGCGAACTGACGCTGAACGCCAACATGGACATCACCAACGCAGCAACCACTATGCTCACTGCCCCGCCAATCAACCGGTCCACTGCATGCAGCGGCTTGATTCGTACGGCGTGGCGGACTTTGCGCCCAATCATGGTGCCGAGCCCGTGGCCCAATGCGATAAGTACGACGGCGGCGCCCACTGTGGCAGTCAGCCTCCAGCCGCTGTCGGTCACCCAGCCGCTGACGAGCGGCACGGCCATGAAAGCCGCAATGGCTCCGACGACGAATCCTGCGATTCCGCCCAGTGTGACCATAAAGCCGTTGCGGAGGCCATAGATCAGGTAGGAAAGCAGCATCAAGATCAACGCCAAATCCAATATCGTCAAGCCAAACACCAATGCTCCTCGTAGCCGGGTAGCGTCAATTCTAGATGTCCACCCTGACAGCAAACCGTTAGTCCGGTCACGATACGGGGGCTGTAATGCCCCTTCGAAGGGCTACAACGGGGGCTGGATACCCCAAAACCCGCGTAGTTTCAGCGTTTCACGTGCCAAGTACGTCACAGAAGCTGAAAAATTCTGAAACAATGGCCTGAGCGCCACGACCGAAACTTATATTCAGGAGATTTCATGGACATCGAGGTATTGCGCCGCGCACCCCTCTTCGCCACCCTTGACGACGACGCATTCCGCTTGCTGACGGACGAACTCACCGAGGTGGACCTTTCACGTGGGGCTTCGGTGTTCCGCGAAGGTGACCAGGGTGACCAGCTCTACTTCATCGTTTCCGGCAAGGTAAAGCTCGGCCGCACGTCCCCCGACGGTCGCGAGTCCCTGCTGGCCATACTCGGCCCGGGTGAGCTCTTCGGCGAAATGGCGTTGTTCGACCCCAGCCCGCGTACCGCTACGGCTACGGCTGTTTCGGAAACCCGTCTGGCCGGTCTCAAGAACGAGAGCCTCAACGCGCTGCTCCGCACCCGCCCCGAGGTTTCCGCGCAGCTGCTGCAGGCTCTGGCCCGCCGCCTCCGTCGCACCAACGACTCCCTGTCCGACCTCGTCTTCTCGGACGTTCCGGGCCGTGTTGCCAAGGCTCTCCTGGACCTGGCCGACCGCTTCGGCCGTCCGGCCACCGACGGCGTCCTGGTTGCCCACGAGCTCACGCAGGAAGAACTGGCCCAGCTGGTTGGAGCTTCCCGCGAAACCGTGAACAAGGCACTGGCCGAGTTCGTCCAGCGCGGATGGCTCCGCCTCGAAGCCCGCGCTGTGGTTATCCTCGACATGCAGCGCCTCCGCCAGCGCTCCCGCTAAACAGCCGCGAAAAAGCCGCCCCGGTTCTCACCGGGGCGGCTTTTTCGTGCCAGTCGGATTTCTGAGTCACTGCCCGGCGCGAACCGTCGCGAAGAATGCGCGAATGTCGCCGGCAACCAGCGATGGCACTTCCACGGCGGCGAAGTGCCCACCCTCCTCGAACCGACTCCAATGCACGATGTTGGAGTTATCCCGCTCGGCAAAAACACGGATCGTTTGGAAATCGTCCTTGAAGACCGCGACGCCGGTGGGCGCAGTGTTCACCTGTGGCCCGGCCTGGCTACGTGCGTTGTCCAGATAGCTTCGGCTCATGCCTGCCGCAGCGTTTGCGAACCAGTTCACAGTGACCTCGGTGAGGATCTTCTCGAGCGGGACGAGCGACGTGCCGTTGCCGAACGAGTTGAACAGCTCGCTGTAGGCCAAGAGTCCCACCGGCGAGTCGCTCAGTCCCACCGCCACCGTCTGCGGCCGGCTGGCGTTCATGGTGTTGTAGCCCCCGACCGACTGGAACCACTCTATGTGCTCAAGACCTGCGTAGTCTTGCGGTTCGAGCTTCTCGAACTCGGCCGGGTCACCGGATGGGAACGAGAAAAGCTGCAACACGTGGAGGCCAAGGAATCCGTCCGGGTTCAAGAGACCGAGCTCCCGGGCCACCATCGCGCCGTTGTCAGAACCGTGAATACCGTAGTGGGTGTAGCCAAGCCCGCGCATGAGAGCGTCATAGGCTCGGGCCACGCGTGCAGTGTTCCATCCTGTCTCAACCACGGGATTGGAAAATCCATAGCCAGGGGCATCCGGGATCACGACGTCGAAGGCGTCCTCAGCCCGGCCGCCGTGCGCCATGGGATCGGTAAGTTCATCGATCATGTCGAGGTAGTCGACGGATGAACCGGGGTAGGTGTGTGCCAGGAGCAGCGGCGTAGCTCCCGCATGTGGTGAACGTACATGGATGAAGTGGAAGTGCTGTCCGTCGATCTCGGTGGTGAAGTGCGGAACGGCGTTGATGCGCGCTTCCTGGGTCCGCCAGTCAAAGCTGGTGGTCCACGCGTCCACGGCATCGCGAAGATAGGAGTTCGGGGTACCGGCGTCCCAGTCGTCAACTGGTGCTGCTTGGGGCAGGCGGGTCCTTGCGAGTCGCTCCAGCAGGTCGTCGAGCTCGGCCTGGGAAACGTCCAGGTGAAAGTCGCGGATATCAATTCTCGTGTCTGTGTTGTTCTCCATGTTTTCGACGATACGGTGGATATAGGAACGTTTTCTTCCTAAAGGAAGCAGGAATCTCACCCGATGTCTTCTACTGCTGAACGCCTCCTGGCCCTCCTTTCCCTCTTGCAGTCGCGGCCCGATTGGACCGGCACGGACCTCGCCGCGCGCCTGGGCATTTCCACGCGCACCGTTCGCAAGGACATCGACAGATTGCGGGAACTGGGCTACCCCGTGGACGCTACCCGCGGGACAGCAGGCGGCTATCGCCTCGGGGCCGGCGGCAAGCTCCCTCCACTCCTCCTCGACGACGAGGAAGCCGTCGCCGTCGCTATTGGCCTACGCTCGGCAACGGGTATCGCCGGCATCGCCGAATCCAGCGCCCGCGCCCTCGCAAAACTCGAGCAGGTGCTGCCATCAAGACTGCGGCCAACTGTTGCGGCGCTATCAACAGTGGACCGCGCGCCAGAGAACAACGGAACGGATGCGCCCGACCCTGAGGTCAACCCTTCCGTTCTCGCCGCAATTGCAGCAGCGATCCGCGACGTCGAGTGGTTCAGGTTCGATGACCGAGGTACGTCCAGGCTTGTGGAACCTTACCGTCTGCTGAGTTGGCAACGGCGCTGGTACCTCGTGGGGCGTGACCCTGCCTCTGATGAATGGGGCGTCTTCCGCGCAGACTGGATTGAACCGCGGATGCGTACCCGCCGTCGGTTCTCCCCGTTACCCCTGCCGGGCGGTGACTACACCGCGTTCGCGATGCAATCGATCGCCGCCAGCGGTTGGAAAGTGCATGCCCGCCTTCGCGTAGCTGCTCCTGCAGAAGCGGTCCTGGCTCGAATCAACCACGCTGTGGGGGTGGTGGAATCGATCTCCGATACCGAGTCCGTCTTGGTCACTGGCGCCGACAGCCTCGAAACCATCGCCGCCTACATCGGCATGCTGGGCATGGATTTCACAGTCGAGTCGCCAGCTGCCCTGGTACCCCACTTAAGGCATCTCGCAGACGTCTACCTTCGAGCGATAAACGACGTACCGGCTACGGCTACCGACAGAAAGTGAGCGAGCGTTCGCCCAAACACAACGGGAGGTGAGAGAGCGACCCACTCAAAAAGGCGATCGGTGAGAGAGCGTCGGAATGGGGCTTTAGCGTTCCCGTTGGGGCTCCCCCGCGACGGTCCTTGCTGCTTCGACCTCGAGCATCAGGACTCCGCCCTCGTCCACCAACTTCGCCTGGTACACATGCGCTTTGCGCTTGTAGCTCAGGTAGGCGATGCAGCCATTGGAGGCAGCCATTTTCTCGAGCATGATTTCTGAACCGGGAACCAACAGTTGGCCGAGGGTGAGGCCGACTGTGTTCTGCTGGCCTACTTCGTCTCCGAGCGCCGGGGTCTCCCTGAGGGCGATCGCTTCGGCCGCGGTAACCCAGCGCCCCCATACGCCCTTGCTCCCGAGGATGCTGGGCTGCTGGTTCACGGGGACAGTCGCCGCGAAATAGCGCGTGTTGAAGCGGGTGTGCGCAAAATCCGGGCTGAGCCAGTTCACCAGGGGCTTCAACAAGTCAGTGCGGAGGGAGAGGCCACGTTTGGAGAGCATCTCCGTGAAGGACTTCTCCTGTGCTGCCACGGCTTCGCGGGCGCGCATCCAGTCAACTGTCGAGTTCGCTTCAACCGTGGACGAAGCGTCAGGTCCGGCGAGCAGGACGCCGGTTTCCTCGAAAAGTTCACGGATGGCGCCCACCACGTGACGGCGGGCGAGTCCGACGTCGTCCGTTCCCAAGTGCTCTGCCCACTGCTGGGGTGAGGGGCCCAACCAACCCACGGGGTCGTCGTCGGACGGGTCCAGGGATCCGCCCGGGAACGCGACAACGCCCAACGGTGAGGACCCCGGCCTGTAACCAAGCCAGGTTTCCAAACCGGTGGGCGAGTCGCGCAAAAGCACAACGGATGATGCGTAGCGGGCGGCCCTGGGGGTCCGCTCGCCGAGCTCAAGCCAGTTTCGTGCTGCCCCTTCGAGTTCGGGGGGCAGTACAAACAGGCGGCGGGCAAGCTGCGGCAATTGGGTGAACCGGTTCCTTAGCTGAATTCAGCAATGAGCTCGACTTCAACAGGAGAGTCGAGCGGCAGGACAGAGACGCCGACGGCGGAGCGTGCGTGCTTGCCGGCGTCGCCAAGGACCTGGCCGAGGAGTTCGGACGCACCGTTGATGACGCCGGGCTGGCCGGTGAAGGTGGGGTCGGAGGAAACAAACCCGACGACCTTGACGATGCGGGTGATGCGGTCGAGGTCGCCGATGACGCTCTTGACTGCTGCGAGGGCATTGATGGCGCAGACGGCGGCGTAGCGTTTGGCGTCTTCGGGATCAACAGTGGGTTCGTCGGAAGTGCCCAACTCACCGAGCGAGACCTTGCCCGTAGCTTCGAGTTTGCCGTTAATAAAAGGCAACTGTCCAGAGGTGTAAACGTAGCTGCCGGAGACGATGGCCGGGACGTAGTCCGCGACGGGCGCTGCGACCTCTGGGAGGGTCAGTCCGAGCTCGGCCAGACGCTGCTCAACAGCAGACGTGGGAGCGCCGGATTCCGCGGGAGACGTGGTTTCTGCGGGGGTGGTCATGGTTACTGCTTCTCCCTCTTCAGGTATGCAACAAGGCCTTTGCCATCGGGGCCACCGACGACCTGGACAAGCTCCCAGCCGTCTTCGCCCCACTGGTCCAGGATCTGCTTCGTGGCGTGAATAATGAGCGGAATCGTGGCGTACTCCCATTTGGTCATGACAGAAAGCCTAGCCCTTGCCGGTAAAGTGGAAAACATGGTGACTCGCAAGAACCCACTATTCGACACTGCCACCACCCTCGGAAAGATTCTAGGTTTCCTCGGTGTGAGCGCGATTTGTGGCGTCCTGGTGGCGGGCCTTTTGGTCCCCGCAGCCGCCGTTTCGGGCAGTGCCGCAAGTGGTTCAATCCAGTTCTTTGACACTCTGCCGGCGGAACTCCAGGTGGACCCGCCCAGCCAGAACACCACGATCCTGGCGAAGGACGGTACGCCGATCGCCTCGATCTATGCGGAGAACCGGACCAAGGTTCCGCTGGATTCGATGAGCCCGTTCATCAAGGACGCTGTCATCGCGATCGAGGACAGCCGTTTCTATGAGCACGGCGGCATCGACACCACCGGCATCATGCGAGCCATCGTGAGCACCGCCCGTGGTAACAAGCAGGGCGCGTCCACCATCACGCAGCAGTACGTGAACAACGTCATCAACGAGTCCCTGGTGGCGTCCGACCGCGAAGAAGACGTCAAGCTCAACGGTGGCGACAAAGGCGTGGGCGACAAGCTCCGTGAAATGAAGCTCGCCATCGCGCTGGAGAAGAAGTTCTCCAAGGAGCAGATCCTTGAGGGCTACCTCAACATCGTGTTCTTCAACCGTGACGCTTACGGAATCGAAGCTGCCTCCAAATTCTTCTTCAGCACCACTGCCAAGGACTTGACGCTTCCGCAGGCCGCCCTCCTGGCCGGCCTCGTGAACAGCCCGTCGGCATTCGATCCCATCGCCAACCCGGATAACGCGAAGAAACGCCGCGACCTTGTCCTCGCCGCCATGGTCAACCAGGGGAAGATCACGCAGGCTGAGTACGACGAAGCTGTTGCCACCCCGGTCACCACTAAAGTCACGCCCGCCCGTCAGGGTTGCGCCTACGCCACCATGGCGCCGTACTTCTGTGACTACGTCCTTCACCTGCTCTTCAACAACCCGGCTTACGGCGACACTCAGGAAGAGCGCATCAAGCGCGTCCAGCGCGGCGGCCTGACCATCCAGACCACCCTCGATCCGACCGCACAGACCGTTGCCCAGCAGCAGGTTGATGCCACGGCGGGCGCCAACCCTGACAAGTGGGGTGCGTCCATCACGTCGGTCCAGCCGGGCACGGGCCAAATCGTGAGCATGGCCCAGAACACTGTCTGGCTGCCTCAAGAGGGCAAGTTCGATCAGACCCAAAACTTCAACGTCGACGTCCTCGATGCCAATGGCAATGACCTTAACGGCATTGGCGGCTTCCAGCCTGGGTCGACGATGAAGCCGTTTACGTTCGCCCAGTGGCTGAACGAGGGCAAGTCGATGAACCAGAACGTCAATGCGGCGGTTAGGAAGTATCCACAGAACTTCCCGTGGAGAAACACCTGTCCGACACCCACTGACGGCTTCTACGACTCGAACGTGCCAGGTAGCTTCGACCTTCAGAACGCTGAGCCGAAGTACTACCAAAATATGACGGTCCTCTGGGGCCTCAAAAACTCCATCAACACAGCCACATTCGCTTCGGCAGCCCAAGTTGATCTGTGCGGCATCCAAGGCATCGTGGATGCCACAGGAATTCACGGCGGTCTTCCCACACGCGACAACAACGGCAAAGTCACGGATCCGAACCCCCAGGTGCCGATGACGAGGTTGTCCAACCTTATTGGTGCAACACAGACTGCACCGCTCACCATGGCGGCCGCTTTTGCGACATTCGCTGCTGACGGCAAGTACTGCGAACCGATCGCCATCACGTCAGTGAAGGACCAGTCGGGCGCTGAACTGCCTGCCCAGTCCTCAAACTGCAAGGACGCCGTGAAGCCCGAGGTTGCCCGAGGCGTTGCGTATGCCATGGGTAAAGTACTGGACGAAGGTTCTGGTTCCCTGATCCGCCCAGCCCTCAACTCCAAGAACTTCCCGGTGGCAGCCAAGACCGGCACCAACGACTCGAATGGCTCCACCTGGGTAGTCGGTTACACCAGCGGGCTTGCAACGGCATCATGGTTCGGCGACCCCTTGGGAGACCAGTTACGTCCGGGCCGAAACCTGACAGTCAACGGTCAGTTTTACCAAGCCATCGACGGTTACATGATTGCCGGTCCGCAGTTCACCAACTACATGTTGTCGGTTGCCCCGGCCTACGGAACCAATCCGTTCCAGCAGCCGCCGTCCAACCTGCTGGGCACGGCAGCCCCCCAGCGCAACAACACGCCGGCACCCACCACACCGAACCCCGCACCGTCCTCCGGTAACGGAAACGGCGGCAACGGGAACAATGGCAATAACGGCAACGGCAACAACGATAAGGACTAAGTGTGTCCTTCCGTGATTCACTGGCAAACCGCGTCCGCACCGTCGGGCGCGGTTTCGCCGTCACTACAGCCCTCGGTGCAACAGCCGGCGCAGCAGCGGCTGCCTATGGCTGGTGGGAGAAGGACCAGTTCGAGGTCCGCCAGGAAACCCTGCCGATCCTCCCTGAGGGATCGGCGCCGTTTCGCGTTCTGCACCTGAGCGACATCCACTTCATCCCTGGCCAGGACAAGAAGGCCCAGTGGCTTCAGTCCTTGGCTGAGCTGAAGCCCGATCTTGTGGTCAACACTGGCGATAACCTCAGCCACGCGAAGGCCGTCGACCCCCTAATCCAGGCGCTGCGTCCCTTGTTGGAGTTCCCTGGCGTCTTCGTGCCAGGGTCCAATGACTACTACGCGCCAAGAATCAAAAACCCCGCGGGCTACTTCCGCGGGCCCTCAAAGCTCAAGACCGAACCCATCAAGCTCGACTGGCCCAGGCTCCGGTCAGCCTTCGGCATGGGCGGTTGGATCGATCTCACCAACCGCGCCCAGTCGGTGGTCCTTAATGGACTCCGCTTCGATTTCTCCGGAGTCGACGACCCCCACCTCAAGCGCGAGCGGTACGCCGGTTGGCCCCGCGGCACCGTGAACCAGGACGCCCGCCCGCACCTCAAAGTCGGTGTCATCCACGCTCCGTACCAGCGCGTGCTGGACCACTTCACCGAAGCCGGAGCTGACGTGATCTTTGCCGGGCACACCCACGGCGGCCAGATCTGCATCCCCGGCTATGGCGCCCTCGTCTCCAACTGTGACCTCCCTACGTGGCGCGCCAAAGGCCTCCACAACTGGGAAAGCGATAGCTTCACGACGCCGGTGAACGTCTCGGGCGGCATCGGTACCTCGCGGTTCGCACCGGTCCGGATCGCCTGCCGCCCGGAAGCCGTGCTGCTGACCCTCACGGCACGCAGCTAGAGTCCGACGGATCATTACGATCCTCAATAACTGGGTCAAACATTTCACCTACGTTGCGTAGTCCTGTGAAACGAATCACGCCATGGCATAGGGTAGTTGCTACGGGAAACTACCTCCGCACCATCTGAAGATCCAGCTGTTGAGAAGCGGGCATGTCCAAGCAAACGTCTTTTTTCACCTCCGTCGGCCGCCTGTACCCTCACGTGCGGCCCATCCTCCCCCGCCTGTTCATGGGCCTGATATGCGCCCTGCTGGCAAGCATCGTGGCGCTGACGATTCCGCAGGTACTGCGGGTCCTCGTCAACAACTCCTTGCAACCCGGCGGTTCCACTGACGCAGTCTGGATCGCCGCCGTCGTGATCCTTGCGTTGGGTATTGCTGAAGCGGGGCTGGTGGCGTTGCGTCGGCAGTTCGTCATCAACCCCGCCACCACCGTTGAGACGCGGATGCGCGTGACCCTGTACGGCCACCTGCAGCAGCTCACAGTGGCGTTCCACGACCGCTGGGGTTCGGGCCAGCTGCTGTCCCGCGCCATGACGGACCTGAGCTTCCTGCGCCGCTGGATGGCGTTCGGCGCGATCATGCTGGTGGTCACCACGCTGACGGTGATCATCGGCGTCGGCGTGATGTTCTCCATGAGCTGGCAGCTGGCGCTGATCTTCCTGGGCGCGGCGGTTCCGATCATGATCAATTCCTTCCGCTTCCGCCGCCGCTTCAGCCTGGTTACCCGCCTCAGTCAGGACCAGGCCGGCGATCTAGCCACCACCGTGGAGGAATCCGTCCACGGCATCCGCGTCCTGAAGGCCTTCGGCCGGAGCCGCGAAGCACTGGAGAACTTCAACGGCCAGGCTGAAGAACTTCGCCAGACCGAGATCGCGAAAGCCAAGCAGCAAGCCGGCTTCACCTTGGTGGTCACGCTGCTTCCGGAATTGGCGTTGGGCGTCGGTTTGGTAGTGGGGATCATGCTCGCGGCCAGCGGGGAGCTGAGCATCGGCGCGCTGGTGGCCTTCTTCGCAACCGCCGCCGTGGTGGCCACTCCGGTGGAATTCTCGGGCATGCTGCTGGCGATGGCCCTGACCGCGAAGACCGCGCTGGACCGCCACTTCGAGGTCATGGACACCGAGAACACCATCACCTCGCCGGATCAGGCAACGGTTCCGGAAACCGTGAAGGGTGCCTTGCGCTTTGAGCATGCGGGTTTCGGGTTCGACGACGGTGGCTCGCTCCTGCACGATCTCACCCTGGATATCCGCCCCGGCGAGACGATGGCCCTGGTGGGTATCACCGGCAGCGGCAAGAGTGCCATGCTCCAACTGGTCCCCCGCCTGTACGACGTGACCGAGGGTGCCGTGACCATCGACGGCGTGGATGTTCGCGACTACGACATTGACGAGCTTCGCAGGATCGTCGCCGTGGCTTTCGAGGACACCACGTTGTTCTCCAGCTCAGTACGCGACAACGTCCTCCTGGGCGCTCCGGATCCCAGTGATGCCGCCCTGGACGAGGCATTGGACGTGGCGCAGGCCCAGTTCGCCTACTCCTTGCCGGACGGCGTGGACACGCTCATCGGCGAGGAGGGGCTGAGCCTGTCCGGCGGCCAACGCCAGCGCATCGCCCTTGCCCGCGCCATCGCGGCCAAGCCGAAGGTCCTTGTCCTGGACGATCCCCTGTCCGCCCTGGACGTGAACACCGAGGAACGTGTTGAGGCGCGTTTGCGCGAGGTCCTGCGCGAGACCACCACCCTGATCGTCGCGCACCGCCCTTCCACTGTGGCTTTGGCGGACCGGGTGGCGTTGCTCGAAAACGGCACCATCACCGCCGTCGGGACCCATACGGAACTGTTGGCAGAAAACGACCATTACCGCTACGTCATCGCCAGCCTGGATGCCGGTCCGAAGGACCTGGACACCGAACTGGACGAGCTCGAAGAAGCTGAGGAGGCCCGCCGGTGAGTGCCGCAACGTTTGGAACCGCCAACGAGGACAACACACTCCTCACCAAAGCAGACAGCAAAGCAGTACGACGCCGGTCGCTCACCTTGCTTGCCTCGCTCATCCGCCCGGTGCGGTTGCGTTTCTGGTTGACGATCGTGATGGTGGTGGTCTCTCAGCTCACCCGGGTTGCCGGGCCGGCGCTGATCGCCTTCGGGATCGACAACGCCCTTCCCGCGCTGCAGGCAGGCGACAACGGCCCTCTGGTGCTGGCGGGTGCCCTGTATCTGGCGGCTGCCATCGCCACGGCGGGAATGACAGCACTGTATGTGACGTCCACGGCCCGCCTGAGCCAGGCCATGCTCCTGGATCTCCGGCTGCGCGTTTTCCGGCACACCCAGCGGCTGAGCCTGGAATTCCATGAGAAGTACACCTCCGGGCGGATCATTGCCCGGCAGACCTCGGACCTTGAAGCGCTCCGCGAACTCCTGGATTCCGGCGTCAGCTCCTTGGCGTCCGGCATGCTGTTCATGCTCTTCACGGCCGTCACGGTGTTCGCGCTGGATTGGCGCAGCGGCCTGATCATGCTGGCTGCCGGTGTCCCCATGTTCTTCCTGGCCCGTTGGTACCAGAAACACTCGCAGATCGCGTTCCGGGAATCCCGCGTGGTTTCAGCCCGGTTGATCGTGCACTTCGTAGAAACCATGACCGGTATCCGCGCGGTGAAGGCTTTCCGTAAGGAACCCGAGAACGCTGACCGTTACGGCGAGCTGGCCGAGGACTACCGCAAGAACACCGTCCGCTCCATCAACCTGAACGGCATCTTCCAGCCGGGCCTGGTGCTGATCGGGAATGTCTGCGTAGCCGTGGTCCTGCTGTTTGGTGGCTTCCGTGTGCTCAGCGGCGACCTAGCCGTCGGCGTCCTGCTGGCCCTGATCCTGTCGACCAAGCGCTTCTTCCAGCCAGTGGACCAGATGGCGATGTTCTACAACTCGTTCCAAAGCGCGCAGGCAGCATTGGAAAAGGTGTCGGGCCTCCTTGAGGAAGTTCCCACGGTCCGCCCGCCGAAGACCCCGGTGCCACTGAAGAGCTCGCGGGGCGAGATCGACTTCCAGTCTGTGGAGTTCGGTTACGGCGACGGCCAGGTAGTGGTTCCCACGATGGACCTGCATATCCCGGCCGGGCAGACCGTTGCCCTGGTGGGCCAAACCGGCGCCGGCAAATCGACGCTGGCCAAGCTCGTGGCACGCTTCTATGACGTCACGTCCGGGGCGATCACTTTGGACGGCATCGACCTCAGGGACTTGTCCACCACAGACCTGCGCCGCGCTGTGGTGATGGTGACCCAGGAAGCATTCCTCTTTAGTGGCTCTGTGGCGGACAACATCGCGTTGGGCCGGCCTGAGGCGTCGCGGGCGGAAATCGAGGCTGCTGCGGCCGCTGTGGGAGCACACGAGTTCATCACCAGCCTGCCCGAGGGTTACGACACGGACGTCAACAAGCGCGGCGGGCGCGTGTCCTCGGGTCAGCGCCAGCTCATCGGCTTCGCCCGGGCCTTCCTGGCCGCGCCGGCTGTGCTGATCCTGGACGAAGCAACGTCCTCTTTGGACATTCCTTCCGAGCGCATGGTTCAGCAGGGACTGTCCAACTTGCTGGAGGGAGTTGCCGGTGGCAGAGGGGCCCGGACGGCAATCATCATCGCCCACCGCCTCTCCACGGTGGAGACAGCGGATAGGGTTCTGGTGGTCCACGATGGACGCATCGTGGAAGACGGGACGCCGGCCGAATTGATCAGCGGAGGCGGACGGTTCGCCCAGTTGCACGGGGCCTGGCGGGACTCGCTGGTGTAGCTTTCGCTGCCTTGCGGCTGTGACGAGGCACACCGGCTCCTCGATTTCGCATCACGGGACGTTTCGGCTATTCTTGAACAGTTGCTTTCGCAGCGGATCGGGATGTAGCGCAGCTTGGTAGCGCGCTTCGTTCGGGACGAAGAGGTCGCAGGTTCAAATCCTGTCATCCCGACCAAAAACGGAAATGGCGTCGAGAAATCGGCGCCATTTTTGTTGTCTCATTCATCCGCGACACGCATCCCCACGAACGACACGCGCATCCGGGTGTCACTGCTCCGTTTCTGAGTCCCGGGCGAATTGAGCGTCGCCCGCGCACCTCCAAAAGGGCAAAGAAAACCCCGGAGCATCGCTCGTCACGCTCCGGGGCTTCGATTTACTTCTGTTGATTTACATAGGATCCGGCCAGTTGCCGATGGACATCGTGGTGAACGTCGGCTCGGACGTCGTCGGCGTTGAGGCCGTGGACTTCGTCGGCGCAGCGATGCGCATAGGATCGGGCCAGTTGCCAATGGCACTCACGGTGCTTGAGTCTGCAGCAGGAGCTGCAGACACGACTGCGGGAGCCGCAACCGCCAGCGTCAGTGCGCCCGCCACGGCCACTGAAGCGATGATTTTCTTGAACATGGTATTTCCCCAATGCGAGTCGGATTCGTTATGGAAATTGCGTGGTCCCTGTTGACATACATTGTAAAATGTTTTCCACAGAGACTGTCAAGGTTTTGGTCAAAAGACACCTGTAGGAGGGGACCCGTGGGAAACGGATTCGGCGAGAAGCTACGTGCCGAACGGCTCGAACGTGGGTTAACGCAGGCAGAGCTGGGCAAGAACCTGTACTCTCCCAGCTACATCTCGCTGCTTGAGACCGGCCGGCGTGAGCCTACGGCCGAGGTCATCGAAGAGCTGGCCCGCCGGCTTGAACTCGCACCGAAAGCCTTGGAAGCGTGGAGCCAGCCCGTCTCCGTGAGCGACGCCGAATACGTCCTCGCCGGCCTGTACGCCCGGCAAGCATGGGATCTTCGCGACTACCAACTGGCCGCCAGCCACGCAGCCACTGCAGCCCAGATTGCTCTTGAGGCCAAGAACAACAGCGCCTGGTGGAACATGACGTACATGCAGGCCGAGTGCATGATGAAGCAAGGCCAGCTGAAGGAATGCCAGCAAATTGTTGAGCACCTCCTGGAACACCCCATGGCCACGGAATCCGCCGGGCTGGGAGTGCGCGCCTGGCAGATGCTTGCCGCCGTGTGTCACGGGCAAGGCCAGCTGGCCACCGCCGTCGAACATGCCACTAAGGCAGTGAAGCTGAGCGAGCAGCTACCCAAGGGTTCCACGTTGATCATTGGCGCCCACCGCGCGCTGATCGGTGCCCTTGCCGAAAGCGGCAAACTGGACGAAGCATGGCAGTATTGCCTGGCCATGATCGAGCACATGGACGAGCACTCCATGTCGCAACTGGCTGGAGAAGTCGCCTGGGTAGTTGGCAACGTTGCCTTCATGCGCCACGACTACGTGGAGGGCATCAAGCACCACGAGCGCGCAGCCAAGCTCCTCTCCCCCGCCAACGACATCGAACTGTGGGCCCGGTTCAACAAAGCCTCGGCAGCGGTCCGGCTGTCCTCGGGCATCGTGGAGCCCGAAACACTGTCCGCCATAGAGCGCGCAGAACTGGCGCTGTCCATCGTGGGCGGAAACAAAACGGACCAGTTGGAAGTCGCCTTCATTCGCGCCCGCTGGCTGTACCTGACTGGTGACATTCCGGCCGCCGTCGAGAAGCTCCGCGAAATCCATGCAGACCGCAAGGTCCTGGCCCGGCACACAGCCGGTGAAGTTTCGCTGTTGCTGGGCAAGTCGCTGAAAGCAGCTGGGGAAGCCGCTGAGGCGCTCCAGTTCCTGGAAGAGGCCCAGCACGACTTCAGCGCAGCGGGAGCGTCGGACAGGGTTCAGCAGGCCATGGATGCTGTGTTGGAGATCCGGCTGGCCGAACGCCGTGCCGCGAAGGAACACTCCGGGGCATAACGAGCCTAATGCGAAAACTGCCCCGTACCAGATGGTCCAGGGCAGTTTGCGTTAACGCTTAGGCGAACGTGCGGCCCGTGAGTTTCTCGTACGCTTCGACGTAGCGCGCACGGGTGCGCTCTACGACCTCGGCGGGAAGAGCCGGCGGTGGCGTGTCCGAGGACTTGTCCCAGCCAGACTCTGCGGAGGTCAGCCAGTCACGGACGTACTGCTTGTCATACGAAGGCTGCGACTTCCCCGGCGCGTACGTGGACGCGTCCCAGAAACGTGAAGAGTCCGGAGTGAGGACTTCGTCACCCAACGTGATCACGCCAGTGGCAGCGTCAATGCCGAACTCCACCTTGGTGTCGGCCAGGATGATGCCGCGTTCACGGGCGATCTCCTCGGCGCGGGTGTAGATCTTCAAGGTCAGCTCGCTGAGGCGGGCTGCGATGTCGTCACCCACCATGGCTACGACGTCGTCATAGGTGATGTTGACGTCGTGCTCGCCCACTTCTGCCTTGGCAGAGGGCGTGAAGAGTGCCTTCTCCAAGCGCGAGCCATCAACCAGGCCCTCCGGCAGCGGGATGTCGCACACCGTGCGGGATTCCTTGTATTCGGCCAGGCCGGAACCGGTGAGGTAACCGCGCGCGATGCACTCCACCGGGAACATGTCCAGCTTCTTGCAGATCATGGCCCGACCCTCGACGGCGGCAGGAACGCCACCCTCAACAGTGGAGGCCAGCACGTGGTGCTCAACGTCCAACTGGTCGAACCACCAGAGGCTCAACTGTGTGAGGACGCGGCCCTTGTCCGGGATTTCGCTGCTGAGGACGTGATCGTAGGCGCTGATGCGGTCGCTGGCGACCACCAGAACGCATTCCTGGCCGATCTTCTCCGTGATGGCCTCATCGGCCGGGACGTAGAGGTCGCGGACTTTGCCGGAGTAGACGTGTGTCCAGCCCGGGAGATCCAACGTTTCGGTTTCGAAGCCGCCAGTGGGGATCCCGTCAGTCATGCTCAGGCCTGCACTTTCGGGATGGTTCCGGTTGCGGTGTACGGCACGCGGATTTCGCCTCGGGCCGCTTTGCCACCGATGTCTGTACGGAACTGTGAGCCTTCAAGCTGAACCAGCTCAACGCCGTCGTACGCCTTTTCGCGGGCCTCCACCAGATCGGAACCGAGCGCGACCACCGCGAGGACGCGGCCACCAGCGGAGACCACCTTGCCTTCGTCGTCCAGCTTGGTGCCGGCGTGGACCACGTGAACACCGTCCAGCTCGTCAACCTTCTTGAGGCCGCGGATGCGATCACCGGTGCGGGGTGCGTCCGGGTAGTTCTCGGCGGCAACGACGACGGCGACGGCCGTGTCCTTGGACCAGCGCAGCTCTTCCGCCGTGTCCAGTTCGCCCTTGGCGGCTGCCAGCAGCAGCGCACCGAGTGGGGTCTTGAGGCGGGCCAGGACAGCCTGCGTCTCGGGGTCGCCGAAGCGGACGTTGAACTCAATGACGCGGGTGCCGCGCGAGGTCAGGGCCAAGCCACAGTAGAGCACGCCGACGAAGGGCGTGCCGCGGCGGGCCATCTCGTCCACGGTGGGCTGGGCCACGCGGTCGATGACTTCCTGGACCAGACCCTCGGGAGCCCACTCGAGCGGGGTGTACGCACCCATGCCACCGGTGTTGGGGCCTTCGTCATTGTCGAAGATGCGTTTGAAGTCCTGCGCCGGGGACAGCGGGACGGTGGTGCGGCCGTCGCACAGGACGAACAGGGAAACCTCGGGGCCATCGAGGAATTCCTCGATCACAACAGTTCCACCGGCGTCGAAGCACGCCTGAGCGTGTGCCAGGGCCTCGGCACGGTCCTTGGTGACCACGACGCCCTTGCCGGCGGCCAAGCCGTCGTCCTTAACCACATGGGGCGCGCCGAAAGTGTCCAGCGCATCGGCTGCTTCCTCGGCGTTGGTGGCAACGCGGGCCATGGCTGTGGGTACGTTTGCCTCGGCCATGATCTGCTTGGCGAATGCCTTGGAAGCCTCCAGCTGGGCTGCTTCCTTGCTGGGACCGAACACCGGAATACCGGCTTCACGGACGGCGTCGGACACACCGGCAGCCAGGGGCGCCTCGGGTCCGACCACAACCAGGTCCACGCCCAGCTTGGTGGCGAGGGCGGACACGGCTTCCGGGTTGTTCCCGTCGATCGCGTGGGTGGGAACGAGTTTGCTGATGCCCGCGTTGCCCGGGGCCGCGTGGACCTCGGAAACGTTGGGATCTTCAAGCAGAGAGCGGACAATGGCGTGTTCGCGGCCGCCTGGGCCAATGACGAGTACCTTCACAGTCTTCAAGGGTACTTTGTGAAGGGCGCGGGGCCTAAGCTGTGTCATTCCCCGGACCGGCTGCTCTGACCCGGCTCCCCTGCAACGCGCGGGTGCGCGGTTGAGAGCGCGCGGGTGCGCGGTTGAGCCGGGAACCGCCCCACCGCGCCCTAGACTTGCTACATGCCCATGAGTTCGCATGAAACGTTCAACGTTGAGTCTGCGGTGGAACTGGCAGTGATCGAACGAAGTGGCTTTATTGAGTCCCGGCACATCGGCGCGGCCGTGGTTCTTGCCGGCGACGGCTCGGTGGTCACCCGTCTAGGTGACATCGATGCCCCCATCCTCGCCCGCTCCACCCTCAAGCCCTTCCAAGCACTGGCCTCCATGCAATCAGGAGTGCCCCTGCGCGGGGCGCAAGTTGCTGTCGCCTGCGGGAGCCACACCGGGTCCTTGGACCACATGGATGTGGTGGAGGGAATGCTCAAGGCAGCCGGAGTCAAGGAAGAAAACCTGCAGTGCCCCACTGCCTGGCCCCAGGACGAAACGGCCCGCAACTGGCTGGTCCGGTCCGAACGCGGACAGTCCAAGCTCGCCTTCAACTGCTCCGGCAAGCATGCCGCCTTCCTGTGGGCCTGCACTGAAAACGGCTGGGACCTCCGCAGCTACCTCGAGCCGAACCACCCGCTCCAGCAGCGGGTCCGGTCCGTGATCGAGGAGTACAGCGGCGAAACGATTTCACATCTGGGCATCGACGGGTGCGGAGCCCCTGTGGCAGCCATCTCGCTAACGGGCCTTGCCCGCGCCTACTCCCGGCTGGCCAAGTCGCCCGGTGATTCGTCGTCCAATGCCCGGGCCGCGACCATCGCGACCTCGATGCTGGACTACCCCTGGGCCGTGCAAGGCAAGGGCGAGTCCAACACTGTGGTCATGGAAGAACTCGAAGTCCTGGCGAAGATTGGCGCCGAGGGCATCCTGGTCCTGGCCACGCCTACCGGCGCAACAGTGGCCGTAAAAATGCTGGACGGCAACCTCCGCGCCACATCCTTGGTGGGACTGACCCTCCTGGCTGTCAGCGGCGCCGTGGACATCCCGGCCGTTTCCAGCGTCCTGGAACGAGTGGTTGAGCCCGTCCTCGGCGGTGGTCGCCCCGTGGGTAAGATCCGGTTGGGCCACGCCGTCTCGGCCCTGCTCGACTAGCACTTCTGAGGAGAGACACCCATGGCTGTTGCACGACGCCGCGTCAATATTGAGGAAGGCCGGGCCGCGCTGGCAGCCTGGCAGGCCGCCGTCGAACCTTCCGGCAGCGAAACCGCCGGTGAGCCGGGCAGCGACGCCGGGCACCCGCCGTCGCGCTCTCTCATTGCGACGGCGGTCCGCTACTCCCTCGAGGAAGTCACCGCACGCGCACCCGGCAACTCGGTGGAGGTCCGGGTGCCGCCGTTCGGCGTCACCCAATGCGTAGAAGGGCCCCGCCACACGCGCGGCACTCCCCCGAACGTGATCGAGTGCGACGCCGCCACCTGGCTGTCGTTGGTGACCGGCAGCCTGTCGTGGGCGGACGCGGTTTCGACCCACCGGGTGACCGCATCCGGCCTGCGTGCCGATCTTTCAGAGTTGCTCCCCCTCTAAGGAGTTTTTGTACAGCTAATGCCCCTAAGACGGCGTCTTAAGGGCATCAGCTGTACAAAAACTATCCGGTCAGTCCGGGCAAACCGGGGTTGTTGATTGCCCCTTCTTGCTCATCTCGAACTGCGGGATGTCGTCGGCTGCGGGTCCACCGCGGAACTTCGGGGAAGGGTTCTGGCCGCTGCTGATGCGCTCCAGTTCCTGCTGGGCATAGACGTCTTCCTTGCCGAGCATGATGGCAGTGTCCTCGTTGGTGATCTCACCGTTGAAGGCGCGGACCATGACGCTGCGGTCGAACTGGCCTTCCCACTTGGCGACGACGAACGTCGCCACGCAGTTGCCCAGCAGGTTGACCACGACGCGCATGGAGTCCATGAGGCGGTCGGCTCCGAGAAGAAGCGCGACGCCGGCAACCGGGAAGATGCCGAGGGCGGCAGCGGTAGCGGAGAGTGCCAGGAAGGACGAACCCGGTACGCCTGCCATGCCCTTGGAGGTCAGGAGCAACACACCCAGGGCTGCGAGCTGCTGTCCGAGATCAAGGTTGTGGCCGAAGGCCTGGGCCAGGAACAGCAACGAAATGGAAAGGTAGATCGCGGCGCCGTCGAGGTTGAAGGAGTAGCCGGTGGGAACTACCAGGCCCGTGGTTGCCCGGGAGCAGCCGGCGTTGGTCAGCTTGGTCATGATGCGTGGCATCACGGCTTCGGTGGAGGCCGTTCCGAGCGCCAGCAGGAATTCTTCGCGGGTGTACTTGAGGAAGGACCATAGCGGAACGCGGGCGAAGCCCCAAGCCACTACGAACAGCAAGCCGATGAAGATGATAGCCGCTCCATAGCAGGCCGCTATGAGGAGGGCGTAGGTACTCAGCGTGCCGATGCCGTACTGGCCGATGATGAATGCCATGGCACCGAAGGCACCGATGGGGGCCACTTTCATGATCCAGGACATGATCTTGAAGATCAGCTCCAGGACGGTTTCCATGAGGCTGATGACCGGCAGGCAACGCTCCCGGCCGATGACCACAATGGCGGCACCGAAGAAGACCGAGAAGAAAAGCACCTGAAGCAGGCTGTTGTTGGCAAACGCACCGATCACGCTGACTGGGATGACATCCAGGATGAACGCCGCGGCGTCCTTGGGCGGAGCGTTGCCGGTCTTGGCGTTAAGGGCATCCTGGGACAGCGTGGAGGGATCGATGTTCAGGCCGGCACCTGGCTGAACGATGTTTCCCACGATGAGTCCGAAGACCAGGGCAAAGAGGGTGGCGCCGGTGAAGTACAGGAGCGCTTTGACCCCGACCCTTCCGACCGCCTTGACGTCGCCCACTGCCGAGATGCCCGTGACGATCACGAGGAAAATCAGCGGGGCGATGATCATCTTGATGAGTTGAATGAATCCATCACCCAGTGGCCGGAGGGCGGACCCAATGGTCGGCCAAAAATGACCGATGAGCACACCTGCGACGACGGCGATCAGGATTTGAAAAAAGAGCGACTGGTACAGCCGCTTTTTCTTCTGCGGGGCCGAACTCGCCTTCAGCGCCGCGGGGTCTGGGATCTTCATTGATCTGAACCAATCAGTTTGGGAACAGCCCCACATTTTGGGGGGATATTTTCAATGTAATCCTGCTCACATCATTCCGCAAGGGGGAAATGGATTTCCATATTGTGGAAGTCACATTTGGTTTTTTGTACAGTTACTGCCCTGATGGGTGGCTCATAAGGGCAGTACCTGTACAAAAACTCAGGACCTCCACCCCTGTTTGCGGAGCCCCTGGGATACCCGGGCCACTACCCACTTCCTCCCGTGCTGCATGTCGATCTTGTTGATCTTGACCTGACGCCAGCCGGCCTCTGAGACGCGCTGATCCCGGTAAGCATCCAGCGCCTGCTGCTCCGGAGAGAGGTGATGGAGACCCTCGTATTCAAGGCAGATCCGATACTCCGGGCACCCCAAGTCAGTCCACACCGGCTTGCCAAGCGCATCGTCTACCCGGCAGTTTGGAACGAATGCAGGAAGCCCGGCCTCTTCAAGCAAGAGCCGGAGCTTGGTTTCCGGCGGAGAATCAACACCCACGCGAATCGCATCCAACGCGACGCGGGCCTTGCGGACACCATGGATACCGTTGGCCTTTTCAACGAAGAGTTGCAACTTCGGCAAAGAAACCAGGGGAACCCGCGGTGGCCCGAACGAGCGTTCGTGTTCGCTGACAATGGCATCTCCCACGACCACCAGATCTTCCATGGGCAACATCGAGGCCAGATCCACCCACGTCCGCGCAACAGACGTGAGGACAGCGCCCTCCAGGTCTGTGAGATCACCGTCCCTCAAAGTCAGGCGATGGCCGGCCACTCCCCTACGCCGAGGCAGCGATCCGTTCCTTGGCCGGGATAGATGGATGAATCGCCCCGGCTCCCGAAAATGAGGGCCGCTCTTTGGTCCCCAGGGAATAGGTTCGACGACGGCGGTCACCGGGCCGCCGTCGTCGGGCTTGAATTGCGCCCAAGCAGGGAGCGGCAGGCCCAGCACCTCCGCGGCACTGATATGGCTAAGGAAGTCACACTGGTGGAGGTCAAGATGTGGCCGGGCAACTTCCAGCAACGTCTGCACTCGCCGTGGCAGGCGGATTCCCCTGCTGGGCACCAGTAGGTCCGACGCCCGCAGCCTCTTCGGGGCAACGCCGAATTCATCAGCCGCAGCCACAGTAAAGGCTTGGTCAGAGAGCGCGGGAGGAAGTGAAGACAACGGACGCATGCCCCATTCAGTCACAACGACCGAGGCGACCGAGAGTTATCCACAGATCATTCGCGTCAGACCTGAGTTTTTGTACAGCTAATGCCCGGAAAGGGCGGTTTTAGGGGCGTTATGTGTACAAAAACTCGCTAGCCGCGGCCTACGAACGGCATGCCGGCGGCGGTAACCACCAGGGACCCAACACTGGCCGACGACGGCATGTTGGCCATCATCAGCACGGCCCGGGCGGCGTCGTCCACGGGAAACATCGGCTCCACCTTGCGGCTGCCGTCAGCCTGCAGGGCACCGGAGCCCACCCCGATGGTGTCCATGATTTCCGTGCGGGTATTACCGATGTCGATCTGACCGCAGGTGATCCCGAACTCCCGGCCATCGAGCTCGATGCTCTTGGTCAGGCCGGTCATCGCGTGCTTGGTGACGGTGTAGGCCACGGATCTGGGCCTCGGCGAGTGCGCCGAGATGGAGCCGTTGTTGATGATGCGGCCACCTTGCGGTTCCTGGGCTTTCATGGCCCTCACGGCCTCGGCAGCGCACAACATTGAGCCCGTGACATTGACGCGCAGGGTTGCCTCCCACTCATCCAGGCTGATTTCCCCTACGTCCCCGGCCGGACCGAAGATGCCGGCGTTGTTGAACAGCACATCAACCCGGCCCCAACGCTGGCGTACCTCCGCGAAAAGTCGGGCGACGTCGTCGGGCGCTGTGACATCGCACGGGACCGCAAGCGCGTCCGGATGGTCGCCGGCCGTCTCCAGCAGCTGCGCCTCGCGGCGCCCGGCCAGTGCCACCCGGTAGCCATCGGCGAGCATCAGCCGGGCAACCGCCCGCCCAATGCCCGAACCAGCCCCGGTCACGACGGCGACCCTCGGGTCTGCGGGCAGGCTTGAGTCAGTCATGTGGTTGCCTTTCGGGTGGCGCGTTCAGCGCATGGATCAGTGTGCGGCTTCGGCCGGCTGGTGTGCGGCGGGCTGGGCTGCAGTTATCGGCCAGCCTATGACAGTCTTCGGACGCGGCGTGGCGTAGGTTCGCACCTTGGACGTGGACAGACCCAGCCGGACAAGGGATTCGGCAATAGTGACAGCCGCTGCCACACCATCGACCACCGGAACACCCGTTCGCTGACGGATCTGATCGTCGAGCCCCGCCATGCCGCCGCAGCCAAGGACGATGACCTCGGCTTTGTCTGCGTTCACTGCTTCCTCAGCCTGGCCCACGATCGCCTCGACCGCACGCTCCGGGTATTCCTCGAGCTCCAGGACTGCCATGCCGCTGGCCCGTACCGAAGCGCAGCGCGCATCCAGCCCCGCCAGCTTGAGGCGGTCCTCGATCAAAGGAACTGCACGGTCAAGAGTGGTGACCACCGAGTATTTGTGACCCAGGAACATCGCAGTGCTGGCAGCTGCCTCGGTGATGTCCACAACGGGCACATCCAGGAGCTCCTGGAGACCCTCTCGGCCGTGCTCGCCATAGCCGGCCTGGATGACGGCGTCGAACGGCTCTGGATAGTTGACCACGGCGTCCATGACGGCGATCGCGGCGAGGTAGCTTTCGAAGTTGCCCTCGCAGGAATCGGCTCCGAACCGCGGAGTGATGCCGATGATCTCCGTGCCGGGAGCAGCTGCCGCGCGGGCCTGGGCGGCGATGGAGTCGGTCATGGACTGGGTGGTGTTCACGTTTGCGACAAGGATGCGCATGGGTTTCCTCTCAACGGCAATGCCCGTCCTCCGCTGGATCCGGTTGCTGGGATCTGCTTGGCTGGAGGACGGGCGGCGCCTTGATATTGGTGTGTCAGTGGGTGCTGGCGACCGCGATCGGCTCGCCGGAGACGTCCTCATGGAGCTGCTTCTTGTCAGCCACCGCGAAGAACGTGAGCGCAGCAACGCCTGCTCCGATAAACCATGCGAACGGTGCTGCCGCCGCGAGGGCCGGAATGAAAGCGATGGCGATTGCGATGGCTGCCGCCGGGATCATTGCGATGATCGCCCTTGGGTTCACGCCCCGCTTGTAGAAGTACGCACCCTTGGGATCCTCGGTGTAGAGCTCGGGCACGTTGACCTTGCCCCGACGGACCAGCCAGTAGTCGGCCATGATGACGCCGAACAGGGGTCCAAGCAACGCACCGAGCCCGCCCAGGAAGTACACAATCACGATCGGGTTGTTGTAGAGGTTCCACGGCAGGATCACCAGGCCAATGGTTCCGCTGACCCAGGCTGCCTTGCGGAAGTTCAGGTGCCGGGGGAAGAGGTTGGTCAGTGCATAAACCGGAGCGACGAAATTGGCCATCAGGTTCACGGCCACTGTCAGGATCAGCAGGGCGAGGCACGCCAGGACCAGCAGCAGGGTGTTCGGGATGCTCTGGACAATGTCCGACGGGCTCTCGATGACAGTGCCGTTGATCTTGTACTGTCCGCCGGCCATGACGACGACGATGGCGCCAAAGACCAGCATGTTGATGGGGATGCCCCAGAAGTTGCCCTTGACGATGGACTTCTTGGACGTGGAGGACCGTGTGAAGTCACAGAAGTTCAGCACGAAGGTTCCGTAGATGGACACCCACAGCGCACCTCCGGCGAAGATGGTGAGCCACATTTCCCCACCTTCAAGGCCCTTGATGCCGGACCACTGGATGGCGCCACCGGCTTCGATGAACACCCATACTGCAATCGCTGCCATGGTCACCAGGATGACCGGGCCTGCGAAAGCCTCGTACTTACGGATCATTTCCATGCCGAAGCTGACGATGACCAACTGCACGATCCAGAGAGCCACGAAGGAGAACCAGCCCAAGGTGGAAAGACCAAGGATGGAGTTGCTGTCCAGATCCTTCAGGCCAGGTGCCATGGCAACCAGCATCACTCGGAGGACCACCGAGGCCAGGTATGTCTGGATTCCGAACCATGCCACGGCAACGGCGCCGCGGACGAGGCTGGCGATCTGCGCACCCCTGATACCAAAGCTGATGCGGCTCATGACCGGGAACGGGACGCCGGTCTTCTCACCCATGAACCCCGAGAAGTTCAGGAGGGCGAAAAGGAGGATGGCACCGATTCCGAGGGCCACCAGAATCTGCCAGCCGCCCAAACCAAGGGAGAACAGGCCGATGGCGAAGGCATAGTTACCCAGGCTGTGGACGTCGTTGGCCCAGAGGGTAAAGATGCTGTAGCTGGTCCACTTGCGACCCTTGGCCTTGGTGGGAGCGAGGTCGATGTTGTAAAGACTGGGGCTGATGGTACGGCCTGATGCTTCGGAAGCAATGGCGCAGAGGTCAGTGTTGCCTACGACCGGGTGGTTGGGGCCACCTGCGTCCTTGTCTCCCGGAGTCTCAGTGACGCCGACTGATGAAGTCGTCTGCATCGTGGATCTCCACTTCGTACTGATTCCACATTGCGGAATCAAGTTATTGAATAGTGAAAACACTTTATGACGTAGGTCACTCACCGTCAAGGTGTCACGAATGTAGGCAGGGTCACATTTGGTTGCTTGACCGACGGATTCCCAGTTGACTGTTTCGGTTACGCAATCCGTGTTGACGCTGCCGATCCGCAGACGTAATCTCGAATTGCAGAATTTTATTCTCACAATACGAAATTCCTTGAGCGCCCCCACAGAGCAAGCGCCCAGACATTCAATGAAGAGAGGTTGGACGTGGCTGCAGGAGAAGAGACCTCACACATCCTCAGCGGGTTGACTGCCCAGCTGCCTGATCGTGATCC
>NZ_JAOEFX010000038.1 GCF_025421775.1 Paenarthrobacter aurescens | reverse complement strand
AAAGTAAAGCAACTAAACTGCTTTGATAAATCTGAGTTGTTTTTGGTAGTCCATCGGTCACGTAGGCATAGACAGAAAGAATAATCCAAAACGGCAGGCTTGAAAGCGTCATTCCAAGCACGCGCTGAAACGTATTAAGTGACGACACCTCCATCATTTTACGGTTGCCAAGCGGGTACGCAAAAGAGGCAATCAAAATGGGAATGGTACAAAGCAAGGCAGTAGCGGCCGACAGTTCAGTCGCATGCTCAAGCTGCATGAGCACAACTCCTATTAAAATAATAAACGAAAAACCTAGCTGCTTGAAAGGAATGCCTCCTCGCTTCTTTCCTTCTTTGTAAAACAAAGGAGCTAGGAGAGACCCCGATAAAATTGTGATTTGCCAAGTTCCTGCAATAAGCCAGCCGGG
>NZ_JAOEFX010000391.1 GCF_025421775.1 Paenarthrobacter aurescens | reverse complement strand
CCACCACCAGCTATGTGGAGTCCGCTGCGGGCGTCAGCGCCGGCGGTCGTACCGGTCTGACGGCGATTGTGGTCGCCATTCTGTTCCTGCTCAGCCTGTTCTTCTCGCCACTGGCGGGTAGCGTGCCGGTCTACGCCACGGCGCCAGCGCTGCTGTTCGTCGCGGTGCTGATGGCTTCCGGTCTGGCAGAAATTGACTGGAAAGATGTCACCACGGCGGCACCGGTCACCGTGACCGCGCTGACCATGCCGCTGACTTACTC
>NZ_JAOEFX010000390.1 GCF_025421775.1 Paenarthrobacter aurescens | reverse complement strand
TTCCACCGGTGTTATAGACGTAGGCGCCATCGATAGGTATCAATTTACCGCTTTCTGGATCGTCGATTTGCTGATAACCCGCACCCAGGCGGGCAAATACGGTATAGCGACTGCGATTCGCTAATAATTCTTCACCGCCGATGTAAGGCGAAGGCGCGCTTTCGACGACCACCTTATTAACCCGCGGTAAATGAAAGTCTCGCGTAGGATCATTATTGTAGTTAATGCCACGGTAAGTCGGCGAAAATTTGGCTTTTTTGCCT
>NZ_JAOEFX010000389.1 GCF_025421775.1 Paenarthrobacter aurescens | reverse complement strand
GTTCGAGCGCCAGCGCGTGGCCAAACTGGCGCAGCAGCAGGCGCTGTACCAGAGCCAGCAGGAAAATGTCACCCACCTGCAAAAGTACATCGATCGCTTCCGCGCGAAGGCTACCAAAGCCAAACAGGCGCAGAGCCGCATCAAGATGCTGGAGCGCATGGAGCTGATTGCCCCGGCGCACGTCGATAACCCGTTCAGCTTCAGCTTCCGCGCGCCGGAGAGTCTGCCTAACCCAATCCTGAAAATGGAGCAGGTTTCAGCGG
>NZ_JAOEFX010000388.1 GCF_025421775.1 Paenarthrobacter aurescens | reverse complement strand
CAAAGCGGATGCAGAAGCTGAAGCTCAGGCAGAAGCAGATCGTAAAGCGGAGGAAGAACGTTTAGCAGAAGAAGAAAAGAAACAGCAGGAGGAAGAGGAAGCTCAGGCAAAAGCGGACGAGGAAGAAGCTCAGGCTGATTCAGAAGATGAGGCCCAAACGGAATCAGAACCAGAGCAAGAAGAAGATACAGAAGCAATTGAGGAAGAGGAAACAGCCGAACTAACAGTTTCCCAAGAACAAGCTATCCAGCTGGTTCGTGATC
>NZ_JAOEFX010000387.1 GCF_025421775.1 Paenarthrobacter aurescens | reverse complement strand
ACCCAGCGCATTCTTCTTACTGACGCCGGCCAGCGAAAAGGGCTGACAGGGAAAGCCGGCCAGCAGCACCTGATGGTCGGGAATCGTCTTATCGATATGCTGATAAATCGCCTGCTCATCCGGCAAACCGGCCGGCTGGGTAATCAGCCGGATATCACTGTTGAACTGATGCCGGGCGGGATCGCTGTAGTGATTGGCTTTGTAGGTGCGCACCGCTTCTTTATTCCACTCGCTGGTGAATACGCACTGGCCACCAATCTGCT
>NZ_JAOEFX010000386.1 GCF_025421775.1 Paenarthrobacter aurescens | reverse complement strand
GATACGGTCCGTAGTTGTTGCTGCATCGTGTGATCATCGCGGGTAATTGGTGAGTGTGGATATAAGATTTCACAAGCAGATCTGAACTCGCCTTGCTTGCTGAATAAGGATTATTCGGTGAAAGTGGTGTTAGTTCTGTGAAAGCAGGATCATCCAGCTCCAAATCTCCATATACTTCGTCTGTTGAAATATGAATGAGTTTTTTCGCCTTTCCTTTTAAGACTGCCTCCAGCATACGATAGGTGCCGAGCACATTGGTTTGA
>NZ_JAOEFX010000385.1 GCF_025421775.1 Paenarthrobacter aurescens | reverse complement strand
AGCGGGTATTCCGGCAGGACGGACGAATCTGGTTGTCCGCTCGACATCCACCACAGGTAGTACCGGAGGTCACCCGTGATGTAGTTCGATGACGGCTGGATAAAGACGTGAAGCATGACGAGTCGACCCACTGTCCACAGCACGATGGCACCTGCCGCAGAAAACAGCGCAGCTCGGGATCCTTGGCGAGCGGTTTTGGCGTCACGAAATGGCACGAACTGACACCCTACCTGATAAATCCAGGTACGCCGCTAAGGACATAG
>NZ_JAOEFX010000384.1 GCF_025421775.1 Paenarthrobacter aurescens | reverse complement strand
AGAAGTTCAATCCGTAGCATTATTAAATAACGCTGAGTATATTATTGCCTGTAAAACAAATGATGTGAAAGAAAAGCTTCTTTTGCAATCAATTGCCAACCGCGATCTTCATATTCATCCGGCTATTGAAGAAGAGTGTTATATTGTGAATTTGAATAAAGAAACCATCTTCCACCTATACGACGAGCGCGGACTGGACATTGTATCGAACAATCAGTCTTCTCTTCAACTTCTTCAGCAAAAGTTTCACGACTGGATTCTAG
>NZ_JAOEFX010000383.1 GCF_025421775.1 Paenarthrobacter aurescens | reverse complement strand
ACAAAATCACTCACACTCAACAAAGAAATTCTAGTGCTTACAAATATCACACCATAAACTTGCCCTTATTTTCAATCATCACTAACTCAAGAACATTCAGTTGGAGATCACATAGGGACTTTGTAAGCTCGTAATGTAGGCTTAGGGAAGGGTAGGATAAGTATTTGAGATACAAGTGACTACGCCCTCCTTGAACACTACACAAACTTTCCTCTTCATTTCAAAACATCACTCCTTCCTTTGCATACTAGTTTCCCCAATTA
>NZ_JAOEFX010000382.1 GCF_025421775.1 Paenarthrobacter aurescens | reverse complement strand
CAGAACGTTCAGGTGAGCGTCAAACTTAAAGATCGCACCGTATAATCCCCTCTCCCTGTGGGAGAGGGCAAGGGTGAGGGGAACACCACAGAACTACAGCTTCGCCACGGCCCATGCAATGCCGCTCGCATAGGCGTCAGGCAGCAGCGGTACCAGCGCATTGAGTGCGGCGGTGAGGCGTGCCGGATCGCTGTCGGTCAGATTCAGGTGGCCGACCTTGCGTCCGGCGCGGACTTCTTTGTCGTACCAGTGCAGATGCACCA
>NZ_JAOEFX010000037.1 GCF_025421775.1 Paenarthrobacter aurescens | reverse complement strand
ACTCTCTCCTCATGGGAGAGGGTGGCAAATCGCTTCACATTTACCCACATCTGCGCGCGATCCACTCCCTCTCCCTATGGGAGAGGGCCGGGGTGAGGGCGGCAAAGCGCACCCATCCCCAACCCCACGCTTATTACTATTCCGCATAACACACCGTTTTTTATTATTTGTTGCAATCACACCAACTTCATAACATGGAGGAAACAGGGGCAGGAAACAGGAGAAAAGGGTGTGAATTTCCAGCAACTTAAAATTATACGCGAAGCGGCCCGTTGCGAATTCAACCTGACAGAAGTCGCCAATACGTTGTTTACCTCACAATCCGGGGTGAGCCGGCATATTCGCGATCTGGAAGATGAACTGGGCGTGGAAATCTTCATTCGTCGTGGCAAGCGGCTGTTAGGCATGACCG
>NZ_JAOEFX010000381.1 GCF_025421775.1 Paenarthrobacter aurescens | reverse complement strand
TCAGTGCTGCGGTGACCAGCCCGATAACCGCTTCACCAAACTGCGGGAATTCGAGGTGGGCCATCACCGCACACAGGCTGCCGATGGCCCAGGCGGCGAACGCGCTGCCGCGCAGGCGCCGGGTTTGACGCTGTTCGCTGATTTTTGCCATAAAGATCAGATCAACAATCATCACTGCGCCAAACGGCGGCACCACCATGCCAAGCAGGCTGAGCCATTCGAGGAACCAGGACCACACGCCGGCCAGCGCCAGCACGCCACCG
>NZ_JAOEFX010000380.1 GCF_025421775.1 Paenarthrobacter aurescens | reverse complement strand
TTATTGAAGATCACCAGCTTCACCGGCAGCTTAAGCTGCGCCAGCGAGATGAAATCGCCCATCAGCATGCTGAAGCCGCCATCGCCGCACAGCGCAACCACCTGGCGCTGTTTATCGATGGCCTGTGCGCCCAGCGCCTGCGGCATGGCGTTGGCCATCGAACCGTGGTTAAACGAGCCGAGCAGACGGCGCTTGCCGTTCATTTTCAGATAGCGCGCCGCCCACACCGTTGGCGTGCCGACATCACAGGTAAAGATGGCGTC
>NZ_JAOEFX010000379.1 GCF_025421775.1 Paenarthrobacter aurescens | reverse complement strand
CCTGCCTGCTCCGACCGACATTCCCGCTATCAAGGGTTCCAACCCTGATAACGAGGAAGAAGAGATGGAGCGTCATGCAGACGACAACGAGCCTTTCGCGGCTCTGGCGTTCAAGATCGCTACCGACCCATTCGTGGGTACCCTGACCTTCGTCCGCGTTTACTCGGGCGTGTTGAACTCCGGCGACGGCGTGATCAACTCGGTCAAAGGCAAGAAAGAGCGCGTGGGTCGTATGGTGCAAATGCACGCAAACGCTCGCGAAG
>NZ_JAOEFX010000378.1 GCF_025421775.1 Paenarthrobacter aurescens | reverse complement strand
CGCCCCCCCCCCCCCCCCCGCCCCGCGCCCGGGCGGGCTCCCCCCGCCCCCCCCCCGGGGGGGGCGGCGCCCCCCACGCCCCCCCCGCCCCGGCCGCCCTTGACCGGCCCCCCCCCACCCCCCACACCCCCCCCCCCCCCCCCCCCCACCCCCCCCCTCCGGCCCGCCCCCCCGCGGCCCCGCCGCCCTCCCCGCCGCCCCCCCGAGCATGGCGAGCATGCCCCCCCCCCGGCAGGTTCAGGCCCACAGCTCCCTGCCCACCAC
>NZ_JAOEFX010000377.1 GCF_025421775.1 Paenarthrobacter aurescens | reverse complement strand
CAGTTAAAATGCCAGGTATCGCGGCAGGCAGGACCACTTTCAAAATGGTTTGCCACTTTGTTGCCCCCATTCCAAACGAAGCTTCCCTTAAATCACGAGGTACGGCACGTATGGCCTCCTGTGCAGCGACTATGATGACCGGGAGAACGAGTAGGCTCATGGTCAGGCCCGCTGCCAATATGGACCGGTCCAAGGCAAGAGCACGAACGAAAACCGTTAAGCCCAGTAGTCCAAATACTATTGACGGGACACCTGCCAGATTGG
>NZ_JAOEFX010000376.1 GCF_025421775.1 Paenarthrobacter aurescens | reverse complement strand
AAGGCGGACGGCACGTACAAGACCATCTCGGTCAAATACTTCGGCACGGACCTGTCCGCGCAGTAAACCTCTGGAGCGCCCATGACGCTGCCTCCTTGGCTTCACGCCTTCCTGCCGGACTGGCTGCTGGCAAAAATAGGCGAATGGTCGGTGCCGGCCTGGGTGCAGCTGATGGCGGATTCGTTCTGGCCGCTGCTGCACGCGGGGCTGGTGTTCACGGTGCCGCTCACGCTGATGTCCTTTGCGCTGGGCCTGGCGCTGGCG
>NZ_JAOEFX010000375.1 GCF_025421775.1 Paenarthrobacter aurescens | reverse complement strand
ATCAAGAGCAGCAAAAGGTATTGGGTCAATATAAAAAGCAAGTGAGAAAGCAAGGATTTCACTTAACAAATGATCTGTTATTGAAGGTCGCTGTTTTTCAACTAAATGAAACAAACTGGCATCTAATTTGGAGCAACCATCACATCATCATGGATGGTTGGTCCATGGGTGTTTTAATGAAAAAACTGTTTCATTACTATGAATCTTTTCGGAACGGTCGAACGCCGGATCGCTCACAGGGAAAGCCTTATGCAGATTATATCC
>NZ_JAOEFX010000374.1 GCF_025421775.1 Paenarthrobacter aurescens | reverse complement strand
ACCACCTGGAACTGCCCGGCGTTGGTGAAGCAACCTTTCACCATCGACAGCTCTTCGATGGCTTTCGGGTTGGCCCTGGCCGGATCGTTTAACACAAAACGCAGGCGGGTAATGCAGTGGCTGACGGTGGCGATATTGTCACGTCCGCCAACCAGCACGATCAGCTGGTCGATATCCGTTTGTTTTACTTTGCTCATCATGAAACCTCATGACAGATGGTAGGGGTTATGGACTGGAGGCAAGCCTACTCTTTCAGCGTAACGC
>NZ_JAOEFX010000373.1 GCF_025421775.1 Paenarthrobacter aurescens | reverse complement strand
CAAGATGTGAACAAAGGAGTTCCTGCTTTATTTGATGATATTTTTATGGCTATTTATGTAAATGAAATGGCAATTGGAGGTATGAAGAAATATGCCAGAGCCCTAAGCGCAGTGAGAAGGCAAGATATTTATGATCACCTGTCTCGATGTGTAAAAGAAAGCGACAGTCTTTTAGAGGATTCTAACCACGTTATTTTAAGAAAAAGCATGCTGATGAGACCTCCAGTTATTCCTTATCCGGTAAAAGTGAATTTTGTGGACCAG
>NZ_JAOEFX010000372.1 GCF_025421775.1 Paenarthrobacter aurescens | reverse complement strand
GCTGCGCCCGGGGCGGGCAGCGCTCGCATATCGTGCAGGCATGGCTAAAAGAGGCTGGCGTCGATTACCCGCTGATCCGCGGGGGCTACAAAGCCCTGCGCCAGGCGGCAATACAGGCTACCGTCGAGCAGGTGCAAAAACCGACCGTGCTGATTGGCGGTTGTACCGGCAGCGGCAAAACGCTGTTGGTGAAGGCCCGGCCTGACGGGATTGACCTCGAAGGGCTGGCGCACCATCGCGGTTCGTCGTTTGGCCGCACGCTGA
>NZ_JAOEFX010000036.1 GCF_025421775.1 Paenarthrobacter aurescens | reverse complement strand
TGTCGCCAGCTGCGGCTCCGGTGTGACGGCGGTGGTGGTGATTCTGGCGCTGACCGCGCTTGGCGTGCGTGATGTGACGCTGTACGACGGTTCATGGGGAGAATGGGGCAGCCGCGACGATTTACCGATTGAGAAATAAGTGAATCCGGTCGCCGTAAGGTGCGCGTTGTCGGATGTTGTGCACATTTATCCGGTCGCCGTGAACGGCGACCCTACATGTAGGGTGCGCATTTATGCGCACCTGGGTGAAATCGGTGCAATTTTGATGACGCATTTATGCGCACCAGGAGAACATCGGTGCAATGTTGATGACGCATTTATGCGCACCTGGGTGAAATCGGTGCGATTTTGATGATGCACTGATACGCACCGGCACTAAATAATCCGCTGGCTGCCTTTGAAATCGCGCAGGAA
>NZ_JAOEFX010000371.1 GCF_025421775.1 Paenarthrobacter aurescens | reverse complement strand
CATAAGAGGCGGACCGGATGATCCCACTAATGTATAGCGAACAATGCCATATTCACGTACAACTTCCATTCGCTGACTAATCGTCTCGATTATTTCATAGCTAATTAAGGCAAACGTAGTTAGCAAAAAAAGAATGCCGGCAACAGGTTTTTTAGCCCATGTAATCGTCGAATATTTCGCTACGCCATACGCAAAGAGCACCAAAGTAGGGGTAAATAAAGCGTGAAACCAAAAGCGAAGCATGCTGAGTGAACGTAAAGTATC
>NZ_JAOEFX010000370.1 GCF_025421775.1 Paenarthrobacter aurescens | reverse complement strand
AGGCGATTAGTCAAAATTCAATCGGTTTGCACGGATATTTTTTCTGGAAATATTCAAGCGGTGATTCATTTCACAGATTGATAAATATCATGTAACAGGGTCCATAATAAGTGATCCAGGTTACGGCATTTCGCTATCATCAGCATATCATTCCGGGTATCTGGCCGATTCAGGGGATAATCGTCGGTCAGAAAATAGACATAACCACAGATGTACTGTGTGTTTAGTACAATCAATCGGCAGCTTGAAAAGAAGGTTCACATG
>NZ_JAOEFX010000369.1 GCF_025421775.1 Paenarthrobacter aurescens | reverse complement strand
CTCGGAAATTATTTTGACAGTGATTCATGGGAACCTCGAGATGAAGTAAAAGGCGACGTAGCTCGTATGTTGTTTTATATGGCCGTGCGCTATGAAGGCGATGTAAGTGATGAGCCTGACTTAGAACTTAATAATACAGTGAATAATGGCACTGCTCCTTATCACGGGAAATTATCTGTGCTTCTTCAATGGAATGCCCAAGACCCAGTAGACGATCGAGAACGACGTAGAAATGACATTATTTATTCAGACTATCAGCATAAC
>NZ_JAOEFX010000368.1 GCF_025421775.1 Paenarthrobacter aurescens | reverse complement strand
AATAAGACCATCGTGATAAGGGTAGTTCAAATATTCTTCTATGATTAGTTCTAAGCTATTAAGGACATTGTATTCTCTACCATAAGGTAATCTTTTATGAAAATCCGAAATCAAATTAAGTCTTAATCTTGATGATTGCCAATCAAACCAAACATAAAAAAACATACCGTGATTACTTTTAGAATTTACTATTTGGTTAGCCCTATTATCAATGACCTTTATAAAAAAATCCTTTAGCTCTTTCACAGTAATATCATTGGCTAA
>NZ_JAOEFX010000367.1 GCF_025421775.1 Paenarthrobacter aurescens | reverse complement strand
CGGCATCGCCGATTTGATCATGCGCCAGGTGCTCCACAGGCCGAGTCCGCGTTTGGCCCAGCGCATGATGCGGTTGGGGCTGCGGATCGACCAGATGGCGAGCGCGCTGCTGCCAATCGCCGGATAGCGGCGCAGGCTGAGAAACGTCAGCCAGCCGCGATCGTACTGCGCGGTGCTTTCCAGCCAGTCGCGGCGGGCAGCGCTGAGATCCAGCCGCTGCTGCTGTACCTGATTAAGCAATTCATGAATGCGTGCTTCACGTTC
>NZ_JAOEFX010000366.1 GCF_025421775.1 Paenarthrobacter aurescens | reverse complement strand
AGGAGGAAGACCGATGGCGTAGGCAGGTCTCTGGGCTGTAACTGACTCTGAGGAGCGAAAGCATGGGGAGCGAACAGGATTAGATACCCTGGTAGTCCATGCCGTAAACGTTTGGCACTAGGTGTGGGGGACATTCCACGTTTTCCGCGCCGTAGCTAACGCATTAAGTGCCCCGCCAGGGGAGTACGGCCGCACGGCTAAAACTCAAAGGAATTGACGGGGGCCCGCACAAGCGGCGGAGCATGCGGATTAAGTCTATGCAAC
>NZ_JAOEFX010000365.1 GCF_025421775.1 Paenarthrobacter aurescens | reverse complement strand
GATGCCCGCTTTTAGCGGCAAAATGCCGTGATAGCGCAGGCGCGACGGACCGCCCCACACCACGATATCGCCGTGCTCCAGCAGCACGCGCTGCGTTGCATCGCCGCGCTCGAAACCGCCAAACTGAAAAACGGCCGGCAGGCCAAGCGACACCGAGACAATCGGCTGGCGTAAGTCTTTCTCATCTTTATCCTGATGCAGCGTCAGTTTGGCACCGGGCTCATAGCGGTTAATCAGGCAGGCATCCGGATTGAAACCGGCAAA
>NZ_JAOEFX010000364.1 GCF_025421775.1 Paenarthrobacter aurescens | reverse complement strand
CCGGATTTCCGCGTAATTATCGCTGGCGGTGAAGTGCGCACGCGCGACGGCGGTATCATGGGGGAAGCCACGCTCGATTTTATCTCTCAGTTCCGGCTCGATTACGGCATTCTCGGCATCAGCGGTATTGATATGGACGGTTCGCTGCTGGAGTTCGACTATCACGAAGTGCGCACCAAACGCGCCATTATCGAGAACTCGCGCTGCGTGATGCTGGTGGTGGATCACTCGAAGTTTGGCCGTAATGCCATGGTTAACCTTGGC
>NZ_JAOEFX010000363.1 GCF_025421775.1 Paenarthrobacter aurescens | reverse complement strand
CTGGCGGTGGTCGCCGTGTGGCTGTATCGCGCATTTACCACGCCGCAGGGAGAAGTGAAACTTAACCGGCTGAAAAGGAAAATCAGCGACTTAGAGAAGAGAAGCTGGCGCTAAATGCGGTTACGATCACAGAGTTGGTGAGTGCTTAGTACGAATTCGCAATTAAACATATTTTTTACTTATGTTTTCTGTCAGGATAGGTAAAGAAATTCAGACGAATTCATCGCCGCTGTCCCTACACCAGCGCGAACTATAAAAAAGAAAG
>NZ_JAOEFX010000362.1 GCF_025421775.1 Paenarthrobacter aurescens | reverse complement strand
GGGCTTAGTCGGTGCCCTTCTGATCGGTGTCAACGCAGCCAAGGCACTAAGCTTTGCTCATCAGATTCCTCTTGTTGGTGTACATCATATTGCTGGGCATATTTATGCAAACCAGCTTGTAGATGAATTACAGTTTCCATGTTTGGCTCTTGTTGTCTCTGGTGGACATACTGAACTTGTGCTAATGAAGGAGCATGGATCTTTTGAGGTCATCGGAGAAACATTAGATGATGCGGCTGGAGAAGCCTACGATAAAGTGGCTCGA
>NZ_JAOEFX010000035.1 GCF_025421775.1 Paenarthrobacter aurescens | reverse complement strand
TAGGTGTTGGTGTTGAAGCACCAGCAGTAACGGCAACGGTATTTACGCCTTGCAGCCACTCCAGCTTGAGCTCACTTAGGTCACCAATACGGTAAGCCTGCGTTCCAGCAATCTCCATGGACACTTGTGCCAGACGGTTGGAGTTATTACTTTTTGGATCGCCGACAACAATGGTAAGATCAGCTTGGCCAGCTTGCTCGGAAACAGCTTCCTGACGTACCTGTGTCGCAAGACAAATTTCTTGATGGTACTCGACGTGAGGGTATTTCTCTTTAATCAGCTCCATTAGATCGTGATCATCCGACTGAGACATCGTCGTCTGATTGGTGATGAGCAGTTTATCTGATGTTAAATCGAGCGCCTCAATGTCGGCTTCTGTTTCGACAAGATGCACCTTGTCAGGAGCTACTCCGA
>NZ_JAOEFX010000361.1 GCF_025421775.1 Paenarthrobacter aurescens | reverse complement strand
AACCAACGCATGACGGAATCAAAATCCGTTGCCTTACCGCTTGGCGATAGCCCAATAAAAATGGTGGAGGGGGGCAGATTCGAACTGCCGAACCCGAAGGAGCGGATTTACAGTCCGCCGCGTTTAGCCACTTCGCTACCCCTCCGATATAAATGGTGCCGGCAAGAGGACTTGAACCCCCAACCTACTGATTACAAGTCAGTTGCTCTACCAGTTGAGCTACACCGGCACGGTGGTGGAGGATGACGGGATCGAACCGCCGACC
>NZ_JAOEFX010000360.1 GCF_025421775.1 Paenarthrobacter aurescens | reverse complement strand
TCGGAACCATGCCCCAATTCGATACCGCCGACTTTGCCATAACCGACAATGATGAAGCCGGGATCGCACAGCGTGCCGTCGGTGCGCAGCGGCGTGCCGTACTTGGCCACGGTCTGCCGCCAGGCCAGGGCCAGCACCTGTTCGAGAATCGCTTCGGCCAGCCAGGTCAGGTAATCGCTGACTTTCATCAGCGGCAGGCTGCCTGCAATTTCCGAAGCGGCGACGCGCAAGCGGTGCGCCAGTTTGAAATGGCGCAGGGCTTCCA
>NZ_JAOEFX010000359.1 GCF_025421775.1 Paenarthrobacter aurescens | reverse complement strand
AATGCGGTCGGCCATGCCCATCACTTCCGGCAGTTCGGAGGAGACCATGATCACCGCCAGGCCCTGACCGACCAGCTCGGACATAAATTGATGCACCGCCGCTTTGGAGCCGATATCGATCCCTTTGGTCGGTTCATCGAGGATGATGACGTCCGGGTGGGTCGCCAGCCATTTGCCGATCACCACCTTCTGCTGGTTGCCGCCGGAGAGGGTTTCCACCGCCTGTTTCCAGCTAAAGGCTTTCACCTGCAGGCGTCTGGCGTAT
>NZ_JAOEFX010000358.1 GCF_025421775.1 Paenarthrobacter aurescens | reverse complement strand
GCGTACTTTGCGACGCAGGTGCGGGTAAACGATGTAGAGAAAAATCATGCCGCGCACAAAGTGCGTTGCACCCATCGAGTAGCGCCAGATACCCACGGCGCCAATCAGGAAAATGAAGTCCTTCGACTCGGAGTCGAATGTGGACGTGGGCAGCATCAAGGCCAGGCCCATCAGCAGACTGAGATAAAAAAGCCAGCCGGCTGATTGCAGAAAAAAATGTTTGAGCTTGGTCATAACCGTCATCCGAAGGTGATGGAGGCTTCAA
>NZ_JAOEFX010000357.1 GCF_025421775.1 Paenarthrobacter aurescens | reverse complement strand
CACTTCCTTATTATGTATAAATTTGGTTCATTTGTAAATAAAAAGCCGCTTGCTACTCTTGGTAGCAAGCGGCTTTTTATTATCGATGCTGGTTAATATCACGCAGTATATCTTTGCTAGCCTGATAATCTTTTTCTCGTTCTTTCTCCACTTGTAGACGTTTGTCTAGTTTACGGCTATATTCAGCATACCCCACGCCGTGAGAAAGCTGCATGGCCTTTTCCATTTCTGACGTGTACGTTAGGTGAAGTGCGATAATGAATCA
>NZ_JAOEFX010000356.1 GCF_025421775.1 Paenarthrobacter aurescens | reverse complement strand
CCTTTCGCGCCTGACCCGAGCAGCGGCCCTTAGAACACAGCCGCGCAGCTTCGTGAAGCGCGTTCGTGCCGCCACTGGAACGGTGAGCGGTTGCGTGGGTTACTAAAGGCCATGGTGGAGCCGAGCAGCGACGACGGGAGAGGTGTGCCCGGAACGGACGAAACCGTCGTTGTCCGCCGCCGGACCCGCTGGCGCCGGCTTATCTCGCTCCTTGCGATAAGCATCCTCATTGCGGTCGTCGCAGCGCTGATTGCCTTGTGGGTCG
>NZ_JAOEFX010000355.1 GCF_025421775.1 Paenarthrobacter aurescens | reverse complement strand
CCCAGAGTTGAAGCCCAGCCGGGATACAGCCGCTTCTGCAACCTGATCGCCGCCGCGCTGCAGGCCCTGGCCGGATTACCGGCGTTGCGCCAGCAGATTACGCAACAGCAGATCGCGCACGCGCAGGCCGTTGCGGCGTTCAGTACCATTATCCGTAGCTTACTGAACCTGGTCTTTGAGGCCGCCGACACCGCCAGCCATCCTGACATTACCCGCGCGCTCATTGCGCTGTTCAGCTTTATGCAGGGCAAAGAGCTGGCGGGAC
>NZ_JAOEFX010000354.1 GCF_025421775.1 Paenarthrobacter aurescens | reverse complement strand
AGGTCATTCCTCCATTGAAATTCCCATTTTAGAACAGGAATTATTCATTTTTATAATCATGAGCGAATCTTTCATTATGTTATGATTCCACAGGCATTATCCATCAAAACATCCAATCTGCAAATTATGTCGAAAATTCAGAAATCTATATTTAATAATCGAAAGCAGCAGGTCATTTTGCTGGACCTTACTTATCGTTTAATGAAAAGTGAATCCAAAAAAAGAAAAAAATGCCTCCATAACAGTTTTACGGTCTTGGAGGCAT
>NZ_JAOEFX010000353.1 GCF_025421775.1 Paenarthrobacter aurescens | reverse complement strand
GACTCACCCAGATTCTGCCGCGTCCACGCCCAGTCAGTATTCAGCGTGCGGTGCAGGTTTTGATAGGCTTCGCCCCATTCTGCATTATCGGAGAGGTGAAACTGCATCACTTCCTGACGCGTCTGCAACGCCTTCTCCAGCAGCAGGCGGTTTTGCCGCGCCTCCTGCTGGTTGAGATCGCTGGCGATAAAGCACAGCGTCACCAGCGCCACCATAAAGGAGAGAGAAATCAGCAGCACCATCAGCAGCATCGGCTGGCGCATCA
>NZ_JAOEFX010000352.1 GCF_025421775.1 Paenarthrobacter aurescens | reverse complement strand
ATCAGCTGCGCGAAGAACTGCTGCACGAGCTGACCAGTGATGACCATTACCAACCGAGCGCAGCGGTGCAGATCCGCGATCTGCCGCTGACGTTCATTGCCTGCTGAACAGGAGTTTCGCGATGCCGCAACGTCCCAACTTTCTAGTGATTCTGGCCGACGACCTGGGCTTTTCCGACATCGGCGCGTTCGGCGGCGAAATCGCTACGCCGAACCTCGATGCGCTGGCCGAGAACGGCCTGCGCCTGACCGATTTCCACACCGCA
>NZ_JAOEFX010000034.1 GCF_025421775.1 Paenarthrobacter aurescens | reverse complement strand
CTAAATTAGGGCTAATACACGTTTTGATTATACAGGCTATCGTATGGTAGACCTTTTATATAAAACATCACGGGTAAAACAGATTGGAGGTTTGTGATAGATCATGAGAAGAAATCTATTTTATTGATATTTTTCTAGCATATATTAGAGAAACTTATATTCAGTAATTGGAATGGAAATTTAATAAAGAAAAGGTGTTTTAAAGATGGAACGCAAGAAGTCAGAAAGCTTTAATTATGGTCTTGCTTTTACAATGCTGCTGTTTTTTATCATTAGCTGTATAGCTATTTATAACGCGCAAAAAACAGGACAGTATTCTACAAACTTCGTAATTAAACAAGTTGAATGGTACGCAGTAGGTATTGGGATTATCTTCATCACCATGAGGCCCGATGAGGAACAATGGGACCGATTCA
>NZ_JAOEFX010000351.1 GCF_025421775.1 Paenarthrobacter aurescens | reverse complement strand
AGCAGCTCCGATTGTAGGTAAAATGATTGAAGACAGTTTGCGTGTGATGGACGTTAAACCGCGTAAAGGACAAATTGAAAAAGAGTTAACGTGGCTGGACACACCAATGATAAAAGTACCAAATGTCGTAGGAATGTCAAAAAAAGAGTTACAAGAACAGCTACTTAATTTAAAATTAGATGTGAGTGGCGAAGGAGATAAAGTGGTCAAGCAGTCTCCTGCAGCCGGAACGAAAGTTAAAGAAGGCGAAACGGTTAGAATTTAT
>NZ_JAOEFX010000350.1 GCF_025421775.1 Paenarthrobacter aurescens | reverse complement strand
CCATTTGCGCTCATCGCGCACTTTGGTTTTGTAGAGGCCAAAGTTTTTGCCCTCCCGATTGGAGCGCAAATAGAAGGTGTGCTGGAAGTGGTCGAGACTGTACTCGTGATCCTTGCGCCGCGGCATAAAGCAGAGGGGCTGAGCGTCCGGCAGTTCGGCATCGAGCAGCAACACCTCGGTCGTCGTGGCGCTGGCGAGGAAGATAATCACGTAGTGCTTCGAAGTGGTCTTATGCAGGCTGACGTAAAAGGTTTCGTCTTTCTCC
>NZ_JAOEFX010000349.1 GCF_025421775.1 Paenarthrobacter aurescens | reverse complement strand
ATGAAGCCCACCGCGTTTAAGCGCCACGTTCTGGCCTCAGCTGATCAGGCGCTGGTGCGCCAGATTGTCGGTGACGCTGCAATCAAACAGCTGCCCAAACCGCACATTGAAATGGCGTTTACCGCTGTTTCTGAACTGGCGAAAGGCCGCAATACTCAGGCCAGCCGCACCATCGATGCTGCCAGCAAAACCGGTAGCTCTAACGCTGACCTCAACGAGCAAAACAAAGCCTTCTGGTCTAAACGCTAAGGAAAATCCATGAGCA
>NZ_JAOEFX010000348.1 GCF_025421775.1 Paenarthrobacter aurescens | reverse complement strand
AGCTGGGCCGATATTGTGGTGTTATGCGTGCTGTTCCGCAAACATATCCCGATGAACAAATACTTTCTTAAGCAGCAACTCGCCTGGGTGCCTTTTATTGGTCTGGCCTGCTGGGCGCTGGATATGCCCTTCATGAAACGCTATTCACGTAGCTATCTGATTCGCCATCCTGAGCGCCGCGGCAAGGATGTCGAAACGACCCGCCGCTCGTGTGAGAAGTTTCGCGCCCATCCCACCACCATCGTCAATTTCGTCGAAGGTTCTC
>NZ_JAOEFX010000347.1 GCF_025421775.1 Paenarthrobacter aurescens | reverse complement strand
GCCGCAGGTGCCGGACTTCAGCCGGCTGTCACCCAGCGAGCAGGCTGACGTGCTGAAAGGCTACACGAAGGAGGCGCTGAACAACGCCATCCTGCATCCGTCGGCGGAGAATACGGCTACCTTCCTGCGCTGGCAGAAGTTCTGGACCGACCGGGCCTCGATGTTCAGCCAGTCGTTCGCGGTGGCGCAGCTTGACCATCCGGATCTCGATTACAACCTGGAACACCCGCACTACAACAGCACCGCGCCGCTGCAGCAGGCGCGC
>NZ_JAOEFX010000346.1 GCF_025421775.1 Paenarthrobacter aurescens | reverse complement strand
AGTTGGTGAGGTAACGGCTCACCAAGGCAACGATGCATAGCCGACCTGAGAGGGTGATCGGCCACACTGGGACTGAGACACGGCCCAGACTCCTACGGGAGGCAGCAGTAGGGAATCTTCCGCAATGGACGAAAGTCTGACGGAGCAACGCCGCGTGAGTGATGAAGGCTTTCGGGTCGTAAAACTCTGTTGTTAGGGAAGAACAAGTATGAGAGTAACTGCTCGTACCTTGACGGTACCTAACCAGAAAGCCACGGCTAACTAC
>NZ_JAOEFX010000345.1 GCF_025421775.1 Paenarthrobacter aurescens | reverse complement strand
GTACATATGAACAATACACTAGTTAATTGCGGACTTCGCGGAAATAATCTGATAGAGAGGGAGCAGATTTAAAGGTGGGGAAAATGCATTATAAACGAAAGTTAGTCATTGTATTTATAATTATTGGAACAGCATTAGGGCTCTACGTGTACTCGGCATTCTCTCAAAAATTGACAAAATCAACAGATTTGTCTGATGAATCTATCGGGGGATTTAAAGTGTTGGATAACATATCTAGTCCAGAATTCATTAGGGAATATGGAGAA
>NZ_JAOEFX010000344.1 GCF_025421775.1 Paenarthrobacter aurescens | reverse complement strand
CGACCAGTTCAAAGGCGCGCGCCCTCAATTGTTCCGGTTCCAGGTCCTGGGCAAGACGGCGGCCGATCGACAGGTGAGTGGCCGCGCGCTGCCGTTCGGGAATCAGCCCGTAGCTGGCCGCCTGCACCCGGTCGTGCGGAAAGCGGTCCACGTCGCCGCTACGAAAGACGCGGCTCTGGCGCTCGCACTCGCGCATTGCCGTGGCAACGTCGAGCCGCGGCCAGCCCAGCGCCGCCGCCAGCTTGTCCAGCGAGGCGTCGTGCCCA
>NZ_JAOEFX010000343.1 GCF_025421775.1 Paenarthrobacter aurescens | reverse complement strand
ACACCAGTTACACCCGCACTTACCGCTACGATATGGCTGGCAATCTGATTCAGATACGCCACATCGCACCAGCCTCGCAAAATAATCACACCGCCAGGGTCACGATCAGCACCCGCAGCAATCGCGGTGTGTTGGACACCCTGGCGACAAATCCCGAGGAGGTGGAAGCATTTTTCTCGGCGGGTGGGCAGCAGACCACTTTGCATCCCGGACAGCGGCTTGTCTGGACGCCGCGCAACGAACTTTTGCAAGTGACCCCGGTGATG
>NZ_JAOEFX010000033.1 GCF_025421775.1 Paenarthrobacter aurescens | reverse complement strand
TCATCGAAATCGCGTCGCGCTGAAAACAGCGAGGAGCCGGTAAAAGAGCACCTGTTACTGACCCGCTATAACCCGGGACGCGTAACGCGTGGCGACATGCTGAGCATGGACGACGTGCTGGAAATCCTGCGCATCCCTCTGGTCGGCGTGATTCCGGAAGATCAGTCGGTGCTGCGCGCGTCTAACCAGGGTGAGCCGGTGATCCTCGATGCAAACTCTGACGCCGGTAAAGCTTACGCTGATACCGTAGATCGCCTGCTTGGCGAAGAACGCCCCTTCCGCTTTATCGAAGAAGAGAAGAAGGGTTTCCTGAAACGCCTGTTCGGGGGATAACCAATGGCAGTACTTGTTTTCTTTTTATCCCGTAAGAAGAACACAGCCAACATAGCCAAGGAAAGGCTGCAGAGTATCGTGGC
>NZ_JAOEFX010000342.1 GCF_025421775.1 Paenarthrobacter aurescens | reverse complement strand
AATCGCCGATGTGCGGCAACACCATCAGCCAGGACCGCCGTTTCATGTTTGCGTACATGCCGCGCCTAGAACAGGTCTTCCATTACCGCAACCTGGACGTCAGCACGCTCAAGGAATTGGCGCGCCGCTGGGCCCCCGCCGTCTACAAGGGATTCGAGAAAAAGAGCCGCCACGAAGCGCTGGCCGACATCTACGAGTCCATCGACGAACTCAAGTATTACCGCGAGCATTTCCTGAAGGTCTGAGACCGGCGGCGGGCCGCCGGG
>NZ_JAOEFX010000341.1 GCF_025421775.1 Paenarthrobacter aurescens | reverse complement strand
AACCGGCTGGTTTATGCCATCACGCTCGGCCTGCTCGCCGCGCTAGGCCCCCTTTGTATCGATCTCTATTTGCCCGCCCTGCCCGAGCTGGCACGCGATCTCGGCACTGAAACCGCGACTGCTCAGCTCAGCCTGACCGCCGGTCTGCTGGGGCTGGGCGCCGGACAGCTGCTGTTTGGTCCGATGAGCGATAAGTTTGGACGTATTCGTCCGCTGCTGCTGTCGCTGGCGCTGCTGTTCATCGCCTCGATTGGCTGTGCGCTGGC
>NZ_JAOEFX010000340.1 GCF_025421775.1 Paenarthrobacter aurescens | reverse complement strand
GCACAGAGACGGGCCGATAGCGTTCAGCCGGCGCGTCGCTGCCGAGGTGCGGCATCATGGCCTGACGCGCCTGCTCATAGCGGGTCCAGAGCGCTTCGTCCTGCAGGGACGGAATGGTAACGAGCTCGCCTCGGGCGAAGCCGGTGAGCGCCGCATCAACCATCTCCTGCGCGCTCATGACGATGTGCGGGTCAAGCTGGTCAACCGGCAGACCGCCGTTATCCCAGAACGGCGTCGCGGTAGCGCCAGGCAGTACGGCCTGCACC
>NZ_JAOEFX010000339.1 GCF_025421775.1 Paenarthrobacter aurescens | reverse complement strand
ATCGTCGTAGAATATATTTATATCGATGTAGAATACGTTCCATGACTAAAGAGCGTAGTCATGGAACGTATTCTAGACCTAAGCGTATGTCGCTCCCCTTGCGGGGTTAGCGCCATACGCATAGGTGAACCTTTGAGTGAGTATTCGGGGAAGAGAAAATCACGTTCTCTGATGAAAGAAGATTGTGATGAGACGAAGTAGGATGCAGATATCATGCAGGGAGGGAAATAAAGTGATTGATATTCATACGTACATATTGCCTAATA
>NZ_JAOEFX010000338.1 GCF_025421775.1 Paenarthrobacter aurescens | reverse complement strand
CCCAACGCCATCGACCAGGTCGAATGGCTGAATACGCCAGCGAGCAGCAGCCATTTGGCGCCCCCGCGCAGCACGTGCCGACTTGCGAGCATGAGCATCCCTTAAATAAGCAAAACCGGTTTCTATGCGTTCGCACATCCGGTACGAACACGATATTGCCCAGTAGTTCTTATAGTCCGCTCAGCGCGATCTCTCAAAAAATCGCCACCGGGATGTGCCTCAAGATTTTTCCAGGTTGGCCAGAATGTGCCCGTGCACACGCATGC
>NZ_JAOEFX010000337.1 GCF_025421775.1 Paenarthrobacter aurescens | reverse complement strand
AGGCTGATCGGCGCTGCTGAAAGAGCACTTGAAGAATTATGTAAGCGCATTCAAGAACGTGCCGCTTTTGGTAAAACATTGGCGAGACAAGGCGTAATCATGGAGTGGGTTGCTGATTCACGGATTGAAATCGAACAAGCAAGACTTCTGACCTTAAAAGCTGCTTACATGATGGATACTGTCGGGAACAAGGAAGCGAAGGCGGAAATCTCGATGATAAAAGTGGTGGCGCCAAATATGGCATTGAATGTGCTGGACAGGGCTAT
>NZ_JAOEFX010000336.1 GCF_025421775.1 Paenarthrobacter aurescens | reverse complement strand
GGCACCAGCTATCTGCAAGTGGTGAGCTTCGACGAAAAAGGCCCGCACGCCCAAGGGCTGCTGGCGTTCTCGTTATCCAGTGATCCGGCGTCGAAATATTCACGCGATCAGACCGAGGCGTTTTCGAAGAAACAGTGGAGTGTCCTGCCATTCACTGAGCAGCAGATCCAGGCGGATCCGCAATATCAGGTGCAGACGATCAAGCAGGATCAGGCAGGGAAGGTGGCAGCGCAGTAAACAGTCGTCGCCTGAAACAAACGAAGGCC
>NZ_JAOEFX010000335.1 GCF_025421775.1 Paenarthrobacter aurescens | reverse complement strand
AACGTGCCGCCGCCCCTGCCGCCGCTGGAAGGATACACCTTTGAAGGCTATCGCAACGCCGACGGCAGCGTCGGCACGCGCAATCTGCTCGGCATCACCACCAGCGTGCACTGCGTGGCGGGCGTGGTGGATTACGTGGTGCAGCTGATTGAGCGCGATCTGCTGCCGCGCTACAGCAACGTCGATGGGGTAGTGGCGCTCAACCATTTATATGGCTGCGGCGTGGCGATCAACGCACCGGCGGCGGTGGTGCCGATTCGCACCAT
>NZ_JAOEFX010000334.1 GCF_025421775.1 Paenarthrobacter aurescens | reverse complement strand
GAAGCCGCCGCACAGGTTCACACTCGTCAGCGTCAAGAGAGCAAGTCATCCAAACAAAAAATTATCGTTGGAAAGCATAATGAATAAGAACAAAAAAGGTGCTTATAAAGCACCTTTTCTGTCATATAGGAAAGAGGGAGGAGAATGAGTATAAATCGTTATATTAATAAAATTGTAGAAGTAGATATTTCAGGGAAAACTAAGTTTATTGGCAGACTTGTTGACTTAGGGTTAGATGTCATGATTTTGTATAATGGACATGATTA
>NZ_JAOEFX010000333.1 GCF_025421775.1 Paenarthrobacter aurescens | reverse complement strand
ACAAATTTGATGCAAATCTAAGATATGAAAAAAATGCTGATAATGAGTATTTTAGTTGGAAAATGGAATTTGAGAAATAATTATAGCCTATTCCCCTTGGTAAGGTAGGGTCAAGAAAAAAAGAATCCTTTAGTTAAAAGGGTTCTTTTCTCCTTTTTGTACCATTAATTACGTGAGAAATAGAAATGGGTAGGATTCTATTTAACTACATAGTGAATTCTAATGCAGGTTTTTAGTACCTATCTAACTAAAGTAATTATCCATCT
>NZ_JAOEFX010000032.1 GCF_025421775.1 Paenarthrobacter aurescens | reverse complement strand
CCATTCTTATCAGCGGCTATTTAATTTCCACCGCCGACGGCAAGCCGATCAGTGTCTTCGGTCTGTTTGACGTCCCTGCCCTGTTGGCAGATGCCGGGGCGCAGGCCGATCTGGCCGGAACCATTCATCTGTGGCTGGCATGGGGCGTCGTCATACTTTCTGTCCTGCATGGTCTTGCGGCCTTCAAACACCACTTTATCGACAAAGATGCCACCCTGACACGTATGTTGGGCAAAGCGTCACCTGACTCTGGAGCATAAAATGAAAAAAAGCCTGCTGGGATTAACCTTAGGTTCTCTGCTGTTCACCAGTTGGCTCTTGGGAAGCCCATGCTCGTTGTCCAAGGTTCAGACGTCCTAAGGGTCCGGGTTGACCTTTCCATGGAATACTGCGCCAAGGCCAAATGTCTCGGCGACAC
>NZ_JAOEFX010000332.1 GCF_025421775.1 Paenarthrobacter aurescens | reverse complement strand
CAAGCAACTGGGCAGCAGACGACGAGAAAGGATCGTTGGTCGCTAGGATCAGGCCCGTAATGGTCACCTTGGCAGTTTTGACCGGTCCGGCACCGAGCAGTTCCAGCGTGCTGCCGACGGAGAGGCCAAGGTGTTCGGCCGTCTTGACGTCATAGTCTGCTTCCTATGCACTGGAAGGCATGGATCCGGTGGAGAGGACAGCGCCTTCCAAGGTAGCGGGGGCCGCATTTCGCAGTCGTCCGTACTGCTCTCCGCCACCTGCTTCGA
>NZ_JAOEFX010000331.1 GCF_025421775.1 Paenarthrobacter aurescens | reverse complement strand
TCAAAATGAGAACTTTGTTAAAACTGATGATGCTAAGGTATCTGCAGACATGGTTCAAATTGTAGCACCAGCTTCTGGTATGCTCAAAGATTGGGATATTAAAGAAGGTAAAGCTGTTACAAAAGGAAAGGCAATAGGAATAATTGAAGAAGAAGGTCAAGACGTTTCCATAAAGTCAACCATGGAGGGAACGATTATTAAAAATGGAGCCGGAAATGACCAGCTAGTACAAGGTGGCCAAGTGCTAGCCCAAGCTGCAGACCTCAA
>NZ_JAOEFX010000330.1 GCF_025421775.1 Paenarthrobacter aurescens | reverse complement strand
GATCAAAGCGCTGGTGGTGTTTATCGCCGGTGCGCTGGTGGGCATGCTGGCCGGACCGGGACCGGCGATGCTGGCCGAGATGTTCCCTACCCGCGTGCGTTACACCGGGCTGGGGCTGGCCTATTCGCTCTCCAACGCGCTTTTTTCCGGCTGCGCGGGTCTGATCATTACCGGCCTGATGAAGCAAACCGGCAACGCCGACATTCCCGCCTGGTATGTGATGGCCACCGCCGTAGTGAGTTTTGTCGCCCTGCTTACGCTTAATAA
>NZ_JAOEFX010000329.1 GCF_025421775.1 Paenarthrobacter aurescens | reverse complement strand
GGTACGCATATTGTAAAAGGTGAAGTGCAAAACGATTATGGAAAAGTTGAAAACGAACAAGAGATTGAAGCCACTAACGGAGAAGATGTGGACGTTGAGTTTGATTGGTCAGATCATGCGGTGTACATTTCTTCAGATTATGATGATGCGACGCTGTTCGTTAATGGTAAAGACACAAAAACAGAAATTGGCGATATTGATTATTTAGGCCCACTGCTAATGGATGGTTCTATAAAAATATATGCAAAACGTAAATTTGATTCTGGA
>NZ_JAOEFX010000328.1 GCF_025421775.1 Paenarthrobacter aurescens | reverse complement strand
AAACCCTTTCAAATTCAATGGAATGAAAGTGAGCAAAAGGACTTCCCTTGCTGGGAAAAAGCGTGGTCATATGTTGATTTATCAGAAGTAAATGAAAGTGAGGACGCGACAGAACACTTCTTTAAGCAATACACAAATTATTCATTCACAAAAATCGATGGATATGGCGCATATATTCAATCCCCACCCCGTCATCAACCAGGAGAATTCATGCTGCAAATCGCCCCAGAAGAAAAACCTCGGTTTATGATTGGTGATAACGGCACG
>NZ_JAOEFX010000327.1 GCF_025421775.1 Paenarthrobacter aurescens | reverse complement strand
CCGGGTCTTTTCCTCCAAGTTCTAGTACAAGAGGAATCATGCCTGCCTTTTTAGCTAATTGAGTACCCGTATTTGTTCCCCCGGTAAATGAAATCATGTTAATGCCTTTATGTTCAACTAAATAATCCCCAATAACAGATCCGCGGCCCGTCACGACGTTTACAAGACCTTGTGGAATACCTGCTTGATGAAGAGCTTCAATCATCTTAATACCGCTGATCGCTCCTTGCGTTGCAGGTTTGAAGATAACTGCATTTCCTGAAATAA
>NZ_JAOEFX010000326.1 GCF_025421775.1 Paenarthrobacter aurescens | reverse complement strand
GAAGCTAAGTCAATAGCAGGATTGGAGTTTTTTTCAAAAACGGGTTTTAGCTGCAAGCTTCAAGCTTCAAGAAAAGGATGATCACCTAAAGCAGGCACACCAGCGTCTTGCTTTAACTTGAAGCTTGAAGCTCGAAGCTGCCTTTCACTGCTCGTAGATCATCTTCTTGGTCATGCCGCCGTCGACGACGAATTCCTGGCCGGTGACAAACCCGGCATTCCTCGACAGCAACCACGCCACCATCGCCGCCACGTCCTCGACAGTCCC
>NZ_JAOEFX010000325.1 GCF_025421775.1 Paenarthrobacter aurescens | reverse complement strand
AGCCTGTACAAACCAGTCTGAATCCAACCAGTTGTAGTAGCTGCCACGCATCAGTAGGAACACCACCAAACTCATCGTTAACGCGAGTACAAGGTACACCGAACCTGAAGACTTTGGCTTAGTTTCAATCTCAATCGCCTGAGGCTTATACACGCCGATCATCACTAGAGCTGAAAAGTACAACCAAGCCGAGGCAACGTTCAAAAACGACCAATCAAACTCTTCAACAATATCTGCCACCAACCACGGATAAGCGCCCATTGGTAA
>NZ_JAOEFX010000324.1 GCF_025421775.1 Paenarthrobacter aurescens | reverse complement strand
CCGTACAGCAGAGCGTGTAGCTAAGCAGTCAGGTGTATTGGTAATAGCCATTTCACAAAGAAGAAATGTGATTACGCTTTACAAAGGGTCTCTGCAGTATGTATTGAAAGACATTAGCGTTATTTTAGCAAAAGCGAATCAAGCGCTTGGAACACTTGAAAAGTACAAGGCGGTATTAGACGAATCGATTACAAGTCTCAGTGCATTAGAGTTTGAAGAGCAAGTAACTCATACAGATGTGCTGCAGTCGCTTCATCGTACAGAAAT
>NZ_JAOEFX010000323.1 GCF_025421775.1 Paenarthrobacter aurescens | reverse complement strand
GATCGCGTCAGGAGGATGTTATGCGAGATGAACAGGCATTATTCGCGCGGCTGGCGCAATCGCCGTTTCGCCGCCGCTTCCATTTAGGCGCGAAAGAGCGACAGTACTGTATTGAGAAAGGCCCGGCGGTGATCGACCAACACGCGGCCGATTTTATCCAGCAAAGACTGGCCGCAGCCGAACCAAAGAATGATGGCAAACAGACGCCAATGCGCGGCCATCCGGTATTTATCGCCCAGCACGCCACGGCAACCTGCTGCCGCGGCT
>NZ_JAOEFX010000031.1 GCF_025421775.1 Paenarthrobacter aurescens | reverse complement strand
CCTACGCTAAAGCCTTCCCACAGGAAGCGGCTGAATACACCCGTCGTATGAAAGGTGACATGCCGGCTGACTTCGACGCCAAAGCGAACGAGTTCATCGCTAAACTGCAGGCGAATCCGTCCAAAATCGCCAGCCGTAAAGCGTCCCAGAATGCCATCGAAGCCTTCGGCCCGTGGCTGCCAGAGTTCCTCGGCGGCTCCGCTGACCTGGCGCCAAGCAACCTGACCATCTGGTCCGGTTCTAAAGCGATCAACGAAGATGCTGCCGGTAACTACATCCATTACGGTGTACGTGAATTCGGTATGACTGCGATTGCCAACGGTATCTCCCTGCACGGTGGTTTCCTGCCGTACACCTCCACCTTCCTGATGTTCGTGGAATATGCCCGTAACGCGGTGCGTATGGCTGCGCTGATGAA
>NZ_JAOEFX010000322.1 GCF_025421775.1 Paenarthrobacter aurescens | reverse complement strand
AAAAGGACTAAGCCCGTTAAAAGCAGCGGTTTAAATCCAATTTTGTCAAACAAACGTCCTCCCACCATAGCTGTTAGAGCAAGCGTTACGCCCCCTGGAAGCATAAGAAAACCTGTTTGCAAAGGAGACAGTCCCGCAGCCGTTTGGAAATATAGCGGCAAAATTAACATCATTGAAAACTGAATCATCATAATAAGAAACATTAAGAAAATAGATCTTGAAAACACAGACGATCTAAAAGGCTTCATATTAATCATGGGAGAATTCA
>NZ_JAOEFX010000321.1 GCF_025421775.1 Paenarthrobacter aurescens | reverse complement strand
AGTCGTGAATGATAACTTCTGTAATTGGCATAACTAATCCCGGATGCATCGTCCAGGCAGCACGGCTATCCTTACCAAGTGATAATATACCTGCAACTACTTCTCGATCATCAGCACTTAGAACAATCCATCGTCCGCCATATTCATTGGTTATTTCTTCGCTTGCATCATGCTGATGAACCTGCGCAAAGTCAAATACTAAATCTCCATAGGATACAATTAAAATTTCTACGCCTCTTTTGGCTGCTGCTTGTAATTCTTCTTTTAG
>NZ_JAOEFX010000320.1 GCF_025421775.1 Paenarthrobacter aurescens | reverse complement strand
CAACTGACGGTCGAGCAGTGTCAGGTACTTTGCCTGGAAGACTGTCAGGAACGTCAGGTGTGGGTGTACGAAGAAGCAAAATCCGGCTGGCAAAATACCTCCGCTACTGTGCTGAAAAAACTTATCACCGACAAAGAAATTTCGGTCACTGATAGCCGGTTTCTGTTCGTGGGCCGTGAAGCCTACGAGGCCGCAGGCGGCGTTGTGCGTGAAGATCTGTTCAGCCAGCAGGACGGCGAAGGTACAGCTGACGTGGTGCTGCTGGAAG
>NZ_JAOEFX010000319.1 GCF_025421775.1 Paenarthrobacter aurescens | reverse complement strand
AATAAAGCGCCAGCCCGGCAGCTGAAAGGCATAGTAACTTTTTGGCAGCGGCAGCGCGTCATCAAGGTGCTGCGCGATGGTCTGGGCGGCGTGATTCCCCAGCACCACGGCATGCGGATGGAGTAGCCGATCGTAAAGCGGCAGCAGCGTGGCATAGCTGGCCCATTGGCGATCCACCAGATCGCCGAGCGTAACGACAAAATCCAGCGGCTGCTGATTGAGCGCGGTTATCGCCTGCGGCAGCTTATGCAGCGCATGACGATAGTAG
>NZ_JAOEFX010000318.1 GCF_025421775.1 Paenarthrobacter aurescens | reverse complement strand
AAGGGTGTCATCAAGATCCTCTTCACCATCCTCCACTACTTCTAGTATAGTTTCTAGAATGGAGGGAGCCTCCACCATTTTGTTTGACCTCTTTTGTTTAACCCTTATAGGTGCATGTTCTACTTGTTGGCATATCAATGTTGCTAGTGATTTTTCTGCCTCTGGGGCTACCTCTTCTAACCTTTTCCCTTTCTTCTTTCTCTTCTCCTCTCTCTCAAAGTATGCCACATCACTTGCATGTCCATAGATTGTTCTGAGGTAGATCAGT
>NZ_JAOEFX010000317.1 GCF_025421775.1 Paenarthrobacter aurescens | reverse complement strand
AGCACGATCAGGATCAGCGACAGCTGCCAGCTGTACCAGAACATCAGGATGAACAGGCCAATAATCGAGGCCCCTTCACGCACCACGGTAATCAGTGCGCTGGAGGAGGAGGAGGCTACCTGCTCGGAGTCGTAGGTAATACGCGACAGCAAGGTGCCCGTCGACTGCTTGTCGAAGAACGCCACCGGCATGCCCATCATGTGACTGAACAGGCGACGGCGCATGGTCATTACCACTTTGCCGGATACCCACGAGAGGCAGTAGCTGG
>NZ_JAOEFX010000316.1 GCF_025421775.1 Paenarthrobacter aurescens | reverse complement strand
AATTCGTGAGCAGGATAAGAAAATTGCGGGATATGCTCATGAAGCGGGTAGGGCGGTCATCATCGTCGTCAATAAGTGGGATGCCATCGAGAAAGATGAAAAAACGATGAAGGATTTTGAAGAAAAGATCCGTGCTCATTTCCTGTTCTTGGATTATGCGCCAATCATTTATCTTTCTGCCTTAACGAAAAAACGGACACATACCTTAATACCGGTCATTGATCAGGCTAGTGAGAATCATGCTATCCGGGTTCAGACAAATGTATTG
>NZ_JAOEFX010000315.1 GCF_025421775.1 Paenarthrobacter aurescens | reverse complement strand
GACCAGCGCTTCCTGCATCAGGGCGCGATCCTGTTCGCTCTCCTGCGGCGCGCGCAGCAGTTTGTTCATCAGCTCCATGATCGCCGCAATCGCAGTGTTGAAGGTCTGACGACGGCCGATGTCATCCGCCACTTTGGCGATGGTTTTGTGCAGATCGCGACGCAGCGCTTTCTGCTCATCGTTGAGCGCGTTGACATCCAGCGCCACGGTGGCGCCTTTGGCTACGTGATCGTACGCCAGCTTCCACACGCGTTTCAGGAAGCGGTTA
>NZ_JAOEFX010000314.1 GCF_025421775.1 Paenarthrobacter aurescens | reverse complement strand
AGGGAATTGTTTGATCACCTGCTGGTAGACCGCTTTCGCTTTCGCTGTATCGTTCTTCTCCTGCATGATCACCCCAACCTTAAACAGCGCTTCCGCCGCTTTTGGCGATTTCGGGTAGTTTTTAACTACAGTGGCAAAATAGTAGGCCGCATCGTCCTTTTTGCCTTTGTTGTAAAACAACTGACCCAGCCAGTAATTAGCATTCGGCTGATAGGTGGAGTCCGGATACTTCTTCACCCACGCCTGCAGCGCAGTAATCGCCTGGTCG
>NZ_JAOEFX010000030.1 GCF_025421775.1 Paenarthrobacter aurescens | reverse complement strand
ATCAAATACCTCATGGAACGCCGGGCAGAACTGGGCGGGTTCGTCCCCGAACGCCGCCGCAAACACACCGACGTAGTCCTGCCCGACGCGAAGTCCTACGACGTCGCCAAACGCGGATCCGGGAAACAACAAGCCGCGACCACCATGGCCTTCGTGCGGTTGTTGAAGGACCTGATGCGGGACAAGAACTTCGGCACCCGGTTCGTGCCCGTGGTCCCGGACGAATCCCGCACCTTCGGCATGGACGCGTTCTTCCCGACCGCGAAAATCTACAACCCCAAAGGCCAGAACTACCTCTCCGTGGACCGCGACCTCGTCCTGGCCTACAAAGAATCACCCGCCGGCCAACTGATCCACCCCGGCATCAACGAAGCCGGCGCCGTCGCAGCCTTCACCGCCGCCGGCACCGCCTACGCCAC
>NZ_JAOEFX010000313.1 GCF_025421775.1 Paenarthrobacter aurescens | reverse complement strand
CAAAGACGTCATCTTGGGGAATCAGCTCTGTGCCTTCCCCTTTTTGAATATTTAAAATATCCAAGCTCGGCGGAGAGATATCAATTTTCTTTTGAAATACCGTGGACATAGACGTCGCTGCTGAACCCATCATTTGATTCATCGCTTCCTGCACTGCACTCAGCTTAATTTCATCCATGATTTCCGTCGGATTCTCACCCGTTCCACCAAGCATCAAATCTGAAATAACAGCTGCATCTTCATGTTTAATAACTAACAAATTCGTACC
>NZ_JAOEFX010000312.1 GCF_025421775.1 Paenarthrobacter aurescens | reverse complement strand
CGAAGAAGTCGAGCACCACTTCTGCCATCGGGATTTCATAGGTCAGCGCAAACTGGTTACCGTGGTAAACCATGTTGGTCTGCACGCCGCGTTTTTCGATACACAGCGTGATGACGTTACCCAGGAACTCCTGCGGCAGCAGCATGTGACACTCCGCGATCGGCTCGCGCAGCTCATGAATATTATTCAGCGGCGGCAGCTTGGATGGGCTGTCGACGTAGATCACTTCTTTCGAAGTGGTTTCTACTTCGTAGACTACCGTCGGGGC
>NZ_JAOEFX010000311.1 GCF_025421775.1 Paenarthrobacter aurescens | reverse complement strand
TAACCATCAATGAAGAGCTGCGTCAATATAATATGCGTTTAACAGAACGTCCGCAAGTAGTGGTAGCAAATAAAATGGATATCCCGCAAGCTGAAGAGAATCTAGCTGCATTCAAAGAAAAAGTAGGAGACGAAGTGAAAGTCTTTCCAATTTCTGCAGCAACGCGTAATGGAATCCGCGAACTGTTATTTACAGTAGCTGATCTTGTAGAAACTACGCCGGAATTCCCAATGCAAGAAGAGGAAGATCTATCTATGCACCGCGTACT
>NZ_JAOEFX010000310.1 GCF_025421775.1 Paenarthrobacter aurescens | reverse complement strand
AATAAAATGACAGCCATAATGGAAAGCCAAGTAATCGATTTTTTCAATACGGATAATTGTGCTCCGTAAGAAAGTTTTTCCTCAACAGGCATGGATGGTACAAAAATCAATGTAGCAAGAAATACAATCGCATTAACAATCGCAAAGAATGCCATCGCCATTTCAATCGAAACGGCATTAGCAATAAAACTTACGATGGGTACACCGACTACCATTCCAGCGGATACTCCGATAAAAACTTTAGAAACAGCTTTTGGGGCTTCCTCCT
>NZ_JAOEFX010000309.1 GCF_025421775.1 Paenarthrobacter aurescens | reverse complement strand
AGTGCCCGAAGGTGTTTCGCTGATCGAGGCGGCGGCATTGCCCGAGGTGTACGCCACCGTCTGGCTGAATGTGTTTCAACTTGCAGCGTTGAAGCCCGGTGAGAAAATTCTCCTGCACGCCGGCGCAAGTGGAATCGGTTCAGCCGCCATTCAGCTGTGCAAAGCCTTCGGTAACCCGTGCTGGGTCAGCGTCGGTTCCGCCGAGCGCCTGGCTTACTGCGAAGCGCTGGGTGCGCAGGGCGGCGTGGTGCGTACCGATGATCTGGAG
>NZ_JAOEFX010000308.1 GCF_025421775.1 Paenarthrobacter aurescens | reverse complement strand
GACCACCGCAGCACCCTGTGCAATATTGGACAGCGCAATCAGCGGCCACACCGGCGTGCCGCCCATGCTCTGAATCATCTGCAGATCAACCGCCAGCGTGGTCTGATGCACGCCGGTGATCACCATCGGCGCATACAGGAAGCCAAACAGCGCGGCACCAATCGGCGCGAAGCTGCCGGTCATCAGGTGGCGCACCGCAAAGGCGATGCCGTCGCCGATCAGACGGCCAAACGGGCCAATCAGGCTGTGGGCGAGGAAAACCGACAGC
>NZ_JAOEFX010000307.1 GCF_025421775.1 Paenarthrobacter aurescens | reverse complement strand
GGCTGAGGTTTTATGCCGAGGTTGAGCGGTTGGGACGGTTGCCGGTTGATGAGCGTAAGGCGCCTTTGAGGGCCTTGGCAGTTCCTGAGTCCTCCAGCGGCTGAACGGGCCTCATCGCTGGCAAGCCAGCTCCCACAGGGTGTGTGGGAGCTGACACAGTGCATTAAGCCAGCGGCGGTGTACGCGGTGGGATCTGGCGTTTGCTGCCGGTGGATTCGAGGGCGGCGGCCAAGCGCAGCAGGTTCGAGTCGTCATAAGCGCGGCCGGCG
>NZ_JAOEFX010000306.1 GCF_025421775.1 Paenarthrobacter aurescens | reverse complement strand
TGATGCGCAAGCCGGCCACGGCCTTGGCGACCGTGATGCTGGAGCGGTCAGCGTCGGCCTTGGCGGAGAAGCCCTGGAGGTCGTAGCGGGAAGTGGCGAATTCGAACTTCGCCTTGCGCCCTGCGGTAACGGTGACGTTCGACAGGACGGCCTCGTACATGCCATAAACTACGCCCAAGCTCCCGTCAGCCCACGCCACCAGCAACACCTCAACCTCCAGGCCCAGGCACTCGCATACCGCATAGGCAAAATCCACATAACTGCCGATG
>NZ_JAOEFX010000305.1 GCF_025421775.1 Paenarthrobacter aurescens | reverse complement strand
CGACGACACCTTCAACGATTACGGTTCTCCACAACCACATCAATATGATAGTCGGAAACAGATAAAAAAACGCTGGAAGTTCCAGCGTTTTTTTATGAAGACAGCCATCGCGGAGAAGTAAAGAGCATAATCATTATGCTGCTCATCGTAATAACAAGCATGGATTATCAAAAAGCAGTAAATCCGATAATATGTAAGCCCACTATCATAATCGTACTGTCTAAGATAAAAATGGTTATTCCTATATTGATTTTCCATTTTTTCGATAC
>NZ_JAOEFX010000304.1 GCF_025421775.1 Paenarthrobacter aurescens | reverse complement strand
CGAAAGGGTTGATCGTGACGGGGGATTCTTTCATGAATGATCCTGACAGGGTTGAATTCGTCAGAGGGAAATTCTCTGATTTATACGCGGTGGAAATGGAAGCGGCAGCCATTGCACAGGTAGCCTTCCAATTCAAAACACCGTTTGTCATCATTCGTTCCCTTTCGGATATCGCAGGTAAGGAGTCCAATATTTCCTTTGATAAATTCCTGGAAACTGCGGCTCTTCATTCAGCGGCACTGATTTTGAAAATGGTTGAAAAAATGAAA
>NZ_JAOEFX010000029.1 GCF_025421775.1 Paenarthrobacter aurescens | reverse complement strand
ACCAGATACCAACCGTCGCAATCCTCGCCCCAGACATAATGCTCTGCATTTTCTTTTGAAATCTTCATACCTATCCTATTTATGCGACTTTTCCAATAATTTAATAAAGTTTTACTCGGGTATCACATTGATTGTAAGTATCTTTTTTATGATTTAGTGCATTAGTACGCTGAGTTGCCTGTTTCAATATACAGGATAGCCATGGATTAATGGGCTCAGGAGTTTATAGACAGGATCGTGAGGTCCGCTCCTCGCTCATAGCGGACATTCGCCTGAGCGTCTGTCCGCTTTGTGCCAGAAGGAGACCTTGCATACATGATCATACATAAAATAATCGGGGACATCGCACGCGACCTGTTGCACCTGATTCCTGATAAAAGTTGCAAAAAAATACAACCCTTTAATTATGCTAGCGATTAA
>NZ_JAOEFX010000303.1 GCF_025421775.1 Paenarthrobacter aurescens | reverse complement strand
CCCGGAGAAATTCAAGCTGGCCGGAGAAATGGGCGCGACCGATTTCATCAACCCGAACGACTACGACAAGCCGGTGCAGGAGGTGATTGTTGACCTCACCGACGGCGGCGTCGACTTCAGCTTCGAGTGCATCGGTAACGTCAACGTGATGCGTGCGGCGCTGGAGTGCTGCCACAAGGGCTGGGGCGAAAGCGTCATCATCGGCGTGGCCGGAGCCGGGCAGGAGATCAAAACCCGTCCGTTCCAGCTGGTGACCGGTCGCGTCTGGC
>NZ_JAOEFX010000302.1 GCF_025421775.1 Paenarthrobacter aurescens | reverse complement strand
GCTCTGCAAACTGCATTGTTATTTTGTTTTCTCCCGTCAAAATTGGAATGATTTGAGATTGGCTTTTGCATGTGTTAAATCCTTCGTATGTAAGGGCCTTCCTAAAAAATAGTGCATTTTGTTGAAGAAGTGCGCGACGCTCTGTGTCTTGTTGCACCTTTTCAATCGCAGCCGTTATTGCACCGAGTATAGCAGGGGGAAGTGCAGTTGAATAAATGAGCCCTCGCATTCTATTTTTTAAATAATCTATGAGCCACTGTTTTCCGGTA
>NZ_JAOEFX010000301.1 GCF_025421775.1 Paenarthrobacter aurescens | reverse complement strand
CAGAATCAGCTGTGCCTCCAGTCCTTCGCGAATCATACGGGTTTGTCGGCGCATCCGCGCCCCTGAAGCCTGCAGCGCCAGGGCAATAAAGATCAGGGCAAAAATAATCCAGAACGCGATATTCATCCCCTGCCGGAAATCGGGCGTCGGAGAGTTGTACCAGAAGAAATTCAGAAACGGCGTGTTAAAGCGCATCATCTCGATCATGACGTGGGCAAAATCCAGCATCACGGCATTGATCCCGGCCTGCTTTTCGCTGTGGTCATAGA
>NZ_JAOEFX010000300.1 GCF_025421775.1 Paenarthrobacter aurescens | reverse complement strand
CAGCACGTGCCAGCCGTATTGGGTCTGGAATGGCTTGGACAGCTGACCTTGCGGGGTCGAAGCCATCACTTCGCGGAATTCCGGTACCAGCACGTTCGGGTCGATCCAGTTCAGGTCGCCACCGTTAAGGGCGGAACCCGGATCTTCCGAATAGTTTTTCGCCAGCTCGGCAAAGTCTTCGCCGGCGGTGATGCGGTCATACAACGATTGCACCAGTGCCTTGGTCTTGGCTTCGTCGCGGATCGGGCTCGGCTTGACCAGGATGTGAC
>NZ_JAOEFX010000299.1 GCF_025421775.1 Paenarthrobacter aurescens | reverse complement strand
CTAAAACCGGCAGAGGGACCAGATTGATGATCCCTAAGTTGACGCTAATCAGCGCGAGGACCATCAGGTAATAAATCACCCCATATTCAGCTGATAATCCGGCACCCTGCGCAATCGAAATTGGCCCGCTCAGGTTATTCAGCTTGACGTCCCCGGTTATCAACTTGCCCAGCATCGAAACCGTCAGCTTCATCAGTTGCCAGGTTTTGACACCGGCTTCACCAATCGCGGCGAAAGGTCCGTACTGTTTTACCGTTTTGTACTCATCC
>NZ_JAOEFX010000298.1 GCF_025421775.1 Paenarthrobacter aurescens | reverse complement strand
GAAGTGATCCGCATTCGTAACCTGCAGGGGCGCGACATCGCCCACGGCGTCACGCGCTATAACAGCGATGCGATGCGCATGATCGCCGGTCATCACAGTCAGGAGATTGGTGAGATCCTCGGTTACGAATATGGCCCGGTTGCGGTGCACCGCGACGATATGATCGTCAGTTAAGGAGCGGATGATGTTAGAACAGATGGGTAAAGCGGCGCGTGAGGCGTCCTACAAACTGGCGGAGCTCTCCACCGAACAAAAAAATCAGGTACTGC
>NZ_JAOEFX010000297.1 GCF_025421775.1 Paenarthrobacter aurescens | reverse complement strand
AACAATAAAGATAGATTACTTACTTACTTTTAAAAGAAACTGATCGATACGTTCTTTTTGCCGGAAGTGGTGACGGAAGTGCATTTCGATTAGCTGAAAATATTCCTCTGCATTTAAATATCCCATTCTCCGGTGCTGAACTTTCTGGCTGGCCGGAATGTCAGAGAGCTTTCTCTCGATCTCTTGCATTTTCTCAACGATTTGAAGCAGTCCTTCCTTTACTTCTTCTTTTCCTGTAGGATTTGGCGGTGTGAAATCCGGTGTATCCG
>NZ_JAOEFX010000296.1 GCF_025421775.1 Paenarthrobacter aurescens | reverse complement strand
AGCAATCACCGGGAAGATCGCGCGATCGCGGCTGGCCAGCTCGCCGCTGATCAGTTCGCGCTTCACTTCGAGGCCAATCAGCAGAAAGAACAGCGCCATTAGCGCATCGTTAATCCACAGCAGCAGGTTTTTGCTGATATCCAGCGCGCCGAAGCGAATCTGTACCGGCTCCGCCAGCAGGTTTTGATAGCCCTGCGCGGTGGCGGCATTATTGGCCAGCACCATCGCCGCCACCGCCGCCAGAATCAGCACCATGCCGTTGCTGGCGTC
>NZ_JAOEFX010000295.1 GCF_025421775.1 Paenarthrobacter aurescens | reverse complement strand
AATCAAGAAGTTTTTTCAAAATACGATAGCATGACCGTTGGGGAAATGTCGTCGACAACTGTTGACCACTGTATTCAATATTCTCATCCGGACCGGGGCGAGCTTAGCATGACGTTTAATTTTCATCATTTGAAAGTCGATTACCCAAACGGAGAAAAGTGGGCGCTAGCAGATTTTGATTTTATTAAATTAAAAGAGATTCTATCAACTTGGCAAACGGAGATGAATAAAGGAGGGGGATGGAATGCACTATTTTGGTGCAACCATGAT
>NZ_JAOEFX010000294.1 GCF_025421775.1 Paenarthrobacter aurescens | reverse complement strand
CGAGTTGTGCTAAGGTGCCGGTCAGCACCTGTTGATCCTGGCGCGTGCCGCGACCAATCACCGCCACTGGCGTTGACGGCGCGCGGCCGTGTTCGATCAGCCCGGCGGCAATTGCCGCCGCTTTCACCGTGCCCATGTAAATTGCCAGCGTCTGCCGCGCGCGCGCCAGCGACGGCCAGTCGATACCGTCGCCGTCGGCGCGGCAGTGACCGGTAATAAACAGCACGCTCTGGGCATAATCGCGGTGGGTTAACGGAATACCGGCATACG
>NZ_JAOEFX010000002.1 GCF_025421775.1 Paenarthrobacter aurescens | reverse complement strand
GCGTCTCCCCCCGAACCCTCCTGTCTATCTTCAAATCACACCCAAGCGGGCGGGGGCCCCCGACCGTTGGGGGGGCCCCCGCCGTCGTTATTGGGCTGCTTAGGACACGTTGTTTTCGTAGTCCATGTCCTTGGTCTCGCGCGTCAGCCAGAGCGCGATGAAGGTCACCACTGCGGCGGCGGCCATGTAGACGCCCACCAGCCACGTGCTGCCGTTCGCTGCAGACCAGAGCGCGATGGCCACGAATGAGGCAGGAGCTGCACCGATCATGGAGGACAGGTTGTACGCCACGGCCGAACCGGTGTAGCGGACATTGGCCGGGAACAGCTCCGGGAGGATCGCCGCCATGGGTCCGAACGTGAGGCCCATGAGGGTGAAGCCCACGATGAGGCCAACCATGGCCGCTGCCTGGCCCGGACCAAACATGGTGAACCAGAGCGCACCGAAGACGAAGATGCCGACGGTGACGCCCAGCAGGAACTTGCGGCGACCCCACTTCTCAGCCAGCGGTCCGGAGACCACCGTGAAGATGCCGAAGAAGACGACGCCGATGATCAGCATCCAGAGGAAGTCGGACCGGGTGATTCCCAGACCAGGGACGAACGCTGCGATCTGGTCGGCCGTCATGGGCTTGCCGGCTTTTTCAGCCGCTGCCTGCGCACCGGCCAGGGTGGGCTTGGTGCCGTAGGACAGGGTGAACGTGGTCATGATGTAGAAGAGCACGTAGGTGGCGAACATGATGAAGGTACCGGCAACAACGGGGCGCCAGTGGCTCTTGAGGGTGGCCGCGAGGGGCAGCTTCTGCACCTTTTCCTGCTCGATCACCTTGGTGAAGGACGCGCTCTCCACCAGCTTCAAGCGAACATAGAGGCCCACGATGACCAGGACTGCGCTGAGGATGAACGGCACGCGCCAGCCCCATGCAAGGAACTCTTCGGCGCTCAGGGCCACGTTCATCCAGATGAAGATGACGTTGGCGATGATAAAGCCGATGGGGGCACCAAGCTGCGGGAACGTTCCGTAGATGGCGCGCTTGCCCTCAGGGGCGTTCTCTGTTGCCAGCAATGCGGCGCCGGACCATTCTCCACCCAGGGCCAGGCCTTGGAAGAAGCGCAGGATGACCAGCATGATCGGCGCCAGGATGGCCCACCCCGGCATGGAGGCCGTGGGCAGGAGGCCGATGAGGAACGTTGCGATACCCATGGTCAGCAGCGAAGCAACCAGGGTTCCCTTGCGGCCGATCTTGTCACCGAAGTGGCCGAAGACCACGGCACCGATGGGACGGGCGAAGAAGGCGACACCGAAGATGGCGAACGCACTGAGCAGCGCGTTGATGTCGGTGGCATCGGGGAAGAAGAGCTTCGGGAAGACGAGTACCGACGCGGTGGCATAGGCGTAGAAGTCGTAGAACTCGATCGTCGTGCCGATCAGGCTCGCGAAGATCACCTTGCCCCGTGAGTTCACTGGCTTAGTGGACTCACCTTCCTTGGATGGTGCAGTGGAAGACATGTATTTGCAGCTTTCGTTCACACCGGCAGATGCCCCAGGAGCCTGTCCGGCGAAGGAATATTCGAGAGTTCAATAATAGTTCCCGCTGTCCATTGAATGGACAACTAAGTCCAATATGCGGACGTTCGGAAAAATCCCACGTTGTGGTCCGGGCCACATTACCTCACCACGGCCTCACGCGCCGGTGATAGCTCCGATAGGGAAATGTCACAGGGCGTTTACAAACGGCGTCCGTCCACGAAATGCGTGAAACCTACCTTGGAATGACAACGTCCCCCCACCAAGGAGCCACTCCGTGACTGTTGACCGCTCCGCAGAAGAACTGGCACCCGTCCAGTCCACTGCCACCGCAGCCCCCGCCCTTGAGCACCGCCCCGGCCGCTGGATTGCCAACTGGGATGCCGAAGACAAGGGCCAGTGGGAAGCCGAAGGCCGGTCCATCGCCAAGCGAAATCTCTACTGGTCGATCTTCGCCGAATTCCTCGGTTTCGTCGTCTGGCAGCTGTGGTCCATCGTGGTGGTCCAGCTCCCCGCAGCCGGATTCACCTTTGATACCAACCAGATCTTCTGGCTCATCTCCATCCCCAGCCTGGTAGGCGCCACGCTCCGCATTCCCTACACGTTCATGGTGCCGAAATTCGGCGGCCGGAACTGGACCATCGTCTCGGCCCTCCTCCTCCTGATTCCCACCACGGGCCTGGCCATCTGTGTCTCGAACCCGGAAACGCCCTTTGGCGTCATGCTCCTGATGGCCGCACTCGCCGGTTTCGGTGGCGGCAACTTCGCCAGCTCGATGGCCAACATCACCTTCTTCTACCCCGCCCGCGAAAAGGGTTGGGCGCTGGGCCTGAACGCAGCCGGCGGAAACCTGGGTGCCGCCGTCGCACAGCTTGTTGTCCCCATCGCCATCACCCTCCTGGCAGCCGGAACGGTCAACCTGCCCATGGCGGGCATCATCTGGATTCCGCTGATCATCATCGCCGCCTTCGGCGCCTACAAGTACATGAACAACCTCACCAGCGCCAAGGGTGATGTGGCCGGCTCCCTGGCCGCCCTCAAGGAACCGCACCTGTGGGTCATGGCGTTCCTGTACATCGGTACGTTCGGTTCGTTCATCGGCTTCGCAGGCGTCTTCCCCAAGCTGATCAAGGACTACTTCCCGGACTTCTCCTCCATCCATGTCGGCGCCGTGGCCCTCTCCCTGGCCTTCCTCGGCCCGCTGGTTGGCTCGCTCGCGCGTCCCTACGGTGGCCGCATGGCCGACCGCATGGGTGGCGCGCGGATGACCATTGCCTCGTTCGCTTCGATGGCTGTCATCACCCTCACCATGATTTGGACGCTGCCCCTAAAGAACTTCTGGCTCTTCCTCACCCTGTTCCTGCTGCTTTTCCTGGCCAGCGGGTTCGGTAACGGCGCAACGTACCGCATGATCCCGGTCATCTTCGCAACGTCCAGCCGGGCAGCACGCTCGGGCGCACCGAGTGCCACCACGGCGCGGCTCGCTTCTTCCTCGCTGGGCCTCATCTCCGCGATCGGCGCCTACGGTGGCTTCGTCATCCCCCAGGTGCTCAACGCTTCCAACTCGGCCAGCGGCTCCTACACCCCGGCCTTCTACGGATTCGTGGGCGCCTATGTCCTGATGCTCGCCGTCTGCTGGGTCTGCTACATCCGCCCCGCCCAGAAGCGCAACACGATCGGACACATCTAGATGCCCAACGGCGCCGATACCCATTGCCCCTACTGCGCGCTCCAGTGCGCGATGACGCTGACCCCGGCTGCACCTGCAGCCGGGGGGACAGCGGCAGCGCGCGCACCGGAAGCAGCACCCGCCGTGCCCCTGGAAGTTTCCGGGCGCGACTTCCCCACCAACCGGGGCGGGCTGTGCCGCAAAGGCTGGACATCGGCGTCGTTGTTGCGTCACAACGGCCGTGTCACCGAGCCAATGCTCAAAGGATCCGACGGCGTGCACCAGCCGATCTCCTGGGACCAGGCGCTCATGCTCATCACGGCCGCGGTCAAGGATACCCAGCAGCAGTACGGGAATGACGCCGTGGGCGTTTTCGGCGGTGGCGGCCTCACCAATGAGAAGGCGTACCTGCTGGGCAAGTTCGCCCGCCTCGCACTTCGCACGTCCCGGATCGACTACAACGGCCGGTTCTGCATGTCCTCTGCCGCCGCTGCCGGGAACCGCGCGTTCGGTGTGGACCGGGGTCTCCCCTTCCCGGTCACCGACCTCGACACGGCGTCCGTGATCCTCATGCTCGGCTCCAACGTTGCCGAGACCATGCCTCCGTTCGTCCAGCACCTGCAGGGCGCACGGGACGCCGGCGGCTTGATCGTGGTGGACCCCCGCCGCTCGGCTACTGCTGCTTTCACGTCCGACGGCGGCGGCCTCCACTTGCAGCCGACGCCCGGCACTGATTTGGCCCTCCTCCTGGGCATCAGCCACGTGGTGGTCCACGAAGGACTGGTGGACGCAGCTTTCATCGAAGCGAACACCAGCGGCTACCCTGCCGTGGTACGCAGCCTCAACGCTTTCTGGCCCGAACGCGTCCAGTCCATTACCGGTGTCCCGGCCACCCTCATCCGCGAAACCGCCCGCCGCCTGGCCCAAGGCGCACGCGCCGGCGGCAGCTACATCCTCAGTGGCCGGGGTGTGGAGCAGCACGTAGACGGCACTGATACCGCCACTGCCGCGATCAACCTCAGCCTGCTCCTTGGCCTGCCCGGCTCGGCCCGCAGCGGCTATGGCACGCTCACTGGCCAGGGCAACGGCCAGGGCGGCCGCGAGCACGGACAGAAGGCCGACCAACTTCCGGGTTACCGCAAAATCACCGATCCTGCCGCCCGCGCCCACGTCGCCGGCGTGTGGGGCGTCGACGAGTCGCTGATCCCCGGACCCGGCCTGCCCGCCGTCGAACTGCTTAAGTCGCTGGGACAGCCCGACGGCGTCAGGTGCCTTTTCGTGCACGGTGCCAATGTGGTGGTCTCGGCGCCAGACACCAACGCGGTGATCCGAGGACTTCGCAGCCTGGATTTCCTGGTGGTCTGCGACTTCTTCATGTCCGAGACCGCAGCCGAGGCCGATCTCGTGTTGCCCGTAACGCAGTGGGCCGAAGAAGAAGGCACGCTGACCAACCTCGAGGGCCGCGTGATCCGTCGCAGGCGCGCGCTCACGCCACCCCCGGGCGTCCGCAGCGAGTTGTGGCTCATGGCCCGGCTTGCCCGGCTTCTTGATGCTCCTTCGACGTTCAGTGATGATCCCGAGACCGTTTTCGAAGAACTGCGGCTGGCCTCGGCGGGCGGCTTGGCCGATTACTCCGGCATCGACTACGCCATGCTGGACCGGGGCGAAGCTGCCTACTGGCCCTACCCTGTGGGCAGTACAGGTACTCCGCGCCTCTTCGCTGATGGGTTCGCCCATGCCGACGGCCGTGCAGTGATGGTTCCTGTGACTCCCTCCAAGCGTGCTGTTCGTTCTTTTGCGGACGACTCCCTGGCGCTCGCCACGGGCCGGCTGCTGGAGCACTACCAGTCCGGGGCCCAGACCCGCCGCGTGAACGAGCTGATGGCCTCTCAGCCGCAGGCCCGGCTCCTCATCCACCCCGGCACAGCAGCTGCCCGCGGAATAGCCGACGGCGACTATGCCGCGGTCACCAACGAGCGCGGAGAAGTGCTCTGCCGCGCTGAGCTCAGCAATACGGTCCGACCGGACACTGTCTTCCTGCCGTTCCACTTCCCGGGCCAGGAAAACGCCAACCGCCTGACGGAGGCGGCAACGGATCCCATTTCCGGCATGCCGGAGTTCAAGACCAGCCGGGTATGGGTCCGGCGGGCAGTCTCCACCCAGGAACTGGCCTCGTACACAGTTCCTGCCGGAACGCGGCTGCCATTGCACGTCAAGGAGGCATCATGAGCGAGCGCATTGTTGTAGTTGGATTCGGGCCCGTCGCGGCACGGCTCATTGACGAACTGCTCCCCGCCGTTCGCACTGGGCTGGTCCAGTTGCTCATCGTCGGCCAGGAAGCGGAAGCGGCCTACAACCGTGTGATGATTGCCGAGCTAGGCGTTGGCCGCACCACAGCCGAGGCCTTGGCGATGGCTGACGCGTCCGAGCTGGAAGCCGACGGCGTGGACGTCCGGTTGGGCGTCAAGGTCAAACGGATCGACCGGGCCCGCCAACACGTAGTCCTCTCGGACGGCACAACTGAACACTACGACCGTTTGGTGTTTGCCACCGGCTCCCGTCCCGTCATTCCCAACCTGACCGGGCTCAACCCTGATCCTGCCGGGCCTGTACTGCCCGCTGGCGTCACGGCGCTGCGTGACCTGCGGGACGCCGCCGTGCTTCGCGCCGCGGTTGCCGACGGCAAGCGCGTGGTGGTCCTGGGCGGTGGCGTGCTGGGCCTGGAGACCGCCCTTGCCGCCGCTGAGGAAGGCGCGCAGGCAACGGTGGTGCACAACGGGCCGTTCCCCTTGGGGCGCAGCATCGACCGCGGCAGTGGCTCCGTCCTCACCAACAGCTTGCGTGCCGGCGGTGTCCGGATGGCCGGCAACGCACGTTCCACCGGCATTGAAACGTCCGGTCCCGACGGGAGCTTCTCGGCGCTGCTGCTGGATGACGGCTCGGCGATCGACGGCGATCTGCTGGTCTTGTCGTGTGGTGTTCGCCCCCGGATCGAACTGGCCGAGGGCTGTGGACTACCTGTTGCGTCCGGCATCCTGGTGGACCACCACCTCCGGACCTATCATGAACCCCACATGTTCGCGATCGGCGATTGTGCCGAAGTGCGCTGCCCCGACGCATCCTGTGTTGATTGCCGCACAGCCAGTGGCCCCTCAGGCTTGGTAGGTCCTGGATGGCGGCAGGCCGAATGGTTGGCTGAATACTTGGTGGTCCTTGCCCGTGATGGCCAGGCCGCCGCAGATGCCTTGGATGCACTTCCGAAGGAGAAGCCCGGAGTGGTGGTGTTGAAGGCACGGGGCATCAACCTTGCAGTGGCCGGCGACAACCAGGCCGATCCTTGGGACGAGGAGTTGCTGGAAGCCGGCGCTGCGTCAGGGCGTGCCCGTCGGCACATCTCCCAGTGGGCGGATCCCGAACATGGCCGCTACGTCAAGATGACCACCCGTGGAGGGGTCCTGGAGGGCCTCGTAGCTGTGGGCATGCCCAGGACTGCAGCTGAACTCGTGGTGCTGTTCGAGCGCTCCTCTGAGCTGCCCGCCGACCGGTCCTTGCTGCTCCGCCTCGATGGGCCCGACCAGCTCGATGCTGGCGGCGCCACCAGCAACGATCCCCAGCGCACTGTGTGCCGTTGCGCCGGGGTGAGTGCGGCCAGCATCGGGGATTCCGTGCTGGAAGGCTGCAGCACTGTTGGCGAGGTGTCCAAGGCCACCCGCGCGGGCACAGGCTGCGGAGGGTGCCACGAGGACATCAGGGGGATCATCGAAAAACATTTCCAGGCGGCTGCCGCCTGAAGCGCCTGGCTTCGCCGTTGCGTATGGCACCCAGAGCGCGGGAAAGCTGCGCGTTCGCTGGAAATTCCCCTGCGAGCCCGCAGCTCCCGCGCGAGTTCGTATCCAGCGGTCTAGAATTCCGGGGTGAAGATCCCTGAACCTGCTCCCGGCGTCTTTTTCGTCGAGGGACCTGCATCCAACTGGCTCATTGTCCGTGACGACTCCGGCTTCATGCTGATTGACGGCGGTTACCCGGCGGACCGCGACCTGGTGCTGGAGTCCGTCCGCCAACTCGGCCTGGAGCCTGCCGATGCCAAAGCCATGCTCATCACCCATGGCCACGTGGACCATACGGGGTCGGCAGCGTACTTCTCCCGGACCTACGGCACACCCATCCTCTGTTCCCCCGTGGAACTTGCCCACGTCCAAGGCAAGGAGAAGCATCAGGTCACGTTCGGGCAGGTCCTCGTCAGGGCCTGGCGCCCCACGGTGTTCCGCTGGATGCTGCACGTCATCAAGGCCAAGGCCCTCCGGGCCGAGCCGGCCACACATGCCGTGGCCTGGACCGAGGAGGAGCTCCAACGCCTGCCGGGGAAGCCGGAAGCGATCCTGCTGCCCGGGCACACTCCGGGTAACGCCGCGATCCTTCTCCGGGGCGTCGGAGCGATCGCTGTGGGTGACTCGTTCGTCACCGGCCACCCGATCAGCGCGACGTCCGGCCCCCAGATGCTGCACAGCATGTACCACGCGGACCCCGCTGAGGCGCTGGCTTCCGCCAGGCAGCTGGAGAGCGTACAAGCCAACGTGATCCTGCCGGGACACGGCCCCGCGCTGCATATGCCGCTGGCCCAGGCTGTGGGTGCCCTCCAAGGCTAGAACGCAGAAACGCCCGTTTCGATGGCTTGCTGCACAGGGTGCCGTGCGAACGGCATCATGCGCAGCGAAGCCCCGAAACGGGCGGTCGTGCGGTCTGAGGGTGCTACATGTGGACGTGCAAGCGCCGTGCAGCTTCGGAGATGGATCCGGTGAGCGACGGGTACACCGTGAAAGCGCTGGCGACGTCGTCCACGTGCAGCTTCTGGGTCACGGCCACGGAGATCGGGAAGATGAGCTCGGAAGCGTTCGGGCCAACCACCACGCCACCGATCACGGTGCCCGACCCCTTGCGGGCGATGATCTTGACGAAGCCGTCCTTGGTGTTGCGCATCTTGGCGCGGGCGTTGCTGAGCAGCGACAGCATCACGACATCGCCTTGGTACTTACCAGACGCAAGGTCGGCCTCGGAAACACCTACAGAGGCGATCTCCGGGGAGGTGAAGATGTTGGACGCCACTTGGTTGAGCTTGAGCGGCTTCACGCCGTCGCCCATGAAGTGCGCGATGGCGATGCGGCCCTGCATGGCGGCTACAGAAGCCAGGGCGAAAACGCCTGTGCAGTCGCCGGCAGCGTAAATATTCGGGGCGGTGGTGCGGGAAACACCGTCAACCTTGATGTGGCCTGACTCCGTGAGTGTCACTCCGGCTTCTTCAAGGCCGATTCCTGCCGTGTTGGGAATGGAGCCAACACACACCAGGCAGTGCGAACCTGTCACGACCGATCCGTCGCCCAAGGTGACCTTCACGCCGTCGTCCGTCCGCTCGACGGCGTTGGCACGCGACTTGGACAAAACGCGCACGCCGCGGCGTTCGAAGACACCCTCCAGCAGCTTGGCAGCGTCCGTGTCCTCGCCGGGGAGAACCTGGTCACGGCTGGAAATGAGGGTGACCTTGGAGCCCAGGCCGTTGTAGGCGGAGGCGAACTCGGCTCCGGTGACGCCGGAACCAACCACGATCAGTTCCTCGGGAAGCTCGTCCAGGTTGTAGATCTGTGCCCAGTTGAGGATGCGTTCGCCGTCGGGCTTGGCGGTGGGGAGCTCACGCGGGTGGGCGCCGACAGCCAGCAGGATGGCGTCGGCATCAATGGTGCGGGTGCCATCGATGGTGAGGACCTCGATGGTGTTGTTATCCAGCAGCTTGCCGGAACCGATAACAATCTCCACGCCAAGGCGTTCAAGGCCCGCGCGGATGTCCTCGGACTGGCCGTGGGCCAGGTTCAGGACGCGGTCGTTGATGTGTTTGAGGTCGGCGCGCGGCTTTGAGGCTGTGCCGTCGCCGTCGAACTTCACTCCCAGTTCGTCCGCCTCACCAACGCGGGTCATGAGGTCGGCGGTGGCGATCAGGGTTTTGGAAGGCACGACGTCGGTCAGCACGGCTGAGCCGCCCAGGCCGGCGCGCTCAACGATGGTGACGTGGGCGCCGAGTGAGGCGGCCACCATGGCAGCTTCGTAACCACCGGGACCACCTCCCAGGATCGCGATACGGGGGGCACTGAAGTCAACTTGGGTGGTCACAATCCTCAATTCTCGCTCATTGCACCGGCGGCTGCCAGTCAGCCCACCCTCACCCACACGTGGACACCTACCAAATTGCTTCGGGGGCAGGGTAGCTTGTACCAGTGAGTAACACTGAGCTGATGAACACAGACCCCTTCGAAGCCGCACAGGCCGCCGCTGACTTCATTGCAGCGGAGACCGGCATCGAGTCCCACGACGTAGCCCTGGTGCTGGGATCCGGCTGGGCCGAAGCCGCCGACCTCATCGGTGAAACCACCGCCACCCTGAACGCGTCGGAGGTCCCCGGCTTCCACAAACCGGCGGTCGTGGGCCACGTAGGCACCATTCGCTCCGTGCTCACCAAGGAGGGCAAGCGCGCTTTGGTCCTGGGGGCAAGGACCCACTATTACGAAGGCCGCGGCGTCCGATCCGTCGTCCACGGCGTACGCACGGCAGCAGCCGCCGGATGCAAGACCCTGGTGCTCACCAACGGCTGCGGCGGACTCAACGAGGACTGGACCCCGGGCACTCCGGTGCTCATCAGCGACCACATCAACCTCACCGCAACCTCGCCCCTTGAAGGCGCCACCTTCGTGGACCTCACCGATCTTTATTCCTCCCGCATCCGGGATCTGGCCCGCGAAGTGGATCCGTCCCTGCAGGAGGGTGTGTACGCGCAGTTCACCGGACCGCACTACGAGACGCCCGCCGAAGTGCAGTACGCCAAGCGGATCGGCGCCGACCTTGTGGGCATGTCCACCGCGCTGGAAGCCATCGCCGGGCGGCACGCGGGCATGGAAGTTTTCGGCATCTCCCTGGTCACCAACCTCGCAGCCGGCATCAGCCCCGTCCCGTTGAGCCACGCGGAGGTCCTGGAAGCCGGCCAGGCCGCGGGCAAGCGGATCTCCAAGCTGCTGGCTGAGATCATCGCCAAGCTCTAGGACGTACCCCAAGGAATGCGTGGTCACCGGAGGGTGGCCACGCATTCCTGTTTAACGGCCCCCTCAACGTCTCAGCAGCAACGGCTCAGCAGCAACAGCTCAGCAACGCGTTTGCGCTAACAAGTCCGCCGGGGAAGTAAACGCACAGCAAATTCTCAGAATAAATCGGATTTGTGTCGAAACATTTGATTGCACGAGCCTCGATATGCCACGCGCGCATGTTGGCAATGTAAGCGCTTGCGCAAATACTGGCGGGTAGCCGGACAGGCTCATGAAATGCCCTTTGATTTGCGACCTAACACGTGTCTAGCGTGGAGAGTGTTCCGGTAAGTCGACGTGCCGGAACACACCGCGGCGAGCGCCTCATAAGGACTCGTCGCCACCTCGAAACGATGGCGTCCCTCGAAGACGCTTCCAGCGGATCGACGGACGCCTGAGTAAAGAACCCCTCATCAGGGGACAGGGCATGCGCCCCACTCCACGAAGTCCAACACTCCGCGAGAAGAGCAAGCATGAACACGCACTCAATCCCTCCAAGGCCACGCCGCCGTCTGCGACGGGCAGTAGCCGTCGCAGCGGCAGCCAGCGTGGCAGGCAGCATCCTGCTGGTCACGCCGGCTGCGCAGGCAAACCTGCCGGCCGACCCGCCGTCGAGCACCATGCCGGCACCCACGCCCGGCTTCCCGCTGCCAACCACCCATACGCAGCAGGCCTACGATCCGGCAGCAGACTTCACGTCCAAGTGGACGCGAGCCGACGCCAAGCAAATCATGGCCCAGAGCAACCCCAACGTTGCCCCCGGCCAGAACTCCATGAGCCCCAACGTCACCATGCCGGAAATCCCCAAAGACTTCCCGGCCATGAACGACGACGTCTGGGTCTGGGACACCTGGTCCCTGACGGACGAGAACGCCAACCAGATCAGCTACAAGGGCTGGGACGTCATCTTCTCCCTGGTTGCTGACCGGCATGCGGGTTATGGATTCGACCAGCGCCACTGGAACGCCCGCATCGGCTACTTCTTCCGGAAGACCAACGCCGATCCTGCCAAGGACAAGTGGAACTACGGCGGACACCTGTTCCTGGACAACACGTCCATCGGCAACACGGAATGGTCCGGTTCCACGCGCCTCATGCAGGGCAACAAGATCAACGTCTTCTACACGGCCACTACGTTCTACGACGTCGCCGAGCGCAATGCAGGCGGCGGAGGCATTGCCCCTGACGCAGCCATCGCCAAGGCCTTGGGGAATATCCACGCGAACCAGAACGGCGTGACCTTCGATGGCTTCCAGCACACCAAGCTGCTGGAACCGGACGGGAAGCTCTACCAGAACAAGGCCCAGAACCCGGGCTTCGCATTCCGTGACCCGTACACCTTCGCGGATCCGGCACACCCGGGCAAGACCTTCATGGTCTTCGAAGGCAACACCGGCGGCACCCGCGGCTCCTACAAGTGCAAGCAGGAAGACCTCGGCTACCAGCCTGGCGATCCCAACGCCGAAACCGTGGCCCAGGTCAACAGCACCGGTGCTTGGTACCAGACCGCCAACGTGGGCCTGGCTGTGGCAGACAACAAGGACCTGACCAAGTGGAGCTTCCTTCCACCGATCCTGTCCGCCAACTGCGTCAACGACCAGACTGAGCGTCCGCAGATCTTCATCCAGAACGAGAACGGCAAGAACAAGTACTACCTGTTCACCATCAGCCACCAATTCACGTATGCGGATGGAATGCGCGGTCCCGACGGCGTGTACGGATTCGTCGGAAACGGCGTCCGGTCCGACTACCAGCCCGTCAACAACAGCGGCCTGGCTCTTGGCTCCCCCACAGACCTGAACATGCAGGCGAACGCGCCTGAGGGTCCGGACCCACGGCAGAACGGCCGCCAGTTCCAGGCCTACTCGCACTACGTGCAGCCGGGCGGCCTCGTCCAGTCGTTCATCGACAACGTGGACGGCGTCCGCGGCGGCTCCCTGTCACCCACCGTGAAGATGAACTTCAAGGGCGGCGTGACCCAGGTTGACCGCAGCTTCGGCAAGAACGGGCTCGGCCCGTTCGGCTACCTGCCCACCAACGTCCGCGTTGGCGGCGAAGGCCACTACAAGTAGGCCGTAACACCCTGGCCGTGAGGCCACGGCAGGGGTGTTGGCTCCAGGAGAGCCGGCACCCCTGCCAACCCCCAACCCCTTCAGGATTCCTCCCCATGACTTATCCCAACCCCCCCCTGTCCCGCCGCCAAATGCTGGCCGCAAGTGCCGCCGTCGTGGTCGCCTTTTCTGCCGCTTCCTGCACGGCCAGCCCGACGCCGGCCCCCACCCCGGCGGGTCCGGCACCCACCGCTTCGGATCCGTGGCGGCCCGTGGTCCACCTGACAGCTGAAAAGAACTGGCTCAACGACCCCAACGGGCTGGTCTATCACGACGGGACCTATCACGCGTTCTACCAGTACAACCCGCGTGGAAACTCGTGGGGCAACATGTCCTGGGGCCACTCCACCAGCAAGGACCTGATCCACTGGGAACAGCAGCCCGTGGCCTTGGAGGCGAGCCTCGAGGAAGAGATCTTTTCCGGCTGCATCGTGATGGATACCAACAACGCCTCCGGTCTTGGCTCAGCCGGGAACCCACCCATGGTCGCCCTCTACACCAGTGCCTATGGCAAGAACGGCGCACTCCCCCAAGGTGCCCAAGCGCAGTCGGTGGCCTTCAGCCTGGACCAGGGAGCCACCTGGCAGAAGTACCGGGGCAACCCCATCCTGAACCTCGCACCCACCAACAACAACTTCCGCGACCCCAAGATCACCTGGTACGAGCCCGGCCGGTACTGGGTGATGACCACAGTGGTGGCCGACGCCCAAGTGGTCAAGCTGTTCAAATCCACGGACCTGCTCCACTGGGACTACCTGAGTGACTTCTCCGGCGCCGGCGCGCAGGGAGGGCTCTGGGAAGTACCGGAACTCCTCCTGATGGATGTGGAGGACTCCACCGCGAAGAAGTGGGTCATGCTGCTGAGCATCAACCCCGGTGGCATCGCCGGTGGTTCGGGCATGCAGTACTTTGTGGGCGAGTTCGACGGAACGCACTTCACAGCCGAAAACGCGGCCGCACCTGATGCCCCACTCAACGAATCCCAATGGCTGGACCATGGCGCCGACTACTACGCGGCGAACTCCATCTCCGGCGCGCCCGGGGACAAGCCAGTGCTTCTCGGCTGGATGGGCAACTGGGACTACGCCCAGCATGTACCCACCACACCGTGGCGGGGCGCCATGGCAATTCCCCGCGAGCTCACGTTGGTTCGCGGCGCGAAACGGCTTGAGTTGCGGTCGGCCATAGCGGGCGCAGCGCGGGAGACGCTGGAACGCCCAGGTGAAGTGAAGAGCAAGAACCTCACCGTCGGCTCCTCGCAGCAGGACCTTGGCCAGGACTTCACGGGCCGCGCCCAAATGATCGAGCTGGACATGGACCTGACCTCGGCACGGGAGGCAGGAGTCCACCTCCGCCAGTCCGCCGACGGCAACACCGGCCTGCGCATCTCCTACGACAAGGAAACACACACGGTGAAGGTAGACCGTTCAAAGGCCGGAACCACCAACTTTTCGGAGAAATTCAGCCCGTACCACGAGGTGACGCTGCCGGCCTCGGACAACACCGTGCGTCTCGGGATTCTCCTGGACTCCTCCTCCGTGGAAGTGTTCGCCCAGGACGGTGTGGCCGTTATCTCGGACACGTTCTTCCCGGACTGGGATGCCACGGGGTCTTCAGCATTCAGCATTGACGGCGACACGGACTTCACCGTCCGGACGCGAGCACTTTAAGGCCGTCGAGGGGCGGGATTCCACCCATTAAGACCACTGTCAGGGTCGGGATCCCACCCCACGTTGCCTCTGAGTCCTCCATTTGAGGATAGTTTTGTCCCTATGACATCCAGCGATGCCGCATTTGAACAGCTGATCACCGACGCCCGCCACTGGGCCTCCCAAGACCCGGACCCGGCGACGGCGGCCGCTCTGGTGGAGCTCGCCGACCTGGCCGGCGGCGGTGACGCGGCAGCGGCCCAGGAACTGAACGACAGCTTCAACGGCACGCTTCAGTTCGGCACAGCAGGCCTCCGTGCGGCGCTCGGCCCGGGCCCCAACCGGATGAACCGCGTCGTGGTCCGCCGGGCTGCGGCAGGCTTGGCGGCCTTCCTCACCGAGGCGGTAGCCTCAGCTGCGCCGGGAACCCAGCCGCGCGCCGTCGTCGGCTTTGATGCACGCTACAACTCGGACATTTTCGCGGAAGAGACTGCGGCCATCTTCACCGCCGCGGGCATCGAGACGTTCCTGATGCCGGCGGCACTTCCGACGCCGTTGCTCGCCTACGCGGTCAGGAACCTGGATTGCGACGGCGGCGTGATGGTCACAGCGAGCCATAACCCTCCGCAGGACAACGGTTACAAGGTCTATTTGGGGCGGCACGCTGTCTCCGAAAGCGGCCGCGGTTCGCAGATCGTGGCGCCCTACGACGCCGGGATCGCGGCAAAGATCGAGGCTGTGGGCACGTTGGATTCGATTGAACTGGCGGACACCGGCTGGTCGGTGTTGCCGACGTCCATCGCCTCGGATTATGAAACCGCCATGGCTGGCCTGGTGGATCGGGAACACTTTCCCGCGCGGGACCTCAAGATCGTCCTGACTCCCATGCACGGTGTCGGCGGCGAAACCGCCGTCGCTGTCCTGACTGCTGCGGGGTTCAGCGACGTAACTCTGGTTGCCGAACAGGCACAGCCGGACCCGGACTTCCCCACCGTCGCTTTCCCCAACCCGGAAGAGCCCGGCGCACTGGACCTGGCTCTCGCGGCTGCCGCGGACTCGGGTGCGGACATCGTCCTGGCCAACGATCCCGACGCCGATCGGGCCGCGGTTGCTGCCTTGGATCCCGCCACGGGTGCCTGGCGGATGCTCAGGGGCGACGAAGTGGGGGCGCTGCTGGGCGCTCACGTCGTGGCGCGCATGGCCGCCGCTGCCGGGGACGAGCCGCAGACAGGCGTCTTCGCCAACTCGATCGTGTCCTCGCGACTGCTCTCGCGGATCGCCGCAGCGGCAGGCTACGCCCATGAGGAAACCCTCACGGGCTTCAAATGGATTTCCCGCGTACCAGGCCTGACGTACGGGTACGAGGAAGCGCTGGGCTACTGTGTGGCGCCTGAACTGGTCCGCGACAAGGATGGCATCTCAGCCGCTGTCCTGATCGCGGAACTGGCGGCAGCCGCAAAAGCAGAGGGCAGGACGATCTTCGACACCTTGGATGACTTGTACTTGGTGCACGGATTGCACGCGAGCGACCAGCTCAGCATCCGGGTGGCGGATTTGGGCCTCTTGGACGCCATGATGAACCGGCTCCGGGTCAACCCGCCCGAAGCGTTCGGAGGCTCCGCCGTCGAGGTCTTCACCGACCTTGCCGAAGGCAGCGAAGCCCTGCCGCCCACCGACGGCTTGCTGTATCTGACCCGGGACCAAAGCCGCGTGATCATCCGTCCCAGCGGCACGGAGCCCAAGCTCAAGTGCTATCTGGAAGTCATCCAGCCCGTGGAGTCCGCGGCGGAACTACCCGACGCCCGCCAAGCAGCACGGACATCCCTGGACGATGTCCTCAGGGATGTCCGCGAAGCGCTGGGTTTGTAGGAAACCTAGAGTTCAACCTCGATGAAGCCGTCCACCAAGCGCGTGGCAAAAGCCTCGAGTTTGAGGTCCGGATTGGTGAAGCATTCACCGGTTTCAAGGTCGTAGACCTCTTTGTGCAGCGGCGACGCTATGGTCGGCCGGCTTCCGCGGGATCCAATGATGCCACGCGCCATGACGTTGGCGAGCGTCGCCGGGTCCTGCTGTGCGACGGCGTAGACCTCGGTGGGCGCGGTGCGGAACAGCGCAACCTGACGGCCGGCAATCAGCGCAGCTTCACCCCAGGCCAGTTCGAGTTCATCCACCGGGCAAACAGGGTGCCAGGTGGCGGTGGCGGTCAGGTCCTCGGCACGGTCCAGAATTACGGTCATTTCAGCCCCTCTCACTGTGTCCGGGTGCTGGCATTTCCGCCGTCGCTCCCCCGGACCGGGCCACGCTTGCGGCCACTCCTCCACGCTAGGCCGGGGGTGTTTCATCGGGGGTGCGCGTTTGTGTCCAACGGGTAAAAGAGACCTCACGCCTCACGAAATGCCTTTGTGATGCAGAAGTTAAGATCACGAAACATAAGGGAAACTGAAGCGAAACTGCCCGTCCCTAGGCTGGAAGCACAAGTTGCGGAGATCCGTCTGCAACATCTGCGAAAGGCCCACCAGTGACCGGACACACTTCAAGTACAGAGAACCCGCGCCGCATCGTGGTGGTCGGAGGCGGCCCCGCTGCCCACCGTTTCGCCGATGCCATGTTCAATCGCGGACTTGAAGGTTGGCAGGTTACGGTGCTGACCGAAGAGGCCCACCTCCCCTACGACCGTGTGGCGCTGAGCAAGGCCCTCACGGAAACCGGCGTGGACCTCACCCTGGGCGACGCGTCCATGTGGGACCACGAGGCACTGACCCTCAAGACCGGCGAGCGCGCCGTCAAGATCGACTCCGCTGCCAAGAGCGTCCTCACGGCTGCCGGAAACAAGTACGACTACGACCATCTGGTGGTCGCTTCGGGTTCGGATGCAGCCCGGCTTCCCATCCCCGGCGCAGAACACACCCACGTTTACCGGACGCTCGAAGACGTCTGGGCCATCAACAAGGCCATCGCCGAGCTGACTGGGAAGCTGGGACGCAAGGTCAACGCCGTCACCATCGGTGGTGGACTGCTGGGGCTCGAGTCCGCGGCCGGCACCGAGCAGCTGGGCGCTACCCCGATCGTCATCAACGGCTCGCCCTGGCTCATGAACACCCAGTTGGACGAAGGCGCAGGCCAGGCCCTCGGTCGGCTGATTGAAGCCAAGGGCTTCGAAGTCCACGGCGGCGTCTTCCCTTCAGAGGTAGTAACGGACGACGACGGCCAGGTCACCGGTGTCCTCATGGCTGACGGACGCACCATCGATGCCGACCTCGTGATCGTGGCCATCGGTGTCAGGCCCCGCGACGACCTCTTCCGCGCGGCTGAAGGCGAAGAGCAGCTCTTCAGCCTGGGCCAGCGCGGCGGTGTGGTCATCAACGATTTCTGCGCCACCGAAGTGGACGGCATCTGGGCCATCGGTGAAGTGGCCAACTTTGAAGGCATGTGCCTAGGCCTCGTAGCTCCCGCCAACACCATGGCTGAGATCGTCGCCGACCGCCTGCATGGTGGCGAAGCAACCTTCCCGGGCTTCGACACTGCCACGAAGCTCAAATTGTCCGGCGTGGACGTTGCCAGCTTCGGCGACGCGTTTGCCCGGACCGAGCACTCCCTCGAAATCGTCTACGCCGACCCCGCACGCGGTGTCTACCAGAAGATTGTCACCACCGACGACGCCAAGACCCTCCTGGGCGGCATCTTCGTGGGCGACGCTTCCCCCTACATGAGCCTCCGCCCGCTCCTGGGCCGCGAACTGTCCGCCGAGCCGGGCGCGTACCTGAGCGCTGCGGGTGGCGGCGAAGCTCCCGAGACCGAGCTTCCAGACGATGCGATCCTGTGCTCCTGCAACAACGTTGCGGCCGGGACCATCCGCGACACCATCAACGGATGCGGAGCCTGCGAAGGCAACGCTCCCGTCCAGGAACTCGGCGAGCTCAAGGGCTGCACCCGCGCCGGCACGCAGTGTGGTTCTTGTGTCCCCATGCTGAAGAAGCTCCTCGAGGGCGAACTGACGAAGTCCGGCATTGAGGTCTCCAAGGCGCTGTGCGAGCACATCAGCCTCTCCCGCCAGGAACTGTTCGACGCCATCCGCGTCCTGGAGCTCACGTCCTTCGAAGACATCATGGCCAAGTACGGCACCGGCGCGGGCTGCGACATCTGCAAGCCGACCATCGCTTCCATTCTGGCGAGCCAGCACTCCGCCTATGTCCTGGACGCCGGCCGCGGCTCGCTGCAGGACACCAACGACCGCGCCTTGGCGAACATGCAGAAGGACGGCACCTACTCGGTGGTTCCCCGCATCGCGGGTGGCGAGATCACGCCCAAGGGCCTCGGCGTCATTGCGGCCGTCGCTGAGAAGTACAACCTGTACACCAAGATCACCGGCGGCCAGCGCATCGATATGTTCGGCGCCCGCCTGGAGCAACTGCCGGACATCTGGAAGGAACTGGTGGACGCCGGCTTCGAATCCGGACAGGCCTACGGCAAGAGCCTTCGCACGGTGAAGTCCTGCGTTGGTTCCACCTGGTGCCGATTCGGTGTTCAGGATTCGGTGGCCATGGCCATCGCCCTGGAACTGCGCTACCGCGGCCTCCGCAGCCCCCACAAGCTGAAGATGGGTGTCTCCGGTTGCGCCCGTGAATGTGCCGAAGCCCGCGGCAAGGACGTGGGGGTGATTGCCACGGCCGACGGGTGGAACCTTTACGTGGGAGGTAACGGTGGTGCCACTCCTGCCCACGCCCAGTTGCTCGCCAAGGACCTGGACGACGAAACCCTGCTGAAGTACATCGACCGCTACCTCATGTACTACATCCGCACCGCGGACCGCCTCCAGCGCACCGCTCGCTGGCAGGAAGAGCTCGACGGCGGCATCAAGCACGTCGAAGAAGTGGTGGTCAACGACTCCTTGGGCATCGCCGATGAGCTTGAAGCCGCGATGGCCAAGCACATCGACACCTACGAGGACGAGTGGGCCGAGACTTTGAAGGATCCGGAGCGTCTCCGCCGTTTCCGTTCCTTCGTCAATGCCCCCGACCAGAAGGACGAGTCCATTTCCTTCGTTCCGGAGCGCGGCCAGATCCGTCCGGCCACCAACGAGGAAAAGGGCGGCGTGCTCATCGCTTCCACTATCCCGGTCCGCAGCCAAACCGTCGGCGCAGAAAACTAGGGGTCCACCATGCAGCTCACCATTGATCTCACCGGCCGTGACATCCTTGTCACGGGATCGGAAAAGTCTGCCCGCCAAGCGGTGCGGCGCTATCAGACCGCCGGGGCCAACGTCTACCGGCTGAGCACCCCGGAGGGTGTGCCAGGTGACGGCCAACTGCCCGAGCGCCCGTTTCTGGTCGCGGTAGTGGACGACGGCGGGGCCGGCTGGCTGCCGCTGGTGGAACGCTGCCGGGACGCTGGAATTCCCGTGGCTTTCGAGCCCGCACCGGGCACCGAAGGCCATGTGACACTGGTGGGTGGAGGTCCGGGAGCCCTGGACCTGCTCACGGTCGGTGCCGTGGACGCCCTGCGGGATGCCGACGTCGTGTTTTATGACTGCCTGGCTCCTTACCAGGAACTGGCGGACCTGACCTCTGCCGAGTTGGTGGACGTTGGAAAGCAGCCCGGGCTCCACAAGGTGACCCAGAGGGATATTGAGAAGCTCATGGTGGAGGCTGCGCTGCTGGGCAAGAATGTGGTCCGGCTCAAGGGAGGCGATCCCTATGTGTTCGGCCGCGGCGGCGAAGAGGTGGCCGCCTGTGTTGCTGCCGGTGTCCCGGTAAGGGTCATCTCCGGTGTCACCAGCGCCATCTCCGTTCCGGCCGCAGCCGGCATCCCGGTGACGCACCGCGAGGTGAGCCACATGTTCACAGTCGTCTCCGGCCACGCCCCTTTGACGGAGAAGGAACACACCCACCTTGCCGGGCTGGGCGGGACGATCGTAGTCCTGATGGGCATCGGCACGTTGCCCCAGCTGGCGGCTGGCCTGCGACGGGCGGGGATGGCACCGGAAATGCCCATGGCCGTGGTGGAACGCGGATACCGCCCGGGCCAGCGCACCACCATCGCTGACCTCGGTACGATCGAAACGGCAGCCACCGGCTGCAGCAACCCGGCCGTGCTGGTCATCGGCGAGGTGGTCCGGGTGGCTGAAGCCAACCGGAATCATGCCGAAGCATCCGCTGAACTGAGCCGACTCGCGGCTTCGCTCCTTGAAGCCTGAAGGTAAGAACCCATGACTGTTGCACGTGCCATCGAAGTCCAGGACGCTACAGCCGCGCCGGAAGTTTCCGAAGCCGCAGAAGCGCCCTTGGATGGATTCCGCATCGGCGTCACCTCGCACCGCCGTTCCCGTGACCTCATTGAGGCACTGGAGCGCCGCGGTGCGAGCGTGTTGCACGCCCCCGCTTTGAAGATCGCCCCTGTTCAGGAGGACATGGTCCTCATCGAGGACACCCGCACCATCATCGCGGCCGAACCGGACATCTGCATCGCCACCACGGCATACGGGATGCGCCGCTGGTGCGAGGCTGCCGATTCCTTCGGCATCGGCGAGCAGCTGCTGGAAACCTTGTCCGCCTGCCGCATGTTCGTCCGTGGACCCAAAGCACGTGGCGCCGTGCGGGCGGCCGGTCTTGCCGACGTCGGAATCAGTAGTGACGAAACCACCGCCACGCTGGTGGACATGCTGCTGGCCGAAGGCGTGCGCGGCAAAACCGTGGCCGTTCAGCTGCACGGCTATACGGACGTCCGCCAGCTGGAACGGCTCCGCATGTCCGGCGCCACCGTCCTGACCGTGACGCCATACCGCTGGGTGAAGCCCGACGGCGAAGACAAACTGCCGCGCCTGATCGAGGCAGTGGTGGGCGGGAATCTGGACGTACTGACGTTCACCAGCGCCCCGGCGGTGGATGCCATGTGGAGCACCGCTCACGAAATGGGCCTGTACCGTCAGCTCATCGAAACGCTCAAGGGGCCGGTGACTGTTGCCGCCGTTGGGCCGGTCACCGCACAGCCACTGGTCGACGCCGGGCTGACGCCTCTTATCCCTGACCGCTACCGGATGGGTGCCTTGATCCGTTTGGTGACGGAGCACCTGTCCCTGAACCACGTGCGCCGTTTGGAAACCAAGAGCGCAACGATCGAGCTGCGTGGGCGCTGCTTGCGGATCAACGGTGAGGTGGTGGATCTTGCCCCGGCTCCCCTCCTGCTGCTGCGGGCGCTGCTGGGCGCGGGTGGAGCAGTTTTGTCCCGGGAAGCGCTCTCGGACCTGTTGGACCTGCGGGGATCCGTGCACGCGTTGGACATGACGGTCAGCAGGCTGCGTTCCTCGCTCCCGGACGGCAAGCTCGTGGAAACCGTCGTCAAGCGTGGTTACCGGCTCCGGGCCTAGGTCCTCAGCTTCCTCGACCCCTGCCACGCTAGGCCGCCTTCACCAGGGGAAGTTCGTCCCAGTTGGTGGTGTAGCGGGGGCTGAGCATGTCCCGTTTCATGGACCAGTCCGGGCCGCCCTTGATTCCAGCGTGCCCCAGCCCGATGGAGCCGCGGCCATACCGTTTGCTGACTTGCTCCAGCAAGGGACCGATGCCCCGTTCCTCATGCCGGTTCTCGAAGATCTCCAACGGTTTCTGGTTGCCGCTGGGGCGCAGGTCGGTAACCATGATCCCGGCTTTGGCGTACCTCACGCCTTCCTGGATCTTTGGAACCAACGCATGCGCTGCCTTGGTCAGCAGGACGGGATCCGAGGTGGGCATGGGCAATTTGACGTTAACGGAGGGAAACGACTTGTCGTTGGGGTTGTAGACCGATGTGGCAGCAAAGGCTGTCAGCAACTTTGCCTGGAGGTCGTGTTTGGCCAGCCTGGCACTTGCCATCTGGCCGTAGACGCTGAGCACCTGCCGCAGCTGCGCCGCCGTCGTAATCGGCGTGGAAAAGGAGCGGGAGAAGATCAACTGGTCCCTCCCGATCCTTTCCTCTTCCATCGGGATGCACGGGGTGCCCTGCAGTTCCAGGACCGTGCGCATCATGACGATGGAGAACTTGTCCCGAAGGGCTATGGGATCGGCCCGGACCAGGTCAAGGATGGAGAAAATTCCCATCGCATTCAGGCGTCTGGTGAGCCTGGTTGCGACGCCCCATATCTCAATCACGGAGAGCCTCGCCATGAGTGCTTCGCGCTGGGCTTCCGGGATGGAGTCCCAGCGGCACACACCCTTGAAGGCCGGATTGTGCTTGGCCCACTTGTTGGCCAGCTTGGCCAGTGTTTTGGTGCGCGCGATTCCAACGCAGACCGGAACGCCCACGTGCCGTTGGCATGCAGCTTTGATGGTGCGTCCCAGTTCCAGCAGGTCTTCCGGTTGACCTTTCACTCCGAGAAACGCCTCGTCAATGGAGTAAACCTCCTGCCACGCCGAGTAGCGGGCCAGGAGTTCCATCACACGCGAGCTGATGTCCCCATAAAGTTCGTAGTTGCTTGAGAGGGCAATGAGTCCCCATTCCTTGGCCCGTGGAGCAAGTTTGAACCATGGCTCCCCCAACCCGATCCCCAGCTTCTTGGCCTCAGGAGACCTGGTCACTGCGCAGCCGTCGTTGTTGGACAGCACAATCAGCGGCTTGCCCTCCAGTGAGGGGTTGAACGCACGCTCCGCCGACGCATAGAAGCAGTTGATATCCACGTGGGCGATCTCCTGCATCTGATGCATGAGTGCTGGCTTGGACATTCCCCTCCTTCGCTGGGCTATAGCACGCGCGCGGCCGATCCTGAGCAGGACACGCCGCATATTCGAATATATCTTCGAATGCTTTTACTGTACTGCCACGCACCGACAAGAAGACCTCTTTTCCGACGTGCACCTGACGCACTGGCCCAGCAGGCCTCACCCTTGACACGCCCATCACACTGAACTGCGCCCACCTCGTGGGCCATGCTCGAAAGAGCGCTCCAAGGCAGCCAGAAGAGTGGCGGGCGCCAGCCGGTCCACCAGGTCCACCGGCCTGCCTTCGCGCAACGCCGGGCATCCGGTGACCATCCACGCAGCAAAGTAGTTATGTGGAATCCTCAAGGCCATGGCCCGCTCAAACAGCCCTGTCACCACGGGGTGCAAGGACAGGTCTTCCCGGAACTGGAAGCCTGGACAGTAGGTGCCATCCGCAGAAAACACCCGCACCAGTTGCTGCATCAGAGGCTCCGGATCCTCATGTATCTGCGCAAGCCGGCTTCGGACCCCTTCCAAACTTGGGAGGCCAAACTCAGCCCCCATTCGCTCCCAAAGCCCGCTGGGAATGGGCCGCTGCGGATGGGCCGGACTCAGATGTGGTGGAGGCACGTAGTGGCAACTCCCCAGATGGTGAGTTCGGAAAGTGCCGGCACGCGGATGTCCGGATACTTGGGATTGTCTGCTTGGAGGATCACCCCCGAAGGCGTGACGCGGAGCCTTTTGATGGTCAGTTCACCATCGAGGACAGCAACGACGACGGACCCGTCCTTGGGCTCCAGCGCACGGTTGACGATCAGTTCATCACCGTCACTGATCCCGGCACCTTCCATGGACTGCCCCGTCACCCTGACCACAAAAGTGCTGGTGACATCCTTGATGAGGTGCTCGTTGAGATCGATCCGGCCATCAAAATAGTCCTGCGCCGGCGACGGATACCCGGCCGCCACCGGGATTGGTGCCAGCAAAACCGACATCAGGGAAAAGCCCGCATCTATCACGCGGGGGCCGACTATCACGCCCACAACACACCTTTATTCGAATATATGTTCGATACTTGAGTGTACAGCGGATGACGGACAATGTGGTCACTCCACCAAGTTTGCTGTGGCGCAGGAAACCGGCGGCATGGAGGGCCGCCGTCCACGCGTCTTGGCGCAAGACAGGTGCCTTAGGGAAGGTCAAGCGAACTGCTGCTTGGCAGGAACTCAGCAAACCACCGTCTTCGGCTGTAGGGTTCAATACCGCTGTGGCCGGACTGTACATCGCGCATTGGAGAGCCATGACCGCCCGGAGTAAGGACGTCGCTGATGCGCTCAGCGCCGATGTCACACGCATAGTCAAGGAACGCTACCCGGATGAGCTGGCACGCGCGCAGGCCGTCCACGCACGCTCCGGGAAATTGGTTCTCGTGTTGATGTTCTCCTCGGTTGCGCTGTGGTTCGTCGGTCCGGCCCTGTTCCTGAACGGCCTCATCAGCCCGGTGGTCGCCATCATGGTGCCTGGGCTGCTGACCCTCGGGTTCCTCACGATCGTGGTCGTCGCCATCGTCCGCAACAGGGCTGCGGCGCGACCCATCGTCGAGTACGCGAAGCAGTGGGGTCAAAACGTCACGAGTGTCACCAAGAAGGGCATCACCGTCGCCGTCCCGAAGGGCGCCATCACGGTACCCGCGGAGTTCCGTGAGACGCGAAGGGTCACCCGCCAGCCATAATGCCCCGATGGCGCCAAGGCCGGATCAGCGCTGCACCCGATACCGCACGTGGGTGACCAGTCCGGTCCCGCGCGCTTCGATCGGCTCAAGCGTCACGTCCCCCACACCGTCCAGCAGCCGTTCGCCTCCACCCAGGATCACGGGCGAGATGTGAAGCCGCAGCTCGTCCATGAGGCCGGCGGAGAGATACTGACGGGCGGTTTGTGCGCCACCCGCAATGGCCACATCCCTGTCCCCGGCGGCTTCCCGAGCTTGGGCCAGCGCCGATTCGACTCCGTCAGTGACGAAATGAAAAGTCGTGCCACCTTCCATCACCAGCGGCTCGCGCTGGTGATGGGTAAGGACGAAAACAGGTGCGTGATACGGCGGTTCCTCACCCCACCAGCCGCGCCATTCCTGATCCCATGGAGCCGCTCCGGGGCCAGCGAACATGTTCCGACCCATGATGTAGGCACCAGCTTCGAGGATGCCCGCGATCTCAGCGGCGCTGGCCTCCCTCTGCTCGAACTGCCAGCGGTGCAGGCTCTCGCCTCGCTCCCCCAGCGGTTCGTCCAGGGACTGATTGGGGCCGGCAACATATCCGTCCAGGGAAACAGTCAGATCACAGGTGACTCGGCTCATGCGCCCATCCTGCCACTGCCCAACCCGGGCGCCTAGGCCCCATCCCGGCCATCACAGCACCACCTGCATGGCGTTCGGGTGGTCTCCGCGGAGGTCTGTACTGCGGAACGGACGAGTCCTACGCTGAACCTGTTCACCAGCGCGAAGAGGCGAAAAGAGGCAGCCATGGCACGGGATCCAAAACCCACGTTGGAGCAACTGAACATCCTCGTCGGCGACTGGGAAACGTCAGTCCCTGGCCAGGAGGTCTCCGGCCGGACGACGTTCGAATGGCTGGAGGGTGGAGGCTTCCTCATCCAACGATCCACGGTCCAGCAGCCGGAATACCCCAATGCGGTCAGCGTCATTGGCGCCACTGGCTCGGACGGAGCCTTCCAGCAGCACTATTTCGATTCCCGCGGCGTCGCAAGGATCTACGACATGACGCTCAAGGACAACGTATGGATTCTCTTCCGGGACGGCCCGGACTGGCCCCAGCGCTTTGTTGGCCGCTTCAGCGGGGACGGCAACACCATCAACGCCCGCTTGGAACGGGGTACATACCCCGGCGGGCCGCTGGAACACGACTTCGACATGGTGTACACCCGTACGGACTCCCACTAACCAGCGATCCAAACCGGGTTACTCCACCTCATTTACAGATCCCCTGCCCGGTGGGAACATAAGCCCCATAGTCCGCGGAGGCATCGCCCGGCCACACCCGGCGCCGTCAGCTGCAGCTATGTAGTCAGCTCTCCTCTGAGAGGAACGGCCATGGGTCGTCTGGGGACCGGGAACAGCGGGGATGCGGGGTCTGAGCCCGTGTCTGATCCGCCACGCCACCGGAGCAGTGGCATCGAAAAAGTCGACGCAGTGGTGGTGGGCTCCGGCTTTGGAGGTTCCGTTGCGGCGCTTCGACTGGCCGAGGCCGGACAGTCCGTGGTGCTCATGGAGCGTGGCAAGCCATACCCGCCTGGCAGCTTCGCGCGCTCGCCGTCGGAGATGGGCCGGAACTTCTGGGATCCGGACCGCGGCCTGTACGGACTTTTTGATGCCTGGACGTTCCGCGGCACGGAGGGACTGGTGTCCAGCGGGTTGGGCGGCGGCTCACTCATCTACGCCAACGTCCTCCTGCGCAAGGACGAAAAATGGTTCGTCAACGAGTCGCCCATCCCCGGTGGCGGCTATGAAAACTGGCCATTCACCCGGGCAGACCTCGATCCCTACTACGATGCCGCCGAAGCCATGCTCCAGCCTGTGCCCTACCCGTACAAGGACACGGCAAAAACAGTGGCCATGGAAAAATCCGCGGGCAACCTGGGCCTTTCCATCAGCCGCCCACCCATCGCTGTCACGTTCTCCTCCGGGCCCGGCAAAGAACCGCGGACCAACCAGGCTCTCCCCATGCCTGGCTACGGCAGCATCCATGGTCCGAACACTGTGCGGACCACGTGCACGCTCAGCGGTGAATGCGACATCGGGTGCAACGCGGGCGCCAAGAACACCCTGGACCACAACTACGTATCAGCAGCGGCCTTCAAGGGTGCCGATGTCAGAACATTCCACGATGTCCGTGGCATTCGGCCCCTGGACCCAGGAACGCAGGGCAGCGGCTATGAAGTCCGGTATGTGGTGCACCATCCGGATCGCCAAGGCGAACTCCTCACAGAGCGCATCATCCACTGCAGCCGGCTCATCCTGGGTGCCGGCACGTTCGGCACCAACTTCCTCCTCCTCCGCAACCGTGGTTCCCTCCCGGCCCTCAGCGATGCCTTGGGCACACGCTTCAGCGGCAACGGCGACCTTCTGACGTTCATCATGGGTGCCAAAACTCCCCCGGCCAACGGCTCACGGCCGGGCGTCCGCACGTTGGCCGGCAGTCGCGGCCCGGTGATCACCACAGCCATCAGGGTCCCGGATTCGAACGACGACGACGGCGATGGTCGCGGCTATTACGTGGAGGATGCCGGCTACCCGGCCTTCATGAACTGGCTCATCGAAACAGCCCAGCTGGGCACCACCATCAAACGGACGGCGAAAGTTGCAGGGCAACTGTTCAAGGACAGGCTGTTCGAAGCCGGCCGCTCCAACGTATCCGCCGACCTCGCCGCAGCATTGGGCGACGGCCGATTGTCGTCCAGTTCGGTGCCACTGCTGGGGATGGGCAGGGACATTCCCGACGGCGTCATGACACTACGCGACGGCAGGCTCGCCATTGCGTGGACCATGGCCACGTCCAAGGAGTACTTCGTCCGCGTCCGCGAAACCATGGAGGCCATCTCCAAGGACCTGGATGGCGACTTCATTGACAACCCCCTCTGGTGGGCCAAACGCGTCATTACGGTCCACCCGATCGGGGGCGCCCCCTCCGGCCGGCATCCAGGCGAAGCTGTCTGCGACTCGTATGGCGAGGTGTTCGGCTACCCGGGGCTGTTCGTGGTGGATGGAGCCGCGATGCCGGGCCCGGTGGGCGCCAACCCATCCCTGACCATCGCGGCGTTCGCAGAGCGGACATGTGCCCACATCATCGGGAACGCGGACAAGGCGGGTCACCGGGGCATCCGTCCGGAAGATGCGGACGGTTCCGGCGGGCCCAGTGAAAAGGTGGCCGTTGAGCGGGAGGCAGCAGGCGCCGTCGTCGACGTCGGTGCCTCCGCTCCGCGCGCGTTGGCACCGGACGCTACCAAGGGCAAGTCGGCACCGGAGGAACAGCCTGCGAGCGCAGTGTCCGAAGCGCCTCAAGCGCGCAGCCGCGGACTCGGCAGGCCCGGCACTCCCGGCATGCCCGGCGCTCCTGACCAGGAGACCACCTCCGTGCGCTTCACCGAACAGATGCACGGTTGGTTCAGTCCCGGCATCACCGATCCGGAAAAGGGGCGGAGCCTGGGCCGGGACCGCAGCCGGAAGATCATGTTTGAGCTGACCATCACCGCGGAAGACATCGATGCGTTCGCGACCGATCCGAACCACCAGGCCAAAGCCGAGGGCTACGTGCTGGCGGACTACTTTGGTGGCCGGATGCCGGTAGAGCGGGGCTGGTTCAACTTGTTCGTCGAGGACACGTCCGACGACGGCGCGCCGGCCAGGCGGATGCTCTACCGGCTGTGGCTGCGGGATCCGGGCGGCACACCCTTCACCTTTACCGGGCACAAGCTCATCCACAACGAAGCGGGTTTCGATCTGTGGCCTGACACCACCACGCTGTACGCGACCATCCTGCGCGGCCATGTACCGCCGGACGCCGGACCACGTGACGCCGGGGCCGCCCACGAGGGCGTCGTTGGCGCGGGCATCCTCTATATCCGGCCCGTCGACTTTGCAAAGCAGCTGACCACGTTCCGCGCCGAAGGCCCGTCACCGGCTGCCGGGTTGGTCACGTTCGCAAAGTTGTTCGGGCGTGAGCTCTGGCAGGTGTACGGGCGGGGACTCAATCGTGTCCCGTTCCCGCTCAAGCCGAAGCGATGAAAAGCCGGGAGCTCGCCAAACACCACGCCGTTCTGGGTTTCACTCCCCAGACGGCGGTTCGCTGGCTCTCGCCCATGTCGCTGGCGAGGACTGCGTTGAAGGTTGCCGCTGCCACGGTGTTCGCCGATTTTGGTGACAAGCGCGAGCTGGAGGGCAGTTTCCCGGCCGATCCGCTGCGCCTGGATAAGCTTCCGGTCGCTGGCCAACCCGCCCAGCCCCCTGTCAGCAGCAGGGGCCTTCCGTCGCCTGCTGAAGTTCAGGACGAGCGTGCTACCGGTCCGGCGGCAACGGAGATGTGGCTCGATTTCGCGGCCGACCTCGGCGATGGCTTCGACGCCACCTACACCGTGGCGTCGCTGCTGGCCGAAGACACGCTGACCGTGGACGGGCAAGAACTCCCCCGCGGCAGGGTGCTGGTTTTGGGCGGGGACGAGGTCTACCCCGTGGCTTCCCCGGCGGCTTACGAGAATCGGATGGCGGGTCCCTACCGGACTGCGTTCCCCACCCATCCGGACCGAAACCCCGTGCCTGTCATGCTCGCGCTCCCCGGCAACCATGACTGGTACGACGGCCTCACGTCTTTCATCAGGATCTTCACCCGGCAGCGAAGCATCGGGGGTTGGCGGACCATCCAGACGCGGAGCTACTTTGCCGTTCGGCTTACGGGTACCCCTCCCGTGCAGGGCCGAAGTGGCACACCCGGCTGGTGGCTGTTGGGCCTGGACAGCCAACTGGGCCAGTACATCGACGAGCCGCAACTGGACTACTTCTACCGGAACGTCACCCTGCAACTGCAGCCTGGCGACGCGATCATCCTCTGTGTGGCCGCTCCCTTCTGGGTTGATGCCGCTGACCCGGCATTGAGCGGGTTCCGCCAGGCAAACTTCTTCGAACAGGACTACCTGCGCCGCCGCTTCAACCCGGAAACCGGCCTGTTCGAAGCCACGGGTGCCAGCGTCCGGCTGTGGCTCACCGGCGACCTCCACCATTACGCCCGTTACGAGCAGCGGGAACCTCCCCCAGACGTCGGCAAGCCGGCACCGCACACCTTGCCGGATCCAGGCAGAACCCAAATGATCACGTGCGGGTTGGGCGGCGCCTACCTCTCGGACACCCACGAACTCCCCCAGAACCTCATCCTCCCTGCCCCATCCGCGGCCCCGGGTGAATCGTCCAGCGTCCACAATGCCGAGCATGCCGGCACAGCCCGAAGCTTCACGCTCATGCCCACCACGTTTCCCGGCCAAGGAGACTCCCGCCTGCTCGGCCCGCAACTGGCCAACCCCTTCTCACAGTTCTGGCTCCCCATCCGCAACCCCGGCTTCGGCCTATCGCTCGGCATTGTGCACATCGTCGCCGCGTTGACTCTGTGGACGGTCTTCAGCGCCTTCCGCGGCGAGTCGTTTGTGGACAGCCTGCGCAGCCTGACCCGCGGAAACACCGTGGTGCTGGTCTTCGTTCTGGTCCTTGCCCTGCCCCTCCTGCTGGCGGTCACATCCTTGCTCGCGCGTTGGCTGGCGCTTGCCAAGGCAGGAATCATCATTTTTGCCCGAGGGGCGCTGTACCAGCTGTCCGCGCTCGCGGTGAGCGTCGCCGTCGTGATCCTGCTTCCCTGGCCGGATGGCTGGCCGGACTTCGTGATCCTGCTGCTGGCCCTGGCAGTGGTTCACCTGGGTGGCTGGGCGGTGGGCAGCGAAGCTTTCGCCCTCTACATCCTGGCCACGTCCAGCGGTGAGGTGTCCTCCTGGAAAATGTCCGGCCAGGCGATCGAGGACCACAAAGGCTTCCTCCGCATCCACCTTGCACCCGACGGCAAGCTCACCGTCTATCCGCTGAAAGTGGACACCATCTGCCGTGATTGGCAGTTGGCAACGAACGACGACGGCGCGCGGCTGGTTCCCGTTTCCGGTTTGCCTGCCGTGCGGCTTCTTGAAGAACCCATCACCATCGCACGGAAAGGCAACACACCATGATCATCACCCGTGCCGAGCACAGGACCGAGGTCATCCCCATCCGTGCCCGGGACAACACCCCACTAAGCCTGGTCCATGTCACCTCGGCGGCCGAAGCCAGCAAAGGACCCGTGGTCTTGGTCCACGGCTCCGGTGTGCGCGCAGAACTGTTCAGGCCACCCATCCGGACCACCATCGTCGACGTTCTCCTCGAAGACGGGTGGGACGTGTGGATGCTGAACTGGCGGGCATCCATCGATCTCGATCCCCTGTCCTGGACGCTGGCCGACGCCGCGGTGTATGACCATCCCGCCGCCGTCGAGCACATCCTGAACGCCACCGGTGCGGAGACCATGAAGGCCGTGATCCACTGCCAGGGATCAACGTCCTTCACGATGTCGGCCGTGGCTGGGCTGCTGCCGCAAGTGGACACCATCGTGTCCAACGCAGTGTCGCTGCACCCGGTTGTTCCAGCCTTCTCGCGGCTGAAGATCGACTACCTCACGCCGGTAGTCAAGGCTTTCACGCCCTACCTGTCACCCGCGTGGGGTTACAAGTCGCAGGGCTACTTCACCCGCGCCATCCGCGGCCTGGTCAAAGCCACGCACCACGAATGCGACAACACCGTGTGCAGGATGGTCAGTTTCACCTACGGCAGCGGCCGCCCTGCCCTTTGGTCCCACGAAAACCTCGACGACGCCACCCACCAATGGCTCAGCGGCGAGTTCGCGGAGGTGCCCGTGACGTTCTTCGAGGAAATGGGACGCAGCATCAAGGCCGGGCACATGGTGGCCGCCGGCGACCACCCCGAACTGCCGGACAACTTCGTGGCCGAAGCGCCACAGACCGACGCCAGGTTCGCGTTCATCGCCGGCCTGGACAACCTGTGTTTCCTGCCCGAAAGCCAGCAGCGCACGTTCAAGTTCTTCCAAAAGCACCGCCCCGGCAAGGACTCCCTCCACCTCATCCCCGGCTACGGCCATCTGGATGTCTTCTTCGGCGACCATGCCTGGCAGGACACCTTCCCCGTCATTGTCCACGAGCTCAATGGAACCCAGGAGCCAAAACCATGAAAACCCTCACCGAACTGGCCACACCCTTACTCAAGCTCCTCCCGTCTCCGGTTCCACGGCGGCAGGAGCGGCTGCGGGGCCATCATGCGTTCGCGGACGGCATCAAGTACGTCATGCCCGTCAATTCCGACGACTCGCCCGTACTGATGGCGGCCTTCCCCATCAACAAGAAGGCCGCGGCCGCTGCGCTCCCCGGTTCCGAGATGCGGCCGTTCAGCCTGGGCGGCAAGGGCCTGCTGGTGGTGACGGTGGTCAACTACAAATCCACGGACATCGGGAAGTACATCGAATACTCACTGGCCATCGCCATCACCCACGGCAGCAGGCCGACGCCGCCCATCCTCCCCCTGCTCTTCCAAAAGACCTTCAAACTGGGCCAATTCGTGGTGGACCTGCCCGTCAGCTCCGAAGTCTCCGTCAAGGGCGGCAAGGGAATCTGGGGCATGCCCAAGCACCAGGCGAACCTGGACTTCGTGGTCACCGACACGAGCGTGTCCGCACAGTACGACAAGGACGGCCAGCTGGGTTGCTACATAGAGATCGAGCGGCCCGAACCCTTGGATTTGCCGCTAAAACTCGCGGCCTCCAACTACTGCGTGTTCCGGAACATGCTCTGGAAATCGGACATCTACTTCGAGGCCACCGGGGACATAGCGCTCGGCGCCCAAGCCAAGGCGCGGCTCATCCTCGGTGACGCGCCCGGCGTCGAGCCTCTGAAGAACCTGCAGGTGGAGAGCAAACCAGTGTTCACCGCATGGCTGCCGCAAGCCCACGGCGTGCTGGACGACCACTACGAAGCCTGGTTCCTCACCGCTCCCACCCAGCTCGAGGCCGTGGCCCTTCGCGGCGGGGACATGATGGACAGCGTGGTGAACCTGGGCCAAGGACAGGAATGGCTGGCTCCGCCGGACCGCAGCCGGGTCCCGGGCGCTGCCGGCCCCAGCCCGGAGCCCACCGGCGGTGCCCAATGAACTGGCTCCTCCTCCTCAACGCCCTCTACTTCCTCTTCGGAGCCACCATGTACGTGGGCACCATGTGGGTCCTCAAGTTCTTCCTCTACCCAACATGGGAATCCCTGGCCCGTGACAACGTGGACATGCATTTCGGCATCCCCACCCGCGCGGCCACCAAGTTCTTCACCATCGTGGTACCCATCATGTTCATCTCCGGCGGCATCCTTGTCTGGTCCGAATGGGGCACCCTACGCGTCATCCCCGCCATCATCTGCTTGCTGGGAATCATCGTCCTGACCTGGGTAGGCCAAGGCATCATCATCCCCATCAACGTCCGTATCCGTGGCGGCGACTTCGCGGACGATACCGAACTCCGGTCGCTCCTCAAACGCTGGATGATGCTCAACGACATCCGCTTCTACGTTTCCACCCTGACCTGGGCCGCCATGGTCTGGCTGCTGGTGGACCGCGGCCGGCTGCTGGAGTCCTTCGCGTGACCGCGCACCAGCCAGCACAGCCCGGGCACCACCCGTCCGGATCCCGGAAGACACACCCACCCGGAACCGTGGCCTGGGCCCTCGCCGACCCCCTCCGTGCGGTACTCGCGGCGATCGCCGTCGTCACCGTCCTGACCGGCGCCGTCCAGGTTCCCTTCGGCGGGCAAGTCCTGCAGCTGATCGGCGCAGACCCGACCCCCGAAACCCGCCAACTCTTCGGCACCGTGGGCATGTTCATGGTGGTCGTGGGCGGACTGCTCCTCCACACCCTGCTCAACGTCGTCCCCTCCCCCGAAGTGGTGCTCTGGTCCGGACTGCAGAAAACCGGAGCGTTCGGGGCCGTAGGAATCGGGGTCTTGAACGGGATCTTCTCACCCATTGCCCTTCTGGTCGCCTTCTTCGACCTCGCGACGGCGATACTCCTCTTCATCTATTGGCGCCGCATCAGCGCGGCACCAATCAGCGCCGGACCGGCCCGGTGAAACGCCGGTGAAGCGCTCGCTGGTACTCGCCGGAGGCGGGATGCGCGTGGCGTGGCAGGCCGGGGTGGTGAGGGCGCTCGCCGAAGAGGGCCTTAAGTTCCAGCACGTGGACGGGACCTCCGGCGGGATACTCACGGCCGGGATGCTGCTCTCCGGGGTATCGCCGGAGGAAATGTGCACCCGCTGGTCGGACGTGGATGTCAAGGACTTCGGCTCGGCCTTGCCCCTTGGCAACTACCTCAAAGGCCCGTGGTCCCTTCCCGCCGTTGGCGACGCCGACGGCATCCTCGGCAAAGTGTTTCCCACCTTGGGCATCAACGACGCAACCATCCGTGCCCGCGCGGCTGAACCGGACGCCGTCGAGGGTTCCTTCAACGTGGTGGAGTTCACCGATAAGCGCTGCCACGCGATCGACGCCGCGGTCATTGATGCTGAACTGATGGCCGCTGGCATGTCCCTGCCCATTTTCCTGACCCCACTGCGCAGGGACGGCAAAATCTGGACGGACGCGGTCTGGGTGAGGGACGCCAACGTCGCTGAAGCCCTGCGTCGTGGTGCCGACGAAGTGTGGCTGATCTGGTGCATCGGAAACACACCGTACTGGGGTGACGGGCCGCTGGAACAGTACGTGCACATGATCGAAATGAGCGCCATGGGTGCCCTGCTAGCTGATTTCGAGGCTGCCGCGGCCGTTGGACGGGACTTTGTGCTGCACGTGATCCGTCCCGAGCACCCGCTTCCGCTGGACCCGGAGTTCTACCTGGGCAGGATCGATGCCGACACCCTGATCGGTATGGGCTACAGGGACGCCCGCGCCTACCTCGACGCGATGACGGCCTCCGGACTGCCCAAGGATTCGGCCTGCACAGCGATGACCGAGCCACAGCCGGGTGTCCGCTTCAACGACACACTGCACGGCGAGCTGGACGGCTCGCCCGTGACGTTCAAAGCCACAGTGGTTCTTCCGTCTGATCCCGGCGATGAAGCGCCTCGGCTTACCGGATACCTTGAGCACCCACGGTTCGGGCGGGCGTTCCTGGCAGGCGGGCAGGTGGAGACTACCGGGGACTACGTCACATACCGTGCGCGGATAAGGCTCGACGGCGGGTGGCAGCACATCGCGGTAACGCGCACCTTGCGCGACGACCCAGGTCCGGATGCCTGGGCGGATTCGCGGCGTGCCAGGCTCGACGTGGCTGGCATGACTGCCGAGCTGAGCATGAGCCTGGCCGATGCTGCACGGCTCCTGGCCTCCCTTGAACCCGTGGGCGCCCACGGACTCGTGGACCGGGCGGAAGCGGTGGCGGGCTTCGCCGGAAACGGATTCCGGGAGTTTCTCCGCCGGTACTGACGCCCGCTGGCCACCCCGATGTGACGCACGTTATTACCGGCTGGTAAACACCACGATACGGATCCGCCAAAGATGGCAACAGAGGGGAAACACCCGCGAAAAACCGGCCCCCTACGCTGGTGATCAACAGCAGGTCACATGAGCGAAAGGGCCAAACATGTCCGCCACCCCGTCCGCATCTTCCCTCCACATCGTCATCGCAGGCGCGGGCCCCGCCGCCCAGGCTTTGGTGCGGCGGCTTGCTGGCACATCCGGAACCCGGCAACGCCCTTTCGACGGAACGATCACCGTGCTCAGCAACCGCGACGAATGCCCGGAAGCATTGCTGGAACTCGCTGAACTCCCCCAAGTCTCGGTCCGCTTCGGCCAGGCGGCCAGCTTCATCGACGCCGACGCAAAGATTGTCACCACTGTGGACGGCATGGAGTTCGCTTACGACCAGCTGGTCATCGCGACGGGTTCGGCCCCGGTCCTGCCCCCGGTGGCGGGCGCCGAATCCAGCCTGAGCTACTCCACTATCGACGACGCCGCGAACATCGGCGAAGCGGTCAAGGACGTCACCCGGATCGTCGGCCGTCGTCCCTTGGGAATCCTGGTGGGTAACGGACCTGCTGCTGGCCAGGCTGAGGCCGTGCTGCGGGCACGCGGGGTCCGCCCAGTCCGCACCACCCTCCGCCCGACCGCCGTCGTCCCTTCCACCGATGGATCCGGCGTGCAAGGCGCCGCTATGCCAGCCACCGGGATCCTCTTCGAGGACGGCAGCAGCATGAACGGCGACCTCGTGGTCATTGCAGAGGAACGCACTGCCCGCAAGGACCTCGCCGAAAGCGCCGGCCTCCTTGTAGCGTCCGACGGCGGCATTGCAGTGGGGCGCGACCTCGCCACTTCCGTTCCGGGGATCTGGGCGATCGGCGACGCCGCGTCCTGCGACGGTCTTCGCCTTGGTCTGCTCCTCTCCGCGGAGTCTTCGGCGATGCTGTGCGCTTCCGGCATGCTCTTGGGTGCGCCCGGCTTCGCGGATCAGCAAGCGCCACTGGCCGCATGATCCTTTCGGGCTTGGAGTCTCTTTCCTCACCGAATTCCTCATCGAACAACTGCGGGTGACTTGTCCCGGTACCGCACCCGACGGCCATCCCGCCGGGATTTCGGTGATCTCTCCGGGGCCGTAGTGCTCGAATCTGTCGGAGCCGCCGACAGTTCCGCCACTAACCCCGGAGTTGTCGCCGCGGAAGTGCCGGCGCCCTGGCTACAACCTGGTAAGGCTGGGGCTTTCGACCGGTAGTTGTGTCCCGTGGGCGTGGTGATCTCCATGGCATGGTTGTCCCCGGGCACGGTTTTGGTGCTCCAGCCCGGGTTTTCTTTGGTGTGGTTGCAGGCTTCGCAGAGTCCCGCGCCGTTGTTCACGGTGGTGGTTCCGCCTGAGTGCCAGGGCACGATGTGGTCGATATGGCGGATGGGCGCGTCGCAATAAGGGGTGCGGCAGGTGTCATCACGGGTTTCGATAAATCGTCTGAGCCGCGGTGGGAAGAGCCTTGCTTTGGAATCCATGGTCAGGAGCTCGCCGGTGGCCGGTGCCGTGTAGAGCCGGCGCAGCCACACGGTTATCTCATCGGCTTGCCTTAGTGCCGGACCATCGGGTGTTGAGGATGATTGGCCAGCCACAGGATTCTCCCTCGTCCCACGAGGCTCGTCCGAGACAGTCCCTCCGGCACCAACCAGTGCCCTGGCCCATTCCGCAGGCACAACCCCGTACCCCCGTAGCCGGGCAGGCTCGCTGTCGCCTTGGAAGAGGGCCCGGTCGGTCATGACGAGCTGGAGGTCGACGCCACTGATCCCTCCGCGCCTGCCGGTGACGCGCTCGACGAGGGTATCTGCCATGACCTGGCCTCGGATCCGGGGGTCCCCGGCCGAACGGGCAGAGTCAGCAGCCCGGGTCAGAGCGGCGTACGCTGCAACACCCTGGGCCACCGGGAGTAGCGCTGTCAGGTACGTCATCGTGTCAGGCGCGGGCCGCAGGCTCACGGTCCGCTCTGACGCGGCGTGGCTGGCACGTTGGGCAACGGAACGCGGATCACGCCGGTAGGCGGCGGCCTTCGCGGCAGCAATGATCGCCCTGTCGCCCTTCCCCTCGAACGTGCCGGTGTCCGCGGCGAGTTCCTCGTCCACGGCGCACCGGTCCTCCACAGACAGGCATGCTGTTTCCTTGACGAGCAACGTGGCCCGCCATTCATTCAACTGCCCCGATTCCAGCGCCGCCATGGTCCTCGGCATCTCCACCACCAGCGCCTTCGCCAACCCCAGAAGACGGGAGCCCCGGTTCGGGGACTCCCGCCGGGCCAACGCGACCTGCGCCCCAACACCCTGGCCCCGCTCGGACGCGGGGACGCCGGCCTCGGCTTGTTCCTGCCGCTGGGCAAGGTCAAAGGCCACCGCAGCACGGGCCTGCAACCCCACGATGGCTGACTTCAGGTCTTCCAACCCGCGGATCTGGTCGATCAGCTCCCGGCTCGCGGTGCCGAGGCGGACGGAACGCAGGGCGGCCAAAACATCCCCCACCGATGCTCCAACCGCCGGTGTGATCGTAGTGGCCGCTGTGGCCGCCTGCACTCTCCGAATCCGCTCCATGCCCCAACTCTTCCAGCCATCCGGGGCCATCATCAGGCCTGACTTTGCCTATGTGGACAAACCCCAAAAGCCCTCAGCCCATGTGGCAAGATGGTCCTTTGACGGGCAGTGACAACCCTGCGGCCACCGGGCCGGCCACGCCCAGCACGGAAGGATCCCATGAGCAACCAAGCCGTCGCCCCTGCGAACATCGCCTCCTACATCGACCACACCCTGTTGAAGCCGGAGGCCAGCGAGGCCGACGTCCTCAAAGTGTGCGCCGAAGCCATCGAATACCAGTTCAAATCAGTGTGCGTGAACCCGGTCTGGGTCAAAACCGTCACCAAGGCCCTCAAAGGTTCCGGTGTGCTGACGTGCTCGGTGATCGGCTTCCCCCTGGGTGCCACACCCAGCGACGTCAAGTCCTTCGAAGCACGCGGAGCTGTGCTTGATGGAGCGGACGAGATCGACATGGTGATCAACATGGCCTCCGCCCGCGCCAACGACAAGGGTGCCCTGGTGGACGACATCAAGGCCGTGGCCGAGACAGTCCACGCCGGCGAGGCCATCCTGAAGGTCATCATCGAGACGTCAATGTTGACCGATGAGCAGAAGGTCATCGCGTGCCAGGCAGCCGTGGAAGCAGGGGCGGACTTCGTGAAGACGTCCACCGGATTCAACGGCGGCGGCGCCACAGCAGAAGACGTTGCATTGATGCGCAAGACCGTTGGACCGGACTTGGGCGTCAAGGCCTCCGGTGGAGTGCGTTCCCTCGCCGATGCACAGGCTATGATTGCTGCTGGTGCAACACGTATCGGAGCGAGTTCCGGAATTGCCATCGTCAAGGGTGAACAAGGTTCATCTGCCTACTGAGGCTTCCGCAACCGCCAGAGATTTTTGAGCCCCGCGGGGCCGAGGAGGAACGAATGTCCAAGAACGCAACAAGCGCCCCCATTGAACGTGAGAACAACCTGGGCACAAGCATTGTGCTGTTCGTGGTCATGATCGTGCTCTTCCTGGGCGCCATCTACTCGCTGTCCTTCCTGAGCCTCGAGAACCCGTGGCCGATGGCCGTCTGCCTGGGCCTGTTTGCCCTCGCTTTCTGGATCCCGCAGACCATTCTTGGCCGCTCTGATTCCGCGGGCGAAAGCTAAATCCTTCACATGTCGGGAAACGGTTCAGGCTGCCGCCTGGGCCGTTTCCTTTTAACCCGCTGGAAACCCGCGCAGGATAGGGTGTTGCCATGAAATCGGCGGTCCCCAAGGTTGCGTTGCTGGTTGTGGCATTGGCCGCGGCAGGCCTCGGCGTGGCCGTCGTTGCGGCGAAACCCGACGCCGTCGACGCGAAACCGTCGTACTGCAGCGCTCCGGGCAGCCAGGCCACCCACGTCAAGAAATTCACAGTCAACCGCTATCTGGACCCGGAGGACACCTCCAAGTCCCTCCAGCAACTCATCGACGCCGCTTCCAAGGACGGTGGCGGCATCGTCGAACTGCCGGAGGGAACGTTCACGCTGGGGCGTCCGTTGATCGTCAAAAGCAACGTCTCAGTCAAAGGAGCAGGGCCGGCCACCGTGCTGAAAGCGGGGCCCGGGTTCCTGGAAACCAAAGGACCCTTCGGCGGGCACCCGCTGATCACCACCAACGGCGCGCAGAACGTCACCATCTCCCACCTCACTGCCGATCAGAGCGGTGACGAGCTGGACGGCAACGCCTCAGGGCGCCTGACCGAATACCTGGTGGACGTGCGCCACACCACCAATGCCTTGGTGGAGGACGTCCACACACGGAATCCCTTTACTTACTCCATCGCGGTAGTCGCCAGCAGTAACTTCTGTATTCGCAACAATGACACCTTGGTGACCAGTAGCGGCAAATACGATCAATTGGACGGCATCCACATCACCGACTCACACGGCGGAATGGTGGAGGGCAACACCATCGACCAGCGCCAGGGTGACGACGGCGACGACGGACTCGTCGCGCAAACCATTGGAGCGTCGGTATACGACGTCACGTACAAGAACAACAAGGTACGTGGCGGATCGCACGGTTCCGGGATGCAGCTTGCAGTTGGAAAGCATGAGATCTACAACATCACTGTGGAGGACAACCGGTTCTGGGGGTCTCCCAACGGCGTCAAGATCGGATACTACGACGGCAACGCTGCGGTGCGCGACATCGTGGTGAAGAACAACTCCATCACTGACACACCGGGTCTGTGGCTGGATTTCCAGGGCGACCTGAGGAACATCACAGTGACGGACAACGTCTTCTGCCAGAGCGGGGCAATGAAGCTGACGGATGCTCCGGGCAACGCCGTGTCGAATAACCGCGAGGGCTGCTGACCGCGGCCACCTGCCAGTTGGTCAAGAAGCCGGTACGAAGTAGGTCTCCGCCTTCACCGGAATATCGCCTGTTGGGAAGAGCGCATCGGCCTGAGTGCCATACTGCCGGATTCTGGGAGGCTTGGCGGCGAGGCCCTGATCCCAGTTCCACGGGACATACCCCATCTGCTCCAACCGTGATGCGTCCGGTTCTGCCTCCAGGTCGTAGGGGAAATCCGAGTACAGCACCAGGTTCTCCGGATGGGCCACGCCGGCTTCCCGGGTGATGAGGTGGTCTACGTGCTTGCCTACTCCCACGGGGCAGAAAAGCAGTTCGGCCCCGGTCAGTCCCATCAAGGCAGCAACGTCGGTGCGGAGTTGCCCGATGAGCCTGCGGTCTCCCCGCGCGATCCGTCCTATCGCTATGTCGAACCTGTAGGTGGGGTACCGGTGCGTTATTTCGGGGAGAAGCCTGTCCCATGCACTGCTGCCAAGTCTGGGTGCACGGCGGCGAAACAAAGCGTCCACGGCTCCCATATGGATCGCTTGAATGCCCATGTCCTCCAGCACTGCTTTGTCTTCGGCCTGACGGGCGGCAAACAAATGCCCGGCATCCTTGACGGCGCATTGGTTCATGAAGGACTTCGCGGCCCGCGTGTGCGGCCCGGGCGAAGCTTCCGTGAACAGCGTTGCCACGATCACCTCGCGGCCCTGGGCCTGGGCCTCCATGAGCGCACCACAGGACAGGACGGCGTCGTCGAGGTGCGGTGAGAGAAACAGCCACGGCGCATCGCCGGCCAGGGATCGATCGATTCTGGATTGATGGAACAACGCAATACCTTCCTAAACAACCGAGCGCTGAGTGAGGGTTTCTCCCCCAGTGACAACCGAAGTGGGACCGCTCACTGCGGCGCGATATGCCTCAGCCTGCAACGCCGCCAAGCGGTCCCAGTTGTAGCCGGCCGCGAAAGCCCGTCCCTCCGCTCCAACCGACTCCAGTCCCGGTTGGGCGTACCGGACCTCCATTTCATTGGCGAGGGCTCCGACGTCGAACGCGTCCACCAACCACCCGGCACCGTCCGGAACGATCTCCCCCAGGCACGGGATGTTGAAGGCGATCACCGGTGTACCGGTAGCGAGCGCTTCGATGGCCACCAGGCCGAAGGTTTCCTGCCGGGAGGGAACCACCACCAACCGCGCATCACTGAGTGCCTGGAACTTGGCGTCCCCGGACAGCCAGCCGAGGAGCGATACGCGGTCAGAGAGGCCGGCGTCTTCGATGGCTGCACGCAATATCGCTTCGTCCGGGCCGGTTCCCGCAATCAACAAGTTCCCGTCGATTCGCTGGCAGCATTGTGCCCAGGCCGCCAGCAGGAGGTCCAGGCCCTTGCCCGTGAACTCCAGCCGGCCAAGGCACAGAATGTCCTGGCCAACCTTCGGCGCCGGTTTCCAGGCCGCAGGATCCACGCCGTTTCCGATCACGTCCACGTGCATATCCGGATTCATGGCCGTCAGGCGGTCCGAAATTCCTTGCGAGACGGCGATGGCCCGCTGGTGATGCCGGACGCCAAACCTCTCCACCCAGTGCAGGGGGAGCTTGTATTGTCGCGCTTTGTCACGGGCGTGCAGCCACTGAACCACGCCAACGGTTGGTTTTTTGGTCCATAGCGGCGCGGCCATGGTGGAGAACGGGGCGAAGAAGTCTTCCACCACCAGATCGGCGGCCTCCCGGCGTTTACGGACTTCGAACGGCAAGCGAAAAACGTAGCCCAGCAGTCGGCCCAGGCGGGTGTTGCCTTGGCCAACGCCTATGGGAACATAGTGCACGCCGTCCTGAAGCCGCTCCTGCCAGCCTGGATACCTGGTGGTGAGCACCGTGATCCGGAAGCCGTTGGCCGCCAAGCGGCGGTCGGTCTGGTGGGTCCTTACCGATCCCCCGCCCGCGCCGGGCATACGGGGATCTTCAAAACCGAGATGCAGGATTCTCATGGGCTACCGTTCTGTCTCGTACGTTTTGGACGGCATGCCCGTTCCATTGGCAGCTCCCGTGCTCAGTTCAGCGGGTGCCACAAACCAGAGCGTGGTGGAGCCGTTGGTGGGTCCCTCGGCGCTGAACACGGGTGTTGCGTGTTCCTTGAGCCATGTCAGCATCTCGGGCCTCGCGTAGCCGTAGCCCTGGCTTGTGGGGTGTGACTGCGTCAGGATGTAGCTGGCCCCGGCATCCTGCATCAGGGGCGCAGAGGGCCACACTCCAAATCGTGGATCGTCGGCAAAAGCGAACTCACCCGTGCTGTTGGTGACACTTACCCGGGCCTCCTGCGGGAGGTTGGTTTTCACCCACTCCTTGACCTGGACAAAGCCGTCGTCCACCGTCAGTGCGGTCCGCACGCCCAGTACCACGGTCAAGGCCACGAAGCACAGGCTGGCGACGGCCAGGAACGTCCGCCCCCGCACCCACCGCTCCCGGAGCTCAACCACCACAAGGACCGAACACAGTACCCCTGCGATCATGACGCCATAGCCGTACTGTTCCTCGAAGGTGCCAAACGCGGCACTGTAAGCCCCGGCAGCGCCCAAAGCGAGGCCGGCAAGACCAATCAGTCGCCGGTCTGCCCGGTGGCTGAAGCACAGCATCGCACCGGCCAAGGGGCACAGGGCCAGCAGTAGATAGCTGGTGCCAAAGTGCCCGCTCTGTTCGATCAACCTGGTGACGATGTCCGGTGAACCTTCTGCGGTGAAGCCAGTACTCTTTTCCAGTCCCGATGCCCGCAGCAACCCACTGGTCTTCGCCTCGATCCAGTCGGGAAGGTGCGCCTGCGACGCCGCAACGGCCAGGTACGTCGCATACGGCACGGCCGCTGCAAGAACCACGACGGCGGCCTGCCGCCACGGAAGGGTCCTCTTCCAGATCACGGCTGCCACCACCGGGCCGACAGTGCAGATGATGAAAAAGTCCTTGCACAGGACGGCGTATCCCAGCAGAAGTCCAGCCCCGACCAGTCTCAGGACGGCGGGCAACTTCCCGGTTGGTTGGCGCGTGCACGTCAGGACGAGGAATCCCCCAAGCACGAAGGCCATGGCCGCGGTCTCCAGGAACGCGTGGCTGTTGTTGCGCAGGATGAAGGGTTCAAAGGCCAGGACCACCGCGGTGAGCCAGGCCGCCGTGGTGTTGGCCAGCTTCCTGACCAAGAGGAATCCCAAGCCCACGGTGAGGGCTCCCAGTGCGGCGTTGAGCCAGCGAAGTTGCAGGACCACTTCCACGATGTCACCCGAGATGCCGAAGACCTTGATGACGCCGGCCTCCAGTAGGAAGAAGCCCGGTGGGTGCAGGAAGAACGGGCCGTCCGGCAAGGTAGGAACCTGGCCTGTCGTCAGTGACTCGCCCAGACGGACGTAGAGCAACTCGTCCACCCACATCTCAAAGCCGCGCTCCAGGCCAAAGGCCCGCACCCCAAAGGCAGCAGCGGACACGGCAGCGAAGATTGCCGCCGGACTGGAAACCACCCGGACCATGGTTGCTGCCAGCACGCTCCTGAACGGCTCCTGGGACGCGGATCGCCGGCCAGTCCGGGAACGCGCCCCGAACCGCCGTCGAAAGGGCCCAATGCCCAGCGTTCGCGGCAACAAACCGCGCTGATGGGCCAGCACAGCCAGCCCGCTGATGGTCGCGAGGACCAGCCACACGATGGGCTGGAGTTGGCCGGACACGGCAAGGACCAGCAGGAGCGCGGCGGCGCCGGCCACGAACCGTCCGGCGCCCTGCACCGGTCCAATGTCCGTGAGGACAGGCCCTGAAATGAGTGTCATTACCACGGCCGCAGTGACCGCACCGATGGCCGACCCCATGGCAAGGCCGCTGACAGCAGCGAGCTGCCAACCGGTCCAGAGCCCGGCCACCACCAGGAGGCAGGCGCAGGCAAGGCCAAGCTGGCAGCGTCGGTAAGCCCGCAACGCGAGCAGGATGGTTGCAAGGACGGTGAGAACGGCGTAGCCCAATCCGGCGGCAGCAAGCCACGGAAGGAGTTCAAGGGATCCGTGATACTTCTCCGGAATGATCAGGCCGGCGAGAGCATGGGGCGCAGTGGCAATGATGGCGAAGGCCACCACAGCGAGTTGACTGAACGAAGCGAACGCTGCACCGAGGACCTGGCGAACGTTGATTCCCGGGCTGCGCAGCAAAGGAAACGCAACCAAGGCGGTGCCCGCAGCTACATAGACCGGACCCTTCGCAATGGTGGCAAGGGCCTGGAATCCCGCGGCGGCCGATCCTTCGTCCAGGAATGCCACCACCACCACATCGACGCCCACAAGAACGGAGACCACGCACAGGACAGAGGCGATGTCACTGGTCTCAGCCCACCGCCATCTCTGCCGGAGGACGCCGGGGCGCCATGTGAGATCGCGGTAGAAGGACCACGGAACAACCACCAGCGCAAGCGCCCCCAAGGCAAATCCAAGGATCGCACCCACGGCACCCCAGGCAAGCACAACAACCAGGAGACTGAAGCCAAGCCGGAGGAGTACCTCGCCGATGGTTGTCAGGGCGTACCACTTGAAACGCAGCTCACCCTGCAGCCAACCCGACGGCGCCGCCATCACGAAGATGGCCAGCGAACCAAGCGCTACGGCAGCGGCGAGTGCCGGCGTCGCAAAAGCCAGAGTCAGCGCCCCGGTTATCAACGCAGCCGCAATACCCGCGATGAAGGAGACGAACACCGAGAATGCCATGCCGTCCCTTCGCCCCTCCGAACCTGCAGGGTGGACAGCCACAAAGTGGGACAAGGGCAGGGGAACGAGTGCGGAGGCCACGATCCCCACGACGCCCAGGAGCATTGCCCCTGCCGCGAACTGTGTGTAGTCCACAGTCCCCAGCATGTTGGCCATGAGCAGTGTGCAGGCGTAGCTGACAACACCCACCACTCCGGCGGAGACGGACAGGAAGCCGCTGTTTTCGGCTACGTTGGCTCCTGCGTCGTTCCTGGGTTGCGGCGAGGACTCCAGCCGGTCACCGATCGTTCCGGTGACGGCCGCCCTCCGGTCGGGCGCGCGCAAAGTGTCAGTCATGGTTCCCCCTCGATTTCCCCCACGGAATGGTGCCTGCTACATGCCCTCAACGGCGTCGGTGTGCGTGAAAGTGCTTCCAGGACCGGCCAGGAGCGTGCTGCGGCCGACGGCGCTGAGTTCTGCCGAGACAACTCCTATGCGCCTCATGACAGCGAAGGCCTCGAATTCGTCCCTGCCCTTCATCAGCACTGACACCCGCCCTTGGTTTTCCACTGCTTCGTCGGTTGGCCGCAGGATGGCATCCAGTGTTGTACCGGCCGGCATGTCGAAGTGCACCAAAGTGGACATGTCCGAAGACGCAACACTTGTCTCGATGCCTTCGCGACGCAAGGCTTCCTCTTCCAGCAGTACTCCTGCGAGAAGCGCGGCGCTGCGGTCCCAGGTGAAGCAACGGGCCCAGTCCTGGCATCTGGCCGACATCTCCCCTGCCGCGCGCTGTTCGGACAGGGTCTCGAGGGCGGCCACCAAGGCGGGGCCGAACTCACGTGCAGCGTCCACAAGCCACCCTGTGCTCCCGTCCACAACCGAGTCGCGGATGCCCGGGACGCGCAAGGCCAGGCAGGGAACACCCCAGGCTGCTGCCTCAATCACCGAGCAACCCCAACCTTCCGAGGCCGACGTTGAGACAGTGAGCCAGGCCCTGTTCAGCAAGCTGTTGCGGACATGGTTGGGTTGATAGCCGTGGAACGTCACGATGTCGTCGAGGCCCAGGTCCATGGCGAGCTGTTGCAGCCGCGGACGCTCGGGACCATCTCCCACGATTTCCAGCCGAAGTTTGGGTACGCTGTTCGCGGCAATGGCAAACTGGCCCAGCAAGAGATCCAGCCGCTTGTGCGGCACCAATCGACTCACGACGACGACGGTCGGCTCAGGATCGCGGGGCCCTACGGTTTGCGGTACGTCGATGGTTCCGTTCGGCACCACGTGGATGGCTCCGGGGAATCCCAACTTGCGCAACTCCAGCCGGGTGGAAGGAGACACTGCTGCAATGGCCCTGCGTCCATAGACTGCCTTCGCGCCAGTGCCTTCGAGGAAGCGTCCCACGGCGGCCATCGGAGCCGAAAAGCGGGTACGGAATTGTTCCTGGTGAACATGGTGGATCAATTGGACGATCGGCATTTCCCGCGGCAAAAAGAGGGGCGAAAAGAACGGAATCCCGTTTTGGCAATCAACCACGGCATCGAACCGCCTGCGGGCGCTCAACATCTTGAGGGCGGCTTTTCCGTAGAGGGATAACGGGCCGCCGGAGCGGACTATTCGAATTCCATCAATAAGGTCCCCGGCGGGCTGATGGTCTTCGCGGCCAGTGAACCACGTCACTTCGGCACCCCAGTCCACCCAGCGACGCGAGATTTCATGCATATATTGCTCGGCCCCGCCGGCTTGTGAATGTCTGATGTCCCGCCAGTTCAGGACGAGTATCCGTTTCCCGGCCATCTGTGCCGGAAGGTTTGCATTGCCCAGGGGCTCGGTCACGGCATCGCCTTTTGTAGTTGGAGAACTGAGGCAAAACTGGAAATTCCGTCCTTGAACGGCCGGAAAGTAGATGCTGCTACGTCCGTCCATGCCACGGGCAGTTCAATAATCCGGGCACCTTGGTGCTGCAGGCGGAGGAGGAGTTCCACGTCGAAAGCGAAACCCGTGGTGCGGCACTGGACCATGGCCGCTGTCAGTGCTCCGCGTTCGAAGAATTTGAAGCCACATTGCGTATCGAAGATGCCTTTGACCTTTGACTTCGTGAGGACACGGAAGGCTGTTCCACCCACCCGGCGTCCCAGCTGTTGCGGTTGGACAAAGGTGGAACCCGGCGCGTGACGGGAGGCGATGACCGCGGCGGCACCCTCTTCCAAGTGGGCCATCGTAGGAATCAACGTTTCAAGTGGTGTTGCCAGATCGGCGTCGAAGAAGCCTGTATACCGCGAAGTTCCGCTGAGCAAGCCCCGGCTGACTGCGGCCCCTTTGCCGCGGCGCGAGCAACCCACCACGGAAATAGGCACATCGCTTCCTTTGTCGCGGGATATCCTGCGGACCACAGCTCCCGTTTCATCAACGCTGCCGTTGTCCACCACCACAATGCGGGAAGACCATGGCTGCCCGGCCAGGAAATCCAGTGTCTGGATCAGGGTGCCGGGAATTCGCGCGGCCTCGTTATAGGCCGGAATTACAACTTCCAGATCGACCTGTGAACGGCGCAGGGAGTCGGTACCACGCCGTGCCTGAAAACTACCCCTGCTGCTTGTATGGATACTGTGCGGGTGGAGCAGATCCATCTGAACCTCCAATTAGTCAAACAATTTGACGTCGAGGTCCAAACTATTAGGGAATTCCCAGCTAAGGCACGAGTAGTCGCTACTCGAAAAGTCAGGGAGTAGCTCTTGGTCTGGTGGGCGAGTACGCAGTTTTAGCAGCTACCCACTACTTGTAGAGGGGCATTTCAAATATTCCACCGATGTTACATACGCCTCACGGCAGGTGCGGTAATACTAGGCCTGCTGCACCTCTAAGGCAAGGGAAGAACACCGCCCAAAGCGGCCAGAACTCCGGGCCAGTGCTGTTGGGCAAGCGTCCAGGCCGAAGCAATCATGCCCACCATGGCATATCCACTGACAGGAATAAGGACCAGCCATTCACGGCGCGAACCAGCCCGCCCAAGAAGCGGAATGGAGAAGGCGCCGTTTGCCCGCCAAATTCCGCTGATCAAGGATTTTCTGAGAAATTTAGGTGGCTTGATGACAATTGGCCACAGAAGCGGCACCCCACCAACCGTGATCATGTCCCCCACGATATGAACTGCAACGCCGGTAAGCATGGACAGCGGAAGCCAGCCCCACTGATCGGGTGCAAACCAGGTCACCAGGCCGGCCATCAAAAGGGCGAAGAGCCAGTTGGTGATCCAACCGGACTTCGGGAACAGGTTCAGGGCTTTGGCTGCCAGGTTGATCATGAACATGCACAACAGTCCTGCGCCCACAGAGAGCTTTCCCACGGGAGTCACCATCTGGAATTGCGCGGCCATCGCTGCGAGCACCACGAACGCCGAGGCTCCCAACAGCGAATGCGTCCCTTGCCGGTGCCCACCGCTGGCTTTCTCAATCCCCACCGCGATGGCATTGGACAGCGGCGGCAGCGAGTTCGCGATCGTGCTGTGCCGGTGGTCCCAATCACAGACCAAGGCAGTTCCCGCCGTCGCCATGGCTCCGATCAGGATGCCGGTTGAATCCAAGGGGTACCAGCCCAAGGCATATGGGCCGGTCGAGGCAATAGCAATCCACGCCGCGGCTCCCGACGCGGCGTGGTGTCCTCCCATCATTCGTTTAGCCTGCCTTCACGGGTACATCGGTGAAGATCGCTTCAATGACCGTGTTGGCCCACTGCAGGATCTCGGCGTCCTGAAGGTCGCGACCACCGATCCGGGCCGTCTTGGGCTTCGGAATCAGCACGGCGTCCAGGGCAGGCTTGACCTGCGAACCCGGGTACATCCGGTTCAGGCGCATGGTTTTGGACTCGGGCAGTTGCGCAGGCGAGAAGCGGATGAAGTTGCCTTGGAGCGCGACGTCGGACAGGCCGGCTTCGCGGGCGCCCACCCTGAAGCGCGCCACGGCAATGAGGTTCTGGGCCGGCAGCGGCGGCTCGCCGTAACGGTCCACGAGTTCGGCGAGGACTTCGTCGATGGCTTCGTAGGTGATGGCGGAGGCCAGTTTCCGGTACGCCTCGAGGCGCAGCCTTTCGCCCGGTACATAGTCGTGCGGCAGGTGGGCGTTGACGGGCAGCTCGATTTTCATCTCGGCTGCCTTCTCCTCGGCCTCACCGCGGTACTCGGCAACCGCCTCTCCCACAAGGCGGATGTAGAGGTCGAAGCCCACGCCTTGGATATGGCCGGACTGCTCACCACCCAGCAGGTTTCCCGCACCACGGATTTCCAGGTCCTTCATGGCCAGCTGCATGCCGGCGCCGAGCTCGTTGTGCGCCGCCACGGCCTTAAGCCGTTCCAGTGCTACCTCGCCCAGCGGCTTCTCCGATGGGTAGAGGAAGTAGGCGTAGGCGCGCTCACGGCCACGGCCAACACGTCCACGAAGCTGGTGCAGCTGGGAGAGGCCGTACTTGTCCGCCCCATCGACAATCAACGTGTTGGCGTTGGAGATGTCCAGGCCTGTCTCAATGATGGTGGTGCAGACAAGTACGTCGAAGCGCTTTTCCCAGAAGTCCACGATGATCTTCTCCAGCCGGCTCTCGGACATCTGCCCATGCGCCACTTCCACCCGGGCCTCGGGGACCAGCTCGCGGATCTGCGCCGCGATGCGCTCAATCGAGGAAACGCGGTTGTGGACGAAGAAGACCTGCCCTTCGCGCATCAGTTCACGGCGGATGGCGGCCGATGTCTGCTTGTTGGTGTATGGACCCACATAGGTCAGAACCGGGTGGCGCTCTTCCGGTGGCGTCGCCAGGGTGGACGTTTCCCGAATTCCCGTGAGGGACATTTCAAGGGTTCGCGGAATGGGCGTTGCACTCATGGCCAACACGTCCACGTTGGTGCGCATCTTCTTGAGCGCTTCCTTGTGCTCCACACCGAAGCGCTGCTCTTCATCCACAATCACCAGGCCCAGGTCCTTGAACTGGAAGTCCTTGGACAGAAGCCGGTGCGTTCCGATCACCACATCCACGGCGCCGCTCTTGACGCCCTCTGCTGTTTCCTTGGCTTCCTTGCCGCTCTGGAAGCGGGACAGCGGCTTGACGCGCAGGGGGAAGCCGGAGAAGCGCTCGGTGAACGTTTCGTAGTGTTGTTGCGCCAAAAGGGTGGTGGGCACCAGGACAGCCACTTGCTTGCCGTCCTGGACAGCCTTGAAGGCAGCGCGGACCGCGATCTCGGTCTTGCCATAGCCCACGTCGCCGGACACCAGGCGGTCCATCGGGATCTCCCGCTCCATGTCCGCTTTGACCTCGTTGATGGTGGTCAACTGGTCGGGCGTTTCCACGTACGGGAACGCTTCCTCGAGTTCGCGCTGCCACGGGGTATCGGGCGCGAAGGCATGGCCGCGTGATGCCATGCGGGCGGAATACAGCCGGATCAGTTCCCCGGCGATTTCCTTGACGGCTTTGCGTGCCTTGGACTTGGTGCTGGCCCAGTCGGCACCGCCCATTTTGCTCAGTGCGGGCGCGTCCCCGCCGACGTAGCGGGTCACCTGGTCCAGCTGGTCGGTGGGGACGAAGAGACGGTCCCCCGGTGCGCCGCGCTTGGACGGCGCGTATTCCAGCACCAGGTATTCGCGCAGCCCGGCGTCGGATGACGAGGTGCCGGCCACTTTTCGCTGGATGAGTTCCACGAACCGGCCGATGCCGTGCTGTTCGTGCACCACGAAGTCGCCTGCGTGCAACTGCAACGGGTCCACGGCGTTCCGCCGCTTGGACGGCATGCGGCGCATATCCTTGGTGGAGCTGGCTGTGGCGCGCCCCAGCAAATCGGCTTCCGTCAACAGGCCCAGTTTGAGGCCGTCCACAACGAAACCACGCCCGACGGCGGCGGTGGTCACCTCGATGATGCCGGCCTGGGGTTCCTTATCCAGGGACTCAACGCGGGAACAAGGAATGTCGGCATCGTGGAACAGCTCGGCCAGGCGTTGGGCAGGCCCGGGACCATCGGTCACCACCACCACACGCCACTGCTCGCGGACGCGGGATCCGATGAACTCCAGCATCTCGGCCACATCGCCCTGGTAGCCACGCGGTTCGCGGGCGCGCATGTTAATGACGTCGATATCCAGGACCAGGTCCTCGTCCGAGGCGAGCGAGGTGATGGACCACCAGGACACGGCGTGTTCAAGGGCCGCCGAGCGGGTGTCGGTGAGTGAACGGAAACTGGCGGCGTGCAAGTCGGTGGAGGCCTGCGACGACAGGTCAAGGGGCGCCGCACCGCCGTCGGAAGCCGTTGACCAAGCCGCTTCCAGGAACTCTTCGTTGGTTGCCGCAAGATCGTGCGCACGGGTGCGTACCTTCTCCGGTTCGATCACCACCGAGAGTGACCCGGCCGGCAGTTGGTCCACGAACGGGACCATGGCATCCACCAACACAGGAGCCAACGATTCCATGCCCTCAACAGCGATGCCGCCGGCGATCTTCTCGAGCATGTCCGCTGCGGCAGGCATGTCGGCCTTCAACTTCGAAGCACGGGACATCACGGAAGGAGTGATCAGGATTTCCCGGCACGGCGGGGCGTGCAGTTCCGTGGGGTGATGGATCCCGGGCGCGGACAGCGAGCGCTGGTCTGCGACGGCGAACCAGCGCATCTGGTCCACTTCATCGCCGAAGAACTCAACGCGGATGGGGTGGTCCTCGGTGGGCGGAAAGACGTCAAGGATGCCGCCACGGACCGCGAATTCGCCACGGTGCGTCACCATGTCAACGCGGGCATAGGCGGCGTCGGACAGGGCCCGGACGACTTCCGTGAAGGACCGTTCCTGCCCTACCTGCAGTGTTACGGGGACCAAGTCACCCAGGCCGGCCACAATCGGCTGGACCACAGCGCGGACCGGGGCCACCACCACACGCAACGGAGCCGCCGTCGAAGTTTCAGGGTGGGTCAGGCGGCGCAGGACGGAGAGCCTGCGGCCAACGGTGTCCGAGCGCGGCGACAGCCGCTCGTGCGGGAGGGTCTCCCAGCTGGGGAAGGTGGCCACGGAGTCTGCCGGGAGGTAGGAGCCGAGCGCGGCCGTGAGGTCCTCTGCTTCGCGGCCGGTTGCGGTGACGGCGAGAACCACGGGAGCACTGTCATCTTCGACACCAGCGGAAGCCAGGGCATCTGCCATCTCCGCAAGCAGGACGGCACGCATGCCAGTGGGCGCACTGATCTGATAGTCGGTGTTGCGGTCGCTGAAGGGCCGCTGAGCTTCCGTTCGGACGCGCGCGAAAGTCTTGTCCTCCGCCAGTGCGCGGCGCAGACCGTTGAGGCTCATGGCAGAAACTCCTAGGGTGGGTCCAAGGGCAGGCAACACAAATGCCCGGAAATTCAGATGAATGCCGGGTCATTCCAGCCTACCTCTACCCCCAGCCCCAGGAGTTCCTTTGCAGCCTTCGGAAGCTACGCATTCCAACACCCCGCAGGACACCAGGACCGTGCTGGTGACCGGTGCCACTGGTTACATCGGCGGCCGCTTGGTCCCCCGGCTCCTCGAAGCCGGCCACCGGGTCAAGGTCCTGGTCCGGACACCGCAGAAGATCGCCGACGTACCCTGGCATGACGACGTCGAGATCATCGAGAACAGCCTGGCCGATGCCGAAGGCCTGGCAGAGGCGTTGAGCGGTGTGGACGTCCTGTATTACCTGGTCCACTCCATGGCATCCGGGAGTGGGTTCGAGGCCAAGGAAGAGGCCATGGCCCGGCTTGTGGCAGGCGCAGCAACCGATGCCGGTGTGGAAAGGATCGTCTACCTCGGCGGCCTGCACCCGGAGAATACCGAGCTTTCCACGCACATGCGTTCCCGTGAGACCGTAGGGCGGGTGTTCCTCGAATCCCCGGTGGACGCCATCGTGTTCCAAGCAGGTGTGGTGATTGGCTCGGGATCCGCATCCTTCGAAATGATCCGGCACCTCGCGGACACTCTTCCCGTCATGCCGGCGCCCAGTTGGGTCAACAACCGGATCGAGGCCATCGCTGTCCGGGACGTCCTGCACTACCTCGTGGCGGCAGCGGCGTTGCCGGGAAACGTCAACCGCACCTTCGACATCGGGTCCCGCGAGGTCCTGAAGTACAAGGAGATGATGAACGAGTACGCCGTGGAGCGTGGGCTCCCCCGGCGGTTGGTCATCGCGCTTCCCGTCCCGGCCCCCAAGCTGGCAGGTTTGTGGGTTGCGCTGGTGACACCCATTCCGTGGTCCATGTCCCTGCCGTTGGTGCAGTCACTGCAGCACGACGCCGTGTCGCGGGAGCACGACGTCGATGATTACTTTCCCCAACCCGACGGCGGCCTGACCCCTTACCGGCGTGCCGTCGCCCTGGCGCTGGGCAAGGAACGGGACGGACAAGTGGAAACCACCTGGGCGAACGCCGGCATCGACGCCGATCCTCTTCCCAGCGACCCCGACTGGGCCGGGTACAAGGTCTACCTGGACGAGCGGACGTTCCACAGCGACGCCAGGCCCGAACATGTATGGACCATCATCGAGGGCATCGGCGGCAAGAACGGCTGGTACTCGCTGCCGCTGGCATGGCGGATTCGTGGCTGGTTGGACAAGCTGCAGGGCGGCGCCGGACTCCTGCGGGGACGGCGTCATCCCAAGACGCTGAACACGGGCGAGGTAGTGGATTGGTGGCGGGTGGAGGCCATCGACCGCGGCCACCTGCTGCGGCTGCGCGCCGAAATGAGGGCCCCGGGGGGCGCCTGGCTTGAGCTTGCTGTGGAGCCCGACGGCGATGGCAGCCTGTACAAGCAGCGCGCCATTTTCTTCCCCCGCGGCTTGGCGGGCCGGCTGTACTGGCTGGGCGTCTACCCGTTCCACGGAGTCATTTTCCCGTCGATGGCCCGCAACATCTCGGCAGCGGCCATCGCCCTTCAGGAGAGCGCACGGCAGGAGGCCGGTTCAGGGGTGGCCAGCGAGACCCCGTAGGATGTTGGGAGCTAAAAAGCTTCACCACCACCATCCACGGAGGACCCATGGCCCTGAGCGCATCCACCACCCTGCCGCACAGCGTTGACCGCGTAGCTGCCGTATTTGTTGACGAGGATTTCCTTCGTCACACGAGCGAATTGGTGGGCGGCTCCCTGGAATCGTTCACGATCGACGGCGACCCCGCCGGTGCTTTCAGCACCACAACCGTCCGTACCCTGCCCACTACGCGACTGCCGGACATTGCCCGCAAGTTCGTTGGCGAAACCCTGAAGGTCACCCAGACCGAGCAGTGGGAAGCCCCTGCCGCCGACGGCTCGCGCGCCAGCAACATCGCGCTCAAGATCTCCGGGGCTCCCCTCGACGTCACGGCCGTTCAGCGCCTCGTGGCCGATGGCAGCAACACCCGGATCGAGCTTGAAGGCAACGTGTCCTCCTCCGTTCCATTCCTCGGTGGCAAGATCGCCGACGCCGCGGAGCCGATGGTGGGCAAGGCCTTGAACATCCAGTCACAGCAGGCCCAGGCCTGGCTCGAAAGCCACTAGCGTGGAGATCCCCGCGATCCTTGCGGTCGTCCTGATCGTTGCCGGTGTCTGGTCCCTGGTTGTGTGGCCGCAGTTCCTGAAGCGTGTCATGAAGGACCCCCGCGCCCGCGATGCCGCAGGCAAGGCCACGAAGTTCCTCACGGTCCACGTCGTGCTGGTCACCATCTCCATGGTGCTCGGCCTCGCGACGGCGGCCATCGGGATTGCGGGCCTCGTCGCCTAGGTTTCACCCAACTTTCACCCAATCAAGTAGCAGCAGAGCGCGTTATCAGCTCTCCTAACGCGCTCTGCTGCTACCCAGTTGGGTAAGATGGACATTGGTGTGCCGGGAAGTCTGGTCGGCGGTTTATTTGTGATGCCCGCCCACCGTGAGGAGCCCCCGTGGCCCAGCAACTTCCCCCTTCGAGCCCTGAGCAGTCCGGCAAACACAAGCAGTCCGGCAAAGCAGCCCAGCCCGGCAAGGTCTTCGGCCGTTCCAGCTACCCTGAGTACCGCAGGATCCTGTCGATCCTCCGCACCGAGACCGTAGGCGGAGCACTCCTCCTGGCAGCCACCGTTGTTGCCCTGATCTGGGCCAACTCGCCCGCGGCAGACGGCTACTTTGCACTTCGCGACCTTAAGATCGGCTACGAACCCTGGCACCTTGAGTTGAGCCTTGGCCACTGGGCCTCCGATGGCCTGCTGGCGGTCTTCTTCTTCCTCGCAGGACTTGAGCTCAAGCGTGAATTCGTGGCAGGTGAACTCCGCAAACCCGCCCGCGCCGTTGTCCCTGTGGCCGCTGCCGTTGGCGGTGTGGTGATTCCCGCCCTGATCTTCGTCCTGTTCAACCTTGGGTCTCCCGAAACGCTCAAGGGCTGGGCCATTCCCACGGCCACGGACATTGCCTTTGCCCTGGCTGTCCTTGCCGTGATCAACACACACCTCCCGGCGGCCCTCCGGACTTTCCTTCTGACGCTGGCAGTAGTGGACGACCTCATCGCCATCGGCATCATTGCGTTCTTCTACTCCACCGGACTCCAGCCGCTCATGCTCCTGGCGGCGTTGGTACCGCTGGCCCTCTTCACTTTCCTTGTGCAAAAGCGGATCCGCAGCTGGTACCTGCTGTTGCCCCTCGCACTTGCCACGTGGGGCTTTGTCCACGCTTCCGGCATCCATGCCACCGTGGCCGGAGTGCTGTTGGGCTTTGCGGTTCCGGTCCTGGCCAGCGGTAAAAAGGGAGAACCCGAGGAGGGCCTTGCCGAGCACCTTGAACACAAACTGCGCCCGTTCTCCGCAGGATTCGCGGTGCCGGTCTTTGCATTCTTCTCCGCCGGCGTGGCCTTGGGCGGATTCGACGGCATGGGTGCCGCGCTCCGGGATCCTGTGGCCCTGGGCATCGTGGCGGCCTTGGTGGTGGGCAAGGCCGTGGGCGTCTTCGGCACCACGTTCCTGGTCACGAAGACCACCCGCGCAAGCCTCGACTCCAGCATTGCCTGGATCGACCTCTTCGGGCTGGCCCTCCTCGCCGGCATCGGGTTCACCGTCTCGCTGCTGATCGGCGAGCTGAGCTTCGGCACCGGTTCGGCACACAATGACCACGCCAAGGTGGCCATCCTGGCAGGTTCCCTGATAGCGGCGCTGCTTGCCGCCGTCGTGCTGAGGGCCCGCAACCGGCGCTACCGTCAGGTGCAGGCGGAGGAAGAACGGGACGACGACGGCGACGGCGTACCTGACGTCTTTGCCCGCACCTGACGCGCGGGTGCTTCGGAAGGGCTAGGAGGTGGCCTGGTTCAGTGCGTCTTCCGCGGCAACCCAGGAGATCATGGCGCATTTCACGCGGGCTGCGTAGCGGGCGACGCCCTCGAACGCGGCGGCGTCGCCCAGAATCTCCGGGTCCGCCTGAACTTTCCCGCGGGAACGGAGAACTTCCCGGAAGTTGTCAATGACAGAATGCAATTCCGCCACGGACATACCTTCCCCCAGTTCGCTGAGCACCGAGGCCGAGGCCATGGAAATGGAGCAGCCCGCACCATCCCAGCTGATCTGCTGGACGGTTCCGTCCGCAACGGCAAGCCGCAGCGTTACTTCGTCCCCGCAGACCGGGTTCAGCTGGTGCGATTGGCCGGTGGCGGCCCCTTCGGGAGCCGCCGTATCCGCCAGTCCGCTGCCATGCCGCTGCTTGGAGTGGTCCAGGATGATCTGCTGGTACAGCTGGTCAAGACTCATGGTGCTTGGTGCCTGTTCTGAGGAAGTAGTGAGTGGACGGTGCCCCCAGGGGACCGTGTTGTCAGGCCTGGAAGTAGGCCCGGACCCCCGAAACCGCGTCGAGGAAGGCATCGACGTCGTCCGTGGTGTTGTAAAGGTAAGTGCTGGCGCGGGTAGTTGCCGTCAATCCCAAACGGCGGTGCAGGGGTTGGGCGCAGTGGTGGCCAACCCGGACGGCGATGCCCCGATCATCAAGGAACTGCCCGACGTCGTGGGCGTGGACACCGGCGACGTCGAAGGCGGCCAATCCGATCCGCTCGGATCCCGAAGCGGGGCCGACGACACGAATGCCGTCGATGCTTTCAAGCCCCTTAACAAGGCGCTGCCCCAGCGTGGTTTCCCATGCGTGGATCCGGTCGATACCCGTCTCGCTGAGGTAGTTTACTGCGGTAGCCAAGGCCACGGCCTGCGAGATGCGCTGGGTTCCGGCCTCGAACCTCTGCGGCGCGGGCAGATATTCCGCCCGCTCCATGGTGACGGTGGTGATCATGGAACCGCCGGTCAGGAACGGCGGCAGTACGTCCAGGAGCTCCTGCTTGCCGTAGAGCACACCAACGCCGGTGGGCGCCAGCATCTTGTGCCCCGAGAACACGGCGAAATCGACGTCCAGCTCTTTGACGTTGACGGCCATGTGCGGCACGGACTGGCAAGCGTCCAGGACCACCAGCGCACCGACGCGGCGGGCGAGGGCAACGAGCTCTGCCACCGGGTTGATGGTGCCCAGCACGTTGGAAGCATGGGTGAAAGCCAGGAGCTTGGTCCGCTCCCCCACGATGTCAGCTGCAGCGTCGAGCATCAGTGTCCCGTCGTCACTGACGGGAATGTACTTGAGTGTGGCGCCTGTCCGGAACGCCAGTTCCTGCCAAGGGATGAGGTTGGCGTGGTGCTCCATCTCGGTGACCACGATCTCGTCGCCCGGGCCAATGACAAGGTCCTTCAGTGCGGAAGCACCACGGCCTTGTGCCGCCCACAGAGCAGCGTTGGAAAGGGCATAGCTGATGAGGTTGAGACCCTCCGTGGCGTTGGAAGTCCACACGGTTTCCTCGTACTGCGCACCAACGAAGTCGGCCACGGTCTGGCGGGCGTCCTCAAAAACCTCGGTGGCTTCCACCGCGAGGTGGTGTGCGCCGCGGTGAACAGCAGCGTTGCGTTGCTCGTAGTACTCCTGCTCGGCTTCGATGACGCTGAGCGGGTTCTGCGACGTGGCACCGGAATCCAGGTAGATCAAGGGTTTTCCGTTGACCAGCTGATCCAGCACCGGGAAGTCATTCCGGATCCGCAAAACCTCCGCGTTGTCCATGGCATGCACGGACCGTTGCAGTGAGGCGGGGGTTGATACGGCAGTCAAGGGGCGCTCCTTGGAAATCCTTCAGGGACTCCCCATTATCCCACGCAGACTCCGGACGTGCGGTGCAGCAGGTGTGCCGTTCAGCACGTCAGCTGCCGGCCCTGCCAGGCACCCAGCCCAGCGGCGGGACCGCGTCACTGTCAAAGGCAGCACGCAACCGCTCAACGAGCACCGAGGCCCGGCGGCTGGCTGCACTGCGCGTCTTTGCTTCGTATCCGCTGGCGGCACGTGCGTAGCAAATGGCGGCATGGGCAAACTGCCGGTCGGCTGACAAGCTCCGGCCGGCCGATTCGAGAGTCTTGGGGTCGTTGTCCAACAAGGCCGAAGCAAACGTCCCCAACGCTGCCCCGCGCGCACCGTGAAGTTCGGCCGCGAGTCCTGCCAAGCGGCGCTGGATCACCAGATCGTCGACGGCGGCACTGCCTGGGGTAAGCGTCAGGAGCGAGACCACCTCGGCTTCCATCAAGGCGCTGCCTTCGGCATGGAGGTGTTCGGCCAACGCCATCAAATGGTCCGGCTTTCCGGAGGCCTGGTCCTGGGCCGCTGCGATATACGCCGCGCTGAGCATTGGCAAGAGGCCCGCGGGATCCTCATGCACCAGGGCCGCCGCGCTCTGCCGTACGCGCTCCATCGCCTGCCCTGCGTTTCCGCACAGGGCCTCCGCGTAGGCCAGCATGGACGCCGCCAGGGCCAGGACCGGCGGCAGGCCGGCGTCGGGCAGTTCAGCAAGTACCGGCTCCAAGGTGGCACGCGCCGCGCGCGGAAGGCCTTGGTTGAGTTCGGCGTATCCCCGGGCCACTTCCAGGCATACCGCCAAGTGCGACGGGAGCACGAAAGCAGAAGGACATTCGAGGAGCGAGTCCACTTGGTCCCACGCGAGGTTGTTCCGCAGGCACATCACATGCCGTAGCAGCGCTCCTGGCCGGAACATTTCCAAGGCCGGATCGGCGTCGATGGCTGCCATCGCCGCTGCAGACCTCTGCAACGCCTCCGGGGGAGCTCCGGAGAGCAGGAGGCGCTCAGCTTCCCGGACGTGCTCCACCACCAGCCCTGACGCCGTCGCCTGCGGCTCCCCCGCGAATTCCGGCTCACTGCGCTCCCCAGCAACCGGCACCGCGCCGAGGAGTCCCAACGCCATCAAGCGGTGCCTGGCATCGGCCTTGACGTCATCGGACACTCCGCCGACAGCCAGTTCCCTAAGTTCCGGCGCGGCTTCCCTGAGCAGGCCTTCGCCGATCAGGGCCCGTGCCCTGAGCAGCCTGGCCTCGTCCCTGTGGTTGGCCTCGGACACTGCTGCGGCCGCACGTCTTGCCAGTTCTGCAGTTGCCGGCCTGTCGGCTGCCGGTCCTGTGGCCAGCAGGAGTTCGTCGGAAAGGGTCAGGCCACAGTCCAGGCTCCAGGTTACCCAGCGCAGCATCGTGGGCGCCGATTCCCTGGTGAGGGCCGGTTCTTCGACACCCAGGCGGAGGGCCAGGCTCCTCCGCAGCGGCACGGACAGCCGGGTGCCCTCGCCATGCAGCCAGGAACTTGTCCGGACAAGCGGTGGCTGTCCGGGCAGCAACCGGATATGTTGGCTCGCCACCAAATGTTCAACGGCCTTCTGGCCGAAGTGGTGCTCCACGACGTCAAGCGCCACGGGCTCTGCGAGCGCTATGAGTTCCAGCGCTTGCCGTTCTTCCGGCGGCCGCGCGGCGTTTTCGGCCCGCACATACGCAACGACACCGGGCCAGTCGCAGTGCACCCTCACATCGATGGTCCAGAAGCCGTCCTTCTGCACCAGGAGACGGGCACGGCGTGCGTCGTTGATCGCCAGGCCAAGCAGTCCCACATTGAAGCCGCTCATGGCGGCGAGGAGGCTGCTGGTCCGTCGTTGGACCCGCCCGCCCAGGGCGGCCTCGCACAGCGCGTGGGCCTCGCTGAAGGTAAGAGGCGGAAGGAAGTAGTGCTCCAGGAAGCCGTCTTCCCATAGCTGGAAGAGATCCGGCGGCAGGGGCCTGCGGCTGTCGGCCGTAGCCACAAGGGTTGCTCCGAAGCCGGGGATGAGCTGTAGCAGCACAGCCAGTGAGGCAGGATCGACGTAGTGGATGTCGTCCACCAACAGCACCAGCGGAGGACGCTCCGGTTGCGCCTGACGTTTGTTCCGGCGTCGACCCACAGCTGGGGTGTAGAGATATTCGGCAGCACCCAGGGTGCTGGTCAGGGCCCGCAGAACGTGAAGTCCCGGCGTCGGGGTTTCGTCGCCGTCTGTTTCAAGGACTGTTCCCAAGGCGCCGTAGCTGGTGCTTTTGAGTTCTGATTTACCTGCGAAGCTTCTGACGTCCATGGTCTCAGGGAGGCTGGCTTTGACGGAGAGCAACAGGTGGCTCTTTCCGGATCCTCGGTCTCCCACCACCACGATGCCGCTGGTGGAGGAGGACGGTACTGCGGAAAGGATGATATCGAGAAGCCGCTTACGGTCCGGGAACTGTGATGGCCTCAGCCCGACTGTGACGGTGTCTTCGTCCAGCCAGGGATCCGGCAGCATGCGCACTCCAATTGCAGCAGTCCCATGGTCCGGGAGGGGTGGTTTCCGCGAAGTGCGGGCTACCTGGCCTAGAAGCCGGCGGCGGCTGGGGGGAGAGTCTCGGTCTCAGAAGACTCTGTCGCCGCCGGCTTCGTCCAGGGCCGGAACACCTTGCGGTGCCCGGTGCATCGGCTCAAAGAGACCACCGATGCGGATGATGCGACTTTCGGAATCCCGGTGATGCTTGGGGCTGAACCGTTCTTCCAAGATCAATACTGCCGGGGTGGCGAACCGGGTACACCAGTAGTTGGTACTCGATTCCGCTGGAGCTTTTTGGGGCCCGGTACCTTGTTGTACTCAGTCCTCAAGTGGGGCACTACTTGGTTGGGACACGAAAACCCCGCGCGTTACTCCATTGATTGGTTAAATTCCCCGCGGCTGCGGCAGCAAGTGGTGCACTGCGGGGTTTGTGAGTACTTATGGCGCCATCCGTCAATGACGTACGGCAGCACCCAGATCTTCGCGCCGGCGGATACCCAGCTTGGCGTAGCTGCGGTAAAGGTGGCCTTCAACGGTTCGCACCGAGACCATGAGTTTCTCGGCGATCTGGCGGTCAGTCAGACCTGACACTGCCAGCGCCACAATGTCTTGCTCGCGGCGGGTCAACTGCACGGAGCGGTCCGCCTCGGTGCCGGGATCGTGGACCAGGGTGTCTCCGAGGCTGGCTTCGCTGACATCCCGGAGCACCGCTGCCTGCCGCGCCTCCGGGCGTTTTCCTTCAGCATCGAAGGACAAAGCTGCCTTATCGAAGGCCACCGCGGCTGGTCCAGGCATTCCGGAGGCGGCCAACAGGTTGCCGGCACTGACGAACTCCTGGCCCCCGCCGCCCAGCTGGGCTGCGGCCATCGACTGCCAACCTGCGGCCCAGGCGCCGGACATGGACGAGGCCATCTCCTTGAGTGACTCCATGGCCTGCAGGTCGCCGAGTTCGGCCCTGAGTACCAGGTTTTGCAGCAGGACACCGGGTGATCGATACAGGGGCCCCGATTCTGGCAGGCTCCGGAGTTTATCCAGCCCTGAACCCTTGGTGACGAGCTCCCGGCCCGCGTGCATGAAGAGCTCTGCGAGGGCCTCAACAAAGGCTCCACCGACTGCCGCCACTTCAGTTTCCTGGGCGAGGCGATGGGCGAGGCTGGTGTCGCCGGACTTGGCCGCTGCGTAGAACGCCAGGGCGTTACCCAGGCTCCGCAACCGTTGCGGGTCCTTGACCCGCAGGGCTTCGACTGCGGGCGTCAGCAGTTCCGTGGCCTGCTCGAGACGGCCTTGGCGCAGCAACGACATACCCCTGAGTGTCTGGATGTCTCCACCAAAAACTATGAGCCCCATGGCCGAAGTGGCGGCGTATCGGTCCAGTGCCGAACCGGCGGCCTCCCAATCGCCGGACTCCAGGGCCGCCAATGTGTAGCGGACCAGGACGAAGTCGCTGAAGTACAGGAGCTCATCCGTGTGCTCGTCCAGCAGCATCAGGGCCGCGCGTCCTGCCTCCATTGCTTCGGCAGCTTGGCCCCGGACCGTCAGGAGCTCACATTCCATGGCAAGCAGGAAGACCCGGTTCATCACCAGGTCCGGGTCATCATCCCCGAGCCCATCCCTGAACTGCTCCAAGCCTTCCTGGAGTTCCGCATAATGGCCATCGTGGGCCAGCGCCGCCAATTCCAAGGCACGGGCATGCCGTTCCACCAGCCCTGCCACATGATCTGACGCAGGCCGCCCCGTAACAAGGGTCCTGGCTGCCGTCCGGGCGTCTGCCGCAATATCTGCCGACGAATCCCCCTTGGCCGCGCGGGCAGCGGCCCACAGCAGCCCTGCACCCAGGGGCCCTGATGGATCGGCGTCCAGGAATCCGAGGTCTTGCTCCAACAACCGTACGGCGCTGTGGAAGTCGCCGTCGTTGTAATGGACCATGGCCATCACAGCGCGGGCCCGCGGCCGAAGGGCCTCTGAGCGGACCCTGCTTGCTGCCGCCATAGCCAGTGGATTCTGGAACAGTTTGGCGGCCAGGAAGGCTGCTTGCAGCAGCTGTTCATCGTCGACGTCGGCTCCGCAGTCCAGCGCCCAGCTCACCAAGCGGAGCAGCCCCTCCGCCGTGGGAGGCTGTGCTTGCAAACTCTCCACCATTTTCTGCCGGATCTGAAGGCTGCGGGTGGGTGAAACAATCTGGCGTAATGCCTCGCTGTACATGGGATGCCACATCCTGAGGGGACTCCCCGGTCCGTTGGTGGACAGCACCAGCCGGTTGTCCAGCAACGCCCTGAGGGTGTCCCTGCCAATCTGTGTGTCCAGCACTGCGGCGGGGACCGGTTCGGATAAGGCGATGACGTACATGGCCTCCCGTTCAGCCGCGCTGGTCCGGAGCACCCTGTTTCTCACTACGTCTGCCAAGCCCTCGCCGCTGCCCGAGAGTGCGCGGGTGAAGAACCAGACTCCGTTCCGCCGTACCAGGTTTCCGTCCGCCTTTGAGTCATCCAGGAGGCATCGAAGAAGCAGTGGGTTGCCTTCCGAAACAGAGTGAAGAACGTCGGCGGCACTGGCCATGACGGTGCCGCCGAGGGTCTTCTCCGCCAGCTCGGTGACACTCTCACGATCAAGGGGATGGAGCTCCAGCCGCTCCGCGAGTCCGTCATACCAAAGCTGCAGGAGGGCGGCGGGCAGGCCTGGCCTCGGCCGGCTGGTCGCTACCAGGCGCGCCCACCCGGCTGTCACCAGCTCGGCCAGGATCTGGGTGCTGCCTTCATCGAGGTCGTGGGCATCGTCCACGATCAGCAGCAGGCGGGCGCCTTCGCCGCCACGCCTCTTCTCGAACTGGGACCAGAATTCCCTGAGGATAGCCACCGGCGAGGTGGCCTGTTCCATGGGCAGGTCCAACAGGTAGGGAGCCAGCACTCCATAGGGCACAGCGGACAAAGCCGGGCTGCCGTGAACCCGCATCACCACCATTTCCCCTGCCAGGCGGGCCGCGATTTCGGCGGCCAAGGCCGTCTTGCCAATACCGGGATCCGCTACCAGGAGTACGGCCCCCGCGCCTTCCTGACGCAATATCCCAGTGGCTAGATCCAGCTCGGCGTCCCGGCCAACAAGATGCTCAGCCCGCATGGGCAACCTGCACCGCAGTTACGGACGGTACCTCACAGGAGCCCATTGAGCTCGCCTCGAGACGAAACACCGAGTTTGGTGAACACCTGGTACAGATGGCCTTCGACAGTTCGCACAGACACCCCAATATCCATCGCGATTTCACGGTTGCTGACACCCTTTCCGGCGAGTTTAGCAATCTGGCGTTCCCTCTCGGTCAGTACCGGCGCGTCGCTGCGCGGCTGGATGGGCAACGCCGACACCGAATGCTCCAGTCTTTCCAGCCTCAACTGCGCCGTCCGGGCCGCTGTCGTTTCGCCGGCGTCCCGGGCGAAGTCAAGTGCCATGGCCACGCACCTGGCTTCAACCACCAGCAAGTCCAGGGCAGCTGCGGCATCAGCAGCGTCCAGTAATGACTTGGAACTCCTGGTGCGTGCGCCGCGTGCGAGGTTGCCGGAGATTTGTGCGAGTGGCCCCTGGCGCTGTCCCGCGATCTCCTCAAGCAGCCGGTATTCCTCGTCCGTGCCCTCCACTGTGGCGCCGAACAGGCAGATGCCGGCCGTGGTGAGCCGCTGCTGCTCGATGTCGTTGCGGACCCGGACCATGAGCCGCTGCTTCACTTCGGGATCACCCATCCAGCGCCCCGCCATCTCCGAACAGAACTCAGCCACGGATTCCGAGAAGTACGTCCCCACTCCCCTGCACGTTCTGTACAGATCCAGGTACCGGCCGGCTTCAACGGAATTGCCCAGTTGGGCGTAGGCAAAAGCGGTGGCGGCGTACGCCACCTTGTTCATGTTCATGGCAGGGCGGAGCTCAAGTTGGGCCACGGCGGACCTCAGCGGTTCGATGGCGCTGCCGGGCTTGCCTGCATAGGCGTACGCGAGACCGATGCCCAGTTCAGTGAGCGCTCCGCGGTACTGCAGGCGTGATGACCTGGAGGGCGTGCGGCGCATAAGCTCGATGCACTGCCGCCACTGCCCTGACAACAGCAGGACCAGGAACGTGTGCCGGGCGAAGGCTTCCTCCAACTGGGCAGGCCGATCTGTGTCACCTAGATGCCGTGAGACGGTCCTTGCAAGCTCCTGCGCCTCCAGTTCCCGGCCAAGAATGCAGCGGGCCTCCACCAGGAAGAAGGAGGACCTGAGCCAGTGCTCGCGGTCCTCTGCCGGATCTTTGGCCAGTTCCTCTTCCAAGGCGTCGATGATGGCGGCGTACTCGCCCATGTAGGTGTTGTATTCGTAGCTGCACAGGTGGAGCCGGTTGCGTGCCTTGGCCAGCTTTTCTCCCGGATGGTCCGAGGCCATTTCTGCGAGCGTCTCAACCGCCTCGGAAATGACTCCCGGCACCATGCCCGAGCGTCCATCGATCCACGTCATGGCCTGGCATTTCGCTGCCGTGATTTCCGCGAACTCCACCGGGTCGAGGGCGGAGATGTGGGCCTCGGACACCTCATCCAGCGCCTGCGCCGCGTGCAAAGGAAGGTCCAGCATGAGGTATGCCGCCGCCTTAAGGCGCTGTCCGGGCACCCACTCGCTGTCCTTCGGGTCCAGGGACAAAGTGCATTGGATGGCAAAATTGGGATCGTAGTCGTCCAAGGCAGCCCATCCGGCCGCGAGTGCATGTGCCGGCGACGGCGTGGGCTCGTCCTCGCACGCATGCATCCATGCCGCATAGCTCAGCAGGTCCTGCGGGGCCAGGCCCTTCAGCTCAGGCTCCTTCGGGCCGTGAAGCATCAGCCGCAGTTCACGCCGGCGTCGAGTGCTCAGCCAACCCCGGACTACCTCGCCAACGTACGGGTCGCGGAGCGAAACCCAATGGTCACCGGATCGTTCAACAGTGAGCAGCCCGGATTCCTCCATCTCCACCAAAACCTCGGTGCCAAAGATAGTTGCCAGATCCATCAGGGTTGCGCGCTGTGCACAAGCAAGGATTTCGACGACGGTTCGGCTTGCCTGCGTTTCGCGCGCCAGCCTGGAACGGACGAAGTCCTCCACCACCGTTGCGCCGTCAAGTTTGATCCGGTCCCGGAGCGTCCACACGGAGTCGTTCAGGACCAGGTTTCCCGTGTGCCGCTGCTCTTCAAGAAGGGCGTGCAGGAGCATGGGGTTCCCGCCAACTGCCGAGTGCAGTGAACCGACCAGCGTTGAAGAAACATAGTGGCCCAGGACGGATCCGAGCACTTGCTTGGTCTGTTCCTCGCTGAGGGTGTTGAGGTGGACCTCGCCCAGCTCCCCTTCAAGGACCAGACGGTGGAAATCGGCGGGGAGGTCGCTGGCGCGCTGGACGGTGGCAACTACTTTGGCGGTCCCTGTTGCCATGAGGTTCAACAGCACGCCCGTGCTCATGGGATCCATGCCGCCGGCGTTGTCCACGATGAACACAGTGTCCCGGCCTGCCGCTTCTTTCCTGATCAGGTTGGTCACCGCGTGCAGGATGCCCGTGGGAGAAGCAACGGCTTCGGACGGCAGGCGTGCCAGGAGGAATCCCAGGCATCCGTAAGGGGTCTGGCCGTTGGCTACGGTGTTACGCAATTGAAGGCTGTGGACCTTGGGGCCAAGGGATGAGACGACAGCGCGCGCCAGGCCCGATTTGCCGATTCCCCTTTGGCCGGTGAGGACCACTCCGCAGGAATCCGGTGACTCAAGATATTTGCCCGCCTTGGACAAATCATGGCTCCGGGCCAGCAACGACCACGTCTGCCTGTCTGTTGCTCCGCCCACAAGATCGGGAGCCGCAGCCCTCGCTGCGCCTCCCCCGCCCTTGTTTAGCAACTCCGCCGACATCCGCATCCTTAGCTACAACATCCGCGACAGTCCCCCACCGCTTTCCTGCGTACCATGCACACTACCTTCGGGCGCCGACACTTTGTAGGCCTTAGGGTCCTCCGGACTGTCAGGCTTTCATCAGGCTTTCCTCAAGATTTGCTCAAGTTTTTGCAGGGTGGTGTTTCTGCTGAGCCGCCAGCAGGCCTTGGTCCATGAGCAGTTCCACAGCGTCGGCCGCCTCGTCCAGCAGGAACGGAAGTTCTTTCTTTTCAGCCGTGCCGAAATCGCGCAGCACATAATCGGCGGTTTCCATTCGCCCAGGAGGGCGCCCTACCCCCACGCGAACGCGGAGGTAGTCCTTGGTGGCAAGTGCTTTGGAGATATCCCGCAGGCCGTTATGCCCGCCTTCACCCCCGCCAATTTTTAGCTTAACTGTGTTAAAAGGGATGTCGATCTCGTCGTGGACCGCTATGACATGGTCCGGCGCAATATCGAAAAAGTTGCACAGTCCTGCCACAGGTCCGCCGGAGACGTTCATGTACGTCATGGGCTTGGCCAGCACAACCCTGGGGCCACCGATGCCCAGCCGACCCTCCACCACTTGGGCGCGCGCCTTGTGGACCTTGAATTTCCCACCCATTCTGGAAGCCAGCTCGTCCAGCACCATCTGGCCTACGTTGTGCCGGTTGTTGCTGTACTCACTGCCGGGGTTGCCGAGGCCGACGATCAGCCAGGTGTCAGTCATGGTCTCATCCTAGGAAATTTGTTGGTGGGAACAGCCAAAGGGGGTCGAGGTCCTCCGGGGCAGACGGCAAAAAGAAGTGGCCGGGAACCCCAGGGGTGCCCGGCCACTCAAAGGCAGAAGCCTCAAGCAGTCAGAAGACTACTCGGCGGCCGGTGCTTCTTCTTCAGCTTCGGTGGCTGTTTCAGCGATGCGGACCACCAGGGTGTCGCCTTCGGTGAGCAGGGTGGAACCCTTCGGCAGGACGAGGTCGGAAGCGTGGATGCTCTCGCCGGCCTTGAGGCCTTCGATGCTGACCTCGACGGCGGTGGGAACGTGGGTTGCCTCGGCTTCGAGGGAAACCGTGGTGGCTTCGAGGCTGGCAACAGCACCCGGAGCAACTTCACCGGAAACGTGGATGGCGATGTCGACGGTAACCTTCTCGCCGGCCTTGACGGTCTGGAGGTCAACGTGCTCGATGATCTGCTTTACGGGATCGCGCTGGATGTCCTTGACGAGCGTCAGGTGCTGCTCGCCGTCGACGTCGATCGCGAGGAGGGCGTTGGAAACGCGGACTGCCAGCGTGGTGGCGCGGCCCGGCAGGTTGATGTGGATCGGCTCTGCGCCGTGGCCGTAGATGACAGCCGGGATCTGGCCGGCCATGCGTGCACGGCGGGCAAAACCCTTGCCGAATTCGGTGCGCAGTTCTGCGGTGAGCTTCTGCTCAGACATGTGTACTCCTTGATTACTGTGGCGCCCGGGAAAGTCCGGGCTGGTCTATCAGCAAGGGCGGAGGTCTGGAGACCTTCTACGCCCGGCTGTGACTGGCCGCTGAGCAGCCATTCCGCCTGTGTTGAAGGAGATGCAGACCCAGTCGATAACGGAGACCCGCAACCCTGGTTCACAAAATGCGAACCGGATGTGCTCTCCCTCGCCAAGGTATCCCCAAGAGTTTAGCAGCGGATGGCGCCCACAATGAAAACGGGAAACAAAACGGGCCACCCGCATGCCAGGAGGCTGCGGATGACCCGTTCTGATTCAGACGGTCTTAAGCTTTTCCGTCGAACAGGCTGGTGACCGAACCGTCGTCGAACACTTCACGGATGGCGCGCGCAATCAATGGTGCGATCGACAACACCGTCAACGACGGGAAGCGCTTTTCAGCCGGGATGGGCAGCGTGTTGGTGACCACGACTTCACGTGCACCGGAGTCGGCAAGACGCTGCGCTGCGGGGTCGGAGAACACCGCGTGCGTGCAGGCGATGATGACGTCCTTCGCGCCGGCGTTCTTCAGGACCTGGACGGCGCCGGAGATGGTTCCACCGGTGTCGATCATGTCGTCGATCAGCACACAAGTGCGCCCTTCAACCTGGCCCACCACTGTCTTGGAGACAGCCTGGTTGGGAACCGTGAGGTCGCGGCTCTTGTGCACGAATGCCAGCGGGGCACCGCCCAGGCGCTCAGCCCACTGTTCGGCCACGCGGACACGTCCGGTGTCGGGGGAAACAACCGTGATGTTGTCGGCCTCCACCTTGGTGCGGATGTAGTCAGCCAGCAACGGGATAGCCATCAAGTGGTCAACCGGGCCATCGAAGAAGCCCTGGATCTGCGAGGTGTGCAGGTCCACGGACATGATGCGGTCAGCGCCGGCAGTCTTGTACAGGTCGGCAACCAGGCGGGCGGAGATGGGCTCGCGGCCGCGGCCCTTCTTGTCCTGGCGTGAATACGGGTAGAACGGCGAAACAACGGTGATCCTCTTGGCCGAGGCACGCTTGAGGGAGTCGATCATGATCAACTGCTCCATCAGCCAGTTGTTCAACGGAGCGGGGTGGGCCTGGATGACAAAGGCATCGGTGCCTCGCACGCTCTCAGCCGACCGGACGTAGATTTCCCCATTGGCGAAGTCGTAGGCGTCGATGGGCAGGAGCTCGGTTTCCAGCTCCTTCGCGATTTCCTGCGCCAGCTCCGGATGTGCCCTTCCGGCGGCGAGAATCAACTTCTTCTCTCCGTGTGCGGTAATTTCGCTCATGCCTATTTGCCCTCTTCTATGGTTGCCGGGGATTGTGAGGATGTGGAGGCGGACGCCAATTCCTGGGCGGCTTCAGCCAGCTTCGCGGAGGCCGTGCCCGGGCGGTTGGCTACTACCCAACCGTCGGCGTTCCGCTGTGCGGCCAGGCTGAGGGCGAGGGCACCTGCGGGAACGTCCTTGCGGATGACGGCCCCGGCGCCGCTGTAGGCGCCGTCGCCTACGGTCACGGGAGCCACGAAGACCGTGTTGGAACCCGTGCGAACGCCCGAGCCGATTACCGTACGGTGCTTCTTCTCGCCGTCGTAGTTGGCGGTGATGTTGCCGCAGCCAATGTTGGTATCCTCGCCGATTTCGGCGTCGCCGGCGTAGCCAAGGTGGGACAGCTTGGAACCGCGGCCAATGGTCACGTTCTTGGTCTCGTAGAACGCGCCGATCTTGCCGGTCTCCCCCAGCACAGTGCCCGGGCGGAGGTACGTGAACGGTCCGACGCTCGCTCTGGCACCAATCGTGGAACCGGAGCCGTGCGTGCGGGTCACCTTCGCGCCCTCGCCTACGTTGACGTCGGTCAGCGTTGTGTCGGGGCCCACGACGGCGTCCCGCGCCACAGTGGTGGAACCGTGCAGTTGAGTGTTCGGCAGCAGACGGACGTCTTCGTCAAGGATGACGGTGGAGTCGATCCACGTGGTGGTGGGATCCACCACGGTCACGCCGGCACGCATCCAGGATTCGACGATGCGGCGGTTGTGCTCGGCGCCAAGTGTGGAAAGCTGGATGCGGTCGTTGGCGCCTTCAACCTGCCAGCGGTCTTCAGTCACGACGGCGGCAACACGGCCACCAGCGTCACGCGCCAATCCGAGAACGTCAGTGAGGTACATCTCGCCCTGGGCGTTGTCGGTGGTGACCTTCGCGAGAGCGGTCCGCAGCACAGCGGCGTCGAATGCGTAGATGCCGGAGTTGACCTCGCGGATGCTGCGCTCAGCGTCGCTGGCATCCTTGTGCTCGCGGATGCCCATGACCGTGCCGTCTTCGGCACGCAGGATCCGGCCGTACCCTGCGGCGTCATCCAGGACTGCGGTGAGGACCGTCACGGCGTTTCCCTCAGCCTCGTGGGTGGTCACCAGTTCGGCGAGCAGTTCGCCGGTCAGCAGGGGGACGTCGCCGTAAGTGACAACCACGGTGCCGGTAAGTTCAGCCTCGGCGTCGAGGGCCTTGAGTGCAACCTCAACCGCGCGGCCAGTGCCGGGAACATCGTCCTGGTCAACAATGAGGGCTTCCGGGTCCAAGGCGGTGACGTGCTCAGCCACGCGGTCACGCTCGTGGCGGACAACAAGTGCCAGCTTCAGCGGATTGATGGAACGAGCCGCCAGGAGAGCGTGGCCCACCATGGAGCGTCCGCCAATTTCGTGGAGAATCTTGGGGGTCCGGGACTTCATGCGCGTTCCTGCGCCGGCGGCCAAAACGATGACCGCTGCGGGACCGGTGGATTCGGGGCTCACGTACTGGCTCTCCTTGCTCGGTATGTCCCGGGTAACCCGGCTTCGGAATGCTGCCATCCCAATGGACCCAGGCACCGTTCGAGCCGTTTCAGGTACAGAGAGGAGCGCATTTTCCGACCGTTCCGCCCATAGGATTCGAACCTATACTCCACGGCTCCAAAGGCCGGGGTGCTGCCATTACACCAGAGCGGACCGTGCGTGATTCAGGCCCCCAGACAGCAGGGTCTGAAGGTTTCCCGGGTCACCGGGATGCACACACAAGAATCTAGTTTGCCATGACCATTGCTTGCTTCGCGACTTGACCCCCCGCCGCCCATTCACTGGCGCACTCCAGGACCCCTCCATGACCCTGTTACAACCGGGGGCGACAGGCCGGTAAGGCATGATGGTCACGTGAGCAAGCGCACTGAACTTCCCCGTCCCGCGGACACCGCCGAACCCCTGGAGCATGGTGCCAAGGTCCCCGCAGTGCGTGTTCGGATGAGCGGACCACAGCGCAAATCCCAGCTCATCGGCATCGGCCGTGCCCTCTTCGCCGCGCGTGGCCTCGACGGCACCACCATTGAAGAAATCGCTGCCAGCGCCGGAGTTTCCAAGCCCGTCATCTACGAACACTTCGGCTCCAAGGAAGGCCTGTACCGCCAGGTCGTGGAGACCGAATTCCGGATCCTGCTGGACTCCATCACCCAAGCCCTCAGCACTGAAGCCAAGCCCCGGGTGCTGGTGGAACGCGCTGCACTGGCCCTCCTTGGCTACATCGAAGACCGCACCGACGGCTTCCGTATCCTGATGCGGGACGCCCCGCCCTCACAGCCTGAAGGTGCCTTCTCCACGTTGCTCTCCCACGTCACTGCCCGGGTTGAGCACCTGCTCTCCGACGAATTCGCCCGCCGGGGATTCAGCGCAGCAGACGGTGCAATGTACGCACAAATGCTGGTCGGCATGGTGGCAATGACCGGCCAGTGGTGGCTCGACAGCCGCACACCGGACAAACGCGCCGTCGCCGCCCACCTGGTGAACCTGGCATGGAACGGCCTCACCGGGTTGCAGAAAGAGCCCGGACTGCGTTCCGAGGGCTAACCCACTCCCCTGGGGCCGCATCCGCGTTGGAACGCTCTCTCACCTTCTGCGGGTTTTTGGGCATCCCCCTCTCACCTTCCACCCCCAATTGGGCATCCCCCTCTCACCTTCCACCCCCAATTGGGCATCCCCCTCTCACCTTCCACCCCAAATTGGGCATCCCCCTCTCGCCGGGGCTCGGGTCCCGGTGTACTTCTGCCCTCGGCTGCGAAAGCGGGTTGGCTACGTGTCACTGGAAAGTCAGCGGGTTCACCTCCGTAGGATGTGCTCATGACTGCACCACAGCTCTACATCACCTTTCCCGGCACAGCGCGTGAAGCCCTTGGCTTCTACGCGGAGATCTTCGGCGGCGAGCTTTCGACATACACCTTTGAGGACTTCAGCCGCACGGACGGACCTCCGGAAGCGATCGCGCACGGTGTCCTCAACGGAGCGGTCTCGTTGAGCGGATCCGACGCTGCAAACGGTGAAAAGTCAGTCAAAATCGAGGGTGCCATGCTCTCATTGCTGGGAGCAGCCGAACCTGAAATCCTGCACGACTGGTTCGACAAACTCGCCGTCGGCGGCCAGATCCTGGACCCACTGGCACCGAAGCCTTGGGGCGCATCTGACGGCCAAGTAGTGGACCGCCACGGCCTGCGCTGGCTCATCGGCTACGAATCAGTGTCATCGAGCGACGGCAAATGAGAGAGGGACGCCCAAAAACCGACGAAAGGTGAGAGAGCTTCACCCAAAAACCGACGAAAGGTGAGAGAGCTTCACCCAAAAACCGACGAAAGGTGAGAGAGCGTCACCCGTCAACCGACGAAAGGTGAGAGATGGCCGTGGCTTCGGGGGTTTCGCGTGGGAACACACTCCGGCAGATTAGAACGCGGAGGAAGCGCGCCTCGCAGCCGTCACCAGACGCGACAGCAACACCGCTGGCCGCCCCTTACTCGCCGAGGATTTCGGCGGCCTCCAGCCACTCGAGCTCGAGGCCCTCTTTTTCCTCGAGCAACTCCTGCAGCTTGGCGTTGAGTTCGCCCAGTGCGTCGAAGTCGCCGGATTCGGACTTGGCTGCCATCTGGGTGTGCAGCTTCTCTTCCTGCTGGGAGATCTTGCCGAGTTGGCGGTCGATCCTGTTGAGGTCCTTCCGGGCTTCGCGCTTTTCGGCTTCGCTCGCCCCGGTCGCGACGGCAGCGGACGTAGAAGACCCGCTGGCAGAAGTAGGCGCGCCGGAGCCGCCACCCACGGCGCCGGAAGCAAGCGCGGCTTCACGCAGCTCAAGGTACTGATCTACGCCGCCGGGCAGGCCGCGGAGTTTCCCGTCGCCGAGCAATGCCATCTGGTTATCGGTGACGCGTTCCAGGAGGTAGCGGTCGTGGCTGACCACAACCAGCGTCCCGGGCCAGCCGTCCAGGACGTCTTCGACGGCGGCAAGCGTGTCGGTATCGAGGTCGTTGGTGGGCTCGTCAAGCATGAGCACGTTGGGCTCCCCCACCAACAGGCGCAGGAGTTGGAGGCGTCGACGTTCTCCACCGGAGAGGTCGCTGACGGGGGTCCATTGCTTTTCCTTGGTGAACCCGAGCTGCTCAACAAGCTGGCCGGCGGTGAATTCCTTGCCGCCCACGCTGAAGGACCGCTTCTCCCGTTCGATGACTTCGATGACGCGCAAATCTGAGACGTCGTCGAGCTCCTTGACGTCCTGGGTCAGCACTGCGGTGACCACGGTTTTACCGCGCTTCACTTTGCCGGAAGTCGGCTGGATTTCGCCGTTAAGCAGTTTCAGCAACGTGGACTTTCCGGCACCGTTGACACCCACCAGGCCAAGGCGTTCGCCCGGTGCGAGCCGCAGCGTGATGTTGTCAAAGAGCTTCTGCCCGGTCTCGCCGCCCAAAAAGTCCAAGGTGACGTTTTCGAGGTCCAGCACATCCTTGCCGAGACGTGCAGTGGCCATCTTGCTGAGGGCCACCGAGTCGCGGGGATCGGGCACGTCGGCTATGAGGTCGTTTGCGGCTTCGATGCGGAACTTCGGCTTGGCGGTCCGGGCGGGGGCGCCGCGCCTCAGCCATGCGAGTTCCTTCTTGACGAGCTGCTGGCGTTTACCTTCGACGACGGAGGCCATGCGGTCACGCTCGGCGCGTGCCAGAACGTAGGCGGCGTATCCGCCGTCGAACATGTCCACCATGGCGTCGTGGACTTCCCAGGTGTAATTGCAGACTTCGTCGAGGAACCAGCGGTCGTGGGTGACCACCAGGAAGGCGCCTTGATTCGCCCGCCAGCGTGTCTTGAGGTGACGGGCCAGCCAGGCGACGCCTTCGACGTCGAGGTGGTTGGTGGGTTCGTCCAGCATGATGACGTCGTGGTCTTCGATGAGGAGCTTGGCCAGCGCGACGCGGCGCTTCTGGCCACCGGAGAGCGCGTGGACATTGGCGTGCCAGTCGACGTCGCCCACCAAGCCACCCATGACTTCGCGGATCTTGGCGTTGGCCGCCCATTCGTGATCCGCGCGGTCGCCGACAATCGCAGCGCCCACCGTCAGGTCGCCGTCGAGCACGTCACCCTGGTCCAGGTAGCCGACGTTGACGTCCCCGCGTTTGGTGACGCGGCCCGAATCCGGTGTGGACCGCAGGGCCAGGAGGCGCATGAGGGTCGATTTGCCGTCGCCGTTGCGGCCCACCATGCCGATGCGGTCGCCATCCTCCAAACCGAGGGTGACGCCGTCAAGGACAGTGCGGGTCGCGAACGAAACGGTGAGGTTTTCGCCGCCAAGCAGGTGGGCCAATGGGTACTACTTTCTACTGCTGGAATGCGGGAGGTACTAAAGGAGGGTATCGGAGATGATCCGGGCGCCGGGCACGGGGCCGTGGACAGCCAAGGCGTTGTGACCACGATGGGTTAACTCCTCGGCGAGGACGCTGGCGGCCAGGGAGTCCCGGGCAAGCAACGCGATGGTGGGCCCGGAGCCGGAGACCATGCCAGCCAGGGCGCCGCGTGCTTCGCCCAGCCCGATGGTGTCGCGCAGCTGGGGCGCGAGTGCGATGGAGGCCCGTTGGAGGTCGTTGATGAGTACCCTGCTGAGGGTCTCGGGATCACCGTGGCGGAGTGCCTGGAGAATGGTGGGGTCCACGACGACGGGTTCTGGAATCTCCACGCCTTCAGAATCCCGAAGGCCGTCGAGGGTGCGGAACACGTCCGGCGTCGAGAGTCCATAATCCGCAAAGACCAGGACCCAATCCATTTGCGCCTTCGCCAGTGCGGGCGACAGCTTGTCACCGACGCCAAGCCCGACGGCGGTGCCTCCGAGAAGCGAGAACGGCACGTCAGCGCCCAACTCAGCTGCCAGATGCGCGAGTTCCTCGCGTGAGAGGCCACTGTTCCAGAGGGCGTCGCACGCCAGCAGCGTGGCTGCGGCGTCGGCGGAACCGCCGCCCATGCCGCCGGCAACCGGCACGCGCTTGGTGATTTCGAGGTGCACGCCCGTGGGCTTCTCGGACATTTCGGCCATGATGGCTGCGGCCTTGTGGGCAAGGTTTCGCTCGTCCAGGGGAATGTCCACGCCGTCCAGGTCCAGCGTGCTTTCAGGGCTGATGCTGATGGTGATTCCTTCAGCCTCGGTGCTGGTCGCCGCCACTTCCTCGTACAGGGAAACAGCGAGGTAGACGCTGGCCACCGAATGGTAACCGTCCGGACGCAGCGGGCCTACGCTCAAGGAGACGTTGACCTTACCGGGGGCTTTGACGCGAACCGTCCGGGCATGGAAGCGATCCCCCACAAACGGGAGGCTGCTGGGTTTCCGGGTGCCCGGGTTCATGCGTCCACAGGATGGCGGGCTTCGGCGATCCTGACGTAAGCGGAGATGTCCAGGACTTCGCCGCGCGCGGTTGGGTCGACGCCGGCGGCAACCAGGCAACGCTCGGCCTCTGCGGCGCTGCCTGCCCAACCGGCCAGTGCGGCGCGGAGGGTTTTCCGGCGTTGCGCGAAGGCAGCATCAATGACGGCAAAGACCTGTTCACGGGTGGCATGAGTTTCGGGCGGGTCATGGCGCGTGAACGCCACGAGCCCCGAATGGATTTTCGGGGCGGGCCAGAATACGTTCATGCCAATGACGCCGGCCTTGCGCATGTGCCCATACCAGGCTGCCTTGACGGACGGAACACCGTAGATCTTGGACCCGGGCGTTGCGGCGAGGCGATCGGCTACCTCGTCCTGCACCATGACCAGGCCGTGTTGCAGGCTCGGGAAATGCTGCAGGAGATGAAGCACCACGGGCACGGCAACGTTGTACGGCAGGTTGGCTACCAACGCGGTGGGTGGCACGGGCAACTCCGTGACCTTCATGGCGTCGGACAGCACCAGATGGAAGTTGTCTTCCGCTCCCGGCCGCCAGGCCCGCACGGTTTCGGGCAGCTTTTCGGCCAGGACGGGGTCGATCTCAACAGCCACAACGTTCTTGGCTGCGTCCAGCAAACCGAGTGTCAGCGAGCCCAGTCCCGGGCCGACCTCCAACACGGTTTCCCCGGAGTCGATATTGGCAGCGGCCACGATCTTGCGGATCGTGTTGCCGTCGATCACAAAGTTCTGCCCCAGGGTCTTCGTAGGGCGTACACCGATTTCCTCGGCAAGCCGTCGGATGTCTGTGGCGCCCAGCAGGGGCGCGACGGCGGCGGGTTCGGAATTCGGTTCAGTCACCTAGGTATCGTATCGCCTGTGAGGGGTCAGGCCGCGTGCGCGCAGCCCCAGTCGCGGAGGCCGTTCTTGGCGTAGAGGCGGTTGGCGATATCGATCTGCTGTGCCTTGCTGGCCAAGCTGGCGTTGGGAGCGTAAGCCCCGCCACCGTTGGCAAGCCAGGTGGGGCTGGAGAACTGCAGGCCGCCGTAGTAGCCGTTACCGCTGTTGATGGACCAGTTTCCACCGGACTCGCACTGGGCAATCCTGTCCCACATGGCTTCGTTCGGGGCTCCTGTGGGGCCGCTGGAGGTCGCTGCAGCCTTGGCAGGAGTCGCCACGGGGCGGGCCTTGGTGCCGACGCTGACCTTCTCGGTAACTGGCTTCGTGGTGACATTGCTGGACACGAGGGCGCGGGATGCTTCGCGTCCATCAACCAGGACCAGCTTGAACGTCTTGACCAGCGAACCGGCTACGCCCTCCTGGGTGACCTTTTCTTCACCCTTGTACAGCTCAGCGCTTTCGGTCTTCACGCTTTCGAAGGGCACTTCCTCAGTGGCTTCTGCAGTCTTGCTGGTGTCCACCCGGGAGACCTTGATCACCATGTCCTGGACGATGGGCGCGTTGCCAGGCTGGGAGATGCGGTCGTTGGCGCCGACGGTGATGCCGGTGTCCTTGAGAACGGTGGCGACGTCGGCCGCCGTCGTGGTGGTGCTGGTGTCCTTCCCGTCAGCAACAACGCTGATGGTCTTGGGAGTGGAGATGGAGACGAAGGAGCCCGTGACTTCCAAAGACGCTTCCTTCGGCTGGGAGATCTCGGAGGAGCTGGCTACTCCGAGTTCGCTCACCAGTGCGGCGACGTCGGGGGCATTGGTGTTGACGGTTTTGCGGGCGCCGTCCAGTTCAATGGACACTGCCTTGGCGAGGTTGATGTTGACCACGGAGCCGTTGTCAACGCGGGAGTCGAGAGCCGGCGACACCCTGTCTGCGTCCTTCAACTCGACCTTGGCTGCCTTGACCACCTGGTCAACCGTGCCGCCAAAGGTCTGGATGGAGCTCACCTTGCCGTCCACGTTGAGGGTGACGGTCTTGTTGTTGCCCACGAACGTGACAACTCCGACCACCAGCGCTGCAACAACCAGCAACTGGGCACCGACTTTGAGGAAGCTGAACTTGCCATCCGTTGTGAAGAACTTGATCACGATTGCCCATAACTCTCAGACCGTCCGGGCACGGGGAAAAGCGCAGAAATAATGCCAGCCGCAAAACGGAGGGGCCAGGCATAACGCCTGGTCCCGCTCTTGCTGCCGGCATCCGCGCCGCCAAAAAACATTCAACTGATGGTCCGAGTCAATCGGTCCAGTTGTCCGAAGGCCTTCCCCGACCCCGGCTACTTGTTTAACACAGTAACCGATCTGTTATAAACCAACCAAGACTTCTGCATACCGGGTATTCATGGGAGAAACCTCCAGGCATCCCTCGGACGGGCGAATCAGGCCCACGAACCGTAGGCTCGGAGCGTATTTTCCGCCAGACGCGAACACAGCTCTGAAAGGTCGTTTCCTGTCACTTCGGCCATGGAGCGAACGGTGTACGGCACCATGTAGCTCGCGTTCGGCCGGCCCCGGTAAGGATGCGGCGTCAGGAAAGGTGAGTCGGTTTCCACCAGGATCCTGCCGGGCTCGGCGATGGCCAGTGCCGCACGGAGGTTTCCCGCATTCTTGAACGTCATGGTGCCCGCGAAAGACATGTACCAACCGTTCTCGTTGCAGATCCGGGCCAGTTCCTCATCTCCGGAGAAGCAGTGGAACACCACCCGGTCCGGGGCTCCTTCCTCCCTCAGCACCTGCACAACGTCGTCGTGGGCATCCCGGTCGTGGATCTGCAATGTCAGTCCCAGCCGCTTCGCAATGTCGATGTGGCGCCGGAAGGAGTACCTCTGGTGTGCCAGGCCCTCGCCGTGGGTCCTGAAGAAATCCAATCCTGTCTCCCCGATCGCACGGATTCGAGGATGGGCGGCCAACTCTTCGATCTCGGCGAGCGCCGACTCCAGTTCACCACGACCTGCGTACACGGGTGCATCATTGGGGTGGATCGCGACGGCGCCCAGCAGGCGGGGATCCGCTTCGACGGCTTCCACGGTGAAGCGGGAGGACTCCAGGTCGCAGCCAACCTGAACAGTTCCCTGCACACCCACGGCCTCGGCGGAGTCCATCGCGTCGCGCACGGACACTTCGATCAGACCGTGCCTGAAGTCCAGATGTGTGTGGTTGTCCATCACCGGCACGGGCAGTGGCTCCGGCGCGGGCGGATATTCCTTGCGGGAATCTTTTGCGTCTGTTGCGTCGGATGACGCCTGGTAGGGAGCAGGAGCGAGGGAATTGCACATGCTTACACCTTAATCGGACCGCGGTCCTCCTAAGACAGCCACGATAAATTCCAGTTGGCACATAAATTCATGAGCACTATGTCAGCGACGGCCAATGTCTGGGTAGTCTGGAACGGACAGGCGGCCAACACCAGCAGTGCTAAGCGAAGGTTGCGGTGCAGTGGCCACGGCTGAAGGGCAATCCATGGAGTCCAAGCGACAAGTGTCCGTTGAACCAACCCCGCTCCAGGGCGAGGCTTACAGCGCGCTGCCACGGGACGGCGCGGCGCTTAACGGGCACCGGCCGCAGGTCATGGACGCGGAGCGGTTCCACGATGCCAGCGAACGCGTCCTCAGTTCCATCAACAAGGTCATCGACGGCAAAGCAGATGCTGCGAAGCTCGCACTGACGGTACTGCTCGCCCAAGGCCACCTCCTCTTGGAAGATGTGCCCGGTGTAGGAAAGACCCTGCTGGCCAAGACCCTGGCACGGACAGTGGACTGCACTGTCTCGCGCATCCAGTTCACCCCCGACCTCCTGCCCTCGGACGTTACGGGCGTGTCCATTTACAACCAGTCGTCCCGGCAGTTTGAGTTCCGCCCGGGCGCCGTCTTCGCGAACATCGTGATCGGCGATGAAATCAACCGCGCGTCGGCCAAGACACAATCTGCCCTCCTTGAATGCATGGAAGAGCACCAGGTGACCGTGGATGGGCATTCGTACCAACTGGGCTTGCCGTTCATGGTGGTGGCTACGCAGAACCCCATCGAGATGGAGGGCACCTACCCGCTGCCCGAGGCCCAGCGCGACCGCTTCATGGCGAGGATTTCCATGGGCTACCCGGACAAGGACGCCGAGATCGAAATGCTGGAGACGCACCAGGCGTTCTCACCCCTGGCCAAAGTGACCCCCGTGGTCACTGCCGCGGACGTGGCAGCCATGATCGCCACCGTTCAGGAGGTCCATGTGTCCACGGCGATCAAGGAATACACAGTGGCTATCGGGCGGGCAACCCGCGACAGCGCCCGCCTTCGCCTGGGCGCGAGCCCACGGTCATTGCTGCAGTTGTTGCGCGCGGCCAAGGCCACGGCCGCCCTTGACGGCCGCGACTTCGTGCTTCCGGATGATGTGGTGGACGTGGCCGAATCCGTACTCGCCCACCGGATCATCCTGGACCGCAAAGCGGCAAGCTCAGGCGATACGCCGCAGAGCATCCTCCGGGGCATCCTGGCTGCACTGCCGGTTGCCCAGGAACCGCCCGGAGCGTGGCGCAGGGACAGGCACACCGCCTAGGAGGCAGAAATGGCGCTCGTGGATCGGCTCCCCAAGCACTTGTTTACCAACCGCGGCTGGGGCTTGCTTGCGGCCGGGGCCGTCGCACTGGGATGTGCCTACGTCATGGGCAGGCGGGATCTCCTGACCCTCGCGGTCCTGCTGCTCCTCTTGCCGATTGTCGCCCTCGCCGGCGTCCGGGTGCTCAAGCCGAAATTCCAGGTGTACCGGGAGTTCAATCCCTCCACTGTGGAGACGGCCAACACCACCACAGTCCGGATGGCAATCGCCCGGTCCTCCTATTCCACGGGCCACGTGATCATGGAGGAGCAACTGCCTCCCCGCTTCGGGGAGCCTCCGGCGTTCCGTTTCCCCGCAAGGTCGGCTTCCGGGGGCACCAGCCGTTATGAATACCATCTGCGTTCGGGCAAGCGCGGACAGTTCCGGATTGGTCCGGTGACGGCGGAGTTCAGTGACCCCTTTGGCTTGTCCCTGCGTCGGCATTCAATCGACGACGGCGACATCCTCACCGTGACGCCGGCCGCCGTCGAACTTCCCGTGACCGGCCTTGCCGGGGCGCGCGGCAACGACGGCGTGACGGCAACGCGCATCCGTGCCAACCCCAGCGATGACGACATCATGACCCGCGAGTACCGGCACGGCGATCCCATGCGCCGCGTCCATTGGGCCGCTACGGCGCGCCACGGCCAGCTCATGGTGCGTCAAGAGGAGTCGGTCACCACTCCGGAAGCCACCCTCATCCTTGACCAACGCTTCACGGCTTTCGCGGCTGGAACGGCGTCCATGTTCGGAGGCCACGACGAAGATTCGGACCTGGTGACCAATCCCAACTTTGAGTGGATGGTCACGGCAGCAATGTCCATCACGGCCCACTTGGCGGAATGGAACTATTCGCTGCGTGTCCTGGATGCTTTTGGCAGTCCGGCGTTCATCCGTTCGCGCTCGGCGCCGGAGCCGGATACGGAGGAGTTCGCGGGCGCCGGAGGCTTGCAGGCGATCGCGGAGGGGCTTGCCGCCATTGAGCTCAGCGGTCCCCGGCATGCCAGGTCCGAACACAACAGGGCCGAACACCAGAAGGGCGAAAGCCGGGACGCAGTATCGGGCTCGAGCGGCCAGGAAACCGCTGACTCGGTGTTTGATGACCGGCTCATGGATAAACTCGCGGCGCACCGGCTGCGTGGCCCCCTTCTGGCGCTGCTGGGCACGCTGACGGCCGCCGAAGCCAGGACCCTCGCCCCGGCGGCAGCGTATGGCGCAAACGCCTTTGCGTTGGTCATCACCGATCCGTCGCGGAACAACGACGAAGCACTGGAAATTTTGCGTGTCGCGGGCTGGCGAGTGGCTGCCGTGACATCCAGGACACCATTGCCGGCTGCCTGGTCCGCCTTCGATGAAGGTGGAATCGTGGCTGCCGCAGGGGCGGCCATGGACGTGCGGCGCGGAGCGGCGGTGCCCCGATGACGGCCACGTCCCACCGCGGATCCCCCGCGCCAAACCCAACCAGTGGAACGCCCGCCCAGGGGCAGTCCGGTGGGGCATCCCGGCAGCAAGCCCCCGGCCCTGGCCCGTACCCCTGGGTCATGGCGGGCTCAATCGTGGTTGCTGTCCTGGGCGCCGCCCTTTCTTTGAACGGCGTCCTCAGGGGCTGGGCCTGGTTCATGCCCCTGATCACCACGGTGGTTGTTGTCGCACTGACGCTGGCCGTCCTCCGGGCACTCCGCGCCCAGCCGCTGCTCGCGACCTTGGGCTCCTTTGCCACGCTCGCGGGAATACTCAGCTTCACGTTCTGCCGCCAGGAAAGCCTGGCGGGTTTCATCCCCACGGCCGGGACATTCACCGCCGTCGGACGCCTGATCAAACGTGCTGCCGAGACGGTGGTCTCCGAAAGCGCACCTGTGGCGCCCAACGCCGGGATCGTGTTCGTCATGTGCGCCTGCCTGGGGCTCCTGGTGATCTTGATCGACGCGTTGGCAGTTCCCTTGGCGATGCCCGCGGCCAGCGGCATCGGGCTCCTCGCGGTCATGGTGGTTCCAGCCACCATCAAACCCCAGAGCGTGGGCATTGCAGGCTTCGTCGGTGCTGCCGTGGGCTATCTCCTCATCCTGGGGTGCAGCCATTGGTTCGCCCCTGATGCGCGGCTGCAGTCCGGGTCCGGGCGGGGCGCCGGCCAGTTCAGGCGCTCCCTGGTGACTGGTGGCCTCGCGCTGGCCTTGACCATGGTGGTTCCGCTGGCGATTCCCGGCTTCGAGACCGGGACCTTTCCCCAGGGTTCACGGCTAAGTCCGTGGGGCACCTCCAACGGACTTAATCCCATGATCACCTTGGGCAACAGCCTCCGGAGTCCCACGGGATCGGGTCGCATCACCTACGCCACGAGCGCCGATGGCCCTGTGTACCTGAGGTCCGTCACCATCGACCACTTCGACGGCGAAACCTGGGCCCCTGACGATCGTGCCGCGGAGCGGCGCGTGGGTGCCGACAGGATCGAGACCGGATACTCCGTCCAAGGCGAAGTGGTCAATACCGTGACGTCCATCAACGCGGGCCTCTTCACCAGCCCCTACCTTCCTGCCCCGTTCGCGCCGGCCTCGGTGAACGGTCTCAACGGGCGCTGGACCTGGGATCCTGCCACGTTGAGCATCATGAGCACGGAAACCAGCACGCGTGCGCAAAGGTATGTGGTGTTCTCCGCCGCCCCCAAGGTGACGGCGCAGTCCTTGTCCCAGGCCACGGCCGCTCCGGAGGGCATCCCGGAGGACTTCCTCCGGATTCCGGGCAACCTGCCGGACATCGTTCGCCAGACCGCCGATTCCGTGACGGCATCCGCGGGGAGCAACTACGGCAAGGCGTTGGCCCTCCAGAAATACTTGCGCTCCGGCGAGTTTACCTACTCCCTGCAGGCGCCGGTGCAGAACGGCTACGACGGAAATGGCCTTTCGGTCCTGGCAGATTTCCTGGCTGTCAAAAGCGGTTACTGCGTCCATTTTTCCTCGGCGATGGCCGTGATGGCGCGGGCTGAAGGTATTCCGAGCCGCATTGCCGTGGGCTATGCACCCGGCAGGCTCACCGGCGAGTCGGTGGCTTTGGTCGGCCAGGGGTCATTCCCGGAGTACGAAGTGGATGCCCGTGACGCCCACGCGTGGCCGGAGCTCTACTTTGAGGGCCTCGGCTGGGTTCCGTTTGAGCCCACCCCATCGCGCGGTGTGGTGCCCGAGTACGCCACGGAGTCCTCAGCCTCCGGCAACCTCAGTACCAACGCGGACGAGAAGGAAGTCCTGACCACTCCTGCCACTGCAGCGCCCGCCCCTGTGCCCCTGCCCGGAGGCGACACCCCCGAAGCGGGTTCCCCCAGTGCGAATCCGCTTCCCACGATTGCCGCTGCCGCGGCAGGTGTACTGCTGCTGATGGGATTCCTGTGGTCGCCCCGGCTGAGCAGGGCGGTCCTGCGCCGGCGTCGGCTGAACCAAAAGCCACCGGATGACGCCAACGCAACGCTGCCCGGTTCCAAGGATCCTGCCCCGGAACTTGCCTGGGCGGAACTGCAGGACCTCGCAACCGACTACGGCTTGCCGTCAACGCCCAGCGAAACGCCCCGGCACTTCTCCGCCAGGCTCCGCGCGAGTGCTGCCTTGGGTGAGGCGGGAGGACTCGACGACGCCGCACACGTGGCGGTCGCCGCGCTTACCTCGGACTTCGAACGGCAGCGCTATGGGCGCGGGGCTACGGGAGCGCAGGGCGCAGCACCTCCAGCGGCGAGCCGCATCGCCGTCGTCCGTGAGTCGTTGCGGAACAATACCCGCTGGCTGGTCCGCTTCCGTGCGGACTGGCTGCCGCCGTCGATGATGCATCGCTGGGTCCGCGCCCTCGGCGCACCCTTCCGGGCAATAGGGAAGCTCGGGAAGAGTGTGGGGTGGACGCTGGCCCGCTGGTGGCGGTCGCTTCGGGGCCTTCTGCCGCAGCGCCGCTGACCCGGCCGCCAGAGGAACAGCAAAGGCCCGACGCCGGAACTTGTGGTTCCGGGGCCGGGCCCCTGCATGTGTCAACCGTTCTTGTTGCGAGAGCGGTGGACCGGATCCTGCGCAGCCTAGTCGGCGTACGGGTCCGCGATACCTACGTACTGGGTGTACAGGTACTCTTCGATGCCTTCAGAGCCGCCTTCACGGCCCAGGCCGGACTGCTTGACGCCACCGAACGGAGCCGCGGCGTTGGAGATGACGCCGGCGTTGAGGCCGAGCATGCCGGTCTCGATTCGTTCGCTGATGCGCAGGCCACGGTTGAGGTCCTTGGTGAAGACGTAGGCAACCAGGCCGTATTCGGTGTTGTTGGCCAGACGGACGGCGTCGTCTTCGGTGGAGAAGGTGATGATCGGCGCTACCGGCCCGAAGATCTCTTCCTGCAGGATGCGGGCATCAGCTGCGACATTCTTCAGCACGGTGGGCTGGTAGAAGTAGCCGGGACCGTCGACGGCGGCACCACCGGTGACGGCTGTGGCACCTCCTGCTACGGCTTCGGACACCAGGGCGTGAACGCCGTCGCGGGCCTTGCCGTCGATCAGCGGGCCCACCTTGGACTCAGGCTCAGTGCCGCGGGCGGTGGTGAGTGAGCCGATCTTGGCGGCGAACTTCTCGGCGAAGGAGTCGGCGATGGACTCGTGCACAATGAAGCGGTTCGCTGCGGTGCAGGCCTCGCCCATGTTGCGCATCTTGGCTGCGATGGCGCCTTCAACGGCCTTGTCCAGGTCGGCGTCTTCGAAGACCACGAACGGAGCGTTGCCGCCCAGTTCCATGGAGGTGCGCAGGACCTTGTCAGCGGCTTCCCGGATCAGTGCCTGGCCGACCGGGGTGGAGCCGGTGAAGGAGATCTTCCGGAGACGGTCATCCTTGATCAGCGGGCCGGTGACGGCACCGGCGGTGGAGGTCTGGATGACGTTCAGTACACCGGCGGGCAGACCGGCTTCCTGCATGACCTGTGCGAAGAGCAGGCTGGTCAGCGGAGTCAGGTTGGCGGGCTTGAGCACCATGGTGCAGCCAGCCGCGACGGCGGGGGCTACCTTGCGGGTGGCCATGGCCAGCGGGAAGTTCCACGGGGTGATCAGCAAGCAGGGGCCTACCGGCTTCTTCTGCACGAGGAGTCGGTTCTTGCCGTCCGGCGCTGCGGAGTAGCGGCCGGACACGCGGACGGCTTCCTCAGAGAACCAGCGCAGGAATTCGGCGCCGTAAGTCACTTCGCCGCGGGCTTCGGCCAGGGGCTTGCCCATTTCCAGGGTCATGAGCAATGCGAAGTCCTCGGCGCGTTCGGTGACGAGCTCGAAGGCACGGCGCAGGATCTCGCCGCGCTCACGCGGGGCGGTGCGTGCCCAGTCAGCCTGGGCGGCAGCAGCGGCGTCGAGGGCGGCGGCGCCGTCTTCAGCACCGGCGTCGGAGATGCTGAGCAGGACCTTGCCCGTGGCCGGGTCCTCAACATCAAAGGTCTTTCCGGATCCGGCCGGGCGCCACTGACCGTTGATCAGCAGGCCGGTGGGGACGGAAGCCAGCAGTTCGCTTTCGCGTTCAACCGTGACAGTCATGGCGACTCCTTCGTCTTGGGTGCTTTGGAGAATTGCACCACTGGGGTTCGTTGCCGGAAGTGGCTTGAATTACTGCCACGGTACTGCCCCGCGAGAAGGAGTGTCTACGCCTTCACGCACTGCCAAGGAGTCGCTATTTTGTGCAGCTGCACAGCCGGTATCAGCGTGCTGCGAGGACCGCGGAGTACAGCTCGCGCTTGCTGACCCGGGCGTCGTCGGCCACGGCTGCCACGGCCTCCTTCAAGCGGATCCCTTGGGAGATGAGTTCGTTCACCGCTGCTACGTGGTCCTCGGGCTTGCCGGGCGCCTGTTCAGGCGCACCACCCACCACAACCGCGATTTCACCGCGGACTTCGTTGTTCTCTGCCCACTCCAGCAGTTCGCGGAGGGTGCCGCGGATGACTTCTTCGTAGGTCTTGGTCAGCTCGCGGCATACCGCGGCACGGCGCTCAGCCCCAAAACGCTCGTGCAGTGCCCGCAACATGACTTCGAGCCTGTGCGGGGCCTCGAAGAAGACCATGGTGCGGCGCTCATCCGCGAGGTCGACGAGGCGCGAGTTCCGCTCCCCCGACTTCCGTGGCAGGAATCCTTCAAAGCAGAATCGGTCCGTTGGCAGGCCGGACAGGGCAAGTGCCGTCAGCACGGCGGAAGGCCCCGGCACCGCCGTGACCGTCAGGCCGGCCGCAACCGCGCCCTCCACCAAGCGGAACCCGGGATCCGAGACCGCGGGCATCCCGGCGTCGCTGACCATGAGGATGGTCTTTCCAGCGCGTACGTGGTCAAGCAGTTCGCCGGTCTTGGCCACTTCGTTGTGTTCGTGGTAGCTGATGACACGTCCGGAGACTTCCACGCCCAAGGCCGTGACGAGCCGGTGCAAACGGCGAGTGTCCTCTGCGGCCACGATGTCCGAGGTCGCCAGGAGTTCAATCAGGCGGGCGGATGCGTCCCCCACGTTTCCGATAGGGGTGGCCGCCAACACGATCCTGCCGATGCCCGGGGTTGCGCCGGCACCGGCGGCAGGAGTCGCCTCGTACACGTCATCGCTGAAGGGAGCCTCGTCCGGGGTGCTGCGTTGTTCATCCACCTGCCAAGCCTAATGCCGCGCCGTCGTCAACGCCGCACCTCAACGCTGCACCAAGGATGGAAAGGTAGCATGGGCGGGTGAACCAGTCGCCCGTTCCTGCCACCTCTTCCGGAACTCCCGTGGCGTCCCCCGCGACGCCTGGAGCCGGTGACACTGCGGGCGCGGACACCATCGCGGTCCCGGATCCACGGACATCCAAGGATGGGCAGGGGCCCCGGCGGGCCAAGCCCATGGAGGACGGGGCAGGGACGCCATTGCCGGGCCGTGGGCTGGAACGTCACCGTTGGATTGTCCGGCCTGCTGAGGCCTTCACTGCCCAGGCTCTCAGGGACCGCCTGATCGGCGGGGTCCAAAGCTGGCGCGACTATCCGGCGTCGTTGCGTTTGTGGTTCTGGCTGATACCCACCATCACCGCGGTCCTGGGCGGGATTCTCCGGTTCTTCCGGCTTGATGCCCCGCACAGCCTGGTTTTCGACGAGACCTACTACGTGAAGGACGCGTACTCCTATTTGGTGAGCGGCTACGAGCGCAGCTGGCCCGCCAACGCAAACGACTCATTCAACGCCGGAAACCCGAACGTCCTCCTCAACACTCCGGAATACGTGGTCCATCCCCCGGTGGGCAAGTGGATGATCACCTTCGGGATGTGGCTGTTCGGCGGAGACAATCCCTTCGGCTGGCGCTTTAGCGCCGCGCTCACGGGCACGCTGACGGTCTTCCTGGTCTCCCTCATCGCACTGAAACTCTTCCGTTCCCACACACTTGGCGCTGTGGCCGGTCTGCTGCTGGCCATTGATGGCCACCACCTGGTGCTGTCCCGGACAGCACTGCTGGACGTGTTCCTGGCGTTCTGGATCCTGGCCGCATTCGGCGCCTTGCTGCTGGACCGCGACGACGGCCGCCGTCGTTTGGCTTCCCGGCTTGCCGCGCAGGCGGCTGCTTCGCCGGGCGGTCGCCCAACACCCACCCAGCTGGTGGCCGGGCCCTGGCTTGGGATGCGATGGTGGCGCCTCATTGCCGGAATCTGCCTTGGACTCGCCGTCGGAACCAAATGGTCCGCGCTGTTCTTCGTGGCTGCCTTTGGACTGATGACTGTGCTGTGGGACCTGAACGCACGGCGCATTGCCGGCATCCGCAGCTGGTTCAGTGCCGGCATCATCAAAGACGGCCTCCTTGCGTTTGTCACCATGATTCCGGTGGCTGCCGTCACGTATGCGGCAACCTGGACGGGCTGGTTCCTGTCGAAGGACGCTTACTACCGTCAATGGGCGGCCACCAATCCCGCACCCGGATGGGATTGGCTGCCCAACTCCGTGCGGTCCCTGGCGCATTACCACCTTGAGGCCTACAAGTTCCACCAAGGACTGAGCTCGGACCACCCCTATGAGTCCAGCCCCTGGACCTGGCTCGTCATGGGCCGGCCTACGTCGTTCTTCTACCAGGCTCCCAAGCAGGGCACCGCGGGCTGCGTCGTTGAGACGTGTTCCTCGGCCATTCTTCCGGTGGGCAATCCAGTGGTGTGGTGGGGCGGAACCATTGCCCTGGTCATCCTGCTGTTCTGGTGGGCCGGCCGCCGGGACTGGCGTGCAGGCGCCATCCTTGCCGGAGTTGCTGCCGGATACCTTCCGTGGTTCATGTACCCGGAACGCACCATGTTCATCTTCTACGCTGTGTCCTTTGAGCCGTTCCTTGTGCTCGGCCTGACATATGTGCTGGGTTTGGTCCTGGGACGCAGCAGCGATCCTCCATGGCGTCGAAGGTCCGGACTGTACGTTGTTGCCGTGGTCCTGGTGCTGGCTGTCCTGGCAACGGCGTTCTTTTATCCGGTGCTGACAGCGGAAGTCATCAGCTACCAGGAGTGGCGGATGAGAATGTGGATGCCATCGTGGATCTAGGAGGCAAGCAGTGAGGGAAGCGAGCACGGAGCTCCTGGTCGAGGCGGACCCGGACACCAACGTGACGGACCTCCTCCTGGAACGCTGCGCCAAGGATCCGTTCGGGATCCTGTACGCCCACAAGACGGCCAACGGTTGGCTGAATGTCTCCGCTGCAAGGTTCCTCGCCGATGTCACTGCTTTGGCCAAGGGCCTGATCGCTGGTGGCCTCAACGTCGGTGACCCCGTGGCGGTCTTGTCCCGCTCAAGCTTCGAATGGACGTTGGTGGACTTCGCCATCTGGATGGCAGGCGGCGTGACCGTACCCATCTATGAGACGTCGTCAGCCAGCCAGATCGAATGGATCCTGGCTGATTCCGGCGCTCGACGCATCTTCGTGGAGGACACGGCCAAAGCCGACCTTGTCCATGCGGTGGTGAACCGGTCCACGGCACTCGGCGACGATCCCGTGGCGATCATGCGGATGGAGCACGACGGCGACGCCCCCAACCTGACCAGCGTCTCCGCCGTCGGAATCGGCATTATGGACGCCGAACTGGAGCGCCAGCGCAGCGCCGCAACCCTGGCTGACGTCGCCTCAATCGTTTACACCTCCGGAACCACGGGCAAGCCCAAGGGCTGCGAAATCACCCACGGCAACTTTGTCCTGGTGGCGCGGAACGTCATCCCGTTCCTCCCCGAGCTGCTGATGCAGCAAGGCGCACGGACACTGATGTTTCTGCCGCTGGCACACGTCCTTGCTAGGGCGGTCCAGGTTGTTTGCCTCACCGCAGGCATCACGCTGGGGCATAGCGCCGGAGCCGCCGGGCTGATGGCCGACCTCAGTTCCTTCAAGCCCACATTCCTGCTCGCCGTTCCCCGTATCTTCGAGAAGGTCTATGCCGGCGCAGGCCACAAAGCCGCCATGAGCGGAAAGTCCGCGCTCTTCTCCGCAGCGTCAGCAACCGCTGTGGAATATTCGACGGCGGTCGACCTCGCCGCGCGTGGGCAGGGACCCGGGCCGGGGTGGCTTTTGGGTATGAAGCACACCGCGTTCAACAAGCTTCTCTATCCCAAGGTGCGCGAGGTTTTCGGCGGGAACGTGGGCTACACGGTCTCCGGTGCCAGTCCCCTGAGCCTCCGGGACAACCACTTCTTCCATGGAGCGGGTGTTCCCGTGCTGGAGGGCTATGGGCTGACGGAGACCACCGCGCCTTGTACCGTCAACACTCCCAGCATGACCCGTATCGGTACCGTCGGGATCCCCCTCCCCGGCACCACCGTCCGGGTGGCCCAGGACGGCGAAGTGCTGGTCAAGGGCATCGGTGTATTCAAGGGGTATCACCGCAATGAGGCAGCCAACGAGGCCGCGTTTGTTGATGGGTTCTTCCGTACCGGCGACCTCGGCGAACTGGACGAAGACGGCTTCCTGACCATCACCGGCCGCAAGAAGGACCTCCTGGTCACTGCAGGTGGCAAGAACGTGGCTCCGGGCCCTTTGGAGGAGAAACTGCGCGAGCACCCGTTGGTGGGCCAGGCAGTGGTGGTGGGCGACGGCCGGCCGTTTATCGGGGCACTGGTGAGCCTCGATCCCGACGGCTTGGCCGATTGGTGCGCGGAGAACAAGGTCGGTGCCTTGGCACTCGAGGACGCAGCTCGAGACGACCGGGTGAACGCCGCCGTGCAGTCGGCTGTGGACGAGGCCAACAAGCTCGTGTCCGCCGCTGAATCGATCAAGAAATTCGCATTCCTTACGGCTGAGCTCAGCGTCGAATCCGGCCACCTGACGCCGTCGCTCAAACTGAAGCGGGCGGCCGTGGTTGGCGATTTCTCGTCGGTTGTGGAAAAGCTCTACGAAAAGTAGCGGCACCACCTAGGCCGGCTCGAATCACCACCGGTGACCACCGACAACGCGGCCGGTCCCAGCGGGTACGGGCTCCGATACATGGGGCCCGGCATGATCGGGTACCTCGTCGGCGGTCCGGAGATCCACATCGAGACGAAAACGGCAAGACCGTCGTCGCCAGCACAGACCGCCCTGAACAGCTCATCGGTGTCTTGACAGCAGCAAGAAGGTAGAGGAGGAGAACCTCTTGTCGAAACGAAGCTGGCCATTGATGGCGAAGCCGCTGATGTTGGGCATGGTCAGCTTGGCGCACTAACCGGCGGCTTGCAGAGGAGTCCCAAGGTCACCCCCGCCGGCGTCGGCACGGAGTTTCTCTTCTACAAAGCCTCCCGTACGGGCACAATGAAGGGTACAGAATTCCTCGTACTCCTGAGTTCAGCACTGCGAATATCCGCGGAGTGTCGGCACTGGAGCTTTACGGCAATTGAGGAACGGGCTGGATTTCCTGGCGTTCCGTGCTGACTACTTCAGGATCGCCTTCAACCCACGGGCTTCTGCCGCGACTACCGTTTGACTTCTGTTGCTTCCTTGGTGCTTTCATCGTCGTTTGGCACCGCAGCGGCGTCACCCGTGTCGTCGCCGTCCGCAGCATCCTGCTTACCCGCCAGCCCCCGACGCTGCTTGGTGGGCCACGTGAAGATGAACGTCAGCGTCGCTACAAGGAATACCAGGGCGCCAATGACGATGCCCGCGTCGATCCAGAACTGTCCCGGGAAGAGCCGGATGAGGGTGTCCTCCAGCGAGAACGTCCACGTCCCGTTGGCGAAGAAGATCCGGTGGAACTCAGTGAAGAACTGCTGCCAGCTCAGTGCTGCCAGGACAGCGAGGCCAATAATGATGACCAAAGTAACGATGGATCCGGCAAAGAGACCTCGACGGATCCCGCCGTTACTGCGCTTACGCAAGTACAGGATGGCGATGATGCTGAGGATGATGAGCAGCAGGCCGGCACCGAAGGACGACAATATGACCAGCTTGACGTCAGCCATGTGCGCCACTTCGCTGTCCTTGAACAGCTTGGCGCCATCCTGGTTGACCAAGCCACCCAAGTACCGCGGACCGGCCCAGTTGCTCAGGTAGTCCACGGCGTACGAGCCGTACGTCATGCGGTCGTCAGTGCTGAAACCGTAGCCGTCGCCGGGAAAACCAGGGCGGTTGTACTCCACCCACAGGAACAGGGGGCTGGTGACCGCCCGGACGGCGAGCACCAGGAGGATCACCGGATAGAAGACGGCCAACAGAACCTGGAAAACCCGGGGGCCGATCGGTTTCACTTTTGCGGCTTGCTCGCGTTCAGCATTGCGGCGGGCCACTTCGTCTTCCGGCGGACGGACCTGAAGGGCCGACGTCGGCAAAGGTTCCGAATAGTGCGACGGCTGCTTGTCAGTGGAAGCACCAGCGAGCGTGTCAGCGAACAGCGGGGGTTCCGGCTCGACGTCGGCTGCCTCTGCGGCTTTGCGGTCAGCACGGCTCTCGGGCTGGCCGCTGGCCGGCGTGGCTGTAGTGGCCGGCGTTGCGGTGTTAGCAGGCGTCGCGGTAGTGGCCGGCGTGGCGTTGTCAGCAGGTGTCGCGGTAGTGGCCGGCGTAGCGGTATTAGCCGGGGTCGCTTTAGTGGCAGGAGCTGCGCCGGAAGCACTGCTGGAGCTCTTCGGCTTCATCCAGTCGAAGGCCGGTTCGTTGGGGTCCTCATGGACGTCCGTGTCCGGTTCTTGTGGTTTTGGGCTTTTGTCGCTCACAGCGGGTTCACTTCCGTAGGCATCCACCGGCGATTGCTTGCTACCGGCTCTCTTGTCTGCATTCGAGCCTACCGCCCGGCCCTCTTCAGACACGCGGTGCCACCCCGCCTGCGACCAGATCGAAACGTAACTGTAAGGTCTATGCGGCGATGCTGCGATACCCGGCGTCGTGGACAACCAGGTCACCGGTGACACCGGCGCGGGCTGCCCTCCCACCGAGCACCAAGGTATAGACCCAATAACCAGCCAAAACCAGCGCCCCGATGGTGATCTTGGCCCACACAGGCAACGCACTCGGCGTCACGAAGCCCTCCACTATCCCGGAGATCAGCAGGACGAGCACCAACCCGAGGGCAACAGTCATCAAAGACCGTCCTTCATCAGCCACAGCCTGGAGCCGCGTCCTGGGACCGGGCCTCACCATGGCCCAGAAGATCTTGAGCCCGGCCGCGCAAGCAATGAACACCGCCGTGAGTTCCATCAGGCCGTGCGGAAGGATGTAACTGAAGAAGATATCCATCTTTCCCGTCGCCAGGAAAAGCCCGGCCGCGATTCCCAGGCCCTGGGCATTCATGAACAGGATGAACGACACCCAGAACCCGGTGATTCCAAACGCCACAGCTTGGGCGGAAATCCAGGCGTTGTTCGTCCACACAGCGCCTGCGAACGAGGCAGCGGGATTCTCCGAGTAGTAGTCAATGAAGTCCTCCTCCACGTACTGCTGCACTTTTGCATCACTGGCTACGGCCCTCAAAGCATCCGGTGACGTGCCGATCCACAGGGCATAAGCACCCGCTACCAGCACGAAGGCAAGCCCGCACCAAAGAGTCAGCCAGCGGATTCGGTAGAACGCCGCGGGCAGGGAAATAACGAAGAACCGTGCCAAGTCCTCCATAAAATTCGAGCGTGCCCCCGTAAAACGTGTCCGGGCCTGGGCCAGCGCCGCAGACAAGGACGCCGACAAGCCTGTCTCCGGGGCCACAGAGCGAATCAGGGACAGATGCCCGGACACCGTTTGGTACAGCCGCAGCAGTTCGTCTGCTTCGGCTCCAGTGAGCCGGCGCTTGTGCGCCAGAAAATGAAGCCGGGACCACTTGTCCCCCTGTACGGCCGAGAAGGCGTCAATGTCCACGGCACCACCCTAGCCCCTGTGCCACCCGCCGGGTCAGTGCCGCGGCTAGACTCATTGATGCGGGCACGCCGTGGGCCCGCTGCGTTTGCGAAGTATGGGGGCGGGCATGAGTTCAATCATCACCGGCGAGGCAGTGGTCCTGGAGTTGCGCCCGGCATCCTTCGCTGCCCGTGCACTGGGGCTCATCCTCGACGTCATCTCCCAGGTCGTCCTCGCCATACTGCTCATCATCCTCATCAGCGCCGCCTCCCAGGACCTCGATGACGCCGCCATCCAGGCGTTGGTCCTCAGCAGCGTCGTCTTCTCCGTCGTCATCGTCCCTATCGCCGTGGAGACACTCACCCGCGGACGGTCCCTGGGGAAGCTCGCCACAGGACTACGCATCGTACGCGACGACGGCGGCTCCATCCGATTCCGTCACGCGCTCATCCGTGGTCTCCTCGGTTTCCTGGAGATCTACATGACGTTCGGTGGCCTGGCCATCGGAGTAGCGCTTTTCAACGACAAGTCCAAGCGTCTGGGCGACATCGTCGCCGGCACCTACTCGCTCCGTCAGCGTGTTCCCTCCAAGCCCCGGATCATGCCCGTGGCACCCCACTATCTTCAGGCCTGGGTAGCCATGGCAGATATAGGCAGGGTCCCCGATGCCACCGCGCGCAGGGCAGGAACGTTTGTGCAGCAGGCGTACCTCATGGCTCCGGCATCGCGCGTCAACATGGCGGCATCCCTGGCCTCCGAACTCGCAAGGTACGTCGCCCCTCCCCCTCCCTCAGGCACCATCCCCGAGGACTACATCGGGGCAGTCCTCGGGGAACGACGCAACCGCGAGCTCGCCCGCCTGCGCCAGGCGGAGCAGCGGAACGCGACTGTCGGAGAACGACTCAGGAAGCTGCCGTACAGTCACGGGTCGTAGCTCCGGTGCGGCTGTTACCAGTCAAAATCACCACTGAGTCGGTCTAGTGAGCCGTTCCGGCAGGAGGGTGGTGGAGTCTCCTTCGGCGGCATTGATCTGCGGTTGGGTCAGGTACAGGGCCTTGGAGAGGTCCGCGCCGTGGAGTTGTGCTCCGCGAAGATCTGCTCCCAGGAGGTCGACTGCCGTGAGGTCGCTGTTCCTGAGGTTGGCTCCGATCAGGTAGGCACTGCGGAGGTCTGCTCCGCATAGACCCCGGTTGGCAAGGTTGGCCCCCATGAGGTCTGCTCCGCTCATTTCCAGGTGACGAGGGCCGCCGTCGAGCGTCTGCTTGTCCTCGGCACCGTAGGAGGCACGCAGTTCTTCGCTGACCTCCATCAGGAGGACCCGCACCTCTCCGTGCAAGGTTTCGACGTCGGCGCCCAGGACCGTGGAGGCGTCGCCTTGGGCGGTGGCCGCTATGCGTTCAGACAGGTGGTCCGCGGTGGATGCCAGGTCAGGATCGAAGGTCCGTTGCCGGGCCTCAGCCAGGTACCAGAGCATCTCGTGGAGTTGCCTGACAACCTTGAACACAGCGAACATCGAGGACTTGGATGAGGGGTCCTGGGTCCAACTGGTTCCCGCGAAAGTTCCCTGGGAAACCACTTGGCCGGCGCCGAAGCAATCAAACACCGTGCAGCCGCGGAAACCCCGCGGCAGCAGGCGTTGATGGATCGAGCAGGAAAAGTCGTCCGCCATGTTCGGGCAAGCTACGGCAGCTGGCTTATCGATGGCAAAGTCGGCAGAACGTGTGAATCCGAGCGCGGTGCAGCAGAGTGCAAAGCAGTTGCCGCAGTCAGGGCGAAGGTTTGGTGAAAAAGTCATGCGTGCTCCAGGTGATGAGGAGGGGTCCGGTGGAAGAGGCCTGGGAACCCGTTAGCGGGTTCCCCTGAGGGACACCCGGAATCACCGTGGAGGGCAGCACAAAGAGCAGGACCGACGAGATGTCAGCGCTGGAAAAATGAGTCAAAGCGCGCAGGAAATAATCACTGCAACGATCTTAACAGCAGGACTACCGTTGGGCGTAGCTCGCCCAGGGGATGTTCCAATCCCCGAACCCTTCCAAAGGTTCCACGGCCGGCGCGCCGGTGTTCAGGATCTGGACAACATCGCCGGTCTTCATGTTGTTGAAGAACCATGCAGCGTCGTCCGGCAGCAGGCCTACGCAGCCATGGGAGACGTTCACCCGGCCAATGGCACCCCAAGCGGATTCGAGGGCTTGGTGTACGTAGACACCGGACCACGTCAGGCGGTTGGCATAATCCACCACCATCGGCGCATAGTAGCCCTTGTCCCCCGGCTTAAGGCCGATGCTGCCGGCATTGAAGTTGGATTTGCGCTCCTGCTCCAGGATCACGGCGTACCCCGTAGGAGAGAGCCAGTCCTCGCCACCGAGGGACACCGGAGCCGTGTGAACCAGTTGTCCGTCGGAGTACACGTTCATGGTCTTGGTGGTGTCATCCACCACGGCCACGCGCTGGGGGCCGGTGGTAAACGTGGAAACGACGTCGGCATTGCCGATCATCTTGTTACCGAAGTCCACTCCCAGGAGTTTCATGTCCACGGTGACCGTGGTCCCGGAAGCCCAGAAAGCTTCAGGACGGATCCGGACCTTCTTGTCCGAGTACCAGTGCCAGGCCACAGGCTGGCCTGAGGAAACCGTGATGGCAACGCGCTTCTCCATGGCTGCCTTGTCAACTACCGGCTCGCTGAAGTTGATTTCGATGGGCTGCCCGGATCCCGCCGTAGTGCCGTGGCGGGGGTAAATGGACGCGTCTGCCTCATAGGCTGCTGAAACCGTGGTGAAGGTTTGGGTCTTTTTGGTTTCCTTCCCCGCGGTGTCCACCACGGTGAAGGAATAGCTGTACTGGGTCTTGAATTTCAGGACCTCCGACGTGGTCCACGTGCTGCCATCAGGGCTCGTCTTGCCCTGCACAGGCGTGCCTCCGTCCACCGGCGCCAGCACAACGTCCTTGACCTTGCCGTTGACCGCTTTGATTTGCGGGCCCACCACGGGGTTCCACTCAATCGCTCCGTCCAGCGGGGTGATCCCCAGCTCAACGGGCTTGGCCTCCACGGTGGGAGCCGGCGACGGAGCAGCGGCACCATTCTGGGTTGAACCAGCCAGCAGCCCCGGCACGGTCACCACGCCAATTCCGCCCACGGCAATAGCAGCGCAGATCCCTACGATGGCAAGGATCTTGCCCGTTTTCCGTTTGGCGACTTCCGTCATGGTTCCCGTCTTCCTGTCCCCCGGCAAGCAATACTGAACACCCAATTCTAGCCGAAAGGCCGGCCACGCTTATCGCATGTCCGGCCTTTCACCATCGATTGGGGTTTCGCGGAGCTTCCGAAGCGGAGCTTTTAGTAGCGGTAGTGCTCCGGCTTGTACGGTCCAGCGACATCCAGGTCCAGGTAGTCCGCCTGGTCCTTGCTCAGTTCCGTCAGCTCAACACCAAGAGCGTCCAGGTGCAGTCGCGCCACCTTCTCGTCGAGGATCTTCGGAAGGACGTAGACCTGCTTCTGGTACTCACGCTCACCGGCAGGCTGGTCCTTTTTGGTCCACAGCTCAATCTGCGCGATGGTCTGGTTGGCGAAGGAGTTGCTCATCACGAAGGAGGGGTGGCCGGTAGCATTGCCCAGGTTGAGCAGGCGGCCCTCGGACAGAACAATGATTGAACGCTCGGAACCCGTGCCGGACTCGAAGACCCACTCGTGGACCTGCGGCTTGATCTCCACCTTCTTGACTCCGGGGATCTTTGCAAGCCCGGCAATGTCGATCTCATTGTCGAAGTGGCCGATGTTTCCAACGATCGCTTTGTTCTTCATGCCCAGCATGTGCTCGGCCATGATGACGTCCTTGTTGCCAGTGGTGGTGATGAAGATGTCACCCTGCGCCAGAACGGACTCCAGCTTGGCCACCTGATAGCCGTCCATCGCAGCCTGCAATGCACAGATGGGGTCGATCTCGGTCACGATGACGCGGGATCCCTGGCCACGCAGCGCCTCCGCGGCGCCCTTGCCCACATCGCCGTAACCGCACACGACGGCCACTTTGCCGCCCATGAGGACGTCCGTTGCGCGGTTGATGCCGTCCGGCAGGGAGTGGCGGATGCCGTATTTGTTGTCGAACTTGCTCTTGGTGACGGAGTCGTTGACGTTGATGGCCGGGAACAGCAGTTTGCCCTGCTCGGCGAGCTGGTACAGGCGGTGGACGCCTGTAGTGGTTTCCTCTGTCACGCCCTCGATGCGGGCAGCCAGGCGTGTCCACTTCCGGGGGTCAGCTGCGAGCGTCCTGCGGAGGAGGTTCAGGATGAGGACGTATTCCTCGGGATCTTCTTCGGTGGCGGTGGGAACTGCGCCTGCGGCTTCGAACTCGACGCCCTTGTGCAGCAGCAGCGTGGCGTCGCCGCCGTCGTCGAGAATCATGTTGGGACCCAACTCCGGATTGGCGTCAGCGCCCGGCCAGGTGAGGATCTGCTCTGCAGTCCACCAGTACTCCTCCAGCGTTTCGCCCTTCCACGCGAAGACCGGGACTCCCTGGGGGTCTTCCGGAGTGCCCTTGCCGACGACGACGGCGGCGGCTGCTTCGTCCTGGGTGGAGAAGATGTTGCAGGAGGCCCAGCGAACCTCGGCGCCCAAGGCCGTGAGGGTCTCGATGAGGACTGCGGTTTGAACCGTCATGTGCAGGGAACCGGCGATCCGTGCGCCCTTGAGCGGCTGCGAGGCGCCGAACTCTGCCCGGAGCGACATGAGGCCGGGCATTTCGTGCTCTGCGAGACGGATCTGGTGGCGGCCTGCCTCCGCAAGGGTGATGTCAGCCACTTTGAAGTCAAAAGTCATGGAAGTCCTTAGGGGTACCGTGCGGGTTTGATGAAGAAGAGTGCGTCAGGCCTTGGAATCGTGCTGGCTGGAGCCGGCAGCATTGGCCGCGGCCAGCAGTTCCGGAGGCAGGAGCAGCGGGATGCCGTCCTCGATCGAGTAGCGGAGTTTTACACCGTCCGCGGCGGCAGTGGTGGAGACCAACTCCTCGCCCTCCTGGACCAGCGGTGAACCCGTCACGGGGCAGCGCAGGATGGACAACAGTTCAGGACTGACCTTTGGCATGAATGATGCTCCCTGGGTGGCGCCGGCGTGGCGCCGCTGGCGGATTTATCTGCAGATTCCAGCCTACCGCGCAGGATCAGCCCGGTTGGAGCACGACGACGAATTGAGTCCGAAGCGGGAAAACTCGTCCGGAAGACTATGTCTGTTCGGCTGAGACGGGCCGGCCGGAACGGGCCTCGTCAGGACGGTTCGCGCAGGATACGCAGGTGGCCTCGACGGGTTCCTTCGACGCCTGCGGGCGGTTCCATTTGTGCGTGGTTGTGCCGGGCAGGCGTTTCAGGGGCGGCCGATGCCGCCTCCCGGACCGCATTGGCCAGAGCGAGAAGATCATCAGGACCGGGCTCCGGCGGGGTGGCCGGCATCGCCAGGCGCAAGACTTCCCAACCTCGTGGAACCGTGAGGCTCTCCGCGTGCTGTGAGCAAAGATCATAAGCATGCGGTTCGGCATACGTTGCCAAGGGACCCAGGACAGCGGTTGACTCTGCGTACACGTACGTCAAAGTGGCCACCGCGGACTGGCGGCAGGCTGACCTTGAACATTGACGAATAGCACCCACAACATCCCAGATTAGCGCCATTTGGCACTCACATTGCGCATTGTGCGTCCGTGGCCCACGAACTCCACGGAGTATCAACAGCTCCGGCGCGGTGCGTGCCATGATGTCGCGCTGGCGGTTGCTCGGGACTAAAGTCGATATATGCAGTCACAGCCACATGTTCCCGGGTTCACCATCCGGTGGACTGACGCCGATGGCGATCAGGCAGAGGAACACGCCGGTTCAGGTGTCCGCGGTTTCCGGCGGCGCCGGCGCAATCGCCACGGGCGGGGCCTGCGTGGCGAATTGATGCTCCCCAACCTTCCCGGTTTCCGAACACGCGCAGAGCGTTTCGACGACATGGTGCTGGACTCGGCGGAGCGGCTGCAGGACATGTGGGGCAAACAGCTCGATGGTGTCCTCTTCGCAGTCGATGAAATTCCGCCCAACCTTGAGCAGTTGGTCGCGTCCGGAAGCACTGCCCCCATGGGCTCCTACACGCCCGGTGGTCGCGGCGAGGCACCCATGATCACGGTGTACCGCCGGGTGGTGGTGCAAGGATCCAACACCCGTGAGGAATTGCAGGACCTTGTCCACGACGTCGTGGTGGAGTACACCGCCGAGATGCTGGGTGTCCCTCCGGAAACTTTGGATCCCGTTTACCGCCGTCGGTATCAATAACGTCGCATCAATAGGTACGTATCAACAGGTACGTATCAACAACGTCGCATCAATAACGACGGCGGTCGGCGCCCTGTGCGTTCCGGGCACGGCTAGTAGCCCACTGCGACCGGGACCTTCTCGAGCCCCGCGGCCGCATCCTGGATTGCCATGACTGAAACGTCAGGGCGCCCTTGCTTGCCCAGGACCAGCGCTCCATAAATCGGGTCACCGGAAGCCGAAACCACATAACCCGCCACCAGCGCATCGCCGGACTTTGCAGGAAGCTCGATCAGCGAGGTGGTCCCGCCTGACATGTCCACGTCGACGGCTTTGCCAACCTTGCCGTCGGTGGTCACGGGAGCGTAAGTGACCGTTCCACGGCCCTCGGGCACACCGAAGCTCAGGAACCTCTGTCCGTCCCGGGGTATTGCCACCAAGTGCTGGCTGCCGAGCCGCGCTGATGATGGCGACCACGCGAAGTCCGTTGCTTCCTCTGCCTTGGCGCCACGTGTTATCCGGGAGGATGCCACAAAAGCCACATCCGAGCTGGCGCTGACCGTGTAAGTGCCGGCCGGAATGCCCTCGAGGTTCAAGGTGGCCACCGACCCGCCTTTCACCGTGACCACTCCACCGCTGGGGATCTTGCGTTCACCGTTGGCTCCGTAAAGGCTGACCTGCACTACGGCATCGGTGGAGCCCGGTACGGCGATCTGAAGTGCCGGGACCGCATCCGCGAAACCCGATTTACTGGCCAGTGCTTTGGTGGCTGCCGGATCCTGGATATCAATTCCGGACATCACTTGCAGGTTTGACGGCCCGGAGCCCGGCGAAAGGTACTCAACGCCGCCGGGAGCAAGTCCACGCAGCACGCTCTGCTGAATGGTTCCGGCCACCGGGCCACCTGTGCTGCGAACGTGGACGGCAAGCTGGGATTCGCCCGGGGCCAGCCCGGCGAGGTTCACCGAGCGGGTGGTTCCAGGAGCTACCAGGAGGCCGCGCGCCCCGGGGGCCAGGATTTGGCCCTTGTACCCAAAGAGGTCCAGGTTCACCGTCGCCGGAGTCTCCGAGGCGTTGCTGAGATTCAGGACGGCGGTGCGTCCCACGGCGGTGTTGGCTCCCAACAGCCAAGCGTCGTTGCCTGGCGGCTGGCATTGGGCCGAGGCCAAGCCACGGAGATCGCCATCGGTGGCCGAGTAGCTGAGGTTGGCGGCCAAGGAGGCCTGTTCGTTCCCCAAGGGGTCAGCCCCCACCACAGCGGGCGAGGTGACCGGGGAAATGGACGCGATACCTGCCGCCAGCACCGGCGGTCCGGCCGTCGGCGTGGGAGTGCTGGTGGGTGCCTTGGCGATCTCCGCCACCGCGTCACCTCGCAGTGACGTCACTTTGCTGCCGGGAATCGTTCCCGCTGGATTGCTCAGCACCACGGCGTTGAGGGCGCTCGTGGCGGTAGTGGACACCGGGCTGAACTCGGCATCCGTTCCCACGACGGTTCCGTTGACCAGCCTCGCGGGTTCGGGGCATACACCCAAGGCACGGCCTGCAGGAACGTCAGCCTGCCGGATATCCATTGCCGTGCCACCGGAAGGCTCAGGCATCATCGACGTCGCGGCGACAGCTCCACCCCCCGCTGCCAGGATAACCACGGCGGACAGGACCCCGGTGATGACGCCCTTGTTGGAGCTCCTCGAGCCCTTGCTGGAGCTGCGGGACGTTTTTTCATCGACCGCCTGCTTCTGGTCGTCAGACACTGCTGTACTCCTTACGGAGGGAGACTTCATCCCTCGACATGCCGGTTCGGGTGCGGCGCGCGGGCATCGGGATGGCCAACAGGACCGTCAGTCCGATCACCACGGCCTGAAGGATGGCGAACCATGGTGCCCAGGGGTTCGTATAGCGGATTTCCAGGTCACCCCCGCTGGAGGGGAGTTCGAAAGCCTGCGACCACCCCGAGGTGCTGGCTTTCAGCTGCCGGCCGTCCATCCACGCGGTCCAGCCGGGATCCGACCGTTCGGCGAGAACAACTTTCCGCCCCTCGGCCCCCGCTGGCACCGCCGCGTCCACGGACACTTCTTCGGCCGGCAGTGTACCGACTGTGACGTCCTTGGAATCGACGATGCGCACGCGGTGGGCCGTATCGGCAGCGGTGGCCGCAGGCTGGTTCCGTGGCGTGACACGCCACAGCCATCCGGCGTCGGTTTGGCCAACAGCTACGAGCCCAGGCACAGCATCAATCCTGCTGGCCGTCAGCTGTGCTGCGTTGTCCGCGGCCTTCAGGACCACGAATCCGGCACCAAGTTGTTCCAGGTCGGCCCGGGGATCCACGCCAGTGCTCGCCACGATGGTTGCAACGGCCCTTCGGAGCGAGGCGGTGGCAGCATCGTCGGCGGCAATTTCTTCGCGACCAGGTGCACCAATGATGGTTCTGGCCGAAGCGATGGTGGACAGGCTATCCAGGGTGGTCCCGGCGCCGCGCATGAGGGACGACGTATAGGCACCCTGCTCACCGCTGGTAATGACCAGCGTCCGGGTGCGCTCAGGTCCTTGTCCACGGTCCACGGCAGTGGCTGGCAACGTCCCGGCGTCCACCGGCCTCACCTGGCGTTTGGAACCTAGCGACGACGACGGTTCGGTAGCGTTTTGCGCTGTGGCGGTCCCGGGCGCGGGTGAAGGCTGGAGGACGTTTTGGACCGTCCAGGCGCTCAGGCCGGCCAAGGGGCCGGCGACGAGAAGCGTCAAGACAATTCCTGACGCCAGGCGCCGCAGCGGCAGCTTTCGACGACTGGCATCGGTCATCCTGCGGGGAGCAGCAAAGACCTTATCCGCACCAATAACGGCCGCACCAAGCAGCAAGATGCCCGCAGCGGAAACAGCCGGACCCGTGAAGGGTCCAACAATCACGTTGTTGTTGACTCCCGTGGCTACGTGCCCCACCAGCCAGCCGCTCGCCAGGATGGCCAACGCTGCCAGCCAGAAAACGCGGGCAAGTGCTGTGCGCTTGCCCGGGAGGAACAGGGCCGTCACGGCAAGGGCGAAGACTGGTGCACTGACCAGCAGGGCCAACAGCAATGCCCAGGGCACGGCGCCAGGACCGAAGAACGCCAAACCGGTGAGGCCGCCGTCGATATCGAAGGCCAGCGGCTGGCCCAGCAGTTGCTGCCACAACGGCGCTGCATCAAAAGCGAGGGGCACACCAGGATCGCCGAGCAGGGCACGGGGCCTGTCGAGCACGGAAATGCCGTAAGGAAGGAACAGTGCAAAAGTGGGCAGAAGTGACCACCACAGCGTCTTGCCCCTCTGTCCCAGGATCACTGCGGCCAGAATGACCGCGACGGCGACAGGGCCCAGGAGCGATGGCGCCGAGGCAGTGACAATCGCCATCGCCAAACCACCAGCCGCGGCAGCTGTCCACGACGGTGTTCCGTTAATTCCCGGCTTCCCGAGGATTGGCGCCGGGCGCCTGCTAAGTCCGGTTCCCGGAAGCGAAGGCACTTGGCCAATGGCAGATCCGGAGGCACGCAACAGGGCCAGAAGCAACAGCGGCATCATCATGTGCGCCATCAGCGCTCCAACACGGCCCTCGTTAACGGCAATCAGGAGTGCGGGTGCGGCGGACCAAGCCAATGCAGCGACAGTGCGGAAGCGGCGCTTGGTAGTCAACGCACCAGCGGCGAACCACGCGCCAAGGGCGGACAACGGCATGGCCAAAATCAGCAGCCAGGCCATGGCTGAATTGCCGTCTCCCCCACCGAAGAGGGACAACAGCCACAAGACGTAGCCGAACGGATCACCGTGGCCGGGCAACCCCGTGCCGAGGGAGATCCACCAGGTGGATGCGTTGGCCCACATGTCTGCGGGCGATGCGGAAAGCGGCAGTAGCCCGCCACCGGCCACAGTGCCGGAGCGGAGGAGTCCAAGCAGTCCAACCAGCGCGGCGGCAAGGGCCAGCAAGGCAGCTGCGACGGCGCCTGTTCCCACCCAGCCCCGCTCGTTGGTGGCCAGCGCCGCAAAGTCGTCTGCGGCGTCGCCGCTCGGTTCGGGGGCAAGCAGGTCAGAGACAGCGGCGGTTTCATCGCTGGGGCGGATCGCTTCCAGCAACGAACGCCTGTTGGCCCTTACCTCGCGTGTGGACGTCTGCAGACCGCGGACCACGGAGCGGTGGACCCGGCGCGTCGCAGCGGCAACGCGGCGGCCCCTGCCAATTGCCACGGGGCGGACCAACGCGGCAATAGTGGCGGTGAACTGCGAGAAGCCATAGCCCGGTTCCTTGACCAGGATGCTTAGCACCAGGCGAATGATGGCACCGAACAAGGCTCCAACGGCTTGGAAAGGCACGTTCCACCACGGCGTGTGCTTGAGGCGCATGTGGATCTGGGCTTTGCGTGCCGCGGAGGATGTGCCCAGGCCATGGGGACGGTGCTCCACGTGGAACATACGGGCGCTGGGAACCACTACGACGCGGTTGCCGGCGAGCCAGTTGCGCCAGCAGAAGTCAACGTCATCGCCGCTTCCGGGCAGCGCTGGGTCAAAACCCTGCAGCTGCTCCCAGACATCGCGGCGGATCAACATACCGGCAGAATTCACGGCGAAGGTGTCCGTGCGGGCGTCGTATTGCCCTTGGTCCACCTCGTCGGCATCGATCAACGTCAGGCGCTCGGCCCAGCGGCTCGTGGAAAGCCCTACGTCCACCAGATGCCGCTCATTGTCCCAGCCGAGCTGTTTGCAGCCCGCCACGGTTACCGAAGGGGCCCGTTCCACGGCGTGGAGGAGCTCCGCCAGCGCATCCGGTGCCGGGGCGGCGTCGTCGTGAAGGAGCCAGATCCATTGGACGGAATCATTATCCGTTCCATTGCCGCCCCCAGCCGTCCCGTCGTCGGGAGCCAGGGCCTGCAGGCCTGCTTGGACAGCGGCGCCAAAGCCTGACTTCGCCTGCTGGAAGGTGGTGACGTGGCCTTGGCCGAATGCTTCACGGAGCAAATCCAGCGAATTATCCGTCGAACCTGTATCAACGCCAATGGCGGCATCTGCCGGACGCGTCTGGTCCGAGAGTGCCGCCAGTGTCCTGGGGAGATAGTTGCCGCCGTCGTGGGAAACCACGACGGCGGTAACATGCACTTCCTTGAGAATTAGACCGCTCGCTTCCTTAGCCGACGACGTTCCCGCTCAGAGAGTCCGCCCCAAATACCGAACCGCTCGTCGTTGGCGAGGGCGTACTCCAAGCACTGCGAACGGACGTTGCACGCTCCGCAGACTTTCTTGGCGTCCCTGGTTGATCCACCCTTTTCAGGGAAGAACGCTTCCGGGTCGGTTTGTGCACACAGCGCATCAGTCTGCCACCCGAGTTCGCCTTCGTCATCGAAGTCGCCTTGGCCGGGCAGGCCGATCCACACCGGCTGCCCGGGTGCTTCCGTCGGACGACGCAGCTCCATGGGAGGGTCGTCCACATCTTCGTCCGGTCCAGCTGGCAAATCACCGATCAATGCCTCGTGTGCGGCCAGGAGGGCAGTTGCCTGATCCTCCAACGACTCCTGCACATTCTGGTTGTATCGGTCTGCCGCTTCCGGATCCGCAGGATCGACGTACCAATCTCCCGGCACTTCCCGCGAACGGTATTTCACCGACGCATGTTCTGCGACGACTGCATCTTCCTGGATACGCAACGCTTGCCCCATGGCGTCCCTCCTGATTTTGCAGCTGCTGCTTGGATGTATTTCCGACTCCCGGCGACGTTCCGGTCATCTGTGCAGCGGCGTTTGATTACTAATTACACGCGTGTAACTACCCGCCAGTCAAGCCGCGCCGGGATAATAATCAAGAATCTGTAGAAACGTGGGATGCGCCACGCCCAACATTTTGCACGCGCCGCCGCATGTCCCCGCGGAAAATGGAAGCGATGGATCGGTTTACATGAACTTTCATTGAATTTCCGCGGAAAATTTCCGGGACGCCTCGCGACGCCCAACGATTTGAGAAATCCCCATGTGTCGCATTTCACATTTGCCGCTCGAACAGCAAGGGCCCTGCGGAACCAGCGTGGCAAGATTGAACGCATGAGCATCCCCGCAGCGAACCTTATGACCGCCCTGCGATCCGGCCATTCAACGTCACCACGACTCACCTGGTACGGCCCCGACTCCGAGCGGGTTGAACTTTCAGGCCGGGTTCTGGATAACTGGGTGGCCAAGACCAGCAACCTCCTGCAGGACGAACTGGACGCAGAACCCGGGATGGCAATCCGGCTCGACCTCCCCGCCCACTGGAAATCCTTCGTGTGGGCATTGGCGGCATGGCAGCTCGGAATGGAGGTGGTCTTCGACGACACCCCAGCGGATCTCCTGGTAACTGACAACCCCGACGACGGCGCTGGCGCCGGCTTTGACGCGGTGGTCGCCGTACCGCTCGCGGCACTTGCGATGCGCTGGCCGGGCGAGCTGCCATCCGGCGTCGTGGATTACGCGGCGGAAGTCCGCTCCCACGGCGACGTGTTCATGGCCCACAACGAACCCGGAGCGGAACTGCCGGCCGTCCGGGGCGCCTCGGGGCTCCGGCACCAAGACCTCATCGATGGTTTTGCCGCCGAACAGGAGCCCGGGGTCCGACTTCTGGTGAGGGCCGACGAAGGCTTGGAATCATGTCTGGCAGCATCTTTGGGCGCATGGAAAGGTGACGGCTCAGTAGTACTGGTGCACCCTGACCTCGACGTCACCGAGCACCTCCTTGAGAACGAGCGCGTCAGCCGTTCTTAACTGACGGGAACTCGCCGGTTGCCGGGTTGCCGGCTCCTGTTTCCGCACCGGTCTTTGCCTTGTGGTGGAGTTCGATGATCTCGTGGTCGTGTGAGAACTCGGGCTCGGCGTCCAATTCTTCGTTGAACACCCAGAACCGGTAGGCAAAGAACCGGAAGATCGTGCCCAGGACGAGGCCCACGACACTGCCGGCGATGAACAGCGAAGGCTTGTCATTGAGGTCCAGGATGTACTTTGCGAACCACACGCAGCCTGAGGCAATCAGGAGCCCGACGAGGTTCATGACGGCAAACAGCACAGCTTCGCGGACTACGTTCGCCTGCTTGCGGTGACGGAACGTCCAGAATCGGTTGGCGACCCACGAGAAAATACTCGCAACAATCGTTGCAATGGCCTTCGCCCACACTTCGCTGCCGTGCATCGGGCCGGAGAAAAGCCAGATGAATACTGCCGAGTCAATGACAAAAGCAACACCGCCGACGGCGCCGAACTTTGCTACCTCGCGCCAGAAAAGCGAGGCAAGTCCGCGGATGCGATCTGCAAGTGTGGTGATCATGACCCTCCATGGCCGTTGAAAAGTGGGCCGATGGGCCAAACCCATTTTAGCGCCGTTTTCCATGCGTTGCCTTTGAAGGGGCTGTGAGAACGGCGATACTGGCGCTTCCCGCATCACAAAACCGGTCCCAAAGACGGCAGAATCAGTGATCCCGCCGCCGGTTCGGTAGGCTGAACATTGTGACTTTTCCAGTAATTGGCGTTGTTGGCGGCGGCCAGCTCGCACGAATGATGGCTCCGCCCGCTACCGCCCTGGGCTTCGAACTCCGTGTTTTGGCCGAGGGTGTGGACGTTTCGGCTGTAGCCGCAGTGGCCACAGCCCCGATCGGTGACTACAAAGACCTGGACGCTCTCCTCGAGTTCTCCAAGGGCCTGGACGTACTGACGTTCGACCATGAGCATGTCCCCACGGAACACCTGCAAGCCCTGTTGGACGCCGGCGTTAACGTCCAGCCCGGACCTGATGCCTTGGTCAATGCCCAGGACAAGCTGGTCATGAGGGCTGCGATCGACCGGCTCGGCCTTCCCAACCCGGAGTGGTCAGCCGTCAACAGCGTTGACGAACTCGTGGCATTTGGCAACAGGATCGGCTGGCCTGTCGTCTTGAAGACGCCCCGCGGTGGCTACGACGGCAAGGGCGTCAGGATCGTCGACTCCCCGGACGAAGCCTTGGAAACTGCCGACTGGTTCCAGGCAATGAGCCCCCTGCTGGCCGAAGCCAAGGTGGACTTCAGCCGCGAGCTCTCCGCCCTGGTGGCCCGTACGCCCAGCGGCGAGTCCCGTGCCTGGCCCGTGGTCCACACCATCCAGGTGGACGGCGTCTGCGACGAAGTGATCGCACCGGCCCAGAACATTCCGCTTGAGGTGGCAGCTGCCGCCGAAGAAGCTGCGCTGCGCATCGCCAACGAGCTTGGCGTCACGGGTGTCATGGCTGCAGAGCTGTTTGAAACCCCGGGTGTCGGAGCAGGCTTCCTCATCAACGAACTTGCCATGCGCCCGCACAACACGGGTCACTGGACCCAGGACGGTTCCATCACCAGCCAGTTCGAACAGCACCTTCGGGCCGTGCTGGACCTACCGTTGGGTGCTACCGATGCCTTGGCCCCGGTGGTAGTCATGAAGAACTTCCTCGGCGGCGACAACCAGGATCTCTTCAAAGCGTTCCCCATGGCCTTGGCTTACGAACCGGCAGCGAAGGTCCACTCTTACGGCAAGTCCGTTCGCCCCGGTCGCAAGATCGGCCACGTCAACCTCGTCGGCAGCTCGGTTTCCGACGTCGACTCCGTCCGCCAACGCGCCACAGCCGTTGCAGACATCATCCGTGACGGCCGCATGCCGGCGCAGACTACCTCCGAGGAGACCGCATGACGTCAGAATCAACAGCCCCGCTGGTAGGGCTCGTGATGGGTTCGGATTCCGATTGGCCGGTCATGGAGGCCGCCGCGGACGCCTTGGCCGAGTTCGGCATCCCCTTCGAAGCTGACGTTGTTTCGGCGCACCGCATGCCCACGGAAATGATCCGTTACGGCCAGACAGCCCATGAGCGTGGTCTCCGGGTCATCATCGCCGGCGCCGGCGGCGCAGCGCACCTCCCCGGCATGCTTGCCTCGGTCACGCCGCTTCCCGTGATTGGCGTTCCGGTCCCCCTGAAAACCCTGGATGGCATGGACTCCCTGCTGTCCATCGTGCAGATGCCTGCGGGCGTTCCCGTGGCCACAGTGTCCATTGCAGGGGCCCGCAATGCCGGTCTACTTGCCGTGCGTATGCTGGCCTCCGGAACCGACGAACTTGCCGTAAGACTCCGCGCAGACCTTCTCACCTTCGCCCAGGAACTGAATGACGTCGCCACCAAGAAGGGCGAAAACCTGCGCCACAAAGTGGAAGAAGTCTTCTCCCCTGCCAACGCTTCAGCCCGGAGCTCCCGCTAGGAAGGCAGCGGTTGACTACCATGCACAAGACCTCGAATCAGCCCGGTTCCGCCCTGACTGATCCTGTCCGCTATCCGTCCGGGGCGAGTGCCCCGGTGCGGACCAAACGCGCCTTCGTGCTGGTCCTCCTCACTCTCTTCGTCCCAGGCAGCGCACAGATCGTTGCCGGGGACCGGAAGCTTGGCCGTGTGGCCCTGCGCGTCACGCTCACCGTGTGGGCCTTGGCACTGGTAACGCTCGTCATCGCCCTGGTCAACCGGACCATGCTGCTGAGCATCGCTACCCACCCGGTCGGATCGCTGTTCATCATTGTGGTCCTGGTCGCATTGGCCTTGGGCTGGGCCTATCTGTTCCTCAACACTTTTCGGATTATCCGGCCTGCGCTCCTGGCACCGGGAATGCGCCCCATCATCGCCGTGGTGGTGGCAGTCTCCACCATCCTGGCCAGCGGGTCACTGGGCTACATCGCCTACGTCCTGAACGTGAGCCGAAACGCGATCGGCAGCATCTTCCAGGCCGGTCCGGCCATTGATCCCGTGGATGGGCGCTACAACTTCCTCATGATGGGTGGCGATGCCGGGGACGACAGGACGGGCCGGCGTCCGGACAGCCTGTCCGTCATCAGCGTCGACGCCAAGACGGGGGAAAGCGCCATCATCTCCGTTCCCCGCAACCTTCAGAATGCCCGGTTCAGCGAGGGCTCGCCGATGCGCGAGGTCTACCCGGAAGGCTACAACTGCGGCGACGAATGCCTCATTAACGCCGTCAATACCGAGGTAACCAACAACTACCAGAACCTTTACCCCGGTGTGGCTGATCCCGGCGCGCAGGCAACATTGGAAGCCGTCTCCGGCACCTTGGGCATCACCGTCCAAGCGTATGTCCTGGTGGATATGGACGGATTCGCCAAGCTCATCGATGCCATGGGCGGCATCCGTATCAAGGCCGGTGGCTGGGTACCCATCAGTGGTCCCGTCACGGACGAGGCCAACGGGATCCACGGCATGCCTGATGGCTGGATCCCGGCCGGCGACCAGCACTTGGATGGCTTCCATGCGCTTTGGTATGGCCGCTCCCGCGAGTTCGTGGACGACTACGCCCGCATCGCCCGCCAGCAGTGCGTGCAGCAGGCCATGCTCAAGCAGTTGGATCCAGCTACCCTCCTGACCAAGTTCGAGGACATTGCCAACGCCGGCACCAAGGTGGTTGACTCCAACATTTCTTCGAACCAGCTGGGCAGCTTTGTCGACCTGGCGTTGAAATCCAAGAACCAACCCGTCAAGCGCCTCACCATCGGACCGCCGGACTTTGATGCGTCCTTCTCCACGGTGCCGGACTTCGACCTGATTCATGCCAAGGTCCAGGAAGTCCTGGCGTCGTCCAACACACCCAAGGCGGGTGACGCCGTCGTGTCCCATGACGGCGCCGCTGCCGGTACCGTCATGGCCGCTGGTCCGGTTGCCGGGCTCAAGCCCGCAAGCCAGTTGCCGTCGCCGTCAGCCGATTTCACGCCGGTAACCACCACACCGGACGGCACGCCGATCACCATCGAATTGTTGAACGGCCTCAAGGCCCAGGGCGACGAGCAAGGTATCCGCGACCTCGTCGCAACCAACGGACAGTGCGCACCGTTGTAAGCTTGCAGGTCCGCTCCACACGTCCAGCGCAACGATAAGGACTTTCTTTCGTGTATCAGATTGAGAATGTTTTGCGACCCTACGCGTGGGGTTCGACGACGGCGATCGCAGGGTTGCTGGGGCGGCCGGCATCGGGTGGTCCTGAGGCGGAAATGTGGATTGGAGCCCACCCGGACTCCCCCTCCACAGCGATTCACCCCAATGGCGTCACCCAGCCCTTGGATGCGCTGATTGATTCGGACCCTTCGCATTTCCTGGGTTCCCGCAGCCTGGCCGAATTCGGTCCGCGGTTGCCCTTCCTCACCAAACTGCTGGCTGCCGAACAGCCACTGTCGCTGCAGGTTCACCCCAGCCTCGAGCAGGCACAGGAGGGCTTCGCCCGCGAGAACGCTGCAGGAATCCCTTCCGATGCCGCTGAGCGTAACTACCGCGATGACAATCACAAGCCGGAGATGATCTTCGCCCTCACACCGTTCAAGGCGCTGTGTGGTTTCCGTCCTGCCGCTGGGTCCAAGGCCGTTTTTGAACACCTGGCCCGCATCCTTGATTCCGCTGCCGTTTCTGTTCCACCCGTGATCACGGATGTTATTTCGGACCTTGCCGGGCCTGACGAGCCCGCCGCCCTGAAGGCAGCTTTCAGCCGCCTGATCGAGGGAGGCAGCCAGGTTTCCGACGCGATCAGCGAGGTCGTCGCAGTCTTCTCCGCCGGTGCACCGCTGGAGCCACACCGGGCGGCGCTGACGGCCATGCTGGACATCAACGAAGCCTTCCCCGGCGATCCCGGCGTCCTCATCTCGCTGCTCCTCAACCACCTGTCCCTGGAGCCCGGTGAGGTGGTGTACCTGCCTGCCGGCAACATCCACGCCTACCTCCACGGATTGGGTGTGGAGGTCATGGCTTCCTCGGATAACGTGCTGCGCGGCGGACTCACGCCCAAGTATGTGGACATACCGGAAGTGCTGAAGACGGTCCGTTTCGAAGCGCTCGGAGTTCCCCGGATCGAGGCGAGCGGCACCGAGTTCGGGCAGGAACTCTACCGCCCACCGTTCAAGGAATTCCAGCTGCAACGCATCGAACTTGGCCCGGGCGCCGGGCCGGTACCGTTGGCGCAAACCGGTCCAGCCGTCGTCGTGGTGGTGTCCGGTTCAGTCATGCTCGACTCCCCTAAGAGCGACCTCCTGCTCAAGCGCGGCACCTCAGCATTCATCCCCGACGCCGAGGCTCCCGTCAACGTCCACCCCGTCCAAGGCGCAACGGACATCAGCATCGCCTTCGCGGTGACCACGGGCCTGGGGAACTGATCCATGGAGTTTTTCCTGCAGACCCCTGCGTGGGCCGATGTCCAGCGCGCCCTGGGACGCCGTGTCCATGAACAGTCCGGCCCCGGTTGGAGCTTCCTCGCCATTGAGGAAAAGAACCCCGCCGGCAAGGTCATTTATGCGCCCTACGGCCCCGTGGCAGAGTCCGTGGAAGCGTTCGACGCCGCCACTGCGGCTTTGATGGCACTGGCCAGGAAAGAACGTGCGGTCTTCATCCGGATGGAACCAGCGGCGGCAGGTTTCACAGCGTCCGACGCCGACGCCTTGCTCCGCGCCCGCGGCTTGCGGCCGGCGCCGGTCAACCAGCAGCCGGAGCTCAGCTGGATCGTGGACCTGGACGGCGACTTCAAGGACGTCCTGGCCGGCATGAAGCCCACCAACCGGAACCTGTACCGGAACATCCACAAGAAGGGTGTGACCTTCCGGGCTTCCCAGGACCCCGCCGATATTTCGGTGCTCCTGCACTTCCTGCACCTGACCGCTGCCCGGAACGGGTTCAAGCCCCAAAGCGACGAATACCTCACGAAGGTGGCGGAATCGTTGTTGCCTTCCGGCGCAGGCACGCTGTTCATCGCAGAGCTTGAGGGCGAAGCGATAGCTGCGGCTTTCGCGTACGATTCCGCGGACACACGCGTGTACGCCCACGCAGCCCTGGACGACACGCACCGCAAGCTCAGTGCGGGCATCCCGCTCCTGGTGACGCTCATGGCCGATGCCAAGGAGAAGGGCCTCAAACACGTGGACCTCTGGGGCGTTGCGCCGGAGGACCAGCCGGACCACAAGTGGGCGGGCTTCACGGCCTTCAAGAAGTCCTTCGGAGGCCGCGAAGTCTCCTACCCAGGCACATGGGACCTCCCGGTGAACAAACTCCGCTACGGCGCCTACCAGTTGGCAAGGAAGCTCCGCGACAAGCTCCGCTAGACCGTTCGCGCTCAAATCGTCGCGTACCTCCACCACCCACTTTGAGCCCGCCCTCACAACGACACACCCTTTATCCCAGCGCGCCATGAGGGCTTCGCAATCAAAGTCAGTGGTGGCGGTACGGCCCAACGGCCAATCACGAGTAGCGCCCGACGACGATACTCACGGAAGCGCCGTCGTCGAGCCTTTGCGCTGGGGAGCCCGGGTCCACGCGCATCCCCGGCCGATCGGGACGCGGATCCAAAGCCCTCAAAATTCATCCAGGCTCACGCCGCTGCGGAAGCACAACGGACAAGGGTGCCACTAGAACACGTGTCTTAACCACCCACTTTGAGCCCGTCCTGACCCCGACACACCCTGCTTCCCGGCGCGCCCCGAGGACTGCGCAATCAAAGTAGGTGGCGAAGGAACACCCCGGCTTAATGCCCCGACCCATCCAAATCGCGCCAACCGGAGCCGCGTAAGCAAACGTGCCCGGACAGCGAAAAGCGCCCTGTCGCGTCAGCGGCATCAAATCGACGAGGTACGAGGAGATAGCCGCAGAGGGATAGGGCGCTTTTCGCGTCAAAGACGCGACAGCAACGGGGGGGGGATTACGGCTTGCGCGCGTACGTCTCCCACTTGGATGCGTGGTGCTCGGCCTCAACAAAGCGGACCGTCCCGGACTTGGAGCGCATCACGATGGACTGCGTCATGACGCGGTCCTTCTGGTAGCGCACGCCGTGGAGGAGGTCGCCGTCGGTGATGCCGGTGGCTGCGAAGTAGCAGTTGTCCGAGGTGACGAGGTCGTTGGTGGACAGGACGCGGTCGAGGTCGTGTCCGGCGTCGATGGCCTTCTGCTTCTCTTCGTCCGACGTCGGCCACAGGCGGCCCTGGATGACGCCGCCAAGCGACTTGATGGCACAGGCTGCAACGATGCCTTCCGGGGTGCCACCAATGCCCATGAGGGCGTCCACGCCGGTGCCGGTGCGGGCTGCGGCGATGGCGCCGGCGACGTCGCCGTCCATGATGAACTTGGTGCGTGCACCGGCTTCGCGGATTTCTTCCACGAGGGGGCGGTGGCGGTCGCGGTCCAGGATCATGACGTTGAGCTGGTTGACCTTGACGCCCTTGGCCTTGGCAATAAGGTGCAGGTTCTGCTTGACGGGCAAGCGAAGGTCAACCATGTCTGCAGCTTCGGGGCCGGTGACGAGCTTCTCCATGTAGAAGACAGCTGAGGGGTCGAACATGGATCCGCGTTCCGCAACGGCCAGCACGGCGAGTGCGTTGTTGATGCCGAGGGCGGTCAGGCGGGTTCCGTCGATGGGATCGACGGCGACGTCGCACTCGGGGCCGGTGCCGTCACCAACCTGCTCGCCGTTGAACAGCATGGGGGCTTCGTCTTTTTCGCCTTCACCGATGACCACGACGCCGTTGAAGTGGACGGTGTGAAGGAACGAACGCATGGCGTCAACGGCGGCGCCGTCTGCCTTGTTTTTGTCGCCGAATCCTACCCAGTGGCCACCGGCAATTGCCGCGGCCTCGGTGACACGGACGAGTTCCAGCGCAAGGTTGCGGTCGGGTTCGTCGATGCCGACGGCGAGCGACGGCGAAATCGTGGAATACTGCTGGGTCATTGGTGCAGGAGACACTTGAACCTCTTCTTCGAGTGACGATTCACGGGACCGGACATGGTTGCACGTGGCAACCCGTGGTTCCTCTACCAACGATCATAGTCGCCGCGCCGTCCGGGAGTCGTTGGATGACCACCGTCCGCAATACCGGTGGTGAGGTTGCCGGATGTGTGTTCCCTGCCGCGATAAGGGATCATGGAGGGGTGAGTGAAACGCAGGACAAGCCCGCAGCCGAGAACCAATCGGACCCTGCAGCGGCCAGCCAAAACGATGCCCAGGCCATCCCGGATGCCCCCTACAAACCCGTCATTGCGGCGAAAGCTGCCAAGCGGGCCAACGCGTCGGTCATTGGCATGGTCATTGCCTTGCTTGTCTGCGTGCTGGCTTTCCTCCCCATCGTTTTGATGAACCCGGCGCCCAAGGGCGAGGGCTTCAGGCCCGATGTCGACGTGGCAGCGATCGCCCGCAACGCCACAGGTGTGGCAGGATTCACACCTGTGACCCCGGATACGGGCGACACATTCAAACCCAACTACGCCCGGTGGGAGTCCGGCACCGGCAGTGGCGTCCCCACCTGGGAGGTCGGTTTCCTGACGCCCAAGGAGGCCTTCATCGGCCTGACCCAGACAAACCAGGCCAATCCCACCTGGGTTCTGCAGCAGACCGGCAACCTGCCCGTCACCGGCACACGCAACGCCGGCGGCCAGGACTGGGAGCTGCGGGACTCCGGCAAGGAGAAGCGCAGCATGGTCCTGGAGTACCGGGGCACCACCATCATCTTGAGCGGCACCGCGAGCCTGGACGAGTTCGCAACGCTCGCTGCCGCCGTCGTCAAGTCCGCAGATCAGGCTCCGTTGCCGTCCGCGCCGGCCACCGCATCCCCCACACCGGCCGCCTAACCCGGCGCAACAGTTTCACGTCCGGCCGCGTCGGCGTCGTAAAGTAAGGCTCGTGCCTACTTACCTGACTCCAGCCCTGGCGTGGCGCCGTCTCCGCGAGGGCAACGAACGTTTTGTTTCCGGCGAATCCCTGCACCCCAACCAGGATGCTTCGCGACGATCCTCCCTCATTGAGAACCAGAATCCGTTTGCCGTGATCTTCGGCTGCTCGGATTCCAGGCTCGCTGCAGAAATCATCTTCGACCTCGGTCTTGGCGACGCCTTCGTGGTCCGCACTGCGGGCCAGGTCATTGATGATGCAGTCCTCGGTTCCCTCGAATACAGCATCAGTGAACTCCGCGTTCCCCTGATCGTCATCCTGGGCCATGACAGCTGTGGCGCCGTGAAGGCCACCAAGGCCGCCGTGGAAACGGGTGAGATGCCTCCGGGCTTCATCCGGGACCTCGTGGAGCGCATCACGCCGTCCGTCCTGACGGCCAAGCGCAACAGCCAGGAGGACGTCAACGACATGGTGGTGGAGCACGTCAAGCAGACAGCTGCCCGGCTGGCCGACAGCTCGCGTGTGATTTCCGACGCTATCGACGACGGCCGGGTGGCAGTTGTTGGTCTTTCCTACAAGCTGGATGAGGGCCGCGCGGACCTTGTTTCCGGGATCGGCAAGCTCTAGGAGCACGTGCTCCGGCCCCGGCGCCGGAGCACGTAGCACTCCCCTCCGGGTTTTCTGTGCGGCGTCCAATCGCCCTAAGCTAGCCCCATGACTTCCACCACTGAGTTCCGTATTGAACATGACACGATGGGCGAAGTTCGCGTCCCCGTGAACGCCCTGTACCGCGCCCAGACGCAGCGTGCTGTGGAGAACTTCCCGATCTCCGGCAAGACGCTTGAGCGCACCCACATCGAGGCCCTTGCCCGCGTCAAGAAGGCTGCTGCCCTGGCGAACGCCGAACTGGGGGTGCTCGATGAAGAGCTCGCCAAGGCAATCGCTTCGGCTGCCGATGAGGTTGCTGCCGGCAAGTACGACGGCGACTTCCCGATTGACGTCTTCCAGACCGGCTCGGGCACATCCTCCAACATGAACACCAACGAGGTCATCGCCGAGCTCGCATCGCGCGCACTCGCGGCCGCCGGGAGCGACAAAGTTGTCCACCCGAATGACCACGTGAACGCTTCACAGTCCTCCAACGACGTCTTCCCGACGTCTGTCCATGTTGCCGCCACGTCTGCCCTGATCAACGACCTGATCCCGGCCCTCGAGTACCTGGCAGCATCCCTGGACCGCAAGGCTGTCGAATTCAAGGACGTCGTCAAGTCCGGCCGTACGCACCTCATGGACGCCACGCCCGTAATGTTGGGCCAGGAGTTCGGCGGCTACGCAGCGCAGGTCCGGTACGGCATCGAGCGCATCAACGCAGCACTTCCCCGCGTTGCCGAAGTTCCGCTGGGCGGCACCGCCGTCGGCACCGGCATCAACACCCCGGCCGGCTTCCCGGAGCGCGTCATCGAACTGCTCGCAGCCGACACCGGCCTGCCCCTGACCGAGGCCCGCGACCACTTCGAAGCACAGGCGAACCGCGACGGCCTCATCGAGGGCTCCAGCCAGCTCCGCAACATTGCGATCTCCTTCATGAAGATCAACAACGACCTCCGTTGGATGGGCTCCGGCCCCAACACGGGCCTCGGCGAAATCGCCATCCCGGACCTCCAGCCGGGCTCCTCGATCATGCCGGGCAAGGTCAACCCGGTCATCTGCGAAGCGTCCATCATGGTCTGCGCCCAGGTCATCGGCAACGACACCGCCATCGCTTGGTCCGGCACCAACGGCGCCTTCGAACTGAACGTCGGCATCCCCGTCATGGCCGCCAACCTTCTTGAGTCCATCCGCCTGCTGGCCAACACCAGCCGCGTCATGGCCGACAAGATGATCGATGGCATCACCGCCAACGTGGAGCGTGCCCGCTTCCTGGCCGAGGCTTCCCCGTCCATCGTCACCCCGCTGAACAAGTTCATCGGGTACGAAAACGCCGCCAAGATCGCCAAGATCGCCGTCAAGGAGGGCCTGACCATCCGCCAGGCCACCGAGAAGCTCGGCTTCGTCGGCGAGGGCGAAGGCAAGGTCACTGAGGCAGAGCTCGACAAGGCATTGGACGTCACCACCATGACGTCCCCCGCCCACAAGGCCTGAATCCTGGTCTAAAACTCAGCAGCACGACGACGGCCGGTACCTTTCGTACGAAAGGTGCCGGCCGTCGTCGTACCCCGGAGTTTTTGTACAGCAGACGCCCCTAAGACCCTCCCTTAAGGGCATCTGCTGTACAAAAACTTCTGACTCTTTTTGCACTTTGTAGCTTAGAGTGCAAAACTTTACTTTGTGAGCAATAGTGCAAATATCGACGGCGGCCTCCGCGAGCGCAAGCGGGCTGCCACGCGGACGGCGATTACCGCCGTCGCGCGTTCCATGACCGCTGAGCATGGCCTCAGCGGTTTCACGGTTGAGGAAGTCTGCGAAGCGGCGGGGATTTCGCGCCGAACCTTCTTCAACTACTTCCATTCCAAAGAAGACGCCGTGATCGGTTCCTTCTCGGATGAGTTGCCCACAGACGCCTTGGAGTCGTTCAACCAGAACCCTTCGCGCATGCCGGACAGCATCTCCGGAACGCTTCTCGCAGCTCTCCATGTGCTCACCGTGACCCTGATGGAGCGTTCATCCATCAGCCGTACCGAGGTCCAACAGTTCATCGCTGCCATCACGGCCGAACCACAACTGCTGGCACGCCTGACGCTGGAAGGGGAGGCCCGTGAACGACAATTCGCTGCCCTGGTGGCCGCCCGCGAAGGGCTGGATCCTGAGCATCCCGAAGTCATAACTGCAACGGCGTTGTTCGGGGCGGTCTCCAAGAAGACCGCCCAGCAATTCTTCTCGGAGGAGAACACCCGCCCGTACCGCGGGATCCTCCAACAGAACCTCAACGCCGCACGGAAACTCTTCGCCCAGCCGTTGGCCACGAACCAGCAGCTGGGCCCCAACCCCCTTGAAACCTCGAAGGACCCCGCATGAGTACACTCTCGAAGGCAGCAGAACCGCTGTTGCTGACCCAGAAACGCATCTGGATCATCTTCTCGGCGCTGATCGCAGGCATGCTCCTGTCCAGCCTCGACCAGACCATCGTGTCCACCGCCATGCCCACCATCGTGGGCAAGCTCGGCGGGGTGGAGCACCAGGCCTGGATCACCACCGCCTACCTCCTTGCCACCACCATCGTGATGCCCATCTACGGCAAGTTTGGTGACATCCTGGGGCGTCGCAACCTGTTCCTCATTGCCATTGCCCTGTTCACCCTCGCGTCCGTGGGCTGCGCCTTCGCCACCGATTTCTGGGGCTTCGTCATCTTCCGTGCCATCCAGGGCCTGGGCGGCGGTGGCCTCATGATCCTCTCGCAGGCCATCATCGCGGACATCGTCCCGGCCAAGGAACGCGGCAAGTACATGGGCCCGCTGGGCGCCATCTTCGGTCTCTCCGCTGTGGCCGGACCGCTGTTGGGCGGGTTCTTCGTGGACCACCTCACGTGGGAGTGGGCTTTCTACATCAACATCCCCATCGGCATCGCGGCGTTTATCACCGCCTGGTTTACTCTGACCCTGCCCAACAAGAAGGCCGAAAAGAAGATCGACATCCTGGGTGTCCTTTTCCTCTCGGCTGCGACCACCTGCCTCATCTTCTTCACCGACTTCGGTGGCAAGAAGGACGAGGGCTGGGACTCGCCGCTTACCTGGGCGTTTGGCGCCGGCATGGTCCTGGCTGCCTTCGCCTTTGTGATGGTTGAACGCCGGGCCGAGGATCCCATCATTCCCCTGAGCCTGTTCAAGAACCCCATCTTCATCAACGCAACGGCTATCGGCTTCACCTTGGGCCTGGGCATGTTCGCTGCCATCGCTTTTGTCCCGACGTTCCTGCAGATGTCCTCGGGCACCTCGGCGGCTGAGTCGGGCCTGCTGATGCTCCCCATGATGGTGGGCCTGATGGGCACGTCCATCTACTCCGGTATCCGCATTTCCAAGACCGGCAAGTACAAGATGTACCCCATCCTCGGTGCGGCCCTGACCATCGCAGCGATGTTGTGGCTGACCACTCTCGCAGCGTCCACGCCCATCTGGGTGATCTGTGTCCAGCTCTTCATCTTCGGCGCAGGACTGGGCCTCATCATGCAGGTCATCGTCCTGGTTGTTCAGAACTCTGTTCCGGCTGACCAGATCGGCACGGCCACCAGCACCAACAACTACTTCCGTGAGGTAGGTGCGTCGCTGGGCGTCGCCGTCTTCGGTGCGATCTTCACCAACCGCTTGTCCGAATCGTTGACCGAGGCATTCACCGGCGCCGGCGCTTCTGCCGAGCAAGCTTCGCAGTCCACCAGCACGTTGGATCCGCAGGCATTGTCACAGCTCCCTGAGCAGTTGCGGGACGCGATCGTCAACGCTTACGCCAACTCTCTGGCGCCCGTGTTCTGGTACCTGGTGCCATTCATTGCCATCGCTCTGATCCTGGCCATCACGCTCAAGCAGATCCCTCTCTCCGACACTGCAGGAATGGTGGCGCGCGGCGAGGCTGTCGGCGGCGCCGAAGCTGACAGGCTCGAGGCCGAGCGACTCGAGACTGCGCGCTTGGAAGCGGAACTTGAAGCTTCGGATGGCGTCGACAAGGATCGCCCCACAGCCGATGCGGGACATCGGTAACGCTAGTCCTCCACTTGGTACGCCACGGGGCCTTCGGGCTCCGTGGCAAGCCTGATGGCTTCGAGGTTTCCGGCGCTCATCTCCGGAAGCTCGTCGAGTGCAAACCACCCCACTGCCAGTGATTCGTCATCGTTGACCCGGGCTTCACCGGACACGTATCGGCAACGGAACGTGATGTCCAGAAAGTCGCAAATGTCGCCATTCGGGAAGGTCACCGGGCCTACGACCCCGACGCCGATGATCCGCTCAGTCTCGGCCACCACCGCCGTTTCCTCGAAGATTTCCCGCACGAGTCCCGGTGCTGGATGCTCCCCCGGTTCCAGCATGCCGGTGATCAGTGCCCAGTGACCGTTGTCGGCACGCTGGCCCAACAACACCCTGCCTTCGTCGTCAAAGACCACTCCCCGCACGGCCGGCAGCCAGAGGGGATCGTTGCCGATCTTTTCCCGCAATTTCAGCACGAACTCTGGTGCACCCATGGTGTTAGCTTTCCTTCAATTCGATGGTGGCATGTGAGTTCTTCAAGGTGAGGGTGTCGCCGTCGAGCTTCCACTGCACGGGCTGCTCAAAGAGCTCCTCTGTCCAGGCCTGATAGCTGGCGGTTGACCCCTCGCAGCCTTTGTCAGTGGCGACCCTCCAAAGCGGCGTCAGGACATCATCGCCTACCGAAACTGTCACCTGCAGCCAGTTGCATGGTGTCGTAACGTACAAGATCCAGTCACCATTCACCTGCGACGAACTGATCTCCAGCGGTTCCGTTCCGAGCCAGGCCACGTCTCCCGTGGCGTCGGTTCCCCGCGCGGACGTGAACTCGGCACAGCCCAACGGTCCTCCTTCGCAGGGAGTTTCCGGCCCCCGCGTGGGGTAGGGCTGTTCGGTAGGGCCGGGCTGATGCGTAGTACCCGGCTGGCTGCTGGACAGGGCCGCTTGGTCAGGACTGTTGATGGCCTGCCCGCATCCGGTCAGCAGTAGGGCACAGGAAAGGGAGGCCCCCAACAAGAACCTCAACCTGATCCGTCCCACAGCACCTCCTGCCGCCTCCCAGCACATCCAAACACTCACTGGGCTAAGCATGCCTCAGCACGGTGAACGCGAAAATGCGGGGACGGTTGCAGTTCGGCCGCAGTTGGCCCGGGGGGAAGCGTCATGCGGGTATCAGCACCATGGCAGCTGCCGCGCCTGCAAGCATGAACGGACCAAAAGGAATGGCCGATCGCAGGGTACCGCGGCGTGATACCAGGATGGCCAGGCTCCACAGACCGCCCAGTATGAAAGCGGCGAACGTGCCCGCGAACACGTGGCTCCACCCCAGGTAGCCCAGGTATAGGCCCAGCACACCCGCCAGCTTGACGTCACCAAAGCCCATGCCGGGCGGGTGGATGAGCCTCAGCACGAAGTAGAAGAGCCACAGCACAGCGCCGCCCGCGAGGACCCGGAGTCCGGGCACAGCGAATAGATCAGCAGTAAGGTGGCGGTCCGAACCTGCGTCAGCGAAGAATGTCAGGAGCGATGCCGCCAGCAACAACACCCCGGTCACGGCGTAGGACGGAAACACAATGCGGTTGGGCAACAGGTGGCTCCGCACGTCGATCACCGTGAGCCGAACAGCCATCACCACGAAGTACAGGCACGCGGCCATCACCAGCCAGAAGCCCAGCGGGATGGCGTCCCAGAGGTCGGAGAGGCGTCGGATCACTCTCGGATGCTATCCCGCTTTGGCCGCAGGGCCCGCTTGAATGGCTGGGTAAACTGTGGATATGGGGAGCTACAGCGCAGGAGGACCGGGTTTCGACTTGTCCTCCACATTCCGGAATCTTTGCCGTTCTTCGCCGTGGAAATGGACGAGCCTCCGCTTCGAATACCTGGAACGGCCCGGGACGGGCGCCACCATGGTCCGCGCGTGGCTGAGGCGGCCGGGCGCACTTCGCCTGGAAACACCGGACGGCCAATTGCTGCACAGCACCACGGGCATCAACGACTCCCGGGATGATCTGTACGTGTCTTCAACACGCCGCTCATGGTTGCTCCCGGCCCACCTGGTGACACCCGTTTACGACGACGCCGGCTTGGTCAGGCGGCGACCGGAGGCCGCCTACGGTGAGCCCTCCTTCGGCAACGGCCGCCTTGCCGCCGCCCTCGATCCCGTGGAACTGGCCGGTAACGCGCCGGTTCCCCTTGAATTTCCGGACACAAACCCCGTATTCCTGGAACAACCCCGGGAAGTGGACCACGAGGGCCGCCTCGCGTTGGAAACCATCGTGACCCGCAGCAGGACCTATGTTCCCTCGGATCCTGCCGAGCCTTTGGCCCACACCGGACGAACGTTGATCAGGATCGACGCCGGCACAGGGGTTTGCGTTGCCAGTCAAAGCCTGGACGGGGACTCTTCCGGAAAGGGACATTGGCTGAAGATCCTGGCCGTGGACGAGTACATGCTGGACGACCTTTTCCTGGCTGAGTCCATGAACCTCACGGACGTACGCCGCCACATCCCGTGGGACATCGGCCCGGCAGCCTGAAGAGCGCCCCGCGCCGGGAGCCAACCCCGGCGAGCCTGGTGGACGAAGACGGTGGCCCGGGAGCCTCGCTGCGATGTGACTCGCGTGGTTTTCCCTGCCGGGCTAAGCTACGGCGATGACATCGCTGGCAGACATCTGGCCCCCGTTCGGACTCACCCTCACCACCCCGAGGTTGAGCATCCGTCCAGTTTTCGACGACGATATCCCGGCCGCCGTCGCCGCGGCACGTTCCGGTGTCCACGAGCCCGGCAAGAGCCCGTTCAGCACCCCGTGGACCGAGCTCCCGGACGATGAACTCGCTCCCAATATGGCCCAGTGGTACTGGCGCTGCCGCGCCAACTTCACCAAGGAATCCTGGACCCTCCTCCTGGCGGTCTGGAATGACAACGAGTTCCTCGGCGTCCAGGACATCGTCGCCAAGAACTTCAACACTTTGAAAACAGTAGGCACTGGCTCCTGGCTCAAGCAGTCCGCCCAAGGGCAGGGGTTCGGCAAGGAGATGCGTGCCGCCGTCGTCAGCTATGCCTTTGATTACCTGGGTGCCGAAGTAGCCGAGTCCGAGGCCGCCTCATGGAATCAACAGTCGCTGGGCGTCTCCACCAGCCTCGGTTATGAGCCCAACGGCATCTTCCGTCACGGCTGGGACAAGAGAGTCGAGGAAGTCCAAAAAGTCCGCCTCACCCCAACCACCTTCAAACGCCCGGACTGGACCCTCCAAGTCCAAGGCCACGAAGAACTGAGAACGTACCTGAAGCTCTGACGGCTCTCAGGCAATAGCGCGGCTGTGGTCTCCCGGAAAGGAGCGCATCGCAACGCATCGGACCCCGAAGGTCGCCCAGCGACCTTCGGGGTCCTTTTGCGTTGTGTCTAAGCGACGGCGGGAGGCCGTGGCCGCGCGGTGGTGACCACCGTGCAGCAAACGCAGCCTAGATCTCAGCCCCTTCGAGCAATTCCGTCACCAGCGCTGCAATCGGTGACCGCTCAGAACGGGTCAGCGTGATGTGCCCGAACAGCGGGTGTCCCTTGAGCGTCTCGACGACGGCAGCAACGCCGTCGTGCCGCCCTACCCGGAGGTTGTCGCGCTGGGCGACGTCGTGGGTGAGGACGATCTTTGAGTTTTGTCCGATGCGGCTCATGACGGTCAGGAGGACGTTCTTCTCGAGTGACTGTGCTTCGTCCACGATCACGAAGGCGTCGTGCAGGGAACGTCCGCGGATGTGGGTCAGTGGCAGGACTTCGAGCATGCCCCGATCCATGACTTCCTCAACGACTTCCTGGCTCACCAAGGCGCCCAAGGTGTCGAACACGGCTTGCGCCCAGGGGTTCATTTTTTCGGATTCGGATCCCGGGAGGTAGCCGAGTTCCTGGCCGCCCACGGCGTACAGGGGTCGGAAGACCACTACCTTGCGGTGTTCCCGCCGCTCCAGGACGGCTTCAAGGCCAGCGCAGAGTGCCAGTGCGGACTTGCCCGTGCCGGCCCGTCCGCCGATGGAGACAATGCCGACAGCTGGGTCCATGAGCATGTCGATGGCGAGCCGCTGCTCGGCTGAGCGGCCGTGGAGTCCGAAGACGTCGCGGTCACCTTTCACGAGCCGGACCTGCTTGTCGGCGCCCACCCGGCCCAAGGCGGAGCCCCGGTTCGAGAGAAGGACCAGCCCGGTGTTGACGGGTAGTTCGGCGGCTGCGGGGATGAAGACTGGTTCGTGCCCGTAAAGGGTGGTGATTTCGTCGTCGTTGGCTTCCACTTCGGCCATGCCCGTCCAGCCGGAGTCCTTGACGAGTTCATTGCGGTATTCGTCAGCCTGCAGTCCCATGGCGGACGCCTTGACGCGCATGGGGAGGTCCTTGGAAACGACGGTGACGTTGTGGCCTTCGTTGGCCAGGTTCTTGGCCACTGCCAGGATGCGGCTGTCGTTGTCGCCTCCACGGAATCCTGCTGGCAGCACTTCCGGGGAGATGTGGTTCATTTCCACCCGGAGCATTCCGCCGTCATTGCCGAGGGGAATGGAGTGGTCCAGTCCCCCATGTTCGATCCTCAGGTCGTCGAGGAGTCGCAATGCTTTTCGAGCGAAGTAGCCCAGTTCGGGATCGTGCCGTTTTCCTTCCAGTTCGCTGATGACCACGATGGGAACGATGACCTCGTGTTCGGCGAAGCGCAATAGGGCGTGTGGATCGGATAGCAGGACGGACGTATCGATCACGTAGCTGCGGCCTGTCGCAGACGGTGCGGTCCGCGCTTTTTGTGAGACCCGCTTGGTGCGAGAGGTAGCTGCACTTTCCCCGTCGGAAACCATTGCGGGCAGTTGCTCAGAAATAGCCACATCGACTCCAGCCCCGGGCAGATCGCCCGGCCTAATGGTGAAGCGGCTCGGCCGGAAGGCCGGGCGTGGCCTCCCATGTAACTGGTGCGATAGTTCGCTCCATGTACTGGCCTCCCCGATCAGCGGGCGGTTTTGCCTGCTGATGTGATTAACGTAATCCCCGGCACATTCATTTCCGCAATCCGCGGTCGGCAAGTCGCATGTCCGGATCGTTAAATTTTGGTGAACCGGACCGCACCCTAGGTTCCGTACCGGCGTTGACGTCCGGCGTAGTCCCTGAGCGCCCGCAGGAAGTCGACCTTGCGGAACGCGGGCCACAGGGCTTCGCAGAAGTAAAACTCGCTGTAGGCGCTTTGCCACATCAGGAAACCCGAGAGCCGCTGCTCGCCGGAGGTGCGGATGACCAGGTCAGGATCAGGCTGGCCGCGGGTGTAAAGGAACCGGGAGATGTCGTCCACCGAAAGTTCATCTGCGACGTCGGACATGTTGCGTCCCTTGGCGACGGCGTCGTGCAGGAGTTCCCGAACGGCGTCGACGATTTCGCGGCGGCCGCCGTATCCCACCGCAACGTTGACGTGGATCTTTTCGTGGACAGGCGTACGGGCCGTCAGTTTGTTGAGCCGTTCGGCCAGATAATCCGGGAGGAGTTCGGGGGCGCCCATGGCATGAACGGAAACGTCCGCGTCCTCGTCCAGGCGGTCCATGGTGTTGGCGATGATGCCCATGAGCAGGTCCAGCTCTTCACCGGAGCGGTTCATGTTGTCCGTGGAGAGCATGTAGAGCGTCACTACTTTGACGCCGAGCTCCTGGCACCAGCCGAGAAATTCGTGGATTTTGTCTGCGCCGGCCTGGTGTCCCTGACTGGTGGGGGCGTTGAATTGGCGGGCCCACCGCCGGTTGCCATCCACCATGACACCGATATGCCTCGGGATCTGGTCCTGCTTGAGGGAGCGCAGGAGTTTGCGCTCGTAGAAGCCATAGAGGAAACCGGGCAGCTCCACCGGACTCTCACCTGACTTCCTTGCTTGTACGACGACGGCGCACATCCAAGGCTACCTTCCCAAGCTGGCGAGCCGGTGCAGAAGCCAGTCAAAAAGCATCAACCACTTGTTACCCTCAGGTAACTTACCGGAACGTAAGTTACTGTTAAACCATGGCAGAGCTCCTTGAAACCAAGCCCCTCTGGCGCGGATGGATCCACGCTGTAGCGGCTCCTTTCGCACTCGCTGCAGGCATTGTCCTGGTAACAGTTGCCCCCACCGAGGATCGCAAAATCACCTCCGCGATCTACGCTTTGACCGGCTTTCTCCTGTTTGGCGTCAGCGCCGTGTACCACCGGGGAAACTGGTCGCCCAAGGTGCGCATGTTGCTCAAACGGTTGGACCACACGAACATCATGCTGGTCATCGCCGGGAGCTACACACCCTTGGCATGGTCATTGCTGGAACGATCCCAGGCTGTCACCCTGTTGTGGCTTGTTTGGTCCGGAGCGATCGTTGGCGTGCTCTTCCGGATCCTGTGGACCCACGCTCCGCGTTGGCTGTATGTGCCTGTCTACATAGCGTTAGGCTGCGGAGCGTTGTTCTACCTACCGCAGTTCTTTGCCGCCAACGCCCCTGCCGCGATACTCATTTGCGTGGGTGGCGCCCTGTACATCGCCGGCGCGGTGTTCTACGCCCTCAAGAAGCCGAACTTCAGCGTCCAACACTTTGGGTTCCACGAGCTTTTTCACGCCTTTACGGTGCTGGCTTTCGCGGCCCACTTCGTGGCGATCATGATGGCAGTGCTCAGCTAGCTGTACCCGGCCATCAGCTCCGGCTAAGGATCACCCATCGCCATCGCGGCCAACCGGGACCGGACCGCAGCCACATCCCCCAACGGCCTCTCACACACCATGTCCCGGCATAGATAGACCTGCGGGGAACCGTCCGGCGTCCCGGACCGGTGAAGCAGCAGCGGAACCTCAGAATCCCCGGCCGGGGACCCGGCGTCGTCCGTCTGCAGGGCGACCACCAGTCCCGGGCTGGGCGACGTCAACAGGGCTCCGTGAAGTTCACTCCTCAGCGGCGAATCCGGGCCTGCGACGGCGGCCTCTACCGGTCCGGCCAGGGCGGCTTGCGCGGTGGCCAGCAGCCATCCGGCAACACGTGGTGCCTGCGTGGCGAGGGGCGGGAGCAACCCCAGGATATTGCCTGCCATGAGTCGGTGCTCGTGGGATCCGGAGTACGCGGCGTATGACAACAGGGCACCGGCAAATCCGGCGGCACCACTGGGTGCGGCGTTGTCGAAGGGGTCCAGCACCGCGTGCTGGCCCTGTGCGTTGAACACCTGGGCGGACTCCCCCGTCGAGTCGGCAAGTTGTCCGTTGTCCACGAACCGTGAACACGCGGCGAGCAGCAGCTCCTCCGCAAGGCGATACCAGCGCTTGGTTCCCGTCACTGCGTACAGGGCCAGGCAGCCGTCGGCGCAGAACGCGTAGTCCTCCAGGAGGCCACCGATTCCGCGGGGCCGCGAGTCGTGCGAGACGCGGACCAGAACCTGAGAACCGCTGTCCCAGTGGACATTGGCAAGGTACCCGGCGACGGCTTCCGCCGCTGCCACCAACTCCGGACGATCCAGAATGGCGCCCGCCTCTGCAAGGGCGGCCACAGCCAGGCCGTTCCACCCGGCTACAACTTTGTTGTCCCTGGCAGGTTGGTTCCGGAGGTTGCGGGCGGCAAGAAGCGCCGGACGGGCTCGCTCCCAGAGCGTGGCTTCCGCCTGGGTCAGCTTACGAGCAGGGTGCAGCGGGGAGCCAAGCTCCGAAACGGTCCCTTGCGGGCCGATGTTCATGATTCCTGCCACGGCTTCGGCATCGCCCGGTCCCAAGGCGTCCACCAGTGATTCCTTGGTCCACAGGTAGGTAGCGCCTTCATGGTGCACGCCACCCACCACGGTGTCGGCGTCCAGCGAGGAAGCCAGGCCACCGTCCGGAAGGCGCAGCGAGTCAAGCATCCAGTCCGCGCATTTCGAGGCCACAGCGGCAGCTTCACTGGCCGTGAAAACCTCATTGCCGCCAAGCCGCACCCAGTGCGCGTAGACCCGGAGCAGCTGCGCATTGTCGTACAGCATTTTCTCGAAGTGCGGGACAGACCAGTCTGCCGTCACCGAGTAGCGGGCGAATCCGCCGTCGAGCTGGTCGCGCAGGGCCGAGCGCGCCATGCCCGCCAACGCTCGTCCAGTCATGTCTCTGGCGGCATCAGCGGTGTCGGAAGGAGCGGCTGCGTGCCGGATGAGGAACTCAAGAACCGCCGACGGCGGAAACTTGGGAGCGCCGCCAAACCCGCCGGCGTCGGGGTCCTCTGAGCGGGCAAGAAGTCCTACCGCTTCCGATAGCAGGTTGGCATCAAGCAGCTCGGGAGGTCCGTCCAGCCTGATCGCCCCGGCCAACTGCGCGTCGGCCATATTGGCTGCCAGCCCCCTGGCGTTCTGCTCCACGCCATCGCGCCGCTCAACCCACGCCTCGTGGACCGCCTCAAGGATGTTGCGGAAGGAAGGCCGGCCGGGAAGGGGCACCGGCGGGAAGTAGGTTCCCGCATGGAAGGCGAGTCCGTCCGGGGTCAGGAAGACAGACATCGGCCAGCCGCCTTCGCCGCTGATGGCCTGGGTTGCGGCCATGTACACGGAGTCAACGTCCGGGCGTTCTTCGCGGTCAACCTTGACCGGAACAAAGTGGGCGTTCAGGTAGTCGGCGGTTTCCTGGTCCTCAAAGGACTCATGGGCCATGACGTGGCACCAGTGGCATGCCGCGTATCCGATGGAGAGGAAAACCGGGACGTCACGTTGGGCGGCGAAAGCAAAAGCTTCGTCGCCGAACGGACGCCAGTGGACGGGATTGTCCGCATGCTGCCGCAAATAGGCAGAAGGTTCCGAGCCCAGGGCGTTACGTGCCCCGGGCGAACCGTTACCGGTGGTTTCAGCGGGTCCGGGGACCGGCATCGCCGCTCTCATCCGGTGTGGAAGCGTCTGCCGGGGAACCGGCCTCCGCAGGCTCTCCTGCCTCGGCAGCCAGGCGGGCTTCCTCCACCTGTGCCCGGTACCGGACGCGACGGATACGGCGAACCATGTCCACAATCAGGAAGGTGGTCAGGATGACGATGAAGGCCGTGAGGACGAAGCCCCACGTACCAGGCGTCACCTGGTCCTCGGACAGGCCGGGCCGCAGCGTGCCCGAGGGGTTGGGCGACGGGGTGACGGTCAGGGCGAGAATCAAGTGGTGCACGTTCAAACCTTCTATGGGAGCTGATGCATGCCGCCAGGCAGCGTAGCCGGAAGCTGGTTGGCCACACGGCAATTTCTACAAGCGATAGAAACTACCGGCGTTCCTATCTTATCCCTGCGAAGAGGTCCTTTTCCGGCAGCTCGGAAGGAACCCTGGACTTGACCAAGGTGTAGTCCTCCCAAGGCCATGCAGTCCGCTGCAGATCCGGCGATACGGCGAAGAAGAAGCCGAGGGGGTCGATCTGCGTGCGGTGCGCCCGGAGTGCATCGTCCCTCGCCTCGAAGAAGTCGCCGCAATCCACCTGGGTGGTGGTCTGGTGACCCGGAGGGACCGGAGCGTGGCCCTCGGCATCAGCCTCCAACCATGCCGCAAGGCGCTCGGCGTAGGGAGACTGCAGTCCGGCTTCCTCCAGCGCGAAGTGCAGGGCCCGGAACCGTTCGGGACTGAAGGCACGGTCATAGTAGAGCTTGCTCGGAGCCCACGGCTCCCCCATGCCCGGGTAGCGGTCCGGGTCGCCGGCGGCTTCAAAGGCTTCCACCGCCACCTTGTGGGCCATGATGTGGTCGGGGTGCGGATAGCCGCCGTTTTCGTCATAGCTGAGGATCACGTGCGGTTTGAAAGCGCGGACGAGCCGGACCAAGGGCGCCGTGGCGCGCTCCAGCGGCAGCAGTGCAAAGCACCCCGGGGGCAACGGCGGGAGGGGATCGCCCTCTGGAAGACCGGAGTCCACAAAACCCAGCCAACGCTGCTTGATACCCAGCACAGCGGCCGCGTTCGCCATCTCGAGGCGTCGGGCACCGGCCATATCCCGTTTGGGGTGGGGTGCGTCTTCCATGGCCGGGTTCTGGATGTCACCGCGTGAGCCATCAGTGCACGTAGCGACCATCACGTCTACTCCCGCGGCGGCGTACATTGCCATGGTTGCCGCACCTTTGCTGGACTCATCATCCGGGTGGGCGTGGACGGCGAGCAGCCGCAGCTGCTGGTCGGAACTGCTGGACGCTGTCACGTGACGGCTCCTCTTTCGTGTATCAAGCTTGTGGGGCGGTGATGGGGCGCCGGGATCGGCACTAAACTGGACGGGTGACTTCAGAGGACCTATCGGCCACCCAAGTACCGGCAAGCACCAGCCTAGCCAATCGCTACGGCGGTCAAAAGCGCGCCATGGCCCGCAAAACCAAGCGGAACATCGTCATCGGCGCCCTGGTCATCGGGATTGGGTTCGCCGCCTATGTCGCAACCGGATCCGCTCAAGCCCCTGTCACCTTCAAGGACATTGGGTACAGCACCGTGGACGGCACCCAGGCTGAGGTGGATTACCAGGTCACCAAGTATCCCGGAGCCACCGCGAAATGCGCCATCAAGGCCATGGACTCCAAGTTCGCGGTGGTCGGCTGGAAGGTTGTGGAAATCGGGGCCAACCAGCCCGAGGCGAGTGCCGACGGCGGCAGCACCACCGTCCAGCGCACTGTCCTGCGTACCGAGTCACCGGCCGTCTCAGGCGTTGTGGATAGTTGCTGGATCGTGGACAGCGGTAAATAACAATCATGTGACCCACGACTCAACCGGTTTGGGTTCGTCCAAAGGATTTACTACAATGGATGAAACCTTCACCCCGTTAAGTTGGTTACTGAGTTCCACTAGTGGCCATCTCGGCGGGGTCTTTTGCATTGTCAGATCTAGAGGAGAAATCCGTGTCTACCACCAATAGCGCCACTGCGGCTTGGCTTACCCAGGAAGCTTTCGATCGCTTGCAGGCTGAGCTGGACCACCTTTCCGGCGCTGGCCGGGCGGAAATCGTCCAGAAGATCGAAGCTGCCCGCCAGGAAGGCGACCTGAAGGAAAACGGCGGCTACCACGCAGCCAAGGAAGAGCAGGGCAAGATCGAGGCCCGCATCCGCCAGCTCACCGCACTCCTGCGCGACGCCCAGGTTGGCGAAGCACCTGCAGATGACGGAATCGTTGAGCCCGGCATGCTGGTTGTTGCCCGCATCGCCGGCGATGAAGAGACGTTCCTGCTGGGCTCACGCGAAATCGCCGGTGATTCCGATCTGGACGTCTTCAGCGAAAAGTCGCCCCTGGGTGCCGCCATCATCGGCCACAAGGAAGGCGACAGCCTGAGCTACGTCGCCCCCAACGGCAAGGAAATCCCGGTGGAGATCGTCTCCGCCAAGCCCTACGTTGCCTAATCAGCGGCTCACCGGCCCGAAGTACACGACGCCGGCCCACCCCTTCGCGGGGCGGGCCGGCGTTTTCGTGTGGGCACCCAACCGGGTCGCAGATCAGGTGGTTCCCAGCGCTGGGAACGACCTGAACTGCGACTTACTTGGGTCAGAGGGCGGCGGGCGTGGACTTGGGACGTAACAGGAGCGCCGCCACGACGCCGCCTACGGCTCCGCCGAGGTGCGCCTGCCAGGACACGTAGCCCATCACCGTGGGCAGCACGCCGAAGAGGATGCTGCCGTAGGCCATGAACAGCACCACGGAGAGCAGGATCTGCCACCAGTTCCGGTTGAAGAAACCACGGACCAGCAAGAACGCGAAGAATCCGAACACCAGCCCGGACGCCCCTACCGTCACCCCTCCCCCGCCGATCAGCCACACAGCGAGCCCGGATCCGAGCCAGCTGAAGGCCAACGCTGTGATGAACACCCGGAGGCCGGACAGGAACACCAGGAAGCCGAAGATGATCAGCGGCAGCGTGTTGGAGAGCAAGTGGTTGAAGTTCGCGTGCAACAGCGGGAACGTCAGGATGTCCAGCACACCGTCCATGGAACGGGATCGCAGGCCAAAGGTGGAGTTCAAGCCGTGGCGCATCAGCGTGTTGAGAATCTCGATGACATACAGCAGGACGACGAAGCCGCCCATGAAGAGCAGGCCACCCTTCGCCCGGCCGGCCAGCGACTCCCGGTCCGCTTCTTTGGATCCTTCAGGCATTCCCAGCACCATGGGTGCTCCTCCCGTCAGTGCACCACTATGGGCTGGAAGCCCTCGGCACGCAGTGCACCGAGAACCTGTTCGCCGTGTTCGTGGCCCTTGGTTTCCAGGTTGATGGTGATGGAGACGTCGCCCATGCTGATGGAGCCACCCAGGCGGGTGTGGTCCAGGCCGGTGACGTTGGCATCGTTTTCGGCGATGATCCGCGCGATCGTTGCCAAGGAACCGGGCCTGTCGTCGAGCATCATGCGGACGGTCATGAACCGGCCTGCGGCCGAAAGACCCCGCTGGATGACTTTCAGCATGAGCATGGGATCGATGTTGCCGCCGGAAAGCACGACGGCGGTGTTCCCCGGGTTTTCGATCTTGCCATCCATCAGCGCGGCTACTCCCACGGCGCCGGCGGGCTCCACGACCATCTTGGCCCGCTCGAGGAGGAAGATCAGCGCCCTTGCAAGCGAGTCTTCGCTGACCGTAACAACATCGTCCACGAGCTCGCGAATGATGCTGAAGGGCAGCTGTCCGGGCCGTCCCACCGCGATTCCGTCGGCCATGGTTGACACCTTCTTCAAGGGCACCAACGCATCCGCCGCCAAGGAGGGCGGGTAGGCAGCGGCGTTCTCCGCCTGGACACCAATGACCCGGATCTCGCGGCCCAGTTCCTTGGCCCGGGCCTTGATGGCCACAGCGACGCCTGCCAACAAACCGCCACCGCCGACGCCCATGAGGATAGTGTCAACATTGGGGATCTGGTCCAGGATCTCCAACCCGATGGTCCCCTGTCCGGCAACGACGTCTACGTTGTCGAAGGGGTGTACAAACACTGCACCGGTCTCGTTGGCGTAGCGCTGCGCTTCAGCCAGCGCCTCATCTACGTTGTGGCCGTGCAGGATGACTTCGGCGCCGTGGCTGCGGGTGGCGGCTAGCTTCGGCAGCGCCACTCCAAGGGGCATGTAGATTCGGGCGTTGATGCCCAGGCTCTTTGCAGCGACAGCCACGCCTTGGGCGTGGTTGCCGGCCGAGGCCGCCACTACGCCCCGCTTCTTCTCATCTTCGGTCAGCCGGGCCATGCGCACGTAGGCGCCGCGGACCTTGAAGGAGCCTGCGCGCTGCAGATTCTCGCACTTGAAAAAGACGTTGCCGCCTACGAGGTGACCCAGCGCGCGGGACGTCTCCACCGGAGTCTTGGTAATAATGCCCTCGAGCAGCTCCTGCGCCTTAAGGACATCGTCCAGCGTGACGGGCAGGGTTTCGAGGGTATTCACTGACTATTCTCCTTTGGTGGTGTCGGCGGCAGGGTCCTCAGCAGAGGGGCGACCTGCGGCCTTGTTCTTGCCTGCGATGCCTCTTCCGAGGCGGGATTCGGGCTTGGGGAGGTGAACCTCCTTGAAGTTGGCGTCTCCGGCCGGTCCCGCAGAAGCGGTAGCCGGTTGAAGCTCCAAACCGCCCAATCCTTCATCATGTTCCCACGTCCGCCCGGCAATGTACCGAACCGCCGTATTTACTACGGCGAGCAACGGGACCGCGAACAGCGCTCCCGGGATGCCTGCGAGGTAGGAGCCCGCGGCCACCGAGAGGATCACGGCTACGGGGTGCAGCGACACGGCCTTGCCCATCACCAGCGGCTGCAGGATGTGGCTTTCAAGCTGCTGGACCAGCAGAACGATTGCCAGCATGATGAGCGCGTTGATGGGCCCGTTGGATACCAGCGCAAGAAGCACCGCAATGGCTCCTGTAACAAGGGCACCCACTACCGGGATGAAGGAGCCGATGAACACCAGGACTGCCAAGGGAAGTGCCAGGGGAACCTGGATGATGGCAGCGCCCACACCAATGCCCACAGCATCCACGAACGCCACGAACATCTGGATACGCACGTAGCTGACCATGGACGTCCACCCACGACGCCCTGCGCCGTCAGTGGCCTTGCGCGCAGTCTTGGGCAGGAGACGGACCAGGAAGGCCCAAATGCGGCTGCCCTCGAGCAGGAAGAAGATGAGGATGAAGAGCGCCAGGACGAGTCCCGCGGCAAAGTGTCCGGCGGTGCTGCCAAAGGACAAGGCGCCACTGAGGATGCTGCTGCTGTTGTTTTGCAGCGCGTTCGCGCCATCGGCAATGTACTGGTCGATTTGATCTGCCGTCAGGTGGAGGGGACCATCTGCCAACCACGTCTGGATCTGTTGGATTCCGGCCAAGGCCTCCTGCCAGAGCTCGCCGAAGCCGGAGGCAAGCTGCCTTCCCACCAGGGCGAGCGCGCCGGCGATGACGCCGATGAAGGCCACCACAGTGATGGCGACGGCAGCCCCGTTAGGCACCTTGCGGCCGCGGAGCCAGGCCACCACCGGATACAGCAGGCCGGCCAGAAGGGCAGCCACCATGACCGGGATGATGAGGAAGCTGACCTTGCCCAGCAGCCAGACCAAGGCGCCGATCATGAGCAAGATCAGTCCTGCCCGCCACGACCAGGCAGCAGCAATTCGCACCCCGTAGGGGATGTCTTCGGCAATTTGGCGGTCAGAGCGGGATTTGGCGTCCGGTGTTGGCGTCATGAACCCATAATTCCGTAGGCCACGCCGTATGGGAAACCGGCCCGCGCAGCGGGTACCAAACGCTGTGGCAACACGTACAAAAAGCTCAGAGGGATGCGGTGATGCCCCAACTCATGGTGAACGCCTCGCCGGGGGCCAGCCATCGCAGGCCGTCACCGCTGTTGAAGGCGTTGGCAGGGCCCGTCATAGGCTCGATGGCCACTGCCTTGGAGCGGCCGGGGAAGGTGTCTGTGACAAAAACATGGACGTACGGGGACAGCTCGTCCTGTTCGAGACTGACACTGCGGCCATCAGGCGCTGTCAGCGTATGGCGGGCCACGCCGCCGTCGTACGCCAGATCGGTCAAGGCGACATCAATCAACAGGTCATTCACCGCAGTGCCGGCGGAAAGATCGTACTGGCCATCTGCTTCAGCTGTGCTGCGGGGAATCAAGCGCTCGTCGGCCACCAGCCGGGTACGGGCGTGCACCGTCAGCACCAGGTCCTCGGCAGCGACGTCGCCGAGGCGCAGGTAGGGGTGCGCCCCGAGCACAAAGGGCGCCCTGTCCTGGGAATCGTTGACCAAGGTCTGCCGGACGCGGAGGTCCATGGCCTCATCCAGCTCATAGCGGACCAGGTGCCGGACCAGGAAAGGGTAACCGTGCTGCGGGAAGACGGTGGCTTCGAGCGTCACGCTGAACTCTGATTCGTCCACCAAGGTGTACGCAGTGTTCCGCAGCAGACCGTGGCTGGCGTTGTTGCGCGAGACCTCGGTGATATCGAGTTGCTGCTTCTTGCCGTCGAGGTACCAGACCCCGTCCTCCACGCGGTTGGCCCATGGCGCCAGGGTGATGCCCGTGGCGCCCGGAGGAATCTGGTCGTCATCGTAGCTTTCCGTCAGTTGCACGCCGCCGCGGGAGTAAAGGCGCAGCCCGGCAGCGAGTTCGGTGATGACGGCGAGCGCATCGCCCCTGCGAAGCTCGAATTGCCTGCCCGTGGCGAAGCGGCGGGATTCGGACGGAAGCGCGTTATCGGCGGGTGAAGGCGAGGCAGACATGGCAATACCGTACTTCATTTCGGGACCCGTAGCCCCACCGCCCAATGTTAGCTTTTGTTAGAAACTATGCGTTTTTGGTCACTTGTGGAATGATGGATCCATGAGTCGCATCACCAGCACCCGCCTTGCGGACAGCCGCGAGCTGATCTATTTCGACGACCCCGGAACTCCGGAACGCACACCGGAATCACTGGTGGACCACCGCGAGCTTCCGGCGCGCGGAGAGCCCGGCGAGGTCAGGTACGACGCCCTGTCGGGTGACTGGGTGGCCGTAGCGGCCCACCGCCAGACCCGCACGCACCTTCCCCCTGCCGACCAGTGCCCCATTTGCCCTACAAGCGCGGCGAACCCCTCGGAAATTCCGGCCTCGGACTATGACGTGGTGGTGTTCGAAAACCGCTTCCCCTCCCTAGGGCCGGCCCTCGGCGACATTCCCCCGCTTCCCGCACCGGGAACCAGCGGCCACGGAATTACCGGACCCGCGTTCGGTCGCTGCGAGGTGGTGGCGTTCACGCCGCAGCACACCGGCTCCTTCGCCGAACTCGGTGAGACACGCGCCCGCACGGTCATCGAAGCGTGGGCCCAGCGGACCGAAGCATTGAACGCCTTGCCGGGCATCAAGCAGGTCTTCCCGTTCGAGAACCGCGGCGCGGATATCGGCGTCACCCTGCATCACCCGCATGGACAGATTTACGCGTACCCGTACGTCACGCCGCGCGCCGCCCAGCTCGGTGCTGTTGCCCGGAAGTACTACGACGACGTCGACGGGAAGGAAACGTTGGCGGCGTCGCTCCTCAAGGCTGAACGCGAGGACGGCAGCCGCATGGTCCTGGAGGCAAAGCACTTCAGCGCCTACGTTCCCTTCGCGGCCCGCTGGCCCCTGGAAATCCACTTGGTTCCCCATCGCAGCGTCCCCGACCTCGCAGCGCTCACGGGCGCAGAACGCGATGAACTTTCGCACGTCTACCTTGACCTGCTCAAGCGCCTCGACTCCCTCTACCCCACCCCCATGCCGTACATCTCGGCGTGGCATCAGGCCCCGCTGGATCCGGCACTTCGTCCCGCGGGCCAACTGCACCTGCAGCTCACCTCGCCCCGCCGTGCAGCCGATAAGCTCAAGTACCTGGCCGGTTCAGAGGCCGCCATGGGAGCGTTCATTAACGACATCACCCCCGAAGCAGTGGCCGAGCGGCTGCGCAGCGTCGCCGCAGTACCAGCCGCAAACAAGACCCTGGAAGGCACCCGAGCATGACGACCACCACCGACACCAGCGTCCTCGCCGCCCGCTTCAGGGAAACGTTCGGCGCAGCTCCCGACGGCGTGTGGCAGGCGCCGGGACGCGTTAACCTGATCGGCGAGCACACGGACTACAACGAAGGCTTTGTGCTGCCCTTTGCCATCGACAAGACGGCAAAGGTTGCGCTTCGCGTCCGCGATGACTCCACAGTCCGCTTGCTGTCCACCTTCGGCGGACACGGTGTGGTGGAAGCCGACCTTTCAGAGCTGGAGCCGGGCTCGGGCGAAGGCTGGTCCCGCTATCCACTCGGTGTCGCTTGGGCACTGAAGGAACGCGGCATTGAGGTGCCCGGGTTCGACCTCCTGCTGGATTCCGACGTTCCCTCCGGGGCGGGCCTGTCTTCTTCCCATTCCATCGAGTGCGCCGTCATCTCGGCCCTCAATGAGTTGACCGGTGCCGGACTTGCGGCCGAGGACCTGGTGCTGGCCACCCAACGCGCGGAGAACGTGTTCGTTGGCGCCCCTACCGGAATCATGGACCAGTCGGCCTCCCTGCGCGGCGCAAAGGGCCACGCCGTCTTCCTGGACTGCCGCGACCAGCACGTGGACCTCGTCCCGTTCGACGCCGAAGCCTCCGGACTGGTCCTTCTGGTCATCGACACCAAGGTTTCACACTCACATGCCGACGGCGGTTACGCATCCCGCCGCGCGTCCTGCGAGTTGGGTGCCGAGATCCTGGGCGTCAAAGCACTGCGCGACGTCGGCGTGGAACGGTTGGAGGAAGCGTCCGGACTGCTGGACGAGACCACGATGAAACGCGTGCGCCACGTGGTCACCGAGAACGACCGGGTGCTCCAGACCGTGGAAGTCCTGGGCAACCAGGGTCCCGCCAGCATTGGCCCATTGTTGGATGCGAGCCACGTTTCCATGCGCGACGACTTCGAGATCTCCTGCCCGGAACTGGATCTCGCTGTCGACACCTCGCGGGCCAACGGTGCCATCGGCGCCCGCATGACCGGCGGCGGCTTCGGCGGCTCTGCCATCGCACTGACTCCGGTGGGCCTGGAGCAGCAAGTGCGTGACGCCGTCGTGCGCTCCTTCGCAGAGGCCGGCCACACCGCACCGGACATCTTCACGGTGACTCCGGCGGCGGGCGCCCTTCGCCTGGCCTGATCGCTGACGCCCGGCGCCCGTCCAGACGCCCGGCGTCCGTCCAGACGCCGGGCGTAAGCTGGGGCCATGACTGAGGCTGTCATTGTTTCCACTGCCAGAAGCCCTATTGGCCGGGCTTTCAAAGGCTCGCTCAAGGACGAACGCCCCGACGACCTCGCGACGGCCATGGTGCGTGCTGCCCTCGCTAAACTCCCGGGGTTTGATCCTGCCGCGGACGACGGACGCGGCCTGGACGACATCCTCCTCGGCTGCGCCGAACCCAGCGGTGAGGCCGGGTCCAACATGGCACGGGTGGTGGCCGTCCTCGCCGGGCTGGACCGCGTGCCGGCGGCCACCATCAACCGCTTCTGTGCGTCGAGCCTGCAAACCCTGCGAATGGCATTTCACGCCATCAAATCCGGTGAGGCCAATGCGATCGTGTCCGCTGGAGTGGAGAGTGTCACCAGATACCAGAATTGGGCCGGTGCCGGCGAAACGGACACCGCCACCCACAACCCACTCTTCGAATCGGCCGCCCAACGCACCGCGGCGAGGGCAGCGTCCAACATTCCGTGGACAGATCCCCGACTGGGTGGCCGCCTACCGGACATTTATATTTCCATGGGACAGACCGCCGAGAACGTCGCCACCAGCTACGGCATCAGCCGTGCCGAGCAGGACGAGTGGGGCGTACTGAGCCAAAACCGCGCAGAAGCTGCCATCGCATCAGGGTTCTACTCCCGCGACATTACGCCGTACACACGCAGGGACGGCACAGTGGTGGATCGGGATGATTCACCCCGGGCAGGCGTGACCCTCGAAGCAGTGTCCGCCCTGCAACCGGTCTTCCGTTCAGAGGGAACCGTCACGGCCGGCAACGCGTGCCCGCTCAATGACGGCGCCGCCGCGGTGGTTGTCATGAGTGACTCACGTGCCCGGGAACTTGGCCTGCAACCACTGGCGAGGGTGGTGTCCACTGGCGTCAGCGCCCTCTCCCCCGAACTGATGGGCATGGGGCCGGTGGAGTCCACCCGGCGGGCGCTGGCTTTGGCCGGACTGACCATGGAGGATATCGATCTGGTGGAGCTCAACGAAGCCTTCGCCGTGCAGGTGGTGGCAAGTGCACGTGAACTGGGCATCGACCCTGCCAAGCTCAACGTCCACGGTGGCGCCATCGCCTTGGGACACCCCTTTGGCATGACCGGTGCACGGATGACCAGTACGCTCCTGAACGGTCTCAAGGAGCGCGATGGAACCCTGGGGCTTGCCACCCTGTGCGTTGGCGGCGGGCAGGGAATGGCCGTGGTTTTCGAGCGCCTGAGCTAGGCCGATGGCTGGCCCGGACGCAAAAATGCCCCCGAAGACTCTTCGGGGGCATTTCACGTGTGACGAACTCCGATGGAGTTAGTCGTCGCCTCGCAAGATTGCCAGGAGGCGGATGATTTCAATGTAGAGCCAAACCAGGGTGACCGTCAGGCCGAAGGCAGCAACCCAGGAGTAACGCTCCGGGGCGCCGGCGCGGACGCCTTCTTCGATGCTGGTGAAGTCCATGATCAGCGAGAAGGCTGCAAGGCCAATGGCGAGGATGCCGATGAAGACACCCAGCGGGATGCCTGCAATCGTCATGCTGGTTCGCAGGCCGAAGGGCTCCTGCACGGCGCCGGTCCACATCATCACCATGTTGATCAGGGCGAAGACTGCGTAACCGATGGTGGCGATCATGAAGAAGCGCACCATCTTGGGGGTGGCGCGGACTTTGCCGCTCCTGAAGAGCACCAGGGTGACGCCGAAGACTGCCAGCGTACCGATGACAGCCTGGAGGCCGACGCCGGGGTACCTGCCGTCGAGGATACGGGTCAGGCCGCCCAGGAACAGGCCTTCCAGACCGGCGTAAGCAAGGATCAGGGCAGGTGAAGGCTGCTTCTTGAAGGTGTTGACCAGTGCCAGGACGAAGCCGCCCAGCGCGCCAACGATCATGAGCATCGTGGACAGGGCAGGAGCTACGAAGAGCGTCACGCCGGCGCCGATCACCAGGACCACGAGGCAGGCGACAGTCTTCATGATGACGTCGTCATAGGTCATGCGGCCGGTGTCGGCGGGGCCGGCAGCCGGCTGGTTGTACATCTGCTGCAGCTGCTCATTGGTCATGTTCTGCTGCTGGGCAGACCACGCGGCCTGGCCATCCATCACCTGGCCAGGCGCCCGACCGGGTGCCTGGTTAAACTGCTGGCCGTACGGGTTCTGCGGTACAGGCGGGGCCTGCTTTGCTCCACGGAAATTCTTTCCGTTGAAGACTGGGTTTCCGCCAAGTGCCATTGCGGGTGTCCTCCTGAAAAAGGGCTAAGTGATAATTCACGGTACCAATTACCACGCGCGCGCGGCAGGGAAAGTTCCCTTGTTCACCCAGACGAAACGCAACCGTGACACGAAAGCGGCAGAGTGGCAGCGACAGGGACCCGCCGGAACGTTTAGAAGCACCCTTACTCAACAAAGGTTTACTTAAGTTTAGCTACATCATAAGTTGCCTATAGCTTCACAGTTGTTATCCGATCGCGATGTTTGCACCCCCGAACTGGGCATTCATTCAGTCCACCGGGCGGTAACATAGGCCACACATGGGTGACTTAGATCACAATCGAGGCAGCTAGGCAAGAACTGTTCACAAGCCCCATTTACCGTTCGCACCGGCTGCAATGGCGCAGCCGGGACCACCCCCACTGTGGAGGTTTCCATTTTGAGAAGCACACTGCGCGACCCGTCCATCAGACGGTCCAAGGGACTACAGAGAGTTGTGGGGGCGCTGTTCGCAGCCCTCATCGCCGCTCTGTTGATCGCCGCCCCCTCGGCACAGGCAACCACCCCATCGCCTTCGCCGTCACCGACGACATTCCAAAACAACATCAGCGGATTCCTCCGCGATGATGCCCGGGCACCCATACCCGGCGTCAAAATCAAAGCCTCAGGCAACGGGTTCGAAGGTGACGCCACCTCCGGAGCCAACGGTGCGTGGACCATCGGTGTCCCCGTGCAGGGCACCTACACCATAGAGCTGGACACCTCCACCTTGCCGGAGGGAATCGCACTGGCCGAGGGCCAGGACAATCCCCGCGATGTCACGTTCAGCCAGACCTCCAACCTGTCGGTGATCTTCGCCTTCGGTGAGGGCATCGTGGTCCAACAGCAGGACTTTGGCCAGAACCTCCTCAACCGCCTGGTGGCGGGCCTGAGCTTTGGCCTCCTTCTTGCCCTCGCCTCCGTGGGCCTGTCCCTGATCTTCGGAACCACAGGCCTGACCAACTTCGCCCACGGCGAGATGGTGACCCTGGGCGCCGTCCTCGTGTTCATGTTCAACGGTTTCGGACTCCCCTTCTGGCTGGCGATCCTGCTGGCACTGATCGGCGGCGGCCTCTTCGGCTACGTCCAGGACGCCGGACTCTGGCGTCCACTGCGGAAGCGCGGCTCCGGCCTCGTTCCCATGATGATCGTCAGCATCGGCCTGGCCTTGGCCATCCGCTACGTCATCCAGTTCTTCTTCGGTGGAGCAACCCAACAGCTGCCCGGAGCACAAAGCGCGGAAATCCAGATCGGGCCTGTATCCATCTCCCCGAACAACCTGTGGTCGCTGGTCATCAGCGCCGTGGTCATCGCCTTGATCGGCATCGTCCTGCTGAAGACCCGTCTGGGCAAGGCAACCCGCGCTGTAGCGGACAACCCTGCACTCGCAGCCGCCTCCGGCATCGACGTCGACTCCGTCATCCGCATCGTCTGGATCGTTGGCGGCGTCCTCGCCTCCCTCGGTGGCATCCTGTGGGCGTACTACCGTCCGGGCGTCACCTTCGACATGGGCTCGCAGATCCTGCTTCTCATCTTCGCCGGCGTGACACTTGGCGGTCTGGGGACCGTCTTCGGAGCTCTGATCGGCTCGATCGTCGTCGGCATCTTCGTCGAACTGACAACTGTGTTCGGCCTTCCAGCCGACCTCAAGTACGTCGGTGCCTTGTTCATCATGATTGTTGTTCTTCTGTTCCGACCGCAGGGTATCCTCGGCCGGCGTGAGCGTGTGGGTTAGGAGCGGGCCATGGACTTCGGATTTATTTTCTCCAGCGCCCTTGGCGAATTGTTCAGCCCGACGACGGCGGCCTACGCACTTGCCGCTTTGGGCCTCGCGGTTCACTTCGGCTACTCAGGCCTGTTGAACTTCGGCCAGGCCGGCTTCATGGCCGTCGGTGCCTACGGTTTCGCCATCTCCACCCTGAGCTTCGACGCTCCCTTCTTCCTTGCACTGATCATCTCCATTCTTTGCTCGGTGATCTTCGCCTTCATCCTTGGAATTCCCACCCTCCGGCTACGCGCCGACTACCTGGCAATCGTCACCATCGCAGCGGCAGAAATTGTCCGCTACGTAGTCACCACCAACCAGCTCACCAGCGTCACGGGCTCGGCCAACGGTCTGGCAGCGTTCGAGAACACGTTCTACGCCATGAACCCCTTCCCCGAGGGGTCCTACATGGGCATGAACAACCGCGACTTCTTCATCCGCGTAGTCGGCTGGGGACTTGTAATCGTGTGCTGTGTGCTGGTGTGGCTCCTCATGCGCAGCCCGTGGGGCCGTGTCCTGAAGGGCATCCGCGAAGACGAGAATGCTGTCCGTTCTCTCGGTAAGAACGTCTACGCCTACAAGATGCAAGCACTGATCATCGGTGGTGTGCTGGGTGCCTTGGCGGGCATGATCTTCACGCTCCCCCGCGGCGCTGTCCAGCCGTCCAACTACGGCACGGAACTGACGTTCTTCCTGTGGACCTGCCTCCTCCTCGGTGGCATGGCCACTGTCCTGGGGCCGGTCATCGGAGCCATGATCTTCTGGGTTGTCCTGTCGCTGACCCAGAGCCTGCTCTACGGCCTTATCGAATCAGGGGCAGTCACCTGGCTGACCACCGTCCAGGCCGGCCAGTTGCGCTACATCCTGGTGGGTGTCGCGCTGATGCTCCTGATGATCTTCCGCCCGCAAGGCGTCTTCGGCAATAAGAAGGAGCTTGCTTTCGCATGAGTGAGACCAACGAACGCAATACCGAAAATATCGACTACATGACCGATTCGCGGCCCATCGCCGTCGGGGAAAACACCCCCGGCTGCAAGAAGCGCGATCCCATTGTGGTGGCAGAGGACGTCACCCGGTCCTTTGGCGGCATCAACGCAGTGGACGTCGAGTACCTCGAGATCCCGCGCCATAAGATCACCGCATTGATCGGTCCCAACGGCGCCGGCAAGACCACCCTGTTCAACCTGCTCACGGGCTTTGACACTCCCAATACGGGCAAGTGGCAGTTCGAGGGCAACAGCCTGGCAGGTGTTTCCTCCTACAAGGTGGCACGCATGGGCATGGTGCGCACGTTCCAGCTGACCAAGGTGATGGGCAAGCTGACTGTCATGGAGAACATGCGGCTCGGCGCAGCCGACCAGCCCGGCGAACGGCTCTCCAAGGCCCTGTTCAAGGGCATGTGGGGAGGCCGCGAGAAGGAAATCACGGCCCAGGCCAACGTGCTGTTGGAGAAGTTCAAGCTGGATGCCAAGAAGGACGACTACGCCGCGTCCCTCTCCGGTGGACAGCGAAAGCTGCTGGAAATGGCACGTTCCCTGATGGTGCGGCCCAAGCTGGTGATGCTCGATGAGCCCATGGCCGGCGTGAACCCCGCGCTGACGCAGTCGCTGCTGGACCACATCAAGAACCTGAAGGCTGAAGGCATGACCGTGCTCTTCGTCGAGCACGACATGAACATGGTCCGCCATATCGCAGACTGGGTAGTGGTCATGGCGGAAGGCAAGGTGGTGGCTGAAGGCCCTCCGGGCGAAGTCATGAAGAACCCTGCCGTCATCGACGCCTACCTTGGCGCCCACCACGACGTGGACCTCGGCGATGCCGAAGGCATCAAGGTGCTCGAGGCCGAACTCGAGGCCGACGAAGAGTCGGTAGTGGGTACTGAAGACGCCGGCATCCTGTCCGACATCGTTGAAACCAAGAAGGAGGACGGGAAATGAGCAGCCCCGCCGCAATGCCCGCCTCAGCAGCTGCTCCGGCAGGCGATTCCGTCGTCAAAGTCACCAACCTCGTGGCCGGGTACATTCCCGGCGTCAACATCCTCAATGGATGCAGCATCGAGGCCCGCAAGGGTGAGTTGATCGGCATCATCGGCCCCAACGGTGCCGGCAAGTCCACCCTGCTGAAGGCCATGTTCGGCCTGGTGAAGGTCCACTCCGGCACCGTGGTGGTCCGGGGCCAGGACCTCACGGGTTTGAAAGCCAACAAGCTGGTAACCCAGGGCGTGGGCTTCGTGCCGCAGACCAACAACGTGTTCGCAGCACTGACCATCGAAGAGAACCTTCAGATGGGTATGTTCCAGCGGCCCAAGGACTTCTCCCAGCGCTTCGACTTCGTCACCAGCCTCTTTCCGGAGCTGGGAAAGAGGCGGGCGCAGCGGGCGGGGTCGCTCTCCGGCGGCGAGCGCCAGATGGTGGCCATGGGCAGGGCGCTCATGATGGATCCGGCTGTACTGCTGCTGGACGAGCCGTCGGCAGGCCTCTCCCCCGTCAAACAGGACGAGACCTTCCTCCGGGTGCACGAGATCAACCGTGCCGGCGTGTCCGTGATCATGGTGGAACAGAACGCCCGCCGCTGCCTGCAGATCTGCGACCGCGGCTACGTGCTGGACCAGGGCAAGGACGCGTACACGGGTACCGGTCGTGAGCTCATGAAGGACCCCAAGGTCATTCAGCTCTATTTGGGCACCCTGGCGGACGAGGTCTAACCGCCACAGCTGCACAAGCACAGGAGGGTCCCGGGATGGTATCCCGGGGCCCTCCTTCGTTGAAGGTCCGCCAACGGCTTTGTGGCGGTCCCTCGAGGCGCTGATGACATGCTGGACTGATGACCCGAAGCATCACAGAACAACAGCATGGATTGCTGACCTCGTGGCTGGGCAATTACACCGTGGTACAAAACCACTCCTGGCCGTTGCAGGACACCACCGTCCTGCAGGTTGCAGACCCGGACGGCCAGGAATTCATCGTGAAGGCCAGCACCACCAGCCACCATATTCGCCGGGAAATCGACGCATACTCGCGGGGACTGCCCGGACTTGAAGGCCGGGTACCAACGCTCAGGCACGCGGCTCCGGATGCAGGCCTCCTGGTCACCACATACTTGCCTGGGTCGCTGGTCGCCGGAAGCGACGCTGAAACCGATCCAGAGACTTTTCATGAGGCCGGCGCACTTCTGGCCACTTTGCACCAGCCTGCCGGAACATCCCGGAGTTACACCCGCGCCCTGACGGCCAGGACGACGTCGATCATTGAAAGTGCCCACGGGCTCCTTCCGGAGGAATCACACCGCCTGCTAACAGAAGCTCTGGCTTTCCTTGAAACCGGTCCGGCCGACCTGGTGACCACCCATGGCGATTATCAGCCAAGGAATTGGCTGCACCACAACGGCCACATCAAGGTCATCGATTTTGGCCGCGCCGAGCTGCGCCCGTGGGTCCACGACCTTGTTCGGCTCAGCCATCAGCAGTTCCTGGGCCGGCCGGGGCTTCAGGCAGCATTCCATGAAGGCCTGGGCAGGGTCGTCACCACCGAACAGGAGCGGCATTTGTGGACGCTGGAGAACCTCAACCAGTCAGTCGGTACGGTGTTGTGGGCCCACCAAGTGGGAGACTTCGTCTTCGAACAGCAGGGCGTTGACATGGTGGACAGAGTCCTGGCGGGGTTCGCCCCATACAGCGGATGATTGCTTGAGCCAGGACGCAGAACAGGCCCCCTTCCTTGTGGGGAAGGGGGCCTGTTGCCAGCTACGGTCTAGTGATGTTCGGCTTAGAGCTTGCCGAACTCTTCACGGACCGGCTTGTAGGTGTTGTCATCCTGGTATTCGTAGATACCGATGTACGCCTCGGTGGGGTCACCAGCGTCGGAGAACGTGACCGGACCGGACTGGCCGTCGTAGTCGATGTCCTTGCCTTCGCGGAGCAACGTGACACAGCCTGCGAAGGTGGTGCACTTCTCGCCGCCTTCAGAGACTTCCTTCAGCTTGGCTGCGATGTCCGTGCCCTTGGTGCTCTTGGCGGCCTCAGAGGCCAGCGAGATCAGGTTCACGGCGTCGTAGGACTCGCCTGCGTAGCTGTAATCCTTCAGCGCGGGATCGATGGCGAGGAGCTTCTTCTTGAAGTCGTCCTTGGCGAACGTACCGGGAATGGTTCCCTGTGCGCCCTTCATGGTGCCGGCCTGGAAGTCCTTGCTGTAATCCGAGGTGTTGCCGTCAACCATGAACAGCTGCGTGGGCTTGATGCCCTTGCCGGTGATCAAGGGGACGATGCTCTTGGCTTGGTCGAAGGTGATCAGGGCGATCGCATCCGGCTTGGCGGCGAGGACCTTGTCCACCTGGCTGCTGAACTGGGAGTCACCCTCGTTGAAGAGTTCTTCAGCAACAACCTTGCCGCCGGCTGCCTCGAAGGCTTCCTTGACGTTCTTTTGGAGTCCGGTTCCGTAAGCGTCGTTCAGAACGATCATGCCAACGGTCTGTGCTCCACAGGTGGCCATGTAGTTGCCCAGGACCTTGCCCTGCAGGACGTCGGACGGTGCAGTTCGCCAGTAGAGGCCCTTGTCGTCCCAGGTGGTGAAGTCAGGCGAGGTGTTGGCGGGCGAGAAGTGGATGACACCGGCGCCCGTGATCTGGTTGATGACCGTCTTGGAAACGCCTGAGGATGCGGCACCAATAACGGCGCTCACGCCCTGGCCCAGGAGGGCGGTGGTGGACTGCGTGGCGATGTCCGTCTTGGTATCACCGGAGTCACGGTGGACCACGGAGACAGGTGCGCCGAGCACGCCACCGGCGTCGTTGACTTCCTTGATGCCGAGGTTGACACCGGCAATTTCGGGTGGGCCGAGGAACGCCAGCGACCCCGTCGTCGGCAGGAGCGATCCAAGTTTCAGTGGTGCGTCAGTGGTGGTGGTCGAGGGAGGTACTGGTCCCGTGTTGGTGGCAGCCTGGCTGTTGCCGGCCCCCGCCCCGCCGCTGGGAGCCGGGCAGGAAATGCCTGCGGCCGCGGCGGAAGAAGACCCGGTCTGGGTAGGCGTCGAAGACCCACCACAAGCCGTGGCCAAGAGAGCGACCCCAATGCCAAGCGCTGTTAGCTTGGCGGCTCGGGGCGCCGCTGGGGAAAGATCAAACATGCGTTGTCTCCTCGATCGAAAGGTGCGAACTGCCTTTGATGCGATTACTCAGGTGTTCCTGATTAAGACTCAAACTAATGCAATTGGACGTCGAACATAAGTGATTCAGGTCACATCCCTATAACACTCGTTGCCTGTGGGGAATCTACGAGCCGGCTGGGAACTTCCGCGGAGGATCCTCCTGGGCACAGCGGAAGCGATTCCGGCGGGGCAGCCAACCACCAGACAGGCCGTCAAGCCCACTTTGGAGGGCCGAAGCCGCGGCAACAACAAAGCCTCCGAATCCCCTTTATTCGCAAGGGATTCGGAGGCTTTTTCTTGTGTGCCCCAGGTGGGACTCGAACCCACAACACGCGGATTTTAAGTCCGCTGCCTCTGCCAATTGGGCTACTGGGGCGCCCGGACCATGGTATCCCAGCTATAGCCGGTTAAAAGGTTCGGCGTAGCGGAAGGTGCCACGGACGCCGTCGGGCCATTCCGGCAGGGGCAGCAGCTGGAAGTGCTCGCCCCACATCGCCTCAGGCGGCTGCACGCCCACAGAGGTTGCCGGCACGTAACCGAAGCGTGGGTAGTACAGGGGGCTTCCGAGCAGGGCAATGCCGGGCTCCCCCGCGGCTGTGGCACGGGCCGCGGTCTCGCGCATCAAAGCCGAACCAACCCCGCGCTTCTGAAAGTGGGGAAGCACGCCGATGGGGCCAAGGGCTATGAGTTCCAAGTCACCGATCCAGCCCCGCGTACTGATGGCATGCCCCACAATCTCCCCACCCATTTCGGCCACAATGCTGAACTCCGGCAGATATTCACTGCACTCAAAGAGCTGGCGCAGCAGCCCTACTTCAATCGGCACGCCTTCCACGGGCTCTCCGGTTACCGGCGAGACGGAGAAGGCCTGGGCAGTCAGGTCCAGAATCTCGGCGCGGTCCTCGGGACGCTCACTGCGGAGCACAACACCGCGACCCAAAAGCCGGAGCACATCCATGGCCCGGCCGGCATCTGCGGAAGGCACCAGGAGGTGGTCATGATGGAAACCCGCAAGAACGTTGCAGCTGATTCCTGCGTGGGTCAGCGCGGCGCTCACGGCAGCCGTCAGGCCCACCGCTTCGAGTGCCGAGTGGACCTGGAGCGTGATCCACGTGGCCACGAAGTCGTAGCTGAGTCCGAGCGAATCAGCCTCGTCCCGGCGCAGGACTACCGTGAGTCCCTCCGCCTCGCGCACAGCCGCTTCAATACCACCCTCCAGTGGCCGGCCATGCGGCCACAGGGCGTAAACGTACTCGCCTTCGCGGGCCACGGGGTGCAGGGATTCCAAGAGGGTCTTCAGGTCGGTTTCGCCGGACATGGAAACAGTCTAGGGGCGCGGGTAACCCACCTGCTTAAACGCCGACGGCGACCACTCCCCTCAGGGGGGGGCGGCCGCCGTCGTGCGTGTACTACTTGGCGTCAGCAGTTACCGGAGTCTTGACCTCTTCGGCAACGGGCTTGGCTTCCACCGGCGCCGGAGCAGCTGCGGGCTTGGGAGCCGGCGTCGCTGCTGCCACGAAGGCACCGCGCGGGTTGTCGAGGTCGATCAGCTGGGTGGTGTCGCGGCCAGCGAAGAAGGCCAGGATCCAGCCGAAGACCACGCGGAACTTGCGCTCAACCGTGGGCATAGCCATACCGTGGTAGCCACGGTGTGCCAGCCAGGCGAGGCCGCCCTTGAGTCCGATGCGGCCGAGCAGGTTGATGTTGGCGACACCCTTCCACTCGCCGAAACCGGCAACAGCACCAAGGTTCTTGTGCTTGTAGTCGTGCAGCGGCTTGTCCCAGCGGGAAGCCCAGAGGTTCTTGGCGAGCTTCTTGGCCTGGCGAAGAGCGTGCTGGGCGTTGGGGACGCAGGTGCCGTCCGGCAGGCCCTTGCCTGTGAGGTCCGGGACAGCAGCGATATCGCCGGCTGCCCAGGCGTTCTCGATGATGCCTTCGTCGCCTGCAATGCGGAGGTCCGGGAGAACGCGGACGCGGCCACGCGGTTCCAGCGGGAAGTCGGTGGAGCGGATCATCGGGTTGGCCTGCACGCCTGCAGCCCATACCAGGGTGTCGGCTTCAACTTCCTGGGCCGGGGTCTTGTCCGGGAGGTTGATCAGCTTGAGGTTGCCCTCGGCGCTGTCCAGGGAGGTGTTGAGGAGAACTTCAATGCCGCGGCTGCGGAGGTGCTCCACAACCCACTCGGCCTGCGAAGCGGTGACCTCGGGCATGATGCGGCCCATGGCTTCGACCAGGATGAAGCGGACTTCTTCCTGACGGATGCGCGGGTTGTTGCGGACCGCGGCGCGGGCGAGGTCTTCCATTTCGGTGAGGCACTCGATGCCGGCGAAGCCGCCACCGACAACAACGAAGGTCAGTGCTTTGGCGCGCTCTGCGGGGTCGGTCATGGTGGAAGCGGCTTCAATGCGCTCCAGCACCTTGTTGCGCAGTGCAACGGCTTCCTCGATGGTCTTCAGGCCGATGCCCTTGTCCGCGAGGCCCTTGATGGGGAAGGTACGGGTGATGGCGCCTGCTGCAATAACAACGTCGAAGTACGGGATTTCGAAGTTGTCGCCGCCGTCGGACGGGGCGATGACCGCGGTCCGGTTGGCATGGTCGATGCTGGTGACGCGGCCCTGGATGAGCTCAGTCTGCTTGAGGTGCTGACGGTGGGAGACGACGGCGTGGCGTGCCTCGATGTTGCCACCGGCTACTTCCGGAAGGAAGGGCTGGTAGGTCATGTACGGCAGTGGATCAACGACGGTGACGATGCCGCCCGCGTTCGCGATCTTCTTCTGCAGTTTGAGTGCTACGTACAGTCCGACGTAGCCGCCGCCGACGACGAGAACCCGGGGACGGTCAATGAGCTCTGGGGTGGTTGCCATGAAACCAGAATACAGTACTTTGTGAAAATCTTCACTAACTACGTCTTGGCCGGCGGATCAACCGCCTGCAACACTCCAGTTTCAGCTTCCTCGGCAACAGCTGGAGGGTTTCTGGAGACCCTCCGCAGCTGGATCGCAGCACCTGTCACGAGCGCGATGAAAAGCGCTCCAAAGCCAAGCACGACGACGGCAGGAAGGGCTTCATCCATGGTCGCCGGCGTCTTGGCAGCAGGAACAGTCGGATCGGCAAGCGTGGGTGCTGCGCTGGTAGGACTCTCTACGGGCGCCTGCGAAGGCGTACTGAAGTCACCACGGCGATGGACACGTATCCAGTCTGCTATCGACCCCAGGGGATTGCTGCTGGTGGTGGGTACTTCCTCCTTCAGCGCAGCCTCGGCGTTCAGGATCCCATAGCCATACAGCGGGTCCTTCCCAGGCGCCCCCGCATCCTTGGCCGTGGACACAATCCTGTTGATGACCTGGGTGGCGCTCATCTCCGGCCATTTGGATCGGATGAGTGCAGCCACACCGGAAACGATGGGCGCCGCTCCGGACGTTCCCGCCCATTCGGCATACGCACCTCCCGGAATGCCGCCTACCAGTTTCTCTGCGGGAGCCGCTACGCCGATGCTGATGCCTTGTGACGAGGAATCCACGCTGGCCCGCCCTTCGCCGTCCAGTCCGGCGACAGTGAGGACGCCGGGGATGGTTGCCGGCGCTCCGACCTGGATATTGCCACCCACCCGGTTGCCCGCGGCGGCGACAATCACCACGTCCTTCTGCTCGGCATAAAGGAACGCTGCATCCCAGCTCTGGGGCCAGTCGGGCGATGTACTGCCCAAGGAGATGTTGATGACCTTGGCACCGTTGTCCACTGCCCACCGAACGGCATCCGGGATCTGTTCCTGGTCCGTCTTGCCGCCTGGATTGGGCGAGCCGAGCCAGGTTGAGACCGCGAGGATCTCCGCTTCGGGCGCGACGCCCACGATCCCGTCCGGCCCTCCGGCGGGAGGCGTGGTGGGCGGTGCCGGCGGTGCGCTGGCCGAGGGTGATGGTGATGCGGTGGGCGTGGTGTGTCCGCGCCCGGCGAGCATGGTGGCTACCAGGGTCCCGTGCTCGGTCTTGGCGCCGATGCTTTTCTGCCCATTGGGTGCCCCGGCTCCTGAGACGTCCGTCCCTCCGACCACGACGCCCTTCAGGTCAGGGTGGTTTCCATCAATGCCGCTATCGATGATGGCAACCTTGACTCCAGCCCCCTTGGATACCTGCCAGGCGTTGGTGACTCCCGTTTCCTTGAGCCAGAACTCCTTGTCGCGCCAGGCATCTGCGTTGGCGGCCGGAGCCGTCAACAGTGCACCGGCCAGCGCCCCACCGGCCAGGGCCGAGGCCAAGGCAGCGGAGAGGGTACGTCGGTAGCGTAATGTCATTCGGCATCCCGGATGCTGAGGGCAATGCCGTCCAGGATGTCATGCTCACTCGAGACCGCCGTGGTGATGCGGCCGTGGCTGACCGTGGACAGCCTGTCAAGGATGCGGCGCCACACCAGCGCGCCCGCGCCAATGACGTCCACGCGGCCTGGGTGCATGTACGGAAGTGCTGCGCGTTCGTCCCGCGTCATTTCCAACAGGCTGGTGCAGGCATCACTGATGGTCTGGAGGTCCAGGGACGCGCCATGGATCCGTTCAGGCTGGTACTTGCTCAGCCCCAGCGCGTGCGCCGTGATGGTGGTGATGGACCCTGCCACGCCAACCACAGCCGTGGCGCGGTCAAGCGGCACCGCCTGCCCGGCAAGATCAAGTGCGGCATCGACGTCGGCCTCTGCTGCGGCGATTTGCGCAGAAGTGGGCGGATCGCTGCGAAGGTGGCGTTCAGTGAGCCTCACGCAACCAATATCCACCGAGCGTGCCGCGATGACGCCGTTGGAGTCGCCCAGGACGAATTCGGTGCTGCCTCCGCCAAGGTCCACCACCAGGATGGCGTCCTCCCCTGTCGCGGGCAGGACGCTGCTGGCGCCGGCGAAGGAAAGCGCTGCTTCCTCGTCACCGGAAATAACCTCAGGTTCCACGCCCAGCAGGTCCCGGATGCCGTCCACGAAAACTTGACGGTTGCGTGCGTCGCGGGTAGCGGACGTCGCTGCGAAACGAACGCGCGCGGCACCGTGCTCCTTGATGAGTTCGGCGTAATCACGCGTTGCTGCGAACGTGCGTTCCAAGGCCTCGGGTGCCAGTTCACCCGTAGCGTCAACACCCTGGCCCAGCCGGACCACCCGCATGTCGCGAACGACGTCGGCCAACGGGCTTGACGCTCCGTTTGCCGCAACATCTGCGATGAGGAGGCGGATCGAGTTGGTTCCGCAGTCGATTGCTGCCACGCGGCTCATGCAGTGCCTTCCGGTTCGCCGACGGCGGTCCTGGGTTTCCGCACGGGGGCAGGGCGCCCAACAATGTCCGGCAATCCTTGCGGGCCATGGCGGCTCAAGTCCCGGGAAGGAGCCTCGCCCGCTGTGTCCCACGCGCCATCACAGTAGCAACGGTCTTTGGTCCACCACTCCGAAATGGATTCGAGGGCCTGGTCCCCCAGCGGGTTGACGCCGGGCCCGGCAGCCAGCGAATGACCCACCAGGACATGGAGGCACTTCACGCGCGTCGGCATGCCGCCGGCGGAGATTCCATCGATCTCGGGTACCGCGCCGGTGCCGGAGCGACCGGCGATGTCGTTACGGGCCTGCAGGTAGGACTCGTGGGCCCCCTGGTAGGCCCTGGCCAACTCCTGGTCGGCTGTCAGCCGCTCGTTCATCTCATTCATGAGCCCGCCCGCTTCAAGCCGCGACACTGCGGAGGTGATGACGGGGTGGGTCAGATAGAAGGTGGTGGGGAACGGTGTTCCGTTACTGAGCCTCGGTGCGGTGGCCGCCACCAGCGGATTGCCGCATACGCATCGTGCCGGGATCTCAACGACGTCCCGGACGGGCCGGCCGAGCTGTCGGCTCAGGACCTCAAGATCGTGTGCTGATGGCTGGCGGGATTCCTGCGGCACGGCTGCCGTGTTCTCTTCCACTTGCGCTGCCACCCTTCCTGCCCTTGTTGCCGTGTCCACTGCGGACACGACGGCGGTGGGCACCGCGTCTAGTCAGTTGCCGATCGTCTGATTGACTCCCAGAGAGCATCCACCCAGGGCAGGTTCTCCGGGTTTGCAGACGATCCGGAGCCGGTGCGGCCACCCGGCGTGCCGGCGGCTTCTTCTCCCCCAAACACCCAGTAACCTGTTTCACCCGGCATAACCATGTTAATGCGGTCGCGGGCCTGCTGTTTCACGTAGTTGGGGTCCTGCCACCGGGAGAGCTGTTTATTCAGCTCGGTTTGCTCCGCTTTCCGGCCGGCAATCTCGGCTTCCAGAGCGGAAATTTCGGCGCGTTTCTCCAGGAAGATCTTCACCGTGGGAGCCAGCATGATGGTGATGGCAATCATGACGACGGCCAATGCCAGCATCCGTCCGGAGAACGCCTTCGCCGGTACGGGATCCAGCTCGCGGTCATCCTTGGCTCCGGGGCCCGGCTTGTCCGACGCCTTGTCCGCGGGCTTCGCCGAAGTCCCCCCTGGCTTCCTTGGAGTAGAGGTCCTGCTGCCTGCGGGACCCTTCGAGCCAGCCGAGCCCTTGGTGGGGTCCGACGCTTTGGCAGCCGCTGCCGGAGTGGATGGTTTTGACGTGACTCGCGTGCCGCCAAACTCCGCTTTGATGACGTCTGCACCGTCAGAACCTGCGCCAGAACCTGCACCGCCAGAACCCGTGGTGGCACCACGTGGCGTGGCACCGGGATTCCGTGTGTCGCTGGATGGACGGCCTGCACCTGCTGGACGGCCTGCACCGGACGGACCGCCCAGGGCGTCGGCCCTGGGTACCTTTGGACGACGGGTGGCCATGACACTCCTGTAATGCCCGGTGCTTGCCTGGCGGGTTGCTGCGCGTGCTTTTCCTGATCTGGCCAGCGTTAAACAGAACCGGTGGCCATGGTCTTTCCACCATAGCCACCGGTCAGCTGTTTTTGCGGAATGCTAGCCCTTGAAACGCGGGAACGCGCTGCGGCCGGCGTAGCGTGCGGCGTCATCGAGTTCTTCTTCGATGCGGAGCAGCTGGTTGTACTTGGCAACGCGCTCGGAGCGGGCCGGGGCACCGGTCTTGATCTGGCCCGCGTTGGTGGCAACGGCGATGTCAGCAATGGTGGTGTCCTCGGTTTCGCCGGAGCGGTGCGAGGTGATGGTGGTGTAACCGGAGCGCTGGGCCAGGGAAACGGCGTCCAGCGTCTCGGTCAGGGAACCGATCTGGTTGACCTTGACCAGCAGGGAGTTGGCCGTGGCGGCGTCGATGCCCTGCTGCAGGCGGACCGGGTTGGTGACGAAGAGGTCGTCGCCCACCAGCTGGACCTTGTCGCCGATGGTGTCGGTGAGGGTCTTCCAGCCTTCCCAGTCGTTCTCGTCCAGCGGGTCTTCAATGGAAACCAGCGGGTAGTCGGCAACGAGCTCAGCGTAGTAGGCGCTCATCTCGGTAGCGGAAAGTGCCTTGCCTTCGAACTGGTAAGCACCGTCCTTGTAGAACTCGGAAGAGGCAACGTCCAGTGCCAGGGCGATGTCCGTACCCGGGGTGTAGCCGGCATTCTTGATGGCTTCCTGGATCAGGTCCAGTGCGGCGCGGTTGGACGGCAGGTTGGGGGCGAAGCCACCCTCGTCGCCGAGGCCCGTGGAGAGGCCCTTTTCCTGGAGGACAGCCTTGAGGTTGTGGTAAACCTCAACGCCCCAGCGCAGGCCCTCGGAGAAGGTCTCGGCACCGATCGGGGCGATCATGAATTCCTGGATGTCCACATCGGAGTCGGCGTGCGAGCCGCCGTTGAGGATGTTCATCAGCGGAACCGGCAGAACGTGGGCGTTCGGGCCGCCCAGGTACTTGTACAACGGGAGGTCGGCGGAAGCTGCGGCAGCATTGGCAACGGCCAGTGAAACACCCAGGATGGCGTTGGCGCCGAGCTTGCCCTTGTTGGGCGTACCGTCGAGGTCGATCATGGCCTGGTCGATGCTGCGCTGGTCAGTGGCGTCGAAACCAATCAGGGCCGGGGAGATCTCGTCGATAACGGCGTCAACGGCCTTCTGGACACCCTTGCCGAGGTAACGGCCCTTGTCGCCGTCGCGAAGCTCAACGGCCTCGTGTTCACCGGTGGAAGCACCGGAGGGAACTGCTGCACGGCCGATCTGGCCGTCGGAGAGCAGGACCTCAACTTCTACGGTCGGGTTTCCGCGGGAATCAAGGATCTCGCGTGCGTGGATGGCATCGATAAGCGCCATGGATGTGCTCCTTATGGGCAAATTACAGGAATGAGGAGGGAAATTCTCAACGTCCTCGTCGCTACTAGCGTAGTCGAGAGTGGCTTAGGTTACGGAACAACTTCCAAAGACTCACGTCATGAAGGTTGGGCCTGGTTGGTCTGAAACGTTCGAACTGCGGAACGGAGGGCCCGTTCGGCGTCGAGTCCTTGCTCCCGGGCGCCGGCGACGACGGCGAGCAGCAGCTCGCCAAGGGCCTCTTCCGAGGCCGGGATGACAGGAAGTCCGACGGCGGCCAAGGCACCTTGCGCGTCAACCTCCAGGCCCGCGCGTACCGCCCGGTCGAGGGACTTTTGCGCCGCTGCCAACGCCGGAAGGTGCGGCGGAATGCCCTCGAAGGGGTCCTCCCGCTCCGGCTTCTCCGCGCGTTTGGCTGCGTCCCACTTGACGATGATTTCCTCGACACTGGCCGGGAAACTCTCCTGCAGTGAACCGTCGGCTTTGAAGACGTGCTGGTTTCGCCGGACCATTTTGGCGGTGATGCTGCGTGCTACTGCATCAAAGTCAAAGCTGCCCCGTTCTTCGGCGAGCCGGGCGTGAAGCACTACCTGGAGCAGTACATCGCCCAGCTCGCCGCGGAGCTCATCGTCAACAGCACCTGCCTCGATCGATTCCACCACTTCGTAGGCTTCCTCGATCAAGTACTCGACGAGTGACTCGTGTGTCAGCGCACCCATCCAGGGGCAGTGCTCCCGGAGGGCGGCTATTGTCCGGATGAGCTCCGGCAAGCCGCTTGAGCCGGTGTCAGCCGAGGTTGGCGTAGGCATCGTTGATGTACTCGACCAAAGCTTCACGTTCGTCCAGCGGCAGGAAAGCTGCCTCGGCGGCGTTGAGCGTCAGTTCCAGCAGATCATCGAGGTCGTAGTCGAAGGTCTCCACGAGCAGTTCGAACTCATCCGTCAGGGTGACGCCACTCATGAGGCGGTTGTCCGTGTTGATGGTGACGTTGAAGCCGAGCTGGAAGAGCATATCCACCGGGTGGCTTTCGATGCCCTCGCCAAAGCCGGAGATGGCGCCGGTCTGGAGGTTGGACGACGGGCAGATTTCCAAGGCGATTCCGCGGTCGCGGACCCAGGCTGCGACGCTGCCGATGGTCACCATGCCAATGGTGTCCTCGCCGTCGTCGTCCGAATTGTCTTCAAACTCCACCGAGATATCCTCGGCGATCCGCACACCGTGGCCCAGGCGCAGGGCGCGGCCATCAACCAGTGCCGACTGGATGCTGTCCAGGCCCGCGGCCTCGCCTGCGTGGACCGTGGCCGGGAAGTTGTTTTCGGCGAGGTACGTGAAGGCATCCTTGAAGCGGGACGGCAGGAAGCCGTCTTCAGCTCCGGCAATGTCAAAGCCCACGGCACCATTGGCACGGTGGCGGACGGCGAGCTCCGCGATTTCCTGGCCACGGTCAGCATGCCGCATGGCGGTAATGAGCTGGCCCACCTGGATCTGCTGGCCACGCTCTTCGGCTGCGTCCACTCCGGCTTCAAGGCCCGTCTGAACCGCCTCAACAACCTCATCCAGGGTCAAGCCCTTCTGCAGGTGCTGCTCCGGTGCCCAGCGGACTTCGCCGTACACGACGCCGTCCTCGGCCAGGTCTTCCACGAATTCCTTGGCAACCCGGAACAGGCCTTCCTTGGTCTGCATGACGGCAATGGTGTGGTCAAAGGTCTCGAGGTATCGGACCAAGGAGCCGGAGTCAGCGGACTCGCGGAACCACTCGCCCAGCGCAACGGGGTCGGTGGAGGGCAGCGTGTGGCCCACCGCCTCGGCGAGCTCGATGATGGTGGCGGGGCGGAGGCCTCCGTCGAGGTGGTCATGCAGGGAGACTTTGGGGAGGCTCTTCAGATCGAAGTCGAGGGCAGGGGCGGCGTCAAGTATGGGCTCAGTCACGTACCAAGACTAACGTGCAGGTGTCCCCAAGCGAGCTTCCGGGTTTGGTACTGCTGTCGCGTTAGCTGGCAGGCTTGGAGAGGTCGACGCCGGCGATCGCCTTTTCTGCGGGATCGGCTGCTGCCACTTGGGTGCCGGCAGCAGCTTCCTTGGCGAGGTCCTTCTTCTCCAGGTACTTGTGCCACCAGCGGAGGGCGTGATCCACCACAATGCCAAGGACCACGGCGAAGGCAACCGCGATGCCGACGCCCAGGAGCGGGTTGTGATGCACCCACTGGCCTGCGAGGAGGCCGATACCGATGGAGTAACCTACCCACGTGATGCAGGCGAAGGCGTCCAGCCAGAAGAAAGTCCGGTGGCGGAAACCGGTTTGTCCGGCCACGTAGTTCACGGCCACACGGCCCCACGGAATGTAGCGGGCCGTGAAAATCAGGACCGCCCCGCGCTTGTCCAGCTCGTACTGCGCCCAGGCGAACATCTTCTGGACCTTGGGCCGACGCATCCATTTCCAACGGGTGAGGCCGATTTTCCGGCCCAGCATGTAGGCCATGTTGTCGCCTGCCATGGCGCCTACCAGAGCGGTAGCTCCCAGGATCCACAGGTTGGGCTCTCCGCTGTGAAGGGACAGCGCCGAGAGGCCAACAATGGCTGTTTCGCTGGGAAGGATGGTGGCGAATCCGTCAATGAAGAAGAAGACCAGCAGGACCGGGTATATCCAGGGCTGCCCGGCTGCATGCTCGAGCATTTGGTTCAAAAACTCCACGCGGCGGTAGCTCCTAGACGAATATGACTTGACGGTGTGACGGAAGTCGCTCTAGTGTCCCACGGCCGGGACGTCGTTCGCTACGTCCCAGCCTTGGGATCACACGCTTAACGCTATAGGTGCTGAGAAGGTGCCGTCGTCAACCGCCGGGCTGATCTTGCGGGTCCTGAAGCGTCATACCGTGGGTGGAGTCGGGGCGTCTTCCTCAGGGATGTTCTTGCCATCCAACGGCACGGATCCACGGACTTTGCTGATGATCCGATCGATGATGATTCCCAGGATCACGGCAACCACGATCGCTATGACAGCACCCAGGAGATGGTTGTCCTCGAACCAGACGCCAAAGAAATACCCCAGGATCACCGAATACGTGGCCCACAGGACGGCGGACATTGCCGTGAGGGCCACGAAGCGTCGGTGGTGGAAGTGCGTGGCACCGGCCGTCAGGTTGACGGCCACCCTGCCAATGGGGATGAAGCGGGCCACCATGATGAGCGAGGCCGACCGGCGTCGGAGTTCCTTCCCTGCCCAACGGAAAGCGCCTTGCATCCGCTGCGTGCGCATCCACCGCCACCGCTGGATCCCGATGCGGCGGCCGATAATGTACGCGATGTTGTCCCCTGAGAACGCCCCCAGGGCTGCCATCACGCCGAGCAGCCATACATTGGGCGAGCCGCTGCTCCCGGACACGGCGCTCAGGCCAACCACCACGGATTCGCTGGGAATAGGTGGGAAGAAGCCATCTATCACGCAGCAGGCCAGCACCAGGAACAACACCCAGGGCTGCTCCGCCGCGGCGAGGATGAAATCGTTGATGCCCTGCACGGTTTCCTTACGGTAGCCGGCTCCCCCACAGGCGCCGGATGACTGGTGTTCCGGGCCGTCCTTGGCGAACGGCCCGGAACACTTAAGCCTAGGCGATTCGGTCGATGATGAGCTGATGCGCCGGGCGTGAACCCTCGGGCGCGATCACCACGGCATCCTGGAGCGCTTCCTTGGCCCGTTCGAACTTCCCGGGAGTATCCGTCAGGAGAGTCATCAAGGGCTCGCCGGCGCGTACCAGTGCACCGGGCTTGGCGTGCAGCCGCACACCGGCTCCAGCTTGGACCTGGTCCTCCTTGCGTGCCCGCCCCGCGCCCAGCCGCCACGCCGCAACACCCACGGACAACGCGTCCAACCCCACAAGGACGCCGTCCGCCGGTGCGTAGACGACCTCGGATTCCTTGGCTACGGGCAGGGTGGCCCGGGGATCTCCGCCCTGGGCTTCGATCATCCGGTTCCACACGTCCATGGCACGGCCGTCCTTGAGTGCCGCTGCCGGATCGGCGTCGTGGATGCCGGCACCCGCCAGCATTTCCTCGGCCAAGCGGACGGTCAGTTCGACGACGTCTTCCGGACCGCCGCCGGAAAGGACCTCCACCGATTCCTCAACTTCGATCGCGTTTCCGGCCGTCAAACCGAGAGGCGTGGACATGTCCGTGATCAGCGCCACCGTGTGCACGCCGGCGTCCTTGCCCAAGGCCACCATGGTCTCGGCAAGCTCGCGGGCACGAGCCTCGTCCTTCATGAAGGCACCCGAGCCAACCTTCACGTCCAGCACCAATGAACCCGTGCCTTCCGCAATCTTCTTGCTCATGATCGAAGAGGCAATCAGCGGGATGGCTTCCACCGTGCCCGTCACATCGCGCAGTGCGTAGAGCTTCTTGTCGGCAGGAGCCAGCCCGGAACCTGCCGCGCAGATGACTGCACCCACGTCCTGGAGCTGGGCCATGATCTCGTCGTTGCTCAAGTTGGCGCGCCATCCGGGGATGGCTTCGAGCTTGTCCAATGTTCCACCCGTGTGGCCGAGCCCCCGGCCCGATAGCTGTGGAACCGCGACGCCGAAGACGGCCACCAGCGGTGCCAGCGGCAGCGTGATCTTATCCCCTACCCCACCGGTGGAGTGCTTGTCGCTGGTAGCCTTCATGCCGCCGTCGGGCCTTCTCAAGGACGAAAAGTCCATCCGCTCCCCCGAGGCGATCATGGCGGAAGTCCAACGCGAAATCTCGGCGCGATCCATGCCGTTAAGCAGGATGGCCATGTTCAGTGCGGCCATCTGCTCCTCGGCAATGACACCACGGGTGTAGGCATCGATCGTCCAGTCAATCTGCTCGGGAGTGAGGGTGCCCTTGTCACGCTTGATGGAGATGATCTGGACGGCATCGAACGCTTCAGTTTTGGTCACGTGGTTTCCTCCAGGTTTTCGGGACCGAAGGCATCAGGGAGCACATCGTCCATGGTTTTGATTCCCTGCGTGGTCATGAGCTGCATGCCTGGAGCCCGGAACTCGTAGAGCAACTGGCGGCAACGTCCGCACGGCATAAGGATGTTGCCTTGGCCGTCCACGCAATAGAAAGCGGCCAGCCTGCCACCGCCGGTCATGTGGAGTTCCCCCACCAAGGCACATTCGGCGCAAAGCGTCAGACCGTAGCTGGCATTCTCCACGTTGCAGCCACTGATAATCCGGCCGTCCTCGGTGAGGGCCGCGGCCCCCACCGGGAACTTGGAGTACGGCGCATAGGCACGCGCCATGGCTTGCTTTGCCGCATCTTCCAGAGCGGGCCAGTCGATGTCATTCGCAGGCATCGTCAACCCTTCACGTACGGTATGCCGCTTGCGGCCGGTGGCCGCGACTTACCCACCAAACCGGCGACGGCGAAGATGGTCACCAGGTACGGCAGCATGGCCATGAACTGGCTGGGCACCGGGGTACCGATGATGCCCAGGATCGACTGCAGGTTGTAGGCGAAGCCGAACAGCAGCGAGGCCAGGAAGGCACCTATCGGGTTCCATCGTCCGAAGATCAGGGCAGCCAGTGCGATGAAGCCGCGGCCACCGGAGATGTCCTTCGTGAAGGAGTCGATGGTCACCAGTGTGAACACGGCTCCACCGATGCCCGCGATGGCGCCACCCAGGGTGACGTTCCAGAAGCGGGTGGCGTTGACGTTGATACCGAGGGTGTCAGCAGCCTGCGGGTGCTCACCGACGGCGCGGACACGCAGGCCCCAGCGGGTCTTGAACAGGCCGAACCACACCACGGCCACTGCGATGTACATGAGGTAACCGGCGATGGACTGCTCAAACAGGATGGGTCCGATGATGGGGATGTCCGACAGCAGCGGGATCGGCAGGATGTCCAGGCGCCCCGGGGTATTGAACTGCTCCTTGTTGGGAACCATGAGGGTGCCGTACAGGAAGCCGGTGAGGCCCGAGACCAGCACGTTCAGGACAACGCCCACAATGATCTGGTTGACCAAGTACTTGATGCTGAACACGGCGAGGACCATGGAGACCGCGGCACCGGCTGCAGCCGCCGCGATCAGGCCAATGTAGGGGCTGCCCGTCATGGTAGCCACCAGCGCAGCGGTGAAGGCACCGCCCAGCAACTGGCCTTCAATGGCAATGTTGACCACGCCCACGCGCTCACAGAGCACGCCGGAGAGAGAGCCGAAGACCAATGGCACGGCCAGCGTTACCGACCCCGCTACAAGGCCAGCCAGCGAAATGGACGGCTGCCGTGCGCCTGCCACAATCCAGACGAGCAACGCAAACACGAACACCACGGCAAACGCGATGGGCAGCCACTTGGGCGAGCGTTCTCCCTGCGTCCAGAGGTAGATGGAATACGCGGCCATGGCCAGGAGCAGAATGCCGAAGACCACCCCGCCCACCTGCCCCGGAATCATGAGCGCCGGGACGGCAACGGCGTCACCGGCGTCGCTGATCTTCATCTCGGCTGTCTGGTCCGGGCCCAGGAAGCCGAAGAAAACCAGGGCTATGAGGGCAAGGATGCCGAGCGAGAGCGGGACTTTCATGGAAGGCCGGAATGCCGGCAGGGCCGTTGAACCCGACTTCGGAGCGGTGGTTGTCGCGCTCACTTGGCACCTCCGGAGGCGTTGACGAGGGCAGCCTTGGGAGCCGCTTTGGGTGTCTTGTTCTTCTTCTTGGGCTCAAGCCGGAAAATCGACCGGATGAGCGGAGGGGCTGCGATGAAGAGCACGATCAAGGACTGCACCACCAGCACGATATCGATGGGCGTTCCCGTCTGGATCTGCATCTGCACTGCCCCTGCACGGAAAGCTCCGAACAGCAGGCCGGCGAAGAACGTCCCCCACGGCGTGCTGCGTCCCAGCAGGGCAACCGTGATGGCGTCAAAGCCGATCTGGGCAGCGACACCGCCGGTCAGCACCTTTTCGGTACCGGCCACCTGGGCAATACCGCCAAAGGCGGCGAGGGCACCTGCCATCGCCATCACCAGGATGGTGGCGCGGGACACCTTGACGCCGGCGGTCCGTGCAGCGACGGGGTTGGCGCCAACAGCACGGAACTCGAAGCCGATGGTGGACCGGTTCAGCAGCCACCACACGCCGTAGGTCAGCGCTATGGCCACCAGGAATCCCAGGTGGAGACGGGAGCCGGGGATGAGGACGGGATACGTTGCCGACTCGTCCAGGCGTGGCGAAATGGGGCTGTTGTCCCCCGGACGCCGGAACGCAGCAGTGTTCAGCAGGAAGTCCAGCAGGAACAAGGCCACGTAGTTCAGCATGATGGTGACGATCACCTCGTGCGCGCCGGTCCGTGCTTTGAGGATGCCAACGATGGCACCCCAAAGTGCACCACCCAGGACCCCCATGATGATGACCACCAGCAGGTGCAGGCCGAACGGCAGGTGCCAGGCGAAACCTACGTAGGCGGCGAGCGTGGCACTGATGATGATCTGGCCTTGGGCACCGATGTTGAACAGTCCTGCACGGAAGGCCAGGGCAACGCCAAGGCCGGCACAGATCAGCGGGGTTGCCACGGTCATGGTTTCCAGCAGCGGCTGCAGTCCCTGCCGGGGGTTGAAGACCGACCCTTGGAAAAGGGCAACGTAGCTCTCGGTCATGGCAGACCACAACGCGCTCAGGAAATCCGCGGGCCGTGCAAACAGGTAGCCTGCGGTTTTGGCTACCTGGGCGTCCGTGCTGGCAATCAGCAGGCCACCCAGGAACAGCGCCACGATGACGGCCAGGACGGAAACGAAGCCGTTGCCCATCACGATGCGGCGCAGGAGGCTGCCGTGCTGCGCTCCTGAATCGCCGCTTTGGGAAGACACCGGAACGATGGACGGTTCCAGCATGCCTCCCGCGGTATCGAGTGAGACATCTGCCGCACGGAGGTCCGCTGTGGACTGGTCCTCAGCGGGCAGGGCGGGTGTTGGTTCGCTCTTGGACTGATCGTTCTCAGTCATCGGAGCCTCCTTCCGGGCCGACGCCGGCCATCATCAAACCGAGGGTGTCGCGGGGCGTTCCGGCGGGGACGATGCCCACGAGCTTGCCCTTGTAGAGCACGGCAATCCGATCGGCGAGTTCGATGACCTCGTCAAGTTCAGTGGAAACGATCATGACCGGCGTTCCGACGTCACGTTCGGCAACGATGCGCTTGTGCAGGAACTCGATGGAGCCGACATCCACGCCACGGGTCGGCTGGCTCGCGATGAACAACCGCAGAGGCCTGGACAACTCCCTGGCCATGACCACTTTCTGCTGGTTGCCGCCGGAGAGGGTTCCGGCGGCCGACCCCGCAGAAGGAGTCCGGATATCGAATTCTTCGATCTTGGCCTTGGCATGCTCGGCAACCTTGGCCGGCTTCATGCTGATGCCGCTGGCAAACGGCGCTTGGTCATACAGGTCAAGCACCAGGTTTTCGGCGACCGAGAAGGGACCAACCAGTCCATCCACAGTGCGGTCCTCCGGAACAAAGCCGACACCCGAGCGCAGCACCTCCTTGACCGGAAGGCCCAGCAGTTGCTTGCCGTCCAGGGTCACGGAACCTGTGACGTGCTCCTGCACGCCCAGGATGGCTTCGGTGAGTTCCGTTTGGCCATTGCCTTGGACACCCGCGACGGCGAGGATCTCGCCTTGGGCGATGTCGAAGCTGATCCCGTCCACCACGTTGGTGCCGTTGGCAGCGCGGACCGTCAGGTTTTCCACCACGAACGTGGTTTCCTTCGGCTGCGCGGGTGCTTTGTTCAGGCTCAGGCTGACGGGGCGGCCCACCATCATGGAGGCCAGTTCGGTGGCGGATGCCGTGGGAGGCGCATCCCCCACTACTTTGCCGCGGCGAATGACGGTGATGACGTCGGAGACAGCCTTCACTTCACGCAGCTTGTGCGAGATGAAGACGATGGACGTACCGCCGGCTTTGAGCTGCCGCATGATGTCCAGAAGTTCATCGGTTTCCTGGGGCGTCAGCACTGCGGTGGGCTCGTCCAGGATGAGGACCTTGGCTTCGCGGACCAGTGCCTTGATGATCTCTACACGTTGCTGGACGCCCACGGGGAGGTCCTCCACCAAGGCGTCGGGATCCACATCGAAGCCGTATTTGTCGGAGATTTCCCGGATCTTCTTCCGGGTTTCGTCCATGCTGAGCACACCGCCGAACGAGGTCGGCTCCGCACCGAGGGCCACGTTTTCCGCCACCGTGAAGACGGGGACCAGCATGAAGTGCTGGTGCACCATGCCGATGCCGGCCGCCATGGCATCACCCGGGCCGCGGAAGTTGACCGGCTGGTCGTTGACCAGGATCTGGCCGGCTGTGGGCTCGTACAGCCCGTACAGCACGTTCATAAGGGTTGATTTTCCGGCACCGTTTTCGCCGAGAAGGCAATGGATTTGGCCGGATTCGACCACGAGGTCGATGTCTTGGTTGGCGTAGAAGGTCCCGAAGGCTTTCGAGATCCCCTTCAATTCGAGTTTCACAACTCCCACCGTTCTGTGAGTCCGAGGGACGGCTGTACTGCTCCAAAGCCACTGGCTTTGAGGCCCAGCGTAGTCAGGGCAAAAACGCGCCGCCAGTACCGGGGCTCGGTACTGGCGGCGCGTCCAGGAATTGATTTACTTCTTGGGGCTCGCTGCCGATTCGACAACCAGCTTGCCGGAGACGATGTCAGCCTTCAGGGCATCGAGCTCGGACTTGGTTTCAGCGGTGACAGCCGAGTCAAGATCGTGGAACGGAGCGATGGCAACGCCATCGTTCTCCAAGGTGCCAACGTAGGCTGCGTTGTTGAACTTGCCTTCCGTGTCATCCTTCACCACGGCTTCAACAGCTTCGCCCATCTGCTTGACCACGGAGGTCAGCATGAGGTCCTTGTACTCAGGAGCGGTGAGGTAGCCATCGGAGTCAACCCAGATGAGCTTGACGTCCTTGCCGGCTGCCTTGGCTTCCTTCAGCGCTGCGCCTGCACCCTTACCAACAGGTCCTGCGACAGGCATGATGATGTCCGCGCCCTGGTCCAGCAGGTTGATGGTGACCTGCTTGCCCGTGTCCTGCTTCTCGAAGTCACCCGTAAACGAACCGTCCTGGGTGGTCTTGTCCCAGCCAACAACCTGGACGGTCTTGTTCTTGGCCTTGTTGTAGGCCTGGACGCCGTCGTAGAAGCCATCCATGAAGATGGTGACCGTGGGGATCTTGATGCCGCCGAAGGTGCCCACCTTGCCGGTCTTGGTGGTGGCCGCAGCCGCATAGCCGGCCAGGTAAGCCGCCTGTGCCGTGTCATACACGATCGGCTTGACGTTGGCGATCGGAGTCTCATACGTGTAGTCGACGATCGCGAAGTGCTTGTCCGTGTTCTTCTCGGCGGCGGCCTTGGTGGCATCGCCCAGGAGGAAGCCGACGGTAACCGTAAGGTTGCAGCCGGCGGAAATCATGCCGTTGAGGTTGGTTTCGAAGTCGCTGTTGGCCTTCGATTCGGCCGACTTCACCGTGATGCCCAGATCAGTCTCGGCCTTCTTGAGGCCTTCGAATGAGGACTGGTTGAAGGACTGGTCATCGAATCCGCCGGAGTCGGACACGATGCATCCAACAAAGTCGCTCTTGGTAGCGGCGCCGGATCCGGCGTCGGGGGCCTGTCCGCAGCCGGTCAGCAGGAGCGCTGCTGCGCCGACAGTGGCAACACCGGCCATTGAACCGCGCTTCAGGGTGGCACGCAGTGGTTTCTTCAATTTTCCTCCAGGAAGAAAGTGATTGGCGCTACGACGGATGGTCAATGAGTGTCCGTTTCCTATACCTGAGGCAGAAATTCTGTTTTCACTGATGCTCGCAGCTGCGCCGAAGCGCATTGATGAAACCCACACTAGTGGCCTGGAACACACCCAGCTACCACAATTGATCACTCCAGGTCAGATTGTTGACCTTTTGTTACCAAGCAGTAGCCGGGTGCGCAAGTCACACGCGATTCACCTCTGGGTTTAGAGGCGGACCAGCATCTTTCCGGTGTTGGCGCCATCCAGCAGGTCGATGAAGGCCTGCGGTGCATTCTCCAAGCCATCGACGATCGTTTCGTCATAGCTGGCGCTGCCGTCGGCGAGCCAGCCGGCCATCTTCTGCGCGAATTCAGCGGCGTGCTGCCGCTGTCCGCCCACCAGGAATCCGCGCATTGTCAGCTGCTTGCCGATCGCCACGGCCAGGTTCCTTGGCGCCACCGGGGGCTCGGTGGAGTTGTACTGTGCGATGGCTCCGCACATGGCAACCCGGCCACCAACGGTAAGGGTAGCCAAGGCAGCTTCCAGGTGTTCGCCGCCGACGTTGTCGAAGTACACATCGATGCCACGCTCGCCCGCAGCTTCCTTCAGTTGGTCCAGCACTGGAGCATCGTTGTAGTTGAAGGCGGCATCAAACCCGAGCTCCAGCAGGCGGGCCACTTTCTCCGGCGATCCTGCACTGCCGATGACCTTGGAGGCGCCCATGGCCTTGGCGATCTGGCCCACCATCGAACCGACGGCACCTGCCGCGCCGGACACGAAGACAACATCGCCCTCTTTGAACTCTGCGACCTTGAGCAGTCCGGCGTAGGCAGTCAGCCCGGTCATGCCCAGCGCACCGAGGAACGCGGAGGTGGGGGCCAGCCCCGACGGAACCGGAGTGGTTGCCGCTGCGTCCACTACGGCGTGCTCACGCCAGCCGAGCTGATGCACGACGACGTCACCCACCTTGTGCGCGTCCGAACGGGACGCGATGACCTCACCTACCGCACCGCCGTCGAGCGCTGCATCGAGGCGGAACGGCGCCGAGTAGGACTTGACGTCGTTCATGCGGCCGCGCATGTAGGGGTCCACGGACATGAACTGGTTCTTCACCAGGAGCTGCCCTTCGGCGAGCTCGGGGAGCTGCGCTGTTGCCAGTCGGAAGTTCTCCGGAGCCGGACGTCCCACCGGGCGGGAAGCAAGCTGGATTTCGCGGGTTTCGGTTGCAACGGCGCTCATGCTGCGAACTCCACGAGCTTGAGGTCTACGGCCATGTTGCCGCGGGTTGCGTTGGAGTACGGGCAGATCTGGTGCGCTTTGGCCATCAACTCTTCAGCAGTGGTGCGGTTCAGGGCAGGCAGTGCGATCTCGAGCTCGGCAGCCAGGCCGTACCCTTCACTGTCAGTCAGTGCACCGAAGTGGATCTTGGCGGCAACTGCGGAATCACTGAGGTCAACACGTTCCTTGCGGCCCACCAGGCGCAGCGCGGAGTGGAAGCAAGCTGCGTAGCCGGCGGCGAAAAGCTGCTCCGGGTTGGTGCCTTCACCGTTGCCACCGAGTTCCACGGGGCTGGCGAGTGCGACATCCAGTTTGCCGTCATTGGTGCGGGCGTTGCCGTCGCGGCCTTCGCCGGAGGCCAATGCCTCGGCAGTGTAGAGAGTCTTCATGGTGTTTCCGTTTCTCTTCGGGAATGGACGTCTCGGGATTTTCCGGGAGTTTGTCAGAGTGAGCTGTTCTCAGAGTGAGCCGTTGAGGGCTTTGGTGAGCTTGCCGAGGGTGGCGTGCAGCTGTTCGATCTCACCGGCAGAAAGTCCGGCGGCGTCCGCAAGGCGCTGGGGCACGGCCTGTGCGCGGGTACTCAAGGCGGTCCCGGCGTCGGTCAGTACCACGTCCACGCGGCGCTCGTCCTCGGCGGAGCGGCGGCGTTCCACCAGTCCCAAGGCTTCGAGCCGCTTGAGCAGGGGCGAGAGCGTTCCGGAATCGAGGCCCAATTCGGCACCGAGGTCGCGAACGCTCCGCGGCTCCTGCTCCCACAAGACCAGCATCACCAGGTACTGCGGATACGTCAGGCCGAGGTCCTCCAGCACGGGGCGGTAGACCGCCGTCGCGGCTTTGGACGCCGAATACAGCGCAAAGCAGACCTGGTGGCGGAGGCGGGGTGCATCACTCATGGATAAAACAATAGTGCACAATTTAATTGTGCACAACTTATATACGCCGGCCGTACCCAAGCGAGTCGCAGTTCAGGCCATTCTGAGAGCTCAAAACGGCCTGAACTGCGACTCGGTTGGGTTTATTTCTCCAGGTCGCGGATGGTCCGGAGCGCAGCTGCGGTCAGGACGCGGATGGCGTAGCCAAGGGCTCGTTCGTCCACAATGAAGTCACCGCGGTGGAGGTCGTATTCTTCGCCGCCGGGGGTGTGCGTGCCGAGGCGCATCATGGCACCGGGAAGGTCGGCCAGGAACCAGGCGAAATCCTCGCCACCCATGGACTGCGGCGTGAGGACCACGGCATTCTCGCCCAGCTCGGCACGGGCGGACGCTTCGATGAGGGCCGTCTCATGCTCGGAGTTCACCACGGGAGGCACGCCGCGGGTGTGTTCAAGGTGAACGTCCACGCCATAAGGCGCGGCAACCTGCCTCACAACGTCATCCAACAACTCCCCCGCGCTGTGCCAGGCATCGCGATCGAGGCAACGCATGGTGCCGGCCATATAGCCGGATCCGGGAATGGCATTCGGCGCCGAGCCGGCGGAAATCTGGCCCCAGACCACGGATACGCCACTGCGGACGTCCACGCGGCGGGAAAGAACAGCCGGAACGTTGATGGCGATCTGAGACAAAGCGAAGACAAGGTCCTCGGTCAGGTGCGGGCGGGACGTGTGTCCACCGCGTCCCGAGAGTTCAATTTTAATGGTGTCCGACGCCGACGTGATGGCACCGATGCGGGTACCGATCTGGCCTACGTTGATCCGGGGATCACAGTGCAGCGCAAGGATCCGCGGCACGCCCTCCAGCACGCCCTGCTCAATGCAGGACAAGGCGCCCCCCGGCATGGTTTCCTCGGCGGGCTGGAAGATGATCCGGACCGTGCCACCCAGCGGATTGTTCTTGTGCATCCGCTGCAACGTCAACGCAATGCCGAGCATGGCGGTGGTGTGGACGTCGTGCCCGCAAGCATGGGTGACGCCATGGTTCTTCGACGCGAAAGGCAGGCCGGTTTCCTCAATGATCGGCAGTGCGTCAATGTCCCCGCGAAGGGCTGTGGCAATGGGGCCTTCGCCCACGTCAACCGTGAGTCCTGTCTCCTCCAGCCGCCTGGGCTTCAGTCCGGCAGCTTCAAGCCGCTCCACCAGCTTGTCCGTGGTGCGGAATTCCTTGAAGGACAGCTCGGGGTGCGCATGAAGGTCGCGTCGGAATTCAATGAGTCCGGGAAGCAGTTCATCAACCCAAGGACTCACCACGGGAGCGGGCTCGGTTTCAGTCGTGTAATTGCGCACGTCACAACTCTAGCCATGCGTGGCCTCCGAAGAACGAAAGCCACCTCTTGGTTACGCTGCGTTCAGGCGCAGGACAACCAAAGAGGTGGCTCACGGTATAAGCAGATGTACTACAGCACGTCCGTATCGCCACTGGCCTTCAGGGCGTCAACAGTGCCTTTCACCAGTTGCGCGTGCTCCTTGGTGGTGACAAGGAGGGCATCGGGAGTATCCACAATGACTACGTCCTTGATGCCGATCAGGGCGATGACGCGCTTGGTATCGGAGACCACCACGCCGCTGGCATTCTCGGCGAACACGCGGGCGCCTTCGCCAAGCACCGTCACTTCGTCGACGTCGCCGGCGTTGTTCAGACGGCCAATGGCGGCAAAGTCACCGACGTCGTCCCAACGGAAGGTACCAGGCACGACGGCGACATCACCGGCTGCCGCTGCAGGCTCGGCCACGGCGTAATCGATGGCAATCTTGGGCAGGGTTGGCCAGACACGCGCCTTGACCTCGTCGCGCTGCGGCGTGTCCCAGGCCTCGGCGATCTCCTGCAGGCCTGCGAAGAGCTCCGGCTGGTTGGCTTCGAGGTGCTTGAGCATGAGAGCTACCGGGGCGACGAACATGCCGGCGTTCCACACATAGTCGCCAGCCTCGACGTACTTGTTGGCAACTTCCTGGCTTGGCTTCTCGACGAACTCAGCCACGGCAAGCGCGTTTGGAGCACCTTCGACGTTGAGTGCAGCACCTGAACGGATGTAACCGAAGCCGGTGGACGGGTGCGTTGGCTTGATGCCAATGGTGACGATCTTGCCCATGGCAGCGGTGTAGATCGCCTCGCGCACGGTTTCCAGGAAGAGATCGTCAGGGCTGATGACCTGGTCTGCGGCGAAGGAGCCCATGATGGTCTCCGGATCGCGGCGGTACAGGATGGCAGCGGCCAGTCCGATGGCAGCACCGGAGTCCTTGGGTTCGCTTTCGAGCACCAGTTCGTCGTCCCCTATTTCGGGGAGCTGACGACAAACAGCGGCGCGGTGCGCCTCACCGGTCACTACGAGCACCCGCTCGCCTGCCAGCGGCTCAAGGCGGTCATAGGTGGCCCTCAACAACGTGCTGCCGGAACCGGTCAGGTCGTGGAGGAACTTGGGCGCGGCAGCACGCGAGAGCGGCCACAGCCGGGTCCCTACACCGCCGGCCGGAATAACCGCATGGAAGCGGTTCATGGGCGATTCCGGGTATTTCGCGTCTTCTGTACTCACCGCAACACTTTATCCGACGCAGCCGGGAAGCCCCGCAGAACGCCACGCATGTGGTGTTCGTCTCAGACTCTGACCAAAATCGCCTGAATATGGGCAGGAAACATGGAATTAACAAGCAGAGAAGCCCGCCCTAAATTGAATATGCTGTGAGCGAAGCCTAGATTTAGGCGTGAGCTACGAGTGCTCTCGCAGCAGGCGTTCCCCCCGCGTGGATCCCATGCCAGCGCCGCTGTGTTGCAGGAAGGTTTAATCAGTGCCGACAAAACCAGCTGGCACCTTGTACCGCGGCCGTGAAGGCATGTGGTCCTGGGTTGGACACCGCATTACCGGTGTAGTGATCTTTTTCTTCTTGTTGGTCCATGTGCTGGACACCTCATTGGTGCGCGTGTCCCCTGAGGCCTACACGGCCGTCATTGGTGCTTACAAGAACCCCCTCATGGCCCTGGGGGAAACGGGCCTGGTCGCCGCGATCATCTTCCACGCCTTCAACGGCCTGCGTGTGATCGCCATCGACTTCTGGAAGAAGGGCGCTAAGTACCAGCGCCAGATGCTGTGGATCGTGCTTGCGCTGTGGCTGGTCACGTTCGCCGGCTTCGCCATCCGCCACCTTTCCCTCGCGCTGGGAGGCCACTAAGCCATGACAACCATCGAATCCCCGCGCAGCGGGAAAATCGCCCCGAAGTACAACCGCACCGGCTCCAGCCGCGGCAACTTCGAAATGATCGCCTGGCTCTTCATGCGCCTCTCCGGCATCGTCCTGGTGGTGCTGATCTTCGGCCACCTCTTCGTGAACCTGCTGGTGGGCGAAGGCATCCACGCCATCGACTTCGGCTTCGTAGCCGGCAAGTGGGCCGATCCTTTCTGGCAGTTCTGGGACCTCGCCATGCTGTGGCTTGCCATGCTGCACGGCACCAACGGTGTCCGCACCATCATCAACGACTACGCCGAGAAGGATTCCACGCGCTTCTGGCTCAAGATGGTCCTCTACGCGGCCACCCTGGTCATCATCATCCTTGGCACCCTGGTGATCTTCACGTTCAACCCGTGCCCCGTCGTCGACGGCGTTCAGCTTCCTGGCGGATTCTGCCCGGCCCCGTAGCAGCGTTCCCGGTGGCTCTGCGGAGTGAACCGGTTCGCATGACGTAGCGGAGCAGCCTCCGCAGACCATCTGAATTTTGAAAGAGAGAGCATCTGGTATGCAGGTCCATAAGTACGACGTCGTTATTGTCGGTGCAGGTGGCGCCGGCATGCGCGCCGCGATCGAGTCCGGTCAGCGCGCACGCACAGCGGTACTGACCAAGCTCTACCCCACCCGTTCGCACACCGGTGCAGCCCAGGGTGGAATGTGTGCAGCACTGGCCAACGTCGAAGAAGACAACTGGGAATGGCACACCTTTGACACCATCAAGGGTGGCGACTACCTGGTTGACCAGGACGCAGCCGAGGTCATGGCGAAGGAAGCCATTGACGCCGTGCTGGACCTTGAAAAGATGGGCCTGCCGTTCAACCGCACGCCCGAAGGCCGCATTGACCAGCGCCGTTTCGGTGGCCACACCCGTGACCACGGCAAGGCTCCCGTCCGCCGTGCTTGCTATGCAGCCGACCGTACGGGCCACATGATCCTGCAGACGCTGTACCAAAACTGCGTCAAGCACAACGTTGAGTTCTACAACGAGTACTACGTTCTGGACCTGCTGATCGTCGAAGAAGACGCAGTGCGCGAAGACGGTACCCCGTACAAGCAGAAGCGTGTTGCCGGCGTTGTCTCCTATGACCTCGCTTCCGGCGAACTTCACGTCTTCCAGGCCAAGTCCGTTGTGTTCGCTTCAGGCGGTGCCGGCAAGGTCTTCAAGACCACGTCCAACGCCCACACCCTCACGGGTGACGGCATGGGCATCGCGTTCCGCCGTGGCATCCCCCTGGAAGACATGGAGTTCTTCCAGTTCCACCCGACCGGCCTCGCCGGCCTGGGCATCCTCCTCACCGAGGGTGCACGTGGTGAAGGTGCCATCCTGCGTAACTCGGAGGGTGAGCGCTTCATGGAGCGCTACGCCCCCACCATCAAGGACCTCGCACCCCGTGACATCGTGGCCCGTGCCATGGCGAACGAAGTGCGTGAAGGCCGCGGTTGTGGTCCGAACAAGGACTACGTCCTCCTGGACCTGACCCACCTTGAGCCGGCGCACATCGAAGCCAAGCTTCCGGACATCACCGAGTTCGCCCGCACCTACCTGGGTGTGGAACCGTTCACGGACCCGGTTCCGGTGTTCCCCACGGCGCACTACGCCATGGGCGGCATCCCCACCAACATCACCACCGAGGTGCTGCAGGACAACGACACGATTGTGCCTGGCCTCTACGCAGCCGGTGAAGTTGCCTGCGTTTCCGTACACGGCTCCAACCGTCTGGGCACCAACTCGCTCCTGGACATCAACGTGTTCGGCAAGCGCGCCGGCATCGCAGCAGCGGAATACTCCAAGACGGCTGATTACGTTGAGCTGCCCGAGGACCCTGAGGCAATGACCCGTGGCATCCTCAACGGCCTGCTCACCGGAAACGGTACCGAGCGTGTCGCCCAGATCCGCAAGGAACTGCAGGACACCATGGACGCCAACATGCAGGTGTTCCGTACCAAGGAATCGTTGGAGCAGGTCCTCAGCGACATCGCTTCCTTCGAAGAGCGGTACAAGAACGTCACTGTCCAGGACAAGGGCAAGCGCTTCAACCTGGACCTGCTGGAAGCAGTGGAGCTGGGCTTCCTGCTGGACATGGCCAAGGTCATGACCGTCGGTGCACTGCACCGTGAAGAGTCCCGCGGTGGCCACTACCGCGAGGACTTCCCGGACCGCAATGACGAGAAGTTCATGAAGCACTCCATGGCTTACCTGGACAACTCCGTCACCGTCGACTCCTCGGCGGAATCCGTCGCGGGCATCCGTCTTGAGACGAAGCCCGTCATCTTCACCCGTTACGAGCCGATGGAGCGTAAGTACTAATGACGACCGAAATGGCAGAGCCCGCTTCCAAAATCGAGCTCCCGGCAAGCGTTGCCGGCGACGGTGAAATCCCCACCTTCCACATCACGCTCCGCGTGCGCCGCTACGATCCCGAGATCTCGGACGAAGCACGCTGGGATGACTACAAGCTGACCATGTACGGCACGGACCGCGTGTTGGATGCCCTCCACAAGGTCAAGTGGGAAATCGACGGCAGCGTTTCCTTCCGTCGCTCCTGCGCCCACGGCGTGTGCGGTTCCGATGCCATGCGCATCAACGGCCGCAACCGCCTCGCCTGCAAGACGCTGTTGAAGGACCTGGACACGTCCAAGCCCATCACGGTGGAACCGATCAAGGGCCTTCCGGTGGAGAAGGACCTGATCGTGGACATGGAGCCCTTCTTCCAGTCCTTCCGCGAAGTCATGCCGTTCCTGATCAACAAGGGCCACGAGCCCACCAAGGAACGCCTGCAGTCCGTTGAGGACCGTGAGCGTTTTGACGACACCACCAAGTGCATCCTGTGCGCTGCCTGCACCTCGTCCTGCCCGGTCTTCTGGACCGACGGCCAGTACTTTGGTCCGGCTGCAATCGTCAATGCACACCGCTTCATCTTCGATTCCCGTGATGACGCCGGCGACATGCGCCTTGAGATCCTCAACGACAAAGAAGGCGTGTGGCGCTGCCGCACCACCTTCAACTGCTCGGAAGCATGCCCGCGTGGCATTCAGGTGACCCAGGCCATCGCCGAGGTCAAGCAGGCCATCCTGGCCCGCAAGATCTAGTCACCGTTCACTAAAAGACAACACGACGACGGCGCCGCTCACCACTGATGGTGAACGGCGCCGTCGTCGTTAATCAACTTCCTCAACCGCTCATAGCAACGCAAGGAGACCAGCGTGTCACGCTCCGAAAAGATCAGCTTCGCAGGAAGCACCGGCGATACGCTGGCGGGGATTGTCGACGTCCCCGAGGGCCCGGTGCGGGGCTGGGGCCTGTACTCGCACGGCCTCACCCTTGGCAAGGACAGCCCCGCTGCATCCCGTATCTGCAAGGGGCTGGCTGAGCAGGGTGTTGGGATGCTGCGCTTCGATAACCTCGGCCTGGGCGGTTCCGCGGGCGAATGGTCTGCCGGGTCCTTCAGCGTGAAGGTTGCCGACACCATCCTCGCCGCGGAATTCATGCGGGGGCTGGGCCGGGACATCTCCCTGCTGGTGGGCCACTCCTTCGGGGGCGCGGCTGTGCTTGCGGCGGCCCGCGACATTCCTGGACTGAACGCCGTGGTGACCGTGGGCGCGCCCTACGAGCCCAAGCACGTGGAGCACATGTTCGACACCGAAATTGATGCCATCCTGCGGGACGGCAGCGCTGTGGTGGACCTTGGCGGACGGCCCATGGAGGTCCGCCGCCATTTTGTGGAGGACGTGGAACGCGCAGACCTGCGCGACTGCATCCGGAGTCTCCACAAGCCGCTGATGGTGATGCACTCCCCCACCGACAACACCGTGGGGATCGACAACGCCAGCGAGATCTTCCGTACTGCCCGGCACCCCCGGAGCTTCATCTCGCTGGAGGGCAGCGAGCACCTCCTCACCGGGAAGGGCCAGGCAGCACGGGTTGCGCGCATCATCGGAGCCTGGGCGGATCCGTACCTGGAGGTCCGGGACGCCACCTGACGCCCCGGACCGACCTGGTTGGGTACTACTTGCCGATGGCTGCTTTGCTTTCGCTGAGCCACTGCTCTGCCGCCTTGTCCGGGGCCAGCCGTTTGAACAGGACCTCGGTGTTGATCCGTGCCGTGATCTCGGAGACCGCTGTTGAACCCGTGGGCCCGATAAACGTGGGGGCGAAGTCCATCTTGCCGATCTGGTCGATGTAGGCGGCTTCCACCTTGCCCTGGGGCGTCAACAGATCCTGGATTGCCGTACGCATGCCGGAGTTGCTGGGCACGCCGCGGTCACTCTGGATGATCTTGGCCGCGGCCTCGTTGTTCACCAGGAAGTTGACCAGCTTGGCGGCGGCGTCTGTGTGCTTGCTGCGCGCAGAGATGGTGTAGAACTGCGAAGACTGGAGCCAGATGCCGGGCGTAGGTGTCTCACCCGGGAGCTTGAGCAGCTTCAATTCAGCGCCAGATGCTTTACTCAGGGCGGAAAGCGAATTGGTCCATGTGAGCATCATGCCGGCCTGCCCCATGCCCATGAGTGTCTGCTCCGTGCTGACATTGAGTTTCTCCACGGTCTCGGACGCACTGGGAGCTGCGCCGGATTCACTGAGCTTCAGCGAGAAATCAAAGTAGTCCTGGACCGTTTCCTTGTCCAGTCCCAACTGACCGTCCTGGGTGTAAAGCGACTTGCCGCGCTGGCGGGCGAACGCGTCCAGCGAGTCGTGCGTGAGGACGGTGGCTGTGCCGTAGGTACCCTTGGGGCTCTTGGCTGTTACGTCTTCGGCGACCTTGGCGAAGTCGTCCCAAGACCACTTGCTGTCGTCCGGAAGGGCAACGTCAGCAGCCTGGAACACTGCGGGGTTCACCACGATGGCGAGTGCATTGGCGCCGGTGGAAACGCCGTACTGCTTGCCTTGGACCTGCCCGTTTTCCAAGGCCCCCTGATCCAGCTTCGAAAGGTCGAGTGATCCGCTCACCTTGGACAGGTCCAGCAGCGCACCCCGGTTGGCATACTCGGCCGGGTAGGCGCCGCCCATGGTGATCACGTCGGGGGCGTCGTTGGCTGCAACCTGGGTGGCCAGTTTGTCGAAGTAGCCGCCGATATCGCCGTACTCGGGCTTGACCTTGATGTTGGGGTTGGCCGCTTCGAACTCTTTGATGGCATTGTTGGTCATTTCGGCGCGGGTGGCATTACCCCACCAGGAGAAGCGAATCTCCACCGGGCCATCCTCGGGCTGATTGGATGAGGGACTGGAGCAGGCTACGGTGAGGCCAAGCATGCCGACTGTCGCCATGACTGCTACTGCCTTTTGGAAACGACGGAGAGATTTACGCGTCATTGGGTAAGCTTCTTTCAAGTCTGTGAAAACGGTTCCTGAAACGTATCAAGGACCGGTCGAGCCGTCAATAGTTTTTACTATGAACTATTTCCCCACCGAAGGAGTCACCTTGTCCCGAACCTTGAGCGACATCCAGATCCGCGATCCTTTCGTCCTCACCTTGGCCGACACCCGCGAGTATCTGCTCTTCGGAAGCACGGACAAAAACATCTGGTCCGGGCCCGCCGCGGGCTTCGACTGCTACCGCAGCAGGGATCTGGCCATGTGGGACGGCCCCTTCGCGGCGTTCCGGCCATCCCCCACCTTCTGGAGCCAGGAGCAATATTGGGCACCCGAAGTTCACGAGCATCAGGGCAGGTACTTCATGTTTGCCACCTTCATCGCCCCCGGCCACCTTCGGGGAACACAGATACTTTCAGCAGGGCAACCCGAAGGTCCATTCCAGCCTTGGAGCGACGGCCCGGTCACACCCCGCAACTGGCAGTGCCTGGATGGGACCCTGCACGTGGACCAGGAAGGAGTGCCGTGGATCGTCTTCTGCCACGAATGGAAGCAAGTGCACGACGGAGCCGTCATGGCACAGCGCCTGACGGCGGATCTGCGCAGCGCAGAGGGTGTGCCCGTTTTTCTGTTCAGCGCCTCAGAAGCTCCTTGGGCCCGGGCCCTGGATGCCCCATCCGTGAAGGACCGGGAGTTTCCGGTCTTCGTTACCGACGGCCCGTTCTTGTTCCGCCTCAGCAGCGGCAAGCTCATCATGCTGTGGTCCAGCTTCGGCGACGACGGCTACGCCATGGGCATTGCCCGTAGCGGGTCGGGAACAGTGCTGGGCCCATGGATCCAAGAACCCAGGCCCCTCTGGAGCGCCAACGGTGGACACGGAATGATCGGCCGAACCCTCGACGGCAACTTGTTCCTCACCTTGCATCAGCCCAACGGGACGCCGGACGAGCGGGCGGCGTTCTTCGCACTCGACGAACTCGAGGACACTGTGGTGTTGTCACTGGAGGACACGGATGCCAGGAGCATCCTCCGAATGAGGGGTTGACACAGATTCGCATGGCCCCGAGTATTGAATCGTTTCGGAAAACGATTTCTCAGCGACAGCAGCAGTCACGTCAGACAGCATCAGGAGGGCGTGCGAAGTGCACAGCCAAAGCACCACCCATAGTCCGCAATCCCCCGCAGCCATCGATCGCAAGGGCCTCGTGCGGCGCCACAACGTCCGGCAGGAAAACCTTGATCCACGGAGCCCTGTCTCCGTAGGCAATGGAGAATTCGCCTTCACCATGGACCTCACAGGGCTGCAATCCATGCCCGACGCCTACCCTGTTGGCGCCCGCGACGACCTTCCACCAGGCACGCTTCTGGGCACGCAATCCCAGTGGGGCTGGCACTCGGTGCCTTCGCCGGAAACCTATGACCTCGCTGGTTCCACCGTCCTCTACGATTCGCCCCGCGGCCCCGTGCCTTACGTGGACATGGTGGGCGGGATCGTCAACGACCGCGAAACGGACACCTCCACGGCTGAAACCTGGCTCCGGGCGAACGCCCACCGACTGGATCTGGGGCGGATCGGCTTCCGGTGGATCAAGAATGGCGCGGAGCGGGCCATCACGGAAGCAGACATCACCGACACCCAACAAACGCTGGACCTGTGGACGGGGGTAGTGACAAGCCGCTTCATGCTCGCAGGACACTACGTCACAGTCACGACGGCGTGCCACCCCCACCGCGACGAGGTGGGCCTCCGGGTGGAGTCAACGGCGCTGGCTGCTGGTCTTGTTGTCGGCTTCGGCTTCCCGTATGGGTCTGAAGCGTGGCACGACGCCGCGGACTGGGGCAGGGTGGGCGCCCACACCACACAGCTCGACGGACCGGAGCCGTCGCAAGCCCACAATGGCTGCACAGCATGGACAGTCCGCCGCGAGCTGGACAACTCCCGCTACCGGGTGGTGATTACCGGTCCGGACCTGTCCGTGGAACAGACCGAACAGCACCGCCTCCGGATTGCACCCTCCCCTGTCGGCGGTCCGGACAGCGCCCGCGTTCTGGATTTCTCCGTTGCTTTCGTCTCCGCCGGCGATGGTGACTGCGTCCCACGAGGCAACAACCGACTGACCGCCGAAGCAGCGGGGGCGAACGCTTCCGCCGAAGGAAGTACCGGCGTCGTGCGTACACCGACGGGCAGTGTGGCGGCAGCATCAGAGGCCTATTGGCCGGAGTTCTGGTCCTCAGGCGGGGCAATCGAGCTTCATGCGACCGCCGATCCACGCGCCAAGGAGCTGGAGCGCAGGATCGTGCTGTCCCAGTACCTGACGGCGGTCAATTGCTCAGGATCGTTACCGCCGCAGGAGACCGGGCTTGTCTGCAATTCGTGGCGCGGCCGTTTTCACCTGGAAATGCACTGGTGGCACGCCGCGCACTTTGCGCACTGGAACCGGGTGGAGCTGCTCCTGCCATCCCTGCGGTGGTACGCCACGATGCTGGAAACCGCCCGCCAGACCGCCAAAGCCCAGGGCTTCGAGGGCGTCCGCTGGCCCAAACAGGTGGGACCGGACGGCAGGGAGAGCCCCAGCCCCATCGGAACGTTCCTGATCTGGCAGCAACCACATCCCATCCATCTGGCCGAGCTCGTGTACCGCGCCGACCCCAGCCGGGAAGTGCTGGAGGAGTTCGCGGAGATCGTGTTCGAATCGGCCGCCTTCATGGCAAGCTTTGCGTATCCCACATCACGCGGTTTCGAGCTGGGTCCACCCCTGATTCCAGCACAGGAAAGCTACGGCTCCATCCGGGTCAAGGTCACCAACCCCACGTTTGAGTTGGCCTATTGGCAGTGGGGCCTGCGGGCGGCGGCTGCGTGGCGCGAGCGGCTGGGCCTGGAACCCGTGACGGAATGGTCCGACGTCGCAGACGGCCTGGTACCACCGCGCGTGATCGATGGCGCGTACGCTGCGATCGACGTGGAGCCGTTCACCATTCGCACAGACCACCCGTCCATGCTGTGCGCTCTGGGGGTCCTTCCACAGACAGATCTCATCGACCCGGACATTATGCGCGCCACCCTGTCGGACGTCCTGGCCGACTGGGACTGGGACAGCACTTGGGGCTGGGACTATCCCGTGATGGCGATGACTGCTGCCCGGCTGGAGGACCCCGAAGCGGCTGTGGACGCGCTCCTCCTCAACGCCCGCAAGAACACGGTCCTCACCAATGGGCACAACCGGCAAACCGACTCCCTGCCGCTCTATCTCCCCGGAAACGGGGGGCTTTTGGCTGCCGTCGCACTGATGGCGGCAGGCTGGGACAACGGGCCGGAGCGCCATGCCCCCGGATTCCCGTCGGACTGGACCGTTGCGTGGGAAGGGTTGATGCAGGCGCCCTAGGGTGGTTCCGGGGCCTTGCCGGCTATCCGCGGCGGGGTCCCACCGCTGCCCCCACAAGTGCTCCGAGTCCCACACCCACAAGGATGCCCAGGAAGGGCGAGTTGAAGACCAACTGGCCAACGATGAGGCCCACAGCGGCCCCCAGGAGGCATCCGATCCACAGCTGATTGTTCATGGCGCCTCCAGAGCCGGAATGTCAGGTGCGGGGCGCCGCACGGCGCGAACCGAGGACCTTCTTGCGAGGGGTCTCCCCCGCCCCGGTGTCAGCCTCGCGAATGGCCGACCACGAGGCAGAGATGAGGAACACCTGGCTGACCAGGTTGAACCAGATCAGCAGGCCGATGATGATGGCAAACGATGCCAGGACGGGATTGTTCCCGGACCGGGCCAGGAGTTCGGTGCTGAAGAGTTGAAGGACTGTGGTCCCGACGCCGGCCAGCACCACCCCTTCGAGGAAGGCCCGCCGCCCCAGCTTGAGGCCGGCAGCAATACGGAACAGTACTGCCGCCGTCGCGCAGTTCAGCAGCAGTGGAATGACGATCTTGACGGTTGCGGCGATGGGCCCGGCCACGTTCTCATCCAGCTTCAGGACGTCGATGAGCCAGTCGGCCGCCGTGCCGAAGATCAGGGATGCGCCGGCACTTACTACCAGCATCACGCCAAGAAGAAGGAGCGTGCCGGCGTCGATGACCTTCTGCAGGACAGCATTACGCACCAGGGGCTCGGCATTCATGACGCCTCGGATGCCCTCCCTGATGCTTGCTATCCACCCAAGGGAGATGAAAACGGTGACAACCGCCGCAATCAGAGCTGTCCAGCCAAGTCCCGAGGGATTAAGCAAAGACTGCGGATCAACAAGTCCCTCGCCGCCATCCACCTGGAGAAGCCCGGGAGCAGCCGAGGCGACGCTGTCTATCACAGCGTCCTGAAGTGCGGGGCTACCACCCAAAACGATTCCGGCAACTGCGAAGCCGGTGGTGATCAGACCCGTGACGGAGAAGAACATGTTGAATCCGATGCCGGCGCTCAACAACGGCCCGTGCTGCCGTGAATAGTGCTGGAAGGAACGCATGGCGCGGTTGGTGTTCAGCCTCGCCATGAAGAGGGCAAAGAATGCGCCGGCCTTCTGTGGCACGCCTAAACCGGCGCGTTTCGCCTGGCCCCAGTCCTGCCTCTTGCGCAGGAGTTCAAGCTTGAGTTTGGCCAGCTCAATTGGAAGCGGAGGAGCGTCCGCCTGTGTGGCTTGAATCCGCTTGCTGTTCTTCGTCAGTATCGCCGCCAAAGTCGAGCTCTTCCCGTAGCTGCCAAATTCCATTGGTGTCGTGCTCGTAAAGTCCCATGCTAACCACAGGGAAGGTCGCCCGGTAATCTTTGAGGACCGTTTCGGCCTCGTCAAGGTTTTCCTGTGCGACATCGTGTGCCACGGTGACGTGCGGGTGGTACGGGAAGGGAAGCATTCGCTCCAGCGGGCCCGTTTGAAGTTTCTCGTGCAACTGCACGCACTCTTCAAAGCCTTCTTCGACATTGACAAACACCACGGGTGAGATGGGACGGAACGAACCTGTACCCGAAATGGTGATATCGAACGGTTCCTGGGTCCGCGCTACTTCCCGTACGTGTTCGCGGGTAGCCGCCCAATCCTGGGTGGGCGTGGTGGTGATCAGCGTGATGTGGGCGGGAATGACCTCGGCCATCGGATCGCCGAAGGAGGCCCGCCATTCCTGGAGCTCACGCGCGATCTCCGGCGGAAAACCGAGGATCACACCCACGCACATGGTGTCACCGGCACCGCAATCGGTGCCGGTGGCAGCGGGCTGGCGAGAGTCGTCCGGACCGACACCCTTTCGGGTGCCGGTCTTGACGTTGAGCTGGCCAGCGGAGCACATGGAGTTAGCGGACTCCCTGGTCCCCGCGGGAGGCATCTCCGCGGTAGGGAAGGAAACCGACCTTGGAATAGACATCGGCGAGCGTGGCGGACGCAATCTCGCGTGCCTTGTCTGCACCGAGGGCCAGGAGTCGGTCCAGCTCGGCCGGGTCCGCCAGGAGTTCGTTGGCGCGTTCCCGGATGGGTGCCAGATGTCCGGAGACGAGTTCCGCCAGGTCAACCTTGAGGTGGCCGTACATCTTGCCCTCATAGTCGGCCACGATCTTCTCAACCGGGGTGCCGCTGATGGCCGAGTAGATGGTCAGCAGGTTGGAAACCCCTGGCTTGTTCTCACGGTCGTAGCGGATCTCGGTTTCAGTGTCCGTGACGGCCGACTTGATGCGCTTGGCCACTGTCTTGGGATCGTCCAGGAGGTTAATCAGACCGGCCGGTGATTCAGCGGACTTGGACATCTTGGCCGTGGGGTTCTGGAGGTCGTAGATCTTGGCCGATTCCTTCTGGATGAAGGCCTCGGGCACCTGGAATGTTTCCCCGAAACGGCTGTTGAATCGGTTGGCGAGGTCCCGGCTGAGTTCCACGTGCTGGCGCTGGTCTTCGCCCACCGGCACACCGTGCGGCTGGTACAAGAGAATGTCAGCGGCCTGCAGGATGGGGTAAGTGAACAGGCCAACGCTGGCGTGGTCCGATCCCTGCTTCTGGGCTTTGTCCTTGAACTGGGTCATGCGGCTGGCTTCACCCATGCCGGTGATGCAGTTCAGGACCCAGGCCAGCTGGGCGTGCTCGGGAACCTGCGATTGGACGAAGAGTGTGCACTTATCCACGTCCACGCCACCGGCGATGTACTGGGCTGCGGTGACGCGGGTACGCCGTGCAAGTTCAGCAGGGTCCTGCGGCACCGTGATGGCGTGAAGGTCCGGGATGAAGTACACGGCGTCGTACTCGTCCTGCATCCGGACCCAGTTGACCAGGGCACCGAGGTAATTGCCAAGGTGCAGTGAATCGGCGGAAGGCTGCATGCCGGAGAGGACCCGGTGCTTGGCGCCAGCAGCCAATTTTGTGGACGTCGCAGGTGCCGCCGCGGCGGACGTACCGGTTTCAGTCGTGATGGAACTAGTCATGGAGAAATACCTCAGGGAGCTTAGAGCCGGTAGTCGACTACCAGCGGTGCGTGGTCAGAGAAGCGGGTGTCCCACGAAGGTGCCCGGTCCACCACAGCCGAGAAAGCGGCTGCCGCGAGACCCGGGGTGGCCAGGTGGTAGTCGATGCGCCAGCCAGTGTCCGTGTCAAAGGCCTTACCGCGCTGGGACCACCAGGTGTAGGGGCCGGCGACATTTCCTGCCAGGCCCCTGTGGACATCCCTCCATCCGATTTCTTCGCCGAGGAAGCGGTCAAAGTACGCGCGCTCCTCGGGGAGGAAGCCGGCACGCTTGACGTTGCCCTTCCAGTTCTTGATGTCGAGTTCGGTGTGTCCGACGTTGAGGTCGCCAACCACCAAGGCATGGTCGCTGTGCTTGGCGAGCTCCGGCAGACGGACGGTCATGGCGTCCAGGAACCGGAATTTGTCGTCCTGCTTGGGGGTTCCCACTTCACCGGAGTGCACATAGGCACTGACAACGGAAAGCGTGGAGAACCCACCTGCGGCGTTCTTTACGGAAAAGTCAGCTTCAACCCAGCGCCCGGAGGTATCGAAGTAGCTGTCACCGATGCCAACACGGGTAGCGGTGGGCTCTTCGCGGGAAGCGATGGCAACACCGGCCCGGCCCTTGGCTTCAGCCTCGGAGTGAAGGAGGTACCACCCGTCGCCGATCAGCTTCCTGACAATGTCGTCAGGGGCCCGTACTTCCTGCAGGCAGAGAATGTCCACCTCGCGCGGCTCCAGCCACTCCGCCATGCCGTTCTTGTAGGCAGCCCGCAGGCCATTGACGTTTACTGATGCGATGCGAAGGAAGTCCCTCTTCAATGCCGTACTCACCCGGTCCACTCTAGTCGATGATGGTGCCGGCCATGGGCTCGTCCGAGCCGCCGGAGGACTTGATCATGTCCCGTGCATTCGTGGCCGTAATGGCGATGGTTTCCAGCGCCCGGTTGATGGTGTCCTGATCTGCGGCGCCACCCTTGGCGCGTTCTTCATCCACTACGCGGACCTGCACCTGAACGATTTTGAACGAGTGGTCCAGCTTGAGGTCGCGTACCTCGTCCGCCTTGCTCCGCTCGGCTACAACGCGCGTGCCGCCGCTGTCGGCCGCGGACGACGACGGCGCGCGGCCGGCTGCTGCGTTGAAGGCATTCTGCGCTTCGGTCAGCTTTGCACCGGCCCGCTGCGCGGCCTTGCGAATGCTCAGCACGACGAAGGTGGCCAGGGCCAACCAACCGAATGCCACAACTGCGACAACCCAGCCCACAACATCGTTCTGGTTCGCCGCGAAAATGACGGCGACCAGGAAGGCGATGATGACGACGGTCATCCCCAGGCCGCCGATGCGGAAGCCCTTGAACATGCCTTTACCGGCGGGGGACGTGGACGGGTGCGGGTCACCGAGAGATTGCATGAACCCATTCTCTCAAATGCCTACTGGTGCCCGTGCCCGCTTCCACGGACGGCGAACACGGGAGTTTTTGTACAGCTAGTGCCCCTAAGACGGCTTTTTGAGGGCATTAGCTGTACAAAAACTCCCATCACTTGAGGAACAGTTGGCGCAGCCGCCCCGTAGTCAGCATGATGCCCAGTGTGATCATCACCAGGTAGTAGCCCACGTGGATGGCGGTTGCCGGGCTGAAAGAGCCAACACTGATCTGGCGCAGCAGCTCCACTCCGTGCCACAGGGGCATGGCCTGGATGAACCATTGGATGACCTGCGGGTAGACGCTGAGCGGGTAGAACGTGGCACTGAACAAGAACATGGGCAGCAGGAAGAAGTTGATCCAGTCCATCTGCTGGAAAGTCTTCATGAAGCTGGTGATGCCCATCCCGAAGCTCGCGAAACCGAACGCGATCAGCACCGAGGCAGGGATGACCAGAATGGCCCACCAACTGGTGAGCAGTCCCATCACTCCCATGACGGCGGTGAACCCCGTGGCATACAGCAGGCCGCGAAGGAGAGCCAGGAAGATCTCGCCGATGGCCACATCCAGCGGCCCCAGGGAGGTGTAGAGCATTCCCTGGTACAGCTTGGCGAAGTTCATCTTGAAGAAGACGTTCCAGGTGGAGTCGTAAATGGCTCCGTTCATGGCCGAGACTGCCAATAACGCGGGAGCAATGTAGGCGGCGTAGCTGATGTCTTCTCCGCCGGGACCTTGGACTGTGCCCACAATCGAGCCCATGCCCACGCCCATGGCCAACAGGAACAGCACGGGCTCGAAGAAACCGGACACCATCACCAGCCACGTGCTGCTCTTGGCAGCCATCAGTCCACGGCCCACCACGGCCTTGGCGTTACGGGAGTACAGCGGACCAAACTTACGCTCCCGGGCAAGGTCCGTGGCGCTGTGGCCACCTGTCAGGACACTCATGAGCCCATCCTTTTCACGAACTGGCGGCGGACCAGCACCCACCCACCTGTGGCTGTGGCCACCAGGAACACCACATGGATGATGGTCAGCACGGGGCTTTGATCCATCCCGTAGGTGAAGACCCGGCCCAACTCGGTCCCATGCCAGACCGGCGAGATCCAGCCGATCCAACGTACGGCAAGGGGCAGCGAATCGAGGGGGAAGAACGTCCCCGAGAAGAGGAACAGCGGCATCACGATGAAGCGTTGAACCAAGGCAAACTGCCCCTTGTCCTGTTTGATGCTGGCCGCGTATGCCATCAACGGCAGGCCGAAAGACAATGCTGCCACCGTGGCCACGATCGCGGACACCCAACCCCACGGACTCGGGGATGCGCCGAACATGGCCACCACCAGAAAATAGACCACCGACTGCAGGAGGAACCTCAGGGTACTGGCCATGATGTGGCCACTTGCGATTTGCTGTGGAATGAGCGGCGAGGCGTGCGGACCGTAGAACACCCGGCGCCACTTGAATCCGTCCATGATGGGGTAGGAGAACTCCCCCGACGCCGTCATCACGGCAGCGGAGACCAGCAAGGCGGGCGCCACGAACTCCAGGTAGCTGACCCCTCCGAACGCCGCTTCGCTGTTGGCGTCCACCAGACTGGCAAGCCCGACTCCCATGGCAAAGAGGTACGCCACCGGCTGCCCTACGCTGTAAAGGATCACGGACCAGCCGTAGTTGCGCATGACGCGGAGGACCTGCTCCGCATAGAAGAAGGAGCCCCAACGCCGCGCCCGGGCAGCCGAAACCTCAGGCGAGTGTGCGCGCAGCGGCGGCGCCGCCGTCGTAAGTGGTTTGTTCGCCGAGTCAGTCAACAAGGCTCCTACCCGTGAGCCGCAGGAACACGTCCTCCAACGACGAGCGGCGCACCAGCGAGGTCATCGGCCGGAGCCCGCGGGCAGTGACCTGCTCCAACGCGGCTTCGCCGTCGTGAGCGTAAATGAGCACGCGGTCCGGGAGGGTTTCCAACCGCTCGCCGATGCCTTGAAGTTCGACGCCGATGGTCGCGTTCCGCTCGGACCCGAACCTCAGCTCGAGTACCTCGCGCGACGAGTGCTCGCGGATGAGGGTGGCCGGCGAACCTTCGGCCATGATCTTGCCCTTGTCCACCACGATCAGGCGGTCGCAAAGTTGCTCGGCCTCGTCCATGTAATGCGTAGTGAGGATAAGGGTGACGCCGCTTTCCTTGAGCCGGAACAGGCGATCCCAGAGGATGTGCCGGGCCTGCGGATCAAGGCCCGTGGTGGGTTCGTCGAGGAGCAGGATCCGTGGCTCGTTGATCAGCGACCGGGCAATGGTGAGCCGCCGTTTCATGCCGCCTGACAGGGCGTCCACCTTCGAGTTGGCTTTGTCCGTCAGCTGCGCGAACTCAAGGAGCTCGTCGGCTTTCGGTTTCAGGTAGCTCATTGGCAAACCGAAGTAGCGACCGTAGACAATCAGGTTCTCACGGACTTTCAGCTCTTCGTCGAGGTTGTCCTGCTGCGGGACCACGCCCAGGTGTGCCCTCACCTCGGGGCCGTGGGATTCAGGGTCCAGGCCCATGATGGCCAGCGAGCCGGACGTGCGTTGGGAGACACCACCGATCATCTTCATGGTGGTGGACTTGCCGGCGCCGTTAGGGCCCAGCAGACCAAAGGACTCCCCCGCCGGTACGTCGAAGGAGATGTTGTCCACGGCAGTGAGGTCACCATAGGTCTTGGTGAGGTTCTGCGCGCTGATGACGGTTGGTCGGTTCATGTCGAAGCTGGTTTGCGACGATTCAGTGGGAGTTGCGGAGCGGGTTGCTTCATTGTGCACCCTCAGCAGACTAGTAGCGCCCACCGACATGTGAAAGGGCTCTTGCACATAATCTTGCAAGAGCCCTCTCGTTTAGCGCGTGTAAACCTAGGCGATGCCCGCCTGGCGCTCAGCACTCTCCACGACGTTCGCGAGCAGCATGGCACGGGTCATCGGGCCTACGCCACCCGGGTTCGGGGACAGCCAGGCGGCGACGTCGGCAGCTGCCGGGTCCACATCTCCGGTAACAACAGCCTTGCCGTTGCCGTCGTCCACGCGGCTGACGCCGACGTCGAGCACTATTGCACCCGGCTTGAGGTCTTCAGCCTTGATCATGTGCGGCACGCCGGCAGCGGCGATCACGACGTCGGCCTGCTTCAGTTCCGCGGGCAGGTCCACCGTTCCGGTGTGCGCGAGGATGACCGTGGCGTTGACTTCCTTGCGGGTCAGCAGGAGACCGATGGGGCGGCCGATGGTGACGCCGCGGCCCACCACCAGGACGCGCTTGCCTTTGAGTTCAATGTTGTGGCGCCGCAGCAACTCCACACAGCCCTTGGGCGTGCAGGGCAGCGGGGACTTCATCTCACCGTTCACGTTGGCCACCAGGCGGCCAAGGTTCATGGGGTGCAGGCCATCGGCATCCTTCTCGGGGTCCATGGCTTCCAGGATGACGTCCTGGTCAATGTGCTTGGGCAGCGGAAGCTGGACGATGTAGCCGGTGCATTCCGGGTTGTCGTTGAGCTCGCGGACTACTTTCAGGAGCTCTTCCTGGCTGATGTCCTCGGGGAGGTCGCGGCGGATGGACTGGATGCCAACCTCGGCGCAGTCCTTGTGCTTGCCGCCGACGTACCAGGTGCTGCCGGGATCGGAACCCACCAGGATGGTGCCCAGGCCGGGGACGATTCCCTTGGCAGCCAGGACGGAAACGCGAGTGGTCAGTTCTGCCTTGATGGCTGCGGCGGTGGCCTTGCCGTCAAGGATCTGTGCGGTGGACTGTGTCATTCCATCTGCTCTTTCTGGTGGGTGACCTAATGGCTCATGCCAACGGGACCCGCCGCCGTAGGTGTGGCGGCGGATCCCGTGGGCTCCGGTTCAAGGACCGGGTGATGCGTTGCTTAGCCGCGGAAACGCGGATTTACCACTGCTCGTGCTGCGGGTACAGCGGGAAGTCAGCGGCCAGTTTGTCGACGCGGGCCTGGAGGCTGTCGACGTCGGCGGCGGCGCCCGCCTTCAGCGCGGTGGCAATGATCTCGGCAACCTCGGTGAACTCGGTGGCACCGAATCCGCGGGTGGCCAGGGCAGGCGTACCGATGCGGAGGCCGGAGGTGACCATCGGCGGGCGGGGGTCGAACGGAACAGCGTTGCGGTTCACGGTGATGCCTACGGAGTGCAGGAGGTCTTCGGCCTGCTGGCCGTCCAGCTGCGAGTTGCGGAGGTCAACCAGGACCAGGTGAACGTCGGTGCCGCCGGTGAGGACGGAGACGCCGGCTTCGGCGACGTCGGACTGGTTCAAACGGTCAGCGATGATCTTGGCACCCTCGAGGACCCGCTCCTGGCGCTCCTTGAACTCTTCGCTGCCGGCGATCTTGAAGGCAACAGCCTTGGCCGCGATGACGTGCATGAGCGGACCGCCCTGCTGGCCCGGGAAGACGTTGGAGTTGAGCTTCTTGGCCCACTCCTGCTTGCCAAGGATCACACCGGAACGCGGACCTGCGAGGGTCTTGTGCACCGTGGAGGTGACGACGTCGGAGTGCGGGACCGGGCTCGGGTGCAGGCCGGCAGCAACCAGACCGGCGAAGTGAGCCATGTCAGTCCAGAGGAGGGCGCCAACCTCGTCGGCGATGGAGCGGAAGGCAGCGAAGTCGAGGTGACGGGGGTAGGCCGACCAGCCGGCGATGATGACCTGCGGCTTCTCGGCGATGGCCTGCTCGCGGAGCTTGTCCATGTCAATGCGGAAGTTGTCTTCTTCAACCTGGTAAGCAGCTACGTTGTAGAGCTTGCCGGAGAAGTTGAGCTTCATCCCGTGGGTCAGGTGGCCACCGTGTGCCAGGGACAGGCCGAGGATCTTGTCGCCCGGGGTGATCATGGCCGACAGTGCTGCAGCGTTTGCCTGGGCACCGGAGTGCGGCTGGACGTTGGCGTACTCGGCGCCGAACAGTTCCTTGACGCGGTCGATGGCGAGCTGCTCAGCGATGTCTACGTATTCACAACCGCCGTAGTAGCGGCGGCCCGGGTAGCCCTCGGCGTACTTGTTGGTCAGGACGGAGCCCTGGGCTTCCATGACGGCGCGGGGGGCGAAGTTTTCGGACGCAATCATTTCCAGGGTGCCGCGCTGGCGGCCAAGCTCCTGGTTGAGGACTGCTGCAATCTCGGGATCGAGATCGGCGAGCGACTGGTTGCTGACAGACGCGGAAGTGGTTGTGGTAGTCACGGAAATCTCCTGGCTAGGCAACGGGTGGTGCTACAGGTCAGGCTACCGGCAGCAGCATTCCCGCGTCCCCTTTTTGACGGAGGGATCGGTCACGTGCGTGCAACGGTAAGACATGACCCTCGGCCCAGGCGTACGATCCGTGGTCTTCATGATTGCCGCTCCCTGGTGGTAGTCCACCCAACGCCAGTTGCGACCCGTTAACAGTACAACAACGCGGCACAGGTAGGCTTGATCGTGTGACTGACTCCACCGCTTTCGTTGTAACACTGTCCTGCCCTGACCGCCCCGGCATCGTCCATGCTGTCGCGGGCGCCCTCTTGGAGGCCGGCTGCAATATTGCCGATTCCCAGCAGTACGGAAGCCCCAGCACAGGTAACTTTTTCATGCGCGTGGAGGCATCGACGTCGTCCTCCCAGGACGAACTGGCGACCGCGCTGCGTCCGGTAGCCGAATCCTTCGGCATGACCTGGCAGATCAACCCCGTGGGGGAAAAGGTCCGCACCATCATCCTCTGCTCCAAAGACGCGCACTGCCTCAACGACCTGCTGTTCCAGCAGCGCACCGGAACCCTGCCCATTGAGGTTCCGGCCATCGTGTCCAACCACCGCGATCTGGAGTCGTTGGCGGAGTTCTACGGCATTCCGTTCCACCACATCCCCGTGACGCCGGAAACCAAGCCCCAGGCCGAGGCGCAGCTCCTGAAGCTCATCGCCGAACACGACGTGGAACTGACCGTACTTGCCCGCTACATGCAGGTCCTCTCCAACGATCTCTGCACGGAGTTGAACGGCAAGGCCATCAACATCCACCACTCGTTCCTACCCTCCTTCAAGGGCGCCAAGCCGTACCACCAGGCACACGCCCGCGGTGTGAAGATCATTGGCGCCACCGCCCACTATGTGACGGCGGACCTCGACGAGGGCCCGATCATCGAGCAGGAAGTCATCCGCGTTGACCACGCCCGCACAGCTGCACAGTTTGTCCAGATGGGCCGCGACGTCGAAGGCCGTACGCTGACCCAAGCAGTTCAGTGGCACGCCGAACACCGCGTGCTCCTGGACGGCACCCGGACCGTGGTGTTCAACTAACGCCGCTCCTATGCTGGGGGTATGCGGGGCATTCCTCACGCCGAGCACGAAGCTGATTTGGCGGTCTACTACGACCGTCAGGCGCCTGTCCGGAACACCCGCGCGCTCACGCCACACCGTGTCGAGTGCAGAAAATGGTTCATCCGGCTCCTGAAATCCGAACACCGTCATTCCTTGTTCGAGCTGGGGTGCGGCACGGGCGTTGAGGGCTTGGAGTTTGTCCGCGCCGGATTGCACTACACCGGGGTGGACTTGTCCTCTGAGAGCGTCCACCTGGCGCGCTCGGCCGGGTTGGAGGCTACCGTTGCCAGCGGCCGCAGCCTGCCCTTCGCGGATGCCGTCTTTTCAGCTGCGTGGACCATGAGCACGCTTCTGCACGTCCCCAACAGCGGAATTCACGACGTCGTCAGCGAACTGGTGCGGGTCACCGCACCTGGTGCGCCAATCGCCGTCGGACTCTGGTCAGGTGAGGACTGTGAGGTCCTCAACCCGGAGGACCTGGACGAACCGCGGCGGTTCTTCAGCCGCCGCAGTGATGACACCGTACTCAGGATTTTCGGCGAGCATGGTTCGGTTGAGCATTTCCGGACGTGGCCCGAGGGTGTGGGAGTGGAGTCCGGTCCCGGCGCGGGCAACTGGGTCCAGCACTACCAATTCCTGGTCCTCCGCACCCCGTTGCCCAACTAAGCTGGCTCAATGGCTCCCTCTTACACTTTCGCCGGGGACACCCCGGCCATCCATGAATCCGCTTTCGTGGCGCCCACTGCATCGATCATCGGAAAGGCCACTCTGGCCGAGGACTCCAGCGCCTTCTACGGCGTCTCAGTCCGGGCCGATACCGCCGCGATCAGCGTCGGTGCCGGCTCCAATCTTCAGGACAACGTAGTCCTCCACGCCGACCCCGGGTTCCCCTGCACGGTGGGCGAGCGCGTCTCCGTAGGCCACAGCGCAGTAGTTCACGGCTGCACTGTTGAGGACGACTGCCTCATCGGCATGAGTGCCACCATCCTCAACGGCGCAGTGATCGGATCTGGATCGCTCATTGCCGCAGGTGCCGTGGTTCTGGAGGGCACAGTGATTCCCCCGCGCTCCCTCGTTGCCGGCGTCCCTGCCAAGGTTCGCCGTGAGCTAACCGATGAGGAGTTCGATGGCGTGAAGCACAACGCAGCCCATTACAAGGAACTCGCGGCTGCGCACCGGGAGATGCACGCTTAACGCCGAACGCGAGGCCCGCTCTGCATCCCCACCGCCTCCCTGACTTCGCAAGCTTAGCCAGGGAACCCGGGCCGTGTGGGCCCTGCGATTGGTTGGGGGCGCAGAGCGGGCCTCGCAACGTATCCGGGGAACTCAGTCCAGGCTGATCGGGCCGAGTTCGTCCAGGAGGTCACCCGGGCCGGGGTTACCGGCAGCGGACGAGCCACCCAGGTGGTTCACCACACCCCACACAGCATTGAGGCCGGTGGTCACGGCACCCTCGGCCCAACCGGCGGTGAAGGAAACGTCATCGCCGGCGAGGAAGATGCCGCGTTGGCTTTCCGGCAGCTGGTCCTGCTTGAAATGTGTGAAGAGCCGCTGCTGGTAGCGGTAGTGCCCGGGCAGGTTGGCCTTGAAGGCGCCCATGAAGTTGGGGTCGGCCTCCCACGACACGGTGATCGGCTGTCCAACGATGTGGCTGGCGATGTCCACGCCCGGGTAAATCTGCTGCAGCGAATGCAGCATCAGCTTGACCCGCTCCTCCGCACTCAGGGCCAGCCACTTCAGCGCGTCATCGTTCCATGTGTAGGACAGGAGCATGACAGCAGGCTTGTCCGGACCGTCGTCGAGCAGGTACGTTGCCCGGTTGAGGCGGTCGGTGAGCGTCATGGACAAGACTTCGCGGCCGGTCTCGGGGTCGATGTCCTTCCAGAACGGGCGGTCCACCATCACGAACGTCTTGGATGACTGCATGTAGTGGGAGCGTTCGATCGCGGTCCACAGCTCCGCCGGGAACAACGCCTCTTCGGTGTGGATCCTCGTGGACAGCAGCCAGGACTGGCAGGTGGTCACCACTGCTTGGTAGGTGGCTTCGCGGCCCCAGTTTTCGCGGACCAGCAGGTCGCCGTTCTCTGCGCGGCGGATGTTGTCCACGGCTCCGCGCGGGGAACCGCTGTGCAGGGATGCCAGGGAGGTGCCTTGGGGCCAGTAAGTAAGGTTCGACGGCGCGTGGTTCCAGAGTGCCTCGGGGAGCCTTTGCGCTCCCCCCGCAATGGAGCGGTGCTGATCATCGGCGTCGGTGTAAACCACTCGGAGGATCTCGAGGATCGAGTTGGGGAAGTCGGTGTCCCAGCCACCGGTGCCAAAGCCCACTTGGCCGAACGCCTCGCGGTGTGCGAAGCCGGCCTCCTTGAAGGACTTGCTGGCAGCGATGAAGCCGTAGAAGGTCTGCTCGTCGAGCTCCGGGAGGAGCGCGTTCCACAGTTCCTTGATGCGCTTGGTGTCGCGGGCTTTGATGGCATCCTGCATCTCAGCGAAAGCGGCGCCATCGTTGACTGCGGCTTTCCAGGCGTCGGCCACTTCGCGGAAGAACTCCGGCAATTCATCGGCTGTGGTGGCGTAGTGCTTCTTACCCGCGAGCTCGATCACCGTACTGGACGTAGCCGGCGCCATCGGGTTCGGGAAGTCCTGGGTGTCCAGGCCAAGCAGGTCCACGTAGTGGTAGAAGGCCTTGCCGGAGACCGGGAAGCGCATGCCGCCAAGGTCTGCCACGACGCCGGGCGCTGAGGGGAAGCTGGCTGTCCGGAGGCGGCCGCCGATCTGGTCGGCCTCGTAGATGACGGGCTTGAGGCCGAGCTTCATCAGCTCATAGGCGGTGACCAGCCCGGACAGGCCAGCACCAATGATCGCCACTTCCGTGCCGAAGAGCTCCTCGGGAACGGAGCCCAAACCGTCCGGGTGGGCCAGGTAGTGGTCGTAACTGAAGGGGAAGTCCGGGTTCAGCATGGTGATCGGGGCGCCGGCAGGCGCTCCCGGTTCCTCGACGACAGGGAGTTCGGTGGCGATGGTCATGAGTTTTCTGCTTTCACAGGTTCCGGGCTCACGGCCCTGGTGGTTAGTTCACGGTAGTCCTGCTCGCTGAGCGCGGCTACCTTTGAGTTCCGGCGTCCGTAGCCGAAGTAGATGGCGATACCCACCAGCATCCACACGCCGAAGGTGATCCAGGTATCGGCGCCGAGGTTGAGCATCAGGTAGGCGCACATCAGGGTGCCCAGGATCGGCGTGATCGGGTACAGCGGGACCCGGAAGCTGCGCTCAAGGTCGGGCCGGTTGCGCCGCAGGTAGATGACTGCCACGTTGACCAGTGCGAAGGCAAAGAGCGTGCCGATGCTGGTGGCGTCGGCCAGCGCGCCCAGCGGGACCAAACCAGCGGCAAGAGCGACGGCGATCCCGACGATCAGCGTTCCGGCCACAGGGGTTCCTGTTCGGCGGGAGACGCGTCCGAAAACCTTGGGCATCATGCCGTCACGGGACATGGAGAGCATGATGCGGGTCTGTCCGTAGAGAACGGTCAGCACGATGCTTGCGATGGCCAGAACTGCACCCACGGAGAAGACCAGGGCGATCCACGGCTGCCCGGTGATCTCGTGCAGGATCTGCACCAGGGCGGCTTCAGTGCCGTCGAACCAGCCCCACGGCCGTGCGCCGATGGCGGCGACCGCAACCAGGACATAGATGCTGGTGACGATCACCATGGAGAGCATGATGGCCCGGGGAAGATCACGTTTGGGGTTCTTGGCTTCCTCGCCTGCGGTGGAGGCTGCATCGAAGCCGATGTAAGAGAAGAAGACGCTCGATGCGGCGGCAGAAACACCAGCGGCACCCATCGGCAGCAGCGGCTCGAAATTGCCTGCGTTAAAGGCGGTGAAGGCCACAGCGCAGAAGAAGATCAGGATGCCCACCTTGATGATGACAATCGCAGTGTTGATCCATGCACTCTCGCGGGCTCCGCGGACCAGCAGGATCATGGCCAGGACCACGATCACCATCGCGGGGAGGTTGGCCACTCCGCCATCGCCCGGCGGCTGGCTGACAGCGTCGGGGAGGAACTGCCCAAAGGCTGCCAGGGTCTCGTTGACGTACTGCCCCGCCCCCACCGCAACCGCCGCAACGGAGACGGCGTACTCCAGCACCAGGCACCAACCGCAGATCCAGGCCATGCCTTCGCCCATGGTGGCGTAGGAGTAGGAGTAACTGGAGCCTGCCACCGGAACGAGCCCCGCCATTTCGGCGTAGGACACAGCCGAGAGCAGCGCGGCCAAACCCGCGATCACAAACGAGATCCAGATGGCCGGACCAGCCAGCGGCACGGACTCGCCAAGGATCACCAGGATGCCGGTGCCAAGTGTGGCGCCGACGCTGATCATGGTCAGCTGGAGGACGCCGAAGCTGCGGACCAGCGGCGTTCCTCCTTCGCTGCTTCCGGCCTCGCTGACCATCTGGCCAATGGGCTTGCGACGCAGGAGCTGAGCTCCGAGGCTGGGCCTCGTGACGCTCGCCGCCGCCGCATTTTTGGTGTTCACAGGCACAGTCACCCTTGACGTCCCTTCAAAGTAGTTTCGATTTCCCCTCCACAAGACTGGCATGTGAGCCACCTCTCACCGCGGTGCAAAATGACCTATAGTGTTCAACCATGAGACGTAATGCACACTATCAAGCGGCCGCTCCGGCTGCCCTTTCCGGACAGGTCACCGTGGACCTGTCCGCGATTTCAGACAATGTCAAAGCACTGAAACAGCGCACCGAGGCGCCGTACTTCATGGCCGTGGTGAAGGGAAATGCCTACGGCCATGGGCTGGTGGAAGTGGCCCGAACCGCAGTGGCGGCGGGGGCCGACTGGCTCGGAACCGCCCAGCTCACCGAAGCCATAACGCTCCGCAAAGCGGGCATCACCGTACCCATCCTTTCTTGGCTTTATCTGGCATCCCAGACAAGCTCCACCATCCTTGAGGCGCTGGAAAACGACATCGATGTTTCCCTCGGCAGCGTCAACCAACTGGAGGTGCTGGCAGGGATCGCGAAACGCCTTGGCCGTCCCGCCGTCGTACATCTGGAACTGGACAGCGGCCTGAGCCGCGGCGGTGCGCGCAAGGAGGATTGGGCCGAACTTGTGACCCGGGCGCGGCAAGCTGAACTCGATGGGACTCTCCGCGTCCGCGGCCTCTGGACCCACTTGGCGTGGGCTGATGTGCCTGCCCACCCAGGAAACGCCACCGCCGTCGCCGAGTTCGAGGACGCCGTCCGCGAAGCCCGCGAGGCCGGTCTGACCCCCGAACTCCGGCACGTGTCCAGCTCTGCCAATATCCTGGACCGGCCCGAATTCCACTTCGACATGGTCCGCGCCGGGCTCGCCATCTACGGCCTGGCACCGGCTGACCACCTCGACCCCGCAGACTTCGGCCTGCGGCCCGCGCTCAGCGTGACGGCGCCGCTGGTGATGGTCAAAAAGGTTCCCGCCGGGACAGGCGTGAGCTACGAACACCAGGCCATCACCTACGAACCCCGGTACCTCGGCCTCATCCCGCTCGGCTACGCGGACGGCATCCCCAAGGGCATCAGCGGCCGCTCCGTGGTGAACATCGGAGGACGCAGCGTGCCCGTGATCGGCAAGGTCTGCATGGACCAGTTCATGGTGGACCTGGGACCGGACGCGGCGGGAATCGACGTCGGCGACACCGCTGTGCTGTTCGGTGACCCTGCGTGCGGGGCGGCCAGCGCCGATGACTGGGGTGCCGCAATAGGAAGCCACGGGGACGAGATCATCAACAGGATCGCGCCCCGGCTCCCCCGCGCCTATGCCACTACCGCGTACCAGTGCCCCGACTACCAGGAGCCGGCCGCCGCCGGGCAGGGCAATGTCGCCTGAGCCCGCCACCGCCCGCCTGAGTTTCGTCACGCTCGAACAGTTCCTGGAGCAGCTGCCGCCGGAGTTGAAACTACTTCACGACGGCGGCAGCGGCGCCTCGCTGCTGCGGTGGGTGGAGCCCAGTGAGCTTGAGGACCCCACGCCCTACCTCCCGGAGGGTGAGTTCCTCCTGACCGCCGGGCTGCCTTTCCTTGGGAAGGGTGGCTCGGCGGCGAAGGTGGACGCCTACGTCCAACGGCTCGTGGGTGCCAAGGTGGCGGCGCTCGGGTTCGGCATCAGGCCCTATTTTGACGCCGTCCCGGACGCGCTGGTCGACGCTTGCCGCAGGCACAATCTCACCTTGTTCGAAGTGCCGGAGTCGTTGCCGTTCGCGGCGATCGGGCTGGAGTTCTCGCAACTTCTGGAATCAGACAATGCGAGGGTCTTCAGGCAGCTGGCCGACACCAACCGCCAACTCATGCGGGCGGTCCTCTCCCCCCGGCCGGAACACGAACTGCTTGCAGCGCTTGTTCAGCGAGTGCCCGTGTGGGCTGTCCTTGTTGGCGCGGACGGGCGGGTCCGGGCCCGTGGGCACAATACCGGCGGCAGCAACGGCGTCGAACATTCCTTGCTGGCACCCATGCTGGAGCGGCTGCTGTCCGGCAGCGGCCCGCGCGTTGAAATGGACGGCTTTGATCAGCCGGGATCGGCGCTGGTGTTCGGGCATCCACTTCGGAGTACCAAGGACGCCAACCTGGGTGCCTTGATCCTCGGCTCGGATGCGCCGCTGACGCCTGCCCAGAATAATGTGGTGCAATCGGCCGTGGGCCTGCTGGAATTGCTGGTGCGGCAGCGGACCAGTGGATCCCTGGCACCCAGCCAGCTGGCGACAGCGGTTCTGTTGCACCCGGACTCGCTGGCTTCGGGCGGGACGAAGCACCTCAACGGGCTCAAGGACCTGCTGGCGCAGAGCCTGTCCTCCACCCGCTCGGCACAGATGCGCGTGGTGCAAGGCGTCAGGGTGGAAGGCGCCGCCGACGACGGCCCGGTTCGCGAGCTACTGCAATGGCGGAGGCTGTTCGACACCAAACTTGTAGAGATCACCGAGTACGGCTTCGCGGCCATCACACGCCTGAGGGTTGATGATTCCCTGCTGGCCGACGTCGAGAAGCTGGGGTGGCGCCTGGTGATCGGCGAACCAACGGAACTTCTTGGGCTCACTGCGGCATATCAGCGTGCCAGTTCGCTCCGCAGCCGGGTACTTTCCAGCGGCGTGAGCGCACGCGTGGATGAAGTGACGTGGTCCGTTGCTGGCCTTTTGGGGCGCGAAGCCGGAACCATGCTCGCGGAGCGGCTCCTTTCGCCCGTGCTCTCACTCGAACCGGACCGGCGCGACCCGTTGCTGGCTGTCCTCCGCGGCTGGCTCAGCGAAAACGGCAGCTGGGACGGCTCGGCGAAACTGCTGGGATTGCACAGGAACAGCGTCCGGCGGCAGATCGGCGTGCTCGGTGAGCTGCTGGACATGGACCTCAACCAAGCACAGGTGCGTGCAGAGCTATGGTTCGCGTTGCAGTACGTGGACGAGTTGGCGAACTCCACTGACTTGGCCGCCACCACCTAGATCAGCGAAAAACGCCTAGGTGTTGGCCGTTTCAGCACTCAGTTTGGGTCCAATCACCACCTAGTTATGGCTTTGTCGCACCCCCGTTGCCCAAGGCAGATTAGGCTTCGATCATTTAGCGTGCCAGTTCAGCAAAGGATGAGGAATGAACTTTCTGAAACGTGTTGCCACGAGTGTCCGAGCCACTGTCGCCATCGCCTTGATCGCAGCGATCGGACTCTTGGCAGCTGCAGTTTCGTCCAAGGAAGGCCTGTCCGGCTCCGCTTTCCTCGCGCGCCACGAGCTCGCCGATGGCGGCCTTAAATTTGAGTTTGGAGCCTCGTATACAGTCATTTTCGGTGGACTGACCTGCCTGGCCCTTGTAGCTTTGGTCGCCCGCCTGTGGAGTAAAAAGCGCCTGCGGGACTAGCCTTCCCATTTCCGGTAGAGTTCCGGCCGGCGTTCGCGCAGGTACGGGACTTCGTCGCGTGCCGCTTTCACAGTTTCAGTGCCGACCTCCGCGAACAACAACGTGGGCGACTCCCCTGCCGCGGCCAACAACGATCCGTCGGGACCGGCGACGACGCTGCCACCCAGGAAGTTGTACACATCCTCGTGCCCGCTGTGGTTGGCGTAGGCCACGTTCAGCTGGCTTTCCAGCGCACGGGCGCGGATGAGCACCTGCGGGACGTTGTCAAAGCCAGCGGACAGGGCCGTCGGGACGAGTAGGAGTTCGGCACCGCGGGTGGCGGCCGCCCGGACAGCCTCCGGGAACTCGACGTCGTAGCAGATCAGCATCGACGTCCGGATTCCGTTGAAATCCACGACGGCGGGAGGTGCTTGGGCGCCGACGAACGCCTTGTGCTCTTCCGCACCAAAGAGGTGGACCTTGGCGTAGTTAAGGACCTCGTTGCCGGACCCGTCCAGCAGAGTAGCCGTGATGTGCCAGGCGCTTTCAGCGTGAGCGGGCTGCGCGGCGTCGTCGTGCGCTGACTCAGCATTGGCCACGGCCGGAAGGCTGTACACCAGGCCGATGCTGTGCCGGCGGGAGATGTCGGCCAGGCGTTCGCGGATTTCCGGGAGCGTGTTCGGGTCCAGTTCAGCGTGCAGGCGCAGCGGAGCGTAGCCAACGGGGAACAGTTCCGGGGTGAGGAGCAGGCGGGCGCCCGCCTGGGCGGCGCGCTGCGCGGCGTCGTCGATTGTGCGCAGGTTGGCTTCAACGTCCATGACGGAAGCGTTCGCCTGCAGGACTGAGAGCAGCATCATTACCACCTAGGTTTCGCCTTTTCCCGATGCCGAATACATGTGCCCGGGAAGTTTCTTGCTTCCAGCGTAGGCACCTGCCGGTTGCAGTGGGTGAGGCATTTGGACCTGCGGGCCTCCGAATCGGGACGCAATGCCCGCCCGCCTCCCGTCGCGGGGCCCGGTCTGCAGGAAAATCCCCGATCATACGGTGCATAGCGTGCATCACAAGGGGTACATAACAGGTGTTCTTGCGTTGGAGTATGTCTCGCAAGGTTGACTTCTTGTGTTCACTTCTTGACTACAACGTCGTCTGTGGGGCAATCTTCTTGTCATGCCCGCTACACAGCGCTCAACGAAGAGCCATCCAAGAAAACCCGGCTCACAGTCGGCGCTCCGCCACCTGAATCAACAGCGCATTATCGAATGCTTGTTGAGCGGGCCTTCCACGCAGGCTGAACTTTCCCGGCAGACCGGGCTCTCCACGGCAACAGTGTCCAACATCGTGAAAATCATGCAGGACGCCGGCTTGGTTTCCACGGAACCCACCACCAGCTCCGGCCGCAGGGCAACCAACGTGAGGCTCAACAGCAACGGTGCGGTGGCCGTCGGAATCGACTTCGGACGCCGCCACCTACGGGTGGTCCTGGCCTCGCTGGGCTATCACGTGATAGCCGAGGATTACATTGAGTTGCCACTTGGTCATCACGCCGAGGAAGGCATCGCGGCGGCCGTCCGGCTCTTGGAAAAACTCCTCCAGGAAAACGGCATAGACCGCACAGCCGTGGTGGGAGCCGGGGCGGGCATTCCAGGCCCCATCGACCGGCGAACCGGCACCGTGGCGCAAGGCGCCATCCTCCCGGAATGGGTGGGCATCGACATTCTTCACAGGCTTGAGGAAGCGCTCAATTGCCCCGTCTTTGTTGACAACGACGCCAACCTTGGCGCGTTGTCGGAGGTGACGTGGGGGCCTCACAGTGGAGTTTCCAACCTGATGTTCCTGAAGATCGGCTCAGGCATCGGCGCAGGGCTGATCCTCAACGGATTCCCCTATTACGGCAACGTGGGCATTACGGGCGAAATCGGCCACGCAACCATCCATGAGCACGGCTTGGTATGCCGGTGCGGCAATAGAGGTTGCCTCGAAACGATAGCGTCCACCACCACCATGATCGAGCTGCTGGGGCGCGGCCAGGAAACGCTCCTGACGCCGCAGGACATCGTCCGCAACTGTCTCCAGGGCGACTCAGCAACCCAGCGCGTTGTGGACGACGCCGGGCTGGCGGTCGGCCGCGCACTGGGCAACGTCTCCAACCTGATCAACCCTGAAGTGATTGTGGTGGGCGGCCCCCTGGCTGGCCTCGGCGACCTGCTCCTTGACCCCATTCGGCGCGGTCTCGTACGGCACGCAGTGCCCGTGGTGGGCGAGACGACGCACTTGGCCATGTCCTCCCTCGGGGCACGCGCGGAAGCCCTCGGCGCCGCGGCATTGGTGTTCCAACACGCCGGTATTACCGGTAGGTAACGAAATCGTTAGCTGGTTCTTGCGTTCAAGTCTTGACGACAAGACGGGTGATCCAGTTTACTTTTTCATCAGACAGCCTCGCCATTGCGGGGCCGACAACGAAGTCATGCATTGGAGGCGTAAGGGCTGATGACATCCCTCGACACGCAAGGTGATCCCATCCTTTTGGAGATGCGCTCGATCACGAAGGAATTCCCCGGCGTGAAGGCCTTGTCGAACGTGAGCCTGCGCGTGATGGCCGGTGAAATCCACGCAATCTGCGGGGAAAACGGTGCCGGCAAATCGACGCTCATGAAGGTTCTTTCCGGCGTTTACGGATACGGAAGCTACACAGGCGACATCGTGTACCAGGCCGAAACGCAGCAATTCAAGGACATTCGCGCGAGCGAAGCGGCCGGCATCGTGATCATCCACCAGGAACTGGCGCTGATCCCGGAACTGTCCATCATGGAGAACATCTTCCTTGGGAACGAACCCACCAAGTGGGGAGTGATCGACTGGGCAGAGGCCCGTAAGCGCTCCCTTGAGTTGCTGGCCCGGGTTGGGCTCCGCGAGGATCCCGACACCCCCATCAAGGAAATCGGCGTCGGCAAGCAGCAGCTGGTGGAAATCGCCAAAGCGCTGAACAAGTCAGTCCGCCTGTTGATCCTGGACGAGCCCACGGCCGCACTGAACGAATCGGACTCCCAGCACCTGCTGGACCTGATCCTGGGCCTCAAGGGCAAGGGCATCACCTCGATCATCATTTCCCACAAGCTCAACGAGATCGAGCAGATCGCGGACGAGATCACCATCATCCGCGACGGCAAGTCCATCGAGACGCTGAACGTCAAGCGGGACGGTGTGGACGAGGACCGCATCATCAAGGGAATGGTTGGCCGGACGCTTGAGTCCCGCTTCCCGGACCACGAACCGAAGATCGGCGAGGTCTTCTTCGAGGTCAAGGACTGGACGGTGGGGCACCCCCAGATCCAGGACCGCCTGATCTGCAAAGGCTCAAACTTCTACGTACGCCGCGGCGAAATCGTTGGCTTTGCAGGGCTCATGGGCGCAGGGCGCACGGAACTGGCGCGATCTTTGTTTGGGCACTCCTACGGCCGGTTCATCAAGGGCCAGGTCTACAAGGACGGCAAGCCCGTCAATCTCCGCAGCGTCCGGGCCGCCATCGACGCCGGACTCGGTTACGTCACCGAGGACCGCAAGTCGCTTGGCCTGAACCTGCTGGACGACATCAAGACCACCACGGTCTCGGCGGCGCTGAACAAGATCAGCAACTACACAGTGGTGGATACCCGCAAGGAATTCTCCGTGGCGGAGGAATACCGGAAATCCCTGCGGACCAAGACCCCATCGGTTGAGGAAGGCGTAGCCAAGCTTTCCGGCGGCAACCAGCAGAAAGTGGTGCTCGCCAAGTGGATGTTCACTGATCCCGATCTCCTGATACTGGACGAGCCCACACGAGGAATCGACGTCGGCGCAAAGTTCGAGATCTACGGCATCATCCAGAGGCTGGCGAACCAAGGCAAGGGAGTGATTGTCATTTCCTCGGAGCTTCCTGAGCTCCTGGGCCTGTCCGACCGTATCTACACCATTTTTGAAGGCGCCATCACCGGTGTCCTGGATAAAAACGAAGCAAGCCAGGAAAGCCTCATGAAGCTCATGACTTCCGCCCGCAAGACAGCCTGACCGTTGGCCCAGCCTTACCCCTTCCTGACACAAGGACCAAAACAATGAACGCGCTCAAGAAGCTATTTGGTGGCAATACCCGCCAGTTTGGCATGATCTTCGCCCTGGTGGCACTTATCGTCTTCTTCCAGATCTTCACCGGGGGCCGTACGTTGACCCCCGGCAACGTGATCAACCTGTTCAACGGCAACTCCTACATCCTGATCCTGGCCATCGGCATGGTTCTGGTCATCATCGCCGGGCACATCGACCTCTCCGTGGGTTCCGTGGCAGCATTCGTGGGCGTATCCGTAGCCCTCGCCATGCGGGACTGGGGCCTGCCCTGGTGGGCAGGCGTGCTCTTCGGCCTGCTCCTTGGAGCAGTGATCGGTGCCTGGCAAGGACTATGGACAGCGTATGTGGGCATACCCGCCTTCATCGTGACGCTGGCAGGCATGCTCTTGTTCCGCGGCTTCAACCAGTTCGTGGGCAAGTCCAACACCATCCCGGTGTCCAAGGAGTTCCAGTTCATTGGCTCCGGTTACCTGCCGGAAGTTGGACCGGACACCGGCTTCAACAACCTGACAGTGCTGCTGGGCCTGGTGGCCGTCGCGTTCGTGGTCATCATGTCCCTGCGTGCACGTGCCACCAACAAGGCGCTCGGTGCCGATGTTCCTGAGCTTTGGGTGGAGGTCACCAAGCTGGTCCTGATCTGCGGTGCCATCCTCTACGCAACGTACCTCTTCGCCACCGGCCGCCCCGGGACCTCTTTCCCCATCCCCGGCCTTATCCTGGCAGTGCTGGTCCTCATCTACGGTTTCATCGCTGACAAAACGGTCCTTGGCCGGCACGTCTACGCGGTGGGTGGCAACCGCCACGCAGCCGAGCTCTCCGGCGTCCAGTCCAAGAAGGTCAACTTCATGGTCATGATGAACATGTCCATCCTTGCTGGCCTGGCAGGCATGATCTTCGTGGCCCGTTCCACCGCTTCCGGCCCGTTCGACGGTGTTGGTTGGGAACTGGATGCCATTGCAGCCGTCTTCATTGGTGGCGCCGCTGTTACCGGTGGTGTTGGTACCGTGATCGGCTCGATCGTAGGTGGCCTGGTCATGGCTGTCCTCAACAACGGCCTCCAGCTCCTTGGCGTTGGCGCCGACCTTACCCAAATCATCAAGGGCCTGGTGCTCCTGGCAGCTGTCGCCTTCGATGTCTACAACAAGTCCCAGGGCAAGAGGTCCATCACCGGCCTGCTGCTGAAGAATTTCGGCCGGAACAACGAGCTCAAGCCGGACGAAACCACCTCCACCAAAGAGGTCATCTCCAAGGAAGCCTGACCGGCTTCCTGACAGACTCGCTCCACCCCACCCACACAGAAAGTGAACCTAAATATGCGAATGTTTGGTAAAGCAGGAAAGGCAGCAGCAGTCGCTGCCATCGCGGCACTGGCGCTGACAGCCTGCGGCCGCACGGACAGCGGCTCAAGCAGCAGCACAGCAGGCGGGGAAGCGTTCCCCAAAGACTCGATGATCGGCGTCGCACTTCCGCAGAAGACCAGTGAGAACTGGGTCCTGGCGGAGAAGCTGTTCAACGATGGCCTCACCGGCGCCGGCTTCAAGGCCGACGTCCAGTTCGCCAACGGCGGCGTATCCGAGCAGCAGAACCAGATCAGTGCCATGGTCACCAAGGGTGCCAAGGTCATCATCGTGGGAGCCATCGACGGCGCCCAGCTGGGTACGCAGCTTCAGCAGGCCAAGGACTCCGGCGCGACGGTCATCGCTTATGACCGTCTGCTCCTCAACACGGAGAACGTGGACTACTACGTGGCCTACGACAACTTCAAGGTTGGTGAACTGCAGGGCCAGGCCCTGTTGGATGGCATGAAAGCCAAGAAGGCTTCCGGCCCATACAACATCGAACTCTTTGCCGGTTCTCCCGATGATGCCAACGCCAAGGTCTTCTTTGACGGCGCCATGAGCGTCCTGAAGCCGAAGATCGACGACGGAACCCTCAAGGTCCTGTCGGGCCAGACCTCGTTCGAGCAGGCTGTTACCCAGGGCTGGAAGGCAGAGAACGCCCAGCGTCGCGCTGACACGCTCCTCACCGGCAGCTACGGCAGCGCTTCGCTGGACGGCGTCCTGTCCCCGAACGACACCCTGGCCCGTGCAGTGCTGACGTCCGTCAAGGCCGCCGGCAAGCCGCTCCCCGTGGTGACCGGCCAGGACTCCGAGGTTGAGTCCGTCAAGTCGATCATGGCCGGCGAGCAGTACTCCACCATCAACAAGGACACCCGCAAGCTCGTTGAGCACGCCATCACCATGGTGAAGGACCTCCAGGCCGGTAAGGAACTGGAGATCAACGACAAGGACTCCTACAACAACGGCGTCAAGACCGTCCCGGCTTACCTCCTTGAGCCACAGATCGTGACCATGGAGAACGTCAAGACCGCTTACGTCGACGATCCGGTACTCGGCCCGATCACCAAGTAAGTAATCACCAAGTAACAGCTCTTCATAGCAAGACAGCAAGCCCCGGTCCGCCACTGGCGGGCCGGGGCTTTCGCTTTCACAGCCCACGCATAGCTTCGGCAGGCTTCCAGCACAGCAGCACTCACGAGTCTTGAATCTGCAGCCCACGCCCAGTGGGCCCAACAAACTTGCAGGTCAAGAGGAGAAACGTGAGCGTCCTTGCCCGAAGCGTAGGCAATGCCTTCCGCAACAAAATCAGAACGGCAGCGGTTGTCGCCGTGCTGGCCGTAGCCATCGGCCTGGCACTGGCCATGCTCGTGGCCAACCAGGCCGTGGGTGCCAAGGTCCAGGAGCTCAACGCTTCCGTGGGCACCACCCTTACGGTGAACCCGGCCGGCGGACAGGGCTTTGAAGGCGGCGGCGAACCACTCACGACGGCGGAAGCTGAGACTGCGGCGTCGGTCGCCAACGTGACCTCGGTCGTTGGTACCAAGGCACTGCGCCTCCAGACGGCAACCGCGGGGACAACGGATTCAGCCACCGGCACCACCCAGCAGGGTCCGGGCGGCGGTTTCGGTCCCGGCGGACAACAGGCGACGGTCACCACGAACCTGACGGCCGCCGTCGACGCCGGTACGCTGGGCAACCGCAACGGCTCCGCCGGAACAACAGGTACCACAGGCACCCAGCCGGTGCGGGCCCTCCCGATCACCGCGACGGGTATCGGCGCCGAAGTGGACAGCACGGGCAAGGCCTTGGACATCACCAGCGGCACCGGGCTGGGCGACTACACCGCAGCCGAAGCGAAGACACTTGTGGGCACCTCGCTTGCGGAGAAGAACAGCCTGACGGTGGGCTCCACGTTCACCATCCAGGACAAGACCTTCACCGTTGCGGGCATCTTCGATGCCGGCACCACGTTCGGCAACAACGCCGTCTACGTCACCCTGCCGGAAGCCCAAACGCTGGCTGAGACGCCGGACGAGCTCTCCAGCATGATCGTCACGGTCAACAGCATGGAGAACGTGGACAGCACCAAGACCGCGGTCCAGGACGCTCTCGGCACAGACAAGGCCGACGTCACCCAAGGCCAGCGCAACCTCGAAACCGCCGTCAGCTCCCTGGACAGCGTCAAGAACATCTCAATGGTCGCCTTCATCGCGGCCCTCGCCACTGCCGGAATCATCATCCTGCTGATCATGGTCATGCTGGTCCGCGAGCGCCGTCGCGAGATCGGTGTCCTGAAGGCGATCGGTGCCCGCAACCGCACCATCGGCCTGCAGTTCGTGCTGGAATCCCTGGTCCTGGTGGCCCTCGGCAGCGTGGTGGGTGCAGTGATCGCCTCTTTGGCCAGCGGCGGGATCGCGTCTGCGCTGATTAGTTCGAATTCAACCACGACGGCGGCCACCACTACCCAGCGCGGCGGCGGTCTTGCGGGTGCCATGCCGAATGGCGCAGTCCCCGGCGGCGGATTGCCCGGCGGCGGCTTGCCCGGCGGCCAGGGTGGTCCTTTCGGCGGCGCCAGCCAACTGCTCACCTCTGTAACGGCCAGCGTCTCCCCCGGCGTGCTCGCTGCCGGCATCGCAGCAGTGTTCGCGGTGGCGATCATCGGCGCGCTGGTCCCGGCGTTGCTGACCGCCCGTATCCGTCCCATCGAAGTACTCCGAGGAGAATAGCCGTGATCGTAGTCAAGGACCTGGTCCGTCAGTTCAAGTCCGGCGACCGGACCATCAAACCCGTCAACGGAGTGAGCTTCGAACTAGAAAAGGGCTCGCTGGCATCCATCGTGGGCAAGAGCGGCAGCGGCAAAAGCACGCTGTTGTCCCTCCTGGGTGCGCTGGACAAGCCCACCTCAGGTGACGTCGTCGTGGATGGCGTCAGCTTGGCCGGGCTGCCGGACGGCAAGCTCACCGAGTACCGCCGACGGGACATCGGCTTCGTGTTCCAGCAGTTCAACCTGATCCCCAACCTCAGCGCTGTGGACAACGTCATGCTGCCCATGGAGTTCGCTGGTGTCCGCAAGGCAGCCAGGCTGCAGCGGGCCAAGGAGTTGCTGGAGCAGGTTCAGTTGGATCCGGAGAAGCACTCACGCCGGACCAACCGGCTGTCCGGTGGCGAGCAGCAGCGCGTGGCGATCGCCAGGGCGCTGGCCAACGAACCCAAGTTGATCCTCGCTGATGAGCCCACCGGAAATCTGGATGAGCAAACCGGTGAGCACATCATCGAGCTCCTGAGCTCCCTGAGCCGCGACCACAACACCACCATCCTGGTGGTCACCCACGACAGGAGCCTGGCGAAAAAGACTGAACGCTGTTTCCGCCTGCAGCAGGGCCGGCTCACCGAGGAGGTCAGAACCGAATCGCGTCGATGACCTTGACGCGCACCGCCACGAGCGCAGGAATGGCTCCGGCGAGTGCGCCCACAAGGACTGCGGCACCGAAACCCATGAGCGCCGCGTCGATGGGGAATGCCGGGTACTCGGTGAGCCCGGGCGCCACCTTCGACTCGATCCAGGGGTTCTTCACCACGGCCACTGCAAGCATCACCCCAGCCAGGCCGGCTACGGCGGTGGCCACCACGGATTCCATCATGACGCCAACAAAGATCCTTCCCGAGGTTGCCCCGAAGCTGCGCCGGATGCCAATTTCCCGGACCCGGTAGCGCACCGTGACCATGGAGATGTTCAGCATCCCCACGGCTCCGAGCAACAGCACCAGGCCGGCTACTCCGCCGACGATCCACTGGGCCGGCCCCAAGGGGTCGCCCCAGGCAGCATAATCCCTCCGGTCGGCTTGGGCGTAGAAGCCGGGGAACTGGCCTTGGAGGTCGGCAGTAATTGCCGCCTTCAAGGCCTCGGCTTGTTCCTCCCCTACCCACATCTTGAACTCGGACATCTGTGGTGCCATACCCACCAGGGCCGCACCCTCGGTGAGGATGAACCCGGCAGGCGGCATGTCCGGGTAAGCATCAGGTACGACGCCGATAATCACCGCCGTGGCCGGCCGGTCACCGGGGATACTCACTGTGGGATGGGTGGTCAGATTGGGCCTGCCGGCCTGGTTGTAGAAGGCCTCGGACACCACGACGGCGGGCGCGAGCCTTTTTCCATCATCGGCAGCGAACCAGCTTCCTTGCAGGAGTGGGACGCGGTGGATGACTCCATAGCCGATGTCCACGATGGTCATGTTGACGTTGGCGACTCCACGGGGGAACTGAAATCCTGCCTGCGCCTGACCCACGTGGGTGGAGGTGGTGATGCCATAGCGCTGCTGGATGCCCTGATATGCCTGTTCAAGCTTTGCAGGGTCTGGCGTGGTGGGGCCGCCGACGTTCAGGGACAACGTGGCCACCCGGCCACCGTTACGTTCGGACTGGACTTTGATGCCCTCACGGACCAGGCTGCCGACCCCCACCACAGACGTCAACGCCGCAACGGACAGGGCTACGCCAACGAGCGCCAGGAGGATCCGGACCTTGTTGATGCGAAGTTCCTGCCACGCTTCCACCAGCGTGGAAACGAAGCCGGTCATGCGCCTACCCCAGCAGATTCCGGCACTGACAATGGGCTCAGCACACCGGAATCCAGCCGGTAGCAGGCACGGGCCAGGGCGGCCACATTGGTGTCGTGGGTAATGGTCACCAGGGCCGCCGCGGTCTCCGTGGCAACGGTGTCCAGCAGTGCCATGACGGACTGGCCGGTCTCGACGTCCAGTGCTCCGGTGGGTTCGTCGGCAAGGATCAGCCGGGGCTTCCGCACCAAAGCACGGGCAATCGCCACGCGCTGCTGCTCACCGCCGGAGAGCATGTTCGGCATGGTGTTGGCACGCGCGGCGAGACCCACCCTGTCCATGGCGATCTCCCGGCGGCGCCAGAACTCCCTGCCCTTGGCATAGAACAAAGGCGTGATCACGTTGTCCAAGGCGCTGCGGCCGGGCAACAGATTGAACTGCTGGAAAACGAAGCCCACGGTGGAACCCCGCAAGCGGGCACGGGCATTGTTGCCCAGCCGTTCCGCGGGTTGTCCCAGGAACTCCAGTTCCCCTGACGTCGGGACGTCCAGCAGCCCCAGCAAGTTCAGCAACGTTGACTTGCCGCAACCGGAACGGCCCACGATGGCAGTGTGATCGCCGCTGTGCACCTCAAGATCGATGCCCCTGAGGATGTGCAGTTGCTGGTCGTCGGGGAGCGTGACAGATCGGGTTACTGCACGCAGGCTGACCAGCGTTTCCTTGGTTGCTTCCTCCATGGCCCTAGCCCGCCGGAGCGTAGGCGATCTGGCCCGGCCCCATCATGGGGTTCGGAGCAGCCGGTGCACCGGGAACGAATTCCAGGACTTGTTCACCCTCGGCCAGCCCGGAGGTCACTTCCACCACGGAACCATCGTTGAGGCCCAACTGGACGGTGCGCTGCTCGGGAGCCGCCCCTGCCCCGCCCGGGCCTGCAATCCAGACGATCCCGTCCTTGACGCTGCCCTTTACCGAGGTCAAAGGAACCGTCACCACGTCCGGGGCCACTCCTGCGCTGACCGTCATGGTAGCTCCGAGGCCCGCGAAAACCTGCTGCTCGGAAGGGATCGCGCAGCTCAGTGTTCCCGTGGGGGTGCCGCCTTCATCCGGCTGGCTCCCGCCTCCTCCGGGACCCACCATCGCTGCGCCCACGCCCATTCCGGCACCTCCGCCGGTGGCGGCCAAACCGCCCGAAGCAGTGCCGCCGTCGGATGCGTTGTTCTTGAGCGTCACTTCGGTGCACTGGAAGGGCGCCGGTCCACCTACCAAGGCAATCTCCGCAGGGCCGGGCTTGCCGAGCAATCGGTATTGCTGGGCCGCGGTAACGGATCCGGTCACGGTGTACGTTCCGGGATCGATCTTGCCCACGGCCTCGCCCACGGCGACCTGCTGGTCAATGAGTGTTGACAAGGACTGCAGCGTTCCGGCGCTGGGGGCAGCGATGTCGAAGTAGTCGTAGACGGGCTTGGGTGTAGTGGGGGTGCCGTCCTTGGAAAGCTGCGGGGCCTGGGCTGCCCGCTCGGCTTTGACCTGGAAGAGCGCGTCTCCCTTGGCTACGGTGGCACCTTGGTCCACGAAAATCTTGATGACCTTGCCGGCGGAGGTGCTGCGGACGGTGTCGGCGGCGTCGCTCTGGACGGTTCCCTTGATCTGCACGGTGTTGGTGACAGTTGCGCGGGTGGCGGGGACCACCGGGATATCCACCTGGGCCAATGGTGCCGGCTCGGAAGCGGACGATTCAAGGCCATCCACGAAAGCGATCTTGACCAAGGCCACCGCGATAATCGCGAAAACCACCAACCAGGCAACCGGCAAAATGACGCGCCGAAAAGTACCCATCCCTGCTCCATTTCGGTAACTCCCCACAGAACCTCTGCGAGGGATGATGGCCTAAGCCTAGGCGAGGAAAATCTTCGGCCCGGACATTCGTGTGACTTGACAGCACACGACACAGAAGTGTCGCTCATGATTCTCTGCGGCGCGGGGTTGACGCTGTTCCGGCACGGGAGCAATCTGTGATCAGGGGCAGGAGGTGGCGGCCGTGTCCGCACACAAGAAAAAAGGAAAAAAGACTCCCTGGCATCGACGCGGCAAGACATGGATCATCACCGCGGGAGCCATCGCCGCAGCCCTCATCAGCATCATCGCCCTGTGGGACCGGATCATTCCGCCCAATACCGAAGATGTTGCCGACATCGAATCGCTCACCATCATCAAGCAAACCTCACTTGCGGCGTTCGCCCCGGCGGACTTGGGCAAGGACCTGACCCTCAACCCGGCCGCCGCAGCTGCCTTTGAGCCGTATTCCGTGCATCGTGCCGCGTCTGCCGGGACCAAAAAGCCGACTCCCACCACGCTTCCGCCCACCACCACACCTCCCCCGACGACATCCACGGCAACCATCACCCCCACCATTCCCACAACCCCCGTGACAACATCCGCCACCCAGGGCACGTCCACTGGATCGCCCACCAAGGCAAACAAGATCACTACACGTCCGCCGGAGGAGTACCGCTCCGCGGTGAAGGAACAGAAAGTGTTGGAAGGCTATGTTCCCGGAGCCCTCATCGTCCTTCCCGCGCTCCTCCCGCCGGTGACCGTGAACGATGCCGGCGAACTGCTTCCACCAGCCCAGGTGGCGGCGGAACTGGTCAAGGCCTTGGAGGAAGTACTGGCAATCGACGGCACCCAGGGAAAGGATCCGCTCGGGTGGACTGTTGCAGTGAAGCTGGACCTTGAGGGACTGGCCCATGTCCCCATGCTCCTGACGTGGTCCTTGGATGGCGTGGACGTGTCCGAGAGTTGGAAGGCCGAAAATCTCGCTTACAGGATCGTGGCAACAACAGCCCACGATGCCGGGGTCGCGGAAATATGGATCCCGGACCTTGGAAGGCCGGGCGCGTACAACGTCAACGTCAGGCTGACGTTCGAATCAACGGGAACCTTGGCTGACCTGGAGCAACTGCAGTTGTCCGGCTAGCGCCAATATTCCGGTCACCGCGGACGGAATGAGAGGATGACAGGCATGACGCTCCCTATCGCCGTGCCATGGCTGTCCACCCAGACCAACCAGGATCCCAGGTCGGCCACAGGCCGTCCCTTGCGATGGGGAGTGGTTTCCACCGGCAACATCGCCAACAGCGTTTCCCAGGACCTGGCACTGCTGGAAGACGCGGAGCTTTACGCCGTGAGTTCCCGGACCCAGGCCGCCGCCGACGCCTTCGCGCACACGCTTGGCTTCGCCAAGGCATACGGGGACGACGGCGACGTGCCCGGCTACCAGCGTTTGTTCGATGATCCGGCAGTGGATGTGGTCTACGTGGCCACGCCCCATGCCCAGCACTTCCAGATCGCCGCTGCCGCCTTGCGTGCCGGCAAGCACGTGCTGTGCGAGAAGGCCCTGACCATCAACGCCCGTGAAGCCGCCGGGCTGGTGAAGCTGGCGCGGGAGCAGAACGTGTTCTTCATGGAGGCGGTGTGGAGCCGCTTCCTGCCGAGCATGCAGCGGGCCTTCCAGATAGCTGCATCCGGGGAGCTCGGCCAGATCCAGTGGGTCAGCGCAGACCTCGGCTTCCCCGCGCCATATGACCCCTCAGCCCGTATCTGGGCACTCAACGACGGCGGCGGCGCACTCCTGGACATCACGGTCTATCCATTGCTCTGGGCGCTGGGAACGCTGGGCTTCCCGCAGTCCGTCACAGCGATCGGCACGCTCAACGAAGACGGCGTGGACACCCAAAACGCCCTGACCCTCGGCTACTCCAGCGGCGCCCAGGTCCAACTGACGTCGTCCTTAATGGCACACGGACCCCGAACCGCAACCGTGGCCGGGGGGCTCGGATTCCTGCAGACCGTGGGCTCCGTCAACAATCCACGCGAATTGATGATCCGGATTGGTTGGGACGAGCCGCGGCACGAGCACTTTGACGTGGTGGGCATCGGCTACACGTATGAACTCCGCGAAGTGACCCGCTGCATCCAGCAAGGCCTCACCGAGAGCCCGGTCATGCCGCTGGAAGACTCCATCAACGTCATGCGCCTCTTTGACGGCGTCCGCTCCCAGCTGGGGATCCGGTATCCGAACGATGCGCGGTGACCCGCCACCGGTGGTGAGTGCCGCCGTCGTGAGTTAACCCAAGAGGGTTAACGGCGATGGCTTAGCGCCGCGGGCCCGCTGACTGCCGGGCCAGCTTGCGGTCCAGCGACAACGCACCGGGTCCGAGGAACACGAACGCCACCGAGATGGCTGCGTAGATAATCAGGAGCTCGGCCGTCACGCCTGCCCTATCCGTGAGCAAGGGCTTCCCAGCTTCCGTCACGAACCAGATCCCAGCAAACATGATCGCGGCAAGGAACCCGGCCACGCGGGTCAGGGCACCGAGAACCAGGAGCAGGCCCAGCCCAACCTCACCGGCGATGACCAGCCACGCCACGATTTCCGGCTTCTGAACGCCCATGGCAGCAACCGACGCAGCGAACGCAGCGTGCCCGGCCATGAGTTTCTGGATGCCGTGGACCATGATGAGCGCGCCGAAGACCACGCGCAGGATGGTGACGCCGCGGGCGGAGGACTTGGGAGACGGGTGAAGGAATTTCACCCGTCCCAATCTTCCATGCCCGGCGCCACCCGCCAAACGGAGGGCGCCAAACCCGGGTGTCAGGAGAGCAGCGCCGGGTGTCAGGAGAGCAGCGCCGGGATGTCCTTCACACCGTCCAGGATGTGGTGGTGCGGGTGCGCGGCCAGGGCTTCGCGGTCCAGCTTGCCCGTCAAGACGCCGACGGCGGTGACGCCTGCGTTATTGGCAGCGGCGAGGTCGTTCACGGTGTCGCCGGCAGCGATCACGGCCCGGACATCCTGCACCCCGGTCAGTTCCATGGCGCGGTGAATCATGTGCGGCGCCGGACGGCCGGCGGCTACTTCGTCGGAACATACGACGGCGTCCAGCAGGTTATCGTCGTCGGTGCTCCAGCCCAGCCGCTCCAGCAGGGGCTCCGCGACGTCGCGCGAGAAGCCGGTGGTCAGCGCCACTTTGACGCCTTGTCGGCGGAGTTCGCGGAACGCGTCTTCCACGCCTTCGAGCGCCACAGGCGGGTTGGCGTCGTAGAACTCGACGAGCAGTTCCTTGAAGCGCTTGAACGCGGCAGCCACTACTTCCGGCGTAGCGGTCCCGCCACCAGCTTGGATGAGCGCCGTGATGGCCTCCACCTTGTCCGCGCCCATCCATTCCTGGACGGCCTCCGGTGTGGTGGCTACGCCGGTTTCCTCAACGCAGCGTGCCAGGGCAACGTACACGTCGCCGTGTTCGTCAATGGTGGTTCCGGCCATATCGCAGGCAACAAGCTTGATCATGGAGTGGCTCCTTCAGTGTGGATGCGGACCAGGGCGGCCCGGCGTTCCACCGTGTTGTCGATGGTGAAGTTGGTGAGTGCCGGCAGGTAGCGGTCCTCGGAGTATTCGAGGGGCTGGCCGTCGCCGGAACGGGTGATGCGGCGTTCGCGAAGCAGCGGAATGCCTTCGGGTTGCTCCAGGAGTTCGGCGTCTTCGTCGCTGGCCGCAACGGCGTCGATGGTGTGCCGCGCGCTGTGCAGGTCCACCCCTTGCTCCTTGAGGAACGCGAAGATGGATCCGGAGTCGGTATCAAAGTCGAACAGCTTCCGGCCCACGTCCAGAATGAACGTGGTGCGCTCGATCATGGCTGGGGACTCATCCAGGTAGCGGACCCGGAGGACCTCCACCACGGTGGTCCCGGGCATCAGGCCGAGTGCATCCGCCGCTTCCGGGCTGGCTTCGCGACGGGCCACCTCCAAAGTCCTCTGTCCTGGCGTCTTGCCGATCCCGCTGGCCCACTCGGTGAAAGAGTTGAACGTGGAGAACGACTGGGACGGAACGGACGAACGAACCATGGGAGGACGCCCCCGGCCGCCCGTGACGGCACCTTCCGAACGCAGGAACGCGAGCGCCTGGCGGATCGGGCCACGGGAGGTACCGAACTCGCGGCACAGCTCCGCCTCGCTGGGCAGTTGGAATCCAGGCGGCCAGTCACCGTCGGTGATCCGGCGCATGAATTCTTCGCTCAGCCTGACGTGGAGGGGTGCGTTCTGCTGTGTGCTCACAAGTTGATAATACAAGTCCAGGGAGCTGTTAACTCCGGATTTGAGCGCCTCCAGATGAACTTGGCATGAACTCAAATGAACAGAAGTTAAAATCAGGTTAACTTGTATATACAAGTGCCATTTTGGCTTGATTCCCCCGGATTCTCCCGCCATTGTCAGTGGTGTGAACAACCCAAGCACTCCCCCCTCAGCCGCCGACAGCACCCCGGGCCAGCCCACCGACATCGTGATTGTCGGCGCAGGAATCGTGGGCCTTGCGCACGCCGCCCACGCTGTTGCCAACGGCCTGACCGTCACCATCATTGAACGCGACCACCACGCAGCCGGCGCCTCAGTCCGCAACTTTGGGCACTGCTGCATTACAGCCCAGTCCGGCGAACTGTACGAGCTCGCACAGACCTCCCGGAAGTACTGGCTTGAGTTCGCCGAGCAGGCTGGCTTCTGGGCCTCTGAAGCGGGTGCAGTAGTCCTGGCCCGCACTGACGCCGAGATGAACGTGCTGCGGGAACTCTCTGCAGTCCGCGAGCCGGGACAGGTTGAACTGCTCTCCCCTGCCGGGACCCGGGAACGGCTGGGCGCCTCAGCTTCCGCTGGGGAAGAAACGCACGACGACGTAGGTACTTCGGGTGCATCATGGCCCGGCCTCGTTGGCGGCGCCTTCCTTCGGGACGACCTCCGCGTCGACCCCCGCACCACCGTCGCAAAGTTGGCCGAATGGCTGAGCCGGCAACCCGGCGTCGAACTTCACTGGAACACGGCCGCGCTGGGCTTCAGCCAGTCCAGTGACGGCGTGACTGTTCAAACGTCGCGGGGCGAGCTGCAGGCCCGGCAGGTCTTCGTGTGCGTAGGCCACGACGTGGACTACCTCTTCCCGGACCTTGCCGCGGAACACCGGATCCAGCGGTGCGCCCTGCAGATGTCCTTGGCCGCGAAACCATCGGGCGTCGAGTTCGCCCCTGCAGTCCTGACCGCAACCTCCATGCTCCGGTACCCGGCGTTCACGGACATGCCCGCTGCGGCTGCCCTCCGTTCCGAGGTGTTGGAAAACCAGCCTGAACTGCTGGACATCGGCGCCAACGTCATGTTCACCCAGCGTCCCGACGGCACCATCATCCTGGGCGACTCCCACCACTACCACCGCACTGCGGACCCGTTCCTGGATGAAGGCGTCACCGCCACACTCAACACCGAAATCACCGGCCGGATCGGCGAGCCACTGGAGATCGTCCAACGCTGGCAGGGCATCTACGCGTCCTCGGACGTGGCCCCCATCCTTGTCCGCGAGATCCAGCCCGGCGTCACGGTGGTGTCGGTGACCTCCGGCGTGGGCATGACCCTGTCCTTCGGCCTGGCGCACCGCAACGTATCACGCCTGTACTGACTCACCTTGCACTGAATATCCCCGTTCTCCCCATCCCCTTCGCATAAGGATTCCCATGAAAACCACGCTCTTCACCGGTTCCGCGCTAGCCCTAGCCACCGTTCTGGCGCTCACTGCCTGTGGTGGTTCGGCCCAGTCTTCCCCTGAGGCAACGTCCGCTACCTGCCCCAATGGGGAGATCAAGTTCGGCATCGAGCCCTACGAGGACCCGGCCAAGCTGAAGCCCGCTTACGATGTCCTGGCGGCCGCCCTCTCCAAGAAGCTCGAATGCCCCGTCAGCGTCCAGGTGGTTGAGGATTACGCTGCCGAGGTCCTGGCCATGCGCAACGGCAAACTGGACCTGGGCCAGTTCGGTCCCTTGGGGTACGTGTTCGCCGACGCCAAGGCCGGCGCCGAACCACTGGTTTCCTTTGGCACTGCCGAGAAGGAACTCAGCACGTACACGGCCGGGATCTGGGTTCCCAAGGACAGCCCCATCCAGGCCATCGGGGATCTGAAGGGTAAGTCCCTCGCCCTGGGCAGCGTCGGATCCACCTCTGGCGACGTCCTGCCCCGCTTCGGCCTCCGTGAAGCCGGAATCGCCGACGCCGACATCAAGATGGACTACACCGGCGGCCACCCCGAAGCACTCCTGGCACTGACCAACGGCAAGGTGGATGCGGCAGAGATCAACTCCCAGACGCTCGCCACTGCGATTGCTGCCGGCACGTTCAAGCGGGACGACTTCCGCCAAGTGTGGACGTCCGACCCCATCCCCAACGACCCCATCACCGTGCGCGGCGACGCCGACCCCGCGTTCAAGGCAGCCGTCAAGGACGCTTTCCTCAGCCTGGAACCCGCCGACGTGGCCAAGGTGGGCGAGTTCCTGGACGTCACCCCTCCAGGCCCGCTGCTGGAGGTCACCAAGGACAACTACACGCCGCTGTTCGAGCTCGCCGAGACCATGGGCCTTACCGAGAAGGACCTGTAATGCCTGACCCCCTTCTCGCCGTCCAAGGCTTGCGGAAGTCCTTCAGTGGCAGGACTGTCCTTCAAGGCGTGGACTTCTCCGTTGCCCCCGGCGAACTCGTCGCGTTCCTGGGCGCCAATGGCTCAGGAAAGTCCACCACCCTGCGCTGCGTCATGGGTATCAGCGCTCCGGATTCCGGCAGCATCAGCATCGACGGAACTGCGCTGGACTCCCTGCAAGGCCGGGAGCTGCAGCAGGCACGCCAGCGAATGGCCATGATCTTCCAGAAGATCCACCTGGTCCCCCGCCGCACGGCCTTGGACAATGTTTGCGCCGGAGCCCTCGCCCGGATTCCCACTGTGCGTTCGCTGTCGCCGCTCTTGTTCCCGGCCGACGTCCAGCAGGAGGCCCTCGACTGCCTGGACCGCGTGGGCTTGGCCGATCGCGCCTTCGACCGGGTTGGCCGCCTTTCCGGCGGACAGCAGCAACGCGTCGCCGTAGCCCGGGCACTGTGCCAGCGCGCCGACGTCGTACTCGCCGACGAGCCTGTCTCCGCACTGGACCCGCACGCCGCAGAGCAAGTGATGGCTCTGCTGCGCGAACTCGCCCACTCCGAAGGGCTTGCAGTGGCCGCGGTCCTGCATCAACCCGATCTCGCGCTGCGGTACGCCGACCGGTCCATCGGGCTGCTGCAGGGCTCCATGACCTTCGACCTCCCCTCCACAGAGGTCACGGCTGAACATCTCGACACGTTGTACGCCCCGGACAGGGACGTTTCAGACAGGACCCAGGCAGCATGACTCCCCAGACCTTGACCACGGCCGTCGCCCGCCGGGACTCAACACCTAAAACCCGCGTGGCCCTCGTCCGCCCGAAGAAGCCGCTGCGGTGGGTCACGACGGCGGCAGTGGCGGCCGCCGTCGTCGGACTTCACGCGGTGGCCATCGAAGGGACGGACTTCAAACCCGAGCTGCTGGTGGACGGCTGGAAAGGCATGGCAGCCTTCATTGGCGATGCGTTCCCGCCGGACCTGAGCTGGGAGAAGACACTGAAGCCTGGCCTGGAAGCCACGCTCGTGACCCTGTGGATCGGGCTCTTGGGGACGACATTGTCTGTGCCGTTCGCCCTGCTCCTGGCTGCGCTGGCCGCCGAGAACACGAGCCCGCACCGGCTGGTGTATCAAGCCGCACGTTCCATCCTGTCCTTCTTCCGAGCCGTGCCGGACATCGTGTTTGCGCTGATCTTCGTCACCGCCGTGGGCCTCGGTCCCTTTGCCGGTGTGCTCGCCCTGATCTGCCACAACACGGGTGTCATGGGGAAACTGTGGGCTGAGTCCATGGAAGAGATCGACGCCGGGCCGCAGGAAGCACTCCGCACGGCCGGTGCCAACCGGATCCAGCAGGTCGCCAATGCCACGCTGCCCATGGTGGTCCCCCAATTCGTGGGCCTGCTGCTGTATCGCTTCGACGTCAATGTGCGGTCATCACTGGTCCTTGGCCTGGTAGGTGCGGGCGGCATCGGGCTCCTGATCAACCAGTCCATCAAGTCCTTCCAGTTCGACTCCATGCTCACGCACATCATGATCGTGCTGGTCCTGATCATTGTGGTGGACCAGTTCTCCGCGTGGATCCGGCGGCGCCTGGCTGCGTAACATCCGTCGCCGGCCCAAGTAAGCAGCAGATCACGCCGTTCTGAACGCTCAAAACGGCGTGATCTGCTACCCAGTTGGGTGAGTGGGGGCAGAATGGGAGGTGGCCCTTCTCGGGGACCCGGTTGGACTCGCGGACGTTGTGGATGGAGCAGGCATGGAAGTTGATGTTGTAGTTGTTGGCGGAGGAGCTATGGGATCAGCCGCTGCGTGGCAACTGTCCCGGTCGGGTCGCTCGGTGGTTCTCCTGGAACAGTTCGAGGCCGGTCACCACATCGGCGCCTCCCACGGAGCAACGCGCAACTTCAACACCGCCTACGCCGAGGACGACTACCTCGACCTCCTCGCCGAGTCCAAAACCCTCTGGGACGAGCTCGCCGCTGAGCACGGCGCGCCGCTCCTGGACATGGTGGGGCTCGCGAACCACGGCAACCTTCCCCGGCTGCACCAGGTCCGGGAAGCCCACGAGGCCCGTGGAATCGAAAGCTACTTCATCTCCGCCGATGAGGCCGCCAACCGCTGGCAGGGCATGAACTTCGCCACCGACGTCCTCTTCGTTCCGGGCTCGGGCCGGATCCGCGCCGCTGACGCTTTGGTGGCGCTGCGTAAATCAGCTGAGACCCACGGTGCCGTTTTCAAGTACTCCACGCCGGTCCGGGACATCCGCGTCACCGGCGGCGAATCGGTGGTAGTCGTCACCGAAGAGACCGAATACACCGCGAGCCGCGTGGTGGTCACGGCCGGCGCATGGACTCCGAAGCTCATCGGCAAGCTCACGGACCTGCCCGCACTGGTGGTCACCCAGGAGCAGCCGGCCCACTTCACTCCAACAGACAACACCTTGGTGTGGCCCAGCTTCAACCACAGCCCGGATCCCGATCCCAACAACGAACTCTACGACTACTGGTACAGCCCCGTTTACGGCATGCTCACCCCGGGCGAAGGCGTCAAGGCCGGCTGGCACGGCGTGGGCCCCGTCATGGATCCGGATGAACGCACGTTTGAGCCGATCCCCCACCAGATGGAAGCGTTGGTGCGGTACGCAGAAGAGTGGCTTCCCGGCGTCGACCCCTCCACCGCGGTTCCCATCAGCTGCACCTACACCACCACGCCCACCGAGGATTTCGTACTTGACCACTTCGGTCCGCTGGTGGTGGGCGCAGGTTTCTCCGGGCACGGTTTCAAGTTCACGCCGGCTATCGGCCGGGTGCTGAAGGACATCGTCGACGGCGGTGTGGCACCGGAGCGATTCCGCGCGGAACGCTAGGAGTTTTTGTACAGATAATGCCCCCAAGACCGCGTCTTGGGGGCATTATCTGTACAAAAACTCGGAGCCCGGGCGCCCGTGAAAGGCACCCGGGCTCGAGGGACTACTTCAGCGTCGCGACGACCTTGTTGAACGTAGCCGACGGGCGCATGATCTCAGCGGCCTTGGCAGCGTCCGGACGGTAGTAGCCGCCAAGGTCGACGGCGGGACCCTGGACTGCGGCCAGCTCGCCGACGATGGTCTCCTCGTTGGAGGTCAGGGCTTCAGCGATTGCTGCGAAGTCCTTGGCCAACTCGGCGTCCTCGGTCTGCTTGGCCAGTTCCTGTGCCCAGTACATGGCCAGGTAGAAGTGGCTTCCGCGGTTGTCCAGCTCGCCAACGCTGCGACGCGGGGACTTGTTTTCCAGCAGGAACGTGCCGGTTGCGCGGTCCAGAGTGTCAGCCAGAACCTGTGCGCGGGCGTTGCCCGTGGTGGTGGCAAGGTGCTCGAAGCTGACCGCGAGGGCCAGGAATTCGCCCAGGCTGTCCCAGCGAAGGTGGTTTTCCTTGACCAGCTGCTGGACGTGCTTGGGAGCGGAACCACCGGCACCGGTCTCGAACAGGCCGCCACCGTTGATCAGCGGAACGATGGAGAGCATCTTGGCGCTGGTGCCAAGCTCGAGGATCGGGAACAGGTCCGTGAGGTAGTCGCGGAGGACGTTACCGGTGACGGAGATGGTGTCCTCGCCCTTGCGGATGCGCTCCAGGGTGAAGGCCGTGGCCTCAACCGGAGAGAGGATCTCGATCTGCAGGCCCTCAGTGTCGTGGTCCTTGAGGTACTCGTTGACCTTGCCAATGAGGTTTGCGTCGTGCGCGCGGGTCTCGTCCAGCCAGAACACGGCCGGGGTCTGGGACGCGCGGGCACGGGTGACGGCCAGCTTGACCCAGTCACGGACCGGGATGTCCTTGGTCTGGCATGCGCGCCAGATGTCACCGGGGAAGACCTGGTGTTCGGTCAGGACGTTGCCCTTGCTGTCCACGAGCTGGACGGTGCCGGCTGCCTGGATCTCGAAGGTCTTGTCGTGGCTGCCGTATTCCTCGGCTGCCTGTGCCATGAGGCCCACGTTGGGAACGGTGCCCATGGTGGTGGGATCGAACGCACCGTTGGCGCGGCAGTCGTCCAGGACAACCTGGTAGATGCCGGCGTAGGAGCTGTCCGGGATAACGGCGAGCGTGTCCGCTTCCTTGCCGTCCGGGCCCCACATGTGGCCGGAGGAACGGATCATGGCAGGCATGGAGGCGTCAACGATGATGTCCGACGGTACGTGCAGGCTGGTGATGCCCTTGTCGGAGTCGACCATGGCCAGTGCGGGGCCCTCTTCGAGGCCCTTGGTGATGGCTGCCTTGACGCCTTCGCGGACGTCCTCCGGCAGGTCGTCCAAGCCGCTGAGGATGGCAGCGAGGCCGTTGTTCGGGCTGATCCCTGCGGCTGCGAGCTGCTTGCCGTAGGTGTCGAACAGTTCGGAGAAGTAAGCCTTGACCACGTGGCCGAAGATGATGGGGTCCGAGACCTTCATCATGGTGGCCTTCAGGTGTGCGGAGAAGAGGACGCCCTCTTCCTTTGCACGGGCAACCTGTGCTTTGAGGAACTCGTCCAAGGCGTCGGCGCGCAAGACGGTAGCGTCCACCACTTCGCCGGCCAGGACGGGGAAGTCCTTCTTGAGGACCTTGGTGGTGCCGTCTTCGCGGACCAGCTGGATGCTCAGGGAATCGTCAGCCTTGAGGACAACGGACTTCTCATTGGAGCGGAAGTCGTTCTCGCCCATGGTGGCAACGTTGGTCTTGGAATCAGCGGACCAGGCACCCATGGAGTGCGGGTTCTGGCGGGCGTAGTTCTTCACCGACAGGGGGGCGCGGCGGTCCGAGTTGCCTTCGCGCAGCACCGGGTTTACAGCGGAGCCCTTGATCTTGTCGTAGCGCGAGCGGATGTCCGTCTCGGTGTCCGACGAGGGGTTGTCCGGGTAGTCCGGGAGGGCGTAGCCCTGGGCCTGGAGTTCGGCGATGGCAGCCTTGAGCTGCGGTACGGAGGCGCTGATGTTGGGCAGCTTGATGATGTTGGCTTCCGGCCGCTTTGCCAGTTCACCAAGTTCAGCAAGGGCGTTGCCCGTGCGCTGCTCTTCGGTCAGGAAATCGCCGAAGACAGCGATGATGCGGCCGGCCAGCGAAATGTCGCGGGTCTCCACCTCTACACCTGCGGTCGAGGCATACGCTTCCACAATCGGCAGGAATGAGTAAGTTGCCAGCATCGGCGCTTCGTCTGTGTGGGTATAGATAATCTTGGCCATTGGTGGGGTTCTCCCTGAAAGTCTGCAGATTTCAACATCTCTAACTTACCCGAGCAGGCCGTTTTGGCGGCCCTTCGTGTCCGGGATCACGTGTTCGTTACCACGCCGGGAAAGCGATTTACGCCCGACGGCGACCTGACCGCCGTCGCTGCCGACCGGCGTCGTGCGTCGACTGCTGTGGTTTCTGCGGGCTCCCGGGCGCGTCACTATCGAATTCCAAGCGAAACCGAACATAGTGAAACCATGACCCGCACGAACCGATCCTTCGCCCGGGCTGCCATCGTTGCCGGGATTGTTCTCACCCTGACCGCTTGCACCGTTCCCACGCCGTCACCAAAGCAGACCATCCCGCACGACGCAGACACGGGCCAGACGCTCGCGGAAGCCCGCGCGGCCATCGACGCCGTACCCGGGATCTCGGTTACTGACTTCGTCGGAGGTGGGCCTCCAAATGTGAAGGGCAACACCGGGTACTCCGTTGCGTTCGACGTTGACCCCGGATACACGGTCCTCCACGGCGACGTGCTGGTGGACTACATCGTCCGGAACGTTTGGTCTGTGGGCGAGGGTTACATGCCAAACACGCAGATCCAGATCAGTTCGACAACCGCCGACGGGGAGCCGCTCTTCGACCTTGCCTCCGCTGCCACCGGCTCGGGCTGGATCCCGCCCCTCAGCCGTGCCCCCTCCCCGCACAGCAGCGTCGTCATCCCGCTCAGCCCGGATGCCTCCGAGGGCGCGCGGAATCTCTCACTGCTCACACAGGACGGTCAATGGCCGGGCGTCACGCCGAAGCCCCTCCCGGACGATGTCACCGCCAAAGTCGACTGACGCTTGAACCGGTCAACCGCACGCCAAACGAACCTCGCCACTTGACGAGGAAGTGACAGCAAATTATCACAAACTATGAAACATCTCTTTACAAACTTGTCATACGTTCGATACCTTCAATTCCGTCAGTCGGCGGTCGCCATCACTGGCCGCCTCACTCCCTCGATAGGTAGGAACAACGTGACAAAAACCAAGACCCTGGCCACAAGCCTGCTGAGTCTGTCCGCTGCCGCAATCCTGGCGCTGGTTGGAACCACCAGCGCCAACGCTGCTCCGGTCAACACCACAGACTCCAGCGGCGCTGCGGTCAGCAGCCACGTAGTGTCGGACACCGGCGCTGCAGACTACTGGACACCGGAACGCATGCAGACGGCCCAGTCCGGCGAGATCCTTGCCGCCAAGGCACTGGACCGCGGCAAGCTCCTCAACCTCGGCAAGGCCCCGGTCACCGAAGCCCCGGGCGCCGTCAGCAGCATCGCCGGCCAGCAGGCCACCACCGAATCCAAGACCATCGACCGCAAGGTCAACCAGAGTGAAACGCCGGTCAAGCACATCGGCAAGATCTTCTTCACACTGGGCGGCTCCAACTACGTCTGCTCCGGCAACTCCGTCACCGCAGCCAACAAGAGCACCGTTTCCACTGCCGGACACTGCCTCAACGAAGGCCCCGGCGCTTACGCCACCAACTTCGTGTTCGTACCGGCCTACCTCAACGGCGCAGCACCCTACGGGAAGTGGACGGCAAAGGCGCTGTACGCCCCCACCCAGTGGGCCTCCAACGGCAACATGCAGTACGACACCGCTTTCGCTGTCATGAACACCCTCAACGGCCAGAAGCTCGCCGACGTCGTAGGTTCCTCCGGCGTCCAGTTCAACGCCGCCCGCGGCCTGAGCTACAAGGCCTTCGGCTACCCGGCAGGCTCGCCCTTCAACGGTGAATCGCTCAAGAGCTGCTCCGGCAAGGCCACCAACGATCCCTACAACCCGCAGTTCAACAGCCAGGGAATCCCCTGCAACATGACCGGTGGGTCCTCGGGCGGTCCGTGGTTCATCGGCACCAGCTCTTCCGGCTACCAGAACTCCGTGAACAGCTACGGATACGGCAGCAACTCCACCACCATGTACGGCCCGTACTGGGGCACCGTGATCCAGTCCACGTACAACACCGCAGCAGCGGCCTCGTAAAAGTACTGAATCGCCACGCACGTCCCTGTTAAGTATGTGCGGATAAAGCACGACGGCGGCCGTCCCCTCCCGGGGGCGGCCGCCGTTCGTTGTGGTGCTTGGGCCCTGGCGGGCTCCTCTTCTAGTGGAAGAAGTGGCGTGCGCCCGTGAAGTACATCGTGATGCCGGCAGCGTTGGCTGCGGCGATGACTTCCTCGTCGCGGACCGAACCGCCGGGCTGGACGACGGCGCGGACGCCGGCGTCGATCAGGATCTGCAGTCCGTCAGCGAACGGGAAGAACGCGTCGGAGGCCGCAACGGCACCGCGTGCGCGCTCAGGTGCGTTGGCAGCGCTGGTGTTGGACGCGCCGCCGGCACCTTCGACGTCGGACTCTACCTGCACGCCCAGCGTGTTGGCGCGTTCGACGGCCAGGCGGCAGGAGTCCAGGCGGTTGACCTGGCCCATGCCGATGCCCACAGCGGCGCCGTGGTTCGCGAGCAGGATGGCGTTGGACTTGGCAGCGCGGCAGGCGGTCCAAGCGAAGGCCAGGTCCGCGAGGGTTGCTTCGTCAGCGGCTTCGCCGGCAGCGAGGGTCCAGTTGGCGGGGTTGTCGCCGTCGGCGTCCACCTTGTCGCTCATCTGGACCAGGACACCGCCGGAAACCTGGCGCATTTCGGCCGGGTAGCGGCCGTAGCCCTCGGGCAGGGCGAGGAGGCGGATGTTCTTCTTCTTGGAGAGGATCTCCACGGCTTCCGGCTCGAAGTCCGGTGCGATGACAACCTCAGTGAAGATGCCGGCAACGGTCTGTGCCATTCCGGCGGTCACCGTGCGGTTCGCGGCGATGACGCCACCGAACGCGGAGACGGGGTCGCAGGCGTGGGCCTTGGCGTGGGCATCGGCGATCGGGTCGGCAGCGTCGGCGGAACCAACAGCGACACCACACGGGTTGGCGTGCTTGATGATCGCAACGGCAGGCTCTGCGAAGTCGAAGGCAGCGCGGAGGGCTGCATCGGCGTCGACGAAGTTGTTGTAGCTCATGGCCTTGCCGTGCAGCTGGTCGGCCTGGGCGATGCCGGCCGGGGCAGCCTTGTCCACGTACAGAGCAGCCTGCTGGTGCGGGTTTTCGCCGTAGCGGAGGACCTCGGAACGCTCCAGTGCGAGACCGGCGTAGGCGGGCCAGTCGATGATGCCGTCGCCGTCTTCGTCCAGGAACTGGCTGGCGGTCCAAGTGGCAACAGCGTTGTCGTAGCTTGCCGTGTGCGCGAAGGCCTTGGCGGCCAGGCGGCGACGGGTGTTCAGGTCGAAGCCGCCGTGGGCAGCGGCGTCGACAACTGCGCCGTAGAATTGCGGGTCCGTGACGATGGCGACGGCGGCGTGGTTCTTCGCGGCCGAACGCACCATGGCGGGGCCTCCGATGTCGATCTGCTCAACAACGTCGTCCTGCGCTGCGCCGGACTTCACGGTCTCGACGAACGGGTAGAGGTTCACCACCACGAGGTCGAAGGTTTCGATCTCCATGCCGGCGAGGGTGTCCATGTGTGCAGGGACGCGACGGTCGGCCAGGATGCCGCCGTGCACGCGCGGGTGCAGGGTCTTGACGCGGCCGTCCAGCATTTCCGGGGAGCCGGTGACTTCTTCGACTTCCTTGACCGGGATGCCTGCGGCGGCGATCTTCTTGGCGGTGGAGCCGGTGGAAACAATGGCGACGCCGGCTGCGTGCAGGCCCTTCGCGAGCTCCTCCAGTCCCGTCTTGTCGTAAACCGAGATCAGTGCACGGCGGATGGGAACACGGTCAAGCTGCGTCAAGCTCACAAAAGTCTCCGTCTTAGTTCGCGTAGATGTCGCGGGTGGTATCGCGGGTGTGGGGATACGGAGAGTTTATCGTGTTTCGTGGTTGGTCCGGTTTTGCGTCGTGCAACATAGGGTTGATCCATGGAAGCGCCCAACGATGTCGTACTTGTTGCCGATGTAGGGAAGAGCCGCTGCCGCGTCGAGTTGCGCAGCGGTACGGAGTTGCTGGCTGCCGCCGACCAGCACGGCTTCCCCGGAGTGCACGTGGAGAACGGACCAACCCTTGCTTTCGACCTCCTCCTTGAGACGGTCAGCCAATTGCCGCCCGGCCTCCCTGTCAGCACCTTGACCGGCATCGGGGCCGCCGTGGCCGGTGTTGAAGCGTCCGCCGAGAAGTCGCAGGAACTCGCCACCATGCTGTCCCAGAGATTCAGCGTCCCGGCAGCCGTCCTCTCCGATGCCACGGCCGCCCAGCTCGGTGCACTTCAGGGCGCCCCGGGCACAACGCTCATCGTGGGGACCGGCGCGGTGGCCTTCCGTTTCGACGAAGCCGGCGTCCTGCACCGCGCCGACGGCTGGGGACCCTATCTTGGCGATCGCGGCAGCGGCCGCTGGATCGGCCAGCAGGGTCTTCAAGCGGTTCTTGAAGCGCACGACGGCGGCCCTGCCACGTCGTTGTCTGCTGCGGCCGGCGCACTGGTGGAGTCGCCCGAGATGCTGCCGGGCTGGCTCGCGGCCAACGAGAACCCCTACCGGGCGATGGCCCGTTTCGCGCCGCTGGTTCTGCACGCAGCGGAGGCGGGTGACGCCGTCGCACATGACATCATCGGCGAGGCGTGCCGCATTCTGACCCACACCGTGAAGCTCGCGTCCAGCGGCGACGAGGGCGGCACACCCCGCGTGGCGATGCTCGGCGGAGTGGTGGGATCGGACTTCTTCGCCGGGCTCTTGCGGAAGTCCCTCGCTTCGGCTGGGATTGAGGTGGTGGCCCCGCTGGGCGATGGCTTGGACGGTGCTGCCCTCGCTGCGACGCGCCGCGGGCTCATCCAGGAAAGGTACATCCACCGTGACGGAACAAACTGGCCCGACTGACGCCGACAAACTTGCGGGCCTGCGCACGGAACTCGCCGGGTTGGCGACCGAAGCCACGGCCGAGGGCTTGGACAATCTGGACATCCTGGGCACGGAAGAACTCGTGGCCGCCATGCTTTCCCACAGTGCAGGAGTACACGCTGCCGTTGAGGCTGCGAGCCCCGCGATCGTACAAACCGTCGACGCCGTTGCGGAGCGGCTCCAGCGCGGTGGTCGCCTCCTGTACGTGGGAGCCGGGACGGCCGGGCGACTGGGTGTGCTCGACGCAAGCGAATGCCCGCCAACGTTCGGCACCCCGCCGGGACTCGTCGTCGGACTCATTGCAGGCGGAGTCCAGGCGATCCAGAAACCGGTGGAATATGCCGAGGACAACGCAACTGCCGGCGCGCGCGACCTGCACGATATCAACGTGACCGAAGCGGACGCCGTCGTGGGCATTACGGCCTCGGGGCGGACGCCGTACGTGATCGGTGCGTTGGAAGAAGCCCGCAAGCGGGGTGCGTTTACGGCGTCGCTGGCGTGCAACAAGGGCTCTGCCGTGAGTCATCTTGCGGATGCCGCGATCGAGGTTGTGGTGGGGCCGGAGTTCATTGCCGGATCCACCCGGCTCAACTCGGGCACCGCCCAGAAACTTGTCCTCAACATGATCAGCACGCTGGTGATGGTGAAGCTCGGCAAGACGTACGGCAACCTCATGGTGGACTTGCGCGCCACGAACGAAAAGCTCCTGGCCCGATCGCAGCGCACCGTTCAGCACGCAACCGGCGTTGATGCCCATGAAGCCGCTGCCGCGTTGGATTCGGTGGGCGGTTCGGTGAAGGCGGCCATCCTGGTGCTGCTGACCGGCATCGAGGCTTCGCAGGCCAAAGGCGCATTGGAAGAAGCCGGCGGGTTCCTGCGGAGGGCGATCGAAAACCAGAAGTAACCCTCACGGCGTTCACGCGGACCGGGGTGCTGTGCCCAGCGCATAAAGTTGCATGCAGGAGGGCAAATGAATACATACACAGCCGTGCCCAGCGGCGAACAAGTTGTGCAGGAACTGCCGTGGCGGTGGAAGGTCCAAGGCAGGATCTTCATCATCGGCGGGCTCGGGTTCATGTTCGACGCTTGGGATGTCACACTCAACGGCATCCTGATTCCGCTGCTGTCCAAGCACTGGTCGCTGCAGCCGGCGGACGCCGCGTGGATCGGCACAGCCAACTTGATCGGCATGGCTGTGGGTGCGTTCGCGTGGGGCACCATCGCGGACACCATCGGGCGTAAGAAAGCGTTCACTGCCACCCTCCTGATTTTCAGCATCTTCACGGTCCTCGGTGCGTTTGCGCCGGACATCGTGTGGTTCTGCATCTTCCGCTTCATGGCCGGCTTCGGCCTGGGCGGCTGCATCCCCGTGGACTACGCACTGGTGGGAGAATTCACGCCACGGAAGCAACGCGGCAAGGTGCTCACAGCCATGGACGGATGGTGGCCGATCGGCGCCGCGCTCTGTGGCTTCATTTCCGCCGGGCTCGTGGCTGCCTTTGGCGACTGGCGGCTCACGATGCTGATCATGGTGCTGCCCGCGTTCCTTGTCTTCTGGGTCCGGCGCAGTGTTCCGGAGTCCCCGCTGTTCCTGATCCGCGCGGGTCGCCGGGCAGAGGCGGCGGCGGTCATCGATGGCTTGGTCGAGGCAACGGGTGCTTCGCCGCGGGCGTACAGCCTGCCCGAACCGCAGGCCGCTCCGCGCCTCTCCCCCGGAAGCGCGTGGGCCCAACTGCGGGGGATTTGGCAGTTCAACTGGAAGATCACCACTGCTGCCTGGGCCCTGTTCTTCAGCATCCTGTTGGTCTACTACTTGTCGCTCACGTGGATGCCCCGAATTCTCATCGGCGCCGGGTTTGAGGAGTACAAGGCGTTCGTCACGACGGCGAGCATGGCCGCCGTCGGACTCTTGGGCGTGGTGGTCGCAGCGCTGCTGGTGGAGCGGGTGGGCCGCAAGTGGATCCTGGCCATCACCGGTCCGCTGTCAGCGCTGACGTTGGTGATCGTGGCGTTCGTGGTGGACGTTCCCTCGGCGGCCGTGTTCTGGCTTCTGGTGTTCGGGTTCGTGGTCCAGGTGGCCATCCCTGTGCTTTATGCGTATGTGTCCGAGCTGTACCCGACCGAACTTCGCGGCTCGGGCTTCGGCTGGGCTTCGACGTTCTCCCGCATCGGGGCAGGCTTTGGGCCCTTGGTGTTTGCCTCGTTCTTCTGGCCGGAGTTCGGGTTGGCGCAGTCGTTCGCCATGGCAGGTGGCCTGGTGCTGTTGTCCGTGCTGTGGATGGCGTTCTTCGCCCCTGAAACGAAGCAGCGCGACCTCGAGTAAGTGTCCTTACTTGGGTGCGGCGGCGAGGTCTGCGAGAGTCTGGACCAGCAGGCGGCGCTCCACTACCTTGATGCGCTCGTGCAGGGATTCCTCGGAATCCTCCGGAAGCACGGTGACGGCTTCCTGGGCAATGATGGGGCCGGTGTCCACGCCGGCGTCGGCCCAGTGGACGGTGCAGCCCGTGACCTTCACACCGTACGCGATCGCGTCCCGCACGCCGTGGGCGCCAGGGAAGGATGGGAGCAGCGCGGGGTGGGTGTTGACGTACTTGCCGCCGAAAGCGTTGATGAAGTCCTCGCTGACGATCCGCATGAAACCGGAGGACACCACGACGTCCGGCTGGTAGGAAAGGACCTTGTCCCGCAGGGCAGCGTCCCACTCCGCCCGGGTTTCGAACGAGTTGAAGTTGACCACGAAGGTCTCAAAGCCGGCCTCGTCGGAGCGTTCCACGCCGTAGGTATCAGGACGGTCGGCCCCCACAGCGGCGATCTCGACATCCAGTTCACCCGACTTCACGGCGTCGATGACTGCCTGAAGATTGGAACCTGTACCGGAGACGAGGACAACAATGCGCATTGCACTAGCTTATGGGCGGCTCGCGTAGGCTGGAAAACATGAATCCCGACGTCGGTCCCAAGCCGAGCCAGCAACCCCGCTCCGAGGCCGAAAAGTCCGCCCTCGGCGTGACCCAAATCCTGTTCCGCGCATTCCTTCTGACGGCTTTGGGCGCGTTCTTCGTGTTCTCCCTGAACGTGAATTACGTGTGGCTGAGTGCCATTCTGACCATCGCGGGTCTGGTGCTGGGTGTGGTGGTTCTGGTGCGGACGCTGAAGTACAAGCACCCGCGGCTCATGTTATTCGGGACAATCTCGGGCCTGATCGTCACGGCGGTGATGTGCCTGCTCATCCTGACATCGGTGTTGTTCTTCCAGCAGGTCAGTACGTACCAGGATTGTTCGCGCGGGGCGCTGACCGAATCCGCCAAAACGCAGTGCATGACGCAGCTTGAGGACTCGATGCCGGGGTCGCTGCGGTAGCTATTTCCCTGCGGTAGCCCGGCGCTAACCGGACCTGACCCGCCTAGGCGTGTTCGTCGTCGTACGCTACTTCGTCGAGGTTCGCCTCGCGCAGCTTCTGGCGGCGTTCCAGCCACGGCCCCACTGCGTAGCCAATCACGACGCCGATGCCCACTTCCACGGCCAACCAGACTGCCGTCCACAGCGGGTGGGGTCCGATTTCCGTGAGCCGGCCAATACCGGCTGAACCCCGCGCGATCCATGCCAAGGCAGCGCCCAGCAGACCGGCAACAGCGCCGATGAAAGCGCCCAGGAACAGCGTTGAGACGGTGGCTGTGAACCAACGGGCTTTGATCTTGATGGACAGCCACTCGTCGAAGTGGTTTTCGCCTTCGCGCAGGAACCACCAGCCCGCAAGGATTCCGGCAACGACGGGAAGCGCGAGGGCCATGGCCCCGGCGTCGAGCTGACCTGCGGGAAGGGCCCCAAGGACCGGGACGGCCGGGAGCGGTCCGACGGCGGTACCAAGCGGACCCGCCGTGGAACCCACGCCGAGCGAGAAGCCCGCGCCGGAGGACCACGCCAGGGCGAAGATCACGAGGTTCGGCAGGAAGCCAAGCTGCGCGATGGTGAGGACGGCGCCGCCCAGCGCGCCGGCCTGGATGCCTTCGTACACGGCGATGATGTCCGTCCAATGCCACACGATGGTCACTGCCAGCAGCACTGCGGCGAGGCAGACGGCGGCCATTGCGGCGACGAATCCGGCTTTCAACGCCGAGCCGACGTATGAGCCCGCCCAGCGCGAGTGTTGGCTGGTCTTCGCAAGCCAGGCTACGGCGTCGACGCCAATCAACCGGCTCCACGAGCCGGCCTCGCGTCGGGCGCCAACGATCATGCCCAGGCCGAACGAAATCAGCGGAATGGTCATGGCAAGCCAGAGGTTGATGACCACTTCGGAGGTGCGGCACACGAAACCGGTAGCTGCACCGAAAGCCGCGTAGACAACGAATGCGCCAAAGAATGCCTGCCACAGTTGGTCCGTGTATGAAGCCCGGGCCAGGCGGCGCCCGGCCCGCCACGCAAGCAGGAACGGGATGAGCGTCAGGCCCAAAGGAATGAGTGACAACAGGCCCGAGCCCGGCTGGCCCGCAGTACCTATATTGACCTGCGCCAGCTCCAGCGGAACACCGTGGATCAGCAGCCAAGCCTGGCCGCCCAAACGGGCCAGAGAGTCGACGTTCCGGTCCTGGAACCCATCCGTAGCCCACACCCCCACCAGAGGCAGCACCACAACGATTGCTGAAATGAAGGCTGCCTGCGCCGACTCCAAACCACCCTGTAGCCAAAGGGGCATCGGGAGGCCACGGTTTCCGGTCTGATCAGCGCGCAGTTTCATCGTGATCTATCGTGCCACGGCAGGTAGCTGACACCCCGCAGGCGCCCCTGAAATACCGCGAATTCCAGCGCTTTTTCCTGCGAGCCGCCGTAAGATGGGAGGTGTTCTCCCGGGGCACGGAGCCCTCAGCCACCCCCTCAGCTCCGCCCCACCTGCACAGACTTTGAAAGGCCCGGAAACAATCGAAGCCGGGAACTAGGAGCGGCCAATGGATAGGTGTCAAAACTCATAACAGAAAGTCGTACTAGCAGCTGGTGCAGCCGCCTTGGGATTCTCTTCATAGGCTGCACCAGCCTTCTTTTTGCTTTGTTCCGCGCCTTCCGCCGAGGGGCGACTTCTCTGGACTTTGGGGCCCGTTTAGTGCCGAGAGCCAGCCCCTCGCGATAGGAACCCACGACGCCGGGTGGCCTGGTTCCGGGGCGGTCAGTGTTGTTCTGACCTGTGATGCGCACAACGGGTCGAAAACCATTCCCCCGTCACTTATTGCTACAGCAGCTCACTCAAGTTAGAGGGACGACACTGCATCGGCCCCGTCAGACTTAGGAGCAAATCGATTGTCAGCGTGGACTACAAGGTACAACAAGGTTGGTTCCGTTCTTGGTGGCTCGCTTGGGGAACGGCTCTACGCCAAACTCAACGGTTACGGTTCGCTGGTCGTCGAGGTGAAATTCACCTCATCGGGCTTCCGCGAACCTATTGCGACCGTGGTCGTGAACGCTGGCTGGGTCATCGAGGATGCCAGCACATGGGAATCCGACTTCCGTATGACGTTGGTTCGGACAGGCCCTCGTGTCGTCGGCCCAGCCACCCGAGAGCGGTTCATTCATGAACTCCGAACAGTTCTGTCCAGTATCCCCAACGCTCCCGTTGTCCTTGAACCAACTTTCGTGAAGCCTGACTACGGGCAGATGCCGAGATGGGTGGTGGACAGAGGGAGTGGCGACTCAAGTCCAGATCCGTTGGACAAGAGCCCTCTTTATATCTACGGCGAGCATGGCCCCGTCCTGCAACAAGTGCGCCAGTCCTTCCCTGACGGCGATCTTAGACCTTCCAATGCAGCGTCTCGCCTAGCTCGACAAAGTTCTGCCAAGAATCCCGACTGGAGGTTCGCGGCCGGCTTCATAGTCCTCCTACTTCTAGGCTTCTTCAGGACCGAATCAACAAAAACTGCCCTTCCTGGTCTCCCTGCCATGGATGGATTGCTGTCCTGGTTCCCTGAGGAATCGTGGTCTGCAGCGGAATCGTACATTCTGATTCTTGCCTGGACATTGTTTTGTGGTTTCATCTACGTCGCGGCACTTTGGGCTGTTGTACCGTTTGGGGCGTTCAAAGGATCCGAAGTCATTATTCGCTTCCCTCTTCCGAAGAAGCCCCGCGAGGCTGCTGGCTGGTCTTGGCCAGGCAAGGACTCAAAGGCAGATAGTGGCACGAAAACATACCTGAAGATCCAAACCGTTTTCAGTTTGCTGGCTGGGGCTGGAGTGAGCTACTTCGTAGGGAGGATCCTGTGGGTCAGTATGTCAATTGCTGCGGGCTTGCCTGGAGGTCTGGCAGCCGCAACTTGGTTGGCGGGCGGACTGGCGTTGGCCTGGTTCGTGTCCCGTCTAGTGGCTGCTCATTGGCTACTGAACGGCCGAGCCCTACCGCGATTGGCCCTCAACCTAGGCACGGCAGCAATAGCACTGACACTGTTTACACGGCTTCCGGTGTGGGCCTATTTGGAGGGTGTTGGTGCTGGCCCCCTCGTCAGCGCCATAGAGTGGACTCAAGTCTTTTCTTTTACCCCCGGACTTCTTGCTCTGACGGCCACAGCTGCCTTGTCGTGGTTACTTGTATGGGTAGGCAAGCAGAGTGGTAGCTCGCTGTTGTTTTTCATGCGTATCGTTACCGCCTCCACCGTGCTGCTGTGTCTGCTTACCGTCGTCCAAACTGAACTAAACGCTGGATACAACCTTCGGCTTCAAGGGACCCAGGAATTCGCGCGAGCTAACTACCCGGCACCGGCATGCCTGCAGCAACTTTCTAATCCTGGGACTTCTCAACCCGTTTGGGTTCTGGGAACACGCGACAATCAAACCATCGTCGCCTCACGAAGCCCTACTGCCGAGCCACTTGAGGATGGCGGCAAAGTCTCTTCCTTCCCCACTGACAGTGTTGTTCTCGCCCTCCTGCCATTTCAGTTTCTTGATGGGCAGCAAGCTGCAGAGCCATGCTCCTCGGTTCAGTTGGATATGCCCCAAGTCAAGTGATCATGTTGGCGAACAATCAAGCGGCCAAGATCCCCTCAGCGCTCGCTACAGCTGCGGGCCGTAGATGAACTCCTTGGCGTGGTTGACGGCCTTCTTGAAGGCATCGTTGCGGAGCGTCACCTGCTCTTTAGTGGATCCGGCACTGGGTTCCAGGAATGTGGTGGGGCCGGGGCGGAGCATCCAGATATCGCCGGCGGGTGGCAGGTAGAAGACGCCGAAGGACCTGTGCTCGGGGTCGTCGGTCCAGATGGGGACAACAGCTACCGCCGCGCCCGTGTCCGGGTTGATCCACTGGGCCCGTGGCATGGGTTGCTCGTGGACTTCGGGGTCGAGGAACGGTGCTGTCCCTCTCCCCCAGCGCTTCTCGAATCGTTCGTAGAACGCGGGAATGATGTGGCCGTCGTACGGACGCCAAGCACTCATGAATGGCTCCTCGGTGTTCTCAGGGTTCGGGATGAAGGCTCCCAGTGGGTTGGTCCGAAAGACAGGGGCGGCTTGGTTTCCCTGCTGCCTGCCGGTTCATGTCGTTGGACCCGTACCGTCACCGGCGTTCCAGACGTTCCAGGCGTTCGCGTGGGCCCGCCGCTCCGCCGCTCACGATCGTAAGCCGCCCGCTTTCCTGGGTCCGACAAAACGACGTACGCCTGCATGATGTCGTGCAATTCCTTGAGGTCGGCCGCGGAGGTGGTGCCGCCGTCGTCGACCTTTTGACGTGTGTCCGGGTGATGGGTCCGGAGCAGCGCGCGGTAGGCGCGGGTGATGTCGCGGGCCGTCGCGTCGGGCGGCACGTGCAAAGTGGCGTAGTGGTCAGGTTGATCGCTCACGGCTGGTTCCGGTTTCCTGCAGCGGACTTGGGGATGGCCCCCGGCGTGAACCGGGGGCCATCAATCGGGAGACGACGGGCGGGGGCCGCTTTCATGTGCGCTAAGAAACGCGGTGACGTGGCGCGAAGCCTGCGCCCAACTTTTCCGATGCGGCCGCCTCCGTTGTTCCCGGTCGGCGCCTGTTCCCGATCGGCGCCCTGCCGGTTGACCACCCCCGGGTGAGCCTTCCGACAGGGCGGACGGGTCAGGCGTTGATCTCTTGCCGTTGTCCGTTGGATGTGATTTCGATGCGGCGCGGCTTTGCCTTCTCGGCGACGGGGATGCGGAGTGTCAGCACGCCCGCGTCATAGCTGGCCTTGACGCCGTCGGTGTCCAGGGTGTCGCCCAGGATCAGTTGCCGGCTGAAGACGCCTTGCGGCCGCTCGGCGGCGATCATCTCCGAGTTCTCGCCCACCGGCGACTTCCGTTCTGCCTTGACGGTGAGGACGTTGCGCTCGACGTCGAGGTCGACGGAGTCGGGGCTCACACCAGGCAAATCAAAGGCAACGACAAACTCCTCGCCCTCCTGCCAGGCATCCATGGGCATGCCGGCAGGGCGTGCTGTTGTGCCAAAAACCTGTTGGGCGAGCCTGTCGAATTCGCGGAACGGGTCAGTGCGCATCAGCATTTTGTTCTCACTCCTCTGGTCTTGATGCTGATTCTGTTGTTGTGCCAGCTCTTCCTGATCTGTGGTGGCTGGTATAGATTTTTTATAACACCGGCGAGAGTGTGGTGCAAGTAGGTTTTTCGAAGATTTTCGGAGGTTCTTGATGGCGGGTTCTGCTGCGGAGGAGCACGACGGCGGATTGGTCGCGTCTGCGCCGGGCGGCGGCTCTGCGTCTACTGGCGAACGGGACGGGGGCGAGCGCGACGCGCTGGGTGTCTACGCGATCTCCGTAGCAGCTGACCTCGTGGGCACCGGCCAGCAGAACCTTCGGTTGTACGAACGCAAGGGCCTGCTCACCCCGGAACGGACCGACGGCGGCACTCGCCGTTACAGCGAACGGAACCTGGCGACGCTGCGACGGATCGGGGTGCTTCTGGATGAAGGGCTGAACCTGGCCGGCGTGAAGCGAGTGCTGGAGTTGGAGGCCGAGAACCGGGGGCTGACGGAAGACAACGAAGGGCTCCGGGAAGACAATCGGGGGTTGCGGAAGGATTTGAAGCGGGCACGAGGCGGGGAGTAAGGCTCTAGCCGCTGCAGCGGTTACATATCTGGCAAGCCCGAGATGAGTTAAAACGCAATGCATAGTGCCAGTTGGACGCAGAGAGGCCAGGAGCACATTGCTCCTGGCCTCTTAGCGATCTACTTACGGTTATTGGACTTGCGGCTTCTTGTTTGAATAGACCCAGCTGTAAAGCGTCTTGTACAGATCTGCCTGGCCAGCGAATCCAGCCTGTGACGCCATCCAGGGGTTCCGTTCATTATTCTCAAGGTTGACCTTTTCCCAGTCCACCGCCCCTAGCGAGCTAACGAGACTCCGCATGCGCTCCTCAAAATTGGGGGCCTCCAGCGCGCTGCTGATTATGTCCTTGCCAAGCTTCGCCAGCGACGCGACACCGACAAGCTCTTTGATGCGGTATTTAGGGGCGTATTCAACTTCTTCCCCATCCTCGTTGATACGAACGCGAGTCTCTCCGGTCCAAGCCTCAGCGCAGGCCTCGGCTACCAGACCCCAGTACGTACGCGCCACTCCATCAACATCCCTGTCCGCCGCCTCAAGCCTTCCCAGCAGCTCGCTAGGAAACATCGAAGCAGAGGAGCGGCGCAGACCCTCGAATGTCACAGGTTTGTTGGGGTCGCGTGCCCCCGTCAGGTTGACCTGCCCATGCCATACCGAGTCTTCATGCCGCGCGAGCATGGTGGCAATGAGGCGAATACGCTGCGCGTGTGTCGTGAATCCCAACTCCACTGCGTCCGCTTTGGTAATTTCGATCAGCGCTTTCGGAAGCTTCTTCTGCTCTGTATTGATGACGTCGAAGAACGTAGCTTCCTGGTTGAAGTCCAAACCGAAGTACAGGCTCACCGGCACCAACGGGCAGAACGACGAATCCTTTTCCCATGCCCGGACCAGGCCAAGGTAGCGGTGCTGCCCGTCCACAACGGACAGTACGGGCTCATCAAACTCGCTCAGAATCCGATCAATGTCGCCAGCCGCGAAGAGCTCAAGAAAGCGATCGATTGCCGCTTCACCCTTGAGGCGGACCGACAGGATGATGGGGGTTGTCCGCGTGGCGGGTTCGCGCTTCAGGTAGTAGTCCCGGATTTTGGGAATCCGGTCACTCATCGGTTGACGCTGGTATCCATGGCGGTCGAGAGCCGGGGACTCCGGGTCGGTGTCTTCGAAGTTGCTAATGAAGAACAGCCTCTTCATCGCCGCCGGTGTCATGGCCGCTGAAGCTTCGTTGTAGGGATCCAAGACTCCGAGGAGCGCAATGTCACGCCCCTGAAGCGGAGTTCCAAAAGTGCTGAACGCCTCGGCGGGCGTTACTGATGTAGTAGTCAATTTAGTTCCTTAGAAAGTGGCCAGAGGCCGTTTCGTCGCAACTGGCCCCGAGGGCTGGTTGCCTAAGATGCGGTTGTGCATCTGGTTAACACTGTAACATCCATGCTCCGCAACCGTCAAGTCGTACAACAAGCGGTTCCCAGTGCCGATTTTTTCATTCCTACGAGAGCATGCCCTCAGCGTCCGCCTGAACATGGCGCGCCTTCATGCTCGCAGCGTGCGACACGCCGGGCGCATGGCCCGGGTCGCCACCGAGCCTGTTGTGGAATTCACCGCGAGTTATCGGCAATTACGGACATTTCATGGACGGTTACCTGTGGACGACCGGTGGATTGAATGACATGATTGTGGAGGTCGATTTGACAAATCGCCATTCGTTCGAAACAGCGCTTGCACTATATGTAGGCTGGAAGCGAGTTAAAGAGAGCCGACCCGCCCATGCCGGAGTCGCCCACTCGTCGAGTCCCCGACTCAGATTCCCATCGCGCCCGTCGAAAGGGCGCTCCATTTTCCATGCCGTCTGCCTCATCGGCGACGGCCTACGTGGGAGCATCACCATTTCTGCCAACACCCGCCGCGTCTCCGCCTGGAGCTCCGACGGCCACACCCGGACCACAACCCAAACCACCAGCACCATATATAACCCAGGCGTCACAGACAGGACTCCAGACCCGACTAAAAACCCCGCCGATATGCCGGGGGATGCGGGGCTACGGCCAGCCCCACGAGCGAAAAAAGCGATACAGAGCAACAAGGCAGGCAAGGCCAGGAAAACTTGCGCGCAGGATGGGTCCGGAAGGCCTGTCAATTGCGGCAAGCCGATCAAGGCGCAGCGCCGTTGCGGCACGCATTACCAACAGTGGTACCGAGTCCAGTCGGTGTGCCGTGCCGACGGCTGTAATCGCGTGGCAGTAGCCCACTACCACTGCCGCCCACATGAGAGGCTGGCGCTCTCCCAGCGAAGCGAGGAGGCCCGGACCGAAACCCGTCGGAAGTTCAGGAGCCAGATTAGCGCCGACCCTGTGACCGGCTGTTGGCTATGGACGGGGACGACCAACGCCAAAGGCTATGGACTGTTCAGTACGACTGGGGGGCAATGGCTGGCTCACCGCTTCGCCTACGTCTGGTTTCGCGGCGGCCACGCTCCGAGGTTGGTCCTTGATCACATATGCAATGTCAACAATTGCGTAAGGCCAGATCACGTCTGGCCGATCACCAACACCAACAACATCAGCTTGATGCACCAGCGAGCCGCTGCGGAGGAGAAAGATTTCTGGCTGCACACGAGGATTACGCCCAACATACTGAGCATGATCGTTTGGGCCGTTGAGAATGATCTTCCGAGTGCGAAGCCTCGGCGCGTGCCCGACCTTCGAACCCCGCAGGAGATGCTTGCCGACCTCCGCGAGCAGCTAAGCGAATTGGACGAAAGTGCCTAGCGGACACCGAGTGTTGTCTCTGCGCAAACAGGTATGGCGAAATCCGACACGCCGAAGAATTCGACACGCCGGAGAATTAATGTGACTAAGTAGTCCACACCCTGTGGAAAGACTAGCGTACAACCGCGGGAAATCAAGGGTTTCGCGTAGCGTGTCCTGTGGACGGCCAGTGGGTTAGTTACACGGTTGGGATTCGGTTGCTCCATCGAGTGGGCTTGCGTCGGACCCGCCGGATAAGATTAGTGGTGGCAAGCAAAGAACCCCAGCCGTAACAATGCGGCCGGGACGGCGTTCTTGCGTAACTGGGGTCTAGGCATATCTTTTGACCGGGATATGAAAAGTACCCTACAGGCATAGGGTGCGCCGATTCAAATGAATCGGCGTGTCCTCTGTCTGAGAGTTGCGCCGTCTTGCCTGATTGGAAACGAACATGGCATCGAGGAACACTCGCCAAACCAGCAGCAAAGCTGCTACCGCCGCAAGCAAGGTATTGCGGAGTCCGAGCGCAAGCAAGGCTGCCAAAACAGCCGCCGCCAGCGCTCTTGCCCAGAAAGGCAGGGGCAAGTAATGACCAGGCGGCGCAAATACGAGTACACCGACGGAGAGCAGCGCTTTAGTTGGGGCTCCCCCGATCACCCTCACCCCTTCATTGAAACCTACGACCCGGACACGGGTACGTGGAAGGCTGAGCCTTAGCCCGGATCTTAGGAGCCTCGCGCCTCACAGCGCGGGGCTCCACTCTCTTTAACCGTCGACTTCCTAACCCGTACGCGTAGGGAGGCGCTATCGCTACCGGGGGCGGACAGGTACCTTCAGGGGTTCCCTCCCCCTCCCCCTTGCAGCCAGACGGCGGACCGCGATCTTGCGCGCACGGCGAGCGCGTTCCGTGAGGTAGGCATCCACTCGCCTCTCGCGTTGGAGCCTGGCACCGACGTCCATGAGTTCGCCCCCAAGGTATGCCCGCATCGCAAGCTCCATAGCAACCAAGGCCACGGCGATTACCAACACGGCACTGCAGAGAAGGACGATCACTGCCCAGTCGGTATCAACATTGCGGTTCTCGTTCACCGCCAAGAAGAGCGGCATCAGTCCAATGATGGACCCTGCGATACCAAGGAACTGGAGAACGCCAAGGATCCAGAACCAGACCCAGCCCATGAAGTAGACGGGCCGCTGCGCTGGCCCCATCGCACGACGCTCGACGGCAAGGATCAAAACTAGGACCGGGATTAAAGCAGCCAGCAGCTTAGCGCCCTCAACCGTGATCATGGACGCCAGCATATCCGCGTCTCGCAATCCAAGGGATTTAAGACACCCTCCTTGCGAGACACCATCACCCATCCACAGCACTCACAAAGTGTCTCGCTTGTATGTCTCGCAAGTACTTGTTAATTTGGAGGTAGGCAAACACTGTTGCGAGACACTTAGTTAGGAGTTCCACCATGGCGAAGCTGATCGGCTACGCACGAGTTTCCACCAAGGCCCAAGAGACCGACAGGCAAGAGATTGACCTACTCGCCGCTGGCGTACGGCGAGATGATCTGTACGTTGATCACGGCGTGAGCGGAGCAAAGGCATCCCGCGTAGCGCTGGACAGAGCCTTGGAGGCTCTGCATGACGGCGACACTCTGGTTGTCACCACGCTGGATCGCTTGGGGCGCTTCACGATGAATATGCTCAAGCTAGCCGAGGAAATCAAGGACAGGGGCGCGGGACTCCGCGTGCTCAACTTGGGCGGCAGCGTGATGGACACCAGCACCCCAATGGGGGCCATGATCTTCACGGTCATGGCCGCACTTGGACAGATGGAGCTTGAGATCAAACGCGAGCGCATCACGGATAGCGTGAGCAAGCGCCGCGCGGCTGGCAAGGACTTGGGCGGACGTAAGCAGACGTTCTCAGATCGTCAGATCAAGAACGCTCACCGGCTGATCCAGTCCGGCGAGCCAGCAAAGCGCGTAGCTGAGGACATGGGGATGTCCAGGGCTACGCTCTATCGGAGGATGGACGCGCTTGGACTCAACGAAAGAGCCAGCGCCTAGAAATACGTACGAAACAACAGACCCCCGGCCAGCGCCGGGGGTTTCGTCGTCTCTACCGGCACCCTCTAAAAGCGTCCCGGTGAGGGGCAATTAGCGCCTATCGGAGACGTCGGGATGGTTCGGTACCCCCGGCAGATTTGAGGGCCTTAAAAATGGAGTGTCCGCCAGCGCGCCACAGCTTCTGCTGGCGTCTCGACACCTTTGATCGAAAGCTGGACCGTCGCCGGATCGAACACGCGAGCGCTGCCACGGAAATGACGGTGCAGGATGATGTTCACGTGTTCCCGAATCCACGCGCGCTTACGCTCCAAGCTCCAGCCGCGCCACTCTTTTGTGGTGTCGGACTCCTCCGACCACTGCGGCATTTCTGATAGCTCGATCAACTGACTCTTTGCACCAGCGGTTGAGAGCTGAGTCAGCTCCGCCGAAACTCCCGCCAGCTTGGCTTTGAGTTCTCGGTTCATGATCGCGAACTGTTCGCTGTTGATAACGTCGGTCGCGAACAACCGGGCAGCCTCGTTCAATTTCTCGCGATAGGCGGTCTCGCTCGTCTTGAGTTCGCCCAGCCTCGCAGTTTCCACCTCCACGGCTGGCGACAGCGCTGCAATGAATGCCATGTGCGACAGAATCTCATGCTCTGCCAACGCGTCCACGTACTTAATTCGCTTATTGACGTAGCCGGGTCCGCGCTCAGAACAGCGGTAAATCATGTGCTTGACGCCATGACGGTCTGTGGTCTGACCGGACTTCACAGGACGCGTGCACTCGCAAAGCGCAATGCCCGCCAGCAGATACTTGACCCTATTTGTGGTGGAGCGTCGCCGCGCTGGGTCCTTCAGCACGTTGCAGGTGGCCTCCCAAATGTGACGCTCCTCAATCGCCGGGAACTCGGAAGCTCCGACGATCTCGCCCTTCCACTCCGCAAGGCCCGCGTTACGGGGGCGCATCAGCATTTGGCGCAGCGTCGCATAAGACCAGGAGCCACCCCGCGCGGTCTTGATTCCGCGCTCGGCGAGGCTTTCTATAAAGGACCCGAGCGACAGACCGGCCAGTACATGCCGGTGTGCCTCTCGGATGATCGCCGCCTCAGCCTCAACTATGACCGGCCTACCGTCCTCGAACTGCCAGCCAAACGGGCGACTGCCGCCAGTCCATTTTCCAGCATGAGCAAGCTCTTGCGCCTTGCGCTGGATGCGCTCCGCCTTGTGCTCCGACTCCTGCCGAGCGACTGCGCCAAGAATGCGGGCCGTCATACGTCCCGAGGGCGTGGACAGGTCGAGCTTGCCAGCCTTGACCGTTTCCGTGGGTATCTCTTCGGAGTACGTGATGTACTCCTCAAGCTCAAGGTTGCTGCGGTGAAGCCTGTCAGTGTGCCATGCCAACACCACGTCAACATCACCGGCCTCCATGGCCGACAGCATTTTCTGATAGCCGGGGCGCGGCTTGCCTGAGTAGGCGCTCGTGTCGTTGTCCGTGAACTCCTGAACAACCGTCAGTCCGTGTGCCTCTGCGAGCGCCCGGCAGTCCTCAAGCTGACGCTGAATACCCAAGCCCGCACCAGTCCTATCCTCAGATATGCGGGCGTAAATCGCTGCTCGTTGCATCGCCGTGGTGACAGCCTACTTTGTATTGCGTTTGAACATATACCGGGAAGCCGGATCTGTGCACCATCCCCGGAGAGCAACAGTCAACGCGGACAAACCTCGAATAACGCCAGCACTTCCCATTTAGGCCAGCGGACCGGCTAGAGAATCGCCGTCATTCCGCCCCACCCCGTACCCACGCGCTGAGCCGAGGGCCAAGCAGTTCCGCCAGCACCGGAGTACAGCCACAGCTCGCCGGCAGCGTTGCGGGCAAGGAGGTCTGCCCGTCCGTCGCCGTCGAAGTCACCGGGCCCAACCAGGGAGTCCATCACATTCCACCCTTGGCCAACGGTCTGCCGCGCCAGCCAGCTGCCGTATCCGTTGGGCGGGTACAGCCACAGCGCGCCGGACCCGTCGCGGGCCACCAGATCGGTCAGCCCATCGCCGTTGAAGTCCCCTGCGCCGGTGATCTCGGACATTCCGGTCCACCCGGAACCGGCCCACATCCGCGGCAACCATCCACCCGTACCGTCGCCTCGGTAAACCCAGAGAGCACCGCCGCGGTCGCGGGCCACAACGTCCGCGCGTCCATCGCCGTGGAAGTCAATCGCTTCGAGAGCGCTCATGCCCTCCCACCCCGTACCGACGAGCACGCGCGACAACAACCCACCCGTGCCAGTCCCTGGGTAGAGCCACAGCAGGCCACCGCCATCGCGAGCCAGCACATCGGATTTGCCGTCACCGTTGAAGTCACCCGGCGAGACCAGTGCCGTCATGACATTCCAACCCGGGCCAACCTGGGCCCGGGACAACCAACCACCGGAGCCGTTGCCAGGGTACAGCCACAGGACTCCGGAGCCGTCGCGAGCCAGAACATCGGCCGATCCGTCGCCGTTGAAGTCGTTCTTGACCGGCGCGGGAACGGTGCCGTCAATCACTGATACGGAGTCACTGCCGGTGTTGGCCACGTAGACGGTTCCGGTAGCGGGGTTCACCGCAGCGTCAACCGGATCTTGCCCCGTAAATACGGCCGAGAAGGTGTTGTCCGCGCCATCAACTATGGCGACTCCCCTGCCGGACAGCGGTGCGTAGATTTTGTTCGACGCCGGGTTTACCACGACGTCCATAATCCTGGTGGCGGTCCTTAGCTCGGCGACCTGTGTCTGGGAGGCACCGTCAATAACCTGAATGAAACCATCGATGGAGGGACTGTCCCCGGCCACGTAGATGTTGTTGGTGGCCGGGTTCACAGCAAGTTTGCCCACGTTGTTCGCCGAAGGAATGCTCCCGGTGACGGTATCGGTGATTCCGTCAATCACGCTCACGCCCGCACCATACCGGCCGAGCGTTGTGAAGTAGATCTTGTTGGTCGTTTCGTTCACTGCGACGTCAAGAATGCCGCCGGCTCCGATGATGATGCTGGAGGTGACGATGCCGCCTGCGTCCACTACCCGGATGGTCCCGGAGGACTTTACGTACACCTTGCCGGTGGCCTGGTTCACCACAATGTCTTGGGCGCCCCCGGCGAGCGGCACGGACGTGGTGGTGTTCGTTGCCCCATTGATGATGGTCATCCCAGTACTCACGCCGACGTAAATCTTGTTGGTAGCGGAGTTCACTGCAATGACGCCGGGCGATGACCCCACGGGAATCCACGTCACAGCACCAGAGACCCCATTAACAACAGCAACGGAGCCGCCAATCTCGCTAACGTAAATCTTGTTGGTCGCCGGGTTCACGGCAACGTCAACGGGCATGTCTCCGGAGTACAGGAGGCCCCCGTCGGAGGTTCCGTTGATGACCGAAACACCCTCGAACGAGGCCACGTACGCCTTGTTGGTGACGGGATTGACCGCAATGCCGGTGGGGTTATCGCCCACGGAAACAGTGTTCGTCACAACATCCGCCGTGGCGGGCGAACCAAGGGTTCCCAGCAACAGCGCCAGCCCCAAACCGACGGCGGCTGACCGCACCGCTGCCCGGCGCCGCCGTCGTACGTTAACCACTCCAAGCGCGCGCGAATTATCCCCAGCAGCAAACATGGCAAGACCCCCAGAAGTCATGACGCCCCAGCGCGTCGGTGAACCAGAGTCTACGCGCGCGCCCAGACAAACAGGAGCCCCACCTGTTAACCAACTCTTCCTCCACAGGCCACCCGTTCTAACCCGCAACGCCAACCGCCCCAGCCACCGTTGAAGGCGTGAGGATCGCAATCGTCGCCGAATCATTCCTGCCACTGATGAATGGGGTAACCCACTCGATACTGCGGGTGCTGGAGCATCTGCAGGAGCGCGGGGATGAGGTGATGGTGATCGCGCCGTCGACGTCGGACACTGATGTTTCGAGCGTCGAGAAGGGTGCGTATGTGCACCGGCTTCCCTCGGTGCCGCTGGCCGGTTACACGAATGTGCGGGTTGCGTTGGGTGGTGTGAATCGGGTCAAGCGAATCCTTGCCGATTTCTCCCCCGACGTCGTTCACCTCGCTTCCCCGTTCGTCCTCGGCTGGCGCGCCGTGCAGGCCGCCCACCAACTCGGCATCCCGACCGTGGCGATTTACCAAACCGAGGTTCCCAGCTACGCCGCCCGCTATGGTGTGCCGTTCCTGGAGAACTGGGCCTGGAACCGCGTGGACAACATCCACCTCCTGGCCACCCGAACCCTTGTGCCGTCCACGTTCGCGCTGAACCAGTTGCGAGGACGCGGCATCCTGCGCGTGGACATGTGGCGCCGCGGTGTGGATACCGCGCGCTTCAACCCCGCGAAACGTTCGACGGCGTGGCGCAGCTCAGTAGCGCCCGACGGTCACCGGATCATCGGCTACGTCGGCCGGCTCGCCGTCGAGAAGCAGGTGGAGGACCTCGCGGTCCTGGCTGATCTGCCGAACACCAAGCTGGTGATTGTGGGTGATGGCCCGCAGCGTGCGGCGTTGGACGCGGCGTTGCCCAATGCGCATTTTGCTGGTTTCCTCGGCGGGGATGCGCTGGCGGAGGCCGTGGCGTCCTTTGACCTTTTCGTCCATCCGGGCGAGTTCGAGACCTTTTGCCAGACCATCCAGGAAGCCATGGCCTCGGGCGTTCCCGTGGTGGCGACCGGCCGCGGCGGTCCCCTGGACCTCGTCGAAAACTCGCGGACTGGCTGGCTCTACGAGCCCGGAAACCTCGCCCAGCTGCGCAGTTACGCGCAGGACCTGATCGGCGACGACGCCAAGCGCCGCGCTTTCGCAACGGCAGCAACCGCCTCGGTCCAGGGGCGGACGTGGCCTGTGCTCAGCGCCGACCTGGTCCGGCACTACACCGAAGTCATCGCCACTTTCTCCCGCGAAAACGGGCCCACCGAACTTACATCAAGCAAAGGACCCTCCTCATGAAGATTTCCGTGATCGGCTGCGGCTACCTCGGCGCAGTCCATGCAGCAACGCTCGCTTCGATGGGCCACACCGTGGTGGGCATCGACGTCGACTCGTCCAAGGTTGAGCAGCTGAACAAAGCGATGGCGCCCTTCCACGAACCCGGCCTGGATGAGCTCCTCAAGGACGGTCGCACCACAGGCCGCCTCGAGTTCACCACCGATTTCTCCGCCGCCGCCGATGCGCAGGTGCACTTCCTCTGTGTGGGCACCCCGCAGTCCAAGACTTCCGACACGGCGGACCTCTCCTACCTGATGGGCGCCACGAAGAGCCTCCTGCCGCACCTGGCCAAGGGCGCCGCCGTCGTCGGTAAATCGACGGTGCCGGTTGGCACGGTGGAGACGCTCCGCGCGATCCTGGCCCGTCGTTCTGACGTGCTGCTCGGCTGGAACCCCGAGTTCCTGCGCCAAGGCACCGCCGTGAAGGATTCGCTGGTTCCCGACCGTCTCGTCTACGGGGTCCCGGGCGGCAAGGGCGCAGCTGCCGGCGCTCCGGTGACCGCTGTACTGGATGCAGTGTACGAGCCGTTGATCTGCGCCGGCATCCCGCGCCTGGTCTGCAATTTCGCGACGGCGGAACTGATCAAGTCGGCGTCGAACGCGTTCCTGGCCACGAAGGTCAGCTTCATCAACGCAATGGCTGAGCTGTGCGACGCGTCGGGCGCCGACGTGAGCGAGCTCAGTGAGGCCATGGGCCTGGATCCGCGCATCGGCAACCGGTACCTGCACGCCGGGCTCGGCTTCGGCGGCGGCTGCCTGCCCAAGGACATCCGGTCGTTCCGTGCGCAAGCGCGCGAACTGTCGGTGCCGTCCGTGGATGAATGGATGGCCCTGGTTGATTCGGTGAACCTTGACCAGCGTTCCCGGGCCGTGGAGGTGGCCCGCGAAATGTGCCGAGGATTCCTCTCTGGCCGCACGGTGACCATCCTCGGGGCCGCCTTCAAGCCCGACACCGACGACATCCGCGACTCCCCCGCCCTGGACGTCGCCCAGCAACTCGCAGCCGCCGGCGCACACGTGACCGTCACCGACCCCAAAGCCATCAACAACGCGTGGATCCGCTACCCCCAAATCCGATTCGAAGCCGACACCAAACGCGCCCTCGAAGGCGCCGAATTGGTGCTGCTGCTGACTGAGTGGGACGAATACGTTTCGCTGTCGCCTGCTGTTGTGGGATCACTCGTACGACGCCGGATGGTGCTGGACGCTCGAAACGTCCTGGACGCTGAGGCCTGGCGGAGTGCGGGGTGGACGGTCCGCGGGTTGGGGACGGGGGCTTCGGTTGTGGCTGGTGAGGGTGACGCTGGTGGGGCTGCTGTGCGTACCGGCGGAAAGAAGCACGCGCGGGCGTAAGGCCTGCTGAACGGACTACCGATGGCGGCCCATAGCTTCGCGCGGGGACATCAACCTCGGCTCCTGCGGAAGAGTGTTGTCAATGACTCGTGTAGCCCGCGACCACGGTTGGGCGTTCTCAAAGTAGAGCCGCTGCCCGCCCACATATCGCTGCATGGACGGGTGGTCCGGGTCCGGGTTGCTTCCGTCCCTTCTGGACATCCGCCGCGCAGTTTCGGCAAAGGGAACATCGAGAAAGATCGAGTAATCCCACACGCCAAACAGCTCGTCGCGATGAAGGAACATACCCTCCACAAGGACAAGCGCATCATCCGGTGCCTGTCGTGATCCGGGTTGGATGCTCGCATTCCTTGAAGAATCCGTGAACGCCGGACGATATCGTCCGTCTCCTCCCCTACTTAGGGGCGCCAGCACGTTCTCGTTCAGAGCAGCGTAATCGTAGGTGTCCAGCCAGAACCCTACTGGCGATGTGCGCCCCCGGCGGTGCCTTATTTCCTGAGGGTTGAGGAAGTCATCAACGTGGATCGTCATGACTGTCCGGCCCTTTATCGCCGGAGCCAGATCCTTTGCGAATGTCGATTTGCCGCTCCCGTCCACTCCGTCAATCGCAATCAATTGACGTGTGGGACCGAGCGTCAGCACCTCTTCGGCCAGGAACCGCAAAAGTTCAGGCCGATTCAGCACAGTTCTTTCCCCGATCATCAGACCATCGTGGCACACGACGCCGGTAGCCTCTCAAGACTGGGGCACCGCGTCACGTGTCGGTCGTTCGGCTCACTACTTCCACGGAGGGTAACCATCTAGGACAAGGACCTGCCAGTGATCACGCACTTCTATCCAGCCGCCCTTCGGATCATCACCTGCATCGTGGCCGTTTGTTCGGCGGTGTCAGCCACCTTGCTGGGGACCGCACCACCGCCCGAAGGTTTGAACGCGCAGGACTTTGCGGATCTCAGGACAACCGCCGTCGTTCTTACGATGGCTCTAGGGGTTGTAGCCCCGGTCGCCATGCTGATCAGCGACCCTCTCAAATGCCTGCTTCTGAAGGCGGGTGTCTTCGCCGCGTCGGGGTTCGGGAATGCCATGATGCTCAGCCCGCTGGTGGTTGTCCCGTTCCAGGAGACCTCCACTTTGTTGGCAGTGGTTTGTTCGGTGACTCTGACCATCGCCAGCATCGTCACGTACATGGAGTCGGTGGAACGCAGGAACGCTCGACGGCGGGCCAACACCTAGGCGCTCCCCGTCACCACTCAACTTCGCCGGTTCCGCCCCCTATTTCGGCGTCCGAGACCACCTAGTTGCTGCCTTTGAACACCTAGAGACCAAAAACGGGCCATAGTCTCCTTATGTGCCTCCGGAACGGGAGTCCCGGTGTCCGGCGGGAGCCCCACCCGTTCCAGGCGTAGGAGGCACTACGGCGCGGCCCCACCTGTCTACCCCCCGGTGGGGTCGCGCCCAGCCGGAAACGTCAGCTTTCCGAACGTCGCCGCAAACGCAGTAGTCGGAAGCCGACGCCCACAACGAACATCAGCAATCCCAGCCCGACAGAAACCGGCGGCAGCGTGGCCACCAGAACCACACATGCGAGCGCACCCGTCACCTGCAGGGCCTTTGGGTAACGTCGGTCCTGCGCCGGCTGGGTGTAGGCGGCGATGTTGGCCACCAAGTAATAGAGCAGCACGCCGAACGATGAGAACCCGATCGCGCCGCGAAGATCTGCCACGGCGATAATCAGGCAAATGACCACGGCGAGCGTCATCTCGGCTCGATGCGGCACTTTGTACTTCGGATGCACCGCTGCAAACCAGTGCGGCAGGTCGTGCTCCCGGGCCATCGCCAGGCTCGTCCTCCCGAGCCCGGCAATCAGCGCCAGCAGCGCACCGAGCGAGGCAACCGCAGCACCCACACGGACCACTGGCGCAGCCCATGCCAGAGATCCGGCGCTCACAGCATCGGCAAGCGGCGTAGGCGTAGCCGCCACGCCCTCAGGACCGAGTGCCGCGAGCAGCGTGACTGCGATGACGGCGTAGATGACGATCGTGATCCCCAAGGCGATGCTGATCGCTCTGGGAATGGTGCGCTTGGGCTCGCGGACCTCCTCGCCCATGGTCGCGATCCTTGCGTACCCGGCGAACGCAAAGAACAGCAGCCCCGATGACTGCAGGATGCCGTACCAGCCGTGAGCCAGCAGCCCCTCCCCCACAATGTTCCCGAAGTCGGGGCCGGAACCACCCCACACCGCTGCAACGGCAATCGCCAGCGCCGCCAGGACCCCAATGACGAGGACCCGGGTAAGGCCGGCTGTCCGGGTCACGCCGTGATAGTTCACGGCGGTCAAAACCACGACGGCGGCAATCGCCACCGGGCGCTCCCAACCTTGCGGTGCGGCATAGGCAGCGAACGTCATGGCCATGGCTGCCGCGCTGGCAGTCTTGCCAATCACGAATCCCCATCCGGCCAGGAACCCGGACCATGGTCCGAGCCGTTCGCGACCATATATATACGTACCGCCGGAGGTTGGGTACGCGGCTGCGAGTTGTGCTGATGACGTGGCGTTGCAGAATGCCACGAAGGCGGCCACCACGAGTCCTACCAACAGCCCCGAACCTGCGGCTGCAGCGGCTGGCGTGAAGGCCGCAAACACTCCTGCGCCGATCATTGATCCGAGCCCAATCAGGGAAGCGTCGAACGTGCCTAATCGGCGGGCCAAGGCCGGGGAATTGCTCACGGATACCCTTCATGCTGGGTGCCGGGCACGGAGATGACCCCTGAGACCGGCGTCAGGAATTGATGTCAGCCTATCCCCGGTCAGCGTGGTGGAAGTGAATTCCCTACGAGCATGAAGAGACCATTACGGGATGTGGCACCCGTCTTCCTGAGCGCGTTCGAGATGTGGTTCTCCACGGTTCTGGCACTGATACCTAAATGTTCTGCGATCTCGATGTTGGAGCGGTGACCTGCCAGCGCAGCGACTTCTATCTCCCGTTCAGTCAGCGGAGTCATCTTGAACGTGTTGAAGGAAAGTTGCTCGTTGGCCGAGGGAAACCTGACGGCGAACATTGACGATGCTTGGGCCACTGCATCAGCCGCTGCCGCATTGCCCTCGATCACATGGCGTTTGAGTGCTCCCCTGAGCAGCATCCCGACTTGGTAGGTGTCTGGATCGGCCTCGTAATGCTTGAGGAGCAGGCCCAACAACTTGTGGTCAGCTTCCACCACCGCGTTGGCAATACCAATAAGTTGGTCGTGAACCGTGACCCCGCTTTCCCGCAGGATCCTCTGCAGTATGTCCAGGACAGGACGGCCAGGACAGAGGCACGTGCACAGGAGTGCCGTCATCATGGCTTCGAGGACGTACCCGCTTTTCAGCTGCCGTCTGATGAGTTTGGTGGCCTTGCGGTCGAACGTTGACGGCTGAACACTGTCATTGGTGATGAGATGGTTCGCACCCTTGCCAATCCCAGGCAACGGGCCGACGTCGGGCACTTCCGTCCGCGCCTGTGCCGCTATGGACAAAGCCGGCGAAATGGCTGTGGCCGCATGGCGAAGCCCTGCGAGCCGCAACAGTGCATCGTAGAGGGAATCAACCACGAAACCCGGCCGGCCCATCGCAAAGACGCTGCTCATCAGGTATTCAGCCTCTTCGAAGTGACCCCTGTAGAGCAGTCCGTGGGCGGCGATGTAGCTGCTGGTGACCACACCGAATTGGTCAAGGTTCTTCAGTGCGTCTGTTCGCCACTTCAGGGCGAAGACCAGTGACTCCTCTATCCGCCCCTCCGCAAACAGTGCGTAACCGCGGATGAACGGGCGGAGGTGCTGGAAGGTGTCGTCTTCGTCTCCGCCATCAGTTGCTTCGAGGGCGGCCGCCGGCCGGAAGCGGTACAGCTCAATCAGCCCTCGCACCAATTTCCCCATTCCAGACGACTGCTCTTCGGGGACCACCGGGCTCGGGTTCGACGGCGATGGCACCCGACCGTGGGACGCACTGAGGAAGAGGATGGCATGCCCGGCTTCCTCCGCGTGCTGCGGGTGGTCAGCTGCGTACTTTTGCAGGATTTCGACGGCGGCTCCGGGCCCTTGTCCTCTGTGGATCGCGAGCATGGCCTTCGTGATGGTGACGAAGAGCAGGTCGGCGGGGTCGGCGTCGGACGTCATGGTTTCCGCACAGACGCGGGTGGCGCGTTGAACGTCCACTGGGGCGCCCCAATAGATCCGAAGGAGCGCCGCAGCGTTGGCCGCTGACTTGTTCGATTCCCATCGCTCGAATCGAACCCGTTCACGCGCGGCGTTGTGATCGTGGAAATGACGGGCGGTGACGGCGTCGTCATCTCCCTTCTCAAGACGCAGCATGGACAACACCCTGGAGAGGGCGTCAGTTGTAGCGGACGTATCCCCTCCCGTTGGCGGCGCGGCGTCAAGGACTCCGGCGATCTTGCTTCTGAGAAGGTGCCTGTCGCGGAGCATCTTCTGTCCGCGGAAGTAGTCAGCTATGACCGGCGGGCTGATGGCACCGATCGCGCCGTTGTGGTGATCGTTCCGGACGGACAGGAAGCCCCGACCCTCCAGGCTCTCAAGGACGCCGGGTTGGATTACCTTTTGCAGGACATCGATCCGTGCAGTCCCTAGTATCGCCATGATGTGCAGTGCGTTGAATTCCTCAGGCGCAAGTTCAGCCAGAAGAGCCTCCAGCGTGCCTCGCAGATGCTCGTTCCACAGCGTGCTTGTGGTCATGCGCCACTGTTTGCCTTGCATGGTCACGAGGTTGCTGAGCGACGCGGTCTCGGCGATCCTCACTACCAGCCGCGGATTTCCTCCGGACTTGGTGAGGACTCTGGCTGTTGTTTCTGCATCGGCGGGTGCACCCAGCACTTGGGCGATCAGCGCATGAACTTGCTCGTAGTGGAGTGGATCCAGCTGGAGATGTGCCTCGCGACCGTTGTTGAGCACGGCCAGTTGACCTCTCGAGAACGCCCAGGTTTCAGGTGCCGTTGCCAGCATGGGGCAGTCCGATCTCCGTCTTACTGTCTCCAGGACTGCCAACGATTCGTTATCCACGAAGTGAAGGTCATCGACCACCAGCAGATGTTTCCCCACCTTGGCCAGTTCGCTTGAAAGCACGTCAGCGATGTCAAAGACACCCCGGTGACCGGGCCTCATCTCCAACCCAAGCCCCATGATGGTTGAGTACGGGATGTCGCGGTGGGTGCCCATCCCGCTCATGAAGTGAACTGTGACGCCAGTTTTTTGCAGGTTGGCAACGACGTTGCGGACCACGGTGGATTTGCCGCTCCCTGGGGCCCCCACAAGGCGTACGCCGATTCCTCGTGCAACGAAGTCAAGGATTCGCTGAACTTCTGAATCGAACACTCGACCTGACCTTCTGTTTCCGTGGACGCCCGACATGCGGCTCACTTTGCAGGCTAGATCGAGAAATCGGGACTAGGTGGCAAAACGGCCTTGCACAGGCCGATTTGGGGCCATCTAGGTGGTGATTTGGGCAAAACTAGGTGCTGGCGGGGACCGTCTAGGTGGTGGGGCTGGTCGGAAATCAGGTGATCCATGGGAAGCTCCCTCAGCTCTGCAGGTGGATTACCTTCCACGCTACGGAGGTCCGAGCGAGAGTTACACGGGTGTAATTCGCTATGTGGATATGTATTCGAGTCATATTTTGGTCTCTAGTACACATCTTCGACTCCGGCGCTCTGAGCGCTTGTGTTCGAAAGGGGCCGTTGCCACCAACGCATTTGACAAGGGGCTGCTCCCAGGTCGAGAGTGTTGCTCAATCACCGGAGCCATCAGCGCGAACGGTGATTCTCGGGCATTTTCATTGTGGGGGGGGGACAAATGAGGATCAATGCTGCGCATCACGAACCTATCCAAGAGCTACGGCCTCAACAGGGTCATCAATAACGGCAACCTCACCATTCCTTCAACGGGGTTACACCTCATCCGTGGTGAGAACGGAAGCGGCAAGACCACCCTGCTCAAGTGCCTCGCAGGACTGGTCAGGTTCAAGGGTGAGGCCAGCTGGTACAAAAGCGACCTTCGAGACTACGTATCTACAGCCTTCGACGACTCGGCCGTCCATGAGCGCCTGACTGGACTGCAGAATCTCAGCGCCCTCCTGGATATCCCACCTCGCCTGGTCACCGCCCATCCCATCATCCGGACATTTCTCACCCGGGAACTGCTGAGTCGGAGGTCATCCTCATACTCCCTGGGGCAGCGAAAGAAGCTCAAGCTGGCGGCGGCGTTCGCAAGTGGCCGGCCATGCATCCTGCTCGACGAGCCAGGCTCCGGCCTGGATGATCACGGGAGGCGTGCGCTGCGCCTCGTGTTGGAGTCGATTGAGGCCAGCAAGTGCGTCATCGTTTCTGATCATGACGCCGCGTCCTATCAGGACATTGCCTCTACGACATTCACCATCCGGAGGGGAAAAGTCCGTCCAGACAGGGAAGCCATGGTGTCACTTCGATGAGCAAGTATCTGCGTTCCCTGAGAACAGAACTGCGATATCAGTTCTGGAGCAAAGCACTGCTCCTCCCCATCGGCGGTCTGCTGGCGTCGCTGGTAATCCCCTTTACTGGGAGCATCAGCAATGTCAGCTCAGCCCTGACGCGGCTTCAAACCACAGAGTCGCACGCACTGGCCAACGGCATCTCTTTGGCCGCGGCCATGGAACAGCCCAACAACGTGGTCATCCAAGGCGGTCAACGGATCATCGACAACCCCCTCCGTTTTGACTACGAGGCCGCCTTTTTCGCGAGCCGCGCCCTGGAGGGCACTAATGCCATCGGCACTGGGCTGGAGATGGTCACCTTCCTGGTCATCCCCCTGCTCTTCTTCATCTACGGATGCGCAACAGCAGTAGGCGATGTCCGCCGTCGGATCCTGAAGGATCGAATTGTCGCTCAAGGCGCTGCACAGTACGTTGCCGCGAAGGTGACAACAATCGTGTTGGTTGCGGTGGCGGCGGTTGTGCTCGCCGCCGGGCTGAGCTTGGGAGCGGCGCCGGTCCTGAGGTCACTGTTTCTGGAGAACGACAGCCACAACTTTGTCTATGCCGTGGACGACATTGGGGCAGGCAACCCCGTTGCCCAAATTGCATTCGCTTCCGCTGTGGCCGTCCTGTTTGGCCTCGTGGGGCTATTTGTTGGGCTCGTTGCCAGGACCATGCTGATACCTTGCTTGGCTGCGGGGGCGTTGCTCCTGCTGCTGCCGTTAGCCGGCCCCTACGATCCCCGTAACATCCTTACAGCCGCGGCGGAAGGCATCTTCAGCTACTGGGGCGGATTTAACCCACGTCCGCCATTTCCAGTGTGGACCGAACTCGGGGTCTTGCTGTCCATGGTGGCCTTGGTATTGGTGGCGCTCGTCTCGACGGCCGTCTGGTCGCGGATGTCGAAGTTCGTCTAGCCCAGCGCCGATGGGAGGGCAAACAAAAGCAGGGCCGGTCAATGACCGGCCCTGCTTCTTTGTTATCCGAAGACTAGATAGCCTGGATGTTTACTGCCTGGGGACCCTTGGGGCCCTGCTCGACGTCGAAGGAAACCTTCTGGTTCTCTTCGAGGGAGCGGTAGCCCGAGGAGTTGATCGCAGAGTAGTGAGCGAAAACGTCCTGGCTGCCATCTTCAGGAGAGATGAAGCCGAAGCCCTTTTCGGAGTTGAACCATTTTACGGTACCTGTAGCCATTTTTTTCAGTCCTTACTGAAGGTGGAGATGCTCCCGACTTTCGGGTCTCCGGTGTGGGGTGTTCTCCACCGTTACTTCAGAAGGTCACGATCCGGAAGGATCGTGGGGACTGCCTGAACTACCAAATGCCAAACACAACAACACCGTCAAGTCTACAGAGTTCTGCGCAGATAGCTAGTGCTGGGAAACATTTATCCATTGGATGTGTCCCACAGGCCCAAAACCAGGCCTTCAGTGCCCACCTTTTACCGGGCAGCGGAGTCCACCTCAGCAGATTCCACGGCTCCGGGCAGACAACTCGCTACCGCTGCCGAGGCTCGTCACCGTTGGTCGCGCCACTGAGCCTGTCTTTAATCACCCAACTGGCAATTGACGGAGCAGCGGTCGCTATGAGGCAGGCCGTCGCCCAGAAGTTGTCCAATAGGCCGCTGACGAGCAGCAAAAGGCCAACCGCAATCACCACCCACGTTGTGATGTCGAGAAGCCGAATCAATTTTGTCGTCGACATGTGCGAATCATCCCCCCTAGATACGTTCCGAAAGCCTATGTCTTTTGGATACACGCGGCATCCTGCGACCTCGCATCGGGGACGATCCAGCGGCAGCCGTTTCAGGTGCTCAGCCATGAGAAATCCGTCTTCGTCCATCCCCTTACAGGCCTCCGAAGCGTAAACTCCACCCCATGGGACCGACCCCGGACACGGTCATCATCGGCGCAGGCCAAGCCGGCCTCACGACGAGCTACTGGCTCACGCAATTCGGCGTCGAGCATCAGATTCTGGAACGTCGCGACTCACTCGGCGGCGCCTTCCAGGACCGCTGGGACAGCTTCTACATGAACACCCCGAACCTTGCGCTGGACCTCCCCGGGATGCCGTACGACGGCGACGACCGGGACGCGTTCATCTCCGGCGACGCAGTCGTGAACCTCTTCAGGCAGTACGCCGAGCTGATCGCCGCTCCAGTCCACACCGGCGTCGACGTCACTCGTCTATCCAAGGCACCGGGCGGCGGGTTCCATCTTGAGACATCGCTCGGGAACCTGCGCGCACGCAACGTCGTCCTGGCAACGGGCGCCTACCAAGTCCCCAAGATCCCCGCTCTGGCCACGAAGCTCCCAGCCGGCGTGACGCAACTCCACACCCACGACTACCGCAATCCCGAGCAGCTGCCCGAGGGTGCCGTACTCATCGTCGGAACCGGCCAATCGGGCGGCCAGATCGCCGAGGAACTCCACGCAGCTGGCCGCGAGGTCCACCTCTCCGTCTCAATCGTCCCCGAAGCACCCCGCCGATACCGCGGCCAGGACCTCATCTACTGGATGCTCGAAACCGGCAAACATGGCCCCGACTACGGCGTCAACGCCCTCACCACCAAGGCACTCCCCTCCCCGGCCGCGCGCTTCGCCCCCAACCCGCTGCTCTCGGGCACCGACGGCGGCCATGCCATTCACCTCCGCGAACTCGGCCGCCGCGGCATGCTCCTGCACGGGCACTTGGAGACAATCGACGACGGCGCCATCACCTTCAGCGACGACCTCCCCGAACGCCTCGCAGCGGTCGAATCGATCTTCGCGCAGCGTTCGGGAAAAGCAATTGATGCGTATATCGCGGCGGCAGGAATTGACGCGCCGGAGCAGGAACCCGTACCTGCCGATAACTGGCTGCCTTCAGGGCCGACGCAACTGAACCTGGCAGATGCAAACATCACATCGGTCATATGGGCCAGCGGATACAAACTCGACTTCCGCCTGGTCGACATGCCCTTGACTGACCAATGGGGCTATCCGAGGCACGATAGAGGAGTTACTGAAATTCCCGGCATATACGTGGTCGGCCTACCTTGGCTGACCAGGCACTACTCAGCAATAGTCGGTGGCGTCGGGCTGGACGCGGAGTACGTGGCCGGCCGGGTTGCCGTGGCGTGACAGCTTTACTGGCTTTCCGCCTGATCGATCTCCGCCATGTTTCCCACCGCGGGAGCCCCCTCCACCAGTGTGTAGCGTTGCATCACCGCACCGTTCGGTGAGGCAACCACGGGCTCGATAAGCCTGAGGTTCGTCGGCACCACTCCGTCGGCGAACACTTTCTTCCCGCGGCCGAGGAGGATCGGATAGACCCACAGGTTGAGTTGGTCGAACAGTCGCTCAGAAAAAAGAGTCTGGACGAAGTCGAGGCTACCGATGACGTGGATGTTCTGGTGCTTCTGGCGGAGTTCCCTCAAGGATGCCACGGTGTCAGGGCCGAGCCAAGTGGATCCTTCCCACTCAAGCTGTTGCGACTGACGCGAGGCAACGTACTTCGGAAGTCGGTTGAACAGCTCTGCGATCTTGCCATCCTGGTGAGGCCAGTACGAGGCGAAGATGTCATAAGTCCGCCGCCCCAGTAGCAGTGCGTCCATTCCCACCATTCCGGAATCGATCTGATCGCCAACAACCTCGTCGATAAGCGGCGCCTGCCAGCCGCCGAACGCGAAGTCGTCAGCAGGGTCCTCTTCCGGCCCGCCGGGCGCCTGCGCGACTCCGTCGAGCGTCGTGAACAGGTCAATGTGAATCAGTCCCATGTTGGGATCCTTCCCTGCTGCCCGTCGTCACCCCGGCGACAGGATCAAGTTGAGGGTTCCACAGGAGGGGCCGCCAGGCAATGGTGACCGGAGAAGTACGACGACGGCGACAGCACCTTGCGCGGGCACGGCCGCCAGAATCTTCACGCCGGGAGAAGAAGACGGCCTACGCCGCGTCCCTCATCTTCTCGGCGCCTTGCCGCCGCTCAAGAATCACCCAAGCAACCGTCGTCGGTGCCCCGATCAGTACGAGAAGCGCCAAGCTCCAGAACCCGCTGATCACTTGAGTCGATTGCAAAATCACAATGGTTAACAACAGGACTGTGGATGCAATGTTCAAGACGCGGAGCTTACGTGCAGTAGTCATTTTCAAAATCGTTCCCCTTACGATGTCGTCCAAGAAGCCTAACGTCTCCGGTCCCAGAGTGGCTGTGAGGGGAATGCACACGGCTGGCGAAGATCCTCTGAGCTTGCGCTCAGGAAACCTATACCTCCTTCAGTTCCAGCTGCGGCGCAGGCTTCCGGAACCCTCGCGTCAGGAATGCCAGGTAGGCCAATCCCGCGCCTGCCCAAATCAAACCGAAAGTGAACGACAAACCACTCAGGCTGGTCCACAACCAGATCGTCAGCACAAACCCAATGCCGGGAAGCACGAGGTTGTGGATCACGCCGTGAGCTCCTCGGGCCCTCTGGTCGAAGTAGTAGTGCTTGATGACGGCCAAGTTGACGACGGAGAAGGCGACCAGGGCACCGAAGCTAATCAGAGAGGAAATCGTCAGCAGGTCCAACACGAAAGCCAGTAGCGACACGGCGGAGGTCAGCAGGATGGGCAGCACCGGGGTGCTGAAGCGGGCGTGGAGCCGCCCCAACGCTGCCGGGAACACTCCGCTGCGGCCCATCGAATGAATGATCCGCGAGACCGAAGCCTGGGAGGTCAACGCTGATCCGAGACTGCCGGCAATGTAGGCGGCCGTGAAGAAGGCCACCAGCAGCTCGCCGCCGGCTGCGCCAATGACCTCGATGGCCGCCGAGTCCACGTCGTTGAAGGTGCTTACGGGCAGAACCAGGTGGCTGATGTACGCGAGCCCCAGGAAAATCATGCCGGCAAGGATCGTGGTGATCATGATGGCGCGGGGCAAATTCCGCTTAGGGTCCTTGGTTTCCTCCGCGAAGGTTGAGACGGCGTCGAACCCCAAGTAGGAGAGGCAGAGGATGGCGGAGCCGGCGAAGACCGGCGAAAGGCCTTCGGCACCTTCGGCCCCGGTGAATGGCGCCAGGAGATCTACGCTGCCGGTTCCTGTCATGGAGGAAAGCCCCAGTGCCACAAACAACACGATGAAGAGCGCTTGTAGACCCACCACCACAAAGTTGGCCTTCGCAATCGCAGTGATGCCGAGGATGTTCAGCACGGTCACAGCCACAATCGAGACGATCATAAACACCCACGAGGGCACCGCCGGGAAGGCAGCGTTCATATAGATGCCGATCAGCAGGTAGTTGATCATCGGCAGCAACAGATAGTCCAGCAGGAGCGACCAACCGGCCATGAAGCCAAGGCCAGGCCCGAAGGATCGGGTTGCATAGGTGTAAGCGGATCCACCGAATGGGAATGCCTGCGACATGCGGCCATACGAGCGGGCCGTGAACAGCATGACCACCAGTGTCACGGCATAGGCAGCCGAGAGCCTCCCGCCAGTAAGTTCCACGACGATGCCGTAGGTGCTGAAGATCGTCAGCGGCACCATGTAGACCAATCCCAGCAGGACCAGGGATGGAACGCCGAGGACTCGGCGCCAACTTTGGTTCGCTGACTCCGTGGACGTGGGCCCCACAGGCTTCTCGCCTGCCGGTGTATCAGTTTCAAACGTGGGGGTCATTGAGAATCCTCGGTGGTCATGCTGGTGTGCTGGGAAGCTGCGACGCTGCAGAACTTCGTAGCGGCGACCGGATCTACGGGGTCGCCGAGATCCTGAAGTGCTGGGGTGACTCAGGGGCGCATGATGGAGGCCGCCGGGGTAAGAATGCGGGATGAAATGAATAGCGTTCATTTATCGTGACGGTGATGAGGGTCAGAGTCAATATGTGGCGGGCGGCTCTTCAGACAGCAGCACACGAGATCCAAGTACGGCGCCATCGGCTCGCCCTCCAGGCGCCGCCCTCCCCGCCGCCCGCTTCGCCTCAGCCCCCTGATCTCCGGCACCGACGGCGGACACGCCATTGACATTCGCGAGCTCGGCCGGCGGGACCGTCTAAGGTGGGCACATCGGAAAGACAGGTTCAACGATGAGCACTCCCCGTACGATGCTTCGCCGGGCAGGAGTCATCATCGTAGGGAGGTAACCGTGGGATTAACGAAGGCCGAGCGATCCATGCCGGTAAGGGAGCGATTCTATTCCCGCACTGTCCGCCGCGCTAACGGATGCCTCGAATGGATAGGTTTTCGCAAGGCCTCCGGCCACGGCATGACTTCACTCAATGGAAAGACCATGCACGCATCCAGAGCCGCCTTTGTCCTGGAAACGCAAACTGAGCTGACCACCGAACAACATGTGCTTCACACTTGCGACAACCCGGCCTGTGTCGAAATTGGACACCTCTATGTCGGTGACAACAAGCAGAATGTCTCCGACAAAATCGCCCGAGGTCGTGCGAGGACGCCCACCGGTGCAGCCAACAACCGGACGGTTCTCACGGAGGCTCAGATTGAAGAAATTAGGTCTCGTCGTGCACGGGGCGAGACATTGCGTGAGATCTCTGTCAAAGTTGGCTGCTCACCAAATTACGCCGGGCAAGTCGCGAGGGGCATGTTCCGCGCAGGTCCACCATACGTCCGGTCCGAATACGCTGCGGCACGAGCGGAGCAACGGGCCCGAGCTGGAGCAACACAAACCACGGAAGTGACGCCGCTACCGGGCGAAGAGTGGCGCGCATCGAAGTTTGAGGGGTACACCGTCAGCAACCTTGGCCGAGTCATCGGCCGCCAGGGATTTGTCTTGAAACAAAGCACCTCACCAACGGACCCGCGGCCAGTAGTTGGAATCGGCGGCACGCCTGTGCGTGTGCATGTGATCGTATGCGAGGCTTTCCATGGTCCTCGCCCTCCCGGCCAGGAAGCGGCCCACTTCGACGGCAATCCAGCAAACAACCGATCCGACAATCTTCGTTGGGCCACACGTTTGGACAACGAGAACGACAAAAAACGCCACGGAACCTACTACGGACGTGGGCTGCGAAAGCTCACTGCCAAAGATGCCAAAAGCATCCGGTCAGAACTGGCCAAGGGGAAACGCGGGATCATCGCACGACTCGCAGAGAAGTACGGCGTCTCGCGCGGAGCAATTGTGAGTATCAGGGACGGCAAAACTTGGATCTCCGTGGTTAATGACTAGCGCTGGCGCAAGATTGCCCGCCGCATGATCGAGTAACGGCTGTTTGGCCGTAGTGTATTCCAAGGGCAGAACCGAACGCGTGGCGTTCCAGTTCGCCCCGGATGGGCTTCGCTTCGAGAAGCAGCGGGGCTATGGTTCCTATAGAGATTTCGTGACAACGGCAAAGGACCTTGGTCCGGAAGTCCAGATCCGGCCGAAAGTGACATTCTTGACTGGGCCCGAAGCCCCCGCGCCGTCCAGACTACATTTCCTCAGTCAGTTCCATCTTTCTTCCGTTGCTTCCACACAATCAGGAGCATTGCACCTTTAGCGCCATTGCAGTTTGCGCAGGCGGGCGTGATGCTGCCCGGAGCATGGCGACCACCCTTGGTCAGGGGAATGATGTGGTCCATCACCAACCTGGATGGACGGTCCCCGCGGTAGGTACAGCGGTGACTGTTTCGCCGTAGCATCCGAAGCCATTCCCGCTCCGGGACCGCAACGAACCCCGGATTATTGCACTTGCGCGCACGCCTATTGGCGTGGTGTGGGTACCGCTCCTCAGGGTTTGCGCGGCGCCAGGCACGCGATGTCTCCAACTGGCGCGGCAGCGTTGCGCGGTACAACGCCCGCGCTTGCTTCTTTCGCTTGCGCCGTTCTTTGGGGTAACACCTTTGATTTCGCGCTCGCCTCATCAAGCCCCGTCGTTCCGAAAGATAACCTGACCTACAAACTCCGGAACTTCCTGCCTACTGCTTCTAGTACGGTGGTCGGATGAGCGAAGTAGGAAAGGTGCTGGCCGACCAGTTGGGAAACATCCTTGGGGTTGCTGGTCTAGTAACAGGCTTCATCTTTTACTGGCTTTCACGGAGGCCCAAGCGCTTTGGATGGCAGGTCATCAGCAAGACCGAAATAGTCAGCTTCAAAGGCCGGTCACTGCCCCTGCAGGTCGTGTACGGCGGCGAGGAAGTCTACAGCCCCAACCTCATCGTGTTGCGTCTTGGCAACGCCGGGAAAGCTGAGATACGACCCGATGACTACGACGGTCCTGTGCGAGTGGACTTCTCCAAAGGCAGGATGCTGGCGTGTGACGTCAGCAGAAAGTTGAACGAGAAAATAGAAGTTGAGGTAACCCGCGACACTCCGATGTCCGTGACGGTTGCTCCCTCCCTGCTAAACGCAGGAGAATGGGTCGACCTGCACTTCATTACTGACGGCCCGGTTGAGACTCCCGCCGTGTCAGCACGAATTGCTGGTGAAACCAGTGCAGCTGGCGATGTTGTCGCCCAGCAGAAACGCCTTTGGCGACCGTGGCTGGTTCTAGGAGCGTTTCTGCTTTTGCTGGGGCCGACGATTATAGAGGCCATCCTTAAAGAGGGCGGCAAGGACCTGGGGTTTGCAGCCTATACCCTTGGCTTTGTTGTTCTATTGATTGCGTGGAAGCAAAGAGGCAAAGCCCCCGTTTGGGGACGTAGTCCGTCACCAAAAAGGAACCGATCGAAGAAAGTGCGCACCGCGCGCTAACAAATCCTCACGGAAAGCAACACGATCATCAGGTAGGACCAAGGAGCCCAGTTACTCGCGCTTCTGTGCCTCTGTGCCCAGATGTCATCACGACTGGGCATTCTAGACATGACTTCTGCTCACTGTAAAAATCTCGGATACTCTGTGGCGGGAATGTCCTGGGCTGTGGAAATGGGTCCGGCTCTGGCTACGCGAGTTGCTGGAAGGCGAGTAGCAATCTGTCGGTGACGTCGATTCCCGCATCCCTGGCTGGCGCCATTCGAAGCCGCCAACCCTCCTTTGCGTGAGGCCGCGCGATAGCACGTACCTGCTGTGCCGTAAGCTCGCGTGCCCAATCTATGGCCGACGTCTCCCGATCCACCGCCACGACAACAGCCGCATCGAAATCAAACCCTCTGAACGCCCAATGCCTTAGGTCACCCTTCGGCAGTGAGCGTGTCTTCACTTGAAGCCGGCGACCGTCACTTGCAACGACATCCACAGATTTCGCCCCTACCCCAAGCAACTGCCCTCCGTAGGCCACCGACACTGTCCGCTCGATGAGTTCTCCTGCCAGAGACGACGCTGTTCGGCTATGCCCTCGCGCCTCGATCTCCACGTCAATGGCACGGCGAAGTACCAGCAATTCCTCCAAGGACATCTCACCCAGATTCATAGACTCATGATGTCATCCCTAAGAGCCCGTTCAGGACTGCTACGCGAACGAGTTCGATGCATGGAAATATTACTTGTTGGAATCGCATAGGATCTCAACCACCACGAACATTGGTTCAATGAGTCAGAATTGAGGGCGCTGTGCGTTTTGGGGGAAGTCCGTTCACCGGAGCAGCGAAGAATAATCTCATAAAGGTGCGAGAAAACGGTGGAGTACTCCAGGTGCTCACCCGCGAGAGTCCCATCAAGGAGTTCAAGGAAAATTTCACCTGGGGATCCATCGGCCTGTACGCGCGCACGATGGCAGCATTTTCCAACTCGCGCGGTGGCTACATCTTCTTCGGCATAACGGATAACCCTCGCATAGCAGTTGGTTTGAGCGAGAGAGCGAAAACCGAATTCGACAATCTCGACCAAGCGAAGCTCACGGAAAGCCTCAACGATCTCTTTTCGCCTGAGATCCATTGGGAAATCGGCCTCATAGACTTGCCGGATGGGCGCGTCGTGGGTGCCATCTATACGTTCGAGTCCGACAACAAGCCCCTCGTGGCTCGGAAGAGCTACCAACAACAAAACGCCAAACTCGTCGAGGGGGATATTCTTTACCGGTACAACTCACGTTCCGAACGAATAAAATTCCCTGAGCTGAAGCGGATACTTGACGACGCCAAGCTCCGCGAACAACGGTCCATGATGAACCACATAGAAGCGCTCGTGAGGGCGGGGGCCGCCAATGCAGCGATTCTCGACTTCTCCGCAAACACTCTTCAGGGACCGGCTGGGCAAAAAGTTCTCATCGATGAGGGCCTTATCGACAAAATCGCCTTCATCAAGGAGGGCGAGTTTGATGAAGTGTCAGGTGCCCCTACTCTCAGGCTCGTGGGTGATTTGCAGCCAGCTACAGCGATCACGATGGGCGGCGCCGAACGCATTGTTCGCTCTGCACTCTCTAGCGACGATGTCCTCAATGATTTCCTCGAACGCCGCAACGTGGGCAATGCGGAACAGTACATACGGCAAATCGCTACGGGAAATTCAGGGTTCCTACCCGTCCAGTACTACCGGGTCTTAGCACAGATGTCGCACGATGAACTTCTTGAACTCGTGACGAACGTATCAACACGGTCACCAGCCAAGAAGAAGCTTCTAGAGCGACTGGACTCAGGCGATGACATGTTCATGGCGCCGCCTCCAACCTCGTCCCATTACGCCTCGACCCTTAAGCGTCGGGCCTACTACGAAAAACTCTCCCGGCGGGAATTCGATAAAATTACTTTCACAACCGCGTTGGATGCTCAGCATCTCCTTGAAGCCATCAAGTCTTTGGACGATGACCAAGTCCAGGTGACCGCAGACCAGCTCCTCGAACTCATGAAGGTGACCTTCGATGAGTACTACAGTTCGAGTGGCCACGTTGCTGACGCCCTGCGTAGGGCGGCATGCCGGGTCGACAGCGCGATGTTCACGTCCGCGTGATCATTCCTCCATACCAGCTGGGCGTCAGCTGCCAGGCATATCTAAGGCCTCAACTACCGTGGTACTGCATGAGCTTTCGGGGCGCCACCCCCGGGTGGCGCACAGCCGCTAAAGGTCCTTGCCATACGCTGGATGTCGCCACTCCAATGCGGCGAAGACGAAGATAAGCCTCGAGTCGTTTCAGAATGTGGAAATTTTCGACAAAACGCAGAACCAGGACATTACCGATCCGATCGTGAAGGCCTACTGCTGGCCAAGTCTAACTCCGCGGCCTACGTGCCTCCGACTGGCACCTACCACAAGGGCACACTTGAGGCGTCGAAGAACGCATACTCCAGGGGGTTTCTCGGATTCACATGCTGGCGCCTGATGACCAAGTCAGCCGTACGCCGCTGAATTGCCCTATTTCCTTCCGAGTCAGGATCTCCGTGTAGTGACACAGCAATTCTGGTAATTTTTGATCGAATAACGGCTTCGAAGATGTGGTCATCATTGGCGTCTAGCGAATGACCAAACACCAACAGTCCATTTCCTCGACCGGTCAGACTCCTGAGAGAGCGGGAGAGATATGCGCTTCCATTGATCCGTTGAAGTTTCTCGGCAGACTCCCCTTCGGCAACATATAACGGATATCGTCCGGATTCGAGCTGGCTGCGAACCTGGTCTATGAGCGCCGCATGGGTCCTTATATAGGTGATCTTACGCAGGCCGTCGCTGCCGCGATACAGATGAAGAGCGCCATGCAGGTAATGAACAGTCTGGGCATATGGATTGTAAATGTTCCAAAGCACGGTTTCGTCGCCGTCGATACGGCTGTCCCTGAAACCGTCATCTGATCGACGGTCAGTTACGGCGTCATCGAATGTCTGCATCAGCGCCCAATACAACAGCAGGTCATAGCTGACCGTGTATATAGTCCTGAATCGATCGAGGAATTGGCGGACACGCCTGTAGGCAGTTTCTTCTATCTCGAAGGGGCGCTCTGGGTGCAGACCTGCAATGGAACCTGCCAAAGCTTCTCGCACGGCGACAACATTGGCGTTCAACTCGTTGATCGTATCCGCATGGGCGACATCGTCGAGCGCCGTCAGGGTATCCACCGTGCTCTTCAGTTTCCTCATCAGTGACTCGAAGTCGCTGTTGCCGGACGCTTTCATAACCTTGAGTGCAAGGGGCGGAAGTAGATCCCTGTCCTCAGCTAGCGTCGCAAGGGCGCCATAGCTGAAGCGCGAAGAGTCGTAAGCCATGCTGAAGCCATTGCCAAGGAGCAAGGCACACTTGGCTTCGACCCCGTCGCTGGCCCATGAAATTGCCCCATTAAAATCGATCACGTTTCCCCCAAATCTGCTTTAGCCTCAAGATTAGACGATGCCGAAAAAGACGGTTGTTCCCTCGGTGTAGGTGGGATCGCGAGTCGCGACCCATCTCATTGTGCCTGCCTGCCGGACAGGCACTCCTTGGCCCGGGGGCGAGGCACCTCCGTCGCTCCCCGGCCCCCGGGCGCTGAAACTATAGTCGACACCGGCCGCTCACACCTAGATCACATGTGCCTGTTCTCAATTACGATGCATTAATGGTTGAGGCGTGCGGCTCTTGCTCGCATTTCGGCTAACTTCTCTCGATGCTGACGACCTTCGGACTCGGCGCCGTCTGGCCACAGGCCAGAGTTGTTGGTGTAGCTAACGTAGGACGTTTCGTTCATGATCTCCGTGTGGAGCGTCACAGTGTCCAGCACCTTCCAGCTTGTGCTTGCATCCACAGTGATCTCAAGCAGGAAGATGCTGGGCTCGCTGGACAGATACCGACCGAACCCTTCGGCTATGAAGTGCGCGTGTTTCGTGATGACGCTTCGACCTGGGACGACATAAGGGTGCGCGTAGTCATCCTGGTCGATTTCTGTGGCTTGGATAGTCTTCCGGAAACTGTGACATTCGAAGACCTGAGTCTGATCACCCTGCCACCTAAGCCTCATACCCGTGACAACCCGAGGAATGGCTCCCGTATTGTAAAGGATTATTGGGACGCGGAGTACGAAAGTGTGGTTCGTTGCGGCCCCGCTGAACGTTGTGACCGGGTAAAGCTTGAGTTTTCCTTTACGCGCCTGCAGCCACCAAAATGATGCGACGGTAAAGATGAGCGCCAGGCAGGCAACAATCACTGATGGAAGCGTCATGAAGTTCACGGTACAGGGTTGGTGGGCGGCAACAACCTCCTAACTTGGACGCAAACGAAGGGCATGGGGATCCTTCGACTATCCTTAGGTTTGCCTTGCGCCTAAGTGAGGTCGTCACTTCCCTGAGCGGCCAAACTGGTTCGGGATGCCTGCACTTTCCTGGATATGGCTTCACGCTTCTCTGCAGGTAACGAGTTGTAAACAGCAAGCAGCCGAGCTGGCCGTGTTATGAGTTCGTCGACCAATCCGTTGATGGTCACAAAGAAAACATCGATGAGTTCGCTCTCGTCCCCCTCCATATAGATGACTACGGATTCGTCGTCGTCCCTCGCTCCGTGAAGTGCTGTATTCCCGACATGCCGGATGATTTCCAAGCCCTGCGCAAGAGTTGCTGTAGTTCTTTCGTGAAGTACCACAAGGCGCGCATCTAGAGAACTCTTAGGGTGTGAATCCGGCGTCAGAACTTTCACAAGCCGCTCCAGCGATGCCCTGCAAAGGGCTACCGCCGCCCTTTGAGAGTGTGGCAGCACAGCCGCTGCCTCCAAATAAAGCTCCTCAACACTTGTCGGCATACCCTCCGCCGGCTCAGGAACGCTGGTGCCTATGGCCATGCTGGGAAACACCAACGTGCCTCCAATCCAGAGGCTGTGCCTGTCGCAGCCTGAGCAAAAGCTGGCCTCCCACCGCTCACCTCGAGCATTTGACGATTCTCTTGAAGTCGCTTTGTCTTCGATCGGATCAAAAAAGCGCTGCCCGTACTCGTCCGAGCCTGTGTGGTAATTGAGCTCCCGCCACTCGTGAGCAGCAAACGTTCCACACCTGGGGCAATTGAAACGCTTTGACTGGTGTGACGGAGGGACGAACTTGCTAGTCATATCTTTAGCATTCCTTGTGGTGTGGGTAGGAAATGGTTTCTGGCTATCGGCGACCTGCTAACCAGTACGGAAGGAGAGTCGCTATCACGACCGGGGTGGGCCGGAATCATGGGTGGGTTACGCGCCCTACCACCGTAGCGTTGGACCGTCATTCACTCGTGGGCGGGCAAGTCTTCGTTGAGGAAGTCAAGAGAACCGGTGCCTTCATAGTCACCCTCATCTTTCTTCGCAAGGCGAACCGGATAGCCTGGTTCACTGCACCATCGACGATTCATGGCGTCGGTAAAGTAGACGCGAGGCCGAAGTCCTTCGAGATTGAGATCATTCTCGAAGTGAAAGATGGGTCGCAGGATTCCGTGGGGTCGGAGCGTTAGATAAGACCGGCTAAACGAACGAATACTGCTCGAATCAGGAAATCCATGGTCTATGCGGATGTGGTGAATGGCGTGTTCCCCGGCGTTCTCAATCGCATACTTCACGCGCTGTACTGTCGGACTAAGGCCGTCCGCAGGACCTGGCACTAAACCTTCCGCAATTTCAGGCGGAATCCCCTCGGCATACTCGACAACTGGCATGGGCTCATTTTGAGGCATCGGAGTGAACCCTTTGCCGTTCCATACATGTCCAGCTTGACTCCTGTTTACAGGCTTACTCCAAACCGTGTAAACGGAAACGAGACGGGCAGGGGCGTATCGCTTGTCCACAGTAGTCCCGTAGTAAATTGCAAGGGCTACCCAGAACGATCCTAGAGTTCCTACGGTGGCCACCCACGTCGGGACGTCTCCCCACTGGTGAGGACCGGTCGCAGCTAAGGCGAAGAAGCAGACGAGAGCCAAGCCGAATGGTATTACCCATACCCATCCGCCCATCTTTTCAATAATTTTCACTGTCCCAGCTTAGGCGGGTAGGTTGACTTCATTTAATCCTGAACCAGTCACTGGCGACCTTCTCGCAACTCCTGCCCGTTCTCGAAAACGATCGTTTATTGATGCGTTGCACCTCGAGCCAGGAACACGTAATTGCCCGCGAGATTCCGGACAGTTGCATTCTCAAAACTCTTCTCATAATCTAGTTCTCAAAACTACCTACAGAGTCGAGTAAGTGAGAAAGAGGGAGGGTCCGGGAATGGCACTAGTTGGCTACATGCGGGTTAGTACGGCCGACCAGAACACGGACGGTCAACGAGATGCGCTGATCGCTGCAGGAGTGAACGACGACGCTCGGCATCTTTTCCAGGATCACGGTGTGAGTGGTGCAAAAGCCAAACGTCCGGGCTTTGATAAGTGCCTGGAGTCGTTGCGGGAAGGTGACACCTTGGTAGTCGCCAAGCTGGACCGATTGGGGCGGTCACTAGGAAATCTCGTGCAGCTATTCCAAGAGCTGGGAGACCAAGGGATTGCCGTGCGGGTGTTAGACAACCCCATGCTTAGCACGGATGGAAACAGGGCGCAGGCCAAGCTGATGCTGGGCATCTTCGGAGCACTAGCTGAATACGAGCGTGACCTGATCCTTGAGCGGACTCATGCAGGCCTGGCAGCAGCGCGCGCGCGTGGGCGCGTAGGTGGCCGTCCTCAGCTGCTGGATAGCTCAAAGGTGACCAGGGCAAAGCAGCTGCACGGAGCTGGCGTTATGAGTCCCAAGGAGATCGCGGATGCGTTGGGCGTCTCCGTAGCTACCCTGTACCGCTACCTAGCCAAATAGCGTAAGAGGCCCCCGAATTTTGCGGGGACCTCTACAGTCAAAAGGGTGCCTGTTGCCGACTATACGAACCGGCTCGTAGCCGCAGTGCGCCCAAGGTCAGCAATGCGAGTGGTTAGCAGCTGGAACCGCCGCGTGGCAGCAGCAATCTTCTGTTGCTGCTCCATGTCATGATCACCGTTCTCGTCTACAGGAATTTCCACGGTAAGTTCTTTGACTCTCGCCGCGAACAACTTCGCCTCATAGATGAAGCCACCTGAGGACGCTGCCTTCTGTAGTGCCAGCGCCAGGTAATCGAGGGAGATACCTTCCACGACGGGTTCCACCGCGATCACATCGTCCGTGATCAGACAGCCGGGCTCTCGAACAAAAACCCAGCCGACAGAACCATTAGCGTTGACTGTCACGATTCGGTTTTCTTCAACGTAGAACTCGGGCTGCGGCTCGAACTTCTTAGTCTCCGGATTGCGCCGCTTCACGGTACGCGACTCCAAGTACTTCTTGGACACGTCCCCCTTAGTCGTCTTCTCGTTCTTGAAGCAGGAATAAACCGTGACCCGGTCCCCTTCGTCGAGAGGAGGATTTTGCATGATCTCGACGGTCTTTATTCTGGTGCCGGACCTGACGACGAAGTGTCCCGCCTTGTCTGACAAAGGTAACGAGATGTGCTCTCCCCGCATCAGGTCATCCAGCTCCGCCTGAGTGTCAGTTAGGTCCTGCAGCAACTCCTCCAGCGTCACCTTCGTCTCCGTGAGGTAGTTTTCTCGGGCGACTGGCGCGGCGGCTTCTCCGATCTTCACGAGTTCCGCGTCATTCCAGAACCGCGTGACATCCCACCGGCTCTCCGCGGAGAACTCCGACGCAAGCGCCCACTTCACTACCGGGGAGACGCTCTGTTGCTTTTCGTTCGTCCAATCGATGAAAATCTTCGAGATGTCTGCGAGATCGTTGTCACTCGGCGTTGGAAGCCGCCTGGCGTCCAAGGACTCACCAATGGATCGGACAATCGCGCAGAAAACCTTGGGTCGCTCATCTTGCGGAGTGAATCGCTTCTCGATGACCAACAGGTAGGTGCTTTGAGACGTGTTGAAGAACGCATTCCGTGGAAGCTGTAGAGATGCGATCAGGTTGCACTCTTGCAGTACTTGAGACTTCAGACTGATTTCAGTCCGATTCAGCATCCCTTGGGGAACGATCACGAAGGCCCGCCCTCCGGGCTTCAGCGCCCCAGAGATATACCGCAGGAAGAGCCCTTCCAGCCCCAGCCCTGAGCGGCTGTAGTAGTCCTTGAGGAGTTCACCGTTTTTCTTGCCCGAGATCGACTTCAGCGTATCCCTGTAGATCGCGCTGCCCCGCGTCACATACGGAGGGTTTGTGAGGATCAGGTCTGCTGCGTTTCGGGGCGGGTGCAGCAGCGAACCGAGCGTCTTGTTCTCATCCATCAGAACAAACGTGTCCGCCATTGCAGTGTTCAGTGCCTGCATGCTTACCGAAGGATCACGAACTTGTTCTGCGAGGTGCAGAAGCATGTTCGCCTTGGCGAGAATGTGCAGGTCAGCGTCCACATCAACGCCCACGGTGGTAACCCGCCGTGAGTGTTCCCCGTTTTTCAGCTTAATGTTCCCTGCCAGGGCTGAGCTCCAGAGGAGGGGCTCGAGGACGAACCCACCAACCCCAGCTGCTGGGTCCAGTACAACCGCCCCGTCAGGGAGTTTGGCCATCTGACTCATATCAACAATTGGCTTGACTATGTTCCTTGGTGTGAAGAACTGGCCAAGCTGCTGCTGTCGGGCTGACTTCTTGAGGAACGTCTCGTAGAGCCTCAGCTTGAACTCGGGGTCGATGTTGGTAAGCACGCCGAATTCCTTGAAGCGATTCAGGATTGCCACAAATGTCGAGTTCCAGGAATCCGCGCTCTTGTCGCCGCTCTTCAGGAAGACGAAACCATTGATGATCGAAGTCTTGGAGACAGTACCGGCCTGTCCAAAGATCTCCTTGAGAACACTGTCCTTGGAGAAAGTGTTATCGGGGAAGATGGACTTGATCTTCGGTCGAATGGTTCGAATGTAGTACTCGATCTGAGTGACACCAGTCGACGTTTTGAACGTCGCTGGGTCTTCCATCAGCTTGGCAAATGAGTAGTCCTTTGGCAGGACCTGCAGGGGAAGGTTGTCGCTGAGGAACTTCAGGACAAACAGCTCGACGAACGTCAGCAAGCACTCTTTAGGCTCAGCTTTCGATGCGTGCCAAATGAGCTGCCAAACACTCTCCGCAAGCTCGGCTGGATCCTTACCGTTGGGCTGCTGGCGAGCACGGATCTTGTCGATCTCGGCATCCGTGAACTGCGACAGCGTGCCCTCGTAGAGCACGATGGCTTGGGCGGATACGCTCGCTTCGACATCTACATAGGTCGTCACTGTCCCGTCACTGCACGCGGCGATCTTGGCACCAAGAGCGTCAGCTGAGACCAGGGCCTGTTCTTGCGCACCCAGCAGCTTGGTCAGCCCAGTCTTTCCGGTGAACGCTCCATCAGGCTTGTGTTCGTGGACGGCCACAACACGGACATCGGAACCAATCCTCTCCATAATGATCTGGTCTGGCTTAAGGCTGGCCACCCTTGCTGGCCGCTTGTACACCGAACACGCGAACCGGAACTCTGCTGGCAACTGCTCCACGAGTCCGGCGGCTACCAAGGCAGTCAGGTTGGTCGCGCCTAGGTTTAGGGACTCGTAGCGTCCGAATGAATCGCCCTTCAACGATCCAGTGGACAGGTACTCACGTTGCTGTAGTTCCTCGTTGGCCATGAAGGTTACTGCCTTTCGCTGCGCGACCAAGGTTCGCGCTGTCATATTCCGACTGGGGTGGTCCCCAAGGGCCGCCGCCTGCCTACCCCGGACCCAATTCAAGCACTCATGCTGAGGCCTGCGAAAACGCCCCGCCCAAGCACCGTTCAGCTGATTGCCCCTGCGTCCTCGAACGGGTCCGGGCTGTAGCCATTTTGTAGCCATGTTCGGGCGAAGTGGATGGAATCTGCGAGAATGCTAGGTAGCCTGCTTTGTCAAGATTTTTTCTCGGAGAAGCAGAAGACCCCTGAAATCACAAGGATTTCAGGGGTCTTGCTATGTAGCGGTGGGGAGGCTCGATCTCCCGACCTCACGATTATAAGTCGCAAGATCGGGCACTCTGGCTCACAGCCAGTTTTCGAAAATTCCAGAGCTCTACGGCTTACCATGTCAGTGAGCCACGGCCGCAGCAGTCGCGAACACGTCGGCCGGCATCGCGCGATGCAGCTTCCACGTGATCGCAATCGGCTTCTCCCCCGAATGCTGGACGTAGTCCACCTGCCCTAGACATGTGTAAGGAACCGTTAAACCAGTTTCATCCTCAGCGGCCTCTCGGGTAAACAGCAGGATTCGCGAGCCGTTGGCTTTTCGGTTCAAGTAGCGCCTACCAACCGGGCTGGAGCGCGACGTGTTGTTCTGCGATTCCCAATGGAACAGGTCCGGGCTGATGGCGTAGTCCCTGTACATGGTGGTCGCGGAGTGTTTCTTGTCGTCCTTGTTAAGCGTGACAAAGAAGGCGTCAGTCGCCGTATCTGGACACCATGCGACCCCCTCGCGATGTTGCACATTCTTCCCGCGTTCGATCGAACCATATCCAAGCGCGGCGAGAACCTCCTCGCGTCTGTATGTTGCATGGGAAAGAAGCGGAATGTGTTGGAGCCCGGCACCGAGACCCTTAGCAGCGTGTCTCGATGCCGCAGCTCCCAGGCTGACAATCTGCCTGATCTCGCTGCACACGAACGGGTAGCTGCGCAGGTGGTCAAAACCGTCGTCGTACGTTTTGAAATCGCCACCGTCGTCCCAAAGCGTGTAGAACAACATACGCGCGAATGTCTGTTCCCGTGGTCCCAGGTCCACGTAGCGGGGCGCATCCGCTCGCACAAGCATGGTGTAGGCCTCTGCTCGCTCTGGATCATCAACGTGAATGAGAGCTGCCATGCGTCCCAGGAGTCTCTTCTCTTCCGTATCCGAACGGTGGTGATGTGCTCCCTTAAGCGCGGCTTCAAGACCCGAGAAGCCATCAATCAATTGCGCTTGCCGGAGGTAGCTCGTCCATGAATCGCGGGTTGACCGGTAGATGGACTTCAGGTCGCTGCCCGATTCTCGTAAATACGCGGCCAACTCGGTTTCCGCATATGAGGCTATGTCACGAACCAACTGTGCGCGGTTGAAACGCAGTTGCATCTTTATGTTGTCCAGGACCACTTTCTGCGCCACCCGATCGAGCACGATCTGTGAGCCCGACGGCAGGAACGGAAACTCGTCCTCCACTGCTTTCTTCAATTCCGTCCTCCCGTACCCCGTCAGAGCCCGATAACGAAGATCAAACCGGAATTCACGGTGCTGTTGACCAATGAAATCCAGAACGGTTAGAACAGCTTTGTCATCTGCTCGGCGTAAGCCACGTCCAAGTTGTTGTAAGAAGATCGTTGCGCTCTGCGTGGGCCGCAACATCAAAATCGTGTCCACCTGCGGGATATCCAGTCCTTCATTGAACAGATCCACGGCAAAAATGCAGTTGATCTCCCGGTTTCGAAGCTGGTCAAGGGCGCGTGCTCTTTCGGCCTCATCAGTGCCACCGTCCACGGCTACTGATGCAATACCGGCCGAATTAAACACAGTTGCCATGTAGTGGGCGTGCTGGACCGAAACGCAGAAGCCCAGGGCGCGCATGTGTTCGGTCCCAGTGACTTTGTCTCGGAGCTCGCGGATGACCTTAGCGGCCCGGGCATCATTGCCCGTGTACAAACGATCCAATTGGGCGGTTTCGTAGTTACCGCGTTTCCATTCCAGTTGGCTTAGATCTACGTCGTCAGAGACGCCGAAGTAGTGGAATGGTACAAGGAGGTCAGCGTCCAAGGCATCCCAAAGACGAAGCTCGCTTGCAGTGCGACCACCGAAGTACTCATTGGCGACGTTGCCGCCGTCGCCGCGTTCTGGAGTAGCAGTTAGCCCGACGAACTGCTGAGGTTTCAAATGATCGAGGAGTTGGCGATACGTGGGCGCCATGGCGTGGTGGAACTCATCAATGACCACTATGTCGAATTGATCGGGCTCAAGCGTCTGCACGCCACGCGACGCAAGCGACTGCACTGAGGCGAAGACATGGTTCCAGTACTTTGGCTTGTGGTCACCAACGTAGAGTTCTCCAAACGCGCCATTCTGCAGTACGTTCCGGTACGCGCGAAGCGACTGTTTCAGGATCTCCTGTCGATGTGCAACGAAAAGCAGCATCAAGGGCCTTCCTGCCGCTTCAGAGAGCCGCTTGTAGTCGAGAGCTGCTATGACCGTTTTTCCGGTGCCGGTGGCGGCCACTAGGAGATTCCTGTTAAATCCTTTGGAACGCTCGGCTTCGAGGTCCTCAAGCATTTCCTCTTGATGAAGGAAAGGGACAATTTCGAGACCCGTGACAGCATCCGGCGCAGAGGTTCGCTTGCCGCCATTGCGTTCAAGGGCGGCGTCGAGCTTGTCGCCGTCACGATCGGGATCGTAACTCTGAAATGCCCGTTGTTCCCAGTAACTATCGAACGTAACCTCGAACTTCTTGAGCAGGTCCGGCGTCGCCACAGAACTAAGTCGCACATTCCATTCAAGGCCATCCAGAAGCGCTGCCTGGCTGAGATTGGAGCTGCCCACGTACGCAGTGTCAAAGCCCGTGTTCCGCCGGAACAGCCAGGCCTTTGCGTGGAGCCGGGTGGCTTGGGTTTCGTAGCTGATTTTTACTTCGGCGTCGTAGCGGCGTACTAGTTCATCAATGGCCCGACGTTCAGTGGCGCCCATATACGTAGTGGTGATGACTCTGAATTTCACACCACGCTCACGAAGTTGTTCCAGCGCTGGTTCAAGAAGCCGGAGACCGGTCCACCGCACGAACGCGCAGAGGAGATCGACGGTGTTGGCTGACTCAATTTCCGTTCGGAGCTCGGCGGCCAGATTCGGCTCGTCCCTGTTATTTGTGAGAAGTGCCGAATCACTGAGCTTGGTGCTGGGGCGTCGAAGCTGTCGTCTTTTCAATGCATCAGGTCGATGCAACGAGAGCAATTGCCGGGGGCCCGGAGTGATCTGATTGTTCGTTTGGATCTCGGCGAGCAAGCGGTTGGCCAGGGCAACCCGATCTTCGGGCTTCGCGTCCGCAAGCGCGTTTCGAACGGCATCGGCGACGTGACGGGAGAGTATGTCCGGTGTGTCGTTCTCGTCGACGCTGGTCACTGAGGCTTGGAGCTCCGGCACCAGTTCGAGATTGGCTGCGACTTCGGTTGTGTGAAGAAGTTCGTACAGCCCTTCCGGAAGGCTGGTTCCGGCGGTCCCCCCAATGAATGTATCCACTGGGCCAGGGTATTCGGTACTGACGGGAAAGCGATAACTTACGCCATCAATCGGAGCCGTCAACCTGCCATGTAGTTTGTATGACTTCGACGCCGCCCTGACAACATACAGGAGTCAGTCATCATACAGGAGTCAGTCATCGTAGCCCAGGTGCCCGACGCGTTTGATATTAGGCTGCATGTCTAAGCAGACGTGTTATTAAATACGAGAACACAGTCTGGGCATGGATTCGTCAAGGGAGAACAGCACCGTTATGAGCACGAAACTCACCGAGTCCGAACTGGCTGCGCTCAGATTGGCAGCAAGAAGCAGCCGATACCACCTACTGCTGGGAGCCGGGGTGAGTTTTGGCACAACCTCTGCGGACGGGAGAGGCCTACCGGGAGGCCAGCAGCTCGCTGAAGAGCTCGCCGACGTCTTCGGCGTGCATCTAGAAGACGGCGACCTATTGTGGAGGATTTACGACCGAGCAGTTGTCAAGCACGGGAACGATGCGGTGTACAGGTGGCTGAGATCTCGTTTCTCGGATGCCATCCCACCGGCGTGGATGAAACAATACGCTCGCTTTCCATGGGAGAAGGTTTGGACCCTAAATATTGATGATGCATTTGAAAGCTCTTACAATTCAATCAAGACGGAAGCATCAAGACCGTTAGAGAGCTGCTCGTGGGATGGTGTAGTAACCGATAGCAAATCACTAAAAGTAATACATCTTCATGGTCATGTGCATGATATTAGAGCACGAGACTTGGTATTTTCACTTACGGAATACTATGAGTCCACAATCTCACGCGCAACGTGGCCTCTAGTATTTCGTGACCAATATGGCGTTAACCCATTTGTAGTAGTAGGTGCAAGACTCCGAGACGAACCCGATCTTGAAGCGATTCTCCGCCGCCGCCCGGAACACGATGCTCCGAGTTTCTATGTGAGCCCCGACATATCACCTGGATTGGAAGAAGACCTTAGGTCGTGGCGTCTTATCCCGGTTCGGGCCACAGCCGAGGACTTCCTAGATGTATGGGCAGAACTCACTGGCATGAATCTCCAAGAAGCGCCGACGAGCCCAGAAGAGTACGCCCTTCGCCTCAGCCGACAATTCCGCGAGCTCAAAATTGATTCGCCAGGAAAAGTACCAGTTTCCCATGACTACCTGGGCGGGGACGACCCCCGATGGTCTGATGTTGTCCAGGGAGTGCCCGCACTGATGGATTGGAGCCGGACAGGCTGCAATCAGGTCGGAAAATTCCTCTCGACCAACTCCAGCAGCATCATGATCTACGTAGGAGACCGCCTCTCTGGTCGGAGCACGGGGTTATTACAAATTGCTTTTGCGTTCCGGCGAGCCCACTGGCGGGTCTTCCTCTTCACCGCCGATGAACTCCCTGATCAAGAAGCAATTCTCCAATATGCCTCGGATGGGAAAGCTGTTCTACTTGTGTTTGACGGGGTTGCAGACTTCGCAAAGGATGTTGCCGAGATTATTAGTGCCTCAAAGTCAGCCAAAATGTCTGTTTCATGTTTGGCCGTTGACCTTACAGAAAACACTGATAAAATCATTGGACATATCCCAGGTTCACTCCTCTCCGGTGGCATCATTCGCACAATATCTCGCCGCCTTACAGTGAATGATGCATCAAGCCTCGTTGCTAGGCTTCAAGAAGCAGCTCGTCTCGGTCAGCTCGAGCCGCTTTCGAAGGAGAAAGGCGGGAAGCAGCGTCAAATTAGTTACTTCAGAAATCAGGAAATATTCTCCCAAATGGCCGGGCTGGAGCAAGCCCCCGGATTCGGTCGCCGTGTAGGGGAGGCCGTTAGAGCCCTTACATCCGAAACTGACGTTGAGATTGCATTCTTCTGCTCCATGGCGTTTAGGCTTGCCCGCCGCATTAGCGTTGTCGACGTAGGACGCATGACCGCCACACGCCCAGAGGAGATCCTTCGGCGTCTCCATGGATCGACAAGCCTTGGAGCTTTGTTCACCGCAGACGGTCACCAGATAGGATCAAGACAAAGGTGGCTTGCGCTCGAGCCCCTCATTAACCATCTTGGCAGCAAGAAAGCCCTGGCAGTTCTCGCCCAAGGAATCACCAGACTTCGACCGCGAATAAGTCAAAAGAGTAATAGAGAAAGAAATGCGCCCGATACGCTCGTCGGATCTATGATGAGCTATAAATATTTATCAGCAATCTTTCCCGACCAAGCCTTGGACAACTGGTATGGATCGTTGGAATCAACATTCGGCGACTGGAGCGGACGATTCTGGGAGCAACGCGCAATCGCCAACCGAGAGGCAGGCTGGAAGGACCCCGCTGCGTCAGCCCGTGCTGAATCTTTTGCAAGACGCGCAGTGTCTATAACAAATGACACATATTCCAACACCACTCTCGGCACAGTTCTACTGGCTCGCGCCGCACAGAATATAGCAAATGATCTGGTTGCTGGGCAGAAATATTATGAAGATGCCTTCTCAGCTTTTAATGAGGCTGCTATCAGTGACCCCAATAATGTTGTGACATGGATGGCATACCTGCGGTATTCCCTCCGCGTTCTCGATGCGATTGCCTCGAGGACGGATGATGCCGTGCCACCTGTGAGAGATAAGATCGAATCGGACTGGACAAAAGTTCATTTAGATCTTGTTCTTATAGCTTCGACTAGCGAAGACACTAAGTCGCGGCTTGACAGACTCTTGACCACTTTCCGTACCTTAAGTCAAGGACAATCGATTGAGGCGATTTCGGAAAAGCCCTTGATTTTCGGTCGTCCCGTTGTGGGGGCACGGTTGAAGGCAAAGGCACTGACCCCTTCACCTGATCACGAACAGAGCTTTCAGTGGAAGCGGAATGGTGACAGGATCGATGAAGCGACCAGCGACGAATATGTTGTTCGCGAATCAGATATTGGCTCACGCTTGACCGTCACAGTGGCTGTAAGAAAATCAGGCTATGGTGCCACGTACTCAACAAGTGCAGTATTGCCTTTGGTCACATCGCAATAGACAGGGAGTTAGCTGTTCTTGGCAATGACGTTGGTGACTTGGGTCCTGAAGTGAGCAGGACCCCCCGGGCTTTGTGGAGGTATCTGACATCTTCATGGTTATGGAGGTGTCATTTGCCACGCAAAATGCCTGCTGGACCATTCATGGTAGATCTCTTCTCGTTAAAAGATCATTGGTGTTCAGCAGCAGGTCGCCTAGGTAGCGAAAGAACTCGATGCTTCCCGGCAAGGCGCCCACCACCGGGTGAATCAGTTTCGCGCGTTGGGTGAGTCCGATCTTCTCGACAGATCCAGTCAACCTCACGGGACCCAGATCACGACCAGCACATAGCGGGGGTGCGATGATCGCGGCGAGGACGGAGCTCACTGCGGACCGGCCCGGTTACCGGGCCGCTCATCCGGGCCACGCGGGCAACGGCGGTCCGCTCTGAACGCCAGTACCCTGGCGAGTTGACCCATGTGGACGTAAAAACTCAGGAGACTCCCTACGGGCGGGGGCTGACGGGACCATGGCCGCTCGAAAAAGTTCCGTGGGCGGGACATCGGATCGATGACCACAGCCGCCTGGTCTACGCCGAAGTCCACCCGGACGAAAGGGCGAAACGGCCGCCGGTTCCATCGTTCGAGCCGGAGAGTTCTTCAAGGCCGGCCTTGGGAAAATCGAACGCAACATCACCGACAACGCCTCTGCCTACAGGAAATCCACAGACTTCAGAGCCGCCGCAGCACGGTTCGGCGCGCAATAGCGGTTCTTTATACCTCACTGCCCGTGGCCCAACGGCATGATCGAGCGTTTCAACCGGATTTTGGCCGCCGAATGGGCTGATCTGATCCTTGCCTGACCTCGGAGTCCAGCAGATTCAGTAGTGGTTTCTCACTGAATTCGAGATTCCAATCGGACTTCCACATACGCCAAGACACTACTTCCGGAGGGCGGCCGGCGTTGCTTCACTGACCCACGGTGACTTACGAAGACATCATTCTCCTAGAGAGGGACGAGTCCTCGTCTTCCAGAAGAACAAGAAAGGCCGCTGCTGGTGCGGCCAGACCGGGCATTGACCGGCACCGCCTTTGCAGTTTCAGGCGTCCCCTGTGACGGCAAGTTCATCGTCGATCTTCTCCGGAACAGAGGCAGGCAAGCTTACATTCTCGTTGTCTGGGGCAGCGTCGACCCCGAAAAGCCGCAGGATCCGCAATGCTAGCGCTTTGCGCCGATCAATGAAGAACCCACTAAACTCATCCGGAGACATAGGCAGCCAAGGAATCTCATTGCGCTCAAGGTACGCTGTGTATTGGTCAGGAGTGGGATACAACGATGCCGCCCACGTGGCTGGCACCGTAGCCGACTTGGAAATATTCACGGACATCTCAAGAAGCTGAAGATTGGCGAGGAGATCCCGCAGTCCTTGGAGACGGTCCACATCGTCCCTCTCAAATCCTGACGCTCTCAACTCCTTCCTTGAGAGCAGAGCTTGCGGATACACGTGATCGACATGATGGACGTTGCGGGTGTTGATATGAGGGAGGAGGACGGCCAAGACTGCAAACGTCCGAGGCTGACCATAGGCGAGATTTAGGATCTCCTCGATCTGTTCTGCGGAAAGAGCAACGGGGAGGCGGACCTCGGTGAGGTTTTAATCCCGATTTATGACAACCGATGAACGCTGGTTGCCGAATACGGCTTTAGGACTGCCATCCAACACCGCATGCATTTTCAGCGACGTTGAAATTCGAGCCTCCTTCAAGGCACCTGCGGGACAAGAGTCAGAATTGCACGCCCGTCAGCTGAGCTCTTCCCTCTTTGACGTCACTTTCCGTCAACAACAGCCCCCGGCCGCTGCACCAGAAACACCGCCCCGAGCACCAGCACCGCACCCACAAGCTGCCACCCCGACAACGACTCCCCCAGGAACACGAACCCCAGCGCCGTAGCCACAAGCGGGCTCAGGAATCCCAGGAATGACACCACCATCGTCGGCAGCCGTTGAATCCCCCGGAACCACACCGCATACGCAGCAAGAGCACCGATCACGCTCAAATACGCAAAGCCCGCAAGGTTAGGCAAATTAGCCGCTCCCGGCAGCCCTTCAACAACCAGCGTCACGGGCAGCAGCATGACTCCACCCATCGCTAACTGCAGGCCGGTAAACCCAAGCAGCCCCACGCCGTCGGGCCTTCCCCAACGTTTGGTGAGGACTATGCCGGCCGCCATGCTCAGCGCCGCGGCCATCCCGGCGAGCACACCCACAAAAGTCAGCGTCGCGTCGGATCGCAGGACGAGCAGTCCGACACCCGCGGCTCCAACCGCGCAGGCAATGATGTGCGCCTTGCGGATCCTCTCCCCCAGCAACAGCACGCCGAGGAAGAGAACAAACAAGGGCTGGATGGACATGACCAGCGCTGCGAGCCCACCCGGAAGTTGATACGCGGTGAAAAACAGCAGGAAGAAGAACAGTCCGATGTTGAGCGCGCCCAGCGCTGCGACCTTGAACCACCAGCTCCCCCGCGGCCACGTTCGGGTGACCAACATGAGCACGATACCCGCTGGCAGGGCCCGCACGGTTGCTGCCAGGAGTGGCCGATCGGCGGGGAGGAACTCGGTGGTCACAAGGTAGGTGGAACCCCAGACCATCGGGGCAAGGGCGGTGATAAAGAGGTCGCGAGGGGACGCCTTGGTCGGCCCAACTCCCGCCCTGCTGGCTACCGCTGCAGATGAACTCATGTTTCACTTCCATACATTTCGACATCGAACTATTTGATGTAAGACAATGTAGGTGCTGTACTGTTTGAGGTCAAGCATTGGAGGACGATGGACCGCGACGCAGTGGACATGATTCTTGAGCAGTGGAACAAAGAGCGACCCGACGTGGACGTCAGCTCCATGGGCGTTCTGGGCCGGCTCAACAGGGCGAGTCGCCTCGCTTCACTGGACGTTCAGAAATTCATGAACCAGTTCGGGCTGGAACCGTGGGAGTTCGACGTCCTGGCAACACTGCGCCGGTCGGCTGCCGAAGCGCCGCTAACACCGGGGCGACTCGCCAGCCTCACCATGATCGGTTCAGCGGCCATGACCAACCGCGTGGACCGACTAGTAAACCGCGGCCTGGTTCATCGCGAGACCAACCCCGAGAACCGCCGGCAACTCCTCATCAGCCTCACGCCAGAGGGACTCGCCCTGGTGGATGACGTGGTGGAGCACCACGTAGAGAACCAGCAGAAGATGCTCGACGGCCTGTCCAAGACTGAGCGGACACAGCTGGCGAACCTTCTGCGCAAGTTCCTGCTAACCAACGACGACGGCGACCCCTCCTAAGCGAGTAGCGTCACCCGTGCGAGGATGAGGCGTGGACACTTCCTCTGAGCAGCTGGCGATCGCAATCGGCAAAGCCTTGGGTGCCGGTGACGGAACCTCCTATGACGCCATGGCGTTGTGCCAAACCGGCAACCACGTAGAGAGGTACGCAATCTCGGTGAATCCGAGAGCCTTCACTTGGTCTGCCACGCGCCTCATAGACATGAGCACCCAAACCTTCGACCACCGCACACTCACTATTCAGACGGACGGCGTCGATGAGCCTTACAGTCTGACTATTGAGCGGATCCCCTTTTCCTTTCCTGAATCCGTGAAGCTCGCGTTCCCACTGGCGCTGCCCATCTGGGGTCGCCCAATGGATGAGTATCACCCGGTCTCTTGCGAAGTGAATGGCCCGGACACAACTCTCTTGTTGAGGCACCGACAGGACGCAACCATCTTTGGTTCCTTTACCTTCGACAGTGAAAGCGGGATCGCGAAGGCCTTAATCACGCCCACTTCGTTTCTGAAGCTGGAGCGCAAGCCCGGACGCAATGATGGGGGTTACGACTTCGGCTTCGTGGCCGGCTCGGGTGACCCTGATTTGCAGAATCGCCTTCGCCCCGCCGAAAACACCGACCACTAAAGAAATGGCCTGCAGACGTTAGTCCACAGGCCATCGTCATCTTCCCGGTCACTCACGCTCGCTAGACTCCTGGCTGGACTCTTTGCGCTTGCTCCGCCATAACAGGTACGAGCCATACAGCCCGGAAACAAGCATGACGGCGACCCCAATGCCTCGCCACCAAACAAACGGCTGCCAGGTCGCAAAGATGATGGCCATTGCGAAGAACCCAGCAACTTGCAGTGGATGCGGAACCTTGCTCATCATTCCCTCTTTCGATTGGGCGCCGCGTCATCGGCGGGCACATTAATGACGAAGGCAGTCTGAACCGGACCTCACACTCAGGCGAGGTCCGTTCCCTTTGAGCTCACGAAGCGCCCGTGTCTGGTGAGCCAGTGGAACATGCCAACGGTCCCTGCGAGGCTGAGTAAGGGAATGAGAACAAAACTCCATTCGCCTCCCCTGAGAATTAATGCCGCACTCATCGCCGCCACGCTTCCCAAGCCCAAAGCGGCCGCGCGTGCGGACCCCACCCCGAGTGGAACCCATCGCCAACGCCCGTAATACGTGGTGGCAACGACGAGGAGAGACATGAGAAGGAGGCCAACAAGGTATACGAGCGGCGGAGGGACCAGACCCACGGATGAAATGCCCGCGCCGAAAATCAAGGACAGGCACAGCGAGAACTGTTTGGCCTTACTCATTGGCCATTTTCACCAGCTGCTTGCGCCGGAAGGCCACGAAATGTCTGCTTGCGTGCTCCGACATCATGCTTGCTCCTAGTGAAGAACGGCCTTCGTTGACCCGCACATCGTGCACCCGCCATTTCCCGTCTAGGTGGCGAAGCGCTCCGAACTAGGTGCTGCCAGAGTGAAACTAAGTGGCGAAAAGCCCAAAATGAGTGGCGGCTAGCCGCGTCTAGGGGTTCGCGAGGGATCCTTGATGGCCTCTTCCGGGCACCACCGTCACCAGCACCCCACGATTAAACAAGTGTAGGACCCGCCCCCTCCAGCGGATCCCACACTCGGCCTTCAACCAACCAGGAACCTACTTCAGCCCCGGCGGAACATTTCCTACGGCAATACCCATAATGTTCAGCCCCTCATTCACCAGCGCACTCCCCTGCGGCAACGTCACGCTGGACACTTCAAAAGCGGGTGGAACGTCGATCTTCGTGGCAAAGATACGTGCCGGCTCATCAACCCGCACCACCGTCGACGGCCCACCGATGTAAGCCTGCGTGTGCCGCTGGTGATAGGCCGAGGACGCCACCACCACGGAGGTATCCGAAGCAACCCCGGTGCGCCAGTTCGGCAGCGACAGCACCACGTCGCGTTTCTGCCCATTGGTGAAGTGAATCGTCGCCACCCCGGAGGACACGTTGCCGGTGGAGAAACCCGTCACCAGCAGAGTCCGCCCGCGGCCGGAAAGAGCTACTTCCTGACCCGCAGCCTTCACAGTGTCAGGCGTTCCCACAGCCGTCGGATGCCATACGGAGGACACTCCAAACGCAGAATACGACTCCCCGGAAACAAGCCCGGCAGCAGCCAACGCCTCCGCGGAGAACGTCCGCCGATCAGAACTAACGGCCCCGTTCCGAGGGTTGGCCGTATTCGCCACGGAGGTTTGATTCACCAAAGATGCAAAAGGCAAAGGAGCAACGGCAGCACCCGGCCCCTGGTAGGCCCCGATGTTCGGTGCCCCAACCGAACCTGCACCTGTGGTGGGGTTGCCGAAGAAGTCCCTGCCGCCGTCGTCGGCTACTACAGTGCCGGCACCCAGCAGCGGCGACCCGCCAGCAAGCCGGTACCCGGGAACGTCCAACGTGGTCTGCCCCGAACCACCCGCAACCAACAAAGGATCACCCAGCACCGAACCAGTCTCCCCAGCCGGCGGCAAGATCCCGCCAAAGTACGCGTTGTTCGAGTACACAGCCGACGCGGCCTTCAACGAACCACCCGGGGCCACAAACAAGTTGTTCCGCACCTCGCGTGGGCCGGTCATGTCATCCAAAAACACACGCGACGGGCAGTAGAAGGTGTTGTTGTAGATGTAGTGCTTGCCGGTGCCGGTGCTGCTGCCGCCCAGACGGCAATCGTCCTGGGCGATGTTGTAGCGCAGAACCACGTTCGCCGCCGTCGCGCCGCCGCCGCAGTTGGACACGCAGTTGAGGTAGAAGCCGCCTGCGTTCCCGTACGAGTAGTTGTACTGGAACAGGCAGGTTCCCACGATCTTCATGTCGCAGTCCCAGGCGGTGGAGTCGTACGTGGAGGTGGTGCTGTTGCCCACCACGTTGAACTGGAACACCGGGTTCTTGGAGTTGTACGGCCACATGCCCGCGAAGTTGCCGCCCTCATAGGGGTGTGCGCCTTGGCCGAGGTTGAGCCCCCTGTTGTGCTCGATCAGAGGCGCGTCAGAGTTATGGATCACGATCGCGTCGCCGCCCACGTCATGGATCTCGTTCCGGGCAACGTACACCTTGGTGTTGTAACGCTCGGTGGTGTCGGGCGCGGAGATCTTGACGCCGCCACCGGCGGTGTCGTTGACCTCGTTGTCGGTGATGGTGATGCCGTCCACGGACCCCTTGCCCCAGGTGCGCACCATGATGCCGGCCGACTGCGCAAAGCCAGCGCCGTTCGTGGCCTTGTTGCGCCAGCCCGCCACATCTTCCACATGGTTGCCCGTCACCACAATTCCGGCAGTCTGCGCCGTTCCGCTGTTCTCGAAGAGGATCCCGACCCTGCGCACCGGAGTGTCCGACGGGTTCACCACACGCAATCCGCTGACGGTCCAGTGGCTGGCGTTGGTGATCTGGATTGCTGCCACCGCGCCGTTGCCGTTGATGGTCGGCTTATCGCCCTCGCCGTAGGAGGAGAGCGTGATGGGATGGTTTGCGACGCCGGTGCCAGCCGGCGTGAGGGCGCCGGTGCAGTCAGTGCCGGCCCGGAAAAGGATCGACTCGCCGGCGTTGAACGCGCCGCGGCCGTTCACCTGGCCGATCGAGTTGAACGGGTTTGCCTGGCTGCCATTACCTGGAGCAGGGGCCGAGCAATCCACGTAGAACTTCGCATCGCTGATCTGCACAACGAACGCGCCGATCCTGCCCGTGGTGGCCACATCGAACGGCCCAGTACCGGTGGCGACCAGTTCAGCAGTCCCGCCCGCGGCTCCAGTAGGCACCACAAAGGTGATGGTCGCCGCGCCGGTGGCGTCAGCAACGGCGTCGGCCACGTTGGCACCGCGCAAGGTCAGGCTGACCGGACTCAGCGGCTTAAGGTCACGCACGACGACGGTCGCTGGCGTCCCGGGGACCAGCCCGTTGAGGTTGGTCCCGGCTGAGCCCTCGACGCGGAGCGGTGCTGCGAGGTAGGCGTCCGAGCAGTTGATTTTGGCGTCGGCCCAATCGGCGTGGTCGTTGCCGTTCCCTTCCGGGCCGGTCTCCACCTTGAGCTGCAGAGTGGTGCCGCCCAGCAGATTCACGTTGACGGGCAGGGCACCGTCCGTCCCTTTCCGCTCCCCCGCGAACCGCTCCACCCCGTCCACCAGGACTTTGAAGTCCACGCGGCCGCGGTCTCCTTGGGTATCGTCCACGCCAACCTGCGCCAGGAACTGCCGGCATTGGCCGCCCAGGTTGTAGGAAATGGACGACACCGCGTGCGTGCCAATGCCCTTGGGATAGACAGTGCCGCCGATGGTCAGCGGCCTCCGGTTGGCGTCGCCCAGCGCCTGGCCTCCGTTGCTCATGTCCAGTTCAGCCGGTCCCCAACCGTTGCTCATGCTGGCCCACGGAACGTCGCTGGCATACACGACGCCGGTGGGCGGGGGTGGTAGTTCAGCGGCGGTTGCGCTTGGGCTGGCTGCGATTCCGGTTGCCAGCGCTGCTGCTGTTAGTGCCGCTGATGCGGCGATTGCTGCCAGACGCCTGGCCATGGGTTGTGGGTGCAAGTGGGGCTCCTCATTGAGTGTGTTTCCTCAAGGAGTTTCTTGCGGGGTGTGCGTTTGTGGCAACCAAATGCACAGGTATGAACATGCGGACTGCGGCGTCACCCGCTTGCCGGAAACTCCCTGGCCCCCGGCCACCCCTAACAAAAGCCACCCAATAGGACTAAGCTCCGGTGAATCGATTGATGGCTTTGTTGCTAATGGGGGTAACAGTGATGTTCCGATCAGAATCGACCACGAATCCATGCCGGAAAACGCCCGGAACCCGGAGGCCCCCACTTTTCGTGGGAACGGTTCTGGCAGCGGCCGCGGCTCTGCTCCTGGGGCCGATCGCGGTTCCGGCGCAGGCGAATCAACACACTGTGCGTGCCTTCAGCGTGCCTGCGAACAACTGGGACTACGTCAACATCAACACGGGCTTTGACGACGACGTCCTGGCCCGCGACGCGGCAGGCGACCTCTGGGTCTACCCCGGCGATGGTCGCGGTGGCTGGAAGAAACCCCGCTCCAAAATGGGCGAGGGCTGGAATGTGATGACGGCGATCATCGGTGCGGGGAAGTTCCAGAGTGAATTCAACGACGACCTCCTTGCCCGCGATATCAACGGCGACTTGTGGCTCTACCCCGGCGGCTACGGGTACCTCAAACCACGCACCAAGGTCGGCGTTGGCTGGAACGCGATGACCGCCATCATGGGCCCTGGCGACTTCGACGGCGACTACTGCGCCGACGTCATTGCCCGCGATGTGGAGGGCCGGCTTTGGTTGTATCCGGGCGACCACCAAGGAGGCTGGAAACCCCGGAGCCAAATAGGCGTCGGCTGGAACGTGATGACTGCCCTGATCGGTCGCGGTGATTTCAACGAGGACGGCAAGCGGGACGTCATGGCGCGCGACACCAACGGACGGCTCTGGCTGTACCCCGGTGACGGCAAGGGCGGGTGGCTGCCCCGGATGCAGGTAGGCGAAGGTTGGAACACCATGACGACCATCATCGCCACCGGACAATTCGACAGAAACTACCCCGGCTATTCCCAGATCATTGCCCGCGACACCAACGGCGATTTGTGGCTCTACCCCGGTGTCGGCAGCCGCTTCCTGGAGCCCAGGAAGAAGATCGGAGAGGGCTGGAACATCATGACCGCGCTGGTCTGACTCGACCGAAGCGTCAGCCAAGGGGCCGCACGCAAGGCGGGCTCCGCCGTCGTACGTTTGCAGCGAGAGTGCTAGTTTGGACCGAACCGGCTGGTTCGAGGGGGACGACGTGGGAGCTTGGGAATGGGTTCTGGCCTTGCTGGCGGGACTGTCTGCAGTGTTCGTCATGGGAGCGAACATTTGGGCAATCTTCGATGTCCTACGGCAGGACCGCCTCGATCAAACACACCGGATCATGTGGGTGCTGCTGTTCTTCGTTGTGCCGCTGTTCGGTGTTGTGGTGTGGCTTTACGCGAAGCCTCGGCTGGCTGGTTTGGGTAGTGGCACGCGTTTGCGGAAGACGCTCTGAGCGCTGGGGCTGCAAACGTGAATAGGAACGAAAAATAAATGGGAGATCTCCGCGTGCTTTGGACTTGGCCCACAACTTCCGGGGCTGACGAGATCGTCTGTTGCATGGTCGATTATGCGTTCAGCATCCACACACAGGGCGGCATTGTCCTCAGGGTCGAGAATGAGTTCATTTACAAGACTGCTTCGGGCCTGATCCCGGCGGCAGTCTCACAACCTGGGGTTTGGACACACAGTAACCCCATTGAAAGCTTGCTCAAGCGTCAACCAAGCTGCAGGCACTCAAGGCGGGTTCCGACGTCGTGCTCCTGCACCGAGGATTCACAGCTGCAAGGATGAGGACATGGAGCCGCACATCGAGCAATTGCTAAATGGGCCTCGTGGGCGTCGCCTGTGCCTTGAACTGGCGATGGAAATGGACCAGGACATCCGTATCGCCGTCTTCCACCTCGGATACGACCTCGATCCTGGGGCGGGCAGGTCGCGGAGGATGTTGACCATGTCTCCCTCGGGGGAGGCGCCGCCTCCCCCGCCAGAGCCGACTGTGAATGAGCTCGCAGCATTGATCACGTCTTTGGATCTCAAGGGCATCACCAACGAGCTGGTTCAGAAGGCTTTGGAGCGGGCCGTTGATACCGCCCGGTATTGGCAGGAGCCCGACGGCGAGGACGTTCTTGCCGCCGTGTCCGAGATAAGGAGTGCGCTAGCCCACGTAGCAAACGGGGTTCTTCGGACACCCGCCGCAGAATCCTGGACCCGTGAGGCTGAGGTGAGGCAGTGGAGCATCGATTGGCGTTCAGCGGAAGACCCGGCGCCGCTCTCCGGCAATCCCCGACAGAAACTGGCAGAGTGGGCGCGCAACCAACGGGCCGGGGAGGTCCGTGCTGCGCGGGAACGCCGTGCAGACATCAGGGCCAACGTGGGTGGCGAGTGGTGGTCAATACCCCACAACCTCATGCAGTCCACCGGGCAGATTCCCCAGGGCCTGGATCTGGTGGAGGACTCGTTGGGGTGGGAGAACGCCACCGCCATCCCAGTCGCCGGAACTGGACAGATCCTGGAGATCGGGACAGCTGCGGATTGGATCCAGCTATGCCGGGAATTCCCATTGAATGTCACCGCATCCCGCAGACACGACTGGTTCCGCACGACGGGCCGGGACGGACGCTGGGTCATCCCTGACTGGGAAAAGGCAAGCTCACGATGGGACGCTGTCCACCTCACCGTCGCTGGATACCTTCACTTGGCAGGCCACGCACTTGAAGTGGACCCGGCCGAAGGAACGGCGAGTGTCATCGCCGGTTGGAACCCCGACACCACGTTCTGGCTCAACGACGTCGTCCGTGAATCCGGGGAGCCCCGCCAACATTGGCTCAGGCCGCATAACCAGGACGAGTGGACGCTCCAGGGCTAGCCCATTGAATAAAGATCCTGCCATTCGGTTACCACCCGCCCCACCACTCCCGGTAAATTTGATTCCAAGAGTTTGACCCTCGGTGAGCAACACCACTCGCGCGCCTCACGAAAGCAGGATCATATGACCGTCTCTCCCCTCATCTGGGGCATCACCATCGTCGTCATTCTGGCGCTCTTGGCCTTCGACTACTTCTTCCACATCCGGAAGGCCCACGTCCCCTCACTCAAGGAAGCGGCCATCTGGTCCTCCATTTACGTGGGCCTGGCCGTGCTGTTCGGAGTATTGGTCCTGATATTCGGCGGCGGCCAAATGGGGTCCGAGTACTTCGCCGGCTACATCACGGAGAAGGCCCTCTCGGTCGACAACCTGTTCGTGTTCCTGATCATCATGGCGAGCTTCCGGGTGCCGCGTGAGGATCAGCAGAAGGTCCTGCTCTTCGGCATCGTGTTCTCGCTGATCGCCCGCACCGGCTTCATCTTCCTGGGCGCAGCGCTGATCAACTCGTTCGCGTGGGTGTTCTACATCTTCGGACTCATCCTGCTGCTGACGGCAGGCAACCTGCTCAAGCCCGGCGACCACGGGGACGGCCAGGCGAACAACTTCATCATCCGGCTCGCCAAGAAGCTCTTCCACACTACGGATAAGTACGACGGCGACAAGCTCTTCACCATGGTCAACGGCAAGCGTGCCCTGACTCCGATGCTGCTGGTGATGGTGGCTATCGGCGGCACGGACATCCTGTTCGCGCTCGACTCGATCCCGGCGATCTTCGGCCTCACTCAGAACGTCTTCATCGTCTTCACCGCGACGGCGTTCTCGCTGATGGGCCTGCGCCAGCTCTACTTCCTGATCGACGGCCTGTTGGATCGCCTCATCTACCTTTCCTACGGCCTGGCAGCGATCCTCGCGTTCATTGGCGTCAAGCTGATCCTCCACGCCCTGCACGAGAACAACCTGCCGTTCATCAACGACGGCGAGCACGTCAACGTCATCGAGATCACCACCGGCCTCTCCTTGAGCGTGATCATCGGCGTCCTGATCGTCACCGTGGTGCTCTCACTGATCAGCCCAGCGGGCAAGGCCCAGACGGCCATCAACAACGCCCGCCGCCACGCCGTGGACTACCTGGACCTCGACTACACCGCTGACGCCAACGAGCGCGAACGCATTTACCGCGCACTGACGGCGGAAGAGGCGCAGATCGTCCAGATGCCGCTCAAGTATCGGAATAAGGCCAAGGACGTGGACAAGATCCGCGAGCAAGTGACCGAAGCCCACCGCCAGCACGAGGCGTTCCTCAACCGCTAAGGTCCGCCAAAGCCAAGAAGTCAGGCGCCCAGGAGCACGCTGATCTGGTCCCGGATCTCGTCGCCAACCTGGGCGTCTGTCAGTTCCATAGTGGCCGAGGACGTCATGCTGATAAACATGATCGCAGTGACGATCCGTGCCAGCTTGGCGGGGTCGCGGGCAAGCAATTGCTCGTCACGGCCCAGGACTTCGGCAATGGCTTCTTCGGTGCGTATGGTCAGCGACAGCGCTTCTGCGTGGTGCGGCTCCGCCGGATCCCCGAAGACGATCTCCTTCAGGTACGTCCGGCCGTTCTCGATCTGGACGCGGTTGCACTCGACGATGGGACGGATGATGGCCATCACCGCGTCAAGGACCGATACTTCAGCGGCGGCCGCTTCGACTCCCGCGTCGAGCGCTTGGGCGTATTTGACGTTGTGCACCAACAGAAGCAGCTCCGCCTTGGTCTTGGCGTACAGGAACAAGGTTCCCGAACCGACGTCGGCCTTTTCAGCTACTTGCTGGGTGGTGACCTCATCCACTCCGTACTGGGTGAAGAGTTCACGGGCAGCCGCCGTGATGCGGTCAAGCTTTTCCTGCTTATTCCGCTCACGTCGGCCAAGGGTCTGGGGCGCAGGCTGCATTCAGCTACCGTATCAGCGGACCGACCATTCAGCGCCCCAGGAATTCAAGGGCTACCGGGACAAACCTGTCATGGAACTGGAAGATGCCACCGTGCCCGGAGTCGGGGTAGATGACCAGTTCGCTGCCCGGAATCCGCTGGTGCATGTCGTTCGAAAGCACTGAGGGCACCATGCGGTCGTTGTCGCCGTTGGCGATCAGCGTCGGTTGGGTGATGCCCCCAAGATCGGCCGACGGCGACAGTCCCCACCGGCGGATGGCTTTCAGTTGCGTCTGGAATGCAGCGAGCTTGAAGGGTGCCTCGCGGTTGGTGGTGCGTTTCTTGAGTCGGTCGATGAAGGCCCGGGCGGCGAGCTTACCGGCGGCGTTCCTGTTGAAGAAGAGGAACTCCTTGGGATCCTGCCGGGTGAGGGTGCCCCTAAGAACGTCGTAGTACGTGATTCCGATGATGTTCTGGATGCCTTCCCCACCGGCAGGGCCCGTGCCGGCGAGTACCATCTTGCGAACAAGCCCCGGGTGCTTAAGGACCAGCGCCTGGGCGATCATGCCGCCAAGGGAGAATCCGAAGAGATTCACCTGCGGATAGCCGAGGGCCTGGATGAAAGCAGCGGCATCGTCGGCCATGCTTTCGATGCTGTCCGGAACGCTTCCCGTGGACGCACCCACGCCACGGTTGCTGAAGGTGATGACGTGGTGCTTCGCAGCGATGGGATCGATGATGTGCGGATCCCAGTTGTCCATGGTCCCGGCGAGGTGAATCAGGAAGACCACCGGAACCCCGCCCTTGAGCCCCATCTCCCGGTACGCGTACGTGACACCACCGGCTGTCACTGTCTTCGCCGGCACCTGCACATACGACTGCTGTTCACTGCTCATGATGTTTGTCCTGTCGGGGTGTTGGATTGTGGTTAGAGATGGCTGACGACGGTCTTGCCGCGGACGCCGCCCTTTTCCAGGGAAGCAAGGACATCGGCTGTCTGATCGAACGGCACCACGCGTCCCAGTACCGGCTTGATGTGGCCGTCGTCGATGAGCGCAGCAATTTCCTTCAGCTGGCCGCCATCGGCGCGCATGAAAAGGAACTCGTAGGTGACGCCAAGGCGGCGGGCCTTGCGGCGGATACCCGAGCTCAGCAGGGTAGTCACACCCAGCAGTACAGGGTTTCCACCCAGCTGTCGGGCGAAGCCGGCATCCGGCGGCCCAGCGATGCCGATGGCTTTGCCACCCTTCTTCAAGACCTTCAAGGACCGCTCCAGGTTCTCGCCGCCAAGGCTGTCCAGGACGAGGTCGTAGTCGTGGAGGATCTCCACGAAGTCCTCGGTGCGGTAGTCAATCACTACGTCAGCGCCGAGCTCACGGGCAAAGTCCTTGTTCCCTGCGCTGACCGTGGTGGCTACCGTTGCACCCAAGTACTTGGCCAGCTGGATGGCAATGGAGCCCACTCCCCCGGCGCCGGCATGGATGAAAACCTTCTGGCCGGGACCGACGTTCCCGCGCTCCACCAGCGCCTGCCACGCCGTCAAAGCCACCAGCGGAAGTGAGCCCGCTTCCTCCATGCTGACGGTGGCCGGTTTGATGGCCAGGTCTTCGTCGGCGACGGCGATGCGCTCCGCGAACGTGCCGATGCTGTCTTTGCCAGGGCGCGCAAAGACCTCGTCGCCGGGCGTGAAGGAGCGCACCTTCGGCCCCACCTTCAGGACCACGCCGGCAACATCATGGCCAAGAACCTGCGGCAGCTTGTACGGGAGGATCTGCTTGAACTCCCCCAACCGGATCTTCTCGTCCAGCTGGTTCAGGCCGGCCGCGTGAACCTCAACCAGCACATCGTGGTCGCCGAGCACCGGCTCCGGGACGTCGACCTGCTGCAGGGGTTCCTTGTACTGGTTGAGGACGAAGGCTTTCATGGGGGTTCTCCAATGACTAATTTACTGACTTAACTCAATTATGAGTGCACTCAGTTATTTAGTCAATGTTTAGTCCACAGATCCCCCATCTGAAGTCAGTCGCGGTTCTCGGCGGCAGCTTTCAAGACGCTCACCGGCGCCGGTCCGCTGAAGATGATTTACCGGCGCCTTCCGTTCGGCCGGTTGCCGCCTGCGCGGACCGCCGGTAGCCGCTCGGGCTGACGCCGTACTCCCGCGAAAACGCAGCACTGAACGTGAAGGCATTGCTGTAGCCAACCTCCTCCGCGATGACCGCCGTAGTCGCATTGCTGGAGGCTAACCTGTCGGCAGCCAGCGCCAGTCGCCAGGCGCTGAGGTACGCCATGGGTGACTGCCCGACGGCGGCACGGAAGCGGGCGGCCAAGGTGGCCCTTGAGACGTGGCACCCTAGCGCCAACCCGGCCACGGTCCACGGCGCGGCCGGCTCCTGGTGCAGGAGTTCGAGGGCCTGCGCAACCACGGGTTCGCGGGACGCGTTTGCCCACGTACCCTGAGGCGCGTCTCCCCGGTCCACGCAGGCGCGCACAAGGTCCAGCAGGAGAAGATCCAGCAGCCTGTCCAGCGCACTTTCCTGTCCCGGCCGTTGCTGGGTGAGTTCCCGTTCCAGCATTCCCAGCAGGCCGCCGTCGAGGTCTTCCTCTCCGAAGACCGCCAGCCTGGGCAGCACTGACGTGACCAACTGGCCCACAGCCGCCGGCGACTGGTACGTGCCGATGAGCAGGACTGTTTGGCCGAGGGCACTGTTGCCCCACGTCAGCACACCCCGGGAAAACGTGAGCTCCAACTTTTCGCCGCTGGGGGTGCGGCAGGACTGGTCTGCATCGATAACCACGGTGGCTTCCCTGTCGGGAACATCAGCAACGATATAGGGTTCCGGCCCACGGACTGTCGCCGCCTGACCCTGCCGGAGGAGTTGAGGTTCAGCGCCGTCCGCAGTGATCCATGCTTCCCCGCGCACCACGACGATCACGGTCAGGGCGGCCTGGTCCTGGACGTCAATGGCGAAGGGTGGATCCATCACCACGCGGAGGGCAAATGCCGCCTGCGCCCGTGGGCCAGTGAGGAACTGCGATAGAGGATCCATGCGGTCAGCTTAGACGTCTGCGTATGAAAAGTGGATCCTTGACTATTCATCGTCCACTCCGGCGAGGGCAGGCTTGAGGCATGACAACTTTGAGCACTTGGCTTCCCGTAGCAGCAGGAACGGGTTCGGCCCTGGTGGGCGGTTTCTACTTCGCCTTCTCCGCACTCGTGATGCCCGCACTCCGGATGCGGCCGGCAAGCGACGCGGTTGCCGCTATGGACGCCATCAACCAGAAGGCGGTAACGCCGCCGTTCATGATCCTGTTCTTCGGCTCGGCCGCCGCCTCCGCTGGCGTGGTGATTGCCGCCGTCGTCGATCCCGGAAGCCAGCCGCCGCTCCGGGTGGCAGGCGCTGTGGCCTGCCTGGCCGGATTCCTCTCCACCATGGCGATCAACGTGCCGCTCAACAACCGCTTGGCCCAAGGCTCCAGCCAGGATTGGAACCAGTTCCTGCGGGGCTGGGTTCCGGCCAACCACCTGCGCGCCGCCCTGTCGATCGCAGGCGCGGCGGCGCTGCTGATCCCGCTGAATCCCTAAACCGCGGGCTTCCGCCACATGACAGCCAGCACCAGCACCACGGCACTGAGCCCCAGCATCACCAGGACCATGATCCCCCAGTTGGCCTGGTTCACGCCCGGGCCGTAGAGCACGCCGATCAACACCGTGGCCGTGATAGCGCCGAGGTAGCGGCAGGTTTGGAAGATGCCGGCCGCCACTCCCCTTTCCTCGGGCCTTGCAGAAACGTATAGCCCTTGGTTGGACGCGGTGCTCACCACGCCATACGGCACGCCCATCAACGCGGTCAGCACGAACACCAGCGGCGCCCACAAAGTCATGGTCAGGAACCCCAGCGTTCCGGCCGCAACAGTAAGAATCAGCACACCGGCGATGAGGACGGGACGCACGCCGAACCGCTCAATGAACCGCACCGTCAGTGGCGTCACCACAACCGACAACGCCGCAAGGGGCAGCATCAACAGGCCCACCACACCGGCGTCGTAATGTCCCGCTTCCTGCAGCAACTGCGGAAGGCCGAAGAACGCAAAGTAGTAGACCCCGCTGAACACAACGAACAGCAGGTAGACCAGCAGCAGCGGCCGGTTCCGGCCCAGCAGGCGAAGGTCCAGGAAAGGCGGCTGGAAGCGCAGCTCGCGCCAGGCGAAGAGCGCGCCGATCACCGTGGCGGCGCCAAGCAAATACCAGCGGTATCCGGGCATGACGTTGAGCAGCGCCATCATGGCCAGCATCAGCGAGGTGACGAAGGCGAGGATGCCGGGGATGTCGGAGTCGCGGATCAGCTGGCCAAGCCTGCCGGTCTCGCGCCCGGAATCGACGGGCGCTACCTTGTAGACCACGATCATGGCGAGCAAAGCGATGGGCACGTTGATCGCAAAGAGCGCCTGCCAGCCAACCAGGCTCACCAACAGCCCGCCCACCACCGGGCCGACGGCAGCGGCAGAGGTGTTCGCCATCTGGATCCGGCCCAACGGCCGCGTGGACGGCACGTCAGACAACCGGCTCAGCTCGGTGACCATCACGACGGCGGACGGGTACGCCGTCGCGGTCCCAACGGCCATGAGCGCACGGGCCACGCAGACCAATGCGAAGTTGGGCAGGAAGGGCGCAATCGCGCAAGTAACCGCGACCAAGGCCATACCGAACATGAACAGGCGGCGTGGGCCAAAACGGTCAGCGAGCCGGCCCATGAGCGGTTGCCCGGCGGCCGAGGCTAGGTAGAACGAGGTAATGACCCAGGTGACCGTGGCGACGTCGAGCTCAAAGTGCTCTCTCAGGACCACCAACGCAACGGCGATCATGGACGAGTTCAGCGGATTCAGCGCCGTCCCGAGGCTCAGCGCAGCGATCGCGAGTCCGGGGCGGGGTTTGTTGGCGGTCACCCAACCCAGTCTGCTCCATTGTTGCCTCGGGTCACGAAACAGGGTCACAGGGCGGACTTTTCGGGCGAGCAGCGGCGAGCGCTAACAGTTAACCTCCGCGCCATTTCAAGTACGGCAGTCTCGTAATTCCGATTCAGATACTGCTGGTTTCGTAATTCCGTCACCCCCAACACATGACGGAAGGCACCACCATGCACGCTCGTGCAGGCATCATCGCAACTTCGTTCATCGGCCTCCTGGCCATCGGCGCCCTCGCAGGCTGCTCCGGAGACGCCAACGCAGCCGGCGCCAACAGCACAAAAACAGAGCTCGTCTTCGCCACTCCCCCGGGCACCGACGATCCCGACGAGCAAGCCATCATGGCCGACCTCGCCACCATGGTGGGCGACGCCTCCGGACGGACCATCACCAACCTCCAGCCGGCCGATTACCTCGGAGTCGTGGAAGCCGTCCGGAACGGATCCGTGGACGTTGCAGTCCTCAGCCAGTTCTCCGCGGCCCTCGCCTACAAGACCGAGAGCGTTGACCCGCTCCTGGTATGGCCCGCCAGTACGGAACCAGCCAGCTTCTGCCTGGCCAGGAAGGACAGCGGCATCCAGTCCGCCGCCGATGTGAAGGGCAAGCAGGTGGCCTTCATCGATCCCGGATCCACCACCGGCTACTTCATGCCCAAGTCGCTCCTGGCCAAGGCGGGCCTCACGGACGGCACCGATTACAAGAGCACCTTCGCCGGCTCCCACGATTCCGCCGTCCTGGCCCTCGCCAACGGGAACGTGGACGTCGCCTGCACTGCCCGCCAGCTGTACCCCACGTTCGTCCAGAAGGGTGTCATCAAGGAGGACGAGGTCACCATCATCGCCAAGTCGGACCCCATTCCCGTCGGCATCTCCATCGTGGTCCGAAAGGACCTGGACAACGAGGCCCGCGAAGCCCTCAAGGCCAAGCTGCCCGCGCTCATGGCCGGCAATGAGAAGGTCGCCAAGACGTTCGGGATCACCGGCGAACCCACGGCTGACCCGGAATTCAGCACGTACGCTCCGCTGGTGGACGTGGCGGAGTCCATCGGCGTGGACCTCCAGGACCTCCGATGAGCCTCATGACTCAGGCGGAAAGCACGACGGCGGCACTCGCCCCTGCCGGGTCGCCCACCGTCCGCGCGCGTCGCTTGCGGGTCCAATACGACGAGCAGGTTGCCCTGGCCGGGATCGACCTGGACGTGTATCCGGGCGAGGTCGTTGCACTGCTGGGCCACTCCGGCTCAGGCAAGTCGACCCTCATGAAGACCCTCACGGGAATCGCACCCTTCACTGCTGACGCGCTGGACGTAGCTGGCCGCCCAGTAGCCCAACAGAACGCCACCGGCCTGCGGGAGCTGCGATCCGACGTCGGATATGTCTTCCAGCACTTCAACCTGGTGCCGCGGCTGACCGCCCTCACCAACGTGCTGACCGGCGGGCTCCACTCGGCCGGGGCTGTGAACATGCTGGGCACATTCAGCAGGGCCCAGCGGACCATGGCGCTGGAGCTGCTGGACCGGGTAGGCCTTGCGCACAAGGCCAAGCAGCCGTGCCGGAGCCTGAGTGGCGGTGAGCAGCAGCGCGTAGCGATTGCCCGCGCGCTGATGCAGCAGCCGCGGCTGATCCTGGCCGACGAACCCGTCGCTTCCCTGGACCCCCGCCTCGCCGGCAACATCCTCGGCCTGCTCCGCGACATTGCCCGTGAGGAAAAGATCCCCGTGATCGTCAGCCTCCACGTAGTGGGCCTTGCCCGCCGCTACGCCGACCGTGTCCTGGGGCTTCACTCCGGCGAGCTCGTCTTCGCCGGCCCCGCCACCACCATCACCGAAAAGGAGGTGCACCAGATTTATGGAACAGACACTGAGCTCCTCGAAAACTGAAGCCCCCGCAGAAGCCTCCAAGACCATCAACACCACCCTCCCGGAAGCTGACCGACTCCGGCTTTCCCGTCCCTTCGGCCTCCCCACACCACGTGGCGCCGCGCTCTGGGTGATTGTCGCCGTCGTCCTTGTTTGGGCCGGTATGGGCGCCGGGTTCAACCCGGAAAAGCTTCTCAGCGGTATCCCCAACATGGGCAACTTCCTGGGCCGCCTGTTCCCGCCAACGTTCGACAAGTTCGGCATCATCATCAAGCTGCTCGTTGAGACCCTGCAGATGGCCTTGGTGGGCACGGTCCTGGGCGCCCTGGCATCGCTGCTGTTGAGCTTCGGCGCGGCCAGCAACATCGCCCCGCGCTGGGTCTACACGTCCTGCCGGGCTGTGCTGAACGTGCTGCGCTCCGTCCCTGAGCTCATCTTCGCGCTGATGTTCGTCTCAGCTGTTGGGTTGGGCCCGTTCGCCGGCATCCTCGCGATCGTGCTGGGCTCGGTTGGCTCGATCGGCAAGGTCTACGCCGAAGCCATGGAATCCGTGCAACCCGGGCCGGTGGAAGCACTGACCGCCGTGGGTGCCAACAAGCGCCAGATCATCAGCTATGCCGTCCTTCCCCAGGCCGCACCGCTGCTGGTCAGCTATACGTTGCTCCTCTTCGAAGGCAACGTCCGCGGCGCCACGATCCTCGGTTTGGTGGGCGCCGGCGGCATCGGCTTGGAGCTTACTACCGCAATGCGCATGTACGATTACGGACACCTCTGCGCCATCATCATCAGCATCGTCGTGCTGGTCACCATCATCGACCGGGTCAGCGCCTTCATCCGCGCCAAACTCAGCTAGGACTCTCCTGTGGAAACTTTGGATCTCTCTCCCGTCAACCTGCGCGACCTTGGTGGCCTGCCCGTTTCCGGCGGCACAACCCGTCCCGGCGTGCTGCTGCGCAGCGATGATGTCTCGGTGATGCCGGCGGCTTTCGCCCAGCAAATGATCGACGACGGCGTCACGTCGGTGATCGATCTTCGCTCACCGGAGGAAGCACTCTTCACCGGGCGGGGACCGTTGACCGTTCCCGGCGTGAGCTACCACCACCTCGCATTGACAGCATCGGTTTCATCGCCGGAGGACATCAGCCACGAGATGATGACCTCTGCCACTACTCCTGCACATGTGGGCGCCTGGTACGCCAACCTGCTCGAAACCCAGGCCCGCCAGCTCGCCCTCGGGGTAACCCTGGTGGCGATGGCCGACGGTGCCACCGTCTTCCACTGCGCGGCCGGTAAGGACCGTACGGGAGTGTTCGCCGCCGTCGTGCTTTCCGCCTTGGGGGCAACTCCTGAAACCATCTCCGCTGACTACGCAGTGACGGCCACCCGACTCCCGCAGTTGTTCCCTCGGCTCCGGGCCATCATGGGCGGGCTCATGCCGGACCGCGTTCTGGACGAGGAAGCCATCAAGGGCATGGGAGCGATGATGGGCGCCCATGTGGAGTCCATGGAAGCCATGCAGAACGTGCTGATCGAGCGGCACGGCAGTGTGCTGGAACCTGTCCGGAGTGCCGGACTTTCAGACGCGACCATTGCCCAACTGCGTGAGCGCCTGGTGATTGCCGATGCCTGACACCGCCGTTGTTGCCGACCGTCGACCAGGCAGGCCGCGCGACACCGCACTGGAATCCACCGTCCTCTCCTCCACAGTGGAACTGTTGCTGGAGCGGGACACTCGTGACGTGACGGTCTCGGCGATTACCGAGCGCTCAGGCGTGAGCCGGGCTGCACTGTACCGGCGGTGGAGCAGCCGTGAAGAACTGATCGCCGCCGCCCTGGACAGCGTTCGGTCGAGCATTGGCTTCCGACGCAAGGACACCACACTGGAGACGATCCTCGCCTCGTACGAGGAAGCCGCGATCGACGTCGACGGCAAGGTGGGTGCGCTGGTGAAAAAGCGTGTGGCCATGGGCCTGGAGAACGACGAACTCCGTGCCCTGTCCTGGAACCGGCACGTGTCCCGGCGGCGTGAACCCATTGCCGCGGAGATCAGGCACGGCATCACGTCCGGCGAGCTCTCCCCGGACGTGGATGTCGAGTCGATGATCGACCTCATCAACGGCCTGTATTACTACCAGTTCGTGGTGCGGCCCGCGGGTACAGATGCCGCGTCCATCGCTGAAACCCGGGAGCGTGTGCGGAACGCCGTGAAGCTGGTGTGGGACGGTGCGCTGCGGCGGTAAGCGCGCTACTCCTCGAAGTGCGTGGTGACCTTCCCCGACGAGACGGCAGCGATGATGGACGTGGCGAGGTGCCGCAGCTTGATGTTGCGGTTGCTGGAGGCCGTGCGAAGGATGGTGAAGGCCTCTTCTTGGCTGCATTTGTTCTGCGCCATGATCGCTCCGACGGCGAGGTCGATGACGGTGCGGGACTGCATGGCCGCCGCGAGGTCGTTCCTGGCGTCGCTGAGTTGTGCGATCTTCAGGGCGAGACGCAGCGACTTCGAGGCATGCGACGCGAAGACCTCGGCACGCTCCACGTCGAACTCGCTGAAGGCGTTGGTCCGCTCCGAGTAGAGGTTCAGGGCCGCCCGGGTATCGCCCTCCACCAGGAGAGGGACGCTGAGGATGGACCGAAGTCCCTGGTGCGACGCGGCCTCCACATAGTCCGGCCAGCGGTGCTCACTCAGGAGGTCCGACACAAGGACGGGGGTCAGCTTGTCCATGGCCGTGAGACACGGCCCCTCATAGTCGTTCTGAAGTTCGTCCATGACGCGGGCGCGATCGTCACTGCTGGCAGCGGTGGCCGACTTTTTGCGGCGAAGAACGGTGATGCCGCAGAAGACGGCGGCACCGGGACACGAGAGCGTCTCGGCTGAAAACTCTGCAAGATCGCTGAGAAAGGCCTCGACATCTTCGCTGCCGAGAACGAGATCCAGAAAGTATCCGTTTTGGAGAGCTTCCTGCTCGGGGCGGGGGTTGACCATGGCACGTTCCTACTGACTGAAATGCGTCCCCAGCAGACAGCAAAGGAGCGAAGATTGCCGCCCTCTGCAAAACGGTCTTGCATAACCATAACGTCCAACGATCACCGGTACAAAGTTGGCCCCGGGACGTGTTGACCTGCACCTATGCAGACCCGCGGAGCGATGGTTCGTCAACTCCAGCCACCCCAAACCCAACGGTGCCCGGAGCCCGTTGGAACCCCACTTAGACCTGAACGGGGTCCGTGGAGAAGCGTGCCGCCCGCGCGCCCAACTCGTTGCCCTGGGGACGACTCAGGACGTCATAGAGTTCCGGCCGGCGACCACGAATCCACCTGCGTCCCGTTGACATGGGTATAAGGCCCAGGTCCAAATCGGCCGTCACCACGGCCTCATCGGCCACCCATGTCTCGGCCACAATCGATCCGTAGGGATCGATCACCATTGCATTCCCTGTCCGGATTTCATCATCGTCACGGCCCACGCCGTTGCTGAAGAGAACGAAAATCCCATTGTCGTGTGCACGGGCGGGCAGCCACCGCATGAGCCATTCACGTCCGTTGGGACCCCGGAAGGCGGCCTCAATAGCCGCAGGATCTGCTTCACGGTTTTCCCACAACCCAGCCGGGACGGGCTTCATGCCGCGCGGGCTGGCTGAGTTGGTGCCGCCCGTCTGATGGGGCGCGATCAGGACGGTTGCGCCGAGTAGCGCGGTAGCGCGAACGTTTTCCACCAAGTTGTTGTCCCAGCAGATCAGAATCCCCATCTTGACTCCCCAAGGCGTATCAAACACTGTGAACCCGGAGCCGCTCCTGATGGCCTCATGCTCGAACGCATGCAATTTCCGATGGGTGTGAACGGTCCCGTCCGGAAGGCAGAAGGAGTACGAGTTGTAGAGTTGCTTGTCGTCGTCGACCTCCAAATATCCAACGCCGATGCCCACGCCAAGCTCTTCGGCCAGCTCTTTGACAGCGCGGACGTGTTCGCCGCGCTCGGATTGCGCCAACTGGAGCAGGCGCTGAGGGGTCTGCTTCCGTAGATGCCAGTAACCGATGAGGCACATTTCCGGGAACACGACCAGATGGGCGCCGTCCGTTGCAGCCTTGTTGGCGAGGCGGCGGACGGTCTTCAGATTGAGGTCCGGGCGATCGGGGACCGCCTCGAATTGAACAACTGAGGCACGGAGGGTGGGGGTGGCGGGCATTGTTTCTCCTTAGGCTGCGACTCCTTCCATGCTGGTCTCCCCTTCCCATTCCGTCCAATGAATATTTGATGCGATTTGATTCCTTTTTGGAATGAACCTATGGTCCATGAATGGAACTACGTCTGTTGCGCTCCTTCATTGCTGTTGCCGAAGCCGGGAATTTCGGTCTGGCGGCGAAGTCACTCTCCACCACGCAATCCAACCTGACCAAGCAGATCCAATTCCTGGAGCGGCAATCAGGAAGCCTGCTGTTCACGCGGGGACGACACGGGGCCGCACTCACCACTGCCGGAGAAGCGTTGCTTGCCGATGCGATTGACCTTGTGCGCAGGGCGGACGCACTCACCCAGAGAATGGAACGTGTCGCAGCGGGGGCGGAAGGTGTGCTGAACGTCGGATTCGGCATGTCAGCGATCGACGTTGCCCCGCGCGCCGTGGCCGATTTCCGGACCAAACACCCCGCGATCGACATCGGGCTGGAAGACATGTCATCGTCGGTGCAGTTCGATGCCTTGCGCAGCGGGGCCCTTGGCATCGGTTTCGTTCGACTGCCGGCCCCACCAGACATTGCCACCCGGATGATTCGCCGCGATCGCTTGGCCCTTGCGATTCCGAGCGCTGAACCGGTTCCCCCATCCACGCGTGAATCACTCCGGGAGTACCTCGACGGCCGCCCCGTCATCCGTCTGGATCCGGAACGCGGCCCCGGCCTGGCGGCTCAAACCGGCATGCTGTACACGGACCTTGGCGCACATCCACATGTCCTGTACGAAACGTCCGACCTGCTTACAGTGCTGGCGCTCGTCGCCGCAGGCGCCGGCTCCGCCGTTGTTCCCGCCAGCACATCCGCCATCATTCCTGAAGGCGTACGTTTGGTGCCCATCGACCTTGAGTCCTCGACGTGGAGCATCGGAACCGCGTGGTTGGCCGGAAACAAGGACCCGCTGGTCCCCCTGTTCCTGGAATCCGTCGAGGCTAGCGGGCCCTAGCCGCCGCCGTCGAGCCCCTCACTACCAATTCAGTTCCCAGCTCAATCCGCTGCGGCAGCTCCTCATCACCTTCGAGGTGCCGGAGCAGCGCGCGCATGGCGGTTTCTGCCATCTGGACCACGGGTTGGCGGATGGTGGTGAGGCCGGGTTCGATCCATTCGGCTGCGGGAATGTCGTCGAAGCCGATGATCGAGAGGTCCTCCGGGATGCGTAGCCCGGCGGAGCGTGCTGCGCGGTAGGCTCCGAGCGCCTGGGCGTCGTTCCCGGTGAAGATCGCCGTGGGCCGCTGGGGAAGCGCCAACAGGGCCTCGGTCCCTCGCGCCCCGGACTCGGTGGAGAAATCGCCGGGCACCATCAACGAAGGGTCAACTTCCACGCCGGCACGCCTCAGTGCAGCCAGGTACCCATCCTCGCGTGCACTGCTGCACTGCAAATCTTCACGCCCACCGATCATGCCGATCCTGGTGTGACCGAGCTTCAACAGGTGCTCAGTTGCCGAGAAGGCACCGTCCCAGTTCGCGGCACCAACCGTCATGAGGTCCGGCCCCGGCTGACCCACCGGATCGATCAGGATCACCGGAATGCCGAGCGACTTGATCCGCTGGATCTGCTTGGAGTCCAGTTCGTACACGGCGAGCAGCACGCCGTCGGACTTTCGCTCCGCAAGGTTCGCCAGCCACGGGCGGATCCGCGATCCATCCAGCGACAAGCTGCTGACCACGGTGCCGTACCCGGCCTCCTGCGCAACGCGTTCCACGCCCTCGATGATCTCGCACGCCCATTCCGAGCCCATGCCCGGGAATACGAGGTCGATGAGGCCGGCTTTCTTGCTGCGCTTGGCCGGCCGCCGCGCATAGTCACGCCTGGCGATGATTTCTTCAACCTTCGCGCGGGTGGCTGCTGCAACGTGGGCATGGCCGTTGAGGACCTTGGAAACCGTGGGCACGGACACGCCGGCCTCCCGGGCGATCTCGCTGATCGTAGCCCGCCCCGAGTCCTGCTTGGTCACCATGGGTCCCCACCCTTCCAGCCAGGAATCACGTCCCGACGATTGCAGTTTCGGAAAGTTCCCAGGCCTGGATACGACCACACATGCCGTAAATCCGGCGGGTTTTCCGTTCGCCCATCGTAGTCCTCGCATCCTGCAAGTAGAAACTTTCCATCGACTCAAGAGACTCCAACTGCTTGCCGGTCACGACCGCCTGCCGCTCCGCTCCCCCGCTGAGAAGGTCCCGCCAACCCGCCGTCTTGGCGCTGACCAACCGCGCAGCCGACGCGTGGAAATCGGCGAGCGCCGCAACGCCCGATTCCAGCACGGCGGCCTTCAACTCCAGATACCCCTCCAAAGCCAGGTCCCGACGACGGCGCGCGGCCGCCTCCGCAGCCGCGTCACCGCCGTCGGCGTTCTTTGACTGCAGGGACGCTGCGCGTGAGTAGGTCTCCACGTCCACCAGGTGCTCGGGCGGGAAGGTCATGACGGCGTCGCCGTTCTCGGGCAGCCCGGCGTTCTGCATGACAACCAGCACCCTGAGGTCGCCCGAGTCATTGATGGCACGGTGCACGGTGCCCGGTGTAAACCAGACAACCGTCCCGGGAGCCAGCGCCGTGGTGGTGAAGCCACGCGAGTCCAGCGTCTCCAAGCGGCCGGTCCCTTGCTGCACCACATACGCCTCTGTCGACGCGGTATGCAGATGGGGCGATCCGCCGGCCGCGCCGTCCAGGCCCGGCCAGTGGTAGATGCTGACCTCAGAGACCGCCGTGGCGCCAGGAAAGGAGGTGCACATGGTCAGGCCCAAGCATCCAAGGCGCCCTTGGCGGCGTCGGCGAGTGCAGCGGCTTGCTGGTCTTCCAGGGACCCGTCGGAGATCACGACGGCGTACCGGTACGTGAGCGGTTCGCCCTCCTTGAGAGGGACTACTTCGCTGAAGAACGGGGCCGAACCCAGGCAGGCGAACATCGAGGAGCGTGCGAACCATTGGTTGGAGGCACCCGGGTTTTCCTGGTCCTCGACGAACATGATGCTGGACTTCCGGCAGGTGAGGTCGTGCTGCCCGGTGAAGGCGATCCAGGCTGAGCGGGTGCCCATGAACTCGTCGGCGCCTGTCCCTGCCTCGGAGCGGAATTCGCCGCCGGTGAAGGAGCGCGGTCCCCTCCAGAACAGGCCGCCGTAGCCTGCGTTGTCCCGGCCCTCCGTGGTGGGGCTGCCGATGCCGATTTCTGTGCCGGAAACGTTGCTCATCTCCGTTTCGAAGAGGAGGGCCCACGCATTGCCTGCGGGCAGCAGTTGGACTCTGAACCGGCGCTTCTCGGCGATGAGCGGCTTGCCTTCCTGCCCGGACCCGGCTGGTTGCCCGGTCCAAAGCAGGGACTCGGCGGCCGTGATCCCTGCGCCGGAATCTTCGATGCTGGTAAAAGCCTTGTGGTTCATGGCCCCGTTGTTGTCCAGGTTCGCGTAGCCGGTCTCGCGGGTGTAGGTGGCTCCGCCCCAGAAATTGTGTTCACCCACGTTGGGCAGTGCCCACGACAGGCCCTTGTGCCACACGTGATCCCACGGCCTGGAGATGGTGACTTCGTCGCCTTCCAAGGTGGTGAGCGGGTGGAAGAACGGTCGGGGGCTTTCGTATTGCTCGTCGTCGGGCAGATACGTGTAGGTGGCGATGTCCTGGGCTCCAACGGTGAAAGTCAGGGATCGGCCATCGTCGGTATAGCTAATGGTCCCGGTCAGGGCGGTCTGGGCTGTGGTGGTCATCAGGGATCTCCGGTTGGGTGTGGGTTTAGGCGCGGGCTGTGGAAGCAAGGACACGGGTGCCGCGTCCTTCGCCATCCATTCCCTCGTAGAAGGCATGGCCCGGAACAATGTCTCCGCGCCTCACGGGCTGGCCGGTGAAGGCAGAGGCGTAAATCGCGGCAGCGAACTCCAGCGTTTGCCGCGCTGAGTCCGCGTCGGCTGGGAGCGGCAGTCCGGCGTCGAGCGCGTCATACATGGCGAGGAACTGCGCGGAGTGGCCGCTTCCCCGCTCCAACGGCTGCCCGGCCCAGGCGCCCGCAACGGCGTCCTCATGTCCGGGCGCCGCCGTGATGGTCCAGTCCTTGGTGCCGTAGCCGTAGAGGTGGCTGAGTTCGATCGTTGCGAATTCGCAGTCGACGCGGATGTCCGAAGTTTCGCGCGGCGAGAGCAGTGAGTTGATGACGGTGGCGGCGGCGCCGTTCTCGAATCGGACCAGCGCGGCCGAGAAATCCTCGGTGGAGGTGGCCCGGGCTTGCCGCGAGGCGATGGCGTTGACCTCTTCCCACGGGCCCAGCAGGTGGAGGAGAAGATCGAACTGGTGGATGCCGTGACCCATGGTGGGTCCGCCGCCCTCGGCCTTCCATGTACCGCGCCAAGGGAGGTCGAAGTACTCGTCGGGGCGGTACCAGAGGGTGTCGCAGCGGGCCACCAGCGGACGGCCGAAGTCGCTGCCGCCAATCAGGGTTCGGGCCGCGGCTGAGGCGTCTCCGAAGCGGTGCTGGAACACGCACGAGAACTGCGCACCACCCTTGGCTGCCGCGGAATGAAGGCGGTCAAAGTCGGCCAGGCTGAGGGCTGGCGGCTTTTCGGACAAGACGTGCGCGCCGGCTTCGAGGCACTCAATCGCTTGGTCGATATGCATCATCGGCGGGGTGCACAGGTGCACGATGTCCGGTTTGGCTTCGGCCAGCAACTCGGTGAGGCTCCGGTAGCGGCCGGATATCCGGTGCTCGTCGGCGAAGGACTGCAGGCGTGCATCGTCAACATCGCACGCTGCCACCAACTCCGCCCGGTTGTCGGTGCGGGCCAGGTTGGACGCGTGCACTGCCGCGATTCCCCCCGTTCCCACGATGGCCACTTTGTACGTCTGCATGTGAGCTTCTCCGTCAGGATTCGATGTGGTGATTTACGAAAGTTTCTTAGCGGTTATGGAAGTTCTCCGACATCCAACGCGTTGTGCTTCCGCTTCAGTGACCAACGCTACGAAGGACGGTTAGGCCAAGTCAAGGGTTTAGGACTATGGAAAGTAAATGGATGTTTCTGATAGTTTCTAAAAACAATCAACTGACTTCAAGGAGAAGCCCGTGAGCACCGGCGCCGCCGATCAGCAAGCACTTGCCCGCATTCCAGCGTCGGACGTCGTCGAGCACCTCATCCGTGAAATGACCCTTGAGGAGAAGCTCGCGCAGTTGGTGGGTGTGTGGGTCAACGCTTCCACTGACGGCGACTCCGTTGCTCCGCTGCAGAGCCAGATGGCCGGAGACACCCGCTCGTGGGATGACATCATCGCCAATGGGCTCGGGCAGATCACGCGCATGTACGGCACCGTTCCAGTGGAGCCCGCCGAGGGTGCCCACCGCCTGGCCGCCGCGCAGTCACAGATCATGGCCGCGTCCCGTTTCGGCATTCCGGCGCAGGTTCACGAGGAATGCCTGGCAGGCCTGGCGGCGTGGAAGGCCACCGCCTTTCCCGTCCCGCTGGCGTGGGGTGCCACGTTCAACCCTGCTCTTGTGCGGCAGATGGCGTCACGGATCGGGACCAGCATGCGGTCCCTGGGCGTTCACCAGGGCCTGGCTCCGGTGCTGGACGTTGTGCGCGATCTCCGGTGGGGCCGCGTGGAAGAGACCATTGGCGAGGACCCGTACCTGGTGGGGACGGTGGCAACCGCCTACGTCCAAGGCCTCGAATCCACTGGCATCGTTGCCACGCTCAAACACTTCGTCGGCTACTCAGCTTCCCAAGCGGGCCGCAATCACGCGCCCGTCTCCATGGGCCCCCGCGAACTCGCAGACGTCATGCTGCCGCCGTTTGAAATGGCGATCCGCCACGGCGGTCCCCGCTCGGTGATGCACGCCTATACCGACGTCGACGGCGTACCGGCCGCCGCGAACCGTGCCCTCCTGACCGGGCTGCTTCGTGAGGAATGGGGTTTCGCAGGGACTGTGGTTGCCGACTACTTCGGCGTCGCGTTCCTTGACGTTACGCACGGCGTGGCCGCAGATTCCGGTGACGCCGCAGTGCTGGCCCTGAGCGCCGGCGTCGACGTCGAACTTCCTACAGTTAACTGTTTTGGCGAGCCGCTGCTGCGCCGCATCCAGGAAGGAGCGCTGGGCGAGTCCGTTGTTGACGACGCCCTGCGACGGGTCCTGACGCAGAAGGCCGAGGTAGGGCTGTTGTCGCCTGACTTCTCTGCTGTTCCGCCAGCGATGTCCGGTGTGATTGATCTTGATCCTGCCGAAAACCGTGCGTTGGCGCGACAGTTGGCAGCCCAGTCCTTGGTGTTGTTGAGCAACCGGGAATTCGGTGGGGCTCCGACCCTGCCTCTCGATCCGGCCGGTTCGCTGGGCGTTGTGGGACCACTGGCCGACGACCCCTTCGCGATGCTCGGCTGCTACTCCTTCGATGCCCACGTCGGTGCCTCCCATCCCGACGTGCCCATGGGTATTTCAGTACCTTCAGTTGCGGACGTCGCGGCTAAGCGCTTCGGGACTTTGCTTACGGCTGTCACCGGCAACTGTGAGTCGGCCACGGAAGAACAGATCGCCGAAGCCTGCCAGGTAGCTTCCTCCGTGGACACCTGCGTGGTGGTGGTCGGCGACAACGCTGGACTGTTCGGCCGCGGCACGTCGGGCGAAGGCAACGATGCCGCCGACCTCCGCCTCCCGGGCGACCAGCACCGGATGCTGGACCGTGTTTTGACCACGTGCGCCGATTCCGGGACACGTGCCGTGGTGGTGGTGCTCAGCGGTCGGCCCTACGCTTTGGGCGACTTCGTTGACCGCGCCGATGCGATGGTCCAGGGCTTCTTCCCCGGGGAGGAAGGCGGTCCGGCCCTCTGGGATGTTCTAACCGGCGTCGTCAATCCCTCCGGCAAACTGCCCGTCTCCGTGCCACGCTCCCCCGGTGGCCAACCCGGCACGTACCTGCATTCGAAGCTCGCTGGACCCAGCGGGGTCAGTGCACTGGACCCCTCGCCTTTGTTCGGCTTCGGGCACGGCCTGTCCTATACGACCTTTGAGCTGTCCGGGCACCAGTGCAGCGCACCCACGATGTCGACGTCGGACTCGATCACCGTGAGCTGTACGGTCACGAACACTGGATCGCGTGGTGGCGCCGAGGTCGTTCAGCTGTACCTGGAAGATCCAGTGGGCGAAGTGGTTCGTCCGGTGCGCGAGCTGATCGGATACTCGCGCGTCGAGCTGGAAGCCGGGGCGTCCGCCGTCGTGAATTTTGTGGTTCACGCCGACCGGACCTCCTTCACCGGCCTGGATCTTCAACGAGTGGTGACGCCAGGGCTGGTGAAGCTGCACGTTTCGACGTCCAGCACGTCCGACGCCGCCTCCCATGAGGTGATCCTGCACGGGCCCCGCCGCGTAGTGGGGTTCGAGAGGGAGATGCTGACGCCGGTGGAGGTGCGGCGGGGCTAGCGTTCCTGCTGCGGGTAGGCTTCTGAAATGCTTCCCCACCCCACGGACCGGTTGCGTTTCCGCGAGATGACCCTTGCTGATCTCGACGTGATGAGCTCGATCCTTGGTGATCCCCTGGTGATGACGTACTACCCTGCACCAAAAACCCGTGACGAAGCAGCAGCCTGGATCGAGTGGAACCGGGACAACTACACCCGCCACGGGTACGGGCTGTGGATTATCGAAACGCACGACGGCGAATTCGTTGGCGACTGCGGACTGACGTGGCAGAACGTCAATGGGCGATCCGAACTTGAGGTCGGCTACCACGTTCGGGCTGACCTTCAGGGGCGAGGGTATGCGTCAGAAGCGGCTTTGGCGTGTTTGGAATATGCGCGCGGCACAGTCGGGGCGGCGTTACTGGTGGCCATCATCCACCCGGACAACGCGGCTTCGCGTCGTGTTGCTGAGCGGCTTGGGATGCGGCACCTCGAGGACGATCGGGGCGAATCAATCGTGCGGACAGTGATGGGTGTGGAGTTGACCTAGCTGCTGTGCCTTCCCCCCACACGCCACCGAGGCGTCAAGCGAACCGCACGTCCGTATCCGGGTCCTTGCGGGCATCCAACATGCTGACAATCCTGCTCTCAAGTGCGGCAACCGTTGCCTCCGGCAGCACGATCAGGCCATCGAGTTCCTTGCGGGCCCGCTTGTACGCCGTCTGCCGTTCGGCGGGGGTGGCGGCAGTGTCCTCCGCGATGCGCAAGAGCTTCCTCGCTGTGGCCAGTCGTTGGCGTTCGGGGCCGCTGAAGTTGCCGTCCTTGATGCGTCTGGCTTCGCGTTCGGCCACATCGAAAGCGAGTTCGTAGCTGTGGACTGCTGCCCGATACTCAGCCAGCCGGGCCGGCGTCGAAATCTCTTCCGGTGTTCCGGGCCGCAAGCCGTCGGCTTCTTTCTTGGCGCGCAGGAACGCAACCGTCAGTGGTTCACGGACGTCGGTCATGAGGGGGAAATCAATGAGGTTACCGACGTCGAGCTCGTAGTCGAGCCACCTGTGGTTCACAGAATCATGGGCAGCAATCAGCGAGACTACCTCGGCCTGGTTGGCTTCCTCGTGCACCGCCAACTGGTTCTTCAGCTTGAGCAACTCCACCTTGCGGCGATGCCGTTCCTCGCTGGCCTTGGACCACGACCTTGCCCAGCCACCAGCCATTCCGCCGATTGGGAAAATGAGCCACCAGTAACTGCCAAGGAAGTCGAAGAGGGGTTCCACTGCTCCATCCTCCCACTGGCTCGAACGTGGGCTCAACAGGCAGGGCGGATTAGGCGGGTTTCTCAGCGAGAGATGGTGAGTGGCTCGGTTCGCATGGCACAGGAAGCCCTTTCCAGGGGCAACTCCCCTTGTCCCACCCGGTTGTTCCGGCCCGTGTCGTCGCACCAATCCACGCCGTGCGGAACGGCATACACAGACGCTGCTCCCGAGGCCGTCTGCTGCGGCACGTCAAAGGTGTAGGCGAACGCGCCTGCGTCGGACATCGGGGCTGTCGTGTTGACGACCTCAGCACCGGCCGCATCTGTGACGACAATCAGGACCGCCGCCTTCTTTCCGTAGCGGGGATCGCACTTGGCATCCAGCGCCGAAACCGTCACCGCTTCACCGGGCCTGGCGGACGAAGGGGTCACTTGGTATTCGGGAGGCATACAGGGCGGTGAACCCAAAGAAGGGCTGCACCCGACAGCGCCCATGGCGAGGAACACGGCCAGCACCAGCATCCATGACGCCGCTCGGCGGGACCTTGGCTGCGCTGGTTTGGCCATGCCTTCATTGTGGCACCACTGTCGTCCCCTCCCGATAGGCTTCCCCTATGGACCAGCGACTGCATTTCCTCACGTTCGCCACCAAGGATCTCGACGCCGCGCGCGCCTTCTATAAGGACGGGCTCGGTTGGGATCCGGCCATGGACGTTCCGGGCGAGATCCTCTTCTTCCAGATAGCGCCAGGGCTGATGCTCGGCCTGTTCGACGCCGAAAAGTTCGACCAGGACCTCGGCGCCGCTGCACCGACGGCGGGAGTCAGCGGCGTGACGCTGTCGCACAACGTCGGCAGCCCTGCGGAAGTCGCCAGCACCATCGATGCCTTGGTGGCGGCTGGCGCAACGGTGGTGAAGCCTGCGCAGACGGGGGCGTTTGGCGGCATCTTCCACGGCCACGTCAAGGATCCGAACGGCATCGTCTGGGAGATCGCCCACAACCCCGGCTGGGGGATCAACGACGACGGCACGGTGGTTTTCGGATGAGTGCACTGCCGCAGACGTTCGCCGATGACGTCATCAAACAGGACGCCCGGACCCAGTTCGATACGTTTCTGGACGAGCATCGCAGGGCCCTCAACGCATCCCTCGATGGACTCACTGAAGAACAAGCACGACGGCGGTTGGTCGCCTCGCGTACAACGCTTCTGGGCTTGGTGAAGCATGCGACCTTCGTGGAGAAGGTGTGGTTCGACGAAGCCATCACGCGAAGGTCCAGAGCGGATATTGGCATCCCGGCGTCGCCTGATGAGTCGTTCATCCTGGACGACCACGACACCATTGCCAGCATTCAAGCGGCTCACTTGGAAGCGTGCGAGGCGTCCCGGCGCGCGGCCGCTGCGCTTGCCCTCGACGATCTGCTGCTGGGAAACCGCCGCGGCCCACTCCCCCTCCGCTGGGTCTACCTCCACATGCTGCGGGAGCTCGCGCAGCACTGCGGGCACGCAGATATTTTGCGGGAACAGGTCACCGGGTAGTCGAGGCCTAATAATGTCGGACCCCCCTGACACGATGTTCTTATGGAAGAAACGGGGCAGTTTTCGGCGCTCAGGGCGGAATCGTCCCCTGCTGTGGCTGCCCTGACCGCGGTCCGGTCACGACGCTTCTTGAGCAGGCCGGAATTGCATAAGGCCGGGTTCAAGGATTCGACGGTGCCCGTCACCTGGACCGGCCGCTTCCACGGCGCTGGGCTGCCAAACAGTAAGGCCAAATCCGCCCGGGCTTCATCGCTAACGGGCCCCGCCCCGGCCGACGTTTCGGCCCAAAAGACAGGATCGATCCCTAAGGCTCAGCGGAATCCCCGGACCAGCCTTGGCTCCAAGTCGGCTCAGCCAGTCCAACGTTTCGACACTCAGCGTCCTGGTCCCAAGGCATCTGGCGGGCTGAACCTGACAGAGCTTCTTAACGACAGCGCTGCACTTCTGGACTCCGCACGCTTGTCCGCCTCGGATGAGGCTTCTCTGTTGGGGTTTGTTGAGGCTGCTGACTTTGCCGGCCGGGTGGAGGAGATCTCCCGGTGTGTGGAGTACTTGCAGGTTGTTGCGGCGCAGGCGGTGGAACGGTCCCGGACGGAAGCTCAGCAAACGAAGCCAGGGTCCTCGGCAGCCGCGCCGGAATGGCGGACGGGCTGGACTGACCAAGCCACGGGCACAACAGATCCGGAGGCAACAGTTCCGGGGGCGGCCAGTGTCTTGGATGATGGGTACCGGAACGCGGCCGAGTTCCTGCGGGCACGGTTGCGGATCGGCATTGGCGAGGCCCGGCGACGGCTTGCCCTCGCCGCCGAAGTCCTCCCCCAGACGGGCATGACCGGACAGGAAATCCCGGCCCGCCGCGAAGTCCTCGCCGCAGCCCTCTCCTCAGCGTTGGTGCCGTCCCGGTCGGCGTCGATCATCAGCACCGCCCTGGACAAGGTCCGGCACCTCACCGACCAGGACACCATCGCCCGGATGGAACACGCCCTGACCACCACCGCCGTGGAGACCGACCCGGACTTCGTCACCAAAATGGCCAAACGCTGGGCCGACAGGATCGACCAAGACGGACCCGAACCCACCGAAGAAATCCTCCGCCAATTCCAAGGCGCGTTCCTCCGCCGCCGACGCCGCCACGGACTCCACCACCTCGAAATCTTCGCCACCGACGAACAATACGAAATCCTCGCCACCGCCATGAACGCCGCCACCAACCCCCGCCTCACCACACAAGGACCCAAGGACACAGCCGGCCCGGACCTGGACCGCCGCACCCGGCCCCAGAAACACCTCAACGGCCTCGTCGGCGCCTGCAGCGTCGCGATGAGCACCGGGAAACTGCCCTCCAACGGCGGACTCCGACCCCAACTCACCGTCACCATCGACCACCGCGACCTCTTCGAACACCTCACCGGCACTCAACTCCCAGACACCGACACAACCCGGAATCCCCTCAGCACAGGAACAGCGACGTTCACCGGGCCGATCCACCCTGACACCATCCGCAAAATCGCCTGCGACGCCGACATCATCCCCGTCCTGCTCGGCAGCGACTCCCGGATCCTGGACATCGGCCGGACCACCCGGATCTTCCCACCCCACATCCGCAAAGCCATCACCGCCCGCGACGGCGGCTGCGCCTTCCCCGACTGCACCATCCCCGCCCCCTGGTGCGAAGCACACCACACCACCTACTGGTCCCACGGCGGCACCACCTCAACCAACAACGGCACCCTGCTCTGCAGCCACCACCACCACCTCATCCACAAAGAACAATGGCGCATCAACATGACAACAGGCGTCCCCTGGTTCATCCCCCCACCCCACCTCGACCCAAACCAAACACCCCGACGCAACCACCACCACACACCCCACAGAACATAGAGATCCTGTGTGGCGTGGATGCGCCGCGGGCGTGGGTGAGAGTGACCTTTTGGGTCGGATTATTGGGAGGGCCAGGCTACACCTTGTTCGTTTCCGGGCCGCCTCCCTGTGCCGACGCGTGCCCCCGTCCCCGACCATCGACTCCACATCTTGGCATACCAAGCGCGCAGCGCACCCTGGTAAGTTGCAGATATTGCTTGCATTGAACAGCAAGCCTGAGGCATTCTGGAATACCAAATGCTTAGCCGCAGCCAAGTAGCGGCCCAGCAGCTCGTTCCCCAGGAGCCTAACAATGTGCCTTCACGATCACACCTCAGCACCCAAGCCCCAGGGTGAGTTGCCCCGCCGAGGCATCCTCGCCGGAGCCGCAGCACTGGCCGGGATTTCCGTGGCCGGCATCGCCGCGCAACTGGCATCAGCGCCCGCCGCTCTTGCGGACAACACGCCGTCGGGTCCGAACTATCCTGGCCGGCCGCTGACCACCCAGGCGCTCATCATCGAGGGCGGAACCGTGGTGGACCCAAAGACCGGCGATGCTGTGGCAGATGGAGTGCTGGTGCTCGACGGCGGCAAGGTCGCCGCCGTGGGCAGCCGGGACGAAACACGCAAGGCTGTTGCCGCCGTCGCCAACCGTGCCCGCAGACTCAATGCCTCGGGCAAATGGGTCCTTCCAGGACTCGTCGATGCCCACGTCCACGCCAATGCACTGGCCGATGCCCGCGCCCTCCTGCAAGGCGGAGCCACCAGCGTGCGCAGCGGTTCGAGCACTTTCTACCAGGACATTGCCCTCGCCGCCCTGCCATCGTGGGCTCCCGGCCTCTCGCCCCGGATGACCCCGGCGGGACTGTTTATCTCACCGGATCAGGGAGATTCCCTCCTGGCTGATCCGGATTTGGCACCTTTGGCGACGCTCAGTGGTGGCGTGACGGAGCCACAGGACCTCGCGTACCTGACCCGCATCAACCTCAAGCGCGGCGCCGAGGTCATCAAAACCCGCGCCAACCCGCGGGCCGGCCTTCCCGAGCAGGATCCCCGTGAGTTGGTCTACAACGTGGACCAGCTCGGAGCGATCGTCAAGGCAGCCAAGGGAGCCGGTGTCCTCTGCCATGCCTACAGCGCCGAAGGAATCGATGGCGCCGTCCGCGCCGGGGTTCGCAGCATCGAGCACGGCGTCTTCATGTCGGAAAGGACCATCCAGGAGATGGCCCGGCGCGGCACCTTCTTCACACCCACCATGGATGCCATCACCAGCATGGCCCGCTCCTCCAACCCGATCCTGGCCGCACGCGGAACGGAGTACACACCCATCCTTCAGTCCGCGGTACGCGCAGCCAAGGACGCTGGAGTCACGATTGTGGCCGGCACCGATTCCTTCGGAACCGACGTGACGCCGATCGGCACGGAAGCGCGCTTGCTCGCGGAAGCCGGGCTGACACCCTTGGAAGCATTGCAGGCAGCCACCATCAATGCGGCGCGTTTGCTGGGACGCGGCGAAAACGTTGGTCGTTTGGTTCGCGGCTCCATGGCGGACGTCGTGGTGGTGGACTCGGACCCCCTGACCGATGGCTCGGCTTTGGAAAAGGTCAGCACAGTGATCGCCCAAGGTGCCGTGGTGCGGACGAACCTCTAGCCAGCCACGGACGGTCCACCAGCCACCGTGAACTTTGCTTCCACAGCTGCCAACAGTGGGCGCGAGTTGAGGCAGACCAGGTACAACACCAAACCGGCGACAAACAAAGCCAGCCAAGCCGTGGTCATCACCAGGACAAACGCGGTGACGAAGAGGATCCCGGCGTTGCCCAGTGACACCCGCCTCTGCACGCCCAAGGTGTAAACGGACAACCGATGGATGTCCCGTGTTCGGAATGCGAAGCGGGACAGGAGGAGCATCGCGTTCATGGCTGTTGTGCACACCATGAGCGCGAGCCCCACCAGCCCTATGCGCGCGGCCAGTTGGACAGGATCAGTTCCACCGGTGGACCCCGGGGAAGAGGTTCCGGGCAGGACAGCCAGATTGAACGCGATCGCCCCCAGCAGCAGCATGTAAGGAAGCCACACCACCAAGGCCTGCCCAAAGTTGTCCCGGTACGACTTCACGAAGTCGTGGAACACCCCTGTGTCCTCACCGGCGGGAAGCCGATTGAAGGCGTAGCAGGAAGCCACCACAGCGGGGCCCACCAACACGAACCCCAACAACGCCACAGGACCCACGAGTCCCGCCAACAGCGGCAGGAGAACCACATACACATTGGCCAGCACCAACAAAGCGGCGCAGACCATGACGCCATAAACAGTGCCAGCTGCTTTGAATAACGGCCCTGACCCGTACTCCGTCTTCCTGCCTGCCATCAGGACTACTTCTTGTCCGCGTAGGCCTTGTACGCCTTGTTCGCCAGCTCAACGTATTTAGTCTGGCCCTTGCTATCGAGTTCCTTGACGTAGGCGCCGAACTCAGTGATGCTCCGCTGCCCGGTGATGAACTTGAGGGTGTTCTGCTTGACGTGGTCCTTGAGCGGGGTGAGTGCCAAGGTAGCTTGCTCGCGGTCGACGTCGTTAAACGGTACTGGCGGAGCAACCGGGCGCGGCTTCTTGGATTTCATGGCCTTTTGGAAAGCCAGTTCCTCTTCGTTGAAGGTGGAGTGCAGCAGCTCGGTGGCACCGCCATAGGCGAAGTTGCCTCCGGAGAAGCCGAAGTCCACCCGAAGGTCCTTGGTACCGGCGGGGTTGAGTCCTTGGAAGTTGATGTCGGCCGCGAGTTCGCGCTTACCGCCGGACTTGGTGAAGGTGGTTCCTTCTACGCCCCACTTGCTGAATTCCTGCCCGGCGTCGCTGTAGAACAACCAGTCGATGTACTGGATGAGCGCCACAAAGCTGTCCTTATCCTTCACCGACGAGTTCAGCATGAGTCCGTTTTCAAGTCGGGTTCCACCGATGATGTCGCCGGCAGGACCGCCGGGGACGGTGATCTTGCCGATCTCGAACTTGCCCTTGCCCAGGGACTGCTCCATTGATGTGCGGTACGTGATGACGTTCTGCGAGTTGGCACTGATAACGAACGATTTGCCCGACACGAACTTTTGGATGGCAGAGTCATCGGTCTGTGTGAAGCTTTCGGGGTCCATCAGGCCCTCGGACACCAGCGAGTTGAAGTAGGTCACCAGTTCCTGGAACTTGTCCGAGCCAGCGGCAAAGCCGAATTCCTTCTTGTCCTCGTCGAACTGCAATCCATCCACCAGACCCCACCCGGCAACGGTCCCGAAGGAAGGCGCGGCAACGTTGAGGACACTGTCGCCCTTGAAACGGTCCGAGAAAGGCACGACGTCGGGATAGGCCTTTTTGAGCGAACGCAACACGTCCCGGAATTCGTCCCACGTAGTGGGCTCGGAGAGACCTTCCTTCTTCAGCACGTCCTTCCGGAAGCACAGCGAGTAATCCGGCCACAGTTCCTCGTGCAGGCCCGGAAGAACGTAGTACTTACCGTCTTCCTGCGTCAGGGCTTCAATCTCGGGCTCCAACTTCCACTTCTTCACCTTTTCCTGGAAGTGAGGCATCAGGTCCACGTAATCGCTGACCGGGAGCACCGCACCGGCCGAGACAAAGGCCGATTCCTGGCCCGGATAGGTCTTGGCGATGATCTCCGGGGCACTGCCGGAGCTGATGAGCAGGCTGCGCTTCTGTTCGTAATCGCTGTTGGGCACAATGGTGGGTTCCAAGGTGATGTTGTTGTCGCTGGCCATCTTGGTAAACAGCAGCCAGTCCTTCTTGTACGGGTAGGTGGGCTGGTCGGAGAACAGGAAGGTGAACGTCAACGGCACCGTCGCCTTGAACGTGTCCCCTACGCCGAAGCTGTCCATCGCACCGTTGCGGGACTTGGACGTGTCCACCTTGCCGGTGGTGTCGGCGTCGCAGCTGGTCATCATCAGTCCGATGGTGACCACGGATGCGAGTCCCAGGAAGTCTCTCCGGCGAAAATCTCGTGTGCGGAACTCAGGTTTGTGGATCATTGGATGTCCTTTCATCAGGCTTATTCCTTGACGGAACCGAGCATCACGCCCGAGAAGAAGTACTTCTGGACGAAGGGGTAGATACAGAGGATGGGGATGACGGTCAGGACGATGGTGACCGACTGGATGTTGGCGGCGATCTGGCCGACGTTTTCCGCTGTGCCGCCGGCTGAGCCCGCTGTGGTGACTCCGGCGATCATGTTGCGCAGGTAGATGGTGACCGGAAAGAGATCCGGGTTGTCGAGGTAGAGGAAGGCCTGGAACCAGGAGTTCCAGTTGGCCACCGCATAGAACAGGACCATGGTGGCCATGATTGCTTTGCTGAGCGGCAGGACCACCCGGAACAAAATGCCGTACTGGGTAAGCCCATCAATCGAGGCCGCTTCCTCAAGCTCCCGGGGCATGTTCTCGAAGAACGACTTCATGATGAGCAGGTTGAATACGCTGATGGCGTTGGGCAGAACCACGGCCCAGATGGTGTCCCGCATGCCCAGCGAGCTGATGAGCACGTAGTTGGGGATGAGCCCGCCGTTGAAGAACATGGTGAACACGGCCAGGCCAATGAAGACACTGCGTCCCTTGAGGTCCTTCTTGGCAATGGCGTACGCGAAAGCCGTGGTGAGCACCATGGATATCGCTGTTGCCACCACCGTGTACAGGACGGTATTGCCGTAGTTGTTCCAGAAGGTGGAGTCGGCCAGGATCAGCTTGTACGTTTCGGTGTTGAACCCCATGGGGAACAGGTTGACCTGCCCGGCGTTGATGAAGCCTTCGCTGGAGAACGACTGGGCAATGATGTTCAGGAACGGGTACACCGTCAGGAACACCACCAGCAGCAGGAAGACCAGATTGAAGGCCCGGAAGATCCGCATTCCGCGGGAAACCTTCATGTCCTTCAGGAGGACACCTTGGGCTGCGGCGCCCCGGATTGCAGTAGCTGTCTTGTTCACCACAGGCTCGTTCCTGCGACGCGCTTGGAGATCGCGTTCGCTGAGAGGATCAACGTGAGGCCAATGACGGATTCGAACATTCCGATGGCGGCCGCATAGCTGAAGTTGCTGGATTCCAGGCCCACCCGGTACAGGTAGGTGGAGATGACGTCTGAGGTTGCGTAGTTGAGCGGGTTGTAGATGAGCAGGATCTTTTCGAAGCCCACCGCCATGAACGTGCCGATGTTCAGGATCAGCAGCGTGATGATGGTGGGGCGAATGGCTGGAAGGGTCACGTGCCAGGTCTGCTGCCAGCGGTTGGCGCCATCGATCCGTGCGGCCTCATAGAGTGACTCGTCCACCCGCGTCAGCGCGGCGAGGTAGAGGATGGCGCCCCAGCCCATGGTCTGCCACACCTCGGAGCTGATGTACATGGGCCGGAACCAGCCCGGATCCTGTGTGAAGTTCACGGTGGTGCCGAACAGGGATTCCGCGATCTGGTTCACGGTGCCGTTCATGGAGAAGTTCTGCAGGATCATGCCGGCGATGATCACCACGGACATGAAGTGCGGCAGGTAGGCCACCGTCTGCACGAATTTCTTGAACTTCTGCGACCTCAGCTCGTTGAGCAGAAGCGCGAAGATGATGGGCATCGGGAAGCAGAACACCAGGGTCAGGACACCCAGGATGATGGTGTTCTGGAACGCCTGCCAGAAGCTGGGATCATTGATGAACAGGGTGACGTACTTGAGGCCAACCCACTTCTCGCCGAAGATACTGCCGCCGGGCTGGAACTGGCGGAAGGCGATCACGTTGCCCGCCATCGGCAAGTACCTGAAGATCAGGAGATACAGCAGGGGCAGGGCCACCAGCGTGTACAAACGCCAGTCGCGTTTGATGGCCAGCTTCCAGCTTCCAGGCTTGTCGCGCCGCTTCTTTGCCGAGCCTGGTTCGGGGCCCGCGACCGCTTTGGGCGGAACGTCCAGTCGTAGTGCCATCAGTCCGCCGCCCGTTCCACAGTTTCGTCGAGAATCAGGACGCCGTTCGCAGGGAGCTCAACCGGCCCGGTGACCGGGCGTCCGCTGATCCGGTCCATGCCGCCGTCGACGACGTCCACGCTGGCGGGCGCGTCGTTGTGGTTGAGCACCATGAGGAAGCTTTTGGGGGTACCGTCAGCGCTGGTGCCAGTACGACGGCGGACCTGGACTCCCGTAGGTGCCGTCAGTTCCGGCTCCACACCTGCGGTCCGGAGTTCGTCGTCAAGGAACTGGTTGAGGAGGTCCTCGTCGACGCGCGCCGACAGGTACATCGCGGCGCCCAGACCAAAGGAATTGCGGGTCACCGCTGGTGTGCCTGCCAGGCGGCCGGAAGAGTAGCTGGCCAGTACCTCCGCCGTTTCGGCGTGCAGATGCTCAGTCCAGTAGCTCGCCGAGGAGGTGCCGCCGTCGAGCGTTGAAAGTTTCACTTGCTCGCCCTCTCCGGCGAGCGGATGCATCTCTTCGCTCCACGCCCCGAGGACTTTCCGCAAAGCACCCGGGTAGCCACCAAGGCGGATGGTGTTGTCCTGGTCCACGATCCCGGAAAGGTAGGAGACCACCACCCGCCCGCCGTTGGACACGTAGTTTTCCACCCGCACCGCGGCGGCATCCGTCAGGAGATACGACGCCGGCAAAATCACCAGGTTGTAACCGGACAGGTCGCTGTTGGCATTGACGAAATCGACCGTGATGTTGGCGTCGAAAAGCGGGCGGTAGAAGCGCAGGACCTCCTGGGCGTAGTTGAGGTCCGAGCGGGGCGAGTTGCCCAACTCCAGCGCCCACCAGCAGTCCCAGTCGAACACGATGGCAACTTTGGCCGCAGAGCGGGTCCCGGTCAGGTCATCCAAGGACTTCAGTTCCTGTCCCAGCTCACACACCTCACGGAAGATGCGTGTGTTGGGACCTGCGTGGTTCACCATAGCCGAGTGGTAACGCTCAGTCCCGCCCTTGGCTTGGCGCCATTGGAAGAACAGGATCGAGTCGGCGCCCTGGGCAATGGCCTGATACGAACCGAGCCGCATCTTGCCCGGAAGCTTGGAGACGTTGACGGACCATTGGCTGACCGCGCCGGTGGCCTGCTCCATCACCATCCACGGTTGGCCGTGGCGGAGTGAACGCATGAGGTCGAAGTTCAGCGCAGCAGCGATGTGCGCGTCTTCCTCGCGCGGGTCCGGGTAGATGTCCAGCGCGGCGGCGTCTTCTTCGGCCGCCCATGCCCAGTAGTCGTTGGTCTTGTAGAAGCGCATGAAGTTGGTGACGATCGGCAGGTCCGGGCTGTGCCGGCGGAGGATGTCACGCTCCGCCTTGAAGTGCTCCAGCATGCTGTCCGAGGTGAAGCGGTGAAAGTCCAGGCGACGGGAAGGGTTGGACCAAGTCCGCGGCTGGGCCGGAACGCGAACCTGGTTCCAGTCCGAATACAGCTGGCCCCACACTGCCGTGCTCCAGGCCTCGTTCAGTTCCTCCAGCGTGGAGTACTTCCGCTGCAGCCACTCCCGGAATGCCTTCTCAGCCCACGGGCCATAGGACGTGGGACCGTATTCGTTGCCCACGTGCCACATGCGCAGTGCGGGATGGCTGGCGTAGCGCTCCCCCATCTTTTCCGCGAGGGCCAGCGACTTGGCGCGGTACACCGGGTGGGAAACGTCGAAGTGTTGCCGCGATCCGAATCCAAAGATGCTGCCGTCGGGGCGTTCCGGCATGATGTCCGGGTGCTGCTCCACCAGCCAGGCCGGAGGGACAGCGTCCGGTGTTGCCAGGTCCACGCCGATGCCGTGCCCATGCATCAGATCCATGACGTCGTCCAGCCAGCTGAAGTCGAAGACGCCATCACTGGTTTCCAGCCGGCTCCAGGAGAACACGGCCAGCGTCACGAGGTTCACACCGGCTTGCTGCATGAGTTTGGCGTCCTCAAGCCACACTTCGCGCGGCCACTGCTCGGGGTTGTAATCGCCGCCGTAGGCAATGCCGCCTATTCGTTGGTGCAGTTGCTGCAGCCGCGCCTCTGCAGCCCGCAAGTCCTCAGGGTGGATGGTCATCGTTGTCCTTCACTCGGCCTTCGTCGCCCTGATCTGCAGTGCGACGCACATCACAGAGAGAAACTATCGTAAAGTTTACGCAATAACAACAGATGAGTATCGGAAACTCGTGAGTAACTTCTGACGCTGAAATCCCCGGATTGATAGGCGAATTCTGGACTTTCGGAGCCTGACTTCCCTGTATCCGTACCTGATTTAGCCCCGAGATGACGTTAACTTTCCGAGTGTTCATGGAAACTATCGGAACGACTATTCCAGGGCCCCAGCCGCGCCGGGTGCGCGGGAATCATGCGGGAACGCCGGCCAGGACGGGCGACCCCGCAGCGTTCCGGCGATCTCACCGGGGAACGTCCAACCCGTTGACACGTGACCAATCGGTCACCTATCCTGAACCCATGGACGCCGTGTTCAAGGCCTTGGCTGACCCAACCCGCAGGGAACTGCTCGATGAGCTGTTCCGCGAGGATGGCCAATCCGCCACAGCCCTCGGGGCCCGGTTCGAGATGACCCGTTTCGGCATCGCCAAGCACCTCAAGCTGCTGGAGGATGCAGGATTGGTGGTCACCCGCCGTCGGGGGCGCGAGAAGCTGCACTTCCTGAACCCGGTTCCCATCCGCCTTATCCACGATCGTTGGGTGAGTAAATACGCAGAACCATGGGCCGCTGCCCTCAGCGACCTCAAATCCAGATTGGAAAGTCCCATGGAAAAGATCTTCGAGATTTACATCAAGACCACTCCGGAACGGCTGTGGGAAGCAATCACCAACAGCGATATCCGCAGCCAGTACCAGTTCGGAAACACCTTTACGTCGGACTGGACGCCGGGCAGCCGATTCGAAATGCACAACGTCAAAGCGGACGCCCCGCTCGGTGAAGGCGAGAACATCGAAGTCGATCCCCCACGCCGGCTGGTCCAGACCATGCGGGCACTGTGGGGCGAGGACGTGAAGGCCGAAGGCACGTCGCGCATCACGTGGGAGATCGAACCCGTGGGCGGCTCATGCCACCTCACCGTCACGCACGATCAACTCCGCGAAGGCGCCAACGACCAGCTCTACGGCGGCTGGCCGATGATTCTCTCCGGCCTCAAGACCTGGCTGGAGACCGGGGAGAAGCTCACCACACCCGGCTCGCTCATGTACGCATAGGAGACTTAAACGCGGACGACGACGGCGGGCACCTGCCGCCGTCGTCGTCGATACCTCAGTCTCCCGCCCGTCAGGCGACGGGCACAGTCTCCTGCTCCTCGGAAAGCCAGGCCGCCTGCAAAGTACCCAGCAGGTGCGGTGCGAAGTCCTCGCCGATTTCGAGTACTACGCGACAACGTGCACCGCGCTGCTTCGGGAAGCCGGCGTACTGGCCCCGGAGATCGCAGACCGTCTGGCCACGGCCGGGTCCATCGGTGGTGTCCACCTGGACGCGGACGGTCGGAGCCAGGGTGAGCTCCACTCCCCTGACCGCAATGGCTGCCGCCAGCGGATCATGCATCGCCGAGCAAGCGCGCCCGAAGATGTCCACGTAGAAGCCGAAGTAGTAGCCCAGCATTTCCCCAAGCGCCTGCGAGACCGGGTGCTCCGTGGCCAGCAGTTCCTGGCGGTGGTTCTCCTCCAGGACATTGGTCATGGTGACATCCAGGGGTACCAGTGTCACGTTCCAATCGGCGGCCAGGACTTCGGCTGCGGCTTCGGGGTCGTTGGCGATGTTGGCCTCAGCCACGGGAGTAATGTTCCCTGGTGCCAGCGCTGCGCCGCCCATGATGGTGACGTCGGCGATCAGCTCAGGCAGCTTGGGCTCCAGGCGAAGGGCTTCTGCGATGTTGGTCAGCGGACCGATGGCCACCAGCCGCAATTCCCCCGCGTACTGGTGGGCCAATTGGACAAGGAGTTCCGCAGCCGTGGCTTCGACCGGTTCGCGATCGGAAGGAGCCAGGTCCACGCCGCCGATGCCGTTGTCGCCGTGGACGTGCGGGGCCCCGCCGTGGAAGGTACCCACCTGCGGATCGTGCGCACCGATCGCCACGGGGATGTCCGGGTGGCCGGCCAGGTTCAGCAGGTCCAGGGTGTTCCTGGCGCCGCCGGCCGCGCTGACGTTGCCACTCACGGTGCCGATGCCCACGAGGTCCGCCCGCGGGGAGGCCAGCAGGTAGGCAAGGGCCAGAGCGTCGTCGATGCCGGTATCGCAGTCAAGGAAGAAGGGGGCGGCGGTGCCCGTTGTCATGGGGCGCAGTGTCATGGTCTCTCGTTTCAGGTGTAGCGGGCTGCTTGGTGCGTGGGATGGGGTGTAGCTGGGGTGCGTGGCGCGCAGAGCCGCGTGCCGGCGTCGTGCGTTAGATCTTTTCGCCCTTGGGAGCGGCGATGAACAGGCTGACAATGAAGGCGAGTGCCGTGATGGACACCGAAATCCAGAGGGCCGTGGAGTACCCGGCTGCGGTGCCCTGACCCGCGAACGGGGCCACGACCACGACGCCGAGGCTCGCCCCGATGCCGAAGGAGGCGCCGTTGATGCCCGGCAAAGCGGCGGGTGCTTCCTTGGGCGAGAGCAGCACCGACAGGCCGTTGATGGCGGTCAGGAAGAAGCCGTTGTAGAAGATACCCAGCGCGGCGATGGCGATGAGGACCGCGATTTGGTTGTGGGCGAACAGTGCGGCGACGATCGCGCAGGCCAGGCTGGTGGCGGTGCCCACGCGGACAGTCTTGATCCAGCCGCGTCGGTCGGCGATCCAGCCGGCCAGCGGAGCGGCGAAGACACCGATCAGCGCGGCAGGGGTGAGGAACAGCAGTGCTGCCACCGAGGCGGTCAGCCCGAAGCCGTTTTCCTTGTCCTGGCTCAGCAGCACCACGGTGAAGTTGATGATGGCGAAGATGCCCGCGAGCGTCAGCACCGTGGTGGCGATGACCGGCCAGACCTGGCGTGAACGCAGGTGATGGACGGCTACCAACGGGGTTTCGCGCTTCTTTTCAATGAGCCAGAAGGCCGTGAAGGACGCGATGCTGCCAGCGAGCAAGCCGAGTGCGGCAGGTGAGGTCCACCCGGCGGACGAACCCGTGGAGACGAAGTACGTGATGAAGACCAGGAACACGGACAGCGAACCTGCGCCCCACCAGTCCATCCGGCCGGGTGCGACGGCGGACTTTCCGCTCGGGACCACCTTGATGACACAGACGACGGCGATCGCGGCCAGTACCAGGACGGCGACAAAGATCGATTGGAAACCCAGGGTCTCAGCCATGAGGCCCCCGAAGTAGCCGTCCACTCCGCCAACACCGCCGTTGATGGCAGCGATGATGCCGATGGACGTGCCGAAAAGCCGGGCGGGCAAGTACTCGTTGAGCACGATGTAGGAGAGCGCAAAGATGGCGCTGGAGACACCCTGCATGAAACGGCCCGTGACCAGCAACGGGAGGGTGGGCGCGAAGATGCAGAGCACAGTGCCGGCACCCATGATGGCCAGCACCAGGAGGAGTGCATTCCGGCGACCGATGAAGTCGCTCCAGCGCCCGATCACAGGACCGGAGATGGCGCCGGCCAGGAAGAACATCGACTGAACCTGGGCCACTGCTTCCGGGGTCTCACCGAAGAAGGACCCGATGTGCGGGAGCGCCGGGGTGATCATGCTGGCGTTGAGCTGGAAGGCCAGCACGGCAAGCACCAGCGTGGTGATCAGCAGTGCGGCGGCTTTGCCTTGGAAGCGGCCTTCGTCCGCGTTCGCCTTTGCGGCAGGGGCTTGTGGGGCTTCCGTCTGCTGGCCTGTGGCGGTGGGGATATTCACATCAAACTCCTTTGTCCGAGGGCGCAGGGCGGCGCCACGAGATGTGAGTTGTTATACAAGCATGTATTACGAGCTTGTGCAACCTGTCACACTCTTCCGGTACAGTGTCGGTAACCCATCTCAAGTGAGGCACCCTTGACCGACAACGCCGTCCAGTTCCTGTCCCGACCCATCGCTACCCAGCCCGGGCAGCCCTTGCGCGTCGCGGCCTACTCCCGCATCGCCGAAGCAATCCGGACCAAGATCCTGCCGCCCGGTTCGCTGCTCCCCACGGAGACCGAGCTCGGCACCATGATGGACGTCAGCCGCACCGTGATCCGGGAAGCGCTGATGTTGCTCGAAGAAGACGGCCTCACCAGGGCACGACGTGGAGTTGGACGTTTCGTGGCAGATTCACTGCCCCGCATCGGCATAGAACATATCCGCCCGTTCGATCTGCTTCTCGGCGGGCCGGACCAGGACATCCAGGTCAAACGCGTAGCCGCCATCAAGCAGCCGGCCTCCGAGTTCGTGGCGCCGGGCATCGGCGTCGAGCCCGACGAGGACGTCTGGTTCTGGGAGAGCGTGCTCATCCGGAACGGCGAACCTGTGGCCCACCTGCAGGAAAACGTGGCCCAGGGTATCCCCGAGGCCACGGCCCTCGCAGAAGCCGCGGAAGCTCCCACACTTTCCGCGTCAACGCTCCTCGAAGTGCTGAACGGAATTCCCGGCGTGAACCTTGGACCCGGCGAATGCCAGATCAGCTTGAGCACCGCCGGCCCCAGCCGTGCAAAGTTGCTGGGACTTCGCCCGTCCGATCCCGTACTGGTTCTCACCCAGTACGTTCGTCGGAACGGATCGGCGTTTTACCTTGCCAAATGCCTGGTCGCCGCAAAGGCCGGCCATCTTTCCGTCATCCAGTCTTCCTGAGCCACCCTCAGTCTCCCTGTACTGATTTAGCCCGAAAAGGACCTTCCATGAGCACTCCCGTTCAGTCTTCTGCGCCCATTTTGTCCTCCTCGCTCACCGTGGTGGGCAGCATCAACCTCGACGTCACGGCCACCGCCGGCCGCCTCCCCTCGCCGGGTGAAACCGTCGGTGGCGGCGTGCTCCGGCAGCAGCCCGGCGGCAAAGGCGCCAACCAGGCCGTGGCAGCGGCCCGGCTGGCGGGCAGCTCCCGCATGGTGGGGGCAGTAGGCCAGGACGACGCCGGCCTCAACCTCATTACCGCGATGTCGGGTGCCGGCGTCGACGTCCAGGACATTGCCAAGGTGGACGCTGCCACAGGTACGGCCCTGGTGCTGGTGGACGGCGAGGGCGAGAACCAGATTGTGGTGTGCCCGGGCGCAAACGGCTTGGTGGCCCTGGACGGCGTCACTTTCCGCGACGACGAGGCCCTGCTCTGCCAGCTCGAGGTGGACCAGGACGTGGTGTTGGAAGCCGCTCGGCGGGCCAAGGGATTCTTTGCGTTGAACGCTGCTCCGGCGGCACCGATCATCCCCGAGCTCCTGGAGCGTTGCGACCTGGTGATCGTGAACGAGACTGAGTATGAGCTGATCCCGGCCCTTCGCAACGCGCCTTTGGTTGCCGTCACGTACGGTGGCGACGGCTCGGCGATCTTCGTCGACGGCGAACGGGTCGCCGAGGCCCCGGCCGTACGTGTCACGGACATTGCCAACACCATCGGAGCCGGAGACGCCTTCTGCGCCGCCCTGGTCCTGGCACTCCAGTCCGGTCTTGAGTACGGTCATGCACTGGCTGTGGCCAACGCCGTTGGCGCGGACGCCGTGCGCGATGCTTCGTCCCAGCCCGCACTGAAGCCGCTGGAGGACTACGTCGAGGCGACGCGTTTGCCTGACGCAACGAGTTCCGCTGCCACCAAATAATCAGCCCATCGCCGCAGAGCAGGCCCCACTGGCGGATGGTGCAATCCGTGTGCTTCCGCCAAGGCGACCGCCGGCGCCGTCGGATATCTGTCCTCGGACAGGAACGACAATGTCTCCGGATCCGCGCCTGTGAGCTTGGGCGGCAGCTTCTTCAGCAAGCCGCTGGGAATTGTCAGCCAAGGGATCCGGACCTTCAGGTGTTTCCCGAGCATCCTCAGCAGATCCGGCAACGGCGGTGTGGCGTCATCGAGCACCCAGTACGAGGCATTTTCCGCTTCGGGCCTCGTGGGGACCAGCGCCATGAAGGAGGCCAGATAGTCCGCCGTGACTACAGGGACGAACGTGCGGTCATTCCCCGGCAACGCGGGTAGTTTTCCACGGAAGAGGTCCATGACGCTGGTGGCGAGGCCCAGCACCTGCGTGGACTCGCCGTTGACGGAATCCCCTATTACCGAGGCCGGATTGACCATGGTGAAGGGGACGCCCAGGGACGCCGCCACCGACTGGACCACCGCGTCGGACTCCACCTTGGACCCCTCATAGGCGCCCAAGCGTTTGTATTCCCTGGCGCGGCGCGAGTCATCCCACGGCACGTTGGCCGGGTCCTGTCCGCCCACCCGGTAGCCGGACAGATGCACCAACCTGGTCAACGCCGGCAGCTTCGCGGCAAAGCGAACCACACGTTCGGCGCTGGTCACGTTCGCGGAATAGGCATCCGCGGCGGTCATGCCAAAGGCGAAGGCGCCGGCGACGTTATGGACTTCAGTCACGGACGCGAAGTCGTTCGACGCCGGATCCTGGCCGAGGTCGTCACGGCTGAAGTCCACGAGGACGAAGGCTGGGCGCCCGCCCGCGTCGTGCTCCGCCAGCCACCCAGCCAGTCGTTGGAAGGAATCTTTCGTGCGCACGGCGGCTGTGACGGTCACTCCTTGTTGCAAGAGTTCCCGGACAAGCCACTGCCCTATGTGGCCCGTGGCGCCGAACACCAGAGCGTGCCGGGAGCTCATGCGCTGGCCTCGCTGTGAACTGCTGTCATCAGCATTTTGAGCGTCCCTGCAGCAGCGTCCAGGGGCTGGGTGGACTTGTGGGCGCGGGACAGAATGAGCGAGCCCTCCACCAGGCAAATCATCGATGTCGCCACAGGTTGCGCCTGCTCTTTCTCGAGCCCGAACGTCGCCAGATAGCTGGCTACGGCGCTGACCCAGGCGTCATAGACCTGGCCGCATGCCTCCCTGAGCGGCTCGTTCCCAGACCCTGCGTCCAAGGCAACGGACGAGACCGGACAACCGGCTTGATAGTCGCTGGCTTCCAGAATGCCCTTGAGTTCGGCGACCAGGGCGTCGACCACGGCGTTGGGTGAGGAGGACGCGATGGTCGCCCTGCCGATCAGCTCAGAGAATTGATCGCCCGCCAGACCCACGGCGGCGATCCCGAGTTCGGTTTTTCCTTCCGGGAAATGAAAGTACAAGGAGCCTTTTGGGGCCCTCGACCGGGCCAGCACTGTGTTGAGCCCCGTTCCGTGATAGCCGTGGAGCTGGATGAGGGCGAGCATGGAGTCGACCAAGCGCTGCCGGGTTGCGAGTCCTTTGGGGTACGGGGAAGCCATACGTAAATAATAGACCAGTCTATATATTTTCCGCCACTCCTCCGCCTGTTGAGCAAAGTGCTACGATTGCTACGGAGGGTGATGATGACAACTATTCCGCACCGGGAACTGCGCAACCAGAGCAGTAAGATTCTGGAACGCGTCAGGAATGGCGAAGTTATCGACGTCACCAACAATGGCGAGGTGACAGCCACCCTCATTCCCCCGTCGGCTTCACCCTTTGAGCGGCTGCTCCAAGCCGGTAGTGTCCGACCAGCCAGTCCGTCACCTGTGGACTTCCGCACCCTGCCCCGCGTCAGCAGCGACATGACGACAGCCGAGATCCTGTCTGATCTGCGCGGGGATCGGTGATCGTCTACGCGGACACATCCGCGGTTCTGAAGCTTGTTGTGGAAGAGCGGGAATCCGAAGCCCTGGCCGCCCATCTCCAAGGAATCCGGCTCGCAGGAGGCCACTTGGTGACGTCGATGCTCCTCTATACCGAGCTTCACTGCGCAGCACGCCGCCGCGGCCTGCCCTTTGATCAAGTCAACGATGTTCTTGCCGGCCTCAACCTTGTAGATGTCACCCGCACGGATTTAATGTATGCCTCAGCTCTGCCCAGGCAACTTCGGAGTGCAGACGCAATTCATCTGGCGACCGCCATCAGATTGCAAGTGGACTCCATGGTGGCGTATGACCAGGAACTGCTCCTGGCAGCCAAGGAATCCGGACTCATGACTGCGTCACCGGGCCGTGGCGGCTCCTAATCCACAATCCGGAAGGTATCGAACTCCCCTGTGGCCTCGGAAACCCTGAAGTCAACGTCCGCCACGTGGCCCGGGGCACGTGACGACTGGAGCCATGTCACCAGGTGGTCAATGTCTGCCGCTGATCCCTCGGCGACCAACTCCACGGAGCCGTCGGGGCTGTTGCGGACCGTTCCCTTCAGCAGGAGTTCGTCGGCTTTCCGGGCAGTCCAGTAACGGAAACCCACCCCCTGGACGACGCCGGTGACCCGGGCGGTGACACGCTGGGCTTCGTCAGTCATGAAACCACCTTAACGAAACGTGCGCTTGTCCGCCCACTCATCGTTCAACGTTCAAACTGTTCAAACCGTTCAAACCGTTCAAACCGTTCAAACCGTTCAAACCGTTCAACGAGGAGGAGAGCGAACAAGGGCAGGTTTCGAACCGGCAAAAGAGGCTTAGCCGATCACGATGTCCCTGGTCACGTGGCTGTACGTGATGGTGACGGGGCCGCCGTCGTGGTTCAACTCGTGGTTCGCACCATCACGGGCGCCGAACGCACCGTAGTTCTCGTCCCACGACCGGTTCAGCGCGATCTTATAGGTGTAGAAGCCGGCAGGCAGTTCAGCCGTCAGCGTCCACACCTGGACAATGGGGTTGAACTCCATCTGGGCTTCGTCGTACTGCGGCGCCCAATCCTCGGGGGCTCCCAGGATCTTGTTGAAGTCACCGGCAATCGCGACTGCCTCGGGCTGCGGCACGGTTTCGACGGCGGAAGCCGCCTTGGTCTTGGCCGGCGCCTTGCGGGTGGTGGCCTTCTTCGCGGCCGGAGCAGCCTTCGCCGTGGCAGCCTTGGCCTTGGGTGCAGATACCTTGGCCGCGGCAACCTTGGGCTCCGCTACCTCCGTAGCTGCAACTTTGGGATCGGCGGCCTTCTTCGGGGCGGAACGCTTCACGGCTGCCTTCTTCGCCGCAGGTTTCACCGGCGGCGCGGTCGGAACAGGAACGTCGGCAGGTACCGGGGTTCCGGCGTCGAGCGCCAATCCGAAAGCGGCCGCGTCCGGGAAGGCGACAGTCGCACGCAGGCCGTCGTCCGGTATGGTCCAGCCCGAGCGGCCCTTGACCAGCCAGCCGGCCTTGACCAGCTTGGCCGATGCCGAGGTGAGGGTCTTGTGGCCGCGGGGAATGCCGCCACTGAGAAGTTCAGCCTCATGGTCATTGAAAGGGACGCGGACGATTGCTTCGGCCAGTACCTCGCCGGCGTTAAGCGTTGCCCCGGACCACACGCTTTCAGCGAGGATGTCCAATACGGCCTTCAGACGAAGGTTGGTGTTCTCGGCGGTGTTCGCGCCCATGCTTCTCCTTCAACGGTGGATACTCCCTTGCAGTTTGCCAATGAATTGTTAATTCCCGCGACTGCAGAAGGTAAACACCGTGTGTCGTGACCGAGTGTGACACCCCAAACTTCGCAAGTGATCCACGGGTCTCGGCTGTTGGCGCCTAAGCGTGCGGCACCGAGGCTTTGACCCACTCCGTGACCTCGTCCAACAGCACGGCTTTTCGCGCTTCGCTGGCGAAGGAAGACCGGATGGAGTTTGCCGCCAAGGTTGCCTGTTCGGGGACGGAGAACTCCAGGACCTTGGCCAGTTGCTCGAAGTTGTCGTCCACGTAGCCGCCGAAATAGGCAGGGTCGTCGGAATTCACACAAACGTTCAAGCCGATGGCCAGCATCTCGGGCAGCGGGTGGTCTGCCAGTGTGTCCACGGCACGGAGGCGGACGTTGGACAGCGGGCACACAGTCAGCGGCACCTGCTCCGCCACCAGACGTTGGACCACGTCCGTATCTTCCATGCAGCGGATGCCGTGATCGATCCGCTCCACATGCAGGATGTCCAGCGCCTCAGTGATGTAGGAGGCAGGTCCTTCCTCACCGGCGTGCGCGATCCTCCGCAGGCCCGCCTCGCCGGCGCGCTGGTAAAGGCGCTCGAATTTCGACGGCGGATTGCCCACCTCTGCTGAATCCAAACCGATGCCCGCGATCGGAGCGTGCATGGCGAGGAGTTGGTCCAGAACCTCCAGGGCGGAGTCCTCGGACATGTCCCGCAGGAACGCGGCGATGAGGAGCGTCGAAACCCCGAAGTCCTCCTCCGACGTCGCAAGCGCTGCAGCCACACCATTGACGCAGGTTTCCAGCGCCACGCCGCGCGAGGTGTGCGCCTGCGGGTCCATCATGATTTCCGCGTGGCGCACTCCACCGGCGGCTGCCCGCTTCAGGTAGGCGCGCGTCATGTCGGTGAAGTCCTGCTCCGTTTGCAGGACGGCCATGTTGGCGTAATAAAGGTCCAGGAAGGATTGCAGGTCCGTGAACTCGTACTTTTCCCGGAGTTCCTCGATGTCTTCGTACGGCAGTTCGATGCCGTTTCGTTCGGCCAGGGCAAAGATCAGCTCTGGCTGGAGAGTCCCTTCGATGTGCAGGTGCAGTTCGGCGACCGGAGGCGCCGTGGTCGTAGTTTTCTCGCCAAAAGTTTCCACCCGACAACTCTAGGCCCCAACACTGGCACGTGTCCCGGAGCACTCAACTTGGTTCTCAAGCGCGGCACCCTCAAACTGAAAGGATGCAGACTTTCCTCCCCTTCGCCGATTTCCGTGAGAGTGCCAAGGCCCTCGACACTTCAAGGCTCGGCAAACAGCGCGTCGAAGCACTCCAGATTCTCCGCGCGTTGGTGATCCCGGAGTACGGTTGGCAGCAGCACCCGGCCGTCCGCATGTGGATGGGCCACGTCCCCGCGCTCACCATGTATGGCCTGGCGATGGCCGAGGAATGGATGGATCGCGGCCACCCCGACAACACCCGGGACAACATCGCGGAGTTCGCACCGCAGGCCGCCCACCCGGACTACGCGTCCAGGATCATCATGCCGCCGTGGTTGGGACACGAGGACCTGCACTTGAGCCACCGTTCCAAGCTGATCGGCAAGGACCCCAAGCACTACACCCAGGTTTTCCCGCGCACCGAGGAAAAGCTTGAGTACGTCTGGCCGGAACCCAAGCACGAGTTCCACCCGCAAGACCCCGAGGGCGACGCCCTGTTGATTCTGCGCGCCAATGTTGCGGATCTCCGCCCGGAGCAGCTGACAACTGTCGCGATGCCGCCGCACGGCAAGGCCAAGGCAAGCGTCGCCGCAGACCCCGACGAGTACCAGTTTGTGTACGCCGAGGAGAAGTCCCGCCGCCAGGTCAAGGGCCCCAAGAAGCGTCCAGCGAAGCAGCTCGAAAAGAAGCCCACGCGTAAGCGCCAAGCCCAGGAGCAGGCCTTCAACACCCTGCCCGGCAAGACCGAGCTCGCCGTTCCGTTCGACGGTGGACAGACTTTCGCGATCGGCCTCATCCAGGGCCGCCCCATCACCGTTGACGGCCGCTTCGCCCGCAACTTCGAGGTCACCAACGTCATCAAGCGCAGCGACTTCGACTACCCCGCGCTGCTGCAGGATCCCCGGGTCTTCTTCCCGGTCCCCGCGCCTGCACAGTAACTACGGTTTCTGCGGCACCTTTCAATAAGGCACGACTCAATAACGCACGACGGCGGCAGCCAGGTTCTGTTTCTACGGAACCCGGCTGCCGCCGTCGTTTGTGTGAGACGGTAAGGGCACGCAGCTAACTGGGGAGGGTCATGGATTTCCAGCACATCATCGAACAGGTTGGCCGGTACATGGACGCTGCCGGGGTGGCTGTCATGGTGATTGGGGCCTTGGTTTCCGTTCCGCTCGCACTGCGGGGCTACCAGCCGAAGCGTGCCAGCGGCCTCGCCCCATTTTCTCCGTATCGCTCTTACCGGCAGCTCCTGGGCCGGTCCATCCTTCTGGGGCTCGAACTCCTGGTGGCCGCGGACATCATCCGCACCGTCGCAGTCACTCCCACGTTCGAGAGCGTCGGGGTCCTGGCGATCATCGTGCTGATCCGGACGTTCCTCAGCTTCTCCCTCGAACTGGAGATCACCGGCCGCTGGCCGTGGCAGAAGGAAAAGCAGGCGGACGCCGGCGAGCCGCTACGATCGAATCCATGACGCAGCCGTGGAACCCGGACATTCTTGGCGAAGGCTTTGAACAACAAACGCTGACCCTCGACGGCGGCGCTGTCGCCACCTTGGTGCGGTACCTCGGCGCCGGCCCGCAGTGGCTGGATGCTCCGGAGGGCGTTGGCCTCGACGCTGATGTCCTCTATGTGCACGGCTGGTCCGACTACTTCTTCCAACGGCATGTCGCCGAATTCTGGCACCGGGCCGGCGCACGGTTCTACGCCTTGGACCTGCACAACTACGGTCGCAGCCTGGCTCCCGGACTGGTCCCCGGGTTCGTGACCAACCTGGCCGACTACGACGCCGACATCGCAGCAGCTCTTACCGCAATGGGCCGATCCGGTGCCGGTGCTGATCGGCCGCTTATTCTATTGGGCCACTCGACAGGTGGACTTACCCTGAGCCTGTGGGCCTCCCGTCACCCGGGAATGGCGTCCGCCCTGATCCTCAACAGTCCCTGGCTGGAGTTTCAGGCGACGGAACTCGGCAGGCGCGCGATTGCGCCCTTGGTTGGGCTCCACGCAAAACTCCATCCGTTGACACCCCTGCCGCCGGTTGATCCTGGGATCTACACCCGTGCCGTTTCTGCTGCGCTGGATGGCGAATGGGACTACAACCTCCAGTGGCGGCCGGACCGGGGTTTCCCCATCACTCCGGCATTCCTTGATGCCGTGTTCCGCGGCCAGGCCACAGTCGCCGCGGGGCTGGGCATCGACGTGCCAGTGCTGGTCCTGCTCTCGGACAAGAGCTACCTGCAGCCCAGGTGGTCCGCAGACGCGCTCACGGCCGACGTCGCCCTGAACGTCGATGCCGTGGCCCACCGCTCACTGTCCTTGGCCGACACGGTCACAGTGAGCCGGCTGCCGAATGCCTTCCACGACATTTTCCTCTCGCCGGAACCGGTCAGGCGGGAGGCCTTCGAGCGTATCGGCCGCTGGCTTCCCACAGCACTGCAACCCTGGGATGCAGTGGTGTGGGAAGCCAGGACCGCGGGGCTATAGCACCGGCCCAGCCGAACAATCCCGCTCTCGTCCGACTGACTCGCCGTTGATCGGGGCGATATTCGAACAAGGGCGGGATCCGTGGGCAGCTGGGAGCTATTTGCCGAGCCCGGCCCTTCGCAACGCCTCGGCCATGGCTGTGTTGGCAGAAGCGGCCGGAGCCTGTTGAGGGTTTCCCTGGCGTGTGCCACTTTGGCGGCGATCCCCCTGACCCCGCTGTGAACCCTGGCCTGGCTGCCCACCGCCGCGCTGACCTTGCTGGCCTGCCCGCTGACCGGCCGCGCGTTCGCCCGAGCCACCCGAAGCACGCCCGCCTGAAGCACGCCCACCTGAACTGCGGCCGCCCGCAGCGCCGGGTTCGTCGTCGAGCCTCAAGGTCAGGGAAATGCGCTTGCGCTCGGGGTCAGCCTCAAGGACCTTGACCCGGACCACTTGGCCGGACTTCACGATTTCGCGGGGATCTGAAACGAACTTGTTGGACAGTGCCGACACATGGACTAGACCGTCCTGGTGGACACCGACGTCAACGAAGGCGCCGAAAGCGGCCACGTTGGTGACAGTTCCTTCCAGGATCATGCCGGGTTTGAGGTCGGAGATTTTCTCGATGCCTTCGGAGAAGGATGCCGCCTTGAACGCAGGACGGGGGTCGCGGCCCGGCTTCTCCAGTTCGGACATGATGTCCTTGACCGTGGGCAGGCCGAAGGTGCCATCGACGAATGCCTGCGGATCCAACGCTGTGGCGGGTCCGCCGCCGGCTGCAACCAGGATCTTGCGGGCCACCGAATACGCTTCCGGGTGAACACTGGAGGCATCCAGCGGCTCCGCTCCCCCGGTGATCCGAAGGAAGCCGGCGCACTGTTCAAAGGCCTTCGCACCCAAGCGCGGGACCTTCTTGAGGTCGCTGCGCTTGGCGAAGGGCCCATTCTCGTTCCGGTAGGCCACGATGTTCTCACTCAGCAGGGGCCCTACGCCGGCAACCCGGCTTAGCAGTGCTGGCGAGGCGGTGTTGACGTCCACGCCCACGGCGTTCACGCAGTCCTCCACCACGGCATCCAGTGAACGGTCCAGCTTCGCCGCTGTGACGTCATGTTGGTACTGCCCCACGCCGATGGACTTGGGCTCGATCTTGACCAGTTCCGCCAGCGGATCCTGGAGTCGGCGTGCAATGGACACAGCTCCTCGCAGCGAGACATCCATGCCGGGGAGTTCCGAGGCGGCGAGTGCCGAAGCGGAGTACACGGATGCTCCGGCCTCGGACACCACCAGCTTCTGGATCCCCTTGGAGCCGGCAGCTTCGAGGGACTTGATGAGCTCCGTGGCCAGCTTGTCCGTCTCACGGGAGGCCGTTCCGTTGCCAATTGCCACGAGTTCCACGTTGTACTGCCGTGCCAAACGGCCAAGGGTGGCCAGTGCCTCGTCCCACTTCTTCGCGGGTGCGTGCGGGTAGATGGTGTCCGTGGTGACCACTTTGCCGGTGCCATCCACGACGGCCACCTTCACGCCGGTCCTGAGCCCCGGGTCCAGGCCGAGCGTGGAGCGGTTACCCGCAGGAGCGGCCAGCAGGACGTCGCGGAGGTTGGCGGCAAAAACGCGCACGGCTTCATCTTCGGCGTCGGCGAACATGCGGCCGCGAAGGTCGGTAGTGAGGCGGTCAAGGATGCGGCCCCGCCAGGCGAGCTGGGCAGTTTGTGTCAGCCACGCGTCCGCGGGCCGACCCTGGTTGGCGACCCCGAGGCACTTGGCCACAGCGTTCTCATACTTACCGCGGGCGGCGGCCAGGGCGTCGTCGTCGGCTGGGTCCGCCTCGGCGAGATCCAACTCCAGGACGCCGTCCTTCTCACCACGCAACAGCGCCAGCACGCGGTGCGACGGCATGCCGGAGGGCACCTGCGTGAACTCGAAGTAGTCCTTGAACTTCTGGCCCTCGGCCTCCATGCCCTTCTTGACCCGGGACACCATGCGCCCCTGCTTCCAGAGGCGTTCGCGCAGGTCCTCGGCGAGATCGGCGTCTTGCCCCACGCGCTCCACCAGGATGGCGCGGGCTCCTGCGAGCGCCACAGTGGCGTCGTCGATGGAGTGCTCGGCGTTCAGGTACTTGGCGGCCTCGGCAGTGGGGTCAAGCTGGGGATTGGCGAGCAGGACGTCGGCCAGCGGCTCCAACCCGGCTTCGCGGGCGATCTGGGCCTTGGTGCGGCGCTTGGATTTGAAGGGAAGGTAAATGTCCTCAAGTCGCGCCTTGGTATCCGCACCGACGACGGCGGCTTCCAGTTCCGGGGTCAGCTTGCCTTGGGCAGCAATTGCCTCAAGGACGGACTTCCGCCGCTCTTCCAGCTCGCGCAGGTATCTGAGCCGTTCTTCGAGGTCGCGGAGCTGGGTGTCATCGAGCGTCCCGGTAACTTCCTTACGGTAGCGGGCGATGAACGGGACGGTGGATCCGGCGTCGAGCAGTTCCACCGCGGCCTTGACTTGCCAGGCCTTGACGCCGAGTTCGGCGGCGATCTGGGCGTGGATGGCGGAGTCAGCTGACTGGTGTTGGAGATTTGAAGTCACCATGACAGTTTGCCTCACGTGGCCGACAGTTTCCGAAGGGAGGTATCGGGAAGCCCTATCCCGGCGGCGCCGTTAGTGCTGTAGTTGGACCATGCAGGAACTGCTCATCATTCTTCAGGACGGGTTTGATTCCGATGACGTGACCGTCACCGTCAACGGCAAGGAAGCCGTGTCCGAGCGGGGTATCTCCACCAAAATGCTGTTGGGGATGGCCGAAGAAGTCACTGTGGAACTGCCCGCCAAGGGAGCCACGGTGGGAGTAGAGGTCCGCAGCAGGAAACTCAGCGCAACGAAGAAGCTGGCCGGAAAGCCAAAGAGCCTGATCGTCTCCATCGAAGACGGCGAACTCGTACTGCGTGAAGGAACGGGCCGCGAGGCCTTCCTCTGAAGGAAGGCCTCGCGGCGGCTGGATTGGTTGCCGGGCCCAGCTGGGTTGCCGGGCTCAGCTTGGTTGCCGGTCCTTAGTGGGCCATGTGCTCCTTGGCTGAGATGTGCTCCACCATTTCGCCGAGGCGCTGTTCTGCGTAGTGGTTGCGGGCAATATCGCCCTGGCTGATGATGCCTACCAGTTTGTGGTCGCTGATGACGGGCAGGCGGCGAACCTGGCGGTCCTCCATCATGGCGACGGCCTCGTCGACGTTGGCATCGGCGTCCACCCAGTACGGCTTGCCGGTGGCGAGCTCGCGGGCCAGGACTTCGCGGGCATCCCTGCCCTCGGCGAGGCACTTGACCACAATGTCGCGGTCGGTGATGAAGCCGGTGAGCTTGCCGTCGCTGCCGCAGATGGGAAGTGAACCGCAGTCCAGGTCCCTCATCAGCATGGCGGCTTCCTGAAGAGTCTTATCCTCGGCGATGCACTGTGCATTCGTCGTCATGAATTCACGTACGACACTCATGGGTCCTCCTTCATCGATTGGGGTTATCGACGCGGGGCCTTCGGCATGAGTCCTTCGGCTCCGGCGCCGATGATGCCAGCCTACGCCCGGCGGGAATGGCTGACCAGACGATGTTGGCTCCTCCTTCGGAAGAAAACCGCCTGATTTCCCTAGATATAATCCATTCGCTGGAGTATCCTCATCGTGGGTTTACTTACGGCTTCTGGGCATTGGCCACTTCGACTCATTTCGAGCATCCCCACGCGCACCCGCCCCGCCCTGGACCGTCATGCCGCTCGTCCGCCACAGCGCGCGAGCGAACGCATTTTGACTGTATACAGAGCGAGAAAGAACACCCCCATGGACACCCCCAACGTCCCCAGTACCCACTACACCCCTGATGTCTCCCATGAACCTGGCCAGTCCGTTCCTTCAACCCAGTCCCTTCCTTCTACGGAGTTCTGGAGGTGCCGGCGACCCGCAGCGGTCAGCGGGCGATATGAAGGCTTTCAAGGCAACCCCGGCCCCATCGGAAGCGCCTTGGACCTCCGTTTGGACATCGACTCCCGCGACGGCGTCCAGTCTCCCGTCATGAACAAGGTCAGCGGTGACTTCTACAGCACCCGCTTCGTCAAGGTGGCGGGGGTCAACCAACTTGTGAAGACGTACGTTGAGTCCTGGATCGTGGACACACCCCTTGTGACGTTCACCGATACCGACGTGCACATCCTCGGAACAGTCCGCTATTGGAAAGGAACCCGTCCTGCCACCACGGTGGACATTGTGGTGTCGTGGTCCCACGGAGCAGTCACGGGAGCTGTTGCCACGTTTACTTCCGGCGGAGTCCCCGGCCAGCCCTACGCGTGCACCTACCGTTCGGATGCCTTCCGCGACATGAACCTGGAGTTGGACTATTGCTCGTCCGTAGACATAGAACCCAAGGTTCCCATCTACAACAGCCATGCCCACAACAATCGTCCCGCGGACCTGCCCAACCGGACCATCACTATCGAGTCGTCGTATAAGGACGCCGGAATCGCGGTCACCGTTGATCCGGTCCATACAGTCATCGACGACAGCGCCGCCGGCTTTGCTTCCTGGAATGTCGGCGAACTCCACGACGCCATGGAAACCTCGTTCGGCAAGTACAACTCGGGGTGGCCCGCGTGGAACATGTGGGGCATTCAGGCCGGCATCTTTGACAGCGCGGGGGTGGGTGGCATTATGTTCGACGCCGCTGCGGGCTTTGGCGGCGCAGGTCGCGGACCCGACCGCCAGGGTTTTGCGGTATTCCGGAACCATTCCTGGTTCACCAACCTTGTTTCCAACCCCACCACCCAGGATCAGGCCTGGGCCATGCGGCATTTCCTCTACACCTGGGTCCACGAAGCCGGGCACGCCTTCAACTTCCTGCATGCCTGGGACAAAGCCCGCCCGGATGCACTGTCATGGATGAACTATGACTGGAAATACGATCAGCGCAACGGCACGGACACCTTCTGGGCCAACTTCCGTTTCCGCTTTGACGACGACGAGCTTCTCCACATGCGCCACGGTGACCGGGCCTCCGTGATCATGGGCGGAGATCCGTGGGCCTCCGGCGGGCATCTGGAATCCCCTGCCGGCGCCATGACGGTCTCCGGGCCGGGCAGCGACGTTGAACTGACGCTCTCGGCCAAGGACCACTTCGACTACATGGAGCCTGTGTCCATCGAGTTCCGGTTGCGAAATACAACCGACGTGCCCGTCATGGTGGATGGCAGGCTCGATCCCCGGTACGGCAACACGACGGTCTACGTGCAGAAGCCCAACGGAACTGTGGTGCTGCATGAATCGGTGGTCTGCTTCTACGGACTTCCGGAGATCGTTACGCTGGCTCCTGCACCGGTGGGCGACGACGACGGCAGCGACCGCTACAGCCAACTCGTCCAGCTCGCCTACGGAGTGGGAGGCTTCGCTTTCGACGAGCCCGGGCAGTACCTGGTCCGCGCCGTCTATTCCACGGACGGTATCGTCCAAGCGTCCAATACTTTGCCTCTTCGTGTCGGTTTCCCCGTCACCCGTGAAGAGGATCGGTTCGCGCCCGGGTTCTTCACGCGCGAGGTGGGCCTGACCCTCGCTTTCGAGGGATCCATGTCGCCGTACCTCAGCAAGGGACTGGACACCCTGACCGAAGCTGCCGAGCGTTTCAGTGGCGAGCCTTTGGGCGTGAAGGCGGCAACCGCCGTCGCGCAATCAGTGGGAGATGACTTCTACCGCCGCAAGGACGAAAGGATGGTCAAGCACCACAGCGCCGACCCTGAGCGGGCACTTGCGTTGACGGATTCCGGTCTGGCCAGCTATCAACAGGGAGCAGAAGCGGCAAGCAACCTCGCCTACCGCGGCCTGGTGGAACTCCGCACGGCATTGCATGCCAAAGCGGACGACACTGCGGCGGCGAAGTCCGAGGTGGAGACCCTCGCCAAGGACCTGGGCACCCGTGGTGCGAACGCCACAGTGCTGGCCGGGGTCAAGGAAATGATCCCATCAACTCCGGCGGCCCGTTCCCGCCGGTCGGCTCCGAGGAAGCCCGCCAAAAAGCCGTCGGATGGCTAGTTGGTCCTTGGCTCCCCTGTAGCCGGCGACGGCGGCACCCCGCCCTTGGTGCCGCCGTCGCTCCTTTAAACCGTCGCTCCCCTGGACCGTTTAAACCGTCTAAACCGTAGCGCCTACTCCGCGATGTCCTCTGCCCACAGTTCAGGGTGTTCGGACTGGAAGCTGCGCATCATGTCCACACAGCGGGGATCGTCCAGGACCACCACTTCCACGCCGCGTGAACGCAGTAGATCGAACTCACCGGGGAACGTCTCTGCCTCCCCCACCACAACCCTCGGAATCTTGAATTGGATGATGGTTCCCGTGCACATCGCGCAGGGCGCCAACGTGGTGTAGAGCGTGGTGTCACGGTATGTCTTTTGGCGTCCGGCGGCACGAAGGGCAGACATCTCGCCGTGCGCAATCGGATCGCCGTGCTGAACTCGTTCATTGTGGCCGCTGGCGATGACTTCTCCGCCCCGGGCCAAGGCCGCCCCGATGGGAATGCCGCCCTCGCTGAGGCTCTTCTGTGCGGCCTGGTACGCGGCTTCGAAAGCAGGGTCACTTGTGGGGGCTGTTTCGGTCATGGGTGCAGTCTAGGTTGGCCCGACGCTATTTTGCCGGAAGTTATTTTGTCGGTGCCCGCTGATAGCTTGGCTACAAGGATTCAACTGGCTTGGTTCAATTGGTTTGGAAGAGAGGTGGGTCGCTGTGTTCTTTCTCGATCCGGAGATAGCGGGCGCCCCGCAGGACCTGGTCTTCTCGGCCAGCGACCTCGTTATCGCTGCCACCTGCGAATACCAATTGCTCCGGAAACTCGACGAAAAACTCGGCCGATCACCCAAGCCGGACTTCGCGGCGGACGCCATGTTGGATCGCACCGCCAAGTTGGGCGACGTGCACGAACATCGCGTACTGGACGAGTTCGTGGCTGAATTCGGGCACTGGGATCCGGCGACAGGAAAAGGCGTTTACGACGTCGTCCCCGCCACGGCCATGGACCGCGTCACCCTTTCGGCCAAGCACGTGGAATCCATCGATGCCCTGCTCTCCGGTGCGGATGTGGTGTTCCAGGCCGCCTTCTTCGACGGCCAGTTCCACGGACGGTCGGACTTTCTGGTCAAGCAACCCGGCGGGCTGTATGCCGTCTTCGATACCAAGCTGGCCCGCCATGCCAAGGTCACAGCACTTTTGCAGCTTGCCGCCTACGGAGACCAGCTCCTGCAGGCCGGCATCACCCCTGATCCCACGGTCACGCTGGTCCTCGGCAATCGGGTCCACAGCGACCATCCGCTCTCGCAGATCCTCCCGGTGTTCAAGGAACGCCGCGAGCGTTTCCTTGGCATGACATCCACGCATGTTTCCGGCGCTGGACCCATTGAATGGGGCGATCCCCGGTACTCGGCATGCGGCCGTTGCGACTATTGCGCCGAACAGGTCCAGTTGCACCGGGACCTCCTGATGGTGGCGGGCATGCGCATCAGCCGCCGCAAAAAGCTCATCGAATCCGGTATCACCACCATCGACCAACTGGCAGCCATGCCGGCGTCCGGGGATTCGATGCTGCTGCGCCTCCGCGACCAAGCCCAACTTCAAACAGGCACAGGCACTCCTGATGGCACGGTCAAGTACACGGACAAATCCGGAGAAGCGAAGTCCGTGAGTTACAACGTCCTGCCCGAGAACACTCTCGGCAGGCTGCCTGTGCCGGATCCGGGCGACATCTTCTTCGACTTCGAAGGCGATCCGCTCTGGCAGGACCCCGCCACGGGCAAGTGGGGGCTGGAGTACCTCTTCGGGGTCATCGAGAACCCCGTGGAACCAGGGGCGGAGCCTGTGTTCCGCCCTTTCTGGGCTCATTCACGCGCGGAGGAAGGCCACGCGTTTGTGTCCTTCCTGGACTACGTAGCCCAGCGCCGTGCCACCTATCCCGGCATGCACATTTATCACTATGCGGCCTACGAGAAGACGGCCCTGCGCAATCTTTCGCTGACGCATGTGGTGGGTGAAACCGCCGTCGATGACCTCCTGCGCCAAGGTGTCCTGGTGGACCTCTACGACACCGTGCGGCACAGCATCCGGGTCTCCGAGAACTCGTACAGCATCAAGAAACTGGAACCCCTGTACATGGGGCAGCATCTGCGCTCGGGTGATGTGACCGACGCCGGTGCTTCCGTGGTTGCCTACGCGGACTACTGCACGGCCCGCGATACTGGTCAGGCCGGGCAGGCTGCGGCCATTCTCGAAGGGATCAGGGACTACAACGAGTACGACTGCTTGTCGACGCTGGAGCTGCGCAACTGGCTGCTTGCCCGGGCTGCGGAGCGCTCCATCGTTCCCGGCGGCCCTGTGGCGGACGGACCACAATCAGATACCGAGCCGGAGAAGTACGAGGCACCGCCCGAAGAGAAGGCCCTGTTCGACTATGTGGCCGGTCTGCCCGCGGAGGAACAGGCAACGCTGGAGGCCCGGGCCATTGGCATCGTCGCTGCCGGAGTCGGATATCACCGCCGCGAGGACAAACAGCACTGGTGGGAACACTTCGATCGTCTGGAAAAGCCGACCTCGCAATGGGACGAGTCCCGCGACCAATTCATCGTGGACCACGCGGAGTTGCTGCAGGACTGGGCGAAACCAACGCCTCGCAGCAACCCTGCCCGGATCGTGAAACTGCTGGGCCGGTCCGGTGATGGCGCGGGATTGGATCCGGGCAGGAAGTATTTCCGAATGTACGGGTCTCCGTTGCCGGATGCCCTGGCGGCCAAGGAATCCTCGGTACTGGGCCGTGCTGGCTGGGGCGGGACAGAGGTCATCGAGGTCGGTGAAGAGGGGGACTTCGAGTCGGTCACCATCGTCGAGAAGCTTCGCAAAGACTCCACCGAGTTCGTCCAGACCCCCATGGCGCTGACCCCGGACAGCCCGATTCAGACGACCGGGCAAAGGGCTGCATTGGCCGCGTTGGCCACCAAGCTCCGCGCGGCGTTGCCTTCCTGGCCCAAGGATCCGGCGCTGGACCTGGTCCGCCGGCAGCCGCCCAGGCTCGGCACCCTCACCAACCTTCCAACGGTTCCCTCCGGCCCTGATGGCTACATTGATGCCATCACAGCCGGGGTCCGGGACCTGGACCATTCCTATCTGGCCGTCCAGGGTCCTCCAGGCAGCGGGAAGACGTATGTTGGCGCCCACGTGCTGGCCAGGCTGGTGGCCGACGGGTGGAAAGTCGGCGTCGTGGCCCAATCCCACGCCGTGGTGGAAAACATGCTCTGCGCTGCCGTGGAGAAAGCGGGTATCGATCCCCGCCTCGTAGCCAAGGACGTCAAGCACAACGATCCTGTGCCGTGGAGCAACTGCGCCAAAGGCGACGTGGAAGAACTCTTGTCCAAGCCAGGTGGCGCCCTGATCGGCGGCACCGCATGGACCATGGTGGGCAAGGAAGTCCCCGCCGGATCGCTCGACCTTCTGGTCATCGACGAAGCGGGACAGTTCTCGTTGGCCAACACCATGGCTGTCAGCCGGGCCGCCAAGCGGCTCCTGCTCCTCGGTGACCCACAGCAGCTTCCCCAGGTCACTCAGGGCAAGCATCCGGAACCCGTTGATGAATCAGCCCTGGGTTGGCTGTCGGATGGCTACAACACCTTACCCTCCCACCTTGGCTATTTCCTGGCGTTGTCATGGCGCATGCATCCGGAGCTGTGCAGCGCAGTGTCAGAGCTGTCCTATGACAACCGGCTCGAGGCCGCTCCAGCCGCAACCATGCGTGAACTGGAAGGGGCGAGCCCCGGGATTTCCTGTGTGTACGTCACGCACACCGCCAACTCCACTGCCTCGCAAGAAGAAGCTGTTGAGGTCGTCCGGCAAGTCCAGGCTCATCTGGGCCTGAAATGGCTGGACCCTTCGGACTCTCCGGACCGCCGCCCCCTCGAGGAAACAGACATCCTGGTGGTCGCGGCCTACAACGCCCAGGTCCAGCTCATCAAACATGAGCTCCGGTCTGCCGGCCTCGGGAAAGTACGGGTGGGTACCGTGGACAAGTTCCAAGGCCAGGAAGCCCCGGTGGTCATCGTCTCCATGGCCGCATCGGCCGCAGGCGAAGTTCCCCGGGGCATGGAGTTCCTGCTGTCCCGCAACCGGATCAACGTGGCGGTGTCGCGCGGTCAGTGGCGTGCCGTCGTCGTGCGTTCGCCTGAACTGACCAACTATCTGCCAACACATCCGGAAGGCCTGGAAAACCTTGGTGGCTTCGTGGCCCTCTGCCAGCGGAGTTTTTGTACACCTAATGCCCTTTAGAAGGCGTCTTAGGGGCATCTGCTGTACAAAAACTCAAGGCTTCGTCCAGGACCCGGCCGAAGTTCGTGGCGTCGTGCGCGAAGCGCCCAAGGAAAAGCCCGGAGACCCCCTCGAGTTGTGGCAACAAGCCGGGTTTCGCCGACCCCCCATAAATGATGGGAAGCCCGGCCAACCCGTGCTGGGCCAGCGACTCCCGTAAGCTACCGACCACCCGCGAAACATAGGCCGCTGAGGCAGGTTCAGGAGCGCCGATCGCCCAGACGGGCTCGTAAGCGATCACAAGTTTCGAGGCACGCGCCCAGTCGCCGGACACTGCTGCCTTGATCTGCCCGAACACGGTATCCGCCGCTGCCTCCGGTTCCAGCACGTCAGGCTCTCCCACGCACAGCAGCGGAGCCAGCCCGGCATCGACGGCGGCACTGACCTTGAGCGCGATCATCGCCTCGTCTTCGGCAAAGTAGCGTCGCCGCTCAGCGTGACCGATTTCCACGAAGCCCACTCCGAGCTCCGCGAGCATGGACGGTGACACCTCACCCGTCCACGGCCCGTCGGCCCAGCCACAGTTCTGCGCGCCGAACACCAACGGAGTACCCTCCACCAAGCGCGCGGCTTCGGGCAACACGGGAAACGATGGGATCACAAACGGGACCACCCGCCCGGCCGCAAGGGCCGGACGGGCGTCCACTTCCGCAACCAACTGTTCCAACCACGCCAGGCTCTGCGCGTAGCCCATGTACATCTTGGTGCTGACGCCTACGAATCGAACGTCCGGAGCAGTCTCCAGCGCGGTGTCCGGCGCAGAGAGGACAGCAGGCAGGTTCACGCTCTACTTCTCCAGCAGTTCGTCGGCCTTGTTGCTGAAGCGCTTCGTGCCGAACATCAGCAGGGCCGCCACGAATGGCAGGACACCCAAGGCGTAGACGCCCATGGTCCCGGTGTCCGATGCCGTGACCTGGTTGACCGTGGTGCGCAGGATCGGGGCGACAAACCCGCCCAGGTTTCCGAGTGAGTTGATCAGCCCGATGCCCGCAGCTGCGGCAGTACCGGTGAGGAACGCCGTCGGGTATGACCAGCAGATAGGACCTGTCGACAGGAAGCTGCACACAGCCAAGGTGATGAAGATGATGCCCACGGCGGGCATCTGGTTGGCGCCTGCCCAGGCGGAACCAAAGATGCACAGGCCGGTGGAGATGAACAGCGCCGTGCCCCAACGGCGACGCCGCGCCACCGTGTTGGCGGCCTTGCCGATGAAGTAGCAGGCGAAGATGCCGAAGAACCACGGGATAGCCGCCAGAAGGCCGACGGCGATGCCCACCTTTTGTCCGGTCAGCTGCGCCACCTGCTGGGGCAGGTAGAACGTCACGCCGTAGACCGCTACCTGCAGGCAGAAGTAGATGACGGTGAAGTACCAGACGCGGCCGTTCCGCATGGAGGCCAGGACGCCTCGGGGACCCGTTTCTTCCTTGACGGTGTCTTCAAGTGCCATGACGTCGGACAGCGCCTTTTTCTCTTCCTTGGTCAGGAACTTGGCGTCCTGTGGGCTGTTGATAAGGAAGAAGTAGGCGGCAACACCGGCCAGGACGGCCAGCATGCCTTCGACGAAGAACATCACCTGCCAGCCTGCAACGCCCGGGACCTGGTCACCGATGTTGATGAGCCAGCCGGACAGCGGTGCACCCATCATCTGGGAGAAAGGCTGGGCCAGGTAGAAGATGGCGAACATCTTCACGCGGACCTTGTTGGGGAACCACGCCGCCAGGAACATGATGACGCCCGGGAACAAGCCGGCCTCAGTGACGCCCAGCAAGAACCTGAGAATGATGAAGGACGTCTCACCCTGCACGAAGGCAAAGCACGCCGAGACGATTCCCCAGGTAATGGCGATGCGGGCGAGCCACACCTTGGCACCAAACTTGGTGAGCAGCAGGTTGCTGGGGATTTCGAACAGCGCGTAACCGATGAAGAAGATACCGGCGCCCAGAGCGTAGGCGCCCGCTGTGATGCCCTTGTCCACTTCCAGCGCTGCTTCTGCGAAGCCAACGTTGGTGCGGTCCAGGAAGGCCACCACGTACAGGATGACGAGCATCGGCATGAGGCGCCGCGAAGCTTTGGAGATCGCCGATTTGAGGACCGGCGTGTCCAGCAACTCCTTGGTGGAATTGGTGGCAACAGACATTGAAACTCCTCTTTGAGTGACAGGAAACAACTAATGCAGCCGCGATCAGCGCGGGAAGAAGATGAGCACCATGCCCACTGCGCAGGCAAGGACGCCCACGGCAAGGTAGATCTTGCGTTCTCGTGTCCAGGTCTTCATTGCCAACGGCCTAGTGCATGTACAGTCCGCCATCCACATTCAGCGTCTGGCCGGAGATGTATCCGGAGTCCTCGCTGATGAGGAAGGCGATGGCGGCGGCGATGTCGCGGGTTGAGCCCACACGGTTCACCACGAGGTCCTTGGTGAGCTCGTCCTTGCGTTCCTGGCTCAAGGTGCCGCCCATGATGTCGGTGTCGATAGGGCCGGGAGAGATGGCGTTGACGGTGATGTCGTACTCACCCAGCTCACGGGCGGTTGCGCGGGTCAGGCCGATGACGCCGGCCTTGGCCACGGAGTACGGGGTCTTCGAGAACGTGCCGCCACCGCGCTGGGCAGAGACGGAGGAGATGTTCACGATGCGGCCGATGCGGTTCTTGACCATGGACTCGGCCACGCGGCGGGTGGCGTAATGGACACCGTTCAGGTTGATGTTCAGCACCCGGTCCCACTCGGCGGGTTCCAGTTCCAGGTAGCCAACAGGCGAGCTGACTCCGGCAACATTGGCCAGGGCGACGATCTGCGGCAGTTCTGCTTCCAGTTCGTCAATGGCTGCGCGGACTTCGGCTTCACTGGCCACGTTGGCGCCAACGCCGTGGGCCTGCACGCCATATTCTGCGGCGATTTCCTTGGCTGCGATCTTGCAGGCGGCGTCGTCCAGATCGATGATGCCGATGTTCCAGCCTTGGGCGGCCAGGTAGTTGACGGTTGCGCGACCGATGCCACGTTCAGAAACGGCGCCGGTGACGATTGCGGTGCGTTCAGCGGGGAATGTCATGTGTTTCTCCTGAAGGAAGGGTTAGTTGATGGGGGCCGGGCCGAGCTCTTCAATGAGCTTCTGCATGGCGACGTAGGCCTTGTTGCGGTAGGCGATGAGTTCCGGAGTGCGTTCGGCCGGGACGTTGAGGAAGCCGGCGCCGGTCTTGGTACCGAGCTTGCCTGCTTCCACCAGGTCCGACAGGATCTTCGGCGTCGCGAAGCGTTCCGGGAATCCTGTTTGCAGCGACTTGTAGCAGAAGTTGTAGACATCCAAACCGGCCATATCCGCGATGGCGAACGGACCAAAGAACGGCAAGCGGAAGCCGAAGGTCGTACGGACCAGGGTGTCGACGTCGTCCGCTGTTGCGATGCCCTGCTCAACCAGCTGCGCTGCTTCGTGGAACAGCGCGTACTGCAGGCGGTTCAGCACGAAACCCGTGACGTCCTTGACGACGGCGGTCTGCTTGCCGGCAGCATGGACCAGCTCACGGGACGCAGCGACAGTAGCAGCCGCCGTGCCGGCGTGCGGAATGACCTCGACGCCCGGAATGAACGGCGACGGGTTGGAGAAGTGCACTCCCAGGAAACGCTCCGGGTTGGTGACGGCCTCAGCGAGCGCACCGATGGAGATGGTGGAGGTGTTGGAACCAATCAGCGCGTCCGGGCGGGCGGCGGCGCTGATCCGGGCAAGTGTCTGGTGCTTGATCTCCAGGACCTCGGGGACGGCTTCTTCGATGAAGTCGGCGTCCGCCACAGCTTCCTCAATGTCCTTGGCTGCCCACAGGTTCTGCTTGAGGATCTCGGTGGAGCCTGCGGGAAAAAGTCCATCGGCGATGAACTGATCCGACTCAACCAACAGGCGGTCGTAGTTCTTCTGGGCGATTTCGGCGGACACATCGGCAAGCGCTACACGCGCCCCGCCGAGCGCCAGCACCTGGGCGATGCCGCCACCCATGTAGCCGGAGCCTACGACGGCGATCTTCCGGGCTGCGTTGCTTGCAGTCGCTTCAGTTGCTTCAGGAGTGGTCATGATCAGACTGCCTTCGTGTAGTCGGGCTCGTACGAGCAGATGGCGTCCACCTTGGCGGCGGAGGAGGAGTTTTGGTCGAAGCGGTGGTCGAGCCACTCGCCTACGAGCTTCTTGGCCAGTTCCAAGCCAATCACCCGCTGGCCGAGGGTGAGGACCTGGGCGTTGTTACTGAGGACGGACCGCTCCACTGAGTAGCTGTCGTGGGCCGTGACCGCACGGATTCCCGGTACTTTGTTGGCTGCAATGGCCACCCCGAGCCCCGTGCCGCAGATCAGGAGTGCCCTGTCCGCTTCGCCCTCGGCCACCTTGCGGGCGGCGTCAACGGCAACGTGCGGGTAGGCGGTGGAGTCGTTGAAACCAACGCCCACATCGGTCACCGAAGCCACACGCGGGTCCGATTCCAGCAGGGCGAGTAGGGCCTGCTTGTATTCGACTCCGGCTTCGTCATTGCCAACGACGATGCGCCAGCCTTGGGTGTTGCTCATGCTTGGGCTCCGTTTCCGGCCGTTGCCGACAGCTCTCCCGCTGCGGCAACCGTGGCCAGTTGTGAATCGATAAAGTGCGAAATCCTTGCGGTGATCAGGCCAAAGGAGACCGCCCCGGGATCGGGATGGCCAAGGCTCTTCTCGGCCAACGGGCGTGCCCTGCCCTTGAGCGGACGCAGGTCCGCGGTCCTTGCGGCAGCGGACTCAGCGGCCGCAGCGGCTACTGCCAGGGCCCGGTCAACGGGAGCGCCGCCGTCGAGCTCTGCCAGGAAGGCGTCACGGAACGGCAACAGCGCGTCCACCATGGTCTTGTCCCCGGGATCGGCTTTGCCGAGCTCGGTGATGGCCCGGACGAAGGCGGTGACCGCCGCTGCCGCGTCCCCGGATGCGTACGCCTCGCGGTTGCCAAGTGACTGCCCGGCGGCGATGACTGCCGAGCCCCAGAGAGCTCCCGAGGTTCCGCCGGCGCGTTCACTCCAGGCCTCACCGGCAGTGGCCAGGACCCTCGCCACCGATCCACCGCTCACAGCTTCCCCAGCCGTGGCTGCAGCATCGACACCGCGGCGCATGCCGATTCCGTGGTCGCCGTCGCCGGCGATCGCGTCCAGCTTGCCGAGTTCCTCTTCATGCTTCACAACCACGTCCCGCACCTGGGCGAGAATTTCCACGGCCAAACGCCCGAGGTCAGCGGCAGCAGGGGTGGGCTGTTCAACGTCGGCGGTTTCGGCGTCGTCGATAGCTGCCTCAGCGCGAGGTGCCCGGGGCGCCATGCTGCCCTTGCGGAACGCCGGAGTGTCGGCGGGTGCAGCCCAGTACTGTTCCAGTTCCTCGTCCAGCCACAGCAGGGTCAGGGACAGTCCGGACATGTCCAGGCTGGTCACCAGCTCACCGCACTCGGGTTCAACAACGGTGAGTCCGGCAGCGGTGAGCAGCTTCTCCACCTTGCCGAACAACAGGAAGAGTTCGTCGTACTTCACCGTGCCCAGGCCGTTGACGATGGCCACCACCCGGTCTCCGGCGTCCTCCGGCTTGTCGTCGAGGAGCCTGGAGACCAGGAGTTCGGCCAGCTCGGACGCTGTGGGCATGGGGTGCTCGGAGATGCCGGGCTCGCCATGGATGCCCAGGCCAAGCGACATCTGTCCGGCAGGCACGTGGAAGAGCGGGTCGGCGGCGCCAGGCAGTGTGCACCCGTCAAAGGCCACACCCAGCGAACGCGTCCGGTAGTTGGTCTTGATGGCCAAGCGCTCGACGGCGTCAAGGTCCAGTCCCGCTTCGGCAGCGGCGCCGGCAATCTTGAACACGGTGAGGTCGCCCGCGATTCCGCGGCGCTTCCCGAGCTGATCGATGGGGGCGCTGGCGATGTCGTCAGTGACGGTGACTGTGCGGGTCTCGATGCCCTCGGCGTTGAGCCGGAGCTGTGCCTGGCCGAAGTGGAGGACGTCGCCGGCGTAGTTGCCGTAGCTGAGCAGGACCCCGCCACCGGCGTTGGCCGCTTTGGCGACCCGGTAGACCTGGCCAGCCGCCGGGGAGGCGAACATGTTCCCGCAGGCCGAGCCCGTCGCGAGGCCAGGACCCACCAGCCCGGCGAAGGCCGGGTAGTGTCCCGAGCCGCCGCCAACCACCAGGGCCACCTGGCCGGCCGGGACTTCGGTCGAGCGAACCACACCGCCATCCACTCGGGCCACATAGCCGCGGTTCGCGGCCACGAAACCGTCCAGCGCTTCATCGGCAAAGTCTGCCGGGTTGTCGAAGATCTGTGTCATTTTCCTAGACTCCTGCGAGCTGGGTGGCCGGTTCCTGGCGTCCTTGGGCAACCTGGCTCGTGCCGAGCGCGTAGCCGTCGGTCTTCGGGAGGACGTGCCTGCGGAGGTAATCCTGGTTGCTGGCCGTGACGCTCAAGCCGTCGCCGCCGTAGTGCTCGGTGCAGAGGATGCCCTGGAAGCCCACGGAAAGTGCCAGCTTGAAGGCCTCGCGGTAGTTGATGAGTCCGCTTTCCATCGGGGCCGGCATGGTGATGTAGCTGTCACGGGCAACGTCTTCGTCGCGGATGTAGTTCTTCATGTGCCAGTAGTTGGAGTACGGCAGGGTCTTCGCCACCATCTCGCGCCAGTCCTCAATGGGCCGGTGGAGACGGATCAGGTTGCCAAGGTCCGGGTTGAGGCCCACGTTGTCCAAGCCGATGTCCTGGACCAGCTGGACGGAAGAGTCAGCGGTACCGAGGTACGTATCCTCGTACATTTCCAAGGACAGGAGGACACCGGCGTCTGCTGCGTGCTTGCCGAGTTCGCGGATACGGGAGACGGCGTTGCCCCAGGCTTCCTTATCCCCCACCGGGTCCTTGTAGCCTTCAACGGTCCAGAACCACAGTTGCTTCTGCTGCTCCGGGGTGATGGCCTGGTGGAGCCCGAACGACACCACTTCGCAGCCGAGCTCCGCTGCGGCGTCGATGGTGCGGTGGCTGTAGGCCAGGTTGTCCGCCCAGTCAGTCTGGTGGATCACGCTACGGCGAATTGCGGAGATGACCGGCACGCCAATGCCTACCTCGTCGGCGGTCTGCTTGAACTCGGTGAGGCGATCCTTGCTGAGGTCGCCGGGACGAACCCAGCTGTCGGTGAGGTCCGCGTTCGCAAAACCTGCGTCCTTCACTTCCTGGAGGACAGAAGCCCAAACGGAAGCATCGGCGTCGTTGACCTGCTGACCCGCAGCGTCGGTGCCGGGGAACTGCAGGAGGGCCGCGGTGATGGGCCAATTCTCGGCGGTGTAGGCCATGATGATCACTCCTTCGTGGAATCCTGTTTCCTATAGGATTTACGAACCAAGCAAAGCTGTCAACCCTTTTCGCGAAACTTCCTAGATCCTATATGTCTTACATATGTCTGTGAAGGGGGTCACTGAGCGTACACAGAAGGCCCGCCAGAGTAGCCGGCGAGCCACTTGATCTGTCGCTGATTAGTCGCTGTTCATTCGCTGTTCAGTCGCGGGCTAGTCCGCCGGAGCGTCCGCCATTGCACGGCCCCGGACCTTTTCGACATGGTCCACCATCATTGCCGCGGCTTTCTCCGGGTCGCCCTTGATCATGGCGTCGAGGACTGCCTGATGCTCGGCGATAGCCTGCTCAGCGTCGGTGATGCCCACTCCCCCGAACAAGCGGAAGCGCTGGATCTGGCCGCCCAGGGTGTTATAGGCGGCGAGCAGGAACTGGTTATTCGCCTGCGCGGCGATGAGTTGATGGAACCGTTCGTCGGCTTCGAGGTAGCTGCGGTATTCGGCAAAGGTGCCGCCGCGGGGTGCGGTCTTGAGGTCTTCCACGGCTTGCTTCAACGCGCCCAGGCCTTCGTCGGTCATCCGGGAACAAGCCAGCCGCGCGTTGACCGGCTCAATGGACAAACGCGCTTCCATGAGCTCGGCGAAGTCTTCCCGGGTGAAGACGGGGGCCACCCGATACCCCTTCAACGCGACGCGCCGGACCATGCCGGTGTGCTCCAGGCGAGCAAGTGCTTCCCGCACCGGAGTCGGCGAAACGTCCAGCTCCCGGGCCATCCCGTCGATGCTCACGGCCGCGCCCGGCTCCAATCGACCGTCCATGAGCCACTCAAGCAGTGCTTCGTAGACGTGGTCGGCCAGCACTTGGCGACTGACGGGGAAGCCAGCACGGGCCGCGGACGGGGAAGGATCAGGCATGGCACAAATCCTATAGGAACGTGGGCGTGCGGCCGGGTAAGCGCGTTGTCACATTCCGCCCTTACCCACTCACATGGAGACAGCACCACCTCACCTGGAGACAGCACGACGTCGGCACTCTGGTGAGTGCCGACGTCGTGGTCTTGCCGGGGTGCTTTGCGCTCTTTAGTGCGCCAGGCCCTTAGTTCGCGTAGAAGGGGTAGTCCGTGTAACCCTCGGCGCCGTCGGCGTAGAACGTGGCTGCGTTCGGTTCGTTGAGCGGCAGGCTTTCGCGCCAGCGGCGGGCAAGGTCCGGGTTGGCGATGGCAGGACGACCGACCACCACGGCGTCAGCCAAGCCGTCTTCGATAATGGCGAACGCTTCATCGCGGGTGGTGATCTCGCTGAAGCCGGTGTTCACCAGGAAGGTTCCGTTGAAACGCTCACGCAGGTCCTGAACCAGGGAGCTCTTGGGCTCGTGGTGGAGGACGCTCAAGTACGCCAGGTTGAGCGGGGCAATGGTATCCACCAGCACCTCGTAGGTCGCCCGGACGTCAGCGGCATCGGTTTCCGCGATTCCCTGCACATTGTGCTCCGGAGAAATGCGGATGCCTACGCGGTTGGCACCGAGGGCCTCGACCACTGCGTTGACGGTCTCGATCACGAAGCGGGCCCGGTTTTCCGGGGAGCCGCCGTAGCTGTCCGTGCGAACGTTCGAGTTCGGTGCAAGGAATTCGTGCAGCAGGTAACCGTTGGCGGAGTGGAGTTCAACGCCGTCGAATCCAGCCTCGATGGCGTTCTTGGACGCGGTGACGATTTCCTGGATGACACCCGGCAGTTCGTCGGTGCGGAGTTCGCGCGGCACCGGGTAGGCCTGCTTGCCGTGAGGCGTGCGGACCTCGCCTTCGATGGCGACGGCGCTCGGGCCAACAATCTCGACTCCGCCGGTGATGTCGGCGTGTGAAACGCGCCCACCGTGCATGATCTGGGCAAACATGCGGCCGCCCTCGGCGTGCACGGCGTCAGTGACCTGCTTCCAGCCGGCGATCTGCTCTTCAGTCACGAGCCCCGGCTGGCCCGGGTAGGACTGGCCCGCGGGGGTGGGGTAGGTTCCCTCGCTGACGATCAAGCCGAGGGAGGCCCGCTGGCGGTAATGCTCTGCGATCAATGAACCAGGGATGCCTTGGTCGCCTGCGCGAAGGCGCGTCAGGGGCGCCATCACCAGTCGGTTGGACAGTTCAAGCTCGCCGAGGGCCAGGGGGGAAAACAGCATGCGCGGATCCTTTCAGAATGAATCAGGTTCACTCTGGGCAACTGCAAGGCGTCTGCAACTATTCCGATGGAGGCGCAGATCACATCCGATGCGGCCGGCCGCGTACTACTTCTGCCCGATGTGCCTCATTGCGTCGTCGAAGCACTCACACAAGGCCAGCACCGCCACAAGGTGCGCCTCCTCGGCGTGCGGAGGATCCGTATCGATGCAAATGGCCTCATTCACCGACTGTGCCAAGTCTTTGGAGTCCTTACCCGTGAGGGCCCACACCCGCGCACCCTTGGATTTCGCCGCGGCGGCCGCGTCGCGGAGATCATCGGTGATGCCCTTCGCAGCGAGCAGGACCACGATGTCGCCGTTGCGTACCTGGTCCGAGATTTGGGCGCTGATGCTGCCCTTTCCGTCAGCCTCCGTACCGGCGCTCTTGGAGATCGAAATTGCCTTGAATGTGCTGCCATCGCCGGGGTCGTGGGCGGCCAGCTCGGACGCGAACCTTTGCGCTTCATGCGCTGATCCGTCGCTGCCGGCCGCGAAGACACTGCCTCCGCGACGCCGGACTCGCGCCAGCTCTTCGCCCCATTCGGCAAGCCTGGAGGATTCCCGGCGCAGGGCAGCGACAGCTGGCCCGATCTCCCCCAAATGCCCCAGCACGACGTCCACTGCATGCCGGCTGGCCTTAGGCTCAGCCGAGCGCACCGCCTGACCTGTTCGCCTCACCACGATGCTCACTTCCTGCCTCCGATCCTCCACTGACACTATGAATTCCCGTCGCCGTCACGCGTTGAGCCCCCACGAGGCGAACCATCACGTCCGCCGCGGTCACGCGTCAGGCGTGCGCCGTCGTCGGCCCTGGAGCGGCCAGCGTCATGAGTGCGGTCAGCGTCAGTCGCGCGGTCAGCGTCAGTCGCGCGGTCAGCGTCACGAGTGCGGTCAGCGTCAGGAGAGCGGTCTGTACTGGTATTGGGGTCCAGCTTGTCCGCACGACGGAGGTTTTCCTCGACGCGCCCGTGGGCTTCTGAAGCCTTCTCCGCGTGGCGTTCCGCATCTTTGCGGAGCCGGTTCGCCTCGACTTCCGCTTGGAGCGCGGCCGCTTCTGCCTGTGCTGACTCGGCCTTCGCTTGATGCGCCCCGATGGCTTCTTCGGCCGCCTTCTCCCTGAGTTCCTCGGCCCGGTGACGGTTGATCTCAGCCTTCTTCCGGCGTCCGATGACGACCGCGACAATCACAGCGGCGATGACGACGACGGCCAGCACGATGATCAGTACCAGTTGTCCTGTATCCATGTGGATTACCTCCCTGTGAACGGCTTTTATGGGCGCCGCTCGTGGCCCACGCTGTGCTTGGTACTCGAGGTGTACCCCAATCGGGGCATCTCAAAACAGAGGGCCCCTAGGCCGGCAGCTCCATCCGGAAGCCGCACCGGCACTGAATGACGCGCGTCTTCAGATACACGTCCAACAGGCCATCATCCACGTCTTCGGTGGTCAAAGGGGCATACACGCTCCGGGCGGACGACTTCGCGAACGTCATGGGTTCGCCGCAGTGAAAATACATCCCACCGAACTGGAGCAATCCGGACATGCTTCCGTTGCGATTGAGGATCGCGGCAACGTCATGGAACGCTGCATTGTGGGCATAGGAGGCTTCGCAAGCCTGGCAGGTATAGGACACCCACACCATCAATTCGCCGGCATGCGGCTCAATGGATTCAATGGTTTCCAGGTGCAGGCGATCCGCGGACCGGCAGCGGCGGCACAGAAGGGGTTCGGCATGGGGACGGGTTGCGTCACCGGGAACCAGAGGATTTTTCATGGACGGCAATGCGGACACTCCTCGGTCATCTCTGCCCGAAACTCTCCCTTGCCCACCATGTTAACACCGATGGTCAGATTCCTTATGGATTTTTAGCTGCCCATCGCCTCAGGGTGCTCCCTGGCGCGCTTCTCTTCCGGCGTTTCCCCACTCTCGTCGGGAACAAAGGTGGGGTCCAGTTCGGTAGTGAAGTCGCCTGTACCCGCGGCACCGTTCTCATGCTCGACGGCGGCAGGCACCTCGGACTCCGACGCTTCGGATGCCGTCACTTCGGTTTCGCTCGGCTCTTCGCTCATAGCCTCAATCCAGGCCCGCCCCATGGAGGTGTCGAGGCTCGGTGGCCTTGTGCGCCGATGCCATCTCTGCTTCGCTGGGAGGGTCTCCAGCAGCGAGGGACCCACCCAGCCGAAACGCAGGGAGTACCAATCGTGAAAGCAGTGACATGGCAAGGCCGGCGCTCACTCAGTGTCGAAGACGTACCCGATCCCGCCGTCCAGGAACCCACGGACGCAATTGTCCGAATTACCTCCACGGCCATTTGCGGCTCGGACCTTCATTTGTACGAAGTGCTGGGCCCTTACATGCATAAGGGCGACGTAATTGGCCATGAGCCGATGGGAATCGTGGAAGAAGTCGGCTCCGGGGTTCACCGGCTCAGGAAGGGCGACCGCGTGGTTGTCCCCTTCAACATCTCCTGCGGACATTGCTTCATGTGCAACCAGGGCCTCCAGTCGCAATGCGAAACCACCCAGGTCACGGCAAAAGGGTCAGGTGCGGCGCTCTTTGGCTACTCAGAACTTTATGGCTCCGTCCCAGGTGGCCAGGCGCAATTCCTGCGCGTCCCGTTTGCCGATTACGGCCCCGTGAAAGTCGACTCGGACGCCCCGGACGAGCGCTATCTCTTCCTCTCGGACATTCTCCCCACTGCCTGGCAGGGAGTTGAGTACGCCAACGTTCCGGAGGGCGGCACGCTTGCCGTGCTGGGCCTGGGCCCTGTGGGTCAATTTGCCGCCAGAATTGGTGTCCACAAGGGTTTCCGGGTGATTGGCGTGGACCCGGTCCCGGAGCGGCGTGCGATGGCTGAGGCGCATGGCATAGAGACCATGGATTACAGTTCGGACGTTGCGGGGAAGATCCGGGAGGAGACGCTGGGCCGTGGTCCGGACGGAGTGGTGGACGCGGTGGGCATGGAAGCGCACGGCTCCCCCGTGGCGTCGTTCCTTCACCGGGCCGTCTCCCTGCTTCCGGACAAGCCGGCCCAGGTTGCCATGGAAACCATGAGCGTGGATCGGCTTGCTGCGCTCCATACTGCCGTGGATATGGTGCGCCGCGGAGGCACGATTTCACTGAGTGGCGTCTATGGCGGCCAGGCCGACCCCATGCCCCTGATGACCATGTTCGATAAGCAGATCCAGCTCCGCATGGGCCAATGCAATGTGCGCAGCTGGACTGACACACTGCTCCCCTTGGTAGAGGACGACGCCGATCCGCTGGGAGTCATGCACTTGGTCACCCACACCGGCTCCCTTGATGAGGCACCCGAACTCTACGAGAAGTTCCAGAAGAAGCAGGATGGTTGCATCAAGGTGGTCCTCAAGCCATGATTGCGCCCGGACCAAGCAGCTAGGCCAGGTGTTTACCTCCGGTGACGCCAATGACAGATCCGGAAATGTAGCTTGATTCCTCCGTGGCCAGCAGGACGTAGCTACCGGCAAGTTCGGCAGGTTGCCCCGCGCGGCCCAGCGGGGTGTCCTGGCCAAACTTTTGGATCTTGTCCGCGGGCTGGGTGGGCGGCTGCAGTGGCGTCCACACAGGACCCGGCGCCACAGCGTTGACCCGGATCCCCTGAGGCCCAAGTGACTCCGCCAGGGAGAAGGTCATGCTGTTGATGGCTGCTTTCGTGGCTGCATAGTCGATCAGTGATGGGCTTGGATGGTAACCCTGGACGGATGAGGTGTTGATGATCGCGGCGCCGGGCTTCAAATGCGGCAATGCTGCCTTGGTGAGCCAGAACAGTGCGTAGACATTGGTTTTGAAGGTTTGATCGAACTGTTCGGTACTGAGGTCTTCGATTCCCCGGCTCGTGGTCATTTGGAATCCGGCGTTGTTGACCAGGACGTTGAGTCCACCGAATTCTTCGACCGTTTGGGCAATGACTTCCTGGCAGAACTCTTCGTCGCGCAAGTCACCGGGCAGCGCCAGCGCCCTGCTGCCGGCGTCTTCGATCAGCTGGACCGTGTGCTCGGCGTCCTGCTCTTCTTCAGGCAAATAGGTGAAAGCGACGTCCGCACCTTCACGGGCAAAAGCAATTGCCACGGCTTTACCGATCCCACTGTCACCGCCGGTGATCAGGGTTCGGCGGCCCAGCATACGGTTGTGCCCCACATAGCTTTGCTCGCCGTGATCGGGGCGCGGGTTCATGGCCTCGGTCCAGCCCGGGTAATCCTGGGTTTGTGGTTCGAACTCTTCCGACGGGTATTTGGTGCGGGGGTCCGAGGACTGGTCATCGAGGTCGTAGGACCCGGAGACCACATTGTTGACCAAGGCCATCGCAATGTCCTCGTCAAGGTCTGTTTGCTCCGTTTGTTCGTTCCGGATCTCCTCAGCCATGCTCTCAGTGTAAGCATCCTGACTGTTCGTGGAACTCGTTCAGGAAGTACCCAGAATTGCTCGTTAGCCTAGCAATTGTCAGCGTTGGATTACATCGAAGGAGGGCCTATGGGACTCGGAGACAAGATCAGCAACAAGGCACAGGAAGTTTCCGGCAAGGCGAAGGAAGCCTTGGGAGACGCCACCAACAACGAGAAACTGCAGGCTGAGGGTGTCGCTGATCAGGCGGCAGCCAAGACCAAGCAGGCAGGCGAGAACGTCAAGGACGCCGCAAAGGACGCCTTCGACAAGTAAGCCGCATAGCAACACAGAATAAACACACAGCAGAACGCCCCGGCTCCCTTCTTGGGAAGCCGGGGCGTTTTGCGTGGACCCAAGTAGGTAGCGGTGAGGCGCGTTTTGACGGCTCGAAACACGCCTGACTGCGACTCAGTTGGGTTGGGTGGGGCTATTTCTGGGCCGGGAGCACCAGCCTGCCCGTCTTGTCCGTGGATAGGGCGAGGGACGAGATGTACTGGGGTTCGCCGTCGGGCCCGTCCTGACCCGACCGGAGCATGTCCGGGCGTTCGAACTCCAGGCCGGTGACGTGGCAGAGGAGCTTCGCGTCGCTCGGGTTGCCGTCGGCGTCGAACATCGGCAGGTCAATGCCATCGTCGGTGCGCCGCAGGTAGTAGCGGCCCTTCGTGGCAAGGGCCAGGACGGGCGGAAGAATCAGCGCCAAGCCCACCGCGAAAATGGGCGAGAACGGCTGGACGGCGGATCCGAACGCCCCGAAGAACACCGCAATGGAGACCCCGGCTGAGACCAGCATGGAAACGAAGCCCACCGGATTCACGGCGTACAGCATGCCCCGACGGAACTCGGGAGCCTTGGGCGAGATCTTCAGCAGATACTTGTTGATCGCGATATCAGAGGCCACGGTGACAACCCAGGCCATGGCGCAGTTGGCGTAGAAGCCCAGGATGGTGTTCAGGAACTCGAACATATTCGATTCCATGAGGATCAGCGCGATCACCAGGTTCACCACCACGAACACCATGCGGCCCGGGTAGGTCTTGGTGATGCGGGTGAAGGAGTTGGTCCAGGCAAGCGAGCCGGAATACGCGTTGGTGACGTTGATCTTGATCTGCGAGATGACCACCAAGACCACGGCCAGGGTCATCGCCAGCCAAGCCGGCATCATCTCTTCGTAGACGCCCAGGAACTGGTGGACCGGCTCATTCGCGGAGGAAGCAGCTGCGGGGTCCAGCTCGGCAATGAGGTAGATCGCTATGAACAGGCCGATGATCTGCTTGATGGCTCCGAAGATGACCCAGCCCGGCCCTGCGAGAATCACTGCACGCCACCAAGCACCCTTGTTCTCGGCCGTTTTTGGCGGCATGAAGCGCAAGTAGTCGATCTGTTCCGCGATCTGCGCCATGAGGGACAAGCAGACACCTGCGGCCAGCATCACCGAGGCCAGGTTGGGGCCTCCTTCGCCGGCAGCACCGGTGAAAGCGAAGAAGGCATCGATGCTCTCCGGGTGGGAAAGGAGCAAGTAGCCCACCGGGACCACCATGAGCAGCAGCCACAGCGGAGTGGTCCACACCTGCAACGTGGCGAGCGTCTTCATCCCGTAGATCACCAGCGGAATGATGATGATGATGGTGGACACTGCGTAGCCAATCCACTGCGGGATGCCCAGACCCAGCTGCAGCCCCTGCGCCATGATGGAGCCTTCAAGGGCGAAGAAGATGAACGTGAAGGTGGCGAAGATGATGTTGGTGACCACTGAGCCGTAGTACCCGAAACCCGAGCCACGGGTTATGAGGTCGAGGTCGATGTTGTAGCGGGCGGCGTAGTAGGCCAGCGGGAAGCCTGTGGCGAAGATGATCACTGCGGCCACAATGATGCCGAAGATCGCATTCACTGTTCCGTAGGCGATGCCGATGTTCGCGCCGATGGAAAAGTCGGCCAGGTACGCGATGCCGCCCAGGGCGCTGGTCGCCACGACGCCGGCGCTCCACTTCCGGTACGAGCGCGGCGCGAACCGGAGCGTATAGTCCTCCAGGCTCTCCTTCGCTGCGCTCATTGCATCGGCGTTGCCGGCTGCTGGAGCACTCGTGGTGCCGGTTCTGACGGCGGTGCTTGCCGCCGTCGTCGGCTCCAATGTTGCGGTACTCGTCTTGTCGTCACTCATTCGTGGTCGCTTTCGTCCGGGGAGGGTGCTTCGTCCACGACGCTAGTCACGCATCGCGTCAATTCAGTCACGTGCATGTTTCACAGCTGTAACTTCTGCATCAGCGCCCCGCGCGGCCTGCACCAAAATCCGGCACCACGGTTTGTACGCACCCCACAAAATCGCCCTTCCCCAACGCGGATACCGTCAACGACATGACCACCCAAGCAGCCCCTGAAACCCAAGCAGCCCAAGCAGCCCAAGAAACCGGCTACGCCATCCTGGACACCGCCCGGGAGCAGGTCCTCGAACGCGGCGAGGGCCTGAACGAGGCCCAGCTCACGGAGATCCTCGAACTTCCCGACGATGCCATCCCCGCGGCCCTTCAACTCGCCCACGAGGTTCGGCTCAAGCACTGCGGCGAGGACGTGGAGGTGGAAGGCATCATCTCCATCAAAACCGGCGGCTGCCCAGAAGACTGCCACTTTTGCAGCCAGTCCGGCCTGTTCGACTCCCCCGTCCGCGGCGTCTGGCTGGACATCCCGGAACTGGTCAAAGCCGCCAAGGAAACAGCCGCCACGGGTGCCACGGAGTTCTGCATCGTCGCAGCAGTCCGTGGGCCGGACATCAAACTCATGAACCAGATCAAGTTCGCGATCGACCGCATCAACGAAGAAGTGGACATCAACATCGCCTGCTCGCTGGGTATGCTCACGCAGCGCCAAGTGGACCAGTTGGCCGAATGGGGCGTCCACCGGTACAACCACAACCTGGAAACGGCCCGCAGCTACTTTCCCGAAGTCGTCACCACGCACAGCTACGAGGAACGGATGGAGACCTGCGCCATGGTCAAGGCTGCCGGCATGGAACTGTGCTGCGGTGCCTTGATCGGGATGGGCGAGTCGTTGGCGCAGCGCGCAGAACTCGCCACCCAGCTCGCAGCCCTTGAACCACATGAAGTCCCGCTGAACTTCCTCAATCCCCGCCCCGGAACGCCCTTGGAAAACCAAGGAATCATGGACGGCAAGGATGCCCTCCGTGCCATCGCCGCATTCCGGCTGGCCATGCCGCGCACAGTCCTCCGATATGCCGGCGGCCGCGAACTGACCCTCGGCGACCTCGGCACACGGGAGGGCCTGCTCGGCGGCATCAACGCTGTCATCGTGGGTAACTACCTGACGACGCTGGGCCGCCCCGCCAACGCCGACCTCAACCTCTTGGTGGAGCTCAACATGCCCATCAAGGAATTCCAGAAATCGCTGTGACCAGCATATTAACGACCAGCATAATAACGACCAGCGTATTAACAGAGGGGTACTGCGGTCACTGCGGTGGTGAGGACCCGACGTCGGACCCTCACCGGAGCTGCCAGCAGCAGTTGGCCATGGAGCCTCCGCGCTTTTGCCCGCAGTGCCGCCGCCGCATGAAGGTCCAAGTGACGCCGCTGGGGTGGACCGCGGACTGCTCCCGGCACGGAAGGTTGGCATCATGAGCTCCCTGATCGAGCGCGACCGCGCCACGTTGTGGCACCCCTATGCGCCTGCCTCTCCGACGTTGCCGCTGTGGGAAGTGGAAGCGGCCGACGGCGTGGCGCTGCGGCTGTGCGATGAACAGGGGCGGACGCACGAGGTGCTGGATGCGATGTCCTCGTGGTGGGCGGTGATCCATGGATACCGGAACCCCGTCATGGACGATGCCATCCAACGCCAACTCACCAGTTTCAGCCATGTGATGTTCGGCGGGCTCACCCACCAACCGGCGGTGGAACTCGCCGAAGGCTTGCTGGCCATGGCGCCGGGCGAACCGGGCAGACGCCTGGAGCGCGTGTTCCTGGCAGATTCCGGCTCCATTGCGGTGGAGGTCGCCCTCAAACTTGCGGTGCAATTCCAGACGGCAACCGGCCGACCCAACCGGCAACGTTTCCTGACCATCCGCGGCGGATACCACGGGGACACGTTCGCGGCCATGGGCGTCTGCGATCCTGTGGATGGCATGCATTCGTCCTTCCCGGGGTTGCTGGCCGGCAACGTCTTCGCACCCCGCCCGCCTGCGGCCGCAACAGCCACTCCCGAGGGAATCGAGGAATGGCGGGTCGCCGTGGAGCGCCTTGCCATGGAGCATTCCAACGAACTCGCTGGGATCATCGCCGAGCCCATCCTCCAAGGCGCCGGCGGCATGTTCATGTACCCGGCCGAGTGCGTCCGGATACTGCGCGGCATTGCGGACCGCCACGGATTGCTGCTGATCCTGGACGAGATCGCGACCGGCTTTGGCCGAACAGGCGAACTCTTTGCCGCTGACCATGCAGGAGTCGTGCCGGACATTCTGTGCGTCGGCAAAGCGCTCACTGGCGGCTACCTCACACTGGCGGCGACGCTGTGCACGGGCGACGTTGCCCGCACGGTTTCCGCAGGTGAGGCCGGGGCGCTCCTGCACGGGCCCACGTTCATGGCCAACCCCCTGGCGTGCGCCGCCGCCAATGCGAGCCTGGGCCTCCTCGCCACGGGGGCCTGGCGGGAGGACGTGGCGCGTGTAGGTGCCGGGCTCGCGGCTGGCTTGGGTCCTGCATTGACGCTCGACGCCGTTGCGGACGTCCGCACTTTCGGCGCCGTGGGGGTCATTGAACTAACGGACGCGGTGGATGTTACCGCGGTAACGCGCACCGCCGTCGAGCACGGAGTGTGGGTTCGCCCGTTCAGGAACCTCGTCTATGCGATGCCCCCGTACATCACTTCCACTGCCGAGGTGGGAGTGATGGCGGCTGCGATGGTGGCGGCCGTGGAAACAACATCCCATCAGCGGGTGGCTGCGTGAGCGCGGCAACAACCCAGTGGCTGAAGGAGCAGGCCCGGGTCCGCGAGCGCCGGGGCTTGGTGAGGACGCCGTTGGTTCGCGGGGCGGGCCGGGGAATGATCGATCTCGCCAGCAACGACTACCTCGGGCTGTCCACCGATCCAAGGCTCGCGGATGCCGCGCGGGAAGCCATCGCGAAGTGGGGTACGGGCGCTGCGTCATCACGGTTGGTGGCGGGCACAACGGAGCTGCACCTGGAGTTGGAGCGCCAACTCGCAGAGCTGACCGGGATGGATGCCGCGTTGGTGTTCTCCTCCGGTTACCTGGCGAACCTTGGCGTCACCACTGCCTTGGGCGGCCCGGGGACGCTGATAGTGGCCGACGAACAATGCCATGCGTCGCTGATCGACGGTTTCCGGCTGAGTCGCTCCGAAGTACAAGAGTTCAGGCACAACAGCGTGGAAGACGCCGCGGAGAAGCTGGCCAACCGTACCCAGCCGCGGGCGCTCATCGCTGTGGAGTCCATCTATAGCGTGGGCGGTGATGCGGCACCTCTTCCCGAACTCCTGGAGCTCGCCGAAGCCCACGATGCCATGCTGCTGATTGATGAAGCCCACAGTTTGGGCGTCGCGGGGTCCGGGACCAGGCTAGGGCACGGGTCGGTGGCGGGAACCAGGCTTTCAGGACATCCCCACGTCATTGTCACTGCCACCCTGTCCAAGGCCCTGGGCAGCCAAGGGGGCGCCGTGCTCGGCTCACCCCTCCTCAGGGAGCACCTCGTCAACCGGGCCAGAAGCTTCATCTTCGACACCGCGTTGACTCCCCCGGCGGCAGCCGCCGCGCTTGCAGCGATCGGCGTCATCAGGGCCGAGCCGTGGCGTGCCGCGGCCGTCCACCGGAATGCAGCCGCCCTTGCTACCCACCTGAAGCCCGCGCTGGAGAGGCTCGGCACCGGCGTCGACCGTTCCGCCGGGGCAGTCCAGTCCGTCCCCATGCCGTCAGCGGAAGCGGCCCTCGCAGCCAGCACGGCAGCGCACAACGCCGGCGTCCGCGTGGGCTGCTTCCGTCCACCGTCCGTCCCCGATGGGGTGTCCCGGCTTCGCCTCACGGCGCGGGCAAACCTCACGCCGGCCGACATCGAACAAGCTTGCGCAACGTTGCGCAGCATCTTGGAGAAGACATCATGAAACTGCCTCCCATCATCCTGGTGACCGGTACCGATACCGGCGTCGGCAAGACCGTCACGACGGCGGCCCTCACCGCGGCGCTTCATCAACGCGGGCATTCGGTGGCTGTTTACAAGCCGTGCCAGAGCGGAAGCGTACAGGGCGATTCCGACTGCGCCGAGGTGGTGCGGTTGGCCAATCCAGCCACGGCGGAAGCCGGCGTCGTCCTTGAGGAGCCCATGGCACCTGTCCCTGCAGCAGCGCTGGATGAGGTCATTCTGCCGCCGCTCACCGCCCATGCCGTCCGGATCCGTGAGCTATCCGAAGAACACGATCACGTGCTGGTGGAAGGTGCTGGCGGGCTGCTGGTGGAGTTGGACCACGACGGCGGGACGCTGGCCGATCTGGGCACTCACCTGGGCGACAATGCGGGTTTCGCAGTGGTGGCCCGGCCGGCCTTGGGCACGTTGAACCACACTGCACTGACGCTGGAGGCATTGGACCGCAGGAACCTGCCAGTGGTCGGTGTGGTCCTGGGAAGCTGGCCAGCCACCGCGGGTGCAGTCGAGCTGAGCAATCGTGCGGCCATATCGTCGTGGGCCGTGCGATTCCTGGGTGCGGTTCCTGCCGGGGCCTCCGGACTTGGTCCTGCCGATTTTCGCGCCCAAGCATACTCATGGCTTGAGGGGCTGCCGGCATGAGCGCAGCCATTGCCAGTGACGTTGGACTTCCCGGGTCCGGAACCTGCCCGTATCTGGTGGTCCGGAATCCTGACACTGTCCGTGACGTGCTGCACCGGCCAATGGAGTTCAGTCCGGCCAACGCGCTGCTGGCAGTGACGCCGTTAACCGGGCAAGCCCTGCGCATCCTGCAAAAGGCCAGGTTTGCCTTGCCCCCGGTCCTGGCCAGCAATGACACTGAGACGCACGCGGGCATCCGCAAGGTGGTGGCGGGCTTCTTCACGCCAGCCAAGGTTGCGGCGATGGAACCCCGGATTCGCGGGTTGGCGCGGGAGTCGGCCACTGCCGCTGGGCGGCTTCTGGCTGCTGAGGGAAGCGTGGACCTCGTTGGCGCGGTGGCCGCCGATCCTCCGGCTATCGTGATGCTGGAGATGCTGGGATTGCCCGTCCGCGACCTGCCCGCTTTGAAGGCGTGGAGCCTGGACTCGTTGGAACTGTTTTGGGGTTGGCCCGACGCTGGGCGGCAACTTGAGCTGGCCAGGAGCGCCGCAGATTTCTATCGCTGGCTCAGGGAAATGGTACTGGAATCCGTTGCGGCGCCGGAGACCAACCTTTTCAATGCGCTGGCCCGTCACGGGCTGAGCACTCCGCAGATCTGCTCTCTGGGCTATTTCCTTCTGATCGCAGGGCAAGAGACCACCACGCAGCTCATCAGCACCACGCTCTTCCGGCTGGCCGAAGGCTCCCGTGGCATCTCGTGGACCGAGGCTGCTTCTGCCCCTAAAGCCCGCGACCTGGTCCGGCACATCCTTGCGACGGAGTCCTCCGTTCCAACTTGGCGGCGGGTGGCCAGCCAGGACACCGTGTTGGATGGTCACCTCGTCCCGGCAGGTGGGGAGGTCCTGCTGGAGTTGACCGGCAACCACGGGTTCCCGTGGGCCGATACTGCCGGGGCTGAAACTTCCGGCAACGATCGTCCGGGCCCCACGCCCTACGGCCTCGCCTTCGGCTCCGGGATCCACCGGTGCCTTGGTGCCAAACTCGCGGAACTGGAGGCCGCCGTCGTCGTTCATGAAACAGCGGCAGCCCTCAAAGGTGTCCGGCTGCGCGACTCAAACCCGGAATGGATCCGTCTGTTGTCCTTCCAGGCACCCCGGACAGTAACCCTGGAGTTTTTGTACAGCTAATGCCACTAAAACCCCGTCTTAAGGGCAAGAGGTGTACAAAAACTCCACTTGGGTAGGCTGGATCCATGGGCCGGAGCCGGGACCTTCTGACGCAGGAGCAGCGCAGCCGCAACATGTCCAAAATCCGCGGCAAAGACACCAAACCTGAGTTGTTGGTCCGCAAACTCCTGCACTCGAAAGGCTACCGATACCGGCTCCACGGACAGGTCGGAGCGGCGAAGCTACCGGGCCGCCCGGATCTGGTGTTTGCGGGCCGGCGCAAGGTCATTTTCGTCAACGGCTGCTTCTGGCATGTCCACGACTGCAGGGTGGGGCAGCATGCTCCAGCGGCAAACGCTGAGTTCTGGGAAGCCAAAAGGACCCGGACCCGCGAACGCGACTCACTGCAGCGGGAGCAATTGGCCGTTGCCGGCTGGGACGTTTTGACGGTGTGGGAGTGCGAACTGAAGGACCGCTCAGTGCTCGAGGACCGGCTCACGGAATTTCTTGAGGCCTGAACCTCCGGCTATGGTGCGGCGGGGGCAGAGGGGACGGAGGCGTCGGCCTTATCCTGCTCCGCACTGTGGGAGCTTTGTTCCCAGAGCGCGAAGGCTGCTGTCCCGCCAATGCCCAGGAGAACGGTCATGCAAAAGACGATAGTGACCATCAGGCCCGGTGACGGACGAGCACCACTGTTCATGCTGGTTCCTTCTCCTTGGCTCACGTCCTGGGATCCCCGGATCGGTGCACTTTCATCTGCCTCCCACCACTTTGGGAGCCGCTAATCAAGACTCCCTCTGAGTCCGCTCAAGATTGGATCAAGCTTTCGTTTTGTGGCACTTCGGCAGTTCCACGGGTCCTACTGTTGAATCGTGAATCTATTGTTTGGAGGCGGGAGGAGTCTGGTGTCTGAGTATGACGAGTGCACAGATTCCTTGGTGGATCGCACCGTCCTCACCGAACTCCAAGCGGAGCTTGGCGGCGACCACGCCATCATCGGCGCCTTCATCAGGAACTATGTGGCCCTGCTGCCATGGCGGGTTTCCCGGCTTCATAGGGCCTTGGAAAACCTGGACATGGACGATGCCATGGACGCGGTGTTGAGCCTGAAGACGTCCAGCCAGATGGTGGGCGCCATCTGCATGAACCGCCTGGCCACGGAGTTGGAGATCAGCATCAGGCTCCTGCCCAACGCGGACCATCTCGGTGAGCTGGGGCCCCAGGTAGTGGAGATCGAGCAGTTTGTGTTCGGCACCATTACGGAACTGGAAACACCGATTCTCTAAATTTCTTCACCTTAATGAAGAAAACCATTGACTCGCTAAAGATCTTCACTATAGTTGTGTGAGTTAGCTCACCAACGAAGGATGCGGCAATGACTACCGAGACTCCTGCACCACCAGCCACCAGCGAACTGCTGGCGACTGTTGGCAACAAGGTGCGCACCATGCGCAAGGCAAAGGGCATGACCCTGGCCCAACTCTCGGACATCACAGGCCTCAGCCAGGCGATCGTCAGTCAGATCGAACGCGGCGTGGCCAACCCATCCTTCACCACGTTGGCCCAGTTGGCCCACGGCCTGGACATCCCCGTAGGGAGATTCTTCATTGGCCAGGATGAATCAAAATCCCCCGTGGTCCGCAGGTCCGATCGACGCAATCTGAAGAACGTCACCCGCGAGTCCGTGGGCGAGGCAGTACACGAACTGCTGACCCCCAACCGCGATGGAAGCATCGAAGCACAGTGGATCAGCACGCCCCCAGGGCACGACACCAGCGACACCCCTTTTACCCACAGCGGTGAAGAGTTCTGCTACATCATCTCCGGCCGTAAGGACGTCTTCTTGGACGGCGTCTGCTACAGCCTTGAAGAGGGCGACTCCATCACCTACTCCTCAGAGATCCCCCACTGGTACAAGAACAGCTACGAAGAGGTATGCGTAGCCATCTGGGTCAACGCACCACACGCGTGGTAACCCTGCCGCCCGCTCACGGCGCCAGCGTTTTCCCTTAACTGTCCGGACACGAAACCGTGGCCGCAGACACTCCTTGCCACTTTCGCATCAAACGCCTCCTTCAACGGGCGTCGCTGCGTCATACCCTCCCACGCCCTCCGGGGCGTCAGCGTAAGGACACTTCCATGCTCGACACACAAACGGCGGACAACGTAGTCCCGTCACCAGGCACCACCCACTCATCCCCCGGCAAGAACGCCAAATTCACGCCTGAAGTCCGCAAAGGCCTGCTCGGCCTGGGCCTGGGCAACGCCCTGGAATGGTACGACTGGATGGTTTTCGGCCTCCTGTCCGCCTTCATCGGCCCCAATTTCTTCCCCAACACCGATCCCCTCTCCGCAACGCTGAACGCACTGGCGGTATTCGCCGTCGGGTTCGCGTTCCGTCCCTTGGGCGGCATCCTCCTTGGAACCCTGGCCGACCGTATCGGCCGCCGCCGGGTCATGCTGCTCTCCATCATGCTGATGGCAGGAACCACCCTCATCATTGCCATCACCCCGAGTTATGCCACCATCGGCCCCGCGGCCGGCATCATCCTCCTGGTGTGCCGTGTGCTGCAGGGAATCTCAACGGGCATCGAAGCTCCGCTCTCCACATCCCACGCAGTGGAACTCGCCCCGGTAGGCCGCGAAGGCTATGTAGCCGGCATCATGTCCTTCTACGTGAACATCGGCATCCTGCTGGCTTCGCTCATCAGTTTCCTCTGCAGCCTGGTCCTTGGCGGTGCCGTCATGGCCGAGTGGGGCTGGCGCGTACCGTTCATCATTGGTGCCCTGTTTGGCTTCGTGGTGCTCTACCTCCGCCGCTCACTGCCGGAAACCCTCAAGGCCGAGGAAATGGCCACCAACACTCCCCGGGCTGTGTGGTCCGGAGTACGCAAGCATTGGCTGTCCGTCCTTGCCATCATCTTCGTGGTGGGCGCGGCACAGGCCTACAACTACGCCTGGAACGTTGGACTCCCCAGCGCAGCACGCAGCGGTTTCAAGGAAGACCCCACTGCCGTCTTCGCCCTGACCACCATCCTTGGCGTCATCCTGGTGGTGGGCAGCTGGATCATCGGCAAGCTGGCGGACGGCAAGGCGATGTCCAAGTGGTTCCTCGTCACCCGTATCCTGGCCATCCCGTCAGTGTTCCTCATGCTGATGTACGTCCAGCCAGGCATTGGCGGATTCGCAGCCGTCCTGTTGGGCGGCTCCATTGTCCTGGTCCTGAACATGACCCTCTACAACGTGGTCAGTTCCTCCCTGATGCCCAAGAACATCCGCGGCACCGGCGTAGCCCTGGGCTACGGCATCGGCGTGGCCCTCTTCGGCGGCACCGCCTCTTACCTGCTGGTCTGGTTCCAATCCCTGAACATCAGCTGGGTCTTCCCGGTCTACGTGGCCGTCCTGTCCATCCTCAGCATCGTCTTCTACCTCGCCGCACGCCGCAGCAACGGCATCTTCGTCGGAAAGTAAGGAACCTCCCATGAACGCTCTGAACTCACTGGAACTCAGCACCACGACGGCGGACCTCACCGCCCCGGTCATCTCACGCTCCGACGTCCTTGTAGTTGGTGGTGGTCCCGCCGGCGTCGCCGCAGCGGTCACCGCCGCCCGCTCGGGTGCCAAAGTCACACTGCTGGAACGCTACTCATCCCTCGGCGGCCTGGCCTCCGGCGGCATGGTCCTGGTGCTCGACGACATGATCAACGGCCAGGAAATCACCGTCACCGGCATCGTCTCCGAGTATGTGGAACGGCTGCAGAAGCTGGGCCTTGCCATCGTCCCGCCAGCCGATGACCGCAAGACCTCCGAGGAACTCTGGAACAAGTGGGGCCGCTACGGCACCTTCGACTTCCATTCCCACACCAACCCCAAGCCGATCTGCTACGCAGCGGCCTTCGACCCTGATGGCTGGAAGCGCGTCTCCAACGACCTCGTCCGCGAGGCCGGCGTGGACCTCCGCCTGCACTCCTGGTTCTCCCGGCCCATCGTGGACAACGGCGTGATCAAGGGCGTCATCTGCGAAACCAAGCTTGGCCCGCAGGCGTTCATGGCCGACGTCGTCATCGACACCACCGGTGACATCGACGTCGCTTCCCGTGCCGGCGCCAGCTACGCCAAGGACAACTACCTCACCACGCTGGTCTTCCGTCTGGGCAACGTGGACACCAACGCCGCCGAAGCCTTCGAGCAGGCCAACCCCAAGGAAGCCCGCGCCATCAACCGCAAGATCAAGCGCCTCCTCGGCGGCGCGTGGGAACTCTGGTGGCTCAAGACGCCCATCGACGGCGTAGTCTGGTGCAACGCCCCCCACATGACCGGCTTCGATGGCGTGGATCCCGCCGACATGACTGCCGCGGAGTTTGCCGCGAGGGACCGCATCTCCGAAGCCGTGGACTACGTCCGCGCCAACCTCCCCGGCTTCGAAAACTGCTACATGCTGGACGTCGCCTCCCAGATGGGTGTTCGCCAGACCCGCCTCCTGCAGGGCGAGTACGTCATGACCAAGGACGACGTCACCCAGCGCCGGCACTTCGCAGACACCGTGGCCCGCGGCCGTGACTACTACTACCCGTACCGCTCGCTGCTGCCCAAGGAAGTGGACCAGCTCCTGGTCGCAGGCCGCCACTACTCCGCCACACCGGAGGCGCAGAAAATGTCCCGCGAGATCCCGCCCTGCATGGCCATGGGCCAGGCCGTCGGCGTTGCGGCAGCCCTCGCCGTGGAGAACAACCTCCTGGTCCGCGACGTCTCCGCGCTGGACATCCAGCAGGGCATGCGCCGCCACGGCGCAGACCCGGGCGACGTCCCGTCGTCGAACGCTACTGTCGACGCAACCGCGGCGGTGCCGGCATGAGCACCGTGACCGTAGAACCGGAACAGCGGGAAAGCACGACGGCGGCACTCGCCGCCGCTGCCCCGGCAACGATGCCGCTCCCACTGGATGGCATCAAGATCGTGGATTTCACGCAGGTGTTCATGGGTCCATCCTGCACGCAACTGCTGGGCGACTACGGCGCGGACATCATCAAGGTTGAACGCCCCGGCGCCGGTGACATCTCGCGCAATTCCTTCCCGGACCAGGATGGCCAGGACAACCCGATCTTCCTGTCCATCAACCGGAACAAGCGCAGCGTCTCCGTCGACACCCGCACCGAAGAGGGCCGCGAGGTGCTGCACCGGCTGTTGGCCGATGCAGACGTCGTGGTCAGTAACTTCCGCTCCGGCGTGATGGAACGCATGGGCTTCGGCTACGAAGAGCTCAAGGCCACGAACCCGGGGATCATCTGGGCATCGGGCACCGGCTTCGGCCCGGACGGTCCCTACTCCCACAAGGGTGGCCAGGACGCGATCGCGCAAGCGTATTCCGGTGTGATGTGGCGGCGCGAGTCCGAGGACACCAAGCCCTCCATCTACCCCACCACCCTGTGCGACTACATCACGGGCATGCACCTTATGCAGGGCATCCTGCTGGCGTTGCGCACCCGGGAAACCTCCGGTGCGGGCCAGAAAGTGGAGGTGACCATGTACGACTCCATGCTGCACCTGCAGATGCAGGAGGCGTGCATGCAGCTCAACCGCGGTTACGAGGTCAACTGGGGTGCCATGCCCCTGAGCGGCGTCTTCGAAACCACCGACGGTGCCGTGTGCATGGTGGGCGGCTTCACCCCGGACCCGCTGGCCCGGATCTCCGACGCCCTGGGGCTGGATGAGGACCTGACCCAGCGTCCGGAGTTCTCCAGCCTGGAACAGCAGTTCAAGAACAAGCCGGCGTTGCAGGCAATCTTCCGGGAGCACATCGCCACCAACTCCACCGGGTACTGGACCCACCAACTCGAGGAGCAGGGACTCCTCAACGCACCTGTTCACACGCTGGAGCAGGCTCTGGCGGACGCGCAGACGGAGGCCAACGGAATGATCGTGGAAGCGGAACACCCCGGTGTGGGCACGGTGCGTATGTTGAACGCGCCCATCCGGCTTTCTGCAACCCCTCCCACCATCCGTCGTGCTGCGCCGCGCCTCGGCGAGCACAACGTGGAAGTGCTGCTGGAGAACGGCTTCGATGAGGAAACCATCGAGCGCCTGCAGCAGTTGGGAGTCCTGCGATGACCGCTTCCGTACAAGAGCGCGTTGACACCGTCACCCTCACCATCGAGAACCATCTGGCTACGGTGGTCATCGACCGCCAGCATGTCCTGAACGCCGTGGACGCTGCCACCCACACCCAACTCAATGAGATCTGGGACCAACTGGAGAACGATCCATCAGTGCGTGCCGTGGTCATTACGGGCGCCGGATCCCGTGCCTTCTCGGTGGGCGCGGACATGTCAGCCTCCGCCGTGGACAAGACCGGCCTTGAATACTGGGCCGGCCTGGACCCCAACGGTTTCGGTGGCCTGAGCCTGCGCACCACCCTCGATATCCCCGTGATAGCCCGCGTCAACGGCTACGCCCTGGGCGGCGGGATGGAGATGGTGCTCGGCGCAGACATCGTGGTGGCGGCCGATACCGCCAAGTTCGGCTTGACCGAACCACGTGTTGGGCGGTTGGCGCTCGACGGCGGCATCCACCAGTTGGTGCGGCGGATCCCGCACACGCAGGCCATGGGCATGCTGCTGACCGGCCGAAAAGCCGACGCCGCTGAAATGCAGTCCATGGGACTCGTCAACGAGGTAGTTCCGGCCGCAGAGCTCGACGCCGCGGTGCAGCGTTGGGTGGACCAGATTCTTGCCTGCGCGCCCACCTCGGTCCGGGCCGTGAAGCAGATGGTCACGCAGACCACCCACCTCACAGCCAAGGAGGCCCGCGGCCTTCGCCTGCCGGCCCTCATGGCGGCGTTGGACAGCGAAGACTCTGCTGAAGGCGTCCGGGCCTTCCAGGAGAAGCGCCCGCCGGTCTGGCCTGGCCGCTAATGCCAGCCACCACCTCAAACGAACCTAAGGAGATACCGATGCAGCCAACAGATGCGCGCGAATCCCCCAACCGTGAATCCTTGCCAGCAGGCGTGTGGGGCGTTGTTGCCACACCGTTCCAGGGCAGCACGCTGGACGTGGACACGGACAGCCTGTCAGAGCTCGTGGAGCACTATGAAGCGATCGGCGCTGCCGGGCTCACAGTGTTGGGCGTCTTTGGCGAGGCAGCTGCACTGACCGCCGGGGAACGCGGTCAGGTACTGGAAACCGTGGTGGAATGCACATCGCTTCCGCTGGTTGTGGGAGTGACCGCTTTGGCCACCCGGCCCGCCATCGAGGAAGTACGTGCCGCGCAGGACGTCGCCGGAAGCCGCCTCGCAGCGGTCATGGTGCAAGCCAACTCCGCCACGCCCCAAACGGTGATCGCCCACCTGGACGCCATCCACCGCGCCACGGGAGCAAAAGTAGTCCTGCAGGACTATCCGCTGGCCAGCGGCGTCAGCATCCCCACCAAGGCACTGGTCTCCGTGGTCTCGGCCTGCGACTATGTCATTGCTGTCAAGGCCGAAGCACCGCCCACCAGCGTGGCGATCGCGGAGCTGAGTGCCGCCGTCGAGGTGTCTGTCTTTGGCGGTCTGGGCGGGCAGGGACTGCTGGACGAACTCATGGCCGGCGCGGCAGGAGCCATGACCGGTTTCTCGTACCCCGAAGCACTCATCGCCTGTGTCCGGGCATGGCACCAGGACGGCTACGAGGCCGCCCATCGCGAGCTGCTGCCATACCTGCCGCTCATCAATTTCGAGCAGCAGGCCAAGGTGGCGTTAGCCATCCGCAAGGAGTGCCTGCGCGAGCGCGGAATCATCAAGGACTCCGGTGTCCGGGTACCGGCAGCGGGTTTCCCCGAGAACCTTCGGAACAGCATGGCGACACATCTCCGCGAAGCGGCCGCGGCGCTGGAAGCCGCGACGACAACAGTGAAGACAACTGCAGGGAGCTTCTAATGGACCTCGGAATCGCCGGCAAGACAGCCTTGGTTGCTGCCTCCACGGGCGGCCTGGGTTTGGCCGTTGCCCGTGCCCTCGCAGCTGAGGGCGTCCGGGTTGCGATCGTAGGCCGTCGCAGGGACCGCGCCAAGGAGATCGTCGAAGAACTGCAGGCTGCGTACGGAAGCGGTTCACTCGGTGCCACCGGCTTCGACGCCGTGGCCATCGAGGCTGATCTGACAACCCCCGAGGGCATCGAATCAGCCGTGGCACAGACCGTCGCGGACCTCGGGCCCATAGACATCCTGGTCCTGAACGGTCCCGGCCCCAAACCCGGAGCCGCGGCCACCCTGACCTCCGACGACATCGCGGCGGCGTTCGATCTGCTGGTCAAGCCACACCACGCACTGGTGACCCACGTCCTCCCGGGAATGCGTGAGCGGCGTTGGGGCCGCATCCTGGCCATCGGGTCCAGCGGCGTATCGGCCCCCTTACCCAATCTGGCAGTGTCCAACACCGGACGCGCTGCACTTGCCGGGTACCTCAAGACACTCGCCGCTGAAGTTGCCCTGGACGAGGTCACCGTGAATCTGCTGCTGCCCGGCAGGATCGCCACGGATCGGGTGACGCAGCTTGACCAAGCCGCCGCCAAACGACGCGGCACCACGCTGGAAGACATCCAGCTCGAGTCCCGCAAGACCATCCCCGCCCGCCGCTATGGAGAACCCGCCGAGTTCGGTGCGGCTGCCGCCTTCCTGTGCAGCACGCCGGCGTCGTACATCACCGGAGTCGCACTCAGGTGCGACGGCGGCCTGATCCGCAGCCTCTAAACCCCACTACTTTCAAAGGAAACGCCATGACGTCCACCGCCTTGGAAACCGCCACCACCAACGACGCCGAAACAAGCACCGCCCAACACCTCATCAACGGCCAGTGGCTGGGCGAAGCCGACACCCAGCGGATGAACCCGGCCAGGCCCGGCGAACTCGCCGCGCTCTCGCCCAGCGGCACAGCCCGGGACGTTGACGCGGCCATCACGGCAGCCGCAGCAGCCCAGCCGGGCTGGGCTGCCCTGCCCGCACCGTCCCGCGGCGCCATCCTCATCGCTGCCGGGAACCTGCTGATCGAACGCCAGGCTGCCATCGCCGAGGACTTGGTCCGCGAAGAAGGCAAGACGCTGGCCGAGGCCAAAGGCGAGGTGAAACGTGCCTCGGACGTCCTTCGTTTCTTCGGCTCGCTCGGTTGGGCAGCCACCGGCGAGGTACTGCCCAGCGGCCTGCCGGACACCACCATCACCACACGCCGCGAACCGCTGGGCGTCATTGGGCTCATCACTCCATGGAACTTCCCCATCGCCATCCCGGCATGGAAGACCGCCCCGGCGCTGATCAGCGGCAACACCGTGGTCATGAAACCGGCGGAGCTCACACCATTGTCCGCAACCCACCTGGCCCGTGCCCTGCAGGACGCAGGACTGCCCGCAGGCGTATTCAACGTGGTGCATGGCAAAGGCCGTGTAGTGGGAGACGCGCTGGCCAGGGATCCGCGGATCGCCGGCATGTCGTTCACAGGCTCCACCAATGTGGGCCTCGGACTGCAGGAGATCCTGAACGCCCGCCGTGCCCGGGTCCAGCTGGAAATGGGCGGCAAGAACGGCGTCCTGGTCCTGGACGACGCCGATGCCCGCAAGGCTGCCCAAGTGGTGGCCGCAGGTGCGTTCGGCCTGACGGGCCAAGCGTGCACGGCAACCTCGCGCGTGTACGTTACGCCGGGCATCCGCGCCGCGTTCCTGGAAGCTTTGGTCGATGAAGCCGCCGCGTACACCACCGGCGACGGCCTCGACGGTGACACGAAGATGGGCGCCGTGGTGAGCCGGCAGCAGTTCGAGCAGGACCAAGCTGCGGTGCGTACCGCCGTCGAACGCGGTGCGACGCTCCTCCACGGAACATACGACGGCGACCCGTCCGGCGCGCTGTTCTTCCCGGCGGCGGTCCTCACCGGGCTGCCGTTCGATGACGCAGCCGTGACGGAGGAAATCTTCGGACCAGTGGTGGCCGTGCTTGAGGTGCCCGACTACGAAGCCGGCCTCGCCGCCATCAATGATTCCCGATACGGCCTGACCGCCGGGATCTGCACGGACTCATTGGCCCTTGCCACTGACTTCGCTGCCCGCGCACAGGCAGGCGTGGTCAAGGTCAACCGCCCGACGGCTGGGCTGGACCTGAACGTCCCCTTCGGCGGGGTAAAGGACTCCTCCACCAACACGTTCCGCGAACAGGGCAGGTCCGCCCTGGACTTTTACACGTGGGGCAAGACCGTTTACACGGGTGTGTAGCGCGCCATGAGCTACGTGATCGCCCAGCCCTGCGTTGATGTCAAGGACAAAGCGTGCATCGAGGAATGCCCCGTGGACTGCATCTACGAGGGCGAACGCTCGCTCTACATCCATCCGTCTGAATGCGTGGACTGCGGGGCATGCGATCCTGTGTGCCCCGTTGAGGCGATCTACTACGCGGAGGACGTCCCGGATGAATGGGCCGACTACGTCAGGGCCAACGTGGAGTTCTTCGAGGAACTGGGCTCGCCGCAGGGCGCGGACGGTTTGGGCAACCTGGGCCGCGATCACCCGGTGATCGCGGCCCAGCCGTTGCGGGTTGCTTAATTGTTGTTCGCGGGAGCCAGCCGGTACCCGACGCCGCGGACCGTCTCAAGCCAACGGGGGGCCTGGATGCTGTCGCCGAGTTTCTTGCGCAGGTTCCCCATATGTACCTCGACGGCGCGTTCGTCCGCGTCGCTGACGTAACTGCCGACGTCGTACGGTTCGTTGCGGAGGCGACGGGCGAGGTCTGCCTTGGTCCGCACAATCCGCCCGGTTTCCAGCAGGGCAAGCAGGAGGTCGAATTCGGTCCGGGTGAGCTTCAGCTCCGCACCGTTCAGTACCGCGGTGCGGGAGCCTGCCGAAACGGCCAGGCCGTTGTGGCTCACCTCGGGGTCCACGGCCTCCGGGACGCTCTTGGAGTCCGACGACGCACGGGGCCTTCGCATCATGGCCTCAACACGGGCGCGCAGTTCGCGGGGACGGAACGGCTTGGTCAAGTAATCGTCGCCGCCGGCCTCCAGCCCCATGAGGGTGTCAAGTTCCTCCGCGCGTGCCGTTAACATAATGATGTAGGCGTCGGAGGATTTCCGGATCTGGCGTGCAACTTCAAAACCGTCGATGTCAGGAAGGCCGAGGTCCAGGGTTATGACATCCGGATTGAGCTCACGGGCCGACGTCACACCCGCAGATCCGGTGGACGCTGTGTGCACATCAAACCCCGCCTGGGATAGAACTACACGTACCAATTCCCGAATATCCTGGTCATCTTCAATGACCAGCCCCACACGTACTTCACTCATCGCTGCCCCTCAGCCCCTTCGATAACCTCAGAAGTATATCCATTATGGTTAGGCTGATCTCATGAACCGACTTTCTTCTGCATCCGTGGTGGATGTGCCATGACCCACCCTTCCACTTGGGATATTGGTGAAAAGAAGAAACTGTTGGTCTTTCAACGCTCGTTCCACGAACATACCCTGCGGATGCGTGTTGTCCTGAGCCAACTGCCGTTGTCGGTATGTGTTTGTCTTTCGGCCATCCTGGTGTGGCTGTTTTTCCCGGCAACACTTCAAAATCCGATGTTCCTGGTCTTCTTGCTCAGCCAGGCATTCCTTTTGGCGCTGTGTGTCATTGTGCCGTGGCACCGGCTGCCCTTCGCCAGTTTCCTCAGCATTCCCATCCTGGACATGGTGTCGATTGGGTTTGGACGGGAGGGCGGGCAGGAGGCACTGACCGGCATCAGCGTTTTGGTGGTCCTGCCGGTCATCTGGTTGTGCGCTTCGGGGCTGTATCCAAAGTTGGCCATCGCCCTGTCGTTCCTCGGCCCATTGGGTATCGTCTGGATTCCCTTGTTTGTCCGGGGCACCCTGACTGAGCAGGACCTCACCAAACCGCTGCTGTTCCCCATCCTCATTCTCGGGATCGGAGTCTCCGTCAGCGTTCTGACGTTGAGCATGGTCCGCCAACAACGCGCGTTGGAGCAAAAGGACCAGGCCCTCAAGGATGCACTGGATGTCAGCACCACGCAGGAACGGCTCCTGAATACCGTCATGGAGGCCCTGCCCCTGGGCGTAGTGGCCGTTGATGGGGACGGTCATGACATCCTCATGAACCGCCGCCAACGCCAAACCCACATCCTGGCCACTCCCTCTGACAATGAAGACCCCAACGAATCCCAACTGCTGGTGTTTGATACTGACCGGACCACGCCCCTGCCCACGGACCGCCGCCCTGTGCGCCGCGCCGTCCTGGGCGAACGGTTCACAGACCAGTTGGTGTGGCTCGGAGCAGGACAGGAGCAGCGCGCCTTCACCGCCAGCGCCCGCCCCATGGTGGACGACGCCGGAAAGTTCGCCGGCTCAGTGGTGGTGTTCAGCGACGTCACGGACCTGGTGAACGCGCTGGCCGCCAAGGACGACTTTGTTGCCAACGTGTCCCACGAGTTCCGCACACCGCTGACGTCCATCCTGGGCTACGTGGAACTGATCCTGGACGATCCCGACACCCTTGATGCAAGGTCCCGCAAGCAACTGGACATCGTCCGGCGAAACGCCGAGCGTCTGCTCACCCTCGTCTCCGACCTCTTGGCCGTGCGTTCGGGGCAGATCGTCATCCAGCCGCATGCCGTGGACGTGGCCGAGTTGGTTCGAGGCAGTGTCACCTCCGCCGAACCCCGCGCCGCAAAAGCCGGGATCCGACTTTCCATGGACCTCCCCGACGCTTTGGAAGCGCACGTGGACTCTTCCCGCATCGCCCAGGTTCTGGACAACCTGGTCTCCAATGCGATCAAGTACTCCCCCGATGGCGGTGACGTGGAAGTAGCGGCTTGGGAGGACGAGGACTACGTTTTCTGCCGGGTCACCGACACTGGCATGGGCATGAACGAAGAGGAACAGGCAGAAGCCTTCACGAAGTTCTTCCGTGCCGGCGGTGTCCGCAACAGCACGATTCCTGGAGTGGGCCTGGGGTTGCCCATCAGCAAGGCAATCGTTGAAGCCCACGGCGGCACCATCACGCTGACGAGCGAACCAGGCCGGGGCACCACCTTCACGGTGAAGATGCCCGCCTGAACTTAGCTGTTCAACCCTGCTGCATCCCGACGGCGGCCGAACAGGAAGTAACTGACCGGGCCGAAGAAGTTAATGAAGGAAACGGCACGCCACACTGCCTTCTTGCCCCTGATGTCTGAGTCCGGGGTCTTCGCGATGCTGCGTTGCGCTGCCACCAGCAATGCCAGGTTCATCACCCCGCTGACCAGGACTGAGATTCGTTGACCCTTGCTCATGTCACGCCACGTCTTCTTGCGGGCCATGATGCCTCCTGTTGGTGAACGGTTTACGTCCTAGGCTAGTCCGGCGCCGACCGGCCCGCCACAGCCTGGCGTACTACTTCGCCCCATGATTGCTCGGCGAGGTCGGCTACCGCTGCAAGGATGTCCGACGGCGGCAGCGACAGGTCCAGCGGATACTCCACGATGTCGATGTCCGTGTTGAGGATCCGCCGCAACTTCATTTCACCGTGCCCCGCGTAGACCAGCCAGGCAGTGGGAACCCGGAGGGCCGTGCAGTACGCCAGCAACTGGTAATGATCGGCACTCAAGGAGGCTCCGGCGTCGGACGCTGCTTTGTACTTGGAGTCGTACACCACCACGGGACGGCCACCCAGGAAGTGCACGGCATCGGGACGGACCGTCAGGCGATCGGAGTCCCGGACGGCCTCATTGAGCAGCGCACCGTATTGGAGCCGCATCTCCCCCGGATGGGCGCTCATGGCAGCGCGCAAGGCGGTCCCGACGAACTCCTCGAACACCTTGCCCATGTCCACCACGAACGAAGCCGTTTGTTGCTTGCCCTCGCCCGCCTCGGCGGATGCGTTGCGCAGGATCACCTCGGCCAGCCTCAGCACGGCGTGGTAGCGGAGATTCATCCGGTTGGCCCGCCACGGCGGCAGCGGCGCCCCGGACTGAAGCCGGGTGACGGCGTCGAGCTTTCCCTTAAGCTGCCGCAACCGGCTCAGGACATCGGGCCGGACCCCGGGGACCTTGCCCATCCGGTCCAACGCGGCACGGAGAATACGGTTCTCGGCAATGTCCTCAGTGAATTCGTCGTAGGACACCTCCAGGGGCACCATCATTCCGGGGCGGCGCGAAATCTGATCCGAGATCCGGATCCGGCCCTTGACGGTACGAAGCGACTCTTCCACGGTCAGGTAGCCCTGCAGGACCCCGCGGCTGAGGGCACGGTCCGCCAACTGCGCCAGGGATTCAGCCAGGGCACTCCACAGGTCAGGGTGCTCCACGGCCTCCACTGAATGATCACGGAAGCCTTGTTCACCGGCGTAACTGAGCAGGAACAGGAGCCGGCTGAGGCCAAGGCGGTCCTTGGGCCGGACTTCCAGCTGCACTGTCGCTGTCCGTACTGATCCGACCTTGCCGACGGGCTCAATCCGGTAGAGGCCCATGCCCATGGGCGAAGCCTTGGCCAAGCCGCTGGCGTTGATGAACGCCGCGGAATCGGGATCGAGTTTGTCCACCACGCCGCCGGAGAGCTCGTCCATGACGATATGCCGGGGACCCGCGGTAGCCCGGCCGGCACTGGCAGGTGCCCGGCCCGCACTGGCAGGTGCCTGGCCGGCGCTGGCAGGTGCCCGGCCCGGCCGCGGCGGGATGGCCTTAGCGGGCTGCAAGACGTCCCAGCAGCTGGTCAAGTCCGAATCGCTCTTCCAGCTGTGCCCTGTTCAGTTGACCGTGGTAGTGCTCCTCCAGCAACGGCATGAGCTCGTATTTCCAGATGCGGCGAAGGCCAGTGGGGTTTTGGGCTGCGTTCTTCATGAAGTACGACGGCCCGATCATGAGGTCCCGGTCCCAGTCGTCGATGGCGTCATTCAGGGCATCCAGGAGGTCCGCGTTGAGCGTGTCCAACCCGCGGGCTTCCAGGAACCGCCGCAGCGAGCCCTTGACCGGCTCCACGTTGGGGTGCAGCTCGATGAACGCGAAACGGCGGCGGATGGCAGCGTCCATCATGGCAATGGAGCGGTCCGCCGTGTTCATGGTTCCGATGATGTACAGGTTGTCCGGCAGGCTGAAGGGCTCATTGGGACTGTACTGCAGGTAGATGCGGTCGTCCCGGTATTCGAGCAGGAAGTAGAGCTCGCCGAACACCTTGGCCAGGTTGGCGCGGTTCATTTCGTCGATGATCAGGAAGTACGGCTTGTGCGCGTTCTCCGGCTTCGCGGCTTCTTCGGCGAGGCGTCGCAGCGGTCCTGCGACGAGCTTGAAGGAGACCTGCCCGTCGTCCGTCTTGTCCGGCCGGAAGCCTTCAAAGAAGTCCTCGTAGGCGTACGACGGGTGAAACTGCACCAGCTTCACCCGCTCGTCGGTATGGTCGCCTGCCAGCTCGGCGGCGATGTGCTTGGCGAGGTAGGTTTTGCCAGTCCCCGGCGGACCGTAAAGAACCAGTTGCCGGTTCTCTTCGAGCAGTTCGGCGATCTCCTTGAGGGGCTCAAGGTCCATGTGCAGGGATGCCGCGAACTCTTCGGTCAGCGGCCGGAAACCTTGCTGGACAACTTCGACGACGGCGGTGGGCGGTGCTTCGTCGTCGCCGTCGGTTTCGGCTTCTACCGGGAGCAATTCCTGCAGGGCCTGGATGACCCTGGTGACGTCCACGAGGATACCGGGCGTGGACAACTGCCGCTGGGCATGGCGCGGCAGCTCCGGGATGGCGTAACTGTCATCGAACCAGCGGACCTTCCGGCGGATGCGTCGGTTGTCTTCGTGGTGTTCAGGCTCGCCGAGGACCACGCCAACCCGCACCCTTCCAGCGTGCTGGTACAGCGTGAGGTCGCCCGGCTTCATCACGGTCAAGAAGGCAAAGACGGCGGTTTTGGTATCTTCCCGCTCCACATAACCCAAGTGTTTGTAATCCTCGTCGACTGCGTGCTGGACCACGCCCGCAGTGACACCTGCCGTCAACGTGCGCAGGTGCTCCACGTCAAGGGTGGCTTTTTCCTCGGCGACCCATGCGGCGAGAAGGTCAGCGTTGTCGTGATGGCTGCGCAGGAGCCAGGAGCGCCGGCCGGGGTCTCCCACCTTGCGCCACTGGCTCACCAGTTGGCGGGCGTACCAATCGATGCGCTGTCCGGCCTGCTCGTCCAAATGCACGCGGATGCGGTGGATGTCCGCGGTGATGTCCTCATCCGAATCGCCCTTGGCGCCGCCGACGAGCGAAGCGAAAGCGTCCCGGATCTCCTGGCGTTCAACGTCCGCCACTACGGGCTCGAAGTAGCTGGGCCACACCAGGTACTCGATGCTGCGGCGCAGGGCGGGCTGGTCTTCGGGAGTTGCTGCGGCGAGCTCGTGGAACTTGAGGGGGTCCGCGAGGGCCTGGTTGATGGTGGCGGTGCTCTGGCTGTCAACGTGGGCCACGAAGCGGCAAAGCCACTTCAGGTGGTCCCAGATGGTCCAGTTGAATTCAGCGGTGCGGTCGCGGATGACGCCGTGGTCCGTCATGCCCTCGTAGAGTTCTTCCGGCAGGTCAACGGGAGGTTCCACCCAGGAGGCAGCCTCGGCAACACGGGCCCGCTTCACCCTGAGGGACTTGACCTCATGGGCGAGCGGCAGCGATTGCAGGAACAGCAATTCCACGGCCAGCAATTTGGCCTCCCGGGACGCGCCTTCGAGGTTTTGCCGCAGGTTGGTCATCATGGGTGCTTTGGAGTCCTCCACCCCGCGATCAAGCCTTTCGAGCAGCTCTCCTGCGGCATCCGCGGTCCACGTCAACGTAGCGCCGTCCAGCGCCGAGGGTCTCCCCTGCAGCGCCGGACCGAGCACATACCAGGCCGCGTCCTCGATCTCCTTGGAGACTCCGGGGGCGCGGTCAATGGCAGGTTTTACGGAGGGAATCACCATGCCAACTTACCTTGTTTGGCTTACCTAAGCATCTGGATATCCACAGGCAGCCGCTCCACCCGTTTGACCCGGGCTAACTTCCGTCGCGCAAATCTGCCGGAGGTTCTTCCGTCAATTCGATGGCGTCAAAACGCGCTTCGCAGCTGTCTCCCATGGGCGCCTGCGACATGAACCCAACGCGGACTGGCCTGTCGGTGTCCAGCCTAAAAAGACGGACAAAGGACCACTCCCGACCGTCGGCTGACGAGTGAAACGCCCATGCGGGGCCAACACGGCTGACCCGCAGGTAGATCCACGGTGCGGTCACCACGGGACCGTTCGAGTCGTCAGAGTGGGTATTGGTCACCACGCTGACAACCATGGCTTCCCCCTGCGGGGAGTATTCGAAGCAAAGCTTGGCCCAGTGGTCGTTGTCCACCCACAAAGCCAGCACACCGGCGTCGAACGTTGTTCGCGGCGAGGCCACCATGACCCTGGCCGACAACGAGAACGACGCTGGAGCCGTGAAAGCAAGGGCCGAGGCCCGGTGCTGCTGGTCGCCCCCGAGCGAATCGTTGGACCAATCGACGCCGGGCGCTGCCGTGAGCGTGAGTGTTCCCTCGGCGTCGTCGTAGCTCGCGTGGCTGGGCGATGAAGTCCACTCCAGGGACGGGAGTCCAGCTATTTCGGGAATCAATGGGCGCTCCTTGTATTCGGCAGTCAGGACATTTCTCTGCAACTTTTCCATACTGGACACGAAAATAGTCCGGCTCCCCCAGGAAGCGGACCACCAATGCGTCTACTCGAACAACCACAACGTCAGGTTCGCGGCGTAGTCGCCGGGCGAGACGGTAGCCGGCGTACGGAGGAACAAGCCGGCCGTTGCGGTCCACTGCCCTTCAGGCGCAATCGCTGCTGAGTCCAGGGCCAGGGCCAGCAATTCCTGGTCCACCAGGCCCACTGCGTCCGCGCCCGAGTCCATGACCGTTTCCACAACGTCACCCTCGGCGACCTGTCCCGATTCACCACCGTCAATCAGCGAAGGGGACCGACCCAGGTGTCCAGCCCCGATGGCCGGCTGGCCCGTGGTTCCCGTGAAGTCGGTGGATGTACCAATGACGTACCAGCCGGCGCCGGCCGGGATCTGGTCCGGGAGTCGCGTATCAGTCACCGTTACCGTGGGCAGCGAACCCGTGAACTGGCGGACGGTGGGAGACGAGCCGTGCGGCTCCGGCCACGCCGGCCAGTACGGCAGTGCCGGCGGCAGCTGCTGAGATTCTGACGATCAAGCTTGCTTTGCTCATCGTCTTGCTCCTTCATTGCAATGCGGGGGGAGATTCATATCGCGCCCGACGAACAAGAGGAGCAGCCCGGTCCCGCCGCAGAGCCCGGCAGCCACGAGGGCCCCTACGGGGTCGAGGCCCGTCGCGGGGAGTCCATTCGGAAGACACTGGCCGCTACATTGTGTACGCGGCGCAATGTCAACACTGAGCTTGATGTCGGAGCCGTTGATCTCCGAAGCCCAACCCGGCGTGAGCCCCAGCACCAGGCTGAAGCCGACCAGCACGCACGACAACAGGATCCTGGCCGAGTCCGCCCAACGAAGCCGGACAGTGAAGCGCCGGCGGGTGGAGCGAGGCGTGCCCCACGATCCCTTCGCCTCAGGCGTCATGCTTCTCATAGGTGTAGCCGTAGGGCACGTCCGGTGAGAGCTCAACCGTGTAGGACGCATAGTCCAGCCGCGTGACCAGGATCCCGCAGCGGCCTTCATTGCGCGCACGCTGCTCCGCAGCCTGGATGGCGGCGTTGAGGTTGATTTCCATGGTGGTCTTGCTGGTAGCCGTGATGGTTGCCAAGAGTTCCGGCGCCTCGATCATGATGTTCCTTTGGGATAGTGCGTTGCAGTGCTAGTGGGTGGATAACTTCTGGTTCCCGGCTGCCGCCCAGGCGCTGGAGATCATGTCCCGGAGCGTATGCCTCGGTTCCCACGCGATGTCCCGGCGTGCCAGTTCGCCGGAAGCGACGATCCGGGCAGGATCGCCGGGCCGGGCTGCGCAAATTTGTGGAGCGAACTGAATCCCCGTCACAGACGCCATTTCGGTCATGATCTGACGGACAGATACGCCGGTACCGCTGCCAAGGTTGTAGACCGGTTCAAGGTCAACGCCCTCCTGGAGTTTCCGGGCAGCCTCCACGTGGGCCGCGGCAACGTCGGCAACGTGGACGTAATCCCTGACGCAGCTGCCGTCCGGCGTGGCATAGGCAGTACCAAAGATCTTCGGCGTTGCGCCATCCTTCAGCGCTTGGAAGACCAAGGGGAACAGGTTGTGCGGACTGACATCCACCACGTCCGGAATCCCGGAGCCAACAACGTTGAAATACCGGAGGGATGTATGGCGAAGCCCGGTTGCCCGTGATTGGTCTGCGATGAGCCACTCACCAATGAGCTTGGATTCGCCATAGGGAGATTCCGGCCTCGTGGGCGTCGATTCGGTCACGAGATCCACGTCAGTGTTCCCATACACGGCGGCGCTCGAGGAAAAAACGATCGCCCGTACAGAGGCTGCTTCCATGGCGGCGAGCAGGTTTCCCGTACCGGTGACGTTCTGGAAATAGGTGTGAAGCGGCCATTCAACCGATACGCCGGCGTACTTGAAACCCGCTAAGTGGATCACGCCGGCCACGTCGTGGCGTGTGAAGACGTCTTTAAGGAAACCAGTATCCAGCAGGGATCCCTGTTCGAAGGCTGCGCCTTCCTGCACAAATCCGCGCTTGCCGCTGGACAGGTCATCGATGACCACCACGTCGTGGCCGTCATCCATGAGTGCTTGGGCTACGTGGGAGCCGATGTAGCCGGCTCCTCCAGTTACTAGCCATGCCATGGTCAGTTCTCTCCTCTATGGTGGTTGCCCTGTGCGGGGCCGAGCCGGTGTGAAATCCCCCAGGTCGAGATCCATTCCTCCCCCGGTTCTAGCCAGCGCAGGCCGGCTCCGGAGTTGAAGGCGTTGGGGAGCGCCGTCATGGGTTCCACCGCTACCGCGGTCCGGTGGCCTCCCGCTGGATAGCTCGTGGTGGTGTACACCTGCGCGTACTGGTAGTTGGCATCGCCCCAGACCTCCACGGCGTCACCATTGGGCGCCTCCAGGAGGTGCCGGTACATTCCGTCCGGCGCCGGAGTGAGATCCAGGAATGCTGTGTCCAGGTGCAGCCAGCCCACCTTGGGCCCTGCGGACAGATCCATGGGCGTCCCGGAGACAGGGGACGTCCCCACGGGATTCAGACGCTCATCCACCACCACATAGGTGGCAGCGTTGATGGTCAGGGAAACGTCCTGCATGGGCGTGGCACCCACCCGCATGTACGGATGGGAACCAATGGCCACAGGGGCGGGCTTTGCTGACTTGTTGGTCAATGCGTGAGTGACCGCCAGCCCCTCCGGAGATACCGAATACGTGGTCTCCACGTCCACAGCGAACGGGTAGCCGTCGCTCGGGTAGATCCGAACGTGAAGGGTCAGCTCGCTGGCGGACCGGCGAACCATCGTGTGAGGACGTAACCTGACCAGGCCGTGAATGGCGTTGCCACGCCCGGGTTCGCTGATGGCCAGTTGGAGGTCTTTCCCGTCATGCGGCCATCGCCCATCCCGGACCCTGTTGGGCCAAGGAATGAGGATCTCGCCCTCGCAGTGTTTGGGGAGACCGAACTCGGGGAACTCCTCGATCAGAGGCTCGCCGTCCACGGTGAGGCTGCGGATGGTGCCGCCGACCTCCGTGATCACCGCCGCGACCATGCGGCCATCTGTCTCCGATTCCGCGGAAATCCGAAACTGACGGCCGGTCGGAGCAGCAATTCCTGCCGATGTTGCTTGAGTCAGCGTCATGGTCAGAACTCCGTATGGCCAAGATCGTGGCTGGCCACGAAGGAAACCGAGCTGTGGGAGGCCGCCTGGAGTTCAAGCATGGTGATGGTGTTACCGTGCTTTCGCAGGAGGGGGCCGGGAACGTAAAGCGTGGCCTGCGGTCCGCGGGACCAGTACCGGCCCAGGCAGAAGCCGTTGATCCACACCACGCCCTTGGTCCAGCCCATGGTGGAGAGGAAGATATCGCCGCCGCCGGGGAGGTCAAAAGTCCCATGGACAAAGACCGGCCCGGACACTGGTACGTCAGGAAGGGAGGGCTGTTCCTCCAACACCGCTGAGACCGGAACTGCGTCGTCGAGTTCCAAGGGAAGGATGTCCCAGTTCCAGAGAGTTTCTCCGTTGATCCGGGCATTTCCGATCAGGCCCTTGGACTCCCCCAAACGGGGACCGTAGTTCACGCGTCCTTGGTCCTCCACCAGGATTTCCAGCGTGCCAACCGCGTCATGGGGCAGCGCCAGGGAACTTTCATGGTGATCCCGGGAGAGGATTCCCACCGGCACCCTGTCCAGGAATACCTGGGCCCGGTCACGTACTTCGTCGAACTCCAGCACAGCGGGACCGGAAACTTCGATTTCCCTGCGGTAGAGGGTGAAGCCGGAGTAGTGGCCCAGCTCGTCGTGGGAGCGCATTCCCTCGTGCGAGGTCCACTTCCCGAGCCGGTCCAGGCAATCCCACAGCGGGAGGGACTGCGCCAGCGGGACGCTAAAACTGGAACCGAGTTGCGCAGGTGCCGGCACGTCGTCGTCGTCGAGGTCTGTGTACTTGGCAATAACGTCACGGAACGCCCAGTACTTCGGCGTCGGGTTTCCAGCTTCGTCCAAAGGGGCGTCGTAGTCGTAGCTGGTAACGATCGGCTGGTAAACACCCTTGTCGTTGGCGCCGTTGGTGAATCCAAAGTTGGTGCCGCCGTGGAACATATAGATATTCACGGACGCGCCAAGCTCCAGCAGCACCTCCAGATCGTTGGCGGACTGCTCCACGGTGGTGGTGTGGTGGTGCGCACCCCAGTGATCGAACCAGCCCACCCAGAATTCAGAACACATGAGGGGGCCGGTGGGCTGATGGCGGCGAAGTGTTTCCAGGCGCTCAGCAGAGCGGCTGCCGAACGAGCCCGTCTTGTGCAGTTCCGGGAGGCTGCCGTTGGCCAACATGTCGTCCTGCGGCTGGTCAACCGTGGTGAACGGCACGGTCAGCCCCATTTCCCGGTTGACCTTGACGAGCTTTTCCAGGTAGAACCGGTCAGCGCCGTAGGCACCGTACTCGTTCTCAATCTGGATCAGGATGATGGGACCGCCGGCGTCGATCTGACGGGGAACAAGAATGGGGGCGAGCTGTTCAAGGTACTCGGTGAGGGCTGCCATATACACGGGATCATCGGCCCGAATGGCCGCAGCGCCGCGGTCAAACAACCATGCAGGGAGCCCGCCGTTGTCCCACTCCGCACAGATGTACGGACCAGGGCGAACAATCGCGTGCATTCCTTCCGCAGCGATCAGGTCCAGGAATCGGCCCAGATCCAATCCCCCCGAGGTGTCGAATACTTCAGGGGACGGGGCATGGGTGTTCCACGGAATGTAGGTCTCAATGGTGTTGAGCCCCATTTGCCTGGCCTTCCGGATCCGGTCCGCCCACTGATCCGGATGGACGCGGAAGTAATGCAGGGCGCCGGAAAGGATGCGGTGGGGCTGACCGTCAAGCATGAAGTCCTGCTCGCCGATAGTGAAGGTTGGCATAGGGGAAATCCAATCTGAAATGGTGGAGCGGGGTCCAGGGCCGGGGGACGCCCCGGACCCGCGCCACGTCTTACTTGGTGGTAACTGTGAAGCCTTGCTGCTGGCCGTACTTTGCCGTGGCATCCTGCCAGGCCTTGAGGCCATCATTCAGATCGCCCTTGGAACCGTAGGCCTGACCAACGGTGTCGCTGTAGATGCTGTTGGCGTAGGTCTGGAACGGAAGGTAGCTCCACCCCGGAACAACGTCCTTGGAAGCCTGGACCAGGACCTCGTTGATCTTCTGGCCGCCGAAGTAGGCGTTTTCAGCGTTCAGGAACGCTTCGCTCTGAAGATCGGCCGTGGTGGAGGGGAAGCCACCGTTTGCAGCGTGGATCTTGGATCCTTCAGGGCCGTTGGCGAACTGGAGGAAGCCGTAGGCTGCTGCCTTGTTCTTGCTCTGCTTCAGTACGGCGTCGCCGCCGCCGCCGTTCTCGGCCGTTGCGGCTGCGCCCTTCTCATATGTCGGCATCGGGGCTACCCGCCACTGACCGCTGGCACCTGCCGCACCCGATTCCAGGTTTGCGGGCATCCATGCGCCGATGATCAGCGTGGCAATGCTTCCGTCCGAGAGGCCCTTGTACCACTCGTCACTCCACGAGGTGACGGGCGACAGGAGATCGTTCTTGAGCAGCTGGTTCCAGGTGCCGGTCCACTTCTTGGCGCCCTCATCCTGGAGATCAACGGCTACCTTGGTGCTTCCGTCCAGCGTGTAGGGCTTGCCGCCGGCCTGCCAGATCATGCTCGTGGTGAAGCCGGCATCGCCGGTGTCACTGGTGATGTAGGCCTTGGGGTCGGCAGCGTGGAGCTTCTTGCCGGCTTCAACGTACTCATCCCAGGTGGTGGGGATGCTGATGCCGTGCTTTTCGAAGACATCCGCCCGGTAGAACATGGCCATGGGACCGGAGTCCTGCGGGAGTGCGTAGACGCCACCGTTGAGGTTCACAGAACCCCAGGTGGACGCCGTGTAGTTGTCCTTGAGCTCCTCGGCACCGAAGTCCTTCAGATTTACCAGGGAATCGGACAGGGCGAACTGCGGCAGGGCGTTGTATTCGATCTGCGCAACGTCCGGAGCACCGCTTCCGGCTTTAACGGCGTTCTGAAGCTTGGTGTAGTGGGCGTTGCCCGTTCCCACGTTTTCCAGGTTGACGTGGACCTTGGGGTATTTGGCCTCGAAGGCCTCCACGATCGGTTCGAGCTGCGGCGCCCAACCCCACACCGTGAGGGTGGTTTCGGTATCGAGTGCTTTCGCGATGTCCGCGGCACTTGCGCCTTCGGCTCCTGCGTTTGCCGTTGTTCCCGAGCCGCTGCAGGCGGCGAGGCCGCCGATCATGAGGCTTGCCGCCAGGGCGGCAGTGGCCACCCGCCGGAAGCGATGGTTGTTCTTCATTGAATGAGTGCCTTTCAGATGCGGTTTGGAGATTTACGACGGCGGGAGGTCGCCGTCGTCGGGCTTCTACTTGACGCTTCCCGCAGACAGTCCTGACTGCCAGAAGCGCTGGAGGAAGAGGAACGCCCCCACGATGGGCACGATGGTGAGGAATGATCCGGTGATGACGAGGTTGTAGATGGCCTCGCCTCCGGCCGTGGTCGCTTGGGCGTTCCAGCTGTTGAGCCCCACGGTGAGCGGGTACCAGGTTGATTGGCTCAACATGATCAAGGGGAGGAAATAGTTGTTCCAAGTGGCCACCACCGTGAACAACAGGACGGTGATGAAGCCGGGAGCCAGCATTCGCAACGAGATGGTGAAGAACGTGCGGAACTCCCCTGCACCGTCCATGCGCGCTGCTTCCAGAACTTCCGTGGGGACGGACTCGAGGGCGTAGATCCACACCAGGTAGAGCCCAAACGGGCTGATCAGGGACGGAATGATGACCGACCACGGGGTGTTCGTGAGCCCCATCTGGCTGAACATGAGGAACGTCGGAACAGCAAGGGCAGTGCCCGGAATAGCTACCGCTCCCAGGACCACCGCGAAGACGCCGCGCTTGCCGGGGAAATCGAACTTGGCCAGGCCATAACCGGCCAGGGTGGCAAGGAATGTTGCCCCGCCGGCACCCACCACGACATAGAGCACGGTGTTGGCAAGCCAGCGCAGGAATTCGCCGTCGTTGTAGGTCAAGGTACCCACGATGTTGTCCCACAGTGCGAAGTCCCCGGAGAACCACAAGCCGAAGGAGCTGAAAAGGGAGGTTTGCGTCTTGGTGGAGTTGACCAGCAACCAGAACAAGGGAAGCAGTGCGTACACTGCCATGACCCCCATCAGGATGGTGAGAAGGACGGACGAGCGCTTCCGGCTGACCCCGTGGCGCCGGGTGTTCAACCTGGGTGCAGGTGACCGCCGGGGCCTCACCGCCGGTGACGGTGTGGGCGCGGTATCGCTGGAATGGGCTGGGCTCAAACGTACGGACATGGGCTAGGCATCCTTTCGCGAGCCGGAGAGCTGGACGACGTAGGCAACAATGACCGTCAGGACGCCCATGATGATGGAGATAGCCGCGGCGTAATTGAACTGCTGGCCTGCAAACGAGAGGTTGTATGCGTACATGTTCGGCGTGAAGTAGGAGCTGATGGAGTTTGGTGCCAACGCCTTGAGGATGTTCGGCTCGTTGAACAACTGGAAGCTGCCGATAACCGAGAAGATGCTCGCAATGCCGATGGCTCCGCGGATGGAGGGAAGCTTGATGCTCCGGATGACCCGGAACGTGCCTGCTCCGTCAAGGTTTGCTGCCTCATACAGTTCCGCGGGGATGACCTTCAGCGCCGAATAGAAGATCAGCATGTTGTAGCCCGTGAACTCCCAGGTGTTGATGTTCCCGATCGAGGCGAGGATCCAGCTGGAAGAGAGGGGCTCGGCCAGATCCAACCCGAAGAAATCGTTGATGCTGCCGAACAGGCCAAAACGGGGGCCGTAGATGAATCCCCACATCAGCGTCGCCACTACTGCCGGTACTGCGTACGGGAGGAACACCGAAATGCGGAAGAACGACGACGCGCGCAGACGCCCGCTGTCCAGTGCCAAGGCTGCGAAAAGGGCGAGGAACAACATGATGGGGACCTGGACCACCAGGAAGACGGACACCCTGATCACGGAGTCCCAGAACTGGGGATCGCCCAGCGCCTGAAGATAGTTGGCTCCCCCAACGAACTTGTCGCCGCCCACCATCTGGTTCTGGAAGAGGCTCAGGTAAAACGCGTAGAGGACTGGAGCCACGAATACCAGCAGGAAGACAGCCATGAACGGGCCCACGAATGCCCACCCCATCCATCGACCTGCGCGCTTGCGGGATTGGACCAAGGGTGGAGCGTCGGCCACGGGCGACGTCGTTGTCATGATGAATTCTTCTCTTCTCGCTATGTTTACGCAAACATTCTTGAAAGAAGATTAGCATGTTTAGGTGAACATACAAGAGGATGCCGCAGACAGCGTTAGCCCGGCCAGCACGTCGCACACCAGCGATTCGCCCTCGGTCAGGAGTGCCCGGGCTGCCCGCGGCCCATCAATCGGCGATGTTGCACGAGCAGCCGGGGTTTCCGCCCAGACCGTCTCCCGCGTATCCAACGGCCTGACGAATGTTGAAGAAAAGACCAAGCAGCGGGTGCTGGACGCCATGAAACAACTGGGCTATCGGCCCAACAGGGCTGCACGCGCACTCAAGAGCGGTCAGTTCAAATCCATTGGCGTCATCATGTTCAATCTCTCGACCTACGGCAACAGACGCACCCTGGATGCCATCGCCACCGCGGCCTCACAGGCCGGATACTCGGTGAACCTCATCCCCCTGCACGACCCCACTACAGGTACCGTGACAGGCGCCTACAACCGGCTGAAGGAACAGGATGTGGACGGGGTGGTCATCATCTTCGAGGCGCACCTGTTTGATCGTGCGGACATTACGTTGCCCGAGGACCTCCCCGCTGTGGTCATCGACTCAAGCCCCGGTTACGGCTATCCCATGGTGGATACAGACCAAGCCGAGGGTGCGCGCTTTGCCACCGAGCATCTCCTCGATCTAGGCCACCAGCAGGTTTGGCACATAGGGGGCCCGGTGTCCTCCTTTTCAGCCAGGCACCGTGAGGAGTCCTGGCGACGGACGCTGGACGAGGCAGGCATCGAAGCGCCCACTGTCCTTCATGGAGATTGGTCCACCGAATCCGGATATCAGGTCGGGATGGAGCTCGGCCGCGATCGGGAAGTCACCGCAATCTTCGCCGCGAACGATCAGATGGCGCTCGGGGCAATGCGGGCCCTTCATGAACTTGGGCGCCTCATCCCGGAGGATGTCAGCGTTGTGGGATTTGATGACCTCGAGGAATCCACTTCCTTCTGGCCTCCACTGACCACCATCCGTCAAGACTTCCTCGCAGTTGGCCGGTTGAGCATTGAAAAGCTGCTTCAGCAGATCGCCGGAAACACCCCGGCCAGCGTCGTCACCACGGTGCCGACCCGCCTCATGGTGCGCAAAAGCACGGCCGCGCCGGCCCACTAGGGCAACGCGACCGTGCTGGCCTGCTGAGGCAGCCGGGCTGCTTATGGGCAGCTGGTGCCGGTGTAAGGAACTGTCGAGGTGAAGCCTGCAGACTCATCCGTTGCACCCGAGGTGACACTGACGGAGCCAGCCGGGAGTATCGCAGCACGGCTGTTGAAAGCGATCGAAGCACCCTTCCCCGGGGCTACCCCGGCAAAGGACTTGGACCCATAGGCAGTATCCACAGCGATGGTCAGGGCGTCTGCCGTGGTGTTCTGCACGGAGACCGCGAGGTAGGCCTTGTTTCCGATGCATCGCATGGCGGTGGTGGCCGAGTGCGTGGGCGGGTTACCGGTTTCCCCAGGGTTCACGGCACTGACAATGAGCCAGCTCAACTGCACATCAGAGGAGCGCGTCTTGCGGAGCGTGAAGGTGAGTTCGCCGTTCTCGCCAACGGTGACGTTGCCGTAGGCCGCGGCCTGGTTCTCCGATGAGTAGTCATGGTCGGCTTCGCGGACCTCGTTGTTAATGGTCACCTTGGCGCCGCGGTTGTCCCAGGACCAGGGATCGGCATAGCCGGCGTGAACCGTGTACATGCCCGGCTGAAGGTTTCCGAACCGGTAGGTCAGGTCCCGGCTGGACACGGCGTACCGCAACGTTGAGAACATATCTCCGCTGGATTCGCCGCTGCTCCCACTACCGGGGCTTTCGTATCCCCAGGGCGCTCCGCCGGCCGGATCCGCACCGAAGGGCTGATCGGCCGTGCTGTTGAGGAGACCCCCGTCCTGGGCGGCCGCACCGGTCAGCGACAGCCAGTCAGATGTCTGCTGTCCGCCGGCGTTGACCACGTAACGGATGTCGGACGCCTCGATCGTGTCCTGGATACCCACCGCGTCCACAGCCCAGAAGGAACTGTTCTCTCCCGTGTAACGGAACCGGAACTGCGCCGTCGTGGCTCCTGTTGGCACGGTGAAGGGCAGCTTCTCCACCGTATTCGTAGCCGTGGAGTAACTCTTCAGCGTCTGGGCGGCCCCGGTATCGAAGGTTACTGTGACCGTGGCTGACTGGGGACCATCGATGGCGTAGTTGGTTGCGTAGCTGAGGCTCGCGCGTCGCAGCCCGTCAACGGGAAAAGCGGGACTGACCAGCGTCGAGTCGAACTGACCGGACGCGTGCTGCTTGTCGTCCCATTCGTCCGAGTCAGCCACCGCGATCACGTCGCGGCCACGTACCGTGGTTTCACGGCCCTGATCGCGATCGGCTGCTGTCCAGAAGTCATCCGTGGCAAAGGTCCACCCCCGCCACTCCGCAGTCCCACCGGTGGGCATTGCCGAGTTGTCGATGGACCACCCCACAGGCGTCGCCTTGGTCCACCCAAGAGTGCCCGCGGGGATCGCGGTCTCATCGACGCCGGGCTGCAGCACTGGGCGCAGGGAGTCGAAATCATCGTGGGTGAGGCTGCCAAAGGAATTTCCGTCGAGATTCCATTCGGACTTCACGGGCACCCCTGCGGCGGCCATGACGGTGGGGGCAACGTCCACAAGCTTGGCGTCGTACCGGGTTACGTTTGCGGCGATTCCCTTGCCAACCATCGTGGTAAAGACACGCCGCTCCCCCGCGGAGCTTCCGCCGTGGCCTCCTGTTGGGGTGTGACCATGGTCGGTGGTGACAACAACCGTCCATTCCTCGTTGCTTGGGCGTGCCGCCACCGCGTCCATGACTTGGCCAATCCTTGCGTCCGCGCTGGCAAGAGCCGCGCCGTAGTCAGCCCCACTGGTGCCCACACGGTGCCCCACCGTGTCCACGTCCTCCAGGTAGAAGAAGAGATCGTCCACTGAGCCAGTGGAGATTGCGTCCACTGCGGCCGTCGTTGTGTCCGCATCGGTGGAGAACTTGGTCCGCACGTCCACACCCGGACCGAAAATGGTGGCGGTAATGGGCTGCCATGTTCCCATTGCCGCGGTCTTGCGCGACGGTGATGCCGCGTTAATGCGTGTCAGGTAGTCCGGGTAAGCGCCAAATTGTGGAGAGCCAAACCCGTTGTCCAGGACGTTGTGCTTGTCCGGCCAGACGCCGGTGGCGATGGTTGCCCATCCCGGCCCGGAGGACGTCTCCGCCATTGGCTGGGTATACAGGTTGCTGACCGACGTTGTGCCCTGAGCACGCAGCGCATCCAACCGGGGCATCTCTGCCGGGCCCAGGGAATCGAAGGCTGCCCCGTCAACCCCGATAATCAGCGTCTTCGCTATGGGCGCCTCGGCGGCCATCACGGGGGCGCTGGACAAGACTGTGCCGGTCAGTGCCACGGCCGTAGCCGCGACCCCCGCCCACAGACGTAGATGGTGTGCCATGGAGTGGTTCTCACGATCTCTAGGGTGCTCGTGGTGCAGCGACCAGCTGCCAGGCAGTGCCCCACCAACACCCGAAATCGTCTGCACCGACGAATGATTACGTAAACATTGAAGTGTTGCCCCGGCGTCATTGTCAAGAGTGTGGGAACCGCGATCCCGCCATGACACAGCCGTAGTCGCGGGCCGCCCCGCCAGCACCCCTGCCGAAGAGCTTGGACTACCCGCGTAAAATGTTCTATTTTGGTAGCTATTGTTTAATAATGGTGCAATCCTTAGGGTGGATCGTTCCGAAGATTCTTGTACCGGTGGCACCGGCCGCTTCCTTCTCCACCGCTGCGCTTTCCCCAAGTCCGTTGCCTGCCCCCATAAGTTTCGATGCGCACCAAGGCGCAGAATGAAGGAATAATCCACCAATGTTTCCGACCACGTTTCCCGAGCCTGAACTCTTCTCCCCGGGCAAAGACGTCCCGGCGTTGCGTTGGGGGCTGCTGGCGCCTGGATGGATAGCGGACCTTTTCGTGTCTGCCATGCACGAGCACACTGACCAACGATTCGTCGCCGTCGGCTCCCGGTCTGCTGACCGTGCGCGATCGTTCTCAGCGCAGCACAGCATTGCAAGGGCGTACGACTCGTACGAGCAGCTCGTCGCCGACCCCGAGGTTGACGTGGTCTATATAGCTGCGCCGCAAAGTGAGCACTTAACGCTCGGGCGCCTGTCTATCGCTGCCGGAAAGCACACTTTGATCGAGAAGCCGATGGCGACCACTGCCGACGAAGCCCGCGCGCTGGCCGCGGCGGCTCGAAACGCCGGAGTGCTGCTGATGGAGGCGCTGTGGAGCCGCTACCTACCGCAGACCTCCGTGGTGCGCACTCTGGTCAACGACGGGTTCCTCGGGGACGTCCGTTCTGTGGTCGCCGATCACGGCCAGGCCATTCCTGGCTACCCGGATCATCGCCTTCACCGCCGCGAACTGGGCGGAGGGGCACTGCTCGACCTCGGCATCTACCCCGTACAACTGGATTCGATGGTCCTGGGTGCGCCACAATCGATCACGGCGATCGGCGGTCTACTCGATACCGGCGTCGACGCCTTCTCCACTCTTGTGCTTGGCCATGGGCGTGACGTCCAATCCACTCTCACCACCAGTCTTGCCGTCCGCACTCCGTCCACCGCAGTCATCTCCGGCACACAAGCGAGAATCGAGATGGATGGTTCCTTCTACATGCCGACCACTTTCCGCCTCGCGGGCAATGATGGTGACGCAATGGTGTGGAACGATACGACCGGGGTGACGTCCATGGCCGGGCTGTCTTGGGAAGCGACGGCATTGGCACGATTCGTTGGCGAAGGCCGTACAGAATCGCCCATCCATACTCTGGACGAGACCATCTCCATCCTCGAGACACTTGACGAAGCGCGCCGTCAGCTCGATGTATCCGCATCGCTTTAGACAACCCCTTTCTTCCGCCAGCGCCGAGCTCCCGGCCGTTCCGGCACTGGAAGCCTTTCGGCAACACTTGGAAATATCTACGCAAACGGGACTGAAAGTGACAGTACCTTTGTTTAGGTGAACATGGATCAGGAGAACACAAGCATCGGGACTCCGGCGGGACCGTCCAAGGAGTCCCGGAAGCTCGCGGCCAAAAAGCGCGCCACCAGGGGGCCGTCCATCGGGGACGTGGCAAAGGCCGCAGGCGTCTCCGCCCAAACCGTTTCCCGGGTTTCCAACGGACTCACCAATGTCGAAGAATCCACTAAGAACAGGGTTCTCGACGCCATGAAGGAACTTGGCTACCGGCCCAACAGGGCCGCACGTGCGCTCAAGAGCGGCCAGTTCAAATCCATCGGTGTCATCATGTTCACCCTCTCCAGCTTCGGCAACATGCGAACCTTGGACGCCATCGCCACGGCTGCCTCGCAGGCTGGCTATTCAGTGACGCTCATCCCCGTGCAGGACCCCACCACCGGAACCGTGTCCGGGGCCTACGAAAGACTGCGGGAGCAGCAGGTCGACGGTGTGGTTGTCATCTTCGAAGCCCACCTTTTGGATGACGCTGACATAACGCTTCCTGAGGACCTCCCGGCCGTGGTCATCGATTCCAACGCCGGTTTTGGCTACCCCATGGTGGACACTGACCAGGCACAGGGTGCACGCTTTGCTACCCAGCACCTTCTGGACCTTGGCCACCAACAGGTGTGGCATATCGGTGGACCCACCACGTCCTTCTCGGCGACGCACCGGGAAGAATCATGGAGGCGGACGCTCAAGGACGCCGGTATTGAGGCCCCTTCGGTCCCCCATGGCGACTGGTCCACCGAATCCGGCTACCAAATCGGTCTGGAGCTTGCGGGCAACCCGGATGTCACCGCCATTTTTGCCGCCAACGACCAAATGGCCTTGGGAGCGATGCGTGCCCTGCATGAACAGGGTCGCCGCATTCCCGAAGATGTCAGCATTGTTGGATTCGACGACCTGGACGAGTCCACGTCCTTCTGGCCGCCACTGACAACAATCCACCAGGATTTCTACGCCGTGGGCCGACTCAGCATCGAAAACCTGCTTCAGCAGATTGCCGGCACCGGTTCGGTGGACGATTTCACCACCGTGCCTACCAGCATGGTGGTGCGCAAGAGCACTGCAGCTCCCCCTGAGGGAGCCCGGCCGCCGTCTGCGCGGAAAAAGCGCGTAGCTGCGGACAAGGGGTAACCCTCCTCCGCAGCTACGCCGTTGGACTGCTACCCCTTGCTTGCGCCCAGGGTAAGCCCTGCCACGAACTGTCGTTGCAGGACAAGGTAGATGATCATGGTGGGAATCAAGGTGATCATGGCACCAGCCGCGATCAGGTTGTAGTTGCTCAGGAACTGGCCCTGGAGGTTATTGATGGCGGTGGTGATCGGGAGCCTGTCACCGCTCTGGATAAACAGCAAGGGCCAGAAGAAGTCGTTGTAGATGAAGATGACTTGCAGCGTGCCCAAAGCCGCGAGTGCCGGACGGCAGAGTGGCATGATGATGTTCCAGTACTGCCGCCAGATTCCAGCGCCATCCACCAACGCAGCTTCCGTCAGGTCTTGCGGCAGGGCTTTCATGTAATTGGAGAGCACAAAGGTGCAGAAGCCAATCTGGAAAGCAGTGTCCACGATGATGACGGCTATGTAGGTATTGAGCAGGTTACCGGAGTCGCTGATGGAGTACGGCAGGGAAACATGCTTGAACATCTCAAACAGCGGTGCTGCAAGGACCTGCGGTGGCAGGAGGTTGCCGGCGGTGAACATGATCAGCAGCGTGATGTTGAACTTCCAGCTCACCCGCGATACTGCAAAAGCCATCATGGACGCGAAGAGAAGCGTCAGCAGGACGGTGGGAACCGTGATCAGGACTGAGTTCAGGAAGTACTTCGAGAATCCTCCCTGGTTCCAGGCCTGGACGAAGTTCTCGAAGCCGAAGCTGCCGCCGAAGCTGAAGTAGCCGTATTTGTCGGTGTCCTCTTTGGGACGGAGCGCCGTATAGAGCGACCAGACCAGCGGCACCAACCAGATGGCGGCCATGACGATGAGGAAGATGTGAGTGCCATAGTGGCGTTTGCCGGTCTTGCCGGTCCTGCCGGTCTGGACAGGAAGGGTACGGGCGATGGTGCTCATGCCTCTTTCTCCTTGCCGAAGGTGCGGATGAGGTAGAAGACAATCGGCACCAGGGAAATCACCAGCAGTACCACGGCCAATGCTGAACCGACGCCGATCACCTGTCCTTCACCGATCAGGTTTTGGATCACCAAGGCGCTGAGCAGTTCAAGCCCGTTGGTGCCGCGGTTGATGACATAGACAATGTCAAAGGCGCGGAGGGACTCAATGATGGTGATGACCACGATCACGATGTTGACCGGGCGCATGGCGGGGAAGACAACGCGGAAGAAGGTCTGGACAGCATTGGCGCCGTCAATCGACGCTGCTTCCCTGAGGGCAGGGTCCACACCCTTCAGGCCAGCCAAGTAGAGGATCATGACGTAGCCTGCGTGGCGCCACGTAGCTGCGATCATGGCGGCCCAGATGTTGACGTTCGAGTCGCCGAACCAGTCCACTGCCTGGGGCGTGCCGGCCGTACCGAGCAGGAAGTTCAGCAGACCGCTGTCGCGGTTGTAGAAGAGCTGCCAGATGATACCGATCAATGCCAGGGAGAGCATGACGGGCGTGAAGAAGATGCTCTGGTAGATCTTGCTTCCCCGGATCTTCTGGTCCAGGAGCACAGCGAGCAGAAGGCCCAGCGGCGTTGCAATCAGGGCCAGGAAAGCCAGCCACAGCACGTTGTGCTGCATGGCCGGCCAGAACGGTGGGTAGTTCTGGCTGATGAACTCATAGTTTTCCGTCCCGGCAGACTTGATGTCGGCCAAGTCCAGCCCGTTCCATCGGGTGAAGCTCAGTCCAATAGAGGCCAGGGTGGGCAACCAAACGAACAGCAGCTGAATGAGCGTTGGAAGGCCCACCATGATGCCAAGGACGATTTTGTCCCTGCGACTCAGGCGGCGAACCTTCCTGGATTTCTTGCGCGTTCTTCCGGCTGTTGCCGGCGAGGCGTGTGCTGTCCCGCGTTGGGCGCCGCCTGCAGTGGGCCCACTGTTCGGGGAGGCCGGTTTTTCGGCTGTGGTACTCATGGGAATTCCTTTGGTATTCGTCGCACAGGGGCCGGCCGCGGTGTGACCCGCGGCCGACCCTTGCTCGGGAAGCCTGGCCGGTTGACCAGCAACCGTATGGCCAAGGCAGTCCTGCGCTATTGGGCCGCGTAGAGCGACTTTGCCTGCGCTTCCAGGTTCTTCACGTCGACGCTTCCATCCTTAATGAAGGACTGAAGAGCCGGAATCATGACGTTGTTGGCCATGGCCGGCAACGCATCGCGGTCCAGGAACTGGCTGATGTACTTCGCGTTCGCGATGGTGTCCGCACACTTCTTGTTCAGGGCAGAGTACTTGGACGTGTCAGCGCCCTTGGCCGTCGCGATGTTGGAAGTATCTACGGCCGCGTAAGCGTCCTGGCCCTCCGGGGTTCCCATGAAGGCAAGGTAGTCGCGGGCAGCCTGGTTCTCTCCACCCTTCTTCGACAGCAGCAGGCCATCGATCGGAGCTTCAACAGCGTCAGTTCCCTCCATGGCGATCTCAGGGAACGGGAAGAAGTCGATGTCCGCCAGTACTGCGGGATCCGTGAACTGCTGCGTCACGAATGAGCCCAGGAGATACATGCCGGTCTTCTTGGCCTCGAGGGCTTTGGCTGCGTCCTGCCAGGTCTGCCCCAGTGCTGCGGGGTCCTGGAACGGCAGGAGTGCTTTCCAGGTATCGAAGACGTCGCTGACCTTCTTCTGGTCCCAGCTCTCCTTGTGCGCGGTCAGGTCGATGTGGAACTGGTACCCGTTGAGGCGCATGTTGATGTAGTCGAAAGTGCCCATGGCGGGCCAGCCGTCCTTGTCGGCAAAGCCGATCGGAATGATGCCATCGGCCTTCATCTTGGCAGCGAGCGTGGTCAGCTCATCGAAGGTAGCGGGAACTGAGTAGCCCTTTTCCGCCCAGAAGCTCTTCCGGTAGAAGAAGCCCCACGGGTAGTTGTAGTTGGGGACCAAGTACATCTTGCCGTCGGGGCCGGTGGACGCCTTCTTGATGGCGTCGGAGAAGTTGCCGCCGATCTTTTCCCACACGTCGTCGACGGGAGCCAGGAGGCCCTTCTCTGCGTAGTACTGCATGCGGTAACCGGCAAACCAGGTGAAGGACTCATCCGGGCTGCCCTGCAGGTAGGAGTTGATCTTGTTCTGGAAGTCGTTGTGGGGAACCACGTTGGTCACCACGTCGAAGCCCGACTTTTTGGTGAAGGCGTCCGTTACTGCCTTGTAGGCAGCACGGGGAACTTCGTCCGATGAACCCGAGCCGAAGGTGAGGCTTTTTGATGAAGCACCAGGGGCAGGACCGGAACCACCCGTGCATGCAGACAGCAACGGGATGCCGGAGGCGGCTACGGCGCCGATTCCAAGTGTTTTGAGGAAGGTTCGCCGTCCTGGACCGGCGCCTTCCGCCGCCTGGAACGGGCCAAGATTTACAGCCATGATTACTCCTTTGGATCGTGGTTCTTCGTGAGACTGTCCAACATCCGCATGCGCACCGTGAGATAGCTCAAGTGTGGGCCTGTGGAGGCATAAAGTCGCCGGATCTAATCAACATTCTTGTGAATGTTCACGTAAACATTGAGTTGCAAGAAGTTTACGTAAACATCGGTGGTTTGACAAGGGTATTTTTGCTGCATTCCGGCACTTTTACGGGAGCGCGGCAAGCACCCCGATATCAGGGGGTTCCCGCTTCCCGGCGCCCAGCCTCCCGGGCCTCTTCGACCAGCCGGACAAGCTCCTTCTTCCGCCGCCTGCGCCCCCAAAAGAGGCCCGCAAAGAGGAGTACCAAGGCAACAAGGATGGCAAGCTGCGGCCACGGAATGGCCCATAGCGTCACGCTTTCCTGCACGGGTTCCAGCGATTGGGTGGCCCCGTCAGGGGCAATCACCCCTTGCGAAACGGTCACCGGCAAGGTCATGATGCCCAGCGGCCAGACACTCGGCACATGGATGCTGACGGTTCGACGGTCCCCGGGCAGCAATTCGAGAGTTCTGGCTTCTTCGGTCCCGGAGGCCGGCCACCGGGCGTCATTGACCATGGTGGAGGGATCCACCGAAAGTCGGACGTTGCCCGTATTCTCCAGGTCAACGGTAAGGTCAGCGGATCCTGGTTCCAGGGGATTCCACGACGTATCGTAGCTCGCGGTTGCCTTCATGCTGAGCGCAGGTCTGACCTCCCCCTTCACCCGGGTCATGACACGGAACCCAACGCGGCTTTCCACACCCAGTTGCGTCCCGTCCGAGCCGCCCTGTGAATAGATCGAGGCAGCTATGCCCGCTGCATGATCGCCTGGTGTCGCGTTGTCCGGGACCGTCACCGTGAACGGCACGACGGCGGTACCTCCCGCCGCTACGGTGACCGTCTTGTCCATGGAGATCCACGTTCCCGCAGCAACCGACTGTTTGTCGGCGGGCAACATATTGAAGCGTCCCGTTGGCGTGAAGTACCCGTCAGCTGCGGTGAGGGCAAACGTAACGTCCCTGTCGCTGAGGTTCCTGACCGCCAGATGCCCGTCGACGCTGGCCCCTGGATCGAGTTCGAGTTCCACCCACGAGCGGCCATCCGGGCCCGATGCATCCGATGGGGTCACCGCCCATGTGACGGGGTTGTCACTGGTGGTGGCAAGGCTGGCGGTTGCAGCAGCGCAACTTGCACAGACCATGGCCACCATGATGCACATCGCTGTAATGCAGCGTCGCAGCAGTCCGCCATCGGACGACTTGAGGGTTGGGGACCTCATGGGACGAACATACCTCCGCAGCAACTACTCGAACAGGGACAATGTCAGCTTGGCGGAATAGCCGCCAGGGGCCACCGTTGCAGGCGTGCGAAGGAACAAGTCAGCATTGGCTGTCCACTGCCCTTCAGAGGCAATCGCCGCTGAATCCAAGGCCAAAGCGAGCAGTTCCTGGTCCACCAGGCCTACGGCATTGGCACCGGAATCCATCGACGTGTCCACCTGGTCGCCTTCGGTCACCTGACCGGACTCACCGCCGTCGATAATCTGCGGCTGCCACCCCAGGTGGGAGGCGCTGATGGCCGGCTGACCTGCCGCCCCGGCAAAGTCTGACGACGTTCCCAACACGTACCAACCGGCACCCGCCGGGATGTCATTGGCAGCCCTGGTATCGGTGACAGTCACCGTGGGCAACGTTCCTTTGAACTGCCGCACCGTAGGGGTCGACCCGTCTTCGGTCAAGGTCGTGGCGGTACCGGCGACACTCATCGCAAGCACACCGGCGTCCACGATTTCGGAGATGCCAACGTTCACGTCCACGTCCTGGTCGCCGTGGTTTTGGTCAGCCATCGCCATACCGGCGACACCCAGCAACAACGCCGTGGCAGTTGTGATGGCGGCAGCACGGGGCAGAAATTTATGTCGGTTCACTTTCATGCTTCTTTCATTTAAGCCCGGCAAACCTGCCGGATGGAGAGGGGTAAGAGAAGCTGGTGGCCCGCCAATCAGGCGGGCCACCAGCGTCAGGTTAGTTGCAGGATGCTGCGTTGTAGGCGGCGTTTGCTGTCACTGATACCGGTTGGCCGTTGACCGTGGCCTTGGCTTCAACGGCTACGGTGCCCGCTGGTACCGAAGCGGCGCGGGTGGTGAAGGCGTGCACTGCGTTCTTACCGGGTTTGACCTCGGCGAAGGTCTTGGTTCCGTAGGCCGAGGTGAAGGTGGCCTGGACTGACTTGGTGTCGTTATTGGTCAGTTGTGCCGTCACGGTGACCTTGCCGGCAACACACTTGGTGCTTGCCGCTGCGGTGACGTTCAGCGCCGGGGTGGTCTCCGTGAGGACCGGGTTGGCGATCATCAGCCAGCTCAACTGCACATCCGGTCCCCGTGTCGGGCTGAGCGAGAAGGTGATCTTGCCATCCGTCCCCACCGTCACGTTTTGGTAGGCAGCGGACTGGTAGTCGCCACTGTAGTCATGGTCAGCTTCCACCACGGCACCGTTGACGGTGACCTTGGCCCCGCGGTCGTCCCACTGGGCCCATGGATCGTAGTACCCGGCGTAGACCGTGTAGGTGCCCGGAGCCAGATCGTTGAACTTGTAGCTCAGATCCCTCCCAGCCTTGGCGTAGCGGAGGGTGGTGAAGATATTGCCATCCGCGGTTCCGGAGACTCCACTGTCCTGGCTTTCGTAACCCCAGCTCTTGCCCGTCGCCGGATCAGCGCCGAAGGGCTGGTCCGCCGCGCTGTTCAGGACAGGTCCGTCCTGGGCCGCTGCTGCCATCAACGCGGTCCAGTCGGCCGTCTGCTGCCCACCGGCATTGACCGCGTACTGGACACCGTCAGGAACAACAGGGATGGTCCGGGTGAATGTCCGGTTACCGAAACCGGGGAGCGTGCCCGTAGCGGTGATGACTCCCACGGTGTTCGTGTTGCCGGTGACCTGCCAGGTGACGGGCTGGGTGGAGCTTTGCCCGTTCTGGGTGACTGTCACGGAGTTAACACTGAAGGTTGCGCCAACAGCCAGGCTGGCAGGAACACCCGTGACGTTCCATGCGGAGTTGGCGTCCAAATCCTCAAGTTTCCACTCGGACGGGGACTTCACCGCCAGCGTCTTGCCACCCTCGCCCATCTGGATAGGCAGCCACACCATGGGTGCGGTAGCCAAGGCCTGATCCGATCCGCCGTTCCAGCGGTCGCCCATGTAGATGAATTTGCCGTTCGCTGGATCAACGGGGATCACCGAGGACGGCTGCGAGTTGTTGGAGTTCCAGGAAACATCGCTGCTGAACGGATCTCCCATGTCAGTCCACTCCCCCAGGATGCTGGTGGCCGTGCCGTACCGGGACGGGTTCGGCGACCAACCAGTGGTTCCCGACGAGATGATGAAGTAGCGGCCCTGGTATTTCATGATGGCCGGTGATTCACGGGACTGGTTGACAAAGGCCCGCCGGAAGTCGACGCCCTCCACCGCCGTATCCGGTGAAGCGGACAGGTAGGTGTAATCAGCGTTGAGCTTGGAGATGAACATGGTCTTGTTCTCTTCGCTGGAGTAGATGATGTAACCGGTGCCATCGTCATCCACAAAGAGGTTCATGTCCCTGGCCATGCCCGGGTTGTTCGGAGCGAAGTTGGTGGGATCGCCGGCCGTTGCCTTGTGGAGGCGGTAGCTGTCGATGTACCGGAACGGTCCGAACGGTGAATCAGAAACTGCTACGCCTGCGTTGGCTTTGGCGTACTGAGCGGTAGACCACGACGACGGCCCGTCAGCGTGGACCCACATGACCCACTTGTTGGTGGCAGCGTTGTAGATGACCTTGGGCCGCTCAAGGATCGGCGGGGTCTCGCCATTCACAGGCACTGTTCCGAGGTCACGGTAGACGGCGTCCTTCTGCTCCGTGGTGTAGCCCGAGTACAGGTTCTGGAAGTACGGATCCGAGTCGATTTGCCCGCGTGAGGACAACGTCTTCAGCGCAACTCCCTCGTCCTTCCAGTTGTACAGATCGTAGGAGCTGTAGGCGTGCACACCCGGTGCGGAGTGGTAACCATTGGTGCGGTCCTCCCCGTACAGGTAGTAGATCGTCTTACCTTCGGAATCCTTGGACGTCACCACCTGGCCACCATGGGCCTGGATCAGGTTGCCGTTGTTATCCCGCCAGTCCTGGCCGGGCCGGAAGCTGTTGTAGCCCGTGCCCTCACTGGCATTCCGCAGGGTGAAGGCCTGGTTGGCCCCACCGTTGGAGGTCCACAACCCAATCCAAGCACCTTCGTGCGTGGACTGGTTTGAGACGTCCAGGACCTGGTGAACGCCAGCGTTCAGAAGGCTGAACGAGGTACCGTCCGTGGTGCTGAACAGCCACTGGGCCGAGCTGTCCGTGCGTGCTTCTTCGTCAGTGATGGTGCGCAGCGTAGTGCCGTTGGCATCGGCTGCCAATGCACGGCCATCAGCGAGCCTCAGGACAAAACGGTCACGGGTGGTGCCGTCTTCATCAGCGATGAGGGTTGCTTTCCATACCTGGTTTCCACCGGCGACCGAATCGCTGAGCACGGTTTTCGGTGAGCCCTCCGATGCCGTAACTGCACGGCCACTCTGAACTCCGACGAAGCTGTAGGACTGTCCATCCTGTACCGCCGGCGCATCCGCTGCGACGCCGGATGCCCCGTTCACCACGAAGGTGGTGACGGACTTGGCAGGAACGGTCAGCGTCGCCGAGCGCGTTCCGGCGTCGATGGCGACGGCGGTACCGCTGACAAGCGCGTTGGCCGTCGGATCACCGGATAGGGACTGGGTGGTGACCACTGGAGTAACCGTGGCACCGGCAGCGATCGTTGCGAACTTGGACAAGTCCACCTTGATGGTCTTGGCCTGATCGGAATCGTTGGTGTGCACCATCGACAGACCGGAACCATCGGCCTTCAGCGCAGATGTGGTCTTGCCGTCGCTGGTGGGAATGATCCGGTCACCCGGGGCGATGTAGTGGGTGAAGTTGCGGATGGTGTTGTACTTCGAGTTCACCGTGGTGCGGCACGAAGGATCTGCGGCGCCTGCGGCCAAACGCCGCACGGAGTCGCCATCGGCATTGCAGTCGAAGTCGATGAAGACGGATCCCCAGTTCTTCTTCTCGCCCAGTTCCATGTTGTAGAGGTCTTCGACCGGCTGCCACAGCACCCAGGACTCAGGATCGAGCTCGCGGAGGTCATCGGTGATGCGCGTGGCCATACCCAAACCGTTTTCGATGCTCTCCGGATTCCAGGAGTCACCGCCCCAGTTGCCTTCGACTTCGCTCATGGACAGCGGCTTGTCCGTTGCCTTGGCGATGTCGCGAACCGCGAGGCGGTCGCCGGTGGAGTAGGTGTGGACGTTCAGCTGGCTGACGGCCTCTTTGGTTTCCGGAGTCCAGCCGTTCCAATCTTCCAGGAAGCGGCTCGGGGAGGTCTCATCCGGACCGGAGACCTTGGCCTCGGTGGTGGTGCCAGGCTCGGCGAGCTCGGCAGCCATGGCGGTCAGCACCTGGGATTGCAGTGCGGGGCCTGCGTGGGCACCCTCCTGGCCTCCTCCATTTGGCAGGCCGTTGCCGCCGAAGGTGGTCTTCCAGTAATTCGTGTTGGGCTCGTTGAGGGGGTTGATCGTGTCGAAGCTGATGCCTTCAGTTTCTTCGACGTGCTCAGCCGCCTTTTTGACGTAGTTGACGAACTTACCGATGGCTGCGGGCTTGATCTGGTCGGCGTTAGGGTCTGTACCACCGCTGACGTAGCCGCTTTCGGTCATGAAGTAGGGCGGCGAGTTGCTGAAGGCCTCCCAGGTGGTCACTTTGTCCTTGATAGCCGCGATCCAGGCACGCTGGGAAGCATCGGCGTCGAGGTTGTAGTCCGAGGCGTTCTCGCCGGTCCAGGCGGCCAGGAAACGGTCCCGGTCAGCGTAGTTGGTGGTGATCGGCCCATCCTGGTCGGAGAGGCCGGCATTCGGGTTCCACCAGCCGGGAACAGCTCCGCCGGGACGAAGGTAGTCAGGGATATCCGTGGCGTTGCCACCGCCAACGTTATAGCGGGCGATGTTGAGGTTCAGGCCGTCGTCACCGAAGACCTTGTCGATCAGATCGTTCCGGATGGCTTCCGGATACTGTCCGGTGGCGTTGGCCATCCAGACGAGGCTGGTGCCCCAGCCTTTGAACGACGGGCCTGCCTGGGCCGGGTTGGGGGTGAGGACAAGGTCCTCAGCGGCGGATGCCGGCGAGGCCAGCAGGGGAAGGGCGCCTAGGGCGAGGGTTGAAGCAGCTAAGGCCGCGACCAAACGATGACGCGACGATGCGTGCGAGCTCGACAACATTGTCTTAAATCCAATCCGTTCATGTTTACGTGAACATAGAAGAGGTTTACGTAAACATACAGTGACCCACGTCACCCGTCAAGTGGTGATTTTTGCTGTCCACCCAACGTCTGCCACCCGGCCGCCGGGGATAGCGCATTCCCACTGGAACCCACTATCCCCGGGACTTTTTATCCTTCGAAGGGACTAATGCATCCCGAATTGGTATGCGGCAGGCACTGCCTCGTTCGGGCAGATTTCTTCCCACAGCGCAGCGATGGCGTCCTCGCCCTCGCGAAGGTCCGGAATCTCGACGCCCTCTCGCAGGATCGCGGCTGCCGCACCGGGGTTTCCGGTTCTTGCGAGCGCCAGCGCCCTGAGGAACCTCAAACGTCCGACGCCGGCACCCTCCTTGGGTGCCGTGTCGTTCAGTTCCAGCGCCATGGCTGGGTCCCCGTGCCGGATGCTGAGAGTCACGGCTTCTGTCAGCAAAGCTGCGTTTGAAGAGTCAGTCTCCACGCCCTTCCGGAGCTCAGCGAGTCCAGCGGTGTCCTGTCCGGCGGCGAGCAGCGCCAAGCCCAGTCCGCGGTGTGCGAGCGCCTTGACACCGGCAGAAGCCTCTTCATTGGACAACACGTCCCGGTACAGCTCCTTCGCACCCTCCAGATCCTGCCGGGCGTGCCGCATGGTGGCCAGTTGGAAGGTCGCCTCAGGGCTGTCCTGCGCCACGAGCAATGCTTCCCAATCTGCCCCCGTAACAAAACTGGGCGCGCCGTCGAACGCTTTTCCCTGCAGTAGCCCAAGCCACGGTTCCTGCTCCCCCGTGATGCTCCCGTCCGCAAACGGCGTTCCGCTTTCGTCCACCCAGCCCCTGCCGCTCTTCTGCCGCCGGGCCCGCTCCACCACTCCCCATCCGCTGCCGTTGAGCAACAATGTCGACGGCGGGACGTCGGCGTCGGCGATGGCTGCGGGAAGCATCGCCTCGAGTTCTTCGTGCGGCAGAAGCTCTTCCAAGCGTTCGCCGGCGTGCGCCACCGCGGCGGCCCAATCATCACCGTGCGAGGTCTCCGAATTCAGATGCCCGTTACCGTAGGCCTCCACCCACGCCCATGCTGCGCCGGCTGGCATCACCAGGTGCTCGAACTGCGTCTGCGCCAAGCCCGCCTGGATCTCGGCATACGGCCCGGCTCCGGGGCTCAGCCACTCCTGCCACCGTTTGCCGCCCTGTCCCTGGCCCCATACGAACAGCTTCTTGCCCCGCAGAAGCCCCGTTGAGAGCATCGCCAGCCCGTCGCCGTCGTCGTCCGCTGCCACAACCCAGCGCCGCTCGGAAGGGTCGATGTCGAAGAAGAAGTCCGCCGCGTGCGGGCTGTTGACCGGCCACGTGCCGTCATAGCCTTCGTGTTTGGTGGGGCGGACGCGGGTGATGTCCGTGGTGTAGTCGCTGCCGTAAGCTTCGTCCGCCGGGGCGATCACGCGGGTGCGGTCCGTCTCCGGGATGGCGGCGTTGCTCCACCAGTACATCGGAACGTCGTGGTCATTAGGGTTCCGGATCCGCACCGCAGCGAACACCACGGGCGATTCCGCGGGGAGCCAGATGTCCACTTGGAACACCACTTCCCTCAGCCGTTCGAACTCCCACATCCGCAGGATTTGCCTGCCATCCGGGGTATGGACAACCGCAGTGTGCAGGGGATCGCAGCTGGTGGGCGAGTGCCCGCGGGTCCCGATGTTCCACTCCAGTCCGCCCGCGAACCATGCCTTGCGCAGCGCGATGTTGGCCAGCTGTGGGGCGTCGTGGGTGTGGAGGAGCTGCTTGCCGGTCGCTTTGTCGAAGAGTTCCCAGATTCGGCCGCCCAGCGACGGGATGACCGTCACCTTGAGCTTGCTGTTTTCCAGCACGACGGCGGGCATTTCCTTGGGTGCCGCCTCCCGGCTGTAGCCGTCCTGCATCAGGTACGGGTACACGTTGGGCACCACACCGTAGCGGGCCGAGGCCTGCAGATCTTCCGGGACGCCCTCGCCCACCGTGTAGGGCTGGTCAAGCTCGGCAGCCACCACGGGCAAAGGGTTGAGCGGGCCGAGCTCGGCCATGGTCAGGGAAATGGTGGTGACGGTGAGGGTGGAGGTTGCTGTGTCTGCCACGTCAGTATCCGATCGTGAGAAGGAGGCCGCGCTGCGGCTCAATGGTGATGGCATCGTCCGGTGAGTAGCTGGCGGCGGACTGGAAGCCGCGGATCGCCGGAGCTTTTACTACGGTGTCCTTGGTGACGGCAGCGTCGTCGAAAGTCAACGTCACTTGCTCAGTGTGCTCGGCCCAGGAAGCCAGCGCCACCACCAGCCCTTGGTCCGTGAGCCACGTGGTGGCCAGGATTCCGGGGTGGCTTGTCTTGACTGGTCCCTGGGGGTCCCAGAACCCTTGCATCGCGGCCCGTTCCAGGCCGTTGGCTGCCCAGAACTCCCAGAGCGGCCGGTTATCGACGGCGGGCGCCCTGCCGGTCATGCCGAACACCATGCCGCGCCACGGGTTGCCGCCACCCTCCAACATCTCGCCCATGAGACCGAACGGAATGCCGGACAGTTCCACCAGCCAATAGTCTGGATCGGTAGTGTCGTAGTCGAAGTACTCCCCCAGCCAGAGCCTGTCCACATAGGGCAGCTGCTCCATGTACAGGTTGGCCGATGACGCGTATCCGTCGTGGGCTGTGAACTGGTTGGCCGAGTGGAGGTCGATCTCCGGGCCGTCCACGCCGCGCGCCTCGCAAGCCCGCTCAAGGACCTTCCGGACACGCAGCATGGCGTGCCGATCGTACGCGATATCGTCCAGGTAGATACCGTCGATCCCGTCCTCACCCTTGGCCAATTCCGCCAGGCTCCGCACGTAGAAGTTCTCCCACCGCGATTCGCCCGTGGTCACCACCGCGATGTCTTCAACGTTCGGCGCGAACCACGCGGAGACGTATTCGCTCACTGCATGTTCCTGGAGCCAGATGTGTCCGGCACCAGGACCATCGCTGAAGATCTCGTGGTCCAACTGCAACAACGGCAGCAGCTCCGGGCTGCGGAACGTGAGCTCGCGGACCGTGTTGTAGATCTTGGCTTTCAGGCCATGCCGATGGCACTCAGCCACGTACTCTCGCAGCGCGTCCTGGGTCAGCAGGGGGTCATTAATATAGGGCGCAGGGGCCGTGGCGTGGTGGACGTTGACCACGGTGGCGCCGGCCGCCTTGATGTCCGCTGGGTCGGCGGGCTGGTGGAAGTAACGCTTGGACAGGTGTTTCCCGGGCTCGATCGGTTTGAAGGGCGTCAGCAGCAGCCGGAAATCGAAGTGCAATGGCTCACCCGCATTGAGCGTCCGGGCGCCGCTGAAGGCGTGCACCGTCACTGTGCTTCCAGCAGTCCGCACCCTAACCCCACCTCGCACCACCTCGCCCTTCCCGTCATCGGGCTGCCGGTTGGCCCACGAGATTGGTTCAGCCAGCGGCTTCTCCCGGTAAAAGTTGGTGTTGAGGGGCCGCTCATACCCGTCATCCCGCAGGGCCAATTGAACCCCGGCGTTGACGCCTCCCAACCAGAGCGCATCCTGGTTCTTGTCCGCCACGTCCCATGTCCAGTCCAGGCTTTCCGGGCGACGCCCACCCGGGACGCCCAAACCCATGGCGAGCGGCGCCGCAGCTTCAATGAAGCCAAGCTGCAGGCCGACGTCGGGCACGTCCAGGGTCCGCTCCGGGCTGAGCCGCAGCGTGTACGAAACTGCCCCATCGGCGTCGAGAGCGCCGCGCAACTCCAGCGATACAGCAGCCTCGCCACGAACCCGACCCAACCAGTGACAGCGCCACGAGACTCTCCCCCGGCCCTCTTCCCTGAAGGTGAGCGGTGAATAGCTCCAGTCGATGCCGCCAATGGCCAGACCCATCGGAGCGCTGAAAAGTTCGACGGCGGGACCATCGGTTGCGGTAACGGCGGCGGTGAAAGTGGACGTCACCTGCGCCGGGAGCCCCGACTCGGTCAGCCGAAGCGACCTGCCCAGAATTCCCAACGTCCTGGTGTGTTCGTCCAGCGTGACGGCGGTGAAGGGGCTGACGAGCTCGCAGTCCTGCGCCACCCGTGAATCCAACCAGGCCAGCCGCCGCAGGAGACGCGGATCGCCAAAACCACCGGCGGCAACCGACGGGTCTGCGTCTACGTCAGCAGCCACGTCCAGCCTGACGTCAATCCCCCGCGCCGTTTGGCCCGCAGCCGTGATGGTAACCGCCGCTTCCACCGTGGTTCCTGCACTCTCCAGGGGGACGGGAACGATCACGTACAGGGCCTTCACCTTCCCCGCCGGAATGGCCAGACTCCGCTGCCATGGCCCGCCACGACGGTCCACGCCGCTGGTGTTGATGCAGTGCCCGCCGGCCGGTGAGGTCACGTGGACGGAGACGCCTTGGAGGTCTTCCTGCGCATACAACCCAAGCTGGACCACGTAATCCTCCCCGGGCTGGGCATTCGCGTGGAAGGTTCGCTTCGGTCCGTTGATCACCCAGTGCGCCGGAAGGTCCCTGTGCATCGAGACGGGATTCAGGTGGTCCTCGGGAAACACCAGGAACGCCTCGCCTGCATGGCTCCGGTGGAAGGTCTCCAGTTCGTCGCTGCGGGCCGTGAAGTTCATCGGCGCGAAGGAATCCCGCTCGCTGGCGGCCTCATAACGGAGAACTACCGCCTGGGGTGGTGCAGCGTCCGGCAGCTCCGCTTCTGCCGCCCGCGCCCACGGAGAACGCACGACGCCGGCAGCCCACGCCGGGTCTGCGGCCGGACGCTGCGGGAGGTACTGCGCCTGCGGATAGTGGGGTTTCCCCAGCATGGCGTAGGGCAGGTAATAGACAAAGTAGGTCCCTTGACCATCGATGGCTTCGAAAACCAGGGTTCCCGACTCCCGGGTTGCCTCTTCCACGACGACGTTGCGGACTCTCGTTCCGGTCCTTTCCGAGACAACGATGACATCCACAGCTGCCGGATCCTTGTCCTGCCGGCGCCAGGGCAGCACCACCCGGCAAGCCCGGTCTGCCTGGCCACCGTTCTCCACCACTTTCACTACTTCCACCACGAACCGGTGGTTTCCGTAGAGCAGTTTGTCCCACGTCCCGATGCCGCATTCCACCTCCGGGTGGCCCTCGGTCAGGTTGCTTTTTCTGTCGGTTGTTGGAGGGGAAATAACGGCCGGTGAAACCGGCGAGGGCAGCGGCATCGCTGGGACTCCTGAAGGTAGCTTCCGGGGGTGTCACCGAGTTGGTGAATCCTTACATCATCCCGGGATACCGCAGAACCGTAAAGGGTCATTACGATGCGTACTCACTGGCATTTCTGCCCGAGGGCACTGGACGTCAGCCTCCAAGTCAGGCAGACAGCCAGGCAGGCAGGCTTACTTCGTGGCTGCCAGGTTCAGCGCGTTGACCTTCGCCTTGGCGGCCCGGACAATTTCGCGGTCGGTGACGGTGTACGCAGTGGGATCATTACCGTCTTGGGCTCCAAGCGAAATCGCCCCAACCCCGAGGGTGGAGACAGTCTTTTTGGCGGACAAGTGAACGGCGGACAAGCCTGCTGCATGCATCGCGGGGATGTCCTCCAAGGACAATCCCCCGCCGGCCATGATCTCCAAGCCGCCGCCGACCCTTTCCACCATGGCGGCCAAGGTCTGCAATCCTGCCCCTGCGGTGGCCTGGTGCCCGGATGTAAGGACCCGTGTAAAGCCAAGATCCAGCAAGTGATCAAGGGCGGCGAACGGATCCCGGGATTGGTCAATCGCGCGATGGAAGGTCAGCTGGGCCTCGGGGTTGGCCATTTTTGTTGCGTCCACCATGCGCCGAACCGCTTTTACGTCCACTTCGCCGGACGGAGTGAGAGCCCCGACCACCACGCCGTGCGCGCCCTGGGCAAAAAGGTGCCGTATCTCGTGGACCATCGTGTCCACTTCCGATGCTGAGTACCGGAAATCGCCGGGCCTGGGACGAATCAGCGGGTGGATCTCGAGGCGGCCGTCGACGTGTTCCATGCTGGCTTCCATGAGTCCTTGGCTGGGCGTGATGCCACCAAGTTCCAGGCTGCTGCACAATTCAACGCGGTTGGCTCCCTCGGCAGCGGCCGTGCCTGCTCCCGCAGCGCTGACCACGGCAATTTCAAGTTTCATGCTGAAACTCTACGCGGAGTTTTTGTACAGGTAATGCCCCTAAGAAGGCTCCTTAAGGGCATCACCTGTACAAAAACTCGTCAGGCTTGGTAGCGCCCGAGCTTTTCCTTTTGTTCCGGGGTGAGCCTGAGCACCCGCCCGGTGGCCTCGGCGACGAAAGCAAGGTGGGTGGTGGCTTTGACGCAGTCCTCCCGGGTGACCGGATCCTTGATGACGTAGTGGAGGTCGAAGCTCGCACCCTTGACGGCACCAACCCAGATCTCTACGACTGCCGGGATGTTGCGGTATTCCAGCGTCCGGACGTACCGGACCTTGTGTTCCACCACGAGGGTCATGGTGCCCTCCTCAACGTCGTTGAAGAGGGCGGCCGGAGGCTCGATGCCGGGGAGGCCCGCCCCGCGGGGTGGCCCGAAGGCTGCGATGCGGGCTTCCTCAAGCATGCGGACAATCTGAACATTGTTGATGTGTCCGTAAGCGTCCATGTCACCCCAGCGCATGGGCACGAGGACCTCAATGCGCCGGGGTGACAAGGACTCCTTCAGTGAATCCGTGCTCAGCTGTGCACCGCCGTCGAGTCGTCCACTGCCGTCTCTTCCTCACCAGCGAACTGGGACATGTACAACCGGTAGTACGCACCCTGCAGGGTGAGCAGGTGGGCGTGGTTGCCCTGTTCCACGATCTTGCCGTTCTCCATTACCAGGATGGTGTCGGCGTCGCGGATGGTGGACAGGCGGTGGGCGATCACGAAGCTCGTCCGGTCCGTGCGGAGGGCAGCCATGGCCTTCTGCAGCAACAGCTCAGTACGGGTGTCCACGGAGCTCGTAGCTTCGTCCAGGATCAGCAACGAGGGGTCGGAGACGAAGGCACGCGCGATGGTGATCAGCTGCTTCTCGCCAGCACTGACGTTGTTTCCTTCTTCGTCAATGATCGTCTGGTAGCCGTCCGGGAGTGCACGTACGAAGCGGTCCACGTAGGTGGCCTTGGCCGCCTCCATGATCTGATCCTCGGTGGCGTCCAGGTTGCCGTACTTGATGTTGTCGTAGATGGTCCCGCCAAACAGCCAGGCATCCTGCAACACCATGCCCACCTTGGACCGAAGCTCGGAACGGGTGAGGTCCTTGATGTCCACGCCGTCCAAGGTGATCCGGCCGCCGTTGAGCTCGTAGAAACGCATCACGAGGTTCACCAGCGTGGTTTTGCCGGCACCGGTGGGGCCGACAATCGCAACCGTGTGGCCAGGTTCAGCTGCGAACGACAGGTCCTCGATGAGCGGCTTGTCCTCCACATAGCTGAACGAGACGTGCTCGAACTCAACGTGACCGTCGGTCTTGGAAGGCAGGTGGCGTGTGCCGTTCTCTTCGACTTCTTCATCAGCGTCAAGGAACTCGAAGACGCGCTCGGCAGAGGCCACGCCGGACTGGAGCATATTCGCCATACCGGCGATCTGGCCCAGCGGCTGGGTGAACTCACGCGAGTACTGAATGAAGGCCGTGGCGTCGCCCAGGCTCATGGAACCCGATGCAACACGGAGGCCACCCACCACGGCGATACCGACGTAGGACAGGTAGGACACAAAGTTCATGGCCGGGAAGATGACGCCGGACACGAACTGTGCACCGAAGGAGGCCTTGTAGAGTTCCTCGTTCTTCTCGTCGAAACGCTCCAGCATGTCGGCATCGCGCCCGAAGACCTTGACGAGGTCGTGGCCTGAGAACGATTCCTCGATCTGGCCGTTCAGTGCGCCGGTGTTCTTCCACTGTGCTGCGAAGAGCTTCTGGCTGCGGGCACCAATAACACCCGCCACGATGCCGGACAACGGCAAGGCGATCAACGCAATCAGCGCCAACTCCCAGGACACGATGAACATCATGACCGTGATGCCAAGGACCGTGAGCACTGAGCTGACCAACTGGGAGAACGCCTGCTGGAGGCCTTGCTGGACGTTATCGACGTCGTTGGTCACCCGGGACAGGATGTCGCCGCGCTGGCGGGTGTCGAAGTAGTTCAACGGAAGCCGGTTGAGCTTGGCCTGGACGTCGTTGCGGAGCTTCTTGATGACCCGCATAACGATCCTGTTGAGCAGCCAACCCTGGGCCCACAGGAAGATGTTGGCCACAAAGTACATGAGGAGCACGATCGAAATCAGGAACGTCAGCTTGGGGAAGTCGACCCCGTTGGTGAGCTCCATCTTGGAGACCATGTCCGCAAAGTTGCCCTGGCCCTGCTGGCGCATGAGTTCCACGAACTGCTCTTGGGAGACGCCCTCGGGGATCTGCTTGCCCATGACGCCACCAAAGATGACGTCCATGGCGTTACCCAGGACCTTGGGGGCGATCACGTTGAGGACCACCGAGACGATGACCAGCCCGATCACGATGTACACGCCAACGGCCTCGGGCTTCAGCAGGCCCATGAGTCGCTTGGCGGACGGCCAGAATTCCTTGGCCTTCTTTGCCGGGACGTCGCCGAACATGCCACCATCGGCTTCTGAGGGGACGTATTCCTCTTCGACAAAGTCGTCGTCGTCCAGGGCTTCGGTTGCTACCTCAGCCTCGGCTGTGGCCTTTGCATCCTTTGCGGCTTGAGCCTTGGCAGCCCAGCCACGCTTCTTCTGCTGGTTCTGCTCGCTCATGCCACTTCCTCCACGCTCAGCTGGGATTCAACGATTTCCTGGTACGTGGGTGACGTCTCCAGCAGTTCGTCGTGCGTTCCGCGGTCAACGATCCTGCCGTTATCCAGCACAAGGATCTCGTCCGCATCCGCGATGGTGGAGACGCGCTGGGCCACAATGATGACCGTCGCATCCCGGGTTTTGGCCTTCAGGGCCTTGCGGAGCCTGGCATCGGTAGCCACATCCAAAGCGGAGAAGGAGTCATCAAACAGGTACACGTTGGGTTTGGTTACCAACGCCCTCGCAATGGACAGCCTCTGCCGCTGGCCACCGGAGACGTTGGTACCACCCTGGGCGATGCGCCGGTTCAAGCCGGACGATTTTTCTTCCACGAAGCCCTTGGCCTGCGCGGTTTCCAGCGCCTCCCAGAGTTCCTCGTCCGTGGCGTCCGGTTTGCCGAAGCGCAGGTTGTGCTCGATGGTCCCGGAGAACAAGTACGGCTTCTGCGGCACCGCAGATACCCGGCTGGTGATCTCCGATGCGTCCATCTTGGTGACGGGCACGCCGTCGAGCAGTACATCACCGGAAGCGACATCGTAAAGTCGCGGCAGCAGCGAGACCAAGGTGGTCTTGCCGGCACCCGTGGAGCCAATGATGGCCAGGGTCTTGCCGGGCTCGGCGGTGAAGGAGATGTTGCTCAGCACCGGCGCCTCGGCACCGGGGTACTTGAACGTGACGTCCCGGAACTCCACGCGTCCCTTCTTCTCGGCCGGCACCACCGGTGAGGTGGGGTTGTGAATGGAAGGCTCAACGTCCAGAACCTCGCCGATGCGGTCTGCACAGACGGACGCGCGGGGAATCATCATGGCCATGAACGTGCCCATCATGACGGCCATCAGGATCTGCAGCAGGTACTGGAGGAATGCCGTGAGCGCGCCCACCTGCATCTCGCCGGAGTCCACGCGCTGGCCGCCGAACCACAGTACGGCCGCAGTGGACAGGTGCAGGATCATGCCGATGGCAGGGAACATCAGGACGAACAGATTGCCGATCTTAACCGACACCGCAGTGAGGTCTTCATTGGCGTCGCCGAAACGCTTGGCCTCATGGGGCTCGCGCACGAAAGCACGGACCACGCGGATACCGATGATCTGCTCACGCAGTACGCCGTTGATGGCGTCGATCTTGGTCTGCATGGACCGGAACAGAGGCATGAGCCGGACTACGAGGTAGCCCACGACGGCCACCAGGACAGGGACGGAAACCCAGACCAGCCAGGAAAGGCTCAGGTCCTCACGGAGCGCCATGATGATGCCGCCAACACACATGATGGGTGTTGAAACCATGAAGTTCAGGCCCATGAGTACCAGCATCTGTACCTGCTGGACATCATTGGTGCCCCGGGTGATCAGCGTGGGAGCACCGAACGTGTTGACGTCCTGGGCGGAAAAGCTACTGACCTGCCTGAAGACGCTGCGGCGCAGGTCCCGGCCAATGGCCATGGCGACGCGGGAGCCAAAGTACACGGCAATGATGGCTGTGAGCACTTGTCCAAGGGCGACAGCGAGCATGAGCGCACCGGTCTGCCAGATGAAGTCGGTGTCTCCGCGGGAAACTCCCTCATCAATAATCTTGGCGTTGAGGCTGGGGAGGTAGAGCGTGGCGATGGTGGACGCCAGCTGAAAAATCAGCACGGCCACGATCTGCGGCAAATACGGCTTGGAGTAGCGCCGTATCAGGGTGACAAGCATGCCCACGGGTCCTTAGAAAGAGTGCGTGAATGAGATAAGAGAAGTGTCGCAGCCGGGGCTGACAGTATTAGCCTCCCTACTGTACGAAATCCGTTGCCCCGGCGAAACAACATACGGAAAAGATCATCCCAGCGGAGTATTTGCCGTGTCGTGGGTACTCCTGCCGAGGCGGCGGTACCGGCACGAGAAAGCGCCGGCTGGGTTTCCAGCCGGCGCTTTGTCGTACCTCACTTGTTCGCTGCACCGGGCGTTCTACGCCAGGAGTTTCGAACAAGGACGGAATCTGTAGAGGTTAGCCTGCGTGCTTGCCGTGGTCGGGGCGTGCCTCGCGCGCTTCAACACCTTGCAGAAGCAGCAACGCCATCCGCTCCTGCTGCCTCCGTTCGCGCTTGAGCTCCTTGCGGATCGCAGCGAGTTCCTCCGCGGTGTTGGCCTGTTGCTCCGCGATGGTCTGCTGCTCCCGCAACCGTGCCTGCAGTTCCACGTTGGCGCGGCTGAGCTGCAACTGCTGTTCGGCCAGGACGTACTGGGTGCGGGACAGCTGTTCCTGCACTTCCCTGACGTCAGCTGCTTCTTTCACATCAGGGGTGGCGTGCGGGCGTTCCTGAGTGAGGATCCGGGCGAATTCAAGGTCGAGGTCGGCCCCGGAGTCCTGCTTCGGAGCCTGACGTCCGGCCCCGGAAACAGTGCGTACGGCACCCAAGGTGCGTGCGCCGTCGTCGTCAGCTTTTACATCGTCAGCTTTCACTGCGTCCAGAGACGAGGTATCCAGCGACATCCCGGCGTCTCCCGAAGCCGTGGCCATGAGTTCCTTCTCAGGAGCGGCATCCACGGTGCGGCGCAGCGGGCGCTCCTTGATGAAGACCACAGCCAGGAGGGCCACAACGCTGATGATCGCGGAGATCAGGAAGATCTGTGCAGTGGCGTCACCGTAGGCAGCGCGCATGATCTCGGCGATGGGGGCCGGCATGTCGGCAAGGTCCATGCTGGCTCCGGAAGTGCCGCCCTGGACCTGGATACCCGCGGCAGCCATGCCTTCAACGGCCAGGTCCTTGACGTGGTTGGACATGATGGCACCAAGGACGGAAACGCCGATTGCGCCACCCACCGAGCGGAAGAACGCTACGGAGGCACTCGCGGTGCCGATGTCCTTGGCCTGGACCGTGTTCTGCACGGCGAGCACGAGGTTCTGCATCAGCATGCCCAACCCAAGGCCGAACACGCCGGTGTAGATCGCTACGATCCACAGTTCAGTGGTGTGGTCCATGGTTCCGGCGAACGCGAGCCCGCCAATGAGGAGGACCGAGCCTGCGATCAGGAACCTCTTCCACTTACCGAAGCGGCTGATCAGGATGCCTGACGCGACCGAACCTATAAGGTTTCCCGCGATCATGGGGAGCGTCAGCAGGCCGGCCTCGGTGGGCGTGGCACCGCGCGCAACCTGGAAGTACTGGCCCAGGAAGGTGGACGATCCGAACATCGCGATACCAACGGCAACCGACGCAACGATGGCCAGTGCGGTGGTGCGCTCGGCAATGATCTTGAGCGGGATGATGGGCTGGGCCACCTTGGTTTCCACGAAGACCAGGAGGGCCAGCAACGCTACGCCGCCACCCACCATGAGCGCGGACTGCCAGGAGAACCAGTCGTAGTAGTCCGGGTTGCCGGCGAAGGAGACCCAGATCAGGAGCAGGCTCACGCCGGAGGTGAGCAAAATCGAACCGAGCCAGTCGATCTTGGCGGGGCGCTTGATGTGCTGGATCTTCAGGGTTACTTGCAGCAGGATGAGTGCGACGACGGCCAGCGGCACGCAGACGAAGAACGTCCAGCGCCAGCCGAGAGGGCTGTCCACGATGAAACCACCCAGCAGCGGGCCACCGGCGGTGCCCACAGCCATGACTGCGCCCATGTAACCGGAGTACTTGCCACGATCACGCGGCGGGATCATGGAACCGATGATCGCTTGCGCCAGGGCCGTAAGGCCACCCATCGCTACACCCTGGATGACGCGGGCGGTCAGCAGCAGCGGAATCGTTTCGGACAGGCCGGCCATGACGGAGCCGGCCACAAAGATAATGATGCTCAGCTGGACCAGGAGCTTTTTGTCGAAGAGGTCCGCGAGCTTGCCCCAGATCGGGGTGGTTGCAGCGTTAGCCAACAACGCGGCCGTGATGACCCAGGCGAAGTCGGTTTGGGTGCCCTTGAGTTCGGACATGATGGTGGGCAGCGCATTGGCAACAATGGTGCTGCTGAGGATCGCCGTGAAGAAGGCTGCGAGGAGGCCGGTGAGGGCCTCCATGATCTGCCGGTGGGTCATGGGCGCGGCCGCCCCGTTAACTGAGGCGTCCACCGCCTTGGAGTTTTGTACTGCTGGTGTAGCCATGCGTGGGCTCCTAAGCTGTGTGGTTTGTTGTGATGGAGCCGGCCGCCGTTGCCCGGATTGAGTCCTTGAGGGACACCGTGAGTTTGTTGATCACCTGGGAGGCCTCGAGGGCGTCTGCCTCGCTCCAATCCGCCAGGTAATCCCGCAGTCTCACGCTGCGTTGTTCTTCGAATTCGCGGAGTTTCGCCGCGCCTTCCTCCGTCAGGGCAAGAAGTTGAGCCCTTCCGTCCGCGGGGTCCGGCCGCCTGACCACAAAGCCAAGCTCTTCCAGCTCAGTGATGTGCCGGCTGAGGACCGGGGCGCTGACACCCAGGCGCGTGGCCAGGTGCGTGGCGCGGGTCTCCCCCTCGCCGATGAACCGCATGACACCCTGCACAGCCATACCGACGTCGGGAACGCGGGCCATGTGGGCGGTCACCACGCAGCGCAGCGTGCGCTGGAGATCGAAGATTTGATGCACAAGATCGGTTGCTGTGGCAGAACCGACGGACATGGGAAACACCCCTCTTTTTGCTTGCCTAAAGCAACTATAACTCAGATTGATTGCTTTGGGAAACTAAAGATGAGGGCTCTTGGGTGTTAGAGGGCCAGCACCCGCGCTGCGGCGACGACTTCCTCCACTCGCCGGGGACGCTCCACGCCTGGAGGCACAGCCGCAACAAGCCAGCTTTCCGGAAGCTCATCCTCGATGGGCACCAAGGCAACCTTGGCATCGGCGTATACGGAAGCGACCCCGGGCCAGGCATGCGTTACGGAGATGGCCAGCCCACTCGCCACTATCCCGCGAATCGTCTGGGCAACAACGCTCTTCCAGCGCACCCTCGGCTCAATACCGGCCGAATGAAACATGGCCGTCACGCGGTCGGCACTGGGCGGGACGTTGAAGAGGACCACATCCTCGGTGGCCACGTCAGCAAAACGCAGCGCTTTCCTGGTAGCCAGGGGGTGGGTAGCCGCCAGCATGAACTGCGGGCGGGATTCAACCACCTTCACCACGTCGACGCCGGGCACCACCTGGAGTGAATAGACGAACGCAATATCAAGCTCCCCCTCCCCCACCGCGCGCTGGAGTTCCTCGGCCGTGCCTTCCACGAAGTCCAGCTCAACTTCCGGCCATTTCTCCGCAAAATGGCCAATGAGTGCCGGCATCAGCCGGGGCGAGATGGCGATCATGCACCCGATGGTCACGCGGCCGCGCATTTCTTCGTGGGAACCCAGCAGGGCGCCTTGAAGATCGGTGGTTTCCCGCAGGATTCGCCGCGCCCTCACGCCCAGCTCAATACCCGCAGGCGTCGGCTCAACACGCTTGGCCCGGGTCCGGATCAGCAGGTCGAGGCCAAGGCTCTTCTCAAGCTGGGCGATGGCCATGGAAGCCGCGGCCTGGGAGATGTTGCTTTCGCTGGCCGCCTTCGTCAGGGAACCGTGATCCAGCACCGCCACGAAGTATTCGAGCTGGCGCAACGTTACTTCACCCATCAGTTCTCCTTATGAACTTCTTTGAATTGATTGATTATACAAGTGAGGTGAGCCGGACCACACTGGAGGAAAGCCAAAATTGCAAGGAGAAACCATGACGAAGACGTCATCCCTGAAACCACATATCGTCACGTTGGGGACCGCCGGCGGTCCGCGTTGGTGGGCGGCAGCCGATTCCGGCGAGCGAACGGGAATTGCTACCGCAGTGGTAGTCGGGGACGCCTTTTACCTGGTTGATTTTGGCCAAGGCGCAGGCCGACGGCTCAGCCAGTCAGGGCTGGAACTCAAGGACCTCCGCGCCCTCTTCATCACTCACCTCCACTCGGACCATGTGTACGACCTCGCCGGGCTCGGCATCTTCGGGCTGTATGCCCTCACCGACCGCACGGAGAATCCAGTCCGCATCATTGGACCCGGCAACCGCGGTGAGCTTCCCCCGGTGTCGCCACGCGCCGTCGTCGAACCGCTTCCGCTGGCGCCGGAGAATCCGACGCCGGGCACCCGGCAGATGTTCGAGCAACTGATGGCCGCCCACGCGACGGACCTCAACGACCGCATCCTGGACAGCCTCCGCCCCAGCCCCCTGGAAATCTTCAATGCCGAAGATATCCACATCCCCACCGGGTCCGGCTACCACCCCAACAGCAACCCAACGCCGGACATGGAACCTTTCGAGGTCTACCGCGATGAACTGGTGACAGTCACGGCCATCCTGGTGGAGCACCCGCCGGTTGCTCCGGCGTTCGCCTTCCGCTTCGAGACCGCCGAGGGCTCCGTGACGATTTCCGGCGATACCGCCTACACACAGAACATGATCACCCTGGCCCAGGACACGGACCTGCTGCTGCACGAGGCCATTGACTTCGACTGGGTGGAATCCTTGTACGCAGACAAGACCGACGAGGGCAGCCGGGCGGCCCGCGACCACCACTACAAGTCCCACACCAGTGTGCGGGAGGCTGCCAAGCTGGCCGAGGCTGCCGGTGCCAGGCACCTCGCTTTGCATCACCTCGTCCCCGGTTCGGCCTCCGCGTCGGTCTGGCTCGAAGCCGAAGAGCATTTCACCGGCACGTTCACAGTCCCCAACGATCTCGACGTCATTCCGTTCGCCCGTCAGCGCTGACAGCCGAACCCCCTAGCCACCTGAGGAATCACATGAGCCCAGCATCACCGCAGGACACCCTGCAAGGAAGTGCAACCGTTGCACCCGAACACTCCATGAAGTCAAAGGATATGCGCCGCATCCTTGCCTCCAGCTTCATCGGCAGTGCCATCGAGTACTACGACTTCATGCTGTACGCCACGGCCGCCAGCCTGGTCTTCAACAAGGTCTTCTTCGCCAATCTGGGTCCGGGTTTCGCGCTCTTCGCATCCTTTGTCACCCTCGCCGTCGGCTACGTAGCCCGTCCCCTCGGCGGCCTCATCTTCGGCCACTTCGGAGACCGGATGGGCCGCAAGAAGATGCTGGTCCTGTCCATGCTCATCATGGGGTTCGGCACGACGATGATCGGCTTGTTGCCAACCACGGCCCAGATCGGGATTGCCGCGCCCATCGCGTTGGTGGTGCTCCGGCTGGTCCAGGGCGTCGCTGTAGGCGGCGAGTGGGGCGGCGCTGCGCTGATGGCCATTGAGCACGCGCCAAAGAAACACCGCGGGTTCGCGGCAGCATTCGCCAACGCCGGCGGACCCGCCGGGGCCATCCTGGGCACGCTCGCACTGTCCCTGTTCGCAGCACTCTCCGGTGACGACTTCCTGGCGTGGGGTTGGCGCGTACCGTTCCTGCTGAGTGCTGCGCTGATTGCCGTTGGAATGGTCATCCGCCTCAAGGTGTCCGAAACTCCTGCTTTCCAGAAGCTGGAAGCAGAGGGAGCCAGGCGGCGGGTGCCCCTTCTCGACGTGCTCAAGAACAACCGCCGCGCCGTGGTGCTCGGCTTGCTCGCAACCACTGCGTTTTACGTCTGCCAGTCAATGACCACGGTATGGGGTGTTTCTGTAGCCGTTGAGAACGGGGCCGACAAGAACGGTGTCCTTAACATCAAGGCGTTCGCGGCACTTCTCACGCTGATCATCTGCTTCTACTCGGCACGCCTCAGCGACCGGATCGGCCGTCGTCGGGTCCTCATCGGAGCGTCCCTCCTGGGTGCCGTCCTTGCCTACCCCATCCTGCTGCTCATCAACAACGGCGAACTGTGGGCATTTGCCCTGGCCATCGTGTTGGGCAATGGGCCGGTACAGGGCTTCCTCTACGGCCCCATTGCCGCCTACGTCGCAGAACAGTTCCCCACCCGCAACCGGTACACAGGAGCCTCGCTGGCGTATCAAGGTGCCTCGATGATTGGTGCCGGTTTCACGCCCATGATCGTCGCCGGCCTCAGCCTCGCGGCCGGGGGTGGCCTGTGGCTCATTGCAGTGTTCTGGATTGCTGCGATGCTTGCGGCGGTTGTTGCCGTCAAACTCACCCCGGAGGGCACCCAGCGCGACCTCGACTGAGTGTCTTTAAAGCAGGCAGCCCCCGCACGGTGTTCCGTGCGGGGGCTGCCTGCGTATTTGTCATCCGGGGCGTTTAGTCGTCCAAATGAGTGGGGCCGAACATCTTCAGCAGCGTTTCAACCACGACGACGTTGGGTCCGTCAGCTTCGAACGAGGCCTTGAGCGCGTCCCCCACTTCCTCCGGGGCAACCCGGCGGGCCGGGACACCGAAGGATTCGGCCAGCTTCACGAAGTCCGGGCGGGCGAGCTCGGTGGCCGTGGCCTGGCCGAAAGCACCCACCATGTACTCGCGCAGGATGCCGTAGCCGCCGTCGTCCACGATCAGCCAGGTGACCGGGACGTTGTGCTGCTTGGCGGTAGCCAGTTCAGAAATGGAGTACATGGAGGAACCGTCGCCGGACACTGCCAGTACCCTGCTCGGCTTGCCCGTGGTTTCCAGGCCCACAGCCCCGCCGATTGCCGCAGGGAATCCGTAGCCGAGGCCGCCGGCTCCCTGGGCGGAGTGGAACTGGCCCTGCCGGGCGTCCCAGCAGCTCCAGCCCCAGTACGCGGAGATGGTCATGTCCCAGAACGTCTGCATGTCAGCCGGAACTGCCTCGCGGATGTCGGACATGAACTTAAGTTCCTTGGCCAGGTCCTGTGATTCCAGGCGCGCCTTCACCTTGGCCAGGGACTCCTTGACCAGGTCTTCAGGCGTGGTGCCATGCCATGAACGCTGTGTCGCCTCAGCCGCACCTGCTGCTGCGAGGGCTTCGTCCAGTGCCGCGAGGGCCTGTCCGGCGTCGGCACGGATGCCCAAGCCTGGCCGGTTGGATTCGAGGACGCGCGGTTCAGCATCGATCTGGATGATGCGGCCGCGGGGTTCGAAGGTGAAGTAGTTCGAGGTCACTTCGCCCAGCGAGGAGCCGATCACGATCAGCACGTCGGCGTCTTCGAGGACGTCGGTCATGTACCGGTCCTCGATCCAGGACTGCAGTGACAGCTCGTGCGTCCACGGGAACGCGCCGTTGCCGCCCGGGGTGCAGATCACCGGGGCACGCAGCTGCTCGGCGATGGAGAGCAGCGACTTCTCGGCCCGGCCACGACGCGTACCGCCACCGGCGATGATCGCCGGACGTTCCGCCGTCGAAAGCCACTTCACGGCTTCGCGGATCAACTCCACGCGCGGCGGGTTATCGAACGCCTCGGCGAGCGCGTCCTCCACCGGGGGAACCATGATCGGGTCCAGCAGGACGTTCTGCGGGATTTCGATCCACACAGGACCTTGCGGCGAGGAGATCGCTTCGGTCCAGGCGTCCTGGATGGCCGACGGGATACCGGAGGCGTGCTGGATCAGCCGCTGGCTCTTGGTGACGTTCGCGGCCGAAGCCTTCTGGTCATCGAGCTGGTGCAGCATGCCTTTGCGGCGTGCGCCCAGGCCGTCAAGCGGGATCTGGCTGGCAACAACCACCATGGGAACACCCGTGGCGTAAGCCTCCTGCAGCCCTGCAAGGGACGTCAAAGCGCCGGGACCGGTGGACAGGAACAGCACACCGACCTCGCCGGTGGCGCGGGAGTAACCGTCAGCTGCGAAGGCCGAGTTGTTCTCCACACGTGAGGACACGAAGTGCAGATTGCCGCGGCCCATGGCGTCAAAAAGACCCAACGCGTGCTGCCCAGGAATGCCGAAGACGGTCTTGGCTCCCAGAGCTTCGAGGGTCTCGACGACGAGGTCACCGCCGTTGCGCTGGTTGGTCCCCGGTTCCTTACCTTTGGTGGGGGCTGCTGTACCGGGATCGAAGTCGATCATCGCTGGTCTCCGGTTGCCTTCGCGAGCTCTTCCATGCGGGCGCCGAGTGCCTGCTGCGCGTAGCCGTTCGGGGCACCATGGCGGTCTCCTTCGACGGCGTTGTCCGCCATGAGGGTGACCAACTCGTAGGCCACATGGCTGCCTGCAACGCCGGTGATCTCAGCGTGGTCGTAGGCCGGGGCGACTTCCACGATGTCCGCACCCACGAGGTTCATGCCGCGGAAGCCACGGATGATTTCGAGGAGTTCGCGGCTGGAAATGCCGCCTGCCTCGGGCGTGCCGGTGCCGGGCGCGTGGGCCGGGTCCAGGACATCGATGTCCACGGAGATGTACAGCGGGCGGTTGCCGATGCGGTCGCGGATCTTTGCCACTGTTTCCAGGACGCCCTGGTAGTAGACGTCAGCGGAGGTGACGATTCCGAAGCCGAAGCGGTGGTCGTCGTCGAGGTCCTTCTTGCCGTACAGCGGACCGCGGGTGCCGACGTGGCTGATGGCCTCCGTGTCCAGGATGCCTTCCTCCACTGCGCGGCGGAACGGGGTGCCGTGCGTGTATTCAGCGCCGAAGTAGGTGTCCCAGGTGTCCAGGTGCGCGTCAAAGTGGAGCATGGCGATGGGTTCACCGGCCCGCTCTGCTGCTGCGCGGAGCAACGGCAGGGCGATGGTGTGGTCGCCACCGAGGGTGACCAGCTTGCTGCCGCTGGCAGTGAGGTCCAGGGCGTTCTGCTGGATGGTCTCGATGGCCTCGTTGATGTTGAACGGGTTCACGGCCATGTCGCCGGCGTCGGCAACCTGGATGTTCTCGAACGGGCTGACGTCCCAGGCCGGGTTGTACGGGCGCAGCAGACGGCTGGCCTCACGCACGTGGTTGGCGCCGAAACGGGCGCCGGGACGATAGGAAACACCGGAGTCGAAGGGAACGCCAACTACCGTGACGTCGGCCTTGGCGACCTGGTCCAGGCGGGGCAGGCGGGCGTAGGTGGCGGCACCGGCATAGCGCGGGATGCGGGATGAATCAATGGGACCGATGTTCCCGTTGGCCTCAATACGGAGCTCTTCCAAAATGCGCCACTCCTTAGTGGATAGCTGGGATGCATGTGACACCCATCATACACTCAAAGTTGTCCAATATGCATCACTTGTTTACAAGTCAGATTTGAGGGCGCGCGTCATGAGATGCCGGTCACAGCGGGCGTAAAGATTCCATAAAAACCGGGGTCCCGGCGTCGAACCCGGCCATACGCTCCTAGCGGAAGCAGCATCCTGCTGCGCGAAAGGACAACGTGACCACCCTGACGAGGCCTCCGGCCGACCCGGCCAACCGGCCAAAGAATTCCTTCAAGCTCAAGTCATGGCTGCTGGAAGGAATGCCGGATACCTCAGGCAAGCGGCAAGGCCCCCACGGCCGCCCGTCAGACTCGCATAAGCCCCAAGCCTGGTGGAAGGTCATGTGCCTCACCGGCCTGGACTACTTCTCCACCCTCGGCTACCAGCCGGCCATCGCCGCGCTTGCCGCCGGCCTGCTGTCCCCGCTGGCCACGTTGCTCCTGGTCTTCGCAACCCTTGCCGGAGCCCTGCCCGTATACCGGCGCGTGGCAAAGGAAAGCCCGCGCGGCGAAGGGTCCATCGCCATGCTGGAACGCCTGCTGCCACGCTGGGGAGGCAAGCTCTTCGTCTTGGCCCTCCTCGGCTTCGCCGCCACGGACTTCATGATCACCATCACGCTTTCGGCCGCCGACGCCACGGCCCACCTCATCGAGAACCCCTTCGCTCCGCACTTCCTCGAAGGCCAGCAAGTGGTTATCACACTGGCTTTGATAGCAGGCCTCGGAGTCGTCTTCCTCCGGGGATTCAAGGAAGCCATCAACGTGGCAGTAATCCTGGTGGCAGCGTTCCTGGCACTGAACCTGGTGGTCATTGCCGTATCCATGGCCCACCTCTTCACCGAGTCCCGCGTCATTACCGACTGGTGGACCGCGCTCACCACCTCCCATGGCGACCCCATCATGATGATCGCCCTGGCACTCCTGGTATTCCCCCGCCTGGCACTGGGACTCTCCGGATTCGAAACCGGCGTCGCCGTGATGCCCCAGATCAAGGGCCACGCCACAGACACCGAAGCCAAGCCCACAGGCCGGATCAAGGGCGCCCACAAGCTGCTCACCACCGCAGCCATCATCATGAGCTCATTCCTCATCACGTCCAGCTTCACCACGGTCATGCTGATCCCCGCCGCCGAATTCCAAGACGGCGGCAAAGCCGAAGGCCGCGCACTGGCCTACCTCGCCCACAAATTCCTGGGCGACGGCTTCGGCACGGTCTATGACGTCAGCACCATCGCCATCCTCTGGTTCGCCGGCGCTTCCGCCATGGCCGGACTCTTGAACCTCGTCCCCCGCTACCTGCCCCGCTACGGCATGGCTCCGGCGTGGGCCCGCGCCCTTCGTCCACTGGTCCTGGTGTTCACAGTCATCGCCTTCCTTGTCACCATCATCTTCAAGGCGGACGTCAACGCCCAGGGTGGCGCCTACGCCACAGGCGTGCTGGTCCTCATCACCTCGGCCTCCATAGCCGTCACCCTGTCCGCACGGCGAAAGAAGCAACGGGCCCAGGTCATCGGTTTCGGGCTGATCTCCCTCGTGTTCGTCTACACCACCGTGGTCAACTCGATCGAACGGCCCGACGGCTTGAAGATTGCGGCGCTCTTCATCCTGGGCATCATGGTTGTCAGCTTCATTTCCCGCATGCGGCGCGCCTTCGAGCTCAGGGCCACCCACATCAAGATGGACGAGAAAGCCCTCGAGTTCACGGCGAACGCTGCCGAAGGACCTGTACGCATCATCGCCCACGAGCCCAAGCACCTCAGTGCAAGCCGCTACCGGGAGAAGCTCCAGCATGCCCAGCAGGCCAACCACCTGCCCCTTGACTGCGACGCAGTGTTCATCGAGGTCATCGTGGACGACAGCTCGGACTTCGAGCAGGAACTCCAGGTCGTGGGCAAGCAGAGGCACGGGTTCAAGATCCTGGAAGTGCACAGCAACAACGTGCCAAACACGGTAGCCGCAGTACTCCTCCACATCCGCGACGTCACCGGCTTCATGCCGCACATCTACTTCCGCTGGACCGAGGGCAACCCGATCTCCAACCTCAGCAAGTTCTTGTTTTTTGGCGAAGGTGAGATCGCCCCGGTAACCCGTGAAGTGCTGCGGGAAGCTGAGCCGGACATCACCCGCCGGCCGTGGGTGCACGTGGGCTAGCCGCTGCCCCCGCGCGTTCCTTCCCAGTTAGTCAGCCGCTCAGCACCGCCGCCCCTTGGAATCCCGGGGCCGGCGGTGCTCGGCGGTTCATGGAACGGTCTGCAACTGGGGAGGAGCGCAGACACGCTTATCCACATACCGGAAGTTGACTGTGCCGCCAACTGCCCGCAGTCTGTGAACTGGCCCCATGGACATCTTCCAATACCTTCAAGAAGTGGGTGGAGTAGCCCGAACGGGGCAACTTCTCAGGGCAGGATTCTCCCGGTCAGACGTTGCTTCCCTCACATCCCGGGGAGCACGTCGTCCACGCCGGGGAGTGTTTATGCTCCGTGACCACAAGCCGGAGTTCGCCGCGGCCATCCGGCATAACGCTCTTGCCTCCTGCGCCAGCGCCGCGAAACATTTCGGTCTCTGGCTAAGAACCGCACCCAGCGAACATCATCTGACATGCGACCACGGGCACGGCAGCGGCTTCATCCGACACAGAACGGCGCGTTTCGAACCTCACCCCACACTCCCTGTTGCAGCGATTGAAGACGTGGTGCTTCAGGCGATGACATGCCTGGAACCTCCTGCATCAACAGCCATAGCCACATCGGCAATTCGTCTGCACGGCGTGCCTCTGGCACTGCTCAAGGAGCATCTTCGCGGGGACAGATCAAGGCCAGCGCTGACGGCACTGCACGAGCTCGACCTACGTGCGGAGTCCATTGTTGAGGTGGATGCGCAGCACTTGTTCCGCGCACACGGAATCGCCTTCGACGCGCAGGTAGCCATACCTGGAGTGGGGCGCGTCGACTTTCTTCTCGAAGGATTTCTCATCGTCGAAGTGGACGGATTCGCGTTCCATTCCAACCGACACGCTTTTCGGAACGATTTGGCACGGAACAACGCCTCCACGGTCAACGGTTATGCAGTGCTGAGGTACCCACCGGAGGTGATTTGGTTCGAGCCGGAGCGGGCGATTGCGGAGATCCGCGCGGCTCTCAGGCTTCGTCGTGACGCTCCTGCCCAGTTGGCGGGCAATCACCCACCTCTGGACCCCGGGTTTCCAGGGTTCAGCCCGCTCCCCCGGCTCCAGAACGGCAGGTAACCGGGAGGGAGCGCACCACGCGGGGAGGGGGAACCTACCGACTGGCCGCTGGAACCAGCACCCAGAGCACCTCGACGGTTTCGTCCGTAGGGTTGATCCAGGTGTGGGGTTCGCGGCCCGGGAAGGAGAGGGTGTCCCCCTCCTCAAGGTCATACTCCTCGTTGGTCAGGATGAGCTTGATCCTGCCCTTGACCACGTGCAGGACATCGACATCGCAATCCACGGCGTACAGCTCGTTTTCACCACGGCCACGCGGCTCGATGGTGGCCTGCAGGATCTGCAGACGACGCTCGGAGCGTGCCGTCAGCAGGCGCTCCACGATGCCTTGGCCACCCAGGGAAATGCGGGGGCCGTCATCGCGTTTGGTCAGGTGCGTCTCCGGAGCCGCGAACAAATCGCCCACGGATACAGACAGAACCTGGCACAAAGTGACGAGCGAAGCGACCGACGGCGATGTCAGGTCGCGCTCGACGCGGCTGAGGAAGCCCTTGGTCAGCCCGGTAGCATCCGCTACTTGCTCGATGGTGAGGCGCTGCGCCTGCCGGGCTGCGCGGATTCTGGAACCGATGGCAACGGGAACATTGCTCGGTTCAACGGGTAGAGCCTTCATTCACGAACCTTTCAGGCCTGTCATGTGGCCCTGTCATTGGAGCAATAGTAGCCGGGTGACAGGCCAAGAGGGCCAGAACCAGCGGAACCATGACTAAAGCATCTTGACTGTTACTCCGATCACAACATATCCTCATAGGCAACAAGTGTTGTCTGTGAGGCACACAACACATCCCCAATCTCCAATCATCAGCACAGAGACTTCGACGCTTCGCAGGAGTATCGTCGAAAACCCCAACCTCTGTGCATCAGCTCCAAGGACCGTTCATGGAATCTTCGGCTATTAACATCGCAATCGTGGTGGTGTACCTGCTCGCCATGCTGGCATTCGGCTGGTGGGGCAAGTCCCGCACCAAGAACAACAGCGACTTCCTGGTGGCCGGCCGCCGCCTGGGACCCTTCCTTTACACCGGCACCATGGCCGCGGTGGTCCTTGGTGGCGCATCCACCGTGGGCGGCGTTGGCCTCGGCTACAAGTTCGGTATCTCAGGCATGTGGTTGGTGGTGGCCATCGGCTCAGGCGTGCTGCTTCTCAGCCTCCTGTTCGCCGGTACCATCCAGCGCCTGAAGATCTACACGGTCTCCCAGATGCTGAGCCTTCGCTACGGCAGCAGGGCCACACAGACTTCCGGCATCGTCATGCTGGCGTACACGCTCATGCTGTGCGCTACTTCCACCGGCGCCTACGCCACCATCTTCGTGGTGCTCTTCGATTGGGAACGCTGGCTGGCCATCGCCGTTGGCGGCGCGATCGTCCTGGTCTACTCCACCATTGGCGGCATGTGGTCCATCACCCTGGCCGACCAGGTCCAGTTCATCATCAAGACCGTAGGCATCTTCTTCCTGATGCTCCCGTTCGTCCTGAACGCTGCCGGCGGCATGGACGGCATCCGTGAGCGCCTCGACGACACCTTCTTCCAGATCGATGGCATCGGCGCCCAGACCATCATCACGTACTTCGTGGTCTACACCCTGGGCCTCCTGATCGGCCAGGACATCTGGCAGCGCGTCTTCACCGCCAAGACCCCCACGGTTGCCCGTTGGGGTGGCGCCACGGCCGGCGTCTACTGCATTCTCTACGGCATCGCCGGCGCCGTGATCGGTCTGGCTGCCCGCGTGGCCTTGCCGGACATCGACGTCGCCAACCTCGGCAAGGACGTTGTCTACGCAGAGGTAGCCACCCACATCCTGCCCGTCGGCATCGGCGGCCTGGTCATGGCCGCGGCTGTTGCAGCCATGATGTCCACCGCTTCCGGCGCCCTGATTGCTGCCGCAACGGTGGCACGTGCCGACGTTGTCCCGTTCGTGGCCAGCTGGTTCGGCAAGACCATCAACACCGATGACAGCGAAAACCCCGAGCACGACGTCAAGGCAAACCGCTACTGGGTTCTTGGACTCGGCATCGTGGCCGTACTGATTTCCATGGCGGCACAGGACGTGGTGGTTGCCCTCACCATCGCCTACGACATCCTGGTTGGTGGCCTCCTGGTAGCAATTCTGGGCGGCTTGGTGTGGAAGCGCGGCACGGGCATCGCCGCTGCGTGGTCCATGGCAGTGGGATCGGTGCTGACCCTGGCGCTGCTGATCCTCTTCGCCGTGGGTGTCATTCCGAGCGCGGACGGCGTCTACGCCAACGAACCGATTTACTACGGCCTTGCTGCCTCGTTCATCGCCTACGTAGTGATTTCACTGCTCACCCCGCCAACGGATCCCGCCGTCCGCGCGGCTTGGGACAAGCGCGTGGCAGGTGCCGTCTCTGAGGAACTCCCGCCTGAGGCCCACCCGGTCAGCAGCCACAAGTAAAGCAACAAGCAACAGAGCAAAGTTCGACGGCGGCGCCTCCCCTTTCCGGGGAAGCGCCGCCGTTGTTTTGTCCCCGGGAATACGCCCGCCGATAGCTGCGTTGCGGGGCCTGCTTTACCTGCCAAGGATCCCGAAAAGGGTGCAGACCAGGCCCCGCAACGGCGATCGTGCGGTAAGGTGGTCCCAGCTTCAAGAGATGTGGTGCCAAGCTCCGACTGGCCACACACCAACCCCATGTTCACGGGTGGTTCGGATGAGGAAGCGGCCCGTCCCGGACCAGAGACAACCGAGCGGGCAAGAGCACTCCATCAAGGAGCAGTCCCTTGCCGTATCAAGGCGATACCACCCCCGCAACAACCATCCCCGCACCAAGCACCCCTGCCACGACAGCAGCCCCCACGGTCACGGTCATTCCCGCCGTCGACCTTTTCCACGGCACGGTCACCATCACGTCCAACTCCGGAACCGCGCAGTTCAGGCATGCGGAACCGCGGTTGATCGCACAAGCGCTGGTTCAGGCTGTCCGGCCAACGCGATGGTGCGAGGCGTCAAAGACACTGACTGTGACGGTGGCTGCCGTCGGCAAGCGCGAGGGTGTGCAGCGGCAGTTCGTCTTCAGCAGCGGGGGCCCTGCCTAGATCTGCCCTGCCTGGATCTGCCCTGCCTGGATCCGCTTGTTGGATCCGCTTGTTAGATTTCCTCGTCTTCCTCGCGGAATTCTTCGGTTTCGTCGATCGGGACCACGCGCTCGTCATCCTCCGGAGCGTCCACTTCCTCCACCCAGGCTTCGTCTACTTCCTGGTCTTCGGCGTAGTCGTAGGCCGGGTCTGACTCGATGGTTGCCCGTTCCGGGTGCTGGGCGTTTGATTCGGTGGTGTTCATGGTGCAACCTCCGTCTCGTGGGCCGCGAACGGCCCGTTGAACCGAATGCAGGAATCGTATGCGGGAAGGGACCCGCCCCTGTCCTTCCATCTGAGCACCGCCTCAGGCGAGGGTCAAGGAACGCCCGAAATTACGGCGCACCGAACATTCCAACTAAGGAATACCAGCCAAAAATCCCCGCCAATAAGCGGTACAGTGGGCCGTGCAATGGGGCCGCAACTACCCCACCCAGCCCAGGAGAGACAGTGCAACAGCACCAGGAATCCCCCGGTTCGTCGAGCCCCGCTCCGGACCCCACCCCCCAGCAAGCAACCCCGGAAAGCGCCTCGAGGCAACCCTCGCATGCGGACATCAGGCGGTGGCGCCAGTACTTGGCGGATGAGCGTGCCGAGGCAGCCGTCTACCGCGAACTGGCCCAGCGGCGTGACGGCGAGGAACGCCAAATCCTGCTCGCCCTGGCCGAAGCCGAAGGCAGGCACGAAGCCCACTGGCTGAAGCTCCTTGGTGAGCACGCCGGGATGCCCAAGGCAGCGTCCACGCGCAGCCAGTTCCTGGGCTTCCTGGCCCGCAACTTCGGCTCCGTGTTTGTGCTTGCGCTGGCCCAGCGTGCCGAGGGCCGTTCCCCGTACGGCACCGAACCTGCGGCGACCCCGGCCATGGTGGCTGATGAGCAAATCCACGAAGAAGTAGTCCGTGGCCTGGCCACACGGGGTCGCAACAGGCTCTCCGGTACCTTCCGGGCTGCCGTCTTCGGCGCCAATGATGGCCTGGTGAGCAACCTGTCGCTGGTCATGGGCATGGCAGCAACCGGAGTGCCCAGCCCGGTGGTGCTGATGAGTGGCGTGGCGGGCCTCTTGGCCGGCGCCTTGTCCATGGGCGCCGGTGAATACGTTTCAGTACGTTCCCAAAGGGAACTGCTCAACGCCACGCTGCCCACGCAGGCCACCCTCACAGCGGCACCGTCGTTGGACATCGAGCACAACGAGTTGGTTCTGGTGTACCTCGCCCGGGGCATGACCCGCGAGGCCGCAGAGCACCGTGCCGCTGAGCGCATGGGCGTGTTCAGTTGCGACTGCGATCCCAGCCTGTCCCTGCAGCCGGAGAAGCCAACCACGGACGAGCACGAATCAGTCGGGTCGGCGTGGGGCGCGGCAATGTCCAGCTTCTGCTTCTTTGCTTCCGGCGCCATCGTTCCCATCCTGCCCTTTATCTTCGGTATGACGGGTGTCGCCGCCTTGCTGGTTGCCGGCGTGCTGGTGGGCATCGCGCTCCTGGCGACCGGCGCCGTCGTGGGCTTGCTGTCCGGAACGTCGCCGCTGAGCCGCGGGTTGCGGCAGCTCGCCATTGGTCTTGGAGCAGCGGCTGCCACCTATGGGCTGGGCCTGGTGTTCGGCGCAACGATCGTCTAAGTTTGGACGCCTCCCTCCGCAGACCGTAATGTTGGTTCGTCCTCCGCGCTGCCCCGCGTGACCAGGGCGTGAGGAATGGAGAACCGTGGACTCGGAGCGGGAAACGCGTGCGCCAAAGCACCGACGTGCGGCAACTGCCTGGCGGGTCCTTCGCGGCCTCCTCATGGCAGGCATCGCCGCCGTCGTAGCGGTCCTGGTCAGCGGATTCCTGCACGGCGACCCCCGTATCACCGCCCTGTTCCCGGGGGTGAGTGTCCCGGGTGCCGCGCAAGGCGGGACAACCCAAGCGGTACCTCCACGCGCCGCAGACGCCCCGCCGCCGGGCCTTGAGGAGGCGGATGCCCCGCTGGCCTCGCCGCCGGCGGCCGAATCTGCCAACGATTCGTACAAGTTCCTGGCCACCAACGACGACGGCACTCCGGTGGGATATTCGCCGTGCCGTCCACTGCACTACGTTGTGAACAACGCGTCCGCACCGGAAGGTTCCGATGCACTGCTGGCCATGGCGATCGCCAATGTTTCCGCCGCTTCCGGCATCCAGTTCGTCAACGACGGGACCACCGACGAGTTGCCGGTGGAGCGGCGCGAGCCTTACCAGCCGTCCAAGTACGGCGACCGGTGGGCTCCCCTGCTGATCTCGTGGACCACGCCGGAGGCCGCACCGGCGCTTGCCGACAAGGTGATCGGCACCGGTGGCAGCACCATGTACTCGCTCAACAACGGCCCCAAGAGCTACATCACCGGCAGCCTGGAGTTGGACACCCCGCAGGTAACCGAACTGCTGGCTGACCCGGAAGGCGCCGACTACGTCCTGGCGGTCATGCAACACGAGTTGGGGCACGTGATGGGCTTGGACCACGTCGATGATCCGGTGCAGCTCATGTACCCCGAGATCGGAGCCCCGGATGGACTCGCTGCGGGCGACCTGAACGGCCTGCACCTCCTCTCGTCGGCGCCGTGCCGTAAAGATATCTGACCGGCATTCCTGTTCCGGGCACATGCCGGAATCATTCCGGCATGGACTCACGGCGGCGGCGGTCTTATGCTGGCGACTACGGCCGACGGCGGCGCCCCACCTCCCGTCGCGGCCTCCACGTCAGGGGGTTCCATGGAACCTTACGGGTCGCCCAAGTGGCCGGACCCCGATCCCCCTCGCCCCCAGTACCTGCCCCCTGGTCCCCGCCCACCAGACCCCCCAGTGCCGCCACGACCGCCGATCAAGCACAGCAGCATCGCGGCCATACTGTTCCTGTTCGGTGTCCTGGGCCTCGTATGTGCGGGCGCCTACTTCAGCGGTGACCTTTACCGTTTCATCTACGGATCTTCAGCGACGCAGAGCCAGGCGCCCCGGCCCGGGTTGGTTCCGTTCGGCCAGCGCCAGGATCCACTTCCCGGACTGGAAGAAGCCGACGCGCCCCTTGGGACGCCGGCTCCAGTAAACCGGACCAGTACCTCGTACAAATTCCTCGCTGTCAAAGAAGACGGCTCCCCGTTGGCCTACTCCCCTTGCAGGCCCATCCATTACGTGGTGAATTCGGACCTCGCGGATCCTTCCTGGCAGCCGCTGGTGGACGAAGCCGTTCGACAGGCCAGCGTGGCTACGGGCTTGAGATTCGTTTTCGACGGTCCCAGCTCCGAAGTGCCCTCCACCAACAGAGCCGGTTACCAACCCGATAGGTACGGCGACCGCTGGGCGCCGGTGCTCATTGCCTGGAGCACTCCGGAGCAGGTGCCACGCCTTACCGGCCAAACAGTGGGCCTGGGCGGAAGCTCCTCGATCGGCCTGAGCAACGGCTATAAAGCGTACGTGACAGGCACGGTTTCCTTGGATGCACCGCAATTCGCCGGCATTGTGGATACCGCCGAGGGTAAGGAGATCGGCGTCGCGGTCATCATGCATGAACTGGGTCACCTGCTGGGCCTGGACCACGTGGACGACCCCCGCCAGCTCATGTTTGACCAGGCTTCCTGGGTCCGGCAATACGCTGCCGGCGACCGGACCGGTCTGGCCCAACTCGGCTCGGGTCCATGCAGCAAAGACTTCTAGTCGCGCGTCACGCCTTTCCTGACAGCACAGCCAGCGCATCCTCCACGGTATCCACCAGGAAGATTCTGTCCTCCATGGGTTTCCCCGCTGCAAGGCTTTGAAGCATGGGCCACGCAGGGAAGGTCCGTTCCCAATGTTCCCGTCCCACCAACACCATGGGCGTGATGGTTTCGGGCGCTCCGTAGTAGTTTTCGCAGGCGTCCTGGAAGATCTCCTGTACCGTTCCTGCCGCTCCCGGGAGGAAGACGATTCCACCATTGCAAAGCTCCAGCAGGATCGCTTCCCGGATGGCGTTGCCGAAGTACTTGGCAATGTGGGTGGCAAACAGGTTGGGTGGTTCATGACCGTAGAACCAGGTCGGAATTCCGAGCGTCGGGGTACCCTCCGGATGATTTTCGACGACGGCCGCGGCCTGTCGCGCCCAAGCCGTCACCGAGGGCCTGAACCCAGGTACCCCGGCGAGCGCGACCAATGCTGCGGCAGCGTCGGCGTCGGGCAGTCCACTCAGGTAAGCGCCCATGTTGGCGGCTTCCATGGCCCCGGGTCCCCCGCCTGTGGCTACGGCAAAACCGGCGTGGGCGAGCAACCGGCCCAACCGCGCGGCGTCGGCGAATTCGCGGGTGCCACGCTGGGCGGCGTGGCCGCCCATGACACCCACGATCCTGGTCCCGGAAAGCGCTCCGTGATCCAGCAATTCGTCCAGGGCGTCACCTATGGCGTGGTCGTGCAGGGCCGCGGCGAGGGTGGCGTCGAGGCTGGCCCGTTGACCGGGAAGGATGCTCCACTGGTAGACCTGCGCATCAAGGGTGGACTCGTACTCGGTGGAAGAGATGTCCTTGTAGAGCTCCGCGGCGGAGTAGAGGTTCCCCCGGTACGGATCGAAGGGCACGCCTTGGAGCTTGGGAAAGATGAGCGCTCCACGGCGTCGGAGGCTTTCTTCCACGCCGTCGTCGAAGGTGCACCCCAGAAAGATCGCGCCCCGGGGATCCATCGCCTTCAGGTCCCGCGAGTGCCCCCGAAGGTCCAGCGACTGCGCATGCCAGCCATTCATGGACCCGGCACCGGAGTTAACCAGCCTGTCGAAGTCAACCAGGCTCTCCACATCGAGGGTTCGAGGGCTAGGGTTCAACGCTGCACTGCGGTTCATGGTTTCAGCGTAGTAGTGCGGCACGGTGAGGCAGGCGTTTGCGTGCTGGGCTGCAGTGCGGTGCATAGTGAAGCATGAAGAGTTCAGAAGATGTCCGTCCGCGTATCGGCGTCCCGGTCCGGCTCAGCAGCTCCGACACCCCCGATGCCCGGGTGGGCGAAGCCAACCAGCTCTTCACATACATCGTGGACCTTCTGCGTGAAGCAGGTGCGCGGCCGGTACTGCTGACCCCGGTTTCGGCGGACAGCGCCGGACAACTGGCTACCGAGATGCAAACGCTCGACGGCGTGCTGCTGCCGGGAGGCGGCGACCTCAATCCCCGCCTCTACGGGCAGGATCCCGATCCGTCCGTCTATGACGTGAACCCGGAGCAGGATCACCTGGACATGGATGTCGCCCGGGCAACCATCGACGCCGGCCTGCCGCTGTTGGGGATCTGTCGCGGCCACCAGTTGTTGAACGTGCTGTATGGCGGAACGCTGATCCAGGACATGGAACAGTCTGCCGTGATCCACAACGGCCTGGATCCCCACGACCCCGCCGCCGGCGAGTGGGCCTGGCACGATGTGGTCCTCACGGCCGGATCGAAGACCGCAGCACTGTATGGTTCCCCCGAAGGGACCACCGTCAAGATCGCCTCAGGGCACCATCAGGCTGTTGCCCGGGTGGGCGAAGGCTTGCTGGTCACGGCCATCGCGGACGACGGCACCGTGGAGGCACTGGAAGACCCGTCCCGGTGGGTAGTGTCGGTGCAATGGCATCCGGAGGCGTCCCAGCTTCCCGGCTCCGAACGTTTGATGCCGTTTAAGTCCTTTGTGGAAGTGTGCCGGAACCCTACCCAGGCTCCGCCTGGTGGAGTACAGTAGCGCTCACTGCATCGCTTTCAGCTCTCTTGAAAGTCCGGCAGTGCGCTGTTTGTTCGAGTGACGTCCTGAGGGCGTCGTAAATTTGCCGGCTGGGGGGCCCAACATCTGCTCAAAGGAGCATGGTTGTGGACCGTCCAAAATACGTCAGTCGTCCCTTTCGTCAGAATAACCGCCGTTCCCTCAGCAAACGCCTCCTGGGCCTGTTCGTCGCCCCGGCCCTGGTTTGGGGTGGGTTCGTTTTGGGCTCTGCGTCTCCCGCCGCCGCTGCCGATCCGCCTTGTGCAGGCACGGGTGGCGCCATGCAGATAGTCGCCCACACAGACGACGATTTACTGTTCCTCAGCCCGGACTTCATGCGCGATATCCAAGCCAAACGATGTGTACAAACGGTGTTCGCCACGGCGGGCGAGGCGGGTGAGGGAGCCACCTATTGGCGGAGCCTTGAGTCAGGAATCCAGGCCAGTTACGCCAAGATGGCCGGTGTCTCCAATAGCTGGACTACATCCGATGCCGGTGTGCCGGGCCGCCCGCTGACCATGCGGACCCTGAACGGCGCTCCCAACGTCTCCGTGGTGTACATGCGCCTGCCGGACGGCTTCCCCAACGGCCTGGGCAGCGCAGCGTACAACAGCCAGAGCATCCTCAAACTCTGGGACGGACGGCTGTCGTCCATCCGTCCCGTGGACAACGCGGCGACCTTCACCAAGACCCAGTTCCAGAACGCCTTGAACCGTTTGGTGGCCAACTTCCAGCCCACCACCTTCCGCACCCAGGACTGGACAGGGAACTTCAACAGTCCTTATGACCACAGTGACCACTGGGCCACAGCCAAGTTCGCCCAGCTTGCGACCCGCAGCTACACCGGACCCCACACGTCCTTGGCGTACGACGCCTATGTGATCGATGAGTATGCCCAGAACGTGACCGGGGCCGAACTCACAGCCAAAGTGGACACGTTTGTGCGGTTCGCCGATTTCGACATGTACGTCTGCAGCAGCCCGGGCGAAGGGTGCCCGGACTCCCCCTACGACGAATGGCTGAAGCGGCAATACATCACAGCCATCGAGTGGGTGGGCAACGCCGCCAAATCAGCGGGCACCACCGTCACGGCCTCCTCACAGAAGGCCACCGCCCAGGGCCCGGAAAAGGTCCGGGACGGATACCAATGGGGTGCTCCCATGGACGCCACCCGCGAATGGGTCTCCGCTGGTGAGAAGGCCGGTAGCTGGATTCAATACAACTTCTCCCCCACAAGAACCATCAGCGCGGTCACCCTGTCCGACCGTCCACTCCTCACGGATCAGATCACCGCCGGAAACCTGCAGTTCTCGGATGGAAGCACAGTGCCGGTTCCCTCCCTTCCGAACAACGGATCAGGACTCACCATCAACTTCCCCGCCAAGACAGTGAGCTCGGTGCGGCTCAACATCACCTCAGTCAGTTCCGGAACCACTAACGCCGGGTTGGCCGAATTTGAGGCATACCTCGGAACGGACAATGTGGCTCCCGTCGTCACCGCGGCACCCCCGGGTGGAACCTATGCCGTGGGCCAGGCCATCACCCTGACCGCCAATGAAACATCCACCATCTACTACACCACCAACGGAAGCACCCCCACCACGGCCAGCAGCAAGTACACCGCTCCGCTGACACTGAGCGGCCCGCTGACCCTGAAGTACTTCGCCGTGGACAGCGCCAACAACTCCTCGGCCGTGGCCACGCAGACGTACTCAACAGGTCCCGACGTCACCAAGCCCGTAGTGACGGCCAACCCAGTGGGCGGTCAGTACGCCCCTGGCACCACCATCACACTGACCGCTAACGAGCCCGCCGATATCCGGTACACCACGGACGGCACCGATCCGCTGACGGCCGGGCTCCCCTACACCACGGCGATCCCCTTCAACGGTCCTGGGCCCATGACGCTCAAGTACTTTGCCAGGGATACCGCGGGCAACGTTTCCGAGGTGGCCACCCAGACGTACACCGTGCCACCGGATACTGCGGCCCCCACCGTGACGGCCAACCCCACCAGCCGCGCTTTGGCCAGTGGAGCCACCATCGCCCTGTCCGCCAACGAGCCTGCCGCCATCTACTACACCACCAACGGCAGTACGCCCACGGCCACGGAGTCACCCACCAACATCAGGTACAACGCCGCCAATCCGATCGTCATGGGCAGCTCCACCCTGGTGCTCAAGTACATCGGCGTAGACACCGCCGGCAACACCTCGGCCGTGGGCACCCAGACCTACACCGTGCCCGCAGCCGGACCGCCGTCGGCCCATGACTACAACGGCGACGGCCGCGCTGACGTCTTGGCCGCCGATACCGCCGGAAACCTGTACCTCTACCCGGGGAACGGTGCAGGTGGACTCTTGCCCCGGCAGATCGCCCTTCCCGCCCCCGCCTGGTCAACCATCACGGACACCATCACCCCGGGCGATTTCAACAAGGACGGCAAACCCGACCTCCTGGCCCGTGCCGGCGACATCCTCTGGTTCTACCCTGGCGACGGCGCAGGCAGCTTCGGGGCGCGCCAGCAGGTCAGCACCGGTTGGAGCACCATGACACAGCTCTTCTCCCCCGGCGACTTCAGCGGTGATGGCATCCCCGATTTCATCGGTCGGCGAAGCAACGGCGAGCTCCGTTTGTATGAAGGAAACGGGACCGGAGGGCAGCGCGCTCCCTATACCGTCGGCTGGGGTTGGGACGTGATGAACGCGATCTTCAGCACCGGCGATTTCAACGGTGACGGCAAGGGCGATGTACTGGCGCGGCGTGCGGATACAGGCGCATTATGGCTATATCCGGGCAATGGTTCCGGGGGCTGGCTGCAGTGGACGCAGATCGGGACGGGCTGGGGAACCCGGACTGCAATGGCCGGACCGCGGGACCTTGACGGCGACGGCAAGAACGACGTCGTAGGCCGCATCGGAGACACCTTGTGGCTGTATCCCGGATCGGGAGGCGGAGCGCTCACCAACGTGCCGCCAACCAGCCTCGGCACCGGCTGGCAGGCCATGAAGATCATCGCCTAGCCAGCCCCATGAACCTGGCGCGGGTCGGAGTTTTCCCCCAGACTCTTCGGCCCGCGTCAGCCATGTCCCAACCCTCTACGGGGCAACCTTTACCGGGGCGCCTTTCTCCAAGGACTCCTGCGCAGCGTCTGCCACCTTCGAGGCCGCGACAGCATCTTCGGGAGTGCAGGGGTTCTTGCGCTGGCCAAGCACAAGTTCCACGAACGCGGCCATCTCTGAGCGATACGCCTGATCGAAGCGCTCGGCGAAGGTGGTATGGGAGGCACCGGTGGGGAATTCGACTCCGGGTTCGGCTGACCGCAAGGCCATCTGCTGGTCCATTCCCACAAGCACGGAGCGCTCGGAGCCTTGGAGTTCCAGCCGGACATCATGCCCGGCCCCGTTGTATCGGCTGGCCGATACCGTGCCTACCGTGCCGTCGTCGAAAGTCACCAAAGCCAGGGCGGTATCGACGTCGCCAACCTCACCGATGGCCGGGTCGCCGTTATTGGAGCCCTTGGCATAGACCTCCACGATTTCCTTGCCGGTGAGCCAACGGAGGATGTCGAAGTCGTGGACGGAGCAGTCCCGGAACAACCCGCCGGACGTGGCAAGGAATTGGACTGGTGGCGGGGTCATATCGCACGTGACGGCCCGAACCGAGTGGATCCATCCGAGTTCACCGGCCTCATAGGAGCGCTTGGCTTCCAGATAGCCTGCGTCAAAACGGCGCTGGTGGCCGATCTGCACTACTCCAGCCTTCTCACGGATGTAGTCAAGGACCGGGAGGGACTCCGCCACGTTCACGGCTACCGGTTTTTCGCAGAACACCGGGATGCCGGCGTCCACTCCGGCACGGATGAGGTCCGGGTGGGTTGCCGTGCCCGTAGCGATGACCAGGCCGTCAACGCCTGAGGCAATGAGCTCTTCCACCGAGCCAAAGAACTCCGCTCCTGAATCCGCGGCCACGGAGCGGGCGTGCTCCTCTGCCACGTCTGTGAGTTTTAGGTGGACCTGGTAACCGTCCTGGCTCAGGGCTTCGTTGAGCGCGCTGATGTTCTTCGCGTGCATCACGCCGATCCGGCCAACACCCACCAGGCCGAGGGTTACTACCTTCATGTCTTCCTCCATAAGTCCGTCGAAATATGTACGGCCAAACGCCATGGAAAGACCCCGGCTGACAAGCATCGGCCGGGGTCGCTCCGCGGAAAGTTCAGTGCCGTTTGGTTGGGCTGCCCGACGTCGGGTCAGTAACTCCAGCTACTTCGGCTTTGACTTCTTCGAGGGCATCCGAATGCCCACCGAGCTGCTCCAGCTCGTGGGCCAATTCGGCCAGCTCGGCGCCGCCGGCCATCTGGGCCGTCAGCTCATCCAAGGTGATGTCCTTCTTGTCGTAGTAGCCGATCGATTTGCCGCGCTTGAGCAGGAGGAACCGATCACCCACGGGGAAGGCGTGGTGCGGGTTGTGGGTAATGAAGATGACGCCCAGCCCGCGGTCGCGGGCCTGCAGGATGTAGCGGAGCACGACGCCGGACTGCTTGACACCCAGCGCGGCCGTCGGTTCGTCCAGGATCAGCACTTTCGCTCCGAAGTACACCGCACGGGCGATCGCGACACACTGGCGCTCACCGCCGGAGAGCTGGCCGATGGGTTGCTCAACATCGCGCAGGTCGATGCCCATGTCCGCGAGTTCCTTCTTGGTGATGTCCTTCATCTTCTGGACATCCATGCTCTTGAACGGCCCAAACCCGCTGGTCAGCTCAGAGCCAAGGAAGAAGTTGCGCCAGATGGGCATCAACGGGACCACCGCCAAGTCCTGGTAGACGGTGGCGATACCGGCATCCAAGGCCTCACGGGGCGAAGAGAACTTTCGGGCGTCGCCCATCACGTGCAGGGTGCCCTCATCATGTTGGTGCAGGCCCGCGATGATCTTGATGAGCGTGGACTTGCCCGCGCCGTTGTCGCCCAGGACGCAAGTGACCCGGCCGTTGTCCACGGCCATGGTCACATCACGCAAGGCGATGATGTTGCCATAGTGCTTGCCCACAGCCTCAAGCGAAAGCAGGTGGACCGGTGTGTGGGTCAAGGGATCCTTCTCGTCTTTGAGCAGAGTCTGCTGGTCAATCTGGTGTGCATTCATTGTTCCGGTCCTTTACTTGAGCTCTGCCCGGCGCTTGACGATCAGGTTGACGATGGTGGCCAGCAGGAGCATCAAGCCCAGGAAGAACTTGAACCAGTCTGGATTCCATTGTGCGTACACGATGCCCTTGTTGGCCATGCCAAAGATAAAGGCACCGATGGCGCCACCCACGGCCGACCCGTAGCCACCGGTCAGGAGGCAGCCGCCAATGACGGCGGCGATGATGTACAGGAACTCGTTGCCCACGCCCTCACCCGACTGCACCGAATCGAAGGCGAAGAGGTTGTGCATGCCCAGGATCCAGCCACAGAAGCCCACGGCCATGAACAGTCCAATTTTGGTCTTTGTCACCGGGACGCCCACAGCCCGGGCTGCATTGGCGTCGCCGCCCACTGCGAAGATCCAGTTGCCAACGCGGGTTCGGAGCAGAATCCAGGAGGCAACGGCCACCAGGGCGATCCAGATGAACACCGTGATCTTCACTTCCACGCCCCCGATGGACACCGAGGAAGCGAAGACGGCACGGGCGGATTCAAAACCATCCATGGTGGAGATCGACGGCGATGATACGGAGCCGCCGATAAGTCGCGTCAGGCCGAGGTTGAGCCCGGTCAGCATCAGGAAGGTGGCAAGCGTGACGATGAAGCTGGGCAGCTTGGTCTTGACCAGGATCCAGCCGTTGATGAGGCCGATTCCCAGCGATACCACCAGCGCCAGGCCTACGCCCACCCAGACGTTGGTGGTGAAGTACCAGCTGAACAGCGAGGCCGTCAGCGCCGAAGAGATGACGGCAACACCGGTGGAGAGGTCGAACTCGCCGCCAATCATCAGCAACGAAACACCCACAGCCATGATGCCGATGGTGGAGCTGCCGTAGAGGACGGTAGCGAAGGCGTTCGGTTGGATGAAGGTCTGCGACACCGACGCGAAAAAGATGAAGAGGACAATAGCTCCAACCAGTGCACCAACTTCGGGGCGGCCCAGGAGCTTCTGAAGAGGGTTGCGTTGGCCTACGCGTTCGTCACCCAGCGCGGGTTTTGATGCGGTTTCAGTCAAAGTCATGATCATTCTCCTTTGGTGCGTGGCCCGGCATCACTGCCGGGCCACGCGGCCTGGGTTTAGCGAATACCCTGCTGGGCGAACGTGAGGGCGCTGGCAGCTGCATCCTTGTCCACGATGGTGGGCCCGGTCAGCACAGGCTGCCCGCCACCGATCTTGAAACCGCCACGCTTTGCCTGCCACAGGGAGTCCACGGCACCGTAGCCCTGCAGCCACGGCTGCTGGTCCACAGTGAACAGCACACTGCCTTCCGAGATCTTCTGTGCAAGCTCAGCGTTCATATCAAAGGAAGCCACCTTGGCACTGCTTCCGGCGCTCTCCACGGCCTTGAGGATGGTCAAGGTGAACGGCGCGCCCAGACCTATGACGACGTCCGCGTCCGAGGTGGCCTGCAGCTTTGCCGTGACGGTAGATGACACCTGGGTCATGTCTGTACCGGTAACGTAGAGGATTTCGGTTGCGGGGACTTTTTCCTTGACGCCGGCGCAACGGGCTTCCAGCCCAACGTGCCCTTGTTCCTGGATCACGCAGACTGGGTGCTTGATGCCAAGGGACGCAAGCTTCTCACCAGCAGCTGCGCCAGCGAGCCGCTCATTTGACCCGAAGTGTGTGAACGCGCCCAATTGTGCGGAAACAGATTCTCCTGCGTTGAGGCTGACCACAGGAATACCCGCATCGGTAGCCTTTTTGATGGCGTCTTTCAGCGCATCGGGCTTAGCCAGTGTTACGGCGATGCCATCAACTTTCTGGTCAACAGCTTGTTCGATCAGTTGAGCCTGCCGTCCACCTTCAGGATCGGAAGTGTAGAGGAGTTCCACGTTGTCCTTGGCCGAGGCCTCCTCGGCACCCTTGCGCACGATGTCCCAGAACGTATCTCCAGGGGCAGCGTGCGTAATGAGGGCAATCTTGATTCGCTCGGTGCTGGCAACCTGGCCGCCGGCTGCGCCCCCGCCGGTATCAGCCGGCCTGCCACCCTGGCTGGAGCAGGCGCTCAGTGCCACCAAGGGAACCACTGCTGCGACCACTGCCGCTGTGCGCCATGAGAATTTTGCCACCGTTATCTCCTTTGATGTCAGGTTCAGGCCTCCGGAGACTCGTACCCGGATGACCTGCTACTCAGATCATGGTGACTCGCCTCACACTTTGTCAAGAGTTTGTCCTGACATTAGGATGTTTTAACGTAACCTTCTCGAGCGGAAGGCCTCACGGCCCCGCCCGGTGGCGATTTCCTTGACGGCCGCACCCCGGCTGCTATTATCAGAAAAAGGCAATATGTCCTATCAAGAGAACATGAGCGGACATACGCATCCATCCGGCACAGGAGCCGCAACCCGCTCCCCGCCCGGCCTTCAGCAGGCGTCTAGGAGAATCCAGTGGCGAACCAACTCAGTCTCAGCATCGATCGTTCGTCCCCCGTGCCCCTCTACCATCAGGTGGTCCAGGGCATCGAGGCCGCGATCCACAGCGGCATCCTGGAACCCGGCAGCCGCCTGGACAACGAGATCGACCTCGCAGCCCAGCTCAACCTGTCCCGCCCCACCATGCGCAAGGCCATGGACGAGCTCGTCCGCGCCGGACTATTGGTCCGCAAACGCGGTGTGGGAACGCAGGTGGTCTCCAGCCAGGTCCGTCGCCCGCTGGAACTCTCAAGCCTCTACGACGACCTCAGCAACAACGGCAAGAAGCCCACCACCGAGGTCCTGAGCTTCTCCCACGTGGAGGCAGACCCCCTCACGCTCGCAGCTCTCCAACTACCTGCCGGGTCCAAGGTCTACCACTTCACCCGTCTGCGCAAAGTGGGCGGCAAACCCTTGGCGCTCATGGAGAACTGGGTCCGCGACGACATCACCAGCATCGATGAAGCCCAGCTCGCCAAGGAAGGGCTTTACGCCATCCTCCGGCGTGGAGGCGTGAACTTCCGGCTGGCTTCCCAACGCATCGGCGCCATGATCGCCAATGACTACCAGGCTCCCCTCCTCGAAGCCGAGGCGGGCTCAGCACTGGTCACCATGGAACGCACGGCGGTGGACGACACCGGACGCATGGTGGAAACCGGCCACCACGTCTACCGCGCCGACTCCTACAGCTTTGAAATGACACTCGTACAGCGCTAACACAAGGACAACTACTTATGGCCAACTGGGTATACCCGCTGGGAACAGCCAACGACGGCAAATGGGACATCTCGCTGGGGACTTCCGATTCCACCCAGGCCATTGACGGCTGGGCCCACACTGGCCTGAAGGTCGCGACGCTCGCCGCAGACGCCGCCGTCGAACTTCCCGCCGCTGCGGAAGAGCGCATCGTGGTCCCGCTGAGTGGCTCGTTTACCGTGACAGTCGACGACGACGAGTACCGCCTCGCGGGTCGGCAGTCGGTTTTCCACGGGCCAAGCGACGTCCTGTACACGGGTATCGACAAGGCCGTCACCATCAGCTCGAACGACGGCGGCCGGGTTGCGGTCGCGACCGCACCGGCCAAGGCCGGGTACCCCACGCGCCTGATCACGGCGGCGGAAACTCCCGTGGAGCTGCGCGGAGCAGGCAACTGCTCACGCCAGGTCCACAATTTCGGCACCCCTGCCGCCCTGGAAGCCGACCGCTTCATCGTCTGCGAAGTCATCACCCCCGCTGGCAACTGGTCCTCCTATCCTCCCCATAAGCACGATGAGGAGAAGGAGGGCGAGACCAGCCTCGAAGAGATCTACTACTTCGAAACCCGCGTGGCGCCTGAATCCCCGGCACCGGAAGACTCCGACGCCATCGGCTACGCGCGTGTGTACGCATCCGACGAACGGCCCATTGACGTCTCTGCGGAGGTCCGCACGGGCGACGTCGTGCTGGTGCCATATGGCTGGCACGGTCCGGCCATGGCTGCCCCCGGCTACGACCTCTACTACCTCAACGTCATGGCCGGCCCCGGACGTGTCCGTGATTGGCTCATCAGCGACGACCCCCACCATGGCTGGATCCGACAGACCTGGGAAGGCCAGGACATCGATCCCAGGCTCCCCTTCGGCGCCTGATCCCTACAGCGAAGGCCCCCTGGATTTCCAGGGGGCCTTCGCTGTGTGCTCTTGAACTGGTGCGGCTAAGCCTGCGCGCGGGCCTTGAAGAACTCTTCCAGTTGCTCCAGGCTCTTGCCCTTGGTTTCCGGCATGGAGCGCTTCACCCAGGCAATGGCCACCAGCTGCAGCGCGACAAACACCAGGAACGTGACAGAGACACCCATCCACGCCACCATCTGCGGGAAGAAGAAGCCCACCATGAAGTTGAAGATCCACAGCACGAACACGCAGATGCCCATGGCCACGCCGCGGACATGCATGGGAAAGATCTCGGACAACGTCAGCCAGGTGACTGTGCCAATGCACGATTGCATGGAGGCCAGGAACGTCACCATGAACAGCAGCACGAGGTAGGCCCGCAGCATTCCCTCGGGAACGGCGAACGAGATCACTGAAATGGCTGTCAGGGACACCGCCGTGCCGCACAGGCCACCAATCAGCATTGCTTTCCGGGGAAGCCTGGTCATCATCCACATACCCACGATCACGGCCACCACGGACGTCACACCGTTCACTACGTTGGCCAACAACGCACCCTGGTCGCCGAAACCCGACGAAGAAAGAATGGATGTGCCGTAGTACATGATGGCGTTCACGCCACTGATCTGGTTGATCACCGCAAGCCCCAGGCCCACCACGAAAATCTTGCGGACCCACGGCACCGTCAGATCTTTGAAGGACCCCATCCTGGACTGGTAATCCTCGCGGGCGGCGCGGCGGACGTCGTCGAACTCCCCGGAAACTTCGCCGGCAGCGCGGGTGCGCCGCAGAACGTCCATCACCTCGCCGAAGCGGCCGGCGGACGCGAGCCACCGCGGGCTCTCCGGCAGCACCAACATTCCGAACCATAGAATAACGGCGGGAAGCGTGGCAATCACCAGCATCCAGCGCCACACATGCATTTCATTTGGGAACAGGTTGCCCAGCACGGCGTTGAACGTAAAGGCCAGGAACTGTCCGGTGACGATCATGAGTTCGTTCTGCGTGACGATCCTGCCGCGTTGCGCGGCCGGCGACATTTCCGCCAGATAAACGGGAACGATCACCGAGGCACCGCCGACGGCGAGACCCAGGACTGTGCGGGCAAGGACCAGGAGCTCGGTGCCGGGCGCCAACGAGCAGCCCACTGTCGCAAGGGCGAAGATCACGGCCAGGCCCATGATGGTCTTGCGTCTGCCGAATCGGTCGGACAGCCGCCCTGCACTGATCGCGCCGAAGGCCGCGCCGAACAGCAGGGTGGAGGTGACGAGGCCCTCGGTCAGCGGCGTCAGGCCAAGGTCCTTCTGCATGAACGGCAGAGCACCATTGATCACACCGGTGTCGTAGCCAAACAGCAGTCCGCCGAAGGTGGAGAACAACGCCACTTTGCGGAGGAACTTCTTGGGATTGGCCGGTTTGCCGGTCTTCCCGGAAGTGGCGGGAAGGACAGCTGGCCGACCAGCTTCGGTCTCGATTGAAGGAGGAGTGCTCATAGCTTCCTTTTCTCGCTGCCTGCTCAGTTTGTCCGGGCCACGTAGTCGACCATCGACTTGAGCTGGTAGCGGGATACGTCTTCCGCGTTGTCGTCTTCGGCGAACACTGAGGACACCATCACGGTGTTCTCTTTATCCAGGAACCCGATCTCTTTGAGCCCGCCAAAGAACTCGTCCCAGTTCACGTCGCCGTCACCAATCTTCAGGTGCTGGTGGACGCGGACAGCGTTGCCGGGCGGGTTGGTGATGTACCTCAGGCCGTGGGAAGCGTGATGGTTCATGGTGTCCGAGACGTGGACCAAGCGCAACTTGTCTCCAGCGGCCCGCATGATCTCCAGCGGCTTGTTGCCCATGTGGAACGTGTGCGAGGCAACGTAGACCAGGCCGATGTTCGGCGAGTTGATGCCGCGAATGACACGCAGGGCGGCCAAGCCGTCCTCCACAAAATCGTCCGGGTGCGGATCGATCAGGACGTCCATACCTTCCCGTTCGATGATTGGCAGCAGTTCTTCCATGGAGCGGAAGAACGCGCGCTCGGACTCCTCGGCTTTCTCCGGGCGGCCGCTGAACTCCGTGTTCATGGTTTGGACGCCCAGGTCCACGGCGATCTGGATGGCACGCTTCCAATAGCGGACGGCAGCTTCGCGGGCGTCCTCGTCCGGACCGGACCAGCGCAGCACAGGCAAGACGGAAGCGATGTCGACGCCGGCGTCCTTACACGCTGCCTTCAGCTTCCCGACCAGTTCGTCATCGGCCTTGGGGTGGTTGTAGAAGGGGATGAGGTCCGCGTGCGGAGTCATCTGGAGGTACTTGTAGCCAAGGTCGGCCGCAACGCGTGGGAATTCCAACAGGCTGTGGCTGTGGTGGAACGGAGTAGGGTCCAGTGCGATCTTCATGGTCAATCCCCTACTTGTAGAGATCCGGCTTGGTGTTCAGCTGAACCTTGACTTTCTCGCCGGACTTCTGGGCCTCGATGCCGGCCTCGCAGCACGCGGCGGTTGCGTAACCGTCCCAGGCGGTGGGACCGCCGATGTCACCGCGGAGGGCGGCGTCCACCCAAGCCTGCACCTCGACGTCGTACGCCGCACCGAAACGCTCCTCAAAGCCGGGGGTGACGTTGCCGCCCCACTTGCCCGCGGACAGGACGTAGGGGCCGTTGTCACCGCCGATGCTCACGATGCCGTCCTCGAAGGACGCCTGCGTGGTCACCTGATAACCGAACTTGGCGTTGACGTAGATTTCGACGTCGGCCAACACACCGGACTCGGTTTCCAGCAGCACGTGCTGGGGGTCGTGCTGGCCGTTCGGCGCGTTGCGCGTTGCCTTGCCCAGGCGGACCTGCACGGAGGTGATTTCCTCACCGGTGAAGTAGCGGATCGCGTCGAACTCGTGGACCACGGAGTCGTTGATCAGCATCTCGTTGGTGAAGCCCTCAGGCGTGGTCGGGTTGCGGTGCTGGTGGTGCAACATCAAGAGCTCCCCCAATTCGCTTTTGCGGATGATCGCACCCAACGCCGAGTACTCGGCATCGAAGCGGCGCATGAAGCCCACCTGAATGCGCTTGTGCCCCAGCGCCTGCTCAGCCTGGACCACCTTCCATGCGCTTTCGGCGTCCGGCGTCAGCGGCTTCTCGCACAGGATCGGGAAGTCCTTCTCCAATGCCTTGTAGAGAATCTCCTCGTGGAGGAATCCCGGGGTGGCGATCAGCACGGCGTTGACGTCGCCGTTGTTGAGTGCCTCGTCGGCGCTGGCCAGCGCCACGGCACCATCAATGCCTTCGATGGCAACCTGTGCGCGTGCAAGGTCGACGTCGACGACGGCGGCCACTTCAGCGCCGTGGATGCGGGTACTGAGGCGCTTGATGTGATCCGCACCCATGCGGCCTGCGCCGATAACGGCAACGCGGAGAGTCTTTGTCACTGTATCTGTCCTTCGTGGGGTTCTTGGCTGGAACGGCGTTACTGGCCGTATTACTGGACGCGGGTGCGGGATCCGCAGGAGAGCAGGTAGTTGCGGGTGCGCTTGGCAATCGGCATCGGCACATCGAACGCTACCGGGTACATGTCCTGCTCCACGATGCCGAAGATGGGCCGGTTGAGCGCTTCCACCGCTTCGATGACGGCGCGCAGGTCCGGGAGGCCGTTCGGCGGCTCCGTCATCACGCCGGCCAGGTTGGCGGCTGCCCAGGTCATGTTCTTCTCATTAACCTCGGCCAGGATCCCAGGGTTGATCTGCTTGAGGTGCAGGTAGCCGATGCGGTCCGGGTAGTTCTTGATGAGTTCCAGGCTGGAGGCGCCGCAGTATTCAGCGTGGCCCGTGTCCAGGCAGAGGTTGAGGTACTGCGGATCGGTCGCTGCCAGCAGGGTCTCGATGTCCTTTTGCGCACCGACGTGCGAGTCGGCGTGGGAGTGGAACTGCTGGTGCAGGCCGAAGTCCTCCAGCAGGACTTTGCCCATGCGATTGTGGCCGGCGAACAGGTCTGCCCACTGCCCGCCCGTGAGTTCGCCGTTTTCCACGGCCTCGCCCGTGACATCGTCGCGCCACATCGCGGGAATGACCACGATGTGTTCGCCGCCCATGGCTGCCGTCAGTTCTGCAACCCTGCGGGCCGGCTCCCACGCTTCGTCATACTGCCTGGCGCCGCGGTGGAAGGCTGTGAAGACAGTTCCTGCGGTGACCTTGAGGTCCCGCTGCTTCAATTCTTCCGCCAAGCGGGTGGGATCGTTGGGCAGGTAGCCGTACGGACCCAGTTCAATCCACTTGTAGCCGGACTCTGCAACCTCATCCAGGAACCGTTCCCACGGTGTCTGCTGGGGATCATCGGCGAACCAGACGCCCCAGGAGTCGGGCGCGGTGCCGATGATCAGCTTATTCTCGACATCAGTCATGACAGCGTTGTCCTTCTTTGCAGCGGTACGGATTCAGTTGGAGGGGAAGTTGTACGAGGCGCCGGAGGCGTGGGTGGGTTCGGGCCAGCGTGAGGTGATGACCTTGCCGCGGGTGTAGAAGGAGACACCTTCGGGGCCGTAGATGTGCTTGTCGCCGAAGAGGGAGTTCTTCCAGCCGCCGAAGGAGTGGTAGGCCACCGGAACAGGCAGCGGCACATTGATGCCCACCATGCCCACAGTCACGGAACGCTGGAACTTCCGTGCTGCAGCGCCGTTGGAGGTAAAGATCGCCGTCCCGTTGCCGTAGGGGTTTGAGTTGATCAGTCGGATGCCTTCGTCCAAGTCCGCCACACGGACCACCACCAGGACCGGGCCGAAGATTTCCTCGGTGTACGCGGTCATTTCGGCCGTGACGTGGTCGATCACGGTAGGCCCAACCCAGAAACCATCTTCGTGGCCGGGGACCACCAGGTCGCGGCCGTCCACCACCATTGCGGCGCCGGCGGTTTCGGCTTCGGTGACGATCTTGACGATGCGTTCCTTGGAGGCCGGGGTGATGACCGGGCCCATCTCGGCGTCGGGCTCGGTGCCATTGGCGACCTTCACGGCCAGGGCGCGTTCCTCGACCTTCTTCACGATCAGATCCGCAGCGTCCCCCACAGCAACGGCGACGGAGATGGCCATGCAGCGCTCCCCCGCGGAGCCGAAAGCAGCAGCAGCGAGGTGGTCAGCGGCGTTGTCCAGGTCCGCGTCGGGCATCACGATGGCGTGGTTCTTCGCCCCGCCCAGCGCCTGAACCCTTTTGCCGTGCTTGGTGGCGGTCTCGTGGACATACTGGGCGATCGGAGTGGACCCAACAAACGAGATGCCGTCCACGTCCGGGTGGGTCAGCAACCCATCGACGGTTTCCTTGCCGCCGTGCAGGACCTGGAACACGCCATCGGGCAGGCCGGCCTGCTTCCAGAGCTTGGCCAGCAGCATCGGGGCGGACGGGTCACGCTCGGAAGGCTTAAGGATGAAGGCGTTGCCCGTGGCGATGGCCATCGGTGCCATCCACAACGGCACCATGACCGGGAAGTTGAACGGCGTGATACCTGCCACCACGCCCAAGGGTTCGCGGAAGGAGAAGACATCAATGCCGGTAGAGACCTGGTCGGAGTAGTCGCCCTTGAGTAGCTGCGGGATGCCACAGGCGAACTCGATGACCTCCAGGCCACGGCCGATCTCACCCTTCGCGTCGGAAAGGACCTTGCCGTGCTCGGCGGTGATCAGCTCCGCGAGTTCGTCCACGTGCGCTGCGACGAGTTCACGGAACTTGAACAACACGGCGGTGCGCTTGGCCAGGGAAATATCGCCCCAGGAATCAGCTGCCGCGCGGGCCGCCGCGACGGTTGCGTTCAGGTCTGCCTCGTTGGCCAGACGCAGTTCAGCCGAAACCCGCCCTGTGGCCGGGTTGTACACCGGCTGGGTGCGGTCCCCATCGCCTGTGGTTTCAGCGCCGTTGATGAAGTGGTGAATGGTGGCCAGTGTGGTCGTCGTCGTCATTGTGCGGACTTCCTTTTAGTCTTTGGGATTTCAGCCGAGCAGCTTGCGCTGGCGGTTCTTGTGGTCGGTGTACGTCTTGTAGGCCTGCTGGGTGGATTCGAGGTCTGAAACCTGCGAGACGGGAACGTCCCACCAGGACTCCGAGCCCGGGGCGTCCAACAGAGGATCGGACTCGACATGGATGACAATCGGGCCACTTTCCGGGGCTGCTTTGGCTTCCTTAATGGCAGCGCCGAGTGCCTCGATGACGTTCTCCCCCGGTTCGATCCGGATGACCTTGGCGCCCAGGGATTCTGCATTGGTGGCGAGGTCGATGGGCAGGTTCTCACCGGCGTCAAAGCTGTGCTGTTCCTTGTCCAGGACGCGGTACTGCGTGCCGAAGCGCTGCGAGCCAAGGGACTCGGACAGCGAACCGATGGAGGCGTAACCGTGGTTCTGGATCAGGACCACGATCAGTTTGATGCGTTCGGCGACGGCGGTGACCAGTTCGGTGTGCATCATCAGGTAGGAGCCGTCCCCCACCATGACCACCACATCCCTGTCCGGGCCACCGGCGGCGGCTTCGGCCAGAGCGGCACGCTTGACGCCCAGGCCGCCGGGGATTTCGTAGCCCATGCAGGAGTATGCGTACTCCACGTGGTAGCCGAACGGGTCACGGACGCGCCACATCTTGTGCAGGTCACCAGGCAGTGAACCTGCAGCGCAGATGACAACGTCGTGGTCATCCATGGCCTTGTTGGTGGCGCCAATGATCTCGTTCTGGGCCGGAAGCGGCGTGTAGCGGGTCTCGAAGGCCTCGTCCACGGTCGCGTCCCAGCGCTTCTTCTCCGCTGCGACCTTCTCTTCCAGATCGGCGCCGACCCGGTAACCGCCCAGTGCCTTGTTGAGTTTCACCAGTGCCTTGCGGGCGTCAGCGACGATCGGCAGCATGGTGCCGTGCTTGTATGCATCAATCGCGGCGACGTTGATGTTCACGAACTTCACGTCCGGGTTCTGGAACGCCGTCCGGGATGCCGTGGTGAAGTCCTCGTACCGCGTACCGATCCCAATGATGAGGTCCGCCTCGGCAGCGATGGCGTTGGCCGCCGTCGTGCCCGTTGAACCGATCGCACCGAGGGAGTGCTTGTGGTCCCACGGCAGGACACCGACGCCTGCTTGGGTGTTGCCTACCGGAATGCCGGTCACTTCAGCAAACTTCGCGAGTTCGTCGTTGGCATACGCGTAGAGGACGCCGCCGCCGGCGATGATCAGCGGGCGCTTGGCTGCGCGGATGGCCTCGACTGCGCGGCGAATGTCGTCATCCTCGGCCTCAGGACGGCGGATCCGCCATTCACGCTCGGCCAGGAACTCTTCCGGGACGTCGAAGGCCTCAGCCTGGACATCCTGCGGCAGCGAAATGGTCACCGCGCCGGTCTCGGCAGGATCCGTCAGGACACGCAGTCCGTGGTGGAACGCGGAGAACAACTGCTCCGGACGGGAGACCCTGTCGAAGAACTTGGACAACGGACGGAAAGCATCATTGACCGTGATGTCGTACGCGTACGGCAACTCCAACTGCTGGAGCACAGGATCTGCGGCGCGGGTGGCGAACGTGTCACTGGGCAGCAGCAGCACCGGCAGGCGGTTGGTGGTGGCCAGGGCGGCACCGGTCAGCAAGTTGGAGGACCCCGGGCCGATGGAGGTGCTGATCGCGAACGTCTGGCGGCGACGCGTGTGCCGCGCGTAACCAACAGCCTGATGTACCTGCGCCTGCTCATTCCGGCCTTGGTAGTACGGCATGATCGACGGGTCCGCGGCTTGGTACTGCTTCAGGGCCTGCCCCACGCCGGCAACGTTGCCGTGCCCGAAAATACCGAACGTGCCCGGAATCAGGCGCTCACGGTAGTCGACGCCGTTGATCGCATCGACGGTGTACTGCTTGGAAAGAAACTCGACCACGGCCTGCGCCACAGTCATCCGACGGGTTGCTGTTCCCATGGGTCTTTACTCCGATACTTTCACGGGGATGCGGTCTGACGCTGAGTGCTCTGAAGCGCCCTGTTCAACGATCGCGGGCGCTGACGCCGTGTTGTTCAGCAGCGAGGCGGCCGTAGCAACGGCCCCTGCCACGTCGTCGTCGTGCGGGTAAAGCAGCGTCCGCCCAACCGTGAGGCCGCGAACGCCCGGAAGCGCGAGAGCTGCCTGCCAGCTGGCGAATACTTCATCCTGGGTGCCGCTGGGGTCGCCGCCCAACAGCACGGTAGGCAAAGTAGTGGAGGCCATAACGCGTTCCATCTCGTCCACTACCGGCAGTTTCATCCACGTGTAGGCGCTGGTGGAGCCAAGGCCCTCGGCGATACCGACGGATTTGATGACGGCGTCCGCACGGAGGTCGTTGCGGACCTTGCCGTGGGAATCGCGAACGGAGAGGAACGGCTCCACCATGGCGATGAGCTTTCGCGCAGCAAGCGAATCGATCGCCTTGGCAGTCGCTTCGAGCGTGGCCACCGTGTCCGGGTCGCCAAGGCAGATGCGGGTGAGCATCTTGCCGCCATCGGCGCCAAGGGCCTGCAACGCAGCCGCCGTATGTCCGGTGAATCGGTCGTCGAATTCGTTGACCAGGCCGGCCAGCCCTCCGCGGTTCATGGAACCGAAGACAAGTTTGCCTTCCAGGGCGCCCAGGAGCAGGAGGTCGTCCATGATGTCCGGCGAAGCCAGGATGCCGTCCACTGCCGGGTTGGCCAAGGCGATCTGCAGGCGGTCCAGGAGGTCGCGGCGATCAGCCATGGCCATAGGCTGCGTACCCACGGAGAGGGCGCCGCGGGCAGGGTGGTCGGCAGCGACGATGAAATTCTGGACGCCGTGCTTCAGGCCGGGATGTTTGCGGCGGGTGGCCGCAGCGCGGGCAACAGCCTCGGGGTCCTCGAGCCTGATCCGGCTCAAGTGCTCGTAACGGCGGGGATCATCGTTGAGGCTCAACGCACTGCTCCTTCTGGAATGGTGGCGGAGGCTGCAAGTGTGGCACCGGGGATGGGCCGACCGCGTTCCGCGAGCAGCGAGGTGACCTCCTCCGGCGTCGGCATCGCGTCCGCGCACGACAGGCGGGAGGCTACGATCGCTCCGGAAGCGTTGGCGTAATCCAGGACCTCGGACAGAGGCCAACCGGACAGCAGGCCGTGGCAGAACGCGCCACCGAAGGAGTCACCGGCGCCCAGGCCGTTGACGGTTTCCACCGGGACGGGCGCCGAGACGACGCGCTCGGTGCGGGTCTTGGCCATGACACCTTCCGGCCCGAGCTTCACGACGGCGATTTCGACGCCGGCGGCCAGCAGGCGATCCGCTTGTTCGTCGGGAGTTCCCTCGCCAACCGCTACGGCGCATTCCTTGTCGTTGCCGATGGCGACAGTCACGTGCGGGAGGACTTTGGCGACTTCGGCGCGGGCTTCCTCTTCCGAGGCCCAGAACATTGGGCGGTAGTCCAGGTCCAGGATGGTGAACTGGCCATCCTTCAGGCCCGTGCGCGGACGGGCCTCGTGCGCCGCGATGTGAGCGCTTCGGCTCGGCTCCTGGCAGAGGCCGGTGACGGTGGACCAGAAGATCCCGGTGTTCCTGATGGCTTCCAGGTCCAGTTCCTCTGCCTTGATCTGCAGGTCCGGGGCTGTCGGGAAGCGGCCATAAAAGTAGAGTGGGAAGTCTTCCGGAGGCTTGATGGCGCAGAAGGTCACAGCCGTGGGGTACTCCTTGACCGGGGAGACGAAGGTGTCGTCCACGTTGAACTTGTGGAGCTCCCGGTGGAGGTAGTTGCCGAAGGCGTCGTCGCCGGTGCGGGTTATGACGCCGGTGCGGCGGCCGTGGCGTGCCGCAGCAACGGCCACATTGGAGGGTGAGCCTCCGAGGTATTTGCCGAAGGACGTAACATCCTCCAGGTCAACTCCGATGTCATTCGGGTAGATATCAACGCTGATGCGCCCGATCGTGAGTAGTTCGTGGGTCACGGTGATCGTTGACCTTTCTCTTGTGAACTCTGAACCTTGAGCGCTGGGCCCCAATGCCTTGCCACCCCTGAGTGAGCGAGGCCACATGACTACTTTGCCTCAGATTTCATGTCCTGTCAAAGGTTTGTACTGACATATTTACAACATGACACCCGGGAGGGTTACTTGCGCGGAACGGCCAATTCTCCCGTGACATACTGGCTCCGCCCGAAGCCGAAGGACCAGTCCCCGGGCGAGTTCTCCACATAGCCCACAAAGACGTCCTCTCCGACAATGCCAAGCCCGGCCAGTCCGCTCGCGATCGCTTCGAAGAGCGAGCTCTTGGCCATTTGGCTGCGGCCGCCTTGGGTAAAGATCTGGATCATCACAACGCCGGACGTGCGCTCAAAACCCAGCCCTGCATCCTGCGCCACAATCTGGCCCTGCGGATGCTCCGTGAGGATGTGGAAGTAGTCCCGCTCGGGAATCCCATACTCGGCAAGGATCGCATCGTGGATAGCGCGGCTCAGCCCCGCCAACTCTTCCGGCGAACGGCCCTGGTTGACGTCGATTCGAACAAGTGGCATGGTCGGCCTCCTCAGTAGTTTGTCCTTACATACTAACAAACTAATGGTGCGGGGATGCAACAAAGGCCCCTCCGGATCTCCCGGGTGGGCCTTTGGCTTTTCATGGATGGACGCGTCAGCTACGTCCGCTTAAAGTACGACGACGGCCCGGTACCTTCCGTGGGAAGGCGCCGGGCCGTCGTCGTACTGCTTGTGCCTTGCGGCCGAAAACCTAGAGCGTTGCGAAAACTTCGCGCAGCAGCTTGGCGGTCTCGGACGGCGTCTTGCCGACCTTCACGCCAGCGGCTTCGAGAGCTTCCTTCTTGGCCTGGGCCGTGCCCGCGGAGCCGGAAACGATGGCGCCTGCGTGGCCCATGGTCTTGCCCTCGGGAGCGGTGAAGCCGGCAACGTAGCCCACAACCGGCTTGGTGACGTTGGCCTTGATGAAGTCAGCAGCGCGCTCTTCAGCGTCGCCACCGATCTCACCGATCATGACGATTGCCTTGGTCTCGGGGTCGGCTTCGAACGCAGCCAGGGCGTCGATGTGCGTGGTGCCGATGACGGGGTCGCCACCGATGCCGATCGCGGTGGAGAAGCCGAGGTCGCGGAGTTCGTACATCATCTGGTAGGTCAAGGTACCGGACTTGGACACGAGGCCGATGGGGCCCTTGCCCGTGATGTTCGCCGGGGTGATGCCAACCAGGGCTTCGCCCGGGGTGATGATGCCGGGGCAGTTCGGCCCGATGATGCGGGTGATCTGCTTGCCGTCAGCGTCAACCTTGGACTGGGCCAGCGCCCAGAATTCGGCGGAGTCCTGAACCGGAACGCCTTCGGTGATGACCACAACGAGGCCGATGCCGGCTTCGATTGCTTCAACAACGGCGTCCTTGGTGAATGCCGGCGGGACGAAGACGATGGAGACGTCTGCGCCGGTTTCAGCGATGGCTTCCTTGACGGTGCCGAAGACGTTGATTTCCTTGTCGCCGTGCAGGACCGTGGTGCCGGCCTTGCGGGCGTTGACGCCACCAACAATGTTGGTGCCGGCCTTGAGCATCAGGGCGGTGTGCTTGGTGCCCTCGCCGCCGGTGATGCCCTGAACGATGACCTTGGAGTCTTTGTTGAGGTAGATAGACATTGTCGCGTCCCTTACTTAGCTGCGTTGGCGAGCTCGGCAGCCTTATCGGCGCCCTCGTCCATGGTGGCGGCCAGGGTAACCAGCGGGTGGTTGGCCTCGGTCAGGATGCGGCGGCCTTCCTCAACGTTGTTGCCGTCGAGGCGGACTACCAGCGGCTTGTTCGCGGAGGAACCAAGCTCTGCAAGCGCACCCACGATGCCCTTTGCCACAGCGTCACACGCAGTGATGCCACCGAAGACGTTCACGAACACGCTCTTGACCTGGGAATCGCCAAGGATGACGTCCAGCCCGTTGGCCATGACCTCGGCGGAAGCTCCACCGCCGATGTCCAGGAAGTTGGCGGGCTTGACGTTGCCGTGGTTCTCACCGGCGTAAGCAACGACGTCGAGGGTGGACATCACAAGACCGGCGCCGTTGCCGATGATGCCTACTTCGCCGTCCAGCTTGACGTAGTTGAGGTCCTGGGCCTTGGCCTTGGCCTCCAGCGGGTCAGCTGCATCCTTGTCTTCCAACGTGGAGTGGTGCACGTGGCGGAAGTCAGCGTTCTCGTCCAGGGAGACCTTGCCGTCGAGGGCAACGATCTCGCCTGCGCCGGTACGGACCAGCGGGTTGACCTCAACCAGGGTTGCGTCTTCCTTCTTGAAGACATCCCAGAGCTTCAGAATGACGTCGGCCACTTTGCCGCGCAGTTCTTCGGCGAAACCTGCAGCTGCGACGATCTCGTCAGCCTTGGCCTGGTCGATGCCCACAGCGGGGTCGATGGCGATCTTGGCCAGGGCCTCGGGACGCTCGACGGCAAGCTGCTCGATCTCCATGCCGCCTTCTACGGAGCACATGGCCAGGTAGTTGCGGTTGGCACGGTCCAGAAGGACCGAGAAGTAGAACTCTTCGGCGATGTCGGCGCCCTGGGCGATCATCACCTTGTTGACGGTGTGGCCCTTGATGTCCATGCCCAGGATGTTGGTGGAGTGCTCAAGTGCCTCTTCGGCAGTCTTGGCAACCTTGACGCCGCCAGCCTTGCCGCGGCCACCAACCTTAACCTGTGCCTTGACGACAGTTACGCCGCCGATCTTCTCGGCAGCTGCCTTTGCTTCTTCAGGAGTGTGCGCCACGATGCCGGCGAGCACGGGTACACCGTGCGCCTCGAACATATCGCGCGCCTGATATTCAAACAGGTCCACGGTTTAGTGTCCTTCTACGTCGAAGTAGTTTTCTGTTCAGCCGGGAACCGCGATGACCGCGATAGCCAGCTGCGGAAAGTACGCGGTAACAACCAGGATTGAAGCCGGTCACATTGCGTAAGGTCCTCTCGGAACTTTAGCCCTTTGAGGAGTCCCGCCAGCTACACACTACCCGTTAAGTGAGTAACCTTACACTTCTATCGGATGTAGAAAAACCGCATACTGACGCGGTTTTTGGGCTGTTGGGCTGGAATCCGGAGCCGCTTAGGACCCCTGTTTCAGGTTCCCGCCCACCGTCTTGCCGCCGTCGGAAATCAGCTGGTATCCCTCCCGGGTCACGAAGAACGCCACCCCACCGGAGACGTTTCCGCAGGCAACGCCCCCGTTATACGCCGAGCACCGCAAGCCATTCCGCTCGATGTTCTGCCCGTCCGGCAACTCCCGGAGCTTGGAGATGGGACCACTTCGGCTTCCCTTGGGCCCATACTCGGACTCCATTTGTGTTACGCCGGAACGACACGAGCCGTAGACGGCCTTGTCCGGAGAAAGGAGCACCGTGCCACCCAAGTAGCCAAGGCCGGTTCCGGCGCAGTCGTCAGCGATGTCATCAAGATCCGGCTTGGCGTACTTAGCCAGTTCGCAGTGCACCACGGGCACCACCGCGAACTTGTTGTTGGCGGCGTCCGAGTACGAATTGGCCTCGTAGGGCAGGTTGAGGTGGCCGCCGCGTGAGGACGTCATGGCGCACACAATGTTCCGGTCCTCCGTGACGAAGGCGGTGACATCCTCGCCCGCGGACAGCGTGGTCTGCCCAGTGACGGGGACCTGTTGGAGCTGTTCCAGGGGCGCCAGGGGCGCCGGCGGAACGTAATCCGGATCCTTGGTTGCGAAGGAGCATCCTGTGGCCAACACCATGAGCACCGCAGCAAGAATCCCCAGAACAGTCCGTCGCATGCCACCAATTATGCCGGTAACCTCACGCCGGACTGCCTCGGCGGCGCCGGAGGCTGTTGAAGACCATCAGTGCGGCGCCCGCGGCCAGCAGGGCCGCGGCAGCCCACAGAATGGTGTGCAGCCTTTCGGACTCCAGGCCGGTCGCCGCAAGTTCAGCGCTGGTAAGTTCAGCGCCCGACGCCGGGACCACTGCTCCTGCCGGAGTCACCGCCGCCGGAGGTGCTGGAACTGCCGAAGCAGGCGGCGGGTTCTCCGCGGGTGGCCGGGTGGCCAGGACCGTCACCGTTGTCCAGAAAATGCGCTGCTTCAGCTGATCAGAGTCGCGGACCCACACAGCAATGCTGAAACTGCCAACACGGGTTGGTATCCCCGTGAGGAATCCGTTCGCATCCACCTCCAAACCCTCCGGCCAGGGATCGCTCGACGACAGACCTCCGGCAAAGTGCCTCCGCGTGGAGTAGCCGAAGACGTAGGGGGCTACTCCCCCGGAGGCCTCTGCGATCTTGGCCGAGTAGGGCTCACCCAAGACAGCTGACGGAACCTGAAAACCAGTGGTCTGCATTCCCAAGGCATGGACGATGATGCTGAACGTCTTGTCCGTGTAACCGAACCGGTCCTGGACACGAAAGGTAAATCCATAGGTACCCGGAGTGGTCGGCACCCCGGAAACTGATGACTCGCGGAGCTCAAGACCGGGCGGCAGTTGCCCGGAAACGACTGAAAATTTGGTGTGTTCAGGGTCTGAACGATAAAAACCAAGGACCTCGTCGTAGTTCCTCCCCACCACGCCGTCGTCAAACGAGCCCAACCCCGGGTACGACTCGTCATCGGATACGTGAACGTTGGGTGGGTAGTAGGTCTTGATATTGATGTAGATCTGTTCAGTCAGTGTTTGCCGGGGATCCGAGGAATCCGAAACAGTGACGGACGGCGATGGGCTATACAGCCCAGTGGGTGTTCCTGTGAAGCTCAGGGTCGCGGGGTCGAAAACCAAACCTGCCGGTACATCGCTCGCCACAACGGTGTACGGTGCGGTGCCGCCAATAACCTGGAGCTGAGCCTCAAACGGTTTGCCGATAAAAGCGAGGTCCTCGCTGATCTTGACCGACAACGGGGCCGTCGCCTCAATGACGGCTTGTGCGACGGCGGGTGGCTGGGTCTCGGCAGGGCTGACGGTTGGCGACGGGGTCGCCAACGAAGCGCCGGGGGCTGAGGGACCCGCACTGGCCGTTGGGCCGTCCGTGGGCGTCGGGCTGGCCGTCGGCGTCGGACTGGCGGTCCGCGTCGGACTGGCGGTTGCTGCCGATTCGCTGGACGACGCTGACGGCTCCGCATCGGCTAGCCCAGGCTGAGCGAACTGGAGCGCCAGGGCGCTCGCCACGGCCCCAACCAGCAGCAGCCTCGCGGCCTTGGCAAATAATCGACGTTCCCCTACAAAAGCGCCCACGCGCGTCCTCCCCCACAGGAATACAACCTTTTTGGCGTTGCAAGGTGGGGCAGCAAAACAGACGTCGGCCCCAGTGCAACGCCCGGTCAGTCTAGGGGTGTGCCGGGTTCAAAACAATGGCCGGCTGCCGCTACAGGAAGCGACGCACGCTCATGCATCAAGCTTGGTCAGCGGCGCGTAACGCAAGAGCAGCCGCTTCTCACCGACGTCGAACTTCACTTTGGCAACCGTCTTGTCCCCTGTGCCTTCGACGCCCAGCACCACGCCATTGCCGAAGCTCGTGTGGTTGACCTTGTCCCCCACCACCACGGAAATGACTTCCTTTTGCGGCTGCACCCTGTTGCGTGCGACGGCGGCCGGGACGTCGGCATCGAACCCCGCGGTGGGGCTGGCAGCAGCTCCGCGGGACGTGCCCGCTCCCCAGAACGATCCACCGTAGCGGTTGGAACCGATCGGCGCACTGCCCCAGCCACCCGCCTGGCGACTCATGCCTTCGCGCTTCCACTCCACCAGTTCGGAGGGGATTTCTTCGAGGAATTGGCTGGCCGGGTTGTACTGGCTCTGGCCCCACATGCTGCGGACTTCCGAGCGCGTGACGTAAAGGCGCTGGCGTGCACGGGTGAGGCCCACGTACGCAAGACGGCGTTCTTCTGCGAGCTCTTTAGGATCCGTGGCCGAGCGCTGGTGCGGGAAGATCCCGTGTTCCATTCCGGTCAGGAAGACCACCGGGAACTCCAGGCCCTTGGCAGTGTGGAGTGTCATCAGCGTGACCACTCCCATGCGCTTGGCCTCGGCCACTGCGGCGTCGATGTCCGCTCCCGGGGCATCCGGAATCTGGTCAGCGTCCGCTACCAAGGAAACCTGCTCCAGGAACTCCCCCAGCGTGCCTTCAGGGTTGTCCCGTTCGTACTCACGGACCACGGCCACCAGTTCGGCAAGGTTCTCCACGCGGGATTCGTCCTGCGGATCAGTGCTGGCCCGAAGCCCGGCAAGGTATCCGGTCTGCTCCAGGACGGCCTCCAGGGCCGCCGCAGCACCTGAGCCTGACGCTACCTCGGCGAGATCATCCATGAGCTTCACGAAGCCGAGGACCAGGTTCACGGAGCGGCTGGCCATTCCAGGCGCTTGGTCTGCGCGGCGCGCGGCCGCCATGAAGGACGAGCGCTCGCGTTCGGCCAGGGCCGCAACGGCACCCTCAGCCCTATCGCCGATCCCGCGCTTGGGTTCGTTCAGGATCCTGCGCAGGTTCACGTCGTCATCCGGGTTCACCAGCACGCGCAGGTAAGCGAGGGCGTCCTTGATTTCCTTGCGTTCATAGAAGCGGGTGCCGCCAACAACCTTGTACGGCAAGCCGACCCGGACCAGCACGTCTTCGATGGAGCGTGACTGGGCATTGGTGCGGTAGAAGATGGCGACGTCGCCCGGGCGCAGGCCTTCCTCGTCCTGCAGCCGGTCGATTTCCTTGGCGATGAACTGCGCTTCGTCGTGCTCGTTCTCCCCCACGTAGCCGATGATCTTTTCGCCGTCACCCTCCGCGGTCCACAACCGCTTTTCCTGGCGATTGGGATTGCGGGAAATCACGGAGTTGGCAGCGCTGAGGATGTTCTGCGTAGAGCGGTAGTTCTGCTCAAGCTTGATAGTGCGGGCATTGGGGTAGTCCGCCTCGAACTCCACGATGTTGCGGATGTCAGCACCGCGGAAGGCGTAGATGGACTGATCGGAGTCGCCCACCACGGTGAGTTCGCTGGGTTGGACACTGGTGTCAGTCCCCAATCCAACGATTTCCCTGACCAAGGCATACTGCGCATGGTTGGTGTCCTGGTATTCGTCCACCAGGACGTGCCGGAAGCGGCGCCGATAAGATTCTGCGAGCGCCGGGAAGGCCCTGAACATATAGACGGTTTCAGCGATGAGGTCGTCAAAGTCCATGGCATTGGCTTGGCGAAGGCGCTGCGTGTAGCCCTTGAAGACCTCGGCCACGGCGGTTTCGAAAGGATCGTTGTAATTCGCGGATGATGCGTAGGAATCGGCGTCGATGAGCTCGTTCTTGAGGGCCGAGATCTTGTGCTGGATGGCTTTGGCGGCGAACTTCTTGGGATCAAGGTCCAGGTTCTTGGCCACGAGGGTGATCAGGCGCAGCGAATCCGCGGAGTCGTAGATGGAGAAGTTCGAGTTCAGGCCGACGGTGGTGGCTTCCCTGCGCAGGATCCGGACACAGGAGGAGTGGAAGGTGGAGATCCACATGCTCTTGGCGCGGCCGCCAACCAGGGCTTCGATGCGTTCCCGCATTTCCGCTGCTGCCTTGTTGGTGAAGGTAATGGCCAGGATTTCCCCGTGGTGTGCCCGCTTGGTGGCGATCAGGTAGGCGATCCTGTTACTGAGGACACGGGTCTTGCCGGACCCGGCACCTGCCACGATGAGCAACGGGCTGCCAGCGTGCTTGACGGCTTCTTCCTGCTGCGGGTTCAGTCCTTGGAGGAGGGCATCCGCAGAGGGCAGTCCTGATCCGCCTTGGTTGCCCCAACCTCCCGAAGATGGACTGTGGGGAGCGTCGACCGACCCGCCACTGCCAGCTTGGAGCCGGGCGCCGGGCGCGCCTCCGCCCGTGTGGGAAAGCTCCGGGGCAGCCTTGACTGCGGCTTTGGTGCCTGCTTTGAAGGGTCCGTCTGCGTAGGGGTCAAACAACATATCCATGGTGCCTACCAGTCTAGGCGGTGCCTCCGACACTATGAGGCGGGGTGTCCACAGCCGTGGTCGGGGCCATGCGGGTCACGCATCGGGATCCTCAAGCAGCCAGCCACCAGACACCAACCTCTCCCGCAGCGCCAGCCTGGTCAGGGGTTCAGAACCGTCCTGGAACTTCCGCCGTACCGCGGCCAGGTGCTTTTTCACACCATCAACGGAAATTCCCAGGATGTGGGCGGTCTCGGCGAGCGTTTCCGCGGCGCCGCCCAGGTAAACGGAAACCACTTGGTGCTCCCTCGCCGACAACTGTGGTCCGGCCTGCTCGGCTTCCATTGCCACGGCGACCTCTTCCGTAATGTACGGGAGTCCTTTTGCTGCCTGTCGGAGCGCGGCTTCGACAACCCCGGCGGATGCTGTCTTGGGGATATACGCCAAGGCACCGGCTGAGATTGCCTGGCGTATGACGGCCGGATCAACAACGGAGCTGCAGACCACAACCTGCGGTCCAGCGGAGGCGATGGCCTGGATCTTGGCGCGCAGTGGCACTTGGTCGCCAAGGAGTACGTCCAGGACCACGACGTCGGACAATGCCCGCAGGTTCGCGGCGGTTTCTGCCCAGGAGCCGAACCGGCCCACCACCCGGATCCCGGGGGCGTTGGCCTGCAGCCATTGGGCCAAGCCTTCGCGCAATACGGCATGGTCTTCGACGATGTCGACTTCGATGGTGGGTTGGGACACCGGGTATCGCAACAACTTGGCCCTCCCCACATATGATTTGGAATTATCGTCACCATATTAGGTGACACGTTTCGGGGGAGACATTCATGGGGGCAGGGATTGCCCGGCTGGTAACAGGCCGGCCGGAGCAGGATTATTCGGACCTGCTGGTCCGCGGCGGTGCCGTGGCCGGCTTCGTCTTCATTGCGGCTTCAGGGCTGTACCTGGGGCCGGCCGAAGGCGGACCGCCGTGGCACCGTGCCGGGGCTGCCCTGTTGATGATCATTGTTTTTGTGTGCCTCGCCGCTATGTGGTGGACGGATGTCTGGCCGCTCCGGCTGGCTCTGGTCACGGCCCTGATCACGCTGTCCGAACTCCTTGCCGGCGTCACCTACCGCCAGGATTCCGACTCGCTGCTTTTGGCGCACAGCCTCATCCTGGCCGTGAGTTCCACCCTGGTTCTTTCCCTCCGCAACTCGTGGAGATCGGCCCTCTTTACCGGGCTGCTGGCCGTGCTGGTCATGGGGCACACGCTCATGTCATCCGCTGTCCACGGCTTGGGCGCCACCACCCTGCTCATCGTTGCCGGCGCCTGGTACATCATGTTCGTCGTCCGGTACTCCGCCCCCAAGGCCCTCGCCGCCTATTGGAACGACCAATCGATCCGGGCGGAATCAGCCGCCGCCCAGGCCGTTGCCTGCGCCAGGATCGATGCCAGCGCAGCAGAGGCCCGTATCCTTCATGACACCCTCCTGCGGCCCCTCACCCTCCTGGCAAGGGGCGGGGCGGGAGCGGTCCCCGACGAGGTGCGGGAAATGCTCACCGTGGCAACGCACGACGCCGGTGGGCCGGGTTCACGGACGACGCCGGCTACAGCCCACCTCTGGGAGGCGACAGGCAACGGAGCACGTACGGTCCGCACCCAAGGTGCGGATGCCGCCGTCGAACCTGACGGTGAACTTGCCCTGCTGCTGACGGACAGGGCCCGCCATCACTGCCGCGACGGATTCGCCGTTGACGTTTTTGGCGAAGGGGGAACACTTCCGGCGGACGTTCAGCTGGCTATTGCCGATGCTGCCGAGGAATGCATGGTCAATGCCGCCCGTCACGCGGGAACGGACCGCGTTGACGTGCTGGTCTCCCGTTCCGGTTCCCTGGTGTCGGTGTTGATCAGCGACGCCGGCCGGGGGTTCGATCCGAAGGCCATCCCGGCGGAACGTTTTGGAGTCAGGAATTCCGTAGTGGACCGGATGGGCGGCGTGGGCGGACGGGCCAAGGTGATCTCAACGCCAGGCCGCGGTACCACCGTTGTCCTCGAAGCGGACGCGGCATGAGCCTTGCCCATCTCAGCACATCACGCAGGGACGGGCCCCTGTTCATTTCCAGAGCCGTCCTGGTCGTCACGAGCCTGACCATCTGGATCATTTCCTTCATTCTCAATGCTGGCTCCCTCGATGGAGGCAGCATGGACCACCTGAAACTCGGCGCGCAGGCATTCGACCTCCTGGGGCTTGCCGTGGCGATTGTGGCCTCGGCTCCGAAGACACCCAGGCACCATTTGCCCTTCTTGCGGCTGATCTGGTTGGCGTCATCCATTACATCGGGAACAATGACAGCCCAATTCGTGACGCCGACCTCCGGCTACCTGTCGCTGGCCTTGAACGTTCTCTTCGGGACAGCTCTGGTCTTCCTCGTCGCGATGCGCTGGGACTTGCTGGGTTTCCTGGTCCTGGTCGCCGCCAACTCCGTCCTCAGCGGCGCCTATTACGCTGCTACCCCGAGATTCGGTTCCGGGGAGGGACTCCTTATCTTCTTCATCACGATCCTTCCCGGACTCTTGGGTGGCCTGGCAGTCTTTTTCCTTCGCAACCAAGTGCAGAGAACCTTGGAGCGCCAGACCTTGGGGGCCTTGAACACCCTGACCGCACAGTCCGTTTCCCGCGACGCCGAGAGGGCAGAAGACCTTGCAGAAACACACCAGCAGATCCAGGCGTTGTTCGCCAAGGTCGCCGAGCGCCGAGGACTCCCACTCGATCCCGGATTCTCTGAACAGGCGCAGGTCCTGGCCGAACAATTGCGCAGCCAATTGATGATTTCGCAGTCCACCAACTGGCTCACGGAGTCGCTGTCCCTGGCAGGGCTGGAAGCCACCGTCATGGTCGTGGCGCAATCGGACCTCGTGGAGCGGGTGAGCCCTGCTTCCCGGTCAGCAGTCTTGGCCACAACCATGCTTCTGACGGCGCCGGCAGGCGATGCTGACAGCACCTTGACCGCCCGGCCGCGCCGGCTCCACATCTTCGTGGAACCGCATACCGCAGCTACCGTGCTCGTTACATGGCGGGTGACCCATATGAACCCCAACCGCTGCACTCCTGCACTGTGGAGCGAACTAGGATCATTGGGCGTCCCCCGCGTGCACACCGATCCTGGAGGAGCCAGCATCATGGTCCCCGTTGAGGCGCCAAGATCATGGTGACGCGATTGTTGGTTGTGGATCATCACCAACTGATGATCGAGACGCTGGATGCATGGTTCCGTTGCAACGCCCCTGACCTGGTGGTTGCTGCCGGGCTCAACACCATCCCGCACAGCACGGAAGGACCCGACTTCAAGGACCAGGACGTTGCCGTTGCCGTGCTGGGAACCCTGGACCATCAAACCGAGCTGGTTCCTGCAGTTCATTCGCTTGTTGACGCCGGCCTCCGCGTGGTGGTCCTGGCCACCGCCGTGGACGGCTGGGAAGCAGGGGCAGCGCATGCTGCCGGCGCCCTGGGCTATGTGCCTAAAGCGGCAGGTCCGGCACACACTGAACGCGCCGTCCGGGCAGCGGCGGAAGGACAACAGTACATACACCCCGACGCTGCCGCCGTCATGGTGGACACCGCCCCCGTTCGGATCAAGCTATCCCTGCGCGAGCAACGGCTCGCAGAGCTCTACCTCGGAAGTGAAGCGCTGTCCGTGCGTGGCGTGGCAGACGCCATGGGGATCAGCGAACAGACGGTCAAGGCCCACTTGCACAGGATCAGGCAGCGGTACGCCGCGGCCGGAATCAAGCTCGGCAACGTGATCAGCCTGCGTAAGCAGCTAAACACTGACGGCTGGGTCACGTAGCGTTGCCGCACTTGGCTCCGACGTCCCGGGTTCCTGCACTCCGGGCTCCGGCTGCTGAAGCATCAGCTTCCGTGGCTCGGAGGCCAGGATGCTGATCAACGCCACCAGCAGGGGCACACACAGCGCCGCGTGGAAACCTGAAATCACCAGTTGGCGGTAAATCTCGGGCTGTCCTGATCCCAGCATGACCACCCAGAACTGCAGCCATCCAGCCACCACAACCACCACTGCCAGGCGCCCGACAGCAGATTTCTTGCGGAAAGCGACAGCAAATCCCAGCAAAAGGGTCAGCAGTTGCATGGCCACCAAGGCCACCGGCACGGCCTTCAAAGCCGTGAAGAGTCCCAGAACCACCGGGAACCGGCGGTCCTTGTCAAACGGATCATGGCCTTGGCCTTCCATGAATGATCCGATGTAGCCAAGTTCTGGTGTCAGCATGGCGGTGATTCCGCGTTCACCCACACCGATCAGCCGTTCAGGATGTGTGACGTAGAAACCAGCCAGCTTGGCCGGTCCCACCTGCTCCTGGAATTCGCTGAACTTCGGGTTCACTGCAGCTGAACGCGGCGAAGCCACGGTGGTGCCACTGGCAGACAGAAACCCCGGGTCCAACCCCAACCACTTCAGATCATCCTCAGGAACCGGGCTGTTCGGCAGCAGCTCAGCGAAAACCGCGTTGTAGACGTTCAGCTCACTGGTGCGCTTGGGCTGGACGGCAAGGAAGGCCACTGCGAACGCTGCAAGCACCATGATCGCGGCAAACGGCACAATCCTCTGCCGCCACCACCGCGTTTCCGGCACACGCCGCCCGGAACGCCGGGAAGGAACATGCGGGCGCCACAACAGGGCGAGTGCAAGCACTGGCAGCCAGGACACCATCTCAGCCTTGGCAGCGATGGTGAAGATACCGGCGCCCACTACCCACACAATCGCCAACCAGCGGCTGCCACGGCCGTTCCAGTAGTGCAACAACGCCACCAACACCGCCAGGGTCCCCAGGAACGCGGCAGGTTCGGGATACGGGGAAATAAAGAAATCGGCGAAGACGCCGTCCGCCATCACGGCAGTGACCAATGCCGCTATCAGGATCCTGAAACTGGCGCGTCCCGGCAGGACAGCCACCAGCGCCGCGGTCAGCAAGCCGAAAACGAGGCAGCAGACAATTCCCACAGCCCGCATGTCCACCCCGGGGCCCCAACCGAACACCGGGGTGATGAGCTTTCCCAACCACAGGAAGGCCAGCTGGGACGAGTAGACAGCCTCGCCGGAGCCAACTGCGCCGCAGGCCTCACCGGCAAACTGGTGTGGCGTCCAGCCCGGGTAGATGAACCGGGTGAATTCTGCGTAATCCCACGGCCGGACATTGCTGACGCCCAGTGCGCAGACCAGTCCATGGCCGTCACCCTGATCCCCCATACCGACCGGGCCCGGGACGAAGAGCCGCACCATCATGGCGGCGGCGGACGCCACGCCCGCGAGGATGGCCGGCGTGCGGCCTCCGCCGAGTGTCAGCTCTCCCGGTCCGAAGACCCTGGCAAGGAACGTCGCCAGCCTGCGAAGCGGGCCCGGTTGGGGGTTCTTGCCTGACCGCACCGGAACGGGCGCGAACTCCCCCGCTTCATGTTTGGTGGTTTCCGCCTCCGGTTTCCCGGTTTCAGATTCCGTTTTCCCCTGCTTCGTCTCAACCATGTGCCGCTCCCCCGTTCGCTGTGCCGGCCAAAGGCGCAAGCGTTCCCGTCCATGGTTCCGGACTGGCCTGCAGCGGCGCCACGCCACAGCGGACAGCCCTTGCGCCGCCGTCGATCCTGACAATGGGCCGCACTTCCACCCCGGCAGGCAGGACATCGACCTTGAGGAACTCCAGGACAAACGGCAGGCACCGTTCCTGCTGCGCGGCGAGGCTGACCAGCGAAGCGTCCTGACCGAACCAGGCGCTCACGTCCTCGGTGGTGTGGGGCTCGGAACACGTGGTGTCCTTACCTTCGGCGCTGAGCACGCCGTCCTTGATTTCCTGGGCATAGCAAAGCCGGATCTGTGCCGAGTCCGGTCCTGCGAGCGCACCCTTCAGGTCACTCGTGGTTTCCAGCGGGGCCCGTCCCGGCGAGGCAAGGAACACGTCGCACCGCACAGTCCGGCTTCCTGCGGCCCACTCGAGTCGGCTCGGATAGTATCCGGTGATCGCCATGCCTGCTGTGGCGTCACGATCGGTGCCGGCAAGGTATTTGCGCAGCTCTGCTGCCGGGCACAAACGGGTGGTGAGGTTCTGCAGTTGCTCGTGGAGCGGCCGCTCGGACTGGCCGGCCAGCGGTTCCGGGACGCTGGTCACCAGGAACGTTTGTGCAGTGTGCGGCCCGGAACAGGCAACCGCCGGGCTGGAGTCACTGCTTGCACCGTATTCCTCCGGGGTGGTGATCACGTGGCACTGGTCCACTGTGGGGTGGTCCAAGGACACTGCCTTTGCGGCGCCTTCAGGGGCCGGGCCGGCCACACCGGGCGCGCAACCGGCCAAGGCCATGGCGGCTGCCAGCGCAATGGCCGGGAACACGGTAAGCCGGTTACGACGCACGCCGCCCCCTGCGGGTGGGAGCAGCACGGTCCTTACGGACGACGGCGGCCCGCACCAGGACGATGATGGCGACCACGAAGCCGAGGATTACCACGAAAGAACCAAGGAAGTGGTGCATGAGGTCGAACCCCTGCTGGCCCCAGCTCTGCTGCGCCGCTGCAATCATGAAGTATCGAACCGCGTTGCTGACAGAAACGATGACCAGTGCCGTGATCGCAGCGGGCATCAGCCGCGCAACCGGGATGCGTCCCATGAGGAAGAGGATTCCGGCGAACGCGGCGATCGGGGTCAGGAGGACGGCGCTGGAGCAGAGCCCGGTGACCATCAAGGCATAGGGCTGGCCCCCACCCACGTTGTGGAAGATGATGTCGTCCACGCTGTAGGAAGCCCCACCGAGGATTCCGTCGAAAACAGTTGCCATGAGCCACGCTTCCGCTGCCCGGATGCTCTCCTGTTGGAGCATCGCCACCACGGCCGCAGCGATGAAGGCCAGCCCAATGACGCCCCCGCCGCGGCCCTTCCGAACAGGAATGGCGCGCGGTCCACGGGGAACGGTGGTGTTGCTGATGTCAGCGCTCATTGCCACTAGGCTTCCTTCGCTAGGAGTTTGACGTCGGACTCATGGTTGCGACGTGTTTTGGCCCATCCCTGGCGGCCGGTGATGAGACGGTACGTTGCCCGCAGAACGGTCACATAGTTTTGGTACATGTACAGCCAATAGCCCAGGCCCCAGAGCACGCCCAGCATGAAGTTCTTTTCCGGGGTCACCTGCCTTCGGTACACCAATCCCCACAGGGCGAAGGGCAGCACGCCAGTGGCGAAGATCAGCGGAATGATGAACCAGGCCGCTGAAATCCAGGCGGCGAAGCTGCCCATGGTCAACGCGCCCTGCGCCACCATGGTGATGAACAGCGTTGGCCACAGCACCAAGCCGATGATCTGGATGAACGGCTGGATCAGGAAGTAACTGGACTCAATCGCTCCCACATTGCTGAAGTACGGAGACTCGAAGATCCGCTTCAAGTAGGTGCTGCACTGCATGCCGCCATGGCACCAGCGCGTCCTCTGGGTCAGTAGGCGGCGGAGGTCCGGAAGCGCTTCCTGGGCCACGTGCGTGTCGTGCATGTAGACGGTCTTGTAACCGCCCAGCATGATGTGGATGGCGAGTTCATAATCTTCAAGGAGAGCGCCGTGCCACGGTTGTCCCGACGTCCTGGCGATGGCATCCAAAGCTGACAGCCGGGTGAACTGGCCATTCCCGCCAAGCCCCACGGTCAGTGTGTGGCGCCGCAGGGACTGCATTGCTGCGATGGTGGTCCGGAATTCCATGTCCTGCATCAGGACCAGGTAACGGCCGAACGCCTTCCTGACGCGTTGGAGCCCTTGGCCGCCCTGGAGCTCGGGGTCGTCCAGGTTGGACATCCAGACGGCGGTCTGCGCGGCGCCCACTTCCGGGTCGCCGAATGCGAGGGGACCGGCGGCCTGACGGAACGCGTTGTCGGCAAGGTGACCATCGGCGTCGACCACCAGGACGATCACCGAAGAACGGTCGACGGCGGCGGGAAGCCACCCGTCCAAAGTCCGGTAGGCGGCGTTGAGGGCGTCCCCCTTGCCGGTACGTGCCAGCGGACGCCGGCGGCGTACGAGGTGGATCATGCTGTCTCGATCCGATGCGGCTTCGACGATGGCCGCAGTGGAGTCGTCGCTGTCGTCGTCGACTACCCAGACATGGGCTTCCGGGAACTTCGCCCGGAGCAGCTCCAGGGTCTTCCCGATCACCACTTCCTCGTCCCGGCACGGAATGAACACATGCCAGGAGAACGTGCCGGGATCGCCTTCAGGATCTGGCTTGCGCCGCAGGAACGGTACCAGGATCACGAGGATATACGACAGAAAAACCACCAGGAGCACAAATGCCAACGCCTGCGCGGATTCGAGTACCGACATTTACTTCCGATGCTTGGGGCTTGGCCAAGGGCGGCCTGGTCGAAAAAGTGAGGGTGGCGGGACGGCTCTTGCAGGAGCCGTCCCGCCGGTGGTGCTACGGGTTGGGGCCCGTATCCCGCTTCGCAGCCTTAAGCCTGCTGTTACGCAGGACCACGAAGCCGGTAATCAGCAGGGCGACACCCACCAGGATGACCCACCCGAGGGTGGGGGCACCGGTGACAGCGAGGGTGGTTCCTCCGGCTGCCGTGCCGCCTGCAGTCCAGTTATGGCCGTACATAAGGCGTTCTCCTTTCGCTGATGCTTGATGCGCTCAAGGCAATCAGGCAGCAGCTACAGCAGACCGGCGGCGCGAGCGAACGAACAGCCAGGTGAGCAGTGCCAGGAGGGCCACGCCACCGCTGATGGCCATGGTGTCTGCGTTGACCAGCGGGATCGCCGCTGCGTCAAGGTTGGGACCAACAGTTGCGTTGGCGAGGTTGACGGTGGCGATGGAGCCGCCGGCAATTCCGACCTGCAGGGCGCGCTGGGTGAACGCGCCTGACGGTGCCGTTTCCTGGACGTTGACCTTGGCCGAAACCAGGGCGGTCAGCGCGGTACCCAGTGGTGCGACGATGGACGTTGCCACAGCACCCGTCACGCCGTTCAGCGTGGTGGTCAGCAGTGCCAACGCAGGACCTGCCGTGAGCTGTGCAAGCGGCCCAAGGTTGTTCACAGCCGTCGTGGCAGTAGCCAACGTGCTGCTGACCAGGCTGGTCAGCTTGGTGGCAACAGCCTGCGGAAGGAAGGAAACCAAATCCGTTCCAGCCGGCAACGAGTTCAGGTCGGCAACGCCGGCCGCGGCCAGCAAGTCAGCCTCGGTGATGGCGATGGTGCCGCCAGCGACGGGGTTGACCACAGTGACGCCCAAGGGAGTCAGAACCGCGTTGGCCGTATTGATGGCGGTGCTGACCGTGCCGGCGACGCCTCCAACAATCGTGCCGCCAACTTCAGCCGAAACACCGGCAACGGCGTAAGCACCCTGCGGTGCTGCGCCCTGGTCCTTCTTGGCTGCAGCCGCGAGGGTGGTGACGTCGAGTGTGACGTTAACCAGGTCGGTACCGCCAAGGATGGCCGCCGTACCGGCTGTGATGCGTGCGGCCGGGATGGCGGGATCGCCCGAGGTGGGCAGGCCGGCGGGCAGTGTTACCAGGCCCGGGGCGCCGGAGACGGTACCCGAGAATGCTTCCGAGGAGCCGTCGTTGACGGCCTTACCGTACTGGCTGACTGCGCCAACCTGGATGATGCCGTTGTTTTGCAGCAGCGGAATGTTGCCCGCGCCGACGTTGACCACACCGAAGACGGCGCTGAGGTCCAGCGGGTCGCTGTTCTCGATGATGGCCGGGCCGGATGGCGGTGTGCCGATCTGCTCGGCTGTGGCTGCGCCGTTGGCTGCGAGGCCGGCGAAGTTCGGGATGGCCAGGACGGAACCATCGATGATCTGGCCACTGCCGACGGAAATCACGTCAGTGGGTGCTGCGTTTGCTGCCGGCGCGGCGACGAGGCCGATCGCCAAAACCGAGACGGCGGTAACGCCGACGGCTGTGGGCCACAGCTTGCTCTTGCTGTTCAAGTACTTCCCCCTTGCGAACGCTGCAGAACAGAGGGCTGTTCTGCAGCTGAGACCGTGGAGGCAATCGCCCCCCGGTGCAAAATAACAAGGGCAAACAGTGGAGCTTCGCGGGGGTACCCGAAGGGGTTAACGCTGTTTCAGGACCTAGGCGAACTGTGGGACCGAGGTGAGGGCGGCGCTCAACTCGCGCACCGCCGTCGGGCCACCTGCGACGAACCAATTCAGTCCGTTGACCTTCACGACGGCGGTGTCCCCACCAGCCGCCCGGACGATCGCCTTACCGGGGAGCCAGTCCCATTCCGGGCAACTGTGCTGGAACCAGCAACCGAGTTCGCCGTCGGCGACGCGGCCGAGGTCGCAGGACCCGGAGCCGAACATGCGCAATGAGGCGGCGGAGACGGCAGCAGCGTGCCATGGCATCGCTGTGCGGGGATCGGCCAACCACGTGGGGTGGATGTAGGTGGCCGCGCAGATGTCGGCAACGGAACGGTCGCCGGAACCGGAGATCGGCTCGCCGTTAAGCGTGGCCGGGTGACCCTGGCCGCCCAGCCAGAGCTTGTCCAGCTCGGGCTGGTAAATGGCCCCGAGCAGCACGTCCGGATCTACCACCGGGTTGGTTCCGTGGTCAGAGCTGTCCCTCTTAAGGGCAATGGCCGAGCACCAGTATGTGGAACCGTGCAGGAAGTTGTAGGTGCCGTCCACGGGATCGATCACCCATGTCCGGCCACTGGTTCCGGCCACTGACGCGCCTTCCTCCCCGAGGATGCCATCCTCGGGGCGGCAGCGCTGCAACTGTTCCAGGACGTAAGCCTCGGCTGCGTGATCGGCTGCCGTGACGACGTCGGACACCGACGTCTTGCGTTCGCCCTGCAAGCCGCCCATCCGCATCAGCAGCGCCAGTTGGCCTGCTTCGCGGACCAGGGCGCTGGCCAGTTGGTAGTCGTCGAGTGAGGGATCGAGTTCAGTTGCTGTGTGCCTGCCGGTGGTCATGGTTCCAGCTTATGTGGCGGGATAATGAATGACATGGCCAAGACACCAGCCCAGCGCATCAAGAAGCACGGAGCAAAGGCAGTGGTTCCAGATCACACGCTTCCTCCCGTGATCAACAACACCACCCAGCGCACCCCGCAGAAGGCGCAGAGCAACTCCAAGCTCATTGTGATCGCGGGCGTCGTGGCCAGCCTGTTCCTGTTCTGGTACCTGCACTTGCTGACCCTTAACCAGATGACGCAGCTCTCCGGCGGCCTGGCGATGCCGGATTCGCTGATCGGCGGTTTCTCGCAGGACTATGTCGCCCAGCTTCATGACGCCATGGATGAGTCAGCACGCGGGCAGTTGAACTACATCCACAAGACTGCGGGAACACTGTTTCCGCTGATCTTCGGATTCAGCTGGTTGTTGCTGATCGGCACCAACGTGGCGCGGAAGTCCCTCCGCTGGGCAATGTGGGCCGCTCCCCTGCTGTTCGCCGTGGCCCACCTGTGGTCCAACGTCGCCATCGATTCCATGCTGGCCGCAGAAACGCCCGACGCCGGGTCGGTCGCCCTGGCTTCCGGCCTCACCGTTGCCTCATGGGTGCTTTTCCTCGTCAGCCTGCTGTGCGGTGTGGCTGCTGTGTTCCTGGGGCGGAAGAGCGCACAGAAGCCCTGACGGCTTTCCTTTGCTTCGTCACCCGGCGTGCCACCACCAGGCCCATCATGGATAGGCCCATGATGATCGGATAGGCCATGGTGCGTTCGATCGCACCCGGCTCCTCCACGCGCAGCCCCACAGCAAGTATGTAGATGGTGGTCCCCAAGGACACCGCACCACATACCAGGACAAACCAGGACATCCGGGTATGCCTGCGCCACACGACGCCCAGGATCGCCAAGGACAGTGGGCCGGCGATGAAGTACATGCCCGCGCCGACCAGATGCAACGCCAGGTCCGTATCTTCCGGAACCAGGCCAACCATTGCCTGGCCTATGCCCGCCACGAGGATCAGTGCCCTCACCGCGCCGGCTGCGATCCAGGGAAAGGACTCGGCTGCCCTGTGGGATTCCGAAGCCATCCGGGGAGTAATGACCCGCGCACCCGGCTCCGCTGCGATTGACAAAACTGCCGTATTCACCAGCGCGGCGCCAAGGACCATGGCCACACCCTGCAGCACGAACGAGACGTTCATCAACCAATTGAGCGGGGAACAGACTTCATACCCGTTGAAGGGCCCGCAGTGGACCGCGCCGAGATCGCTGATGACGTGGGCCCGCCGTTCATAGCCCGGGTTCCCAAGCCATGCAGCTATCGCCAGGGCTTCCACCACGAAGTAGTGGATGGGCGTAATCGCTGCCCAGCCCCCCACCAGTTCGCGGCGCCCTGCGAGGTCAGGAAGAAGTCCCCGGTCGCCTCCGCGCGGACCACCCGGCGTCGTCATAGCGCCAGAATAGACCCCGCGTGCACCCTATGCACCACTTGCTCCGTGGTCGCGCACCACGTCCACCCTCAGCGCAGACGTGCCGCTTTCCGTTCTGTGTGCAAACGCTGGGCGATCACCAGGCCGGCCGCCGCCAGACCGACCGTCACCGGGTACCCCATGAGCCGCTCCAGAAGGCCGGGCAGGGGCACCTCCATCCCGGTGATCCCACCCACGATGAGTGCACCGACACAGAGCAGGCCGCACAGGGCAAGGAACCAGCTGACCGGAGTTTGCCGGAACCACAGGACGCCGAGCAGAAGCAGGGCAAACCCTCCCCCGATGAAGAACATCAAGGCACCCGCAAAATGCCACGGTGAGTCGAGGTCTTCAGGCACCAACCCAACAAGGACGGTTCCTGCGCCGGCAACTCCGGTGAGGATCCGGATCGCGACTGCAAGGATCCACGGCACAGTCAGCACGCGGGCGGGAGTGGAACCGGTCGCTACGGACCGGAAGCGCCGGGCTGTCATCCCCGGACGGGCCGCTACGCACAGAAGCCCGGCGGTCAGGAACAGTGCACCCAGGATGAGGCCCAGGCCTTGGACCACAAACGAAGCGTTCATCAGCCAGTGCAACGGTGAACAAACAGCCCTGTCCTCGTACACACCGCATGACACTGCTCCAAGATCGCTGATGTATCCGGTGGCACGGCTGTACGGCTGCGGACCAGCCCATGCCTCAATGACGGCCGCTTCGGCCACGAAGTATTGGACGACGCTCAGTTGCGCCCACCCACCGATGTTTGCCCTGGTGCTGCGGAGGTTGGGGAGGAATGATCCGGCCGGAGCCGGTGCAATCGGGTGCCCTTTCATGCTCGCCAGCCTAACGGTGTTCGGGCAGCGCCCCGGCAGCTTGTATGCTTGTAGTCGTGTCCGGGCCCTTGAGCTCCAGCAGCGGGATTTAGAGCCATGGACACACAGGCCCTCGTAGCTCAGTGGATAGAGCACGGCTCTCCTAAAGCCGGTGTCGTTGGTTCGATTCCAATCGAGGGCACTTGAACCACCAGCAGCCCACCCAGGACTTGCAGGCCTACTTGGCCGGCAGCTGGACTGTGGAGCGGACCCTCCTGGACCGGGCCTCCGGCACCCGCGGTACTTTTACCGGCGTCGTGCGTTACTCCCTGAACCCCGACGGCGGCCTGGACTACCGCGAAGACGGCACCATGCAGTGGCCTACCCATTCCGGCCCGGCTTTTCGCGAGTACGTTCTCAAACCGGGGGCAGACCCCGCGTCCATGGATGTGTTCTTTCCCGACGGCAGGCCGTTCCACATCATGAGTTTCGCTGCACAGGGCAACCGGGACGAGCATTGGTGCGATCCCGACGATTACCGCGTCAAGTACGCCTGGGTAGGTCCCGATTCCTTCAGCTTTACCTGGGATGTCCGTGGGCCCGCCAAGGATCTGCTGCTTGAATCGCACCTGGTCCGAATCGACGCCGGGAGGCAAGTGTGACCACCACGGACCTCATTGTGGTCAGCGCAGTCTGCGTCTACAACGACGAAGGCCACCTGCTGACCGTCCGCAAGCGCGGGACGAACAAGTTCATGCACCCCGGCGGCAAGCCCGAGCCCGGCGAAACTGCGGCGCAGGCGGCATCCCGGGAACTGTTCGAGGAAGTCGGCATCGAAGTGGCTTCGGGCGACCTGGAGCCATTGGGCGTCTGGCTCGCAGTAGCTGCCAACGAAACGGCGACGAACATCGAAGCCACGGTGTTCACTGCTCCCGGGACCTGGGACGCACACCCTTCTGCCGAGATAGCGGAGATCCGCTGGTTGGACCTCACAGCGCCCTTACCCACGGACCTGGCCCCATTGCTGACAGACCACGTCATCCCACTGCTGAAATAGCTACAGCTCCGGGACCGCTTCCTTCGCCACCGCAGTGGCTTCCGCGAACTGGGTTTGATACAGCTCTGCGTATCGACCGTCGGCTGCGAGCAGCTCCGTGTGCGTGCCCCGCTCCACGATCCTGCCGTCCTCAACCACCAGAATGGCGTCTGCCGCACGGATAGTGGACAGCCGGTGCGCAATCACGACGGCGGTACGCCCCTCGAGCGCCTCGCCCAAGGCCGCCTGGACGGCGGCCTCGTTGGTGGAGTCCAGCGCAGCCGTGGCTTCGTCCAAAATCACGACGCGCGGCTGTTTGATCAGGAGGCGGGCAATAGTGAGCCGTTGGCGTTCACCGCCGGAGAGCCGGTAGCCGCGCTCCCCCACCACGGTTTCCAGGCCATCAGGCAGGGAGCGGATCATCGGTTCCAGGCGCGCCCGCCGCAGCACGTCCCACATGTCCTCTTCGGTTGCATCCGGACGAGCGAGGCGCAGGTTTGACGCGATGCTTTCGTGGAACAGGTGGCCGTCCTGGGTCACCATGCCCAAGGTGTCCCGCAGCGAATCGAAGCGGACATCGCGTACGTCAAGGCCCGTTCCAGAGCCGTGTCCGCCCAGGCGCACGGCCCCGGAGTCGACGTCGTACAAACGGGACATCAACTGCGCCACAGTGGACTTGCCCGCACCGGAAGAACCCACCAAAGCTACGGTCTGGCCCGGCTCCACCCTGAAGCTGACGCCGTGCAGGACTTCCTCACCGCCGCGGGTGTCGAGAGTGGACACTTCTTCCAGTGACGCCAGGGAGACTTTGTCCGCGGAAGGATAGGAGAACCTGACGTCGTCGAATTCCACGGCTACGGGACCGGCCGGAACTGCTGCAGCGTCCGGCTTCTCCGTGATCAGCGGCTTCAGGTCAAGGATTTCGAACACGCGCTCGAAGCTGACCAGGGCGCTCATGATTTCCACACGGGCGTTGGAGAGCGCGGTCAATGGGGCGTAGAGCCTGGTGAGGAGGAGTGCCAGGACCACCACGTCACCCGGGGCAAGTTGGCCGCCGAGGGCCAGCCAGCCACCCAGTCCATAGACCAGGGCGAGCGCCAGGGCAGAGACCAACGTCAGGGCAGTGACGAACGTGAACTGCAGCATGGCGGTCCGGATTCCGATGTCCCGGACGCGGCCGGCACGGGCAGCGAACTCACGGGATTCCTCGTCCGGGCGGCCGAACAGCTTCACCAGCGTGGCGCCCGGAGCTGAGAAGCGCTCGGTCATTTGGGTGCCCATGGCGGCGTTGTGCGCGGCCGCTTCGCGGCGGAGGTCCGCCAGCTTGGAGCCCATGCGCCGGGCAGGGATCAGGAAGATGGGCAGCAGGACCATGGCCAGCACTGTGACCAGCCAGGAGGTGTTCAGCATGACGGCCAGGGTCAAGGCCAGGGCCACCACGTTGCTGACCACGCCGGACAAGGTGCCTGCGAAGGCAGACTGCGCCCCAATGACATCGTTGTTCAAACGGCTGACCAAAGCACCCGTGCGCGTCCTGGTGAAGAAGGCAATGGGCATGCGCTGCACGTGATCGAACACCTTGGTGCGGAGGTCCACAATGACGCCCTCGCCAATGATGGAGGACAGCCATCGGGTCAGCAGGCCCACACCGGCTTCGCCTACAGCCACGATGGCGATCAGGACGGCCAACCAAATGACGGTGTCCACACCCGCCTTGGCAATGATGGCGTCCACCACCTGGCCGGCAAGCACCGGCGTGGCGACAGCCAGGAAAGCCCCCGCGATGGAGGCGATCACGAAGGCAATCAGTTTGCCTTTATGCGGCGCCGCAAAAGCCAGGACCCGCTTCAGCGTTTCCTTGGAGAACGGCTTTGATCCGCTCTTGGCAGTGGTGATGTTGTACAGCGAGCTCCAGGCAACGCGGTCCATGCTCATGGTTACTTCTCCTGGCTTGGGGTGTGGTGGAGCTCCTGGACCTGGCCGTCTTCGAGGTGCCAGCGTGAATCCAGCCGCACGTTCTCCAACAGCCGGCGGTCGTGGGTGACCAGCAGGAGTGCGCCTTCGTAGCTTTCCAACGCCTCTTCAAGCTGTTCGATAGCCGGGAGGTCCAAATGGTTGGTGGGTTCATCCAGCACCAGCAGGTTCACGCCACGGGCCTGCAGCAACGCGAGGGCTGCACGTGTCCGCTCCCCCGGCGACAACGAATCCACGGTCCGCGAGGTGTGGTCGGCCTTGAGGCCGAACTTTGCAAGGAGCGTGCGAACGTCTGCGCTGTTCCAGTCCACCAGCACAGCTTCGACGGCGTCCCCAAGCTGCCGGCCGCCGTCGAGCAGTCCGCGGGCCTGGTCAATTTCGCCGATGGCGACGGAGGCACCCATGGAGGCGTCGCCGTCGTCCGGTTCCTGCGTCCCAAGCAGCAGGCGCAGCAGGGTCGATTTGCCGGCGCCGTTTGGTCCTGTGATACCGATGCGCTCTCCGCCGTTGAGTTGGAGGTTCACCGGTCCCAGCGTGAAGTCGCCCTGACGCGCGACGACGTTGCGCAACGTGGCGACGACGGCACTTGAGCGGGGAGCCTGGCCGATGCTGAACTGCAGCTGCCACTCCTTGCGCGGCTCCTCCACCTCAGTGAGCCTGGCGATGCGGGACTCCATTTGGCGGACTTTCTGGGCCTGCTTCTCCGACGACTCACTGCTCGCGGCGCGACGGATTTTGTCATTGTCCGGGTTTTTCTTCATGGCGTTGCGAACACCCTGGGAGCTCCACTCCCGCTGGGTGCGTGCGCGGGAGACGAGGTCTGCCTTGGTGTTGGCAAACTCTTCGTAGCGTTCGCGGGCATGGCGTTTGGCTACTGCGCGCTCCTCGAGGAACGCCTCGTACCCGCCGTCGTACACGGCTACGGAGTTTTGGGCCAGGTCCAGTTCCACCACGGTGGTGACGCAGCGGGCCAGGAATTCGCGGTCGTGGGATACCAGGACCACACCGCCACGAAGGCCCTGGACAAAAGCTTCGAGGCGGGCCAGGCCATCAAGGTCCAGATCGTTGGTGGGTTCGTCGAGGAGGACGACGTCGAACCGGCTGAGCAGCAGCGCAGCCAGGGCCACGCGTGCTGCCTGTCCGCCGGAAAGGCCGGTCATGAGGGCGTCGGCACCCAGCTCCAGGCCAAGGTCTGCCAGCACAGCCGGGATTCTTTCCTCCAAGTCCGCCGCACCGGACGCCATCCAGCGGTCGAAGGCGAGTGAGTAGGCATCGTCTGCTCCAGGGGCTCCCGTTCCGAGAGCCTCGGCAGTGGATTCCATCTCTGCTGTTGCCAGAGCACAGCCAGTGCGCCGGGCAATATATGCCGCGATCGTTTCACCCGCTGTGCGCTCATGTTCCTGCGGCAACCAGCCCACGAAGGCGTCTGAAGGGGCCAGGTTAACGCTGCCCGCCTGAGGCTGATCGACGCCGGCAAGGATGCGCAGCAGCGTGGACTTGCCAGCGCCGTTCGCTCCCACGACGCCCACGACTTCGCCGGGCGCCACAGTCAGGGAAAGGTCGGAAAAAAGCGTGCGATGGCCGTGGCCACCGGCAAGGTCCTTGGCCACCAAAGTTGCTGTCATTTGTCTATCCTCCAGCAGGGGAAACGCAGGAATTCAGGCCGCGATTCCCGCAGGCATGGAAAAACCCGTTGGTCCGGACTTGGGGGGTGTACGGACCAACGGGTTCAAGCATCAAGCATAATTCAATGTGGCGTCCGCGTAAAATCGATTCGTACTCCCACTTGCGGCCTACCCTTGTCCTGCCATCGAGACCAGTCCCGGAAAGTTCCACATGCCCTTACAATCCAAGGCGTTCCAGCGCTGGCTTCATGGCGTTGCGCCCGATGCCAGCACTGCAGACGTCTGCAGGATCGCCGGCATCAAACGAACAACACTGGCCCAGCAGTTGGTCCGCGGCAAGGTTGCCGAGTCCACTTTGGTCAGTATCAGCCGCGGCTTCCATGTGAACCCGGTGGAAGCGCTGTCCACTTTTGACCTTTACGCCGAGCTCCGCGGCGCCCCGGTCCCGCCCACGGCCTGCGAACTGGTGAGCCAGATCGCCACTATTGATCTGCTGCGGGCAGTGGTGGAACGAAGCGAACCAGGTTCCGCGCCCGCTGGCAACCTTTCCGAGCCGCCGCACCCTACATCGGTGCGGAACTGGGTGGACGCAATCGACGACGGCGAGTTACGCCACCGGGTCAGCGACACCACCGGGATCGCCCCGCAAAACTTCTCTGCCCACCTGACAGCCAACAGGCTCCCCCCTGAACTGGCCATCGCCACCTCTCGCGCTGCCGGGGTGGGACCGGCGGGCGGGCTGGTGGCTGGCGGGCTGATCACCGAGGCCGAAGCCGGATGGCCGGCAAACGCCCGACAGGAAGCGCTGGACAACATGTCCCAGAGCGCACTGGTAACCCTGGCCGGTGAACGGCTCCTGGCGCTGGGCAAAACGCTGCGTCGGCAGGAACAAGACCACGAACGTACTGAACGAATATGGGAGAACCTCGGATGACGGCTGTCCTGCCATGGGTGACGCTGGTTGTTTGCCTTGCTGTCACTGTTGCACGGATCCCCAGCGCATTGCGGGGCGAGAACCGTGTGGTCTTTTATATTTTCTCGCTGATCTCCTTGAGCATCTTCATCAGCATCGAAGCGCCGTACCTGGTCCTTGACGGCTGGCTCGGCGGGATGAACGTGGGCAACTTGATCCTGCGCTTCCTCCTGTACACCACGTTCTTCCTCATGGGCATCAAGATCGCCACGGCATTCGGCTCACCGTCCGCTGTCCGCGCCATCCGGGGCCCTGTTGGCCTCACCGTCGCGGCCATTGTGGCGGTCCTGACCGTGTATTTCTTCGTCATCACGGACACGCAAGGGTCATCTGCCGGCATGAGCGGACTGACCTGGGGTCCGTCCCTTGAGGCCTACGCATTCATGGGCCGCTTCTATCCTGGTTTCGTTGCGGCCTGCCTGGTGCCCGCCATCTGGCGCACCGTGGTGAGCGCGGCCCCTGTCCTGCTCCGGGTAGCTTCCGGGTTGCTGCTCCTGGGACTTTGCTTGCTCCTGCTGTCCCAGCTGTTCCCGCTTATTCCGTTTTCGGAGGCGTGGCTGCGGGTTCTCATCAATTACTCGGCTGCCATGTCCACGTGCATCGGTTTGGCTGGAATCTGGTTCTCCAAGGCTTATTCGCGTCGAAAACGACGTCTCTCAGCGTAAGACTTTCACAAAACCATTAGATCGTGGCACAATCATGAATGTGTGAACGCGGCTGCAGCCTGGCACCGGAATCAGAGAACGGGTTTCCGGTGGGTGTGGCGCCCACGTGAGCACAATTGGGGGGATGAGTGGTGGCGGGCTGTTGGGGACCGCCCCCACTCAGCCTTTTTAACGGCACTTTGTCATGATGCCCGCACGCCCAACCCGGCGCCCTGTACCGTCGGTGACTAAGATGGCTCCATGAACAGCCTTCGCACCCGACGCTCTGTCCTCGCAGCTACGCTGGCCTCGGCCGCTCTTGCACTTTCTGCGTGCGGTGGCGGGTCCGCGCCCGCCCAGTCAGGCGGCGATACGTCCCTCTCCGACGTGAAGTCCAAGGGCGAACTGGTGATCGCTACCGAAGGCACCTACCGTCCCTTCAGCTTCCACGCTGACGGGGCCGGGGAACTCACCGGATTCGACGTCGAGATCGCCCAGGCCGTGGCCGGGAAACTCGGGGTGAAGGCCGCGTTCCAGGAAACTCAGTTCGACGGCATCTTCGCCGGGTTGGATTCCAAGCGCTTCGACACGATCGCCAACCAGATTTCCATCAATGACGAGCGCAAGGCCAAATACGACTTCTCCACGCCGTACACCATCTCCACCGGCGTAGTGGTCACCAAGTCGGACAACACCAGCATCAACAGCTTCGCCGACCTGAAGGGCAAGACCACCGCCCAGTCGCTCACCAGCAACTTCTACAAGATGGCAGTTGAAGCCGGCGCCAACGTCCAGGCCGTGGAAGGCTGGGCGCAGTCCGCCACCCTGGTCCAACAGGGACGCGTGGATGCCACTGTTAACGACAAACTCACGTACTTGGATTACGCCAAGAACACTCCAGACTCCGGCCTGAAGGTCGCCGCCGAAGCTCCCGACAAGACCGAGAGCGCGTTCGTCTTCCGCAAGGGATCCACCGAACTCACCTCGGCCGTGGACAAGGCCCTGGCCGATCTCCGGGCGGATGGCACCCTGGCGAAGATCTCGGATAAGTACTTCGGCGCGGACGTCACCAAATAGATGAACTGGGACCTCATCTGGAGTTCCTTCGGCCCGCTCATCACCGGCGCCGTCACGGGGACTATTCCGCTGACGCTCGCCTCCTTCGCCTTCGGCCTTGTGCTCGCCCTGGTGGTGGCCCTGATGAGGCTGAGTCCCAACTGGCTGCTGTCCGGAATCGGCCGGTTCTATGTCTCCGTCATCCGTGGCACGCCCCTGCTGGTACAGCTGTTCGTGATTTTCTTCGGCCTCCCCAGCATTGGCATCCGGCTTGATCCTTGGCCGAGTGCCATCATCGCGTTCTCGTTGAACGTGGGCGGTTACGCCGCCGAGATCATCCGTGCAGCTATCTTGTCCGTGCCCAAGGGCCAGTGGGAAGCAGGCCACACCATTGGCATGTCCAGGCCGCAGACGCTGGTGCGCATCATCCTCCCCCAGGCAGCCAGGGTATCCGTTCCCCCGTTGTCCAATACCTTCATATCGCTGGTGAAGGACACCTCGCTGGCGTCCCTGATCCTGGTGACCGAACTGTTCCGCAATGCCCAGCAGATCGCTGCTTTCAGCCAGGAGTTCATGGCTCTCTACCTGCAGGCAGCCCTGGTTTACTGGGTCATCTGCCTGGTCCTCTCCACAGCTCAATCCGCCGTGGAAAAGAGATTGGACCGCTATGTCGCCCACTAACGAATCCATCCCGGAGCCCGGCGTCACGTCGGTCCTGCAAGCCAGGAACCTCGCCAAGGCGTTCGGAAGCAACGTGGTGCTGCGGGACATCGACATCGATATCCGCCGTGGTCAGGTGGTGGCCTTGATCGGGCCCTCAGGCTCAGGCAAGACCACCGTCCTGCGCTCGCTCAACGGCCTGGAGATTCCCGACGGCGGCACGGTCACCTTCGGGGACAGCGATACCGCAGGCGGCCTCTCAATCGACTTCGGTGCCAAGGTTGGCAAAAAGGAGATCGCCGCCCTGCGCGACCGCAGCGCCATGGTCTTCCAGCACTACAACCTGTTCCCGCACATGACAGTGCTCAAGAACATCATCGAAGGGCCTGTCCAGGTCCAGAAGCGGCCCAAGGCCGAAGCCATCGCCGAAGCCGAACGACTGCTGGAGCGGGTGGGGCTGGCCGACAAGCGCGACGCCTACCCCTTCGAGCTGTCAGGCGGACAGCAGCAGCGTGTGGGAATCGTTCGGGCGCTGGCACTCAAGCCCCAGCTGCTCCTGTTCGACGAACCCACATCCGCACTGGATCCGGAATTGGTGGGGGACGTCCTGGGCGTCATCAAGGAGCTCGCTGAAGAGGGTTGGACCATGGTGATCGTGACGCACGAGCTCGCCTTCGCCCAGCACGTAGCAGACGAAGTCATCTTCATGGACGGCGGCGTTGTAGTCGAGCGCGGCCCCGCAGCCGAGGTCCTGCGCGCACCCACGCAGGAACGGACAAAACTCTTCGTAAAACGCCTCCAGCACGACGTCTAGGAGGCTCAGGAAAATGGGGGATAAGACTTTGAATACAACAGTGGAGCCCGGCCGGAAAAGCTCCAGACGCACGGTCATCATCATCGTGGTGGTGGTGATAGCGGTATTGGCTGGAGGGCTTGGTACATGGTTTGCCCTCTCCCGCCCGACCGGCGTACAGCGTGCAGACGTTGTCCGCCTGGATAAGGAACGGGCCATACTGGACAACTCGATGAACCTCTACGATCCACTGGTCACCCAGTTCTCGGTCCGGCTGACGAATGTGATGTCCGAAACCGCGGGGCAAGAGGCCAAGGACACGGTCCTCAACCAGGATGGTGACCGCTTGAAACGCGAGTCAGGGATAAACCGGGACCGTTTGGATCGGATGGGGACATCACCGGCAGTGCAGGAACAGGAAATCAGCGACGCTTACAACCGGTTCAAAGAGCACTACGGAGCTGTGATCGCCTACAACGATCAGCTGGTGGTCAACACGGCGAATATTACCCAATCCATTGGTGGTCCCTGCGCTCCCCTGCATTCGTCCTTGAATGTTGGCAGCGAGACGTACTCCGCAGATTACGTCAAGGCCGCAGACTCCTGCCTCACGGCCGTGGCCTCGGCCAAGGAGAACACCGACGCCGACACAACCGAACTGCTGACCTCGGTTGAGGGCATCATCCGCGGACAGCGGGACAAGCAACAGGAAGTCCTGGATGGCAAGGACGAATTCGAGCGCCTCGCCAAACGCACTCTGGCAGGACTGGCCATGCTGGACATCAACGACGCACTCAAAACCGCTGAAACGAAGTATGAGAGCTCCGCGAAGGAGAAATACACCCAGCTCATCAACAACGCCAATGACTCCAACAAAGCGTTTGAAAGTGTTCTCAAGAAACGCACGGACCAGTTTGATGCTTCAGGCAAGGACGGGGAATAAGCCATGACGATTGAACCCGGACCCACCACTCAACCGGAACCCCCGCGGCAACCGGACCCCACAGGGCAACAGAACAACGCAGGGCAACCGAACAACGCAGGGCAACCGGCGCCCAAAAAGCGCAAGCTGGCGCTCATCCTGATCTCCAGCGTTGTGGTTCTGCTGGTGATTGCCGCAGCGGCTGTCGTGGCGGTGAACCAAATCTCCGGCCAACAGCGCAAGGAAAGCCTGCAACTCCTGAAGGAAGACCACCTCTCTGCGCTGGTGGACGCACGGGGCAAGCTGCAACCTGCAGCCAATACGTACTTGGCAGCCTATAAGAAAGCGCGGAACGCCCCCGCCTCGCAGGAAGAGGCAGAGAAGAACTCCCAGAAGGAACGGGACGAGTTCCAGCAGGCTGCGGAGGCGGCCCGAACCGCACTGAAGAACGTGCAGTCCGCCCACTCTTCGGGAGAGGATGGGATCGGCGTCGCCGTCGGACAACTCGAGGGCTCGTATCTGGGCTTCGTTGACCACATGGAAGGCCTGGTGGAGTCCTACCCTGAGTTTGAGGGTCTCTTCCGGGCGGACGGCGCGGGCTGCAACGGCCTGTTCGTCGGTTCCAAGGCCTCCACCCTGAGGGAGCGCCAAACCTTGCTCGGACAGGCGGCAGCCCCCTGCAGGGAAGCCGCGGAGCAGCTCAAGCAATCCAAGAACGTGGCCTACGTCGAATTTGCCCGCACTTTGGACAATCGCGTCGCGCAACTCGAATCCAACGCCGAGATCACAGCCAAGTCGGAAGAGAACTACAACGAATTCGTCCGGCTCAAGGACCAGCTGGTCCAGAAAACCGATGATGCGACCGCGCGCAACGCCTCTGAAGAGGAATTGTTCAAAATTGCTGACGAGGCCAAGGCCCTTAACACCCGCATCAAGAACAACAGGTCAGAGTTTGACTTCGCGGCCAAGCGTTACTTGTCGGGTGTGAAAGACATGCCTGTCCTGGTGGAGGAAGTCTTCTCGAAGAAGATCGCCGCCGAAATCAAGAGCTACGAGACCGTGATCCCCTTGCGCGTCCAGGTTCTCAAGGACGCAGTTGACGTCGAGCTGGTGGAATAGCACCACGGCCACCGGAACAAACGCCAACGGCACTGCATGGTTTCCCATGCAGTGCCGTTTGGCGTTTGTTCCGGGATCAGCGGATAAAGCGCAGTGTGACCAGCTGGAACGGCCGGAGCACCAGTTTGACCCCGGAGTCTTCCTCCACGGTCACTCCAGGCGTCTCTGACGCGCGTTCCAGGAGGTCAGTGGCTGTTGCTCCCACAGTGGCAAAACCAGGCCTCACAGTCGCGGCTGAGCGCTCACCCAAGGATTCGTAAAGCCTGACGATCACGTCGCCCGACCCGTCCTCGGCCAATTTCACGGCTTCCACCACAATGGCCGGGTTGGACACCGCGACCAGCGGATCAACCGAGTGCCCGCCGGTGACGAACCTCGGCTTCAGATTGGTGCGGTAGCCCTCTTCCACGGCGTCGGAAATCGCCGCACCGGGCCTGATGGACAGCTCCAGGGTGTGCTCACCGCGGTCTGCTTCCGGGTCCGGGAACTTGGCCGAGCGCAGCAGCGAGGTGCGGACCGTCGTCGTCGTACCGCCATCGGCGCGGACCGCCCTGGTGACGTCGTGTCCGTAACTGGACGAGTTGCTGACCGCCACGCCATAACCGGGCTCGGCCACGTGGATCCAGCGGTGGGCGCAAATTTCGAACTTCGCCGCTTCCCAGGAGGTGTTGGTGTGGGTAGGACGGAAAACATGGCCAAATTGCGTCTCCGACGCCGAACGATCCGCCCTCACGTCCAACGGGAAGGCGATCTTCAGCATCTTTTCGCGTTCCTGCCAGTCGACAGTGGTGGCGATTCCCAGCGACTTCGCACCGGCGTCAAGCGTTATGCGCTGCGTAATGGTGGAGGCGCCCACCTTACGCTTGACCACCACGACGGCGCCGGCAGGCGTTCGCTCAGGGTCGATGGTGTCCGCTTGGGTCAGCTGGGTGACGTTCCGCCGATAGAACTCTTCAATGTCCCAGGCGTCCCATTCGTTTGGGGTATCGCGGAAGAGCTCCAGCAGGTTACCGGCCTCTCCAGGCGCGATGGCATCGCGCCCGCTGGTGTGATCCACCAATGAGGTCAGCAGGCCATTGCCGTCCAGGACAGCCCGGATAATGCCGTTGTCCAGGACGAAGCCTTCGCCGGAATCGTCCAGTTGAACGCCGGAAGCCGTTCCGATGGCCTCGCCAACGCCCAACGCAGGTACACCGCGGCGTTGGTGCGGAGCGGCGTTGAGCAGGAAGGAAAGGTCACCTTCGCCCACCAGCGCTTGGGCAGCCTGGCGGATGATGCCCTCAAGGTCGCGGGAGATTGCCTCGTAGTTCCGTTCGGCGTCCTGGTGAACCCAGGCAATGGAGCTGCCCGGCAGGATGTCGTGGAACTGCTGCAGCAGCACAAGGCGCCAGAGCCGCTTCAGCTCGTCCTGGGGATACGTGTAGCCGGTTCCGAGGCGGACGGCAGCGGTGGAACACCACAGCTCCGCCTCCCGCAGGAGATGTTCGCTGCGTCGGTTGCCCTTCTTGGTCTTGGCTTGGCTGGTGTACGTCCCGCGGTGCATCTCCAGGTACATCTCCCCCACCCACACTGGCAGGTTGGTGTACTCGGCCTCAGCCTTGGTAAAGAAGTCCTTGGCAGTGCCCATACGGACCTTTGGAGAACCTTCCAGATCCGCAGTACGGTGCGCTGCAGCCACCATTTCACGCGTGGGGCCGCCACCGCCGTCGCCATAGCCGAAAGGCACCAATGACGTGGTCCCGCGGCCGTGGTCACGGTAATTGCGTTCCGCGTGCGCCAACTCCCGACCATGCAGTTCAGCGTTGTACGTGTCCACCGGCGGGAAGTGGGTAAACAGCCGGGTGCCGTCGATGCCCTCCCAGGAGAACGTGTGGTGCGGCATCCGGTTGACCTTGTTCCAGGAAATCTTCTGGGTGAGGAACCAGCGCGAACCAGCTTCCTTCACGATCTGCGGGATGGCACCGGAATAGCCGAAGGAGTCGGGCAGCCAGGCTTCCTGGCATTCGACATCGAACTCATTCAGGAAGAAGCTCTTGCCCTCCACGAACTGGCGGGCCATGGCCTCGCCACCAGGCATATTGGTGTCTGATTCCACCCACATGCCGCCCACCGGAATGAACTGCCCGGCTTTGACCTTCTCCCGGATCCGGACAAAAAGCTCAGGGAAGAATTCCTTCATCCAGGCCATCTGCTGGGCTGACGAGCAGGAGAACACAAAATCCGGGTCCTCATCCATGAGGGCCACCACGTTGGAGAACGTACGGGCACACTTGCGGATGGTTTCACGGACCGGCCACAACCACGCGGAGTCGATGTGCGCATGGCCCGTCGCCAGGAGCTCATGGGCGGATGCATACGCCGGCCGGCCCAGGACCGTCTTCAGGGCTTCGCGGCCGGCCGCGGCGGTCCCGGCAACATCTTCCGGGTCCATGATGTCCAGCATGCGCTCGAGCGCGCGCAGGATCTCATGGCGACGGGGCAGTTCCATGGGAAGTTCGTGCATGAGGCTGCTGAGGGTCCAGATGTCCTGGTTGAGTTCCCAGACCGTTTCGTTCAGCTCTGCCATGGCGATGCGGCCAAGCCGGTACCGGGGGTCGTCACCGGAGGTGGCCTTGTCCCCCAGCGGCGTGGGTGCGAAGGACCAGCCTTGCGCAACGTCAGGATTGGCTGCAGCCTCCACATAGAAATCTACGGACAGTCCACCGCCAAGCAGTTTCAGCGGGACATGGTAGTTCCGGGGTGAAATCGCCTTGATAATGCTGCCGTCAGCCCGCCAGGCCGTGCCTTCGCACTGAAATCCCGGAACGTCGCTGTTGAACCCGAGGTCCACGATGATCTCCACCGACGTGGAGTCCGTCATGCCCCAGTCCTGAGGTACTTCGCCTTGCAGACGCAGCCATTTGGTACTCCAGGCCTTGCCCCACGGCGCGCCGTGCTCCTGCGGAGTGAAGAGTTGGCGCATGGCCTCGGCGGCCGGAACGGGTTCGTCGGGAGCCTCCCAGCTGCTGAGCTGCAGCGGTATGGCCCTGCCGTAAATGGCCGGAAGAATGCGTTCCCGAACGAATCGATCGAGACGCTGTTCAGTGATCCGGCGGTCGTCGTGCAATTAATTCCCCTTTTGGAGTTTGCTGGGTGACGAGGCTTGGTGACCGGCCCCCAGCGTTCTGGGCATGGACGGTGATTCTGGGTTCACCGCGGTTCCAATCGATGGATAAAATCTACGTTGTTCCAGCACAATAGCCAAGTGAGTGGTCACTATCCCCGGCCACCAAGCAGCCTTACGCGGCCGCTTCTCCTACAATTCTTTCGCGCCCCGCGTAGACGTTCAGGCTCAGCCCGCGGCTGAACCCCACCAAGGTGATGCCCGAGTCCACAGCCAGCTCTGCTGCCAGGCTGGACGGCGCACTCACGGCCGCCAACACCGGGATGCCTGCCATGGCAGCTTTCTGGACAAGCTCGAACGACGCCCTGCCCGAAACCTGCAGCACCGTGCCTTTCAGCGGCAGCATTCCGGCCCGCAAAGCCCAGCCCACCACCTTGTCCACCGCATTATGCCTGCCCACATCTTCCCGGAGGCACAGCAACTCTGTTGTGCCGTCGTCGTGAATCCTGAAGAGTCCGGCTGCGTGGACGCCGCCCGTCTTTTCGAAGACCGCTTGCGCCTCACGGAGTCGGTCGGGCAAGGCGGCGAGCGCCGTGACCGGGATGGTGACATCGTCTTCCTTGGGACTGTGCCTGGAGGACTTGCGGACGGCGTCGATGGAGTCCGTGCCGCAAATACCGCAGGAACTGGACGTGTAGACGTTGCGGCCGGTGTCCGGCCGCTCTACGTCGGGCCGGAGCTGTGCGTCCACGACGTTGAAGGTCTGCACCCCGTCCTCGTCCTCACCCGCGCAGAAACGCTCCGAGATCAACTGCGATGGCTCCCATACGATCCCCTCCGAAACCAGGAATCCCGCCACGAGGTCGAAGTCATCCCCCGGAGTCCGCATGGTCACCGAGAAGGACATGTCCCCCAAACGGATCTCCAGCGGTTCTTCCACCGCGAGCACGTCTTCCTTGAACCGGACCGGATGTTCCAAGGCCTGCGGGGAGCCATCCAGGACAAACTTGTGCACCTTGCGGCGCTGCGTCACGCGTCCCATGTCAGGATCCCTTCTCCTCGTTGGAGTTCGCCCCGGCATGCTTGACGAACCGCACGGTCATCGCCTTGTAGCCGGGGGTGTTTGATTCCCGGGCCACCAGTTCGCGGTGCACCAGGGCGTTGGCCTCCGGGAAGTACGCTGCGGCACATCCCTTGGCAGTGGGGTACCCGATCAGCCGGAACTTGTTGGCGCGACGCTCCGTACCCCCAAATGTGGAAATGACGTCCACCAGTTCGCGGTCCTCGAAGCCGAGATCCTCAATGTCTTCCGGGTGCACCAGGATCACCCGGCGTCCATCGGAGACGCCGCGGTACCTGTCGTCAAGACCATAGAAGGTGGTGTTGTACTGGTCGTGGCTGCGCACCGTCTGGAGGATCAGGTGGCCCTCGGGCGCTTCCAGGTACTCGAGTGGCCGAACGGAGAAGCGACCCTTCCCGATGTCCGTGGCGAAGGTCCGGGTGTCCCGCGGCGGGTTGGGCAGCACAAAGCCGTTCTTGGTGCGGACCCTCGCGTTGAAGTCCTCGAAGCCGGGAATGACCCTTGAGATGTGGTCCCGGATGACGTCGTAGTCTTCGGCCATGGCCCGCCAGGCCACGCCGTGGTCATCTCCCAACGTGGCCTGCGCCATGCGGGCCACGATGACCGGTTCGCTCAACAAATGCTCGGAGACGGGTTCAAGCCGCCCCTGCGTTTTGTGGATGACGGACATGGAGTCCTCCACGGACAGGAACTGCTTGCCCTTGGGGTGTTTGTCATCCGTGTCCGTCCTGCCCAGCGTGGGCAGGATCAGGGAAGTTTTCCCATGCACCACGTGGGCGCGGTTGGGTTTAGTGGAAATGTGGACCGTCAGTCCTGCGTTCTTCAGGCCTTGTTCCAGCGCTGCCGTGTCCGATCCCGCCGCAGCGAAGTTTCCGCCCATGGACACGAAGACATCCACGTCACCCTTTTCCAGGGCGTGCTGGGTCTCCACGGAGTCATAGCCGTGCTCACGCGGCATCTGGAAGCCGAATTCCTTGTCCAACGAGGCCAGGAACTGCTCCTTGGGCTTCTCCCAGATGCCCATGGTGCGGTCCCCTTGGACATTCGAGTGGCCCCGGACCGGGCAGGCCCCTGCCCCGCGCTTGCCGAAGTTGCCTTGAAGCAGAAGCAGGTTGATGATCTCCCGCAGGGTATCCACCGAGTGCGGCTGCTGCGTCAGTCCGAGCGCCCAGCAGATGATGGTTGCCTTCGACGCAGCCATCATCCCGGCCGCCTTGGTAATCTCCCCGCGCGTCAGGCCCGTGGCCCGCTCGGTTTCGTCCCAGTCCAGCACCGAACGCGCTTCCTTGTAGGCAGCGAACCCCTCGGTCTGCTTTTCAATGAAGGAATGGTCGACGACGGTCCCCGGGTTCCGCTTCTCTTCCTCCAGGAGGAGGTGGCCCAGTGCTTGGAACAGCGCGAGGTCGCCGCCAACTTTGATCTGCAGGAACTCGTCAGCGATGGTGGTGCCGCCACCGATCACGCCGTTGAGGGACTGCGGGTCCTTGAAGTTCAGGAGGCCGGCTTCTGGCAGCGGGTTGACCGCAACGATCTTCCCGCCGTTGTTCTTGCAATCCCTGAGGGCTGACAGCATGCGGGGGTGGTTGGTTCCCGGGTTCTGGCCAACCACCAACACCAGCCCGGCGTGATGGATGTCTTCAAGGGAGACGGTGCCTTTGCCGATTCCGATGGTGGGGTTGAGGGCGCTGCCTGAGGATTCGTGGCACATGTTGGAGCAGTCGGGCAGGTTGTTGGTGCCGAGGCTTCGCGCGAACAACTGGTACATGAAGGCGGTCTCGTTGGCCGTGCGGCCCGAGGTATAGAACACGCACTTGTCCGGCGTGGTGGCGTTGATGTGTTCGCCGATCAATGCGAATGCTTCGGTCCAGCTGATCGGCGAGTAGTGGGTGTCACCCGGTTTGATGACCACAGGCTCTGAAAGTCGTCCCTGGCTCCCCAGCCAGTATTCCGTCTTATCTTCCAGGTCCGCCAGGGAATGTTTGGCCCAAAATTCGGCACCGACGGTCCGGGTAGTGCTTTCCTCGGCGATCGCCTTGGCCCCGTTCTCGCAAAACTCTGCGGGGCTGCGCCTGCCCGTGATGGATTCCGGCCACGCGCAACCGGGGCAATCAAAGCCGTCGTGTTGGTTGACCCTGAGCATGGATCGGACCGTGCGGGCAACTCCGGCCTGGGCGTAACCCCGTTCAAGGGCAACAGTGACAGCCTTGAGGCCTGCCGCGGCTTGTTTGGGCGGGTGGATTTGCAGGTCATCTTCGTTGATGTCCTGTTCGGGAGCATGCCTGTTCATGAGTCCATCATTGCACTTTGTCGGCACCACCCTGGGTCTCGTCCCAGTGCTCAGGCGTCCAGCGCACTCCAGTCCACCGGGCCCGATGAAGTCTTCTTTTGCGCTCGCGGCGCAGCCTTGCGGATTTTGTCCTCCGACGTCTTGGGCGCGGGCAAAGGCTTGCCCCATGGCAGCGCAAAGGCAGGGACCGGTTCGCCCAGTTGGACGCCGTGCGGCGGCACCACCATGACCCCGTCCGCACCGGCCAGCCCACGCATCATTCCCGGACCCGCGTATTGCGCCGGCGACGCCAAGCCGTACACCAGCTTGAACGGCATCAGGCGGGTTCTGCCCGGGTCTGCGTCGATCATGGCGCCACAAGGAACTTCGCCTGCCTCGTCCAAGCGCCCATGGCCCAAGGCCGCCAGCAAGGGTTCCCCGACGGTAAACAGGGCCATCATCGCAGCGAGCGGATTCCCTGGCAGCCCCAGCACGAACCGGCCATCAGGCAATTCCGCCAGCACGGCGGGGTGTCCAGGGCGCATGGCGATTCCGTCTATCAGCAGACGCCCACCAAGTTCGGCCACAGCCCTCCTGAAGTGGTCAGTCCCGGAACGTCCCGTCCCGCCCGTGGTTATGACGACGTCGGCAGGCGGCTCTGTTTCGGCGTAGGGTACGTCCGCTGTGAGTTCGTCCAGGGACGGTTCGGTGTCCTGGAGTGCGGCAAGCCATTCCCCATAACTGTCGCCCACCCTGAGCTGCTCGCCGGCGATACCGCCCAGGAGTTCAACCACGGCACCCAGTTGCGGACCAAAGGTGTCCCGGACCTGTCCCGGCAGGGGAATCCCTTGGGCCACGACTTCCGATCCCGTCAACAGGAACCTGACCAACGGTTTGCCGAGAACGTCCAGGTGGTCCAGGCCTGCCAGCGCCGCGAGGGCGATATGTGCCGGGTTCAGTACCGTACCGGCTTTGAGCAGGACTTCACCCTCGGCGGCCTCTTCTGCTGCTTTGCGGATGTGTTGGCCGTTGCGGGGCTCCCCCGGTTTCGCAGTGCCGCCCAGCGCCAACACCGGCAGGCCGTCGTCGTCCGTGGTGATAACGCCGCTCTCGCTGCGAAGCACTGCCTTGGCACCGGGCGGAATCAGCCCGCCCGTCACAATGGGACTGGCTTGGTGTGGAGCCAATCTCTGCCCCGGTTCACTGAGGATCCATGGACCGCTGCCGTTGACAGCCCAACCATCCATGGCGGACGACGCGTAATGCGGCATGTCCTGCACTGCCAGGGCATCCGAAGCCAAGGTGCGGCCAACGGCCGAGCTGAGCGGTACCGGGCCCGGCGGGATGGGAGCGGCCGCATCGAACGCGCGTTGCCGGGCCTCATCCCAGGTGTGTGCCGCGTGATGGCCCTTGCCGGGGGCCTCTGTCATTCGGCGTCAGTCCCGGACTCCGAGTACTCCTTGGCAACCTTGCGGGCCAGCTCCAAGGCCGCGTTCATCGAAGCATCATCGCTGGCCTGGCCAATGCCACGGGCCATGCCCGCCGCGTATCCGGCAATGAAAGTGGTTAAGGGCGCGGCGGGACGCACCACAGAGTGAGCGGCCACTCCAGCGACAGCGAGGACCTCATTGACGTCCACTTCAACGCCCTCAAGCTCAAATGCCTGCAGCAGTGTGCGGCACCATTCCTCGAGCGTCTCTTCCTGGCTCTTCACGTCCGCCTCCAACTCGTAGTCAATGCCCAAGGCCGCAGCGTCCTCCCACGTGTCCACGTCATCCGTGGATCCTTCGGGGACAGCAACGTCCAGCACGTTCAGCCTAGCAAGCAGCCGGAACACTGAAGAGTTCGTTAACCCGGAACCTTCCGAAGCTACGGCCACTTCCCGGTCCAGTGCAGCTGTGCTGTACGCCCCCAGAAGCGGCTGCTTCCGCCCGTCCGGGGAAACAGCCATGGCCCCTTCCACTCCGGGATGCGATTCCAGGGCCTCCCAAAGGGGACCCATTCCAAGGGAAGCATGGGGCATATCGCATGCCACCACCAACGTCCACGGGGTGATGGACCCGTTCTCTTTCAGCGCGGCCATACCGGCCGCGATCGCAGCGGCGGGACCAGCGAAGACGGGCTCCTCCCGCGCCTGCAGGACCCCGTCCGGCAAGGACCCACCGGCATATCCTGAAACATCCGGACCCACCACGACCACCGCTGAAGCACCCCGGACCGACAGCAGGGCATGCGAAAGGAGCGTGGCGCCGTCGTACTCCAACGACGGCTTGGGCACGCCTCCGAGGCGGGTGGCCCTGCCGCCCGCCAAAATCACGGCATTGAACTCCATCCGCCCAGATTACCCGGGACGGCGGGGCTCAGCAGAAATCGATCAGGCAGCGGATTCCGGCAACAGGAACGGGTCCCAGTCCGGCGCAGGTTTCTCGAGTTCTTTGATCTGCCACATGGTTCCCTGGGGCACGCCGGGCGTGAAACGGAGTTTCCAACCCATCTCCGCCAGCGTGTGGTCGCTCTTGGCGTTATTGCATTTCAAGCACGCCGCAACCAGGTTTTCCCAGGAATCCGCGCCGCCCCTGGATTTGGGGTGGACGTGGTCTATGGTGTGGGCTGTTTTCCCGCAGTAGGCGCAGCGATGGCCGTCGCGGCGCAGTACCCCGCGGCGACTCACGGCGGTAACCCTGTTGTATCTGGGGCGGATGTAGCGGTTGAGGAGAATCACGGAAGGTCTTCCCAGAATCTCCTGCGGCCCGACGACAGGCTCGTCGCCTTCGGCCACAACGCTAGCTTTCCCAGTGAGCACAAGGACCAGCGCCCGGCGGAATGTTATTACCGCCAGCGGTTCATATCCAGCATTCAGAACGAGTGTGCGCATGCACGTACCTCTTCACGGCCGCACCCGTCAGGGGCACGAGGGCCGGCTGCCCTCTGCATGTACGGGCTGTGGATCGACAACATAAGGGTAAGCACTTATATGCCGTATCAACGAATTTTCCTGCCGTTTCGCCTGCAGTGTCGGCAAGTGTTCATGCGGGGTTAAAGCAGAACACCCCGCCGGCCTCAGCCTGCGGGGTGTTCGTGGAAATGCTTGGATCAGCCGTTGACGCGGATGAAAACCGGGCCGGAGCCGACGTTCACGCTGAACAGCGCCGTGGTGGATCCGTTCCATCCACCGTGGACTGCCATGCCGTTGCCGACGTAAACAGCGATGTGGGCTTGTCCAGCCAGACCACCGTTGGCGTAGTAGGCCAAGTCGCCGGGCTGCGCTTCTGCTGCGCTGACCGTGCGGCCGAGGGAGAGGTAGCCGGCCGGCCAGTCGTGGAAGTTGATGCCGACGGCTGCCAGGGAATTGGTCACCAACATGGTGCAGTCCTGGGTGACGCCGAGCTGGGCATACGCAGCTGCGGCAATTGCAGCGCCGAGACCGCTGGAAGCGGCGGGAGCCTTGGCGGCCGGAGCAGCCGTGTTGACAGCCAGCGTCGCGTTGCCGGCCGTAGCCGTGTTCTCCGCTGCCTTTTTGGTCTCTGCCTTGGCGGGAGCCTTCTTCTCGACCGGGGCCGGAGCTTCCACCGTGGTGACCACGGGGCGTTCGTAGGAGATGGCAACCGTGGAGTCCGCGGCGATAGTGGCCTGGACTACCGACTGGACGTCAAGGGCCGTAGTGGATGTGGATTCACGGTCCACGTTGGTGTCGGCAGCGTTGGCAGCCACACTGCCTGTCAGGACCAGGCCTGAAGCTGCGGCGATGACTGCGGCCTGGCGACCAACGCCACCGGCGTTGTCGCTGACGGCCTTGGCGATGACGGCAAGCGGGCTGGTCTTGGGGGCCTCAGCGCGATGCCGTGCAACCTTGTGTGCACTGGTCATGATTTTCTCTTTTCGTATCCGCGTGCAGTTGGGTTACACGCGGCTAAGCGGCGCGCCAGCACTTGGGGGGCATGCTGGCGAACCTCGAACCGGATAGTTTCTAGCGGAGGGTGAAGAAGGAGGACGTACCCGTGGAGGCAGCAGAGTGCAGGAGCGTGCCCTGGCCGGGGTTCAACGCGCTGATCATCATGCCGTTGCCGACGTAGATTCCAACGTGGGCTCCGCCGTTCTGCATGACCAGGTCACCGGGGGCAGGAGTGCTGGTGGGCTTCATGGCCGTCCAGGCATTGACGCGGGGAATGCTGATGCCGGCCTGGGCGTAGACCCACTGGGTGAAGCCGGAGCAGTCCCAGCCGTTGGGGGTGGTGCCGCCCCAAACGTACGGGTGGCCAATGCCGGTGTAGGCGATGGCGGCAAGGCCGGATGCTGCAGCGCTGGAAGCGGCATCCTTGGCTTCGGAGGATTTCGCTGTGACAGCCCCTGCGGAGTCCTGGGTGCCGTTCGCAGTGGACCGCTGGGTAACCTGCGATGCGCGCTGTACAACCTTGGGGGCTTCCTTCGTGGCCACAACGGGGCTCTCGAACGAAACAGTGGCTGTGGGCTCTGCAGTCACGATTGCGGTGGCAACCATCTGCTGGGTGCTGGATGCTTCCGACTTGGAAACATCGGTGTCAGCTGCCTGTGCGGGCAGACCGACGCTGAGGACGAGGCCTGAGGCTGCTGCCAGGACGACAGCCTGGCGGCCAACGGTACCGGCGTTGGATGAAACAGCCTTGGAAAGAGTGTTCAACGGGTTCGTGCGAACCGTTTCGGCGCGGTGGCGCGCAGGGGTAGTGCGTGATGACACGTAGGTAGCCTCTCCCAATGCCTGCGAGGTGAGCTGTCGGATTCGGATGGGAGTCATCCGGCCGCGCTGCTTCAAGGAAGCTTTTGCGACTTAACCCCAAGGCCTTCTTTCGAAGACCAGAAGTGGTTCCCCCGCCCCTGCCAGACGATTTATGCGAACGGACCTTGAGTAGTGGCAGAGCTAGGCAATCCACTCAAGTGCACCGGCCCCCTAAAAAGCCGATGCGCTTTGTACGGTACAACAGTTGAACGTGAATGTCACATTCAGGTCACGGGGCGTGTCACGAATGCGAGAGACAACCATCAACTGGCTCTAGAGCCAGCCCATGGGGTCGACAACTTCGCCGTTGACCTGGACCTCGAAGTGGAGGTGGCAGCCGGTGGAAGCGCCTGTGGTGCCGCTCAGGGCGACGGTGTCGCCACGGCTGACGGTCTGCCCCACCTTGACGGTGAAGGACGACAGGTGGTTGTACGTGGTTTCGAGGCCATTGCCGTGGTCTACCACAACGCGGTTGCCTCCGCCGTACTCATGCCATCCGGCAAAAGTGACCTTGCCGCTTGCGGCAGCGTGCACAGCGGTGCCGCACTGCGCAACGAAGTCCTGACCCCGGTGGAAGTCACCGGCGCCGCCGGTCAAGGGACTGACCCGGTAGCCAAAAGGGGATGCCGTGGTCAGCGTGTCCAAGGGGCTGGCCATGGTGCCTGCGGACGAGGCACGCTGGATGCTTCCGGCGGACTGGGCGCTGAGTAGCTGCTTCAACTTGCCGTCGGGATCAGCTGCCGTGGCAACGGCGGCCCGGCTGAAGTCGATCTTCGCCGAAGCGGCCGCGGAAACTTCCGGCTGGCTGCCACCGGCGACGGCAAGGGCGGACTCGGTCTGGCCCGACTCGGACGTGGCCAAGACGGGGCTCGTGGCCGGCAGGCCGACAGTCAAGGCAAGCCCGGTGGCGGCGAGCGCAACTCCGGCCTTCTGCCCGACGCCACTGGCTGCGGCGAAATCGGCTACCTGGCGCAGCGGGCTCTTACGGCGACGCACCTGGCGTTCGGTGTCGCGGGGCCGGATCTCCGATACGACGCGGGCTGGCCGCAGCTCAGTAGCGGGGCCGGACGCGCGGCGTCGGCCCCTGACGTTCTGCGATGTCAAACTCTGTTCCTCTCTCAAAAGCCTGCGAAGTTAGCTGTCGGATTCGGGTCAGAGAGTTCAAAGACCCGGTCCGCACGAGGCGCTCACGGCACACAGGTATCCAAGGAGGGACCTGCATCAATGGGCACTTCTGCTGCGGACTTCACCCCAAGGCTGCTTCTTTAGACAGCCGCTTGTGGTTCCCCCGCCTCTGCCAGTGGTGGATGACACACCTGGTCCGCTGGCAGAGCTCGGCTCCGGATCAGGTAACGCTTTGGTATCAGCGCTAGTAGATAACTATAGGGGATTAAGGCCCGTAGTAATAAATTCGTTATCAACAGAAACGCGTGCGTCGCCCCTGGCCCTTATCACTAATCTCAAAAAACCGCAGGTCACACGCGCGCCGAAAGCGCAAAAGTGAGATATGACACGGCCTTGCGAAGAGGAGGGCCGGGCCGTTAGTTGAGGGAGACGAAAACGTGTGCGGCAACTTCGGGAGGAAGCTCCAATGCGCCCTCGATGCCGGGGACCCTGACAGAGATGTACTCGCCAACCCGCTCCAGGGAGACCGCTGCTCCCGGACGGATTCCGCCTTCGTCCAGCTGGGTGAGGAGTTCAGGCTCCACCTGGATCGGCTCCGCGAGGCGGGTGACAACCACGCGCGACTCTGAGGCATAGCCTTCCATCGCCTGCAGGAGGTTGACATCAAGCCTGGGGAAGGGCTGGCTGGGAAGGCCGCCAAGCGCTTCAAGTCCGGGGATGGGATTGCCGTAGGGAGATTCGGTAGGGTGCTCCAGGAGCTCGTAGAGCCTACGCTCCACACGCTCACTCATGACATGTTCCCAGCGGCACGCTTCGTCGTGGACATAGGCCCAGTCCAAGCCGATGACGTCAGCCAACAGTCGCTCGGCAAGGCGGTGCTTGCGCATCACCTCAGTGGCGCGTTTCCGCCCAACCTCAGTCAATTCCAGGTGGCGGTCATTGGAGACAATCACCAGCCCATCGCGCTCCATGCGTCCGATCGTCTGGGAAACCGTGGGTCCCGAGTGCCGCAGCCGCTCAGCGATGCGGGCCCTGAGAGCCACGATGTTCTCTTCTTCAAGCTCCAAAATGGTCCGAAGGTACATCTCAGTGGTATCGATCAGATCCGTCATCCAGCTCAGCTCTCCTCGAACGCAGTTCCTTGCGTAATCTCCACCGTACCGCGTCCCTTACCAGGGCGGACGGTGTGCACCGCCGCCCCATGAACGCCAACCACCAGCCTAGCTTATTTGGAATTACTCTGGATAATTCCGGTCGCATATGGTTCGCATCCAGTGTGGAGATGTTCCACGTGGCGGACTATGACGACCACAGGTTCCTGCCCCCCGGCCGCGTCAGGCAGAATTGGGGTGTCGAAGGGGCAGTTGATGCCACCTGCCACGACCCATCTCTAGCCGATACCCATTGGAGCCACACGTGAGCGACAACAGCATCACCATCCCCGCCGATCTGCTGCCCAAAGACGGACGCTTCGGCGCTGGACCGTCCAAGGTCCGCCCCGAACAGATCGAGGCGTTGTCTGCCGCGTCGACCACCATCCTCGGCACGTCGCACCGCCAAGCACCGGTGAAGAACCTGGTCGGTTCGGTCCGCGAGGGCCTCAGCCAGTTCTTCCGGGCACCCGAGGGCTACGAGGTTGTCCTGGGCGTTGGCGGCTCCACGGCGTTCTGGGATGTTGCAGCCTTTGGCCTGGTAGAGAAGAAGGCCCAGCACCTCTCCTTTGGCGAATTCGGTTCCAAGTTCGCTGCTGCCACCAACAAGGCGCCGTTCCTTGATGCTTCCTCGATCATCAAGGCCGAGCCCGGCACCCGCCCGGTGCCGGAGGCCGAAGCCGGCGTTGACGTCTACGCCTGGCCCCAGAACGAAACCTCCACCGGTGTCGCCGCTCCCGTAAAGCGCGTCCACGGCGCAGATGAAGGTTCCCTCGTCCTGGTGGACGCCACCTCCGCTGCCGGCGGCCTGGACGTTGACGTCGCCGAGTCGGATGTCTACTACTTCGCCCCGCAGAAGAACTTCGCCTCCGATGGCGGCCTCTGGCTGGGCCTCTTCTCCCCCGCCGCCCTGGAGCGCGCCGCACGGATCAAGGCGAGCGAACGTTGGATCCCGGACTTCCTGGATCTGCAGACGGCCATCGACAACTCCAAGCTGAACCAGACATACAACACGCCTTCACTGTCCACCCTGGTGACCCTGGACGCGCAAGTGCAGTGGCTCAACAGCAACGGCGGCCTGGATTTCGCCAGCAAGCGCACCGCAGTTTCCGCCAACAGGATCTACTCCTGGGCCGAGGCCTCGGAATACGCGACGCCGTTCGTCGCCAACGCCGAAGACCGATCCAACGTCATCGCCACCATCGACTTCGACGATTCGATCGATGCTGCGGCCATCGCCAAGGTCCTGCGGGCCAACGGCATTGTGGACACCGAGCCCTACCGCAAGCTTGGCCGCAACCAGTTGCGCATCGCCACGTTCGTCGCCATTGAGCCGGACGACGTCACCGCGCTGCTCGCCAGCATCGACTACGTCGTGGGCGAACTGAAGAAGTAACCCGGCGCGGCTTCCGCGCCAGGTGGGGGTCGGCGTCGTCCCGGTAGTTCCCGGACGGCGCCGCCGCCGTTTAAGGCGCTGTCCGGTGGTTAGGCGCGGTCAGGTGGTTAAACAACTAAAGGTGGACATCAGTGTCCACCTTTAGTCGTTTAACCTTGGATTTCCGCAACGCTTATTCGGCAGCCGTTTCGTCGTCCTCATCCGGAGTGTCTGCGTCATCCGGAGAGTCTGCGTCGGACTCGTCAGGATCGGCTACCGAGTCAGCGGGTTCTGTCGCCTCGTCCTCGGCCGCCTGCACGGACTCCTCCGTGACGTCCTCCACGGTCTCTTCCACCAAGGGCGACTCGTCCTCGGGACGGACACGCTTGGCCCACGGCACCCATTCCGGGGCCAGGATGGAATCCTCGGAGGGCAGCAGGCCAAGTTCACTCACGGTCACAATCTTGGAGCGCGAGTTGCGGGTCACCACGGCGTACCACTGCCAGCCGCCGTAACCGGCCAGCTTGGACTCAAACAGTTGGGTGACCACACGGTCGCCCTCCGACTTGGCACCGAGATGCGCCCCTACTTCGCCGGGATTGGCGATGCCCTCCACTGCTTCACGTGCAGTGTCGACGGCGGCAGCCAGGAAGGCGTCCGGCTTACCGGTGCGCCATACGGGCAAACCGGCACCCACTTTGGCCGCAACTGGCTTCCGCGCGGGGGCATCCCCGTTGCCAGGAGCCTGGGCAGCGTCGGGTCCGGCCCCAGGGCTTGCCTGGGCGTCCCTTCCGGCCTTCGTATCCTGTGCGGATTCCGATGTCATGGTCCTAGGCTTCCAGCTCGTCGGCAACCTTGCGCAGCGCCATGCTGATGGCCTTGGCCTTGTTGCCGTCAGGGTACTTGCCGGAGGACAACGAGCCGGAGAGGTTGTCCAGCACGGTCACCAAGTCCTGCACCATTGGTGCGAGGTCCTTGGCGTTCATGCGCTTGGCCTTGGCGATGGAAGGCGTCTTTTCCAGGACACGCAGCCCCAACGCCTGAGCTCCGCGGCGGCCGTCGGCAACGCCGAACTCCACACGGGTTCCAGCTTTGAGCTCCGTCACGCCCGCAGGCAGGGACGTCTTGGGCAGGAATACTTCCTGGCCGTCCTCAGCCGCGAGGAATCCGAAGCCTTTTTCCTTGTCATACCACTTGACCTTGCCGGTAGGCACGTAATCAACCTTCTTCGTTCTTGCTTGCTTTTGGGAGACACGTCGGGCCAAACACCGCATCCGCAGGGTTCTGCGGGATCGAGGGTGACAGCCCGGTCCGTGTTGGTCTGTTCCTTCAAGGTTATCCTGCCTGGCCCCCTATTCCCGCTTTGCCGCGATCACACAGGAGAAGAGCAGCAGCGAGGCAGCAGCAATGCGTTCCCACCAGGCGCTGCTGCTAGCGTTGTGCGCATGACTTCCCCGGGTTACCGCCGCCCCCTCATGATCATTGCCGCCGTCATCGCGGTGGCCTCCCTGGCAGCCGTGGCTGCCGTCATGACGATCGCCTACAACGGTGGCTCGGCGCCGGTTTGGGTCACGTCTACGGCACTTTATGGCCTGCCTGTTGCCTTCATGCTCGCGGCGGTCCTGGTATTGGATGCCGTGCGGCAGCGCCGCCGGCAATAACCTGCCCTTCCCAACACTTCGACCCGCACAAGCGGCCCGGGGGCGGTAACGTTGGATTGATGTCCCTTATACGCGCGCTCAGCAAGGAACTGGAAGCACGCAGCGACAATTCGCTGCGCGCCTTGTTTGCCGCGCGGCCGGACCTGATCTCCCCCATGGCACCGGATTTTGCGGCGCTGGCGGCAAGGGCGAGCGCGCGAGTCAGCGTGCAGCGGGCTCTGGAACGCCTCAACAAGCCTGAGATGCAGGTCTTGGAGACCCTGCATCTTTGTACCAACGCCGATACCGGCCACAGCATTTCCGCAGCCGGGCTGAAGAAGGTCATTGCCGGTTCCACCCTTTCTGCCTTGGACCCCATCCTCGCCAAGCTGCAGGAGCTGGCACTGATTCACCGGGCGGAGCCACCTGCAGGTTCGCCGGTAACGTCATCGCGGCAGCGCTTCTATCTCCCGGTGGGCAGCCTCAAGGATGTCATCGGTATCTACCCGGCAGGCCTGGGCAGGAGCTACACCGAGCTGGTCCGGCTGCAGCCGGCCTTCGCCCAGCGGGTAGTGCATCTGGTGGCCGAACTCCATCAAAGCGGCGCAGGCATCCACCCGGCCAGCACGCCGATGGATGCCGCCCTCGCACTCCAGCGCTGGACGTCCACCCCGGATAACCTGCGCGCAATCCTGGCCACGGCACCGGAGCGGACCATCGGCCTGCTGGATAAGTTCGGCAGCTGGGCCATGGGCGCAGTGCCCCAGGCGCAGCGGCGCGCGTCAGTCACCCATGAGAGCCACGATGTGGGGCCCATCGACTGGCTGTTGGCGCGCGGCTTGTTGGTCCCCCTGGACGCCGGGCATGTGGAGTTGCCCCACAGCGTGGGACTTGCCCTTCGTGGGGGCGCAATCGTGGATGATTTTACTCTGGCCCCACCCGTCCCTGAGCTCGGACACACGAGCGCTGCCCTGCGCCGCAACGCTGCCATGGGTGCCATCGCCGAGATCCTGCGGCTGACCGGTGAGCTGTTGTTCGCGGTTCGGGAGCAGCCTCTGGCTACCCTCCGGAGTGGGGGCGTAGGTGTGCGGGAACTGCGGCGCCTGGCTGAATCCATCCGTTTGGGGGCGCACGAGACGGCCGTACTCCTTGAATTGTGCGCGATGGCCGGACTGCTGCGCCTGGACGTGGACAGCTCCACATGGGTGCAACCGCCTTCACTGGAATGGCTCAACCTGCCCCGGCAGGAACAGTGGCTCTGGCTGGTCAATGCCTGGCTTGCCAGCGAGCGCGCGCCTTCACTGGTGGGCCAGCCCCTCACAGGTCCCACGGGCTCGGCCGCCCATCAAGGCGCGGCCGGCACCACCATCAACGCTTTGTCCGCGGAAGCGCAACGCCCCGATGCCCCCGTGGTCCGCCGGCGGATCCTGGAAATCCTGCACGAACTCACGGTGGAGGCCGCTGCGCCGGACGGCAAGGCGCCCGTCCTGGATGCCCGGGCCGTCCTGCAGCGGGCTGAGTGGGCGCAGCCCCGGATGTCCCGCCGCTTCAGTTCGCTGGTCCGCGGCATCCTCGAGGAAGCTACGCTCCTGGGCTTGATTGGCTCAGGCGCGCTGACCCAATTAGGTACAGCGATTGCCGCCGCACAGCCGGAACAGGCGATGACCATCCTCGGCGAGCATCTGCCCGCCGCCGTGAACCACATCCTTCTCCAAGCGGACCTGACGGCTGTGGCGCCCGGCTACCTGGCGCCGGAACTGAGCGAGACGCTGCTGTTGATGGCCGACGCCGAGGGTCAGGGCCCGGCATCGATCTACCGGTTCTCTGCCGCCACCATCCGGCGGGCGCTCGACGCCGGACAGGACGCGGAATCGCTGTTGGCGTTCCTCCGTGAGCACTCCGCAACGGAGGTGCCCCAACCATTGGCGTACCTGGTCCAGGACACTGCCTCCCGGCATGGGCGGCTCCGGGTCGGCACAAGCGCCAGCTTCATCCAAAGTGACGATGAAACCGCCATTACCGATCTGCTGCTGGAGGCCCGGACCTCCTCTTTGAGCCTGGTGCGCATCGCTCCTACGGTGCTGACCTCCTCGGCGAGCCCGCGGGAGACTGCACGTGTCCTGCGCGAGCTGGGACTTTCCCCTGCCGTGCAGGAGGCCGAGCCCGCCGTCGTGCGTTTCAAGCGGACCACAGCGGTACCGGGCAGCGCCCGTCCCGTCTACACCGCACCCCGGACGGCTCCCCCGGACGACGACGTGGAGGCTCAACTTTCGGTCCTGCGGCAACACCGCGGCGTGCCGGCGGAGGCTGCCGGCGAAGCGTCCACACAGCTTGGCCTTGAGACGCTGCAGACGGCCATCCGGTTGAAACAGGCGGTCACCATGAACGTGGTGGACAGCCTGGGGAATTCCAACACCGAAACGGTTGTTCCTGTATCCGTCTCCGGCGGAAGGGTCAGGGTGTTCGATCCCGCAAAGGACACCGAACGGGTGTTGTCCATCCACCGGATCATCGATGTGGAGCCCGCAGGAGAACTGCGGTCTTGAAAAACCGCGCAGTTCCAGAAAACAGCGCAGTGAGGATTCAACAGTGACCGACGGTCCGCTGATCGTACAAAGTGACAAGACCATACTGCTGGAAGTGGACCACGAGCTCGCCACCGAGGCACGGCATGCCATTGCCGCCTTCGCAGAGCTGGAGCGTGCCCCGGAGCACATGCACAGCTACAGGCTGACGCCGCTTGGCCTCTGGAACGCCCGGGCGGCAGGCCTTGACGCCGAGCAGGTGCTGGACACCCTGCTGAAATACTCACGCTTTCCTGTTCCACACGCACTGCTCATCGACATTGAAGAAACCATGTCCCGCTACGGCCGGCTTCGGCTTGAAAAGGACGCCCAGCACGGCTTGGTCATGCGGACCGACGACTACCCCGTGTTGGAGGAGGTCATCCGTGCCAAGAAGATCGCTCCCCTGCTGGGGCCGCGCATCGATGGCGAAACCGTGGTGGTGCACTCCTCCCAGCGCGGACAGTTGAAGCAGCTTCTCCTCAAGCTGGGGTGGCCCGCGGAGGACCTGGCCGGCTATGTGGACGGGCAGCCGCACCTCATCATGTTGGACGAAAGCGGCTGGCAGCTGCGCCCGTATCAAAAGCTGGCCACGGAGAACTTCTGGGCCGGCGGCAGCGGCGTCGTCGTACTTCCCTGTGGTGCCGGCAAGACGTTGGTGGGTGCGGCAGCCATGGCGACGTCGTCCACCACTACGCTGATCCTGGTCACCAATACAGTCTCCGCACGTCAGTGGAAGGACGAACTCCTCAAGCGCACTTCCCTGACGGAGGACGAGATCGGTGAATACTCCGGCGCGGTCAAGGAAGTCCGCCCCGTCACCATCGCCACGTATCAGGTCCTGACCACCAAGCGCGGCGGGCTCTACCCACATTTGGAACTCGTGGACGGGCACGACTGGGGATTGATCATCTACGACGAGGTCCATCTGCTGCCCGCCCCGATTTTCCGGATGACCGCGGACCTGCAGGCCCGGCGTAGGCTCGGACTCACAGCGACGCTGGTCCGCGAAGATGGCCGGGAAGGCGAGGTCTTCAGCCTGATCGGGCCCAAACGGTACGACGCCCCCTGGAAGGACATCGAAGCGCAAGGCTACATCGCGCCCGCCGACTGCGTGGAAGTCCGCGTCGATCTTCCCCGTGACGAACGGGTTGCCTACGCCATGGCCGACGACGCGGACAAGTACCGGCTCTGCGCCACCTCGGAAACCAAAACCAAGCTGGTGGAGGAGCTCGTGGCCGTCCACAAAGGCGAGCAGCTGCTGGTGATCGGCCAGTACATTGACCAGTTGGACGAGATTGCCGAACGGTTGGACGCTCCGCTGATCAAAGGCGAAACCACGGTCAAGGCGCGGCAGAAGCTCTTCGATGCCTTCCGCAAGGGCGAGATCCACACGTTGGTGGTTTCCAAGGTAGCCAACTTCTCCATCGACCTCCCTGAAGCGTCGGTAGCCATCCAAGTCTCCGGCTCCTTTGGCTCACGGCAGGAAGAGGCCCAGCGGCTGGGACGGCTCCTGCGCCCGAAGCAGGACGGCCGTGCTGCGCGGTTCTATTCCTTGGTGGCCAGGGATACCCTTGACCAGGATTTCGCCGCCAAACGCCAACGTTTCCTGGCCGAACAGGGCTACGCCTACCGGATCATGGACGCCAAAGACGTGGGCAAGGATGTTGGGCAGGAACAGTAAAACCGGCTGGGAAGCAATAAGCCCTTGCTATTCATCTCCAGCGAATTTACGATTCCAAGTGAAGCTCTCCGCCCTCATAGGTTGCCCCTGGTCCAGGCAGCCTGGCGGCCAGCCGTCGGCGGTGGGGGAAGCCCGCAGCCAGGGAGCCGGCGGTTCGAAGGCCTAGAAGAATCTGAGAATTTCCACCAGAGGATTCCCCATGCGTAAAGCCCTCTTGGTCCTCTCCGCGATCGTCCTGCTGTCAGCTCTCGCGCAGCTGTTCTTCGCCGGATACTTCCATTTCCAGAACACCATCGAAGCCCAGCGTGAAGCGGGCGTCTACCACGCAGTAAATGGCCAGTATGTGCTGCGCTACTCAGCGCTCCTGGCCGCCATCGTCGCGGCGATTGCCCGGGTGGGGTCCCGGACGATCTGGCTGGCGGCAGGCATTTTCCTGCTGACGTGGCTCCAGTTGTTCATCTTCATCATTGGTGGCATGCTGACCGGCTCTTCGCCGGAATTCATCACCCCGGCAGGCTCGTGGGTCGTCGCGATCCACCCCATCGTCGGTGCGCTGATGATCTTCATGTCGTACTGGCTGTTCCAACGCGCCCGGGCGGCGGCCCTTAATCCCCAACCGCTGCCTCCCAAGGCAGCATCTTCGGATGCTTCCACCTCGCCCAGCACAGCCTGAACCACGGCAGCTGTGAACAGGTCGCAGCTGCTGGCGGTTGACCTGGTGTTGTCCGTCCTCGCGGCCGGCGCCTGGGTCACCGCTGTTTGGTTGGCTGTCAGGTCAACCGCTTCCAGCACCCGGCCGGCCCGTTCCGTCAGCACGGGCCACAGGCCATTCGCGTCACGGGCGGTTGACCTGGCACTGCTGTTGGTGGGCGTTGCCGTGGTGTTGACGGTGGCGCGTTATGCATTGCTTCCTGCTTTGGTGGCGGGCAGTTGGTGGTTTGCCAGCGAACGAGCAACCATCAATCTGCCTCTGACCGCCATCCCCGCGGCTTGGGCCGCGCTGGCCGGTGTTCCGTTCTTGCTGAGGAGGCGGAACACCGGCTTCAAACCCGCTGGAGAAGGACGGCCCGCTGACGAACGAAGCCGGGAGCGGGCCGTTCTGGCCATGGTGGCAGCCGCGGCGTCAGCCGTGGCGTCGTTGGCCCTGACGTTCATCCTGGGACCCTTCCCGGCTCCGTGGAGCATCGTGGTGCTGCTGTCCATGGTGGCTTTGACTGTGCTGCTCGCCAGGCTCGCGCTGTTCACACCGCGTCGCGTTGCTCTGGCGGGACACGGCCGGGCGACAAGTACAGGTTCTTCCGCAGTCAGGCGTCCGACGGCGGCTGCAGCAGTAGCCGGGCTCATGGCGTGTACCGCTTTGGGCTCCGGAGTATTTGCCTGGCTGGGGAGCAGGTCAGCCGACGGCGCGGTGATCGCGGCCGCCGTCGGGCATCACGACGGCGGGAACGCCGCGTCCGTTGCGGACCCGACGCCCGTGACCAGCCTTCTGGGCGAGTCCCCTGCCAATCCCGTGGTCCGGCGCTACGAGCTCACGGCCCGGGTGGAGCAGCTCACGCTGCCGTCCGGTCAGCGCACGGACGCCTGGACGTTCGGCAGCCTTCCGGGCCCTGCATTGGAGGCCACGTTGGGCGAGGTGATGGAGGTGGAGCTCAAGAATCGTGACGTGACTGCCGGTGTCACCCTGCACTGGCACGGATATGACGTTCCCAATGCCATGGACGGAGTAGCCGGCGCAACCCAGGATGCAGTGATGCCCGGGCAGTCCATGACCTATCGCTTTACTGCCGCCCAAGCCGGCACGTACTGGTATCACACCCACCAGGATTCAGCCGAAGGGGTCCGCAAGGGCCTCTACGGCACATTCGTCGTGCACCACCCCTCTGCCGCCCGTGCTGACACGGACTTGGTGGTGGCCGGACACGACCTCAGCGGTCTGGGGTTGCTGGGCTCCTCAGACCGCCGCAGCATGCACGCGGCCATGCCGGGTTCGACTGTGAGGATGCGGCTCATCAACACCGATTCGCTGCCGCAGCGCTATCTGTTCGAAGGCACCAGCTACAGGGCCGTGGCGGTGGATGGAACGGAGGTTAACCAGCCGGAGGATGTTGACGGCAAACTGGTCCGTATCGGGGCCGGGGGCCGCGTGGATATCGCGTTCACCATGCCGGACAGGCCCGTCACCCTGCGTTCCGATGCTGCGTCCAACGCCGTGGTGGTGGTAGCTCCGTCCGACGTCCCTGACATCATCGTTCCCGAGAAGGCCCCTCCCGGGATTTTCAACACCACCCCTGTGCTCGACCTGCTGGACTATGGCGTACCAAGGGACGGGCCAGGGCTGGAGGAGGCCACCATCACCCGCGAAGAGGTAGTGGTCCTGGACCGTCAATTCCGCTTCGTCGAGGGCATTCCACTCTATGCATTCACCGTGAATGGGGCGGCGTACCCATTGGTGCCGTCCATCGAAGTAGCTGCGGGCGACACCGTGAAGATTACGGTGGTCAACCGCACCGCTGAACCACACCCTATGCATCCCCACGGACACCACGTCCAAGTGCTCAGCAGGAATGGTGCAGCGCCCAGCGGCTCGCCGCTTGTACTGGATACCGTGGACGTCTTGCCGGGCGAAGTGTGGGAGCTGCTCCTCCACGCGGACAATCCAGGCATCTGGATGGACCACTGCCACAACCTTGATCATGCCGCCGAAGGAATGATGATGCTGCTGAAGTACCAGGGCGTGTCATCACCGTTTGTCCACGGCGGCCACTCCCGCAACCGGCCCGAATAGTGCTGGCGGCGGCGTGTGCGGCAGAAGGACTCAGGCGACCATCCGGCTGATCTGCTGGAGCTTGACCCGGTCCACCACTGCCCACGAGTCGGCATCGCGGAGCTGGGCACTGGCGAAACGTTCTGCGGCCGTGAGGTCCTGGAAGTCCTCCCGCCGGACCCGGCCGGTCTCACTGTCCAGGTACGTCACGTGGAACTCGACGTCCTCGCTGTCCTGAAGCTGGTGAATGCTTACTGGAGCTGTTGCTTTTGCCATGTTTTAAGTGTGGAGCGGGGCACTGACATTATTGGAAGCATCCTTGGGCGTGTTCGGATTTAGCGGTTTTCAGGGTGCGGCGAGGTATTGGCCGGACACCTCCCGGACGGTCTCGCTCAGCACGTCAAGCACCCTCGATGCCGTCTTCCACCGCTGCCAGTAGAGCGGCACATCGAAGGGCCGGTCCGGGGCCAGCTCAATCAGCCTGCCGTCCGCGATATCCGGCGCGCACTGGACCTCCGGGATCAAGCCCCAGCCAAGGCCCAACCGGATCGCGTCGCCGAAATCCTGGGAAGCCGGGACGTAGTGGCGGGGACCTCGGCGCTCCGGCACAGGATCACCCGAAGCGCCGGGCCACGAGCGTACGAACGCCCACTGGTAGGTGTCCTTGCGGTCGAAGTCCACGGTGGGTGCAGCGTTGAGTGCCGCACCGTCCATCCCGTTCGGAAAATCCGGAAACCAGCGGTCCACAAAATGGGGCGCCGCAACGGCGAGGTACCGCATGACCCCAAGGCTCTCAACCCGGCATCCCTGTACCGGCTCCGGGGTGGCAGTAACGGCGGCCATGACGGTTCCGGAACGCAGCAATGACGTCGAATGCTGTTCGTCGTCCCGGTGAAGGTCAAACGTGACATTAAGGTCCTGCGGAACCTCGGCCAGTGCTTGCAGGAACCACACCGCCAACGAGTCCGCGTTGACCACGATCGGCAGGGCGGGCTTCGCCCCGTCAGTACCCATTCCGAGCTCCCTGCCGGCGTCGGCCTCAAGTTGTGCTACTTGGCGGGCCAGCCGGAGCACGACTTCGCCCGCTTCTGTGGCCTGGGCAGGGTTGCTGCGCTGCAGCAGCACCCGCCCAGCCAATTGTTCCAGCGCTTTCAGCCGTTGCGACACCGCCGACGGCGTGATGTGCAGCAGGCGCGCGGCGGCATCCAATGTGCCTTCGGAGAGGACCGTGGCGAAGGTGAGGAGTTGCTCGGAGGGAAACTGGGGCATAAGCACAGCTTACGTGGCGTGAGAATCTTTAGCTGGCCTAAAGGTCGGACCCACCATAGTTTCGAAGAGTGACTTTTATTGACTTCTTCAATTCCGCGGGCCTCGGCCTGGCCACGGGCCTCGCCCTGATCGTTGCCATCGGCGCACAGAACGCCTTTGTACTCCGGCAAGGAATCCGCGGCGAACACATCGTCCCCATCGTTGCTGTCTGCGCCTTGTCCGATGCCGTACTGATCGCGGCCGGTGTCCTCGGCACCGGTGCCCTTATTACGGCAGCCCCTGCCGCCGTCGTCGTCCTCCGTTACATCGGCGCCGCATTCCTTGTGACGTATGGCCTGCTGGCTGCCCGCCGCGCCCTGCGTCCGCAGTCACTGACTACTGCGGAAGGACCAGTCAACGACGGCGGCGCGAAACGCGGCCTCGCGGCCGCTGTGACCACGGTTCTGGCACTCACCTGGCTTAATCCGCACGTCTACCTGGACATCGCCCTTCTGGGTTCGATCGCCAGCGCGCAAGGGACTCCCTTGCAGTGGTGGTTTGGCGCCGGGGCCATGCTCGGCAGCATCATTTGGTTCTCGTCGCTGGGATTCGGCGCGCGCTATCTCCGCGGATTTTTTGCGCGGCCCCTGTCGTGGCGCATCCTGGACGGTGGCATTGCCGTGACCATGGTGGCACTGGGGACGGGCTTGGCACTGGGGGCGTGATCTTGCCTCCCGGCACGTCGGGTACTTAGCCCAGCCACGCAGTCGGCTCACATGCAGCATCCAGACAACTCCCAGTTTCTGGGAGCATCATGGGTGTCATGAAAAAGAACGGCCCCGAAGCCAAGCTCCTTGTCGTCGATGACGAACCCAACATCCGCGAGCTGCTCTCCACATCCCTGCGCTTTGCAGGTTTTGAGGTCGTGGCCGCGTCCAACGGTCGTGAAGCCCTCGCGGCAGCCGACCTCCATGCGCCCGACCTCGCTGTCCTGGACGTCATGCTCCCGGACATGGATGGCTTCACGGTAACGCGCCGCCTCCGCGCGGCCGGCAAGCACTTCCCTGTCCTGTTCCTCACCGCGAAGGACGACACCGAGGACAAAGTCACCGGCCTCACCGTCGGTGGCGATGACTACGTCACCAAACCATTCAGCCTCGACGAAGTCGTGGCACGTATCCGCGCGGTCCTGCGCCGTACCCAGCCGCTGGAAGACGACGACGCCGTGATCCGCGTCGACGATCTTGAACTCGACGACGACGCCCACGAGGTGCGCCGCGGCGGCACTGTGATCGAGCTGTCCCCCACCGAGTTCAAGCTCCTGCGCTACCTCATGCTCAACCCCAACCGTGTGCTCTCCAAGGCACAGATCCTGGACCACGTCTGGGAATACGATTTCAACGGTGACGCCTCGATCGTTGAGTCCTACATTTCCTACCTTCGCCGCAAAGTGGACATCGATCCCGATGCCGCAGCCCTCATCCAGACCAAGCGCGGCGTAGGCTACGTGCTGCGAACGGCAGAGAAGCGCTGACCTTGCTGCAACGCTGGAAATCGGCGTCCCTGAGGTCGCAGCTCGTCGCCATCATCATGGGCCTGCTCCTGCTGGCCCTGGCGGCGACGGGCTCCGGCACCCTGACGCTCGTGAAGAGCTACCTGCAGGGCCAGGTGGACGACAAACTCAAAGCCGCTGTCGCGTTGGCCCAGGACCAGCAGTCTTTCGACAACCTGTCCCGGCCCAACCCCACGGCGCCCAACGACTCCGCCGTCCCCACGGACTACTCGCTCACGCTTTATGTCCCCGGACTTGATCCCTATCCGTTGGGCGGCAGCCAGACCGACCGACCCGCGATTCCCAATATCACCCCCACTGAAGCGAAACAGCACGGAAGTACCCCTTTCCAGGTCAAAGGCACAGCGGGCACCAACTGGCGCGTCATCGCCGTGGGCGTCGTAGCCAACGGGCAAAACGGCGTGGTCCTCATCGGGCTTCCCCTCACGCCGGTGGACAAAGTCATGGAGCATGCCGTCCTGGTGGTGGTAGGCGTTGGCTTATTGACCCTCGTCTTGGCCTTCTTCATCGCCACGTGGACCGTTGCGCGGTCCTTCCGGCCCCTGGCAAAGGTGGAAAAGACGGCCGCGGCCATCGCGGCGGGCGATCTTTCCCGCCGTGTGGAAATCGACAACCCCCACACTGAGGTCGGTCGCCTTGGCGGTTCCCTGAATGCCATGCTCGCGCATATTGAGGCCTCGTTTGCAGCGCGGGCCGCGTCCGAAGGCCGCATGCGGCGTTTTGCTGCCGACGCTTCCCATGAACTGCGGACACCCCTGGTGACCATCCGTGGTTTCTCGGAGCTCTACCGGCACGGCGCCCTCACCTCCGAAGAAGATGTCGCGATGGCGATGGGCCGGATCGAAAGCGAAGCCAAACGCATGGGCTCCATGGTGGAGGACCTGCTGATGCTGGCCCGCCTGGACGAGCAGCGTCCGCTTCAGCTCAAGCCTGTGGACCTCCAACTCCTTGCGCACGACGCCATGGTGGACACCAAGGCCTCCTGCGGGGACCGCAGCATTACGCTCACAGGACTCGACGACGCCTCCCCCACCGCCGCTCCTGTCCAAGGCGACGAGGCCAAGCTGCGACAAGTCATTGGCAACCTGGTGGGCAATGCCCTTCGGTACACACCGGAAGGAAGCCCGATCGAACTCGCTGTTGGCGTCCGTAACACTCCTGCGGGTTCAGTTTCGGTCATCGAGATCCGCGATCACGGGTCCGGCATTCCTGACACGGAAACCAACAAGATCTTCGAACGCTTCTACCGGGCTGACACGTCACGCACCCGTGAGACAGGCGGCAGCGGGCTCGGCCTCGCCATTGTTGCCGCGATCGTGGGGTCCCACGGCGGTACGGTCCGGGTCACGGAGACCGACGGCGGCGGGGCCACGCTGGTGGTCAGCCTTCCCTTCCATGAAGAACCCGCCGAGCTGATATCCAGCTAGGGCTGGTCTGCGGAGTTGTCCACATAGCGACGAAGGCCTGTTTCACGGTTGCAGGCGGCTGCCTAGGCTCGATGTTGTGGCCACGCATCCCGCCGCAATTTGCGGAACATCTTCGTCGAAAGGCATCACCCATGAGCGTCATCTCCGTCGATACTGAGTTGCTTCAGCTCAAGTCGGCCAACGTCAAAGGCACTGTTGATCGCATTAGTTCGGATGTGCTTGCCATGAAGCGCGGCCTGGAGGAACTCCAAGGGACGTGGCGGGGATCTGCTGCCACCAACTTCCAGTCACTTGTCGTGGAATGGTCGCTCACGCAGAGCAAGGTTGAGGCGTCGCTCGCTTCCATCACCATGGCCCTGTCCTCGGCGGCAACAAGTTATTCGGAAGTGGAACAGGGCAACACCCAGCGCTTCATGTACTGATGTCCGCCCCGTAGGCTCCTGCGGGTCCGGATACCTTCCCCCTTGCGCATCCGGACCCGCAGGTCATGGGCCAGCTCCCAGCAGGTCATGAATCAGTTCTCGACAGTCCCCTGGTGGAACCGCAGCCGCCATTGTCCGCGGTCGAGCATCCACACAGAACTACGCAGCGCCGAACCCGAGTGGGCAAGGCTGCGGTAGTTCAGCAGAATAGTGTTGTCGCTGAGGCGGTCCGCGCTCAGCAGCTCCAGGTCGGTCGGTTCACCAGGGTCCTCTTCCAGCGCCATCATCATGGCGTCCCGGGTCCAGAACCGGCCAGAGCTGCCGATCTCAGCGAAATCCGGGTGGAGGAGCACGCCAATCCGGCCAATGTCCGCCCGTACGTCAGGCCGGAGCAGCTCCCTTTCCAATGCGAGCACAGTGTCCTCGGCGGAGAGCTCCTGTGCGGAAGCGCCTTCGAGTTCACTGAAAAGATCGGGCTGACCGAAGATGCCGGACTCACCAAAGAGCGTCGGTTCGAAATGCGGCCTTGGGCTGCGCTCAACCTTTGCTGACGCGGAGCCCCCTCCCGCCAACCCCTTGGAGCCGGCAGCGGTGCCTGCAGGCACGGTCTCTGAGGAACGGGGCTGGGTCCCGTCCACGTCCGTTGCGGGCTGCGAGGCCTGCTCCAGCGAGCCCGGGAAGCCTGGCCCGGCCCGGTGCGCGACGCCCTGCTGGTAAGCGGTGGCGACGGCGCGTGCACGCTCGTCGGCGGCCTCATTGAGGTCATGCCCGGCGTGGCCCTTGACCCACTCGAAGGTGTACTTGCGGCCAACGATCGCTTGGTCGATGTCCTTGAGCAGGTCCACGTTCAACACAGGCTTGCCGTCGGCCTTCCGCCAGCCTTTCCGCTTCCACCCCGGCATCCACTTGGTAATGCAGTTGATGACGTACTGGCTGTCGCAAAGGATCAGCAGTTCTTCATGTGGCACGTGGGCCGTGGACCGGAACAAGTCCAGGACGGCCATCAGTTCACCTTGGTTGTTGGTACCGTGCGGCCAACCTCCTGCCCGCCAACAGGAGTCATCAACGTACCAGGCCCAACCGGCCGGCCCAGGATTACCGAGGGCGGACCCATCGGCGGCAGCAATAATCGTCATGACGTTAATCCTGCCAGACCCCACCGACACTGAAACCGTGATAGGCACCCAACCAAGTAGCAGTTCAGGCCGTAGTGAGCGCTCAAAACGGCACCTACTGCTACCTACTGGGGCACCGACCTTGGGCACCGACGCAAACGACGGCGGCCCCCACCAATTGGTGGGGACCGCCGTCGTTTGCTCTAAAGCGTGATGCGTGGCGCTGTATCGCTACAGCTTGGGTGCCTAGAAGCCGCCCATGCCGCCCATGTCGTCGCCACCGGCAGCCGGAGCGTTCTTCTCAGGCTTGTCGGCAACTACGGCCTCGGTGGTCAGGAACAGACCCGCGATGGAAGCAGCGTTCTGGAGAGCCGAGCGGGTGACCTTTACGGGGTCGTTGACTCCGGCAGCCAGAAGGTCTTCGTAGACGCCCGTGGCAGCGTTCAGGCCGTGGCCGGAAGGCAGGCCGCGAACCTTGTCCACAACAACGCCCGGCTCGAGGCCAGCGTTGAAAGCGATCTGCTTGAGCGGTGCGTCGATGGCAACCTTGACGATGTTGGCACCCGTTGCCTCGTCACCCTGGAGGGTGAGGTTGGCGAATGCCTTGGCGCCAGCCTGGATGAGGGCAACGCCACCACCGGCAACGATGCCTTCTTCAACAGCAGCCTTGGCGTTGCGGACTGCGTCCTCAATGCGGTGCTTGCGTTCCTTGAGCTCAACTTCGGTTGCGGCACCGGCCTTGATGACTGCAACGCCGCCGGCCAGCTTGGCCAGGCGTTCCTGCAGCTTCTCGCGGTCGTAGTCGGAGTCGGAGTTTTCGATCTCGGCGCGGATCTGGGCCACGCGGCCTGCGATCTGCTCGGCGTCGCCGGCACCTTCAACGATGGTGGTCTCGTCCTTGGTGACAACAACCTTGCGGGCGGTGCCGAGGAGTTCCAGGCCAGCGTTCTCGAGCTTGAGGCCAACTTCTTCGGAGATGACCTGGCCGCCGGTGAGGATGGCGATGTCGGCGAGCTGTGCCTTGCGGCGGTCACCGAAGCCCGGAGCCTTGACGGCAACGGACTTGAAGGTGCCACGGATCTTGTTGACGATCAGGGTGGCCAGGGCCTCGCCCTCGATGTCTTCGGCGATGATCAGCAGCGGCTTGTTCGACTGCATGACCTTCTCCAGAACCGTGACGAGTTCCTTCACGTTGGAGATCTTGGAGTTGACGATCAGGATGTACGGGTCTTCGAGGACCGTTTCCTGGCGCTCTGCGTCCGTGACGAAGTAAGCGGAGATGTAGCCCTTGTCGAAGCGCATGCCCTCGGTGAGCTCGAGCTCCAGGCCGAAGGTGTTGGACTCCTCGACCGTGATGACGCCTTCCTTGCCCACCTTGTCCAGGGCTTCGGCGATCAGGCTGCCGATTTCCGGGTCACCGGCGGAGATGGAAGCCGTAGCTGCGATCTCTTCCTTGGTTTCGATTTCCTTGGCGGAAGCCAGCAGTTCGCTGATGACTGCCTCGACAGCCTTCTCGATGCCACGCTTGAGGGACAGCGGGTCGGCGCCGGCGGCAACGTTGCGCAGGCCTTCCTTCACCAGTGCCTGGGCGAGAACGGTTGCAGTGGTAGTACCGTCGCCAGCGACGTCATCCGTCTTCTTGGCAACTTCCTTGACCAGTTCTGCACCGATCTTCTCGTAAGGATCGTCCAGCTCGATCTCCTTGGCGATGGAAACACCATCGTTGGTGATCGTGGGGGCGCCCCACTTCTTTTCGAGGACGACGTTGCGTCCACGCGGGCCGAGGGTGACCTTGACGGCGTCTGCGAGGATGTTCAGGCCCCGCTCGAGGCCGCGGCGTGCCTCTTCATCAAATGCAATGATCTTGGCCATAACGGCGGTAGTCCTTTCGGGACAGTCGTTAAGAAGGTACCTGTCAGATGGGGTGCCCGCGACGGACGGTCCTTTGCCCGCGGCCTCTGTATGCCCCGCGCTCCGGACCTCACCCCACCAAGGTGTTTCTTGATCCTCCGGTGGTTCGCCAACCGTCCACCACCCGGGATTAGCCGGGCCGGACTTAGCAGTCGAACCGTAAGAGTGCTAAATCAATAATTAGCACTCGACCGGGGAGAGTGCAAGCAGAGATGCCACTTTGCTCTATAAACAAAGGGGGTTTCAGCCGTGGGCTGACGGGAAGGGGCGGGACGTCGCCCGCGGGCTATGCGACGCGGACGCCTTCGGCCTGCGGACCTTTCTGGCCCTCCCCCAATTCGAACTCAACCCGCTGACCCTCTTCGAGGGCGCGGAAGCCATCCATCTGGATAGCCGACCAGTGTACAAAGACGTCGTCGCCGGATTCATCCACAGTGATGAAGCCGTAGCCTTTTTCGGCGTTGAACCATTTGACGGTTCCCAATGCCATGATGCCCACACTTTCGCAGTAGCCAAGTCCGGTTGCCGGGATCTCCGTACCGGAATCAATCCACTGTAACCACTGTCACTATCACAGCGCTCGCGTGGAGGGGCAGGGCAACACTTTTGTTATTGAGGCTTAACCGAGTTGGGGCTTTCCTGCCCTCCCAGGCCCCGAATCTACTGGTAGCCAGGCCCCGCCACAACAACCAGCGGCTGCTGGACATCGGGAGATTCAACGATCGTTTGGATGCCCAGCAGGGTTCCCAAAGCCTCGGCGTTGGCCTTCTGCGCGGGAGCGTTGTAGAAGATGACGGACGTCTGCTGCGGGATACCGCCCCAGTTGCCCACAGTGCTCAGCGCCCAGCCATCACCCTCGACAAGGCCAGCCACCCGGCCTGCCAGGCCTGCAGTACCGGCACCGTTGTAGACGGCCACCGGCGTGGTCTTGTCCACCGGGGCTGCGGATGACGTCTCGGACGGAACGCCTGACGGGCTCGGTTCGCTTGAAGCTGACGGTGCACTGCTGGATTCGCTCGGTGCTGGCGAAGGCGAGGCGTCAGTCTGCTGCGGCGCCGGCGTCGTCACGCTGGGCGCGGCACCGGGGGCCACAACGCCCAGGTTCGGAAGGACCAGGAAGGCCACCAATCCGAGGACCAAGGCAACAGCACCAACGGTCAGGACCGGCCACAAGGTGGGGCGGGTGGTCTCTTGGGCGTCGCGGTGAACGCCCTGCCGGGAAGTGTTCTGCGGGACCTGGTCGAATTCGTCCTTGGCATATTTGGTCATGGTGAAGCGTTGTCCTTGCTGGTAGCTGCTGACAGATCAGCCGGGCGATTTACGCGTCGGACCCCAAACGACGTGCCGTCCGCGCACGCTGGCGGGACGTACGTAGTCTACGCAATCTCTTGACGAGCATGGGATCGTGGGCCAACGCGTCTTCGGTATCGATCAGCGCGTTAAGGATCTGGTAATAGTGTGTGGCGGAGAGATCAAACAGTTCACGGATAGCCTGTTCCTTGGCGCCCGCGTATTTCCACCATTGCCGCTCCAGGGCCAACATTTGCTGATCCCGTTCACTGAGCGGGGAGTCACTGCGCGTCCCGGCCGCGAGGTCTTCCAGGGCAAAGCCTGTTGCCTGCGACGCCATCGGTTCCGGTGCTGGTTCAGCCACGGCACACTCCTTCGACGCTTGTTGGGGAAAATGTCCTACCCCTATGTTACGGGCGAATAACAACGCTGTCATTCGCCCGGCCGGCGCCGCGCGGGGCACAATGGCGTAGTGACTGGCGAGGATGCACTGTTTGACCTTGAACCTGCGGGCGTGGCGGATCCAGGCTTTGCGGCGCTGGTTGACCGCCCCTTGGAGGAACTGATGGCACCCGACTGGGCACAGGCACTGCGCCCCGTGGAACGCCAACTCCGCGATGCCTTGGCGTATGTCGCCGGGCGGGCAGCCGATGGCGCCCACGTTCTTCCTTCGGCCCGGAATCTCCTGCGCGCCTTCAGCCAGCCGTTGGCCGACGTCAAAGTACTGATCCTGGGCCAGGACCCGTATCCGACGCCGGGACACGCCGTCGGACTTTCCTTTGCCGTGTCGCGGCAAACGCGCCCCATTCCGCGAAGCCTCGCCAACATCTACCGCGAACTTCACGACGACCTTGGCCTCCCGCCCCGGATCCACGGCGACCTTAGCGCCTGGACGGACCAAGGCGTCCTCCTGCTGAACCGCGTCCTCAGCGTGGAAGCCGGAAAAGCCGGCTCGCATCGGGGTAAGGGCTGGGAAGCCATCACGACGGCGGCAGTCACCGCCGTCGCCAACCGTACCGACGACTCTGGCCACCAAAGCCCGCTGGTGGCGATCCTGTGGGGCAAAGACGCTGAGGGCGTCGTACCGCTGCTGGGCGGCGCACCGTCCATCGTCTCGGTGCATCCGAGCCCATTGTCCGCCTCCCGCGGATTCTTCGGCTCAAAACCCTTCAGCCGGACCAACGAACTGCTGGTTGCCCGGGGCGCTGACCCCATCAATTGGGAACTGCCCGTCCTGTAACCTTCGACTCATACCCAGCGGGCGTGCAGGCAATTAGCTTAGGCTTACCTATATGACTGCTCTCCCCGTCACCTCGTCCGCCACACGCAAAACCCGCCCCCAGGTCAACCTGACTGTTCTGCGGAGGGAACACCTTTCACCGCATATGGTGCGGATCGTGGCCGGCGGACCTGGATTCAGCGATTACGTGAACAACGAGTACGTGGACCGGTACGTCAAGATTGTCTTCCCGCAGCCGGGCATCAACTACGAGCTCCCCCTGGACCTGTGGGCCATCCGCGAGACCATGCCCCGCGAGCAGTGGCCGCACACCCGGACATACACCATCCGTTGGGTGGACCTGGAAGCCCAACAGTTGGCTATCGACTTCGTGGTGCACGGCGACGAAGGCCTGGCCGGTCCTTGGGCAGCCGCAGCCGAGCCCGGCGACTCCATGGTCTTCACGGGCCCGGGCGGCGGCTACAACCCCGCCCCTGACGCCGACTGGTACTTGTTCGCCGGCGATGACGCCGCGATTCCGGCCATAGCGGCCTGCGTCGAGGCCCTTGCTCCCGACGCCCGCGGGACAGTCTTCCTTGAGGTAGACAGTGAGGCCGACATCCTGCCAATATCCTCTCCCGAAGGCGTTGAACTGCACTGGCTGCAGCGCAGCGGCGTACCTGCCGGATCCAGTGATTTGCTGCTGGAAGCCCTCCGCAACACCGAATGGTTGCCAGGACGCGTGGATGTCTTCGCCCACGGCGAGCGGGGGTACATGAAGGGTCTCCGGGAGATCTTCTTTGCACAGCGGGGCTTGGAACGTTCCCAAGTGTCTCTGTCCGGTTACTGGGCTCAGGGTCGGGTGGAGGAAGTCTTCCAAGCCGAGAAGAAACTTCCCGTAGGACAGATCTAGATTTAGTCCGTAATGCCGAACGGCGCCGCCTCATGGCGGCGCCGTTCGGCATTAACCGGGTCGCTAGCGGCGTCTGACCCTGCGCCGTTCATTGCTGGACAGGCCCTTCGTGAGCGGCCTGGCAAGGTTGTCGCCCAGGACAATGCCTGCGGCCACACCCAACACAATCGCACCGGCGTTGAGCATGCCACCAGCACCCGCCAGGATGTCTCCTTCTTCGACGGTCAAAACATACATCGACCGGAATATGGTGAGGCCGGGCAACAGGATCAGCGCAGCAGGAACGGCCACCACCAGCTGTGGTGCACCCAGTTTGAGCGCCACGACCCTGCCCAACAGACCGATCACCACTGCGGCTACGGCGGGCGACAAGCGGTCGCCGAGGCCGGCTGCCCCGGCCCCCCACAAAACGAAGAATCCCACAAACCCCACTGCCGCCGTCGGAAGCAACAGTCGCATTTGCGTTTGCTCGGTCACACCGATGGCCACTACTGCGATGGCGATAAGAATCGCCCGGCCCCAGAGAGGATACGCATCGGGGAATGTGTCCGTGACGTCCAGGACCTCGCTGCCGATCAGCGTTCCGACCACCACGGCGACGCCGATACCAGCCACGATGGCACCGAATGTCAGTGCGGTGGAAAGAAACCGTCCAGCAGCCGTCACAGGGAAGCCGTTGATGGCGTCCTGCACGGCGGAAACGAGGCGGCCTGTGGGTAGCAGCAGCAGGATTCCGCCGGCCACCACAATGGATGGAGCAATGTCCACACCCGCCCAACGCAACATCAGCGCGATGAACGTGACCAGGAACGCGCACGCCATGGTGTTGAAGAAGTCCGCCGTCCGCCACTTGGCGAGTTGGCGGGAGAGCAGGCTTATGAGGATGTTGGAGCCGAACGCTACCGCGGACGCGCCGATGCCGCCGCCCAGCACGCCCACGAAAACCGCGGCAAAGACACCGAAGGCCATGGTGACCATCCACCGCGGGAAGGGCTTGGCGCTGCGGATGATCTCGTTCAACCGGCGCACGGCTTCGTCGCGCCCCACTCCCCCGGCCACGATGTCCGTGACCAGTTGATGGACCTGCGCAAGGCCGGCGTAGTTGTTGGTCCAGGAGCGCACCACGCGGAGCAGCGTGATGGGCGTCTGGTCCTTGGGAGCGTAGTTGATGGCCACCGACTGGTTGGTGATGTCCACTTCAACGTTCTTCAAGCCAAGGGCAGCCGTAACGGCGATCATGCTCGTCTCGACTTCCAGGGCACCGGCCCCGTACCGGAACATGACCTCTGCCAGATGCAGGGCGAAGTCGATGGTCTTACGGGCCGAGGCATCCACACCCACCACCTGGATGGTGGGGTTGGCGTAGGGACTCCCGGCAAGCCGATCCACGATGTTCATGGGGGCGGTGGGCGGACTATCGCCTTGGACCAAGCGCATGAGCATGCGTTTGGCGTTAACGTTCTGCCGGACCTGCGACGGGCGCAGCGGTTGGGTCTTGGGCAAGCCGTCGGTATGGGGTCGGCTGGCGGACCCCTCGGGGCGTTCAGTCACGCGGTGATCCTCCCTTGACTTGTTTGATTAGCGGTTCCCCCGCAGGTTTCGGACTACTGGCAATTTCTCAAGGGGCAATCGTCCCAGCACTGTCTGGGCGGCTCCTGCGAGCTTCCTGACCACGCGGTAGGCGTTGAAGACGAGCGGGTTCACTGGTGCGACGAAGTCCCCCACCAGCTGGACTACCTCGCCACCGAAGCCCTTCTTGAATTCGTAGCCGCCGTGGCCGGTCTCGTCCTGGCCTTGGATGCCGAACGTGCCGTAGAAGTTGTAGCGCGAGTATCCGTTGTTGAGCGCGTGCAGCATCATGCCCCAGTACAGGGACGTAGCGCCGTTGAAGTAGATATAGTCCTGCACGGTGCCGCCAATGACGCACACCAGTTCGTCGCCCGAGCATGCGAAGTGGATGGCAGCCACGGTCGCCACGCCTACGGAGTCCGGGAAGCGTTCGATATCCTTGAGGCTGCGCTCATAGCTGTCCACGAGATCCTGGACTACCTTGACGCGGTTGGCCTTCTTCTTGCTGCCAGTCTCTTCGACTTCACGTTTGAGGTCTGCGAGGGTCTTTGATTCAGCGTTCAGGCGCTCGGTGATGGACGCCCGGTACTCGGGGATGTTGATCTTGGCCATCATGAGCTTGGTGAACTCGTCCGAGGTGTTGCGGAGCAGTTGCTCGTAGTACTCGCGTTCGCGGTACGTGAAGCCCTTCTCGTCGCCGGCAGTGCTCAGCGCGTTGTAGAAGTCGTCCAGCGTTTCCAGCGTGGCCTGTTCCAGGTAAACGCCGTTCTTTTCGGCTTTCCGGATGGCCTTGCGGGTGCGGTAGTTCATGCCCATGATCAGCTCTTCGGAATCGGCGATCCCGTCGAGCTGCTTGATGAACATCCAGTTGATGTTGGCGAAGTTCATGTCGAAGCCTTGGTGCTTGAAACCCAAGCCCTCGAATTCCTTCAGCAGGGGACGGTTGTCCTCCACCTCGGGGTGCTCGGCACCTTCTTCGTCCCGTGCGATGTACCGGATGTTGGGCGAGATCCGCAGTTCCGCGGCCTTCTTCGAAGCCGCGTGCTTCTTCAACTGCTCGACGACGAAGCTCACCACCGCGGGGTCGCTGTAGTCCATCAGTGGCCCCTTGGCACAGTCGCACACCTTGTAGCCGAAGCGGTTTGCCGTGTAGACGAGCTTTCCTGCGGCAACAAGGCTGCCGCTCTGCATGACCCCGAAGAGTTCCACTTCCTGACCACGGGCGCGCTGGAAGCGGGTCAGGTCCATGGATTGGATGAAGCTCCCCTGGGGGTGTCCCTTGGCAAACGTCTCGAAATCAGCGTCACTGAGAATCACGAATTCCATGGCGGTTCCAGCCTCAATCGGAGTCAAAGAAAATACCTCACCTAACAGTAGATTTGCACCCGTTGGTGGCCGGGGCGGGCCTGAAGTTTGCTTGCTGCCGATAACTGGCCGTCAGTAGAACTGGCCGCCGGTGCGCATGGTTTCCAGACGACGGAAGATGCGCTCAGCACCCTTGAGCCACAGCTTGTAGCGGACGGGTCCCAGCACGAGGTCGTAACAACCCACAAAGTCCGTGACGGTCTTGGTAAAGCTCGTCTTGAAGGATCCCAGGCCATAGAGCGGGTGGGACTTGTCCTTGATCCGTGCTGCCGGCGGGGTGCCACAGAAATCGTATTCCACGCAGCCAAGCTCCTGCATGCGCTGGATCGCAGCCCACTGCGCCAAGTGTGAGTCACCGTACTGCTTGCGGTTCTGGGTGGAACCGCCGTCCTTGTACGTCGCCTTGGAACCATAATTGATGACGAAAGCGCCAACGCTCGGAGCCCCATCCTCGTGAACGAAGAAGAAGTGACCCTGGCCCCGGCTGCTGAACTCTTCCCAGAACGTGGAGTAGTACTCGTAGCTCCGCAGCGGCATGTCCCCCTTGGCATTCATGGTGTTCTGCATGAGCGCGTAGAGCTTGCGGTAAGTGTCGTGGCCGGGTTCAGCCTGGAGGACCTCGCACCCCTCACGCTCCGCCCTGCGGACTGCGTTCCTGGCGCGTGAGGAAATACTCCTGAGTACTTCATTGGCCGGAGCTGAAATGTCCAGTATCGCCGTCGAGTCGTTGGACTGGATGTTCGGGGCCTTGACCAAGCCAGCCGCTTTCAGGTGCGTCACCGCCTCAGGTGACTCCACGACGTCGGGCTCTATCTTGATGGCGAAGACGTTCATCTTCTGCTCCTTGGCCAGAGCGGCGATGGCCTTGAGCATGGAGGTGATGTCCTCCACGGCAGCAGCGTCCGGCCCCTTGATGAGGTACCAGAGCCGGCCCATGACGGGGAACTTCTTCTCCAGGAGCAGGTTGTAGCTGGCGTAGTCGGCGGTCTCCACCACAAGTCGGCGGACCAGCCAGCCGTTGCCGTCCTTGACTGCCGCGTAGGCGTCCGATTGCAGCATGTTGCCGCCGTTCGGATTGGCCGTGACGTGTTTGTCCCAGTTATCGATTTCTTCGGCGGTGGCAAAGCGGGCGGTAAATTCTCGCAAGGTGGCCGTGTCCAATCTCAGGGTTTTGGTGCAGTGTTCAAAAAGCGTGGTGCGCATGCGGACATGCAGCTCCAAGTCTATCGGGCCGGGAAAAATCGGCTGCTCTTCCAGGATGAACGTGCTCTTGGAGGTGCTTACAAACGGATCTGGTCCGCGCTCTCCAGCTTGATCGCTTTCGGTTGCTGGCCCAGTTCGCGCTGGCCGCTGACAAGACGGTCCGCGTTGGTGAGCCTGCTGAGACTCAGTCCTGTCAGGTCCGCGATCTGCCCAATGGGGACCTGGAAGGTCCGGAACGGACCCAGCGGGGGCGGTTCGCCTTCCAGGAGCCGCGTCTCGATGGCTCTCTTCAGATCAACCTTGCCCAGTAGCGGCGACTGGTCCAGGACGAACCCGACGGCGGCAAGCTTGGCGTCGTTGGTCCAGGCCGCGATCTTCCAGAACTTCCGCGGGATCTGGACGCCGCGGTACGGAAGATCGTCCTCCAGGAAGACCGGCCCAGTGAACACACTGAGTTTGGCGTCATGCGCGTGGGCGTGGCCCAGCACGTGGTCCTCGAGTCCCACCCACAGTTCCTTGCCTTGGTTAAAGTCATCCACCTGCGGCGCTGCGTTGGTGAAGGCAAACGTGTCCTGGTTGGCCTTCTTCGCCGTTGCCGCATCACCCCAGACCGGATCCAAACGCCGCACCAAGTGCCCGCGGTCGAACGCGTTGTTCTTATAGACGTCCGGGCCGGCCTGCTGTTCCTTGGGGATCCTGTCATCGAAATGCCAGGTTCCCTCGCGGGCCAGTGGATTCAGTTCAGCACCGCTGATGTTGACACCCACGATCGCCGCAAGCTTCCGGGCAGCCCGGAAACGCACGGAAAAGTGGGTGTAGTCCAAAAGAATCGTCGTTGCCGACGGACTGGGCAGTTCAAGGCGTGCCCGCAAAAAATCCCTGCTGTATCCCCCGCTCATGGATACAGCATGGCACTAGGCACTGACAGTAAAAAGACTCAGCATTCGACGACGTTGACGGCGAGGCCGCCCATCGCGGTTTCCTTGTACTTATGGGACATGTCCTTGCCCGTCTCACGCATGGTCACAATCACCTCATCCAACGACACCCGATGCGTCCCATCACCCCACAACGCCATCTTCGCCGCGTTGATCGCCTTCGCCGCAGCAATCGCATTCCGCTCAATACACGGAATCTGCACCAACCCCCCAATCGGATCACACGTCAACCCCAGGTTGTGTTCCATCGCGATCTCCGCAGCGTTCTCCACCTGACCCGGCGTACCACCCATCACCTCAGCCAACCCGGCAGCAGCCATCGACGACGCCGAACCCACCTCACCCTGACAGCCAACCTCAGCACCCGAAATGGACGCCTGCTCCTTATACAACACACCCACCGCACCCGCAGCGAGCAGGAACTTCACCACCACATCGTCCTTATCAGCCTGGGAGGCCTTGTCCATGCCCGGAGCATAATTCAACGCGTAATACAGCACCGCCGGAATGATCCCCGCAGCACCATTGGTCGGAGCCGTCACCACCCGGCCGCCAGAGGCATTCTCCTCATTCACAGCCAACGCGATCAGGTTCACCCACTCCTGCCAATACTTCGGATCGTTCCGGTCCTTATCCTCCTTCAGCAACCGCTCCAACCAATCAGGAGAACGACGACGGACCCGCAACCCGCCAGGGAGCACACCCTCACGCTTCAAACTCGTTTCAACGCAAGCCTCCATCACGGACCAGATATGCAACAGACCCTCCCGGATCTCCTCCTCCGACCGGGACGCCCGCTCATTGATGAACATGATGTCGCTGATCCCCAACCCCTTGGACTGGCACCGGCCCAGCAACTCCGCCGCCGTCCTAAAAGGCAACGGCAACTCCGCCTTCGTCTCCTCCAACTCCTGCTGAGCCGCGTTCTCCTCACCCTCACGGACAATGAACCCACCACCCACAGAAAAGAACGTCGCCTCCACCACCACGTTCCCCGCAGCATCGGACACAGCAAACTTCATCCCATTCGTATGCCGCGGCAACACCGTCAACGGATGCAACACCATGTCCTCCACCGCATACGGCAGCTCAACACCGTCGCCGGAGGCACCCGCCAGGTTCAGGACACCTGTCTCAGCGATCGTGGCGAGCCGCTCCTCCACCTCGTCAGGCAGAATCAGCTCGGGGTGATAGCCTTCCAAACCCAGCAGCGTCGCCGTCATCGTGCCGTGGCCACGTCCCGTGGCAGCCAATGAACCGTACAGATCAACGCGCAACGATGCCACCGAGCCCAGGACATCAGCGTCCTTCAACTCACTGGCGAACACAGCGGCAGCCCGCATCGGCCCCACAGTATGGGAACTCGACGGACCAATACCCACAGAGAACAGATCGAAAACACCAACAGCCATGGTCGGGATCCCTTAATACAGCTTGAAACGGTCCGGCAGATGGTCCTGCCGGATGGTCTCCCCCGCTTGTGGCGGAAGGCGACCGAAGCACGACGCCGGATGGCCCCCAAAGGCGGCAACCCGGCGTCGCAATACTATTCAGTTCTACAATCCCACGCTACGCCTTGTGGGCCGGTGCTGCCTGCGAGCGTTCGGGCCATCCCGGCGCCCAATTCGGGGTCTAGCTGCAGAACATGACGTGCGCACGGCACGACCCGCAGCGAACCCCCGGATCGGACTCGGTCGGGAGGGACTTTAGGAGAGGTCTCCGCCATTCTTGGAGGCGTATTCCTCGGCCGAGAGCAGCGGGCCCTCGGACTCAGCGGCGACCTTGAAGAGCCAGCCGGCACCGTAGGGGTCGTTGTTGATCAGGGCCGGGTCGCCGACGACAGCGTCGTTGATCTCGGTGACCTCACCGGTGACCGGCGAGTACAGGTCCGAAACGGACTTGGTGGACTCAACTTCGCCACAGGTCTCGCCAGCGGTGACCGTGGAGCCAACCTCGGGAAGGTCAACGTACACGATGTCACCCAGCGCGTCGGTGGCAACCTCGGAGATACCAACGGACACCGAGTTCCCCTCGCCGCGGGAAACCCACTCGTGCTCGTCGGAGTACTGAAGTTCGGGCGCTACTTTGGGCATTCTGATTCCTTTACGTTGAGTGGTCTAAATCTAACGGTCGCTCCGGAGGTACGCGGCCCCTTCGGGACCGGTATCCGGAAGCGTGCGTCCAAGGAAGCGTCACGTCCGCTCAGCGGGCGTTCCCGCGACCGAGCACGCGGAGGATGCCGGACCCGACGGGCTTCAGGCGACCCGTCGAGTACGGCCCCGGCCTACTTTTGGCGCTTGTAGAACGGCAGTGCGACGACTTCGAACGGCTCGCTCTTGCCGCGCAGGTCAATGTCCAGCGCGGTACCAAGCTCTGAGTGCTCGACGTCGACATACGCCAACGCTACCGGGTAGCCAAGCGTAGGGCTGGGCTGGCCGGAGGTCACTTCGCCAACTACAGCGCCGTCCTTGAGAACCGGGTAGTGTCCGCGTCCGGCGCGGCGCCCCAGGCCCTTGAGGCCAACGAGTTTGCGTCCGCTGGTTGCGCCAGCCCCGTCTGCCTTGAGGGCTGCCAGTGCGTCCTTGCCCACGAAGTCGCCTTCCTTGGACAGCGCCACGACGGGTCCGAGCCCTGCAGCGAAGGGGTTGCCTTCGCGGGAGAGTTCATTGCCGTAAAGGGGCATTCCGGCTTCGAGGCGGAGTGAGTCGCGGGAAGCGAGGCCGGCAGGAGTGAGTTCGCCTTCTTGAGCAGCATCCGCGATGGCCTGCCAGAGGGCGGCCGCGGATCCGTTGGCTACGAAGATCTCGAAGCCGTCTTCGCCGGTGTACCCGGTGCGGGCCAACAGCAGGTCTTGAGTGCCGCCGTCGAACGTGAAGGGGACCTCAACGGCCGCGTAGTACTTCAGTTCGGTGACCAGTGCGTGCTGTTCGGCCGGAACCAAGCGCAGCAGGATGGCTTCGGCGAGCGGGCCCTGCACTGCAATGAGTGAAGTTTCGGCCGAAGCGTCCTCAACCAGCACGTCAAAACCAGCGGCGCGCTCCAGCAGGGCTTCAGCCACAACTTTGGCGTTGCCCGCGTTCGGGACCACCAGGAACTTGTCCTCGCCGCGACGATACGCGATGAGGTCGTCGATGATGCCGCCGTCTTCCTGGCAGATCAGCGAGTACTTGGCTTTGCCCTCGGCCATGGCGGAGATCTTGCCCACCAGGGCGTAGTCCAGGAAAGCAGCAGCCTGGGGGCCGGTGACCCAGACTTCGCCCATGTGGGAGAGGTCGAACAGGCCTGCGGACTTGCGGACTGCGTGGTGCTCGGCCAATTCGGACGAGTACTTGAGGGGCATCTGCCAGCCACCGAAGTCGGTGAAGGACGCGCCGAGTTTTTTGTGCTCTTCGTAGAGGGCGGTGTAGTTCTCAGTCATTGCGGGACCGTCCTAGTTTTCGAAGTCTTCGATCGGCGGGCAGGAGCAGACCAGGTTGCGGTCTCCGGCTGCGCCGTCGATGCGGCCGACGGGCGGGAAGTACTTGTCCTGCTTGAGGTGGTGGACCGGGAAGGCGGCCTGCTCGCGCGGGTACGCGCGGTCCCAATCAGAACTTACGACGGCGGCAGCCGTGTGGGGTGCCTTGCGCAGCGGCGAGTTCTCCACGGCGAAGTCGCCATGGGCAACCTGGTCGATTTCCTTGCGGATGGTGATCATGGCTTCGATGAAGCGGTCGATTTCCACGAGGTCTTCGGATTCGGTGGGTTCCACCATCAGCGTGCCGGCAACCGGGAACGCGAGGGTGGGTGCGTGGAAGCCGAAGTCGATGAGGCGCTTGGCCACGTCCTCAGCTGTAACACCGGTCTTCGCGGTCAGTTCACGAAGGTCCAGGATGCACTCGTGCGCCACAAGTCCGCCTTCTCCGGTGTAGAGAACCGGGAAGTGGTCGTTGAGGCGGGAAGCGATGTAGTTCGCGGCAAGCAGCGCGGACTTGGTGGCCTCGGTGAGTCCCTGGCCGCCCATGAGCTTCACGTAAGCCCAGGAGATCGGCAGCACACCGGCGGAACCGAAACGGGAAGCTGAGATCGGGACGTCGTTGCCTTCGGTCCAGGACGCGGCATCTCCCGGCATGAACGGCGCGAGGTGTGCCTTGGCTGCAACCGGACCAACGCCCGGTCCACCGCCGCCATGCGGGATGCAGAAGGTCTTGTGCAGGTTCAGGTGGGACACGTCGCCGCCGAACTTGCCCGGCTGGGCCAGGCCCACGAGTGCGTTGAGGTTGGCGCCGTCGATGTACACCTGGCCGCCGGCCTCGTGGATGGCGTCGCAGACTTCGCGGACGTCAGCGTCGTAGACACCGTGCGTGGACGGGTAGGTGATCATGATGGCCGAGAGGGCGTCCCGGTGGGCCTCGATCTTGGCCTTGAGGTCAACGTGGTCGATGGTGCCATCGGGTGCGGTAGCTACAACAACTACCTTCATGCCCGCCAGCACTGCCGAGGCGGCGTTGGTGCCGTGGGCCGAAGCCGGGATCAGGCACACGTTGCGCTGCTCATCGCCGCGGGAGTGGTGGTAGCCGCGGATTGCGAGCAAGCCTGCGAGCTCGCCCTGGGAGCCGGCGTTCGGCTGGATGGACACCTGGTCGTAGCCAGTGATCTCGGTCAGCTGCGCCTCAAGGTCGGTGATGAGCTCACGCCAGCCTTCGGTCTGGGAATCCGGAGCGAACGGGTGGATCGAAGCGAACTCCGGCCAGGAAATGGCTTCCATCTCAGCGGTGGCGTTCAGCTTCATGGTGCAGGAACCCAGCGGAATCATGGTGCGATCCAGCGCGAGGTCACGGTCAGAGAGCTTGCGGATGTAGCGCAACAGTTGGGTTTCGGAGCGGTGCGTGTTGAACACCGGGTGCTGCATGAAGTCGCTCGTGCGCTCAACAGAGCCCTCAAGCGCAAAGCCATCTGCGGACTCAAGCACCGAAGCGCCGAAGACCGCGAGGAGACCGCCGACAATATCGGATGTAGTTGTCTCATCAACAGAAATACCCACCGTGTCAGCGTCAACGCCGCGCAGGTTGATGCCCTTGGCCTCGGCAGCGGCGACGATCTCAGACGCCTTGCCGGGGACGCGGACGGTGATGGTGTCGAAGAAGGAACCGTGGAGGACCTCGACGCCGGCAGCCTTCAGGGACGCTGCGAGAGTGCGGGCGTGACCGTGGGCGGTCTCGGCGATCGCTTTCAGGCCTTCCGGGCCGTGGTAGACGGCATACATCGAGGCCACGATGGCCAGCAACGCCTGCGCAGTACAAATGTTGGACGTGGCCTTCTCGCGGCGGATGTGCTGCTCACGGGTCTGCAGCGCCAAGCGGTAGGCGGGGACACCGGCGTCGTCCTTGGAAACGCCCACCAGACGGCCGGGCATGGAACGCTCCAGGCCCTTCTGGACGGCCATGTACGCGGCGTGCGGGCCGCCGAAGAACAGCGGGACACCCAGGCGCTGCGCGGAACCAACAGCAATGTCAGCGCCCTGCTCACCCGGAGGGGTGATGAGCGTCAGGGAGAGGAGGTCGGCAGCCACGGTGACCAGCGCGCCGCGTTCCTTCGCCTCAGCGATCACAGCGGAGTGGTCGAACACGCGGCCCGAAACGCCGGGCTGCTGCAGGACGACGCCGTTGATGGCGCCTTCCGGGAGGCCGAGCGACAGGTCCGCAACCTCAACCTCAAAGCCGAGGGCTTCGGCGCGGCCCTTCACAATGGCGATGGTCTGAGGCAGGCAGTCGGCGTCAAGAACGGTCTTGCCATCCTGGACGGCCTTGTTCTTGTTGGCGCGGCGCATCATCAGGACAGCTTCAGCCACAGCCGTTGCTTCATCCAGCAGGGAGGCGTTGGCGATCGGCAGGCCAACAAGGTCCTGAACCATGGTCTGGAAGTTCAGGAGTGCTTCGAGGCGGCCCTGCGAAATTTCGGGCTGGTACGGGGTGTAGGCCGTGTACCAGGCCGGGGACTCGAGAATGTTGCGGCGGATCACCGGGGGCGTCACGGTGTCGTAGTAGCCCTGGCCGATCATCTGAACGGCAGTCTTGTTCTTCGAGGCAAGCTTGCGGAGCCCGGCGAGGACCTCGACTTCGCTCAGCGCGTTCTCCAGGGTGAGGGCAACGTCCTGGCGGATGTCGTTCGGAACGGCGGTGTCCACCAGCGAATCAACGGTGTCGTAGCCGACGGACTTGAGCATGGTCTCAATGTCGGCCTGGCGGCGGGCGCCGATATGCCGATCGACGAAGGTGGTGGAGGCAGAACTAACCGTCACGAAGGAACTCCATTACTTGGGCAGCGTTTGGGTACGCCACAGCGGCTGGGTTCCTCCCCGCTCTGTATTGGACCTGAGAGTTTCCGCGCGTTGCGTGAACAACCATCGCTTGCACCGTCGGTGAGCACAGCACTCTTTCACCCTGAGGTGGGCTAAGTGCCTGCTGCTTTCCAGAGTTGCCTCGCCGCGGCGGTGCGTGGGCCTGAGAGATTCCTGGGGAGGGTTTGCTCCTACGGCGCCTGCATCACGTGCTTGCAGGACTCTCCCGCCGCAGATCAAAGGCATTTTCAGTTATGTATGGCCCCGTTCAGGGCAGGCCACAAGAGTTAATTGTCCTATGCGGCGGGCGCCGCCGCAAATGGACGACTCACTGCTTCCGCAGGCGCTCCAGGACGCCCAGCAGGATCTCGACGTCGGCCTCCCGCCCGGCGTTGCCGTCCCCCTGGCCGCCTTCGAACATTGCGTTGAAATACAAGCCGTCACCCATGTAGCTGACGGCTTTGGCGACCTCCGGCCCCACGTCTTCGGCCAGGACGTCCAGCCACTGCTGCTGGATGCCGGCGAACCTGCGCCGGGTTTCCTCATGTGCCACCTCGGCCAGCCGCGTTGCGGCAACGAAAGCGCGGTCCATGGGCGTATCGGCCCACAGCGAGGACCGGATGAAGTACGCAGCGGAGCCATCCGGAGCGGCCTTCATCTGTTCAATGTCTTCGTTCGCCAACAGATCCAAGCGCTCCAGCAGAGCACTGATCAGCGACTCCTTGTTGGGGAAGTGGTACAGCAGCCCACCCTTGGAGACCCCGGCCCGCTTGGCGACGGCGTCGAGCGTGGCAGCCCGCTCCCCTACCTCTATGAGGAGGGCTTCGTAGGCATCCAGGACGGCGTCCCGGGCAACTGGTTTTCGTGGCATATGTCCATCATTCCCTAAAGGCTCGTCGGGTTCTATTTGAAACTGTACCGTCTGGACGGTACAGTAAATTACATGTTCTCGCCGTCCTCAACCCAAGCACCCCGTTCCGCTCGTCCCGTCATGGGCCCGGCTGCACCGTGGCGCGATTGGACGGCCCTGGCACTGCTGATGTTCCCGGTGCTGCTGGTGGCCGTCGACAACACCGCGCTCACCTTTGCCCTGCCTGAGATTGCCCGATCCTTGGACGTGGGCGGCGTTCAACTCCTGTGGATCGTGGACGCTTACCCGCTGGTCCTCGCCGCGTTGCTCGTTTCCATGGGCAACCTGGGCGACAGGATCGGACGACGGCGGCTGCTGCTGGTCGGCAGCACAGGCTTCGCAGCGGTTTCGGCTGCTACAGCCTTCGCGCCTTCTGCTGAATGGCTCATCGCCGGACGCGCGGGCCTCGGCGTCTTCGGCGCCATGCTGATGCCCTCCACGCTGTCACTGATCCGGAACATCTTCACCGATCCAAACCGTCGCCGGCTTGCGATCGCCGTCTGGGCTGCAGGCTTCTCAGGTGGCGCCGCCCTCGGCCCGATCTTCGGCGGTTGGCTGGTGGAACACTTCTGGTGGGGTGCCGTCTTCCTGGTGGCAGCGTTCCTGCTCCTGCCGCTCCTGGCATTCGGCAGGGTCCTCATCCCCGAATCCAAGGACGCCAATCCTGGCCGCGTGGACGTGCCCAGCATTGTCCTGTCAGTGGTCACCATGGCTCCCTTCGTCTATGGCATCAAGGAATTCGCGGTTCACGGCTTCGGAGCATCGGCTGCGGCCTTCATGGGCTTCGGACTGGTGATGGGCATCCTGTTCGTCCGCCGCCAGCAACGGATCGAGAGCCCCATGCTGGACGTCGCTTTGTTCAAGAACAAGGTGTTCAGCACGGCCATCGTGGCGAACGTGTTGTCCCTGTTCTCCATGACCGGGTTCATCTACTTCTTCGCCCAGCACCTGCAGCTTGTTGAGGGCCAGTCGCCCATGGAAGCGGGCATCGCGATGATTCCCGCACTCCTGGCAACGGTCATCGCCGGCCTGCTGGTAGTGCCGTTGGTCAAGCGCGTGCGGCCCGGGTTCGTTGTTGCTGCCGGCCTGACACTGAGCGCTGTGGGCTACCTGGTTGTGGTGGTGGGCGACCACGGCAGCGGGCCGGTGTTCCTGCTGTCAGCCCTGACCGTGCTCGCAGTTGGGGTGGGTGCCGCGGAGACCATCTCCAACGACCTCATCCTTGCCTCCGTTCCGGCCGACAAGTCCGGAGCGGCCTCGGCTATCTCCGAGACCGGCTACGAATTGGGGTCGCTCCTGGGAACGGCCGTGCTCGGCTCGATCCTCACTGCTTCCTACCAGCACAACCTGATCATTCCGGACGGCATCTCCAGTGAAGCTGCCGGGAACTCCAATGAAACGCTCGCTGGCGCTGTTGATGCTGCCGCGGCCCTCCCCGCGCCTTTGTCGGAGGCGCTGACCGCCGCCGCCCGGATCGCTTTCGAGTCCGGCGTCCATATCACTGCGGCGATTGGGCTGGTCCTGATGGCTGGAGCGGCAGTACTCGCCGCCGTCGTACTTCGGGGTGTGCCGAAGGCGCAGTAGTACTCGTGTCAAAACCGGAAGGCCGGGCCGCTCAGCGGCCCGGCCTTCTTTTGCGTGTTGCTGCCTAGACCGCGCTGTTGAGCGCTGACCCCAGTCCCAGGCCTCGGGTGATCCCGCCCGTGGTTGCGGTGGCCAACGCGGAAAGGTAGTCATTCCGGCGTCGGGCCGTTATCCGGGATTCCGGTTCAAAGGCTTGATCGGGGCTGTCTGCGTAGTGGGCGGCCAAGCCGTCGCGCATGAGCCGGATACCTTCGGCCCGCTGCTGCGAGACCGCGGCGTGGGTAGAGCCCAGTTCCTCAGCGAGCTCCTTCACGGAACGCCCTGCGAGGTAGATCTCCTGAATCACGAACCGCATCTTTTCCGGCAAAGCGTCGACGGCGGCGCGGAGGTACTTGATGCGTTCATCGGCCAGGACCGAGTGCTCCGGGGATTCCGCGGGAGACGCCACGGTGTCCGCTACAACCTCGTCGAGTGAGGTCAGTGTCCGCGCAGCGTCGGCCATGGCAGCCTCGACGTAACTGCGTTCGACGCCCAAGGCCGAGGCCATCTCGGCAACGCTGGGGCTTCGTCCCAGAACGCCCGTCAGGGTCTCCTGGATAGCCGTGGTTTCCTTGATCCGCTTGCGGGCTGAGCGGGTGGCCCAGTCGCCTGCGCGCATCTCATCCGCGAACGCGCCCACGATCCGCCGGCGCGCAAACGCACCGAACGGAACGCCGAGGTCCGGGTCGAAGGAGTCGGCCGACGTAATAAGCGCCACGGAACCAACAGAAGCAAAATCGTCGCGCGACAGATGTGTGGCGCGCGCGCAAAGGTCAGAGACCAAGTAACCAACGAGCGGAAGGTGCTGCAACACCAGCTCGTTGCGCTGTTCGCGATTCAAAACTGAGTCCCCCCATGAGACCGGATTATTGAGTTGCAAGAACCTGGGATTACGCAGTTCCGAAAGGACGCCAAGAGACCAATCACAGCGACAATTTGGGACTACGAACAGGTACGTGTTCAGTGAACATACCACCTGAAAACGACTCTGCGTGTACGCTCAACAGAAGTAATCACAAACCCTGCCAAATCGTGATTTTGGCGGGCCATAAAATGAATTGGGGAACCGTGGGGGCGGACGAGCTATCGGCAACGCTGTGGCGCGAGCGGAGGCAACTTGATTTCCTGCTTTTCCTACTCGAAACGCAGCTCCTGCATCTCCGGGCAGGCAACTGGCACCGGCTGAACTTCACCGCGGCCGAACTCGAAAAAGTGCTCGAAAACCTTCGATTCGAATCCCTCGCACGCGGAGTTGAAGCCTCGGCAGTGGCCGCCGCCTGGAAAGCGCCCGACCATTTGACGCTTCCCGCCCTCATTTCGATCGCACCACCGGGAATCTGGCCCGAACTCCTTGAGGACCACCGCCGCGGGATGGCCGCACTGCTGGCGGGGATTGACGACGCCGTTGCCGCCAACGTCCTGCTCCTGCAGGATTCCTCGGCTTCCTCGGATCCGGCCCCCGGGCTTTCGCAGTCCGGTATCGCTGACCTGGCCAGGGACACGGACGAGCTGGCATTCGTGGCCCGCGAGGCGAACGTCCAACGCGCCATTGCTGCGGTCCAGGGTGCCGCACTCCCGACGCTGCGGGACTTCCTGGGCCTGTAGCTTATGGGCTCTAGTCCCTTCGAGTTCAGCCTGACAGCCCCGGAATAACGATGAGGTCGATGCGAGGCGACCGGACGTGAGAGAGCGACACCCCAAACGGGACGTTAGGTGAGAGAGCGACACCCAAAAAACGACGTTAGGTGAGAGAGCGTCACCCAAAACACGACGCTAGGTGAGAGAGGGTGCTATTCGACGGTGGGAGCAGGGGGGCGGAGGGCTGCCAGGAGTTCTTCGGCATCGGGGCCGGCTTGGGTTGCGGCGAGGTTCGCTGCGGCAATGGCTGCCACCACTTCGCTCCGTTGAATGGACACACCGCGTGGGGCTTCGATTCCGATCCGAACGCCGTCGCCGCGCCCTTCCATGACGGTAATGACAATGTCATCCCCGATCATGATTTTCTCGCCCGGCTTACGCGTCAGTACCAACATGCTTTCAATTTACCTTTCCGAAGGCCGGTGCGGTGGCCGGATTGCCGTCGACCCAGCCGATAGGTATTCCAAGGGAGTCGACGGTCTGCGGACTCGCCGTTTCCGAGGCTCCGATGACAGCGAGCCCGGCCACGCTCGCCGACTCCCCTGCCAGCAAATCCTGCAACGCCTGCACCCAGGCCTTGGTGTCTTCGGGCTTGCGCCCGGCGTCGACGACGATCCACAGTTGATCGGCAGCGAGGCTGGCGATCTGGGCAGCCTTGAGCGACACGTCGCGCGGGCGTCCCAGCCCGAAGGCGACCACCACGGTCTGCCCGGTCAACACCGCCTGGGCGCGTGCCGTCGTCGCACTTTGCCGTCCTTGGACGTGCAGGTGACCGAAGGCATTGAGGTCGCCGCCCGTGCGGACGTCCGAGCCGCCGGCGGCGATGGACATCTCCAATGCAGGGCCGAGGGCATCATCACCCAGGCCCAGGAGGACGATGAGGTTGCCGTCGCCTGCCATGGGTACTGGCACGCGGAAAGCGTTCGACGGCGGCAACGGCGCCGGAGCTTGCGCTGGCGGCCGCGAAGCTGGTTGGAGTTCCTTTCCAAGCTGCTCCAGGAGGCCCGCGAAGTCCGGGGAAGCTGTGGACACGGGAGCAGGGGCAGGCCTGTGCAGCTCGAGTTCGGCGGCGTCCGCACGCTCCAACAGGGCCGCGATGGCCGGCCCATGCAACTCGTGAACCGGACCCTGCAGCTCGCGAACCGGGCCGGATGCAGCGGCAGGCCCCGGAGCAGCAGGGGCATCCGCAACTTCCACCGTCGCCTCAAATTTAGCGGCGGCGAACAACCCCACAATGCCCGGATTGGTGACCTTTTCGGCAGCAATGATCCGTGCCCCGGGACCGTATTGCTTGAGGGCCTTCTCCCGGATGGCCTCCAGCGACGCGCCACTAAGCTTGTAGTGCTTCTGCATAGCGGACCACCCCCACCGTCTCGATGCGGATGTTGGCGGAGGTCACTTCGCGGTATGAGAGAACGGGAACGCTGCCATCGGGTGCTGCCACGAGGCGGCGGATCGCAGGGCGCAGGGCCGGTGCACACACCAGCACCGCTTCCCGGCCCGCGGCGGCAGCGCCGTCGACGGCGGATTTCAGCGAGGTGAGGACGCCATCGAGCTTGGCTTGCCCCATGACAATCTGGGTGCCGCCCTCGGCTGGTCGCATGTCCTCCAACATGGACTGTTCCAGCAGCGGATCGATCATGACCACGTTGAGCACGGCGCCGTCGAGGTACTTGTTCGCCAGTACCGGGCCGAGTGAATGCCGCGCGGACTCGATCAGTGACTCAGGATCGGTGGATACCTTGGCCCGCAGCGCGAGTGCTTCGTAGATGCGCGGAAGGTCGTTGATGGGCACCTGTTCTTCCAGAAGGCCTTGCAGCACGCGCTGGATTTCGGCCAGGGACAACAGGGCCGGAGTGAGTTCCTCCACTGCGGACGGGCTCTGCTTGCGGACGCCTTCTGTGAGTACCCGGACGTCTTCACGGGTGAGGAGCCGGGCGGCGTTGGCCGAAATGATCGAGGACAAGTGCGTGACCAGTACGGAGACGCGATCAATCACCGTTGCCCCTGTCATTTCCGCGCTGTGACGCATCTCCGTGGGGACCCATTTGCCGGACAGTCCGAAGACGGGTTCCACGGTTGCAGTTCCAGGCAGGGCGTCCAGGAATTCACCCAAGGCAAGCAGCTTGCCCGACGGCGCCACTCCCCTTCCAGCCTCGACGCCGGCGATGCGGATGGCATAGGTGGAAGGCGGCAGGTCCATGGCGTCGCGGGTGCGGACGGGCGGAACCACGAGCCCGAGTTCCATCGCAATTTTGTGGCGTAGGGAGCGGACGCGGGCCAGCAGGTCATCGGATGCACCGGAGACGATGTCCACCAGGTCCGGAGCCAGCAGGATCTCGACGGGATGGACGCGCATGTCCTCCATGAGCCGCTCATTGGGGTCTTCATCGACGGAGCCGGCCGCCAGGGCCTCGGCGTCCTGAGCCTCGGACCGGAGCTTCTGTTGCGCTGCCACACGCCGCGAAGCAAGTACCAGCAAGGCTCCCACCACCAGGAACGGCAGGATGGGCATGCCCGGAATGAGGGCCATGCTCCCGGCCGCCAGCCCGGCAATCATCAGTGCGTTGGGCGACTGCATCAGCTGCGAGGAAGCCGTGCGGCCCATGTCCTCTTCGGCGTTGGACCGGGTGACGATCATGCCCGTGGACACGGCCATGAGCAGGGCCGGGATCTGGGTGACCAGGCCGTCGCCCATGGTCAGCAGGCCGTAGGTGTTGAGGGCATCGCCGGCGTCCATGCCGCGCTGCAGCACGCCGATGGCGATGCCACCCACGAAGTTGATGATGATAATGATGATGCCCGCGATGGCATCACCCTTCACGAACTTGGAAGCCCCATCCATGGCGCCATAGAAGTCGGCCTCCGCCGAGACCTCCGCACGGCGTTTCCGGGCTTCGGAGTCCGTGATGAGCCCGGCGTTGAGGTCGGCATCGATGGCCATCTGCTTGCCGGGCATGGCGTCCAGGGTGAACCGGGCACCCACCTCGGCGACTCGTTCGGCGCCCTTGGTGACCACCACAAACTGTATGACCACCAGGATCAGGAACACCACGGCGCCGATGATCAGGGAGCCGCCAACGGTGACCTTTCCGAACGCCTCGATGACCTGCCCGGCAAAGCCTTGGCCCAGTACCAACCGCGTGGACGCAACGTTGAGTCCCAACCGGAACAATGTTGCCACCAGCAGCAGCGACGGGAAGACCGAGAAATCCAGGGGCTTCTTGACGAACATACTTGTCAGCAGGATCAGGAGCGCCAGCAGGATGTTGCAGACAATCAGGAAGTCGAGCAGCGGGGCCGGCAGGGGAACCACCAGCAGCAGGACGATGCCCACGATTCCCACCGGTACTGAAAGCCGGGCGAACTTGTTGTTGCTCATGGCTGGAAGCTCTCTCTCATCTGATGAATCCCCCGCGATGTTCCCCGCGTCTTCAGCGACATCACGAACGCCAACACGGCCGCCACGGAGCGGTATAGCTCAACCGGAATCTCCTGGCCCAGCCCGCATGCTGAATGCAAGGCCCTGGCCAGGGGGATGTCCTGGACCATGGGCACTCCTTTGCTTTCGGCTTCCTCCCTGATGCGGGCAGCGATGAGCCCTGATCCCTTGGCCACGACGCGGGGTGCCGATTTGCCGGCGTCGTACTTCAACGCAACTGCCACGTGCGTCGGGTTGACCAGCACGACGTCGGCGTCCCCGATAGCGCCGATCATGCGGTTGCGGCTCATGCTCAACTGGCGGGAGCGCCGTTGGGACTTGATGAGGGGGTCGCCGTCGGTGTTCTTGTTCTCGTCCTGGACTTCCTTCTTGGACATCCGGGTCTTCTTGCGGTTGCGGCGCATCACCACGAAGATGTCCGCCGCGGCCAGCACCAGGCCGGCCGCTACCGCGAACTGGATAAGCGCACCAATTCCGCCCGCAGCGGCAGCGAGCACGCCGGCAACCGGCAGCCCGCCCGCCGTGAGGAGCACGGGCATCAGCCCCTGCACCACGGTGTACAGAACAAGACCAACGACGGCGGTCTTCAGCAACGCTTTGGCACCTCCCCACAGTGCCTGGGCGCCAAACATTCTCTTGAAGCCGGCGAGCAGGTTGAAATGCTCGAACTCGGCGCGGAACTTCTTGAAACGGATGCCGCCCTGCAACGCCGATCCTGCCAGCACCACCACAGTGACCACCAGGAGCAGCGGCCCCAGGATTCCGGCCAGGGAACCCAGCCCCGCTTCAAGCGCAGCCACGGCTTTGGCCGGATCAGGCTCGGCGATGACACTCTTCACAGTGAACAACTGGTCCACCGCGGCGTTGGAGGCGTGGTCAATGGTTGCCGGGAGCATCGCGGCAGCGGCGCCCACGGCCAGCCACGCCATAAGGTCCTGGGAACGGGAGAGCTGGCCCTTTTCGCGGACCTCGCGCATCCGTTTGTCGGTGGCTTGTTCGGTTTTTTCCTGTGAATCCGCCACTAGCCCACCCCCATCAAAGTGTTGGCCGCTTGCTCGGCGAGGGTTGCCACCAGCCGGGGCAACGCAAGGAACAGGAATCCGGCCAACGCCAGGGTGATGAAAATCTTCAGTGGGAACCCGAGGGCGAAGGCGTTGAGTGCCGGAGCGACGCGTGTGAGGAGGCCGAGCCCCACGTCCGCGAGCACCAGGACCACCAACAGCGGACCGGCGATCTGTACTGCGGCAAGGAACATTCCCGTCAGGGCACCAATCATGGCTTCAATGGGCTGGTTGAGGTCCAGCCCGCCAGCCAACGGCAGCGCGTTGTAGCTCCCAGTGAGGCCTCCGATGACCATCTGGTAACCATCCGAGGCAAAGAGCAGGGCCAGGGCTGCCATCTGCATCAACCGCGTGAACTGGGCCCCGTTGACCATCATCTGGGGATCGAACGCCTGCGCCATCTGGAAACCACTGAAGAGATCAACCAGGCTGCCGGCGGACTGGATCGCGGCGAAAATCACCATCACCAGGAAACCGAGGAGCAGGCCCGTGACCAACTCCAACAACACTGCGATGACGAAACCGGCGGTGTCTTTCGGAACGGCGTCGGCGGAGAGCCGTTGGGAGACCGCCAGCCCCAGCCCGATTCCAAGCATCGCTTTGATGCGGGCCGGGATGGCGTGATGGGCGAAGGGTGGAGCCACCACCAGGAAGGCCGTCATGCGAACCGAGGCCAGCAACATGACCTGGATCCACGACTGGTCCACAGGAATGTCCACCTCACGCTCCGCCGATCAGTCCTGGGATGCGGGCGAACAGTTCGTTGGTGAAAGCGACCATTTCCGAGATCATCCAGTGGCCACAAACCACCAGTGCGATCGCCACCGCCACGGCCTTGGGGACGAAGGACAGGGTGGCTTCCTGCAACTGGGTAATGGATTGCAGGAGGGAAATGGCCAGCCCAACCACCAACGCGGTTACGAGGGTGGGCGCGGCTAGCTTGGCCGCCACGATCATGGCCTGGAGGCAAATATCCAGTACTGCATTGGTATCCATCAGCCGCTCGAATAACTCTGGATCAGGGACGTGATGACCAGTCCCCAACCGTCCACCAGGACAAACAACAGGATCTTGAATGGCAGCGAGATCATCACCGGCGGGAGCATCATCATGCCCATGGACATCAGGGCAGCCGAGACCACGAGGTCGATCACAAGGAACGGGATGAAGATGACGAACCCAATGATGAATGCGGCCCTGAGCTCGGAAATCATGAACGCCGGAACGAGCGTCTGGAACGGGACAGATTCAGGGTTGGCAGGATTGTCCATTTTCGCAGCGCGGGTCATCAGGGCGATGTCCTCTTCACGCGTGTGGGCCAGCATGAAGTGCTGCAGCGGGGACCACCCTGCGGACATGGCTCCGTTGAAGTCCAGCCCGCCGTTCAGGTAGGGCTGCACGGCCACGGTATTGATGTCCGAGACCACCGGCCACATGACGAACAGGGAGAGGAACAGGGCCAGGCCTGCCAAGACCTGGTTGGGCGGTATGGCCGGCAAGGACAGGGCGTTGCGGGTCATCGCCAGGACCACGAAGATCTTGGTGAAGGACGTCATCATGAGCAACAGGGCAGGCGCCACCGAGAGCAGCGTGATCCCGATGAGCGTGACGACGGCCGTGGAGGGTGTCCCGTCCAGGCCGTTGATATCGATGCTGACGTTTCCGCCCGATTCCGGTGTTGCGGGAGGGGTGGGCGGTGTTGGCTGGGTGGGGTCGATGGGCGTGGCGTGGCCAGCTGCCATTCCGAGCCAGAAGAATCCCGCCGTGAGCAACACAACCCACAGCACGGCAAGCCACGGGCGCGCGGCCAACGATCGCAGCCTGGGCAGGCCGAAATCAGCGGATCGGTTCAATTGCGGCGTCCCCTGAACACATCCGATGCCTGGCGCCACGTGGAAGCGGACAGGATGGAGCCGTGCATGGGTGGTGCCTGCCGGGCGGGATCGACCCCACGGTGCGGCTGGCCGCCACGGTGGAGTTCACTGCGCCTGCGCAGTACGGGCAACGATCCTGTGACCGGGCCCAGCGGGGCGGTCACAGCCTCAGTTCGAGGCACCGGCAGGGACTCGCCCGAGGCTTGGCGGAACAGCTCTGCGAAGCTCGCCGGTGACTGCTCCTCCACAGCTTCGACAGTCTCCGAAACAACCACTGGTGCGTCACTGGTGTGCAGCACAGTGACAGCATGCTCCGTAACGCCGAGCAAGAAGCGCTTGTCCCCCGCGTCGACTACAACCACCGAGGCCTTTTGACCCACAACCTGCCGGCTCACCACCGTGAGGGCAGCATCGGCACGTCGCCGGCCTTTGCCTTTGCCGAGGCGCTTCTGGACGAACCAGATCAGCCCCAGCACAGCGCCAAGCGCCACGAGCACGCGCAGCCCCAGGATGAATGAGTCCATCTAGAACGGTCCCTCTGCGCCGTCCAGGATGCGGGTAATGCGCACGGCGTAGTCCTGATCCACCACCACTACCTCGCCGTGGGCTATCAACCGGCCGTTGAGCAACACGTCAGCGGGCGCCCCGGCAGAGCGGTCCAGCTCAATCACGCGCCCCGGCTCCAGTGCCAACGCGTCCCGAACGGACATTCGCGTCCGTCCGATCTCCACCGTCAAAGCCATCTCCACGCTGCTGATCAGGCCCAAACGGGCGGCCATGTCGCTGTCCTGGCTGCCTTGGAATCCGGTGTCCCGAACAGCGCCGTTGTCCCGCACACGGACGGCGAACCAGCCAAAGGGGGCGCCGCCGTCATCTGCCTGATGGGCGCTCCTTAGTTCGAAGACCGCGGTTCCGGAGTCGTTCAGCAGCCCGGTGGCGTCTTCCTCGCGCAACTCCCCCAGCACGCCGGCGTCGAAGGCTGACGCGGCCTGTTCCATTGCGGGACGCAGGACGTCGCCGGCGGACACGGTGCCTACCAGCCCGGACCCGCCTGCGGCGTCCAGGAACGCACGATCTACCAGCAACAAGGCGAAGTCCACCGTCGAGGCACCCACGAACGTCGCCGTCACGGCAGGGGCAGCATGGGCCGCTGCGTCCCGCGCCGGAACGATGCCGGCAACCCGCAGCGTGGACGCACTCGGCAGATGCAGGGCGAGGCGTTCGGCTGCCGCCGCCTGAAGGGTCAAAATGTTGCTCATCGCTGGTGCTCCTCGGTTGTGACGATGACGGCGGCGGCCCTCGAGCCGTGGCGGGCAGCCGCGGCCGTGGCCAGGCGGGTGCCGTTGATGGTGACGTCGAACGGCCGGTTTTCCAGGTGCGGCAGCGACAGGACATCGCCGACGGCGAGACCCAGGATCTGCGCGGGGGTCACCGGCGCTGGGGTCAACTGGATGGCAACGTCCACGGGGACCTGGGCCAACTGTGTGCGGACCAAGGCCTCGTTGTCCACGCTATGGACTGTGGGGTTCACATCGCCGAGCCTGGACAGCAGGACATCGGCCGGAATAGCCAAGGTGGCAGCGCATTGGGTCTCTCCGACGTTGACGCTGAAGGAGGCCACGATCATGAGCTCCGACGGCGCCGCCGCCTGGGCGAACTGCGAGTTGTACTGGATGCCGTCCATGGCCACGGCCTGGGTCAGGAGGTTGCCCAGCGAGTACCGGAGATCCTCAAGGACCTCCTCCACCATGCGGGAAATCAACGCATGCTCGATCTGCGTGAACTTCCGCTCCGGGGCCGTGGTGTCCGTGGACCCGCCAAGCATCCGGCTGAGCCAGGACAAGGCCGCTGTCGCCGGGAACTGGATCACCAGCCGGGACTCGCTGCCGTCGATCCTGCACAGCACCATGGACGTGACGGACGGAAGGGACGCGGAGTATTCGTCGTAGCTCTGCATGCTGAGCTGTTCCAGGGTGGCGGTGGACTTCAGCCGGACCTTGGCGGTGAGCTGCGTACCCCACTGGCGTGCGAAGGTTTCGAAAGCCACTTCCAGCACCCGGCTGTGCTGGCGGGGCAAGGTGGTGGGTCGGCGGAAGTCATAGACGTCCACGGTGCGTTGGCGGCCCGCCGCACGATCTTCCTGTTCTCCCACGGATGGCACTATCGGCAGGTCAGTACGGGGCGTAAGGCTTTCTCCGAAGGACTATCCGGCGACTACCAGGCAGTTATTTTGCCGCCTTTGCCGCGGCCGCCGACTCCTTGGTTTGGGCCTCGATGGCCCCCGGAATCAAGGCCCGGACATCCTCCGGACTCGCCGACAGCAGCACCACATCCACGCGTCGGTTCAGCTCCATGAGTTCCTCGGTGGAATCGTCCGTCACTTGGCGGGCAGCACCGAAAGCGACCGCGCCAATCCGCCCGGGCGGCATGCCGGAGTTGTCAACGAAATACCGCAGCACATTCACGGAACGTGCCGCCGAAAGCTCCCACGTGGACGCGAACGCCGTGACACCCTTGGCGGCGTGGCCCTCCACCATGACCTCCAAGCCGGAACCCACCACGGTGGGAGCAATGGTGTTCAGAATCTGGACGGCCTTGGGCGTGAGATCAGGCATGTCCGGCTGGAAGAACGTTTGGGAGCCCACGAGTTTTACCGTCAGGCCGCGCTCCCCCACCACGAACTGCACATTGGCAGCCAAGCCCTGGGCATCCAATTTGGCCTGCATGTCACCCTGCAGGGCCTTGAGCTTGTCAGCCTCCTTGATGGCCAGTTCCAACGCCGAGAAGCCTTCGCCGTTGGCCGTGGCGAGTTCGGCCGGCACCACTACACCGCTGGCCGTGTCCACTTTCTGGCTGATCTCCGTGCCAAATCCCGTGGCCAGGGAGTTACGCAACTTCTCAAACTTCACCTGGTCCACCGAGGACATGGCGAACAGGACAATGAACATGCACATCAGCACGGTGACCATGTCCATGTAGGAGGCCATCCAGCGTTCGTCGACGTGGTGCTCTTCGGGCTGCCCGCCGCGTCTCCTGCGCGACCTCATGCTGCCCTGGACGCTGAGAGCTTGCCGGGCTTGCCGCCGTCGTCCGCCTTGTCCTTTTTGTCTTTGTTTCCCTTCGACGTGCCGCGGTTCTCCGCCGGTGCCATGGCGCGGAGACGTTCGGCCAGCAGCAGTGGCTGGGTTCCGTTCTGCACAGCCAGCAAGCCCTCCATGAGAAGGGTCATGCGTTCGATTTCAAGCTCGGACAGGCGTTTGAGCTTGGCACTCAACGGCAGCCAGATGAAGTTCGCGGACAGCAGGCCCCAGAGGGTGGCCACAAAGGCGGCGGCGATCATCGGGCCGAGGTGGTCCGGCGAGGACAGGTTTTCCAGGACGTGGGTCAGGGAGACCACCGTCCCGATAATGCCGATGGTGGGCGCATAACCGCCCAACGCGGCGAAGAACTTGGAAGAGACGTGGTCGGCACGCATTTTGGTATCGATCTCGTCCTCCATCAGGAGGCGGAGTTCCTCGGCGTCGGTGCCGTCGGCGATGTTTTGAAGCGAGCGCTGCAGGAACGGGTCCTTGGCGTTATTGGCCTCTTCCTCCAAGGAAAGTAGGCCCTCGCCGCGGGCCTTCTCAGCGAGGCGGACCAACTCGTCGATACTCTCCGTGGGCTTGGCGGGCTTACCGAGGAACGCCTTGGGAACGTCCTTGAAGGCCTTGATGACATCGGCGAGGGTGTTCCCGGCCAGCCCCACCGCGATGGTGGCACCGAAAACCAGGATCATGGGCGCGGGCAGGAGCAGCGACATGAGGTTCGCGTGTTCCAGGGTGACCATGGCCACCACGGATGCGAAGGCCAGCAGCAGACCAACGATTGTCATGGACTACCTTCCGTTCGGGTGGATGGGCTCTGGGTCTTCTTCCGCGTCCTGAGACCGGACCAGGCTCAGCGGGTAGCCCGACACCGCAGGCAGATCGTGGGCGCGGCGCAGCACACTGGCGCGATAATCCGCTATCAGCTCCACCACTTCGGCCAGCGATTCCCGCACAACGTAAGCGGCGCCGTCGAGAGTCACCAGATGGGTGTCGGGACTCTCATGGATCCGTTCGAGGATGTCCGGATTCACGGCAAAGCGTGTGCCATTCAGGCGGGTGACAACGATCATGGGCCGTTTCTGGTGTGGGATGTGACTGGAGGTGGTTCTGTCCCTTACTGTCGGCCGGGCAAGGCGCGGCGTTAGGAAGGCGGCCGGATCGCCGCCTCCCTCACCATGACTAACGCTTCAGGTTGCTCAGTTCCTGCAGGACTTCGTCGGAGGTAGTGATGATGCGGGCGTTGGCTTGGAATCCACGCTGCGCCACGATCAGGTTGGTGAATTCCTGGGACAGGTCCACGTTGGACATCTCCAACGAACCCGACGTCAGCGAACCAAGTCCTCCTTCGCCTGCAACGCCGAGCTGGGCAGCGCCCGAGTTCGCCGTGGCGACATAGGTGGAGCCGCCCGCCTTTTCAAGGCCTTCGGGGTTGGTGAAGCGGGCCAATGCCACGCGGGCCAGGACTTCCTTGGCACCGTTGCTGAAGGAACCGATCAGGGAACCGTCGCCGGCGAGGGTGAATGACTCAAGCTCACCGGCTTCGGCGCCGTTCTGTCCCGTGACTGCCAGGGTGCTCATCTGCGCGAAGCCCGTCACGGAACCCATGTTGACGGTGATCCCGCCAACGGTCATGGTCCCCCCGGACGTCAGCGCACCGTTGGCGAAAGTGAGGGTGGACGCTCCCGTGGCCCCGTTGGCATCCGAACCCGCAACGTTCCAGCCAGTTGCGGTGCGGCTGAACGTCAGGGTGAGGCTGCGCTCTGCTCCGTTGGCGTCGAACACCTTGACCTGGCGTTCCACCGATGTGCCCACAGCGGCGTCTGATGGCAGGTTGCCGCCGAGGGTCGCCTGCGTAGTGGCAACCGCCGGCGCGGTGGTGTCCGGGGACAACGTGATGGGGCCTGTGGCTCCGCCCGTGTTGACCACGCCGTTGGTGGCCGTCCAGCCCTGGAGGATACCGCCGTCGGGACTGACCAAGCGGCCCGCAGCGTCCATCTGGAAGTTGCCGGCACGGGTGTAGTACTGCTGTGCGCCCTTGCCGGTGACGAAGAAGCCTTCGCCGGAGATCATCAGGTCGGTGCCGCGGCCGGTGCTCTGCGAGGATCCCCGGCCGAAGTTGGTGCTGACGCCTGCCACCCGGACGCCGAGCCCGATCTGTGCCGGGTTGGAGCCTCCCACGTCCTGCTGCGGGCCCGCCGCGCCCTGGGTCATCTGTGAGAGCGTGTCCTGGAACTGCGCGGACGACGACTTATAGCCCGTGGTGTTCACATTGGCGATGTTGTTGCCGGTGACGTCCAGCATGGTCTGGTGGGCGCGGAGGCCGGAAATTCCGGAGTACAGCGAACGGAGCATGGTGTTGCCTTTCTTCGGGGTGGTTCGGGGTGGTTCGGGGTCGTTCGGGAGAAATCAGGTGGTGGGCTCGGAGGTTTTGGCCGGTGCGGCCATGCCGGTGATCAGGTCCAGCGGCACTTTGGCCTCGCCCACCGTCACGGTCGGAACACCACCGGCGAAGGACACCGCGCTGGCGATGCCGTCGCCCTTGGTCCCGTCGGCGAGCGTGTAACTCACCTGGGTCCCGATGATCTGCGCCGCAGCGGTCCGCATCTGAAGCGAGAAGCTCTCCTTGGCACCGGCGGTCAGCTCGGTCATCTTTTCCATCATGGACAGCTGCACGGACTGGCTCATCATCTGGTTGGTGTCCATGGGTGCACTGGGATCCTGGTACCTCAGCTGCGTCACCAGCAGGGACATGAAAACCTCGGAATCCATGGTCTTGACGGGAGTGCGGGCAGCTTCCCCCGATCCGACGCCGCTGCTGGCCGCTATTGCGGAAATGGTCATGTTTCTCTTTCCTTCATGTCAGACGAGGATGTCCAGGCGGTTTGAACTGCTGGGGTCATGTTCGACGCCGGGTGGCGGCTGGCGTCGTTGCTGCGGTTGGTCTTCGGTCTCCTTCGCCACGGTGCCGTCGAAGCGTCGGGGCTGCGGTTCCGCGTCACGGGGTGCGTTGCCGGTTGCACCCCCATTTCCTTGGCCGGGGTCTTTGCCGGTATCCGGCGGGCTGTTATGGGAGGAGAGGCTCAGGCTCGCGCCGGAGTCCTCCAGGCCCCGACGGAGTTCCGGGAGGATATGCCGCACCGCCTCCCTGCCGGCATCCCCGGGAGCGAACAGTTCGATGCGCACTCCGGTTCCGTCGATGTGGGCCCGGACGGTGAGGGGGCCAAGGTCCTCCGGTGTCACCCGAAGCGTCATCACGTGCTCCCCCGGCGCAGCTGATGCCAGTGAAAAGAGGGGCGCGGCGAGCTGGGGTGTGAGTGGCTGTTGAAGGGTTGGCAGGAGTGGGGTCGCGGCTGGGGTTGGCAGGAGGGTGGTGGGTGTGGCCGTGGGGTGGACTGCGAGCGGGGCCGGCGTGAGGGCTTGGATCGCACTCGTTTCGGGGGTTCCCTGCGGAATAGACGGTAGGAGCCGTCGACCTGGCAGCGAGCCATCGAAATGGGCGGACTGCGAAGCCACGGAAGCCTGCCCCGGAACGACCACCTGCACTGCCGCAACCCCAGGCACGCCAGCACTCGAAGCGCCACCAGCACCCGCAGCTACATCCGCCCTAAGCTCGCCCGTTTCGGGGGTTTGCTGCGAAACGTGCCGTTCCAACCATCGAACCGGCAGTGAGCCATCGAAATGGGTGGGCGACGCGGTCTCGGCATCCGCGGGTGAACCCGAGGTCGGAGGGACCACCGCAGCCGGAGTCCCGGAAACGGACAACCCAGCCGGAGTCCCAGTCCCAGGCAACCCAGCCGGAGCCCCAGTCCCGGACACCCCCGCCGTTCCACTGCCTTGGGCCGTTACACCCGTTTCGGGGGTTTGCTGCGAAACATGCCGTTCCAACCATCGAACCGGCAGCGAAGCCCCGAAATGGGCAGGCGTGTCTGTGGCAGGGTCGTGGGTACCTGGAACGGGAGCACCCGGAACATCCGCATCCATTTCGACGGCTTGCTGCGGATTAGCCGGTAGGAGCCGTCGAATGGGCAGCGAGCCATCGAAATGGGCAACCGAAGAAGCCTCGGAAGCCTGCCCCGGAACGACCACAAGCGCTACCGCAACCGCGGGCATGCCTGCACCCGAAGCGCCACCAGCACCCGCAGCTGCGTCCGCCTCAAGCTCGCCCGTTTCGGGGCTTCCCTGCGCACCATGCCGTTCCAACCATCGAACCGGCAGCGAGCCATCGAAATGGGCAGGCGTGTCTGTGGCAGGGTCGTGGGTATCTGGAACAGGAGCACCCGGAACAGCCGCGTCCGTTTCGACGGCTTGCTGCGGAATAGACGGTAGAAGCCGTCGGGCTGGCAGCGAGCCATCGAAATGGGCAGCCGAAGCCTCGGAGGCCTGCCCCGGAACGACCACCTGCGCTACCGCAACCCCAGGCACACCAGCACTCGAAGCGCCACCAGCACCCGCAGCTGCGTCCGCCTCAAGCTCGCCCGTTTCGGGGGTTTGCTGCGCACCATGCCGTTCCAGCCATCGAACCGGCAGCGAAGCATCGAAATGGGCAGGTGAGTCTGTGGCGGGGTCGTGGGTATCTGGAACAGGAGCACCCGGAACAGCCGCGTCCGTTTCGACGGCTTGCTGCGGAATAGACGGTAGGAGCCGTCGAATGGGCAGCGCGCCATCGAATTGGGCAGACTGCGAAACCTCCGAAGCCAACACCACATCAAAGGCCCCAGCACTCGAAGAGCCGCCAAGAACCCCGCCGCCACCGGCGCCACCGCCTGTGCCCGCGGGGCCGGCAGTACCCGGACGGATGCCACTGCCACTTCCTACCACTGCCTGCATCACTAAGCCCCGGCCGGGACGATCCGGCGGATGGAGGTCAGGTTGGAGTACTTCTCCCAGGCGTCCCGGATCTGGATGGTCTGGCCAGGCACGGGGGCGTCAATAGCCTTGCCGTTGCCCAGATAGATGGAGATGTGCTCGCCGCCGTAGCTGACCAGGAGGTCCCCGGGCTTCGCCTCTGCCAGCGACGCAACGGGAGTGCCTTTGTGCATTTGGTCGCTGACCACCCGGGGCAGTTCAACGCCGAGGTCCTTGAAGACCCGTTGGACGAACCCGGAACAGTCCATGCCTACAGCCGGATTCGTTCCACCCCAGACGTAGGGCACTCCGATGTACTTCTTGGCCGCTGCCACCACGGCGTCGCCTGAAACAGCCCCGCCGCTGGTGCCGGTTGCCGCAACCCCAGCGGCCGCCGTCGTACCTCCCGCGGCGGGCAGCAGGGAACCCAAACCGGCAGCGCTCAAACCTGAAGCCAAGGACGCAGAAGAGGAAGTGGATGTCCCCAACGCACTGCTCAACGCGGAGGCGAAGGACGCCGGATCCGTCAGCGCAGCAGCGCTGGATGCAGCCGAAGAGGAAGGGGTCGCAGAAGCCCGCGCACCCTGGGCCAACTGCTGCAGCTGGGCCTCGATGCTCTGGATCCGCCCAATGGCGTCGGTCATGCTCATGAGCTGGCCTTTCTGTGCCATGCAGTGGTGGCGATTTCGTCCAGCACGCCTTGCTCGGCCCGCAGCGCAGAAGCGGCAAACTCGGCGTCGTGGCGGACTTCGAGCTTCTCCAGCCCCACGGCACGACGCTTCGCTTCGGTGTACTCGGCCCGGGCTGAGGCTGCCTCGGTTTCGGCCAAAGCAGCCAGAGCATCCAACTCGGCGAGCATGCTCTGCGAGGAGGCGCGTGCGGCAGCGATGGCCAGCAAGGACGCGGAGTCCCCGGCGTGTCCGGCGGAATCGGCCAACGCCTCACGGGCTTCCGCCCGCCGCGCACGCAGCGACGCCGAACGCGAGTTGGCCGCTGCCAACCCGCTCTCAGCTGACTTCTGTTCAGCCTGCCGCAGCCGCAAAAGCCCGGCCAAGGAGAATTGTCGGTTCACGCGGCTCCTTCAAAATGCCCAAAGTTCGCTGAAAGTCGGGAGAGCTCTGCCCATGCATCAGCGTGGGGCGTCGATTCGCCCATGCCCTGCCGGAGGAACCGGTTGATGGCCGCTTCGTGGTCCAAGGCTGCGTCCACCAACGGGTTGCTGCCGTGCCGGTACGCGCCGACGTCGATCAGGTCCTGCGCGCCCCGCCGTGCCGCAAGGACGCGGCGAAGCGAGACCGCGAGCGCGGTGTGCTCACGCGGGTTCACCTTGGACGCCACGCGTGAGACGGAGCCCAGGACATCAACCGAGGGAAAGTGCCCGGTGACGGCGAGTTTGCGGTCCAGCACCACGTGGCCGTCCAGGATGGAGCGGGCGGCGTCGGCGATGGGTTCGTTGTGGTCGTCGCCGTCCACCAGCACGGTGTAGATGCCGGTCACGGAGCCGGTTTCTGCTGTACCGGCACGTTCCAGCAGCCTCGCCAGGACGGAAAAGGTCGACGGCGGGTAGCCGCGGGTGGCGGGCGGCTCACCCGCGGAGAGGCCGATCTCGCGCTGGGCCATGGCCACCCGGGTCAGGGAGTCCATCATGAGCACCACGTCCTTGCCGGCTTCGCGGAAGGACTCCGCGATGCGGGTGGCGGTGACGGCCGCCCGGAGCCGCATGAGGGCGGGTTCGTCGGACGTGGCAACCACCACCACGGAGCGGGCAAGGCCTTCGGGGCCGAGGTCGTCCTCAAGGAATTCGCGGACTTCACGGCCGCGCTCCCCCACCAGGGCGATCACGGAGACTTCGGCGTCCGTTCCACGGGCCACCATGGACAGCAAGGAGGACTTGCCCACGCCCGATCCGGCGAACAGGCCCATGCGTTGGCCGCGCCCCAGGGTGGTCATGGTGTCCAGGACGCGGACGCCGGTCTGGAGGGGCGTGTCGATGCGTGCCCTGCTCATGGCTGACGGGGCTTCCTGGTCCAGCGGAACACGGACTGAAGATGGCAGCGGCCCCTTGCCGTCGATTGGCCTGCCCAGTGCATCCAGCACACGTCCGAACAACCCGGCGCCCGTGGGTACCAGCATGGGCTCGCCTTTGGCCCGCGCTGGGGCTCCCGCTGCCACACCGGTCAGCCGGCCCAGGGGCATGCACCGCACGGCCCCGCTGATGGAGGCGACCACTTCGGCGTCGAGCGTTGCAGGACCGGTGCCTACTGTGACGAGTTCACCGACCGCGCAGTCCAGTCCGGCGATTTCCAGTCCGAGGCCAAGCACGGAGGTGACTGTCCCTACACGCTGCGGTGCGGCAGCTCGCAGGGCTGCGTGGAAGCGGTCCGTGTGGGGCCGGCGGGTGTTCACGAGGCGACCCCGAGCAGCGCGAGTTTGGCCCTTTCCAGCGCGGTGCTGATGCGGGCATCGATCCAACCGTTCGGGTACTCCCCGACGGCGTCGCCGGGGTTGAGCGTGGCGTCGGCCTTGAGTTCAACACCGGTGATTTCGGTGACGCCGGACGCTGCCAAGGCCGCGATGTCGCCCGGGTGGAGGCGGACCGAGGTGACGCCGGTGCTGCCGGTGCTGCCGCCGGCACCGCCGGCACCGCCCCCACCGAGCGGCGTCAGCGCCCGGGCCAGTGCGGCCCTGGCTGTGTTCTCCCCTTGTGCAAGTTCGTAGCCAAGGATCGCTTCGGCAAGCTCTATCGCACTGCGCGCCAACACGTCCTGCACCTCTTCCAAGGCGACTTCCTGACGCTGCTGCGCCGCGCTGGCTGCCGCCTGCAAAAGCTGCAGGGACCGTGCCAAAGCCGAGCGGCCGGCGTCGAGCATGTCCCCATGTTCAGCCCTCAACCGTTCCTGCAGATCGCGCTGCCCAGCCGCGGCTGCCTGCATCCCTGCGGCATAACCGGCAGCGTGGCCCTGGACGAAACCGCGATCGGTCTCGTTGGAACGCACGGAGGCGCCAACCGACGGAAACGTGACGCGGGTGAAGTGCTCAGTAGACAAAGTCGTCCTCGTCCCCGCGCCGGACCACGATGGCGCCCTCGGCTTCGAGTTCGCGGATGGACCTGACGATCTCCGCACGTGCTTCCTCCACCTGCGAAGCGCGGACGGGACCGGATGTGGCCATCTCGGACTCGAGGATTTCAAGGTTGCGGCCGGACATGTTGGCGCGGACGGTATCCAGCACCACAGGCGGGGCGCCCTTCATGGCTACGGCCAGGACGTCGGCGCTCACCCCGCGGAGGATCTGTTGAATGTCCCGCGGCTCCAGCTTCACGATGTCCACGAAGGTGAGCATCCGCGCGCGCACCTCGGTGGCAAGCTCAGGATCCAGGGTGCCCAGGCCGTCCAGTACGGAGCGCTCGGTATTGACGTCGGAGCGGTTGATGATGTCCACCAACGGCTGGATGCCGCCGACGATCTCGTTGGATTTCCGCTGCGACATCACAGCACCGGCCCGGACCTTGACGGTCTCAGCCACAATGCCCACGGCTTCCGGGGACGCCGAGCCCATGGTGGCGATGCAGCGGGCAACCTCGATCCGTTGCGCGTCCCCCAGGCCGGACATGACCGCGGATGCCTTCCCCGGCCTCAGGTGGGCGAGGATCAGCGCGATGGTTTGCGGCAGCTCGCCGTCGATCAGCGCCAGGATTTGGCCGGGATCCATCATTTCCAGGAACTCGAAGGATTTTCCGGCCATGGTGGAGGCGAGGCGCTCCATGAAGCCCGCGGCTTTGTCTGCACCGAAGGACGCTTCGAGAAGCCCGACGGCGAACTCCTGGCCTCCGCGGGCCGTGCGGCGGCCGCTGACGGCCAGTCCGTGGAACTCGTTGATGACGTGGTCCGCCACGACCGAGGAAACGCGGCGGAGCCGGACGATCTCAGCTGCGATGTCTTCGGCTTCGGATTCGGAGAACTGTGCCATGACCGAGGCAGCACTGGCCGGGCTCATCTGCATAAGCACTACTGCTACCTTCTGCACCCCGCTCAGGGCCGATGCTTCCGGAACCGTGTGGCTCATACGGATTGCCTTTCATCCATAAGTCCGCGCAGATACTCGGCCGTGCGTGCCGGGTTGTCCGCCACCATGGCCTCGATTTGGGCGCGTTTCAGCTCGCCGTCGAGTGCCTCGGACCCTGGGAGTGGCAGGGCCGGTGTCGGCTGGATGGGGGCAGCAGGCTGGATGGATGTCAGCTCAATGGCGGTGGTCGCCGGTCCGGTGAGGGCCGGCGTCGGACTCGGTGCCGGCAGGGCGTCGAAATCTGTAGGTTCCCCCAGGTCAACGGGCTCGCGGCGCTGGCGCCGCTTGAGAGTGATGAGCACTGCCACGATCAACGCGATAGCAGCCAACATGATGCTGCCGGCGAGGATCAGCGTGTTCATGAGGGCGGCTTCCTTGGCTGCCTCAGCGTCGGCTTGGGCGGTTCCCAGGGCTTCGGCTGCCTTGTCCGCCGCCGCAGTGCTGAACGGGAGCACCTCCACGGTAACCACGTCTCCCCGGGCTGCATCGATGCCGGCGGCCGAGGTGACCAGGGCCCGCACCGAGTCCACGTTGACGCCACCGGCAGCGGCTTGGTTGATCGCCACGGAGATGGTTTGGCGTTTCACGGCACCTTGCGGGATGGTGCGGTCTTCAGTGACTTTGTTGACGGCGTTGTTCTTGGTGGTATCGCTCGAATCGTAGCTTCCGTTGCCGTCGGTGCCACCGGGAACTGCGATGTTGTCCGGGCCCAGGACTCCCGCTGCTCCGCCGCCCGTTCCGGTGTACGTCTCCGTTTTGGTCGATTCGCTGAGCGCGGGGGTATCGGCGGCAGGAGTAAACGTTTCGCTGCGCTGTTGCGCGGATTCGGCTGTGACGTCCGCAGCGACGGCAACTGTGGCATTGCCAGGTCCCACGACGCTGTCCAGGACTGCCCTGACGGCGTCCGAGGTGCGCTGTTGGTAATCGGTGGCCTGCTTGGACGACGACCCCGTGGCTCCCCCGCCCACGGTGGAGAGAACGTTCCCTTGGGAGTCCACCACGGAAACGTTGGTGGGCTTGAGGTTTTCAATGGCTGCCGACGTCAGGTGAACAATGGCCTGGACCTTGTCCGAGGACAACGTGGTGCCGGGTTGGGTTTCCACGAACACGGATGCTGTGGCCTCCGGAGTGGTGTCAACGAAGACGGACTTTTCAGGGATCGCGAGCCGCACTGCTGCGCTCTTGACGCCGTCCATGGCCTGGACTGTGGTACTGAGCTCGCCCTCAAGGGCCCGCTTGTAGGTCACCGACTGCTGGAACTCGGAGGACGTCACGCCCAGTTTGTCCAGCAGCGAGTAGCCCGTGGCAGCCGCCGACGGGAGGCCCGCGGCTGCAGCCTTGAGTCGCTCGTCGTACACCTTGTCTTCCGGGACCAGGATGGTGGAGCCACCGTTGCTCAGCTCGTAGGGGATGTTGTCCTTGCGGAGCTGTTCCACGATGCTGTTGGCGTCGGTGTCCTTCAACCCGGAAAACAGCGGCGAATACGCAGGTTTTCCCAACCAGGCCGTCAGCGCTACTCCGCCAAGGACCAGCACGGCCACACCCAGAATGGCGAGGGTTCGCTGGGCGGGCGAAAAGGCTTGGATGCCGCTGCCAAGCTTGCGGAAGAACTGGGAAATCCCGGGTGGCATCAGGCCTGCATCCTCATGATCTCGTTAAACGCGTCAATACCCTTGTTCCTGACGGTGGCCACCAGTTCGAAAGTCACTTGGGCGCGCGTGGAGGCGAGGGTTGCTTTGTGGATATCGTCGAGGTTCCCGGTCACCGCGGACACCGCCAGTTCCTTGGACGTTGACTGCAGGGACTGCAAATTGTCGACGGCGCCAGTCAGCGCGCTGCCAAAGTCGCCACTTGCCGTGGCTGGCTGCGCAGCGCTGACATAACCGGTTCCCGTAACGCCCTGGATGCTTTGAATGGGTCCCAACGCCATCAGGACTTTCCTATCTCGAGTGCTGCCAAGTACGTTTCGCGGGCCCGGTCCACCACTTGGGCGTTGGCCTGGTATCCGCGTTGGGCAATGATCAACGTGCCCATCTGCTCTGCCATGTCGATGTCCGGGTACCTCACGTTGCCGTCAGCATCGGCCAGCGGGTGGTCGGGTTGATGCACGATGCGGCCTTCGCCGTCCCCCAGGGGTGCGCTCTTGACATACACCCCATCTCCGTTGTTGCCTTCAGCAGCCTCGATGTAGCGGGCACGGAAGGCCTCGCCATCGGTGCGGGAGGCGTTGTTCATGTTGGCGAGGTTGTCCGAGACCGCGTCAAGCCATTTGCGGTGGACGGTCAGGGCTGAGCCCGCGACACCAATTGCGTCGAACGTCATCAGTTGGTCCTCAACGCGGTGCGCAGCGAAGTGAATTCGCCTGCCGCGGCCCTCGAAGCGAACTGGTAGCGCAGCACGGTATCGATGTTGGACAAGGTTTCGGTGTCCAGGTTGACGTTGTTGCCATCAGTCCGGGTTGGCTCATCGGACGGGGAAATTGTGGCGTTCACATTGCCATCACCGGAACGCACCGAGGCCGCCAACTGGTCCTCGAAGGAGACCCTTTTCGCTTGGTAATTGGGCGTGTTCACGTTCGCGATGTTGTTGGCGATGGTCCGCTGGCGCAAGGAAAGCGCGTCCAAGGCGCTGGCCAAGGCGGCGGAAGTCACGGATTCAAGCACAAAGTCCTGCCTGGTGGTGTCGTAAGGCCAATCCGTGGCCATGCATCGAGCGATCCCTGCTCAGCAACAGCTATCGGCAGCGCTCACATGCCCGTTAGCAAAACCGACAGACTAATATTGCAAAGCTCGTGCGCCTTTCACCATGCCTCACAACCCGTCCGTGGGTGCCGCCTTTTCGTCCACGCTTGCCGTCAGCTCGTCGATCCGCTCCAAGGCCTGGCTCAGCCGCATGACGGTCTCCCACAGATGGGGATGCTCTTCCCGAACCTCCTCCAGGTCAGTGCCGGCAGAAGTGAGCGAGGAAAGGTCGAAACTAACGTTGGTGCGGGCACCTGCGATCGCCGCCCTGAGCGCTCCGAACGCCACCACTACGTCCGCTATGAGGGCCGGGTTCCCATGGGAGGCAAGCCACCCCAGGTCTTCGATGGCCTCCATGGCCTTCTCGCCGAGCACCGCCGAGGCCTTCGCCGCATCGACGGATGCCCGGTGAATCGCGTCTTCCCGTTCCGGGCCCGGGTCCAGCCGAAAAGCGGCACCGAATGCTTTGGAGGCCACGGCGTCCTCATCGGCCAATTGAAGCGCCGTTTCGCGCAGCGCCCGGGCCCGTCCGTGAAGGTCGGCCAACGCTGTCTGCCGGGCCTGGTCTCCTTCCGTGTAGCCAGCCACCATTGAGGTCAGGGATGCGGCAATGGCCAGCATCACTCCTGTCCCGGCACCCCCTCCAGGAGAGCCAGTGGACTCCGCAAGAGCCTGCGTCCAATCCTCAACAGTGGATCCTTGCGTTGTTACTGCCTGGGAATCATTCATGCCACCCAGTGTGCCCGGGATTTCCCAGCCAGCGCAGATTTTCGTGTGGATAGACTGGCCAAACCTACGGCGTCGAACGAAAAAGGGCAGACTCATGACCATTGACCTCGAAGAGCTCTACAAGGACCTGCACACGAACCCCGAACTGTCTTTCCAGGAAACCCGAACGGCCGGGATCGCAGCAGGGCACCTCGAAAACCTGGGCTTCACCGTCCATCGGAACGTCGGGAAAACCGGTGTGGTGGGTGTCCTCGAAAACGGCCCCGGCCCGGTGGTCATGCTCCGTGCGGACATGGATGCGCTGCCGGTCAAGGAAGCTACGGGGCTGGACTACGCAAGCACGGCAGTCGGCGTCGACCATGAAGGCAAAGACGTTCCGGTGATGCACGCCTGCGGGCACGATGTGCACGTGACCTGCCTGGTTGGGGCAGTCGAAACACTGGCCGGCCAACGAAACGAGTGGCAGGGCACCCTGATCGCCTTGTTCCAACCGGCTGAGGAATGGGGAGGCGGAGCGGAAACCATGGTCTCGGACGGGCTCTATGACCGGGTGCCCAAACCTGACATCGTCCTGGGCCAGCATGTGGCACCCTTCCCTGCAGGATGGTTCGGGCTCCGCGCCGGGGTCACCATGGCATCCGCCGATTCCCTGAACATCACCCTGCACGGCCAAGGCGGCCACGGTTCCCGGCCCGAAACCACCGTGGATCCCGTGCTCATGGCCGCCGCAGCCACCGTCCGGCTGCAGGGCATCGTTTCGCGTGAACTCGCAGCCAGTGATGCCGCAGTGGTCACGGTGGGTCAGATCCACTCCGGGAGCAAGAACAACATCATCCCTGAAACGGCCACGCTCGGGCTCAGCGTGCGGACCTTCAACAATGCCACCAGGGACAAGATCCTCGGCTCCATCGAACGGATTGTGCAGAGCGAAGCAACAGCGTCCCGGGCGCCCAAGGAACCGGACTTCCATTACGAGGAGCATTTCCCCCTGACTGTCAATGACGCATCCGCTGCAGACAGGATTGCCGCATCTTTCCGGGCCAGGTTTGGCGACACCCAGGTCATCGATCCTGGCCCCGTCTCCGGCAGCGAAGATGTTGGAACCCTGGCCACGGCGGCGGGCGCTCCCCTGGTCTTCTGGTTCCTGGGCGGGGCGGACCCCGCACTCTTCAAGGAATGGGCCACCACAGGCCGGCTCCCGGAGGACATCCCGTCCAACCATTCACCCTACTTCGCACCCCTGATCCAGCCCACCCTGGCCAAAGGAACTGAGGCCTTGGTGACGGCAGCACGGGAGTTCCTCGGGGGCACTGGCACGAGCTAGCCGCGAACGTCCAGCAACAGCGGCCGGTCCGAAGCCGACCCCGACGGCACGGCGTCGATGGCACCCAACTGGGTGCCGGCGTCGTGCTTGACGCGGTTCAGGATGGCGATGGCGTCCGCCTGGGCGTCCAGGACCTGTCGGGCACGCTCGGCGAGGGACGCAGGCAACGGTCCGACGTCCGACGGCGGCGTCCACGACGGAACGTTGCCACCGGAAACGGCCAGGGCGATGTCGCGTTCAAAACCGTCCAGGATGGCTGACCAGTCCCCGGCCAACTCCAGGTTTTCAGGCGACACCGAGGGCCCTGCCGCTGGGAACGGCATCAGAAGCAGGCGCAGCCGGAGCCTCTGCCGACAACTGAGCCGCGGCCTCATGCCAGCCTTGGCGCAGCGGCTCAAGTAGTTCGATGCACTCTTTGGTCCGCTCAACATCGCGGTAGATATTGGCGCCAATCAGGGCTTCCATGGAGTAGTCGTAGATGCTGGCCAGTGACGCCGCGCCATCCCAGGCATCGGTCCGCAGCGTCGCGCGCAGTTCGGCAACGATCGCCTGGGCATGCAGCAGGTTCTCCCGGGCCACGTCCCAGTTGTTGCTCTCCTGCGCCAGCTGGGCGCGCTTGAGGTCCAGCAGGAGCCGGTCATACAGCATGGTGAGCAGCCGGGCGGGCGGTGCGGACAGGACTGCGTCGTCGTTGTACCGGGAGAGCTGCTGGGCGCGGAGGGCGCTGTAGGTCATGGCTTATTCTCCTGTGGACTGTTTCGAGAGACTGGAAATCTGGCCCGACAACCACGCCGACTGTGACTGCAATCCGCCGAGCATGACTTCCATGTTGGTGTACACGGCTTGCAGGGTGGCGCGGCGGGTGATCAGGCGCTGGTCCCAGTCCGCGATCCTGTTGCCCAAGTCCCGCACTTCCGATTCGCGGCCCTTGATCAGGCCGGAAACGGACCCGTTGTAAGGGTCGGCGGCGGCCTTGGCGGCGTCTGCAACGCGGGTGGCGAGGCCCTGCACTGCGGCTTGGGCCGCGGCCGGGTCCGCGGCGAGTGCCTTGGAGAATTTCTCTGCGTCGAACGTGAAGTCGCCGGCCTTGGTGATGTTGATTCCGTACTCGGCGGGCGACTTTCCGTTGATGGGGCGCGACAACGCGGTGAGAACCTGATCGTTGACGGCGCGCACGGTGCTGTTGCCCGTGAAAATCCCCGCCTTGGGCACGGTGGCGCCCTTGGCATCGGTGGTCTTGGACACTGCCGTGTAGATGGCAATGAATCCCAGGACGTCGTTGACGGACTTGACCAGATCCTCGGCCTTCTTGGTTATTCCGGGGACGTCGCTCGCCACAGTGATCGTCACAGGACTGGCTGATACAGCCGTCGCCGTCACTGACACGCCCGGAAGCACGTCCGCGAAGGTGTTGGTCCCCGAGGTCAGGACCTGCGCGGCCGGCGTACCGGCGTACAGTGTCGCTTTGGCGTCCTGGGCGGACTTCACGACGGCGGCAGTCGGGTCCGCCATCAGGTCCACCGCTGTGCCCGCGGTGACCTGGGCGGCCGTTCCCTGATAGGCGGTGAAGGCACCTGCCTCACCCGAGGCCGTGGCGGTCAGCTGCAGGCGGTAGGTGCCATTACCGGCCGGGACTTTCACGGCGTGGGCGCCGCCGGACGCGGCGTTGATGGCAGTGACGACGTCATCCAAAGATGTGCTTGCCGGTGCAATTTCGGTCTTCTTGCCGGTGGAGTCCACCAGCGTCAGGCGGGCAGGTGCACCGCCATCGGTGGGCCAGGAGGTCATGGCCGCAGTGACGTTGACCTGGGTCTGGGCCAGCTGCGTGACGGTAAGGTCGATCGATCCGGCGGCGGCCGTCGTCGTGGTTTTCGCGGTGACGGACGGCGAACTGCTGGAGGCCGTAAACAAATTGAGGGCGCCCGCGGCGGCGTTGCCGGACGCCAGGTCCCTCAGCGCGGTGAGCTTGGTGTTGAAGGACTGCAGTGTGGAGATGATGGTCTGGTTGGACGCCAGCTTGGTTTTGAGCTGGGTCTGCGGCAGCGCCTCGACGGACATCAGTGAGTTGATGATCGCGGTGGTGTTCAGGCCGCTGGCGAGGCCGTCGATCGCAGTTGCCACGAGTGTCCCTTCCGGATGACGTGTGTATTTGAGGGCTCGACGACGGCCGGCCGGTTTATGGGGCCCGGCCGGTCGCCGTCGATTTATGCGGTCAGTCGACTCATGCGGCTAAAGGCTGTGAAGGCTTAGCGCAGGAGGGACAGAACGCCCTGGCCGGACTGGTTTGCCTGGGCCAGCATGGCCGTACCTGCCTGGGACAGGATGTTGGCCTTGGTGTACTTGACCATTTCGGCTGCCATGTCCGTGTCGGCGATGCGGGACTGGGCTGCCTGCAGGTTTTCGCCGGAGACGTTCAGCGTCTTGATCGCGTGGTCCAGACGGTTCTGGTTTGCACCCAGGTCCGAACGCTGGGCGGAGACCGTGGTGATCGCAGCGTCGATAGCGGTGATCGTGGTCTGTGCTGCAGCGTTGGTGCTGACGTCGAAGCCCGTGGCGCCGGTGGCCGAGGACAAGGTGCCTGCTGCCGTGGCGACATCACCGAGGGTCACTGCGATGGTGTCGTTTGCCGTACCAGCGGTACCAACCTGGATGTTCTTGGAACCACCCTTGAGAAGGTCGATGCCGTTGAAGTTGGTGGACTGCGTGATGCGGTCCAGCTCCTTGCCCAGCGAATCGGCTTCGTCCTTGATGGCATCGCGTGCGGCCGTGTTGTTGGTGTCCGATGCACCCTGGACTGCGAGGTCGCGCATGCGCTGCAGTACGGAGTGAACCTCGCCGAGGGCACCTTCAGTGGTCTGGATGAGGCTGATGCCGTCCTGGGCGTTACGTGCGGCAACCGCGGAGCCGCTGACCTGGGACTTGAGGCCTTCCGAAATGGCAAGGCCGGCTGCGTCGTCTGCAGCACGGTTGATGCGCAGGCCGCTGGAGAGCTTCTCCATCGACTTGGACAGGGTGTCCTGCGTGGCGTTCAGGTTGCGGTATGCGTTGTTCGCCATCAGGTTGTTGTTGATCTGCATGCCCATGAAAATTTCCTCCGTGATGTGGACTTACTGTGCGGCGGCCCATCCGTGGGCCGTCACACCCCACTATCGACGGCCCTTTCCCTACCCGTAAGTAGAAATCCCGAGGAAAAGAATCAACGTTTTCACGGGCTGCGCAGCCTAACGATGGAACCTTGGCGGCCGATAGCTAGTGGGGAGTTGGCAGGACCTACGCCATCCCATCCCGCACCCCTACCGACCAGAACTGGAGTTGACCCCCGTGGCCATCCATGAACTGTCAGCCCTGCTGTGGCGCGAGCGTGAACTCCTGGACCTCCTGACCTTCAAGCTCGAGGAAGAGCAACTGTTGTTGACGGCCGGCAAGTCCCGCTGGCTGCCCCACGGCACCCGGGAAGTGGAGCAGGTTCTGGACAGGGTGTCCAAGGCCGGACTTGCCCGTACCGTGGAAATCGCCGCCGTGGCCGAGCAGTGGGGCATTTCCCCTGACTGCTCGCTGGCTGAACTTGCCGCAGCGGCGCCCGATTCTGCGTGGGCCGAGGTCCTCACCTCCCATGTGACGGCGATGCGCCAGCAGACCTCGGCCATCAAGGAACTTCGTGATGCCAACGAGCAATTCCTGCGGGCAGCTGTCCGCTCCACCCAGGAAACACTGGCCGACCTGAAACCCGCCGCCGGCACCTATGACTCCCATGGCCGGACAGGGGAAACTTCGGCCGCCCACCTCGTCGACCGGCAATTCTGACCGCAGCGGTTGGACCAGCAAAGGACATTCACGTGAGCACTTTTGGCGGACTCAACACGGCTTACCGTGGACTTACCGCAGCGCAGCAGGCCATCAACCTGGCCGGGCAGAACATCGCCAACGCCACCACCGCCGGCTATACCCGGCAACGGCTGGAGCAGTCGGCCATCGGCGCGCCCCGTCCCGTTGGCCTCAACCCGACCATCGGCCAGGCCGGCCAAGGCGTCTCCGTTGACGGCATCGCCCGCCTTGGAAGCAGTTTCCTCGACGCCGGTGTCCGCAACACCGCGGCCCAGTCCGGTTTCGCCGGGATCCGGTCCACCGAACTGCAACGGCTTGAGGATGCACTGCAGGAGCCCGGACCACATGGAATCTCGACGGCGTTGCAAACCTTTTGGGCGTCGTGGCAGGGAGTCTCCAACCACCCGGGCGAGTCTGCTCCGGCGTCGGTCCTGTTGGAAGCTGCGGCGACGCTGAGCGAAACGGTATCCGCGGGCTACAAAGCGCTTGACGCGCAGTGGACCCGGATCCGCGGCGAAGCATCGGCCACCGTGGATGAACTGAACGCTGCGGCCGGCAGGGTCGCTGACCTCAACGCAACCATTCGCTCGGTACTGGCCGCGGGTGGCTCGGCCAACGAACTCATTGACGCGAGGAACCAGATGACGGAGTCCATAGCGGCGCTGGCGGGCGGCACGGTTCGTGAAAATGCCGACGGCACCGCTGACGTTCTCATCGGGGGCAACGCTCTGGTCTCGGGCACGTCGCACCGGGAGCTCAAGCTCGCGGGTCAGACCTCCATGGGCACGGCCGGGCAGCCGGTACAGCTGGAGTGGGCAGACCGCTCCGGCGTCGCAGTAAACCTCGACGGCGGACAGCTCGCCGGAGCGGTATCGCTCCTGGCCCCCGCCGCGGCGGGCAGCAAAGGTGCAGGCACCGGTGGAGCTATTGCTGAAGCAGCAGCAGCCTACAACGCCTTCGCCACGCAACTGATGAGTGACGTCAACGCCGTCCATAGAACCGGCCAATCCTCCAGCGGAGGGGTCAACCTGGACTTCTTCACCAGCACGCCGGGCGTTCCAATTGCCCTGTCCCTCAAGGTGGTTCCTACCAGCGCGGCCGGCATCGCGACGGGCGCCCCTGGTTCCGGTTCCCTGGACGGCAGCATTGCCGACGCCGTAGCCCAGATCGGCTCCGCCCCCGGCGCACCCGACACGTTCTGGAGTGGCGTGGTGGCTGGCATTGGCATGGCCTCGAGGTCGGCCCAGCAGCACTCCCAGCTGTCGGATGCGGCCAGTGTCGCCGCCGTCGGGCAGCGATCCTCGGGTGCGTCCGTCAGCCTGGACGAAGAAAACGTGGCCCTGCTCGCCAGCCAGCACGCTTACCAGGCAGCGGCCCGTGTGATGACGGCCATTGACGAAGCTTTGGATGTCCTGATTAACCGCACAGGATTGGTAGGAAGGTAAGCCGTGCTCAATCGCGTCACCAACCAGATGATGTCTGCCTCCGCGCAGAGGAACCTGCAGTCTGCCCAGTCCCGGCTCTCCGAGCTGCAGGAGCGGGCCATGACGTTGAAGAACATCAGCCGCCCGTCGGACGACCCGGCGGGTGCAGCCCAGGCCATTGCCATGCGCGGCCAGCTGAGCGCGGCCGCTCAGTACGGCACAAACATCAGCGACGGCAACGGCTGGCTGGCCGCCGCGGACACCGCCCTGGGGCAGTCAACAAATATCCTCAACCGTGTTCGGGACCTCGTGGTCCAGGCCTCCAATGGAACCCTCAACAGCACGGCCAAGGAGGCCATCGCCGTCGAGATCGAAGGCCTTGGCAAAGACCTCCTGACGCAGGCCAACACCCAGTACCTGGGCCGAAATGTCTTCGCCGGAAGTTCGGACACGGTGGGCGCTTTCACCAACACCACTCCCCCGTCCTACGTCGGCGCCGGTGGCAGTTCGGTGGAGCGTCGCGTCGATTCGGCGCGGACCGTGCGGGTGGATTCCGACGGCGGTGCGATCTTTGGCGACGGCGCTGGCTCCGTTTTCGCTTTGGTGAGTGACGTCGTCGCGGATATCCGGTCAGGTGCCGACCCCAATGCACGGCTGGCAGCCATCGGCGAGCGAATCACAGCCGTGATCGACGGCAGGTCCGATGTGGGCATGCGGCAAACCCGCCTCGGCCAGGCCCAGGACTCCCTGGAGGGGATGAAGGCTACGCTGGAAACTCAAAGAGCGCGCGTCGAAGACCTGGACTTGGGAAAGGCGGTCATGGATTTGAAATTGCAGGAAACCAACTATCAGGTGGCGCTTGCCGTGACGGCCAAGGTGCTGCAGCCCACGCTCATGGACTTCCTCCGATGAGCACGGCATTGGCTTTTGACACCCTGGCTTTTGCCTCGCCCATGCCTGGGTTGGAGTCGGCGGAGGGGTTCGCCTTGCGTGGAGTGGCCGGAGCGGAGGGCTTGTACGCACTGGAAGTTTCCGAGCCACGCGTGCGGATGTTCCTGGCAGACGCTGCAGTTTACGTGCCCGACTATGCGCCCGCCGTTCCGGCCGCCGCGTTTCAAGCGGTGGGGCTCTCCAGTCTCTCGGAAGCAACGATGCTGGTGGTGGTCAACCCGACACCGGAGAAGACCACAGTGAACCTCATGGCGCCCATCCTGCTGAATCCGGCGGACGGCACCTGTGTCCAGGTGATCCTGGATGGGGCCAAGTATCCGCTCCGGGCTGAGCTGGCGCGGTAGGAAATACGAAGGGCGCTGCAGGTGCAGCGCCCTTCGTCATTTCGGTCTTCTTCGGTCCAGTCCAGGATGTGCCTAGACTTTCTCGTGGATGCGGTCGATCTTCGGTTCTGAAACCTCGGATTCCCTGCGACGGCGGGCCAGGAAAGTCCACAGAGTTCCTTCCGTCCGTGGACGGCTTTGGGCAGGGGATTCTGGTTCCTTATCCGTTTTTGTCTCAGACGTGTGCATCTCGGGCTTGCGCGCGGAGTCCTTCTTCGTGCGCCGCTCGAAGTCGTCGTAGTACGCGTAGCACATACCCAACCTCCTTCAACGGCTGTCCTTTAATCGTCCTCTCGTCGAGCCGACAAGTCGACTGTTTTGGCCGTTCGGGATCAGCTGTAACTGCGGTCCAAGGCCTTTCAGCCTGTCGCCACGGAGAGCCTCGCGGCCTCCACCGCCCGTCTTGTCTCTTCGGTGATGAGGTCGGCATTGATGGCGGCTCCCGCCATGACCCCCGCGGCAGCAGAGGCCATCACCTGACCCATAAGATCGGTGACGTTTCCCGCGGCATAGACACCCGGCACCGAGGTCGCCCCACCCTGCGGATTCACTTCAACGTGGGTCCCCACTCCCATAGGATGCTGCACCAAGGGGACTCCCAGGGATTCCAGCACGGCAGACCGGGCCTCCAGACGGGTTCCGGTCACCACGGCTTCCACCGGAATCACTGTGCCCGAAGCCAGGACAACACCGCTCAAGGCGTCATCGGTCACTTCCAGGGACCGCACTTTGCCATCCACCACGGTGATGGAACGGGCACTCAGTTGCTCCCATTCTTCTTCCGTCGGCTCCACAACGTCGTTCAGGAACAACGTGATGTTGGGGCTCCATTGACGGAACAGCAGGGTCTGGTGCAACGCCATCGGCACTGAACCCAGAATTCCAATCGCCTTGTTCCGCACTTCCCAGCCGTGGCAATAGGGACAGTGCAGGACGTCGCGTCCCCAGCGTTCGCGAAGGCCTCCAACGTCAGGAAGTGTGTCCACCAGCCCGCTGGTGACCAGCACACGGCGCGCACCGGCGGTCCGCCCATCAGCCAGGTCCACCTCGAAGGCAAGTTCAGAGCCGGCCGTTGGGTCCGCCGTCGAACGCGCCGCGACGACTGTTCCGGCCACTATGCCTGCCCCATACTGGCTCGCTTCCGCGCGTCCGAGTGCCAGGAGTTCCTGTGGATTGATTCCGTCCCTGGACAGGAACCCGTGCACGCCCGCGGCAGGTGCATTCCGTGGCTCGCCGGCGTCGATGACGAGGACTGAGCGAAGAGCCCTCCCCAACGTAACCGCCGCACTTAACCCAGCTGCGCCACCACCGACCACAATGACGTCGTATTGCTCGGCCATCTGGCTCCTTCTTGATTCTTCGTTCACTGCGCCTCCACGGGTCTCAGGCGACTTGTGCCGCTTGTTCAATGGTTCGGCACCTTCAGCAGTATTGGCAAAGAAATTTGCTGCTATGGCAAACTGGGTCCATGACTACCGATTTCAGCACCATGCTCGACGCCGTTGGTCCCCGCCTGCGTGCCATGCGGACACAACGCAACGTGACGCTCGCGGACGCTTCGGAGGCGACGGGCATCTCCGTCAGCACACTTTCGAGACTGGAGTCAGGCCAGCGGAAGCCCACCCTGGAACTGCTGCTGCCCATAGCCCGGCTCCACCAAGTCCCGCTCGAGGAATTGATCGATGCTCCGCAAACGGGTGATCCCCGCATCCACCTCAAGCCGCATGTGCACGATTGGGGCACCGTCCTCCCCCTCACTCGGCGACCCGGCGGAATCCAAGCGTTCAAGATGGTCCTGAAGAGTGGAACGGGTCAGGAGATTCCGGAGCCCCAGTCGCACGAGGGCTACGACTGGATGTACATCCTCAACGGCAAGCTACGGCTGGTCCTGGGAGATAACGATTTTGTCCTGAAGCCTGGTGAGGTGGCGGAATTCGATACGCGCACGCCGCACTGGTTCGCCAGTGCAACTTCAGAGCCGGTAGAGCTCCTCACCTTGTTCGGCCAGCAAGGCGAACGCCTTCACGTCCGGGCCCGGCCCCAGCGCTGAGATTGTTGACGCTGAGATTGTTGACGCTGAGCCCTAGGAAGCCAGCCATTCACGGGCGTTCCGGCGGGAACTACCTGACTCGGCACCGAGCTCAGGCCGGTTGATTTCAGCCCACACCTCATCGAGGGAAAGGCCGAGCACATCGGCGATCGCGGCGACAGTGGGAAAGGCCGGCGTCGCCACGCGGCCGGACTCGATCTTTCGGAGCGTTTCCGGCGAGACACGGGCATCGAGGGCGGTCTCCAACATCGAACGCTCGCCCCGCGCGCGTCTCAGGAGAGCGCCGAGGCGCTGTCCACGCTCGGCCTCTGCGGGTGTTAGCGGCAACCTGACCATGGCTCCAATTCTAATACCGGGATAATATGGCCGGGATAGTTATTGGTCACATGAGAGAAAGATGCTGCATGATTGAGATCCTTAGCCCAGCTGAACTGCTCCGAGCAAAGGAGGCAGGCGCGCTGGTTGCCAATATTCTGCACAGCCTCAAAAGCCGCACCACTGTGGGCACAAACCTCTTGGATATCGACAAATGGGCCAAGACCATGATCCTCGAGGCGGGAGCCGTATCCTGCTACGTCGACTACGCCCCGTCCTTCGGGCGCGGTCCGTTCGGCCACTACATTTGCACCGGCGTCAACGATGCCGTGCTGCACGGGTTGCCCCGGGACTACTCACTTGCCGACGGCGACCTATTGACACTCGACCTCGCCGTCTCCCTCCACGGCGTCGCAGCAGACTCTGCCATCAGCTTCATCGTGGGCGAATCGAGGCCGGCGGAGAGCGTGGCGATGATCGAGGTGACCGAGCGAGCCCTGCGCGCCGGAATTGCAGCAGCCCGCCCCGGAGCCAAGATCGGAGACCTCTCCTATGCCATCGGCTCGGTCCTGAGTGAGGCGGGCTACCCCGTCAACACCGAGTTCGGTGGCCATGGCATCGGGTCGACCATGCACCAGGATCCCCACGTGCCAAACATGGGACGTCCCGGCCGCGGCTACAAGCTGCGTCCCGGTTTGCTGCTGGCACTGGAGCCCTGGGTCATGGCCGACACCGCGCAACTGGTCACCGACGCCGACGGATGGACGCTCCGCAGCGTGACGGGTTGCCGGACAGCCCACAGCGAGCACACCATCGCCATCACCAACGACGGAGCCGAAATCCTCACGTTGCCGACACTGGGTTATTAGACACTGGGTTATTGGACACTGGGTTATTGGACACTGGGCCGAGATAAGCCCTGAGACCCCCGGTTCAGCTGACGACCATGTCAGGCGTCCCGGACATTGCAGCCGTGGCGCGAAGAGTGCCAGCACCCGGCAGCACAGGGGCTTTGGAACGGTACGCATGCCCCGTGGGCGTGCGTAGTTCCACGGTGTGAACGTCCCCGTTGATGGTGCTTGCGCTCCAGCCGGTGTTTTCTTTGGTGTGGTTGCAGGCTTCGCAGAGTCCGGCCCCGTTGCTCAGGGTGGTGGTGCCTCCGGCGTGCCAGGGCACGATGTGGTCGATGTGCCTGATGGGCGCGTCGCAGTACGGTGTGCGGCAGGTGTCATCACGGGTTTCGATGAAGCGTCTGAGCCGCGGTGGGAAGATCCGGGCTTTGGAATCCGTTGTCAGGAGCTCTCCCGTGGCAGGCGCCGTATAAAGCCGGCGGACCCAGATCTCGAACTCGCGATCTCCCTCCGACGGGACATCCCTTCCCCGCGGGACTCGCCGCGTGACATCCCGGTCTGGCGGGACATTCCGGTCTGGCGGGTCCTTCCGGCCCGGCGGAACATCCCGGCCTGGCGGGACCTTCCGTCCTGGCGGGTCCTTCCGGTCTGGCGATGATCCGAAGCCCTGCCGTAGCGAGGGGGCGGGGACCGGCGGTCGCTTTTGGCGTGGTGCGGGTTCGACGCCTGCTGTTGGCCTGTGTCCTGGTGATGCCGCTTCTCCCGCGCCGACCAGTTTCCGGGCCCACCCTGCTGGGACGATTCCGTAGCCCTTCACGCGTGCCGGTTCACTGTCGCCCTGAAAGAGGGTTCGGTCGGTCATCACGAGATCCAGATTGATCCCTGAGATCCCGCCCGGCGTACCGGTGACCCGCTCGACGAGGGTGTCGGCCATGACCTGGCCTCGGTTCCGGGGATCACCGGCCGAACGGGCAGAATCAGCCCCACGCGTGAGCGCGGCATACACCGCGACCCCTTGCGCGACCGGCAGCAGCGCGGTCAGGTACGTCATGGTGTCCGGCGCCGGACGAAGACTCACGGTCCGCTCGGACGCAGCGTGACTGGCACGCTTCACCACCGACCGCGGATCGCGCCGGTACGCGGCCGCTTTCGCGGCGGCAATGATCGCTTGATCTCCGGCGCCGTCGAAGGTTCCGGTGTCCGGGGCGAGCTCCTCATCCACCGCACACCTGTCCTCCACAGACAAGCACGCCGTTTCCCTGACCAGCAGCGTCGCCCGCCACTCATTCAACTGCCCTGATTCCAGCGCCGCCAGAGTCCTCGGCATCTCCACCACCAACGCCTTCGCCAGCCCAAGGAGCCGGGAACCCCGATTCGGAGACTCCCGCCGAGCCAAAGCAACCTGGGCTCCGACACCTTGCCCCCGCTCGGACGCAGGCACACCAGCCTCTGCCTGCTCTTGCCGTTGTGCCAGATCAAAAGCCACAGCGATCCGCGCCTGCAACCCGGTGACGGCGGACTTCAGATTCTCCAACCCGCGGATCTGATCGATCAGCGCTCCGCTGTCGGTGCCGAGGCGGACTGCGCCCAGGAGTGTGATGAGATCAGAAACCCAGGGTCCGGCTCCCCTGGACGGCGGCCTTTGGGCGCGAGCGAGAGCCGTGCCTGACGGCGTCTGAGTGGCTCGAATCTGCTCCATGCCCCAAACTCTTCCAGCCGGCACGCAGCACCATCAGGCCCCAACTTCCCTATGTGGAAAACCCACCCCAAGACCACCCCAGGACACGAGGGAGCCCAGCTCGATGAGCGTTCATTCCGTCGACAACAAGCCGCGATGCAGCCCCTCACCGACCCCACCCACCCCCCATGGTGCGGGGCGCGGGGTTGGTTGAGATGTCGCCCCTCGCAGGCCGTACCTCGAGCCGGGGTCAGCTCCAGCCACCGCCCACCCCAGACCAGTCATAAATGCATGGCATTCTGCACGCTCCTTGCGCTGAAGCGTGACTCCGGTCATACTAAATGAACGCTATTCATTTAGTGACTGTCGTCTCACGGAGTACTTGCCCCCCATGATTGAAATTGCCAGCCTGGAAGCCCCGACTTTCCTGGCCCGTACCAAACGGGGAGCCCATACCCCAACGCACCGCGCGGTACCGCACAAGCACAAGCACAGACCTCTATCCAAAGGAGTCTCCGTATGAGCGCTTGGCGCATACCGTCCGAGACGGCGGCGTCAACGCCTGCAGATTCAACGACCCCATGGACGGGAAAGCGCTCCGCATTCCCGCCGATGCCTACCCCGGCCGCCGCGTGGTCAGTGTTGACGCGCGTGATCTGCTCGCCAGGGGCGGCGGCATCCACTGCATCACGCAGCAGCAGCCTTCGGCCATCCAGAAAGGGCCTCACATGAGCCAGACAATCCGCCGCAGCAACAGTGAAGCTGCAAAGTCGCACGACATTAGCGGCAAGGGACTGAAGACGGGGCAGTTGGGGCTCCTCGCCGTCGTCGTTCTTGGCATTTCAACCATCGCCCCGGCGTACACGCTAACGGGCGCGCTGGGTCCAACAGTCAACGAAGTCGGGCTGCAACTGCCCGTCATCTTCCTGATCGGGTTCATTCCGATGATCCTGGTTTCGCTCGCTTACCGGGAGCTCAACGCAGACTCCCCGGACAGCGGCACCACGTTCACCTGGGTCACCAAGGCGTTCGGCCCGTGGGTGGGATGGATGGGCGGCTGGGGCTTGCTCGCGGCCAACATCATCGTCCTGTCCAACCTGGCCGGCGTCGCAGTGGACTTCTTCTACCTGTTCCTGGCGCAGGCCACGGGCTCACCGGAGCTCGCCGACCTCGCTTCAAACAAACTTCTCAATGTCGCCACCTGCTTCGTCTTCGTAGCGCTGGCCGTGTGGATCAGCTACCGCGGCCTGCACACTACCAAGATCGTCCAGTACGGGCTGGTGGGATTCCAGCTGCTGGTTTTGGGATTGTTCGTAGGAATGGCGTTCGCCAACTGGTCCACCTCCGAGACCGCCGTACCGTTCAGCTGGGACTGGTTCGACGTCACCAAGATCGAGACTTTCGGTCAGATCGCGGCCGGTATCTCGTTGTCGATCTTCGTCTACTGGGGCTGGGATGTCTGCCTGACCGTGAACGAGGAAACGGCAAACGGCAAGAAGACTGCCGGCCTGGCCGGGACACTGACAGCGGTCATCGTGCTGGGCATCTACCTGCTGGTCACCATTGCCACCATGATGTTCGCCGGCGTCGGCGATACCGGGATCGGCCTGAACAACGAGGAAAACCACGCCAACGTGTTCACTGCCCTCGCCTCGCCGGTGATGGGACCGTTCGCCATCCTCATGTCCCTTGCCGTGCTGTCCAGCTCCGCGGCCTCCCTGCAGTCCACGTTCACGTCGCCGTCGCGCAGCCTGCTGGCCATGGCGCACTACGGCGCCCTGCCGGAGCGCTTCAGCCACATGAGCAAGAAGTTCTCGACGCCGGGCTTTGCCACCGTTGCGGCCGGCATCCTGTCCGCGGGCTTCTACGCAGTGATGCACGTGATCAGCGAGAATGTCCTCAACGACACCATCCTGGCTTTGGGCCTGATGATCTGCTTCTACTACGGACTCACAGCCATCGCGTGCGTCTGGTACTTCCGCAACAGCGTGTTCTCCAGCGCACGGAACTTCTTCCTGCGGCTCGTCTGCCCGCTTCTGGGTGGTGTAGGCCTGTTCGTGGTCTTCCTGCAGACCGCCGTGGACAGTTGGGCCCCTGAGTTCGGCAGTGGCTCGGAGATCTTCGGAGTGGGACTCGTGTTTGTCCTGGGAATCGGGATCCTGGCTTTGGGGGCTGTGGTGATGCTGATCATGTCCCGCGTCCGGCCCGGCTTCTTCCGTGGCGAGACCATCCGCAAGGACACCCCGGCCCTGGTAGTGCCGGAGTAGTCCGCCCCCGGTTCGCCTCCGCCGAGTTCGTAGGAAAGCGGCCAGTTCGCAGGGAAGTCTCCAGCGAACTGGCCGCTTTCCCGCGCTGTGGCGAGCCGCGGCCGACCCCTACCAGCGGTGGGCGACGTCCACTACCAGCCGGGACCCGCCGTCGGGCCCGTCCAAGGTGAAGACCCGGAACGGAAGCCGGGCACGGACGCCCAAGCCGATGCTCGTGGTGCCCTCAAAGCTGCCCGCAAAGACCACCTGACGGAACGTCTGGTAGCCCGACACGTTGGAGAGCTCTGCCTTGGCTGCGGGCACGTAGGTCGGCTGGCTGTACTGGTTGTACGACGGCGCCGTCACCACCACCTGCAGGTCCGCGTCACCGAGCACGGGGATGGGATAGCCGGTGGCGTCCTGGATGACCACAGGAACGTACTGCACGGAATAGCCGGCCACTTTGCCGGTCATGTCGATCACCAATCGGTCGTAGCATGGCTGTTGGCCCGTGCGGACGTTGGTGACGTTGGCGGAACTCATATCTGGGTCGGACTTGGCCAATGAACCCCACATGATGCCGCAATACGATGCTGCCGAGGCTGGCCCCGGCGCCACCAGACCGAGCCCGGCAGCTGCCAGGACGGCTGCCAAACCCGCTCCTGATTTCCTCATTTTTTGTGCCCCCTTCAGGCGAAGTTGATACTTCAACAGTAGGAGCGCAGGGGAGGGTTTGGACCGGTTGTGGCCGCTTCGGCGCGCAACCGTTAAAGGGACGTCCGGGTGGTCACGGGCGGGTCATCGAAAGCCTCTTCCGGCCACCCTTTCGGCTTGTTTTACACGTCTTCGCACACGTATTCGTGACCGAAGATAACGTGACCCGGGCGTTATTTAGCCTTCGCAGTCCTTGCAGAACTTCAGGCCATTCTTTTCCAGTGCAATCTGGGACCTGTGACGGACCAGGAAGCAGGAGCCGCACGTGAATTCGTCGGACTGCTCCGGAACCACAATGACGGTCAGTTCTTCACCGGAAAGATCTGCTCCGGGCAGGTCGATTCCTTCGGCGGTATCGTTTTCCTCGACGTCAATAACTGCAGTCTGCGCAGTGTTTCCACGGGACGCCTGGAGGGCCTCAAGCGATTCGGCGGGAGACTCTTCTTCTGTCTTGCGCGGGGCATCGTAATCAGTAGCCATTGAGGGTTCGCTTTCGTTGCTGCATAGTGCCTATACCGGCACCTCAGTGAAGCAGTTTAGGGCATAGTGCCCGCGATAAACGAATAGTGTGCCCAACGCAACATTCTGCAGTTTTTCTGGCGGTTCCTACGGCGTTGTGCGTGCCCTCAAGGCGTGGGACTGGATGGCTTGCGCGCTGGCTACCGTTACTCCACTGAGGGCCGGTAGCCAGGCTAAATCTCCATGTGTCCGGTGTCCCACGGCTGCACCTTCCTCCGCCGACGGGTCGGTGCAATCCAGGACGTAGGCGGCCTCGATCCACTCCCCTATTGCGGAGCCGATGCGGGTTGCGAACGAGGCTAGTGATGCGATCATGCGGCAACCGTATCCAGCGGGGATTCGGGCGCCGTTTCCGCCACGTCACGGGCTTGTTAACTGTCGGGCTCGGCACATCAGTCCTGCAACGCCTGCTCCACGATGTACTCGGCGATAGCCATGGACGAGGTTGCCCCCGGCGAAGGTGCGTTACGCACCATCACTGTGTCCCGGCGTCGTGCGATCACAAAATCGTCCACCAGCGAACCGTCGCCGTTCATGGCCTGGGCGCGTACCCCGCGGGTGCCGGGAAGGACGGTGGCGCCTTCCAGCGAGGGCACGAACCGCATGGCCTCGCGGATGAACTTCTTCCTGCTCACCACGGTCTGGAATTCCCGGACGGCCGACGGCACATTCTGCCGGGCAAAATTCCAGAAACCTGGAAACAGCGCGTAATTCAGGATGTCGGGCACATTAACGTCGTTCCACGCATAGGACTCACGGCCGAAGGAGATAAACGCATTCGGGCCGAGCATCATTTCGCCGTCGATGCGTTTGGTGAGATGCACTCCAAGGAACGGATGTTTAGGGTCCGGCACAGGGTAGATCAGGCCCCTTACCTGGTCACGCGCCTCATGGCCCAAGAGGAAATACTGACCGAAGAACGGCACGATCCTAGGGGTGGATGGCTCACCGGTTGCCTTGGCGAGACGGTCGGACTGGAGTCCCGCGCAGGCCACTACGAGGTCGTAGTGTTCCCCGCCATCCTTGGTAGTGACCACCACACCGCTGCCCTGCTGCTCAAGCGACGTCACCTCAAGCCCAAGCCGGATGGTTCCGCCTGAGGCCCGGACGTCGTCGGCGAGTGCGTTGGTGATGGCCGCATAGTCAACAATCGCCGTCTCCGGCGAGTGCAAAGCAGAGAGCCCGACGGCGTTCGGCTCCACCTCCCGTATTTGGTCGCCGCGAAGCATCCGTGCACCCGGGACGCCATTTGCCGTGGCGCGGGCAAAGATGCTGTCGAGACGCGTCGATTCCTCCGGCGTTTGGGCGATGACCAGCTTGCCGCAGGCCTCATAGGGAAGGTCGTTGGCAGCGCAGAACTCCTGCAGCAGCTCCACTCCCCTGCGGCATAGCCGCGCCTTCAAGCCGCCCGGCTCGTAGTAAAGACCCGCATGGACCACGCCCGAGTTGTGGCCGGTCTGGTGTGCGGCGAGTCGGTCTTCTTTCTCATAGACAGTGACCTGGGCGCCATCGAGCTTCTTGGCGAGCTCCCTCGCCACGGCAACGCCGATGATGCCGCCGCCAACCACAGCGCAGCGCCTGATGGTCCTCATGTGTGGAGGGTTGGGCCTCATCGGTGAAGGGCTGGACATGGCACTCCTCGTCGTTGGGGTCGGTCCGCGTCAGTCACAGCATTGCACGGGCAGTCACGCGGGGCACGTACGCCGCGGGCACGTACGCCGCGGGGCACGTACGCCGCGGGCACGCAAAAGGGGCAGCACATCGCGTGCCGCCCCTTTTACTGTGGTGCTGTTGCTACTACGCGGCCTTCGGCTGGTCGAAGCGCTGGCCGGCCGGGTTGGACGGCAGAAGCGCGAAGACCAGGATGGCAAGGCCGCCAACGCCCGGAATGAGGCCAAGGAGGGCCAACCAACCGCTGAAGTTGCCATCGTGCAAACGACGAACCAGCAGCGCGATGGAAGGAATGAGGACCGCGAGGTAGAAGACGATGATCAGGATCAGGCCCACAACCGAGCCCGGGCCTGGGGTGGCCGTCCCGCTTGCAGAAACGGTGGCACCGGCGCTGCCAAGGACCAGTGTGAGGATCTGCAGGACAAAGCCGATGACGCCAAGCGCCAAGGCCACCCACCAGTATTCGCTGCGGCTCGCACGGCCGGTGAAGTCTGTGTACTTCTTGAAGAAGCGCTTGACGGCTGCGCCGATAGGAGCGCCATAGTACGGAGCCCACAGCGGCGGCTCGCCGGCCTCTGCTGCATAGGGCTGGGTCTGTTGCGGTTGTTGCGGGTAGCTGGTCATTGGTTTTCCCCCCGGGGATAGGTGTGAGTCATTGAGATGCGTCGTACTCAGTGATGATGAGTCGTGCCTATCGTAATGCCCCGGAAGCCAATTACGCAGTTCGTTGGATGAAATTAACCCCGATTTAGCCCTATAACGGATTATGTCGCCGAAAAACGCTCCCGCACGTTTTTCTTTTCCCTGATGTTCGCTTCCTTAGGCGACGGTGAAGACGTCGATTTCCACCAAACCCGGCCTTCGCCGCCCCGTTCCCACAGCGATCACGTGATTCAGCCACGCCAGCCCGGGTGCTGCGGTGGAGAACCGCGGTGTACACCGGAAGTAGATCAGCGCCGGATCCACATCCTCGCCCCTATTAAGCCGGGCAATGTCCTCCGCGGCTCCAAACCGGAGCGCCGGGTTATGCACATAAACCACCTCTCCGCCCTCAAGTTCCACAGCGTACCTGGCGTCCAGCTCGGTCATTTCAGCACTGCGAAGAAGCTGGAAGTCAGCACCGGCCGGCAGGACCCGCCCGTTGAATCCCGGGCCGGCTACCGTCCCGCCGACAATCGGAATGATCCGCCGATGCCCCTCCGGCGTTACCCCGACATCAACCGGCGGGTCCACGTTGACGCTCAACGTCGCCAGGAACGACAACACGGGCGGCTCCGGGAACGGGTTCACAGGGCGTAGTGCTTCCGGAGGTCCATCTTCCGGATTTTTCCGCTGGCCGTGCGCGGCATCTCCTCGACAAACACCACCGACTTGGGGATCTTGTAACGGGCCAACCGGCCGTCCAGATGCGAGCGCAGCTGCTCCTCGGTCAGCGATTCCCCCTCCCGCAGGGTCACGATGGCCCTCGGGACTTCGCCCCATGTTTCATCGGCGACTCCGATCACAGCCACGCTCCCCACTGCGGGCAATTCCGCAATGGCAGCTTCCACCTCGGCAGGGTAGATGTTCTCGCCGCCGGAGATGATCATGTCCTTGATTCGATCCGAAACGAACAGGAAGCCCTCCCCGTCCTGGTGGCCCATGTCGCCGGAGCGGAACCACGACGTATCTGCATAGCTGTCCGCCGTCGCCTCCGGCCTGTTCCAGTACTCCTTGATCACGTTGGGCCCGGAGATCTGGATCTCCCCCACCGTGCCAGGAGCAGCAACCCCGCCCAGGGGATCCGCGATCCGCACGTCGGTGAAGAAGTGCGGCAGACCCGCAGAGCCAGCCTTTTCCTTGGACCTCGATGCCGGCAGCATTGTCGCACCGGGTGCGGTTTCGGTCATGCCATAGCAGCTGGTGAATCCAATACCCCGCTGCTCATACGCCTCCAAAACCCGGCCCGGAACGGCAGAACCGCCGCAGGTGAGCTTGTCCAGCGAGCTGAGGTCCGCCGTCGACCAGTCCGGATGGTCGCAGAGCATCTGGAAGGTGGTGGGGACGCCGTTGAGTGTGGTGACGTTGTGCTGGCCCACGAGTTCCAGTACCCGGCCGGCGTCGAACTTGGCTTCCAGCACCACTGTGGCGCCCTTGAGCAGCATCGGCAGCAGGCCCATGTCCAATGACGCCACGTGGAACAGCGGTGAAATCATCAGCGCCACATCGTTGCGGTTCAAGTCCATGTCCACCACCGTGTTGATGCAGTTCCACGTGATGTTGCCGTGGGTCAGCAGTGCACCCTTCGGCTTGCCGGTGGTGCCGGAGGTGTAGAGGATCATGGCCCCGTCGTCCAGGGTAACGGCGTCGTCCAGCGGCGTCGGGAATGCCGCGTCGATCACGTCGCCATAGTGCTCGACGCCGGAGGGCGGCTTAACAGCGGAACCGTCGGTCCCGCCGTCGGGAGCCACCACAAGACGGTGGGTGATGTCCGTGTCCACCACGGAAGCAGCGGCAACAGTGTCCAAAGCAGCGGCGTTGACCAGGAGCCGGGCCCCTGAATCCTGCAGCTGGAACTGGAGTTCCGGGGCTGCGAGGCGGGTGTTCAGCGGGACGAAGATCGCGCCGAGCAGCCCACAGGCGAAGAAGGTCTCCACAAAAGAGGGGTGGTTCTCGCCCAGATAGGCCACCCGGTGGCCTTTGGCCACTCCCCTGTCCCTGAGGGCGGTGGCCAAGCGGTCGGTCCGGTCGGCGAGTTCCGCGTAGCTCAAAGTCTGCCCGCGGGAAATGACAGCAGTCTTGCTGCCGGACTTGATGCGGCGCCGGTGCAGCCAGGATCCAACTCCGTTGTTGTCCATGGTGTGTTACTCCTAACTGACCGTAGAGAGGTCGTTGTTCTTAGACTCCCGCGTCAGCAGGATGAAGACAATCGACACCAGCGACATGAGGGACAGGAACACCACCACGGGGACGATGCTCTGGCCGGCGTCCTTATAAAGTCCGGCGACGATGCCAGGTGTGAAGCCGGCTCCGATCAAGGTGGCCAACTGATAGCCAACGGCTGCGCCGGTGTAGCGGTTGGTGGTGCCGAATTGTTCGGACACAAAGGCAGCGAGTGGTCCGTACAGCGAAGAGTGGAGTATGAGCGCCACGGTGAAGGCCAGGAAGACGAGGGCAATGTTGCCCGAGCTGAGCATCCCGAACATGGGGAAAAGGTACAGGATGAACAGGGCCAAGCCGGTGACCATCACTGGCCGGCGGCCAAAACGATCGGACAACCTGCCGCCCAGCAGGACGAAGAGGATGGAGATGGCCGAGGCTCCGGCGAACGCATAGAGCACGCCCTGTTGCGGGGCGCCCTTGGATACTGCATAGGTCACGGAGAACGTGGGCAGCACCACTTGGAGGCCGAAACCGGCGGCACCGGCAAACATGATCATGATCAGTGCCTTGGGACGCTTCAGCACTTCCAACAGCGGAATCTTGCGCTTGGCGCCCTGGGCGGTTTCCTTGGCCACGGCTTCTGCGAAGATCGGGCTTTCGGAGACCCTCAGCCTGACGAACATGCCCACGATCAGGAGCACAAACGACAACAGGAACGGCACACGCCAGCCCCAGGCCAGGAAAGCATCCTGCGGAAGGGCCGAGAAGATGCCCATGACCACTGTGCCCAGAACGGCACCTGTGGGTGCACCCGCGTTCACGAACGACGCCGCGAAACCGCGCCGTTTGGGATCCGAGTGTTCCAGAGCCATCAGTGCAGCACCACCCCATTCACCACCGACGGCGATGCCTTGGCACACACGCAGGACCACCAGGATCACGGCACCCCAGGGGCCAATGACGTTGGCTCCAGGGATCAGGCCAATCAAGGTAGAGGCAATGCCCATCATGGCCATGGACACGATGAGCATGCCCTTGCGTCCGATGCGGTCACCGAAGTGGCCGAAAATGATGCCGCCCAAAGGACGGGCAACATAGCCCGCAGCGAACGTGGCGTAAGCAGCAACGACGCCCACCCATTCGTCCGTACCGGCGAAGAACACTTTGGGGAAAGCGACCGCCGCCGCTGTTGCGTACAGCAGGAAGTCGTAGAACTCGATGGTGCTGCCCAGATAGCTGGACATGATGACCGTGCGCGCTTCTTTGCGCTTCGCGGCCGTGCTCGACGGTGCGAGCGCAGTGTGTCCTGACATGGCTGTTCCTTGCGAGAGGAGGGAAGGGGTGGGGAGTTTTACTTGTAGAAGCGGGCGAGGAATTCGGCCACGACGGCGGGGCGTTCCTGGCCTTCGATTTCGATGGTGGCGTTGACCTTGATCTGGGCGCCTCCCTTGACCTCGGTGACTTCGGCGATGCTGCCGTTCATGCGGACTTTCGAGCCGACCTTCACCGGTGAGGTGAAGCGGACCTTGTCCAGGCCGTAGTTGACCTTGGTGGTGACGCCGTCCACGTCGAAGAGCTCGCCCCAGAACGGGATGATCAGGGACAGGGTGAGGAAACCGTGCGCGATCGGGGCACCGAACGGGCCGTCCTTGGCGCGTTCCGGATCGGTGTGGATCCACTGCTGGTCGTCCGTGGCGTCGGCGAACAGGTTGATCTGCTGCTGGGTGATTTCACGGTAATCGGTGGTGCCGAGGTCCTTGCCGGACATGGTGAGCAGGGTGTCGAAATCGACGACGAGATTGGGCATCTTTGCCTCCTGTGTTGTTGTTTGAATACTGGTTGTTGCCTGAAAAGCAGGCGCTTAGCGGGTGAAAGCGCCCTCGCCGGTGAGGGCGCGGCCGATGATGAGGGCGTTGATTTCGTGGGTGCCTTCGTAGGAATAGACAGCTTCAGCGTCGGCATGAAAACGCGCGACGTCGGCCGCGAGCGTGATGCCGTTGCCGCCCACCACTTCGCGGGCGAGGGCGACGGTTTCGCGCATCATCAGGGACGTCTGCATTTTGGCCAGGGCCGAGTCCTGGTCCCGGTAAATCCCCCAGCCCTGCTGCTCGGTCAGCCGCACCACGAGCGACAAACTCGCGGTGATGTTGCCGAGCATCCGGGCCAGTTTCTCCTGGACCAGTTGGAACGAACCCAGCGACCGGCCGAACTGCTGGCGTTCCCTCACATACGCCAGGGCGGCTTCGAACGCCCCGGCCTGGATGCCGGTCGCGATCCAGGCAACGTCCGAGCGCATCGCCCTCAGCATCGCCGCGACATCCTTGAACGAGTTCACGTTGTGCAGGCGCATGGCCTCCGGGACCCGGACATTCTTGAGGGTGATGTGCGCGTTCTGCATCATCCGCAGCGAGGTCTTGCCCTGAATTTTCTCCAGGGACACTCCGGCGGCGGTGCGGTCCACGAGGAAAGCTTTGACCTGACCATCGGCGACGTCACGGGCGAACACACACAGCACATCCGCCGTGGAGGCACCCCCGATCCACCGCTTGGCGCCGTCCAGAACCCAGCTTCCGCCGTCGGCCTCTGTCCCAGGGCCTGGTTCGAAACGGGCGGTGGTGGCGAGCCCGCCGGCGATGTCCGAACCATGCTCCGGTTCGGTCAGCGAGAAGACACCCTTGAGGGAGAAGTCGATGACCCGGGGCATCCACTCCTTCTGTTGCTCGTCGGACGCCCCCACCCGGATCGCGGTCCGAAACAACCCCGCCTGGGCGGTGTACCAAGTAGCAAGGGAAGCGTCCGTGCGGGCAAGTTCGAAGATCCGGAAGCCGTGGAAGATCCCCCTCGCGGGGGCCTCGACGGTCAGCTCGGCCGGTTCCATCAAGTCAAGGTCAATCAACGGCCGAGCCAGTTGTTCCGGGAACTCGCCCCGCTCCCAATACTCAGCCAGCAACAGCTTCGCCTCGGTATCAAGGAAGTCCCGCAGCCGGCCCAGCACCCGGCGCTCTTCGGTGGTCAGGAGCGCCTCGGCGTCGTACCAGTCCGCTACCGAGTACAGTCGGGCACCCAAGCCGGCTTCCGTCGTCGTGGTTGTCAGCATCTCAGCCACCGAGCCCCAACAGCTTGACCGCATTGTCCTTGAGTATCTTCGGGCGGACCTCGTCCTTGAGCGGCAAGTCCGCAAACGCACCCAGCCACTTCTGCGGGGTGATCAGCGGGAAGTCCGTGCCGAACAGGACCTTGTCCTGCAGCACCGAATTCGACAGACGAACGAGCGACTCCGGGAAGTACTTCGGCGACCACCCGGACAGGTCAATGAACACGTTGGACTTATGCGTCGCGATCGAGTTTGCCTCGTCCTGCCACGGCACCGAAGGGTGGGCCATGATGATCTGCAGGCCCGGGAAATCAGCAGCCACCGCGTCAAGCAACAACGGATTCGAGTACGCCAGCTTGATCCCATACCCGCCCGGAAGACCAGCTCCCATGCCGTTCTGGCCCGTGTGGAAAATACACGGCAACCCCAACTCCTGCAGCGTCTCCCAGAGCGGGTAGAACGCCTCGTTGGACGGATCGAAACCCTGCAACGACGGGTGGAACTTGAAGCCGCGGGCACCCAGCTCAACAGCCTGATGCTTCGCCCCCGCGATCGCGTCCTCACCGGTCCTGGGGTCAACACTGCCGAACGGAATGAGCACATCGTTGTTCCGCGCAGCTCCGGCAATCAGCTCCGGGATGCTGTTGGGCTCATGCTTGAGCTGCGTCCGGGCATCCACCGTGAAAACAACCGCGGCCATGTTCAGCTCCCGGTACACCTCCGCGATCCTGTCCAGCGACGGGGTGCGGTCCTCAGACTTGAAGTACTTCGCCGATGCCTCCGTCAAAGCCTCCGGCAAGGACCCGTGCCCGCAACTGTCCACCTCGAGATGGACATGCATGTCGATCGCATCCAACGCAGCCGCGTCGATGCCAAGTTCATAGCGCTCTGCCATGATCAGCGCGCCTGAACCGCTTCAGATTTAGCCGGCTCGGGCTGGAGCTCCGCAGGCAGCGGAAGGAATTCCTCGCCGAAGCTCTGCAACGCCTCGGCGCCGAACAGCGAACCGGCGTTCTCCTGCAGTGCCTCGTAGCTCCAGCCGCCCTCTCGGTACTCAGTGCTCGCCGCGGTCGGGTGCGTCCAGACCTGCAACCGGTCACCACCGGCACCAATCGCCTGGCCCGTGATCCCGGCAGCCTCATCAGAGGCGAGGAAGGCAATCAGCCCGGCAACGTCGTCGGCCGTTCCAAAACCAAGATCGTGACGGAAGAAGGCCGGCATCGCCTCGCCACGCTCGTCCGCTTCCACAGCCTTCTGGAAATACGGGACCGTCTTGGTCATCGCCGTAGCCGCCACCGGGATCACCGAATTCACCGTCACCCCGGCCCTCTTCATCTCCAAAGCCCAGGTCCGGACCATGCCCACAATGCCTGCCTTCGCAGCGGCGTAGTTGCTCTGCCCGAAGTTGCCACGCTGGCCCGTCGGAGAACCAATCGTGATGATCCGGCCCGCGACGTTGTTCTCCTTGAAGTACGCGAACGCCTCCCGGACACAGGTGAAAGTGCCTTTCAGGTGGACGTTGATGACCAGGTCGAAGTCCTCGTCCGTCATCTTCAGCAAGCTCTTATCCCGCAGAATCCCGGCGTTCGTCACCAGACTGTCCAGCCGGCCAAACGTTTCAACAGCACCGGCCACCAAAGCCTTCGCAGCATCAGTGTTGCCCACCGGAACCACCACGGCCGTAGCCCGGCCGCCGTCGGCCTCAATCAGCGCAACAGCCTCCGCCGCGGTCTCAGCATTCACGTCATTAATCACGACGGCGGCACCCTGGCGGGCGAGCTCCCTCGCGTAAGCGAGGCCAAGACCCTGTCCGCTCCCGGTGACGATTGCAACTTTGCCGTTCAAGCTCATGGCGTGCTCCTTCGCATGCAGTAACCGGCCGGAGCCGGTGGGGCCGATCCCACTGCGTCGTGAGATCCTTGTCATGATCAATGAGAATACGGATCATTGAAAAAGTCAACGATTGTTTTTCATTACTATTGGAGTTGTCATGGGCCCGCAAAGCACCGAAGTGGAAACCCCGCGCCTGGCCGCAGCAAAAATTGGCAGCGATGTGGGCCTGTTGCTGGCCAAACTGCACGCCACGGGTTCCCTGCTGAACAACAAGGCGCTGGCCGATTACGGACTCCGGGAACGGTCATTTTCCGTGCTGACACTCGCCTGCAGCGGGCTGGAGCCCACTCAGCGCGAACTGGCCGATTTCCTCAGCCTGGACCCCAGCCAGGTGGTCAGCCTGGTTGACGACCTCGAACACCGCGGCTTGGTCAAACGAGCCCAAGGCAAGCAAGACCGGCGCGCAAAGATCATCGTTTCTACGGCTGAGGGACGGAGGATCCACAACAAGGCACGTGCCGCCCTGGAAGTCTGCGAGGAAACCCAGCTTGCATCCCTCACCGGGGAAGAAAACGTGCAGCTGAGGGCACTGCTCAAGAAGGCATTGTGGGGTTAGGTCCCGGCCCCGGCCCGAATGGACATCTGCACAGTCGTTCGGAAGGCCTGTAGGCAACTGTCCATATCGGAGTTGGGACGCTTGTGTCAGGATCAGTGACCATGAACCTCCCGCTCTTCCACGATCCCCTACAGGGAGCCGTCACCGTAGACGCGCCCGTGCGTGATCCTCAGATTGGACGCGACGCAGCGTTCCGTCACGATCCGCAACCCCGCACCGCTCCCCGGAAGGCCGGGCCTGCGGGCCATGGCTCGAAACCGAGCCGAAGCGCCAGGCAACGCGAGGTGGCCAAGGTTGCCGACGACCTCCGGGCCCTCATGGCACGAACGGCAGCCAAGCACTGACCTGTTGGCACGCTCCAGTCACCCGGTAGCATCCACCCCATGGGCATCCATATCGGCACATCGGGTTGGAGCTACGCCCATTGGGAAGGTGTGCTCTACCCGCCAGGTCTTCCGCCCTCGAAGCGCCTGGCCCACTACGCCGCAAGGTTCAGCACCGTGGAGCTCAACGCGAGCTTTTATCGTTGGCCCCGGGACACCTCGTTTGCGAGTTGGCGAGACCGGCTGCCTGCGGGCTTTGCCTTGTCCGTCAAGGCGCCCCGGGGACTCACCCACGCCAAGAAGCTGTACGGTCCGGAGGTGTGGGTGGAACGGATCATTCGCTGCTGGCACGGGCTCGGCGACAAACGGGCCGTCCTGTTGGTCCAACTCCCACCCGGTTTTGCCCGCGACGACGCCCGGTTGGACTACTTTCTGGCTGCCCTGCCCCACTGGATCCGCGTTGCCGTTGAGTTCCGGCATGACAGTTGGGACCACCCCGACGTGTACGCGCTGCTTGAAAGCCACGCAGCCGCGTACTGCATCATGAGTGGCGCCAACCTGCCCTGCATCCTGCGGGCCACCGCGCCGTTCGTCTACGTCCGGCTGCACGGCCCGGATCACCAGCACCTTTACGGCGGCTCCTATTCGGACGACGATCTTCGCTGGTGGGCTGACCGGATCCGTGAGTGGAGCGGCTCCGGCAAGGACGTGTACGCCTATTTCAACAACGACGGCGGTGGCAACGCGGTGCGTAATGCTGACACTTTGCGGTGGCTTCTTGGGGTCAACTGATTCGTTGCCGGCCACGGGTGTAGCTTAGGCCAAGCGTCCGCGGACAATCTCGCTGACGGTCTTGCCATCGAAGCGACCTGCCACCTTGGCGGTGACCGGCTTCATGACGGCACCGATGGAACGCATTGACAGTTCCTGCCCCTCTGCTTTCAGGGCAGAGATAGCCTCGTCAACGATCCCTTCAACTTCTTCACGAGTGAGTGGCTTGGGGAGGTAAGCCTCGATGATCTCCGCTTCTGCGACCTCGGCCGCAGCACGGTCAGCTTCTCCGGCCTCCGTGTAGATGCGGGCGGTGTCCCGGCGCTTGGCAGCTTCCTTCTGGAGCAGCGACGTCACCTGCGCATCGTCGAGTTCCACCGGTGTCTTGCCTGATTTCTCACGGGTAGTGATCTCGCCCAACACGTTGCGCACAGTGGTCAACGCGATCTTGTTGCCGGCCTTCATGTGGTCGACGACGTCAGCTTTCAAGCGTTCTTTGAGTGTCATGATGCTCCTTGTTCGGGGTTCCTCCTGTTATCTTCCCAGCTTGGGGCGGCAGTGGCGCTTGCGGGCGCGCGTGGGGTGGCCCCTACTATTGGCGGATGATGCTACAGGTCTGTCTCAACGGAGCCCGCAGAATTTCGGAACATCCCCGGCTGACCATCGATCCTGCCCACCTTGCGCAGGACGCAGCCGTGGCAGTGGCGGCCGGGGCAGGTGCCATCCATGTCCATCCGAAGAATCCCCGTGGCGAAGACAGCTTGGAAGCACACCACGTGGCCTCATGGCTGGCGACCCTGCGTGCAACGTGCCCGGGCACTCCATTGGGCGTGACCACTGGCGCTTGGAGCGCGCCTGATGCAGCAACCCGGTTGGAGATGATCGAGTCATGGGTTGAGGTACCTGATTTTGCCTCGGTGAACTGGCATGAAGACGGCGCCGGGGATGTTGCCCAGGCCCTTCACGAACGGGGAATCGGCATCGAAGCCGGAATCTGGCATTCGGACGCTGCCCACCGATGGGCTGCTTCGCCACTGCACAACAAATGCCTGCGGGTACTGGTGGAAATCCAGGACATCCCTGCCGGGGACGTGACCGCCACAGCTGAAAGTCTGGTGTCCTTCGCACGCGATCGAGCAAACGGTACGCCCATCCTGCTGCACGGCGAGGAACGTTCCACGTGGCCGGCTCTGGGCCTTGCTGCTCGATGGGGTTTGGACTCACGTATCGGGCTGGAAGATACTCTCGTGTTGCCGGACGGCACGATGGCCCAGGGAAATGCCCAGCTGGTCGCTGCCGCAGCCAAGTTCATAGTCGCGGGTCAGGCAGCCCCATAGCGTTTGGTTCTGCCTCTTCGGGTGGCTCCTTTTCAAGGGGACCACTGACCACCACTTGGGCAGGACTGTGCAGGAGGTAACCGTTGAGCCACGAAAACAGTGCCCGGACCTTTTGCTGGAGTCCGGACAACAGTGCGAGATGGACGAGGAGCCAGGACAAGAAGGCGAAGAGCCCTTGTAGCTGGATGCGTTTGCGGCCCAGCTCCGCCACAGCAGCGCCCCGCCCGACCATTGCCATGTAGCCCTTGTCCACATACTTGAACGGCGTCCGACTGCCGCCGTTGAGATCCGCAAGTATGTTGGAGGCTGCCCACTTTCCGGCTTGCTGGGCGACCGAACCCAATTGCGGCAATTTGGCACCTGTGGAATCGGTGATGTTGGCGCAATCCCCAATGACATACACGCCGTCCATGTCAGGAGCAGTCAAGTCCGTGTGGACATCGATCCGGCCCCCTCTCCCCTGGGTCAAACCTGAGCCGGCAATCAGGTCGCCCGCCTTCAGGCCCCCGGCCCACACAACGATCTGTCCCGGCACGGAACTCCCATCTGCCAAGGTCACTCCGTCCGCGCGGACCTCCGTAACGCCCAGTCCCATGTGAAGCTGAACGCCCACCTTCTTCAGGTGTTCTGTGGCATAGCTCTGGGATTTAGCGGAGAACATGTTCAAGACGCTGGGAACCATGTCCACCAGGTGCACACGACAGCGTGCTGCGAGCTCTGGCGAGAAATATTTGCTCACCACGTATTTGACGTTCTCGGCCATGGCCCCGGCAGTCTCAACCCCTGTTGGACCGCCGCCCACTACCACCACGTCCACGGAACCGTCCGGGTTCCTGTCGGCCTGGTCAAGCAGCCGGGTAAGCCCCGTGCCCAGCTTGGTGGCATCGGTCACCGAGTACAGCGGGAAAGCTATCTGTTCAGCCCCTGGAGTGTTGAAGAAATTGGGTACGGCACCCACGGCGAGGACCAGAATCCCGGCCTCCAGCGTCTGGCCGTCCGAAGTGGTGACCGTTCTCTTGGCTGCATCCACGGATTTCACTGTGGCTGTGAGAACTTTGACCGTCTTGAATCGCCGGAAGACGGCGCGCAGTGGCCGGGCAATGGCCGAAACGCCGATCTGGGACGTAGCCAGCTGATAAAGGAGCGGCTGGAACTGATGGTAGTTGTTCGAGTCGATAAGCAAGACGCGTACGCCCTTGCGGCCGAGTTCTTTGGCTGCTGCAACGCCTGCAAATCCGGCACCGACCACAATGACCGGGTATGTGTCCTTCATGCGAGCAACTTACTTCACTGCCGGTCTGTGCGACAGAGGTTCCCGATCGCCGTCGTGCGTTTACTGTCTGGACCCGGTGGGTACGCAGTGGGTAGTGTTCTGCATTCGGCAAAGCACGCGGAGGGGTGATTCTTCATGAACGAGGACGGACTGACAGATGCTGTGCAGGAAGCCGGAGCTGTCGAGCTGCTGCTGATCCGGCACGGTGAGAGCGAAGGGAACGTGGCCGCCACGGAAGCACACTTGGCGGGGGCGGAGATCATCGACGTCCCGGCCAGGGATCCCGACGTGAACCTATCGGGCACGGGTCAGGACCAGGCGAAAGCATTGGGCACGGCGCTGGCCCGGATCCCTGAACAATCAAGGCCGGACACAGTGGTTTCCTCCCCCTACGCGCGTGCCAGGCAGACAGCGGACATCGCTGTTGAGACGGCCGGGTGGCCCCTGAAAGTACTGACAGATGAGCGTCTGCGCGACCGGGAACTGGGCATCCTGGACAGGCTGACACGTCATGGCGTGGAGGCCCGATACCCGGACGAAGCCGAGCGGAGGCTCTGGCTGGGCAAGCTGTACTACCGGCCGCCGGGTGGTGAGTCATGGGCCGACGTGGCGCTCCGCCTGCGCTCTGTCCTGGATGAACTCAACACCCTGGGAAAGGGCCATCGCGTGATGCTGGTCTGTCACGACGCCGTCATCCTGCTTGTCCGCTACGTTTTGGAGGGCATGTCAGAGGAGGAAATCCTGGACCTGGCCTCCACCACATCGGTGCTTAATGCATCTATCACCCGCTATGTGCGCCCGTCGGGCGCTGGCCCTTGGGAGCTGGAGAGTTTCAATGTGGCGGACCACCTTACCGAGCAGGGCGTGACCGTTACCGAACATGCAGGGGATGCCAGTGTCCACCCGCAGTGATTCCACTGAACCCACGCTGGTGACGCCATCGTTGCTTCGGGACTGGCCACTACCGGCCCCCGGCGACGACAAGTACTCCCGCGGTGCCGTGCTGGTCATTGGCGGGGCCCGGACCACGCCCGGCGCGGCCATCCTCGCAGGGACCGCAGCGCTCCGGGCCGGAGCCGGAAAGATCACTGTGGCTGTCGCCGAGTCCGTGGCGGCCCAGGTGGGCGTTGCCCTGCCGGAATGCGGAGCAGTGGGCTTGCCCGAGACCGCCGACGGGTCCGTGACCGGGCAGGGACTGGACCGCATCTCGTCCTATGTGGAGCGTGCAGACACCCTCTTGGTCGGGCCTGGCTTGGATGACCTTGACTTGGCCGAATCACTGCTGCGAGCGCTGCTGGAGCGGGAGGAAGCCGATGGTTCCGCGAACGCCGCAGAAGGTCCCGCCGTCGTGCTTGATGCTTTTGCTTTGGGGGCCTTGGCCAAGGTTGAGGAGGAGCTTGGACCGTGGCGGGGCCGCCTGATCCTCACACCGAATCCCACCGAAGCCGAAATCCTGCTGGGCCATGACGTGGAGGACTTGGGAGTCGCGGTGGCCGACATCGCCCAGCGATTCGATGCAGTAGTGAGTTGCCAAGGCTTCATAGCCGGGCCGTCCGCCGAAATGGACGGAAAAGCGGAGCTGTGGAAGATCACCACCGGGTACGGCGGATTGGGAACATCGGGCAGTGGCGACGTTCTCGCCGGTGCCATCGCCGGACTGCGGGCGCGGGGAACCAGCGACACCCAGGCCGCCTGCTGGGGCACCCACCTTCACGCCGCCGCTGCGGACCGGTTGGCCAGCAAACTCGGCCCCCTCGGTTTCCTGGCCCGCGAACTCGCCGACGAACTGCCGGCCCTGATGCTGGAACTGAATACCTAAGCAGGCTTCAGCAACTTGTGCTCCACCACGGCCGTTCGGGAGAGGGTCTTGTACCCCTCCTGTTCGAACAAGACAGTGATGACATCGTCCTCATGACGCATGACCAAGCCTTGGCCCCACTGCTTATGGATGACGGCGGACTGCAGCGGAAATGGTTCGTCGGCCGATGCGGCGGGGTGGCGGGCAAAACCAACGCCGCCCACCTCGTCTGCAGCGCCAATGCAGGAATCACAGTTGCCGCAGGGTTCCGGCATGTCCTCACCGAAGTAACCCAGCAGGAACTGACGGCGGCAGTTGTCCGTCTCCGCGTAGGCGCGCATCATGGTGAGCCGGGACTCGTCGACGCGTTGCCGCGCTTCTGCCCGCTCGACGGCGCGCCCCACCAGCGCAGGAAGTTTGGCTTTGGAGCTGAGCCGGACCCCGCGCTTGCCTGTGGTGACGCACCCGGCTTCCTCCAACTGGTTCACAAGTGCGGTAATTCGACGGGCGGGGAAGTCCGTAAGCTCCACCAACGCGGTCTTCGGGGCGGGGGCGCCGGCGTTCTTAATGACTTTCAGCACGGCCAAGAGCGCTTCCGGGTCAGGCGCGTGCGTACCGAAGAACTTCCGCAGGCCAAGATCCTCCGCCCGGTAGTGCAGTATGGCGGCTGCAGGCGCTCCGTCGCGGCCAGCGCGTCCGATCTCCTGGTAGTAGGAGTCCAAGGACTCAGGAATGTCGGCATGCACAACGAACCTCACATTCGGTTTGTCGATGCCCATCCCGAACGCCGTGGTGGCTACCACCACGTCCAGTTGATCGTCCTGGAATTGCTCATGAATGCGTTCCCTCACAGTGGACGACCGACCTGCGTGGTACGCCTCGGCACGCAGTCCCTTACCGGTCAGTTTGGCGGCGTACTTCTCTGTGTCCTTGCGGGTGGCTGCGTACAGCAGTCCCATCCCTTCCGCCTTTGCCAACGCCGAGACCTGCTCCAACACGGCTTTGCGCTTGTCTTTGTCCTCCTCGTGGCGGATGACCTCAAGGCGGATGTTGGGCCGGTCGAAGCCGCGGACCAGAACCAGCGGGTCCTGCATTCCAAGCCGCACCACGATTTCGTCCCTTACTGGTGGGGATGCAGTGGCCGTCAGTGCCACCACCGGCGGGTTGCCCAGGCGCTCGCGAACCTTCCCGAGATCGAGGTAGTCGGGGCGGAAGTCATGGCCCCAGGCAGAGACGCAGTGAGCCTCGTCCACCACGAACATGGTGATGTCCAGCTTGGCGATCCGATCCGCCGTCTCCTGCTTGGCCAACTGCTCCGGCGCCAGGAACAGGAAGGTGGCTACGCCGGACTCGACTGCCTGCCAGGCCGCCTCCACCTCTGAATCAGTGCGGGAAGAATTAATGGCCACGGCGGCGCCGGCACCCAAATGGTCGGCCAGCCCGTCCAGCTGGTCTTCCTGTAAGGCAATGAGGGGTGAAACCACGACGGCGGGGCGTCCCGTTTGTTGGTGAAGGTACCGTGCTGCGACCTGATAAGTGGCAGATTTGCCATATCCGGTGGGCATGACGGCCAGGACATCGCGACCTTCGACAAGGGCACTCATGCCCGCGAGTTGGCCGTCGCGCAGGGCAGGCAAGGAGAATGAAGACGCCGCAAGGGCCGTCAGGGCAAGATCATCGGACATTAAACTATGGCTCCGCATAAATGGTTCCTGCGGCCACTTGCATCAGCCGAGGTGACCAGCCTAGCGCGAGCCAGGACTCGCCGTCGTCCGCTGTCCTTCCGGTTGTGGATATCGTCTGCACTTACGGGCTCAGGCCCGGGAGCGCACCTGATAGCTGAGGTGAGTGACGCGGGTGCCTGGAATCACGGCCGGTTCCTCGAGCACAATGTCCTGGTCAAGTTCCCCGAACCAGCGGATTCCACTCCCCAGCAGTACAGGCACAAGATCGACACGAAGCTCGTCCACGACACCCCGCCGCAGGCACTGCTGCACCACGTCCGCGCCGGCGATCCCAATCTCACCTTCGGCCGCAAGTTCAGCTGCACGATCGAGGGCGGTTTCGAGGTCACCAACAAATTCGAACGGCGCGGGTTTGCCATCCTGCCGTGCCGGAGGCCAACCGGTTGGCGGTTCGCGGTGAGTCAACACAACTGTCGGCGACTCATTGGGCGGGTGCCCTCCCCAACCCTTCGTTATGTCGAAAATGCGGCGGCCGGCAATAAACGCGCCCTCACGCGGGAGCGATTTCCAATAGGTGGCATCGGCCTCACTGAGATGAAACGGCCGCGGGTGTCCGGGCATCCAGGTTTCAACATCTCCGGCCTCATACCAATCGAACAAGGGCCCTACGTTGTCATCCTCCCGTGCAATGAAACCGTCAAGGGACACCGAAAACTGGGCGGCGACACGGCTGTTCCTGTACATGGACCCAGTCTGTTGGCGGCGGGCGGGATGTCAAGGTCTGTGCGGCCATGCATCCCGCCCGGCAGCTGCTAGATGGCGGTGCCGAACTCCCGGATGGTGATTCCAGTGAAGGTTGCCGGACCACCGTCTGCGTAGAACGAGATCCCGGTGTCCCCCTCGGCGAAGTGCACCTGCTGGGAAACCACGGAGTGCCCGGAATTCACAAACACCTCAACGCTTTGGGTGTCCACGAAGATCCGCAGGTGAACGGACCGTGCGTTGGCGTCGATGGGTGCTGCGGCGCGTGTGTACGGCGCGAGCGCGTACCCCGCTTGGTCAGACGGCGCGCGATCGACGTACAGCTCGGCGCCGTACTTGCCGATGTTCGTGTGGCGTGTTCCATCGGCGGAGCGTCCCACCGAGACCCCAACATTTGTGGCGTTGTCCCACGAGACGTCGAGCTCCAGCTCATACGCCCGCCCACTCCATGGCAGCACAGAGCTGCCGGTGACTGTGCGGTCAGGGAGAATTGTCGTTGCGGTGACGTGATTGGACAGCGCCGGAACGGGGGCGCTGAGCAGGCTGTACCAGCCTCCCGATTGACGTTCAAGCCGCAGTTCACGCGTTATCGAGTTCTGCCCGTTGTATCCGTCGGAGACGTCAGTCGGTACATCGCGGGCCGCGTACTTCCAATTGTTCATCCACGCTGTGGCAAGACGCTTGGTCTCCGGAGCCTCCACCGATGGCCATGTGACGGCGGCGTACCAGTCCCAGCCCCAGTCGAGCCATTGCGGCGTCAAGTTATCGGCGAGGAAGGCCGTGCCGTTCCATGTGCCCATCCAGTACGCATAGGTCATGGGCAATCCGATGCTGTAAGCGTCCATGCTCGCGGCAAACACCCAGTGCCGTGTGCCGTCATCGGCTGTCATCTCGAACAGATCCGGGCATTCAATTCCGCCCAGTGCATGGTTCGGGTAGTCGAAATTGGACGTCCATTGCCAGTCCCGCAGGTTTGATGAGGTGTAGAACGCAGCGTAACGGGCCCGCCCGATGACGCATACCCACTCGCCGCGTATGGCGTCCCAATGGATTTTGGGGTCCCGGAACCACTCGGCATTGTCGATCTCGGCGGGCGTGCTTGCGGTCCGGCCGTCAGTGTTCACGATCACCGGGTCCGGCAATGCCGTAAACGTGTAGCCGCCATCTGTGGACCAGTAGAGGTACTGCTCCTGGAACTTTCGGATCCCATCCGTGGGCTGGGTGGCGAGCGCTATCACCGCGCCGGCACCGAAGCCTGCCGTGTTGGCAGTGTCAACCACCGCTGATCCGGACCAGACCGGGAAATCGGGTTGCAGCGGCATCACCACCCCATGGTGGGTGAAAGAAACACCGTCGGTCGTTGTGGCGTGGTCCCATCCACCCGGACCGTTGTTCTGGCCGGAGTGCAGGTAATAGAGCTGGTACGCACCGTTGGTATGGACGGGGCGCTGCGGATCGCACAACCAGCCGGAGGGTGGCGTCATGTGGTAAACCGCCCGAAGGGAGGTCAGGGCGTGCGCCGCCGCCAGGGGCTGGAGTCCGCTGAAGGAAAGGGCGAGTGCCCCTGCGCCTGCACCTTGCAGGACAGAGCGTCGTGAAATGTGGTGCGTCATGAATGGGTTTCCTCTCAAGTCCCGCGGGCGCAGTTGACCGCTGGACGTCATGTGGTGGGCACAGCGGCAGAGCGGGCACGTCCACGTTCCCGGCAGCCAGCTGGCCAATATGTGAGGTGGAGAAACCGGTGATGGATTGCCATGCCCGCGTTCAGGGGGCTGTTGGCTCATCGGCTACGCAGGACGTTAGCGGGATGGACCTCATCTGGTCAAGCGTTTTAGCGACAAAAAATTTCGCGGGAATGAATTTTGCTAAAACGCTTGAACAACGTCGAATTCCGGGCTAACTTACGAGTGATCAAACGCTTTAGCAGAATGGACATCAGCGCAGATGAAACGCTCAGTCTTCTTCCAACCCGCCGACGGCTGGGTTGGAGACCTCATCCCCTTCGAGAAGGACGGGGAGTTCTGGCTCTTCTACCTCCACGAAGACCGCTCGGACCCGAAACCCGGCACCTCATGGAACCTTGTCACCACCAAGGACCTCACGCAGTTTGAGGACCACGGCGTTTCCCTGCATCATGGCAGCGAAACCGACCTGGACTTCAATGCCTATACCGGCAGCATCGTCACGGACGAATCCGGCGTCCATCACTTGTTCTACACAGGCCAGAACCCCCGCAACCTGGGATCCGACGGCGCACCCCTGCAGCTGGTCATGCACGCCACGAGCACTGATGGCATGCAGAGCTGGACCAAGCACCCGGAGCTCACCTTCGGCGCTCCGGACGGCTACGAGTCCGGCGACTGGCGCGATCCCTTCGTGTTCCGGGACGACAGCAACGGCCAGTGGAGGATGCTGCTGGCAGCACGGCATTCCACCGGGCCTGAACGGCGCCGCGGGGTCATCGCCCAGTGCGTGTCCAGCGATCTCATGACCTGGCAGCACACCGAACCCTTCTGGGATCCGCGCCGTTACATCACGCATGAATGCCCGGATGTCTTCCAATGGGGCGGCTGGTGGTACATGGTGTACTCCGAGTTCTCGGAATCGTTTACCACGCGCTACCGCATGGCCAAGAGTCCCGACGGCCCCTGGACGGTGCCGGCCCTCGACAGCATCGACGGCCGTGCCTTCTATGCCTCAAAAACTGCGGAGCGCGATGGGCGCCGCTTCTTCTTCGGATGGATCGCCAGCAAGGAAGGCAATACCGACCAAGGGCCGTGGCAATGGGCGGGCACCATGTCCGTGCTGGAAGCCCGCCAAAACCCGGACGGAACACTGGCATTCTCCCTCGCAGACGAACTCTTGGAGAGCTTCTGGGACGACGTCCCGGTATCCCTGAACAAGTCCTTGCCGTCCAGGCTCCACGCCCCCGACGGATACGCGGCTGTGGTTTCCGACGAGGAGCTGCCCAGCCAGTTCTACGCCAAAGTGGTGCTGGACATCGCCGAAAACACCACCGAGTGCGGGCTGTTGCTGCGCTCAAGCCACGACGGCGACCGTTCCTACATCCTGCGCCTGGAACCCAAGCGCAGCCGGCTCGTGTTCGACCGCTGGCCCCGAACCATCACCGGCGACGCGCAGTGGCACGTCTCCGGTGACGTGCCGTTCGACGTCGAACTTGAGCGCCCCTGTGACCTCACCCCGGGCGAGCACACCCTTGAGGTCATCGTCGACGGCGACACTTGCGTCGCCGTCGTCGACCGTCAAGTGGCGCTCAGCGCCAGGATTTACGACCTCACTACCGGCCGGATCGGCGTCTTTGCCGGCGAAGGATCCGCCACCCTGACCGAGCTTGAGATACGCCAGCGCACCGACAACTGAATATTCCGCCCCAACCCCAACCTCTGTTCCAATCAAGGGAGATTGCCGCAATGAAGAAACTGTTCCGTGCTGCCGCCGTCGCAGCCGTCACTGCCCTGGCGTTGACCGCCTGTGGCGGCGGAGGAGCCGCCACCAACCCCGCCAACGTCAGCCCCACCGGGGAAATCAAACCCCGCGAAATTTCGTGGCTGCTTTCCAGGCCCGCCGATGGCGCCGTCATCAACATCATGAAGAAGCTCGCAGATGACTATGCCAAGGACCACCCGGGTTTTGCACTGAACCTCATCACCACCCCGGACCGACCCTCCTATATCCAAAAGCTCGAAACCCTGGCCGCAGCCAACAAGCTGCCGGAGTTGTTCGACACGGATGCCACCCCCTTCGCCCAACAGTTGGCCAAGCAGGGCAAAATGGTGGACGCCGACAAGCTGCTGAAGTCCTTGGAGATCTACGACGACTACCGGCCCGGCGCGTTGGACTACCAACGCTTCGACGACGGCTCCCTGTACATGATCCCGTTCCAGTTCGAGCTGGAATTCATCTGGTACAACAAGGCATTGCTCGAAAAGGCCGGCGTTGCCGTGCCGAAATCCCTCGATGACATACCAGCGATGTGCACCGCCTTGCGCAACGCAGGAATCACGCCGATCGCCATCGACGGGCAGGACCAGTGGCCGCTTGAACGCTACGTCGCGTACCAGCCGTTCCGTGCTGCAGGGCCCGACTTCGTCCAGAAGCTCAAGAAGGGCGAAGCCTCCTTCACCGATGCTGCCGGACAGAAGACCGTGACCTGGATGGCTGAACTCGGCAAGGCCAAGTGCTTCCAGGATGGGTTCTCCGCCCAGGGGTACTCGGACGCGCAGAACCAATTCACCTCCGGCCAGGCTGCAATGTACAACATCGGCACCTGGGAACTGCCCAGCCTCGCCACCGACAAGCTCAACCCTGAAGTGCGGGACGACATCGACTTCTTCACTTTGCCCACCACCGAGGGTTCGGTGACCTCTGCCAACGAGTTCGTCTCCCCCTCCGGCATCGGCATGGCGGTGAACTCGAAGACCTACGATCCGCTGGTGAGCGACTTCCTGAAGTTCGCCTTGGACAAGTACCCGGCTGAGTACGCCGCCACCGGCGCCCTCTCCCCCACCACCAACGTGCAAACAGCCATCCCGGCCAACGCAACTCCGCTGTACAAGAAGGCTCTCGAAACCGCCAACACACTCGGGGACAAGCAGGCCATGCCGTGGGATACCCAACTGGACCCCACCACCAACGGCAGGCTGCAACAGGAACTTGTCCTCCTGGTCCAGGGCAACATCACGCCCGAGCAGTTCACCAAGACCATGGACGACGCCATCAAGCAGAACGCTCCCAAGTTCTTCAAGTAGACCCAAGCGGCGGGGGTGCCCGTAAGCACCCCCGCCCGAAAGGCACACCATGCTTCCCAACAGGTCAAGGACCTCAGTCCTGGTCTTCCTGCTTCCACCACTGCTGCTCTACTGCGCAGCAGTCCTCTTCCCGATTCTTCAATCCCTGTTCCTGAGCTTCTTCTCCTGGAACGGCATCAGTGACATGGAATTCGTCGGGCTGGCGAACTACGTGCGCATGCTCACCGCAGATGACATTTTCTGGCGCGCATTCTTCAACGCCCTCATCTACCTGGCAATCTGCCTGGTCCTGCAGCTGGGCGGTGCACTGGTTGTAGCCAGCCTGCTCACCTCCCTTCGCAGGGGCCGGGAACTCATCAAGACCCTGTACCTGCTGCCGGCGGTGATCTCCACCGTGGCGATTGCGTTCCTCTTTGTCCGCATCTACTCCATTGACCCTGTTGGGCTGCTGAACCAGCTGCTGCACTGGGTGGGACTGGGTTCCTTTGAACGGGCCTGGTTGTCCGACGTGAACACTGTTCTAGCCGCCGTGTCCGCCCCTGAAGGATGGAGATTCACCGGGCTTTACATGCTCATCATTTATGCGGCCCTGATCGCTGTGCCCAAGGAACTCGAAGAAGCCGCGGTACTGGATGGCGCTTCGAAATGGACACTCTTCACCAAGATCCGCTTTCCCTATATACGGCCCGTGTGGATTACCACCACCATCATGGCCACCACCTACGGTTTGCGCGGGTTCGACATTCCCTACCTGATGACCAACGGCGGCCCCGGGCAGTCCTCCGAGCTGCTCACCACCTATATGTACAAGACAGCCTTCACCAGCACGGACTTTGGCTACGCAAGTACCATCGCCGTCTTCATCGTGATCGAGTGCCTCGTCGCCGTCGGCCTCATCTTGTTCATGCTCAAGCGGAAGGCAGATTCATGATCACCCAGACAGCCCCGGCCCAGCCAACCTGTGCCCGGGTTCCTTCTCCCGTCTCCCAGCGCCGGCGTCGGAAGCCCAGCTTGTACCGGACGCTCTCGAGGGTCCTGATCATGCTCATCGTGATCGTCCAGGTGTACCCGCTCGCCTGGCTGTTCGTGACCAGCCTGCGGACCGAACACGACTTTGCCACCGGTGATCCGTTCGGACTTCCCAGCTCGTTGACGTGGGAAAACTATGCCCGCGCTTTTGAAACCGGCGACCTGGGACGGAACATCCTGAACAGTTTCATCGTCACTATGGGCGCCAACATCTTGATTGTCCTGTTCGGCATGATGGCCGCCTACGCCATCCAGGTCCTTGGCTTCCGCCTCAGCAAGTTCGTCCGGGGCTTGTTCCTCATTGGCATCATTGTTCCCGTCCAAATCGCGTTGGTCCCCCTGTTCATCGATTACTCCGCCGTGAACCTGCTGGACACCTACCAGTCGATGATCATTCCGCTGGCCGGCTTCGCCCTTCCGATGTCCATTTACCTGTTCTCGTCCTTCTTTGAGTACATTCCGCGTGAAACCTACGAGGCCGCATCCCTGGATGGCGCCGGGCCTTACCGCATCTTCGGACTGATCACCCTGCCGCTCTCGCTCAACACGGTGGTGACAGTTGTGCTGGTCAACAGCATCTTCATTTGGAACGACTTCATCTTCGCCAACACCTTTGTTCTTTCCGAGGACCTGAAAACCATTCCGCTGGGCCTGCAGAACTACATAGGCGCCATGGGCAAGGTCGACTGGACGGCGACTTTCGCCGCCGTCTGCGTGACCATCACACCGCTGCTGCTGGTGTTCCTGGTCCTCAACAAGGCCATGATCCAGGGCCTTGAGAGCGGGGCAAACAAGGGATGACGGCCATGGCAGACGGATATACTCCTGATGGAGGACAGATGATTTCGCAGGAGAGAGATTCAGGCAACGCGGCCGCGCCCGTTGTTCCTGTCAGGAGAGGCCACGCCCATCCGGTGACCCTCCGCGAAGTCGCTGAACTGGCCGGCGTGTCCACTGCCACGGTCTCCCTGGTGATCAACAAGAAGAAGAACGCCCGCATTGCCGACGAAACCCGCCAACGCGTCACTGCGGCGATCGCTCAGCTGGGTTACAGACCAAACGCAATGGCCAAGACGCTGGTCAGCGGCACCTCGAAGTTCATCGGGCTGGTCGCCGACGGCGTAGCCACCACGCCGTTCGCCGGCCAGATCATCCACGGGGCCCAGGACGAGGCCTGGAAACATGGTTACGCCCTGCTCATCGCGAATACCGAGGGCAACCAGGAGCTCGAAAAAGACGCGATCGCCATGATGCTGGAATACAAAGTACGCGGCATCCTGTACTCCACTTGGTTCCATCGCCCCACGGACATCCCGCCAACCCTTCGCGAGGCGGACTTCGTCCTGGTCAACTGCTTCTCACCGAAATCCGGGGCCGCACGCGCTGTGGTCCCGGACGAAGCCCAGGGTGGACAGTCGGCCACGGATATCCTCCTCCGGGGCGGCCACCGGCGAATCGCCTTCATCAACACCACAACCCCCGCGCCGGCCAAGGACGGGCGACTCCAGGGTTACAAGGACGCACTCCAAGTAGCCGGGATTCCTTTTGACCCTGATTTGGTGCTGGAAGCCTACCCGGATCAGGAGGGCGGCTACGGCGCCACGGAAGACCTGCTCAAGCGCAACGTTTCAGCTGTGTACTGCTACAACGACCGCATGGCCATGGGCCTCTACGACGGCCTGAGAGAGAACGGACTCTCCATTCCAGACGACATTGCCGTGGTGGGTTTCGATAACCAGGAGGTAATCGCGGCCCATCTTCGTCCTCCACTGTCTACGGTCTCGCTGCCCCACTATGAACTGGGTGCGGCCGGAGTCCGCATGCTTCTGGGCTTGGACGCTGCGCCCCTCGAATCCGCTGTGAAGATTGCCTGCCCGCCGGTTGAACGTTCCTCCGTTGCCGTGCATTCACCAGCCCAGTAATCCATTCGTTGCCCTTCGGCGTCAGTGGGAATAGCGTTGAGGTGGAAGCCCAGTGGTCCCCCATCACTGGGCTTCCCTTTGGACCCGTAACCCCTTTGGAAGGAAACCTGCTTGATCGGCTCTTTGGAAGCGACGGGTTCAGCGGACCAATTGACCGGCATTGTCGGTGTCGCCGCGCAAGTCATCGAAGCCCTTGGCGAATGGGGCGTGGGCTTGATGACGCTCTTGGAGACGGTCTTTCCTCCCATCCCAAGTGAGGTAATCCTCCCCCTCGCCGGATTCCTGACCCAGCAGGGAGGCATGAGCCTTCTTCTGGTGTTTGTCACCAGCACCCTCGGCGCTTACGCCGGAGCAATGGTGTTGTACTGGCTGGGATACAAGGTGGGGTTGGAACGGTCCATCAACATGTTGTCGAAACTTCCCCTGGTTGATCGTGAGGATTTCGAGAAAGCCGCCGAATGGTTCGAACGTCACGGCAAGTCGGCGATCTTCTTCGGCAGGCTTTTGCCCGGCGTTCGCAGCCTCATTTCCCTCCCGGCAGGCGCCGAACGCATGAACCTGATGACCTTCAGCATCTTCACGATTGCCGGGACCGGGGTGTGGAACGCCCTGCTTATTGGCCTGGGCGCGTTGCTCGGCAAGCAATACCAACTGGTAGACCAGTACTCACGGTTCCTCAACTACGCCGTGTACGCAGGTGTGGCCGCTTTCGTGGCATGGCTCATTATCCGCAAGGTACGACGAGGCAAGGAAAGCGCCAAGTAGGGCAGAACCGCCCTAATTGATGATTTCACCGCGTTCGTCGGCCAGGAGTGTTGCCAAGCGTTCCTTCCACGCCTGCAGCGCCTCGGGCGCCAGCCGTGTCCAGTCGGTGACTTCGCCAATGACCTTGAGTGGTGCGCTGCTGCGATATGACCGCGTGGGATTGCCGGGAAACTTCTTGTCGGTTACGTTCGGATCGTTTTCGAAGGGCCCGGTCGGCTCGACGGCGTAGACGCGTGGCTCAGCGTCGCCGGCGGCAAGTTCGGCAGCGAGTCCCGCACCATCTCGAAGAGCCGTGAAATAGATGTGGTTCATCACGACTTCAGGACGGTAGTTGGACCTGAAGCCTGAGCCCAGGAGATCACCCTCCCGAAGATTGGCCTTTGTTCCGTGAAAGAACGGTCCTTTGTCCAACGGTTGGTTCACAGCTACAGCCTCTTCCGCACGGCAGAACGGTCAATGCGAAGCTCGTCAAAAAGTGCCGACACGGGGTCGTGTTCGCCACGCTCCAGGAGCGCCTCGATGAGGTTGGCGGCGGTGATCTGCCGGGACTTTTGATCCACGGCATGCTTGAGCATACTGGCCATGGTCTCCTTGGCCCCCGAACTGAACGGCGGCTTCCTCCCCTTGGTTGGCATGGTTGCCCGCTTGAGGTCCTTGGTTTCGAGTCCGATGCTCTTCAGGGCAGTGGCATCCAGTCGCGAAGCTGCCTTTTGGGCGTCTTCCAGGCTGACGCCAAGGACCGCTGCCGGACCCGGTTCGTGGAGTGCACCAAGAAGGAGGTGCTCCGTTCCCATTCGTTTGTCGCCCCGGCTTCGGGCTTCTTCCATGGCGTACCCAACGATCCGTCGGGTGTCATGGGTAAATTGTTCAAACATGGCTCAACTCATTCCCGGTATTTAGCGTGTATCGATTGTCGTGAAACGCCCAGGGCGTCACCGATCTGCTCCCACGTCCAACCCTGTTCGCGGGCCGCCCCTACGTGGACTGCTTCGACCTGTTCGGCCAGGCGGTGAAGAGCTCCCACCGCGCGTAAGCCGATAGCGGGGCTCGTCGAACTAATCTGCTCGGAGAGTTCATCAGCGTTCATAACTGTCAGGCTAGACTGACAACCCTCGCCTGTCAATGCAGACTGACAAACCCTTGTGGCACCGCCTCGCCCAGTACGACACTTGACGGCCGCACACAAGAGCTGAACAACCGTGGCACGCTGCACCACTGCCCTCTGTCAGTTCAGGCGCTGAGTGAGGTGAACTTCGACGGCGTCACCGTCGTCCTTCCCAATGGCTTTGCGGACAGGAGCAGCCACCGGGAGTTTGTGCGTACCGTCTCCCAGCGCCATGAAGGCACCGGTGAATGGGTGTCCGTCTACGGTGCCGGCCACTTTGACCAGTCCACGGGTTCCAAAGATCTTCGCAGAATCGGGGAGCTGGACACAGGTCCAAGTGTCACCTGATCGGACTTTGCCGAGCCGGGCAACGAAGGTGATGTCCAGTGGTTGTGGTTCTGCCATCTTCTCTTCTCCTCCTTAGTGGGGGCAGTGCCGCGCCGGACACCCTCCCTCCCCATGTCGATTCTGACTCGTCCCTGACGCGTTGCCAACGAACGCCCGCGCGCTCATCGCTAGGATAAGACGAAACTGAAATCAGGGAGGCTTGGTGTTGTGGGGGAACAACCTGGTAAGAGTGGTGCCCGGAAACGACACGAGGTGAGCTTCGGTGTCCGTTTGTCGTGCCGGCATTCAACAGCTTTGACCGTGCCGGACACCGCGCGAGTACGCCTCCCCGCGCCTTCTGCGCAAACCCGATCCGCCCTCCCGCATAACGAGAAATGAATATGGAACTTCTTGACGCACACACTGTTGTGATCACTGCCGTACTCCTGGTCCACATCACAGGGGTGATGATCGTGGCCGCCTCAATTGCTGGCCTGGTGATCTCACTCTTCGTCGTCGTCCTCGCTGTGCATGCTGTCCGAACCATGTGGGAACTGACGCAAACCTGGCGTGGTAGAGGACGATTCATCGGAGATTCCAGTAAGTTTCTTCGTTCCGTGAATTCAGCAGCCCTCGCTGTGCGTCCGATGATAAGTGCGGTACGACAGAGGGTCAGCCAGCGAGGCTTCAACAGAAGAACCGAGTGAAGTAATCGGCCGAGGAGACACCTGGGGCTCTGCTCGGCGCAGCGGATAGTCCTTGAGCATGACGAACCGATCTCGGTGGGGCATGGCACCGGGTGAGGCGTGCTGCAGAAAGAGCTGTCATTCGTATCACGAACGGCCACTGGCAAGCGGCCGGGCCGGAGTCTCGGCTCAGGTCATTGACTTGTGCCACTCCATACTGGCTGGTTAGCGTCGGTCATCGGATAAGTGACGCCACAACGAAAGGGCAGCTTCTTGGGGGCAGCATCCAGCACGACCATGTTCAGCATCGCTTTCCTGGTCGTTGCCGGACTCCTGAAGATGTTGGCTTCACAGATCGAGGCGGGGCAGTCCAGACCGAATCCGACTTTCGGCATCAGGTCCAAGGCAACCATGGCCTCCGAAGAAGCCTGGATAGCTTCCCATGAGGCATCCTTGAGGATTCTGAAAGGGACAGCCGTCTTCTTGCTCGTGTGCACGGCAGCCTTGTGGGTTCTCTTCGCGGTCCTGCCCAAGGATGACGCCAGCGTGCCGTTGATCTTCTTCAGTGGCCTTGGCTTCACTGCAGTCCTGGTCGTGCTTCTGATGCGGATGTACGTCAAGGCTGATGCTGTCGCAACCAAGATCGGCTCGGCTGCAAACTAGGGCCAGCCCGTTGCTGCGTTTGCCACCGTCCGTGGAGACGCTGCGGTGGCTCCTCGTTCACCGAGTGGGCCCCGCGCATGGCAGAGTCACGTCGCCATCGCTCCCATCGGTAGCGGACCTAGACTGGTGCGATGAAAACTCAAGGGGTCGTCCGTTTCTGGAACGACGAACACGGGTGGGGTGTCATTGACTCCGCACCGACTGCCGGGGGCTGTTGGGCTCATTTCAGCGTCGTCGAGGTTGCCGGCTATCGGTCGCTCACTGCCGGGGAAAAGGTGGAGTTGGATTGGGAAGCCGTTGAGCAGGACGGGTACGCCTACAGGGCGATCTCGGTCAGGACAGCTGACAGCGAGATGCGAGCATGAGGCTCGATCGTACGATCAGAACTAACCAGCCGACGGACAACGTCCCGGAGAGGCACGCCAAGTACTCCCCGGGGTCTTCGCTGCACCGCAGCGCCACGAACTCTTCGGCGGACGCGATCACTGAAACCTACCTCCGCCATTAGCATCCATGGACACGCGGTGGGCAAGCACCTCCATCATCCGGGAAGGCAACAGATACCGCCTGTTGGGTGGCATCAAAGAAACTTCATGGAGCGGGACGGGCCGCATCAAGCCGGCGCTGCCGTAGCAGGGGCCGCTAGCCCGGCGACGGCCAATTATGCGACGACAAAAGCAGCGAAAAGTGGCCAACTACCGGTCATGAACTTATCCCCCAGTAAGAAATGCGTGCGCCCCATAAGCGTGAGGAAACCTGCCAAGGAGTGATTCGATGACCACGGGACCATGGGTCTATATGGCAATAGCCTCAGCGATTCTGACTGCATCTGTAGCGATTGCTCTACAGGGCTCCACCTCGTTGTGGTTCACCGCGGCGGCCATGGCTCTGGCAGTGATTTCAGTCCTGTGGCGCTCCTGGAAGGACAAGAACAGAGATCAGGACGTCCCTCAGGAATGACAGCCACCGCCCTTTCGCAAGTGAAAGAGGCCTTAGAGGCCGCACGGCCCAGGGCTATCGGGAGTTTCTGAATCGCCTGCGGGGTGCAGACGGACACGACCGCCCGGAATCATGCCAGGATTTTGCCGGTGCGGGAGTCTTGAGTTTTTCCTGAGGAACTGTTGACTGAACACCGGATGGGTTCTTGATCCGGGCCCGGCACAGTAGTTCTTGTCAGCCACGCAGGCCGGCAAGAACCGGCCGGCCGATCACGGTGGCCACACGAAAGGACACCTGATCCCCATGGCCATCACCCTGAAGTCCACCTCCGGCAAGATCCTCGCTTCCGTCGCACTGGTCGGCACAGCAGCCGCCGTCGCCGGCATGGGCACCTACGGCGCGTTCACCTCCTCCACCTCCGCCTCCCAGGCCGTCACCGCAGGGACCGTCACCATCGCCCTGGGCACCGGAGCGAACAACACGCTCAACGTCCCGGTCGCAGGACTGCTGCCCGGCGACAAGGTCGAAAAGCTCGTCACCCTGGCCAACACCGGCAACTCGGACCTGAACAACGTCACCCTCACCACCTCCGCCGGCGCCACAGGTTCCCTGCTCACCACCGACACCACGCACGGGCTGCAGCTGACCATCGAAAACTGCTCCGTCGCCTGGACCGGCACCGCCGCCCCCTACACCTGCGCCGGCACCAAAACCACCGTCCTGGCCAACGGCCCCGTCATCGCAGCGAACAAGGTCCTGAACAACCTGACCTCCCTGACCTCGACCAAAACCGACAACCTCAAAGTCACCACCGCACTGCCAGCCACCGCGAACAACGACTTCCAAGGCGCCACCTCCACCCTCGCCTTCTCCTTCACCGGCACCCAACGCACCGAAACCACCAAGTAACCACCACCCGAATCCCCGCGAGGGGTTCACCCAATAGGCCCCGGGGGCCGGCCGGCATGCCCTTCCGGCCGGTCCCCGGCCCATTTCCCGGGCAAGTCGCGAGGCCGGAATGCTCGCCGCCCTCTGGACCAAAGACCCCAAGATGTCAGCCCGGAAAGCGCCCCAGAGCTCCAGGCAGCAGGCAGTGAGTGACCCGCACGGGAGATTTTCCGTCTTGAGCGGACCTTGAGTGTTCACCAAGGCCTTTCCTGAGGCTGGTGGGGCACAGTTGAGGTTGGAACAGTTGAATTGAACGAACACGCTACAGGGACGGAAACACGCACATGCAGGGCAAAGGCATCATCTGGCAAGTACCAGCCATCATCCTGGCTGTCGTGCTGCTGATGATCAGCGTCCCCGCCTCGCCGGCCCATGCAAAGTTCAACGACACCGACACAGGCGCAATGGCAGTCACCGCGGCCCGAATCCCGGCCCCGGCAGCCAACACGGTGACCGTGACCAAGAGCTGCGATTCATTCCTCTGGTTCGCCCAGGCCAAAATCAGCGTCGGCAATTTCAGCGCCGTCGCCTACGCGAACTACCACGAGCTGAAGATCATCGACCCTGATGGCGTCGTACAGTTCACCGGCGATCTGAGCAAGAGCTCCGGTAAGTCGTACAGCTCAGGAGTCCAAAGCGTGAGCAACCTGTCCGGGACGTGGACCTACCAGATCCGCGGCTACTACAAGGTTCCAAACTCCACCAACGCCTGGGCTGGCCAGCCCCTCACCGGCACCCTGAACTGTCCCTGAGCCTCGCGCGATGCAGCGGCAGCATCATCCGGCGATTGTTTGGAACGATCGTCAGTGAACGGGGCGCGCCCTACCGGGTCCACGGTAATCGCGGGTGGTCTACGTAGCATTGGGACTCAACGACCAATGGGGGCAGCAATGAATTTAAGTCCGGCTTTCGGAATCGTCGGCATCCTCTACGCCGTCTTCATGATCGCCGTGGCCGTTCTGGCCGTATACGCGCTGGTCCTGACCATTATCTTCTTGAGGCTGAGGATCGCAGAGCTAAAGAGGGCGGCACGGACCGGGGACAACTGATGCCGCTGCCCCATGGCGAGCGCCTCCGTCTGCGCAGGTAGGGTCAGCATGAAAATCATTGGGGACGGGAATGCCGCTCAGTTCGACGACCTGCTTGCTCTCGACCAAGTCGCACAGCGGGATCCAGACCGGCAACGGGAACTCCGTAAATGGCTCGAGTCCGGTTCGGTCAGGGTAGCCACCAAGGACGGCTCCCCGGTCGGCTATACGGTGGTTGAGCCTTCCTTCTTCGGCAATGACTTCCTGGTGCTCATCGTGGTCGGAGAGGACCACAGAAAATCCGGCATCGGTCAACTGCTCATCAGCGACGTCGAGTCCACTGAGCGCCACACTAAGCTCTTTACTTCGACCAACCTCTCGAACCAGATCATGCAGCGCCTACTCGCACGCCGCGGATGGGTCTCCGCGGGAATGGTCTTCGGACTGGACGAAGGCGACCCCGAACTCTTCTACCAGTTCCCGCAGTCACCCCTCAACGGGCGCTAAGCCGCAGACCTGGATTCCGCAGCGCTCCCCTGCGCCCGCGCTATGTCGCCTTAGCCGGCCTCTCCAGATGGACTCAGGACCCGGTGTTCACGTCCGAGGCTTGCCCGTCGGGAGTCGCCTTGGGAGTGGTCAGTTTGAAGCCAACGCTGATGCCCGTGCCGAAGAGCAGTATTCCGGCGAGAACGAATCGCCACGGGCTGGGGTCGGGCACCGACAACGTTGACGCGACCAAGGCAAGGAACAGAATGACCTGCAGCCAGGACAAGGCAAAGAACTTCCTCATGGCTCTGCCACCGCATCCCGCCACCATTCCATGATGCCCCCCAAAAAAATATGGCCTTCTTCTGGTACTCCAAGGAGAAACTCACCGGCCTGCCGGTTTAGTCTTGGCGCCTTGGGACCCGCCCCTCCGGGCCCGGAGCTTCGGGCCGATGGACTGCCCCAGCACAAGCCACCCAATCGTCACCACAAACGCGACATTGCCGAGGGTTGGGTCGCCGCCTGTGACACTGTTGATCAGCAAGAGCCACACCACGATGTCGGCCATGACAATGACGAAGGTGACCGGCCACAACGGGCGACGCCACGCATACATTCTCTGACCCAGCATTTTCGGCCCCCCAACAGTTAATGCTCCACGGCCCCTCGGCCCGTGCTCGGTGCCTAGTCTTCAGAGAAGGCAACGGCGCCGCAAGTCAGACACGAAAAACCCCTCCGTTCCGGGCAAATCGCCGGAATGGAGGGGTTCGTAGAGCCCCCTGTCGGATTCGAACCGACGACCCCCGCTTTACAAGAGCGGTGCTCTGGCCAACTGAGCTAAGGAGGCACACTCCGGTTAACCCGAAGCACAGCGCGAAAGAGCGCTAGATAAGGTTAGCCCAGACCATCCCCGTCAACGAAATTTGCCGGAACAACAGCGGCCGGTCACCCAACTTCGTAGAGGTGACCGGCCGCCGTCGTAAATTCCCAAGGGTTAGCCCTTGGCATCAACTGCCGTCTGGATCTCGGCATTCAGGTCGGCCTTGCCGTCCCACTGCTTGCCGTCGATGAACACGGTGGGCGTGCCGGTGATGCCGATCGCCGCAGCTTCCTGCGTAGCAACCTTCACCCAGGGGCGGAACTGCTTGCTGTCGACGCAGGAGTCAATGTTGGCCGCACCGATCTCGGTGGCCATGGCCTTGAGGTCGTTGTCGGAGATGCCCGCGCCACCTTCAGCCGGCTGGCGCTCGAAGAGCAGGTTGAAGAAGTCCGCGTACTTCTCGGGAGAGGAGTTCACTACGCAGGCAGCAGCATTGGCTGCGCGGGAGGAGTAGTTGGTGGTGGACTGGCGGTCCAGGAAGCCCAGCGGGCGGTACTCGAGCGAGATCTTGCCTTCGTTGCGAAGATTCGTGAGCGACTCACCGTAGGCGGTCTCGAACTGCTTGCACACCGGGCAGATGAAGTCGATGTAGGCAATAACCTTGACCGGCTTGCCGGCTTCGGCTTCGCCACCCGGGACCGTTACGGTTGCGGGCTTGGTGGCCGGAGGGGAGGGAACGTCTGCCACGTTGACGGTGGCGGGTTCGGACTTCACAACTTCAGAGTTGGCCAGCAGCGTGACGCCGCCGTGCACGTTGCCGTTGGCCGGCGTCGGGCCTTGGTCGGCGATGGGTGCGTTGTTCTGCATGTTGCCGACGATCACAAACGCAACCACAGCGATGATGACCACCACGGCCACCACAATGCCCCAACCGACCAGAAGCTTGTTGCGCTTCTCCTTCTTCAGCTGGGCTTCGCGGATTTCGCGAGCCTTTTCCCGTGCCTGGGCGGTGCGTTCAGCCTTGGACAGGCGTGGTTCGTTTGCGGGGCTCATCAGTTCCTCGGGGTATTCGACGTCAAAGGGCATAGCTAGGGCAACGGGGTCAGTTTACGGGAGCAAACTTGAAGATCTGCCGCGGACCCTCTTGCCCGGTTGTTGAACGATCAACTGCGGCCGAAGATTCCGCTAGTAGGCTGGGAGTTGAGTCACAGCAACCCCAGGGAGCATTAATGCAGGATTTGGCAAGCGAAAAACTCAAGACCGAAGACGGCGTCCGGGCTTCTCCCGTCAAGAAGCCCACGGCAACCAAGTTCGACTTCATGGTGGTCTCCAACAGGTTGCCCGTCGATCGCATCAGCGATGACAACGAAGAAAGCGGGTGGCGGCGTTCGCCCGGCGGCCTGGTGACGGCGCTCGCGCCGATGATGACAAAGTCCGACGGCGCGTGGGTGGGTTGGCATGGCGCCCCGGACGAGACGGTGCGCCCCTTCAGCCATGAAGGCATGGACCTCATACCGGTGCAGCTGAGCAGCGACGATGTTGAGCTGTTCTACGAGGGCTTCTCCAACGCGACCATTTGGCCGCTCTACCACGACGTGATCGCGCCGCCTGAATTCCACCGCACGTGGTGGGATTCCTACCGCAAGGTCAACCGGAAGTTTGCCGACGCCGTCGCCCGCCACGCCGCGGACGGCGCCACTGTCTGGGTGCAGGACTACCAACTCCAGTTGGTTCCACGCCTGCTGCGTGAGGCTCGTCCGGACCTCAAGATCGGCTTCTTCAACCACATTCCCTTCCCGCCGCCGGAGATCTTCGCCCAGCTCCCGTGGCGCAGGGAAATCATTGACGGTTTGCTCGGCGCGGACCTCCTGGGCTTCCAGCGGCCCAGCGACGCCGGCAACTTCATGCGTTCGGCCCGCCGCTTCCTGGGCGCCAGCGTCAAGCAGCAACAGGTGCACGTCAAGGGTCCCGACGGCGAGGTCACGCACATTGCCCGGGCGCAGGCCTTCCCGATCTCCATCGACGTTGCCCAGATCCGCGAGCTCGCGTCCAACCCTGAGATCATCGAGCGCGCACAGCAGATCCGCAAGGACCTCGGCAATCCGAAAACCATCCTCCTTGGCGTGGACCGCCTGGACTACACCAAGGGCATCCGGCACCGGCTCAAGGCCTTCGAGGAACTCCTGGCGGACGGCCACATCAAGGTGGAGGACGCCACCCTGATCCAGGTGGCAAGCCCCAGCCGGGAACGGGTTGAACAGTACAGGCTGCTCCGCGAGGAGATCGAAGGCACCGTGGGCCACATCAACGGCACCTACGACACCATCCAGAACACCGCGGTCCGCTACCTGCACCACAGCTACCCGGTGGAGGAAATGGTGGCGCTGTACCTCGCTGCGGACGTCATGCTGGTCACCGCGCTGCGCGACGGCATGAACCTGGTGGCCAAGGAGTACGTCACGGCCCGTTCCGAGGATGACGGCGCGTTGGTCCTGAGTGAATTCGCTGGAGCTGCCGACCAACTCAAGCAGGCGCTCCTGATCAACCCGCACGACATCGACGGACTCAAGTCCACCGTTCTGCGGGCCATCAACATGCCCGCCAAGGAAGCGCGCCGCCGCATGAAGCTGATGCGCAAGCAAATTCTGGATCACGACGTCGATCACTGGTCGGCGGAGTTCCTGGCCGCCCTGGAAGAGAAGGTGGTGCGCGATGACAGCTGAGAGCCTTTCCCTGTCGCCGGAGCTGCTTGAAGCAGTCCGGCGCATTTCCGGCACGGAACACCTCCTGGTGGCCCTCGATTTCGATGGGACCCTCTCCCCTATCGTGGACCGCGCCGAGGACGCCCGCCCCCTGCCGCGCTCTGCCGCGGCTTTGGAGGCACTCGCCGAGCTTCCACGCACGACGACGGCACTCATCTCGGGCCGGGCACTGGACAGCCTGCGCCTGGTCGCCGCGCCTCCGGCCACCACGCTGCTGATCGGCAGCCACGGCGCTGAGGTCTGGCTCGGCGAAGGATCCTTGGGTTTGGAACTGGACGATGAGCAGCGCGCCAAGCTGGCCGCGGTCAGGGAGGTTCTCGCTGAAATCGTCAATATCGCGCCGGGGACTTTGCTCGAAGACAAGCCTGCCGGCATCGTGCTCCACACAAGGATGGCCGACGACGACGTTGCGGAAGACGCCGTCGAGGCCGCCACACGGGTGCTGAGCGAGCATCCCGGCGTCTACCTGAAGACTGGAAAGCGGGTGTTGGAAACATCCGTGGTCCACGCTTCAAAGGGCGAAGCCGTGGAGTTCCTTCGCCAGGCGACGGGTGCCACGGCCATTCTGTTTGCAGGCGACGACGTCACCGATGAGGACGCGCTGGGCCGGCTGATGGGCGACGACGTCGGGATCAAGGTGGGCTTGGACTTTACGCAGGCGCAGTACCGCGTGGAGGCGCCTGTTCACATCGCGGAATTGTTGGAAGCGTTGCTCCGCGAGCGTCGTCGGGTCACTGCCGGGGCCTAGCGTGTGAGCAGTGCAACATGTGACATTCGTAACATTTAGGTAGTTAGTCAAAAAGTCTGACATACTCTTGGATGTGATGTGACGCACAGAACCGTGCGACGTCACACGATCCTCCCCGTCCAATGGCCGGGGAGTTCAACTGAAGAAAATGAACCATTCACAACGGATCGTCCGGCACGTACCTGCCGGTGAAGGGATTGATAACTGTGGCTACAGTTACTTTTGATAACGCTACGCGTCTGTACCCGGGCACAGATAAGCCCGCCGTCGATAAGCTCAACATCGACATCGCCGATGGCGAATTCCTGGTCCTCGTTGGACCCTCCGGTTGCGGTAAGTCCACCTCGCTGCGCATGCTCGCAGGCCTTGAGGACGTCAACGCAGGCCGCATCCTGATCGGTGACCGCGACGTCACGGACGTACCGCCGAAGGACCGCGACATCGCAATGGTCTTCCAGAACTACGCCCTGTACCCGCACATGACTGTTGCGGACAACATGGGCTTCGCGCTCAAGATCGCCGGCGTCCCCAAGGAAGAGCGCGCAGAGCGTGTTCGCGAAGCCGCCAAGCTTCTTGACCTTGAGCAGTACCTGGACCGCAAGCCGAAAGCACTCTCCGGTGGTCAGCGCCAGCGTGTTGCCATGGGCCGTGCAATCGTCCGTAACCCGCAGGTCTTCCTCATGGATGAGCCGCTTTCCAACCTTGACGCCAAGCTCCGCGTCCAGACCCGTACGCAGATCGCATCCCTGACCCGCCGCCTCGGCGTCACCACGGTTTACGTGACGCACGACCAGGTCGAGGCCATGACCATGGGTGACCGCGTCGCAGTGCTGAAGGACGGCCTGCTGCAGCAGGTTGACACCCCGCGCAACCTCTACGACCGCCCGCAGAACGTCTTCGTTGCAGGCTTCATCGGCTCCCCGGCCATGAACCTGCTGGAACTCCCCGTCGTAGACGGCGGCGTCCAGTTCGGCGGAACGGTTTACCCCGTGCCGCGTGACGTCCTCGAAGAGGCTCACGGCCAGACCGTCACGGTCGGTTCCCGTCCGGAAGACCTCGAGACTGTCGGCAACGGCGAAGGCCTCCAGGTCGAGGTTGACGTCGTGGAAGAACTCGGCGCCGACGCTTACGTCTACGGCCACACCATCCTGGATGGCAAGAGCCACGACATCGTTGCACGCGTCGACGGTCGTCGCCCCCCGATGAAGGGCGAGTCCATCTTCGTTCGTCCGCAGTCCGGCCACGTGCACCTGTTCGACACGAAGACCGGCCTCCGCCTGGGCGACTAATCCCGGCAGCAGCCGGCTGGGTACGCCCACCGGCAAGTACATCCGCATTGTGATAGCGGCCCGACCCCTCCCGGTCGGGCCGCTCTCGCGTTAACCTTTCTCCCAGAAAGAACGGCATGAACACGACGGACAACCTGATTCCCCGCCCCTCGCACGTCGCACTCCTGGACGGCCCGGCCTTCACCCTCGCCCCCACAGCACGGATCACCGCTGCCGATGCAACTGCGCCGGTCGCTGAACAACTCGCCTCCCTGCTGCGCCGCGGCACCGGTTTCGAACTGCCCATCGCTGAGGACACCCGCCCCGGCGACATCGCCCTCGAGTTGATGGAAGCGTTCGACGGCGGCCCGGAAGCCTACGCGATCAGCGTCACCGACGATGGAGTCCGGCTCACGGCCTCCACCGCCGCAGGGCTGTTCAACGGTGTTCAGACGCTTCGACAGCTCTTCCCGGCTTCCCTTGAAGGTACCGACCCATCGGCAGGCACCTGGACGATTCCCGCCGTCGAGATTGCGGACGCCCCGCGCTTCGCGTACCGCGGCCTCATGCTGGACGTCGCCCGCAGCTTCTTCACCGTGGAGGAAGTAAAGGAGCAGATCGACGTCATGACGCAGTTCAAACTGAACGCCCTGCACCTACACCTCACGGACGATCAGGCGTGGCGAATCGAGATCAACGATCCTGGGTCGGCAGGAAACCCGTCCGGGCTGCCCTACGCCCAGCTCACGGCTATCGGCGGACAAGGCGCTGTAGAGGTGCCCACCGCTGTGCCGGCCCGCGGGCGCCACGGGTTCTACACGCAGCAGGATTTCAGGGACATCCAGGCCTACGCCGCCACCAAGAACGTACTGGTGATCCCGGAGATCGACCTCCCGGGCCACGTCAACGCAGCCCTCGCTGCGATTCCCCAGCTCAACCCCGATGGTCAAGCCAAGCCGATGAGCACCACGGCCGAGGTCGGCTGGTCCACCCTCACCGCGGATCTGCCCGCCACGTATGAGTTCGTTCGCGAAGTCCTCAACCAACTCGCAGCCATCACTGTGGGCCCCTACCTCCACATCGGCGGCGACGAAGCCCATGTCACGGGCCACGACGACTACGTGGCCATGGTGCAGCAGTTCGTTCGGATCGGCGCCGAAACCGGAAAGGCGGTGGTGGGCTGGAACGAGTTCGCCGCCGTCGAGCTTCCGGAAGGTGCCGTGATCCAGTACTGGCACGGCGATTTCGAGCCAACGGTGCGGCAGGCCGGGAACAACGGCTCGCAGGTGATCATGTCTCCTGCGGCTACCACCTACCTGGACCAGAAGTACACATCGGACAGCCCCATCGGCCTGTCATGGGTGGAGGGCGGACCCTTCACCTGGTCCGAGTACTACAACTGGGACCCTGCACAAGGCGGTTTGCAAGACCACCAGATCCTCGGCGTCGAAGGCCCCCTGTGGACCGAAACCGTCCGCACCAACCAGCAGGCCCAATGGCTCCTGTACCCGAGGGCAGTTTCCCTGGCAGAAGTCGCCTGGTCAGGCCAGGAGGTCCGCAACGCGGGTGACTTCCGACGTCGGCTGGGCGCCTTGGGCGAGCGGCTCGCCATGCAAGGTGTCGTCTTCCAGGAAGCGCCCGACGTCGAATGGTCCGCCAAACCGGAGTATCCCTTTGCCGCAGCGACTGCCAGCAGCGAGAAGTACGGAACAATTGAAGTATGAGCGAGCAAAACGAAGCCCAGTGGCACGACGAACCGACCGACTACGGGCAAATCGGCAAGCTCCCCCGGACTGAAGCAGCCAGCGCCCAGGACACTGCACCGCCCGCCAGCGTCATCGGTTCCCTGAACATCACGGCAGCTACGGCCGATCCGGAGCTTCTGGACCTGCCGTGGCACATCGCGTTGGAGGATTGGCCCGCTGAAAACCTGGCCGCACTCCCCCGCGGCATCTCCCGGCACATCGTGCGCTTCGCCCATTTGGGTGGATCGGTAATCGCCATCAAGGAAACGTCGGAGCACGTGGCCCGCCATGAGTACCACATGCTGCGGAAGCTGGCACGGCTGGACGTCCCTTGCGTGGAGCCGGTGGCTGTCATCACCGGACGCACCACCGCGGACGGGCGCCCGTTGAACCCTGTGCTCGTGACGCGGCACCTGAAGTTCTCCATGCCGTACCGTGCGTTGTTCTCCCAGATGCTGCGCAAGGACACCCTGACGCGCCTGATCGACGCCCAGGCGCTGCTGCTGGTGCGCCTGCACCTTGTGGGCTTCTACTGGGGTGACGTTTCACTGTCCAACACGCTGTTCCGCCGTGATGCCGGCGCCTTCGCCGCGTACCTGGTGGACGCCGAAACGGGCGAGCTCTACCCGGACCTGTCCATGGGCCAGCGCGAATACGATCTTGAGATCGCCCGGGTGAACATCGCCGGCGAACTGATGGACCTGCTGGACGGCGGGCTCATCGAAGAGAAGGTGGACCCAGTCGCCACCAGTGAGCTGATCATGGACAGCTACCGCCGGCTCTGGACTGAGCTGACCGAGAAGGAATCCTTCGAACTCGGCGAAAGGTGGCGCGTGGCCGCCCGCATCCGCCGCCTCAACGAGCTGGGCTTCGATGTGGAGGAATACGCCATCAAGACCACGGCGGACGGCTCCACCATCCAGCTCCAGCCAAAAGTCGTCGACGCCGGTCACCACCAGCGCCGCTTGCTGCGCCTCACCGGGCTGGACGCCCAGGAGAACCAGGCCCGCAGGCTCCTCAACGACATGGACCAGTTCCGGGCAGACAACAACCCGGACCTGGACGAGGAAATCAGCGCCCATATCTGGGTCAGCCAGATCTTCGAGCCCATTGTGCGGTCCATTCCGCGGCACCTCGCTGGGAAACTGGAGCCGGCAGAAGTGGTTCACGAGGTCCTGGAGCACCGCTGGTACATGAGCCAGAAACAGGACAGGTACGTGCCCTTGGCCGAGACGGTGCAGTCCTACCTGGACACCGTGTTGCAGCACCGTCGCGACGAGGCTGCCATCATGTTGAACCCGGATACGGAGCTGCTCAAGATCCTTGAAGTCGAGGTAGAGGAATCCGGCCGGTACGACGACGAGGACGAGGACGAGTACCCGGACGCGGACGACTAGCGGAGTTTTTGTACAGATAACGCCCGGAAGAGGTCCCCTAAAGGGCGTTATCTGTACAAAAACTCACGGGTCCAGGGTCTCGGCGAGGCCGGCAAGGACTGGTTCGCGGCCCAGCTCGATGTGCGAGTACGCCAGCGAGTACGCCAGGTCCGGCCGGCCTTTCAGGATCGCGTTGCACAATTCCGTGTGTTCGTCGCGTTGGAGTTCATTGCTGCGGTTGTGGGCCAGACCGAAGATCCAGCGCATCCGCCCGAACAAGGGCTTCACGGATTCGATCAGGAGCCTGTTCCCGGAGAGTCGCACGATCTCTGCGTGCAGCTCCGCGCTTATTACAGCCACGTCTTCGGACCGGTCCCCGTCGATGGCTGCCTTGGAGGCATCCATGAGCTCTTCCAGCCGGCCGCCGTCGCTGCCCTCCGCCACGCGGGTGGCAGCCATCCTGGCGGCAAAGGTTTCCAAGCACAGGCGAATGTCGAAAAGCTCATTGACATCGGTGAGCGTCAGTTGCCGGACCACCGCACCGCGGCGGGGGAAGGTCTCCACAAAGCCGTCCTGCTCCAGGCGCTGGATAGCCTCCCGCACGGGAATACGGGAGACGCTGTAGACCTCCGAAAGTTCGCGTTCACGCAACCGCATGCCTTGGGCGTACTTGCCCGTGACGATGCCCTCAAGCACCAGTTGGTAGACGTTCTCCGCGCGGGCCTCTTCATCGCGGCCATTTCCGGTTTCAGGCATCGCCTCAGCCACTGTCAAACTTCCCTTCATGCCAGCGTCCGCTCCATGTGCCGGACGGCGCCGGTCAGCGTTCCAACCGAGCATACACGGAGGGAAACAGCTCACCAGCAGGGCGGTTCCCGATGTCACGGGCGGTGTAGGCGCGGCGCATCTTGTCGAACAGTTCCTGGCCTTTCAGGCGCCAGTAGTCAAGGTCTACGCCGGGGATCGCGCCGTCCGCCATCAGGGTTCGCCCGGCTACTACGGACAGTACGGCTTGGCGGGCCGTGCCGTTCAGGAGAAGGGTCCGGAGCGGGTCGTCGTGGACGCCATCGCGAAGGTCTCCCAGCGAGAAGGCAACCATATCTGCTTGGGCGCCGGGCTCCAGCCGTCCCAAGTCGGGGCGGCGTAAAGCATGAGCACCTCCCAGCGTGGCGGCGTCGAAGTATCCGGCAACGTCACCGGCGTCGTTGGTGCCTGCGAGGATCTTGGCGAGCTGAACGCCGGCGTCGATGCCCCGGATGAGGTCCGGCGGGAACGAATCCGTGCCCAGGGAAATATTGATGCCTGCGTCCTTGTAGGCATTGAACGAATCCAGCGTGCTGCCATAGCGCATGGAGGTCAAAGGGCAGTGGATGATGCTGGCACCACTGTCCGCCAGCCGGGCGAGGTCGCCCCGGTCCTCGCCGTACACGGCAGGATTACGGTCCGTGTAGGTGGCGTGCGGGATCAGGAGGCGTTGGTTGAGCAAGCCAACCTGGTCCAGAAGTTCCAAGGGCGTCACCCCGTGCCATTCCAGGATGAGTTGACGCTCCACCAGTCCCTGCAGCGAATGCAGCCGCACCAAGGCATCCCGTTCCCCGGACGCGGCCGCCGTCTCCTTCAGCAGTTCGATATCCAAGGTCTCGATGCGGCACGGGAGAAGGACTCCATTGACCAAGGGATCGTCGAGTTCCGCCGCATGGTCAATGAAGCGCAAGGCATCGGCCAGACCTTCACGGCCACGGTCGCCGTCGAACATTACTGAGCGTTCGCCGTTCTCCAACACCACGTTGACGCCTGAGCGGTACGCGGGGCCCATGTATGCGCGGAGGCCCAAACGACGGCTGGTATCGGCCATACCTACAAGTTCCTCGAAAGGCTCGGCCCATTCCGAATGGACCTCGGATGCGATGGGCATGTAGGTGGTGACGCCGTGCAGGATCAACTGAATCAGTGCGTACTCGCGGACCTGCTGGCGCTCTTCGGCAGTGAAGACGTCTGCGCGTCGATTGCGGAAGTAGTCCTCGGACCATTGGTGGCCTTTGGCCTGCTCCGGGCCCGCCCAGCTGTCCAGGATCAGGTGGTCGATGTCGGTGAGGGCGTCGAGGTCGATCAGTCCAGGCATCAACAAGGCATCGCCAAGGTCCCGTTCTTCGTCCACGGGACCCGTGTAGTCATGGCCGACGTACTCAATGGTGTGGCCGCTGTAGACCACGCATGCGTTTTCCAGCAGCACGTGGCGTCCGTTGAGATGGCCCAGTACGTAGCGGGCGGTGACCTTGGTTGGCACGGCAACTCCATTTCCTGTCCGGATGGACTCTCAGTAACTACTCTCTGGTATTCCAAACAGTACATTATTTGTGATTTACATCGCATGAATCGTGCTCTACTCTATTTTGGTATACAAGAAATCACGGAGCCAGCTCCCTGGATCATGAATCGAGCAGAACCGTTGACCCAGTTACAGTCCGTCGAACCGAACACCGGCAGTCCGCCGCTTCCCTCGGCAATGACGCCGGAAAGTAGGGCTGCCGCCCCCGCAGAGGCGCGCTCATTGCTCGCAACAGCGTGGTTGAGGATCCGGCGCAGCAAGATCGCGCTCCTTAGCCTGTGCGTGGTGGTGGCCATCATGTTGTTCGCCATCCTTGCTCCGGTGCTCAGCGCCATGTCCGGCAACGACCCCTACACGTCCAACACGAGCCCCGAAGTGCTGGACGACTTCCAAACTCCCGGGTTGCCGCTCCCGGGCTACATGTATCCATCAGCCGAGCACTGGTTGGGCGTGGAACCCGGACTGGGCCGCGACCTTTTCGCCAGGCTTGCTTACGGCGGACAGGTCTCCCTCACCATCGCCCTGCTGTCCACGGTTGTCTCCGTGGTCCTCGGAACAATCCTCGGCGCGGCCGCCGGCTACTTTGGCGGCAAGACCGACGCCATCATCAGCCGCATCATGGACCTGTTCCTGGCGTTCCCGCACCTTCTCCTGGTGCTCTCCCTGACGCCCATCCTGCAGTCCCGGCTCCGGGATACGCCGCTGGGTGAAGGCAGCTTCCTGCCCATGGCCTCGCTGGTGATCATTTTGGGCTTCTTCGGCTGGGCCTACCTCGCCCGCATTGTCCGCGGCCAGGTACTGAGTCTCCGCGAGCGCGAATTCGTCGAAGCCGCCCGGTCCTTTGGCGCCTCGCACTTGAGTGTCCTGTTCCGGCAGATCATCCCCAACGTCATGGGCGTCGTCCTGGTGTACGCCACCATGCTGATCCCCACCAACATTTCAGCCGAAGCAGCGCTGTCCTTCCTGGGCGTCGGCGTCAAGGATCCCACACCGTCGTGGGGCCAGATGCTCAACGCTGCCCAGTCCGGCAACTGGTACCTCAGTGATCCATGGTTCCTTGCTGTACCGGGCGTCATGCTCATCATCACCGTCCTGGCATTCAACCTCTTGGGCGACGCCGTCCGGGATGCCCTGGACCCCAAGGCTTCGCGCCACTGACCCTCATCCCATCCCCCGCATCGCCTTTCACCCCCTCACAAGGAGCATCATGAAAACCCCTGCAAGAGCCTTGGCTCTTTCCGTGCTGATTGCCATGGCCGCCACGGGCTGTGGCGCCGGACAAAGCCAGCCCAGCAGTTCCAAGCCCGCCGGGTCCGTCACGGAGCTGGCCCCCAACGTGGTCAAGTCCGGATTCAACGGCAAGGGCGGAAATATCAACGTCCTGATGTCTTCCGACTTCCAGACCCTGGATCCGGGCAACAGCAACTATGTCCAGACCGCCAACGTCGGCCAGCTGTACTACCGCACGCTGACCATGGCCAAGGAAACCGCAGGCCAGCCGCCAACTGTCGTGCCGGACCTCGCTACGGACACAGGCAAGGTCTCCGATGACGGCCTGAGCTGGACGTTCACCCTCAAGGAAGGCGTGAAGTTCGAGGATGGCACGCCCATCACGTCGGCCGACATCAAATACGGCGTGGAGCGAACTTTCGCGCAGGACGTCTTCACCCAAGCGCCGCAGGAGCTGAATGCAGCGCTCGACGCCGGTGGGTACAAGGGGCCGTATAAGGATCCTTCCGCTGTGCTCAAGGCGGTTGAAACGCCCGATGACCGCACCGTGGTCTTCCACTTGAAGAAGCCGTTCGCCGAGTTCCCGGCCCTGGCATCGCGGTCCAACACGGCCCCGGTTCCGAAGGCCAAGGACACCAAGCTGGACTACACCAACCACCCCGTTTCCTCGGGGCCCTACATGGTGGAGTCGTACAACCGCGGCAAGTCCCTCAAGCTGGTCCGCAACCCGCACTGGGATCCCGCCACGGACCCCAACCGTTCTGCCCTTCCGGACACGTTCAGCTTCTCGCTCTCAACGTCGCAGGCCACCATCAGCCAGCAGCTCCTGGCCGACTCGGACCCGAACGCCATCACCCTGGACTCCAACGGCGCCCTGCAGACCTCGGATTCCGCCAAGCTGGCCGACGCCCAGGTCAAGGACCGCGTTGCCTCCGGCCTGCTGGGATGCAACGACGTCCTGAGCCTGAACACGGAAAAGATCAAGGACCCGGATGTCCGCAAGGCCATCGCCTTGGCGCTGGACCGCCAGTCCATCCTGGTCCAGTACGGCGGACGTCGCTTTGGCGAGATCACCCAGAGCCCGCTGAACTCCAAGATGCGCGGCTACGTGGAGACCGAACTGGAGCTGGATCCCACGGGGAAGCCCAAGCTGGAGGAAGCCAAGAAGCTCCTGGAAGGCAAGGATTACCCCAAGAGCCTCACGTACGGCTACGCCAACAACCGGGATGCCTTCAAGAACACGGGCACCGTGGTGCAGCAGAACCTGAAGGCCTTGGGCATCGAGGTGGAGTTGGTGGCGATTCCCGCACCGAACTACTACTCCATCCTGGCCAGCGAGCAACTCCCGGACATGGGCCGTTCCGGCTGGTGCGGCGGCGCCGATCCTGCGTCCATCCGTACCTCCGCAGATCCCCTGCTGGGCCCGAACAACGACGGCACCAGCTACGGCTTCTCCAACACGTCCCGCTACTTCGATCCCGTAGTTTCCAAGGCCATGTTTGATCTCCGCAATACGGATGGCACGTCCGAGGAACTGGGCAAGAAGTGGTCCGAGGCCTTCGGATCGGCGTTGAAGACCTACCCGATCGTCCCGCTCATCCGCAGCCACACCAACAGCGTGGTGGGTTCGAACGTCCGCAATGCCCAGGTGGGCTACTTCTTCGGCGGCATCGACCTCTCGATCGTCGGCGTCGAGCAGTAGTCGGACTTCGAAAACCAATAGTCCAGAAGGAGAAGCGGGCCGCCTGCACCAGCGGGCGGCCCGCAACCACCACCATGATGACTTTCATTCTTCGCCGGACCGGATCGCTGGTCCTGCTTCTCGCCGCCGTCAGCTTCATCACCTTCACGCTCTTCCAGCTGGGCCCCTCGGACCCCGCGGCTGCTGCTTGTGGGCAGGAATGCACGCCCGAACGCGTCGCTGAGGCCCGCGTTGCCTTGGGAATGGACCAGCCTTTCCTGGTCCAGTACGCCGACTACATCCGCGGGCTCTTCTCCTCACGGATGATCGGTGCCCCCGGCGCCCAGACACTGTGTGAGTGGCCCTGCCTCGGCAAGTCCTTCCAAACCAATGAGAACGTAGCGGACATCATCGCCCGCTCACTCCCCTACACCTTCTCCATGGCCATCGGCGCGCTGGTGCTGTGGACCATCACCGGCGTCGGGCTGGGCCTTCTTGCCGCCCTGCGCAAGGGTTCTCCGGTGGACAAGTTCATCGTCGGCGCAGCCTCGGTAGGCGTTTCACTGCCTATCCCGGTCACCGGCCTGTTCCTGCTGCTCCTGTTCGTCAACCAGTTGCACCTGCTGCCGTTCACGACGAACGAGATCAATAGTCCTTTCGGCCCGCAAGGACCAGGGGCGTGGGTAGCCAACTATCTGCTTCCCTGGATCGCATTGGCGGTCCTCTTCAGCGCCTCCTATATCCGCGTCACCCGGACCAACATGATCGAGACGTTCGGCGAGGACTTCATCCGAACTGCCCGCGCCAAGGGCTTGGCGCCGCGGACTGTCACGTTCAAGCACGGCGTGCGGGCCGGCATCACTCCCGTGGTGACCATGCTCGGTATGGACATTGGCCTCCTTCTGGGCGGGGCAGTCCTCACGGAACAGATCTTCTCCGTCCCCGGCCTGGGCTTCACCGCAGTGCATGCCGCCATTTCCGGCGACCTCCCTGTCACCATGGCCATCACCATGTTGGCTGCATTCTTCGTCATCGTCGCCAACGTTGTGGTGGACCTCGCCTATGCCGCCATCGACCCCCGAGTGAGGCTCCAATGACCCAGTTACACACCACCGCGGCAGCGGCGGGCGCCCCGGCTTCAGAAGCCACCGCGCCATTCCTGGAGGTCCGGAACCTCTCCGTGAAATTCCCAACGGACGACGGCGTTGTCTCCGCAGTGAACGGCATGGACTTCGCGCTGGAACGCGGCCAGACCCTCGGCATCGTGGGCGAATCCGGCTCCGGTAAGTCCGTTACCAGCCAGGCGCTCATGGGCTTGCTCAAAGGCACATCGGCGCAGGTCAGCGGCCAGGCGATGTTCCAGGGCAAGGACCTGGTCACGCTGCCTGAATCAGCCATGCGCCAGCTCCGCGGGCGCAACATCGGCATGATTTTCCAGGATCCGCTCTCCGCCCTGCATCCCTTCTACACCGTTGGCCACCAGATTGCCGAGGCCTACCTTGTCCACAACAAGGCGAGCAAGAAGCAGGCCCGTGCGGCCGCCGTCGACATGCTGGGAAGGGTGGGTATCCCCAGCCCGGAGCAGCGCTACGACGAGTACCCCCACCACTTCTCGGGTGGAATGCGCCAGCGGGCCATGATCGCCATGGCACTGATCTGCGAGCCGGAGCTCTTGATCGCCGACGAGCCCACCACTGCGCTGGACGTGACGGTCCAGGCCCAGATCCTGGACCTCATGTCCGGGCTTCAGGAGGAGACCAATTCGGCACTGATCCTCATCACGCACGATCTCGGTGTGGTGGCGGAAGTCTGTGACAACGTACTGGTCATGTACGGCGGGCAGTGCGTCGAGTCCGGGCCGGTGGACGAAATCTTCTACGATACCCAGCACCCCTACACGCTGGGCTTGCTCAACTCCATGCCCACGCTGAACAGCGCCGCAAGCCAGCTGAACCCCATACCCGGGCAGCCGCCGTCGCTCCTTGACCTGCCCAAGGGCTGCATCTTCAGCGCGCGATGCCAGTACGCCGAGCTCGTCAACGATGGCCTATGCGCCAGCCAGCGGCCCCAGCTGAGCGTCGAAGACGGGCACGGCAAGCGCTGCCATTTGAGCGGCCCGCAGATCATCACCATCCGGAATTCGCGTTAGGACCCGCCATGGAACATCAGCCAATCCTCCAGGTGGAGAACCTGCAGAAGCACTTCCCGCTGAAGGGCGGCCTCCTTCCCGGCTCCGCAAAGGGCTCGGTCAAAGCGGTCGACGGCGTGTCGTTCAGTCTTGCCCGAGGCCAGACTTTGGGTCTCGTGGGTGAGTCCGGGTGCGGTAAGTCGACCACCGGACGCATGGTGGCGAGGCTCCTGGACCCGACGGGCGGACGGATTGTGGTGGACGGGGTGGATATCAGCCAACTCCGTGGCAAGGAGCTGTACAACTTCCGGCGCAAAGTCCAGATGATCTTCCAGGATCCCTTCGCTTCGTTGAATCCGCGGCAGACAGTGGGCACGGCCATTGCGGCTCCCATGGTGGCCCAGAAGATCAATCCGCCGGGTGGGCTCAAGAACCGGGTGAAGGAACTCCTGGACCAGGTGGGGTTGAAGCCGGAGCACTACAACCGTTTTCCCCATGAGTTCTCCGGTGGGCAACGGCAGCGAGTGGGAATTGCGCGGGCCATTTCCTTGAACCCGTCCGTGATCGTGTGCGACGAACCGGTGTCTGCCCTGGATGTCTCAGTACAGGCACAGGTGGTGAACCTGCTGCAGCAGATCCAGCGCGACACCGGCGTTTCCTACATCTTCATTGCCCACGATCTCTCCGTGGTACGGCACATTTCCCATGAAGTTGCCGTGATGTACCTGGGAAAGATCGTGGAACAGGGTCCCCGCGACGAGCTTTTCCAGAACCCGCTGCACCCCTATACCAAAGCGCTGTTGTCGGCGGTACCACTGCCGGATCCCCGTGCCGCACGGGAACAAGTTAAAATCCGTCTTCGCGGCGACCTGCCTTCTCCGGCCAATCCACCCAGCGGCTGCGTCTTCCGGACCCGTTGCCCGTTGATCGGCACGCTTCCCGAGGAGCAACGCCAGCGGTGCATTGACCAGATTCCCGCACCAGCCAGCCCCGCGGCTCCGGCCTGCCACCATACCGGGGTGGCCTCGGCGGTCCTGGCAGGCGTGAAATAGACGCAGGCAATAGATTCACTACCAAAGGAGCAACCATTGAATACCCTGATCCGTGCCGTCCGTCCGTGGGGGCAAGCGCTCAGCGACGTAAGTATTGTTGCGGGCGAAACAGGCGGCAAGATCACCGGCGTCGAACCTCATGACCCGGACCGCGCCGTTCCAGCCGACGTGACCGTAGTGGAAGGCCGCGGACGTTTGTTGCTGCCTTCCTTTTCCGACGTCCACGTGCACCTTGACTCCACCCGGATCGGCCTGCCCTTCCGTGAGCACACCGGCGGTCCCGGCGTGTGGACCATGATGATGAACGACCGGCAGAACTGGCGAAATGCCGAGGTTCCGTTGCAGGAGCGCGTCAACGACACCCTGGGCCGGATGATCGCCCGCGGAACCACCCGGGTCCGCTCCTACGCGCAGGTGGATGTGGACTGCAGGCTGGAACGTTTCGACGCCGTTGCTGCCGCCAAGGAGAAGTTTGCGGGCCAGGCTTCCGTGGACATCATCGCGTTCCCACAGGCCGGTCTGCTGCTTGAAAAGGGCACGGTGGACCTCATGGAAGAGGCACTCAAGGCCGGGGCCAATGTGATGGGCGGCATCGACCCGTGCACGCTTGACCGGGATCCGGCACAACACCTGGACATCGTGTTCGGCCTGGCGGAGAAGTACCAGGTGCCCATTGACATCCACCTCCACGAGCCCGGCGAACTGGGCGTCTTCAGCACGGACCTGGTGCTGGAAAGGACCAGGGCGCTGGGTATGCAAGGCAAGGTCACTATGTCCCACGCGTACCAGCTGGGCAGCGTTAACGAGGCCACTACCCGCCGGTTGATCGATGCCTTTGCGGAGCTGGATGTCTCCCTCGCATCGGTTGCTCCGTCCGCGGCCGGGCAGTTGCCCATCCCCCTCCTCACGGAGGCAGGTGTCCGTTTGGGGCTCGGCGAGGACGGCCAGCGCGACTATTGGTCCCCTTACGGCAACACCGACATGCTGGACCGGACCTGGCAACTGGCCTTCACTCACGGCTTCCGGCGGGACGAACTGATCGAGCACTGCCTGGCCATCGCCACGATCGGTGGGGCAAGCATCCTTGACCCCAACGCGACCCGGCTGAAGGACATAGCCCACCGCCCCGGCGTCGACGTCGGTGATCCTGCCGAATTGCTGCTGGTGGACGGTGAAACGGTGGCCTCCACGGTGATGGACCGGGGCAAGGACCGTACGGTGATCCACGCCGGCAAGGTGGTGGCAGATCAGCTGGAACTCGTATAGCTCCTCTTTGAACCCGTCCTTGTCCGAACACCTCGCCGCGCAGCGCGGGGAGTTTCGAACGAGGACGGGTTTCTGCGTTAAGCGTTACTCGCCTCGCGCTGTGGGAGCATCGTCCAGAGGCGTCCACCATGTCACCGGTGGCGTTACCGTGAAGCGCCGGCCCGTCACCTTGCTAGGAGTGATACGGATGAATTGGTCCTTCTGTCCGGCCTCCCACGGGAAGAGCAGCAGCCCGATGGTGTCCAGCACGTCCTGGGTGAGTTCCACAGCTGAGGCCTGGCCCTTGACTACTACGCTCCACGCCACGCCGGTGTCGGCGTTAACGCCATCAGCCTCGATGGCCACCGGAACGTCACTGAGCGCAGCGTGGAGCTTGGTGCCTTCGCCGGTACGGAACACCATGGTGCCGTGGTCCACTTTGTAGTTCACGGGGAAGATGTCCGGGTGGTCGTCCACCCATACGGCAAGCCGTCCCACTGAGACTCCACGGAGGAGCTCCCAACACTGGTTGGTCTCAAGAATTTCCGTAGCGGGCGCCCCTGGTTGATTGGCCCCGGCTGGTGAAGTCGTCATACCGCCGAGGATACGCCCGGCCCCTGACATTCAACAGGCCGTGGCCTGCCGGAGAAGCGCGGAGGTAGTGCCTGGCTCCTCGGTCATGACGCCGGCGCGAAGGCCACTCACGACAGACGTCGTTCAGCGGCACCAGCCCAACGCGCTGCTAGGGTTTCGATGTGACCACCCACGACAATGCTGGCCGCACAATTGATGCCGCCGAAGACGAACTCCTGGATGCCATGCGGGCCAGTGACCTTGAAGCGTTGGACCGGCTCATCTCCGATGACCTGAAGTTCATCGGCCCTGAGGGCACGGTCCTCACCAAGAAGGCAGATCTGGAAGCACACCGCACTGGGGCCACCAATTTTGACCGAATCGAGGAAACCAACCGGCGCACCCTCGAATCCGACGGCAGCGGCACAACAGACACCACTGCCCGCGCTGTGCTCCACATCCACGGATCACAGATCGAGGTCCAGCTGCTGTGGCACCGGGAATGGCGGATCATTGACGGCCGCTGGCAAGTACTCGCCGGCTCCGTCGTGGTACTCGACTGAGAACTCCGGCCGGCGCAGGGTCCGACAGGAACGCCACGAGGTGCGCGGCGCGGCCCTCGGAGAGCGGATGCCGGACTGGCTCCGGCAGTCGATAGAACCGTTGGCTTGGGGTACTGCCTTTTCCGCCGCCTGAAGCAGTGTGCGCTACCGCTGGGAACTGTGGCTTGCCAGCGGATGTTGCAGGGCTGTCTCCCGTAGAAGCTGCAGCCTCAGGGCACGCGCTGTCTCCATGTGTTGCCGGGCAATCTTTCCGGCCGCATCACTGTCTTGCTGGTCGATGGCATGAATGAGTGCCTCGTGCTCGTCCAGGGACTCGGCCCAGCGGTTTCCGGTAGAGAGCGTGGACCGTGGTGCGTGGATAAGGTGCGTTGACAGGCGGTCCAGGAGGTCCCGGAGGACAGTGTTGTGGGCGCAGTTCCACACGGCGGCGTGGAACTCGAGGTTTGTTGTAATTCTGGTGTGGTCGTCCGGGTCCTGGAGTTGCCTGTCGCGCTGCAGCAATGCCTCGAGCCGCATGAGGTCCGGGAATTGACGGGCTTTGGCTGCTTGCCGCGCGGCTTCTTCCTCGAGGAGGATGCGCATGTCATAGATCTGGATGACCTGCTGCGGGTCTACTTGCGGAACCTGCAGACCCCTGGCTACCCGTTCAAGGAGCCCCTCGTGCTGGAGGCGGGACAGCGCCTCCCGGACGGGCGTCCGGGAGACGCCGAAGCGTTCAGCTAATGACGTTTCGCGGATAGCGGTTCCGGGTTGATGTACACCGGACAGGATTTCCCCCCGCAGTGTCAGGAAGATGGTTTCGCCATCCACGCGTGGGGCTGATGCTGTATCCGTCACTTGACTGGTCCTTGGAAAATGGGGCTGGGCTGTCTCTAGCGCCGCTGCCGCGGCGTGTTCGAAGCAACTTTACGCCAGGTGTCCCGCCCGTCGTCCGAAGACGCATCCGGCAGCAAGCCCGCTACCGCCTGGGTAGTTGGCGCTGAACAGGCCGCCAAGCATTTCACCGGCTACAAAGAGGCCTTCGATCTGCTTGCCCTCAGCATTGAGGACACGGCCATGGGTGTCGGATTTGATGCCGCCAAACGTGAAGGTGATGCCACAGGTGACCCCGTAGGCGTAGAAGGGCCCGGTTTCGATGGGGGCGGCCCAGTTGCTCTTGACCGGCTCCGTAGCCGCGGCGCGACCGTCTTTGATATTCGGGTCAAAGGTGATGCTGCGATCGATTGAGTTATTGAAGTTGGTCACCGTCTTGGACAGTTGTTCCGGGTCAATGCCGATCTTGGTTGCCAGTTCTTCCAGAGTGTCCGCAACTTCCACGGAGATGCCCGGCATGTCGTACTCTTCTGTCCGCAGCATGGGACGAAGGTTTGCATCAAAGATCTGGTATGCGACCGATCCGGGCTGCTTCAGGATTTCCTTGCCGTACTTGGCGTAGGTGTAGTTCCGGAAGTCTGCACCCTCGTCCAGGAAACGCTCGCCTTCGGTGTTCACAATGATTCCGAACGGGTAGCTCTGACGCGTAAGCCTGTTGGTAAGTTCCCGATTGCTCTCATTCGTGGCGGTAAAGGCGTCCCACTGAACACTGTGGCACGTGCTCCAGTCACCGCCCTTGGCGGCACCGATCTGCAGCGCAGCAGCAATCATGTCTCCTGTGTTGTACGGGGTTCCGCGGACCTTGGCGTTTTCCCAGCCTTCTCCCAGATGCTCTCGCCGCCACTGGGGATCGGATTCGAACCCGCCGGCGGTAAGGATCACTGACTCGGCAAGCAGGCGCAGCTCACCGTCAGCTGTTGTTACGACGACGCCGGTGACGCGCCCGTTCTCGACAATGAGGCTCTGCGCTGCATGGCCGTAGCGGACATCGATCCCCAGCTCGGTGGCAACCCGGGTGTGGTCGGCGATCAGGCCCTCGCCTCCGCCTACGTTTCCCACGTGCAGGCCGCCCCAGAAAAGAAAGGAGCCGTCCGGGCGTTCGAAGGCCTGGCGTTCGTACATCAGACGGTACTTCAGGCCCAGGCTGTTGAGCCAGCGAAGCGTGGGCTGGGATTCCTCGACCAAAACCTTGGTCAGTTCGGGGTCGTTTCGGCCTTCAGTGACTTTGGCGAGGTCAGCGGCGTATTCATCCGCGGAGTAGGGCGGAACTTCTGTGCGGCTATGCCGCTCATCCGGTTCCACCCAGTCCAGGAGATCAGCGACCCCGTCGTGTGCGATCCGGGTTGCACCGGCGGTGTAAAAGCTGTTCCCGCCTGCCATGTCCTCGTTGCCCTTTTCGAGCAGAACAACTCTCCGCCCCCGGACAGCGGCTGCGTGCGCTGCCGTGAATCCGGCGTTCCCGCCGCCCACCACGATCACGTCGACGTTGTCCGCGCCCGCTGGCTTGGCTTCATTACCAATAGACATCCATAAGTCCTTTCAGTCGGTCAGTGAATCCAACTGTATACAAACGTATACATTTGCACAATAGACTCATTTGCTGGCGAAGACTTGCCCGTGACAGCCATCACATGTATAACTGTATTTCATTGTATACATAGGTATGCTGACGAATACTTGCCAGTCACTGCATGGCTTCCATAGCTAAGGTGGCTCACGGCACACTACTTTTCGCACCGCCCAACAACGTCGTTACGGAACGAGAACCATGAAAATCCCCCTACGCAATGCCATGTTCGGCCTGGTCGTTGCCGTCGTGGCCGCGCTTGCGTTCATAAATGCCGGTACCGCCGGTGGTACGAGTACGGCACGAAACAAGCTCGCCCTGATCGCCCCGGCAGCACCTGGTGGTGGTTGGGACGGTTTTGCCCGTGAAGGGCAGCAGGCGCTCAAGAGCGGCGGCGTCGTCAACAACGTCCAGGTAGTCAACGTCCCGGGAGCTGGCGGAACAATTGGCCTAAGCCAGTTCGTGCAGACACCGGGGCGCGAAGATGCGCTTCTGGTGACCGGTGGCGTGATGGTGGGGGCCATCGAGCTCGGCGACAACCCCGAGTCCATGGCTGACGTTGTCCCCATTGCCCGGATGGCCGATGATTACGCGGCCCTGGTGGTGCCTGCCGATTCGACGTTTCAGACGCTCAATGACTTCCTGGAAGCGTGGAAAGCGGATCCGGGGGGAACCTCCATCGGCGGCGGTTCCCTGGGCTCGATCGACCATCTCCTGAGCGCCATGGTGGCCAAAACCGTGGGCATCGACCCCAAGGACGTGAACTACATCGCCTACTCCGGGGGCGGCGAGGCGCTCACTTCCCTCCTGTCCCACACCACTGCCGCTGGCATGTCCGGCTACAACGAGGTCCGGGACCAGATCGAGGCCGGAACACTTCGAGCCCTGGCCATCTCTTCGGACCAGCGGCTTGAGGGCGTGGACGTGCCCACTTTCAAGGAGCAGGGTGTTGACGCATCCATGTCCAACTGGCGGGGCTTCGTCGCGGCACCTGGAACCACGGACGAAGCGAAGGCATCGCTCATCGAGATCGTCACCGAGATGCGCAGCACAGACCACTGGCAGGGAGCCCTCAAGCGCAACAGCTGGACAGACACCTTCTCAACCGGCGAAGAATTCGAGCGGTTCATCAAAGACGAAGTTGCAACGGCCCAAGAAATCGTAAAGGACCTCGGCCTATGAGCATCACCCAGCACCAGCCAGAAGCAGGATCCGCCAAGGACACGCAGCGAAACCCCCAACCCGGCTTCCGAACGGGCCGCAGCGAATTCATTGTCGTCGCCGTACTCTACGCCCTGGCAATTTTCCTCACCATCGGCACTGCCACGATGAAAGTGCAGGGCAAGTCGGCACCCGGCCCGCAGTTCTTTCCCATCCTGGTCTGCATCATCCTCTACCTGGTGGCCACCCTGCTGGCCATCCAGATCCTCCGCTCACCCAAAGCCCCTGACAATTCCGTCCACCCCGGACACGGCCAATTCTCCGCAGACATGCTGCACGACCTGGGTCAATTGGGAAAGGAGGAAGACCAGAAGTTTGAAGACGGGGTATCGCAAACACCGGCCAAAACGTGGAAGACCTACACCGATTGGCGGACAGTAGGGATAATGCTGGCCGGCCTGGTGGCCTTCGTCCTGCTCTTGAACCCCGTCGGCTGGATCATCAGCGCAGCGATGCTGTTCTGGGTTGTCGCATATGCCCTCGGCAGCCACCGCCCCATCTTCGATGTCGGCGTAGGCCTGCTCTTTTCCTCAATAACTCAACTGGCTTTTGGTGCCGGACTGGGCCTCAGCCTGCCCTCCGGCTTCATAGGAGGGATCCTCTGATGGAACAACTCGAACTCCTCATGGGCGGCTTCGCCAGCGCCCTCACCCCCATCAACCTCCTGTGGGTGCTGATCGGCGCCGTCCTGGGCACCGCCGTCGGCGTCCTTCCCGGACTCGGCTCGGCCATGGCGGTCGCCTTGCTCCTGCCTGTCACCTTTTCACTGGAACCCACAGCGGCGTTCATCATGTTCGCCGGCATCTACTTCGGCGGACTCTTCGGCGACTCCACCTCCGGGATCCTGCTCAACACCCCTGGCAACTCCTCCGCCATGGCCTCCACCTTCGAGGGCCACCGCATGGCCAAAAGCGGACAGGCCGCCAAAGCTCTGGCTACGTGCGCCATCGGCGCCTTCATTGGCGGCCTGATCGCCACCACCCTCGTGGTCTTCTTCGCCCCGGTCCTGGTCAAGATGGCCACCGTGTTCGGCCCGGCCGAGTACTTCGCGCTGGCAGTCTTCGCCTTCCTGGCTATCTCCGCCGTCGTCTCCGAATCCGTAATCCGCGGCATCGCAGCCCTGGGCATTGGCCTCGCCCTGGCCCTCGCCGGCATTGACGGCCCCAGCGGCACTGCCAGATTCACCTTGGGCATGCCCCAACTCTTTGACGGCATCTCCGTCATCGTCATCACCGTCGGACTCCTGGCACTCGGCGAAGTCTTCCAGATCGCCTCCCGCATCCACCGCGACCCCGCTGCCACTCAAATCAAAACCAAGGGCCGGGCCCGCTTGAACCTCACCGACTTCAAAAAGGCCCTACCCGCCTGGCTACGTGGCACAGCATTCGGAGCTCCCTTTGGTCTGATACCCGCTGGCGGTGCGGAAGTACCCACCTTCTTGGCCTACGGCACCGAGAAACAACTAGCGAAACGTCGAAACGACCCGGAATTCGGTACCACTGGCTCCATCCGTGGCCTCGCCGCACCCGAAGCCGCCGCCAACGCCACTGCCGGTACAGCGATGGGCGCCCTCCTCGCACTCGGACTTCCCACGTCAGCCACGGCAGCAATCATGCTCGCCGCCTTCCAGCAATACGGAATGCAACCCGGCCCCCTGCTCTTCGAACGAAGTGGCGACCTGGTCTGGGCCCTGCTGGCCTCACTATTCATTGGCCTTGTGATTCTGGTGATGATCAACATGCCATTCGCCTCCGTCTGGGCCAAACTGCTGAGCATCCCCAAGCACTACCTCTACGCCGGAATCACAGTGTTCTCCATGCTCGGCGTCTACGCAGTAAGCTCCGCGATCCTCGACCTATGGCTGCTCATCGCCATCGGCCTCCTCGGATTCCTGATGCGCCGCTACAACATTCCCCTGGCACCGGTACTCATCGCAGTGATCCTCGGGCCCATGGCAGAAACCGAACTCCGCCGCGCCCTGGCAGTATCCGAGGGGGATCTGGGCATTCTGGTGGGCAGTCCCATCACCGTCACCCTCTACGCGGTTCTCGCAGCAGCACTCGCGATCAGTGCAATCCAACACCTCCGGCACCGGGCCAGCAGCAAAGCCTAAGTTCCCAACCAACATCCACCCCCGCGGGCGCGGCTACGGGGTGGAGATCACCCGCGCGGGAGCGGCCGTGCTGCGGGAGATGGGTTCCTCCAGTGTGGTGGTGGCCGCAGAAGGAGCCAACAAAGGCGCTCTGGCAACCTATCTCGCGGCGGGGTTCGTTCCTGCCACGCCTGTTGTGGACATGTCACGCTCCGCAGCCACCCCAAGCTCATCCACCCGCACCAACGGCGCCCGGATGGCAAAGAAGCCAGCGCCTGCCAGCACCACAGCCTCGGCCGCGAGCGCCCAGAACGTTGCTTCCCACCCGCCTGTCATGGAGTGCAGAAGCCCTGCTCCGAGTGGACCGAGGGACGCCGCAGCGAAGCCAAATCCCTGACTCATGGCGGACAGGCGTCCCGCGGACTGGGGCCCGGCCGAGCGGATCACCACCAGGGCCATGGCCAGCCCGAATCCGGCGCTCTGGACGATTCCCAGCACCCCGACAGCCAGGAACTGAAGCTCCGCTGGTGCCACCAGAACACCGAGCAGTGCCACGGCCACCAGCACGCCAAGTCCCGGAGCCATCCAGCGCAGAATGGCCGGGCGGCTGGCAAGGACCGGGGCCAGCAGACTGGCCGGGAGCCCCGCGAGACTGAACCAGGCCAAGAGGGCTGCGGCGTCAGCGGACGCAAGTCCCCGGGACACCAGGTACACGGCCAGCCAGGATGTGATGGCAAAGTAAAGCATGGCTTGAAGCCCGAAGAATGCCGTCACCGCCCATGCTGTGCGCTGCTTCCGCAAGGGCATAGCGGGCGCGGTGGGGACAACAGCGGACGACGCCGCATCCCACCTCGGCGTCGAAGCGTCCCCCGCCGCTGAGGTGACCTTGCCCGCGGCAGTCAGTGCCGCCGTCGGGCGTCCTCCTGTGCGCTGGATGAGGACAGCTCCGAAGAGTGCTGGAACTGCCCACACAGCCAGCGCCCCTGCCAGGCTCCCCCCTAAGGCCTGCCGGAGAGGTTGCACCAACCCCGCCCCCAGCGCCGCCCCCAGCCCAAAGCCCATGGTGCAGAGCCCTGTCCACCAGCCTGTGCCCCGGTTGGCTTTGACGATCTGCGGAACCAGCACGCTGGCTGTCATGATCGCCATGCCTGCAACGAAGGTGCCCGGCAGCAAGAGCGCCGGGACTGTGGCCCGGAGGACCAGTGCAGCGGCCAGGACCGTGAGCGCAACGGCCACCGCTGGACCGGTTCCCAGCCGTCGAGCCAACCAGGGCCCCATCGGCCCGGAGATTCCGAAGGCGAGGACCGGCAAGGTTCCCAGGAGCGGCAGCAGTGCGGGGTCAAGGGCGAAGACGCCCGGAATCTGGTCCATCACACCGGCGATGGTGGTGATGGCGGGCCGGAGATTGATGGACACCATGACCAGCGCAAGCAGCACCAAACCAGTCATCAACCTCGGACTTGCTCCAACCCGGGCCTGCCGCTTCTCGCGCACGTCTTCTCCTCATAGCATCTTTGGTATACCAAGTAAGCCTAGGGGGAGAATGGTGGGAAGTAAATGCAGGTAATAATGCCGTTCAGATATGACAGGCGGGCCGAGTGAAAGTTTTGGAATACCAGAAGTGCTAGATGGCTTTCCCCGGATTCAGGATCCCCTGGGGATCGAACAGCTCCTTGATCCTGCGCTGCAGTTCACGCACCGGCTCGGGCTGCTCCAGGCCCAGCCAGCGCAACTTGTATTGGCCTACGCCGTGCTCGCCCGTGATGGTGCCACCCATGTCCAGGCCGACGCGGATGGATTCGTCCAGGGCAGCGTTGAGGCGTTGCAGGGCGTCTGCATCCGTGGCTGGATCAACCCGGTCCATCCAGAAAGTGGGGTGCAGGTTTCCGTCGCCGGCGTGGGCAACCACTTTGAGCCGTACCTGGAAACGTTCCGCCATGGCCTCAAGCGCGGCTACGAAGTCCACCAGTCGGGAACGCGGGACAGCGATGTCCTCACCCACCCTGAATTCATCGTCCACTTCGACTCCACGACTGTTGCGACGCAGCTCCACCAGCATTTCGGCTTCGGCACTGGCTTCCGTGGTCACTGTGGCACCGCCCTGGGCAAGTACTTGCCGGACGACGTCGGCTTCCGCGGCTGCGCCAAACCCGTCCGTTTGGATCAGAAGCAAGGACTTGCCGCGCTTTTGCAGGTCGCCGCCGTGCAGTTCGTCCAGCTGCACCAACGTGCCGTTGTCCAGGAGTTCCATGATGGCTGGCTGCACGCGGGCCCTGCCTACGGCCAGGACTCCGGCGGCCGCGCTGCGGAAGTCTTGGTAGAAGGCAGCCATGGTGTGGATTTCGCGCGGCAGGTATTTCAGGCGAACCGTCACACCCACCACGATTCCAAGCGTTCCCTCGGAACCTACCAGCAGCGCAGTGAGATCGTACCCCGCAACGCCTTTGAAAGTCTGGTGGCCGGTGTGCATCAATGAGCCATCTGCCATGACGACATCCAGAGCCAGCACGGAATCGCGCGTCACTCCGTATTTTGCGCAGCGCAGTCCCCCGGCATTGGTAGCGACGTTGCCGCCAATAGTGGACATTTTGTAGCTGGCAGGGTCCGGCGCGTACATGAGGCCGTGTTCAGCGGCGGCAGCGTTCAGGTCGGCGTTGATGACGCCGGGTTCGACGACGGCGGTCTCGTCGTCGGGGTTAAGGTCCAGGATGCGGTTCATCCGTTCCAGGCCCAGGACGACGCACCCCTGGGTGGCGTGTGCGCCGCCCGATACACCGGTTCCGGCGCCTCGGGCAACGATGGGGACCCCGTGCGCGGCGCAGCTGCGGACGACGTGCTGCACGTCCGCCACCGACTCGGCCCAGACCACTGCGAGGGGCAGGTGCCTCTCCACCATCGGCCCTTGATCCACGGAGTAGACGGTGAGGGTTTCCTCATCCTCCGCGATTTGGCCGGCCTGGAGATTGGCTGCCAACTCCTGCAAAAACGCCCGCTGCCCGGCCGATTGCCGGTTCTCTTCCGCATGACCGGCGGTACGGTCCTTGATGCTTTCCTCTGATGTACCGGCCATGGCCGTTTCGTCCGACAAGGCATTCCCTCCACATGAGCACCGCGGACACGCCAAACCGGCAGTCTTCGCAGTGTTTTCTGTGGTCACAGTCTAGCCAGCGCGGCGGGCGAAGCACGGCAAAGAAAAGCACCGCAAAGAGTTGCGTCCCTGACGTGAATACGGCGTCGTCCCGGCAGTGCCCCAACGCCGCTGCAAGCGCTTCCAGACGCGAGGTCATGGATATGCAGCCGGGAATCCCTGCGCGCTTTCGATACAGAAACGATAAGGATACTTTGGGTTGGAAGCGTTTTCAATTTTCGATGATGTCTTCTACGATGTGTCCATGTCCGTCGATTCATTGCTCCCGGTTGCGGCCCACCAGCCTTCAGCAGCATTCACGCAGCTCACGCCTGTCCACGACGCTTCCACGGCGCACGGGTGGTGGCGTTCCGCCGTGATCTACCAGATTTATCCCCGGTCCTTCCGCGACCTGAACGGTGACGGTGTAGGCGACCTGGCGGGTATCACGGCCGAACTGGAGCAGCTGGCCGGTTTGGGCGTCGACGCCGTGTGGCTATCGCCGTTCTACCGCTCACCCCAGCGGGACGCGGGCTACGACGTCAGCGATTACTGCGACGTCGACCCTCTCTTCGGCACCCTGGCCGACTTCGACGGACTCATCGCGGAGGCGAACAGGCTTAACCTGCGTGTCATCGCGGACCTTGTACCCAACCACTGCTCTGACCAGCATGTCGCCTTCCAATCCGCGCTGACAGCTGGTGCCGACAGCCCTGAGCGGAACATGTTCATCTTCCGGGACGGCCAAGGACCCGACGGCAACGAGCCTCCCAACAACTGGCAGTCCCATTTCGGCGGACCGGCATGGACGCGCATCATCGAACCGAACGGACAGCCCGGCCAATGGTTCCTGCACCTCTTCGACTCCTCGCAGCCTGACTTCAACTGGGACAACCCGGCTGTCCACGCTGAGTTTGAACGCGTCCTCCGCTTCTGGCTGGACCGCGGCATCTCCGGTTTCCGTGTGGACGTCGCCCACGCGCTGGTCAAAGCGGCCGGCCTTCCCAACTGGGGCGGCCGTGCAGATGGCAACAGCTCCGAGGGTTTCCCAGGCCATGACGCGCCGATGTTCGGGCAGCCCTCCCTGCACGACATCTACCGACGCTGGCGTTCCATCCTCGAAGAGTACGGCCCGGACCGCATCCTCTGTGCCGAGGCCAACGTGGATCCGCTCCCCCGGCTGGCGCAGTGGGTCCGCCCCGACGAGATGCACCAGGCCTTTAACTTCCCGTATCTTCATGCCGGCCTGGACGTTCACCGCTTGCGACACATCATCACGGACTCACTGGTCTCGCTCGACGCCGTCGGCGCCCCGAGCACATGGGTCCTGTCCAACCACGATGTTGTCCGGCACGTCTCACGCTTTGGGTACGACGGAGCGGGACCCCGCGACGGCGACGGCATCGGCCCCGACGACGTTCCGCCGAACGAAGAACTCGGACGACGACGAGCTGCCGCGGCCACCATGTTCATGCTCGGCCTCCCCGGTGGCGCTTACCTCTACCAAGGCGAAGAGCTGGGCTTGCCGGACTCCACCAGCATTCCCGGCAGCATGCGCCAGGATCCCACCTTTGCCCGCACCGGCGGAGCCAGGATCGGCCGGGATGGTTGCAGGGTGCCGCTGCCGTGGCGTTCCACAGAGCAGCATGCCGGATTCGGTAGCGGGATGGACCCTTGGCTGCCTCAGCCCGAGTCCTGGCCCGCCTTGGCGAGGGACAAGCAAGAGTCCGATCCGGCGTCGCACCTTAACCTGTACCGGGAGATGCTCGCTGTGCGGGCCACGCACAGGCTGGGACAGGGTTCCCTCGCATGGGTGGAAGACTACTGCACCGGCTCGTCGCTCGCGTATCTCAACGGAAACACCTTGGTGATCATGAACGTAGGAGCTGAAGCGATGCCACTCCCTGCAGGCCAGACCCTCCTGCGGAGCTCCGCGGCGGAAGCCAACGCTGATCAACTAGGCTCGGGTGAGACGATCTGGCTTACGGCCAGCTAACTTCCCCACCGAGGAGCAGCATGACCGGCATCAAGGACGTAGCCGAGCGCGCAGGCCTGTCCGTTGCCACCGTTTCACGGGCCCTGAGTGGCAAGGGCAATGTGTCCCCCACCAGCCGGGAAAAGGCCCGCTCAGCAGCTGCCGAACTGGGCTTCGTGGTGTCCTACCATGCGTCGAGCCTGGCATCCGGGCGCACGCACAACGTTGGTTTGGTGGTGCCATCGGTCCACCGTTGGTTCTATTCGGCGGTGATCGAGGGCGCCTCGGCCGCATTGCTGGAGGCCGGCTACGACCTCACCCTGTACAACATCGGCGAGAACCCTGCACATCGTCACAGCGTGTTCACCGACTTCCTGCTGCGTAAACGGGTGGATGCAGTCATTGCGGTGTCCCTGGAGCTCAGCGAGGCTGAGCTCCAGCAGTTGCATGCAATGCATCGGCCCATTGTCGGTATCGGCGGCCCCCTGCCGGGAGCCTCGACCATCCGGATCGACGACACCGGGATCGCCCGTAAAGCCACCAACCACCTTCTTGGCCTGGGACATACCAAAATCGCGCACATCACGGGCCACGATGCCTACGACCAAGACTTCCAGCTTCCCGGAACCCGCCGCGGCGGGTTCGAGAAAGCAATGAACGACGCCGGCTGTCCGGTCAGGCCCGAATGGATCGTTTCTGCCGACTTCACTATTGAAGGCGCTTACGCGGCAGCACGGCAATTGCTGGCCAGCTCACCCGAGCGACCCACCGCCGTCTTCGCAGCATCCGATGAAATGGCCATCGGCACCATCCTGGCCGCCCGGGACTTCGGGCTCCGTATCCCCGACGACCTCTCCGTGATGGGCATCGACGGTCATGACCTCGGCAATGTCCTTGGACTCACCACCATCGACCAAGACGCCAAGGGACAGGGAGCGCTGGCGGTCCGCACCCTCCTGGGCGCGATCACCAACGGCTTGGTCCTTGAACCTGCCGACACCGAACACCCAACCACACTGGTGGTTCGGACAAGCACCGCGGTGCCCAGGGCCGGCACCACCTAGCTGGCCGTTGGCTGCCAGGGCAGGCAGCGCTCCATAAAGAGTTCCAGCTTGGACGTGTCCTGCGGATAGGGCCGGCTGGCTCCCGTGGTCTCAAATTTATGGCGTCGGTAGAACGCCAACGCACGGGAATTGTCTTGGTGTACTCCGAGCTCCAGATGTTGTGCTCCGAGGTCTTCGCAGGCAGCTTTGCACGCACGGTTGAGCAATTCGTCTGCCAGCCCCAGCCCACGATGCCGGGGCGCGACGTACACGCTGATGAGCATCGCTTGCAGGGGCTTCCCCGGATCTTGCGGATGCTTGAGCACCACACGCATCAGTCCACAGAATCCACTCCCGTCGACGCCCGAATCAGCTACCAGGGTGACACTCGCATCCGCGGACATTGCCGTGGCACGCTCCTGCCACTGGGTGTCGGTTTGCCGGCGCGCAGCATCGAGGCTCTCGATATAGGCCATGGGCGTGTCCGTCAGCATCTCCAGGCGGACTGCCTTCAGCAACTGCCAGTCACTCGCCCTCAGCCTGCGGATCCTAGGCAACGGCTCCGCCCATGAACCTCACGTAACGTTCAAGGACACGGGGCCAGCCTTCGGCGTATGACGCACGGGAGGCGGCAGGGTCCTCAGCACCTTCCCACCCGTCATGGACCAGACGCACTTCGGTGCCTTCTTCCACGGCCCGGAAAGCCACCCGGATCTCGGTAGACCAGAGTGGGGTACTCGCTGGGTACCAGCTGGCATGGAAGGACAGGGGAGGCTGCCAATCGTCGATTGTTCCCCACACGGACGTGCGGCCGTCATCGGCGGTCTCCAGAATGAGGTTCTCCTCAAACTCGACGTGGGAACCCACGCCAAAGACGCTCTCCTGTTCCAGCGGCCACCATAAATGTGGATGGTCCGTGAATCCTTGAAAGGCGTGTGGGACGGTCGTTGGAACAACGACGCTGATGATGAGCGGCTCCAGGTCATTGCTGCCCTGCTGGGACAACTCGGGCTCCGGCTCGGGGTGGCTGAAGAGGTTTTCCATGACCACCAACTCTACCGGTGGCACAAGGCGCACGCCTGGGTTAAACACGCTTGGTTTAAATGGGGAGAGCCCCGACCGTCGTGGTCGGGGCTCTGCCGTTAATGTGTGTCCGGCGGTGTCCTACTCTCCCACACCCTCCCGGGTGCAGTACCATCGGCGCTGTGGGTCTTAGCTTCCGGGTTCGGAATGGGACCGGGCGTTTCCCCCACGCTATGACCGCCGTAACTTTGTTACCCGTCCCCCGGGGGTGTGCCGGCCCTTGGTGGGGCTGGTGTTTTCCGGGGTGGGAAGACTGTGGTTACAACTGTGGTGTTGTTATTTTGTTGTGTTGGTTCCTGGAA
>NZ_JAOEFX010000028.1 GCF_025421775.1 Paenarthrobacter aurescens | reverse complement strand
GAACACTTCTTCGGTAAATCCCCGCAGACCAAGGACATGGTCGCGGACCTGGACGACGAACAGATCTGGGGCCTCAAACGCGGCGGGCACGACTACCGCAAGGTCTACGCCGCCTACAAGGCAGCCACCGAGTTCAAGGGCAAACCCACGGTCATCCTCGCCAAAACGGTCAAGGGCTACGGCCTGGGCCCGCACTTCGAGGGCCGCAACGCGACCCACCAAATGAAGAAACTGACCATGGAAGACCTCAAAGCCTTCCGTGACCACCTGCGCATCCCCATCAGCGATGACCAACTCGACGCGGACCTCTACCGGCCCCCGTACTACCACCCCGGCATGGACGCCCCCGAAATCAAATACCTCATGGAACGCCGGGCAGAACTGGGCGGGTTCGTCCCCGAACGCCGCCGCAAACACACCGACGTAGT
>NZ_JAOEFX010000293.1 GCF_025421775.1 Paenarthrobacter aurescens | reverse complement strand
AAGTTGCCACCGGTAGCGCTGGTGATCGTTGCCTGAACAGAGCCGGCGTCTTTGTAGACGTCGTCGGACGGTGCAGGAACAGTTGCGGTGCCGGTGGTTTCGCCAGCCTTGATGGTGATCACAGCGCCGTTCGACAGGGTCACGGTCACTGGTGAGCCAGCGGCATTGGTCAGTGTCGCGGTGTAGGTGATCTGGCCACCTTCAGCCACCGAATTGCTGGCGCTGAGCGACAGATTGGTGGTGTCGTTGACATCCGTAACAGTGGTCGAA
>NZ_JAOEFX010000292.1 GCF_025421775.1 Paenarthrobacter aurescens | reverse complement strand
CTATGCTTAAACCTTATAACTAAAGGAATATAAGTGATTAATAATGTTTTTTATTGAATAATAATTCAAGATTTATAAAAAGAAGGTAGACATGCGTCTACCTTCTTTTTATAAATCTGCTAAGATATCGCCGTCTTTACGATTTTTGTCAATTTTTAATACTTGATCTGCCGGCTGATAAGACGCACCATATATTTCTTTGTCTTTGTACGTATGAATTAACTCGTACGTTTTTTTCATTTTATTTAAAATGCTTTCCTCTGTTTCAGA
>NZ_JAOEFX010000291.1 GCF_025421775.1 Paenarthrobacter aurescens | reverse complement strand
ATTAACATGTTTAATTAATTTATCTGCAGATTCCCACGCTTCGTCTTCCGATTCTCTTACAATAACGTGCAGGCGAATACCAAAGCGAATGTCCCTGCCTTCGTTTGCAACTTTTTCTTTCATCTCATCAATTTTTGTTTTAATCACCGCAGGCGGTTCTCCCCATAACAAATATACATCTGCATGCTTTGCTCCTACTTCTTTTCCTGCTGGAGAAGACCCTCCAAAGTACAGCGGAGGATACGGTTTTTGGACAGGAGGCGATGGAAT
>NZ_JAOEFX010000290.1 GCF_025421775.1 Paenarthrobacter aurescens | reverse complement strand
CCCTGAGTCTGGCGCTGATGGCGCTGCTGTTGGCGCTCGCCGCCAATATCGGCGCCGGCAGCATGACCGCCGGTTTTCGCCAGACCTTCAACGACTGGCTCGAACAACGCCTGAGCGCCGAGCTGTACATCAACCCGGCCAATCCGGCGCAGGCCCGCGAGATGCACAGTTGGCTCAAGCAGCAGCCCAATGTGACCGCGGTGCTACCCAACTGGCAGGTTTCGGTGACGCTGCAAGGCTGGCCGGCCGATGTCTACGGCATCATCGACC
>NZ_JAOEFX010000289.1 GCF_025421775.1 Paenarthrobacter aurescens | reverse complement strand
CTTTAACTGCCTTATCATTTTTTGCAGCCTCTAGCTGCTTTAAAAATGCTTGGTGGTTATAACCATTTTGGGACATAAGCGGAGAGGAACCACTTCCTGTATCTTGAATCGTTCCATTGACCTCTAGCACTGCAATTTTCTTAGCTGCATTCCCTTTTTCGATAACTGTTTCTGATAGTTCACTGTCGTCTCCTCCAAATATGCCTGCCAGACCGTCATCTTTTTCTTCTTTGACTGAAAAACCAATATTAACAATCGCAGAAAAAATGA
>NZ_JAOEFX010000288.1 GCF_025421775.1 Paenarthrobacter aurescens | reverse complement strand
GCAGCCAGGGGAAACTCTATACTGACGTCTAAGTATATTGAAATGTTTCCGCCTTGGGTGAATTTGATTGAACTAGCATTCGACTATAATACAATGGCAAGAGAATACGGTTATCAATTAACTGACAATGCTGATGTTACTATTTGTGCTTATTGTGGATTAGAAAAAATACAAACATACAGTAATTCCTATATCCAAGTTCGTCATGACTTAGATCACTTTTATCCCAAAAGTCGTTTTCCATTTCTTGCACTCTCCTTATATAATCTA
>NZ_JAOEFX010000287.1 GCF_025421775.1 Paenarthrobacter aurescens | reverse complement strand
AATTTACCAATTAGAGGACTCATAATGGACATGAGCAACCTGCTTCTGGATTTTAGAATAACTTCACATTGTAATCTCGGATGTGATCTGTGCTTCCGTAACCCTGGTATCAAGGACTCCTCTCTCTCCAATGCGCTTAATATCATTGAACGTATGTATAATATGGGGTTCCGTCGCATAGGTTTCACAGGTGGTGAACCGACGTCCAGAGCGGATTACATTCATTTTATAGAACATGCAAAACAGATGGGTTTTATGACCTATCTTTCT
>NZ_JAOEFX010000286.1 GCF_025421775.1 Paenarthrobacter aurescens | reverse complement strand
AAGCATGAGGATAGCAGCAGAAATGCGCGATGAATCGCGCCGCTACAATGCGCAGCGGCGCGACGGGTTACGCGAAATTACAGAATCGATTTCGCGGTTTTCACCACGTTGGCCACGGTGAAGCCGAACTCTTCGAACAGCTTCTCAGCTGGCGCTGACTCACCGAAGGTGGTCATGCCAACGATGGCACCGTGCAGGCCGGTGTATTTGAACCAGTAATCCGCAATACCGGCTTCGATAGCAACGCGTGCGCCAACCGCTTTCGGCAGC
>NZ_JAOEFX010000285.1 GCF_025421775.1 Paenarthrobacter aurescens | reverse complement strand
ATGTTGTCATGGAAATCAAGGGAACTGAATTTGACCAAGGTTCTTTAATAGAAAGTGATTTCCCGGATGCGATGCTCACTGAGGAAGATTTGTTTCATATATTGAATTCTAACAAATAAGGTGATTACTGGTTTAATAGAATGATTGTGGTCAGCGGGTATGGATGACACGAAGATAATGGAATCGGGAGGCGCAAAATTGGAGAAATCTATTCAGAATATCTACTCATTAACTCCGCTTCAAGAAGGAATCCTTTATGAACTGGAAATG
>NZ_JAOEFX010000284.1 GCF_025421775.1 Paenarthrobacter aurescens | reverse complement strand
GGCTGCCAGTTGCGCCTCGGGATGACGGATGCGCAACACATAGCGCTCGTGCACGACGATGTTTTGCGAATAGCCGCCGAGGGTCCAGCCCGGTGCGTCCGGGGTCGGGACATTGTAGGTGCCGATCATGCCGTCGCAGTAATTTTCCAGACCGGATTCGCAGTCATCGCAGTGCTGGCAGCTGTCGACGATGCAGCCGACACCGACCAGATCGCCGACCTTGTAGTTTTTGACGTGATCGCCAACCGCCGAGACGCGGCCGACGATTTC
>NZ_JAOEFX010000283.1 GCF_025421775.1 Paenarthrobacter aurescens | reverse complement strand
GCTGGCCAAAGAGTTTCTGGAAAATTACCTGCTGACTGACGCCGGTCTCAACGCGGTTAACAAGGACAAGCCGCTGGGCGCGGTCACCCTGAAGTCATTCCAGCAAACGCTGGAGAAAGACGCGCGCATCGCCGCCACCATGAGCAATGCGCGCAATGGCGATATCATGCCTAACATCCCGCAGATGGCGGCCTTCTGGTATGCGATGCGCACCGCGACGCTGAATGCGCTGAATGGTCGTCAAAACGTCGATGCGGCGCTGAAGGATGC
>NZ_JAOEFX010000282.1 GCF_025421775.1 Paenarthrobacter aurescens | reverse complement strand
ACAGGTGATGACGATCGACTCCGCCGCCTCTGCCCCGGCGGAACGTAACAGTTCCACCTGGGTGGCATCACCGTAATACACTTTGTAGCCATATTTTCGCATCAGGTTCACCGCGCTGATATCGCGCTCCAGGACGGTGACACGCTTTTTGTTCGCCATCAGCAGGCGGCCAATCACCTGACCAAAGCGCCCGAAGCCCACCACGATCACCTGCGGTTTGTCATCATCCACCCAGGGTGCTTCATGCTCATCGTCAGCAGCATTAATGCG
>NZ_JAOEFX010000281.1 GCF_025421775.1 Paenarthrobacter aurescens | reverse complement strand
GGTACAACAGACGGCCCAGACGGCGGAAGACGCAATCCGCATGGCCGACCAGACCAGCGCCAGCGCTTACAGCGGCGAAGCGGTGATGAAGCAGACTATCGGCGTGATGCAGTCGGTGTCGCGGGATAACGGCCAGATAGTCGATATCATCGCGGTGATCGACCGTATCGCCGTCCAGACCAATATCCTGGCGCTGAATGCCGCGGTGGAAGCCGCCCGCGCCGGGGAGGCAGGCCGCGGTTTTGCGGTGGTGGCCGCCGAAGTGCGTAAT
>NZ_JAOEFX010000280.1 GCF_025421775.1 Paenarthrobacter aurescens | reverse complement strand
GTTTACGCTTCGCTTAAATGCGTGATAAACCTTGTCAGGAGAGTAATTTTCTCGCTGGAAAACAATTAATCGATCAAATCTTCAGCGATCCGACAGCATTTACCGCTTCGCTTATAATTCCTCAATTGCATCGTTTATTTACCACGAATTTAAACTATTGCTTATTTAACTAACAAATCCGCAGTGGCTATATTTGTACAAGCCACACAGACTTGTACACTTTTATTTAAGCGGTTTTTATTACCCGCGCTGATATATACACAAGCTTACA
>NZ_JAOEFX010000279.1 GCF_025421775.1 Paenarthrobacter aurescens | reverse complement strand
GCTGATCGGGGTGCTGATTGGCTGTAGCATGCTTTGCATCCTCCTCCTTTTGCTTATCCGGCCCACAGCGCACCATGAAGAAGCCCCTCAGCAGTCTCGATCTTAACCTGTTGTTGTTCCTGCAGCTTTTGCTGCAGGAACGCAGCGTTACCACAGCCGCGAAACGGATGAATGTCACCACGTCCGCGGTAAGTAAATCGCTGGCGAAGCTGCGCGACTGGTTTGACGATACACTGTTTGTGAAGACCCCGCTGGGGCTGCTGCCGACGCC
>NZ_JAOEFX010000278.1 GCF_025421775.1 Paenarthrobacter aurescens | reverse complement strand
ATGCCGATGCTGACGAAGAACACGCCGAGCAGAATGTCGCGAAAGGGCCGGATGTCAGCTTCGATCTGGTGCCGGTAATGGCTTTCCCCGAGCAACATGCCGGCGAGGAAAGCGCCGAGTGCAGGCGACAGCCCCAACAAGTGCGTGAGCCAGGCAGTCAGCAGCACGATCACCAGCGCCAGCAGGACGAACAGCTCCGCAGAGCGCGAGGCCGCCACCTCATGAAACAGCCGTGGCAATAACCAGCGACTGGCGAGCAGCAGGCCGAAGA
>NZ_JAOEFX010000277.1 GCF_025421775.1 Paenarthrobacter aurescens | reverse complement strand
CGGTAGCCCCTACCGGACCGGTTGCGGCCGCCACCACCAGGGTTTCGCCCTCTTTAGGCTGACCAATATCCAGCAACCCCATGTAGGCGGTAAAGCCCGGCATTCCCAGCACTCCCAGCGCCCAGGAGGGACGCTCAGGGTTATCGCCCAGCTTGACCAGATCCTTGCCGTCGGAGACGTCATACTCCTGCCAGCCGCTGTAGCCGAGCACCCATTCACCGGCTTTATAGTCCGGGTGATTCGACTGCTCAACGCGGCTGACCGTGCCGCC
>NZ_JAOEFX010000276.1 GCF_025421775.1 Paenarthrobacter aurescens | reverse complement strand
GGGTACCGACACCACTATCGTCGATAGCGTGGATATCGAAACTGGCGAAAGCATTGTTGATGCAGATGGTACCGAAACGGTTTGTGATGCGGTAAGAGAGTTCCGCGAGCGCAAACTTCCGGTATTGACGACCGTCGCCACCCTGCCTTTCCGTCAGCGTCTTCTGGCGCAGTTCATCGCGGACAAACAGTATCTCTACCACGTCGACGAAGAGCAGAAGAAGGCCATACTGGAGCTTGAGCTGGATGTGGATAACAGCTACGTGCAGAAC
>NZ_JAOEFX010000275.1 GCF_025421775.1 Paenarthrobacter aurescens | reverse complement strand
AAATTCATTTCGTTTAAACAAGGTTTATCAACGATTATTCACCGCTTAGAAGAAGAGCTTTCTGATGTAACGATCTTAAAAGATACGCCAACCACCAGCATAAAACGGAACGGTGAACGTTACCAAATCAGTACGCCGGGGCAAGCCCATTCAGCGGATTACGTGGTGTTAGCTACACCGCACACGGCTGCTCAGCACCTGTTGAACGATCCCGAATTAAACGAAGACTTTGAGCAGTTAAAAGATTCTTCTCTGATTAGCGTGTACATCG
>NZ_JAOEFX010000274.1 GCF_025421775.1 Paenarthrobacter aurescens | reverse complement strand
AAAAATGCCAGGCTGTATTCGCAAGGCAGAGGAACTGGCGTCTCAAATTCCTCATAGCTTTATCCCGATGCAATTTGATAATGGGGCGAACCCAGATGCACATAGAGGCACAACGGCTGTTGAAATCATGGAAGCTGTAAAACAACTTGGAAAGCCAATTGGAGCCTTTGTCGCAACAGCAGGAACTGGCGGAACCATTACAGGCACCGGAGAGGAATTAAAGAAGGCATTCCCTCATTTGACCATACGTGTGGCAGAGCCGAAGGGATCT
>NZ_JAOEFX010000027.1 GCF_025421775.1 Paenarthrobacter aurescens | reverse complement strand
AAACGCGTGAAATGGTAGAAAAAGAGCTTATTAATTATGAAAAAGGTGAAACGAGAGCAGAAGTCGTAAAACAGTTGGAAAAAGAGCTGTTCGAACTGTATAAAGATCCTAATCTAGACATTAAACCGCCTCAATTAGAACAGCGCGGCGGAGCCTATTATAGTGATGCAGCCGTTCGATTGATTACATCCATTTACACGGATAAAGGCGATATTCAGCCCATAAATACTATCAATAATGGTGCCATAGCAAGCATTCCTGCTGATTCTGCCGTAGAAGTAAGCTGTATTATTACAAAAGATGGACCGAAGCCAATTTCAGTCGGCGACCTTCCTGTACCTGTACGAGGTCTTGTTCAAACAATTAAGTCATTTGAGCGTGTTGCAGCTGAAGCAGCAGTGACCGGAGATTATGACAAAGCTATTTTAGCATTAACCATTAATCCTCTTG
>NZ_JAOEFX010000273.1 GCF_025421775.1 Paenarthrobacter aurescens | reverse complement strand
CAAAAATTTAATGTAATAAGCTTTTCCTTCAACAACTAATGTAACGGTTGCCTTATGATTCTGTATCATGTTTTTTGAAGATGTTGTATTTTTCCATACTAACAGCTTGACGCGTGAAGAGCTAATAGCTATCAGCTCTCCTGCGCTAATCATTGCTACATGAGGAAAACCCTCGGATGTCACTGTAGATAGCAACATCGCATCACGCTGTTTTCTTTCTAAGTCTTTTCCATTTAAAAATACGCGCACGGCTTTTGGCAGCTCTGCTTTA
>NZ_JAOEFX010000272.1 GCF_025421775.1 Paenarthrobacter aurescens | reverse complement strand
ACGATGGAAAAACAAGGCTTCCTGCAGAAGATGTACATACATTCGCACTGTCTTCTTTGCATGAGGAGTTTGCAACGGTCGTTTCTACAAAAGAGACACTTCAAGTTCTTCAAACCTTTCAATATGCTCAAAATCATAACTGATGTGCATGTGCACATCGGTTTTTTATGTAGATTATGTTTATTAAAAGAAGTAAAATAAAGATAATTCTATACTATAAGGAGTTTGTACATATGATCATTCGTTATGCTAAAGAAGAAGATTTACCTAT
>NZ_JAOEFX010000271.1 GCF_025421775.1 Paenarthrobacter aurescens | reverse complement strand
AAAGTGAAACCTTTACAGACGTGGTGGTCATTTTCATCGCACTTCTCTGGTAAAAGCTGACTTCATTTGTAAGATAGTCAGGTGTAAATATAAATTTTGCTGTCTTATAAGTTGTGTCACCAAGATGAAAACGTTTGCCATCATTACCACCCCGTATTTCGGCGTCAGTGCCAGAAAAATCAATCCTTCCCCCCTTAACTAGTAATGGCCCGGTAATATATGCATCTTTATAGGATGAAAAATCTTCTGTGAATCTATCTGGCAAATCACT
>NZ_JAOEFX010000270.1 GCF_025421775.1 Paenarthrobacter aurescens | reverse complement strand
AGGGCAGGGCGCTGACGATTGTCATTGCCTGCCGGTTGTTGCAGTTGCGACGGGCTGATGCTGCGCAAGCTGCTGTCGAGGTTGTCGTCGGCGCGAACGCCGACGGTGAAAGCGGGGTAGAGGCCGATGGTCAACAGGACCACCGGCCATTTCTGGCGAACAACTGACTCCACAGACTTCCCTTACTGTTGAGAGACCAACGTTCGATGTCTTGTTTCAAACCACTTGAATGCCGTTCTGTACCCACAAGTGGTGGCTCGTATCCTCCTGC
>NZ_JAOEFX010000269.1 GCF_025421775.1 Paenarthrobacter aurescens | reverse complement strand
CACCTGCTTCAACGCAAAGCTGGATCGGATGCTTGCCACCCCGGGAATGCGCGTGATGTGTTCGACGATCAGCCGTTCCAGCGCATCGACGTCGGGCACGAGCGCGCGGATCAGGTAGTCGGCGTCGCCCGACATCAGGTAGCACTCCATGATTTCGGGCAGCACCGCGATCTCGCGTTCGAACACGTCCAGCGCGGCCTTGCGTTGCTTGTCGAGCGAGATCTGAATGAAGACGTTCACCTTCAGGCCCAGCTTGCGCGCGTTCAAGAGC
>NZ_JAOEFX010000268.1 GCF_025421775.1 Paenarthrobacter aurescens | reverse complement strand
TAAGAAAAGGGACTAAATTTGTAACATAATCATTAGCTTACTTATTTTTAAAAGTTAGGGAATTATGTTTGTTAATTATTAAAATACTAGTGAATAACTCGTTTCATAGTTTAAGCTCTAAGCAATGAAACTGAACATATTATACGATCTATACAATGGTTGATTTTATTTATAAAAAGTAAAAGAGAGAGTCAGTGAGTCAATGTTATGCATGCTATTTAAGACATAATCCCAAGTTGATATACTGCTAGGATCAGTAACTGATCCTTGA
>NZ_JAOEFX010000267.1 GCF_025421775.1 Paenarthrobacter aurescens | reverse complement strand
CGCTAGCTTCCTGAAAGGTAAGAAAGTGGTCATCGTCGGCTGCGGCGCGCAGGGCCTGAACCAGGGTCTGAACATGCGTGACTCTGGCCTCGATGTGTCTTACGCACTGCGCGCTGAAGCCATCGCTGAGAAGCGTGCGTCGTTCCGTAAAGCCACCGAAAACGGTTTTAAAGTGGGTACTTACGAAGAGCTGATCCCGCAGGCGGATCTGGTGGTTAACCTGACCCCGGACAAGCAGCACTCTGCCGTTGTGCAGGCCGTTCAGCCGCTG
>NZ_JAOEFX010000266.1 GCF_025421775.1 Paenarthrobacter aurescens | reverse complement strand
TGTTGCGCCTGATTGCTCACCGCTTCTGTCGCCAGCGCGATACTCATCGGCAGCAATGCCAACGCGGAAAAACTCAGCGCCGACATGCCCAACCACTGTTTGACCGAACCGGATTTTGCCCTGGACTTCATTGCTCAATGACCTGTGTAGAACCGCAACGGATGCGAATGGCTCGCAGTTTCAGTCACTACACGGATGGGGCTCGAGGTTACCTCACCTTTAATTTGAAAATATTTTGCGGGGGATTTGTTGCCTGGGCTGACGCCTTCGC
>NZ_JAOEFX010000265.1 GCF_025421775.1 Paenarthrobacter aurescens | reverse complement strand
AAATGCGTTTCCACCGACGGCACATCATTCACCGGCAAATTGAACGACTGCAAATCATGGCGGCGGGCGAAGCGTTCCGGCACGGTCATGACCATGTCGGTCTGCTGCATCACTTGCGAGGCCAGCAGATAGTGCTGCGAGCGCAGGGCGATCTTGCGCTGGATGCCCATTTTGCCCAGCGCCAGATCGACATAACCCAGACCGCTGCGGCGGCTGGAAATATGGATGTGAGTCAGCGACAGGTAGTCATCGAGGCTGAGTTTTTCCTTGCT
>NZ_JAOEFX010000026.1 GCF_025421775.1 Paenarthrobacter aurescens | reverse complement strand
AGAAAATTTGGCCTATCAAGTTGGTTGGACAACCCTGCTGCTTCAATGGGAGCAACACGAAACTGAAGGAAAGGTTGTCCATACGCCAGCAGAAGGTTATAAATGGAATCAGCTTGGCACATTATATTCTCTTTTTAATGAGAAGTATGCCTGCCAATCACTAGTCGCATTAAGAGCTCAGCTCAAACAGAATGTTTTAACTATTTGTGATATGTTGGATCGTATGAGTGAAGAAGAAGTGTTTGAACCTCATCAACGAAAATGGGCGGATGATGCGACAGCAAAGGCTGTTTGGCCAGTTTATAAATTTATTCATGTGAATACCGTTGCTCCTTTTAAAAATTTCCGTACTCAAATTCGTAAATGGAAACGATTAAAACAAGTATGACGTGAAGGATATACGATGTACATATTTCGTTGGAACTAAACTTGATTGTATCATCTTATTTTAGAGAGAA
>NZ_JAOEFX010000264.1 GCF_025421775.1 Paenarthrobacter aurescens | reverse complement strand
TAAGATTTGTTCAACTTTTCTGCTACTTTTCTTATACTGCGGTCCAATCCCATATCCCGGTAAATAACGAATGCTTCAAATGCTTTTTTGGTTTCATGGGATTGCCTTTCATATGGGCACTTGTGCCATAATAACCACCACCCTTTTTTACCAACAAAAAATGAGCCATCTATTGATAGCTCATGAATTTTAATATTTGGAGCGAACAGGTGGGAATCGAACCCCCATCCCTCAATTGGAATTGAGTGTTTTACCATTAAACTATGTCCGCA
>NZ_JAOEFX010000263.1 GCF_025421775.1 Paenarthrobacter aurescens | reverse complement strand
ATGTGCTCGGCAGATTAGATTCAAATTTAGTCTATACAATGGGTCGTATGAACGTACTGCCTAATATTCATACCGTTATTCCAAATAAAGTTATTTTTTCGCTTGAAGCGAGACATACGGATGAAGACGTCATTGCATCTGTGGAAAAGATCATTCAGTCACTGCCTGATCAAGCGGAGCTGTTAGAAGGCTGCGAAGTGCGGGTGACCAAGCTTTGGGGACGTGATACCGTGTGGTTTGATAAAACGGTTTGCGATGAAGTGGAAGAATCG
>NZ_JAOEFX010000262.1 GCF_025421775.1 Paenarthrobacter aurescens | reverse complement strand
GGGGTGTCCAAAGCCACGGTATCACGGGTGTTGAGCGGGTCGCGCGGCGTGAAGGAAGCCAGCCGCCAGGCCGTACTGAAAGCAGTGGAAGAGCTGAACTACCGGCCAAATGTGATTGCCCAGTCGCTGCTCAGCCAGTCTACCGGCTGTATCGGCGTCATTTGCGCCCAGGACAACATTAACCAGACCACCGGTTACCTGTACGCGCTGGAAAAACACCTCAGCCAGCACCAGAAGCACCTGCTGCTTCGCTTCGCCAATACCAAAGCCGA
>NZ_JAOEFX010000261.1 GCF_025421775.1 Paenarthrobacter aurescens | reverse complement strand
CTCGACTTCAGTCGGCCCGGTGCGCGACATCGCGGATCTGCAAGACAAAACCCTGTTCATGTGGCCACCGGGTTGCCCATACCGCGCGGCACTTGAGCATTGGTTGCTGCGCCGAGGGCAGGCGCTGCCGATTGTCAGTCTGGCCAGTTACGGAGCGATTGTCGGCTGCGTCAGCGCCGGTGCCGGGGTGGCGCTGGTGCCCCGGGGCGTGTTCGAGCAGTACGCCAAAGGCGCGGGCTGCGAGGGTTACGAGTTCGCTGAACTGATGGCGA
>NZ_JAOEFX010000260.1 GCF_025421775.1 Paenarthrobacter aurescens | reverse complement strand
AAGAAGCGATTTTACTTTAAATCCCTTCGGTGAGAAAAGTGTTTCAAAATCTTTTACTTTGCCTGCGTTTTTAGTTGCAATAATGATTTCACGCACGTTAATCCCTTACCTTTCTTTAACCGGAATGTAGGCAGCCAGATGATCAAGAACTTCCTTTTGCTGTTCAATCAATTGATAAACACCCTTTTCCCCTAAATCTAGAAGATGGTTTAACTGTTCTCTCGAAAACGTCGATTCCTCTCCCGTTCCCTGTAATTCTACAAACTGTCCGC
>NZ_JAOEFX010000259.1 GCF_025421775.1 Paenarthrobacter aurescens | reverse complement strand
CAATTGAAATCACTTTATGAATGGTGTACAAAGGACCCGTAAGCAGCCCCGCTTGCTGACCTCCAACGACCACTACGCTGTTAGGATCTTTTAGCTTTTCAATATTTTCAATCGTCTTAGAAGATGTTCCGTAGCGCTTATTAAAATCAAGCAGATACTCAGCAAGCTGTTCTCTTGGATAAGACTGCTTTTGAACATCCGCTAAACGTTTTTCATATACGTCTTTTTCGTGTATATTATAATGAAAAAAGGAAAGTGCTTGCTTTTCACCA
>NZ_JAOEFX010000258.1 GCF_025421775.1 Paenarthrobacter aurescens | reverse complement strand
AGCATTCTGCATCCCCCATGGCAATACAACTTATTTCTTTAACTATCACACTCTTCTTGCAAACAGTAGACATATAACCACTTGCATATCCTGTCAAGGTATGACATACAGGGGAATCTGATTGGCCATGGTGCTTCAAATGCTCAATTGCTTCAAATGAGTCAATCCATTTTCCTTTGCCAAGAATAGATTTAATGGTTTCTGAATCACTCATTTCTATGATTCTCTCGGACTGGATGTCTCGAATATGCCCCGTACTTAAATGGAGAATC
>NZ_JAOEFX010000257.1 GCF_025421775.1 Paenarthrobacter aurescens | reverse complement strand
TGATGTTGATAAAAAACCTTTTGATAAAAAATTTTCGGCAACAATCTTTAAACATGAAGGGATTAAAATTGTAACTTACAATTTGGAAACTTTTAAACCATCTGCTTCAGAAATGAATAAAAATCTTGTGAAAAATAATGATTCGTTATTTAACAATCCACTTACCAAGCTTGGAATTGAAGAAAACGCAGATATTTATCATGCTCATGAATTAGCATCTTTGTACGCAGGAATCGGAATTAAAAGAATGCTGAATAACAAGGGGAATAAAA
>NZ_JAOEFX010000256.1 GCF_025421775.1 Paenarthrobacter aurescens | reverse complement strand
CATGCGCTGCGGCAGCAAAGAGGAGCGCTTCGCTTTGCCCAGCCCTTTGCGCGGATCGTCACTCAGCAGCCGCGTGTGTGCCCAGGTCATGCTGAGCGAGCCCTGCTCCAGCTGGCTGACAAACGAGGATTTCTCCAGCCGCGCCAGATAGCGCTGCACCGCCTCGCTCTGCTGCCACTCCGGCGGTAAACGCACCGCTTCATGCGGCGGTGCGCCGGTGTCCACGACGCTGCGCAATGGCGATACCGCTTTGCTGTGCCAGTAGCGGGCAA
>NZ_JAOEFX010000255.1 GCF_025421775.1 Paenarthrobacter aurescens | reverse complement strand
ATCCGTGGGAAGGCGGGGAAGGCAAGGTGACCGGGCAGTATCTGCTCAACCAGCAGCACCGCGCCTTGCAGCACATTGCCCGCGGCGAGTTCCGCGAGGCGATTAGCCTGCTGCAGGCGGCCCTGCGCTATCCGCACAACCTCGGGGAGGGGCGTCTGCCGGGGCAAACCGATAACGATATCTGGTATCTGTTGGGCTACTGCCACGCCCGTGGCGATGCGCAGGCCGAGGCGCAGCGCTGCTTTACCCGGGCGGCACAGGGTGAATCAACC
>NZ_JAOEFX010000025.1 GCF_025421775.1 Paenarthrobacter aurescens | reverse complement strand
ACACCTTTACCTACGCGTCACTCACCGACAAAAAGACGAAGCTGCCCTGGATACCCTCCGGCTCCTTCTCCGAGGCGGTAATGATTGAGGGCGCCGACGCCAACGCCAGCGTGACCGGTCAGCAGAACACATCCCCGGTGGTCATTACCCTGCTCGGCGACGTCTCCATGCCCAACGGGAAGACCTGGAACATGGACCAGTGCCGCGTTACCGGCGAAATGTACGGCGACATTTCCAGCGAGCGCGGCGAGGTGCGCACGCAAAACATCAGCTGCATCCTGAAGAACGGCAAGCATATCGACATGCCGTTCGACGGTCACGTGTCCTTCCAGGGCAAGGTAGGCATCCGCGGCAAGCCGGTGATGCGTAACGGCGTAATCGTCGCTAACGCCTGGGGCGCCGGAATGTTGTCGGGCTTCGGTGAGGGCATCAAGTCCGCCGCCACGCCGACGGTAGGGCTC
>NZ_JAOEFX010000254.1 GCF_025421775.1 Paenarthrobacter aurescens | reverse complement strand
CCCCCCGGGGATGTCCTCGTTGAAGAGCGCCGTGCGGATCTCCGAGTCCACCTGGTCTTCCTCCATGTCATCCGGGATAGCGCCACTGGTGATCTCATCGCGGCGTTTCAGCACAGCCAGCAGACGGTCGCTCTTGGCAGGGAAGTAGTGCCGCAGGCTCGTCTGGCTCATGCCCACCCGGTCAGCGACATCCTGTAGTGATCCGCCGCGATAGCCACGGGCAGCAACTACCGCATGCGCAGCATCCAGAATGCTCTGCCGCCGTTATTGAG
>NZ_JAOEFX010000253.1 GCF_025421775.1 Paenarthrobacter aurescens | reverse complement strand
CGCGGTAATGACGCGCGCCAGCATCAGCAGGTTATAGGTATAAGCCAGCGCACAGAGTACGTTGCCGATGATGAAGATGATCATCAGCAGAATCAGGGTACGTTTACGCGGCAGTTTCGCGGTCAGCAGCGCCATGATTGGCGCGCCGATAGCCACGCCCAGCGCATAGCCGCTGATCAGCCAGCCCGCAGAAGGAATCGACACCTGCAGGTCACCCGCCACTTCCGGCAGTAACCCCATGATGACGAACTCCGTGGTGCCGATGGCGAACG
>NZ_JAOEFX010000252.1 GCF_025421775.1 Paenarthrobacter aurescens | reverse complement strand
CGTAATACGAAACAAGCGGTCATTTTATTTGTGGCTTCAGTGCTGATCAGCATCAACTGGTTCGTTTACATTTGGGCGGTTAACCATAATCATATTATTGAAACAAGTTTAGGTTACTACATCAACCCGCTCGTTAGTATTTTACTTGGTATAGTCGTTTTAAAAGAGAAGCTTAATTTTTGGCAGGGTGCTTCTGTTGGATTAGCTGCTATAGGTGTTATCGTTATGACAGTTACATACGGGCATATCCCATGGGTATCATTAAGCTTAGC
>NZ_JAOEFX010000251.1 GCF_025421775.1 Paenarthrobacter aurescens | reverse complement strand
GACGTTCAGCGGACCAGAACTCTTCGAAGCGGGTCTCAGGATGATCCCAGATCTCATCGGCAATCCTGGTAAAGTGCTGAGATCGGGTGTCGATAGCATCCTCAATAAAACGGTACATGCTCTGCATTACACACCTCGCGTCCACGGGAAGTTAAGCGCGGTTCGCGCCAGGGTTTCGATGGCGATGAGCATCACCGTCTCGTCGAAATCGAATTTTTCGTTGTGGTGTCCGGCGCTGAGGGTGGTGCCAAACACCATATAGGAGGCGAGGCC
>NZ_JAOEFX010000250.1 GCF_025421775.1 Paenarthrobacter aurescens | reverse complement strand
ATCATGTTTTAGACGCTCTACGTTGGTATAGTATCGCGGATCCTTTAACATATCTTTTCTTTCCATTGCCTCTGCAAGACGATCAAAGGTAGAGTCTGTACTGCATACTAAAACAACAAACTTTCCGTCTTTTGTTTCATATGTGCCTGCAGGGCTTGAGTGACCTGCAAGTCCAGGGCTTCTTTCTCTTACTTTTCCGTTTTGATCATATTCAGCGATTAAAAACTCCATCATTCGAAAAATAGATTCATATAATCCCATTTCTACTACTTG
>NZ_JAOEFX010000249.1 GCF_025421775.1 Paenarthrobacter aurescens | reverse complement strand
AGGGTAAACTGCGCCACCGCGCTGTCCGGTTCGCGCGTCATCACCACCGTGGCGCTCAGGCGCAGCGACGGCTGGCCTTCGGCGACAAAGGCGATACCGCCGGGGCGCGTCTCCGTGCGCGTTTCGGCACGGGCATAGTCGTGGCGCGGCGCGCAGCGCAGATCAAAGGTGGCGGTACCGCGGATCATTTTTACCCGCCGCACCAGGCGCGGCACTTTGCTGCGCTCGTCGCAGATCGGCATGTAATCAGTGATTTCCGCCACGCCGGCCTCA
>NZ_JAOEFX010000248.1 GCF_025421775.1 Paenarthrobacter aurescens | reverse complement strand
CATCGACGAGGTTTTAACAATCAAAACGTGCATGGTTACTCCTGCACCGGATGCAGTAACTCATTGAGTTCCTGATGCACGCGTGCCGGTTGAATATCAATCAGGCTCTGGTGATAGCCTTCTGCGGCATCGCCTTTGCGCACTTTGTGGTAGCCGGTAATCAGGCGAATGATGCGCGCCTGATGGGACAGCGGCGGCGTGAAGTCCGGGCTACTCGGGCCATACAGCGCCACCAGCGGCCGGTTGAGCGCGGCGGCAATGTGCATCAGTCCG
>NZ_JAOEFX010000247.1 GCF_025421775.1 Paenarthrobacter aurescens | reverse complement strand
CACCGAAAAAATGGCGACATCATATTGTGACTGACTCCAGGCCAAAATGGCAAAAGCACCAAAGGCAATGGCTGATGTCCCTGAGACAAGTCCATCAAGCCCATCCGTCAAATTGACGGCATTCGAAAAGCCTACCAGCCAGAATATAACGATGATCAGATAAAACCAGCCAAAATCAAAAGCAAAGTCAGTGCCTGGAATCGTCAATTCAGGATTAAAACGGTCTGTCTGCTTGAAGACGAAGTAAAAGATGACCGAAATCACAATCTGTCC
>NZ_JAOEFX010000024.1 GCF_025421775.1 Paenarthrobacter aurescens | reverse complement strand
CTGGCTGATAAAAACTATCCGCCCGGAGTGGTTAAAATCCAACGGTTTTCACGATCTGGAAGCGGATGTGGACGCCACCAGCCTGCTGGTGGGTAACGACCGGAACATGCAGAAAGAGCTGGCCGAGATCCGCGAGGACGACGACGACAGCGAGCTGACCCACTCGGTGGCGGTCAATATCTACCCCGCCACCATGCAGATGCCGCAGCTGACCATTGTGGTCATCGATACCATTCCGGTGGAGTTGAAACGCTCTTATACGGTGTGGAACTTGTTCGTGTATGTGCTGGCCGCCAACCTGCTGCTGGTGATCCCCCTCCTGTGGCTGGCCGCCTGGTGGAGCCTGCGCCCCATCGAGTCGCTGGCGAAAGAGGTGCGCGAGCTGGAAGAGCATCATCGCGAAAAGCTCGACCCCAACACCACGCGGGAGCTTACCAGTCTGGTGCGCAACCTGAACCGGCTGCTGAAAAGC
>NZ_JAOEFX010000246.1 GCF_025421775.1 Paenarthrobacter aurescens | reverse complement strand
ATGGGTTAAGGTTGACGGCTGGGACAACGCTGAAGCGGCAAAAGCTGAAATCGTTGCCTCTTTCGAACGCGCGAATAAGAAGTAATTCTTTCTGCGTGAAGAGAGCCCCGACTTGTCGGGGCTTTTTTTTGTCTGTGCGACCTGCTGCCGGGCGGCTACGCCTTACCCGGCCTACAAAACCGTCCACGGATGTCAAAAAACAACGCCACCCGAAGGTGGCGTGGTTTATCTCAGTACTGGTCTCTGTCTAACCAGTTACCGCTTTCAATCAGC
>NZ_JAOEFX010000245.1 GCF_025421775.1 Paenarthrobacter aurescens | reverse complement strand
ACCGACAGGGAATAGGCTTTGCCGAGTCCAATCATGTTTTCCACCACCTGGCGCGCCTGGGGCGAATCGGCCAGCGGAAAAATAAAGGATTTATCGATTTTGATGCCGTCGAACGGGAAGGCGCGCAGGTAGCACAGCGACGCATAGCCGGTGCCAAAATCATCAATCAGAAATCTCACTCCCAGCGCTGTCACCGCCTGCATCACCGCCAGGGTTTTGTCCGGATCGCTCAGCAGCGCGTTTTCCGTAACTTCAATTTCCAGCCGCTGGCTC
>NZ_JAOEFX010000244.1 GCF_025421775.1 Paenarthrobacter aurescens | reverse complement strand
AACTTCACATCACCAGAATATACACCATAAGTTACATGTAAAGTGGACTTTATATCCACACTATATACTCAGAAAGGAACCTTGAAGCATGCACCTAAGCAACTTTCGTGGTATCACGGTAAAGCTAGGCTCTGCCTAGCCCCACACACCCTGTGGGGGCAAAAACCCCTTATGCTCTTCAAGATGTTTTTTATGTTTTTTATGTTGATGCAATAAAAACACAGAAAAGGAGAACAAACATGGAGATTAAAGTGAGGAATGTATGTCCGGTTG
>NZ_JAOEFX010000243.1 GCF_025421775.1 Paenarthrobacter aurescens | reverse complement strand
CTGATTCAGGCGTTAAGTCACCTACGCCGATAATCGGTCCATCCCAGTACTTACGCGTAATTTCATAAAGATTTTGACCGTTTTGAACATCTTCATAAAAATCCAGCATAGACGGATGGATGATCTCAATTCCTGTTTCTTTAAATGCTTCTGTATACGTTTGAATAGCTTTTTCAGTGTCGTCCCAGCGGTAGTCTGGTTTATCAAGCTTATGAGGAGAGAAGCGAATCACAACGCGCTCTTTTCCAATGGCGTCGATAACAGCCGAAATCA
>NZ_JAOEFX010000242.1 GCF_025421775.1 Paenarthrobacter aurescens | reverse complement strand
ACCCGCCTGGCTGGCGCCGACGCCGGTCAGGGTACTGAGCGGAATGGCATCCAGCAGACGGCCTTTCATTTTTTACCCGTCGCTTGCATGGTGGACCACCAGGCGGCATCGGCTTCGACTTCGCCCTGCGCGTTGATGTGCGGATAGGGCAGGCCTTTCTGCTTCGCTACGCGCGCCAGCACCGGATACCCGCCCTCAAACAGCAGACGCTGCTGCTCATCCTCGTCCAGCAGGCTGTGCTGGCGGCGATACATGCCGGCGTTTTGCCGCTGA
>NZ_JAOEFX010000241.1 GCF_025421775.1 Paenarthrobacter aurescens | reverse complement strand
ACGTAGCGCAACAAGTACAAGATAACATTCGTCAAGCCCTTAAAAATATGACAGCTATTGATCTCGATGAAGTAAACATTCATATCGTAGGGATTCAGTTTGATACGCAAAAAACTGATATTGAAGAAGTTGAATAAAACAAACGTTTACCTAACGGCTGTTGCTAAAATGGAATAACGTATGATTACTTGTTCCTTTTCAACACAAGCCATGGTAAAGTGAAAAAGACTGTCTCGTCATAAAGACGGTCTTTTTCGTGTTCTACAAACTTCG
>NZ_JAOEFX010000240.1 GCF_025421775.1 Paenarthrobacter aurescens | reverse complement strand
GACGAAAGTCGGGCTTAGTGATCCGGTGGTTCCGCATGGAAGGGCCATCGCTCAACGGATAAAAGCTACCCCGGGGATAACAGGCTTATCTCCCCCAAGAGTCCACATCGACGGGGAGGTTTGGCACCTCGATGTCGGCTCATCGCATCCTGGGGCTGTAGTCGGTCCCAAGGGTTGGGCTGTTCGCCCATTAAAGCGGTACGCGAGCTGGGTTCAGAACGTCGTGAGACAGTTCGGTCCCTATCCGTCGCGGGCGCAGGAAATTTGAGAGGA
>NZ_JAOEFX010000239.1 GCF_025421775.1 Paenarthrobacter aurescens | reverse complement strand
CATTACTCTCCGCCACGATCTCCAGCCGGATGTCGGGATAGCGCTGCAAAAATCCCGGCACAATCGCCGGTAATACCAGCCGCGCTGCGCTGACCGGCACGTTGAGCCGCAGCGTGCCGCCCGGCGTGTCACGGAACGTGTTCAGGGCATCCAGCGCCGCATCCACTTCGTTCATGGCGGGCAGCAGCCGTGACATCAGCGCCCGGCCCGCTTCGGTCAGCACCACCGTTCGCGTGGTGCGATTAAACAGCCGAACGCCCAGTTGCTGTTCGG
>NZ_JAOEFX010000238.1 GCF_025421775.1 Paenarthrobacter aurescens | reverse complement strand
CTTTCAGCAGCAAAATGTTATTTCGCTGGCAGTACCGCTTTCACCGCGTCGCCGATATCGGCCAGGCTGCGAACGGTTTTCACACCGGCCGCTTCCAGCGCAGCAAATTTCTCATCGGCGGTGCCTTTACCACCGGCAATGATGGCGCCGGCGTGGCCCATACGCTTGCCTTTCGGCGCCGTTACGCCGGCGATGTAGCCGACGACAGGCTTGGTCACGTGCTCTTTGATGAACGCCGCGGCCTCTTCTTCAGCGCTGCCGCCGATCTCACCG
>NZ_JAOEFX010000237.1 GCF_025421775.1 Paenarthrobacter aurescens | reverse complement strand
GGCATTAACCCATCTGCCGTTCTCACGGTGGTCATTGGAACGATCGTTTACTGGGCACTCTATAATCCATTGACTTTTGAAGCAAGTGACTTTTTCCTTTATACGGCTGCCGGAATTCCAACATATTTTGTCGCTTTAGTCACTTATTATGTTTCATCTAAATACATTTTACGTTATGAAGTTGACATGGAGCGTCCATCCGTGGAATTAAAGGAAGCTAAATAGATAAAAACTCACTTTAAAGAATCTAGGGATCGAGAGGAGATTGTTCAAT
>NZ_JAOEFX010000023.1 GCF_025421775.1 Paenarthrobacter aurescens | reverse complement strand
ACCGAAGTTCCTGATTCCACGCTGCCAAGAAAAGCCTCTAGTGAGATGTAAGGTGCCCGTACCGCAAACCGACACAGGTAGGCGAGGAGAGAATCCTAAGGTGATCGAGAGAACTCTCGTTAAGGAACTCGGCAAAATGACCCCGTAACTTCGGGAGAAGGGGTGCTCTGGTAGGGTGTATAGCCCGAGAGAGCCGCAGTGAATAGGCCCAGGCGACTGTTTAGCAAAAACACAGGTCTCTGCGAAGCCGCAAGGCGAAGTATAGGGGCTGACGCCTGCCCGGTGCTGGAAGGTTAAGAGGAGGGGTTATCCTTTGGGAGAAGCTCTGAATCGAAGCCCCAGTAAACGGCGGCCGTAACTATAACGGTCCTAAGGTAGCGAAATTCCTTGTCGGGTAAGTTCCGACCTGCACGAATGGCGTAACGATGGCGGCGCTGTCTCCACCCGAGACTCAGTGAAATTGAAATCGCTGTGAAGATGCAGTGT
>NZ_JAOEFX010000236.1 GCF_025421775.1 Paenarthrobacter aurescens | reverse complement strand
GTTATTTAACCATCGTTTCAATCTACGTGCTTCACTTCTATCTATTAATTCAATTTCAGCTTGACCACCCGCTGTATAAAGGGTCAAAGTTGCTAATCGATAGCGTCTCATTATAGGACCAACATCGATATCAATATTTTGAATACGAAAATATGGTATTACTTTTTCATCCAAAAATAAAATGCCGTTTCGTACACGCAAATGGTGTTTTTCAAATGCATATCTGCAGTGCTTATATCGATATACTGGCGCTATGACAAGCGTGAAAACAGCA
>NZ_JAOEFX010000235.1 GCF_025421775.1 Paenarthrobacter aurescens | reverse complement strand
AGACAGGATATTCCCTTCAAGAAATTGAAGTACAAGCACGATGACCGCGATGATCAACACCATTTTTACTGACATTGTCGCGGCGATGACCACAGCAGGAATGGCCCCAATAATCGGTCCGAAATACGGAATGACATTCGTTATTCCGATTATCGCCCCCAAAAGAAGCGGATATTTCATTCCGGCTATCCAGAAGAGCAGCGAGGAAATCAAGCCGATCACGACACAGACGATGATTTGTCCGCGGATATAGCCGCCAAGCGATGCATCGACA
>NZ_JAOEFX010000234.1 GCF_025421775.1 Paenarthrobacter aurescens | reverse complement strand
GATGTTGAATACGCTGATCGTTGGTGCCAGTGGTTATGCTGGCGTAGAGCTTGCCACCTACCTGAATCGCCACCCGCATATGAACATAACCGCTTTGGCGGTTTCAGCGCAAAGCCCGGATGCCGGAAAGTTACTCTCCGATCTCCATCCGCAGCTGAAAGGCAGGGTCGATTTGCCATTGCAGCCGCTGGGTGATGCCGCAGAGTGGGCCGGCAAGGTCGATGTGGTGTTCCTCGCCACCGCACACGAAGTCAGCCATGATCTGGCCCCGGAA
>NZ_JAOEFX010000233.1 GCF_025421775.1 Paenarthrobacter aurescens | reverse complement strand
CGACATGCCAAATATCACCAGCACAAAGATCGCGAAGGTCAGCTGGAAGGTCACCATCATCAGCCTCCAAAATCATCCAGCATGATGTTCTCATCTTCCACGCCGAGATCCTGCAGCATTTTGATCACCGCGGCGTTCATCATTGGCGGCCCGCACATGTAGAACTCGCAGTCTTCCGGAGCAGCGTGGTGTTTGAGGTAATTTTCATACAGCACGTTATGAATGAACCCGGTGTAACCGGTCCAGTTATCTTCCGGCAGCGGATCGGACAGCG
>NZ_JAOEFX010000232.1 GCF_025421775.1 Paenarthrobacter aurescens | reverse complement strand
CCAGACCGAGTAGCAGCGGTGTGACGCGCTGATCGGGGTCAATGCGGAACAGGCCACCGGAACGGCGTACGAGCGGCAGATCCTCGCCGTGCTCGCCAATGTTGTTCTGCATGGTGCCCAACCACAACCGGCCCAAGGCATCGCAACGGGCTTCGTTGGGGCGGTTGCCCGGTTGCGGGTCGGCAACGCAGAACAACGTCAAGCGTGGCTCGAGGCCGGGCGAATCGAGATCCAGCCGATAGACACCGCTGCTGAGCGTGACCAGCGCATCGCC
>NZ_JAOEFX010000231.1 GCF_025421775.1 Paenarthrobacter aurescens | reverse complement strand
CAATTTACAAACTTTGGCATAGGGGATCTCAAAGGACTATGAAGCTGCAGTTTCAGCAAGTTTCATGCCTGTGATTCTCTTTAGCATAAATAAGGACATCTCCTGTGCTTGTAATACATGTGTCTGCAGTATACTTCTACAAAACATGAATTTGCCATCTGATTTCATTCTTGCTTAACATCATTTGTAGAAGATTATTAAAGTTTTTTTAGCAGAGTAAGCTGCGATTAGAATATCATCAAATCATCAACTACTTTTTTTTTGTAAGGAAAAA
>NZ_JAOEFX010000230.1 GCF_025421775.1 Paenarthrobacter aurescens | reverse complement strand
CCACCGGCTCGCCGCCTTCCACCGTTTCGGCGTTACCGTGGTCGTGCCAGGTCCACGAGGGCGTAATGATGAAGTCGCCGGGGTGCATCGTGGTGCGCTCGCCGTTGACCGCGGTGTACGCGCCGCGGCCCTCGACGATGAAGCGCAGGGCCGATTGCGTGTGGCGGTGGCTGGGCGCGATTTCGCCGGGCAGGATGAGCTGCAGTCCCGCGTACAGGCTTTGCGTGATGCTGGCCTGGCCGGGCAGGCCCGGGTTTTCCAGGATCAGCACGCG
>NZ_JAOEFX010000229.1 GCF_025421775.1 Paenarthrobacter aurescens | reverse complement strand
GGACTGGATCTCGTTGAGGTGACAGTCCGGTCCATTACAAGGGGTGTACTCCATCTGGATAGTACTGTGCGCGATGGCGTAATGGTGCTCGAGAAAATGCTGGATACGCCCCAGGAGCGCATCGTGATCGTGGGGAGGAATGACCTGGACATGCAGGGTCATCAGCGGCTTTTCGCCTACCATCCAGACGTGAATATGATGCACATCGCGCACTTCAGGAATAGAGCGGGTTAAGTTGCGCTTTAACGCCGGAATATCCAGCGACGCCGGCGCA
>NZ_JAOEFX010000228.1 GCF_025421775.1 Paenarthrobacter aurescens | reverse complement strand
GCAGCTTCAGCTCCCATGACCGCTATCAATGCCGTCGGTAAGGCAAGAACGCAGTCCGGTTCAAAAGCGGGGCCGGCCATCGCGTATAGTCCGGCACCATAAGCTTTACGGACGATGACAGAGATCTTTGGAACAGTGGCTTCACTCATGGCCGAGATCATTTTCGCACCATGGCGAATGATTCCTGCCCGTTCGACCTTCGTCCCAATCATGAATCCTGGAATATCCACCAGGAATAACAGCGGTATATGGAAAGCATCACATAAGTTGATGA
>NZ_JAOEFX010000227.1 GCF_025421775.1 Paenarthrobacter aurescens | reverse complement strand
AATTCCCTCCCTTCTATCCCCTTATTATTTTAACAGACGGTACCTAAAAAGGTGCTGATTATTCAACGAACGAGCGCTCACTTAAAGGATTAGGAGATCTATGTGTATTGTCCAACACTGTTACGAAGTAGAACTTGCATAAACAAGGAACCCACCTTTTAGTAAGCGCTTACTTTATTTTCAAAGAAGAAATCATTTTTCTCTACTTACGTTAAGACAAGCTGTGATTCAACTTTTAACTTTCCCAGCATCTCTCTCGTCATTTTTTCTAGGT
>NZ_JAOEFX010000022.1 GCF_025421775.1 Paenarthrobacter aurescens | reverse complement strand
GGGCGGTTGTCCGGGTTGGTGCTTTCCGTTGCGGGGGCTTCGGCGAGGCGGTAGATGCCGTTGAGGAGCCCGTTGATGTCGAGGTTTTCGGGTTCGGCGGGTTGGGTGATGGGTTCGTTGTAGACGGTGAGGTAGTACATCACGTTTTGATCAGTACTGTTGTCGCCGTACATTTCTTCGAGGCCGTGGCGGATGATGTGGCCGATTTCGTAGCCGTAGGCGGGGTCGTAGGTTTTCACGGCGGGGTTGGTGGAGGCCAGGATGGGGGAGTGTCCGTCGGCGTGTTGGAGTCCTTCGCCGGTGAGGGTGGTCCGTCCTGCGGTGGCGCCGATGATGAAGCCGCGGGTCATTTGGTCTGCTGCGGCCCAGAAGGAGTCCCCGGTGCGTTGGAAGCCGAACATGGAGTAGAACACGTAGATCGGGACCAGGGGTTCGCCGTGGGTGGCGTAGGCGGTGCCGGCGGCGGTGAAGGCTGCGACGGCGCCGGCTTCGTTGATGCCGGGGTGGATCAGTTGGCC
>NZ_JAOEFX010000226.1 GCF_025421775.1 Paenarthrobacter aurescens | reverse complement strand
AACTTCGTAGAAAAACCTGAGCATCCGTCCGAGCTGAACTCAGACCTGACCGCCGTGGGCCGTTACGTGCTTTCTGCGGATATCTGGGGTGAACTGGAGCGCACGGAGCCAGGTGCCTGGGGCCGTATCCAGCTGACCGATGCCATCGCCTCTCTGAGCCAGAAAAAACCGGTTGATGCTCAGCTGCTGACCGGCACCAGCTTCGACTGCGGTCGTAAACTCGGCTACATGCAGGCCTTCGTCTCTTACGGTCTGCGCAACAACATCCAGGGCC
>NZ_JAOEFX010000225.1 GCF_025421775.1 Paenarthrobacter aurescens | reverse complement strand
AAACGTACGAGACTTTGCCGACTACTACGGCGTTCCAGAAGATGCAGCAACCGGCAGCGCCAACGGCTGTTTAGCAGCATATTTAGTTAAATACCGTTATTTTAATCAGCAAGCTATTGACATACGTGTAGAACAAGGATACGAAATAGGAAGACCTTCACGGCTTTATGTAAAAGCTAGTTATGATGGAGAAGCTTTTCACATTCAAGTAGGCGGAAAAGTAGAGATGATTGCGCGCGGTGAATGGATTTTGTAACAAGCCGTTCATCTGCTG
>NZ_JAOEFX010000224.1 GCF_025421775.1 Paenarthrobacter aurescens | reverse complement strand
GTGCGTCCGGAATTTGCCGGTCACGCTGCCGATATGTATCTGGAAGGGTCTGACCAACACCGTGGCTGGTTCATGTCATCCCTGATGATCTCCACCGCCATGAAGGGCAAGGCACCTTATCGTCAGGTACTGACTCACGGCTTCACCGTGGATGGTCAGGGCCGCAAGATGTCCAAATCTATCGGTAACACCGTTTCTCCTCAGGATGTGATGAACAAACTGGGCGCTGATATTCTGCGTCTGTGGGTGGCATCAACTGACTACACCGGCGAAA
>NZ_JAOEFX010000223.1 GCF_025421775.1 Paenarthrobacter aurescens | reverse complement strand
AATACGACTCCGTAAATAATAGATAAATTCACTATACTTTTCTTTTTAGATTTTCCGTAATCTTCATCTACTTTCTTTGCAGCACTGATCGTACCTGCAAGGGCAGCAACGCCGATAATAATGACAAGAAGCAATGCTAATTTCATTCATTCTCTACTCAATATTTCGGTGATTGAATAAGACTGAATACCATGATGTTATTTATTTCATTTTAAGCAGCACGATTTAATCAGAATATGAAAGCGTTATATCTTCTCTTTCTATCATAAAGCTA
>NZ_JAOEFX010000222.1 GCF_025421775.1 Paenarthrobacter aurescens | reverse complement strand
GACCATCCGGATCGACGACACCGGGATCGCCCGTAAAGCCACCAACCACCTTCTTGGCCTGGGACATACCACAATCGCGCACATCACGGGCCACGATGCCTACGACCAAGACTTCCAGCTTCCCGGAACCCGCCGCGGCGGGGTCGAGAAAGCAATGAACGACGCCGGCTGTCCGGTCAGGCCCGAATGGATCGTTTCTGCCGACTGCGCTAGTGAAGGCGCTTACGCGGCAGCACGGCAATTGCTGGCCAGCTCACCCGAGCGACCCACCGCC
>NZ_JAOEFX010000221.1 GCF_025421775.1 Paenarthrobacter aurescens | reverse complement strand
AGAAGGATTTAGCGGATTATTATAACGAACCCATCCCCGAAGATATCGATGTGAAAGATGAAGATTAGCATCTGTCCATTTGGCAGATGTTGAGTTTCAAAAAGGAGGAAGGTACGAGAATCCTGCATACGAATCTAGGGGAAGACCCCGCAGGCTCAAGCTGAGGAGGCTCCGCGACCGCCCGCGGAAAGCGAGTGCCTGGAGCGGAAATCAACGTCCAACTTGTACAGCCATAACAAAAGCTGAGGCCATAGCCTCAGCCTTTGTTTGTAGA
>NZ_JAOEFX010000220.1 GCF_025421775.1 Paenarthrobacter aurescens | reverse complement strand
TAATTCAACTGCATAAATATCTGTTGCACCTGCTGCTTTCAACGCTTCAATGACAAGAAGTCCAATGGGGCCACATCCAAATACAGCAACTTTGTCTCCTGCTTTCACTTTACTTGAACGTACTGCATAAAGAGCTACTGCCGCTGGTTCTACTAGAGCACCTTGTTCATAAGATAAATCATCTGGAAGTTTGAATAAAAGTTCTTCGTCTACAGCAACATATTCACTAAGACCTCCACCGCCTCCGGCTAAACCTAAGAATCCCATTTGTTCA
>NZ_JAOEFX010000219.1 GCF_025421775.1 Paenarthrobacter aurescens | reverse complement strand
CCGGGCCGGCATCAGCCGCGCCACGCTGTCCCGGCTGGAGAATGGCGAGGTCAGTCCCACCGCCAGCGTGCTCGGCAAGCTGTGCGCCGCCCATGGCATGACCATGTCGCGCCTCATGCTGATGGTCGAGGACGACTTTGCCGCCTGCGTGCCGGAAGCCGCGCAGTCCGTGTGGGTGGACGACAGCGTGGGCTTCACGCGCCGTTCCGTGTCGCCGCCCTCGCAACGCCTGGCCGGCGAGGTGCTGGCTTGCGAATTGGCTGCCGATGCCCGCA
>NZ_JAOEFX010000218.1 GCF_025421775.1 Paenarthrobacter aurescens | reverse complement strand
CTGATGTTCGTGTATCTGATAACATTTTAAAACAAGTAGCAGAAGTATATCGTAAAATCCGCAACACGTTCCGTTTCTTACTAGGAAACTTAGCGGACTTTAATCCAACAACTGATGCTGTAGCTGTTGAAGACCTTCGTGAAGTAGATCTCTACATGCTTGTGAAGCTGAACAAATTAATTGAGAAAGTGAAAAAATCTTATGATTCATATGAATTCTCAAGCATTTATCACGCAGTGCATAATTTCTGTACAATTGATATGAGTTCATTCTAC
>NZ_JAOEFX010000217.1 GCF_025421775.1 Paenarthrobacter aurescens | reverse complement strand
GGCAAAGTGAATGCGCAGCTGTCGAATCCGGAGATCGCCCGTGATTGTGTGTTACAGCAGCAGGACGCGGAATGGCTGGAGGAGATCCTGAATGCACTGGGATTATCAGTGCGTGCGTGGCAGCGCATCTTAAAGGTGGCGAGAACCATCGCAGATTTAGCGGGTGAACGGCAGATTACGCGTCAGCATCTGCAGGAGGCGGTGGGATATCGCAGTATCGATCGTTTACTGATTTACCTGCATAAAAGCCTGGAATGACAACGGGGCTGAAATCA
>NZ_JAOEFX010000021.1 GCF_025421775.1 Paenarthrobacter aurescens | reverse complement strand
CGTATGGTTGCCTGACGGCGGCGTTCTACACCGCGCTTGGGTGTCTGCTGGGGCCTTCGCTGCTGTTTCTGGCGATGCGCGGGTTGATGGGCTGACCGAGCTGACATTGATCGTTCCCACGCTCTGCGTGGGAATGCCTCAACGGACGCTCTGCGTCCGGTTTTGGGACGCGGAGCGTCCTGGGCTGCGTTCCCACGCGGAGCGTGGGAACGATCAGACACCTCAAGGCAACATGCCAGTTTTCGTTCTATCGTTAGATCCAAATGGCTGGATTTTCCAAGGATTAGAGGTTGCGAGAGAGGATGTCAGCGCCTAAGTTGCACGCGAGTCTTTTCCCCGCGATTGGAACGCGATCAACACCATAAAGAGGTGAAGAAATGTCGAAGGAATCACGCCCTGCCGTGCTTGGGCTGATAGGCAATACTCCGCTGGTGCAGGTCACCCGCTTCGATACCGGACCGTGCACGCTGTTTCTCAAACTCGAATCGCAGAACCCCGGCGGCTCGATCAAGGACCGTATCGGTCTGGCGATGATCGA
>NZ_JAOEFX010000216.1 GCF_025421775.1 Paenarthrobacter aurescens | reverse complement strand
ACCGTTATCGCCCTGCGCGAAATCGAAGAAGGCCTGATCACCAATCAGATTCTGGATGTCCGTGATCGTCAGGAACAGCAAGAGCAGGAAGCCGCTGAGTTACAAGCCGTTACCGCTATCGCTGAAGGTCGTCGTTAACAGCACTCTGCAGGTCAACCTTGTATCTGTTTGAAAGCCTCAATCAGCTGATTGAAAAATACTTGCCTGAGGAGCAAATCAAGCGCCTCAAGCAAGCTTACCTTGTCGCACGTGATGCCCACGAGGGCCAGACACGC
>NZ_JAOEFX010000215.1 GCF_025421775.1 Paenarthrobacter aurescens | reverse complement strand
AGCAAACAGCGCCACGTCCTGTTTGTAGTGTGAATAGAATTCCACTGCCTGATGGTTGGGATAGTGCTGGCCGGGCTGAACGCCGGGCGTGATGACGCGATCAACGCCGTGTGCGCCGCCGGTGAGAACATCGGCGATACTGACGCCTTTGCCGCCCTGATCCCAGCCGCCCTCAACCTGATGGGCTGCCACCGCGCCGCCCCAGAGAAATCCGCTGGGTAACTGCAATCCTTCACTCATTTCAATACCTCGTCACGCTGTTGGCGAAAATAATA
>NZ_JAOEFX010000214.1 GCF_025421775.1 Paenarthrobacter aurescens | reverse complement strand
GGCCACCGGTTCTTATCCGTGGATCCCGCCGATCGCTGGCGCGGAGGGCAGCGACTGCTTTGTCTATCGCACCATCGAAGATCTCAACGCCATTGAAGCCTGCGCGCGCCGCAGCAAACGCGGTGCGGTGATTGGCGGCGGTCTGCTCGGACTGGAAGCGGCGGGCGCGCTGAAAAATCTCGGCATTGAAACGCACGTGATTGAGTTTGCGCCGGTGCTGATGGCGGAACAACTGGATACGCAGGGCGGCGAACAGCTGCGGCGTAAGATCGAAC
>NZ_JAOEFX010000213.1 GCF_025421775.1 Paenarthrobacter aurescens | reverse complement strand
CGCCAGCAGCAACCCGGCGGCAAGAGCGATCAGCAGCGGCTGCATCAGTGCGCGCGCCAGTGCCTGTTTATCGCCGGCCCCGAAGGCCTGCGCGGTTAAACCGGTGGTGCTCATACGCAGAAACAGCAGCAGCATAAAGATGAAGCTGGTTGCCGTGGTGCCTACGGCCACGCCGCCGAGGTAGATCGGACTATCAAGATGGCCAATCACGGCGGTATCGACCACGCCGAGCAGCGGCACGGTGATATTGGAGAGGATCATTGGCAACGCCAGTC
>NZ_JAOEFX010000212.1 GCF_025421775.1 Paenarthrobacter aurescens | reverse complement strand
GGGTCAGCAGCCAGCCCATCACCACGGCAGCGAGAATGGCGAGCGCGGAGAACACCAGCGTGACTTCAATCGCCGTGGTGCCATCGTCGATAATGCCGGCGCCTTCCTGCTGGAGCTGCGAGGACTGGGAATCAGCAAACGCCACCGCCAGGTCGAGGTAGGCATTCTGCACGGCGGTAATTTTTTTCAGCACGTAATAGCTGGCGTCATCGGCTTTACCGGCCCGCACCAGATCCAGCACCTCATTTTTCTGCTGTTCAAACTGCTGACTGGCA
>NZ_JAOEFX010000211.1 GCF_025421775.1 Paenarthrobacter aurescens | reverse complement strand
AGAAGCAGGGCAAATACGTCGGTATCTGCGGCCAGGGGCCTTCCGATCATCAGGACTTTGCTGCCTGGCTGATGGAGCAGGGCATCGACAGCCTGTCGCTCAACCCGGATACCGTGGTGGAAACCTGGCTGAGCCTCGCTGAGCTGGACGCGGCCAAAGCGTAATCTGTTATACCTGCCTGGTGCCCGGCAACCGTCGGGCACCTGTCTGTTCTGCCATCCCACTTTTCATCACTTAAGATTGCCATAAACCCAGCGCTGACGGCGTTCGCCGCC
>NZ_JAOEFX010000210.1 GCF_025421775.1 Paenarthrobacter aurescens | reverse complement strand
ATGGCTCGCCGATCGAGTATTCGGTTCGTCCAGTACGGTCTTTTATGGCGGGGTTTTCATTATGCTTGGACATGTCATTTTAGCTTTGCCAAGCGGAGCAACAGCGCTCTTTATTAGTATGGGACTGATTATTATTGGGACGGGCCTTTTGAAGCCGAACGTTTCAAACATTGTTGGCGACCTGTATACCAAAACGGACCCTCGCAGGGATTCTGGCTTTAGTATTTTCTACATGGGCATCAACATGGGTGGTTTTATTTCCCCATTAATTGTCG
>NZ_JAOEFX010000209.1 GCF_025421775.1 Paenarthrobacter aurescens | reverse complement strand
CCTCTATTTCAAAGAAGGGGTCTTTTTTTTGTAAAAATTGTTAATGCTAGAAAAGTAACATACGAAATTTCAATATATACTGTAGAGGCAGGCTTGACAATAAAAATGCACAGATTTACAATTAAGATGTATATTTTCCCTTTTTAAAACATTTTAGCGTTTAAAAGCCTTTGTGTGTATATTGAAAGGTGAATACGATGTACATGCCGACATGAAATTTAAAACTTACAAGTTTATAGCAAGGGGAGGTGAAATGATGGATACTAATACAATCA
>NZ_JAOEFX010000208.1 GCF_025421775.1 Paenarthrobacter aurescens | reverse complement strand
AAGAACGGAGGAAGGAGTTTGTTGAGTTGGCCGACCCTCGGAATCTAGGTTCCAAGTTGTGGATGGATGCTATAGGCAAAAGGGAGAAGGAAAAGCCCATGCCAAATCCAGTCAAAATCATGTACAAAGTTAATAAAGTCCTGCTGGTATCAGGGGTGATGGTCCCTAATAAAAGCATTCCTGCAAAATAACAGATGACAGAAACCGTCATTAAGTTACGAAAGCTTGTCTTTGTATTGAATATCCCGCCAATTGCACTGCCGAATACAGAACCA
>NZ_JAOEFX010000020.1 GCF_025421775.1 Paenarthrobacter aurescens | reverse complement strand
CATTGTTTCGTTTCTAAAACATGGCGGTCCCGACGGGAATCGAACCCGCGATCTCCTGCGTGACAGGCAGGCATGTTAACCGCTACACCACGGGACCATGTTGGTTGCGGGGACAGGATTTGAACCTGCGACCTTCGGGTTATGAGCCCGACGAGCTACCGAACTGCTCCACCCCGCGATGATAAAAAAGCAAAATAAAAATGCCTAGCGATGTCCTACTCTCACAGGGACAAAGTCCCAACTACCATTGGCGCTAAAGAGCTTAACTTCCGTGTTCGGTATGGGAACGGGTGTGACCTCTTCGCTATCGCCACCAAACAATAAAGGAACATTGTTCCTTCAAAACTAGATAATAAGAAGGTATTTCATTTTTAAAAAGCGTTGGTTAAGTCCTCGATCTATTAGTATCAGTCAGCTCCACATGTCACCATGCTTCCACCTCTGACCTATCAACCTGATCATCTTTCAGGGATCTTACTAGCTTGCGCTATGGGAAATCTCATCTTGAGGGGGGCTTCATGCTTAGATGCTTTCAGCACTTATCCTGTCCGCACGTAGCTACCCAGCTATGCCTTTGGCAAGACAACTGGTACACCAGCGGTGC
>NZ_JAOEFX010000207.1 GCF_025421775.1 Paenarthrobacter aurescens | reverse complement strand
ACGCCGGATAGCGCCTGGAGTTTGATTTCCGCGCCCTCATTTGGCTGGCGGCTGGCGCACATGCTGCTGGCCTCGTGGATCAGCGTGGCGTTTTTGCTGGGTGGTGTCGCGGCGTGGCGCCTGCTGCGTAATGCTGGCGAGGCCGCCAGCCGGCTGATGCTGCGCAGCGCGCTGACGGTGTCGCTGTGCATCCTGCCGCTGCAGATGGTGGTGGGCGATTTGCACGGCGAAAACACCCGTGACTATCAGCCCGCCAAACTGGCGGCGATCGAGGG
>NZ_JAOEFX010000206.1 GCF_025421775.1 Paenarthrobacter aurescens | reverse complement strand
GAAAGATACAGCTATTGCGATACAAAATAACGATAGCATTATTGTTTCGCAGGTCGACCGGGATGGTAATGAAAGCTCCAGGATGAGCCAAATTTCTTCCAGCCCGCAGGACTCGCTAAAATTCGTGATAACGAAGATTTTTTCGAAGTTGATTGCTGACATTCCTTTCGCACATATCCCTGACAAAGTACCACTGATAGTTTTTTTTGATGTAACAACATCGCTGCCTCTGGAGAGTATTCGCCATTACTGGGATGAGACCTGGCAAAAAAACA
>NZ_JAOEFX010000205.1 GCF_025421775.1 Paenarthrobacter aurescens | reverse complement strand
GGCGGTGAGGAGGGGAAGGCCAGTGAGTTCGGCCAGGTTCCGGCAGGCGGCTTAGGCGTATCCGGCCTGGGCATTCAGGCCGGTGCCGATGGCCGTGGCACCAAGCTTGATCTCGTGGATCAGCATGTGGGACTCGTCCAGGCGTGCCCGGTCGTCGCCGATGGTCACCGCATAGCCGCCGAACTCCTGGCCCAAAGTCATGGGGACAGCGTCCTGCCACTGGGTGCGGCCCATCTTCACGACTGTCCGGAACTCGCGGCCCTTTTCGGCGAACG
>NZ_JAOEFX010000204.1 GCF_025421775.1 Paenarthrobacter aurescens | reverse complement strand
GACGGGTTCTGGTTGTACGCACCGATTTGCGCGTAGAGCTCGTCGTTGATGTTGTACTTCACACGGATCGCGGCCTGGCTGACGGGCCAGTTGTACCAGATGTTGGTCGCCCAGTTACCCACTTGCGAACCGCAGAACGCCAGGTTCTGGAAGTCGCACGGGAAGGTGTTGAAGTCTTCGCCTTCGCCGAAGTAACCGGCCTTGACGTCGAGCTTGTTGTCGAAGAACTGGTGCTGGATCCACAGTTGGGTCAGACGCACCATGTGGCCACGGCC
>NZ_JAOEFX010000203.1 GCF_025421775.1 Paenarthrobacter aurescens | reverse complement strand
AAAACTACGGCTAGAAATTCTCTGGTTGATGTAAATTTAGAAGGCGTAGATAAAATGGGGCCCCACCCTCCCGAGTTTGTATAAGCCCATATAAAAAGAATAATAGCTGAAATACCAATAACTGGAGCAGCAATCGCTCCTAATACTTTAATCGCTTGCGGTCCTTTATATGCTACTCCTACATTTAAAAGCCAAAAAAGAGCAAATACAATGGCTGTATGACCAGCTAAACCGTTCCAAGACGAAAACGAAGCGCTTAGGAGCGTATCAATTGC
>NZ_JAOEFX010000202.1 GCF_025421775.1 Paenarthrobacter aurescens | reverse complement strand
AAAGACACATAGACAATGCCCGGACGGATGCGTGCCGCGTCCTGCGGGCCGAATCCCAGAGCGGACATGCCGCCAGGCCGATAGCCCTGCACAAAGATATGCGCGCTGCGCAGCAGGTTGCCGAGCGCGATGCGGCCATCTGCCGTGTCCAGATCCGCCAGCACGGACAGCTTGCCGCGGCTGGTGTCGATGATGTTGTCGATATTGGGCAGTTGCGGGCTGTTGAACAGCATGACGTCGGCGCCATAGGCGGCCAGCGCGCGGCCGCACACCGGC
>NZ_JAOEFX010000201.1 GCF_025421775.1 Paenarthrobacter aurescens | reverse complement strand
ATCTTTTTTACTGTTTACGTTCGTTGCTGAACAAGCCGTTAGTATACTGGCTGACAGTAGAGATGCGAGTAATGCAGAATATAACTTTTTCATACAAACCCCCATTTTATTAATTTCTTTAATTTTAATCTTAATATAAATAGTCAAAATAATCCATTTATGTGATATAGTTGTTAAGTATGTAAAAGTTAACCAACAAAGAAATGGAGTTTCACAATGAAGAATTCAAGGAAGATAGCAGTAGGAGCAGCTGTTCTAACTGTTGCTTTTAGTTTA
>NZ_JAOEFX010000200.1 GCF_025421775.1 Paenarthrobacter aurescens | reverse complement strand
GCTGAACCATGGAACGCTTGCGTGAGCTTGACTTTACCAAATTCAAACTCACGTCCGCCGCCGATATGAAGCGGGTGCGTTTTCACCCCTTGCCAGCTTAAATAAACGGCAAGTTCGTTTGGCGCGACAACGAGCGCGTCATTGTTTTTAGCGATTTCAATGGTGTCACCGAGGTGATCTCCATGCCCATGTGTCAGTAAAATGACATCCGCTTTGACATCTTGCGGCTTGATATCTGTGTGTTTATTTCCTTTTAAAAATGGATCAATCCAAATA
>NZ_JAOEFX010000199.1 GCF_025421775.1 Paenarthrobacter aurescens | reverse complement strand
AGATAAGGTTGGTGATAAGTGCTTTGTGTAATGATAGTAATAAAAGCATGGATAAAACAACCTAATTTTAGTTGATTAATTTTAATGGCATATCCCTCAATAACTCCGTTATCTTCCAATTTAGCAACTCTAGATGCAGCTGCTTGACCAGTCAAATGGACTTTCTCCCCCAATTCTTTCATTGTGATTCGACTGTTTTTGGATAGTTCATGTAAGATACCCATATCCGTATTATCTAACATTTATTCAAATCCTTTCAATTATCAAGTCAAAGGG
>NZ_JAOEFX010000198.1 GCF_025421775.1 Paenarthrobacter aurescens | reverse complement strand
ACGGCGGCGGCTGGATCCTCGGTGATTTCCCGACCCACGAACGTCTGGTGCGCGATCTGGTGGTGGAATCTGGCGCTGCGGCCGTGTTTGTGAACTATACGCCGTCACCCGAAGCGCATTATCCGCTGGCCATCAATCAGGCTTATGCGGCGACACGCTGGGTGGCGGAACACGGTAGCGAGACTGGTGTCGATGGCAAGCGCCTGGCGCTGGTTGGTAACAGCGTCGGCGGTAACATGGTAGCGGCGGTCGCGCTGCAGGCTAAACAGCAGCAAA
>NZ_JAOEFX010000001.1 GCF_025421775.1 Paenarthrobacter aurescens | reverse complement strand
GCCTTGGCATACGTTGCTTCAGGCAACCTTGATGACCAGGACCTCGATCGTTTTGCCGGTTGGTGCTTATTCCTTGTTCATGTGTACGAAGCGGGGGCTGCCGGAAGTACTTCCGGCAGCCCCCGCTTTTTGGCGTAAAGAACTCAGATGACAGTGACCGTGAGATTGTCTGGCTCATGGATGGCGATGCGCCCGGCCCCAGCGTCCTGCCAGATCCAAAAGATGGACCCGTCCGGCATGACGCAATCGACGGTACCGACCAACGTTGTGTCTTCTCCTTGGACATGAACATGGTCCCCTTCCTTAAGCAGCCACGGCACGTCAGGCTTCTCTTCGACGCCCTGTTTGATCAGAAGCGGTGACGTGTTGTCCTCGCCGGCCAGCCAGGCCCTGATCGCTCTCTCCTGGGCTCGGGAGAAGACTTCGTTACTCATTTGGGTGACCTCGTTTCGGCCGGCGGTGCTTGGTGTGGATGGGCCTGGGGGGCTCCACAGATGGTGAACCCGATGACCGCACAGGCCGTACCCTGTGAGGGCTTAGCGCTGATGCGTGGTGGAAAGGATGCGTAAGAGGCGGGAAAGCCGACAAGTCGTTGGGCGTCATAGTCTTTGACGTCTCCATCCGGGTCGCGCGAAGCACTGCGGGTGGCAGTTCGGTGTTCCTGTCATTGTTGAGCTTTTCCCTTTCAGCGGGCCGCGGCTTCGTGGCCGGTACAAAAAGGCGGGTCCGGTGGCAGTGGTGCTGCCACCGGACCTGCGCCGGTGCCTTTCTTGAGCTCTTATCGAGTGGTGGTGGGCTCCGGTTCCTTCTCGCTTGGTGAGAGACCTCGTGAATTATTGGTGTTGGGTGTTTCTGTCCGTTCTCTTGTCCTGCGCCTGGATAGGGACGACCTTGCGGCGACCAGGACGCCTGCGATTCCCCGTGGCAGGAAAATGAGGACAACCAAAGTCCCGAATCCGATGAGGATGGCCCTCCACGAGCCGAGTTCTGTGAGTTGCCTGTCGAGCAGGGTGACGACGAGGGCGCCGAGCATGGGACCCCAGATGTGGCCGGTGCCGCCCAGGAAGATCATGCTCAACCCGAGAGTTACGAACCCAAAGCTGAACAGAGTCACGTCGGCCACCCTGAAATAGGACACATAGAGGGCGCCGGTAACCCCGGCAATCGACCCGCTCAGAATGAACGCGAGGATCTGCTGCCGGATCCGGTTCATGCCCCGGCTGACGGCCAGGTTTTCGTTGTCACGCAAAGCGATCAAGCTTTTACCGAAGCCGCTGTTCATCACTGCTTGGAGCAGGATGTACAGTGCCAGAAGACTGGCGCCGAGCAACCAAAGGTAGCCCTGTCCTGTGGTAGCTGCCAGCGAGAGTGTGCCGATCCGCAGTGCCGGGACGCCCGAGAGTCCGTTTGAGCCACCGGTTAGTCCTGGCGTGGCCAGGACAAGATAGTAGCAAAGCTGAACGAAGACGAAGGTGATCAGCGCGATGTAGATCCCTCTCATTCTCACCACAGGCAAGTACGCCAAGGCTCCGGCGATACCGCCTGTGAGGGCTGCGGCAATTAAGGACAGCCAAGGGTTCCACTGCCAGGAGACGCTGGTGACAGCCATCGTGTAGCCCCCAACGCCGAAGAATCCGACGTGGGCGAAGTTGAATATACCCCCGAACCCGAGAGTGAGGTTCCAGCTCGCTGCGAGCATGGCATAGATCAAGGCGCTGATGGCCACGATGCGCAGCGGGCCTTGGACCAGGAACGGCAAAGCGGCGACGACCAGTACCGCCAAAACCCAACAGCCGGGCCTTGAGAGGAGATTTCTCATCATGACCTGCCTCTAATGAGTCCCTGCGGCCTGACGAGCATGACCAGGACGAGCAGAACGAAGACGGCCACCGGGCTCCATTGCAGACCCAGCCAGTACGTTGTGGCCGAATCGAGAAGACCGATCGAGAACGCTCCGATGAGTGTTCCCCACAGTGATGCTGAACCGCCGAAAACCAGAACCACGAATGCTGTCAGCAGCGGCTCGAATCCCTTGGCCGGTGTGATGGTGGTCGTTGTCGCGTAGACCAGGGCCGCCGCGCACGCCAGGACGGACGCGATGGCAAACACCGAGGCGTAGATTCTGGCCGGACGGATACCGACCAACATCGCCATGTCCCTGTTCTGTTCCACGGCACGCACGGCCGCGCCCCACTGGGTCTTGCGGAGGATGACGATCAGCCCGATCACAAGAGTCAGGGTCAGGCCGAATGCGAACAGGGTGGTCACGGCAACCTGGATGTCGCCCACGGCGAGGGTGGCCGATGTCAGCGGTTGAATCTGCCGGTTCTGCGGTCCCCAAACAAGCTGGGCGATGCCTTCCACGGCACTGGCCACTGCCAGTGTTGAGACCATAACCAGGAGTGTTCCATTCGGTCGGTTGATGAAAGGCCTTACGGCGATCATTTCGAGCAGGGCTCCGAGTCCTGCCATCACGGGAACCGCTATGACGAAGGCAAGTGCCACGGGAAGGCCGGCGCGTTCTGAGAGTGACCAGATGGTGTAGGCACCAAGTAAGAGCAGGGCTCCGTGGGCGTAATTGAAGACTCCAAGCGTTGACCAGATCAATGACAGGCCGCTCGCCAGCAGGGAATACAGCGATCCGAGCACAATGGCGGAGATCAGGATGGATAGGAGAATCTCAACCATGTCGGAGACCTCCTTGCGGATTGGGCGCCGGAGTGGCGTGTCCACCAATAAACATGTTCATCATTTCTTCGTCTGAGGGGCGGTTGGCCGTTGAACCGGAGGCCACGACTTTGCCCATTTCGACAAGTTGCCAGCGGTCGGTGAGGTCAAAGAGGAAGTCGATGTCACCGTCCGCCACGATGAGCGAGAGCCCGGTTTCACGTACGGCGTGGAGGGTCTCGAGGATTTCGTATCGCACTTTCGGTGCCAGCCCCAGGGTGGGTTCGTCCAGGATCAGCAGTTTGGGCTTGGACATCAGGCCCATGCCAATTGCCACCATTTGGCGTTCACCGCCTGAGAGTGTACCGATGAGCTGGTCCCGACGCTGGGCCAGTTTGGGGAACAGTTGTTGGACCATCTCCAGAGTCTCGTGGCGGCTTTCCTTGGCGCCAGGCAAGCGGCCGGCAAGCAGCAGATTCTCCTCGACGCTCAAACGTGGAAAGAGCTGACTGGCCTGGGGGATATGCATCAAGCCTTTACGCACGATGTCATAAGCGGGTTTCCCTGTGAGGTCTTCTCCATCGAAGAGGACTGTGCCGCTGGTGATGCGTCCGAGCCCGGTCAGGGCGCGCAGCGCAGTGGTCTTTCCGTGCCCGTTGGGGCCAAGAAGCGCCAACGATTCGCCTGTGGCCAGGTGAAGGGACAGGTCTTCGACTACCTGCATCCGGCCGTACCCTGCCCGCAGGGATGATACGTCCAGAAGGCAGGAACCGGCGTTGCTGTGCTGGCTGGTCATGCTGCTGGTGCCTTTCCGAGATACGCCTCCAAAACCAGAGGGTTGGCTAGAACCTCATCCGGGGCACCTTCTGCAAGGAGCCGTCCGGAGGAGAGGATGATCATCCGGTGCGCGAGCTGGCGCAGTACGCTGAGCACGTGCTCGATGATGATCAAGGTAAGGCCCTGTCCTTGAAGTTCACGCAGTAGGCTGACGAGTTCGGCCTGGTCATCTGTGTTCAGACCTCCGGCTGGTTCGTCGAGCATCAGCAACCGGGGTTTGGCTACGAGCGCGCTGGCAATCATGAGCTTCTTCTTGGCCAACAGAGGGATGTCGCTGGCCAGCGCCTGTGAGTGACCGGTTAGGCCCACCCTCTCCAAGGCTTCGTCGGTATCTGCCCCGGACCTGGATCCGCTGCCAAGGTATTTGGCGGAGACGAGCACGTTATCCCTGACGGACAGGGTGGCAAAGAGTTGTTCGGCCTGGAAGGTTCTGCGCAGGCCCAGTCTGCCGATGGCGTGTGCGGGAAGCCTGTCGATCCGTTGGTTGTCAAAGTGGATGGAGCCGCCATCGGGACCGAACGGAACGCCGGAGACAAGATTGAACAGGGTACTTTTGCCAGCCCCGTTGGGGCCGGCGATGCCTAGGACTTCACCTTCGTCCACTCGTAGTGAGACGTTATCAACGGCGCGGAAACCGCCGAAGATTTTGCTGGCGTTGGAGATGCTTAGCAGCGCCGGAGTGGAGGCCGAGGAGACTAACGGATCCATGACGGCTTCTGCAGGCTGGTGTCGGCGTATTCGTTGGGGGCGATGGTGACACGCTGACCGGACTGGATCTGGTAGTAGGTCATCGGCACACCGTCGGTGCCGGCAACTGCCAGGTGGGAGTCAGGATCGAAGTGAACCCTGCCCAGCACGGTCTTCTCATCCAGGGTTCCGATAGCGGCACCTACCTCTTCGCGCTTGGAGGCGTCTCCGACTTTCTCTGCTGCCTTTGCCCAGAGCATGACCTGTTCGTACAAAGCGACGTTGTACAGGCTCAGGCCCGTGTCGTATTTGTCCTTGAACTTCTTCTCGAGCTCCTTGGTTTCAGGCAAAGTCTGCAGGGGTGCAAAGGGGAGGTTGTAAAGGACGCCGTTGGCGTTTTCTCCGGTCAGTTCGATGAATTCGGGAACGCTGGGCGCGTACTGGGACACCACCAGGGAGTTGCTCGGATTCTGACGGAATTGGGTCAGGAACTTCGCGGCGTTGGCGGTCAGGTAGTCAAGGTTGATGACCAACGACGGGTCGACCTGGCGGATTTTGGTCAGTTGCGTCGTCCAGTCGTTCACTTCACCGAAGGGAACAACATCGGGGCCGGAGACAGTCCAGCCTTTCTCGGTGAGGCTCTTTTGCAGGCCGCCGGCGATTCCGTTGGAGTAAGGGTTGTCGCTGGAGATGATGTAGGCCTTGCGGTTCCGCAGTGGGAAGGTCCCATCGGAGTTCCATTCATCCAACTGTTCGGGCAGGTCGGTTCCGTAGCCCGCGTAGCTGGGCGCGATGGACCAGATGCCCGAGTAGCGGTCGGGTGCTTTGCGGATGATTTCCTCGGTCTGGGTGCTGCCGCCGCCCAAAATGTACGGGATTCCGGCTTCGGCCAATTGGTCGATCTCAAAGTTCGTCGTGCTGGCGTAGCCAGTGAGGACGGCGGCGACGCTTGTATCGGACGTCAGCTTGGCAACTGCTGCAGAGACTGCATCTGATTTGAGGTCCCGGACATCGGAGGTTTGCAGCTTGATCTGACGTCCGTTGACGCCGCCATTGGCGTTGAGCGTTTCGATCGCCAGCTGGGCGCCTTGTTCCATGAGCTTGCCATCTGCGGCAGCGCTGCCGGTCAATGGGGCCAGCAGGCCCAGGGTGATGGGGTCGTTCTCTCCTGCGCTGGAGCTTCCTCCGCATGCGCTCAGGGAGGTAACGGCCAGAGCGGCTACTGCGAGGGCAGCGGCCAGCCGGCGGTGCCGGCGGTTCAGTGTTGGGGACATGATTTACTCCGGTAGTTGTGATCTGCAATACAGCAAGTAAAGTTCATTACATAGCCATGGGTCAATAGGCAGAATGTAACAAATCATTCATTGGGGTCGATGGTGCAAACTGGTGCGAAAGTTGACTGCAGGGGCGGCGCAGATTCATTGCCAAACCGAGGGCTGATGAGTCACGGCTGCCGCTGTAGTCAAGTGCTTTCAACCCTCAACCTCTTGCGGTGAAGTGGTTTCGCAAGTAGCTTTACTGATCAAATGTGTAATAAAAATTTCAATGTGAGGACTGTGTGGTGACGTACGAACTGGAATTGGCGACCAAAGTTTCCTTGGTTGACCACCACTGTCACAGCGTGATGGGCGGGGATCTTGACCACGACGAGCTGGAGTCGTTGCTGACCGAATCGGACTGGCCGCCGCCGGCTGGGACGAGCAATTTTGATTCCCCCGTGGGCATTGCTGTGCGGTCGTTCTGCTCTCCGCTGCTGGGGTTGGCACCGAACTCCTCGGCCGCCGAGTATGTCGCGGTCAGGGACCGGCTCGGGGCTCAGCAAGTTAATGAGCGGCTGCTGCAGGCAACCGGAATCGACAAGTTCCTCATTGAGACAGGGGCTTCGCATCCATCAATGCTCACTGTGGCGGAACTTGAACAGACCAGCGGCAAGCCGTGCCAGACGATAGCCCGGCTTGAAGTCATCGCCGAATCGATTATCAACACCGCCGAGTCAGCGGAGGATTTCAACCTCAAACTGGCCGGAGCGTTGGACGAGGCCGCCGCGACGGGGCGGGGTTTCAAGTCCATCATCGCCTACCGGTACGGTCTGGATTTTGACCCCGACAGGCCCGGGCAAGCCGAGGTTGCCGCCGCCGTCGAGGGCTTGCTTGCCCAGCGTGATGTCGGCACCTGGAAGGGCAGGCTGGCCGACCCGGTACTGATGCGTCACCTTATTTGGGAGGCAGTGGATCGTCGTCGCCCCCTGCAGTTCCACGTCGGCTACGGTGACTCGGACATTAACCTATACAGATGTGACCCGACCCGGATGACTGAATTCATCCGCCGGACAAGAACCAGCGGATCGGACATCATGCTGCTGCACTGCTACCCCTTCCAGCGGGAAGCCGCTTTCCTGGCTCAGGTGTACCCGCATGTCTATCTGGACACCGGTGCCGCCATGGCATTCACGGGATTTGCCTCCGATGCTCTGGTCAGGGAATCCCTGGAGCTGGCTCCCTTCGGCAAGATCCTGTTCTCCAGCGATGCATACGGGCTCTCGGAACTGTACCTCTGCAACGTCGGACTCTGGCGTCGGGCCATCGGACGAATCTTCGGCGAATGGGTCTCTGAAGGAGTTCTCAGCCACTCTGACGCCGAACGCTACATCAACGCGATTGCACACGGCAACGCAGAACGGGTGTATTCCCTGTGACATACGTACCAACAATCCACGAGCTTCGAAGCCAGCTGCAGCGCCACCTGCCGGCCGCCGTTGAGCTCCGGAAAGACCTGCACGCCAACCCGCAGCTGGGCGGAACCGAAGCCGGCACGGCAGAGCAGCTGGCTGCGCTTCTGGGGATGCCCTCTGCACCCTCCATCAAGGACGGCCGGATCCTTCGGTTCGGTCCGCAGGAAGGACCTGCGGTTGCCCTTCGCGCCGAACTCGATGCTCTGCCGATCACTGAGGAAACCGATGTCAGTTGGGCATCAACGAATGGGGCAATGCACGCCTGTGGGCACGACGTGCACATGGCAGCCCTCTACGCGGCAATCCTTACCCTCCGCGAGACCGCCCCTGACCTTCCCGTCGTGGCGCTCCTGCAGCCGCGGGAAGAGGTCTACCCCTGTGGGGCGGTTGATCTTCTGGCAGCACCGGAATGGGCTGAAGCCAACATCGGTGCGGTCATCGGTGCACACACCCAACCTCGGCTGGCATCGGGCGACATCTCAGCTGCAGAGGGCCCCGTCAACGCTTCGGCCGATGAATTCGAGATCCGTATCACCGGCCATGGTGGCCACGCCGCCTACCCTCATCTGGTCAACGACCCTGTCGTGGCGGCCGCGGCAGTGGTCAGCGCGCTTCAGCAGATCGTTTCGCGCACCGCGGACCCCATGACACCGGCGGTGGTCAGCATCGGGTCAATCCACGGAGGATCGTCGGCCAACGTCATCCCTGACGAGGTCAGCCTTCGCGGCACGGTGCGTTCCTTTTCCAGCAAACAACGGCGACAGATCCTGACTCAGCTGACAGACATTACCCAAGGCGTCAGCGCCGGCTACAGATGCTCTTCACAAGTGGCCATCTCCGACGGTGAACCCGTCCTCGAAAATGACCGGGACCTGATCCATGGCGCCCGGCACATGCTGACCGAACTCGGATACGACCTGGAAACCGAACTGCGTTCCTGCGGCGCAGATGATTTCGCTTACTACTGCGAAGTTGTCCCCTCGGCCATGATTTTCGTGGGTGTGGGAACGGGAGCTTCGGCGGAACCGGGCCTTCACCACGCCAAATTCCTCCCTACCGACAACGCCGTCGGCCACGTCGCCGAAGCACTTCTCGCAGGATTCCTTTCGGCCCAGCAACACCTCACCATTCCAACGGAAGTCGATGACTTCCTCAGCATGAACAGCGAGCCATCATGAACCACCACGACTCCAGCATCCCCTCCACGGATCTCCTCACCACCATCGTGGACAACGCGGGCGTATCGCGCGTCAAGCTGCTGCCGGCCAAGAGAATCGGCTCCGTGGCAAAGAAGGGCATAGGACTCTCGCCGGCCTTCGCCACGATCTGCGTGGACGATTCCATTGCCGTGATCAACGACTCCTCACCCGTTGGTGATATGCGCCTCGTCCCTGACCTGGAGGCAGCCGTCCCGCTGGGAGCAAACCTAAGCTGGGCTCCGGCGGACCAACTGGACCAGGACCTCTCACCGATGCCCACCTGCCAGCGTTCGGCCGCACGCCGACTGGACGAAGATGCCAGACGCAACGGCTTCGAATACCTGATGGCCTTTGAGTACGAATTCACCGTTTTCCGGAAAGATGCTGAAGGACTCCGGCTGGGCCACGGCGGCCCAGGATACGGATTGGCTGCCTTCCTGGAACTGGAAGCGTTCCTGTTGGACCTCCTGCACGACCTTCAGAACGCAGGCGTTGAAGTGGAGCAGGTCCACCCCGAATACGGCAAAGGCCAAGTCGAACTGTCCGTTGCACCTTCCTCGCCGGTTCGGGCAGCCGACACCTCCGTGCTGGTGAGACTGATCGCACGCCGCGTCGCTCAGCGCCATGACCTCCTCGTCTCCTTCTCGCCCATCACGGTCTCCAACGGCATCGGTAACGGCGCACACCTGCACTTCTCCGCGTCCACCAGCGAAGGCAACGTCTTCAGCAACGGTGAGCTGCCCTACAATATGGGCCTAGCCGGGGCGCAGATGATTGCCGGACTGCAGGAAAACCTTCCCAGCGTTACGGCGCTTCTGGCGCCGAGTGTGTTGAGCTTTGACCGACTGGCCCCGGGCATGTGGTCAGGTGCCTGGTCCTGTTGGGGTTTGGAAAACCGCGAGGCGGCCCTCCGGTTCATTAAGGGAACAGCGGGGTACGGGGACAGCTCAGCCAACTGCGAAGTCAAAATCGTTGACCCTACAGCCAACCCCTACCTCGTGGTCGCTACCGTGCTGGCCTTGACCCAGCATGGTGTGGCAACGCAGGCTGCGCTGAAACCCCCGGTCTCCATTGACCCCTCCCTGGTGCCGGTCCAGGACCGCTTGGAAAAGGGCATCGAGCAGCTGCCCTCCTCCCAGCAACTCGGCTTGGAGTTCCTCCGGGCCAACACGGTCATCAGGGGTGCCCTGGGCTCGGATCTGATCGATGCGTTCGTCGCCGTCCATGCCCAGGAACTTGGGAAGTTCGGTGATCTGGACAAGGACGACAAGATCGACCTGCACTTGTGGAAGTACTAATCGAGAGCGAAGAACAACGGACAGAGGAAAAATGAACACCCCAGCAGACCAGCGGGCCCAGGTGTTGCGTGCCCTGGATGATGCAGCGCCGTCCATGGCCGCTTCACTCACCGACGCCATCCGCATCAGGAGCATCAATCCCAAGTACCCCGGGCAGGACTACCAGAAGCTTGTCGGCGGCGAAGGGGACATGAGTGACTTCATGGCCGATCTTTACCGCAGCGCCGGCGCCAGCGTCGAGATGGTCGAAACGGAAAAGGGCAGGGCGAACGCCTGCGGCCGGATTCCTGGATCAGGAGGAGGCCGGTCGTTGGCCTTCAATGGACATGTCGATGTGGTGCCGGCTGAAGCCTCCGGCCGTTGGTCGGTGCAGCCTTTCGAGGGTCAACTCACCGACGAGGAGGTCATCGGCCGCGGGGCCACCGACATGAAAAGCGGCCTAATTGCCCATGCCTATGCGGTCAAGGCTTTAGCCGATGCCGGAATCCGGCTCCGCGGGGACCTGATCCTGCATTCGGTCGTCGGTGAAGAAGTCGGAGACCACCTTGCTGGAACCACCGCCGTCATGGAAGCCGGGTACAAGGCCGACGCGACCGTTGTGTGCGAACCGACGAACCTGCACGACGGGCCGCCCACCATTTCACCTACGGCACCAGGTCTGCTGTGGTTCTCAGTTTCCATTGAGGGCAAGACCGCCCACGCCGGACTCAGGGGTCATGCCCTCCATCCGGTCTTGGACGGACAAAGCCTGGGCGTGAACGCCGTCGACAAGCTGTGGGTCATCTACCAGGCTCTGCGGAACCTCGAGGACGAGTGGGCTTACCGTGACCGTCACCCCCTCTTCACTCCGGGGCATTTCAACTTGCTCCCGGGCGTCATGAAGGCCAATCCGCAAGGCATTGATGTGCCGTTCTTCCTGGCTGATACGGCCAGCATCCAGTATTGCGCACTGCACCATCCGGGGCGGAGCAATGAAGAAGTGATGGAGGAGATCACCAGAACCGTGAACCGGGCCTGTGCCGGGGATCCGTGGCTGCGTGAACATCCTGCGACCATCGAATGGAAGCTGGAGTGGCCGCCTTACACTCTTGACCCCGGTCATGCACTGCTTCCCACGTTCATGAACGCCCATCAGGAGGCCATGGGTGGAGGGACAGATGCGGCACCTGTTCAGAGTGGCTTCTTCGGTGTCTGCGACGTGACCTGGCTGCAACAGCAGGGTTCGCCGGGCATCATCTACGGACCAGGGGTGGCCAGCAAGGCGCACGCGGAAAACGAGTCCGTGCCGTTGCACCAGTTGGTCACCGCGGCGAAGACGTACGCACTTGCAGCAATGAATTTCTGCGGCGTCGATGCTGGAGAGGATAACTAGCGTGCAGGCCTTCTTCCTGCTGGCACGGTTAGGCACCGGTGCGCGGTTGTGCCGGTCCCACCCTGCGACCCTGGCTGCGCTTCTGGTTGCCGTGTTCCGACCGGACGGCGATTGCAATTGCCCAAGGAGCCGTAACAGGAAGCTTTGAACACGTTTCTGTAATAGATAGTTCAGAAATGTACTATGCGGCGATAGGATCATGGCATGCAGGTCGAAGAGCTTCACTCCGAACGAAACCTCAAGCGGACGATTGCCAACTCCATGGACTCACTGAGTAAGGGAGAGCGGAAGGTCGCTAGGGCGCTGCTGGCCTCCTATCCGGCTGCTGGGCTCTCTACGGTGGCCCAGCTGGCGGGCGATGCCGGAGTCAGTCCTCCAACTGTGCTGCGGTTCGCTACGCGGTTGGGCTATTCGGGATTCCCCGACCTGCAAAAGGCGTTGGTCCATGAGATCAACGAGGGGATGGGCTCGCCGTTGAAGCAGTATGACGTCAAGGAGCCTCCCACCGATGAGAGTGTTCTTGACCGCGCCAGGGACGTCTTCCATTCCAGTATCGAGTCGACTTTCAGTGAACTTTCGCGGTGGGAATTCGACCGCTTGGTTCGTTTCCTCTCTGACGAATCGAGGGAAGTTAGAATTGTCGGCGGTCGCTTCAGCCGCCTTCTGGCTGATTACCTGGCCAGCCACCTTCAGTTGATCCGTCCGCGGATTCAACTGATTCCAAGGGATGAGTTGCCTCGACTGGCCGCCGTGACTGATGCCGGGCCGTCAACTTTGTTGATTGCTTATGATTACCGGCGTTATGACGAGGTTACGGCGCAGTTCGTCGCGGCCATGCGGGCCAAAGGTGCGACCATTGCGCTGATGACCGACAACTGGCTCTCGCCTGTGGCAAAATCGGCCGACATTGTCGTCACGTGCCGGGTCGAAGCGCCCTCACCCTTCGACTCCCTCGTGCCCGCAACAGCCCTGACGGAAGCCATCATCGCCGCTGTCACTGACAGCCTGGGTGATCGGGGACGGAGCCGTCTTGAGGCGGTCGAAGCTTCGGCTGAGGCGCAGGAGGCAGTGCTGTAAAGGTTACGCGTGGTAAGCCCGGCCCCGCTTCGGGGTCGGGTTTCTGCGTTAAGACGGCGGCTCGGCTCTAATATCTAATACAATCTTGCTTCTCTTGCTATAAATGTAATTTCTATTACACTTATAGCAGTACACATTCACGGCAATGCCGCCGACCAGTCTGGATGGATGGAACATGAATCAAGGCCAAACACCCTACGCAGATGCGCTCAACGCCTTCAGTGGACGCGATCTGGTCCGGGTCATCGTCCCCGGCCATGGAGCCGAAGGAGGCGGCGTCCCCGAACGCTTGGAGCATTTCATCGCATCCAAGCCGTTCCACAAGGACTTCACACCGCTGCTAACCGGTTTGGACAAAGGGGACGGAAACCCCCTTGACCAGGCGAAGGAACTCGCAGCCCAGGCATGGAAGGCCCGGCGGGTGTGGTTCCTGACCAACGGGGCGTCCCAAGGCAACCGCATCACCGCCATCGCCTTGAGGGGCCTGGGGGAGCACCTACTGGCTCAGCGAAGCACCCACAGCTCGTTCGTGGACGGGCTCGTTCTCTCAGGGCTGACCCCGGAGTTCGTCCTTCCCAACCTGGACCTCAAACGAGGAATAGCCCACGGCGTATCAGCAGCTGCAGTGGAGGAGCGACTTGCTGAACTCACCGAGCCGCCGGTCGCTGTCTACATCATCAGCCCCAGCTACTTCGGTGCCGTGGCGGACGTAGAAGGAATCGCTACGGTCGTGCACAGCTACGGACTTCCGTTGATAGTCGACGCTGCCTGGGGCGCACACTTCGGATTCAGCAGCTCGGTCCCGGAAAATCCCATCAACCTCGGAGCTGATCTCGTCATCTCCAGTACCCACAAACTGGGCGGCAGCCTGACCCAATCGGCAATGCTGCACCTCGCCGAGGGCCCCTTCGCCGACGAACTCGAACCACTCATCGACCGCGCCTTCGGACTGACGCAATCCACGTCCGAGAACACCTGGCTGCTGGCTTCCCTGGACATCGCCAGGCACTTTCTAGTGACAGGGGAAGAACGCATTGCAGCCTCAGTTCAGAGTGCCGACTCACTGCGCCAGCTAGTCCGTGAGAACCCATATCTGGACCTGGTTGAGGACTCCTTCGCGGAATTCCTCGATATTCTCACCCACGATCCGCTCCACGTCGCCATCGACGTATCCGCCACCGGAGTATCCGGTCATGAGCTGAAGGAATATGTCGCCAACGAACACGGCGTCTACTTCGAAGCCTCAACCCACAACTCAGTGGTGGCCCTTCTCGGAGCCGGGGCCATGCCCGACGCCAGCCGGATCATGGAGAGCATTGATCAAGCCCGGAAGGTTCTGGGCCACAGCTCCCTGGCCACCACCGACCTCACAGAACTGGGGATACCAATCCCCGCCGCGGGACAGCGTCGCATGTCACCACGCGAGGCCTTCCTACGAGACCACGACCTGGTACCGGCCAGTGAGGCTGCCGGCCGGATTTCCGCCGATACCCTCGCCGCCTATCCACCCGGCATCCCGAACCTTCTTCCGGGCGAGGAAATCACCCAAGAAACAGTGGACTTCCTCTCGGCCGTTGCAGCCAGCCCAGGAGGGTTCATCCGCGGGGCCGTCGACCGAAGCAGCAGTCACTATCGCGTCGTGAAGGGCTAACAAGCCCAATACGGCGTCATCACCTCGACCACAATGATTGTAAGGAAACACCAATGAAGGAAATTTCGACAGACGTCGTCATCATCGGCGCGGGCATGGCGGGACTAACCGCTGCCACGCAGTTGATTGCCGCCGGACGCGACGTTGTTGTACTGGAAGCCCGGGACCGTGTAGGCGGCCGTGTGCACAGCGAGATCCATGACGACTGCCTCGTTGAAGTAGGCGGGCAGTGGATTGCCCCCGATCAGGAAAAGCTCCTCGCTCTTCTCGACGGGCTCGGCTTGGAGACCTACTCCCGTTACCGCGAAGGCAAAAACGTGTACGTCAACGGCAGCGGCGAGAACCGCCAATATGAAGGCGAGATTTTCCCGGCCAGCCCTGAGACCGAATCGGAGATCGTTCGCCTGATAGAGCTCCTGGACAAGCTGTCACACGAGATCGATCCGGCGCAACCCTGGGAACACCCGAACGCTTCAGAATTCGATTCAGTCTCCTTCGCGTCTTGGCTGCAGCAGCAAAGCCAGGACCAGGAAGCCAGGGACAACATTGCCCTCTTCGTTGCCGGGGCCATGCTGACAAAGCCGTCCTACGCGTTCTCGCTCCTGCAGGCCTTGATGATGGCAGCCAGTGCAGGCGGCTTCAATGAGCTCGTCGACCCGGACTTCATCCTGGACAAGCGCGTTAAGGGAGGAATGCATCAGGTTCCGCAGGGGCTGGCCGAACGCGTCGGCTTCGAAAACATCCACCTCAGCACCGATGTCAAGAGCATCGTTACTGCTGAGGGCAATGTGACCGTGACCGCGGAGAACCTTTCCGTTCAGGCGAAGCATGTCATCATTGCGCTTGGTCCGCACCTGCTCACGCGCATCGATTTCCAGCCCGCTCTGCCCTCTGTCAAGCAGCAGATGGCCCAGCACCTCTCCAGCGGCCAGGTAATCAAGGTCCAAGCGTTCTACCCCAGCGCGTTCTGGCGTGAAAAGGGCCTTTCCGGTACTGCGTTCAGTCCCTACCAAACTGTGCACGAAGCGTACGACAACACCCCTCACGACTATGTGGGTGGAACGCTCGTTGGCTTTGTATCGGACCATGTCGCGGACGATCTCTATGCGAAGGATCCTACTGAGCGAAAGAAAGCCATCCTCGATTCATTCGCAGCCTACTTCGGGGAGGGCGCATTGAAGCCCACCGTGTACTACGAGAGCGACTGGGTCAACGAGGTCTACACCCGGGGAGCCTACGGTACAAGTTTCGACATCGGAGGGCTCACCCGCTACCGCGACAGTATTCGATCCAGCGTCGGTCGCATCCATTTCGCTTGCTCAGACATTGCCGGCATTGGATACACCCACATCGATGGCGCCATTCGGATGGGAGAAGCCGCGGCAGAGGCCGTTCTGGCCTAAGCCTGCGAAGGTGCAGCGGACCGTCCTGGTTGTCTTTCCGGGACGCTCCACCAGTGGGGGTCTGGCACTGGTTTTGGCATGAAAGGAGACTGCATTGGAAATTGAACTGACCATCAGTCGCGGAAGGGAGCGTGACGACGCCATCAACGCAGCCATCAGACGCATCCTGCCCGCCGCGGCACACTAAGCCAGCGGGATTTTGGTAACCCGAGTTTCATCGTCATCGATACTGGTACGGGTGACCGGCGACGTCCGAGCCGGCCAAATTGCCGAACGATGTTTGTGGAAGCAAGAAGGCCGAGTGGAGCCTTAGTCCTCACAGTCGGGCCAGATGGCAGACCCGAAATCGGGAACTGCGCCGCACCAGGGCAGAGGTCGATCGCTCGGGTGCCGGGGAGAAGCTTTTGCCGAGGGCACTTCAGTGTGCTCCCGGGGCCTGAGCCCCACCGGGCGCTCTTCCCGTACATAAACGTACGAAGCCAACCGCTTCATTACCTTAGGACCCTTCAAGTTCGGAACCAACTATGTATATTCTATTACATCTTATATCTCAAGAGTAGATTCTGTAACAAAATTTCCGAAAAGGCGACGGTAAGGCCACCTGTGGAGGGCTTATTGAAGAATCGGTGGGACCCCGATTCGGCAACGAGCGTTGCCCCGTAGTCTCGCCCACGGGTGTGATCCTGCAAGCACCCGACGAAAACGTGGGCCAGCTGGACGTCGAATCCGTGGAGCCAGCACGCCAGGTCATCCCGGAGCTGGCGAACGATCGGTTGAGAGCTGCTGCCTGAGGTTCCCTCTGCTTCCCCAGCCTTACACCGGCGGATCAGTGACCCGGCTGGGGCTTTGGGGCCCGCTCAACTTGGGATCCACACGAAGTGGTCCGCAGCTGGGCCAGCGATGATTGTCTGGCGTGCGAATCCCTTCTGGTGCCGACATATGCGCCGTTATCGGCTTGGGAATAACCGTGGGTCAACTTCCGCTAACACTCCTCACGGAAACTGCCCAGTTTGCTCGGTCCCAGGGAGGTCCAGCCGTTTATACGAGCATCCCTGTATGGATGCCGGCGTATTGAAGGGCGTCATTAGGTTCCGGGAGCGTGAGCGGGGCGCTTTCATTCAATCTCGTATTCCTCGCCCTTTTTCTCCGTCAGACTGCCACCGACCCAGCGAATCCACGTTGTGCCTGCGCTGTCCTGGAACTCCACGTGCACACTGTGTTCTATATATTTTCCCGGTATAGGTATCGGCCATTCATCAACCAGCACAGGAATTGACTCTTCCATGCCGTCGTCAAGAGCATCGTGTGGGGCAGCCCTGAGCCGGACTTTATAGATCGGCAAGCCACTCATGTTAGTGACGACGGCCTTGGGTGAGAGGTACCCCGCACCCTTGCCTTTGCCTTTGTCCATCACAACTATCACACGTGAGGACTGCGCCCGGTGCTGGTCTCTAACCTGCCGAAAAAAGGTTAGGGCACCGAGCCACAGGGCGCCGGCCGTTCCTATTGCTCCAATGCCCCCAGCCACGGCACCCCAAAAGGTTGATTGGGCGCTCAGCCAAGCCGCCGGGCCTTCAACCGGCACCGCGACTGTCGGGGTCGGGCCGTGAGGCGTCTCATTTTGTACGGCTATGGAAACGCAAGCGATGGCACCGATCGATCCAAGTAATAGAATGGCCAGCAAAATAGCCTGGATACTCGGAATCCTAATGGTGATGTTGGTTGGTTCATTCCACTTAGCCTTCATGGCACTACATGTCGGTTTGTTCAATAGTCGATCCCTGACTTTTCTTTTCAAGGGGCGGCTCCCCTCACCGCCGCCTTAGGTTAAGCACGTGTCCGGCCAGGCTGCCGTGCTGTAACCCACCTAGTGGCCCGCCTCGTAGGAAATCAGCTAGAAAGGCGGCTCCACCGATTCCGCGGGTTGCGCCTCAGTCCGAGTCGCCGGACTAGCCCAGGCCTCCGTGATAGACATCGTGCGACTATTCGGGGTGAATTGTGGCTCAAGCTCGCCGACGGTGACCATGACTGGGATCTGAGCAGCGACACCAGACAGGATGCACGTACCGGTTGGCAGGATGGGCATCGACTCGAACGATGTCCGATCGAGATACGAAACTGCTTTTTCGATCGCTTTGATGTCCAGGTCATTCACCAGACGGTGCAAAAAGTAATTGTGCAGCTGCGAGATGATCGTCGGAGAGATGTCGTGAGGCCGTTGACTGGCAATCGTAAGGAAGACTCCGAACTTGCGCCCTTCCTTGATGATCTCCTCGAAAGTTTCAAGGCGATAGTCGCGCCAAGCCTCGCTCTCACGGGCGGATTCGAACGACAGGATGTTGTGGGCCTCGTCGATGATGAGGTTGAGATACTGCTGTCCAAGCGCGTCTGTAGCCTTTTTGGTCTCGTAGAGATGGCGACAGAGGATCATCGGCAGGACCTTGCGCATGTCCAGGTTTACGTCGCGCAGGGACACCACAGTAAGAGGCTTGGACGACGGAGTCCCGACCGAAACAGTGATCAGCCGTTTGATTCCGTCAATGCGACTCTCAAGGCGCTTCATGAGTGGGCCAATATGCTCTCGGTTGATAAATCCACCGATAATGTCGGAATAGAATTGAAGGACAAGTTTGAATCGGACCAGATCGACATCGTCGACCGAAGAGAAGCTTTGAGAAACTGCCGAGATCTTGTGAGAGATGAATTGGCTCCAGTCAGCATCCGACGCAAACTTCCAAGACGGCTTTACCCCCCAGTAAAAGGTATGAGTCGAACTGTGGTAACCGAGGTTTGCCCTAAAGTCTCGCACCATGGCTTCAAATTCATTAGACGTGTTCGATCCAAGGCAGTCTTTGATTTCTTCTAGGAAGTTCGTAGGCAACATGCGGTCCATGGATGGATCAGTGCTCTTAGTCGCTCGAGCAACGGCATCAGCAATGACCTCGAGTAGCGCCCCGGGCTCAGGGAGTAAGCGGTCCCAGTAATCGTTTCGCAGAACGCGAGCAACGAATGGAGCCTGTGTCTTCTCTGTCGCATCTAGGAGTATCGCCCAGAAGACTGGATCATGCACCGCTGACCGGGGCAAAGGAAGCCGGTGCCCGTCGTCTGTCCGGGTGGAGAGCCGATACTCCTGTTTGAACTGCTCGTCCACGATCACCGATGACGATCTATTGGGTGTCGATGCGGCTGTCTCCGGGGCCCGATTGACGTACTCCCCGTTGAAGTCGATGAGCACAAACTGTGACCGGTCCACGAAGCCGGGTTGGTCGCGGAACTTCTCGAACAGCTCGTGATAAAGCTTTGCTAAGGTGTAGGACTTGCCACTGCCTGTATTGCCAAAAATGCCTACATGGCTGGCGAAGACCGAGTCGACGCCAACCAGTACGGGTTGAGTCGGTTCCATCGCAAGGACACCCAGTGGAATGGCTCCCGCATCATCGGAAACGAAGGTGTGGATCGCCCTGAACTCGTCCTCGCTGAGCAGAAAGCACTCGTTGTCGAGTAAAGGCATCTCACGAACGCCTCGCCGGAATACTCCCTTCTCAAAATAGCCGACAAGGCTGACTTCGAGCTGACGGTTCTGTAAATCAACGTTGCGTCTGTAACTCTCAGAGGCTCCAGGATCTTCATTGACACGCTCGCCGTTGACCGACGCGACAAGTTCAACGAATCCCTTGGCGATCTTGACGAAGCCGCCGACTGCGACATTACGGACAATCTTGCCCTGGTAAAGGAGGTGAGAGCTGTTCTTTAGTTTGTTGACGGCGACACGGACCCGGCGTCCTTCAACGGAAGTGACCTTGCCAATATTAAAGACTGCGTCCTTATGGAGTGCCTCCTCGTCAAGCATGTTCGTCACTTCCAAGTCTGAATTCGATGATGTGATCCACAGGCCGCGATGTCTCGTCCAGGAGCAGTTCGAGGAAATCCTCTACGACGACGTCGAGCGACAACTTGCGTTCTTCTTCGTCAGCCTTTGGCTCGGCGGGCCGTACGAACAGGACGTTCCCGTTCTTGACCTTCTCGCTCGGGAACAATGACTTGATTGCGTGATAAGACGCACGGTCATAGCAGAAGATGATCACTTGGAGCGTCGGATTGGTTGATGCCGTCCGCAGGACAAGGTCAAGAAGATGCTCGTCACGGAATGAGAAGCCGTGCGTCAGTAGGACGCTGTTTTCTTTCTCCAGTTCATTAGCAAAGCGACGGATTAGCTCGTAATAGGTCTTGTTGAGAACCGTCGACGCGAACTTCGTCTTCTCGGGATTCACGATCTGAAGGTCTTTGTAAGCCTCCGCAAAGTCAAGACCAGCCTGATCTAGGGCCCTGCCCGTCGCTGAAAGTCCCAGCACTAAGGCATCGACATCGCTCGGTGCTTTGATTTCAAGAAGAGTGCCCTTGGCCGCCTCATACTTTGAGTGGACGGCTTTGATGACATCGAGGCTGTGGTCAAAGTAGATCTCGTCGCCTTGACGCCTCCAGCCCGCGGAGCCATGGATCTTGACAAGGTTGAATGTCGGGATCTCTGAACGGTACTCAAATCTAGCTCCCTGTCGGAAACGTAGGGTGCCGTATTCGCCAAGGTCGAGTCTGGGCTGGATCTTTCCGGCGAAGCCGTCGTTGGTGTCGATTTCGAGCAGCTCCAGTGCGTGTTCGAAGGCCATATCGACGTTCGTGGTAAAAATGTTTACCTGCTTGCCCAGAAGCGTGCTGCGCCGCTTCAGCAAGACGCGGTTGAGTGCACCGACGAAGCGCCCGTAGGACTTGATTAGCTTCTGGGCGTCTGCGTCGTTCCTTGCGTTGAGCAGGCGGAGATTTGGCAGCAGAACCCGGTCGAAGAAGTAGCCCTGCAGAGACGCGCGGGCCAACTGAGTCTCGTCATCAGGCTCGTTGAGCTCCGTCAGGGCGTTCTCCACATCACCGAGCGGGGCGATGAAGGGGACTGACGACCCGGCCCCAATGAGAAAGCTGACATGTGAGTCCTGGATGATGGTCCGGAGACGCTCAAGGGGTAGGCCTTCTGCTGGAAGTGAGGCTACCTCAAATGGTGCGGTAATCCGAAGCTCGCTAGTCACTGATCCACTTTCGTCCGAGGTCAGACGCGGCGACAGGTATGCCCATTTGTAGTGTTTCCCCTCCACGCTACGGAGCGTGCATACGTTATTGTTCAGCTGTGTCCTTTAGGCTATCGGGGGCCTCGCCATGGGCAACTCGCCACGCCCGAACACTGGGTGTTTTCGGGCAAGACTCCCATTGATGTCCGCAGAACGGACAAGGTCCCCGCAGCAACAATCAATGAATCCAAGATGGAGCATGCTTGGAACGGCGCAACCGAATCCAGGGGCAACTACACACCGCCGTAGCGCCCGATAAACACCCCGTCGGCGATCAATCTAATAATTGACGATATGGCCACATTGGCCGACGCCTAACGTAGCACCGTCTCGCGCGTGCTCTCGGATCAGATCCTGACAGTCGAAGAACTCAAAGTTCTCAAACGAACCTCTAGTATTCTTGCCGTGCAAGGTTACTTAGAGGACCTGATCCTCACTGCAGCGTCAGTCTGAGACGGAAAGTCTCCCTCCGTGGGTTGTTTGGGGAGGCCGATGCGGAGGGTTGCGCCGACTTTGTCTTTGCTGAGGGTGATGCAGACGGCTTTCTGTTGGCCAGAAGTCGGGGGTGTGGCCGATGAAGCTGACCAGGTCGGCGGGGTCCTTGATGGTGAGGGCATTCATAATCGTAGGTCCTTTTGATGCCTCCGTGCTGTTGGGCAAGGGAAGTGGGTGCTAGAGTGCGGTTTGTATCGTTTAGTTAGTACCTCGACCAGATTGATTTTCGCCATTTTAGAAAGTTTCTCGGATGCGGGAATCTCGTGCCGTGCACCGGAGCATTCCGTTGCTCTTGAGGTCGAGGAGTGATGACGTCGAAAAGAATGCTCCTCGCGAACGCCTCAAGCCGCTTCGAGGGCGACCAATGAGAGGGCGTTCTTTGGCTCGCCGGCTTGTGTCCTCTGGGTGTGAGCATCGTAAGTCAGCGTATCCGGGTGGAACGTCTTCAGTCGGGCCTTTCGCTGCCGAAGCAGTGAAATTACTGGACTAGAAAGCTGGGCTCACGACAGGAACTTTGTTTCTTGATGTTTAGTATTTTGGCAGCAACAAACTGTTCTTGACCAAGTGAAGTCGGTTTGATGGCTTGGTGAAGCTTTCGCCAGTGTGATTGGGGTTTCGTGAGTAGGAATTACGCACGGTTCGAGCTTTGTCGACGACGTCGCAGGCAGTATTGAGGGAAATCGCCATGGCCAGGTGATTGGATGTCAGTTGGCCACTGAGTGTCTTGGATACGCCATCATCATCGATGGCTTCAAATAGGGTGAGAAATTGCTTAGCCCAAGGCCTGCCATGTGCCGCTGCAGAACACATTTGCCAGGTTAGTTGCGAGGCAGGCAGTTCGAAGGATTCGGCTACATCCCTGATGATGGTGCTGACATGCGGTGGGTCCTTCACCATGCCCAGGGTCAGGTCCATGCTGCCCAGAACTTGCTTGAGGACGTCCATAAGTTCAGGATCAAAGTCGGCTTGGGCATCGACCAGCTTAGTAGCGCGGCGTTGGTCCTTGAGGTTCTGGTACTCCAAAGTGAGGGCCCTGCGGGCTACTCTACGAGCAACGTCGTCTTGAAGAACCCAAAGAACGGTGGAGGCTGCCTCGATTGAACCACGGATCAACGTGTAGGGGGCGAAGGTGTGCTGGGCATTGGCATCTGCCAACAGCGTTTTGAGGGCGTGGAGGTGATCCACCGCGGTATGAAGCAGATAGCCGATGAGATGTGAAACCTGAAGGGGCTCATTGAGTCCATCAACAGCGTCCAGAAGTGAACCTGACGACACATTCCAAGCGTCCTGACCAGCCTTGTGCCACTTCTCGATCCGCTGGAAGTCGAATTTCATGCCTGTCCAGGCAAGTTCCGTCTCGCGAGGAGTCAACTTCTGAAAGTAGGTTTCCCGTTCACTCATGCTTGAAATGCAGGATCGTCAGTGTGGATGACGATCGCTTTGAAGCCGTCAGGAATCCGGGCCTCGGCTGCTACATTGGCTTCTTCGTAAGTTGCAGCTTCGGCACTGACGAGGTCCGGTTCATTCTCGCCGGATTGTATGGTCAGGGTAACTATCACAGTGACATTTTAGTTCGAGCTGGCGCCGGACGCTGGTTCGGCTGTTCCTGGACACGCTTACGCTAGGCAACCGCGGCAGCTGTGCGGTGACAGCTATTCATCATGAGCGCAACACCTCAGTGCGTGGTCCGGCTGCGGATAGCCAGTCCTTGCCAACCTCGGACGCATAGCGCTGTTCCGGGTTTTGTTGTCTTTGTTCAGCGGTGCTTTGAACTGGTTTCGGAGGGTAGCTTCGACGTCTGTTAATTTTTCGCCTGCACGAATCTCGCTGAAGCTCATTGCAAGGTTGCCCGTCATCCATGTCGTGAGGAGGGCATGATGGCCTGCGTCGATTCCCGGATGGGCCGAGCTTCGTTCCCAGAGCGCTGGTAAGCCGATCAGTGAAGCGAGTGTCCGGCGCAGAGACGACTTGGATGTCTGGAGCTTGTGGTGCTTGGCCCGTGTGGGGAGACTGTTGGCTCTGCCTATGTAAATGAGGTCGTCTCGCACGATTGGGGTGAAATGGTCGGGCCAGTAGAAGGGGACGGGCAAGTCGCCTGTGAGGAACCATTTATAGACCCCGGCTTTCCTGGGAGTCAAAGCCCACGCTTCGTCGCAGGGCAGGGGCGTGGTCCATTGCCTAGGCGTCGATTGTTGGTGGCTTTCTTGTTCCAGAACAGGGAGGGGTTTGGTGTTGTTGTTTCGGATTTCCGGTGGGCACTTCTCCAACGCAAGATAGCGATGTCGTCGGCCACTGTGCGGGGATGTACGCCCACGGCGCCAGCGATACCCTTTTGAGTCATACCGGTGGCTGATAGGCGTTCGACTTCCCGTAGACGCTTCTCTCGGCTGCTAATCACCATCGGACCTCTGCCAGGTTGTTGGCGGTCATGTCCTCTCATGATGCAGTGGGTACCGTTGTACCTGGCCCGCCGAGTTTATAGAGCGCCACGTCGACGTCACGGGCAATCCACGTGTGGCCGTGGTGCTTAGCTGTCAAGCAGAGCTCTTCCACAAGTGCCATGTAGCGCCGGTAGCGCCCAGGTTTTGAAGAGAGAGTCAGTCCGAGTTCCTTCAGGCCTGTCTGCGCGCGACGGTCGTACACAGCCATTCGGTGTGGAGCTGATGCCAGTAGCAATGCTGAGGCAAACGCATCGCCGGTTTTCAAGCCAGGCAAGGTTGCCAGGGCCCTGCGGCCGTCGGAGGCTGCCTGTGGAGTGGTTACGGCCTCGCTGTTGACGGCAGCCACGGCTTTCTCCGTCACTGCGCGGACATTCATCTCAGGTATGGCCATTAGCTCCCCGACCCAGCGGGTGTCGGCCCTGACACGCTTCCACAAGACCATTGCCCCGATGTCAGCCTTGCCGACACTTCCTGACTTCTCTATGCGGCCGGCGACCTCGACCAGTACTTCGTCGTAGACCGGTGATGACTCAGCGATGAAGGCTGCGTGAGCCCCATGAAGGATTTTCCATCGTTGGGGGTTGATGAGAGGTTTGGGGGCCATTGGCTGCTGAGTCATGCCTGAAGCATGCCACATGGTCGACCGGAGGGGTGTAGCTGGCTTGATTGGTGGTTGGGCCAGGGCTCAGCCTGTTGAGTCGTTCAGTTTGAAGAGTGGCGGCAGGCCGGAACTTCGACGATTTGGTGCCCAACCCGCATTCACTCATGTTCCCAAATGGAGGTTTGGTGTTGGTCCCGCCCGCGGCCACCGGCTTTTTGCTGGTCAGCCTTCACAAGGAGACCCGCACTCTGAAGGACGGTAACGAACGCGCCTTTGTTGAAATACGGATCGATGGAGAACGAGTCGGGGAACTCAGCAACGTATCCTGCGCTCACCTGCTTGAATACACTGAGACGGTCGGCGAAACCGCAGTCGCGTACGCCAAAGTCACCGGGTCCGCACTTGCCGTCCAGCTCGTGCTCCACGCAACTAAGGCAACCGACATCAGCAACGACTGGCTGGCCAAAGGTCCGCATCCCGCACCTGGCCTGCTGCCCTGGGCAGCCAGTTACGATTTCACTTCCGCTTATAGGAAGTGATGTTGCACGCGTGTCTTTGACCCAAAACGGGCGCTGCTGTTGATCAGGTCGGAAGAGCATCAAACGACAGGCGAGGCCCGCGGCCCCTGTGCGCCGGATTCTCCAATGCTTCAGCAGGGACTTAAACGATCACGTTCAGCATGCCACTACCCCTCGGGTAGAAAATGGTCGCCCCTCTGCGAACCTGTAGTGGCAGTCCTTTAGCGAGGTTCTGCACTGTCATGTCGCCTTCTGATCGAACCGCCATGGATGTGTGAAAGGAGGAAATCTGATGACAGTGTCTTGTGCCGATCCATTCGACGTAGGCGACCTGCAACGGGCGTCCATTGGCCGCCTTGGCCGACCTCTGGGTTCCTCTGCCAACGGCCTCCGGGAAGCTACCTGTATGAGCAAAAAGGAAGTGTGGACAATGTCCACACTTTGCACCCCGGACTGCCTCGTACAACCGTCGGACTGGCCCTGTTTCCGCATGTTTCCGCCGCTTCCCAGTGTTTCCGTGGCTTGGAATCACGTTCGAGTCCCACCTCGGGCACGGCATACCCCCTCGTCAGAGGGGGTTTTTGCTTTAACGTGTGTACATTCTGGTTGGTCGGGTCCCTCTGACACTGGCCGCGGGGTGTGCCTGGCGCCGCGGGTCGCCTGTTTGGTTGTGGTGGAGCGGGTTCAGGGTCGTGGCTGGCGGGCCCTCCGCTGGCTCTGTACTGGGGCTATGTGTTTTCTTGGTTCGTCCGGTAGGTCGTGGTTGTCCTACACCTCTTCATGGGGAGGAGAGAGGGGGGCGGACCAAAGCGCCTGCGCTGCTGGTGACCGGCGCGGGTTGTCCGTTGCCTTCGGCTGCGTCTGCGATGACTTTTTCGGAGCCCTCGTGGGCTTCGGGGCTTCGCCTTTGTTGGTCCTGCATAAGGTAACGGTGATTCTGGACTGCTTCTCCGTGGACGAGCCGGACCCAACACTGCAGCAGATCATCCGGAAAGCCGGGCTGCCGTCCAGCACCTGCCAGCGGCTGGTCCGGAACATGTTCCGTGAGGGTTCCGGGACCGCGACGGCGACCGGTACCGGATAGGCATCGATTTGGTCCGCTGGGCTACCCCCGGGGACGTTCGGGCTGGATGTGGTCTGGCTGGTGAAGCCGGTTCTGCAGCAACTGCGCGACGAAACGGGAGAGGCCGCCTGCCTGTATGTCGGGGACGCTTTGGACGAGCACGCTCTTGAGGGCTTTAGGTCGGACACTCCGTGGTGACAGTCAGGATGCCGGCGGCTGTAGCGCGGGAACAGGGGTTTTATGCCGCTTTCGGTGAACGCAACCAGGACGTCGGGTCCATCAGTGCCCCCGTCTTCGACCACACCGGACGGCTCGCATGTGCCGTGGGCTTGGGGTTCCCCACCCAGCGGATTGGCCCTGGCGACGTTGCTCGGTTGGCGTCGGTGGTAGCCCGAGCGGGGCAGGAGGCAAGTTATGCGCTCGGGTATGAGAGGCAGGGGGACTGGCCGAAGATGCCCTAGCCTGCCAGGTTGGATTCAGGACTTATCGCCTGGCATCGGATGGGCTGTCAGTTGATTTGCTGCTTGTATTCGGCGGCGACGGATCACGGTGTCGGCAACTGCTACGCCAATGAGGGGAAGCAATGCGCCCATGGCGGCAACGAAGGCAGGCAGGAGAAGGCTCAAACCTGCCAGCACCGTCAAGGCGCCGATGCCGATGAGATCAGTTGGCTGGCGCAGGCCCAACACCTGGCGGATAAAAATGCCTCGGCCGGCAAGGAAGAGGGCGGGGCCGCCAAACAGGAGCAGCACGGTGGACAGTTCCGGACGGGCGGACGGATCGCTGATCACAAGCTGATCGCCCGCAGCCACAAGGACCAGGCCGGCCAGGAGCATCAACAAGGTGTTACCCGCCAATATGCCCGGCCGAAAATGATCATCGACCGTGGCAAGCTTGTCCAGGATGTCCCGTTCGAGGCTATGGAAGTAACACCACCAGATGGCGATGCTTCCAGCCAAACCTACAGTCCCCGTCACAAAGATCAGAGGGTCCTCCAGATTCCCCGCTATTGCCAGGCCGGTAGAGAGGATTGTCTCGCCGAGCGCGATCAGGTAGAACAAACCAAACCGCTCAAACATCCTCTCCCCCGGGAGCGGAACCCGGCTTCCTTCGGTTTTGCGGCCCGGCAATCGGTGAGCCAGCATATGGCCAAGAAGGTCAATCGCGGCAGCAACACCCCAGATCATCAGACGTGGCACCGCATCAAAGAAGACCCCGGCAATCCAAAAAGGCGCGCTCATACACCCCCAGGTGAGCGTGCGCACGAAATGGTTGTGCGTTGTCTTATCCAGTCCCGTCGTAAGCATCCACGCACCGCGGCCCAACTGGACCGCCAGATAGCAGGCAACGAACAGCCAGCCGAAGGCGCCAAATGACGAGTCGATGGAGGCGTTCATGAACAGGGTGACCAGCATGACGATCAGCAGCATCCACTGCACTTCCCGCAGCGAAGTATCCAGCAATGTTGCCGACCACGTGGTGTACACCCATACCTTGTAGACCGCCAGAAGCAGTACGAATGTCTCCCCGGCACCCAGCCAGGAGAGATGTTCCAGCAAATGATGGGACAGCTGTGACAGCGCGAAGACGAACACCAGGTCGAAGAACAGTTCCACGCGGGTAACCCGGTCTCCGGAGGTCGCGGAGCGCATCAGCGACCTGGCACGGACCATCAGTATCCTCCACTGGACCAGGAACGGACGGATGCCCCCTCCTGTTGTCGACAACAGTGGCTGTGGTCAGTAACAAAGTCAAGGGAGAGGAGCCAGCACAAACGTCAGGAGGTTGCAGGCGGGGGAGAGCGGCGTGTTTACACGGAAGATATCAGCGGACCAGGTTCACCGCCGCGTTGACGATTGATTCTTCGTCGATGCCATGGATGCGGTAGGCGTCTTGTAGATCAGACGACTGACCGAAGTCCTTTACTCCCAGGGAGATTGTGCGGTCGCCGCGGGCTCCTGCCAGGAAGGACAGGGCGTGGGGGTGCCCGTCCTGGACTGTGACGAGCGGCGCGGGGGCGTGCCGTGGAAAGAGCGCGTCGATGATGTCGAATCCGTCCGTCGTGGCTCCCCGGTTCATGGAGTTGCGGCTCTGGAGGGATTCAAAGACGAGGTCGGAGCTGGTGAGGCAGACGACGCCGGCCATGATGCCAAGCGCCTTCAGCCGTGCGGCCGATGCGATGACTTCGGGCATCATTGCCCCGACGCCGACCAGAGTGACGTTGTCTTGGAGCGGGTCATGGTCGCTCAGTCGGTAACCTCCGGCCACCGCGTGCCTACGGCGCCGCTCCAGGAGCACCGTGTCCGCAGGCATGGCAGCCAGGGCCTGATCAAGGGGGCGGGTGGTAAGCCGGAAGTAGGCGGAGCGTCCGCCCGGAATGCCGATCCGGCTCATGGCCTCGAGCATGCACCACTCCAGATCCTGAGCGAAGGCTGGCTCCCAAGCCGTACATTCCGGCTGTTCCAGGCCGATGGAGGGAGTGGTGAGGGACTGGTGGGCCCCGCCTTCCGGTGCCAGAGTCACCCCCGACGGCGTCCCAATCAGGATGGACTGGCCACCGGCATACATGCCGAAGGACCATGGTTCGAGGGCGCGGGCCACAAACGGGTCGTAGATGGTGGCGATGGGAATCAGCGGCTGGCCCCAGCGGCTCCAGGTCGCTCCGAGTTCGGAGACCAGGCCAACGAGGTTGGTTTCGGCAATGCCGAGTTCGATGTGTTGGCCGTGGGAGTTTTCAATCCAGCGGAGAACCCGTTCGAGGTCGTCCGCGAACCAGTCGTGGCGATCACCGACCGACCAGACTCCGGTTTTGTTAATCCAGCCGCCGAGATTCGTGGAGGAGGCGACGTCGGGACTACAGGTGACGACGCGGTGGGCCACTTCAGGCGCTGCCCGTTTCAGATCGGACAGGAACCGTCCCAGCGCGGCCTGGGTGGAGATTTTGTCGCCGTAGCCCCATGGCAGGGAAGACGGGATCTGAAGGGGCGGGGCCTGCCCGGGTTGCCTGCGTTTGAGCCGGAGGGAAGCCCGGGCGCAGGCCCGTTCCTCGACCGTTCCCGCGGGGAATTTCCGCCAAGGATCGCCAAGGTCCATCCCGGAGGCCGTGGCCAGTGCTTCCATCTGATCTTCGGACAGCAGGGCTGAGTGGTTGTTCGGATGTCCTTCCGTGGCGAGGCCGCGGCCCTTGATCGTGTACGCAAAGATGACGGTGGGCCGGGTAGGGTCCACTTGCTTGTATGTCTCGAGCAGCAGTCCAATGTCATGTCCGGCGAGGTCCCGTACCGCCACAGCCTGTTCCGTGGCGGTGAGTGATTTGAGGAGGCTTTCCATGGCGGGGGTCGAACCGCTGGAACTCAAGCGGTCGAAGATCTCCGAGTGGGGGGAACGGAGCATGCGCTGGTACTCCTCATTGGGCATGGTCTCCAGCCGACGGCGAAGGTCTGTCCCGCCAGGGCGGGCGAAGAGTTCCTGAATCCGCGATCCCCATTTACGGGTCAGGACTTGCCAGCCGGCGGCTTCAAACATGCCTTGCAGGCGCATGATCTGCGAGTCGGGTACTACCCGGTCCAAGGACTGACGATTCAAGTCAACGATCCAGAGCAGTTCGCCGAGTTGCGCCACGGAGGGGTCGGCGACAGCTTCCCAGATGGCGCCCTCGTCCAGTTCGGCATCGCCCAGAAGTCCGATAAAGCGACCGGATTTGCGGGAAGCGGCGTACCTGTCACTGACGAAGCGGTGTGACATGGCCGCCCAGATGGTGGCGGTGGCTCCGATACCCACACTCCCGGTGGAAAAGTCCACTGTGTCTGGATCCTTTGACCTGCTGGGGTAACTCTGCAGGCCGCCCTTCTGTCGAAGCGTGCCCAGTTTGTCTTCGTCCAAGTCGCCCAGGAGGTAATTGACAGCGTGCAGGACAGGGGAGGCATGGGGCTTGACTGACACACGGTCCGCCGCGGTCAGCTCGGAGAACCAGAGAGAGGTCATGATCTCAACCATGGAAGCGCTGGAGGCCTGGTGGCCGCCGACCTTGATGCCGCTGGTGTTGGGGCGTCCGCGGTTGGCAGCATCCACGATGGCGGCGGCGGTCCAGCGCACCCGGCGGGCGATACTCTCCAAAACTGCTATCCGGGACCCTGCCTCCCCAGGGCCAGTGGTGCCCGGGTGTAATGCTTTGGTCTGTAGTCCCTGCATCCTCATGATGGTCTCCTGTGCAAGTAAGCGTTCGGCGCTGAGTGCTGTTCTGCTTTGGGTACCCGAGGCAAACCCTGTAAGGGCTCCCCGGTTGCCCTCCATCACAGCGTTAGAAACGAAGAAATGCTCAAGGCTGTTCGGTTAGCTGACTGCGAGTTCGCCCAACTTCGACCAACCTTCTACCTTGACGTTGACTATGTCCGGCGTCGCAGAAAGATACCTTGGCAGCTTCTTGGCCGCTTCCCTGAAGTGGGTCGACTGCACATGGGTTGCGCCAGACTCATCGTCGCGGAATGCCTCAATCAAGACGTAAGTGGTTGGTTCTTCGATGGAGCGGGACCACTCGAAGAACAGGCAGCCCTCCTCCGCGTTGGTTGCGGTGGTGAAATCCTTGGAGATTTCGGGCCATGCATCGGCGTGAGCAGGCAGGACGGCGAATTTTGCGGTGATAAAGATCAATTTCTTTCCTTTGATAGGCCAGTTCGGAAGGACGGCGTCCGACCTGCGGGGTCGCGGTCAGGCCAACTTCTACGGTGATGCATCGAGCCCTTTGATTGATCGTCAGGGCACCAGGATGGCCCGGCCGCGAACTTTGCCCGCCTCGAGGTCGCTGATCGCGAGTTGGAAGTCGTCGAGGGCGTATTTCTGGGTATGAAGAGTGACAGCACCCCGCGCCGCGAGGGCCATCAGGTCCTGGAGGTCGTTGTAGGAGCCAACGAGGTTGCCAATGATGTTGATCTCGGCTGAAACGATATCGATGGTAGGGACGTCGATGTTCTCGCCGTAGCCCACCACGTAGTAATCCCCGGCCTGGCGCAACATGGCGATGCCTTGGGCGGTCGCGCCGCCTTCGCCAACGAAGTCGATGAGTGCTTCCGCGCCGTAACCGCCGGTGAGGGCAATGACTTGCTCCACCTGTGATCCGTCAGCCAGGACGCCCTCGTGTGCTCCGATCCTCTTGGCCAGGTCCAGGGCGGCAGGATTACGGTCCACGACGATAATGCGGGCCGGCGTCAGTGCAGTGAGTACCTGGATTCCAATGTGGCCGAGCCCTCCGGCACCAATGACCACGCAGGTGTCCCTCGCGGTCAACCGCTTCGCCGCCTTGGCGGCCGCGTGGTATGCGGTGAGGCCGGCGTCGGCCAGGGCAGCGACATCGGCAGGTTCCAAGGAGTCATCAATTCTGACGACGGACCGGGCGGTCGTCAGGAGGTATTCTGCGTATCCACCGGAGGTGTCGATGCCAGGGAACTTGCACTGCTCGCAGTGCACGTCGTCCCCGGAACGGCAGGCACGGCACAGACCGCACGTGATGAGGGGGTGCAGGATGACTTTGTCGCCTTCCTTCACGTTGGTGACGGCGCTACCAACGGCGTGTACCCATCCCGCATTCTCGTGGCCGATTGTGTACGGCAGGTGGACCTGGGACTTTTCCGCCCATTGACCCTCCAGAATGTGCAGGTCCGTGCGGCAAACCCCGGCTCCGCCGATCCTGACAACGACATCAAAGGGGCCAGTGACTTCGGGAGTGGGCACTTCTGCCATTTTGAGGCCCTCGTGGTAGCCGACGACTTGTACGGCTCGCATGGTGCTCATGGGTGGATCTCCTTGACTATAAGCGGAAGTAATTGGTGGTGGTCGGAGGGTTCAGCACCCTCGGACCGTGTGCTCTGGTCAGAGCCGGATCCTTCATAGCGTGTGCGCAGCAGGCCCCGGCAGAAATGTGCGTTCCCGTCGATTGAGATGCGCGTAGAGCGGGCGCGGCGCAGCGCCATCGGAACGGCATCAGGGGGATAAGGGTGCCCTTCGTGGTTCACGAGGACAATCGAAGCCCCAATCCCGGGCAAGCCAAGTGCTGATCGTCGGCGCAGCAGCGCTTCTTTGTTTCGTCCAGCCGGAAGGTCCCGGAGACGAATGCTCCCCATGTCAGTTGCCATGAGACTTGTATCGGAACGCAGGAGATCAGTGAGGCATCGCTCCATCGCAGCAGTGTGGGCTTTGCGACGGAAGGTCCACCGCAGCTGCTCCAGGCTGTCGTCAGCCTCGTGCAGGAACGTGCCGCGATACCCTGCGTCCGCGGCGAGTCCGGCATTGATGAGGTCGGAGTCGTGGTGGTCGTCCAGTTCGACGACCACTTGCGTCACAGCCGGTAGCGCCGAGATGACGTCTTTGCTGTCGGACGCCATCAGGTAGGCGAAATTGGGCGAGCAGAAGGAAGTGGGCAGGCGGAGGTGAACTTCCACCCGTGTACCATCGACACCGGTCTGGACGGTCAGGGAACGAACGAAGCCGAGATCAGTGATCGGTTCGTCCAGTTCCGGGTCGAACACCGAGTCCAACGCACGGCGGATCTCCTCCTCGGTCACATCCGCGCGGGCTTCAGCCGCGGGATCGACGCGCAGGGCCGTCACCGGATGCCTGCCAGGTCGGCGCGTTCGGGCTGCCGCGGTCCGGTCTTTGTCTCGCCCGCGCCGGGGAGCTGAAGCTCAGCGGGCACCGGGATGTCGTACATCTTGGCGGCGTTAAGCCCCAGGATCTTTTTCTTCTGGGCAGTGGTGAGCGGGGCATATTCGGTCATGTCTTCAGGGATCTGGAAGTCAACGAACCGCTCAATCAGCCAGCGGGGCGACCAAATGGCATAGTCACTGGAGAACTGGATCCGGTCCTCACCGATCCAATATATGAGCTCGCCGATGATCTGGGCGAAATACCTTGGTCGAGTGTGCATGAAGGGCATTGCCACGGCCAGGCCGCCATGAACATTGGGCTCCTGGGTGGCAATCCAACAAAAGTCTTCAAGTCGGGGCAGGCCTACGTGCTCGACCACGAAGTTCAGGTCGGTGAAGTCTGAAGCTGCTTGGTCTACGTCGGCGACGTCAAAAGCGTCCCGGTCAAGCGGACGGACAGTAGGACCTTTGTGGATGTGGATGTTCTTGATGCCGAGTTTGCGGCATTCCTCGAAATAGCGGTAGGACCAGGGGTCTGAGAGCTTGTACCCACGGGATTCGCCGTGCCACTCAGCGGTGTAGAGCTTCACGCCTTTGAAGCCCATCTTTTCGTGATCGGCGCGCAGCCGGTCGAGGCCCGCCTCGCCGTCGCGTGGGTCATAGCAGTGGTTGTATGTGAGCTTGTCAGGATTCGCCGCGGCAAGGCCGTAGGACTCCTCAACCTGTGCAAATCCGTTTTTGTAGAACGCTCCGAGGTAAGCGGGCTGAAAAATCGCGTGATCGACGTAGCCGTCCTCGAACAGATCCTTCATGAGGCGTTGGCCGCCCTGGTAAAGGAATTCCTCATAGCTCCACTGTTCCGCGTCGGGAGAGAGGTTGCGGTGGTAGTCGTAGAAGCAATCGATAAACTGCTTACCAGGGATGTTCCGCTGGTTTTCCGGGCGGGCATCCCACAATGCGATGTGGGCGTCGACAATAAAGTAGTTTTCGCCGTCTTTGCTGTACATGTCCGGTCTCCTTCTGGCGACTGCCGTAGTCGCGACATCATCGAGACTAGGCTGGCGGATCAGCTGTCAACATGTGGCGTGTGTCTCATTTTGAGACGATCCTCTTCCGACTGTGACTGCCAAGCAAAGTAACCTCGATGTATGGAGACGAGGAGGCGATGATGCCGAACAAGGACGAGGGGAATGTCAGCCGGGCGCACGATGACGGCGGCCAGCTCGCCACTCCGGACAAACGCCTCCTCGCGTCCTGGCAGCGGAGCGAGGAATACGGCGTTTCCGCCGAAGGCGTGGATCCCACGTGGTCTGGCTCCGCAGGGAACGACTCCCTGTTTTTCCAGTGCGGTCAGGAAGTGCTCACTGGCCTCTACAGCACTCTGGCGAACGAACCCGTGAGCCTTATGCTCACCGATGCCAACGGCTTGCTCCTCAACCGCTTCAGCGGAGACACCTCCCTCCTGCAGGCGCTCGACAAGGTCCATCTGGCGCCAGGGTTCGCGTTTTCCGAAAGGGATGCCGGGACCAACGGCATGGGACTAGCGCTGGCGGACCGCGTCCCCACTCTTGTCCGAGCTGAAGAACATTACAGTGCCAGCCTCCGGACTTACACATGCGCGGCAGTCCCTGTCTTCGATCCAGTCAGCGGATTGCTGGAAGGGAGCGTCAACATCACCACCTGGTCCCGCTCATTCCCGCAATTGCTCCTGGCATTGGCAGAATCAGCTGCGGGCAACACCTCGGCCCTGATGCTTTCAAGGTCGCAGGGCCGCAAAGGAAAACCGGGACCAAAGGGAGGCGTCTTCCGCATTCAGAGGGACAAGCTCGAGCCGGCCGCGGGAACAGTGCGGAAAATGTCGTCAGCCTGGACAAACGCCCTCGAGCAGGCGGCTCGGGACCTTGCAGCCGGACGCGTGGTTGCCGCCGTAGGCGAGCACGGTACGGGGCGCGCAACTCTACTGGCGCAGGCCTTGCGGCAAGCCCACCCAGGGAGCCGCATCATCTCAGCGGCAGCTCCGGCCCCCGGCGACGTCGACGCCTGGCTATCCTTATGGGCACCCGAGTTGGCCAAACCAGCAACGGCTGTCATTGTCGAAAACGTAGACCGATTGCCCGCATGGGCAGCGCAAGAACTCTACGCCCACGTCTACAGCGCAGTCCGGTCGCTTCCCCTCTCCCGGAGCGGAAGCCCCCAGGCGCTTGCGTGGGCTGTCACAGCTGCGAGGCACAGCGACATCCCGCAGCCCTTGGCAGGGATGGTGGACACGGTGATTTCTGTTCCCGCCCTGCGGGAACGCGGCGAAGATGTCCTGCACTTGGCCAGGTACGTCGCCCGCCAAACCCGCCTGCGGGAGATCAGCTTCACCGGCGCGGCTGAAAGGGCTTTGAGCGCCCATAGCTGGCCGGACAACATTGACGAGCTTTTCACGGTCATCCACGCCGCAGCTGTTCAGACGGAGACCATCGATGTCCGCCATCTGCCTGCCTACCTTCTGGGTGGGAGCAGCCGGCACCTGAGCCGGATCGAGGTGGTGGAACGTGACGAGATCATCCGCAGTCTCTCCAAGCAAGGGGCCACGGTAAGTGGTGCGGCAGCAGAACTCGGCATCAGCCGGGCGACGATATACCGCCGGATGGGCAGGTTGGGGATCACCATTCCTAAATAGACAGACACCACGCAGACGCTGGGGGAGCCCTCGGTACCTTTCCTGTCCTCCGGCAGCGGAGTAGATTGAAAAAACACGGCGCGTGTCGCCATGGTCCGGACGAGAATCATCGAACGCGGTGCGGCCGATAGCGTGAACGGGCTCTTTCTGACGGGAGTTACGTTGCGCGAGATATCTCTTCCTTCCGGTGAGACTGTCCCGGTGCTCGGGATCGGAACGTGGGGCATGGGCGAGCACCCCGGCAACGCCCCCCAAGAGACTGCGGCGATCCATACGGCCCTGGACTTAGGAATGTCCGTGGTTGATACCGCCGAGATGTATGGCAACGGCGCGGCCGAGGAACTCGTCGGAAGGGCGCTGGCATCCCGCCGGAACGAAGCGTTTCTGATCACCAAAGTCCTGCCGCATCACGCCACATTGCGCGGAACCATCGATGCTTGCGAAGGTAGCCTGCGGCGCCTTGGAACGGACAGCATCGACCTCTATTTGCTGCATTGGCGGGGCGTTGTTCCCTTGGCGGAAACGCTCGAAGCCTTCGAACAACTGCAGGCGGCCGGGAAAATACGGCACTGGGGCGTCAGCAACCTCGATGTAGCGGACATGGAGGAACTGATGCGCTTGCCCGGCGGCCGGAAAGTCGCAACCGACCAAGTGCTCTACAACCTGACCCGCCGGGGCATCGAGTTCGATCTGTTGCCCCGCTGCGTCGACAGGGGCATCCCGGTGACAGCGTACTCGCCACTGGAGCAGGGGCGGATGCTGAACGATCCTGTGCTGGTGCGCATCGCAACCGAACACGGGGTCAGTCCCGCGCAGATCGCCCTCGCGTGGGTGCTCAGGCAGCCGCTTGTCTTGGCCATTCCCAAAGCTTCAAGTCCGCAACACGTCCAGGAATGCCAGCGGGCCCTCGACGTTCGGCTTGCGCCCCAGGACCTGGCTGACCTGGATCGTGTCCATCCTCCTCCCACCCACAAACGCTTGCTTGAGGTGATCTAGGCGGCCTCCTCGCGGAGCGCATCCCTCAGCCGGGGCCAAGGCTGCGATGCCAGGCCACTGGCAGGTGGAACCGTCTCTTGTGGTGACCTGCGATCACTGGGAGACTGGCAGTGCGTCGCGCCGCTCCCTCGATAGGTTGAGGAGGTGCCACGAGGTCAGCTCGGTCCGCACCATTCCCACCGCAGTACCGTTCCAAGGAGGCTCGCCATGAAATTTGTCGTGCAGTACGGAATACGTCAGATCGGGCCGGGTGATGGAGCATGATTGAGGTTGCATTGTCGGTGATACTGAAAGCCAAGCCCGGCAAGGAGAAGGACGTCGCGGATTTCCTCCGCTCCGCGCGCTCGGTCGTTGAACAGGAACCGGGTACACGCGCTTGGTTCGCCCTCCAGTTCGACGAATCGACTTTCGGAGTATTCGACGTTTTCCCAGATGACGAGGCCCGCCAAACCCACCTCTCCGGGGGAGTCGGGCAGGCACTTGCCGCTCAGGGAGCAGAGCTGTTCAGCGCGGAACCGAACATACAGAACATCGACGTGCTCGCCTACAAGCTTCCCGGTGACGGCGGATAGAGGACGCAAGCCGGCCCCGTGCATGATGCCACCTCATGCACGGGCTTAGGAGCTGGGTGTGACTCTTTCGAACACCAGCCGTGCCGAGGCGTTCAGCGACGCCGTCATCGCGATAGTCATCACGCTCCTGGTTCTTGAGCTCACGCCGCCAGAGACCGAGCCTGGCGGGCTTTTGGCTGGATTGCTGGGTCAATGGCCCACTTATCTGGCGTATGCGGCCTCCTACATCTATCTGGCCGTGATCTGGCTCAACCACAAATCCGCCTTCTCCCGTATTCGGCAGATGGATATCGGCCTACAGTGGGCCAATCTGGGAATCCTCGCCACCCTCGCCCTTTTGCCTTGGCCGACAGCCGTGATCATCGATACGGCCAAGACAGGTAATCTGGCCGACGAGCGGGTCGCGGTCGCGCTGTACGCGATCGTCGGCGCACTGCTGTGCCTGTCATGGCTGGTGTTCTTTTCGCACTTGGCGCGGCATCCTGAGCTCACAGAGGAAGAAGTGGAGGATTCCTACTTCGCGCGCGAGCGACCACGTGCCCTTGCCGGGGTGGTGCTGTACCTCGCGGCGGGAACGGTAGGTGTCCTCGTCCATCCGTTGGTCGCATCGGTGATTTTCGTGATCCTGCCTGTTTTCTACGGTCTCACCAGCCACGGGTTCGATCACAGGCCGGCCTTCCTCCGAGGTCTTTAGGCCGCTGTCCGCCAGCTGTAATCGCGTTACCTTGCCGCACTGACTTTGCAAGCGGGATTCCCGGCCCCTATGGTACTAAGGAAGCTTACCTTTTTTGGTTGAGTGAAGTAGTCGCCGATCAACATCGAGGAGAACGCGCAGTGCCAGCTGAGGACAACATCAAGATTCCAGGGGCTCCGTCTATTGAGCAGCCCGCCTTAGAAGAGCCCACAGCGGCGCGTGAGCCGTTGCCGCCGAAGCCTGATCAGCAGGGGCCGGAGGCCGTGTCACCCACGGGGAGCCCCACCGGCGCACCCGCAAACTCACGTGCCCAGTCCGGCCAGTACCTGACAACGGCCCAAGGTCTGAGGCTCGGAGATACAGACCATTCCTTGAAGGCCGGGCCACGCGGCCCGATTTTGCTGCAGGACCATCACTTGCGTGAGAAGATCACTCACTTTGATCACGAGAGAATTCCCGAGCGCGTGGTTCACGCCAGAGGAGCCGGGGCGCATGGAACGTTCCGCTCTTACGGCACGGCTTCGAAAATCACCAGGGCAGGGTTCCTTGCGCCGGATGTGGAAACCCCGGTGTTCGTGAGGTTTTCCACTGTTCTGGGATCCAGAGGGTCAGCCGACACGGTCCGTGACACCCGTGGCTTTTCCACGAAGTTCTACACGGATGAGGGTACCTACGACCTGGTGGGGAATAACATTCCAGTTTTCTTCATTCAGGACGGCATCAAGTTCCCGGACCTCATCCACGCGGGGAAACCGCATCCTGACAGGGAAATCCCGCAGGCTCAGAGTGCGCACGACACATTTTGGGATTTTGTTTCGTTGCATACCGAAGCGCAAGCCCACACGATGTGGAATATGTCGGACCGCGGAATTCCCCGTTCCTACCGGACCATGGAAGGGTTCGGCGTCCACACATTCCGGTTGGTGGATGCTGCAGGTAAGACCACTCTGGTCAAATTCCACTGGAAGCCGAAGTTGGGTGTTCACTCATTGGTGTGGGAGGAGGCCCAGAATATTAACGGCATGGATCCCGATTTCCACCGTCGTGATCTGGCCGATGCGATCGAATCAGGTGCGTACCCGGAGTGGGAGCTTGGCATCCAGACGTTCCCGGACACTGAAGATCAAATCTTTGAAGGTATCGACCTTCTGGATCCCACCAAGTTCATCCCTGAGGAACTGGCTCCGGTTCAGCCGATCGGGCTGATGACGCTGAACGCCAACCCGACCAACTACTTTGCCGAGACCGAGCAGGTAGCCTTCCACCCGGGACACCTCGTCCCAGGCATCGATGTCACTAATGATCCGCTGCTGCAGGTCCGCCTGTTCTCATACCTGGACACGCAAATTTCACGACTTGGTGGACCGAACTTCGCCCAAATTCCCATCAATCGGCCCCACGCACCGGTTAATGACATGCTGCGGGACGGGATGCACCAGACTGCCGTGCATGGGGGAGTGGCCCCTTACCATCCGAATTCCCTTGATGGTGGTTGCCCGTTCATGGCCGGGCAGGATGTGGGAGCATTCGTGGACGTACCTGAGGAAATCGCGGCAGGAATTAAGGAACGGAGAAACCCGGCGTCGTTCGATGACCACTTCAGTCAAGCCCGGCTGTTCTTCCGCAGTTTGACGTCGGTAGAGCAGGACCACGTGATTCAGGCCTACACGTTTGAGCTTGGCAAGTGCTATGAAGCGGTGATCCGGGAACGGCAACTCATGGCGCTGGCTAACATTGACGCCGGGCTTTGCGCTGCCGTCGCCAAGGGCCTCGGGATGCCCGTACCGGCGGCCACCGTTGACACACCGGACGTGGAGCCCAGCCCTGCTGTGTCCCAGATTGGTGGGAAATGGCCTGTTGATGGTCGCATCGTGGGCATCGTCGCGGACAGTGAAAGCGACCTGTCGCTGGTGGCGGCAGCACGCGCGGAGCTTTACGCGGCAGGCATGGTCCCGCTGGTCATTGCACCGTCCGGGGGCGTTATTGAACCGGAGGATGGTCCCGCAGTACCTGTACAAAGGAGCTACCTCACAGCGCGCTCCATCGAATTCGATGCAATTATTGTGGCTGGCGGAGGCACTCCAGCTCCCGATTCCATGCCGGGCCGCGATGCCAAGGCCGGTGAACCGGGTGCAACCCTTGACCCGCGGGTGGTTCTCATGGTTTCTGAAGCTTTCCGTCATGGCAAAGCCATTGGTGCTTGGGGCCCAGGTGCCGCAGTTCTGGATGCGGCCGGCATCCCTCAGGATGCCCCCGGAATCGTCAGTGGAAAAGGTCCGGACACGGTGATTCCGGTGGTTGGGGAACTGCTTTCTGCACACCGGGCGTGGGAGCGGTTCCCGGCGGCAGGATCAGCTTCGTAGCACTTCCTGTAGAAGGCTGTTAAGTTCGACGGCGGTGGGTTGCCCATGCGGGCCAGCCCGCCGCCGTCGTAATTTCCTGGGTGACGGTTGCCCAGAAGTTGTACCCCGGAAACTTGAAGCGGGAAACTGGGCCGGTGGCGTGACTGTTCTTCTGTGTCGTCCGGGGCCTGGTGCTGTGCGGAGCAGATCAGTCGACGAGATGGTCATCCTCAGCGCGCCGGATGACCATGGTTCCAGCTGCGGTTTCTTCGCGGAGTGAACGAATGATCTGGGCCTGTGCCTCTTCCACTTGTGACGCCCGAACGGGGCCGGCGGAGGCCATTTCAAAGGCCAGGATTTCCCTATTTCGATCAGAGATATTGTTGCGGACCGTTTCGAGGACCACGCCTGAAGCGCCTTTGAGGGCGATTCCCAGGATCGCTGGACTGACGCCTCGCAGGAGCCGCTGAATGTCGCGCCGTTCGAGCCTGACAATGTCCTTGAATGTCAGCATTTGAGCGCGTACGTCGCCTGCAAGTTCAGCGTCAAGCACTTCCAAACCTTCCAAAACCGTGCGCTCTGTCTTTGTGTCCGCCCGGGTGATGATGTCTACAAGCGGCTGGATGCCGCCGACGTTTTCGGAGGGCTTCCCATGTGAAACCGCCGATCCTGCACGCTGTTTCAGCACGTCGGCCACGATCGTGACCGCTTCGGGTGCCACTGGCCCCATTGTCGCGATGCAGCGGGCCACCTCGCTGGCCTGCGCGTCGTCGAGTCCGGCCAGGACCGCTGATGCTTTGCTGGGCCGCAGGTGCGCCAGGATCATGGCCATCGTTTGAGGGAGCTCCCCGTCAATCAGTGCCAGTATTTGCTCTGAAGGCATCGGTTCCAGGAAATCGAAGGACTTTCCGGCCATCGAGGATGCCACCCTGTCCATCAACCCAGCTGCCTTGTCAGCCCCAAAGGATGCCTCCAGGAGACCTGCCGCGAAGTTGCGGCCGCCGCGGGCCGTGCGTCGACCGCTAGAGACGTAATCGTGGAACTCGGTAATCACCGAATCCGCCACCGAGGAAGAGACCCTGCGAAGCCGCACGATTTCGGAAGCGATTTCCTGGGCCTCTGACTCGGAAAACTGGGCCATGAGCGACGCTGCGCTGCTGGGCGGGATCTGCATAAGAACCACGGCAACCTTCTGACTGCCGGTTAGGCCCGGGCCATCCGAGGCGGGCGACTCAACGGACACGGAAGACTCCAATCACTATGACGATGGGGCAGACAGTGGGTCGCACTCCCCATCGGGCATCACGGGGAGACCTTGGGCTCATCACTGGGCTCCACGAATGACCTCGGCCCCGGCCGTAACCGGGGTTGCCAACTTCATTCCCACACCGCACGGACAACCATGGCCGCGTCGATTGCGATGTGCTGTCCAGTATGCCCGGCATCGAGTGCGCACATTTCCTCGAGTTCGTGCTGACCGGACCAGACAGGGCAGCCGACGGCGCTAAAACTCAACATCTCCAAGGGGAGGTTGTCGCCCACTCGAAGTTCGCTCATGATGTCCTTTGTTTGGTCCGGGAATTTTCAGTGGGATTCGTGCCCGGCTTGGGGAAGCGACGGGTTCTCTTCCCCGGAGGCGGCCGGACGTCATCAGCGTATAGCCCATTATTGCCCGCCAGGTTTCCTGGCGCCGGGTGGAAAATCTCCTGATTCGATGGGCCCGTGCGATGAAATCCGCGTTCTGGATGGCCCCTTGGGCGGAATGTTCCGGGGCAACAATCTGTCGTCAAGGGGCGGCGCGGACAGGATTCTGCACGAATTGATCGGTCACGAATCAAAGGATGCACACATTGGAGTGATTGTCGCCCAGGCCTGGCGGGCCTCAACCGTAGGATTTGAAACCGGCAGGCGCGTTCAGAGCCTACAAATCCGGGAGGCAGCGCCTGCCCGGCCGTGAAAGGGACGGAATGCAACCGCCACTGGAACAGGAGGGCCCTATGTTCACCGTTAACACCATGCCGACTTTTCCCAGCGTGGGACGGCGGCCACAGGTGATTGCCCTGCGTCCTCGTTTCCGTCGAGTGATTGGCTTGGAATCGGGCACGCAGAGAGTGGGGATTTCGTGTGAAGCGCCATCGATCGACCCTCATTCAGTGGACAAACGATGCGCTCCATCACCACACTGCCACGACTGATGCAGCGGCCAGGAGCTCACTTCGGAGCATTTCTCCGTCGACGCCTGTTGTCCATGTGTCCAGCTCTGACTGACGGCGTCCACCCTCATAAGAGCGTTGGTATCCGGTGGTTGCTGTGCCTGCTGTTCGGTGGGGTGCTATCGACGTTGTCGGTACTCCTGCCCCTCGCTTTGGGACTTGAGCCGTGGGCCGGCCTGGAGGCGCATGCCAGAGTATGCACCCTCATCACGATCCTGCTTTTCCCGGCCGCTGTTCATGGCACGTGGCGGCTCATTCGGCAACGAGACGGTGAGCTCATCGAAGCGTCACATACCTCCGGCCTTATGGAGCTCAAGACCGCGGATGTCCCGCGTGCGCAGAGCCGAAGGGACCAAGACATCGCGGCACGCGTCGATTCTCTGTTGACGACCCGGTCACTGATCACGGTTTTCCAGCCGATCTGCCATTTGGGAACGGGCGAGATTGTCGGCGCCGAAGCTCTCACGCGCTTCATAGGCCCTCCCTTCAAGTCTCCAGATCAATGGTTCGCAGACGCAAACTCAATCGGTCGCGGCCTCGAACTCGAGTTCTTTGCCTTGGAAACGGCGCTGGCTGCGGCAGCGGGTCTTCCTGCCCACGTCTACGTCGCCGTCAATCTCTCCCCAGATGCGTGCCTTGACAAGAGGCTAGGCGGAATCGTGAGGAAATCAGGTCTCAGGCCCGAGCGAATCGTCGTAGAGCTGACCGAACGCTCACCCGTAACTGACTACGCCCGTCTGACGGCGGCACTCGCCCCACTGAGAAGCGCTGGCGTACGAATGGCTATTGATGACGTCGGAGCCGGGTTCTCATCCATGCGTCACATCCTGAGGCTCAGTCCGGAGCTCATTAAACTCGACCGGTCAATCGTCGCAGGAATTGACGCCAACCCCGGCCAGAAAGCTCTGCTCGCGGCGATGCTCAGCTTCTCTTCACACATCGGGGCCGGGCTGGTCGCCGAGGGAATTGAAACCAGTTCGGAGTTGGCCACGCTAGCTGAGCTGGGAGTTAAAACCGGACAAGGTTTCCTCTTGGGACGACCTTCCGTGCTTCGGGCGTTCTGGTCCCACTCGGGGTGGCAGAATGGCTCGCCAACAAGTGTGATTGACGATCGTCACCATATCCAAAGCTGATTCTTGGGAAGGCGGCCGCGACCGTCGGTGAGGACCTCGATGACCTTGGTCGCTCGGTGCCCCTCCGAGCCCGAGCCGAGCCACCTGGCTTATCCCTCTGAAACAAACGCAGCCTGGCGGTTCCATGCCAGGCGAGCTGCTGTCCGAGGTTTCACAACTCGGTCTGTTTTCTTAGTTCAGAGGCTCTGATCTGCAGTAGTGCTGGTTTCTCCTGCGCGTCCCTCAGCGAGAGGCCAGTGAGTTCCTTGACGGCGCGCCGCATGGCTGGGAGGGTTGTGAACCCGCTGGCGCCCGCTATGTCCGTCAGGGAACGTCTCCAGGAGTTTGCCTCGGCGAGGAGATCAACTGCTTCCAGGGTTCGCAGGGCGCGGATGTATCCGCTGACCTGAAGTGTTTCGTCTTCGAAAAGGTAGTAGAGCGCCCGGCGGGAAAGAAATGAGTAAGCCACAACCTCGTCAACAGTGAGAGCATGATTTCTGAAGTTTTTGCGCACAAATTTCTTGATCGTTGCGATGCGGGCCAGCTTGAGATCGTCGGGATCTGCCGGGGTTTCAAGCAGCGAGCTGACTAAAGCCAGCATCATGGACCGCGCCACCGGTTGGAGATGCTGGATCTCCTGCGCAATGACCGTCCGCTGCCAGCCAGACAAGGCAGGAAGAATCAGCCCACGCAGGATGGGATTCTGTCTGATGTCAGCCAGCCCCTTTAGGCGTTTCATTGCTCTGTCGTCCAGGCCCAGCAGGTCCCGATCGAAATGGACCCGCACGGCGCTAAAACCGGCTGGGGCATGGAAGTTACCCGGTAGAGAAAGGTCAAAGAACCTGACAGTCCCGGGTGAGACAGACTCCCCCCGTCCCGAGAAGCTGAACTTGTTACAGGCCGTCCTGAAATAAACGAGCCAGTCGCTGGGCCTCGTTTCCCCGTTCCAGAAGCAATTGGCGGGTTCATTCGTGACATCAACAAGGCTGAAGCCAGGACCTTCGAGGCTCAGAGCGGTTGGATTGAAATTCGGTCGCACCAGCTTGTCGGTCTTTTCCAGCCGCACTGGAGCGTCAATTGCGCTGCCGTACCAGCTCCGCCAATGGTCGAACTTTTCTTCGGGACTGAGCCCGACTGGGACAGCGTAGCGTTTTACTTGGTCCTGCGGTGACAAATCCGCACCGCCGGCCGAATGCTCGCGAAGTGTGTTTTTCATGGGCTCGGGACTTTCTGGCTGGAACTAGATTAGACGTGCCGCGTCCCTGCGACGGTTCGTGATCATGTTGTTGGGGTGGTTGGCCGACAGTAAATTCTACCTGTGGCCGATAGGGGGTTCATCCGCTGACGGTCAGCCGGCTCGCGCCGCGGTTGAGTGACGTCGCAGGCATGGATTTCTCCTTCAGAGCAGATCGCAACAAGCCAGTGCCGCCGACCTGTGGCGTTGACGGGAATGCCTTAGGGCGAAGTAGGCGGTCTCCGCCAGGACAAGATCATTCGCCGTCGGCGACTGACTGGCGACGGTGACGTTCCCGCTGACCGTACGCAGCTCGAAGAATATCGTCCTTCGACTCGAACCCCGAGCCCAATGCTCCGCCGATAAGCGCCGCAGAGGTGGTCATCCACGCGACTTCGGCAAAGTCCCACACGGTTGCTGGATGTTGCAGGGTCAACGCCAACAGGGCATTGTCGATGGTGAACGCTGCGGCCAGCAGCACGGCAACGAACAAGAGGGTGTAGCTGATCACGACGCCGATTGCCAGTGACCACACGGTCGAGATGTTGTACAAGGAAGCCTTGTATCGTTCGAGGGAATCGTTGCGTTTGGTCCCTTCCCACAAATCGTGCTGGGCGATGATCCAGAACACCATCGAACTGATGGAAAGCGCCATCAGTAACGTCAGCCTTGGTGCCCCGAGGAGGTCAGCGAGCTGCCAGATGGTGTCCGTGACAAGCGCAAAGGCGCCAGTAGCGATCGCAGCGGCCATCGCGCTTCTCAGCCCGAAGACGAGTCGCCAAGGGCGGTTCGCCCGCAGCATGCCAGCCAGCAACCGTCCCCGGCCGAGACGGTTTGCGGAGACGTAGCGGAACCCAATCGGTCCTTGGTCGGGAACGGTGGTCTGAATGTGCTTTGATTCGTGGAAGGAAGGTGGGCCGAATTCCACGGCGTTATCCTCGGGATCGAAAGGGCGGTGCATAGCCCAGCTAAGATCGAAGACGGCAGTGCGGACCCGGCGGTCGATATTGACGGCGCCGAGGGCAGGCAAGGAAACCAAAGAAATCTGTTCTTCAAGCGCTACTTCCGCCACGACAGTCCGGCCATCCAGCCGAATCGGAAGATCGGTCAGGCAGACCATGACATCCCAGGCGCGGAGATCGCGGTGCTTGGCCAAGGAGTTCAGCATGGGCGCCAACCCATTGCCGGCAGTAAAGTCCTGGTACTCGACGACCACGGACCAGATGTGGCGTTCATCGGTAAGGTTGAGCAGATCGCGGACTTCGCGCCCGTTGCGCTCGGCGAATTCGGCGGTGACCTCGGGTTCGGCAAGGACGCCCAGCGTACGTGCGATTTTGGGATTGGCATCACCCGAATGGTCCGGCACGTCTTTGCCTCCCTTGGTCAGTGTCGGTACCAGCCAACAGAGCTTCACCGTCACCGTGGATACCGCTTATCCTTGCTTGACTTTGTGTGCGAGCTGACGGTAACTCTGCACGATCACAACGTGGTTAGGGGATGTGAAACGGGGCGCCGTGCGGACGAAGGCGCCATGCTCGCGTCGCGACGTGCAGGTTAAGGCGGGTGTCAGGATCGGCAAGGTCGAAGCCTGTGACCTGCCGGATGGAATTCAGGCGATACCGCAGAGTGCTTCGATGGATGGCCAGACTTTCGGCGGTACTGTCATAGTTGCCGCCGTGGTCAAGGTACTGGGCCAAGGTTTGAACCAGATCAGACCCCCGGCTGTCGTCTGAACGCTGGAGAGTGCCCAGCCACTCGTCGACGTAGCCCCCCACGTCCGGTTCGCTTCCGGCTGTGTCCAGGATCCGGTAGATCCCCAGTTGATCAAAGCGGGTGAGACCATAGCAATCGATTGAAGCGGTTCGAACGTGCTGCGCGTGCAAGGCTTCCGAAAAGGACTGTGGAATGTGGCCAACATCAGGGCTGGGACCTCCGATGCCCACGGAGCCGGTGGCACTCCGCAGGGTCTTGGCGAGGACGGAATAGACCTCCGAACCCAACGGGTCTCCATGGACCACGGCAACTGCCATGTCCTCCCGCCGCGATACAAGCGCGGATGAATGGAGTGCACGAAGCGTCCTGCGCAAGGCGACCACGACCGTATCATCGGTTCTTGGCGGTTCCCACATCGCCACGATGACGTGGTGGGGACCATTGATGTCATAGCCCAATGCCGCGGTACGAACGCCTGCGTTTGTGGGTTCCATCCCGGATACGAGTTCGTCCACGAGGTCCCGTCCCAGCCTTAGTTCCAGCAGGGCAAGGGCGCGGCGGTGCGACAACTCTGCTTCCAGAAGCCGCGCTGCATATTTCAAGGCGAAAATGTTGGCGGCTGTGATTGGCAGCTCGGTTTCCACCATGCATACAGCTCCAAGAACCTCACTGTGCGAAACAGCAAGGGCAACCAGTCTTCGCGGTTCACGGACTGGTGAGCCCGAGGACATCCAGAGCTGGGCCGTGCGCGATCTGGCGGCCGCGTCCAGTTTTGGGTAGGGGGGTGTCGACCCTGTCCCAGCTTCCGCACAGACGTTCCCGAATGCGTCCTCGAAATAGATGGGCCGGCCCGTCAGCCGTGAAAGGACCTCCGCCAGGAATCCCTCCCTGGTGTCTGTTTTCCCGAGGTCGCGGGTAGCACCCTGGTCCAAGGCATCCCGGATGCTGTCGTGTTCTTCCAGCTCCAGGACTCGCACAGAGAGGGACAGCAGATGTTGATCGAGGTCGGTGCTTCGGGTTGCCTGTTCCATTGCGCCATCCCGGGTTTCGTCGAGGGACGCGGTGGTTCGGGTCGCTGCGGCTATCCCCGCAACTGTTCGGAGCTGTGTCAGCTGAGGCCCGTCAGGAGGATCGGTGGCAGACATTACCAAGCATCCGTTCAGTTCGCCCTCGTTAGCAATGAACAGCGCGTATCGCCAGCCGGGCCTGGTGCCCGGGAGCACCGAGTCCTTGCCGTTGAGGCGTCGGACGTCTTGATCCTGCGGTGATGCCGCGCGAGCCATGACGGGTTTCAACTGGCCATTCACCGCAAGGTACCGGTCCTGGATCTCACAAAACGACAACTCGGATACCGCCCGCGTGGCAGTGTTGAGGAATTCCTCTGCCGCACGTTGGTCGATCATTTGAATCCTCGCTCCGTCCAGTGGGAAGTCTGCTGCAATACATGACCGGGCAGACGGTAACTGTAGCTCTGAGTTATCACGACCCGGCGAGGCCGTTTGTCTCCGTCACGGGGAACAAGAAATCGACGATCTCGGGGCCTCGGAACACCTCCTGAACACGAGTCATCGACGCGGGCTATCCAGCGCCGTATTTGGCCGGCATGCCGTTTTTCATCCTCATGCCGACGCAGCCGACTCCACGGCATTGCGGCACGGACTGAATCGACGTCCTAGGACCCAAACTACGCCTGTACGCGGCGGTTGTTAAGCTGTTCCCGTTGGCGTGCCAAGCGGTCCACCACGGAGGCTGCGCAGGTGCTCGTGGACCATTGCGACGGCTGTCGAACCTTCGCCGGCAGCAGCTGTTACGCGTTTCACCGATCCATGCCGAACGTCGCCCACCGCGAACATCCCGGGGACGCTGGTTTCCAGAGGCAGTCTTCTGCGTCCCAAATGGCTGAACTCCGGAGGGAACTCCTCAAGGTCAGCCCCGGTCAGAATGAAGCCCTGGTCATCCAGTGCGAGCGTACCTTGCAGCCATTCTGTGTGGGGCACAGCCCCGATGAAAATGAAGAGGTAACGGGAGGCGAAGATACGTTGTTCACCCGTAGCCCGCAGGTCGACGACGATCCGTTCAAGCGCGCCTGAACCACTGACGCCCACGATGGTGGCCCCCAGCAGTACCGTTATGGCGGGTTGCCCTTCGATGCGTTCCGCGAGGTACCGCGACATATCCGCGCGGAGGTCCGCCCCGCGCACTACCAGTCGTACTGCTGCTCCGGTGCCGGCCAGGAAAAGCGCGGCCTGCCCGGCGGAGTTTCCCCCGCCGACGACGGTCACTGGCTGCGATCCGCAGAGCCTGGCTTCGTGGACAGTGGCCGCGTAGAAGACGCTGTTTCCTTCCAGTTCCTCCAGCCCAGGGATTGGTAGCCTGCGGTACCGGACCCCGGTTGCCAGCAGCGTTGCCCGAGAGGAGGCAGGGCCGCTGCCGTTAAACTCCGCGCGGAACTCACCGTCCCTCAACTCAATGGTGCGTGCCCAGCAAGCGACGTTGATCTGGACCCCGAACTTGCGGGCCTGAAGGATCGCCCTTTCCGTGAGTTCTCCGCCGGAGATGCCGGCGGGGAAGCCGAGAAAGTTTTCGATCCGCGGCGATGTACCGGCCTGCCCGCCCAGCCCGACGGCTTCTTTAAGGACGACGGACAATCCGTCGGACGCTGCGTAGACGGCGGCTGCCAGGCCGGCCGGACCAGCCCCGAGCACCATGAGATCGTAGGTGGTCGAATGTTCTTTGACAGCTCGCAGGCCCGTGGCGAGTGCCAGGTCTGCATTTGAGGGGTTCCTGAGAATTTGCGAAGCATTCAGCACCACTGCGGGAAGGTCACCTGCGAGGATACCGGCCCTGTCCACGATGGCCTGTGCTTGGCGGTCGTTCTCCAGATCAACCAGCCGGTGAGGCAAGCGATTGGATGCTGAAAACTCCAGGAGGCGAAGTGTGTCCCGGCTGAAGCGGGAGCCAACAATCCGGATCCCCGCGCCAGCGCCGATCAGCAGGATTCGGCGCTGGAGGTACGCACGCAGGATGGTCTCGCCCACCGCTGCGTCAGTCAGAACCACACGGCGCAGATCATCCCCGCTGATCTGGAGCACCTCGGAAGCTTCGGCGGACACACTGCTGACAAAGGCCGGTTGCCCCTCCACCAAGCCCAATTCACCGAGGAACCGCCCCGGACCGTGGACTTCGAGGATTCGGGTGTCCGGGCCGAGCTCTGCGGGTTGTCCGCCGTGAACGTCAGGCAGCCCTTCCACAACCAGTACCGTGCCTTGCAGTATGACGAAGAAATATTCGCCCGCGTCGCCCTCGTGCGTGAGGACTTCCCCCGCGGTTGTTGCCCTTTTGGTCCCCACACGGTCCAGCAATTCGATCTGGGCTTTGCTCAGTCGCGGATAGGCGCCTGAGACATCCGGTGTTTCGGCCGGCGAAGAGTCTGCAGAAGGCTGCATCAGCTGAGCACACCCGTCGATTTCTTAGACAAATGCCTCATGGGGATAGCACCAACGCCAGTTTTCGCCGGGCTCCAAGGAACGAACGATCGGATGCAACTCAGTGGCGTGGGCCCGGGCGTGGCGCATGGGTGAGGAATCGCAACAACCCACATGGCCGCAGGATAGACATAGTCGTAAATGAACCCAAGGAGTACCCAGTAGCAGACATTCCTCGCAGCCTTGCGGTGTGCGCACCGTGACCGGATGAATCTGCAAGAGGTGCGGGTCGGGAATCAGTGTACTCATGCGGGCTCCTATGTTGGTTATTCCATGGAGCCGACCCTGCCGTGACCGCCAACATTGATGTTAAGTAGGCACTGACCGATGGTGTGGCTACCATCCGGCCCGGCGAGCGGGGTGCACCAGATATAGCCCAGTACTAGACCCGGCTCAACTGCCTGTCAAGTGGTTCACGCGCTTGCAGACCACACGCGGTCCGGCCATGAGGTGGACGCTCCTCAACTATCACAGTGCCTTCGAGTTCACGCCCGTGGAGCCTTCGCCTGTCAGGTCAATTCGCTGGAGCATTTCTGACCTCACAGGGCCATGCGGCACTCCCGTCCTAGGGGCCAGACTCAACCTCACAAGACTGCATGACAAAACCATGAGTCCCTTGAGCACTTTGGCTCAGCGGCAAAGGCGTACCTCATGTGGTGCAACCTCGGGCGGACGTCGTCGCAGGGCCGGTCGCGTCCTCCAGGACCGGAGTGAGTCATGGGCAAGGCAGTAGGAATTGATCTCGGAACAACCAACTCGGTGATCGCTGTCTGGGAAGGCGGGGAGGCGCGCGTCATTCCCAACGCGGAAGGAGCGCGGACAACCCCGTCAGTTGTGGCTTACACCGACAGCGGGGAACGGCTCGTGGGGCAACTGGCCCGCCGGCAGGCGATCCTCAACCCCAAGGGAACCATCACGTCGGCCAAGCGATTTATCGGCCGTCACAATGATGAGATCACTGATGAGGCCAAGGCAGTGAGTTTCGACGTCGTGGCGGACGACAACGGTGTGGCGCGTTTCCAGGTGCAGGGTAAGAAGGTGGCACCTGAGGAAGTGAGTGCGCTCGTTCTTCGTAAGCTGGTGGACGACGCCGCGAAGCAACTGGGCGAGAAGATAACGGAAGCAGTCATTACGGTTCCTGCGTACTTCAACGATGCACAGCGCACCGCCACCAAGGACGCTGGCAGAATCGCGGGGTTGGAAGTCCTGCGGATTATTAATGAACCTACTGCAGCCGCCCTGGCCTATGGCATCGACAAACGTCAGCATGAGACGGTTCTGGTTTTCGACCTGGGCGGAGGAACCTTTGACGTGAGCCTGCTGGACGTCGGCGACGGCGTTGTGGAGGTCCGTTCGACGGCGGGCGACACGCACCTTGGCGGGGACGATTTCGACCGCCGCCTTGTTGATTACTTGGCCGATGATTTCCAGAAGCAGGAGGGCATTGACCTGCGTGCGGATGCGCAGGCTTTGCAACGCCTGTTCGAAGCGGCCGAGAAAGCAAAGGTTGAGCTAAGCTCTGTGACGCAGACGCAGGTCAGCCTCCCCTTTGTCACTGCGGACGCGGCGGGGCCCAAGCATCTGACCACCACTGTTCGGCGCTCAGTGTTTGAAGACATTACTCATGACCTGGTGGAACGGACCATGGATCCGGTCAAACAGGCGATGACGGATGCCAAGGTCACCGCCAACGACATCGATGAAGTGATTTTGGTGGGCGGCTCCACCCGTATTCCGGCGGTACAAAATGTGGTCCGCCGCCTGACCGGCGGAAAAGATCCGAACATGAGCGTCAATCCGGACGAAGTCGTGGCCATCGGTGCGGCGATTCAGGCCGGAGTTCTCAAAGGCGAAGTCTCGGATGTCTTGCTGTTGGATGTTGTGCCGCTTTCCCTCGGGGTCGAGACCCGCGGCGGTGTCATGACAAAGATCATCGAGCGCAACACAACCATCCCCGCACGGCGAAGCGAAGTGTTCTCCACCGCCGATGATAACCAGCCCGCCGTGGACGTAGTGGTCCTGCAGGGGGAGCGGGAACTGGCTGCGGATAATCGGGTTTTGGGCCGGTTCCAGCTAACCGATATCCGGCCGGCGCCTCGCGGCGAACCGCAGGTTGAGGTCACGTTCGACGTCGACGCAAACGGCATTCTCAACGTCACAGCCCGCGATAAAGACACAGGCAAGGAACAGGGCATCACGATCAGTGAAGGATCCAACCTCGATGCCAAGGAAGTCGAGCGAATGATTGCCGAGGCCGAGTCCCACAGGAGCGAGGATGTGCAGAATCGGGAGCGCATTGACACCCTGAATGAACTCGACGCGGTGGCCTATCGAGTTGAGCGGGCCGTCAATGAACTTGGTGATGCTGTCCCGGTGCACGACAAGGCCCGGGCTGAACTACTGGTTGGTCAGGCGCGGGACGCCGTTAGCAACCAGGCGGACGTTGGCGCGGCGAGGGAACTGATTTCCGAGCTCCAGCAGCTGCAGTCGGCCTTGAGTGCCTCGGCAGCGTCAGGGGCCAGTGCAGGGGCGGGCGCGGGACCCGTGTCTCAGCCTGGGACTTCTGACAGTGTGGACGACGATGACATTGTCGATGCAGAATTCGATCGTGGCTAGGTACGGCCATGAGCGACCACGCAGGGCCGGCTGGGCACGCCGATCAGGGAAGTGATGGAACAGAGGCCGCTGCAGCCGGCGTAACGGAAACCAAGCCTGGGGCATCGGTGGAAGCGCTGGCCAAAATGGAGGATCTTTGGCGCCGCGCGCTGGCTGACGCAGACAATATCCGAAAACGCGCCGCCAGGGAGGCCTCACAGCTAAGGGCACAGGAACGCGCAGCGGTCTCGCTGCTGTGGCTGCCTGTCTTGGACAATCTGGAACTCGCCCTCACTCATGCCCCCTCTGCCGGGGACCCCCTCGTCGATGGCCTGGATGCGATCCGTTCCCAGGCCATCGATATCCTGGCCCGCCTCGGGTACCCCCGGATCGACGGTGAGAACGTCCCCTTCGACCCCCGGATTCACGAGGTGGTCAGCGTATCGGAGACGGACGACGTTCCTCCCGGGACAGTGATCACCGTCCTGCGCCCTGGCTACGGCGGGACGGATACCGTCCTCAGGCCCGCCGCCGTCGTCGTGAGCCGGGCGGTGAACGCTGATCGTGGCTAAGGATCACTACTCAGTGCTCGGCGTCCCTCGCACGGCGAAGCCGGACGCAATCCAGCGGGCTTACCGCAAACTGGCAAGAAAATACCATCCGGACGTCAACCGGGAGCCTGATGCTGCGGACAAATTCAAGGAGATCGGCGAGGCCTACGATACTTTGTCAGATCCGGAAACCAGGGCGCGCTATGACCGGTTCGGCGCGGACTACCGGCAATATGCCGGTCGCGGTGTTGATTCGGAGGGCAGCGGCACGGGGCGGGGTTCCGGTGGTCCGCGCCCAGGCCCGCGCCCGGGACGCGGCGCGTACGGCGGCGCCCATGTCGACATGGGAGGGGACGTCGATTGGGAGGACCTGCTGGGTGGCTGGTTCCGTCAGCAGGGGGCGGGTCCGGCGCCGGGCTCAGACCACAAGGCCGAGCTTCGGCTGACGCTCGAAGAAGCAATCCGCGGCGGACGGCGCACGGTTCGCCTGGCAGAGCCAGGTGGCGAGACGCGGAATTACGACGTCGACGTGCCGCCCGGTGTGGTGGACGGGCAGCGTATCCGACTCGCGGGGGAGGGCGCCGGTGGCCGAGATGGGGGCCGGCCGGGGGATCTCTTCCTGACCGTAAGCATTCAGCCGGACACGAGATACCGCCTCAAAGGCCGGGACATCCATTTCGACCTTCCCGTCACGCCGTCGGAGGCGGCGCTCGGGGCCAGGATCAAGGTCAACGCGCCCGCCGGGCCTGTGACCATGACCGTTCCCGAAGGGTCTTCCAGCGGACGCAGACTGAGGCTTCGCGGGCAGGGTCTGCCCGATCCGAAAGGCCAGCCGGGGAACCTTTACGCCGAAATCCGGGTCATGGTGCCCCCGCGGTTGAGTAGTGAGGTGCGCAAGCTCTACGAGCAGCTTGCAGCCGTGTCCGATTTTCACCCGAGGGAGGGGCTGCTATGAGCCGGGAATATCCACTCGCCTATCCGTGGCGTCTGAGCCTCGAAGGGGTGGCCCGCAGCAGCGGTGTCCACTCCGACGTCGTCATGAGGTTCGTGGAGCTGGATCTGGTTCGGCCGCTGGGAGACGGCGGTCCGGGCGGGCCCTGGTTCAGTCCGCGGACTCCGGAAATGATCGGGCGCGTCCTGCGGCTGCATTCAGAGCTGTCGCTCAACTATGCGGCAATCCCGCTGGTACTGGATTTGCTGGCGAGGGTGGACACGCTGGAACGACGTTTGGTTGAAATCGCGAATGTGGAAAGGACTGCTTCGCCATGAACATGGAGAGCTTTACCCAGAAGTCGCAGGAGGCCTTGGCAGGGGCACAGCGGATCGCCCAGCAACACGGTCATACCGAGACCGACGGGGAGCACCTGCTTGCGGCCCTGCTGGAACAGGAGGGGGGACTGGTCCCGCGACTGCTCGCAGGCATGCAGATTGACGTTGAGGAGCTGAACAGGGCGGTCGAGACCGAGCTGCAAAAGAAGCCTAAAGTCACGGGGCCTGGCGCAGCACCCGGACAGGTGTACGTCAGCCGCAGGCTTGGCACACTCCTTGATGCTGCTGAACGTGAAGCCAAACGGCTCAAAGACGAGTATGTCTCGGTGGAACACCTGCTGGTAGCGCTTGCGGAGGAAGGCCGGTCCACGGCGGCAGGCAGGGTGCTGGCGGAACACGGCATCACCCGCGAGGCATTCTTGTCGGTCCTGACCCAGGTCAGGGGAAACCAGCGCGTTACCTCGGCAACGCCGGAACAAACTTACGAAGCGCTGGAGAAGTACGGCCGCGATCTGGTGACGGATGCGCGTACTGGAAAGCTGGATCCCGTCATCGGCCGCGACGCGGAAATCAGGCGGGTCGTCCAGATTCTTTCACGCAAGACCAAGAATAACCCGGTGCTTATCGGCGAGCCTGGAGTCGGCAAAACCGCCATTGTGGAGGGACTGGCCCAGCGGATCGTCCGGCAGGATGTGCCCGAAGGCCTGAAGAACAAGACCATATTCTCGCTGGACCTGAGCGCCCTCGTGGCCGGTGCCAAGTACCGTGGCGAATTCGAGGAGCGGTTGAAAGCGGTGCTGGCCGAGGTGCTGGCGGCAGAAGGAAGGATCCTGCTTTTTGTGGACGAACTACACACCGTCGTCGGTGCAGGCGCGTCCGAAGGATCGATGGACGCCGGCAACATGCTCAAGCCCATGCTGGCACGCGGGGAGCTGCATATGATTGGCGCCACCACGCTCGACGAGTACCGCAAACATATCGAGTCTGACGCCGCATTGGAGCGCCGCTTCCAGCCGGTCACGGTTGAGGAGCCCGATGTCGAGGACGCCATTTCCATCCTTCGAGGTCTGCGGGAGCGGCTCGAGGTTTTCCACGGAGTGCGGATCCAGGATAGTGCCCTGGTGGCTGCGGCCACCCTTTCCCACCGTTACATCACCGACCGGTTTCTTCCAGACAAGGCCATTGACCTCGTGGATGAAGCGTGTGCCAGGCTCAGGACGGAAATTGACTCGATGCCGGCCGAGCTGGACGAGCTCACCAGGAAGGTCACGAGGCTCGAAATCGAAGAGGCGGCACTTGCCAAGGAAACCGATCCGGCCAGCAAGACGAGGCTCACGGAATTGAGGCGTGAATTGGCGGACCTGCGCGGCGAAGCAGACTCCAAGAGGGCCCAGTGGGAAGCCGAGCGCCAAGCGATCCACAAACTGCAGGAAATTCGTACTGACCTGGAGCGGGTCCGTCTGGAGGCTGAGGAAGCCGAGCGCAACTACGACCTCAACCTGGCGGCGGAGCTACGCTACGGCCGGCTTGCCGACCTCGAACGGCGGCTGGCTGCCGAAGAAGAACGACTGACTGCGAAACAGGGTGAAAAGCGCTTGCTCCGCGAGGTGGTGACCGAGGATGAGATCGCTGACATCGTGGCGGCCTGGACCGGGATTCCGGTCGCCCGGCTGAAGCAAGGCGAACGCGAAAAGGTCCTGCACCTGGATGAAATCCTGCGTGCCCGTGTCGTCGGACAAGAAGAAGCGATCAACGCGGTGTCGGATGCCATCATCCGGGCCCGCTCCGGTATCCGGGATCCCCGCCGGCCCATCGGCTCCTTCATCTTTCTCGGCCCCACGGGCGTCGGAAAGACCGAGCTTGCCAAGGCATTGGCTGCCTCGCTGTTCGACAGCGAGAGCGCAATGATCCGGCTGGACATGAGCGAGTATCAGGAGCGCCACACAGTGAGCCGCCTGCTGGGGGCGCCCCCCGGTTACATTGGCTACGACGAAGGAGGGCAGCTCACGGAAGCGGTGCGCCGGAAGCCATATTCGGTGGTGCTGTTCGACGAGGTGGAAAAGGCCCATCCGGACATCTTCAACACGCTGCTGCAGGTCCTCGACGACGGACGGATTACGGACTCGCAGGGCCGGACCGTCGATTTCCGCAACACTGTCATCATCATGACCTCCAATATCGGCTCCCAGTATCTTTTGGAAGGCTCGGCCGAAGGTGGGACTATCACCGAGGACGCGCGCGGCATGGTAATGGGTGAACTCAGGGCTCATTTCCGACCCGAGTTCCTTAACCGCGTCGACGACACAGTCTTGTTCGCACCCTTGGGACTGCCACAAATCGAACGAATCGTTGATTTGCTGTTCCAGCAGCTGCGGCAGCGCCTGGCCGAGCAGCAAATTGAGCTGCACCTGGCCGAAGAAGCACGCCTTCTGATTGCTGAGCGGGGCTTCGATCCGGTCTACGGAGCCCGGCCGCTGCGCCGCTTCATTTCCCATGTCGTCGAAACGCAGGTCGGTCGGGCCCTGCTGAGAGGCAGCATTGCCGAGGGCGGAGTGGTTAGTGTGACCGTGTCCGGAGGCGAACTCGTGGTTGAATACAGCACTACGGAGCTCACGGAGGCCTCAATCACATGAATAAAGCCATCATCAAATGTCCTCACTGCGGCAAGTCGAACCGTGTTCCGGCCGCCGCCGACGGCCGCCCGCGCTGCGGGAGCTGTCACAAGGAGCTGCCCTGGGTGGTTGAAGCCAGCGACGAAGACTTTAGTGCCATCGCGGAACAGCCCGGGGTTCCGGTATTGGTGGACTTTTGGGCTGTGTGGTGCGGACCCTGCCGGATGGTGAGCCCCGTGCTCGACCAACTGGCACACGAACGCGCCGGTCACATCAAACTCGTGAAGGTCGATGTGGATCACTCGCCGCAGCTCTCTGCCAGGTTCGCCATCCAGGCGGTGCCGACGTTGATGGTCATCGTTGACGGAAAAATCGTGGCGAGGCAGGCCGGCGCGGCTCCCGCGCCGGTGTTGAGGTCCTGGTTGGAGGAGGCACTCTCGAAGTAGCCCGGGAACAGCGGACGACGACGGCAGGGGCGGCGCCCCGCCGTCGTGCCTTCTGTACTGCGCGTCCAAGTTCAGATGTCTGAGAACAATTCCGGTGTCTGATTGAAGGAATGGGAAGACCGCGAATATTGCGGTCTTCTTTTTTTGCCACCCGGCGCTTAACGGCCCCTTGCACGAAGTGATGCCTTCGCGATAAAGCTCTGCACGAATCGGATTCTTCGCTGCTTTTTCGCGCCATCAGAATTCATAGAATAATGTCACGCTGATCGTCGGGTTCTCCGTCCCAGCGGAACGCGCGTTTTCACTTTTTGTCACCCCAAACACAGGAAACAATCATGCGTAGAATTACCAGGCTCTCTGCCATTTTCACCACTTCCGCTGTGGCTCTAACCCTCGGGCTGACCCCTGCCTCGGCCGACGTCGTCGACTCCACGATTTCCGGCGGAACCCTGACGGCCAACACCTACGGGGCCACCCTGACAGGGGTCACCCTGGACGGATCCAATACCCAGACCTCCACGGGCAATGCCTCCTCGGAATGGACTATCACCGATGCCCGCGGCACGGGCTCGGCGTGGGCTCTTTCGGTGAGCGCATCCACGCCCACCAGTGCCGCAGGAACAGACGAATCAACCCCACGCACTATTCCTGTCAGTGGCTTGACGATCACGCCCGGCACCATCACAGCAGGCGCGGGCTCGGACTCTGCAGCCACCATCACCGCCCCGGCGTTGGCTCTGTCAACGTCCTCTCAGGCTCTGGTCTCCACTGTGGGCCAGAACATGGGAACCTACACGCTGGCCCCGGCGTTCAGCCTCGCCATTCCGGCCAACGCCTACCGCTCCAATTACGCGGTTGGCGCCAGCGGAGCCCTGAACCCCTACACCTCCACCATCACTTACACCATGGGCTAAAACACGTGGGCCCGTCCGCCGTCCTCATTACGAGAAGGCGGGCGGGCTTTCGCTCTCCACACCACAGCACCACAATCGCTAATCCGGATGCTTCCAGGACTGAGAAAACGTGAAAACACCATCCCCACGCCGGACCGGGCCGGTGATCATCGCTATGGCATTGCTGATCTTGGATATTCTCCTCATGGCCGGCCCCGCCTCTGCGGTCGATGACGGGACTTTGGGCATCCGCCCGGAGACAGAATCGGACTTCTTCCACTTGTCCCTCTATCCCGGGGCCAAGACGGAGGCCACAGCCGTCGTTTCCAACCACACTTCCTCGCCAGTGACCCTGCTGACGTATCCCGTGGACGGGGAGAACACGGTGCAGGGAACCTTTGCGATGGCCGCACAATCCGCCCCCCGCGAAGGTGTGGGCGCGTGGGCCGAACTTGATATGGAACAGATCACCGTCCCCGCCAACACGGACCTGAAAGTGCCCTTCCGTCTCACCGTTCCCGAGGGCACACCTCCGGGAGACTATGCAGGAGGGCTCATCATCCAAAGCCCCACTGTCCGAGGCAAGACCACCGCGGTCAACGGCGATACCGCCATTCGACTGGACACGATTCAACGCCAAGGCGTCCGAATTTACCTCAACGTTGCCGGCACGGCAGCCAAATCACTGGACCACGGCAGCCTGAGCTGGAAGCAAAACGGGGACAACCTCGACTTCATTCTGCCCATACGAAATACCGGTAACACCATCCTGCGCCCGTCCGCTCACCTGGACCTCTCAGGCTGGCCGGCAACGGCGACGAGGTTGGAATTCGATACGCCCGATGGCCTCCTTCCAGGAGCGAGCATTGACCTGCATGCCACACTCGCGCGGGCACCCATGATTCAGAGCGGCGCGGCCGAGGCCACGCTGACTTCTGAGGCCGGCACCAGCCAGGCCGGCGTTCGCGTCCTTTACGCGCCGTGGCCACTCCTTGCCCTTGGTCTTGTCTTCTTTGCGGCCGTCCTCTATGGGGCATGGCGGGCTGTCCGGTTCGTTCGCCGCGCCCGCGTTGCCCTCTCCCAGCTGAAGTCCATGGAAGGCGGGGCGTCCAACTGACGCGCAGGGCCCCTCTCCCGGTCCCCAAAAGTGTGGCCCCGCAGATCCAGGATGCGGAACTGCGGCCGGGCCAGGTTCGAACAGCGCGAAACCACGCCTCTTCATCGATCCGGTCAAGCTCCAGGACTGAGCCGCTGCCGAAGTTGCTGTAGGGCCATATGAACGACGGGCTCGGATTTATGGATCTCCCTGACATTCATCCCGGTGAACTCTTTGATTGCCCGGCGCATGCTTTGAACGTTGGTGAATCCGCTCCGTGTCGCAATTTCTGAGTAGGTGATTCTTTGAGCATGGGCTTGAAGCAGGAGCTCCAACGCTTTCCGGGTTCTCAAGGCGCGGATTCGCTCACCCAAACGGAGTTCTTCGGTCTCAAAAAAGTAGAACAGGGAGCGACGGGAGAGGTTGAACGTTCCGGCGATCATTGCCACGTCCAGATTTGGGTTGTCGTAACTGCTCTCAAGGTATTTCTTTACCGCCCGGCTTAGTGCCGGTTTCTGTGTCTCATCGTCGGCCGGCGATTCGAGCAGGGAGCCCACCAGGGTTGCCATGACGGATCGTAGGATCTCGCTGGTTCCTGATGCCTCACTGTCGATGCCGGGCCGCTTCCAACTCATCAATGCGGGGATCACGAAGGTGCCCACAATGGGGTGGCTTGCAAGGTCAGGCAGGCGAAGAAGGGAGCGCAGTCCGCCTTCGCTGACATTGAGACTGACGCGGTCCATGTTGAGTTGCTGTGCGTGGAATCCTTCGGGTGCATCGAAACTGCCACCAAGCGAAGTGTCGATGAATCTCACCGAACCCGTTGGAACCGGCTCGGGGGTGCCATTGAGATCGAGGGTCAGACCCGACGCCTTGCGGAAGTAGGCCAGGCGCAAGTCAGTGGAGTCGGGATTCGGCGCCCAAAAGCCCAGCGCGGGGGTGTTGTGCATCTCTATGAGGCTGAAGCCCGGTCCGGCAAGATTAATAGCTGAGGGACTGACGGACGCAGGACTCTCTCCTTCTGACCGCTCCAGCCTCATTGGTGTTTCGACGGCGTTGCCGTACCAGACCCGCCAATGCTCGAACCTTTGTTCTGGAGTGAGCCCTTCCGGCACTGCGTATCGTCGCACACGGGCGCTTTTCCCGTCACCAGATTGAGGCATGCCGTCCTCCTTCACCAGCTGAGCATCATGGCAGTCTTGGGAGCTGGCGCGGCGGCATAAGGAAGCGCTTGCGGTGACTCGTCAGACCGACCGAAAATGAGGTCTGCTGGTAGGTCAATTTTACCTCTGGATGCACCTTTGGTCGGCGCGTTAATGTGTTTATGTTTTTCACAGAGGTGCGTCTTGCAATTATTTGGCCAGCGCCTCAAGGAGCGGCCGGTGTGTGGGGAAAGGGGGCTCCTTTTCCTGCCGGTTGATAATTTCGTTTCCGTCGAAAAGCGGTCTGGTTGCCAGTTGATTTACTCGGTGGGGGGAGAGGACGTACTCGACGGCCAGGATGCTGGCGCCAACCACTCCAGCTTCCGGCCCGGTTTCGGACTGGGTGATTGTCAGGTGCTGGGTCGCTAAAGGCGTTGATCGTGCGTAGACCGTTTCGCGTATCCCTGCCATGAGGTGTTCTCCGGATTGGGCAAGCGATCCGCCCACAACAATCAGGGAGGGGTTGATGAAGCTCACGCACATGTTGAGCATTTCTCCGATGTCGCGGCCCGCTTGGCGGACCGCTTGGATAGCAGCCAGATTCCCGGAACGAACCAGCGAAACGACGTCGCTTCCAGTGGTTGCCTCAAGCCCGCTCTCGCGGAGTTGAGCTGCGATTGCCGGCGCGCCTGCAATGGCTTCCAGGCATGCACTCTTGCCACAGCGGCAAAGAATTCCTGCCCCCCGGGAAACAGCAATATGGCCGACGTCTCCGGCGACACCTGCCGCGCCACGCTGCAGTTCTCCTCCGCTAACCACTCCAGATCCGATGCCAGTGGCGACTTTGAGGAAAATCATGTTCTCCTCGTTGGGCCAACGGGTCGCCCGCTCGCCGAGGGCCATGAGGTTGACATCGTTATCGACGAGTACGGGTACGCCCAAGGTTTGCTGAATGTAAGCGGGAACATCGAATCCGTCCCACCCTGGCATGATCGGCGGGCTCGTCGGCTTCCCGCTGGAGTGCTCTACCGGGCCAGGTAGTCCGATGCCGACGGCGATGACGTCCGCAGTCGGGCGCCCCAACACATTCAAGTGTCCCTTCACCATCGTCAAAAGCCAGTCCAGGACCGCTTCGGGACCGCATGAAATCTCCAGCCGCTCAGTGGTTTCCACGAGTACCGTTCCTGACAGGTCAGTGAGGGCCACGGTGGCGTGTGTCGCGCCCACGTCTGCGGCCGCCACCAACTTTGCGCCTGGGTTGAAGGCTAGCCGCGCCGATGGACGGCCTCCAGTTGAAGGTGCCCCTGATACGGGAACCACGAGTTCCAGTTTCAGGAGCGGCTCAAGGCGGGAACTGACGGCAGCTCGGCCCAAGCCTGTTGTCCCAGCCAAGTCGGCTCTGGTTCGTGGTTGTCCGTCCCGCAGGATTTGCAGTAGTTCGCCGGGTCCGCCGTTGTCCATGACACTCCAATTCGGGGCTCAAAAGAGGTTGTTCGTGAGCCTGAATTCTTGACGCCTCGGGCCCACCGGACCCTGAGGGTCCTCATCTCCACTCAGTGTCGAGCTGCTCACTCGTTCCCGTCCACCCGGCGAAGTGCTTAGCATCAAAAAGTGCAACTTGGGCGTGCATTCGACAACCATCAGCGTCAAAAGGTGCAGACTTCTGCTGGGCCCCTGACTAAAGCCAGGTGCTGCGTGTCACTGTTTCGACATGGAAAACGACAGAACCACGACAGCCCCCTCCCGGCTACGGGCCGGGTTCGTCGGCGCCGGGTTCATGGCCGAGGTGCACAGCCGGGCCGCCCGCGCTGCAGGGGCGGATATCGCCGCCATTGCGTCTTCGAGCCGTGCCAGCGCCGACCGCGCCAAAGACCGCCTGGGTGTGCAGCGGGCTTACGATTCCGCCCAGGACCTTTTCGAGGACGACGCTATCGACGTCATCCACATCTGTTCGCCGAACAGTACCCATTACGCACTGGCCGAGGCCGCGCTGAAAGCGGGCAAACACGTGGTCTGCGAGAAGCCACTCGCCACCAACGTCCAGGACGCAACCGAACTTGTGGAGCTCGCTGCCCGGGCCGGGACCGTTGCGACCGTTCCCTTCGTCTATCGCTTCCATCCGATGATCCGGGAAGCACGGGAACGCATTGCATCGGGCCAAACGGGACGGATCTCCACCATCCAGGGCTCCTACCTTCAGGATTGGCTGCTCTCCCGGGACGACGACAACTGGCGGGTGGACGCCGCTCTGGGTGGGCCCTCCCGGGCGTTCGCCGATATCGGCTCCCACTTGTGCGATCTAGTCGAATTCGTGAGCGGGGAACAGATAGCCAAAGTAAGCGCCCTGAGCCGGACTCTTTTCTCGGGCCGGTCAAACAATAAAGACATCCAGACCGAGGACCTCGTTGCCGCTGTTTTTGCCACCGAATCCGGCACCGTGGGAAATCTCCTGATCAGCCAAGTTGCCCCTGGACGAAAGAACCGCCTGATGATCGAGATTGCGGGTTCGGAGAGCACTCTGCAGTTCGACCAGGAAGCCCCGGAGGCGTTGTGGCTGGGTAAGCGGACAGGGTCGCAGTTGCTCGTCCGCGACCCGCAGGCGCTTAGTCCTGATGCGGCCCGGCTCAGTGTTCTTCCACCTGGTCATCCGCAGGGTTACCAGGACGCGTTCACTGCGTTCGTGGCTGATACCTATGCCGCCATCAACGGGGACATCCGCGAAGGCCTGCCCACGTTCCAGGACGGCCTCAGGTCGGCCTTCCTCACCGAAAGCATCATCAAATCCAGCAAGGGCGGCGAGTGGGTCGACGTCCCGAGCACAAAAGAACTAGAAGGAGCGAAGCAATGAAGATCATTCAAGTAGGCCTCGGTGCCTGGGGCGCCTCATGGCTGAACGTGATTCACCACAGCAAAAGCTGGGAGCTGGCCGGTGTTGTCGACGTCAACTCCGACGCCGCACGGGCCGCTGGTGAACAGTACGGAATCCCCGCGTACGCCACCATTGAGGACGCGCTGGAGCACAAAGATACGTTCGACGCCGCCTTGGTCATCGTTCCACCCGAGTACCACGCAGCCGTGGCCATCCCGGCACTGGAAGCAGGCGTCCACACACTCATCGAGAAGCCCCTCGCACACAGCCTTGAAGACGGCATCCGCATCATTACAGCGGCAGAGAAGTCCGGCAAACAGGCCATGGTGTCGCAGAATTACCGTTTCAAGCGAGCCGCCCGCACTGTTCAGCGCCTCATTCGCGACGGAGTCATCGGCGACCTTGAGCACGTCTTTATCGACTACAAGAAGAACCCGCCGTTCGAAGGGTTCCGGCTCGAAATGGATGAGCCACTGATCGTGGATGCCATGATCCATCACCTTGACCAGCTCCGCGGCATCGTTGGTGTCGAACCCACCGCCGTGCGTGCGCGCTCTTGGAACACTGGCACCTCCAGATTCAAGGGCAACGCCTCCGCCGTGGTGCAGTTCGACTGCGACAACGGCGCCCGCGTCGTCTACACCGGTTCATGGAGCTCCTACGGTCCGCAGACCAGCTGGGACGGCGACTGGGAAATCCAAGGCAGCAAGGGCGCCATCACCTGGAAGAACAACGAGGTCACCATCAACTTCGCCTCACTGTTCGACACCGTCTTCCTTGCCGGAGCGGTGGAACGCTCCGGCGTCATGCACGTCGATCTGGACCCGTTGCCTGTCGAGGAACGCTTGGGGACCCTCGAAGCGTTCCGCGACGCCATCGAAACCGGAAACAAGGCTGAGACGGATGTCACCGACAACATTCAGAGCTTGCAACTCGTCATGGCCACCGCCGACTCCGCCCGCCAAGATGGCGCGCCCATCACCTTGAAGACCAACGCCGAACTCTTCGGCAGCCACTAGCACTTCCGACCCGAGGAAGTGTCGAATTGACTGGAGATACAAACATGCAGCCACAAACAGCCACCGGCTCCGCCGGTTCGGTTTCCGGGAGGGCTGGCCCCGGAAAATCCCACGACGAGTCCCGTTCACGGCTCTCCGGCGTCGGCGACTTCATCGGTGCGCAGGGCCTGCTGGTCGTCGTCTTGCTCTTCGGTGTACTGCTGACGTTCCTGAGCCCGGTATTCCTGACCACAGTCAACCTGGTAAACCTGCTCTACCAGTGCACGATCCTCGGTGTGTTCGCCATCGGCATGACCTTCGTGATCCTTACCGGCGGCATCGACGTCTCGGTGGGGTCGACAGCTGCCCTGTCGTCCGTGCTGTCCATGGGCGTGATCGTCAACATGGATATGCCGCCGGCAATCGGGCTCCTGACCGGCCTCGTGGTTGGCGCCGGAGTCGGAGCCGTCAACGGACTGATGGTAACGAAGCTGGGTATATCCCCGCTGATCGCGACCCTGGCAACACTCTCCGCCGGGTCGGGAATCGCCTTCGCCTACTCCGACGGCGGTAACATCACGCCGGTGCCGAAGGTGCTCACCGATATGGTCAGCGCGAAGGTCGCCGGAATTCCTTTACTGATACCGGCCGTTCTGGTGCTGGCTTTCCTGGCCCACTTGGTCCTGACCCGTACTACCTACGGACGTTCCATTTACGCCGTCGGCGGCAACAAGGAAGCCGCCCTGCTTGCAGGCATCCGCGTCGATCGTGTCACGATGAACGCTTACATCATCGCCGGTCTCTCTGCGGGAATGGCGGGACTCCTGCTCACCGGCCGTCTGGCCTCCGGAAGCCCGCGTGCCGGCGACGGTATTGAACTGACCGTCATTGCCGCAGTGGTCATCGGCGGAACAAGCCTCTTCGGCGGCCAAGGAAACATCAAGGGCACACTGCTCGGCGTGCTGTTGATCGCGATGGTCTCCAATGCCGTAAACCTGCTCGGAATCCCTTCGTCCTACGACCGCATTGTCCAGGGCGTCGTCATCTTCGCTGCGGCCGCCCTGGACGTGTACCGCTACAAGTACGTCCAAAAGAACCTGTCAAGGAAACGCAGGATCGGACCGCCGCCGGCGATAGACCCGACGACGGCGGGCAGCCCGGTTACCGGGCCGGCCACAGCGCACACCACCGGAACTTCGGCTTAACAGCTCACCCGCATACAGGCCGGCCCAGCCGACATGTCTTAGCACCCAACAGAAAGATTAAGTCAATGAAGACCTCACCCAAACTGGCGGTCCTCGCGGCAGTCTCCGCCGCAGCCATAGCCCTCACCGGCTGCGGAGCACCCAGCGCCGCCCAGGAAGCAAACGACGGAACGAAGACTAAGAAGATCGCCGTCCTGCTCTACAGCCAGAGTTTTGAATTCATGGTTGCCCTCGGGCAGGGAGTCAAGGATAAGGCGAAGGAACTCGGCGTGGAAGTCACAGTCCTTGATGCCAAGGGAGATTCCAGCACGCAGATCAGCCAGATCCAGGACCAACTCGCCCAGGGTGTGGACGGCATTGTCCTCAGCCCGAATAACTCCGCTGAACTGGTTCCTGGAGTCCAGATGATCCACGACGCCGGAAAGACCGTCACCACCGTGGACTCTGTCATCCCGGGTGACATCGCCGACGCTGCCGTCGCTTTCGACAACGAAAAGGCCGGCAAGCTTGGCGCTGAAGCCTTGGCCAAACTGATGGGTGACAAGGGAACTGTCCTTGAATACCAAGGAGCCAAGGGTGCATACCACGCGATTCTGCGCGGCAAGGGGTTCAACGATGGCATCAAGCAGTTCCCCGGCATCAAGGTCATCGGCCGTGACGCACAGTGGACTGCGGACAACGCTCTGTCCCTGACCGTCGATAACTTCACCGCAGACTCCAGTATCAATGGGCTTTTCAGCCACAACGACGAAATGGTGCGGGGGATCGTCTCCGGCCTCTCACAGATCAACAAGGACGCTCCGGTCGGCGCCGCAAACCACATCCCGCTCGTCGGAGTAGACGGCACACCCCTTGCCCTTGACAGGATCCGCAATGGTGTCCAGGACGCCACGATGGACCAGAACCCGTTCGAGATGGGCGCACTGGCCCTTCAGGCCCAGGTTGACCTGCTTGACGGCAAGCAGGTGCCCAAGATGCAGCTGACTGACACCAAGCTCATCACCAAAGAGAACGTCGATGACCCCACTCTCTGGGGCAACATCTTCAAGGACTAGCGCAGCTAACACCTCGGCTGCCTGGCCGGGCCCCGCCGCTTGGCCAGGCAGCAACACCAATTCCCTCAAGGAGAAACATGTCCCGCTTCAAGTATTCCTACAACGCCATCGTCTACTACCAGGAAGACATTGCTAAAGGCATCGATCGCGTTGCCCGTTATGGCTACGACGCCATTGAACTGGTCGGAGAACCGGCAACGCACAACGTCGATGAGATCAACAAACTGACCAGCGACGCCGGCATCGACGTCAGTTCCATCTGCAGCATCTGGTTTGGAGAAGAACGCGACCTGATCAACCCCAGCGCCGCCAACCGGCAGAAGGCCTTGGACTACGGCAAGTCAGTAGCTGACTTCGCCGCCGCCGTCGGAGCTCCGACCATCATCGTGGGGCCATCCCCGGTGGGCAAGACCGAAGCCTTGGCCAGCGATGAACAGGAATGGGAATGGGCTGTCGAGAATGTCCGCACACTTGGCGAATACGCTGCCAGCGTCGGCATCAACATCACCCTCGAACCATGGAACCGCTACGAGACACATTTTCTGAACCGGCTCGACCGGGCCGTTGAACTTCTGGACGCTACTGGTCTGAAGAACGCCGGCGTGCACGGCGACCTCTTCCACATGAACATCGAAGAAGACAGCATCCACGGAGCGTTCGCCCGCGCCGGCAGCAAGGTTAACCACGTCCACCTCGCCGACTCGAACCGGGCAGCCCCCGGCGTAGGACACATCGACTTTCGTCCGACACTGCAGACGCTAAAGGACATCAACTTCGACGGCTACCTGACCTTCGAACTTCTACCGGCCGCGTCGAATCCCTTCGCCATAATGGCACGTGGCGGGCACCTGGAATTCCTGGACCCCTACACCGAAAAGGCCATCAACGAAATGAAGAAGCTGGAACAGGAGCTGTGGCCCAATGAGTAAATACGAATTCGGAGTCAGCACCTTCATCCTGGTCTCCCCATTCACCGACCACGACGTTGATCAGTTCGACGTCGCCAAGGAGATGGGCTACGACCTGATCGAGGTCTGCATTGAAGACCCAGCCGTAGTCAGTGCGGAAGCACTGAAGAAGGCCTCGGAACGGACCGGACTGCCCGTGTCCATCTGCGGTGCATTCGGACCCGATCGCGACGTCTCACACGAAGACCCGCAGAAGCGGCGGCAGGGCATTGACTACCTGAAACTCTGCGTTGACATCGCCCAAGCCGTCGGATCCCCCCACGTGGCCGGCCCGATGTACTCCGCCACCGGCAAAGCACGGCTCCTTCCCCCCGAGGAACGTCGGCAGCAGCGCCAGTGGGCGGCCGACAGTTTGCGTGAAGTGGCCGACTACGCCTCCGAACGAGGCGTCACCCTGGCCATTGAACCGCTCAACCGCTTCGAAACGGATCTGGTCAACACGGTCGAGCAGGGACTGGAACTGTGCGAATTGATCGGCCGGGACAACGTAGGCCTGATGCTGGACACGTTCCACATGAACATCGAAGAGAAGAACATCGGTGCGGCCATCGCCTCTGCCGGGGACAAGGTCTTCCATTTCCAAGTCTCAGAAAACGATCGCGGAACGCCCGGCAGCGGACACGTTCCTTGGTCCGAGACTTTTGACGCGTTGAAAACGATCGATTACCAAGGTTCCATTGTGGTCGAATCTTTCCTCCCCACGGTGGAGGAAATCGCCAAGGCTGTTTCGCTCTGGCGGCCGGTGGCACCGTCCATGGACGCACTGGCCAGAGATGGACTCACCTTCCTGAGGAGGGAACTGCCGTGACTAAGACGCCCGGACGTGCTCCAGCAATCGTTGAAGCACGTAATCTCGTAAAACTGTTTCCGGGCGTCGTTGCCCTCTCCGGCATGAACTTCGAACTTCATGCCGGAGAGGTGCACTGCGTCTGTGGTGAGAACGGAGCCGGTAAATCGACGCTGATTAAGACGCTCAGCGGGTTTTACACTCCCGACGAAGGGGGCGTGTACGTGGACGGCGAACTCATGCCCTCCAGTACAGCGGCCTCCAAAGCCGCCGGGATTGCAACCATCTACCAGGAGCACAACCTGGTCCCGGACCTGTCCGTAGCCGAAAATGTACTGTTGGGAAACTGGGGTGGACGCAACGGCATCCTCTCTCGCCGCGAGATCCGCAAGCGGGCAAGGAAGGCACTCGATCAGGTTGCACCGCACCTCAACCTCGACACTCCTGCGATGGCGCTCTCAACGGTGGACGGCCAGATGGTGGAAATCGCGCGCGCCATCGCCCAGGACGCAAGAGTGATCATCATGGATGAGCCAACCACCGCCCTGACCGAGCAGGACGTTGAGAAGCTGTACAAGCTCGTCAACGAGCTTCGGGGCAAGGGCCTGGCGATCATGTATGTTTCGCACAAACTGGAGGAAGTCTTCACCCTGGCGGACCGGATAACCGTCATCCGCGAAGGCAAGACTGTGGCCTCATCCGTCCCTGCGGGTGAGCTCGATGCCCGATCCGTGGTGCAGCTGATGGTGGGCCGGGACGTGGACCTTTACGAGCATATTCCCCGCGAACGCGGTGAACTGGTTCTTGAGGCACAGGGTCTAAGCCGTGCCGGAGCGTTTGAGGACGTGAATGTTCGACTGCACGCAGGGGAAATCGTTGGGCTGGCAGGACTCGTCGGTGCGGGCCGGACAGAGGTCGCCCGGTGCATCTACGGGGCAGACAAAGCAGACGCAGGAACCGTAGAGATCAACGGCCGGAAACTTCGCCTCCATGGTGCGTCTGACGGCATCGCCGCCGGTATTGCCCTCGTCCCGGAGGAGCGAAAGCTGCAGGCCATCATCCCCATGTTGTCCATCCGCGAAAACACCACCCTGACCCTCCTGAAACAGATCAGCAAGTGGGGCGTGCTGCAGAGGGGCCATGAAAAGAAGATGGTGGGCGAATATATCAAGGAACTTGATGTCAGGACTCCGTCCGCGGAGACGCCGATACAGTCCCTGTCCGGCGGCAACCAGCAAAAGGTCATCATTGCACGCTGTCTGGCGAGCAATCCCAAGGTTCTCATCCTGGACGAGCCAACAAAGGGCATCGACATCGGCGCGAAGGCCGAGATCCATCGTCTGATCGAGCAGCTGGCCCGCAGAGGCGTAGCCGTACTCGTCATTTCCAGCGAACTCCCCGAACTGCTGGAGCTTTCCGACAGAGTGATGGTCATGCGGTCCGGCCGGGTGGTGGCCGAACTGGATAAGGCACAAGCAACCAAAGAAAACGTCATCGCTTATGCCGCGGCGTAAGCGTTCCGACCAGAACGGATAGATTCATGCCCGATCAACAGACCCGCCCGTTCACCCTGTTCACCGGCCAGTGGGCCGACCTCCCCTTTGAGGAAGTCGCGCGCCTTGCCTCGGGCTGGGGCTATGACGGCCTGGAAATCGCCGTCTCCGGAGACCACCTGGACGCCTGGCGCTGGGACGAACCCGGTTACGTCGAGTCCAAACTCGCCGTGTTGGAGAAGTACAACCTGAAGGTCTGGGCCATCTCCAACCACCTCAAGGGCCAGGCAGTGTGCGATGACCCCATCGATTTCCGCCACGAAGCCATCGTCGGCTCCAAGGTGTGGGGCGACGGGGAACCCGAAGGTGTCCGCCAGCGCGCGGCCGAGGAAATGAAACACACCGCCCGCCTCGCCAAGGCACTGGGCGTGGACACCGTGGTCGGGTTCACCGGTTCCTCCATCTGGCAATACGTCGCGATGTTCCCTCCCGTCCCCGAGAAGGTCATCGAGGCCGGCTACCAGGACTTCGCCGACCGCTGGAACCCCATTCTGGACGTCTTCGACGAATGCGGGGTCCGTTTCGCCCACGAAGTCCACCCCTCCGAGATCGCCTACGACTACTGGACCACCGTCCGGACCCTCGAAGCGATCGGCCACCGCGAAGCGTTCGGCCTGAACTGGGACCCGTCCCATTTCATGTGGCAGGGCATCGACCCGGTGTCCTTCATCTGGGACTTCAAGGACCGGATCTACCACGTGGACTGCAAGGACACCAAGCTGCGCCCCACCGGCCGGAACACCGTTATGGGCTCGCACCTGCCCTGGGGCGACCCGCGCCGCGGCTGGGACTTCGTCTCCGCCGGACGCGGCGACGTTCCCTGGGAATCATCCTTCCGCGCCCTCACCGCCATCGGCTACAACGGACCCATCTCCGTGGAATGGGAAGACGCCGGCATGGACCGCCTCCACGGCGCCCCCGAAGCCCTCGCGGCCCTCAAGAAGTTCGACTTCCCCGCCTCGCAGACCTCCTTCGACGCCGCCTTCAGCAGCAAAGACTAGGAAAAGACCGACGTGATCCGCACCCTCCAACCCGCCCAAAGCTGCGAGGTGTGGATCGCGTCGGTTCGACTTACAGGTGGGCCAAATCGGTACTGGTCGGACAATGGCGATGTTCGACGATATCCAAATCGCCCGCGCCGCACCGGACACGGGCGCGGACAGGTTGCAAAGGACAAAAAGGAAGTGTGGACGATGTCCACACTTTCCACCTCGGACTGGCCTGTACAGCCGCCGGACTGGCCCGGATTCCGCATGTTTCCGCCACTTCCCAGTGTTTCCAAGGCTTGGAATCACGTTCGAGTCCCACCTCGGGCACGGCATACCCCCTCGTCAGAGGGGGTTTTTGCTTTAACGTGTGTACATTCTGGTTGGTCGGGTCCCTCTGACACTGGCCGCGGGGTGTGCCTGGCGCCGCGGGCCGCCTGTTTGATTGTGGGGGAGCGGGTTCAGGGTCGTGGCTGGCGGGCCCTCCGCTGGCTCTGAGCTGGGGCTATGTGTTCCTTTCCTGGTTCGTTCAGTAGGTCGTGGTTGTCCTACACCTCTTCATGGCTAGGAGGACTGCGTACAACATGACTTCGAGATCCTGTGTCCGAGGTCCTGGTTTTGGCTCGTTTCTTGGAGTGAAGAGGCTTGGCTGTGGGGAGCTTTGTCAGGCCAAAGGGGGTGTGGACATTGTTCACACTTAAATCGCCTTTATTGAGACTGATCACAGCCATTCCCTGCCCCTCCTCGCCCTACTTCTGTTCATCTCAGGCGAGTGGCCGCAGCGACATGAAGCCGGCTCATCATGGGGCATCGCAGCAGACGCGGTTGTCGGCTGAACATGTCGAAGCCGACCCGTTGGCTGGCAAGTACCCTTGAGGCTATCTGAGGCATCATTATTTGCGTCTGGTGCACCATCACCCCTCCTCTGACCGTTGCCGCCCGGTATCCCATGACTTGAAGCCGAAGCGTGCTGGGTTGCCTACAAGTGCGACATGTAATCGCACCCGGGATCCCGGACGCCTCGAACCTTAGCAAGTCCTCGCAGGTGTCCCCGAGAGCAAGAGCTCTGCAACCTTAGACCGTATCTCGATGGTGCTACGAGGACGGATACCTCGGTATCGGTTCGCAGGCCCCGATATGTCGTTGGCCTGCGCGGTCATGATGCACACAACATGCGGCACTGACAGCAGTTGCTGTCAGTGCCGCATGTTGTGATTGGTAAGAGCGCCCAAGGGTCCGGTCCTAGTGGGTATGGTGTCCACCGCTAAAACTGCCTTGGTGACGAAAGTGGGACTGAGGTCTGTCCGGAGGGATGCTTTCAAGCTCTAATTCTGCCCACGGCGCACAGGGGCAGGTTAGGACGCAAGGATTCCGTAGACTTATTGGCACTATGGATGACCCTCCTTCACATATGCCTTGGCCCCTCGACTTTCTGACCGGCTCGCCGGCCATCACGGGAGAGGGGCGCCCGAATGTATGAATGGATCATGCTCGGCATCGGCCTCATCCTGACGGTCGGTACCGGATTTTTCGTTGCCTCCGAATTCGCGCTGGTCAATCTTGACCGCAACGACCTTGAGGCTCGTCAGGCCCGCGGTGAGAAGCGCTTGGCGCCCACCATCAAGGCACTTAGGATCACCTCGACGCATTTGTCGGGTGCTCAGCTCGGTATCACGTTGACCACGCTCCTAACTGGTTACACGTTCGAGCCAGCCATCAGCAAGATGCTCAGCGGCCCACTGCTGGCGATGGGCCTCCCCGAGGCCGTGGTTCCCGGGATCGGTGCCGTTGCGGGCATCTTCCTGGCCACCATTTTCTCCATGGTGATCGGCGAGCTGGTGCCTAAGAACTTCGCCCTGGCCCTGCCGTTGGCGACCGCCAAGGTCGTTGTCCCCTTCCAAGCATTGTTCACAGCTGTGTTCAAACCGGTGATCCTGCTGTTCAACAACACCGCGAACAGCATCATCCGTTCGTTCGGCATCGAACCTAAGGAAGAACTTTCCGGCGCCCGTAGCGCCGAAGAACTCAGTTCCCTGGTTCGCCGTTCCGCGCTCGAAGGATCCCTCGATTTGGACCATGCTGTACTGCTGCACCGGACGTTGCGGTTCTCCGAACACTCCGCCGCGGATGTCATGACACCACGGGTGCGGATGACTGCCGTAAATATCACTGACACAGCCGAGGACATTGTTATCCTTGCCACCTCGACGGGCTACTCACGCTTTCCCGTTATTGGTCGCGACCGTGACGAGGTTTTGGGTGTCCTGCATGTGAAGCAGGCCTTCGCCGTCGCCCTGGATCAACGCGACCAGGTGACAGCTGAAAAGTTGATGATCGAGCCCTTGCGGGTTCCGGAATCCATGGGCGTTGATTCGCTGCTGGGCCTGCTCCGCAAGCAAGGCCTGCAGGTAGCGATTGTTTCTGATGAGCATGGTGGTACGGCCGGTATCGTCACCCTCGAGGACCTGGTGGAGGAGATCGTCGGTGAACTCGAAGACGAGCACGACCGCGCCCGGGTGGGTGTGGTCAGGACCGGCCGCGCCATCACCTTTGATGCCTCCCTCCGGCCTGATGAACTTCTGGACAGGACCGGCATTGCCGTTCCTGACGGCGAGGAATACGACACAGTAGCCGGGTTCGTCACGGACGAGTTGGACCGCATCCCCGAGCTCGGGGATGAAGTCGAAGTCACTGGTGGGACGTTGCGTGTTGAGCGTGTGGTTGGGACCCACGTGGAACGAATCCGCTTTACTCCGGACGAATCACAGGAACAGTCCAAAAGCCCTCATGACCGGATCGTCGACAACCTCACGCAGGAGCTGACCCATGAGTGAATACCTTCCCGGCATTATTTGGCTGGTGGTACTCCTGGTGGTGAACGCCTTCTTCGTGGGTGCCGAGTTCGCCGTCATTTCGGCCCGCCGGTCCCAGATCGAACCGAAGGCCGAAGCCGGCAGCAAAGCAGCCAAAACCACGCTGTGGGCGATGGAACATGCGACCCTGATGCTGGCGACCAGCCAGCTGGGTATCACCGTATGTTCCCTGGTGATCCTGAACGTCTCAGAGCCGGCCATTCATCACCTGTTGGAGATCCCGCTCGGCCTGACGTCGCTATCCGGTGAAGCCATTGGCATTATCGCGTTCATAACAGCGCTGTTGCTGGTGACGTTCCTGCACGTGGTGATCGGTGAAATGGTGCCCAAAAACATCTCCTTCTCCGTCCCGAGCCGCGCGGCACTGATCCTGGCCCCGCCTTTGGTGATGGTCTCCAAGATCGTCAAGCCCGTGATCTGGACCCTGAACGGGATCGCGAACTCCATCCTCCGCCTGTTCAAGGTCGAACCTAAGGACGAAGCCACCAGCGCCTACACCTTGGACGAAGTCGCGAACATCGTGGAGCAGTCCACCCGGGACGGGATGCTGAGCGACACCAGTGGCACCCTGACTGCGGCATTCGAGTTCACCTCCAAAACCGTCGCCAACGTCGAAGTTCCCATCGGCCAGATGGTGCTGTTGCCAGCAACTTCGACGCCGGCGGACATCCAGCGCGCGGTCGCCGTGCATGGTTACTCCCGGTACATCCTCACGGATGACAACGGTACGCCCACCGGGTACCTGCACCTCAAGGACGTCATGGACCTGACCACCCCGGAAAAGTTCGCCCAGCCGGTGCCGGCCAAGCGGATCCGCAAACTCGCCTCCGCCTACAGCGGCAGCGAACTCGAGGACGCACTGGCCACCATGCGCCGCAGCGGCGCCCATGTCGCGCGGGTCTTCGACGCGGAGGGCCAAACCACCGGCGTGCTGTTCCTTGAAGACATCATTGAAGAACTCGTCGGTGAAGTGCAGGACGCCACCAGCACGTAACTGCAACACAGTATGGGGGAGGGGCGGACCTGCGAAAGGGGCTGCCCCTCCCGTTTTGGTCAATGGGGGCCAACGAGGGTGTAGCATGCCAAATGGTGTGCCGGGAAGTCTGGTCGGCGGTGATGCCGCCCCGTCCCCGGGCGGCGAAAAGTCCGTCCAGAGGAGCATGCCATGCACGTTTTGATCATGTCGTTCGGAACCCGCGGGGACATTCAGCCCTACGCCGCCCTCTCCGGAGCACTTGCCCGTGCGGGGCACGACGTCACCCTCGCCGTGCCCGAAGGGTTCGCAGACCTGGTGCCACACGCCGGACCCGGGACCATCACGCACCGACCCGCCGGCTCGACGATGTTGCGCCTGCTTCAAGAGGTCATGCCCGAGCTCAGCCGACCTGGGGATGCGCTCCGAACGCTCGGCGCCATGACCTCGGCCATGCGCGAGCTGAACGATGAGTGTTGGACTGCAGCCCAAGCCGCGCGCCCCGACGTCGTGCTCTACCACCCCAAGTGCCTTGCCGGGCCGCACATCGCTGAGGCCTTGGGAGTGCCTGGTGTGCTTTCCCTCCCGATACCGTTCTTTACCCCAACTCGCGCGCACGCCATGCCCTTCCTTGGCGGAGCCTCATTCGGTGCACTGGGAAACCGGGCAACGTACGGATTTCGCCGAATGAGCGGGATCATGTACGGCGGCATGATCAGCGAATTCCGACGCGACGTAGGGTTGGGTCGCTTCCGTCGCCTTGCCGACCCACTCATAAACCCGGACGGCAGTCCGGTCCACGTCCTGTACCCGTACAGCAAACATGTTGTGCCCATTCCCGATGACTACCCGTCGTCGGCGCACGTCACCGGCTATTGGTTCCCTGAGAGCGGCGACGCTTGGGTTCCACCCGCAGGGCTGGTGAATTTCCTCGCGGCGGGGGAGCCTCCTGTCTATGTTGGATTCGGTTCCATGGGGTTCGGCAAGGGGGCGAAAGAACGCCGGGACGCGGTTCTGTCCGCGCTGCGGGTCCACGGCCTGCGCGGAATCGTCGCCACGGGCTGGGGCGGAATCGCGCCGGGGGAGGCTGGGACGGACGATGTTCTGGTCCTGGAGGGCGCTCCTCACGAATGGCTGTTCCCGCAGGTCGCTGCGGTGGTTCACCACGGCGGTGCAGGCTCGACGGCGGCAGGCATCCGTGCGGGTCGGCCCACCTTGATTGTGCCGTTCCTGGGAGACCAGCCCTTCTGGGGCGCACAGGTCCAGGCGCTTGGCATCGGACCTGCCCCGGTGCCCGCGAGGCATCTCCGTACGCGCTTGGCCGACAGCCTCGGAGACCTCGTCAACACCGCCTCCTACGCTTCCCGCGCCGAGGAGGTGGGAGCCGAAGTCCGGGCGGAGAACGGCCTCGCCGCCGGTGTGGCTGCCCTGGAACAGATCGCGGATCCATCGTCCCGGACCCGTAAATGGGCGTGATTTCGGCGGCCCAAGCTTGTGCTGTCATGACTCACGAGCTGACTACGGGAGCGGCTTATGCTGTGAGGTCCCGCTGTCTGAACAGATAAGCGGCTACACTTGCTCCGGCCAGGGCAATGCCGGTCATGATGAGGGCAGCTATGGGGTCGAACGCTTCGACGGGCATCGGCGTGGTGTGACGGAACGGGCTAAGATCCTGGAGCCAGACAGGCAGGCGCATCAGTTCGCCGAATTGTCCCAATACCAGCCCGACAGCCAAGAACCCCCAGCCCAAGGCAACGCTCACCCGGGGAACAACTGCGAAGGCCACGGCGGCGGCGAAAACGACAGCGGCTGGTACATGTGCCAGAGCGGCGCCAACGAGCAAGCCGGGCGGTCCGCTTGGCACTCCCGACAAAGCAAGCCCTGCCGTCGCTGCCGTTCCCGCCACCACAGCGACAATGACAACAGATGCTGTGGCGAGGGTCAAGTTCGCAGCGAGCCACCGTGCCGAGGAACGCGGCGCCGCCAGAAGCATTTCAGCGCGTCCCTCCGCTTCTTCCGCCCGGAGCCGCAGCACAACCTGGATACCTGCGGCAGCGGCGAGGACCCCTGCAATGCCCAGCAACGCGGTGGTGAAAACGTCAATGAGCTCTCCACGGCCGCCGGGAACCAGCTTGAGAACCAGCTCACGAAACGACACATTGCCAGCTGGCTGTATACAGCGATGCGTTGCTGCTCCTGTCAGTTGAACGCGGCCGCGTGGCGCTGGAGCGCCGCGGCGTGTCCTAGGGGTGAGCCGTCTTCGACCCACCGTGTCAGGGTCGCCGGGTGGAGCAAGCTTTCGGCTCCCAGGAGCGCCGCGCCGATGACCCCTTCAAGGTGGTCCAGGGACGCGGGGCGGATTTCCAGGCTGTCTGCTACCAGGTCCGTGCAGCGTTCCAGGACCTTGGCCTCCAGGACTTCAAGGAAACGAGTTCCGGTCCTCAGCACACCACCGCCTATAACGAGCCACTTCGGATTGCAAAAATTGACGAGGTTTGCGGCTACTTCGGCGATGGCCCGGGCGCGTTGGTCTATGAGTTGCAGTGCCAACGGATCACCGTTCCTCGCGGCGTTCCCGATGTCTCCGAGCGTCAGCCTGCCCTTACTGTCGATTGCTTTTTGCAGTGCAGGGCTTTCGTTGCTGCGGTCTGTGGCTTCCATGAGAAGGGACGAGCCTCCGGCCACCGCTTCCAGGCACCCGGTCTTGCCGCAGCGGCATGCTTTGGTGGGGTCGTCAGTGACATGGGTGTGCCCAATGTCGCCGGCGCCGCCCCGTTCACCCCGGACAAGGCGCCCGTGCACAATCAGTCCTGCGCCCACCCCAGTGCCCACCTTGATAAACAGCATGTCGCGGCGGTCGTTGTTTTGTCCTTGGGTCCATTCACCCAAGGCCATGAGATTCACGTCGTTGTCCACCCACACCGGGGCGTCGTAGTGGTCCCTGAGCCAGGCTCGAACGCTGAACCCGTCCCAGCCTGGCATGATGGGCGGAGCGGCCAACCTGCCCGACGCGAAGTCCACCGGTCCTGGTACGCCGATTCCGATTCCCCACGGACGATGCACGCCGGTGCGTCGGGCGAGGGTCGTGAAGTGTTCTCTGAGGCGCTCCATGGTGGCTGCAGGACCTGACTCGACGCTCCAGTCCTCATGGATGCTGTCGGTAAGTCTGCCGTCGAGGTCCGCCACAGCCACGGTCATCTCCGAGGCACCAACGAGTGCCGCGTAGACGTGTCCGGCCTGTGAGTTGAACTTCAAGCTTCTTGCCTGCCTGCCACCCTCAGAGCGGGCAAGTTCACCCTCCTGCAGAAGGCCAAGTTCCAGAGCCTGTTCGACACGCTGGGAGACGATTCTTCTTCCCAGCCCGCTGACTGTCACCAGCTGGGGCCTGGTGGTTGCCCGCCCACTGCGGACCAACTCAATTACGGCGGCGAGGGGCGCGCTTTCAAGGGCAGGCGCGACGGCGCCGGAGCTTCCGTCGATGCCACCTTGGAGGATGTCATCCACGGGAGTTGCTGTAGCAACGGTCGACTCCGCCGGGTCTGAGTGGGTTGGCATAAGTAGTCCGTTCGTTGAGGTGTCTCCCGTGGATGATGATCTCATGGTGCGCTGGGGTCCTCGGCCACCCTGCGGGAGCGGATCTCATTCTTTATCTGTGGAAGCCGCTTTTCGAGGCGGTAGGCGGAGATCGCGAAGATCTGCAGTGCGGCGATGACCGCCGGAAGAAGGATGAAGATCAGCATGACGCCGTTGCTGACCTCGGGCGTGATGGAGGCGGGGTTGTAGGCGATAGCCGCCAGGCTCCAGGCCAGCAGAGCTGATCCGATGGCGGCGCCGATCTTGGTGCTCATGCTGTACCCGGCGAAGAGCAACCCTTCGTCACGTCGTCCGCTGCGCCATTCCTGCCATTCGACTGTGTCTGCCGTCAGCGCGGGGGCAGCAACAAAACCGAAACCGCCCACAATGTTGGCAAGGAAGAACACCACGCTGAATGCGATGAGGTCATCCTTGACGAACAACAGGGCAACGGTGAGGATCACTGAGGCGATCAGGCCCAGGATGATTCCCCGGCGGTGGCCAAGCCGACGCAACACCCACGGCGTGATGAGCGATCCGAACACTGCCGAGAGGGAAAAGGCCAGCAGTATGACCGGGATCGCTACAGGGTTCCCCAGGACGTAGAGGGCGTAGTAAACGGCGCCGCCGGTGATGATGGCGAGTCGGGCGAAAGCGAGTACCGAAAAGGAGAAGACGGCGAGCCACGGTCCGTTGCGCAGGAGTGTTTTCAGTGATGCGCCCAGCGCTGCACGCCCATGAATCACTGGGGTGAGGGGGACGCGTTCCTTCACAGTTGCGCCTACTACCCAAAGCAGCAGCATTCCAGCCAGAGCGAAGATACCGATGGTTACCGCGAACCCCAATTGGGAGGTCGGGGAACCGCCGATGGCAATGATCAGAGGTTGGGTGAGGGTGGAAACGATGATGATTCCAAGGCCCACGCCAAAGGAACGGTAGCCGGCCAGCTTCATGCGGGTGCCGGAATCACGGGTGGCCATTGCCATGAGCGCGCCGTAGGGCACATTGACGATTGAATATGCCAATCCGACCAGCAGGAAGGTGGCGGTCGCGTACACGATTGTCCAGGTGCTGTCGCCCCCGCCGGGCGTTAGGAACGTCAGGAAAGTCAGGATTCCCAGCAATGGAGCACCGAAGAGGAGATAGGGACGCGCCCGCCCCCACCGCGTATGTGTCCTGTCAAGAATGACACCCACCATTGGGTCGAAGAACGCATCCAGAAGCCTTGCAGCCAGGATCACGGTGCCGGCGACTGAGGCGCTGATGAGGGCCACGTCGGTGTAGAAGAAGAGCAAGTAGCTGGAAATCGTGGTCCATGTCAGGTTGGAGGCGATATCTCCCAAGGCGAACGCGGCCTTTTCGCGGCGCCTGACTGCGCGGGGATCGTCGGCAACATCCAGTTGTGTGGCCACCGTGCCGAGCGCGGTCTCGCGGCTGGAGGACGTCGTCGCGCCATGTTTTGTTTCGCTCATCATCGAGCCTTTCTCACGTGGGGGAGCCTTATGGCTGGCCTCCATCTTTCGTGCGGTAAGTGCATAAGTCAAGACTTTTTTGCAAAACAACTCAACATGATGTCCTTGGGCGACGTGTAAAGACTTTTTACAGGGGCCTTGCACTTTTGTACGCCATGCACATAAGTTAGATACGTCAGTCGACGATGACTTCAGGAATCGTCGGTTCTCCCCCCTTCCCACGAACCGGAGGCTTCCTTGGCTGTTACCCAAATTGCGAACCACGAGCGCGAATATCCCTCCTACGCCGACGTCGTCATTGTTGGCAGCGGACCCGCCGGGGCTGCATATGCCCGAATCCTCAGTGAGCTCAGGCCCGAGGCCTCCGTCGTGCTTTTCGAAGCCGGCCCCACCATCAGTGACCCGCCCGGGGCCCACGTCAAGAACATCAGCGATGTTCAACGGCGCGCCGCCGCCCAGCGCAAATCAGAAGGACCTACCCCGTCGCTAAGTTCCTCGTCAACGGACACCATGGATGGCTACGCCGCCGACGAGGCTCGCCTGTTGCGTCCAGGCACTTTCCTGCTCCGAAATGGGTGGCAGCAACCCGGGGAGGATGGCCTGCCGGCAGCTGCGATGTCCAGCAACGTGGGTGGTATGGCCGCACATTGGACGGGGGCCTGCCCGCGCCCAGGGGCGAGCGAACGCATCGGCTTTCTCGGAAATCTGGACGAACTCCTCAGCGAAGGAGAACGGCTGCTGTCTGTAACCGCGGATGCTTTGGCCGAGGCCCCTCTGGCCGATGAGGTGCGCCGTCGTCTCAGTGACGCACTGGACACTCAGCGGGCGTCGAACCGAAAAGTCGCACCGATGCCGTTGGCCGTTCGACGGACCGAAGAGGGAACATTCATCTGGTCCGGGTCGGACGTGGTCTTCGGCGAGACGACCCGTTCCAACCCAAACTTCGCCCTCGTCGACGAATCCCTTGTCACGCAGATTCTGACAGATGGCGGGCAAGTCACGGGCGTAAAGGTCCGCGACCTACGCGCGGGCACTTCGCATGTTGTCACAGCCCGGTTCGTCATCGTGGCCGCGGATGCCCTGCGCACGCCCCAACTGCTGTTCGCCTCCGCGATCCGCCCGTCAGCCCTTGGCCGCTATCTGAACGACCAACCTCAAATCGTTTACGCCGTGCAGCTCCGGGACGTCCCGGCAGTCCCCGAGTCATCCAGTGTGGAGAGCGCCATCACAGCCCAAAGCGGTGTGAGTTGGGTGCCGTTCACCGACGAGGAGCCTTTCCACGGGCAGGTAATGCAACTCGACGCCTCACCTGTCCCAATCGAGGGCGAGCACGTGCCCGGCTCCATCGTCGGCCTGGGCTGGTTCTGCGCCAAAGACATTCAACCAACGGACCGTGTCGCCTTCTCAGACGAAGATGTAGACGACTACGGCATGCCCGCCATGCGTATCCACTACTCCCTGACAGAAAAAGACAAACGAAACCTCCAAGCGGCCCGGGCATCGATCGTTGCAGCAGGAGCCGCTCTCGGCGAGCCGCTGAACGAGGCACCCCTCACGTTCCCTCCCGGGGCGTCCCTGCACTACCAAGGCACCGTCCGCATGGGTGAGAGGAACGACGGAACCTCTGTCTGTGACCCGACAGGGCGTGTCTGGGACGTGCAAGGGCTATACGTCGCAGGCAATGGTGTCATCCCCACCGCCACAGCATGCAACCCCACACTCACAGGAGTCGCGCTCGCAGTAGCAGGGGCCCGGGCAGTGGCCTCTCTCTTGGTCCCGGCAACAAGCACGCAATCCCACCCTTAGAAAGGAACGACCATGCTAGACAGAGAATTGATCCAGAACCGGGGCTTCCGGAACGTGTTCACGAACGGAAAAGCCACAGGCTTCGAGTTTCAACTGCGGATGCCGAACTACCGGGGCGTTTGGGGAAGCCTCATTGACGGGGTAACAGTGACCGTCGGCGACCAAACCTGGGACAGCGAAGTGCCGCAGTGGACCCTGCAGGGACGTGAATTCTCCATCACCGAACTTCGCGCCTCAACAGACGTTAGATGGCAGCTGGATGAACCGGCCGTGATTACGGTCCCCCACGAGGGCGGGCTGCCGGCGGGAGTTCACCACGTAAGCGTCGATATCGCCCTGCAGGCGCCCTACATCCCCGTTGAATTCCAACCCTCCATTTTCCATTCCGAGCGCAAGGTCACGATCGTCTCATGAGCAACCTCAAGTACGGAGTCTCCCTTTACAGCTACACCGGGGACATGAATACCGTCCTCACCCTCGAAGATGCAATGGCTGAAATAGCGGACCTTGGCGCCACGGGTATCGAGATTCTCGGAGAAGGGAACATCCCGAACTACCCTGAACCCACCACGGCCTGGATTGACCACTGGCACGGGCTGCTCTCCAAATACGGTCTCGAAGCCACCAACTACGGGTCTTGGATCGACTCCCGCATGTGGCGCAACCGGGACCTGACCGTGGAGGAGGGTTCCGTCATGCTTGCCCGGGACTTGCGGTTGGCTTCCACTCTCGGGTTCACCTCAGTTCGTCCGAAAATCGGCGTCGTCAGCATGGACTTGCAGCCCCACCCGATCTGGGAGGCCGTCGTAGAGCGGAACCTGGACCTGGCAACCGATCTCGGCATCATAATCTGCCCGGAAATCCACGGCCCGACGCCCATCAAACATCCGGTCGTGGACGAATACATCGCCTTTATCGAGCGCACCGGGTCAGATAACTTTCGTTTGCTGATTGACACCGGCATCTTCCAACGTGCAGCCACCACAGCGCACCAGGACGGGCTCAGCGATGAAGCACAGGAAGAAGGATGGCGAAAGCCGCTCGGCGTGCCAATGTCGGACCTCGTGGATGTCCTTCCCTATACGGCGTTCATCCAGGCGAAGTTCTTCGATATCGACGATCAGCTCGTGGACCAACACATTCCCTGGGACGACATCATGAAGACGCTTGTCACCAGTGAGTGGTCTGGATACCTCTCCAGTGAGTACGAGGGAGACAGGCTTCCGTACAGGTCCTTGGAGCAGGTCCGCCGCCAGCATGCTCTGCTACGCAGATTGGAAGGGCAGCAACGTGGTTGGTGATGCCCGGAAGCTCCAAATAGGGATCATCGGCGGGGGCTTCATGGCAGCTGTGCACAGCCGCGCAGCAACCACGGCCGGTGCCGAGCTGGCCAAGATCGCCTCATCGACGCCGGTGAAGGGCGAAGCCGCAGCCAAGGAGCTGGGATTCAGGTCCGCTGCCTCCGATGGCCTGGCGCTCATCGCCGATCCGTCCATCGACGTCGTCCATATCTGTACCCCTAACGCCACACATCAGCCCCTGGCATGGGCAGCGATCCAAGCAGGAAAGCACGTTGTCTGCGAAAAGCCGCTAGCAACCGACAGTGCGTTGGCGGGGTCTCTAGCCCTTGAAGCTGCGGCGCGTGGCGTCGTCGCCGCAGTGCCCTTCGTGTACCGGTTTCACCCAATGGTCCGTGAGGCGCGGGCACGCATCTCTGCTGGCGGCGTAGGGGCTGTTAGTACCATCATCGGGCACTACCTCCAAGACTGGCTGCTGACACCTGGGGACAACAACTGGCGAGTCAATTCCTCCAGCGGTGGCCGCTCCCGGGCATTCGCTGACATCGGCTCTCATCTAGTGGACCTCATTGAGTTCGTCACAGGGGACTACATCCAGAGTCTTTGCGCCGTCACCAGCACCGTGCACCCCATGCGCTCCGGCCAGGCGGTCACAACCGAAGACCTCGCTGCTGTTCTGTTTCGGCTCGCCGGGGGAGCCACCGGAACACTGTTGGTCTCGCAAGTTGCCGCTGGACACAAGAATGACCTCCGCCTTGAGATCTTTGGGACCGAGGCAAGTATCCAGTTCTCCCAGGAACAACCCGAAATCCTTCAGATCGGCCGCCGGGACGGAACGGAAGTGCTGGTGCGCGACAGCGCCGTACTTGGACTCGATGCCGCCAGGCTCTCCATCGTTCCGCCGGGACATCCCATGGGCTATCAAGACGCCTTCAACGGGTTCGTCCGCGACACGTATCAGGCCATTCAAGGCCCTAAGCCGGATGGCCTTCCAACCTTCAATGATGGGGCCAGAGCGAACCAAATCACCGACGCGGTTCTCGATTCCGCGCACCACCAGAGGTGGGTTGACGTCGCCCCACCGGCACCCACGCGATCAGCGGTCCGCTTCCACCCGGAACTACTCAAAGAAGAGAAATACGCATGAACACAAACACAGGATCAACCGGGCCAATCGTGGTGCTGGGCGCCGGGCCAGCCGGAATGGCATCCGCCCTGGCAATCCACAAGGCCGGGCACCCGGTCGTCATTTTTGAGCGCTACCGCGAAGCTCGCCCGGCAGGAAACATCCTCAACCTCTGGCCGCCCCCCATCAAGGCACTGCGGGACATGGGCGTTGACGTCGAGGACCTCGGCGCGCCTTGTCACACGACGTTCCGTAGCACCAAGGGAAATATCCGCGCTGACATTCACATTCCTTCCACGGTTGTTGAGCAATACGGAGGTGGATTCATCGGTCTGCTTCGGCCAGATCTCTATAAGCGGATGCTCGCCGCCCTTCCCGACGGCATGCTGGCGGTCGATAGGGAGGTGGCTTCCTTCAGAGACCAGGGCACCCACGTCGAGTTGACGATGAAGGATGGCAGCATCGTCAATACCCCGCTTCTAGTCGGCGCCGACGGAATTGATTCGATGGTGCGCAAATCACTGTGGGGAGATTCACCCCGACGGGAACACCGGTTGCACATTTTGGGGGGCTACACGTTCGCGAAAATCCCCGGCGTCCAGCACGGAGAGGCCGTCTTGTCACACGACCGAAAGGTCCAAGGCAGCTACACGTCAATCCGACGGGACGGCAACGAGGGCTTCCAATGGTGGGTCCTGGAAGCATGGAACCCTGAAACGCCAGCGCCCGCAGATCTGCTCTCGCACGCCCAAGGGCTGGCCGACCGATTCGGCCATCCTCTGGCCGAGATTGTTCGCCAGACAAGCTCCGAACACATTCAGCGGTGGCCGATCCGCGACCGCAAGCCCCTCAAGAAGTGGTCCGAGGGCCGTGTCACCCTCGCTGGCGATGCAGCCCACGCTACCTCGCCCTATGCGGCCTACGGGGCGGGAATGTCGATCGGCGACGGCTATTTCCTGGGCAAAGCACTCTTCGGCACTGATGTGAATGACACAGGCGCCGTTAGGGCCGCCCTAGAGACGTACGAGCGTCCACGCATCCCGCACACCACATCCCAGGTTCAGCAGGCCTTCATTCTGGGACAGGTGTTCCACCATGCGCCACCTTTTGCACGGCCGCTCCGGGACTGGATCCTGGACCACACTCCACTACTGCAAAAGCAGGTAGGTGAAAGGAGCCCCGGTGAAATCGTCGCCCAGTTGGCGGAAATGGGTGATGGAATAACAGCCGGAAAGTAATGCCTGCGGGTGCCGGCTGGAAGTTCGTCGGCACCCGAACGGCGTTGCAAATTATTGGTGGGGTAAAGATTACGGAGCGCTGAGGCGGCGGCGATGCGCAGCACGCTGGGGGTTCCGATGGTGCTTGGACAGGCCTCCGCTGCTGTGCTGAATGTCTAATGGAGTCGTAAGTGTCTCAGCGCCCAGGCTGTCAAGCGCCTGGGCGCACGCAAGTCTTCAATCAGATACATGCTGACCCGCGAAGAGCGTTCGAATTGCCGAAGGACGGTAGTTTTCGCAGCTACTTTCCCTCTCCCGGGCTTCCAACGCTGATAACGGTCGTTCTCACAACCTGCTAGACCCACCCCGGCTGTAGGCGGGGAGAGCGAAGCTGGAGTCAAGACTCTGGCGTCTTCTTCTCTCGCTGAAACGTGGCTCGAATTGAGACCTCATCAGGAGGTGTCGTTAGGTGTTTGCGGGTCTACCCGATAACGCAAACGCTGATGTAAAGATCTCACGAAACCACTTGTGACCAGGATCAGCGTCGTGGCGGTGGGACCAGTACACGCTTGAGATGACACGTGAGATGGGGAGCGGGCACGGGCAAATAGTTAGATTGGCGCTGGCCTGAGTCAGGCCAAGTGCGGATCCGAGGTGCTCTGGGAGTGTAGCGATGAGGTCGCTGTGGGCGAGTAACTCTGGAAGTCCAAAGACGCTGGGAAGGCTCAAGACGACATCGCGTTGCCACGCCTCCAGTGCCAGGTGGGTCTCAAGCAGTTCGGACCATCCAGCGCGCGACATGTTTACATGCTTGGCGTTGCGGTAATCGGTGACAGCCAACTGAGGCAGGCTCACCATCGTTGTTGTGGAACCAAACTATGTCTGCCTGGAATGCGAATGGTGCCAAAGGGCCAATCAAAACTATGTGTGAATCGGATCGTCGTCGGGCGCGACCGGCCCGGCATATTCTCGGAACTTGTGGCGGTCCCTGCCTCTTTCGCATGGAAACTTCGACCTGGCACTCCTGTCGAAGTGCTCGCGTCCTTTGAAGCGGCGATGGTCGCACGGGCTGCAATCCAACGCATGGCCGTTACAGAGGACGAGTCCGTCCTCGTGAACGGCGCCGGCTCGCAAGGTCAGTGCGTAATCGCCTCTCTCATTGACCGCGGCATCAAGCCCGCCGTCGTCGAGCCGAACAGGGCGAAGTTTGAGCGCGCCCTCGAGCAGGGCGCCCGTGACACGACTCTCGTCCCGACCGAGCGGTTCCAGGTTGTATTCGAAACTTCCGGTGTCGGCCCCGGGCTGATCAGCGCCATTGATAACGCCGACGCGCTCGGGAGGATATGCCTCATCGGTCAATCCGCGATCGTGGTCCCGTTGCCCACTCGGCCTATCGTGCAAAAGGAACTGTGTATCCAAGGGTCCGTAATCTACAACCATCCGGCCGACTTCGCTTCGGCAGTGCACGAGCTGAACGAGGCTGTTGGCGTCTGGACGCGAACACGTTGGTCTTCCGAAGTTGGCCTTGTGACCTTCTTGCCTCTGAGCATGGGGGCTTCGTTCGTCAACTTCGACGCCGCTACCCACGAGCTTGATGACCTTAAGTTACTTCGTGCATATGTTGCGCGAGTCACATCTATTTGCTTCCACTGAGCTGGTGCCTTGATCCTTGCATGACCTAGTTTTTTAGCGCTTGTCAGAGCGTGCCCAATGGAGGACACAATTTATGACTAACGTTCTTTGGTTTTCTGAGCTTGGCTTGTCCGACCTCGACCAGGTTGGCGGCAAAAATGCATCGCTTGGCGAAATGGTCCGGAATCTCGCCTCTGCCGGGGTGAAAGTTCCGGGCGGATTCGCGACGACGGCGGACGCTTACCGGCGTTTTCTGGCGGAGTCCGGGTTGGATGCCCGGATCGAAGGCATCCTGGAAGGCCTGGACAGCAGCGACGTCACTGCTTTGGCCAAGGTCGGCCAGGAAATTCGCACTTTGATTCGTGAAACACCATTCCCAGCCGGATTCGAAGAAGACATCCGGACCGCATATGAGCGCCTCACGCGAGAGCATGGCGGGGATGTATCCTGGGCGGTGCGTTCCAGTGCCACGGCTGAGGACCTCCCTGATGCTTCGTTCGCCGGACAGCAGGAGACGTTCCTGAACATCCGTGGCATCGGGAACATCCTGCTCGCCATCAAGGATGTGTTCGCTTCCCTGTATAACGACCGCGCCATTGCCTACCGCGTGCATCACGGCTTCACGCACTCTGAAGTGGCGCTTTCGGCCGGTATTCAGCGGATGGTGCGTTCCGACGTCGGCGCTTCCGGGGTGATGTTCACCATGGACACCGAAACCGGCTTCACGGACGCTGTGTTTATCACGTCTTCCTATGGGCTGGGCGAAGCCGTGGTCCAGGGTGCTGTGAACCCGGACGAGTTCTATGTCTACAAGCCGGCTCTGGCAGCCGGGCGGCCTGCCGTGCTCAAGCGTGGCCTGGGGGACAAAGCCGTGCAGATGGTCTACGCGGATTCGGTCGAAGTTGGCCGGACCGTTGACTTCGTTCCGGTGGCGCAGGATTTGCGGAGCCGCTTCAGCCTGACCGATGCCGAAGTCCAGGAGCTCGCCCGTCACGCGGTAGCCATAGAGGCACACTATGGCCGTCCGATGGATATTGAGTGGGGTAAGGACGGCGTGGATGGTGAGCTGTACATTCTTCAAGCCCGTCCGGAAACCGTCGAGTCCCGTAGGGCCGCCGGTACCACGTCCCGGTACACGCTGACGGAGCGTTCTACGGTGTTGGTTGAAGGCCGGGCGATCGGTCAGCGGATCGGTGCCGGGCAGGTTCGGGTACTGTCTTCGATTGATCAGATGGCCTCCTTCCAGGAGGGCGATGTCCTGGTGGCGAACATGACGGATCCGGACTGGGAACCGATCATGAAGAAGGCCGCGGCCATTGTCACTGACCGTGGCGGACGGACCTGCCACGCAGCGATCATTGCCCGGGAACTGGGCATCCCTGCTGTGGTTGGCACAGGGTACGCATCGCAGATCCTCAAGGACGGGGCCCCTGTCACGGTGTCCTGCGCGGAGGGGGAGGCCGGGCTGGTCTATGAAGGTTTGCTCGAGTACTCGTTGCACGAGACCAGCGTGGAGACCATGCCGGAAGCTCCGGTGAAGATCATGATGAACGTGGGTACCCCGGAACAAGCGTTCAGTTTCTCCAAACTCCCCAACCATGGCGTGGGCCTGGCCCGCCTGGAGTTCATCATCAACCGGCAGATCGGCGTCCACCCCAACGCCTTGTTGGCGGTGGCAGGTGAAATCGAGCGCCCTGCTGCCTTGGATGATTACACCGTCCGGCAGATCCAGGAAAAGACCGCCGCTTACGACGGTCCCCGCGATTACTATGTCCGCCGGCTGGCTGAAGGCATCGCCACCATTGCGGCGGCGTTCGCACCGGAACCTGTCATCATCCGGCTCTCGGACTTCAAGTCCAACGAGTACGCCAACCTCATCGGTGGTCCGGCTTTCGAGCCGGAGGAGGAGAACCCGATGATCGGGTACCGTGGCGCATCCCGGTACCTTTCGGCGTCCTTTCGGCAGGCGTTCGAACTCGAATGCGAAGCTTTGAAGTACGTCCGCAACGAGATGGGCCTGACCAACATCAAGCTCATGGTCCCGTTCGTACGGACTCTGGACGAGGCCCGCGGTGTGATTGAACTCCTCGCCGCCAATGGGCTCCGCCGAGGAGAGGATGGGCTGGAGATCGTGATGATGTGCGAACTGCCGGCCAACGCGCTCCTGGCCGATGAGTTCCTGGAGTACTTCGATGGTTTCTCCATTGGCTCCAACGACCTCACCCAGCTCACCCTGGGACTGGATCGTGACTCCGCCTTGGTTGCTGAAGGCTTCGATGAGCGGAATCCGGCCGTGACGAAACTGCTGGAAATGGCGATCACGGCGTGCCGCGCCAAGGGCCGCTATGTGGGGATCTGCGGTCAAGGCCCCAGCGACCACCCGGACTTCGCGGAATGGCTCCTCGGACAGGGCATCAGTTCGATTTCGCTGAACCCTGATGCCGTGACCGAGACCTGGCTGCGCCTGGCCCGCACCACACGTACCACCAGCACCACGGTCTAAATGGCAGACCACACAACCGTGGGGGCAGGCTCCCCGCCTGCCCCCACGGTGTTCTTCCTTTCCGACAGCACCGGAATCACGGCTGAAACACTCGGCAACACGCTGCTGACGCAGTTCCCCGGCCAGCGGCTGGAACGGCGGACCATCCCGTTCATCACCACCGTCGTGCAAGCGCGTGAGGTGGTGGCACTGATCGATCGGGTCGCGGACAGCGGATCCCTGCCGATCATCTTTTCCACTGCTGTGGGGCAGGACATCCGTGCCATCCTTTCCCGGAGCCGCGGGCAGTTCTTCGACCTTTTCGGTACCCACATCGGTCAACTCGAACAGACCCTTGGTGCGCAGGCCAACGGCAAGCCCGGCCAGGCTCACGGGGTGGGCGACGCCGTCCGCTACCAATCCCGCATGGCCGCCGTCGAATACGCCATAGAGCACGACGACGGTCAGTCGCTTCGGGCGCTCGAACGCGCCGAATTGATACTCATCGCCCCCTCGCGGTGCGGGAAAACTCCCACCACCATGTACCTGGCGCTGCAGCACGGCATCCTCGCCGCCAACTTCCCCCTGGTAGAGGAAGACTTTGACACAATGACCCTACCGAAACCCTTGCTGCCATTCGCGAGCAAATGTTTCGGGCTGACCTCCCAGCCCGTCCGCCTCAGCCAGATCCGGCAGGAACGCCGCCCGGGCAGCAACTACGCCTCGCTGAATCAGTGCGCTTTTGAGCTGCGTAACGCCGAGGATATGTACCGGGCCAACAACATCCCTTACGTCAACTCCGCGTCCATGTCCGTGGAGGAAATATCCGCCACCGTCCTCCAACGCATGCAGCTGCACCACTGATCAAGCGTCGGCTCTTGGTCGCCGCTTACTTCTTCATGGTTGTTGCATATGCCGATGACATGACTTTCAGCGAAACCATCCTGAAGATTCTTCATAACCGGTTCGTGTTGCTCCTTGTGAACGAGGACGACGGCGGGAGTTATCCTCCCGCCGTCGTCCGCCGTTCGGCGTGCTGCCCAGCATGGTTGGCGCGGCGCTCAGCCCTCAAGCTTGGAATGCTCGCCCAGGCGGTGCCATGAGCGGTTGTGGTAGACCAGAGCGTCGCTGGGTTCGCCCGCTTGGACGTCACGTATCACGCGGGACTCCAGGGCGTGAACGGCGACGATGGTGGAGGTCCCCACCTCCATGCGATTGATGACGGCGCAGCGCACCCAGGCGCGGACATCGTCGTACACCGCTTCGCCGGTTTCAAGGGCCGACCAGCGGTGCGTCTGGTCAAAGCGGTCGGCGCCGGGGGTTGCTCCAAACTTCGCCAAGTGGACGTCGTGCGCGTCCAGCAGGTGCACGACGACGGTTTCGGCGCGTGAAAGCACATCGGAGGCAGAGGACAGTGCCGAGACCGAGAAAATCAGCAACGGAGGTTCCGCACTCACTGACACGACCGACGATACCGTCAACGCCACCGGTCCTTCGCCGGCATCCGCCGTGATGACGGCGACACCGCCGGGGTGGCCGCGGAACAGTGCTTTGAAGTCGTCGGCCGAGAGGGAGGACGGGAAGCCTGGCTTGGGAGCCTCGAGCCAGGTGTCTGGGGGGTAAGCGTGAAACATCGTTAGGACGCCTTGGGTGCGGAGCGCTCGAGTTCTTCGCGAATGATGTTCGTCCCTGCGCTGAGGGCACTCAGTTTGGCCAGTGCGACGTCGCGGGGGAACGGTGCCATGCCGCAGTTGGAGCTGGGGATGAGCTTGTCCGCATCGACGAACTGCAGGGCCTTGCGGAGGGTGTCGGCGACTTCCTCCGGCGTCTCGATGGTCTCGCTTGCGACGTCGATTGCACCGAGCATGACTTTCTTGCCGCGGAGGAGCTCGATCAGGTCCATGGGCACGTGGGAGTTCTGGGATTCCAGCGAGATGATGTCGATGCTGGAGTTCTGAAGCAGCGGGAAGGTTTCCTCGTACTGCCGCCACTGTGAGCCGAGCGTCGCCTTCCAGTCAGTATTCGCCTTGATCCCGTAGCCGTAGCAGATATGCACGGCGGTCTCCGCGCGCAGCCCTTCTGCCGCTCTCTCCAGCGCAGCCACGCCCCAGTCCTTGACCTCATTAAGGAAGACGTTGAACGCGGGCTCATCGAACTGGATGATGTCCACGCCGGCCGCCTCCAGTTCCTTCGCCTCCTGGTTGAGGATCGCAGCGAACTCCCAGGCCAGCTTCTCGCGGCTCTTGTAGTGGTCATCGAAGAGAGTGTCCACCATGGTCATTGGACCGGGAAGAGTCCACTTGATCGGTCGATCGGTAGTTGCGCGGAGGAACTTTGCGTCTTCGACGAACACCGGCCGCTCGCGGCGCACCGGCCCGACGACGGTCGGCACGCTCGCGTCGTAGCGATCGCGGATGCGCACGGTCTTGCGCTGTTCAAAGTCGACCCCGCTGAGATGCTCGATGAAGGTCGTGACGAAGTGCTGGCGGGTTTGCTCGCCGTCGCTGACGATGTCGATACCGCGTCGGCTCTGCTCGTGGATGGCAATGCGCAGCGCATCCTGCTTGCCTTCGAGCAGCTCATCTCCCTCCAGTTTCCACGGGGACCAGAGAGTCTCCGGCTGTGCGAGCCACGATGGCTTGGGCAGGCTTCCGACAACGGTGGTGGGCAAAAGTGTGTTCATGATTGACGGTTCTCCGTGGGTCAGTTGACGAGAGCGGGGTATTTGGCGGTCCACTGGTCCAATAGATCCTTGTGGGGCGTGATGAAGTGTTCCTCCGTGTACTTCGCCTGAGTGATCGCGAGCTGACTGCGCTCGACGCGGTCGTAAGCGATCTGGGTCCGCGAGTAATCCTGCTCTCCCAGGCTCGGCTGATAGACGACGGCGGCGGCGGAGTTCGCGTTGTAGACCTCCGGGCGGTAGATCTTCTGGAACGTCTCCATGGTGCTGATCGTGCCGATGAGTTGCAGGTTGGAGTAGTCGTTGAGCAGGTCGCCGCGGAAATAGAAGGCGAGCGGCGCTACGCTGCCGCGTGGCATGAAGTAGCGAACCTGCAGCCCCATCTTTGCGAAGTACGCGTCCGTCAGCGAGAACTCGTCCTGCTGGTACTCGACGCCCAGGACTGGGTGAAGGTTCTCAGTTCGCCGGTACGTCTTGCTCGTGGAGACGCTGATGCACACCACTGGCGGCTGCGGGAAGCGTTCCTGGCATGCCGGGGAATCGAGGAATTGCTGGAACAATTTGCCGTGAAGATCGCCAAAGTCCTCGGGAACCGTGGGCTTGCCTGACGCCGCTGAAGCCGCTGGCAGTACGACGCTGAAGTCGAAGTCACGGACGTAGGAGGAGAAATTGTTCCCCACGATCCCTTGGTGACGGACCCCGTTCAGCTGGTCGACGATCTGGATGTCGAGAACCTCGAACAGGGGGAACTGCTGATCCGTACCTTCCGCAGTGAACTCAATCTGCACGGAAACGATCTCAAGCTCGAGCGTGTAACGGTCCCGGTCCGGGTTGTCCCAGCTCGCGAGATCGTTGAAGCGGCGCCGAATCATGGTCAAGGCGTTGCGGAGGTTCTCCTGGCGGTGCTCGCCCCGTGCCAGGTTGGCGAAATTCGTTGTGATCCGCGATCCTTCCGACGGGGAGTAGTCCTCGTCGAAGGGGGTCGTTGTGATGCTGAAGGTGAAGTCGTCTGCCATGTGCTGCCAATCCGTTGATGGGCCGGAGACGGCCTTTCAGAAGGTGATGTATCCATGGTGCAGCCTTCCGAGGGGTATCAAGTAACTAGTGGTTACTATGCATTCATATAGAATTTCCCTATGGCCCAGATTCCGAGCGGATTGACCCTTCAGCAGCTCCGTTACTTCATAGAAGTTGCAGCTGAGGGGTCGATCTCCGCAGCCGCCGATCTTCTCTATGTAGCGCAGCCGACAATGTCCGCAGCGATGAAGGACCTTGAGGCCCGGGTTGGCCGTGCGCTCCTGCTTCGCTCCGCCCGCGGCGTCACCCTCACCGCCGACGGGGTGGAGTTCCTTGGCTACGCGAGGCAAGTCGTCGAGCAGTTCGCTCTCCTCGAGCAGCGCTACCTTGGCAGGCCACCGCGGCGACGTCTGCTCGGGGTGTCAACGCAGCACTACTCGTTCGCGGTGGACGCCTTCGTCCGGATGGTCAAGGCCACTGATGTGGCCGAATACGAGTTCTCGCTCCGTGAGTCCCGTACCTGGGACATCATCGAGGATGTCCGGACGCTCCGCAGCGAGATAGGCATCCTCTACCGGAACGATTTTAACAGGAAGATCATCGACAAGCTGCTCCGGGAATCCGGACTCGCGTTCACTCCGCTTTTCCTTGCCGATCCGCACATTTTCATTTCAAGGAAAAACCCCCTCGCCTCAAAGGAGCGTGCGACTCTCGCTGATCTCGCCGGCTTGCCGCGGCTAACTTTCGATCAAGGTGCGAACAACTCCTTTTACTTCGCCGAGGAGATTCTCTCCACCATGTCCAGTAAGCAGGAGATCCGGGTCTCTGACCGTGCCACGATCTTCAACCTCATGATCGGGCTCCACGGCTACACCATCTCGACGGGCATCATCAGCGGGGAGCTCGACCCGGAGATCGTCGCCATCCCGCTCGACGTTGACGAACGCATCGAGATCGGCTGGATCGGCCACGCTGCTATTCCCCTTACCGACCAGGCGCAGCGCTACCTCGGGGAATTGCGGGCCGTCGTCGCTGAGTTTGGCGTAGCGCTACTCGACTGACCGCAGTTGAGCGGGCGGGTCTTTACCCTTCGGTGATTGGATGTGTTTGTTGCAGCCGAGCGGGCTGCTGGTGGCGTATTTGCCCGCCGTCGTCGTCGTTGGCATGGCCGCGGCGGCGATATTCTGCTGTCATCACGGCCGAGGACTGCCGTTCGTGCGTTCCTTCGCAAAGGAACTGAGGTTGTCCTCCGGGTAATGAAGGCACTGGACCGGTAAGAGTCTGCTCAGCGGCCGCTAGGAGTGAAGGGCTGTGCGTAGGAGTAACGTACAGCCCTTGCTGGTCACCATGCCAACTCGCGAAGCGAAACCTTCAAGGGGCCGGCGGTAAAACTGTCGTTGAGCTACAGCGTCCATCCGCGCCCACGTGTCCTAGCGTCGTGGCGGGGCTGACGTCTTTCGCACGATGAGCCGCGGTGAGACCAAGACGTGCTCGGATTCGGTCCGGCCCTCGATCCTCGAGAGGAGCAGCTCCGCAGCTTGTCTGCCCATCTGGACGCCTGACTGGTCGACGGTGCTCAAGCCGATAGGGGGGAGGCCCGTGGCGGGGATGTTGTCATAGCCTACGATCGACATGTCGTCCGGTATGTGGATCCCGGCTTCGAACAACGCAGTGTAGGCGCCAAGCGCGGCAACATCGGCGCCGCCGTGCAGGGCGGATGGACGTTGGGCCAGAGGCCTGGCGGCGAGTGACCGGCCGGCTTCCAAGCCGCTCTCAGTTCCCCATCGCCCCGGGACGTGATCAATCCACTGTGAAAGCCCGTGCTTCTCCATGGCGAGATCGTAGCCGTGGCGCCGGACTGTTTGTGGCATGCCTGGTTCGCTGTCGGGCTGTGTGTTGGCGAGCATCGAGATCCGCTCATGCCCCAGTGAAACAAGGTGGTCTACGATGAGCGCGCTGCCTGCGATGTCGTCGCTGGCGACGGTGTCAAAGTACTTCGCTGGTCCGTGGCGGCCCAGGACAACCACGGGGATGGTTCGGCCAAGCTTTTCCAGTTCATCATTCGGTCCGAATGGTGCGATCAGGACCAGGCCGTCCATGCGTCTGTCGATCATTGCCTCGATGAGTTTCTGCTGTGCGTCGAGGCCTTGTCGTGCCTGTCCGATGAGCACCTGGTACCCAAGTTCTTCTGCGACATCGCGGATGCCCTCGGCAAGGACTGAGAAGAAGGTGTTGGAAAGGTCCACCAGGAACACGCCCAAGGTATAGCTGTTACCGCGCATTCCGCGGGCCAGGGCAAGGGGGCGGTAGTTAAGGAGGGTCATTGATTCCTCGACTTTGGTCCGCATGGCGGGACTGACCCCATAGGCATTGCGCAGGACCTTGGAGACCGCGGCGCGTGAAACGCCCGCGTGCTCAGCAACGTCGCTGATGGTGGCGCGCTTCAATTGCTCCGTCATGTGGATCCCCTCTTGAATGCCTTCTCCGCAATTGTAGATTGATCTACGAAAAAGTCTTGGCAGGAGCTGTGACATGACTTACAGTAGACAAACGTAGACCGATCTACACAAATCCACGCAGGGCCACAAGAACATTCATAGGGCCGGGTTTGAAACGTTCCACTGACTGTGAGGTCCGTGGCTTTACGAGGAGGTAAAGATGGCCGCATCGAGCAAGCAGCGCTGGGCCGCTCTGGCTGGGGGAGTGACAGTCCTGGCGCTGGCTCTGACCGGTTGCAGCGGCGGTGGTTCTACCGCCAATGGAGATGAAAAGACGATTACGTGGTTGGTGGACAATGCGGAAAACACCGTCGCCGCAGCGGAAAAGGTCGCTGAAGACTTCACCGCAGCGAATCCCGGTATCAAGGTTGAGGTGGAGACCCGACCGCAGGGTGGCGACGGCGACAACATCGTCAAGACGCGGCTCTCCACCGGTGACATGGCGGACGTCTTCAACTACAACACCGGCTCGCTTCTGCAGCAGATCAATCCCGAGCAGAACCTGCAGCCCATCACCAACGAGTCCTACCTGTCCAATGTCACGGACTCCTTCAAGCCTGTGGTGACGTCCGGCAGTGAAGTCTACGGTGTGCCGTTCAGTACCGGCATGGCTGGAGCGGTGCTCTATAACAAGAAGGTCTACGAAAAGCTCGGCTTGTCCGTCCCCAAGACCTGGGACGAATTCATGGACAACAGCCGGAAGATCAAGGACGCGGGTATCGCGCCGATCATCCAGTCCTACCAGACCACGTGGACCTCGCAGCTCTTTGTCCTGGGTGACTTCGCCAACGTGGTGACCGCGGACCCCGACTTCCCGGCAGACTACACCGCCAACAAGGCAAAATTCGCCACGAACGCTGCCGCAGTGAAGGGCTTTGAGCACCTTGAGGAGGCAGCTAAGGCCGGTCTGTTTAACGAGGACTTCGCCTCCACCACCTATCAGCAGGCACAAGACATGCTGATCAACGGGGAAGGCGCTCAGTACCCGATTTTGAGCTTCGCCTTGAACAACATCAAAGTGACCTACCCGGACAAGCTGAACGACCTTGGGCTGTTCCCGCTTCCTGGCGATGACGCATCCAAGAACAAGCTGACCGTCTGGATGCCCGGCGGCACCTACATTCCCAAATCCTCCAAGAACATGGAAGAAGCCAAGAAGCTCCAGGCCTTCATCGCCAGCAAGGCCGGATGCGACGCGCAAACGGCAGCAGTGGGCGCAGCTGGCCCGTACCTTGTGAAGGATTGCGAGCTGCCCTCGGATGTCCCGGACGCAGTGAAGGACATGCTCCCGTACTTCGAAGATGCGGCCAAAAACAGCCCCGCATTGGAATTCCTGTCCCCTGTCAAGGGCCCCGCCCTTGAACAGATCACCGTCGAGGTCGGCTCGGGTATCCGCTCCGCCAAGGACGGCGCTGCCCTCTACGACGAGGACGTCAAAAAGCAGGCCAAGCAGCTGAACCTGCCCGGCTGGAACTAACCTCCGAAAACTACAAGCCGTCCGGGCTTTCCTGGCCCGGACGGCCCTTGGAGAGATCTCATGACACTCAACACTGCACCGACGGCGACGGCGGTACGTCAAGTACCGCAGGCCGCCCAACCCAAGCGCCGCAAGGGTAAGTCAGCTTATCCGTACTGGTTTTACCTACCCGCTGCGGTCATTTACACCGCACTGTTCCTGGTCCCGACGGTTGTCTCGTTCTTCTTCAGCCTGACCCGCTGGAACCTCAACGAATTCACGTTCATTGGCTTGGACAACTTTGTTCAGTTCTTCCAGGAACCCGCCCTGATCAGGGGCCTGACCAACACCTTCATCTATGGGATAGTCACCTCCGTCCTGAAGGTCGTCCTGGGGATGCTTCTGGCAGTCCTGCTGACCTCCCAGATCATCGCCCGCGGTTACCTTCGCTCGGTAATGTTCTTTCCTGTGCTGCTGAGCAGCATCGGCGTCGGCATTGTTTTCACCGCCTTGATGGATCCCCGCAACGGCATGATCAACGAGGGCCTGGCGGCCATCGGTATCCAGGGGCCCGCCTGGCTCACCGACCCGGCGTGGGCGCTGCTTTCCGTAGCTTTGGTGGATGTCTGGAAGGGCGTTGGCCTTGCCACGGTCATTTACATCGCGGGCATCGTCTCCATCCCACAGGAGTACTTTGAAGCGGCCAAGATGGACGGGGCAAGCTCCTTCAAGAGCTTCTTCAACATCACGCTGCCGCTGGCCCGCCCGGCAACCGCAACGGTCATCATCCTCTCGCTCATTGGCGGACTCCGGTCCTTCGACCTGATCTGGGCCATGACCAAGGGCGGCCCCGGATTTACCTCGGACGTCATCGCGTCCGTCATCTATAAGCAGTACCAAGCCGGCTTCTACGGCCTGTCCACGGCCGGAAACGTGGTCCTGTTCCTCATTGTCACTGCCATCGTCCTGCCCCTGTCCATGTTCCTGAACCGCAAGGAGGTTGAACAGTGACCACCGCCCTCAAGCGCTATGGACTTGGTGTCCTGGCCATCGCCGTCAGCATTGTTGTTTTCATTATTCCGTTGCTCTTCATGGTCCTCACCGCCGTGAAGGACCGCAAGGAAGCGGCCAAACTGGACTTCGCCTGGCCCACCAACTTCCAGTTCGTGGAGAACTTCACAGCAGTCCTCTCGGCCAGGAAATTCATGCTGGTCACTGCATTCATCAACAGCACCATACTGACGGTGGTCAGTGTGACCATCCTGGTGATCCTCGCGGCCATGGTGGCCTGGGTCCTTCAGCGCCGTAAGTCCCGGTGGAACGGCGTTGCCAACTTCCTGATCCTGTCAGGCCTGATCATCCCGCCGGCGATCGTCCCCACTATTTGGGTGTTGCAGGGCATGGGACTCTTCAAGACACTCCCGGGCCTGATCCTCATTGAAGTGGCCTTCGGCCTATCTTTCTGCGTCATGTTGTTCCGGGCGTTCATTGCCTCGATTCCCAAGGAACTTGATGAGGCTGCGGTGATAGATGGTTGCGGGCCTGTGAGGTTGTTCTTCCGGGTGATCTTCCCGCTCCTGCGTTCGGTCATTGTGACCGTGATCGTGGTCCAGTCGGTTCACATCTTCAACGACTTCCAGAACCCGCTCTACTTTCTTCCCGGAGACGCCAACGCCACGGTGCAGCTCACATTGTTCAACTTCCAAAGCCAGTTCACCACCAACTACAACCTGCTGTTTATGAACATCCTGCTCATCACCGTGCCGCCGTTCATCATGTACCTGTTCTTTAACCGCCAGATTGTCGCGGGCATGACAGCCGGCGCCGTTAAGGGCTGACCTGGCCGCTATCCAGCGCCCCACCTCACCATCAAGGAGACTTCCCCTATGCCTGCCATAGTGCACCCGGCAACGTTCGAGCATCTGCCCCCAACTCCTGGAAGCGGCACCCTGGGGATCGGGCTTCCCACCCCCCGCATTTCCTGGAAAACCAGCGCCGAACCCGGATGGGTCCAAGAGGCATACCAAGTTTCAGTGACCACCGCTGACAAACAATGGACCAGCGATCGGACCGAATCGACGGAATCGGTACTCGTACCGTGGGAGGCAGCACCGCTGGGTTCCGCCCAGCGAGCCGAGGTCAGCGTCCGCGTCTGGGGGAACGGCGATGTGGAGCCCAGCGACTGGAGCCAGCCATCCGCCGTCGAAACCGGCCTGCTTGAGCCCGGTGACTGGACAGCCACTGCCATCACCCCAGCGTGGGCTGAGGATCCGGAAGCGGACCGGCGGCCGCCCCTACTGCGTCGCGGCTTCACCGTGGACCGGCCTGTAGCGTCTGCCCGCCTGTACGTCACGGGCCACGGGCTGTACGAAGTGGAGATCAATGGCGTCCGTGTGGACGACGACGCGTTGTCGCCGGGCTGGACCGTCTACGGCGAGCGCCTTCGCTATTACACTTACGACGTCACCCAGCACGTGGCCGACGGAGATAACGCCATCGGCGCTTTCCTCGCCGACGGCTGGTACCGCGGCAGGATTGGCTTCAAGGGAGGCCACACCAACCTCTATGGCGACAAAGTAGCCCTGTTGGCGCAGCTCCACATCACGCACGACGACGGTTCGGTCACCGTGGTGGGGACAGATGAAAGCTGGAGGGCCTCGTACGGGCCAATCCTGCTCTCCAGCCTGTACAAGGGCGAAGCGTACGATGCCCGCCAACTGCCAACAGGTTGGAGCCGCCCGGCGTTCGATGACTCCGGCTGGGAGCCGGTCACCGGCGTCGAACGCGATCCAAGGACGCTGGTGGCACCGGAAGGTCCGCCGGTCCGCTGCACTGACGAAGTCCGTCCGGTTCGGGTGTGGACGTCGCCAGCAGGAAAGACGTTGCTGGACTTCGGCCAGAACCTGGTAGGGCGCCTCCGGATCACCGTGGTTGGCGGTGCCGGATCCACGGTCACGCTCCGCCACGCGGAAGTACTGCAGGACGGCGAGCTGTACACCCGTCCGCTGCGGGGAGCCGACTCCACGGACCAGTACACCCTCGCCGGGTCCGGAGAAGAAACCTGGGAGCCACGGTTCACGATTCATGGCTTCCGCTATGCCGAGATCACAGGGTGGGTCGGCGGGGACATCGCCGAAAACGTCACAGCCCGGGTGTACCACACCGACATGGAGCGAACAGGCTGGTTTGAGTCTTCCAACCCGGACCTGAACCGCTTGCATGAGAACGTGCTGTGGAGCATGAAGGGGAACTTCGTGGACATCCCCACCGATTGCCCCCAACGCGACGAACGACTCGGGTGGACCGGCGACATCCAAGTATTCGCTCCCACGGCCAGCTTCCTGTACGACTGCTCCGGCATGCTGTCCTCGTGGCTCAAGGACGTGGCCGCCGAGCAGCTGCCGGACGGCACCGTGCCCTGGTACGTACCCGTCATTCCTGGTGGAAACTACTGGACACCCATTCGCCCGGGCGCTGTCTGGGGAGACGTAGCGGTGCTGACCCCGTGGGCCCTCCATGAGCGATTCAATGACCCGGGGATCCTGGCCGCACAGTACGAGAGTGCCAAGGGCTGGGTGGATTTGCAGGAACGTCTGGCCGGTGAGAGCCGTCTCTGGAACGGCAGCTTCCAGCTCGGCGACTGGCTTGACCCCACGGCCCCGCCTGAAGATCCCACCAAAGCCATGACCGACAAGCACCTGGTGGCAACGGCCTACTTCGCGTGGTCCGCCCGGCACCTCGCGATGTCGGCTGCAGTTTTGGGCAAGTCCGACGACGAGTTGCGATACCTGACGTTGTCCCGCGAAGTTGCTGCGGCTTTCGCCCTCGAGTACATCCAGCCGGACGGGGTCATGACCAGCGATGCGCAGACGGCCTACGCGCTGGCGCTGGTGTTCGACCTCTTCCCTGATGCTGCTTCCAAAGCACGTGCGGGCTCGCGCCTGGCCGAGCTGGTCCGGGCGAACGGAAACCGTATCGGCACAGGATTTGCAGGCACGCCCGTGGTCTCTGACGCGCTCACGCTGTCGGGTGAAATCGACGCCGCTTACGATCTGCTGCTGGAAAAAGAATGCCCCTCCTGGCTCTACGCCGTGGGCCAGGGCGGGACCACCATCTGGGAGCGCTGGGACTCGATGCTTCCGGACGGTTCCATCAACCCGGGGGAGATGACCTCCTTCAACCACTATGCCCTGGGAGCCGTGGCTGACTGGATGCACCGTGTGGTTGCCGGCATTGCACCCCTGGAGCCCGGATACCGCAAGATCCTCGTCAAGCCGCAGCCAGGAGGTGGCCTCAGCTGGGCCTCCGCCCGCCATGAGACGCCGTACGGTACCGCTTCGGTGCAATGGAGGATCGACGACGGCGACCTTACCGTCGTCGCTGAGATTCCCACCGGGACCACGGCACGCGTCGAATTGCCTGGGCAGGAGCCTGTAGAAGTGGGCCCGGGACCCCACGAATTCGCGGCACAGCTGGTTTCCCAGGGATTGATGTGAAGCGCCGGGCAGGGGATGCCCTTGCCCGGCACCAAGTCACAAGCGTTCCGGGCCGGCACGGCTGAGGAAGGTCCGACGACAGGACTCCGCTCGACACGAACCTGCAAATCACGGAGGGTAGGGCCATGCCCCGCACTCAAGGTGGAGAGTCTGTCCTCTCCCGCGCCGTCCGGATCATTGAAGCCTTCGGGCCCGGTGATACCGCGTTGACCGTCACAGAGATTTCCCGCCGTTCGGGGCTGCACATCGCCACTGCCTCGCGGCTTGTAGAAGAACTCAGCGGGTTTGGGTGGCTCCAGCGCGACGAGGACCGGAAAGTTCGGATCGGCGTTCGGATGTGGGAGCTGGCTTCCCGTGCTTCACCGACGCTGAGCCTCAGAGAAGCGGCGATGCCGGTTATGGAAGATTTGCACTCGATCGTCGGCCAGCACATCCAGCTGGGCGTCATGGAGGGCGATGAGGTGCTTTTCGTCGAACGGCTGACAGCTCCCGGGGCTGTCATCAATTACACCCGTGTTGCGGGTCGCTTGCCTTTGCACGCTTCGTCGTCGGGCCTTCTTCTGTTGGCTTATGCTCCGGCGGCCCAACAGGAGCGGATCATAGCCAGGCCTCTTGAGGTGTTCACCGACCAGACGATCAGCACTCCGCAGCAGCTCAGGTCTGCCCTTGCCGAGGTGCGCCGGCAGGGGTTCGCCTTTTTGGCGGGGCACCTCCACCCGGCCGCTGCCGGTGCGGCCGTTCCGGTCAGGGATCCCTTGGGCAAGGTGGTGGCTTCGTTGGCTGTGATTGTGCCGAATGATGCCATTGCGAGGTCCCGCATCGCCGTCCTGCAGGCCGCGTCGGCAGCTGTGACCCGCTCGATGGAGTATCCCGCACCGCCTCCGAGGTGACGCAGCTCTCAAAAGCGATCTCAATCATTGAGAATTCCATAGAGGCGACGGACGACTGAAAGCGAGTCTTTACGGAGAACAACGCGAGCAAAGGAGCCGAATGTTCACCGAAGAGAATTCCCAATCATATGCCTCTGAGACCAAGTTGGTAGTGACCGCGAAGAAGCATCTCGCGGATGGAGTTGTGTCCCTGAACCTGGCCCACCCGGCAGGGCGCAGATTGCCCGACTGGACGCCGGGATCGCACATTGACGTAGTACTGCCGTCCGGCATTAATCGTCAGTACTCCCTTTGCGGAGACCGATGGGATGCTCACAACTACCGCATTGCCGTCCTCCATGAGAGGGACGGTCGCGGCGGATCCGAGTTCATCCATCACGGGCTCACCGAGGGCACGACCCTCGCCGTTGGCGGGCCCCGTAACAATTTCCGCCTCGTACCATCCGAAAAGTACCTATTCATCGCAGGCGGCATCGGGATCACACCCATGCTGCCCATGATCCAGTCCGCCCACATGATGGGAGCGGACTGGAAGCTGCTGTACTTTGGACGGTCACGGCGCACCATGGCATTCCTGGACGAGCTCGCAGCCTATGGTGATCGCGTCATGATCGTGCCCAAAGACCAAGCAGGACCCCGCAGCGCATCGGACCTCATCGGACCAGCTTCAGTCGACACGAAGGTGTACGTCTGCGGTCCGCAGAGGCTCCTTGCCGCCGTCGAACGCCTCTGCGCTGACTGGCAGCCCGGCCTCCTGCGCCTTGAACACTTCGCCGCGAAGTCGCACGGCGCCCCCATCAGAGACACTTCTTTCGACGTCGAACTGGCCCGCGCAGGGCTCACCGTGACCGTTCAACCGGAGGTAAGCGTCCTCGAAGCGATCCAGAGAGCCGGCGTACGGATGTTGACCTCGTGCAGGGAAGGCACGTGCGGAACCTGTGAAGTCATAGTCCTTGGCGGCCAACCAGACCACCGCGACTCCATTCTTAGCGACGCGGATCGGGCAGCGGGAAACTGCATGTTTCCTTGCGTCTCACGCTCCTGCGGGGACCGCCTCGTTCTTGACGTTTAGCCCCGGCACATCTCACGAAGGACCCACCCATGACAGCCATTATCAGCGACCCCAAAACCCCTTGCACTGACGTCGATCCGTTCAGCCGGGATGTCCTGGAAGATCCACTCCCGTTCCAGTCCGAACTCCGGGCTGCAGGTCCCGTGGTTTACCTCAACAAGTACGACGTTTACGCCATGGGCCGGTACGGGGAAGTACAGGCCGCGCTGACCGACTGGCAAACATTCCAGTCCGCCGCAGGTGTTGGCCTCAGCAACTTCCGGAAGGAAATGCCATGGCGACCACCGAGCCTTCTCCTCGAAGCCGACCCTCCCCACCATGACGCGCCACGTGCTCTGCTGACCAAGATTCTCGGACCCCGGGAGATCCGCAAACTGGCGGAATCCTGGACAGCCGACGCGGAAGAACTGGTGGACCAGGTCCTGTCCCGTGGCTCGGAGTTCGACGCCGTCGCGGACCTGGCCGCGGCTTTCCCGCTTCGTGTCTTTCCAGATGCTGTGGGCATACCCCAAGCCGGCCGGGAGAACCTGCTCCCGTACGGGGACCACGCATTCAATGCCTTTGGCCCGCCCAACGAGCTCGTGGCAAAGGGTGCGCCGCGGGTGCCGGAACTGTCCGCCTCGATCGCCTCTCAATGTGCTCGGGAGGTGCTGACCACGGACGGATTCGGTGCCCAAATCTGGGCCGCCGCGGATCGGGGGGACATCACCGAGGCGCAGGCTCCGCTGATTGTCCGGTCACTGCTCACTGCCGGCGTGGACACCACGGTCAACGGCCTGGCCGCTGTACTTTACGCATTTGCCACCAACCCCGGCCAATGGGCCCGTCTTCGCGACAACCCCGCACTTTCACGTACCGCCTTTGACGAAGCCGTCCGCTTCGAGTCACCCGTCCAGACCTTCTTCCGGACTACCACACGGGACATCGAGGTGGGCGGGACGCTGATCCCCGAGGGCAGGAAGATTCTCATGTTCCTGGGATCAGCCAACCGGGATCCCCGGCGCTGGGACAATCCGGACACCTTCGACCTGAACCGGGATCCCTCCGGGCACGTGGGGTTCGGTTTTGGGATCCACCAGTGCGTCGGCCAACACATTGCCCGACTCGAAGCATCCACCCTTCTCGAAGTGCTCGCTCGAAGCATCGAAACCATCGAAATCTGTGGCCCCACACGCAGGCATCACAACAACACGCTGCGGGCGTGGCAATCCTTGCCCGTGCGCGTCAAGACAAGTTCCACCTTTACAAGGAAGTAAACATGGACATTCTCAAAGACCTTCGCTCATCCCCGATGAGCAGGCTCCAAGTCCGGGCCGTTGCGGTGGCCATCGCCCTGATGCTCATTGACGGTATGGACGTTGCGGTGGCCGCCTATGCCGCGCCCGCACTGTCCAAAGCGTGGAGCCTGGACCCCGTCACGCTGGGTTTCCTCCTCAGCTCCGGTCTCGTAGGGATGGCAGCGGGCTCGCTGATTCTCACGCCATTTTCAGACAAGATCGGCCGACGCCGAATGATGCTGGTGGCACTGATCCTCGTGAGCACGGGCATGGTCCTCTCAGTCTTTGCCGGCGACGTCATCCAGCTCATGGCCTACCGGGTGCTGGCCGGCCTGGGCATTGGCGGCATGATCGCCAACTTGAACGTGTTCGTCTCGGAGTACTCGTCGGATAAACGCCGCGGGAGCATTTTCGGGTTGTTCACCTCAGGGTTCGCCATCGGCGCGACTCTCGGCGGCTTCATTGCGGGGCCGTTGATTCCATACTTTGGCTGGCGCTCTGTGTTCGCCGTCGGGGCTGCGGCCAGCATCATCATGCTTGCGGTGACCTGGCGATTCCTCCCCGAATCGCTGGAGTACTTAGTCAGCAAGCGTCCGCCCAACGCACTGGCCCGGATAAATGCCCTTCTCCTGCAAATGCGGAGGCCGGCCCTGGCCGAACTCCCTGACCTCTCTCAGGGGCAGCAAGTGCAGCGCGGAATCAGGGACCTGTTCGCCGGACGAATGGCCGTCCAATCACTCCTGCTGTGGACTGGCTACGGCTTGATGATCGCCGCTTACTACTTCGCCAGTACGTGGACACCCAAGCTCATTGCCACATCATCGGGCGACGACAGCCTGGGCGTGACCATGGGGCTTGTGGTCAACTTCGGTGGCATCATCGGCTGCTTCATCTTCAGCATCCTGGCCGTTTTCCTGCGCAGCCGGCACTTGCTGCTGGGATCCCTACTGGTCTCTGCCCTGATCTACGCACTTTTTGGGACGACGTTCAACCAAACATCACTGGCGATCGTGATCGGCGCAGTTCTCGGTGTGGTCACTTCTGCCAACGTTGCGGGGTTCTACGCCACCACACCCACCCTGTTCCCGGCCGCCCTGCGCGGAACGGGCATCGGTTGGGTGGTGGGCATCGGACGACTCGTCTCGATCGTTTCGCCCATCCTTGTGGGCTATCTGCTGGCCGGCGGGTGGAAGGCAGAGAACGTCTTCATCCTCTTCAGCATTCCGTTGGTGGTATCGGCCTTGTCGATGGCGGCGATCTGGTCGCTGGCCTCCCGGAAGCCGGTAGGGGAGCGGGATAGCGAGACGGTAAGTGTGGGCTAAAAGCAGCCCGAAACGAGTTCGACGTCGGCACTCTCTTGAGTGCCGACGTCGAACGCTGCGGGAAGGGAGGCCACTCCTGAGGCTGTCGATTTCACAAAGAAGCGGGCTACTGCTAAATACCCTCTTGTGGGTAGGTTTTTAACTTGCTAGGCTTCTTTGAAAGCAGGATCGAAACGATTCAAAAAGGATCCTGCTCCCAGAAAATTTGTGATTCAAAGGAGAGTCCCATGAATGCTCTTGACCAACGGGCCGCGACCCGCCACGGGTGGCGGGTCGCTTTTGCCTCCGGCCTTGCCTCCTACGTTGACGCCGGAGCCATCGCAGGCACAGGCACCGCTCTGGTGATTCTTCAAGGTCCGCTTGGTTTGACGCCTGGCCAGATTGGCCAGATGTCAGCGCTCCTGACAGTCATGATCGCCGGCGGCGCGCTCATTGGCGGCCGGCTAGGTGACAGGTTGGGCCGTCGTCGCGTTTTCCTCGCCACCCTCAGCATTTTCATTGTGGCCGCATTGGCTCTCATGCTTTTCCCGAGCGTTGCAGTCCTCTACGTAGGCCTGGCCGTGCTCGGCTTTGCGGCCGGAGCCGACCTCCCCGTCTCCATGGCGATGATCGCCGAGTCGGCACCCGAGGATAAGCGCGGAAAGATGGTGACCTTCACACACGTGCTCTGGATGGCGGGCATCCTGGGCGTCATTGTCATCAGCATCTTCTTCGGCAACGCAGGAGTTCTCGGTGCTCAAATCATCTATGGCCATCTGGCGGTGGTTGCATTGCTCGCGGTCGCGCTGCGGTGGGGGATCAAGGAATCGCGCCTCTGGACCGAAGCGCACAATCGTCCTGTAGCCAATGACGCAGTCGATGAGGAACGCGTGGATCTGCGATCCTTGCGCGCGCTCTTCGCGCCCAAGCTCCTGGCACCCCTGGCAGCCACTGGCCTCTTCTACGCCCTGGTCAATATCGCGGCCAACACCAACGGCCAGTTCTCCACTTACCTCTTCGTAAATGTAGCTGGCACCGACGTCGCCACGGCCTCGATGCTGGGACTGGGCATTCTGCTCCTCAGCGTGGCAGGCCTGTTCATCATGATGAAAATCGTTGACACCTCCAAGCGACACCGCTCGTTTATCATCGCCGCCGTCGTCGCCGTCGCCGGTCTTGCAGTCCCGCTCGTCTTCGGCGTCACCGCCGTGACACTGGTGATTATGGGCGTGCTGGGTGCTCTTGGCGGTGCCATCGCCGGCGAACCGATGTACAAGATCTGGTCACAGGAGCTTTTCCCCACCAGCCACCGAAGCACGGCGCAAGGCATCACCATCGCCTTCGCCCGCCTCGTTGCGGCCGGGGCAGCCCTGGTGACTCCACTGATCATCTCGGCAGGTCCCACGCTGCTCTTTGTCTTCCTGATCATCACCTCCGGCGCGGCGTACCTGATCGGCATCTTCTGGATCTTCCGGATGCGCACCTTCCTCAAGGGCGACGACGGCGTGACGGTTACCCAGGACGCGCGGCAGAACGTGGCAGGCTAAGCGGCTAAGTTATGACGATGCAAACCGAGGTAACCACAGCAGACATTGAACGCCCCAAGCGCGTGCGCCGGACTGGTCCGTACAAGGCTGCCGATGCCAGGCGCCAAGCCATCCTGGAAACGGCAATCGAGCACTTTGCGCAATGGGGTTACTTCAACTCCTCAATGCCAAAGATCGCAGCCGACGTGGGGTTGACTAAAGCCGGCCTGATGCACCACTTCGCCAGCAAGGAAGAGCTCCTCGCAGCTGTTCTGCAACTGCGTGACCAGCGTGCAATCACCGCTTTCTTTGCCGAGGACTTCCAGAACGATCCCGTCAGGTACTTCGGGCAGGTGGCCGCCCAGGCAGCGTTCAACGAAACCCAGCCAGGACTGACCCAAATGTTCACCGTGCTGGCAGCAGAAGCGTCCAACGAGGAACATCCCGCCCACGAGTACTTCCAGCGGCGATACGAAGGCATCATCGAAGCAGCGTCCGGGATTCTTACGCCGATGATCGCTGCCGGAACCCTTCACGAAGGCACGGACGTGCGTCAGGTCGCCGCTGAAATCCTGGCAGTCGTGGATGGCTTCACCATCCAGTGGGCTTTCGATAAAGCGAATACATCGTTGCACAGCACGGTCTTCAACTACCTTGACCGGCTTTCGCGGTCAGTTACCCCTGACGGCCGCGGGCTCGGGGACTGACGTCGGCGCCCGCCGGTTTTGCCGGCCACCTACTCCTCACGCATTAGAGAAAGAAGCTCATGACAGCACTACGCCCTTGGTCCGCGACGATGATAGCGCCCAACGAGGACTTCAATGGAGCACCGCTGCTGCGGAAGGAATTCGCCTTGGCAGACGGCCACGGCTTACCGGTCAAGGCGATCCTTCGCGCCACGTCCTTCGGCGTTTTCGAGGCCTCCATCAACGGCCGTCCGGTGGGCGGAGATGTCTTGAGCCCGGGCTGGAGCTCCTACGAGTGGCGGCTTCGCTACCGCAGCTACGATGTCACCGATCTGTTGGAACCCGTCAATGTCATCGGCGCCGCCCTTGGCAACGGCTGGTACCGGGGCAATTTGTCCTGGAACGGCAACTCAGCGTTCTACGGATCGGAGCTGGGCTTCTTCGGCCAGCTGGACATCGCGTACGCCGATGGCTTCATCCAGACCATCAGCACTGACACGTCCTGGCAGTCCGGACCCTCGGCAACCCTCGCCAATGACCTCTACGACGGGCAAACCATCGACGCCAGGCTCACCGCGGACACTTGGACCAAGCCCGGTTTTGACGCGAAATCCTGGGCAGGGGTCCACGCCCTGGAGTTCGACACCGCTCGCCTGGCAGAGCCGATCAGCCCGCCTGTAGTCCGGAACGAAGTCCTCAAGCCAGTGGATATTTTCACTTCCCCCAGCGGCAAAACACTCGTGGACTTTGGACAGAACCTGGTTGGATGGCTCCGGTTTACGGTGCAGGGCAACCGCGGTGACGCCATTACAGTGCGTCACGCCGAAGTCCTCGAGGGCGGTGAACTCGGCGTCCGTCCACTGCGTACGGCGCAAGCCACGGACAGCCTCATTCTTTCCGGTGGGCAGGACTTCTTTGAGCCGACGTTCACCTTCCACGGCTTCCGCTATGCCGAGGTGAGTGGCTGGCCAGGTGAGTTGACAGTGGATGCTGTGGAGGCCGTCGTCGTACATACCGACCTGAAGCGGACGGGCACGTTCGAGTGCTCCAATCCACTGGTGAACCAGCTGCACCGGAACATTGTCTGGGGCTTGAAGGGCAACTTCCTGGACCTGCCCACGGACTGCCCGCAACGTAACGAACGGCTCGGCTGGACTGGAGACATCGCAGTGTTCGCGCCGACGGCCGCTTACCTGTACGACGTCAAGGACTTCCTGCAGGACTGGCTCCTGGACCTCGCGGCCGAGCAGGAAGCCGCCGACGGGATGGTCCCGTTTACCGTGCCGGACATCCTCAAATATGAGGAACATCCCAAAGAATTCCCGGCACCTGAATCCACGGCGCTGTGGAGTGAAGCCGCTGTTTGGGTTCCCTGGGCACTATGGGAAGCCTATGGTGACAAGGAAGTGCTTCGCCGGCAATACGACTCCATGGCCGCGCACACCCGACGGGTGGAGGGGTTGCTCTCCGAGACTGGCCTGTGGGACCAGGGCTTCCAGTTCGGCGACTGGCTGGACCCGGACGCGGCGCCGGATCAGCCGTGGAACTCCAAAGCGGACAAGGGCGTGGTCGCCACGGCCTGCCTCTACCGCACCGCCCGGATCACAGCGGACACCGCGTCAATTCTGGGCCACACTGCGGAAGCCAAGCACTTCAATGACCTCGCCGCCCGGGTTCGCGCCGCCTTCAATACTCATTACGTTGGCCCGGACGGTACCATCCTCAGCGGCTGCACCACCGTTTACGCCCTCGCGATTGCTTTTGACGTGCTCGACGGCGACGAGGAACGAACGTTCGCAGGGAACCGCCTCGCTGAACTTGTCTCCCGCAACGGGTATCGGGTGTCCACCGGTTTCGCCGGAACTCCCTTCATCACGTGGGCGCTTTCCGAATCGGGACACCTCGAGGATGCGTATCGCCTCCTGCTGGAGGAGCAATGCCCTTCCTGGCTCTACCCGGTGACCATGGGGGCAACCACTGTCTGGGAGCGTTGGGACTCGATGCTGCCCGACGGAACCATCAACCAAGGTGAGATGACCAGCTTCAACCACTATGCGCTGGGCGCCGTAGCGGATTGGCTGCACAAGGTGGTGGGCGGCATCAGGCCACTTGAGCCCGGCTATGCCAAGGTTCTCTATGCACCCAAGCCCGGCCACGGAATCGACTGGGCCAAGACCAGCATGGTGACGCCGCACGGAACCGTGGCCAGCGAGTGGCATCTCCAAGACGGGGGAGAGTACGAATTCACGCTTACGGTGCCCGATGGCGTAGCTGCCGAAATTGACGTGCCGGCGATGCCCCCGCAGGAAGTAGGCTCAGGCACGCATACGTTCCGTACCTCCGGGCTGGTAATGACAGGAGAAGGCAAGTGAGCGACACAGCCACGCAAGCCGCCTACTTGGACTCAGCCCTAGCGGTGAACCAGCGGGTAGAAGACCTGCTTGGGCGCATGACCCTGGAAGAAAAAGCCGGGCAGATGTTCCACGCCATCACTTTCGGTGGAGCGGACGTAGACTCCGGAACCCAAGGCTTGATTGCCGAGGGCTTCATGAGCCACTTCAACGTCCACCAACTGCCGGATGCGCGGACGGCGGCCCGCTGGCATAACGCCATTCAGGAGCTGGCATCCCGGACGAGACTGGGTATTCCCATCACAGTCTCCACGGATCCCCGGCATGCCTTCGCCGAGAACCAGGGCGCGTCCTTCGCCGCCGGCTTCTTCTCGGCGTGGCCCGAGCCCATTGGCATGGCCGCACTCCGGGATCCCGAAACGGTTCGGCGCTTCGCTGACACGGCACGCCAGGAGTACCTCGCCGTTGGACTGCGGGCAGCCCTGCACCCCACCGTGGACCTCGCCACTGAACCGCGGTGGGCCAGGCAGTACAGCGGCTTCGGACAGGATCCCGAGCTCACAGGGCAGCTGGCCGCGGCTTACCTCGAGGGATTCCAGGGCGGTTCTCTAGGCAATCATAGTGTTGCGTGCATGACAAAGCATTTCCCTGGAGGCGGACCGCAGAAGGACGGGGAAGACCCCCACTTCCCCTATGGGCGCGAGCAGGTCTATCCGGGTGGCAAGTTCGAGGACCACTTGCTGCCATTCCGTCATGCCATCAGCGCCGGAACCAGCGCCATCATGCCCTACTACGGAATGCCCGTGGAACTACACCGCAACGGTGAGGCCATCGAGGAAGTAGGGTTCGGGTTCAACCGACAAATCATCACCGGACTGCTGCGCGGGGAACTCGGCTACGACGGTGTGGTGTGCACAGACTGGGGACTCCTTCACGACTCGGACGTGTTCGGCATGAACTTGCCCGCCAGGGCCTGGGGCGTAGAGCACCTCTCCGTTGAAGACCGCATGGTCAAGGCCATTGAAGCCGGCTGCGACCAGTTCGGGGGAGAAGCCTGCCCCGAAATCCTCGTGGCCCTGGTGAAGTCGGGCCGCATCCCGGTCCAGCGCATCGACGAATCAGTGCGACGGTTGCTGAAGGTCAAATTCGAGCTCGGGCTCTTCGAGAACCGCTACGTGGACGAGGAAGCGGCGGTGGCCATTGTAGGCAACCCTGAATTCCGGGAGGAGGGCCTCAAAGCACAAAGCCGCTCCGTGGTGGCCCTTAAAGGTGCAACGGGACTCCTGCCGTTGAACTCCTCCATGCGGGTCTACGTGGAAGGTATATCCCCTGACGCCCTCGCTGATTGTGCTGTCATCGCAGCTACTTTGGACGATGCCGACGTCGCGATCGTCCGTCTCGACGCCCCGTACGAGCCACGCAATGAACTATTCCTTGAAGCGATGTTCCATGCCGGAAGCCTCGAGTTTGCTCCGGCCATAGTTGCTCACATCGCGGGGATCGCCGCGAAGGTACCTGTGGTTCTCGTGGTCAACCTCGACCGTCCGGCGATCCTCACTCCATTGGAACCGCAGTGTTCGGCAATCTTGGCCACGTTCGGAGTCTCCGATCAAGCCCTCGTGCGGGTGCTGACTGGAGAGGTGACCCCCGAAGGACGCCTGCCGTTTGAACTGCCCCGCTCAACTGCTGCGGTCCTTGAGGCCCACAGCGATGAACCTGGTGGTACCCGGGATCCTCTGTACACGTATGGGCACGGACTGCGTGGGCTAACTGCTCCCGCACGTGAGGCAGGCGCCTGATCTTCAGCAACCGCAATCGGGTTAGTGCGCCTGACCCGCGCGGAAACGTCGTTTCTCTCGGCGAACGGGAGCTTACCCAGCTACTTCCATTCCCGTAGTTTCAACGCCGATAAAGGACGTTCGGTCGTAGGGCTGGCGGGAAGGGCTTGGCCAGATTCTTCGGTGCCGTCTCGGCCATGTACTTGATGAAGGAGGTGCTCCCACCGTGTCGAGTTATTCATTGTTCTGGCGGGTAGAGAGCCGTCGGGTTTTGGTTTGTTCTACCGGCCGGCGCGAGTCGTGCCTTGGATGCCGGTGCCTCATCCTGACCTGAGAATTCACGCAGACCGAGAGGCGCAATCCTGCAGGCAATCTGCAGACGCGGCAGCGCCGATTTCCGGGGCAGAGTATGAGTGCGCAGGGACGCGTCGAGTCCGACCTTGTGCACGGCATGCCCTCTCGCCAGGGGGGGTTTTGCTTAACGTGTGTACATTCTGTTCGGTCAGGTCCCTCTGACACTGGCCGCGGGTGTGCCTGGCACCGCGGGTCGCCTGGTGGGTTGTGGGGGAGCGGGTTCAGGGTCGTGGCTGTGACCGTCCGCATGCTCTGAACTGGGCTTATGCGTTTCTCTCCTGGTACGTCCGGTATGTCGTGGTTGGCCTGCGCCGCTTCATGGGTAGGGCGGCAACTACAACATGACTTCGGGGCGTCGAAACCACCGGACGTCCGGGGTTCTTGGCGGGAGGAATCCGGAGTTAGCGGCTGCAAAGACAGACGAAAAGGGGGTGCACGTTGTCCACACCTCAGTTTGCTTTCTGGCGGGATCAGGGCGGGCGTCGGATGTCTTACTCACAGGAAGTCACTGGTGGGCGTGTCTACTACGACGTGATCGGTCTGGAGGTGATCGAGGTGTGCGGGCAGTGGTCCTCAGTGGTTCACGCCGGGCAAGCGCGGAACTGGTGTTTGCGTGGCCCGATTAGTTGAACGTGAGGCCAAGCAGGGCGTTTTCTGTGACTTCAGGGAGTGCCGGGTGGATCCAGTACTGCTTGGCGGCAAACTCGCGAACGTCGAGGTCGAAGGCCAGGACGGTGATCATTTGCTGGATCAGGGTTGATGCTTGGGGGCCCATGTAGTGGGCGCCGAGGAGTTTTCCGGTGTCTTGGTCGGCAATGAGTTTGCAGATGCCGGTGGTGTCCTCCAGCGCCCAGCCATAGGCGACGTCCCCGTAGTCCTGGACCTTGACTGTGACCTTGTGGCCGTGGTCGCGGGCCTGGGATTCGGTCATGCCGACGGTGGCGATCTGGGGGTTGGTGAACGTGGCGGCAGGGACGTGATCGTGCGGCATTTTCTGCAGGTTCTCCGGGTTCAGCAGGTTGTGGCGCACGGCGCGCATCTCGGCGTTGGCCACATGTTTGAGCATGTAGGGAGAGGAGACGTCGCCGAGGGCCCAGACACCTGCGGCGGAGGTTGACCGGCCGTACTCATCCACCTTGATGCGCCCGGCTCCTATTGTGTCGATCCCACCCGCGGGCAGGTCCAATAGGTCCCCGTTTGGGATGCGCCCGGTGGCCACCAACAGTACCTCCCCGGTGGCGGAGGAGCCGTCGTCGAGCCTGACAGTTATGCCTTCCCCGGTCTGATCGGCGCCGACGGTGGTCCTGCCGGACCGGATGTCGAAGCGCTCGGCGGCCAAGTCATTGAAGCGGACGTGCAGGTCGTCATCGAGGTTCCGTAGGAGCGTGGATCGGGCGATGATGGTAACGTCCGTGCCGAGGGCGTCGAAGACGTGGGCGAACTCCATGGCGATGGATCCACCCCCGATGATGACCAGCGATGTGGGGAGCTGCGGGAGCCGCATGATGTCCTCGTTGGTGTGGTACCTCACGCCCGAGGCGGCGATGGCCTTGGGGATCAATGGCCGGGAGCCTGCGGCGATGACGATTTTGTCACCGGAGATGATTTTCTGTTGAGCCCCTTGGCCCGTGCGCAAGGTACGTTCTCCGACAAAGACGGCGTGCTGGTCGTAGACGTCGACGTTCGGGCTCTCTGGGCCGCGGCGGTATTCCTCACCGGCGGCGGAAATGGCATCGACGCGCTTCCCAAAGATGCGGTCAACCATGCCAGGCCAGTCGATGGAGGTGACCTCCGCGTGGAGGCCCAGCCGTCCGGAATCACCGATGTCCAGCGCGGTGTCAGCGGTGTGCACGTACATCTTTGACGGGATGCAGCCGGCGTTCAAGCAGGTGCCGCCGAACGACGCCTTCTCGATGATCGCGATCGACCGGTCTTCGAATTCGGGTCCTGGAATGGAATTTCCGGACCCGGTGCCGATGACGACCAAGTCGTAGTGCCGATCCACGGTGGTCTTATTGGCGGTGGTGTGCATGAAAGTGGTCCTCACTTTGGGGTCCTCTCCACCCTACTGAACCCGCGGGGCGTGTTCTGAATCACACGCAGACCCATCCTTTCGGCGAGCAGTCTCGAATGTCCTGTGACCCCAACCCTTGGGGTGCCAACATCACACTCGTGTGTATGAGGAGATTTTTTCAATGAATAAGACACTCCGCTATATGGCAGTACCAACCCTTGCTGTGGGCGCGCTTGCCCTTTTCGGTTCTCCGGCGATGGCTGCTGACAATTCCTACCAGGCAACCCTCGGCCAGATTAATGGCAGCGCAGGCGCCGCCAACATCACAGTCGATGTCACTGGCAACCAAGCCCACGTTGTCCTGAACGTTTCAGGCATGCCGGCGACCTTCATGGACGCCCCGTACCCGCACGTTCAGCACATTCACGGTGGTGCCTTGGGCGTATGCCCGGATCCGTCGGCTGACAAAGACGGCGATCAGGTCATCTCCACTACCGAGGGCGCCCCCTCCTACGGTGGAATTGTCACTACCCTCTCCACCAGCGGTGACACAAGCCCGGCAGCGGGCTTGGATTTGAAGGTAGGCGGGCAGGGTGCGGCCTACACCGTTGACCGCACGTTCGAGCTGAACGCCGAGACGAAGGCAGCCCTGGAAGCCGGTACTGCCGTGGTGGTGGTTCACGGCCTTGACCCCGCTACGCTCAGCGCAGCCGGACAGGCAGCCAAGTCCGATCTTGCCCCCACGCTTCCGCTGGCAGCAACATCGCCGGCCCTGTGTGGAACGTTGAAGGCAGGGCAGATGAAGATGCCGGCGGGTGGCGCTGCTACCGGCATCACACAGGAAGCAAGTAACGACGCAGGAACCATCGCTCTGGGCGGGGGACTGGCATTGGTGGCACTTGCCGGTGGTGCCTATGTGGTGCGCCGCCGCCGGAACACTGGATCCGAAGCCAAAGCATAAACGGAGCGGATCAGCACAGTGACAACCACGAAATCCACCTACCGCGGACGGCTCCTTGCGGCCGTGGTGGGTGGACTTCTGTTCCTTACCGGCTGCGCCGCGGGAAACCCTGGTGAAGCCCCTCCCACGACGAGCAGTCCGCCAACCACGGCAGCAACGCCTGCACCTTCGACCGTGCCAATGCCACCACCTGCGGCCGCGGCGCCTACCCATCCGGAGGAGCCCCTCCCGGCCATGCTGCCGGCGTCCGCACCCGTCACCCTGACCATTCCCTCGATCGGTGTCAGAACCGAACTGTTGCACCTGGGTTTGGAGGAGAACGGATCGCTCAAGGTGCCCCAAGACACCGGCCAGGGAGCACCTGCAAGCTGGTACGACGGTTCCCCAGCACCAGGAGAAACGGGGCCGGCGGTAATGCTTGGACACGTCAACGCACTCGGCGGAAACAAGGGTGTCTTCGCAGACCTTCAAAAACTCCGGGACGGCGAGCAGATCAGCGTGATCAGGAGCGACTCCAGCACAGCCCTCTTCACCGTTTACCGCGCCGCCCGCTACAGCAAAAGCAATTTCCCAACGTTCGAGGTCTACGGCAACACTGCCGGATCCGAGCTGCGCCTGATCACGTGCGACGGTTACAACTCCGCCACCGGAGAATTCGACGACAACTACGTCGTTTACGCGAAACTCACCGTCTAACCACGGACAACGCCCTCAAGGGGACAGTTGAAGGATGGACACGACATGAACAAACGCCAACCCTTGGCAGGACTGGCCCTGACCTTCCTGCTGCTCTCCGGCTGTGCAGCAAATGCTGGACCCGAAAGCCAAGGTATTCCAAGCGCCGGCACTGTGCCGTCCCCCACGAGCGAAGCCGGCCACGCTAACGGACATGGTCAAAGCACCCCCGAAAAGGGAACCGCGGCTGCTGACAGCCCTAGCGAGGCATCCCTAATGGTCTGCGGAGACCAACCAATGGACCGGCTCGTTTCCATCCTGAAACTGGACTCCAAGCCCAACACCGCGACCAGCTGGGCCGACAACACCTTCACCTGCACGTACCTCTTAGATGGAGGCGCCCTGAAAATCTCGGTCAAGGAAGGAGAGGACCAGAAGGCCGCCCTGGAACACTTCACTGTGGAACAGGCCTTGGCAAAAGATGCCAAGCCCATTGAGGGCCTCGCAAATCTAGGCTTCCCCGCCTACGAGACCGTCGACGGTTCGGCCGTCTTCCAAAAGGACAGCTTCGTCCTGCACGTGGACGCCTCAGCCATGCCCGCCACCATCGGGCCGGAAAACATCACCCGGAACGCCTTGGCCTACCAACTCTCCACCACGATCCTGGCCTGCTGGATTGAACACCCTTAGTCCTCGGACAGGGGGTGGAATCTCTTCACGGAAGGGGCCTTGAAAGGCGCCTTAGGTCCGGTGGTGGAGGAAGAACCTCACTCACGCCCCGGACCCCGGGCAGGCCACATCCCCTGGCCGAAACAGCAGCCACGTATGTTGATGTGACGGGAACGGGGTATACATCGAGTCCGTGCACCAGCGGTTGAATCGGACAAACGGCGCGATGAGCGTCGGATCGGTCCTCGCCTGAAACCAGCGAGACGGCGGACGGCGGGACGCTGAGGCCCAGCCCAGCGGCTTTAAGGACTGCTTCTTTGGCAACCCACTGACGCATCCTTGACGGCACGTCAGCCTCGTCCATGACGGCCGTCGCCCGGGGCTCAAGAACATAGTTGTCAAAGCCGTCGAAGAGCCCTGACGGGACGCGTTCAACATCTGCGCCGACGCTGGCTGAGGCCGGTCCGACTGCCGCCATCACCATACCGTGGCTCCGGGACAGGCTCAGCGACATTTCGGGCAGGATCGTCCGCCCGTGGTCGGCGCTTCCACAGCCCGGGCACCGCCGTGTGATGTTCAACGCCGGGGCAGCCAGCGGGTCCAGCCCCAACTGGTGCGCGGCCAGAAGTCGGAGGAGGACATGTGAGGCCGCATAGTCCTGGCTATCCGCCACGTTTCGGTACCGTCGTCGGGTCGCCTTCTCGTCCTGGGACAGGAAGCGATCCAAGCCGCCGACGCCGGAACACGCCGCTTGGACGACGGCGGTTGGCAGGATCAAATATCCGACGCCAAGGGTCCTGGCCTGGGTGGTCACAGCTTGCTGATGCGGCGGTACTTTGCGATGGCCAGCGGCGCGAACACTGCGATGATCACAAGGCTGCACATGACGGCGTACAACAGGGCATTGTCGGCCGGCCATCCGCCGGGCGCAATAAAACCGGACGGCGCGTTGTTTCCGAAGAGCTCACGCACGGCGGTGGCGACCGAGGTCACGGGGTTCCACTCGGCGATGGTCCGCAGGGGACCCGGGAGGGAAGCCGTGGAGACGAAGGCACCTGACACGAAGGTGACCGGGAACAGCCACACCAGACCAAGGCTCTGCGCTACCTCCACGCTGCGGGCCGTCAGCGCGATCAGTGCCCCGATCCAGGACACTGCGAAGGCGAACAGCAGCAAAATGCCCAGTGCTGCCAGCAACTCAAGAGCTCCGGTGTTCATCCGCCAGCCAACTGCCAAGCCGCAGAGCAGGGTCACCGCTACGGAGATGACACTGGTGTAAAGATCCGAGGTGGTGCGCCCCAGAATGACAGCCACGCGTGACATGGGCAGGGACCGGAACCGATCGATCAGCCCCAATTGCAGGTCTTTGGCCAAATACACCGCCGTAAACGAGGCATTGAACGTGAGGGTCTGGGCCAGGATGCCTCCAATGAGGAAGCTGCGGTATTGGTCGCCACCCAACGACCCACCGAAGACGAAGCCCAGAAGAAGGACGAACATGACCGGCTGCACGATTCCTGTGACCAGTGCGCCAGGGGTGCGGAGAACGTTGAGCAGGTTGCGGTGGGCAATGACGGAGCTGTCCCTGACAGCAGCGGTGATGACGCTCATGCGGGTACCCCTTCTTTGCTGTCGATCTTTCGGTTTTCGGCCAGCGCGCTGCCTCCGGTGAGCTGGAGGAAGACGTCATCCAGGGTGGGGCGACGCAGGGATGCTTCGGTGACTGGCACGGATCGAGCATCCAGTTCAGCCAACACCCGGACCAGCACGCTGTGGCCTCCTGGAGCGGCTACCGAAACCCTGAGCGCGGCCGGGTCCACTTCTGGGGTTGCCAACCCTGGGGTGGCCACCGCCAACACCGAGGCGGCAGCTTGCAGATCGGATCCATCACGCACGGTGATGTCCACACGTTCGGAGCCGGCGCGGTCCTTGAGCTGGGTGGCGGTGCCTTCGGCGATCACACTGCCATGGTTGATGACGGCGATGTGATCTGCCAGCCTGTCGGCTTCTTCGAGGTACTGGGTGGTTAGTAGCACAGTGGTTCCTTCTGAGACGAGGCCAGCCACCACGTCCCAGGTGTCCAACCGGCCACGCGGGTCCAGGCCGGTGGTGGGTTCGTCCAGCACCACCACTTTTGGCCTGGCTACCACAGCCCCGGCAAGGTCAAGGCGCCGCCGCATGCCACCGGAGAACGTCCCGGCCCGCTTTCCGCTCACGTCTGTAAGGCGGAAATCGGCTAGCAATTCGTGGGCCCGGGCTGTGGCATTCCGGCGGTTCATGCCGTACAGCCGCCCCACCATGTGGAGGTTCTCAAAGGCCGTAAGCTTCTCATCCACGGCGGCGTATTGCCCGGACAGGCCCAGATTGCGTCGGACCAGTTCAGGCGCCCTGAGGACGGAGTGTCCGGCAACCCAGGCATCCCCTGAATCCGGTGCCAGCAGGGTGGTGAGGACCTTGACCGTGGTGGTCTTGCCGGAGCCGTTGGGCCCCAACAGCCCCAACACTGTCCCCTCGGCGGCATTGAGCGTCAGGCCGTCGAGGGCCCTGAAGGCCCCAAAGGATTTGCGGACATTGTCTACCCGGATCACTGGCTGGCGGCAAGTTCGGCAACCCTGCGGGGAGCCATGTCTGTCCACGTCTGCGACACATAATCCAAGCAGGCTTCGCGGCTGTCCGGGCCGAACATGGCAACCCACCCCTTGGGAGTTTGCGCGAATGAGGGCCACAGTGAATGTTGCTGGTATTCGTTCACCAGGACGGAGAAGGTTGCTGAAGTGTCATCGAACGGGTTCGTCACGAGGATTGACCTTTCGGGTTGTTCCGGCGTTAACAGTGCCCCGGGTTCCGAGGCGTTGTAGGTCATTCGGACTCACCCCCCAAGCTGGATGGCCAACGCCGGCATGATTGTGGCGAGAGCTGTGTCACTTAACATCCGGGAGTGCCTGTCCGGCACCTCGACGTCGACGATGCGCCCGGTGACGAAGGGCTCCCAGGCTTCGGCTCCCGGTGTTCCAGCAGGAACGTCGGCAGTCGCACGGAAAAGCAACAGTTCGCCGTCGAAAACCGCAGGCTTTTGTTCCCGGATCAGACGTGCCAGCACCGGGAAGTTTTCCACCATGGCTTCCACGGCATCCAGCGGAGCCGTGCCCAGTGGATTGTGGTTCCGGCGCAGGATCTCCTGGGCGCGGACTGCATCAAGTCCCACGGTGTCGGCGTCGTCGAGTGCATAGCCCTGCGCCTCCAAGTAGGCGGCCCATATACCGGAACCGTTGACATCGTCGTTGTTCTCCTCGGTTCCGGGAAACGCATCGAGGATGGTCAGGGACGCAACCTTTTCACCAAGTTCCTGGAGCCTTGTTGCCAACCGGTGGACCAAGTGGCCGCCAAAAGACCAGCCTAGAAGATGATAGGGGCCGGAGGGCTGAACGCTGCGGATACTGTCGATGTAGGCATCTGCCAGTTCCGTGAGGCTGACAGCAGTCACGGGATGGGTTGCACCCGGTTCCATCCCCGGCATCTGAAGTCCAATCAGGGGCCGCTCGGGATCCAAAGAACCGAGCATCGAGGCAAATCCCCACGCTATCCCCGACGCTGGATGGACCGCGAACAGGGGAGCCTTGGTTCCGGTGGTGCGCAAAGGCAGTATCTGCCGCAGGGTCTCCGCTGCGTTTTCCTCAACGCCGCGGGAAGCCTCCCAAAGCAGTCCCTCAACTGTCGGAGACCGGAACAGCGACTGGACCTGCAGGGACGTACCCAACGCTGCATTGATCCTGGCTATCAACGGTTGCGCCAGGAACGAATGCCCACCCAACTCGAAGAATGATTCGTCCACTCCCGCCCTGTCCAGTGACAACACATCGGCAAAGATCGCAGCCACGGTTTGCTCACGCGGCGTCCGGGGTACTTTGCCGGATGTGCGGGGGGCGCTTGCGGCGTCCGGCAACCCCGCAGTGTCTACTTTGCCGTGTTGCGTCAATGGAATCTCGGCGATGGTAACCACAGCCGAAGGCACCATATAGTCCGGCAGCAAACTGCGAAGGTGCGAACGAACTCCCTCGGCGAATTCAATTGCCTCGTCAGGAGCATCAACAACGGTCCCGTCTTCCGGGACCACCCAGGCCACCAGGCGCATACTGTCACCGGATGGTTCTGCCCTGACCACGGCCGCCTTGACATTCGAGGCGCCAGCCGCCGCCTGCTCGATCTCACCGGGTTCCACACGGAAACCACGAATCTTGACTTGCTGGTCGTTCCGTCCAGAGAAGACGATGCTCCCGTCAGCATGCCGCACCACGAGGTCGCCAGTGCGGTACATCCGCTCACCATCAGAGCTGAACGGATCCGCAACGAAGCGTTCGGCAGTCAGCCCTGGCTGGCCGCGGTAACCGTTGGCCACCTGGCGACCTGCGATGTACAGCTCGCCGAGAACCCCCGGAAGTGCCGGCCGCAAAAGGGCGTCGAGGATATACAGCCTGGTCCCTGAGGTTGGCACTCCCAGTACCGGGGCAGCGTGATCCCGAACGCGGGCCACCAAGGTATCCACCGCTGACTCAGTGGGGCCGTAGAGGTTCCACGCGGTCACGTTTTCTTTGCCGGACAGCTCATCCCAGAGAGTGGCGTCGAATGCTTCGCCACCCAAGGCGAGGTTGAATCCGGATTCCGGCGCTGGGCCAGCACCATCCAGCAGCCTGGTGAATGCGGGTTCCTTAAGAAGCTGCCGCGCGTAACCGGGTGTTGTTTCCCACGCACTGATCTGATGGTGTTCGAGGTATCCAGCCAGGGCTGCGGGATCTCGCCGGATGGCGTCGTCCACCAGGTGGAGCCGATGACCGGAAATCATCCAGAGAATGGGATCCCACGAAGCGTCGAAGCCGATTCCGGTGGTGTGGGCCACGTTCTGCTGGACTCCGGTGATGGCGGGATCGAGCCCAGCGAAGAGCGTCGCCCGATGGGACTCCAGCAAGGCACCCAAGGCGCCATGGCTGACTTCCACGCCCTTGGGCCTGCCTGTGGAACCCGAGGTGAACATCACGTAGGAAAGGTCGCGGCCTGCCGGTTGGCGTTCCTGCAGTTCCCGGGCTGAGTCGAGCCCTTGGCCGGAATTCAACCCGTCGCCGTGTGAGTGGCCAAGGAGTTCGGTCACCATCACCAGGCGCGGAACCTCACGTGCAGGGTTCCGGGCTGCCACCCTGGTCAGCAGCGCCGCCATGCGTACAGCGACCGGCTCGGAGGTGACAACCACAGAGGGCGCGGCGTCTTCCAGGATCGCCACCACCCTGTCGTCGGGATACTCGGTATCAATCGGGTTGTAGACCGCGCCTGTGGCAATCACGCCCAACAAGCTCTGGATGGTTCCCGCGGACCGTGGCAGGAACACTGAGACAACATCGCCCGCGGCGACTCCCTGCTGCTCCAGCCCGGTGGCCAGGACTGCCACCGAAGAGGCCAGCTTCGCAAACGTCTGCTCATCGCGCCCGGTTACCAGCGCCACAGAGTCCGGAACTGACATGACGGTAGCTGCGAAGGCGGCCAGGACGCCGTCGGCCGCGTCCGTTTGATGCCCGACGGCGGAACGTCGTCCCGCTGTGAGCGCCTCCAACGCGGCAGCCTCCTCAGGGTCAATCAACGTCAGCTCTGCTATGGGCGTATCCGGGTTGGAGGCGCCGCGCTCCACGAAACGCACCAAGGTGGTAACCAAACGTTCAATGGTCTCTTCCTGGAACATTGCTGCGTTGTACTCCAGCGTTGCCGAAAGCCCCGTGGTGCCCGGGCGGAAAGTGAAGGAGAGATCGAACTTGGCTTCCCCTGAGCCGTTGCCGGGTAGCGGCCGGACCACTGCGCCGGGGAGTTCCGGAACGGATGCGGGGGAGTTGTCCACGGCGAGCATGGTTTGGAACAACGGGTGCCGGCCCAGTTCACGTTCCGGGTTCAGTACTTCCACCAACCGCTCGAAAGGGACGTCGTCATGATCGAAGGCGGCGAGGACGCTGGTCCGGGCACGGTTCACCATGGCCTGCAGGGAGGGATTGCCGGCAGCACTGATCCGCAGCGGCAGGGTGTTGACGAAGAAGCCCACCAGCTCTTCCAGCGCCGGATCAGTCCGTCCGGCCGTTGGGGAGCCAATGACCACGTCATCGCCCGCACCAAGGCGGTGCAGGAAGCCGGCGAGTACGCCGTGGAGCGTCATGAACAAGCTCGCGTTCGAGCGGGCCGCAACGGAGTTCAGGGATTCGAGGGTTTCGGCACTGAGCTGGAAGGTGTGTTGCTTGGCAGGTTGCCGTGCTTCCCGGGGACGGCGTTGGTCGGCAGGGAGGCTGAGCTCCGTGGGTATGCCTGAGAGGGCCTCCCGCCAGTCATCAATTTTTTGCCCGGGGCTGCCATCTTTGCCGAGTTCTTCCTGCTGCCACGCACTGAAGTCCGCATATTGGACAGTCAGCGGGGCGCGGCTGCTCACGGTTCCTTCGAGGGCGGCTGCATAGGACTCCGAGAGGTCACGGGCCAGTGGCGCCAGCGACGCGCCGTCGCTGGCGATGTGATGGAGCACCAATTGCAGGACCCAGCCCGGATCATCGGCGTAGCACCGGCGGAGCAGGACGGCGCGCAGAGGAAGATCGAGGGTTACGTCGAAACCCCGCCCTTCCTCTTGGGCGAGAATCCTGGATTCCTCGTCTTCGGAATGCACCGGGATGACCCGCAGGAGGCCACGGGCCTGCGCCGCAGCGTGGATCTCCTGGTGCGGAGTGCCGGCAGGTGCAGGGTAGCTCGTCCTGAGGATTTCGTGCCGGACCACCAAAGCATCGATGGCGGTGGAAAGTGCATTCTCATCCACCTCGCCTTCCAGTTCTGCGGCCATGGAGATGTTGTAGTCTGCCGAGCCTGGATCCAGCTGGTTAAGGAACCACATACGCTGCTGGGCGAAGGAGAGAACGGGTTGCCCCGAACGGACTGTACCGCGTGCGGCAATCCACTCCGAAAGTGTGGTGACCCCAGCCTGCAGTGAGTTGTTCGCGTGGACTTCCGTGCCGTCGTCGTGCGTGGAAGCATTCGGCCGTTCGGACGCGACCGCCGCCAGCAAAGCGGCTGGAGTGGGCAGATCGAACAGCGCCCGCAACGGAAGCGATGCGCCGAACGCTTCCCGGATCTTGCCCATGACGGTGATTGCCAAGAGGGAGTGACCTCCCATGAGGAAGAAGTCGTCGTCCATGGCAACGCTGTCCAGCCCAAGAACCTCAGCGAAAATACCGGCAATGACATGTTCTTCGGGCGATGCGGGAGCTTTCCCGCTGCCCGCCCCGGCGGCCGCGGGTGCCGGCAGGGCTGCGCGGTCCAGCTTGCCGTGAGAGGTTAGGGGCAGCGCCGGGATGGACATGAAGACGGCGGGCACCATGTAGTCAGGGAGTAGTTCAGCAGCACGAGTTCTGAGTTCCGCTACGTCCACGTCGCCAACTACGTAGGCGATGATCCTCTGGGCAGGCTTGCCATCCGGAACCGCAGCGACCTGTCGTACCTGGGGGTGGCTGGCCAGTGCCGACTCCACTTCACCCAATTCGATCCGGAATCCGCGCACCTTCACTTGGTCATCACTCCGGGCGAGGAACTCCAGCACGCCGCTGGCGTCCCGCCTCACCACATCGCCCGTACGGTACATGCGGGATCCGTCCGATCTGAAGGGATTCGCCACGAAACGTGATGCGGTCTCGGCAAAGCGCTGGTCGTATCCTTGCGCCATTCCCGCGCCCGCCAAATACAGTTCCCCGGGGACTCCCGCCGGAACAGGCTGTAAGTAGGCATCCAACACCATGGCCGACGTGTTGCCGGCCGGCCGCCCAATTACTGGCCTGCGTCCCTCGATATCTGCCATGACCGAGTCAACGGTGAACTCCGTAGGGCCATAGAAATTCAGGGCCCGAACTCCGGGATCGGTGGCCAGGCGTTCCCACAGGGCGCCTGAGACTGCTTCACCGCCGAGAATCAGGATCAGCGGTTGTTCGCGCTGGTGCTCCAACAGGCCGTACTGCAGCAATTGGGTGGCAAACGACGGTGTGGTCTCCAGAACGTGGATGCCGTGGTCGAGGCAGTAACCGGTAAGGCTTTCGGCGTCGCCCCGTTTTTCATCAGGCACCATGTGCAACTCGGCACCGGCAACCATCCAGAGCATGGGATCCCAGGCAGCATCAAATCCGAGGCCCGCAATGTGCGCCACGGCCACGGACTGATCCGCGTCGGTCGCGAGGCGAGGGGCAAAGAGGCTGCGGTGGTGGTGCGCGTAAAGGTTAGCCAAAGCGCCATGCGATACCGCAACACCCTTGGGCCGTCCGGTGGAACCCGAGGTGTACAAAACATAGGCAAGGTCATCTGCTTTCGGCGCGCGTTCCGCCTGGTCGCCGTCTGCGGCCGCTGCGCCGCGTGCAAGGAGGCCAGCCAGGGTCACGGCTTTGTCTGGTTCGACGCCGGTAGTCGCGTTGGCGTCGACGATCACCACTGCGGGGGTGCTGTCCTCCAGAATCATCCGGATCCGTTGCTTCGGATAGGAGAGGTCAATGGGGATGTAGACGGCACCTGCCGCGAGCACGGCCAGGGCGGCAGCGACGACGTCGGCTGATCGCTGGATAGCGACCGCCACCCGGTCACCGGGGCGCACACCGTGAACCATGAGGCCGTTCGCGATGGTGTGTACCCGCTTCTCAAGCTGGGCGAAGGTCCAAGAAGACCCCGCAACACCGGTCCCGGCCGCCACCGCGATCTGTGATGCCCGCAGGGTGGCCGTCTCTGAGAAGGCGTCCAGGATGGTGGTCCACTGGACGTCCCGCTCGGTGGCGACGCTGCTGGCCAGCACAGCTGCGTGGTCGGCTGGGCTCTGTATCCGCAGCTGGTCCAGGCTCACGCCGGAGTCCGTGGCGAACTGCCCGGCAACCAGTGCGAAACCGGCCGCCAGCCGCTCCACCGTGTTGCGTGAGAACAGGGACGGATTGTAGGCGAGGGTTCCGGCGATGATGTCGCCGTCCCGTTCGGCGCCGTCTTGTTCGGCAAGGTCCAGGAGCAGGTCGAACTTCGCACCGCCCGGCTCCCTTCCCAAGTCCGCCGATGCCTCCACGCCGTCCATGGCCAGCACAGCGTCAGGGGTGTTTTGCAGCGTCAGCATCACTTGGAACAACGGGTGGCGGTGGCGTGATCGCGTTGGATTGAGTTGCTCCACCACGCGTTCGAACGGGGCGTCCTGATTTCCGTAGGCGTGCAGGTTGGTGTAGCGGACGCTCTCCACCAGCTCAGCGGCTGTGGGATTCCCGGACGTATTGGTCCGCAGCACCAAGGTGTTGACGAAGAAGCCCACCAGTTCGTTCAGTTGGGTATCCGTCCGCCCGGCAACCGGCGTGCCGAGCGGGATGTCCTCGCCCGCGCCCGACTTCGTCAGCAGTGCCGCCAGGGCGGCCTGCAGCACCATGAAAAGACTGGCGTTGTGCGTCTTCGCTAATGCCTTCAAACCCGAGGAAGTCACGGCGTCCAGTTCCAATGGAATCGACGACGCCGGGAGGTCGCCTTCACGGGTTCCGCGTGGGAAGTCGTAGGGCAGCTGCAGCTCCTCCGGAGACCCCTTGAGTTCGCGTGCCCAGAATTCCAACTGACGCGAAATTGGGCTCGATGGGTCATCTTCCTGCCCCAAGGACTCGCGTTGCCACAGGGTGTAGTCGGCGTACTGGATGGGCAGGTTGAAGGCAGTTGAAACTGCTCCGCGAAGCCGCGCAGTGTATGCCTGGGAGAGGTCCCGGGCGAGCGGTGCCAGGGACCAGCCGTCCGCGGCAACATGGTGCAGCGTGATGGCCAGGACATGGTGGTCAGGCGCCAGCTGGAACAGGACTGTCCGGACCGGAAGTTCGCTGGTGATATCAAAGCCACGCTGTGTCTCTGCCCGCAGTGCGCGCTCCAGATTGCCTGCGTCGCACTGGACCGCCAACAGTTTTGTGAGCGCTGCATCCGGGGACAGGATTTCCTGGCGGGGTTCGCCCTCGGACCAAGGGAAGATGGTGCGCAGGGTCTCGTGCCGGGAGACGACGTCGGTCAGTGCTCCTTCCAAGGCATCCACCTCCAGATGGCCTTTCAAGGTCAGGACGATCGGGATGTTGTAAGCGCCGGACTCGTGATCAAGCCGGTTCAGGAACCAGAGCCTGCGTTGCGCAAAGGACAAGGGAATAATTGCGGGCCGTTTCTTCGCCATCAATTCAGGAATGGACGGTCCGTCGTGTTCCAAAGCCGCGGCAAGGCCAGCCACTGTAGGTTCCTCGAAGATCGTTCGTAGTGCTGGAGCCGAACCCGTTGCGTCCCGCAGGAATGCCGCCAGCCGGGTAGCCAGGAGTGAATGGCCGCCGAGGTCGAAGAAGTCGTCCTCACGTCCCACGGCTTCCAAGCCCAGGATCTCGCGGAACGCCTCTGACACCACGCGCTCGGCGTGGGTGCGTGGCTCGGTGGTTGTTGCTTCCGGATCATGCGTTGGCAGTGCCCGGGTATCCAGTTTGCCGTTGGCGGTTAACGGAAGCGAATCGATGGTGAGTACTGCAGCGGGCACCATGTAGTCGGGCAGCGTCCTGCGTGCCTCCTTGCGGATGGCGGATGAGTCCAGAGGCTGCGGGGCAGTCATGCCCTCGAACGTGCGGCTGTCTTCGAGCCCGGGCTCAGTGCCAGCGGGGGTGACGTAGGCGAGCAGTTGGTCGTAGCCCGCTTTGTTCTTTGTCACTGTCACTGCCGCTTGAGCCACCCCGGGGATGCCGCGCAGGACTTCCTCGATTTCGGCCAGTTCAATCCGGAAGCCCCGGATCTTGACCTGCTGGTCCATGCGGCCAAGGAACTGCAGCGTGCCGTCGTCCAGTCGGCGCACTACATCTCCCGTGCGGTACATACGTGAGCCGTCCCCTACAAACGGATCAGCCACGAATTTCCCGGCGCTCAGTCCGGGTTGGTCCAGGTATCCGCGTGCCAGGTTTGGGCCTGCGACGTACAGTTCTCCAATGGCGTTGGCAGGGACGGGGTTGAGGCCCGAGTCAAGGATGTAGTGCCGGCTATTGGTTACGGATCCTCCCAAGGTGACATCCGTGCCGGGTTCCATCACCGCGGTGAGTGAATCAACCGTGGTTTCGGTGGGGCCATAGAAGTTGTAGGCCACTACGCCATCATGGGCCGCCAACTCGCGCCAGGTTGCCGGGTCCACGGCTTCGCCGCCCAGGGCCACAACAGAGGGATGGGCGTCCCGGTCGAAGAGTCCGCCGGCCAGCAGAGCCTTGGCGAACGAAGGCGTTGTTTCGATTGAGTCGATGAGTTCGTCCGCCAGGAACAGGCTCAATGCCTCGGGGTCGCGACGGGTCTGGTTGTCCACCATGTGCAGCTCGTGCCCTGCCAGCAGCCACAGAATGGGATCCCAGGAGGCGTCGAAGGACAGCCCGGCCGTGTGGGCTACGCGCAGAGGCCTGCCTAGACGTCTTTCCGCAGGATCAAAAATCCTGTCGCGGTGGGAGGTCAGCAGGTTCAGGAGTGCCAGATGTTCCACGCCGACGCCCTTGGGTCTGCCCGTGGATCCCGAGGTGAATATGACGTAGGCAAGATCGTGCTGTCCAGCGCTGGGAGGCAGGGGCGTGTGGTCCTGGCTTTCCAATGCTGCCGTTGTCCCTGCGGAATCCAGGGCAGTCACCGGGACCTTTGTCTGCGGCCTGCCTGGATCCCCGTCTTCGGCCAAGGCCGCTTGCGTGAGCAGGATGATTGGTTCAGCATCCTCCAGCATCCCCTGGACCCGGCCCGCAGGGTAGTCGGGGTCCAGTGGAACGTAGGCCGCTCCGGCCTTAAGGATGGCCAGGATGGCAACGGGAAGCAGGACGCTGCGGTCCAGTCGAACGGCCACGGTGCTTCCCGGCCCGGCCCCACGTGCGCGCAGGAAGCGGGCCAGCTGGTTGGAGCGGCGCTCCACCTCGGCGAAAGTCAGGCAACCGTCGGAAGCAACCACGGCGGTTCGCTCAGGAGCCGCTGTTGCCACTAATTGGAACTCCTCAACAACTGTGTGGCCCGGCAGGTCCACGGACTCGGCGTCTCCCGTGGCGAGCAGCGCCTGTTCTTCGGCCGTCGTAGTCACGGACAGGGCCGCCGTCGGATCTTCAGGACTGGCCAAAAGCGAGCCCAGCAGACGGACGAAACGCGTCAGGTGTTCGTCCAGGCCCGCCTGGCTGTAGAGATCGGCGTTCGCCGCAAACTGAACTGTCACCTCGGCCCTGGGACCTTGCCCCAGGCCATGGACGATGATCGACAAGTCATCGATGGGCCCTGTGGAGAGAATGTGCATGGCTCCGGTTGCCTCGCCAAAGGAAATATTTTCGAGTACCGGAAGGATGTTGACCGACGGACCCGCATAGCCGCCCTGGCCGCTCAAGGACTCGAAGCGTGTGCGCTGGTGGATCAGAGCCCCTCGCAGTTTTCCTCCCATCGTTGTCACCATCTCCTGGACGGTGGCTCCTGGCGTGATGTCCACTCTGATCGGGACGATGTTCGAGAGCATTGAGGGCGTGGACTTGGCCAGCCTTCCGCGTCGGGCCGTTACTGGCAATGCGAGGGATACATGTTGTTCCCCGGTCATCCTGTGCAGGTACAAGGACGCAGCAGTCAGCATCAACGCCGGGGCCGTGCCGGATGCTGACTCGAGTGCTTCTACAGCGGCCGGAGAGAGACTCCGGGCGGAGCGTAGCAGCGAGTCCGCCATGCCCATGGGGCGGCCCGCCAATCCGGCGGGGACCGGGTTACCTTCGAGTTCCCCTGCCCAGTAGGCCGCGTCTGTGGCCGCCGCGTCGGAGGACAGGTAGCTATGGTCATCCGCGATCAATTCCTGGAGCGGGGCAAAGTCGAGGCCCGCGGCGCAGCCCATATCTTCGGCAGCGCCCAGTACCTCGTAAACTGCGGCGACGCGGCGCAGGACCACCACAGCGGAGTATCCATCGAGCAGCAAGTGGTGGACGCGCTGGTAGAAGAAGTGCCTGGTCCCGGTGATCCGGATGACCTCGGTGTGGAGCAGCCCGCCGTCTTCCACGCTGCGCGCTTGTGCCATGTCCGCGTCCATCAGTTCGCGTGCGGTGCGTTCGCGGACAGACTCGTCCCCGCACTCGCTGAGGTCGGTGAACTGCACGGCGGCTACCGTCGTTTTTGCGTACTGGTAGGGACCGTCGTCGTCTTCGCCGAACGCAAGGTTCAGAGCAGGTGTCTCCGCAACCGCCCGGGCCACAGCGGCCTCCAGCCGGGCCACGTCCAACGGACCAGCGATCTCGATGAACTGCCCAATCTGATACATCGGGCTGCCGTGTGCCAACTTTTGCGCGTACCAGATGCCTCGCTGGGCGGCCGTCAAACCCATCCGGGCTGGTGCCTGGTCCTCCGGAATGCCGGGCTGGTCAGGGGAAGCGGGGATAGGGGAGTTCATAATCCTTCTCTGCGGTGGGGAAGTGTGGGAAAGCAGCAGCAGCCCTGGGAATCAGGACTGCCGCGTCATGGTTGCGCGTGCTCACGTCAGGGACGGAGTGGCGCTCGTGTGGTGCGAAGGTGCGGAACTGGCCGCCGGCAAGCGGCCGTTACTGGAACTGGCCGATCTGGAGTGGACCCAGTACATCACCGTCCAGGAGCGGACCGTTGATAAGCGGGCCGTTGATGATCCCACCGTTCAGGATGCCTCCAGCCAGTAAATTGTTGAGAACATTTACCTCGGAAGCGGCCGCTGTTGTGTTGGCGGCCGTCGGGGTGTCGGTTGTGGTCGCTGCTTGTGCAGGGAGAGAAGCAAAGGTGAAAGCGGAGGCGGCAAGGACGGTTCCGGCGGCGATGCGTGCGGCGTTCTTGGTTGGCTTGTTCACGGGATCTTCTCCATTACGTAGCTGATGTTGTCCGCGCGCCACAGTGTGCCGCGCCATCAGTGATTCGGAGCTGCCACCCGTGTGGATGGGATGCAGTTCGGTCCGAACGGTGAGGATGCGTACATTCCCGCACTTGCACACGCCCAGCATGGATCTGGCACAGCATGCACACAGGCGCCGCCGGAATCGTTGAATGGACCATCCCCGAGCTTGAAAGCAGCAGGTTCATGCAACGTTCCGCCACCACCATTGTTTCGTCGTCTTTCCTTGCCATCACTCTTGGTCTGACCGGATGCGCCGCGACTGCGACGGGCAACCAGGCGGCCACCAGCAGCAATTCAGCCCAAAGTTCGGACGCGGGCGCGGCGGACGGTCAAAGCACGACGGCGGCGAGCACCTTTTTTGCCGGTGACGCCACCCACGAGGTCAGCATCGTTTGGGACGAAACTGCCTACGCCGGCATGATCGCCGCCTACGAAAAGGATGGCTCCAAGGAGTGGATCAAGGCAGACATCACCATTGATGGCACGCAGGTGTCTGACATCGGTGTGCGGCTCAAGGGCAATTCGACGCTCCGAAGCCTGAGTGGTGGGGCCGCCGGAGGGCCGGCCGGCGGTGGTGGCACCTCGTCTATGATTTCCTCGGACGTTCCGGAATCGCTGCCCCTGCTCATCGATTTCGATAAGTACGTTGACGGTCAGACGTTTGAAGGTTTGACGCAACTGTCCCTGCGACCGGGTTCACCCGTTCTGAACGAGGCGTTAGCACTGGCACTGACAGAAGCCAGCGGCCAGGTCACCCAGCGCTATGCCTACACCACATACTCCGTGAACGGGAGCGCGACGCAGACCCGCTTGTTGGTCGAAAACCCCGACGAAACATATGCAGACTCCCTCTTTGACAGCGCCGGCGTTCTCTACAAATCCGATGCAGAATCCAGCTTCACCTATCGGGGCGAGGACCTGGCAAAGTATGAGGAGCAGTTCAAGCAGCTCAACAGGGAGGACACGGAAGATCTCCAGCCGATTGTCGATTTCCTTAAGTGGCTTTCCGAGGCGAGTGACGAGGAATTCGACGCCGAGTTGGCCAACTGGGTGGATGTGGACTCGTTCGCACGCTATGCAGCCACGATGAACCTGCTGGTCAACGGTGATGACATGGCGGGACCCGGCCAGAATTACTACCTCTGGTATGACCTTGAGACCAAAAAGATCTCCATCATTTCCTGGGACCTGAACCTGGCCATGACGGGCAATGCCACAGCATCCCCTGATGAGGAGGTGTCCATCGGCGGAGGGGGAGGTGGCGGTGGCGAAGGGCCCGGGGGGATGCAGGCCCCTGCTGCGAATGGCAATGCGGGGGCACCACCTGACATGGCTGGTCCTCGAAATGCCGACGCGGGAACTGATCCCGCGGCTGGGGCCGACACCAAGGGTATGGGTGGAGGCAAGGGGGGTAACGCTCTGAAAGAGAGATTCCTGGCCTCTGCGGCGTTCCAACCTATTTACCACAGCGCCTACGCTGCGCTCTACGAGCAGTTGTATGACAGCGGAACGGCAGCTGCGCTTTTGCAGGAGATCACCACCACGGTTCCTACCAGCGACAACCTGACGGCGGCCCAACTCGCCGATCAGGCTGCGACGCTCAAGACCTTCATTCAGGAGAGAACGGCAGCACTGAAAGACCAGATCTAAGGCACGGGTTGATTGACTCAGTTCCGGGTGGACCTGGGTTTTGATATTGGGGAGCGGCGTGTGGCGGCCGGCTGAGGTTAGCGCCGCTTCGGCCGGTAGATCCGCCCAAAACTGCGCTCTGCGCCGTCGTACATCTGGACGAGTTCCCAGTCGTAGCGGCGCCCTCCCGGGACATCGAAGATGCGGGTACCGTCGCCGAGGAACACTGGGGCTACAAAGACCTGCAGTTCGTCGATGAGATCGTGCTCCAGTGCCTGGCGAGCGATGTCGGCGCTGATGATCTGCACGTCCTTATCGCCGGCGATCTCTTGGGCGCGGCGGACCGCCTCCACGATGTCGCAGTTCAGCGCAATGATGGTGGGGTCGTCGGCGATCTCCTCGGGCCGGTGGGTGAGGATGAACTCGGTGCCGGACCAGGCGCCGCCATAGGCCTCAGCGGTCATCTGATCCCTCTCATCCCGTTGGGCTTTAGCGGCGTCGTAGCCGTCCCTGCCGGAAATGATCACCGCGACCTCGCCCGCCATCCGCTCCGTGGTGCCGTTGTCGAGTGGTTCGGCATCGGATAACCAGCTCATGTCGTGTCCAGGCCCAGCGATGAAACCGTCGATGGAGCATGTGAATCCCCAAGCTACTTTGCCCATGTCTGTTCCTCGCATGGAAGGTAATCTGCGCTGCTCGATGATTACCTGCGGTTGAGTGATGGCTCGACTGTACTCCAGGTTGAAATCGATAGACTAAGACAGACGAGCCCGTCGGCAGTTTCCCCAGCAGTATTTCGTGCCGTGCAGGAGAGCTGCCGGAGGCGTCCGCGAAATGCGAACGCCCCCAAACGAGTCACTGTTCCAGATTGTGCCCTACGAGATGGCTGCGGGTGGTCGTTCCCCGCTGAGCACTGCGAGGGCGTTGTCGGCTGCGAGCATGGCCATGGCGGTGCGGGTCTCCACGGTGGCCGAGCCGAGGTGGGGCAGCAGCGCAACATTGTCCAAGCCCAGTAGTCCAGGATGCACGCGGGGTTCGTGCTCGTAAACATCCAGTCCAGCTCCAGCGATTGAACCTTCCCGGAGAGCTGTGGCAAGTGCATCTTCATCCACGATGGGTCCGCGTGCGGTATTGACGAGGAATGCCGAGCTCTTCATCGTTGCGAGTTGTTCGGCCCCGATCAAGTGATGAGTGGCGGGACCGTAGGGGCAGTGCAGTGACACGACGTCGGAGACGGATAGCAGTTCTTCGAGGTCGACGCGCCGGGCGTCCAGTTCGGCGGCGATCGTGGGATCCAACTCGCTGCGGGACTGGTACACGATCTCCATACCGAACGCTTTGGCCCGTCGAGCCGTTGCCTGGCCGATGCCGCCCATTCCGACGACGCCCAGCGTCTTGCCTTGCAGGCTGGACCCGAGGAGGAAGAACATGCCCCACTTCCATGCTTGGCCAGATCGGATGAGTCGTTCGCCCTCGGCGAGCCGTCGGGTGGCCATGAGGATGAGTCCGAAGGCAATATCGGCTGTGGCGTCGGTGAGCACGCCAGGGGTGTTGGTGGCCACGACACCGCGTTCCACACAGGCGGGGACATCGATGTTGTCATATCCCACAGCGACGTTCGCCACGACTTTGAGCTGCGGGCCGGCGGCATCGAGCAGTTCAGCATCAACACGTTCGGTGAGCAGTGACACGATCGCGTCGGCCCCGGCGACCCGGCGTAGGAGCTCGTCTCGCCGAATGGACTCCGGGCCACTCCAGGCATCTACTTCGTGTTCGGCGCGGAGCTTTTCAATGGCAGTGTCGGGGATGCGTCCCGTGACGACGACGCGGCTCATGCGGTCACGATCCATTCCCGGAGGCGGCCGAGGCCCTCGCGGATGTCCGCGACGTCGATGCCTGAGTAGGCGAGCCGGATGTATTGCCGTTCCTCGCCGGGTTGACGTCTGCCGAAGTGCTCGCGCGTGCAGAAGGAGACGCCGGTCTTGTAGAGTGCGTCGCTCGCGAAGTCACCTACTGCCGTGTAACCCATTTTGTCCATGACGTCGGTGACGTCGGGGAACAGGTAGAAGGTGGATTGGGGCACAGCAACGTGCATTCCAGGGACGGAATTCCCTAATTCGCAGGCAGTATCCCGGCGTTCACGCAGAACGTCGAGCATCTGCTGCACGGGTTCTTGGGTTCCTCGGAGCGCTTCGATGCCTGCCCACTGCACGTAATGCGTGGTGCACGACTCGTCGTTCGTGTTGAGCGTGCAGAGCACCTTGGCGATCTCGAGAGGCGCAACCGCACAGCCGAGTCGTGAGCCGGTCATAGCGAACTTCTTGCTGAACGTGTAGAGGATGACGGTACGCTCTGCCATGCCTGGAATCGAGGCGATCGAGCTGGAGACCCCTTCGTAGCGGGTCTCGAAGTAGGCCTCGTCAGAGAGAACCCAGAGATTGTGCTCCTGGGCGAGCTGAGCCACAGCCTCGCGCTCGGCCTCGGTTGACTCCGCGGAGATGGGGTTCTGCAGGTCGTTGTAAATGATCGCGACGGTATTCGGGGTGATGGAAGCGCGCACCTGATCAAGGTCGATCGAGAAGCCCTGGCTTGTGGGGATGTAGCGGTAAGGTACGGCGGTGCCTCCAAGGTATTCGATCTGCGATTCGTAGATCGGGAATCCCGGATTCGGGTACAGCACCTCCTGCCCAGGATTCATGACTGCTTGGAGGAACTTCGTGATGACGGGCTTGCCGCCAGTCATCACCACCACGTTCTCCGGGGAGAGGCTGATGCCACGGCGTGAGCCGATGTCCTCTGCGAGTGCTTCGCGCAGCTGTGGGATGCCCGGTCCGGGGCAGTAGCCCGTGTAACCGTCGGCGATTGCCTTGGTCATGGCTTCGACGATATGTGGTGCCGTGGGGATGTTGATGTCACCCAGGTGGAAGGGATAAACCAAGTTCCCCTTGGCCTTCCAGGCCGCCGCAGCTTGGGCGACGCTAAAGGCAGTTTCGGTGCCGAGCCGTTCGAGTCGATGCGCGAGTTGCTGCATGCTTTGTACTCCTCGTTGAGTTAAGAGTCATCCATAGACATCTAATACATAACTAATATATCAAAGGCGTCTGAAACATGACGGCTTGCGACCCGGGGGAGTTGTTCAGGGCCGCTGTTCGATCAGGGTGAGCTGGGTACCGTCGGGGTCTATGAGGTATCCGGCACGAAGACCCCACGTTTGCCTACGGACCGGGTGGAGGCGTGGCATACCGGCGGTGGTCACCGGCACGCCGGTCCGGAGTATGGCGTCGTACAGCTCATCGACATCGGCCACACGCAGGCAGCACATGAAGTTGCTCGCGTACGGATCAAGGTCCGGAAATGGAAAGAACTCAAGTTGCAATCCGGCCCGGGTCAGGATCATCCAACCTTGGTCGCGGTACTGGCATACAAAACCGAAGGCACCGTAGAACAGTTCGGTCGCGTCGAAGTCCCGGGAGGGGAGATTTGGGACAGCGAGGTCGTGCTCACGGGCAGGGGACATGGACCAATGGTGGCATACGCCCTGCGCCGCCAACGGGCTGCGCCGAATTTTCGCCTCGACTACCTTTCCCCGGCGTCGTAGGCTTGCACCGGCGCTCGTCGCCGACGAGAGCGCCTGCATAGCATTATCCGGGAGAGCGCCCCCTCCTTGGAGCCGATCGTACGGTGGGGACTGCCCTTCTATGTAAAGGACGGCCAGGATGTTTGCTACATCAAGCCGGACAAGGAGTACTTAGTATTTGGCTTTGGTGAAGTTGTGAATCCCATACAGGAGGAGGGCGCACACATGCACCCGGTCGCATGGACCATAACCTCGCTGGATGAAGCGACAGAGGCCACGATTCGCGGACTCGTCGAGAAGGCGGTCTCCTAACGCGGCCCGGCGGCGGGATTGTAGTCAGTTCCCGACGGTCCGTGCCTGCTCCAGATCGGCTGCGTTCGCCAGTGCTTCGCTGAGGCTCTCCCGCTGCTCGCCGGTGAGCTTGATGGCTGCGACCTCCGCCAGCAGTTCGCCGGCCTGCGCCTGCTCGCCGAGCCGCATCGCGAGCTCGGCGGCATAGACCAGTGCTTCCACCAGCTCCGTGACCGGCGCAGAGCCGCGGAGTTTGTTCAGCGCGCTGCCCAGGATCCGTGCGGCCTGCCGGGTGTCGCCCTTGGAGTCGCCCAGCACCACCGCGTTCCGCGTTGCTTTCGCAAGCTGGCTTGAAGGTTCGTCGGTGCCAGTGTCCGCCGCGTCGGTGTTGTGGAAGATGCGGATCCAGTTGCCGCCGGGGTCCACGACTGAGAAGCCTGTGGCGTTGCCGCTGTTCTTACGCTTGCGTGGCCTGGTCATTCGTGGGATGCCGGCGACGAGCACCTTGCCGTGCACCGCTCGCATGGCAGCGGCGAAGGCTTCGTAAAGCGCCATGGTGTCTTCCACCAGGACCACACAGGAGCCGTACGACCTCTCCGGGTCGAAGCCGTCCAGCCCGAAGAATTGCAGCTGGAAGTCTTCGCGGCGGAGGCCGACGCAGGGGTAGGGCTTCGTCTGCCAGTAAGTCCGCTCAAAGCCGAGCATCTGGTAGAAGTCCGCGATCTCGTCGATGGACCGGCAAGGCAGCAGGGGAACGGTAATCTCGCCTGACATGGCGTCATCCTCACGCGTAGGAGAGCAGCAACTCTGCAAAGCGTACGGCAAACCTCCGGTGTGGCAACCTTCAACTCATCGCCAAGGACCCGTCGTGGCGGCTAGATCCATGGTGGGGCAGATGGCGTGATCCCGTTTGTGTGGGGCCCGGTTGCCGTGACGCCCGTGGTGCCGCGGCCGGTGGCCCATTCGACGACGGCGGGAAGGTGGCCGGTGATGATCGTCGGGTCCGCGGCGCTGGTGTCGCCAAACGTGAGTTCAGCGCCGTTTCCGGCAGTGTTGGTCGCCTTGATCAGGAGCCCGGTGTCGGTGCCACGGGTTTTCCAGGCGCCGGTGATGTCTTTGAGTAGTCGTTCGAGGACGGGGGCGGGGATGTCAGAGAAGTTAGCGCCGTTGTCCAGGTCCACGGCATGGATCCAGACTTCGCGGGTGCGCATCCACACTGTTTCGGAGGCGGGGACGGTTCTGCCTTGGGCGGTGCGGACTTCGTTGGCCCAGTTCGCGTCCGGGAGATCGCGCCATTCGACGGACAGGTGCACGGCGGAATGGTCGAACAGGTTCCGCAACGCGATGGGCGAGAGGGTCGCGCCGAAGTTGATCTCGTGGTTCCGGGCCTCGGGAGAGGGATACATGGGCGTTTCAACACCAGTGGCAGCCCATTCGACCAAGCGGGCGATCGCGCGGGCGTTGTATCCCACGTGCGCCACCACATGGCGGCGGGTCCAGTCCGGAAGGAGGGTGCCGCCGTCGAGCTCTGCATCGGTGAGTTCGTTGAGTTTGCGGGCGAAGAACGCGGTGCCCCGCCGGGCCTGCAGGAGGTCTTCCTGCAGGCCCGGATCGGTGGTGAGGTCGTGGCGGGCTGCCATCAGGCTTCCTTGACCACGCGGTTGGTCAGCTGGCCCAGACCCTCGATGCTGGTGACCAGGAGCTGGCCTTCCTGCAGGTACCTTTTGGGGTCCTGGGCGTGGCCGACGCCGCCGGGGGTGCCGGTCGCGATCACGTCGCCCGGGTTCAGGGTGATGATGGTGGAGATGTAGGAGACCAGGAATTCGGGGGTGAAGACGAGGTCGCCGGTGGGGGTGGACTGCTGGATTTCCCCGTCCACCTCGGAGGTCATGAGCGGCCCGGCGGTGAATTCGTCCTGGGTGACCAGGGCCGGGCCGAACGGGGTGGAGTTCTCCCAGGTTTTGCCCTGGAGCCACTGGATGGTGCGGAACTGGTAGTCGCGCATGCTGATGTCGTTCAGGACCGCGTACCCGGCGATGTGGTCTTTCGCGTCGGCCTCGGGGATCCGACGGCCCTTCTTGCCGATGATCACGGCGAGTTCGGCTTCCCAGTCCACGGTGTCCGATTCCTGCGGCAGGGCGAGGTCATCGTTCGGGCCGATCAACGACTCGGTGTACTTCGCGAACAGGGTGGGGTGCTCGGGGATTTCCCGGCCCATTTCCTTGATGTGGTTGGGTAGTTGTGGCCGACGCAGATGATCTTCCCCGGCGCGGGCACGACGGCGGCCAGGTCCGCGCCGTCGAGGGCGTGCGTTGCGCCGTTGGCCGCCTTCGCGGTGGTTTCCCAGGCGGGGTCCGCCAGCAGGGCGCCGACATCGGCGAAGCCGGGGATCTCTGTCAGGGTGCCGCCGTCCTGGCGGACGGCCTTGGTTCCTTCAGCGGTGCGGATGGTCAGGAGTCTCATTTACTTGGGTCCTTCGGTGTAGCTGCGGTTGAAGTTCAGTCGTTCAAAGATGGGGGCGTCGCTGAAACGGAACAGATCGAATTCCGTGTCCGCGTGCAGGGACCATTCCTGCCAGGACGGGACCACGAACAAGTCGCCCTTGGCCAGCTGTTTGGTGTCGCCGTTGATCACCACCGTGCCGGTGCCCTCGAAGACCTGCCAGACACTGGAACCAACCTCGCGGAGCGGTTCGGTGGTGGCGCCGGGCCGGAGTCGGTGGAACTCGGCCCGGATGGTGGGCATGACGTCCCCGCCGGTGGTCGGGTTCGAGTACCGGATGGCGGCGTGGCCCTGGGACACCGTGGCCGGGTGGCCTTCGTCCTCCAGCAACAACTGCTCACGCAGGGCTGCGTCGGTGTGTTCCCAGCGATAGGCAGCGATGGGGGAATTGGTGGTGTCATCCAGCCCGGACAGTGGGCGGAGGCCGGGGTGGGCCCAGAGCCGTTCGGAACGGGAGATGTCCGGGGTCGCTTCGTCAGTGACACGTTCGGTGCCGAACTCGAAGAACCCGGCATCGGCATAATGCACGAACGGGATGTCCAGCCCGTCGATCCAGGCCATGGGCTGGTCAGTGTCATTGTGGTGGCCGTGGAAGTTCCAGCCCGGGGTCAACAGGAAATCACCACGGCGCATCGCCACCGGATCCCCGTTCACCACCGTCCACACACCTTCACCTTCGACGACGAAACGGAACGCGTTCTGGGAATGCCGGTGCTCCGGAGCAACCTCGTGCGGGCCCAGGTACTGGATCGCAGCCCACAACGTCGGAGTGGCATACGGCGTACCAGCCAGGCCCGGGTTGGCCAGGGCAATGGCCCGCCGTTCCCCACCGCGCCCTACAGGAACAAGATCACCGGCGCGTGCGGCCAACGGGTACAAATCGTTCCAGCGCCACACATGCGGGACGGCCTTCGGCGTGGGAACCATCGGCATCAGATCACCGATCTCCGTCCACAACGGGATCAAGTTCTCCCGATCGAAATCCTTATAGAGCTGCTCCAACTGGGCAGCTTCCTCCGCAGTCGGCTCCGGCACAACATGCGCGGCGGCCACAGATTCATGAGTTGGGTTCTCGGCGCTGATGGACACGGGGACTCCTCGATAGGGTGCGAACAGTTTTTGGCGTAGTTCGACCCTATGGATGGCCCGCCGGGAGTCAGAGGAATTTCTGCTGTACAGAATTCTAGAGTGCGTTGCGGGGTCCGTTATGCGCGGAAAGGTGCGTGAATGGGGCGCAGAGCGGGCCTCGCAACGCGGAGGTGGTGCGTTGTGAGGCCACCTAGGCTCCTTCGGCCGGGTTGGCCGCGATGTCCACTTCCAGCTGGCGGCAGGTTGCACGCAAGGTAGCCACCAAACCGGCGTCGAACACCTTACGGAAGCGCGTGGCTGGAGTGGCGACACTGAGTGCGCCAACCACCTGCCCGTGCCGGTTGTGGAGCGCCATCCCGAGTGCGCTGACGCCCTCCTCCGTACCCTCAAAATTGGCAGCGAATCCGTTTCCCCGGATGCTGTCCAGCTCGCGCAGAAAGGCCGGGTAGTCAGAAGCCTGGATCGTGTCGCCGCCGATCTCCGCATTGTGGCCCCGGAACAGTTGCTCGATCATGCCGGGTTCGAGTTCGGCCAGCATCGCTTTGCCGCCGGACGTCTTATCGGCCCGCATGACAGTCCCTTGCCTATCACCGATCCGGAGTACATTGCTGCCTTCCACGGTGGCGAGGAAGCGGACTTTGGTGCCCACCCGGACCATGAGGTTGACAGTCTCATCCAGACGCGAGGATAAGAGTTCCATATGGGGTTGGGCGAGGTCGCGCAGTTGCCGGGTCCAGCTTAGTCCCGCCGGGCCAACTCCCATGGCAGGGCCAGGAACGTATCGGCGGTTCTCGTCCTGCACGGCAAAGCCCCGGTACACCAGCATCGCCAGCAGTCGGTGGGCAGTGGAGGGCGCGACACCAAGCTCTGCCGCCGCGTCCTTGAGGCGGAGTGCGCCGCCATCGCGGAGGAGTTGGAGGAGCTGCAGGGCGTTGTCCACGGCTTCGATGGAATACGTGGGCCGCTTCTGCGCTGGTTTCCGGGTGGGGTCTGGTTTCCGGCTTGGTTGTGACGCTGGGCTGTTCTGCACAACAGAATTATATGGCCCCCCGAGTACTCTTCATCTGACAGTGGTGGGATGAATCACACACTTCCCGCTGCAGCGTCGCAAGGGTCATCCTCCGGAACCGGCACCGTTGATGTTCCCGCAGGCAGCAGCTCTCCGCGGTTCTCCAAACGCTCGGCACTCGCCGTGCTGGTGTGCTGGCTGCTGGTGGTCTTCGACGGCTACGACCTCATTGTGTACGGCACCGTCCAGGCTTCCCTGATTGCTGAAACCGGCTGGGGCCTGACCAAGGCAACCGCAGGGACCATTGGCTCCATGGCGTTCCTCGGCATGATGATCGGAGCCATTTTTGCCGGTCGCATGGCCGATTCCTGGGGGCGGCGCAAAACCATCCTCGGTTGCGCGATCCTCTTTTCGGTCTTCACCATCCTCTGTGCGTTCGCTCCCAACGCGGCCGTGTTCGGTGCTCTGCGGCTGCTCGCCGGCATCGGACTCGGAGGTTTGGTGCCTTCGGCGAACGCATTGGTCGCGGAGCTGGTTCCCACCAAGTGGCGGTCCACCATTGCCACGCTCATGATGTCCGGTGTCCCCATCGGTGGATCCCTCGCCGCCCTGGTGGGCATCCCGCTCATTCCCGCCTTCGGATGGCAGGCCATGTTCCTGGTGGCCGTGCTGGCGTTGGTCATCGTGGTGCCGCTGGGTTTGAAGTACATTCCGGAGACGCTGACGCCAGGGTCCATGAAGAGTGGTCAGTCCAAGAACTCCGCAGGTTTCCGCAGCTTGCTCCGCGCACCCTACCTGGGCATCAGCATCCTCTTTGCCCTTGCCACCATAGCCACCCTGTTCGCTTGGTATGGCCTGGGCACATGGTTACCCAACCTGATGCAGCTGGCGGGCTACAACCTGGGCTCGGCGCTGACCTTCGCACTCGCACTGAACCTTGGTGCCGTTGCCGGATCGGTCATTACGGCCTGGGCGGGCACACGCTTCGGTCCAATTCCGACGGCGATAGCGGCAGCCGCCGTCGCCGCCGTCGGACTTGCCGTTCTCCTGGTCAGTCCGCCCGTCAGCGTCGTCTATCTCGCCCTGGTGCTTGCCGGCGTCGGAACCCACGGCACGCAGTGCCTCATCATCGCTGCCGTCGCCAGCCACTACCCCGACCATTTGCGGGGGACCGCCCTCGGATGGGCGCTGGGCACTGGCCGCATCGGAGCCGTCATAGCACCCCAGGTGGGTGGCTTGTTGCTGGCTGCCGGGATGGGCGTCAACTCCAACTTCCTCGCGTTCGCTGGAGCGGCCGCAATCGCAGCTTTGCTGCTGGCCGGCGTCGCAGTCAAAATCACCACCAAAGTCCCGCAAGGAGCAAACAATGTCTGAATACCCTGATTCCACCGACGTTCTGGTTGTGGGAGGGGGCATGGCCGGCCTCGCCGGAGCCTTGGCCCTCCGCGAAAACGGTGCCAACGTCACGCTCGTGGAGCGGGCGCCCGAGTTCGGTGAGGTGGGTGCCGGCCTGCAGATGGCACCGAATGCCTCGCGCATTTTGAAGAGATGGGGGCTGCTGGAGAAAGCACTCGACATCGGCGTCCAGCCCAAGCACCTGGTGTTCCGCGATGCCATCACCGGCGAAGAGCTTACGCGTCAGTCGCTCGGCGGGGAGTTTGCCGAACGCTACGGCGCCCCTTATGTGGTGATTCACCGCAGTGACTTGCACCGTGTGCTCCTTGAGGGATGTGAAGCTGCCGGGGTTAAGCTGATCAACGATGTCATGGTGAACGGCGTGGAAACCGTGAACGGCCGGGGAATAGTTCATACAGAAGCCGGCGTGGATTATGAAGCGGACGTCGTTATTGGCGCCGACGGCCTGAAGTCCACGCTTCGCCCGCTGGTGGCATCAGATGAACCCGTTTCCTCTGCGTATGTGGCGTACCGGGGAACCGTTCCCATCACATCAGAGACCCCTGCCACGGACCTCGAAGACGTTGTGGTCTACCTCGGCCCTGACTGCCACCTGGTGCAGTACCCGCTGCGCAAAGGTGAACTGCTGAATACTGTGGCTGTTTTCAAATCTCCGTCCTTTGAGCGCGGTGAAGAGCAATACGGGGGAGTTGACGAGCTGCAGGCCGCCTATAAGGATTGCGTCCCGGCGGTGCAGTCCGCGCTTGCGAACCTCGCCACCGGGATCCGCTGGCCCATGTATGATCGCGATCCGGTTGAGGACTGGGTTGCCGGGCGCATGGTCCTCATGGGCGATGCCGCCCATCCCATGCTCCAGTACCTCGCACAGGGCGCTTGCCAGGCCCTGGAGGACGCGGCCGTGCTGCAGGACGTCACCGCGGGCACCGTCTTCACAACCGACGGCATCAACCCCGCTGCTTGGGACGAGGCCTTGGCCGCTTTCAACTCCGCCCGCGCCGCACGTACCGCGAGGGTCCAGCGCACCGCCCGCGTCTGGGGTGAATCCTGGCATGTCTCCGGATTGGGCCGGACGCTGCGCAATCTGCTCTTCAAGAGCCGCAAGGATAACGACTTTCAGTACAACGATTGGCTCTACGGCCAGACAGGGGAGGGATTGCCGGCGCCGGAGGCGCCCCGGGTTGCCAGCCAGCTGCCAGCGTGACGCTGCGCGCTCAAGCCGCCTGCCGTCGTCGTGCGTTTCTTAAAGCACGACGGCGGTGGCCGCTGCTTTCCATTGGGGCCAGCTGTTCCCAAGTCGCTAGAAAAGTGGCCAGGGAACGGCCGACATCTCACCACGCGGAGTCGGAAAGCGCCCCGACGAGCGCAAACGGGCGCAGCGCGTTGCGAGAGCTTCCATTTCTTCGGTACTGAGCAAATGGGCCAAGTCCCGGCCCAGCCCACCGTCCAATCCTTCGATGACACGATCAATGCCTTCGCGTTCCCCGGTGGTGAGAGGGTCTCCCAGCCATCCCCAGAGCACCGTGCGCAGCTTGTGGTCATGGTGGAAGGTCAGCCCGTGGTCAACGCCGTGCCGGTGCCCGTCCGTCATGGCGAGAATATGGTTGCCTTTGCGGTCGGCATTGTTGACCACCGTGTCGAAGACGGCCATGCGCCTGAGCTCCGGCGAGTCTTCGTGAACCAGGGTGACCATCTGTCCGTTCTCATCCTGTCCTTCGAGAACGTGTTTCCAGCCTTCCTCCGGCACTTGGTCCGTTGCCACCAGGTCCACGGCGTGTTGGGCGGGGTCTTGCTCCTGCCAGAGCTGGACCATTCCTTCACCCAATGGACCATCGCGCAGCCAGGTGCGGGGCACGATGTCCCAACCGAAGGCCTGGGAGACCAGATAGGCAGCCACCTCACGGTGTGCCAACGTGCCATGGGGAAAGTCCCACAGCGGGCTTTCGCCTGCTATGGGCTTATAGACGACTTGCACGTCGCCGATGCTGCCCAGAAATGTAGCGTTGGAGGCCGTGGTGATCCGGCCCGTCAGCGTCAGCTCGGCGGTTAGCAGGTCCGGTGCCGGCATCAGGCGTCGGGAAGGGTGCAGGTGTGCCCGTCGGCGTCCATGGGGAAACCGCAGAGCGGGCATGTCGGACGACCGGCCCCAACGATCTCACGGGTGCGCTTGGCGAAGGCGCGGGCGGTGCCCACGGGCATTCGCACCAGCAGCATTTCGCGTTCATCAGCACCGTTTACGTCGAGTGGTTCGTCGTCGTCGTCATCAGTGGCGACATCGGTGATGGGGTAGGCCTCCAGAACAAACTGGGCCGTGGTGGGGTCCCAATCCAGGGTTATGGCGCCGGTGCGAAATTGTTCCCGAGGGGGCTCAAGCGGGTCGTTGTCGACGAGCTCAACAGGAGTGCCCGTGGGAACGCTGAAGGGGTTGCCCTCCACTGTGATGAGCTGGTCGAGGATTTCGTCGATCATGTCTGCGAGCAGAGCCGACTGCTGCTTCTCGAGGGCAATACTTACGATGTTGGCGCCGGCGCGTACCTGCAGGTAGAACGTGCGCGCTCCTGGAAGGCCAACGGTGCCAATGACAACCCGATCAGGCCAGGCAAATTCGTGAACGCGTGTAGGCATGTCAGTATCTTAGGCACATGAGGTTCATGGAGTCTTCTGCCCTGCGCCTCCACCCACTGGAGCATCGCCGGAGCGGATGCCATTCGACAGCCATGACAAATCACCCGCTTCGGTGTTGGTCGCGTAGACGCTCGGCGGATTGGCGCCATAGCGCACGATGGATACGGATGCCGGACTGACGTTAATTCGCTGGAATAGGTCAAGGTGCATGCCGAGCGCATCGGCAAGGATCGACTTGATGACGTCACCATGGCTCACGGCCACCCACACAGCCCCTGGCCCGTACTCCGCTTCGAAGGCTGCATCGTGGCGTCGGATCGCTGCCACCGCTCGAGCCTGCATTGCAGCCATTGATTCACCGCCCGGAAAGACGACGGCGGACGGTTGCGTCTGCACTACGGCCCACAGATCCTCGGTGGCGAGATCACTGAGCTTGCGTCCCTGCCACTGGCCGTAGTCGCATTCCGTGAGATCGGGCTCGACAGGTACGCGCGGCGTGCAGGCCTGACGATCGAGGATGAGCTGGGCGGTCTGCTGGCATCGCTCTAGAGGGCTGGATACCACTCCGGCTAAGGGCACGGCGGCAAGCCGGTCACCGGTCAGGGCCGCTTGTTCGCGCCCGATCTGGTCCAAGCCCACACCGACGGCCCGGCCCGCCAACAGACCAGTGGCATTTGCTGTGGTGCGGCCATGCCGTACGAGAAGAAGTGTCGCCATCCACCCAGCCTAGTCACCCCCGCATTGGTGCTGTGGACGGAAGGGGGCGACTTGGTGTGCGTGGCGACGAGAGGACCGGAAGGGCGGATCACGGTTTTAGCCGTTGACGTAGCCCATGTGCGCGGCGTTGTAGCGGTCGCCGTGGACTCCCAGGCTCCGGGCAAGGGCATCAAGGCCGGCAACCTCGTCAGCGCTGAGCGCCACGTGGGTGGCTTCGGCGTTCTCCTTGATGCGGGTAGTGCGCCGGGTGCCTGGAATGGGGACGATCCATGGGTGCTGGGCGAGTAGCCACGCCAGCGCGATTTGGGCTGGTGCCACACCTTTCACAGTAGCCAGTTCGATGACCTGCGTAACGAGGGCTTGGTTGGCTGCAAGATTTTCGTCGTTGAAGCGGGGAACATGGTTGCGGATGTCGCCCTCTGTGAAGCTGGTTGCAGGGGTCACCGTACCCGTGAGGAAGCCCTTGCCCAGGGGGCTGAAGGGGACCAGGCCGATGCCGAGTTCGGCAAGCGTTGGAAGTACCTCGGCCTCGGGGTCCCGCGTCCACAGCGAGTACTCACTTTGCAGGGCGGTGACAGGCTGCACAGCGTGGGCGCGCCGGATCGTTGCGGCGGAGGCCTCAGACAGTCCGAAGTGGCGGACTTTTCCCTCGGCGATCAGATCCCGGACGGTGCCAGCGACGTCCTCGATGGGGACGTCAGGGTCGACGCGGTGCTGGTAAAACAGATCGATAACGTCGGTTCGCAGGCGCTTGAGGGATCCTTCGGCGACGCGGCGGATTTGCTCGGGTCGGCTGTTCAGTCCGACACTTTGGCCGTTGTGGATGTCCCAGCCGAACTTGGTCGCGATCACCACCTGGTCGCGGATCGGTTCCAGTGCCTCGCCGACGAGTTCTTCATTCACATAGGGGCCGTACACCTCGGCTGTATCGAAGAAGGTGACGCCATGGTCGGTGGCGGATCGAAGCACGTCAATCATGTCCTGACGGCTGCCGGGGTTCGGCCCGTAGCTCTGGGACATGCCCATGGCACCTAGCCCGATAGCCGAGACCTCAAGGCCCTGTCCGAGAGTTCTTGTGTGCATGGTCATGCCTCCATGGTTCCGTTGTTGTATGCGTTCTTGTCATGGTCGTCGGTTACGTGTTCGAGCGAAGTAGCGGTGGACAGCGTGGCGGCCCAACTGGCAAGCAGCCGGAGGCGTTCCTGGCTGGCGGATCCAGGTGCTGCGGTGTAGATGAGCAACGACAGGCCCGGTTCTGCGGTCAGCTCCATGCCCTCGTACGTCAAGGTCAGCTCGCCTACTTCATGGTGCTGGAAGTTCTTGGTGCCCGAGCCGTGCCGCCGGACATTGTGAGCCCCCCACCGGGTTCGGAACGCGTCACTTTGGGTTGAAAGCTCGCCGATCAGATCGTGCAACCGTTTGTCGTGAGGGTCCCGGCCCGCCTCGGTGCGCAGAATCGACACAGTGATGTCGGAGGCCGCTTCCCAGCCCGGATAGAAATCCTTGGCCCGTTCGTCGAGGAAGCAGAACCGCGCCAGGTTGCCTTGCCCCGGGCCGTCAAAGACGTGGTCGTAGAACACTCGCCCCAGCGCGTTGGTGGCGAGAATGTCCATCCGGCCGTTACGAACGAACGCGGGGCCTTCAGTGATCACGTCGAGGGCACGCAGCAGGCTTTCCCTGGCCACCCAGTCCTTGGGTTTGCGCTTGCGCACTGGTTGGGAAGCGCCGTTGGCGACGCGTGACAGGTCGAAAAGGTGTTCGCGTTCAGCATCGTCCAGCTGAAGGGCTCCCGCCAGCGCATCAAGGACCGCATCGGATACTCCGGAAAGGTTGCCACGCTCGATCTTGGCGTAATACTCGACACTGACTGCGGCGAGGGTCGCAACCTCATTGCGCCTCAGGCCTGTCACCCGGCGGTGTCCCGCAACTGCCAGGCCAGCCTGCTCGGGCGTGACCTTCGCACGGCGTGACATGAGAAAGTCTCGAACTTCATTCCGGTTGTCCACAATCCCAAGGCTACGGCGTCCTGGCCAGGGGAGGGATGCCCTGCTGGTACGCCCCTCGTCAGTGACTCCCAACGGGGGATCTATCGGGGGTTCCATTGAAATATCACCGCTTTGAGGGGTGAGGAATGACGCAGGAAGAATCCACGAAAGGAACGATGATGGTTGAGAACACAACTACTGGCTGGACCGGGGGACAGAATGCGTTTGGGAACTTCGCGCCCGGAATGGTCCACTACACCGACAAAGTGCTGTTCGACGAAGTATGGGAACGCGAAGACTTGTCCAAAAGGGATCGCAGCCTGATCACCGTCGCCGCGCTAACGGCAATGGGGAAAGCCGATCAACTCACGTTCCACCTTGATTACGCACGTCAGAACGGCTTGACGGAGGAAGAACTGAAAGAAGCGATCCTCCACCTCGCTTTCTACACCGGCTGGCCCAACGGCATGAGTGCAATGACCGTCGCCAAAAAAGTCTTCAGCGAAGAGAACTAGAAGCAACGCCTGGAATCGAAATCGGCCTACGGGCTCATTCGCCATCGTCGACCGACTGGCGACGACGTCGTTCCCTTTGACCGTACGCGGCTCGAAGGATACATCTCCTGACTCGAACCGCGAGCCCAACGCACCACCGATGAGCGCCGCAGAGGGTGTCATCCACGCGACTTCGGCAAAGTCCCAAACAGTAACTGGATGGTGCGGGCTCGAGCGGTAAGTACAGCTTCACCTGACCGAGGAGGCACGCCTTCTGATCGCCGAACGCGGGCTCGATCCGATCCAGGGAGCCCGGCCGTTGTGCCGCTAAATCTCCCATGTGGTGGAGACGCAGATGGGTCGGGCACCGCTGCGCAGCAGCCTCGAGGAATGCGGAGCGATCGCGGTGACCCTATCCGGGAAACTAGCTCGTGGTTGAATACAGCACAAGGGAACTTACGGAGGCCGGAAGCACATGAACAAAGCCATCATCAAATGTCCTCATTGCGGCAAGTCGAACCGCGTTCCGGCTGCGGCCGACGGCCGGCCGCGGTGTGGGAACTGCCACCGCGATCTCCCTTGGGTGGTTGAAGCGGGCGACGACGACTTCAGCGCGATCGCCGAACGGGCCGGCGTTCCGGTGTTGGTGGACTTTTGGGCGGTGTGGTGTGGACCGTGCCGGATGGTGAGCCCCGTGCTGGACACGTTGGCACACGAACGAGCCGGGCAGATCAAGCTTGTGAAGGTTGATGTGGACCATTCGCCGCAGCTTTCCGCCAGGTTCGCGATACAGGCGGTGCCAACGTTGATGGTCATCGTTGACGGCAAGATCGTCGCGAGGCAGGCCGGCGCGGCTCCCGCGCCGGTGTTGAGAACCTGGCTGGAGGAAGCACTCGCGAAGTAGCCCGGGAGCAGCGGACGACGGCGGAAGGGGCGGCTCGCGGCATAAGGAACGGCCCGAGGCGGTCGGGTTTTGCCTGCTCCCGGGCGTCATCGGCGACGGGCTGGATTCGCCCCGGAGGGCCAAAGTCATTGACACGTGCGGCCTCCGCGACTACTTGCCTGGCACGGCTGGATGTTCGATCCAGCAGGCCAAAATGGTGGTGGACAGTTGGTAGGCCAGGGCGTTCCTGGTGATGTTCTCCGGCCCGAGAGTGGCGGCCAGGCCTGAGGCGTCCACCCGCAGGACAAAGCTGTCTTTCTGGAACACCGCGGACCCGTCGCCGGTTTCGTAGGCCGGAAAGCCGAGGCTGGCCAGGCCGGCGATGGTCTTGGCATCGTTGGCCAGGGCTTGTTCGACATCAAAGTATTCCAAGGCAGCTGTTTGGTCTGTTGCTTCCTTGACCGAGATCTTCAGGGTTCCTTCGTTCAAGTGGTAGATGCAGGTGAAGGTGGCGACGGTTACCGGGTGATGACCACGGGAACTCGAATCCTCGCCGTGGTCCGTGAAGATATCGGCGATACCTCATGGTGGGCCAGAATCCTGACGATTCTTGGATCACAGTCTGGAAGCACACAACAACGGTTCGTCGGACGAACCGGTGGTAAGACCAAGTACAAGAGTCCGACATTTTCCGTTCCCGGCTCGGTGGGACCGATCAGCCCGGAAGAGCGATGGGCACCGGGCGACGTGGTGGCCCAGCGGCCCGGTCCGAGGACCTTCGGCCCTGTTCGTGCGCCGGTAAAGACACCATCCTGAGTTCATGGAGGCCTCCCTCGTCCCACAATCAATGGCCCCCAAAAAGTGTCCAAGCCAAGAATGACTGGGCCGGGGACGCAATAACCGCGCTGGTAAGAGGAGCCTCCCATGGTCGTCTGGCAGGAAAACATTAACCCTGGCCGCTTTGAAGGCCAGACTGTGATCGTTACGGGGGCTGCCTCCGGCATAGGACTTGCCACTGCGCTGCGTGTCGCGCGAGAAGGTGGCCGCGTGATTGCGAGCGACGTCAGCCAGGATGGCCTGGACAAGCTGACGGCTGAGCATGCCGAGCTCGGCTTCGTGCCGGTTGCCGGGGATATCAGCCGTGAGGATGCGGTGCAGCGGGTGGTGGCTGCAGCGGGCGAACGAATTGATGCATTGGCCAACGTGGCGGGAATCATGGATAGTTTCCAGCCGGTCCATGAACTCGACGACGACACTTGGGAGCATGTTTTGGATGTTAACCTGACATCCATGATGCGCCTTATGAGGGCGGTGGTGCCCACCATGCTGGCGGCAGGACATGGTTCGATCGTCAATGTCTCGTCCGAGGCGGGCCTGAGGGGATCTGCAGCCGGTGCCGCATACACCGTTTCAAAGCATGCAGTCCTGGGCCTGACGCGAAGTTCAGCTGTCATGTACGGGCGCCGCGGAATACGTGTCAACGCGGTGGCTCCCGGCGGCACCAAAACGAACATTCATGCCGAATTCAAGTCCCAGCTCGCAGCAGAGGTGCTGGGACCGCTCATGCAAGCAAACGTGCCGCCAATCGCTGAGGCCAGCGAATTGGCTGCCGGGATCACGTTCCTCCTGAGCCGGGATGGCTCGAATATCAACGGTGTGGTGCTGGCCTCAGACAACGGTTGGAACGCAATTTGAGACCGCAGGGACCGTCACCACGAATGCCCCTCAAGGGGCGTGTGTTCGGGGGTCTTCTGCTGCTCCTTTTGACGTTGTTACCCGGAAACTCTGCCATGGCCCATGCGGCAACACCGATGTCGGTCGACGTTTTTGACACCGCGGGGGTGTTGGATCGGGTCGCGTTGGTGGACGCTCTTGAGGCGACGGAGTTCCACGAACCCACCAAGGTTGTGGTCTACACATACAACGGCAGGACCGAGGACAACCTCAACGAAGAGGTGTTGAGATTCGCCCGGGCTGAGCACAAGGAATGGATCAGCCCAGACGGTCAAAAGTGGGCTGACGGCCTCTTTATCTTCGCCCTTGACCCGGTGGGTCGGCACGTTGGCACTTACATGGGTGAGGATCGGAAGGTCTCCCTTGAGCAGCGGCATGATATTCAGGATGCGTCCAAAGAACTTCTTCGCGACGCCCAATGGACCGATGGAACCATCGCAGGGGTCCGGCGCGCGGCTGTGCTCATTAACCAGCCTTGGTACGAGTCATCCGGTTTCCTGATCACCCTCTGGGTGTCAGGCGGAACGGTGGCCTTGGGTGCTGGAGCCTGGATTGTTGTGCGTACCGTCACCCGGTCCGCCAGCCGTAAAGAAGTTGACCGCGGGGATCACAGTTACGCCAACGTCAGTATGGACCTTGAGGTGACGGAGTTGAACGCCGGCACCATTCCCGAATCGTCGACGTACGGGGGTGAAGTGTTGGAGAAGTACCGCAGCTTCTTGAACCGCTATTATTTGGCCACGGGGCTCTCGAACACCGTCCATTCCTTGTCCCGGCACCAGTTGGGCCAACGCAGGAACCTTCGACTCACGCGCCAGTATGCAGATGCCGCCGCCGAGCTTGACGCCTTGGATGACGTCATTGCTGACACGAACGCCCTGTTGAACCGCACCAGCACGTGGCCCACAGCGTGGGATCGGCAACTGGCACCCTTTCGCAACGACTTGGCTGGATTGGAACAGCTGCTGGCGAAACGCAATGGTCAGGGGGACACCGCAACCGCCGCAGCCTTGCGGACCTTTCGCGACCAGAGCTTGGGGGCGATTGAGGACTGGACTTCGGACATGGGCGCGGGCAGGATCACCCCGGAGAAGGCCTTGGACCGGCTGAATGATGCCCGAAGCCACCTGGCGATGCTCCTGGAGAACCACGCTGAAACGGTCATTGATGGCTATGCGAAGAATGAACGGGAAGCGGAGGTGATGCGCAAGGAGATGAGGTCAGTCAGGAGTAGCTCCAACCAGAAGCACCGCCGGACGTACGAGCCAAGCATCCTGGGCGCGGTATATCCCTCCAACCATTTCTTTTCCGTAGCCACCTTCAACTCCGGGCTTGATACGGGAGTCAGCAGTGTCAGCGCTGCCCGGGGCGGAGATGGCAGCACAACCGGATATGGAAGCAGCGGCGGCAGCTTCTCCGGCTCCGGTAGTTCCTCAGGGTTCTAAGGCGTCCGCGGCAGGGCTTTGGACCCTACATCGGGTTGCTGCAGGACCCTAGCCTTGAATAAGCGGAGCGGCCGCGCCGCCAGCACGAAGGGAGGCGAAAATGAAATCAACAACCATCAGCATCATTGCCGGAATCGCCCTTATGACGTTTGGCGGGCTGTTGCTTCTGGACCAGCTTGGCATCGTGGAAAGTGGAGTGTTTGCGCCCTTGCTCATCTTCGCGGCGCTGGGAAGCGTGTGTGTAGCCCTCTTCATCCTCCGACGCGGAAACTGGTGGGCGGCAATCCCCGGTTCCGTGTTCTTGGGCTTGGCCGCTGTCATAGCCGCCACCAGCTTCACGGAGGGGGCAGCAGTGGGGGCTTTTCTGTTCCTCTTCATGGCAGCAGGATTCGGAGCGGTCTATCTGCGCGAACGCACTTTTTGGTGGGCCCTGATTCCGTGCGGCGTCATGTCTGTTGTGGCGCTGGTGGCGATCCTTCCGGCCGAACTGCAGGGCGCGCCGGCTGCCACTGTCTTGTTCCTCGGCCTTGCCGCTACTTTTGGACTGCTATCAGTGGTGCCCGTCCGGCTTCCCGGCGGTGCGGACGGAAGCCGGACGGGGAGAATGAGGTGGCCACTAATACCAGCGGCGGTGCTCGGAATGCTGGGTGTGACATTCGCCTTTCAATCAGCTGTCCAGATCATCTCCGGGGATGTTGCGGTCCTGGCGGTGGTGATTTTGGCAGGCCTGGCATTGCTGGCCTACGGCTACCATGCCCGCAACATTGGACAGAAGAGCGTCCACGGACATTAGCTCCGAGGTCCATTGCATCTATGTCTGCCGCGTGGATCAGCGACTTCCGTCCTGTCCCTTGCGCAGGAGTTGCCGACGGGGGCGCCGCAGCTTCTCCAACGCATCCGTGTCCTGTGCTGTGGCGTTGCCGAAGGGCGGATTCTCCGGTTGGGGGAGTGCCCTGCGGTCCTGCCCCCGGGTGGCCCAGAGACTTGTCCCGATGGACACTCCCAGAATGGTTCCGATGACGGTGAGAGAGATTGTCGTGGGGATGTAGTAGATGTCGATCTTGAGGAACATTTTGATTCCAACCCAGACCAGGACCAATGCCAGCCCTATCTTGAGGTAAACGAATCGGTGAATCAGGTCCGCGAGAAGGAAGTACATCGCCCTTAGGCCGAGAATTGCGAAAGCGTTGGCGGTGAAGACGAGGAAGACTTCATCGGTGACGGCGAAGATCGCGGGGATGGAGTCCACTGCGAAGACGATGTCGGTGGCTTCCACGAGGACCAGGACGGCGAGCAGCGGGGTCGCCAGGACAACACCGTTCTTTCGGATCAGGAACCGTTGTCCATGAAACTTGTCGGTCATCGGCACGCGGCTTCGGAATAGGGCCAGAATCTTGGATTTTTCGGGATCAAGATGTGAATTGCGGTGAAGGATCATACGGATGCCGGTGATGAGGAGGAATGCCGCAAACAGGTAGAGCACCCAACCAGCGCTGGCGATGATCGCGGAGCCGGCCGCTATGAAGATCCCACGGAAAACGAGGGCTCCGAGTACGCCAAAGAACAAGACCCTGTGCTGGTACTCGCGTGGAACCACGAAGTACGTAAAGATAATGGCCCAGATAAAAACGTTGTCTACCGCAAGGGATTTTTCAATCAAGTATCCGGCGAAATACTGCTGGCCGAACTCCGCTCCATATATCCGCCACACCAGGAGGCCGAAGCCCACACCGAACGCTGTCCACAGAGCGGACCATGCAGCCGCTTCCTTTACTTTGATGACATGCGCTCGTCGATGCGCAAACAGGTCAACGGCCAGCATCACCAGGATAAAGCCGATGACGGCCAACCAAGACAACAACGAAATCTGCATCAGGAACCTGCTTCCAGTCAGTTAACCAACTGGAGGTCTTTCCCGGCCAGGTGCAGCATGGCCTGCTCCGCCGGGCCGGGTGGGCCGGCCGGATTGTCGACGGAGCATCGGGGGATACTCCCCTCCGCTCAACACAACTATCGTAATTCACGAGTCAAGACTCTGTCCTGAACGAGGAACAAGGCCAAGAATCTTTGATTCACCAGGGAGATTCACTAGGGAGAGCTGTTCAACTCCCCGGAAGAGGTGCCCCCTGTGGCCGGGTCTCCTCGTCCATGCTGTAGGGCACTCGCAGAGAGCCTCCCAGGTCCGCCACGAGCTCATTAACGGCGTGCGAAACTGCGTCCCGGTCCTGATGGGTGAGCGTGCCGTCAGAACGGCAGTAGGCATAGAACTCAGAGAATCCCGCGTTGCCACCCACGGCCAACTGCGCCACCCAAACTTCGTTCAGGTCGAGGTCGAGGAACTCGATGACGCCTTGCGTGAGCGCTTGCTGGTCGAAGATATTCATGTCCAACCCTAAATAAATTTCCACTGTAGAGAAGCTAGTTTATCTAGGTAGTTGCTCGATGAACAGGGCGTTGCCCCCTAAAGGTGATTGGCCGCACGACTTTTAGTGAAGTGCATCGGCATGTTCGTTTAGCTCGGTCCCACCAGCATGACGGTGTTCCGTGGACCAGGACATTCGTACGATGAAGTGTCCCTCCGGGCACGATTTCGCTATCAAGGCGCCGGCATCCCCGGCGAGCTTGATTCCGAACTCAATCTCCATGTGCTCCGGAGCGAGTTCCCGCATGGACTCCAGTGCAGCAACGGCAGCTGGGCGGACACTGGCCAAGGCGTCCTCCAGACGCCTGTCGACGTTCAAGATGCCTTGCTCATTCCGGGCCGGGTGATCCACTCCATAGCTGTCGTCGTCGACTTCAACCAGCACGGTCCCGGATCCAACCTCGTACCTCAGTACCTCAGTCACGATGAACCTCCCGTAGATAGCGTCTTGCCCGGCCTAGCGGTTATCCGCAGCAGGCTCTGGCGGAATGACGATGGTTGGGCACGTCAAATGCGTCAAGACACCGTGCGCGGTGGAGCCCAGCAGCAGCCGCGAGAATCCACCTCGCCCACGGCTGCCCAGAACAAGCAACCTTGCGTTGGCTGACGCCTCCACCAAGGCGCCGACGGGCTCTTTGTGCGGCTCCGACACCTTCTTCACAGGCAGATCGGGATAGGAAACGCTCAACCCTGCAACTGTCTCCGCGAGGATGAGGCGCTCTTGGTCGCTGATGAGCCGCCGAAGTTCAGCTGGTGCCAACCCGGCGTCGATCTGTGGGTCGGGCGCCCGGTAGGCATGGAGCACCGTGAGTTCCTGTCCATCGCGGTCTGCCTCCGCGGCGGCGAATGCAACGGCTTTGAGGGCGTGCTCGGAACCATCAACGCCAACAACGACGCCGTGCCTGTCCTGGTAATCGTCAGTTGCACCGACAACTGCCACAGGCCCTTCGGAGGCGCCGGCTATTTGAAGGGCACGATCCGTGAGTGTGCCGCCAAGGTGGGGGCTACCCGAACCGACGACCATTAAGGAGGTCTTCCGGGCGTACTGCCCCAAAGATGCGGCCACGCTCCCGCTCAAGAGTTCGGTGGTGACGGTGATGTGGAATCGCTCACCGATACGGGCCGATGCAGCCTCCAACAACTTCTCGCCTGAACGCTTGAGGGAATCCCGCCACGCTGAAGGTTCAATCAGCCACCTGTCATCGATGACGTGCACTATGGTCAGCGGCACTCTTCGTTGTTCGGCACGACGTGCCGCCCAGACCAGGGCTGCTTCGCTCTGGGTGGAGTCCTTGATGCCAACGGCTATGGCGTCTTCATTGCCCATAATGCTGCCTGCTTTCGATGCGTTTGGGTTAATGCACAGTCATGCCAATTGCCCTGAGGACTCCAGAATCCGGAGGTGGCACGGAAGGCGGGAGGGATCCACCGAGTCGGGGAGCAAGCCGCGGTCAGCAACGTCCATGAGTTGTTCCAAAGCCTCGGCAGCGATGCCGGCGTGGCCGAGGTCCACGGCAATATCGGCACCTGGAACGGCAGCATTGATCCTGCGCGCAGCGGCGTAAATGACCAGGATGCTCCGGGTTGAAATTTGTCCGCGGACAATGATGCACGCGGCCGGGAAAGCCGTCTCCACCTTGACCACCAACTGCAGTTTTCCAATGTCCTGGGAGCGTCCTCCATGAACGGTGGCTGCCCGGTGATTCACGTGGTGCCCCCGCCCGCCTTTTCGCAGGCTATTCGCTGGGATTCTCATGATCGGGAGTGTCCGGGCTGCTCAGATGACGGGCCAGACAACACGCGTCTGCCACTTGGCAGGGTCCGGTTCCTTTTCGGGGTCACTCAGATAGAACTCCCACATGGTGTCTGAGGGTGTTAAACCTTCCGCACTCATTCGCTCGAGGATGAGCGCGTACGTCTGCTCAAGAGTGTCGTAAGGTCCCTTATGCACAGCTTCGAGGGCGTCCGACTCCGGCAACTTTCCGCTGATAACCTCTCCGGCAGCGGAGAAATTCGGTGTCACCGGGAAGCCGGCCTCTACGTCGACGGAGTCGGTTGGCATCCCGTGGTACATGGCGAACGGGGGTCCCGTGGGGCTGGCGTTCTGGGCTTGGGCAGCCGCCATGGCAGCGCCAAATGCGCGGCCGAAGAATTCCGTCAATTTCGCCATGGGGACCCGCTCGCGGACCACTGCAGTGGGTTGCTCGGAGGTTCGAATCAGGGCGGGTTGCTGGTCGAGGATGCTCATACCTCAAGACTTCCCTGATCGGGCTGCCGTCAGTAGGGCCGAACGACTCTAAAAGCGGGCAGGCGCGTGCTACGCAAACGTTCGGCACGGCCGCTATGCCGCCTCAAAGGCTTCCCTGATCCACTGCGTAACTTCGGCATCAACCTGGGCGGGATCGTGAAGTTCCATGTGATGCATCCACACGGAAGGAGCAGGATGAGCTATTTCCTTGAACCTGGGGGAGTCGAGCTCATGGGGCAACGCCAACGACAGTACGGCAGGTACCCCGGAATGGATGTACTTGTCCGGTCGCCACAAGTAGGCAAACCCACGATGCCGCCGGAGGGCAATCTGGCTCTTGGAGACGCGGACCTGGATGGCACCCAGGCCACTGGCTACGGCAAAGACCGCGTCGCAGATCGCGAGGCCTTGAGGGGATCCATTGAAGAAGGCAACAGCTTCCGCGGGCAGGACCGTGGTCACAGCGCCCTTCGGAGGCTGCGCCGGAGGAACCATGCACCACAAAAGAGGAGAACCGCGGCCATCCCTGCCAGAACGCCCAGGCCAGGCAGGATGTCGGAGAAGGAGGCGTCCCGCCGCTGGATGGCGGCCAGGGCGTCATATGCCCACCGGTGCGGGGTGAGCCACGATAGTGATTGGAGTGGTTCGCCGAAGAACTCCGGAGGCACCATGCAGCCGCCCAGACCAGCCAGTACGAGACCTGCGCCTATGCCGATCCCTGTCGCGGCGCCGTCGTGATCCAAGAGCGAGCCGATAATCATGGCCGCTGCGGCCGCAACCGCGCTGAAGGCCAGCAGGACCAGGGCGGTGAGCCAGAGGTTGCCCCAATCGACGCCGAAGAGCAGAGCAGTGCCAACCAGGATGTATGCACCTTGAACCGAGGCGATCCCAAACCTTCCCACTGCCTGGCCGATGATTGTCTGACCGCTGGTCACGGGCGCCGCCATGGTGCGCGGGATGACACCGAACCGGCGTCCCTGGATCAGTGTGGCGGCACCGGTGAGGGAGCTGAGGAAGATGAACAGCAGCAGTTGCTGTACCGCCCCAAGATCGAAGACTCCGAGTCCGCGGAACTCCTGGGAGGTGTTGTCGGTGTCCACAATGTCTACCCGGGGTGCCTGAACAGCTTCTTTCGCCTGGGCCAAGGCGGATGCCGCGGCCTCTGCTGGCAGGCCTGCCTGTTCCAAGGCGGCGCGCTGGCTGTGCCGTACGCTGATGGCCATCAGGGAGCCCTTGACCTCCTGCAATGCCGCTTGGGCCGAAGCCTGCGATGCCGTCAGAATTTCCAGATCCGTTACCCGTCCGTCATTGAACGCGGCGGCCGCTTCGGGGCTGATGATGACCCCGACGTCGGCCCTTCCGCGCCCCAGTTGTTCGCGCACCACTTGCGCAGTACCGGATTCCACCTGCATGCCGTCGGCTTCCAACTGTTCCGATATCGCCGTTTCCAGAACCGTGCCGGAAACACCGCCCAATGCAACCCGGGTTTCGCTGTTGCTGGAGCCGAACTGGGTGCCCAACAACAGGATTAAAAGGAGCGGGAAGATGAAGACGAAGAAAATGTTGGATCGGTCCCGCAGGAAGCGCCGCACTTCCACGCCGGCGATGGCAAAGATCACTTTCACGCCTTGGCACCCCGGTCCGGCAGGAAGCGGGCCGTGAGGATGCATGCGGCCGCGAATCCCCACATCGTCATCAAGGGCACGGCGACTTCTGCGACGCCGCCGCCACCGGCCGAGATTCCCAAGCCCCGGATGAAGGCTCCTACCGGGTTCAGGTCCATGAGGACCGCCATGAATCCTGACGCCTGGATGGGAAAGAAGGCGCCCCCCGCGATACCCAACACCATGGCAATTATGGATTGCGCCACGTTGGCCTGCTCGGCTGACCGAACCACCTTGGCCACAATGAAGGTCAAGCTGGTGGCTGCGGCCGCTGCAGCGAGGACCAGCAAGACCACAACGGCAGGGGACCCGAAGTCAACGCCGAAAAGGAGCGTGCCGCTTGCAAGCAGCACGGCACTGGCGGCGACACCCAGAGAGAAACCAACAACAGCTTTGGCGGCAACGACGGTCCACTGCGGCACAGCTGTGGATCTGATCCGGCCGAGTGTTCCCTGCTCCTTTTCCGCCAACAGTCCAAGGACACCGAACCCGACCGTGAACAAGAGGAACAAACCCGTCTGACCGGCGACCAGGCCGGCCCGAAGTGACAACTGACCCGTTGCGGCAACTCCTTCCCTTACTTGGAGGATTGGTTCGCCGGACACCGCGATACGCCCAATGCCCGCTGCCATATCAGGGGAGATCCCACCTAGTCCCGCAGCCGTCTCCGTTACCGACGCGGCAGTGAACCGCTCCACGATTCCAGTCACGATTGAGATCAGGACACTCGTCTCGAGGACTGAGCCGCTGCCTTCGATCAGTTGGAGGGTGGATGGCCGCCCGGTAGCCAGGGCGGAACTGAAACCGGCCGGGATGACCAGTCCCAAGGCGGCGCCCGACGTGCGGGTTTCCGAGCTCACGGCATCTGGTGACACCTCACGGACAGTGACCTTCATGGCTTCTGTGGACCCCAGTGAATCCAGCAGCGCAGCTCCGAGCGGGCCGGAGTCTTCGACGCTCACTACGACCGTGGCTGGTTGCAGGTCGACGCTGCCGGTACCCAGTCGGCCAAAAGCCAGGCTCAGCACGCCCATCAGTGCCAACGGGACGATGAGTGAGAAGATGAGCACTGACTTATCCCTCAGGCGTTGACGAAAATCATTGCCGACCATGGTCCAGAGCGCCCGCATGGTCAGTCCCTGAGCGCTTTGCCGGTCAAATGCAGGAAAACCGATTCGAGGTCCGGTCGCGTCACGGCGACCGAAGCCATGGTCATTCCTGAGCGGGCGGCAGTGGTGACAATCCCTGCAAGCAGGGCGGCCCCGTCCGTAACGGTGAGCATCAACCCGGTTCCCCCTGAATCGGTGACGCGATGAACGCCGTCGAGTGACCGGAGTGCTTCAGCCGCCGCCGTGATCCGTCCGGTCCCCACAAGGGTGATCTGGTCCAGTCCACCGGTTAGTGTTATGAGTTCGTCCCTGGTTCCTTCGGCCTGGACCCGGCCCTGATCAAGAATGGCAATCCGATCACAAAGGCGCTCGGCCTCTTCCATGTAGTGGGTCGTGTAAAGGACAGCCGTACCCTCCGATGACAGGTTTCCCACCGCCTCAAGAATTGAGTTGCGGGACTGCGGGTCGACACCAACCGTCGGTTCGTCGAGGATCAGCAATCGGGGGCGGTGCAGCAGACCGATACCAATGTTCAAACGACGTTTCATTCCACCGGAGTACTTTTTGGTTTGCTCACCCGCACGTTCGGCCAGCCCGAGGAGATCCAGGACTGAGTCCACCCTGGAGGCCAGTTCTTTCCGCCCCAGTCCTTGGAGCCTGCCGAAGAAGTTCAGGTTTTCGCGGCCGACAGATCCGGATAAATGGCGAGCTCCTGCGGTACCAAACCCAGATGGCGCTTTGCCGCAGTTCCCGCAGGGTCCATCCGGGTGCCGGCCACGTCTACTGACCCGGAATCGGCGGGGATCAGGCCGGCGACCATGGAGATAATGGTGGTCTTTCCGGCACCGTTCGGGCCCAGGAGGCCGTAAGTCTCGCCGGGGCGGATGATGAAGGAGACGTCGTCGACGGCGGTCAGGTCACCGAATCTCTTGACCAGCCGGTCTGCTGACAAGACTGTTCCGGTGTTGGGAGGTGCCACCTGATTTTTCAAGGTCGTACTGGACTATTCCAGACCGGCCCGTGTTGCGTCGTTGAGTGGAGTCGTAAGCGACATAGGTGCTGAAAGGTCGAATCGTCTCCCGGTTACTGAATCCGGAACGATCCTGAAGAGGTGGTCCTGGCCCACTCCCTGCCACGGGAAGAGGGCACGCCTGATTTCGTCAAGACGGGGGCCCTCCGATCCCGCTTCTTCAACGCCGCCTTTCACCACAACGCTCCAGGCGATACCGAACTCGGCGCTCACGGAGTCCGTTTCGATTGCTACCACGGCGTCATCTTCCATGGCCCACTGTTTTGTTCCCGGTCCGGTTCGAAAGACTATCGTCTTGTTGTCCACCGCGAAATTTACGGGAAAGATATCGGGATGGCCGTTGACGATCACTGAAAGACGCCCGATGGTGGTCTCGCCGAGGAGCCTCCAGCAATCTTCCGTTTCAAGTACTTCTGCCTCTGGCACTATGTTCTTGTCGGTCATGTCGAGATCCTACGGCCGCTTTCCGGTTCCCAACAGGGCCCAAAGGCCCGGCTTGCACCCCAGTGTCTGTGGCCGGGTGTGGCGAGGCTACTCCAAGTAGAAGCAGGAGCAGTCCTACTTCTGCCAGTCCTGCCCCGAAGTAGACCGCCTGCAGTGCACTGAATGGAATCAGGGCCATTTGAACGAAGATCCACACGAGGATGGAATACCCTGCCGCAGCAGAGGCCAGTGAGGCCAAAGCAATTCTCCGAAGGAGCAGGACGAAGGCCAGCGAATGCAGGCCTCCTACGATAACCATCAGCAGGAGCCCTGGAACCAGGTAGGTGTTGAAAGGCGAACCGTTCAGGTATTCGACGGGGAGTTGAAGCCCGGGCGGCAAGCCGCTCTTGTCCACCCCCGGCCACGACCCCACGGCCATGACCAGACCGCCGGCAATCGATGTGATGGCGACCAACCCTTGGACCAGTAACAGCACCGCTCGTATCATCGTTCCTCCTAAATGATGGTGCGCCGAAAACGTTTGTCCGCGGCCACTGCCACAGAAGCGATCACGCCAACGCCCAGGATCCGCAACCAGGTGTCAGGGGTCAGGGGCGCGGTGTGGAAGAGATGGTTCATGACGGGGAGGTAGCTGATTGCTGCCTGCCCTGCGAGCTGGACCAGGACTCCGATGACCAGCCAGTGGTTGCTGAAAGGCCGGAGTTTTCCTACGGATCGGGTTAAGGACCGGCAGCTGAAGAGGTAGAAGAGTTGGACGACGACGAACAGGTTGACTGCAGCTGTCCGGGCCTCTTCAAGCGAAGCACCGCCGGCGAGTTCGAACTCGAAAATCCACCATGTGCCGCTGACCAGGAGGACGGACACCAGCAAAGTCCGGAACGCCAACGCCCATGTCAGCAGCGGGCGGTCCGGATCACGGGGAGCCCTGGTCATGAGTCCCGGCTCCTTGGGTTCGAAGGCCAGCATCAGCCCCAGGGCCACTGCCGTGGTCATGTTGATCCACAAAATCTGGGTAGGGAGGATGGGGAGGGTCCAACCCATGATGATGGCCACCAGAATAACCAGGCCTTCGCCCATGTTCGTGGGGAGCGTCCAGACGATGAATTTGACCAGGTTGTCGAAAACGTTGCGGCCCTCTTCGACAGCGGCTTCAATGGTGGCGAAGTTGTCGTCCACGAGGACGATGTCAGATGCCTCTTTAGCCACTTCGGTGCCGGCATGGCCCATCGCGATACCAACATTTGCCTGGCGAAGGGCGGGGGCGTCGTTAACGCCGTCGCCAGTCATGGCCACTATGTGGCCATTGGACTGCAGCGCATGGATCAGGAGCAGCTTTTGTGCCGGAGATACCCTCGCGAACACCGAAGCTTCTTCGACGACGCCGGCCAATTCCTCAACCCCTTTGCCCTCCAAACGGGCGCCCACCACGATGCTCCCACTGTCGCCGTCGAGCCCTACTGCGGCAGCGATGGCGTGGGCCGTTCCCGGATGGTCGCCGGTGATCATCTTGACCTTGATCCCTGCCGCCCTGCACGACCGCACTGCAGCAGCGGCAGCTTCCCGTGGCGGATCGAACATCGCCTGCAGGCCAGTGAACGTCAGGTCACCGGGCACGGCGCAAGGATCCATGGGGGATAGGCCTTTGGTTCGCATCATTGCTGTTGCGAGTACCCGCAGCCCTTGGCCTGCCAGACCTTCTGCCGCTTGTGTGCTGGCCTCGACATCGAGGGGCTCGGCCTCACCGCCACTGCCCATTTGCCCGGAGCAGAGTTCAAGAACGCGTTCAACGCTTCCTTTGACCAGCAACAGGCCGCCATCACGTGCGCTGCCGTCCCTATGGAGCGTTGCCATGAACTGGCGTTCGTGGGTGAAGGGGATGGTGCTGACCCGGGGGTTCCGGAAAAGGAACTCCTTAACGTCGGCGGGTCCTTTGCCGGATGCCACGATCAGCGCTGCCTCCGTGGGGTCGCCCCTTACCCGCCACGCGTCGTCCTGCTGGAAAACTGCGGAGTCGTTGCATGCCGCGCCCGCTATAAGGCACCAGCGCAAGCCGGCATCGTTGCCGACGGTTATCCCTTGGAGGTCGCCGCCGTGGGTTTCCCGCTTTTTGACGGATCCCTCCGGGCCATACCCAACGCCTGTGAGGTCGTACCTGGCAGTGGGTGTCCAGAGTGCAACCACAGTCATCTGGTTTTCCGTGAAAGTTCCCGTCTTGTCGGAACAAATGACGGTGGTGCTGCCCAACGTTTCGACGACGGGGAGGCGTCGCACAACGGCCCTGCGTTTCGCCATCCTTCCCACACCGATGGCCAGAGTGACCGACACGGCTGCGGGCAGTCCTTCGGGTATGGCGCCAACAGCCATTGCGACGACGGAAGTGAACATCAGAGCGGGTTCCTGCCCCCGTGCAAGCCCCACGACGAAAGCGCATGCGGACAGCCCGAGGATGGCGATGGTAAGCGTCATACTGAACTTGGCCAGTTTGCTGGTGAGTGGCGTGGGTGCTGGACGGACCGTACCGATCAGCCGGTGGATTTCGCCGAGTTCGGTTTCACCACCGGTGGCGACGACGACTCCGGCTCCGCTTCCTGAAGTTAGCAACGTCCCCCCGTAGACCATGTTGCGTCGATCAGCTACCGGAGTCGTGACGGGAAGGACAACTTCGTCCTTGATTACCGTTTCGGACTCTCCGGTCAACGCTGATTCGTCTGCTTTCAAACCCGAGAGCCGGACGAGGCGGATGTCCGCCGGCACCTTGTCTCCCGCTTCCAGAAGTACGAGGTCGCCGGGGACCAACTCCTCCGAGGGGATCTGCAATCGTTGACCGTTCCGGATGACCATGGCCCGGGTCTGCACGAGCCCACGCAATGTGTCCAGCGCTGCCTCAGCCCTGTTCTCCTGTATCAAGCCAATGATCGTATTGACCATTACGACGCCGAGAATCACCGAACTGTCGACGTACTCTCCCAGGAAGATGGTCACGGCGGCTGCAACCAACAGGACGTAAATCAAGGGATTATTGAATTGACGGGCAGCTGAACGCAGGAGGCTGACGCGCTGCGAACCTGGCAAGCGATTGGGTCCGTAGGTCTCCGTCCGGGCGGACACGACATCCGGACTCAGCCCACGGTCGGCATCGGCTTCGAGGAGCAGGACAACCTCATGGGCTGGCAAACCATGATGCGCCGCACCTTTGGTGCCGTGATTCAAGCTGGCGACCATATCTTAGCCAGCCAGCAGGTAGTCGAGGGATACGAAGCCATAGCCGGCACGTCTGACCGCCTCGATGATGCCGGGAAGGGCGTCAGCGTCCAGGGTGGTGCCGTCGTCCGGGTTGGAACCGATATGCATCAAAATGATGGCGCCCGGGCGAAGACCGTCAACAACGCGCCGCAGGACGGACTCCTGGGACGCTCCGCCGCTGGTTCCCTTCCAGCCCAGAGTGTCGACGCTCCAGCGCACAGCAACGTAGCCGAGCTTGTTGACGGTGGCGATGACCCGGGAATCCCGCTCGCCATACGGGAACCTGAAGAACGGACGGGGATCTCCACCTGCAGCGCGGACCGCATCTTCAGCTCCGAGCAGCTCCTCTGCGATCTGGGCGTCCGTCAACTGGGTAAAACCTGGGTGGCTCATGGAATGGTTACCCAGCCGATGCTCCGCCGCAACTATCCGGGCAACGCTCGCGCTATTTGCGGAGGCCCAATTGCCGGTCAGAAAGAATGTTGCCTTTACGTCGTGCAGTGACAGCGTTAGCAGGATGCTGTCAAGGGCGGCCGCGTTGGCTCCTGCGTCAAACGTCAGCGCGATGACCGGCGTTGTCGCCGGAATCGCTTCCAGGTCCCGCCCTAACAGTACTGCCGGGACTGCAGGCATCGGCGGACCAATCGGATCAGGTATGACAGGATCCGTTGCCTCTGACGACGACTCAACAGGAGCCGGTGCCACTGTCCCCGCCGCGCTTGTAGCAGTCGCGGTGGTGGCAGTCGTGGTTGTAGCAGCCGTGGTGGTGGCAGTCGAACTGGTAAGGGGCTCAGGGGCCACCATTGGCGCCGCAGTGACCAGCAGTGCGAGCACCACGGCAAGAACCGCCACGGCGGCCAAAACCACGACGACGACCACCCGCCGTCGTGGGTTCCACCGTGACGCCCCGGTTGTTGCCGGCTTGCCGTCATTCAAGGCTGGATGGTCCTGCCGTCAGGATCCGGTGTCTGCTGTGGGTTGGGATCGGCGGGACCTTGATCAAGGCGGAACGGTGGATACTCGTCGCGTAAGAGGGCCCCGTAGATGAGCACCCGGTACACCCACCGGTTGATGCCCATGATGAATCCGAAAAGGGGGCGCGGATAGCTGCCGGTGAACAACAGGGTGACCAACGCGATGAGCACCAGCAGGCCCAGCAACGACAGTCCACCGCCGCGATCGTTGATCACACCAGCGGGTCCGTCCTGGGTTCTCCAAGCCCATGTCGCCGTACCTGTGAATGCCCCCACGATCAACAGGTGCGGTATGAGCAGCAACCAGGACTTTACAAGAACCAGGCCCCGGGACAGTCGTGGCGGATATTCCACGTCCATGTCCGCCGGGTAGTCCGCGCGGGAGAGGCTGAACGGCGGATATCGATCAGTTCCGCCCACGGCATAGGCGTAGAAGGCCACGCGCCAGTTCCATCGGAGGACGCCAACATTGAAATGAAAGAGAGACTGTGGGTAGCGGCCCGTGAAAAGGATGGCGAACCAGGCAATGATGCTGGTGACGGCGAACGCAAACCAAAGAAAGAACAAAACAAAGAAATGCGGGATGGCGAGGAACCATTTCACCAGCCACATCCAAGGTGACAATGCGGGGTCCAAATGACCGGTGAAGTGAAGCGGTGAGCTCGTGGTGCTACCCGGGGTGGAGCCTTGCGCCGCCGCGGATGTCGAAGGGGGCCGCCCCGGTGGTCCTCCGCCACGGCCCAGACCTACGGCGCCCAACACCAACAGCGGAACGCCGATAAGGATGGCCAGGACCCCGGCGAACAGCAGGCCCATTGCGGCAGGCCTCATGAGGTCAGAACGGAAACCGGCCTGCAGATCTGCCGAGACCCCATCGCTCGCGTCAGCGTTCATCACCACCACCGTCCAATTACCGGGGGCGATGTTCCAGGTGAGTTCCTGCTCGCCCGTTCCGGAGGCCGAGGCTGCCCAGAACTGTTGCGCACCGGGAGTTGCAGGGGTGGATGATCCTGGAATGTCCGTGTAAACGGGCCGGAAGGGTTGGAACTTCACTTCACGCAACTCAGTGTGGTGCACCCCTGCAAGGTATGCGTCCACCTCGTTCTGGGGTGCGATGCCGATGAAAACTTCACGCCCGGCTTCTGTTGCAGATGCACGGAGCCTGAGGGTTCCGACGTCGAAGGGAAGCCTTTCGGGCGTGCCCTCGCCCACCGCATCGAGTTGGGGGGAGACCAATGCCCGGGACGAAACCGTGTAGCGCTCGGTTGGGGAGGTGAAGAACGATCCGTCGTTTTGGGAAGAGGCAAGCCATGTCGCTACCGCACCTGCCGCGGCCAACGTGAAGCCGACCAAAGACAGAACAATGCCGACAATGAGGAGGACAACATGACCTGGCTTTTTCACGGCTGGAGTTCTTTCCGGTTGAAGATCAACGAGGCAAGGCCGAGGGCAGCGGCAGCGGCAGCAAGGCTGCTCACGGCAGGCCAGGCCGGCGAGACATGTTCCTGGCCGGCGGCAATCGCGGCTGCGATGCCGGGTACGCCTGCCGGCCCAAAGGTCGCAAGCGGGTCCCACGCCGCTCCCACCGCCAACAGGGCGTAGACCCCTAGCCCTGTGCCGGCTGCCCCGGCCGGTGCCGGGATCAAAACCGAGAACAGCATGGTGTAGGACAGCGCCAGAATCCCGTAGAGCAGGAGCATGAACGCCGCACCCCACAACTGGCCGGAGGGCGCGCTCCCGAAGGTTAGCAGGGTGACGACCCATGTGGTGAGGGTTCCCAAGGCAAACACGACCGTGATGAACGTGGCGTGCACAGATGCTTTCGCCGCTATGAAAGTGGCCCTCGATACGGGCTTGGTGAGTATGAAGGCAGCGGTGCCCTCGCGGATCTCGCTGGACACCACTCCGCCGTACATGATGACGATGGTGAACAGAACGATTTGGGAGAGGTTCTTTATCCATTGCCCGTAAGCGTCACTGAAAGTGGCATCCGGCAATGCCAGCGAACCTGGCGCAGACGCTGTCAGGGAGCCCAGGAGGTCCGGAGTTATTTTTGCCAAGGGCGGACCAACCACTGCGAAGAACAGGACTATCGCGGGCAACACCCAAATCCGCCAGGTGTGGACGATTTCCTGGCCTTCCTTGGCGGCCAGGACTGAGAAAGTGCTCATTGGTTTCCCTTTCCGACAAGCTCCAGGAAGACCTCTTCAAGACCCGATTCAGCGTTTTCCATGCGAATGAGACCCAAACCTTGGTTGCCGATCAGGAGGGGGATTTCGCGCTGCGCAGTTTCTGTGTCCGATACGCGGACCTCGATCTCACCGCGCGGTCCTGGTTGAACTGAAACCGCCCAGTCCTGTTGTCCGAAGACTCCGGCGAGTGCTTCCGCACCCTCGCTGACATCGATCAGAATTCGTCGCTGTCCACGCCGGGAACGCAGTTCTTCCATGGTGGATTGAGCCAGCACCCGGCCCTTGTCAAGGATTGCCACGGAGTCGCAGATGCGCTCCACGTCGCTGAGAATATGGGTTGAGAAGAACACCGTGGTCTTCCCGCGCAGTGCTCCAATGAAGTCCAACAGCTCTCTGCGGCCTTCAGGGTCAAGGGCGCTGGTGGGTTCGTCAAGCAGAAGCAGCCTTGGGGAATTGATCAGCGCCTGAGCTACCCCCAGCCGTTGGCGCATTCCACGGGAGTACTTGCCGATCGGCTGATCGATTCCGCTGAGACGGACGAAATCCAGCAACTCCTCGGTCTTTGCATCCAACTCCGGCCCGTCAAGCCCAAACAACCTGCCCGCGAGATGAAGCGTTTGCCGCGCGTTCATCCATTCATAGAACGCGGGTACATCCGGTAGGTAACCAATGCTGTGACGGATCGACGTCCCGTTTAACGTCGCGTCTTCGCCGAGAAGACGCAGTGAACCCGAACTCGCCCGGGAGAGGCCGCTCATGACACGGAGGAATGTGGTCTTGCCGGCCCCATTCAACCCCAGGAAGCCAAAGATGGAACCCTCGGGCACCTCCAGGTTCATGGCGTTGAGCGCACGATTCTTACCAAATGTCTTGGTCAGCCCTACCGCTTCGATCACAGCAGGCGCGCCGATCGCCGGTCGCTCTGGAGCTGCCGGGACGGACATCTGCCCTGTGGTCATCTCAATGACTCTTCCCGGGGGAGTGGACCACCAAGACGGGGCAGTGCGCGTGCGCAACGCAGGCCGAACTGACAGAACCAAGGAGAAGTCCACCAAAACCACCGTGACCGCGCCGGCCTACCACCAGAAGCGACGCATGCTTGCTGCCTTCAACAAGCCCTGCACGGGGAGACCGTTGAACAAGGCGGGAACTGACGTTCCTGGGCTTCTCAGTGCCGAAGGCCTCCACCACTGCCTTATCGAGTCTTTCCTCGGCATCATGGGCAAAGCCATCTATGCCCATGGCCAGATACCCCTCGTATCCCAGCGGCATCTCCCAGCACCCCCAGGCTTCAAGCGGTGCATTGAGCGCCAGCGCAATGCGTTGTCCGTGGCGTAATGCCTCCACCGATGCTTCGGAGCCGTCGACGCCAACAATGATCTTGCTCGGGTCAAGCCAGCTTGCCATCACGCACTCCTCCGGGTTCCGTAGGCTTTGGCCTTTGCCAGGAGTTCTTCAGCCCACGCAGCTGCGCGGGCTGTCTGTCCGTCAAGCAAGGGACCCTCAGTTCCCTTGACGTAGAAGGCCATTGGCTCGGCCACGATGCTGGCTCCGGCCTCTTTGAGGGTCTTGGTGATCTTCTTCGCTGCATCACCATGGATGAACAGCTTGACCCTCGTATCAAAGCCGGCAGCAACCACTCCGGAAAGCCCACGACTGCCAAGACGGGCCAGAGCCTCCATGGTCTTCTGTGTGGGGCGCCAACCGTTGATCGGGCTGCCGACCACCAACAAGTCACCGGCCGAGATGTCGTCCGACCGCACCTGCGCGGCCGGCAGGACTGTCGCGTTCAGTGGGCTGAGGCCTGCGGCAATGGCCTCAGCGATCGACTTGGTGTTGCCAAAGCCGGAATCATAGACAACGAGTGCTTTCATGACTGTTCCTTGTTCTTCTCGTGGGCGTTTTCCCGGGTGCGCGGCCTCCACCGCATAGGGCGGTCACCCATGAAAAGGGTTGCCCAGTACGTCCCCCCACCCATCACGAGGAAACCCACCACACCGAGTGCCAAACTGCCTAGTGGGAAACTCACCAGCAGCAGTCCGAGCCCGCCGAGCGCAGCAAGGCAGCCTCGCTTTATGCCCTTCCAGCGGCGTCGATCGAGGTCTTCCAGGCTCATGAGTGCTGCCAGCCTGGGGTCCTCCTCCAGAAGACCCTGCGAAATGTTGTCCAGTTCGAGCCGTTCGAACTCCGAAAGTGCCATGGTGTGCCTCCTGCCTTCCCTCCCAGCATGTGTGGTGCGGCAATGCGGAAACAGGGCCGAAAGTCACACCAAGGTTCGGGACCAAAGACTCTGCCCGGGCTGGCCCGGGCCGCCCAGAATCAAGGCATGCAGCCAGCCATCGAAGAGTCATATGTCACATGGTTTGAGGACATCGGAATGGGGGATGTTCCCGAAGTGGGCGGTAAGAATGCGTCACTGGGTGAACTCACCACATCGTTGCGTTCAGCAGGGGTGAAGGTCCCCGACGGCTTCGCTACGACGTCCGGCGCGTACAGGAAGTTCTTGGCTGCCAACGGACTCGAATCGGTCATCAGTCATTCCATTAGTGAGCTTAGGTCAGGCAGGTTGTCTCTTCGCGAGACGGGGCATGCCATCCGCGACGCAATGTTGGCGGGCGAGTTTCCGTCCGGACTTATTGAGGGCATCAGGCATAACTATCGGCGCCTGGGCGAACGGGCCGGGCAGGAGCGATTGGCGGTAGCTGTCCGCAGCAGTGCAACGGCAGAGGACCTGCCGGATGCCAGTTTTGCCGGGCAACAGGAAACATTCCTGAATATCTCAGGTGAGAGCGCACTCCTGGATGCGTGCCGACGCTGTTTTGCCTCGCTTTTCACTGATCGCGCCATTAGCTACCGGGAGATCAAAGGGTTTGGGCACTTGGACGTGGCACTGTCCATAGGTGTCCAGCGCATGGTTAGATCCGACATCGGAGCTTCAGGGGTGATGTTCTCCATCGATACTGAGTCGGGCTTTCCACAGAGCGTCGTCATCAGCGCGGCATGGGGATTGGGCGAGACCGTTGTCCAGGGCACCATCAACCCGGACAAGTACCAAGTGTTCAAACCGCTACTTGATAACCCCGCTCTGGTGCCTGTGATCGAGAGATCCGTGGGATCCAAAGAGCGCAAGATGGTGTACCGCTTGGGAGGGACCGCCTCCACGGCGATGGTGGAAACCACCGACAAAGAACGACGTGCCACTGTTCTCCCGGACATCGACATCATCAAGCTCGCGCGGTGGGCCGTGTCCGTGGAAGACCACTACGGACGTCCCATGGACATGGAATGGGCCAAAGACGGCGTCACAGGCGAGCTGTTCATGGTCCAGGCGCGACCGGAAACAGTTCAGGCCCAAAAAAGCGGGACGCTCTTCCGCATGTATCACCTGGGACAGGATGGCCGTCTCCTTGCGTCCGGCGCAGCGGTCGGGAATTCCATAGCCGTAGGCCCCGTCTGCATCATCCGCGATGCCAAGGACATTGAGGCGTTTGTGGATGGGGCCATTTTGGTAACCCGGATGACGGACCCGGACTGGGTTCCCGTGATGAAGCGGGCAGCTGGGATCGTGACTGACCACGGGGGACCCACCAGTCACGCGGCGATTGTGAGCCGTGAGCTAGGCGTTCCCGCCGTGGTGGGTACTGGCGACGCAACTGACGCGCTGGCAGGTAGGGAAGTTGTCACGCTCTCGTGCGCCGAAGGAGAAGAGGGACACGTCTATGACGGGACGCTGGACTTCGAAGTAGAAGAGGTGGACACCGGGAGCCTTTCCGAAACGCGCACGGACATCATGGTCAACATCGCCAGCCCGGCCGCAGCTTTCACCTGGTGGCGTCTTCCTGCTGCAGGAGTCGGCCTGGCGAGGATGGAATTCATCATCAACAACTTGATCCGTGTTCATCCGATGGCCCTTATCCATCCCGAGTTGGTGATGGATGACGCCGAATCAGCTGTTATTGAACAACTGACCAGGGACTACACCAGCCCCGAGGAGTATTTCGTTAGTGTCCTTGCCACAGGCATAGCCAAGATTGCTGCTCCTTTCCATCCGAAACCAGTGGTTGTCCGGCTCAGCGATTTCAAGAGCAACGAGTATGGACATCTCATCGGCGGCAGCTTCTTCGAACACCCTGAAGAAAACCCCATGCTGGGATTCCGGGGGGCTTCCCGCTACTACAACAAGCACTACCGTGAAGCTTTCGCGTTGGAATGCCTGGCCGTGAAACGCGCACGTGAAGTCATCGGCTTCTCAAACGTCATAGTCATGGTTCCCTTTTGCCGCACAGTGGATGAAGCGGACAAGGTGCTCAATGCGATGTCGGAGAACGGACTTGTGCGTGGAGAGCACGGGCTGCGCGTCTACATGATGTGTGAGATCCCTTCCAACGTGGTGCTGGCGGAACAATTCGCCCGCCGTTTTGATGGGTTCTCCATCGGTTCCAATGATTTGACCCAATTGGTGCTCGGCGTAGACCGTGATTCTGAACAATTGGCAGGGCTCTTCGATGAACGCGATGAAGCCGTGACCACCATGATCTCGGAGGTCATCGGGAAGGCGCATGCAGCAGGAATCCGGATAGGGATTTGTGGTCAAGGTCCAAGCAACCATCCGGATTTTGCGGAGTTTCTTGTCCGTGAAGGCATTGACTCGATTTCACTGAACCCCGATACCTTCATCCGGACGGTCCCCTTGATAGCTGCTGCAGAAAAGCACCTCAAACGGCCGGACCCAGTGTAGAGCCATGAAGGGATCACCCACGGCGGCTGCGGCGAGACCCCCTTATGACGCGGTCATCTTCGATCTGGATGGCGTAGTCACCCGGACTGCCATGGTGCATCAGCTGGCTTGGCGCGACGCGTACGAGGCGATTATGGGCGATCCCAGGTTTCCGAAGGTCAAACCTGTGCAGCCGTTTACTTCAAACGACTATTTGTCCTTGGTGGACGGCAAGCCCCGCGAAGTCGGGCTCATGAACCTGCTGGCGTCCCGGGGCGTCGTCGTTGATCTCGGCGCACCAAGCGATGCAACCGGCGATTGGACCGCTTACGGGCTTGGGGCGCTGAAGAACAAGGCTTACCTCGCCCGCCTAAAGAAGGACGGCGTTCAGGCATACCCGGGAACACTGGAGCTGCTGGGCAGTCTGCACGCGGCAGGGGTTCCGGCGGGGGTGGTGACGTCGAGCCGTAACGCCACTCCCGTGTTGGCCGCGGCCGGCATGGCAGAGACTTTCGCGGTGGTGCTGGACGGTACCGTCGCCTCAAAATTGGGGCTCCCGGGCAAACCTGAACCGGATGTATTCCTGGAGGCGGCCAAGCGCCTGGGGGTCCCGCCGGGTCGCGCCGTGGTCATAGAAGACTCAGTGGCGGGGGTGACATCCGCGCGTCGCGGTGGATTCGGGCTTGTGGTGGGCATCGACCGGCAGGGGACCCGCCGACAACTCGAAGCAGCTGGTGCGCACGTGGTCCTCAACGATGTAGGCGAGCTGGACCTGGGCCTGGTCATGAGTGATCCTTGGCAGCTCACCTACGAAGGGACAGCGCCGGAACACGAGGGGCACCGGGAAGCCCTCACGACGTTGGGCAACGGATATATGGGTGTTCGCGGGGCTGTTTCCGAAGGCGGCCGGGAATCGCGCTATGCCGGCATGTATCTGGCCGGTGTCTACAACAGGGTGGTCGCCAGGATGGGCGAGGAGTCTGTAATCGACGAGCACATGGTCAACGCACCCGATTGCCTTCCCTTGGACCTCTGCCTTGAGAACGGCACGTGGTGGTCGGAGGGTGGCTTGCGTTTGGTGGAGGAGCGGCGGACTTTGGACATGGGTCGGGCTCTGTTGATTCGTCATATTCTTCTGGAGTCCCCGGACAGTCGGCGTCTGGACGTCGCTGAAAGGCGCTTGGTCTCCATGGCGGAGCCGCACGTGCTGGCTGTCGAGACTCTCTTGACGCCGCTGGGCTGGAACGGAACAGTCACGGTGCGGAGCGGGGTCGATGTTGGCACCAGGAATGCGAACCTGCCAGAGCCGGCCATGGGAACCCGCATCCACTTGAGCGACAAGACGGCAGGAAGCCGTGGTGGCCCAAGCTGCGATCTTCTGGTCGAAGCCGAAACCAGCCAGAGCCAAATACGCGTAGCCATTGCCTTCCATGCAGATGCTGCAGGTAATGCCGGGTCGCCTGGAAGCGTCAAGGCGTTCCACTTCCTCACTTTTAACGTTGCTTGCACTGATGGTGCGGCAACCGCCTTAACCAAGGTTGCCGCCGTCGTGACATCCCGGGATAAGCCCATTTCGTCCGCGGGTTCGGCCGCTTCGGCGGCTCTTGCGAGGGCGGGCACAAACTTTGAAGCTCTGCTGGGTTCCCACGTGGCCGCGTGGAGGCGGATCCTTCGGCCGTTCCTGGTGGAACTCGACTCTTCCACCCAGGTCCAATTGGTCTTGAACCTTCATCTTTTCCACCTCCTGCAAACCTTGACGCATCACACGGCGGAGCTCGACGCCGGTGTTCCGGCCAGGGGGCTGCACGGCGAGGGCTATCGGGGTCACGTCTTTTGGGACGAGCTCTTCGTCCTGCCCGTACTTACTGCCAGAACCCCCGAGGTGGCCCGGGCACTGATCGAATACCGATGGCGGCGGCTCCCCGAAGCAAGGCAGGCGGCGTCAAGGCTCGGTTTGCCCGGAGCAATGTTCCCGTGGCAAAGCGGCAGCGACGGCAGCGAAGAAACTCCGCATTGGCTCTACAACGCCAGGTCGGGGCGCTGGGTGCCGGACCATTCCAGGATGCAACGGCACGTGGGGCTCGCTGTTGCCTTCAACGTCTGGGAGTACTTTGAAGCCACCGGTGACAAGGCTTGGTTCCTGTACAAAGGAGCAGAACTCGTTGTGGAGGTGGCACGATTCTTTGCTGCCATGGCGGCGTATGACCACCACGATCACCGCTTCCACCTGAAAGGCGTCGTAGGCCCGGATGAATACCACACCCGCCGTCCAGGGGAGCCCGATCCGGGCCTGGATGACAACGCCTACACCAACGTCATGGCGGCATGGACCTGCGAGCGCGCCGCAGAAATTCACGGGATGCTGAAGGGCCATGAGCTGGCTGACCTCACGGAGCGATTGAGCATCACTGCTGACGAAGTGTCGTTGTGGAAGCGGGTGTCCCGGAAGATGTTTGTACCGTTCCACGCCGATGGTGTCATCAGCCAGTTTCATGGGTACGACGCGCTGGAAGAACTTGATTGGGACAAGTACCGCCAGGTGTACGAGAACATCGAGCGGCTGGATCTCATCCTTGAAGCGGAGGGCGACGACGTCAACCGATACAAACTCGCGAAACAGGCCGACGTGTTGATGTTGCCGTATCTGTTGGGCCATGAGGGGCTCCGCGAGTTCATGGCGAGACTTGGTTACGCGCTGTCCAACGAGCAACTGGACCGGACTATTGAGTACTACCTTGCCAGGACGGCTCACGGTTCCACTCTGAGCCGCGTTGCCCACGCCTCTGTCCTGGCTTCCGTGGACCCGGATAGGGCATGGGATAGCTTTCGGGAGGCGTTGGATGCAGATCTCGATGACACCCAGCATGGGACAACCAAAGCGGGTATTCACCTGGGTGCCATGGTCGGTTCCATAGACGTCATTCAGAGGAGCTTTGCCGGACTGAAGTTGGGGCGGGATGGTTTGTCTTTCACGCCGTGCATGCCCAGGGGACTGCGCGCAGTTGCCTTTCACGTGAAATACAGGGGGCATTTGCTGAAGGTCCAGCTCAAGGATGGGCGCATCCGGGTATCGTCCGCGCATGGCGATGCCGCTCCCGTTTCTCTTCGGATGGAAGGGCGGTCTGTCATGTTGGCACCCGGGGAGAGCAGGAGCTTCAGGCTGGATCCTGGCCAGGAGACGCGCCGGTCATGAGGCGCTTGGGGATTCTTACAAGTGGTGGTGACTGCCCGGGTTTGAATGCAGTTATCAGAGGAGCAGTTCTCAGGGGGACTATCAGCCACGACCTTGAGTTCGTGGGTTTCCGCGATGGGTGGAAAGGTGTCCTGGATGACGACGCCATACCACTGACCAGGCACGCGGTAAGGGGGATTTCCGGTCTCGGGGGCACGATGCTGGGGACATCCCGGACGAATCCCCTGCGGGACGGTGAATCTGGGGCCGTGAGCCAATCACTTCGCAGGCATGGCGTGGACGGGTTGATAGCCATTGGGGGTGAGGGAACCCTTGCGGCGGCCCGGATCTTGTCAGAGCAGGGAGTCAACGTTGTTGGTGTACCAAAGACCATCGACAACGACTTGGGTGCTACGGATTACACGTTTGGATTCGACACTGCCGTCCAAACGGCTACCGAGGCAATCGATCGCCTGCGAACCACCGGGGAGTCCCATCATCGGTGCATGATTGCTGAGGTCATGGGAAGGAATGCAGGGTGGATCGCCTTGCATGCAGGGATGGCCTCGGGCGCCCACGCGATCCTGATACCCGAGCACAGGGTTTCCTTGGAGCAAATAGCCCTTTGGGTCAGTTCGGCCCATGAACGCGGCAGGGCCCCTTTGGTGGTTGTTGCAGAGGCTTTCGCACCCACGGGACAGGAGGCACCGTATTCACCAAGGGGTCTTGATACCTTCGGCCGGCCGCGTCTCGGTGGCATCGGAATAATGTTGGAAGGGCTGGTGCAGGAGATGACCGGGATCGAGACCAGGGCCACCATCCTGGGATACATCCAGCGCGGTGGCGCACCCACGGCCTTCGACAGGGTCCTTGCCACCCGTCTGGGCATGGCTGCGGTTGATCTCGCCTGCGCAGGGAAATGGGGGACCATGGTTTCCCTGAACGGAACGGACATCACGGACGTGCCCCTCGCATCGGCTTTGGGCGATCTCAAGACCGTTCCAAAGGCACGCTTCAAGGAAGCGGAAGCATTGTTCGGTTAGCGGGGAACCCTTGCACGGCCCCTCTCGACCTTCCCGGGATGGCCTCGTACTTCCAGCGAGAATCCGCCGTCGGGGTGTGCCTTCCAGAGTCCCAAGTCGTGCAACGGGACCGGGGATCCAGAAGAAACGGGACTTCCGGCCCTTACGGCCCAACTCTGTCTGCGGGCATGCTGATGGAAGGCATAGGGGGACAGATGATGCCGTAATCAGCAAGTGCAGAAGGGGCGGCCCCATGAATGGGATCTTTGAGCTTTTTACGGACGGCCAAGCCAACGTCAGGTTCCGGTTGTTGGACTCCGAGGGCAGAGAACTCGCAGTCTCGTGCTCCTATGTAGACAAGGACTCCGCGGTGCGAGACATCTCGCACGTTCGTGAGTGCGCAGGGATGGGCTTGGTCCAGGACCATTGTTCGCCCATCACGCCAGTCGACACGAAACCCGCGGGCAGCCGGGTTCCTGCAAACGGGCAGATGCGCAGGGCTGCCGAATGAAGATCGAACGCAGTCCTGGGAAATCGGAACCCGGACCTCAACGCCCATCTGAGACGGCCGAGCCAGGGTCGGGCAATCAGGGCAGGCAGCCGCAACGCCGACGGGTTCCTTCAATCCCACAGAATCCATTAGTCCAGCAGTTATTTCGGTTGGGCAAGAGACGCGAGGACGCGGAAGCGAAACTTGAGAAACGGTTCGCCAAAAGAAAGAAAACCTGACGTCCGAGCACGGTCACGGTGAACCGTCATGGAATCCTCAACACGGCGGCTCCAGTGATTCTGTCATTCGCGAGGTCGTCCAAGGCTTGATCGGCAGCGGCGAAGGGGTATGCCGTGGTGGTGGGAATCAATGGCATGTCCGCTGCGAGGGCCAGCAATTCCGTTCCGTCAGCCCTCGTGTTGGCGGTGACGCTGCGGACTTGCTTCTCGTAGAAGAGCTCGTCCGCGTAGCTAATCGAGGGGATGTCGGAGAGGTGGATGCCGGCGACCGCCAGAGTTCCGCCCCTGTCCAACGCCCTCATCGCGACAGGTACCAGTTCACCGACCGGTGCGAAGAGAATGGCTGAGTCCAGCTTCACCGGGGGAGCGTCGAATGCACCGCCGACGTATTCTGCCCCCAGGCTTCGGGCCAAAACCTGCGCTTTCCCGGATCGTGTCATGACGAAGACCGACGCGCCTGAATGGATTGCGATTTGCGCGGTCAGGTGGGCTGAGCCTCCGAACCCGTAGATGCCCAAGCGGCCGCCGGGGGGAAGGGCAGCCCGTTTCAGGGCACGGTAGCCAATGATTCCGGAGCAAAGGAGCGGCGCTGCCTCCTCATCGCTGAAGTGGGGAGGAATGGCGTAGGCAAAGTCCTCCCTGACTGTCATCATTTCCGCGAAGCCGCCGTCACGGTCCCAGCCAGTGAAAATCGGTTTGCTGCACAGGTTCTCGGCGCCGCGCTGGCAATAGCTGCAAGCACCGCATGTGCCGCCGAGCCACGCGATGCCCACCCTGTCGCCGGCTTCAAACCTGCCGGTGCCTGATTCCACTACGATTCCCACAGCTTCATGACCCGGAACAATCCGGGAATGGCGCGGAGGAAGGTCACCTTCAGCCAGATGCAGGTCCGTGCGGCAGACCCCACACACGTTGACTTTAACGAGTAATTCGCCCTCGTCAGGTGTCGGTACGACCTTGCTCCCTTGCTCCAGCGGGTGAGTCGAAATGCTTCCTGGCCTTCCCACCCACCACGCCTTCATCGTCTTTGTCATGCAATGAGCGTGATGCAGATGTGATCCGGCAGCAAGAGTCAAAGGACCTACAGGATGTGGGGTGGGAAGCCTGCTCAACTCAAACGGGGTTCGGTCCGAAGACGACGTAGACGGGAGCCTGGGCACTGTGACCTTCGGCCCTGTTCGATGCTGGCCGTTCACGGCATTCTGACAGGAAGGAAAGTCACGAGCGCCAGGAGGACAAAGATGAGCAAGGACAGATCACCAGGGAAGATTGTTGTAGGGGTGGATGGTTCGGAGCCGTCCATCGTGGCGCTCCGCGAAGCCCAACGTTTGGCAGTCGCCTTGGGGGCAACAGTCGAGGCGATTGCGTTCTGGGATTTTCCGCCGGTCTATGAGGGCTATGTGGCCGTCGGGATTACGGGATTTGAGGAGGCAGCCGGGCAAGTCCTGAAGGCGTCAGTCGAAAAGGCTTTCGGCATTGACGTGCCGGACAACGTCAGTTCCCATCTGGAACAGGGCCATCCCCGGCAAGGACTGATCAAAGCAAGCCGCGGAGCAGAGATGGTGGTCGTGGGCAGGCGCGGCCATGGCGGATTCGGCGGCCTACTGATGGGATCGGTCAGTTCGGCCTGCGTCGCCCACGCACATTGCCCGGTACTTGTAGTGCACACCCCCGAAAAGGAAGCATGAAATGAGTGTGCCCAGCCCAGAACCTGTACGCATCGATGGTGCCCGTCACGTCAGCGAAGACCTTAGTGAGGTGCAGTGCTGGGAGAGGCTGCATTCGCACGATACAGGGCGGATAGGTTTCGTCCACCACGGCAGGGTGATGATCTTGCCTGTCAATTATCTGGTTCACGATCACGCCATTTACCTCCGTACCTCGCTGGAGGGATTGATTGGTGGGCCGGTGGCCCGAATGCAGACATCTTTCCAAATCGACGATGCCAGGGCTGATCGAAGCGAAGGATGGTCGGTGTTGGTCAGCGGGTCCTCATCCCATGTAGTTGACCGGGAGGTACTCACGCGCCTTTGGGGCCATATGACGGCAGAACCATGGGCCAGTGGGGACAGGGGCCTCTTCATCTGTATCCAGCCCACCATCATTACAGGGAAGCACGTTTATCTCGCCTAGCTGTGACGCGAAAGTGCGGGCTTGCCCGGGGGAACCGGCAAGCCCGCACTTTCAGTGCCCTAAGTTTGGGGTGTCATCGTCACTTTCAGTCGGAGTGCTTGACCGGGCTGATCCGCGCGATAATCGTGGGACACGGCAATTTGGTGAGAACCGCATGCGCTGTCGAGCCCAACAAGAGGCGTTTGAAACTGCCCCGGCCGCGGCTGCCTACCACCAGCAGTTGTGCTGTGGCCCCGGCCGCGAGCAGTGCTTCGGCGGGCCGTGTGTGGGTGTCGAGGACTTGGTGTACCACCAGATCCGGGTACTTGTCTGCCAAACCGGCGACAGTTTCAGCCAGGACGACGCGCTCTTCTTCCGTGATGACCTCGAAGTAGTTGGTGTGGGGTACATTGCGGGTTACCCATGGTTCCGGTGTGAGGAAGGCATGGAGAACCGTCAGCTCCTGTCCCTGGCGGTCGGCCTCTGCCGCGGCAAAAGCAACGGCCTGTGTGGCCTCTTCAGAACCATCCACGCCGACTACAATCCCTTTGCGGTTTGTCATGTCGTGCTCACCGATAACTGCTACGGGACAACGCGCGACGGCGGCAACCTGTAAAGCACGATCGGTCAGGGAACCTCCGGCCCAGCCATGGCCGGAACCAATGACCACCATGGCGGCCTTTTTGGACCTCTTGCCCAAAGCGTAGCCGGCCCCACCCGAGACGAGGTCGGTGGTGACATTGACGGTGGGTTCCATCTTTGCGGCACGGTCCTTGGCAGCAGCAAGAAAGTTGATGCCGGATTCCCGGATCCACTCGTTATAGCCCACAGAATCGTACGCCCAGCGGTCATCCACGGCATGGACAAGCTGTACCGGCAGCTTCAGGGCGGCCGCTCGACGCATGGCCCACCCCATGGCAGCCTCGCTGCTGGGTGAATCGTTGACACCGACGACAATTGCTTCATTCATGGCTTGGCCCGTTCTTCGTTGATGGGTTCCCGGATATCGGCCGGGGCCTTGTTGTCAGTTTGTACCGGGTTCATACCGCCCGGTTAGGGCCGGAAGTCCTTATTCCGGTGTGGCTACGGAGATGGTCTCCTGATACTCCGGAACCCGGGCATTCCACCCCAGTTCATGCTTGATACGAAGCCGGAGTGCCTCGGATGCCTCCGGTTCACCATGAGTGATATATGTCATCCGTGGTGAGGTGGGTGCTGACCGCATCCAACGAATGATGGCGTCCGAGTCCGCATGGGCGCTGAATCCTTCGAGTTGGACTACTTCTGCACGGATCCGGACGTCTTGCCCATAGACCCTCAGCTCGCGTGACCCGGCGGCCAACGCAGCGCCCCTTGTTCCGGCGGCCTGATACCCGCTCAAGATGACTGCGTTCCTGGGATCGCTGCCGTATGCCTCAAGGTGATGCAGTATCCGTCCACCGGTCAGCATGCCGCTGGCGGAGATGATGATCATGGGACCACCTCGGAGATTGAGGAGCTTTGAATCGTCCGCCGTTCGGGTCATGGTGGCCAAGTGGTACATGTCCTTGAATTCTTCCGGGCGCAGCCGATGTTCATCCGGGTGCTGCTGGTACATGTAGGAGGCATCAATTGCCATGGGGCTGTTGAGATAGACGGGAATATCGGGAATGAGGCCTTTTCGGCGCAGGCGCGCCAGCTGCAGCATGAGTGTTTCCGCGCGGCCGACGGCGAATGCTGCGATGAGGATGACGCCATTCCGCTTGGCCACCCTGGACACTACCTCGCCTAGTTCGGTTTCGGGACTTCCGGACGGATGGGTCCGGTTGCCATAGGTGGACTCCGTGATAAGCACGTCAACGGACTCCAGCGCCCGGGGCGGGTACATCAGCGGGTCGTCGTCGCGGCCAAGGTCTCCGGTGAAATGAACAGTGTTTCCGCCCACCCGGATGTGAAGCTGCGCGGCCCCCAGGATGTGACCTGCCGGAACGAACCTGGCCTGGACGCCGTCGCCAAGGTCCATGGGCTCGTCGAACTCAACAGGGCGGAAACTATTGAGCGACTTCACTGCGTCTGCCGCCGTATACAAAGGCAGGGCGGGGGTGTGGATTGACGATCCACGGCGATCGGCGTACTTGGCCTCCTCCTCCTGCAGGTGTCCGCTGTCAGGCAGCAGGAGTTTGCTCAGTTCAGTGGTCCCGTGTGTGGCATGGACGGGACCCCTGAAACCATCCCTCACGAGCCTGGGAACGTAGCCTGTATGGTCCAAATGGGCATGCGTCAGCAGGACTGCATCAATGGATGCGGGGGAGACTGGAAAAGGCTGCCTGTTCCGTAGGCGGAGCCGTTTGTAACCTTGGAACAGTCCGCAGTCCACCAGGATTCGCGTTCCTTGGAAGTCCACCAGGTAGCGGGAGCCAGTTACGGTGTCCGTGGCGCCAAGAAAGCGCAGAGTTGCGGGACTTTTGGTGGCCATGACGATGCTCCATCCTTTGGGCAGGGTACGGCTCCACGGGGTGAACAAAGGCCGGGCCGTTGAGGGCTGTTCACTGCGATGAAGCCATTGGCGCCGCGCGGTTGCGCGGCGCCAATCAGTGGTGTGGTGATTATGGCGTGGACGCCACGTGGTGGTGCCTGTATTCCTCAGTGCTTGGCCTGATCGCCAGAGCGGTCACCACCAAAGCCACCGCACCTGGGATCCAGGCACTCCAGGCTGCGCCGGTTGCGGAGGTGAAGCCACCCACCCAAGGAGCCAGGAGGAGGGCTACTGCCACTATTGCCTGGGCCCACTCAGCGACGGGCATGCCGGGCATCGCCAGGTTCACCACGCCTCCAATGACCAGCAAGAGGCCCAACGTGACCATGATCGCCGTCGACGACCCGGTTTGTGTGGTCCACAGAACAGACAGGGCTGCATATGCGCCGGCAGCGATCACGGTATAGTCCTGCCAACGCGTCCATTTCTTCATGGGGATCGATACTCCTTCATTTTGTTCGATGCCGGGGCCGCCCACCTTCTGCGAGCGGTTTCGGGTCTCCCGTTCTTCCAGCGTCGGTACAAAGGCACGTTCCCAACAGGGCCAAAAGTCACACGCGCCGGCAGGGTCCTTGGGCCCTTGTGGGCAGGGCAGGCAGTCGGCAAGAATTTGGCAGAGCCGCCAACAAAAAGCTCTCGATATTGCGGCCATCGGCCGCCGGACAGGAGAATCATGGATCGCCCAGAAAGAGCCGGCCAAACCACCGGCGTTTCCCCAGGAGAACCAACCCGCGTTTTCATCCTCGATGACCATGAGTTGGTTCGCAGAGGCCTCCAGGAACTTTTGGAAGGCGAAGGTTTCGTGGTTGTTGGCATGTCCGGTTCAGCGGAAGAAGCGACGCGCCGGATTCCCGCGTTGCGTCCCGATGTCGCTGTTCTGGACGCACGGTTGCCCGACGGCACCGGAATCGAGGTGTGCCGGGACGTTCGCTCCGTGGACCCTGGCCTGAATTGCCTGATCTTGACAAGCTACGACGACGAGCAGGCCCTCCGCGCCGCTGTTCTTGCCGGGGCTGCAGGTTACATCCTGAAGGAAATCGGGGGCACGGACCTGCTGGGCGCCTTAAGGAAAGCCGCCCACGGTGAGTCGTTGTTCGACGAAGCCGTCAAGACGAGAATCGTCCAAGGCCTCACTGCACCGAAGAAGCAGGATCCCAGGACAGCTTCCCTCACGCCGCAAGAGCGCCGTGTCCTTGACTATGTTGGTCAGGGCATGACCAATCGCCAGATCGGCGAGGAAATGCTTTTGGCAGAGAAAACGGTTAAGAACTACGTCTCATCCTTGCTGGCCAAACTCGGGTTTGAGCGCAGAACCCAGGCGGCGGTGTTCATGGCTCAAGCACCCGAAGAGGATGCCGGTTCCCTGCGCTGAAGGATCAGCTCAGCGGGACAGACCATGTCATTGTTGTCCCGTTTCCAGGCGCACTGGCGATGGTACTGGTCCCGTTCATCTCCTTTGCGCGCAGAGCAATGTTGGCCAGGCCGTTTCCCGGGGCAGGATCGACAAATCCGCATCCGTCGTCCACCACTTCCAAGGTCAGCCGACCTTCGGCCACTGAAACTGAAACACTGATGGATTGAGCCCCTGAGTGGCGCACGGCATTGCTGAGGCCTTCAGATACGACAGCCAGAAGGTGTTTGATGATGGCTTCATCGTCCACCAAGTCAACGGCGCCAGCCAGCGTCAGATGTGGCGCGTACGGCAGGGACTTGGCACCGGCCTGGATTGACTGGAGGATGCGGCCGCTCAACGGCTCCCGCTCACGGGTGCTGGCCTGCAGCGAATAGATGGTGTTGCGCAGATCGCGGATACTTGTGTCCAGCTCTTCGGTCACAGAGTCGATCCTGCTCAAGGCAGCCTCGCCGGTCGTGAAACGCCGGAGGCTTTGGAGGCTCAGCCCAGCTGCAAACAGCCGTTGTATGACCAGGTCATGGAGATCCCGTGCGATCCTGTCCCTGTCGGAGAACACCATCACTTGTTCCCGGAGCCGGTGAATCCGCTCCAGCGCCAGCGCGAGGGCCACGTGCGAACCGAAGACCGCCCCCATCTCCACATCGGTCTTTGAAAAATTGCCTGTACCGGGATCGCGGGCAAGGACCAAGAGACCGTGATGGGCTCCTTGGGCGCTGAGGTCGATGATCAGCAGCCGGGCCGACACCCCCTCGCTGGCAAGATCGAGGAGATCCTGGGAATCATCAAGGCAAGCGGGCTTTCCGGTGCTTGCGACGCCCTGCACTTCAGTGGCTTTCATCGCCAACGACGCGCCGGCGAATTCAGCGCCACGGGCTCCAGCGGTGCCCGCCACTACATAGGGCTCATGAGGAGACGGAACAAGGATCAACGCCAGATGGGAACCCGATTCCCGGAGGGCCCTCGCCGCGATCAGGTCCAATGCCGAGTTCTCGGCCTGCCCCAGTTGGTCTGCGCCGAGCATTGTTCCCGTAACGTCCATGCAGGCTTCAAGCCAAGAGGCGCGGCGGCGGGCATCTTCATACAGCCGGGCGTTCTCGATTGCCACGCCGGCCGCCGCGGCCAACGCCACGGCAAGGTCCTCATCCTCCGGCGTAAAGTCTCCGCCGCCTTCTTTTTCGGTCAGGTAGAGGTTCCCGAATACCACATCCCGTACCCGCACCGGGACTCCGAGGAACGACTTCATGGGAGGGTGGTGCTGCGGGAATCCGTAGGCTTTCGGATGGTGGCCGAGGTCATGGAGGCGCAGCGGCGTCGGCTCCGTGATGAGCAGTCCGAGGACACCGTGTCCAGTAGGGAGTGGGCCGATGCGTCGGGCGAGCTCGCCGTCTATACCTACCGTAATGAAATGACTGAGAGCGTTGTCCTCCCCGATGACACCCAAGGCGCCATAACGCGCCTGAAGCAGCCGACATGCCGAGGTCACTACGCGGTCCAGCACCGCTTCGAGGCTTAGATCTCCTGCCACGGCCACAACCGCCTCGAGCAAGCCCTGTGTTCTTTCCTGTGCCTGGAGAAGCTCTCCGGCGCGGCCAACAAAGTCCTTCAGGAGGTCCTCAATCCGAATCCGCGGCACAACGTTGGGCTGGGGCTCGGGTGCTTCTGAGTCGTTCACCGGTTCCTTTCAAAGAATGCTGGAAATCCTGTGAGGGGACCGAACGGCGCCCTGTTGCCAGACTACTCTGGCGCCCGCGCGGCAACCATGGACATTGTGCATGTGGGCCTTTGGGCCCTGTTGTCCCCGCGCAGCCGGACCTACGGTCTAACCATGACGAACAAACCCACGGTTCCGGAAGCAGAGATCCTGGACAACAAGCAGTGTTGGGAACTGCTGCGCGGTGTCTCGGTGGGCCGCCTCGCAGTCTGGGCGCAGGACCATCCAGACATCTTTCCCATCAATTACAAAGCAGACCACGGCACGCTGGTCTTCCGCACCGGTGAGGGGAGTAAGCTCCACGCAGCCCTCAGCGCCACACCGGTAGCGCTGGAAGCTGACGGAGTTGACCCACAGTCGGGAGTCGCGTGGAGCGTGGTGGTCAAGGGAAAAGCAGAGAGCATCAAGCTGACCCAGGAAGTACTGGACACTGTCGGTCTGCTGCTCTTCCCGTGGCAGGCCGGGCGGAAGGATCATTTTGTCCGGATCGTTCCCACCTCGTTGACCGGGCGCCGCTTCAACGTGACCCCACCGCTGACGTGGTGGAGTCCCCTCGACGACGCCACCCGGGCGGGTTTGGAATGAAAACAAAGCCAAGTGCCGGCGTCGAACGTCTGGAACCGGACGAATGTTGGGACTTGCTGGCGCAGACCAACGTTGGACGCTTGGCCGTCCTGGTGGACGGGCACCCCGATATCTTTCCCGTGAACTATGTGCTTGACGGTGACAGCATCGTGTTCCGAACCGGGGCGGGCACCAAGTTTTGGAGCACACTGACGACCCCTTGCGCTCTGGAAAGTGACGGCTACCGGACCTTCAGCGGAAAGGCATGGAGCGTCGTTGTCCGAGGGCAGACGCACCTGATACTCGACCGGCAGGAAAGGGCCGACGTCGACGCCCTGGGCCTGGATCCCTGGCAACCAGGCATCAAGGACTGCTACCTGAGGCTGACTCCGGAGGCGGTCACTGGGCGGCGGTTCAAGACCAAACGGCCAGATCTCTGGGGGACCCCCTTGAACGACGCCCGCCTGGACGACTTCCACTAGCGCACGCACCAGCGCACGCGCCCGGTGTTTCAGCCAGGCATAACAAGGACGGAGCAACACAATGAAGGCACTCGTCTACGGTGGCCCCGGCGAAAAGTCCTGGACAGACGTTCCCGATCCGGTCATCCTGCACCCCACCGACGCAATCGTTCGCATCGACACCACCACCATTTGCGGTACGGATCTGCACATCCTCAAAGGAGATGTCCCAGCGGTCCAGCCAGGGCGCATCCTCGGGCACGAAGGGGTAGGGACCGTCACCGATGTTGGGAGTTCAGTGAGTTCACTCCGCCGGGGGGACCGGGTGATCATCTCCTGTATCAAGTCATGTGGGCATTGCGGCAACTGCAGGAGGGGCCTGTTTTCCCATTGTCTGGGTGATGAAGGACAGGCTGGAACCGGCTGGATCTTCGGCCACCTCATCGATGGTACCCAGGCTGAATCCGTTCGGGTTCCCTATGCCGAGAACTCCCTGCACAAACTGCCCCACGGCGTGACCGACGACGAAGCCGTCATGCTCTCCGACATACTGCCCACTGCCTTCGAAATCGGAGTTCAGGCCGGACACGTGGCCCCAGGAGACGTCGTGGCCATCGTGGGGGCAGGACCCATTGGACTGGCGGCCATGGCAACAGCCGGACTCCACGGTGCGGCAACGGTGGTGGCCATAGATCCAGACGAGGGCCGGCTCACCAAGTCCCGCGACTTCGGAGCCACCCACACGGTCAATCCCGGCAACCCCGAATGGATTGCGGACGTTCTCGCCCTCACTGATGGCGCCGGGGTGGACGTGGCCATGGAAGCGGTCGGATTACCGGAGACTTTTGACATGGCCCTGCGCTTGGTCCGCCCCGGCGGGCACGTAGCCAACATCGGGGTCCACGGAAAACCCGTCCAACTGCCTCTCCAGGACCTGTGGATCCAGAACATCAACATCAGCATGGGACTGGTCAACACCGACACCACCCCGATGCTGCTTCGCCTGGTGGCCCAACACAAGCTCCCTGCGGATAAGTTCGCTACGCATCATTTCGGGCTGGAACAGATCATGGATGCCTATGACACGTTCTCGCGGGCGGCGGAAACAGGGGCCCTGAAGGTGGTTCTCAGCCGAAACCCTCATGACTGACCAGCGGACATGACACAACGTCTGCTGCACTCAGCCCTGCGATTTCCGTTAGTGACAGCGACAGTGGTGGTGCTCGCCGCCGTCGCGGTCCTGGCTGCCATCGGACTCATACCGGCAGCCCAAGGGCTGGCGAGCATATTTGCCCTTGGTGTTGCCCTCTACCGGGCCGGCACCATGATCAAAGGGCTCCTGCACGGACGCTGGGGCATCGACCTCCTGGCCGTGATGGCCATTTGTTCAACTGTTGCGGTGGGGGAATACCTGGCATCCCTGATCGTGGTGCTGATGCTGACAGGCGGGGAAGCGCTGGAACAATTTGCCCAGGGCCGCGCAACCAAGGAGCTCCGTGCACTCCTGGATCGGTCCCCACGGAACGCGCACCGGGAACGTCCCGGCCTGCCCGTGGAAGATATCCTGGTCGATGCCGTGATCCCGGGGGACGTGCTGCTGGTCAGACCGTCAGAGTTGGTTCCGGTGGACGGTAGCTTGCTGTCCGACGTCGGAATCTTTGACGAGTCAGCGTTGACGGGCGAAAGCCTGCCTGCTGAGCGAACCAAGGGCGAACTGCTGCTCAGCGGCTCGATCAACGGGGCCGATGCCGTGCGTATGAAGGCTACGGCCACCGCCGGGGATTCCCAGTACAGCCAAATAGTCGCCTTGGTTCAGGAAGCCGCTGCAAGCCGCGCGCCGACGGTACGGCTTGCGGACAAATATGCTGTGCCTTTCACTCTGGTCGCCTTGGTGCTGGCCGGCGCTGCCTGGTTTTTCAGCCAGGATCCGGGACGGTTCGCTGAGGTCTTGGTGGTAGCCACCCCGTGCCCATTGCTGATAGCTGCACCTGTCGCGTTCCTTGCGGGGACCAGCAGGGCCGCACATGCCGGCATCATCATCAAAAACGCCGGGACGCTGGAGCAACTCAGCAGAGTCAAGACCGCCGTCTTCGACAAGACCGGGACCCTCACCCAAGGCAATCCTTCCCTGGCCGGAATCCGGGTGGCTCCGACCTCGAATTTGTCCGAAGATGCCCTGCTGCAGCTGGCCGCCTCCGCTGAGCAGTATTCCACCCACGTCCTGGCAGCTTCAGTCATGGCAGCAGCCCGAGCTCGCGGCCTGGCGCTGATACCGGCAACGAGCGCGAGTGAACATGCAACCAACGGGGTCACGGCCGACTGCGGAGACCGCCACGTAGTGGTAGGAAAACCTGCTTACGTCGGTTCCCTGGTGAGCGGCTTCGACAAGACGACACTGCCAGGAGGCCATCTTGGGATTTACATCGGGGTGGATGGCCGGTTCGCCGGCACTCTGGTCATGAGCGATCCCTTGCGCCCAAATGCGGAGGACACCCTGACGGAACTTCGGAGGCTCGGGGTCGCGGAGACAATGCTCCTGACCGGAGACACTGCGACGACGGCCCACCACATCGCTGCGGAGGCGGGCATCAACAACGTCATGGCCGAATGCCTGCCTGCTGACAAAGTTATTGCCGTCGCGGCACTTCCGCTCAGGCCCGTGATGATGGTTGGCGATGGCGTCAACGACGCTCCGGTGCTGGCAGCGGCCGACGTCGGTATCGCCATGGGTGCCAAAGGTGCCACTGCGGCCAGCGAGTCGGCGGACGTGGTGATTATGGTCGATGACCTGTCCAAGGCCGCGGTCGCGGTTGGCATCGGGCAGCGTACCCTTCGAATCGCGCGGACCAGCATTTGGACCGGGATACTGCTCAGCCTGGGCCTGATGGTGATGGCGTCGCTTGGCATGATTCCGGCTGTCGCCGGGGCGCTGCTGCAGGAGCTGGTGGATCTTGCCACCATTCTCAATGCCCTCAGGGCCTTGGGTCCCGGACGGTCTGTTGCGTCAGTGCAGACTGCGGAGGCCCGTGGGGTCAATACCGCTCCGGCTCATCCCCGAGTTCAAAGTGGCGGCCATGGACCCGGGTGGGAGTGATCTCCACGTAGGTGTATTTACGCGTCGGAATCCACGGCTTCAGGGGCAGTTTGTCGGCCTCGTCGATCTCCGATTGCGACTCGATCACCCTGGCGGTCCCCTTAAGGACAACACTCCAGGCTTCGGCGCCGACGATCTCCTCTACCTCGAAGGCAACCTTCTCATTGACGGTGAGCTCTGCGAGCTTTGTTCCCGGGTTCGTCCTCAAGAGCAGCCGCTGGTTGTGCGCGATGAAATTCAGCGGGTAGATGTCCGGCTCGCCCAGGACACTGACGGCAAGGCGACCATGCTGGTTGCGTTCCAGGACTTTCCATGAGTCGGCTTCGGATAGGACGGTTCCGGGGCGTTCGTCGGTTTCCATGGGTCTTTGTCTCCTGGGTGGGGTGGTGCAGCTGGCGAATCGCCTCGTCACCGTTGGTTTCGATGCTCCTGAGCCTATGGCTGGCTCCCCGCCCCCAACAGAGTCCAAAGTCCCGAGGGCGACACAGCCATCGTGACCTTCGCCTCTGGTGTGGACTGCCTGCGGGGTGGAACCTGTGAAGCATCGGATGACCAGCCCGGAGGGACACACCATGATCCAAGGCGTCTATGTTCTGTCCGTTGCACCGGAAGCCGGTAAGTCACTCGTGGTCCTGGGCTTGGCTGACGCGCTGCACCGCAGAACAGGCCGTCTGGGTTTCTACCGGCCAATCGTGAACGGAACAGATCCGGCCAACGACCCGCTCCTCAGGATGCTTCGCAGGCGGTACAAACTGGAGTCAGTGCGCTGCAGGGGCGGAATGACGTTGGCGGATGCCCGGGAAGCACTGGCAGCGGGCCGCGAGGACGAGGTTTCGTCCAGGGCACTCGAGGAGTTTGGACGCATCGCCGAAGAATGTGACGTGGTTGTGGTGGACGGTTCGGACCTGAGGGGCGCGGACGCCGGGAGGGAGTTCGACCTGAACGCTGAACTGGCCAACAATCTCGGTTTGCCGGTTCTTGCCGTCATCGGTGCCCAGGGCTTGAGCCCGCGGGAGACCACACGGGCTGTGACGGAGGCGGCGCGGCAGCTCGAGGCAGCCAGATGCGCGGTGTTGTCCGTCGTGGTCAACCGCGCCCAGCCAGCATGCATCGACACAGCCCGGGGAGCCGTTAGGGCAGCTACGGGAAGCCTTCCAAGCTATGTGATTCCCGAGGTTCCTGAGATTTCGGCTCCCACCGTGGCCGATGTGGCGATGTCATTGTCGCTTGTACGGCTCTCGGGCAGCGCAGAGCTGGACCGGGACGTGGGCAGGGTGAAAGTAGCCGCGATGAACGTGGAGAACTTCCTGCGCGTCCTTGAGCAAGGGGATCTGGTCATCGTTCCCGGGGACCGCGCAGATGTCATCACAGCCTGCCTGGCCTCGGCTTTGTCCCCGGAGCTGCCCACACCTTCCGGGGTCATTCTTACTGATGGTCTGGTCCCTTCCGGCAACGTGCTGCCTTTGGCGGCCCACGCCCCTTTCCCTGTCTTCACGGAGGCTGCTGATACCTACACCACTGCGCAACGGGTCTCGAACGTCCGCAGCGAGATCCACACTGGAGAAAACCGCAGGGTGGCCGCGGCGTTGGGTGTGTGGGCCCGATCCATCGACGAAACAGAATTGTTGGAACGATTGGCGCTGCCGCGCCCCGCGACAATGACGCCGTTGCGTTTTCTCAATGACTTGGTTGAACGTGCGCGTCAGCAGAAGAAGCGAATAGTGCTGACTGAGGGCACAGACAACCGGGTATTGCGTGCGGCGGAGATTCTGCGTCGCCGGGATGTGTGCCACGTGACGATTCTTGGCAACCTGTCAGCGGTCCGTGAGCTTGCCGATGCCCAAGGGATCGACGTGCGCGGAATCACCGTCATCGACCCCGCTCTCTCGCCCTGGCGTGAGTCATTCGCCGTGGAATACCAGCGTCTGCGTGCCCACAAAGGAATGATCCTGGAACGGGCCAGGGAGATCATGCTGGACGGTTCCTACTTCGGCACCATGATGGTGCACATGGGGGAGGCCGATGGGATGGTCTCCGGAGCGGCACATACCACCGCAAACACGATTCGGCCCGCGTTGGAGTTCGTGAAGAGCCAGGATGGCGGGCTGGTGTCGTCCGTCTTCTTCATGCTGTTTCCGGACCGTGTGCTGGTCTACGGAGATTGTGCCGTTGTCCCGGAACCCACGGACCGGCAACTGGCGGACATCGCTCTCGCATCGGCTGCGACTGCAGCACAGTTTGGCGTCGAACCCAGGGTGGCAATGCTGTCATATTCCACCGGAGGATCCGGGGTCGGAACTGCCGTTGACAAAGTCAGGCGCGCCACGGAGTTGGTGAGGGCTGCCCGCCCGGACCTTGCCGTGGACGGGCCAATTCAGTACGACGCCGCTGTGGACGAGGCCATCGCCAATTCAAAGTTGCCGTCTTCTGTCGTCGCAGGAAGGGCGACAGTCTTCGTCTTCCCGGACCTGAACACAGGGAACAACACCTATAAGGCTGTCGAACAGTCTTCCGGCGCTGTCGCCGTCGGCCCTATCCTTCAGGGGCTCCGTAAACCCATCAACGATCTGTCCAGGGGATCTACGATCGAAGACATCATCAACACTGTCGCCATCACTGCTGTTCAGGCTCAATCTCCCCACTAGCTTTCGTTCTCCTGGTTAGCCGGCCTTATCCTGGGCCACCACAAGGACGGGGCATTGCGCGTGGGCGACGCATGCCCGGCTGACGGACCCGATGGGCTGATTGAGGAAACCGCCGGACCCCCGCCTGCCGACCACAAGCAACTGTGCACCGCGGCTTTCCTCGACGAGGACTTTGGCTGGTTCGCCGAATTTGACGGTGACCGTGAGATTCTCCGGACGGTCCTTGCCGAAGGCACGCTCCAAGGCCTCATCCACCAGCCGCTTGGCCGTGTCTTCAAGTTCCGAGGTGAACCGGGTCAGTTCGGGCTCGAAGCGCGAGGCCATGAAGTAGTCGGACATGCCCACACAGGTGATCACATCCAATGGACCTCCGAATACCGACGCCATTTGTCCCGCCAAGTGCAGGGTTTTTGAAGAGTATTCGGAGCCATCGACGCCGACAACGATCCGATCCGAGCGCGATTGTGAGTTCATGGTCACAGCCTGCCTGCTGCGGTCCTGGCTGAACAGGGTCGAAGGGCACGGATATGGCAGTCCACCTTACTGGGGACCAATCCTCCCGTGGCGCAGCCGTTTGTACAGCCAATCAGCGCCCAGCACGCCGGGAATGGCCATGACCGCAACGGCCAGGCCCGGGAGTGGAGGCGGTGACTGTCCCAGGATGCCCGCTACAGGGGGTAAGTAGAGGAACAGTGCCAAGGCTGCCAGTTCCACCGCTGCCGCCCACAGCAGCAGCTTGTTGGTAAACCATCCCTGCTTCCACGCAGGAGCTGTTGCACTGCGGCACGCGAAGGCAGTGGCCAACTGGCCGAGGACCACCGCTGTGAAGGCTGACCCGGACGCCCCCATCAGCACTGTTGGATCCAGCGGCTCGCCCCGGGCCCACCCACTGCCGAAGAGAACCACCGAGAAAGCACCCATGGCGAACAGGGCCTCGGTCGGGCCCATGACCGCAAAGACCCTCAGCATGAGTTGCCGGTCCAGGAGGTGCCGCTTCTCGGGAGGCCGGCTCAACACGCGTTTACCGGGCGGCTCTGCCCCGAGGGCCAACGCGGGCAGCAGATCGGTTCCGATGTCCAGGGCCAGTATTTGGAGCACGCCGAGGGCCAACGGGAATTGGCCGCCGGACAAGGCCCAGATCACGAAGGGCGTGAGTTCGGCGACATTGTCAGTCAGGTGGTAGGTGAGGAAGCGATGGATGTTCGAGTAAGTGGCCCGGCCCTGTTCTATGGCTGCGACGATGGTGGCGAAATGGTCATCCAGGAGCACCAGGTCTGCTGCCTCGCGGGCCACGTCGGTGCCGCTGAGCCCCATTGCTACGCCGATGTCGGCCTGGCGCAAGGCGGGACCGTCATTGACGCCGTCGCCGGTCATGGCGACAACGTGTCCACGCCCCTGCAAAGCCTTGGCTACCCTGAGTTTCTGTTCGGGGGAGACCCTGCTCACCACCACGCCATCACGGTCCAGAAGCGCCCCCAGCACTTGTTCGTCATGGGGGAGTTCGGAGCCTTGGAACACGAGGTCAGGGTGCCCCAACAGACCAATCTCGCGTGCGATGGCTGCTGCCGTGGAGGGGTGGTCACCGGTGATCATCGCGATACGGATTCCTGCGCCCCGGGCAGTCTTGATGACATTGGCGACGTCCGGCCGGGGTGGGTCATGGAGACCAATGAGGCCGATGCCCTCAAGGTCCCGCTCAGCCTCGGCCGCCGGCCGGTCGCGCCAACCAGAGGCTCCTCCGGGCAGCTCCCTGGTAGCGACCGCAATGACGCGAAGACCTTTGGCCGCCATAACTTCCACTTCCTGGGACAGGCGGGCGGCCCGCGGCCCGCACAAAGGCAGGACAGATTCCGGGGCGCCCTTCACATAAAGCCTGGTGCCAACGATGACCGATTCCCGTCGGCGGTCGGCGTCGAAGGCGAACCGGACCGATGGGTTTGGATCCACCAGCCCGGCACCAACAATTCGTCGGGCAAGCACATCGATCGCGGCTTCCATGGGATCCCCATGAGCCGCCCATTCACCGCCTTCGAAGGCGGCGCGCCCTTGCGAGGCGGCGCGGGCCGCAGTTGCGACGTCGGCGGCTGCCAGGCGCCCCGGTCCTTCCAACGTTGCTTCGGGCGCGTACCCCTCCCCGATGATTTTCAGGGGCCCGTCAAGCGTAAAAACCTCGACGGCGTTCATTCGGTTTTGTGTCAGCGTGCCGGTCTTATCGGTGCAGATGAAGGTGGTTGAGCCAAGGGTCTCCACCGCCTCAAGATTGCGGACGAGTGCGTTCCGCGAAGCCATACGCTGTGCGCCCATGGCGAGCGACAAGGTGACGGTCGGCAGGAGCCCTTCCGGGATGAGCGCCACCGCCACCCCTATGGCGAAAAGAAAGGAGTCACGCCACACAATTCCCACGAGGATGGAGACCACGAAGAACACTCCGGCGACGGCTAGTGCCACTGTGGCCACCAGTCGAACTATTCGGCGCAGCTCCATGGCCAAAGGAGTTGGAGGCGACGTGGTGCCGCTCGTGAGTTCGGCGATGGCGGCAAGTTTGGTATGTCCTCCCGTTGCGGTTACCACGCCTTCGGCCTCGCCGTTGACCAGGAATGTTCCGCCCCAGACTGCGTCATTGGTGGACTTGGGTACGGCCTCGCTCTCACCGGTGAGCATGGATTCATCGACGCTGCATGCTGATGCCGAGATGAACTGCACGTCTGCCGGCAACCGGTCGCCTGCGGTCAGGACCACCACGTCACCCGGTACCAAAGCACTCGCGTGGACGCTCTGAAGCCCTCCATCCCGCCGGACAGTGACCTCGGCGGGAAGCAGCCCTTGTAAACGTTCGGCGGCGTGTTGGGCGCGTTCCTGCTGAATATGGGCGAAGACGCCGTTCACGATCACCACGATGATGATCGCTGTGCCCAGCTGTGGCATGCCTGCTACGAAGGCGAGTCCCGCTGCGACCCACAGCATGAGGGCAAAGAAGTGCGTCAGTTCAGCGAGCAACTTCCGCCATGCGGGAACCTTACGGGCTGTCGGCAAGACATTTGGTCCGGTTTGCCGCAACAAATCGCGGGCGGCCTGCGAGCTCAGGCCCTCGGCGCCCGGTGTCTCGGACAGCGAGGCCGGGGAGGTGTTCCCAGGGGACATCTTCTCTCCAATGCGGGAATGTCTGTTCGCTGAAAGACTCCATCGGGGAACTGTCCGCGTCTAGGGTCGAAGGGCACGGTAGGGAGGGACCTTCTGCCCTATAGGGCCGTAGCCGGACGGGATAGGCTCGGCCCATGGAGAACACATCGACGGATCAGGACACCAAAGAACTCAGCGTCCACGACTGCTGGAAGTACCTTCAATCGGTGTCCATCGGCAGGATCGCCCTTATCAACGGCGAGGTACCGGAGATCTTTCCGGTGAACTTTGTCCCGAACTACGGGACTGTTCTTTTCAGGACCGGACCGGGGACCAAGCTCGACGTCCTTCGGGAAGGGACGGTGATTGCGCTGGAAGCCGATGGGTTCAATCGCTACGGGACCGTCGCCTGGAGTGTCATCCTCAAAGGCAGCCCGGAGTTCGTGACCCAGCCTGAAGACATCCAGGAGGCAGTGGAAGCCGGCCTTTCCCCATGGCAGCCCGGCGCCAAGGACGTACTGGTCAGGGTCACGCCCACGGAGGTCAGCGGACGGCGGTTCGTCATCAGCCCGCCGTCAAAGTGGTGGCCGCCGCTGGATCCGACCGCATCTGACGGGCATGTTTCGGGCGGGGACGCTTCCGGCGGGGTCGACGACGGAACTCAGTAAGCGCTGCGTCGCGCCTCTGGAGTGGCTCGGGTCAGGATGGTGGGGCATTGGACGTGCAGGAGCACATGCTGGGCTACGGACCCCAGCAGCACGCTCAGTCCTCCCCGGCCCTTGCAACCCATGACCAACAGCCGTGCACCCCTGGCGGCAGCCACGAGCGCTTCCCCGGGACTGCGGTCCGGATCCGGCCGTGCCGACACGATGACGGCCGGGAACTGCACTTTTATGCGCTGGACGGATGCCTCAAGGACATCCGTGTCCCCGGCAGGCTCTGGGCCAGGGCCAGAGGCATGGACAATGATCAATTCCTCATCCAAGCGCAGGGCTTCCCCGGCCGCGAAATCCAAGGCGTCGAGTGATTCAGCAGAGCCATCCACGCCAACAGCAACCCCGGAACGCAGTTGAGGGCTCACCGCCGGGATAACGGCCACATCGCTGTTGCTGGTGACAGCCACTTGGAAACTGACCGAACCGTACCCTTGCCCTTCCGTCCCTGGCCCGCGGTCCGTACCCACCACCACCAACTCGTAGTCGGACGACAGGGCCGCGATCGTTTCGGCCGGTTCGCCGGACAACCGCTTGGTGACGACATCCACAGCAGGAAAAATATCGGCCAGGCGCGCCGCTTCGCTGGTGAGCAAGTCATCGGCCCGGCCCACAGCCAGTTGACGGTCGGCCTCCCGCGGGTAAACCCACTCACCGGGAACCACATGGACCAGAGCCAAGCCAAGGCCAAGGGAATCCGCGCGGTCCGCGGCCCAGTCCGCCACAATCCCACCGGATCGGGAACCATCAAGGGCAACCAGGATCTGCATCTTCACGAACCGACGTCCCCTTCGGATTGCCAACGGTGGTGTTCTCCACTATCGGTGGGACGGGCCGCCGTCGCAAGGGCCGGAAGGCCCTCCCGCTGAACGGCTCCGTGCATTAGGGTCCACAGGAGAGCCATCGACCGTAGCCTGGCCCGCGGAAGTGAGAGGAGAACATGCGTGTTCTTGTGCTGAATCCCGGCTCTTCATCGCTGAAGTTCCACCTGCGTGACACAACAGCTCCCTCCCCGGCTGTGGGCATCCTGGCTTCCGGGCAAGTGGACTGGCCACCGGAGGACCGCTCCACTCCTGACCGCCTGAACGCTGCCTTCGAAGAGATGGACGGCACCATGAAGGGCCTCGGATCCGTGCATCCGGAGGCGATTGGACACCGCGTAGTCCACGGCGGCCCGCGGTTCACCACCCCGGTACGTGTCACTGCCGACGTGATAGCGGCCATTGAAGGACTCAGTGCCTTGGCGCCCCTCCACAACCCCGCCAGTGTTGCCTGCATTGACGCCGCTGCCAAACGGTGGCCCGGCCTCCCGCAAGTGGCCGTCTTTGACACGGCATTCCATCGCTCCATCCCTGAGTTCGCCGCCCGCTATGCCATCCCGGAGGACGCCTACCGCGCGCACCCGGTGCGTCGTTACGGATTCCACGGGATCTCGGTGGAGATGGCCTGTAGCGACGCGGCAGAGTTTCTCGACGTGGCGTTGTTGAGTGCGATAGTCGCGCATGTTGGCAACGGCGCGTCCGTCACTGCCGTCAGGAACGGGCTCAGCGTGGACACCTCCATGGGAATGACCCCGATGGAAGGGCTCGTGATGGGCACACGCTCCGGAGACCTGGACCCGGCCGTGGTCCTCCTTCTGCAGCAAGAAGGCGCAACTGCGAATGACGTTGACCACCTCCTGAACCACCAGTCGGGATTCCTGGCCATTGCAGGATCCGCAGACATGCGGAAGGTTGAAGAGGCAGCGGGCAACGGCGAACCCAGGGCACGCCTGGCCATCGACATGGCCGCCTACCGTCTCGCCAAGTACATAGCCTCCTATTCCATGGTGGTTGGCCGGCCTGACGCTCTGGTGTTCACCGGCGGCGTGGGTGAGAACTCTGCGCTCTTCAGGGCCCGGGTGGTCGCCTGGTTGGGACCACTGGGGCTTGGGCTTGATGAAGACCTGAATACGTCCGTCCAGAAGGGCACTCGCAAAATCAGCACCATAAATTCGGCATTCCCGGTGCTCGTAGTACCAAGTGACGAAGAACGCTCCATTGCAGAATCGACGGCGGCCTTGCTCGCCATGCCCCCTATGGAAGGTTGATCGCGACATGAGCCTGGATGAGAACAGCACCGCCACAAACACCGTGCCGGATGCCGGGAACTTTGACCTCCTGCACCGCTATTGGTCCGCAGCCAACTACCTGACCGTGGCGCAGATCTATCTGCAGGAGAACCCCCTGCTCCGGGAGCCGCTGCAAGTAGAGCACATCAAGCCCAGGCTCTTGGGCCACTGGGGTACCAGCCCGGGCTTATCGCTGATCTACGCACACCTTAACCGCCTCATTCGTCGCACCAGTGCGGAAGTCCTCATGGTGACGGGCCCAGGCCACGGAGGTCCCGCCGTCGTCGCCAATACCTACCTGGAAGGCAGCTACTCGGAGGTTTATCCGCCCGTTGGCCAAGACCTGAAAGGGCTTCGGAAACTGGTCCGGCAGTTTTCGACGCCGGGAGGCATCGCCAGCCACGTCGGCCCGGCCACGCCCGGCTCCATCCATGAGGGCGGCGAACTGGGCTATTCCCTCATGCATGCCACCGGCGCGGCCATGGACAATCCGGACCTGATCGTTGCCTGCGTCGTTGGTGATGGAGAGGCAGAAACCGGTCCGCTCGAGGGCTCCTGGAAGGCGCCCTCGTTCATCAACCCGCTCAGGGACGGGGCAGTACTTCCCATCCTGCACCTCAACGGGCATAAGATCTCCGGCCCCACCGTGCTGGGCAGGCGGTCGAACACGGACGTGGCGTCATTGCTCGAAGCGCACGGCTGGGATCCCGTCATCGTCTCCGGCGACGACCCAGCCCTCGTCCACCCCGCCCTCGCCTCAGCGTTGGACTCTGCCTACGCTTCGATCCGCGCAATCCAGTCCCACGCCCGCACGGAGGGAGTCACCGGACCCGCACGATGGCCCGCCATCATCCTGCGCACCCCCAAGGGATGGACAGGACCGGCGACAGTAGATGGAAAGCCCGTAGAGGGAACCCACCGCTCCCATCAAGTCCCGTTGGCCGGTGTCAAGGAGAATCCCGAGCACCTAAGGCAACTTGAAGCATGGATGCGTTCCTATCGTCCGGAAGATCTTTTCGACGCCGACGGGCGCCTTATCCCCGAGCTCGCACAACTCGCCCCAACAGGCGATCTCCGCATGGGCGCACTGCCCGCCAGCCGCGGGATGGGAAGCCGGAACCTCGTCATCCCCGATCTTGGCCGGTATGCCATCGAGGTGGTTCCCCGCGGGGCAGTGATGCACGGGAGCACCAGACCGTTGGGGGAGATGCTGCGGGATATCTACCTTGATACTGCCAGTGACCCCAGGTTCCGTCTGTTCTGCCCGGACGAAACCAACAGCAACAGGCTCGGCGCAGTCTTCGAAGCCACTGAGCGGTGCCTTCTCGAACCAGCCGCCTCCACCGAGGCCGCGCTCGCAGTCGATCATGTTTCCGCCAGCGGACGCGTGATGGAAGTCCTGTCCGAACACCTGTGCCAAGGGTGGCTGGAAGGATATGTGCTGACCGGCAGGCACGGCTTGTTCGCCAGTTATGAGGCGTTTGCGATGGTTAGTGCTTCCATGACCATTCAGCACGCCAAGTGGCTGCAGCACGCAAGGGACTTGGAATGGCGGGCGCCCGTGCCCAGCCTGAACATCCTGCTGACCTCTACTTGCTGGCGAAACGATCACAATGGTTTCAGCCATCAGGGCCCTGGCCTCATCGATACGGTTCTGTCACTGTCCAGCACCGTCATTCGTGTCTATTTCCCTCCCGATGCGAACACCCTCTTGGTCACCGCGGAACACATGCTCCACAGCAAGGACTACGTGAACCTTGTAGTGATCGATAAGCAGGAACATCCGCAATACCTGACGCTCGAAGAGGCACGGGAGCATGCAGCCGTGGGCGCATCCACCTGGGATTGGGCCGGCAATGAAACCGGGACCGCGGCCGGCAGGGGGCCGGATATTGTCCTGGCATGTGCCGGAGACGTTCCCACGCAGGAGACCCTGGCGGCCGCATGGCTCCTCAAGAAGCACATCCCGGACATGTCCGTCCGCGTAGTCAACGTCATGGATGCCATGGTGCTGCCGCCTCCAGACACGCATCCACACGGGTTGGCCGGAGAAAAGTTCGAAGAACTCTTCACCGCGGATGTGGATGTGGTGATGGCCTGGCACGGGTACGCGAGGGCTTTACACCAACTCCTGCATGGTCGCCCGCAGCCCGAGCGCTTCCATGTTCGGGGTTACAACGAGCAAGGAACCACAACAACGCCATTCGACATGGTGGTGTTGAACAAAGTCAGCAGGTACCACTTGGTGATGGAAGCGCTGCGCCGCACCCATGGGCACTTCACAGGGGCGGACCAACTGCTGGAGCATTGCAGGACGCAGCTGGACGCCCATTCCCGCTATATCCGGGAGCACTTTGAAGACCTTCCCGAGATCAGGGACTGGGTGTGGACGCAGCAGTAGCAGGCTTCCAACCCGGGTTCAGTGTTCATAGTCTGTGCTCATGAGTGAGCGGGAGAGTACTTGGCACGGTCAGCACCAAGCCGGCCTGAGCAGGGGTGAGCGGGCAGCCGACTACCTCCGCAACGGCATGGGCAGCTGGATCTTTGTTGGATCTTTCGTCCTGGTGATGCTGGTCTGGGCCGCCGTCAATTCATACCTGCTGGCCGAGGATGCCTGGGACCCTTACCCTTTCATCCTGCTGAATCTCTTCCTGTCCATGTTGGCAGGCCTCCAGGGCGCTATTCTGCTCATCGCCGCGAAAAGGCAGGACGCCATAGCGGCAGCCATGGCCCAGCACGACTACGACACTGACGTGCAGGCCAAGACGGAGATCGACCGGCTCATGGCCATCAACAGCCAACAGCTGGAACTGCTGGAGGAGCTGCGGGCTCTTCTACGCCAACAAAGGCCGATCGAGGAGGATGACGACGAAAAACCACGACGTGGCAATTCGCCGTAAGTCACAAGATCATCAGCGCTGCCTGGAAGCTTGTCTGTGCCAAACCTTTGCGGAGTCAGGAAGGCAGCGGGGTGTCCTTGGCGCCGCGGGTCGCGACGTTGTTTGCTGCAAGGTCGCGAACCATCTCGCCGCCGACTTCCCGGAGCTTCTTGGCGAGCAGCGCCGCGCTCGGGGTAACGGACGGTCAGGATGCAGCAGCAGTCCCACCTCTTGCGCGAGTCAGGGGCGCACCCTCAGCGTGCCCGGCTTCTCGCAGCGCTCGGCTCAGATCCGGTTGAGGCGGAGTACATCCTTGATATCGCAGACGAAGACCTCACGATCACCGAGCTCACCCGACTCGCCCTAGCCTGGGACGCGGACCCAGGCCCCCTCACATACCGAAAATCCGCGGCGGGGGAGAGCCTGGGTTTGAGGTGTCCGCGGATATCTGTGCAGCCTACAAATGCGGGTGGGGCATTCTGGCTGTTCCGTGGCGTGGTGGTTGGCAGTGCATGGGTCTGGTGCTAGAAGCGGATGAGGATTGTGAAGGTTTCTGCAGGGAGGTGGGTGTGGCGGGCTGCTGCTGTTCGGGCCGCATTGGGGATGTCGACGAAGTTGCGGGCGGTACTGGTGAGGCCCGGGTAGTCGTCGAACGCCAGGTCCAGCCGACCGTCGGATGCGTCACTGATGTAGACGGTCACGGCTATTCTGGGTGGTTGTAATGGTTTGTGTTCTTTTGTCGGAAGAGCGGTGAGGGAATAGTAAGGAGTCGACCCCCATCGTTGGCCCGCTGGGATGTCCACTTGGACGCTGCCTTCCTGTTCAAGTTCAGCCAGGCGGGTTCTGATGGTGTCGCGGCAGGCGGGTAGGGCATTCGTTATGTCGGTGATCGGGCTGGCGCCGTGTCGGTCGAGGTAGTTGATGATACGGGCTTTGATGCGTTCGACACTGGTCCGGGGTGCATACGTATTGGCGGTGGTAGTCATAGCCGGGCTTTCGCTGCAGTCAGAGGTTACTCATGGTGGTCAGTGCACTGGGATTTGTGCCGCAGGGCTTGGGGAGAGCCCGGAGTCTGGTACGGCAGGTGGGATCGTTTGACTCGTGGATGCGGTGTCGTGGTGGCGGCCGATGACGGCGGTGGCGATGGCGATGCCCAGAACGTTAGCCGACACCGCGGCTTCCCGGGGACCGTCGGGTAACAGCCAGTGCCCGCTAAGTCCACAGATTATGCCCAGCAGCAGTGCCGCCAGGATCCACAACGTTGGTTTCTTTTTGTTCTTCAAGACGGGAATTCCTCCGGTTATCGGATGCCTGGCACTGCGTTGTGCCAGGCAAACACATATTTCGGGCGTGAAAGATCACCGTTTGTACCGGCGCGAACGTGCAGTACAAACGTTGTCCAAAGACCACTGGTGCTGGGTGGATATGAAGCCGGTAGGGGGTCCTGGCTTAGCGGGCGGACGTCTGGCTACAGATGGGAAATATCCGTGACGGTGACCGACGCAAGGGCGACTTCCACGCCCTGCAAATGAAGCTCCATTGCACGGGTTGCATCATCGGCCGATCCGCGTTCAATCGCGGCGAAAATTGCTGCATGTTCGGCCCCGGATTCCTTACGGCGATCCACGACCTGGTTCAAGGTGTTCGACTGTTTCGCCATCGCATCATCGATGTCCTCCTGCATCGTCGCGAACACTCCGTTGCCGCTGGCGCGGGCAATACTGGCATGGAACTCCGAGTTCAGAACCACCCACTGGGACAGTTCTTCCTCATGTTCCATCGCTTCCAGAATCTCCCGCAGGCGATCGAGTTCTTCGATGGTGCGGCGCTGCGCCGCGAGTCCCGCGGCCGGGATCTCGATGTGGGGACGGGCCTCCAGCAGCTGCTGTGCCGAATACTTCCCCAACCGCAGGTCTTTTACGGCTCGGTCGGCAACTACGAACGTGCCCTTGCCTGTATGCGTCGCTGTCAAGCCCAATGATGACAACGATCTCAGCGCCTCGCGCACCATGGTCCGGGACACCCCGAACCGCTGGGCGAGGGCCGCTTCAGCCTCCAATTTTGTCCCGACAGGGATTTGCCCGGACTCTATGGCGGACCGCAAAGCGGCCAGAACACCCTCAGCGGCCCCCACTCTCACCACGGCCCCCTGACCAACTGTCCAGCTGTCCAACAGGTTGTTCATGCTCATACGATGACAGGCCCGCCATTGTGGGTCAAGAACTTCCGTGAATATGTCGCAAAGAGGTTGCTCCAGGACCGCGGCGCGATGGGAACAGCACCCTTACACAGAGGATCGGACCACAGATTCTGGATACCAGTGAAGCGCGGAGCCATCCCCCACTCCGCCACTGCGACGGTGCCGGACGCGCCGACTAGTCCACGACCGGCACAGGCGCGTAACGGCCACGCCCACTACGCGCATTAACAGGGTGCAGACTTAGGCATGAAGACTATTGCGGGCGTCAGTGTACGGAGATTGGTGCGGGAAGCGCGAACGCGAGAGCTGGCTTCGACGGATACGATGCCGGCAGAGAGCAGCCCCTACGACGATGCCGTCCGGGCAGTCCGGACGGGTGAGCTCACTGCGGACGAAGCGGCGAACCAGCTGATAACCATGATGACGGATAGGGAGATCCTCGGGCTGCTCGACGGCGACTCGCCCAGATTGGTGCTCCCGTTCATCCCGATACTGCTGGACAGGGTGCCGTTCGTGGCCGGGGCGGTTTCTCGGCTCGGTATACCGGGCATTCGGTTCAGCGACGGTGGCCGCGGCGTAGTGATCGGCGCCTCTACTGCATTCCCGGTGACCATTGCGCGGGCAGCGACCTGGGATCCATCGCTGGAAGAACGCGTCGGCGTCGCGATCGGTCTGGAAACCAGGGCGCGCGGAGCGAACTACTCGGCCTCGGTCTGCGTAAACCTGCTTCGCCACCCAGCGTGGGGCAGGGCGCAGGAGTGCTACGGGGAGGATCCGGTGCTCACTGCCCGTATGGGATCGGCACTCGCCCAAGGTGTGCGGGTGAATACGATGGCGTGCGTGAAGCACTTTGCGCTCAACTCGATGGAGAACGAGCGCTTTGAGGTGGACGTGGCGGTGGACGAACACTCCTTGCACGAGGTGTATCTGCCGCACTTCAAGGCGGTCGTTGACGCCGGTGCAGACTCCGTGATGAGTTCGTACAACCGTGTGCGAGGCGAGTACATGGATGTCAATCGGGCCCTGCTCACGGACGTCTTGAGGCACGAGTGGGGCTTCTCCGGGTTCGTGACAAGCGACTGGGTGTTCGGTACGCACGATGCGGTCGTCAGCCTCGAGGCGGGAATGGACGTGGAGATGCCGCTCCGGTTGCTGCGCGCCCGCGCGCTGCCGGCCGCACTGCGCCACGGTGACTTGGCCCGTTCCACCATGCTGCAGTCCGCGCGCCGCATTCTGCGCACGTGCGTGCAGCACGCCGCGACCCGGGACTCGGCGGTCCCTACCCGCGCCGTCATCGCCTCTCCGGCCCATCGGGCGCTTGCCCACGAGGTCGCGACGGAGTCTATCGTCCTGCTGAAGAACGAAGCCGTCGGCGCGGCACCGCTGCTGCCGTTGGCTCCCGCTACCCGGCATCTCGCCGTAATCGGACGACTCGCGGCACAAGCGAACCTCGGCGATCATGGCTCATCCCGTGTAAGGCCCCCCTCCACTGTCTCGCCCCTGCAGGGCCTGCGTGAGGCGCTGCCGGGGGTCAGGATCACCACGACGAACGGTCGGGACGAACGCCGCGCAGCCTCGTTGGCTGCCGCGGCGGAGACGACGATCGTCGTCGTAGGCCTGAACCAACACGACGAGGGCGAATCCGTCGTCACCGGAGGCGTCGACGTGGGCGTGCTCGGTCGGGAATTCCGCTCAGGGCCCCTCCGACGGTTGTTCATCGGACTCGCACACCTGGCTTCCCGGTTCGTCCGGGGCGGGGACCGCAGCTCGCTTAACCTGCGCCCCTCTGACGAGCGGCTTATCCAAGCGGTCGTCACCGCGAACCCCAGGACCGTCGTCGTGCTGGTCAGCGGCAGCGCCATCCTCACTGAAACATGGCGTGACCGCGTGCCAGCGCTCCTCTTTGCCTGGTACGGCGGTATGGAGGGCGGCCGCGCGCTCGCGAGCGTGCTGACAGGCAGCGAGGAGCCCGGCGGACGGCTGCCTTTCGTGCTGCCAACGGACACCGCACATCTGCCTTTCTTCGACTCCACGGCAAAGTCCGTTGTCTATGACAACCAATGGGGCCAGCGCAGGCTCGACGGCCAGGGCCACAGGCCCGCGTACCCGTTTGGATTCGGCCTGGGCTATACAACCATCGAGCACCGACTCCTTGACCACGCCTTGGACGACTCAGGCGGCAACGCGAACGTGCACGTAACGAACAGTGGCAACCGCAAGGGCTCTACCGTTGTTCAGGTCTACGCGGCAGATGTGTCCCTCCGTAGGCCTGTGGCCCAGCTCCTGGGCTTCCGGAAAGTGACCCTGGAGCCTGGCGCGGAGACCACTGTGCGGGTCGTTTTGGATGCGGGCCCCACCCTGCAGCGCGATTCGACCACACGGCGCTGGTCTGCCCGCTCGGGGGAGTGGGCCCTGCAAGCCAGCCAACACAGCCCGGACAGCTGGGAGAACGCCGTCAGCTTGCGACGTACGGAGGGTCTGATTGACCAGGAAGGTATTTCAGATGGAAAGCCGGCCTGATGTAGTCGGGGTGGTTCGGCCGATTATCCGGGAAGATCGCGGAACGTCGCCAAGGTCCCCTCGACACGGACAGGCAGCGTGTCCTCGCCCCGCAGCATAGCGCGTACCAGCCGACGTTCCTCCCAATGGAGAAGCCGGGACGCCCGGCCTGGGCGCAGCACCAAGTCTCCGTCCGGGGTCGTGTAGCGCTTCTGCAGATCCGCCAACTCCTCCTCTTGCAGCAGTGCAACCGTGCTGCCCGAGACTTGGTCGACCAATCGGACCAAGGACGACGGCCCCGTGAGATCGGTCGCGACGAAGCGCTGCTCGCTGGCGGCAAGAATCGTCCTTTGCGCCGCCCGTGTTACCACCAGCGGACGGGACGGCCCGCCCAGCAGCTCGCTAAGTACGTCGGCCGCGGCATCGGGGCGACTTGTTCTCTGCGCCGCCGCCTGCATCTTCTGTAAACGGCCGGGTTCACGCAGCACCCCATCGATCTTCCAGCCGATGGTTGCCGCTGCGTTGCATCGGACTGCCGCCCCCTGCTCCATGAGGTAATCGCCGTTGCGGACCTCCTGACCAGGGATCGGGTTCACAAGCACCATGGGGAGCCCTGCGGCCATGCACTCCGACGCCGAGAGCCCACCCGGCTTGCCCACGAACAGGTCCGCGCGCTGAAGCAGCCGCGGCATTTCCGAAGTGAATCCGAGCACGCTGTAGCGGTCGCCAGCCGACGCGACGAGCGTCTCGATGCGCTGCCGGAGCGCATCGTTGTGTCCGCACACGACTGTGGCTGTAAACGCGGAGCGCATATGCATCGTCTGCCGCACCACCGAGACAGCGTAGTCGCCACCGGTCGCGCCCGCCGAGATCAGTAGCATCGGCGGCTTGTTGGCATCGCGCACGGGCGCTGGAAGGAGCTGTTTGCCGATCGGAATTCCAGAAGCACAGACGCGGTCGGAGGGAAGGCCGAGCGCCATGAGCTCTACCTTTCCCTCTTCCCTCGCCACAAAGATCTTATGGAACGCGCCTGTGAGTGACAGGCCCTGGAAGTCATAGTCGGTGGTCACCACAGCTGTCCGTGCATCAACCACGCCGCGAAGGAGCAGTGAGGCCAACAGCTGAGCGGGGAGGAAATGCGTGCAGACAATCGCGGTGGGCCGGAACCGCTTGATGGCACTGACAACCGGGCCGGCGTTCACCCGAGTCCAGGGGTCGATCGGGCCACGACGCCGGAACGGCGGGTTGCTGATGTCATAGCCCCACTCGACCAGCCAGGGTAAATCCTCCACGAGGACGAAGTAGCCCTTGCCCAGCAGCGCGCGGTAGAGAACGCTGCTCACCTGCAGCACGTCAAGCACCTGCACCTCGGCGATGTCATCGCGTGCGGCACATGCTTGCTCCACCGCCGCCGCAGCGCTGTTATGCCCTGATCCCACGCCTGCGGACAGGATCAGTACGCGCTGTCCGCTGGCGGTGGCTTTGGCTCGTGCCGACGTTGTGCGCATGAGGAGAGGCTAGCAGGCTGCATTCCTGTGGAGGGTTGGCCCGCACCTCTTCATGGATCGGCATGCTGAGGACAACATGACGTGGAAATCCGCTTGGAATCTGGTCTGGACAGGCGTCCCGCGAGGCGTGCAGCCTTCGTCGATCCAGGGTGCACCGACTTTGGCGGCCGCAGTGGCGGTCGCCGCATTCAACGGCGGCACAGCCATCGGCACCCGGGCCGGTGCAACGGCGCTCGAGTCGGCACTGGGAGTCCTCGGCCCCCTCGTCGTGGCAACCATCATGGCGTCCCTCGGGCTGCTGACGCTGCTGCTCTTCGCCCGATGCAAGGCGATGACCCAGCTGAACCACAGAACCAGGCTCGCGCTTTCGTCGTCGTTGCGCGGTCGAAATGGCTGAGGTTCGCCGTTTGGTGCAGGCGCTATGCAAGCCATCCTCCCAGGAAGTGAACCGCCCGGGTAGTGTTTGCCCTAGCCGACAAAGGGGTCATCATGAGCTACAAATATCGAACAGTCCGGGTCCGCGGTACCGAGCTCGTTGGAACAATTGCCAGGAAGCACGGGGCTGCGGCTGAGATCTACGAAACATCCAAGGACCTGAGCACATCGGTTGTTCCGGTGTTCTTCGAGGCAACGGGTGAGATCCGCTTCTTCGATAGGTCAGCGCTGGAGGACGTGGTGGCGCCAGTCGGTTGACCGCCGATGCACGCGCCGCCAGGGCTCCGGATCTGGCCGTCTTTTCTCTGCAGAAAGGGCTTGGCCATGTCCTTCGGGCTCGATGGAACGGTGATGGGCGAGCTGATCATTTGTCATGAGGCTTCCTTCCCGGCGGTGACGCAGGAAAGGGCGGCAGAGACAGCCCGGTTGCGTGGCCGGTTCTGTGCAGGGACCCGGGTGGAAGCTTCACGGCGCTCACCCACGGTATTTTCTATGGTTCCAACGCCCTCCACTGTCATCCGCACGACGTCCCCGGTCTTCAGCGGCGGGGGAGTCTTGGCACCATTGCGTCCCCATAGTTCAGCGAGGCATCCGCTGCCGCAGGTACCGGATCCGAGGACGTCGCCGGGGCGCACTACCGAGTCCTGCGATGCGTACGCGACCAGTTCGGCGAATGGCCAGCCCATGTTGGACAACAGATCCTGGCCAATCTGTTCACCGTTGACTTCCACGGCCATGGAGATCGGCAGGAAGCCTTCGCCGTCGTGCAGGTGGTCGAACTCGTCGGCGGTCACAATCCAAGGACCGAGCGTGTTGGCGAAGTCCTTGCCTTTGCAGGGGCCCAGACTGACCTTCATCTCGCGACGTTGCAGGTCGCGAGCCGACCAGTCGTTGAGAATGGTGTAACCAAAGATGTGGCGGTGGGCATCTGCCGCTGACAGGTTACTGCCGTCGCTTCCCGGTACATGTCCGACGACGGCAGCTACTTCGGTCTCGAAGTCCAGTTCGCTGCATCCCGCCGGAATGCCGATCACCTCGCCGGTGCCCGTCACGGTGTGCGGATTCGTGAAGTAGAACGTAGGTGCCTCATACCATTCGGCCACCACGCCCGCTACGCCATCGATGCTTTTCCGAACCCCCTCCACGTGTTCCTCGAACGCCACGAAGTCCCGGATGGTGGCCGGTTCCAGCGGTGCCAGCAACTGGACGTCCACGAGGGCGACCGAAGGTGCGCCGCGAAGCGTTTCCGCGGCAATCTCCAGAGTGGCGGCAAGCCCGGCACCCAACAGGTCATTCACGGTTTGTCCCTCCGACAACTCGAAGCAACTGCCGTCATCCACGAACCCAGCGTGAGTGCCGCCGTCGTAAGTCCAACGGGCGATCTTGACCATGTGTTCTTCCTTAGGCTGTGGGGCGGGCGGCGAGAGCTGCGGAGGCGGTGATGCCGAGGGCCGCGGCATTGCCGGCAATAACTCTGGCGGCATCGGCCGTGGGGAGCCCGGCTGCGTGGACATCGTCAACAGGTTGCTCGGCGCCCATGTCGAATGGATAATCCGAGCCGAGCAGTACCTGCTCGGGGCCGGCCGCCTCCACGAGGGCGCGCAGCTCGCGGGGGCTATGCACCAGGGAGTCGAAGAAGATCTTTCGAAGATACGTCGACGGCGGTTCGGCGCACCGCTGCGCCTCGGGGCGGACCTTCCAAGCGTGGTCCGATCGGCCAATGGTGGTGGGCAGGTAACCACCCCCGTGCGCGGCGAGGATCTTGAGGTCCGGGTGCCGGTCAAGGACCCCGCTGAAGATCAGGTGGGACAGTGCCACTGCGTTCTCGGCAGGTTGCGAAACAGTGTTGGCGAGGTAGAAACGGTCCAGGCGCTCGTCCAGGGAACAACCAAACGGATGCAGGAGAACGATGGCGCCCAGTTCTTCTGCCTGGCTCCAGAACGGCTCAAGCCGCGGATCGGAGAGCTCCACGGTGCTCCGTTCAGGGTCTGCCGGCGTGGCAGCAAACGAGCCGATCTCCACACCAAGGAGTCCACACTCGAGTACGGCATGTTCCAGGGCTTCGACCATGTGCTGCGGGTGCTGGAGGGGGGCGAGGCCAAGGCCGTTGAGCCGCTCGGGTGCGCGGTCCACGAAACCACGAACTGCGTCATTTGCCTGCTTGGCGAGCTCCAAGGACAGCTTTTCGCCGGCAAAGTAATAGAAGTGCGACGGCGAGGGCGAAACGAGCTGGACATCCACTCCTTGGGCGTCCATGTCCGCCAGACGACGATCCAAATCCGTGAGCTGCGGCCACCGTTCCTTGATCATGCGCCCCGATGCGGCGAGCGACTCCGGGCCGTTCCGCCGCATTTCCAAGGCTTGGAGGGCAGCGAAACCGTCAGGGTCGGCCTCCGCCACACGTTGCTGGAGAGCGGGAATCAGGATGTGGGCATGCACGTCGACTGTAGGTGCCGGTGCTTCGGAGGGGCGGGTGCTCATGCGGGTTCCTTCAACATCGTGGAAAGCGAGTTCATGAGGCCGGGAACGTTGGCGTCGCGCACGCCATCCAGCATCCATTGACCAAGCTGGACCGAAGCTTTGACCACAGCCGTAGCCCTCTCCAACCGGCGGTCGGTGAACTCTTTCCAGAGGGTCTCCGTGACGTGGTCGGCTGACATGAGAAGTTCGGCGAGCACCGCAGCGTCCTCGAAGGCCATGGCGGCGCCTTGGGCGACCGTCGGCGGGCAACTGTGGGCGGCGTCCCCGATGATCACAGTGCGTCCGCGGTTCCAGGGTCCATCCACCAAGTGCGTGGTGAACCAGGTGTAGTTGATGCGCGCGCTGTGGTTCAGATTGGCGCGGATCTCGTTCCACGGGCCGCCGTAGGCTGCCGCGAGTTCCGTCATGATGCGAGGACCGTCCTCGTGCTTGCGTTCTTGCGCCCTTTCTACAAGGTAGGCGTAGATGGAGTCGGGGCCGGTGGGGCAGTACCCGGCAATGAAGCAGGGGCCGCCGTAGGTGAGATCGGTCCGCACCACGTCCTCGGGGCGTTCCACGAAGGCCCGCCAGATGCCCATGCCGGTTGGCTGGGGTTCGACGTCGATGCCGATGGCCTTGCGGACTGCGGAATGAAGCCCATCGGCACCGATGAGGAGGTCGTAGCGGGAGCTGCCGCCGTCGGAGGAACGGACGGTGACGCTGTGGCCGTCGTCCTCTATGCCGTTGACCGTTTTGCCGTATTTGATGCGGGTGCCCGCCTGCAAGGCGCGTTCACGCAGGATCGCGGTCAGGTCCGGGCGATACATTCCAAGCGTGGCTGGAAGATCGTCACCACCGGTCCGGATGTCTTCCAACACGGCCATGACACTTCCGGCCGGATCGGGGGCGCGCAGCCCCAGGGTACTGAACGGGTAGCCTTTCGCTTCCACCTGCTCCCAGACGCCGAGTTCGCGCAGGATCCTCAGGGCATTGCCCTGCAAGGTGATGCCCGAACCCAGCGTCTGCGGCTCGGCGGCTTTCTCCAGAATCTCGACGTCGACGCCCGCGTCGGCGAGGAGGATGGCGGCGGTCAGTCCCGCAGCTCCCGCTCCGACGATTCCAACCTTTTGTACTGCTGCCATCTTTGACTCCTTTGTGGTGACGGCGTTACTGCCTATTGTGCTGCTGTCTGTAGCTCCGGGACCTTCATTGGTCCTCAACCTGACAACTGGACCTGTTACCGGACGGCGATGGGATTGACCGGTGAACCGACAGCTCCGGTGATGGGCAGTGGGGCGGCAGTGAGCATGAAGTCGTACTTGCCGTCGGCAGCACATGCAGCGGCCAATGCATCCGGATCCCACATTTCACCCAGGAACAACCCCAGGTTGGGGATGGCGATCTGGTGAAGCGGCTGGAAAGCACCTTCAAACTCATTGGGCCGGACCTCAAATCCCCAGGTGTCCGTGGCGATCCCGGCGATTTCCGAGGCATGTAGCCACGCCGCCGTAGTGAAGGACAGCCCCGGAGCGGAACCGCCGGCATAGTCGCCCCAGCCGTCGCGGCGGACCCGGGTGTATTGCCCGGTCCGGATCACCACGATGTCGCCGCGGCGAACGGCGGAGCTGGGGCCCTGACGTTCCATGGTGCGCTCCAAGTGCTCCGGGGTGATGGCAAATCCATCCGGCAGCTCCCCGTCATCGCGGCCCAGGTCCGGGCCGAGTGCACGGCCGACGTCGAGCAGCACGCCGCGGGTGACGATCTTGGCCGCGGCGGTTTCGATTCCGGTGACGAGGTCGCCCTCCGAGGTCACGACGTCCCCAGCGGCCCGGCCGTTCCAGGCTTTGCCCCGGTCGAAGATGTGTCCCAGCCCGTCCCACTGCGTGGAGCACTGCAACGGCATGGCAATGACGTCATCAGCCCCGCCGAAACCGTGCGGGAATCCCTGGTTGCCTCGTTCCGCGTCCACGCCGGTGTCCGTCATCGTGTGCACCGGATTGGTCCGGCGACGCCACCCCTTCTGCGGGCCGTTCGTATCGAACGGCTGCGACAAGGAGAACGCCTCGCCCGTGGTCACCAAGGAAGCTGCTTCCACACGCTTGGCGTTGTCAATGTAGTTGAGCGTTCCTAGAACGTCGTCTTCGCCCCAGCGTCCCCAGTTGTTGTATGTTTCCGCGGCCACAGCAATGCTGGCCAGCGGATCGGAGCGCTGGATCAGGGAAGCGTTCGCTGCTTCAGTGGTCACTGTTCGTCCTTGCAGTGGATGAGTTGGGTTCCGAGTCCGGTGATGGTGCCTTCCATGACGTCGCCATCCTGGAGGAGCCTGCCCCAGTGCTGGCCGTTCCCAGCCGGGCTGCCGGTCAGGACCAGATCGCCTGGCCGGAGCGGCATGATCTGCGATGCTTCACTGACAAGCTTGGCCACACCGAAAATCATGTCCTGAGTCGATTCGTCCTGCATGGCCTTGCCATTGAGCTTCAGCGTGACCTGGACATCCTGCGGGTCTCCGAAGAACTTGGTTGGTACCAGGAGGGGGCCGGTGGGAAGGAATCCCGGGGCGTTCTTTGCCCGGTACCAGTCCGAACCAATGGCGGGCATGTCCTTGCGGAACACATATTCGCGCGTGGTGATGTCGTTGACCATGGTGTACCCAAAGACATACTCGAGAGCTTCTTCCGGGGTTACCCGGAACGCCTCCTTACCGATCACAGCAGCGAGTTCAAGTTCCCAGTCGTGGGATTTGCTGTAACCCGGCAGGGTGAGATCGTCCGTGGCGGACGCGATCGCCGTCGGGAGGCCGATGAAGAAGTACGGCGTTCCCTGGCCTGCGCGCTCATCCATCATGGCGGCCGTCTTTTCGCGTACCTCTTCAGCGTCCTGCCCGGCGTCGCGGTGCGCCACGGCCAAGTCGATCACGTGCTTGCGGTAGTTGGCGCCGGTCTGCAGTACCTGCGCTGGTTCAACGGGGGCAAGAACCTCGACGGTGGACAAGGCCAGGCCTGTCTCATCACCGGCCGAGGCGGCGAGCCGGTCAAGCTCACCTTCGGTGGTTGCCCAGTGCTGGATCAGCGAGTTGATGTCATTGTCCAGTGGCAGGACACGGTCACCGACCAGCAATCCGGTCTGTGCCTTTTCCGCGCCCGGTTCCTGGAAGCGGATCAGCGAATAGTGTGACTGCGTCATTAGCCGCGGCCCTGCTTTGCGTAAGGGTTGAGGAGGGCTTCCTTCATTTCCGCGGAAGCACCTTCTTCAGTTGCAGTGAAGCCCTCGGCCGGCGGGAAGGACTCGGTCATGGAGTGCGGCATGGCACCGTTCTTGTAGAAATTGTTGGAACCCTCGGAAGGTTTCCAGGTATTGGCATCCCAGTCCGGGACGTAGTTGCGGTAGCCACCGGAATTGAGCTCTACCCGGAGACCGGACGGGTCGCGGAAGTACAGGAAGTTCTGTTCACCCACACCGTGGATGGAGGGACCGTACTCCATGGGGGTGCCGTTTTCCATCATGACATCGGCCGTGCGGAGCAGGTCCTCGGTGGCGTCCACCCAGAAGGCGATGTGGTTGACCCGGCCGGCGCGGTTGGACGTGTCCAGGACGACGCCCAGGTCGTGGGACTTTTCGTTGGTGGTCAGGACCGAGAAAACCGTGATGGGTGCCTCGTCCAGATCTACGAAGGCCATGACGCGGAAGCCCAGTGCTTCGTTGTACCACTTGGCAAATCCGCGGACGTCGGAGGCGGCGACCGTGACGTGGTCCAGGAAACGGGGTGCGGCGGCGTGGCTGCTGCGGCGTTCAGGGCGGTCCGGGTAGGTGGATTCGAAGCCGGGCTCTGCGACGAACTTCTCTACGTCGTAGAACAGGCGCATGTGGTGTCCGTAAGGACCCGTGAACTCAAAGGCCTTGCCGAAGCCGTGGCCACCCGGAGTCCAGGTGCCCTGCACTCCGGTTGCTTCAACTCGGGCTGCGGCGGCTTCCAGCGCTTCCTGGGAGTTGGTGCGCCAGGCCATCCGGCCGAGCGATGCTTCCGGGCCTTCAGTGATAACCAGGCTGTAGCGGTAGTAGTCGCCCCAGCAGCGCAGGTAGACGTTGCCATCCACGCGGTCGATAATGCGCATGCCGAATTTTTCCTCATAAAACCGTGCCGAAGTTTCAACGTCCGGAGTGGTGATCTCGAGGTGGGCAAGATGGGAGAGGGGAGTTTCCACGATGAATTCCTTCTAAGTGCTGGTGGCGCGGACAGTTATCTGCAGGTCCTGTAACCACCATGAGCCACATCACGTATTCGGAGAAGGGCAATTATCTGATAGCAACTATCCGCCGCACGAATACCAACCGAGGCCTCCGGCCGTGCCGCCATTCAGCCGACCACTCCGGCATCATCAATCGAACAAATACCAGCTATACGGAATCCGTTCTTCTCCGCCTGCAGCCACCTTGCCACAGTGAATGCAGTCCCTCCCGGCGCTTATGCCACTCATCGGGGATCATCTTCAAAGGCGAAGGAACACCAATGAGCACCATGGATCCAACTGCGATCGAAACCCGACCACCAGCCTCCAGTCGATCGGCCGGAAGGGCCCAGGCCGCGCTGCTGGTCGCTGGCAGCTGCATGCCCGTACTGGGCGCGGTACTGCTGGCCCCCGTCCTGCCCACGCTGACCCAGGTATTTGCCGATACCGCTGGTGTCGCCATTCTGGTACCCCTGGTCCTCACCTTGCCGGCTTTGTTCGTAGCGCTGTTCTCGCCCCTGGCCGGCTACGTCGCCGATCGTGTCGGACGCAAGCAGCTCCTCATCTTTGCGATGCTGGCGTACGCCCTTTTCGGGACGGCTCCATTATGGCTGGATTCGCTCGGCGCCATCGCTTTGTCGAGAGTAGGCGTAGGCATCGCCGAGGCAGCAATCATGACGTGTTGCACCACCCTGATCACCGACTATTACTCGGGACCGCAGCGGAACAAATACCTTGGGCTGCAGACCATGGTCAGTGCGCTGGCGGCCACTGCCTTCTTTGCCCTTGGTGGGGTTCTGGGCAGCATCAGTTGGCGGACCCCGTTTTGGCTGTACGCCGTCAGTGCTGTGCTGGTGATCCCCATGATCTTCAAGCTCTGGGAACCTGACAAGGTCACGCACAAGACGACCGTGAAGGTGCCGGTGCCGTGGCGGCAGGTAGGGGCACCGGCGGCGGTGACGCTGTTCGGGGGGATCGTGTTCTACGCTCTGATAGTCCACTTGCCGTATGTCATCACCGGGTTGGGTGTTACGGACACCGGGCTCATAGGGGGTGCCGCCGCGATTGCTTCACTTGCCACCGCCGCCGGTGCTATCTCTTTCCGGTACCTTGCCAAACTGGGTACACGGAAACTGCTGGTGGGCGCTTTCGGACTTGCGGCCGTCGGGCTTTGCCTGGTCTCCTTGGCCGGTAACGTGCCGCTGGCGATCGTGGGGGCCGTAATCGCCAGTGCCGGTACCGGCGTGCTGTTGCCGACCCTTCTGACCTGGGCAGTCAACGGCCTGGACTATGCCCAGCGGGGACGCGGGACCGGCATCTGGACCGGCAGCCTGTTCATCGGCCAATTCCTCACGCCGATCGTCCTCGGAGCTGCGGCTGCCGCCTTGGGAAACCTCGGCCTGGCAATCGGGGCGTTGAGCATGGCTTGCGTCCTTGCTTTGGTAGTTACCCTGGTCCGCGGGCCACGGTTGGTCACGATCAGCCACTAAAATCCCGGTGGCTGGATAACCTATGGGAATGAAGAACCTGGACTTGAACCTGTTGCCGCAATTGCAGGTTCTGCTGGAGCTGCGGAATGTATCCCGTGCAGCGGAGCGGCTCCAACTCAGCCAACCGGCTACCAGTGCGGCGATGGCCAGGCTCAGGCGACATTTCGACGACGAACTGCTGGTCCGCAATGGCCGCACCTACGATCTCACTCCTTTTGCGCAGTCGCTGGTCCCGCTGGTTGATGAGGCCATGCTTCACGTCCAGCGGGCCACCCGCGTCCGATCGGGTTTTGATGCCGCAACGAGTGAGCGGGAATTCGTCATCGCTGCCTCTGACTATGCAGCGGCGCTGATTGTCGGGCCGCTGCGGGGGATCCTGCAACAGGAAGCGCCGCACGTGGTGGTGGACTTTGTGCCCACATCGGGCCTGCGGGGTGACCTGGCTGAGTACTCCCGGATGGACCTGCTGGTGGGCCCCACCGGGTACCGCATGAAGGGTGATTCCAAGCAGCTCTTCCGTGACAGCTTCGTGGCTGTGGCAGATGCGGGAAATCCGCTGCTCACCTTGCCTGCACTGTCCTTGGAGGACCTTGTTGGGGTTCCCCACGCCGTCGGGTATTTCGGTGAGGGCATCAGCACACCGGCGGACAAATTGTTTGAGTCCCGCGGCGTCCGGCGTCGGGTGGCGGCCGTAGTGGCAGGCTTCCTGTCACTTCCGCTGCTGGTGGAAGGCACGGACTTGGTGGCCCTGGTTCCGCGCATGCTTGCCTCGAGGGCGCAGCGTGGGGCCGCGATTGAGGTTCTTGAGTTCGCAGGGGATTTGGAAGCCGCTTTGGTGGAGGCGATGTACTGGCATCCGTCCCAGACGGAGGACCCCGCAAACGTCTGGCTCCGCTCTGTGGTGCAGCGCGCCTGTTCCCAACTTCATGACATTTTCCCGGTCAAGGCGCATCCGATCACGGTCACGTCAATTCCTGACGGCGGCCAGCGTGGGGACTATTCGCGTCTTGGATAGTTCATATTCGAAACCGGCCATTCTCTATTAGTTCACGCGGCCACAGGATGGTGGCATGAGACCCGACACCACCGCGCCAAGGCTCCGCCTCGCCGGAAAGACAGCCGTGATCACCGGCATCGCATCAGGCCAAGGCCGTGCGGCAGCCATGCTGTTCGCCGGCGAGGGCGCAACCGTGGTTGGGTGCGACCTCGATCTCGCCGGCGCAGAGGCCACGGTGGAAGCGATCCGTGGCCAGGGTGGCCGGGCAGATGCTGCTCGCCGTGTGGACCTGACTCATGAGTCTTCCGTGCTCGAATGGGCCAACTCGGTGCATGATCAGCATGAACGGGTCGATGTGCTCTACGCCAATGCAGCCGCCACCCGTTTCGCCGCGTTGGAGGACATCAGTTACCAGGACTGGACGTGGAATTTCCGGCACGAGGTGGACGTGGTCTTCCTTCCCGTGCGTCATTTCTGGCCGCTGCTCAGCAAAGCCGGACGATCCGCCGTCGTGCTTGTCGGCTCCACCGCAGGTGTGACGGGCTCGGTGACCAACGGGCGGCTGGCACACACGGCAACCAAAGGATCCGTGGTGGCCATGACCAGGCAACTCGCGGCGGAAGGAGCTCCCCGCGGGATTCGCGTCAATTGTGTCAGTCCAGGCATGATCCGTACGCCGGCCACCGAAGCCGATCTCTTGGCCGAAGACCATCCGATGCGGAGCATTGCCGCCCACATTCCGCTCGGCCGGGTGGGTGAAGCGGAGGAGGTAGCAAAGTGCGCGCTGTTCCTCGCTTCGGATGATGCTTCTTACGTCACCGGTGCGAACCTCATGGTCGACGGCGGCTGGTCGGCTGTTCTGCCCGGCTGACCGTTGAGACATCGAATTAGACGTCGAACGATTAAGACATCGAAGGACGAATCCTCAGTGATTGACATGAACGACCGGACCGTCGTGGTCACGGGTGCCAATGGCGGCCAAGGCCTGGCCGAAGCTCTGATGCTGGTCACGGCCGGGGCCACAGTCATCGCAACGGACCTGACCCTGGAACCGTCCACTGCTTTGGAGGAAGTGGTCACGAAGCACCCGGAGCGCATTGCCTATCGACAACTTGACGTCACGCTGCCCGACGCGTGGACGGCTCTGTCGTGTTTCGTCAGGGATGGACGCGGCGGCCTGGACGGCTTGGTCAACAACGCCGGTATCACCCGCCGCAGTCGCCTGCTCGAGGCAACCCCTGCCGACCTCGCTGCGGTCTCGGACGTGAACGTGTCAGGTGCCCTTTTGGGGATGCAGGCCTGCGTCCCGCTGATGGCGCGGGGGGCTTCCATCGTGAATGTCGGCTCGGTGGCAGCCCTCAGCGGGCACTACCCAGTGGCCTATACCGCCAGCAAGTGGGCGCTGCGAGGTCTCACCATAGCTGCCGCCACGGAGCTTGGAGCCCGGGGGATCAGGGTGAACTCCGTTCATCCGGGATTCATCGAGACACCCATGACCGCAGGTGCCAATCCTGCGTTCAGGGAAGCGACCATAGCCGAGACCCCACTCGGCCGCACAGGTACGCCCGAGGAAGTAGCCGCCGTCGTGCTTTTCCTCCTCAGTCCCATGGCCGCTTTCGTCACCGGCGTGGACCTTCCAGTGGACGGTGGACAGAGCAGCCACGGAGGTGCCAAATCCGTGTCAGACGCCTTGCGCTGACCGGCGCGGTGCGGGCTTCGCTGCCGCTTGCAGTCATCGGTACGGCCGACAACGCCGAGGTCGGAGATCTCCTTCTGCTTCGGCGTTGAGTCCAGTAACCGCATACATTCCCATGGGCCAGAATCGGGTGTTGACAGACGCGAAGTAACGCGGGTAACCTAAGTCACATGTCCCGCAGGTAACGCGCGTTACTAAATGCAACTTTCCTCGCCGGACAGACCAGACAATGAGGGTCTGGTGCACCTCCACATCAGCGAAGAACACCGGAGCATTCGATGGCGAAAAGCACCACCCCTGGCAACCCAGTAGCTGCACGACAGCGGGGGGTCACCATGAAGGACGTCGCCAAACACGCCGGCGTCTCCCGGACTGCAGTCTCGTTTGTGCTCAGCAACCGCGAAAATGCGAGCATTTCCGAGGAAACCCGCACCCGGATCAACGACGCCGTGCAGGAATTGGGCTACCGCCCCAATGCCGGCGCCCGTGCTCTGGCATCCCGACGCAGCGACTGGTACGGGATCGTGACGGAAATCGTCACGGCACCGTTCGCCGTCGACATCATCAAAGGAGCCCAGGACCAAGCCTGGCTTGACCGCCGGTTCCTGCTCATCGCGCCCTCCGACCAGGCCGATGCCGTAGGACCCAACCAGGGCCTGGAAGATGCTGCAACCGAAAAACTGCTGGAACAACGAGTGGAAGGACTTCTTTACGCAGCTACCTTTCACCGGGGGGTCCACGTTCCGGCGAGTGCCAACGAAGTACCTACCGTCTTGATCAACTGTTTCGACGCCGACGGAAAGTTGCCCTCGATCGTCCCTGACGAGCGTGCGGGTGGCCGGGTCGCCGTCGAACGTTTGCTCCAAGCCGGCCATACCCGGATCGGCGTCATCAACCTTGACCCGGTCATTCCGGCTGCAGTGGGGCGATTGGAAGGTGCACGCGAAGCACTCGCCGTCGCCGGACTGGAGCTTGACCAGGAACTGGTGGTGTCCGGATATGCAACGGCCGACGGCGGTTACGAGGCCGCGTGCCAAATCCTGGACCGCTACCCACAAAAGGACAGGCCAACCGCGCTGTTCTGCCTCAATGACCGGATGGCCATGGGCGCCTATGACGCCATCAAGGAACGGGGCCTGACCATCCCCGGAGACATCGCTGTGATCGGCTTCGACAACCAGGAACTTATTGCCGCCTACTTGCGGCCAAAATTGACCACGGTTGCGTTGCCCTTCGAAAGAATGGGCGCCCTGGGTGTCCAAACGCTCAACGCTCTTACAGCAGGACAGCCGATCACTGCCGACCAGCAATTGGTCGACTGTCCGCTGCTAGAACGCTCTTCGGTCTGACCGCGAAATCAACCTCGAAGAGCAACCCCTTACCCACCCCTTCACCTAGCGGATGAAGATAGGAAAGAGACAACCATCATGACACAACACCGCCTTTTCAGTGCTGCCCGGATGACGGCGGCGAGCCTTGCTGTAGGCGCGATGCTGCTGACCGGCTGCACCGCCAATGTCGCCAAGACAGGAACCTCCGACGCAGGAGCGAACGCCAGCGCGTTCCTCACTATCCCGCGTGAGGACATGGGCACCTTCGTGCAGAACTTCAACCCGTTCGCTCCCACGGTAAACCCCATGGTGCAGCAGTCCATCTACGAGTCCCTCCTGATCTTCAACCCGGCCAAGGGGGACACGGTGCCGTGGCTCGCCACCGAGTGGAAGGCAGCCGAGGATGGCAAGTCCGTCACGTTTACCCTCCGTGATGGCGTGAAATGGTCCGACGGGCAGCCCTTCGTGGCTGACGATGTCGCCTATACGTTCGAACTGCAGAAGAAGATCAAGGGCGGATTCGAGTACCTGGACACCGTCACGGCCGAGGGCAACAAGGTGACGTTCAACTTCAACAAGCCCTGGTCGCCCGCCCTGTACGACGTCGGCCAGCTCACCATCCTGCCCAAGCACATCTGGTCCGCTTTGCCCGACCCGGAAAAGGACGCGAACGCCAAGCCTGTTGGAACGGGACCGTACACCGAGGTGGACACTTTCCAGGCCCAGTCCTTCGTGCTGAAGAAGAACCCCAACTACTGGCAGCCGGAGAAGCAAAAGATCGCCGGCATCAAGATGCTCGCTTTCGCGGGGAACGACGGCGCCAACCTCGCCGCCGCGAACGGGGACGTGGACTGGGCCCCGCAATACATCCCCAACATTGAGAAAACGTTCGTTTCCAAAGACAAGGAACACCGTCAGTACTGGTTCCCCGCCACGGGTGCCATGATCAACTGGCAGCTCAACACCACCAAAGCGCCGTTCAACGACGTTGACGTCCGCAAGGCACTAAGCATGGCCGTGGACCGCGACCAGGTCACCAAGATCGGTATGAGCGGTTACGCCAAGCCGGCGGACTGCACGGGGCTCTCCGGCAACTACGAGACCTGGAAGAACAGCCAGGTCAAGGACAACTGCACGTGGACCAACCACGATGTTCAGAAGGCCAACGAGCTTCTGGACAAGGCGGGATACCCCAAGGGAGCTGACGGGAAGCGCACGTTCAAGGACGGCAAGCCTTTCGAGTTCAAGATTTCCGTGGGCGCCACTTCGTCTGACTGGCTGTCCGTGGCCAACGTCATTTCGCAGAATCTGGCCGAAGTTGGCGTCACCGCCAAGGTGGAGTCCCCTGACTGGGCCGCAGTGGTTGCCGGCTATGAGACCGGTGACTTCGACTCCGGCATTGTCTGGAGTGCCAACGATCCCAGCCCGTACAAGTACTTCAACACGTCCATGGGCACAGCAACCGTGAAGCCAGTAGGAACCAAGACCTTCGACAACTACCACCGCTTCGGTGACGCCACGGCGGATACACTGCTGGCCGAGTTTGCCGCCGAGGCCGACGAGTCCAAGCAGAAGGACATCGCCAACAAGCTGCAGGAAGAATACAACGACGTCGCTCCGCTGGTGCCGCTGTTCTCCGGGCCGGAATGGGGAGCCTTCAATGACACGCGATTCACCGGCTGGCCCACCGAGGACAACCCTTACGCCACCCTCTCGGTCCGCGCACCTACAACGGTGCTGGTGCTGACCACGCTGGAACCGCGCAAGTAGTCCCCACCGCCGCCCTAACCTCGCTGCGCTTCGGCCAGGGAACCCGGGCGGCGTGGGCCCAACCACCGCCATCTCATTAGGTCCCATCGGGCCTCACATTGCACGCCCGGCGGCTCTGCCGCTGACCCGGCCAACCGCCGCTGACCCGGCCAACCCCGCCGGGCGTGCTCTCCACACTTTCCGCAATTCCCGCAATTCCCGAATGGAGGGAAACCGTGCGCTTCATCCTGCGCCGCCTGGGTTTCTACCTGATCGCCTTCTGGGCGTCCATCACCCTGAACTTCCTGCTTCCGCGTTTCATGCCCGGCGACCCCGTCTCCCGCATGTTTGCCCGCTCCCAGGACCGAATGCAGCCCGAACAGATCGAGGCCCTGCGTAAGCTGCTGGGTGTTGACGACCGGCCCCTCTGGGAGCAGTACACCGACTACCTGCACAACATCTTCACCGGGCAGATGGGTGTATCCATCTCCCGATTCCCCACTCCGGTCACCGAGGTCATTTCGTCCCAGATCGGGTGGACCCTTCTTCTTGGCGGAACCGCACTGGTCGTTGCCGCCGTCGTAGGTAACCTGCTGGGCATCCTTGCCGCCTGGCGGCGAGGCGGCGCGATCGACTCCGCGCTTCCGCCGTTGCTGGTGTTCATTGGTTCGTTCCCGTACTTCTGGCTGGCCATGGGTGCGCTGTACCTGTTCGGCGTGGTGCTTGGCTGGTTCCCGATCCGCCACGCGTTCACGGATGGTTTGGAGCCCGCGTTCACGTGGGAGTTCATCGGCGACGTCGGTGCCCACCTGGTGCTGCCGGCGTTGACGATCGTACTGGTTTCCATCGGCGGTTGGATGCTGGGCATGCGGAACACCATGATCGCCACGAACTCCGAGGACTACATCACCATGGCTGAGGCAAAGGGCCTCCGCCCGGGCCGCATCATGCTCCGCTACGCAGCACGAAACGCCATGCTCCCATCGGTCACCAGCTTCGGCATGGGGCTGGGGTTTGTCGTGGGTGGCGCGCTGCTCACCGAGGTGGTGTTCGCCTACCCGGGCGTCGGCTACCAACTCCTCAACGCCGTCCAAGGCCTCGACTATCCGCTCATGCAGGGCTTGTTCCTGACCATCACCGCCGCCGTGCTGCTGGCCAACTTCCTGGTGGACATCCTCTACGTCCGCCTCGACCCGCGCGTGCGCAGCAACTAGAGGGACTGATCATGACAACCGCACTTCTGAAGCAGCCAACCCAGCCCACGGCTGTCCGCAAGCCGAACCGCAGTTTCGTCCACGGCCTCCTAAGCAACAAGAAGGCCCTGACGGGCATGGCCGTGATGCTCATTTTCATCGCACTGGCTCTTCTGGCGCCTGTCCTGTTTCCCGGCGATCCGTCGCGGATCACAGCCATGGCCTCACTGGAACCATCAACCGAGCACTGGCTCGGAACCACGGCCAAGGGACAGGACGTGCTTGCACTGACCGTCCATGGCTCCCGGAGCTCACTCTTCGTGGGACTGACAGTAGGCATAGCGTCCACGTTCATTGGCATCCTGGTTGGCCTGGCCTCCGCGTACTTCGGCAAGTTCATCGACGAAGCCTTGTCCCTGGTGACCAACGTCTTCCTGCTCCTTCCCGGCTTGCCGCTCCTGGTCATCCTGGCCGCATTCCTGCCGCCGGGCCTGGGAACCGTGATCCTGGTACTTGTGGTCACCGGGTGGGCAGGTTCAGCCCGTGTCCTGCGGTCACAAGCGCTATCCATCCGCTCCAAGGACTTTGTAGCCGCGGCCGTGGTGTCCGGTGAACGGGCGGGACGGATCATGTTCCGCGAGATCCTGCCCAACATGGCATCGATCGTCATGGGCACCCTGCTGGCCTGCGTGATCTACGGCATCGGCGCCCAAGCGGGCCTGGAATTCCTGGGCCTGGGCGACGTCAGCACGGTCTCCTGGGGAAACAACCTCTTCTGGGCCGGCAATGAAGGTGCCCTGCTCACCGGAAGCTGGTGGGTCTTTGTCCCCTCAGGCGTGTGCATCGCGCTGGTCGCTTTCGCCCTTGCCCTCATCAACTACGCCGTGGACGAGGTCACCAATCCGCGGCTTCGGAAGATCAAGGCGCCCGCAACACCAAAGAACATCGAAAGGAGCGCCGCCAAATGACCATCTCCCAAGTTTCCTTCGGCTCCCACGAGCCCGTCCTGGAAGTCAAGGACCTCACCGTCAAGTACATCGGCGATACCCGCTCGACCACCGCCGTCGACCGTGTTTCGTTCAGTATTGGCACAGGCGAGGTCTTCGGCCTCGCGGGGGAGTCCGGCTGTGGGAAGTCCACCATCGCCAATTCGATCATGAGGCTCCTAAAGGATCCCGCAAAGATCGCGGGTGGCAGCGTTTCCTTTGGCGGCAAGGACGTTCTGGCCATGAGCCCGGAGGAGTTGCGGCGCTTCCGCTGGCAGGACGTGGCAATGGTCTTCCAGTCGGCCATGAACTCGCTCAACCCGGTACTGACCATCGGCGAACAAATCGTGGACATCTTCACTACCCACGCCGGTTACTCCCGCAAGGAATCGCTGCGGCGTGCCGGTGAGCTGCTGGAGCTCGTGAGGATCGACCCCGCCCGGCTCAAGTCCTATCCGCACCAGCTCTCGGGCGGCATGCGTCAACGTGCGGTCATCGCCATGGCTGTGGCGCTCAAGCCGTCACTGCTGATCCTCGACGAACCCACCACCGCACTGGACGTGGTGGTGCAGCAAGAGATCATGGCGCAAATCAAGGAACTCCAGCGCGAGCTCGGCTTCTCGGTCCTTTTCATCACCCACGATATGTCCCTCATGGTGGAACTCTCGCACCGCATGGCCGTGATGTACGGCGGCCGGATCGTGGAAACCGCAAAAGCCCAGGACGTCTACGCCAATCCCCGCCACCCATACACCCAGGCGCTGATGGGAGCTTTCCCCCCGCTCACCGGTCCGCGCGTTCCTCTGACGGGCCTGCCCGAAGGCGTGAAATTCCGCAACATCCCGGACCTCACCGAAGCGGCACCCGGGCATTATGTGGCACCGATCGGTGCCGACCCTTCGGTTATTGATCCCGCACCTCTGGAAGGAGCCGCACGATGAGCCACGCCCTCATGACCCCGCAGCCCGGGACCCTGACCGGCAGCCCCGCCCTTGAAATCCAGGGCCTGGGTAAGTCGTTCCCCGTCGGTGGACTGTTCTCCCGCGAGTCTGTCCGCGCCCTGCACGGCGTTGACCTGACCATTGGCCGGGGCGAAATCGTAGCGCTGGTGGGTGAATCCGGATCCGGCAAAAGCACCTTGGCCCGCTGTGTCGCCCGGCTCGAAAAGCCCAGCTCCGGCGCCATCCTCATTGATGGCGTCGATGTCCTCAAACGGGATCGCTTCCAAGCATCGCGTGCGTTTCGATCCCAGCTGCAGATGGTGTTCCAGGACCCGTTCGGCTCGTTGAACCCGGCGCACAGGATCGAGCATTTCCTGCGGCGCTCCCTGGCGATCCACGGCAAGAGCGGCGGTTCCGAGGAGGAAACCCGGCAGCGGCTCGAAGATCTCATGACCACTGTTGGCCTGGAAGCTGACATGCTGAACTCATATCCGCACGAGCTCTCGGGCGGGCAGCGCCAACGCGTTGCGATTGCCCGGGCGCTGGCCGTCGAACCGCAGGTCATCCTGGCCGACGAGCCTACCTCCATGCTGGACGTCTCTGTCCGGATCGGCGTACTGAACCTGATGCGCAAGCTCCGCGATGAGCAGGGTATCTCCATGCTCTACATCACCCACGACCTCGCGTCCGCCCGCTACCTCGCGGACCGTACGGCGGTGATGTTCGCCGGTGAACTCGTTGAGGAAGGCGAGTCCCTGGACCTGTTGTCCAACCCTGCGCATCCCTACACTCAATTGCTTGTTTCGGCAGTGCCGGATCCTTCCCGCGCAGGTTCCTACGATCCTGTCCGCAGGGCCGAACTGCGGCAGGCTGTCATGGCCTCGACACACTGCGCGTTCGACGGCGACCCGAACCAGGCCTGTTCTGCCGAAGAACCAGTCCGCCACCAGGTGGGGGACCCCGAAAACCGCCACTGGGTGCGCTGCCATCTATACCGGCCGTGGGCTGCTGCCAGCGGCCATGCCCTGGCCAGCGAACCAACCCAACCCGGCCACCCGGCGTCGAACGCTCAAGAAGAGGCTTCAGCATGACTGAACTGACCCACCCGCTCGCCACCGTTCCGCAGGATGAGTTGGTGGCCCGCGCCGAAGCCGATCCGCTGCGGCCACGCTTCCACTTTGTCTCACCGGCCGGATGGCTCAACGACCCCAATGGCATCAGCCAGTGGAACGGCACCTACCACCTCTTCTACCAGTACAACCCTGAGGGTGCTTTCCACCACCGAATCCAGTGGGGCCATGCCACCAGCACCGACCTCGTCACCTGGACGGACCAGCCGGTCGCGTTGGAACCGTCCGCAGGACCGGACGCCGAAGGCTGCTGGTCCGGGGTGTTGGTGAACGACGGCGGCACGCCCACCTTGGTTTACTCGGGGCGGTTCGAGGGTAGGGAACTGCCCTGCGTCGCGGTAGGATCCCCGGATCTGCTGAGCTGGACCAAGGACACCGGGAACCCCGTGATTGCAGCCCCGCCAAGCGGAGTGGAGATCACCGCGTACCGCGATCACTGCGTATGGCGTGAAGGAACCAAATGGCGGCAACTGGTGGGCTCCGGCATTCGACACCGCGGTGGTACGGCGTTCTTGTATGAATCGGTTGACCTGCGGCAATGGGACTACATTGGGCCGTTGTTCATCGGCGACGCTTCGCAGGGAGATCCCTCGGACACTGATTGGACCGGGACCATGTGGGAATGCGTGGACCTGTTCCGGGCGGGACAGGGATCGTTGGGAGCTGAACCGTCTGATGGCTCGCCGGACGTGCTGGTCTTCTCGGCGTGGGACGACGGCGACACCCGCCATCCGCTGTACTGGACGGGACGCTATGCCGGGGATTCGTTCGAGCCCGCGGCCCTGCACCGGCTCGACTACGGTGGCCGTTTCTTCTATGCGCCGCAATCGTTCAAGGATGAGTCGGGCCGACGCGTTATGTTCGGCTGGATGCAGGAAGGCCGAAGCGATACAGCGATGGTGGAAGCCGGCTGGTCGGGCGTCATGAGCCTGCCACGCGTTACCACCTTGGCGGACGACGGAACGTTGGAGTTCGCGCCGGCTCCCGAAGTCTCGAAGCTGCGCAGGGACCACGTCAGTGTTCCGGGCCAGGTTCTCGTAGGGGCCGGGACGCCTGTGAATACGGGTGTTTCCGGCAACCAGTTGGACCTTGAACTGGATCTGCAGCTCGCACCCGGTGCGATGTTGAGGCTCAGTCTGCTCGGATCGGCGGATGGCGTTGAGGAGACAGTGATCGAGCTGAGTCGTGCTGCGGACGGACACCATCCGGGTAACCTCCGCCTTGACCGCACCCGCAGCAGCCTTGACCCTGCCGTCGATGTGGAGGAGAAGTCCGGCCCGCTTCCCATGACGGATGGTCGTGTTCGCCTTCGTGTGTTGGTGGACCGGTCCGCCGTCGAAATCTTCGCCAACGGTAAGCCGCTCACAGCCCGTGTCTACCCGACCCTGGGCGGCGAGCGCGTGACACTGGCCGCCACCCAAAGCACAGTGCGACTACTCTCCTTCGACGCGTGGACCATGGCCGGAGTCTTTGATGAGACCCGTAGCCTCTTGCCGGAACGGAAGTGAACCCCATGAAAAATTCATCATCAGTCTCCCGCCGAGGACTACTGACCGGCGCCGGCGCCGTTGCGTTGGGCGGGTCCCTGGCACTGTCTACCGCCGTTGGACCCGCCATGGCGGCGGGCGGCCCACCCGCGAAAGGAACATCCCGGATGCGCCCGCTCTATCACTTCAGTGTGCCCGACAACTGGAAGAACGATCCCCAACGCCCCATCTTCCTGGACGGGGAGTATCACTACTACTACTTGTACAACGCTGACTACATCAACGGTGGTGGAGGCACATCGTGGCGCCGTGCCACCACCACCGACCACGTCTCATTCCGGGACCGGGGTGTGGCGATACCGAAGTTCAGCAACGGCAACGGTGACTGTTGGTCAGGATGCCTTGTGGTTGATGAGCGAAACACGGCCGGATTCGGAGCGGGTGCCGTCATAGCAATTGTCACCCAGGCGCCGGATGGCCGGCAGGCGCAGTATCTCTGGTACTCCACGGACCGGGGACGGTCCTTCAAGCCTGGTGGCCAGGCACCTGTGCTGCCCAACCCGGGTGTTCACGATTTCCGCGATCCCAAGGTGATCTGGGATGGTGACCGAGGTCGGTGGTTCTTGGCCAATGCGGAGGGGCAGAAGCTTGGTTTCTACACCTCGCCGGACCTGCAGTCCTGGAAGCGCGTGGGCGAGTTTCTCCGCAGCGATCTGGGGCTGCTCGAGTGCCCGGATATCTTCCGGATGACTGCCGACGACGGATCCTCGCACTGGGTTCTCGGAACCAGCGCAAACGGCAAGGGCCGCGGACTGCCCGCGACGTATGCCTATTGGACCGGAGCTTTTGACGGCAGTTCCTTCACGCCCGACCATGCCGAGCCGGAGTGGCTGGACTATGGCTTCGACTTCTATGGTGCAGTTACCTATCCGCATCACGTTCCGTCAGGTGCCGAGGACCCCACTCTCCGCCGGGCGATCGGATGGGCAAATTTCTGGGACTATCCGCACAACACGCCCACCCTGGCTACCGAAGGCTACAACGGTGACGACATGATTGTCCGCGATGTCCGCCTCAAGCGTGGAAGCGGTGGCTACTACCTGGCCTCCGCCCCGACATCCGCGCTGGAGAACCACGTGAAGCGCGCACATCGTCTGGGCGATGTGGCGGTTACCGGTACGAAGGATCTGACCGTCCGCCCGCTCGCCTACGAGCTGTCCTGCGAGTTGGTGTGGGACCCGGCCGAACCACCGGCCAATCTCGGTCTTGAGGTGTGCCGCGCCGCGGGCGGAGGGAGGCATGTCGCCGCGGGTGTCTTCCTGCGTGGCCCGTTCACGTACGTCAACCGCCGCCCCACGATCAACCCCACTGCCGGCGAAACCCAAACCCCGGTGGACCTCTCCGCAGGGCGCCTCGCTATCCGCGTCCTCGTGGATCGTACGAGCGTCGAGATGTTCGTCGGTGACGGGCGGGTGGTGCACTCACACCGGGTTTTTCCCCTTGAAGGCGACAACGGCATCCGCCTCTACGCCCACGAGGGAGCGGCCACGTTCCGGGACCTGACCATCCGTGAAATAAAAGTCACGCCATAGCCGCCCCAACACGGGAAACGTTGATGGATTACCCCAAAACCGGGTCAGACTGTGATCGTCCAACACCTGATGTGTTGGTCGTCGGTGAAGGACTCAGGACGTTGTCGCCTCCGGCAACCTCCGCGTGGAACATCCTGGAGGTTCGCCGGCCAACGTCGCTGCTGCGGCCGCTGCAGCCATCACGGTGCAGCGGCCGGGAGCGAACCCGCCTACCCTGGACGAACTGAACGCCGTGGTGCAAGCCGGAGCTTAGGGCACCCAAAGCACCTACAGCACCTAACGCACCTAACGCACCTAAAGCACCTAAGGCAGGGCCGCCGTGGTGGCCCTGCCTTAGGTGCGTAGGGTCTTTGCGCTTTTGCGCCCGTCTCTCGGGTTACCTGTTGCGATGGTGTGCAAGAGCGCAAGGACCCTGGGCCGGCCGAACACTGGTATCGGCAGGCTTCCGGGACGTGGGGCCTACATTATTCCGGTGGGAACCAGGAGTGCCCATGCCAGCGCAGGTGCCACCAGCACGATTCCGCCGGCGTACATCATCAGCTGCTTGTATACGCGCTGGCGGTCGTCTTCGCGTGCGTTGGCCACCACCAGGGCACCGTCCGTGGAGAACGGAGACACGTCCACGACAGTTGCGGCGATGGCGAGGGCCGCCACCGTTCCCGATGCGCTGAGTGAGCTGGTCGCGAGCAGGGGGCCAGCAAGTGGGATGAAGGCAGTGAGCAGTGCGGTGGAGGAGGCGAAGGCTGAGCCTACGCCGATCACGTAGCAGAGCACCAAGGCGATGAGGAGCGGTGCTCCGAGAGCCAGGGCTTGCTCAGCAAGGGTGTCGATGACACCAACGTGCTGTAGCAGGGAAACGTAGGTGATCATGCCGGCCACGAGCAGGACGGTCGACCAGGAGACTCCGCCGATGAAGGTGCGATGTTCCTTGATGTTCACCAGTGCCAGCAGGAGCCCGGCCGAAAGGGCGACGAAGCCGATCGGCATGTGGAAGCCCAAGGCGCAGACGAGCATGGCGACAATGAGCGCCAACGTGAAGATCTGCTGGCCATGGGGTCGGGAGGTGCGCGTTGTGTCCAGGTCTGCGTGCTGGCCGGCCGCGCCGTCGCGGAGTTTCCCCAGCAGGGCAAAGAGCACCACAGTGAGGACTGACAGGATCAGGTTCAGTGCGAAGCTTGCCCCGAAGAGCGCGCCCTGTGAGATGGGGAACCCGTTTTTCACAGCGATGTCGTGTACCAGTACGCCTGCCACGGACAGCGGGGAGAAGCCGCCGGCGTGTGCTCCGTTGATAATGAACGCGCCCATGAGGACAGGGTGGATGCGTGACTCGTAGGCCAGTCCAATGGCGGCGGGGGCCAGCAGTGCGACTGCGGCGGGGGAGAAGGTGCCAAGCGCGGTCAGGGAAGCCGCCAAGAGGAAGAAGACCCACGGCAGCAGCAGGGTTTTGCCCCGTACAAGTCGGACGCAGCCCTGGACGATGATGTCGATGGTTCCGTTGTGCTGGGCCATGCTGAAGAAGTAGGTGACACCGATGATGGTGATCACGATATTGGCGGGGAAATCGGCCAGGATTTCTTTATCGGTCATGCCAAGCATGAAGTAGCCGACACCGAATGAAGCGACGAGGCCCATGACGCCGATGTTCAGTGGCCATTTAGTGGCGACGACGAACATCACCACGAGAATGACCAGCGGGATGATCTGGGTGGCGGTCATGGTCGGCTCCGATTCCGGGGTGGCCGCCGGGTTGAAGATGGCGCCTCCGAACAGGATGGCAACCAAACCCAGGATGACGGAAGCGGCAACCGTTACCAGCAGGATACGGCGGCGGTTGTTGGGACGCTGGGAACGTCCTTCCCGGATGTCGCTCTCTGCCTCGGGAGCTGGTTGGTAAATAGTCTTAGCCATGGTGGTGTCTCCTCATCGAGTGGCTGTTGCTAGTGAGGCTTCGACGGCGTTGCCGAGAGTCTCCGGGAGGTGAATGATGCTGGTGGCGATGGTGCGGGCTGTCCGGTCGACTCCGACCAGCAGGGACCCTTGGTGCTCCTCGCTCCAGGTTTCGATAACGCCGGCAGGTGTCCTGATTTTCAGGGCTGCTGTGGATGTGCCGGTGATGGCGTTGAGCACGGTGCCGGGTGTGCGGGCGGCGAGCGTCAGGGCGATGCTGCCGGTGATCGCGAGGGCTGGATGCGGTTTGCCCATCGAAAGCATCATGACGTTGACGTCGGAGTCTGTGTCTGTCCCGGTGGGTGGGCCGACTATAGCGAGCTTGGGAACAGCCCGCGCGGCTTGCCCAGGCGTTGCTGCCAGTCCCATCCGGACGGCTGCCTGGCGACGAATGAGGTCCAGGGTGTCCAACTGAAGTTCGACGCCGGCTTTCCACGTCTCGTAGCGCTCGATATCCAGCCCAAGTTCCTCTGCCCGGACAATGACCACTGGGGCGCCCGCGTCCACCATCGATACGGTCCAACGTGTTCCGCCGGCGACGATGGTGTCGGTCGTTTCATCGGTAGGCAGCAGTTTGCCTGTGGTCTTTCCCGCAGGATCCTGGAAACCGAGCCCTACTTTGTACCCGGGAAAAACGACGCCGGGCATCTGTGCGTTCGGGACAATCGGGAGGGCGCCTGCGGGAGTCGAAACCTGTTGGATGATGACTTGGCCCGTGTTGGTATTCCGGGTAACGATCCGGGTGGAATCGCCGTCCGGGATGACCCACCCTTTCTCGATGGCGTAGAGGCCGACAACCGCCGAGCAGTTCCCGCAGTTGCTGCCCCAGTCCACCGCTGCCTCTTCGATGCCCACCTGCGCAAAGGTGAACTCAACGTCGACATCACGGTCCGCAGGGCGGTGCAGGATCATTGCCTTGCTGGTAGTGGAGGTAGCCCCGCCCACCCCGTCGATCTGCCGTGAATCCGGGCTGCCGAAAAGCCGGGGCAGGAGATCGTCCAGGTTGGCGTGGGCCTTGGCAAGGTGGTCGGTTTCAAAGACCCAGCACTTGCTGGTGCCCCCGCGCATCCATTCAGCTTCAATCTTCATCGTGTTCCCTGCTTCCCGAGGTGCTTTGCTGCTTTTCTGCCTGATACGAGAATGATGCGGATCACAAATGAAGACAATGTTGAATTTCTGAAGGGGACTGTAGCATCACTTCATTCATGGTGCTGCGTATGCTCCAGAGTGAAGTGAATCAGCTGTCAGTTGTGTACTTCCGGAAAAAATCAACACTCCAACGCTCGTCACTGCATAGAATGAACCAAAGACGTGGAAGGGTGAAGCATTGCTTAACGACGAGAACCTGGATTTATTCGATATCCGGCGGCTGGCTCTCCTGGTGGAGGTGGTCGAACAGGGATCGATCACCGCGGCGGCTGACACGATGATGTATTCGCCCTCAGCCGTTTCGCAGCAGTTGCGCAAGCTCGAGCAAGAAGTGGGGCAACCCCTCCTCAACCGCCGGTCCCGTGGCGTGGTACCCACCGAGGCGGGACAGGTGTTGGCGGGCCACGCCCGTAAGATCGTCGGTCAGATGCGGGCCGCCCGGGCCGACTTGGGCCAGATCGCCGGCCTGGGTCGAGGCTCGTTGACTGTTGGGACGTTTCCCACGCTGGCCGGATCATTTCTGCCATTGGTGATCCGTGCCTTCAAAAAGCGATACCCGGCGATTGGCCTGTCCGTGCGCAGCGCCCGTTTCGACGAACTCATCTCGGACCTCGAGTCCGGAGTGACCGGGCTGTGCTTGCTCTGGGACTATCCCTGGAACCGGTTTAACGACGACTCCATTCGGATCACGGAAGTTTTCCAGGAGAGCACCGTGATTCTCGTGTCAAAGGGGCACCCCCTCGCTGATCGTGACGAGGTGACCATGAAAGAGCTCCGGAAAGAGTCATGGATAGTCCGGGCGGAGGCCCACCCAGTGGTGGAGGTACTTCAACGCTCTGCCCACGACGCCGGCTTTGAACCGCACCTCGGCTTCCTAGCCAATGATTACCAGGAAGCCCAGGCCATGGTCAGCGTGGGCATGGGCGTAGCGATGGTGCCAAGAACAGCCGTCGCCCTGCAGCATCCGGATGTCAGGATCCTCAGTCTTGGCTCGGATGCCCCCCTGAGGCGAGTACTTCTGGCCCAGCGCCAGGACAAGGTGTATGCGCCCGCAGAGGTCGCTTTCCACTCAACGCTTCTGGAAGTTGCCCGCGAACGGGGCGGCGACTATCTCTGACACGATCGGGGCTCATCCACCGGGGCTACTCATCTGACTGATTCTCGACTGTTCCTGGTAGCGAGGCCACGTTGTTTGCTGGAAGGTCGCGTCCCATCTCGTCTCCGACCTCCCGGAGCTTGTCTGCGAGCAGCGCCGCGCTGGGTGTCAAAGGACGGTCCGGATGGAGCAGCAGGCCGACCTGCTGGGCGAGCCCCTCCAGATGCAGGTCGAGGATCTTCACCTTCGGCTCAGCCACTGCCATGGATTCCAGCATGAGGGCGAGGAATCCACCTTCGACAACAAGAGTCCGTAAGGTCGCAGGTGCCCCGGACTCGACCTGCTGAACCGGAGGGGCAAGCCCGGCGTTGCGGAAGTTAAGTTCGAATTCGTCCCTCAGGGGAGTATTGGCCAGCGGGACTACCCATCGATGCGCCACTAAATCGTGCAAAGTCACGTGGGGCAGTGCATGGGCAGGGTGCGACGGGGCTGCTACGATCCGGAATTCCTCCTGGTACAGCGGGATAAGCCGCAACCGCGCTGTGCTGGGATGGTCCTCACGGCCTCTTCACCGGCAACCCTTTCAACCTTGGAATATCAGGCGGATTCTCGTCCCCCTTCACGGCTGAAACCATCGCGGAAGCTGACCTGATCGTGGGCTGGGGTTGCGCCCTCAACATGTGGACCATGCGCCACGGCACGCTCATCGGCGACTCAACGTCAGTGGTTCAGGTGGACCTTGAAGACTCAGCCCTCGGTGCCAACCGCCCCATCGATCTTGGAATATTGTGGGATTGCGCTGAGACAGCGGCCGCGGTGCTCGAGCAAATGCAGTCCGATGGACACCGGGCAACCGGCCTGCGCACGCGCGAAATGGCACATCGCATTGCTGGGCACGCCCGGTGGAACTCTGTGGAAACGGAGGACCTTTCAACGGACGGGACCATCGACCCGCGGGTTCTGAGCCGCGAGTTGGACCGAATCCCCCCAAGCAATCGCATCGTGTCCGTCGACTCGGGCAACTTCATGGGATACCCCAGCACCTACCTGTCTGTCCCGGACGAGTTTGGCTTCTGCTTTACCCAGGCTTTCCAATCGATCGGATTGGGGCTTTCCACAGCGATTGGAGCGGCAGTCGCCAGGCCTGATCGGCTCCCGATCCTGGGAACGGGGGATGGCGGTTTCCTCATGGCAATCTCAGAGTTGGAAACAGCGGTTCGCGAACAGATCCCGCTGGTGGCCATCGTCTACAACGATTCCGCGTATGGAGCTGAAGTCCATCACTTTGCCGCGGACGATGTGGACCTGGAAATTGTGAGGTTCCCAACCACCGACATCGCCTCCATCGCCGCCGGATACGGCGCGGCAGCCATTACGGTTCGGCGGCTGGAGGACCTGACGCTGGCGGAGGAGTGGGTTAGGGGTCCCCGCAAAACTCCGCTGGTGATTGACGCCAGAATCGCTTCCGACGGTGGAGCTTGGTGGCTGGCAGAAGCCTTCAAGGGGCATTGATCCGTCACGATGGATTGCTGAACCATGCGACGGTCCCGCCCTTCCAGTCCTTCCTGCCGCTGTCAGCGGACGGCGGTCAGGGCGTCGTCGTAAATCGCCAGCGCCTGGCGCACTTCTTCGGGGGTCACGACGGCGGGTGGCACCACGTGCACGCGGTTGTCGGCCATGAAGGGCAGCAGTCCGCGGCCAAGCAGTTCCGCTTTCAACTTGCCCATGAAGGCGGCGCTGACGGGCTTCCGGGTTTCGCGGTCCTCCACGAGTTCGAGGGCCCAGAAAACCCCGCGGCCGCGGACCTCACCGATGACGTCGTGCTTGGCAGCCAGGGCCTTCAGGCCGGGTTCAAGGTGGTCGGTGCCTATGAGTGCGGCGTTCTCCACGATGTTGTCTTCCTCGAAGGCTTCGATGGAGGCCACGATGGATGCGGCGGCGAGGGGGTGGCCGGAGTAGGTGAGCCCGCCGGGGAAGACGCGGTCATCGAAGGTCTCGGAGATTTCCTTGGAAATGATGACCCCGCCTACGGGGACATAACCGGAGTTGACGCCCTTGGCGAAGGTGATGAGGTCCGGCCCAACGTTGTAGGCATCCAGGGCGAACCAGTCGCCGGTGCGGCCGAAGCCGGCCATGACCTCGTCCAGGATCAGGACGATTCCGTGCTGATCGCAGAGTGCGCGGACGCCTTCCAGATAGCCGGGGGGCGGGAGCAGGATGCCGGCAGTGCCGGGCACGGTTTCGAGGAGCACGGCAGCGACGGATTGCGGTCCTTCAAGTTCGATGGTGCGGCGCAGGTGCTGCAGGGCGCGCTCGGCCTCCTGCTCCGGAGTTTGGGCCCAGAACTCGGAGCGGTAGAGGTAGGGCCCGAAGACGTGGACGTGGCCGCGGGAGTATTCGTTGGGGATGCGGCGCCAGTCGCCCGTGGCAACGATCGCGGCGCCGGTGTTGCCGTGGTAAGAGCGGTAGCGGGAGATGACCTTGTCCCGGCCAGTGTGCAGACGGGCCATGCGGATGGCGTTCTCGTTGGCGTCCGCGCCGCCGTTGGTGAAGAACACTTTGTCCATGTTTGACGGGGCGTGGGCAAGGATCTTTTCGGCTGCGACGGCGCGGGTGTGGTTGGCATGCGAGGGCGCAATGGTAGTGAGTGTGTCCAGTTGCTGCTTGATGGCCTCGATGAGGCGGGGGTGCTGGTGGCCGATGTTGGTGTTGACGAGTTGGCTGGAGAAATCCAAGTAAGTCCTGCCTTCGTGGTCCCATATGGTGCTGCCCGAACCACCGGCAATGGCCAGAGGATTCAGAGTGTTCTGCGCAGACCATGAATGGAAGACGTTGGCCGTATCCAGGGATGCGACCCCGGAGTTGGTGAGCGGGGCGGCCAGGGCGGTCCGGGTGGGAGACATTGGAAGGTCCTCTCGAAGGGGCTGGTGGGGCTTCCCCTTCATAATGAGCTTCAGGGCGAAAAGAACGCTCTCGACATTTGTATAGTTAGCATGGCGTGGAACTACGTTTTTCCAGAGAGGGTTTGAGCGTGCCGCCAACCATCAACACCATCCTTCACAACAGCTCGTTGAACTTGCGGCTGGTGTCGCCTGATGCCTCGGGACCAGGCCTGGACTCATCCATCTCCTGGGTGCATAGTTCCGACCTCGACGACCCCACGCCCTTCCTTGACGCCGGGCAATTGCTGCTGACGGACGGGACCCAGTTTCCGGTCGACGAGGCATCAGGGCCGCTGTACAACGAGTACGTGGAACGGCTGGTCAACCATGGGATCAGCGGGCTGGGCTTCGCCACCCAGGTAATCCATGGGGTCCTGCCCCAAGGTTTGGAGGACGCATGCCGCCGGCAGGGGCTGCCCCTGCTGGAAGTGCCGGACAGGACTCCATTCATCGCCATCATCCGGTTCGTCGCCGACTGGCTGGCCCGTGAACAGCACGCACGGGCCGAATGGTCCCTCCAGGCACAGCGCGCCATCGCGAGGGCTGCCCTAAGGCCGGATGGGCTCCGATCGATTCTGGCTGAACTTGAACGCCAACTTCATGGCTGGGTGGCATTGTTCGACGCTGCCGGGAACCACATCCTGATGCCCAATAACCGTCCTGTGCCCTCGGCGTTGATGCCGGGAGTGAAAGACGCTGTCACCAAGGCGTTGGATCAAGGATCGCGGTCGGTATCGCAGCTGACGGTCGACGGCGAACAAGTCACCTTGCAGACGTTGGGGCGCAGGCATTACCTGCGCGGCGTATTGGTACTCGGCGCGATTGAACCCCTGGATCCGGCCCGCACGGACATCATCAACAGCGTGATCGCGTTGGCCAGCCTGGCGCTGGAGCAAACGCGCACGCTGGATACGGCACGGCGCCACCTCCGGGCGGGGGTTTTCGAACAGTTGCTGGCAGGAAGCACGGATGTGGCCGAGCGGACCGCCCGTCAAGTCTGGGGGAGGCTTCCTGCAGAGCCCTTGGTGGTGACGGTGGCACTTCAGCCGGGGCAAGGGCAGAACCTGCTCGAAGCTCTCGAACTCCTGTCGGATGATCACCGGGGGGCCGTCTTCTATGCCCAGCGGAAAGAGAACGTTGTTGTCCTGGCGGGATCAAACCTCCAGGGCAAAGTCGCTGTCCTCCTGGAAAGGTACGGGGCTGCCGCCGGGGTGTCCGGAGAGGCGACCTTCGCCAACCTGGCCCAAGCCCTGAGGGAAGGAGAACGGTCCCTGCAGAGAGCCGTGGAGCTCTCCCGTCCACTCGTGGAGTTTGGCGAGATATCCCAAGGCGGCATGCTCGGTTTGCTGCAACGGGACGAGGCAGAGTCCGTGGCACTGCGGCTCATCGAACCCCTCTCCAAACACGACGAATCGGAGCAGACGCAGTTGCGTGCAACGGTGACGGCGTGGCTGGCAAATAACTGCGTGTGGGACCGCACGGCGAGGGAGTTGGGAATTCACCGGCACACGCTCCGGAACCGGATCGATGCTGCCGGGATCGTCCTGGGACTTAACCTCGACAGCCTGCGCGACAGGCTGGAACTGTTTGCCGCCGTCGGGTTCCTGGAAGAGCGTTAGCCCGAAACGGGCGAAAGGTGAGAGAGCATCTGGCAGGTCAGACGCTCTCTCACCTCCCGGCCACAAAATACGGACGCTCTCTCACCTTTCGTTAGTTTTGCGGGAAGCCCAGGTTGATGCCGCCGTGGCTGGGGTCGAGCCAGCGTGACGTGATGGCCTTCTCACGAGTGAAGAACTGGAAGCCCTGCAGACCGTAGGCCTTTGAACTGCCGAAGATGGAGTCCTTGAACCCGCCGAAGGAGTAGTAGGCCACCGGCACGGGGATCGGCACATTGATGCCCACCATCCCCACTTCAACCTCGGTCTGGAAGCGGCGGGCTGCACCGCCGTCGTTCGTGAAGATCGCGGTTCCGTTGCCGAAGGCGCCGGAGTTGATCAGGTGCAGGCCCTCTTCGTAACTCTTTACGCGGACCACTGCCAGCACAGGGCCGAAGATTTCCTCGGTGTACACACGTGAGGTGACCGGGACGTCGTCGATCAGCGTCGGGCCCAGCCAGAAGCCATTTTCGTCGCCGTCCACTTCGATGCCGCGGCCGTCGACAACGACATTCGCGCCGTCCTCGATGGCGACGTCGATGTACGAGGCCACTTTGTCGCGGTGCTGGCGGGTGACCAGTGGGCCCATGTCGCAGTCGCGGCGGCCGTCGCCGACCTTCAGGGTGGTCATTCGGGCGGTGATCTTCTCGATCAGTGCGTCGGCGACGGGCTCGACGGCGACGACGACGCTGATGGCCATGCAGCGTTCGCCGGCGGAACCGAAACCGGCGTTGATGGCGGCGTCGGCGGTTAGTTCGAGGTCGGCGTCCGGAAGGACCAGCATGTGGTTCTTTGCTCCGCCGAGGGCCTGGACGCGCTTGCCGTTACGGGCAGCGGTCTCGTAGATGTACTGGGCAATTGGCGTGGAACCGACGAAGGAAATCGCCTTTACATCCGGGTGCTGCAGAAGTCCGTCGACGGCTTCCTTGTCGCCGTGCAGTACGTTGAAAACACCATCAGGGAGTCCCGCCTCGGTGAACAGGGCAGCGAGCCAGTTGGCCGCCGTCGGGTCCTTTTCACTGGGCTTGAGGACTACCGTGTTGCCGGCGGCGATGGCGATTGGCAGGAACCACAGCGGCACCATGGCCGGGAAGTTAAAGGGGCTGATGATGCCGACGACGCCCAGCGGCGCTTTGGTGGAATAGACATCGACGCCGGTGGAGACATTCTCTGAATGCTCACCCTTGATGAGGTGCGGGAAGCCGGTGGCCAGTTCCACGACCTCCTGGCCACGGGTGATTTCACCGAGGGCATCGGAGACAACCTTCCCGTGCTCGGAAGTGATGATCTCCGCGAGTTCACCCTTGCGCTCGTTCAGCAGCTCGCGGAAGCGGAAGATGATCTGCTGGCGCTTGGTGATGGACATATCGCGCCAGGCCGGGAACGCCTTGTGGGCGGAGGAGATGGCCGATTCAATGTCCTCGGCGTTGCCCAGGTTGACCAGCCTGGCTTCTTTGCCGAGTGCGGGATCGAACACGGGGGCCGTGCGGTCGCCGGCCGACGGCGACTCGGCGCCTCCGATCCAGTGCGGGACTACCTGAAGCTCGTTGATTTCAGACACGTGGTTCTCTTTTCTGACGGCGGATCGATGTGTGAAGCATCTGGTTCACCGTAGGCAGGGATCCGCGGCAGCGTAGCAGTACAAGTAGCGATCCGTTCATAGTCGGATAGACATATGTATATCGCCTTGGATACGAAGGGAAAGCGCTCAGCCGACGTTTGCCGTAGAGCGGACCCCCAGCTTCCGGTGGTTCACCGCTCGATAAGAGTGAGCTGCGTTCCGTCCGGGTCTACGAGGTATCCGGCCCGGAGTCCCCACGTCTGCATCCGGACGGGGTGGAGGCGCGGCATGCCGGCCGTGCTGACCGGCACTCCGGACCGGAGGATGGCCTCGTAAAGTTCGTCGACGTCGGCGACACGCAGGCAGCACATGAAGCTGCTCGAAAACGGATCAAGGCCCGGGGCGGGAAAGAACTCCAGTTGCAGTCCGGCCCGGGTGAGGATCATCCACCCTTGATCCCGAAACATGCGCTCGAAACCGAAACCACCATAGAAGGCTTCGGTCACGTCGAAATCCTGGGAGGGGAGATTCGGGACGGCAAGGTCGTGCGCCGGGGTCGAAGCCATGGACCCATGGTGGCACACGGCTTTTCTCCGGGTGGGGTCAGGGGCGCGGGGCTTGGAGTTCCACCGGTTCCTTGTCTTGAGCTGTCGGCCGGTGATGTGACCGGGTTCCCGATAGTTTCCCAGTGCGGATCCAATGTGAAACGAAGAACAGCAGCAGGCCGATCGCAAGAAGGATTGCCGCACGCAGCCAGATGTCGGCACCCTGCTGGAACAACAACACAACACAGGAAAGCAAGGCCAGGCACGGGATGATGACGGGCACTCGGAAGTGCTTGTGCTTCACCTTGTCCTTGCGCAGTACCAAGACGGCGATATTGGTGCTGATGAAGACGAACAGCAGAAGCAGGACTACCGTTTCGGCGAGCGAACCAAGATCGCCAGTGGCGGTCAGCACCATGGCGGCCGCCGTGGTTACCACAATGGCGACCCATGGAGTGCGTCTTTGGGGGAGCACCCGGCCCAATGCAGGTGGCAGCAAGGATTGTTCGGCCATACCGAAGGCCAGCCGACTTGCCATAATCATTGTCAGCAGCGCACCGTTGGCTACGGCTATGAGTGCAATGAGGCCAAAGAGCCAATCCGGAACCCCGAAACCAGTGGCTTGGACCACCTGCAGCAAAGGCCCTGAAGAATCACTGAGGTCTCTCGGGGAAAGGGCGATCGATGAAGCCAGACCGATCAGAACGTAGATGGCACCAGCAGTCAGCAGGGCTCCAAAAAGCGCCTTGGGATAGACACGTTGGACGTCCCGGACCTCCTCGGCCACGTTGGCGGAGGTTTCGAACCCGACGAACGAGTAGTACGCCAGCAAGGAGGCGGCGAGAATGCCTGCGCCGGGGGAAACCGCCGGGTTGAACTCAAGGACCCGGGACGCATCGCCATCTCCGCGCGCGAACATCATGCCGACCAGAACAATGACCAAAACAAGACCTGATACTTCAACAGCAGTCATGACGACATTGGCCCTGACGGATTCCTTAACCCCCCGGGCGTTAAGGAGGGCGATCAACAGCAGGAAGACTAAAGCGGCAGGCGTGGCGGGTACATCCAGGAAAGGCTTGAGGTAGTCGCCGGCGAAGGCCAGGCTCAAGCCTGCGGCGCTGGTAACGCCGGCGGCCAACATGCAGAAACCAACGAGGAACGAAATCGACGGCATTTTGAAAGCCCGCTCAGCGAAGACGGCCGCCCCGCCAGCCTTCGGGTACTTTGTTACCAGCTCAGCGTAGGATCCAGCTGTCAGCATGGCGAGGGACAGCGCCAAGGCCAAGGGAATCCAGATGGCCCCTCCAACTTCTCCGGCAACTTTGCCCACCAGGGCGTAGATTCCGGCACCTAATACATCCCCGAGGATGAAGAGAAAGAGGAGTGGCCCGGTAATCGACTGCTTGAGTCGTGAATTCCGGGGTTCTACAGGGTTGCTCATGGAACCAAAGCGTACAGGAACTAAGTACCCTTACTAACCAACGGTGGTCGCCCTGATGATACGGGTCCCGAAATGAGAATGCCCCCTCTACGGCCGGTGTTGCCCTGCGAGAGGGCAGGTGAACGGGTCAGCCGCGGCGAGACCCACGGTATTGAGGTAGCGGATCACGATTGAGTACGAGCGCATCAGGCCCGTCTCGGTGTAGGGGATACCCGTGAGAATGCAGTGTGCTTTGACCAGCTGGCTGGCTTGGCGAAGATGTCGGCGGGGCATGTCTGGAAACAAATGGTGTTCGATCTGGTAATTGAGCCCACCCATGAAGAACGTCACCAATTTTCCGCCGGTGATATTGCGCGACGTGAGCACCTGACGGGTGAGGAAATCGGCACGACTGTTCTCGGGAAGTATAGGCATCCCTTTGTGGTTTGGCGCAAAGGTTCCGCCCATATACAACCCGAAAACGGCGACTTGAACCCCAATGAAGGCCGTGGCGACGCCGGGGGACAGCACGAAGAAGAGCAACCCGATGTAGGCCCCGAAGCGCGCGCCAAGCAGGCCGAGCTCAAGCCATCGGAACTTTACCGGCCCGCGTTGCAGCAAGTACTTCAGCGAGTCGATGTGCAACGTCCAACCGAGGAACAAAAGGAACGGGAAGAGGAGATAGCCCTGGCGTTTGCCATACGCCCGGGAGAGCCGCCCACGGTTGGACGGGACTACGTTGTGAAAGACGATGGCGCCGGGAGCGATATCCGGATCCCTGTTGACCACGTTCGGCCGGGCGTGATGCCTTGAGTGTTTGTCGGTCCAGTAGGCGTAACTCATGCCCACCATCAGGGTGGCGATCAGGCGTGCCGCCCACTCGTTGGCCGAACGGGACGTGAACACCTGAAGATGAGCAGCTTCGTGGCCGACCAAAGCGAATTGCGTGAAGACAACACCGAGCACTGCCGCGACCGCGAGCTGGAGCCAGGAGTCGCCAACAAGAAAGAATGCCACCCAGACGCCGGCGCCCGCGATAACCAGGAGCACCAGGAGCAGGACGTAATAGCGTCGGCATCGCTCGAGCAGTCCGGCTTCCTTGACCGACATCAAGAGACCCGCGTAGCTGCTGGTGACTTTGTTGATCCGAATTCCGGACGTTGCCCGTTGGGGACGTGGCGTAGAAGCGGGCACGACCGGTAGGGGCTGGTTGGCTAGCGACAAGATATTGCCTCCTCGTGTGCGCTGAAAAATGCGCTGCCGAGGTCTGGGGCAACAACACCAGCGTAGGCACGAAGGGCACTGCGAGTCCATAGGTAACCGACCTTGCCGGACAAGCCTCGGCGGGAGGTAACGAGAAAAGTGCTAGATCATCAAAGTGCGCTTGACGATGCTGTCGGCGACGTCGTGGAGATTCTGCCGGGAGGAACGGGCATGTGCGCGCAGCACGTTGAAAGCACTGTCCATATCGAGGTTCTTTGTCTGTGCGATGACGCCTTTGGCCTGCTCAATGAGCACCCGGGTGCTCAACGCACGTTGCAGTTGGTCGTTGAGGACGCCTGCTTCCCGGATGGTGCGTTCCTGCAGAAGGCTGATGGTTGCCACATCGGCCATGGCCTGGGCAATGGAGGCGTCTTCCGGCGTTAGGGCGCCGGTTTCGGCGCCGAACAGTCCCATTGCGCCGATGACCCTGGTATGGACGCGCATCGGCACGGCGTGCACTGACCTGAATCCCATGTCCAAGGCAACCTGCTGGAATGCCGGCCAGCGGCCACCAAGGGCGCTGATGTCATCTACGGTGATGACCGTTCCGGTGCGGTAGCACTCTACGCACGGACCCGCTCCGGCTTCCAGTTGCAGCAGCTCCACCAGTTGGCTTTGCTCGCTGGTGGAGGCGAGTAGTTGTAGATTCCCGTCGGCGTCGGAGAGCAACAGCCCGGCCTGGGCGGCGTCGAGCAAGTCAACTGCGTCCTCCACGAGGGTGTGCAGTAAGTCCAAAACGTCATAGTCGGCAACGAGGGTGTCGGCAAGCTTCACGAACGTATCGCTGAGTCGTTCGGCTCTGCTTTTGATTGCCATGTCAGCATTTTACTGTGGACCGGTATTGTGGATGCCCGCTGCCGGAGTGAAATCCAGCCGACGGCTGACAACGTCCACGGCCGTGTCCTGCAGAGACCGTCCGCTGGCGAAAGCATGGCCACGCAGCAACAGCAGAGCTTCCGCTGCTGTGCTCCCGGTCTGAGCCAGCACCATGCCGGTAGCTTGGTGGATTTCGCGCCGGGCCAGCGGTATCGGGGCCGATTCGGGCCCGCCGTCCGGCATCAATCCACGCAGCAAAGTCCACGCCGTCCGGCTGGCAATGTGGGTGGCCCGGCTGACTTCGGCTCGATTGAATTGGTGGGGCGAGGTGCAGTACAGCTCCGCCACTCCGATGACCAGCCCGCCGGCGAGCAGTGGGAAAACGAAAAAGGCTGCTGCTACGGTGCTGGTGGCTGCCTCGGCGAACGCCGGCCACGACCGGGCTCCTGCGGCGCTGAGGTCGGGGATCATAACCGGCAACTGGGTGCGGAAAACATCCCACCGGGGTCCGTCCCCGAGATCGTACTGGAGCTCGTCCAGCCGGGCGGCGGTGGGGTCGGAGACGCACATCAATGTTTCGGCTGCGGAACCGCCGAAGATGGAAACAGCTGCGCCATCGATCGGTAATTCCTGGAGGAACGCGGCACATAAACCGCTGTGGGACCCGTATCCCGCGGACGGCTGGTCAAGCATGCTTCATCAGAGCTCTCGGGTGATGGCTCGGCTGCACCAACAACCACCATTCCTGTTTTTCGTATGACAACCAGACACTGGCTGTTTCCTCAACCATAAACACGCACACCTGCGTCCACCGTTCCGCAGGTTGTCCGGCTTTTCCGGGATGTAGTGACCCTGCCGCGCTGCGGATGCGTCACCATGAAAGTCTGTTCAGCCCGCAGTGCGGGACTCCGTGGGGCGCGGATCAGGGGGCGACGATGTATTCGGCAATGGTGACGCCCGTGGTGGTCGGGATGCTGCGTTCCAACTTCAGGTTGACGCGGTCTCCATCAGTAAAGAGCCGGGTGCCCGACCCAAGCACGACGGGGTGAATGAGTAGCGTGTACCGGTCGATCAGGCCTGCGGTGTGTAGTCTGCGGACCAGTTGGCCGCTGCCCATGATCATGAGGTCGCGGGAATAGCGGTCCTTGAGCCCGGCCACGGTAGATACGGCATCGCCGGCGAGCAGTTCGCTGTTCGCATAGGCGAGAACCGTGTCCGAGGTGTGTGAGACCACAAACTTGTCGGAGCCCAGCAGCACGTCGACAAACGGGTTGGGGCCGATGGAGGTCCAGTGCCCGAGCACGTCGTCATAGGTGCGGTGGCCAAACAGCAGGCCCTGCTGGGCGCTCATGCCCTCGCCCGCGTACTTCATTGACACCTCGTCCTGGTACCCCTCCGCCCACCCGCCGTGGGTGAATCCGCCTCGGGTGTCTTCATCGCTGCGGCCGGGCCCCTGCATAACGCCATCGACCGTGACGCTCTCGAAAACAGTGATCTTGGACAATGCCTTCTCCTTCTTCTCGACACGCTACGCGGATTCAGTGAGGTATCAGGCGCGACCAGCTACGTTCCGTTGTGAAGGGAACCCAGGTGATCCCCGGCCAGTCGAGCCCCCCTCCTGATGGAGGAAGGCCCGGCTGCTTCGTTGGTTAATGTCCGCCGTCCGCCGCTGCCTTTTTCTTCGAGATTTTCTCGGCGTCCTTTTCTGCGCGCAGAGCATCCGCGTCGTGCTGCTCTTCGGCCTTCTCCTGGTGGATGACCTCCGCGAAGAGTTTCTCCATTTCCTTGGCGACTCCAGCTGCAGAGGCCGGGTTCTGGCCGGTTACGAGCCGTTCGTCGACTACCACCTTCTCCTCAAAGACACCTGCGGAGACGTGGTTCGCACCCTGTTCCACCAGCCGGTCCGCCAGGAAGAACGGGATGACCTTTTCCTTGCCCGCGGCCACTTCCTCGTCGTTGGTGAAGGCGGCTACGTCCCGACCTTGGACCAGTCGGAACCCGTTCGCCAATTCCACGTTCAGCAGGCCAGCCGGACCGTGGCATACCGCGCCCACCAGGCCGCCGGCGTCGTAAACGCTGGCTACGAGTTTCTGCAAGCCTTCGCTGTCCGGGAAGTCCCACATTGTGCCGTGGCCTCCAACAAGGTAGAGGGCGTCATACTGGCCGGGATCAACAACCTCCACGCGGGCCGTGTTGTAGAGACCGGCACGGGTGGTCTCGTCCTCCGTGAAGGCAACCTGGATGGGATCATCCGGGTCCACCTCGTCGCGCGGGGGTTGGCCGCCCTGGATGGACGCAAAATCGACGAAGTGACCGGAATCCTTAAAGACCTTCCAAGGGTGTGCAGCCTCGGCGACGTTGTAGCCGGTCTTCTCTCCCGTATCGCCGATCTCGGAAACGCTGGTCAATACCATGAGGATTTTCTTCATGAAGTGCTCCTTTCGTCCAACTTCCACACTACGCCCCGACGAATTCCGGTCCTTGGCCGGTGGGACCGCGGAACATTTGCCCTTTGTGCCACCAATCACTGGCAGGAAATATGCAGAATCGGGGTTGTCACCGGCATAGTTAAGATTCATGGCTTGCACTTATGGGTACAGTCACCGCATAAATGCAGGATGTAGACGAACAGGGGCTCCACTTGGCAGGGAATGCAACCTTCCGGCACAGCAACACCGCGTTGCTCTCCGTGAGCAGTGTCGAGGCTCCGAGAATCGTGAGTTCCACGGATTTCGACCGCAAGTTGGCTTCGACCCTGCAGCGGTTAAAGTTCCCGCCGCGACTGCTTGAGCGTGTTGCGGGCATCACGCACCGCCGCTGGTGGGCCGCCGGGACATCATTCGATGACGCTGCGGTAGAGGCCGGGGCCAAGGCCTTGGCTGAGGCCGGCGTCGAAGCGTCCGAGGTCGGCCTGCTGATTAATACTTCGGTTACGAGGCGCAACCTTGAACCATCCGTGGCGGTCAAGATCCACCATGAACTCGGGCTGCCGTCCTCTGCCATGAACTTCGATGTGGCCAACGCTTGTCTTGGGTTCGTGAACGGCTTGATCCTGGCAGCCAACATGATCGACTCCGGCCAGATCAAATACGCAGTCATCGTCAACGGCGAAGACGCCCAGGTCACCCAGGAGGCCACGCTCGCGCGCCTGCAGCGTCCTGAAACCACCCGTGAAGACTTCAACCGGGAGTTCGCCACTCTCACGCTTGGCTCCGGGGCAGCCGCAGCCGTCCTGGGACCCGCCGACGAGCACCCGGGGGCACATCTTCTTGTCGGCGGCGTGATGCGGGCCGGCACCGAACACCACGAACTGTGCGTGGGAGGTATCGACGGCATGACCACCGATACGAAAGGCTTGCTCGACGGCGGGCTGCAGCTCGTGGTCGATGCCTGGCACGAAGCCAAGCCGGAATGGGACTGGGCCGCGATGGACCGGTATGTCACGCACCAGGTCAGCAATGCCTATACGCAGGCGATCATTAATGCCATTGATCTGGACCCGGACAAGGTTCCCATCACCTTCCCGCACTGGGGCAACGTGGGACCGGCCTCGCTCCCCATGACGCTTGCAGCCCAGGCGCAATCGCTGACCTCCGGTGACAGGGTCTTGTGCATGGGCGTAGGTTCCGGGCTGAACGCAGGGATGGTTGAAATAGTTTGGTAGCCACCACGTGGCCGGGGATCGATCCTGAGTGGTCCCGGATAATCAGCGTAGCGTCCACCTCAGCTGTCGACGTGCCGGGAACGGTGCGCAGTTGGCACCTGTTGGACAACGGCGCCCAGCTCGCCCGCCTTGGCCTGACTCCAGCAGGTACCCTGCTGTGCGTGCACGGCAACCCCACCTGGTCCTATCTGTGGCGGACGCTGGTGGCTGCCGGATCCAATCCCGCACACCCATGGCGCGTTATTGCGGTGGACCAATTGGATATGGGCTACTCCGAGCGGAGCGGCACCTTCCGGCGGCTGGCAGATCGGATCAATGACCTCGGCGACCTCACCGACACGCTGGGCCTGGACGGTCCGGTGGTTACGGTGGGCCATGACTGGGGCGGGGTCATCAGTCTGGGGTGGGCCCTTGCGCACCCACAGCAGGTCACCGGGGTGGTGTTGACGAACACAGCGGTCCACCACGCTTCCGATTCGGCGCTCCCGCCAGCCCTTCGGCTTGCATTGCACCCCGCCGTGCATCGGTGGGGCACAACCACCTCGGATGCCTTTCTGCGCGTGACACACTCGTTGGCGCAGCCGCCGTTGCCCACAGACGTCCGAAAAACCTATATGGCCCCCTACCGTGGAGCCGCCCGCCGGTCCGGGGTGGGCAACTTTGTGGCGGATATTCCAGCAGACGCCTCCCATCCCAGCTACCCGGCGCTCAACAACGTCGCTGAAGGTTTGCGGTCGCTGAAAGTCCCGGCCCTGATGCTCTGGGGTCCCCGGGACCCCATCTTTTCCGACCGTTATCTGAAGGACCTGGTCAGCCGTCTTCCACACGCCGACGTGCATCGCTTCGAAGGTGCCGGACACCTCGTGGCGGAGGACCGAAACATCGACGCCCCTGTTTTCCAATGGCTGTCCGCGAACGGCGGTGTCTCCAACGGCGGGTCCACGGACAAAAGCGTTCCAGCGACCGTTGGCCAAGGACTGAACGTTGCGGCCGACGGCAAACCGGGGGAGTTCCGGCCCCTGTGGGCCCCGCTCAGTGAGCAGGCGACAGGGCCGGCGCAGGGTGATACCGCAGTCGCGGAAATGGCGCCGGACGGCAGCGTCAGCCGCTCGCTCAGTTGGCAGCAGCTGGACAACAGAATTCTGGACCTCACCGCGGGCTTGTGGGAGGCCGGGGTCAAAGCCGGGAGCCGTGTCAGTCTGATGGTTCCGCCGGGCGTGGACCTGACCGTGGCCCTCTACGCCTGCCTGAAGCTGGGCGCGGTGGTGGTTGTGGCGGACGCCGGGCTGGGAACCAAAGGCCTCAGCCGTGCGGTCAAGGGGGCTACCGCAGATTTCCTCATCGGAATCGACAAGGCCCTGGCGGCCGCTTCGGTGCTCGGATGGCCTGGACGGCGCATCAGCGTGCAGGACCTGCCGGCAGCCCGCCGTCGAATGTTGGGCGTGGAAACGTCCCTTGCCGCCTTGGCCAGGCAGGGTGCCAGCCGAGGGGCAGCGTTGCCGACGCACCCTGTGGATCCAACTGCACCGGCCGCGGTGCTGTTCACATCGGGGTCCACCGGTCCCGCCAAGGGTGTCCTCTATACGCACCGTCAGCTGGCCGCCATGCGGGACACAGTGGCCGAAACGTTCGGGATCCGTTCCGGTTCGCGGCTCGTGGCGGGCTTCGCCCCATTCGCCTTGCTGGGGCCGGCTCTTGGGGCCGTTTCGGTGACGCCGGCCATGGACGTTACTGCGCCCCGGACCCTGACTGCACGCGCGCTGGCGGACGCCGCAGCGGCCATCAACGCAACCGTGGTCTTCGCTTCACCAGCGGCACTGCACAACGTCGTCGCCACCAAGGACACCCTGAGTGTGGCGGGGCATAAAGCCTTGGACGGCGTAGGGCTGCTCCTGTCTGCGGGCGCACCGGTTCCTGGGCCTCTCCTTGCCGAGGTCCAAACCCTGTTGCCCCGCGCCTCCCTGCACACCCCCTACGGGATGACCGAGGCCCTGCCAGTCACCGATATCAGTTTGGGAGAGATCCGGGACGCAGAGGCCGAAGCCGTTGCCGGAACTGTCGCGGGTGCTGGCAACGGCGTCTGCGTGGGTAAGCCTGTCCACGGGGCCCGCCTGGCCGTGGTGCCCTTGGCCGCGGATGGCACCGCACCCGGGTCCGGTCTCGTGACCGAGGCGGCCGTGACCGGCGAGATTCTCGTCAGGGCGGCGCACGTCAAGGAAGCCTACGACAGGCTCTGGCTGACCCAGCAGGAGAGCGCCACTTTCCCGGGATGGCATCGCACGGGCGATGTGGGGCACTTCGACGCCGTTGGCCGGCTCTGGGTGGAAGGACGTCTCGCACATGTCGTGACAGCACCAGATGCCGTGGTGACTCCCGTGGGTGCTGAGCAGGCCATCGAGCGGCTTGACGACGTCCGGCTGGCTGCCATCGCCGGGGTGGGGCCGTCAGGCACGCAGGCCGTCGTCGCCGTCGTCGAGACGGTTCCTCCGTCGCGGAAACCCGGGCCTGCTTCGCCGCAGCTCGCCGGGCGTGTCCGCGAGGCGGCATCCGAGGCTGGGGTCAACGTTTCCGCAGTGCTCGTGGTCCCTGCACAGCCCACCGACATCCGGCATAACGCCAAGATCGACAGGTCCCGCCTGTCCCGCTGGGCTTCACGCGTGCTGGCCGGCGGTCGGCCGGGGGCGCCATGAGAGTCCTTGTCACGGGTGCCAGCGGCCTGCTGGGAAGCGAAGTGGCCCGCCTTCTGGTCTGCCAAGGTCATGCCGTTTCCACGTTTCAGCGCCGCCCTTCAGGAGTCGACGGCGCTGCGGACTTCAGCGGGTCTGTCACGGATGATGCCGTGCTGAGGCGAGCGGTCGAGGGGGCTGAAGGGGTCATCCACTTGGCCGCGAAGGTATCTTTTGCGGGCAGCGCCGCTGAGTTTCATGAGGTGAATGTTGAGGGGACGCGCCGCCTGATCCATTGCGCGCGTGCGGCTGGGGTGCGGGACATGGTGTTCGTCTCCTCGCCGTCGGTGGCGAACTCCGGCCTTGCAATCGCCGGGCTGGGGGCGGAGCCTGCCGATCCGCAGCATGCGCACAGCAACTACTCCCGCACCAAGGCCCAGGCGGAGTTGCTGGCGTTGGCAGCGGACGCTCCGGAATTCCGGGTTGCAGCGGTGCGCCCTCACATAGTGTGGGGTCCAGGCGACACCCAATTGGTGGAGCGTGTCCTGGCACGCGCACGCCGCGGCCGCCTGCCGCTGCTCGACACCGGAGCCGCCCTCATCGACACCACCTACGTCGACAACGCCGCTTCGGCCATTGTGGCTTCGCTGCACCGCATGGAACACGTCCGTGGCAAGGCCCTGGTGGTGAGCAACGGTGAGCCCCGGCCAATTGGCGAACTGCTTGCGGGGATATGCGATGCCGGGGGAGTCAGGGCGCCGTCGTGGGCTGTTCCGGGTGGGCTTGCCAGGACGGCGGGCTCCGTCGTGGAAAAGCTTTGGACCTGGACAGGCCGGACCGAGGAGCCCCCGATGACCAGGTTCCTCGCTGAGCAACTCTCTACTGCGCACTGGTTCGATCAGCGTGAGACGCGGAAGCTTCTCAACTGGACACCGGCAGTTTCCCTTGATGCAGGCCTGGCGAGACTGGCTGAGCACTACGGTTCCACATCGGCGCTGCCTGGTGATGAAACCCCGGGCTGGGAGAAGCCGTATTCAATGCTGGCGCAAAAGCGCAAATAAGAGGCCGGTCAGGCGCAAGGTCTGACCGGCCTCCCTTGCCGACGCAGCTAGATGGGCTGGATGTTCTCCGCCTGGGGACCTTTGGGACCCTGCGTGATATCGAACTGGACCTTTTGGTTCTCGTCCAGCGAGCGATAGCCACTCGATGTAATTGCTGAATAGTGGGCAAACACGTCTGGGCCTCCATCATCCGGTGCGATGAATCCAAAGCCCTTTTCGGCGTTAAACCACTTGACTGTCCCTGTTGCCATGCTTGTTTCCTTCACGGGTCGCTGGTCGGTCCCGCTCGTCGGATTGCCGTCCCCGCCACTCACGTTATTGAGCCTATTGGCCGGTTCTGCATGGGGCAACAGGTTTGCCCCAACAGAAAGGAAAATCCCCCTCATTCCTTGTCATACCTTGTCGGGGAATCCTAAGCATGCTTAGCTCAATGTCTGGACAAGAGGGGGAGTGCCATGCCCAAGACAGGCAAGAACAACCATGCCCGCAAAGGCGAATTGCCATCGACCCTGCAACGCTCGGATCAGAAGGCGCAGAATACTTTCGCCAAGACCTATGATTCGGCGATGGAGTCTTACGACAACGACGAGAGCCGGGCTGCCCGGACCGCGTTCGCCTCGCTGAAGCACAGCTACGAGAAGGTGGGCGACCATTGGGAAGCCAAGGAAGAGCCCGGACCTTCGGATGCGCACGCAAAAGAGGGCGTTGACTCCAGCAAGCCCACGGCCGGGGGCGTGGATGCCAACGCTTCCAAGGAGCATCTCTATCAGCGCGCGCGGGAGCTTGATATCAAGGGCCGTTCGACGATGGACAAAGGCGAACTTGTGAAAGCGCTGCAGAAGGCCAATGACGCAGCAACCCGGAAGGCGCTTGAAGGCTGATCCCGGCGCGAAATTCGCAGGCGACCACGACGTCGTGAAAGGGCCCCGCAGCTTCCTACTTACCGGTGAGTTCGGCCGGGCGGCGTCGAAGGGTCTTGGTGATGGACAGTTTGCTGGAGTACTGGATTGAGCCGTACCGGAACAAGTGGACTGCCAGCCGCAGGATCAGGATCCCCAGGGTAAAGAGCATGGCAATGATCAAGATCGCCTCACCTGTGCCCAGCGTCCCGAAGCCGTTGCGGAGCATGGCAGTGACCGGGGCCGACAGGGGGAAGTAGGTGAACACCTGCACGATGGGCGCAGTGGGGTCTGAAAGGATCAGGCTGATGGCGTAGAACGGGACAAAGATCAGCGCCATGAGCGGACCGAAGATGACACCGGCCTCCTTCGCGGTGGGCATGACCGCCCCGATGGCGACCAGCACGGCGGTGAACAGGGTAAACCCGCCCAGCAGCAACAGGGCGCCGATGATCAGCGGGCCGGGTTCGAACGTCAGGCTGGACAGGTCGAAGTCGGGCATTGCCAGCCGATCACGGAAGAACATGTAACCGATGATGACCGGAGCCAGGAACACCGAAATCTGCACAAGGCCAATCATGAAGAGGGAGATGATTTTTCCGACGATCAGCGTCGTGGGGTTCAGCGTTGTGAGGATCATTTCAGTGACCCTGTTCTCCTTCTCCTCCAGGGTGCTGTTCAGCATCTGGTTGGAAAGCAGGAGGATGACGACGTAGAACAGCAGCAGGAACATCAGCGGTGGAAGAGCTGAGCCGAACCCGCCGAATACTTTCCCGTCCCGGAATGTCTCGGTCTGGACCTTCACCTCACCTGCGGCGGCAGCAGTGAGTTCCGGGGAATTGATGGTGGTTTGCGCGGCAACGGACAGAAGTTGCTTTGCGACCGCTTCGTAAGTGTTGTTGGCAAACACGCCTTTGTCGGCCCCGTAGACCTGGATGGTGTCGGTGGCTGGATTGGCCGGGTAAGCGAAGTACGCGTCACTGCGTCCGGCCTTCACATCGGCCAAGGCGGTATCGGGATCTGATGCTTTTTTCCCTCCCATGGAGGCCGCCAACGTCTCCGGAATGATCCCGGATGCGTCCGTGAACGTGAAATCGAGGGTGGCGTTCTTTTGGGCCTGGGCGGAAGCGGATGTGGACGTGTTGCTGGCAAAGATCAGCACGAAGATGATGGCCATGACTACCGGGATGGCCAGGGTGGCGATCCAGAAGCGTGGCTTCTTGACGGTTCTGGTGAATTCAAAACCGACGACGGTACCAAGGTTGTGCCGGCTCAGTGGGGAGCGCTTGGCCGGCGCGGGAGCAGTTGAGTGTGAGGGTTTGGTGGTTGTGCTCATCTCAGGCCTCCGCCAAGCTGTTCTGTTCGCCGTAGACGCTGATGAATATTTCCTCCAGTGAGACCCGCTCAGTGCTGAAATTGCGGACACCGACGCCAGCGTTGATGAGCTCGCGGATCACCATGGTTTCGGTCGCACCCGGGCGCGGGGCGAGATCAGCTGTTCCGGGAGCTAGCGAGGCGATGTCATACAGCGGCGAGGCTGGAATGCGTCCTTCAAACGTCAGCCGATAGACGGTGCCGCCGAACTGATCCTGGACATCGGAGACAGTACCGTACGCACGGGAGGTCCCGTCTTTGAGGAGAATCACCCTGTCGCAGAGGCGTTCAACTTCTTCCATCTGGTGGGTGACCATAATGACGGTCGCGCCGGCGAGCTTCTGTTCTTCGATGATGTCCATCAGCAACCGGCGGTTAACGGGATCGAAGCCCTTGGTCGGTTCGTCCAGGATGAGCAACTCAGGGCTGTTCATGATGGTCACGCCCAGTTGGACCTTTTGTTGCTGGCCACCGGAGAGCTTGTCCACGTTCTGGTTCGCCTTGTCGGCCAGCATTACCCGCTCCAGGTACTCCAGGGACCAGGCCCGGGCTGCAGCTTTGGATAATCCTTTGAGTCGGCCGAAATAGACCATGACGTCCAGGACGTGTTCCTTTTTGTACAGGCCCCGTTCTTCCGGCAGGTACCCAAGCCGGGCGCCATCCCGGGGCTCGAATGGCTTTCCTTCGATGTGCAGGGTTCCGGCGGTTGGTTGGTAGATACCCAGCAACGCCCTCAAGGTTGTGGTTTTGCCCGAGCCGTTGCTGCCCAGGAAACCGAAGGTCTCCCCGGCCTGAACATCGAAGGAGAGGTCTTTGATGACCGTGGTCTCCCCGAAGTCCATCCTGAAATCCCGGATATGGACAAGCGGCTCGTTGGCCGCGTCCCCTGCAGTCATGTCTTTCACTCTACAAAGATTTTCGTAAAAATCGCGTCACGATTCGATTCCAGCCTGCACTGTAACCGTAAGGGGAGCTCCAACCTGATCAATGGCCGGTCGAGTGCATGGAGTTCCGGCTCAACGATAGGTGATTCACCGTCGCGGAATTTCAGGTCAGATGGTCGAAGTCACCTCGCGCCCACGCCGCGTGCCTCTCCGCAGAAGCGTTCAGAATGGCTTTGGCATCGGCGGCCACGACATTGTTGAAGTTGCCGTAAATGCGGTCGAAGGTGAGCGTGCCCAGCTGCGCCGCGATCCGCAGCGCCACCGGGCCGGACAGCGGCAGGCGATTCGGGTAGCTCCGCATGAAGGCGATGGAGCGGCGGTCCGGATTCGGAAACACGCTGTCGCCGGTCAGCAAAACACCCCTGCCCCCTGCACCGGCAGCCCAGTGCGCCACCGCGCTGCCTGGAAAGTGTCCGCCGGTTTGGTGCAGCGTCAGCCCTTCGGTGACGGTTTTGCTGTCGGACCAGTAGCTGATGACCGGATCCACACGTCCCAGCCATTGTCGGTCTGCGTCGGCCACAAGTACGGGGACGCCGCCGAGCCGGCGTGACCATTCGACCTGCACACCGAACATATGCGGATGGCTTGCTGCTATCGCGAGGACCGGACCGTACTCGAGCACGGTCTCCACAGCGTTGTCGTCCACGTATCCGACTGGATCCCACAACAAGGAACCATTGGGGGCCACCACAAGCTGGGCTGTCTGGCGGATTCCGACTTTCGGATCCGTACTGATCCCGATAAGTCCCGGCTCGTTCTCTTCAAACGATACTTTCCGGCCATCCTGCATCAGCTCGTCCAGAGTAAGCCACTGTTGTCCAACTTCGGGCACGTACTGCCGTTCATCGGTGCAGATTGGACACAGCCCGGGAACAGGTTCGTCACGTTCTACGGCACACGCCGCGCAGATCAGCATCGATGGTCCTCCCGGAGCGATCCTTGTCCTGCTGTTCGCCTTGCGCCGCAGGCTGGTTGGCCCAGAATATTGCACCAGGCGACCCGTCAGGAAGGGCACGGTTCCATCGCGACAGTGTTGCCAAAGCGAATCGACAGGATCAGAGTGGGATAAGCCTGATCCTGTGCACGATCCTGGTGACGTGCACCTGCCGTGGAGGTCGACCATGAGCACCACATCCGACAATGACTTCGAGGCCCCGGCCGCCAACGAAGAACCTCAACTCAAACGCGTCCTGGGACCCAAGCTCCTGCTCCTCTTCATCGTCGGCGACATCCTTGGAGCGGGCGTCTATGCAGTCACCGGGACAATGGCCGGAACAGTCGGCGGCATCGTCTGGCTGCCGTTCCTTCTCGCATTCATCGTTGCGACACTCACTGCGTTTTCCTACTTGGAACTGGTCACGCAGTACCCCCAGGCAGCAGGTGCCGCGCTCTACACGCACAAAGCCTTCGGAATCCACTTCGTCACGTTCCTCGTGGCGTTCGCCGTGGTCTGTTCCGGCATAACCAGCGCGTCGACCTCGGCCAATGTCCTCGCCCAGAACCTCTTCGGTGGCTTGGAGGTCAACGGCTGGATGGGCGCCCCCGACCGGGGCTGGATTACTGCGGTCGCAGTCGGATTCATGCTGCTTCTGGCCGTGATCAACCTGCGCGGTGTCGGCGAGAGTGTGAAGTTCAACGTCGTGCTGACGCTGGTTGAGGTTGTCGCCTTGTGCATCGTGATCGGCGTCGGCTTTTTCGTGATGGCCCAAGGGACGGGCAACATCCAGGAAATCACAGTGTTTACCGACTACCAGGACAAGGGACTGTTCCTGGCGGTTACTGCAGCGACCTCCATCGCCTTTTTCGCGATGGTCGGTTTCGAGGACTCGGTGAACATGGTCGAGGAGACAAAGAACCCCGAGCGGATCTTCCCGCGCACCATGCTGACGGGACTCGGCATCGCGGTTCTCCTTTACATGCTCGTAGCGGTGTCTGTTGTCAGCGTACTCACTCCTGCGGAGCTTGGTGGGATCAGGGAAGCCGAAGGAGCCGCACTCCTGGAAGTCGTGCACAAGGGATCGCCGGACTTCCCGATCGATAAGATCTTCCCGTTCCTTGCTGTCTTCGCTGTGGCTAACACAGCACTGATCAATATGCTGATGGCCAGCCGCTTGATCTACGGGATGGCCAGGCAAAACGTCCTGCCGCGAGGCCTGGGAAAGGTGTTGCCTGGGCGCCGTTCACCGTGGGCCGGCATCACGTTTTCCACCGTTCTCGCCCTCGGACTGATCTGGTACGTCAGCCTCGATCCGGAAAGCAACATCGTGGCCAATCTTTCGGGGACAACGGCATTCCTGCTGCTGTGCGTGTTCACGGTGGTCAACGTGGCGTGCGTCGTACTCCGCCGCAAGAGGGACCCTGACCGCAAGGTCTTTTTCACCTCGCCGGGGCAGTTGCCCTTGGTTGCGGCCGTTCTGTGTGCCTTCCTCGCGGGTCCCTGGGTGGGTAGAAACCCCATCCAGTATCAGGTGGCCGGCGGCCTGATGGCCATCGGAGTTGTGCTGTGGGTGATCACATGGCTTATCACCAGGAAGTCCAACGCCAGAGTTGGTCCAACGGACCAGTGAACAGTGACCAGTGACCAGTGACCAGTGACCAGCCCAGCCAAACCGACCAGCCCAGCACCGATCCTCCGGTGGCGGCGGACGAGGCCACAACGCTGCTGGGTTTCCTGGAGCGGCAGAGGGCGACGTTTGAATGGAAGGCCGGTTCGCTGGACTCGGCCAGCTTGCGGGCGAGGCTCGCCCCGTCATCGATGACATTGGGCGGACTGCTCAAGCACCTGGCCCGCTTCGAAGATGATATGTCCACAGAGTGGCTGCATGGCCGCAGCCAGCTTCCCCCTTGGAATGCCGTCGACTGGCAGGCCAATCCTGACTGGGACTGGGACTCGGCTGCCGAGGAGACGCCTGCGCAACTGTATGGACGGTGGCGTGCGGCTGTAGCCCGTTCTCGTGCCCTGTTCGCGGAGGCGATGGCGGATGCTGGTCCGGGCAGGCAGGGCACCATCGCTTCGCGTCCTGACATTGAGCTGCCCAGCCTGCGCTACATCCTCCTGAATATGATCGAGGAATACGCCAGGCATAATGGCCATGCCGACCTCATCCGCGAATCCGTGGACGGGCTCGCGGGACAGGACCCACCCCGCCAGGAACCTCCGTAGGAGGGTTCCGCGAAAAAGATCATCATGCTTACTATTGTGGAGCGCTTGAAGTCAGAGCTGGCAACCACACATTGGAGCGGACATGGCACTGAGCAAGGGAACCCGCGTCGAGTGGAATACCTCCCAAGGCAAGACGCACGGAAAGATTGTGGAAAAGAAGACCAGCGATTTCGTGCTGGACGGCAATACCCATCGGGCCACTGAAGACGAGCCCCAATACGTGGTGGAGTCGGACAAAACCGGCGCCAGGGCGGCGCACAAAAGCTCCGCGCTGACTGAAAAGAAGTAGCACGATGGCCCATCAGCATGACGTGGTGATCATAGGCGGCGGCAATGCGGGAGTGTCGCTGGCGGCCCGCTTGGCGAGATACGGGGTGCGGGATATTGGCATCATTGAACCCAAGGAGCACCACCTCTACCAGCCGTTGTTTTCCCATATTGCCGGCGGCAGGGCTGAGGTCAAGGAGGCTGTCCGCAGCCAAGCGTCGGTGATGCCCAAGGGTGTTGCCTGGATCAAGGACCATGCAGTTGACGTGGACGCCAAGGCCCGGGCCGTGACTCTGGCATCCGGCGATAACGTGGGTTATGGGCACTTGGTGGTCTGTCCCGGGCTGCAGTATGGATGGGATTCCGTTCCGGGATTGGCCGAGGCCGTCCATTCGCCGTATGGCGCGTCCCACTACGAATTCGAACTCGCTCCCAAGCTGTGGTCGCTTTTGAGCGGCCTGCGGTCCGGCACTGCGGTATTCACGATGCCTTCCGGGCCGATTAAATGCGGGGGCGCCAGCCAAAAACCGATGTACCTGGCCTGTGACTATTGGCGGGAACAAGGTGTCTTGGAAAAGATCCGGGTAGTCATGGTCCAGCCCTATCCCACAGTCTTCGGCGTCCCGGAGGTGGATAAGGAACTTGATCGGAAAATCGCCGAATACGGCATTGAGCTCCGGACAAACAGCGAACTGGTGGCGGTGAATCCTGCCAGCCGGCAGGCCACCATCCGCAACAACGTCACGAACACTACAGAGAACCTGACCTACGATGTCCTCAATGCCGTCCCGCCGCAGTCGGCGCCGGATTGGCTCAAGGAAACGGATCTGCCGGCGCCCGGCCTGCGGGACGGGTTCGTTGAGGTGGATACGGAAACGTTGCGCCACGTCCGCTACCCCAACGTTTGGTCCTTGGGCGATGCTGCAGCTACTGCCAACTCAAAGGCCGGTGGAGCGTTGCGGAAACAGACCAAGGTGCTGGCAACAAACCTCGTGGCTGCGCGGAAGGGCCACCCGCCCACTATGAAATACAACGGATACTCGGTGTGCCCCATCACCGTTTCGCGCAACACAGTGGTCTTCGCCGAATTCGATGACCACTATCGCCCGATGCCCACCCTCCCGAAGGTGCCCACGTGGAAGGAGAGCCGGTTGGCGTGGTGGGTGGACCGCATCATGTTCCCGCAGGTTTACTGGCACCTGATCCTGAAGGGTCGGGCATAAGGCCAGGCGCTCGTTTTCCGGGCCCACCGCCGAGCCAATTCACTACGGCCGGGATGAGATCCGCCGGTGCCCTGCTGTGGTTGATTTGCCCCGTATCCAGCGTCAAAACAATGAAGTCCAGCATGAGCTCCGACACTTCGTCCGGCAATTCCTGGGGGAATTCGACTGCTTGCTCCGCCGCCGATCAGCAGTGTTGGAGCGGTGATATCGGGCAAGTGTGCCCGTCACCGCCGTGTCGGGTCGTTGACTTGCCGTGCGATGGCCGGGACGGCTGCCCAGCCGAATGGCAGCTCGCCTTCCGGCTGTTCGGGCAGCGGGCGGTCCCGTGGATAGGGCGGAGGGGCGTCCTCGACAACCAGCCGGGCAATGACAATCAGCCGGGCAATCCTGCCTGGCTGGACCTGGGCGAGGAGATAAGAAACCGCCCCACCACGGGGTCCCGCTGACCTGAGGCTCAGCTATGGCGTAGGGCTGCCGCCATTGACGTTCAGGGTTTCACCCACCACGTAGCTGGACTCCGCCGAGGCCAGGAAGACATACGCCGGAGCCAGTTCGGCTGGCTGGCCGGCGCGGCCCAGGGGAGTGGACTGCCCGAATTCCGGGAGGGCCTCCTTGGGCTGGCCGCTACTCACCTGCAGCGGCGTCCAAATGGGGCCGGGCGCTACGGCGTTCACCCGAATGCCTTTGGGAGCGAGTTGCTGTGCCAGCCCTTTGGTGAAGTTGTTGATGCTGGCCTTGGTGGTGGCATAGTCCACCAGGGTGGGCGACGGGCTGTAGGCCTGGATGGATGTGGTGTTGATGATGGTGGAGCCAGCGGGCAGGTGTGGAAGGGCGGCCTTGGTCAGCCAGAACATGGCGTACACGTTGGTCTTCTGCGTATGGTCGAATTGTTCGTCGGTGATGTCGGCCAGGTTCTCCTGGGCCACCTGCTTGCCCGCGTTGTTGACCAGGATGTCCACTCCACCGAGGACAGCGACGGCGGTATCCACCACTTCCTGGCACGTGGCGGAATCCTTGAGGTCGCCGGGGACTTTTACGGCCTTACGGCCCGCGGCCTCGATGATGCCGGCAATTCGCGCTGCGTCTTCTTCCTCATCGGGAAGGTAGGAGAGAACGACGTCGGCCCCCTCGCGCGCGAAAGCGATGGCTGTAGCGGCTCCGATACCCGAGTCGGCCCCCGTGACGATTGCCTTGCGGCCTTCCAGCCGCCCGGTACCCCGATAACTCTCTTCGCCGAGATCCGCCTTGGGCGTCAGCTCCGCGTCGAGGCCGGGCTCGGCCTGGTGTTGTTTCGGTGGTGAGATCTGTTCGTAGGCGGTGACCGGGTTTCGGAACGTGTACTGATCAGTCATGTGGTCCTCCTGTTGTCATCGGGAAAACTGTCGACGGGCAAAACGCCACTAAAGCTAAGTAAGCTTATTGATTCCACCCTAAGGGTGCCCGCGTTCGTCTGCAAAGCTGCGTCCGAGGTCCCCGCTACGGCGCGGTGGGGGAAGCGCCCGACGGCGGAAGGTCGCCGTCGTGCTTCTGCGGGCTTTGTTCCGTACTGCTTTGGGGCGGAGATGCCTGGTGAGGGCCACGCCGTTCCCTCCGCTGCAACTGCCCAAGGGCCAGTAACGGAAACAGCAACACCGAGAGCATTCCTGCGCCAATGAGGGCGGACGAAATTCCGCTGGTGATGAAGCCGTGTTCCCGGCCAATGGTGGTCACAGCCACGATGATAGGCAGGCCCGTCGCCCCGAACAGCATAAGGGCCCGCTTCTCAGCGCGCGTGGATCCGGACGGAGCTGCAAGCAACGATGGCAGACCCCGGATCATCAGCAGGAGGACCAGGAACAGCGGGACCAGGGCCAGAGTAGCGGGGCTGGATGTCAGCGCACCCAAGTCAAAGTCGATTCCGGTGTCGATGAAGAAGATGGGCACCAGGAAACCGAACGCGACGGCGTCGATCTTCGTCTCAATGACTTGACGGTCCTCTTCAGGAGCACGCGCTATGGTGACTTGCCAGAGGACGCCGGCGGCGAATGCGCCCAACAGCATGTCGAGCCCCAACACCATGCTTAGTACAACCAGCGCGCTGAGGATCAACATGATGGAGCGCATGGCAAATTGGCTGCTGGTGTGCAGGGTCCTGGTGACTTGGGCATGGAACAACGTGTGCCGCGCCCGCGAGGCCAGGAATATGGCGACTCCGGTTAAGAGAACGAATCCCAGCAGTACCCCTGATGCCGTTCCCAGTTGCTTGCCACTGAAGAACAGCGAGATGGCAATCAGCGGGCCGAACTCGCCGACCGCCCCCAAAGCGGCCACGGCGATACCGATGTGCGACTTGGATTCACCGGCGTCGCGGATGATGGGAAGCAGGGTGCCCAGTGCTGTGGAGCAGAGGGCCACACCGATGATCACGGCAGCCTCGGGCGCAGGGGCGAGGGCAAAGCCGGCTCCAATGCCGGCTGCCAATGAGATGAGCCAGCCGGAGGAGGCCCGTTTGAGGGGCCGTCCGCGGATCGCGGCGAAATCGATCTCGTTCCCAGCCACGAAGAAGAGCATGGCCAGCCCGAAATCGGCCAGTGTGTCCGTAAACGCCGTGGACTCGATCCACCCCAGCAGGCTGGGGCCAAGCAAGATACCCAAAACGATTTCGAACACCACAATGGGCACCTTGACCACTCGATCGAGCAGCCGGGCGGCGATAGGCGCTACGACAGCCAATGCTGCGATGAGAACCAGCGACGCGGATAAGCCTTGCATCTCAGGAACCGGGACGGCCCGGCCACTCCTTGCCGGCCCATGGGTCGTAGTCTGCAAGGAGTTCCTCCTGCGGCGGACGCTCGGCCTCGGGGATGTGCTGCAGGTTTATGCGCACCCTGTACCAGAGCGAACTCGACCCACGCATCCCGTCAACAAGGATGTCCGCGGGGTGCAAAGCGGTTACGAGGTCCGCATGCCGTGCCTTCCACTCGTCCAGCGCAGCAAGAGCTTCAGGTTTGGTCTTCGTGCGGGCAACCTCGATGAGCGGCATCACCGACATCCGGCGACCGGCGCCGTCGCCGCTCCGGGGCGCTTTCTCCGCGGGGCCAAGCTCGGCAGCCAGGGCCAGCAGTCCGTCGAGTGAGCCCACCGCGTCATTGATTCCGCTGTGAGGGTCTCCCGCGTCCGCGAAACGCCCCGGCACAGTGAGCACCGTGAATTGATCCGGCCGGGCGGAACGAACTTCATTCCAGGTGAGCGGCATCGAGACGCGGGCATCGGGCAGGGAACGAACCGAGTACGCCGAGGCCACGGTGCGGTCCTTGGCGTTCTGGTTGAAGTCGACAAATACGCTTTCACCCCGTTCTTCCTTCCACCATCGCGCGGTGGCAAGGCCCGGGGCCCGGTTCTCCACTTCACGCGCCAATGTCTCGGCGGCGAGCCGTACGTCGCGGTAGGACCATTGAGGCGCGATCCGCACCAGGATGTGGAGCCCGCGCGAACCGCTGGTCTTCGGCCATCCGACGAGTCCGGCGTCGTCCAGCACCTCCTGCGCCACGTATGCGGTGTCCACGATCTGCGACCAGTCCACGCCTGGCATGGGGTCAAGGTCCACCCGGAGTTCGTCCGGGTGGTCGAGGTCCTCGGCGCGGACGGGGTGCGGGTTGAGGTCCAGGCAACCAAGATTCACCACCCAGGCCAGGCCCGCCGCGTCCCGGATGACGGTCTCTTCGGCAGACGTACCGGAGGAGTAGTGAAGCGTCGCCGTATCGATGAATGGTGGGTGGTTTTCGGGTACGCGTTTCTGGAAGAACGGTTCAGCGTCGATGCCCCTGGGGAAGCGTTTGAGGACCATGGGCCGCCCGCCGGCACCGCGCAGCGCACCATCTGCGACCGCAAGGTAATAGCGGACCAGATCGATCTTGGTCAGCCCGGGCAGGGGAAAAACCACCTTGTCCGGATGCGAGATACGAACCTCGACATCGTCAATGTCGAGGATCTCCGCCGGGCTCTTGGAGGGGCTCATGCGGTCACGCTAGCAACGAACAGCTGTCCCAGCCAGAGCAAAGCCAAGCCGACTATATTTGGCCATGTCAGTCCACCACCACAAACTGAGGGAGCCTGCACATAATGGCCAAGGAACTTGCCACCCAGCTCATCGAACAACTCCAGGCTGCCGGCGTGCAGCGGATCTATGGAATCGTCGGCGACAGCCTCAACCCGATCGTGGATGCTGTTCGCCAGACCGGAGGCTCGGCCAAGGGAGGCATCGACTGGATCCATGTCCGCCATGAAGAAGCAGCGGCGTTTGCTGCAGCGGCAGAGGCGCAACTGACGGGCAAACTCGCTGTCTGCGCGGGATCATGCGGCCCCGGCAACCTGCACCTGATCAACGGACTCTACGACGCCAACCGCACTGGCGCTCCGGTACTCGCCATTGCCTCGCATATCCCCAGCAAGCAGATTGGCAGTGGCTTCTTCCAGGAAACTCATCCGGACCGGCTCTTCAACGAGTGCTCTGTGTACTCGGAACTGGTGAGCACCGCCGAGCAAGCACCCAGGGTGATGCACAGTGCCATCCAGAACGCGGTTGGCCTGAGGGGAGTCTCGGTAGTCACCCTGCCAGGCGACATCGCCGGTCTTGAGGCTACGGCACCGACGCCCATGCCGGCAGCGTTCAGGACCGCCAGTTTGGTCCCCAATCCGGACAGCGTCCAGGAACTGGCCCAGGCCATTAACGACGCCGGTAAGGTGGCAATCTTCGCAGGTGCCGGCGTCGAAGGCGCGCACGACGAACTGATTGCATTGGCCGAACTGATCAATGCACCCATTGGCCACTCCCTGAGGGGCAAGGACTTCGTTCAGTACGACAATCCGTTCGACATCGGCATGACCGGGTTGCTCGGCTACGGCGCCGCGGCCGAGGGCATCGAGGACGCGGAGCTCCTGATCCTGCTTGGCACCGATTTCCCCTACGATCAGTTCCTGCCGGACACCCGGACTGCCCAGGTGGACCGGGCCGCACAGCGGCTGGGGCGGCGCACCGACGTCGACATCGCCATCCATGGCGACGTGCTGCCGACGCTCCAAGCCCTTCTGCCCTTGGTACAGCCGAAGAAGAACCGTCGTTTCCTTGACCAGATGCTCAAGAAACACGACCACCTGATGAACAAAGCTGTGGGCGCCTATACACGCAAGGTGGAAAAGAAGCAGCCGATACACCCGGAGTATGCTGCCTCGCTCCTTGACCAGATTGCCGCCAAAGACGCGATCTTTACGGCGGATACCGGTATGTGCAACGTCTGGACTGCCCGCTACATTAATCCGTTGGGCACGCGTCGGCTGATCGGCTCTTTCCTCCACGGTTCCATGGCCAACGCGCTTCCGCACGCGATTGGCGCGCAGGTGGCCTATCCCGGGCGGCAGGTGATTTCCGTATCGGGTGATGGTGGTTTGTCCATGCTGCTGGGTGAGCTGATCACCGTGGCCGCACACCAACTGCCGGTGAATGTGGTGGTGTTCAACAACTCCACCCTGGGAATGGTCAAGCTTGAGATGCTGGTGGACGGCCTTCCCGACTTCGGAGTGGACGTTCCGGACGCCAACTATGCCGCGGTGGCCAAGGCACTGGGTTTCCACGCCGTGCGGGTCACGGATCCCGCGGACATCGAGGCGGCGTACAGGGCCGCGTTCGCACATCCGGGTCCCTCATTGGTTGAGCTCATCACTGATCCGAATGCGCTGTCCATCCCGCCGAAAATATCCGGATCACAGGTCATTGGTTTTGCGACGGCCATGTCCAAAGTGGTCCTGAACCGTGGAGCAGGCGAAGCTGTCAGCATGGCGCGCAGCAACCTTCGAAACATCCCGCGCCGATAAGTCACCGACCCAGCACAGCGGCAAGGTAGGGTGCCGTCCGGCTTGCCTTGGAGCGCGCGACGACGGCGGGTGGCCCTGTGGCGATCACCTGGCCGCCCGCGTCGCCGCCGCCGGGTCCAAGGTCGATCACCCAGTCCGCGCCCGCCACTACGTCCATCTCGTGTTCCACCACGATCACGGTATTGCCGGCATCGACCAGCCTGTGGAGCTGTTTCATCAGCAGTTGGACGTCAGCGGGGTGCAGCCCGGTGGTGGGTTCGTCCAGCAAGTAGAGGGTGTGGCCACGCTGGACGCGCTGCAACTCGGTGGCAAGTTTGATGCGTTGGGCCTCGCCGCCGGACAGCTCGGTTGCAGGCTGTCCCAGCCTGAGATAACCCAGTCCTACTTCCTGCAGGGTTTGGAGGCTGCGCGAGACGGAGGGAAGCCCGGAGAGGAACTCTGACGCCGTGTTGACGGTCATGCCCAGGACCTCTGCGATGTTCCGGCCTCGGTAGGTCACTTGCAGCGTTTCCGGATTGAAGCGCGAGCCGTTGCACTCCGGGCAGGGGCCGTAGCTTCCGGGCAGGAACAACAATTCCACCGCAACGAACCCCTCGCCCTGGCACGTTTCGCAACGGCCTCCCGCGACGTTGAACGAGAATCGTCCTGCGTTGAACCCCCGGGCACGGGCGTCATCGGTGGCCGCGAACTCCTTCCGGACACCATCGAAGAGGCCCGTATAGGTGGCCAGGTTGGAGCGCGGCGTGCGGCCGATTGGTTTCTGGTCGACTTTCACCAGGCGGTCGAGCTGGTGAAGTCCGGACACGGATCCAGCGCCACGGGCCGTGGGGGGAACATCAACGTCGGTGGGCTCCGGGTGCAGCTCGGATCCAACCACCTCGGACAGGACATGACTGACCAAGGTGGACTTGCCCGAGCCGGAAACGCCGGTCACGGCCGTGAGCACTCCCAGCGGGAACTCCACCTCCAGATCCCGGAGGTTGTGCCTGGAAACCCCACGAAGTTCAAGCCACTCCTCCGTGGGGCGAGGTGCGGCGTGGCCCATCCCGGTGACTGGCCCGGCGTTGAACTTTGGACCAGCGTCGCTGGAAGCGTCGCGACCGTCCGGGAATAGGAAGGGCCTGGTCACGGAATCCTTGACGTGTTGCAACCCGTCCACGGGGCCGCTGTACAGGACTTTTCCGCCGCCTTCGCCGGCATGCGGTCCCACATCCACCAGCCAGTCGGCGGCGCGGACGAAGTCCATGTTGTGCTCCACCACGAAGACAGAGTTGCCGGAATTCTTGAGCTGATTCAGCACATCGAGCAGGGGCTCCGCGTCAGCCGGATGGAGTCCGGCGGATGGTTCATCGAGCACGTAGATGACACCGAACAGGCCAGAGCGCAGCTGGGTGGCAATCCTGAGCCTCTGCATCTCGCCGGGGGAAAGCGTTGGCGTTGCGCGACCAAGTGCCAGGTAGCCCAAACCCAGTTCCAACAGCACTGTGACCCGGCTGAGCAAATCGCGGGTGATGGCGACTGCTACCTCGTTGCCCTCTCCGGAGGTTTGCGTGCGGGACGCTGTGCTGGCCGCTGTCAGTTCCGCCGTTGGCCTGATAACCGTGGCCAGTTCGGTCATCGGGAGTGCGTTGAGCTCGGCGATGGTCTTGCCGGCGAACGTGACCGCAAGAGCCTCTGGCCTGAGCCCGCTGCCACCACACCGCGGGCATCGGCCGGTCTCCATGAAGCGGAGCACCCGGTCCCGCATGGTGGTGCTCTCGGAATCGGCCAGAGTGTGGAGGACGTAGCTCTTTGCGCTCCAGAAGCGGCCCTTATAAGGCTTGGCCACGCGGTCCCGTTGCGGGGTCACTTCCACCACGGGCTGCTCTTCGGTGAAGAGGATCCAGTCGCGGTCCTTCCTGGGCAGCTTCTTCCAGGGCTTATCGACGTCGTAGCCAAGGTGGGTGAGGATGTCGCGAAGGTTCTTGCCCTGCCACGCGCCGGGCCACGCGGCAATTGCGCCGTCCCGGATACTCAGCGATGGATCGGGAACCAGTGACGCTTCGGTGACCGTGTGGGCAATGCCCAAGCCGTGGCACTCGGGACAAGCTCCGGCGGCCGTGTTGGGGGAGAACGCATCAGAGTCCAGCTGGCTGGCGCCCGCCGGATAACTGCCGGCACGGGAGAAAAGCATGCGCAGGGAGTTGGAGAGCGTTGTCACTGTGCCGACGCTGGAACGGGCGGTCGCCGTGCCGCGGCGTTGTTGAAGTGCGACGGCGGGTGGCAGGCCCGTGATGGTCTCCACCTTGGGATTGTGGCCCTGTTGGATGAGGCGGCGCGCATAGGGAGCGACGGATTCGAAGTAGCGGCGTTGGGCTTCGGCAAAGATGGTGCCGAAGGCCAGTGATGATTTTCCCGAGCCGGAGACTCCGGTGAAGGCTACGATCGCGTCCCTGGGGACATCCACGTCCACGGTGCGGAGGTTGTTTTCGCGCGCTCCGCGGACCCTGACAAAACCATCTTCGGGGTCGGCAAACTGTGGTGTCGGCTGGTGGATAACGGGCCGTTGGGAATTTGTCAGTTCACTGTCCATCGATATGACTCTATCGGCGTCCGGTGGAAACCACCTCGTCCACCTGACCTGCCGCGTTTGCGGCAGGAGGCCCATATCTCGACTTACTATCCCATCACGAAGGTGAAGGGGATCCAGCTGTAGTGCGAACCTGCCCTCAGGAGGACAATGCGGATCATGGCTGAAGAAAACATCAACGAGAAAGTGGTTCAACGGCTGATCGACTGCATCAACGATCGCCATATCGAAGTCATGGATGAGCTGTTCCACGACGACGCCGTCATGCATTGGCCGCAATCCGGGGAAGTGGTTCGCGGCGCAGAAAACCGACGGGGTATCTACAACGCCTTCCCGCAACTGCCCACCATCACTCCCCGGCGCATGCTCAGCGGCGGGAACCTGGTGGTGGCCGAGGCGCTGCTGGACTACGACGGTCCCACCTTTGAGACAGTCTTCATCTTCGAATTCCGCGACGGCAGGATTGCCAAGGAAACGGCCTACTGGAGCGAATCCTTCGAAGCCCCGGAGTGGCGCTCTCAATGGGTTGAAATCAGTGGCAGCTAATCCCGTTCGACAGCAGCTATCGCGCTGATCTCTACCAGCGCCCCTGGTACACCCAGCCCGGACACAAATGCAGCGGCCACCAGGGGCGGCTCGTCGGATGCGAGCTTGGCGGCGATCGCCCCGTATCCGGAGGCCAGGTCGGCGCCCTCGACGAAGAGCACATTCCACTGGACCACATCGTCAAGAGTCGCCCCTGCAGCTTCCAGTGCAGTCTGGGCATTGTCCAGTGCCCGCGCAGATTGAACGGCCGCGTCGCCTTCTCCAACCAGTGCGCCGCTGGCGTCAACAGCGTTTTGGCCTCCGACGTAAATGGTCGTGGCTCCGGGGGGAACGATCGCGACATGACTGAAAGCAGGGCTGGAGACCAGCCCATCGGGACGGATGCGTTGTATGGGTGCCATGACTGTATGGTCCCACTGACTTGCGACTGCCAACAGGGGAGGGATGGCTACTCGGCGGCAGGTCGCCGTCGTTGTTGCTTGGTTGCCGATCGCTGTTCTTTGGCTGCGCGGTGACGACGGGCTGAACCGCGGGTGGGCTTTGAAGCGCGGCGGACCGTCTCCGGGGCAAGTCCAGCCGTGACGAGCTGAGCGAGCTTTGTCATGGCGATCTCGCGATTGCGGAGTTGGGACCGTTCCTCTGAAGCCGTCACGGTGATCACGCCGTTGGCCAGCCGCCGTCCCAGTCGCTTGAGCAGCAGTTGCCGTTGCTCATCCGTCAGGACCGGGGAGTCGGCAATATTCCAGATCAGCTCCGCCCGGCTGTCCGTGGTGTTGACGTGCTGGCCCCCTGGCCCCGAAGAACGCGAAAACCGCCAGGCCAATTCCGATGCGGGAATCGTCAGTGAAGGGGAGATTTCCAAGTCCATGGGACAAGCGTCGCACGTCCCGGAGCGTCTTTCGGGATCTGGTTCCGGCGGCATCCTTGGACATGTTTTTAGAAATTAGGTAAGGCTAAGCTAATCTTTCATTTTGTGATTGAACTGAGTGAACTCTCCGGGCTTGAGGCATCTGACCTGGTCCTCCGCTACGGGGACAGGGATGTGGTGCATGGAGCGGGACTCCGCCTGGAGCCGGGGCGCATCGTTGCCCTGGTAGGTCCAAACGGAAGTGGCAAATCCACTCTGCTTCGCGCGCTGGCGCGCCTGCATGAGGCATCGTCCGGAAGCGTTACGGTCAAACCTGCTGAAGGTGAGGCTTCGGATGCGCTGATGATGAAGCGCAGCGACTTCGCGCGGCATGTGACGTTGCTCTCCCAGAGCCGTCCCGTTCCGCACGGCCTCAGTGTCCGCGACGTCGTCGAGTTCGGTCGCCATCCTTACCGCGGACGGTGGCGTGCCGCCGATCCTGAGGGTCCTGCCGCCGTCGACCGCGCCATGGCACTGACGGGCGTGGCCGAGCTTGCCGCCCGCGGCGTCCATGAACTGTCGGGCGGGCAACTGCAGCGCGTATGGCTGGCAAGCTGCCTGGCTCAAGACACTTCAGTGCTGCTCCTCGATGAACCCACCAACCACCTGGACCTTCGCTACAAGGTGGAGATCTTCGATCTGGTGTACGACCTCGCCCGCGTCCACGGAGTGGCAATTGGCGTTGTCCTGCACGACCTGGATGAGGCAGCCGCACTTGCAGACCATGTGGTGGTTTTGTCCGAAGGCCGCATAGCAGCCGCCGGTCCGGCCGATGAGGCGCTCGATGCCGCACTTTTGAGTGACGTCTATTCAATCCCCATCGTGACCCACACCGACCCCCTGACCGGCCGGCTGCGCACCCGCGCCGTCGGACGGCACAACAACAGCTAGACACCAGCGAACGTCAACCCCCCAACACGAAAGGGACCCCTGTGTCCATGAAGATCCACAAAGCCCTGGCTGCCACTGCTGCCTTGGCAGTCCTGCTCACCGGCTGCGGTACCACCGAAGGTCCCGCCAGCTCCGCGTCCAACAGCGCCGGCGCAGCTGAAGCCATCACCGTGACCGATGCCCGCGGCACCGAGGTTAAGCTCGACGGCCCAGCAAAGCGCGTGGTCGGCACCGAATGGAACGTGGTGGAGAACCTGACCACCCTCGGCGTCATGCCTGTGGGCGTCGCAGACGTCAAGGGCTACAGCGCTTGGGTTACCGCGGGAAAGCTGGACAGCACTCCCACCGACATCGGAACGCGCAACGAGCCCAGCTTCGACACCATTGCGTCCCTCGATCCTGACCTGATCGTTGCCACCACCGACCTCGCCGAGCCCGTCATCAAGCAACTCGAAGAGCTGGCACCCGTTGTTGTGGTCAAGTCCGCGGACGGCAGCCGCCAAATCGCGCAGGCCGAGGACAACCTGAAGCTCGTCGCCAAAGCAACCGGCACCGAAAAGAAGGCTGACGAGGCCATCGCAGCCTTCGACGCCGCCGTTGCCAAGGGCAAGGCAGACCTGGAAAAGGCCGGACTCGCCGGATCGCGGGTTGCCTTCGCCGACGGCTGGGTAGCTGACGGAAAGGTATCCATCCGCCCGTACACCAAGGGATCCCTGCTGGCCGACATCAACACCGAACTGGGACTCGTCAACCCCTGGACCGTCGAAGGCGACCCCGCATACGGTCTGGGCTCCACCGACGTCGAAGGCCTGACGGCCGTCAACGCCGACCACTTTGCCTACATCACCAACAGCGCCGATGGTGACTTCACCGAGCAGCTGACCGACAATGCCGTTTGGAAGTCGCTTCCGTTCGTGACCTCCGGCAATGTTCACCGCCTCGCCGACGGCATCTGGATGTTCGGTGGCCCTGCCTCGATGACCCAGTACGTCGACGCAATCGTCGCTTCCCTGACCAAGTAGTCCCACCGCATGACCGACACTGTGAAGAGGCCCGCCATGACCGTACCCACGGCCGTGGCGGGTGCTCCCGTACCGGCCACGCCGATAGGACAAGAGGCGCGCCGTCGTTCCGGACCTGTACTGGTGGCTGGAGCCGGAGTGGTCCTGCTTGCCCTTTTCTCGTTGATACATCTCACGCAAGGAACGGCCGACGTCGGACCGCTTCGGTTGCTGGGGTTGCTCACCGGAGGCGGAACAGACCAGGAAACCGCAGTGTTGGTCGCTTCGCGCGTACCGCGACTTTTCGCCGGCTTGTTGGTCGGCGTCGCGTTGGGGGTGGCCGGCGCAGCGTTGCAGTCGGCCACCCGCAACGTCCTTGCTTCCCCGGACACCTTGGCGGTCAACGCCGGAGCCCACTTTGCCATTGTGGCGGTAGCTGCTTTTGGCCTGACGCTGCCGGCACTTCTGTCCGGTGGCATTGCCTTCATTGGAGGCCTCGCAGCGGCAATTCTGGTGCTGGCGTTGTCCGGCGGGGGAGCGAACGGCAACGGCGGTCCCATCCGTCTGGTGCTTGCCGGCACAGCCTTGGCGTTGGGCCTGCACTCTGCAACCAGCGCACTCCTTCTTCTGTTCAGCCAGGAAACAACTGGCCTGTATGCCTGGGGCCAAGGCAGCCTCGCCCAGTCACGCACCGATGAACTGATCCAGTTCACGCCCGTGGTCCTCCTGGCCATCGCCGCGCTGTTCCTCCTCTCCCGCAGGCTGGACCTGCTGGGATTGGGCGACGACGCCTCCCGGCTGGCAGGTGCCGATCCGCGCCTCGCCCGGGTTGGCGCCGTCGTACTTGCCGTTGTCTTGTCCGCCGCAGCGGTGACGATCGCGGGTCCGATCGGTTTCGTGGGCCTCTGTGCTCCAGCGATCGTTCGCCTTCTGGCTTCCCGGCTCAGGGGCTTGGGGCGGCACCGTGCTTTGCTGCCCATCTCCGGCCTGGCAGGTGCTGTTGTGGTCATCGGGGCCGACGTCCTGGTTCGTGGGTTGTTCGGTGCCCAGGCAGGTGTGGAAGTACCAACCGGTGCTGTCACAACGGTCTTCGGTGCTGTTTTCCTGGTGATCCTGGCCATGCGGATGTCCGACGCAGGATTGAGCGTAGCCGGCGATGCCTTGGCGAAGCTTCGTTCCCACAGGTTCTTCCTCACCGTAGTGATTGGGCTCCTCGTCCTGCTCACTGGCTTGCTGGTCGCGGGAGCGTTGCTTGGCGATGCCAAACTCCTGCTCGGAGATCTGTTGAACTGGCTTACCGGCCAGTCAGGGAACCGGGTCAGCGCCGTGCTGGGTACGCGTATGCCACGCGTACTGGCTGCGGTCCTTGCCGGTGCTGCGCTGGCTATTGCCGGCGCCCTCATCCAAGCCGTATCCCGGAACTCGCTGGCCGAACCCGGCATTCTTGGAGTCTCCGGCGGTGGCGGCCTCGCGGCGATCATCGTCATTACCACCGTCCCCACCGCGGGTTCGTGGGTCATCACCGGCTCAGCGCTTGGGGGAGCCGCACTGTCCGCGCTGCTGGTCTTCGGGTTGGCCTTCCGGGGCGGACTTCAACAAAACAAGCTGGTGTTGATCGGTATCGGCATCTCCGCAGGACTGGCAGCCGCCATCACTGTTCTTCTGGTGACCACTGACCCGTTCAATCAGACCAAGGCCCTGACATGGCTCTCTGGCTCGACGTATGGCCGAAACTTTGCCTCCGTCCTCCCCCCGTTGCTGGCTCTTGTGCTGGCGCTACCGGTTTTGGCGGGCATGCGGCGGGATCTTGATCTGATCGCTGTGGATGACGATTCTCCCCGGGTGCTGGGCATCGGGTTGTCGGGATCCCGGTTGCTGCTTCTTTCCGTAGCGGTGCTTTTGACCGCTGGTGCCGTCTCTTCGGTAGGCGTCATTGCCTTTGTTGGGCTTGTAGCACCCCATGCCGCCCGGACGTTGGTGGGAGCACGCCACGCCAGGGTTCTGCCGGTTGCTGCTTTGCTAGGCGCGTGCACGGTGGTGTTCGCAGACCTGATAGGCAGGACGGTCATTGCTCCTGCACAGATCCCCGCCGGAATCATGACGGCCCTGGTTGGCGCGCCCTACTTCGTGTACCTGCTGTGGCGTTCGAGGGTCGACCGGTCCGCCTGAGCTCCGTGCCCGACATCTGCCGGGCACGGGCCTGAAGCGCATAGGATCGACTTCATGGCCGGTACCTTGGACGTTTTTGGCCCCATCCTGGAAATGATGACCTGGGTGGGGTTCGTCCCCGGCGTGCCGCTCCTGATCAGCGCCTGGATCATTGCCAGACGACGATGCCAGTGGGCTACCGCGGACGGAGAACAGTTCGCCGCCGGAGGATTCCTGGGGCTGCAATGGGTAGACCAGGACAACGAGGAGCAGAAAGTCCTGTTGGACGTCGCTGCCCGGGACGGGAGCATCGATTCGCGGTCCGTGGTGGTCCACTACGACCTCTGCCACCCCTCGCGGTGCTCGTTGCGGCCGCCGCGCCACGACAATACCGTGTTGATCCTGGGGTGGATCTTCACTGGTGTTGGGATACTGAGCACCCTCGGCGGATTCCTCCTTCTCATCCTCTAGCGACGGCCTCTTGAATGCCTCATCGCTCCGGGGCTAGCATTTCCGCGCACGGTCAACGCGCACGGCTAAACCGAGGAGACTGCTATGAGCGAGACGAATGCAACCCTGATGGTGGACCTGATTATTTCCTTGGACGGCTACGCTTCGGCCGAAGGATGGCCTGGTTGGTGGGGCCTGGAAGGACCGGAATACCTGGCTTGGCTCGACGAGGAGGGAAAGAAGGACTTCACTACCCTTATGGGCGCCAACACCTATCGCGTGATGGCCAGCATGTCCGAGGCAGCTTCAGAAGACAGCTCGGGGTTCTCGGAGGAAGAGGGCGCCAGCTTGTCCGGGTTGGCTGCCATGCCCAAGATCATCTTTTCCTCCACGTTGAAAGAGCCCCTCGCGTGGCCCAACTCGGAGCTGATTTCCGGGGACGCCGTTGAAGCCGTGCGGGAATTGAAGAGGACCAGATCCGGTGCCTTCAGCACGCTGGGCAGCATCAGCCTCTGCCGTTCCCTGCTGGCGGCCGGACTGGTGGACAGATATCGCTTGGTGATCTTTCCCGTGATCACCGGCAGGACCGGAAGCGAGCGGATCTATGACGGGTACCCGGACGTTTCCCTGGAGTTGGTGGACAGCCGAACGTTCGATGGCAGGTCGCAGTTACTGGAGTACATTCCTACTGTTTTGGACGGCCCGCCGCCAGCAAGGCAGGGCTGATCCCTGTGCGTCCAGTTCCTCAAACCAATCCGCAGGCTCCTGAATCCCCATCCCAGCTGGAAACCATAGTCCAGCAAGTGCATTTGCCTGCAGGGGTAGCAGGCCCCGTGGAAATGAGTTTCGACGTTCGCTGTTTCGTGCTGCCCATGCCCGACGGGATTGTCGTGATCGACACCGGCATGGGTGACAACACCACGGACATTGCCCAGGCGCTGGAGCGTCTGGGCGCGGGCTGGGGCGACGTTTCCGACGTCGTGATCACCCATGCCCACGCTGATCATGTGGGCGGCTTGAACGGTGTCCTTTCGAAAGCGACGACTGCGGTGGTGTGGGCGGGCGAAGCGGATGCCGGCGCTGTATCTTCCGAGTCGCAGGTCCGGCCTGCAGCCGATGGTGCTTCAGTCCGGGGTCTGCGCGTTATTCACACGCCGGGTCACACTCAAGGCCATATCAGCTTGCTGCATGAAGACGAAGGCTTGCTGTTCGTGGGCGATGCTGTGGGCACCATGAACGGAACCATGGTCCGGCCGCCGGCTCCCTTCACTGCTGACCCCGTGGAGGCGGAATTGTCGCTCCGGCATCTTGCCCGTGTTCGGCCCCACAGGATGCTGTTTTCGCATGGTGCAGAGATTCCGGACGCGAACAGCCGGCTACGCGAGCTACTTGAACAGCCCGCGCCCCAGCCGTAACCCCTGCGCCCCACCAATAACCCTGCGCAGGAGAAACGGCCACAGGTTACCTGCTGTATTGCTCCTGGTGGCCGGCATGTTCGAGCAGGGGTGCCAGGCACTCCGCGTAATACGTCATGGCTTCGGCGAAAGTGAGCAACTGTGGTCCGTCGGTAGCTGAACCTGCCGCGTCTTCCGGGGCGGCCGGGTCCATGCGGCAGAGAAGCGGTTCGCGGCTGACGCCGTTGGCGGTCAAGGCGGCAATTCCCCAATGGTGGCCGGGGTCGGCCACGGAGATTCCTGCCGCGTCGAAGGTATCGCGCAGAACGTACCGCGTGACGGTCCGCCACGACTGGAGAAACGGCGGCTGCAGCTGTTCGATGAGGTCTTCATCCCTGGCCCCGTAGGCCTGCAGGAGGCCAGTGGTAAGTCCGTCCCATTCCCTGGCGTCGCGGACCATGAGGTGGGCGGCCCGAATGCGGGCGATGGTTTCATTCAACGTCATGGCAGTCCCCAAACTTCCCGTCGCTTCGCTTGCCCCAACGAGGCAAGCCTGACCGCCGTCGGCATGTCACTATCAAGGAGAACGGACAGAACTCCAGCATGATTCCCGGAAAAGCGGGTGCTTGTGATTCCTGGCCTGCTACCGACATTCCTTGTCCGCCTAGTAAATCAGTAGGCTTACTAATAGGCTGGCTGCTTGGGGAACGTCCCCGGTGCAAAGAGAAACGAGGCGAAGCATGACTGAAGAGCAGGGAATCAACAAGGTTGTGGACATCATCAACGACTCCAGAATCGGCATGCTGACCACCATCAACGATGCGGGCGTTCTAGTCAGCCGGCCGCTGGCAGTTCAGGACGTTAAGGACGACGGCGATATGTGGTTCTTTACGGGACTGGGAACCTCGCAGGTTGCCCACGTCCGTCAGGACCCGCGGGTCAACGTTTCATTTGGCAAGAACACCGAGTGGGTCTCCGTCGCCGGAACTGCAGAGGTTGTCACGGACCGGCAGAAAATCCATGAGATGTGGAACCAGGTAGTGGAGGCATGGTTTCCCGATGGCCCGGACACTCCCGACGTGTGCTTGCTGCGCGTTGATTCGGAATCGGCCGAGTACTGGACCAGCCCGGGAGGAACAGCTGCGACCGTACTTCAATGGGTTAAGTCCAAGGTCACCCATTCCCGGTTCAGCGTGGGCGAAAGCGGCACAGTGGAACTATGACCCGCCATGGTTGATGCCAACCGGTTCCGGCTTCTCCTTGAAGAGGAGCGTGATCGCAAAAGTGAACTGTTGAAGGCGTTGCGAAGCGACATCAGTTCGGTGAGCCTCGCCAGGCAGGACTCCAATGTGGACGACGAACACGATCCCGAGGGCAGCACAATAGCGTTCGAGCTCTCCCAGGCGTCCGCACTCATGGACCAGAGCCGGGTTGGCCTGGATCAGATCAACGCAGCTCTCGAGCGGATAGCCGCGGGGACTTATGGCCGGTGTAAAATCTGCGCAATGCCAATTCCGGAGGGGCGGCTTGAAGCCCGGCCGTGGACGCCATTCTGCGTCGAGCATGCCTCGGGAAGGCTGAAATAGCTTGGGATGTCGCCTGTTTAGCTGGACATGCCTGGTGTAACAGGGACGAATTCGATGCCCTGCTGGACCTTCTTCCTGGGTCCCCGGTTAAAACCTTTGGCATCCAGATGATTCCCCGCACGGTAAGCCGCGAGCGCTTCGTCGTAGATCCCGTTGAGGCGTCGCCCAGTGAAGACTTCTTCGGTTCCATCGGCAAACGTTACGGTTACGGAAACGTTGGCGGGAAAATGCCTGCTCATCCGGATGAATCCTTGGGTATCTTGCTGTAGGGAGATCACGTGCAAACCGCGCTTTCATTAGTGGTTGGTCCCAGTCTTGCGTACTTGGGCTGCATCCGCAGCCGCGGGGCATTTACAACCTTTGGACGCAGGGCCACAATTGCGCCCATGTCGATCCTCAAGGTGCCGTCCGAAGCCGAGGCTACAGGCTTGACGGCCGAAATCTACGAAGCCGATACCCGTTCCATGGGCTATGTCCCCAGCCATACCAAAACAATGAGCCTCAACCCTGAAGCACACCAAATCTGGGAGTCCCTTACCCAGGCCATCAGTTCGTCATTAGGCCTCAGGCGCTACGAGCTGGTCACCCTCGCCGCCGCCCAAGCCATAGGTTCATCACACTGCCGGTTGGCTCACGGCAAGAAGTCCCTCACCATCTTCGACGAGTCCCAGCTGAGCGCCATCGCCCGCAATTATCGTGATGCCGGTTTGCCCCCTGAGGAAGTGGCCATGATGGACTACGCCGTGAAGCTCAGCACCGATGCGGCCGCCATGAACGACGACGATGCGCAGCGACTTCGCGACGCAGGGTTCAGCGACCGCGAAATAGCGGACATCACACTAGCGGCCGCAGCGCGGAACTACTTCAGTCGTGCGCTGCTGGCGCTGGCAGTGGAGCTCGACGTTCCTCCGGGAGTCAGCCCCGAACAGCAGGATTCGCTGCTGGCGCCATTGCCCGCCCAAGGTGACGAGCCGTCGTCGGGCTCTTTCCCTTGACCTTAAGCCGGCAGTTCACTGGCTGCCGGTGAACACGAGGCTCATGGCAGGGACTCCGTGTCGGGTTCGGTTTCGGCTGTGCTGGCCCGGTCGGCCGTGGCGTCCTGCTTCCGGCTGGCAAGCAGGAACGGCACTGCGATGAGCTCGATGACACCCGCAACGGCCAAGGATGCTGGATAGCCGTAGAGGTCAGCTCCCCGGCCCAGGAGCGGCTGGATGACCACGCCACCGCTGGAACCCATCAGCGAATCGAAACTCAGCACCGTGGCCCGCTGCTTTGATGGGATCATGTCGTTCACATACGCCTGCCGGACCGGAGTGGCTGCAGAACCCACTACGGCCCAGAGTGCCAGCAGAACCAGTGCCACCCAGAAGAGGTGAATAACTCCCAGGACCAGCAGGATCACGCCGCCAACCAATCCTGCAAGGATCAGTACCGACGTGCGCTTGTGGAACAGTTGCCGGGCGTGTGGGGCGAGCCAGCCTCCAAGGATTTGCGAGCCCGCGACGATTGCTGCGGCCAAGCCCGCGATGGAGTATGCCTTGGGGTCGCCGAACAGATCAAGCAGATAAGGCTGCAGCGCGTAGAAGACATAGATCCCGACGCCGGCACTGAAGGGGGCGGCCATCATGACATAGCGCACGGGCGGGTTTTTCAAACCGTTGTCGATCGAGGCGGTCAGCACTGTACGGACGGCACGGAGAGGACGCGGCGAACGCTCGGGAGTAAAGCCGACGTCGTGCATCAGCCCAAAGGCGACAGCAAACATGGCGAGCAATACCGCCACGCGCAGGAGGAATGGAACGCCAAGATTGGTGGCTTGGGCGATGACGCCACCGGCCACTGAGCCCACCAGCATTGCCACGCCCTGCACCATCTGACCGCGGCCAAGCACTGGCTCCAGTCCGCCCTGGTAGCCCGAGAAGCGCAAGGCATCAACCAGCCATGCCTCAACAGCCCCGGAGAAAAATGTGAAACCGAGGCCCAGGAGGACAGATACTGCGGCCCACATCCAGAACGGAGCGGAGATCTGCCACATCACGTAGTAAAGATATGTGGACACTGCAAGGGTCACCGTGCCCAGCAGGAACGACGTGCGCCGGCCCCAACCGTCGGCAATCACGCCCGTGGGAACCTCAAAAAGAACCATGCCGGCAGTGAAGAAAGCATTGGCGGCGAAAGCTTCCAGGTTGTTCAGGCCGGCATCCAGCAGGAATAGGGTGTTGATGCCCCAGATGAAGGACGCCGCAACGGTATTGCCCAGCGTCAGGGTGAGGTAGACGCGCTGGATCCTGCGGGCGGCGTCATTCAGCGTGTCGCCGCCCCCGGCGGTGCGAGGAGGGACCACAACTCATTGTCATCCCGATTCCCGCCCTTTGCCAGAGCGGCCCTTGCCAGGGCGGCCCGCCCCTTGCGGAAGCCGCCGAACGCACGGACGGGCATGCTCCCCGGTAGGGAAGCACGCCCGTCCACGGTTCCTGGATGCTGCTAGTGCCAGAGCCCCAGGGCGAACTCGGCGATCACGGTCGAGAGAAGGAAGGAGGCCGTGATGGCCACGAGGCCCACCGGAATGATCTTCCAGCCGATGTTCCGCAACAACGGAATGTCCTTGCCAAGAGAGAGACCGGCGAGGGTCAGCATCACCGTGGCGATTGAGAGGAAGTCCACGGTCTTGACTGCCTCGTTCAGGACGCCGGCCCCAAAGAACCAAGGGCTGGAAATGTATGCTCCGATGGTGGTGATGAACACGATCGCCGAGATTTTTTTGGTGATCTTTGCCAGGAGCAGGCTGACGAGGACCAGGGCCAACATGATGCCGTAGCCGGCAAGGATGGACAGGCTCAGGCCTTTGGCTGCCACCGCTGCCGTACCCACGCCCAACACCGTCAGCACGGACAGCGAAAGCCACAGCGGCAATGTCATGGCGGCGGAGGACTTGGCAACTTCCTCGCGGAAGCGTCGGTTCTCCTCGGCCTGGACTTCGTCCTGCTCCAGCTCTGCCGCAGTGCGCACCTGGGGGGCCGTGGAGGCATCCACTTTCTGCGCTTCCTTGTTGCGGGTGAGCACTTTGTAGAAGCGGTCAGCAACGGGCAGAGCGATGTAAATGCCCACGTACACGCCCAGGATGGTGGTGATGAGGTTGGACACGGCGGCCATGCCCAGAATGGCTTCCTGGTCCGCGGGGTACGCAGCGATGATGCTAGCGGCCGAAGCGGCCATCATGGAGCCCGAGCCCACGCCCGCGCCCATGGCCAGGGCCAGGGGATCGAAGATCTTCCAGTTGGCCACCAAGGAGGTCAGCAGTGTGATGAAGATGGCGCCGAAGAGCGTCCCGAAGACGTACATGGCAAGTACGCCGCGGTATTGGTCCGAATCGGGGCCGTACTTCTCCGAAACCATGGCAAAGGAAGGTTCACGGTCCAAGGAAAACGTGGCGCCGACGGTTGCCTTTCCCATGCGCAGAAGCACAGCGAGCGGAAGCGCCAGGACGATGGTTCCGAGCAAGTGGCCCACTTCCTGCAGGAGGAGTGCCGGGCCGGCCTTGATGAGGCTGGGCAGGCTTGGGCCGATATTGAAGGCCAGCCGGGCCACCAGGAGCAGGACCGCCACGCCCACGAGGGCCGCAGCCACACGCTGAAGGTCCAGGCCCAGCGGCTTGAACTTCTGGATCGAGACGAGTAGTCCAAGGATCAGTCCCCAAACCATCGGGAAAATGATGATGGCGCCAATGCCGAGGTCAATCTTGGCCTGGCCGATGAACTGAACCGCGAGGGCGATAACAAACGCCAGCGCGGCAATAGGAAGAGTAAGCCGGGTGCCGGCCTTGTCCGTCCGCGCGGTTTCGGTGCTGGTGCTCATGATGTTGCTTCCTGGGTCAGGGCTTCGCGGCGGTAGGCCGCCTGGACGAAGCGTTCTCTCTGCTGGGGATTGGTTGCGGCGCCCGCCACTGTCCAAGCCAGCGCTGTGGCTGCCTCGAACATCACGGCGTACGCCTGGGGAGTGTTTGCAAGGGCTGCGAAGCTGTGCGAATGGATGGGGACATTTGCTCCGGGAATGCTGAGCCAGGGATGAAGGGACGGAATCACCTGGGAGATGTTGCCCATGTCCGTGGAACCGCCACCCATGCCCGCTGCCGGCGAGGTGTCCTTGCCGAAGGCATCCATTGCTTCCGTCCAATGGCCGGCAAGTTCTGCGTCCTGGACCAGCGGTTCGTACAAAGGCTCCGCTGCCGTGATTTCCAAGGTGGTTCCCGTGGCAAGGGCCGCGCCTTCAAAGCAATGCTTCACGCGCTCCAGCAGCGCTTCATACTCCGGGAGCGTGAAGGCCCGGCATTCGAACGGCACCACGGCGTGATCCGGGATGATGTTGGTGACGTGGCCGGCCTCGGCCACGTAGCAGGCGACTCGGTGGTCGCCCGGTATCTGCTGCCTGAGCAAACCAATGGCCACTTGGCTCAGCACGGCCGCATCCCCGGCATTGACACCCATATGTGGGGCTGCCGCAGCGTGGGCAGCCTTGCCCGTAAAGACGGCCTCGTACCGGCCCACGGCCTGGGCTGTGGTTCCGGCAGGATTGTACGTAATGCCGTCCTGGACAGGATGAACCATCAACGCCAGGCCAACGCCGTCAAAGGCTCCACGCTCCAGCATCAATACCTTGCCGCCGCCATGCTCCTCCGCCGGTGTGCCGATGGCCTTCAAGGTAATGCCGAGCTCGTCCACGTAGGGGAGCAATGCCAAGGCTGCAGCCACTGAAGCCCCGGCGATGAGGTTGTGCCCGCATGCATGGCCCACCGATGGCAGGGCATCGTATTCCACACACAGAGCCACAACGAGGTCGCCTGTTCCGGCGGTGGCCGTGAAAGCCGTGGGAAGTTCGGCCGTTCCCTTGGTGACATCGAAGCCCCCCTCGGCCAACAACGAGGTGATGGCCTGAGCCGCCCGGACTTCCTCGAAGGAGATTTCGGGATGGGCGTGCAGGTCCTCCGAGAGGGCCTGCACCCTGGGCTTCCATGTGGCGACGCCTTCTTTCAGGGCTGGGCGCAAGGCATCCGCTGATGAGGTTTTGTTGGTGATTTCCATGATCATTCCTGCTAGTAGGACAGGGACGGGAAGGGGGATCCGGCTGCCCGCGTCGGCACCCATACCGCCTTGGTCTGTGTGTATTCGTCCAGGACGCCTGGACCGGAAGACCGGCCGTGTCCCGAATCTCCGAAACCACCGAAGGGGACGGCAACATGGATGGTCTTGTACGAGTTGATCCAGAACGTCCCGGCCTTCACTTCGCGGGCGATGTGGTGCGCGCGGGAAATGTCCGATGTCCACACGGCGCCGGCCAGGCCGAAGTTGGTGTTATTGGCCCGGGCGATGGCTTCGGCCTCCGTATCGAAGGCATCGGCGCCCACAACAGGACCAAAGACTTCGGTGGTTTCCAGTCGGTTTGCAGGGGTAACGCCGTCCAACAGCGTAGGCATGACCCAATGGCCGCCGGCCAAGGCTGACCCAGCCAAAGCCTCCGGCAGGGCCGCGCCGGTAACGCGGCGGCCGCCGTCGTTCATTCCGGCCTCAATCAGCGAGGTCACGGTGGCGAACTGGGGGGCCGTAATGATTGGCCCAACCTCGGTCTCGGTGTTGAGCGGGTCTCCGACCCGGAGCCGGGCAGCGCGGTCGGCTACCAGTTCTATGAACCGGGCGTGGACGCTGCGTTCCACGAGCAGGCGGGAGCCTGCTACGCAGGATTGGCCGGCTCCCGAGAAGATCGCAGAGATCGCGCCGTCGGCAGCCCGCTCCAGGTCTGCATCGGCGAAGACAATGTTGGCGCTCTTGCCACCCAACTCCAGGAGCGCTGGAATTCCGGCTTCCGCCGCAGCCATCGCAACACGGCGCCCTGTGGGCACTGAACCGATGAAACTGACTTTCCCAATGCGTTGATCCTTTGTGAGGGTTGACCCCACGGTCTGTCCCAGCCCGGTGGCGACATTGAAGACGCCGTCGGGAAGCCCTGCTTCGTGGGCAAGCTGGGCGAGCCGAACGGTGGTGGCGGGCGTGAATTCGCTCGGTTTGATGATCACGGCGTTGCCTGCCGCCAGGGGGGCTGCCGAGTTCCACCCGGCAGTGAACAGCGGTGCGTTCCAGGGCGTAATTGCGACGACCACGCCCCAAGGAACCCGTTCCGTGTACGTATGCCACGGACCGGGTACGGGTATGGTTTGGCCCGTCAGCTTGTCTGCCCAGCCCGAGTAATAGCCGAACATTTCAGCAACCTTTGCTGCTTCGACGCGGGCATCGCGGATGGGCTTGCCGGTGGTGGCCGATTCAAGAATCGCCAGTTCCTCAATGTGGGATTCAACCACCTTGCTGACGTTGCGAAGGATGGCAGCGCGCTCGAAGCCGTTCAACTTTCCCCAGGCCGCAGAGCCGCGGAGGGAACTCTCAAGAATGGCGTTGGCACCCTCTGCACCCGGATCGGCGTACCCTGCGAAGGGTGCGCCGGTGGCCGCGGAGGTGAGGGTAATGGTGCTCCCTGAGCCAGGGACTACCTTGCCGTCCATGAAGGCGCCCAGACCCAAAGGAAAGGCTGAGTCCAGGACTGTCCGGGCAGTCTCCGTGGAGGATTCCGTTGGGGCTGTGATGATGCTCAAAGTGTGTCCTTGTCTTCCGGGGCGTGCTTACGCAACGTGGGTATTGTTCGGGGCGCCGGCCGGAGTCACCGCTGGCGCCACGGTCCTGGCGATTTCGGTGAAGTCCGCGGCCGGTCCCAGGGCGGCCAGTGCGTCCTGCCACTGGCTGGCTGCCGCAGCCAGGAGTTCCGGCTGTTCGCCAATCTGACGGGCAACCTCGATGGCCAAGGCGGCGTCACGGGCCATCAAGCCCAAGGAGAAACCGGAATCGTGGGTGCCGGACAGGACCCAGTTGGGGTACATGGCCGCTGAGACCTTGCTGCCGCCAGAGGCATTGCTGATACTCGCCGCTGCAACAGCCGGGTCTATGCCATAAGCCTTCGCCACACCAAGGGCTTCCCCCACGGAGACCAGGTTCGCGGCGGCGAGCACGTTGTTCAGCAGTTTGACCACATTGCCGCTTCCGGGGCCGCCGATGTGGGCGTACTTGCCGCCCGTCAGTGCTTCCAGGACAGGCTGCCCAGCCGTCAACGCACCCTCGGTTGCTCCGACAAACGCGCTCAGGCTGCCGGTTGACGCGCCGTCCCGTCCGCCGGAAACCGGGGCGTCCAGAAAGGCCGCGCCGCTGGCTTCCGCCACGGCTGCCATGGATTTGCTGGTTCCGGGCTCGGAGGTTGTGGTGTCAACGATCGCGATGGTTCCGGGAGCTGAGAGGAGTACCGGAACTGTCGCCTCAACGATCTTGGCGGATGGCAGGGACAGGACGGCATACGGGGTTCCGGCCAGTTCCTTCACGTCGGCCGTTGTGGAAATGCCAGTCAGGGCCGCCGCATCACGTGCGGCTTCGGAAGGATCGAAGCCGGTGACGTCCCAGCCTGCGCGGTGCAGGGTGGAGGCCATTGCCCCTCCCATGGATCCAAGGCCTATGACGGCGACGCGACGATTGTTGCTCATGAGGTACTCCTTGATGGGGAAGTGTTGGGGCTTGGGTGGAAATGAGTTGCGACGTGGTCAGGCGGGCGTCAGTCCAGGTAGATGTCGAGGTCTTTCCAGAGCTGCTGGGTCCGTCGGATGGCAGCGCGGCTGCGTTCCGGATGGGCGGCTTCCATGCCGGCCAATAGTCCATAGACCATGGAGTTTGCGGCGGTGACTGACTGAAAGAAGGAGATGCCTTCCGAAGCGACAATCAGCAAGTGGTCCGCGGCTGCGGCGAGGCGCCCCCTGCGCATATCGCTGATAGCCACAACGGTTGCTCCTGATTGCTTGGCAGCCTCGGCAGTGACGATGATCTGCTGGACGGATCGCCACATGTTGACCACCACCAGGACATCGCCCGGGCCGAGGCTGTTGGCAGCGGACGCGAGGTGGACGCCGCCGCGGTTCTCCAGGGTGATGGGGTATCCCATGGTCGAACCCAGGTGGGCCATGACGCTTGCCGGCCCGGCGAAGGAACCGATACCGATGGTGGTGATGGACTTGGCTGATGCCAGGGCGGCGATGGCCGCCTCGACGTCCTCGGCGGTGTTGGAGTCGAGAGTCAACCGGAGATTCTCGATGTCGTGGTTCAGGGCGTCGTGGAGGGGGCTGCGGTGCTCACCATGTTCGATCAGTGTGTCTTCGGTGGAGATCATCACCAAGTAGCGGGAGCGGAGCTCGCGTTGCAGGTCCGGCCAGCCTCGGTAGCCGAGTCGTTGCGCGGTACGTACAACGGTGGAGTTGTTCACGTCCGACCGTTGGGCGATCTCTGCGATGTCGGCATAGGAGGAGAGCTGCGGATTGCGGGCGATGACTTCGACTACCCGTGCCTGCGACTTGGACAGGCGGACGTCCGGCAAGGCATCGCCCAGCCACGCATGATCCAGGGATTCCTTTGCCGCGGGGACGGTTTCCGCCGCGTCTTCGCTGATCTTCACTGGCTCTCCTTGTAACGCACATCACTCTGCAAACTGCATTGCAATAAAGATACTCTGCAATTTCGTTTGCTTCTAGTGTTTTGCGTTACAGGGATGTAAAACTTCGCGGGGGTATGGACGAAGCCCTGGAAAGCCCTCCAAAACGACAGCTGCCGGCGGGCCGCATGGCCCACCGGCAGCTACTTACAGCTCTATGCCCGAATGGTTCTACGCCTGAATGGTTCTACGCCTCAATGAGTCCAGCAGCCGGACGGGCCGCCAAGAGCGGGCTGAAGAACTCGCCAAGTTCCGCCGTCGCAGTCAAGGGCAGGACGTTGGCGACGTACTGGTCCGGCCGGACGACCACGACAACGCCGTCGCGGCTGAGGCCGCGCAGGTCGAAGATGTCGTTGGTGGGGTCGGTGCCGAACACCTTTTCCAGGTAGGTGAGTTTGAAGGGTCCAACCGTGGGTTTGAACGCCGCTGGAACGGCGTTGATGTCCACGTTGGTGTGGTCCTGCTGGTAGATCACCTTCACGTCGAACCAGGCGTCGCGGTCAGCGTCCGACGGCGTCGCGGCCAGCGGCGAATCCGGCGAGTTCGCGATCCACCCGGCAAAGTCGGCAACGGGGCCTTCAGCGCCTGCCGGCGCGGCGTCGGCGAAGACGTAGATGCGCCAGCGGCCATCGGCTTTGGCATGGTGCCCGAGGTGCATGGGGTTGGTGTCGCAAACCCTCTGGACGGGTGCGGATTTGAAGCGCTTACCCACGGGGAAGCCGGTGGCGAGCTCTTGGTGCCGCGCGCCGGCGATGATCAGGGAAGGGGTGTATTGGGTCATGAAGCCCGCGGGGAACTCGGCGGTGCTGGTGTAGAAGGTTTCCAGTTCTGCGGGGTCTTCGAATTCCTCAGGTTTCTTGGCCATCAGCGTTGACCACTGCTTGTCGAAGTCGATGAGGTTCTTCGCCACAACCTGCCTTTCGGCCGAGTACGTGTCGAGCAAGGACTCGGGGCTGCGGCCTTCAAGGACGTGTCCCAGCTTCCAACCGATATTGAAACCGTCCTGCATCGAAACGTTCATGCCCTGGCCAGCCTTCGCGCTGTGGGTGTGGCACGCGTCCCCGGTAATGAACACCCGTGGCGTGCGCGTCCCGCGCTCCTCCGGCAGGACGTCGTCGAACCTGTCCGTGAGCCGGTGACCCACCTCGTAAACGCTGTGCCACGCAACATTGCGTACGTCCAACGTGTACGGGTGGAGGATGTCATTGGCCTTCTGGATGATCTGTTCGATCGTGGTTTTCCGTACCGCGCCCTTGTCATCGGGGTGAACTTCGCCAAGGTCCACGTACATGCGGAACAGGTGCCCGCCTTCGCGGGGGATCAACAGGATGCTGCCTCCGGTTCCGGACTGGATGGCGCATTTGGTGCGAATGTCCGGGAAATCGGTGACGGCCAGGACGTCCATGACCCCCCAGGCGTGGTTGGCCTGGTCGCCCGCGAGGTGGCAGCCGATCGATTCGCGGACCTTGCTGCGCGCGCCATCGGCGCCAACCACATACTTGGCGTGGATGACACGTTGCCGGCCTTCATTGGGCCCGGACGTGTGACCGAGAGTGACCGCCACCGGATATTCGCCTTCGCCGGTGTGCTGGAGGCCAAGGAATTCGTAACCGTAGTCCGGTGTCATTCGCGTGGGGGAGTTGGCCATGAACTCGGCGAAATAGTCCAGGACGCGGGCCTGGTTCACGATCAGGTGGGGGAACTCGCTGATCCCCGCAGGGTCATCCACTGCGCGGGCGGCCCGGACAATGCGGGAGTGGTCTGCGGGGTCCGGCTTCCAGAAGGCCATCTCGGTGATGCGGTACGCCTCCGCGATGATGCGCTCAGCAAAGCCAAAGGCCTGGAATGTCTCGACGCTGCGGGCTTGGATGCCGTCGGCCTGACCAATGGCGAGCCTGCCGGGGCGCCGCTCAACGATCCTCGTGGTGACGCCCGGGAACTGGGCAAGCTGCGCTGCGGTCAGCATGCCGGCGGGGCCACTGCCCACGATGAGGACGTCAACCTCGTCCGGGAGTTCGGCTGGTCTGTTGATCCCGACGCCGGCGGCCGGTTCGACTCGCGGGTCACCGGATACGTAACCGTGATGATGGAACTGCACGGGCTTTCCTCACTTCTTTGTGGGCTGTCATTCGCCAAGTTGTTCGATAATAGAACACCATGTTCTATTATCGCTCAGTCAATCGTAATGCGGCTCACAGTGGTGATCAAGTCCTCAACCGGTTCGTCCTGAATACGTCCCGGTTGCTTCGGAAAGGACCACTGTCATGTCAGGATCAGGTATGCCTCGCCTGATGCTCCTGGACACAGCCTCGTTGTATTTCCGAGCCTTCTACGGCGTTCCGGATTCCATCCGCCGCCCTGATGGCACGCCGGTCAACGCCGTTCGCGGCCTGATGGACATGATCGCGCGTCTCACCACCGAGTACGAGGCCACGCACCTCGTCGCGTGTTGGGACAACGATTGGCGGCCACAATGGCGGGTAGATCTGATCCCCAGCTACAAGTCGCACAGAGTGGCCGAGATCGTTCAGGACGGACCCGACGTCGAGGTTGTTCCTGATCCGCTGGAAGCCCAGATCCCCATGATCCGCCGCGTGCTGGACCTCGCCGGGATAGCTGTGGTGGGCGTCGACGAGCACGAAGCCGACGACGTCGTGGGTACGTACGCGAGTCAGGCACAGCTCCCCACGGACGTGGTCACCGGTGACCGGGACCTCTTCCAACTCGTCGATGACCAACGAGCAGTCCGGGTCATCTACACCGCCCGCGGTATGAAAAATCTCGAAGTCGTCACCGATGTGGTCGTTGTAGGGAAATACCGTGTGCTGCCCCAGCAGTACGCCGACTTTGCGACTCTCCGGGGCGACGCCTCGGACGGGCTACCGGGCGTGGCTGGGATCGGCGAGAAAACCGCGGCGTCCTTGCTGGGTCAGCACGGCTCGTTGGATGGCCTGCTTGAGGCGGCCAAGGATCCCGATGGTGGGATATCGGCTTCCATCCAGGCCAAACTCTCAGCCGCGGCCGACTACCTGAAGGTGGCGCCCGCCGTCGTCGAGGTGGTGCGGGACCTTAAAGTGCCCACTCTGGAAGAAGCGGGTGCTGAACTTCGCCCCGTCACCGGCGCGGCGCGGGCAGAGCTTGAGCAGTTGGCCTCGGATTGGAACCTGGGCGGTTCTGTCAAACGTTTGTTGGACGCCTTGGACCGGGCCGTCTGAACTTCGGGGCCGGCTGAACTTCAAGGCCAGCTGGGACGCTCACAGGCTCCGCTTTGCTTTCACAGCCGAATGACAGGTTCGGAACAGCGTGGGCTGTGGTTGGCCTCTCATCGTGTTAAGAGGACGGCACATTGGCCCGTCCCTCAGACACCAGCCGTATCAACGGCTAATTGAGGAGAGGTACATGTCGAAGACCAAGAGAATCACGCTGGGCGTAGCAGCCGGGGCCCTGGCCTTGGGTGCAGGACTCGGTGCCACCAGCATTGCAACTGCCGCCACCACACCGACGCCGAGTGCCACGTCCTCTGCGGACTCGGCCACTCCGGACACGGCCACTCCACCGGACCGGGGTGGAAGGCCCGGTGCCCACGGACACGGGCCTGGGGGTGGCCAGATCGCCGCGGAGTTGGCCACCAAGTTGGGTGTTGACGAGGCAAAGGTGACCGAAGCCTTGAAGGCATTCCGTGAGGCCAACAAACCAACCACACCACCCACCGAAGGAATGGAAGGCAGCAAGCCGGACCGTACGGCGCAGGACGCCGCACTGGCCAAGTCGCTGGCTGAAGCTTTGGGCGTCGACGAAGCCAAAGTCACCTCGGCCTTGGAAGAAATCCGCGCCACGGCCCAGGAGGAACGTGCCGCTGCGCTGAAGACCAAACTCGACAAGGCGGTCACGGACGGCAAGCTCACACAAGCGGAAGCCGACGCCGTGACCAAGGCTGTTGAAGCCGGGGTCATCGGAGGGGGCGGCCGGTAACGGCACCCCTGCAAAACCATTCCAAGGAGCAGGAGGATCCCCTGGGTGCGCCCGGGGGATCCTTCTACTCTGCGATCAGGCCATGGGCCTGGACGATTTGTCCGGCAGCCAGGGCGGCCCGTACCAGGAGAAGTCCTTCCGGTGATGGTGGAGTCCTTACCATGGGGTATGGGTAGGTTTGGATTGTCATGCAACGATGCAGGTGCATGGCTATGACTGTTCTTCCCCTCCAATATGACCGCTTGGTCCTGCTCTTTAATCCGGCAAGCAGCCATGGTTCAGGGGACGCAGCCGCCCAACTGCGTGAAGAACTGCACCAACGACTGCCGGGGATGCCAGTCACAGCGCTCAGGACTGAGTACCCGGGCCACGGCAGAACCCTGGCCTCCGGGGCGGCCTCCGTGGGTACGCCTTTGATCGTGTCCGTGAGCGGCGATGGCGGTTACAACGACGTCGTTAACGGGGTCATGGACGCCGGCGGAACTGCCGTGTGCGCGGTTCTTCCTAGGGGAAACGCCAACGACCACTCCAGAAGCACACGCCGGGAACCCCTGATCGACGCGATCATCGCTGGTCAGGTCCGGCGGATCGACCTACTGAGGTTGAGCGTCGAGGACGGCCCGGAGTCGTGGTCACGCTACGCCCACTCCTACGTGGGATTCGGCCTGACACCGGCCATGGCAATCGGCATTGAACAAGGCACCAAAGGAACTTTCAGCGAACTGGTCTCGGTTGCCCGCACCTTCTCGGGGCTCGTGCCCTTCGAACTTTCCCGACCCGACGGGGCACGTGCCAGGTTCGACAGCTTGATCCTGGCCAACATCCCCGGCATTGCCAAGTACGGCCGCATCAGCGAAACGGGCGAACCCAACGACGGCAAGTTTGAGGTCATCGGATTGCCGCATGCCAAACGGTGGCGCATAGCCCTTATGGCACTGCGGGCTGTGACAGTGGGACTTGGCGCTCAGCAGAGTGTGGGGCGTTATGCCTTCACCACCGTAGATCCCGTTCCTCTCCAGATCGACGGCGAGGTGGTGAACTTAGGTTCGCGGGCACACATCGAGGTCGAATCAGTCCATCAGGCGCTTGCCACCATTGGGTAAAAAATTGTTTGGCACCGTGTCGATTATTGCTCGCGCTGTTCGACCTATGGATGAGAAAGTCGAAGGGCGGCTTTCCACGACACAGGAGATTGAGTGAAATGGCGAAATACATGCTGATCATGCGGGCAGACGACGCTTCCTACGCCAAGTTCGAGAACATCGACTTCAACGAAATCCTCGACGCCATGGGCAAATTCAACGACGAACTGATTCGGGCAGGAGTCCTCTTGGCCGCTGAAGGCCTCGACGACGCGAAGGATGGCGTCGTGGTGGACTTCACCGGTGACACCCCGGTCGTCACGGACGGACCTTACGGCGAGACTAAGGAACTGTTCGGCGGTTTCTACATCCTGGACGTCGCATCCCAGCAGGAAGCAATCGAATGGGCCAAGCGGGCCCCCATGACCGAAGGTACGAAGACCGAAATCCGACGCGTCGCCAGCATTGATGAATTCCCGCAGGACAACGAATGGATCCAGAAGGAACGCGCATGGCGCGAGCAGACCGGCCAGCTCTGAGGTCCGCCAACGGAAACTCCGGTCAACAGCCACTGGCGTGAGCAGCAATGAGGCAAGGGACGCCGTCGAAGCGGTGTGGCGCAGTGAATCCGCCCGCATCGTCGGCGCCCTTGCCCGCTACACCGGCGACTTCACCCTGGCAGAGGACCTGGCGCAGGAAGCCCTCGCAGAGGCACTCGTGTCCTGGTCTGTCAGCGGCGTCCCTACGGAGCCGGCGGGTTGGCTCCTGACTGCCGGGCGGCGTCGGGCGATCGATTCATTCCGGCGGCGTGCCGTACGCGACGAAAAGTACGCCCTGCTGGCCCGCGATCTGTCCGAGGAAGAACCGGGTGTGGACACCTTGTTTAGTCCAGACTCGATCAACGACGACGTTCTGGCACTGATGTTCATTTCCTGCCATCCGGTGTTGTCCAAGGAAGCACGGATCGCCTTGACGCTAAGGGTTGTGGGCGGCATGGGTACGGAGGAGATCGCCAAGGCTTTTTTGGTCCCCGTTCCAACCATCCAGGCCCGCATCACGCGTGCCAAGAAGACTCTGGCAGCGGCCCGCATTCCGTTTGCCGTGCCGGACCCACAGGAAATCCCGGCGCGGCTCGGTTCCGTTTTGCAGGTGGTCTACCTGATTTTCACGGAGGGATCCTTCGCTTCCGCGGGTGACTCGTGGATGCGCCTGGAACTTGCCAATGAGGCACGCCGGCTCGCCCGTGTGCTGGTCCGGCTGACACCGGAGCCCGAAGTGTTCAGCCTCTTGGCGCTGATGGAACTCACGGCCGCCCGCTTTCCTGCCAGGCTCGACGCTAATGGACGGCCAGTCCTCCTGGAAGACCAGGATCGACGGCGGTGGGACAAGTCCGCCATACGCCGGGGCAGGGCGGCACTATCGACGGCGGTGGCCGCCGGCCGCGGTCTCGGCGCCTATGGATTGCAGGCCTCCATTGCGGAATGCCATGCGGTGGCGCGGGCGGCGGCTGAGACTGATTGGCAATGGATAGTGATCCTTTACGAGGCCTTGGGACGGTTGACTCCATCGCCCGTCATTGAACTGAATCGTGCTGTAGCTGTGGCGATGGTGTCGGGTCCGTTGGCCGGATTGCAGCTGGTGGATAGCTTGGCGAGCCGTGGTGAGTTGAGAGGCTCCCATCTGCTGCCGACAGTACGAGGTGAACTCCTTACCAGGTTGGGTCGTCACACGGAGGCCAAGGAAGCCCTGCTGGAAGCACTTGACCTGTGCTCGAACGCCGCCGAACGGATTGCGCTGGAGCGGAAGATCGCTGAGCTCGCAGACGAATAGTCCGAGGTCAGTGTCTGAGGCGCCGTGATCTGAGGCGCCGTCATCTGAGGCGCCGTGATCTGAGGCATGGTGCTTGAGTTCGCACACCTTCCGGACTCCGTGAGAGGGGTTGTGTCCCGCGCACCCGGGCCGCGAACCGGGCCTATGCCTTCCCTAACCCAATCCCGACAGGGGTGATGACCGAGTCCCATTGTGGGCGCTGAAAAGTTCTGTGGGGTGTGTGGTGGTGGTTGCGTCGGGGTGTTTGGTTTGGGTCGAGGTGGGGTGGGGGGATGAACCAGGGGACGCCTGTTGTCATGTTGATGCGCCATTGTTCTTTGTGGATGAGGTGGTGGTGGTGGCTGCAGAGCAGGGTGCCGTTGTTGGTTGAGGTGGTGCCGCCGTGGGACCAGTAGGTGGTGTGGTGTGCTTCGCACCAGGGTGCGGGGATGGTGCAGTCGGGGAAGGCGCAGCCGCCGTCGCGGGCGGTGATGGCTTTGCGGATGTGGGGTGGGAAGATCCGGGTGGTCCGGCCGATGTCCAGGATCCGGGAGTCGCTGCCGAGCAGGACGGGGATGATGTCGGCGTCGCAGGCGATTTTGCGGATGGTGTCAGGGTGGATCGGGCCGGTGAACGTCGCGGTGCCTGTGCTGAGGGGGTTCCGGGCATCGCCGGTGTTGCCTGGCTGGTGGAGGGGGTTCCGGGTTGTGTCGGTGTCTGGGAGTTGAGTGCGGGTGAGGTGTTCGAAGAGGTCGCGGTGGTCGATGGTGACGGTGAGTTGGGGTCGGAGTCCGCCGTTGGAGGGCAGTTTTCCGGTGCTCATCGCGACGCTGCAGGCGCCGGTGAGGCCGTTGAGGTGTTTCTGGGGCCGGGTGCGGCGGTCCAGGTCCGGGCTGGCAGTCCCGGTTACGGTGTTCGTCTCGTGCTGGTGGGTGGTGAGGCGGGGGTTGGTGGCGGCGTTCATGGCGGTGATGAGGGTTTCGTATTGTTCGTCGGTGGCGAAGATTTCGAGGTGGTGGAGTCCGTGGCGGCGTCGGCGGCGGAGGAACGCGCCTTGGAATTGGCGGAGGATTTCTTCGGAGGGTTCGGGGCCGTCTTGGTCGATCCTGTCGGCCCAGCGTTTGGCCATTGTGGTGACGAAGTCCGGGTCGGTCTCCACGGCGGTGGTGGTCAGGGCGTGTTCCATCCGGGTGATGGTGTCTTCGTCGGTGAGGTGCCGGACTTTGTCCAGGGCGGTGCTGATGATGGTCGCGGACCGGGAGGGCACCAACGCGGAACCAACCGCTTCGGCGAGCAGTTCGCGGCGGGCGGGGATTTCCTGTCCGGTCATGCCCGTCTGGGGGAGGATGTCGGCGGCGAGGGCGAGCCTGCGCCGGGCTTCACCGATGCCGATCCGCAACCGTGCCCGCAGGAACTCGGCCGCGTTCCGGTACCCATCATCCGCAGGGTTGGCAGTACCCTCAGCGCCTTTCCCGCTGGCGGCACGGGCAGGACTCTGCGCCGCTGCGGCACTGAAGGTCCCTGCCGCGGCCGCACCCGCCTGACTTGGACTGATCGTCCCAGCCGCTGCCCGGTCGAGGGTGCCCGTGCCGGTTCCACTCGTTGGCTCTTCCGGTGCTTCACTCCAGCCCGTCCGCCACTCCGGCGCTGCAGCCGAGGGCCCCGGCCCCGTTTGCTGAGCTTCCGCCCGGGACCGTTCCACCGCCTGCGCCGCAACAACCTGCAAGTACTCCACACACCGGGAGATCTCCTCCACCCGGCCGGCAAAATCAGCAGCCTCAACAAACCCGAACAAGCGCGCCTCCGCGGCCACCATGGAACGTAAGGCTTCTACGGCCGCGGCACCCTCAAGAAGCGCAGCATCCAGTACCGGCGCACTACTTGCTGAGGTCAGCTCTTTTGGCACGGGTTCGACCGACCCGGTCAGCAACCTGAATCCGCGAGGCAGCCCAGCGCCCCGGGAGCCATCCACGACGGTGCCTGCCGCCGTCGTGTTCTCGAACACTGCCAGCCGCGCTGAGTTGGCGAGTGGCCCGCCGGACCGTTCACGCAGCAGGGCAGCGGCCCGGAGCGAACCCGCCTGCCGTGCCGAAACCCGTCCGATGCTTTCCATGACTCAACCCTGTCACGATGGCTCGTCAGCTATCAGTCCTCTTTGAGGCTATGTGGATATCTCCGGCCTCCGCCTGGAGCGTGGGCAGCAGCAATGCGGGTTCAGGACGATGGACGCCACGGGGCCGGTATCCCAGTGCTTCGGCACTATCGAGAAGGTCGGCCAGGTACCAGATGATGGCCAGCCACATTTCGGTTCCCTGCAGGGTTGGGAGATGCTGGTCGCCGCTCCCGGGGGCGGCACTGAAGGCTAGTCCCTCGCCAGGATGCCACCGACCCAGGGCGTGTTTCAGTTGCGCCTTTGCCCACTCTTTCATGTCCTCCCTGCGGTGCGTCGTCTGCTTGGAAGCAAGCCACAAGGGATGGACGACATCCAGGACATTGCATGCATTCTGCCGGTCGGGGGCGAAGTAGCGGGGGTCCACGGAGTGCTCCAGAACTGTGTCCACCAGCCGCTCAACATGCGGCACCGGCAACCCGAATTGCGCGAACGTGCCACGCGTCAGGCGGTAGTAGCCATTAACGACCTTGAGCCGGGTGTCATCGGTGGGCGTACCCCAGGTTCCGGCCGCCGGATTGACGTGGGTGAGCAGCCACCCGAACAACACGTCAAGGGAACCCGGGCTGTTCGGATGCGCCTGTGCAAGGTTCCAGTACGCCGCCGTGCTCCAAGCATCCACCCACGCGCCGGATTCCCACGCTTCCTTACGCCACGGAAGAGCATCCAGCGAAGCAGCGACCGCTGCCGCATCCATTCCGGCTACGGCATGGACAGGATGCTCGAACCGGCTGCCAAGCAGGTCCAACGCGTATCCCACGGAAAGCACGTGGTACGTCGCAGGGCCGGTGCCGAAAGAGAGGTCACCCGCATAAACCCGGGTGTCGGATCCGAGCTCCGGAGCCAGGCCGGTTACCGGATCCTGGAGAGCCTGCAACCGCGATACGTGCTCGTCCCGCGACAGTTGCGAAGGGACAGATCCCAACAACAGGTCCGCGATCTCAATCGCATCGCAGTGTGCCCTGACGGTAGGAACAGCACCCGGTCGGTCAACATAGCGGCCGCTGGCTGCAGACGTCCAACTCCGCGCGAGAATGGCTGAAGCATCGGCGCGGGCTGCGTCCGCGAAGTCCGCCAACCCAGCCAACAACCCGCCGTCGGGCGCTGCCTCAACTCCAGCGGCCGGAATAGCTGAAGCCGAGTCCCGCCTGTCCCTGATGTGGCGCGCGGGATTCCCGCCCACTATGGACCATTCGGGGACGTCCTTGGTGACCACCGCCCCGGCGGCCAATACGGCGTGCGATCCGACGGTGACGCCATCAAGGACCACCACATTGGAACCGATCCACACATCGTCCCCAATACTGATGCCCTTACTCGTGAGCGGCTGCTTGAACACGGGCTGGGAAGGTTCCATCGAGTGGTTGAAGCCGAGGATGGAGGTGTGGGCGCCGATCCGTACGCCGTCGCCCATGGTGATGGTGCCTCGAACCACGGTGAACGCATTGATGGTGCAGTCGTCGCCCATGGTGATGGACCCGGTGACATAGGCGTGGGCGGCGATGAAGGAATCGGCGCCAAGAGCGAGGTAGTCGGGATCAACGCTTGCCAAGGGGGTCAGGAACGCGCGATCACCTATGCTGACTCCCGCCCGTTCAGCGAAGCTCTTTTGGTAGTCGTGCTGCGCTTCGCGCTCTTCGTCCGAGGCAGAACCCCAGAACGTCCAAGGCGAGTAGTCGTAACTGAGGTGGTGCTGGGGATTCACGTCGGTGTCTCCGCGTTCGGGGTGAAAATGCCGGAAAGCGCTTCCCCTATTATTCGCGGGTCCTTTGGACCGGTCAACAGATCAGCGGAAAACGATCAGCCTCGATCACTCCGGGTAGCCGTACTCCTCATCGGTGACCAACTCGCCCCATGTCGTCTCCGAGCCGTCCGTTGCCCCGGCGGTTTCCCACATGGCCAGATGGCTCATGAAATGGTCCGGCGCAGCGCCATGCCAGTACCATTCACCTGGTGGTGTGTAGATCGTTTGGCCTTCCTGGACCACCTGGACCTCACCGCCGCGTGCCTGTACCAAGCAGACCCCGTCAGTGACGTGAAGGGTCTGCCCTGCGGAGTGGGTGTGCCACGCAGTTCGGGAACAGGGTGCGAATCGAACGATGTTCACACGCAGCTGCGACGGCTCTTCACCCTTGGCGATAACGTCAAAATACACGTCGCCTGTGAATCGCGCGGCGGGTCCTTTGGTACTGGTGGTCTTGGCAGAAATGTCCATGGTTCCTTTTCGTTCTGGATCAGTTCGGGATTACTTGTTCGGAATATTCCGCACGGGCCCGGAACCGCTTGGCACGGCAGGAGCCGTCGCAGCCCAGCTGGCCAGCAGATGCAAGGCGTCCGCAGTGCCGGTGCCCGGCTCAGCGTTGTAGACGGTCAAGGTCAGCCCGGAGTCAGCCGACAACTCAAGGGCTTCATACAGCAAATGCAAGTCGCCCACGATCCGGTGCCTGAAGTGCTTCTTCCCGCTGTAGTGCTGCCGGACATTGTGTGAAGCCCAGCGGACCCGGAATTCCTCGCTGCGGGTTGATAGCTCGCCCACCAGGTCACTGAGCCCACGGTCATAGGGGTCGCGGCCGGCCTCGGTACGCATGATGGCTACGGTGTCGTTGGCGGCGCGCTCCCAGTCCGTGTAGAAATCCTGGCTGCGCGGGTCGAGGAAGAGGAACCGGGCGTGGTTGGGCGGCCCGGCCGGGCTGTCGTAGATGTCTGCGTACAAGGCCCGGCCCAACGCGTTCGTAGCCAGCAAATCGAGGCGACCGTTGCGGATGAAGGCCGGCGAACCGGTGATCGCGTCCAAGGTGAGTTGCACGCCAGGCCGGATGGCCTGCTTCCGGACCGGGCGACGTCGGGACCTGCCACCGTCACTCGCAGCACGGGCGAGGTCATGGAGGTGTGCGCGTTCAGCTTCGTCAAGTTGCAGTGCGCCGGCCAAGGACTCGAGCACGCTTTCCGAAACGCCCGAGAGGTTTCCCCGTTCCAAGCGGGTGTAATACTCCACACTCACGCCAGCGAGCATGGCAACCTCGCCGCGACGCAGACCGGGCACGCGTCGGTTGCCGCCGTAGGCAGCCAGTCCCGCTTGCTCGGGGGTGATCTTCGCCCGCCGCGTGGCAAGGAAGTCGCGGGTCTCCGTTCGGTTGTCCATGCTGACAACGTTAGGGCTTCTGCTCCGCTAAGGGAGTCCCTGCCATTACCCCTAACAGCAGTAACTCCTTCCATTCACGGAATCAGGGTTAGATGGAAGCATCCAACAAAGTTCACCACGCAGGAGAAACATGCCTACCGCTAACGCTTACGCTGCTCCCTCGGCCACGGGCGACCTGGCCCTCACCACCATCGAACGTCGCGAAGTGGGCCCCAACGACGTCCACATCGACATCAAGTTCGCCGGCATCTGCCACTCCGATATCCACACAGTTCGCGGCGACTGGGGCCCGCAGCAGTATCCGCTGGCTCCCGGCCACGAAATCGCCGGCATCGTCACTGAGGTTGGCTCGAACGTCACCAAGCACAACGTGGGCGACCGTGTCGGCGTCGGCTGCATGGTGAACTCGTGCAAGGAGTGCAAGAACTGCCTGGCCGGCGAGGAACAGTACTGCCTCAAGGGAAACGTAGGCACCTACGGCGCCGTTGACCGCGATGGCACCATCACCCAGGGCGGCTACTCCAGCCACGTTGTAGTCAACGAGGACTTCGTCGTCACCATCCCGGAAGGCTTGGACCTCGACGTCGCTGCCCCGTTGCTGTGCGCCGGGATCACCACCTACTCGCCGCTGCACCACTGGGGCGCCGGTCCCGGCAAGAAGGTCGCCATTGTCGGTCTCGGCGGGCTCGGCCACATGGCCGTCAAGATTGCCCACGCCATGGGAGCCGAGGTAACCGTGCTCTCACAGTCCTTGAAGAAGATGGAAGACGGCCTCAAGCTCGGCGCGGACCACTACTACGCCACCAGCGATCCCTCCACGTTCGAGGAACTCGCGGGCAGCTTTGACCTCATCATCAACACGGTCAGCGCCTCCATCGACATCAGCGCGTACTTGCAGCTGCTTACGCTCGACGGCACGCTGGTCAACGTAGGTGCACCGGCTGAGCCGTTGCCGGTCAACGTGTTCTCGCTGATCACAGGTCGTCGCTCCTTCGCAGGCTCCGCCATCGGCGGCATCCGCGAAACGCAGGAGATGCTGAACTTCTGCGCCGAGCACGGCCTTGGCGCCGAGATTGAGGTCATCCCGGCCAGCAAGATCAACGATGCCTACGAGCGGGTCCTCGCCTCTGATGTCCGCTACCGCTTTGTCATCGACGCCTCCACCATCGGCTAGAAGACACAGGAGACACAGCAGCATAGGAAAGGCCACGCCCACATCAACGGGCCGTGGCCTTTCCCGTGCCAGGCAGCAGGGACAATGGTCTGGTGACTTTCAGACTGGACACCATCGGTACGGGGCTGGTTTTTGCTGATTCCCTCGGGATCCTCACTTCTGCCCTGGCAGGCCAGGACGACGGCGGTACGGCAGTCGTGCAGGCACCGCCGGGCACTGGTAAGACCACGCTGGTTCCACCGTTGGTTGCCAACCTCATCGCCGCAAGGCGGCCCGGCCTGCCACGCGTCGTGGTCACCCAGCCACGCCGTGTTGCGGCCCGCTCCGCCGCACGCCGCCTGGCGTCGTTGGATGGCAGCCGCGTTGGTGGCAAGGTGGGCTACACAGTCCGCGGGGAGAGCACAACGAGCCCTGGCACGGTGGTGGAGTTCGTGACGCCCGGCATTCTGCTGCGTCGGCTCCTCAGCGATCCAGGCCTGGAGGACGTCCACGCCGTGGTCCTCGACGAGGTCCATGAACGGGGCCTCGAAACGGACCTTCTGGTGGGCATGCTCGCTGAGGTCCGCGAATTGCGGGACGACCTCACATTGGTCGCCATGTCAGCTACTCTCGACGCCGCACGCTTCGCAGCACTGTTGGGGCGCAGCGGCGCAGGGGAGTCCGACCGCGGCCTGCCTGCGCCTGTGGTTGATTGCCCGTCAGCGCTGCACCCCTTGGACACTAAATGGGCTCCGGCGGTAGACCACCGGCTCAACGATCGGGGAGTGGCCCGCAGCTTCCTGGACCACATCGCCCGCACGGCCGCGACAGCCCACTCAGCGGCGCTGGCCAACAACCCTGACGTGGACGCGCTGGTCTTCCTGCCGGGGGCCCGTGAGGTTTCCGACGTCGCCACTCGCCTTCGCGCCCACGTGCCTCGGGGCGTGGAGGTACTGGAGTTGCATGGCCAGATCGGACCCGACGCCCAGGACCGCGCGGTATCCGGCCGGGAACCTGGGGGCCAGCCGCGGATCATTGTGTCCACGTCCCTGGCGGAATCGTCGCTCACCGTTCCCGGTGTTCATCTGGTGATAGATTCCGGACTGGCAAGGGAACCACGTCGCGATTCAGGCCGTGGCATGTCCGGCCTGGTTACCGTTTCCTGTTCGCGGGCCTCTGCTGACCAGCGGGCCGGACGCGCTGCCCGACAGGGGCCGGGCACAGTGGTTCGCTGCTACGACCAGCAGGCCTACGCTGCCGCCCCCGCACATCAAACTCCGGAGATCACCGTGGCCGACCTGACCGGCGCGGCTTTGGTGCTCGCGTGCTGGGGCGCTCCAGGAGGCCGTGGTCTTTCCCTTCCGGACGCACCCCCGCCGGGCGCCATGAACGACGCCATGGAAGTCCTGCGGGAACTTGGCGCCGTAGCGGAAGACGGAACGGTCACAGGCTTGGGAAAGACGCTGGCCCGGGTCCCCGCCGATCCCCGGCTTGCCCGCGCCTTGCTGGATGGTTCCGAGGTGGTTGGCAGACGGTCCGCGGCAGAAACGGTCGCAGTGGTGGCGGGTGACCAGCGTGCGCCCGGAGCAGACCTCACCAAGTTGCTGGCGTCCTTGCGGACAGGCATGGACCCGGGCTCCCGGCGCTTCGCTGAGGAGGCGAAGCGGATGGAGTCGATTGCGCGGCAGGAGGCGGCCGCCGTCGTTCATCCGAAGCCGGCCATCAACGTCGCTGCGGGTGAAGCACCTGGGTTCGTGGTGGCGCTGGCGTTCCCGGACCGCGTGGCGAGACGCGTTCCAGGCGATGGATCCACCACCTACCTGCTCTCCTCCGGGACGAGGGCCGGGCTCCCTGCCGGGAGTTCATTGTCCGGGCATGACTGGCTTGCAGTTGCCGAAGTGTCGCGCGCACAGGGTCGCGATGCGGCCGGCACGGGCGCCGTCATCCGTTCCGCCGCGCCGGTGTCTGCAGAACTGGCGGAGGCTGCCGCGCCGGATCTCCTCATGGAAAAGGTTCAGGCGAAGTTCGAGCAAGGCAGGGTGATGGCCAGGCTGGAGAGACGGTTGGGAGCAATCGTGTTGCGCTCCACTCCCGTCCGCCCCAGCGCGGAAACGGGGCGTACAGCCGTGGCCGAGGCGCTGGCAAAGGCCGGGTTGTCGTTGATTGGCTGGTCAACCGCTGCGGATGCCCTGCGTAGGCGGCTTGCGTTGGTTCACCGCGAACTTGGCGATCCATGGCCCGATGTCCGCGAAGCCAGCTTGCTGGCCCGGCTGGAGGAGTGGCTCGCCCCGGAACTTGAGGCCATGGCCACAGGTAGTTCCGTCAGTTCCGTGAACCTCGCCGAGCCGCTGCGGCGCCTGCTCCCGTGGCCTGAGGCCGCACGCCTGGACAGCCTTGCACCCGAGAGGCTGGAGGTACCCAGCGGTTCCCGTGTGCGGATCGACTATCCGGAGGTTTCCGAGCACAGCAGCGGAGACCACGACGGCGGCAGGCCGGTTGTGGCGGTCAAACTCCAGGAATGCTTCGGTTGGGACAGCACGCCGCGCCTTGTTGATGGCCGGGTGCCTGTCCTGTTCCACTTGCTGTCTCCGGCAGGCCGTCCGCTGGCCGTCACTGACGATCTGGAGTCCTTCTGGTCCGGTCCCTACTCCCAGGTCCGGGCCGAGATGCGTGGGCGCTACCCCAAGCACCCTTGGCCTGAAGACCCGTGGACTGCGCCGGCCACGGCCAAAACGAAAAACAGAATGTAGCCGGCGCATCCAGCTATGTAAGCCGCTCGAGCATGAATTGGATCTCGCCGTCCACGAAGGTTCCCAGCACAGTACTGGCTGCGAACTCGTCCGGGGCGGTGGTCAGGGGGTCCAGTTCGAAGGCTGTGAAGTCGGCCCGCTTGCCTACCGAAATGGAACCTGAAACATCCCAGAGTCCTGCAGCTTTGGCCGCGTGCGAGGTGTACCCTTCCAGGGCTTGGAGCGCAGTGAGGGCTTGTTCCGGCGCGATGGGCTCTTGCTCCGGATGTCCGGATCGCCGGCGCAGCTGGGCGTCGGCGATGATCGGAAGTGGCTCGAAGGGTGCGATCGGCCAGTCGGAACCAATGCCCAGGGTCACTCCGGCCTCACGAAGGTCCCTGCATCGCCAGGCTCTGTTTGCACGCTCCGCGCCGAGGCGTGTGGACCAATTGTCGGTGTGGTCTGCCAGGGAGTAATGGGTGCAATGGGTTGGCTGCATGCTCGCAACCACTCCTGTGCGCCTGAAGCGCTCCACGAGCTCGTCCGGCACGGTCTCGATGTGTTCGATCCTGTGGACAGTACGGCGCAGGACATCTGCCGGCACAGTACCGGGCAGCGACTCCAGTGCGTTCAACACATGCTCCACTCCCGCATCGCCAATGGCGTGCGTGGCCGTCGGGATGCCACGGGAGGCAAAGTAACGGACGGCGGCCGAGTATTCTTCCGGTCGTGGCCAGAAGGGCGCGGTGGATTGGCCGTGGACATCCGGTTCGTAGAGCCAGGCCGTTCCGTTGTCCACAGTTCCGTCGACAAACAGCTTGATGCCTTCAACAGACCACCGTTGACCCCCTGTTCCAATGCTGCGGGCCAACTCCTTCCAGCCGGACTCATCGCTGCCAGGCATGCACCACGGCGCGCTTCGCAGCCGCAGCGGCAGCCTGCCGTCGGCTTCCAGTGCCTGGAAGAGGGCGGCTGAATCCTCGCTGTGGTCCATGATGTGTCCACCGGTCAGCCCGGAGCGCGCGAAGTCTCGCAGCAGGGTGGCGAGCCTGGCTTTTCGCTCGTCAAACGACTCCTCGGGGATGTGCCGCTGGACGAGTTCCATGGCCGCGGCTTCGAGCAGGAAACCGGTAGGAGCGCCGTCGGCGTCGCAAACCACCTCGGAAGCTTGTTCGAACTGATGCGGACCACGGATTCCGGCCGTTTCCAGTGCTTGGCTGTTTGCCAGGGCTGAATGCCCATCGAACAGTCGGATCAGCGCCGGCTTGCCGCCGCTGACATCATCGAGCACACTCCTGTGCAGCGGCACCGGGCCAAAAGCGTTCGGGTTCAGTCCCCATCCACGCAACCAGCCGCCGTCGTGCGCTGCTTCGTTTCGCAGCAGCGCGCGGACTTCATCCAGCGTCGTAGCGCTGGAGAGGTCTACGCCGATGGTCAGGTCCAGTCCGAACACCGGGTGCATGTGGCAGTCCACCAGGCCCGGGGTCAGCGTGGCGTTGCCAAGGTCCACCACACGGGTACCGGCCTGTGCCCAGTCCAGGGCTTCCTGCCGGCTTCCGACGGCGGCAATCAACCCGCCGCTGACGGCGACGGCCTGGACCGGCTGAGGGTGGGTTTGCCCATCCATTGTGTGGATGGTGCCGGCAAGGACGATGAGGTCAGGAGTCATGGGTTTCGAAGCTTCCAATCCGGGCGAAGACGTCAGGGCGGGTGGTGCGCAGGCTACGGGCAATCAGCAGGCCTGCGAGGAACACGATGGGTGCGACCAGGAGCAGGATGGTGTTGGTCAATGCGTCGGCAAACGTGAGGAGTTCGATGTTGATGGCGATCAACGCCACCACGCCGAACAGCAGGATGGCCGAGACGAGGCTCAGGGGGACCAGCAGGCGGTTGGTGACAGCGGCTGTGTTGCGGCGGAGGTAGATGAATGCAGCGACGGACACCAAACCCTGCAGGGCCACGATCCCGAAGATGCCTGGTGTGTTGACCCAGATCAGCAGCTGTTTGTAAGGGTCGGCGCCGACGATGGCGCAAATGATGATGACGACGGCGGCCAGGACGGTCTGGATTTGCCCGGCACGATGCGGAGATTTGTATTTGGGGTGGGTCCTTCCCAGGAAGGCCGGGAGCACTCCGTCCTTGGCGAGCATGTAGACGTAGCGGTTGATGGCGTTGTGGAAAGCCAGCTGGGAGGCGTAGACACTGGTGACGATCAGTACGTACATGACCACTTCGGCCCACGGGCCCACGTACTGGCTAATGGTGGCGAAGAACATTCCGTCGGCAAGCTCGCCGGCAGCGGTCACCACGTTTCCGTCGCCGTAGGCCTGGATGACTGACCACACGATGAAGGCGTAGAACACTGACATGAATCCGACGGCGATGTAAGTTGCCCGGGGGACGGACTTGTCCGGATTACGGGCCTCGCGCCGGTAAAGCACGGTGGATTCGAAGCCCATGAAAGCCGCGAAGCAAATCGCCAGGATGGCAAGGACTCCGGGGGTGAACGCGTGCTCGGGCGCGAACGAGGCAAAACTGATTCCTTGCGCGCCGCCACGGGCAAGGATGCCCACGCCCATGATGCCCAGAATGGCGGTCTCGGCGATGAGGAGGACGCCCAGGACTTTGGCGCCGACGTCGATCCCGCGGTACCCGAGGAACCAGACGGCTGCGATGGCGACCAGTGCGACTACCGGCCATGGCACATCCACGCCGAAAAGCGTTCGAAGCATGGCCTGGGTTTGCACGGCGAAAAGCCCATAGACGCCGATTTGCAGGCAGTTGTAAGACACGATCGCGAGGATGGCGGACGCCAGTCCCACGGTTTTTCCCATGGTCAACGTGATGTAGGTGTAGAAGCCGCCGGCCGCTTTGACGTGTTTGGTCATTGCCATGAACGAGATGGCGAAGACGAGCAGGACCGCGCCGGCAGTGATGTAGCCCATGGGGGCGCCTATGCCCCCGATGCCAATAGCCACAGGGGCTACACCGGCCATCACTGTCAGGGGAGCTGCAGCGGAAATTACCAGGAATGCGATGCCGCCGGTGCCAATGGCATTCCGTTTGAGCCCATTTCCAGCGTCGGCCGCTGGAGGTCGGGTTTCGAGGTCAGACATGGGGATCCTCTGGGGTCTTTGGGAAGGGAAGTTTTCACGAAGCCGGACATAAAAGCGAAAGGCTTTCGTTTATCGTAGGGTGTTGTGATCCCCGGCACAATACTTCGGCGCAAAGTTGTGGCTAGAGTCGTAACAACTACCTTGAATGGAGACTCCCGTATGGCACGCCCGCTGGTCCCGCTGATATCCATCGATGCACTCGTCACCGCCGCCCTGGAGTTGGTGGACGAGGCAGGGGACTTCAGCCTGCCGAAATTGGCCAAGCGGATCGGGGTGAGCCAGTCCTCCATTTACAACCACGTCAGCGGGCGCGAGGAAATCCTTGAGCTCATGAGGGGCCGGATCATCACCGAAAGCCCCTATGTCCTGGAGGATGGGCAGGACTGGGAGGCAGCACTTCGCGCCATTGTCCGCAGCTATCGGGACGCCTTCGCCCGGCATCCGCGGCTGGCACCCCTGCTGGTACTCCAAACCGTTCAGGACGACCAGGTCCTCGCCCTCTATGAGAACCTGGCAGTGGCCCTCCAAGAAGCGGGTTTCCGGGGCCGGGACGTGGTGTCAGCGATCTCCACCATCGACAGTTTCGCGTTGGGGTTCGCCCTGGACCTGGCCGCTCCCGACGTTGTCTGGGCGCCACCTGCGCAGGGATATCCCACCCTCACCAGCGCACTTACCCACGCCGGACCATCGGACGAGCGTGGGGAGGCAGCCTTTGATTTTGGCCTGGAAATCCTCATCGCCGGCCTGCATTCCCGGCTTCAGCCGACGGCGTCATAGACGTGGACGCTACCGGAAATGTGGCACAAACGTGGTGGGATGCCGTGGTCCGCGGCTTCACCGTTACACACACCACTGCAGTACCCCTGCCTGCGCTGCTGGGCATCCTGGCATGCGCCGTCGTCCTGAGCATCCCGCGGGTCACGTGGCGCTGGTTCGGGTTGTACGTTACGTTCGTCCACGAGCTCGGCCATGCCTACGCCGCGCTCATGACCGGCCGCTTTGTGCATGGGCTGCGCATCGGCCTCGACCATTCGGGCCGGCTTGTCAGCAGCGGACGCAGCGCCTTCGGGGCGGCCTGGTCCGGCTTCTGGGGCTACCCTGCGCCGGCCGTTGTCGGGTTGGGATTGATTGCCGCCTTTGCTGCAGGCCGGTCCGGCGCTGCCATGTCCATTGGTGCCTTGGTACTGCTGGTCTCACTGATCTTCCTGAGGAACCTCACCGGGATTCTCGTGGCGGTGTTGAGCGCTGCGACAGCCCAGCTCCTGATCCTGTTCGCAGCGCCCGCCACCGTCAACTACGTGGTGCTGGCACTCGGCATTGCCCTGTCCGTGGGAGGCGTCCGTGATCTCTTCAAACTCGCCGGAGTCCACACCCGCCGCCGCGACAGGCTAGCCGCGTCCGATGCCTTCATCCTTGGCCGCACCACAGGCGTCCCTGCCTTCGTATGGTTGACGGGGTTCACTGTGGTGATCGCCGGGTGTGCACTAACGTCCGCATGGTTGCTGTGGGGGATGCTCGCTGTTTAGTTCGGTGGTGACCGTAGCCCAAGGTGCACGACGCCGGTTGGTTGGCTTTCGTGGCTGCCAACCCTTGCCCTGTGGTTGCTTCAGGGTGTCCAATCCTCTTTAACGTTCGAACTGGATGTTCGGACTCCGTGCCGGGATACAACACCAGGAGGTGCCCATGTCCGCGAAGGGCACGCGCGAAACGGCAAAAGGAACCGGACCCGGCGGCCCGGAGGCCAGGCGGGGTGAGAACGGTGCGGCCTTGGCGGCGACTGATCCTGCGGGAATCCGGAATGTAGCACTCGTCGGCCATTCGGGTGCCGGCAAGTCGATGCTGGTGGAGGCCTTGCTTGCGGCGACCGGAGCCATCAGCAGGATGGGTTCCATCAGCGAAGGCACCACAGTCAGCGATTCCGATCCTTCTGCGATCCACCAACAACGGTCCGTGACCATGTCAGTGGCACCAATCCTGGTGGGCGACATCAAGGTCAACCTGATCGATACCCCAGGCTACACCGACTTCACCGGCGAACTGCGCGCTGGTTTGAGGGCCGCCGACGCGGCCCTTTTTGTTGTGTCGGCAGTCGATGGCATTGACGGTGCCACTGTTGCTTTATGGGGCGAATGCGAGAAGATCCGAATGCCTCGCGCAGTGGTGCTCAGCAAACTGGACCACCCGCGCGCTGACTTCAATGCCGCCGTCGTGCGTTGCCAGGGAGCCTTCGGAGAATCAGTCCTGCCGCTCTACCTTCCCGCTGAAGGCAACGCAGGACTCGTGGGCATTCTTCACGGCACCGCTGACGTGGACCTGGCGCCGATCTCCGATGTCGAGGAGGCACGGGGCCCCTTGATTGAAGGCATCATTGCCGAGAGTGAAGACGAAACCCTCATGGACCGGTATCTCGGCGGCGAGGAGTTGCCCCTCACGGACCTCATCCAGGACCTGGAAACCGCGGTGGCCCACGGAAGCTTCTTCCCGGTCATACCGACGTCGGCCGAAACCGGTTTGGGCCTTCCGGAGCTCATGGCCTTAATGACCGACGCCTTGCCGTCGCCTTTGGAGCGCATCCCTCCCGCAGTAATGAAACTGGACGGTTCTTCGCTGAAGCCGCTGGAGTGTGACCCTGCCGGGCGACTTGCCGCCGAGGTGGTACGTACCACCGTGGATCCGTTCCTCGGCCGCGTCTGTTTGGTCCGGGTCTACTCGGGAACGCTGCGGGAAGATGCCTCGATTCATGTCGGCGGCCGGGGACTGGCGGACAGGGGACACGAGGACCACGACGCCGACGAACGCGTTACGCATCTCTACTCGCCGGTGGGATCAAGCCTGAAAGCCGTACCGAAATGCATCGCCGGTGACATCTGCGCCATCAGCAAGCTTGCCAGTGCGGAGACGGGCGATACGGTCTCGGACCGCGAAGAGCCACTCCTTATCGAGACATGGAACATGCCCGAGCCATTGATGCCCGTGGCCATCGAGGGAGCCTCCCGGAGTGACGAGGACGCGCTGGCCAAGAGCATCGGGAAGGTGGCCGCCGCAGACCCAACGTTGCGGTTGGAGCGCAACCAGGACACACACCAGCTCATCTTATGGTGCATGGGGGAGGCCCATGCGGAGGTGGTACTGGACAGGCTGCGGAACCAGGGAGTCAGACTCCAGACTGTGGATGTCATCACTCCGCTCCGGGAAACCTTTGCCACCAAAGCGGCGGGACACGGGCGCCATGTCAAGCAATCCGGCGGCCACGGACAGTTTGCCATCTGCGATATAGAGGTGGAGCCACTTGCCCGCGGCGAAGGGTTCGCCTTCACCGACAAAATCGTGGGCGGTGCGATCCCCGGGACGTTTGTCGCGTCCGTGGAGAAGGGTGTTCGCTCGCAGATGCTCAAAGGTGTGTCAGCGGGATTCCCTGTGGTGGACATCAAGGTGACTTTAGTGGGCGGAAAGACCCACAGTGTGGACTCCTCCGACGCCGCTTTCCAGGCAGCCGGGGCGTTGGCTCTTCGGGAAGCAGCGGCTGCCGCCAGGATCCAGCTGCTGGAACCTGTTTCGTCCGTTGTCATCAGGGTTCCCGACGAGTACGTGGGGGCTGTGATGAGTGATCTGTCGGGCCGACGGGGACGCGTCACCGGTACCACCGCCGCTGATGGTGAAGGAACGGAGATCAGCGCCGAGGTGCCGGACCAGGAGCTCCTTCGCTACGCCATCGAACTGCGTGCCCTCAGCGCCGGCACCGGGCGCTTCAGACGGACCTACCTTCGCCACGAACCCCTCCCGAAATAGACTCAGGCCTTTTCCCGCAGGAAAGTGGCCACGGCAGGCGCGAGCGATGCCCCCACCTCAGCCGCATTCCGCTTCAAGCCCTTGACTGCGAACGAATGGTCACCGCCTTCGCTCCACTGGAGTGTCGCCGTCGGACCTATCCTGCGCACCACGCCCTCCAGCAGTTCCGGCGTCGCGAAGGTATCGCGGGTGCCCTGCAGGAAGAGCATTGGCACGGTCACGCCGTATAAGTGCTCATCGCGCAGCTTCTCCGGCTTGCCCGGCGCGTGGAGCGGATAACCGAGGTATACCAGTCCCCGTGCGGGCATGCCTTCTGCCACCGCCATTGACGCCATACGCCCACCAAAGGACTTGCCGGCAGCCCAGAGGGGTTCGCCGGCACTCAGTTCAGTGGCCTTGTCCATCACTGCCCGCCAAGTGGAGATGGCCAGTGGCGGGCGGTCGGGGAAACGCCGGCCGGCCTCGCGGTAAGGAAAATTGAAGCGCAAGGTAGCCACGCCTTCGTGGGCCATTGCCTCAGCGAACCCTTGCAGGAAGGGGTGCTCCATTCCGGCTCCTGCTCCGTGCGCCACCACCATGGTGGCGAAAGGGTCTTCCGGACGGATGTGGAGGGCGGAAACGTCGGATTCACCAACAGTGACAGTGAGGTTTGTTTCAGTGTTCGGCATGTATCCATCATTGCCCACGTGGGACGGCGGACAGGAGCCGGGCACGTGCGGTCATGGATGGCGCGCCACGAAATACGCCCGGAGGTGCTGACGATCATGCCCTGAACGCGGTAGCTTGTGCCCATGGCGAGCGAAGCAACCACCGTTACTGTGCCCGGTCCCAACGGCCCCCGTGAGGTCCGGATTTCCAGCCCCAGCCGGGTGATGTGGCCCGAGGTGGGCCTGACCAAACTGGACCTTGCCAACTACCTCATCGACGTCGGCGAGGCTTTCGTCACCGCCAACGGAAACCGGCCCATCAGCCTCCAGCGGTACTCGGGCAACATTGAGGGCGAGATGTTCTTTTCGAAGAATCCGCCCAAAGGCGCCCCGGAGTATGTCCGTTCGGTCCCCGTGACCTACCCCAGCGCGCGGTCCCATCCCCAGTTGGTGATCGACGAGCCGGCAGCGGCCGTGTGGGCGGCACAGATGAACACAGTGGTGTTCCACCCGTGGGCATCGCGGGCAAACGATCCCGACAATCCGGACCAGTTGCGGATCGACCTGGATCCCCAACCCGGCACTGATTTCGACGACGCCATCCCTGCCGCCCAGGAACTCCGATCCGTCCTGGCGGAGGCCGGCCTGTCATCGTTCATTAAGACTTCAGGCAACCGGGGGCTCCACGTGTACGCCCCGATCCACCCCAAGCACGAGTTTCTTGACGTCCGCCACGCGGTGATTGCCGCCGGTCGCGAGCTGGAGCGCCGCATGCCGGAGAAGGTCACCACCGCTTGGTGGAAAGAGGAACGCGGAACGCGGATCTTCGTGGACTTCAACCAGGCCAACAGGGACCGGACCATCGCCGGTGCCTATAGCCCGCGCGCCGTGCCCACGGCGCAGGTGTCCTGCCCACTGACCTGGGAAGAACTGGAAAACGCCGACCCCGCGAAGTACACCATTTCCACCCTTCCGGCCCGGTTGAAGAAGGTGGGCGACCCCTGGGCTTCCATGCACGAACAACCGGGCGACATCGATGTCCTGCTCAAATGGTGGGAGCGGGACGTGAGTAACGGCCAAGGGGAAATGCCCTTCCCGCCGGAATTCCCCAAAATGCCGGGCGAGCCCATGCGCGTGCAGCCGAGCCGGGCCCGCAAACCGGAGGAATAGACCGGAGCCCGGGTGCCGCTAAGCCCAGCGAGGGGAATTCTGAACGCCGCACTTGCGTGCGGACTGTTTCTCTGCGGCTGCACCGCCACTCCGGAACCATTCCCGCAGGAGCCAACCATGCCTGTGCCGCCCACGGTGTCGGTGTCTACTGCGCCCTCATCCACGGCGCCCTCCTTTACGGCGCCCTCGACGGCGGGGAGCGCAGCGGTGTCGCCGGCCTTCCAGGAGCTTCGGGCCACGTTGGTGCTCTTCTCCCGGGAAAAGCTGGCAGAAGGCGCCTCAGCAGTGCTCATCAAAGCGAGGGTCGGCCAGCAGGAGTGGACGCACGCAGCGGGAGTGAGGAGCCGCGATGGGCTTGTAATGGTCCAAACCAACGACCGTTTCCACGTGGGGGACCAGCTGCGGGTCATGTTGGCAGTCTCTGTCATGAAGCTTGTGGAAGAGGGCCGGCTGCGGTTGGACGACGCCGTTGCCACGCACCTCCCCGGGTCCCTTGCCACCGGGAGTTCTGTGACAATCCGCCAGCTCCTGGATGACACGGCAGTCCTGCCTGCCGCCCCGTCCCCCCAGGCCGATGCCCTTCTTGGCCTGTTGGTGGAGCAGCTACGGCGTGCGCCGCTGGAGGCTGTCCTGCGAACGGACATCCTGACACCTTTGAACCTCGGGGCCACGCTCCTATTGGACACGGACGACGCCGTTCCGGTGGATCTGGTCCACGGTTACGTTCAGCTCGGCGGTGAGATAGTGGACGTGACGTCGCCCGCGGCGTCGATCGAGGGTACCTCGGCCGGCCTGGTGACCACAGTGGAGGACATGGGAACGTTCTACGCCGCGCTGCTGCGGGGTCAACTATTGTCGCCGCCGGGCCTTATTGCCATGAAGCGAGCAGTGTTCGACGATTATGGCCTTGGCTTGGACCATTGGGATGACCGCTGCACCAACGGCTCCTACTATGGCCACGCCGGAGATGTTCCCGGCTACGGGAGCATTGCCATGAGCAGCGCTGACGGCAACCGCCAACTCGCTGTCTTCATGGCCTATCCGCCGGGTCCTGTATCGACACAACCGTCTGCCCTTGCCCTCGAAATGACGGGCGTTGCCCAGGTTGCCCTGAACTCGGGGTGCCGTTTCCAGTTCCGTTGAATCGACCCCGCCACAGCACCTGAGGACTATTCGAAGCGCGAGGGATCGCCCGTACCATACCGCACTACTTCGGCCACACCGCTGGAGAAATCGATCACCGTGGTGGGCTCGGAGCCAGTGTCCCCGGCATCAATCACGCCGTCCACTTGGTTGTCCAAACGCTCCTTGATTTCCCAGCCCTGGGTCAATGGTTCTTCCTCATCCGGAAGAAGGAGTGTGCTGGACAGCAAGGGTTCGCCCAACTCGGCCAGGAGCGCCTGGACCACTTTGTGGTCCGGAATGCGCACACCCACAGTCTTCTTCTTGGGGTGCAGGAGTCGCTTGGGAACTTCACGCGTTGCCGGGAGGATGAAGGTGTAGCTGCCGGGGGTGACGGCCTTGATGCTCCTGAAGATGTCGTTGTCCAACATCACGAACTGCCCCATCTGGGCAAAGTCCTTGCAGACCAACGTGAAGTGGTGTTTGTCGTCCAGGTGACGGATGGCCCTTATACGGTCCAAGGCCTCCCTGTTGCCGACCTGGGCGCCAAGCGCATAGCAGGAATCGGTGGGGTAGGCGATCAGGCCACCGTCCTGCAGCATCTTAACCACTTGGCCAATGGCTCGTGGTTGGGGATCTTCCGGGTGCACGTCAAAGAATCTGGCCATGGAAAGAGCCTACGACAAAGCTATGACAAGACGTCTTTGTTGGAGAATTTTGCATAGGCCAGCGCGCCGCACACCGCGATGTACCCGGCTTGGAGGATCGCGTTATCACCGAACGATGTCCAGGAGACCGGCTGGCGGAGCAGATCGGCAAAACCCAGCCAGTGGTGGCTGAACAGCCACGGATGGAGCCACTCAAGTTGGGGCAGGTTGTCCAGCACCTGCGAGACCACCGAAAAGACGATGGTCGCAGCCATGGCTCCTACCGGCACGTCCGTGAAGGTGGAGATCAGCAGTCCGATCGCGGACAGCCCGAGGAGTGACACCGTGATGTAGGCAGCGATCAGCAGTGATCTCCACGCCGACTCACCCACGCTGATGGTGTCGCCGGACAGCAGGGTCACCGGACCAACAGGAAAAAGTACGACGCCGGCCAGGGCGCCGGAAGCAGTCACGGTCGCCGTAGCGGCACAACAGAAAGCGACTGCCCCGGCATATTTCACCAACAGCAGTCGAATGCGCCCAGCGGGAGCCAGCAGCAGGTACCGCAGGGTTCCAAGGTTGGCCTCTCCGGCGATGGTGTCGCCGGCCACAACACCCACGGTGAGTGGCAGGAACAGGGGAACACACACCACCAAGGCAGTCACGGCAACGAAGAGACCGTTCTGGGTGATGCGGTCCAGGAACAGCGGTCCGCGGCCGGGCGTCGTTGGCCGGGACGACAACTTCACAGCCACGGCGATCAGGATGGGCACAGCGGCGAGGGCGGTCAGCATGGCCCACGTACGTAACCTGCGGAACAGCACGGACAGCTCCGAGCCCAGCAGTGCCCACCCCTTTCCCTGACGGGGAGCGCCAGCATTGCGGGACGCAGCAGTTTCAGCCGACAACGTCGAACCCCTCCCCGGTCAGGGACACGAACCGCTCTTCCAAGCTTGCGTTCTCCACGGTGAAGCCACGGACCCTGACGCCATCGGCAACCAACGCAGCCACGATCGCCTCGGGTTCGAGTCCGTCGAGCCCAGTTCCCAGCACCGCAGTGGTTCCCCAAGGACTTCCGGTACCGGGGGCATCGCCAGGAACCAGGCCAAGGCGGCTCAAGACGTGGGCAGCACGTTCGACGTCGGGCGTGTGGACCAGGACGTGGGCTTGCCCGGCGGCCCGCAGTTCGTCCAATGGGCCTTGGGCTACCAAACGACCAGCGCTCATCACGCCCACATGGGTACACATCTGTTCCACCTCGGCCAGGAGGTGGCTCGACACGAATACGGTGGTTCCGCCGGCGGCCAGGGAACGCACCAAACTGCGGACCTCACGCGTGCCCTGGGGATCCAGCCCGTTGGTTGGCTCGTCGAGGACCAACAACTCCCGCGGCCTGAGCAATGCGTTGGCGAGGCCGAGGCGCTGCTTCATGCCCAAGGAATAGGCGCGGACCTTCTTTCCGGCAGCGTGGCTGAGCCCTACACGTTCCAGGGCATCGTCGACGCGGTGCCGCCGGGTGGAGGACGGCGCATGGCGGTCGGCTGCGTCCAGTCTCATGAGGTTGCCCGTTCCGGAGAGGAAGGGGTAGAAGCCGGGGCCTTCCACCAAGGCGCCCACGTCAGGCAACACGGAAGCGAGGGCCTGCGGCATGGCCTTGCCGAGAACGCTGATGTCCCCACTGTTCGCCGAAGCCAAACCCAGCAACACCCTGATGGTGGTGGTCTTGCCCGATCCGTTGGGTCCAAGGAAGCCGAACACGGTTCCACGGGGGACCGCCAGATCGATACCGTCAACGGCCGAGCGGTGCCCGAAGCGCTTCACCAGGCCGTGTGTTTCTATGGCGGGGTCACTGCGGACGGGTTCCTTCACTGTGCGGCGGCTGACTGAAGCCGTTCCAAAGGCACCATGCCCGCGTAGACGCGGCCGTCGTCGAGAATCAGTACGCTCATCAGCGATGTCGTCACGGCACGGCCACCGGCGACCGGCTGCAGGGCCTGGGAGAGTTGGGGGTTGGAGGTGAGCTCCGCCGGAGCGGACCCGGCAGGCAAGGCAATGACCGAATCCCAGCCCGCACCTGTGATGACGGGATGGCGGAGCGTGGGCGCGTCTTCGGGTGCTGGCATGGTGGGGACGGGTTTGGCCGGCACGGCTGTCTCTGTCACCGTCGCGCCCGGCGGAGGGGTGAACTCGAACAACGCGGCATCCGGCGTGGAAAGGTCCAACTCGGTGAAGGCCAGTGAATACGCCGGTTCAGCCTGGCCCTTGGCGCGGACTTCAACACCCAGCGGCACACCGGTTTCGGAGTCAACGTCGATAGCTATCGAGTCAACCAGCGTTTCCGTGCTTCGGGGGTGCAGGCTCAGGCGGTAGGCACTGCGGCCGGCAACCGACGAGGACTCACCCACGGATACCTCGGTGCTGTCATCGATCGCGGCCAGGAAGTGGCTGGCCATGGACTCGGGTGTGGGGATCTCCCGAACGGGCATATCTGAAGGAGCGTCCGGGCCCGGCTTGGCGGGAAGCGACTCCCTCACGTCTGCAACGGACGGTGCCGGGGCTGTCAGATGCGTAGCGCTGTTGTCCGCGGAGTTGTAGAACCAGGCATCGCCACCGTTGAGCACGACGTCACGTTCGGCCATGCGGTCCATGATCTGCAAGCGTGCCTTCAACGGACCGTCCACGTAAACCCGGGCTGTATGCGAGCCGGTCAATAGCTCCAGGGCCGAGGCCGCCCCCGGAGCGATTCCAGGGCCTGCTGTGGGGACTTCGGGAAGCCCCAGCTCAGCGGTTTGCTGCACCGTGCCGGACAACGCCCGCACTTCGGTGCGCGCAATCATGGCCAGGATTTCGTCAGCAGTCCTGGGCGGAAGGGAAACCGTGGCGCCAGCTTGGACCGAGCCGAACAGAACAGCCATCGCCAAGGCAAACGGGATGACCAGAGCAGGCAGCCACCGCTGCTTGGTCCGCGCCAACGCTACCGACCACCACACGTGAAAGGCATGAATCCAGACTACTCCGGATGCCTGCGGGGATCACCTGTTCCCGCATTAGCGCTGAATCAATTGGCGGGCCAGTTCCACCGCCCCATGGACAGGGGTCTGCGTGAGGATCCGTATGGATGACGGATCTTCCAGGGCAACCTTTCGGGCGACGGCCCCGGCGAGCTCATTATGGTTGACCAACAAGCTGCCGGCCATGACCAGCGGCAGGTCCAGGCCCAGTTCTCCCAGCACTTGCCTGGCCAGGGCGGCCAGGTGGTGGGCGGCCTCGGCTTGGATCCGCAAGGCAGCGGGATCGCCTTCTGCGGCCAGTTCAAGGACCAGCGGGGCCAGAATGGCCCAGTGATCAGGCTCCGGCTTTGCGTAGAACGAATCCATGAGCTGCAAAGCGTCCACACTCGCTGTTGCTGCCATCAGCGCCCGGACCAACGTCCCGGGTTCCAGACCGGCGTAGTACTCCCTCAGGGCCTCGCGTACGGCATCGCGCACAACGGAGTACCCTCCGCCTTCATCGCCCAGGAGGTAGCCGTACCCGCCGCTGCGGGCTTCCCGTCCCTCGGGGTTCCGGCCCCAGGCAACTGAGCCGGTGCCTGCTACCACAACGGCTCCGGCATCCAGTCCGGCTGCTGCCAGCACAATCCGGGTGTCATGGACTACGTCGATCCTGGCGCCGGGGAAGTGTTCCGTCAGCAGGGCGGACAGGACCGCCCGGCTTGCTGGAGTATCTGCACCGGCCGCCCCTGCGCACACAGCCTCGATTCCTCCGCCGGCGTTCGCAGCGATCCTGCGCAGCACGGCGTCGGCGCCTTGGTGCCCCACAGAGGACAGGTTGGCACTGGCTTCGGTGATCTCGACGTCGTCATCGGCGGTGGGTGCGGCGCCGCCTTGGGCCTCGTTGGGGCGGAAGACAGCCGATCGGATGGCGTGCGTCTTGGAACCGCCGATGTGCAGACCCAGAACTGCAGCCGTCACCGGACGGCCGCCGGTTCAGCATCGTTGCCCGATGGACTGGCGGGGGTGCCGGCGTCGACTTCAGGCCACTTCCCACCGTTTTCCCAGAACTGCTGTATTTCCTCCAACTGACGTCCCTTCGTTTCTGGTGCGAACTTTCGGACAAACATAAACCCGAGAATAGCCAGTACTCCGAACACTGCGAAGGTTCCTGCGCCGCCGAGCCGCTGAAGCATGGTCAAGAAGAAGGCTGCCACCAGGACGTTGGCCACCAAATCGGAGGTCAGCATGGCGCTCGCTCCGAGGGAACGCAGCCGCGAAGGAAAGCTCTCGCCAGCATAGACCCACACCAGGGCGCCGAAGCCGAAAGTGAAACCGACCGTGAACAGGAGGACACCGAGGAAGCCCAACACGGTGAGCAGGCCACCAAAGTTTTGTCCTGCCATGAAGACGCCTACCAGCAGGATGTTGGCAACCACCATCATGCCGATTCCGGTCAACAGCACCGGGCGGCGTCCCAAACGGTCCACCAGGGACAAGGAGACAAACACGGCAAACAAGGCAGCCACCTGGACCGCAGCGGGAAGGAGCAGGAGCGCAGCGTTGCCGCTGAAGCCCATGGCCTCGAAGATACGGGGACTGTAGTAGACCACGGCGTTGATGCCTGTGATCTGGATGAAGAAGCCCAGGCCCACCACGAACACAGTTGCCCTCAGGTAGGGGGTTCGCAGCATTTCGCGGAGGCCGCCGCCGCGTTCCTCACTGATGGCATGCTGCATCCGGACAATTTCCGCCTCGACGTCCGCGTCCGGTTCGATGGAGGCAAGCGTGCGCCGGGCGTCTGCCGTCCGTCCACGCATCATGTACCACCGTGCGGTATCCGGGAGTTTGACGACGATTGCCAGGACGATCACCGCCGGAACAGCTGCCAAACCAAGCATCCAACGCCAGGAACCCGTGCCCGCCAGCGCGTAGGCAGCAACGTATCCCACGATGATTCCGATCACCGTGGCAACCTGGTACGCCACCAGGAGTGCACCCCGGACCTTTACCGGTGCAGACTCCGCGACGAAGACAGGGACAACCACCACCGAGACGCCGATGGTCAGGCCCAGCAGGAGCCGGGCCAGCAGCAGTGTGGGGACATCGTTCGACATGGCACTGAGCACGGCGAAGAGGGCATATCCAATGGCCAGGCCCACCATGCATGCCTTGCGCCCCAAACGGTTGGAAAGCCAACCGCCCACCAGCGCGCCAAGGACTTCACCCGCTACGACGGCGGTGGTCACCAACTCTTGTTGGGAGGTAGTGAGGTTGAACTGCTTGGTGATGAAAAGCAATGCGCCCGCGATGTTCGACATGTCGTAGCCGTAAATGACTCCGATGGTTGCGGCTGCGCCGCCCACCAGTAGTCCCAGCCGTGGTGTTTGTCGTAGGTCGTGCAGGATCGACATCTTTGTCCCTTGGATCTGTGGAAAAGTAGGGTCTTGCCGGAGGAACTCCGGCATTGGTTTAGACCAACCTGTCAAGATTGGCATAGACCAATAATGTTGTCTACAAGTAGGATGTCCAATATGTCCACTGATGCCGCGCCCGCCGCGCCCAAGTACTACCTCCTCAAGACTGAGGTACTCGGGCTCATCGCCGGCCTTCAGCCGGGCACGCTCATCCCCACGGAGCGGGCACTCGCCGAGAAATACGCGACCTCGCGAACAACCGTCCGCCAGGCCATCAGTGAGCTGGTCGCCGAAGGCAAGCTGGGCCGCATCCAAGGGCACGGTACGTTCGTTGCGCCACCCAAAGTCACCCATGTCCGGCAGCTGACGTCATTCTCCGATGATGCGCGCACCCAGGGGCTGCGGCCCGACTCCAGGCTGATTGCCCTCGAAGTCCTGAAGTCCGACGCCAATGTCGCAGCCCAGCTGGGGCTCGACCAGGGCGAACAGGTAACCCGGCTGGAGCGCATCCGGTTGATCGAGGGTGAACCGTTGGCACACGAGGTCGCCTGGCTTCCGGGGAAGCTGCCGCGATTCAAGTCCAGCCTGGCCAAGGCGGGCTCGCTCTACGCTGTCCTTGCCGATGTCTACGGGGTCCAGATAGCCGATGTAGAGGACACCGTGGAGACAGCACTGGCAGGTCCGGCCGACGTCAGATTGCTGGGAATCGAAATGGGGGCGCCATTGCTGGTGGTCCACCGCCTGGCCAGGGACGCGGCGGGCGTGCCTGTGGAATGGACGCGGAGCACGTTTCGGGGGGACAGGTTCCGGTTCGTCTCCCGCGTGAAGTCCGGAGCCTGACGTGGCCAACTCGTCTTCGGGTGAATCCGTTATCCGCCGTGTCGTCCGACTGGTAGGAGCGTTCGACGACGCCCACCGCACCATGAGCGTTGCCACCTTGGCACGACGCTCGGGGCTCCCCGTCACCACAACGTACCGATTGGTGGACGAGCTCCTGGCTGAGGGTCTGCTGGAGCGGGAAACCACTGCGGAGGTTCGGATCGGCACCCGCCTGTGGGAGCTGGTGTCCAGGAGTTCCAGGATGGTCGGCCTCCGGGAGGCTGCCCTGCCGTTCATGGAGGACGTTCAATCCGTGGTCCAGCACTCCACAACCCTGGGGATCCTGGACTCGGACGAAGTCCTTTACATCGAGCGGATCGGGTCCCGCGATTCCATGGTGGATATCACCAAGGTCGCCGGCCGCTTGCCGGTTCACGGCACGTCGTCAGGGCTGGTGCTGCTGGCTTATTCTCCGCCCGCCTACCAGGACCTTTTCCTGTCGCGAACCCTCAAGAAGTTCACGGACGCGACGCTCACCGAGCCTTCGGAACTGCGACGCCATTTGGCAAGCATCCGGCAACGCGGGTTCGCTTCAATGCCGGGCATCATCGTCCCCGAGTCCAGCGGAATTGCGGTTCCTGTCTTCGGACGGTCGAATACGGTTGTCGCCGCGCTCAGCGTCGTGGTTCCGCGGAACGAAGAAAACGCCGCCACCCGCGTGCCGGTCCTGCTGACGGCAGCCCGTGGCATTTCCCGCGCCCTGGGATGGCGCGGTGAGCTCAAGGGCGCCCTCCGTCAAAGTAACGGCAGCATCTGATTCCCGTTCATCGGTAACGCTGTGGTTCCACTCACACCACCGCTGGCAGAGTTGAACCCAGCAGGGCAACTCGCCCGGTAACCACACAGTGCGGCCCCTTGGGCTCCATTCCGTGCTGCCCTGCGCCGTACACAGGTATCAGCAGCCGCAATGCCGCGGCAGGAGGAGTTGTCATGGAGACAGCATCGCAGGCAACAACGCAGGCAGGCCCAGGGCCCACAGCACGACGCGTGGCAGGCAAGATTGCGGTGGTCACCGGAGGCAGGGGAGACCTCGGAAGTGCCACAGCCCTGTTGCTGGCCGAACACGGGGCAACTGTGGCCAGCCTTGACCGGGCCGGGACACCCGCGCCCGTCCGCCATCCCGGCATCACCGAGTACGACGTCGATGTCACCGACGAAGCCAGTGTGGCCGCAGCCATCCGTAGGGTCTGCGCAGAACTGGGTTCGCCGGACGTCCTGGTCAACGCCGCCGGAATCATCGGACCTGCAGGAGCAAGCCACACTGCCACCGTTGAGGACTTCGATGTCATTTTCGACGTCAACGTCAAAGGCGTCTGGCTGCTGACCAAGTACGTCGTTCCAGCGATGATCGAGAAGCAGTCCGGAAGCATCATCAACTTTTCCTCCATTCATGGACTGACTGGCGGACGCAACGTACCCCTTTACCACGCCACCAAAGGAGCGGTCCGGCTCCTCAGCAAGTCCGATGCCGCAGCCTACGGCGCCCACGGTGTGCGGGTGAACTCCATCCACCCCGGCTCCATGAACACCAGGATGAGCCGGAACTCGGCAGAGCAGTCCGACATCGGGGCCGAGGCCTACTACAAGCAGTTGGTCGGCGGAAACCCCCTCCCTCGCCAAGGCGAGCCGGACGAAATCGCCTACGGAGTCCTCTACCTCGCCTCCGATGAGTCCCGCTTCACCACAGGCTCCGAACTGGTCATCGATGGCGGCTACACGGCCGTCTGACACCGCGGCACGCCAAACTCCCTTACTTCCCTGAAAGGCACCACCATGAAATTCCTGAATGGCACACCTTCCGATACCTACGACGTCGTCGTAGTCGGTTCCGGCGCAGGCGCGTTGACGGCAGCGGCGACGGCCGCGCGGGCCGGCAAGTCCGTCGTCGTGCTTGAAAAAACCGAACTGCTGGGCGGAACGTCCGCTGTTTCCGGCGGCATGCTGTGGGTGGCAGACAACCACCACGCCCGGGAGGCAGGGTTGAGCGATTCCAAAGAGGCAGCGGCAGAGTACATCCGGGCAGTGGCCCGTGGGCGCGGACGTGAAGAGTTGCTGGATGCTGCACTGAATTACGGGGACACCATGCTCCGCTTCACCGAAGAAGAATGCGGTGTGCGTTTCATCTTCCTGGACAACTTTCCGGACTACCGGCAGGACCTCCCCGGTTCGGTGGAAGGTGGCAGGACGGTGGAACCTGGGCTCTACAACATCCGTGAAGCGCTCGGCGAACTCGCTGCCCATGTCCGCTCCGATGGCCGGGCCCCGTTCACCATGCAGGAATACGAAACCTGGGGCGCCTTCACCAAGTTCCCGTGGGAGGAGCTGAACAAGCGGCAGGAGGACGGCCTCGTAGCCAAAGGACAGGCCCTCGTGTCGATGCTCCTGGCAAGCCTGGTTCGCGATAACGCTGCCCTGGTGGTTGGTGCCCGCGGGCATCGGTTACTGCACGACGACGGCAGGGTAGTGGGCGTCGAACTGGACTCTGGCGAGACTTTCCACGCCAACGACGGCGTTGTCCTCGCCACCGGAGGTTTCGAATGGGACAAGTCCCTGGCAGATTCATTGTTGGCCTCACGCCTGTACATCATGTGCTCGCCCCCTTCGAACACCGGCGATGGATTGAAGATGGCCCAACGGATCGGTGCCCAAACCCGCGGAACCCGCGAAGCCTGGTGGGCACCGATGTCCATCACGGGGGACACCCGGGACGGCGCCCCGATTGGCACATTGCTGCGCTTTGAACGCCAGGGGCCGGGTTCGCTCATGGTCAACCGCCACGGCCGCCGTTTTGCCAACGAGTCCCAGAACTACAACGACCTCGCCCGATGCCTGCAGTCATGGGATTCGCCCAACAACCAGACGCTGAATACTCCGGCACATGTGGTGTTCGATCACGGTTATCTGGAAAGGTACGGTGTCCTTTCGCACCGGGCCGGCCAGCCGACGCCGGAATACCTGATCGAGGCGCCCACGCTGGGCGAACTTGCCCTGAAGATCGGCGTCCCTGAGGAGAATCTCGAGGCTACTGTGGAGCGATTCAACCTCTACGCGGTGAAGGGGGAGGACCCTGACTTTGGCCGTGGTGAGAGCGCCTACGACAAATACTGGGGCGACGACGACTGCCCGTGGCCCAACCCGTCCCTGGGCCCGTTGAACACCGGTCCGTTTTACGCGATGGAGGTGGTCAACGGTGCGTTCGGCAGCAACGGTGGCGTGGCCACGGATGGCTTCGCGCGGGTACTGGACGTGGACGGGCAACCCATCCCCGGACTATTTGCCGCAGGAAACACTACGGAGAACGCCTATGCCGCGGGCTACCCGGGTGCCGGCGCCACTCTGGGACCCATCATGACCATGGGCTACCTGGCTGGCCGCACCATTGCGGGCGAAGCCGTAGAGTATGCGGCCGCCGGCGTCACGGCCGGAGTTGGAGCATGATCCGCCACGCAGTGCTCTTTAAGTTCAAAGCGGACTTTCCCCCAGAGGACAAGGCCGCCTGGATCAAGGGCCTGGACCGCATGGACGGCAACATTCCCGGACTCTTGAAGCTCACCCACGGGCCTGACGTACTCCAGCACGAGCGATCATTCGACTACGCCATCGTGGCTGACTTCAATGCAGTGGAAGACATTGAGGTCTACAACACGCACCCGCTGCACGAGCCGCTCAAGAAGTACTCGTTCCCCAACAGCGAGCAGATCATCGCCGTTGATTTTCCGATTTAGCTTCGAGCTTTCGAACCTGCGCCATTCAAAGGAGAATCGCCATGTCAACCACAACCCGGCAGCCTGCAAAGCTGCGTAAGACCCCCGGCAAAGCGGCCCTCGCTTCGTTCCTGGGAAGCACTCTTGAGTACTACGACTTCTTCATATACGGGTCGGCAGCCGCATTGGTTTTCGGTCCGTTGTTCTTCCCGTCCGAGGATCCCGCTGTCGGCTTGATCGGCGCTTTCGCCACCTTCGGGGTGGCTTATGTGGCGCGTCCGGTCGGCGGGCTGGTGATGGGTCATTTCGGCGACAAACTGGGCCGGAAGAAGATTCTGCTGATCACCTTGGGTGTCATGGGGCTCGCATCCCTTGGCATCGGATTCCTGCCCAGCTACAGCCAGATAGGTGTTTGGGCTCCCATCCTGTTGGTGGTGGGCCGCCTGGCCCAGGGATTCTCCGCAGGCGCGGAGTCGGCCGGCGCTTCCACGCTGACCTTGGAACACTCCCCGGAAGGACGACGCGGGTTCTTCACCAGCTTCGTCATGACCGGATACGCGTCCGGAATGGTGCTCGCGACGCTCGTGTTCATCCCCGTGGCGGCGCTGCCCGCTGAAGCCCTCATGAGCTGGGGCTGGCGCGTCCCGTTCTGGTTGTCCATAGTGGTTCTGGCCATCGCCTACTGGGTTCGGACCCACTTGGACGAGACACCGGTGTTCGAGGCAGAAAAGGACCGCCAGGCAGTTGCTCCCATGCCACTCAGGGAAGTTCTGCGCTTCCAGTCGGCGGATGTGGTCCGGGTGATCGGGATGTCCATCATGTCCGTCATGCAGACCATCTTCACGGTCTTCGGCTTGTCGTACGCCACCGGCGCCGCAGGCTTTGACAAAGCATCGATCCTCACCGTCAATGCCGTCGCCATCGGCTTGTCGATGTTCGTGATGCCCTTGACCGCCAAACTCTCCGACCGCGTGGGCCGGCGCCCGCTTCTCCTGACGGCCGCCATCGGTTGCTCGGTCACGATCTTCGCCTACTTCTGGGCGTTGTCCACCGGGAACATCCTGCTGGTCTTCGCGGCAGCGTTCGTCAACATGACGTTGCTCTACTCCTGCTTCAACGGGATCTGGCCCGCCTACTTTGCTGAGCTCTTTGCCGCTCCGGTCAGATACTCCGGCATGGCACTGGGAAACCAACTGGGGCTGGTGGTGGCCGGATTTGCTCCGCTGATCGCAGGCCTGCTCCTGGGCAAGGGCCACGACGGCTGGCTTCCCGTGGCCGGCTTCGCAGTACTGTGCATGGCCATTGCCGGTGTCGCTGCCTTCTTCTCGCGGGAGACGGCCAAGACCCCCATCGAGAAACTGGGGGAGCCATATTGGCGAGGCGTCGCTCTCAGGAAACCGTAACCCCGGCAGTTTCCTGCAGGGTGCTGCGCACGAACTCCCCGCTCGGTGCCGCATAGGCGGAAACTATACGGCTGAACAAGGCCGTGCCCTCGGCCCCAGGCCAGTCCGCAGGCAGGTATGCCGACGGCAACCCGGGGTCGAGGTAGGGAATGATCCGCCAGCGGTCGATGCACTGGACATACGTAGCAAACGCTTCAGGAGACGGCCCCACCTCGTTGCCGGCACCCACAGGAACGTCGGCTCCGTGCCCGCGGATAAAGTCCTTGTGCAGGCCGGCCACCGCTTCCAGGTCCCACCACTTGGACACGGCTTCCTGCAGGCTACCGCCAACCATTGGTGTCCCAGTCACGAAAATGGTGGCCATGTCCCGCAACCCCAGGTCGGCCAGGATTTCCTCTACTTCCACGCGCAGCGAATCCGGGCAGATCCACAGGCCGGCGGCCACCGTGCCGCAGCCGATCCAGTGAAGCCGGCGCCGGAGCTGGTGCCGCTTTTCACGTTCCGTCTCCGGGATGGAGAATGAAATCAGGCACCAGGGATCCGAAACGGACATGCTCCTCGGGTTGTAGATCCGGCGGTCACCGCGGGCCAACATGGTGGCAGCCCCGTCCGTGAGGGTGACACCGGGGACGCCACCTCGCGTCTCCTGCAGCACCACGTCCTTTTTGCGAAGCCGGCCCAGGGCCGTCCGGGTTACTGTCCCGGACGTGCCCAGGGCTTCCATGAGCGTCACGATGTCCTTGGTGGACATCCAACCACCTGCATCGCGCAGGTACAGGCCGATGACGGTGCGGAGCAGCGATGTTGTACTCCCTGGGCGGGAGTCCATGTCGTCAAGGACAGCACTCATTTCGGCCTCAGAGCAGTTCGGAGAGGGCCTCGCGGATGGCTGCAACGCCCAACTCAACCTCCGCGAAACTTGTGCTCAACGGAGACAGGCCGATGCGAAGGCCATGCGGGGGACGGAAGTCCGGGATGACACCCTTCTCCCAGAGCCTTGCCGTGACATCGGCAAAGAGCGGGTGGTCCACTGTGATGTGGGAGCCGCGCTCGGCGGGATTCCGGGGGCTGACGATCCCGGCACCGAGGGGCACCAGGAGTTCCTCGGAGAGGGCAATGGCGTATTCGGTGAGCTTTACCGACTTCGCACGGACGGCGTCCATTCCTACGGATGCGATCAGTTCCACCATGTCCTTGAGCGGCTGCATGGCCAGGACCGGGGGCGTTCCCGTGATGAATCTGCGCATTCCCTCTGCCGGCCGGTACGACTCCGTCATCCCGAACGGATTGTCAGCACCCATCCAGCCCCAGATCGGCTGCTGCAAACTGTCCTGCCGCGACGCGTTGACGTAGGCAAACGCCGGTGAGCCCGGACCGCCGTTGAGGTACTTGTAGGTGCAGCCCACAGCGAGGTCGACGCCCCAGTCGTCAAGCGTCAGCGGCACGGAGCCAACGGAGTGGCACAGGTCCCAGAGCATCAGTGCGCCGGCTTGGTGCACCTTGGCAGTAATTCCCTTGGCGTCCGCAAGGAACCCCGAACGGTAAGCCACATGGCTGAGGACCACCACAGCGGTCCGCTCACCCAGCAGACCGTCCAGGTCCTCCGCGCGGACGCCACTGGCAGGGTTCGCTGCGATCCACTTGATGCTGGCCCCGCGCTCCTTGGCGATGCCCTCGATGATGAACCGGTCGGTGGGGAAGTTGTCGCGGTCGATGATGATTTCGTCCCGGCCAGGCTGGGCGTCCACTGCTGCACGGATCATCTTGTAAAGCATGACGGAGGTGGAGTCACCCACTGTGGTCTGGCCCGGGGCAGCGCCAAGTACCACTTCGCCGATACGGTCTCCCACGGCCGTGGGCTCGTCCATCCATTGCTCGTCCCAACCACGGATGAGGCGGCTGCCCCAGGCCTCGTGGACGAAGGAGGTGAGGTTGGCTGACGTCACCTTCAGCGGGCGCCCGAGCGAGTTGCCGTCCAAATAGGAGGTGAGTTGATCGGCGTCGGGCGCGTAAAAGGCATCACGCTGGGCGGCGAGAGGGTCAGCGGCGTCCAATTCGGCCGACGTTGGCCGTTGGGTTTGCTGTGCTGTGGTCATGGTTCCTCCTGCGGAAGTATGGGACGGCCGGGATGGTTTACTTAGTTGCCGATCTCGGTGCGGACAGCGTAGAGCTCGGGGAAGAAGGTCAGGTCCAGGGCGCGTTTGAGGAAGTCAACGCCCGAGGATCCGCCGGTACCCACCTTGAAGCCGATGGTGCGCTGGACTGTCCGGAGGTGCCGGAACCGCCATGCCTGGAAGTTGTCCTCGATATCCACCAGGTCCTCGCAGGCTTCGTAAAGGCCCCAGGGGGTATCGTCCGATTCGTAGATCTTCTGGAAGACGGGGACCAGGTCCTTGCGGAACGTCCATGGTTCGCTCGTGTCCCGCTCAAGGATGTCAGCAGGAATGTCATAGCCGGCGCGGGCCAGGACCTTCAGGAAGGCGTCGTACAACGTGGGCTCGTCCAGGAGCGTGCTGAGCAGCGCGTGAGCCTCGGGTTCGCTTTCGAACACGCGCAGCATACCGCGGTTCTTGTTCCCCAGGAGGAATTCAACACCCCTGTACTGGTACGACTGGAAGCCCGAGGAACTCCCCAGGAATCCGCGGAACTGTGCGTACTCACGTGGGGTAAGCGTTCCAAGGACGGACCACTGCTCGGTCATGGTCCGTTGGATGGCCTTGACCCGGGCGATGCACTTCAGCGCCTTCCCCAGGTTGTCGGCATCGAAAAGCCTGCGGGCTTCCAGCAGCTCATGCAGAACAAGTTTGAGCCAGAGCTCGCTGGTCTGGTGCTGGATGATGAACAGCAGCTCATCGTGGTGTTCCGGTTTACTCAGTGGGTGTTGGGAGCTGAGCAGGTGGTCAAGGTCCAGGTATCCGCCATAAGACATCGCATGCCGGAAATCGGTGCGGACAGTGTCCTCGATGTGGCGGACGCTCTGGGCGGAATGGACTGCGGGCTTTTCCATACTTCGAGATTATCACTTCCATGACGAACGTCAAGAGATTGATTTGACCACCGGCCGGGGTCGGTGTCCCGTAGGCTGATCCTCAACCGTTGGGGAAGGGGAGCAGCCATGGATTCAGGGAGTTCCGCCGCCGTGCTGCCTGTGTCGATCTACTTGGACGTAGATGGCGTGGTGAACCCCTTCAGCCCAACCGGAACCACCGACTGGGGCAACAAGTGGACCATCGCCGATGCCGGGATCCTCGATGTTGCCTTTGCGCCCGAAGTGGTCAATGAGCTCAACGACCTTGCGGACCATCCCGCTGCGCGCTTTGTCTGGCTGACCACATGGGAGCGACTCGCCCCGGAGTTCCTCTGCCCCGCCATCGGCTTGAACGGGCAGGACTGGCCTGTACTGTCCAGCCAGGGTTGGGATCAAGGCGCTGAGTGGTGGAAGCTTGTCGCCCTCCAAAAGGATGTGGCTGCCACCGGAATCGACCGGATCGCTTGGCTTGATGACCAGCTCAGCCAGGAGTCTGACGCCCGATCCTGGGCCGAATACCAGCAGGACCGTGTGCTTTGCATCTCACCGGATCCCCGCAAGGGGCTGTCCCGCAGCGACCTCGCGGCTGTGCGGGCGTACCTGGGCTGATCCGTAGCCCCATACCGTTTGTCCGCTCACGGTATGGCACGTAGGATTCTTAAGGTTTCAAGCCCGCCAGAGTGAATCCCACAAGTCGAGTCAGTTGAACAATTGCTGAACTATGCTGTGGATGGCAGGTATGGGGAAGTGAAACTGCTGAACGTCGACTCTGCAGATTGGGCAACAGGTGGATATCACCTTCATGGTCGCGCTGGTAATAGCGTTGGCCCTATTCTTTGACTTCACCAACGGGTTTCACGACACAGCCAATGCGATGGCTACGCCTATCGCTACGGGGGCGATCAAGCCCAAGACGGCCGTTGCCCTGGCCGCCGTGCTCAACCTCGTGGGCGCGTTCCTCTCCACGGAAGTGGCCAAGACCATTTCCGGCGGGCTGATCCGGGAAGGCTCGGACGGCATCCACATCACGCCGGACATCATCTTTGCCGGCCTCATGGGGGCAGTTCTCTGGAACATGATCACGTGGCTCAAGGGCCTGCCCTCGAGCTCCTCGCATGCCCTCTTCGGTGGACTCATCGGCGCTGCCGTAGTGGGCATCGGGTTCCACTCCATCAACTTCGAGACCGTCCTGCAGAAGGTCATCCTGCCGGCGATCTTCGCCCCCCTCATCGCTGGCCTCGTGGCATACATCTGTACCCGTCTGGCGTATGCGCTGACCTCCCGGCACGATCCCGAAACCGGTGACAAACTCACCCAGAAGCGTGGCGGCTTCCGGACCGGACAGATTTTCACGTCCAGCCTTGTGGCACTCGCCCACGGCACCAATGATGCGCAGAAGACCATGGGCATCATCACCCTCGTGCTGATTGCGGCAGGCACCCAGACCCCTGGCTCAGGTCCGCAGTTCTGGGTTATCGCCGCCTGTGCCTTCGCCATTGCCATTGGTACCTACGCCGGCGGCTGGCGCATCATCCGCACCATGGGATCCGGCCTGACCGAAGTTAAGCCTGCCCAGGGCTTCTCCGCCGAAACAAGCACGGCATCAGCGATCCTCGCTTCATCCCACCTGGGCTTTGCCCTCTCCACCACCCAGGTCGCCTCGGGTTCGGTCATCGGCTCGGGCCTTGGTCGCAAGGGGACGTCCGTCCGCTGGGGGACAGCGGGCAAGATTGCCCTGGGGTGGCTGTTTACCCTCCCAGCCTCCGCCATCGTGGGAGCCCTGACAGCAATCCTGGTCAGCATCGGCGTCGTGGGTGTGGTGATCGCAGCAGTAGTTGGCACGTCCGCAATCCTGTTCATGTTCGTTGTCTCACGCAAGTCCCACGTCGGCCACCACAACGCCGTCGAGGTTGAGGAAGCCGGGCACGCTGTGCGGTTCCGGAAGAAAAAGAAGTCACGAAAGACCACGCCGAGCAAGGATGTGCAGCGATGAAATGGTTGGAATTGCTGCAGGTAGCTGGAGTCACTCTCTTCGCGGCTGTCACGTTGGTGGTCCTCTATTCGCTGGGTGTGCGCCTCACAGCCATCGCCGGTGACGCACAGCAGAAGTCGCCAACCTTGGTTCGCTCCCTGGCATACCTTTGCTTTGGCGTCTGTGGCGTGGCCGTGCTGTTCGGCATCTACCTGATCGTTCCCTACTTCGGAAAATAGCGGCTCCTCTGGCAGCCACGTCCGTTCGGGAGAATAATCAGCACTGTAGTTATGCACATAACTATGTGGTGATGATCCGGCAGATGTGGGGCTGTCATGAAGTGTCAATCCCGAAGCCACCTGGTTGGACTGGCGCTGGCTCCGGTCCTGATGCTGGGTCTGTCAGCCTGCCTCCCTCCTTCCTCCGACGGTCCCGCGCCTGGTCCGGCCCCCTCATCGCCCTCGACGGGAACCACGGCCCAACCACTTCCCACCGCCGTCGTACCAACTGCGGAGCAGCCCGCAGGCCCGGCCGGCCCCGGAGCACCCCAGGTGGATGCGCCCGTAGTGCGCTGGGTCCCCATCGGCCCGATCGGACCCAATGATCCAACCTCAGGCCAGCGGTACCTCCTGCTCCAGCAATTCCAATGCGACGCCTTGGCCCAGAGCGTGGAAGGCGCCGATGATGCGGCTGTCTGGTTGGCGGGCGCTGCTGTTTGCAGGGCGCTCCAGAGCGGAAGTCAGCAGGACTGGCAGCGGGCATCCATCGCCGTCGCCGCCACACCCAGGATCCCGCAAACGCAGTGCTTGGAGTTCAGGGTAGCCGCCACGTCCGAGTCGCTGGTGGCCCAACACCGCGGCAATCCCGGCGCTGTCTTCAAGGTGGAACCGGGCCAGGGTGAAGCGTGTCCCCGGCAACTCGTCGGCCTGACCGTGGTTGATGAGCAACTAAGGCCCGTCCCGGGAACGGCACGCGCTTCAGGCCCCAGGACGGGTGGCACCATAGTCCGCTTGGATGGCTACTACGTGCGGGTGGGGGACGTCCTGTTCGACGGCGTTCCTGCCGATGTTGAGTTTGTCGGCGACAGGAACGACTACGGGACCATCTATCTGCGGATGCCACCGGCGAACGGCCGGGACTCCGTGCGTATCTCCATCACTGACACGGTGGATGTCGCTGGCACAGTGACGTTCTTCTACGACGATTCCAGTCCCTCCACCAGCAGCCCGGCTCCGTCCGAAACCACGGGCACAGTCCCGGGCACCGGATCACCGACCAGCACACCGTCAGCCACGCCACCCTCTGGCGAAGCGACCCCGACGGCCGCGCCGTGAGCGAGGCAGGGGAGCACGAAGACCGAAGCATCATCAACACCCGCTGGCAAAGGACCCTGGAAGTACTTTCTGTCATCGGCCCACCGTTGACTGTGGCCACCGCCTTGCTGGTCTACTTCGGTTGGGCACGCACTGATGCCCAGGCCAAAGCGATGGGCCTGGACGTCAGCCTGTTCGGCTACACCGTCCAGGACTTTATCCTGAGGAGCATCCAGTCGCTGTTCCAGCCGTTGGCATGGCTGGTGGTCATTGGCTTGTTGTGGCTCATGCTGGACCGGGCAGTGTCCCGTCTCCTTGAGGCGGGCCGGCACAGGAAGCCTGTCCGCCTGACCGCCACCATCGTGATGTTTCTCGGCTTTGCCTATGCGGCAGCGATGTGGCTGGCGATCTCGGCGCGTCCTGGTCAGATAGTGCTGTACGCCCCTTTCCTGATCGCTGGAGGCCTCGTCGTCGGGGCGTGGGGACTCAGTGTCCGGCGCCGGGCAGCCGAGCCTTCAGGGCGCGCTCTTCGGATTACCCCGCGGGCCCTCGAGAGGTCACTGGTCTTCGTTCTTGTCACGTTGCTCCTGTTTTGGGGAACGTCCGATTACGCGCAGGCGCTCGGGCGGGGAGCTGCCATTGATTACCAGGAGCGGTCAGGCTTGCTGCCCACCGCCGTCGTCTACAGCAAAGAGCGCTTGGCTGTGACCGTACCGAACGTCCGGGAGGTCTCTGTGGGCACGGAAACAGCGCCGCTGTTCCGCTATACAGGCCTGCGGCTCCTGGTGGTCAGCGGGGGAAGGATATTCCTGCTGAATGATGGATGGGACCTGGCCCGGGGGCGGGTTGTGGTCCTTCCCGATGATGGCAGTGTCCGTGTGGAGTATGGGAACGCTGCCGCCAACTGATTAGTCTGGGGCCATGTCGATTTTCCAGTACTACGTAGCTTCCACCATTGACGGCTTCATAGCGTCTCCGGACGACGACCTCGGCTGGCTCCTGCAGTTCGACCGGGTTGAGGGCGTCAACGAAAGCATCGAATCCTTTATGGCGGGGGTCGGTTGCATTGCCATGGGTGGCGACACGTATCGATGGCTCATGGAACACGAGCCAGGAAAATGGCCGTACCCCGGCACTCCATGCTGGGTTTTCACCCATCATGAGTACTCTGCTCCGGTTGGCTCGGACATCACTTTTGTCCGCGGTGATGTCCGCGAGTTCGCTCCGGACCTGCTCAAAGACGCGGGCGGGAAGAACGTGTGGCTTGTTGGCGGCGGGGACCTCGTGGCCCAGTTCGCCAACGCCGGGCTGCTCCACGAGATGATCGTCACCGTCATCCCGGTGGTGCTGGGCGCCGGAAAGCGGCTGCTTCCCCTCAATGGCCCGACGCCGCCCCTTGAGTTGATCTCGCACAAGATCCTTGGTGGGGCCGCAGCTGAGTTGCACTACCGGCTGCCGCAGCGCAACGCTTAGGACCCAGGCAGTCCGTTAGTGTCGGTTGTCCCGGATCATGTTGGTGATCCGTGCCGTCGACAGCCGGCGACCCTTCTCATCAGTGACGACAATCTCGTGGGTGGCAAGAGTGCCCCCGAGGTGGATGGCCGTGCAGGTACCGGTGACAATACCGCTGGCCACGGAACGGTGATGGGTGGCACCTACCTCGATACCAACCGCGTGGCGGCCCCTGCCGGCATGGAGGGATGCGGCGAACGATCCCAGCGTTTCGGCGAGGACAACGTGGGCTCCGCCATGGAGGATGCCCGCTACCTGGGTGTTTCCTTCCACCGGCATAGTGGCGATCGTGCGCTCGGCACTCATCTCGGTAAAACGGATGCCCATTTTCACCACGAGGTCGCCAACGCCGTGCGCTGACAGCCAATCGTGGAATTCTTCCGGCACACCGGCCTCGTTGAGCTGGTCGACAAACCTGTTCGGCGTGAAATTGTCCATCATGCCAACTAGGCTGGCACCTGTGAGTGAAACAACCAAACCGGACCAGGTTCCAACGGCCCAAGCTGCTGCCATCGCGACAGCACCCACCCCTTCTGCCACAGCATCCGCCAGCACCACGGGAGAGGGCAGGCCCAGGTTGCTGGTCCTGGATGGCCACTCCATGGCGTTCCGGGCTTTCTACGCCCTTCCCGCAGAGAACTTCTCCACGGCCCGGGGGCAGTACACCAATGCCGTTCACGGTTTTACGTCCATGTTGATCAACTTGATCAAGGACCAGAAGCCCACCCACGTCGCCGTAGCGTTCGACGTCTCTGACGACACCACCTTCCGCAAGGCGGAATACAGCGAGTACAAGGGTGGCCGCAACGCCACGCCGGCGGAGTTTGCCGGCCAGATCGGCCTGATTGCCAAGGTCATGGAGGCTTGGGGCATCAGGACCATTGCCATGCCCGGCTACGAAGCCGATGACGTCCTGGCCACGCTGGCTGCGCAAGGCGACGCCGCAGGCTTTGAGGTGCTGCTTGTTTCCGGTGACAGGGACGCGTTCCAGCTCATCAATGACAATGTCTTTGTGCTCTACCCCAAGCAGGGCGTGAGCAACATCCCCAGGATGGACGCTGCAGCCATCGAGGAGAAGTACTTCGTCAAGCCCGGCCTGTACTCGGACCTCGCCGCGCTCGTCGGCGAAACAGCGGACAACCTCCCCGGCGTTCCGGGCGTAGGCCCAAAGACGGCCGCCAAATGGATCAACCTCTACGGTGGCCTTGAAGGCATCCTCGAAAACCTTGATTCCATCGGTGGCAAGGTGGGCGGAGCCCTCAAGGAGAACCTCGAGAACGTCAAGCGCAACCGCAGGCTCAATCGTCTGTTGACGGACCTCGACCTGCCCTTGACGTTGGCAGACCTGCACGAGCCCCGTCCGGACCGCCAGGCGATCGAGGATCTTTTCGAGGAACTGGAGTTCCGGACGCTCCGCACGCGGCTGTTCGATCTCTACGGTGACGACACCGCCGGGGAGGCCCCGGACACCATCGATGCCCCGGAATACTCCGTCCTCACGGATGCCGCGGAACTTGAGTCCTTCTTCGCAGCCGGCTCCGGTGTGCGTTCGGCGCTGGCAGTGCAGCTCGTCCCCGGACGCATCGGTGACGACGCGAGTGCCCTGGCTGTTGTCAGGAGCAACGGGGCGGGGTACATCGACCTGACGAGTCTGGACGCTGCAGCTGAGTCGGTCTTGGCCCGGTGGCTCATGGATCCCGAGGAAGCGAAGGTGCTGCACGAGTTCAAGTCGGCCCTGAAGGCCCTTCACAACCGTGGCCTCGGCCTGGAAGGTGTGGTGGATGACACCTCCATCTCCGGCTACCTGATCCAGCCGGACCGCCGCAGCTACGATCTCGCCGAACTGGCCCAAGTGCACTTGAAGATCTCACTTGCCACGGCCGCTGCCCAGTCCGGGCAGCTGGAGCTCGACCTCTCGGGTGAAACAGACCAAGCTGCCGCAGCAGCGCTCGTCCAGCATGCCGCCGTCGTGCATGCCCTCAGCAAGCACTTCGAAACTGAACTTGCCGATATCAAGGCCGATGCCCTGTTGACGACGCTCGAACTTCCTGTGGCACGTGTGCTGGCGCAGATGGAACTGACCGGCATCTTTGTGTCCACGGACCGCATGGACGAGCAGCTCGCTGACCTTACCAAGGTGATCGAGAACGCCCAGGAACAGGCTTTTGCTGCGATCGGGCACGAGGTAAACCTCGGTTCGCCCAAGCAACTGCAGACAGTCCTCTTCGAGGAATTGGGACTGCCCAAGACCAAGAAGATCAAGTCTGGCTACACCACCGATGCCGCTTCCTTGAAGGGCTTGCTTGAGAAGACCGGACACGAATTCCTGGTCCAGCTCATGGCGCACCGTGAGTCCTCAAAGCTGGCCCAAATGGTGGAGACGCTCAAGAAGTCCGTGGCCGATGACGGCCGCATCCACACCACTTACGCGCAGAACATCGCCGCCACGGGCCGTATTTCGTCCAACAACCCCAATCTGCAGAACATCCCGGTGCGCAGCGAAGAAGGCCGGCGGGTTCGTGGAATTTTCGTGGTCAGCGAAGGCTACGAGTGCCTGTTGTCAGCGGACTACTCGCAGATCGAAATGCGCATCATGGCGCACCTCTCCGGCGACGAAGCCCTGATCCAGGCGTACCGCGACGGAGAAGACCTTCACCGCTTCGTGGGCTCCCGGATCTTCAACGTGGAGCCGGCCGAAGTCACCAGCGCCATGCGGTCCAAAGTGAAGGCGATGTCCTACGGCCTCGCGTACGGACTCACGTCCTTCGGCCTCTCCAAGCAATTGGAGATCTCCGTGGACGAGGCCCGGACGCTCATGAAGGACTACTTCGACCGCTTCGGCGGCGTGCGCGACTACCTGCGTGGTGTCGTCGACCAAGCCAGGACGGACGGCTACACGGCCACCATCGAAGGCCGCCGCCGCTACCTCCCTGACCTGACCAGCACCAACCGCCAGGCGCGCGAGGCAGCAGAACGCATCGCTTTGAACTCGCCCATCCAAGGTTCTGCAGCAGACCTCATCAAGCGGGCCATGCTGGGGGTCTCGGCAGAACTCGCCAGCCAAGGGCTGAAGTCGCGCATGCTGCTGCAGGTCCATGACGAACTCGTCCTGGAAGTTGCTCCGGGGGAACGCGAAGCCGTGGAGAAACTGGTGATTGAGCAGATGGGCTCAGCCGCTCAGTTGTCTGTCCCTCTTGATGTCCAGATTGGTGTCGGCTCAAGCTGGTACGAGGCCGGACACTAGTCCGGACAGGCTTTCAAGTGATCGCTCGAGGGCGCGCCGCCCAGATGGTGGCGCGCCCTCGGGCGTCTGGCTAGGCTCGGGGACGTGGCTGATCCCAATGAACCAAACCTTGCAAAATATTCCGTCCGGCGATTCCCTGCCGTAGCCGATCCCGCTGACGCAGGCTACGGCCGCTGCACCACCTGGGTGCAGGCGGTCTCCCACGGATTCCACCAGCAACGACGCGATGCCGAGTACTTGGCCAAGACTCTCAAGGCCTACCAGACGGACCAGCGGGAGCTGACCGGCGTCTATGTCAACGGCAGCGTGCCCGACCACTCGATGGCGGCCGACGTTCCCGTGGCGACATACGCCACCATGCGGAAGGCCTTGAACATTGGCTTTGGCCGCCAGTTGGAATCCAATCTGGTCACGGCTGTGACAGTCCGCGGAACCCACCGCCGGAACGGCATACTTCGCGGCATGATCACCGCCGACCTGGAGGCTGCCAAGGATGATGGCCTCGCCATGGCGGCACTCACGGCTTCCGAGGGGTCCATCTATGGTCGCTTCGGCTTCGGCGTGGCCACCTTTGAGCGGAGCATCAAGGTTGATACCGGCCCTCGATTCCGACTCAGGGGAGTGCAGGAAGGCACTGTGGAAGTCGCCGATCCTTCTGTGCTGTTGGACGTGGCGCCACAGGTGTTCGAAAGAGTCCAGCGGCTCTCGCCGGGTTCCATTGACCGGCAGGAGTACTACCGGCTGGTTGCCTCCGGCTCGATCGGCCACGATGGCAAGCCGGACACCAGTGTCCGCTGTGCCTTGCACTATGACCTGGCCGGAACGTTGGACGGTTACGTTTCCTACCGCTTCAAGGGCTGGGACCACAAGCCCTACACCATGGAAATCGTGGACCTCGTTGCGGCAACCAACGCCGGATATCTTGACCTGTGGCGTTTCCTGGGCAGCATCGACCTCATCGACGAAGTGACGTGGGCCGAGGCGCCAGTGGACGATCCCCTGGCGTGGGCGCTTGAGGATCCGAGGTGCATTGATGCTTCGGAAATCCGCGACATGCTCTGGCTCAGGATTCTGGACACGGCAGCCGCTTTGCGGGCCCGCAGCTACCCTGCGTCCGGCACTCTGGTGCTGGAGATTACAGATTCTTTGGGTTTGGCGGGTGGCACCTGGGTTCTGGAGTCCGACGGCGGTGCTGCCGCCGTCGTGAATGACGCGTCGGGTCGGACGCCTGACCTCAGCATGGATGTTGCGGATCTCGCGTCCATCTACCTGGGAGCGGTGTCGCCGGTGACCTTGGCCGCTGCCGGCCGCATCCGCGAGAAGACGCCGGGCGCTGCGCTCCACGCACAGCAGCTCTTCGCGGTGGAGCGACCCGCGCATTGCCTGACCCATTTCTAGCAGGCTCGCAGCAACAACAACGGCATAGTCACAACAACGGCGTAGTCACAACAACCACATAGTCACAACCAGTGAGGGACATCCATGGGGGATTCCAAGCGGCGGCCTTTGGCCGGCCGGCGGTCAGTGCTGCTTGGAATGGCCGGCTTCGCGTCGGCCGCCCTGGCAGCATGCGCTGATGGCACACAGGTCGACCGTCCATCGGCAGGGGCGCAGTCCATGCACCAGCGGACGGGCCCGGCCACACCACCTCCGTCCATCGCGGCCAGATCCAGCGAGCAGGCTGCTGCTGCCCTTGCACCGGCCACACCTTCAAGGCCCCCTGCAGTACCGGATAAGCAACAGCTCCTTGCCGAATTTGCAGGGAGGCAACCCAAAGAATGGGGCCTCCACATTTCGGGTGTCGTGAACAAGTCAACGTCACACAGCGTGGCGTTGACTTTTGACGCATGCGGCGGTCCGGGCGGTACGGGGTGCGACCACAAACTCCTTCAGACCCTAAGAAAGCTCAGCGTCCCGGCGACATTGTTCATCAACAGCCGCTGGATCCACGCCAATCCGTCGCTCTCGGCGGAATTGGCCGCTGACCCGCTTTTCGAACTGGCCAACCACGGCACCGCCCACCTCCCGTTGTCAGTCTCCGGGAAGTCCGCCTATGGGATCGCGGGGACGGCCAGCGCGGCCGCGGCCTACGACGAGCTCATGGGCAACCATGCAGTCATGCAGGGACTGGTGGGAACCGCTCCACGCTTCTTCCGTCCCGGGACTGCGTTCTACGACGACGTCGCAGTAGAGATGACCCGCAGGCTCGGCATGTTGCCGGTGAACTTCACTGTCAACGGTGACGGTGGTGCCACCTATCCAGCGGCTACTGTCGCCGCCGAGGTGGGGCGGGTGGCGTCCGGAGACATTGTTATTTCACATTTCAACAGGCCGGCAGCCGGAACCGCGGAGGGCTATGCCCGCGCCTTGCCTGGACTGCTGGACCGGGGTGTTACCTTCGGGAGTTTGGCAGACGTTCTGCCGCTGTAACGCTCCTTTTGACCCTGCTTTGCCAATGCGACTAGAATAAACGGGCGTGTACTACGTGCATGCATCCATTTTGTATTAATTGCAGTGTACTAATCCACAAATCAGGATGACCCGGTAATTTGCCGTGTTCTGCCGTCCGGACCCGGGCGGCAGCGGTTTGCCTGACCGACTCACTATCCACAACGGAGCCCCTACTACATGACCATCACCTCCACCGAGAAGCCCGGTACCCCCGTAGTCGCCATTAACGACATCGGTACCGCTGAGGACTTCCTCGCAGCTGTCGACGCGACCATCAAGTACTTCAACGACGGAGACCTCGTCGAAGGTACCGTCGTCAAGGTCGACCGCGACGAAGTTCTGCTCGACATCGGTTACAAGACCGAAGGTGTCATCCCTTCCCGCGAGCTTTCCATCAAGCACGATGTTGATCCCGGTGACGTTGTCGCCGTTGGCGATCAGGTCGAAGCTTTGGTTCTCACCAAGGAAGACAAAGAAGGCCGTCTGATTCTCTCCAAGAAGCGTGCGCAGTACGAGCGCGCCTGGGGCGACATCGAGAAGGTCAAGGAAGAAGACGGTGTCGTTACCGGTACCGTCATCGAGGTTGTCAAGGGTGGCCTCATCCTGGACATCGGCCTGCGCGGCTTCCTGCCCGCATCCCTCGTCGAGATGCGTCGCGTCCGCGACCTTGCTCCGTACATCGGTCAGCAGATCGAAGCCAAGATCATCGAGCTGGACAAGAACCGCAACAACGTTGTGCTGTCCCGCCGTGCATGGCTCGAGCAGACTCAGTCCGAGGTTCGTTCCACGTTCCTCAACAAGCTGGAAAAGGGCCAGGTTCGTCCGGGCGTTGTTTCCTCCATCGTCAACTTCGGTGCATTCGTGGACCTCGGCGGCGTAGACGGCCTCGTTCACGTTTCCGAGCTGTCCTGGAAGCACATCGACCACCCGTCCGAGGTTGTCGAGGTTGGCCAGGAAGTCACCGTCGAGGTCCTCGAAGTGGATCTGGACCGCGAGCGTGTCTCCCTGTCGCTCAAGGCTACGCAGGAAGATCCGTGGCAGACCTTCGCCCGCACCCACGCCCTCGGCCAGGTTGTTCCGGGTAAGGTCACCAAGCTGGTTCCGTTCGGTGCGTTCGTTCGCGTCGAAGACGGCATCGAAGGCCTCGTGCACATCTCCGAGCTGGCTGTCCGCCACGTTGAGCTCGCCGAGCAGGTTGTCTCCGTTGGTGACGAACTGTTCGTCAAGGTCATCGACATCGACCTCGAGCGTCGCCGCATCTCCCTCTCCCTCAAGCAGGCTAACGAGGGCGTTGACGCTGACAGCACCGAGTTCGATCCCGCTCTGTACGGCATGGCCGCTGAGTACGACGAAGAGGGCAACTACAAGTACCCCGAGGGCTTCGACCCCGAGTCGAACGAATGGCTCGAAGGCTACGAGACCCAGCGTGCAGCTTGGGAGCAGCAGTACGCTGACGCCCAGACCCGTTGGGAAGCCCACAAGAAGCAGGTTGCCCAGCACGCTGCTGACGACGCTGCTGCTGCAACGTCCGGTGAGAGCGATTCCGGCACCACTAGCTACTCCTCGGAGCCGGCTGCTGCAGAGTCCAACGCTGGTACCCTGGCGTCCGACGAAGCACTCGCCGCACTGCGTGAGAAGCTGACCGGCAACTAATTCCGCCTCCCTCACGGGATGTGCTGAATAGCCAAAGAAGGACCCCTGCCTCCTGGGCAGGGGTCCTTCTGCTTAATACCCGCTTCAATATCCCACTGATTGAGACCCCGCGGCGTGTCAGTGAGGGAGGTCGATCCATTCGGTTCCTTCAAGCCGCAGCTGTGCGCTGCCAGCCGTCAGCGAGGCCACCCGTGATCGGGCCTCCGCGATATCGTCGGGCCGATCCGGCAGGGCCACCCGAAGAATGGCATGCCGGGCCTCGTAACCAGTTGCGGCCATGACGTAGCCGGCATTGCGAAGTTCATTTTCCAATCGGCCCGCATCCGCATGGGGAACGTCCATGGCGCATAGCCGCAGCCTTCGCCGCTGCACAAGTGGAGCGAGATCCAAAGCGGTAGAGACTGATTCAGAGTAAGCACGTACCAGCCCGCCGGCGCCCAGGAGTATTCCACCGAAATAGCGCACGACGACGGCACTCACGTCACTGAGGTCTGTGACCCCCGGCGTTGTCTCGCGTTTGATGAGCGCCTCAAGCATGGGGATGCCGGCGGTGCCGGAAGGTTCGCCGTCATCACTGGAGCGTTGGATCATCCGGTCCGGCCCGATGACGAACGCCGAGCAATGGTGGCGGGCATCGTGGAATTCCCGCCGCAAGTCCGCTACCAGGGAGCGGGCAGATTCCTCATCAGGGGAACGCCGCAGAACCGTGATGAAACGTGACCGGCGTATTTCCAGCTCGTGGCGAAACTCAGGGCCAGCCGCCAGTGCCGTGTAGTTGGTTGCGCGGCTGTCTTCCTCATTTTCCACCGCTTCAGTCTAGTGTTGAGGAGTGTTGAAGATCGGGTTGACGGGCGGCATCGCCTCAGGAAAGTCATTGGTGGCATCCAGGTTGCAGGAACTGGGCGCGCTGTTGATTGACGCAGACCTCATTGCCCGCCAGGTGGTGGAGCCAGGCACACCAGGTCTTCGCCGTGTCGTTGAAGCGTTCGGTCCGGGCATCCTCGACGCAGACGGCAGACTGGATCGGCCCAAGCTCGGAGCCATCGTGTTCCAGGATCCATCCCATCGCGAGGTGCTCAACAGCATCGTCCATCCGTTGGTCCGCCAGGCTGCAGCGACGATCATGGCAGGTGCCGGCCCTCACGACGTAGTGGTGCAGGACATCCCGCTCCTCGTAGAAACCGGGCAAGGCAGAAACTTTCATTTGGTGGTGGTGGTGGATGCTCCCGACGACGTTCGCATCCAACGCATGGTGGAGTTCCGCGGGATGACTGCGGACGAAGCAAAGGCCCGCATGGCAGCCCAGGCTACCCGCGAGGAACGCAATGCAGCTGCCGACGTCATCCTGGCAAACGCCGGAGGCCGAGACGAACTGCTGGCCGAGGTTGACGCGTTGTGGAATGGGAGGCTGTTGCCCTTTGCAGAGAACATCAGCCGGGGGACCAGGGCCCAAAGGCATGTCGGCCCCGTGATGACCCCGTCGACGGATGAGTGGAGCCGCCAGGCCGATCGCCTTGCCGCCCGCATTGCCGATGCCGCACCGCAGGACATCCTGGCCGTGGACCATATCGGCTCAACGTCGGTGCCCGGGCTGGCCGCCAAGGACGTGGTTGACCTCCAAGTGACCGTGGTGGACCTGGACACGGCGGACCGGATTGCGCCGCAGCTGGCAGCTGCCGGGTTCCCCCCGGTGCCTCATGCCAATCAGGACACTCCAAAACCCTGGTGCCCGGAACCGGAGGGTTGGCAGAAGCGATTCCATGCCAACGCCGACCCCGGCCGGACAGTGAACCTGCACCTACGCGCAGTGGGATCGCCCGGATGGCACTATGCGCTGCTTTTCCGCGATTGGTTGCGGGCAGAGCCGTCAGCCGTTGCCCTGTACGAGGCCCACAAAAGCGAGCTCGCCCGCATCCATGCAGGGGACCAGGATACGGGCGCCTACGCGGATGCCAAGGAACCTTGGTTCACCGACGTCGCCTGGCCGCTCATGGACGAGTGGGCAAAGCGCACAGGGTGGCAAGCGCCGTCGTATATGTCTTCTGCTGAAGGCAAACGCGGACAGTAGCTGTCCTGGGTCGGGGGTAGATTGGTTTTATGAGCCTTGCCCAGGAAATCAATCGTGTCGTCGCGCCTTTCGAAGTGATCAGTGAGTTTAAGCCCGCCGGTGATCAGCCGACAGCCATTGCAGAACTGACGGAACGAATCAACAACGGTGAAAAAGACGTAGTCCTCCTCGGCGCCACTGGCACGGGCAAGAGCGCCACCACCGCGTGGCTCATCGAACAGGTCCAGCGGCCAACTCTGGTCATGGTCCAGAACAAGACCCTTGCGGCGCAATTGGCCAATGAATTCCGGGAACTTCTGCCCAACAACGCGGTGGAGTACTTCGTCTCTTATTACGACTACTACCAGCCGGAAGCGTACGTAGCCCAGACGGACACCTTCATTGAAAAGGACTCCTCCATCAACGAGGAAGTTGAACGGCTGCGCCACTCCGCCACCAACGCGCTCTTGACCCGCCGCGACGTCATCGTGGTGGCCACGGTGTCATGCATCTACGGCCTGGGAACGCCCGAAGAATACATCGCCGGCATGGTGACGCTCCGCAAGGGTGCGGAAATGAACCGGGACCACCTCCTCCGGAAATTCGTCTCCATGCAGTACGCCCGCAACGACATGGACTTCCACCGGGGCACGTTCCGCGTACGTGGCGACACTGTGGAGATCATCCCCATGTACGAGGAACTTGCCATCAGGATTGAATTCTTCGGCGACGAAATTGAGAACATCCAGACCCTCCACCCCCTCACCGGGGAAGTGCTCCGGGACGAAGAAGAGATGTATGTCTTCCCGGCATCACACTACGTTGCGGGTCCTGAGCGGATGGCCCGTGCCATCAAGCGCATCGAGGACGAACTCGCTGACCGCTTGAAGGTCCTGGAAAGCCAGAACAAACTGGTGGAAGCCCAGCGGCTCCGGATGCGCACCACGTACGACCTCGAAATGATGCAGCAGATGGGTTTCTGCAACGGCATTGAGAATTACTCCGTGCACATTGACGGCCGTAATCCCGGGACCGCCCCGCACTGCCTCATCGACTACTTCCCGGACGACTTCCTGCTGGTCGTTGACGAATCGCATGTCACTATCCCGCAGATCGGTGCCATGTACGAGGGCGACATGTCACGTAAGCGAAACCTCGTGGACTTCGGCTTCCGCCTTCCGTCCGCCATGGACAACCGGCCGCTGAAATGGGATGAGTTCCTTGAACGCATTGGCCAGACGGTGTACCTGTCCGCAACCCCCGGTAAGTACGAGCTCGGCAAAGCTGATGGCTATGTGCAGCAGATCATTCGTCCCACCGGCCTCATCGATCCCGAGGTAGTGGTCAAGCCCACCAAGGGCCAGATCGACGATCTGCTGGGCGAAATCAGGACCCGCACGGAGAAGAACGAACGCGTCCTGGTCACCACCTTGACCAAGAGGATGGCGGAAGACCTCACCGACTACTTGGTAGGTCACGGCGTCAAGGTGGAGTACTTGCACTCCGACGTTGACACCCTCCGGCGTGTGGAACTGCTCCGGGAACTCCGCATGGGTGTCTTTGATGTCCTTGTTGGCATCAACCTCCTCCGTGAAGGCCTTGACCTGCCCGAGGTTTCCCTCGTGAGCATCCTCGACGCTGACAAGGAAGGGTTCCTGCGTTCGTCCACCTCACTGATCCAGACCATCGGCCGCGCAGCGCGTAACGTGTCGGGCCAAGTCCACATGTACGCGGACCGGATCACCGATTCCATGGCCCACGCCATTGAAGAAACCAACCGGCGCCGCGCCATCCAGGTGCAGTACAACACCGACCACGGCATCGACCCCCAGCCGTTGCGGAAGAAAATTGCTGATATCACGGACCAATTGGCCAAGGAAGACGCAGACACCCAGGAGCTGCTCAACAACAACCGACTCGCCAAGGGTGGCAAACGCGGCAAGTCGGCTGCCAAGGGTGCGGCAACAGTTCGGCAGGATGGCCTCGCCGCCGCTCCAGCCGAAGACCTGGTGGGCCTCATTGAGCAGCTGACTGAACAGATGCACGGGGCGGCTGCTGAACTGCAGTTCGAAGTCGCCGCCCGCATCCGTGACGAAGTCAAGGAGTTGAAGCGCGAATTACGCCAGATGCAGTCCGCCGGGCACGCCTAAGGTAAGGTTGAGGTCACGTAGGGGAGTATCCCAAGCGCTACGTCCGTCAGCACGCAAGGCACAGATGCCTCGCCGGATCTAGCGGGCCGCCAATTTTGCATTCACCGCACCCTGGCAGGCCGGAGAGACTTACACCGCTTTCCCGTACCCTGCGAAAGGCACCTTTAATGCAGCTTCCCGTCTGGTTTGAGATCGGCTCGTTTGTCGTTCTCGGAATCATCCTGCTGATCGACCTCCTGTTGGTCGTCAAGCGCCCCCATGAACCTTCCATGAAGGAAGCCGGCCTGTGGGTCAGCTTCTATGTAGGACTGGCACTGCTCTTTGCCGTAGCCATGTTCGCGTTCGCCGGCCCGGAATACGGCGGCCAGTTCGTCGCCGGGTGGGTCACTGAGTACAGCCTCAGCATCGACAACCTCTTTGTGTTCATCATCATCATGGCCCGCTTCTCGGTGCCCCGTAAGTACCAGCAGGAAGTGCTGATGGTGGGCATCATCATCGCGCTGATTCTCCGCGGTATCTTCATCGCACTCGGCGCTGTGGTCATCGAACAATTCAGCTGGGTCTTCTACATCTTCGGCGCCTTCCTCCTTTGGACTGCTTGGAAGCAGGCCAAGGACTCGGGCGAAGACGAAGAAGAGGGTGCAGAGAACCCGCTGATTGCCCGCCTCCGCAAGGTCCTGCCGATGTCCGAAAAGTTCGACGGCAACAAGATCCGCACCGTGGTGGACGGGAAGAAGGTCTTCACCCCCATGCTGATCGTCTTCGTGACCATCGGCCTGACGGACCTCCTCTTCGCTGTGGACTCCATCCCCGCGATCTTCGGCCTGACCCAGAGTGCCTTCATCGTCTTCACGGCGAACATTTTCGCACTGATGGGCCTGCGCCAGCTGTACTTCCTCCTCGGTGGACTCATGACACGCCTGGTGTACCTGAAGCACGCCCTGTCCGTGATTCTTGCCTTCATCGGCGTCAAGCTTGTCCTGCACGCCATGCACGTCAACGAACTTCCGTTCATCAACGGTGGCCACCACATCGAGTGGGCTCCGGAGATCCCCACCTACGTGTCCTTGGCGGTCATTGTCGGAACCATCATCGTGGCTGTTATCGCCAGCCTCCTGAGCCCGCAGGCACGCCAGGCCAAACTGGATGCCCGGCTCGAGGAAGATGCAAAAAAGAGCATGAGCGAGGCAGAGTAAGTCTCCTCGGAAAGTTGTAGTCTCGTGAAGTGACTACCACTTCAACTACGGCGCTGGACCCACAAAGGGTTCAGCGCCGTTCTGTTTTCCTGCTCAGCTCCGCCCAGCTGCTCAGTGGGGTGGGCAACGGGGCCACCCTTTCCATTGGTTCACTGCTCGCGGTGGACCTGTCAGGGTCCGAAGCCTGGGCGGGCTCCATTACCACCGTCTTGACGTTGGCCGCGGCAGTAGCAGCACTCCCGCTGGCCAGGTTGGCTGAGGCGCGCGGACGGCGCGTTGGACTTGTTACCGGCTTGGTGGCTGCAATGGCCGGTGCGCTACTCATCATCGCCTCCGTGACCAGCCAGTCATTCCTGCTGCTCCTACTGGGCGCAGCCCTCCTGGGGCTCGGTACGGCCGCGAACCTCCAAGCGCGGTTTGCCGCCGTCGACCTCGCCGAACCGGAGCACCGCGGGCGGTCTCTGTCCACGGTGGTCTGGGCGATCACCATCGGGGCCGTGGCAGGGCCCAACCTGATCCAGCCAGGCGCAGCGGTAGGCGCGGCACTTGGGCTGCCACCGATCGCAGGCCCCTTCGTGTTCTCAGCAGCCGGGCTGTTCCTGGCAGCCTGCCTCCTGTTCGCGGGCTTGAGGCCGGACCCGCTGCTGCTGTCCCGGCGCCTGGCGTCGGAGGCCAAAAGCGACACAGAAAGCGGCCCGGGGACCCAGCCCGTCAGGGGCACCATCCGTTCCGGTCTTCGTGCTGTCCGTTCATCCCCGAGGGCGATCCTGGCACTCGCGGCCGTAGTGGCCGCCCACGGTGTGATGGTGGCGGTCATGTCCATGACGCCCCTGCACCTGCAGCAGCTTGTTGGCGGGTCCCACGGAGGGCATCATGGCGGAACCACCGACAGTACGGATGCGTTGGTAGTTATCGGGCTCACCATTTCGCTTCACATCGCGGGAATGTTTGCGCTGTCCCCGCTGTGGGGTTGGCTCACGGATAAAGCCGGGCGCTTCCAGACCATTGCCATGGGTCACGGCCTCCTCTTGGTGGCGGTGTTCATCGCTGGATTCGGCCACCAAGAGCCGGTCCTGGTAACGGCAGGGCTGATCCTCCTGGGGTTGGGATGGTCGGCGGCTACCATCTCCGGATCAACGCTGTTGGCCGAGAGCGTCGAGCCTGATCAGCGGGTCACTGTACAGGGGGTTTCGGACACCCTGATGGGTGCCGCAGGAGCAGTCGGGGGTGCCACCTCCGGACTGCTCCTGGCGTGGATCGGCTACCAAGGCCTCAACATCGCTTCCAGTGTCATGGCCGCAGCGGTGCTGGCCCTGACAGCCGTCATGGCGAGCCGCCGGACGTCGCCGGCCCCTGCGGAAGATGCGTCGGTAAACCCCACGAGCTAGCGGGCAGCGCGCACCATTCCGAACAGCCGGCCGAAGATGCCTTCGCCGTCTTCGCCGATGCCGTCATGGTGGAAATCAGAGGTGACCCACGGCTGCAGCCCACGTACTGCCGCAGCCGTTTCAAGGGAAAGGTCGTGATCCACGTAGATGTCGTCCTTGTACACGGCAGCGGCCACGGGCACCGTGTTGGATGCCAGCTGCGTGGTGTCGTACAAGGGTGTCCAGTCTTTCCGGGCAGCCAACAGTTCAGCCACTTCGCGCAGGGACTCGAGCGCCGGGTCCTGTTCGAAGTACCACGGGTACACCATCTCGCCCGTCAACAGAGGCTCTTCGGCTTCCGGTTTGAATTCCGGGTAGTCCTCCAAGACGCGCCACGCGGCCCAGTTTGTTGCTTCGCCCTGGGCATAGATCGACTCGTGCAGGACGGCGTAGAGGGGATTGGCGGCCCGACTCACCAGGCCCCGTACCTGCTCGAGGAACGATTCGGACAAGCGCTCTCCAGCGGGAGTTTCGATGAAGGCGTCCTCCAGAAGGTAGTGCAGCGCATCCACCCTCGTGTTGCCGCCCAGGAAGGACCCCACCATTTGGAACCGTTCCGGAGTCAGCCGTTCGCCGCTGGCGAGGAACTCCGGCTGCTGCTCCAGATGGCGGGCGATCCGCGTGACCCTTTCCCGGTCCTCCGGGTACCACGAGAAGTACTCGGCGTTCCGTGCGGCAACACGATGGAATGTGGCACTGTACACGCGGTCTGCTGCGCCGTGGAGCGGGGCCAGTCCACCGGTGATAAGGACCTCCCGAAGCCCCTCCGGCGCGAATGAAAGATATGTCAACGCGCAAAAACCGCCGAAGCTCTGGCCCAGCACCGACCATGGCGCGGAGCCCAAGGCATGTCGAATGTACTCAGCGTCGGCCACGATGGAATCCGCGCGGAAGTGGGTAAGGTACTCTGCCTGGGCCGCGGCATCACCCCGGCGTTCCAGAGACTGCCGCTCAACCGGCGTGGACAACCCCGTGCCTCGCTGGTCAAGCATCAGGATCCGGAAGTCCTTCGCTGCCGCCTTCATCCAGCCTGACAGCGATGTGACCCGGTTACCGCGGCCGCCAGGGCCGCCCTGCAGGAACAACAACCAAGGAAGCTTGCCGGCGTCCTCAGCCGTGTGGTCCGTGGATGAGTACTCCCTGGCGAAGACCGTGATGGTCTCGCCTGGGTTTTCGGCCGGATCCTGAGTGTGCACCAAGGGAACCGTGAAGTAATGCTCCACAGTCCGCAGACCACGGAATTCATGGCGGGCACGGATGCTGTGGACGTCTGTGGAGGGGCTCTGGTCAGCCATGGGCAAGCGCCTCGCTGGACTGGCCCGCGTCGGCGCCGAAAGCACCAAGTGCGTCGCCCGTCAGCCGGAAGGTGGACCATTCTTCCATCGGGAAGGCCCCCAGGTTCTTGTAGAAGTTGATGGAGGGCTCGTTCCAGTTCAGGACACTCCACTCCACCCGGGCGTATCCGCGCTCGACGGCGGTCGCGGCCAGATACTGCAGCAGCGCCTTGCCATGGCCCTCGCCGCGGGCCTCGGGAACCACGTAGAGGTCCTCAAGGTAAATCCCGTGGACACCCTCCCACGTGGAGTAGTTCAGGAACCACAACGCGAATCCTTGTACTGTGCCCTCACTGCTTTCCGCAATGGAGGCATAAACGCGCGGGTTCTCGCCAAAGAGTACTTCGGCGAGCATGTCCGGGGTGTTTTTGACCGCGTCCGGTTCCTTCTCATAGATCGCAAGATCATGGATCATACGGAGGATCGCTGGGACGTCTTCAACTGTGGCTGGGCGGATGACACTCATGGATTCGAGCTTACTAGGGGAGCCGGGTTTCCTGCCGCCAGGACATAGGCGACGCTCCATAGCGCACAGGGGCATTGCCGTACCGTAAAGGAACACCGTCAACCAGCATGGGCGGCCCCACAAACCGGAGCAGTCCATAAGGACTGTCCGCGTGGGCGTATTCCGGGCGGGGCAGCGGATCTGGCTGGGTATCCGGCCTGACCGAAGACAAACGGAAAAGTTCCTCCGCCGTGCGTGCCAAAGACAGTTTCGCGGCTCCACCGGTTCCAGTCCTGACCCGCTCTGCCAACAGCGACAGCATGCCCGCGGCAAGCCCGTAACCAGTGGCGTGGTCGAGGGCCTGGACGGGCAACACACCTGGCTTCCACCCGCCGTCGTCATGCTGCTGTCCGTACCTGTCAGCGATCCCGGAGGCCGCCTGCACCAGGCTGTCGAAACCGCGCCGGCCCTTCCACGGTCCGCTTCCTCCCCAGGCAGTCAACGTGGCAACCACAAGGTCAGGCCGGCGCGCCAACAGGCCCCCGGACCCAAGTCCGAAACCGTCCAGGGCGCCGTCGCGGTAGCCGGTGACAACGACGTCGGCTGAGCTGACCAAACTGTTGATCACTGCCAGGTCATGTGCATCCCTGAGATAGGCCTCAGCACTGCGTTTGTCGAACCCGGAGTCGACAAAGGCATCAGTGAGCTCAGGAAGGCCGGGCGGATCGATCCGCAGGACATCCGCACCCAGGGCGCCCAGAAGTCGCGTGGCCGTGGGCCCGGCTATGACGCGGGTCAGGTCCAGGACCCTGAGTCCGGCCAGGGGCCGGGAAAGGTCCGTTGAGGGAATCCACGACGATGGCCGCAGAACATTCTCCAGCGCTGCGGGACGGGTGAAAGCGATCCACGGTCCCGTGCTTGCCGCCGTATGCATTGGTGTTGCCGTCCACTCTTCCCGGGTACGGACCGCCGCAGCAACACCCCTCCCGGCAGTGATGGCTTCCTCTGCCTCCAGCGCGGTCATGGAACGCAGCACCCGGTCCACCTCCTCCGGCCCCGCGGCCGAGAGTGCTTCCATCAACCGCGCAGCATGGTGTGGGTAGTTGGCATGCAGGCGGATCCAGCCGTCCGCGGTGGCCCGGAAACCCGACATCCGGGCAAAGCCCTCGGGCTTCAGGCCGGAAATCCTCAGGTGCCCCAGGGAATCGAACGAAGCTGCCGTGAGTCCCGACGCCACTGTGTACATTCCGGCTGAGCCGGTCAGGGCGTCGAGCGCCGTAGCCGCCGCCTGGACGGACGCCAAAGCCAACCCCTCGACGTCCAAGGGTCCATCCCACCATCGTCGAGGACCGGTACACGCCGCTGGATGCGCCGCGCGGAGGGCTTCCAGCTCCCGCAGGCTGCCGGTCAGGTCCGGGACGGATGACACGGTGGCGTGGCCTAAAGCCGGTTAACGTCTGTCACGCGGACCACCGCCGTGCCGGACTCGTCGGATGCTGCCAGGTCCACGTCGGCCGAGATTCCCCAATCGTGGTTGCGCGCCGGATCATCGAAGATCTGCCGAACCTTCCACGCACCTGGTTCCTCAGCGATGATGAGCAATCCGGGACCACGCGCGTCAGGGCCCGTGCCAATGTCGTCGTGCTCATCGAAGTAGTCGTCCAGTACTTCTTCCCAGCGCTCCGCGTCCCAGCCGGCATCACCGTCGAGTTCGCCGAGCGCTGCAGAGTCCTCGTCCGCGAACAGTTCAACCCTGCGGAACATTTCGTTCCGAACCATCACCCTGAAGGCCCGGATGTTTGCGGTGAGCAGCGGCGGCGGGGGCGGGGGAGCGTCATGCGGTGTGGGGGCAAGCCCGGAAGTGAGCTCTTCCCACTCGTCCAGCAGGCTGGAATCCACCTGACGGACCAACTCGCCCAGCCACGCTATGAGGTCCTCAAGGTCCTCCCGGAGCGAGTCCTGGGGAACGGTCTGCCGAAGAGCCCGGAACCCGTCCGCAAGGTATCGCAGGACGATTCCCTCGGAACGGGCCAGTCCATAGAACTGCACGAATTCCCCGAAGTTCATGGCGCGCTCGTACATGTCCCGGATGATGGATTTGGGCGCGAGCTCGAAGTCGCCCACCCACGGGGCCGCCTTGCGGTAGACCTCGAAGGCCTCGCCAAGGATTTCCGCCAAAGGCATGGGATAAGTGACTTCGTCCAGCATGGCCATACGCTGTTCGTACTCGATGCCGTCAGCCTTCATGGCGGCAACGGCCTCGCCCCGCGCCTTCTTCTGCTGTGCAGAGAGAATCTGCCGCGGCTTCTCCAGCGTTGATTCGATAACGGAGACTACGTCCAAGGCGTACGACGGCGACTCCGGATCAAGCAGCTCCAGTGCGGCCAGCGCGAAGGGGGAGAGTGGCTGGTTAAGTGCAAAATTGGCTTGCAGGTGCACTGTCAGGCGTACGGAGCGTCCTTCAGCCTCCTGCTCGTCCTCGGGAATCCGTTCAACAACTCCGGCCGCGAGTAGTTCGCGGTAGATTCCCAAGGCCTTCTTCATGAGTTTCAGTTGCGCGGCCCGGGTCTCGTGGTTCTCGCTGAGCAGGCGCCGGGTTGCCTGGAAGGGGTCGCCAGGGCGCTCCATAAGGTTCAGCAACATCGCGTGCGTCACGGTGAAACTGGAGGTCAACGGCTCGGGTACGGACTCCACCAGCCGTTTGAAGGTCGGTTCGCCCCACGAGACAAATCCCTCGGGGGGTTTCTTCTTGACCACTTGGCGCAACTTCTTTTGGTCATCGCCAAACTTGGCGGTGGCCTTCGCCATGGCTTTGGTGTTTTCCACCACGTGGTCCGGAGCCTGAACCACCACAGTGCCCGCAGTGTCATACCCAGCGCGCCCAGCGCGGCCGGCAATCTGGTGGAACTCCCGCGAGTTAAGAGACCTGGTGCGTACGCCGTCGTACTTGCTCAGAGCCGTCAACAGCACTGTCCGGATGGGCACGTTGATGCCCACCCCCAAAGTGTCGGTACCGCAGATCACTTTGAGAAGCCCGGCCTGGGCGAGTTGCTCCACCAGGCGGCGGTACTTGGGGAGCATGCCGGCATGGTGGACGCCTATGCCGTGGCGAACCAGCCGGTTGAGGGTCTTTCCGAATCCCGCGGCGAACCTGAAGCCTGCAATCAGCTCGGCTATGCGGTCCTTCTCGGCCCGGCTGCACATGTTGATGCTCATGAGGTTCTGGGCGCGCTCAATGGCTTCCGCCTGGCTGAAGTGGACCACATAAACGGGAACCTGCTTGGTGGAAAGCAGTTCTTCCAGAGTCTCGTGAACCGGAGTCAGATGGTAGTAGTAATGCAACGGAATGGGACGTTCGGCCGAACTCACAGTCGTGGTGGTCCGGCCCGTCAGTTCGGTGAGGCCGGTTTCGAAACGGGTGACATCGCCCAGGGTCGCGGACATCAGGAGGAACTGCGCCTGGGGCAGTTCCAGGAGCGGCACCTGCCACGCCCAACCGCGCTGGGGATCGGAGTAGAAATGGAATTCGTCCATGATCACGGAACCCAGCTCAGCCGCCGGGCCTTCGCGGAGTGCGATATTGGCAAGGATTTCAGCCGTGCAGCAAATGATGGGGGCGTCCTGGTTCACGCCGGAATCACCCGTAATCATGCCCACGTTCTCTGCGCCGAAGATGTCGCAGAGAGCAAAGAACTTTTCCGACACGAGGGCCTTGATGGGCGCCGTGTAGTAGCTTCGCTGACCGCGTGCCATCGCTTCGAAGTGGGCCGCAATGGCTACCAGTGACTTCCCCGAGCCCGTGGGGGTGGCAAGGATAACGTTGGCGCCGGAGGCCAGCTCCATGATCGCTTCGTCCTGCGCCGGGTAGAGCTGCAGGCCGCGACTCTCAGTCCACTCCACGAACCGTGTGTAGATTTCGTCCGGGTCCAGGGGACCGGTGGCAGTGGAACCAGGAAGCTGTTCAAGAAGTTTCATTGGTTTCCAGCTTAGTGCCCGGACGGTTTAGGCTCTGCCCAGCAGTGCTGCCAGACGCCAGGAGGCTTTGATGAAGTGGGACCCGACCAAATATGTGGAGTTCGGCAACCATCGGGACAGGCCATTCCATGACCTGGTCGCGAGGGTCCAGGCCAGCGACCCCCGCAAGGTGGTGGACCTTGGCTGCGGCCCCGGGAACCTCACCGCTACGCTGGCGGATCGCTGGCCGGAGGCCCGGATCATGGGAATCGACTCTTCCGAGGAGATGCTCCATAAAGCGGAGTCCCTCGCGCAGCCGTTGGGCAGCCTGGAATTCCAGCAGGGCGACATCGCGGATTGGGCTCCGGAGGATGATACCGATGTAGTCATCACCAACGCCGCCCTCCAGTGGGTTCCCGGCCACCAGGAGATGTTGGCCAGCTGGCTTCGGGCCCTGCAACCAGGCGCCTGGTTTGCCATGCAGGTGCCGGGGAATTTCACGTCCCCTTCCCACACGCTGATGCGGCAACTCGCTGAATCTCCCTCATGGTCGGCCAAGCTGGATGGCGTGCTCCGGCACGATGGCGCGGTAGGCAGTCCTGCGGACTACCTGAACATCATGCTCGACGCCGGATGTTCCGCCGACGCTTGGGAGACCACCTACCAGCAGCTGCTGACAGGTGAAGATCCGGTTCTGCAGTGGGTCCGCGGCACAGGACTCCGACCAGTGCTGTCGGCGCTCTCCGCCACTGACGCCGCCCGGTTCGAGGCTGAGTACTCCGCCATGCTGCGTGACGCTTACCCGGCGACGGGTCACGGAACGGTCTTCCCGTTCCGGCGCATTTTTGCTGTCGCCCGAAAGAATTCATGAGTCCGACGGACGCTTCCTTTGGCGTAGCAATGACTTTCATGGGTCGCGATGGCTTGTCCCGTTCCGGCGTCGCTGGTCTAATTCTCGGCATGGACCAAGGATGCTTCGAACGACATACGCCGCGCATGGTGCAGTCGCCCCTGCGGAGTTCCTCGTGACTCCGACGGGCGGTTTTCCAGGCACCTGGCGCCCCAATACCACCAGCGCGGTAGCGCTTTTCGAACAGTTACGGCTGCGGATCATTGAACTCGCCGACTCCGGAGTCCTGGCAGTCGGAGCAAAACTGCCTCCCGTGCGTAACCTTGCCGGAGTGTTGGACGTTGCCCCGCACACTGTGGCCCGGGCATACAAGGAACTCGAAGCGGCCGGAGTCGTGGCTACCCGGGGGAGAAACGGCACAGTGGTCTGCGCGCGGGACGACCGCTGGGGTGCGTTGGCCGGCGTAGCCGCAGAGTACGCGGCCGCGGCGAAAGCGCAAGGAGCCTCGTTCGCAGAAGCCGTGCAGCTTCTTGCCGCCGCGTACGACGCCGACTGATACCGATCAGTAGCATGTGAGGAACGACATGGAAATTCGAAGAAGTTTTCGATTAGCATTGGTAGGTGCCCAAAGCCTTAGCTGAAGATACCGCCATCGAATCCACAAAGAACGCCCCTGTCGTTCCCGATACCAAGCCCGCGAGGCCGGACCTGTCCCGGCTGGTTGTCAAGGGTGCCCGGGAACACAACCTGCGCAACGTGGACCTTGACCTTCCCCGTGACGCCATGATCGTGTTCACGGGCCTTTCCGGTTCCGGTAAGTCATCATTGGCTTTCGACACCATCTTCGCTGAAGGCCAGCGGCGTTACGTGGAGTCGCTGTCCGCATATGCCCGCCAGTTCCTTGGGCAAGTGGACAAACCTGATGTCGACTTCATCGAGGGACTCTCGCCCGCGGTGTCCATCGACCAGAAGTCCACCAGCAAGAACCCCCGTTCCACGGTGGGCACCATCACCGAGATTTACGACTATATGCGGCTGCTCTGGGCCCGCGTCGGCCGCCCGCACTGCCCTGTCTGTGGTGAGCCCATCGCACGGCAGACACCACAGCAGATCGTGGACCAGCTTCTTGAACTCGAGACTGGCACGCGCTTCCAGGTCCTCGCCCCCGTGGTCCGTGGACGCAAGGGCGAGTTTGTCGATCTCTTCAAAGAGCTCACAGCCAAGGGTTATTCACGTGCCCGCGTGGATGGCGAGCTCGTTCAGCTCAGCGATCCGCCCAAGCTTGGCAAGCAGTTCAAGCACACCATCGAGGTTGTTGTTGACCGCTTGGTGGTCAAGGAAGATATCAGCCAGCGGCTCACCGATTCCGTTGAGACTGCCTTGGGCCTTGCCGAGGGCCGCGTCCTGGTCGAGTTCGTTGACCTCGACGCCGAAGACCCCGGCCGTAGCCGGGCTTTCTCCGAAAACCTGGCGTGCCCCAACGAGCACCCCCTGGCCATTGACGAAATCGAGCCCCGCTCGTTCTCCTTCAACAACCCCTTCGGCGCCTGCTCTGCCTGCAGCGGCATCGGCACCAAACTTGAAGTGGACGAGGAACTGATCGTTCCCAATCCGGAGCTCTCCCTCGGTGAGGGCGCCATAGCCCCTTGGTCCCTGGGCACAGCGACAACGGAGTACTGGAACCGCCTCCTCGAGGGACTGGCACACGAACTCGGTTTCTCCATGAAGACTTCTTGGGAAAAGCTCCCCAAAGACGTTCGCAACACCGTGCTCCACGGCAAGGACCACAAGGTTGTTGTCCAATACAAGAACCGCTTTGGCCGTGAGCGTAAGTACAGTACCGGCTTTGAAGGTGCCATCCAGTACGTCCACCGAAAGCACGGGGAAACCGATTCCGATTGGGCCCGTGACCGGTACGAAGAGTACATGCGCCAGATTCCCTGCCCCGAGTGCAACGGCGCCCGCCTCAACCCGGCGTCGTTGTCCGTGCTGATCAACGGAAAGTCGATCGCCGAGGTCGCTGCCCTGCCCATGCGCGAATGTGCAGAGTTCCTGGGAAGCCTCACACTCACCAGCAGGGAATCCCAGATTGCCAATCAAGTGCTGAAGGAGATCCAGGCCCGCCTGACCTTCCTCCTGGACGTCGGCTTGGAGTACCTCAACCTTGAGCGCCCCTCGGGCACCTTGTCCGGTGGTGAAGCCCAGCGCATCCGGCTCGCCACCCAGATCGGGTCAGGACTTGTGGGCGTACTTTACGTCCTTGATGAACCGTCCATCGGCCTTCACCAGCGTGACAACCGGCGGCTCATCGAGACACTCACCCGCCTCCGGGACCTTGGCAACACCCTGATTGTGGTGGAGCACGACGAAGACACCATCCATGAGGCCGATTGGGTGGTGGACATCGGACCTGGCGCCGGCGAGCACGGCGGCCAGGTGGTGCACTCCGGCACTTACAAGGAGCTCTTGGAGAACACGGAGTCCCTGACAGGCGACTACCTGTCAGGGCGCCGCAAGATAGACATCCCCACCAAACGCCGTAAGTATGACAAGAAGCGTGAGCTCAAGGTCGTCGGGGCCCGGGAGAACAACCTTAACAACGTTGATGCCACATTCCCGTTGGGGCTTTTCACCGCGGTAACCGGCGTGAGCGGCTCGGGCAAGTCCACGCTGGTCAACGAGATCCTCTACAAGGTCCTGGCCAACAAGCTCAACGGCGCCAAGCAGGTGGCAGGACGTCACCGGACAGTGGCCGGACTGGAACACCTGGACAAGGTAGTACACGTCGATCAGAGCCCTATCGGCCGCACCCCCCGTTCCAACCCGGCAACGTACACCGGCGTATTCGACAACATCCGGAAGCTTTTCGCCGAGACCACTGAAGCGAAGGTTCGCGGATACCAGCCGGGACGATTCTCGTTCAATGTCAAGGGTGGCCGCTGCGAAGCTTGTTCAGGCGATGGCACCTTGAAGATCGAGATGAACTTCCTGCCGGACGTCTACGTTCCCTGCGAGGTTTGCCACGGCGCCAGGTACAACCGCGAAACCCTTGAAGTCCACTACAAGGGCAAGACCATTGCAGATGTCCTCAACATGCCCATCGAGGAAGGTGCCGAGTTCTTCGCTGCCTTCACACCGATCGCACGGCATCTGAATACCTTGGTGGACGTAGGCCTCGGCTACGTTCGCCTCGGCCAGCCGGCAACCACCCTGTCAGGTGGCGAGGCGCAGCGCGTGAAGCTTGCTGCCGAGCTTCAGAAGCGTTCCAACGGGCGCAGCATCTACGTTCTGGACGAACCCACTACGGGCCTGCACTTCGAGGACATCCGGAAGCTGCTGATGGTTCTCCAGGGCTTGGTGGACAAGGGCAACACCGTCATTACCATTGAGCACAACCTGGACGTCATCAAATCAGCGGACTGGATCGTGGACCTGGGCCCCAACGGTGGTTCCGGTGGCGGAAAGATCGTGGCCACAGGGACGCCGGAACAAGTGGCAAAATCCACGGACAGCCACACGGCGACGTTCCTGGCCGAAATTCTGGGATAGTCAGCAGAAGTATTCCGGTAGCGGCATGCGAGTTTCAGGCATGCCGCTACTCGTGAGAAACTAACCCGGTGACTCAAACAACGGTGCCCGTAATATTCGATCTGGACGGCACCCTTGTCGATCCTGCCGGCGGTATCACAGGAGGAATCTCTGCGGCCCTCCGTGAAATGAACCTCCCCGTCCCGGAACAGGCCGTGCTGAATTCCATGGTGGGTCCCAAACTCAGCGACTCCCTGCAGCATTTGGCCAAGGTCCCCGTCGAATTGGTGGATGAAACCATTGAACGGTACCGACGCCATTACAAGGAGACGGGCATCGGACAAAGCAAGCTTTATCCGGGGATCTTTGACATCCTCGAATTCTTTGCCGAGTCCGGCAGGCCTGTTGCAGTTGCTACACAGAAACCGCAGTCAATTGCCCGGTTGGTCCTTGAGCACCACAAAATTGCTGATTTTTTTGTTTCCATCCGGGGAGCGGCCGATGACGAATCATTGGGGGCCAACACAGCGTCCGGCAAGGTGGAGATCGTGGGCGCCGCGTTGGCTGACCTTCATTCCCAACCGGCCGTCATGGTGGGGGACAGGCACCAGGACGTTGCGGGGGCCATGGCCAACGGGCTGGACTGTATCGGGGTCAGGTGGGGATTCGCACCCGACGGCGAACTTGAGGAAGCCGGCGCTGTGGCCGTTGTCTCAACCGCACTTGAGCTCCGCACCAAAATTGAAGAACTTGACGCTGTCCGCGCGGCAGCCCTGAGCGAGGTACAAAACGATGGCAGTCTTTGATGCGATCCGCTGGACCACCCGTGGTTTGATCTCCTCCACGTGCCGTCCCACTGTCATCGGACTGGAGAACGTTCCCAAGGAGGGGCCGTTCATCGTAGCCCCCAACCACCTGTCCTTCCTGGACAGCGTCATTGTGCAGGCGCTCATGCCACGTCCGGTTGCCTTCTTTGCCAAAGCTGAGTACTTCACCACCAAGGGTGTCAAAGGTGCTGTGATGAAGTCGTTCTTCGAAGCAGTGGGGTCGATTCCCGTCGAGCGCGGCGAACAGGCAGCCAGCGTGCAGGCTCTCAAGACCCTGCTGGACATCCTGGAGTCAGGCAAGGGCATTGGTATCTACCCTGAAGGCACCCGATCCCGCGATGGAATCCTTTACCGCGGGCGGACCGGCGTGGGCTGGCTTGCCCTGACCACCGGCGCCCCGGTGATCCCCGTCGGTCTCATCGGCACCGAGAAGCTGCAACCGGCGGATAAGAACGCTGTCCGTCCCCAGCACTTCATCATGAAGGTGGGCGAGCCGCTCTATTTCGACAAGACCGGCCCCGACCACTCCCTGCCGGCACGCCGCGAGGTAACGGACAAGATCATGGATGCCATCGCCGTGCTCAGCGGCCAGGAACGGTCCACGAGCTATAACCAGAGCAAGTCGGTGGAGTAGGAACAGCGGCGGCTGTATCGGGGTGGCGTGGGCTGTCGTTCCGGTTCATTAGACTGGAATCGTGGCAGATCCAGCAAGTTACCGGCCCCAAACGGGTGAAATTCCCACCACCCCGGGCGTCTATCGTTTCCGCGACCCGCATGGCCGGGTCATCTATGTGGGCAAGGCCAAGAACCTCCGGTCAAGGCTTAATTCCTACTTCGCCAACCCGGCTGGGCTTCTTCCCAAGACCCATGCCATGGTTCACGCGGCCAGCAGCGTCGAATGGACAATGGTGGGCAGCGAGTTGGAATCCCTGCAGCTGGAGTACACCTGGATCAAGGAATTCAAACCCCGCTTCAACGTGGTATTCCGCGACGACAAGACTTACCCCTACCTAGCCGTCACCATGGGGGAGAAGTTCCCCAGGGTGCAGGTCATGCGCGGAGAGCGCAAGAAGGGCACCAGGTACTTCGGTCCCTATACCGCTGGGGCCATCAGGGAAACCATGGACACGCTCCTGCGGGTTTTTCCGGTCCGCAGCTGCAGTGCAGGTGTCTTCAAGCGCGCCCAGGCCAGCGGCCGGCCCTGCCTCCTGGGGTACATCGACAAATGCTCGGCCCCGTGTGTTGGCCGTGTCACTCCCGAGGAACACCGTGCTCTGGCAGAAGACTTTTGTTCCTTCATGGGTGGTGAGGCCAAGCGCTTCATCGGCCGCCTGGAAAAGGACATGGCCGCGTCGGTAGCTGAGCTTGACTATGAACGCGCAGCAGGGCTCAGGGACGACATCATCGCGCTGCGGAAAGTCTTTGAACGCAATGCCGTGGTCCTCGCGGAGGATACTGATGCCGACGTCTTCGCCTTGCACGACGACGAACTTGAAGCATCAGTGCAGGTCTTCCATGTGCGCGGGGGACGCGTCCGTGGGCAACGTGGTTGGGTCGTGGAAAAGGTGGAGGACGCCACCACACCCGAACTCATTGAACATTTGCTGCAGCAGGTCTACGGCGAAGACAGCGACGTCCAGGGCCGGATCCCCCGGGAAGTATTGGTACCGGAGAACCCCAGCAACCATGCCGAGCTCAGTGAGTGGCTTGGCGGGCTGCGCGGAGCCAAGGTGGACATCCGTGTACCCCAGCGCGGTGACAAAGCGGCATTGATGTCCACGGTCCGCGAGAATGCCGAGCAAGCCCTGAAGCTGCACAAGACGCGTCGGGCAGGTGACATCACGGTACGGTCCGTTGCCCTCCAGGAATTGCAGGAGGCACTGGAGATTCCCGTTCCCTTGCTGAGGATCGAATGTTTCGATATATCGCACGTCCAAGGCACCAATGTGGTGGCTTCCATGGTGGTGGTGGAAGACGGCCTGCCAAAGAAGTCCGACTACCGCAAATTCTCCATCACGGGCCCGGCTGCGGCCGACGACACCGCGGCCATGCACGATGTCCTGACCCGACGGTTCAGGCACTACCTGACGGACAAAGCCGCCCAGGTACCGGTGGTCTCGGGCGAGATCACCAACCCGACGCGTGCGGGTGCCGGCAGCGGCACTGAACTCCCGCCGTCGGACCCCACCATGCCGGCCCCGAAAGCCAAGTTCGCCTACCCGCCCAACCTGGTGGTGGTGGACGGAGGCCAGCCACAGGTTAATGCCGCAGCGCGCGCCCTCGCGGAGTTGGGCATCGACGACGTCTATGTGGTGGGCCTGGCCAAGCGGCTGGAAGAAGTCTGGCTGCCCGACAGCGACTTTCCGGTCATTCTGCCCCGGACGTCGCAGGGCCTTTACCTGCTTCAACGAATCCGCGATGAAGCCCACCGTTTCGCCATCACGTTCCACCGTCAGAAGCGCGGCAAAGCCATGACGGTGTCGGTCCTGGACGGCGTTCCGGGCTTGGGCGAGGCCAAACGGAAGGCCCTGGTGGCACACTTCGGTTCGCTCAAGAAGATCAAAGCCGCCTCCATCGAGGAACTCACGTCCGCCAAGGGCATCGGTCCAGCGTTGGCCGCCGCGGTGGTACAGCATCTGGGTTCCACGACCGACTCCGATGAAACGGTGCCGGCGGTCAACATGACCACCGGCGAAATCCTCGAATCTTAGCTAGGGTAAGAACTTGGCCGATGGCCGCGTTTGCGGTCACCGGCGTCTGAACATGCCAAGTGCTCTTCGCCATGACTGGCGGGTGCCACAGGCTGTATGAGCACTTCCGACGAAACGGGGATTACTGATGGATGAGGCAACGGCAGGGTCCGGAACGGAGCAGGACGGCCTCACGCCCGTCAAGCCACCGGAGGCGGAACTGCTGGTAGTAACCGGCATGTCGGGGGCGGGGCGCAGCACGGCTTCGGATGCCCTGGAGGATCATGGCTGGTATGTGGTGGACAACCTTCCGCCGCAAATGCTGGGAACACTGGCAGAGATCGTTTCGCATGCACCGAAGTCGATTCCCAAGCTGGCAGTGGTGGTCGACGTCCGCAGCAAGGACCTCTTCACTGACATCCAGACTGCGCTGGGCGCGCTCAGCGCGACCGGCATCACCTTCCGCGTACTCTTCCTGGACGCCAATGATGACGTTCTGGTCCGTCGCTTCGAGCAGGGACGCCGCCCTCATCCGCTGCAGGGCGGTGGCCGGATCCTCGACGGCATCGGTATCGAACGCGAGGTCCTGAGGGAATTGCGTGAACACGCCGACGTTGTGCTGGATACCTCCGACTTCAACGTCCATGGGCTCGCCACAGCCATCACAGAATTGTTCAGTGACACGGGCCCGGTAACGCTGCGTCTTAACGTCATGAGCTTCGGCTTCAAGTACGGCTTGCCCGTAGACGCCAACTTCGTGGCAGACGCCCGGTTCATTCCCAACCCACATTGGGTTCCCAAACTCCGGCCACACACGGGACTGGATGAAGACGTCAGCGACTACGTGCTCGGGGCCGATGGCGTTCACGAGTTCGTGGACCGCTATGTCCGGGCCCTGGAGCCCGTCCTGGACGGCTACCGCCAGGAAAACAAGCACTACGCCACCCTGGCCGTTGGCTGTACCGGTGGAAAGCACCGTTCGGTGGCGGTCGCCGTCGAACTTTCCAAGCGTTTGGCGCAGTATCCCCGCGTCACCGTCACCACCACCCACCGCGACCTGGGACGCGAGTAGTGGGCGTCCTGACGGGCCCGCTGCCGCTCATCCCGCCCAAGGGCGTTCCCGGCAGCCAGCAAAAGAAGAGCCCATCTGTGGTCGCATTGGGCGGTGGCCACGGGCTGGCAGCGTCCCTGTCGGCGTTACGGTTGCTCACCTCGGAATTGACGGCAATCGTCACGGTAGCGGACGACGGCGGCTCGTCCGGGCGGCTCCGGGATGAGTACGGCGTCCTCCCGCCCGGTGACCTGCGGATGGCGCTCAGCGCCCTCTGCGACGACACCGATTGGGGCAGGACCTGGCGGGACGTCATGCAACACAGGTTCGACGCCGGGTCCGCCAAGGGCGGCTCCCTGGACCATCACGCCATGGGAAACCTCCTGATCGTTACGCTGTGGGAGTTGCTCGGCGATACCGTTGCGGGCCTGAAATGGGCCGGGGCGTTGCTGGGTGCACGTGGACAGGTACTGCCCATGTCCAGTGTTCCCCTCACCATCGAGGGGCAGGCGCGTCTTGAACTGCCGGGTGGCGGACATGAACTGCAGACGGTCCGGGGTCAAGCAAAGTGCGCCGTAGCGGGCAAGCTGGAGGATGTCAGGCTCCTGCCCGAGGATGCTCCTGCCTGCACCGAAGCCCTGACAGCCATCGAGCTGGCGGACTGGGTCATTCTGGGTCCCGGGTCCTGGTACACCTCGGTCCTCCCGCATTTGCTGCTGCCGGAGCTGCGGCAGGCCCTCGGCGATACCGCGGCCAAGCGCTGCCTGACCATGAACCTTGACGTGGAAACCAAGGAAACGTCGGGCATGACGGCAGCCGACCATTTGGACGTCCTGCGCCGGTATGCACCTGAGTTCAGTGTCGACGTCGTCCTTGCGGATCCTGCTGCAATCCAGGATCTCAAGGCCTTCGAGAAAGCCGCCGGGATGATCGGCGCTGAAGTGGTGTTGGGTAGAGTAGGGGCGTCGAGGCGCCGCCCCGTCCATGATCCACTGCTGTTGGCAGCGGCGTACCACGATATTTTCGGGAACAGTTAGGAATACGCGATGGCACTTACTGCGTCGGTCAAGGACGAACTGTCCCGGCTGGACATCAAAAAATCTTCGGTCCGCAAGGCGGAGGTTTCGGCAATGCTGCGCTTTGCCGGCGGCCTTCACATCATTTCGGGCAGGATCGTCATCGAGGCTGAGGTGGACCTCGCCTCCACGGCCCGGCGTCTCCGCGCGGCGATTGCCGAGGTTTACGGCCACCAGAGCGAGATCATTGTGGTTTCAGGCGGTGGCTTGCGCCGGGGGAGCCGGTACGTTGTCCGTGTAGTGCGCGACGGCGAAGCCCTGGCCCGACAGACAGGCTTGCTGGATGGACGTGGCCGCCCTGTACGGGGCCTGCCCTCCGTAGTGGTCAACGGCTCGGCCGCGGACGCCGAGGCTGTGTGGCGGGGCGCGTTCCTCGCCCACGGTTCCCTCACCGAGCCGGGACGTTCTTCTTCGCTGGAGGTGACATGCCCGGGCCCGGAATCCGCTTTGGCGCTTGTTGGTGCTGCCCGCCGTCTCGGCATCCAGGCCAAAGCACGCGAAGTACGTGGCGTTGACCGCGTAGTCATCCGTGACGGGGACACCATTGCTGCCCTCCTGACCCGCATGGGCGCCCATGACGCCCTGATGGTGTGGGAGGAACGGCGGATGCGCAAGGAAGTCCGCGCCACCGCGAACAGGCTTGCCAATTTTGACGACGCCAACCTGCGACGCTCAGCGCAGGCGGCAGTTGCTGCGGGCGCCAGGGTCGACCGTGCATTGGAGATCCTGGGCGACGACGTTCCGGACCACCTCAAATACGCGGGGGAGCTCCGTGTGGCCCATAAGCAGGCGAGCCTGGACGAACTCGGCCGCCTCGCAGATCCACCCATGACAAAGGACGCCATCGCCGGGCGGATCCGCCGGCTCCTTGCCATGGCCGACAAACGTGCCCTTGATTTGGGCATCCCGGGCACTGAGGCAAATGTGACTCCAGAAATGATGGACGAGTAGTCCGCACCCATAGAATCGAAAAAGTGCGGAGGAAATACTGCGAGGCCACCGCGGGTTGTTCCCGGTGGAGGCAAGAGCAGGATTCTTCGCCAAGGATTTCCGGCCGGTCCGCCGGTCGGATGAAATAACGAGAGTTACCAAACCGGACGTCAGTCCATTACATTGGAGGATTTCGTGACAGAGTACGTTCTGCCCGAGCTCGGCTACGACTACGCAGCACTCGAGCCGCACATTTCGGCAAAGATCATGGAGCTGCACCACAGCAAGCACCATGCCGCTTATGTTGCAGGCGCCAACAACGCCCTCTCCCAGCTGGCCGAAGCGCGCGACAAGGGTGATTTCGCCAACATCAACCGCCTCTCCAAGGACCTCGCGTTCCACACCGGTGGACACATCAACCACTCGGTCTTCTGGAACAACATCTCCCCGGACGGCGGCGACAAGCCCGAAGGCGAACTCGCAGCCGCCATTGACGACGCTTTTGGTTCGTTCGACGCTTTCCGCGCCCAGTTCACCGCCGCCGCCCTTGGCCTGCAGGGCTCAGGTTGGGCATTCCTGGCTTACGAGCCCATCGGTGGCAACCTGCTCATCGAACAGCTCTACGATCAGCAGGGCAACGTCGCAGTGGGCACAACCCCGCTCCTGATGCTGGACATGTGGGAGCACGCCTTCTACTTGGACTACGTCAACGTCAAGGCTGATTACGTCAAGGCATTCTGGAACATCGTCAACTGGGCAGACGTCGCCAAGCGCTTCGAAGCCGCCCGCGCCAACGCAACGGGCCTCATCGTCCTCTAGTTGGTGAGTCCCGGTTCACGCCGATGTAACAAAAGTCACTTTTGGCGTGAAATGGGACCAAATGCTGGAAAGCCTGCCTCCGCAGTTGCGGGGGCAGGCTTAGTTAAACGTAAGATGGATCACGGAAGGCGGTTAGCCTTCAGCAACGTGGCTGGTCGCCCTCCGATCTGATAATCACCTCTGCCCAAAGACGTGCGGGGTCTGTTAGTTGGAAATATTTGATCCGACTCACTAGGCGTGCTTGCAAGAGCACCAAGGAGATTGACACATAGTGACCACCCGTATTGGTATCAACGGCTTCGGCCGCATCGGCCGCAACTACTTCCGCGCAGCACTGGCCCAGGGCGCTGACCTCGAGATCGTCGCAGTCAACGACCTCACCAGCCCCGAGACCCTCGCCCACCTCCTGAAGTACGACTCCGTCGGTGGACGCCTCGCCCAGACCGTGGAAGTTGTCGATGGAAACCTGGTAGTCGACGGCAAGTCCATCAAGGTCCTGGCAGAGCGCGACCCCGCAAACCTCCCGTGGGGCGAGCTGGGCGTGGACATCGTCATCGAGTCCACTGGCTTCTTCACCAAGGCCGCAGCCGCGCAGAAGCACATCGACGCCGGAGCCAAGAAGGTGCTCATCTCGGCACCTGCCAGCGACGAAGACATCACGATCGTGATGGGCGTGAACCACGACCTCTACGATCCCGCAGCGCACAACATCATCTCCAACGCATCCTGCACCACCAACTGCCTCGGCCCGCTGGCCAAGGTAGTCAACGACGCCTTCGGCATCGAGCGTGGCCTCATGACCACGGTCCACGCCTACACGGCAGACCAGAACCTTCAGGACGGCCCGCACGGCGACCTCCGCCGCGCCCGCGCTGCCGCCATCAACATGGTTCCGACCTCCACGGGTGCAGCCAAGGCGATCGGCCTGGTCCTGCCGGAACTCAAGGGCAAGCTCGACGGCTACGCCATCCGCGTTCCCGTCCCCACCGGCTCCGCCACGGACCTCACGGTTACTGTTTCCCGCGAGGTCACGGTTGAGGAAGTCAACGCCGCTGTGAAGGCCGCAGCAGAGTCCGAACAGTGGGCCGGCATCCTGTCCTACACGGACGCCCCGATCGTCTCCTCGGACATCGTCGGAGACCCGGCGTCGTCCATCTTCGACTCCGGCCTCACCAAGGTCATCGGCAACCAGGTCAAGGTTGTTTCCTGGTATGACAACGAGTGGGGTTACTCCAACCGCCTCGTAGACCTCACGGAGCTCGTCGCATCCAAGCTGGGCTAGGGTAGACACATGACATTTCACACCCTCAACGAACTCATCGCTGAAGGTGTCCGCGGGCGGTACATTCTGGTCAGAAGTGACCTGAATGTGCCGCTCGACGGCTCTACAGTGACCGACGACGGCCGCATCAAGGCGTCCCTTCCGGTCCTCAAGAAGCTCTCGGACGCCGGTGCCCGTGTGCTCGTAACCGCCCACTTGGGACGTCCCAAGGGCGCCCCCGAAGACAAGTACTCCTTGAAGCCGGCTGCAGCCCGCCTCGCGGAACTCGCCGACTTCAAGGTAGAGCTCGCTGCAGATACGGTGGGGGACTCCGCCAAGGGGCTGGCTGCCGCCCTGCAGGACGGCGAAGTACTCGTCCTGGAGAACGTCCGCTTCGACGCCCGCGAGACCAGCAAGGACGACGCCCAGCGCGGCGCCTTCGCTGACGAGTTGGTGGCCCTCACGGGGAGCAACGGCGCATTCGTGGACGACGCCTTCGGTGCAGTCCACCGCAAGCACGCCAGCGTCTATGACGTCGCCACCCGGCTGCCGTCGTACCAGGGCGACCTTGTCCGCACCGAAGTGGAGGTACTCCGGAAGCTCACTACGGACACTCAACGTCCGTATGTTGTGGTTCTGGGCGGCTCCAAGGTTTCGGACAAACTCGCAGTCATCGACAACCTCCTCGGCAAGGCAGACACCATACTCGTGGGTGGCGGCATGCTTTTCACCTTCCTCGCCGCGGCTGGCCACAAGGTGGCTGGAAGCCTCCTCGAAGAAGACCAGATCCCTGTTGTCCAGGACTACCTCAAGCGCGCCTCTGATGCCGGAACATCCTTCGTGATCCCCACGGACGTTGTTGTGGCCAGTCGCTTCGCCGCGGACGCTGAGCATGAGGTCGTCAAGGCAGACGCCATTGAGGACAGCGCTTTCGGCGCGTCCGGCATCGGCCTTGATATCGGCCCTGAATCCGCCTCGGCGTTCGCAGCCCAGATCGAAGGGGCCAAGACTGTGTTCTGGAACGGTCCCATGGGTGTGTTCGAGTTCGAAGCCTTCTCGAGTGGCACGCGAGCCATTGCACAGGCTTTGACGGACACGGTGGCCTTCACAGTGGTCGGTGGTGGCGACTCCGCTGCAGCCGTGCGGACGCTCGGCTTCGAGGACTCGCAGTTCGGCCACATCTCTACCGGTGGCGGCGCCAGCCTGGAATACCTTGAAGGCAAGGAACTTCCCGGTCTGAGCGTTCTGGACCGCTAAGCACCAACCCGGCCGGCAGGACGCCACTGCGTCCTGCCGGCCGTTCCATATTTCAACGCATTCTTTGGAGTTCATGTGACTACCTCTGCCAACGGCAACTTCGTCCGCAAGCCCTTCATCGCCGGTAACTGGAAGATGAACATGGACCACGTCCAGGGCATCACCTTGCTGCAGAAGCTCGCCTGGACGCTGTCCGACGCGAAGCACGACTACAGCCGCACTGAGGTCGCAGTGTTCCCGCCGTTCACCGACCTCCGCGGCGTTCAGACGCTGGTACAGGGCGATGAGCTCGAAGTTGTCTACGGTGGCCAGGACCTCTCCCAGTTCGACTCGGGCGCCTACACCGGCGACATCTCCGGCCAGTTCCTCAGCAAACTGGGCTGTGCCTACGTCCTGGTTGGCCACAGTGAGCGCCGCACCATTCACAACGAATCCGATGACGTCCTGAACGCGAAGGTGAAGGCCGGATTCCGTCACGGCCTGACTCCTGTCCTTTGTGTCGGAGAAGGCCTCGAAGTCCGCCAAGGCGGCACGCACGTGGAGCACACCTTGGCCCAGCTGCGTGCCGGCGTCGAAGGACTCACGGCCGAGCAGGCCGCTGAACTCGTTGTTGCCTACGAACCCGTCTGGGCCATCGGCACTGGCGAAGTTGCGGGCCCTGAGGACGCTCAGGAAATGTGCGCAGCCATCCGCGCGGAGCTCGCCGAACTCTTCGACGAGACCGTCGCGTCGAAGACACGCCTCCTTTACGGAGGCTCCGTCAAGGCCAACAATGCTGCCGCCATCATGGCTGAAAGCGACGTTGACGGATTGCTCGTGGGTGGCGCCAGCTTGGACCCCGTTGAGTTTGCTAACATTGTCAGGTTCGAGAGCCACCTCGTCACCGACTAGTCCGGCTCCCGTTTTCCGCTTCTTCGAAAGGCCGTCGTGGACGTTCTTCAAGTCATTCTGCAGATCCTGCTGGGCATTACCAGTCTTCTGCTGACGCTGCTCATCCTCCTGCACAAAGGACGTGGCGGCGGTTTGTCCGACATGTTCGGTGGCGGAATGAGCTCCGGATTGAGTTCGTCCGGTGTAGCCGAGCGCAACCTTAACCGCTTCACCATCATTCTTGGAATTACGTGGGGCGTTGTCATCATCGGCCTTGGCCTGATCATGCGCTTCACCTCGGGTGGCGATTCCTAGTCATCCAGGAGGGGAGGCTCCCGTAAAGGGAGCCTCCCCTTTTTTTGGATTTCTTGACGCCGGCACCCCAGGACCAGTGCCGTCGTCGAGCCCTCGCACTAGACTGGCCCTGTTGGCTTCAAGGCCCACGGGCCGTGACGGCCGACCACCGAGTCGCTAGGGGTTCGAAAATGGTTCATGGCACGCCTGGTTATCGGGGCACCCGCGTTGGTGTGGCCCAAGGTTCAGCTCCTCGACATCAAAGCAGCCATGGCGAGGGCGAACAACTGCCGCGTATTCGGGTTCCCTATTGGTGCGCCAAGGGACACGAGACGCGGCTCGTTTTCCTTAAGCTTCCGGATGAACAAATTCCCAAAGACTGGGACTGCCCCAAATGCGGATTACCGGCTTCACGGGATCCAGGCCAACCCGGCTCACGAAGGCCGGAGGACGAACTCTTCAAATCGCACCTGGATTACGTTAAAGAGAGACGCTCCAGCCAAGACGCCGAAATTGTCCTGGCTGGAGCGTTGGAGCGATTACGCGCCCGCGGGGTCCTTCCGGACCAACTGCTGGGGGACGCGTGAGGCTGCGTTCTCGTCGATAAGCCACAGGGTCCGCGCACGGCCCATTGGTCCCGCTGCCGGAACCTGAACCGGGTTGGCGCCTGCCAAGGCCAGGCCGACGGCTCCTGCTTTGTCCTCACCAGCTACAACCATCCAGATTTCCTGGGCGGTATTGATGGCCGGCAGCGTGAGTGAAATGCGCGACGGCGGCGGCTTGGGAGAGTTCTCGACGCCCACTACGGTGCGCTTCTTCTCACGAATCCCGGCTTGCTCAGGGAACAGCGACGCAACGTGGGCATCCGGACCGACGCCCAGAAGAAGGATGTCGAAGCGGGGGAGGATTCCAGCCTGCTCGGGCCTGTCATCCGAGGTGTCCGCAGCGTGCTCGGCCTCGGCCGCTTTTTTGAGTTCTTCAGCGTAGGCTGCCGCAGCTTCCTCCGTGGTGGCGAACTGATCAGTCGATCCAGGTTCGTGGACCCGGGCAGGATCCACCGCCAGGTGGGCCAACAATGCCTGATGTGCTTGGCGGACATTCCTGTCATCGCTGTCCGCGGCTACAAAGCGCTCATCACCCCACCAGAAGTTGACCTTGGACCAGTCCACTGCCGGAGCTGCGGCAGAATCTGCCACAGCCTTCAACGTACCAATACCAACGGTTCCCCCCGTGAGGACCACCGTCGCTTCGCCGTGCTTGTCCTGGACATCCACAAGCTTGGTGATGAGGCGGGCCGCAATGGCCGCCATCAACACCTTGGAATCTGGGTGGATGCTTACTCTTGGCTCAGCGTGCACTGGTCTGGACTCTCCTCTGGCTGGTAAGTGGCAGTCCCATCGTAATCACTTCTCCGAAGACTTCGTCCGGATCGAGCCGTCGGAGTTCTTCGGCGAGGCAATCCTTCAGGCTCCGGCGGGGGAGCGTGATCCGCTGCGGTGGCTGTCCCGGCTGCGTCAGCTCGGCCACGGACAACCCGGGGCGGAAGAGCTGGACATCGCCACTGGCCCGGGTGAGGCGGACACGGCGGATGCCGGTCCCGGCAGGGTCTGCCACGATGGTCACAGGCGCCTGCAGGGCAAGGCTCAACCACGCGGCCAGCAGGAGGGTACTGGGGGAGTCGGAGGCACCCTCGACGGCAACAGCAGATACGGGATCGCCGTCCACTTGGTCGAAGACCGCTGCGAGTTGCATGCGCCAGTTGGTCAGGCGGGTCCAGGCGAGGTCGGTGTCGCCGGCTTTGTAGGTGGCGCGGATGTTCTCCAAGGCCAGGCGCGGGTCTGGTTCGTTGGCGGAGTCCGTGATGCGTCGATGCGCGATGCGGCCGATGGAGGTTTCGCAGGCGCTTTCCGGGGCGCCGTGCGGCCACCAGGCCACGATCGGTGCGTCCGGGAGCAACAGCGCGGCGACCAGGGATTCGCTTTCATGGGCCATGTGGCCCTGGCCGCGCAGGACGATGACCTCGGACGCTCCGGCGTCCCCGCCCACGCGGATCTGCGCGTCGAGACGGTCCGGGCCTTCAACACCGGCGTCAGCGAGGACAATGATCCGGCAGGGGTGTTCCCGGCTGGCTTCATTGGCTGCCTCGATGGCGTCCTCTTCCTGCCCGGACTTGGTCACCACCACCAGGGTCAGCACACGACCCAAAGCGATCACACCGCCTTGCTCGCGCAGCGACATGATCTTCTTGGAGATCTTGGAGGTAGTGGTATCGGGAAGATCTACGATCATGGCCTTCTCCAGGTTCGTCCGTCACGGGCCAGCAGGGCATCGGCCGAAGCCGGCCCCCAACTGCCCGGTGCGTAAGGTTGCGGTTGTTCATCCAGCCCGGCCCAGTATTCCTCGAACGGGTCCAGGATCTTCCAGGACAGCTCCACTTCCTGATGCCGCGGGAACAGCGGCGGCTCACCCAGGAGCACGTCCAGGATGAGACGTTCGTAGGCTTCCGGGCTGGACTCGGTGAAGGAATGCCCATAACCGAAGTCCATGGTCACATCCCGGACTTCCATCTGCGTGCCCGGGACCTTGGACCCGAAACGGATCGTGGCACCCTCATCGGGCTGGACACGGATCACCACGGCGTTCTGACCGAAGTCATCCTCACCATGGTCACGGAAAAGCAGGTTCGGTGCCCGCTTGAACACCACCGCGATCTCCGTCACGCGCCGGCCCAGGCGCTTACCGGCACGCAGGTAGAACGGAACCCCGTTCCACCGCCGGGTGTTGATATCCACCCGGATCGCAGCGAACGTCTCGGTCTTCGAATCGGCCGGGATACCATCCTCATCCAGGTACCCGAGGACTTCCTCGCCGCCCTGCCAGCCACCGGTGAACTGACCCCGCGCCGAGTGGGTGGAGAGGTCCTCGGGCAACTTGACCGCTGCCAGGACCTTTTCCTTCTCCGCCCGCAAATCATCGGCATTGAACGAGATCGGCTCCTCCATCGCCGTCAACGCCAGCAACTGCAGCAAGTGGTTCTGGATCACGTCACGCGCAGCACCCACACCGTCGTAATAGCCCGCACGGCCGCCGGTACCAATATCCTCGGCCATCGTGATCTGCACATGGTCCACGTAATTGGCGTTCCACAACGGCTCGAACAACTGGTTCGCGAAACGCAACGCCAGGATGTTCTGCACCGTCTCCTTACCCAAATAATGATCGATCCGGAACACCGCATCAGCCGGGAACACCGACTCGACAATGTCGTTGAGCTGACGGGCCGACTCAAGGTCATGCCCGAACGGCTTCTCAATCACCACACGACGCCACTGCCCAGGTTTGGCCTGCGCCAAACCATGCTTGGACAACTGCCGGCAGACCTGCTCAAACGCCTTGGGCGGAATCGACAAGTAAAACCCGTGGTTCCCGCGGGTACCGCGGGTCTCATCGAGCTCATCAAGGACATCACCGAGACGCTCGAAAGCGTCGTCGTCGTCGAACTCCCCCCGGACAAAGCGGATACCGGAAGCAAGCTGCTCCCACACCGCTTCATCAAACTTCGTCCGCGCGTGCGCCTTGACGTTTTCCTTAACCTCAGCCGCGAAATCCGCGTTGTCCCACTCCCGGCGACCGAAACCCACCAAAGCAAAACTCGGAGGCAACAAACCACGGTTCGCGAGATCATAAACAGCGGGCATGAGCTTCTTACGGGCAAGATCGCCGGTGACTCCAAAGAACACCAACGACGACGGCCCGGCAATACGATTCAGGCGCCGATCCCGCGGATCCCGCAAAGGATTCCGCAGACCGGCGTTCTTCCTGCCGTTTTCAGTTTCTGGCATGTTTGTTTCTGTGCCTTAGCTTTCGAGTGCGCTGGCCTGATTGGCCAAGGCAGCGACGACTTCCTGGAGCTGCGATACGCCTGCTGCACGCTCGGTGAGGTGCAGGCGCAGTACGGGGCGGCCATGGCCTTCAAGCACCTGGGCGTCGCCCGAGGCCTGTGCGGCGATGAGCTGCCCGAACGTGAACGGACGCTCAGGGATTTCGAGGTCGGTGGATGATGCTGCAGTGATCTGCAGGAACACTCCGATGGCGGGTCCACCCTTATGGAACTGGCCGGTGGAGTGGAGGAACCGCGGGCCCCAGCCGAACGTCACCGGGCGGCCGCTGACGGCTGCCAGTTCGTCACGGATACCTTCGAGCGGTGCGTGCGAAATGCGGTCGAGATAAGCCTGGACACTCAAGTAGCCGTCAGGACCAAGCTGGGCCAGGAGCGCCTGCACGGCTTCGGTGGCCGTCGACGCAGTGCCGAGCCAGTCGCCGCCACGAACTTCCACTGCACCGTCAGTGAAGGCTGCCGGTGTGGGCTCGGGGCGCGCGTCCAGGAGGCCGCGCGCAGCCACCTTGGCGGCTTCGACGTCGGGCTGGTCGAACGGGTTGATGCCCAGGAGGCGACCCGCGACTGCCGTGGCGAATTCCCAGACAAACATCTGGGAGGGCAGCCCGCCTGCGATTGCTACTTCGTTTTCGCGAAGTTCGACGTCGGCATCCGCACCAACCAGCCGCACTACCAGGACGTCGTCGGCGCCGTTGAGGGCCTCCGGGGAATCCGGGCCGGCGACGACCGGCAGAACGCCGGTGCCGAGCTTGCCGGTGGATTCGGCGATGAGCTGCTCGGCCCAGTCAGCGAAACCGACGATGCCGGAACCGTCTTCAGCGATGACGATCTTGTTGCGCAGCGGGTTGGTACCGCCAAGGGCGATGCCCAAGGCAAGGCCGATGTTGTCAGTTGAGTCCTCGTTGAGGATTTCGGCCGCCTCTTCCGCCTCGTCCAGGAAGGCCTGGATGTCGACACCGGCGAGGCCGCAGGGGACCAGGCCAAACGCCGTGAGTGCCGAGAAGCGCCCGCCGACGTTTGGATCGGCATTGAACACCGCACGGTAGCCCGCTTCGCGGGATGCCTTATCCAGCGGCGAACCCGGATCCGTGACGATGATGATGCGGCTCTTCGCATCAATTCCGGCGTCGTTGAACGCCTTCTCGAACACCCGTCGCTGGGAATCAGTCTCAACAGTAGAACCCGACTTTGAGGAAACGACGATGGCTGTCTCCGCCAGCCGGTCGCTCAAAGCAGCGCTGACCTGTTCCGGGTCCGTGCTGTCCAGCACAGTCAGCTCGACGCCGGCGGTACCGGCAATAACCTCAGGAGCCAACGAAGACCCACCCATGCCACACAGGACAATGCGTGAGACGCCTTCGGCGCGGAGGGCATCACGAAGTTCCAGAATGTCCCCAACCAGGGCCTGGGACACGGTGGCGGCCTCTACCCAGCCGAGGCGGATCGCGGCCTCGGACTCTGCGTCAGGTCCCCACAACGTGTGGTCCTTGGCAAAAATCCGGGTGGCGATCTTCTCTTCGACCAGACCGTCGAGGTGCTGGGCGATGGCCTGCTGGGCGGCACCGCTGGCGTCGTAGCTGATTGTGCTCATGGTGGGTTAGGAAGCCTTCCGTGCGGTGACGAGCGCGCCTTCGACGTCGGCGAGGAGTTCCTTCCAGGAGCCAACGAACTTCTCGAGGCCTTCGGTCTCAAGAAGGGTCACGACGTCGTTGTAGGAGACGCCGAGGGCTTCGAGGGCGTTGAGTGTCTCGTTCGCTTCGTCGTAGGTACCGGAGATGGTGTCACCGGTAACAACGCCGTGGTCGAACGTGGCATCCAGCGTCTTTTCCGGCATGGTGTTGACCACGCCGGCGGCAACGAGTTCGGTCACGTAGAGGGTGTCCGGGTAGGCCGGATCCTTCACGCCGGTGGAAGCCCACAGAGGACGCTGCGGGAGGGCGCCCGCTTCAGCCAGGACTGCCCAGCGCTCGGTGGAGAACAGCTCTTCGTACACCTGGTAGGCCAGGCGTGCGTTGGCGACGCCTGCCTTGCCCTTCAGTGCCTTGGCCTCATCGGTGCCGATGGCGTCAAGGCGCTTGTCGATTTCGGAATCAACGCGGGAGACGAAGAACGAAGCCACGGAGTGGATCTTGGAGAGGTCGTGGCCGTTTTCCTTGGCCTGCTCCAGGCCGCTCTGGAAGGCGTTGATGACCGCGCGGTAGCGCTCCAGGGAGAAGATCAGGGTCACGTTGACGCTGATGCCCTCGGCCAGGGTAGCCGTGATGGCCTCGAGGCCTTCCAGGGTTGCCGGGATCTTGATGTGGACGTTGTCCTTGTTGACCTTGGCGTAGAGGTGCTTGGCCTCGGCGATGGTGCCTTCGGTGTCCCAGGCAAGGCGGGGGTCGACCTCGATGGACACGCGGCCGTCGACGCCATTGGTTGCGGCTGCAACCGGTGCGAAAAGATCGCAGGCGTCGGCGACGTCCGTAGTGGTGATTTCGAAGATGGTCTCTTCGACGCTGGCGCCCGCTGCGGCCTGCGCTGCGATGGTGGCGTCGTAGTCCGTGCCGGAGGTGATGGCGGCGTGGAAGATGGACGGGTTGGTGGTCACACCAACAACGTTCTTTTCATCGATGAGCTTCTGCAGGGTGCCGGAATCCAGGCGGGTGCGGGAGAGGTCATCGAGCCAGATGGAAACGCCGGCGTCAGAGAGCTGCTGCGTGGGAGTTGTAGACATGTGATTTTTCTCCTGTGAGAGGGAAACAGACTGTTATGCGTTCGAGTCTGCGAGGGAGTCTTTGGCAGCGGCGGCAACGGCTTCGGCCGTGATGCCGAATTCGTTGAACAGGCGCTTGTAGTCGGCCGAGGCGCCGAAGTGCTCCAGGGAGATGGAACGACCTGCGTCGCCGACGAATTCCTTCCAGCCGAGTGCCAGGCCGGCTTCAACGGAAACACGGGCCTTCACCGATGCCGGGAGTACCGACTCACGGTAGGCCTCGTCCTGCTTGTTGAACCACTCAACGCACGGCATGGACACAACACGCGCGGCGATGCCTTCAGCCTGGAGGGCTTCGCGGGCCTGCACGGCGAGCTGGACTTCCGAGCCGGTTCCGATCAGGATGACCTGCGCGTCAACGGTTTCGCCGTCCTTGGAAGCTTCGGCCAGGACGTAACCGCCCTTGGCAACACCAGCGGTGGAACCGAACGTATCGCCGGTTGCTTCGCCTTCGCCGCGTGCGTAAGTGGGGATGTTCTGACGGGTCAGGACAATGCCGGCCGGGTTCTCGTGGTTCTCCAGCATGACCTTCCATGCCGCAGAGACCTCGTTCGCGTCGCCAGGACGGACAACATCCAGGCCCGGGATGGCACGCAGGGAAGCGAGCTGCTCCACCGGCTGGTGGGTGGGGCCGTCTTCACCCAGGCCGATGGAGTCGTGCGTCCACACGTACAGTGACGGAACACCCATCAGGGCGCCGAGACGGATTGCCGGGCGCTGGTAGTCCGAGAAGATCAGGAACGTGCCGGAGAACGCGCGGGTGCGGCCATGCAGGGAAATGCCGTTGACGATCGACGCAGCAGCGTGCTCCCGGATTCCAAAGTGCAGCACACGGCCGTACGGGTTGCCCTTCCAGGCATCCGTGGAACGCGACGTCGGGATGAACGACGGCGAACCTTCAATCGTGGTGTTGTTGGACTCGGCGAGGTCGGCAGAACCACCCCACAGTTCGGGAAGGACCGGCCCGATGGCGTTCAGGACCTTGCCCGAGGCCGCACGGGTGGAAACGTCCTTGCCGGCTTCGAAGACGGGCAGGGCAGCGTCGATGCCCACGGGGAGCTTCTTCGCTTCAACACGCTCCAGCAGCGCAGCAGCGTCGGGGTTGGCGGACTGCCATGCCTCGAAGGAGGACTGCCAGGCCGCGCGTGACTCTGCACCACGGTCCAGGACCTTGCGGGCATGTGCCAGGACTTCTTCGTCAACATCGAAGGACTTTGCAGGATCGAAGCCGAGCACGGTCTTCAAAGCCGCGACTTCCTCGGCACCCAGGGCGGAACCGTGGATCTTGCCGGTGTTCTGCTTCTTCGGCGCCGGGTACCCGATGATGGTGCGCAGCGAGATGATGGACGGCTTGTTCGTCTCTGCCTTGGCTGCCTGCAGTGCGGAGTACAGTTCCTGGACGTCTTCGACGTAGTCGCCGGTCTTGGTCCAGTCCACGCGCTGGGTGTGCCAGCCGTAGGCCTCGTAGCGCTTCAGCACGTCTTCGGTGAAGGCGATGTCGGTGTCGTCTTCGATGGAGATGTGGTTCTCGTCGTAAATCACGACGAGGTTGCCCAGTTCCTGGTGCCCGGCCAGCGAGGACGCCTCGGAGGTGACGCCTTCCTGCAGATCGCCGTCGGAAGCGATGACCCAGATGGTGTGGTCGAACGGCGACTCGCCGGCGGGAGCGTCGGCGTCGAACAGGCCGCGTTGGCGGCGCTGGGAGTAAGCGAACCCAACGGCGGACGCGAGTCCCTGGCCCAGCGGGCCGGTGGTGATTTCCACACCGGCGGTGTGCTTGTACTCGGGGTGGCCCGGGGTCAATGAACCCCAGGTGCGCAGCGCCTCAAGGTCCTTCAGTTCCAGCCCGTAACCGGAGAGGAAAAGCTGGATGTAAAGGGTCAGCGAGGTGTGGCCGGGTGACAGGACGAACCGGTCACGGCCGATCCAGTCCGGGTTCTTGGGGTCATGGCGCATCAGCTTCTGGAACAGCAGGTACGCTGCCGGAGCCAAGCTCATTGCCGTACCAGGGTGGCCGTTGCCGACCTTCTCCACGGCATCGGCGGCCAACACGCGAACGGTGTCAACAGCCTTCTTGTCCAGATCGGTCCATGACAGTTCTTGCTCTTCCAAATGTGGCACGAAAACCGAGCCCCTCTCTGTGCTGACGGCAGGCGTACGGACACGGCACGCAGGAAGCACAGGATGGCGCCCGCTGCAATGTGTCTACCAGCCGTTCACCATTGAAACGTTGATCTCTCATCCAGACGCACGGATATCCGAGAATACGGTTTCCCGGATCGTCAACGTGTGCTGATCTGCTCAACAGCTTAGCCCTAAACGTGTCATGGAACTCAGGGAATCCCACTAACTGGACAGAAATTCCCTTATATGAATCACGATGGCCCAGCGGGGGAGTGAAGATTCTGAAACATTGACGTATTTTGCGGACATCGCGCCACTTCCGGCCACGGTATGATATTTGGAGGCCACCAGCGGTTCATGCGCCCGCGTTTGCTTTCGACGACCGGGACGGCAGCCGCTGCGAGAACCCCAGAGCATAGAACAGAGTGACTGCCGCCGTGAGCACAACTGATACGCCCCTTAACGCGTCCCCGGCCCGGGGAAGCATCGGAATCTCCCGTAAGTTCAAGGCGTATCTGGCTCTGACCAAACCGCGCGTCATCGAGCTGCTCCTGGTCAGCACCCTGCCCACCATGATTTTTGCCCAGCGCGGATTCCCGTCCATCGGGCTGATTCTGGCCACGCTGGTCGGCGGCGCGTTCGCCGCGGGCAGCGCTGGCGTCTTCAACTGCTACATAGACCGCGACATCGACAAACTGATGCACCGTACCGAGAAGCGTCCGCTGGTAACCGGCGAGGTGACTCCGCGCGAGGCCCTGATCTTCGCTTGGATTCTTGGGGCGGCTTCCATCGCTATCCTCTGGTTCGGCGCCAACCCCCTTTCCGCTTGGCTGGGCCTCGGTGCGATCGTCTTCTATGTGGTCATCTACACCATGATCCTGAAGCGCCGCACCGCCCAGAACATTGTGTGGGGCGGCGCGGCGGGATGCTTCCCCGTGCTGATCGCATGGGCCGCTGTCACCAACACTGTGGAGTGGCCGGCGATCGTGCTCTTCATGGTGATCTTCCTGTGGACGCCTCCGCACTACTGGCCCCTCTCCATGCGCTACGGCGAGGATTACCGCAACGCCAAGGTGCCCATGCTGGGTGCCATCGCCGGAGCCAAGGTTGTTTCGGTGCAGGTTGTTCTCTACGCCTGGGCCATGGTTGCCTGCTCGCTCCTGATGGTGCCCGTTGGCGGTGCCGGCTGGGTCTACACCATCGTGGCTGTAGCGGCCGGCGCCTGGTTCCTCTACGAGAGCCACGCCCTGTACAAGCGCGCACAGGGTGGCGACGTCTCCAACAAGGGCGCCATGAAGGTCTTCCACGGCTCCATCAGCTACCTGACGCTGCTCTTCATCGCACTGGCCATTGACCCGTTCATTGGCTCCGCGATCGTCGGTGGCTAGGTTCCGTAGGTTTAAAGCAACAACGTTCGACGCCGGTACCCGCCACTTTGTTTTAGCGGTCAGTGCCGGCGTCGCGCTTTTCCCCTCACGCCACGGACGCTCTCTCACCTCCCGCGGGCTTGAGCCCTACGCTCTCTCACCTCCCGCGGGCTTGAGCCCTACGCTCTCTCACCTCCCGCGGGCTCCAGAGAGTCCCACATCACCCCGTAAATGATTCGATGAGACGCGCCAGCGGCGGGGGTGCTTGCCCAGCATGGAGCGCCTCGATAAGCAGGGGTGCGTAGCGGACCTTGTTGCCACTGCGCCCTCCAAAGAATCGCTGCAGTTGCGCTGTTACGGGCCGTTCGCGAAGCGATGGCTGGCGTTGTAGGAGCCGAAATGACGCCAGCTCGCCTTGAGCTTCGATGACCTCGAGCACAGCGCCGATTCCCAGGCATCGGATGAGTTCATCCTCCAGATCGGCATCACATACGTGGAACCCGCGCTCTTCCAACGGTCCGGATCCGACACCGGCGCGGATAAGCGCACGGGCTATTCCTTGGGACTCCCCGGCATCACATAGACCAAGCAGCCGGTGGTCGGCTCCCTTCGGGCCGTAGCGGTCGAGGAAGTGAACGATGCTCGTGGCGCCGCCCATCGGCACGATCTGCACACGCTCTGAAGCCAGGTCGTGGCCACATCGAAAGGCCAGGGCCTCGACCGCCAACCTGTCGCTTTCGCCCTCGACCAACACAGTCGTCGCCTGCATAGGACAAGTATGCCGGATGAGGAAATGGACCCTCCTGACGCGCTTCGATACCTAGGAGGCCCAATGCAGCACCTAGTTTCGGTCCTCCGGGCACCTAATTTCCTGTCCAAATGCCACCTAATTTGCGGAAGAGTCATCTAGGTGGTGCCGTGCGCAACCTAGTGTTCGTGATGGAACAGAGCTGTTCCATCACCGCACGAGCATTGGGGAAAACAGTGAAAGCACTCCTGCGTACAGCCGGGATTCTGACGGTTGCTTCGGCTTCGGTCTTGACCGGAATGACCGCCGCGCAAGCCGCACCGGCTTGCTCCACGGCCCGCGTATGTCTTTACGACAACTACTGGTTCACGGGGACCTCCAGGACGTTCGGTTGGGTCACGTACAACGTAGGTGTGGATGCAAACGATAAGGCGAGTTCCCTCAATGTGGGGCCGCCCACTGATCCCAACTCGCCATATGTCTATTTCTATGTTGATCAAAACTTCAGAGGCGACAGTGTTGTCTTTCGTGCTGGTAACGCTTCGAATGATCTACGCGGTCTCTATATGACTCCCACCCGGAACTGGGACGATGAAATTACGAGTGTCTGGGGTTAGTTCCTTGGAGCCCACCTTCAACACTGTGTCCACAACGGCGTTGGCGATGTTGGTGATGGCGGTGTTGATCTCCAACACCGCCTGCTCTGCCCCGTCGGCACCATCGCCCACTGAGACTCCGGCCGTAACCTTGCCCTCCGTTGATCGTTCTGCCGGAGCTGCGGCAAGGGCCTCCCTCAATGAAGTCACTGGCGAGCTGCTACTCCCCATGAGCGCGTACTGGTACTCGGATCGGGAGAACGTCATCGTCAATTCTGCCGTGGCCTCCCTCATTTTTGACTGCGTTGAAGAAGCGGGCTTCACGGTGGCTCCCTGGGGAGGCGGGGGCAAGGCCCTGCAGGACGGCAGATATGGACAATGGTCCCGGAAGTTGGCGGCGAAGAACGGTGCCCTGCCGGAGATCCGCAAAATTCCTGGTGTGATGGACGAGCAACCCGAGCGCCCTGTTCTCAGCGCGGAGCACCAGGCGGCGGAAACAAAGTGCACTAACTCCGTGGCAAGGGCCGGACTGCCCGAACTCTTGGAGGGTTTGGTTGGTGAGACTTCAGTCCAGAACCAGATCACTCGGAACGCCGTGGCGCTCACGGAGCGCGACCCCGAGTACTTGACCTTCCGGCAGGATTGGGAGAATTGCCTGGCCAAAATGGTGTGAAGCTGACCGGGCCAGGTTCGTGGAGCCTGCAGTCGAGCGGCACAAAGGAAGACGAGATACGTGTTGCCCTGCTGGAAGTTGACTGCAAGGACGCAAGCGGCGGTGCCAGGAAACCTTATGACATTCTTGCTGAGTACCAAGCAGCACAGATAAAGGACCACCAGGCCGAACTCAACGCCTTGGCGGAAGATAAGGCGGCCGCCGTGGAACGCGCCAAGCAAATACTGCGGGACCACGGCGTGGCTGATGCAAGACTCTGACCCAGTGCTGATTCGCCGCGGCATGAGGCGTATTCCGCGATGGTGGCTGATTCCTGGCGCGGTGATCGTTGTGCTGGCAGGCTTGGGTGCCGCCTACTGGGCCGGGGCGTCCACAACGGCCGTGGCGGAGCCGATGCCGCCCCTGGCCTCGGTGGTTCCGGTTTCGGCAACGGTGGAGCGCCGTGCGGTGGCCAATCAGGTGGTTCTTTCCGGAAAAGTCATTGCAGGAGCCCAGGCCACCCTTCAGGCCAGCCCTGCCGAAAGTGTTGACAGACTGGTAGTGACGGCCGTGGCAAAAGAGGCCGGGAGCGCCGTGGTTCCCGGTGAAGTGCTGGCAGTGGTCTCCGGGAGGCCGCTGCTGATACTGCCCAGCAGCGTGCCGTTGTATCGGGACATCGGCCCAGAGGACTCGGGACCGGATGTTGAAGCCCTCCAAACGGCCTTGGCGAACTTCGGGTATGCATGCACCACAACAGGAACCTTCGACCTGGCCACTCAGCAGGCACTGGGATCGTGGTACAAAGCCGCAGGGTACAAAGCCCCCGCTGCGCCCGATCCACTCCCTCAGGAGGACGCTGGTAATGCAGCACCATCGAACTCGTCGGACGTTATGTTTCGTTGGCGGGAGTTTGTCCAAGTCCCCGGCGACACCGGGACGGTAGCTTCCATCGCCGGCACCGGTTCAATCCTGGCCGAAGACGGAATCGTGGCCAGGATCAGGGTTGCTGACGACTCCATTGTTGCCCGTGCAGATGTCGTCCAATCCGAGAGTTTCGTGGTGGGCACCCCTGTCACGGTCAGGGCCGGCTCAACGGTCCTGGACACAGCGGTGGTGCGGGTCAGCAACTTCCTGGAAGGTGACCAAAGCAAGAGCGAAATCCCCGGAAAAGACATCACCGTAGCATTGCCGCCGGGGACACAGGGATTCGCCGCAGACCAGTCAGTCACCATGACTGCAGGCAGCGCAGTTGCAGAGTCCCTCGCCGTTCCCCTCATCGCGATTCGCCAGGACGGCGGGACAGCGTACCTCCTGGTTGAAGGGAACAGCGAGCCCCGACGCCTGGAGGTCAAAGTCACCGCGCAGGCAGATGGGTGGGCGGCCATCGCGGACGTGGACGGTCTGGTTGTGGGGGACCAGGTGAAGCTTCAATGAGTGCACCTGTGCCTGGCCACGAATCATCAGCGCGTGCGCAGCGCCAGCCCATCCTCAGCCTGCGAGGCGTAAACCGGGGGTTTCCCGGAACGAAGGCACTGGTGGACGTGGATCTCGACATTCATGAGGGGGAATTCGTGGCCATAGTGGGTCCCTCCGGTTCGGGAAAGTCCACGCTGCTCAACGTCCTTGGTCTTCTGGACACCCCGACATCGGGCGCTTATTGGATCAGGGGCGTGAACGTCGCGGACCTCGACGGGAGAGCGCGGGCAGACCGGCGGGCCGATGACTTTGGCTTCGTCTTTCAGGAATCACATATGGTGGGCCGTGACGCCGCGGCCCGCAACGCAGTGTTGGGGTTGCGCGCACGAGGCATAGGGCCTGAACTCCAGAAACAACTGGTCATGCCCGCTCTGAGGAAATTCGGGCTTGGGCACAGGGCGGCAACTCCGGCGTCACTATTGTCCGGGGGAGAGCGGCAACGCCTGGCCATCGCCAGGGCAGTGATCGGAGCACCGAAGGTAGTCCTCGCGGACGAGCCCACGGGCAGCCTGGACACAGACAATGGCAACATCGTCATCCGCCATCTGCGTGGGCTCAGTGATTCCGGCACCACGGTGGCCATGGTGACCCACGATCCGGACATTGCGGCCGCCGCGGACCGCATCATCACGATGCGCGATGGATCGATCGTCATGGATACAGGTGACAGCAGGCGAGCCGACACCGTTCCCGCATCATCAGCTGCAGGTCCGGGTAGCAAGCAAGGCGCCCTCGTTCGGCGCCGGCGCCACGAAACCATTGATGTTGTTGCCGACGCGCTGTCTGCGCTGACGGTTCGTCCCTCCAAGGCCCTTCTGCTGATCATGGCATTCCTCCTTGGCAGTGGCGGATTGGTTGCGGCCATCGGACTGAGCGAGAGCGCCTCTGTCAAGGTATCCGCCCGGATCGACGCAGCCGCGAGCGACGAAGTCAGGGTGACCCGCGCGGCCGGTTATGCATCATGGGAAGCCGTCAAAAGCGATCTCAAGGCATCCGTGGGACTGAACGGCGTGCACGATGCCGGAGTCATCGCCGAGCTCTCATCCTCCGTGGTACAACCATCAACGTTCCGGCCTGCGTCCTTTCCTGAACAACCCGCTTTCAACGGAGCCGTCCGGATTATCGACTCAGCGTACCTTCGACTCCAAGGGGCTACCGTCTCCTATGGTGACGTTGCCTTGCTGGACCACTCATTCGGAGGGCCCGTCGCTGTTCTGGGCCAGGATGCCGCCCAACAGCTGGGAATCGCAAAGCCCGGTCCCGGCGTCGTTGTGTGGCTGTATGGCCAGCCGGTCCCGGTGGTGGGGATTATTGATGAGCCGGGCCGTGACCCGGTTCTGCCGTCAGCGGTCATGGTGGGAGTCGGGTCCTACCCTGTGACCAGCAACGTGGCAGCCAGCCTGGTCCTTCGGACGAGGCCAGGGATGCCGGCAGCCATTGCCGAGGCACTGCCCAAGGCCCTCAACCCTGCCGAACCCGGGACTGTAGAGGTGCAAACGGTTGCCGACCTCCGGGAGCTCAAACAAGGGATCAATGCAGACCTCGGCAGGCTGGTAGCCATTGTCTCCATCATCCTGCTCGCCATGGCCTGCCTCAGTGCCGGAACCACCATGTATATGGGCGTGTTGGCGCGGTCCAGCGAGATTGCCCTGCGCCTTGCCTTGGGCATGCGGCGAGGAGTGCTGGCCTCGATGTTCCTCACTGAAGGTGCCGTGGTGGGAGCATTGGGCGGGGCAGCAGGCGCAGCAGCCGGAATGGGTGCAGTCCTGGCCTACGCATCCAGTGAAGGTTGGGTGTCAGTAATTCCTTGGTACGCGTCCACATGGGGCATAGGGGCAGGGCTCGTCAGCGGCACCCTGTCCGCCGTATTTCCGGCGATTCTGGCCATGCGGTCCAACCCGGCGCTCCTGATCCGGGCGTAGGAGCGGCTTGGGAGGTCTGCTAACGGACCGGGCTGTGCTTTGCAAGATCGGCGGCATTGGTGGCTGCACTCATGAGGACGGCTGCCCCGAACATGTGCGCGCCGACCAAGAGAGCCGGAATGCCGTTGTAGTACTGGGTGAAACCGATGACAGCCTGCAGCAATGTCACGCCCAGCAGCAGGTATGCCGCCGTTCGGAACGGACCGTCGATCTTATGGCGGAGCACCAGGTACACCGCGAACAGCGTTCCGGCGGTAATGAGGTAAGCGGGCACCGCGTGGATGTGGGAGAAGAGGTCCCAGTCGAGGTCGTTTCGGGGCGCGTCAGCGTCTCCGGCATGAGGGCCCGCGCCAGTGACCACGACACCCAGCATCACCGACACAGCCGAGAAAACGGCGACAGCCAGCATCGTCGGGCGCGCAATGGCAGGGAGGGGAGGCAACGTGCGGTTCATGAAACGTCCGGCGCGGCCGTAGGAGCGGTTGACCAGCAGCGTCGCGAAGACCACCAAAGCCATGGACACCAGGAAGTGCAGGCCCACCACCCACGGGTTGAGGCCGGACAACACCGTGATGCCGCCGATGATCGCCTGGGCCGGGATGCTTGCCAGCAGGCCCAGGGCAAGGATGAACAGGTCGCGGCGCTCTTTGCGGAGGTTCCACAAGTACACCAGCATGAGCGCGGCAACGGCTGCGAGGGCAAAGGTCAGCAGGCGGTTACCAAATTCGATGAACCCGTGGATGCCCATTTCCGGTGTATTGACCAAAGAGTCATTGGTGCATCGCGGCCAGGTGGGACAGCCCAAACCGGAAGCGGTAAGGCGGACGGCACCTCCGGTCACTACCAGGACTGTCTGCCCAATGAGTGACAGCAAAGCCAAACGGCGGACGGCCTTATTAACCTCGGTGGGCAACTTGGACGTGAACCGCTGAAGGGTTTTGGGGAGGCGCGATGCCGTGCTCACAGTTTTCTCACTTCTCAGTTCTGCATTGTTGTTGGTGCCCGGTTGTATTAGTTCCACTTGAACCAGCGGATGGCTGCGGCGCCGGCGAGTACCGTCCACAGCAGAAGGACAAGGACGGCGGGGAAAGGAACGGCGCCCATGAGGAAAGTATCGCGGAGCGCCTGGCCCAGGGCGCCCGACGGAAGGACATGGACGATGCCTTGGAGCAGGCCGGGAAGTCGCTCGGACGGCACCACTATTCCGCCCAACGCACCCAGCAGGATCCACAGCAGATTAGTGATGGCCAGCGTTGCCTCGGGGCGGACCGTGCCCGCTACCAGCAGTCCCAGGGCGGTGAAGGCGGCGGCACCGAGAACCAGCAGTCCAAGGCCAGGGAGCCAAGCCTCGGGCCGGGGCTGCCACCCCAGGAAGCCGGCGATGGCGCCCACCACAACTACCTGCAGGAAAAGGACCACCAGCACGGCAAGGATCTTGCCGGCGATGAGCCCACCCCTGCCCAGGGGGGTGGTGGACAGGAACCGGAGAACTCCGTAGCGACGGTCGAAGCCGGTAGCAATACCCTGCCCGGTAAAGGCCGTGGACATCGCGCAAAGAGCCAGGATGCCCGGTGTGGCAATGTCAACACGTGATCCCCCCAAGCCATCCAGGAGGGGAGTCACGACCAGTCCCACCAATGCCATCAAGGGCAGGACAATGGCAAGGATCAGCTGTTCGCCGTTCCGCAGCATGGTGATGGTCTCATAGCGGCCCTGCTGCATGATGCGGCGAGGCAGCGATGCGGGTCCCGCATTGGGGGAGAGCAGCTTGCTCATCGGAGGTCCCTTCCGGAAATGTCCAGGAACACGTCTTCAAGGCTACGGGCTTCCAGGCGGAGTGAGGCCGGCATGATGTTCCGTTCCGCCCACCACGCAGTCAGCGCTGCAAGGTCGTTCGGGGTGATCGCACCCGTGATGGAGTAGCTTCCCGAGCGTGTCTCGGTCAACTGGAGGCCCGGCCCCAGGGCGCCGGCAAAGTCGAGTCCGCCCGGCGCGTCGAAGTAGAGCGTCCGGTCTGTGATGGCGGAATCCGTGGCATGGTCATGCCGAAGCAGTTCCGCGACGGTGCCCTCCACTACGTTGTGGCCGCCGTCGATAATGTAGACGTAATCGGCCAGGCGCTCCGCGTCGTCCATCAGGTGGGTGGTCAGGACGATCCCCATTCCGGCGTCGCGAAGTTCGGCGATCAGCTCGAAAACCATCTGGCGCGATTGCGGATCCAGCCCTGCACTGGGCTCATCGAGGAACAGGATCTCCGGGTTGCCCACCAATGCAGCTGCCAGAGCCAGGCGTTGCTTTTGGCCGCCGGAGAGCCGGCGCACGCTGGTCCTGCTGAATTGGCTGATACCCAGCCGTTCCACCAGCGCGTCAACATCCATGGGGTTTTTGTACATCCCGGCAACGTGCCGCAACAGTGGGATGGGACGGGCCGACGGCGGGAGGCCGCCGTCCTGGAGCATGACACCGACGCGGGACCTCAAGTCGGCACCGGCCGTATCCGGGTCCGCGCCAAGCAGGGAGATGCTGCCGCCAGTTCGCTTCTGCAGGCCTTGGGCGCATTCCAGCGTGGTTGTCTTACCCGCACCGTTTGCCCCCAGCAAGGCGGTTACCTGGCCGCGTTCGGCCACGAGGGACAGTCCGCTGACCACCCGGAGCATTTTGCCGTCAAGGGTGGCCAGAGGGCCAACATCCTTAATGAGTCCGTCTATGGTGAGGACAGGGGATTCGGGTGAGCGCACCAAAGTATTCTACGTGAAGTAGTACGGTCACACTTGGCGGGCAGGCCAGGTCAGTCTTGCCTTACTGGATGCATGAAACAAATTACGACATGATTGTGTTGTGTATTCCATGAGCAGTCCACTATCCATGCCCTCAAAGCGGCATGCTGCAGCGGCAGAGGCCTATGTTGCCCCGCCTGCGCTGCCGGACGCGGATGACCGCACCAGGGACCGCGTCCTGAGCGCCGTGCTCGAGAACGGTCCGGTGAGTGCTGCGGAGCTTGGCAACCTTCTCGGCTTTACGCCGGCTGCAGTCCGCCGCCACCTTGACCATTTGGAACGCAGCGGCGTCATCGAGGTCAAACGGGTAGCAAAGGCAGGTTCAGGCGCTGGTCGCCCTGCACGCCGTTACGTCCTTAGCTCCCAGGGGCAGTCCACACTGGGCGATGACTACCTGAACATTGCCAGCTCCGCGCTCCGACGCCTCCAGGAACTGGCCGGCGAAGAGGCAGTCCGGGAATATGCGGAAGAACGCTTCTCGGACATGGAGCGGCGTTACGCCCCGGAGGTCGAAGCCGCCGGGGACGACATCACTGCCCGGGCCATGGCCCTATCCAAGGCCCTCAGCCGCGATCGCTTCGTTGCCTCAGCTCATTCCATTGAGGCCAAGGCCCCTTTGCCTGCAGCACTGTCCAGCGTCCAGCTTTGCCAGGGCCACTGCCCGATTCAGCGGCTCGCTGCGGAGTTCCCGGTGTTTTGCGATACCGAGACCAAGGTTTTCTCCCGCCTGGTAGGCGTCGATGTCCGGCGCCTTTCCACGCTCGCGCAGGGCGGACACGTTTGCACCACCCACATACCTACCGGGCGCCCGGCTGCCACGGCATCCCCAGATGCCGCAGAGCAGTCCGGGAGTCCGTACCAGGAATCAAACAACCAGCAAGAAAGGCCGTGATGACGGACCAAATAGCAGAGAAAGCGGTAGCCGAAGGCACTGTGATCTCGGAGATTCTGGAAAAGAATCCCGAACTGCACGGTATCGGAAACTACGAGTACGGCTGGGCCGACAAGAACGACGTAGGCGCAAATGCCCGTCGTGGCCTCAACGAGGAGGTCGTCCGCGATATCTCCTCGAAGAAGAACGAGCCCCAATGGATGCTCGATCTGCGGCTTAAGGGCCTGAAGTACTTCGACCGCAAGCCCATGCCTACCTGGGGTGCAGACCTCTCAGGCATCGACTTCGACAACATCAAATACTTTGTGCGTTCCACCGAGAAGCAGGCTGCAACGTGGGAAGACCTTCCGGAAGACATCCGGAACACCTACGAAAAGCTGGGCATCCCCGAAGCTGAGCGCAGCCGCCTCGTATCGGGCGTAGCAGCCCAGTACGAGTCCGAGGTTGTCTACCACCAGATCCGTGAGGACCTGGAGGCCCAGGGCGTGATCTTCCTGGATACCGACACCGCACTGCGCGAGCACCCGGAGATCTTCCAGGAGTACTTCGGCACCATCATTCCCGTAGGCGACAACAAATTCGCCTCATTGAACACGGCTGTATGGTCCGGCGGTTCGTTCGTGTACGTGCCCAAGGGCGTCCACGTGGACATCCCGCTCCAGGCCTACTTCCGCATCAACACGGAAAACATGGGCCAGTTCGAGCGCACGCTGATCATCGCCGATGAGGACTCTTACGTTCACTACATCGAAGGCTGCACGGCTCCGATCTATACCTCGGATTCCCTGCACTCGGCCGTTGTGGAGATCATCGTGAAGAAGGGCGCCCGCGTCCGCTACACGACCATCCAGAACTGGTCCACCAACGTGTACAACCTCGTCACCAAGCGTGCCATCTGCGAAGAAGGCGCCACCATGGAGTGGATCGATGGCAACATCGGTTCGAAGGTAACCATGAAGTACCCGGCTGTCTACCTCGTTGGGGAGCACGCCAAGGGTGAAACCCTGTCCATCGCTTTCGCCGGCGAAGGCCAGCACCAGGACACCGGCTCCAAGATGGTGCACATCGCACCGAACACCAAGAGCTCCATCATTTCCAAGTCCGTGGCCCGCGGCGGCGGACGTGCTGCTTACCGCGGCCTGGTCCAGGTCCGTGAAGGCGCCAAGCACTCGGCCAACACGGTCCGTTGCGATGCCCTCCTGGTGGACACCATTTCCCGCTCGGACACGTACCCGTACATCGACATCCGTGAGGATGACGTTGTCATGGGCCACGAGGCCACCGTTTCCCGCGTCAGCGAAGAGCAGCTCTTCTATCTGATGTCCCGCGGCATGCCTGAAGACGAGGCCATGGCCATGATCGTGCGCGGCTTCATTGAGCCGATTGCCCGTGAACTGCCCATGGAATACGCCCTTGAGCTGAACCGCTTGATTGAACTGCAGATGGAAGGGTCCGTCGGTTAACAATGACTGATATCACTACTGAAAAGGCGCGCATCGGCGCGCCCTCGGCCCAGCCGTTTATCAACGGCTTCACCGAGGAAGGCGAGAACCTCTCGCCCGTGAACACCGGAACGAACACCAGCACGACGTCGGAGCAGCCTTCCGCTGGTCCGCTCGCCGGCGCTTCGGCCAAGAGCCACTCGCATGGTGGCGGCGTAGGCATCCCGGACAGCTCGCGTGCCGGGCGTCTCACCTCCTATAAGATGGCCGACTTCAAGCCGTTGAACGGACTTGAGGAAGACTGGCGCTTCACCCCGCTGAAGCGGCTTCGTGGGCTGCACACCGACGTCCTTAACGGCGCGGCTCCGGCTGTCAGCGTTACCGCACCTGCCGGCGTCGTTGTTGAAACCGTTGGCCGCGATGACAAGCGCATTGGCCAGGCAGCCATCCCGGAGGACCTCGTGTCCGCCAACGCCTGGGAGAACTTTGCCGAAGCCACGGTCGTCACCGTGCCTGCCGAGTTGCAGGCCGACAGCGAAGTTTCGGTCCTGATCACCGGCGCCGGGGAGTCACCGTCTGCCCAGCACATCGTGATTGTGGCAGAGCGTTTCTCCAAGGCCGTTGTGGTCCTGGACCACCAGGGCACCGCCGTTGTCTCCGAGAACGTGGAGATCATCGTCGAGGACGGCGCTGAACTGACCGTTGTGTCCTTGCAGGAGTGGGCAGACAACGCTGTTCACGCTTCATCGCAGCAGGCAAAGATTGGCCGCGATGCCAAGTTCAAGCACATCGTGGTCAGCCTTGGCGGCGACCTCGTACGCGTCACGCCGTCCACGCGCTTCACCGCGCCGGGCGCTGACGTCGAAATGTTCGGCCTGTACTTCGCGGATGCTGGACAGCACCTTGAGCAGCGCCTCTTCGTTGACCACGCTGTGGCCAACTGCAAGTCACGCGTCCTCTACAAGGGTGCCCTGCAGGGCCGCAATGCCCACAGCGTGTGGGTTGGCGACGTCCTGATCCGTAAGGAAGCCGAAGGCACTGATACCTACGAGGCCAACCGCAACCTGGTCCTCACGGACGGTGCCCGCGCGGACTCGGTCCCGAACCTCGAAATCGAAACCGGTCTGATCGAAGGTGCAGGCCACGCCAGCGCCACCGGCCGTTTCGATGACGAGCACTTGTTCTACCTCATGGCCCGCGGCATCCCGGAAAAGGTTGCCCGCCGCCTGGTGGTCCGAGGCTTCCTCAACGAGATCATCCAGCAGATCAAGGTCCCGGCCATCGAAGATCGCCTGACCGCAGCTGTTGAGCGCGAACTCGCCGCGACCGACAACTAGGACAGGCCAGGCAGAACAACAATGAGTGAAGAAACCAAGGGCGAACTGGTATGCAACGCCAATGACATCCAGGTCAAGCAAGCGCTGCGCGTCCTGATTGATGACTATCCCGTAGCCATCGTCAAGGATTCGATGGGCGACATCCACGCCATCGCCGATACCTGCTCGCACGCGGACATCTCGTTGTCCGAGGGTGAGGTTGAAGGTTGCGCGATCGAATGCTGGGGACATGGTTCCCAGTTCGACCTCCGCAGCGGACAGCCTCTCCAGCTGCCTGCTTACGACCCCGTCCCGGTTTTCGCCGTCACCATCGACGGAGACGACGTTTACGTGGACGTGACCAACGTTGTGAACGGCGCCTCGGTAGACAACTACTGAGCGCCCAGTACCGCCAGACTTACGAACGGAAAGAAAGAAGAGCATGTCAACTCTTGAAATCAAGGACCTGCACGTCAGCATCGAGACGGAGCAGGGCACCAAGGAGATCCTGAAGGGCGTCAGCCTCACCATCAAGACCGGTGAAACGCACGCCATCATGGGCCCCAACGGCTCGGGCAAGTCAACCCTCGCCTCCACCATCGCCGGTCACCCGCGCTACAACGTCACCAGCGGCACCATCACGCTGGACGGCGAAGACGTCCTCGAGATGAGCGTCGACGAGCGCGCCCGTGCAGGCGTCTTCCTGGCCATGCAGTACCCGGTGGAAGTTCCCGGCGTCACCATGACCAACTTCCTCCGCACTGCCAAGACCGCGATCGACGGCGAAGCACCGGCCCTGCGTACCTGGACCAAGGACGTCAAGGCTGCCATGCAGCAGCTTCGCATCGACGCCGACTTCGCTCAGCGCAACGTCAACGAAGGCTTCTCCGGTGGCGAGAAGAAGCGTGTCGAAATCCTGCAGCTGGAACTCTTCAAGCCGAAGTTCGCCATCCTGGACGAGACCGACTCCGGCCTTGACGTCGACGCTCTGAAGGTTGTTTCCGAGGGCGTCAACCGTGCACACGAAGAGGGCAACATGGGCACGCTGCTCATCACCCACTACACCCGCATCCTGCGCTACATCAAGCCGGACTTCGTCCACGTGTTTGTTGACGGCAAGGTTGTTGAAGAGGGCGGCCCCGAGCTCGCCGACCGCCTCGAAGATGAAGGCTACGACCGCTACGCTCCAGGCGCCGGCGTTGCCGTTGCTCCGGCCGTACAGGCCTAGTTAGGATCGTTCCATGACCGACATCAATGTGGCGCGTACCAGCCTCGAGGACGTCGAGGAAGCGCTCAAGGACGTGATTGACCCGGAACTCGGCGTCAACATCGTGGACTTGGGCCTTCTCTACGGCCTCAAGTACTCCGATGACGACGGTGCCCTCCTGATTGACATGACACTGACCACGGCGGCGTGCCCGCTGACGGACGTGCTTGAAGAGCAGGTTGGCAAGTCCCTCGACGGAGTCGTTGACGATTGGCGCCTCAACTGGGTATGGATGCCTCCATGGGGTCCCGAGCGGATCACCGACGACGGCAAGGACCAGATGCGGGCCCTCGGCTTCAACATCTGATCAGCATTCGCCCGCTAAACGGGTAAAGGAAGGGTTCCGGGCATATCACCCGGAACCCTTCCTTTTTCGTGCCGTGATGCCTTAGGGCGCAGCCACACCAAAGGTGTCGCATTTGTTGATGTCTCCGGTGGTGTACCCCTGATAGAACCACTTCTGCCGCTGCTCACTGGAGCCGTGCGTCCAGGACTCAGGAGAGACACGACCCGTTGCCGCCTCCTGGATGCGGTCATCGCCGACGGCGGAAGCGGCGGAGAGCGCATCCTGCAGATCCTGCTCAGTCAGGGGATCAAGGAAGGGTTTACCGCTGGCGTCCGTTTGCGTCGTTGCGTGCCTGACCCACAAACCCGCATAGCAGTCAGCCTGCAGCTCCACCCTGACGGCGCCCGACTGCGGACCTTGGGGATCCTGCTGTGCCTGGTCCAGGTTTCCGAGAATATTCTGGACATGGTGTCCGAACTCGTGGGCCACCACATACTCCTGTGCCAGCGGTCCTCCGGAGGAACCAAAGCGGGTCACCAGTTCGTCGAAGAAGCCAGGGTCAAAATAGGCCGTGGTGTCCGCAGGGCAGTAGAACGGACCCACGGCGCTGGTAGCTGCACCGCACCCGGTGTTGGTGGCCTCACTGAAGATGACGGTCTTGGGCCGCGGGTACTGGACGTTGTAGTCCGCCAGGTAGTCCGGCCAGAAAGCGTTGAGACTGTTCACCGTTCCGGTGATCCGGCAGTCCAACCGTTTGTCCGCGTCAGCTCCGGTCTGGCATTCCTGGACACCGCCGGCGCCGCCACTTTCGACGGCGGGCGGCTGGGTTCCGCTGCCTGTCAGATCTCCAAGGATATTGGGATTGATGCCGAACAGTGCCAGCAGCAGCACCACGATCCCGCCGGCGATGCCACCGCCGATCTTGGTCCCGCGGCCCATTCCACTGCCACGTCGGTCCTCCACCTGGGAGGGGTCAAGCTGTGCGCCGTCATTGAAACTCATACAGTCAGAATAGACGTCACTTTTGGTGCCCGGGGCCGGACACTGCCGTAAAATTGGCTGGATGCCTTTCCTGGACAAACTTCAGCTCTGGGCCGATGAGCGCCCCCACGACACCGCCGTCGTTGTGGGCAGCAGCCGGCTCACCTGGGCCGGACTCCGCGATGCCGCAACCGCGCTGCTTGGCGACTCGGTGGACACTACTGTTCTCTCCGATCCGAACTCCAGCCACTTCGTGGAACGCTATGTGGCGGCCGTGGCGGGGGAGCGTCGTTGTGCGGTGCTGGATCCCGAATGGCCCGAACCCTTGATTGAAGAAGTCACCTGCCGGCTGGCGGGGACGGGCACTGCATCCGACGTGGAACTCGTGGATGGGGAGCCCTCCAGCACGTTCTTGATCGGCCTTACCTCCGGTACTACTTCCATACCAAAAGCATTCACGCGTTCGCGACGCTCCTGGCGGGTGTCCTTCGACGCGTCCATCGAGTTTTTTGGCCTCACGAAGGATGACCGGACCTTGGCGCCGGGACCACTTTCCGCCAGCTTGAATCTCTACGCCCTTTCGGAATGCCTCTATGCCGGAGCTGCATTCCACACGCTGGAATCCTTCGACGTTGGTGATGCCCACGCTGCCATCATCCACGACGACATCACACGGCTTGTCCTGGCACCCACCATGCTGCGGTTGCTCAGCGAGCGGGGGCTCGCCGGTGATGTGGATGCATCCGGCGTCCGAAGCATCATTTGCGCCGGTTCCAAACTGGATGCCAGGACCTTGGAGGCAGCACGGCGGTGGGCGCCCCATGCGGCTATCTACGAGTACTACGGTGCTTCCGAGTTGAGCTTCGTGTCCGGCACCCATCTGGCCGCCGGTGAAACACTGGATGCTGGTGGCACCGGGATTGGCTTGCCTTTCCCGGGCGTGGAACTAAGCATCCTCGATGATGAAGGCCGCCCCCTCCCGGACGGTCGGCACGGAAACATCAGCGTCCGCAGCGGGATGGTCAGCAATGGCTATCTGTGGGGGGATGACGGGCACGCCCTGCGGTGCCTCGACGGCTGGTACACGGTAGGGGACCAGGGCTTCCTGGACAACGGCACCCTGCACATTCTTGGCCGCCGGTCGGACATGATCATCACCTCGGGAAAGAACGTCTACCCCCATGAAGTTGAACTCGCCCTCGCTTCCGTTCCCGGCATAGAGGCTGCAGTGGCCGCCGGGGCGCCAGACGACATTCGCGGCCACAAGGTGATTGCCGGCGTCGTACCTGCCTATGGTGCCGTCACCGCAACCCAACTCCGTAGCGGGCTGGACGGTCTCCTGGCAAGGGACAAACGGCCGTTACAGTACTACCTGTTGGCGGAACTGCCCCTGACGGATCGCGGGAAGATCAGCCGGAAGGTCCTCCTCGACTGGATCAAGAACCATGATCCCCGGGCGCAACCCCTTGGCTGACGTCGATACGTCCAGCCGTCGGATCGACGAATCCCGGCAACCGGTGATTATCGCGGCCCGCCGGTCGCCGATTTGTCGTGCCCATGGCACGTTGAAACACCTACGCGCGGCCGATCTCCTGGCACCGGTCCTGGCTACGCTCCTGGATTCAGTGGATGTGGCCCCTGCCGATGTGGACGACGTCATCATCGGAAACGCCGTAGGTGGCGGCGGGAATGTGGCCAGGTTTGCCGCGCTGCAAGCCGGACTTCCCGTCACCGTACCTGGCCTGACGGTGGACCGGCAGTGTGGTTCAGGCCTTGACGCTGTTGCGTTGGCGTCGAGGTTGGTTGCCGCAGGCAGCGACACCCTGTATCTCGCCGGCGGTGTCGAGAGCATCAGTACCGCACCCGCCCGTGCCAACAGGCTCGACGACGGCGAACTCGACTTCTACTCCCGCGCCACCTTTGTGCCGCCACAGTTCGGCGACCCCGACATGGGGGTAGCTGCAGAGAACGTTGCCCGCGCGTTTGGCGTGACGCGGGAGAGGCAGGACGAGTACGCGCTCCTGAGCCACCAACGTGCGGTCGAAGCCGTCAGGGCGGGAAGCTTTGAGGGCGAAATTGTTCCCCTGAAGAGCAACGGAAAGCTGGTGGATTCCGACGACGGCCCCAAGGCTTCGCTGCGGGCATCCATGATGCCGCGGTTTCCGGCCGCGTTCGTGCCCGGCGGAACCGTCACAGCAGCGAACTCATGCTTCGACGCCGACGCAGCGTCCGCCGTCGTCATCACGTCGCTCAGGCGCGCACGCATCCTGGGTGCGCCAGACGGTTTGCTGGTACTGGGGTGCGACACCGCCGGTGTGGACCCGGAGCTCCTCGGTATCGGCGCAGCGTATGCGGCGGAGCGGCTCCTGACGAATCACTCCGTGGCCGCCAACAGCGTGGATCTGGTCGAGTTCAACGAAGCTTTCGCTTCACAGACCATTGCATGCCTGGACCACCTGGGAATCAACCCTGAGAGGGCCAACCTCGAAGGAGGCGCCCTGGCCTTGGGACACGGCTTCGGCGCATCCGGGGCTGTCCTGGTGACTCGGTTGTTGGCCCAAGCACGCAGCCGCCACGCCATCCAGGGAGACAGCCCCCTGGCTTTGGCGATGATAAGCATTGCTGGTGGCATGGGAACCGCCGCGCTGATGCAGTACTCGCGGCTCTAGTTTCCGGAAGCAGCGTCATCCGGCTCACCCAAACCCCGTGCAGCCAACGCATCGCCGGTCTGCCGGGCGTAGGCCACGGTAGTGATGAAGACCGGCAGGACGAGCGCCCTGGGATTGCGCTCCAGTCCCCGCGCACGTGCTGAGTCCCTCACGTCTGAAAAGGCGCCGGCAATAAAGGGGATGCTTCTGAGCATCACCGCGATGGTCAGGGCAAAACGTTCAGGATCGGCACCAAAACGCCGGAACGGCCTGGCGATGGCAACCACGCCGTCAAGCAGCTCCTGCACAGGAGTAGTCGCGGTGAGGACCGAGGCCGCAACAACGCACACCAGCACGTTCAGCACAATGCGGGCAGCGGTGGGTCCGCCCAGTTGCCACCACTGGAAAAGGCCGATCACTACCAGGATGGGTGTGACGATCCAGATGGCCCTCAGCAGCCGCCGGAGTCCGGCACCGCTGAGCAGGAACAGGCCACACATTATGGCAAGGATCACAAGGGAGACTGACCAGTCCACGATCAGGAATGACGCCGTTCCGCAAGCAGCGACCACAAGGAACTTCAGCCATAGGGGAGTGCGGTGGATGATCGAATTTCCACGGACGTAGTTCGCAATCAGGAAGCTGTTGCCCCTCACTTCTGCACGCCACCCAACCAGCGCTTGTCCATAGCTGCACAGTCCTCCTTAGCACTGTCCTCCGTAGCACTGTCCACCGCAGCCGCACACAACGCGCGGTAACGGGCAACGCCTTCGGCCGCGCCGCCGTCGAACACGATGCGTCCGGACTCCACCACCAAGACCCGGTCCATATCAAGCGCGAGGTCCAAGTCGTGGGTGGACATGATGACCTGCTGGTCGAGTCCGGCCAAGGTCCGCCGCAGGAGCTCCCGATTCCGAAGGTCCAGGAGGGTGGACGGTTCGTCGAGTACCAAAACGGTGGGATTAACGGCCAGGACTGCGGCCAGGGCCAGCAATTGCCTTTCGCCGCCCGATAGTTCGTAGATGCTTTGATCTGCCAGGGGCAGGAGGCCGAAGCGGTCCAGGACTGCCTCGGCGCGGGCAGCCCGCTCCTTGGAATTCCGGATGGAACGGCGAAGCGACAGCTCAACGTCTTCCCGCCCCGTAGGCATCACCAATTGTGAGAGGGGATCGGTAAAGACGAAACCCACATTGCTGCGAACACGGCGGACTGCTGCAACAGTGTCGTCGCCGTGGACCACAACGGATCCCTCGCTCGGTTCAACCAAGCCGTTCAGTAGCCGCAGAAGCGTTGACTTTCCGGAGCCGTTGGCGCCGATGACGCCGATCCGGCGCTCCGCCAGGTCAAGGGAAATGTCGCTCAGCAAAGTCTTCGGCGCGTCGCTGCCATCGACCGCGACGCGAACCGAGACCCTGCTGAAACTGATCGAATTCATGGATTGATTGTTCCCGCTTTTACTTGACCCGACGTACCAGGACGTCCGGGAAGGCCTTATGAATAGCCATCGCGATGATGACAGCCAGCACGTTCTTGAGGATATCTCCGGGGACAAACGCGAGGTCGGCGATGAAAGCCTTGGTGAAGTCCAGTTTGGCGTTGACCATCATGCCCAGGACGCCCAGCCCATGGATGATGACGATGCTGCTCACCATTGCGGCCCCAAAGAGCCAGAGCGCACGGAACTTGATCGTCCTGCGTATCACCACCCCCGCGAGGTAGCCGGTTGCTGCGGCCGCCAACGGGAACGCGATGATGTAACCGGCGGAGGGGGTCGCAAGAATGCCCAACCCGCTGCGGCCACCACTGAAGATCGGCAGTCCGGCAAAACCGAGCAGCACGTAAAGTCCGGCGGCGGCGAATCCACGGCCGGCGCCCAGCACCAGTCCGCTCAGCATCACGGTCAGGGTCACCAAGGTGATAGGCACGCCAAGGGCGCCGACCGGAATTCCGGGAACTATTGCGGAGGCTGCCACAAGGGCCGCGAAAACGGCTATAAGGCCGAGGTCGGTAGGCGACCAGCGTTTGCGGGAGGCTGCGGTCCGCAGCGCAGTGGCAGAGTCAGTGTTACTCATGACGGGTCCAATCAGGTGTGATGCGATGCGATGAAGGTTCGTGTTCCCCCGTTGATGAGAATACGGACAGCGCCGAACCCGTTTTTTGGAGCCTCTCCACAACGCAACCGCCCAGATCTTTGGTGAGTGGCACAGTTTTCCCGGTTAAGGGGGCGATGTCAGCCCAAAGCCCTCATGCCGGTAGACTTGAACAGGCTGTTCTCACGGCCGCACCCGCCGCACATATCGGGCCCACCGGTCCCCGCGAGCGTTCCCCATTGAAAGGCATCACCCGAATTGATTACCGTCCAGGATCTCGAACTCCGCGCCGGCGCACGCCTGCTCATGGATCAGGTCAACTTCCGGGTGGATAAAGGGGACAAGATCGGGCTCGTCGGCCGTAACGGCGCCGGCAAGACCACGCTCACACGGGTCCTCGCAGGCGAAGGCCTTCCCGCCGGGGGAAAGGTGACCCGCAGCGGCGAGATCGGCTACTTGCCGCAGGACCCCCGCACCCCGGACATGGAGCAGCTGGCCCGCGACCGCATTCTTTCCGCACGCGGCTTGGACGTGGTGGTGGGCAAGCTCAAGAAGGCCCACGAGGAAATGGCCAGTGAAGACGCAGCCGTGCAGCGCAAAGCCATGAACCGCTATGACCGCCTGGAATCTGAATTCCTGGCGGGCGGAGGCTATGCCGCGGAGGCTGAAGCCGCCGCGATCTCCTCCAACCTTGCACTGCCGGACCGGCTCCTCAACCAGCCGTTGAAGACCCTTTCCGGTGGCCAGCGCCGCCGCGTGGAGTTGGCCCGGATCCTCTACTCCGACGCGGAGACCTTGCTCCTCGACGAACCGACCAACCACCTTGACGCGGACTCCATCACCTGGCTCCGCGACTTCCTGAAGAACCACCAGGGTGGCTTGATCGTGATCAGTCACGACACGGAGCTCCTCGAAGCCACTGTGAACAAGGTCTTCCTGCTGGACGCAAACCGCGCCCAAATCGACTATTACAACATGGACTGGAAGCGCTACCTGCTCCAGCGCGAAACGGACGAACGCGCCAGAAAGCGTGAACGCGCCAATGCCGAGAAGAAGGCCCAGGTCCTGATCGACCAGGCCAACAAGATGCGTGCCAAGGCCACCAAGGCCGTGGCGGCCCAGAACATGGCCAAGCGTGCAGAGCGGCTCCTGAGCGGTTTGGAAGCTGTGCGTGAAAACGACCGCGTGGCCGCGCTCCGCTTCCCGGATCCCTCTCCCTGCGGCAAGACCCCTCTGACCGCCGAGGGCCTCAGCAAGTCCTACGGTTCGCTGGAAATCTTCACAGACGTGGATCTGGCCATCGACCGCGGTTCCAAGGTAGTCATCCTTGGCCTCAACGGTGCCGGCAAGACCACGCTCCTGCGCATGCTGGCCGGAGTGGACAAACCGGACACTGGTGACATCATTCCGGGGCATGGCCTCAAGGTGGGCTACTACGCCCAGGAACACGAGACACTCGACGTCGACCGCACTGTCCTGGAAAATATGCGGTCTTCAGCTCCGGACATGAAAGATGCCGAAGTCCGTGGCATCTTGGGCTCGTTCCTGTTCTCCGGTGACGACGTGGACAAGCCCGCGGGCGTTCTTTCAGGCGGTGAGAAGACCCGATTGGCCCTTGCCACGATCGTGGCCTCCAGCGCCAACGTTCTGCTCCTGGATGAGCCCACCAACAACCTGGACCCGGCCAGCCGTGCCGAAATCCTGGGGGCCCTCAAGAACTACAGTGGCGCCGTCGTCATGGTCTCCCACGACGAGGGTGCAGTGTCCGCACTGAATCCGGAGCGCGTTGTACTGCTCCCGGACGGTGTGGAGGATCACTGGAACGAGGACTACTTGGACTTGATCACGCTGGCTTAGCCCTCGCTGGGCGGGCCGTTGGCGGTGCTTGCGTCCGCTGCGCGCTGTTGTTGCGTCCGCTGCGCGGCACGCTTGATGTGCCGCGTGCTCGCTCGTTCCTCGCTTGGACGCACGCTACGCACATCGAGCGCGTCGCTCCGCTGGTGACCAAGTCACCCCATGCGATTTATCGAACCTGCAGGGGTTCCGCGCTCGTGATTCGTGCCAGTTCTTCGTAGTTGATGGAGAACATGGAGTTGTGGTCTCCCGCTCCCGCCCATAGCAGAGGGTGTTCTTGAAGCGAGGTGTCCAGGATGGTGCGCAGTTTCTCTGGGTGGCCCACTGGCGCCACTCCGCCTACTTCCTGGCCGGTATGTACCAGCACGAATTCCGACGTGGCGCGGCGGATCTTGCCCGTGCCCAACTGTGCTGCAACCAATGCTGTATCAACCTTGGCCACACCGCTGGCCAGGATCAGCAGTGGTTGGCCGTCCAGCTCAAAGATCAGGCTGTTGGTGATCGCCGCGACATCGCAACCGAGCGCGGAGGCGGCGGCTGCCGCCGTCGGGACCTTGTCCTCAAAGATCCGGACAGTGTCCTCGGCTCCGGCGGCAATCAGGGCTGACTTTACGTTGAGTACGGGATCCGGAATCATTCAGTGGCCTTGTGCATCAAGGATGGCGTCTTCCTCTTCTTCGGACGTTGGCCGTCTGTTCTTTCGCGGAGCGGGCGCGCGCTTCTTCGGCGTTCCACCCGCGGCGATGATCTGCTCGTCCTCTTCATCCTCGGCGTCGATGGCCGCATTCCGGGCCTGCTGTCGCGCTGCGTAGCCAAAACCGATGAACATCAGCACGCCGAAGGCGAACCATTGCAGGGAATACGACAAATGCGTTCCCTCTTCCGTCGCCGGCTTGGGGAAAGGCGTGGGCATCAGTTGCACGCCGGGATCTTCACTGGCCAGTTGCCCGTAAGCCCCCGTGGCGATGGGGTAGGGGAGTTCATTTGCGAAGCTGGCCAGGTCAATGGAGGCCAGCTGACCTTCCACCGCGCCGCGGTCCAGCTTCGGTTCGGCAGGCTTGAGCCGCGCTATCACCGTTACCTCGCCCGTTGGCGGTGCCGGAACGACGTCGGGGCGTCCGGGAGTGTTGTTGCCAATCGGCAGCCAGCCGCGGTCAATCACCACCGCTTCGCCGGTGGTGAGGCGGAAGGGAACTACGACGTCGTAGCCCGGCTGTCCGTTGAGCGGCCGGTTACGGACAACCCGCTGACCTTCAAGGTCGTAGGTACCGCGCAATTGAACCTGGGTCCATTCCCGTTCCGGGTCCAAGGCGTCGAACTGGTCCTTGACCTCGGTGTAGGGGACAGGCGTGGCAGAGTAGTTACTCACCACACGATTGATCTCGGCCAGGGTCTCGGCCCTGCGGTCCATCTGCCAGCGGCCCAGGAAGACGCACGCTGTGGCGAAGATGACGGCCAGAACGAAATACCCCAGCCACTTGCTGGAGAAAAGGAAACGGTACATTCAGCCAGCCTCGTTCGCCGTCGTCTCATCCGTGAAGGGGACTGTTTCCTTCCACAGGCCACGGGTCTGCAGGTAGTCCTCAAGCCATTCCCGGTGATCTCCACAGGAAAGCCACACTTTGCGCCGATCCGGAGTGTGGATGCGGGGGTTGTTCCACAAAAGCTGCCATTCGGCGTGGACACGGCATCCCTTACGTGAACACACTGCCGGGCCGGTGGCACGCTCGGACTCCTGGCCAGCCAAACCATGGCTGCCAAGGTTAAAGATGTTCATGAAGCCGCCCGTTCATCGCCGGGGTTCCCGGCCTCGCTGCTGTGGCCCATCGTGGGGCCAGCTGGTTTGCTTGGTGGTTCGTCATCCACCAGTTCGCCTTGGAGAACCGTTGGGGCGTCCACTGGTTCTTGTTCTTCTTGCTGGGGGGAGCGTTCGATTTCAGGCACTGCCACATCGTCCAGCAAGGACTCACTGTGGTCCTCGGCTTTGTCGTTGCCGTTGGCTATCACCACGGCAATCCACGGAAGGAACACCGCTCCGGCGATGGCAATGACCTTGAACCAGCCGTCCACCACGAAGATGAGGATGATGCAGACCATGCGGATGCCCATTGCCACCGCGTATTTGATCATGCGCTCACGCATGTCTTCAGAGTGCGCCGCAGCGGCATCAGTGATGCTGTGGACTTCGGGGTCGCTGGAAACAGCGTCCGGTTCCCCGGGCACTTGCTGCAGGGGACTGTTTTCTCGTGTCACAACTGAATCATCACGCTCCATAGGCCTCTATCAATTCTCTCACCAAGGCGGTAACGGCCCAAACCGCTGAGGAGGGTGGTTACCCGCGGGTTTGGAACGGGCGACGGATAAGATCGACAAAGGAAAATCACTTTTCACAGCGGCAAGCCTAGGCCGCGGAGCATGGAGCGAAAGTATGTCTGAAGCAGTATCCACTGGACGCAGCGTCCTCATTACAGGCGGCAACCGCGGCATCGGTCTTGCCATCGCGCAATCGTTCGTTGCCAACGGTGACAAAGTTGCCGTCACCTACCGCAGTGAAACAGAGCTGCCTGAAGGCATCCTGGGCGTTAAAGCCGATGTCACGGACGAAGCCTCCGTTGACGCAGCTTTCAAAATCGTCGAAGAGGCACACGGCCCGGTGGAAGTACTGGTGGCCAACGCGGGCATCACCAAGGACACGCTGCTGCTTCGTATGAGCGAGGACGACTTCACCTCGGTGCTGGACACCAACCTGACCGGCGCCTTCAGGGTTATCAAGCGGGCCTCCAAGGGAATGATCAGGCTTCGCAAGGGCCGGGTTGTCCTTATCTCTTCTGTCTCCGGCCTTTACGGCGCCCCGGGCCAGATTAACTACTCCGCTTCCAAGGCAGGCATGGTGGGCATAGCGCGGTCCTTGACCCGCGAACTGGGCAGCCGCGGTATTACTGCCAACGTGGTTGCACCAGGCTTCATCAACACCGACATGACAGCTGAGTTGCCGGAAGATACCCAAAAGTCGTATCTGGCCAATGTTCCGGCGGGACGTTTCGCTGAAGCCTCCGAAGTAGCGGACGTTGTGCGCTGGGTTGCCAGCGACGAAGCCGCATACATCTCAGGAGCGGTGATCCCGGTGGACGGCGGCCTCGGGATGGGCCACTAGCCCGCCAGCCTCCAAGGCAGTTTTTTGTCCGGGGCCGACAACAGATTTCAATCCGGCCGCTGGCATGATGGAAGTCGAGCCCACGGAATTTGGACGAAGTGAACAAAAGGAGCACGAATGGGAATGCTGGATAACAAGACGGCCATCGTCACGGGATCTTCGCGGGGCATTGGCGCTGAGGTTGCCAAGATCCTCGCCGGCGAGGGTGCCGCCGTCGTTGTCAATTACCGCCAGAAGGCACCCCGCGCCAACAAGGTAGTGGCTGGGATCCAGGCAGCTGGCGGCCGCGCGGCGGCTGTCGGCGCGGACCTGACCACGGACGAAGGCGTGCACGCACTGGCCAGCACCGCCATGGAGGAATTCGGCTCCCTCGACGTTCTGGTGCTGAACGCGTCCGGCGGCATGGAATCGGGCATGGAGGAGGGCTACGCCCTCAAGTTGAACCGCGATGCCCAAATCAACATGCTCAATGCCGCTGTTCCGCTCATGCCGGAAGGCTCGCGCGTTGTCTTCGTCACCAGCCACCAGGCACACTTCGTCGAGACAGTGCCCACCATGCCCGAGTACGAGCCCGTGGCCAAGAGCAAGCGGGCCGGTGAGGATGCTCTGCGCGCCCTCCTGCCCAATTTGGCGGACAAGGGAATCTCGCTGGTGGTCGTCTCAGGCGACATGATTGAGGGCACGGTCACAGCCACCTTGCTCGACCGCTCTAACCCCGGCGCCATCGAAGCACGCCGCGCGGAAGCCGGCAAGCTCTACTCCGTGGAGGAATTCGCGGCTGAGGTGGCCAAAATGGTGACCGCCGACGTCGAATCCGGCCACACCGAATACGTTGGCGGAGCCGACTACTTCAATAAGGCTTCCGAGTAACAAACGCCTCACTCAACTGTGGCCCGGGACACCCGTCCCGGGCCACTGTTGTTTAATGCCGGACGACCTCAAGGGGCCAGAGGTCGACGGCCGGTGGAACAAGATCTGGACATAACGATTTGATAATTAATGGACTTTATCGCGTCACGAAATAGCAATAGTTGTTTCAACTTACACGCTTTGCATTAAGGAGTCTCATCTGATTGACTCTCCAAGGCGCCTTCATTTGCAGTTGTCCGAAGGCTGCATAAACCCTAATGGGGGAGTTTCTGACTCAATCAACCGCCGCAGGAAGTGTGCAGGAAGCTTCGCAATTGACTCGCTGGGGTGGCTATTTTCCCTTGGTACTAGGAGCTTCTTTGGACCTGTTATTGCATGCTGATGATATTTACGCGTCGTACGACCAGCGGCGAATCCTCAAAGGCGTCGGCCTTTCGTTGCATCGAGGCGAGATACTGGGGCTGATCGGCACCAATGGCGCAGGAAAAACAACTCTTATGGGCGTTTTGGCAGGATCCCATAAGCATGATGCTGGACGGATTACTTTGGCCGGGGAGAAGTACGGGCCGGAATCCCTGGAGGAAGCCAAAGCGTGCGGAGTCGGGCTCATTCCCCAGAATTTCCAGATCGACCCTGCCTTGACCATCACCGAGGCGATTTTCCGCGGAACTTTTCAGGCCGGAAAGTCCCATGCCGACCTCCGGGAACAAGCAAGCAGACTGATCCGCGAGATCGGAATCAGCATGGATCCCGACGCGAAAGTGGGCACCCTGATCCGCGCGGAACAGGCACTCGTCGAGGTGCTGAGAATGGTTGCCGAAGAAGCCCAGTTGGTCATCATGGACGAGGTGGCCGCATCACTTCCGGACCATGACGTAGCGGTCCTGCATCAGGTTTTGCGGATGCTGACCCGGCAAGGGCGGGCAATTATCTATATCACCCATCGCCTTGACGAAGTCCGAGCCATCGCACACCGCATCGCTGTCATGCGGGACGGCAAGGTGCACAGGATCCTGGAAGCCAGCCAGACCGACGTCGACGAACTTACTTTCCTCTTGCTTCAGCAGGAGCTGGAGGGCATTACCCGGCCTGCTGATCCAGCAAGTGGTGAAGAGGCCTTGCGGATCCAGAGTCTCGGCGTGGGGGACAGCGTGCGGGATGTGACTTTTAGTGTTGCCAAAGGGGAAATTTTCGGACTGGTGGGAACCCACCGCTCGGGCGTCTACCAACTGGTTGAAGCGCTTGCAGGCATTCACCCACATACGGCGGGCCGGATCTTCATGCACGGAAGTCCTGTACAGATCCGGGGCCTGCAGGATGCGGCTCGCCTGAAGATCGGCTACGCCTCAGACAACGTAGATAATTTGGAAGCCGAATCCAGCATTGTGCAGGGGCTTCGACAGGGTGCAGAAACGGACAGTGGCAGTCTGCAGGATGAGATTACCCAACTTCGGGGCGTGGCTGACGTGGTTCGGCGCATGCGCATCAATACGACAAACATCCAGGGCAACATCACCACGCTTTCCGGCGGCGACCGCCAGAAAGTCCAACTCGCCAAATGGATGGCTACCGAATGTGACGTCCTGATCCTCAGCCATCCCAGCCGTGGCATCGACATCGGAGCCAAGGAGGTCGTGTACAGGATGCTCAACGAAGTCAGCCAGACGGGCGTCGCGATCATCCTCTTGTCGTCAGACCTGTCTGAAATGGTCAGCTGGTGCCATCGGATTGGCGTGATGCGCGACGGCGAGCTCGTTACCATCGAGGCCAACGCCAACACGAATGAGGACGTCCTTGTGCACCACATGTTGGGTGCTAAGTTCGAATCCGGCGACGCGCGCCGCGCGAAAAGCTAACGCCCCTCCCTGCCCGGATGAACGTAAGGGACGGCCGCGCCATGCACGGCCGTCCCTTGGCGTTGTTCTTTAGGAGATCAGATGGCCACCGCTTTGGCGATGTTGCTGAGCTTGTGGCGTGCCAGCGCCAGATTTGCGTACGTGCGGTCCAACACCAAGTACACGAACAGGCCCTTCGCGCCGGAGGAGTTCAAAACGTTGATCAAGTGGTACTGCGAATCCAACGTGATGAGGATGTCTTCGATTTGACTGTCCAAGCCGAGGTCGGCCATGGTTCGCAGCTTTGAGCTGACAACATTCGAATTGCCGGCCGCGGCCACGCCGAGGTCGAAGCCAGGGCTTCCGCCCTGGGCCAAGGCCATTCCGCTGGAGTAGTCCACGATAGCCGCGCCAGTGGCGCCTTCGATGGACAGCAGTTGCTTTGTAGCTTCATCGAGTGAGCTCATAATAAGTTCTTCCTGTTCTGTTGTGTATTCACCGGTAGCCGTGAAGTAGACAGTTCGGGCTTCCTGATGCTCCGGCGCGTTGCGGGCTGATTCCCGCGCGGTGGCGGCCATTTCCGTTTCCTCCGCGTCGAAATACCCGTCCTGGAGGATTTCGTGGAGTGACGTAGTGTCCTCAATCGGCGAAGCATGGAGGTATTCCGGCGACGCGAATTCATCGCGGCGTCTCCACCATTTCCATGTGCCTACCGAACGGTTCACTCCCTGCCCCTGCACTTCCGTCATCCCGGGTTGCCGCATGATTCACGGATATCCCTACCAAGTATTGAACTTTACACATCAATGATTCAAATATCCGCAAACACGATGCATTTGGAGTGTTTGAAGAGGCAAGACTTTTCATTAATGACAATTTGATAAAAAGTTCGGAATATTGCGTCACGAAATGTGATTCTGAGTTTCAGTTTTCCACTGCACAGCAGCCAGGGCCGCATATGGACACACGAAAGCGGCCTATGCCCAGGGGACTTTACGCCCGGGCATAGGCCTGGAGATCAGGAGAAGAAAGGAATCAGACGTTGGCGATGTGCCGGACAGCATCCAGATACGGCATGTTGATGACGGCGTCGGCGACTGCGCGCACAGCTGGTTTGGCATTGAACGCAATGCCAATGCCTGCGGCGCCAAGCATATCGAGGTCGTTGGCGCCGTCGCCCACCGCAATGGTGTGCTCCAGGCTGATGCCCTCAGCAGCCGACCATTCACGGAGGTACTTTTCCTTGGCGGCACGATCAATGACAGCGCCGAGAACCTTGCCGGTCAACGCGCCGTCGACAATTTCCAGCTCATTGGCAATCCAGTAATCCAAGCCGAGTTCCTCGGCGATGGGACCCAGGATTTGGTTGAACCCACCGGATACCACAGCCACTACATGGCCGGCTTCCTTAAACGCGGCCACGAGTTCCGCCGCCCCAAGACTGAGGCGCACCTCTCTCCGGACAGCATCGACGACGTCGGCCGGAAGTCCCGCGAGGACAGCGACCCGGGCGTAGAGACTCTGGGCGAAGTCCAGCTCGCCGCGCATGGCGGCCTCCGTGACTGCGGCGACTTCCTCGCGCTTGCCGGCATGGGCTGCCAGCAACTCGATGACTTCCTGCTGGATCAGCGTTGAATCAACGTCCATGATCAGGAGCTTGCGGGATGCCTGGCGCAGTCCTTCCGGAACTATGGCCGTGTCGACTCCCGCGCTGGCGGCCTCAGCCACCTGGCGACGGACCGCGTCAAGGTCCGCGGAGGCATCCGTGTCCGCGGTAAGGCCCGCCGTAAAGACGCTAAAGCGCTCGTCTCCGCCATGTGATTCCGATGACACTGCAGCGCCTGCGCGGGCAAGTGCCTTCCGCACCTTCTCGAGGGATTCGTGGGACAAATTCACGCCATAGCTGACCGCAGCCAAGTTCGAAGTCATGGCCTCAATCCTACTGAGGGCGCCGCACGCACCCGAATTCGTTTCGCGACACAAACGCGGCGCAGTTACCGGTTATCAGTCATATGGATTTTTGTCCTAGTGTCTACTGCTATGAGTGATGTTCTGGAATTGGCTTCCGTCAGCGTTGTCCGAGGCAAAAAAACCCTGCTGGACAAGGTTGACTGGGAGGTCAACGAAGGCGAACGCTGGGTCATCCTGGGACCGAACGGCGCCGGCAAGACCACCCTTCTCCAAATTGCCGCAGCCCGGCTCCACCCCAGCAGCGGAAAGGCCGGGATCCTGGATGAGGTCCTGGGCCGCGTTGACGTCTTCGAACTCCGCCCCCGGATTGGACTCTCCTCGGCTGCGCTTGCCACCCAGATTCCCGAGCACGAGAACGTCCTGAACGTCGTGGTCACCGCCGCCTACGGTGTTACCGGACGCTGGCGTGAAGGATACGAGCGCGACGATGAACGCCGCGCCTTCGGCCTCCTCAACGACTGGGGAATGGGGCCGCTGCTTAACCGGACCTTTGCCACGTTGTCCGAGGGGGAGCGCAAGCGCGTTCAAATTGCGCGCGCCCTCATGACCGATCCTGAACTGTTGCTCCTGGACGAGCCGGCAGCCGGCCTGGATCTCGGGGGTCGTGAGGAACTGGTCCACAAGCTGGGCGAGCTGGCCAGCGACGAAGCAGCCCCGGCCATGGTCCTGGTGACCCATCACCTTGAAGAAGTACCGCCGGGGTTCACCCACGCCATGCTGCTCCGCGAAGGCGGAGTGGTTGCCGCCGGCCCCATTAAGGAAGTCCTTACCGACGAACACTTGAGCAACACCTTCGGCCTTGCCTTGGACGTTTCGGAAAACAGTGGCCGCTACACAGCCACAGCCCGCCGCTAGGCCGGAGTCGTAGACAACTATGGAAATTCTTAGCAGCATTCTGGTCTTTTTCGCGGGCTTGTGGGCCGGCACCATCAATGCGGTGGTCGGTTCCGGCACACTGGTGACGTTCCCGGTACTCATTGCCATCGGCATCACCCCCGTGGTTGCGTCCATGAGCAACGCCATGGGCCTTGTTGCCGGCACTGCGGCGGGAGCCTGGGGGTATCGCCGTGAGTTGGCGGGAAGGGGACGGCAGCTGATGAAGCTGCTGCCCGCTTCACTGTTGGGCGGCATCACTGGTGCCTGGTTACTGCTGCACCTGCCAGAAAAGGTATTCCACTATGTGGCGCCTGTTCTGCTGGTGCTCGCCCTCCTGATGGTCCTGTTCCAGCCAAAACTGCAGGCATGGGTGCGCAACAGGGAGCTGAATCCTGAACACGCCATCCGCGACCGCAGCCATGGGATCCTCCTGGTGGTCCTCGTCTACCTTGCCGGCGTCTACGGTGGCTACTTCGTAGCGGCGCAGGGGATCTTGCTGGTGGGCATCCTCGGTGTGTTCCTCACGGGCACCATGCAAAACGCCAACGCCATGAAGAACTTTCTGGTGTTGGGCGTCAACATGGTGGCAGCGATCTCCTATTTGATCTTCGCCTTCGACCGCATTAATTGGCTCGTCGTCCTCCTCATTGCCGTCAGTTCCACCATCGGTGGACTTGTTGGTTCACGGGTGGGCAGGAAGCTGTCGCCGCGGGTCCTGCGGGCAGTGATCTTCACCCTCGGCATCGTTGCCCTTGGGTTCATGATTGCTAACCTCCTGAAATAATCACCCGGTGACATTCCACTACCTCGAGTCCGCCGATGATCCCCGCGTGACGGACTACACCACTCTCACCGATGTGCACCTACGGAAGCTCCGCGAGCCCGAGGAAGGTATGTACATCGCCGAATCTTCAAGGGTCCTTCGCAGGGCCCTGGCGGCAGGACACCAACCCCGGTCCTTCTTCCTGGCGGAGAAATGGCTGGAAGACCTCCACGACGTCTTCCAGGCGTATCCTGACGTTCCCGTCTTCATTGGCAAGGCCTCCTTGCTGGAGGAAATCACTGGGTTCCACCTGCACCGCGGGGCCATGGCGGCGATGCACCGGCCGGCTCCCGTCCCCCTGGAGTTGCTCCTGGCGGACGCGTGCCGCGTCGCTGTGCTCGAAGACATCGTGGACCACACCAACGTCGGAGCCATCTTCCGCTCGGCTGCCGCACTCGGTGTCGACGCCGTCCTGGTATCCCCGCGCTGTGGCGACCCCTTGTACAGGCGCAGTGTTCGCGTCAGCATGGGCACGGTCTTCCAGGTCCCTTGGGCGAGGTTGGAGAACTGGCCCGATGACTTGGGCCGGCTGAAGGAGCAAGGTTTCACAGTGGCGGCCATGGAGCTGACGGATGATGCCGTGGATTTGGACGATCTCGCCGCCATGCAGATCCCTAAACTCGCTTTGGTGCTCGGTACCGAAGGTGCCGGCATGAGCCAGGACACGCTGGCCGCCGTCGACCTCGCCGTCAAAATTCCGATGCGGCCAGGCGTCGACTCACTCAACGTTGCTGCCGCCTCGGCAGTCGCCTTCTGGGAACTCCGTCCGCGCGACTGAACCCGGTTCGTATGGCATGGCCGTTTCCGCTATGATTGGTTGTTGGCCCGGCCGCTGGAATATTCATGTTTCAGTAACGGACCACCTCCATTCATACCTGGCAGCTGGCAAAATCCAGTTGCGTGAACAAAAGGTCCCATTATGAAGTCTGATATCCACCCGAAGTACGAAGCTGTTGTTTTCAACGACCTGGCTTCCGGTACGCAGTTCCTGACCAAGTCCACCGTGTCTTCTTCGAAGACCATCGAGTGGGAAGACGGAAACACCTACCCGGTTATCGACGTCGAAATCTCTTCGGAGTCCCACCCGTTCTACACGGGCAAGCAGCGCATCATGGACTCCGCTGGCCGCGTCGAGCGCTTCAACGCTCGCTTCAAGGGCTTCGGCGGCAAGAAGTAACCCACTTCACCCCAAGTCTTTTCGAAGGCCCGCATCGCCGGAATTCCGGCTATGCGGGCCTTTGCGTTTTCCGGCAAGATGGAACACATGACTTTGCATCCTGCTCCTGGAATATTCGACGACGGCACGCGCCCTCACGGTGAATACAAAGTTCCTGGCGGCAAACTGGTGGTGGTGGACCTGGACGTGGTGAACGGACGGTTTGCCAACGTCTCCCTGAGCGGCGATTTTTTCCTGGAGCCCGATGAGGCACTGCTGGACATCAACCGCGCCTTGACAGGACTTCCGGAGAGCTCCTCCGCAGCCGAGATCGCAACAGCCGTCACGGCCGGGCTGCCCGAAGGGGCCGTGCTGTTCGGATTCTCTGCAGAAGCTGTAGCTGTAACCGTCCGCCGCGCACTGTCCAAAGCCACCGGCTGGGCGGACCACCAGTGGGAAGTCATCCCGCCATCAATCCTCCCCACCCAGGTGAATGTTGCGCTGGACGAAGTCCTCACAGAGGAGGTCGGCGTGGGGCGGCGAAACCCCACCCTGCGGTTCTGGGACTGGGAAGAGCCTTCCGTGGTCATCGGCAGCTTCCAGTCAGTACGGAACGAGGTGGATCCGGAAGGCGTGTCCCGCCACGGCATCACGGTGGTTCGCCGTATCAGCGGTGGCGGTGCCATGTTCATGGAGGCCGGCAACTGCATCACATACTCGCTGTACCTGCCGCAGACCCTCGTGGACGGTATCAGCTTCGCCGACTCGTACGCGTTTCTGGATGCCTGGGTCATGGCAGCCCTGGAGAAACTCGGTATCACTGCGTTCTACGTGCCTCTGAATGACATAGCAACCGAGCAGGGCAAGATCGGCGGCGCGGCGCAGAAGCGGCTTGCCAACGGGGGCATGCTGCACCACGTGACCATGAGCTACGACATCGATGCCGACAAGATGGTTGAGGTCCTGCGGATCGGCAAGGAGAAGCTCTCAGACAAGGGAACACGCAGCGCCAAGAAGCGCGTGGACCCCTTGCGCCGCCAGACCGGCCTGGCCCGCTCAGTGATCCTGCAGGCCATGCAGGAGGTTTTCGCGGAGCGATATGGCGCAGTGGAGTCCCGGCTCACAGAAACCGAACTGGAAGAGGCCAGGAACCGCGTGGACCAGAAGTTTGGCACCCAGGAGTGGCTTAACCGGGTTCCGTGACCTAAGGCCTAACTGGGGACGGCCTGCGCCGTCAGGGCCCGCAACAGATGGCTTCGCTGCTCGATGACAATGCGACGCAATGCCCTGGGAGCGTCCGGGTGGCTCCGCAGCCACTCGTCGGCACGGACCAGGACGGGGTGTCCGGAAGGCTGTGTGCCGTCCGGCAGGTCTTGGGCTCCGGGGAATAGTCCCCGAACGATCCTGCCGGCGATTTCAATGCTGCGTTCCGCCCAGACGCGTTCCAGGTTCTCAAAGTAGGGCTCGATGTATGGCTCCAGCAGTGACCCCGGAGCCACGGCGAAGCCCGCGATGGTCGCGCTGAGGATCTCGTTGGACAGCCCGGTGCTGTTGACTGCGGAGTCCCATGCAGCGGCCTTCACCGAGGGGTCGGGACGGGCGGCCGACGCCAGCGCGTGCCCCTCCCGGCCTGATGCCGTCTTATCCGCTGCAAGTTCCCGGTCCAGCTCAGCCTGCGTAGCCTGTCCGTGGGCGGACAGCGCCTGCCAGAGGCTCCACCGCAGTTCCGCATCAACGGCCAGGCCCTGCACCACGGTGGTGCCTTCGAGGAGGCCCCGCAGCAAGGAAAGCTCGCTGTCACCGTGCAGGGAGACATCCGCCAGCGTTCGGGCCCAGGCAAGCTGCTGGTCCGATCCTGCCGGAGCAGCCTGCAACTGGCCGGCTGCAACTGCCAGGAAGCCTTTGCGAACCCCGCCCCTCGCAGCGGCGGGCACGAACCGTTCAATGGCGCTGGAGGCATTGCCCAGAACGTTAAGCAGGACACCGATGCCGGTTTCCGCCGGCGCGAACTGCTCCACCGCGGCCACATACCGTGCTGCAGGCGTGACACCGTCGCGGGCGGAGTCCCACAAGGCCGTCCAGCAGAGGGCACGGGCCATGGGATCTCCGACTTTGTCCAGCGACGTCCTGACCGTGTGTTCGGACACGGGATCGAGCCGGATCTTTGCGTAGCTCAGGTCTTCATCATTGACCAAGAGCAGGGCCGGCCGCCGTTTTCCATTCAGTTCAGCCACCAGGGTGCTGGGACCGGCAACGTCCACTTCGATGCTTTCGGACCTTACAAGGGCACCGGTTGCGTCGGCGTCGTAGAAGCCAAGCCGCATACGGTGGGGCCGGAGCTCCTGGTGTCCTGTCAGAGGATCGATCGCCTCCTGTTGGAGCGTCACCGCACCGAGGACCCCCTCATCTTCCACGATCTCCGCTTCAATGGTGGAAATGCCGGATGTCTGCAGCCATTGGCGTGCCCAGTCGGCAAGGTCCCTTCCCGAAGCTTTGCTGAGGGCCTTCAGAAGGTCCTGCAACGACGTATTCCCGAATTCATGGTCCCGGAAGTACTGCCGGGAACCGGCCATGAAGGCGTCGAATCCGACGTACGCCACCAGCTGCTTCAGGACCGAGGCACCCTTGGCGTAGGTGATGCCGTCAAAGTTCTGTTTGGCTGCCTCGAGGTCAGGGATGTCGGCCACAATGGGGTGTGTAGTGGGCAGCTGGTCCTGCACATAGGCCCAGGCTTTGCGTTTGCTGGCAAAGTTCACCCAGGCTGTATCCCAATCCGTGGCGCGGTCCACCCCCAGTGTCCCCATGTAGTCAGCGAAGGATTCCTTAAGCCACAGGTCGTCCCACCAGTTCATGGTGACGAGGTCACCGAACCACATGTGTGCCATCTCGTGCATGAGGGTGTTGGCACGGGCCTGGTACTGGGCATCAGTAGCGCGGGAGGCATAGACGTATTTTTCCGTGAAGGTCACCAATCCCGGGTTTTCCATGGCTCCCAGGTTGTATTCCGGCACGAACGCCTGATCGTATTTGCCCCACGGATAGGGGTAGCCGAAGAGGTCGTTGAAGAAGGCCAAACCGCTCTTGGTCAGCCGGAACAGTTCATCGGTATCGAATGAGTCCGCCAACGAGGCGCGGCAAAAAAGTGCCAGTGGCACGTCAAGGCGCGTACCGTCGTCGAGCGTTGCTCCCCAGTGATCTGTGGCCTTGAAGTAGGGCCCGGCGAGCACGGTGGTGATGTAGGTGGACATGCGCTTGGTTGTGGCGAAATCCCATTGCGCAACCGCCGGGTCAGTGGCCAAAGGTGCCCGCGCGGCTTCAACTCCGTTGGAAGCGACCTGCCAGTTGGCCGGAGCGATCACATGGAAGGTGAATTCGGCTTTGAGGTCGGGCTGTTCAAAGTTGGCGAACACGCGGCGGCTGTCCGCCGGTTCGTACTGTGTGTAGAGGTAGCACTGGCCGTCGGCCGGATCCACGAAGCGGTGCATTCCTTCGCCCGAACGGCTGTAGAGTGCCGTACCGGTCACCGTCACCGTGTTCTCGGCAGCGAGGCCTTCCAGGATGATCCTGTCCCTGTCCACGACGTTGCCGGCATCAAGCGCCTGGCCGTTCAGGACCACTGACTGCACGCCGCCGCCGATGAAATCCAGGAACGTGGCCGAGCCAGGCTCGGCCGAGAAAGTGAGGGTGCTGGTACTCGGGTACCCGGCGACTGCGGGATCTGCCGCATCGCGGACATCGAGGGTGATGTCGTAGCTGTGGGTGGTGATCAGGGCTGAACGGGTGGCGGCTTCGTCGCGCGAGAGATTGTGATTCGACACACAGCTATCTAATCATGATCCACGCGGCGCCCAGGCCCAGCGTGGCGATGAGGAGCCAGGACCCCAAAGCCACCAAAACGGCGCGCCCGCCAGTGTGGATCAGGGTCCGTATCCGAACCGCCGACCCCAGCCCGAAAAGGGCCGTCGCCAGGAGAATGTCCTGAACGGCAGCCGCGACGTCAAGCCCCACAGATGGCGCCCACCCGAGGGAACGGATCGCCACCATGGCGAGGAATCCGACGACGAACAGCGGGACGATCGGCGGGAAACGCCGCTCGTCTTCTGTCCCGTCCGCTGAACCCTTGGCGCGCTGCCGCACATGGTCGAACCGTTGGTGCAGCCCCGCCGCGGCCGCCACAGGCGCCAGCAAGACCACTCGCGTCAACTTGACCACGACGGCGACAGCCAGGGCCGATGTTCCGGCGGTTTGCGCTGTGGCCACCACCTGGCCAACGTCATGCACGGATGCGCCGGTCCAGGCCCCGAATTGCTCGGGATTGAGATTCAGCGGATGCATGAGGAGGGGAAGTACACCGATGGCAAGGGTGCCGCACAAAGTCACCAGTGCCACCGGCAGCACTGTGTCCTGATGCTTGATACGTCGCACCGCGGCCATGGCTCCGATCGCAGAGGCGCCGCAGATGGAAAAACCCGTGGCGATCAGCAGGGCAGCCTCACCGGGTAGACGCAACAAGCGCGCCAGTCCATAGGTTCCCGCGAAACTCACCAGCACCACACCTGCGATCAGGAGCAGTGACACCCACCCCAGGCCGAGAACATCGCCCATGCTGACTTTGAGGCCCAGCAAAACGATACCGGCACGCATGAGGTGTTTCCCGGCGAAGTCGAGGCCCGGGCGGGCGCGCCCCGCTGTCAACGCCGCAGTGCCCGGTATATTTGCTGAAAGCAAGCCCAAGGCAACAGCGAGCGTCATGGCCGGGACCACAGGAAACGCCGTGTGGATGGTGAAGGCAAGACCCGTCGCAGCGATGCTCAGGACCAACCCGGGCCCCAGCCGGGACAGCCGGGGCGTAAGACTGTTGAAGGGCATGCCTCAACCCTGCCGGATGGGGGCACGGAAAGGCGAACCGGGGGTACCCGGAAACTGCGACACAATCAGCGCGTAATGCGCCCGACTCAAAAAGGTGATTACCTGTTTCCCATGTCTGACCTATTCCAGGATTACTCCGAGGCCGCTGCGCGCAGTGGCGCCTACGACGAGATGTTTGCCCCGGGCCACGTTGCCAGAAAATCCTACGGTCAGGTCTCCGGTGCTCTGCGCGAGCTGTCCTTGGCGGACGTCACCGCCCGTGCCGACTCCATGGCACGCACCTTCCTGGACCGCGGTGTGACCTTCGACTATGCGGGGGAGGAGCGGCCGTTCCCGCTCGATATCGTCCCGCGTGTCATTCCTGCCGATGAGTGGGATGTGCTGGAGCGCGGTGTTGCCCAGCGTGTCAAAGCACTCGAAGCCTTCTTGAATGACGTCTACGGTCGGATGGCTGTGGTAACTGATGGGGTGATTCCGAGGCAGCTCATCACAACCAGCGCCCACTTCCACAGGGCAGTGCACGGTTTCGAACCGTCCGGCGGCGTCCGCGTCCATGTTTCGGGCATTGACGTCGTACGCGACGCCGCGGGTACCTTCCGGGTCCTTGAGGACAACGTCCGCGTACCGTCCGGCGTCAGCTACGTCCTGGAAAACCGGCGGGCCATGGCCAAGGGCCTGCCCGAGGCTTTCGGCCAGCAGCACATCCGGCCTGTGGAAGAGTATCCGCGCAGGCTCCTCTCTGCACTGCGCAAGACCGCTCCCGCGGGCGTGGACGATCCCACGGTGGTTGTCCTCACCCCGGGCGTCTTCAACAGTGCCTACTTTGAGCACACCCTCCTCGCGGGACTTATGGGTGTGGAGCTGGTGGAAGGCCGGGACCTCATTTGCCGCGGCAACCGTGTGTACATGCGCACAACGGCCGGGGAACAGCGCGTGGACGTCATTTACAAACGTATTGATGACGATTTCCTGGACCCGCTCCAGTTCCGTTCCGATTCCATGCTCGGTTGCCCGGGATTGGTCAATGCCGCCCGCGCCGGGGGAGTGACCATTGCCAACGCAGTAGGCAACGGCGTAGCCGACGACAAGCTCGTGTACAGTTACGTGCCTGACCTGATCCGGTACTACCTTCACGAAGAGCCGATCATCGCCAATGTCGACACTTTCCGGCTCGAGGAAAAGGAAGCCAGGGAGCATGTGCTTGACCGCCTTGACGAGCTGGTGGTCAAGCCGGTGGACGGCTCGGGCGGCAAGGGATTGGTCATCGGACCCGACGCCACGAAGGACGAGCTCGACGCCCTGCGCAAGCGCGTCATTGCAGATCCCCGCGGTTGGATCGCCCAACCCGTCCTGCAGCTTTCCACCGTCCCGACGCTCTCCGGAGACAGGTTCGGACCTCGCCACGTGGACCTGCGGCCTTTCGCGGTGAACGACGGCGACGACGTCTGGGTTCTGCCTGGCGGCCTCACCCGCGTGGCCCTCAAGGAAGGTTCCTTGATCGTTAACTCCAGCCAGGGCGGCGGTTCCAAGGACACATGGGTGCTGGCCAACTCACCGCAGATGCCCGCGGAAGTCATTCCACGCCAGTCCGTCACCGTGCGTGAACAGGTGTCCGTATGGCCCGTGGAGAGCAACTGGCGCGACCGCCAAACGGAGCAGCAGCAGTGACCCTCATCCACCAACACTTGAACTTCGATATGCACCACGCGAAGGAGGCAGTTCCATGCTGAGCCGTATTGCTGAGTCACTCTTCTGGATCGGACGCTACGTAGAACGCGCCGACGGTACCTCCAGGATCCTGGATGTACACCTCGAGCGCCTGAACCACCTGCCCCTTGAGGAGCAGCGAAGTGTCGCCCGGGAACTACTTGCCGTGATGGGCGCCAAGCCGCAGAGCGAGGAATTCGGCCTGCCCGAACTTCTCCATGCTTTGGCGTACGACAAGCAAAGCGCGTCCTCCATTGCCGGTTCCCTCGGTGCAGCGCGGGAGAATGCCCGGCGTGCGCGGGAAACGGTCTCACAGTCCCTTTGGGAGAGCCTCAACACCACCTATTACGGCCTCAACCAACACCGCAAGGACGTGGTGGGGACTTACCGCTTCTGCAACTGGGTTCTGGAACGGACCGCCATGGTGCGCGGCCTTGCGGACACCACCGTCAGCCACGACGAAAGCTGGTTGTTCATGGTGCTCGGCCGTTCCCTTGAACGGGCAGACATGACGGCCCGCATGCTCTCGACCCGCGATGTCCAGTCCGCAGGAATGTCGTGGGTCAACATGCTCCGGTGTGCAGGCGCCTATGAGTCCTTCATCCGCACGCGCAGGGCTGCGTTCGGCGACCAGCACGCCGCTGAATTCCTCCTGTTGGACCGCCTGTTTCCGCGTTCCATCGTTTACGCGCTGCGCGATGCAGATGAGTGCCTTGCCAAGTTGGATCCGTCTGCGCAGCGTGTTGGCTTCATCAATGATGCCCGCCGCATTGTGGGCCAAGCCAGGACATTCCTTGAGTTCCACCGCACAGACGACCTCATGTCCGAACTGCCTGAGCACATGGAACGTGTGCAGAAGGCCGTAACGCAGGCGTCGGACGCGATTTCCCGTAAGTACTTCAATCAGGCTGATGAGCATGCCTGGGTGGGAGAAGTTTCATGACCCGGCTGAGCATCGTCCATAAAACGGCCTATAAGTACAACCGTCGCGTGACGTTGTCCTATAACGAGGCCAGAATGACTCCGCTGACCGACGGCCAGCAGGTGGTCCTGGAATCCTCGCTGAAAGTCTCACCCAACCAGGCATCCGTCAGCACCTACCGTGACTACTGGGGAACCCGCGTCACGGCATTCGACATGCAGATGCCCCACGAGAGCCTCGAGGTCCTCGCGACAGCCACCGTGGAAGTGCATCGCACCGAACGGGTGGCTACCGAGGACGACATCGTTGGTTGGGACGTCATTGCCTCGGAGAAGGTCCAGGACGAGTTCAGCGACTGGTTGCCCCAGTCCCGGCTCAGCGGGCCCGGGGAGGAAGTCCTGGGAATTGTCCCGGGCGTTGTTGAGGGCAAGAACCCGCACGAGGCCGCCCTGGCGGTTTTCTCGTGGATGGCTGGTGAGATGACCTACATGAAGGGCACTACCGGGGTCACCACCAACGCTGAGCAGGCTTGGTCGCAGCGCCAGGGAGTGTGCCAGGACCTGGCCCACCTGGCTATCGGCGCCTTGCGCTGCAGCGGCATCCCCGCCCGCTACGTTTCCGGGTACATCCACCCCCGGTCCTCGGCCGACATCGGCGAAACCGTTGCCGGCCAGTCACATGCCTGGCTGGAGTGGTGGGACGGGGAATGGCGAAGCTGGGACCCCACCAACCACAAGCCCGCAGGCGACTACCACGTCACGGTGGCGCGGGGCCGCGACTACCGCGATGTTCCCCCGCTGAAGGGCATCCTGTCCGGTGGCGGCGGCTCGGGACTCTCCGTTTCGGTGGAGATCACGCGCCTCGCATAGAGGTTGGAGCATGGATAAAGGCCCTTGGGAACGTTCCCAAGGGCCTTTATCCATGCTCAATCCGTATGATTTTTACCAGGGTGAGGGCTTGTAATCCTTCAGGAAGACACCGTACTGGTCCTCGCCTTTCTCGCCCATCACGATGGGGTCGTAGACTCTCGCGGCGCCATCCACCAGATCCAACGGGGCATGGAATCCTTCTTCCATGAGCCTGACTTTGGTGTAATGCGGACGCTCGTCCGTGATCCACCCGGTGTCCACCGCGGTCATGAGGATGCCATCGGAATCCAGCATTTCCTGTGCGCTGGTTCGGGTCATCATGTTGAGGGCGGCCTTGGCCATGTTGGTGTGGGGGTGCCCCGGGCCTTTGTAGGCACGGGAGAACTGGCCCTCCATGGCGGAAACGTTCACGATGTACTTACGGTGCGCCGTGGATCGCTTCATGGCATCACGCAATCGGCTGACCAGCAAGAATGGCGCCGTGACGTTGCACAACTGGACCTCAAGCATCTCCAAGGGGTCAACCTCGTCCACTACCTGGGTCCAACTGTTGATCGAGGCCAGGTCCGGAACCAGGCCACCGGCGTCGATGGCCGTGCCTGACTCGATCCTTTCCAACGACGCTGATCCTGTGGACAGCGCCAAGGAAGTGATCGCATCACCGGCAAGTACCGGATGCTCGGTAACACTGCTCGCAAGTGCCAGGGGGTGCTTGTCATGGGCGTGGCCAAACGTTACGAGCTCAGGGCCGCCGTTGGCAGCTTCCAAGGCGGCAGGCAACGGCTCATCCTCGGCGTCGACCAGCGGCTTGTAGGCATTTCCGGAGCGGCGCACGGTCTGGGCGGCATTGTTAATGATGATGTCCAGTGGGCCGGCCTCGTTGAGCGAGTCCGTCAAAGCCATAACCTGTGCCGGGTCGCGGAGGTCGATGCCTACAATCCTGAGGCGGTGCAACCACTCGCTGCTGTCTTCCATGGCGGCGAAGCGCCGTGCCGCATCCTTGGGGAAGCGCGTGGTGATGGTGGTGTGGGCACCGTCCCTCAGAAGGCGCAATGCGATGTACATGCCAATCTTGGCGCGTCCACCGGTCAGCAACGCCCTGCGACCTGTGAGGTCGGTCCGGGCATCGCGCTTGCCATGGCTGAAAGCAGCACATTCGGGGCACAACTGGTGGTAGAAGGCGTCCACCTGTGTGTAGTGCTTCTTGCAGATGTAGCAGGGTCGCGAGCGAAGGAGATGGCCCGCGATTTCTCCAGTGGCGGAGGGCGCCAGCTTATTGCCGCGGGTTTCGTCGTCGATCCTGTCAGGGGCGGCGGTGGCTGTCAGCGCGATCACGGCGCGGTCTGCTTCCGCGATCGAGTCGCGCTTGGTGACGCGGCGGTGGCGTTTGACGGCTTTGAACATCTTGCCGGTGGCACGCCGGACGGCAACGTAGTCCGGGTGCTCTTCGTCATAGACGTGGATCGTGGTCAGAACCTTGAGGCAGGCCTGGATCTCTTCAGGCGTCAGATCGGTGGAGCTCATTGACCTGATTTTACAGCCTTGGGAGCCTGTGGCCTGCCTCGGGTTCTGTCCTCGTCAGCCGATGGTCGACGACCTAGTGCGCGGCACCCTGCGCAGCAGCGGCGTCAGCCACCCGCGCTTGGATCCCCGCTGCTACTTTTTCGGCGGAGTCGCGGATATCGGGGTCGTCATGCGTCGCTGCCTTGACAGCTTCGGGGAGGCTCCGGCGATGCTGTGCGGACAACGCAAGCTCCGCCTCACCGGGTTCGGGAACCACTTGCCCCTTCGCCAGGACGGTAATCCCGGACTCCGTGACCTTGTAGCCCCGGGCCTTGTCCAACGCGGGGTCCAGACCAATGGCAGCTCCAGCGGGGACCTTGACGTTCTTGTCCAGGATGGCCCGCTTAATGACGGCACCTTCGCCGACGCGAACCTTGTCCATCAGCACGGAATCCTGCACCCGGCTGCCCGCAGCAACGTAGGCGTCGTTGGAGAGGACGGACCCCTCAACGATGCCGCCGGAAATCACGACGCCGCTGGCCACGATCGAATCGAGAGCGGTTCCCACGGTGTTGTTCTCGCCGCGGACAAATTTTGCGGGTGGGGAAATGCTCTGTCGCGTGTAGATCGGCCACTCGGAGTTGTAGAGGTTGAAGATCGGCACGGGGGAGATGAGGTCCATGTGGGCGTCATAGAACGAGTCGATGGTTCCGACGTCACGCCAGTAGGTCCGGTCGCGATCGGTAGCGCCGGGGATGTCATTAAGCGTGAAGTCGTACACGCCGGCTTCACCTTGGTCCACGAAGTAGGGGATGATGTCGCCGCCCATATCGTGTTTTGTGTCGAGTCTTTCCGCGTCCACATGCAGGGCTTCAACAAGGGCATCTGCGTTGAAGACGTAGTTGCCCATGGAGGCCAGGAACTGCGTGGGGTCAGCCGCCAGCCCGGGGGTGCTGGCAGGCTTCTCCACGAAAGCCGCTATCTTCTGGGGATCGTTCTGGTCCACTTCGATGACACCGAACTGGTTGGCCATGTTGAGCGGCTGGCGGACAGCCGCGACCGTAGCCTTGGCGCCACTGGCAATGTGCTGCTCCACCATCTGGGAGAAGTCCATGCGGTACACGTGGTCAGCGCCGACCACAACCACGATGTCCGGGGCGTCGTCATGGATGAGGTTCAGCGATTGGTAGATGGCGTTGGCACTGCCGAGGAACCAGCTCTTGCCCACGCGCTGCTGCGCCGGAACTGACGCCACGTATCGTCCCAGCTGCGTCGACATACGCCAGGTTTCAGAAATGTGGCGGTCAAGGCTGTGCGATTTGTACTGCGTCAGCACCACGATTTTCAAATATCCCGAATTAACGAGATTGGATAGTGCAAAGTCAATAAGCCTATAGCCGCCAGCAAACGGAACCGCAGGCTTGGCCCGATCCGCCGTCAGCGGCATGAGTCGGTTGCCTTCTCCGCCTGCCAATACGATTGCCAGAACTTTCTTCAACGCCATGGTCACAGCTCCCCGTACGTCTTCGTATCCCCCAAAAGTCCGATTTTCCGGACTCTTTCACACTAGAACACATACGCCGGAACGACTACGTTGGTTAGCGTGCGAATAGACATTGTGACTAAAGAATTCCCTCCGGAAATTTATGGCGGTGCCGGTGTCCACGTTGCCGAGCTCAGCCGGGTGCTGGCCCACCACGTCGATCTTCATGTGCGGGCGTTTGGTGCGCCCCGCGACGCTGACTATCACGGGGCCACTGTGGCGTCCTACGCCACGCCCGAAGACCTCGGCGACGCCAACGCTGCCATCCAGACGCTCGGCGTCGACCTCAGGATCGTTCCGGACATTGCGGGAGCGGACCTCGTCCACTCGCACACCTGGTACGCCAACATGGCCGGCCACCTCGCTTCGCTGCTGCACGGAATACCCCACGTGCTGAGCGCCCACAGCCTGGAACCGCTCCGCCCGTGGAAGGCTGAGCAGCTCGGCGGCGGATATGCGCTGTCCTCGTGGGTGGAAAAGACGGCCTATGAAGCGGCGGCGGCCATCATCGCAGTTTCCGACGGCATGCGCCAGGACATCCTTCGCAGCTACCCCGATGTCGATCCGGAAAAAGTCCGTGTCGTCCACAACGGCATCGATGTTTCCCTGTGGGAACGGGACGAAGAGGATGATGCCATCCGTGCTCTGGGCATCGATCCCGCCAAGCCCAGCGTCGTATTCGTGGGCCGGAACACCCGCCAGAAGGGTGTTCCGTACCTGCTCCGGGCAGCATCGAGCCTGCCGGCCGATGTCCAGCTGGTCCTCTGCCTGGGTGCCGCCGACACCCCCGAACTGGCGGCCGAAACGGCACGTCTCATTGAGGAACTTCAAGCCAAGCGCGAGGGTGTCATCCTCATCGAGCGGATGCTGCCACGTAAGGAGCTGATCCAGGTCCTCAGTCACGCGACAGCCTTTGCCTGCCCTTCCATTTACGAGCCCCTGGGCATCGTGAACCTTGAAGCAATGGCATGCGGTGCGGCCGTGGTAGCCAGCGCCACGGGTGGAATACCTGAGGTTGTCCAGCACGGCGAAACGGGGTTGCTGGTTCCGTTGGAGCAGGTCACTGACGGGACCGGCACGCCCCTGGATCCGGAGAAGTTCGTCAGCGACTTCGCCGCGGCCTTGAATGAGGTAGTGGCCGATCCTGCCCGTGCCCGCGAGATGGGCACTGCAGGTCGACGCCGCGCAGAAGAACATTTCTCCTGGGAATCCATCACGGAAACCACGCTTGAGGTCTACCGCTCAGTGCTGCGCTAAACCGGACTGAGCGTCCCCGCAGCAGGCCAAACGACGACGACGCCGCCCCCTTTGGTGGGGACGGCGCCGTCGTGCTTTATGAAAGTTCCGCAACTGTTCACCGCTTAGTAGCGGTGTGCTGCTAACGGGATTTGGCCGCTTTCAGGGCGAGGAGTGTTTTCTCATCCGCGGGAGCACTCCCGCTGGCACGCTGTTCCCGGAAGTGCTGGCGCGCCTCGTCCTGGCGTGTGGCCTCCGCGCCTGTCGCGATGGCTGCCCGCAGATGCTCTGGTCCGTAGCCGAACGCATCCACCAGGTCCACTGCGTGCGGGCGGATCTTGACCAGCAAGCGGTTGATGTAGGTTCCTACCGTCCGTCCGCGCTGCATCGAGAGGCGGCCATTCATGAGGTACCAGGAGAGGTGCTTCTCAATCAGCGACAAACCGAACAGGTCCCGCAGCCAGGTGAGGACCCGCTTGGTTCCCTCATCAGCAACGTGGGGGAGGGCTTCGGTGAAAGCTTCCCACTGCAGGAGTTCAGCGTGTGCCTGGGCAGCTTCAATCAGTTCGTGCTGGTGTTGGTTGAACAGTGCCGCGGCCTGGTGCTGGGGAAGTTTGTTGGCACCCTTCAACGCAGCACCCACCTCAGCCACCATGGACTGGACCCGGTCAGCGAGCAATGTCCGCTGGCCTTCTTCGTCCCGCAAAGCCAAAGCGGCCTTCTGGACCGAGCCGGTGTCTGCCACGAACTGGGCAACCTGCCGCAGTCCCGTCCGGTGCAGGGCCACGCCGGCCGCCTGGTCCACTACGTAGCGTGCCAGGACACCAAAGTCCGCGCTGCGGAATTCCTTGGCGTAGTCGGCCAGGAGTCGCTTGGCGACCAACTGAAGCAGGACGGTGTTGTCGCCTTCGAACGTGACGTAGACATCCAGGTCTGCGCGTAGGGAAGCGAAGCGGTTCTCGATCAGGAAGCCGGCGCCGCCGCAGGCTTCACGGCACTCCTGCAGAGTGTCCAGGGCGTGCCAAGTGCTGAGTGGCTTAAGCGCGGCTGCCAAGGTTTCCAGGTCCTGGCGGTCAGCGTCGGTGTCGTGGGCGCCCGAAAAAACGTCGTCGAACTTCTGCAGGAGCTGTTCGTGCGCGAAGCTGGCCGCGTACGTAGTTGCCAGCCTGGTGAACAGGCGGCGCTGGTGCCGCTGGTAGTCCAGCAGCACCTCCTCGTCGGTGGCAGATGACGCATTGAACTGACGGCGCTCGGTGGCGTACTGGATGGCCGTCTTGAGGGCGAGCTTGCTCGCGGCAACTGCGGCCCCATCCAGGGAAACACGCCCCTGCACCAAGGTGCCCAACATGGTGAAGAAGCGGCGTCCCGGGCTCTCGATGGTGGAGGAGTAGGTGCCGTCCGCGGCCACGTCGCCGTACCGGTTCAACAGGTTGGTTCGGGGGATCCGTACGTCGGTGAAGTGCAGCCGGCCGTTGTCGATGCCGTTCAGGCCACCCTTGATGCCGTCGTCCTCTCCGCCGATTCCCGGCAGGAACTCCTTGGTCGCCGGGTCGCGAAGTTCAACGTAGAAGGCGTGGACTCCGTGGTTGACCTTATGAGTGATCAGCTGGGCAAAGACGACGGCTGCAAGGCCGTCGGTAGCTGCGTTGCCGATGTAGTCCTTCCAGGCGGCACGGAAGGGTGTGTTGATGACGAATTCCTGACTTGCTTCGTCATAGGTGGCGGTGGTGGCAATGCTGGCGACGTCCGAGCCATGGCCTGTTTCCGTCATGGCAAAGCATCCGGGTATCTCCAGACTCATGATGCCGGGAAGCCACTTGTCCTGGTGTTCCACGGTACCGAGATGCATCACTGCGGAGCCGAAAAGGCCCCACTGCACGCCGGCCTTGATCTGAAGGGACGGATCGGCAGTGACGATCTCTTCGAAGCCTGCAATGTTGCCGCCGTGATCGTCGGAACCGCCCAGGCGGGTTGGGAAGGCGCGGTGCACAGTGTTGTTGTCCACCAGGAACTTCAACTGTTCGAACACCCGGGCCCGGTGCTCGGTGTGATGCATCCCTTCGATCTTTTGCACGACCGGGTTGCCTGCCACTTTGCGGGCCTCGTGGCGGATGTGGGCCCACTTGCCGAGGAGTTGCTCCCCGAGCGCGGCAACATCCACCACTGGTTCAGTGGTAGCGGTGGCGGCGTCGTCGCGGCCGGAGGATTTCTGGGCCGATGAGGCCTTGTCCACTACTTCAGTCATGTTGCTTCCTTCTTTGGTTCCGACAACTGATGAGTCATTGCTGGTGTCAGGTGGTGGTCTTGAGGGCAGGGGCAATGCCCAGGCACAGCCAATCGGTAATCTGCCCTGCCATGGTTGTCTGGTCGGGTTTTGCGCTGTCCGCGGGGCTGCCCAACCACATCTCGCCGGCATTCCTGACGAGTCCGATTGCGGCCGTGGGCCAGTAGACGATGACCGATTCGTTCTCTTCCCCGAGATACTCACGCATGGGGGTCGCGATCATTTCAGTGATTTGCTCAAAGAAGTTCCCCAGCGCTCCCGACGCGGCAATGGCGTCCTGCGCTGAAGCTTCACCTGGAGTCAGCCGGGTAATGAACGCATAAACGTTGGGGCTGGATTCGGCCATCTGCAGGTAAGCAGAAACCATGGCGAACAACCCCTCCCGGGGAGTCTGGGCCAACTGCGCGGCTTCCTGCATGCGACGCTGCATTTGACCCAGCACCACTTCGCCCATTGCTTGCTGCAGCCCGGCCTTATCGCCGAAATAACGGTAGAAGACGGACTTGGACGTACCGGCAGCTCCCGCGATGTCCTCCATGGAAGCGTCACTTCCGTGCCTGTGTACGGCCTTTCGAGCCGCCTTGATAAGTTCACGGCGGCGCTCTTCCCGATGGGACTGCCAGCGTGCTGCACGTCCATCCACGGCTTCGGCGCCCGAGGCGGCAGCGGGGCGGGGGTCTTGGGCGTCCTCGGGGGCATCGGTGGTGCTTGCGAATACTTCGCGGCGGCTGTTCACGATACCCAGCGTATCAGGTACGCTGAGTATCAGTAACTGGCATTGATCGAAGGAGACAAGCATGGCTGCAGCAGACGTGACCACGGGCGAGACCCGGGAACCGACCATCACGCCCCAATCAACACGATCCGCGGTCATCGTGGGCGGCAACCGCATCCCGTTCGCCCGAACGGGCGGCGCCTACGTGAAGTCTTCCAACCAGGACATGCTCACCGCCGCGCTCGAGGGACTGATCGCCAGGTTCGGACTCCAGGACGAGCGCATCGGCGAAGTAGCGGCCGGTGCTGTGCTGAAGCACTCGAGGGACTTCAACCTCACCCGCGAAGCAGTCCTCGGCTCAGCCTTGTCCCCGGAAACGCCGGCTTACGACCTCCAGCAAGCGTGCGCAACCGGCCTCGAGACGGTCATCGGATTGTCCAACAAGATCAAGTTGGGGCAGATCGATTCAGCCATCGCCGGCGGCGTGGACTCGGCATCCGATGCCCCCATCGCCGTCAGCGAGGGACTGCGGGAGATCCTCCTCGACCTGAACCGTGCCAAGACGCCGGTGCAAAAGCTGAAGATCATCGGGCGAATCCGCCCCAAGGACCTGGCTCCCGACGCCCCCAACACGGGTGAGCCACGCACAGGCCTGTCCATGGGTGAGCACCAGGCACTCACCACAGCACAGTGGAAGATCACCCGGGAGGCCCAGGACGAGCTCGCTTTCAACAGCCACCGCAACCTTGCGTCCGCCTACGAGCGCGGTTTCTTTGACGACCTCATGACTCCATACCGCGGACTCAGCCGCGACTCCAACATGCGAGCGGACACCACGCTGGAGAAACTGGCCTCGCTGAAGCCCGTTTTCGGTAAGAACCTCGGCTCAGAGGCCACCATGACGGCCGGCAACTCGACGCCGCTCACTGACGGCGCGTCCACGGTCCTGTTGGCAACGGAAGAGTGGGCCGATGCCCACGCCCTGCCGAAGCTGGCAACGGTCCTGGATGGTGAAGCCGCCGCAGTCGACTTCGTCCACGGCAAGGATGGCCTCCTCATGGCGCCGGTATTCGCTGTTCCGCGCCTGTTGGCACGTCACGGATTAACACTTGAAGACATCGACTTCTTCGAAATCCATGAGGCCTTCGCAGGAACAGTCCTGAGCACGCTGGCCGCCTGGGAAGACGAAGACTTTGGCAGGACACGCCTGGGTCTCGATGGAGCGCTCGGCAAAGTGGACCGGGCGAAGCTGAACGTTAATGGATCGTCGCTTGCCGCCGGCCATCCCTTTGCTGCAACGGGTGGCAGGATCGTTGCCTCGCTTGCGAAAATGCTGCATGAGAAGGGGACCGTTGACGGAAGGCCTGCACGCGGCCTGATCTCCGTATGCGCAGCCGGCGGCCAAGGCGTGGTTGCCCTTCTCGAAGCGGCGTAGGGGGATTCCATGACGGACAAATACACACAGCTCGTAAGCCATGGACTGGGCAAGGACGTGGCCAAAAGACTCGGCTTGCCGCAACCCGTGGCACTTCGACGCTACCAACCCGGCGCCCCGTTGGTCACCGGTCCTGTCCTGGTCAACGGCGACAGCGCAGGTGCAGATGACGTCGCCACTGCACTTCTCGGCTGGGGGCTGGACGTCCGGCGCAACGCTCTGCCCAAGGAGAAACTGGGCGCCATCATTTTGGTGCTGGATGCCGTCCAGCATCCCCGTGATCTGGCCAAACCCGTCCTGACGGCAGGCACCTCGCTCCGGGACCTTGCGGCAAACGCCCGGGTGGTCACCATCTCCCGGACGTCGGGCTCTGCCCGGACCCCCGCCTCAGCCGCTGCCCGGCAGGGCATTGATGGCCTGCTGCGGTCCTTGGCCAAGGAACTTCGCGCCGGGGCGACAGCCAACGGCATACTCCTCGACGACGACCTCGCAACTACCAGTCCCTCCTCCTTGGGTGCCCTGAGGTTCTTCCTCTCCGGACGCTCCGCCTACGTGGACGGACAGTTCCTGACTGTCAGGTCCACGTCCGGCATGGTGCCAACGGACTCGGAGAAGCCCCTGGCCGGGAAAGTCGCAGTGGTGACAGGGGCAGCCCGTGGAATCGGAGCCGCCATCGCCCGGACGCTGCACCGCGATGGCGCCACAATAGTCGCTGTGGACATCCCTGCGGCAGGGGACCACTTGGCAGCCGTTGCCAACGAGGTACGGGGAACGGCACTCCAGCTCGATATCAGCCGCGACGATGCCGGCCACCGCATCATTGACCACGCCGTGGAACGCCACGGCCGGCTCGACATCGTGGTCCACAACGCCGGGATCACGCGGGACAGGCTACTGGCCAACATGGATGAGGGCCGCTGGCAGTCCGTCATCGCGGTCAACATCGCAGCGCAATTGAGCATCAACGAGGCCTTGTTGGCGTCGAAACACTTCAAGGATGCACCCCGCATTGTGTCAGTCGCTTCCACCAGCGGTATCGCCGGCAACAGGGGCCAGACCAACTACGGAGCATCCAAAGGCGGAGTGATTGGCATGGTGAGGTCCACAGCTGCCTTGATGGAGCCCTTCGGCGGTACCATCAACGCTGTTGCACCTGGCTTCATTGAAACCGAGATGACGGCGAAGATGCCCTTTGCCATCCGCGAGGCCGCCCGCAGGCTCAATTCGCTCAAGCAAGGCGGCCAGCCACAAGATGTCGCCGAAGCCATTTCCTTCCTGGCGAGTGATGCTGCCGGGGGTATCTCCGGTGAAGTGCTGCGCGTCTGTGGACAACAATTGGTGGGAGCATGATCAATCCCCAGCCGGTGGTCCTTGGAGAGATGCCGTCGCTGTCCAAGTTGTACGTCAACGCGGCAACCGCAGCAGCCCGGCGGCGGGTGCTGGGAGCATCAACCGGGAAGAAGAAACTTCCGGCCGCCAGCCACGAAGTCCGAAACGTTCGGGCCGACGTCGACAATTTGACCGCCTACCAGCACTTGGTGGGGGAGACGGCCAGCGACATCCTTCCTGCTGGATACGTCCACGCACTGGCTTTTCCCGTGTCCATGAGCGTGATGAACAGAGATGACTTTCCGTTGCCGCTCCTGGGAATGATCCACCTGAAGAACCATGTGCAGCAACGTGTGCCCATCGCGTTCCCAGAGGCCTTGGACATCAGGTCCTGGGCGGAAAACATGGCCGGCCACAAAGCCGGAACCCAACTGGACATGGTGGCTGAAGTCCGGTCAAGTTCCGCCGGCGAACTATTGTGGCGCGGAGTCTCCACATATCTGGCCAAGGGCGTGTTCATACCCGGCATCGACAAGCCCGGCAGCACTAACGGTGCTACCGGACCCGCAGACTTCTCGCCCCCGGATCCTACTGCCCTGTGGCAACTCGGCCTCGACACCGGACGGAGCTACGCGACGGTTTCCGGTGACTTCAATCCGATCCACCTCAGCGTTCTTTCCGCTAAGGCACTGGGATTGCGTGGGTCCATAGCCCACGGAATGTACTTGGCCTCCCGCGCACTTTCCGATGTGGGCGCGGCCAAAGCGGATTCGTTTGCGTGGGACGTCACCTTTGAAGCTCCAGTGTTCCTTCCGGCGCGGGTTGCCTTGGACATCACCACGATTCAGTCAGATTCAGGGAGCTGGGAACGCTCGGACTACGTTGCCTGGAATCCACGCAGCGGTCGGCGCCATTTCACGGGGAGCGTGACAGCCGGAGCCTGAGGGCGGGTTGGCGCAGGACAGATACGCGGCGGCCACCACAAGGTGGCCGCCGTCGTCATTATTCCGTGGCCGTTAGCCTCTGTCCGTGGTGAGGGGCCACGCTTTCCGGCACGTAGGCACCGGCCCAGCGGAAAACCTCCTCAAAGAAGCGGCTCCGCGCAGGTTCGGCAGACAACGCCAGGTCGTGGATGCCGCCGTCGATCCTCGCCAAGGTGACGAGGCGGCCCAGCCGCGTGCTGCGGTCCGCTATGTGCCGGACATTCAGGACGATGTCCGACGAATTGATGGTCTCCAGCGGGGCTGTTTCCGCCGCACTGGCAGTGGATGCGCATACCAACACCGGGCAGCGGATATCGAGGCCTTTCGCGAGTTCAGCGTGCCCGCGCCGGATAGCACGCAACCATCCCGCACGGACAGGGAACCCTTCCAGCGGCTTCCAGCTGAGGTCGAAGTCCCATGCTCCACCGGTTGTGGCGTGCAGGCTCCGCCCGTAGTGCTCACCCAGGACGCCCACCTGCCGCCGTGGCTGGTAATTGGCAAGACGTTCGACGACGACGGTCCCCACCGTGCGCTGGAGGAAAGGCTTGTTGAGGTCAAACCAAGGGCTGTTCAGGACCAAGGCGTCCACGATGCCATCGAACCGCCGCCGGTGCGCCCACAGGCTGGTCACCAAACCACCGGTGGAATGGCCCAGGACAACGAGGACATCGTGCCCATCCTCTTCCCTGATGATGCGGGCGGCTTGGTCCAACTCTTCGTCATAGCTCTGGAGGGACTCAATATAGTTGGGGGTCTGGTGGGGGAGCAGGGACCGGCCGTACTTCCGGAGATCCAGCGCGTAGAAGTCGTATCCGGCGTTGATCCACTCGTCAGCCAGGTGCGTCTGGAAGAAGTAGTCCACAAAACCGTGGACGTAGAGCACTGCCCGTCCGTTGGCCTTCGGTGTCTTCCTGGAGACCAGGGTAGCTGCCACGTCCCCCTCGGCATCGGGCTGGAGAGTCAGGGTCCGGGCCGCAAATTCAGGGCCAAGGATGTCTTCGGAGCTGTCCACTTTTTCCTTAAATGAGGAGGGGCGAAACAATTGTGATCAAGCTCGCATTCTATTTCGCCCAAGGATTTCGCGGCAAAACAAACAAGGCCCGGAATCCGTGGATTCCAGGCCTTGTGTTGGTGCGCGGAGGGGGACTTGAACCCCCACCCCCTTTCGAGGACTAGCACCTCAAGCTAGCGCGTCTGCCATTCCGCCACCCGCGCAGGTGGTGTTCGGTAGAGCTGTTCTGCACCTTCCGGCGCTTCACTTTCCTCCGAAGCAGCGAGAAAAACTCTAACACGGTTTCGGGGCGCTGAAAAATCGGCGCTGGTCAGGACATGCCAAGGGTCGCCAAAGGACTCACAGCAGGACGAATACCTGACTCCGGACGCCGCTGGTGAGTAGGCTGATGGGACACGGGACTGTCACGCTGCGGAAGCCGCAGTACACGTCGCCGGAACCTGCAGCCCAGCCACGCAAGGAGAATTTCCATGTCTGTCATCCGCCCCGAAGACGAAGTTGTCCGGATCTGCCAGGAGCTTATCCGCATCGACACCTCCAACTTCGGCGACGACACAGGTCCTGGAGAGCGAGCGGCAGCCGAGTACGTGGCCGGGCTGATCACCGAAGTTGGACTCGAGGCCGAAATCTTCGAATCTGCTCCAGGCCGTGCCAACGTCGTAACGCGTCTCACTGGCGAAGACCCCTCAGCTGACGCGCTGGTGGTGCACGGGCATTTGGACGTTGTCCCGGCGCTCAAGGACCAGTGGAGTGTTGACCCGTTCAGCGGTGAACTCAAGGATGGCCTGGTCTGGGGCCGTGGCGCCGTGGACATGAAGGACATGGACGCCATGATCCTGTCGGTCATGCGCGACTTTGCCAGGACGGGCCGCAAACCCAAACGCGACATCATTTTTGCCTTTTTCGCCGATGAAGAGGCTGGCGGCACGTACGGCGCCCGCTATGCCATTGAACACAGGCGGGAGCTCTTCGACGGCGCCACTGAGGCAATCTCCGAGGTGGGTGGCTTCTCCGCCACCATCGGCGGTCAGCGGACATACTTGCTCCAAACTGCCGAAAAGGGTCTCTCCTGGCTGCGGTTGCTGGCGCACGGGCGTGCAGGCCACGGTTCCCAGATCAACACGGACAATGCGGTTACCAGGCTTGCGGCTGCAGTGACCAGGATCGGCGAGTACAAGTGGCCGGTGGAGTTGACGCCCACCACGCGCCAGTTCCTGGACGGCGTGACCGAGCTGACCGGCGTCGAGTTTGATGCCGACAACCCGGACATCCTCCTTAAGGAGCTGGGCACCGTAGCCCGATTTGTGGGCGCGACGCTGCAGAACACGTCAAACCCAACGCTGCTGCGCTCCGGCTACAAGCACAACGTCATCCCGGAATCCGCCGAGGCCTTCGTGGACTGCCGCACACTGCCCGGCCAGCAGGAACTGGTGTTCGAGACCATCAAGGAGCTGGCCGGAGACGGCATTGAGATCAGCTACGTCAACAAGGACGTATCCCTGGAGGTACCCTTCGCCGGGAATCTGGTCGATTCCATGATCGACGCCCTGCATTCGGAGGATCCCGGCGCCAAGGTACTTCCCTACACGCTCTCCGGCGGCACGGACAACAAGTCCCTGAGCAAGATCGGCATCACCGGCTACGGATTTGCTCCGTTGATGTTGCCCGACGAGCTCGATTTCACCGGCATGTTCCACGGTGTGGACGAGCGCGTTCCAGCTGAATCCCTTCAATTCGGCTCCCGCGTCCTGAATACGCTGCTGACCAACTACTAAACACCGTTCACCAGAGGGAACCCGCCATGATTGCCGAAGACATCCTTCCGGACGCACTGCTTGAACGGCTGCGCGGCCGTGCTGCCGGCTATGACCAGCACAACCAGTTCTTCCATGAGGACCTGGCGGAGTTGGCCGATGCCGGGTACCTGAAGCTCTTTGTTCCGGAGGCCGACGGCGGTCCTGGCCTCGGACTCGAAGCGGTAGCTGCCTTGCAGCAGCGACTGGCAACGGCCGCCCCCGCCACAGCGTTGGCCGTCAATATGCATTTGGTCTGGACCGGAGTGGCACGGGTCATGGCTGCGCGCGGGGATGACTCCCTGGACTTCGTGTTGAAGGAAGCCGGGCAGGGCGAAGTATTCGCTTTCGGAATATCCGAAGCGGGCAATGATTCCATGCTGTTCGACTCAGGCACCGTCGCTGAGCACTTGCCAGACGGCAGTTACCGTTTCACTGGCCGTAAGATCTTCACCAGCCTTTCGCGTGGATGGACCCGTCTGGGGACCTTCGGCAAGGATGCAGACGCACGGGACGGCGAAGGGGAGCTGGTCTTTGGGTTCCTCCGCCGCGATGAACCCGGCCATGAGACCTTAAGCGACTGGGACACCTTGGGAATGCGGGCCAGCGCTTCCAACACCACACTGCTGCACGGTGCTGTCATCCCGCCGGAGCGCATCTTCCGGAAGCTACCGGTAGGGCCCAACAAGGACCTGCTGGTTTTTGCTATCTTCGCGTGCTTCGAAACTCTTCTCGCAGCCGTGTATACGGGCGTGGCGGAGCGTGCCTTCACCCTCGGTGTGCAGAACGTGAAGCGCCGAGTATCGGCGAAACACGGTGGGCGCAGTTTTGCGCAGGATCCGGATATCCGGTGGAAGGTTGCCGACGCAGCCTTGGCGATGGATGGGATCTCCCCGCAGATATCTACCATTGCCCGGGACGTGGACAACCTGGTGGACCATGGAGCACAGTGGTTCCCCAAACTGGTGGGCCTCAAGTCCCGGGCCACCGAAAACGCGCGCCACGTGGTGGATCTGGCCATCCGCGTCACAGGTGGTTCCAGCTACTTCCGCGGTTCCGAGATGGAGCGGCTGTACAGGGATGTCCTCGCGGGCATTTTCCATCCATCAAACGACGAGTCCGCGCACAACACGGTGGCCAACGCGTGGCTGGGGCCTTTGGAAGGGTAACGCCGGCAGGAGGCTAGACGGTCCGCTGCACGGAATAGACTTTACGGCGGAGCCAAAAGCGACGCCCGCCTCCCAGGTAAAGCACGCTGCGTTCGAGTTCCCATTTGCCGTACTCGGAATGTTCGGCGAGCCGGCGCCGCGCTTCAGGCAGCGAATCGTCAGGTCCCACCGTCAGCACGAGGTATTCGTACTGACGTGCGTAGTCTCTTTGGCGCTCCACGGAGCTGCCCGGAAATTGTTCTCTCATCCCTCTCCATTTTCGTCTTTTTCCGGCTAACGTGAAGTCATGAGCATCGATCCGCGTGTCGCGCTTCAATCATTGACCGCCGCCTTGGAAGAGCACTTGGCCGCCGCCTCCGCCCGCAGGGGCGAGGGAGACCCGAACGTTGAAGCTGCGTTCTTTGCCGTCGCCGATGCTTTCGAAGTCTACGAAGACGCGCTGTACGAGGCGTACTCCGAAGTTACTCCGCTTCAAGTCTTCGATGACGAGGATGAGGAAGACGACGAGGTCCTCGAAGAAGACCTCGAAATAGTAGAAGACTAAAACGCCCAGTGAACCGGTCGCCTTCGGGTGGCCGGTTTTTTTGTGCCGCTTTCAGTCGTTTTGATGCTCTTCAAGCCCGGGAAAGCAAGGATTTTCGCTTCTTAACCACGTAGTCCCGTCGGCGCCAGCTAGGTACTTGCACGTAGGTGTCATAGGTAATCCTGCGCAAAGTTGAGTATCGACTACTGGTGCGCCTCCGGATGGCCGCCGCTTCACTGATAGGTAGGCAACAGCAGGTCTGAAAAGAAGGCTGACATGGTAAGAGTTCCAGTCTTGCGTTTGGGCAAGGTAGCGGCACACAAAGGTGCGGCCCATGCCTCCGCGGGGTCAGCCTTCCCGGTAAAACCTGCTGTGGCCGACGTCAATCCGCCTGCGTCTCCCTGGATTGGCAAGTCCGCTGCTGCACAGCGGACAGAAAAGGCGGGACTGGCGGCGCTGAGGTCGGATGTCACCCTGGACCTCGTGCTGCCGCCAGTCACCCACCGTCGTCTGCGGAACAAGGCACCGCACAAGGACCGTTTGACGTGGACGCGGTTCCTGACCAATAGCTTACGACTGGCCGACACGGCCTTGGTGGCCAGCGCCGTCTTTGCCGGAGTTGTGCTGAATTTTGATGAAATGGCACTTGCTGCCGGCAGCCCCGCACAGTCAAAACACCTGATGATGGGATTGATCCTCGGGGTCGTGTGGCTGGCCGCCCTGGAGGTTTACCGGACCCGCGATCCTAAAGTCCTTGGCGTTGGCCCGGAAGAGTACAAGCGCGTCCTCTCGGCCAGTTTCCGGGTTTTCGGCTTCCTCGGGATCGTGGCGGTGGTTTTCCGTCTGGAGGCCGTCAGCTCCTTTGTCCTGGTCTCCTTGCCGCTGGGCCTGGTGGCCCTGACGGGCAGCAGGTGGGGCTTCCGGCGCTGGCTGAGCCACGAAAAATCACGGGGCCGTTGCCTCTCCCGCGCGATAGTGGTGGGCGAGCCGCAGGACGTCAGGTACGTCATCAAGCAAATCAACCGAAAGTCCGGCGCCGCCTACGACATCCTGGGAGCCTGCCTCCCCGGCGCCCGCCGCGGCACTGTCCTGGCCGTGGACCACCTGCGGGTCCCGGTCCTGTCCTCGATCTACGGGGTTGCCCACACTGTCCGGCAGACCGGCGCCAATGCGGTGATCGTGGCCGGTCCGGTTCCCGGCGGAAACCAGTTCATCCAGGAGCTTGGATGGAGGTTGGAGGAAAGTGCCGCAGAATTGGTACTTGCGGCGACACTGACCAACGTGGCAGGTCCCCGAATCCACTGGCGGCCGGTTGAGGGACTCCCGCTGATGCACGTGGATATACCGCACTATTCCGGCGGCAAGCACACCCTCAAGCGCCTGATGGACATCGCGGTATCTGCGGTGGCGTTGCTCGTCCTGGCGCCGGTCCTGCTCTTCCTGGCTGCGATAGTCCGTGCTGACAGCCCCGGGCCTGTCCTGTTCAAGCAGGAGAGGATCGGAAAACAGGGAACAACCTTCCAGATGCTGAAATTCCGATCCATGGTGGTTGATGCCGAAGCGCACCTGGAAGCCCTCAGCAGCCAGGACGAGGGATCGGGCGTCCTGTTCAAGATCCGCGGAGACCCCCGCATCACCCGGTGCGGGAAGTGGATGCGGAAGTACTCCCTGGACGAACTGCCGCAATTCTGGAACGTCCTGATGGGAAACATGAGCCTGGTTGGGCCCAGGCCGCCCTTGTCGCGGGAGGTCAGCGGCTACGAACGGCACACCCACCGCCGCCTGTTGATCAAGCCGGGCATTACAGGCTTGTGGCAGATCAATGGACGCTCCGACCTTCCGTGGGACGAGGCCGTCCGGCTGGATCTCTACTACGTGGAGAACTGGTCAATAGCGGGGGACTTGATGATCATGTGGCGGACATTCCGGGCCATGACCCGGCCGTCCGGCGCCTACTAGCGAAAGTCACGCAGTACCTAAAAGAACCGCGCTATCAACACAGAAGTTGAGTGGGAAATGAGCATACGAACTATTCCATCAGGACAACTGAATGGCCACGCACTGCGGCCCAGGCTTCGCATCGCCGTAGTCGGTGCGGGCTACTGGGGTCCCAACCTCGCCAGAAACCTCAAGGCCAGTCCCGACTGGGACCTGGTGGCCATTTGCGATCTTGACGTCGAGCGCGGCCTCAAGCTTGCCGAGACGGTGGGTGGGGTGGCCGTCGTCGAGTCCTTGGACGAACTGCTGGACACCTACAACCTGGACGCCGTAGCCGTGGCAACGCCGGCGCACACGCATCACGGCGTGGTGATGACGGCATTGCGTGCCGGGAAACATGTTCTCGTGGAAAAGCCATTGGCGGACAGTCGTGCCAAAGGCCTGGAAATGGTGGAGGAAGCCAAAGCCAGGGGCCTGGTGCTCATGGCGGACCATACCTACTGTTTCACTCCGGCAGTCCTGAAAATCCAGGAGCTGGTGTCCAGCGGTGCCCTGGGCGACATCCTCTACGTAGACTCCGTCCGCATCAACCTGGGCCTCGTCCAACCGGACGTCAATGTCTTTTGGGACCTGGCGCCCCACGATCTTTCAATTCTGGACTTCGTCCTGCCTGGCGGGTTGCATCCTACCGAAATCGCAGCCCATGGCGCGGATCCACTGGGCACAGGCCGGGACTGCGTGGGGCATTTGACGTTCGGCCTGCCCAACGACGCCATGGTCCATATCCATGTGAACTGGCTCAGCCCCACCAAGATCCGGCAAATGATCATCGGGGGGTCAAAGCGGACCCTCGTATGGGATGACCTCAATCCACAGCAACGCCTCAGCGTCTACGACCGCGGGGTGAGCCTTGAGCACCAACCCAGGTCAGCCGCGGACAAGAAGGCCTCGGCAATTTCCTACCGACTGGGGGACACGTGGTCACCCGCCCTGCAGGAACGCGAGCCTTTAGGCCAGGTGGTGGCCGAACTCGCCGGCTCAATCCGGAACCACACCACGCCACGCACCAGCGGCGAATCCGGGCTCCGCGTCCTGTCCGTACTGGAAGCTGTCACCCAAAGCCTCAGCACCGACGGACAGTCCACCGTGGTGGCAGGCAACGAGGTCAGCCTCCAGGTTGCGCGATGAAAGAGCTGCTCGGTGCCAATGTGCTGGTTACCGGCGGCGCCGGAACCATTGGGTCCACGCTTGTGGACCAGCTGCTCGACGGCGGCGCGGCTCACGTCGACGTGCTGGACAACCTCGTGCGGGGACGCAGGGCAAACCTGGACGGGGCCCTGGCCAGCGAGCGCGTGCAGCTGGTGGAAGGCGACCTGCGTGACCGCGACCTGGTCCACGACCTTACGCACGGGAAGGACCTGGTGTTCCACCAAGCCGCCATCCGCATCACACAATGCGCGGAAGAACCACGGCTGGCACTCGAAGTGCTGGTGGACGGAACGTTCAACGTGGTCGAGGCTGCCGCGCAACAGAAAGTGGACAAACTCATCACAGCTTCCAGTGCCTCTGTCTACGGCATGGCCGAGGAGTTTCCCACGAAGGAAAGCCACCACCACCACAACAACGACACGTTCTACGGTGCGGCAAAATCCTTCAACGAAGGAATGGCCAGGAGCTTTCGGGCAATGACCGGCCTGGACTACGTGGCCCTTCGGTACTTCAACGTCTATGGCCCCCGGATGGATGTGCATGGCCTGTACACCGAGGTACTGGTCCGCTGGATGGAACGGATCGCCGATGGCCTCCCTCCGCTGATCTTCGGCAGCGGCGAGCAGACCATGGATTTCATCCACACCGCCGATGTGGCCAGGGCCAACGTCCTGGCAGCTGTCAGCGACGTGACCGAAGGGGTCTACAACGTAGCCAGCGGTACGGAGACCAGCCTGGCCCAGCTGGCACAGACATTGCTGGGAGTCATGGAATCCCCCCTGCACTTGGAACATGGCCCCGAGAGGGCAGTGAACGGCGTGGCCCGCCGCTTGGCGGACATCACGTCCGCACGCGATGACCTGGGCTTCGAGGCAGCCATCGCTTTGGAAGATGGACTGCGTTCGCTGGTGACGTGGTGGCGTCCGCTGCGCGACGAGATCGCTGCTTCCCGTACGGGCGGCCATCCTGCAGCTCCGGTAGTCGGTGCGCGATGACCACGTCCGAGACCCGGTTGGCACGCATAGATGTCATGAAGCCCTGGCTCGGCGCGGAGGAAGCCCAGGCAGTGGCTGAAGTGATTGCCTCCGGATGGGTTGCCCAGGGTCCCAAAGTCCGCCAGTTCGAAGAAGCCTTCGCCATGGCGCAACAAGCAGGCTTTGCGGTGGCCACCTCCAGTTGCACCAGCGCCCTTCATCTTGCCCTTGCTGTAGCCGGTGTGGGCCCCGGCGACGACGTAGTGGTGCCATCGTTCTCCTTCATTGCCACAGCGAACGCTGCAACGTACGTGGGGGCGCGGCCGGTCTTCGCGGACGTGGACGTCCTGACTGGTTGTGTGACGGCCGAAACTGTTCAAACAGCTCTGACGCCTGAGACAAAAGCGGTGGTTGCCGTCGATCAAGGAGGGGTACCGGTTGATCTCGACCCCATCCGTGCCCTGTGCGATCCGCTGGGCATCACCGTGGTGGAAGACGCTGCCTGTGCCATCGGTTCCCGATACCTCGGACGTCCTGTAGGAACCGGGGCGGAGGTGGCTGCTTGGTCCTTTCATCCACGCAAGATACTCACCACTGGAGAGGGCGGGATGCTCTCCACCTCCAGGCAGGACTTCGCAGACCGGTCACGACGCCTCCGGGAACACGCGATGAACGTCTCTGCCGCGGATCGCCACGCCAGCATCCTGGCATCCGCGGAGGAGTACCTCGAGGTCGGCTTCAACTACCGCATGACCGATCTTCAGGCCGCCGTCGGAATCGTCCAGCTGGGCAGGCTCGGCGAGGCCGTCCAGCGGCGGCGGGAACTGGCGGCCACCTACGCGAACGCGTTTGCCGGCGTCGAAGGCCTTCGTCTGGTCAGCGACCCGGAGTACGGCATCACCAACTTCCAGTCCTGCTGGTTGGAAGTCGGACCTGGATTCCCCATCGGACGTGAGGCGTTGATGATCCAACTGGCCAATGACGGCATCTCCGCACGGCGCGGCATCATGGCAGCCCACCGCCAACCTGCATACGCCGGCAAGAACAACGGCGGAGCACCCATGGACGCCACCGAATGGCTGACGGACCACACACTGATCCTGCCCCTGTACCACCAGCTTGCACTCCACGACCAGGTCCGTGTCATCGATTCAGTGCTTCGCGCCGCGGGTCGATCAGCATGAGCGAACTCCTCCTCATCGCAGCAAGCGGCCTGGCCAGGGAAGTCCTCGCCATGGTCCGCAGCAGCGGGCCGTTCGACGTCATCGGAATCCTCGACGACGACGAAGACAAGCTTGGCCGGGTAGTGGACGGCGCCCATGTGCTCGGCCCCATCCGCGACGCCCTGAAGTTCCCCCATGCCCTGTTGCTGGTGTGCATCGGGTCCGGGTCCGGTCGGGAGAGCGTGGTCATGCGGCTGAGGACCCTTGGACTGGATGAAGACCGCTACGCCACAGCGGTGGATCCCTCCGTGCAGGTTCCCGAGGGCTGCAAGATCGGCCGGGGCAGCATCCTCCTTGCGCATGTCAGCATGACGGCGTCGGTGACGATCGGCAACCATGTTGTGGCCATGCCGGGAGTTACCTTCACCCACGACGACGAGATCAGCGATTTTGCGACCTTCGCGTCCGGTGTCTCACTCGGCGGGAACGTCCACATCGGCCGGGCCGCCTACATAGGAATGAACGCCAGCGTCCGCGAGCGCACCTCCATCGGAGCGAACGCCACCATCGGGATGGGAGCGGCGGTCCTCACGGACGTCCCGGGGGACGAGACCTGGGCGGGGGTCCCCGCGCGTGTGATCAGGCGGGGCAATTCCCCTGCGTTGGAGGGCATTCAATGAAACTGATGCGGCCAGTCCCTTTGCGCCACCATGCGAGCGTTTCGGTGGTGGTCCCGTGCTACAACTATGGGCGGTACCTGCCCGATGCGGTGGCCAGCGCCTTGACGCAGGATGGCGTGGACGTTGAAGTCATCGTGGTCGATGACGCATCCACCGACGGCAGCGCCGCAGTGGCCTGGCGCCTGGCCGCGGGCGATCCCCGCATTTCGGTGGTCCTTCACGAAAGCAACCAGGGGCACATCGCCACCTACAACGACGGACTCTCCAGAGCCAGGGGCCGGTACGTCACGCTCCTTTCGGCGGATGACCTGCTTGCGCCCGGTGCCCTGGCCCGGGCCGCGGCACTGATGGAAGCCAACCCGGAAGTGGGTATGGTCTACGGCCTTCCCAGGGACTTCACGGACCAGCCGCCACAGACTGCCACACGTGGGCGCAGCTCCTGGACAGTATGGGGTGGCAAAAGCTGGATCACGCTGGCCTGCGCCCGTGGACGAAATTTCATCCTGTCGCCCGAAGTTGTGATGCGGACTGAGGCCGTCCTCGGCATTGGTGCCTACAGCGCCACCCTGCCGCATTCAGGGGACCTGGAGTATTGGTTGCGGGCAGCCTCTTCATGGGATGTGGGCAGGATCAACGGACCAGTCCAGGCTTTCTACCGTGTTCACGGTGCCAATATGCACCAGATGGAATTCCCGGCCGCGGCGGTTGACCTTCAGCACCGGCTCGACGCCTTCCGCGTACTGGAGGACCCCCGGTGTCCCGGCTCCCCGGAACGTCGGGTCCGGCAGTTGCAGCGGGCCAAGCGGGCCCTGAGCAAGGAAGCAGCCCAGCTCGGGCTTCAGGAGATCACCCGCGGAGGGTCCGTGGAAGCCGCGACGGAGCTGCGAAAGTTCATTGAGTGCCTTCATGAGGTTCGGGGCAACATCCACCGGGCCAACGCCCTTCAAGCCCGGATCGCCCGTGCTTCACGCGGCAAAGGCCCCGGCACCGGGCGGGCGGCAGCCCAGTACGTCCATACGCAGCTGGATCGTGTCCGTTGGCGCTTGTGGGCCATGACGGGAATCTCATGACCACCGTGAGTGGTCAGGACCGCGGACTGGGCAACAGGGCTGCGAGCGCAACGCTCTGGGGCGGGGTCAACATGGCCCTTGGCAGGATTGTCCAGTTTGCCACCACCATCATCGTGGCCCGGATGATTGCGCCCGAACACTTCGGAGCCCTCGCAGTGGCCATTGTGGTGCAGACCATTGCAACGAACATGGCTGAGCTTGGCGCTACTGCAGCACTGGCCCGCGGCAACGGCGACGCGGACAAGATCGCGCCGACGGTCTTCTCGATTGCACTGGTGACCAGCGGAATCATGACGGCCGCTGCCATGGCCCTGGCGCCGGCCCTGGCGGCGGCCTTTGATGATCCCGCTGCGACCCCCGTGATCCAGGTGCTGTCCGTGACTATCCTGCTGCAGGGCATCGGCGCCGTGCCCTCCACCATGGTGTGGCGGGAGTTCATGCAGAAGCCGCGCGTCGTCGTCGACCTCTGCAGCCTGGTCACGGTGTTGCTTTTGGTGGTTCCGATGGCATTGGACGGGTGGGGCGCCATGGCCCTCGCCTGGTCCAGGGTGGGCGGCCAGCTGGTTGCGATGGCAGGGTATTGGATTATCACGCCCAAGAGGTACGCTCCGGGGTTTGACCGGGTGGTGGCGGTGGATATTCTGCGCTTGGGCATGCCGTTGGCCATGGCCAACCTCGTGGTGTTTGTCACGCTCAACGTGGACTACCTCCTGATCGGGCGGATGCTGGATCCAACGGCACTGGGCCTGTACCTCCTCGCGTTCAACCTGGCCGGCCTGCCCAGCTCGGTGATCACAGCCGTCATCCGTGCCACCGCGGTGCCAACGTTCGGCAGGCTCTTCGCAGCCGGGACACTGGGGCCTTTGGCCGCAAAGTTTGTGACCGGGGTTTCCTATTGCGCATTCCCGATCTCCGCGATGGTGATAGCGCTGGCGCAGCCGCTGATCGTGACCGCATATGGCGGGGCATGGGCACCGGCGGGCATCGCGCTGGCGACGCTGGGAGTCTTCGGTGCCACACGGATCCTCGTTGAACTCTTCGCCGACCTGAGCGTGGGGGCAGGCAGGACGGTGTGGCTGTTCTGGGTCCAGGTTGCCTGGCTCGCCACCCTTACGCCGGCCCTCTACCTCTGCATCACATGGTGGGGGATCGCGGGAGCAGGCGTCGCCCATGCAGCCGTGGCGTGCTTCGTGGTGATTCCCCTGTACGCAAAGTCCCTCGCATCAGTACTGCAGACCACTGCCTGGCAGCTCCTTCGCGGAAGTCTTGCGCCGCTCCTGGCTGCTGCCTCGGCAGGGACTGCTGCGTGGCTGGCTACCCAGGGCATGGCCAACCCCGGGGTTGCCCTCGCTGCCGGCACCCTGCTCGGTTCGGCACTGTACGCCGCACTGACATACCGCCAGGGTAAACAACTCGTGGCAGATGTTCGCGGGCTGCTCCAAGCCACAGGAAGCCCCTCCCATGCCGGCGGTCCCGGAAGCGCAGGCCAGCCATGATGCCGTCCGCCCTGGCAACAGTCCGCGTCCTCGCCAATCGACTGCGCAGGGATGGCTGGCGGTCGGTAGCCAGAACCGTTGCGGCAAGGGTTGCAACCACGGCAATGGACACCTGGGACCTCTCAGAGCCAGGCCTTCCACTGCGGGAGGTGGACATTCTCGATTCCCGGTCCCTTGGCCGCCCATCACCGCTCCCCATCATCACCGGCAGCCTCAGGGTTGGCTGGGTCTGCACACCACCAGCCCCCGGCTCCGGGGGACACACCACGTTCTTCAGAATGGTCCAGGAGATGGAAGAACGGGGCCACCACTGCACCTTGTTCCTCTACGACCCCAACGACGATGACGCAGGCCGTCACGAAAAAACTATCCGCCGCCACTGGCCGGCGCTGCGTGCCGGGGTTCGCAGCGCCACAAATGGGATGGAAGGGGTGGACGTCATCGTTGCGAGTTCCTGGCCCACGGCACACCTTGTCGCGGGACGGGCTCCGGGCAGCGTCCACCTCTTCTATTTCATCCAGGATTACGAACCATACTTCTACCCCCGCGGATTCCTTTATGCACTGGCAGAGGACAGCTACCGCCTGGGACTGACGAATGTGGCCCTTGGGGGGATGATCGCCGATGTCATGGAGGCTGAACTTGGCGAGTCACCACAGGCCGTCATTCCGTTCGGTTGCGACACTGACACGTACCGGCTGCTCACGCCCGCCCCACGGAACACCCGCTCAGGAGTGGTCTACTACGCAAAAAAGAAAGTGGACCGGCGCGGCTACCTTCTGGCCAAAATGGCCCTGGAACGATTCCACGCTCTCCAGCCCGAACAGGAAATCCACATCTACGGAGACACCGTCACAGGGTGGAAGATACCGGTGACGAACCACGGCAACCTTGCCCCCGCGGACTTGAACGTCCTGTACAACCAAACCATCGCCGGGTTGGCAATCTCCTTCACCAACATCTCCCTGGTACCAGGGGAGCTGCTCGCAGCAGGAAACGTACCGGTCCTCAACAACGCCGCATTCGCGTCAGGGCTGCTCACGGACCCTGACGCGGTGTGGGCCCCCGCAACCCCATCGGGATTGGCCACTGCGCTCGCCGGGATTGTCAATGCCCCCGGCATCGACGAACGCGCTGCCTCCATAGCAGGCAGGAAACGGCTGGACTGGGCCGACTCCCGCAAGGCGTTTGCCCGCTTCCTGGAAACCTCATGCGCCCGCCTGCCTGATGAGGCCCCTCGTGCCTCGATGCGAGGAGGCCGGCTGTGAAGCGGATGAAGAAGGCACTCAGCTTCCCGCCAGCCAAGGAAGTGCGGATCGCAGATCTCGACGGCACCGCGGGCAACGCCGGACATGTGGGCCTGCTCCTGAAATTCGCGGCCTTCGCCGTTTTCTTCTTCCCCTCCAACATGATCGTGAAGCCCATAGGCGCCGTGGGCACCGTTCCCATCATGCTGGCCCTCCTGCTGCTGGTTTTTTGGCTGTGCTCCGCCCTCTTCGGACTCCACAATCCACTGAAAACGAACCACCCGGGCCGGATGGGGCTGGGACTGCTCTGGGTGGGAACGTGCGCCTCCTACGTTGCACTGTTCTCCGGATTCACCGGCAACACCAACGTTTCCGCCCAGGCCGCAGCCGACCGCTGGCTGATCCTGATCCTCGCCTGCGGCGGGATCGCCCTGGTGACCACCGAAGCCGTACGCACCCTGGACAACGCCATGTCATTGGTGCGGGCCATCCTTGCCGGGGCCTTCTTCTGTTGTCTCGTCGCCTTGGTCCAATTCCTTTTCCGGGTCAACCCCATGCTGTGGATCCAGGAGGCAATGCCAGGTTTTACGGACAACGGTGGAAACACCGCTTTCCAAGTGCGCGGACTGATGACCCGCGTTGCAGGAAGCACTTTCCACTCCATAGAGCTGGCCGTTGTCTGCGCCATGCTGCTGCCCTTGTCGATCTGGCGCGCGATCTACGACCGCACCGGCCACAAATGGCTGCACTGGACGGGTACTGCCTTGCTGGTTGTAGCCATCGCCTCCACCGTTTCACGATCCGGTGTCCTTGGACTGTTCCTGGGCATGGTGGTATTCATCCCGTTCCTGCCACGCGCGGCACGCCGGTGGGCAGTGGTGGCAGCGCCAGCAGCAATGGCAGCACTGTTCGTGGGGATCCCCGGCCTGGTGGGGACACTGACGTCCTCGTTCACCGCGGGAGACAGCGACCCCTCCCTCACAACGCGGACAAACAACTACCCACGCGTCGCGGAGATGTTCGGCGAACTGCCCTTCCTCGGCCTCGGCCCGGGAAACTACCTGCCGGACAACGCCCTCCACATCCTGGACAACCAGTACCTCAATTCCCTGGTTACCCTCGGACTCGTTGGCTTCATCGGCATGGTGGCCTACCTGACGCTGCCGGCCATTTCATCGTTCATCGCCGCCCGCGCCTCCCGGATTCCAGCCCTCCGCTGCCTTGCCGGAGCGGTGGCAGCCGCTGGCGCAGTGGCAGCAGGGTGTTCGTTGACGTTCGACTCGATGGCTTTCCCCGTGTTTGCCCTGCTGTATCCCTTCATCATCGGTCTCGGAGGAGGCGCATGGATCATGATTCGCCGTGAATTCGAGCTACGGGAAGCCAAAGCTCCGGACCAGAACAACAGTGGGCCGCCCCTTGACGGAACACCCCCCAAAACTTCCACACCGAATGACGAGGCGATCACATGGACCCGGTAGCAGTCATCAAAACGCTAATGCACCACAAGTTCATTGTGCTGCCCGTCCTGCTGGTAACAGCGCTCGCAGCCATCTACGTCTACCAGTTCGCCCCGCGGTCCTACGAGGCCAAGGCAACGTATGCCATCGTCAACCCCAAGATCCCGACTGCTGCTGAACTGGAGAAGAATCCGGCGCTCAACTCCTTGAACTCGGACAACCCCTACCTTCGATCGGCAGATTCGTCATTGATCGCGCAAGTGGTGGGCACACGGTTGAATGCCGACACCACTGGAGACGCCCTCCTTCGGGACGGACTCAGCACCGACTTCACAGTCCAACGTCCCCCCGCGTCGTTCCTGATCGAGATTTCGGCCGCTTCGGAAAACAAGGACAAGGCAGTAGCCACTGTCAAAGCCCTGGGAGCCCGGCTTGAGGACGACCTCATGGCCATTCAATCCATCAATGGGGCCGACGAACGCTTCTTGTACACATCGTTGATGGTTGCCGCTCCGGACAACGCGACCGAGCAGTTCTCCAGCAGGCTCCGGTCGCTGATTGTTGTCCTCGTGGCCGGCGTAGTGCTCACCTTTGGGGCAGTCTCCATAGCCCGGGGGTTTGAAGCCTCACGGTTGCGGGCCCGGTCAGCGGCTCCGGCGGGGGAGGGGCATAAGAAGTCCCGCCGCCGGCAGGCCGGCCATGACCCGGACCCAAACGGGCCATCTGACGGAACAAGCCTCGATGAACTCACCGTCCAGGACGTCCTTAAGCCCGCGGAAGAAGACCACTTTTTCGCCGCTACCGGACCCCTGCGTGATTCCCTGCGGTCCCGTTCCAATGGGAAGTCGCCTGTGAAGGAAACTTCTGCCTGAAAGGTCCTTATCCCGGGAGAGGAGCACCAGTGAAACGAAGGACAGCGGGAATCGCAGGCGGAACTGTTCTCGCCGGCTTTGTGTTTGTGGTCGCCGCTGCCACCGGCGTCACGCCCTTCACCGGTACCGGCACAGCCGACGGCAATTTGCCCAGCCCCACAGCCCCCTCTCCAACGGGCCACGAGGGAGTCGTCTTACGCCCGGTGGATGGGGGTGCGGACTACTATGCCCGGTTCAGGAACGGCCTGCCCGCTGACCCATCCTTCTTTCCCATCGCCGTATGGTTCGAAAGCGTGCTGGATAAGGGGAACGTTGCCCTCGATACGGCAGCAGGCCTCAACACCTACGTCGAGTTGACCGCCAACTCCGACCTCCAACTGGTGCGTGCGTCAGGAATGTACGCCATTCCCACTTTCGACTCGGCAGACGCCTCAGGCTTCGCCCTGAGCGACGAGGTGGACATGTGGGCAGGGCCGGGAAGCGCGCCCTGGACAGGCAAGTACCCCGGGGAGGGTCCGCTCTGTGTCCCGGAAGAAAGCAAATGCGGCTATACGGTACAGAAGGAACGCCGCGCTGTGGCGCCGCAAGGGTCAATGCTCTACGCCAACTACGGAAAGGGCGTGACCTTTTGGCTTTCCGATGAGGAATCCGTGGAATTCTTCAAAGGCATCCAGGACGTCGTGTCTGCCGATACCTATTGGTTCACCGACCCCAGCATTTGTGCCAAGGGCGAAGGTGGGGCGATTGTCGGCTACGTCCGCGATCTGACCCAGGACGAATGCCGGCTGGCCGCAAACTACGGCTGGACCATTGAACGGGTCCGAACCCTGCAGGCAAGCGGCAACGTCACGCCCATCTGGGCCTTCGTCGAAGCCGGACACCCCTTCAAAGACTCACCCAACGCCGCCACCATCACCGCTCCCGAGATCCGCGCGGCAGTGTGGAGCAGCCTGATCCACGGCGCTCGCGGTGTCATCTACTTCAACCACAACTTCGGCGGCGACTGCATCTCCCAGCATGTCCTCCGTGACTGCGGCATCCAGGTCCGCCCCACAGTAGCGGCCCTCAACAAACAAATCACTGACCTCGCACCCATCCTCAATGCCCCGTTCCTCGACGGCGCGACAACAGCCACCGGCCCTGTAGACCTCGCTACCAAACTCCACGAAGGCACGGTCTACATTTTTGCCGGTGCCAACAAGAAGGCCGGCGGCACAGCCACCTTCCACGTTCAGTGCGGCGGCAGCTCCGCCGTCGTTATCGATGAAGACCGGACCATCCCGGTGGTGGACGGCAGGTTCACCGACACCTTCGCCGACGGCAACGCCGTGCACCTTTACCGCGTGGAAGGCGGCGGCAGCTGCGGCTTCTGACTAGCGGCTGCTGTCGTCCCTCTCCCAGCCGGTTACCGGCCTCCTGCCGAACAGCGCACGACGGCGGCCCGCGGCGGCGAAGGCGGCGTAAACGGCGGCGTCAACTGAACTCAGCGGACTCCTGACGGAGGTAAGCAGTTCACGCAGGGTCCGCGAGGTCGATGCCACCGCTTCCGGGCCCGCCAACTGCGCGTTCCCGCGATAGCTCCTCCGAAGAATGGCAAGAAGCGCTGCCCGGGTCCGCGGCGTCCTCACCACCACCGGTTCAGTGTCCAACACAGCCTTCTCCGCCCCGCTGAAGAGACGGTCCACGTAATAGTCGTCCCCAGTGAGGGACGGAAAGGCGCCCAAGCGGTCATGTCCCGGCCTGCTGAGGGCGTATGCCCCGGCACCCCAAAGACCTTGCGCAGTGGCCGGAATCCGGTTCCGGGCCCGGTAATACGACCGCACCAGCGCGGTGGCACCACTGGTGTCATAGCGGAACGCGGGACGGGCGGCAAGGAGGACGCTGTCGTCGTCGAGCGCCGTCAGCACTGCGCGAAGGGCCTCCGTGCTGACCTCTATGTCCGCATCGAGGTATAGCCGGGGCCACAGGACAGCTTCCCGATCGGCAGCGTTCAAAGCTGCGGTCTTTGAAGCAGCGTCGAAAACCAGCACCCGCACCCCGGGAAAACCGGACGCAATGGTCTCCGTCCCATCAGTACAGCCATTACAAGCCACAATGACCTCAACCGTGCCCCAAGCGATCACGCCTTTTAACGAGTCAAGGGTCCTGCTGATGACGCCCGCTTCATTGTGCGCAGGGATGATCACGGCTCCTGATGGCCACGATGCCCCACTCTCCGGGGCAGCAGCCCCACCCTCTGGCGCCACGGCAGCCTGCGGCAACGTGCCCCACCGCCTGCGGTCAATCAACGCGAGAGCTGCCTCACGGTGCCCGGGCTTGTGGAGCCGTGCAAGCTCAGCTGCGAGGACCACCAGGGAGAAGGCCTTCAGCTGGCCGGGCCCACAATACTTCGCGGCGTACCGCACCCGGTTGACGGACATCAAGGCAGTCAACTGCGGAGACGTACCCGAGCCCCCACGTTCATGCCACATCCGGGCCGAGGGCTCAAACCAGATCGACCTGCCTGACTCGCGCACCCGCCGGCAATAGTCAGTCTCCTCCGAGTAGAGGAAGAACTGCTCGTCCCAGGCGCCGACCTCCTGCGTCGCATCGGCGCTGACCAGGAGCGCCGCACCCGTTGCCCAATCAACAAGGTGCGCATGCCGGTAACTCTCCGGATCAAAATCCATCTCGGAGAGCCAGCCCGGCCTGCCCTGCGCATGCCCTCCCAGGGCCGCATCACCCAGCGCCCGAAGAACCCCCGGCTCCCGCCGGAGTGATGGGTAGACGCTGCCGTCGTCGTCCAGCAGCATCGGAACCACCATCCCCGCCCCGGACATCGCCATTCTGTGCCGCATGGCAGATATCGCACCCGGCTCCACCCGCAGGTCGGGGTTAAGGATGAGGTAGGCGTCCGCGTCCCCGGCTGCACGCATCGCTGCGTTGATTCCACCTGCGTACCCCAGGTTGCCACCAGTACTCAGGGCCACCACATCAGGGTGTTGGGCCAGTTCCTCCATGGTCAGGTGGTCGGGGGAGTTATCGGCCATGACGACTTTGAGGGACTGCTCCGCGGTTTCCTGCCGCAAGCTGGCCACCAGTGGACCGACGTCGTCGGCATTGTTGTAGGTCACCACAATCACGGCGACGTCGGCCTTCGCTCCCGCCGCCACGAACGATCCCGGAGCACGGCTGGGCTCATGCTCCGGGACGGCTAAGGAATCGGGCACGGTGGCGGACCTCCCACCGGGCAAGCGACCGGGTGAGGCGGCACTACTGTGGATCCGCAGTTTGGCGTAAGCTCCCGGCCCGTCCACCAGGTATCGTCGGGCGAGCCTTCGTGGTTCCAGCATGAGTCGCCACGCCCATTCAAGGCCATGGCCACTCACCCACGTGGGGGCCCGCCTGATCCGACCTGCCAGGAAGTCAACAACTGCTCCGAACGCGAGCAAGACCTTTGCCCCTGTCAGTTCCCCGTACTCGGCAATCCAGAGCTCTTGCCGGGGCTTTCCCAGGCCCACCACCAGGATGTCCGGCGCGCTTGCTGCTATGTCCGCAGCCAATTGCGTGGATGCCGCCACGTCGCTCAGGACCGGGCGCTCGGGGGCCCACCACCCGGCGACCCTCAAGCCGGGGCGCTCCACGGCAAACGTGGTCCGGATAAGCTGCTGCGCCTCCTGGCGTCCACCCACGAAACCCACGCTGAGCCCACGCTGTTCTGCTTCGTCGAGCAGTGGTCCCACCAGGTCGCTGCCGGCCAGCCGTGGCCAGGCACGGCCGGTGACCCTGGCCGCTTCCGCAACCAACGGCGCTCCATCGATCAACGTCAGCCACTCCACTGGTGCAGGCTGGTCCAAAGTGCCCTGCCAGCGGCTGCCTGCACCGAAATGCCGGATGTGGTCCAGATTGGCCGAACACACGCCCAGGGGCTTCGCGCCACCTGCCGCCGCGCGATCCATGATGGTACGCAGCGCATCGTCGACGTCCATGGGTCTGACGGGGGCTCCGCCAAGGTCCACCCATTGACCAGCAGCTTGATCTGCAGTCGAAGCAGTCGTGCCCGGTCCGGAGGGCCCCGGTGGCGTGAACAGCATGGCGCCGCCATTCACAGCTACATCGGTGGTGCGGTGGGGGTGCGCGTCCCGTCGGGGGGCGATCTTCGGCAGCAGCATTCTCGGCTCTCCAGGCTTCAGGGTCCAACTCAGGCATAACAATTGAGCCGGCGATCCGAGGCTGCTGCACTGCCTGGACCGCCGCGGGCAGCGGATGCCGCCCAACCATAGTGTTCACTTGAGTTGTCTCCCGGCCCTGCCACTTTATGGGCTGCCGTAGGGCAACTTTAGGCCGTTTTGCTGGAGTTCGCTAGGGTGTTTTCCAGGCTTCGTCAGTGTTTCAAGGCGTCGAGATAACCGGCCAGCCGTTGGGCCGACGCCGGTGGATCGAAGCCCGTGGCGCGAATCCTGGTCAGGTCCAGAACGCTGCTGCGGGGACGGGGAGCGGTACCGGGCTTGGCGTAGTCGGTGGTGCTGATGGGCGTCACCAGTCCGGGGTCGGCGCCGCATAGCCGGAACACGTCCTGCGCAATGGTTGCCCACGACTGCCGCTCTCCGCTGTTGCTGATGTTGTACGTACCGTAGGGGGCGTGGTTGTCCAGCAAATGCCGGATGCCCGCAGCGATGTCCGTCGCGAAACTCAGCCGGCCCCACTGGTCATCAACCACCGACGGCGATGCACCCTGCGCCGCCAACGCAGCCATGGTGCGCACAAAGTTCTTCCCCTCACCCACCACCCAGCTGGTCCGAACGATGTAATGCCTCGGCACCGCCGCGACTGCCGTGTCACCAGCCGCTTTGCTTTGGCCATAGACACCCAGCGGCGCGGGGGTTTCGTCCTCATGGTGAACGTCGGCGGTGCCGTCGAACACATAGTCAGTGGAGATATGAACAAGTGTCAGCGAATGTTCGACGGCGGTGCTCGCCAACCGGGACACGGCAGCGGCGTTGATGCTCCAGGCAGCTGCGCGGCCGTCCGTTGTCTCCGCAGCGTCGACTCCCGTAAATGCTGCTGCGTTGATGATGGTGGAGTACTTCCGCCAGTCCGTGGCCACGTACGATGCTTCGGACGTGATGTCGAACTGCTTCCGGCCAGCGAATTCCACCGTGTGGTCACCGGAGAAGGCAGCCCGCAGGGCGCGTCCCAGCTGACCATCCGCGCCAAGGACCAGCGTGCGCTGCCGCGCCATGGGAGCCACTGTCATGGGAGCCGCTGTCAGGGGAGCCACTGTCAGGGGAGCCACTTCAGACAAGCGCGGATGGTTTTTGTCCTGTGGGGACACCACCGCCTTGCCCAGGGATATCGGCCAGGGCACTGCCACACTTTCGTCGGCCAGGTTCAGGAAGGTGTAGTCCCGTTGCGCCTCCGGACTCCAATGGTCGTTGACCAGGTAGGTGTACGCAGTGTCGTCCTCCAGCGTTTGAAAGGCGTTGCCTACACCACGGGGGACAAAGACGGCGTCCTTGGCTGTCATTTCCGCGCAGAACAACGTTCCGAAGCCGGGCCCCTCGCGCAGATCCACCCATGCCCCGAAGATGCTGCCTGATGCCAGGGAGATGAACTTGTCCCACGGTTCGGCGTGAATGCCCCGGGTGGTCCCTCGCGCTGCGTTGAAGGAGATGTTGTTTTGCACCGGCCCAAAATCCGGGAGACCAAGGTCCAGCATCTTTCTCCGGTGCCAGTTCTCTTTGAACCATCCCCTGTGATCCCCATGAAGCGGTAGCTCGAAGAGCAGCAGCCCGGGAATCGGGGTGGGCTTTGAGCGTAGTTGCTGTGCCGGGTCCACGGCCTAGTGTCCCTGGCCGGCGTATTTGGACTCGGTCGCTGTTTTCTGTGGCCGCCACCATTCCGGGTTGGACCTGTACCACTGGACCGTGTCAGCCAGGCCGGCGTCGAAATCCGGGTATTTGGGGGACCAGCCCAACTCCTGGCGGAGTTTGCTTGAGTCGATGGCGTATCGAAGATCGTGGCCAGGACGGTCGGTCACCAGGTCGTAGGCGTCGGGGGACTGGCCCGTCAGGGAGAGCAGCAGCTCCACAACCTCCCGGTTGGACCGTTCGCCGTCGGCTCCTATCAGATAGGTTTCGCCTACACGGCCGCCCTCCAGGATTGCCAACACGGCGGAGGAGTGGTCCTCCACATGGATCCAATCCCGAACGTTTCGCCCGTTGCCGTAGAGTCGCGGGCGCAAGCCGTCCAGGATGTTGGTGATCTGCCGCGGTATGAACTTCTCCACATGCTGGTAAGGGCCATAGTTGTTGGAGCAATTGCTGATGGTGGCTTTGAGCCCAAATGAGCGCACCCACGCCCGCACCAGCATGTCCGAGCCCGCCTTCGTTGCGGAATACGGACTCGTGGGGCGGTAGACGGAATCTTCGGTGAAACGATGCGGATCATCCAGGGCCAGGTCCCCGTAGACCTCGTCGGTGGAGATGTGGTGGAACCGGGTGCCGTGCTTTCTCGAGGCCTCAATGAGCGTGAAAGTACCCACCAGGTTCGTATCGACGAACGGTCGGGGCTCGTGAAGGGAATTGTCGTTATGGGACTCCGCAGCGAAATGGACCACTGCGTCCACGGCGGCCGTCAACGGGTCAACCACAGCGGCATCACAGATGTCACCCAGCACGAACTCGAACCGTTCGGGTGGCAGCCCGTTGAGCGATTCAAGGTTGCCCGCGTAGGTCAGTTTGTCCAGGACCGTGACATGCAGGCCAGTGTGCTCCATGATGTAGTGGACAAAGTTGCATCCAATGAATCCGGCCCCGCCGGTGACAAGGATTCTCTGCATGGCCCTAGAGTAGCCGTCCGCGGCGAGACTGGGCACAGGTGAGGACGGCAGGTTTGCGAGGAATTGTTCTTGCAGGTGGGACGGGTTCGCGGCTTCATCCCATCACGCTCGGAATCAGCAAGCAGCTGGTTCCCGTGTTCGATAAGCCCATGATCTATTACCCCTTATGCACGCTGATGCTCGCAGGCATCCGCGATGTCCTGGTCATCACCACGCCGGGGGATGCGGCCCAGTTCCAGCGGCTCCTCGGCGATGGCTCGCAGTTCGGCATCAACCTCAGCTATGCCGAACAGCCGACCCCGGATGGCCTCGCCCAGGCCTTCATTCTGGGAGAGGAGCACATCGGAACCGGCAAAGTAGCACTCATCCTCGGGGACAACATTTTCAACGGCCCCGGCATGGGAAACCAACTCCGCCACTATGCAGACGTCGACGGCGGCGCCATCTTCGGTTATTGGGTCAAGGACCCTTCGGCCTATGGTGTGGTGGAATTCAACGAGGACGGCCTGGCGGTTTCCATTGAGGAGAAACCGGCGTCACCCAAGAGCAACTACGCCGTCCCTGGCTTGTACTTTTACGACAACAACGTGGTTGCCATGGCGAAAGCCCTCAAGCCCTCCCCGCGTGGGGAGCTTGAAATCACGGACATCAACCGGCAGTACATGGAGCTTGGCCAGCTGCACGTCCAGAAGTTTCCGCGGGGAACGGCCTGGTTGGACACGGGAACCTTCAGCGACCTGAACGACGCCTCCAACTACGTGCGCACCACAGAGAACCGGCAAGGATTGAAGATCGGAGCTCCGGAAGAAGTGGCGTGGAGGATGGGATACCTGAGCGACGACGAACTGCGCCAGCAAGCCGCCAAACTCGCCAAAAGCGGCTATGGGAACTATCTCCTGGACATCCTGGACCGTCAATAGGGCCGGTTTAAGAGGCGGAGACGTCCTCGAGGGCGCGCGCTATCTCTGACGGCAGGACCGTCAATTGCGCGTCCAGCAATTCCTTGAGCTGGACGGCGTTCCTGGCGCCTACGATCGCCGTCGCAACTCCTGGCCGGGAAAGCAACCAGCTCAGGGAAACGTCCGAGGGGGACCGTCCAAGCCCGCGGGCGGCCATGGCCACAGCTTCCACCACCCTGGATGCCCTCGGCTCAAGATAGGGCTCGACGTACGCCGCCAGGCGGCTTTGCGCGGCCCGGGAATCGGCAGGAATTTGTCCGCGGTATTTACCGCTCAGGACACCCCGACCCAACGGCGCCCAAGCCATAAGCCCCAGCCCGGCATCCTCGACGGCCGGGATAAGTTCTTCCTCGGCCCGGCGCTGGACGAGGGAATATTCGGACTGGTTGGCCACAAGGGTGAATCCGGCCACTGCTGCGGCTTTGGCTGTCTGCCAGCCGTTGTAGTTGGAAATTCCCACGTACCGGGCGCGACCCGTCCGTTGGGCGAGTTCCAACGCTGAGAGGGTCTCATCCAGTGGAACGTTGGGGTCCCACTCGTGCGCGAACCAAATGTCGATGTAGTCGGTTCCGAGCCTGGCGAGGCTGGCATCGAGGGCGGACAGCATCGCGCCGCGTGAGGCGTTGATGCTGCGCCTGGAATCCGACGACGACACGCCGGCTTTCGTGGAAATGACCACCTCGGAGCGAGCCACCACGTCGCCCAGCATGGACCCCAGCATTGCCTCGGCCTGCCCTTGGGCGTACGACGCCGCGGTGTCAATGAAGGTGCCGCCTGCGGCGATAAATGCGTGGAGCACTTCGGCAGCGTCCTGTTCATCTGTCTCCTGGGCCCAGGACATGGTTCCAAGGGACAAAGAGGACACACGGAACCCACTGTTCCCGACATAACGCTGCTGCATAGCTGCTAGCTTACGGGCAGTTCCCAGTCTTCATGACGTAGGGTCTATTCACGTGAACTGGATAGAAGCAGCCTTGCTGGGCCTGGTGCAAGGCCTCACCGAATTCCTCCCGATCTCTTCAAGCGCGCACCTGCGGATTGTCGGCTCATTCCTTCCGGGTGCTGCCGATCCCGGTGCCGCTTTCACTGCCATCACGCAGTTGGGAACCGAAACCGCCGTCATCGTCTATTTTTGGCGGGACATCGTCCGGATTGTGCGCGCCTGGTTTGGGTCGCTCACCGGCAAAGTCGAGCGGAACAACCCGGATGCCCGGATGGGGTGGCTCGTCATCATCGGCAGCCTGCCGATCATTGTTCTTGGCCTCCTGTTCCAGGACCAGATCGAATCAGTGCTCCGCAGTTTGTGGATCGTTGCCACCATGCTGATCGTCTTCGGCATGATCCTTGCTGTTGCCGACGCCATTGGCCGGCAGGAGAGGGATCTCACACAACTGACCTATAAGCACGGCATCTTGTATGGCTTTGCCCAAGCCATGGCCCTGATTCCGGGCGTATCACGCTCCGGAGGCACCATCACCGCGGGCCTGCTCATGGGCTACACGCGCGAAGCCGCCGCCCGCTACTCCTTCCTCTTGGCGATTCCTGCCGTATTCGGCAGTGGCCTTTACCAGCTCTACAAAACGGTTTCCAACGAGGGCCTGACTGGTCCCTACGGCCTGCCGGAGACTGCCTTGGCCACCGTCATTGCCTTTGTGGTGGGCTACATCATCATTGGTTGGTTCCTGAAGTTTGTCTCCACCCGCAGTTACCGGCTCTTTGTTTGGTACCGGATCCTCCTGGGCCTGGCCTTGTATGTCCTGCTGTATTTCGGTGTCATCAGTGCCTAGCACTAAGGTTGAGTCGTGAAATCGTGGACCTCCCGCCCTGTTCCTGAGCTGCCCGGCAGCACGCCGCAACTTCGGCTGTTCGACACAGCCCTCGGCCGCGTGGTGGTCGTAGAAAGACAGCCGGAGCAGTCGATGTATGTCTGCGGCATCACTCCGTACGACGCCACCCACATGGGACACGCGGCCAGCTATGTGGCCTTCGACCTCCTGAACCGGGTCTGGCGCGATGCCGGCGTCCGGGTGTCGTATGTCCAGAACGTGACGGACATTGATGACCCGCTGCTGGAACGTGCCACGGCCACAGGCGTTGACTGGCGGGAATTGGCCCAAAGCCAGATCGAGCTTTTCCAATCGGACATGGACGCCCTGAACGTCCTCGCGCCCAACCACTACATAGGTGCCGTTGAGGCCATCCCGGACATCGTGCCCGCCATCGAACGCCTTATTGCCGACGGCGTTGCTTACCGTGTGCACGGCTCCGGGGACGAACCCGACGGCGATGTCTACTACGACGTCGAAATGGCCGGCAAGCGCTCCGACGCCACAGACGCCTGGACCCTCGGTGACGTGTCAGGACTGGGCGAAACGGAAATGCTTGCCTTGTTCGCAGAACGCGGTGGCGACCCCGCCAGGCCTGGCAAGCGCCACGCCCTCGACCCCCTGCTCTGGCGTGTAGCCCGTGACGGCGAGCCCAGCTGGCCAGGCGCAACCCTTGGAGACGGCCGGCCCGGTTGGCACATCGAATGTACGGTCATTGCGCAGAAGTACCTCCCCGCACCCTTCACTGTTCAGGGCGGCGGATCAGACCTCGTTTTCCCGCACCACGAAATGGGAGCCGGCCACGCGTATTCGCTGTCCGGCGTTCCTCTGGCCCGGCACTACTCACACGCCGGCATGGTGGGCCTCGACGGAGAGAAGATGAGCAAGTCCAAGGGCAACCTGGTTCTCGTCTCCAAGCTCCGGGCCGCGGGAGAGGAACCAGCGGCCATCCGCTTGGCAATCCTTGCCCACCACTACCGCTCAGACTGGTCGTGGACGGACGATGGGTTCGCCGCGGCCAAAGAGCGGTTGGCACTGTGGCGACAAGCCATCGATAACGCCCCGGCCGGATCAGCGGCGGTCCTGGTCGCAGCCATGCGCGAAGAGCTGGCCAATGACCTCAATGCCCCCGGTGCCATCGCCGCCGTCGATCGCTGGGCGCAGGAAGCGTTAGGTTCCGACGCCGAGAAGTCCCCGCAGGATACGGCCTTGGTTACTGATGCCATCGACGCGTTACTCGGGGTGGAACTCTAGAACCCGAATCCGCAGGAAACAGCAACGGCCCTGACGCAATGTCAGGGCCGTTGCTTGTTTCCGGTTGGGTTCCTAGGGGCGCTCTTTGCCGCGCCGCTTCAGGTACCGCTCGAATTCCCGGGCAATGGATTCACCGGAGGCCTCGGGGAGGTCGGCCGTGTCCTTCGCCTCCTCCAGCTGCCGTACATAGGCCGCGATCTCGGGGTCTTCGGTGGCGAGTTCGTCCACTCCGCGCTCCCAGGCCTCCGACTCTTCAGCCAAGGCCAGGCTGTCCAGGGGAACCTGGAGCAGGTCCTCCACCTTATGCAGGATCGCGAGCTGGGCCTTGGGGGAGGGAGGCTGGGCCACGTAGTGGGGAACTGCCGCCCACAAGGACACCGTCGGCAGGCCGGCCAGCATGGCGAACTCCGCAAGCACACCCACTATGCCCACCGGCCCCTCGTACTGGGACGCTTCAAGATTGAGGCGCTCCCTCAATGAGCTGTCCTCGGTGGTGGTACTCACAGGAATGGGCCGGCTGTGCGGAACGTCTGCCAGCAATGCGCCGATCAGAATGACGGAGTCGACCTTGAGCGCTTCCGCGTGGACCAGCAATTCCGTGGTGTAGGCACGCCAACGGTAGGAAGGTTCAGTCCCCAAAACGAAGACGACGTCCACGTTGCTGTCGGGGACAGCGGCCTTGTAGATCCGGGTCGAGGGCCACTTGACCTTCCGGGCCCCGGACGATGTGCGCCGCACCGTGGGCCGGGTGAACTGGAAGTCGTAATACTCCTCAGCGTCCACCGTGGCAACCTTCTTGCCGTCCCAGAGTTTGTTCAAGTAGTGCAGCGCATCGCTCGCGGCCTCACCAGCATCGTTCCAGCCCTCAAACGCGGCGAGCATTACGGTGACACGCTGGCCTTCCGCGGGTTCCTTGAGGAAACGCTCGGGCTCCGCGGTGATGTCCTGTCCTTCGGGGGTCCCGTCCACACTGTTCATCCACTCACCCTACGTCCAAGACCCTCGTGGATGCATGGCATTTCATGTCGGTGCGTGTCCCTTCTTCGCCCACAGCGCAAAGCACTGACAGGCGCCCGCCAGGTTCCACGTAGACTGGAAACCATGCATTCGTTACCCAGCCAGCCCCTCCTCAAAGCCGTGCTCTGGGATATGGATGGCACACTCGTGGACACTGAGCCCTACTGGATCGCGGCCGAGCGTTCGCTGGTGGAATCCCACGGCGGCAGCTGGTCGCACCAGCAGGCCATGCAATTGGTGGGACAGTCCTTGCTGCACTCGGCTGCCGTTCTTCAAGCCGCCGGCGTCAGGCTCGAGGCCCGTGACATCGTGGACACCCTGAGCGCACAGGTCATCGAGCAGGTTCGTAATGAAGTCCCGTGGCGGCCCGGCGCGCGTGAATTGCTGGATGAACTCCACGGCGCGGGCATCCGTTGCGCCTTGGTGACAATGTCCGAAGGCCCCCTGGCCGCCGTGGTGGTGGACAGCCTTCCCAAGCCCTACTTCGAGTTCATGGTCACCGGGGACACTGTCACTAATGGAAAGCCGCATCCGGAGGCCTACCTGACCGCTGTGGAACGGCTGCGGCTGGATGACGAGTCCTTGACCATCCACCACTGTGTCGCCTTGGAGGACTCCATTCCAGGAGCCACGGCCGCCATTGCCTCCGGCGTAGTCACGGTCGGAATTCCCCATCAGGTACCTCTTCCCGAGCACCCCCGCATGATCATGTGGGACACCTTGGCAGGCCGTACAGCTTCCGACGTCGGCCGCCTGGTTATTGACCGCTTCGCAGCAGTGAACCTGCTTGAAGGGGCCAACTAGGTGAGCAGCTCCTCCACGCCCCATCACTCGCACAGCAAAAAGAGGGACGGCATTCCCCTCGGACGAATCGCCGGCATTCCCGTCTATCTGGCCTATTCGTGGTTTGTGATTGCAGCCATCACCGTCATCTTCTACGGTCCCTTCCTCATGGACTATTTGCCCTATCTTGGCAACTGGGCCTACCTCGTCGGCTTTGCCGTTGCACTGCTGCTCGCCTTATCGGTCCTGATCCATGAACTTGCCCACGCGCTCAGTGCCAAGGCCTTTAACTGGCCAACAGAGAAAATCGTGCTGAACCTTTGGGGCGGCCACACGCAGTTCGAGAACTTCACCTCGTCACCGGGCAAGTCTGTCATCGTCGCGTTGGCCGGCCCTGCCTCCAACTTCGTGGTGGCCGGGGTCATCTGGGCCTTTGACGCTGTAGCCCCGCTTCGGGGCGTACCGGAAACTCTGGCCGACCTGCTGATGTGGGCCAACCTCCTGATCGGCATTTTCAATGTCCTTCCCGGCATGCCCCTCGATGGTGGCCGTTTGGTGGAATCTGCTGTGTGGAAAGCCACGGGCAGCCAGGACAAAGGCACCATTGCTGCTGGCTGGTCAGGCCGAGTCATTGTCGTTGCACTGCTGTTGTGGTTCATTGGCCGACCCATGATTATTGGGGCCTGGCCCAATCTCAATGTTCTTGTCGTCACCGTCCTCGTGTGCGGCTTCCTCTGGATGGGCGCCTCCAGCTCCATCCACCATGCGAAACTCCGCAGCCGCCTGTATCTGGTGAGCGCTGCGGGCCTGGCGGAACGCGCAGTAGGCGTGCCCAACTCGGCCACCGTCGCAGACGTCCTGGATATTTCACCGGCCGGAAGTCCCGCCGTCGTGATTTGCGGGCCCGACGGCAAACCGCAAGGAGTCGTGGATTTCGGCGCAGCGGCAGCTGTGCCCGCGCCAGCTACGACGTCGACGCCCGTCACCGCGGTAGCCCATGCCCTGGCCGCGGGCGCATACGTCCCCGAATGGTCCAAGGGCCAGGAATTGATTCAATACTTGGCCCGGCTGGAGGGCGGCGAATACGCTGTGGTGGATCACAACGGAATCGTCACCGGCCTGCTCCGCCAGCAGGCGGTAGTGACGGCCATTACAGGTAAGGAACCCCGCCGGAGCGGGCGCGCCTGACATCCTTGCCGGTAGAGTTGCATGCCGGCGGTTTTACCAAAGAACCCAATGATTTTTGGCGCCACCAGCCAGCAAGACGTTGCGGCACAGCCGTACAGGAGCGAGGAACAGTACATGAGCAGCGAACCCGCCGCCCCCGAAGCAAGCGCAAGCACTGACAAGCCGGCCGATGGCACAGCAGTGCAGCCGACGGGCGCCGCGCGCCGCCGCGGGCCGTTCCGCGTGGGCGAACGGGTGCAGCTCACAGACGAACGCGGCCGCATGAACACTATTACCCTCGAGGTGGGTGGCGCCTTCCATACCCACCGCGGATTCCTGAACCACGACGAAATCATCGGCAAGGTGGATGGTTCCGTCGTCAGTAACAATGTGGGCCAGCAGTACCAGACCCTGAGGCCGCTGCTCTCAGACTTCGTTCTGTCCATGCCCCGCGGCGCAGCCGTTGTTTACCCGAAGGACGCCGGACAGATTGTCACCATGGCGGACATTTTCCCGGGCGCCCGCGTCGTGGAAGCCGGAGTCGGCTCCGGCGCGCTGTCCATTTCCCTGCTTCGGGCAGTGGGCGACGGCGGCTACCTCCACTCCTTTGAGCGCCGCGAAGAGTTCGCGGACATCGCCCGCGGGAACGTGGAAACCATCTTCGGTGGCCCGCACCCGGCGTGGCAGATTTCCCTGGGTGACTTCCAGGAAGAGGTAGTCAAGGCTGAGGCACCCGGCTCCGTGGACCGCGTAGTGCTGGACATGCTGGCTCCCTGGGAGTGCTTGGACGCTGTTGCCACTGTTCTGGCTCCGGGCGGCGTCTGGATCAACTACGTAGCTACCGTCACCCAGTTGTCCCGAACCGCAGAGGCCATCCGCGCCGACGGACGCTTCACCGAACCCGACGCCTGGGAATCAATGGTTCGCGGTTGGCACCTTGAGGGCCTCGCCGTCCGGCCCGACCACCGCATGGTGGCACACACCGGATTCCTCCTTGTCACCCGTCGCTTGGCCGATGGGGTCACCGGCATTTCCGTGAAGCGCCGGCCGTCCAAGACGGAATTCAGCGAAGAGGACCTCAACGCCTGGACCCCCGGCGCGGTAGGGGAGCGGTCAGTGTCCGACAAGAAACTCCGCCGTGCTGCCCGTGACGCCATCGCCGGAACCAACGTCCAGGACGATCCCTCGGTCACAAACTGACAAAGGTCACAATAGGGTCCGCATTCCGGATGTCACCCAGCGCCCTCGGCTTTTCGGGACTAAGGTCTTGTTAAGCGCAGGAAGGGGCTGATGAATCGTGGATACGTCAAACAACGACCTTGGACGGCCGACGCCGGAAGAAGCACACGCCGCAGCGGAAGAAGCAGCAAGCCGGGGGCTTGCAGCTGTCCAACCGCCCGACCCCTCAAGTGAACTCACCGTTGCCGAACGGCAAATCAATATCCTTCGGGACAAGCTTCGCCACATTGACCGCCAGCTGGCAGCCGCTACCCAGAACAACGGCAAGCTTGTGAGCATGCTGGAGACCGCCAAGGCCGAAATCCTCCGGTTGAAGAGCGCCCTGGAGCAGGAGGGCCAGCCGCCCTACAGCTTCGGAACCGTGGTACAAATCAACCCGCGGAAGCAACCGGCCGCCGGTAGTTCCGGCCAGGCTGCCACGGAAGAGTCCGTGGATATTTTCAATGCGGGCCGCAAGATGCGTGTGGGGGTCAGCCCGCTGGTGAACGTCAACCAGCTCGCTGTCGGGCAGGAAGTTCTCCTTAACGAGGCGCTCTTGATCGTGGCTGGACTCGGCTACGAACGCGCCGGTGAACTGGTCACCCTCAAGGAAATGTTGGGCAAGGACCGCGCCCTTGTGGTGGGCCGGGCCGATGAAGAACGGGTGGTCCGGCTTTCGGGCGCACTGCAAAGTGTTCACTTGAAGGTCGGCGACGCACTGTCCTTGGATTCCCGCACCGGTTACGCCCTTGAGAAGGTGCCGCGGGCCGAGGTGGAGAACCTCGTCCTCGAAGAAGTCCCGGATATCACCTACCAGGACATCGGTGGCCTCGGCCCCCAGATCGAGCAGATCCGCGACGCCGTGGAGCTGCCGTTCCTGCATCCGGACCTTTACCGTGAGCATGGACTGAAAGCCCCCAAGGGTATCCTGCTGTACGGCCCTCCGGGCTGCGGCAAGACCCTCATCGCCAAGGCAGTTGCAAATTCCCTCGCGGCCCGGGCCGCCGAACGTGCCGGCAACACGGACCTCAAGAGCTACTTCCTGAACATCAAGGGTCCGGAGCTCCTGGACAAGTATGTGGGGGAGACCGAGCGCCATATCCGCCTGATCTTCTCCCGCGCACGGGAAAAGGCTTCGGATGGCAGCCCCGTGGTGGTCTTCTTCGACGAGATGGACTCGTTGTTCCGCACTCGTGGTACCGGGGTGTCCTCTGACGTCGAAACCACCATTGTGCCCCAGCTGCTCAGTGAGATAGACGGCGTGGAGCGCTTGGACAACGTCATCGTCATTGGTGCCTCCAACCGCGAAGACATGATCGATCCCGCCATCCTTCGTCCCGGCCGGCTCGACGTGAAGGTGAAGATCCAGCGCCCAGACGCAGAGGCCGCGGCAGACATCTTCGCAAAATACATCACCACGGACCTGCCGTTCCACGCCCAGGACCTGGCGGAATACGGCGGCGATGTCCAGGCGACCGTGGACGCCATGGTGCAGCGCACCGTGGAAGCCATGTACTCCACGGATAAGTCCAACGAGTACCTCGAGGTCACCTACGCCAACGGTGATACGGAGATGCTGTACTTCAAGGACTTCAACTCCGGCGCTGTGGTCCAGAACGTGGTGGACCGCGCCAAGAAGTACGCCATCAAGGACCTCCTGACAAACAACCAAAAGGGGCTCCGGATCGAACATCTGCTGCGTGCCGTGGTTGATGAATTCCGCGAGCACGAGGACATGCCGAACACCACCAACCCGGACGACTGGGCGAGGATATCCGGCAAGAAGGGTGAACGGATCACCTACATCCGCACGATTGTCCAGGGCAAGGCCGGCCAGGAACCGGGCAAGTCCATTGAGACCACCGCCAACACTGGTCAGTACCTGTGACAGCAAGACCCGAAAATACGCCTGCTGATAAGTTGCCTGCCGGGGGCGCCATGCGCGTGATGGGCTCGGAGACGGAATACGGAATCCATGCGCCGTCGGCGCCCGGCGCGAACGCCACCATGATGTCTGCAAGGATCATCCAGGCGTACGCCACGGTTACCCGGCAACGGGCAGCCGGGGGAGCGGAGACCCGTTGGGACTACACGGACGAAGAACCGTTGCACGACGCCCGCGGCTGGACCGTTGACAGGGCTTCGGCGGATCCCAGCCAACTCACCGACCAACCGCCGGTGCTCGACGCCGAAGCGGTCGCCTTGGCCTACGGTCGCCAGGAGTTGGAACTGGACGGTGCCGACGAATCCGGTTCCCTGCTGATGAACATGGTCCTTGGCAACGGTGCACGGCTCTACGTGGACCATGCGCATCCCGAGTACTCGAGCCCTGAGGTCACCAACCCCAGGGATGCCGTGGCCTGGGACGCTGCCGGTGACCTGGTTGCCTTGGCCACGGTCCGGAAGGTCGCAGCAGACACCAGTCTTCCTCCCATCAACCTCTACAAGAACAACACCGACAACAAGTCCGTGTCCTACGGCTCGCATGAGAATTACCTCATGCCGCGATCTGTTCCTTTTGGTGACATCATTCGTGGGTTGACGCCGTTCTTTGTGTCCCGGCAGGTGGTGTGTGGTGCTGGTCGGGTAGGCATTGGGCAGGACAGTTCGACGCCCGGATTCCAGATCAGCCAACGGGCTGATTTCTTTGAGGCTGAGGTCGGTCTGGAGACCACGATCCGGCGCCCCATCATCAACACCAGGGATGAACCGCACGCCACCGCGGACAAGTACCGCCGCCTCCACGTCATCATCGGGGACGCAAATCTCAGCCAGGCCTCGAATTACCTCAAGTTCGGGACCACAGCCATGGTCCTGAGCCTCATCGAAGCCGGCCAGGCGCCAAGGATGGAAGTCCACGAGCCCGTCCAGGCGCTCCAAGCCATCAGCCATGACACATCGCTGACCGCTACAGTGAGGTTGCTCGATGGGCGGAGGGTAACTGCCCTGGATATCCAGTGGATGTACTACGAGGCAGCCGCGAAGCTCGCTCAAGAGACGGGTGTCGCGGACTCGGTCACCGGCGACGGCCACACCCACGACGTTCTGCTGAATTGGGAAGCCACCTTGACGACCTTGGGCAGCGACCTGGATGCAGCAGCCTCGTCCGTTGAATGGGTGGCCAAGAGGTCGCTGCTGGAGGGCTACCGAAACCGCGACGGACTGTCCTGGGACGACGCGAGGCTCGGTTTAGTGGATCTCCAGTGGTCCGATATCAGGCCCGAAAAGGGTCTCTATTACAGGTTGCTGTCGAGGGACCGCATGACGCGGATCGTCGACGACGCCGACATCGCCAGGGCCGTTGGCGAACCGCCGTCGGACACCCGCGCCTACTTCCGTGGCCGCTGCGTTTCCAGGTTCGGCAAGGATGTGGTTGGCGCAAGCTGGGACTCGGTGATTTTCGACGTGCCGGGGATGGGGAAACTGCAGCGGGTACCCACCCGCGAGCCGCTGCGGGGGACCCGGGCACTGACAGGCGCGCTGTTTGACCGTCACCAGGATGCCGCCTCATTCCTTGCCGAATTGATGGGCAGGAACCTGCCCCCGGCGACGGGTTAGGGTCTGCCCGCCACAGATCCAATCGTGCCTGTTCAAAGCCGTACGCAGCAGCCCGCAGCGTGGCAATATGGCAGTAGGAAGTCTCCACCATCAGGGGACTGACAGTAGGGAGAAAGAAAATGGCAGCTCAGGAGCAACAGCAACCGCAGTCACGGGAAACCGAAACTGAAGTGGACGTCCCGGAGGCCCCGCCTGCGGCGCCCGAAGCGCAGGCATCGGAAGCCACACAGGGCGTGGACGACCTCCTCGATGAAATCGACGGCGTTTTGGAATCAAACGCCGAAGAGTTCGTCAGGGCTTTCGTCCAAAAGGGCGGCCAGTAACCGGACCCACCCAAGAGGTACTGCCCGGTCGGCGTGAGGCCGCCGGGCATCGGAACGCAGAGTCGAAGGAGTGCAGCAATGCAGGACCCATCAACCGGCCCCCTGGCCACCCAGGCAACGTCTTCTTTCACGGAGCATCTCCAACGCTCGCGTCCCGAACTTCTTCCCTTCAGCCAGTCGTTACCCGCCGGCATGGTGCCGTCCTCGCCCCATGCCACCACAATCGTGGCCCTGACATATGCAGGAGGCGTGCTGATGGCGGGAGACCGTCGGGCCACCATGGGCAATATCATCGCCAGCAGGCACATCGAAAAGGTCTTCCCAGCCGACGAGTATTCGGTGCTGGGCATTGCAGGAACGGCCGGTTTGGCCATCGACATCACACGGCTCTTCCAGGTTGAACTGGAGCACTACGAAAAGATCGAGGGCACCCTGCTCAGCCTCGTGGGGAAGGCCAACCGCCTGGGTGCAATGATCCGGGGCAACTTGCCCATGGCCATGCAGGGAATGGCAGTTATTCCCTTGTTTGCCGGGTTCGACCACGTTTCCGGAGCGGGACGGCTGTTCTCCTACGACGTCACAGGCGGCCGCTACGAAGAGCAGGAGCACCATTCGGTTGGTTCCGGTTCAGTGTTCGCACGCGGCGCGTTGAAGAAACTTTGGAAGCCCAACCTTTCAGAAGAGACCGCCGTCGCCGTCGCTGTCGAGGCACTTTACGATGCCGCCGATGACGACTCAGCCACCGGCGGCCCGGACCCTGTCCGGCAGCTATGGCCGGTGGTGTATACCGTCAACCGCTCCGGTAACCGGCGTGTTCCTGAACGCGACCTCGCCGCAATAGCCGGCGCCATTGTTGAGTCGCGGGCCATCGCCGGACGGGAGGCCTGACATGACGCAGCAGTTCTATGTCTCTCCCGAGCAGTTGATGAAGGACCGTGCGGACTTTGCACGCAAGGGCATCGCACGCGGGCGCTCCGTTGTGGTCATCAGTTGCGCCGATGGCATCGCGTTGATCGCCGAAAACCCTTCACCTTCACTGCACAAAATTGGTGAGATCTACGACAAGATCGCTTTTGCGGCGGTGGGCAAATACAACGAGTTCGAAAGCCTCAGGCAAGCTGGCGTCCGGTACGCCGACGTCCGCGGCTACTCGTACGACCGCGAGGATGTGACGGCCCGCGGCCTGGCCAGCGTGTATGCACAGAGCCTCGGAGCCGTGTTCACGGCCGAACAGAAGCCGTTTGAGGTGGAGTTGGCGGTGGCGGAGGTCGGCACCACACAGGAACTAGACCACCTGTACCGGCTCACGTTTGATGGGTCCATCGCCGATGAGAATGGTTTTGTGGTCATGGGCGGACTTGCTGACCAAATATCCGACGTCGTCAACGGGACATGGGAGCCGGAGCTCGGGTTGGCCGGGGCCATGCGATTGGCGCTCCGAGCCCTGGCCACCAATAAAGAAGTTGAAGAACTGCCCGCCACCGCCGTCGAAGCTGCAGTGCTGTACCGCGATTCGGAGAGCAACCGCGGATCACGAAGGGCGTTCCGGCGGCTGTTGCCGGATGACATGACCCGGTTGCTCACAGAGGAGAGCTGAGATGGACAAACGGATATTTGGCATCGAAACGGAATTTGGAATCTCTTATTCCAGCCCGGATTCACGTCCCCTGGCTCCTGAGGAAGTGGCACGCTACCTCTTTCGCAAAGTGGTCAGTTGGGGCAGGTCTTCCAACGTCTTCCTGACCAATGGCTCGCGGCTTTACCTGGACGTGGGCTCCCATCCGGAGTACGCCACGGCGGAGTGCGACGACCTCGCGCAGCTCATCGCCCACGACAGGGCGGGCGAACTCATCCTCGACGACCTCGTGGACGAGGCCCAGGCGAGGCTGGCAGCTGAGGGGTTCAACGGTACGGTTTACCTCTTCAAGAACAACACCGACTCTGCGGGCAACTCCTACGGCAGCCACGAAAATTACCTCATACCCCGGCGCGGAGAGTTCTCCCGACTGGCTGAGATCCTGATCCCCTTCCTGGTGACCCGCCAGTTGATCGCGGGAGCCGGCAAGGTACTGAAAACGCCCCATGGCGCTACGTTCGCTTTCTCCCAGCGGGCCGACCACATCTGGGAGGGCGTATCCTCGGCTACCACAAGGTCGCGGCCCATCATCAATACCCGCGATGAGCCACACGCTGACGCCGAGTTCTATCGCCGCCTCCACGTGATCGTGGGGGACTCCAACATGTCTGAAACCACAGCACTGCTCAAGGTGGGAACGGTTGACCTCATTCTTCGCATGATCGAGGCGGGCGTCATCATGAGGGACATGCGGATGGAGAACCCCATCCGCAGCATCCGCGAGATTTCCCACGACCTGACTGGCCGCGCCCTGGTCAGGCTCGCAAACGGCCGGCAGCTCACTGCTCTCGATATTCAGCGCGAATACCTCAACAAGGTGACCGAGTTCGTGGCCACGAACGGTGCACACAACGCACATGTGCCGCTCATCCTGGATTTGTGGAAGCGCACCTTGGACGCAATCGAGAGCGGGGACACCAGCCCCATCGACACCGAGGTGGACTGGGCCATCAAAAAGAAACTCATGGACGGCTACATGCGCCGGCATGACCTCAGCCTGGATTCTCCGCGCATCGCCCAACTCGACCTCACGTATCACGACATCTCGCGGCAACGTGGCATCTTCTTCCTGCTGCAGGCACGTGGTGCGGCCCGCCGGCTGGTCACTGAGACCGAGGTCAAGGATGCTGTGGATGCGCCGCCCCAAACAACCCGGGCGAAGTTGCGTGGCGACTTTGTGCGCCGTGCCCAGGAGCTTGGCCGCGACTACACGGTGGACTGGGTCCACCTGAAGCTCAATGACCGCGCGCACCAGACAATACTCTGCAAGGACCCCTTCCGGAGCGTCGACGAACGGGTGGATGCGCTCCTGGACTCCATGAGCTGACGCACTCTATAAGCTGGCTCCCAGCTTCACGGGCTATTCTGGATAGTGGTCTCTTCCCGAGACACAACCTGCTTGGATGCGCATAGCGCCTTTCCGAGTGTCCTTTGCCCCGACGAAAGTGTCTTTTTTGTGCGCCGACTCCTAGCAATTCTCCTTCCTGCCCTGTTGCTCATCACCGCGTGCGGAGGAAGCACTCCGGCCGCCGAGCCCACCAGCCAGTCGGCCGGTGACACGACCAAGCTCGACTCCGTGAAAGTAACTGATAACGGCGACAAAGCACCCGGCGTTGAGTTCGCAAAGCCCCTCACTGTGGCTGAGCCCACCATCAAGATGGTTGTCGAGGGCGACGGTGAGCGTGTGAAGGCCGGGCAGACAGCCGAACTGATGTACGTTGCCGTGGACGGCAACGACGGCAAGACGGTTGAAGATGCCTACGCCAACGGCCCCCAGCCGATCGAGCTGACTGACGAGCTGAAGTCCGGCAACGAGCAGATCTACAACGCCATTGTCGGAGCCAAGGTTGGCTCACAGATCGCCTTTGCTGCGCCGGGCAATGCCACAGCATCAGCTCCCGCCTCCACCCAGCTGGTCGTTTTCAAGCTGGTCTCGGCCAAGGATCCAGCACCAGTGATGGAGAAGCCTGAAGGCGAAACCGTGACTCCTCCGGCAGGGCTCCCCACCGTGAAGGAAGACGATAAGGGCATTCCGCAGATTTCCGTTGAGGGTGTTGCTGCTCCCAAGGAACTCATCGCCCAGGACCTCATCAAGGGCACCGGTGCTGCTGTCAAGGCAACTGACACCCTGACGGTCAACTACGTCGGCGTCAACCTCGTGGGCGGCACCAAGTTCGATTCCAGCTACGACCGTGGAAAGCCAACCAGCTTCCCGCTCACTGGCGTCATCAAGGGCTGGACGCAGGGCCTGGAAGGCAAGACCGTGGGCTCCCGCGTCCTGCTGGTCATCCCGCAGGACCTGGCCTATGGCGAGGCCGGCCAGGGCGAAGCCAAGGGCGATCTCGTGTTCGTTGTCGACATTCTCGGCGTCAAGTAGCAGCACCAATACTTCGACAAGATAGCCGGGCACTGGCTTAAGCTGGTTCCTGACATCAATCCGTCTCTCACACCTAGGAGCAACCATGTCATTTGGTCAGCGTGACTTCGACCGCACCAAGCCGGAAATCGACTTCCCGGAAGGTGACGTCCCCACGGACCTCATCATCACGGACCTCATCGAAGGCACCGGCACGGAAGCCAAGGCCGGAGACACCGTGTCCACCCACTACGTCGGTGTCGCCTGGTCCACGGGCGAAGAATTCGACGCATCATGGGGCCGCGGCGCTCCCTTGGACTTCCGCGTGGGGGTCGGCCAGGTCATCCAGGGCTGGGACCAGGGCCTGCTGGGCATGAAGGTTGGCGGCCGTCGCCGCCTGGAAATCCCTTCGGAGCTCGCTTACGGCTCCCGTGGTGCCGGCGGAGCGATCAAGCCAAACGAGGCCCTGATCTTCGTGGTTGACCTCGTAGCTGTCCGCTAGGAAAGCAAGCTCTTCGCAAGGCGCGTCACCCTCCGGTTTCACCGGTCGGGGACGCGCCTTGCTGCTTTCCGGCTGGTCTTTAGTAACGTAGCAACCGTGTCCGCATCCCGCACTGAACGACTCCTGAACCTCCTTCTCGCCTTGCTCAATACCAGGGTGGGGCTTCCGCGCTCCGTCCTGCGCGAGAAGGTGTACCACGATGCCGCCGAAAGCGATGTCGCCTTTGGACGCATGTTCGAGCGCGACAAAGTGGATCTCAAGCAGTTCGGTTTTGAGATCGAGACCCTGATGGATCCGCGGAACTTCGGATCGGATGATCCTGCGACGACGCGCTACCGCATCGGCAAGGACTCCAACAGGCTTCCTGAGGTCAACCTGACCCCCGCAGAGTGCACTGTCCTCCTGCTCGCTTCCCAGCTATGGGAACGTGCAGCCTTGGGCACTGCCGCTGCCAACGCTGTCCGCAAGCTGCAGGCCGCTGGAGGCTTCACCGACGTCGACCTCCCCGCAGGCGTACAACCACGCATCAAACCGGCCGGACAGGCCTTCGACGACGTCGTGGCGGCCATGCACGGACGGCACCCAGTCCGTTTCGGCTACCTCGCCATCAGCACGGGGCGGGAAGAAGTCCGCGAAGTTGAACCCTGGGGACTCGGCAGCCGCTTCGGCCAGTGGTACCTCGTGGGCCTGGACCGGGGGAGGAATGCCAAGAGGCTCTTCAGGCTCTCGCGGATGACAACAGCAGTGGGCATAGTGGCTGGGACTACGTTCGAGCCACCCGAAAACTTCAACGCCCGTGCCGAGTTGGACGCGCTCAACGAACTACCGGTCCAACGCGCCGTCCTTGACCTCGACAAGGACCGCCTGCTTGCGCTGCGGAAACGGGCCGACGCCGTCGAAGAAGCTCCCGGCGTCAGCAACCGTGACCGCATCACGGTTGAATTCCGCGATCCGGAGCAGCTTGCCGAGGAATTGGCCTCCTACGGCCCCCACGTCCAGGTGGAGGGTCCCCCTGAGCTGCGTACCGCCGTCGTACGCCGCCTCAGAGGTGCCGTGGACTTTGATGACGCCCCGTCAGTACCGGTCGGGTTCCCGGAGGCTGAACGGGCGCCACGGGCGCGGAAGCGTACCTCCGAGGACCAGCTGGCCAGGATGCTGCAGCTGGTACCTTTCCTGGTGCATCATCAAGGCCTGCACATCCAGGAAGTCGCGGACCACTTTGGCATTTCCCGCAAGGCCCTTATTGACGATCTCAAGATCCTGATCTGCTCGGGGCTCCCCGAGGGTTACCCGGATGACCTCCTGGACATCCAGTGGGAGAACGACCACGTCTACATCTCCGAGCACTTGGACCTGAATCGTCCAGTTCGTTTCAGTGAAGATGAGGCGGCCGCGTTGCTGACCGGCCTGGCAATGCTGGGCGACCTGCCGGCACTGGCCGGGATGTCTGAGGACGAGCCCGGCAGCGCGCTGGAATCAGTCACCATCAAATTGACAGGCGCTGCAGGGCAGGCGGGACGGTTGGCTGGGGCCGTCGCCGGCCAATCCGTTGCGCCGGAACAGTCACAGGCGTTCGCCACCATTACCCGGGCAATCAGGGACCGCCAACAACTCCGCCTGCGGTACTTGTCCCGGCAACGGGACGAGGTGACGGAACGGGACGTCGACCCCCTGCGGCTCTACTCACTGGACAACACGTGGTACTTCGAGGCGTACTGCCACAGCAAGGCGGGCATCCGGAACTTCCGTCTGGACAGGGTGGAAGTCGTTGAGCCAAATGGCCGTCCCGCATCGGGCACCGTAACCGCCGCGGAAGATTTTCCGGCCCGGCTGTTCACGCCCAGCGACGACGACGTCCTGGTGGTCCTGCAGCTGACCCGGCAGGGCGCCGGGCTGGCCGATGACTACTACGCCGAGCGTACGGCGGAATTGCCCGACGGCGGACTCCTCGCCGAGGTGCGGTTCGGCGACGCCGGGTGGCTGCCCATGTTTGTTTCCCAGCATGGGGGATCGGTCCGGATCCTCCAGCCCAGGACGCTGCGCGCGGAAGCCCGTACCTGGCTCGAAGCAGCCCTGGCCCAGTACGACTCTCCTTCCCACAGCAAGGCTGGCTAGACTACTCAGATGCCTTGGTGGTTCTGGATCCTGTTGTGGATCGCGCTCATAGCCCTTTCGTTGCTGCTTCACCTGACGCTGGGGTATCGCCTGTTCAGGAAATTCATGTCAACTGTTCATGAATTGGGTGATGCGGGTAAACGTTTCAGCAACCTTTCTCCTGTCGCGGAAACCTCCGACGTTGAAACGACGGAAGGCCGCGCCGAACCGGGCTCCGCAATTTTTGCCTCGCCGGAGCAGATGCGTCATGATTACCTGACGGCCAAAGCCTTCCGCCAGGAAGTTCGTCGCCAAAAGCGCGTCAAGCGCAAAGCAGAGCGGGGTCAGCCCCAATCCCTGCACGACATTGAATTCAGATAGACGTAGGATGTATCCAAAAGGAAAGGACCTCCCCACATGAGGCTCGAAGGCTGGCATCTCATCATCATCATCGTCCTGGCTCTGGTGCTCTTCGCAGCACCCAAGCTGCCGTCCATGGCGCGCAGCATCGGGCAGTCGATGCGCATTTTCAAGTCTGAGGTCCGGGAAATGAAGAAGGATGGTTCTTCCGAGAAGGACACCCCGGACGCTTCCGACGCCGTCGAAGGCAAGGTAGTGGGCCACCCGGACGCAAAGGCCAAGAACAACGGCGAGACCGACGTTCCGCCCTCCAACCGCGTCTAAAAAGAAGTGGTAGAGACGAAGGGGCGCAAGGCCAACCCCGAAGCCCGGATGGCGCTCCTGGATCACCTCAAGGAGCTGCGAAACCGGCTCTTCAAGGCTGCAATCGGCGTCATTGTGGGAACTGTGGTGGGCTTCATCGTCTACCAGCCCCTCCTTGAAGCATTGATCAAACCGATCAAGGACCTCAACGAAAAAGAGGGACGCGCTGCCACGCTGAACTTCGATGGCGTGGCCAGTTCCTTCGACCTCATGGTCCAGGTTTCGGTCTTCCTCGGCGTAATCCTTTCAAGCCCTGTCTGGATCTACCAGCTTTGGGCCTTCATTGTCCCCGGGCTCCACAAGAAGGAGCGGCGCTTGGCGCTGTCCTTCGTGGCTGCAGCGGTACCGCTGTTCATCGGTGGTGTCCTGCTTGCCTGGCTGGTGCTGCCCAACGCCGTTCGCGTGCTGACCGACTTCACACCGGTCGGTGGGTCGAACTTCATCAGCGCTGAAATCTACCTGGCCTTCGTCCTCCGGCTCCTGCTGGCCTTCGGGATCGCCTTCCTTGTACCCGTAGTGCTGGTGGGATTAAACCTCGCTGGAATTATCAAGGGCAAGCAACTGGTCAAGAGCTGGCGAATTACCATCTTCCTGGTGTGCTTGTTCGCTGCGATGGCGGCTCCCGGCGCTGACGCCATGAGCATGTTCTACCTGGCAGCGCCCATGCTGCTCCTGTTCTTCGCGGCCATCGGTGTCTGCCTCTGGAACGATCGGCGCCGTGAGCGCCGCGCCATCAAGCGGGCAGCTGAGACTGAAGCCACTGCAGACATCGCCACCCCGGCCACGGATCTGGAGAATCTCTAGACCTTGGGCCACTAGGCTTGATGCATGTCTTCCATATCCGGGTCTTCATCACCATCAGACCGTTATCAGGCTGCAGCCCAACGGGCAGCTGAGTCGAAAACATACTTGGGCGCCTTCGCCCGTTCCCTGGACTTTGACCTGGATGACTTCCAACGCGAGGCCTGCAGGTCTCTCCAGGAGGGCCGCGGGGTCCTGGTGGCGGCCCCCACAGGCGCCGGCAAGACGATCGTTGGCGAGTTCGCGATATACCTTGCGCTGGAGCGGGGACTCAAAGCCTTCTACACCACCCCAATCAAAGCCCTGAGCAACCAAAAGTTCTCGGAACTGGCCTCCAAGTACGGTGCGGCCAATGTTGGTTTGCTGACCGGCGACACCACCATCAACGGTGAAGCCCCTGTTGTGGTGATGACCACCGAAGTGCTTCGGAACATGCTGTATGCCGATTCGGAGACCCTAGGAGACCTGGGATTCGTGGTGATGGACGAGGTCCATTACCTGGCCGATCGATTCCGGGGAGCAGTCTGGGAAGAAGTCATCATCCATCTGCCCAGCGAGGTGCAGGTTGCCTCACTGAGTGCCACGGTTTCCAACGCCGAAGAGTTTGGTGCCTGGCTGGATACAGTGCGCGGCGATACAGACGTCATCGTCTCCGAGCACCGTCCCGTACCCCTATGGCAGCACGTCATGGTGGGCCGGGAAATAGTGGACCTCTTCGCCGGTGACACTACTTTTGACGAGATTGCACCCCAGGCACCGGGTACACAGGAAACGGAGGCTCCGGACCTTTCCGAGTCGGACGAAGGGGTGAGCGAACCCGCAGCCGCTGAGGTTCGGAGCGTCCAGGCCAAGCGTTCATCAGCCGGCCGGGTCCGCCAAGCAGTCACCGGCCCCGAGTTCGAGGTCAATCCGGACCTCCTGGCCATGGCCCGGTCTGAGAGCCGGATGAACATGAGTGGCCGATTCGGCCATGGTGGGCGGAGTCGCCGCCGCCAGGACCGCTCCCGTGATGAGCGGCAGCAGTCCGAACAGCGCAGTCCTGTCCGGAAGGCCAGCCGTCCCCAAGTCATCGAGAGCCTCAGGCGCCAGGATCTCCTGCCTGCCATCACCTTCATCTTCTCCAGGGCCGGCTGTGACGCGGCAGTAGCCCAGTGCGCCGCATCCGGGCTGTGGCTGACAACGGAGCGTGAGCAGCAGATCATCGCGCAGCGCGTGGACGAGGCAAGCCACGAAATTCCTGCGGACGACCTCGATGTCCTCGGCTTCTGGGGTTGGCGTGACGGCCTGATCAGGGGTTTCGCGGCACACCACGCAGGCATGCTCCCTACGTTCAAGGAAGTGGTGGAGAAACTCTTCGCCGATGGCCTGGTCAAAGCCGTCTTTGCCACCGAAACGCTCGCGCTCGGGGTCAATATGCCCGCCCGCTGCGTGGTCCTGGAAAAGCTGGAAAAGTACAACGGTGAAGCACATGTCAACATCACCGCGGGGGAGTACACCCAACTCACCGGACGGGCCGGACGCCGAGGCATCGACGTCGAAGGCCACGCTGTTGTGCTGTGGCAACCGGGAACAGATCCCGCCGCAGTCGCCGGGCTGGCCTCACGACGCACCTACCCCCTGAATTCCAGTTTCAGGCCCACCTACAACATGAGCATCAACCTGATTGCCCAGTTTGGCCGTGTGCGGGCTCGTGAAATCCTCGAATCCTCCTTCGCGCAATTCCAGGCGGACCGCTCCGTGGTGGGCCTGGCCAGGCAAGTACGTGGGCGTGAAGAGTCACTGGCAGGCTATGCAAAATCAATGCAATGCCACTTGGGCGACTTCACCGAGTATGCGAAACTCCGGCGGGAACTCAGCGATGCCGAGAATTTCGCTGCCCGGGACCATCAGCGGGCCCGCAAATCCCACGTGGCTGAATCCTTGACCCGGCTGATTCCGGGCGACGTCATCAGTATCTACAGCGGCAGGCTGGCCGGGCATGCAGTGGTGCTTGAGGTGGATCCCAACGCCCGCGAGCCCCGGCCATCTGTGCTCACGTCGGATAACCAGCTCCGGCGCATCGGCGTCCACGACCTCGAAGGGCCTGTGTCACCCGTGACCCGGATCCGCATTCCAAAATCGTTCAACGCCAAAGTTCCCAAGGCCCGTCGCGATCTGGCTTCGTCGATGCGTCACGCCATCAGCGAGGATGCACCGCATAGCCGCCGGAACAGCAGGCACGAGGACTTCGGCCTTGGCGCCCGGCTGCCGGACCAGGAAAAGAAGATCGCGGATCTGAGACGGGCGCTGCGGGCGCATCCGTGCCATGGCTGCAGTGAGCGGGAGGATCACGCACGGTGGTCGGAGCGCTGGTGGAAGCTGCGCAAGGAGACCGACGGCCTGGTCCGGCAGATCCAAGGCCGAACCAACACCATTGCCAAGACGTTCGACCGCGTCTGCGACGTTCTCTCTGTCTACGGCTACCTGGAAACGAACGACGCCGGGCAGGTCACCATCAGCGCCGATGGCCAGCGGCTCCGCCGGATCTACGGAGAAAAGGACCTGCTGATTTCGCAGTCCGTGCGGCGGGGCGCCATCAACGACCTCGATGCCGCCGAACTGGCCTCCCTTGCCAGCACGCTGGTTTACCAGGCCAAACGCGAGGATCGCGGGCTACGGCCCAAGATGCCTACCGTTTCACTTGAACCCGCCGTGGACATTGTCATCCGCGAATGGTCGCAACTGGAGGATACCGAGGAGCACAACAGGCTTCCCTTGACCGGGGAACCGGAACTTGGACTCATGTGGCCGATGTACAAGTGGGCAAAGGGCCGTCACCTCCAGGACGTGCTCAGCGGAACCGACCTCGCTGCCGGCGACTTCGTCCGGTGGGCCAAACAAGTAGTGGACCTCTTGGACCAACTGGCGAAAATACCCCAACTGGATCCACGGCTGGCGAGGATCTGCCGCGAGTCCATTGATTTGGTCCGCCGCGGCGTCGTGGCCTACTCCGCGGTGGCCTAACCCCCGCCCTCTTCACTGAACGACTGTTTTCAACGCTCAAGGAGCACAACGCATGAACCAGCCAGGCGTGCCGGCAGGCCGTGACCGCAACGAACGCGACCGCAAGGTCACGATGTACCGCAACGGTTCGATATATACGGCTGCAGATCCCTTTGCTACGGCCATGGTGGTAGACGGTGACACCGTCGCCTGGGTGGGCTCCGAACAGGCAGCCACCTCGATCGCTGATTCGTCCATGGAAATCATCGACCTCCGCGGCGCCCTCCTGGCGCCAGGCTTCGTGGATTCGCATGTGCACCTGACCGAAACGGGCCTGGCACTCACGGGCCTCACGCTCACCGCCGTGCGTTCGGCAAACGAGCTGCTCGACGCCGTGGCCACTGCCGGAGGTTCCGGCATCATCGTGGGCCATGGCTGGGACGAAACGCAATGGAACGATCCCACGCTTCCAACCCTCGAAGAGATCGAACGGGCTGGAGGGGGACGGCGGGTGTACCTCTCACGGATCGACGTCCACTCCGCCCTGATTTCAGGGTCGCTTGCAGCGGCCGCGGACTTGAACGGCCTGGATGGATTCTCCGGCAGTGCCCGCGTGGTGCGGGCAGCACATACTGCAGCCAGGCTGGCAGCGCGCCAGTTGCCGGAATCCGAGCGGCGGGAACATCAGCAACGGGCACTCCAGGAAGCTGCTGCCCACGGCTACGTGGCGCTGGCCGAAATGTCCGCACCCCACATCTGCGGGCCGGACGACCTCCGAATGGCTGCGTCATGGAATGCCCAGGGAGGCAGCCCCGAGGTGCTGCCCTATTGGGGCGAGCTGGCTTCCTCGGGGGAGCACGCCCAATCCATCCTGGACAGTTTAGGCACCCCGGTTCTGGGCCTCGCGGGAGACCTCAACGTGGATGGTTCCATCGGTTCCCGGACGGCAGCCCTTCTGGATGACTATTCCGATGCGCCAGGGGATCGCGGCAGTTTGTACCTCTCCGTGGATGATGTCACCAAACACGTTGCCGCTACGTCCCTGCTGGGCATCCAGTCCGGCTTCCATGTCATTGGAGATGCAGGCCTTGCCGCAGTCCTGGACGCTTTGGACGCGGCTGCGGCCGAGGTGGGTGAGCAACGTGTTCGGGCAGCGGGCCACCGCCTGGAACACGTTGAGCTGGCTGACCAATCCGCCATCGACAGGCTGGCAAAGTACTCCGTCACAGTCAGCGTGCAGCCAGGATTCGATGCAGCCTGGGGTGCGGCCGGTGGACTCTATGAGCAGCGTTTGGGCCATCGCAGCCAAGAAATGAACCCCTTCGCTTCCTTCTACGCAAGCGGCGTGCCCATAGCTTTCGGCAGCGATAGTCCCGTCACTCCTCTGCGGCCGTGGTCCAGCGTCCGTGCCTGCCTGGAGCACAGCAATCCTGAGCAGCGAATTTCGGCGCGGGCCGCTTTCCTCGGACATACCCGGGCAGGTTGGCGCGCCACCAAACACCGGAACCCCTTGATGGGCCAACTGGTACCAGGGGCACCGGCCAGTTTCGCTGTGTGGGAAGTTGAGGAGCTGATGGTCCAGGTGGCCGATAGCCGCGTACAGTCGTGGAGCACCGACCCACGTGCACGTACACCTCTGCTGCCCGCGCTGGACACTGGAAACGACCCCCGTTGCCTGCAGACAGTCCGCGAGGGAAACGAGCTGTTCGCCCACGAGTCACTCCGGGTTTAGCCTATGCATTTTTGCGTCGGCCTGTGGCCACTGAACTGGGCGGACGCACGGATCCGCAGGTCAGCGGACGGTTGACAGCCTGAGGTGAGTCCGTAGCATTGAGGCTCAACGGATCATCAACGCAGGGGCGACAGCCACGGCTTGATGGCCCGGTCGTGGCCGGAACACGTTCATGGTGGCGGCAAAGAGGCGGGCAGGTCCACAGCGACCCAGAAAACAGTTCGTCCGGAAAGCATTGTCCGGCTTCACTGGCCCTGGGCTTGTGGACCTGCCCGCAGCACCGCCACTTTGTGTCCGGGACCACAGCCGCGCAAGGAGTGTCCTTGGGCGTCCTATAATGGAGAGTTGCGCCAGAATGCCAGCCGCCAGGCTGGTACGGCACACTGACCGCTCCATCAAGGAAAGGCCTCTTCTTGCGTGTCCTGACGATCATTCCCACCTACAACGAGCTGGAATCGCTCCCTAAGACGTTGGGACGGCTGCGCGCCGCTGTGCCCGAGTCCGATGTCCTGGTGGTTGACGACAACAGCCCTGACGGCACGGGACAGCTTGCCGACGAGTTCGCCGCAGCTGACAGCCAGGTGCATGTCCTGCACCGAAAGGGCAAGGAAGGACTCGGAGCTGCTTACATCGCCGGATTCAAGTGGGGTTTGGCTGCAGGCTATGACGTCCTGGTGGAGATGGACGCCGACGGTTCCCACAAGCCGGAGCAGTTGCCGCTTCTCCTCGACGCCGTCAAAGACGGGGCCGACCTCGCCATGGGCTCCCGCTGGGTTCCAGGTGGCAGTGTCGTCAACTGGCCGCTCTACCGCCAAGCCATCTCGCGCATCGGCAGCACCTATGCGCGGATCATGCTGGGCGTCAAGATCAAGGACGTCACCGGCGGCTACCGGGCATTCCGGCGCAGCACACTTGAGGCACTGAACCTTGATGAAGTCGAGTCAGTTGGCTACGGCTTCCAGGTGGACCTCGCGTGGCGGGTGGCCAAGCTCGGCCTGCGCATTGAGGAACGCCCCATAACTTTCGTGGAGCGTGAACTTGGTGCCTCCAAGATGAGCGGCAACATCGTAGTGGAAGCAATGATCAACGTTACCAAGTGGGGACTGGCGGCCCGTTGGGCGAAGCTCACCCGCAAATCGCCCGCAGTAGCCAAGTAGCTTCCCGACAACAGGTCGTTCTCCAACAGAAAAGGCCGGGTCTGGTTCCCCAAGGAAACCGGACCCGGCCTTTCTTGTCTGAGTTGCTCAGACTATGCGGAGCGGCGCTCTCCACGACGCTCACGCAGAATGTTCAAACGATCCTCAAGGATCTGCTCCAGTTCAGGAAGACTGCGGCGTTCCAGCAGCATATCCCAGTGGGTGCGGACAGCCTTCTCGTTGGCATCCACGGGACGCTCGCCATCGACCAGGAGAGCTTCCTTGCCGGTCTTGGAAACCCAAACGGGGGGAATCTCGGCTTCCGAGGAGAAGGTCACGAAGACCTGTTCGCCATCCTCGCAGCGGTATTCGACCCGCTGGCGCGGTGCCGGTTCAACGCCGGACTCGGTTTCCATGCTTTGGGCGCCAAGACGCATACCCCGCAGGCTGCGATCGCTCATGATTACTCCCTCTGTCTGTTCGCGGAGCAAGAAACCCCGCGCAAGCCGTAAGCCGTTTTCACGATCCTTACGGACTACTTCTGCACACCTTGCATCACTAATTGCAACGCCTGGCCAAGCCTTTATGTTCCATCCACACTGAACCAGCCGGACAAATATCCCATTATACGCGGATGAAGCCCTACTACTCAAAAGCAGGGACGTGCAACGAGCGGCCAGCCGCAATGGCTGGCCGCTCGAATTACACCTGCGGTCTGGATTATTCAGTTGGCCGTGGCTGGTGCACTGCTGCTGCAGGCTCCGATTCCTTGGCTGGTTCATTACCGCCGAAGAGGCCGGCGGCGGGGGAGTCCCCGTTGTTTCCGCCAAGCGCGCCACCGATGCCCTTGAGGGCTTCGCCCACTTCACTCGGGATGATCCAGAGCTTGTTCGAGCTACCTTCAGCGATCTTCGGGAGCGTCTGCAGGTACTGGTATGCAAGGAGCTTCTGGTCCGGGTTGCCCTTGTGAATTGCATCAAAGACCTTCTGGATGGCCTGGGCTTCACCATCGGCCCTCAGGATGGCCGCCTTGGCATCGCCTTCAGCAGCCAGGATGGCAGCTTGCCTCTGGCCTTCGGCAGTGAGGATCTGCGATTGCTTCGTACCTTCAGCAGTCAGAATGGCGGCACGACGGTCACGCTCTGCGCGCATCTGCTTTTCCATCGAGTCCTGGATGGAGTGGGGCGGATCGATCGCCTTCAGCTCGACGCGGGAGACACGGATTCCCCAGCGCCCCGTAGCTTCATCAAGGACCCCACGCAACTGACCGTTGATCTGGTCGCGGGACGTGAGGGCTTCTTCGAGGTTGAGCCCACCAACCACGTTACGAAGCGTGGTAGTGGTCAGCTGCTCTACGGCCTGGATGTAGTTGGCGATCTCGTAGGTGGCTGCCCGGGGATCAGTGACCTGGAAGTAGACCACGGTGTCGATGGAAACCACCAGGTTGTCTTCGGTGATGACCGGCTGCGGCGGGAATGACACTACCTGTTCGCGCAGGTCGAGCAACGGCAGGAGCCGGTCGACGAACGGGATCAGGATGGTCAGTCCCGGATTGAGCGTGCGCTGATACTTGCCGAGTCGTTCAACGACGCCGGCGCGCGCCTGCGGGATGATCCTCACCGAGCGTACCAACACGATGATGACAAAAATGACGAGAACAATCAGCACAATTGCTGCTGCTGTTCCTCCTAAGCCGTCCATACATCTCCTTCGTTCCCCAATTGCGTGGTCTGATGCGGCTGTGCACGGGCGGGCTGCCCGGCCCGGCAACCGACTAAATCAAAAGGCGCGCCTCAGCGCGGGCTGTTGTCGGCAGACGAGGCGACGACCGCCGTCGCGCCGTCGATCTTGGTGACTTGAACCGTCACACCGGCGTCAATGACTCCTGCGGTACTCCGGGCGCTCCAGACATCTCCGCCGATTTTGACGAGTCCGCTGGTGCCGCTCACGGCTTCGATAACGAGGGCGGACTGGCCTATCAACCGGTCTATGTTGGAACGCTGTTCCTCTGGCCCTTTGTGCAGGTGCTTCAACGCGACCGGCCGCAGGAAGACGATCATCAGAAGGGAAACCACGCAGAAGATGACGATCTGAAGCCAGAAATCAGCGCCGGCGAAGTCGGCAACGAGCCCGGCCAGGGCTCCGCCGCCCAGCATGATGAAGAAGAGGTCGAGAGTCAGCATCTCCACCACTGCGAACGCGAGGAAGACCGTGAGCCAGAGAGCCCACCAATTCTCGCCGAGCCATTCGAACATCATTTCCCCCTTCGTCCCGGACCCCGCCAAGCGGGATCACAGTCACTGTTCCTCCATCCTAGCCCGACGTACCGTCGCACGTCAGGGCGCGGTGACGGTGGAGGTCAGAACTCCGGATTCTCCGCTGTGAACACGCTGATCCGGAACTTCGCCGTGGTGGCCACGGAACCACCGGAGCCGGTGAGTCCGGACAACTGTTCGCGCCGGAGGTGATGGCCGGCAGGGCCCATGTAGGCGAGGTCAGCTACTTCCTGGCCGCTCAACGTCAGGGGTACGTCGAGGCAGTGGCTCGTCGCGGGACCGAAATGACCTCGCATGGTGTCCGCCAAACGTTCTTCCTTGCCTTCTTCAATACCCAGCATGCCTGTCCGGGCAGCGATCTCCGCGAGATGGCCCGGTCGCGGCGTCACAACAATCAGCTTCCCCCCGGGACGAATCACCCGTGCGAACTCGGCAGGGTTTCGTGGGGCAAATACCACCATGACTACGTCTGCCGAGTGGTCTGCCATGGGCAACGGACGCCAGATGTCCCACACCAGGTTTGGGGCCTCCGGGTTAAGCCGCGCTGCCCTTCGCAGGGCGAACTTGGAGATGTCCATGCCTATCGCAGTCGCGCCGGTTTCCTGGATAACCGCGTGCAAATAATGTCCTGTGCCTGTACCGGCATCGAGCACCAGGCCGCCGGGCCGCCGGAGCGCCACCGCCGCGGCACCTGCAACAGCCTCGGTGAGCGCGGAATAGTGTCCAGCGTCCAGGAACCTGTATCGGGCCGCCACCATATCCGCCGTGTCCGCCTCGAATACGGTGCCCTTCCCCGTCAGCAGGTTGAAATAGCCTTGTTTTGCGGCGTCGAAGATGTGTCCGGATCCGCAGGTCAGTGAACTTTGCTGTGCTTCTTTGATATGGAATACCCCTTGGCAAACGGGGCAACGGAGGGCAGCGACGGCGTCGGACAACATGACTTCAATCCTACGGTGGGACGGAGTGTCTGGTACCGGGCACCGGGCAGCCGGGCTAGGCTCACCATCGTGAAACCCGCGCAACTGCCCCTGCTGAACTCTGTGTCCGCCCCGGCCATCCACCCCGATGGCACCAAGGCGGTGGTATCTGTCACGAGGCCGGATTTTGATGCTGACAGCTACGTCGGCCAACTGTGGACCATCCCCTTGGACACCACCAAGCACGCGCGCCGGATTACCCGCGGTTTCAGGGACAGCGCGCCGGCTTTCTCGCCCGACGGCCTCGTTCTTGCCTTCCTCCGCAGCGATCCGGAGGGGAAACCGCAGTTGTTCGTCGTGGAAGCGGCAGGTGGCGAGCCCCAGAAAATCACGGATCAGCACAGCGGCGTGGGCGGTTTCGTGTGGGCGCCTGATTCGCACCGGATTGCGTTCGAAGCCAGGGTCCCCGAACAAGGACGTTACGGAACGCTCGACGGCGTCACTCCAGGTGGCGAGGATGCCCGCCTGATCAGTGCCAACCAATATCAAATGAACGGGGTGGGGTACACCGCCGATCAGCGCCAGCAGTTGTTCCTGCTTGAGGTTCCCGAGTTGGGCGGTGAGCCTGCGGTTATTCCCCGCGGAAGGGCAGCCCACGAACAGCCGGCCCGGGTGACCGCCGGCGTCCCTGAGGCAAAGCAGTTGACCTTTGGCGATTCGGACCACGAGTCCCCGTCCTTTTCGGCTGACGGTTCCCACCTTTACTTCGTCGCCGCACTCCATGGGGGGCACGACGACGACCTCGTCACATCCATTTACCGCATCGATGCAAACGGAGGCCAACCAACCGCCGTCGAACCGGCCAACCGCAGGCTTCAAACTGTCACGGGCGTGCGGGCCTCCGCGGATGGGCAGTGGCTGTTCCATATTGCCCAGGATCTGGGCGATACGGGCAGGGACTTCGTCGCCCGAAATGCTGTTCTCTACGTCATGCCCATCGCCGGGGGAGAGGCAGTGGCCTTGACCGACGTCGAACATCTGGATGTTTCGGGTCCGTTGGAACCGAGCGGACCTGACAGCGTGTTCGTCCTGAACACCGCGCTGGGCAGCGTTGAACTGCTGAAGGTCACCGCTGAAGGAGAAATCACCCCTCTGGTACATGGCGCCCGGGTGGTCATTGGAGCAACAATGGCCGCCAATGGAGAGATCGCCGTGAGTCTTTCCGATGCGTCCACTGTGGGCGACGTTGCGTCCTTGGAGCGTGGCGAACTCCGCCTCCTGACGGACTTTTCGGCGGTCCTCAGAAACAATTCCCGCGTCAGTGAACCCATGGATTTCGAGGCCGAATCCGCCGATGGGCATCCAGTCCACGGTTGGTTGGTGCTTCCGGATGGGCCGGGACCCCACCCGGTACTCCTCACCATCCACGGGGGTCCGTTTGCCCAATACACCGGAGCCTTCTTTGATGAAGCCCAGGTGTACGCTGCGGCAGGCTACGCAGTAGTGATGTGCAACCCACGCGGGTCCTCCGGTTACGGCCAAGCGCACGGGCGGGCCATCAAGGAACGGATGGGCACAGTGGACATGCAGGATGTGCTCGCGTTCCTGGACGCAGCCTTGACTGCCGTTGATGCGCTGGATAAGGACCGGGTGGGAATCATGGGTGGTTCGTACGGCGGCTACCTGACTGCGTGGACCATCGCCCACGACCACCGTTTCAAGGCTGCGATTGTGGAGCGTGGATTCCTGGACCCCGTCAGCTTCACCGGCTCCTCTGACATCGGCTGGTTCTTCGGCGGTGAATACACCGGAGGAACCTCTGAGCAGATGGTGGCACAAAGCCCCATGGCCGTTGTCACCAACGTCAAAACGCCCACCCTTGTAGTGCACAGTGAAAACGATCTGCGATGCCCCATCGAACAAGGTCAGCGCTACTACGCACACTTGAAGACACAGGGCGTGGAGACCGCCTTACTGGTGTTTCCAGGCGAAGACCACGAGTTGTCCCGATCCGGAACTCCGCATCACCGCAGGCAGCGCTTCGACCACATACTTCGCTGGTGGGCAAAATATCTCCCCACGGCGACCAATCGCTTGGAGGCTTAACCGCCGCCCCTTTCGTCCCGGTGTCAGTGCAGGAAGCCAAGGCTCCTGCGCGCCTCGTCGATGTCGGGAGCAGCCCAGCGGGCCGAGTGCTCGGCATTGCTGCTCAGTGACCGGATCTCTGCCCGGTCCAAGTACAGGATGCCGTGGAGGTGGTCGGTCTCGTGCTGCACGATGCGTGCCTGCCAGCCCGAGAACCACTCTTCCATCGGTTCGCCTGCGGGGTTGGAATATCTCAACTCAACGTTTCGGTGCCGGGTCACCACGGCCTGGTAGCCGTTGACAGACAGGCAACCCTCATAGAACGAGGCAGTCTCCGTACCCAGAGGACGATATTGCGGGTTCACGATGGCGAAGAACTCCATCTGTTCCCTGTGCCGCACCGCAGCGGACGCCGGATCAATGTCGTACTGATCTTCAAGCACGGCCAGCTGCAAAGGGATACCCAACTGTGGAGCGGCCAAACCCACGCCCGGCGCATCGTGCATGGCATCGCGCATCCGTTCGACCAGTGCCATCAGCTCGACGTCGTCGAGTTGGCCATCGAAAGGAGCCGCCTGCTGTCGCAGCACCGGGTGGCCCGCCTGGACAATGGTGGGAAGTTCTTCCGCATCAAGCAGCCGCCGCACGGCATCCCTGATCTGGGTGGGGTTGAAGTCCGTGGCAGGACTTGTGGCCTCTGGACGAGGGTGGTGGTTCATGTCACGAGCCTATCGCCAGGGTGCCGCCTATGGTGGGCTAGGCTCGACGAATGAGCGATTCCACCCCTTTGGACCATGTACTCGGGTTCGTCCGAACTGTCGAAGCCGGCGGGGGTGCTGCAGAGCTGCGGCCCTTCCTTGCCGAGGACTTCAGGCTCACGGAATGGCCCCATGCCTTGTCCAAGTCAGGCTCCACGCGGAACTTGGCGGAGACGTTGGCCGGGGCCGACCACAGCAAGGACATTGTTGCTGACCAGCGCTTTGACGTGGTCCGTACAACCAGCGAGCAAAACCGTGTCGTCCTCGAGATGAACTGGTCCGCCACACTGCTCCTTGACCTTCCGCACTGGGACCGGGGCGATACCATCCGGGCCAGGAGCACTGCGGTCTTCGAGCTCCGCGACGGCCTGATCATCAGCCAGGATACGTACGACTGCTACTACACCACACCCGAGTAGCTAGCGCATGGTGAAGCGCCGCTCCACCAACTCCGCGACGGGCTGAACCTCGAGAGCAGCGGCAAAAATCCTGTTCCTGGCCGACATGGCGGCAGTCGGCAGCGGCCTGCCCAGAGCCATGTTGAGTCCTGCCTGCCTTGAAGCCCGCATCGCCGCTTTCCTGCGTGCTCTCTCGAAGTGTTCCAGCCTTCGGCCCACATCGGCGCCGCCGAAGGAAGCATCCATGATCGGTGCGAGTGCCGCGGCATCCAACCAGCCCAGGTTCATGCCCTGCCCTCCGATCGGGCTGATTTCATGGGCGGCGTCGCCGAGCAACACCACCCGGCCGTGGACCATGCGCTTCGCCAGCCGCGAACGTACTTCGAAAGCGCTCAACATCGTGTTGCTGGCTGGGTCCAGCACCTCACCGGTCCTGGCACCGACCAAGTCGGCCAGCCCGGCCGCCGTCGTACCTTTGTCCGGTGCGCCCAGCCTTACTACCCATCGACGCACGCCAGCCGGGAGCGGAAACGACTCCACGATGCCGTCAGGTTCCAGATATAAAACGGCATCGGACCCATGACCGGTGGCGTCTGCGAAGTCGCCCATGATGTAGCAGTCCGGATAGCCCCGTGGCGGAAGGTGGGGCAGGATGCCTCGTCGAATCTTTGAATGCGCTCCGTCAGCGGCCACAGCCAGGCGCGCCCTGAGCTCAAGGGTTCCGGAGGGAGAATCTGCCGCGATCCGAACAGACCTGAAGTCGTCCACTACCTCCTGAACGTCAGCTCCGCGGACGATGGCCTCCGGGTCCAAATCCGTGACCACTTGCTCCAGGACCTTCTCGGTCAGTGCCTGGGGTACGGCGAGGATGTAAGGAAAGGCAGCGTCGCCGTCGAACGGCAGCTCGGCCACCTTTCGTCGCTGACTGTAAGCCACGCCCCGGCGAATGTGGACCCCGGCTGCTATCAGGTCACCGGCCACTCCGGCCCGTGCCAGTTCCGCCAACGCCGGAGGGTGGATTCCGATGGCCCGTGAACGGTCGCTCCGGGTGGTCCGACGTTCCACGATGCGGATCCGGTGCCCGTGCTGAAGCAGCAGCGCTCCCATGAAGAGCCCCACCGGACCGGCACCAACAATGACAACGTCAAACACGTCTTCCCCGACTATTCAGGCCCTCTTGCTGGCTCTTCCCGTGGACGGCGAGGTGATGCCAAGGTCCGTTCCGTTCAACCGTCCACCCCTCCGGAACGGCTAACGCCAGCTCCGACGCCGTGTAACTGCGCCTGATGGACACCAGGCCATCGCCACAAATGTACGAGCCCAGGCCCAAGGGCCAGAAGCCTGCCATGAACAGCAGGTACGCGACGTTGCTGCGGTTGAGGTCGTTGTGGAGGGCAAGCCTGCCGGTCAGCGATTCGGAATCACGCAGCACCGCTGCCAGTTGTCCCGCGTCAAGGTGGTGCAGGATGTGGTTGGACATCACAATGTCGAAGGTCCGGCCCTCCGCCACCAATTCTGAGCTATGGGCTTGACGATAGCTGACGCCATCAACAGCGGGGGCTTGGGTTGCAAAGGCGTAGGCCCTCTCGTCCGGGTCGATTGCCGTTATCGAGAGACGGTAGCCATCGTGGCTGGCCCAGCGGGCCAGGCTGCGTGCCACATCCCCGCTGCCACACCCGATGTCCAGAAGCGACGTCGTCCCTCCCTCCGCCAGCACCGGTCGGATGCGTCGGCGGTACGTACTGAACCAGCCTGAAAGCAGGCTGTTGACCACCGGGAAGCGGGCATAGGTCTTGTGGAGGCGTTCAGGGTCGCAGTCGGGCCTGTCCATCTGCTCGACTGCGTGCAGGTCCCTCTCGCGGAGGGATCCCCACGGCGTCACAGGTCGGGGGAGACCAGCGTGAAGAGGCCCGTCTCCACCGTCAGCCCGGGGCCGAACGCCATGGAACAGATTCGTTCCTCGCGTTCAGTGGCGGCGTGCTCCAACATGTATTTCAAGACAAACAGCACCGTTGCACTGCTCATGTTGCCGTATTCCCTCAGCGTTTCCCGGGCGGGCACCAACTGCTCCTGCGTCAATTCCAGTTTGGATTCGACCTTGTCCAGGATGCTGCGGCCGCCCGGATGGATGGCCCAGTGGGTGATGTCCCGGTATGGGATTCCCGCCAACTGCGGCTCTTTGGCGAGAAGGGGCTCCAAGGCCCCCGTGATGTGTTCTTCGATGATGTGGGGGACGTACGAGCCCAACACCATTTCGAATCCTTCATCGCCTATGTTCCAGGCCATGGCTTCTTCGCCCACAGGCGTTAAAACCGTTTCGAAGTGGTCCAGCCGGATCACGGGTTCGGGCCCATCCGGTTCCCTGGCCGTTACGACGGCGGCCGCCGCGCCATCGCCGAAGATGGCTGATCCCATGATGGTGTCTGGATCATTCGATGTTCTGACATGCAGTGAACAGAGTTCGACACAGATCACCAGGACAACTGCTTGGGGATCGGCCTCACAGAATTGCTTGGCGGCTTTGAGGGCAGGAAAGGCGGCATAGCAGCCCATGAACCCAAGGTGGTAGCGCTGAACCGCCGGGTTCAATCCCAACGCCCTGACCACCTTGTAATCGGGTCCCGGATTGAAGAAACCCGTGCAGGACACAGTAATAACGTGGGTGATGTCGTCCAGGTCAATTCCCGAGGCTTGCGCCACCGCAGTTTTGCCTGACTCCACGAAGAGCTTGGTGGCTTCTGTCGCAAAAATTTCGTTGCGGACCTTCGTGCTGGGGCTGAGCACCCGGTTTGTTTCCGGGTCGAAGAACTGCGGGTTCTCAGGATGGGCGTCAAGGCTGAGCTCGGCAACGGCCGTGTAGCGGGTGTCGATGGCTGCGGAGTCGAAACAGGTGGTGACGAGTCGCGTTCCCAATCGTGTCAAGCCTGGTTGGGATGCGAAAACTTCGCGTGCTTGCTGCTGGACGAGGATGGTTGGCGGAACTGCGGTTTCAAGGGACCTCATGTATACCGGCATGCTTCATTCTTAGTGAGTAAAGCTGGGAAGACAATGGCAGAATCGATCGTATTGACCGAGGCTGGTCAGTGAGGACCAGGCGACGCCGGCGGGGGACTGTTGGGCAACGCCGCCTAACAGATGGAGAAATGATGACTATTGCTGCGAGTACCGACACGCAATCTCCTGGGTCGCACGTGGCCGACACCCACGACCTGATCCGGGTTCAAGGCGCACGGGAAAATAACCTGAAGGATGTCAGCATCGAGATCCCGAAGCGCCGGCTGACGGTTTTCACGGGTGTTTCCGGGTCCGGCAAGAGTTCGCTGGTCTTCGCCACCATCGCCGCTGAGTCGCAGCGCATGATCAATGAAACCTATAGCGCTTTTGTCCAAGGCTTTATGCCTTCCCTGGCGCGGCCGGATGTGGACGTGCTCGAAGGACTGACCACAGCGATCATCGTGGACCAGGAGCGGATGGGCTCCAATCCGCGTTCAACCGTGGGCACTGCAACCGATGCCAACGCCATGCTGAGGATCCTGTTCAGCCGCCTTGGCCACCCGCACATCGGCTCGCCCAATGCGTACTCCTTCAACGTCCCCACCGTGAAAGCGAGCGGAGCCATCACCGTGGATCGCGGCGAGGGCAAGACCAAGACCGAGAAAGCCAGCTTCAACCGGCTGGGCGGAATGTGTTCCCGCTGTGAAGGCATGGGTTCGGTCAACGATTTCGACCTCACGGCCCTCTATGACGACACGAAGTCCCTCAGCGAAGGGGCACTCACCATTCCCGGCTACACCATGGACGGCTGGTATGGGCGAATCTTCAGCGGTTCCGGTTTCTTCAATATGGACAAAGCCATCTCGAAGTTCACCAAGAAGGAACTCCACGACCTCCTGTACCGGGAACCCACCAAGATCAAGGTTGAGGGCATCAACCTCACGTACGAAGGCGTCATCCCCAAAATCCAGAAGTCAATGCTCAGCAAGGACGTCGATTCCCTGCAGCCACATATCCGCGCCTTCGTGGAGCGGGCCATCACGTTCACCACGTGCCCGGAGTGCGAGGGAACCAGGTTGAGCCCGGAAGCCCGGTCATCCAAGATCAAAGGCAAGAGCATCGCGGCCGTATGCACCATGCAGATCAGCGACCTCGCTGAATGGATCCGCGACCTTGATGAGCCCTCCGTTGCTCCGCTGTTGAAAGGACTCCAACACCTCTTGGATTCCTTCGCGGAGATCGGACTGGGTTACCTTTCACTGGACCGGCCGGCAGGCACGCTGTCCGGGGGAGAGGCACAGCGGACCAAGATGATCCGCCACCTCGGATCGTCGCTGACGGACATCACCTATGTCTTCGATGAACCGACCATCGGATTGCACCCCCACGACATCGAGCGCATGAACCAACTCCTGCTGCAGTTGCGCGATAAGGGCAACACGGTGCTTGTAGTGGAGCACAAGCCGGAAACGATCGCAATCGCCGATCACGTGGTTGACCTTGGACCAGGCGCTGGTACCGGAGGGGGTTCTGTTTGCTTCGAGGGCGACTTGGAGGGGTTGCGGGGGAGCGACACCATCACCGGGCGCCATCTCGACGATCGTGCCTCCATCAAGGACAGCGTCCGATCTGCTTCCGGCGCGCTCGAGATCCGCGGCGCGTCAACCAACAACCTCAAAAATGTCGACGTCGACATCCCCCTCGGCGTTCTCTGTGTCCTTACCGGTGTGGCCGGTTCGGGAAAGAGCTCCCTGATCCACGGTTCAGTGGCCAAGCGTGACGGGGTCCTGGTGATCGACCAGGGAGCCATCCGAGGTTCGCGCAGGAGCAATCCGGCCACCTACACGGGGCTCCTTGAGCCGATACGCAAGGCCTTCGCCAAAGCCAACGGCGTGAAGCCTGCATTGTTCAGCTCCAATTCCGAAGGCGCTTGCCCCACGTGCAACGGCGCTGGCGTCATCTACACGGATCTCGGCGTCATGGCTACAGTGGAATCCACCTGCGAGGAGTGCGACGGAAAGCGCTTTCAGGCGTCGGTCCTGGAGTACAAACTGGGGGATCGCAATATTGCAGAGGTGCTTGCAATGTCCGTGGACGAGGCTGAGGGCTTCTTCAGCGATGGCGAGGCCCGGACGCCTGCAGCCCACAAAATCCTGGATCGCCTGGCAGACGTCGGGTTGGGCTACCTGACGCTGGGCCAGCCGCTCACTACACTGTCCGGCGGTGAGCGCCAACGGCTCAAGCTGGCCACCCAGATGTCCGAAAAGGGCGATATCTACATCCTGGACGAACCGACCACGGGCTTGCATCTTGCTGACGTCCAAAACCTGCTCGGGATGTTGGACCGCCTGGTGGCTTCAGGGAAATCGGTCATCGTGATCGAGCATCACCAAGCCGTCATGGCACACGCCGACTGGATCATCGACCTTGGGCCCGGCGCTGGTCACGACGGCGGCGAGATCGTTTTCGCTGGAACGCCCGCCGAGCTTATTGCCGGCAAGTCGACACTGACGGGCAAACACTTGGCCGCTTACGTCGCCAGGTAGGAAGCCGCCGCCAAGCAGGAAGCCGGATTGTGGTCGTTTCGGGACGGCCCGGAATGACCACTTCCAGCATCCTGCTATAACGCCGATAATCTACATTATGTAAAGTAAACCTTCTGCGGGCCTTCCCCAGGACTATCCCGCTGCCCGAAACGCACAGTTGCGGTTGGTCGCTTCGTCGCGTTGACTACTGCCCTTGCTGCGCACCCGCGATGTTGACGAGCCACCCGATTCCGAACCTGTCCACGCACATCCCGAAGGTGTCCCCCCAGGGTGCCGTTTCGAGCGGGACTGTCACAGAGCCGCCGTCGACCAGCTTGTCCCAGTAGCCGCGGAGCTCGACTTCGTCCGAAGCTTCGCCACTCAAGGACACAGACATGTTGTCACCGGGGTTGTACTCCATGCCACTTGGGGTGTCAGCTGCCATCAAGGTCAACCCGCCGGGAGTCTCCAGCATGGAGTGCATGACCTTGTTGGCCTCCGCCGGATCTTCGCTCGCTTGGTAGTCGCCGAAGGTGCTGATGTTCAGTTCACCGCCAAAGACGGATTCGTAGAAGGTGATGGCATCGCGGGCATTGTCACGGAACGAGATATAGGGGTTGAGGCGGGTTGTCATCGGTCAGTTCTCCTCATGGTTATGGTGGGTTGCAGTTCACCGTGCGGCTATGCTAGCAGCGTCATCAGACGCCCGTCCCCCACTATTTTCTGCCGCCGTCGTGCGCCTGTCGCAAGGTGCTGATCTCAAGTTTCCGTTTTTTCAACATGGCCTCCATAGCGCGCTGTAACCCTCAGGGCCTGTCCTTGGGCCACCCGCACTGGCACTCCCCTCCCCCGGCCAGCAGGGCTTCCCAGTACCGATCCACCGCAGCCTCCATCGATTGGCCGTCGAAGCACAAACACGTGGAAATCTTTTTGCATCAGCCACTTCTCACAGATCACCAAAGCCGGGTCACCAAAGCCGGGCTGCCCAAGGGTGCTGGTCCTAGTCCCCCGCTGTCCGGATGCGGCTGACCAGTCCCACCGTATTGGCCTCACTGTCCTCGATGAAAGCCATCCATTCTTCCGAATTCGCCGGCCCCAAGGTGTCATCCTCGTGGGTAAAGATCATGTGCGGCCCGGCAATGATCCGGACACCCCGCTGTCGAAGCGCGGCCACGGTGCCGTGGATGTCCCCCACCTCGAAATAGACCAAGGATGAGGGTGCCCCCTTCTCCAGAAGGAGCCGAACACCACCAACGTCAAAAAACAGCAGCCCGGGAGGTTCGAGCAAAGCCTTGGGCTCGGTGTCCAACAATGCAGAGTAGAAAGCCGCCGCCCTTTTCAGGTCTTCGGCGTGTTGTGCCACTTGAACGAATCGCAATGCGTCCTCCAAGGCCCGGTTGGTTCCGTTGGCTTCTGCCCATCATGGTGTCTGCCCCTGCCGCCGCAGGCAAGGGATAGCGCGCCGAGGACGACTTCGCGCCACGGGGACACGCCGGATAGTGTCAGGAGCATGTCTTCACCGAAATCGTGGATCACCGCAGCCATTGCCGACCTTCTGTTGATTCTTGTCTTCGCCGCCATAGGCCGGGACGCCCATGCTCGCGGAGACATCATCGCGGGGGCTTTCGCTACAGCGTGGCCATTCCTGGCCGGAGCGGCAATCGCGTGGGCGGCAACACGTGCCTGGCGGGCGCCCTTGGCTATCTGGCCGTCCGGTGCGGGCATCTGGGTCGGCACAGTCCTGGTGGGAATGCTGCTGAGGGCCGCCACGGGCCAAACAGTTGTTTTGCCCTTCGTGCTGGTGGCATTGATCAGCCTCGGGGTCTTCCTGCTGGGATATCGCGCCCTTGCAGCGTTGGTGGTGCGAGCTTCGCGCAAACGGCAACGGAGCGTTTGATCACAAGCCCGGACCAGAGCGAATGCACTAGGCTGGAAACAGTCCGCAACGATGCTTTTCCGGAAAGGCCCCACGTGATCACCGCTTTCGTCCTGATCAAGACCGACGCCTCAAGAATCCCGGAGACCGCCGAGCAAATATCGGCAATCCAGGGCATCAGCGAGGTCTACTCCGTAACCGGTGAGTGGGACCTCATTGCGGTGGCCAGGGTAACAAAGCACGACGAACTCGCCGACGTCATCGCCGACCGCTTGTCCAAGGTTGATTCAGTGGTCCACACCACTACCCACATTGCCTTCAGGGCATACTCACAGCACGACTTGGACGCGGCCTTCGCACTCGGATTCGAGTAGGAAGCAGCGGCGGGATCAGCTTTGGCTGAGCGCCGTCCACTTGGCGAGCACTCCGGCGGCCTTTCCTGAGTCGACCGATTCGGCCGCACGCGCGTAGGCGGTGCGCATGCGCTCCACCAGGCTTCCCTCTGCGTGAAGATCGATGGACACCAACCCGGCAGCAGCATTGAGTAGAACAGCGTCCCGCACCGGCCCCGTCTTTCCATCGAGGATCTCGCGGACCACTCCCGCATTTGCTGCGGCGTCTCCTCCACGAAGGTCGGCCACAGTAGAAGGCCTGATTCCAAGGTCCGCGGGCGTAAATACCTGCTCTGCAACCGTGCCGTTCCTGATCTCCCACACCGTGGACGGGCCTGTGGGAGTGAGTTCGTCCAAGCCGTCATCACCCCGGAACACCAATCCCCGGCTGCCACGACGGGCGAGTACACCTGCCACAAGCGGGGCCATGCGCGCATTGGCAACGCCCACCGCTGAGGCCTGTACATGAGCGGGATTGGTCATTGGCCCCAGAAAATTGAAGGCTGTGGGAACGGCCAGTTCCCGGCGCGGGACGGCTGTATGCCGAAACGATGGATGGAACACCTGGGCGAAGCAGAAAGTGATTCCGGCCTCTTCTGCGTTCCGGGCCACCTGAGCGATCGACAGGTCCAGGCGTACGCCCAAGGCTTCCAGCACGTCCGCGGAACCGGACGTAGACGACGCAGCCCTGTTGCCATGCTTGACTACCTTGGCGCCGGCGCCGGCAGCCACCAGCGCTGCCATCGTGGAAATATTCACGGTGTTGAGGCGGTCACCCCCGGTCCCGACGATGTCCAGCTTCTCACCCGAGATCTCGATGGGATTGGCGTGCTGGACCATAGCTTCAACCAGGCCAGCCAGTTCCTCCACGGTCTCGCCCTTGGCGCGGAGCGCCACCAGGAAGCCCGCGATCTGCGCCGGGGTCGCCTCTCCGGACATGATGGTGTTCATGGCCCACTCTGTGTTGCCCACTGCAAGGTCGTCGCCGTTGATCAGTGCTGAGATGAGCCCTGGCCAGGTATTGCTGGTCGCAGGTGCCGATGCCGGTGAAGTCACTCCCTGATGCTATCGAGCCAGCCACGCCGATGACCAATGTGAACGCGGCCGGGAACTTTTCCGCGCGAATTCGCGTCTTTGTAGAAAAAGTCTCCCGAATCGGTGGTTTGCATTGGGAACTCTGGACTTTTACAGACATAATGTCCTTGTGACATCTGCGACCCATGCCCCCAGTACCCCGGCGCACCCGACGCTGAACCGCCCCAACCTGGTTTCTGTTGGAACCGTTGTTTGGCTGTCCAGTGAGTTGATGTTCTTCGCCGGTCTCTTTGCCATGTACTTCACCCTGCGCTCCACATCAGGTTTGATGTGGGCCGAGGAGACAGCCAAGCTCAACTTCCCGTTTGCGCTCGTCAACACCATCGTCCTTGTGGCAAGTTCCTTTACTTGCCAGATGGGCGTTTTTGCCGCCGAGCGGCTCGAGCCGCGCCGCACGGGCGGGCTGCTGCAGTTCACCCGATGGGGCATGACCGAATGGTTCACCCTCACGTTCGTCATGGGTGCCTTCTTCGTAGCCGGCCAGACCACGGAATACGCCATGCTCGTTTCAGAGCACGTGTCCCTGTCGTCCAACGCTTACGGCTCTGCCTTCTACATGACAACGGGCTTCCACGGCCTGCACGTCATCGGTGGCCTCATCGCGTTCCTGTTCATCATCGGCCGCGCATTTGCAGCCAAGAAGTTCGGACACTTTGAAGCGACGTCGGCAATCGTCACCTCGTACTACTGGCACTTCGTTGACGTTGTGTGGATCGGCCTCTTCCTGGTCATCTACGTCCTCAAGTAAGCCCGGCTTTGACTCTTTTTCTACAAGAGGCAGAATTTCAAGAAGCGGCTCACGGAGCCGACGCAGGATCGAATAAAGGAACCACCACGTGAAGGCACTATCGCAGAAGCGACGTCACCCACTGGCAGCCATTGCGCTGTTGCTGATGGGCCTCCTCCTCACTGGTGGGCTTTACGCCGTCGCCACAACTGTCAACCAGGCCAAGGCCGACACCACAAGCTTCAGTGCAAGTGACGTAGAGGAAGGCGGCAAGCTCTTTGCCGCCAACTGCGCCACCTGCCACGGCATGGGTGCCAGCGGAACCCAGGACGGCCCCTCGCTGGTCGGCGTGGGTGCTGCAGCAGTTGACTTCCAGGTTGGTACCGGTCGTATGCCCATGCAGATGAGCGGCCCGCAGGCCCAGAAGAAGCCCGCCCAGTTCAACGAGGAGCAGACCAAGCAGCTCTCTGCTTACGTTGCATCCCTTGGCGCAGGACCGGCCATTCCAGAGGAACACCTCCTCGACGGAAAGGGTGACGCAGCCAACGGTGGCGAACTCTTCCGAGTCAACTGCGCCATGTGCCACAACGCTGCCGCTGCTGGTGGCGCCCTGACCCGCGGTAAGTTTGCCCCCGCGCTGGCAGGAGTGAGCGCTGAGCACATCTACGAGGCCATGGCTACTGGTCCCCAGAACATGCCTGTCTTCAACGATTCCAACATCACCCCTGAAGACAAGCGCGACATCATCACCTTCCTGAAGACCATCGAGGCTGACGGTTCACCCGGCGGTGCCGACCTTGGCTCGCTTGGCCCGGTGTCTGAAGGTCTCTTCGTGTGGGTTGCCGGCTTGGGAGTCATCATCGCATTCACGATCTGGTTGACGTCCCGTACGTCCTAGACCGGACACAACAAACTTCTGCTGCACGTTCAGCAGTTTGAAACTGAAAATAACTCGGCCCCGGCCGAGACAACGAGAGAAGGATGAGGCGAATTATGGGCAACCATAGTGACGGCAGTCCGAACCACTCGGGCACCGTAGCTACGGCTGGTCAGAATGAGGTGGAGAAGTTCCAGGACCCTGGACTTCCTCCGCATCGTTTGCGCCTGGCTGACACGGACCCGGTAGCCGCGAAGCGAGCCGAACGTCAGGTAGCCATTCTGTTTGGCACCTCCGTCATCGGCACGCTGGTCTTCCTGGTGGCGTACTTTGCCATCGACCTTGGCGAAGATTCCACCATTGCGACCATCCGCACCCAGAACCTTCTTCTGGGTCTCGGTACGGCATTCGCAATGCTTGGCATCGGCACCGGCATCGTGCATTGGGCCAAGGCCCTGATGCCCGACCACGAAGTGTCTGAAGAGCGCCACGCTATCCGTACCGAAGAGGATCGCCAGGCAGCAGTCCGCATCGTCGACGACATCGTCGAGGAGACCGGCATCAAGCGCCGCCCGCTGATCCGCAACACCCTTCTTGGTGCCGTTGCGCTTGCGCCCTTGCCGGCTCTCGCCATCTTCGGTGACTTGGGCCCGCGTCCGGATGATGCACTGGCACACACCATGTGGGCTCCAGAAGGCGGCAAGCTTAAGCGCCTGACCCGCGACCCTGATGGCACCCCCATCAAGGCCTCGGATGTCACCATCGGTTCGGCCTTCCACGTCATTCCCGAAGGTCTCAACGAGCTCCACGAAGGCAAGCTGAACGAAAAGGCAAAAGCCGTCGTTCTGCTGATGCGCCTCGATCCGAACTCATTGAATCCCTCCGAGGGCCGTGAAAACTGGAGCTACAACGGCATCGTTGCTTACTCCAAGATCTGCACGCACGTCGGTTGCCCCGTTGCCCTTTACGAGCAGCAGACGCACCACCTCCTGTGCCCGTGCCACCAGTCCACGTTTGACCTCACGCAGGAATGCAAGGTCATCTTCGGACCGGCAAGCCGTCCGCTCCCCCAGCTGCCGATTGCAGTTGACGCAGAGGGCTACCTCGTCGCCACCAGCGACTTCAGAGAACCTGTAGGACCGAGTTACTGGGAGCGTGACGAGCATGAGCGCCTCATCAACAGCTGAAGCCCCCTTCGTTCCGAAGACAAAAGTTGGTAGTTTCACCAACTTCGTGGACGAGCGTGTTGGCGGCTCCGGCATCCTGCGTGAGTTCGGCCGGAAGGTCTTCCCCGACCACTGGTCATTCATGTTCGGTGAGGTGGCGCTGTACTCCTTCGTCATCTTGCTGATGTCGGGTACATTCCTGACCTTCTTCTTCGATCCGTCCATGGCGGAAACCCACTACCAGGGTTCATACACACCGCTGTACAACGTCGAAATGTCCGTCGCTTACAGCTCGTCACTGAACATCTCGTTTGACGTCCGCGGCGGCCTGTTCATGCGCCAGGTACACCACTGGGCAGCCCTGCTGTTCGTGGCGTCACTGGGTGTCCACATGCTGCGCGTGTTCTTCACGGGTGCTTTCCGCAAGCCCCGTGAAATGAACTGGGTAGTGGGCGGCGTCCTGCTTATCCTCGCCATGGCAGCCGGCTTCACCGGTTACTCCCTCCCCGATGACCTTCTCTCCGGCAACGGCCTGCGAATCATCGACGGTGTGATCAAGTCAATCCCGGTCATCGGAACATACACTTCGTTCTTCCTCTTCGGAGGTGAGTTCCCGGGTACAGCCATCATCGGCCGCCTGTATGTCCTGCACATCCTGCTTGTTCCGGCCCTCATCCTGCTGATGATCGTTATCCACCTCTTCATGGTGGTCGTGCACAAGCACACCCAGTACCCCGGTCCCGGACGCAACGACGGCAACGTCGTCGGCTACCCGCTTGGCCCGGTTTACGCTGCCAAGGCCGGTGGATTCTTCTTCATCGTCTTCGGCGTCCTGGCGCTCATGGCGGCCGCGTTCACGATCAACCCGATCTGGAACTATGGTCCCTACGACCCCTCCCCGGTTTCGGCCGGTACCCAGCCTGACTGGTACATCGGGTTCGTGGATGGCGCATTGCGACTCATGCCGGGTGTCATCAACGACTTCCACTTCGAATGGGTCATCTTCGGACGTACCCTGACCCTGAACGTGCTGCTTCCGGCACTTGTACCCGCTGGAATCATCTTTACGGTCTTGTTCATGTACCCGTGGATTGAACGCTGGATCACCAAGGACAACCGTGAACACCACGTCCTTGACCGTCCACGCAACGCTCCTACCCGCACCGCCATCGGCGTTGCAGGCTTCACCTGGTATTGCGTGATGTGGGCAGCAGCTGGCTCCGACCTTATTGCAACGCACTTCCACGTGTCCCTGAACGATGTGACGTACTGGCTCCGGACCCTGTTCTTCATCGGCCCGGTCATCGCCTTCATCGTGACCAAACGCATCGCACTGGCACTCCAGCGCAAGGACCGCGAAATCGCCCTGCACGGACGCGAGACGGGCCGCATTGTGCGACTCCCGCACGGTGAGTTCATCGAAGTCCACGCTCCCCTGGACGAGTACAAGCGCTACAAGCTCGTTGGCTTCGAGTCACCGGCTCCCCTGCCGGCTGAACCGAACGAACATGGCGTAGTCACCCGCAAGGAAAAGCGCCGCGCGGCACTTTCCAAGTGGTTCTTCGAGGATCGTGTTGCCCCGGCAACCCCTGCTGAACTCGAAGCAGCCCACGCTCATGGCCACCACGAGGCCATCGCTGCTGGCGAAGACCAGAAGAGCCTGAGCCACTAGCGGCTTAGCAAGCAATAAGGAAGGGCCCGGTCCATTGGACCGGGCCCTTCCTTATTGCGTTTTCTTTTCGTAGGGGGCATCCACCAAGCAGAGGCTGTTCGCGTTCCAACTACTGGGTGCGGTATCCGGACGAATAGTTCCGGGTGGGACGAACGCCGGGTCGCTGCAGAGGGACCCACAATTTGTACCGGTCGGCCCGGTAGTAAGAGACGGAGTAGTCCACCATCGCCCTGGCAACGAAGGCATGGCGCTGGATCTTAAGCAATGGTGCACCGACGTCCACGTTGAGGAGCCTGGCGGTGGAGGGGGATGCCGCAGTGGCTTCAATCATGTCCTCGCCCCACTCCATGACCAGACCAAAGCGTTCGCTCAAGACGTTGTAGAGAGAGGTTGGAGGCGCCTCATCGAGCAAGCCTGGAACACGATGCGCAGGAATGAAGTTCTCATCCACGCTCATTGGTTCATTGTCAGCCAGCAACAACCGCCTGAACCGAACCAAGGGCGTACCCTCCTCCAGCTGCAGTTCCCGTGCAAGGAACGCGCTGGCAGCGATCTGTTCGAAGCTGAGTACCTTTGCGGCAGGAACCATGCCTCGGCGCTGCATCTCTTCGCTGTAGGAGGTGAGTTTCACTTGGAGATCCAGCTTGGGCTTCCTGACGAATGTGCCAAGCCCAACTACGCGCTCGATAACCTCTTCGCCTACCAAGGCATCAATGGCCTGCCGCACGGTCATACGCGCGAGCCCGAACCGCTCCGACAGATCCCGCTCAGATGGAAGAGCAGACCCTGGTGGGCAGGATTGGGCGATGAATGCCCGCAGGATTTCACGAAGCTGAACGTAAATCGGAGTGGCGCTGGCGCGGTCAATTTCGCCGGCAATGCTTGCTGCCTCAGGCACGGCAGATGTCCAGCAGGTGAGTCATGATTCAAGGATAATTCAGGAACGCTACAGGTCTAGACCACTGAACGACCGAAATGGAGCGGGCGGTCCGCGGCGGCTAGGCTTGTATGGTTCATTTTTTGACGGAGGATCCGTCGTAGCAAAGGAGTTGGGTTGCCAAAGCAGAGGGCTTTCGTCGCCGCCGACATCGGACTGCATGCACGGGCAGCCGCAGTGTTCGTCCGTGCTGTTACCGAAACTGGTTTGCCGGTCACCATCCGTAAACAGCACGGTCAGCCTGTAGATGCCCGCTCGCTGTTGGAAGTCATGACCGAAGATTTTGGCCACGGTTGTGAAGTATTGCTGGAGGTGTCACCGAACGCGCTGAGCGGCGATCAGAGCATTCCCACCGTCGAGGATGCCCTTGCACGTCTCTCGGCTGTCCTTGAGGCCACGGAGGCCCGCTGAGAGGTATACCTGCAGAAAGCCGCCACGGTAGGCAACGTTCCAAGTGTCACCCTGGAGATCACGTTCTTAAACACGATGGGCCCCACCAAAAAGGTGGGGCCCATCGTCTTGTTGCTAAAGGCTAGTGCGCGTGGTCGCCACGGCTGTACTCAAACACCCAGCCAACCAAGGCCACAAGGGCGAGGCCACCAGCGACGTACGTCACCCAGAAGCCGATCGCGAGGCCGAGGAAACCACCGGCACATGCCAGGCCGAGAACCAGGGGCCACCAGCTCCAGGGGCTAAAGTGGCCCTGCTCGCCTGCACCCTCATGAACCTCAGCATCCGGGCGGTCCTCGGGACGCAGACCGATTCTCTTACCAGTGAACCCGAGGTAGGCACCGATCATGCCGGCGAGACCGCCGACCAGCAAGATGCCCAGGACACCGACCCACTCAGACCATTCGGTCAGGAAACCATAGGCGATGGCTACGGGGACGAAGAAGAAGACTCCGGCTCCGAAGAGCCACGATTCAATTTTCATTTGTTGACGTCCCTTTGGTCGGCGTTACCCAAAACGGCTGCTGCGGGCGACGGGGCCTCGGCGGTGTGAACCTGGGCCAGCTCCGGGTGGTGCAGGTCCAGCGCCGGGCGCTCGGATCGGATGCGGGGCAAGGAGGTGAAGTTGTGGCGCGGCGGCGGGCAGGAAGTTGCCCACTCCAGCGATGCACCGAAGCCCCACGGGTCATCAACTTCAACCTTCTTGTTGCTCCGCCAGGTGATGTACACATTCCAGAAGAACGGCAGCAGCGAAGCGCCCAGAACGAACGAGGAGATGGTGGAGAACTGGTTCATCCACGTGAAGTTGTCCTGCGGCATGTAGTCCGCGTAGCGACGCGGCATACCTTCAACACCCAGCCAGTGCTGGATCAGGAATGTGCCGTGGAAGCCCAGGAAGAGGAGCCAGAAGTGAATCTTGCCGAGCCGCTCGTTGAGCATCTTGCCGGTCCACTTGGGCCACCAGAAGTAGAACCCTGCGAACATCGCAAACACCACGGTACCGAACACCACGTAGTGGAAGTGGGCGACCACGAAGTAGGAGTCCGAGACGTGGAAGTCCAGCGGAGGGGAAGCCAGGATGATGCCCGTAAGGCCACCGAAGAGGAACGTCACCAGGAAGCCGATGCTCCACAGCATGGGCGTCTCGAAGGTGATGGAACCCTGCCAGAGCGTTCCGATCCAGTTGAAGAACTTCACACCAGTGGGTACGGCGATCAGCATCGTCATGAATGCGAAGAACGGCAGCAGAACCGAACCAGTTACGTACATGTGGTGCGCCCACACTGTGACGGACAACGCGGCGATGGCGATGGTTGCGTAGACAAGACCCTTGTAGCCGAAGATCGGCTTGCGGCTGAAGACGGGGAAGATCTCGGAAACGATGCCGAAGAACGGCAGCGCAATGATGTACACCTCAGGGTGCCCGAAGAACCAGAACAGGTGCTGCCACAGGACCGCGCCGCCGTTTTCGGGATCGAAGATGTGGGCGCCGAAACGGCGGTCGGCACCAAGTGCGAACAGAGCTGCTGCCAGCGGCGGGAAGGCCATCAGGACCAGGATTGCCGTAACGAGCGTGTTCCAGGTGAAGATCGGCATGCGCCACATGGTCATGCCGGGGGCACGCATGCAGATGATGGTGGTGATGAAGTTGACGGCACCAAGAATGGTTCCGAAGCCCGAGAGCGCAAGGCCAAACACCCACAGGTCACCACCGACGCCGGGACTGAACGTGGTGTTCGACAAGGGAGCGTAGGCGAACCAGCCGAAGGACGCAGCACCCTGAGGGGTGATGAAGCCGGAGACGGCAATGGTGGAGCCGAACAGGAAGAACCAGAAAGCCAGTGCGTTCAGACGCGGGAAGGCGACGTCGGGAGCGCCAATCTGCAGCGGCATGATCACGTTGGCGAAGCCGGCAAAGAGAGGAGTTGCAAACATCAGGAGCATCACGGTGCCGTGCATCGTGAACATCTGGTTGTACTGCTCTTTGGTCTGCAGGATCTGCATTCCGGGTTCGAACAGTTCGGCGCGGATCAACAGCGCCATGACTCCACCGAGGCAGAAGAACACGAAGGATGCAATCAGGTACATGTACCCGATGGTCTTGTGGTCGGTGGAGGTGATCCAGTTGACGACGATGCGTCCCTTGGATTTAGGAACTACGGGAGCTTCTAGGACCCCCGCGGATTGAGTGTACGTAGCCACGTCGCTCCCCTTACTTGGTTTCGTTCAGGTTCGGGTTGCGGTCGTATTCCGCACCGAGGAGGCCCGTGTTGCCTTCCTGGCGAAGCTTGTCCATGTGTGCCTGGAATTCAGACTCAGAGACAACCTTGACGCGGAAAAGCATTTCGGAGTGGTATTCACCGCAGAGTTCGGCACACTTACCGTCGAAGGTGCCCTCCTTGGTGGGGGTGAACCTGATGTAGTTCGTCTTGCCAGGGATCATGTCGCGCTTCTGGAGGAAGGCGGGAACCCAGAATGAGTGAATGACGTCACGGGAGTTCAGTTCCAGGTCCACTGACTTGCCAACGGGCAAGTAGAGAGTGGGAAGAAGTTCCTTGTTGACCTCGTTGCCGGTCAGGTGTGCCTGAACGCCGGCCTCGTGGAGGTCCTCGTTGATGACCTCACCCTTTTTGTAGTTGAAGTCCCAGGCCCACTGCTTGCCGCGGACGTCAACAACGACGTCGGCAGGCTGCGAGCGGTCATCGATCGCACGCTGATCCTGGTCGGTGAAGTAGAAGAACACCAGCACCATGAACAGCGGGATGGTCAAGTAGAAGACCTCGAGCGGCAGGTTGTAGCTGAGCTGCTTGGGGAATCCCGTGGTGCCCTTGCGGCGACGGTAAGCGATGATGCACCAGACCAGAAGGCCCCACGTGATAATACCGACTGCCAAGGCGGCGATCCATGAGTTGACCCAGAGGTCCATGATCCGGTCAGTGTGGTTGGTCGTGCCGCGCTCTGTAGGCAGCCAACCCTTCTCTACCTCTGGTGAACATCCGGTCAAAACCAACGCGCCGGCTAGTGCCAAGCCAGTGATCGATGTGATCTTTATGCGTCGGCTGCCGGTTCGGTTCTGCGAACTCACAGACGGCCCTTCCTCTTGTTGCTGTCTCCCGGCAGGCCGAAGGCTCACCGGGCACACTAAAAGTTTTACTACCCGATGTAGAGCTTACCGCTATCGCGCGGTTTTCGCGCACATGTCAGCGCCGTGGCTCCGAACGGTTTAAAACCCGTCCAAAGCGGCGCCGACATGCGGCGATGGCTCACATCAGTGGAACGAATCGCCGCAGGCGCAAGACCCGCCGGCGTTCGGGTTGTCGATGGTGAAGCCCTGCTTCGAGATGGTGTCTTCGAAGTCGATGCTGGCGCCGCTGAGGTAGGGAACGCTCATCTTGTCTACGACGACCTCAACGCCGTCGTAGTCACGCACAGCATCTCCGTCAAGCAGTCGCTCATCGAAATAAAGCTGGTAGATCAGACCGGAGCAGCCTCCAGGCTGGACTGCAACGCGCAGCCGAAGGTCGGTGCGCCCTTCCTGTTCGAGGAGGCTGCGGACCTTGCCTGCGGCCACGTCGGTCAGATCGACCTCGTGCGTGGGCAGTTCGTCGTTGGTGACGAGCTGTGCTCCGGTGCTGTTTTCGTTGGTTGCAGTGCTCATTGGCCTACCTTCTTATGAAGCTCCTGGCGGCGGCGCCGGAACGCTGCCTGCCCTTACCCAATTACGTACGGGTTATAGCTAATGCTACGTCGCGCAGACGCTTAGCTATAACTCCTGACGTAACCACAGACAGCATTTGGTTGTTCCCGGCGCGCCCTGGAGCTTAGCCCGCCAGTCCTTCGGCATTGAGTCTGGCCAGCATCAGCGCCTCAGCCAACACCGCGTGCCGGAAGTCTTCAATGTGCAAAGATTCGTTGGCGCTGTGCGCGCGGGAATCGGGGTCCTCCACGCCGGTCACCAGGATCTGGACATCCGGGTACATCTCCAGGAGGTCTGCGATGAACGGAATGGAACCACCGATACCCATTTCCACGGGCTGGACTCCCCATGACTCCCCCAACGCCCAGAGGGCAAGCCGCGCGGCAGCGGAGGACGTATAGGTGGAGAAGGCGTTGCCCCTCTCCCCCGGCGTAAAGGTCACCTTGGCACCGAAGGGCGCATGTGACTCAACATGCTGCTTCAGGGCCTCCATTGCTGCTTCGGGGTCCTGCCCCGGCGCCAACCGCATGCTGAACTTGGCGCGGGCAGCCGGAATAAGGGTATTGGAGGCGACGTCAACTGCCGGGACGTCCATCCCAATGATGGACAGGGCCGGCTTGGTCCACAGACGTGAACCGATTGTCCCGCTTCCGGCGAGCTTCACGCCGTCGAGCACTGACGCGTCGGCGCGGTAGTCCTCTTCGGCCAGGTCCACAGCTACTTCGTCCCTGGCTACCAGGCCGGCAACCGCCACGTTGCCGTCATCGTCGTGCAGAGTCGCAATGAGCCGCGACAAAAGTGTTGGGGCATCCAGTACCGGTCCGCCGAACATGCCCGAGTGGACTGCGTGTTCCAGAACGCGGACTTCGAAAGTACCGTCCACCAAGCCACGGAGGCTGGTGGTCAGGGCGGGAACGCCTACTTTCCAGTTGCTTGAGTCTGCCACCACAATGACGTCGGACCGCAAGAGCTCCTGGTGCTCTTCGAGGAATGTCCGGAACGTGGGCGATCCTGCTTCTTCCTCACCCTCGAAAAAGAACGTCACGCCGAGGCCGAACTCCTCACCAAGAACCTTGGTGGCGGCACTGTAGGCAGCAAGGTGCGCCATAATGCCTGCCTTGTCATCCGCTGCGCCGCGGCCGTACAGCCTGCCCCCGCGCTCCTCGGCGACAAAGGGTTCCGAGTTCCAGAGGCTCTTGTCCCCCGGCGGCTGAACATCGTGGTGCGCGTACAGAAGGATGGTTGGCTTGCCGTCGGCCGCGGCACGGCGCGCGACGACGGCAGGTCCACCCGGGGTACCGTCCGCTTTGTTGCACCGCAGAATCCGGACTTCTTCCATGCCGGCGGCCTTGACCAACGAAGCAACTGCCTCAGCGCTGCGATCAAGTTCGCCCGGATCAAAACTTGGCCAGGCAATACCCGGAACGGACACGAGTTCCTTAAGGGAGGCCATGGTGCTTTCGAAGGATTCATTGACCGCTTCGGTCAGGGCCTCCACGGGGGTTTCGCCGGAGTGCCGTTGCTTGTTCTGCGGGATCTCCGCATGTGCTGAAGTCATGGCCATACTTTACCGCCGGGGATTCCCGGGCCAGGGCAGGCACGGCCTGGGCCCGATCGGGCCCAGGCAACCGGACACGTAACGTGCGCCACCTTCGTGAGGGGTATTCTGTATGGGTGTTCGGACGCAAAAAGGAAGAGCCCAGCGCTCAATCAGTAGTAGACCAGGCCTACGCCACCGCCCCGGAGCCGGGTGCCGGCAAGGGCGCCCCTACGCCCAAGCGGAAGGACCAGGAAGCAGCCCGCAAGCGCCCCTTGGTTCCCAACGACCGTAAAGCATCCAAGGCAGCCGAAAGAGTGGCTATCCAGGACCAGCGGCAGAAAATGCGGCAGGCACTGGATACGGGAGATGAGAAATTCCTCCCCCTCCGTGACAAGGGCCCCCAGAAGCGGTACACGCGGGACTATGTCGACGCCCGCTTCAGCCTCGGTGAATACCTCATGTTCGGCGCCTTGCTGTTCGTAGTGATCTCCCTGATCATTCCGCCCACGAGCGCCGGTATCAGCTACGTGCTGGTGGGATTCTGGATCATGTTCCTGGCCGTCTTCGTGGACGTCTTCATCCTGTCCCGCAAGCTTCGAAAGCGCCTCACGGAAAAGTTCGGAGAGGTGGAACGCGGTTCTGTCTGGTACGGCTGCATGCGCGCCCTCCAGTTCCGCAAGCTCCGCCTCCCCAAGCCGCAGGTCAAGCGCGGGCAGTACCCGGCGTAGGCGCCCAAACCTTCAAATACAAGAAAACCCCGGACCACTGGTCCGGGGTTTTCTTCGTCATTGAGCGACTAGCGCCCAGCCTTCTTGCGGAGCCTTACAAGACCCTTGTTGATGCGGGATGCCCAGAACGGCCCCTCATAGAGAAATGCCGTGTATCCCTGCACCAGTGTTGCGCCGGCATCCAAACGGTCCTGGACATCTGATGCAGCCTCGACGCCACCGACAGCAACGAGCACCAGCTCGTCACCGACAGCCGCCTTCAGTCTCCGCAGTACCTCCAGGGAGCGTTGCTTCAGGGGCGCCCCTGACAACCCACCTGCGCCCAGCGATTCGACCTTCGCAGCGTCGGAGACGAGTCCATCACGGGAAATCGTGGTGTTGGTGGCAATGATGCCATCAAGTTTAAGGTCCAGAGCGAGTCGCGCGACGTCGTCGATGTCCTCGTTGGTCAAGTCCGGTGCAATCTTGACCAGCAGGGGAACGTGCCTGCCAGCGGCCTCATCAGCGGCGTCGCCTACTGCCCGCAACAGTGGACGAAGTGTTTCCACGTTCTGCAGCAAGCGAAGCCCTGGCGTGTTGGGAGAGCTGACGTTTACCACCAGGTAATCAGCTGCAGGGGCCAGGCTGCGTGCGCTGACCAGGTAATCGTCCGTGGCTTCGTCAAGCTCCACCACTTTGGTCTTGCCGATGTTCACACCGATGATTGGCCGGACGTCTGGGTGTACTTTTTGCAGGGCGGCCCGGGCAGACTTAAGCCTCGGCGCGACCGCTGAAGCGCCGTCGTTATTGAATCCCATCCGATTGATGACCGCGCGGTCCTCGATCAAGCGGAACAACCTGGGCTTCTCATTGCCTGGCTGCGCCTGGCCCGTGATGGTCCCCACTTCCACATGGCCGAAACCAAGCTCAGTCAAGGCCTCGATGCCGTGGCCTTCCTTGTCGAAACCTGCCGCCAGGCCAAAAGGTGACGGAAACGTCAAGCCCAGCGCCTCAGTGCGAAGCGAGGCGTCAGGAGCTGTCAGGCGGGCAAGGATCCTCCCGGCGCCCGAACGGTGGGCCGCCCTGATTCCCTGGAAGCCGATCTTATGTGCCTTCTCAGCGTCCATCCAGGAGAAGGCCAGCTTGAAGAATGTGGGGTAAACACGCATGATCCTAGTTTTCCGGTTTACGGACAACACACCAAACCCGTGACCACGGATGCCGCTAGCATGTACGCATGCCCGGGGAAAATAGTGACGCAAATCATGGAAGCTACAGGATCACTGCCGACGTGGTGGTGGTCGGAGCAGGGTTGTCCGGGCTGGTTGCCGCCGCCACTGCCTATGCCGCGGGGAGGACGGTGGCCGTTCTGGATCAGGAGCCTGGGGCCTCCGTGGGTGGACAGGCGCATTGGTCATTTGGCGGTCTTTTCATGGTCAACACACCGGAGCAACGGCGCCTCGGTGTGAAAGACAGCGTTGATCTTGCCCTGTCCGACTGGATGGCCTCGGCCGCCTTCGACCGACCGGATGACCGGGCTGCCTTGGAATGGGCAGAGGCCTACGTCGACTTCGCCGCCGGCGAGAAACGCGCGTGGCTGAAGAGCCTCGGAGTTGGCGTCTTCCCGTTGGTGCAATGGGCTGAACGCGGCGGCTATGGACCTCAAGGGCACGGCAACACCGTGCCACGATTCCACGTCACCTGGGGAACGGGACCAGCGCTGGTGAAGCCCTTCCTCGCCAAAGTATTGGAAGGCGTGGGCGCCGGCAGGGTCAGCCTGCACTTCAGGCACCGGGCCCAATCACTGACGACGACGGCGGGCAGGATCGCAGGCGTGTCGGGTGAGGTTCTTGAACCGTCGACGGCAGTGCGGGGCCAGGCTTCCGCGCGTGTCGCCGTCGGCGGTTTCGAAGCCACAGCAGGCGCTGTTGTGGTGACGACCGGCGGCATCGGCGGCAATCACTCGTCCGTCCGCCGCCAATGGCCCGGCAGCAACGCACCCGACCACATGCTTTCCGGCGTTCCAGCTTCCGTTGACGGCGAATTTCTACCTGTCGTGGAAAGCGCTGGAGCTGCCTTGGTCAACGACGACCGCATGTGGCACTATCCCGAAGGCATCCACAACTACGATCCTGTGTGGCCGAACCACGGCATCCGCATCCTGCCGGGCCCATCTTCCCTATGGCTCGATGCCGAAGGCCGACAGTTGCCCGCGCCCCTGTTCCCCGGCTTTGACTCGCTGGGAGCACTACGCCACATTGCCGGAACAGGACATGGCTATTCGTGGTTTGTCCTCAACCGCACCATAGCGCTCAAGGAGCTCGCTCTCTCCGGATCCGAACAGAACCCCGATCTCACGGATAAGGATGTCCGGCTTCTTGCCTCACGCTTGCGCCCCGGAAGCGATACCCCTATCCAGCGTTTCCTGGACCGGGGTCCCGATTTTCTCCAGGCGTCCTCGCCGTCGGAACTCGCGTCCCGGATGAACCAACTCGCAGGCAACTCCCTGATTGACGCCGCCGCACTTGACTCACTCGTGAGGGCACGGGACCGCCAGGTGGCCAGCGGCCTGGGCAAGGACCCGCAGCTTGCGGCGATCAGGGCTGCCCGTAGATTCGCTACGGACAAGCTGATGCGGGTAGCTCCCCCACACCGCTTGACCGATCCAGCCCACGGACCGCTGATTGCCATCCGGCTCTCCGTGCTGACGCGAAAAAGTCTGGGAGGCCTTAAGACGGATCTGCGCTCCAGGGTCCTGGACAACGAAGGAACAGCCATCCCCGGGCTCTACGGCGCCGGCGAAGCAGCCGGATTTGGTGGAGGCGGCATCCACGGATACCGGGCATTGGAGGGGACATTCCTGGGCGGGTGCCTCTTCACCGGCAGGGCAGCGGGCCGGGACGCCGCTGCCACTGTCTAAGCTGAAGCCATGGAATGGTCGGCTGACATCCTGGGAGAAGACTTCCAATCCTGTGGCCTTGACGCCACAGGGACAGACGGTGTGATCCGCCACGCCACCCTGATTCGACACCGCTCGGAACAAGAAAACCAACCCGCCGATGACGGGCGTGCCACACGCAAGCAGCACGGCGCAGTACTTTTTCTTCACGGGTGGAGCGACTACTTCTTCAACACTGAACTGGCCACGTTCTGGGCGAGGCAAGGATACGACTTCTACGCCCTTGACATGCACAACCACGGCAGGAACCTGCAGCCAGACACGCCCGGGGGTTATGTAGCCAAGCTGACAGACTACGACGCCGAAATTGACCGGGCCATAGAGCTCATCCAGCAAGATCGGGCCGGGTCCCCCACGGGAAGCCTGACACTGATGGGGCATTCCACCGGAGGACTGGTTGCGGCGCTATGGGCGAGTCATCATCCAGGAGTGATCCAGTACCTTGTCCTCAACAGCCCTTGGCTCGAAATGCACGGCAATTCACTGGTCCGGAGAGCTGCCCAAGCCATGGTGGCCCCCCTCGCAAAGCTTCGACCGGAGACTGTGCTGAGGTTGCCGGAGCGTGGATTCTATTTCCGTAGCATCAGCAGTTCCGCAGAAGGGGAATGGCTGCTGGACGAGAACTACCGGCCCCCTCTGGCGTTTCCGGTCCGGGCAGGCTGGCTAAGCGCCGTATTCGCAGGCCATTCGCAGGTGGCACGGGGGTTGAAGCTGGAAATACCGGTCCTGGTGCTCACCTCATCTGCAAGTGCCAATGGCATGGTGTGGCAGGAGTCCATGCGACGATCGGATGCTGTGCTTGACGTAGGTGTCATCGCGTTGCGGGCCATGGCGTTGGGCCGGACCGTGACCTTGGAACGCATCGACGGGGGGCTTCACGACGTCTTCCTTTCGGCACCGGCGGTACGGAAGGATGCCTACGCACGGCTGGCCCGATGGATCAACGGGTTCATGAACAGCGACTTGCCGGAGGAACGGCAGGAAGGGGACAAATGACCACCACGGAAGAGTCCGTATCGTTGTGGAAACGCGATTTCCTTGGCCACGGCTACGAATGCATGGACCTGCCCCTCAGGCCCGATGAGGAAGGTCCCGTCAAAGCCACGCTCGTCAGGCATGCCCCTCCCTCGGAACACGCGGCCCCGCAAGGAATCCTGGATTTCCTCGCATCCTTTACCAGGCGCAAGCGCCGGGCGGCCCCGGCAGATCCAACCGGGGCACCACGAGTGGTCCTCTACCTGCACGGGTGGGCCGATTACTTCCTGCAGACCGAGTTGGCAGAGTACCTCACGGCGTCGGGCTTTCACTTCTACGCGCTGGACCTCCGGAAATTCGGCCGCAGTCTGCTGCCCGGACAAACACCGGGGTACACATCCGACCTCGGCGTTTACGACGAAGACCTGGAGGCCGCGTTCACGGTCATCGAACGCGATGTGGCATCGCGAACTGCGAACAGCACTCCCCCCACCATCCACATGCTGGGCCATTCCCTCGGCGGCTTGATCGCTGCGCTCTGGGCGGACCGCAACCCCGGCAGGCTTGGCACGCTGGTTCTGAATTCGCCCTGGCTGGAGCTGCAGGGCAGCAGTCTCGTCCGCAGCATTGCCATGCACTTGGTGGAGCCCTTTGCCCGTACTGACCCCAAGCGACCGTTCCGCTTTCCGGAGATGCCCGCCTACTGGGAGAGCGTCAGCAACGAAGCACATGGCGAGTGGATCCTCGATCCGGTCTGGCGACCGCGGGCTTCCTTCCCTATCCGTGCAGGATGGACGAAGGCAGTGCTGGCCGGTCACGCCGCAGTGGAGCGAAAGCTCAACATCGACTCCCCTGTTTTGGTTCTTCTGTCGGGGAGAACCAGGATCCAAGCTGAATGGACGGCAGACCTCATGCGGGCGGATGCTGTCATTGACGTTGAAGAAACGTCTCGTCGGGCCCTTGGCCTTGCCCGGCGCACGGCCGTGTTCCGGTATCCGGGGGCCTTGCACGATGTCTTTCTCTCCAGGCGTACCGTCCGACAACAGGCTTACCGTGACGTCGCCGTGTGGCTGGCCGCCTATCCTTATTGATTCAGCACGGGCATGCTAATTGCCTGCGGGTGCAGCGTCAACGGCCCCGCCGTAGCGCCTGTCGCGCTTGGCGTAGATCTCCACGGCATCCCAAAGGGTCCGCCGATCTACATCCGGCCACAGAGTGTCCATGAAGACGAACTCCGCATAGGCCGATTGCCACAAAAGGAAATTGGAGAGCCGCTGCTCCCCCGAGCTTCGCAGGAAGAGGTCAACGTCCGGGAGGTCGGGCTCATCGAGGTACTTCTGGATGGTCTTCTCGGAAACCGATCCAGGCTTCAACCGTCCTTCGGCGACGTCGCGCGCAATGGCCGAAACGGCATCGGCAATCTCAGCGCGGCCGCCGTAATTAACACACATGGTCAACGTGCAGGTGTCGTTGGCACGGGTGTACTCCTCTGCCTCTTCCAACTCCCTGATGACCGAACCCCACAAACGGGGGCGGCGACCAGCCCAGCGGATACGGACACCCCATTCGTCGAGCTGGTTGCGCTGCCGTCGTAGTACATCCTTGTTAAATCCCATGAGGAACCGGACTTCCTCGGGCGAACGCCGCCAATTCTCTGTTGAGAATGCGTAAACGCTGACGTACTTAATGCCGAGCTCGATGGCCCCCGCCATGACATCCAGCAACGCAGGCTCGCCGGCCTTGTGCCCCTCGACGCGGGGCAGTCCACGTTGATTTGCCCAGCGCCCGTTACCGTCCATGACGATCGCCACGTGCTGCGGGATTAGTTCACTTGGAATACGCGGCGGCACCGCGCCGGATGGATGACCGTAAGGGGCAACCACAGGCCCCGTCCTTGCCGCTGTTGATTTACTTTTCTTTCCAAGTCCCACTGTCAGCTTCGCTCCACGTGTTTGAGTGATTTCAATGCCCGTTCAAGGTGCCACTGAAGGTAGCTGGCCACAAGCCCCGCCGCCTCCCGCCGATGCCGCGGGTCAGAAGCATCCGCAACGCCCCAGTTTCCTGTCAGGAGGGCGCCCAACAGCACTACAGTCTCTGGTGCCGGGGCAGGTGAACCCGGGGGCCTGCAGTCACTGCAAACCATTCCACCGACCGGTGCGGCAAAGGCGGTGTGTGGACCAGGACGGCCGCAGCGGGCGCAATCGGTGAAACTCGGGGCCCAGCCGCCTGTAGCCAACGCGCGCAGCAGATAGGAGTCCAGGATGAGCTCAGGTGGGTGGTCCGAACGGCTAAGGGCAGCCAAGGCTCCAACCAGCAGATTGTATTGGGCGGTGCCGGATTCGGTATCGGCGTCCGTTAGTTTCTCTGCGGTCTCAGTCATGGCCGCCGCCACTGTGAACCGCCCATAATCGGCAGCGATGCTGCTGCCATAGGCGCCCTTGGCTACCGCCTGGGTCACGATGTCGAGCGTCCGCCCGGAAACCAGCTGCAAATCCGCCACCATGAACGGTTCCAGGCGCGCCCCAAAACGGCTGCTGGTCCTACGCACGCCCTTGGCCACAGCACGGACTTGCCCATGGTGTTTGGTCAATAAGGTGATGATCCGATCCGCCTCGCCCAGCTTGTGGGTGCGGAGCACCACGGCATCGTCCCTATAGGACCGTGCTGCAAACGATGGATTGGCCACAACTAATCTTCGCACTATGCCTGGACCGGCCGGTGACAGCAAGACCGTGTGGTGACGGTATTTCCCGTCACCACACGGCGCAGGCTCCTAGGCCCGGGAGTCCCGCACGGCCCGGTTCACCGCGGAAATCAAAGCCTTGAGGGATGAAGTGGTGGTGCTGGGATCAATGCCGACACCCCATAGGACCCGCTCCCCAACGGCACACTCAACATATGCCGCCGCACTGGCGCTGCCGCCTTCGGACAGGGCGTGTTCGCTGTAGTCGAGTACACGAACGTCAACGCCGTCATGGTGCAAAATATCCAGCAGCGCAGCGATGGGACCGTTGCCATGGCCGGTCCGGCGCACCTCCACACCATCGATCCGCAGATTCGCGTTCATGGTCATAGCTCCGGATTCATCGGTTTCCGTGCTCACGCTGCCCAAAGCGTAGCGGCCCCACTGTGCCTGTTCCTCGTCGGAGGGCAGATACTCGTCCTGGAAGACCTGCCACAACTGAGCACCGCTCACCTCGCCGCCCACGGCATCGGTTCGGCGCTGGATGACTCCGGAGAACTCAATCTGGGCCCGGCGGGGCAGGTCCAGGTTGTGCTCGTTCTTCAACAGGTAGGCGACGCCTCCCTTGCCGGATTGCGAGTTGACGCGAATGACGGCTTCATAACTGCGGCCCAGGTCCTTCGGATCAACGGGCAGGTACGGAACCTGCCACGTGAAGTCGTCCACCGTCTTGCCAGCTGCGGCGGCGTCCTTCTCCAGTGCCTCAAACCCCTTCTTGATGGCGTCCTGGTGTGAACCGGAGAAGGCCGTGAAGACGAGGTCACCACCATAAGGTGAACGCTCCGGGACCGGCAGCTGGTTGCAGTACTCCACCGTGCGGCGGACTTCATCGATATCGGAGAAGTCGATCATCGGGTCCACGCCCTGCACGAACATGTTCAGGCCCAGTGTCACCAGATCCACGTTTCCGGTTCGCTCGCCGTTGCCGAACAAGCAGCCTTCGATGCGGTCTGCGCCGGCCAGATAGCCGAGCTCGGCAGCAGCCACACCCGTCCCGCGGTCGTTGTGCGGGTGCAGGGAAATGATGATGCCCTCGCGGGGGTGCAGGTTCCGGTGCATCCACTCGATGGAGTCTGCGTAAACGTTCGGGGTTGCCATTTCCACAGTGGCCGGCAGGTTGATGATGACCTGGTTGTCGGCGGAAGCCTCAAAAACGTCGGCAATCGCGTTGCAGACCCGCGCAGCGTACTCGAGCTCGGTTCCCGTGAAGGACTCCGGTGAGTATTCATAGGTGATGTGCGTGTCTTCCAGCGTCTCTTCGTACTTCTTGCACAGCCGGGCACCCTGCAAGGCAATATCCAGAATGCCGTCTTCATCCTGGTTGAACACGACACGCCGCTGGAGCACCGATGTGGAGTTGTACAAGTGAACGATGGCCTGCTTGGCACCAACCAAGGACTCGTAGGTCCTTTCGATCAAGTGCTCACGCGCCTGGGTCAGAACCTGGATGCTGACGTCGTCCGGTATATGGCCACCCTCAATGAGCTGGCGGACGAAATCGAAGTCGGTCTGCGACGCCGAAGGGAATCCAACCTCGATTTCCTTGTAACCCATCTTGACCAGCAGCTGGAACATCTTCAGCTTGCGCGCAGGACTCATAGGGTCAATCAGCGCCTGGTTGCCATCGCGCAGGTCTACGGCGCACCAACGCGGGGCTTTGGTGATGACCTTGTCCGGCCAAGTGCGGTCCGGAACCTCGACAGTTATCTGGTCCTGGAACGGCAGGTAGCGGTGAATCGGCATACCGGAGGGCTTTTGTGCATTACGCATGACGTGTGGCCTTTTCTCTAAGAACTAAGTGAAAGCTTAGCCGGACACAACGGAACTCCGCGGCGAGGATGGCCCAGCGTCAGATAGCTTTCAGGCCTCGCCGCGGCAGCTAAGAAGAAGCATTGCCGTACGCACAAATTCACACTAACACGATGCGTATGATGACAGTGCAACACCTCATGCAACGTCCACTATGCAGACGCCGCGACGGTGGAAACGCCGGCTGCAGTGTCCACACAAGGAGCCACAGTGCCACAGTCGGGGATCACTCTTTCCAACATCGATCACAGCGTCCGGCCCCAGGACGACCTCTACCAACACGTCAACGGCGCGTGGCTCAACAGCACAACAATCCCCAACGACCGGCCACTGGAAGGCACTTTCACCGCACTGCGGGATGGCGCCGAATTGGCCGTCAAGGCGATTATTGAGGAAGCTGCCGGAAAGGGAGAGTCAGCGACCGGCGTCGAACAGCAGGTTGGCGGCCTTTACGCGAGTTTCATGGACGAGGCGGCAGCGGAGGAAAAAGGGCTCGATCCCGTGCGCGGTCGTCTGGACGAGGTTCGGGCGGTGGGTTCGGCTCATGAGTTGGCCGCGCTGATCGGCCGCTTGTTCCGGTCCGATGTCTCGGGGCTCTTCTCCATCTACCCGGCTCCGGATGCCGGCAACCCCGAACGGATCCTCCTGTACATCGGACAAGGAGGCCTGGGACTGCCCGATGAGTCCTATTACCGGGACGGGAAGTTTGCCCCGATAGTGGTGTCATACGGCGATTACATTGCCAGGCTTTTCGAACTCGCGGGCATCCCCGATGCCCAAGCCGCCTCAACCCGTGTCGTCGCACTCGAAACCGCTTTGGCATCGCACCACTGGGACAACGTCACGTTGCGCGATCCCCAGAAGACCTACAACCTCAAGACCGCAGATGAAGCAGAGACGCTTTTCCCGCTCTTGGGCACCTGGTTCGACGCCGCGCGGGTTGACGCAGCCAAGCGGAATGAGATCGTGGTCAGCACTCCGGATTTCTTTGCAGGAGCGGCGGGCCTGCTGGAATCCGAGCCTCTTGACACCTGGAAGGAGTGGCTGACTCTCAGGGTCCTCAGTTCAGCTGCCCCATACCTGTCATCCGAGTTCGTGAACACCAACTTCGACTTCTACGGCACCAAGCTGAGCGGCACACCGCAAAACAAGGAGCGCTGGAAGCGCGGCGTTGCCGTCGTCGAAGCTGCGCTTGGCGAAGCTGTGGGCCAAATCTATGTGGAACGTCATTTCCCCGCTGGTCACAAAGCCAGGATGGAGACCCTCGTCGCCAACCTGATTGAGGCTTACCGTGACAGCATCTCCTCCCTTGAGTGGATGGGCGAGGAAACCAAGAAGGAAGCGCTCAAGAAGCTGGAAGCGTTCCGCCCGAAGATCGGTTTCCCCGAGAAGTGGATTGACTACTCCGCCGTGGAAATCGATCCAACGGACCTCTTGGGCAATGTGGAACGTGCCCACGACGCTGATGTTGACCGTCATTTGGACGAGATCGGGAAGCCCGTTGACCTCACCAAATGGCTCATGACACCGCAGACGGTCAACGCCTACTACCATCCGATGTTGAACGAGATCGTCTTTCCCGCCGCTATCCTTCAGCCGCCCTTCTTCAACGCTGATGCGGATGACGCCGTGAACTATGGAGGAATCGGTGCTGTGATCGGACACGAGATCGGTCACGGCTTCGATGACCAGGGATCCCAGTTTGATGGCAGCGGCGCGCTGCGGAACTGGTGGACAGAAGAAGACCGTGCCTCGTTCGAAATACTCACGGCCAAGTTGGTGGCCCAGTACGATGCTCTCTCCCCGTATGCTGCACCGGATCATAAGGTCAATGGCAAACTGACCTTGGGCGAAAACATTGGCGACCTCGGAGGCCTCACTATTGCCTACAAGGCCTACCTCCTCAGCCTCGGCGGAGCCGAGCCCGAGGTGATCGATGGTTTCACCGGGCAGCAACGCTTCTTCATGTCGTGGGCAGCAGGCTGGCGTCAGGTGATCCGTACCGAGGAAGCCATCCGCCGGTTGGCCACGGATCCGCATTCCCCCAACGAGTTCCGCACCAATGCCATTGCCCGGAACCTCGATGCCTTCCATGAAGCATTCGAGGTCGGTCCGAACGATGGGATGTGGATGGAGTCCGGAGACCGCGTGAGCATCTGGTAGGACAGGTATGAAAGAGGCCGGGCCACTTGGCCCGGCCTCTTTCATGCTCCATTGACTTGTGGGATCGGTTATTGATCGATGTACAGCGGATTGACCTGCTGGCAAACGGCGTCGCTGGCTGTTTGGTTCACCACGTCCGATGGAACCGACGCTGCCCCATAGGCAGTACCCGTCCCGAAGTCCGTACCAATGTAAAGCTGGACTCCCGCAACTCCTGGCGCCTCTTGCACCTGGGCAGCCGGGATTCCGTACAGCGTGGCCACGTCAGCCGCCACATCCGCAAAGCCAGCGCCGTAGTAGAGCACTGTCTGGTCCACGGGGTTCGCCAGATATGAAACGGCCTGCGTAAAGCCGTTGCCCGTCAGCACAGCCATGATCTCCTGGGCCCTGGTGGCAATCCCACTGCCATTTGCCACGGCAACCGGCTGGATGGCTTTGTTATAGGCCGGCACGGCTGGGGTTGTGGCCGTGGGCTGGGGCGCAGGACTCTCGGTCGACGATGGTGTGGACGTCGCGCCGGGGTTGGTCAGATCAAGGTCGGCGCGCAAGGCCGCGAAGAGTTGGGACGCCTGCGGCTCGATGAGCTCCAGCCTGTTGGGATCAATGGCAGCCGCCTGCGTGGGCACCGCGACGAACGCGACCTTGGAGACATCAATGTCCTTCAGCCGCCCACCGATGGTCAACAACGACGGTACGGACGCCAGTCCCTCATCAACAGTGAGGTTCTGTGTGACGACATCCGCAATCTGGAGCAACCTCTGAGGGTTTCCCAACGTACCCTCGTCCTTGAGCTTTCGCGTCAGCGAAGAGAGGAACGCCTGCTGGCCCTTGATACGGCCAAGGTCTCCACCGTCGCCGAATGCGTGCCTTGTCCGCAGGAAGGCAAGTGCTTGCTCGCCTTCAACAAGTGAGTCACCTTTGGGCAGTCGAAGGCGGGAATCAGGATCAAAGACGGGATCACTGACGCACACATTGACGCCGCCTATCGCTTTGGATAACTCCTTGACCGCGTTGAAGTCCGCCATCATGAAATGGTCGATCTCCAGACCCGTAAGCTTATTGATGGTGTCTACCGCGCAGCCGATCCCGGCTTCCGCCATGGCCTCGTTGATCATCACGCTGCTGCGGGCGGGAAACGTCTGGTTGTTGGTACGGTCGGTGCACTGCGGTACATCCACCAACAAGTCCCGAGGGAAGCTCATGACGCTGACGCGCTTGTTGTCCGCCGAAATGTCCAGCAACATCATGACGTCGGAGTGACCATAGCCCGTGGAGTCCTCGGTGCTGCCGTACTCGGAGTTCTTCCCATCACGGGTGTCAGAACCAAGAATAAGGATCTGCAGGCGGTCCGACTTGTCGTTGGCCAATGCTTCACCGCTATCCCGACTTTCTCCGGCACTCAATGGTGCCTTGGTGATATTGTTCTGCAGCCGAATGAACCAGAAGGCCGCAAAGGCCACACCGGCAACCAAGGTCACGGACAACACGCCAGTAACAATCTTCAGCCAGAGCGGGAGCCCCTTGGGCGCCTTCATGTGGCGAGGGGTGCCGTCGGCAACCTCCCCATGGCGTGCCGCAACGGAGCCTGCGGTGCCGGTGCCCTGGGGCCGGGCGTCACGACGTCGCACTATTGGGTTTACCTTTCCTCAAACAGCTGGATCCCCGCAATCATAGTTGCCGATTCTGAGAAGTTCCTTATCGTGCCAAAACCACGCCGGATCCAGTGACTCAGCTAGAACCCGAGTTTGACCAATTGCTTGGGATCCCGCTGCCAGTCCTTGGCGACCTTGACATGCAGGTCCAGGTAAATCCGGGTGCCAAGCAAGGTTTCGATGCCCTTGCGTGCATTGGTACCAACTTCACGCAGCCGGCTTCCGCCCTTGCCGATAATAATGGCCTTCTGCGAGGGGCGTTCGACATACAGATTGACCCGAACGTCCAAAAGCGGGTTGTCCTCCGTACGACCTTCACGAGGGACAATTTCTTCGACCACAACTGCCAATGAGTGGGGAAGTTCGTCGCGTACACCTTCAAGGGCGGCCTCGCGGATAAGCTCCGCAATCATCACAGCCTCGGGCTCGTCCGTCAGCTCGCCGTCAGGATAAAGCGGTGGCGATGACGGCATGTGGCTGATCAGGACATCCGCAACAGTTGAAACCTGGAAACCGTCGGCCGCGGACACGGGGACGATGTCCGCCCAGCCCTGCTCTCCAAGGACCTCACGACCCAAAGCTGCAACAGCGAGCAACTGCTCAGTCAACGCCTGACGATCCACGAGATCGGTCTTGGTGACCAGTGCCACGATCGGCTTGCGTCCCACTGCCGCCAACTGTGCCGCGATGTACTTATCGCCTGGGCCGATCTTCTCATTGGCCGGCAGGCAGAAACCGATGGCGTCAACTTCAGCAAGGGTGTCGGCAACCAGCTCGTTCAGGCGCTTACCCAGCAAGGTGCGCGGCCTGTGAAGACCCGGGGTATCCACCAGGATCAACTGGGCGTCTTCCCGGTGAACAATGCCGCGGATGGTGTGCCGCGTGGTTTGCGGTTTGGCCGACGTGATGGCCACCTTTTGGCCGACCAGGGCGTTGGTCAGCGTGGACTTGCCTGCGTTCGGCCGGCCGACCAGCACGGAGAATCCTGCGTGGAAGCCGCCGAAATCGTCATCGGCATCGAATTTCTTATTTTGCTTGCTCACGTGGAACTCCCTGTTGCGTTGAGTCGGCGTCTTCGAGAAGGTCTTCAAAGTCAGTGTCTTCCTTTGGCATGGCTGCCGCAATGATGTGGCTGACCCGGTTTCGGCGACCCTCCAGCCTATCCGCCCTGAGCGATATCCCATTCACTTCAACCGAGCTTCCGACAATCGGAACCTGGCCGAGGGCTTTGGCGAGCAGGCCGCCTACAGTGTCGACTTCATCGTCCTCGAGGTCGATGTCGAACAACTCGCCCAGATCATCGATGCTCATGCGGGCACTTACCCGGAAGGTACCATCGCCGAGGTCAACCGCTTCTTCCGCAGCGGCATCATATTCATCGACAATTTCCCCCACGATTTCCTCAATGAGGTCCTCAAGCGTCACAAGCCCGGCGGTTCCGCCGTACTCATCAATGACGATCGCGACATGCGTGGACTCCTGCTGCAGCTCCCTGAGGAGGTCACTCACGAGCTTGGATTCGGGGACATAGCGGACGTCCCTCGCCAAAGAGTCAACATCATGGGCCTGCAACCCGGGCTCACCGCGATACATGGCCGCCGCTACATCCTTCAGGTAGAGAATGCCGCGGATCTGATCCGTATTTTCGCCAATGACCGGAATCCGTGAATACCCCGAACGCAGGAACAGGCCCATGGCCGTCTCCAGGTCCGAGCCAGTACCGATGCTGACAATATCCGTGCGTGGAACCATGACTGACCGCACCAAAGTGTCGCCGAAGTCGAAGACCGAATGGATGAGTTCGGCTTCGTTGTCCTCGATCATGTCCGATTCCGCGGCGCGATCCACGAATTCGCGGAACTCTTCCTCACTCACGAAAGCGTCGTCACCGCTCGGGGCACCGGGTGCCACTGCCTGGCCAAGGGCCACGAGCCACCCAGGGATGGGGCCAAGAATCCAGCAAAGGAACCTGATCAGCGGGGCGGTGAAACGTACTACCGGTCCGGAATGGGCCCTTCCCAACTGCCTGGGTGAAACGCCGACCAGCACGAATCCAATCACGGCCATAATGCCGGTAGCGGCAAGGCCAGCGAGCCACACATTGTCCAACAAACTGTGAAGGACCACTGCCACAGCCACCGCGGCAGCCATTTCGAACCACACGCGCCAGAACCGCAAGGCGCGCATGTGGGCAATGGGCGCCTTGAGGATGCCCCCCAGGGCCTTGCCCTTGCTCCGGACAATCGATTGTTCGGCCTCATGCCGGGGCAGGAAGTTAAAGGCAGCCTCAGCTGCAGTCAGCAAAGCAACGAAACTGAGGAAAACCAGCGCCATGCCGACCAGGATGATCCAGGTCACTGCATGGTCTCCATGGGGGCATCCTTGCCCAGGAATTCAGACAGCAGTTCCCGCTGCAAACCGAACATCTCCTCTTTTTCCTCAGGCTCTGCATGGTCGAACCCCAGCAGGTGGAGGATCCCGTGCGTTGTCAGGAGCAGCATTTCGTCCTGTGTTGGGTGTCCAGCGTTGCGTGCCTGGACTTCGGCCACCTGGGGGCAGATGGCGATATCCCCCAGCATGCCCTGCGGCGTGGGCTTGTCCGGAGTGCCCGGCGTCAGCTCGTCCATCGGCACGGACAGGACATCAGTAGCCCCGGGCTCGTCCATTAGTTCGATGTGGAGCTTCTCCATGGCGGGTTCATCCACCAGGAGAATTGAGAGCTCCGCCTGGGGGTGGATATAAAGCCTTTCAAAAATGAAGCGTGACAACGTCACTAGTTGGGCTTCGTCTACCGCCACACCGGACTCGTTGTTTACTTCAATGCTCATTTACGTTCTCCACGTTTGTAATGTGTGCCTGCGGTATCGGTGCGATGAGCGTCATCCCACGTACTGTAGGCGGAGACGATGTCGGCCACGAGCCGATGCCTCACGACGTCAGCCGCGTCAAGAATGGAGAAATTGACATCATCAATACCTGTGAGGATTTCGCGCACGATCCGCAACCCCGACGTGGCGCCGAGAGGCAGGTCGATCTGCGTGACGTCGCCGGTGACCACCATTTTTGAGCCGAAGCCCAAGCGGGTCAGGAACATCTTCATCTGTTCCGGCGTCGTGTTCTGCGCTTCATCAAGAATGATGAAGGCATCGTTCAAGGTGCGACCGCGCATATAGGCCAAAGGGGCGACCTCGATGGTGCCGGCCGCCATCAGCCTCGGAATGGACTCCGGATCCATCATGTCGTGCAAAGCATCGTAGAGCGGGCGAAGGTAGGGATCGATCTTGTCGCTCAATGTGCCGGGAAGGAAGCCCAGCCTCTCCCCCGCTTCCACGGCGGGACGCGTCAGGATGATCCGGCTGACCTCCTTCATCTGGAGCGCCTGGACGGCCTTGGCCATTGCCAAGTACGTTTTTCCCGTTCCTGCGGGACCGATGCCGAAAATCACAGTGTTCGCATCAATGGCGTCCACATAGTTCTTCTGGTTCAGCGTCTTGGGTCGGATGGTCTTGCCCCGGCTGGACAGTATGTTGTGGGTCAGGACGTCCGCAGGACTCTGCACAGACTGTGTCCTCAACAGTGACACGAGCTGCTGAAGGATGTCCGGCGTCACCACGGTCCCTTTCGCAACGAGCCCACGGACTTCTTCCAGAAGGCGCATAATGCGGGGAATCACGGTGGAGGGCCCGGTCATGGAGAGCTCATTGCCGCGGACATGGAAATTGACGTCCTGGAACTGCTCCTCGATGTACCGCAGGGCTTCATCGTGGCTGCCCAGCGAGTGAACCATCTGGTCGGAGTTATCGAAAGTGACAACTTCCGTGCGCGTGCCCGGTAAGGTGTGCGGGAACTCGTTGGGCGGCTGGTTGCCGTTTCCGGTCCTGAGCCGCCCGTTCAAAGATTCACTCATAGTGCTGGCCGTCAGGCCTGTTCTCCTCCGGTTGGTCGTATTAACGCCATCTATTCGACATTCGCGGCCGCTTTCAGCGCCCGTGTTGATGCCGGAATGTCTCCAATCCTACGCCAGCCTGGCCCGCGATGAACCTCAACTTGCGCCGCCATTGGGGACGTCATGTTGATCACCGACACTTTGTCTCAACTCGGCATCAAGCGGGTATCAATCATGTTTCAGTTGATGCCGGTCCACTGAATCCCGCACGACCGCCGTCGGCGATGTGCCAAGCTGGCATAGCGGGCGGAAACGAAACCCTCTGCCCGGCCGCGACAGCGGCATCAACACTGCACGGTATGACAGGAAAGCCCCATCAAGAATCCAGCCAGCAAACAGGCGGGCGCGCGAAAGCGGACAAGGTCCGCCATCGCTGCGCCGGCGATGCTTGCTGTCCTCTTGCTGACAGGCTGCATTGCCAATGGCGGTGGCACCCAAGCCACGCCCAGTGCGCCCTCCTTAACTGTCCAGGAGGCTCCGGCCAGCAACGCGCCCTTGGAAACAACCCAGGCATCCACGAAGATTCCGGTCTACTGGATCGGACGCAGCAATGAAGAGGTCTACCTCTACCGCGAGTTCAGGGACATGTCCGGCGACGGTAACCCTGTCACCACCGCACTGCGGATCATGATGGCCGAAAAACCGCTCGACCATGACTTCTTCACACCGTGGCAGGAACCATCCAGCCTGGCAACGTCCGTTTCCGGCAAGAACGTGATCACGGTCGATATTTCCCGCGATGCGTTCAATTCGAACCTCGACGCAGGTATGGCGCAACGAGCCGTCCAACAGTTGGTGTACACCGCTACCGCAGCTGCGTCGTCTTCGGGCCTCATCAACTCGGGACAGCAGATTCAGGTGGTCATCCTGGTTGACGGCCACAAGGACTATATGGCCTTCGGGCAAGTGCAGTTGGGCCAGCCCATGGCCCGCGACGCATCAATGGTTGCACCGCTGTGGATCATCGATCCCCAGGAAGACACTTCCATGCCCACAGGACTGGTGAAGTTCAATGGACGGAGCACCGATAGCTCCAAGCCCATCGACTGGCAGATCCTCCAGGACAACGGCAAAGGCGAGAGGACCAGCATCCTCACAGGCCAAACGAAGGCCACAGGTGAGCCCGGACAGTATGGCCTCTTCACTTTCGGTGTGACGCTGAAGGCCGGGCAGTATGAGGTGCGGGTTTCCCAAGTTGATGAAGCCGGCAACACCATCGCGACGAGTACCGACACCCGGCTTTTCAGGGTCGGCTAGCGCAGGATTTGCCTGCTACCAGCGGCCCAGGATGTCGCTCGCCAGCACGACGGCGGCAGGTCCCGCCGTCGAGGACCGCAGGACATGATGACCCAACAGTGCCGTAACGGCCCCGGCGTCACTGAGCCGCGTTACTTCACGTGGCGAAATTCCGCCCTCCGGTCCGACGATCAAAAGGACTTCCTGGGGCGTTCCGGCGTCCGCTGCCCCTAAGGCCACGAACTCCTCGAGGACTGTCCTCAAGGGCTTCTTGGCATCTTCATGCAAAATAATGGCCAGGTCAGCGGCAGCGACCGCCTTCGCCAGACTCCCGGTGTCCAGAATGGACCGCACCTCGGGGATCCACGCCCTCCGTGCCTGCTTGGCAGCCGCCGTGACCACAGACTGCCACTTCGCATGCGCTTTTGCGGCGCGATCAGCCTTCCAGCGCACAATCGAGCGTTCCGACTGCCAGGGAATGACGGCATCTACCCCAAGTTCCGTAGCAGTCTCAATGGCGAGTTCGTCGCGATCGCCTTTCGCGAGGGCCTGTACCAGGACCAAGCGGATGCCCGGTTGCTCCTCGAAGACAACCTCGGAGGCAGTAACGGTCAACGCGGTGGGTGCGGCCTCGGCCACCGTCCCCGTCAGCCGCGAGCCCGAACCGTCTGCAATATCGACGGACTCTCCCACAGCCAAGCGCTTGACCGTGACCGCATGCCGGGCCTCAGGCCCCTCAAGCACGAATGTCGAACCGGGGTTCACATGCCCGAGGGTGCCTGCCGGCGTGAAGAAAACGGGATTGCTCACCGCTACAGGTTACCGAGCTTGTCCCGGAGCTTCGCGAACATGCCGCCACTGGCCACAAGCTTCCCCTCGGTGAACTGTTCCCCGCGAAGTTTGGCCAACTGCTGCAACAGCTCTTCCTGGGCAGGGTCAAGCTTGGTGGGCGTCTCCACATGAAGGTGCACTTTAAGGTCGCCGCGCCCGTAGCCGCGCAGGTGGGTAACGCCCAGTCCACGCAGGGTGATGATCTCGCCCGACTGTGTGCCGGCCTTCACATCAATGTCCTGTGCTCCATCGAACGTTTCCAGCTGCAACTCAGTGCCCAGTGCAGCGGCCGTCATGGGCACGCTCAGTGTGGCGTGGAGGTCGTCGCCTTCGCGCATGAACATGGAGTCGTTGTTGACGCGGATTTCCACGTAAAGGTCACCCGCTGGACCACCTGCGGGCCCCGCTTCACCCTGTCCCGACAACTGGATCCGCGTACCGGTGGCAACACCGGCCGGTACCTTGATGGTGAGGGAACGGCGGCTACGGATGCGGCCCTGGCCGTTGCATTCGTTGCAAGGATCCTTGATGACGGAGCCAAATCCTTCACAGGAACCGCAAGGGGCGGTGGTCATGACCTGGCCAAGGATGGATCGAACGGCGCGCTGGACCTGGCCGCTGCCGCCACAGATGTCACAGCGTTCCGGATGGGTGCCCGGGCGGCAGCAACTGCCGTCACACGTCGGACAGACGACGGCGGTATCTACTTCGAGCTTCTTGTTGACGCCGAACACGGCGTCCTTGAGGTCAATGCGGACACTGATGAGTGCGTCCTGGCCGCGACGGACACGGGACGCCGGTCCGCCATGGCCGCCACCACCAAAGAAGGTGTCGAAGATGTCCTGGAAGGCAAAGCCTTGACCGGAGTACCCGCCGCCGAACCCGTTGTCGGTTCCGTTCTCATTGCCCGTTGCATCGTAGACGCGGCGCTTCTGGGGGTCGGACAGCACCTCGTAAGCATGGGTCACGGCCTTGAACTGCTCCGCGACATCTTCACCGGGGTTCACGTCCGGGTGGAGTTTCCGCGCCAACTTGCGGTACGCCTTTTTGATCTCTTCCCCGGTGGCTTCCGGCGAGACTCCCAAAACGTCATAGTGGCTGCTCAAAGTCGGTATCTCTTCCTTGTTGTACTGCGGATATTTCTTCGGGCCGGCGTTCAGCCGCCGAGAATGCGTGAAAGGTAACGGGCCACGGCACGAACTGCTGCCATGGTGGTGGGATAGTCCATTCGTGTGGGTCCGAGGATCCCCACCTTGGCACCTGAGCCGTAGCCGGTGGCCACCACCGAGGCTTCGGCCAGGCCGTCGTAGGGGTTCTCACGGCCGATACTCACGGTGACGCCTCGGGGGTCGTCCCCCATGTCAGACAACAACCGGAGCATGACAACTTGTTCCTCAAGGGCTTCCAGCACGGGTCCGATACTCAACGGGAAGTCCACGTTGGACCGGGCGAGGTTGGCCGTGCCGGCCATGAGAATGCGTTCCTCTCGGCTGGTGTCGCTCAAGGCCTGCAGTCCGTGGGCCAAAGTTTGGGCCAGGCCACGAAGCTCGGGAGGACATAGGGCAACCACCGACGGGAGCACTTGGGGCAAGAGGGCCAGCTGGGTTCCAGCGATGCTCCCGAGGAAGCGGGACCGTAGAAGCATCAAAGCCTCGTTACCCACGTCCGTACCGGCATCGATGACCTTCTGCCCTACGCTCCCCGTGTCAGCTATCAGAACGACGAGGACCTGTTTGGGCGCCAGCAGGACGAACTCCACATGGCGAACCAAGGCACGGTTCGATTGCGGATACTGCACGACGGCTACCTGGTTGGTCAGTTGCGACAGGAGCCGCACAGTACGCTCCAGGATGTCATCGACGTCGTCCGGCCCCTCCAGCAGCGAGTGGATCGCCCTCCGCTCTGCGGCCGAGAGCGGCTTGACCTGGGAAATGCGATCGACGAACAGCCGGTAGCCCTTGTCCGTGGGAATACGGCCTGCACTGGTGTGGGGCGCTGCAATGAGGCCCTCCTCTTCCAGGACAGCCATGTCGTTCCTGATGGTGGCGCTCGAGACACCCAGATGGTGACGCTCAACGAGGGCCTTGGACCCAACAGGCTCCCGGGAATGCACGTAATCTTCAACGATGGCACGCAGAACTTCCAACTTGCGTGGCTCACTCATCGCTCCACCTCCTGACGACTGCCGTGGTCCCTGCGACCGGTCACCGCGGGATCCCGTTCGTATCACCGCGCTTAGCACTCAACATGCCCAAGTGCTAACCAGTCTAGTATGAGCCACCCCGTTGCTAGCATTGAAACTGCCCGTTTCAACCCATCACAAAAGGTAGGCATTCCTTGGCTTTCAACAATTGGGGCCCGCAGGATCTGTCCGCTCCTGCCAAACGGCAACTTCCCGAGGTAGCCGTCCAGCGTGGAATGGTCCTGGAAGATGTCCAGTCGGGCTGGGTGGGCGAAGTCACCCGTGTTGAAAAAACCGGCGGCATGCACATCGTGTCCCTGGAGGACAGGCGGGGCAAAACCAAGTCGTTCCAACTCGGGTTCGGCTTCCTGCTTGAGGGGCAGCCCATCCGGTTGATGCCTCCTGCGCCCCGCCAACCCGTTTCGTCGGTACCGACCGGACGGACAGCCTCCGGCTCAGTAAAGGTCCATGGACATCGCGCCCAAATCGCCAAGGCCAGCCGCATCTGGGTGGAAGGAAAACACGACGCCGAACTGGTCGAAAAGGTGTGGGGAGACGACCTTCGCGTCGAGGGCATCGTCGTGGAGCCACTGCACGGCGTCGATGACCTCAAGTCTGCTATCGCCGCCTTTAACCCCGGCCCGGGGCGCCGTCTTGGCATCCTGGTTGATCATCTTGTCGCCGGGTCCAAGGAGTCACGCATAGCGGCCGAGGCCATGACTGTCCCCGGGGCAGCAGGTAACGTCTTGATCGTTGGCCACCCCTACGTTGACGTCTGGCAGGCCATCAGGCCAAAGGTCCTGGGCATCGAAGCGTGGCCCACCGTGCCCCGCGGCGTTGACTGGAAGACCGGGATCCTCAGTGCCTTCGGATGGCCTCACGAAACGGCCGAGGATATAGGACTGGGCTGGCAACGACTCCTTGGGGCGGTGCGCAGCTATGCCGATCTTGAGGCATCGTTGCTTGGCCGGGTGGAAGAAGTCATTGATTTCCTCACGGTTCCCTGAAACCAGGCAGGTGCGGGCGGCAGCAACTGACATGTCATCGGGGCGTTGGTCCCGGGAAGTCCGTCAAGGCCGGTATTCTGGGACAGCAACACCGCAGCATCTTTACAGCAAAGGGAAGACACCGTGGCAGATAACGCTCCTGAAGAACCGGGCAGCGCCGCAGGCCAGCCCCAGTACCATGGCGCGCCTGCCAACGCACTCCCGCTGACAGCCAGCGAGGACCGGCAATGGGCTACGCTTGCTCATTTTGGCGGCATCCTGGGATGCCTGCCGTCGCTGCTGATCTACTTGATCTTCCGGGACCGTGGACCGTTCACGGCACAGGAATCCAAAGAAGCCCTGAACTTCACCCTGCCGCCAACCATCGCCGCTGTCCTGGCAAACATCCTGGTGCTGCTGCCAGTAGTGGGCAACATCTTCGCGGTGATTGCCACCGGCATCTGGGTAGCCTTGACGTGCTTTTCCGTCTCGGCCGGAATCCGGGTCAACCATGGCCAACCGCACCGCTACAAGCTCAATCTTCGCTGGATCAAGTAGCCTCTTCGGCGCCGGCCGCCGGCGGCTAGTCGGGCAGGATCCTTCGCACGACGGCGTCAGCCAGTAGCCGGCCCTTCAGCGTAAGTATCAGGCGTCCCTTGAAAGCCTGCACCGGATCAACCAGCTCATCAGCGATCAGCCCGGCCATCGCATGCCGCCCAATCGCGTCCAAGGCATCAACGGACAACCCTGATCCCAGCCGCGCTTCGAGCATGATGCGCTCGACTTCCCGTGTCTCGGCATCGAGGGTTTCCCTGCCTGCCGCGGGAGAGCTGCCGGCCGCCAAACGTGACGCATAGGCTGTTGGGTGTTTGACGTTCCACCAACGCACGCCACCCATGTGGGAGTGCGCTCCGGGACCAATGCCCCACCAGTCATCGCCGCGCCAGTACGCCAGATTATGCCGGCACGCTTGCTCCGGAGTTTTGGACCAGTTACTGACCTCGTACCAGCTCAAGCCTGCTTCGGAGATCATTCTGTCGGCCAGTTCGTACTTTGCGGCGTGGTCGTCGTCGTCGATCCCTGGCACTTCTCCACGCCTGATTTGGGCAGCAAGTTTGGTGCCGTCTTCCACTATCAACGCGTAGGCGCTGATGTGGTCCGGCTCGTAGGACAGGGCTGTTTCCAGGGAAACCTGCCAGTCCTCCATGGACTCCCCCGGCGTACCGTAGATAAGGTCCAGGCTCACAGCGAGCCCGGCTTCCCGCGCCCATTGCACAACGAGTGGAACGCGACTGGGACTGTGCGTCCGGTCCAGCACCTTCAGGACATGCGGCACAGCTGACTGCATGCCGAACGAGACCCTCGTGAAGCCGGCATCGGCCAGGACCCTCAGGGACTCGGGCGTCACGGAATCGGGATTGGCTTCAGTGGTTACTTCAGCACCGGGCTCAAGCCCCCAGTGCCCGACGGCGGCACGCAGGATCCGTGCCAAGTCTTCCGCAGGCAGGAGCGTCGGAGTGCCGCCACCGAAGAAGACTGTGCCCATGCGCCGTTGAGGCAGCCCCGAGGCGTCAAGGGCCGCAGCCGCAAAGTCGAGCTCGGACTCTGCCGTGGTGGCGTAGGCATCCTGGGAAGCACCGCCACCCAGCTCGGTGGCTGTATAGGTGTTGAAGTCACAGTAGCCGCAACGAACGGCGCAAAAAGGGATGTGCACGTAGAGCCCGAACTTGCGGTGCTCGACGCCGGCCAACACCTGCGGAGGCAGTATGCCGTCCGCAGGTGCCGGATCGCCCAAAGGTAGGACGCTGGGCATCTACTTCTTGGCCTTGTCCTTGGACTCGTCAGTGGTCAGGGCTGCAATGAATGCTTCCTGGGGCACCTCGACGCGACCCACCATCTTCATGCGCTTCTTGCCTTCCTTCTGCTTCTCCAGCAGCTTGCGCTTACGGGTGATGTCACCGCCGTAGCACTTGGCAAGAACGTCCTTGCGAATGGCCCGGATGCTTTCACGGGCAATAATGCGGGACCCGATGGCAGCCTGGATGGGCACCTCGAACTGCTGCCTCGGAATCAGCTCGCGGAGCTTCCCGGTCATCATCACACCGTAGGCGTAGGCCTTATCCCGGTGCGTGATGGCGCTGAAAGCGTCCACTTGCTCACCCTGCAGCAGGATGTCGACCTTGACGAGGTCGGCGACCTGTTCGCCGTCGGCCTTCCAGTCCAGCGAGGCGTAGCCACGCGTCTTGGACTTCAAGAGGTCGAAGAAGTCGAAGACGATCTCGGCCAGCGGGATCCAGTAGCGGAGCTCTACGCGGTCCTCGGACAAGTAGTCCATGCCGCGCATCTGGCCGCGGCGGCTTTGGCAGAGTTCCATGATGGACCCAACAAACTCGTTCGGCGCGAGGATGGTTGCAGAAACCATTGGCTCACGGACTTCGGAGATTTTGCCTGTGGGGTACTCGCTGGGGTTGGTGACGTGGATGACCTTCTTGTCCTCAAGGGTCACCTCATACTCCACGTTGGGAGCGGTGGAGATGAGGTCGAGGTTGTACTCACGCTCCAAGCGCTCACGCGTGATCTCGAGGTGAAGCAAACCAAGGAAGCCAACGCGGAAGCCGAAGCCGAGTGCTGCAGACGTCTCGGGTTCGTAAACCAACGCAGCGTCGTTGAGCATCAGCTTTTCAAGAGCATCGCGCAGGACCGGGTAATCCGTGCCGTCCAGGGGGTAGAGACCGGAGAAGACCATCGGCTTGGCGTCTGCGTAGCCGCTGAGTGACTCCGATGCCGGCTTGGCCAGGTTGGTGACAGTATCGCCAACCTTGGACTGGCGTACATCCTTAACGCCGGTGATCAGGTATCCCACCTCGCCGACGCCCAGGCCCTTGGATGGCGTGGGCTCCGGGGAACTGACACCAATCTCAAGGAGCTCGTGTGTTGCCCTGGTGGACATCATCTGGATGCGTTCGCGCGGGTGGAGCATGCCGTCCACCACACGGACGTAGGTGACCACGCCGCGGTAGGTGTCGTAGACAGAGTCGAAAATCATGGCGCGGGCCGGGGCATCGGGATCACCAACGGGCGCGGGAAGGTCGCGGACAATTTTGTCCAGCAGCGCCTCCACGCCTACGCCGGTCTTGCCGGAAACCTTGAGGACGTCATCGGGATCGCCGCCAATCAAGTTGGCAAGCTCCGCTGCGTACTTCTCGGGCTGGGCGGCCGGAAGATCGATCTTGTTCAGCACAGGAATGATGGTGAGGTTGTTTTCCATCGCCAGGTACAAGTTGGCGAGCGTCTGGGCCTCAATACCCTGGGCCGCATCCACCAACAGGACTGCGCCTTCACAGGCGGCAAGCGAGCGGGAAACCTCATAGGTGAAGTCGACGTGGCCGGGAGTATCGATCATGTTCAGCGCATAGCTGTTGCCATCGAGTTCCCACGGCATACGGACAGCCTGGGACTTGATGGTGATGCCGCGCTCACGTTCGATATCCATGCGGTCCAGATACTGGGCCTTCATGTCGCGTTGCTTAACGACGCCGGTGTACTGCAGCATGCGGTCGGCCAAGGTGGACTTACCGTGGTCAATGTGGGCAATGATGCAGAAGTTCCGGATGATGGCCGGATCTGTTGCGGCGGGCACCGGTGCGGTGCGGGCCATGGGAGACACGCAGGATCCTTACTGTCGACACTCACACGGCAATTCCCGGAACTGGGCATAGGCCAGCCGGAACCCGCCGCGCATCTGATCCTCTAGTCTCCCATGAACCGGCGCTTCGCCGTACATTGCCTGCCGGGGCTTCAGCCGCACACGGCTGTAGCGTGGTCACATGGCTTTCGACTTGCGCCCCTTGGGCAATCTCATCCTGCGGTCCCTCAAGTCGCTTGGAGGCAATGGCCCCAAGGCAACCACCCCCGGAGGTGCCCGAAAGACGCAGACCCGGCGATCCGACGTCGTACATCAGCCAGGCTCCTACCCAGGCGACTATCGCGGTTCATTTAAGGTCAGCTACTCCCCTAAGCCCGATGGCCAACCGGACCCCGGCGAAATTGTCTGGAGCTGGGTCCCCTACGAAGAGGACCACACTCAAGGCAAGGACCGGCCGGTGCTTTTGGTTGGTCGGGACCGCGAATGGCTTTTGGGCCTCATGCTGACTTCCAAGGAGCACGACAATGGCGCCCGGGCGGACGACTACGTTGACATAGGAACCGGCTCGTGGGATCGGCAAGGCAGGCCCAGCGAAATCAATGTCGGGCGCGTCATCCGGCTTGATCCCGGCACGATCCGGCGCGAAGGCGCCGTCCTTGGAAAGTCGCGGTTCCAGGAGGTAGCCCGGGCCCTCCAAGCGCGGCAATAGCGCCACTGAGTACCGGTTCGGCGTGAGCCCTGACTTTCTGCTATCCTTTATAGCTGTGTGTCCGTGCAGGTCGACGGCCACTCATGGTTGGCTGCCATAGGCATCCCCACGCCGCTCAGTCGATGGCCAACCTGAAAACCCTCTAGACCATTTCCGCATTAAAAAGAGAGTTCATACGTGGCTAATATCAAGTCCCAGAAGAAGCGCATCCTCACCAACGAGAAGGCTCGCCTGCGTAACAACGCAGTCAAGTCCGAGCTGAAGACGGCCATCCGCGCCGTCGCCACCGCCGTTGAGTCTGCTGACAAGGATGCTGCTGGAACTGCACTTGTTGCTGCCAGCCGCAAGCTGGACAAGGCTGTCAGCAAGGGCGTTATTCACAAGAACAACGCTGCAAACCGCAAGTCGGCGATCTCCAAGAAGGTCAACGCACTCTAAGGTTTTTCCAGTTCGACTGAGCTGATCAAAAGGCCGGCACCCTTTGGGTGCCGGCCTTTGGGTTTAACCGGCGATGCCGCCGCGCGCTGGCTTCAGCGTCGACTGGCTGACATGGCAATCACAGTCACCGCATGCTCCACGGCGTAAACGGGGTCACGCGACTCACCCTTCACCTGGGCATCCGCTTCCGCGATGACCTGGATGGAACGGATCAGGCCTTCGGGCGTCCAGCGGCGGACGTCACGCTGCGCCTGCTCTACAAGCCACGGCTGCATTCCCAGGTTCTTGGCGATGGTCGCCGGAGAACCGTTGGCTCCGGCAACTTTGGCCAGGGTGCGCAGCTTGGCCGCCAGCGCCGCAACCAGGGGAACAGGATCGACGCCGGTGGCCAGCGCGTGCCTCAGGGTGGACAGCGCCACTGGCCCATTGCCGGCCATCGCAGCATCGGCCACCTTGAATGCCGTAGCTTCCACCCGGCCACCGTAATAGCGTTCCACCGTCTCCGCCGTCACGGCGGTAGTGGCGTCGGCAATCAGTTGGTTGCACGCTGCTGCAAGTTCGGAGAGATTGGCGCCCACGGCGTTCACTAGTGCCTGGACAGCTTCGCCCTCAATTCGGCGACCTCCGGCCCTGAATTCGGAGACAACGAACGCGGTCTTGTCTGAGTCCTTCTTCAGCGGCTGGCAGTCGATCACTGGCCATCCCGCGGACTTCACGGCGTCGAGCAGCTTCTTGCCACGGACTCCCCCGGCATGACGCAGGACAAGGACAACGTCCTGGTCCGGATGCTGGAGGTAGGCCAATCCGTCGGCCAGGAAAGCATCATTCATTGCCTCGAGGCCCTCGACCTCGATGAGCTTGCCCTCGCCGAAAAGGGACGGCGTGACGGTCATGGCCAGGGAACCGGACTCGTAGGAGCCTGCATTCAGGCGGCTGAGCTCGACATCCGGAGTAGTGGCCCGCACCTGGGTGCGGATGCCATCCATTGCGCGGATCCCAAGGTATTCTTCCGGGCCCATGATGAGGACTACGGCGGCGGGCGCCGCTTCCCGCCAACTGACGGTGTTCGCCGCGGCACTCTTGGCCCGGGTGTTTTGGGCAGCAGCCACAGATGGTTCCTTCCGGATGTTACTTTGCAGGCTTCAAGTCTGCCATGCCTGCGCCTTGCACCGCGCTCCAGGAGCACGATCACAACACCGTGCAGGCCCATGACCAGCCGCTTCACATCTGCAGGGTGCAGCGACATCCAGACGACCAGCATGGTCACGATCGATGAGAGCACCATGGCCATTATTCCGATCGGCCCCTCAGCCCAGGGCAAAGCAGCTCCAGGCAAAGCGGCGAAGAACCGTGCCAGCCCCGCAACCATCCCCGCGCAGGCCCCCGCAACGGCGATCGGCACCACCGCCAGCCAGGGCAGGACCGTGGCCAGCGGCGCAGCAATCGTCCCAACAATAGTCACCGGCGCCACCAAAGGACCCGCCGCCACGTTGGCGATCAGGGCATACGGCGTGAACTGAGGCTGTAGTGCCACAATCACCGGGCCGCACAACAACTGCGCCGACAAAGGCACCGCAATTCCGGCGGCCAACCACCGTGGTACCCATAACGGAATCCACGACGCAATACGGGTGGCAAGCAGTACAATTCCGAGCGTAGCCAGAACCGACAAGAGAAACCCCACGTTGGCCGCCATGGCCGGGTCCAGCAACAGCAGAATCGTCGTGGCGAGGCAGAGGAAAGTCAAGGACCGGCCCCGCAATCCGCCTGTCAGGGCAGCCAATCCCACAGCCCCCATGACCGCAGCCCGCAAGACACTCGGATCCGGCCCAACCATCACGACGAACGACAACAGACCGCAGGCAGCGAATGCCCCGGCGGCCGGGCGTACCAGCCGGAAGCAACGCGCCAACAGAATGAAGCCACCCAAGACCAGGCTGCAGTTGGCTCCCGAAACGGCAGTTAAATGCGTCATGCCCGTGGTCTTCATTGCGGCTTCCAGGCTTTCCGGCAGCGCACTGGTGTCGCCTGTCACCATCCCCGGAAGCAACCCGGCCGGATCCTCAGGGAGCCACTGTGCAGCGGCTACAAACCCTTTTCGCACGTCGGCCGCGGTTTGTCGGACATCGAACCCGGAACCCGTAACGACGGGACCGGAGGACGCGTTCAGAAGGACAGCTTCCGATTGCCCGTCCCTCGCCTGTTTGAGCGTACCGGTTGTCCTGATCCTTTGCCCTGGCCGCACGTTCTGCCATCCGTCGCCGCCTGTGATGACGATGTCGGCAGATCCGCGCACCACGCTTCCCTCGGACCTGAGATCAATCAGGCTCGCATCCACCATCCACCTGTCGTCACTCGAATGCCCTGGTGAACGCACCGCTGCGGGGCTGCCAGTGATGAGTACATGGATCACAACCCCATCATCGGCGGCCACCGCCGGGGCTAGTGGCCCATTCTCACGATGGTCGGCCGAAACCCCGCAGTGCACCGCAACAGCGGCCCCCAGAACGCAGGCAAGAGCGAGGGTCGCGAACAGAGTTCTGGCCCGTACTCCGGACGGCCTTTGGCGGCGCCCCAACACCAGGAACACTCCGCCCATCACGGTCAGTGCACCCGCCAAAGCTACCGACCAGGCTGCACCTATGAAGCCGCCAGCCAGCGCGACGGACCACGTCACCATCACAACAGGAACAAGCCGCAGGTCAATGCGCTTTCCCGCTTCCGGACCGCCCAGGGATTCAGCCACCCTGCACCGTCACAAGGTCCTTGAGGGACTCCATGAGCTTGGGCCCTATCCCGTCAATGGCATCCAGTTCGTCCACCGATGCGAAAGGTCCGTGATCTTTCCTCCAGTCGAGAATTCGCTGGGCAGTTACGGGCCCCACCCGGGGCAAAGTCCCCAAGTCTTCCAGAGAGGCTGTGTTGAGATTGACCTTCGTTGCACCGCCACTCGAGTTGCCGGTACCAGCGCCACCGCCGGCAAGCGCAGACGGAGCAGGCTGCGGCGCCTCTCCCACGACCGGAACGACGATTTTGACCCCGTCGTTGAGCACCTCCGCAAGGTTCAGCCCACTGAGTTCAGCGTTGGTGGCTGCACCCCCGGCGGCATCTATGGCTTGAAAGACGCGACTCCCCAGCGGCAAGGAAACGACGCCGGGCTTCTCTACAGCCCCCGCCACATGGACAAGCAGCGACCCTTGAGGCTCCTCCCCCACTGGGTCCGGCGATTCTGACGGATCCGGCGCTCCCGGACCAACCGACGTCGACGAATCCAATGGTTCTGATGTTGGCTGCCCCAGTGAAGACTGCCACAACTGCCACGCAATGAGAGCTGCCGCTACGACAGCCAGGAGTACCGCTACCCGCCAGGGGGTCCGCCACCGAAGCCGGGCACTCCGAACGTGCGCGCCGAGTACTTCGTCGCCAGCCGGGGCGGGCGGGTCTTCGGTTGGCAACTGCAACAGCGGCGCGGTCCGGGTGTCCACTGCCATTCGGGCGGCAAAGCGCTGCCTGGCTGCCTGCGCTGCGGCATCTGGGGACGCATCCTGGCTCCGGCGTGGCATACAACGAGCCTATGGCCGCCGCTGCTGCCACGACGGAATGAAGTTCGCTATGTGGAAAAGACAACCCCGGAGTCAGCCTGTGGGTGTGCTGCTCTCCCCCACGATGACTGCAAGGACACCCAAACCCGCATGAGCAGCCAGGACAGCCGGTAGTGCGCTGATCTGGGGCGCCGGACAGTCCGGACACTTTTCGTTCAGGCGGGCTGCCAAGGCTTCTGCTTCGATCTGGTTTCCGAAATGATGGACTGCCAAGCGTTGCTGGCCAGCTGGGCGGGAGGCTACATCCGCTGCAACGATCTCCTCCAAGCGGGCCACGGCACGCACAGCGGAACGGACCTTCTCCAGCGGAACGATTTTGCCGCCGTCGACCGCCAGGATGGGCTTGATGGCGAGGACTGTACCCAACAACGACGCTGCCGCACCGATGCGTCCACCGCGTCTTAGCTGCTCCAGGCTGGGCACGTAAAAGTAGACCTTGGTGCGCTCCATACGCCTCTCGGCGAAGCCGCGAACTTCTGCCGCCTCCTGCCCGTCGGCGGCGGCCACAACAGCGCTTTGGACTCCCATGCCCTGTGCCATACCGACCGTGCGCGAGTCGACGACCTCAACCGGGATGCTGACGCGGGCAGCGGCAAGCCTTGCGGCATCAGCCGTTCCGGAGAGCTCGGAAGAGATGTGAATGGAGACCACGGATTCGAAGCCGTGGCGCTGGGCAGCGAGGTACGCCTGTTCAAACTGCCCGGGCGATGGGCGGGACGTTTTCACCGAAGCACCCGAAGCAAGAGCCAGCGACAACGTTTGGGTGATGTCGTCTTCGCCCTCGCCGTAGATTTCGTTTCCGACCATGACGGGCATGGGGACAACCGCAAGTCGTCCGTCGGCGGTAAAGGCCGACACCCAGTCAGGCGGCAGTGCAGCTGCCGAATCGGTGACGACTGCTGTTTTGACGACGGCGGCCAGCGGCTCGACAACGGATGTAACCGGGGCAGTGGGTTGCCTGAGGCGCGCCACTCTTTCCTTGAGCCATATCCATGCGGGTGGTTCTCGCTCAGGCACGCAACCTCCAAAGATGATGGCTGGCCGCCGGCACAGTGCCGGCGGCCGCACAATCCCTGCTAGGCAGGGACGATGTTCACCAGTTTAGGTGCCCGTACGATCACGGTGCGGATGCCGCGGCCGTCCAGTGCACGCTGGACGTTTTCCGAGGCCATGGCGAGTTCGCGCAACTCGTCTTCCGTGACGTCCGGAGAGACTTCCAGGCGATCGCGAACCTTGCCCTGGACCTGCACCACGGCAGTGACGGTGTCCTGCACCAGCAGCGCTTCGTCGTGCTTCGGCCAGCCAGCGTTGGCCACTGACGCGGGGTGACCCAAAGTGTTCCAGAGGTCTTCCGCGGTGTAGGGAGCGAACAGGCTCAGGATGACCGCAACGGCCTCCACCGCTTCCCGTACAGCCGGATCTGCGGCACCTGCACCCGAATCGATGGTCTTACGGGTGGCGTTGACCAGTTCCATCAGTCGGGCGACCACGACGTTGAACTTGTTGTTGTCAAGGAGGTCAGCGGCGTCGGCGATGGTCTTGTGGGTCACGGTGCGCAGTGCGCGGTCACCGGTAGCCGGGTCTACACCCGGCTCGCTGCTGACGTCCTGGCCGAGCCGCCAAGCACGGGCCAGGAACTTGGCCGAACCCGACGGCGAAACATCCGCCCAGTCGACGTCGTCCTCCGGCGGGGAGGCGAAGACCATGGTGAGACGGACGGCGTCGACGCCAAACTTGTCCAGCTGCTCGCCGAGGTCCACACCGTTGCCCAGGGATTTACTCATGGCCTTGCCGCCGTTGAGCACCTGGCCTTGGTTGAGCAGCGCGGAGAACGGCTCATTGGCTTCGATCAGGCCAATGTCCTTGATGACCTTGGTGAAGAAGCGTGCGTAGAGCAGGTGCAGGATGGCGTGTTCAACGCCGCCAACGTACTGACCCACCGGCATCCAGTTGTTGATCTTTTCGGGATCGAACGGGCCTTCGGTGTACTCGGGCGAGACGAAGCGCAGGAAGTACCAGGAGGAATCCACGAAGGTGTCCATGGTGTCCGTGTCGCGCTGGGCTGCACGGCCACAGTTGGGGCACTCAACGTTGACCCATTCGACGGCGGCGGCCAGCGGAGAGGTCCCCTTCGGAGACAAAGCCTCACCGCGCAGGTTGTCGGGCAGCCTGACGGGCAACTGGTCATCGGGGACTGGCACCTCGCCGCATTCACCGCAGTGGATGATCGGGATGGGTGTGCCCCAGAAGCGCTGGCGGCTCAAGAGCCAGTCGCGCAGCCGGAAGTTCACGAACTTCTCGCCGGTTCCGAGCTTCTCAAGAATGTCAATGGCGGCCGGAATTCCTTCGGACTTGGACAGCCCGTCCAGCTCGCCGGAGTTCTTGAGAGTGCCTTCGCCGGCAGTGGCTACGCCCGTCTCTGCAGGGTCCTCGGCACCGGTTTCCAATACCGCCCGGACGGGCAGGCCGAATGCCTTGGCGAAGTCGAGGTCGCGCTGGTCATGCGCGGGCACGGCCATGATGGCTCCCGTGCCGTAGTCGGCCAGCACGTAGTCAGCAGCCCACACGGGGAGCTTTTCGCCGTTGAGCGGGTTGATGGCGTAACGGCCGGTGAAGACGCCGGTCTTCTCGCGTTCGGTGGACTGCCGCTCGATTTCGGACAGGGCCTTGACCTTCTCACGGTAGGCCATGAGTTCGTCATGCTGTCCCGGCGTGACCAGGTCCAGCGCCAAATGTGCATCTGCTGCGACAACGAAGAACGTTGCGCCGTAGAGGGTGTCCGGACGGGTGGTGAATACGGTGACTTCGCGTTCGGCGCGGTCCTCGGTGGCTTCGATGACGAAACGCACGTGGGCACCTTCGGAGCGGCCGATCCAGTTGCGTTGCATGGCGAGGACGCGCTCGGGCCAGTGACCCTGCAACTGGTCCATGTCTTCAAGCAGACGGTCGGCGTAGTCCGTGATCTTGAAGTACCACTGGTTCAGTGACTTCTTGGTGACAGGCGTGCCGCAGCGCTCACAAGCGCCATTGACGACCTGCTCGTTGGCCAGCACGGTGAGGTCCTTGGGGCACCAGTTGACGGGCGAGTCCTTGCGGTATGCCAGGCCACGCTCGTAGAAGCGCTTGAACAACCACTGGGTCCACCGGTAGTACTCGGGGTCAGAGGTGTGGAGGCGGCGCGACCAGTCGGCAGAGATTGCGTAGCGCTTGAAGGACGCCGCCTGGGTGTCGATGTTCGCGTAGGTCCACTCGCTGGGGTGGGCGTTGCGCTTGATGGCAGCGTTCTCGGCCGGCAGCCCGAAAGAGTCCCAACCGATGGGGTGCAGGACATCGAAGCCCTTCTGGCGCAGGTAGCGTGCCACGACATCGCCCATGGCGAAGGCCTCGGCGTGTCCCATGTGAAGGTCGCCTGACGGGTAGGGGAACATGTCCAGCACGTAGCGGCGCTCCCGCGAACCGTCGTCGGCGGGCGTGAAGACTTTAAGGTCTTCCCAGACCTGCGGCCACTTGGCTTCCATCGCAGCGAAGCTGTAGACGCCCTCTTCGGGCGCTTCGGCTGCGGCTGCTTGTGCTGTTCCGGTCTCTGTCTCCGGCTGAACGCTCACTGCTGCCCTCTTCTGTTCTTCGATGGCGGTTTTGCCTCCTGCTGCGGTCCCGGATACCCCCGGACACACAAAAGCCCCTCAACAATGGAGGGGCGGCCGCACGGCTATTGAAAGCCGAGCGGCTAGCTAAGCAGAAGGATCGCACGCATACCAATACCTTACCCCACCAAACCCATGGGCTTGGTGTAAGACGTCCGTATGCGGCAAGAGGTTCCGGGGACTCCCCGCCATGGTGTGGTGGGCACCGCGAAGCGGGCGGGCGGGAGTCCCCGGAACCTCTGTCAGGAGAAGACTACTTAACGTCCTCGTCGACCCAATCCATGGACTTTGTCACTGCCTTCTTCCAGAGACGCATCTGACGCTCCTGCTCCTCGGCGGGCAGCTGCGGTTCCCAACGCTTGTCTTCGTTCCAGTTGGCGCTCAGTTCACCGAGGTCCTTCCAGAATCCGACCGCCAGGCCAGCGGCGTATGCAGCACCGAGGGCCGTGGTTTCGACGACCTTCGGGCGGACAACGGGTACGCCCAGGATGTCTGCCTGGAATTGCATGAGCGCCTCGTTGGCCACCATGCCGCCGTCGACCTTCAATTCGGTGAGGGGAACACCCGAGTCGGCGTTGACGGCGTCGAGTACCTCGCGGGTCTGGAAGGCCGTGGCCTCCAGCGCTGCGCGGGCGATGTGACCCTTGTTGGCGAAGCGCGTGAGGCCCACGATGGCGCCGCGCGCGTCTGCCCGCCAGTACGGGGCGAACAGGCCGGAGAAGGCAGGGACGATGTACACGCCACCGTTGTCCTCCACCGCTGCGGCCAGTTCCTCGACCTCCGGGGCGGAGCTGATCATGCCCAGGTTGTCGCGGAGCCACTGGATCAACGAGCCCGTGACGGCGATGGAGCCTTCAAGGGCGTAGTGCGGCTTGGCATCGCCCAGCTTGTATCCAAGCGTGGTGAGGAGTCCGTTCTTGGAGTGAACAATTTCCTCGCCCGTGTTGAAGATCAGGAAGCAGCCGGTGCCGTAGGTATTCTTGGCCTCGCCGGCCTGGAAGGCGGCCTGGCCGAAGGTTGCCGCCTGCTGGTCGCCCAAGATGCCGGCTACCGGAGTTTCGCGAAGAAGCTGCGAGGTGTGGACCTGGCCGTAGACCTCGGAGGAGGACTTGATGGCGGGCATCATGGAGGCCGGGACTCCAAAGACATCCAGGATCTCCTGGTCCCACTGCAGTGTCTCGAGGTCCATGAAGAGGGTGCGGGAAGCGTTGGTGACATCCGTGACGTGCACGCCGCCGTCCACACCGCCGGTCAGGTTCCACAGAACCCATGCATCGGTGTTGCCGAACAGGAGGTCGCCGGCTTCCGCACGCTCGCGGGCTCCTTCGACGTTGTCCAGGATCCACTTGATCTTGGTGCCCGAGAAGTAGGTGGCCAGCGGCAGGCCTACCTTCTGTTTGAAGCGTTCGAGCCCGCCGTCCTGCGCCAATTGGTCCACGATCGGCTGGGTGCGGGTGTCCTGCCAGACGATCGCGTTGTAGACAGCCTCACCGGTGTTTTTGTCCCAAACGACTGCAGTTTCGCGCTGGTTGGTAATTCCGACGGCGGCGATGTCGTGCCGGGTCAGGTTCGCCTTGGACAGGGCGGAGGCAATGACTTCCCGGGTGTTGTTCCAGATTTCGGCGGGGTTGTGCTCAACCCAGCCAGCCTGCGGGAAGATCTGCTCGTGTTCCATCTGCCCGGTGGAGACGATGTTGCCGGAGTGGTCGAACACGATGGCGCGGGAGCTGGTGGTGCCCTGATCGATGGCGATGACGTATTGGTTCATGGTGACGTCCTTGTCTGAAGTTGTTGTCTACGTTCGGGTGTTTACGGTGTGCGGGTGGGTAGGTGCAGGACTAGCCGGCGAGTGCGGGCATGATGTCCGGAACCCAGATGGCCACGAGGCCTGCGAGGGCGCCGCCAACCAGCGGGCCGACGACCGGGATCCAGGAGTAGGCCCAGTCGCTGGAGCCCTTGCCCTTGATGGGGAGGACGGCGTGTGCGATGCGCGGGCCGAGGTCACGTGCAGGGTTGATGGCGTAGCCGGTGGGGCCACCGAGGGATACACCGATACCGACAACGAGCAAGGCAACTGCCAGCGGGCCGAGGCCGGAAGGGGTGCCGCCGAAGGTCAGGATGACGAAGACCAGGACGAACGTGCCGATGATTTCGGTGATGAGGTTCCACGGGGTGGAACGGATGGCGGGGCCGGTGGAGAAGGTGCCCAGCTTGTTGGCTGCCAGGGGCTCCTCATCGAAGTGCTGCTTGTAAGCGAGCCAGCAGACAACGGCACCCAGGAAGGCGCCGAGCAGTTCGCCGCCGAAGTACGTCAGTGTTGACCCGAAGGTGACTGCAACGTCCGGGGCGTATTCGCCTTTCCCGTTGACCAGCAAACCCAGGGTGACAGCTGGGTTCAGGTGCGCACCGGACTTTGCGGCCACGAAAACGCCCGCGAAGACCGCAATACCCCAGCCCCACGTCACCATCAAGAATCCACCGTTGTTGCCCTTGGTGCCTTTGAGCGCAACGTTTGCCACGACGCCACAACCCAGTAGGGTCAGCATCATGGTTCCGAATACTTCGGAAAGGAAAACAATTCCAAGAGACATCTTTGACTCCTCATTTTTCTGTTGTCAGCCCCCTCGCGGGTGAAGAGGCTGTTGGGACGGTTCCGTTGTCTCCGGAACCGTCCCGGTGTGGTGGTCCCCTGACGGGCCCACCTACCCCATTCCGTCCCTACCGCACGCTGGGACGGTCAAGCTGTTTTCCGCTGCGTGGTGTCAGGCTACGAGACTGTGCACGTCAACCTTGTGGAACCGCTGCAGTACTTCCTGGGCGTGGCGGACCTCTGCTTCGCGGGCAGCAGCATCCCAACCGAGCGGTTCGGCCAGTACTGAGGCCATCTCGTTCAGCAGCTCGCCGGTAACCAGGCCACGGAAGGCGAGCGACGTCCTGCGGATGAGGACATCCACCAGGTGCCCGATCTGCTCGTGCTCGGCCATGAAGGCCAGCTCACGGACACTCAGTTCGCGGGTGGAACGCAGCGGCGCGTCGTGTCCGGCATTGAGGTACTCGATGACGGCGTCTGCGCGCGTTCCGTACCGGGTAAGCAGGACGGCTACGCGGTCAGCATCGAGGCCCGGCCCCATGTGCTTCTTGATCCATTCCTGTTCTCCCTGTTCGGTGGACGGGAAGCCGGCGCCGCCGCCGATGGCGAGTTTCGCCGTCGAGACTTTGCGTTCCATGCCGAGTTCGCGGAGAACGTCGTTGGTCATGTGTTCGGCCAGCGCGCGGAACGTTGTCCACTTGCCGCCCACCAGGCTGAGTACGACGGCGGCCTTACCGCCTGGGGTTGTGACGGCGTCGCTGCCGGTGCGGACGCTGCGTTCGATGCGGTAGTCACGTGAGACGAAACCGGGCTGGGTTTCGTCGTGGCGCGGCAACGGGCGGACACCGGCAAAGCTGTAGACGATCTGCTCGCGGCCAACCTTGATGGTAGGGAACACGTGTCCGACGAGGTCGAAGAAGTAGTCGATCTCTTCGTCCGTGCACACGGCGTCTTCGGACATATCCGCGTCCACGTCCGTGGTTCCGACCAGCACGCGGTCACCCATGGGGTAGATCAGGACGATGCGGCCGTCTGTGTGCTCGAAGAAGATTTCCCTGCCGTTGCAGGCAGCGAGGAGTTCCGGGTGGTCCAGGACGATGTGGGACCCCTTGGTACCGCCCATGAACTTGCTGACGGCACCCATGGCCTGGTTGGTGAGGTCAACCCAGGCTCCGGTGGTGTTGACGATGACATCTGCCTGGAATTCGAATTCCTTGCCGGTCAGTTCATCGCGGAGGAGTACCCCGTCGGCACCCATGGAGACGAGGGAGACGTAGTTGCTGGCGCGGGCGCTTCCACCGGGAAGTCCGCCGCCACGGCCCGCCTTCTCGCCGTCCTGCAGGACGTCGAGGGTCAAGCGCTCCGGATTGTGGACGGAGGCATCGAAGTAGGTTGCTGCGTACTTGATTCCGGAGTTCAGTTTGGGAAGCTCGGCAAGGGCCTTGGTCCGGCCACGGAACTGGTGGCGCGGAACGCTGCCGCCGTCACGGGAGAAGAAGTCGTACATGCTCAAGCCGACCTTGATGAGGAAGGCGCCACGCTCCTTGGGCTTGCCCTGCTTGTGGGTAAGGAAGCGCATGGGCGCGGAGAGGATGCCGGAGAACGTGCTGTAGATCGGGATGGTGGTCTGAAGAGGCTTGACGTAGTGCGGTGCGATGCGCAGGAGCCGGTTGCGCTCAACCACTGATTCCTGGACCAGCCGGAATTCGCCGTTTTCAAGGTAGCGGATGCCACCGTGGATCATGTGGGAGGAGGCACCGCTGGCGCCCTGGCAGTAGTCACCGCGTTCAACGAGCGCAACGTCGACGCCCTGGAGAGCCAGGTCGCGGAACGTTCCCACACCATTGATGCCGCCGCCGATGATGAGTACCTTCGCAGAGGGCCTCTCCTGCAGTGCAACGACGGAGTCGCGCTGCTGTGCGTGCTGTGAGGTACCGGAAATCCTGTTGTGTCCCAAAACTGCTCCCTTGGGCTTGGTTCGTGCGCCGCGCCACTCGCTGCTGCACCGTTCACCACTAATCTGGCGAAGGTGGAAAATGGAGTCAAGCTATTTGCACAAACGTGCAGTAAGGAAATGAGATGGCACGATCACGTCACTCGGATGCGCTCCGGGCTGCACAGATGTATTACCTGCAGGACCTGACCATGGATGCGATAGCCCGCGAGTTGCGGACCTCCCGATCCACGGTGTCCCGGCTGCTGTCCTCAGCCCGGGAAACAGGCTTGGTGCAGGTCCAGATTCGAAGCCCGTTTGAGACCGGGCCTGAGCTGGAGAGCCAGATCCGGAACCAGTACGGCGTGGACGTCCACGTCGTACCGGTCCTGGACACGCTCAACGAAGCCGAGACCCTGGACCGCGTGGCCATGCAGGCCGCGCGAACCATAGGACCCCTGGTGGACTCCAACGCCATCATCGGCGTGGCGTGGGGTGCAACACTCAGCGCCGTCAGTCGACACCTCACCAGGAAGGTGACCCATGACAGCATTGTGGTTCAACTCAACGGCGCCGGAAACATGCAGACCACCGGCATTACCTATGCCAGCGACATCATGCGACGTTTCGGCAGCGCGTATGGAGCACGGGTGGAGCAGTTCCCCGTTCCAGCGTTCTTTGACCACGCCTCCACCAAAACGGCGATGTGGAATGAGCGCAGCGTGCAACGCATCCTTGATCTACAGGCCCGCATGAGCATCGCCATTTTCGGTGTCGGATCTGTCGATTCGGACTACCCGAGCCACGTGTACGCCGGCGGTTACCTCGATGAAATGGACCTCAACAAGCTGGCCGCCGATGACGTGGTGGGCGACGTCGCCACGGTCTTTTTCCGGAGCGATGGATCCTCGGACGGCATCACCTTGAACGAGAGGTCCACGGGCCCGAGCCATGAGCAGCTCAGGCAAGTCAGGCGACGGATTTGCGTGGTGTCCGGTGCGTCCAAGATCAACGGGTTGCAGGGAGCGCTGGCAGCGGGGTTGGCCACCGACCTTATCCTCGACGAAGCATCGGCCAGGCGACTTGTGAGTTTCAATGGCCACGCCTGAAGCATTCGTGCAAGGAATGGGTAGAGTCTTTGCTATGAGATCCCCTGCCCGGCAGACATTGAACAACGGCGTACAGATGGAACGCCTGGGATACGGACTCTACAAAGTTCCGCCCAAAGACGCAGAAGCCTTGGTGGCCACCGCTTTGGGCGAGGGCTACCGGCGTTTCGATACGGCCGCGATGTACGGCAACGAAACAGGGCTTGGCCGCGCTCTGGGCGGCGCCATTGGGGATGCCTCGGAGGCCAACAGGAGTACCGGCGGCTCTGGCGAGTCGGTGCACGCACTCGCACGAGAGGACCTCTTCGTCACCACCAAGGTTTGGAACGACGATCAGGGCTACGATGCCACCCTCCGCGCATTCGACACATCCATCTCGAACCTTGGCCTCGACTACGTGGACCTCTACCTCATCCATTGGCCGTGCGCCGGCCGTGGCCTGTTTACCGAAACCTACAAGGCCATGGAGACGCTCTACCGCGAAGGCAAGGTGCGGGCGATCGGGGTTTCCAATTTCCAGCCCGGGCACCTTGAAGAACTCATGCAGAAAGCCGAAGTTGTCCCCGCCGTAAACCAAATCGAGTTGCACCCTTGGTTGCAACAAACCAGGTTGCGGACATTCCATGAACAGCTCGGAATCCGCACCGAGGCGTGGAGCCCCCTTGGGCGCGGGCAGGTCCTGGCTGATCCCGCCATCGTGTCGCTCGCTGGGAAGCATGGACGGACTCCCGCCCAGGTCATTATTCGATGGCATCTTCAGCTGGGAAACCTGGTCATCCCGAAAGCAAGCTCGGCTGGGCGCATCAAGGAGAACTTTGAGGTGTTCGATTTTGAATTGGACGCCGAAGACATGGACGGCATAACCGGGCTTGAACGCCACCACAGAACCGGTTCCCACCCGGACAACGTGAACTAGGAACGGCTGAATGGAAAAAGTGGAAACAGCGAACGGCCCGCAGGCCCCGAGCGAATTCTTCAGCACATCCTTGGCGCGGCGCACGCATGCCTCGGATGTGGACGTGGACGGCAGCAACGTGGCGTACTGGACGTACGAACCAGTCACCGTCACCCCATTGACCCGCACCATCCTTGTCATCCACGGCTTCAGGGGCGATCACCACGGCCTGCTCCGCGTGGCAGACCAGCTTCCGGAGATGCGGATCATCATGCCGGATTTGCCTGCTTTCGGGAGCTCGGAACCCTTCGTTGCGGATGAACACAGCGTTGAACGCTACGGCAAGTTCATCACCGGATTCATGGGGGCGCTCGGCCTCGGCCCCAGGACTGTCCTCCTGGGCCATTCCTTCGGTTCGATCGTTGCCAGCCACTTTGCCGCCGCACATCCAGGTGCCATCTATCCGCTGATCCTGATCAACCCCATCGCTGCCCCCGCGCTGGAGGGGCCCAAGGGCATCATGACCAAGCTTGCAGTGCTGTACTACCAGGCGTCCGCCAAGCTTCCCCGCCGCGTGGGCCTCGCGGTCCTGCGGAACCGTGCGATCGTCCGGGTCATGAGCATCACCATGGCAAAAACCAAGGACAAGGCTCTGCGCCGCTTCATCCATGGCCAGCACGATGCCTACTTCAGCGCGTTCTCCGACCGGAAGAGCCTGCTTGAATCCTTCAAAGCCTCGGTCTCCGGTAACGTGGCCGAGGTCGCCGAACAATTGACTCTCCCTGTGCTCCTGGTCGCCGGTGAAAAAGATGAGATTGCCACTCTTCCCAACCAGCACAAACTCATGGAGCGCCTGCCTGACGCAAAGCTGGAAGTGATTCCCGGCGTCGGGCACTTGATCCATTACGAAACGCCGGAACCGGCCGCAGCAGCCATTCGCACCTTCCTGGAGGAACACCCCGCGTGAAAATTGTCATCGACGCCCGCTTTACCAGGACGGACCACCACGATGGCATCAGCCGCTACGGTTCAAGCCTCATAGCCGCAACTTCGAAGATCGCCGACGTCACCATGCTGATCAGCGACAAGCGCCAGTTGGCCCTGCTCCCCGACGTCCCGTATGTGATGGTCAACAGCCCCTTGTCCCCGCTGGAGCTGTTCGTCGCCCGCAAGGTCAACCCCCTTGGTGCCGACGTTGTGGTGTGTCCCATGCAGACCATGGGAACCGTTGGCCGGCGATACGGACTGATCCTGACCCTCCACGACCTCATCTACTATGAGCACCCCACTCCCCCGGGCTTCCTCCCCGCACCCGTGCGCCTGCTGTGGCGGCTGTACCACAAGGCGTTCTGGCCGCAGCGAGTCTTGCTGAACCGCGCCGACATCGTGGCTACCATCAGCAGAACCACGGAAGCGTTGATGGCGAAATACCAGCTGACCAAACGGCCCGTGAGAATCGTCGGTAACGCACCGCAGCCCGGGCAGTCGCCGCGGGATCCTGCTGCCGGCGCCGCCAGGACACTCCTGTATATGGGCTCGTTCATGCCTTACAAAAATGTCGAGACCATGATCCGCGGCATGGCCGGGCTGCAGGACTACACCTTGCATCTCCTCAGCAGGATCACACCGCAGCGTCAAGCGGAGTTGGAGGCTATGGTTCCTGAAGGAGCCAAAGTCGAGTTCCACAACGGCGTCACTGACGCCCAATACGACGAACTCCTGCTCAGGGCAACTGCGCTGATCAGCCTTTCCCGGGCTGAAGGATATGGGCTGCCACTGGTGGAAGCCATGGCCCTTGGGACCCCCGTGATTGCCAGCGACATCCCGATCTTCCGCGAAGTGGGCGGAGACGCCGTGAGCTACGTAGACCCGGAGTCACCCACGGACTTCGCCGCAGCGGTCACCGCCCTGGGCAACCAGACGCTTTGGCAGCAGCGCTCCCGCAGGTCAGTGGAACGCGCTTCGGAGTTCAACTGGGACGAGTCGGCGCGGCAGCTTCTTGCTGCTGCCGCGGAAGTGGTGGCCTTTCGTCAACGTAAGGCCTAGACCCAAGATGGAGGCCTGGCCCCGGGCTGGAGGCCTGTTTACGGGCTAGAGGACGTCCACGCCGTCCAGGCGTAGCTGCACCGGCCCAGACGTGCGCTTGGCAGCACTCGCGGCCTTCACAGCGCGCATGGCACGCGTGGTTTCCGCGGCCTCGGCATACGGGATGAAGTAGAGCATCCTGACGTCCGCGTCCGCCTCGCCGGTGGTCCCTTGGGATGCGCCGGAGAACAGCTGCACCGGAGCTGGCCCCGCACTGCGGAGCTTGGTGCCCGGGGCACGCGCAGCGCTGGCCTCGAACGCATCTGCAAAGTGTCCGACGTCGGCCCTTGAGCCGGTCACGGAAGCCACCCTCACCGCCGGGGGCAGCTGAAGTTCCTTCCGCAATGCCAGCTCCCGCGACGCATAACCCGGGGCGTCCCACCGCAACAATGCTCCCGTGGCCGCAGTATCATCCGCAGTGATCACTACCAGGCCGCCTTGGCGGGCCGGTTTCACGAGGGAAGCAGCATTGAACCAGCGGCGGACGGTGTCCTCCCCCGCCCGCAGGTTTTCCCGCCGGAGCAGTGAATTTCCGTCCAACAGCAAAGCTGCCGCATAGCCGTTGGGAGCCACGGGCTCTGCTCCGACCGTTGCTACCACCAAGGCAGGAACATCAGGCACCGTGGCTTTGATGTGCTCACCGGAGGAGGTCACCACCGCTTTGCCCGGGAAGGCCCGGCCCAGTTCCTCGGCAGTCCTCATGACTCCTGCTGCTCCCCTGCGAAGCCGGGTGCCGCTGCAGTGGTTGCAGCGCCACTGTGGGGCGGGCGTCGAGCACCAGCGGCATGCCGGCATCGCCGAACTGCTGGAGACCGCCAGCGGCCCCTGGCACGCATTGCAGCGCGCCAGTTCACGGCACGACTCGCACACCAGCGACGGCGCATATCCGGCGCGGGCCACCTGCACCAGTACCGGGCCGCGCTCAAGGCCTTCTTTAGCCGCACGCCACGCCGCACCGGGCAAACGGGCAATCCGGGCGAGGGGGTCGCGTTCCTGTTCGAAGCTGTCAGCCGTGTTGAGTACCCGGGGCACAGTGGACCGGACAGTAGTTCGCGGCGCCTCGATAGGCACCGCCCACTGGACTTCGACGAGCCGCTGAAGCTCGCTGCTGCGGCTATGGGATGCCATGAGGCACGCGGCGTTCTCCTGCTCGGCTCGCAGGAGCAGGACCTCCCTCGCGTGGGCGTAAGGAGCCCTCTGTTCGATGTGGAGGTCGTCGCCGTCATCCCAGCACACCACCAGCCCCAGATCCCGGACCGGCGCATAGGCCGCTGAACGGGTACCGATGGCAACCCCTGCCGATCCGCTCAGCAGACGCAGGAAGTTCCGGTACCGGGGAGTCTGGCCATCATCCGCGGCGAGCCGTGCCACATCGGAAGATGGCAGGACCTTGGCAAGCGCGGCCTCCAACTGCTCAAGATCCCGGTAGTCCGGCACCACCACCACCGCGCCTCGCCCAGAGGAACGGACTGTGGCAACAGCCGATGCGATGAGGGCCGGCCAACCTTCAGGGCCGAAGCCCTGAAGGGCCGTGAGGACGGCCTTGGGCGCGCCGCCGCTGGCGAGGTGCTGCAGATATGCCGCCCCGTTGGAATACGAAGCCCAGGCTTGGGCATCCGTGTCCGGCTTCAGGTCCACAGCGGCGGCTTCCAAGTCTCCGGCCAGAAGCTCCTTCTCCACTTTGGCCACACGAGGAGGAACGGCCGTACGTAGGACATCGCTAAGCGTCCCGGCGTACCTTGCAGCGACCGCACCGGCAAGCTCAGCAATGGCCGGAGTCAGCACAGCAACCGGGGACACCACCTTGTGCAGGACCGTCAGCGGGTGCGCTGCATCCGAGAATTCACGCCGCTCGATGACATAGCCGTTCAATTCCTGTCCATTGAACTTGACCTTCACGCGGACCCCGGGAGCAGCCGAATCAGCCAGCTCGGCAGGAACGCTGTAGTCGAAAGGCCTGTCCAAGTGTGGCAGGGATGACTCCAGGACGACGCGGGCAACGGGATTTTCAGCCGCCAAGGGAGGCCCGTTGACGGGCAGGCGGTCCGGAAAGCCTTGCAGCAGCGACGGTTGAAGCAACGACGGCTGGGCCTCGTGTCCTGCCATGTACTTCACCTCCACCTATCGCTCGGAAAACCACCGCATACCAGCAACGCAGAATGCCCGCAGCGGGATTGACCCGCTGCGGGCATCTCTCTGGCTCCAGCCAATCACGGACCACCGACAAAACAACATCAGCGGACCGGTCGGCAAGGACAAAAATCAGGCGTTGAAGTATTCCTTCAGGTCATCAACCCGGTCCAGGCGTTCCCACGTGAAGTCCGGATCGTCGCGGCCGAAGTGGCCGTGGGCCGCCGTCTTGCTGTAGATGGGCCGCTTGAGGTCCAATGAGTCGATGATTGCGCGGGGACGGAGGTCGAAGAGTTCGTCGATGGCTTCGCTGATGCGGGCCGGGTCAACCGTTTCCGTGCCGAAGGTCTCAACGTACGTTCCGACAGGGCGTGCCTGCCCGATCGCGTAAGCGATCTGGATCTCGGCGCGCTTTGCCAGCCCGGCAGCCACCACGTTCTTGGCGACCCACCGCATGGCGTAAGCCGCAGAACGGTCCACCTTGGACGGGTCCTTGCCGGAGAACGCTCCACCACCGTGACGGGAGAATCCGCCGTAAGTGTCCACGATGATCTTGCGGCCGGTGAGGCCGGCGTCGCCTACCGGGCCGCCGATGACGAACGCGCCGGCAGGGTTCAGGATGTTGGCCGTGCGCGCGATGTCCAGGTTGGACGCCGAGAGGACGGGGTCGATCACGTAGCTGGCCAGGTCAGCTCGAAGCTGCTCAAGGCTTGCCTCTTCCGCGTGTTGGCTGGAGATGACCACCGTTTCAACGGAAACCGGCCGGTCGCCGTCGTACCCTACGGTCACCTGGGTCTTGCCGTCCGGGCGAAGGTAAGCCAACTCGCCGTTCTTGCGGACCTCGGTGAGCCGTTCCGACAAGCGGTGGGCAAGCCAGATCGGAGTAGGCATGTACGACGCCGTCTCATCGCTGGCGTAGCCGAACATGATGCCTTGGTCGCCTGCGCCCTGGAGGTCGTAGTCATCCTCCTGGCGGCCTTCGCGGGCCTCCAGTGAGTTGAAAACTCCACCAGCGATGTCGTTGGACTGCTGGCCGATGGACACCGAGACACCACAACGGGCGCCGTCGAAGCCGTTGGCTGAAGAGTCGTATCCAATGCCGAGGATGGTCTCGCGGACAATCTGCGGAATCTCAACGTAGGCGTCGGTTGTGACCTCACCAGCCACGTGCACCAGGCCGGTGGTGGCCATGGTTTCAACGGCCACACGGGACTCAGGATCAGCAGCCAGCAGCGCGTCAAGGATGGCGTCGCTGATTTGGTCGCAGATTTTGTCCGGGTGCCCTTCGGTGACCGACTCTGAGGTGAAGAGCCGGAGCTTGGACGGGGTGCCATGGTGTTCATGGTGCAGCGGTAAAGTCACTCGACCACCTTACTGGGTTGCGGGATGGCGGCATCTGCCGTGTGTCCCTTTGCTAAGAATTCGGGTGTGGGCCTGGTTACAAGGCCGGAAAGACGCGCGTGAGCTCAGCGCCCACCCGGTCCACGACCACGGCCGCGACGTCAGCCTTGGAACCGGCGGCAGATTGAGGTTCGGCGCCGTGCCCGGACAGGATGACCACGGAATTGTCGTCCTGGCCGAAGACGCGGCCGATACCCACCTGATTGACCACCAGGAGATCGCAGCCCTTGCGTTTGAGTTTGGCAGTGGCATGTTGCAGGACATCGCCTTGCGCGTCGCCAGTCTCGGCCGCGAAACCAACAATCAGTTGCTGGCCGCCCTCGGCGTTGCGCCGCTCAACCAGCTCATGGAGGATGTCCGGGTTCCGGACCAGCCGCACCACAGGTGCGTCCTCGCCGTCGACCTTTTTGATCTTGGTATCCGAAACATCTGCCGGACGGAAATCCGCGACGGCAGCGGCCATAATGACGACGTCGGAATCAACTGCCGCTTTCAGCGCTGCTTCGCGCAATTCCAAGGCAGACTCAACGCGGACAAGCTCGACGCCGGCAGGCGGCTCGACGTCCATATGCGCAGCGAGGAAACGGACCGTGGCTCCGGCCGCCAACGCAGCAGCAGCCAACGCTGCGCCTTGCTTGCCGGACGAACGGTTACCGAGGAAGCGGACAGGATCGAGGGCTTCCCTGGTTCCGCCGGCCGAAATCGTGACAACACGGCCCGCCAGTGGCTGCTCCGTGGCAGGAGAAGCTTTCGCCCCGTCCGCAGCATTGACCAGAGCCATGGCAGCCGCGAAAATGGCTTCCGGCTCCGGCAGGCGGCCCGGTCCCGAGTCAGCCCCCGTGAGTCGCCCGGAAGCAGGCTCCAGGACTGTCACACCGCGACTGCGCAATGTTTCCACATTCGCCTGCGTGGCGGCGTGCTGCCACATCTCCGTGTGCATGGCGGGCGCGAAAAGCACCGGTCCGTGAGCCATGAGAAGTGTGTTGGTGAGGAGGTCGCCCGCTTGTCCGGTCGCGGCTTTGGCCAAGAGGTCGGCCGTGGCGGGAGCAACCACGATCAGGTCAGCTTCGTGTCCTAAACGGACATGGTTGACCTTCTCGACGTCGTCGAAGACGCTGTTGCTGACGGGGTTGCCGGAGAGGGCCTCCCACGTAGCCACTCCGACAAATCGGGTAGCGGCCTCCGTGGGAATGACCGTCACCTTGTGACCGGCTTCAGTAAAAAGCCGGAGGAGCGATGCAACCTTGTAGGCTGCGATCCCTCCCCCGACTCCGAGGACTATGCGCACGTGACCTCCGTCAACAGGCAGTCTGCTTTATTCTGCGGGCTCGATCGGCGTGGAAACCAGAAGGCCTTCGTTGATCTCGCGGAGGGCGATCGAGAGCGACTTCTCGTTCAGCTTGGTGTCAACCAGCGGGCCGACGTATTCGAACAGGCCCTCGTGCAGCTGGGCGTAGTAGGCGTTGATCTGGCGCGCACGCTTGGCGCCGAAGATGACCAGGCCGTACTTGGAATCAGCAGCCTCAAGCAGCGAATCGATCGGCGGGTTGATGATGCCTTCAAGGTTCGTGGACACGAATTCTCCAAATTTTAGCGGGCCAACAAATGCAAGCGCTTAGCGCCCGTGCGGGGTAAGCCCCATGAGTGAAACAAGCTCGTCTGCTGCCCGGCGAACGTCGTCATTGATGACGGTGTGGTCAAACTCCGGTTCAGCAGCAAGTTCCAGTTTAGCGGTTTCCAGCCTGCGCTGCTGTTCCTCGGGAGTTTCGGTGCCGCGACCCACCAGTCGACGGACCATTTCGTCCCAGCTGGGCGGGGCCAGGAACACAAAGTTTGCCTCAGGAACCGCGGCCTTGACCTGGCGTGCGCCCTGGAGGTCGATCTCCAACAAGACCGATTTGCCGTCCGCGATGGCCGCATTGACCGTGCTGCGAAGCGTCCCGTAACGGTTCTGGCCGTGCACTACAGCCCATTCCAGGAGTTCGCCGTCGGCCACCAGGGAGTCAAACTCCTCAGCCGATTTGAAGAAGTAGTGAACGCCATCCTTTTCACCCGGACGCGCAGCCCGTGTGGTTGCCGAGACTGACAGCCAAACCTCCGGATAGTTGTCCCTGATGTAGGTGGATACGGTTCCCTTGCCAACGGCAGTGGGGCCTGCAAGGACAGTCAGTCCGGGTTTCTTGCTCACGGATTCCTTCGGGGAGATGCGTTAGACGCTTTGCTGGGTATCCATAAAATCTACCAGCGCCCGGGCTTGGTGAATTCCCAGCCCCCGGATGCGCCGGGATCCGGCGATACCAATCTCCGCCATGATCCCGGCCGCCCTGACGGGCCCAATGCCCGGCAAGGCCTCCAAGAGCTCCACCACGCGCATGCGCGCGATCGCTTCATCCGTACTACTCGATGAAATCAACTCCGCAATGCTCACCTCGCCGCGCTTAAGCCTTTCCTTGGCTGCGGCACGCACGGCCCGCGCCTTGGCAGCCTTCTCCAGCGCATCGGAACGCTCCTGTGGTGTCAGCTCTTTAAGGCCCACTGCCAAACCCCTGTCAGATCGCGATTGTGATCCAGATCACGCGGACTGATCCTGAACCTACCGGCAGGGACCCGGTTGCGCAATGGGTGGGCAATTTACTCGGATCGAAGCCCGGCCAACGTCGCCGCGGTGGCCGCGCGCAGACCCTCCACCGAAGGACCAGCGGCAAGGATCCCACGGCTGGACGTGGCCAGTACGGTGGGATACGCGGCCCCGAAGGTCTTACGGAGATCAGCAGGGGTGGCTCCCTGGGCACCGAGCCCCGGGGCGAGGATGGCACCGCGAACAGGGCCAAGATCGATATCCAGGTCCTCCAGCGCGGAGCCAATAGTGGCACCTACTACCAAGCCAACTGAGCCCAGGGATCCGTCATAGCGCTGGTTCTCAGCGGCAGCTGCAGCAATGATCCGGCGGGCAACGGAATCGCTTCCGCCAATGTGCTGGACCGACTTGCCTTCAGGGTTCGACGTCAGCGCGAGCACGAACACTCCCCTGCCGTACTGGGCTGCGAGGTCCAAGGCGGGGCGCAGCGACTCAAAGCCCAAGTAAGGACTCAGCGTCACAGAGTCAGCCGCCAAGGAGGACCCGTCACGCAACCAGGCATCCGCATATGCTGCCATCGTGGAGCCAATGTCTCCCCGCTTCGCATCGGCGATGCTGAGCACACCCGACTCCGCGGACGCGGCCAGAGTACGCTCCAGGACAGCCATCCCGGCAGACCCGTGGCGCTCATAAAGGGCCACCTGCGGCTTGACCGCGGCAGCGAGGGAAGCCACGGCCTCCACCACTGTCAACGAGAAACGCTCCAGCCCTGCGACGTCGTCGTTCAATCCCCAGTCAGCCAAAAGCTGCGGATGCGGGTCGATTCCGACGCAGAGCGGACCACGCGCGGCCATGGCGGCAGCCAGCCGGGAGCCAAAGGACTCCCGGGCCGGCTGCTGCGCCTGCTGTGGAGAAGCGGACTCAGGCATCGGCTGCTTCCACTGCGGCTGCCAGGTTGGCTGCGTGCTCCTGCAGGCTGGTCACGGACCATTCGTAGGTGCGCAGCGCCTCGATGGCCTGCACTGCAGCGTTGAACTCGGCAACGGTGGTGATGCAGGGAATTCCGATGGACGTTGCTGCAGCACGGAGTTCATATCCATCGCTGCGGGCTTCTCCACCCGAAGGCGTGTTGAAGACCATGTCGATCTCGCCGGCGATGACGAGGTCGGCGATGGTGCCTTCGCCTTCGGCGCTGCTGCCTTCGGCTACCTTGCGGACCGGAGTCGCCTGGATGCCGTTGCGGCGCAGGACATCTGCCGTGCCACCGGTGGAGACGATTTCGAAGCCGAGGTCCGAGAGCCGCTTGACACCCATGATGACGGAGCGCTTGTCGCGGTTGGCCACGGACACGAAGATCTTGCCCTCGGTGGGCAGTGCGTTGTTGGCAGCCGCCTGGCTCTTGGCGAACGCGGTGTCGAAGTGCTTGTCGATACCCATGACTTCACCGGTGGAGCGCATTTCCGGGCCGAGCAGGGAGTCGACGACCTTTCCTTCCGGGGTGCGGAAGCGGCTGAACGGCAGGACTGCTTCCTTGACGGCAACCGGCGCGTCCAAAGGCAGGGTGGAACCGTCACCGGTTTCCGGCAGCATCTTGTAGGCGCTGCGGAGCTGGTTGATGGTGACGCCGGTACCGATGAGGGCGGCAGCCTTGGCCATCTGTACACCCGTTGCCTTGGAAACGAACGGAACGGTACGGGAAGCGCGCGGGTTGGCTTCGAGGACGTACAGGACGTCGGAAGCCAACGCGAACTGGATGTTGATGAGGCCGCGGACGCCCACGCCTTCGGCGATGGCACGGGTTGCCGTACGCACGCGCTCGATCACGTTGTTGCCAAGGGTGATCGGGGGCAGGACGCAGGCCGAGTCACCGGAGTGGATACCCGCTTCTTCGATGTGCTCCATGATGCCGCCGAGGTACATGTCGGTGCCGTCGAAGAGTGCGTCGACGTCGATCTCCACCGCATCCTCGAGGAAGCGGTCGATCAGCACCGGGTGGTCCGGGGTGATTTCCGTGGCGTTGGCGATATAGCGGGAGAGGTTGGCCTCGTCATAGACGATCTCCATGCCACGGCCGCCCAGGACGTAGGACGGCCGAACCAGCACTGGGTAGCCGATTTCGTCGGCGATCTTCTTGGCGTCCTCGAAGGAAACAGCGGTGCCGTTCTTCGGGGAAGTCAGGCCTGCTTCGTCCAGGACGCGGGCAAAGGCGCCACGGTGCTCAGCAAGGTCGATCGCTTCCGGCGACGTGCCCAGGATGGGAACGCCGGCATCGGCGAGCTGCTGTGCCAGCTTCAGCGGGGTCTGGCCTCCGAGCTGCACGAAGACACCCATGACGCCACCGGTGCGCTCCTCCGCTGCGATGACTTCAAGGACATCCTCAAGGGTCAGCGGTTCGAAGTAGAGGCGGGTTGAGACGTCGTAGTCGGTGGAGACAGTCTCCGGGTTGCAGTTGACCATGACGGTCTCGTAGCCGGCCTTGCGCAGGGCCATGGAGGCGTGCACGCAGGAGTAGTCGAACTCAATGCCCTGACCGATGCGGTTGGGGCCGGAGCCGAGGATGATGACGGACGGCTTGGCGTGCAGTCCAACTTCGTCCTCTTCGTCATAGGACGAGTAGTGGTAAGGGGTGTACGCGGCGAACTCTGCAGCGCACGTGTCCACCGTCTTGTACACCGGGCGGATACCCAGGGCCTGGCGGACGCCCCGGACTACTGCCTCGTTGTTGTGTGTCAAAGCACCGATCTGCTCGTCGGAGAAACCGTGGCGCTTGGCGTTGCGCAGCATTTCCTCGGTCAGCACGCCGGCCTTGCGGATCTCCTGCGCGGTCTCATTGAGCAACTGCAGCTGGTCCAGGAACCAGGGGTCGATCTTGGTGGCCTCGAAGAGATCCTCGACGCTGGCGCCGCCCAGCATGGCTCGCTGCACCTGGTGCAGGCGATCCGTGGTGGGACGCTTGGCCTTCTCGATCAGCTCGGCCACTTCGTACTCCGGCACGGAGCTGAAGTCCAGCTGCGAACCCTTCTGTTCCAGGGAGCGGAGTGCCTTCTGCAGGGCTTCGGTGAAGTTGCGGCCCATGGCCATGGCTTCGCCGACGGACTTCATGGTGGTGGTCAGCGTGTTGTCCGCGGCCGGGAACTTCTCGAACGCGAAGCGCGGAACCTTGACCACGACGTAGTCCAGGGTCGGCTCGAACGAGGCCGGCGTCTTCTGCGTGATGTCGTTCGGGATCTCGTCCAGGGTGTAGCCCAGGGAGAGCTTGGTGGCGATCTTGGCAATGGCGAAGCCGGTTGCCTTCGAAGCCAGGGCAGATGAGCGGGATACGCGCGGGTTCATTTCGATGACTACAACACGGCCCGTGGCGGGGTCGATGGCGAACTGGATGTTGCAGCCACCGGTGTCCACGCCGACTTCGCGGATGACGGCAATGGAGACGTCGCGCAGCTTTTGGTATTCCCGGTCCGTGAGGGTCAGCGCCGGAGCAACCGTGATGGAGTCACCGGTGTGGACACCCACGGGGTCGAAGTTCTCGATGGAGCACACAACAACGACGTTGTCGTTCTTGTCGCGCATCATCTCAAGCTCGTATTCCTTCCAGCCGAGGATGCTCTCTTCGAGCAAGACCTCGGTGGTGGGGCTGTACTGGAGGCCCTGGCCGACGATGCGGCGGAGGTCGTCCTCGTTGTACGCCAGACCGGAGCCCAGGCCACCCATGGTGAAGGAAGGACGGACCACCATGGGGTAGCCGAGGTCTTCCGCAGCAGCGAAGGCCTCTTCCATGGTGTGGATGATGTGGCTCCGCGCGGACTCGGCGCCACAACGCTCCACGACGCCCTTGAACTTCTCGCGGTCCTCGCCGAGCTCAATGGCAGCGATGTTCGCGCCAATGAGTTCCACGTTGTACTTCTCCAGCACGCCGTTCTTGTCCAGCGCGATGGCCGTGTTCAGTGCCGTCTGGCCACCCAGGGTGGGCAGGATGGCGTCAGGACGCTCCTTGGCGATGATCTTCTCCACCACCTCCGGGGTGATGGGCTCAACGTAGGTGGCATCGGCGAACTCGGGGTCCGTCATGATGGTGGCCGGGTTGGAGTTCACGAGGATGACCCGAAGGCCCTCCTCCTTGAGGACCCGCAGGGCCTGGGTGCCGGAGTAGTCGAACTCAGCCGCCTGGCCGATGACGATAGGGCCGGAACCGATGACGAGGACGCTCTTGAGATCTGTACGCTTTGGCATTACTTCTTGTCCTCAGTCTTGGAGTCGGTGGAGGTGGCGCCTGTGGCCTTGGACTTGGTATCGGCCATAAGGTCGATGAAGCGGTCGAAGAGGTACGCGGCATCGTGGGGGCCGGCCGCGGCTTCGGGGTGGTACTGGACCGAGAACGCCGGGATGTCGAGGCAGGCGAGCCCTTCTACGACGTCGTCATTCAACGAAACGTGGCTGACTTCCACGCGGCCGTAGCGCTCTTCCGGTGCCACGGTGGAACCGTTCAGCGGTGCGTCAACGGCGAAGCCGTGGTTCTGTGAAGTGATTTCAACCTTGCCGGTCCGGCGGTCCATGACGGGCTGGTTGATGCCGCGGTGGCCGTAGCGGAGTTTGTACGTGCCAAAGCCGAGGGCACGGCCAAGGATCTGGTTACCGAAGCAGATGCCGAAGTACGGCAGTTTCTCGTCCAGTACCGATCGCAGCAGCGAAACCTGGTGTTCGGCGGTGGCCGGGTCGCCAGGACCGTTGGACATGAAGAAGCCGTCAGGGTTGACCGCGTTGACGTCCTCGAGCGTGGACGTGGCAGGCAGGACGTGCACGCGGACGCCGCGCTCTGCGAAGCGCACCGGGGTCATCGCCTTGATGCCGAGGTCAACGGCCGCAATGGAGAAGCGCGGTTCGCCTTCCCAACCGTGGTCCTTGGGTTCCACCACGTAGGCCTCGTCGATGGAGACTTCCTCAGCCAGCGCTGCGCCTTCCATGGGCGCACTGGCCAGGACGGCGTCCAGCAGTTCCTTGTCGGTGGCCTTTGCGGCTTCGCCCGAGAAGATGCCTGCGCGCATGGTCTTGTGCTCACGGAGGTGGCGGGTGATGGCACGCGTGTCGACGCCTTGGATGCCAACAATTCCTTGCTCCACCAGTTCGTCGTCGAGGCTGCGTTCGGAGCGCCAGTTGGAGGGGCGGCGGGCGGCATCGCGAACGATGTACCCGGCCACCCAGATGCGGCGGGACTCAGCGTCTTCGCTGTTGACACCGGTGTTGCCGATGTGTGGCGCAGTCTGGACCACCAGCTGGCGAGCGTAGGAGGGATCGGTGATGGTCTCCTGGTAGCCGGTCATTCCGGTGGCGAAGACGGCCTCACCGAGCGCGGTTCCCTGGGCTCCGTAGCTGCGGCCGCGGAACATGCGGCCGTCTTCGAGGACCAGCACTGCTGCTGAGGGGGTGGTTGTGGTGGCTGCTTTACTATCCGTCACTTTATTACTTTCCACTATCGGCATCTGCCTGAGGGGCTGCGGAGATCAATTCTTGGAGGGCTTCGAGGAGGAGGTGCTTGTCGGCGGCGTGCCTGGATCGGAATCCGGTGTCGAGCTCCCGGGCGCCAAGCTTCCAGCTGATGACCAGGAGCCCGTCCTTTTCGACGAACTTCCCGGCCATGCCGTTGGCTTCCCGGCTGTCCACCAGGGCGGAGCGCGGGATGAAGACCGGGGCTGCACCGGAGCGGTCGAACAGCACGCCTTCAGCGTGGATGCTCAATTCCGCATTGGTCCGGATGCCAAGGCCCTGCACCGCGATCCGGTCAAGCCAGTCGCCCGCCGTTGTGGTGGCTACGTACTGGCCATCCCCGACGACGGTGGCCGGCGTCAGCTGTTCCGGTACCTCAGGAAGGCGCTCGACGTCGGCTTGTCGCCTCAGCCGGTTCCGCCATCCCAACCAGATCATCGCCAGGACGACGACGATCAACGGCACCGTGATCACCACGGTAAGTGTCTGGTTGTCCATTAGTTGCTGCTGACTGCCGGATACCGGTACGGCGTGTTGAGCTGGCCGTCGAGCACCGTGGGGTGGCCTTTGAAGAAGGTCGCCACCACGGTTCCGGGCAGCTCCTTGCCCTTGAACGGTGAATTGCGGCCCATGGTTGCCATTTTATGGGGGTCGACGGTCCAACGCGCAGCCGGGTCCACCAGGATGACGTTGGCAGGTTCGCCAACCTCCAACGGGCGGCCCTGGTCAGCGACACGACCGATGACTGCGGGCGTAAAGGAGGTAACCCGCGCGAAGTCGGCCCACGTCATGAGGCCTGTTTCGATCATGGTCTCCTGAACCACGGAAAGCGCGGTTTCCAGACCGGTCATGCCCATGGCAGCCTGGGCCCACTCGCATTCCTTGTGCTCGCTGGGGTGCGGAGCGTGGTCGGTTCCCACGACGTCGATGGTGCCGTCGGCGAGGCCCTCGCGAAGCGCCTGGACGTCGGCATCGGTACGCAGCGGCGGGTTGACCTTGTACACGGGGTCGTAGCTGCGGACCAGTTCATCCGTGAGGAGCAGGTGGTGTGGTGTGACTTCGGCCGTGACGTTGATCCCACGGGCCTTTGCCCATCGGACGATTTCAACGGATCCGGCCGTAGAGACGTGGCAGACGTGCAGCCGCGAACCAACATGCTGCGCAAGCAGGACATCGCGGGCAATGATGCTCTCCTCGGCAACGGCGGGCCATCCGGTGAGTCCAAGCACGGCGGAGACTGTGCCTTCGTTCATCTGTGCCCCGGCGGTGAGGCGGGGTTCCTGCGCGTGCTGGGCCACCACGCCGTCGAACGCCTTCACGTATTCCAGCGCGCGGCGCATCAGGACGGGGTCGTGGACGCAAATGCCGTCGTCGGAGAACATCCGGACCTGGGCGCGTGAGTCGGCCATGGCGCCCAACTCTGCAAGCTGCTCACCGGCCAGTCCCACAGTAACTGCGCCCACGGGACGAACATCCACCCAACCGGACGCGCGGCCCAGGCTATGAACCTGTTCCACGACGCCCGCAGTGTCCGCCACAGGGTTGCTGTTGGCCATCGCGTGGACTGCCGTGAAGCCGCCCAATGCTGCGGCGCGGGTGCCTGTCTCCACTGTCTCGGCGTCTTCGCGGCCGGGTTCGCGCAAGTGGGTGTGAACGTCCACCATGCCCGGCAGGGCAATCAGGCCAGCGGCATCGACGACAGTCGCGTCGTCTGCGGAGAGGTCCTTGCCCCGCGCTTCGATCGTGCCGTTGCGGATCAAGAGGTCTTCAGCTTCGCCGCCGAGGATGGCGGCCCCACGAATCAGGTAGGTGTTCTCGGCCATCAGTTGGTCTCCTTGCTGGACTGGCTTGCGTTCGGGGCGGCTTCGCGGGAGTCTCCGGAGAGCAGCAGGTAGAGGGCGGCCATACGGACCGAAACACCGTTGCGCACTTGGGCAAGCACAGTGGAGCGCGGCGAATCGGCGGCGGCCGAAGAAATTTCCAGTCCCCTGTTCATGGGGCCCGGGTGCATGATGATGGTGTCTTTCATGCCGAGGTCATCCAGGGCACGGAGCCTGGCGTCGTCGAAACCCCACCTGCGCGAGTACTCGCGGGTCGAAGGGAAGAATGAGGCATTCATACGTTCGCCCTGGACGCGCAGCATCATCATGGCGTCGGTGCCGGCCTCCAGCGTCTGGTCCAGGTTGTAGCTGACCTTGCAAGGCCAGTGCTCGACGCCGATGGGCAGCAGCGTGGGTGGCGCCACCAGGGTGACCTCGGCGCCAAGGGTCTTCAGCAACCAGACGTTGGACCGTGCAACACGGGAGTGCAGGACATCGCCGGCAATCGCTACCCGCATGCCCTTGAGATCCGCTCCGGTTGACCCGGTGCCGTTGACCTGGGACCAGTGCCGGCGCATGGTGAAGGCATCCAGGAGTGCTTGCGTTGGGTGTTCGTGGGTGCCGTCACCGGCGTTGATCACTGCGGCGTCGATCCAGTCCGTGGCAGCGAGCCGGTGCGGCGCTCCGGACGCCCAGTGGCGGATGACGACAGCGTCCGCGCCCATTGCGGCGAGGGTTTGCGCCGTGTCCTTGAGGGATTCCCCTTTGGACACCGAGGAGCCCTTGGCCGCGAAGTTGATGACGTCCGCAGACAGCCGTTTGGCGGCTGCCTCAAAGGAAATACGCGTGCGGGTGGAGTCCTCAAAGAAGAGGTTCACCACGGTCCGGCCGCGCAAGGCCGGCAGCTTCTTTACTTCACGCTCCCCCACAGCGGACATTTCCTCCGCAGTGTCCAATACACGGATGGCGTCGAAAGCGCTCAGGTTTTCAGTGGAAAGGAGGTGCTTCACTTGCCTGCCTCGATAACTACCTCGTTGACAGGCACGCCGTCCACGGAGTCGATTTCTTCCAGGTGGACACGGACCTTTTCCGAAGAAGAGGTGGGAAGGTTCTTGCCGACGTGGTCCGCGCGGATGGGGAGCTCGCGGTGGCCCCTGTCCACCAGCACAGCCAAGCGCACAATCCGTGGGCGGCCCAGGTCTACCAAGGCATCCAGCGCGGCGCGAATGGTGCGGCCCGAATACAGGACGTCATCGATCAGGACAACAACCTTGTTGTCGATGCCGGACAACGGGAGCCTGGTATGGCGTGGTGGCCGCGTGGGCTGGTGCGAGAGGTCATCGCGGAACATGGTCACATCCAATTGGCCGACCATCGTTTCGGCGTTGACCGTAGGATCGGCCGCTGCGATCTTGTTGGCAAGCCGCACGGCCAAAGGGTAGCCGCGGCTGGGAATGCCCAACAGAACCAGGTCCTGGGAGCCTTTGTTGGCTTCGAGGATCTCGTGGGCGATACGAGTGAGCGCACGATCAATGTCCGCCTGATTGAGGACAACCCGCGACGGCACGTGCGCTGAAGTGACTTCAGTCATCGCTCGTCTCCCCTTTCCCCGCCTCACTGGACGGAATTAAAAAAGGAATATTTGCTTTTCAAAACTACCACAGCGGCCCTTTCCAACCTCACCGGGCTCCTCCGCCGGGCGTGAGTTTAAGCTCACATCCGGCACTGTGGAATAGGCTCATCACCATGACCATGAACCCCCACGGGCAAGCTGGCGGACACCCCTATCCGCGGCCTTACCTGGAACCTGGCGCCAACCCCACCTGGATTGGCCGTGTGCAGCCAGCGAACTACCAGCCCGCTCCAGGCAATCCGGCGTCACTCCCCCAGCAAACCTGGGCCATGCCACCAGCACCGCGCAGCCGCCGGTCGTTGGGCACCCTCCCTTTGATCATTATTGGTGGGGTGCTTGCCCTTGCCAGTCTTCTTCTGGTGGTGCCATTCCTGTTGGGCAATACCGGAGTGACGGGCTTCGTGATCGGTTTCATGGCGTCATTGATTCCGTTGTCCGTGGTTCTCCTGACGGTACGCTTCATCGATCGCTGGGAGCCTGAGCCGAAAAGGCTCCTGTGGTTCGCCTTCACCTGGGGCGCCGCGGTGTCCATTGCCGGGACACTGCTCATCCAGCCTCTCTTCGCACTCGCCGCACCAACCAGCAGTGAAGAAGCCTTCACCTACTTCATGGCCACCGTCCAAGCCCCCATCGTGGAGGAATTCACCAAGTCGCTGGGGTTGCTGGTACTGATTTTGGCCGCGCGGAAATACTTCGACGGGCCCGTGGACGGCGTAGTGTTCGCTTTCACCATCGCCGCTGGCTTTGCCTTCACAGAGAACATCCTCTACTTCGGACGGGAAATCGCCTCGTCCACCGATCCCGGGACGGACTTGGTCCGTATCTTCATCCTCCGCGGCGTCATGTCGCCCTTCGCCCACGCTGTATTCACCGGGACAACTGGCCTGATCATGGGCTTTGCTGCCCGGAAGTGGCACTCCGGATATGCGGTGCTGGCATTCTTCATCGGCCTGATTCCCGCAATGTTCCTGCACAACCGCTGGAACAGCATGGGCCAGAACTTCCTGGTGGAGTACTTCGTGGTCCAGGTGCCCATCTTCCTTGTAGCGGCAGTGGGCATCATCCTGCTCCGGGTAGCCGAAGGAAAACTCACGCGCCAGCGGCTCCTGGAGTATGCCAGGGCAGGTTGGTTCACCCCCGCCGAAGTGGAGATGCTGGCCACCTCCAGGGGCCGCCGGCAGGCTGTCCGCTGGGCGTCTTCGCGCGGCCGTGCCTCACAGATGAAAGCCTTCATCCGCGAAGCCACCGCCTTGGCGTTCACGCGCCAGCGAGTACTCAGCGGCCGCGATGTCCACGTTCACCAGCAGGACGAACTTGAACACCTCAGCAGCATCCCTGGCCTCAGGGCGGCGGTCCTCCAGTAATACAAAAGGACCCGCATCCTGTGGATGCGGGTCCTTTTACCATCTCAGCTCGCCAACAACTGTCTACGCGAGAAGCGAGGGCTTGAGCTTCTGAAGACGGCCCAGGAGGCCGTTGATGAAGGCCGGGGACTCGTCCGTGGACATCGTCTTGGCAAGCGCCACGGCCTCGCTGACGGCTACGCCATCGGGAACCTCGTCATTGTAGAGGAGTTCCCAGGCACCGATCCGAAGGATGATCCGGTCCACGGACGGCATCCGCTCCAACGTCCAGCCCTGCGCGTACGTCTCCAGGAACTCGTCAATGGTTGCCTGCATGGAAACAACACCTTCCACGATTTCCACCGTGTAAGGGTTGATGATCAGATCTGTCTTCTCCCGGCGCGCTGTCATGGCGTCAAAAGCCGAAACGGAGCGTTGCTCCGCCTCGAAAAGTACTTCGAGTGCCCTGCTACGGGCTTTACCGCGTGCGCTCACTAGTCGTTAACCCGGCCCAAGTAGCTGCCATCGCGGGTGTCGACCTTGACCTTGGTGCCCTGCTCAACGAACAGCGGAACCTGGATCTCGTAGCCGGTTTCAACGGTAGCCGGCTTGGTGCCGGCCGAGGAGCGGTCGCCCTGAAGGCCCGGCTCCGTGTAGGTGATTTCGAGGACAACGCTCGGCGGCAGTTCGATGTACAGCGGGTTGCCCTCGTGGATGGCAATGTTGACCATCTGGTTCTCAAGCATGAAGTTGGTGGCGTCGCCAACAGTGGCACCGGAGACGGTGATCTGGTCGAAGTCCTGGGTGTCCATGAAAACGAAGTCTTCGCCATCCTGGTACAGGTACTGGTAATCACGGCGGTCAACCGTAGCGGTTTCGATCTTCAGTCCGGCGTTGAAGGTCTTGTCGACCACCTTGCCGGACATGACGTTGCGCATCTTGGTGCGAACGAAGGCGCCGCCCTTGCCCGGCTTGACGTGCTGGAACTCGATGATGTTCCAGAGCTGGCCCTCGAGCTTCAGTACGGTACCGTTCTTGATGTCGTTTGTGGTTGCCACTCGTATCCTCAGGTTTCTCTCACTGGTTCAAGCTGCCAGTTCGTCTATGCCAAGCAGGCATGCCAAACGGCCCGCCAGCGCGTATTTATCAAAAATCCAAGAACCATTCTACCGGCAAATAGGCCGTTGGCTTGCGAAGGGTGATCCAAGCAGCTTTCAGGAAGCGACTTCGAGTACGTTGCGGGCCCTCTGCAGGGCTACGGCCGATGAGTAGATCAGCGCCGCATCGGCAGCCATGGCGACCCGCAAATCCAGGGCCTTGGCGAACTCCTCGGACGCTGCCAACGCATTCCCGCTGACAAAATATGCCCGCCCCAAGTACTGGTGCACAATCGCTTCCTTGGAACTTCCTTGAACGTCCTGCAACAGGTGTCGAAACAACTGGACAGCCCGGTCCAGGCGGTTGGTGGCCCTGTGGACTTCCGCTTCGAAAATACGGAGCCGGAATGACTCAGGGTCTTTGTAGCGGGCTTCAGCCAGGAGTTCCGCAGCTTCGTTGGGCTGGTTTTCGAGCAGAAGCGCCATGATGCGGTCAGCGGGGTCATCCGAGGCCGCAAGAGCAGACTCCATGACTTCCTCGTTGACGACCACGGGCAGCAGGGTGTCCGGGTTCATCCGAACGCCCGGGAAGCCCGCGGTCGGCCAGTCGCTGACGCCTTCACGCAGTGCAACGGTCATGATGCGATCTCCTGGTAGGCGGCAAACAGGAGGGAGGTGTCGGGAACGTCCAGGATGCCGGGCTTGGCTACGCCGTCAAGGACAACGAAACGCAGCAAGTCGCCACGGGACTTCTTGTCCCGGCGCATGCCATCGAGCAGACCCTGCCAACGGTCACGGCGGTAGGTAGTCGGAAGTCCCAGGCTTTCCAGGATGGTCCGGTGCCGGTCTGCATCAGTATCGGACAATCGGCCTACGCTCCGCGACAACTCCGCAGCGAACATCATGCCCACCGAAACAGCGGCACCGTGCCGCCACGAATAGCGTTCCACCAGCTCAATGGCGTGGCCCAAGGTGTGGCCGTAGTTCAGGATTTCCCTGAGGCCGGATTCCTTGAGGTCTTGCGAAACGACGTCGGCCTTGACGGTGATGGCACGCTCAATGAGTTCGCGCACAACGTCCGAACCCGGGTCCATCACGGCGTCGGTGTTCTTCTCGATCAGGTCCAGGATGGCAGGATCGGCGATGAAGCCGCACTTAATGACCTCAGCCATGCCGGAAATAAGCTCGTTCTTCGGCAGGGTCTGAAGGGTGTCCAGATCTGCCAGTACAGCGGCCGGCGGGTGGAAGGAACCCACCAGGTTCTTGCCCTCGGCAGTGTTGATGCCGGTCTTTCCACCTACAGAGGCATCCACCATGCCAAGCAGGCTGGTGGGCATGTGGATGACCTTGACCCCACGGAGCCACGTGGCAGCCACGAAGCCGGCAAGGTCAGTGACAGCGCCGCCGCCAACAGCCACAATGGCGTCGGAGCGCGTGAAATCGTTCTGCCCCAGTACTTGCCAGCAGAAAGCCGCCACCTGGATGTGCTTGCCCTCTTCGGCGTCCGGGATTTCGGCCGTCAGCGCGGTGAAACCAGCGGTCTCAAGCTCATCGCGTACGGTATCGCCCGTCAGGCGAAGGGCGCGGGGGTGGATGACGAGAACGCGCCGGACACGCTCGCCAAGCTTGGCGGGAAGGGTCTCCAACAGGCCGCGCCCCACCACGACGTCGTAGTTCTCATTGACAGACTGGCCGGTCACCTTGATGACAGTTGCTTCGTTGCTCACTTTTCAACTTCCTCTTTCAAGGCTGCATGCTGGCGCAGCCGCTCCTCCAGGTGGAGGCCGATTTCCGCCACGGATCCCGAACGGACATCCATGACGATGTCCGCCAGCCGCTCATACACAGGACGCCTGGTGGCAAACAAGGCTTCCCAGCGGGTCATTGCATCGCCCTGCAGCAAAGGCCTCCCAGTGTTCCGCGCTATGCGGTCGGCGACTGTCTCTGCGTCACATTCGAGGTAGACCACGGTGCACTCTTCCAGCAATTGCTGTGTCCCGGAGTCAAGAACGGCCCCACCACCCAAGGAAATAACAGCTGGTTGGGCCTTGGCGTTTTCGATGGACTTCGCCACTGCCCGTGCTTCGATTTCGCGGAAGGCGTGTTCGCCACGCCCCGCGAAAATATCAGCGATGCTACCGTGGGCGGCTACCACCACAGCGTCGGTGTCCACGAACGGGAGACCGAGTTGCTGTGCCAGTTGCTGGCCAATGGCCGACTTTCCAACAGCCATTGGTCCCACCAGGACGACGGGACGGCCCGGACAGCCGTCCGCAATAACGCGGACCACTACCGGCCGACCGAGTCCAGGGTGGCCGGGATGCTGTCGAGGTAGCTCTGCAGGTTCCGCTGGGTCTCGGCAACAGAGTCGCCGCCGAACTTCTCGGCAACAGCCTCCGCCAGGACAAGGGCAACCATGGCTTCGGCGACAACGCCCGCAGCGGGAACCGCACAGACGTCCGAACGCTGGTGGTGGGCCTTGGCAGGCTCACCCGTGCTCACATCAATGGTGCGCAATGCACGTGGAACGGTGGCGATCGGCTTCATGGCAGCGCGGACGCGCAGGACTTCGCCGATGCTCATCCCGCCTTCAATACCACCAGCCCGGTTGGTCTGGCGGACGATCTTGCCTTGGTCGTCCTTGAGGATCTCATCGTGGGCAGCCGAGCCGCGGCGGGCAGCTGTGAGGAAGCCGTCACCAACTTCCACGCCCTTGATGGCTTGGATGCCCATGAGCGCAGCGGCCAAGCGGGAATCAAGACGCCGGTCCCAGTGGACGTAGCTTCCAAGTCCTGGAGGAAGTCCGTAAGCAAGGACCTCAACCACGCCGCCCAGGGTTTCGCCTTCTTTATGCGCCGCATCCACCTCGGCCACCATGGCGTCCGATGTCTCGCGGTCAAAGCACCGCAGGGGGTCGGCGTCGAGGGCTATGACGTCCCGGGGCAGCGGCAAGGGACGACCCTCAGGAACCGTCACGCTGGCGATGGAAACCGTGTGACTCACCAGCTCAATTCCCAACTGCTTCAGGAATTGGGCGGCCACGGTACCCAAAGCCACACGGGTAGCCGTCTCGCGTGCGCTGGCACGCTCCAGGACCGGACGGGCTTCGTCAAAGCCGTACTTCTGCATTCCGGTGAAATCGGCGTGGCCCGGGCGGGGGCGGGTAAGCGGTGCGTTGCGCGCCTGGTCGGCGAGGACTTCGGGGTCCACTGGGTCCGCAGACATAATCTGCTCCCACTTGGGCCACTCGGTGTTGCCAACCTGGATGGCCACGGGCCCACCCTGGGTCAGGCCATGCCGGACGCCACCCATGATGGTGACCTCGTCCTGTTCAAACTTCATGCGGGCACCACGTCCATAGCCCAGGCGGCGACGCGCCAACGCGTCACGAATCTGCCCGCTGGTGAGTTCAACACCGGCGGGCACGCCTTCAACAATTCCGATCAGAGCCGGACCATGGGATTCACCGGCAGTCAACCAACGCAACATATAACCAATCCTGCCATGTAAGGCGTCTAGAACACTCGCCGGGGAAGCCCGACTGAGTCGCACATCACATCTATGACGGCGCCGTCAACGTCACAGCCGCTGAAGCGCCTGATCTGCTCGGCCGCCTGATACATCAGCATCTCCAGGCCAGGGACCACCGCTCCCCCATGGCCGTGCCACACTTCCGCGAGGCGGCTGGGCCAGGGATCGTACGCGACGTCCAACAGGACACCGGCCCCGGTTCCCGGCAACTCTGCGAGCTCCTCGGCCAAGGGATCGGCCGCACGCGGCGGAAACGTCGAAATCACCAGGTCCGTGCCCGCCAGCGCGGTGGCCGCCCCGGTCAAAGGCCTGACGCTGAGGGAAATTCCGACGGCGGCAGCCGCGGCTTCCGCGTCGCCGGCCCGTCCCGCGTCCCGAACGAAAACGTCAACGTGCCTGGCACCGAGTTCATACGCCGCAGCCACAGCTGCAGCCGCCGTACCGCCACCACCAAGGATGGCGGCATGGGGCGCGGAAACCACACCGGCATACCTGACCGATTCAACAATCCCCGCAACATCGGTGTTGTAACCCACGCGAAGCATCGTTCCGCCGTCGCGCTCGAAAACAACCGTGTTGATGACGCCCAAGTGGGCCCCGGCGCCGCGGACTTCATCGACTTGCCCGATCATCGCCGACTTCAGCGGCATGGTTACCGAAAGGCCGCACCATGAGTCGTCACCACGGAGGGACTCCATGAACGACGGAAGGCCGTCCACGGTGACGTCAATCGCCGAGTATTCAATGTCGACGCCAAGCTTGGCGTAGGCAGCGGTGTGCAGGGCCGGGGATTTCGAATGCGAGATCGGATGCCCCAGGACTGCGGCACGACGACTCACACACACCGTCCCGCATTGGCCTGGCACCACGCGTTGTACTGCTCAACGTAGGTGTTGTGCTCCGCCAGCGTCTTGGAGAACTTGGTCTCCTTGGTGTCCAGGTTGATGGTCACCCAGTAGAGGTAGTCATTTTGTGTGGGCTTGGCCGCAGCATCGATGGCTGTCTTGCCCGGTGAGCCGATCGGTCCGGCCGGAAGGCCGACGTTGGCGTACGTGTTGTACGTATTGGACTTATCGGCCTTCTCTTCCTCCGTGAGGTGGAAGGACTTCTTGCCCAAGCCGTACGTCACAGTGGCATCGGACTGGATAAGTCCGCTGGTTTCCACATTGTTTGGCTTCAGCCTGTTATAGATGGCGCCCGCCACGTTGCCGTAGTCCGCCTGACCACCCTCAGCCTGCACGATGCTGGCAATGGTGACGGCGTCGTACTGCTTGGCGGGATCGGTGATTCCCTGGGATTTGAGTTCGTCCAGAGTGGTGGTTACCAGCTTCTGGACGATCTCCTTGGCCGGCGTGCCGAGCGGAAAGCGGTACTCCCCCGGGGCAAGGAAGCCTTCCAGGTTCTTGGCCTTGGACGGAATGCCGAACTGTGCCGGGGCCTGGTTGAGTGCATTGAGTTCCTGCATGGAGATGCCCGAACCCTTGGAAATGGCTTCCAACGATTCATTGATGCGCAGGCCCGCACTCAGGGCGAAATACATCACCTTTGAGGCGTCCTTATTGGCAAGGACTGCCACGGCATCGGAGTTCTTCATCTCCGTGCGGAACGTGAATTCGCCGGGAGACAACTCGGCACCCTCACTCAAGAATTCCTTGACGAAAGCGTCGGCGTCGGCCACAACCTTGTTCGCCACAAGGGTGTTGGCCACGGCCTTGGGCCCGGAGCCCTCAGCCACGGTGACATTCACGGACCCTGTTCCGGGTCCTGGATAGTCGGTGACCTTATCCATTCCCAGCAGCGGTTTGAGGAATTGCGCGCCGATGGCAATGGCGGCTACGAAGACACCGAGCGTGATCAGGAGTGCGAGGACACGACGACGACGCCTGGCCTTCTTCGCGGCTGCTTTGGATGATGCAGTTTGCTCGACGGGCGCAATGAGGTCATGGTGATGCTCGTCGTGAAGGTGCTCATCGGCATGGTGATCGTCATGGTGATCGGCATGGGCTTCGAAGCCGTGGTGGGCATCGTGCTCAGCGAAGCCAGGCAGGTGACCAGCGTCAACGAGGACAGGTTCGAGGTGTTCCGGATCTGAGTGTTCAGGATCTGAGTGTTCTGAAGCGACGTGTTCTGGATCTGAGTGTTCTGGATCTACGTGTTCAGGGTGGTGATGCCCGGGGACATCCTGTGAAGCTTCGCTGTCCTGATGGACCTCGTCATGCGCCGGTTCAACACCATGTTCCGGTTCAACACCATGTTCCGGTTCAGTGGGGTTCGACGCGACAGGGGCTTGCACATCACTGGATTCGCCGGCATGAGCCGGCGTCGAAGCCGTAGCGTCGGGTATTGGCGCTGGAGCAGCAGGCCTGGCCACGGGTACTGGTGGAGCCACGGGCACCGGTGGAGCAACCGGCGCGGGAGGCACTGCGGGAACAGGGCGGGGCAGCGGGGGTTCAACGTCCGCCGGCGGGGCGGATTCCCCGGGCGTTGCTTCAGGAACGGGTACGACGTTGTGGTTCTGCGTGGCGAGGAATCGTTCCCGCGCCCGCAGCTCTTTGCGGGTCAGTGGCATGCCGCCACCGGCGGTACCGCTGGAGGGGTCGTTGTTGACCGGGCTCACAGTTGCAGTCCCCTCGTAGAAGAATCGGGTTCACTGCCCGAGGCATCCCGCAGCGTTGGGGCACTGCTGGGTTTTTCGGACTGCGCCGGTGCCTGCACTCGGCGGCCTACGTCCGTACCTCTGGCTTTTTGCATGTCGATTGCGTGCTGCAGTATTCCAGCAGCGGCAACCTGATCAACCACTTTACGGTGGTTCTTGCTGCTCATGCCAGCTTCGTGCAGGTTGCGGTGTGCCGTAACAGTTGAAAGTCGCTCGTCCACGAGGTTCACGGGGACGTCCAAACCGGCGCGCACCAGCTCACTGACGAGGAGTTCGGCGTACACTGTCGCCATTTCAGCAGACGCGCGTTCCTCGCCCTTCATGGTGCGGGGAAGGCCTACAAAGATCTGCACCGCCCCCAGTTCCACGGCGTGCTTGACAAGGACGCGGACGTCGGCGTTCTTCTTGGCATCCCGGCTCACGGTCTTGAACGGGGTGGCCAGGATTCCGTCGGGATCGCAGATGGCCACACCGACCCGGACGCTACCGACGTCTACCCCCAGCTTGATGCCCCGGGGGTAGACGCCGCCGTTAGTACTTTCAGCCACCGTCAGCGCTTGGCTATCGCATCCACCACCGCTGTGAGGGCCTCAGAGACCTTCCCAGCGTCGGCGCCGCCGCCTTGGGCGACGTCGTCCTTGCCGCCGCCCCCACCACCGAGGATGCCGGCAGCCAGGCGAACCAGCGCACCGGCCTTCACTCCGGCTTCGCGGGCAGCCTCGTTGGTGGCAATGAGGATCACCGGGCGGTCATTGCTGACACCAGCAACGGCCACCGTGGCAGCTTCCGAGCCGAGGCGGCTGCGGAGGTCCAGGGCAAGGTTCCGGAGGTCGTCGGCTCCGCCAACCTGACCGGCGTCGTGGGCTACTACCCGCACACCTGCAGCGTCCTTTGCGGTACCCACAAGGTTTGCGGCCGCTGCTGCCAGCTGCTCCTTGCGGAGGCGGTCGAGTTCCTTCTCCGTTGCCTTCAGCTTGCCCAGCGTGCTGGCGATACGATCGGCCAGTTGCCCCGACGGAACCTTCAACAGTTCAGTGAGCTCAGTCACCAAAGCCCGCTCGGCTGCCAGGTGACGGAAGGCATCCAAGCCAACGAAGGCCTCAACACGGCGGTTTCCCGAGCCAACGGACTGTTCGCCCAAGAGCGAGAGGCTGCCAATGAGGGAGGTGTTGGACACGTGCGTGCCACCGCACAGCTCGCGGGACCAGGCGCCGTCGATCTCCACTACACGTACTTCGCTGCCGTAGTTTTCGCCGAAGAGCGCCATGGCGCCCAGCGCCTTGGCCTCAGCAAGCCCCATCACCTTGGTGTCTACCCGGAAGTTGTTCCGGATGGCGATGTTGGAGACCTCTTCGATTTCCGAACGTGTGGCCGTGCTCAGGCCCTCGCCCCAGGCGAAGTCGAACCGGAGGTACCCGGCCTTGTTGTACGAACCGCGCTGGGTAGCTTCCGGGCCAAGGATCTGGTGCAGGGCGGCGTGCACGATGTGCGTACCGGTGTGCGCCTGCTCTGCAGCGTGGCGGCGTTCACGGTCGACGGCGGCGCGCACCAAGGCATCGGACGCAATCTCGCCTTCGCGGACAATCGCCTTGTGTACGCTGAGGCCCTTGATGGGACGCTGGACATCCAGGACCTCCACCACGAAGCCATCTCCTGTGATGAGGCCCGTGTCGGCAGACTGGCCGCCGGCTTCTGCATAGAACGGGGTCTCGTTCAGGACCAGCTCAATTTCGTCGCCGGTGGCAGCATGCGCTACCGAACGGCCGCCACTGACGATGCCGCGGACCTTGGCTTCGCCCTCAAGTTCGTCGTAGCCCGTGAAGACTGTCTCGCCCTTGCCAAGGAGCTCCTGGTAGGCGCTGAGATCAGCGTGGCCGCCCTTTTTGCCCTTGGCGTCAGCCTGTGCACGCTGGCGCTGCTCAAGCATGAGCGCGCGGAAGCCCGCTTCGTCGACCTTGAGGCCGGCTTCTTCTGCCATTTCCAAGGTCAGGTCAATCGGGAAGCCGTAGGTGTCGTGAAGTGCAAAGGCATCGGCGCCCGACAGGGGAACCCCGGCAGCCTTCGACTCGGCCACGGCATCCTCCAAGCGGGCCGTACCGGAAGCAATGGTGCGCAGGAACGCCTTCTCTTCGGCATAGGCGATACGGCTGATACGGGCGAAGTCGGTCTCCACCACCGGGTAAACGCCCTTCATGGCGTCGCGGGAGGCGGGGAGGAGATCCGGCAGGCAAGCCTTTTCGACGCCGAGCAAGCGCATGGCGCGAACTGCACGGCGGATCAGGCGGCGCAGAACGTAGCCGCGGCCTTCGTTGGATGGTGCTACGCCGTCAGCGATCAGCATGAGTGCGGAACGGATATGGTCGCCGACAACGCGCATGCGGACATCGTCCGTGTGGTGCGGGTCGTCCGCGGACTCGGCCGAGGTGTACTCGCGGCCCGAAAGTTCAGCGGCCTTGTCGATCACAGGACGGACCTGGTCGGTCTCGTACATGTTCTCGACGCCCTGGAGGATCATCGCGAGGCGTTCCATGCCCAGGCCGGTGTCGATGTTCTTCTGCGGCAGTTCGCCCACAATGTCGAAGTCCACCTTGGAGCGGACGTTCTCAATCTGGTACTGCATGAACACGAGGTTCCAGATTTCGATATACCGGGTCTCGTCAGCGAGCGGACCGCCTTCGATGCCGTAGGCGGGGCCACGGTCGTAGTAAATCTCCGAGCAAGGCCCGGCGGGGCCAGGCTGGCCAGTGGACCAGTAGTTGTCAGCCTTGCCCATGCGCTGGATGCGCTCGGCGGGAATCCCGGTGTTCTTGAGCCACAGTTCCTTGGCTTCGTCGTCTTCTTCGTAGACCGTCACCCAGAGGCGCTCGGCCGGAAGTCCATAGCCGCCGTCGTCCACACTGGTGGTGAGCAGTTCGAAAGCGAACTTGATGGCGTCTTCTTTGAAGTAGTCGCCGAAGGAGAAATTACCGCACATCTGGAAGAACGTGCCGTGGCGGGCGGTCTTGCCCACTTCCTCGATGTCGCCGGTGCGGATGCACTTCTGGACGCTTGTTGCACGCTTGTAGGGAGGCTCTTCGCGCGCAGTCAGGTAGGGAATGAAAGGCACCATTCCGGCCACAGTGAAGAGAAGCGACGGGTCGCTGGAAACGAGCGACGCGGAGGGAACGGCGGTGTGGCCCTTGCTGACAAAAAAGTCCACCCAGCGCTTGGTGATCTCCTGCGACTTCATTAGCTGATTACTTACCCTTCTCAATTCACTGCACACGATGTGCGCGGTACCGGCTGGTGCCGTTCCGCAGCTTTCCATTCTGCCCTGTTGAGGGCTTTGGAGCGAACCGCTCCTGCTAGCGGCGACCCGCTCCGGCGTCGTCGATCCCCAACGCTGCCCGAAGATCCTCTTCGCGTTGATGCATGCCGGTCCGCACGGCGTCGGCGAAGTCGAACAAGCCATCAGCCATTCGGCCGACCGCGCGGTTCAACCCTTCGGGCCCGATGGTGGCCTTGGCTTCGGTGATCTTACGGAAGGCGATGACGCCGATTGCGACGCCGATGCCCATCCAAACAATTCTTTTCATGGGTTTATGGTCTCCCGTTGTTTCAGCGGCTGCGGCGGCCGGAGGAAGGGGCGCGGCGTCCGGCGAAAGCAGAACGGACGCCGTAACTGAACGCAGCCACCTTGATCAGCGGCGAACCAACGGTGGCGGCCACGAGCGACGACAACGCGGAAATATTGGCAGATGCATCTGAGACGTTGGAGGCAATGCCGTCAACCTTCTTCAGCTGCTGATTAGTGGTAGTCACCGTAGCGGTCACTTCGTCCATCAGGGGCGTGGCGCCGTCGCTGATGGAACGGATGGAGGTGCGGACTTCGTCAAAAACGCCGCCCAGCTTCAGGATGGGCACGGCCAACAGCAGAACAAGGAGCGCGAACACTCCTGCTGCGATGAGGCCCGCGATGTCGCCACCAGACATAGAACTCTTCTCCTAGGATCGTTGCGCTGCCCTGCACCAGCCGGTTCACGGCTTTGGCCAAGGCCTCCCCAAGTACCTTACCTACATTGGACCGGTACCTTACATACAAAGAAGCCCGCGGCGTGTGCCACGGGCTTCTTTGTATGCGCTGCTTGAATTTAGCGAGCGTAGAATTCGACGACGAGCTGCTCTTCGCAGATCACGGGGACCTCAGAGCGCTTCGGGCGACGAACCAGGCGGGCCTGCAGGGCGTCAATCTTGACGTCCAGGTATGCCGGCACGTTGTTCAGAACGTGTGCGCCGGCTGCTGCCACCTGGAACGGGGGCATGACCTCGGAGCGGCTGTGAACGTGGATGAGCTGGCCTTCGCCAACGCGGAAGGACGGGCGGTCCACGCGGATGCCGTCAACCATGATGTGGCGGTGCACAACCAGCTGGCGGGCCTGTGCGATGGTGCGGGCGAAGCCTGCACGGAGCACGAGGGCGTCCAGACGCATTTCGAGCAGCTCAACCAGGTTTTCACCGGTCAGGCCCTTGGTGCGGCGTGCTTCTTCGAAGGCACGGGTCATCTGTGCTTCGCGGATGCCGTACTGGGCGCGCAGACGCTGCTTTTCGCGCAGACGTACGGCGTAGTCGGAGTCCTGCTTCTTGCGGGCACGGCCATGCTCGCCGGGGCCGTACGGACGGCGCTCCATGTACTTGGCGGCCTTGGGGGTCAGAGCAATGCCGAGTGCACGTGAAAGACGTGCGGTACGGCGAGCACGAGTGTTGTTAGCCACTTGTGTCCTTCCAATTACTGCGGTGTGTCTGTGTTACTGGCCTCCATCAGGGAGAGCATCGGCCAACCGCTGCCTCTTGCTACTAGCCCGGGCGCACAGCACTATGGAGTAAATCTTCAAAGGGATTGTGCGTCGGGCCATGCCAGACAAGCAACTATCCTACCATGTGCAGGGCCGCCGCCCACCGCTTGCTTGTTTCGGCGGACTACTCCCCACGCACGATCTTGCGAAGCCGTTCAAGCCGTGCCGCGATGTCCCGTTCAGCGCCGTTATTGGTTGGCTCGTAGTAGTCCTTCCCCACCAGGTCGTCTGGCGGATACTGCTGGGTTGCCACGCCGTGCGGTTCGTCGTGGGCGTACTTGTAGCTTTTGCCGTGGCCCAGCTGCTTGGCGCCCGGGTAGTGCGCGTCCCGCAAGTGCATGGGGATACCGCCGCCAAAACCGGCCCGGACATCGGCAACGGCCTTGTTTAAGCCCATGTAGGCAGCATTGGACTTGGGTGCGGTAGCCAAGTGGACCACGGCTTCGGCAAGAACGATCCGCCCCTCCGGCATGCCAATCAGCTGTACCGCCTGCGCGGCCGCCACGGCCGTCTGCAACGCCGTGGGATCGGCCATCCCGATATCTTCGGCCGCGGAAATAACGATGCGCCGCGCGACGAACCGCGGGTCCTCGCCAGCCTCCAGCATGCGCGCCAGGTAGTGCAGTGCGGCATCAACATCAGAGCCCCGAATGGACTTGATGAACGCGCTGGCTACGTCGTAGTGCTGGTCACCGGCGCGGTCATAGCGAACGGCTGCTGCGTCCAGGGCGCGTTCGGTGTGGCGCAGTTCCACCAAGACCGGGGCGTCCGGTGCGCCGTCGCCCGCAAGTCCGGGTTCGCCGTCGTCGCTGTCCTCCTCCGCGTCTGCGGGGTCGGTGTTCCCGACGGCGGCAGAGTCACCGAACGCAACGCCGGCGGCGGCTTCCAGTGCTGTCAACGCCCTCCGGGCGTCACCCCCGGACAACCGGACGAGGTGGTCCAAGGCCTCCGGGCTGAGCTCCACCCGTCCGGAGAGGCCGCGGGCGTCTGCCACAGCCCTTTGGAGCAAACCCGAAATGTCATCGTCGGTAAGCGGCTTCAGGGTCAGCAGGAGCGAGCGGGACAGGAGCGGCGACACTACCGAGAACGATGGGTTCTCCGTGGTAGCTGCCACCAGCACAACCCAGCGGTTCTCCACGCCGGGCAGCAGCGCATCCTGCTGGGCTTTGTTGAAGCGGTGGATCTCGTCGAGGAACAAGACCGTGGTCTTCTTGTAAAGGTCACGCGCCGTCAGTGCCTCGTCCATGACGCGCCGGACATCCTTCACACCGGCGGTGATCGCGGACAGTTCAACGAACTTCCGTCCCGGACCCCGCGCGATCACGTGTGCCAGGGTGGTCTTGCCGGTCCCAGGCGGTCCCCAAAGGATCACCGAGCTGGGACCTGCCGGACCGGCCGCCTCGGCTCCGGCCGCCAGCTGCCGAAGAGGGGAACCCTTTCCCAGCAAATGCTGCTGGCCCACAACGTCATCCAAGGTCCGGGGCCGCATTCTCACCGCCAAGGGGCTGCGTTGGGACGCCATCCAGTGGGCGTCGGAAGGTCCCCCGGTGGCAGGCAGATCCTCCGACTCGTCGTCGTTGACTGCACCCGCACCAAAGAGATCTTCCACATGGATAGGCTACTCATAGTTCGAGCAAAGGAGACATCGACGTGGGCCGCCCCCGATCAGCCCCGCTGCCACAGCAGCCGGGTAACACCACCCGCACGGCTGTTGTACCGGCGGAGCGGCTCCTTGGCTGGGTCGAACGGTTCAAGGCGAGCCACGGAGCGCTGCAGGAAGATTTCCACGACGACGGGCTGCTGCTGCGTGCGGCTGACGGTGCTGCCGCCCTGCTACGCGCACCCTGGCTTGCTGACGGACGCCCGGGACGCGGAGCGACGGAGCTTGAGCGCCTGGCATCCCTTGCCGCCCAGGAGCGTGGGCTGGGCCTCGTGCTGGTGCGCCGGGGTGGTTACGCTGTGGCCTCGGCCAGTGGAGCAACGATCCTGGCGTCGAAGACCGGGAACCGCCACCTCGAGTCCAAGTCCACGGCCGAACACGCCGCACGAATTTTCGCCCGGCACCGCATTGAGTACATTGTTCCTGGCGGCGACCGCACCTTGGTGGAGCAGGTCCTTGCCCAACCAGCCCTCAAAACCGTTGCAGGCCGGACCCGCCTTGCTTTCCTGGACATTCAGGTGGCCAAGTCCAACGTCCTCCCGAAGGCCGCCGCCGACGCTTGCTCAATCCGGATCACAGTGACCGATCCTCCGGGCTAGCAGCCGCTGAGGGCACGCTTCAATGGAGCTTGCCGGTACACGTAGCTGCCGAAGTCGGTGAAACCCGCCTGTGAGTACAGCGACTGCGCTCCGTGGTTGGATTCGGTGACCAGCAGCCAGAATCCCTCAAGCTCCCGTTCGGCCCCTGCATTCAGCAACGCTGCCAGCACCTGGGTGCCGTATCCGCGCCTGCGATGCCCTGTCGTCGTCGCCATACTGTAGATACCGCCCCAGCCGTCCACCAAGGCAAGACGACCGACGGCGGCTGGGACGCCGTCGTCGTCCCGCACCAGCGCGTACAGTTCCGGACAAGCGGTGAGAATCTTGTGGGCGACCGACAACTCGGCCTCCCCGCCACGGCCGTCGACGGCCCACCACAACCGGAGCCATTCATCCGAAGGGTTCTCAGCGAGTTCCACACGCATTCCTGAGGCGCCGACCGGCAGACCGTCCGTGCCGCGGACCATGATCCTTGTTTCAGACTGCCGGGTGAAGCGTTGGCCGTCCAAAACAGAGTTGAGGGCAGCGCTGCGGGAATCCTCGAAGACCTGGAAAATCACGGGAAGGCGACGTTTCCGGTACCACTGAGCTGCAGACCGCACGGCCGCTTCGATACCCGCACGATCTGAACTGGCGGGAACACCGGCGGGAACACCGTTGGATGTACGCTTCGGCCACACGGAGTTGGCCCGTTGCGTCACTCCGTCCGAGGCGCGGAGTACCCACTCCCCTGCCGCTTCCCGTTCCAGGGCTGGCCACGCTTTGTCCATGAGTGTCTCGATGGTGGATTGCTCAACCACGGTCGGAGCACCTTTCGCTGGAAGGAACACCAAAGGCTCCCCACCGAGGTGGAGAGCCTTTGGCTAACGATCTATTCGGACTTCGTTTCCGGCTTGGCCGCCGGCTTGGCTTCCGGCTTGAAGTCGACGCCAGCCTCCTTGCGCTGCTGCGCAGTGATCGGCGCGGGCGCGGCAGTCAGGGGGTCATAGCCATTACCCGACTTCGGGAAGGCAATGACGTCGCGAATGGACTCCACCCCGGCAAGCAGGGCAACCACGCGGTCCCAGCCGAGGGCCATTCCACCGTGGGGAGGTGCGCCGTACTTGAAGCCCTCCAACAGGAAGCCGAACTTGGTTTCAGCATCTTCCTTGTCCAGGCCCATGAGCTGGAAGACACGTTCCTGCACTTCGCGCTCGTGGATACGGATGGAGCCGCCACCGATTTCGTTGCCGTTGCAGACGATGTCATAGGCGTACGACAGTGCGGACTCAGGGTCCTTGTCGAAGGTATCCAGGAACTCAGGCTTGGGCGACGTGAACGCGTGGTGCACGGCCGTCCACTGACCCGCGCCCACGGCGACGTCACCGGAAGCTACAGCGGCCGCTGCAGGCTCAAACATCGGAGCATCCACGATCCACACGAAAGCCCAGTCCTTGGGATCGATCAAACCGGTGCGGTGACCGATCTCGACACGCGCGGCACCGAGCAGGGCACGCGCAGCGGACTTCTCGCCGGAGGCGAAGAAGATGCAGTCGCCCGGCTTCGCACCGACAGCGTCGGCCAGGCCTTCGCGCTCGGCCTCCGTCAAGTTCTTGGCGACGGGGCCCGCCAGTTCGCCGTCCTCCTTGAAGAGGACGTAGGCAAGACCCTTGTGTCCGCGCTGCTTGGCGAATTCCTGCCAGCCGTCCAGAGTACGGCGGGGCTGTGAGGCACCACCGGGCATGACCACGGCTCCGACATACGGGGCCTTGAAGACGCCAAAGTTGGTGTCCTTGAAGAACTCAGTGAGCTCGGTCAGCTCCACGCCGAAACGCAGGTCCGGCTTGTCCGAACCGTACTTGGCCATCGCGTCCAGGTACGTCATCCGGCGGATCGGGGTCGGGATTTCCACGTCAATCAACTGCCACAGTGCCTTGACGATTGCTTCGCCGAGCTCAATGACGTCGTCCTGGTCAACGAAGCTGGCTTCGATGTCCAGCTGCGTGAATTCGGGCTGGCGGTCCGCCCGGAAGTCTTCATCGCGGTAGCAGCGGGCAATCTGGTAGTACTTTTCAAAACCGCCCACTTGGAGGAGCTGCTTGAAAAGCTGCGGTGACTGCGGAAGCGCGTACCAGGAGCCTGGAGCCAGGCGTGCCGGAACGACGAAGTCGCGGGCGCCTTCCGGCGTCGAACGCGTCAGCGTGGGAGTTTCAATTTCGACGTAACCACGCTGGTGCAGCAACTCGCGGGCCACGCGGTTGGCCTCCGAACGCAGGCGCATGTTGCGTGCGGGGCCAGGGCGGCGAAGGTCCAGGTAGCGGTGCTTAAGGCGGGCTTCCTCGCCAACTTCAACGTGCTCGTCGATCTGGAACGGAAGCGGCTCGGAAGTGTTGAGGATAACCACCTTATCGGCGATGACCTCGATCCCACCTGTTGCCAGGGCCGGGTTTTCGTTGCCTTCGGGACGCTTGTTGACGGTACCCGTCACCTGCAGGACGTACTCGTTCCGCAAGCCATGGAAGACCTCTTCCTCACGGACAACCACCTGGGCGACACCGGACGCGTCACGCAGGTCAACGAATGCAACGCCACCGTGATCACGGCGGCGGCCCACCCAGCCGGCCAGGGTAACGGTTTGTCCAATGTGCTCGGAGCGAAGTGATCCGAGGTCATGTGTGCGCAGCACAGCATTCCTTTCAGCATGAAAATTTATAGGGACCGCTGCAAGGCGGTCCCGTCCGAGTTTACCCGCACCGGCCGCGGCTCCCGCCAACCGGCGGAACAAGCGCTGTGTGTATCAGGCAGTGGTGACGCGGACGTGCATGTCCTCCTCGGGAGGCGTCCAGCTCGCCGGGTCGGCGTCCACCTGCTCGCCGGAGCGGATGTCCTTGACCTGGTGCTTGCCGTCGTCGTCGGTAAACCACACGAAGGGGATGCCGCGGCGATCGGCAAATTTGATCTGCTTGCCGAACTTCTCGGCCTTGGCCGCCACCTCGGTTGCAATGCCCCTGCCGCGCAGCTGGGCGGCAATGTCCTGGGCAGCGGACCAGCTGTCGTCAGTGTTCAAGGCCACCAGAACAGCAGTAGGCACCGACCGCGAGGCCGTTGCCAATTCCTGGCTGAGTATGCGGGAAACGAGCCGCGTGACGCCGATGGAAAGGCCGACGCCGGGGAACTTGCGGTTGCCCTTGCTAGCCAGGGCGTCGTAACGGCCACCGGAACAAATGGAACCCAGCTGCTCGTGGCCCACCAGCACGGTTTCGACGACGGTTCCGGTGTAGTAGTCCAGGCCGCGGGCGATGCTCAGGTCTGCAACTACCTTGCCCGGGGCGCGCTGGACTGCCGCTTGGATGACCTGTTCAAGCTCGTTGAGCCCTTCCTCCAGGAGTTCATCTGTGACGCCCAAAGCGCGTACCTGCTGGACGAAGGAGGTGTCTTCAGTGCGGATACTTGCCAGTTCCAGGGCCAGTCCGGCTTGCTCGTCCGTGGCACCGAGCTCGCTCTTCAACAGCTCTGCCACCCTGGCAGCGCCGATCTTTTCCAGTTTGTCGATGCTGCGCAGTACGCCCGCGGTGTCTGTGAGGCCAATACCCCGGTAGAAGCCTTCGGCCAGCTTCCGGTTGTTGATCCGGAGCCGGAAATCCGGAATCGGCAACGCGCTCAGTGCCTCGGCGATGACCAGGGCGATCTCGACGTCGTAGCGGAACGGGAGCTCGCCGTCGCCCACCACGTCAATGTCCGCCTGGGTGAACTCGCGCGCGCGGCCTTCCTGGGGGCGCTCACCACGCCAGACCTTCTGGATCTGGTAGCGCCGGAACGGAAACGCCAAATAGCCGGCGTTCTCCACCACGTAGCGGGCGAAGGGAACCGTCAGATCGAAGTGCAGGGCCAAGGCATTCGGGTCAGCCTTATCCGCCTGGTTCTGCTTCGCAGCCTCACCCTCGTCATCCTGGAGCCGGCTCAGCCCGTAAACCTCTTTGTCGATCTCGCCTTTGCGGAGCAGCTGCCCCACAGTTTCCACTGCCCTGGTCTCGATGGACGAAAACCCGTGCAACTCAAACGTCTTCCGGAGCGTATCCAGCACATGGAGTTCCACCAACCGCTCCTGGGGAAGCCACTCGGGGAATCCGGACAGGGAGGCGGTACGTGCCATGGTGGAAATGTCTCCTCGAAGAAAGCTGACCCTGGCGTCGGCGCCGCAGCTTTAAAACGCCCGTTCGGCGTTTACAGGGCGGGCGTCCAGCCGGTCATGCATAAACTATGTGCGGCAGCCAGTTTATGCTTTCCGCGCGTGCACATCTAATGCAGCATGCCCGGTTCCTGTGGGCAGCCTCGGAAAGTGGACACAATCAGGAGGACTCTTGGCAACAAGGTCGCGGGATGACCGCGAAGCGAAACGGCGTATCAGGCAGATGGAAGCCAAGCGTGCCCTGCGACAGGAACAGGGAAAGCGGCGCAAACGCGACAACACCATCGCCGTCGGCGCCGGTGCAGCGGCAGTAGTCCTCGCCGTGGTGCTGCAACTGACTGTTTTCAGCTCCAACCCCACTGAGGCCGAGTTCGCAGCCGCAGAAGCCGGCCTGAGCTCTCCTTCCGCTTCACCGTCGGCTTCGAACAGCGCCGATATTCCCAGCCCCGACACGGCAGCGGGGAAGACCTTCACCGGTGAGCTCGCGCTGAACAGCGGCGTGGTCGGCATTGAGCTGAATGGAACGGCGGCACCGCAGGCTGCCGCCGTCTTCAAGTCTCTCAGCGACGCCAGCTATTACAACGGGAAGTTCTGCCACCGCCTGACAACGTCCGAAACGTTCGGGCTCCTGCAGTGCGGCGCCTCCTCGGAAGACGGGGCGGATGATCCCAACTACCGGTGGGGTCCGTTGGAAAACGCGCCTGCTGACAACAAGTACCCAGCCGGAACGATTGCCGTAGCCCGCACCGGTAACGACGCCAACGGTAATGGGCACCAGTTCTTCATCGTCTACAAAGACACGACTATTCCGGCAGATACGGCTGGCGGATATACGGTGGTGGGCAAGGTAACCAGCGGATTGGATGTGGTCACCAAGATCGCCGCGGCCGGCCTTAAAGCGGGCGAAAATCCCGGTGACGGCGCCCCTGTGGCACCTGTCACGATAGACTCGTTTTCTCTGAAGTAACCAGCTCCAGGCCCCGGCCCGGGGTGCATTACCTTAGCAGTCCCTCCAAGCGAAAGACTTTTAGCGGTGACAGACAGTCAGAAATCCGACGAAACAGCAGTAGTGGCCAACGAAGAAGCAGTCGAGGCGAACAGCGCCGACAACGTGGAAAACCCCGTCGCGCCGGCGCCTGCAGAGCAGCCAACTCCTGCCGGGACTCCAGCCCCCGCCGTGGAGGAACCAGCTACCCCGGTCGCGGAACCAGCCACGGCCACCCCGCCTGCGACGCCGGCCGCACCGCGCCCGGCTCCGTCCGCCGCCCCTTCCCCCGCGGCTTTTGCGGCCCGCCCGAAAGCTCCCGCCGCGGTGATTCCTGCCGCCCCCGCTGTGTCTGCTGCGTCGCTGGCCGAGGCCGCTAAATGGGGCCGCGCTGAAGGCGACGGCCACGTCTTCCTGACGCTGGATGGCGAGGAGATCGCTGTCGGCCAATACCCCGGCGTCAGTCCGGATGAAGCGCTGGGCTACTTTGCCAGGAAGTTCGACGACGTCATTGCCCAGGTGGTGCTGCTGGAGCACCGGGTGGAGTCCAAGGCTCCGGCTACAGACATGCAGAAGACCGTCACGCACCTTCGTGAGCAACTCGCCGAGCGCAACATGGTGGGCGACATCCGCTCCGCCGAGTCCCGCTTGGATGCCCTGTCCACCCACATCGTGGAACTGGAAAAGTCCGAGAAAGCTGCCCACGATGCCGTGCGGGCCAGCGAGCTTGCAGCACGGGAAGCGATCGTAGCCGAAGCCGAATCCATTGCAGGCCAGGATCCCACGCAGATCCAGTGGAAGACCTCCAGCGCCCGCATGAACGAGCTGTTCGAAACATGGAAGGCTGCGCAGAAGAGCGGCGTCCGCCTGGGCCGCAGCAACGAAGACGCACTGTGGAAACGGTTCCGTTCGGCACGTACGGTTTTTGATCGTCACCGCCGCGCCTACTTCTCGCAGTTGGACAGCAACAATTCCGCTGCGAAGTCGGCCAAGGAGGCCTTGATCGCAGAGGCCGAGGCACTCTCTTCTTCCACCGACTGGGGATTCGCTGCCGGCGAGTACCGCAGGCTGATGGATCAATGGAAGGCCACTCCCCGCGCGAGCCGCAAGGACGACGACGCTCTCTGGGGCCGGTTCCGCGCCGCCCAGGACGTCTTCTTCAGCAACCGACAGGCCGCCAACGACCAGATCGACCAGGAATACACGGCGAACCTGGCGGTCAAGGAACAACTGGTAGCCGAAGCGCAGTCCCTGCTGCCCATCAACGATCTCAACTCTGCCAAGAAGGCCCTTCAGTCCATCCGGGACCGCTGGGAAGACGCCGGTAAGGTTCCCCGGGCGGACATGGGTCGCATCGAGGCCGGCCTGCGCAAGGTCGAGGACGCTGTACGCGAAGCCGAAGAAGAGAAATGGCGCCGGAGCAACCCGGAGACCAAGGCCCGCACCAACAGCGCCCTCTCACAACTTGAAGCCGCTATCGCCGGCCTCAAGGAAGACCTGGAGAAGGCGGAGAAGGCAGGCGACCAGCGCCGCATCAAGGCTGCCCGTGAAGCCTTGGATGCCCGTCAGGCATGGCTGGACCAGATCCAGCGTTCGGCAAGCGACCTCGCCTAGCCCTCACCAAGGTTTCGCATACCTGCAGGCTCCGTCCTGGTTATCCACATAACCAGGACGGAGCCTGTACTCGTAAGGCGCGTGCACGGAATGATCGATGAATGGTCCCCGCTGTCACTGCCCCGCCCCTGTTGGAGCCGGTCATCCCCGAGCTCTACTCCCCCAGCCGCATCTTCTCCTGGAACGAACTGCAGGGCATGGCCTTCGACGGCATTCTGCTCCCCCTCTACGGCAAGAGCTACGCCTCACCCGGCGTCGCTGTCACGCATCGCCTGAGGGCCCGCGCAGCAGCCCTCACGGTTCCGGAGCGCATACGAACCAAGGTGGTTGCCGGCCGGCTCACTGCAGCCTGGATCTACGGGTGCGCGAATCCGCCCGAACATTTGTCACTGCTGGTTGATGCGAAGCACCGTATCTCGAGCCTGCGGGGAACCACGGCGTGCAGTCTCCATGAAGTACGGCTGGGCCAAATGGACGTGGTAAGCCTCGGAGGAATGCTGGTGAGCAGCCCGCTCCGCACCGCTGCAGATATCGCTCTTCACGTCGAAGCCGACCGTGCCTTGCCTGCTCTGAAACGCCTCTTGGAACGTGAAGAACTCGGTGTCCGGCTGCGGCTCCTCACCCTTGCCGTGGAGGCGGCGCCACGGGTTCCACACAAGAAGCGCGCGCTGGCCACCCTGTCAAGGCTGGCAGTCCCGGCCTTGAACTAGCTGCGGCGCCTGTTACCCGTGGTGCGGTAGACGTCAAAGACACCATCGATGCGGCGGACAGCATTCAGGACGTGGTGCAAGTACTTGGGATCGCCCATCTCGAAAGCGAACTTCGAGATCGCCACCCTGTCGCTTGAGGTGTGAACCGAGGCGGCGAGGATGTTGACATGATTCTCCGACAAGATACGCGTCACATCGGACAACAGGGACTTGCGGTCCAGGGCTTCCACCTGAATCTCCACGAGGAAAACGCTCGACTGGGTTGGAGCCCACTCCACTTCCACGATTCTGTCCGGCTGGTCGCGAAGTCCCGAGACGTTGGTGCAGTCGGTCCTGTGGACAGAAACTCCGGAGCCACGGGTAACGAACCCAAGAATGGGGTCCGGGGGAACAGGGGTGCAGCATCGGGCAAGCTTGACCCAGACGTCACCCACGCCACGGACGATGACGCCGGAGTCTGAGAACTTGGACTTGGCAACCTGCGTGGGAATGCTGACTTCGTCGAGGTCTTCGTCCGGAGTTTCGTGGCCGCCCAGGTGCTCCACGAGCTTTTCCATGACGGACTGGGCCGACGTGTGCCCGTCCCCAACGCCCGCGTAGAGACCGGAGATGTCCACGTAGTGGAAGTCTTCCGCGACGGCCGACAACGCGTCATGTGTCATCAACCGCTGCAGCGGGAGGTTCTGCTTTCGCATTGCCCGCGTCAGCATGTCCTTGCCACGATCGATCGCTTCTTCGCGACGTTCCTTGGTAAACCACTGACGGATCTTGTTGCGGGCACGCGCAGACTTGACGAAATGCTGCCAGTCCTGGCTGGGACCTGCTCCTTCGGCCTTGGAGGTGAAGATCTCCACCCAATCGCCATGGTTCAACTCACTGTTGAGCGGGACCAGTTTGCCGTTGACGCGGGCGCCAATGGTCCTGTGACCTACCTCGGTGTGGACAGCATAAGCGAAGTCCACAGGGGTCGATCCAGCGGGCAGGGCCATGACCTCGCCCTTGGGGGTGAAGACGAAGACCTCACGTGCATTAATTTCGTATCTCAGGGAGTCCAGGAACTCGCCCGGGTCGGATGTTTCCTGCTGCCAGTCCACAAGCGACCGCAACCAGCCCATATCGCCGTCACGTGGGCTGCCAGGGCCCTGCGCGGTCCTGTTCGGCTGGTCCTTGTACTTCCAGTGCGCTGCCACACCGTACTCTGCCCGTCGGTGCATCTCGTGGGTACGGATCTGGATCTCCACGGGCTTACCCCCCGGGCCGATCACCGTGGTGTGCAGCGATTGGTACATATTGAACTTGGGCATGGCAATGTAGTCCTTGAACCGCCCGGGAAGGGGGTTCCAGCGCGAATGCAGAGTGCCAAGTGCTGCATAACAGTCGCGGACTGAATCAACCAGGACCCGAACGCCCATGAGGTCGTTGATGTCGTCGAAGTCCTTATCCCTGACGATCATCTTCTGGTAAATCGAGTAATAGTGCTTGGGACGGCCAGTGATGGTCGCCTTAATACGTGCCGTGCGGAGATCATCAGCTATCTGGTTGCGGATGACGCTGAGGCTCTTCTCACGCTCGGGCGTGCGGTCTCCCACCATGCGCACAATTTCTTCGTACACCTTCGGGTAGAGAGCAGCGAAGGAGAGATCTTCGAGCTCCCATTTGATGGTGTTCATGCCCAGGCGGTGTGCCAGTGGCGCGAAGATTTCCAGCGTTTCGCGCGCCTTGCGTGACGAGGACTCAGCCGAGACGAACCGCCAGGTACGCGCGTTGTGCAAGCGGTCAGCCAACTTGATCATCAAGACGCGGATGTCCTTGGCCATGGCCACGACCATCTTGCGGACAGTCTCCGATTGGGCGGCCTCGCCAAAGCTGACCTTATCGAGCTTTGTCACGCCGTCAACCAGCATGGCAACCTCGGGGCCAAAATCCCGTGTCAGGTCAGCGAGTGTGTACGGTGTGTCCTCCACGGTGTCGTGAAGCAGCGCCGCAGCCAAGGTTGTGCCCGTCATGCCGAGCTCGGCCAGTATGGTGGCCACCGCCACCGGGTGGGTGATGTAGGGGTCACCGCTCTTGCGTTTCTGGCCCTGGTGGCTCCGCTCTGCGACAGCGAAAGCCCGCTGGATCAGGTCAAAGTCTTCTTTGGGGTTGTTGGCCCTTACCGTCCGCAGCAGCGGCTCAAGGATCGGTGAGTACGGGGCGACGCCACGGCCTGTCAGGCGGGCAAGCCGGGAACGGGTGCGCTCCCTCCGTCCCGGGAAGGTGGGACGCACGCCAGGAGTATCGATCGGAACCGCGCCGGCAGTCCGTCCAGCCACACTTGTTGCCGGAACCGCCACAGCATTGTGGCCGTCTTCTCCGCCCGCCGGTGGTGCCGACGTCGCACGTTCTTCCACAGAAGTACCCCTCACAACCGATTTAATTCTCCCAGTCTATTCCCGCAAACGAATGCTTCTGCAACTGGGCAGCACATGACGACAGGACCGGCAAGTCAAAGAGCCGGCCTCCGCAGTATCGCGGGGACCGGCTCTTAGGCGAATCTCTGGGCTGGAATGGCCCTAAACGGTAACTTCCGCCCTGCGGTGCTCCACCTTCTTGGCTTGCTTCACGAGCTCCGGCTCACCCTGCCGCAGCCACGCATAAAGCGGCGCCGCGATGAAGATCGTTGCTGCCGTGCCAATAAGAATCCCGACGAACAACGCCAGGGAGAGGTCACGCAACGTGCCCGCGCCCAGAAGCCCGGCACCGATGAAGAGGATCGCCGCCACAGGGAGGACAGCCACCATCATGGTGTTGATGGAGCGGACCAGTGTTTGGTTGACGGCCAGGTTGACCTCTTCGCCGAACGTGCGGCGTGTGGACGTGGCAATATCGGCAGTATTTTCGCGGATCTTGTCGAAGACCACCACGGTGTCGTAGAGCGAGTAGCTCAGGACCGTCAGGAAGCCAATGATGGCCGACGGCGTGACCTCGAAGTCGCTCAGTGCGTAGACACCTGCTGTGGTGAACATGGTGACGAGCATGCCCACGAGGGCAGACAGCGACATTTTCCAGGTTCTGAAGTACAGCGCCATCAGGACGGCCGCCAACCCAACGAAGACCACCAGGCCGATGAGCGCCTGACGGGTGACGTCCTGTCCCCACGTGGGTCCGACGAAGTTGGACGTCACTTCGTTCTCCGTGACGCCGTATGCGCTTGTGAGACCATCCTTGATGCGGTTGGTCTCGTCGTCAGTCAACTGGTCCGTCTGGATACGCATGGTGTTACCGGCGACGTTCGCAACGCGTGGAATGGCATCCGGTACGACGTCATGGACGGCCTTTTCGCCGAGGCCCGCATCAGTGTTGCTCACATTGGAAACGGTGAATTCCGAGCCTCCGCGGAATTCGATGCCGAGGTTGAATCCACCTTTAGCCACCGGAATGAGGATGGATAGGGCAACGGCGACTGCGGCGATGATGAACCAGATCTTCTTGGATTCAACAAAGCTGTACGAGCGCTTGCCCGTGTAAAGCTCGTGGCCGAAGGTTGCGAAGCTCGTGGTCATTACTTCTCCTCCTTGGTGGCCTTGGAGGAACCAGTGAGCTGGCCCTTCTCGGCGAGGCGCCGTTCGGCGATGGTCATGCGTCGTTCGGCTTCGGCCACTGCGCCGGTGTTGCGTGCCCGCACCGGTGTGGGCTTTTCGTCCGAAGTACGGAGCCTTCCGGCCCCCCGGTACAGGGGAACTGCGCCCAGCCGGTCAGGGGAAAGCCCGGAGAAACGGTGTCCTTCGCCGAAGAACTTGGTGCGCGCCAGGAGTTGCAGCGTGGGGTGCGTAAACATGAACACCACAATGAGGTCGGCAATTGCAGTCAGGCCGAGCGTGAACGCGAAACCACGGACGTTGCCCACCGCCACGAAGTAGAGGACCAATGCAGCAAGGAGATTGACCGCCTTGGAAGCCAGCACCGTTCGCTTGGCGCGCTTCCATCCATTTTCCACCGCGGAAACGAGGCCGCGGCCATCCCGCAATTCATCGCGGATACGTTCGAAGTAGACGATGAACGAGTCAGCGGTCTGGCCGATGGCCACAATCAGACCGGCCACACCAGCCAGGGAAAGCCGGTAGTTCTCGGTCCATCCAAGAATGGCGATGGCCAGATAGGTCAGGCCGCCGGCAACCACAAGGGATGCAATGGTGACGAGTCCAAGGGCGCGGTATTGGAAGAGTGAGTAGACAACAACCAGCAGCAGGCCGATCATGCCGGCCAGCAGCCCGAGGCGAAGCTGGTCGCCACCGAGCGTGGCAGAGATTTGCTCCTGTGATTGGATTTCGAAGCTGATAGGCAACGCGCCGTAACGGAGCTGATCGGACAGTGCCTTGGCAGAGGCCTGAGTAAAGTTACCCGTGATCTGCGGCCGTCCATCGGTGATCACCGCGAGGGATCGTGGAGCAGAAATGACCTTGTCGTCCAACACGATTGCGAACTGCGACTTGGGGTCGTTGCTCCCTTGTGCCTGCGCCGCAACGTAGTACTGGTTAAGCCGCTCGGTGACAGCCTTGAACTTTGCAGTTGCGTCGGCGTTGAAGACGATGTTCACACCCCAGGAGTTGGTCACAGAACCCTGTGCACCCTGGACCTGGGAAAAGGTGGAATCGCTGATGTCCTGACCCCTGACCTCGACCGGACCAAGGATGTACTTGATCGCGGGGGTCTCTGCCGTGGCGGCCTCACAGGTCACCAAGGGCTTGGAGGGATCGGAACGGTCGCGCCTTTCAGCGGAGGGATTGACGCAGTCCAGTGCCTCAAATTCCTTGTAGACCTCGGGGGTCACCCAGTTGACGTCACTGGCATTGGCAGGTTCTGCCGTGGGCTTGGGCAACTGGTCGTCCGGCGTCCGGGACTCGGCAGGAATGGCGGCGGGGTCGGCCGCAGCGATAACCGGGCGGAAGGTCATGTCCGCGGAAGCCTGGATAAGGTCACGGGTTTCCTTGGACGGTGTACCCGGAAGGCTTACCACCACGTTGCGGCCGGACTGCGTGCTGATCTCTGCTTCGGCTACGCCTGAGCCGTCCACACGCTGCCGGATGATGGCAACTGCCTGGTTGAGCTGCTCCTCATTGATTTCGCTGGAACCCTCCACCCTGGGGGCCAGGATCATCTGGGTTCCGCCTTCAAGGTCCAAAGCAAGCTTGGGAGCCCAACTGGCGTGGCCAGTCACCACCCCGCCAGCCAGGACAGCGGTGAGTACAACGAATATTGCTCCAAGCCAAGTCAGCACCCTGCGGGCTGAGTTTTTGGGGCCGGTCCGTGCCATTATCGATCTTCCTGTTATCGCCGAACAGCCGCCGGCGCACGCTGGTGAGCGTCTGCCGGCGGCTTTCCGCTGCCGTAGAAGGTGTCTTCCGCGGAGTTGCCGCGACTGACGATGCTAGTTGTCCTTCTTGTCCTCTTTGTTGAGGCGCGCGATGGTTTCTTCCGGCGTCTCGACAGCTGCGGAAGATTCGGTCTCCGCTGCAGTGAGGGAAGAAGCGTCATCCGGAACAACCGGAGCTTCCTCAGGGGTCGTCTCGACCACCTTGGTAACGGCCTGGCGGTGGACCGTGGCCTGGTTGCCCGGGGACAGCTCGATAACGACCTTGTTCTCGGCCTCGTCGATGGAAACGATGCGGCCAAAGAGACCGAAGCTGGTCATGACATCGACGCCCGGAGCAAACTTGGACTGCATTTCAGCCTGCTGCTGCTGGGTCTTCTTGTTGCGGCGGAACATCATGAAGACAAAGAGTCCAAGCATGACGAACAGCAATATGGTCATTGGATCCACAGGGAAGTTCCGTTCTGTACTTACGTTTTGGTTCCCGGCAACGTCCCTGGCAGATCCGCGAAGCGGGCGCATGATCAAGGACTCGAACGTGCCGAGCGTCATACCAGTCTAGAGGGAAAACCTGAATACGGCGTGTTAACCGACCGTATCTACGCTTTCGGCGTGGTTTTCGTCCTCGCCAAACAACGCCAGAGTCTCTTGGCCGAAGACTCCGGCCGGCACCGCATAACCGAGGTGCGTCCAAGCGGACGCCATGGCTATGCGCCCTCGCGGCGTGCGCCCCAGCAAACCCTCCCGCACCAGGAACGGCTCTGCCACGGTCTCAACGGTCTCTGGCTCTTCGCCCACGGCTATAGCCAAAGTGGACAGACCCACAGGGCCACCATTGAACTTGGTAATCAGCGCTTCCAACACGGAGCGGTCCAAACGGTCCAGGCCACGCTCGTCCACTTCGTACATGTCCAGGGCCGCTGACGCCGATCGGGCGTCAATTTGCTCGATGCCATGAACCAGCGCCCAGTCACGAACCCGGCGAAGCAATCGGTTGGCGATACGCGGCGTCCCGCGTGACCGGCCAGCGATCTCGGTGAACCCGGCCGAGTTCACCTTGAGGTCCAGGAGCCCGGCAGAACGCCGAAGAACGAGTTCAAGTTCAGCTACCGAATAGAACTCGAGGTGCCCGGTAAATCCGAAACGATCCCGCAAGGGTCCTGGCAGGAGTCCGGCCCGCGTGGTGGCACCCACCAACGTGAACGGGGGAAGTTCCAGCGGAATGGCAGTTGCGCCGGCGCCCTTGCCCACCACGATGTCCACTCGGAAGTCCTCCATGGCCATGTACAGCATTTCCTCTGCAGGCCTGGACATGCGGTGGATTTCGTCGAGGAACAGCACTTCCCCTTCCGACAATGAGGAGAGAATGGCAGCAAGATCGCCGGCGTGCTGGATGGCCGGACCACTGCTGATGCGCAGTGGCGCGTTCATTTCAGCGGCAATGATCATGGCAAGGGTGGTCTTGCCGAGTCCGGGAGGACCGGACATCAGCACATGGTCGGCACTGCGGCCACGCATCTTTGACGCTTCGAGGACAAGGGCGAGCTGTTTGCGGACGCGGTGCTGGCCCACGAAGTCGTGCAGGTTCTTGGGACGGAGGGCGGCCTCGATGACCCGCTCCTCCGGTTCCTCTCCCCCGGCGACAAGCGACTGCTCAGCCACGGCTGCCTACGCGGTTGCCGGCGCGGGCACCGTCTTGGCCAAGCCAGCGCAGGGTGGCACGGAGGATCTGGGCCACGTTTCCTGCGTCCACCAACTCCGGTGAATCCGCCATGGCTTTATCGATGCTGCCGGTCGCGTCCTTCTCGGACCAACCCAAGCTGGTCATGGCAGCGACTACCTGGGGCTTCCATTCGGCCTTAATGGAGCTTGCGGGGGCCGCAGTGGTACCTGTTCCGTGCGGGACCAGCTTGCCTGCGAGCTCCAAAACGATGCGTCCCGCGACCTTGGGACCGATGCCCGGCACTTTGGTGAACGTTTTGCCGTCGCCCGTGTGGGCTGCCACGCGGATTGCTTCGGGTTCATGCACGGCGAGAACGGCCAGTGCCAAGCGCGGCCCAACTCCGCTGACGCTGAGCAGGACATCAAAAACCTCGCGTTCGTCGTCGTCCGCGAAACCGAACAAAGTCAGCGAATCTTCCCGCACGATCATGGAGGTGAAAAGCTTGGCTTCGGTTCCCACTTTGAGATGGCTCAGGGTCTGAGGGGTGGCATGGACGCTCATTCCCGCACCGTTGAGGTCAATGACGGCGGTGGACAAACCGACGTGGGCAACGGTTCCACGAAGAAAACTAATCAAGACCCGGCTCCTGAATTTCTGCCGGCTCCGACGCCGCAAATACTGCGACGAAAGCCGACTATCCGAACATATCTACGAATACCCTAGCAAGGGCAGCAGACAATCACCGTGCGCGGCGCGCTTTCGCTTCGGCTTCGGCCCACGCCTTCTGCGCCGGAGTGAGCGAGCTGCTGCCGGAGCCACCACCGGCGGCGCCCATTCCGCTGCCTGCCCTCCATGCGTGGGTGAGGGCCAACGCCAAAGCATCGGCTGCATCAGCCGGCTTGGGCGGAGCGTCAAGGCGCAGGATCTTGGTCACGAGCTTGGTTACGGCATCCTTGTTGGCCGTACCACTTCCGGTTACGGCAGCTTTGACCTCAGAGGGCGTATGCAATGCGACCGGAATCCCCCGCCGCGCGGCGGCTGCGATAACAACGCCGGACGCCTGGGCGACGCCCATCACTGTGCTCACATTCATCTGCGAAAAAACGCGTTCGACGGCGACGACGTCCGGCTCATGCCGGTCCAGCCATTCGTCGATGGCTTCGGCAATGACCAACAGCCGCTTGTCCAAGGTCAGTTCCGCCGAGGTGCCAACGACACCCACGGCAATCATGGTGGCACGGCGGTTCCGCTCGATGTCCACCACGCCGATGCCGCAACGGGTAAGGCCCGGATCGACTCCCAATACGCGAAGAGTCAAGTCCGGGCCTTCCTGGTAAGTGTCAAAATTGGATGCTGCCTGCGCCTACTCGGCGTCGAGGGCAGCCTGCACTTCCTCGCTGAAGTCCGCATTGCTGTAGACGTTCTGGACATCGTCCAGGTCTTCCAGCGCATCGACGAGCTTCACGAACTTCTTGGCCCCGTCAACGTCAAGTTCCACCTGCATGGACGGCACGAACTCGGCTTCATCGGTTTCGTACTCGATGCCTGCTTCCTTCAAGGCGTCCCGGATGGCCTGAAGATCGGAGGGCTCGGAATGGATTTCCCAGTTCTCGCCGCTGTCCTTCACTTCTTCGGCCCCGGCCTCCAGGACTGCCATCAGAATGTCGTCCTCGCTGAGGCCATTCTTTGGCAACACCACAACGCCCTTGCGTGCGAAGAGGTAGCTCACGGAACCGGGGTCTGCGATGGTTCCGCCGTTGCGCGAAATGGCGAGGCGAACCTCGGAAGCTGCACGGTTCTTGTTATCGGTCAGGCATTCGATCAACAGCGCCGAACCCTGTGGCCCACGGGCTTCGTACATGATTTCGGTGTAGTCGACAACCTCACCGGTGAGGCCTGCACCACGCTTGATGGCGCGGTCGATGTTGTCGTTGGGAACTGAAGTCTTCTTGGCTTTGGTGACGGCGAGTTCCAAGCCAGGGTTGCCTGCGAGGTCCGGACCACCCATGCGGGCAGCAACTTCGATGTTCTTGATCAGTTTTGCGAACGACTTTGCACGCCTGCCGTCAATGATGGCTTTCTTGTGCTTGGTGGTCGCCCATTTGGAGTGGCCTGACATGCTTTACGCTTCTCCTCTGATCATTCGAATAAAGAGTTCATGCACGCGCTTCTCTCCCGTCACTTCCGGGTGGAAGGAGGTGGCCAGCAGGTGGCCGGAGCGCACTGCAACAATTCTAGCCACTCCGTGCAAAGTGGCCGTGTGGCTGGCGTGGTCCGGATCAACCTGCGCCAGGATTTCGACGTTGGGGCCCACACGCTCAACCCATGGGCCGCGGATGAATACCGCGTGAACGGGATCTACGCCGGACTCTCCCGCGCTGAAGTCCAGTCCCTTGAAATCGAGATCGGTTTCGAAGGATTCGCGCTGACGGCCGAAGGCATTCCGGCGCACAGTGATGTCGAGCCCGCCGAAGGTCTGCTGCGGATTTCCGTTAAGGTCCTTTGCCGGGTCGGCAATCTCATCGGCGAGGAGGATCATGCCGGCGCAGGAGCCGTAGACGGGAAGGCCGTCCGCGATGCGGTCTTTGATGGGATCGCGGAGCTCAAAAATCCGGGACAGTTTGTCGATGGTGGTGGATTCTCCGCCGGGGATAATCAGGCCGTCAACGTCGTCGAGCTCGGAAGGCCGGCGGATACCCACTCCTGCGGCCCCTGCGGCCTCAACAGCGTGGATATGCTCGCGGAAGTCGCCCTGGAGTGCCAGGACGCCGATCCTGAGTCCTGAACCCACGCGCGATGAAGCGTCGGAAAGGGGGTTGGTCATTGATCCATCATAGTGCTCCGGCCCGTGGCGCTGTCCCATTCGGCTGCCGACGACTGCCTTCAGGCGGGGTTCCATGCCTTAACTGGGATATATTACAGAGCATGCTTTCCTTCAGCGTCCCCCTCGGCAAGCTGGTCCGTAAACTCTCCCGGCTCCGGGGTGGTGGCTCGGCTTTTCCCGGCCTGGTGGTTGAGAAAATCGACCCCGGCTTCATGCAGCGAACGCTGGCCTCACTCCCCCATGGGGTGGCGGTGGTCAGTGGCACCAACGGCAAAACCACCACCACCAAGATGGTGGTGGAACTCCTGGAAAGCCAGGGACTGAAAGTCTTCACCAACCGCACTGGCAGCAACTTCACCCGCGGAGTGGCTGCATCGCTGCTGGGCGAGGTGGATTGGCGCGGCAGACTCGACGCCGACATCGCCATCCTCGAACTCGACGAAGCCCATGCAGTGCATTTCGTCAACAAGGTCCAGCCTCGATACAGCCTCCTGCTGAATGTTCTTCGCGACCAATTGGACCGTTTTGGCGAAATCGACAAGACTGCCCGGTTGCTGGAGCACATCGCATCCAAGACGACGGACACCGTGGTCCTGAACCGCGAGGATCCGCGTGTTGCGCGGATAGCCAACATCATCAACAGCCTCGACGCCGTTCACCACCCCAGCGTCCGATACTTCGGTCTGGATGAATCACTCCGCAGCACTTTTCCGAACGACGACGAGATGCGGACCGGAAGCGGCCCTTCTCCTTCCGGCACTTCGGTAGCCGCAGCGACCGGTGACGCCGTCGCCCTGCCGGCCGCCGACGTCGTACTTCGCCGGGTAGGTGCCCAAGACGCTGACTTCGAGTTCGACGGGAAGACCGTCACCACCACGATGAAGCTGCGTGGCGTCTACAACATCTTCAATGCAGCTGCCGCCCTGTCACTGGCGCGCGCCGTCCTTGGCACCGGCCCCGTTGACACGCCAAGACTCGTGAAGGCTTTGGGCGAGGTGGCTCCCGCCTTCGGGCGAGGTGAAAGCCTGACAGTGGACGGACAACCGCTGGAGTTGGTGCTGGTGAAGAACCCGAGCGGCTTCCGGCTGGGCCTGAAGTCGTTTCCGGCCGGCGGCTACGCCACCATGATCGCCATTAATGACAATTACGCAGACGGACGCGACATGTCCTGGCTCTGGGACGTCGAGTTCGAGTCCCTTCGCCAGGAAGGCGTGGAGGTTCTTACCGGCGTCCGCGCCTATGACATGGCTTTGCGCCTCCAGTACGATGACGTGCCGTTCGGCGTGGTGGAGCCGGACATCACGGCTGCGCTGCGCACGTTCATCGACGGCTCGAGGGGCAATCCCAAGCGAATCTTCTGCACCTACACGTCCATGCTCGCTATTCGCCGCGAACTCGCCAAAATCACCATAGTTGAGGTGGTCTCATGACCTCGGAAGCACAGCCGACCCCCCGGGAAGCACATCCCAGCAAGGGAACCCTCCGCGTTGTCCAGCTCTACCCGCGGGAAATGAACATCTACGGTGACTGGGGCAACGCCCTGGTGCTCCAGCAACGCATTAGATGGCACGGGTACACGCCTGAGCTGCTGGAGTACAACGTCGGCGACGACTTTCCAGAGGACGTCGACATCCTTGTGGGCGGCGGCGGGCAGGACAGCGGCCAGCTCGTTATCCAGGACGACCTCCAGGCGCGTGCCGAACAGTTGAAGCAGCTCGCCGACGGTGGCGCCCCCATGCTGGTGATCTGCGGCCTCTACCAACTTTTCGGCAAGTTCTTCAAGACCAGCACAGGACCTACTATTCCGGGTATTGGCATTCTGGACGTGGAAACCCACGGCACGGATGAACGGCTGATCGGCAACGTGATCATGAAGTCTGCCGAATTCGGGGACATTCTGGGCTACGAGAACCACAGCGGTCAGACCACTCTGGGTCCCGGCGTTGAGCCCCTCGGAACAGTGACCAAGGGCGCGGGAAACAACAGCAAAGATGGACATGAGGGCGCTCGGTACAACAACGTTGTAGCCAGCTATCTGCACGGTTCGTTGCTGCCGAAGAACCCGGCCATTGCCGACTTCCTCATCAGGACGGCGGCTGAGCGCAAGTTTGGCACTTTCGTTCCCGGAACGCCCGACGACGACTACGCCCGCCTCGCGCGCGAACATGCCGCCCGCCGGCCGCGTTAGGAGTTACCTTTCCTTGCTGATCAGCAATTCGTGCGCGCCCGCAGTTGCTGCGCCCATGGACTCCACCACCGCTTTGGTCCGCTGATAGGTCCCGGCATCGGCCTCAGGTGTAGCGCAGACGCCCTGCGGAGCGTCGCTGGCCACCGAGCACCATCGGTACGGGTCCCGAACAATGACTGACGGCGCCCAGGCGAGATCCGAGGCAGTCCAAACACCTGCGGCGTTCTGGCTGAACTGCGCCCTGACCAGCAGCCCTTCATTGTTGACGACATACCACGGGGACAATTCCGTGACCCCGTTGCCCAAACCATAGACGATCCAGGTGCCCTTGTAGTTCTCGATCGGCAGCACCGAGTGGGTGTGGTGCCCGTAGATCATGGTGAACTGGCCACTGTCCACCAACGCGTGCGCAACGTCCTGCTGCTGGGCATTGGCTTCGCTGGCGTACTCATCACCAGCGTGCATGACGCCCAGGACAATGTCGGCTCCAAGCGCTTTCGCCTGTGTTGCCTTCGCGATCATGGCCGCGGGATCCAGCTCGTCAACCAGCCACGGGTATTCCGGTATTTGCCCGTTGTGCCCGTAGGTTCCGATGATGATGGCCACCTTGGCCGCGTCCGTCTGGATCATCAGGATTTCCTTGGATGCGGCTTCCGTTCGGTAGGAACCCGTGTGCTTCAGGCCGGCGGCGTCGAGTGCGTCCAAGGTCCGGAGCAGTCCTTCGGTTCCACGGTCTATGGTGTGGTTGCTCGCCGTTGTGCAGGCTTGGTAGCCAACATCCTTGGACGCAGTGATGATCTGCGGCGGCACGTTGAAGGACGGATAGGCGGAGAACGGCCCTCCGGGAGTCGCGACCGGGGTTTCCTGGTGGCAGATAGCGAGATCGCTGTTGCCGATGTAGCGTCGCTGTCCTTCCAGAAGCGGAACGAACGTATAGCCCGGCAGTCCTGCCGCGGCGGCGTCCGCTCTTGCCTGTTGCCACAACTGGGTGTGGACCAGCATGTCCCCGGTCACCGTGATGGAAGTGCATCGCAGTTCGGGGCAAGCAGCGCCTTTACCCGGCGTCGGGTTCGGAGCGGGAGTACGCGTTGGAGCCGGGGATTCGGTGACGGGAGCCGGAGCTGCACTGCTGCGGGTCTGGTCGTCGCTCTCAGCGATGACTCCGCAGGCACCCAACGAGAGTGCGATCGCAGTTGTGACCAGCACGATGACGGCTCTCGGAGGACGAATCCACCCTGCTGCAGATGTGATATTCCCCATGATTTTCATCCTAAGGCTGAAGGCCGGACAAACAGGGCGTGCCGCTCTTGAGGACACGATTCTTACGTGAAAGAGTCACTTCATGGTCAATCCCCTCCTGAGTCCCAGCCCCCTGCCCTACGGACTACCGCCGTTCGCCGCGATCTCAACGGGCCATTACGCCGAGGCCATGGAGGCGGGGCTTGCCGAACACCTGAAAGAAATTGCCACGATCGCGAACAACCCCGAAGCCGCCTCCTTCGAGAACACCGCCCTGCCCATGGAGCGTTCCGGACGCCTTCTGGAGCGAGCGGCCGCATCGTTCTTCACCCTTGTTTCGGCAGATGCCGCGGATGAGATCAAAACACTGGAAACTGAGTTTTCGCCAAAATTCTCAGCCCACCAGGATGCTGTGTATATGAACCGCGCGCTCTACGAACGCTTTGCTGCCATCGACACCTCCACCCTCGACGCCGAGTCCACGCGCCTGGTGGAGGAATACCTCAAGGAATTCCGGCAGTCGGGTATTCAGCTGGATGGTGCCGCCCAGGCGCGGCTGCGTGAAGTCAACGCGGAACTCTCACGTTTGGGCACGGAATTTGGCCAGCGCGTCAAGGAAGCCATGAAGTCCTCGGCATTGCTGCTTGACGACGCTGGGGAACTTGCCGGGCTGCCGGCGGACGACGTCACCAATGCCGCAAAAGCAGCAAAGGCTGCCGGGCACGAAGGCAAATACCTGCTGACACTCATCCAGCCGAGCAACCAGCCCGCTCTCGCGTCCCTGGAAAACCGGGCCATCCGCCGTCGTCTGTATGAAGCATCCTTGTCACGTGGCACTGAAGGCGGCGCCTTGGATGTGCGCGACCTCGTGACGGCGACCGTCCGGCTGCGCGCAGAGAAAGCAACGCTGCTGGGCTTCGCCAGCTATGCGGAGCTGGTAGTGGATCAGCAGACAGCCCCGAACTTTGCGGAGGTGCAGGCAATGCTGGGCCGGCTGGCACCTGCCGCCATCCGGAACGCCCAAGCCGAAGCCGATGCCTTGGCCGAATCAGCCGGCCACGAACTCGAGCCTTGGGATTGGGCGTTCTTCTCGGCCCGGGTCCGCAAGGAACGGTTTGAGGTGGATGAGCAGGCCCTCCGGCCCTACTTCACCCTGGAGACCGTCCTCAACGACGGGGTCTTCCGCGCCGCAACACAGCTTTACGGAGTCACCTTCCATGAACGCGAAGACCTGGATGGCTACCACCCCGACGTCCGCGTCTGGGAGGTACTCAATGAAGACGGCAGCGGCCTGGGCCTGTTCCTGGGCGACTACTACACCCGGGAATCAAAGCGCGGGGGTGCCTGGATGAACTCCCTCGTGGAACAATCCAATCTGCTGGGCACGAAGTCCGTTGTGATCAACAACCTCAACATCACCAAGCCTGCTCCCGGCGAACCGACGTTGTTGTCCCTCGACGAGGTCCGCACCGTGTTCCACGAGTTCGGCCACGCCCTGCACGGCCTGTTCTCCGATGTCACCTATCCACGCTTCTCCGGAACGTCAGTGCCCCGGGACTTCGTGGAGTACCCGTCGCAGGTTAACGAAATGTGGATCATGTGGCCCGAAATCCTGGCCAACTATGCCCGTCACCACTCCACAAGGGAACCGCTCCCCCAGAAGACCGTGGATAAACTGAACGACTCACTGCTGTGGGGCGAGGGATTCGCAACCACCGAATATCTCGGCGCTGCCTTGCTTGACCTTGCGTGGCACGTGCTCTCCGAAGACGACATCCCGGACGACGTCCTGGCTTTCGAGGCCAAGTCGCTGGCCGAAGCCGCAATTGCGCATCCGCTGATTCCACCCAGGTACCGTACGGGCTACTTCCAGCACATCTTCGCGGGCGCCGGCTACGCGGCCGGCTACTACTCCTACATCTGGAGTGAAGTACTGGATGCGGACACGGTGGAATGGTTCAAGGAGAACGGCGGTCTCACAAGGGCCAACGGCACCCACTTCCGATCCGAGCTCCTCTCACGGGGCAACAGCCGTGACCCTTTGGAGTCGTTCCGGGCGTTCCGGGGCCGCGACGCAAAGCTGGAGCCCCTCCTGAAACGCAGGGGACTGGATTAAAAACGACGGCGGCGGCGCGCTCTGCCGGGTTGCCGGACTTGAAGATGCCCGAGCCAACGAACACACCATCGGCGCCGAGCTGCATCATCATCGCAGCATCAGCCGGGGTGGCGATGCCACCGGCAGTGAACAGGACCACGGGGAGCTTGCCGGTGGCGGCAACTTCCTTGACCAGTTCGTACGGGGCCTGCAGTTCCTTGGCCGCAACGTAGAGCTCGTCCTCCGGGAGGGCGGCGAGCTTGGCGATCTCGGAACGGATCTGGCGCATGTGCCCGGTGGCGTTGGAAACATCGCCGGTGCCGGCTTCGCCCTTGGAACGGATCATCGCCGCGCCCTCGTTGATGCGGCGCAGGGCCTCACCGAGGTTGGTGGCACCACAAACGAAGGGGACGGTGAAGTTCCACTTGTCGATGTGGTTGATGTAGTCCGCCGGGGTCAGGACCTCGGACTCGTCGATGTAGTCAACACCGAGGGACTGCAGGACCTGGGCTTCGACGAAGTGGCCGATGCGGGCCTTGGCCATGACTGGGATGGACACGGCGGCGATGATCGCGTCGATCATGTCGGGATCGGACATGCGGGACACGCCACCCTGGGCGCGGATATCGGCCGGGACACGCTCGAGCGCCATGACAGCGACGGCACCGGCGTCCTCGGCGATGCGGGCCTGCTCGACGTTAACGACGTCCATGATGACGCCGCCCTTGAGCATCTCCGCCATGCCCCGCTTAACGCGGCTGCTGCCCGTGACGCTGTTCGCGGACGAACCGGCTTCGTTGCTTACATCTGGTGTAGACACAAAAACCCCTATGGGTAGATAAACGACCTTCTTGCCGGAGGCACGCGCAGCCACAGGACCGCAATCAGCGCACACCGGATTTTCAGGTCAAGGTGACCAAGTACTAGTAATAGTAGTCCCAGGTTGCAGGGTGGCAGTACATTCATTACTGCCTTGACGGGCAACAAAGAGGCCTGTGGTAGGGCGACTGCACAACCGTCAAGGGCTGAGTTTGGTCGGATGCCAGTTCCCTTGTCAGGCATCGCCCCTTAGGCGTTACGCCGCAGCCGTTCCATCCGCTTCAGCCATGGCTTGCCGCCGCACCGCAGACATGCGCTGGACGATTGTCACCGCGCTGGCCAGCGCCAGCAGGATCAACGTTCCGAACAGCACCACCGGAGGAAGACCAAGACCGGTGAGCCCGGCAATCAGCAGCACCGAAGCCAACCGCTCGGCACGCTCGGCGATCCCCACGCTCGCTTGGTATCCGAGCGATTCCGCTTTGGCCCTCGCGTAGGAAACAACCATCCCCAGGACAAGGCAAACGACGGCGGCAGTCCCGATTGCAGGGTCCTCACCCTTGGTGAAGAACCAGATAGTGAGGCCCGCGAAGATCGCGCCATCCGCCAACCGGTCCAAGGTGGAGTCAAGGAAGTTCCCCCAGCCTCCGGCCCGGCCCTGCAAGCGCGCCATGATCCCGTCGACGACATCTGAGAAGGCGAAGAAGGCAACCACCACAGAACCCCACCACAGGTGGCCCATCGGGTAGAGGACCAGCCCGCCCAGAACCACGCCGGCGGTCCCCGCAATGGTCACTGCGTCCGGAGACACACCGATCCTGAGGAGCCAACGCGCCAGAGGTGTAAAGAGTGAAGTGAAGAAGCCGCGCGCATGCCTATTGAGCATTCGACTCCCCCGGCCAGGCTTCGGCCACGAGCTTGCGGACTTCGTCCAGAGTCTGCGTGATGGCCTTGGTCTGGGCGATGATGGGGAAGAAGTTTCCGTCGCCACCCCACCGCGGGACTACATGTTGATGAAGGTGCGCGGCGATGCCGGCACCGCCTGTCACGCCTTGGTTCATGCCCAGGTTGAAACCACTCGGATTCGAAACCTTCCGCAGGACCCGCATGGCTGTTTGGGTAAGTTCGGCAAACTCGGCCGTCTCCTCCACCGTGATGTCCGTGTAATCGGGCACGTGGCGGTAGGGACAGATCAACAAGTGCCCCGGGTTGTACGGGAAGAGGTTGAGGACCACATAGCAGGTCCTCCCCCGGTAGACGATCAGCGATTCCTCGTCCGAACGGGTGGGTCCTACACAGAACGGGCAGTCATCCTTGTTCTTGAATTGATCCTGCCCGCCCTTGATGTAGGCCATGCGGTGGGGAGTCCACAGACGCTGAAACGCGTCCGGAACGCCTGCGAGTCCGAAGTCATCGGTTACGTCGGCGTCGCCGGGAAAGTCAGCTGCCGCGCCTGTGTTCTCCTGCACCGTCTATGCGCCCGTTCCGTCAGCTCTCGCGGTTCTTGACGGCGTCGACAATCCTGCGGACCGCCTCTGCCACGGGAACGCCATTGTCCTGGCTGCCATCGCGGAAGCGGAACGACACGGCACCGGCCTCGGCGTCCTCACCCCCGGCAATCAGGACAAAGGGAATCTTGTCCTTGCTGGCAGTGCGGATCTTCTTGGGGAAACGGTCCGAGGAGATGTCAACCTCGGCACGGATCCCGGCGGCCTTGAGCTGGCCCACGACGTCGAACATGTAGTCGTTGAACGTCTCGGCGACAGGGACGCCCACCACCTGCACCGGGGCGAGCCACGCCGGGAAAGCACCGGCGTAATGCTCGGTGAGGACACCCATGAAGCGCTCAACCGAACCGAAGAGGGCGCGGTGGATCATGACGGGGCGCTGGCGCGTGCCGTCCGCCGCCTGGTATTCCAGTTCGAACCGTTCGGGCAGGTTGAAGTCCAGCTGAATAGTGGACATCTGCCAGGTCCTGCCCAGGGCGTCCTTTGCCTGGACGGAGATCTTGGGACCGTAGAAGGCTGCTCCCCCCGGATCCGGAACCAATTCCAGGCCGGAGGCCGCGGCAACCTCGGAGAGGGTGCGGGTAGCTTCCTCCCAAGCGGCGTCGTCGCCAACAAACTTTTCTTCGTTCTTGGTGGAAAGCTCCAGGTAGAAGTCATCCAGGCCGTAGTCCTTGAGCAGGCCGAGGACGAAGTTCAGCGTGGTGGTGAGCTCATCCTTCATCTGCTCGCGGGTGCAGTAGATGTGGGCATCGTCCTGTGTCATGCCACGTACACGCGTCAAGCCGTGCACGACGCCGGACTTCTCGTAGCGGTACACCGAACCGAATTCGAACAGCCGTAGCGGCAGTTCGCGGTAGGACCTGCCGCGGGAGCGGAAAATCAAGTTATGCATGGGGCAGTTCATCGGCTTCAGGTAGTAATCCTGACCGGGCTTGCGGACCGTGCCATCCTCATTGAGTTCGGCATCCACGTGCATCGCCGGGAACATACCGTCCTTATACCAGTCCAGGTGCCCCGAAACCTCGTAGAGGTGTCCCTTGGTGATGTGGGGTGTGTACACGAACTCGTAGCCGGCGTCCACGTGGCGTTGGCGGGAGTAGTCCTCCATGGCCTTGCGGATGATGCCGCCCTTGGGGTGGAACACCGGGAGACCGGAGCCCAGCTCGTCCGGGAAGGAGAAGAGGTCAAGTTCAACGCCGAGCTTGCGGTGGTCGCGGCGCTCGGCTTCGGCGATGCGTTCCTGGTAGGCCTTGAGGGCTTCCTTGGTGGGCCAGGCGGTGCCGTAGATACGCTGCAGCTGCTGGTTGTTCTGGTTGCCCAGCCAGTAGGCGGCGGACGAGCGGGTCAAAGCGAACGCATTGGAAATGATTTTGGTGTTGGGCAGGTGCGGGCCCCGGCAAAGATCGCACCAGACACTCTCGCCGCTCTTCCTGTCAACGTTGTCGTAGATCGTGATGTCGCCGGCGCCGACCTCAACGTTGACGCCTTCAGCTGCGTCTTTGGCGTCGTCCTTTTTGCCAAGGAGTTCCAGCTTGTAGGGCTCGTTGGCCATAGCCTCACGGGCTTCATCTTCGGTGACCACGCGGCGGACAAACTTCTGGTTCTGGTTGATGATCTTCTGCATCATCTTTTCCAGCGTGCGCAGGTCTTCCGGGGTGAACGGCTCGGCGACGTCGAAGTCGAAGTAGAAACCGTCGGTGATGTACGGGCCGATCCCGAGCTTGGCCTCAGGGCGCAACTGCTGCACGGCCTGCGCCATGACGTGCGCGGTGGAGTGGCGGAGAACGTTGAGGCCATCGGGTGATTCGATGGTGACGCCTTCGATGTCAGCGTCTGCGGGCAGAACCTGGTCAAGGTCCTTCAGCACACCGTTGACACGGGCTACAACGACGTCGCGGCGCTCGAAGAAGAGTTCCGCGCCGGTAGTCCCTTCCGTCACCTTGGTCTCTTCGCCATCGACGATGAGGGTGATCTGTTGGGCATCTGACACGGGTGTCTCCTATTCATGGTTGAGGCTTCATAGCTTGTGGCGTACGGGGACCACAGCCAGCCACCGTCAATCGTATCTGCTTCGGCGAAGGCGGCCAAAGCAGCGCGCCGGTGCCCAATTCAGCTGCTGTTCAGCTTCCCAGCCCTGTGATGGCAAGGTTCCTGGAGATGCCGTGAAGGGGGCCTTGGTGGGTGTAATTATCCGGTGGGCCACCTCCAGCAGGCAGGAGTTCCGCGAACGGCAGCGTTTCAGGCTGGCTGAGATCCCACGCCTTGCTGGCGCTGAGGCTGATCCCCTTGGGACCGGTCCTCCTGGTGGTTCCACGGATCAGCAGCAGGCGGGTACCGAACAGCAGCGGACCGGATTCCTCCTGGGCTTCATGGAAGAAGACAGAGTCCACACAGCCCGTGCCGTCGTCGATGCTGATGAACACCACACGCCTCCCGCCACGCATGGGTGGGGTTTGGGTGGCTATCCGTACCCCTGCCACCAGCACTTCGGTCCCGTTGCGAAGGCCGAGGAGTCTATTGGCAGTGGTTACTCCCAGCTTGTCCAGCAGGGGCCTGTGACTGTCCATGAGGTGTTCACTGACATCGACGGCCATTAAGTCGAGCTCTGCCCTGACGTTGTCCACCATTGATGGTTCTGGAAGCTCCGGAGCCAGATTTCTCAATTCAACATCGCCCAGCGCGAACGACAGTTGCCCCTCCATGACGTCGGCTGCCTTCTTGGAGGGACTGCTTTGGAGGGCTTGCAAATGCTGTACGAGGTCGGCCCGATTGGCTCTTCCACCGGAATCCTTGTGCAGGGCATCGAAGGCTCCCAGTTGGGCCAGCCTCTTGATGTTTGGCTTGCTGACCCGTGACCGTGCCCTGAGATCCGCCAGGGAATCGTAGGGTTGTCCCGCCACGATCCGTTTCAGTTCCGCACCTGAAAGCCCGTAAATTCCAGTGAGGCTCAAGCGGATGCCAAGTTTGCCTTGGTCAGGTCCCTCATGGATCTTCTCCACCCTGTATTCAGCCTGGCTCCTGTTGATGTCCAAAGGAAGGATCGGTATGCCAAGCCGGCGTGCTTCGGCCACCAGCAAGCGCTTGGGATACATCCCTGGGTCGTGTTCCCACAACCCAGCAAGGAAAGCCTCCGGATGATGGGTTTTTAGCCACGCCGATTGATATGTGGGCACCGCGAACGCAGCGCCATGGGCTTTGCAAAAGCCAAAGCTGCCAAAAGCCTTGAGTGTTCCCCACACCTTGTCCACTACCTCGGGAGAGTAGTTCTTGATCGCTTCCCGGCGGAAGTATTCTTCCACCCCGGGCTCTTGGATTTCATTCCCAAGAGCCCGGCGGAACTCATCAGCCCTATCCAGGCCGCATCCGGTCATAACGTGGAATGTCTTCAGGATCTGCTCATGGAAAACCGTCACCCCATGAGTCTCTTGAAGCACGGGTTTAAGGTCCGGATGGGGATATTTTTCAGGAGCAAAGCCATGCCGGTGCTCAAGGAAGGGCCGCACCATATCCGATTTCATGGGCCCGGGCCTGAAGAGCGAGATATCGATGATGAGATCGTTGAATTCCCTGGGAGCCATCTTTCCGATGAGCTCCCGCTGGCCGGGTGACTCGATCTGGAAACAGCCAAGTGTATGGGTGCTGCGGATCAGTTCAAAGGTGGGTTCGTCGTCAAACGGAACTGCGTTGAGATCGATCCTGCCATCGGCAGCGATGAAGTCCGGCCCTGTCCCACCCGGCTCAACCGGGTGCTTGCCGGCAGCTACTACTTCGGCTTTGGAAGGATGCAACCGGATCACTTCCCGCACGGCAAAAGCCATGGCACTTTGCATCCGAACTCCCAGGACATCAAGTTTGAGCATTCCCATGGGGTCCATGTCGTGTTTGTCGAACTGGCTCATGGGCAGCCCTAATCCACTGGGCTGAACAGGGGTCCTGTCCAGAAGCGTGGCATCTCCCAGGATCACCCCACAAGGATGCATGGAGATGTGCCTGGGCAGACGGTCCAGCCTTTCGGTAAGGTCCACCAGCAGATCAAGTTGCTGGTTCTCCTCCAACCTTCCCTGTTCCACCCTTCCGGCAAAATCACGCAGTTCAGGCTTCTCGACCAAGGCTTCCCTGAACTTGCGAGCTGAAAATCTCCACAATTGCTTGGCGATTTCACCGATCTCGCCGTCATCCATCCCCAAAGCCATCCCTGCGTCCCGAACAGCTCCGCGTGCCCGGTAACCGTTCTGCATGCTCATGAGCGTGACGCGCTCAGCACCGAAACGTTCAAAAATCTTTCGGTATACGTTGTGCCGTTCTGCGCTTTCGACGTCGATGTCGATGTCGGGAAGGGTTGACCGGCGACCTGACAAGAAGCGTTCAAAGATGAGGTCGTGGCGGATCGGATCCACTTGGCTGATGTCGATCAGGTAATTGACCAGGCTTGAGGCGCCTGATCCCCTGGCAGCAACCCTGACCCCCATATCAAGGATCATCCGGGACACCTCCGCCACGGTGAGGAAGTAGGAAGCAAACCCAAGCCGGGCGATGATTCCAAGCTCATGTTCCAACCGCGAGCGCAGGTGTTTTTCGGCTTTACCGTTGATGCCCGGGAACCGTCGGGAGATCCCTGCCTCACAGCGTTGGGTGAGTTCCACCATGGGGTCGCGGTCGATGCCAATGATGGAGGCCTCGGGAACTACCGGCTTCTTCCACCCCATGTCCAGGACGGGGTCAATGCGGCATTTGTCTGCGAGCGCTTCTGTGTTGGCGAGCAGTTTGTGGAGGTCGGCTTTTCCCTGGCCTGCCGCGTTCATGATTTCTTTGGCGAGTTGGAGCATTTGGTGGGCATTTTTCAGCCAGCCCTGCCCTGTCGGTTGGAGCAGTCCTGTCGGTTGGAGAAGTCCTGTTGGTTGGAGCATGGGTGCGGCTGAGAGTTCCGGGAGGGATTTCAGTGTGCGGGCCGAGTCCAGGACGTCGGCGGTGGCTGCGCCGTCCTGGGCGCAGTAGCGGACTGCGTTGGTAAGAACGGCGGGAACGTTGTATTCGAGGGCGAGCTTGAGCATCCGTACGGCGTGGGCAGTGCTGAGCGGCTCTCCTGGGGCACTGAGGTGGGAGACTGTTTCGGCCACGATTGTGCCGGGCGGCATGGCATCGACCCATTGCTTGAAGAGGGTCCTGGGCCGAAGGTACTTGCGCCCTCCCATGGCGCGGCCTACATCTGAGTCGGGTCCGAGCAGGATGGTCAGAACTGGTTTGAGGGTTTTGGGGTCGAGGGTTCTTGAGGCGAGTTCGCTCCGCGTGACTGCGACTGGGACTACTCCTCCGGCTTTACCTGAGGTGCGTGCGTGGGCGTCGGAAATGAGGCGGCACAGTGCCCTGTAGCCGGCGCCATTGTTGTTGCCATGAGCTAGTACGACGACGCGGCCCGCGACTTGGGTGCGGAGGTCTCCGTCGTCGTCGAATACTGCCAGGTCCACCCCAACGATGGGGTCGATGCCTGCGTCCATACAGGCTTTGAGGTGCTTGACAGTGCCGTACAGCCCGTCCCGGTCCGTGCAGGCGAGTGCTGTTGCGCCGTCTGCTGCGGCTGTTTGGGCGAGGTGGTCCGGCCAGGAGACGCCGAAGTGTGCGCTGAAGGCCGTGGAAACGTGCAGGTGGGTAAAGCTCAAGGTTCACGCTGCTTCGTCTGGTTCTACGGCACGTTCGGGCGCGGCGTCGTGGATGCGGAGTAGCCGCCATCGTCCGCTGCCTACGTGCCTGACGAGATCAAGGGTGATGGTCCGGCCGGCAAGTGCTTCATCCTGCGGGCGCTGAAGCTGAACACGCCAGATCTCGTGGTCTACCAGTCCAGCTCCGCTGCCAAGGGGTGCCCGGCTTTCTTCCAGCCACCATTGGCGTCGCTCGTACCACCGAACGGGTTCATTGGAGACCGCGTACTGCTCACCTTTCCACTGCACTGCCTGGGGCTGGCCTGTATCCGCGCAGATGACTTCCACTGACTCACTGAACAGCCCCATATCTTCACCTCTTCACGCCGGATCAAACTGATTCGAAAGTATGTTCGAATAAATTCAGTTTACGCCGCACCTCGGGCAAAAACCTATCCACAGATAAAGTACGTAGTTGTTTAAATTCCGTAGAAACCATAGTTTTGAGGTGTGACTGATACAGACCTCCAGCTGAAGCTTGCTGCGTTGGAAGAGCGGGTGGCTGCCTTGGAAGCAGCTTCGGTGCCAGGTGCCACACAGCCTGGGCCCGAACACGAACCCACCGACCCCTTCTGGGTGCTCTCTTCCTTGAAGCAGCGCTATGCCGATACCGCCGTTGTTACCTACGCGGGACGGATTCCCGGAGGAGACCACCAGGGCTACAAGGGGCCCACACCCGTTGATTGGCAGTACGGCCTCCCGGTCACGGACATCCTCGCCCGAGACTGGGAAACCACTGGTGCTTCACACGCCCTCGGTGCCCTGGGGAGCCCTACGAGGATCCGCTTCCTCCAGGAAATCCTTCGTGGCAATGACAGCGTCGCCTCACTGAGTGAACTTGAGGGCGTGGGGACTCCAGGACAGGTTTATCACCACCTCAGCCAACTGCAGGCTGCTGGCTGGGTTCGCCCCATTTCACGTGGACGTTATGGCGTCCCGGGGGAAAAGGTCATTCCATTGCTGGTGATCATCCTCGCGTCGGCGGGCACACCATGAGGGGGCGGCGGCTTCTCGCGCTATCACTGGTCATTGCCACAGCCACAATGTTCACCGGCGTCCTCTTGGGCCCTCATATTCCACGTTCCTCTACTGCCCACACCGGGGACCCCCGCATTGCCGGCCGACTGGCAGAACTCGCCTCCGATGGGGCCTACCACCACCTCAGCGTCGCTGTCGTGACACCTGAGTTCACCAAATTCGCTGGCCTCGGCGCGGACGAGCGCACCTCCATGGAGATCGGCTCCATCACCAAGACCATGACGTCACTCCTTCTGATTCAGGCGGAGGCTGATGATGTGCTGGACATTGCGGATCCGGCTTCGATGTACCTCGAACTCGGAACCCAGCCGTTCACCTTGGAGGAGTTGGCATCCCACCGGTCGGGACTTCCCCGGGTTGAGTCCGGAATAGGCGCCTTCCTGCAGGGTTATGTTTCCCAGCTCAGGGGCAGCGATCCTTACACTGGCGGCGTTGACGACCTCGTCAGCGCGGCACGCGGATCCGGGTTGTCGGGTGCAGGAAGTGTCTCTTACTCGAACATGGGTGTTGCGGTGCTTGGCCAGGCAATCGCTTCCGCCAGGGGCCTCCCCTACGAACAAGTGTTGGGCCAGGGAATATTCGAGCCCCTTGGCATGACAGACAGTTTCGCGCCGGTCAGTTCTTCCGGCCTCACGGACGATGCTCCCCGGGGTTACACATCCTCTGGCAGGCCAGCCGATCCGTGGACAGGGAATGCCCACGCTCCGGCCGGCGGGGTCCGCTCCACCGCCACAGATATGGCGCGATACGCCTCGGCACTCCTCACAGCCGACCCTGCATTGCGTGTCGATCCGGCAACGTCACTTGATCCCCGGTTTGACGATGATGACGGCGGCTCGATCGGCCTGGCATGGTTCATGGACGAGCGGGATGGCCGCACCATCACCTGGCACAACGGAGCAACCGGCGGCTATCGGTCAATGCTTGTCCTTGACCGTGCGGCGGGTACAGCTGTGTACATCGCCGGAGACACAGCCAACGGCCCGGTTGAGGGTATCGCCCATGCGCTCCTTGCTGAGGCGACACGAGGGGATTTCCGATGATGTGGATGGCGCCGGCCATTGGCGCATTGCTGCTGATACCGCACCTTGTGGCGGTCCTGCCTCGAAAGCGGGCATCCGAGCGCGCCGCGGGCAAGGCAGACAGGCTCAGACTCATCGCATCGGCATTCGAGATAGTGGCAGTGCTGGTCTTTGTCCGGCAGCTCGGGACGTGGACACCGGCAACAATAGCCCTTTGGTACGTTGTGGTCGCACTTGCGGCATCCGCCCTTGCGGGGATGATGTACCGCAGCGCAGGCCTGCCGTGGATCACGGACAACTCGTCCCATGCCCGGCGCATACTTGGGACCGCAGCCGGGTGCTTGGTGGCCACCACGGTCATCGTCGTACTCCTCTTGCCTTAGCACCGGTCCGCAGGCCCTAGGTACCCATCCGCGAAGCAGTCCGCTTGGAACGCTTGCCCACCTGTTTCACCACAGCGTCGCGCCAAGGTTGTGCACCCTGGGCGAGGGCAACGCTACCCATGAGCGAAGAAGCCAGCCGGAGCAGCTGAGTGCGCATGACCCGCTCCCGGTTATAGGCGGCGAGCGCTTCCTTCAGGGGCCGCTCGTTCAGCAGCTTGCCCAGGGTCACAGCATCGATCAAGGCTTCGCAGGCACCCCGGCCAAGATTGGGGGTCATGGCGTGTGCGGCGTCCCCAAGCAACACCACATTGCCCTGCGCGTATCGTCCGAGGGGAGGCGTCGTCCAGATCCGCTGAGCCAGTGAATTGTCCGGAGTCGCACTGGAAAGAACACGCCGAACAGCTGGTGGGTACTTCGCATACCGGGACCGCGTCACCTCAAGTGCTTCTGCGACGTCAACCCCGTCCGGGCCAAGGGCAGACCTGAAGGAGGCGTACCAGTTGGTTCCATCACCCGCAGGTGCCAAACCGAAAATCTCGCCCCTCCCCCAGTACTCGCCGATGTCTTCGGCGGACGGGGTTCCGGGAGTGACTCCGCGGACAGCAAGGAATGGAGTGGGCCTGGCAGTACTGCGCGGGCCCCAAATGCTGCGTCGAACAATGCTTTTGACTCCGTCCGCGCCCACGGTCAGCCAAGCATCGGCTGGTGGGCGATCCACACGCCTGGCCACCCTTGACACCGCATCCGGCACTGCGGAGTCCAGCAGCCTCAGCAGTTCGGGCCGGGACACTCCTACCAGCCCTTCTCCTTCCATGGAGAGCATGGGATCCCCGGAGGGGCTGCGGAGAGCGCCCGTCTTGATGATGGAACCACGACTCCGAACGGCACCAAGGATTCCCAGCTCGGCCAAGGCCCGCTGAGCACCCGGCCACATGGCAAGAGTTGTCCCAACTGCCGGGAGTTCGGGCCGCTGCTCATACACGGTGACGTGAAACCTGCTGGGATCCAGCCGCCCGGCGAGCGCCAGTCCGGCGATTCCTCCGCCAATGATGTCCACTTTTTCCATGAGCACACTGTACAACTACATTTGTAGTGGTACCAGGGGTTGAAGTTAGACTTTCGCCATGCAAGACCGACGAACTCAACTTGCCGATGCCGCGCTCGCCGTCGTCTCCGCCAAGGGTCTCAAGGGACTCACCCACCGGGCCGTCGACGCCCAAGCCGGCGTCGCCGTCGGAACTACCTCGAACTATTTCCGCAACCGTGCCGCGTTGGTCAGTGCCGCCGTCGACCGCGTTGAAGAACTGGACCGCCTCCTTCTGCAGCAAGGGCGGGCGGACTTTCCGACGTCGGTAGCCTCCTTGGCGGACCAAATCGCTGGAGCAGTCATGCGACTCGCGACTGAAAACGCCGACCTGACCAGGGCCCGTTTCGTTTTCGCCCTCGACCAGCCAGAGATGGTCGCCGCCGGGCACGAGCGGTTGGTATCGGCGTTGGCGCAACTGCTCGAAGCAATGGCAATACCTGACGCCCGGGCGCGGGCGGAGGCAGTTTCCGACTACAGCGATGGGCAGGCCCTGCACCTCCTGACCGCCCGCAAGGGCAGGATCATGGACAGGGCAACAGTGACACGCAACATCCAGCGGCTCTTGGAAGGATGACGTCCCGAGGGGTGGACGCCAGCGTGTCCACAGAGCAGGATTGTGGAATGAGCACCAATGACGCACTCCTGAAGCAGGTCAACATCTCCGCCGAAGACGACAACCTTGTGGCAAGGTTCGAAATCGATGGCAACATACCAGGCTCCGGCGCTTACGTCGTGGGCCTTGTTGCTGCCAGCGAGGACTATTCCTCGCAGCGCAGGCTCGGCATCGAATTCATGAACGGCGAGGCGATCTCGTTCTACTCCTTCAACCATTCCCTCAGTGCTGAGGAAAACTACGACATCAAGGGCGTGGAGCACTCGGGCAACGTCATCACGGGGAACTTCCCCATGTCGGCCATCCATGGGCTGAGCAAAGGCCACGTCATGACGGGCTTCAGCGAAGCGGACGGCCGGGAGTTTCAATCCGGCGTACCGGTCACCGAGGCTCTCTAAGTTCTAGAAGAGGCCTTCCACCGGTTCAACGAGTTCCGGTGAATTGTTGCGGACATTTCCCACCGCGGCACCCACTGGGTCCAGTGTCCATGCAGCTGCGGCATCGTGTGCCCTGGAGCGGACCAGCTCCACCAACCCTTCAGCGTCCTTTTCCCGCGGATCCAACCAGGCTTCCATCGTCTCTGTGCTCATCGGCAATGGAACACGGTCATGCAGGGCGGTCAGCTCATCAAAGACAGAGGCGCTGCGCCGGGACCTGGCCGACTCAGCCGTAGGGGTGTCCGCGGTCAGGATGGACATGGACAGCAACCAACGGGCAGGGTCATCATCAGAGGCCGACTGGTCCCGCCACCACTCGTACAAGCCTGCAAAGACCAAGCCCTGGCCATCCCCCGGATGCACATAATAGGGCTGCTTGTTCTTTCCCTCGCCCTTTTTCCATTCGTAGTAGCCATCAGCAGGAACCGCGCAACGCCTGGCAACGGCGGCCTTCTTGAAGGACGGCTTCTCCAACAGCGTCTCGCTTCGAGCGTTGATAAGCCGGGCACCGCCCTTGGGATCCTTCGCCCACGAAGGCACCAGCCCCCACTTCGCCACGTGGAGCTGCCGTTTCACATCGTCATCAATCAACCTCTCCAAAACGATGGGAACGGCATCCGTCGGAGCCACATTCCACGATTTCTCCAGGGCTATTTCCTTCTCGAGCTCGGCGTCAAAATCGGCGAGCAGGTCCCCCACCGCACGGGCCATCACATAACGTCCACACATGCGAACAGTCTGCCCTTTCCTCGCAGAACGCACCAGCACAGGCATGTGACGTAACCCGGCTTCGCGGCCGCACGGGAATTATTCGGTAGCGGGTTACCGTTGTTAGGAACGAACCACTCCCGTGAAAACGACGAATACTGAGGAGAGCTCTGTGGACTTCACTCCCGACTCCGGCACCATCACCATGTTCTCGACCACCTGGTGCGGCTACTGCAACCGCCTAAAGAAGCAACTGGACGCCAAGGGCATCGGCTACACCGAGATCAACATCGAAGAAGTGGATGGCACTGCCGAACTCGTCGAGCAGCTCAACGGAGGCAACCGCACAGTTCCCACCGTTCTCTTCCCGGACGGTACCGCTGCAACCAACCCCTCCGCATCAGAGGTTGAGAGCCGACTGGCCGCATAAGGTCCCGTGCCACCGAGTTCATGCCGGGGTCCGCACGGAACAATCCACGCACTGTCTGCCACTTGTGATAGACAGAATGGGAATCCGTAGCGGGCCCTGTTGCATTTAATCGGGCCGCTCTCCGCGAGCCCGAAGGGAAGCTCTCCATGGTCCACGCAGTCAAAGGTGTCGTCGTCCGCTCCAAAGGCGCACCCGTAACCCTCGAAACCATCCTGGTTCCCGAACCCGGTCCAGGCGAGGCCCTGGTTGACATCCTCACCAGCGGCGTATGCCACACCGACCTCCACTACAAACTCGGCGGCATCAGCGACGACTTCCCGTTCCTGCTGGGCCACGAAGCCACCGGCGTGGTCAGCGCAGTCGGTCCGGACGTCACGGACGTAGCACCCGGCGACCGGGTTGTCCTCAACTGGCGTGCCGTCTGCGGCAACTGCCGCGCTTGTAAGCGCGGCCAAGCCCAGTACTGCTTCAACACCCACAACGCCACCCAGAAAATGACCCTCGAGGACGGCACTGAGCTGTCCCCCGCCCTGGGAATCGGCGCCTTTATCGAAAAGACGCTCGTGGCGGCCGGCCAATGCACCAAGGTAGACCCCGACGCCGATGCTGCCGCCGTCGGCCTGCTCGGCTGCGGCGTCATGGCAGGTTTGGGCGCAGCGCTCAACACCGGCGGCGTCAAGCGGGGCGACTCGGTTGCCGTCATCGGCTGCGGCGGCGTGGGCGTAGCCGCCATCGCCGGTGCGGCGCTTGCCGGCGCCACCACCATCATCGCCGTCGATATCGATGCAAAGAAGCTCGAGCGTGCCAAGGACCTGGGCGCCACGCACACCGTCGATTCCTCCGCCGGCGACCCCGTGGAAGAGATCCGTGCGCTCACCGGCGGCTTCGGAGCAGATGTGGTGATCGACGCCGTCGGACGTCCGGAAACCTACAAGCAGGCGTTCTACGCCCGCGACCTCGCGGGAACCGTTGTCCTGGTAGGCGTCCCGACACCCGAAATGACTCTCGAGCTGCCCCTCCTGGACGTCTTTGGCCGCGGCGGATCCCTCAAGTCTTCCTGGTATGGCGACTGCCTGCCCTCCAGGGACTTCCCGATGCTGGTGGACCTGTACAAGCAGGGCAAGCTGGACCTGGACGCCTTCGTAACGGAGCGCATCACTATCAACCAGGTGGAAGAAGCCTTCGACAAAATGCACCAAGGCGCCGTCCTGCGATCGGTGGTGGAACTGTGACCAGCACCAACGACCTCCGCATCGACCATGTTGTCACGTCCGGCACGTTCTCGCTCGACGGCGGAACCTGGGACGTGGACAACAACGTGTGGATCCTCGGCGACGACGCAGAGTGCATCGTCATCGACCCCGCCCACAACCCGGAAGCGATAGTTGAGGCCGTCAACGGCCGCACGGTCAAAGCCATTCTCCTGACCCATGGCCACGACGACCATATCCGTTCGGCCGGCGCGTTCCGGGACCTCGTCAAGGCACCCATCCACCTGCACCAGGACGACTGGATGCTGTGGCGGGCAGTTTTCCCGGACGTTGACCCCGATGTCGCAATTGCGGACGGCGACGAGTTCACCGTCGGCGGTGCGAAGCTAACGGCAATCCACACTCCCGGACACTCGCCCGGGTCGGTGTCGTTCCACCTGCCCAGCGAAAGGACACTCTTCAGCGGGGACACCCTCTTCCAAGGCGGACCCGGCGCGACCGGCCGTTCCTACAGCGACTTCCCCACCATTATCGAGTCCATCCGGACCAAGTTGCTCAGCCTGCCGGATGAGACAGTGGTCCGAACAGGACACGGGGACTCCACTGCCATCGGTGCGGAAAAGCCGCACCTGGACGAATGGATCGCCCGCGGGCACTGACACCTTCAGGACTGCTTGTCGGCTGCCGTTCCGTAAACCGGTGCGGCAGCCGGCTCAAGCCGGATGATCACAGACTTCGACGCCGGCGTATTGCTTTCCTCCGCCGTCGAATCCAAGGGGACCAGCACATTGGCCTCCGGGTAGTAAGCAGCAGCGCAGCCACTCGCAGTGGGGTACGCCACCAAACGCAACTGCGGAAGGACACGGTCCACGCCGTCGTCGGCCTCGCTGTGAACGTCCACATAACCACCGTCCTGGTAGCCCAACTCCTCCAAGTCCTGCGGATTGACCAGCAACACCATGCGGCCTTTCTTGATCCCCCGGTATCGATCATTCATGGAGTACATGGTGGTGTTGAACTGGTCGTGGGACCGGAGGGTCTGCAAAAGCAACCGGCCTGGCGGAATCACGATCGTCTCAAGTTCATTGACGGAGAACATGGCCTTGCCTGTTGGCGTGGGGAACGTCCTGCTGTCCCTGGGTCCATGCGGAAGCACGAAGCCGCCCTCCTCACGAATGCGTGTGTTGAAGTCCTCAAAGCCCGGCACTATGCGGGAGATGTGGTCCCTGATGGTGTCGTAGTCAGTGCGCAGACCGACCCAATCCACCAGCATTTTGTTGCCCAGCACAGCCTGGGCAAGGCGACTGACGATGGCAACCTCGGACAAGACGTCCGGGGCAATCGGCTGCAGGGGACCCGCCGAGCGGTGCACCGCGCACACTGTGTCCTCCACCGTAACGAATTGCTCGATGCCGCCTTGCCTGTCCACCTCGGTTCGCCCCAGAGTGGGCAGGATCAGCGCCCGCTCACCCACCACCACGTGTGACCGGTTCAGCTTGGTGGAAATCTGGACGGACAGGCGGGTTTTCCTCACGGCCGCTTCCGCCACAGCGGTGTCCGAGATTGCATGGATCAGGTTGCCGCCCAATGCCACCAAAACCTTGATCCTTCCATCCCTCATGGCCCTGATGCTGTCTACCGCATCGACGCCGGCACGCCTCGGGGGTTCAAAGCCAAACTCACTCTGCAGGGCATCCAGGAACCGTGGCGGCATCTTCTCCCAAATGCCCATGGTCCGGTCACCCTGGACGTTGCTGTGTCCACGGATCGGGCACGGCCCCGCCCCGGGTTTGCCGATATTGCCGCGCAGCAGGAGCAGGTTGATGATTTCCTTGATGGTGGACACGGCCTTCTTATGCTGCGTGAGCCCCATGGCCCACGTGACAATGACCTTCCCGGCACGGAGGTACCTCCCGGCAAGTTCATCGACTTCTTCGCTGGTCAGCCCCGTGGCTGCCAGCACATCGCGCTCATTCAACGTAGCGAGATGGGCGGCGAAACCAACAAAACCCTGACAATGTTCATCAATGAACGTACGGTCCAGCACCGTCCCGGGGGCCACCCTTTCTGCGTCGAGCACGCGCTTGCTGAGAGACTGCAGCAATGCCATGTCCCCGGCGATCCGGATCTGAAGGAACTGATCGGCAAGGTCCGTGCCTTTTCCCACCAGGCCGCGCGGACGTTGTGGGTTCCGGAAATTTATCAAGCCAGCTTCCGGCAATGGGTTCACGGCAACGATCTCCGCGCCGGCTTGTTTGGCGTCTTCGAGAGCAGTGAGCATCCGTGGATGGCACGTTCCCGGATTCTGTCCCATGATGATGATCAGGTCGGCTTTGGCGAAGTCGGGGTAGGTGACGGCAGACTTGCCTACTCCGATGGTCTCTCCCATTGCGATGCCCGTGGACTCGTGGCACATGTTGGAGCAGTCCGGGAGGTTGTTGGTTCCGAACGCCCGCACGAACAGCTGATAAAGGAACGCAGCTTCGTTGCTGGTCCGGCCGCTGGTGTAGAACGTGGCCTGGTCCGGATCGTCGAGGCCGTTGAGCTCTCCCGCGATGATCTCAAAGGCCCGATCCCAACTGACGGGGGCATAGTGATCTGAACCAGCGGTTTTGTAGACAGGTTCAACCAGCCTGCCCTGCTGCCCCAGCCAGAACTCCGATCTCCGTTCCAGGGAGCCCAGCCCGTTCTCTGCCCAGAATTCCGTGGGGATCCGCAGCGGTTCCGCTTCCCATCCAATGGCCTTGGCACCGTTCTCGCAGAACTCGGCCGCTTTGCGCTCCGGCGGGTCAGGCCAGGCACAACTCATGCAGTCAAAGCCGTCCTTCTGGTTGACGGCCCTCAGCGTCTTCCATGCCCGCGACGGCCCCATGTTAGCGAGGGCGTGCGGGAGGGTTTCACTTAGGCTGGGCAAACCGGCGGCAGACCTCTTCGGTGGGCTGACGCTGATATCGACGTCCGAATCCTCAAACGGGTGATGCTTCCGGCCCATTGTGCCACCGCGATCCGCGTGATTGGATTTCCTGTTGACCTCAGCCTAAACCCGGGTAACTCCGTGCTCAACGGCGCAGGTGCCGCTAAGCCACCAGACTCCGGAAGTCGCCGTCGACGACGTCCGCGTAACCGCCGTACGCCTCAATGACAGCGCCCTCCACGGTGTCCACATCCAGGTGCGGCAGCAGGTCGTTGGCAGCGCCGGCCGTTGCGGGATCCCAGTCAAGGCCCAACGCGGCGTAGCTCGCCGTCAGGACGTCCCGGATGGGCTGGGAGTTCTCCACCACAATCACTGAGCTGAACAGCCAACCACCGGAGACTACCCGCTGTGCAGTACCGATGAGCTTGATACGGTGGGCCGGAAAGTCCGGATCCTCGCCGTGAACGCTGAACTCGCCGGGGCAGTACTCCCCCGGAATCTCACCGACGGCGGCGTGAACACCGACGCTGCGGAGCGCACCGGCCAACAGTTCACCGAACTCCGAAAAACGGGCCTTGGCGCGTACGATCGCGTCCGGATGTGGCTCAATGTGGTCTATCACCAAGGTGCCCTGGTGATAGGCAGCTGCGCGGCCTCCGGCTTTCCGGATGAGAGGCTCGAAACCCAGCTCCCGGCAGGCCTGTTCCGCTGCGTGGAAACCCGGTAGGTTGGCATCCCGCTGGCCGAAAGCAACCGTAGGCTCCGGGCGGTACAGGCGAAGCGAAGGACCCAGCTGCCCGCTGCGGGTGCGCTTCAGGAGCTCCAGGGCGAAATCTAGGTCTTCTGCTGCGCCCATGCTTTCGTGCTGGCGGTACACAGTGAGCTGCCCGCGGACCGCGTCGGCCGGCATCAGCTCTTCCTCAACGTCAGGATCTGCTCGGCCCTGCCGAACGGCCCGTTGACGTCGTGGAGCACTGTGGAGGTCAGCCCGATGCCGTCGGCTCCGAAGGAAACCTTGTTGTCCAACCCGAGCCATTCACCGGACGGTGCCCGGTACATGTGGATCTGCAGGTCCACGTTGGGAAAAATGTAGCTGTTCTCGCCCGGTGGGACACGGGCCGCGATGCCGTTGGCTGTGTCCACCAGGCCCATCAAACGCGCAAGGTCCGTGCTGTCCTGCCGGTCCGTCAGAGGGTGCGAGGTCCGGATCCACACCTTGCCGGATCCTGGTCGGTGGCCCTCCGCCAAGCGCATCTCCAGCGAGCGGATGTACCCGCCCGGCCACACGCTGGCTCCGTCCCATGGCTTGCACTCGTCGGGCGCCGGCATGCGCTCGTCTTCCACCGCTGCTACGGCGCTGGTGTCACTGGTGACCATTCGCCAGGCCGAAGCACGGATGGCCACCCGGCCTCCGGCAGTAAGTTCGGCCTGGATCAGTTCTATGGTCCGGCCAGGCCTCAGCGTTGAGGTGGTGACCTGGAATTCGCCGCCGGGAATCAATCCGAGGATTTCGTAGCTGATGCGGGCCAATCGCACGTCGTCCCTGGGCTCATGCCTGACAAGGGCATCGGCGATGATGCCCGAGGCCGGAGCCATGTGTTGTTCGTGTGGATTCCATGCACCCTGGGCATGGAGTGTGGACCGGTAGCGGCCCTCACCCAACGTTTCGTAGTAGAAATCGCCGTCCGCCAGTTCCGGTAATGCAGTAGTCAACCCGAGCCTTTCGCCGATCCAGCAGTAGAACTCAGACCACTGTATCCGCTGATTTGGCCGCAGAACGACGCCTGCGAACTACCAGCCACACGATGACGGCGGCCAGGGTGGCAAGTGCCAGACCTGCGCCAACGGGGGACGCCGCAGCCACCGCCAGCCACGCCTCCAAGGCGGCAAGTCCGATGGTGGCATAAAGCAACGCCCAGATGACAGAACCCCCAATGGCTGCCGGCAGGTAGCGGCGCAGCGGCATCCGCGCCGCACCCGCTGCAAGGTTGACCGCCGTTTGGAGGCCAATGGTCAGGAAAGAAAGTACGACGGCGTATGGCCCCCACCGCTGGATCAGGGCCTGGGCCCGGGCTGACTTTGGCCGCTCCAAGGACTTGCCAAATCGGGTGTGGCCGAATCCGGCCACGACGCCACGGCCAATCCAGTACGTGACGTTGACGCGGATCATGACTATCGCAAACAGCGCCGCCAGGGCGACTCCGAAGGGCAAGCTCATGATCTGGTCCACTCGGCTTAGGCTACCCTAAGCATCGGCCCAACGCGGATTTGGTCCCCTTTGCCGCCCGGATGAAACCCTAGGATAAGTTCATGGATCTCCGCGAAGCTGCCCAGGAGCTGTACGCCGTCTTGCCGCGTGAGTTCACAGCGGAGCGGTCGGCGCTGGTCCGCAAGGCAAAGGACGGCGGCGATAGCGCCCTGGCGAAGGAAATCGGCGGACTGCCCAAGCCCGCCGCCGCAGCCTGGGCCATCAACATGGTGGCGGTTCATAAGCCCGAGGTGATTGACGGCGTCGTGCGTTTTGGCGTTTCGCTCCGAACCGCACAGGAGGAGTCTGACGCGGAGGCATTTCGCGGGTTGGGGCAACAACGGCAAGGCCAGTTGGCATCGGCAGTGCGGGCGGCCAAGGATCTCGCAAGCGAGTTGGGAGCACCGCTCAGCGCAGCCGCGGTTGCCGATACGGAGCAGACCCTAAGGGCGGCGATGGCTGATGCGGGGGCTGCCGGCGCGGTAGCCACCGGGCGATTGGTGCGCGCACTGAGCGGCAGCGGCTTCGAGTCCGTAGACCTCACAGGTGCCGTGGCCGCAGCCGGGCCGGAGGAGTTGGCTGGCTTTGAAGCCACGGAGCCGCGTGTGGCGACACCAGGCAAGAAGGACCCGTCGCCTGCCAAGGAACCATCCCCTCCCAAGGAGAAGGAACCGAAAGAGCAGGCGACTTCCCTGGCTGAGCGTCGCGCCGCCAAACGACAGGGGGCGCTGAAGGAGGCCCGCAGCGAATTCGAGGCGGCCGACAAAGAGGCTCACCACGCCGAAGAAACAGCGGACCAAGCGTGGGACGTCGTCAGGAAGTTGGCCGAACGCCGAACAAACCTCACATCAGAGATCGAGGAAACCAAGAAACGATTGGCGTCCTTGGAAGCCGAGTTGATCGGGCTCACCCGGGATGCCGACGCCGCAGAATCAGACAAGAAGGGCGCCGTGAGGACGGCAACGCAGCTGCGACGAAGCGCGGATCAAGCCAAGCGGCGCGTCGATCGGCTCAGTTAGTCCTTTTTCCTGACGGGCGGCTTCTGCAAGTGATGGGTCGCAGGGCCTTCAAGGTACTTGCCCCCGGGGGTGAAACGGGAACCGTGCAGCGGGCAGTCCCACGATTTCTCGGCATCGTTCCAGCCCAGCAATCCGCCCAAATGCGCGCAGCTGCCCGACACCATGCACACCTTCCCATCCACCGTCGAAACCGCCGCCGGCTCGCCCTGATAAAGTCCGACGACGCCCGTTCCCTCGGGCGGGCGGGTTTCGTCGGTAATCTCCGGGTTTTTCCTGACTTTGGCTTTGTCCTCGATCATCCGACGCGCAATGTCGGCGTTATGTCGGATAGCTTCTGCAGCACCCTTGGGCGAGGTCACCCGGTGATGGATAACAGTGGCCCAATCAGATTGGCCACCCAGTATGTCCGAGGTGATGGACAGCGCAGCGGCGACGCCGTTGCTCATCCCCCACTTGTTGTAGCCCGTGCCAAAGAAGATCCGGCTGTGGCCCCGGGGCAGTTTGCCGAAGAATGGAAAGAGGTTGGTTGCCTGGTAGTCCTGGGCTGACCACGTATGGGTCGCCTCCGCGCCGGGATAATGCTGGCTGGCCCATCCCAGAAGCTCATCCAGATGCGCCTTCGGAGATGTGGCCCGCCCAGCCGCGTGACCGTAGCCGCCCACGAGCAAAAGTTCACCTCCAGGAGTTGGGTAGGTTCGCTGGGAGCGGGTTGGGCCATCAATGGACAGGTACATGCCGGACGGGATTGTTGTGTCGCCCGGTACACGGAGTGCGGCAGCGTAGGAACGGTTGGGCTCGAGCTTCGCAAAGTAAAGTCCACGGTCCAGAATCGGTATCCCCGTCGCCAGCACAACCGTGTCCGCTGTGAAGGTTCCCTTGTGCGTGGAGACCTCCAACGGCTGTTGGCCACTGACGTTTTGCACTTGTACGCCCTCAACCACCAGGCCGCCGTGTTCCCGGATGTCGCTCGCCAGGTTCTCCAAGACATCCATCGGGTGGATTTGGACCTGGTCCTCCAGCTCAAGCGCCTCGACTACCGCGAACGGGAGTCCGGGATCACGGCTGAAATGGACATCCAATCCCGCGTCACGCGAAACCGCGGCTTCTTTGCGGAGACGCTGGCCGCCGTCGTCGGTGTTTGCGAAGGTGACCGCAGTCCGGCGCTGGAACGGAATGCCCTGCTGCTCCATGTACTGCGTGAGCCAGGCCTGTCCTGTCTTGTTGGCCTCAACGTAGGCTTGGACCACCTTGAGTGAGTACTGGCCGCGCAACGCCGAGAGCGCGCCACCTTGCAAGAGACTCAGCTTGCCAGTGGTGTTGCCCGTGGTCACAGCGCCAAGTGTTCGTGCCTCGAAAACCACCACGCGCTGGCCGGACCGGGATAGGAGCAACGCAGCCACCATACCGGTGAGGCCTGCGCCCACCACTATCGTGTCAAAGTGCTTCTCATCGGGGATTGCGTCGGACGTGAAGTGAGATTGACGGTCCAACCATAGCGATTTCATCGAACAATCTGCCTCTCGATTCACTGGCATGTTGTGAGGGAAACGCTAGGCGCGTCCCTGGTGCTTATCAAGGGGTGGTGGCGCCTGTGGCAAGGGCAGCCGCGCGTCGCAATTCGGGGTCCGGGTCGGTCGCCCAACGACCAAGAACGCGATCAGCGCGGTCCTTTGCCGGCCCCTCGAGCCGGGCGAGCAGGGGCCGCACCACATCCTTGGCGAGCGGATTCACCAGTTCCGGCGTCCCGGCGTGCCTGATAAAACCCTCGATGCGGGTCAGGTCCGTATTCACAAGGACGCCCACTTTGCTCTGCAACAGAACCACCGCTGCGAGGCGCCGTTCAAAAACCGGTTCCTCCCAAAGTTCCGAGCTCAGGGCGGTGACGTCGTCATGGCTGAGGTTCTTGTACCGCTTCAAAGCATCCCGGATTGTTCCGCGGACGGCGCCCACGGACGCGCCATAGACCTTCAGCGCTCCACCGAGGCGTTCGCTGGCTTCGTCGGCTTTCTCCCAGGACGACTCACGCTGCAACGTGTAGTCCACAAATTCGGCGGCTTCACTCACCCGTCTATTTTGTCAGTCCCTCCGCATAGCGTGATCCCAACAGCAATCGACAGGAGACACATGCCGTCCCAAGAGCTCGCTACCGAGGCCTCATTTCCGGGGATTCCGGCAGCATCGTCCATGCCCGACTGGTATCCGGCTCTGCTCAATACGGTGGCGCAAGAGGTCCGGGTGGGCAGGACCCGAGCGATGGCTGCGGCCAACAGCGAGGTCCTGAACTCGTACTGGAGCATTGGCAGGCAATTGGCGGAACGGGAGTCCGAGCAGGGCTGGGGCGCCAAAGTGGTCACGCGATTGTCGGCCGATATCCGCACCCGGTATCCGGAAGCGAAAGGGTTCTCCCCCAGGAACCTGCGGTACATGAAGAGCTTCGCCCAGGCCTGGCCGGACTTTCCAATGTTGCAAGCGCCGCTTGCAACATTGCCCTGGTATCACCAGATCGCCCTGCTGGAAAAGCTCGACGACGCCGCCACGCGCCTTTGGTACGCCGCGGCAGCTGCCCAACACGGATGGTCACGCAACGTGCTGACCCACCAGATCTCGACGCGCTTGCACGAACGCTCCGGGCAGGCCATCACCAACTTCAAGTCCACTATGGTGCCAGCGGACTCGGACCTGGCTCAGCAGGCCACCAAGGATCCCTACGTCTTCGACTTTCTGTCCATGGGTGACCGGCACACCGAACGGGACCTGGAGCTGCAGTTGGTGAAACACGTGGAGAAGTTCCTGTTGGAGCTGGGCCAGGGCTTCGCGTTTGTTGGCGAGCAGGTGCGGTTGGAGATTGCCGGCGACGAGTTTTTCGCTGACCTGCTGTTCTACCACCTGAAATTGCGGTGCTACATGGTGATCGAACTCAAAGCGGTTAAGTTTGAACCCGGGTTCCTGGGGCAGCTTGGCATGTACATGGCTGCCGTGGACGATCTCATGGCACACCCGGACGACAAGCCGACCATCGGCTTGCTGCTGTGCAAGGAGAAGAACAGCGTGGTGGCGGAGTACGCGCTGCGGGGCTTCAACGCTCCCGTCGGCATCGCTGAGTGGCGGACCTCCCTTGCGGACTCCTTGCCTGACGAATTGGTGGCGTCCCTGCCGAGTATTGAGACGCTTGAAGCCGAGCTGGCCAGTGAGGCTGCCCGGTTAAACGGGTGAGGTCTGGCCGGGTTAAACGTTGTCCTTGAACCACGTCAGGGTGTCGTTCCAGGCGGCTGTTGCTTGGGCTTCAACGTAGCGGTCACCGGTGTCGTTGTGGAACGCGTGGTCCACGCCCGGGTACACCTTCAGCTGATGCTTGACCGTTGATGCGTCCAAGGCTTCCTGGAACTGGGGCATCGCGCCGGTGATGCGTGCGTCGTTCTCCGCATAGACACCGAACACGGCCGGCTTGATGGTGGGTACTTTGGCCAGGTCCGGTGCTGGACCGTAAAAGGCCGACGTTGCCTTGAGGCCAGGGATCTCCGTGGATGCCTGCCAGGTGATACCGCCGCCGAAGCAAAATCCGATCATGGCGATGCGGCCTTCTTCTACGAAGTCCTGGACGTTGAGGTAGTCGAAGGCGGCGGCGAAGTCTTGCACATGCCTTTGGGCACCGGCTTGGGTGAGCGCACCCGGGACGGCATCCGGGTCCATGGACGCCGTGCCGCCTTCCCGGCTCAGCAGATCCAGAGCCAGCGCTGCGTAGCCTTCCTTGGCGAAGCGCCGGGCGACGTCCTGGATATGCGGGGTTAGCCCTCGGTTCTCGTGGCAAATCAGGACCGCGGGTCCCTTTTCGCTTCCGTCGGGCCGGGCCAGATACCCGCTGATTTCTGTCCCTCCGGAAGTCAGTTTCACCGTGGCTGTTGTCAGGCCGGCCGCGCCTTCCGGAACAGACAATGGGCTCTTGGCGTTGGGAACCGCGGTTGTCGCCGTCCCGGCCGATCCAGCCGAAGAAGCAGGCGATGGCGTTGGCATCGGATCAGTGGTCCGCGGCACCTCGTCAGGTGTGCAGCCCACTAAGGTCATGGCCGCAGCAGCGGCCGTCATGCTCCCCATAATGAATGCCACCCGCCTGGTGAATGTCTTGTGCGACATGTCCCCTGACCGGTAGTCGTCGTAGAACTCTTCGATCAAGTACTTTTCGAACTTTTCAAGCCGCACCATGGTGAACCTCCCGAAGATGGCACTTATCCTCCCCTGATGTAAGGACGCGGACAAGGGCGGGACGGTTCAACTCCGCGTCACATATAGGCTGAACACCAGAAATAGACCTTGAACCCTACAAAAATTGGAGGCCCAATTGGCCGTAGTGTGGGGCATCCACAATGATGCTTTGTCCAGCGAGCTTCTTGAGCAGGGATTCGTCAGCATCGGCTGGAACGCCATCGCTGACATACGCTCCATCGGCAATGACAGGGAAAAACTAAAGCGTGCGCTAGAAGTTGCCTATCCCGATGCAAAGGCCGGGGCCTACCCCGTCTGGGCGGGAATACTCCGACGTTTTGCCTTTGAGATGAAGGAAGGCGACGTTGTCATCGCACCGCATCGGGCAGACAGCACCCTGAACTTCGGCGTGATAACAGGGAACTACAGTTACTACCCCGATACCCAGGTTCACCCTCATCGACGGGAAGTCCGGTGGGTCCAGACGGGCGTCTCGCGAGGTTTGTTTCCGCAGAAAGCCCTGTACGAAATCGGATCGGCAATGACCCTTTTCCGCGTCAAGAAAAACGTACAAGTCTTCTTGGACTATCTCGACTCTGGAACGGTTAGACCGCCTTCCGCGATGTCTTCTGACGTGACTTCGGAAGCTGTCGACGACTGGGTGGAAACGGAACCCAGCGCGGCAAGACTCGATCAATTCACGCGCGATTTTGTACTAAAGACACTCCTTGAGGACCTTAGCCATGAAGAATTTGAACACTTCACAGCCGATCTCCTCCGCGCCATGGGGTACCAGGCTCGGGTGACCCCCTACTCGTCGGACGGTGGCGTCGATGTCATCGCGCATAAGGACCCTTTGGGTCTGGAACCTCCTCTGATCAAGGTTCAGTGCAAGCACACCAGCGCCCAACAGTCCCGCCCGGACGTCCAGAGACTGAGCGGAACACTCGCGCACGGAGAGCTTGCACTATTCGTTTGCCTTGGTAGCTACAGCAAGGACGCTTTGGGGTACGAACGTGAGCGCCAGAACTTGCGGCTGATGACTGGGGCAGACATAGTCGAACACACAATTGCGAACTACGAGAGTCTCGCGGCGCGATGGCAAAGTCGTATGCCCCTGCGCCGCGTTTACGTGGTAGATCGTTCTAACGAAGGGCACTAAGGACGCATTGAACGCCCCTTTGGGCCGCTGACGCTATATTGTCAGTGCCTGCTGCGAACGTAAGGACATGAAGCAGAACGGGGAAAGGCAAGCGGAGACAACGGCGTCTACCGCGTCTCTTCGTGCCATCTCCCGAGGTGCGGCTCAGCCCGGCACTATCAGTGGCCATCTGATTGGTCAGTTGCGGATCCTGGAGGAGATGAAGTCGGCCATCACCGGATTGCAAGCGCAGATTGCTGTGGCTTTCGATCTAGCGCAGCGAGCCGAGCAAGCCGAGGCCGGCATCCCTGTGGCGGAGCGAGGCAAGGGCGTTGGCGCGCAGGTGGCTTTGGCGCGGCGGGAATCACCGTACCGTGGCTCCAGGTTATTGGGGCTTGCCAAAGCTCTAGTCACGGAGATGCCGCGCACCTTGGCGGCGTTGAGTTCGGGGCAGCTTAATGAATGGCGGGCCACACTGCTCGTGAAGGAAACAGCCTGCCTCAGTGTTGAAGACCGAGCCTCCGTCGATGAAGAGCTCGCCCCCGACACCGGTACTTTCAACAGTGCAGGAGACAAGGCCATCATCGCCGCCGCGAAGGCCGCCGCATACCGTCGTGATCCGAGGTCAGTGGCCCAGCGGTCCAGCCATGCCGCCAGCGAGAGGACGGTAAGTCTGCGCCCCGCACCGGACACCATGACGTATCTGACCGCGCTGCTTCCTGTAGCCCAGGGCGTTGCAGTGTATGCCGCGCTGACCCGGACGGCCGACTCTGCCCGCTCCAGCGGCGACCCCCGAAACCGTGGGCAGGTCATGGCAGACTCACTTGTTGAACGCACCACAGGCACGGCCGGCGGGGTCTCGGGCATCGAACTCCAAGTCGTTATGACCGACCGCACCCTCTTCCAAGGCGACAGTGAACCGGCCAGGCTCCAGGGCTACGGAATCGTCCCTGCTCCCTGGGCTCGGACTCTGATTGGCGCCGGACAATCCACCACCCAGGTAGGGACCAAGGCAGCAGCCAGTCAGAATCAGGACTTAAAGGTCTGGCTCCGACGGCTCTACACCGCGCCAGCCAGTGGCGAGCTGTTGGCCATGGACTCAAAGGCCCGGCTCTTCCCACCGCGACTCAGACGCTTCATCGAAGCCCGCGACCACGGCTGCCGCACCCCCTACTGCGATGCACCCATCCGGCACATCGACCACATCGTGCCCTGGCACTCCGGCGGAACCACTACCCTGGACAACGGCGCCGGACTGTGCGAAGCCTGCAACCACACCAAAGAAAACCCCGGCTGGAACGCAAAACCCCTACTCGCAGACGCTCACACCCTACAAATCAGGACACCCACAGGACATAGCTACCACTCAACCGCTCCACCCTTACCCGGGCACGCACGTACTAGGCGTCCTGCCTCAGCAGACGAGGGCGGCCCGTAGGTACCAGGCGGCCAGAGCTCTCTGCCGTGGAAGCCCTCTCGGCGTCGGGGATTCATTCCTCAGGCGCACTCTCCGGTGTGCCAGACGTGTCTCGCTTCCGCGACTTGAAGAGACCAGCGACTCTCCCACCTGCTGCGCCTGTGGCGCCCGCCAGAGCACCGCCGAGTCCTTTGACCGCAGACAATGCCTGTGGCTCATCAGGTATCCCGTCTCCGTCAACGTCCACTGCGCGGAACGGGCGGGACACCGCTGCGGCGGCGCCTGCTACGCCTGATCCCACAGCGGTGGCACCAGTCGCAACCCCACCCCCAACCGTGCTGGCCGTCCCTGTGATCCAGCTTCCTGTGGATTTCGCAGCATCCTCCAAGGCTGCAAGCGCCCGGTTGGGCTCCGACTCCCGAGCATCGGCGTCTGACGACTTGTCCTGAAGACCCAGACTCTCGGGGAACTCCTCAGGAGCCTCAGGGAACGCGGCCCGAGCTGCCACGACCACGTCGCGGCCAAATACGAATCGGCTGACTCCGCCTGCCAGCGCACCCACGCCGTATTCAATCGCTGACTGCTGTTTCCCGCTCAAGGTCTCACGTACGGTATCCAGCTGACCCGTCTGTATGGTTCTGACAAGACTTTGTGCTGCCCCGCTTGGCAGTGTGTCTGCAAGCGTCGTTGCCCAATGGGACCAGTCACCACTGGCAACGGCGAACTTGTGACCAACTCCCACCACTCCATCGGGAGACGTTTCCGCTACATCCTTAGCCATGGTTGCAATCTGCGTCTGGCTAACGGAATCGTTAGTGAGCCCGTAAACCAGAGCATGTGCCTGATCTTGGTCGAGGTCCATGCCGTGAATGTCTGCGAGGGCCAGCCCAAAAATTGCTGTGATCTCGAATTGAAGTTGCTGATCACCGGCGGGGAGAAGCGCGGCTACACGATGAGCACCGGTTTTCGCAGCACCCAGGGCCATATTCTTCGCGGCCACTTTGGCCGCTTCCTTGGCTGTTACTTGCACAGTCTTCTTTGCGGCCTGTTTCCCGGCGGTCTTAAGACCCGCGGCCGCGACTCCTCCACCCGGGATAAGGGAGATGCCCACCTCAGCGGCGATGGACCCTGCAGTAATGGCCGCGCCGGCGGCTGTGATTGACGTGCTGTAGTGACGTTCCAACAACTTGATCACTTCCGCCGGGGTCGCCTCTGGACGACGGCGCCGAATCCTCATGACGTACTTGCGGGCGATCGAATGACGGGCACTGACCGCCTTCGCAATGTCAGCATTGGCCCCCTCGTCATCGAGCTGTGTTTCGAGCGTCACGGATTCACTCTCGGTCATGTGCTGTCCCCCTCTAATTACAGACTCAACCCTGTGCCTGTTCGTCAACCCTGCAATTCGGTTCGCGGCAGAGGAGCCCAGGGCTTTCCTGCCGCGAAGTTATCAGTGTCCCCCATGGTGCGGCAGGACCTTGCTAGCCACGCTGCACCTACCCACTGCCGGGCCTCATGGTCCGGCCGAAGTGAGCTTATCCCGGGATCTGGATCCGCGCGGCCTCCTGCAGCAGAGGACCAGGGATCATGACGGTGTCAGCGCCTGGTGCAATATCGAATGCAATGTTGCCCCGAGCCTTGTCGCCGGGCAGAATCTCGCCGGATCCCAGCTGATTGTCGGCGAACAGACTCATGTCCGCCATTCGCCCATTTGCATCCTTAGCCGAGAGATAGAGCGGATTGGAGCTCGTCTTGCCGGATTCTGTTTCCCAAAGTAATGTCCTATAAGTTCCCAGCCGGGCACGTGGGAATTGTCGACGACTTTCTCCTTAAGGAGTTCGGGGAACGTTACATTGATGAAACGAAGTCATTGGGCGACGATCCTACTCGCGGATCAAAACTTCGTTTCCGGCTCAAGAAATTTGCGCCACCAGTCGGAAACTGAGTCTGGCTTTCCTGAGACAAAAGATCTTCTGCCACAAGGCGGTCGTTACCAAGCACGAAAAATGGGGAAAATATGTCGTATTACGACACGTCAACAGGCTACAACCCGCCTGTTCCGCCTATCCCGGAGTCGACTCCGCAGGCGAACGTCGTCAAGAAGCCCGGGCTTTTCAAAACATTTGCTGCAGCTGCCGGACCAGTGCAGCTTTCAAGGGTCATTCTGGGCATCATCCTCGGATTGCTGTTCATCCTGACTTGGGCTGGCACCGGGCCTGCTGTTGTCGACGCAGGCAACCCGTCCGAGTGGAAGTCAGACCTCGCCGACGCGAGCATCAAGAACGAGGTCAATAACGGGGAGACCAAGGGAGCCCCGCAGCAATCGGTGGTCAACGGTTGGTACGCCAACGATATCGCGGCAGTTACGGCCTCACAGAATACCTATATCGCCGCTAGTTCGGCCAGGAACGGCACTCTGTTGATGCTCATCGGTGTCGGGATTGCCGGCGAGATGATCATCCGAGGCTTCGCCGGCAATGAGCGGACGAAAAAGCAGCAGGGGCCGTCACAGGCGGTCGGTGCCCAGTGATCAAGCGCACCCTGATCCTGATTGTTGGCGCCATCGTACTGGTATTAGCCGCAGTCGGCGTAGCCAACGTGGCGGGAGTCAGCCCTTTCCAGTCGCAGCGGACAGACCGCAGCCAGCCTGCCCTTTTGAAGTCGATCAAGGACGTCAGCCAGTATCATGCCGCAGTGGGCAACTTCGAAACTGTCCTGGACATCGACCACAACGTCGCAGGGGTTCCCGCCCTAATTTCAGGACGCCGGACGCTTTTCGTCGCCGCTGGTACGGTTAACGCCTACATCGATCTATCCGGGTTTGCCGACGACGACCTTGTATTGTCAGCCGATGGGAAGTCGATGACCGTGCGGCTGCCGGAGGCGCAGCTGGATAAGCCAAACTTGGACCACGATCGTTCCTATGTGTTTAGCCAAGACCGCGGCATCATGGAACGAATCGCCGATGCTATAGAGGCGCCCCAGCAAGCGGAGTATTTCAAGCTCGCTGAGACGAAACTTACGTCTGCAGCTGAGGAATCACAGCTTCGCAAGCAGGCAAGTGAAAACACAAAGTCCATGCTGACCGGCATGTTCAGCTCGGCCGGAATTCAAGTCTCCTTCTCATGACAGCAAAAAGGACCCCGCACGCTCAAGCATGCGAGGTCCTTTTGGTTTTCAACGGCCGGTCAGATCGTGGTTGGAGGTTCAGGTGGAATCCTCACAACGACCTTCCGGCTGGACTACCTAGAACTCCCAGTCCTCATCCTCCGTGTTGACAGCCTTGCCAATCACGTAGGAGGAGCCCGAGCCCGAGAAGAAGTCGTGGTTCTCGTCAGCATTCGGGGACAGGGCCGACAGGATGGCCGGGTTCACGTCAGTGACGGAAGCCGGGAACATGGCCTCGTAGCCGAGGTTCATGAGGGCCTTGTTGGCGTTGTAGTGCAGGAACTTCTTGACGTCCTCGGCCAGGCCCACACCGTCGTAGAGGTCGTGGGTGTACTGGACTTCGTTTTCGTACAGCTCAAAGAGCAGCTCGAAGGTGTAGTCCTTGATTTCCTGCTTGCGTGCCTCGGAAACCTTCTCCAGGCCCTTCTGGAACTTGTAGCCGATGTAGTAACCGTGCACGGCCTCGTCACGAATAATGAGGCGGATGAGGTCGGCCGTGTTCGTGAGCTTGGCGCGAGAGGACCAGTACATGGGCAGGTAGAAGCCCGAGTAGAACAGGAAGCTCTCCAGCAGCGTGGAGGCAACCTTGCGCTTCAGGGGATCGTCGCCCTGGTAGTAGTCCATGACGATCTGCGCCTTCTTCTGCAGGTTCTCGTTCTCGAGGGACCAGCGGAAAGCGTCGTCAATCTCCTTGGTGGAGCACAAAGTGGAGAAGATGGACGAGTAGGACTTGGCGTGCACCGATTCCATGAAAGCGATGTTGGTGTACACGGCTTCTTCGTGCGGAGTGATCGCATCCGGGATCAGCGAAACAGCGCCCACTGTGCCCTGGATGGTGTCCAGCAGTGTGAGGCCCGTGAAAACGCGCATGGTGAGCTGCTGCTCATCAGGGGTCAGCGTGTGCCACGACTGGACGTCGTTGGAGAGCGGCACCTTCTCGGGCAGCCAGAAGTTGTTGACCAGCCGGTTCCAGACTTCCACGTCCTTGTCGTCCTGGATCTTGTTCCAGTTGATGGCCTCGACGTGTGTCAGCAGCTTGACCTTTTCGGTCATTTCATCCCCTTAAAGCGATGGTTTTCTTGAGATAAGCCTACGACGGCGGGTGGGAACCCGCCGTCGTGCTCTTTAGTTTTGAGTGCAGCCGGGGCCGCAATTAATCAACCGATAAAGGCTGATTACAGCATGCAGCTGACGCAGCCTTCCACCTCAGTGCCCTCCAGCGCGAGCTGGCGGAGACGGATGTAGTAGAGGGTCTTGATGCCCTTGCGCCATGCGTAGATCTGCGCCTTGTTGATGTCGCGCGTCGTGGCGGTGTCCTTGAAGAACAGCGTCAGGGACAGGCCCTGGTCCACGTGCTGCGTGGCAGCGGCGTAGGTGTCGATGATCTTCTCGTAGCCGATTTCATAGGCATCCTGGTAGTACTCCAGGTTGTCGTTGGTCAGGTACGGCGCCGGGTAGTAGACGCGGCCGATCTTGCCTTCCTTGCGGATTTCGATCTTGGCGGCCACCGGGTGGATGGAGGACGTGGAGTTGTTGATGTAGCTGATGGAACCGGTAGGCGGCACAGCCTGCAGATTCTGGTTGTAGATGCCGTGCTCCATGACGGAAGTCTTCAGCTCGCGCCAGTCATCCTGGGTGGGGATGTGGTGGCCGGCGAAGAGCTCACGGACGCGTTCCGTCTCGGGCGTCCATTCCTGCTCGGTGTACTTGTCGAAGAACTCACCGCTGGCGTAGGTGGACTTCTCGAAGCCGCCGAACTTCTGGCCGGTCTCGATGGCGAGGCGGTTGGAGGCGCGCAGCGCGTGGAACAGCACCGTGTAGAAGTAGATGTTGGTGAAGTCCAGGCCCTCTTCGGAACCGTAGTGGACGTGCTCACGGGCAAGGTAGCCGTGCAGGTTCATCTGGCCGAGGCCGATTGCGTGGCTCTGGGCGTTGCCCTGGGCGATGGACGGCACCGAGTTGATGTATGACATATCCGAAACAGCGCTGAGTGCACGGATGGACGTCTCGATGGAAAGACCGAAGTCCGGCGAATCCATGGTCTTGGCGATGTTCATCGAACCCAGGTTGCAGGAGATGTCCTTGCCCACGGTCTCGTAGCTGAGGTCCTCGGCGTAGATGGACGGCGAGGAAACCTGCAGGATCTCCGAGCACAGGTTGCTCATGGTGATCTTGCCGTCGATCGGATTGGCCCGGTTCACGGTGTCCTCGAACATGATGTACGGGTAGCCGGACTCGAACTGGATCTCCGCGAGGGTCTGGAAGAACTCGCGGGCGCTGATCTTGGTCTTCTTGATCCGGGAATCGTCAACCATCTCGTAGTACTTCTCGGTCACCGAGATGTCGGAGAACGGGACACCGTAGACCTTCTCGACGTCGTACGGGGAGAAGAGGTACATGTCCTCGTTCTTCTTGGCGAGCTCGAACGTGATGTCCGGTACGACAACACCCAAGGAGAGGGTCTTGATACGGATCTTCTCATCGGCGTTCTCGCGCTTGGTGTCCAGGAAGCGGTGGATGTCCGGGTGGTGGGCGTGCAGGTACACGGCACCTGCACCCTGGCGGGCACCGAGCTGGTTGGCGTAGGAGAAGCTGTCTTCGAGGAGCTTCATCACGGGGATGACGCCGGAGGACTGGTTCTCGATCTGCTTGATCGGTGCACCATGCTCGCGGATGTTGGTCAGCGAAAGTGCAACGCCGCCGCCACGCTTGGAGAGCTGGAGTGCGGAGTTGATGGCGCGGGCGATCGACTCCATGTTGTCTTCGATGCGGAGCAGGAAGCAGGAGACCAGCTCGCCGCGCTGGGCCTTGCCGGCGTTCAGGAACGTGGGGGTGGCCGGCTGGAAACGGCCATCGATGATTTCGTCAACGAGACGGTTGGCCAGCTCTTCGTTGCCGCGGGCAAGGTGCAGCGCGACCATGCACACGCGGTCCTCGTAGCGCTCCAGGAAACGCTTGCCGTCGAACGTCTTCAGTGTGTAGGACGTGTAGAACTTGAAGGCGCCCAGGAACGTCTCAAAGCGGAACTTCTTCTTGTACGCGCGGTTGAAGAGGTCGCGGATGAAGTTCATCGTGTACTGGTCAAGGGTTTCGCGCTCGTAGTACTGGTTCTTCACCAGGTAGTCGAGCTTCTCTTCCAAGTCATGGAAGAACACCGTGTTGTTGTTCACGTGCTGCAGGAAGTACTGGTGCGCAGCCTCACGGTCAGCTTCGAACTGGATCTCGCCGTTGGGGCCATACAGGTTCAGCATGGCGTTGAGCTCGTGATAACCCAAGCCCTTGAAAGCCTCAGGCAGCGGCTTCTTGACCGTGTCCACAGCGCCCCCGGTTACTTCTGTTTCTGCGACAGTTGTGTCCAAAACTTTTCCAGCCCTTCGTTGACCCGCTGAACGTCTTCCGGCGTCCCCATGAGTTCAAATTTATAAAGATGCGGCACCTTGCACTTGACGGAGATGATGTCCCCCGCCGCGCAGTAGTTGTCCGCGAAATTGGTGTTCCCTGCTCCGATAACACCCCGGATTAGTTCCCTGTTCCCGGGATCGTTGAGAAATCTGATGACCTGCTTCGGCACGGAACCTTCACCGTTTGTTCCGCCGTAAGTGGGCAGTACAAGGACGAAGGGTTCGAGGGCTCGAAGCGGGGCATCCTGGGCGTATAGCGGGATGCGCGCCGCATCCGTGCCCAGTTTCTGGACGAATCGTTTGGTGTTCTCGGAGGTCGAGGAAAAGTAGATCAGGTGACTCCTCGTGGTCACAGCTTCCGCAGCATCGCGTACGGGTGCCGCTGCCAGCGGTGCCATGGGAGTCACCTCGACTACATAGGAATTCTTAGTGTGCTGTGGTGGCGAAGTTTGAATGAAACTTAGGCCACGGAGGAAACGGCCTGGGCCAGTTCCTCGATCTTGTCCGGGCGGAATCCAGACCAGTGGTCCTGCTCGGTCACGACAACCGGAGCCTGCATGTAACCCAGTGCCTTGAGGCGCTCAAGTGCCTCGGCGTCCTGGGAGATGTCGACACTCTGGTAGGCAATGCCCTTCTTGTCGAGTGCCCGGTAGGTTGCGTTGCACTGAACACAGGCCGGCTTCGTGTAAACCGTTACGGTCATGATCCCTGTCCCCTTAGTTGAAGTCTGTCGCTCTTCGTATCTGGCGGGCTCAACCGGAACTGATTACTGAATCCGATACCGGCCCGCGGGCTGCCGTGACAGCCAACACGTTCTGATTTTGTCTTGTGCTGGTTTCCCGCTCAATCCGTAAATCGATACTACATGTAGTGCAACCGCCGAACTGGAACCCCAAGATGATGTATTACAAGTATGTCATTCAATCCACTGCTCGTCCACAGGTCAGGGGCTTCAAAATGTCCGTGATTCCGCCAAACTGAGAGATGTCATCCACACCCTGTGGACTACTTAGCCACATTTAATCTTCAGCGTGTCGCGTGGATACGGCGTGTCGTGACACTTTGAAAATGTGGCGTGGCGAACAGCTAAAATCGGCTGATGGTCAACCTCCTCCATCTTCGAACGCTGCTGGAGGTTACCCGGCTGGGTTCCTTCGCGGCTGCCGCCGCCCAACTGGGCTACACAGCCTCGGCAGTCTCCCAACAGATGGCCGCCCTGGAACGCGATACCGGCGTCGAGCTCTTCCAACGCTCTGCCCGCAGCGTTGTCCCCACGGAGGCAGCGGTGACCATGACGCGGCACGCATCCAAGGTGCTGACCGACGTCGAAGCGCTCATGGCAGCAGCGTCAAGAACGAACGACTCCCCCGCCCAGGAACTCAGGCTTGGCATTTTCCCCAGCCTTGCCACGTATGTACTGCCGGACATCCTGCGGAACGATCGCTGGAACGGCCTGGGCATTGAGCTGAAAGTCTCAGTGGCCGAACCGGCACAAACCATCCAGGGCCTGCGCAGCGGCGGCGAACTGGATGTGGCCCTCGTCTACCAGGTGGGGCAATCCGGTTTGGCATGGCCGCACTCGCTGGAACGGCAGTGGATCGGCGACGACGATTTCCGGGTGGTGCTGCCGGCATCCTGGAAGATCCGTGAGGATGCCGAGATTGAGGCGGCCCACCTCTCGGACATGCCATGGATCATCCACCACCCCGGCACCAGCGATGCCCTGGTGATCGAACGCCTGTTCGCCAGCTGCAACCTACACCCCCGTGTGGTGGCCTACAGCGACGACTTCCATGCGAGCCTGGAGATGACCGCCGCCGGACTTGGCGCCTCCCTGGTGCCTGAACTGGCACTCCGGAACCGGCCGCCCGGCGTCGTGGTCCTTGACGTCCCGGACATTCGACTGGCCCGTAACATCTTCGCTCTGCTCATCAACGAAAAACGCACGGCGCAGGTCCAGCTCTTTACCCAACTGCTTGCAGACACCCTCCGGGAATCATCCGGGAAGAGCGGTCTCCACCCCCTGAAATCCGTGCCTGTCAAGGGCCGCAAGCTCAAGAGGTGAATTGGCCCGAAGTGCTGGAACCGGCAGGTTGATGGGGTTAGATTGATCACATGGGCAAGGTAGCGAGCAAACATTTTGGGGAGATCGAGCTCAACCACGGGCGTGAACATTGCTTCGTTGCGAGACACGAACTCGGCGGCAACCAGCTTGAGCTGGACCTCAATGTCGCCGCGCACGACCATTTCGATGAGGCCGCGATGCGCAAGGTGGACTACCGCTTGCGTTTCCTGCCCGAGCTGGTGGACCAGGTCAGGGAAATGATTGCAGACGAACTGGACCAGGACGGTACCAACCCCCAACAGTTCCTGCACTTCCACTGTTCACAGCTCAAAGAAGAGCAGCTCGAGACAGTCTTCGGTGTCCGGGACAAGGGCCAGCTCACCAACGACGTCTTCTTGAAAGCACTCAAGCTCGGCCATGTGGCCATCTACCCCGGCCAACCTGAGCGGTATTTCGTCCTGGACTTCACGCTCGGCTCGCGATTCACGGACGAGCTCCTGGTGGTTGCCGCGGATGAAGACGGCGTGGTGGACGACGAAATACTGTGGGAGTCGTAACCGGCCACTACGGCGGGCGGTTGACCCACAGCCGGCGGGACGGAACGTGCTTGACAGCGGTTTCCAGCCGTTCGGTTACTTAAGCTTCGCCCAAACGTTCACCACGGCTTGTCCACGCCGGCGGTGTTGTCGGGGCTACGCAGGTATTCGCCGCGCTCCTGGCCTTCCGCGCGCTCACGCTGGGCCTGCTGGGCCTTCTCCTCCAGCTGCTTGAGCTGTTCCTGCTGCGGAGCGGACGGGGTCTCCTGCGGGGGCTGCGGCGTGTCCTCGCCCTGCGCTTCGTTTCCGGAGATTTTGCCGTTGAGCCGGTCTGAGGCCGAGTCGAGGGTGGCGCCTTCCCCGGCGGCATTCGCTGGACCGGTTTCGTGGCACTGCTGTGGCACCGACCCGGCAGCGTTCAGGGCTTCCCTGAACAGTTGGGCAGCAGCGTCCCGGTCCCCTGCAGAGTCTCCCAGCTTCTCGATGCTCAGCACCAGGTTGACGCTGACTTTGCATTCATCCACGCCTGGGCCAGCCCTCAAAGCCGCCTCAAAGTCTGCTCGTGCTGCCGCGAAATCGCCCGCCACAACATGGGCGTCACCTGAGGCAAAAAGTGCTTTGTGCGGCTCCAGGATGTTTGCCACCTGCAACCAGGACGCCGCTCTGGCTACGCCATCCTGCTGTCCGGCGGCGAAGGACTGCTCAGCAGATGCGCCCAGCACTCCAACACTCAGGAGCTTGACCGCGACTGCGAGCGCAAGAATGGCCGCCGGCGCGGACCAGAGCGCGAGTCGTCGCCGTCGAATCTTGTTGATGTTCATGCTGTGCGTTCCGTGGGCCGTGGACGGCGGAGGTTGAGGAGTGCGGTGAAGTGTCGCAGGGGTTCATTAAGGGCCAGGAGGAACGCGGCCAGGGCGAGGAGCCAATAAAGTTCGATGCGTCCGGGGCCGTCGGGGCCGGTGGCCTCGAGCGTGCCCGGTTGTGCCTTGGCGAGCATATCCGAGGTAGGTGCTGTCCCCGTCCTATGGGCGTAGGGGACGTTGAGTTGCCCTGCCAGGGCGCGCAACTGTGCTTCGTCAGCTATGGAGACAGCGTCACGGGGGGTGTCGGAAGTTTTGTCCCTGACATACCCGGCGTCGGTGTCCATCGACTCCCTCATGCGCCCACCACTCGCGGTTCCATAGCCGAGCACCGCTCCCCCAGCCACATTGGAGGCCTCCAACGGCGCGGGGGGCTCCGCGCTGGTGTTCTCGCCGTCTCCGGCGTAGAACACCAATGCCGGACGCCCCGGATGCTGCTCTTTGGCGGCGGCGAGCCTTTCCTTCAACAGGTTCCCGGCTCCTGTCACCGTGCTGCCCTTGGCGTACCGGGCGTTCTGGGGTTGCAGTGTAGTCATGGTTGTTTGCAGCGCAGTGGCGTCCTGTGTGAGGGGCATGCGGACACGTGCCTTGCTGTCGAAAGTGATCACCGAGAATTTGGCACCTGCCAACTCCGACGCAATTGCCATGACATCCTGCCTGACGCCGGCCATCCGCGTTTCGGAGCCGCTGTAATCCTCGGCTGCCATGCTGGTGCTGGTGTCCACCACGAAGAACACGTCCAGGTCCGCCGCAGCAGTTTGGGCTTGCCCACCGGCCCACCCAGGACGCAAAGCGGCGAGGACCAGAAGTACGACGGCGGCACATCGCAGCGCTGCGGGCCTCACGGACCGCAACGGCTGGGTTCGTCGAGTGCGCAGGATGTTCCACACAGTGAAGGCCAGGACAGCGACCAGGATGGCGGCGAGCGCTGGCCACGGAATGATGGGGGCGATGGTCATGGTTCCAGCCGCCGTCCGAGCACCAGCATTCCTGTGCCGGCGATCAGCGCGATACTGAGCGGCCAGGCTGGAGAGTCGGCGATCACCGATTGGGGGGCGGCACGGTAGCTGTTGGTTTCCGTTTCCTGAACCTTTTGAACGATCCCAGGCACGGACTCGGGGCTGTCCAAGGTGAAGTAGCTGCCACCTGTGTGCTCTGTTGCGGCCCTGAGTTGGGCGCCTGGCTGATCGGCTTGCGCGCCGTAGTCCATGTCTCCGGGGTTAAGTGCATGCACTTTCACGTTTTTTGCGGCGGCCATCCTGGCTGCTTCGTCCAGGGTGACGACCGGTTCCCCTGAGAGGAAGTTGTCAGTGGCCAGCACCACGGACCGGGATCGTTTGGTGTCTTGTGGTGCGCCGCCGGTTGCGTCAGGGGTGCCTGTGTCTGTGCCTGTATCGGGGAAGCTTTGGACGCAGGACGCCAGGCCGTCGCCGATGAGTGACGAGCCTTCCCCGTTCCAGGTGCCGTCGAAGAATGACCCTGCTCCGCTTTCCAGGGCTTCTTTGGCTTGTGTGAGCTGTTCCGCGGCGTAGTCGTAGTCGTCCGTGAGGGGGAAGAGTTGCACGCTGCTGCTGTCGAAGATGACCATGCCGATCCTTTCGCCGTCGAATTCCTTGGCGAGTCTCTGGAACACTGTGGCGATTGCTGCGTCTGTGCTGGTCATGGAGCCCGAGACATCCAGGCAGAGCACGATGTCCCTGTTCCGGACTTCGGGTTGCTCCACCGTGCGATGAATGGGCCTGGCCGCGGCTGTAGCGGTCGCGGCGAGGAACACCGCCCCCATCACGACTGCGAGCGCCAGACGTGTCCGGTGATTGCGCAATGCCCGTTGGTACTCCGGTAGGTCCGTGAGACGGTCGCCGTGCGCGATGAGCCGGGCGTGATGCGGACGACGGCGGCGGAGGTGCAGCAGGACGCCGATGGCCGCGGCCGCCACTGCCAGCGGCAGAATCCACCAGTAGGTCAGTTCCATGCCTGGACCACCTGACGCGCGATGTCGGCCGATCGCTGCACGGGTTGGGCCGGCGAGGGAGCGAATTCGTTGGGGTACATTCCCGCTATTCCCTCAGCCAAGCTGTCAAAGCCGTTGAGCCGCAGTTCGTCCAGTGTCATGGAGGTGACGGGAAGGCCTGTTGCCGCTCCGGCGAATTCCCGCACGAGGAAGCTGAGTCTCTGGTGGGCGTCGCGTTCAGGTAAGCGTCCGGCGTCGACGTCCGATGCGGTGGCGTCGATGGCTGCAAGGCATCCGGCCCGCAGCGTTTCAACATCCGGCGGTGCTGGCTTGCGTAGCGGCAGCGTCTTCCGGGCAGGCCTGAAGAGCCACACGAACCATCCTGCGACCAGGAGGACCAGCAGAAGGCCCAGCCAAAGCCACAGTGGCTGGTACTGCAGTGGCGCGTAGAAGCCGGCGTCATCCTGCACGGGTGCCGCCCTTGGGTGCGCTGCGGGCTGGGAGGGCCCCCGAACGGTGCTTTTCCAGGAGGGTGAAGACTGCTGTCAGGACGTCTTCACTGCCGGCTGCTTGTTCTTCGGCGATCCCCAAACGACGGAAGATATCTTTCCGTTTCCGCGCGCGCTCGGTCATCGATTCGGTGTAGGCCGCCCTGACCGCACTGTCCATGGCCAGCGGCAGCGGGATGCCTGCTCCCGTACCCACGTCCATGCTGTCTGCCTGTCCGTGGCGGCCACGCTCGGGCGCGAGGTCGGCATCACGAACGGATAGCCACAGGACTTCATGTCGCGCGCGAAGGCGGCGCATCAGGTTCTCCGTGTGGGTGTCGGGCAGGAACTCGTCAGCGACAGCAACAATGAGCAGGCGCCCCTTGAGGTACCTCAGGACGTAGTCGAGCTGCTGTGCGATGGAACTGGGTGGGCCTGCCAGGTCAACACTCGAATCGACCTCGCGGAGAAGCCGTTCCAGATGCTCTTCGCCGCCCCGGGGCGGGACGTACCTGGACACAGCCGCGTTGCCGTGCAGGAGGCCCACATCGTCCCCGTGCCGGCATGCCAGATACCCCAGGACTCCGGCTGCGTGAACGGCAATGTCCTTCTTGGTTTCCCCCGAGAGCGCTTGCGCGGCCATGTTCCGCCCCGTATCCACCAGCAGCAAGACAGAATGACGGCGCACTGCAACGTAGCGCTTCACCAAGGGCGATCCGTGGCGTGCCGTGGCCTTCCAATCAATGTCCCTGACTTCATCGCCAAGAACGTAGGCGCGGAGTTCGTCGAAGTCCAGGCTGCGGCCTTTGAAAACCGAGCCGTATTCCCCGTCGAGCAGGGTGAGGGTCCTGCGGTGGGCGAAGATGAACATCTTCGACTTAACGCGTCGGAGGAGGCTGGGCACGTGCTGGCCTCGCTACGGCGTTTGGACGGACGCCAGCACGGCGTCGATGACGGTTTCCACCGGGATTCCCTCAACCACGGCATCGAACCCCAGGATGATGCGGTGGCGAAGGATACGATGTGCCAGGCTTTTGACGTCCTCTGGTATGACGTGGTCACGCCCCTTAAGCAGAGCCATTGCCCTGGCTGCCTGGCTGAAGGCGATGCTGGCCCGGGGGCTGGCCCCGAACTCCACGAGATTGGCCAGCCTGGGCTCCAGGTACTGTGTGGCGTTACGGGTAACGTAGGCCAGTCCAACGATGTACCGCACGATGGCCGGATCGATGTAGACGCGACGCACAAGCTCCTGGACCTGAACCACTGCGTCAAGAGAGGCTGCAGCCGGTGGCCTTTGTTCCGCGCTGAACACGCCTGCGTCAATTCGCCGAATGACCTCGGCTTCTTCGGCGGGGCTCGGATAGTCCAGAACATCCTTGAGCATGAAACGGTCCATCTGTGCTTCAGGCAGGCGGTACGTGCCTTCCTGCTCAATCGGGTTCTGCGTGGCCAGCACCAGGAACGGCTGCGGCAGCGGGTATGACTCGCCTCCGATGGAAGTTTGCCGTTCCTGCATCGCCTCCAGCATGGCGCTCTGCGTCTTCGCACTGGATCGGTTGATCTCGTCGAGAAGGACGATATTGGCGTGAACGGGACCCAGCTGCGTGACGAAGGTACCCTTGGCGGCGTCGAAGATCTGCGTTCCAGCGATATCGCTGGGCAGCAGGTCCGGGGTGCATTGGATCCGGCGGAATTCGGCACTGACCGACTCGGCAATGGCTTGGGCCGCCGTGGTCTTGGCCAGGCCAGGTACGCTTTCCAGCAGCACATGACCGCCTGTCAGCAAACCGATGACCAGGGTCTCACGCAGCCTGGCCTGGCCCACCACCTTGTTCTCGAAGCTTCGGATGATGCTGCCGACGAGTTGCTGGGCACGGGCCATGTCCGGGGCATCGATTCCGGCCGTGGCTGTGGTCTGTTGCACTCGTGGTCCCCTCGCTGGCGTATGTGTCGTCCGGCAGGCAAAGTGCACGGGGTAGCCGGGCACAATGTAAATGTAGTTCCGCCTGCAGTGGCCACTCTATCCAAGCCCTCCCTGTTCAGGCCTGCAATGGGGACCCCTCCCCATGCAGCCTTCCGGGGTCTATCCTTTTGCCATGCATCAGCTACCAGCCGCCTATCAGAACTATCTGGCCTCCCAGGACCAGCACGTCATCGACGCCGTTCGGCCCGTCTTGCTGCAATCGGCCGCTGACCAACGGCACGGGGTCCGGATCACCTTCAACAGGGGTCCCACCGGTCATCAGGCCCACTTGGACGAGTCCGTTCCCTATGGCGAGATCGTCGAGGACATCGACTGATCCCCGCTTCTCCCTGGGCGTCCTACCCTTTCATGGCGCCGGACAGGGCGAAGGAGTTACCCATGCCCCGGGAAACCAGCGCGTAAAGGACCAGCACCGGCACGGAGTAAAGGATGGAGAACGCCGCCAGCTGGCCATAGGCAATGGCACCGTGTTGGCCGAAGAAGCTGAAGATGGACACCGCCGCCGGCTGTTTGGCCGGTGACAGCAGCAGGATGAAGGGGACAAAGAAGTTCCCCCACGCCTGTATGAAAACAAAGATGAACACCACCCCAAGCCCCTGCTTCATCAGGGGAAGGACGATGGTCCGCAACGCAGCCATTGCCGATGCGCCGTCCATCCAAGCCGCTTCCTCCAATTCCAGCGGAACCGAGTCCATGAAATTCTTGGTCATCCAGATCGCCATGGGCAAAGTAGTCGTCGCCATGAAGAAGACTGTTGCTGCCATGGAATCCAACAGCTGCAGGTGAACGAACAAACCGTAGACGGGCACCATGATTGCTGTTACCGGCAATGATGTTCCGAACAGGACGGTGTACATGAATGGCTTGTTGAAACGCGACTGGTATCTGGACAACGGGTACGCGGCAAGCACTGCGACCAGCAGGTTCACGACCGCCGTGCCTGCGGATAACAAGAAGCTGTTAGCCAACGGACGGAACAACAGTTCAGGTGTCAGCACCGCCCGGAAATTGGCAATCGACGGCGTTGACGGCACCTTGGTCTGGTAGCCGGCCTGGGGATCGACGGCGGCCAGCAGCAACCACAGCAAAGGCGCCACGAAGCACAAGCCGATCACGGCCAAGGCGATGTCCGCTCCCAGCCTGGCCCTGGAACGGGAGCCGCCACCCGTCGTCGTGCTGTCCGCTGCAACGCGCGCTCGCAGTCCGCTGGTGGTCATGGGCGTTGCTCCCGCAGCAGCCGGACGTAGACCGCACCGAAAACCATGCCCAGAAGAATCAGCACCGACGCCACCGCCGTGCCGTAGCCAATGTCACCAAACTTGAACGCTTCTTGATACGCCAACACCGGCAACGTGGTGCTGGCGTTGGCTGGACCGCCTGCAGTCATCACCCAGATGAGGGTAAACACGGCCAGCGTCTGAAGAGTGATCAGCATCAGGTTGGTGGCGATGCTGCTCCGGATCAGGGGCAGGGTGATGAATGCCAGCCGCTGCCAACCCCGGGCCCCATCCATGAGGGCCGCCTCTGAGATATCCCGGGGAACGTCCGCCAGCGCGGCCTTGTACACCAACATGGAGAAGGCTGTTCCGCGCCATGTATTGGCCAGGATGATCGCCACCAAGGGCCACGAGTACAACCAATCCGGGCCCTGGGCTCCCATGACGCCCAGCATCTGGTTCAGAGTCCCATCCCGGTTGAAATAGGCGTAGGCGGCGAACGCCGCCACTATTTCCGGTAGTACCCAAGCAGCAACCACGGCCGTACCCACCAAGGACGCTACCGCTTTCCGCGACCGCGTCATCAGCAGGGCGATCAGCAAACCGAGGATGTTCTGGCCAATGACAGCCGAGGCCGCCACAAACACCACCGTCAGCCAGGCGGCCAACGGGAACAAGTCGTCGCTGAACATCCGCGCGTAGTTGTCGGCGCCAACCCATTGCGGATCCCTGGCAGCTTTGCCGGATAGCGCCGCATCGGTGAAGGACGCGTAAAAAGACCACACCACCGGGGCCAGCAGGAACAGGAGGAGCAGGAGAATGGACGGGACTACAGGCAGGAGCCGCAGGACGCGGCGGATGGTCATTTCTCGAGAACCTTGTCCTCACCCACAAGCTTGCGAACGGTGGCGTCGTATTCAGCGGCGGCGTCTTCGGGACTTTGTTTGCCCGTGATCACAGATTCGGTAGCACCTTGGATGGCCGAGGAAATCCTCGGGTAGTCCGCTGTCGCGGGACGGTAATGCGTCACTTTCACCAAGTCCGAAACATCCTTCACGAACGGGTTGGCCGCCAAATAGGCGGCTTCCGAGGCGACATCCGTGCGAACAGCAATCTGCGAATTGTTGATGTCGTAGGCCAACGCGTTCTTCTTGTTGAGTGCCGTGGTGAGGAACTGGAAGGCGAGCTCAGGGTTCTTGCTCTTGGCCCCCACGGCGAGTGTCCAGCCGCCGGACATGCTCACGCCACCAGGCTCCTGGCCATTCCTGGTGGGGAACATTGCTACGCCCATGTCCTGTTCGTAGCCTGCCCATTCATAAGCCCCACCTTTTTGCCAGAACGACGGCGAGTAGGAACCTTCCACGGTGGCCGCCAGTTTTCCTTGGGGGAACCACTCGCCAAAGACCTTCTTCCAGACGTTGGCATCCAGCGCTTCAGCGGGACTGACGGCGAGCTTCTCGTCGTAGAGGGTTTTCAGGAACGCCAGCGAGTCGGTAAACCCTTGGGAGCCGACAACCCACTTCTTCTCATTTTCGTCGTACAGGGTGCTGTCGGTGCCATAGAGGAGCTCGTAGAACCCCTGCATCACTGTGCCCTCGCCAGTGCCCTTTCCTGCGTACATGTTGAAGGCGATCACGTTCGGGTCCGATGCTTTGACCGCACGTGCCGTCGTCAGGATGTCTTCCCAGGTCTTGGGCTGCCACGGAACCGACACACCCGCCTTCTGGAGGACGGCTTTGTTGTACCAAATGGCCCTGGTGTCAGTACCCAGCGGCACCGCGTAGATGCTGCCATCATCGGCCCGCCCGGCAGCCTTGGCTGCTTCGTTGAACGCCGACCAGTCGCCCCATTTCTCAAGGTAACTGTCCAGCTTCAGGAGATAGCCGGCATCGACATCCGAGCGCACCTTGAACGTATCCTCGTAGAAGACATCGGGCGCCGTGTCCGCGGAACGCTGCGCCAGCGCGAGCTTGGTCCCGTAGTCGTCGTCATTGGCTTGGATGGGCTGGAGGTCCACGGTCACACCGGAGTTGGCGGCCTCGAATTCCTTCTTGGCGTCCTGCATGACGGCATCAAGCGCCGTGAAGGCATCTGTCTTCTGGTAGACGACCTTCAGTGTTTTGTTCTCCGCCGCCTCAGGCGTGGGAGAACAGGAGGTCGCTGCCAGAAGAACAGCAGCGACGGAAACGGCGGCGGCTAACTTCCTTGGGCGGCGCATGGTGCTCCAATCAGTCAAACGTGCTGCTTACTTAGCCCTCCAGCAGGAGCCGCTGGGCGCGCGGTGCCAGCATGTGCTCCAAGACGAGGCACGCGGCACCTATGGCGCCGACATCTTCACCTACACCGCTGCCCACCACATCGAGGTCGTGGATCATGCGGGCAGCATTGTTTCTGTCCAGCAGCCCCGGAACACGTTCCAGGAAGTAAGGGGCCATCCGCCCCCAGAAGGGACCACCGAAGACGACGCGTTCCACGTCCAGGGTATTGGTCACCACGGACACGGCCCGCGCCACAAGGGTGGCAGATTTTTCCAGGATGGCAATGGCCTTCTCATCGCCCGCGTCGGCTTTGTCGCACAGCTCGGCGAAGCGCTCCTGGACTTCGGGACCGTCCGCTCCCTCCCGGTGCCCGTCGAGGACACCCGCTGTTTCGGCCTCGGCCACCACCACCTGGGGGATACAGGAAGACTTAACGCATCCGCGCTGACCGCAATCACAGAGAGGACCGTCCGGATCTACCACGATGTGGCCGATTTCACCGGCGTTACCAGACGTCCCCCGCACTACTTCGTCGTTGAGCACAATGCCGCAGCCGATGCCTGTTCCCATGTACATGAAAACAAAGCTGCCGGCGCCGCTGGCGCCACCCGCCCACGTCTCGGCCACGGCCGCGCTGGTGACATCCTTGTCCACAAGGGTCTCCAGTCCGGTGGCTTCGGTCAAAGCCTCACGGATACGCACCCTGTTCCATCGCGTGAGGAGGGGCGGCTCCACAACCGAGCCTTCGTCGAGGTCAATCGGGCCCGGGACAGCAACGCCAAGTCCTGCGATCTTGGACGCATCCACGCCAGACTCCTCGATCAGGACCCTGATCTGTTCGGCAATGCTGGTGATGACGCCTGCAGGGTCACCACCAGGCGTTGCCATCCGGGAGTGCCTCACAACGTCGCCCAACAGGTCAAGGACAACAAACGTGATGACGGCTGGGTCCAAATGCACGCCCACGGCGTACATTCCGGCGGGGTTCAGGCGCAGGATGGTCCGGGGTTTTCCCGGGCCTGACCCTTCCTTGCCAGCTTCGACGATCAGTTTCTGGTCCAGGAGGCGTCGCGAAATATTGGAAATTGTCTGCGGCGAAAGCCCAACAATCTGGGCAAGCTCGACGCGACTGAGTCCCAGCGTTGACCGCCGGATCGCCTCCAGAATGACCGTCAGATTGAAGTCCCCCATGCGGGGTAGATTCGTTCCGCGCCTCGGTGTCGGCTGCCGGATCTCAGTCACTGATGCCCCTCGTCATTCGGAAAAACTTCGTCGAATTTAGTGTGTGTCTGCATCGTACGACACCCCCGGCTCCGCGGATACGAGCACACGCTGACACCGGAGTCAGGGGTTGGTAACGATGACACTGAATTGTATGCGACGGCACATCAGGCCGCGCGCTGATGACCTTACTTCAGGACTTTATGCTGCGCGTTACAGTGAACTTCGGGTTCCGGCCCTCTTCGGTTGTGGGCCCGATCAGCCGCCCGAGTGAGGCCCGGTACTGCAGGTGGCTGTTGTACACCGTCCACAGCTCCCCTCCGGGCGCAAGGACACGTGCGGCCGCCTCGAACATCTTCAGCGCAGCACCGGCATGCACGCTGGCCCCCAAATGGAAAGGCGGGTTGAGCAGGATGAGATCTGCACTGCCGGCCTCCAGGGTGGACATGGCGTCATCGTGGAGCACGGATATCCGCTCCCCCAGCCCATTCGCCGCCGCTGTGCCCTGCGCCGAGGCAACGGCAGCCGCGGACTGGTCGGTCGCGATAACGCTGGCCAGTTCGTGACGGCGCACGTACATCGTGGCGAGGATTCCCGTTCCACACCCCAGGTCCACCACGCGATGAACGGCCGGCATGCGGTCCAGGAACGTCAACAGATAGCGCGTGCCTATGTCCAAGCGCGCCCCGGAGAAAACCGCGCCGTGGGCGCACACAGTGATGCCGAGTTCCGGCAAAGGCTGCTCAACGGGAAACGCCGGTGTGCCGGAAAGTGGCTGGGGATGGCGTGCCACGATCACCCTCGATTTTTGCCGGCCAAGCTGTGGTTGGACCGAAGAGAAATACTTGTCCAGGACGGCGTTCATGCCTACCGACATGTGTTTGACGCGACCACCGGCCAGCAAGACCGAATCAGGGGCAGCAAAGCGGGCCACGGCGTCGGCGATTTCTTCCAACTCAGCCAAGGATTTCGGCAACTGCAACAACACCAGGTCGGCGCCGTCCAGCAACTCCCGGCCGAGCTCACGCTGGGCGAACCGGTGCCCCAGCCCTGCCGCTTCGGCGTTTCGCTTCAGCGCGAGCCTTCCGGTGAACAGGTCCTGGTGGACCCGGACATGCCCGACGCCGAGTCCCGCCACTGCGCCCAACGTCAAGGCACCGTAGCGGTCTCCCACAACAACAACCTTGGTGTCAGGCCCCACAATCTCTGCCGCAGCCTCAAGCAGGATTCGATCAGTTGCGTCATGGGCCTGCAAGTTGTCCGCTTCGACGTCTGGAAGCCTGCTCAAAGAACCGAACACGGCCTCAAGTTCCAATGCCGTCACGATGCGGTTCTCACTTTCCTAGCGTCTGTGGCTCGACTTTATGGGTGCTTCGGAGGAACCTGAAGGGTGCACCACGCAAACACCTGCCCGCCGCTCCGAATGGTGAAACCTTTCCGACGGCGGCAGGCACAGGTCACGGCGAACCCATGGAGCCAGGCACCGGGACCACCCGTCATTCGGCTCCCCCTCCCCTGCGAGAAGCCATGAGTGTCAATGTTGTCACGAACCTGGACGTAAAGTCCCATAACTCCCCCGACGAAACCCGGCGCCCCGACAAAACCGTGCTGGATCTCGTCACCGTAGGTGATTACACCATCGGCCGTATGACGTTTGAACCTGGCTGGACTTGGGCCGACTGCATCAAACCCGTGGTCGGCACCGACTCCTGCCAGTTGAGCCACGTCGGGTTCTGCGTCTCCGGCAATCTGGAAGTGGAAACAAACGACGGCCGGCAGATCAGCATATCGGCCGGCGACTCCTACACGATCCCGCCGGGTCACAACGCCCGCGTGGTAGGCGATCAACCCTTCCAGGGTGTCGAGTTCGTTAGCGGCGCCGAATTCGCACGGCCACCGGAGTAGGGTCCACCTACCCCAGGGACAGCAAAAGACCCCGCTCGAAAGAGCGGGGTCTTTTTCCGAAGTGGAGCTGAGGGGACTCGAACCCCTGACCCCCTGCATGCCATGCAGGTGCGCTACCAGCTGCGCCACAGCCCCGGATTTGCTGGATTCGCGGAGAAGTATTTCCCTTCCCGCCGAAGCAACTCGTCAATACTAACCACAATCCAGCGAGAAGAGAAATCGCCGGAAGGTGAAGTGAATCACTCCATCGTGGGCGGCCCCGCAGTCGGCAGCCGAGGCGCGCTGGACAAGTCCACCGCACCTCCCCCCAAACCGGCTGCCTCTGAGCTTGCGGTAAACCAGCATCGCTCCCCTGAAGTCTAGGATCTCCCTTCCGAGAAACCAAACCGTTCAGTCGGTTTATTCGCCTCAGTCCACGCCTCGGCCGGTGATAGCGTTATGGGGTCTCCGCGGCCACCATCGCTCAATGCCGCGCCGCATATCCGAAAGGTCCCCATCGCTGATGCAGCAACGTGCGAAAGACACCCGGCTGGCCGTCATAGAAGGTGCCGCCCGTGTCTTCGCAGAGATCGGCTATGGAAACGCCAGCCTTGCCGACATCACCAAGCGCGCAGGCGTCACCAAAGGTGCGCTGTACTTCCACTTCACATCCAAGCGGGAACTGGCCTTGGCGGTCATCGATGAACAGCACGCCATGGTCCTGGCTGCGGGGTCGGAAATAGTCGCCGCCAGCGCTCCAGCACTGGAGAAGCTCATCAGGCTCTGCAGGATGTTCGGGCAGCAGCTGCTGGACGAGCCAATCGTCCAGGGAGGCATCCGTCTCACGTTCGAGGCTTCAGCCTTTCAAGCGGACGTTTCGGGGCCCTACGAGGACTGGATCAACACGGCCGAACAACTGCTGGCCCAAGCAACAACGGATGGCACTGTCCGTACGGACCTTGATCCCGCAGCCTTCGCCCGATACTTGATTGCATCCTTCACCGGCGTCCAGATGGTCTCCGACGTCCTGACCGCACGTGAGGACGTCCTCCTCCGGATCGATCAGATGTGGGAGTTCATGCTGCCGGCCTTGACTGCGGGCACCAGCGAGTAGACACACCGCCAGACGCCTGCACCCCATGCGATACGAAAAGAGGCCCTGCGTTTCTTCATGTGATACATGAAGAAACGCAGGGCCTCGATGGTGGAGCTGAGGGGACTCGAACCCCTGACCCCCTGCATGCCATGCAGGTGCGCTACCAGCTGCGCCACAGCCCCATATTCTTGCTGCTTCACATCAGGCTTTGAGGCCATCCGCGCCGAAGCAACTCAAATATCTTAGAACAGCAATTCCGAAAATTCCAAATTGGGCATATTCGCTTGCCGCGCCGTTCCTAGCGTTCGGAATCTTCCGCCGTGACAGCCTTGGCAGAGGCGTCATCCCCCAGCTCAAGGTCCACCACCGGGCAGTCCTTCCAAAGCCGCTCAAGAGCATAGAAGACGCGGTCCTCGGCGTGCTGGACGTGGATCACGATGTCCGCGTAGTCCAGCAGAACCCAGCGGCCTTCCGAGCGGCCCTCGCGGCGTACAGGGCGAAGGTCCTGCTTCAGGAGCTCTTCTTCGATGCCATCGACGATTGCATTGACCTGGCGCTCGGTGGGAGCAGACGCAATCAGGAAGATGTCAGTAAGCGCCAGACGCTCGCTGACATCCAATGCGACGATGTCCTCTGCGAGTTTTTCGGACGCGGCACGCGCAGCGTGACGGGCGAGAGTGATGGATTGTTCATGTGCAGACACGGGGACTCCTTGTTGTGGCCTGGGGCCTATGTATGGCGTGAGCCGTTGTTGAGCGGAACTAGCCGCTGGTAATCATGATGATGCCGACAATGAGCGCAACCAGTCCCAAAGCCAGGACGCCGAACTGCAGCAGCCTGTTTCGCTGCGCCCTGGCCAGGCCGGCAGTGTTGACATCCAGGGGGTCAAGCCCGTAGGCAGTACTGGCAGACACAGGTGGCCGCTGCGCTTCTTCGCCGGGCTCTGCCGGAACAACAGGCTTTTTCCGGACGGACTTTGCCACCGCCTCGGCACGGGCGAGAACACCCGCACGGCCCCGCGACGCTGTCTTTTTCCCCTGCGACTGGTCGCCATCCAGCTTCGGACCAGCAGACGTGATCAGTGGCACAAAGGTGGTACTGGGCCGCTTCATGACGGGGCGTTCCACGCCAGGGACCTTGACGAACTCCAATGGAGTCACCATGGCAAGGTTGTTGGCCGTGGAGGGCCCTGCCGTAGCGGCCTCGGACTTACCGTTGCCCGCGGGCTTGGCCTCCGGCAGCGCTTTACCCTGCTCAGCCTGGTTCTGCTCGGCAAGCCTCTGCTTCGCGGCGGCCCGCTTGTTCAGGACTGCTGCACGCTCGGCGAGGGCGATCTGCTCCGCGAGCACAGCTGGATCGACGGCCAAAGGATCCTGCTCGGCGATATGTTCAAGCTTGGCTGTCTGGTTCTGAACCTGGGCGGCAATCAATTCACGGACCGCAAGGGCCTGCTCCACGGACATTTCAGATTCCGCGGGACCCTTGCCGGCTTCCGGTTCACCGGACTGAGGAAGGCCGGGGGCCGGCTCCTTGGCGGGGTTCTTGTCGGGGTTCTTGTCAGCGTCAGCCGGAGCAACGCCCTGTGTGGAACCAGGCGTGGGCACAACCGGGTTCATGGAGGTCGCAACTTCAGCCTGGAGTTGCTGAAGCCGAAGCTGGCGACGCGTTGGCGGACCGCCCCCCGATAGCTGCTCTTCCTTGTCCGCCAGCTCCTTGATGGTCCGTAACGCCGCACGGTCGCGGGCCCGGATCTGGGAGGATCGCTCCTGGGCTGCGGACCCTACGGCATCCACAGGCGCGTCGGCGGCGCGGCGATTGCGGCCGTTGGGACGATCGGAACCTGTGTCAGGCTCCTCCTCTGAGGGTGCGGTTCCGTCCGGCTGTACCTCAGGCTGCTCTTCCCGGGCGCGGCGAAGCTCACGCCTGCTGCGGATGGGTCGCTGTTCCTGGCTGCTCATTCAAAACTCATTCAGTACGTGCTTGGTCGTCTGATCCGGACAGTGCTGGCGTCAGCTCCCCTGCCACATGATGCGCGGCATACAGTCCATACTTGGCGATGTACTGTACGACTCCGTCCGGCACCAGGTACCAGACGGGATTGCCTGCGCCAACACGCGTCCGGCAATCCGTCGAGGAGATCGCCATCGCAGGGACCTCCAGCAAACTGACGTCATCGGTCCGCCCCAGGTCGTTCAGTTCATGGCCGGGTCGGGTCACGCCGACGAAGTGGGCCAAAGACCACAGCTCGTCCACGTCCTTCCAGGACAGGATCTGGGCCAAGGCGTCGGCGCCCGTGATGAAGAACAGGTCTGCATCAGGACGCTGCGCCCGGAGATCGCGAAGGGTGTCAATGGTGAAGGTGGGTCCCGGGCGGTCAACGTCCACCCGGCTCACCGTGAACCTGGGATTGGAAGCCGTGGCGATCACCGTCATCAGGTACCGGTGCTCAGGCTCGCTGACCAGCTTGTGCGACTTCTGCCAAGGTTGGCCGGTAGGCACAAAAACCACTTCATCGAGACCGAACTTGGCTGCAACTTCACTTGCAGCCACAAGGTGGCCGTGATGGATCGGATCAAAAGTTCCACCCATCACGCCCAGACGAAGCCTGCGCTCCGACTCCCCACGCGGTGTTGCGGCGATAATGTTAGTGGCCCTGCCCGTGGGTGTGCTTGTTCGGGTGCTGGCGGTGCGGATCGGAGTGCTCTTCCACGGCCTCGTGGCGGTTGCCAAGATTGGTGTAGGAGAGGGTGACAAACATGAGAACAAGAAGGAAAGCGAACATCACGATACCGAAGACCCACGGCTCTGCCCACAGCGGAGCGAGTTCCTCGTGGCCGCCTTCCGTCTGGGCGGCAATGGACGTGGCGATCTGCTGAAACAGCATCTTCTCCCCTAGTTGGTTCTCAAATGTTTTGCACGACGGGACTCCCCGCCGTTCCGGACTTCTGTTCTATGTTACCGCGTTGCTAGCTGCGGACTTGGCCTTCGCCTTGCACGATCCACTTGGTAGTGGTCAGCTCCGTGAGGCCCATGGGACCCCGGGCGTGCAGCTTCTGCGTAGAAATGCCCACTTCAGCTCCCAGGCCGAGCTCACCGCCGTCGGTGAAGCGGGTGGAAGCGTTGACGATCACGGCGGCGGAATCTATCTCTGCAATGAACTTCTCAGCATTGGCCAGGTTGTTGGTCAGGATCGCCTCGGTGTGCCCGGTAGTCCATCTACGGATATGGCCCACAGCTTCATCCAGGCTGTCCACCATGGCTACGGCGAGGTCCAGATCCATGTATTCGGTGGCCCAATCGTCGTCGTCAGCCGGAACTGTCTCCACACTGCCACCCAAGGCCGCAGCGATCCTTTCATCCACGTGGAGGGTCACACCCGCTGCACGCAAGGCAGCCGCCACAGAAGGCAGGACAGTTGAACCGGAATGGACCAGGAGGGTCTCCACAGTGTTGCAGACACTGGGCCTCTGGGTCTTGGCATTCAGGAGGATCTCCACGGCCATTTCTTCACCGGCTGATTCATCAATGAAGATATGGACGTTACCTTCGCCGGTCTCGATGACCGGCACAGAGGAGTTGGTCACAACCGTTTGAATGAGGTCGCGTCCGCCGCGGGGAATCAATACATCGACACGTCCACGGGCCCGCATCAGGACGTTGGCGCCCTCCCGTCCGTACTGATCCACAGTCTGCACGGCGTCGGCGGGCAAGCCAACGGAATCCAGGGCTTCGCGAAGGATCTGCACCAAGGCCGCGTTGGTGTTCGCAGCCGCCGACCCGCCGCGAAGAATCACGGCATTGCCACTCTTGAGGGCAAGGCCTGCGATGTCCACCGTGACATTGGGACGCGCTTCGTAAATGGCGGCGACGACACCCATGGGGACATTAACCTGCCGCAGGCGCAGTCCGTTGGGGAGCGTTTGACCCCGGACCACATTTCCTACGGGATCGGGCAAACCTGCCAGGTTCTCCAGAGCTGCAACAAGGCCCTCGATGCGCGCGGTAGTCAGCGTGAGACGGTCCAGAAGGGCTGCAGACGTCCCATTGGCCCGGCCCGCAGCCACATCCTTGGCGTTGGCGTCCAACACATGCTTCCGGTTCTCCAGCAAGGCGCTGCCGATGGCGCGCAGCGCACGGTCCTTCCACGCACGGTTAGCCTGTCCCATGCGGCGCGCCGCCTTACGGGAACGATCAGCGATCGCATGAACCGCAGCCTGGACATCCTCCGGCGACAACGGGGCGCGACCTGCCTCAGGGCTCTCCGGCGTGTGGCCGGCGGCACCGGAAACGTCGGAGATCACGGGGGCGTCAGGGGTCAGCGCTTCAGTCATGCTCCAAGTTTAGATGAGCGGGACGCCCTCAGGAGCACTAGATCGTCAACATGAACAACTTCGCGGTCATAACCCCGGCCCATCGCCTGGCCAAGCTCCTGGGTGGTGCGACCGAGCATGCGCGGCAGTTCCTCCGAGGAGTAGTTCACCAACCCACGTGCTATCACGGTCCCATCCTGCGCAACCATCTCAACAGCGTCGCCGGCCTCAAAGTCTCCACTGATATCCGAAATCCCCGCAGGAAGGAGTGACCTGTGCCGGTCGCGCACGGCCTTCACAGCGCCGTCGTCGAGTATCAAGCGTCCCTGTACCGTCGCCAGGTGGGCCAGCCACAGAAGACGGACGGGTTTGCGGTTCCCGTTCACGGCGAACCAGGTACCAACGTCCTCCCCTGCCAGTGCTGCAGCGGCATTGGCGGTTGACGTCACCAGGGCGTGAATACCCGAGCCCGCGGCAATCGACGCTGCCTCGACTTTGGTCATCATGCCGCCGGTTCCGACGCCGGCCTTGCCGGCCTTGCCGATCCTCACGGCCTCCAGGTCCTGGGGACCGCGGACCAGCGGAATGCGCTTGGCACCGTGGGATGGGGGGCCGTCATAGAGGGCGTCGACGTCGGAGAGCAGCACGAGGGCATCGGCGCGGACAAGGTGGGCCACCAGGGCAGCCAACCGATCGTTGTCGCCGAAGCGGATCTCGTGGGTCGCCACGGTGTCGTTCTCGTTAACCACGGGCACCACTCCGAGATTCAGCAGCCGATCCAAGGCCCTGAAGGCGTTGGTGTGCTGAGTGCGGCGCATGAGGTCATCGGCGGTCAACAAGACTTGGCTGACCGTGACACCGTGGGCGCTGAAGGCCTGGGTGTAACGCGCCATCAACAATCCCTGACCGACGCTTGCCGCGGCTTGCTGTGTGGCAAGGTCCTTGGGCCTCTTTGCCAGGCCCAAGGGAGCCAAACCCGCAGCAATGGCACCGGATGACACCAGGATGATCTCGGTGCCGGCATTGCGTTTTTCCGCAAGCGCGTCCACCAGCGCTGCCAGCGACTTTTCGGATATACCACCCTTGATGCTGGTCAGCGAGGATGAGCCCACCTTGACCACAATCCGCTTGGCGGTGGCGAGGGCCTGCCGCTCAAGGCCCTCAGCCGTGTTTGGAGCGTCGACGGTTCTAGTCGTCATCACCGGAGTCCATGTTGCTTTCCCTGACGGTCTGGGCACGGCGACCGCTGACGGACTCGGTCCAGATGCCCGCCTTGCGTTCTGCTTCAAGCTCTGCGCGGGCTGCTGCCTTGGCTTCGCGGCGCTCAAGCTGCTCATCGCGCTTCTGCGAACGCGTAGGACGGTCGCCGATGTCAGCAACGCGGATGTCGGTACCACGCGGAGTTGCCAGAAGTTCGGCACCGGCCATCATGGTGGGCTCCCAGTCGAACACCACGCCGTCGTCTTCGCCGATCACCACGGTGTCGCCAGGCTTGGCGCCGACCTTGAACAGCTCAGTTTCGACGCCGAGCTTGGCAAGGCGGTCAGCAAGGTAACCGATGGCTTCCTCGTTGGTGAAGTCGGTCTGCTTGACCCAGCGCACCGGCTTCTCACCCAAAACGCGGAACAGTGGCTCGAGGTTCTTTTCTTCGCGGCGGATCTTGAAGCCGGACTCGTTGACGGCGCGCGGGCGCAGGACGGGCGGTGCCACCTTGGGAGGCGCGACTGCTACGGCGTCGCGAGCGGCCTTGACGATTTCCGCCATGGCGAATCCAAGCTGGCGCAAGCCCTCGTGGCTGGTTGCGGACACTTCGAAGACGCGGTAGCCGCGTGCTTCCAGGTCCGGCCGAACGAACTCGGCCATGTCCTTGCCGTCGGGAAGGTCCACCTTGTTGAGCACCACCAGCTTGGGGCGCTCGTTCAGCGGAACGACCTCACCGTCAACACCGGCGTAGCTCATGTCCACCGCGTACTTCTCAAGTTCGGCCTCGATGATGGCGAGGTCCGACAGCGGATCCCGGTCCGATTCCAGTGTTCCGCAGTCAAGGACGTGCACCAGTGCGGCGCAACGCTCTACGTGACGCAGGAAGTTGTGCCCAAGGCCCTTGCCTTCGCTGGCGCCCTCGATCAGACCCGGGACATCGGCAATCGTAAAGCGGACCTCACCGGCCTGGACCACGCCAAGGTTGGGGATGAGGGTGGTGAACGGGTAGTCGGCGATCTTCGGCCGGGCCGCGGACATGGCGGCAATAAGGCTGGACTTGCCGGCGGAAGGGAAGCCAACCAGCGCAATATCAGCGATGGACTTCAGTTCCAGGACAATGTCGCTGGATTCGCCTTCGATGCCGAGCAGCGCAAAGCCCGGGGCGCGGCGCTTTTGCGACGAAAGGGAAGCATTTCCCAGGCCACCCTGACCACCTGCAGCTGCGATGTATTCAGTACCCTCGCCAACCAGGTCAGCCAGGACTTCGCCGTCCTTGGTTTTGACCACAGTGCCGTCCGGCACCGGAAGGATGAGGGTTTCGCCATTCTTGCCACCGCGCCAGTCACCCATGCCGGGACCACCGTTGGTGGCGTGGCGGTGCGGGGCGTGGTGGTAGTCAAGCAGCGTTGTGGTCTGGGCGGATACCCGAAGGATGACGTCGCCACCGTTGCCACCGTTGCCGCCGTCGGGGCCACCGAGCGGCTTGAACTTTTCCCGCTTTACAGAGACACAGCCGTGGCCGCCGGTTCCGCCGGATACGTGCAGGACTACCCGGTCTACAAAGCTCGCCACGTGGATCTCCTCAGTTGCTGTCTTACAGCGTTTGTTGCTGTTGCCAGCGCTGTTGCAAAACCAGCGCGCCTGTGGCGCCCTAGTCGATTGTAATGCGGTTAAAAGAACGGTGGAGCGGGCCGTTTGGCCCGCTCCACCGGTTCAGAACTTGTTGTTACTCTGCAGCTGCAGCAGCAACGATGTTCACTACGCGACGGCCGCGGCGAGTACCAAACTCAACCGCACCGGCCTGCAGTGCGAACAGGGTGTCGTCGCCACCGCGACCGACGCCTGCACCCGGGTGGAAGTGGGTTCCACGCTGGCGAACGATGATTTCGCCTGCGGAAACTACCTGACCACCGAAGCGCTTGACGCCCAGGTACTGTGCGTTGGAGTCACGACCGTTGCGAGTGGAACTCGCGCCTTTTTTGTGTGCCATGTGAAATGCCTGCCTCTAAATTTCTGGGGAAACTGAAAAACCTGAACAGCGGGTAACGAAAGTTACGCGATGCTGGTGATCTTGATCTTGGTCAGTTCCTGACGGTGACCCTGACGCTTCCGGTAACCAGTCTTGTTCTTGAACTTCTGGATGACGATCTTGGGACCACGGAGGTCCTCGAGGATCTCAGCCGTGACCTTGACGTTGGCCAGTTCCGCAGCTGCGGAGGTGACCTTTTCGCCGTCAACCAGGAGCAAGGCGGGCAGCTCAAGCGTGCTGCCGGCTCCACCGGGGACGCGGTTAAGCGTTACGTAGTCTCCAACGGAAACTTTTTCTTGGCGGCCGCCTGCGCGGACAATCGCGTACACCACTTGGGTACTCACTTCTCTCGACGTTTATAACTAAATTTGCGTGCGGAACCTTGAACCGGAATCAGGCCTGGTTCGCGCTGTGCCTCAACGCCGTGGACTTCTGATCGAAGTCCGCGAGTCATCCCATGAACAATTCCAAGGGGCATAACCCAAGTGTTGGCGTAAGCACCGAAGATCAAGATTACGCTAGTTTGACCTTCAGCTGCAAATGAGGCCGGGTCCGGAGGCTACCACGTGACTTGCATCACCAGTTGTAACGGACTCTCCCGGCACCGTGCCCATACAGCCTACAGGGTTTGGGCCCGATTAACGCGATTTTGCACGCGACGCGCGGTGAACGACCGAAAAAGGCGCCGTCAGTGTCTCCGAACAACTGCTAGGAGTAATGCCGCGGGGCGTCGAAGAACGCCGTTTCGTAGCGGCAGGAATGCCCGAAAGCCTCCACCATGGCCGCCCTCTCCTTGTCCGAAGCCGCCATGGCCGCGGCGTCCGTGAAGTTGATCGCATTCCTGGTTGCCGCGGCAAAGTCCTCGTCGGCGTACGTCTTCAACCATTCCGCGTAGGGGTGGTCTGCAGGGGCGCCGGCCTCAATGTAGGCGGTATGAAGCTGTTGGCCCACTTCCGCGTACAACCAAAAGCAGGGCAAAATCGCGGCGAGCACCACTGCGTAACTGCCGGATGCCGAGGAAGCCACCAAATGGTCCACATAGGACTTGGTGACAGGTCCAGTGACCGTGGACGCCTCGCGGGTACTCAGCCAGTTCCTGTGCAGTTCCGATTCAACTTCCAGACACTGCTGCGATGCCTTGGCCCAAAACAGCTGTTCCTCTTCCGTGGGAGCCAAGGCGGCTGCCCGGGCAAGGACTCTTGAGTATCCGTTGAGGTAGAGGGCGTCCTGGGCCAGGTAATAGTTGAACTCGGATTCTGGCAGGCGGCCCGATTGCAGGCCTTCGATGAAACTGAGCTTGTAGATTGCCTCGAGCTCAGGTGTGGCTTCCTTCCACAGCGCCGCGGCGAATACGCCCGGCCTCAGCACGTGCTGGTGGTGGAAATGGTGGACCGGACCACAGCCATTGCCTACTTCGAGGCTGTCCGAGTGTGTCAGGGCTTGAAGCAACCACGGCTTCACCTGTCGCAGTGAAGCTTCCCAGTCACCAGTGCTGGCCTGCACAGTGGCCAGGGCCGACGATAGTGTGCACCCAGTTCCGTGGCTGTTTCCCGTCGCTACCCGTGGGCCAGGCACCTCGATGACGTCCTGCCGCAAAAGCCCGGTGGTGTTCACCAGCGCATCCGGGCATTCGGATCCCGCCAGATGCCCACCCTTCACCAGCACAGTGTTGCCGCACTCGGCAGCCAATCGCTTGCCTTGATCCAACGCCGATGGCCAGTCAGCGGCCTCGGGCTCCCCCAGCAACATGGCAAGTTCAGGAAGGTTCGGTGTGATGAGGTCCGCCAACGGAAGGAGCGACCGCAAGGCCTTCTCCGCTGACTCACGCAGCAGGCGGTCGCCACTTGTGGCCACCATCACCGGGTCAAGGACCACGACGGCGGGACGAGCCGCAAGGAGCCACCTGCGGACCTCGTCAATGACCGCTGCGTCACCCAGCATGCCGATCTTGACGGCATCAATGGCAATGTCACTGCTGATGGCGTCCAGCTGCTGGCGCAGGAACTCCACCGGCGGTACATGGACAGCACTGACCCCGAGGGTGTTCTGCGCTGTCAGGGCGGTGATGGCGGCCATTCCATAGCCGCCGTGGGCTGCGATGCTCTTCAGATCGGCTTGGATACCAGCCCCGCCGGAGGGGTCCGAGCCTGCAATGCTCAGCACCCGGGGAGTTGGCCTTCGTGAATCCACCAGCGGGTAGACAGGAGAATACGACGATGCAGTCATGGGGACATCCCTTCGCCGGTGCTAACCGGACAGGTTCAACGGGTCTGGATCTCAGCCCGGCCCAACGCCCGGCACCCCGTGTCAGTCCCCAAGCGTAACCGGGAAGAGGCGCGGCCCGGGAACCATGCAGGCTTGAAGACGGGATATGACCGCGGCTTACCCGGAGGATGGAAAGCGAAAGGCCCTGCATCAACCATCTTCTTGATGGTTGGTGCAGGGCCTTGGTGGTCCTGGAGTCGACTAGAGCTCGGAAGCCGGTACGCCAACTCCGAGGATGATGGGTTCCTCGGACGCTGTCTTCTTGGCAGGTTCCGCAGACGCCTTGGCTTCATGAGCTGACCCGCGGGCGGCCGAGGCGGTGACCTCATGGTGCTCAACGCTCGTTTCGTTGGCGGCACCTTGGGCCCTGCTGGCACTGCGGTTGCGGCGACCACGACGACCCCGCGGGGCGGAATCGGCATGGGGATCCTGCTCTGCGGCCGGTACAGGGTCAACCGCCTTCGGTGCAGCAGCGGGCTCCTTGGCAGAAACCAGTGCGACCTCCTCAGGAGCGGGGGCCGCTCCGAGGTGGGAGAAAGCTTCGGCCAGGAGATCCAGGCTCATGGCGGGCTTGGCGGCCTGCGGTTCCTCGTGGTGTTCCACGAACGGCAGTGCGACCTCTTCCCCGCCAAAGCGGAGGACCGGGGTGGACCTTGCTTCCCGGACTGCTGCTTCGCGGGCTGCCGCGTCCTCTTCCGGACCGGTATCAGCGGACTGCCCTGCTGACTCGTGGTGCTCAGCTGACCGGGCCTGCTCTTCGGCGCGGTGGAGCTCGTCGTCGTGCAAGTGTGCAGCATGCGCTGCAGCGGCAATCGTCGCCAACGCAGCCCTGGTCGCCTCGGCTTTGGCCTTGTGTGCCGGATCCTGCGTTTCCGTGTGCGTTGCAGGTGCCACTGGAGCAGACGTCGTCGTGTGGACCTGCGCGGGCGCTTCGGCGACGGCCTGTCCCCCACCCTTGCCGCGACGGCGCTTGCGTTCAGTCCTTGCAGCCGGTTGCTGGGTTTCGGTATGCGGACGGTGGTGTTCGGCAGCCACGACGTTGGCCCGGCGGTGTTCCACGGGCTCGTCATGAGTGACGACACCGCGCCCTGCACAGTGCTCACACTGCTCACCGAAGACCTCCAGGAGGCCCGTACCCATGCGCTTACGGGTCATCTGGACGAGCCCCAGCGACGTCACTTCGGCGACTTGGTGCTTGGTGCGGTCACGGCCAAGGCATTCAACCATCCGCCTGAGGACGAGGTCGCGGTTGGATTCCAGGACCATGTCGATGAAGTCGATGACGATGATGCCACCGATGTCGCGCAGGCGAAGCTGGCGGACTACTTCCTCGGCCGCTTCAAGGTTGTTCTTGGTGACCGTTTCCTCGAGGTTTCCGCCGCTGCCGGTGAACTTGCCCGTGTTGACATCCACCACGGTCATGGCTTCGGTGCGGTCAATGACCAAGGAACCGCCGGAAGGCAGGAAGACCTTGCGCTCCAGGGCCTTATGGATCTGCTCGTCGATGCGCCAGGCAGAGAAGATGTCCTGGTCCTTGGTCCACTTTTCAAGGCGGCCCACCAGATCGGGAGCAACGTACGTGACGTAGGCCTCGATGGTGTCCCAGGCGTCGTCGCCGGAGACGATCAGCTTGGAGAAGTCCTCGTTGAAGACGTCGCGGACAACCTTGATGGTGAGGTCCGGTTCTCCATAGAGGAGCTCCGGAGCCAGCACCTTGGTTGAGGAAGCCTGCCCTTCGATGCCCTCCCACTGCGCGCGGAGGCGGTTGATATCGTGCGTCAGCTCTTCTTCCGAGGCGCCTTCAGCGGCCGTGCGGACAATGACACCGGCATTTTCCGGCAAGCGGTCCTTCAGGATGCGCTTGAGACGGTTGCGTTCGACGTCGGGCAGCTTGCGGGAAATGCCGGTCATGGAGCCACCGGGGACGTACACCAGGTAACGGCCCGGCAGGGAGATCTGGCTGGTGAGGCGCGCACCCTTGTGGCCCACGGGATCCTTGGTGACCTGGACCAGAACGGAATCGCCGGACTTCAGGGCGTTCTCGATGCGGCGCGGCTGGCCTTCGAGGTTGACTGCGTCCCAGTTGACTTCGCCGGCGTACAGCACGGCGTTGCGGCCACGTCCGATATCCACGAACGCTGCTTCCATGGACGGCAGGACGTTCTGGACCTTGCCCAGGTACACGTTGCCAATCAAGGAGTCCTGCTGGGTCTTGGAAACGAAGTGCTCGGCCAGCACACCGTCTTCGAGGACACCGATCTGAATTCTGTCATCGCGCTGGCGGACGATCATCTGGCGGTCCACCGACTCGCGGCGTGCCAGGAACTCGGCCTCGGTGATCACCTGGCGGCGACGTCCGGTTTCGCGGGACTCGCGGCGACGCTGCTTCTTGGCTTCAAGCCTGGTGGAACCCTTGACGCTGGTAACCCGGTTGGAGGGGGCAGTCTCCGCGATCGGGCGGGGTGCGCGGACACGGGTGACCGTGTTGGGCGGATCGTCGTCCGAGCCGCCTGTCAGCTCTAGATCCTGGTCTCCACGGCGGCGACGACGCCGACGACGCGAGGTCACGCCTTCTTCGAGGGCCTCGGCTGCAGGAGCTTCATCGTCCTCCGGCTCGCTGCCTTCCTCGGCCTCGTTCTCTTCACGTTCGTTTCCGCGTCGACCACGGCGGCCACGGCTGCGGCGCCGGCGACGGCTGCCGGCGTCTTCCAGTTCACCTTCAGCAGTGGACTCGGTTTCTTCGCCGGGCTCCTCTTCCTTCTCCTCCACGGCCGCAACACGCGGGACAGTGGTGAGGTCCGGAGCCTGGAAGATCATGGACGTGATGGAGACAGGCTCAAGGAACAGTGATGTGGAGGCGGACGGAGCTGCTTCCTCGGCGGGAGTCTCTTCAGAACCGGACTCTTCGGGTGTCTGTGCCGCGGCTACCTCAGCAGCAGGCGCCTCAGGCTGGGCGGGTGCGTCCGGCGTCGTGGTTTCTTCCACGGCTTCCACAACGGCGGGCGCCTCTGCTGTCTCGGCCTTGGGCTTGGCCGTACGACGACGGCGGACCGGCTTTTCGGGGGCGGGCCCGGCGGCCTCGGGCTGGGTTTCCGCCACCGCTTCCTGGCCGTCAGCTGACACCTCACCCAAACCGGGCAGCGGTTCAGCGGGCTCTGCCTTCTTCCGTGAGCGGGTGCGGCGCACGGGGGTGGCAGCGGTCTCCGGCGCTTCTTCGGCAGTGGGCACCCCAGCTGCGGGCGACTCTACGTCAGCAGCAACTTTGGGCGCAGCCTTGCGCCGCGTCCGGGTGGCTTTCTTTGGTGCTTCCGCAGTTTCCGCGGGAGCTGCCTCGTCATTAACGGCTACAACTTGGTCATTATCCATATGTGGCAACACTCCTGCCCCAGCGACGCCGCCACATCCGGTGCCCAGTGGGGCAAATATTGTCAAAACCCGCAGGCGTTGACAGAAGTCGGTAGTATGCCTTCCGGTTCGCACCATCATTGGGGTGCGGCAGCCCTGGAAGACCGGCGGCTTTATTCTGAAACCCGTTGTTCTGCTGCCACAACCAGGTGCCGTCCATTGTCATGGCGGGCCTACCGAGGATCACGTGATCCGGGCATGCCCAGCTCATAATGGCGGTCTTGGGAACAAAGTCACCGGACTGGATTCCGAATGTGGATCGGCTTCCAGCCATGTTCATTCTCTCACACCCCTGCACATTCCCAACGTAGGCCGCTGTGTCGTGCGGTACCCGCGAGCCAGGACCAGGGACTGGCTGGGGGCAGCATCCAGCCCGCGGCGTTACAATCCTCCCAAGAGCCGTAACCGGCGAGGCCAGGCCAATTGTTGAAAAGGACTACATCCGCGATGCCGAGCACAGCCAGGGAAAACCTGGCCAACCAAGCCCCAAGCCATGTGGAGGACATGTCCATCCACCAGGATTCCTTACCCCGGGCCGTCCGTGACAAGCCGTTCGCCTGGCTCCTGCTGATCACCGGCATTATTGGCTGGCTGGCCTCCGGTGCCCTGGTCCTGGAGAAGCTTGAGGTACTCAAGGACCCCAACCACGTGACCGTGTGCGATGTGAATCCCTGGGTTTCGTGTGGTGCCGTCATGCAAACACCGCAAAGTTCCGTGTTCGGGTTCCCCAACATGTTCATCGGCATCGTTGCCTTTGCTGTCATCATCACAACCGCGATGGGCATCCTGGCGGGAGCAAAGTACTCACGGGGCTACTGGCTGGGACTCCAGGCGGGCGTGACCCTTGGTTTTGCCTTCGTCGTCTGGCTTTGGTCGCAGGCCCTCTATGCCATCCATGTGCTCTGCCCGTTCTGCATGGTGGTGTGGGCCGCCATGATCCCCTTGTTTGTCTGGGTGACCATCCGCAACGTCACCCATGGGGTCATCAAGGCACCGCCGGCAGTGTCCAAGCTCCTGGGTGAGTCCGGATGGATCATCGTGGCTCTCTTGTACGTGGCCGTCATCGCCACGATCTTCTTCGCATTCATCCACATCTTCGCGGGGTCGACCGCTTAGGAAACCTCGCGGGATGACAATTAGGGCCAATGTTCGTCACGAACATTGGCCCTAACTGTCATTTCGGTGGGGGAATAGCTAGCTTGCGAACCAGATCTTGATCTCGCGCTCGGCCGACTCGACGGAGTCGGAGCCGTGCACCAGGTTCTGCTGGACTGCCAGGCCCCAGTCACGGCCGAAGTCGCCGCGGATGGTGCCCGGTGCCGCCGTCGTGGGATCGGTGGTTCCGGCCAATGAGCGGAAGCCTTCGATGACGCGGTGGCCTTCGAAGACCGCAGCGATGACCGGTCCACTCAACATGAACTCAACCAGCGGCTCGTAGAACGGCTTGCCCACGTGTTCCTCGTAGTGCTGCTCCAGCAGTTCGCGGGTGGCGTTGACCTTCTTCAGCTCGGCCAGGGTGTATCCCTTCGCCTCGATCCGGGCGAGGATGCTGCCGCTCAGGTTGCGGGCGACGCCGTCGGGCTTGACCAGGACAAGGGTCCGTTCAATGCTCACAGTTGCTCCAATGTGGTTGGTCGGTGGTTTTCCCAGCCAGTTTACGGGGTTTGCGGGCCTGCTTCGTCACTGTGTGCTGCGTCCCATTCCGCCTGCTCACGGTCGCGCTGGGCAACTTCGCGGTCGATCCTCATGCCGGCCCTGATCCCGTACCACCAGCAGATGGCGAACAGGATGCCGACAATGAACATCGTTGGTTCGGCAAAGCCCGTCAGGATCAGCACCAGCTGCAACACCCAACCCAGTCCGATGCCCCAGGGCTTGGACAGTACGGCACATGCCAGAACCAGCACCACCGTCAGCGCAATGCCGACCCCCAGGATGATGGCGGGGTCCACTTGGCCGCGCTTCAAACCGAAGACCGCGAGAGTGCCGAAGAACGCGACAAACGCTTCGAGCAGGAGCACGGTGGAAGCGAACATCACTTTGGTGGACCGGCGCTTCTTGGGCATACCCGGCCGCCATTCGCGCTGCGCCTTGGTCATTTTCGCCATACTAGGCACTCGCCTTTCCGAGAAGGATCCGCGCCTCGGCCACCACGGTGATGGAACCTGTGACCAGGACGCCACCTGCGAGGTCATCGTTGGATTCCGCGCGCTCAACAGCCCATTCAAGGGCGTCGTCGAGCTTCTCTGCGATGTGGACGTTGTCCTCGCCAAAGCCGAGGTCGACGGCGAGCTCGGCCAGTTCCGCTGCAGGAACGGCGCGCGCAGAGTTGGATTGAGTGAAGCAGAATTCCCCGGCCAGGCCGCCGAGGGATTCCTTCAGGGTCTTCAGGATCTCTTCAGCATCCTTTTCCCGCAGCACGCCCACTACCACCACGAGTTTGCTGAAGCTGAAGGCCTCCTGGATCGCCTCCGCGGAAACCCGGATCCCTTCGGGGTTATGGGCAGCATCCACCACTACGGTAGGCGCCGTCCGTACAACCTCAAGCCGGCCGGGCGACGTCACGGTGCCGAACGCTTCCTTGAGGACCTCGGCGTCGAGTTCCTTCTCTCCCCCACCGAAGAACGCCTCCAGAGCAGCCACTGCCACAGCAGCGTTCTCTGCCTGGTGGGCGCCGTGCAGCGGCAGCAGCAGGTCCTCATAGCGTCCAGCCAACCCCTGGATGGTCAGAACCTGCCCACCAACGGCAACGCTGCGTGACTCCACCCCGAATTCAACGCCCTCGAACCGGAACGGCACGTCCACTTCGCGGGCCTTCTCCAACAGGACCTGTGCTGCGTCCACGGGCTGGGCGGCGCTCACAAGGAAGCCGCCAGGCTTGATGATGCCGGCCTTCTCATAGGCGATGTCCTCGGTGGTATCACCCAGGAGATCCGTGTGGTCCAGCGAAATGGGTGTGATGACGGAAACCTGGCCATCGCCGACATTGGTGGCATCGGTGATGCCGCCCAAACCAACTTCCATGACCGCAACATCAACCGGCTGGTCGGCGAACACCGCGAAGCCCAGGATAGTCAGGCACTCGAAGTACGTCAGCCGGGGCTCGTTTGCTGCCACGAGCTCGTTGTCCACGATCTCCAGGTATGGACGGATTTCGTCCCAGATCCGAACAAAGGTGGCGTCCGGCACGGGTTCGCCATCGATGCTGATGCGCTCCGTCACCTTGGACAGATGCGGACTGGTGTATCGGCCGGTGCTCAGCCCATGGGCACGCAGTCCCGCCTCGATCATGCGGGCCGTAGATGTCTTTCCATTCGTTCCCGTGATGTGGATGATCGGAAATGCCTTGTTCGGCTCTCCCAGCACATCCATGGCACGGAACAGCGGCGCAAGGCGCGGTTCCATTTTGTTTTCCGGCGCGCGGCCCAGGAGTTCCGCGTAGACGCTTTCAACTGAGAATTCATCAGTCATGGATCAGGCCCCTGCCTTTGCGACGGTGACCTGCGGTTCGTCGACGCTTGCCAGCAAGACCTCGAGTTCCAGGGTCAATGTCTCGGTCTTGACGAGTTCGGCGTTGGCTTCGAGGGCGTCCACCACGTCCTGGGCAGCCTCAACGGAGGTCCGGATGCGATCACTCACGTTCAGTCCGGCATCCTTACGTGCCTGCTGGATGGCGCGGACCATGTCACGGGCCAGGCCCTCGGCAGCAAGTTCCGGGGTGACTTCAGTGTTCAAGACCACGAATCCGCCGCCCGGCAGAACTGCCACTGCTTTCTTGGCGGCAGCATCGTCGTCGGAGGTTTCAGCCACGACAGTCTCCAGCGTGTATTCCTGCGGCTCAAGCTCAAGTCCGCCCGCCACCACGACGCCTGCGTCGTTCACGGACCAGTCGCCGGACTTGGAGCCCTTGATGGCCTGCTGCACGTTCTTGCCGAGGCGCGGGCCCGCGGCACGGGCGTTCACCACCAGTTTCTGCTCGATGCCGAATTCCTCCGGCGAAGCCGTTGCGGCGTCCAGCAAGCGGACCGACCGCAGGTTCAGTTCATCAGCGACGACGGCGGCAAAGCCTTCCAGCGCGTCTGCGCCTGGTGCCACAACAGTCAGTTCCTGAAGCGGCAAGCGAACGCGAAGGTTTGCGGCCTTGCGCAAGCTGGAGCCAGTGGAACAGATCTGCTGGACACGGTCCATGGCTTCCACCAGTGCCGGGTTGGACGGGAACAGCGAAGCGTCAGGCCAGTCGGCCAGGTGTACGGAACGGCCACCGGTCAGTCCGCGCCAGATCTCCTCGGTTACCAGCGGGAGCAAGGAAGCCGACACACGGCACACCGCTTCGAGAGCCGTGTAGAGCGCATCAAAGGCGTCAACGTTCTCGTCGAAGAAACGCTGGCGGCTGCGGCGGACGTACCAGTTGGTGAGCATGTCCAGGTAGCTGCGCAGTTCATCGCAGGCACCGGAGATGTCATAGCTGTCCAGGCTGGCGGTGACATTACGGACCAAATCGCCGGTGTTGGCCAGAAGGTACTGGTCCAGCGTGTCAGCGTAGCCGTCATAGCGGAGCTTCGCCTCGTACCCCTCCCCTCCGTTGGCGGCATTCGTGTACAGCGTGAAGAAGCTATACACGTTCCACAGCGGCAGGATGACCTGACGGACGCCATCGCGGATGCCCTGCTCGGTCACCACAAGGTTCCCACCGCGGAGGATGGGGCTGGACATGAGGAACCAGCGCATGGCGTCGGAACCGTCGCGGTCCAGGACCTCGGACACGTCCGGGTAGTTCCGCAGGCTCTTGGACATTTTCTGGCCGTCCGAGCCCAGCACGATGCCGTGGCTGATCACATTGCGGAACGCGGGGCGGTCAAACAACGCAGTAGACAGGATGTGGAGCATGTAGAACCAGCCACGGGTCTGGCCGATGTACTCCACGATGAAGTCCGCCGGGTTGTGGGTGTCGAACCACTCCTGGTTCTGGAACGGATAGTGCACCTGCCCGTACGGCATGGAGCCGGAGTCGAACCAGACGTCCAGGACGTCCTCTACGCGGCGCATGGTGGACTGACCTTCTGACGGCGAACGGGGGTCGTCCGGGTTCGGACGTGTCAGCTCATCAATGAACGGACGGTGCAGGTCCACTTGGCCTTCGTTGTTGACCGGGAGGCGGCCGAAGTCGGCTTCCAGGTCCGCCAGCGAACCATAGACGTCGGTGCGCGGGTACTCGGGATCATCCGACTGCCAAACGGGGATGGGTGATCCCCAGTAGCGGTTGCGGCTGATGGACCAGTCGCGGGCGTTATCCAGCCACTTGCCGAACTGGCCGTCCTTGACATTCCCCGGGATCCAGTTGATCTCCTGGTTCAGCTCGGACATGCGGTCCTTGAACTTGGTGACCTCCACGTACCAGGAGGACACGGCGCGGTAGATCAGCGGGTTCCGGCAACGCCAGCAGTGCGGGTAGCTGTGTTCGTAGCTGGCCTGGCGGACAAGACGGCCATCGGCACGGAGCACCTGGGTGATGGGCTTGTTCGCATCGAAGACCTGCAGGCCAACAATCGAGGCAAGCTCACCGTGCGCGAACAGAGGCAGGAACTTGGCGCCCTCGTCCACAGAGAGGACCACGGGGATGCCGGCGTCTTCACAGACTTTCTGGTCATCTTCACCGTAGGCCGGAGCCTGATGGACAATGCCCGTACCGTCGGTGGTGGTCACGTAGTCAGCCACCAGGAAACGCCACGCATTCTGCGTTCCGTACTTCTCAGCATCGGCAAAGTCGTTCCACAACGGAGCGTACTCAATACCCGCCAGCTCGGCGCCTGTGTAGGTGGAGACGACGGCGGCAGTTGCGGCAGCTGCGTCGTCGTACCCCAGGTCCTTGGCGTAGGACCCCATCAGGTCAGCCGCGAGCAGGAAGCTGCCCGTGACCGGCGCTTCAGCGGAGGCCGCCTTCACGCCGTTGGGTCCTGCAGGCAGGACGGCGTAGGAGATGTCAGGCCCGACGGCGAGCGCCAGGTTGGTGGGCAGCGTCCAGGGCGTGGTGGTCCAGGCGAGCGCCTGCACACCGTCGAGGGCCTTGGAGAGTTCGGACTCTCCTGCCTTGATGGGGAACGTCACCGTGACCGTCTGGTCCTGGCGGTTCTTGTAGACGTCATCGTCCATGCGGAGTTCATGGTTGGACAGAGGGGTCTCGTCCTTCCAGCAGTACGGGAGAACCCGGTACCCGTTGTAAGTGAGGCCCTTCTCGTGCAGTTGCTTGAAGGCCCAGAGCACCGACTCCATGTACTCAACGTTGAGGGTCTTGTAGTCGTTCTCGAAGTCCACCCAACGGGCCTGGCGGGTGACGTAGGCCTTCCACTCGTTGGCGTACTTCATCACGGAGGCACGGCAGGCGTCGTTGAACTTGTCGATGCCCATGGCTTCGATCTGGGTCTTGTCCGTCATGCCGAGCTGCTTCATGGCCTCAAGCTCTGCCGGCAGGCCGTGCGTGTCCCAGCCGAAGCGACGCTCTACACGCTTGCCGCGCTGGGTCTGGTAACGACCTACGAGGTCCTTGGCGTAGCCGGTCAGCAGGTGGCCGTAGTGGGGCAGGCCGTTGGCGAAGGGAGGGCCATCGTAGAAGACGAATTCGTTGCTTCCATCGTTACCCGCATCGCGCTGGTCGATGCTGGCTTGGAAAGTACCGTCTTCATCCCAGTATTTGAGGATGCGCTCTTCGATTTCCGGGAACTTCACGGAAGCGGACACGCCTTGCGTGCCGGAAGAAGAGGCTGAGGCCTTGGGGTAGTGGGTCATCTCATATCCTGTGATAGCTGGTTGACTGTCAGGATGCGAGGACGGCTGCGGCATTGACCTGGGTCAACACCGGTACCGCGGTACCACCTCACTTACCGAAATACGGGATTTCGGCCTCTCATTACTGCTGTGACGGGCTTACCCGTCCGGTTCTACTGAGCGCTTTCCGCCTTGCAGACGGTCAGTACTGTTCTTCCGGAGGCTCACCGGTGATGGCCGGGTCGAAGCTGTTCCTTCAAGTCTAGCGGCAGCGGCGCGCGTTGCTCTACTTAGGGGTTCATCCTCTGGATGGAGTCCAGTATCACTGGCGGTGAATAGACTCGACCCCATGACGCACCCCTCCCCTGCACTTCCGGAATCCCGTCCGGTGCGACGCCGGGCTTCTCTGGCATGGTCGGTGCCGGCTCTGCTGATGGCGTTGCCCGTGGCGGCCGTATCGATGTTCCGTGCAATCCCTGCGGAGTGGCCCCTGATCGTGGTGCAACTGCTGTCCTTCACCCCGTGGATGGTCCTGCCAGCTGCTGTGGCATTGGTGCTCGCCCTGCCGGGACGTCGCCTGTGGGTGATAGTGACGACGTCGGCCCTGCTGGCTCTCCAAGTGTTGTGGCTGTTTCCGCTGGACCCAGGACGCCAGCAAGCGCTGCCTGACGGGACTCCGACTGCATCGGTGAGGGTGATGAGCCTCAACACCGAGTACGGGGAGGCTGACGCGGACACCATCGTGAGGTTGGTCCGTGAGCACGGTGTCCAATTGCTGACGCTTCAGGAGCACACGCAGCGCCTGGAAGATGCCCTCCGCTCCGCAGGTATGGACAAATTGCTCCCAAACGTCCTCAGCGAACCCAACGATGACGCCTCCGGTGGCGCCGTGTATTCCGTGTTCCCGATCGAGGCCGTGGGTCTTCTGCCGGATACCCCGTTCCGGATGGACGTCACCCGGGTCCTGGTCACTGATGGCGGCGCGGCGTCCACAGCGGCACTGAACCTCACCAACGTCCATGCCCTTCCACCGGTGGACGAACGGATCGGGCAGTGGCGCAGTGATCTGGACAAGGTGGCCCGGCAAGCGTCCCGGCCGGGAAACCACCTGTTGGTGGGTGACTACAACGCCACGTACGATCACTCCGAGTTCCGGTCGTTGCTTGATGCTGGCACGGGCAGCCAGCAGGAAGCCAGCAAACTCGTTGACGTCGGCACGGCCTCGGGCGGACGGTTCTCACCCACCTGGCCAATGGAGGGTCCGCCATTGCCGGGAATCGTCATCGACCACATGGTGACGACGCCCAGGATCAGCAGCAGCGGTTACTCGGTCCACCGGATTCCGGGCAGCGACCATGCAGCCATCATGGCAACGCTGGTCATCCCCGCCGGCTAACTTTCCTTGCGGACCAACTTGTGGTTGGCGGCCTGCGCAACAGGGCGGACCACGATCTGGTCGAGGTTGATGTGATGCGGCAAGGAGACTGCGTACTTCACAACATCTGCCACATCCCCAGCGGTCAAGGGCTTCTCCACTCCGGCATAAACCTTGGCCGCCGCATCCTTGTCGCCCAACCGGTTGAGTGCGAACTCCTCGGTGTGGACCAGGCCCGGAGCCACTTCGATAACCCGGACGTTGTTGCCCACCTCCTCCAGCCGCAGGGCATTGGTCATGGCGTGCTGGGCGAACTTGGCGGCGTTGTACCCGGCGCCGCCCTCGTAGGCGGACAGCCCGGCCGTCGAGGTGAGGTTGAGGACGGTTCCTTCGCCGTTCTCCCGCAGCATGGGCAGGAAGGCACGGGTGATCTTCATGGTGCCCAGGACGTTCACCTGGTACATCCATTCCCAATCTTCCGTGTCGGCGTTCGCGATGGTGTCCGCGCCCCTCGCACCGCCGGCGATGTTGATGAGAGTGTCAGCACCTCCGGCTTGGGTGACCGCCGCCAGCAGGGCCGCAACGTCGTCGTCGTCGGTGATGTCGGCCGGGAACGGAACGGCGCCGGTTTCGGCGCCCAAAGCGCCGAGCCTGTCAGCCCTGCGCGCCACGGCGAAGACCTTCCACCCGGTGGAGACCAAGGCCCTCACGGTGGCCTCGCCGATGCCGGTGCTGGCCCCGGTTACAACGGCCGTCTTGTTATGTCCTGCGGGGATGCTGTGCGCTGCCAAAGTCATGGGACTACCTTATCGGGGGTGCGGGGTCCTGAAGCGGCGGCGGGATGTACCCTGCGTTGATTCAGCCATGAAACAATTGGTCCATGGCTGAATCAACGCAGGGTACAGACACGCCCGCCACCGCCCCCATTAACGTTCCCGACAAGCCGGCCCTTGAAGGCCTTGAGGCTGCCTTGACGCAGCGCTGGCTGGAAGAGGGAACCTACAAGTTCAACCCGGACACCACCCGGGAGCAGGTCTACTCGATCGACACTCCCCCGCCCACGGCGTCCGGCTCGCTCCACGTGGGCCACATGTTCTCCTTCACGCAGACCGACGTCCAGGCACGCTACATGCGCATGACGGGCAAGAACGTCTTCTACCCGATGGGCTGGGACGACAACGGCCTGCCCACCGAGCGCCGCGTCCAGAACTACTACGGTGTGCGCTGCGATCCCGCCATCCCTTACAAGGCCGATTACACGCCCCCGGCACAGCCGGCCAAGAACCAGCGCGATTTCGACGTCGTTTCGCGGCAGAACTTCATCGAACTGTGCGAGGAACTCGCCGTTGAGGACGAGAAGGTCTTTGAGAACCTGTTCCAGACCCTTGGCTTGTCTGTGGACTGGGACCTGACCTACCGCACCATTGACGACACCTCCCGCGCGGTCTCCCAGCGTGCGTTCCTCGCCAACCTCTCCGCCGGTGACGCTTACATGGCCGAAGCTCCTACCCTGTGGGACGTGACGTTCCGCACCGCTGTTGCCCAGGCTGAACTTGAGGACCGCGAAGTTGCCGGCGCCTACTACCGCTACCCCTTCTTCACCGAAGACGGCGAAAAGATCTTCATCGAGACCACGCGTCCGGAACTGCTCGCCGCTTGCGCAGCCCTGGTAGCCAACCCCGACGACGAGCGGTACCAGCCGCTGTTCGGCAAGACCGTGAGGTCCCCGCTGTTCGACGTCGAACTGGAGGTCAAGGCGCACCCGTTGGCCAAAGCTGATAAGGGCTCCGGCATCGCCATGGTGTGTACGTTCGGTGACCTGACGGACGTCACGTGGTGGCGCGAACTGCAGCTGCCTACCCGCGCCATCATGGGCCGCGACGGCCGCATCATTGCCGACACTCCGGAGTGGATCACCACCGAGGCCGGCAAGGAAGCCTACGCCGCAATCGCCGGCAAGACAGCTTTCTCCGCCAAGGAAGCCGTGGTGGAGCTCCTCAAGGCAGCCGAGCTGCTGGACGGCGAACCGAAAAAGATCACCCATCCGGTGAACTTCTTCGAGAAGGGTGACAAGCCCCTCGAGGTCGTGACGTCCCGCCAGTGGTACATCCGCAACGGTGGCCGCGACGAGGAACGCCGTGAACGCCTCATCGGTCGCGGCCAGGAGATCACTTTCCACCCGGCCTTCATGCGTTCCCGCTACGAGAACTGGATCGCGGGCCTTAATGGTGACTGGCTCGTATCCCGCCAGCGCTTCTTCGGAGTGCCGATTCCCGTCTGGTATCCCTTGGATGCCCAGGGCAACCCGGACTACGACAACCCGGTTCTTCCGTCGGACGAGATGCTGCCGGTCGATCCTGCTGCAGACGCTGCCCCCGGCTTCGAGGAGTCGCAGCGCGATCAGGCGAACGGCTTCACCGGCGACGCCGACGTGTTGGACACGTGGGCTACGTCCTCCCTTACACCGCAAATTGTGGGTGGCTGGAGCCGCGACGAGGACCTGTTCTCCAAGGTCTACCCCTTCGACCTCCGCCCTCAGGGTCACGACATCATCCGCACCTGGCTGTTCTCCTCGGCCGTCCGCGCGGATGCCCTGCAGAAGAGCGCCCCGTGGAAGCACGCGGCCATTTCCGGCTGGATCCTGGACCCGGACCGCAAGAAGATGTCCAAGTCCAAGGGCAATGTTGTTGTCCCCACGGATGTGCTGAACGAGTACGGTTCAGACGCCGTGCGCTACTGGGCCGCTTCTGCCAAGCTTGGCGCCGACACGGCGTACGAGATCGCCCAGATGAAGATCGGCCGCCGATTGGCCATCAAACTTCTCAACGCCTCCAAGTTCGTATTGAACCTGGGTGCAACGGAAAACTCCGTAGTAACCTCCGACCTCTCGGTGCTGACCAACCCGTTGGACCGTGCGCTGCTCGCGCAACTGTCCGACGTCGTTGCCCAGTCCACCAAGGCGTTCGAAAACTACGACTACGCCCGCGCGCTCCAGATCACCGAATCGTTCTTCTGGCAGTTCACGGACGACTACGTAGAGCTGATCAAGGACCGTGCTTACGGTGCAGCTGGGGAAACCGAGCAGGCTTCCGTTCTGGCAGCGCTGGCAACAACCCTCGACTCGCTCCTGCGCCTGTTCGCCCCGTTCCTGCCCTTCGCCACGGAAGAGGTCTGGGGCTGGTGGCGCACAGGATCCGTCCACCGTGCAGAGTGGCCCGCCGCCCTGGAAATCACCGACGGCGACACCACCATGCTGGGCACTGTGGGCATCGCGCTCAGCGGTATCCGCAAGGCAAAGTCAGAGGCCAAGGTCAAGCAGCGCACAGAGGTCCTGTCTGCATCCATCACCGCCTCGGAGGTCCTGGTCGCCCAGTTGAAGGCCGGCCTCGGTGACTTGAAGGCTGCCGCCAACGCGCAGGAGATCACGCTCCAGTCGGGCGAAGGTGAACTGACTGTCAGCGACGTTGTCCTGGCACCGGCTGAGGAGACGCCCGCGTCCTAGCCTTTCCGGCGGCCGGAGTTCAAGAGCCCAACAGTTTTTGGGCAAAGGGGAAGCCCCATCAGCGTTTTGCCGTTGGTGGGGCTTCGACTTTTCGGCTGTCTGGTGACGTCTTGACAGTCTGGCGGAATCCTTGGAATTTCAGGTCTTCCTACCTCGTCACTGGTAGCTTGCTTCCAACTTTGCCAAAGGCTGCGTTGGTTGCATATCACTGAATCTTTGGTTTCCGTGTCCCTCTTCTTTCGAAGTGGGTAAGAACCATTGTTGTCCTGCTGACGGAGATGCACAAGGCTTCCGGACGAACTACAATCCTGTAGTTCTCCTGTGACACCTGAGCCACCTGTGGCAGAGTATTGTCCATGCCGGAACTCCCCGAAGTGCACGGCCTGTGCATGTACCTGGACACCCAACTCCATGGAGCTGTGCTGACCGAAATCCGCATCAATTCCTTCTCAGCGCTCAAGACCGCGGATCCGCCCTATTCCGCTCTGGAGGGTCGGACTGTTCAAGGTGTCCGACGTATCGGGAAGTTCGTCTGCGTTGACCTTGATGGCCTGTTCTTCGTGTTCCATCTGGCGAAGGCCGGTTGGGTCCGGTACACGGAGCACCCTTCCTCCGCCGGACTACGCATGGGCAAAAGCAACATCTCCGCGAGGCTGCTGTTCCACCGTCCTGCCGACGACGCCCACATCGGGGTGGACCTGACGGAAGCGGGCACCAAAAAGAGCTTGGCAATCTACGTGGTGAGGGATCCGCAGGACGTACCGGGAATCGCGACGCTGGGCCCGGAACCACTCAGCCCCGAGTTCGACGTTGAGGCCTTGGCAGCAATACTTGGGTCAAGCTCGCAGCAAATCAAGGGATTGCTTCGCAGCCAGGGCGTCATTGCCGGCATCGGCAATGCCTACAGCGATGAGATACTGCACGCCGCAAAGATCTCTCCGTTTGCCAGCGCCAAGTCATTGGACAAACAAACGGTGGCCCGGCTCTACGAAGCCATGCAGGAAATATTGGTGGGAGCTGTCAATGCAGCAGCCGGCAAACCCTCCAGCGAACTCAAGGACACCAAACGCAGCAACTTCAGGGTGCACGCGAGAACAGGACAGCCCTGCCCGGTGTGTGGGGATACAGTCAGGGAGGTGTCCTTCGCGGACACCTCCCTGCAATATTGCGCCACCTGTCAAACGAGCGGAAAGATCCTGGCCGACCGGCGGACATCGCGGTTCCTCAAATAGGTCGCGGGTCCCTCAGTAAGTCGCGGTTTCCTTAAGTAGGTGGCCTGGCGTTCCGGCTAGCTGAACTCCGGGCTTTCCGAGCGGCTGCGCTTCAACTCGAAGAAGTGCGGGTAGCCAGCCAAGGTCACCGTGGCGTCCCAAATCTTCCCTGCTTCTTCGCCCCTGGGAATCCGCGTCAGCACCGGACCGAAGAATGCTGTTCCGTTAACCGCCACCACGGGGGTACCGACGTCCTGGCCAACCAGTGAAATCCCGGCGTCATGGCTTGCGCGCAACTGGACATCGTACTCATCCGACTGCGCAAAGCGGGCGAGGTCAGCGGGAAGGCCGGTTTCAGCGAGGGCTTTCTGGATCACGGACGCACGGTCCTTGTTGCCCTCGTGGTGGATCTGCTCTCCCATAGCGTCGTAGAGCGGCTTGACATAGCTGCTGCCGTGCAGCTCCTGGGCAGCGATGATGACACGGACGGGGCCCCAACTGTCATCCATCATTGCCCTGTAGTCGGCCGGCAGATCCCGGCCCTCGTTCAGGACCGAAAGGCTCATGACGTGCCAATCGGTCTCTATACCGCGCACCTGCTCCACCTCGCCGATCCAGCGCGAAGTAATCCAGGCGAACGGGCATACGGGGTCGAACCAGAAATCGGCCTTGTTGGCGGTCTGTTCTGGTGCGTTCACTTCGGACACAGTCTGTTCGGGCACAGGGAACTCCTCGGAGGGGTGGAAACGTGGTGTGGCGGACGGTCCAACGGAACCGCGCCTTGTCTACGCCAACAGGAAGCTATGCCGACTTATTCCGGCGCTTGGCAACGACGTCATGGGCGATCATGGTGGGCTGTGCCTTCTTCGCCACAACGTCTGCTGTGATGACCACAGTGGCGATGTCGTCCCGGCTGGGAAGATCGAACATGACGGGAAGCAGGACTTCCTCCATGATGGCCCGCAGGCCGCGCGCACCAGTACCGCGTTCGAGTGCTTGATCCGCGATGGAGTCCAGGGCGTCGTCGTCGAATTGGAGGTCTACGCCGTCCAACTGGAACATCTTCTGGTACTGCTTTACCAGCGCGTTCTTTGGAGTGGACAAGATCTGGATCAGGGCGGGCCGGTCCAGGCTGGACACGGTAGTGATCACGGGAAGGCGACCAATGAACTCCGGAATAAGGCCGAACTTCAGCAAGTCCTCAGGCATGACTTCGCCGTAGGTGTCCACGTTGTCACGGGCCTCGTTGAGTGGAGCACCGAATCCAATGCCCTTGCGTCCGGACCGCGAACCGATGATGTCTTCGAGACCAGCGAAGGCTCCCGCCACGATGAAGAGCACATTGGTGGTGTCAATCTGGATGAATTCCTGATGGGGGTGCTTGCGTCCGCCCTGTGGTGGCACGGAGGCTACAGTGCCTTCGAGGATCTTCAAGAGTGCCTGCTGCACGCCCTCGCCGGAAACGTCACGTGTGATCGAGGGGTTTTCGCTCTTTCGGGAAATTTTGTCGATCTCATCGATGTAGATGATGCCTTGCTCGGCCTTCTTGACGTCGTAGTCAGCGGCCTGGATGAGCTTGAGCAGGATGTTCTCGACGTCTTCGCCCACGTAGCCGGCCTCCGTCAACGCCGTGGCATCGGCGACTGCAAACGGCACGTTGAGCCGACGGGCCAGAGTTTGTGCCAAGTATGTCTTGCCACAACCGGTGGGGCCGATCAGGAGGATATTGGACTTGGCAATCTCCACGTCCTCGTGGTGCGATCCCTCGCCGAGGTTGCCGGTCTTGGGTGCGTGTCCGGCCTGAATGCGCTTGTAGTGGTTGTAAACAGCCACCGCCAGTGATCGCTTTGCGGGTTCCTGGCCAATGACGTATTCCTGCAGGAAGTCGAAGATCTCACGGGGCTTGGGTAGTTCGAAACTACCGAGATCGGAAACTTCAGCGAGTTCCTCTTCGATGATCTCGTTGCACAGCTCGATGCATTCATCGCAGATGTAGACACCGGGCCCGGCAATCAGCTTCCGCACCTGCTTCTGGCTCTTTCCGCAGAAAGAACACTTCAGCAGATCCGTGCTCTCGCCAATCCGAGCCATGTGGAAATCCCTTCGTTGCATGCGGGTGGTGCGGCTCCGCGCCGTACTCAAGTGTGCGGCCAAGCCGCGGCTGGCACCACCGTGACAACATCCACTCTAGGTCACAATGGGCTGCTTGGGTGGAAACAGAACGCCGGTGCGGTCCATGTTTCGCGAACCGCACCGGCGTTGAATTCCGTGCGCTACCTGGTGATCGCCTGCGGCTTGATCTTCCGGGAGTCCAGAACCTGGTCGATGAGACCGTAGCTCAGGGCATCCGCAGCCGTGAGGATCTTATCGCGCTCGATGTCATTGTTGACCTGCTCCGACGTGCGGCCCGAGTGGTGAGCCAACGTGTCCTCGAGCCAGGTGCGCATGCGCATGACTTCCGCCGCCTGGATTTCGAGGTCCGAGGCCTGGCCACCCTGGCCACCGGAGAGGGCAGGCTGGTGGATCAGGACACGTGCGTTCGGGAGTGCGAGTCGCTTGCCCGGGGTACCGGCAGCGAGCAGGACTGCAGCTGCACTGGCGGCCTGGCCCAGGCAGACCGTCTGGATTTCCGGACGGATGTACTGCATGGTGTCGTAGATGGCCGTCATGGCCGTAAACGAACCACCCGGCGAGTTGATGTACAGGGTGATGTCGCGGTCCGGGTCCGTTGACTCCAGGACCAGCAACTGGGCCATGATGTCGTCGGCAGATGCGTCGTCAACCTGGACACCGAGGAAAATGATGCGGTCCTCGAACAGCTTGGTGTACGGGTCCTGGCGCTTGAAGCCGTAGGGCGTGCGCTCCTCGAACTGGGGCAGGACGTAACGGCTGGACGGGAGATTACCGGCAGACCATCCGAAGTTGTAGTTCATGTTCTTTACTCCTGGGGTTTCAGTGGTTCTTTGTGCCGGTTAGTTTTCGGAGTTCGACTCTGCGCCCGACTGGTTGGCCGTGCCGCCACCACCGGCAACAGAACCGGCGTGCGCCGAGATCTTGTCGAAGAAGCCGTACTCCAAAGCCTCAGCGGCCGTAAACCACTTATCGCGGTCGTTGTCCTTGAGGATGGTCTCCACGGACTGACCGGTCTGCTCAGCCGTGAGTTCGGCCATGACCTTCTTCATGTGCAGGATCAGTTCAGCCTGGATCTTGATGTCCGAGGCCGTGCCGCCGATGCCGCCGGAAGGCTGGTGCATCAGGATGCGGGCGTTGGGCGTGGCGTAACGCTTGCCCTTGGTGCCGGACGACAGGAGGAACTGGCCCATGGAGGCAGCCAAGCCCGTTGCGACGGTGACGACGTCGTTCGGGATGAACTGCATGGTGTCGTAGATGGCCATGCCGGCCGTCACGGACCCACCCGGGGAGTTGATGTACAGGTAGATGTCCTTCTCCGGGTCTTCGGCCGAGAGGAGGAGGAGCTGCGAGCAGATGGCGTTGGCATTCTCGTCACGGACTTCAGAGCCGAGCCAGATGATGCGCTCTTTCAGCAGGCGGTTGTAGATGTAGTTGTCCTGGGCTGCGGGATCGACAGTTGCCATCCGGGGAGCCTCTGATTGCTGTGACATAAGTACTTACCTCTCGCTGGTGCCAGTGACCTCACTGAACTTCACTACTTGGACACTAACCGTTTTCAGGGGCGATTTGTTCGCCGGAATCGCGCTGTTCGCTGACGGCGCACGTCTGGGTCAGCACCAATGTTCAGCCTTAAAGCAAACCGGCCCCGGATCAGGAGATCCGGGGCCGGTTGAAGTCGTTGACTAGAACTTCACTGCTGCGGGGTCATCGCTTGCTGCAGAGTCCGCTTCCTCGGTTGCTTCAACAGCGGCAGCCTCTTCGGCTGCTGCTTCGCCTGCGGGGCGGACGAAGTCGGTGAGGTCAACCTTGTTGCCCTCGGTGTCGACAACCTCGGCCTGGCCCAGGACAACAGCCAGGGCCTTACGGCGGCGAACCTCGGACACCATCATGGGAACCTGGCCGCTCTGATCAATGATCTGGGCGAACTGGTTGGGGTCCATGCCGTACTGGCTGGCGGTGGTGACGATGTAGTCGATCAGCTCGTTCTGGCTGACGTCCACTTCTTCCTTGTCGGCAATGGCGTCAAGGATGATCTCGTTCTGGAAGGCACGCTCGGTGTTGGCCTTGACCTCGGCGCGGTGCTCCTCGGTGTCGTGGTCACCTTCGCCGTGGGCGTTCTCCGGGTTGAAGTGCGCTTCGATCTGCTCTTCGACCACGGAATCCGGAACCGGAACCTCTACGAGCTCAACGAGCTTGTCCAGGACCTTGTCACGTGCTTCAACACCCTGCTCGACGACCTTGGAGTCGGCAGCCTGCTTGGCGAGGTCCTCGCGGAGTTCAGTGAGAGTGTCGAACTCGGAGGCGAGCTGCGCGAAGTCATCGTTCGCTTCGGGGAGTTCGCGCTCCTTGACAGCCTTGACGACGACCTTGACCTGTGCGGATTCGCCCGCATGGTCGCCGCCCACAAGCGTGGTGTCGAAGATGGCTTCTTCATCGGCGGACAGGCCGGTGACGGCTTCATCGAGGCCTTCGAGCATGGTGCCCGCGCCAACCTGGTAGGACAGGCCGGAAGCGGAATCGATCTCTTCACTGTCGATCGTGGCGGTGATATCGATGGTGAGGAAGTCATCGTTCGCGGCAGGGCGCTCAACGGACTTCAGCGTGCCGAAACGGCCGCGCAGTTCGTCGAGGGCCTTGTCGACATCGGCCTCGGAGGACTCCGCAGCAGCGACCTCAACCTTGATGCCGGCGTAGTCCGGCAGTTCGATCTCGGGGCGGACATCGATCTCCACCTGGAACTTGAGCTCACCATCGGTTGAGGTCGGGTCCGGAACCTCGGTGATCTCAACCTCGGGACGGCTCAGGGGGCGGACGCCGGTCTCCTGAACTGCAGCCTGGTACCAGCCGTTGAGGCCATCGTTGATGGCGGTCTCCAGGACGTAGCCACGGCCAACGCGCTGATCGATGAGCTTGGAGGGAACTTTGCCCTTGCGGAATCCGGGAACCTGGATCTGCGAAGCAACGGTCTTGTACGCGGCGTCGATGCTCGGCTTCAGTTCCTCAAAGGGAACCTCAACATTGAGCTTGACCCGCGTTGCGGTGAGGTTCTCGACAGCGCTCTTCACAGTCTAAGTACTCCTGAATTCGTGGGTATGGGGTTCTGTCGTGCCCCTGAAGCGGACACAAACACAGAGTCGGGGTGACAGGATTTGAACCTGCGACTTCCTGCTCCCAAAGCAGGCGCTCTAGCCAAGCTGAGCTACACCCCGAACGCACAGGACAGTCTACGGGCAAGCGAGCCAAGAATGCACATTTGACACTGCCGCCGGAATTAGGTTTAGTAGTACCCGGCTTCAACAGCCACCGGGAAGATGTCCTGAACAGGGACTTTCGTCCTGGGGACGTAGCTTAATGGTAAAGCCTCAGTCTTCCAAACTGATTACGCGGGTTCGATTCCCGTCGTCCCCTCCAGAAAAAAGCGCCCCGATCCATGGATCGGGGCGCTTTTTTGTTGCTGCTACACCTGGCAGCCCGGACACCAATACAGCTTTCGGGCACCAATTTCCGTCATGCCCACCAGCGTCCCGCAGGCGCGGCAGGGCATTCCGTCCCGCTTATAGACAAAGTGGGCATCGGCGTCGGGCGCCACCGCACCGCCGCCAGTCCACAGGGTGGGAGGCGTCGTGACAATCCGTCCGTCGCGGACACCATCGGACATGGTAGCCACTGTGTCATCCCAGAGTCGGCCAGCGGTCCCGGCATCAATGCTGCTTCCGGGCGTCCAAGGATCCACTGCCTGCCGGAACAGCACTTCGGCACGGTAAATATTCCCGACGCCGGCCAGCACGGACTGGTCCATCATCAGCAATGCCACGGCCGTCTTGCGGCGACGCAGGCGACGGATGAATTCATCCCGGTCCCCTCCCCTGTTGTGCAACGGGTCAGGACCCAAACGATCCAGCACGGCTTGAGCCTCGGCAGCGGTGACGGCTGCGCAGGTGGTGGCACCGCGCAGATCTGCCCAACCGTGGTCGGACACCAGACGGACCCGGACGGCACCTACCGGCTCAGGCGGGCCGGCGTACTCGCCGCCTTCGGCAGCGGAGCCACTTTCCCGTTCCCCGATCCGGCGCGGGGCGCCAATGCTCGAGGCGCCCGTGAAGGAGCTGTCGCCGCCGAAACTCCATGCGCCGTACAGCCCCAGATGGACATGGAGGAAAAGTTCGTGGTCAAACCGGAGGAAGAACTGCTTGCCATGGGCTTTGGCCTCCACCATGGTGTGACCGCTCAGCAGTTCCGCACCGGAAGCAAAACGTCCCTGGGGACTGGAGACGTCCAAGGACCGGCCGCCAAAAACATCCTGGAATTGGCGGGCCAGCCTGTGGACCGAGTGCCCTTCCGGCACTACTCGACGATTTCGCCGGTGGTTTCGTACACCGCGATCTTGCCAATGCGGCGTACGTGGCGCTCGTCATTGCTGAACGGTTCCTGCAGGAAGGCTTCGATGAGCTCAGTGGCTTCCTCAACGGTGTGCTGGCGGCCTCCGACGGCCACAACGTTGGCATCGTTGTGCTCGCGGGCCAGCTTTGCGGTAGAGAGGTTCCAGGCCAGCGCAGCGCGGACGCCCTTGACCTTGTTGGCAGCAATTTGCTCGCCATTGCCGGAGCCGCCCAGGACGATGCCCAAAGCGTGGACACCGGCCTCCTGGTCCGCGACGACGGCACGTCCTGCATTGATGCAGAAGGACGGGTAGTCATCCAGGGCGTCGTATTCCTTGGGCCCGTGATCCACTACTTCATAGCCCTTGGCGGTGAGGTGGCTGACCAGGTGGGCACTCAGTTCCATGCCGGCGTGGTCAGTAGCGATGTGGACGCGGGGTGTAGTCACAGGAAGTCCGTTTCTTTCTGGCGCGCCGGGACGGCACTGGGCAGCAGCACAGCACATGCCGGGCGCGGCGATAAAGGGATGCGCTACCAAGGGTACCGCTACCCGGGTTGTTGGGCCTGACCTCCGCCATGGGCCCGATGGGCCGCCCGGTTCAGGATTCCAGCAAGTTTGTCTGCGGAGGCAACGGTGCCGGCGCTGAGTGCCACCCGGCCTCCATTAAGTTTCCTTACGACGACGGCGGGGCCGCTGCCAACGAGCATCGCCGTCGCGTCGTCATGGTGCCGCCATCCCCACCCGCCGTAATCCGCCGCCTTGACTTCGGCAGGGGCCGCCCCGGCGATTTCGACGGCGGGAACGGTCAGGACGCGCACGATGCCGCCAGCGAAGACCTGGAGCCCTCCTCTGTCGGCCCGCACCCGTGCGAAGAGGAACCCTGCGCCAACCAGTGCGGCCACCGCTACCAGGGCGCCAAGCCATGGGACTGCGACCGCTATCAGGGCAGCAGGAAACAGGGCCGAGACAATGATCATGACAAAAACGGAACTCCGGGCATGTACCCACAGGCGGAGCGAATCGCGGGCGAGGTCGGGGTCTTCGAGGAGGCTCAGTTCCTCCTGGAGTGCGACGTCGTCCTCCCGCGTCCACCGCGGGTCCGGCTTGAACGCGAACATCATGACTACACCCAAAGCCACGGCCGCCCCGCTGCCCATGGCCAGCACGATCGGGTCAACATGGGACTGCCGCGCGTCCACCAGCCCGGACTGGCCCACCAGGCCGGCTGCCACCACAGAGGTGATGAACAGGCTGACCATCATCCCCACGCCCATCATGACCCGACGCATGACCACCGGCCGGGTGATCGATACTGCTTGGAGGAACACCGCCCAACCGCAAAAGGTGATGAGTGCCGCCCCGCCTGCAACGTAGGCGCCAAACGGCGCAAACGAACTGCCGCCGTCGGCGTTCCACATGACCGCAACGGGGTTCGGGAGGTCGTTCCGCAGCATCTGGGCGCACACCACGAAGCCAACAGCGAGCAGCAAAGGAAATGCGACCGCAAACCTCAGTGCGCGGAAATCGAGAGTGTCCCGGAACGATCCCATGATCCAACGCTACTCCGTGGTGCGACACTGTGGCTCCCACTCCTTGCCTTCCAGGCGTGGAGTGAAAGAATGACTTCACACCAGCGACCGGCAGCGATCAGCCGGCCACCCCATCATCTTCCGGAGGCACCACTTGCCAGGCCTGAACCTTACGCGCGACGAAGCCGCAAACCGCGCCGAACTGCTCAACGTCGAGTCCTACAACGTCACCTTGGATCTCACCAAGGGCCCTGAGGTCTTCGGCTCCACCACCGTGGTCAAGTTTTCTGCGACGCCGGGAGCGTCAACCTTCATTGATGCGATCACGGCCGCGGTCCACAGTGTGACCCTGAACGGCACCGACCTGGACCCGGCTGAAGTCTCCGACGGCGTGCGCATCCAGCTCCCTGGGTTGTCGGCCGAGAATGAGCTCACCGTGGTGGCAGACGCTCCCTACATGAACACCGGCGAAGGTCTCCACCGCTTCGTGGATCCCGTTGACGGCGAGGTGTACCTCTACACACAATTCGAAGTTCCCGACTCCCGGCGCATGTTTGCCGTCTTTGAGCAGCCCGACCTGAAGGCAAGCTTCACCTTCACAGTCACTGCGCCGTCGCACTGGGACGTGATCTCCAACTCCCCCACCCCGGTTCCGTCCGAAACAGCACCCGGCGAGGATGGCGGTGCCCGCTCCGTGTGGGAATTCACCACCACGCCGCGGCTGTCCTCCTACGTCACGGCCTTGATCGCCGGACCGTACCAGTCGGTCAGGTCAGAGGTCACCAGCTCCGACGGCCGGGTCATCCCGTTGGGAGTCTTTGCCCGCAAGTCGCTCATGCAGTATCTCGACGCTGACAACATCTTCGAACTGACCCGCCAAGGCTTTGAGTTCTTCGAGGCCCAATTCGGCTGCCCGTACCCGTTCGAGAAATACGACCAGCTCTTCGTCCCGGAATTCAATGCCGGAGCCATGGAGAACGCAGGGGCCGTCACCATTCTGGAGGGCTACGTCTTCCGCGGAAAAGTCACTGGCGCCCAGATCGAACGGCGCGCCATCACCGTCCTCCACGAGCTGGCCCACATGTGGTTCGGCGACTTGGTCACCATGCGCTGGTGGAATGACCTTTGGCTCAACGAATCGTTCGCGGAATACATGTCGCACCTGGCTGCCGTGGAGAACACCGAATTCGACAGGGCCTGGACCACCTTCGCCTCCGTGGAAAAGTCCTGGGCTTACAAGCAGGACCAGCTGCCCACGACGCACCCGATCTTTGCCGAGATCAACAATCTTGAGGACGTGGAGGTCAACTTCGACGGCATCACCTATGCCAAAGGCGCTTCGGTGTTGCGTCAGTTGGTTGCCTGGGTGGGTCCGGAACAGTTCATGGCCGGTGTCCGTACGTACTTCGCCAAGCACGCGTGGAAGAATACCGAGCTCGCTGACCTCATGGTGGAGCTCGAGGCCGCCTCCGGCCGCGACCTGGACGTATGGGGCAAGCTCTGGCTGGAAACTTCCGGTGTGAACACCCTGGCCCCCGAACTGGCAGTTGACGCCGAAGACACCATCACCAACTTCGCGATACTGCAGACCGCAATTCAGGAGCAGCCCACACTCCGTCCGCACCGCCTCGCCGTTGGCTTCTACTCGCTCTCAGGAGAAGGCAAGCTGGAACGCACCCACCGCGAAGAACTCGACGTCGATGGGCCCCGCACCGAGGTCCCGGCCCTTGCCGGCCGTCAACGCCCGGACTTGATCCTGCTCAACGACGACGACCTCGCATATGCCAAGGTCCGCCTCGACGAGCACTCCCTCGCCACTGCCAAAGCCCACCTGAAGGACTTTGCCGCCAGCCTGCCCCGCACCCTGGTGTGGGGCTCCGCATGGGACGCTGCACGCGACGGCGAAACCCCGGCCCGCGGTTACGTGGACCTGATCCTGGCCAACATTGCCCACGAAACGGATTCTTCAGTCATCCTGGTCCAGCTCCGTCAACTCGCCACCACCCTGACGTACTACGTCGCCGCGGACCACAAGGCAGCCACCACGATCGCGGCCGCAGACAAGCTCTGGGAACTCGCTTCCTCCGTGGAAGCAGGCTCAGATGCCCAACTCCAGTTCGCCAAGTCCTTCGCCCAGCTGGCACGCAGCGGCGGCCAGTTGGACCGCATCGAGGCCCTCTTGGAAGGGACGGAAACCCTCGAAGGCCTCACCGTGGACCAGGACATGCGTTGGGAGCTCCTGACCGCCCTCGTGGCCGGCGGACGCCACGGCCAGGAACGCATCGACGAGGAGCTTGCCCGCGACAACACCTCCAACGGCCAGAACGCCGCAGCCCAAGCCAAGGCAGCCATCCCCACCCCGGAGGCCAAAGCAGCTGCCTGGGACTCGATCGTGGTCACCGGAGAGCTTTCCAACGCATTGCAGTCCTCTGCCGTGGCCGGCTTTATGCGGGTCCCGGATACCTCGCTGTTGGAGCCTTACGCGGAAAAGTATTTCGAAGCCGTTCCCGGAATCGTCAAGGAACGCACGCACGCTCTGGCACAACAGATCGTGGTGGGACTCTACCCGGCACAGCTCACCACCCAGGCCACGGTGGACCGCACCGATGATTTCCTGGCCGGACTCCCCGAAGAAAGTGCAGCCTTGCGCCGAATGATGCTGGAGAACCGCGACGGTGTAGCCCGTGCCCTGCGTGCACGGGCAGCGGACGTGTAGGCACGGTTCGCTCCTGGGGCCCGTGCGGACAGTTGGCTGTGCGTAGCTAAACTGTCCGCATGGGCCTCAACGAACACCACTACGCGCTGACCGTCCGCTGGACTGGAAACCTCGGCGATGGCACGGCCAGCTATCGGGGATATTCACGCGACCACGACGTCGAGATCAGCGGGCTGCCTACGTTGAAAGGATCGGCCGATCCCACATTCCATGGCGACCGGACGCGCTACAACCCCGAGCAACTGCTGCTTGCCGCGCTCTCGCAGTGCCACATGCTGTCTTTCCTGCATGTAGCCGTCAAGCATGGCGTGGTTGTCACCAGTTACGAGGACAACGCCGAAGGGCTCATGAAGCTCAACCGCGACGGCAGCGGCCAATTCGAGAGCGTGACCCTTAAACCGAACGTCACCATCGCGGATCCCGACCATGCCGGGTTGGTGCCACAGTTGCACCACGAGGCCAACCAAGTCTGCTTCATTGCACGCAGCGTCAACTTCCCCGTACTGCACGAGCCAACCACGACGGCGGCAGCTGCCTAACGCTGTTCACCCCGCCAGAGTGCCACCAGCCGTTGTTCGGTCCCGCGGCTGAGTCCGGCCTTTCGGTCCCTGTCCAAGCCCCGCTGCTTCTCGTCCTTAAGGGTGGCCGCAAGAGTTTCCTGCCACGGCCGCAGGGCCATCCCCCGCTCACGTGCCGCCTGGTTCGTCCGCGCTTGGAAGCCGTCGTGTCCCGCCGGCAACCACAGGGGAAGGGAGTCAGGTCCGGCCCAATAATCCACGCCGTGTTCCACCAGCCAGTCCTCGTCAGGCTGTACGACGTCCCCTGCCGCAGCCCCGGCTGCATTTTGTGATTCCTTGATGTAATCCTCGAACCTCACAACGTCTCCCAGGGCGTTGTACGTACCCGTCAGCCCTTGAGCGGCGGATCGCAGGATCCACGCGGCGAGATCCCGGACATCAATGATCTGGGTGGCGTCGTCAGGGATGTCGGGGACCACCACCGTGTCAGTGTTCGCAGCGAAGCGGGCCGGCCAGTAGCCGTATCTGTCAGTGCCGTCCCCCGGTCCGCCAATGAGCCCGGCACGGACGATGTGCGCTTTCCCTCCCACCCCGGCAAGCGTCATCTGCTCGATTGCAGACTTGGATTCGCCATATGTCTCCGGGGTGCCCGTTTGGCCCTCGGGCAAAGGTTCCAAGAGCGCTGCACTTTCATCCGCACCGGGAACCGAGTGGTCCGCATACACCGAACAACTTGAGACAAAGGTCCAATGAGCGGCGGCCGGCGCCAGCACATCGAGTGCCACACGTGCCTGCACGGGATCCCGCGAGACATCCACCACCTCATCCCAGTCGCCGTCGATCTCCGCGAACGCCGCCGCACCCAAGGCGCGGTCACCCCTTACCCAGGTGACGCCGTCGGGCGGGTTGGCCGAAGTACCCCGCGCGAAACAGGTGACATCGTGCCCGGCGGCAACAGCCTGCCGAGCGATTTCTGCTGACAGGAAGGCGGTACCGCCCAGGACCAGGATGCGCATACCGTCACGCTACGGCGCTAGGGTTGTAGGTGGACAGAGTGTTCCGCGCCCGGCGAACACGGGCCGACGACAAGGAGCTATTCAACCTTGACCTCCATCCCCCTGGCAGAAATTGTCACTTTGGAACCCGAAAAGATCGACCTCGTTTCAATCCTCATCACTTTAGGCGTGGGCCTGGGTGTATGGATCGTTGCGCGGTTCATCATCTTGCGCATCACCCGGCGGGTTTCCGCCGGAAGTTCCTTCTTCAAGAAAGCGCACTTCAAGTGGGTGCAACCAGCCATCCGCGCGCTGGACCACGAGCGCCGTTCACAGCGCGCCGAGACAATCGGCACCCTGCTGACGAGCCTGGTGAGCGTTGTGGTGGTGGTGATCGTGATCATCTACGTCCTCAAATACATGAACGTGGACGTCGCGCCGCTGCTGACCAGCGTGGGCATCCTGGGTGTGGCCATCGGCTTCGGTGCCCAGCAACTGATCCGCGATTTCCTCGCCGGAATCTTCATCACCATCGAAGACCAATACGGAATCGGCGATGTCATCGTCACCAGCGAAGTGATTGGTACCGTTGAATCCGTGGGCCTGCGCATCACCCGGGTCCGAGCTGAAGACGGAGCCATCTGGTATCTGCGTAACGGCGAAATCCTCCGCGTGGGAAACCGCTCGCAGGGTGACTACGTCCCGCTGGAAACACCGGACACCACCATTGAGCCCGGCGCTGCAGCAACTGCGCCCGTCACAGCAGGCGCACCGCGCGTCACCAAAGCCGAGGAGAAGTCCAATGAGTAGCACAACAGGCGGGCAACCCCCGGCACCCCAAACGGGCCCCCGACGCCAGCTGATGCAGAATGATCCCTTCAGCCAGCCCGCCTACACGGACAGTTTTTACGCTGCAGTGGGCGGACACGAGACATTCGTCAAGCTCATCGACGTCTTCTACGACGGCGTTGCCACGGATCCATTGCTTCGACCCATGTACCCCGAAGAGGACCTGGGGCCGGCAAAGCGACGATTCCTCATGTTCCTGGAACAATACTGGGGCGGTCCCACCACCTACGGGGAAGAACGCGGGCATCCCCGGCTGCGCATGCGCCACATGCCGTTCCAGGTAACCCCCGAAGCCAAGGATCGCTGGCTGTTCCACATGCGCACTGCGGTGGACTCCCTGAACCTCTCGCCACTGCATGAGGGCACCTTGTGGGACTACATGGAACGGGCTGCGCTGACCATGGTCAACAGTCCTTCGTCCGGCGCCTGACCCTAGAAGCCGAGCCCCAGGCCTGCGCCTGTGCGCACCAGCACATGGCCGCGGGGGCCGCTCAGGCGGAACCAGCGGCCATTGCGGAAGACTTTCTGCTCGGCGTCGCCCAGGAAACCCAGAGCGAAAGCAGCGAAAGCCGCCCCTGCCGGCAGCCCGGTCACACCGGGGAGTTCGCGGCCCCAGACAGCAGCCCTGGCGCTATTGACGACGGCGGCACCTGCCAAAGCCGGAATGACACCAGCCACCTCGGCGATGCCGGCCTCGGCCGCCTGCCTGAGGTCGGCGTCGAGCATTGATCCCTGCGCTTCCCACCCGGAGCGGGGTGCGCCGACGCCTGCCCAGGACTCGGAAACGGTCGACGGCGGTATTGGCAGCTCCACGTCATCGGCACCCGAGCGGGCCAAACGGTCCATAACGGACGCAAGCGTCACCGTCACGTCCGCATGGGCGGGTTCGGCCAAAGCCATGGTTCGCAGGCCCAGGATAGTGGGCGTCGACTCCCCCAGGATGCGGGGCCTCAAGACGCATACGTAGGCGGCCAGGACGTTGCCTGCGGCCTGGAGGCGGATGGCGCCGTCGTCGATGCTTTTGGCCCTGGTGACAAAGGTGCGCAGATCGGCAAGGTCACGGGGGTCGGCGAAGCGGATGGACTGGGTCAAGGCATCTGTCACATCACCGACTCTACCGGCATGTCCCCGGTTGAGAGGGGTCGGGGCGGCGTCTAAAGTCGAACCATGACTGAGACGAACGCTGGCCTCGAGGTGGAAGCACCCGCAGAAGACCCCATGGAAGTGCTGATAGGCCTGCTGGACCTTGGTGACTTTGACGGAGCACGGACCAACGAGGACATCTTCCTTGGGCCGTCCCAGAAGCAACCCCGCCACCGCGTTTTTGGTGGCCAGGTCCTGGCGCAGTCGATGATGGCGGGCATGAGGACCGTTGAACCGGACAGGGTTGCGCACTCAATGCACGGCTATTTCCTGCGGCCAGGTGACGCCAACAAACCCATCACTTTCGGCGTTGAACGACTGCGCGATGGTCGGTCCTTCTCGGCACGCCGGGTGCATGCCTACCAGGATGGCGTGCCGATTCTTTCAATGATCGCGTCATTCCAAGTGGAAGACACCGGCCTGGACCATCAGGCCACCATGCCTGAAGGCATACCGGATCCCGAAACCTTGCCCAGCACGGCCGAACTGTTGTCGCATTTCGACCACCCGATGGCGCGGCACATGTCATCCGAGCGGCCCTTCGACGTCCGCCACATTGACCCCGCCCTCTACGTTTCCCCACCCACCGAGCACGTGGCTACCAACGCGGTGTGGATGAAGACCATGGGTCCCCTGCCCGATGACCCCAACCTGCACCGGGCCGCCTTGGCCTACGCAAGCGACTACACGCTCCTGGAGCCCATACTCCGTGCGCACGGCCTCGCGTGGATGACGCCGGGTATGAGCGTCGCCAGCCTGGACCACGCCATGTGGTGGCACCGTCCGGTACGGGTGGACGAGTGGATGCTCTACGTCCAGGAGTCCCCCAGCGCCCAAGGCGCACGCGGGCTCGCCACAGGCAGGATCTTCAACCGCGACGGTCTGCATGTTGCCACCGTGGCCCAGGAAGGCATGGTCCGGATCCCGTAGCCCATGGGTTCCGTACTTACGGATGTACACGCAGAAAGGCCGGCCCCTGGCGGGACCGGCCTTTCTGCGTTGATGCCTTAGGCGATCAGCTTCTAATCGCGGGTCAGGCGGCGGTGCGTCACGCGGTGCGGCTTGGCGGCATCGGGGCCAAGGCGCTCCACCTTGTTCTCTTCGTAGGAGTCGAAGTTGCCCTCGAACCAGTACCACTTGGACGGGTTCTCGTCGTCACCTTCGTAGGCGAGGATGTGGGTCGCTACCCGGTCGAGGAACCAACGATCGTGCGAAACCACCACTGCGCAGCCCGGGAATTCGAGAAGGGCGTTTTCAAGGCTGCTCAGGGTTTCGACGTCGAGGTCGTTGGTAGGTTCGTCAAGCAGCAACAAGTTGCCACCCTGCTTGAGGGTCAGCGCCAGGTTGAGGCGGTTGCGCTCACCACCGGAGAGGACACCAGCCTTCTTCTGCTGGTCCGGACCCTTGAAGCCGAACGCCGAAACATAGGCACGCGAAGGCATTTCGACCTGACCGACCTGGAGGAAGTCATGTCCTTCCGAAACAACTTCCCAGAGGGACTTGTTGGGATCGATGCCGCCACGGGACTGGTCCACGTAGGAGATCTTCACGGACTCGCCGATCTTGAGCTCACCATCGTCCAACGGCTCCATGCCCACGATCGTCTTGAACAGCGTGGACTTACCTACACCGTTGGGTCCGATGACGCCAACGATGCCGTTGCGGGGCAGCGAGAAGGAGAGGCCATCGATCAGGACGCGGTCGTCGAAGCCCTTCTTCAGGTTCTTGGCCTCAATAACCAAGGAACCCAGGCGCGGTCCCGGCGGGATCTGGATCTCTTCAAAGTCCAGCTTGCGGGTGCGATCCGCTTCGGCAGCCATTTCCTCATAGCGGGCAAGACGGGCCTTGGACTTGGTCTGGCGGCCCTTGGCGTTGGAGCGCACCCACTCAAGTTCCTCGGTAAGGCGCTTGGACAGCTTCGCGTCCTTTTTGCCTTGGACCTCCAGGCGGGCCTTCTTCTTCTCCAGGTAGGTGGAGTAGTTGCCCTCATACGGGTAGAGGTGGCCGCGGTCAACTTCTGCGATCCATTCAGCCACGTGGTCCAGGAAGTAACGGTCGTGGGTCACGGCGAGGACAGCACCGGGGTACTGGGAGAGGTGCTGTTCGAGCCACAGCACGCTCTCGGCGTCCAAGTGGTTGGTGGGCTCATCAAGAAGCAGCAGGTCAGGCTTCTGGAGAAGAAGCTTGCACAGGGCCACGCGGCGGCGCTCACCACCGGAGAGGACAGTGACGTCAGAATCAGCCGGCGGGCAACGCAACGCGTCCATGGCCTGCTCGAGCTGGGAGTCGATGTCCCAGGCATCGGCAGCGTCAATAGCTTCCTGCAGCTTGCCCATCTCATCCAGGAGCGTCTCGTAATCCGCATCCGGGTTGGCCATTTCTTCGGAGATCTCGTTGAAGCGCTGGATCTTGCCATAGATCTCGCCAACGCCTTCCTGGACATTGCCCAAGACAGTCTTTTCCTCGTTCAGCGGCGGTTCCTGCAGGAGGATGCCCACGGTGTAACCGGGGCTCAGGCGGGCCTCGCCGTTTGAAGGGGTGTCCAGTCCGGCCATGATCTTCAGGATGGTGGACTTGCCAGCACCGTTCGGGCCCACGACGCCGATCTTCGCGCCAGGGTAGAACGACATGCTGACATCGTCCAGAATAAGTTTGTCGCCAACGGCCTTGCGAGCCTTGGTCATCGTGTAAATGAATTCCGCCATGCCCTTAAATCTAATGGCTAGGCGTACTTAACTCACATTCGTGAGCTGCAGTGCAGCTAGCGGGCGTCTCCGACGAAACATTTTCCGGTGGCAAGCACGGGGAGCACTGACACCACCACCCCACCATCACGGATCTGCCCCATGACGCAGCTTTCCCCAGACAGGGCCGCCGCCTCCATGGCGTCCACGTCAAGGCCAGTCGGCGTGCGGCTGACAGAAACCTCGATGTTCCCTTTCGGGATGCCGGCGGAAACCAAGGCTGCCCGCAGTGCCTCCCGGTCCGGTTTGGTGTTCGTGGCAACGAGGTTCTTTAGCGTGGTTTCGACCACAGACGTCGTCGCAGCCACGGCAGGATCCACGGAAGCCGTGACTGTTGAGCTGGCGGACGGTGCCGGAGTGGCGGCAGGCTGGCCCGCGGACGACCCCGGAGACGCCGTGCAAGCCGTCATGGTCAGAGCCGCGGCAATCACCAACGACAGCCCGGCGATGCGGACTTTCGCTGCGGCTGCTGCCTCACAGTACTTCGGGGCGGTTCTCCTGCTCATCACCTAGACATTGTGCCATTCACAACGCATGCTGGCGGGCGTAGCGTGTCACCGGAAGGTTTTCGCTGTCCAGGTTGAGGAATGGAGAGCATCATCATGAATGGACAAGCTCCTGACGCCGTCGCCTCGACCACCGTCGCTGCCCCGCCCGAAGAAGTGTGGGAGGCGCTGACTGATCCCTCCCTCATCAAGCAGTACTTCCTCGGAACCAACGTCAACACCACCTGGCAGGTTGGGGATCCAATTACCTACTCCGGCGAGTACAACGGCAAGGCCTACGAGGACAAAGGAACCATCCTTGCCTTCGATCCCCCGGAATTGTTGAAGACCACCCACTACAGCCCGGCGTCGGGGCTTCCTGACGCTCCAGAGAACTACCACACCGTGGAATACCGCATTGCCGGAGCACCGGACGGAACGACAGTGACCATCAGGCAAGGCAACAATTCGAAGAAGGGGGAAGTGGATCACTCGACGGAAACCTGGCGGCTGGTCCTACAGAACCTCAAGGAATTTCTTGAGTCGCGGCCATAAGACAACATCCCCCTTGGAGGCGGTTCCAAGGGGGATGCATTCTGTGCCCCAGGAGGGAATCGAACCCCCGACCGGCGGATTAGAAGGCCGCTGCTCTATCCCCTGAGCTACTGGGGCGCACTGGCGCCACCACCACCGTGGGCCGTTGGCGCCACAAAGAGTTTACAGTGCTGGGCGCCAACCGCCTGCCATGTCCACGCCGTGTGCCTCTCTTCTCCTCCACAGCGCCCTTATCGCCGTGGTTGTACACATAGCCTGTATCGCCACTGCCGTGGCGGCCCTTCCCGGATGAAGCTGAAAGAGCCGGACAGGCACTTCCCTACATCGAGAAGGACCACTCATGAATGACATCATCACCGTCCGGGGCTTCGTGGCCTCGGAGGTCAAGAGTTCCACCACAACGCGGGGAACGTCCACCGCTTCGTTTCGTCTGGGATCCACGGAACGCCGCTACGACCGCGCCAGCAATACCTGGGTGGATGGCAATACCAACTGGTATACGGTGCAGTCGTTCCGCTACCTTGCCGGGCATGTGGGGTGCAGCGTGAAAAAGGGACAGCGTGTCCTGGTCGTCGGCAGGCTCCGGTTGAGGCAATGGGAGCATGAGGGCCGGGTTTATCATGTGGCGGAAATCGATGCCGAATCAGTAGGGCACGACCTGATGTGGGGCTCTGCCAACTTCACCCGCATGAACGGCACCTCGGCACCTGCTGATGCCGTTCCCGGAGAAACGGCGGCGCCCGGTGAGGCACCGGGCAAGCCAGGAAGCAGCAGCGAATGGGAGGATGACGACGAGGAGCAAACTCCTCCGGAAGACGAGTCCGAGGCATCCAACGTTGATGATCCTGACGGCACCGGCCAATTGATGGTGAACACCACTACAGGAGAACTTGTGGGCGCCGGCGCTTGAACTTTCAGCCACATTCCAGGAGCCTGCAGGACCAGCCCTGCAGTTGAGGGCCTATTCTGGGTCCATGGCACAGCACGATGCAGCGCCCAGGCTTGAGACCGCTCCCGCCTCTTGGGCGGCTGTTGAGGAACTGTTCGGAACCAAGGGCGAACCGTCCCGGTGCTGGTGCCGGTGGTTCGCCCTCTCGGGAAAAGCTTGGACCCACACATCGCCGGATGATCGTAAGGAACTGCTGAAGTCAGCGTTCAGCGCGGATCCGGCACCGGGGGTCCTCGCGTTCCGGGACGGCAGGCCCGTTGGCTGGTGCGCTGTTGAACCTCGGGCAAACTACCCGCGGCTCAAACGATCCTCAGTCCTCAGGGCGTCGCATCAGGCACCCTCGGACGACGCCGGTGTTTGGGCAGTCAGTTGTTTCGTCGTCGCACCGAACCACCGGCGCACGGGCGTGTCATCCGTGCTGTTGGACGCGGCCATAGATCATGCGTTCAACAACGGCGCCGAGGCGATTGAGGCCTACCCCGTTGATACAGAACTGAGGACCAAAGCGACCGCCTCGGATCTTTATCACGGAGCACTTAGCCTCTTCGTGGCAGCCGGTTTCAGCCCGGTAACCGAGTCCGTGCCCGGCCGCCCAGTGGTGCGGTTGGGAAAGGGCAATCGCCCAGCTAAGGCAGCGTCAGGATCGTAGGACCCTCCGCCGTTACAGCAATTGTGTGCTCGCTGTGGGCGGCCCTGCGACCATTCGCCGAGCGCAGGGTCCACTCGTCCTCGTCGTGGTAATAGTCGTCCTTGCCGCCCAGAATCAACATCGGCTCTATGGCAATGACCAAACCTTCTTCCAGCTTCATGCCACGTCCTGGCCGTCCGATGTTGGGGACCGGGGGTTCGGCGTGCATAGTCCGGCCGATCCCATGACCGCCATGATCAGCCAACAGGCCGTAACCGGCACGTTTCGCCTCACCGCCGATCGCATAGGCAAGGTCACCCATTTTGTTGCCCATGCGTGCAGCTTCGATGCCCCGTGCCAACGCGGCTTCCGTCGCGTCGATGAGTTGCTGATCCACGATGTCACCTTCCCCCACGATGAAGCTGATGGCCGCGTCCCCGCACCAGCCTTCCAGGAACGCGCCGCAGTCCACGCTGAGCAGGTCCCCGTCCTCAAGGACATAAGCGTTCGGGATCCCGTGCACCACGGCGTCATTGACGCTTGCACAGATGACTCCCGGAAACGGTACGGAGGCCCACCGGGGGTGGTAGTCGAGGAAAGCAGGTTTCGCGCCGGCATCGGAGATCACCGCCGCTGCGACGTCGTCGAGTTCTTTCAACGAAACACCCACTGCGGCGTGATCCCTCACTGCCGCCAGTGCATTGGCAACAACACGGCCGGCCTCCCGCATCGACGCAATCTGATCCGGTGACTTCAGCATTGACATCGTGTTCCTCCGTTGCTGGACATGCATCTGGGGGCGGTTTGGGGCTGGCCCCAACAAATTTCCGCGAACATGCCCACTCTACGGCGGCCCTTCACCTGGTGCGAGGGCGTTTGGTTGATGGTTCGAGGTGTGTGTTCAGGCACCAGCCCTAGTGTTGAAGCATGACCATCCAGGACCTCGTGCAGTCAATCCGTTCCAGGCTCCGTTCCGCGGGGAATGCCGAGAGGGCGCGGGGAGCCCAGGCCTACATGAAGTCGGAGATGCCATCCTGGGGAATTCGTGTACCTGAGGTGCGCAGCATCGTCAAAACCGCGGCGAGAGAATTCCCGGTTTCATCGCCGGAAGAATTGCGGCGGGCCGTTCTTCAGCTCTGGCGTGAGTCTGAGGCCCGCGAAGAGCGATACGCAGCCATTGACCTGACCGGGCTTCGCATCGTTAAGGAAGATTTGGACATGCTGCCTGTGTACGAAGAGATCATCCGCACGGGCGCCTGGTGGGACCTCGTTGATGGTGTCTCACATCGGCTCTGCGCCCTGCTGCTTGCCCACAGGACCACCGTTGCACCGCTGCTGCTTCAATGGGCCGAGGATGAGGACATGTGGATCCGAAGGGCTGCCATCACGACCCAACTGGGGGCAAAGTCCATGACAGACCCCGGTTTGCTGTCGTCTGTCATCGAGCCCAACTTGGCCGACAAAGAATTTTTCATCCGGAAGGCCATCGGTTGGGCGCTTCGTGAGTACAGCAAAACGGACCCTGAGTGGGTCCGTTCGTTTGCGGCCGACAATGCTTCCGCCCTTAGTCCGCTGTCCACCCGCGAGGCGACTCGGCTGTTGCCCTCCCCCTGATCGTTCTCAGATGATGGGGCGCAGGCCTGGTTCGTCCCGCTTGCGGAACAGGCTCTTGGTTTTCGGATCGACAAAGATCAGGTACACGGCAAAGAGAAGCGCGATGATGGCTGCCGCGTTCCTGGCCAACGTCAGGGCAAGGCCCAGGTCTTCGCTCTGAAGGTATGGGAAGACATCCAACTGATCCGAAATTGCATAGACCATGAAGAACGAGACGATGAAGTAGAGAGCCTTGACCTGCCAGTCGTTACGGATGCCCGTCACAGCAAACAGGGGAATGAGCCACACCACGTACCAGGACTGAATCATCGGAGCCAGCAGCACAATGGCGGCGAACGCCAGCGTGAGACGGCGCATCAGGCGGTCGTAGTCGCCACGGAAGACCTGCCAAGCGATGGCACCCACCATGAGTAGCTTGCCGGCATCGTAAACCCATTTGGCCATGCCCCAACCGTCCAGTCCGAAAACGTTGAAGATCGAGGCTACAACCAGACCAATCAGGCCGATGGGTGCGTACCATATCCACACGCTCCCCGGAGCTGACAGGCCGTTGATCCAGCCGAACCCGAAGCCATTGACCAAGCTCAACGCATAGAGGAGTCCGAAGCTCAGCCCAGCGGTCAGGAACCAGAAGACAAACTTCCGGGGCCAGGAGGCCCCCTTGCCGGCCCACAGCAGTCCGATGAACGGCAGGAACACCACAGTAATGGGCTTGACGGAAATGGAAAGCGTGACCAGGACAATGCCCAGGATTACCCGGCGCGTAGCACAGTAATACAAACCAGCCAGTGCCAGGCCAATCATCAAAGCGTCGTTGTGGACACTGGCAATAAAGTTGGTCAGGAAGAGCGGATTGGCGGCTGTCAGCCACAGCGCCCGGTGCGGATTAACCCCGTGGAGCTCTGCCAGCTTTGGCACGTAGATAATGCAGAGGACGATGCCCACCAAGGCAACAAGCCTGAAGAGCATGATGCTGGCCTCAGGTTGTACGTTGGTGGCCCACACCACGAACTGTTCGATCCAAAGGAACAACTGCCCATAAGGTACCGGCGCTTCGGTCCACATCTTGTCGGCACCCAGCTGGAAGTAGTTGGGGAGCGCCGAAATCCCGTTCTCGTAAGGATTGATGCCTTCGACCATCAAGCGCCCCTGGCCGATGTATGCGTAAACGTCCCTGCTGAAGAGTGGAACGGTGAACATCATGGGCAAGCCCCAGGCCACCACGGCTTGCAGCGTGGCCTTACGGGCTTCGAGTCCCCACACCCGCACGCGTTGGCCCAGGCGGAGCCAGGCCCGGACAAGCAACATGCCCCCGACTGCCAGCAGGACAATGGAGAGAGCGACACCGACGCCTTCGGTACGCATCCAGATGAAGAGCGGTAGCCGGCGCAGTTCGGATACAGGAGCGAGCCAACCCACGCCCAATGAGCCAAACACCATGAACATCGAACCGACGAAGCCGGCAATCAGCGGCGAACGTGCGTTATCTACCTCGCTGGTTGCAGCATCCGGCGTCGGCGCTGCTGTCCCTGCCTTCTGGGCGGCGGGTACTGGCACCGTCATGTAGTCGTCATCCAATCGTTCGCCCGTGTTCGGGACAAATTCAGCGTTTTTGGGGCTTTCCACGACAGGAAGAAACGACACTGCCGCGCTCAAAAATCGTACCATCGGAGCACTTGGAAGCGGCTGAAGGATAGGCTAGGCGCGTGCCTATTACTAATGAACGCATCGTCTGGATCGACTGCGAAATGACCGGCTTGGACCTCAAGAACGACGCCCTGATCGAGGTTGCGGCGCTTGTGACGGATTCCGAGCTCAATATCCTGGGCGACGGCGTCGACGTCGTCATCAAGCCGGACGATGCTGCACTGGAACAGATGAATGACTTCGTTCGGGACATGCATACGCGCTCCAAACTCCTTGACGAGCTCCCTTTTGGCAAGACCATGGCCGAGGCTGAGGCCCAGGTTCTCGAATACATCGAGAAGTGGGTCCCGGACCCGCGCAAGGCTCCGCTGGGCGGCAACTCTGTAGGAACGGACCGGATGTTCCTGGCCAGGGACATGCCAAACATCGTGGAACACCTCCACTACCGTGTGATCGATGTCAGCACCATCAAGGAGCTCTCACGGCGCTGGTTCCCACGCGCCTACTTCCAGTCACCCGCCAAACATGGCGGTCACCGCGCCCTGGGTGACATCAAGGATTCCATTGATGAACTCCGCTACTACCGCGAGGCCGTCTTTGTGGCTGCTCCGGGGCCGGACACCGCAACAGCCCAGCGCATCTCCAAGGAGATTATTGCTACAGCGGAGACCTTGGGATCCAGCGAAGCGATGTGATCTGCGCCATTTTTCGAAGTTTTTTTGCCAAAACCGGCAAAAGTGGACGTTGCACCCCAAAACAGCAGGTAAGCTTTTTGTCGTTGCCTTGAAGGAAAGCCGGTCAAACGGTTCAGCCCAAAAAGGCACATGGTGGGCTTAGCTCAGTTGGCAGAGCGCCTGGTTGTGGTCCAGGAGGTCGCGGGTTCAACCCCCGTAGCTCACCCCACCGAGATTGGCTCCAGAGCCGGTTTCCACGAAGGCCGCACCGGTTATCCGGTGCGGCCTTCGCTTTTAACCGAAAGCGGACCAGGGCCGCTCCGGCCTTCAGCGATCGACAAAGGAAGAACTGACATGACCGTCCTGCCAGTCACCATTTGGGGCGAACCCGTATTGCACCGCCGGGCAAGCGAAGTGGAGGTCTTTGACGACGAACTCCGTGCCTTGATTGCGGACATGTTCGAGACCAACGATGCTGCCAACGGCGTTGGACTCGCCGCTCCGCAGATCGGAGTGGGCAAACGCATCTTCGTCTACAAGTACGCCAATGATGACGAGGTTCCGGAGCAGGGTGTGGTGGTCAACCCGGTGCTGACCCTGTCCAAAATCTCCGGCGCCCTCCCCGATCCGGACGAACATGTGGAAGGTTGCCTGTCATTTCCGGGCGAGTACTACCCTTTGCAGCGCGCTGAGTGGACTCGTGTTCAGGGCTTCGATGGCGATGGCAACCCGGTGGACTTTGAAGCAACAGGCTGGTTCGCCAGGATCCTGCAACATGAGTTCGACCATTTGGACGGCAAGCTGTACGTCAACAGGCTGGTGGACCGGTACTCAAAGAAGGCGCTCAAACAGGCCAAAAAGAACGGTTGGGGCGTGCCGGGTCTGACTTGGATGCCCGGCGTCGATCCCGATCCGTTCGGGCACTGAACCATGGCAACCAACGCCCACGCGCAACTTTTCGATCTCCTGGACATCACCGGCGACGACGCAGCGGAATGTGCCGGACTTCTGGCCACGCCGCCCGATGAGGCTGTGCTACAGGCCGTGGCTGCCATGGAGGAGCGCCTCGGAACCTTTCCGCTGGCCAGCATCCACGCAGATGGTGCCAGTGAAACTGAATGGATCGAAGCCCTGCTCCGCTTCGCCCCTTCGGTTCACGCCTACCACCTGAAGCTCGGAATAAGTCCGGCGGTCTCGGCCGCGTCCTTGGCCGACATGGGTTTGCAACTCAGGATCAACCGGCGGGTCCACGGTCATTTTGGGCTTGACACCTGGGGCTGGCTGACGTTGCACATGGCCGGAAATCTTTTCAGGTTGGGCCGGTTGCAGTTCCACTTGGTCAGTGGGTCAGAAGAGGGCGGCGTCGCCGGTGCGGGTTCCAGCTGGGTACTCGGCGTGCACATTCCTGAAGACGGCGGCCTCTCCCCCACGCTGGTGGATGCCAGTATGGCTGAGGCCCGCACTTTCTTCCCGCAGTATTTCCCGGACAAGCCGGCAACTCTGGCCACCTGCGATTCCTGGATGCTGGATCCCTACCTTGTGGAACACCTTCCGGACAGCAACATTGCTGCCTTCGCCCGGCGCTTCACGCTGGATCGCTGCACTGATGCCCCTACCGACGCCGTGTACTTTACCTTCCGGCAGCGTGGGCTCCAGGGCTTGGATCAACTCCCCCGTGAGACCTCGCTCCAGCGGGTGGTGCTGGAAAGAATCGACGACGGCGGCACTTGGCAGCTGGGGCATGGTCACCTCGCACTGTAGATAGTCTGCTGCTCCGGGCAAGAGGACAGGACACCTTTCATGGCATCCTTTTCTGCTTGGGTCACCCAGAGCTTGTAGGCTGCTTTGACGGATATCTGGCGGGCGACATAGTGACAGCGAAAGTTCTTGTTGGCCGGTAGCCATGTGGCGGCGTCACCGGCTCCCTTCTTGACGTTCGCGGGACCGTCAGCAGCGATCAGGTTCAGCGGATCGTTCGCGAACATTTGTCGTTGCTGGACGGTAAGCTGCTGCGCACCTTTTTGCCAAGCGTCTGCGAGGGCCACCACGTGGTCAATTTGAACGGCTGCACTGGTGTCCTGGCCTCTCTGGAAGGACACCAGCACTCCCGTGTAGGGTTCGTGAAAGCTACCGGCAGCGACCTTGCAGGATGATCCTTCCGTGAACTCGACCGCCGAGAGGTCCCTCCGCAGGATGTCGTTCCGGGTATCGCACCCATTCCGGTCAGCATCGGCCCACGCTTGACCGAAAGCAGTCCGGGCATAGTCCGTTTTCGCGGCCCTGCCCTTGACCTGCAGTCGCTCCAAGGCATCAGTCGCCTTCGCCGCGGCGACGGGAGCAGCGCCGCGGATAGGCTTCATCCAGGCGGGGTCGAAAACGGGGGCTTCGCTGGGGCCCGCTACCCACGGCTCCGCAGCGTTGAATTGGCCCGTGGTGAAAAACCAGGACAGCCCGGCAATGATGGTCACGGCGGCCAGGCCCAGAATGGCCCATGCTTGGCGGGACCTCCGCCGGGCGCGTTTGTAGGCAGACCAGGTAATGCTCAAGGGACTCCATCCAGCGGGGTAAGCAATGTCCTACGAGCGTAGGACAAGGCCCCGACAGTCAGAGTCGATATCCACAGTGTGTAGGAGAAGTCACACTGTGGAGAGGGTGTCTCCGGGCTTATTGCTCCCGCATCACACGCTGGAGGTCCTCTGTAGCCAAGGCGAGGAGCCCGCGCAGCTGCTCCACCCGCTGGTCCGGGACGTCGCCTGCAGCGTTGGCAGCAACAGCTTGATCCAAGAGCTTTTGGGCTTGCTTGTGATTGGCGCGGGCCACGTCCAGCGCGTGCTCCAGCGTGGTCTCGTGTTCCAGGGTTGATTCATTTTCCATGAACCCATTTTGGTCAGGTTTCCCGGCTGGCACCAGTGACGCAGCCGGGAAACCCGTGAATACTTCCGAGCGCTAGGCGCCTGCCGCCTCAAGCACAGCGATAGGAGCCACGACGTCCTTGGCAGGGAAGGACGGCGGGTTAACACCGGCCATTTCCTCCATGACGCGGACAACCTGGCATGAGTAACCGAACTCGTTGTCGTACCAGACGTACAGTACGAGGTTCTTGTCATTGGAGATCGTCGCGAGGCCGTCCACAATGCCAGCGCGGCGGGAGCCAACAAAGTCAGTGGAAACAACATCCGGAGAATCAATGTAGTCGATCTGCTTCCGCAGATCGGAGTGCAAGGACATTTCGCGGAGGAAGTCATTGACTTCATCCCGCGTGGTGCCCTTCTCCAGGTTGAGGTTCAGGATGGCCATGGACACATCCGGCGTAGGAACGCGAATGGCGTTGCCTGTCAGCTTGCCCTGCAGTTCCGGCAGTGCCTTGGCTACGGCCTTGGCGGCTCCGGTCTCCGTGATGACCATGTTCAGCGCTGCGGAGCGGCCGCGGCGGTCGCCCTTGTGGAAGTTGTCGATCAGGTTCTGGTCGTTCGTGAACGAGTGCACCGTTTCCACGTGGCCGTGGATGATACCGAACTTGTCGTTGATGGCTTTCAGCACCGGAGTGATGGCGTTCGTGGTGCAGGATGCGGCGGTGACGATCTTGTCATCATCCGAAATGTCCCGGTGGTTGATGCCGTGGACGATGTTCTTGAGGTTGCCCTTGCCCGGCGCGGTGAGCAGGACGCGGGCAACACCCTTGCTCTGCAGGTGCTGGGAGAGGCCGTCGGCGTCACGCCAGCGGCCCGTGTTGTCCACTACCAGGGCGTCTTTGATGCCGTAGGCCGTGTAGTCCACCGTCGCGGGGTTATCCGAGTAGATGACTTGGACCTGCACGCCGTTGGCCGTGATGGTGTTGGCTTCCTCATCCACACGGATGGTGCCCTCGAAGGAGCCGTGCACGGAGTCGCGGCGCAGCAGGCTGGCGCGCTTGACGAGGTCGTTATCGGCACCCTTGCGCACCACAATGGCACGAAGGCGCAGGCCGTGGCCGCCGCCGGCCTTTTCAATCAGGATGCGGGCCAGGAGGCGGCCGATACGGCCAAAGCCATAAAGAACAACGTCAGTGCTGGTACGGTCGTCAGCGCCGCGCTTGCCTACGATCTCTGCAAGCTCTGCACGCAGGTATTCATCCAGGGAGGCGCCATTGCCTTCTGCCCGGTACTTCTCGGTCAAGCGTGCAATGTCGATGGCTGCTGCACCGAGTTCCAGCTCCGAAAGGGCGTTCAGCAGGGGTGCGGTCTCTTCGAGCAGGAGCTCGTGGTTGCTCATCCGGCGGGCAAACCGGTGCGCCTTGAGGATGTTCATGGTGGACTTGTTGATCAGGCTGCGGCCGTGGATGCTGGTGACCACGTTGTTTTCCCGGTACAACCGGCCGATCACCGGAATCATGGCCTCGGCGAGAGCCTCCCGGCCCATCCACTTATCAAGACAAGAATCTGACGTCTGGCTCACAGAACTACCTTCCTTGGGTCAACCACATACGTCCTCGTATGCAGATGGCAGCGGCCGCCCGGAGTAATCCTGCGGCACATGCGCCGGCGGGCTTCGGTCCACCCACAGCGCCTTGAACGAGAGCAAAGAAAATCCGCCGGCTGCGAACGCAGTCCCGGCGGCAGAACATCTACGTTCAGTAACCATTCTAGGGCGGAAGGAAGGGGCTTGGGCCGCGCCAGGGCGTGAAATCACTCACACGCCGGTTTCCCGGCGGTCATAAATGGATGGGTCGACCGATACGCCGGGTTCTGTCATCCCTTCCCGTTACCGGAAAGGGAGTAGCGGCCATCCATCTACGAACGCCGTTGCCGACGCCCTCCAGCAGCCTACCCGGACACTCGGGCGAGCAGCCCTCAAACGTGTCCTGTCTGGCCTTGCTCCGGGTGGGGTTTACCTAGCCTCCCCGGTCACCCAGGGAGCTGGTGGTCTCTTACACCACCGTTTCACCCTTACCTGCTGCCGCGTGATGCAAACATCATGCGGCGCAGGCGGTCTGTTCTCTGTGGCACTGGCCTGCGGGTTACCCCGAGTGGGCGTTACCCACCACCCTGCTCTGCGGAGCCCGGACGTTCCTCGAGCCACTCTCGTGACGCGCGACCGCCTGGTCGACCCATCCGCCGTCCAGTCTACCGGCGTCTGAACCCGCCAAAGTCCCCGGTAATATCGACTGGTGCTGATTCTGCTGCCGCCTTCCGAAGGCAAGACCCCCGCCGCCAATGGTCCCGCCATCGAATGGGAGTCGCTCAGCTTTCCTGAGCTGAACCCCCACAGGGCAATGGTGCTTGAAGCACTGGGAACGGTGAGTGCGCACGAGGACGCACTCGCGCTGCTGGGCGTCGGCGCCTCGTTGCGGGACGACGTCGAACGTAATACCCGGCTGCACGACGAACCGGCGGCGCCGGCGCACCAGGTCTATTCAGGAGTTCTGTACGACGCCTTGGGCTACAACAGCATGACACCGACGCAGCGACGTAAAGCGACCGAATCAATCCTTGTGGTGTCTGCCCTCTGGGGCGCCATCGGCTTTGGCGACCAGGTTCCCGCCTACCGGCTGTCCATGGGAACAGCACTGCCCGACGTCGGACGCCTCGCCGCATATTGGAAGCCACACCTCAACGCCTCCCTCGCCAAGCGGGCCGAAGGCGAGCTGTTGGTGGACTGCCGCTCCAGCACCTACGCCGCTGCCTGGGCTCCCCCGGCGGCGCAGACAGTCAACGTCAATGTCTTCAGCGAATCGAATGGCAAGCGTACGGTGGTCAGTCACTTTGCCAAGCACACCCGCGGCGAGCTGGCCAGACACCTGCTGACCAGGCGCGGTAAAGCACCCACAACGCCGGCTCAGCTGCTGAAGGCTGCCAGCGAAGTCTGGACGACGGAAATCGTCGAGGGCACGGCCCGCAAGCCGCACGCGCTCAACATCATTCTGTCGAACTAGGTTCGCTCAGCTCAGTTGGTACTGGCTCAGTTCCATTCAGCCGAACGGACCAGGATGACACCTGAGTCCGGGCAGAAAACGATCTCGTCCTCCGCAGCGGCCTTGACTTCGGCAAGGTCGCCGGGACTGAGCATCATGCCGGAGCCTTCGGACTTGCCATGAAAGAGCCGGGCAGCGCCGACTCCCCTCTTGGCGATGGTCTTCTCGTAGAGGGCCAGCATTCCCGCATCGAGGGTGTCTGCGAAAGCGGCCCGCTGGCCCCGCACGACCGTTTCTTCGGCAGCGATTTCGGCGATGGCTTCGTCAAGTTCAGCACGGATGCTGCCGAATGAGCCCTGGATGTCGTCAACGATCGTCTGCTGGGCTGCTTGCCGCTCGCGCAGCGTGTCCAGACGTTCCAGGATTTCGAGCTCCACGTCTTCAAGATCGGAGCGGCGCTTGTTAAGCGAGGCAATGTCGCTCTGCAAAGCTACGAGGTCCTTGGACAGCCCTGTTCCGCTGTTGAGCCTGATCTCATCGCGTTCAATACGGGTAGCCACCTGCTCTACGTCGGCTTCCGCCCTGCGCAATTCAGACTCAGCGTCGTGCACCGCAACCTTGGCCGCTCCCAGTTCGCCGTTGGCGACGCCAAGCGCATCCGTGAGGTCCGTGATCCGGGGATCCGTCTCCAGGACTTTCCGACGGCCGGCCAGCGACTTCAGCTTGGCATCCAGCCCCTGCAGTTCAAGCAATTTCAATTGTTCTGCCGGTGCTGCTTTCGCCACGCTTACCTCCGCTTGTCACTGCCGGGCCTGGGGATCAGTTCCGGCCGGACTGGCCTCATTCTGTTGAGGCTGTCCGTATCCTTCTAGACTCTAGTCCCCGCCGGGAGTGAGTATGAAGTCCCAGGGATCGCTGTTGGTGCTGCTGACACGGATTTCGACGTCGTAGCCCTGGTCCGCGAGCACGTTGCCCAGCGCTTCTGCGGCGGCAGGCAGCCACAGCCACTCGCTGGCAAAGTGTGAAACGTCGATGAGATACGGCCGTCCGTTGGTGGCGCCCTCACGGGCTTCCGAGGCTGGGTGGTGCCGCATATCTGCCGTAACGTACACATCCGCCTGGCTGGCCCGGACAGCGTCAAACAAGCTGTCTCCGGCACCACCGCAAACGGCAACGCGCCGCACCAGGCCATCTTTGTCTCCGGCCACCCGGACGCCGCCGGCCACTGCGGGCAGCATCTCGAAAACCCTCGCTGCGAAATCACCGAGTGTCATAAGGTCAGGAAGGTCACCCACCCTGCCGATGCCTTCTTCCGGCAATCCATTGGCTGCTGCAGTCAGCGGTTCCACATTCTCCAACCCGAAGGCGTCGGCCAGGACGTCCGACACTCCCCCGACGGCTGAATCGCCATTGGTGTGAACGGTCAAGAGGCCGGTACCGGCTTCGATTAAACGGTGAACGGCCAGGCCCTTCGCCGAGGTGGCGGCGACGGAATTCACCCCCTTCAGCAGCAAGGGATGGTGTGTGATCAAGAGCCCGGCTCCCCACTCAATGGCTTCGTCAATCACGGCCAATGTGGGATCAACGGCAAACAGGACTTTGGTGACAGGGACATTGGGACGGCCGACGACGAGCCCTACTTCGTCCCAGTCCTCAGCCAGGGATTCAGGCCAGAGTTCCTCGACAGCCAGCAACACCTGACCGAGCGTCGGATCACCGCTGGCTTCAACTGTCTCGTCATCTTCGACGGAATCCGCATCAGAAATGTCGGTGTTTACTGCTTCCATACTCTTATTCTTCCCTACCTGGCCGGATCGGGCTGTTTCGGCGCATGCCAGTCGCCGTAATTCTCCCGTAAGGTGAAACGGGAATCATCAAGCCCTCCGATCCATTGAAGAGAACATGAAAACTTTCGTACTTGGCGGCGGCTGCTTCTGGTGCCTTGACGCCGTTTACCAGAAAACCCGTGGTGTTGCCTCAGTGGTCTCCGGCTACACCGGTGGGCACGTCCGTAACCCCGACTACTACGAGGTCTGCTCAGGAACCACCGGGCATGCCGAAGTGGTTGCAGTGACGTTCGATGAGGCTGTGGTGCCGGAGGAAGTCATCCTGGACATGTTCTTCGCCCTTCACGACCCCACCACCCTGAACCGGCAGGGCTATGACGTCGGAACCCAGTACCGGTCTTCGATGTTCTATACAACTACGGAAGAAAAAGTGCTGTTCGAGGAAGCCATCGAGCGTGCGCAGGCCCTTTGGTCCGATCCGATTGTGACCGAGGTGAGCCGCCTCCCGGAGTTCCACGAAGCCGAAGAAGTCCACCAGAATTACTATGCCAAGTTCCCGTACCAGGGTTACTGCCAGGTGATCATTAATCCCAAGCTGGCCAAGGCCCGGAAATATTACTCTGCGTGGCTTACTGCTTAGCAGGGTTTCGATCCGGCTGGTTAGGCTGACCACAGCATTCCCTCTTCAGAGATAGGCGTAATTTTCATGGCAAGGATCTACGACGACGTCACGCAACTGGTCGGCCGCACTCCGCTGGTTCGCTTGAACCGGCTCACCGAGGGCCTTGACGCCACCGTTGCAGTCAAGCTTGAGTTCTACAACCCGGCCAACAGCGTCAAGGACCGCATCGGCGTGGCCATCATTGACGCCGCCGAGAAGTCCGGCGCTTTGAAGCCCGGCGGGACCATTGTCGAGGGTACCTCCGGCAACACCGGCATCGCACTCGCCCTGGTGGGCGCAGCACGCGGCTACAAGGTCATCCTGACCATGCCTGAAACCATGTCCACCGAACGCCGTGTCATGCTCCGCGCGTATGGTGCCGAAATCGTCCTGACGCCCGGATCCGAAGGCATGCGCGGCGCGGTCGAGAAGGCCCAGGAAATCGTCGCCAACACAGAGAACTCCATCTGGGCACAGCAATTCGCCAACGAAGCAAACCCGGCCATCCACCGCACCACCACTGCCGAGGAAGTCTGGGAAGACACCGACGGTGAAGTAGACATCTTTGTTGCCGGCGTTGGTACCGGTGGCACCATCACCGGCGTCGGACAGGTTCTCAAGGAACGCAAGCCCGGCGTGCAGATCGTGGCAGTCGAGCCCAAGGACTCCGCAATCCTCAACGGCGGAGCTCCGGGTCCGCACAAGATCCAGGGAATCGGCGCCAACTTTGTTCCCGAAATCCTGGACACCAACGTTTACGACGAAGTCCTGGACGCCACGCTGGAGGATTCCGTCCGCGTTGCCCGTGAACTCGGTGCCCGCGAAGGCATCCTCGGTGGCATCTCCTCCGGCGCCATCGTCTGGGCTGCCCTCGAGCTGGCCAAGCGTCCCGAGAACGCCGGCAAGCTGATCGTCGCCGTCGTCTGCGACTTTGGAGAGCGCTACATCTCCACTGTCCTGTTCGACGACATCCGCGGCTAGCACTTAGCCCGCACACCGTCATTTCCTGTAGAAAGGTCTTTGTGAGCTTCTTCGCAAGGCTTAAGGAAGACCTCGATGCCGCCCGGTCGCATGACCCGGCGGCTCGAGGCTCTTTTGAGAACTTTTTCGCATACTCCGGCCTGCATGCCATTTGGGCCCACCGGGTAACGCACCGGCTCTGGCAGAACCCTGCGCTGCGTTTTCCTGCCCGTCTGATTTCCCAGCTGGCCAGGTTCCTGACGGGTATCGAAATCCATCCCGGCGCAACCATTGGCCGTCGATTCTTCATCGACCACGGCATGGGGGTGGTCATCGGTGAGACGGCCGAGATCGGCGAGGACGTGATGATTTATCATGGCGTCACACTCGGTGGACGTTCGTTGGCCAAGGTCAAGCGCCACCCCACCATCGGGGACCGCGTCACGATCGGCGCTGGTGCGAAGGTCCTGGGTCCCATCACCATCGGCGCCGGCAGCGCGATTGGCGCCAATGCCGTGGTAGTCAAGGACGCGCCTCCGGAATCCATCATCACGGGCATTCCCGCTACGTGGCGGCACCGCGATGCGAGGTCGGAAACCAAGCCGGCCGTGGACCCGGCAGAGTACTACATCGAGTACCGCATTTAGCCGGCGAGCCTTCGGTAAGAGTTCCAAAAGACATAATCGAAAACGCGGTCCGGAAGAATTCTCCGCATTGCCAGGACGCTCCAAGCGCCCCTGCCCACCGGGTAGCGGGTCTTGGGGCGTCTTGCCGTTGCAGCTCGAACAATTGCTTTCGCGACGACCCTCGCCGGGGTGGACAACACGTGGCCGGCCCCGGAGGTTGATGCCAGCGCCGCGGCCACAATATGCGCTTGCTCCTGGTAGGGCCCGTCACCGGACGTCATCAGCAAGCCCTCGCCCGCTATGGTGCCCCACTCAGTGTCTGTCCCGGACGGCTCAATAATGACGACGTCGATGCCGTGCGGCTTCAGCTCCAGGCGCAGGGAATCGCTCATTCCCTCGACCGCGAACTTGGTGCCGTGATACCAGGCGCCCAATGGCTCGTAGATTTTTCCGCCAATGGACGTGACATTGATGATTCTTCCTGAGCCCGCGGCGCGCATCCCGGGAATGACGAGTTGCGTCATTCCCGCCAGGCCCATGACGTTGACCTCGAACTGACGTCTGCCCTCAGTCAGTGAAACTTCTTCGAGCGACCCGTAGGAACCGTAGCCTGCATTGTTGACAAGCACATCGATCCGGCCGTGGGCGGCTTCCACCAACGCCACTGAAGACGCCATGGATTCCTCTGAGGTGACATCCAGGGACATGACGGTAATGCCGTGGCGCTTCAGCGGCTCCATCTTGTGCAAACGGCGCGCGCCCGCATAAACCGTAAAGCCGGCAGCCTTGAGGGCAACGGCGGTCTCGAAACCGATTCCCGTGGAGGCTCCAGTGACTAGCGCTATGCGGGGTGCCATGGCCGTAGTCCTTAAGTTGGTGGTCACTTGACCAGCGCTGACGCACTACAACTATCCAGCACGGCAAAGGCCGGTCCTTCCCAGCGTAGCTGGGACGAACCGGCCTTCGGCGGCAACCAGGTGCTAGTGGGTGTCGACTGCCGAGATCTCGGACTTGTCTTCGCCCCAGAGCGTGTGGAAAGTGCCCTCAGTGTCCACACGACCGTAGGTGTGTGCACCGAAGAGGTCGCGCTGGCCCTGGATCAGGGCGGCGGCAACACGCTTGCGGCGCAGGCCGTCGTAGTACGCCAGTGAGGAGGAGAACACTGGTACCGGGATGCCCAGCTGGACAGCCGTGGCAACAACGCGACGCCAGGCCGGAAGTGCCTCGGCGATGGCCTTGGTGAAAGCCGGCGCGAACAGCAGGTTGGCGGGCTTTTCTTCGGCGGCGTACGCCTTGGTGATGTCCTTGAGCAATTCTGCACGGATGATGCAGCCGGCACGCCACAGGGAAGCGATCTCGTCCAGCTTGAGGTCCCAGCTGTACTCCTTCGCGGCGGAGGTGAGCATGTCCAGACCTTGGGCGTAGGAGACCAGCTTGGACGCATACAGCGCCTGGCGGACGTCCTCGACGAATGTCTCGGGAATTTCCACAGAGGCTTCTTCGCCGGCCAGAAGTTCCTGGCCGAGCTTGCGCTGCTCGGTCTGGGAGGACAGTGCGCGGGCGAAAACGGACTCGGCGATACCTGAGACCGGGGAGCCGAGTTCCAGGGCAGAGATAACCGTCCAGCGGCCCGTGCCCTTCTGGCCTGCTGCATCCACGACGACGTCCACGAACGGTTTGCCCGTCTTGGCGTCAACGTGGCCCAGGACCTCGGCGGAGATTTCGATCAGGAAGGAGGACAACTCGCCCTTGTTCCATTCAGCGAAGATCTTGGACTGCTCAGCGGGCTCGATGCCGGCGCCGGAGCGGAGGAGGTCGAATGCTTCACCGATGACCTGCATGTCGGCGTATTCAATGCCGTTGTGGACCATCTTGACGAAGTGGCCAGCACCGTCGGTGCCGATCCAAGCGCAGCAGGGCTCGCCATCAACCTTGGCGGAGATCTTCTCGAGCAGCGGGCCGAGGGCGTCGTAGGACTCCTTGGAACCGCCAGGCATGATGGACGGCCCGTTCAAGGCGCCTTCTTCGCCGCCGGAAACACCGACGCCCACAAAGTGCAGGTCCTTCTTGGCCAGCGCAGCCTCGCGACGGCGGGTGTCCTCGTAGTGGGAGTTACCGGCGTCGATGATGATGTCGCCTGCTTCGAGCAACGGCTCAAGCTGCTCGATCACGTTGTCAACAGGAGCGCCTGCCTTGACCATGATGAGTACGCGGCGGGGCTTTTCGAGGGAATCGACGAGTTCCTGCAGCGTTTCCGTGCGGATGAAATCACCGTCTGTGCCGTGCTTTTCCAGCAGGGCGTCAGTCTTTTCCACGGAGCGGTTGTGGAGGGCCACGGTGAAGCCATTGCGGGCGAGGTTGCGGGCCAGGTTGGCGCCCATCACCGCAAGGCCGGTGACACCGATGTGTGCTGACATCAAAACTCCAATTCGTTTGTGTACAAACAGTCCTGACGTACCCATAGGGGCAGGCAGGAAGCGACTTCATAACCAGGGGCTGTAATAAACCATACGTATTTAAGCCTTGGGCGGGAAAGCGGCGCCCACGTTTTGGAACGGTGCCGCGTCATAAACAGTCTATGATGACCGCCCCGGTACCACCGGCAGACAATGGTGCCTGTGACATTGGATCCCCCACGGAGGCGGCTCCGCGCCACTATGCTTACCTCTATGTCAACCAGCCTCCATCACCGCGCCGTTGAGCATCTGGGTACCCGGATTGTCGGCGGAGCCCTTCCTACCGGCCATGTCATGTTGGCGGAGCATCTGGAAGACGAACTCAATGTGTCCCGTTCCGTAGTGCGTGAAGCTGTGCGTGTACTGCAGTCATTGGGACTCGTGGAAACCATCAAGCGGGTAGGCATCCGCGTCCTTCCCGCCCACCGATGGAATCCATTCGACCCTTTGGTGATTCGTTGGCGCTTGGCCGGCGAGGGGCGCGGCGCGCAGCTGCGTTCGCTCGCAGAGTTGCGCTCCGCCGTCGAGCCCGTTGCCGCGGAACTCGCCGCAGGCAACGCACCCGAGAGCCTCCGGCAGGAGTTGGTGGGCATTTCACTGGCTATGAAAGAGGCCGGCGACGCCGGCGACATGCCCAGGTTCCTGGATCTCGATATCCGGTTCCACGCGCTGGTGTTGTCCGGGTCGGGCAACGAGATGTTTGCAAACCTCATTGGCCAGGTCACCGAGACCCTCACCGGACGAACCGTGCATGGGCTCATGCCGGAGCATCCCCAAAAGCAGGCCCTCCAGTGGCACATGGACGTGGCCCACGCCATCGACGCCGGTGACGGTGCCTTGGCGCGGGATGCCGCCGCCAAAATCATGCGCCAGACGATTGCGGAGCTGTCGCCCAGTTGGGACGATCAGCCCCGCGTCTTCGTCCCTGTCTCCAAGAACTAGCCGGCCCAAACTACTGACGGAAGTTCAGCAACACCTTGCCGGATTCCGCAGAGTTCTTCGCCACCTCAAAGGCTTCCAGGCCATGGGCCAGATCGAATTCGTGTGTCACTACGGGATCCACCAACAACGAACCGTCAGCCAACGCACCGATGACCTCATCGATTTCGTCGTTGAAGCGGAACGAACCCAGCAGTTCCAGTTCGCGGGTGATGGCCAGGGAGATGAACACCGGCTGCGGCCCGGACGGCAGCAGTCCCACCATCACCACTTTGCCGCCGCGGGTAGCTCCCTTGATGGCGGAAGCAAGCCCGTAGTGGCTACCCGAAGATTCAACGACGACGTCGGCCTCCACTGCCGCGATGGCCTCGGCGTCGTCACCCTTGAGGACAGCGTCCGCTCCCACGGCCTTGGCGATCTCCAGCGGCTTGTCATGCATGTCGACGGCGACAATCCGGGCCGCGCCGGCACGCTTCAGGACCGCGACAGCGAGGGCACCGATCGGACCGCTGCCGATCACGAGGGCCGTCTTTCCCTTGACGTCGCCGGCCCGGGCAACGGCGTGCCAAGCGACGCTGGCCGGTTCCACGAGCGCGGCCGTGCGAAGGTCCAGGTTCTCCGGCAACGGGCGGAGCATCCTTGAGGGCAGGTTCGCGTAGCGGCTGAAGGCACCGTCCGTGTGCGGGTATCGGGCTGCACTGCCCAAGTATGTGCAGCCCGGCGAAAGGTTCGGCCGGTCCTCCGGGTACCTGGCAACGCCGGGAGCAGGGGTGGCCGGGTGAACAGCCACAGGCGTGCCAATCCCGGGGCCGGAACCGTCGGCTGCTTGCTGGACCACCACGCCAACGATTTCATGGCCCAGGACCATAGGCTCCTTGAGAATGGATTCCCCGGCCGCGCCGTGCATCCAATAGTGCAGGTCAGATCCACAAATGCCGCCATAGGCAATCTCCACAATTGCTTGATCCGGGGCAGGAGTGGTCAGCGGAATGTCCTCAATTCGAAGGTCGCCCTTGCCATGCGCAACTACTGCGGGGCCTGAGGTGGGAAGCTGGATGCCCATCAGACCACCACCGTCATTCCACCATCGACGAAGATTGTTTGGCCGTTGACGAAGTTGGACGCCTGGGATGCGAGCCAGACCACCGGCCCTGCGAGGTCGCCTACCGTTCCCCACCGGTGGGCTGGAGTGCGGCCCAGGATCCAGGAGTTGAAGTCGGCATCGTCCACGAGGTTTTGCGTCATTTCGGTGTGAATGTAGCCAGGAGCTATCCCGTTGATCTGCAGGCCGGACGCAGCCCATTCGGCTGTCATGGCGCGGGTCAGGTTACGCAGCCCGCCCTTGGCGGCCACATAGGGTGCGATGGTGGGGCGGGCGAGGTCCGTCTGGACAGAGCAGATGTTGATGATCTTGCCCTGCCCTCTCGGGATCATGTGCCTGGCCGCTTCCCTGCCTACCAGGAAGGCACTGGTCAGGTCGGTGGTGATCACCCGGTCCCAGTCCTTGACGTCCAGGTCCAGCATGGGCACACGGTGCTGGATTCCGGCGTTGTTCACCAGGATGTCCAGTGGCCCTACGTTCTGTTCAATCCATGCAACACCATCAGCGGCAGACGATGCATCGGTGACGTCGAAGGCGCGGCTGTACACCTGCCCCTCCGGATAGTCAGTTGCCATGGCTTGGTGGGCCGCTTCAAGCCGCTCCGCGTTGATGCCGTTGAGCACCACCGTGGCACCTGCGTCTGCCAGGCCGCGAGCCAACGCGTTGCCAATCCCCCTGCTTGAACCTGTGACCAGGGCAACTCGCCCGGTCAGATCGAAAAGTCCACTCATAGTTTGTTCTTCATTCCTTCTGGGTCGTGTCGGTTCAGTTGCTGCTCGACGAAGCAGTTGGTGTCCGGCTCAGGTTTGCGATGGTTTGGCGGACGACGGCGAGGTCCTGGTCACCGAGTCCTTGGCGTTTGAGTTCTGCATAGAGGTCGATGGCAGCTGAGGCCATGGGGACTGCCGAGCCAACCGCTTCAGCACTGGTGAGCACGAAGCCAAGGTCCTTGTGCATGAACTTGGCCGGCCCTGTTGGGGCATAGTCCTTGGCGGCCAGGCGTGGGCCAACGTTGTCCAGAACGCGGCTTCCCGCCAGCCCTCCGGACAGGACGTCAAAGAGGGCGTCCACCTCCATGCCGGAGCGCTCGGCGAGTTCTGCGGCTTCGGCAAGCGCCGCCGTCGTGGTTCCGACGATCAGTTGGTTGCAGGCTTTGGCGAGGGATCCGGAGCCCAGCGGCCCCATGCGCCGGACGGTGGTCCCCATGGAGCCGAGAAGCGGTTTCAGGTCGTCGAATTGGGATTCGGTGGCGCCGACCATAATGGCCAGCGTTCCGCCCTGCGCACCTTCCGTCCCGCCACTGACCGGCGCGTCCACCACAAAGGCGTTGCCATTGCTGGCGTGATGGACAGTTTCGCCAAACTGCCGTACCGCTGTTGGCGAGACGCTGCTCATGATCACGAAAGCGGTACCCGGCTTTGGTGGCGCGCTCCGCCAGGATTCGAGCAAACCCGAGGCAGCTTCTTCGATGAACGGCAGATCCGGAAGCATGAAGATGATGGCGTCCTCGTCCCGCAGTCCGGCGACGCTGGCTGCCCGCTGGACACCGGAGAGGCCATCAAAGGCGGCATCGGAACGGTTCCAGGCGGTGATTGCCCACCCGGCTTTTGCGATATTCGCGGCCATGGGTGCGCCCATGAGGCCCAGGCCTATGAAGCCCACACGCTGACTGGTCACGGCAGGTAACTCCTCACTTCTTTGTGGTCATCTTCAGGAATACTGTTCAATATCCTAGCCTCCATTCAGTATGATGAACACTATGACGACTGATGAACTTACCATCGCCATCGCTGTACCGCTCGAAGCAGAGCATGTAGAGCTGATCCGCGCTGTTGATACTTCCGTAACGGTTCTCTACGATCCCGAGCTGCTGCCCCCCGAGCGGTTCCCCGCCGACCATGCCGGCGACCCCGACTTCAAGCGGACGCCAGAGCAGGAGGAACGATACTGGGCCATGCTGAACCGGGCGCAGGTTCTCTACGGCTTCCCCAACGAGAGCCCGGCAGGACTGGCACGCATCGCCGCGAGCAACCCCCACCTGCAGTGGATCCACGCCATGGCCGCCGGCGCCGGCGGAGCGGTCAAAGCATCCGGGCTGGACACCGAAACCTTGCAGAAGTTCCGGGTGACCACCTCGGCAGGCGTCCATGCTCTGCCGCTGGCGGAGTTCTCCGCTTTCGGCATCCTCAACGGCTTCAAGCGCAGCGCGGAGATGGCACAGGACCAGGCCGCCAAACTCTGGCCCGAACTCCGCACACCCACCAAACTGGCCAACGGCTCAAAGGTGGTCATCGCCGGGCTCGGCGAAATCGGCATGGAGACGGCACGCATCGCTCGCGCTCTGGGCATGAAGGTCAGCGGAACCAAGCGCAACGTCGAAGCCATTGACGGAATAGAGGAGGTCACCGGCAATGACGGACTCCCCGGACTACTCGCCGACGCCGACGCCGTAGTCAACACGCTCCCCGGTACTCCTTACACGGAGAATCTGTTCAACAAGGACATTTTCTCCGCCATGAAGCCCGGAACGGTGTTTGTGAACGTGGGCCGCGGAACCGTGGTGGACGAGGAAGCGCTGCTCGAAGCGCTGGACAACGGCCAGGTCTCCTACGCGTGTCTTGATGTCTTTGCGGTGGAGCCCCTCCCCCAGGACAGCCCCTTGTGGAAGCACCCAAAGGTACTCGTTTCCCCACACACTTCGGCCCTCAGCGCGGCCGAGAACCGGCTCATCGCCGAACGGTTCTGCAGCAACCTTCGTACCTTCCTGGCCGGCGGGGAACTGCCGCACCTAGTGGATCCGATCCACTTCTACTAGACCGTCTTCTCAACGTTCGGCCTGCGCAAGGGGCGCGGCCAGGGACCGCCCCTGGCCGCGCCCCTTGCTTTGACATTGCATTGAAGCAGCATCGCCACACGAATGCATCGGAGGGCCCGCAACGCGCTATCGTGCGCCCGTTTCCGGACTGCGGGGACACGGCGCTCTGGCTTGACGGTCCCATCGACTACTGGAAGTCGGCGGACCGGGCAGCCAAGTACACCACTGAAGGTCATCGACTGGCACAGCGTGTTGCCGATGAACCCGGCGATGGATATGAAGTCGGGTTCAGGTCCTACGAGGAAGGCTTCCGGACACACCTGTTCAGAGGCACAGGATCCCCCAACCCCCGGGCCGTTGCTGCTTTTGATGTCCTCATCGCTGCGGCGCGCGCAGAAAAAGACAGAATCGTCCGCGCACTTACAGCCAGCCCATCCGGGGAAGGTACTGGATGGTTCGCCACCTCTCCGATTTCGGGAAGCGTCTTCAAGGCGCCCCGGGAAGTGCAGGAATAGTCCGTCCGTACCCAGCAACGGCCTCGCCTCTGACAGCAGCAGCGCGGCACCCTCCGCATGGAGAGTGCCGCGCTGCTGTGCTTGAAGTTAGCGCGAGAGCTACTTTGCGTCTTCCGTGCTGACGAGGTCCCGCCCAGCCGTCTCCGGAGTGAAGAAGGTGGTCACGAAGGAGATGAGCGCCAGGACCAGGGAGTAGATGGCCAGCACCAACCACGAGTGGTTGGTGGCCGCCAGCATGAGCGCACCCAGCAGGGGTGCGAGTCCGCCGGCCAGGACGGCTGAGATTTCCCGGCTCATGGCCACACCGGTAAAGCGGTACTGGGAGCCGAACAGTTCCGGCAGCAGCGGGCACTGGGGGCCAAGCATCGACTGGACGCCGATGGCGATACCCACGGCCATGACAATCCACACCAGGGTGACGTTGCCCAAGGTGACCAGATAAAAGGCAGGAACGGCAATGATGGCCTGGAACAGTGCGCCGTAGCGGTACACCGGGACACGACCGAACTTATCGGACAAGGCGCCAAACGTCACCACCAGAACCGCAGCGAAACCTGCGGCGATCAGCAAGCCCACGGGACCGATCGAATTGTTACCGGCAAAGACGCCTGCCGGCATGCTCATGAAGGACACCAACAAAGCGGAGTAGATCGAAGAGTTGCCGTTTTCGCCCATGCGCAGGCCGATGCCGAGGAGCACGTTCTTCTTGGAGTGCTTCCACAGCGCACCGATGGGGTTCTTGACCACATTCTTGTGCTTTTCCAGCTCCTGGAACGCGGGGGTCTCCTTGAGCTTGAGGCGGATGAAGATGGCTACCGCGATCAGGATGAAACTGGCCAGGAACGGTACCCGCCAGAGCCAGCCCTGCAGGACGGACTTGTCGGCCATGGCGATCAGGGCAAAGGTGCCGGCGCCCAGGAGTGTACCCAACTGGATGCCGACGAACGGCAGTGATGCGTAGAAACCACGACGGCGGCGCGGAGCCACCTCGGAGATCAGCGTGGTGGCGCCTGCCTGCTCGGCGCCGGCCCCCAGGCCCTGGATGATCCGAAGGGTCACCAGCAGGACCGCCCCGAGCATTCCGGCCTGTTCGAAGGTGGGAAGCAGTCCGATGGCAAAGCTTGCCGTTCCCATCAGGGCGATGGTCAGGATCAGGACCATTTTCCGGCCAAACCTGTCGCCGATGTACCCAAAGATCAGTCCACCAAATGGGCGGGCAGCGAAGCCCACGCCGTAGGTGGCGAAGGACGCAATCAAAGCACCGTCCGGGCCAAGGGGGGAAAAGAACAATGGCCCAAAGATCAGCGCGGATGCCAATCCATAAATGTAGAAATCGTAGTACTCCAAGGCGGAGCCCACAGAGCTGGCCAGCGTTGCCCGGCGTAGCTGTTCCGGCTCAACTACAGCATCGTCGGCTTCGGCCGCGAGCTTTGCATTAGTACGAGTTATCACAAGCACTCCCTCAAAATCACCCCAGGCCCCCGTTGGCCCGGCGAGATAGTGATGGCATCACCGCCAAGATCACTATGATGAACAGCGTACAGCTTGTTGAACTCACTGCCAAGGCTGTAATCAGATTTATTCAGCCAAGGCGATATGAGATGGGGATAATCCTCCAACTACCCCATCGGGTTGCCGAGGGAACGTGCCAACTCCTTGAGCTCTTTGACCATCAGCGCGCCCTGCTCTTCCGAGTACGTCGCCTTCAGCGCGGTCACCGAAAGTCCGAGGCTCGGTCCATGGGCCCCATGCGTGGGCACGGGCACAGCCAGGCAGACCACCCCCACCGTTGACTCCTCATCCTCAAAGGCGAACCCCTGTTTGCGGATGGTGGCCACCTGCGCCTTGAGTTCCTCAGCGGTGCGCAACGAATTGTTCGTCATGACAGGGAGCTGCATGCCGTCCGGGAACATCGCATCTATATCGTGATCGTGGAGCTGCGCAAGCAACGCCTTCCCGACACTGCACAGAGAGACGGGCATCTTGTCGCCAATATTGGACGTCAGCCTGACGGCGGGATGTCCCTCGTACCTTGCCAAATAGATGACGTGGTCGCCGTCGAGCATGGCGATCCGCACGGTCTCGCCGGAGAGCGTGGGGGCCTGCTCGCAGTACTTGTAGAACTCCTGCACCTCATCGAGGCGGCTAAGGTAGGCGGCGCCAAGCTCCACGAGCTTACGACCCAGGGCAAAGTCCGCACCTTGCCTGGTGATGAGCCGCGCTTCCTCCAGCGCGAGCAGCAGATTGGACGTAGACGATTTAGGGATACCGAGTTCACGGGAAAGATCGCTCAGCGTCAAGCGGCCCGACGGAGATCCAGCGAGTGCCTCCAGCACTGCGGCTGCGCGCGTCACGGCCGGCGCCGGCGACGAAGCGCCCAATCCTTCGGAACGGGTGGTGCGGGAATCGGCCATGATTCTCCTTATGTCAGTGCAATCTGCCTGTTCATTCTGCTGAACAGTACCCATCATAGTGGCATGCGGCGGACACCACCGTGGCCGGAGCCGGGTGGATCCACGACACCTGGCAGCGCCACGAGCTCCTCCGCTTTTCAAACCCAAGAGTTATCTGTATATTCATCTTCGAGCTCTCCACCGCGGCATCCCCCAATAGTCGTGGTGGAGAGCTCATCCATTTCCCGGGTAGAGCTAAGCTGCGACGACTTCCTCGCCCCTGAGGCACCAGCCCCCGCCAGCACCGTCCCGCACCAGTTGCCACGTGGCAATGCCGGACCGGACATTGTTTCCCAAACGAACCTGGACCTGCCACACCTCAACATCAACGCGCCCCTGCCCTCTCGGCATGCGCCTTGATTGTTCCCACCATGGGACCCGCTCAAACCAGCGGACAGGTTCCACCACCATCTGCCATTCCCTGCTGCCCCTCACGACCGCGGCCGGCACTCCTTGCGCGCTGGTTCGTATATAAACGTGCTCCATGGAAGGCAACGCTAGGAGCTGCCTCAGACATTTTAGGGCAGCACTCCAACGCCAGGAACGACAAAAAAACCCCGCCACACCGAACCATAAGGCTCCGTATAGCGGGGTTTTGCTTGGTGGGTCCTACCGGGATCGAACCGATGACATCCACGGTGTAAACGTGGCGCTCTACCAGCTGAGCTAAAGACCCAAGACGCGGTTTCAGTGCCTCAGCGCTTCAACCAACGAACAATGACTCTACATGATCAATCGGCCTAAACACCAATCGGCTCTTTTGCCCCCGGAAGTTCAGGGAGATTTCGGGCGAGATAGTCCAATACCCCACTCACTCCCAGCTCGATTTTCAACTCCGCGAACTCATCACCACGGGTAGTTCCCCTATTGACGATGACCACCGGCTTCCCGGCTTTTGCTGCATGGCGCACGAACCGAAGTCCGCTTTGCACCGTCAGGGACGATCCCGCCACGAGGAGCGCGTCCGCAGCATCGACCATGGCGTAGGCGCGCTCCACCCGCCCCTTAGGGACATTCTCCCCGAAGTAAACGAAGTCCGGCTTGAGCGTCCCGCCGCATATGGGACACACAGCCATGACGAACGAGGTGATGAGTTCAGGATCCTCAACCGTCGCGTCTGCATCGGGGGCCATTTCCACCACCCCGGCCTCCAAAGCAGCAGCGACGAAACCTGGATTGATCTCCTCGAGGATGGCTGCAATCAATCGCCTGCTGAAAACGTGCCCGTTCTCGAGGCAGATCACTTGGTCGAATCGCCCATGGAGATCCACCACGTTGACGCTCCCGGCGTCCTCATGGAGCCTGTCCACATTCTGGGTAATGAGGCCGGAGAGCAGTCCACGACGCTCCATCAGCGCGACGGCGGCATGGCCTGCGTTGGGATCGGCATGCCTCAGGTGGGACCAGCCGAGGTGGTTCCGCGCCCAGTACCGTCTGCGGTTGGCCTCACTGCCGATGAACTCCTGATAGGTCATGGGGTTCCGTGGTGCTGACCCTGGACCCCGGTAATCAGGAATGCCCGAATCGGTACTGAGGCCTGCTCCCGTAAGAACAGCCAGACGCTTGCCACTCAGAACGCGCGCCGCCCGCTCGACATCGTCAAGCTCGTCGGCGGCAAGTTGCGCCACGGGAGCCGGTGCCATGCTGGCAAACCCGGTCATGCCCACCCCGGGCCGGTTGTGGCTCATGGCGACTGTGGCCCCAAAGCCAAGAGCGCCCGACGGTACTCAGCGAAGTCACGGGCTTGGCCGCGCGGATTCACCACCACATGGCGTACGACGCCGGAAGCGTCGATGATGAACGTTCCCCTCAGGGCCATGCCGCTGTGGGCGTCGAAAACGCCGTAAGCCTGGGCTACCGCACCATGCGGCCAGAAGTCGGCTAAGAGGTCGAAGCCATAGCCTTCTTGCTGCGAGTAGGCGCGCAGGGTGAATTTGCTGTCGACAGAGACCGCAAGCACCGTGGCGTTCGAATCCTCAAAGGCCGCGATATTGTCGCGAATCTCACAAAGCTCCCCGGTGCAAATACCGGAGAAAGCGAAAGGATAAAACACCACGACGACGTTGCGGCCCCGGTAGTCCGACAGGCGGACTGGCTCGCCGTACTGGTTCAGCAGCTCAAAGTCCGGCGCAAGCTGACCCGGTTGCGGAACGACCGCGGGGGCGGGCGCCAGTCGGACATCTGTCACTTGTTCTTCTTTGGCACCAGGCGGGTGGCACTCCAGTCCTTCGACACCCCGGCAGAGGTGGTGAGGTGCAGCCCGGACGTGGGGGCAGCGTCCTGGATGTCAGCCGGGGAAACATAGTTGTCACGGCCGGACTTAGGCGTCAGGACCCAGACAACTCCGCCTTCCTTCAACGTGGTGAGCGAATCCATGAGGGCATCAACAAGATCACCGTCGCCGTCCCGCCACCAAAAGACAACGGCATCAACTACGTCATGGTCGTCTTCATCCAGCAGCTCAGAGCCCGTGACATCTTCAACGTCGTCACGCAAGTCGAAGTCGACGTCGTCGTCGTAGCCGCGCTCCTGAATCAGATCCCCATCTTTGAAACCCATTCGTTCCGCCACATTTACCGATGTGGCGGCGTCGGCCTCGCTCACGTTTCCTCCTTTTGAAGTGACTTCCATTACTAACAGCCAACACCCTTTGGGCGTGTGCTTCAAGCCATTGTCCCTGCCACGGGCCACATTCCGCATTACCTGGGGTGTTTCGAGGCCGTGGCCGTCACGTGCTTTCCGTCACGCGGGCCGGCCAGGTGTGACATACAACGCCCCTAAGGGCCTGCGGCTACGCATCGCAGCGCAGTGAAAGCTAGAGTGGCCATGAGCGCTATGGCTGCAGGGCGATCGCCCCGCAGAATTCTACTGGGCAGCCAAGCGCTCACAAGACCTGCCCGGCGCATCCGACCGGGCTGTTGAAACCGAGATGTCGCACACGACGCGTTCACGACGGGCAGTTACCCTGCCAGACCTGAGGCGCCGATGCATGCGCCTAAAGGAAGGTTGGACGTGGCTGCAGGAGAAGAGACCTCACACATCCTCAGCGGGTTGACTGCCCAGCTGCCTGATCGTGATCC
>NZ_JAOEFX010000197.1 GCF_025421775.1 Paenarthrobacter aurescens | reverse complement strand
CTCAATGTTGAATGAGATTTGGTTGTCATACTTGCTGTCGTTGTTTTCCCAACCGTTGATCTTGCGTTCGTAACCCAGACGAATGGCGTAGCAGCAGGAGCTGTACTGCAGACCGACTAGCTGATCGGCCGGACGGCTGTTGCGGGTGTCATAGTAGTAACCCCCCACCAGCGACCAGGCATCGGCAATCGGCCAGCTGGCCGTGGCGCCCACCTGCGAGATACCGTTTTTGTAGATCGGGTTAGTGACATAGCTGGGGTTATTCAACGCCTGCGC
>NZ_JAOEFX010000196.1 GCF_025421775.1 Paenarthrobacter aurescens | reverse complement strand
AATATCAGCCTGACAATATTCAACCCTTCCTTTACCCAAAGAGTGAAGTTCACGCTGTAATTCTTTCAATTTTACGCTGTCCCTACTTGTTAGCATGACATTTACGCCTTCCTTGACTAATTGTGTTGCAATAGCCTTTCCGAGTCCTTGGCTTGATGCAACAACAAGGGCAACTTTATTTGTAAGATTCAATTCCATGCGTAGTTACCTCCCCTTTAAGTTTTAAATCTTTTACATGATTAACCAGTTTTTCAAACCCATCAATATGACATTCTA
>NZ_JAOEFX010000195.1 GCF_025421775.1 Paenarthrobacter aurescens | reverse complement strand
CATACAAATAGGGACAGAAATAATAGATTGAATGTTTGTAAACGTATAGGACTGATTAAGATAATGAATATTATCGTCAGTCATAGTAGAAGAATCGCGTAATATATCTTTTAAGTTCGTATACATATAGCTTTTATTATGCTGAAATGTCTTTCCGATAATTCCTTCGCCAACTTTCATTTTCATGTTTTGAATTTCATTGTTTGGCCCCCCGGACCAGGCGCGAGGCAAAAGAAATTGCGTGGAAGAATCAAACATCCACAGCACGCCCATATC
>NZ_JAOEFX010000194.1 GCF_025421775.1 Paenarthrobacter aurescens | reverse complement strand
ATCGTTCCTCTATCCATTGAAAATTCCTCTTCCCATGGCTGTACGAAAGCCCCAAAAGAAAGACGTACTCCTTGAACAGCTAACAAGGTTAGAAAAGTTACAAAAACAATAACCCAAGCATAATGAATTTTAATTCTCATATAGATCTCCTAAAAAATTTATCTTCGAGTTATTCCCTAAAGCATTTATTTTTTGCTTTTCTTATATTTTCTTGTTATTTTTCCATATATCACCTCATAATGAAGTTGCTTCTTTAAATATCACTTCAAGTGTTAC
>NZ_JAOEFX010000193.1 GCF_025421775.1 Paenarthrobacter aurescens | reverse complement strand
ACGAATAAGCGGAATAAATCACTGCCATTTAGGTTAATATTCTGCTTATTTTTCGATCCCTGCGTTTTCTGGCTGCGCTTTTCTCTGCTAAAAAAGCAATCACCTGGGGAATGGATTTAAAAAGTGGAAGCGTCTGGCTAAATAAATTGAGTACACTGCCCCTACTCTTTTTGATTTGGACACGCGGCTAATGAAACTGACCATCCACCGCCTGGAGAACTTTAGCGACCAGGATCATATCGACCTCAACAAGATCTGGCCGGAATATTCCCCTTC
>NZ_JAOEFX010000192.1 GCF_025421775.1 Paenarthrobacter aurescens | reverse complement strand
ATGATCACTACATACCAAGTGTGGTCAATCATATGATTTCACGGTCCGAATTTTACACAGCCTATACACCATACCAACCGGAAATCAGTCAAGGTGAATTACAGGCGATTTTTGAATTTCAAACCATGGTTTGTGAGCTGACAGGAATGGATGTCGCCAATTCTTCGATGTACGATGGCTTTACATCGCTTGCAGAAGCTGCATCACTTGCTGTTGCATCAACACGACGTTCCAAAGTACTTGTGTCAAAGGCAGTTCATCCTGAATCACGTGCCA
>NZ_JAOEFX010000191.1 GCF_025421775.1 Paenarthrobacter aurescens | reverse complement strand
GATCAACGCAGTGGCAATAACGAATTTTTTCATGGTTTTCCTCGACATAATGTCAGCGCTTCAATCCTGACGCGCCAGTATGTCAGGGGAGAGTGTGTCAGACCAGCAGAAAAAACTGATATCTGTGCGATCAGGCGCCAGGCTCGAGGATGCCGGGCAGGCGACGTTTGTGGCTGAACTGCCAGCCCAGCGCGAAGCAGGTGATCACTCCGATTAAGGCCAGCATCACCCACGGTAACTCCGGCTGATTGAAGGCTTTCCCGGCATCAAACAACCA
>NZ_JAOEFX010000190.1 GCF_025421775.1 Paenarthrobacter aurescens | reverse complement strand
CCCAGTTGTGGCGACGGGTGGCGCTGAACAGATCCTGCCCCTGGGAATACTCATTGGCTGGCGTGCTGACGTGAAGCAGACGCTGCATCAGAGTGGTCATCACATCTTTGTGATCGGTCAGCATGTTAATGCGCTGCGATGGTGTGCCAGGCCAGTGGATCACCAGCGGAACATGCAGGCGAGGGCGGGACCAGTCGACATCGTTGCGCTCGTTGCCCAGCGGCACGCCGTGACCCGCGGTGATCACCACCACCGTATTCTCCAGCTTGCCGGATTC
>NZ_JAOEFX010000189.1 GCF_025421775.1 Paenarthrobacter aurescens | reverse complement strand
CTCCGTATCTATAAACAAATTCGTACGTACCTTTAGGAAAATATTCTTTCACCAGCATGTCCCGGTTTTCAACAAATCCCGGATCGCCAATAAAATAGGTACCTTCTTCAAGCGGAAGCTCATGAACTTTTTTTTCTAGCTGCTTCTCTTCGTCTTCGTCATCATCTATCACTATGTGCAGACCGCCTTCATCACGCACAACATCAAATTCACCGTTTTGTTCAAGCTCAAGCACTGGCACCACTTGTCCATTTACCGTTAGCAGCTGCTTCGTTCC
>NZ_JAOEFX010000188.1 GCF_025421775.1 Paenarthrobacter aurescens | reverse complement strand
CGCCCAGAAACTCGAGTGGCGACCCTCGTCGAGCAAGTGGTCGGCCATCAGGCCCTTGATCGACGGCTTGACCGAATCGTCGCGGGCGAACGCCGCGACATCGCCGGTCACGGTGTTTTCGGCGATCGCCACGCAGATCAGTTCCACCGCGCTGCGCAGGTGGTCCGGAGCCAGCGCAACGGCGGCGGGAATCGCCCGGCTCAATTCGATTTCGTCGGGCAACGGAATCGGTTCGATACCGGTCAGTGCCACCGTTTGCTGCATGAACTCCATGGCC
>NZ_JAOEFX010000018.1 GCF_025421775.1 Paenarthrobacter aurescens | reverse complement strand
AGGTTGGACGTGGCTGCAGGAGAAGAGACCTCACACATCCTCAGCGGGTTGACTGCCCAGCTGCCTGATCGTGATCCGGAAGAGACCGCTGAGTGGATTGAGTCCCTTGATGCGTTGATCGCGGAGCAGGGTACCGAGCGTGCCCAGTACATTATGCGGAGTTTGCTCCAGCGTGCTGGTGCGAGGTCGGTGGGTGTGCCGATGGTGACGACCACTGATTATGTGAACACGATCCCGGTGGACCAGGAAGCGCAGTTCCCGGGCAACGAGGAGTTCGAGCGCCGGTATCGTGCGTACATGCGGTGGAACGCTGCGGTGATGGTGCATCGTGCGCAGCGTTCCGATATTGGTGTGGGCGGGCATATTTCCACCTATGCCGGTGCCGCGACGTTGTACGAGGTGGGCTTTAACCACTTCTTCCGCGGTAAGGACCACCCTTCCGGTGGGGACCAGGTGTTCTTCCAGGGCCACGCGTCGCCGGGCATGTACGCCCGGGCGTTCATGGAAGGCCGGCTCACGGAAGAGGATCTGGACGGGTTCCGTCAGGAGAAGTCCAAGGCCGGCCATGCCCTGTCCTCCTACCCGCACCCCAGGTTGATGCCGGACTTCTGGGAGTTCCCGACCGTGTCGATGGGTATCGGCCCGATGAACGCGATCTACCAGGCCCAGTCCAACCGGTACCTGCAGAACCGTGGGATCAAGGACACTTCCGACCAGCAGGTCTGGGCGTTCCTTGGTGACGGGGAAATGGACGAGCCCGAGTCCCGTGGCCTGCTCCAGCTCGCCGCGAACGAGAACCTGGACAACCTGAACTTCGTGATCAACTGCAACCTCCA
>NZ_JAOEFX010000187.1 GCF_025421775.1 Paenarthrobacter aurescens | reverse complement strand
AGGCCGTTTATTAAAAAACCGTGGGTTGAACGTAACGATTCAAAAGTTTGATCCATACATTAACGTAGACCCAGGAACAATGAGTCCATACCAACACGGTGAGGTATTCGTAACGGATGACGGCGCGGAAACAGACTTAGACTTAGGTCACTATGAGCGTTTTATCGATATCAACTTAAATCGCTACAGCAACGTAACAACAGGTAAAGTATATTCAACAGTATTGAAAAAAGAGCGTCGCGGTGATTATTTAGGCGGAACAGTTCAGGTTATTCCG
>NZ_JAOEFX010000186.1 GCF_025421775.1 Paenarthrobacter aurescens | reverse complement strand
GCCCGACTCCAGCATTTGCGCCAGCGCCTGCAAAATCTCTTCGCGACGATTCCGTTTCGCGACTTTTTTTTCTGCCATGACCTTCAACACCCCTGAAATTCACCAAAAACAGGCAATACTGCCTTATCTGCCACAGATAAAGCGGCCTGTGGAGACAAGAAATAAAAAGATGGCTATGCGAAAAGTGAACGTATTACTGACGGCCAGAGTGACCGAAACCGCCTGCGCCGCGATCGCTGGCGTCAAAATCTTCCACCAGGTTAAATTCGGCCTGCAC
>NZ_JAOEFX010000185.1 GCF_025421775.1 Paenarthrobacter aurescens | reverse complement strand
ATATCCTCTAATGCTTGTGCTGTTTCCTCTCCAATACCTTTAATGGCTTTAATTGAAATAGTTGTTAGTTCATTCACTTTTATTTAATGCAATACCAAAGATCTTCGCTTCAAGCTCGCGACCTGTTGGTGTTGCCGCTAAGCCTCCTTGTGCAGTTTCTCGTAATGCAACCGGCATTGTTTGACCAATTTTATACATAGCATCAATAACTTCATCACATGGAATACGACTTGTAATGCCTGCTAAGGCCATATCTGCTGCAATCATTGCATTCGCC
>NZ_JAOEFX010000184.1 GCF_025421775.1 Paenarthrobacter aurescens | reverse complement strand
GGGTCAGCGCTTCAATCCAGCCGGCAATCACGCCGCTGACCGGGAATTCAGCCGGTTCGCCACGGGCAACGGAGCTATCAAACACGGTGCCGTCAATCAGCTTACCGGTGTAGTGCACGCGTACGCGATCCTGACGTGATGGGATTGGACCATCGCCCTGGGTGATGACGCTGAACTGCAGGCCGGATTCGGTGCTGCTCACGCCTTCACGCTGTGCATTTTGCTCGAGGAACTGCTGACCTTCGGCCGCCATGGCTTCGACGCGCTCACGACGTAC
>NZ_JAOEFX010000183.1 GCF_025421775.1 Paenarthrobacter aurescens | reverse complement strand
CCGGCACACGCACGCCATCCCGGCCGCACTGGAACACCGCGCCTTGCGCCAGGTCGTCGTTGCAGAAAAACACGGCGTCGCAGTCGGGATGACGCGCGTGAAGATCCTGGATCAACGACGCGCCCAGGCTGATCGACGATTTTTCCGGCGTCATGATTTCCAGGGCGGCGTCGTACAGCCCCGCATCGCGCAGCGCCTGCCGGCACCCTTCGCAGCGGCGCAGCGACCGGGGATCGAGCTGCGCGCCGATGATGCCGATACGGCGGTAGCCCCGTTC
>NZ_JAOEFX010000182.1 GCF_025421775.1 Paenarthrobacter aurescens | reverse complement strand
TGGAAACGGATGTTTAATATGACTCGGTATTTTTTCATACAGCACAAAATAATCACTTTTTGGGACCGCAGCATCAATTGTATATGTATCGTGCACCAAAGCCGCCTTTACTCGCTCAATTTGTTTACTTCTATTTGTTCCTGTAAACAGCGCATATGTCCCTTTATTTGTATGGATATCATCATAATCCACTAAATTGCTCATTTTAGTACTGACTTCAATACGCAGGCGTTTGTTCCATCCTTGCTTCAATACGGCCATTCCTTCTTTATCACCA
>NZ_JAOEFX010000181.1 GCF_025421775.1 Paenarthrobacter aurescens | reverse complement strand
AACCCGGGATATACACATCAACCGGCAGGAATTTATCGACACCCTGCACCACCGAATAGATGTCATACATGCCGCCGGAATTGGCGCAGGCCCCCATCGAAATCACCCATTTTGGTTCCAGCATCTGATCATACAAACGCTGAATCACCGGCGCCATTTTGGTAACCGGCGTACCGGCGATCACCATAAAGTCAGCCTGACGTGGCGAGGCGCGCATTACTTCCGCACCGAAACGCGCCACATCATGTACTGCGGTGAATGACGTGGTCATTTCCAC
>NZ_JAOEFX010000180.1 GCF_025421775.1 Paenarthrobacter aurescens | reverse complement strand
CCAATTATGTTTGCGCTTGAACGCATGTGCAAAAAATACTTTGGAATTAAACCGCTTATAGTTGGACCTGGAATAAAAACTGGATTGAATATTAAATACGAAAATCCCCGTGAGGTGGGAGCGGACCGAATCGTTAATGCTGTTGCTGGCATTCAGGAATATGGAAGCCCTCTCATTATCGTGGATTTTGGTACGGCAACTACATATTGCTACATAAATGAGGATAAACAATACATGGGCGGAGCCATTGCCCCGGGTATAAATATTTCTACTGAGG
>NZ_JAOEFX010000179.1 GCF_025421775.1 Paenarthrobacter aurescens | reverse complement strand
AGCGAGGTGATCAGCAGGGCGTTGATCACGCCAAACAGCGTGCCACAGACGATAGCAAGCAGAATGCTGAGCAGCGCGTTATCAAACTGGAACTGCACAAACAGCGAGGCGATCAGGTATTGCACCACCGACGCCACGGCGGCGAAGGAGATATCGATACCGCCGGTCACCAGCACTACAAACAGGCCGAGGGCGAAAATGCCGGTAACGGCGTAGCTTTCCGCCAGATCCAGCAGGTTCTGCACTGTCAGGAACTGATCGCTGGCCAGCGAGAAGA
>NZ_JAOEFX010000178.1 GCF_025421775.1 Paenarthrobacter aurescens | reverse complement strand
CGGGAGCGGATAAAAGTGCGCTAAACGGTATTCCTCATATTAAAAAACTGTTAAGAAGAATGAAAGATAAAGATATTATTTTAATCGGGACAAAAGGGCTGAAACCTGAAAATCTTCAAGCGTTCTTATCCGTTACTCCCGTGAAAGAAATTCGTATTGGTTCAGGGGTTCGAGTGAATTGTCAATATACGAAACCGCTTGACCCAAGGAGTGTAAAAGCTGCAAAAGAAACGATGAATAAACAAAAGTAACAGAAGTGCTACAAGAAATTGTAGCAC
>NZ_JAOEFX010000017.1 GCF_025421775.1 Paenarthrobacter aurescens | reverse complement strand
ACCAGCACACGGTTGGGGGGTCTCCCACACCCACCGGAAGCCTCCGCCCAAGCGGAGGCTTCCGCCATTTAACCGCCCCCGCTGGATGGGGGCCTTTCGTCGTTAATCTCCCCGGTTCGTAGTCCGCGCCGACAGCGTCCGGAGGCGCGAGGATGAGATAGTTCATCAACACTGACGCCTGACGGCACACGCGTGCGATTACGTCCCTGATACAAGAACCAACCGCCCGGCTACAAGAACCAACCGCCCGGCAAAGCTTGAGGGCCTGGGCCCGGTTCAATACCGGATCCAGGCCCTCGGGGCTTGGTATGTATTTATCCAGTCCAGCTTTGGGGGACAGTTCACTGGCGTGGAGGCTTGGCTTGACTGTGCTCCTACGCCTTTGATGCTTTTGAGGCTTTGGCCGCTGCTTTGGCTGCCTGTTTGTTGGCGCGCACCTTGACCAGTGAATCCGGGTCCACGATGTCCGCCACCGAGAGGTAAGAGCCTTCCTCGCCGTAGTGGCCGGCGGCTTCCCGCCAACCCTCCGCCTGTAGCTCGCATTGCTTGCCCAGCAGGGCGAGGAAGATCTTTGCCTTCTGTTCGCCAAAGCCTGGCAAGGCTTTGAGCCGGCGGAGTACTTCAGGCCCATCGGGGTTTCCGCTGGTCCAAATGGCGGCCGCGTCCCCATCCCACTCACGATGCACCGTCTCGGCCAGGGCCTGGACCCGACCTGCCATGGAGCCTGGGAACCTGTGGACGGCAGGCCGTTCCTTGAAGACCTCTACGAAGCCGGCGGGGTCGTACTCCGCAATCGTGCCGGGTTCCAAGGAGCCCAGGCGGGTGCGGATCTTCTCCGGACCAGCAAAAGCTGACTCCATGGTGACTTGTTGATCGAGCAACATACCGGTCAACAACGCAAAGGCGTCGTCACTGAGCAGTTGGTCCGCGGCGGCATCTCCTGTGATGTGCAGTTCCATGCGTCTTATCCTCCCACCACGCAGCGGGTCCGTCATTGGAAGTCCACCCGGCCCCGCCAGGCCCGGAGCTCGAGGCAGGACGTACCGTTACTGCCTGGCGCTCGACGGCGGTTTGGTGTGGGTTTTGGGGGGGTGTTGGGTGGGGTGTGGGGGTGGATTTGCGTTGGGGTGGTGGGGCGTGTATTGTTTTCTGAGTCGCCGGGTGCGAA
>NZ_JAOEFX010000177.1 GCF_025421775.1 Paenarthrobacter aurescens | reverse complement strand
ATTTGTTAAGTGCTTTTTTAAATATAAGGTCGTACCTTCTAATACAGTAGACTCCACTCGAATTTCGTCCATAAAGTTTTCCATTATGGTGAAACCCATTCCAGAACGTTCTAGATCTGGTTTCGTTGTGTATAAAGGCTGCTTGGCTTCATCCACGTTATCGATACCAAGTCCTTCATCACGAATCATCAGCTCGACTACACCGTCTTCATGAAGCGTCACAGAAATATATACCACGCCATCCGAATTGCTTTCGTAGCCGTGAATAATAGCATTTG
>NZ_JAOEFX010000176.1 GCF_025421775.1 Paenarthrobacter aurescens | reverse complement strand
ACAGTTGTTCGATATCAGTGAATGTATCTTTAATCAGTTGTTCATACAACGATGCTTGCTCGGTGGTAAGCGGTACGAATTCCTTTTGTTCTTGCTTATCCGGAAGATTAAGAGCGACTTCCTTATCGCGTTTTGTACGGCGAAGCAAAAATGGCTGTATCAAACGCTGCAATTCCTTGATTTTATCCTTTTGTTCATCACGCTCAATGGTCGCCACATATTTTTCCTGAAACTGACCTAGCGTTCCGAGATAACCTTTGTTGATGAAGTCGAAAATC
>NZ_JAOEFX010000175.1 GCF_025421775.1 Paenarthrobacter aurescens | reverse complement strand
AACGTTTCAGTACCAAACGCAGACGCGTGGCGCATCTTGCGGCACTCACCACATTTTCTTCTCCGCCAACTGCCTCTAAGATGTCTTCTGCAAGCTTTTGATAATCCCTCACTTTTGACATATAACCCCCCCTTTATCACTACTAGTATATGTATATTATAATTATACCGGTACAATATATCAATACATATATAATTTTGATTAGCATATCAAAGGAAAATCGGTATGTGCTATAATACAAAGACAATAAATCGTGAAAACGAAGAGGAATGGCTATG
>NZ_JAOEFX010000174.1 GCF_025421775.1 Paenarthrobacter aurescens | reverse complement strand
AAAAAGGGTTGGAAGCTGGCATTAAGCTGAACGATCAACTTATCGGGGTGTTCCGTCTGACGTTTGATCAGAAAATAGGCAATATTGGTTATTGGATTGGTCAAGACGCACAAGGTCAGGGTATTGTGACAACGATCGTGAAATATATGACAGAAATATTTTCTACAAAAGTCGATGGATTTGAAATTTTTTGTCCTGTAGGTCATGTTCGAAGTGAACGTGTAGCGATGAATGCTGGATTCCAGCTCGATCCTCACTATCAGTCAAAGCCTGATGCC
>NZ_JAOEFX010000173.1 GCF_025421775.1 Paenarthrobacter aurescens | reverse complement strand
CCTTGTCATATTGAACGTATGAGTAAGGCGCTGGAGGACGCCGATTTTGTCTTTTCTGATGCAGAAATTGTGTCATTTGAAGAAAAAGGCGCGACCCGTTTCCCGGTGTCGAGACGTTTATTTGCTTATACAGCAGCTATTGAGGATATGCGTGTTTTTTCTACCTATGTTCCTTCCGGCAGTATGTACAAACGCTGTATACACGATGAGATTGGCTACTTTGATCCAGCGATGCATCATTATTGGGACTGGGACTTCTTTTTGCGTGTATCACAGCA
>NZ_JAOEFX010000172.1 GCF_025421775.1 Paenarthrobacter aurescens | reverse complement strand
ACACCCTTGCGCGCGATGACAATCTGCTGCTTGCCGGCGTCCAGCGCGGCCTGGCGCACGATGTCGCGGTCCTTTTCCGACCAGGAATTCCAGACTTCGCGGTTGACCACGAAGATCAGCGGATCGGCCACGTAGTTCCAGAGCGTCAGGTACTTCTGGCCCACGGTGTAGAGCTTGGAGCCGGTGTAGATCGACAGCGGGTTCTCCTGCCCGTCGACCGCGCCGCTGGCCAGCGCAGGCTGCGCATCGGCCCAGCTCATCTGCGTGGGGTTGGCGCC
>NZ_JAOEFX010000171.1 GCF_025421775.1 Paenarthrobacter aurescens | reverse complement strand
AACGCTTGTTTCAGCGAGATCATGCAGCACCTGGGCAGTGCGATGATCCCGCGCAATCGCCTGAATGCCGCCGAGCGCGGCGCGGCGGATCTGAGCAAGCTCGGCCACTTGGCCAATCTGGAACACGAGGCGATTCTGAATGCGATCAAACGTCAGGACGCCGATGCCGCCCGCGCCGCGATGTGGCTGCACCTGACCAACAGTCGTGATCGCTTTACCGCCCAAGGCTGATGCCGCTGGTCTGATCTACCGCACGCCCTCAGCACCCGCGCTTCCAA
>NZ_JAOEFX010000170.1 GCF_025421775.1 Paenarthrobacter aurescens | reverse complement strand
AGACCATCCAGCGGATGCTGATGCACCACGCCCCACTCGGTGCGCAGCAGCCGGCGACGATCGCTCTCGCTCAGCTGATACAGGTCGCGGTCGCGGTAGAGAATGTTGCCCTGCTGCGGCACCAGACGCGCCGACAGACTGCGCAGCAGCGTGGTTTTCCCCGATCCGGATTCACCGACAATCCCCAGCACCTCACCGGGATAGAGCGCAAAACTGACGTCTTCAAAGCCTTTGCCTGGCGCATAAAGGTGCGTCAGGTTGTTGACCGCGAGCAGCGG
>NZ_JAOEFX010000169.1 GCF_025421775.1 Paenarthrobacter aurescens | reverse complement strand
CAAGGCGCTTCATATGCTAAGGGGTAGATACTGCTGGCAGTTGGCTGAGCGTGATCTCCGTCGATAATGAGGGTTTTGATGCCCGCATCCGCGAGAAAACCGCCGAGATTTGCGGCCTGGGTTGATTTACCCTCGCCACCTTTAGTTGAAACAACTGGAATCACTTTCGGTCTGGCACCAAGTGATTTGTAATCATCTGATTTTAAATGCATTTATAACACCTGAAGTTTATTCAGGTGAGATAAGCAATTTCACAACAATCAAAGCGGAAAAAATTA
>NZ_JAOEFX010000168.1 GCF_025421775.1 Paenarthrobacter aurescens | reverse complement strand
CCTTCAGCTCCAGTATCTTTTGGCAATATGAATTATCATGTCGCAACATTATTTGATGAAAGAGAAATAGGAAGAATAGCCAACGTTGTTCTGGACGATGCGCTTAGTGGAGAATCAAATAATGTTCAATAACAAACTGCTTTTCGTTATCACAGGACTGGGTCTTGGTGGGGCGGAAAGACAATTGTGCATCCTGGCTGATAAATTTTATCAACGCGGGTATGAAGTTATGATTATCTCCTTAAATGGAGAGACTGTCGTTCGTCCGGAAGAAAAAA
>NZ_JAOEFX010000016.1 GCF_025421775.1 Paenarthrobacter aurescens | reverse complement strand
GATTCGTTGATATTCCACCCATGAGCACCCACCGCAGAACAGACGCCTGCGCAATGGGCAACACTGACAACCCCCACACCCCGCATACACGGAACACAGAAAGGCTGTAAGCAGCTCCTTAGAAAGGAGGTGATCCAGCCGCACCTTCCGGTACGGCTACCTTGTTACGACTTAGTCCCAATCGCCGGTCCCACCTTCGACGGCTCCCCCCACAAGGGTTAGGCCACCGGCTTCGGGTGTTACCAACTTTCGTGACTTGACGGGCGGTGTGTACAAGGCCCGGGAACGTATTCACCGCAGCGTTGCTGATCTGCGATTACTAGCGACTCCGACTTCATGGGGTCGAGTTGCAGACCCCAATCCGAACTGAGACCGGCTTTTTGGGATTAGCTCCACCTCACAGTATCGCAACCCTTTGTACCGGCCATTGTAGCATGCGTGAAGCCCAAGACATAAGGGGCATGATGATTTGACGTCGTCCCCACCTTCCTCCGAGTTGACCCCGGCAGTCTCCTATGAGTCCCCGCCATAACGCGCTGGCAACATAGAACGAGGGTTGCGCTCGTTGCGGGACTTAACCCAACATCTCACGACACGAGCTGACGACAACCATGCACCACCTGTAAACCGACCGCAAGCGGGGCACCTGTTTCCAGGTATTACCGGTTCATGTCAAGCCTTGGTAAGGTTCTTCGCGTTGCATCGAATTAATCCGCATGCTCCGCCGCTTGTGCGGGCCCCCGTCAATTCCTTTGAGTTTTAGCCTTGCGGCCGTACTCCCCAGGCGGGGCACTTAATGCGTTAGCTACGGCGCGGAAAACGTGGAATGTCCCCCACACCTAGTGCCCAACGTTTACGGCATGGACTACCAGGGTATCTAATCCTGTTCGCTCCCCATGCTTTCGCTCCTCAGCGTCAGTTACAGCCCAGAGACCTGCCTTCGCCATCGGTGTTCCTCCTGATATCTGCGCATTTCACCGCTACACCAGGAATTCCAGTCTCCCCTACTGCACTCTAGTCTGCCCGTACCCACTGCAGAACCGGAGTTGAGCCCCGGTCTTTCACAGCAGACGCGACAAACCGCCTACGAGCTCTTTACGCCCAATAATTCCGGATAACGCTTGCGCCCTACGTATTACCGCGGCTGCTGGCACGTAGTTAGCCGGCGCTTCTTCTGCAGGTACCGTCACTTTCGCTTCTTCCCTACTGAAAGAGGTTTACAACCCGAAGGCCGTCATCCCTCACGCGGCGTCGCTGCATCAGGCTTTCGCCCATTGTGCAATATTCCCCACTGCTGCCTCCCGTAGGAGTCTGGGCCGTGTCTCAGTCCCAGTGTGGCCGGTCACCCTCTCAGGCCGGCTACCCGTCGTCGCCTTGGTAGGCCATTACCCCACCAACAAGCTGATAGGCCGCGAGTCCATCCAAAACCGCAAAAGCTTTCCACCACCATGACATGCGCCAGATGGTCATATCCGGTATTAGACCCAGTTTCCCAGGCTTATCCCAGAGTCAAGGGCAGGTTACTCACGTGTTACTCACCCGTTCGCCACTAATCCCCCAGCAAGCTGGGATCATCGTTCGACTTGCATGTGTTAAGCACGCCGCCAGCGTTCATCCTGAGCCAGGATCAAACTCTCCGTTGAAGTAAAACAAATCAAACAGACACAACCACACCCACCGGAAATAACGGCGAACACGGCTGCACAAAATTCGAAACCAGCTGAAAACCAGCCCACCACACACGGGGGTGCATGACAGAACTGGCATAAATTTCAACCAAT
>NZ_JAOEFX010000167.1 GCF_025421775.1 Paenarthrobacter aurescens | reverse complement strand
GATTTTCCCGGCTGGAACGTGGATATTTATATCGGCGGATCCAGCGGGGTAAGCGATGCGGCCCTGCTGGCTGAACATGATATCGGGATCGTGATTAACTGCGCGGTTAACCTCGATATCGACTGGGTGACCCATCCGGAAGCCGGCGCGCCTGTACAACTGCATGCTCATGGTGCAGGCCCGGTCCGCTACTACAAGCTGGGGCTGGTCGATGGCGAAGGCAATGCCCCTGAGATGCTGCACGCCGGGTATCAGCTGATGCGTTCGGCCCTGCTCCA
>NZ_JAOEFX010000166.1 GCF_025421775.1 Paenarthrobacter aurescens | reverse complement strand
CGGTGTGGGACCTACTTTATCTAAACAATTAACTGATTTGGCTAAAAATATTCCGTCTTATATTGTAGAAACGAGAGAGTACATAAATGATTTATCTAACTCAAGATGGTTTAACTGGCTCGTTGAACAAAAATATGTGTCCCTCGATCATATTGAAGAGTCACTTTTAAACTACGCGTCTACTTTACCTACGAATCTCACAAACAGTATTTCATCTGTTTTAAGCGTCGTAACAAATATTACACTTACGGTTGTAACCGTTCCTTTCATTCTTTTTT
>NZ_JAOEFX010000165.1 GCF_025421775.1 Paenarthrobacter aurescens | reverse complement strand
AGGCCGTCCTGGTTGGTGATCATCACCAGCTGATAACCCGCTTCCTGCAGCGCCAGCAGGGCCGGGATGGCGTTCTTCTCAAACGCCAGCTTCTCCATACGGTCCACCTGAAAATCCGTCGGCGGCTCAGAGATGAGGGTGCCATCGCGGTCGATAAAAAGGATCTTCTGACTCATGCTTGCTCCACAGATAAGGCTTGCAGCGCGGCGATCAGGCGCTCGCACTCTTCACGGGTGCCAATGGAGATGCGCAGACATCCCGCCAGGCCAGGGTTTTTG
>NZ_JAOEFX010000164.1 GCF_025421775.1 Paenarthrobacter aurescens | reverse complement strand
GCTGAGCCAATAACGGCAAGCACCCACATCCAAAATACAGCACCAGGTCCCCCTAAAGCGATCGCAATCGCAATACCTGTAATGTTCCCCGTACCAACGCGGGCTGCCCTACTAATACAAAACGCTTGGAATGGCGAAATTCCGTCTTTAGAAGAGCTATCCGCACCTTCTTTTAATACACGAATCATTTCTTTTAATAACCGAATTTGTAAAAACTTTGACCTGAATGTAAAAAACAAACCAAATGCAATCAGCATCGCAATCAGTAAGTAGGACCAA
>NZ_JAOEFX010000163.1 GCF_025421775.1 Paenarthrobacter aurescens | reverse complement strand
CCACATGTTTAGGGGAGAACACCTTACCCATGAATCCTTCTCGCTCTCGGAAAAGCTTCGGGCCAACCAGGTAGCCGATCCAGTAACCGCAGATATTTCCTGCGATAGCGCAGATGATGAGGACCACGTTGACGATGATGAGGGTCGTCGTCACAGATCCGTAATGGACCAAAGGGACGGTTGAGTTAACGCCCACGGCGGCAAACATTCCCAGAGTAAAAAGCAAAGAGTCTCCGGGCATGAAGAACACGGCAAGGCCGCATTCGGCGAAGGCGATCA
>NZ_JAOEFX010000162.1 GCF_025421775.1 Paenarthrobacter aurescens | reverse complement strand
AGAAAGGTTTTCTCGTGAAAACAACGATACAAAGTGAAATTAACTTGAAAATGTGAGATGAAAAGTGGTAGGATAATATTGCATTGAGTTAGTACCAGGTAATAATACTAGATGATAACGCATTTGAGGGTGTTAAATGGCAAGCATGCATACATAAAAGAGCTTTTCCTTCCTTAGATACATAACAGGATTTAAGTTTGCGAGACAAGCAAACAGCTAATAAGAAAGGTTAGTAATTTGTGATATATAGACCCATTTTTATATTGAGTGACAGCGTGA
>NZ_JAOEFX010000161.1 GCF_025421775.1 Paenarthrobacter aurescens | reverse complement strand
ATAGTCTGGGTCGTAAATGACAATTCCGGTTTCCAGCCAGTTTGTATGCTTGTCCACCCAATAGCAGCTCACGGTCCCCACCGTTTTTTCATTAGTAATAATCGCAAGTATTCGAGGAACTGACGGAAAAAGCTCATATTCTTTTTTCCATGAGTTTATATACTTTTCTTTCGTGAGTCTTCGTTCTGGTATGTACGGAGCATTCCACTTTTTTGCTTCTTGGTTTTTTTCTTCGTACTTCCAGTAATAAAGTTCATTAACGTCTTCCTGTGTCGCTTC
>NZ_JAOEFX010000160.1 GCF_025421775.1 Paenarthrobacter aurescens | reverse complement strand
GCACCAGACTCACTTCCCAGGCGTACTCAAAACCAACAAACTGACGAACCCATTCACACAACACCGGCAGATCCTGCCCCCATGGGCTGAAACGCACATACTGCTGCAGGGTTAACGGACCGAAAATCAGCTGAAATTTGTGCTGCCGATCCAGCACGGTATGACCGAGGATGGCACCGTCACCCAGCAGCGCGGACTCGTTGCCCACACCACGTTGCGTCTGGTCGTCCGTTTGCAGGGTTAGCCATTGTCCGACGTACTCGCGCATTTTGACCGGCA
>NZ_JAOEFX010000159.1 GCF_025421775.1 Paenarthrobacter aurescens | reverse complement strand
ATTACGTCAGGTAATAACCCGCCCGATTCCTGCATGATTTTCGCTAATAAAAGATTTACATGTGATTCTACACCGTATTTAATGGATGCTTGTCGTACCAAGGGTTCATACCGCCTGACTTCTGGTGTAACGAGCGCCTTGCCTGTTATGTCACCGCCTATGTCAGGGTTAGTTTCTTGCTGATATTGTCCGAAGATGCCACCAATCAGGATAAGAGGAACCAAAAATAAAGGAAAAAGCGCTATCAGGACATAGCGCCAATTTTGGATTAAAAATACC
>NZ_JAOEFX010000158.1 GCF_025421775.1 Paenarthrobacter aurescens | reverse complement strand
AACTGCCCCTTGAATGAGGCCGTCTCGAACGAGCGGGTATGTATGGTTAATCGTTGTGATTTCTTTTCCGTTGTAATTATGATACGTCTGCTTGGCATGAACGGTTTGTTTCCCGGTACGAAGCGCTTGGACAAGTGTACTGTGCATCTCATCTTGAAAGGTGAAGAAGTCGAGTACATTTTTATGGAGAACATCAGAGCGTTTTAAAGACTCAATCTCCATCATTTTTTTATTATAAACAACCGTATGGCCATTCTCGTCAATTGCATGAACCCCGAC
>NZ_JAOEFX010000015.1 GCF_025421775.1 Paenarthrobacter aurescens | reverse complement strand
ACTGGCATAAATTTCAACCAATCAAAAAACAATCGGTATCAACAAACTTGGCACACTATTGAGTTCTCAAACAACAGACCCCCCAAAACATCACCCACGGCACACCACACAAAGCAGCGCAACCAACAAGGCCATTGGAAAAGAAGAGTTATTTTTGGCCGCCTACCGAACCGTACACACCTTCCGGCTTTCCGTTTCGCACCCGGCGACTCAGAAAACAATACACGCCCCACCACCCCAACGCAAATCCACCCCCACACCCCACCCAACACACCCCCAAAACCCACACCAAACCGCCGTCGAGCATGCGTTCAGTCGCACCACCAAGCCGGGGGTGTTGCCCGCTCACGCAAGCGAGTCAGGCATCCCGAACTGCCGATGCAGGCCATCGTCGAGGAAGCGCATGATCGAAGTGATCCTGCTTCCGTCCTGGGTCGGCTCAATGACCAGTAGTCCTCTGGCCCGGCCCTCCAAATAGCAGACGAACGCAGGCCTGCCACCCGCAGCAGCAGGGGCCAGCACGTAGTTCCCACCAGGTCGGCCAACAGCACTGGCTCGAAGGAAACTCCCAACGGCGTCCCGACCCACGTAACGCTCGCTGGCTGGCGGCATAGCGAGCCAGCATTGATCAGTGAGCAACTCAAGGACTGCATCGACATCGTCGCGGGAGAAGGCGTCCGCAAACTTTCGAGCGAGATGTTGGTGGTCTGTTCCCCTCGTCATGGGGTGTGGAGCGAGCCGGGCCGACCGGGCGCGCTGGAGAAGACCTTTGGCCGCCGTCGGACTTGTCCCGAGCATCACGGCAGCTTCGCCGATGGGGAAGTCCAGCACATCACAGAGCATCAAGACGGCGGCCTGACGTGGCGGCATTCGCTGAAGTGCGACGACAAACGCGAGCTCAATGCTCTCGCGGGCGATCAACTGCACAGCAGGATCGAGCTCGTTGATCAATCCGTCGGGGTAAGGCTGCAAGTGCGGTTGATCGAATCGATCCGTCGGAGCCGGTGGCTCGAAGGGAGGGGCGGGGAGAACCCGCGGGCGGCGGCGTTGGTCCCTCACCATATTGAGTGAACGACTCGTGGCGATCCGATAGAGCCATGTCCGCAGGGACGATCGCCCTGCAAATCCCGGCAGGCCGTTCCACGCAGCGAGCAAGACCTCCTGGAGTACATCGTCCGCGTCGTCAACAGACCCTACGATCCGATAACAGTGCAGATGGAGTTCCCGTCGAAAGGGCGCAACGAGCAAAGCGAAAGCCTGCTCATCGCCGGCACGGGCCGCCTCCAACTCCGCTGACGTCACGGATCAATCTTGGCACGTACCTGCCAGCGCGTTCCGATCTGCCGTGCGGTGGTGTCTACACAGGTGTAGCCCTCCAAGAAAGGAACCAGACCATGTCTGAAAACCACGCCAGAGCCGTTGAGATTGCGGTCGAATACCATCGCGCATGGACGGCAGGCGACCTGGACTCTGCAGCAAAGCACTTAGCTGAGGACGTCAGCTGCCATGCACCTGCAGGCACCATCCACGGCAGGGACGCTGTCCGGGCGTTCATGCAACCCTTTGCTGCATCGCTTACGGAATCCAGGCTCCTTGCGGCTTACGGCAGCAGCGACGAAGCACTACTCATGTATGACACGGCCAATCGGGTGGTTTCCACCGCACCGGGCGCGGAGCTCTATAGCATCCACAACGATCAGATCGCCGAGATCCACATCATCTTCGATCGCCTGCCCTTCGCGTTGGCACGCGGCGATGTCGTTAGGGTGTGACGGGTGTGGTGGTTTAAATGGGGAGAGCCCCGACCGTCGTGGTCGGGGCTCTGCCGTTAATGGTTGTCCGGCGGTGT
>NZ_JAOEFX010000157.1 GCF_025421775.1 Paenarthrobacter aurescens | reverse complement strand
AAAAGATTGGATGCTTGATGTGATGAAAAGCTGGTACGGAAAAGACTCTAAAACCGACTGGATCGTTAAACATGCGTGCCGTTCACTGCTGAAAAAAGGAGACCCTGAAGCTCTGTCTCTTTTTGGCTATGGAGATGACCCAGGAGTAAATGTCACAGGGCTTAGCTTACAGCCGCATGTCATTACGATTGGTGATAGCATTAACTTTTCCTTTGAGCTATCGGTAGAAAAAAACATGCCGCTTCGCATAGAGTACGGAATTCATTACGTAAAAGCAAA
>NZ_JAOEFX010000156.1 GCF_025421775.1 Paenarthrobacter aurescens | reverse complement strand
TGCCAAAAAGCACAAGAAAGTAGAGAAGAAAGCACCAGCGGCTCAGAAAGCGCAGGCGGCTAAAAAGCACCACAAGAAAGCCACCAAACCAGCTGCTCAGAAAGCCCAGGCCGCTAAAAAGCACCACAAGAAAGCCACCAAGCCAGCGGCTCAGAAAGCCCAGGCTGCTAAAAAACACCACAAAGCCACCAAGCCAGCTGCACAGAAAGCTCAGGCGGCTAAAAAGCACCACAAAAAAGTAACCAAACCAGCTGCTCAGAAAGCTCAGGCTGCTAAAAA
>NZ_JAOEFX010000155.1 GCF_025421775.1 Paenarthrobacter aurescens | reverse complement strand
AGAAAATTTAGTCAAGAAAACAGGATGTGCAGGAATCGTTAGTACGGTTTCCAGAACCATAGCAGATTTAAATAGAAACCTAAATAAAACAAACCATGAGGGGATACATGAATATAGAAGAACAATCCAAGAAATTGTTAAATCTTTGAAGATAGTAGATGATAATAATTGCCTTTTAACACCCTATTTGCATTTATCTTTTCATGGAATGAAGGATACACATTATGGGCCTCATGCAATTGAAGTGGGGACTTTATATGGACAATCCTGCTCAAAGGA
>NZ_JAOEFX010000154.1 GCF_025421775.1 Paenarthrobacter aurescens | reverse complement strand
GACTCTCAACTACGCCTGCTTTTTCAAGCGGAATCATACCCGCTAAGACAGCTACAGCTAGTACAAAAAATACAAGCGTTCTCCATACCGTTTGTTTAATTGCTCTTGGTACAGTCTTGTCTGGGTTTTCACTTTCCCCAGCCGCTACACCAATAAGCTCCGTGCCTTGGAATGAAAAATTAACTGTAATCATGGTAATCAACACGGCACTAATTCCGTGAGGAAACACGCCGTGAGCCGTATAATTAGAGAAAAGCGGTGCGCTGTCTCCATTACTTA
>NZ_JAOEFX010000153.1 GCF_025421775.1 Paenarthrobacter aurescens | reverse complement strand
AGCAGCTGCTGACGCCCGAATCTATTGATTTCCTGCACTCGCTGGTAGTGCGCTTTGCACCCGAGCGCGAGCGTCTGCTGAAAGCGCGTCAGCAGCGCCAGCAGCGCTACGATCAGGGGGCGTTGCCAGACTTCGATTCGGAAACCGCTTCCATTCGGCAAAGTGACTGGCAGGTGAGGCCCATTCCTCAGCTACTGCGCGATCGCCGCGTCGAAATTACCGGTCCGCCAGATCGCAAAATGGTGATCAACGCGCTGAACGCTAACGTCAAAGTGTTCA
>NZ_JAOEFX010000152.1 GCF_025421775.1 Paenarthrobacter aurescens | reverse complement strand
ACCTGAATTTCTTTTTCATACTTCGCCTTCATGGCTGCAGGCAGCATCGATTGAAGTGCCGTAATGTGATAGGACAATGTTTTTTCCGTCAGCCAGTGGGAAAGCTCCAATAGCTCATCTGTCAGAACAGGTGATAAATCAAATAAATCGACAATGTCCTTGATGTTTCCTGTCTTTATGTCTGTTTCGTCTTTGACTTTTGTCACAAACCCTTGAATCTTCCTTGGGCCAAAGGGAACGACCACCCTCATTCCCGCTTTGACGAGATCTTTGAATCGA
>NZ_JAOEFX010000151.1 GCF_025421775.1 Paenarthrobacter aurescens | reverse complement strand
CGCAGCATTCCCGCAAGAATCAGCAGGAGCAACCAACCAAACAGCAGCTTCTGAATACTCAAGAACGAATCCTTTTTATGCGGAAGTTCTTGAAAATATCAACCTAAATGGCCGCGGCTCTAACAAAGAAACCCGCCATTTGGAGCTCTCTCTTGAAGGATCAGGACTTGTTTATGAGCCGGGTGACAGCCTTGGTATTTATCCAACAAATGATCCTGCGCTTGTTGATGAACTGCTCACGACATGCGGATGGAATGCAGAGGAAGCCGTAACCGTGCA
>NZ_JAOEFX010000150.1 GCF_025421775.1 Paenarthrobacter aurescens | reverse complement strand
TGTTTAATAGAAACATGGACGTTGCTTGTACTAGTGTTCTCTCTAATCATAGGCATTCTCCTTTATTATTTTTTCTATTATAGCTGAATTATTTAAATTGAGAGATAAAAGGTAAATTATCCTTATAACATGTCCTTTTTTTAAACATACCCAATAATACATGCTATAATTTTTCCAAAAAAGGAGAACAAAAAAATGAATTTAAAAAATCTAGATGTAACACCTTATATTGAGCAGATTAAGCAAAAGGGAGAAGAACATGGTAAAGCAGTAATTGTA
>NZ_JAOEFX010000149.1 GCF_025421775.1 Paenarthrobacter aurescens | reverse complement strand
AATTCCAAAATGTACAGCCGATTTCACATGCTCAAACATATCGGCGCTTTGCAAAAGCGCTTTCGTCGGAATACAGCCTTCATTGAGGCAGGTACCCCCCAGCTGACCTTGATCAATTAACACAACCTCCCTGCCAAAACGGGCGGCTGTTATGGCCGCCACATAACCTGCTGGTCCGCCTCCTATAATGACCAGTGTCATGATACGTTCACCTTCTTCCTATAAAAGAATGGATATTGGTTCTTCTAAATATGCTTTGACCGTTGATAAAAATGCGGA
>NZ_JAOEFX010000148.1 GCF_025421775.1 Paenarthrobacter aurescens | reverse complement strand
AGCGGCGGCATAATTTTGTCGATGTACTCATCGGTGTACTGCCGGATATGCAGTGCGATATCGTCAGCGGCGTTGAGCGCGTATTCGAAGAAGTGCAGCGCCATGCGCATTTCATTAATGCTGACATCCATCTGCGAATGGGTGTTGATGAAGGCATACAGCGGCAGTGATTCGTTAAGCTGATTGATGTCGCTGCACAGCGCCAGGCTGTAGTCGTCCCAGTCAAATATCACCCCGCAGACGCGCGGGTTGTGTTCAATCAGTTTCAGCAGGTCGCTG
>NZ_JAOEFX010000014.1 GCF_025421775.1 Paenarthrobacter aurescens | reverse complement strand
GGGGCTGGTGTTTTCCGGGGTGGGAAGACTGTGGTTACAACTGTGGTGTTGTTATTTTGTTGTGTTGGTTCCTGGAACAAACGGTGTTGTTGTTCGGGAACCACATAGTGGACGCGTGCAGTGTGTTGTGTGGTGTAAGTTGTTGGCCTATTAGTACCGGTCAGCTTCACGAGTCTTTAGTCCTCGCTTCCACATCCGGCCTATCAACCCAGTGGTCTGGCTGGGGGCCTCTCACACATAATGTGTATGGAAATCTCATCTTGAAGCGAGCTTCCCGCTTAGATGCTTTCAGCGGTTATCCCATCCGAACGTAGCTAATCAGCGATGCACTTGGCAGTACAACTGACACACCAGAGGTTCGTCCGTCCCGGTCCTCTCGTACTAAGGACAGCCCTTCTCAAATTTCCTGCGCGCGCAGCGGATAGGGACCGAACTGTCTCACGACGTTCTAAACCCAGCTCGCGTACCGCTTTAATGGGCGAACAGCCCAACCCTTGGGACCTACTCCAGCCCCAGGATGCGACGAGCCGACATCGAGGTGCCAAACCATGCCGTCGATATGGACTCTTGGGCAAGATCAGCCTGTTATCCCCGAGGTACCTTTTATCCGTTGAGCGACGGCCATTCCACAATGTACCGCCGGATCACTAGTCCCGACTTTCGTCCCTGCTTGAGATGTCTCTCTCACAGTCAAGCTCCCTTGTGCACTTACACTCGACACCTGATTGCCAACCAGGCTGAGGGAACCTTTGGGCGCCTCCGTTACTTTTTAGGAGGCAACCGCCCCAGTTAAACTACCCATCAGGCACTGTCCCTGACCCGGATCACGGGCCGAAGTTAGATGTCCAAAGTGACCAGAGTGGTATTTCAACGATGACTCCACCCGAACTGGCGTCCGGGTTTCAACGTCTCCCACCTATCCTACACAAGCCACTCCGAACACCAATACCAAACTATAGTAAAGGTCTCGGGGTCTTTCCGTCCTGCTGCGCGTAACGAGCATCTTTACTCGTACTGCAATTTCGCCGAGTTTATGGTTGAGACAGCGGGGAAGTCGTTACTCCATTCGTGCAGGTCGGAACTTACCCGACAAGGAATTTCGCTACCTTAGGATGGTTATAGTTACCACCGCCGTTTACTGGGGCTTAAATTCTCAGCTTCGCCACAAGTGGCTAACCGGTCCTCTTAACCTTCCAGCACCGGGCAGGAGTCAGTCCGTATACATCGTCTTGCGACTTCGCACGGACCTGTGTTTTTAGTAAACAGTCGCTTCCCCCTGGTCTCTGCGGCCCACACCCGCTCACGGAGAGCAAGTCTCCATCACGGGGCAGGCCCCCCTTCTCCCGAAGTTACGGGGGCATTTTGCCGAGTTCCTTAACCATAATTCTCTCGATCGCCTTGGTATTCTCTACCTGATCACCTGTGTCGGTTTGGGGTACGGGCGGCTAAAACCTCGCGTCGATGCTTTTCTTGGCAGCATAGGATCACCGGATCCCCCCGAACGGGGGTCCCATCAGATCTCAGGATCGTGCTCGAAACACACAGGAACGGATTTGCCTATCCCTGACCCTACATCCTTGGACCGGGGCAACCATCGCCCGGCCCGGCTACCTTCCTGCGTCACACCTGTTAATACGCTTACCTCCCGGGATCAGGTCCCGCGCTCGGCCAAAACCCACAACACCACAAGGGTGAGCGGGCAGGCTCCGGGCGGTTAGTATCCCCCGCTTGGCATGGGCGGTTTTTCGCCGGTACGGGAATATCAACCCGTTGTCCATCGACTACGCCTGTCGGCCTCGCCTTAGGTCCCGACTTACCCAGGGCAGATTAGCTTGACCCTGGAACCCTTGATCATTCGGCGGACGGGTTTCTCACCCGTCTTTCGCTACTCATGCCTGCATTCTCACTCGTGTAGGCTCCACCGCTGGTTTCCACCGCGACTTCACTGCCCACACGACGCTCCCCTACCACTCCACACCCCTGAACCACGAAGGCTAGGGCAATGTGTGAAATCCACAACTTCGGCGGTGTACTTGAGCCCCGCTACATTGTCGGCGCGGAATCACTTGACCAGTGAGCTATTACGCACTCTTTCAAGGATGGCTGCTTCTAAGCCAACCTCCTGGTTGTCTTCGCAACTCCACATCCTTTCCCACTTAGCACACGCTTAGGGGCCTTAGTTGGTGGTCTGGGCTGTTTCCCTCTCGACTATGAAGCTTATCCCCCACAGTCTCACTGCTGCGCTCTCACTTACCGGCATTCGGAGTTTGGCTGACGTCAGTAACCTTGTAGGGCCCATCGGCCATCCAGTAGCTCTACCTCCGGCAAGAAACACGCAACGCTGCACCTAAATGCATTTCGGGGAGAACCAGCTATCACGGAGTTTGATTGGCCTTTCACCCCTACCCACAGCTCATCCCCTCCATTTTCAACTGAAGTGGGTTCGGTCCTCCACGACGTCTTACCGTCGCTTCAACCTGGCCATGGGTAGATCACTCCGCTTCGGGTCTAGATCACGCCACTACACTCGCCCTATTCAGACTCGCTTTCGCTACGGCTACCCCACACGGGTTAACCTCGCGACGTAACACTAACTCGCAGGCTCATTCTTCAAAAGGCACGCCGTCACAACTACAAGGCTGCTCCGACGGATTGTAAGCACACGGTTTCAGGTACTGTTTCACTCCCCTCCCGGGGTACTTTTCACCTTTCCCTCACGGTACTGGTCCGCTATCGGTCATTAGGAAGTATTTAGGCTTATCAGGTGGTCCTGACAGATTCGCACGGGATTTCTCGGGCCCCGTGCTACTTGGGATCCTCTCCAGGCGGTACACAACATTACGGTTACGGGGCTCCCACCCTCTCTGGCCGGCCTTTCAAGACCGTTCACCTATGCCTGTACTACACACCCCACTGGTCCGGCAGAACCAGAACGGAAAGTCCCACAACCCCGCCCATGCAACGCCCGCCGGCTATCACACATGGAAACGGTTTAGCCTGATCCGCGTTCGCTCGCCACTACTAACGGAATCACTATTGTTTTCTCTTCCTGCGGGTACTGAGATGTTTCACTTCCCCGCGTTCCCCCCACGCACCCTATGTGTTCAGATGCGGGTCACACAATCACCTTGCAGCGTTGTGCGGGGTTTCCCCATTCGGACATCCTGGGATCAACGCTCGGTTATCAACTCCCCCAGGCTTATCGCAGATTCCTACGTCCTTCTTCGGCTCCTAATGCCAAGGCATCCACCGTGTGCCCTTAAAAACTTGACCACACAAAGATCAAAAACTTACTCGAGAGAACCACGACCACAAGGGCCAGGTTCATTCATAAGAAATTGCTGTAAGAACACACACACCAACCCCAAAAGGGCCAGCCACGTGCGTGTTCTAGATGCTCGCGTCCACTATGTAGTTCTCAAACAACAACCCCATCAACCAGACCCCCAACCACCACAACCCCCACAAAAAAAGGAGCCGATACCAGTGACCGGAGGAACCGGAAGCAGGAACAAAAGAAACACCAGAACGATGCCCTCTGCATTGCTGCAAAAAGGTCCTGTTGCCTCAGGACCCAACAGTGCGCCAAACACAACCCCCACCACCACGCCCCGGCAACGTTCCAAACAACACCCGCAACCCCGAAAGGAAACACGCATCGCCGTACTGGCACCAGGACACAACCGGTAAAGGCCATGCCAAAAAA
>NZ_JAOEFX010000147.1 GCF_025421775.1 Paenarthrobacter aurescens | reverse complement strand
CGCCCGCCGCACCACGTCAACGTCCGGGACCAAACGGATTTGGGATCCGGAAGCGTTCTCTCCCCCGTTGTCCTGCGTGCAGCGCCTGGCGGCCACAGGGCGTGCCATCGGCGTCAAAATGGGTCCCGGCATCCCTCACGATTCCGTGCCCACAGGCTGCGATGCCCAGTGGGTGTCCGTGGCCGGCGATGTCACCGAAGTGACCCTCTGGTTCAACGCAGTGGCCCGTCACGGCGTGCGTCGGGCAGCCCTGGTGATCGGCAGCCAAGGTGCGGCTGAA
>NZ_JAOEFX010000146.1 GCF_025421775.1 Paenarthrobacter aurescens | reverse complement strand
CTCCTATCAGCTGACCAGTTGCTTCTCCTTCACAAATAGTGTCGAGCGGACTAATTTGATCCGTATAGCACAAAGAACGGTGAGAAAATAATTGATAAAAAGCTTGCTTCGTCTCTATATGAACATCTTCTTTTCCGAGATCCGACGAAAGCATTGGCCCGTGAAAGGTAACCAAACCTGTGCGCTGATGAATAGCCGTATGTAAAAACGTAATATCGCTATACCCCCAAAAAACCTTTGGGTTTCGCTTAATTAAATCGTAGTTTAATTGCGAGGCAAG
>NZ_JAOEFX010000145.1 GCF_025421775.1 Paenarthrobacter aurescens | reverse complement strand
TGAACTCCGGTATCTTCTGCAGGCTGGCAATCTCATCGCCGACGAACCACACGCGCCGGTCGCTGTTCTCCCCCATGCTCTGCAGCAGCAGGGTGGCCAGCGACAGCCACATGGATATCAGCGGGCGCACCGCCTTGCGGTGGCGGGCTGTGGTGGAGATAAACAGCCAGCTGCTGTCGTACTGCGCGTCGGTCATCCACTCTCGGATGCTGAACTCCGGTTTGCCCTCTTTATCCAGCCCCTGCAGGTAGCGCAGCGACTTGGCGTAGTTGGTCAGCAC
>NZ_JAOEFX010000144.1 GCF_025421775.1 Paenarthrobacter aurescens | reverse complement strand
CGCGACATGTTCGAGCGCCTCCTAGGCCTGCCGGACGCCGACTTCAAGCGCGGCGACACCGGGCGCCTCCTGAACCGCTTCACCATCGACGCCGGCAACGTCACCGGCTACGCCACCGACGTCATCACCGTGCTGGTGCGCGAAACCCTGGTGGTCATCGCGCTGATCTGCGTCCTGCTCTACATGTCGTGGGTGCTGACGCTGATCATCCTGGTCATGCTGCCGGTCTCGGTCCTGATCTCGCGCTTTTTCATCAAGCGCCTGCGCCGCATCAACCGCGA
>NZ_JAOEFX010000143.1 GCF_025421775.1 Paenarthrobacter aurescens | reverse complement strand
AATCGCGTCAAAAACATGACGACGACAGGAAGCTGAAACAACAGGCCAAAAGGCAGTGTGAGCTGCATTAAAAAAGAAAAGTATTCATTAATGCCAATCACTTGGTTTACATTCAGCTCATCAGAAACGCGCGTCATAAAATCGACGACAAATGGAAACAACACAAAATAAGAAAAAGAGACACCGCCGATAAAGAGAAAAATGGAAACAGGAATATATCCAAGCGTTACCTTACGCTCTTTTTCATATAAACCAGGACTAATAAATGCCCAAAGTTGATA
>NZ_JAOEFX010000142.1 GCF_025421775.1 Paenarthrobacter aurescens | reverse complement strand
TGGACCGCGCCGCCGAAGGGCGTGACGGTGGATGACCAACGTAATAAGTAAGAGGCGTGCGTGAGCAACCTGTCGCTCGATTTTTCAGATAATGCGTTTCAACCTCTGGCCGCCCGTATGCGGCCAGAAAATTTAGCGCAGTATATTGGCCAGCAGCACCTGCTGGCTGCGGGCAAACCCTTGCCACGCGCCATTGAGGCCGGGCATCTGCACTCCATGATCCTCTGGGGGCCGCCAGGCACTGTTAAAACGACGCTGGCGGAAGTGATTGCCCGCTATGCC
>NZ_JAOEFX010000141.1 GCF_025421775.1 Paenarthrobacter aurescens | reverse complement strand
GAGGAAAGGGAAGAAAAGGTAAGCCTAATGTTAATGCACATAGTGATCCTGCTGTTAGTATGAGGGAATGCGAGCGAAGCGCACTGCCGCTTTTAAAGGAAAGTTCTCATAAATCCTTTTGTTGGATAAGCAAAAAACGTAAGAAGAGACCCTAAAAAAGAAAGAAAAATGATGAAATACTAAGCAAATGAGAAGATTTGCTTCTTTTAACAGGTATGTGTACGTTTTCATGTGGAATGTTTCCGTTTCCACTGACTTTGTCAAACAGCAGACAATTGTTGA
>NZ_JAOEFX010000140.1 GCF_025421775.1 Paenarthrobacter aurescens | reverse complement strand
ATAGGCCCGGGGCGTGCGTTCCAGCAAGGATAAATAGAGGCAGAAGGTAATCCAGCCTGTCAATATCACGCTGCAAAATACGGAGGAATTCGCGAACGTGGGTACAATTAATACCGTTATGCCCGCGCCGACTACCGTTCCCACCAGACGATACAGACTTCTGCTCAGCGATGCTCCGACGGAGGTTTGGGAAACAATATACACGGTGATAATTGCCCAGGAAGGCCGCTCCAGGCCAATTGACAGTGCAATGTAGTATGCGAGCATCGCTGCGGCAAAACTC
>NZ_JAOEFX010000139.1 GCF_025421775.1 Paenarthrobacter aurescens | reverse complement strand
CGAAGCTTCTTCAGCACTCGTTCCCTTGCTCCTGCTATGCGACGGACCCAATGCCCAGCCGGCAACCAGGGACGGTTTGATCACTGAGTCCCGCTCGGAGCGCGGTGGACCCGGGGAAGGCGAATTCGACCTCCCGGCCATGCTTGCGTCCTTCACTGAGAGCACACCGGTGAGCGTTGAACCCCCCTCCGACGCCAGGGTGGCTGCGATGGGCGAACTTGCCTGGGACAAGCACTTGAAAGCAGCGGCGAACTCCGTCCTCACGACGCCAGCACTTATATGG
>NZ_JAOEFX010000138.1 GCF_025421775.1 Paenarthrobacter aurescens | reverse complement strand
TTCGACGGCAGCAGGAAGATGTCAGCCTCGCTCAGCGCCTGACGAATCTCCTCCTGCGGCTTGAAGCCCGGCATGGTCACCATGTCTTCCAGGCCGGCACGCGCGATGTGCTCGCGCATCATGCCGTCCTGCTCGCCGTTACCAATGATGGTGAACTGGAACTGACCGCCGTTATCGCGCAGGATTTCACTGGCTTTGACCGCCACGTCCAGCCCTTTTTTCTCGGTCAGGCGCGCCACCGAAACGATGCGCAGCGGTTTGTGGAACGCGTCGCGTGGCTGGA
>NZ_JAOEFX010000013.1 GCF_025421775.1 Paenarthrobacter aurescens | reverse complement strand
TCCCCCTGGTTGTGGTTGCTTTTGACCTCCCCGTGCTGCGGCCACACCTGACCCAAACCCCCGCTAAGGCCCGGGTCTCTACCCCTTAGCCCTCGCCACCACCCCGGGGGGGGGGCGCGCCGGCGCCCCCGCCCCCTTAGCTCCACCCCCGCAACTTTCGGAAGGAACCATGGGCACCGCACTAGACAGCTTTGACGTCGCGGGAAGGTCAACCATCCGCAGCGGTGACGGCGCCTTCTTCCATCTCCCACCCTCGGCAGGCAGTGGCCGGCACCTGGCGACGGACATCAGCGACGAACTGCTGCAACGCCGCCAGGCTGGTGCGCGTCCCCTTCCCGGACGGGAGCGAATCGGGCTGGTAGCCCCCGAACCCGTTGCTGCCGCACTCCTGCCGGTCTTTCGGGAGGCCGGGGTGGACCTGGCGGTGGATGGCGACAAGGAGCCCTGCTCCGTAGGACTCCTCCTGCACCTTGCAGCCACGCCCGCCGAGCGGAACCGCTTTGACGCACTGCCGGGGAGTCGTGCGGCTGTGCTCCGCTTTTACGGAGAAGGCGACCTGGTCTTCGTAGATCCGCTGTCCTTCAAACCGGCAGACCCAACAGGGTGGCAGGTACTCCGGCGCAGGCTCGCAGCCTCACCGGCCGCCGCCGAACTGAGCGCTTGGCTGGATACCCCCGCTGCTGCCGCGAACTTCGCTCCCCAGGGCATAGCCATGGACCTGCTCACGGCCAGACTGCTCACCGTCATCACCGCCTGGCAAAGGAATTCGCCGTCACTTGCCGCTCTCCGGCGTACGCTCTGGCGGCTGGACACCCTGACGTTGGCAGCCAGCGAACATCCCGTTTTGCCCTTCCCGGAACCCGCCAGCCTGGGCGAGGGCTCGCGGGCCCCGCTGCGATGAGACCCGCCACTGCCCCTGATTACCTGGACATCACCGCTGACGACGGCGTTCGGCTCACCGCAGACCACTACCGCGCACCGGCGGAAGGGGAAGCCCAAGGGGCGGTCCTGATCCGGACACCCTACGGCCGGACCCAGTACGCGGATCAAGCCCACGCATGGTGCCGTGCCGGATACGACGTAGTGGTCCAGGACGTCCGTGGGCGCTACGGGTCCGCCGGAGCATGGAATCCCTATGACAAGGAGGGCCTGGACGGAGCAGCAACCGCCCGGTACCTCGCGGGGAACGGGTTGCTCAGTGGCCCCCTCGTTCTGGCTGGAGCCTCCTACGATGCGCACTGTGCAGTCGAGGCGGCACGGGTTCTGGAGACAGCCCGGGTTCCGGAAGTGGCACGCGATTCGGGGGCAGCCGCTCCCAAACCCCTGGCCGTGGTGGCGATGGTGCCGGCTCTGGGCCTCCGGGAAACGGCCAGGGAGCCCGATGGCACACCACGCTTGCGGGACAGGATTGGCTGGTGGCACCAGCACGGTTTCGGCAAGGAGTCCGGCCACCCTTTATCCGCGGCAGAGCTCCGGCGGATGCACCGGCTGGCTGAGGAACGCGGGATGGACTGGGTGCTTCACAACCTCATGGACGACGCCACCTATGGTCCAGGTTCCGCCGCTGGTTGGAGGCGGCTCTGGGACGCCCCACCAGCCGATCTCCACGGGCTTTATGGCCAGCTGACCACTCCGCTCCTGATGATTTCGGGGCAGCGGGACTTCTTTGTTGCCGAAGCTGCGGACCTGGTGAGGGCCTGGGGCAGAGGGGCGCCGCGGACTTTGGTGGAAACCCTCTGGGGACCATGGGGACACGGACTCGCCAACGACCTCGACGCCGGAACCGCCGCCGCACTCCGCGAACAGGGCGGCCTGATGGCCCGGATCAAGGACTTTCTGGGTGCTGCCAAAGGCTGGGATCCACCCGGCGCCCAGCCCCTTGGAAACCCCCGCCCGTCAGTCCTCCAGTGGGAACCCGGCGACCAGCCACACACATGGCGCTGGGCGCCCACCACCCCCGAGATGCTGCCGCACCATCTGAACAACCACGGAGAATCATGACCACAACAGCCGAAGCCCTGGGCCTGCTTCCCTTGCACACCCTGGTGGACGAGCAGACCGGCATCATCCGCAGGGTCCGTCCCGTCCTCACCCCGGAGAACGCCCCACCCGCATACACGTCCATGACCGCGGAGGTATCGAACGCGCGCTGGCTGGGAGACTGGCCCGCCGACCGCGTCTCACTGGGCACCACGTTCGGCGACAGCCGGCAAGCCTGGATCGCGGCTGTCGCCGAAGGCATGGAACGGTACTGCGGGAACTTCATCCCCGCAGACCTCCCGGACCACCACTACTTCACCGGGACGGCCCGTGAGCTGACGGCGTCAGGCCGGGCCGCCGTCGGGCTTGAACAACTGCCGCGATTCGCGGCCTGGCAGCTGGAGCGTGCGGAATTCCCCTACCGGAACCTCGACGCCGACACTCCCGCGCTGTGGACAGCGTGCAGGCGGGAGTCGGACAGCTCGGAGGTGTGGCTGCCGGCGAGCCTCACCCTCCTGAACTGGCGGCAACGGCGCTTCCGTGACCTCCCGCGGATCCATCATCTGAACTACGCGGGGATCGCCACCGGGCAGGGCCGCGCTGATGCCACGGACAGGGCGGTGCTGGAAACCATCGAACGCGACGCCCTGGAACTGTGGTGGCATTTGGACGGTCCCGCCCGCGGTATCAGGCCAGAGAGTGTTCCTGGTCTGGTGGACGCCATGGCCGGTTGCCGCTTGCAGTACTGGGTGGTGGAAATGCCCAGTGAGTTCGCCCCCTGCATGGCTGCCTTGGTGTTCGACCCGGACACTGGGCTGTACGCCGCTGGATTCTCCTGCAAGAACGATCCCGCTGAAGCGGCACGCAAGGCAGTCCTGGAGGCTGTCCACACGTGGATCTACTCCCAAGGTGCCACCGACGTCGATGGCTGGGTGTTCCAAGCAGTCGAGGCAGGGCTTATGGCCAAGGGACTGTACTTGGAACACCGTGAAGACCGTCAATACCTGGACGACGTGGGGCCCGGATTCGGTGCAGTCCGCGACCTCGGTGCACATGTTCAGGTGTGGCTTGATCCCCGGACACACGTCCTCGCGGAACGCTTCACCCAGCCCGCGGGTGGGCTGGTGGACGTTGCTGCCGTGGATGACGTGTCCATGCCGGAGCTCTACAGGCGGCTGGAGTCGGCCGGCCACACCGTATATACCCGCGAACTGACCACTCCCGACGTCGCGGTGACCGGCCTGAGTGTTGTCCGCGCTGTGGTGGGAGGACTGGTCCCCAACGCCCCGGCCGCTTTCGCCTATCTCGGCTGCCCCAGGTTCACCACAGCGGCCTTGAAACGCGGGTGGCGTGAAACGGCGCCGGTACTGCCGGAGGACTTCACCCTCACCCCACCTCCCCACATGTAATGGACGTACCCCACGTGCTCCTTCCCTCAGGATTTGCCCGCGCCTGGAGCCACGAGGTTCCCGGTCCCCAGCAGCCGCCGGGTCCCCACGGTGCCCCGGCACGCGGCACGGTTGAGCACCCGCGGCATGATGGGCTTCCAGTGGCCGCCATGCTGCGGGCCATCTGGTGGAGCGAGGACTTCCACCCGAATCCCGCCACCGGCCTGCCCGGGAAAGTGCGCCAACGCGCGGTGCCGTCGGCCGGCGGGTGTTACCCGGTGCAACTGCGGGTCCTCTGCGGGGAGGGCTGCGACGTGCCTCCCGGAACATACGTGTTTAGCGGCAACGGCGGTGAGTTGCTCCGCCTGCGGAACCACGACGACGGTACCCCACCTCAAGGGGGTCCGCGGGCACCCGCGCGGGGCGCCGTCGTCGTGCTCACCGTGCTGCCGCAACGCACCCTGGCCAAGTACCACCACCGCGCGGGTCCGCTGCTGATCGCGGACGCTGCGTATGCGGCGGTGGCCCTGGTTCACCATGCCGCTGCCCGGGGTGTGGACGCCCGGTGGGATGCTGTTGAACCTGTCCGTTGGCCCGGCTCTGTTCCGGAGTTTGCGCTGGCCACGGTGTCTCTGGGGGTGTCCCCGGCGAGGTGCCCGCAGCGCCGTCATGACCGGATCGCCGGGGTTTCGGAGGCGCAGCTGGCTGCCCGCAGGAGCTGTGAGTTCTCCCGCTTGGGCGCCCGCCCGGCTGCCGACGCGGGCCGGGTTGTTGAGGATCTCCTGGAGCGTTCCCTGCTTTCCTTCCCGCAGCCAGCCCCGCAATCCTGCCGCGCCCGCATCCTTTCCGCGGAGCCGCTCCGTGATCCGGACCTGGCCGATCGATGTGCCGGGCAGCACTGGATAGGCAACCTCGACGCCTTGGTGGTCTTCGAGACCCCGGGCACGCCAACCCCGGCCGCCATGTGGTGGGCCGCCACGTTGGCCGCCCACATCCTCTATACCGCGCTTGGGGCGGACCTGCCCCTGGAATTTCGGCCGGTAGGTGGCTGGACCGGCTCCCACGGCGGCTGGACCACGCTCCATGGACTGGGAATAGCAATCCGGAAACCACTCACCACAAACCACGAAAGGGCCGCGCATGCTGGTCAATAAGAGGCTCTTCCAGATGACGGCTGGGCACCGCGGCCGGCTGGCTGGAGTGACAGCCCTGCTCTGCATCACCACGGCGAGCTACTGGTTGCAGGCGTGGTTCCTGGCCCAGGCCCTGGCGGCGCTGGTGGTTCTGGTGCGGGTTCCCGGAAACCCCGACGGCGGCATGGACGGGCCGTTGGTTCCGTACCTTGCCGGGGTTCTCGCGTGTGGCCTGGGGCGCCTTGTGATCCAGCAGTTCCACGCCCGGCTGGCCAGTTCCTTGGGCTCCGGGGTGCGGTTGCAGGTACGCCGGAAGTTGGCCGACAGCCTGCTCCAGCCCGAACGGCTCAGGGATACCTCGGATCGCGGTGGAGCCCGGCGGTTGGCCCTGAGCGAAGGTGTGGACGGAGTGGACAGCTACATCAGCCAGTACATCCCCCACGCTTTCCAACTGCAGATAGTGGTGCCAGCGCTTCTTGTCTGGATCGCGTGGCTGAATCCCTTGGTGGCGCTTGCCTTGGCCCTTGCCGTGGCCGTGGCTGTTGGTGCGCCGAAACTCTGGGGGAAGGCCCTGGCGAAACGCGGAAAGCAGCACTGGGACAGTTACGAGGCACTGAGTGCCGACTTCCTGGAGGCCCTCCAAGGGATGCGGACCCTCAAGATCCTTCACGCCGTTCCCCGGACGAGGGCGCGGCTCCATCACAGGTCCCAGGAGCTCCACAGGGCAACCGTCTCCACCATGCGCACGTCCCTGGTGGACACAGCGGTGGCGGACTTCGGGATCCAGGCAGGGATGCTGGCCGCCGCCGCGCTAGCCGCATTTGCAGCGCTGGGGCAGGGGCCCTTGCCTGGACCGGAGACTGCGGCGATCACGTATTTCCTGCTGATGCTCTCGTCGGAAGTCTTCAGGCCGGTGCGGGATCTGGCACGCCAGTGGCATGCCGGGTATCTGGGGCTCTCGGCCTTGGGCAGTATTGACGCAGTGGGAGGCGCGGACACCCGCGGTGGCCGTACGCTGTCGGGCGAAGGGCAGGCGCGTTCTGCGCCTGGTTCCCTTTCCGCGCCAGGGGTGCGTCCCGGCGTCGTGCCTCCCGGTCGTCTCACGCTGCAGAACGTGAGCTTCCGATACTCAGCTGCGGACCCCTGGGTTCTGCGGGATGCGTCGGCTGAGATCCAGCCCGGCGGCCTCACCGCGCTGGCGGGGGTGTCAGGGGCGGGGAAGAGCACGCTGTTCGACCTTCTGCTGGGGTTCCTGCCGGCGGGGGAGGGGCGTATCCGCCTGGACGGTCAACCACTCAGGCCAAGTGACGTCAGCGTGGTCTCACAACGCAGCTACCTCTTTCCGGGGACCATCCGGGAGAACCTCCGTGCGGTGGCGCCTGCTGCTACGGAGGAGGAGATCCAGCGCGTCGTGGAGATTGCCGGCCTGGCAGAGGAACTGCGGCAGTGGCCCCAAGGCCTGGACACTGTGCTGTCCGAAGGGGGTGGATCCGTCTCGGGAGGCCAGCTCCAGCGGCTTTCGATTGCTCGGGCACTCCTGGTGGACAGGCCGGTTCTCCTGCTGGACGAGCCAACGTCCGCCCTCAACACCGAGCTCGCTGGGCGGGTGTTGGAGGGGCTTCGCCGCGAAGCCGGACGCCGGATTGTGCTCATGATCGCCCACCGGCCCGAAGCCCTCGCTGCCGCGGACACCGTACTCCGCCTGGCACACGGCCAACTCCACACACAGCAACAGGAAGCAGCCACGTTATGAGCCTCACCGCACGCACACCCCGCACCCCGCTCCTGGGCCTGGTTCCCCACATGTCCGGCGAGTGGGCAGGGATAGTGTGGACCGCCGTTGTGGGCATCCTGAACAACCTGGCCCTCATTGTCCTGGCGGTGGTGGGCTCCTACGTTGTGGCGCTGGCCGTGATGAGGCAGGAGTCCGCAGCCGCCGAATGGTGGGTTGCCGGGGTGGTGGCCGTGGTGTTCAGGGCGGTGCTGACGTGGCACGAGATGGACATCTCGCACAGCATTGCGTACCGGATCCTGGCCGCGCTGCGTATGGCACTCTTTGACGGTTTCGCGCGCGGTGTCCCTTCCCGCAAGCCGGACCAGCACACCGGAAAACTCGCCGCCACGGCCATGGGCGATGTTGAAAAACTGGAGTTCTTCTACGCCCACACGGTTGCCCAGCTGGCTGGCTCCGCAGTGCTGTTCGTGGCCGGGGTGGCTGTGGTGTGGCCGCTGGGGCCGGGCCTGGCCGGGGCCTTGCTGCTGGGGTTTGTGGCGCTGGTGGCGGTGACGCTCCCGGGATTGCGCCGGGGCGCCTTGTTGGGTGCGCGGGTGCAGGAGGCCAGGTCAGGGGTGTCGGTACTCGCCGTGGACCTGCTGGCCGGCACCCGCGAGATCCTGGGTTTCGGACTGCGGGAGCACGCGCAACGCCAACTGGAGGACCAGAGCCTGGCAGTGGATGCCGGCCAGCGCAGGCTCAACTCCTTCCTTGCCCTGGCAGCGTCCGTGCGCGAGCTGTGTGTCCTGGGCACCGTGGTGGCGGTCTTCCTTGCTGCCATCTCACAACCCGGGCTGGATCCTGTGTGGCTGCCCGCCCTGGTTGCGGGCACTCTGACCCTCCTGGCTCCGGTGGCCGAGGGCGTTGCCACCGTAACCCGGCTCCAGCCGCACCGTGCCAGTGCCCAGCGCGTTGGGGAGGGCATCAGCCTGCCCTCGGCCGCCACGGTCTCGGGGCCCCTCGTGGAGTTCAACCCCCAGGGGCCGCTGGGTCTGGAGGTCCGGAACCTGCAGTTCACGTACGACGGCGGCGCACCGGCTTTGCGCTCGACGTCCCTGTCGGTGGCGCCCGGCGAGCATGTGGGGATCAGTGGCCCCTCCGGTGCAGGAAAGACCACACTGGCCCGGTTGTTGGTTCGCTTGTGGGTGCCGGATGCGGGGAGTATCTCGCTGGTGTCGCGTAGCGGAGAGTCCGTGGACGCCTGGGCCGTGGACGAGGAATCGTTCCGGCGTATGGTCACATTGGTGGAGCAGGACGCCCCGGTTTTTCATGGTTCCGTCCTGGACAACATGCGCCTGGCCCACCCCACGGCAACTGAAGCCGACGTCCTGTCAGCCTTGGACCTGGCCGGGCTTCCGCTCGCCGGTGAACGATGGGCGGATGGCGTGGCTACTGTGATCGGCGAGCAAGGGGTAAGTCTGTCCGGTGGTGAGCGTGCCCGCTTCTGTTTGGCCAGGGCCCTGTTGATCAAGCCCAAGATCCTGGTGCTGGATGAAACCACAGCCAGCCTGGATCCTGCCTCGGAGCGGGTCCTGGTGGAGGCTGTTGCTGCGATCGCCGGCGACACCACGGTGATCACGGTGTCCCACAGGGAGTCAACCTTGGCCGCATGTCACCGGCGGGTGCAGCTGGGTTAGCGTCCCGCTTCCCCCGCCCGTCCCCGCGGGCGGGGGGAATCGAAGGGCTTAGAACGCGTCGGGGTGGAGGCCCTTGGCGATCTGCTCCACGGCGCGGAGGTTGCCCCAGGTTCCGGGCATGACGTCGTCGGAGTTGATGGCCACCAATCGCTGGTTCTTCACGGCGTCTACCTCAGGGAATTTCTCCTGAAGGAAGGTGCGGGTGGCGTCCTCGTGGGCCTTGTCCAAGGTGGTGAACACGATGACCTCGGGGTTCTTCTGCACCAGTGTCTCCGGGGAGATCATGGCAGAGAAGAACGTGGCGAAGGCTTCATCGGACGGGCTGAAGAGGTTCTCGCCACCGGCGGTCTTGATCATGTCGTACTCGATCCCCGCCCCGATGGCCGCAATGGAATTCCCCTCAACAAACAGCTCCACCACGGTGGGCTTCTCCTTGCCTTCCACCTTTGATTCAACCGAAGACAGCACCTCAGCTGCTTCCGTCCTAACGGCTGATGTACGCTCACCGGCGCCGACTACAGCGCCGATGTTCTCGATATCCGTGAGGATGTCCTTGACCTCGGCCTTGCTCCGGCGTTCCATGCAGCCCGCCGTTGCTATGTAGGACTCAGCACCTGCAGCTTTGAGTTGTTCGATGCTCGCAAAGCCCTGCTCGGCAGTGAATTCATACGCTGTGGGGGAGTAGACGAAATCGGGGTTTGCACCCAGCAGGACTTCACGCGACGGCGGCATCTGATCGCTCAGCTGCTGCACGTTACCGCGCTCCTTCAGTTCCGGCAGCAGCTCGCTGCCTTTGGTCTGTGCCTCGGCCACTACCTTGTCCGCGGCGCCCAGCTTCACCAACAGCTCGGACTGTCCGGGAGTCATGGCCACCACCCTCTGGGGAACGGAGGTGAAGGTCAGAGTGCGGCCGCAGTTCTCGATTGCTCCCGCGGGCTGCGCAGCGACACCGGCGTTTTCCTTGGCGGGTGTTTGGCTGACTGCTTGACCGCAGCCGGACAACAGCATGCCGCTGAGTGTCATCACGCTCAGGACTGCAGTGGTTTTGGGCAGGGTGGATTTCTTCATGGGTGTGTCTCCAGTTGGGTTGTATCGGGTGATGGGTACGTTCAATGGCGGACGGTGGAGAACTCCGCGTCCTGGCTGGGTGGGGGTGTCTGTTCCGGCGTCTTTGCTGCGATGGCGATCAGCGCCCGTCCGGTCAAAGGATGCTCCAGCGTCCGGGATTCAACACCGAAGCAGCGGCGGATCAGTTGGGGGTCCAGCAGCGTTGACGGCGGCCCGAAAGCCTGCAGCCGCCCGGACTGCAGCACTGCCACTTGGTCACAGAATTCCGCTGCGAGGTTCATGTCATGCAGGGCAGCCAGCACAGTCCTTCCCCGCGAAGTGACCAGATGCATCAGCTCCAGTTGGAAGGCGACATCGAGGTGGTTGGTAGGTTCATCCAGGACCAGGACCGGTGCTTCCTGAACGAGTGCCCGCGCCAGGAGGACCCGCTGCTTTTCCCCGCCGGACAACCCCGCAAAGTAGCGGTCCGTCAGGGAGGAGGCGCCGACGTCGAGCATTGCTTGGTGGACGAGGTGGTGGTCCCGGTCCGAATCGGCACCGAATCCGCGCTGATGCGGGGCTCGGCCCAGCATCACAACCTCGCGGGCCGTCATGGGAAAGTCCTGGCTCGATTCCTGGGCCATCACGGCCACGCGGAGCGCAGCCTGCCGGGAGTTGAGGGCACGGACGTCCTGGCCGCCTACGGTGACGGTCCCCGAGGTGGGTTTGTTCACCCGGTACAGGGCACGCAGAAGAGTGGATTTGCCGCATCCGTTGGGGCCCAGAATGCCAACCACGGAACCGCTGGGCGCGGTGAAAGAGACGTCGTGAACCACGGGGGTGCCGCCGAGGGCGATGCTGACGTTGAGGAATTCCACTTTCATCGCTTGATGCCACCCCGTACAGCGCCATTGCCACGCATAAGCCACAGGAAGAAGGGCGCTCCGACGGTAGCTGTGAGGATGCCCAAGGGAATCTCGGCAGGCTGCGCCACCGTGCGGGCCAGCAGGTCAGTGAGCATGAGGAAGAGAGCCCCGCCAAAGATCGTGACAGGCAGCATACGGCGGTGATCTGAGCCCACCAGCATGCGTGCGGCGTGCGGCACCACCAAGCCAACAAATCCGATGCCGCCGCACACGGCAACCGTGGTGGCAGTCAGTAGTGCCGTGGCCAGCAGGAGGGTCCGACGCAGCGATTCCACGTTGACGCCCAGGGCCGTGGCTGTTTCGTCACCGGCCAGGAAGGCGTTGAGCGCGCGGGATCGGAACATGGCGAAGACGCTGATGGCCACGAGTGCCACACCTGGCAGCAGCAGTTGCGGATAAGTGGCTGCGGAAACGCTGCCCAACAGGAAAAACAGCACACTGTAGACGTTCTGGGCATCGGTGGTGATGGTCAGGAAGTTGGTGATCGCGGACAGGAGTGAGCCCAACGCCACGCCCGCCAGGATGAGTCGGGAGGGTGCAATCACGCCGTCCTGTTTCGCGAGCAAGTACACCAGGGCCGTTGCGGCCGCAGCTCCCGCGAAAGCCGACGCATTCAAGCCCAGCCCGCCAACCGCCGTCGAGCCTGCCACAATGGCCAGAACGGCTCCGACTCCCGCCCCGGCTGAAACGCCCAGGATGTAGGGCTCGGCGAGTGGGTTGCGGACGTTCGCCTGGAGGAGGGCCCCGGCCAGCGCCAGGCTGGCCCCGGCAATGCCGGCCAGGAGCGCCCGGGGGAGCCGGAAGCTCCACACGGCTTGGTCCTGGGACACGGTGAGTGAGCCGTCGGACATCCACGGCAGGCCAGGAATCAAGTGCCCGGCCATGATCTGCAGAGATTCAAGGAACGTTGTTTGCAGTGGCCCGGTGCTGCCCGAGACCACCAGAAGCACCACGATTCCTAGCACCAGGGCGGGCGTCAGCAGCCGTTCGAGTGCCGACCTGCGTGGGCGGGCGGGGCTGGCGGATGGGGCGGGGCGGTTGCCACTGACTGGGCGTTCGAGGTCAGCGGTCATGGAGGAGTCCAATCACGCCCTGACACTATCTTAAATGAGAATGATTCGCATATATATGGTGCCGAGGTTTCATTCAGTGCCCGTGGTGTTGCGTGGGATTGCTATTAAGTGTCATCTCGCGGGTGAGGGGACGCCTGCTGCCCGCTCGGCGGCGGCGAGGGCTTCGGCCAGGCGCTCGACGGCGGCACGGTAGTCGGTGCCGGCTGTCACCCTGCAGTACTCGGCCTCCCATATGGCCCTGGTCAATGCGGCCGTTTCCTGCGTCCTGACATCCGTCATGGCGGGAAAGTCGATCGCCCGGGCGGGATCCAGTTCGTAGCGGCTCCACTGCGCCAGAATGCTTTGGTGGCGGGCAGCGTCGTCCGCAAATCCGGCACGACGGTGGGGCTCGGCTGCATGGATCCGCGCGACTTTCCGGGTGCCTGCCAGCGTCGCTGCCGCGGTTGCGAGGGCCACGAGGAGCATGATGAGCCCGGCGGGTGGCCATTGGACGGCGGGCACCAGGATGGCGGGCGCAATCACCACCAAGCCCGCGAACAAGTCCCAAAACACCGCGTCCGGTTCCGGACCCCGGCCGTAGGTCAGTTTCCTGTGCAGGACATACGTGGTTGCTGCGGTTGCGAGAACCAGAGCTACACCCCACAGGAGCATCATGGCGGGCATCGGACCACCTCCAGGCGACATCACGCTGCTTTGAATTCAGTATGCGCCAGTGTTCCTGTGGGCGCGAGGGGCAGTTGGGTGCTGGATTTGTCCGGAGGGAGGTTGTCGTACTCCCGGCGTAGCCTAGGCACCATGAGACTGAAAATGTGCAGCATCCACGTTAAGGACCCCGCAGCCGCCCACGTTTTCTACACTGAGACCCTGGGCTTCGAGACCCTGATGGCCATGCCTGAGTACAACCTGTTCATCATCAAGGATCCCGGGGCGGACAACAGCAATTCGCCCGGGCTCCTCTTGGAACCCAGTGACAACCCCATCGCCTCCAATTACATGAACGCCCTGCATGAGTCCGGCCTGGCGGCTATCACCTTCGGCGTACCCGATGTCCAGGCTGAGTACGAGCGGTTGCGTGCCGCCGGCGTGACCTTCCAGGGCGAACCCTCCGAGGATCCGTCGGGCGTCAGCGCAGTGTTCGACGACGGTTGCGGCAACTTCATCCAGCTCCATCAGGACTAGCCCGCGTTAAACAGTTGTGGCCGGGATCCGTAGATCCCGGCCACAACCCACTAAGACTTAGGCGTGGTCGCGCTTGGAGGTCTTCGGGGCGTCGCGCTTGGCCGCGGCGTTGTCCCTGGCCTCCTTGGTAGCTGCCTTCTTGGCGGCTTCGTCCTTGACGCGCTGGGCTTCGGAGCGGACGGCGGCGTGCGTGGCGCGCTCGGTGACCAACCACTGAGGCGGGGCCTGCAGCAGCTCGGTGATTTCCGCCGTCGTGAGTGCATCTTCGACGCCGCCGCGGGCGAGGCCGCTGATGGAAACGTTCAGCTTCTGCGCGACTACCGGCCGGGGGTGGGGGCCGTTGCGGCGCAGTTCGGCGAGCCACTCCGGCGGGTTGGCCTGAAGTTCGGCGAATTCGTCGCGGGAGATGGACGAATCCTGGAACTCTTGGGGTGTCGCGGGCAGGTAGATGCCGAGTTTCTTGGCAACTGTTGCCGGCTTCATGGACTGGGAGTTCGAGGACGTCATGCTTCAAGGGTATCTGGCCGGTACTGTGAGTGTGTGCCAGCCGCTGAAGAATCCACCGAAACAACCGAACCCCTACCCGGCCTCCGCTTCGCCTATGTTGCGGGTGTGACTCCTGGGAAATGGATCCGCCGGTGGGAAGAGCGGATGCCCGACTATCCGTTGCATGCGTTCATGTCCGACGACGATGCGCAGCTTTCGGTGTTGCATGACGGTTCCGCTGACCTGAGCTTTGTTCGGTTGCCCGTGGACCGTGAGGGCCTGAACGTCATCCCCCTCTATGAAGAGCAGCCAGTGGTGGTCGCTCCCAAGGGGCACGAGATCTCGGTGTTTGAAGAGGTGGCCCTTGAGGATCTCTCCGAGGAGAACTTCCTCAACATTGAGGAAATGGGCGGGCCGGACATGGCCCTCCAGGTGGTGGCCGCCGGTGCTGGGCTGGCAATTCTGCCGATGTCCGTGGCGCGGCATCTGAATGCCAAAGACACCGTCATGCGGCGCCTGACCGGTGCACCCACCACGCAGATTGGTTTGGCGTGGCTCGTTGGAACGGACAGCCCGGTGATCGAGGAATTCATCGGGATTGTGCGGGGGAGGACGGCGCAGAGTTCGCGTCAGCCGTCAGCCCAGCAGGAGAAGCCCAAGAAGGAACCAAAGCCCGACCGCCGCGGGGGAGGCCCCAGGAAGCCTGCCGTTGCGCAGCGCTATGCGCCGAATCCCGACAAGGGCCGCGGCAAGGGCTCCCGCAAGAAGGGCAAACGGTAGCTACGCGCCGTGGATTGCGGTCTGCTGCTGCTCTGAGCGGTTGAGGTAGGCCAGGAGAAGGTCGCCAGCGCGTTCGAGTTCGCCCGCTTCCAACGCTGAGCAGATTTGCTCGTTTTCCTTGAGCCAGTCGCTGTAGAAGTGCGCGTTCATGGTGGCCTTGTGGAAGTACAGCCGCATCTCCGCGAGGATCTGGGCCATGATCGTGTCCAGCCGGTTGCTCTCGGCAAGGGCAACGATCGCGCCGTGGAAATGCTGGTTGGCGCTGCCCAGCCCTTCGTTGTTGTCGGCTGCAGCTGCGCGCTTCCCTTCTTCGACGGCGGCCCGGACGGCGGCGATGCGCTCCGGTGAGCCACCGGCGCGGATGGAGCTGACTTCAATGGCGCGCCGAACCGTGTAGACGTCGTGGATATCGCCGGCTTCGAGGGTGGCCACAAAGACGCCCTTATTGGGTTGGCGGAGGAGCAGCCGCTCGGCGGCGAGTTCAGCAAAGGCCTCGCGGACAGTGTTCCGTGAAACGCCCAGATCCTCTGCGATGGTGGCCTCGGTCAACTTGGCTCCGGGAACCAAAAAGCCTTCAGCCAGTTGGTAGCGCAGTTCTTCGGCAACCCTCTCCGCAACGGACGGGACCTTCATGCGTACCCGTGCCCGCGCGCTATTAAGGCCAACGTGGTCGTAATTTCCCTGATCTGCACTGGCCATGACACCAAAATTACACGATTGCCGAAACCTTGGATTGCTGGATCGTTGAACAATCCAGCGAAATAGTGCATGCTGGATGTAACGCACATCACGAGGCAGGGATCACATCATGGCAAGCATCGATCTGAACAGCGACGTCGGAGAGTCATTCGGGCGCTGGACACTCGGCGATGACGCCGCCATGTTTGAGTCCGTCTCCAGTGCCAACGTTGCGTGTGGATTCCACGCTGGCGACCCCAGCGTCATCCGCAGCACGTGCCAAAAGGCGGTTGAGGCCGGCGTCGTGATTGGTGCCCATGTTGGCTACCGCGACCTCGCTGGGTTCGGCCGCCGCTTCATGGACATCGATCCCATGGAACTGGCCGATGACGTGGTCTACCAGATCGGTGCGCTGCAAGCGCTGGCGGCCACTACAGGTACCCGTGTGCAGTACGTGAAGCCCCACGGCGGTCTCTATAACGCGATCGTCAAGCACACCGCCCAGGCCCGCGCCGTCGTCGATGCTGTGAAATCGGTTGACCCCACCCTTCCGATCCTCGGCCTCCCCGGCTCTGAAGTCCTGCGGCTTGCCGAGGAAGCCGGCCTTCGGGGCGTTTCCGAAGCGTTCGCGGACCGTGCGTACAACCCGGACGGAACGCTCGTTTCCCGCTCACAACCGGGCGCCGTCCTCCATGACCCCGCTGAGGTTGCGGACCACGTCCTGCGGATGGCTACCGAACAATCCGTCAGGACCATTGACGGGTCCATCCTGAAAATCCGCGCAGAGAGCATCTGCGTGCATGGTGACTCACCCGGAGCCGTTGCGATGGCTACCGCTGTGAAGTCCGCACTGGGCGCTGCCGGCGTTACCGTCGGCTCGTTCCTCTAGCCCATCCTGGGCGCCCCGCACCATCCCTCATCCCCCCGGAGGACATCATGACCAGCACCAACAACGCAGCCAAGGCAGTGACAAGGAAGCCACCGCCCGGCGCGCTTAAGGCGTACGTTGCCAGCCTCACCGGCACCTCGCTGGAGTACTACGACTTCGCCATCTACTCAGTGGCTTCGGCCCTCGTGTTCCCCAAGATCTTCTTCCCGGGCAATGACGAGTTCGTTGCACTGCTTCTCTCCTTCTCAGCCTTCGCGGTGGGCTACCTTGCCCGTCCGATCGGTGGCATCATCTTTGGTCGTCTCGGTGACAAGATCGGCCGCAAGTACGTCCTGGTCTTCACCCTCGTCCTCATCGGCGTCGCAACCGTCCTCATCGGTGCTTTGCCCGATTACTCGGTGATCGGCGTCGCGGCACCAACCATCCTTGTGCTGCTGCGACTGGCGCAGGGCATCGGTGTCGGCGGCGAATGGGGCGGCGCAGTGCTGTTGTCCAGTGAGTTCGGCGACCCCAACAAGCGCGGTTTCTGGTCCTCCGCAGCACAGATCGGCCCGCCCGCCGGCAACCTCATGGCCAATGGTGTCCTGGCCATCCTCGCTGCGTCACTCAGCGACGAAGCATTCCTCTCCTGGGGCTGGCGTGTAGCCTTCCTGGCCTCCGCTCTCCTGGTGGTCTTCGGCCTGGTCATCCGCCTCAAGCTGGAAGAAACCCCGGTGTTCAAGGCCATTCAGGCGCACGGTGACCGTCCCAAGGCTCCCATCAAGGAAGTCTTCACCACCCAACCCAAGGCCTTGGTCGCAGCTGCACTCTCGCGTGTATGCCCCGACATCCTCTATGCGCTGTTCACGGTGTTCGTTGCCGTCTACGCCACCAAGGAACTGGGCATGACCACGGGCAACGTCCTGTCCGCCATCCTGATCGGCTCAGCCTTCCAGCTGTTCCTGATCCCGGCGGCCGGCGCGCTGACGGACCGTTTCAACCGTCGCTGGGTTTACGGCATCGCCGCAGCAGCGACCGCCGCTTACATTCCGCTGTTCTTCCTGATGATCCAGGGCAAGTCCGTCGCCATGCTGACCATTGGCACTGTGATCGGCCTGGCACTCCATGCCTTCATGTACGGTCCGCAGGCTGCGTTCATCACAGAGCAGTTCCCGGCCCGACTCCGTTACGCCGGCAGCTCGCTGGCCTATACCTTGGCCGGTGTGATCGGTGGAGCCGTTGCACCCATCATCTTCACAGCGCTCTATGGGGCAGCCGGCGGAGGTTGGTACCTGATCGCCGTTTACATCCTTGTCGCTTCTGTTGTCACGATCGTGGGCATGCTCCTCGGTCGCGACCCGAAGCCGGAAGAAGATGTCCGTTTGATGCAGGGAACGCACGCTCAGCCGGCGGCGTAGCCAAAGATGGAAACCGTGATGCAAACGACCACCGCTAAGAGGGTTCGCTCCGTCAGGCCCGTCGGCACCCGTGCCGTCCTGGCCGAGCTGGATGGCCTGCAGGATGTCCTGGCCCTGCAGGACATGCTCTACAAGTCCCCGCTCCCTGGTCAGGTGGACGTGCTCGCAGCCGCGGAAACGGTAATGGTGGTGGGTGAGTCGGCGTCGGCCACCCGCGCTATCGGCGCCAGGCTACTGGAGCTGGAACTCACCGCACCGGAAGTCACTGACTCCGGGTTGGTGGTCATCGATACCGTGTACGACGGCGATGACCTCGCCGATGTTGCGGAGCTCACCGGTCTCAGCGTGGACGGTGTCATCGCAGCGCATAGCGGCCAGATCTGGACCGTTGCCTTCGCGGGGTTCGCTCCCGGCTTCGGCTACATGGTGGGCGAAAATGAAGCCCTCACGGTTCCGCGACGCTCTTCTCCGCGGACGGCAGTTCCCGCAGGGTCTGTTGCCCTCGGTGGGCAGTACTCAGCCGTTTACCCGCGCCGTTCACCGGGTGGCTGGCAGCTGATCGGCCGCACCGGGGCGCGGATGTGGGACCTGGACCGATCGCAGCCTGCGCTTGTGAGGCCCGGCGACCGCGTTCAGTACCGGGCGGTCCGGGAGGTTGTGACGGCTGGAGCTTCAGAGGCCCGCGAGCCCGAAAAGGAGCACCACACTGAGTCCGGTCTTCGGATTCTCAACCCTGGTGCACAGAGCCTGATCCAGGACCTGGGCCGTCGGGGTTACGGTCCGCTGGGCGTCTCTGCCGCCGGGGCCCTGGACAGGGCATCGCTCCGCAGAGCCAACCGCCTGGTGGGGAATGCCGCTTCGGCAGCGGCCATCGAGTCCGTCAACGGAGGGCTGACCGTCGAAGCCGTCGGTGATCAGGTGATTGCCGTGGCAGGTGCGCCGGCAACGCTGACTGTCCAGTCGCCGTCGTGGGTTGAGTCCGAAGAGCCCGACGGCGGCGTCCAGCCGGGCGCGCGACGGACCGTCCCGGTGGCCGCGCCTTTCGCGCTGCTCGACGGCGAGGTGCTCACCGTGGGTGCTCCGGAGTCCGGGTTCCGGAACTACCTGGCCATCCGAGGCGGAGTAGACGTTCCCGAGGTTTTGGGCAGCCGGTCAGCGGACACGATGTCCGGGATCGGACCTGCTCCTTTGGTCATCGGGCAGACGCTGCCGATCGGCCGGGATACGGAATCCACGGCTGTCGGGAGCCCCGAACTACAGCCCGATTTCCCGGGAACTGGTGTCACGGTGTTGGACGTTGTGCCTGGACCGCGAGCCGATTGGTTCGATCAGGAGGCGCTTGACTCATTGTGCGGCCAGGAATGGTTGGTCACTCCGCAGTCCAACCGTGTGGGCATGCGCCTGGACGGCACTCCACTGAAGCGCACCCGCGAGGGTGAGCTTCCCAGCGAGGGCACCATGGCCGGCGCCCTCCAGATTCCGCCTGCTGGACTGCCCGTCTTGTTTCTGGCGGACCACCCCATAACAGGCGGCTATCCGGTGATCGGAGTGGTGCGCGATGAACATCTGGACCTTGCCGCGCAGGTCCCCATCGGCGGACGGATCCGGTTCCGGTTTGTCCGCGACTCCCCAGACTTCACCACGACTGTTACCAAGACCCCAGAGAAGTGAGTATTTGATGCGTAAGGTCCTGATCGCGAACCGCGGCGAAATCGCCGTCCGCGTCGCCCGAGCCTGCGACGACGCCGGCATCTCGTCGGTAGCCGTTTACGCCGACATCGACGCCGACGCCATGCACGTTGGTGCGGCCGACGAAGCCTACAGCCTGGGCGGAAACTCGCCGGCTGAAACCTATCTGAACATTGAAAAGCTGCTGGCGGTCGCGGCGCAGGCCGGGGCGGACGCCGTCCACCCCGGCTATGGCTTCCTGTCCGAGAACGCCGACTTTGCGCAAGCAGTGCTCGACGCCGGACTCGAGTGGATCGGCCCGTCCCCTGAGTCCATCCGCCAGCTGGGCAACAAGATCACCGCACGCGAGATCGCTGTCCGCGCCGGCGCGCCCCTCGTGGCAGGCAGCGACGGACCGGTGTCATCTGCCGCTGAAGCCCGTGCTTTTGCCGAGCAACATGGCCTTCCGCTTGCCATCAAGGCTGCTTTTGGCGGTGGAGGGCGCGGGCTGAAGGTAGTTCGGGAGCTCACTGAAGTTGAGGAAGCGTTCGACTCTGCAGTCCGCGAAGCCGTGGCTGCCTTCGGCCGTGGGGAATGTTTCGTGGAGCAGTACCTTGACCGCCCCCGTCACGTTGAGGCGCAGGTCATCGCCGACGTCCACGGCAACGTGGTTGTGGTGGGTACGCGCGATTGTTCGCTGCAGCGCCGCCACCAGAAACTCGTGGAAGAAGCTCCGGCTCCCTTCCTGAGCGAGGCTCAGCGGCAACAGATTTACGACGGCGCCAAGGCTATCGTCCGTGAGGCCGGCTATTACGGTGCCGGGACAGTGGAATTCCTGGTGTCCGCTGATGGCGCTGTGGCATTCCTTGAGGTCAACACACGCCTCCAGGTTGAGCACCCCATCACGGAGGAAACTGCCGGGATTGACCTTGTGCAGGAGCAGTTCCGCATTGCTGCCGGCCTGCCCCTGAGCATCACGGAGGATCCCGCGGCACGGGGACACTCCTTCGAGTTCCGTATCAACGCCGAGGACGTGGGCCGTGGATTCCTGCCGTCCCCTGGCACGGTGGATTCCTTTGAAGCGCCGACTGGTCCAGGCATCCGCTTGGACACCGGTGTCCGGTCCGGCTCGTTCGTGGCGCCGCAGTTCGACTCGCTGTTGGCCAAACTGATCGTCACCGGAGCTGACCGCCAGCAGGCGCTGCGCCGTGCCCGCCGGGCCCTCGCCGAAATCAACATCACGGGGCTGGCAACTGTCCTGCCGTTCCATCGCGCGGTCCTGGAGTCCGAGGATTTCACTTCCGTGGCCGGAATGCGGGTTCATACCCGTTGGATCGAGACCGACTTCGCAGACCAGATCCCCGTGGACCCCGAATACAACGTGGTTGCCCCCGAAGGGGAACGTCGAACCATCACGATCGATGTCGACGGCAAGCGGCTGGCTGTTGGCCTTCCAGCGGATCTGTTGGATGGCTGGGCACGTTCCGGTCAGGGGCTTCCCACGGCTGCGGACGTCACGGGACTGCCGGTTTCTGATTCGGATTCATCCGTTGCTGAATCCGCCCTCGTCTCCAGCATGGCCGGTACCGTGGTGAAGTGGCTCGTGGAACCCGGCGACGAGGTATCCGCCGGTGACCCCTTGGTGGTCCTTGAAGCCATGAAGATGGAGACCCAGGTGCCCGCCCACCGCGCAGGAACGCTCTCCGAGGTGCTGTCGGCACCCGGTGGTGTGGTCACAGCTGGCGCCGTGCTGGCTCACATCGAGTAGCCGCTAGGACGTAACGGCCACGCCCAGCACGCTGTCCAGGAGGCTGTTCCGGAACTTGCCTGTGGGATCACTTGCCAGGACCAGCGCCCGGAAGTCCTCGAACCGGGGGTAGAGCGCAGCGAAGTCGTACTGGCTGGGTGTGAAGAGTTTGCCCCAGTGCGGGCGGGCGCCGAAAGGCCGCAGCGCTTCTTCAAGCTCAGGGAGCACTGCCTCTACTTCGGCCTGCATCGGCTTCCACGTGAAGTGCAATGCCACGCTCTGCTGCTGGTAGAACGGGCTGAGCCAGAACTCGTCCGCTGCCACTGTCCGGATTTCGGAGACGAACAGCAGCGGCGCGAGCTTGTCCGCGAGGCCACGTACCGCCTGCAGTGCAGCGGGTGCATGATGCAACGGCAGGAGGAATTCGCTCTGCAGTTCTTCGCCGTTGCTGGGCGTGAATTCGTGACGGAAGTGGGGCAAGCGGTCCAACCACTTGCCGGCGACGTCCAGTTGCTCGGTGCAGTTCTCAGCTGACATGTCCGGCAGGGGATGCATGGCGGCCGTCGCAGCCGTGGCCCCAAAGAGATCAGGCAGGGGAGGTTCGGAGTCCAAGGCCTTGAGCCAGACCTGCGGGATGGTGTCACCGGCGTAGTCGGTGAAGAAGCTGACGCTGTAGGCACTTGACGCGATGGCGTCGAAGTTCTCCAACGCGGCCTCCCACGACAAACCGGTGAGCACGCGCTGCCGGACCTCATAGCTCGGACGGACGGCGAGCTCCAGCCCCGTCACGATGCCCAGGGATCCCACGCCCACCACGCTGGCGAGGAATTCGTCGTCGTCCGCTGTGAGCGTCACCAACTCGCCGGAGGCGCGCACCAGGTCAACACTCACGACGGCGGCAGCCAGGGACGGGTTGTTGACTCCGCTTCCGTGGGTGCCGGTTTGGATGGCGCCCGCGACGGAGATATGGGGTAGCGACGCGAGGTTGTGGATGGCGTAACCCTGCTCCTCCACTGCGCGGCCGAGCGCTCCGTAGCTAATGCCTCCGCTGACCTTCACGGTGCCCGTGTCCCTGTTGAGGACAACTTCCTGGGGCAGTGCGTCAAGCAGGATGTGGGTGCCGTCTGTGTCGGCCACCGTGTTGAAGGAGTGCCGGGAACCGAGTGCCTTGATCGCTGTTGCGTTGGCCACGAGCTCACGCAGCTGCTCCACGGTGGTGGGTTGCTGCACCTCCGCGGACGAGTACTCAAGGTTTCCTGCCCAGTTCTTCATCGAATAATCTTCCCGCTTGTATACGTAATGGCTCCAGTAATTGTTAACGTTCACAACTAATTGCGTCAAGAGGTGTCCACGCTGTTGCGGATAGAGTTCAAGAAAGCCGCTGTCTATCAGGAGTCGCACGTGAGCAAGGGATCCAAGCCCACCATCCGGGACGTAGCGAAGGCGGCGGATGTCTCACTGACCACAGTGTCCTATGTGCTCTCCGGCCGGCACGGCGGAACCACCCGCATCAGCCAACCCACGCAGGACCGGGTGCTGGCAGCGGTGAAGGAACTCGGCTACGTGCCCAATCAGGCGGCCCGGGGGATGCGTCGGGGCAAGACGGACGTGGTTGCGGTGGCCATCGGAAACCTTGAATGGCCGTGGGACCGTGCCCTCGCCACAGCGGCAGCAAAGATCCTTCCCGAGCACGGCTATCAGCCCGTGATCCTGTTGGGAGACGACTGGCGGAAGTTCATGATGTCCGGCGGCGCCGATGGGGTCATCATCGGCTACTTCCCTGAGGCGAGGTCCCAGGATGAAACAGTCACGGAGCTTGCCCGGCGCGGCGTTGCGCAGGTGGTGATCTCGGGAACCATGAGGCCCGCAGGCTTTGATGTGCTGGCGCCTGAAACCGACGCGGGGCTCAAGGAGTGCATGGACTTCCTCACCGCGTCCCACCGGAGGATCGCCTGCATCCGCAGGGCGGACCCGGCCGGCCGTCCCAAGAGTCGGTTCTCCGCATACGCAGCCGGGCTGGAGAAGGCGGGCATCCCGCTCGATGAGTCCCTGGTGAGGACTTCGCATCACCGCCCGGCCGCTGCATATCAGTCCGCGCTTGAGTTGCTCCAGCTACCGGACCGGCCCACTGCCATCCTTTGCACGGACGACATGGAAGCACTGCAGACCATCCGGGCCGCCTATCGTCTCGGCCTCCGTGTGCCTGAAGACGTCCAGATTGTCGGCGTCGGAAATTCGACCGAAGGCCAGGACTACGATCCCGCATTGACCACGGTCGGACCTGACCCGATCTTCGAACAGGTGGTCCGTATGTTGCTTGATCGCTTGGCGGGGACCACTCCGCCTGAGGGCGTCCGGGTGGCGTCGCCGTGGAAGCTGCACCGCCGCGGCACCACTCAAAGCTAGCTAGTCCTTCAGCGGACGGCGGGCCAACCAGGCAGCGACGATCGCGCCCGAGATGTTGTGCCACAGCGAGAAGACGGCGGAGGGCAGCGCAGCCAAAGCGCCGAAGTGTGCAGTCGCCAGAGTCGCGGCAAGTCCGGAATTCTGCATGCCCACCTCGAACGCCAGGGCGCGGCGTGCTTTGTCGTCCAGCCGGCCGAGCCTGCCGGCCAAGTAGCCAAGGCCCAGACCGAAGCCGTTGTGGAGGACAACTGCCAGGAACACGATCGCGCCCGCTGCGACGATCTTGCTGGCGCTGCCGGCGACGACGATCGCCACGATCAGTGAAATTACGACGGCGGACGCCCACGGAAGTGCCGGAAGAACCTTCGCGACGAGCTTCGAGAGGAACAAGCGGGCCAAGAGCCCCGCGATCACTGGCAGGAGCACGGTCTTCACGATGTCCATCACCATGGCTCCGGCGTCGATGTGAAGGAAAGACCCGGCAAGGAAGAGTGTCAGGGCCGGAGTGACGATGGGGGCGATCAACGTGGAAACCGAGGCGACAGCTACGGAGAGCGCAACGTCTCCCTTGGCCAGGAATGCCATCACGTTCGAGGCAGTACCCGAGGGCGCACAACCCACCAGGATCAGCCCCACGGCCAGTTCCGGCGGCAACTGCAGAAGGACTGCGATAAGCCATCCGGCGCCGGGCATGATCACGTAGTGCGCCACGATGCCCAGGGCAACAGCCCAGGGGCGGCGGGCAACAGAGGCAAAGTCCGGCGGAGTGAGCGTGAGGCCCATGCAGAACATGATGACGCCCAGCAGGTAGGGGACTGCGACGCCCATCGGCTTGAACAGATCCGGAACAAGGAATCCGAGGACGCCGGCAACAACCACCAGAACCGGGAACACTGTGACGGCGATACGCGCAATCTTGGCTTCGGCGGCAAGGGCGGCGTTCACGGGCGCTGCGGGTTCTTTGGTTTCTGACGGGGTATTGGTTGCCTCAAGCATTCATCCATGCTCACACTCACTCCGTCAACCCCGCGACTTCGTGACATTCGGCGGGGTGTATATGTCAGATGACCGCTGTTTAGGTCAGGAGTTGAGCTTCCCCGCCAAGCGCTCACGCATCCGGACGCTGGCTTCGTTGAGCCCGATGAACTCGACCTCTCGCCCGTGATTCCGGTACTTCTCAGTCACTGAATCAAGCACGGCAACAGTGGACGCATCCCAAATATGCGAGCCGTGCAGATCGATGATCACCCGATCTATGCCTTCAGAGGAATCCTTCGCATAGTCGAACTGCGTGTAGAGGTCGTTGGACGAGGCAAAGAAGAGTTCACCGTCCACCGTGTAGGTAGCAACGTTTTCGCCGTTGAGTTCCAGTTCTGTCCGCTCCACTGTCGCGAAGTGCGCCACCCGCCGCGCGAACAGGACCATAGCGGTCAAGACCCCGACGCCGACACCCACCGCAAGGTTGTGTGTCGCCACTACGGCGGCAACAGTAATGAGCATGACTGCCGTTTCGGATTTGGGCAGTCGTTTGAGGGTGGAGATGCGAATGGAATGCCAGTCGAAGGTGATCAGGGAAACGAAGATCATCACGGCTACCAGGGCGGCCATGGGGATCATGCCAACAACGTCGCCCAGGACCACCACCAACACCAGCAGGAACACGCCTGCCAGGAACGTTGAGAGACGGCTGCGCGCGCCTGATCCCTTCACGTTGATCATGGTCTGCCCGATCACCGCACAACCACCCAGGCCGCCAAGGAAACCAGTGACGATGTTGGCCGTTCCTTGCCCCCAGGAAACCCGGGTCTTGTTGGAACGGGTGTCGGTGATGTCGTCCACGAGTTTGGCGGTCATCAGTGATTCCAGCAGGCCCACCAGCGCCATGGAGAGCGCGAAGGGAGCGATGATCTGGAACGTCTCCAGGTTCAAGGGAACGTTGGGAAGGAAAAGTCCGGGAAGACTGTCCGGGAGTTCGCCCTTGTCGCTGACGGTGGGGACGTCGATGTTTCCCAACACGGTCACCAGCGTGATGGCAACGATAGCCACCAAGGGTGCCGGGATGGCGGTGGTCAGACGAGGAAGCCCGAACACGATGACCAAGCCAACAATGACAATCGGGTAGACCATCCACGGCACGTTGAAGAGCTCGGGCATTTGGGACATGAACACCAGGATGGCCAGAGCATTCACGAAGCCGATCATTACCGAGCGCGGGATAAAGCGCATCAGTCGCGTGACGCCCAGGACAGCAAGGATGATCTGGAAAACACCTGCCAGGATGATCGTCGCGATCAGGTAGTCGAGCCCGTGCTCCTTCATCACCGGGGCGATCACCAACGCCACAGCACCGGTGGCCGCGGAAATCATGGCAGGCCGGCCACCCACCAGCGCGGTGACCACGCCCATGGTGAAGGAAGCGAACAGTCCTATGCGCGGATCAACCCCCGCAATCACAGAGAATGCGATGGCCTCCGGGATGAGCGCCAAAGCCACCACCAGTCCCGCGAGGGATTCCGTCATCAGGCGGCGGGGCGAACGGAAGGTCGCCCGCAGTGACATGAGTTGCTCGGGAGTCATGGGTCCTTAGGGTGCAGTCTGGCGGTAACGCTCAATCTGCTTAAGACGCCGCTGGAGGCTGTCGCGCCGCGGGTGCGGAACGACGTCGGGCGCCTCAGCGGTGAGATCAATGTGTTCGGTCCCGTACTGCCACAGCAGGAGGTCATCCAGGAGGCGGTCGGGGCCGGGGGAGTAGCGGTGGTCCAGGGCCTTGCGGACCTCGGTGATCCGGTTGGCGCTGAGCAGCCCGGCTAGCTCCACGGTCTTGGTGAGGCCGTGGGCGGCGAGCAGCTCGGCAGCCCATCCCCAGTCGTCATCAACTTTACGGTCAACGTGCGGCAGCAGCGTACGCCAGACGTCACGGACCCGGTTGGGCGTCAACGGCGAGCCGCCCTCACCTTCGAGGTCCCAGTAGCCTCGGACTTCCTCGTAGCGCTCGTGAAGGTCGGCGAAGGCGCTCTCCACCGTTTCCAGCATGGCTGCGGTGGCCGTGAATTGGCGGTCGAAATGGGGCGTCCAAGCGCGGGGGTCCTCCGCCTTGAAGCGGATGTCGTGCTCGATCTCGCTCCATGCGTGGGCGAACACCGTGCGGATCTGGCATTCGAAGAAGTAGCTGCCGTTGGCGGGCATGTCCGGGTTGAAGACGTGCTGGTATTCCTTGACGGCCTCATTCTGGATAGTGCGCAGGATGAGGTGACGGCTGGAGTAGCCGTACGTTCCCGACTCGATGGAACCGATGTCCTTCTCGCGGTCGCCACGGCAATCGAAAAGCTGGCGCTGGCGCTTGATGATGTTGGCCACCGCAGCATTTTCGGCGGGCAGTTTGGTGATGACGCGGATGCCCACCATGTCGTTCAAAGTACGGAACGGGTCCGGGAATTTCAGCACACGCGGTCCGCCGGGCTCCAAAGGATCATCCGTGCGGGAGATCTTTTCACGGAACGACTCCACCGTCTTGGTACGTCCCGTGACAAACAACGGGGTGACCTCGGCGTCGTTCAACATGTCCCGCAGGGTGAGCAGGACATCGCGCGTGACCCGCTTCAGGGCAGGGCGAACACGCTCGTAGAGTGCCACGTTCGCATCCACTGCATCGCGCTGGTCCTGGTCCAGGCTGTCCCAATTGCTTGCCATGCCCCCAGCTTACGGGTCGGGTCCGACACTCAATCGAGCCACTCGCCGTCGGGGCGCCTCTAGCCAAACATCCGAATCGTCACGATAGGCTCAGTACAAAGGAGGGCGCAATGTTGCGGCACAAGTACAGCTACGGCGAACACCCCAGTCAGTGGGGCGAACTCTTCATACCTGAACCGAACAACGGAAACCATCGCGGCGCATCAGCTGTGGCAGGTGGAATCGCCGTTGTGATCCATGGCGGCTACTGGCGCTCACAGTACGGCGCCGAGCTCGGCGAGCCTCTTGCGCGCGACCTCGCAGCGCACGGCATCACCGCCTGGAACCTTGAGTACCGTCGGGCTGGCAATGGCGGTGGCTGGCCCCATACCTTCGAGGACATCCTGGCCGGCATCGACCACTTGTCCACGATTGCCGGGGATCACGATCTTCAGCTCGGCAAAGTGGTGGCACTCGGCCACTCAGCCGGCGGCCACCTGGCTGTCTGGGCTGCGGGCCGGCAGCGGCTTTCGGATATTGGAACGCCCGACGCCGACCGCCAGCTCCAGCGCAGCCCCGAGGACAATGCCGTGCACCTGACCGGCGTCGTCAGTCAGTCAGGCCTGTTGAATCTTGCCGCGGCGGAGAAGCTGAACCTGAGCAACGGCGCCGTCTGCAACCTCATGGGCGGGGATTCCCATAGATTCCCAAAACGGCATAAGTACGCAGACCCCATGAGTTCACTGCCCCTCGATGTCCCGATATATGCCGTCCACGCCACGGACGATGAAGACGTCCCCGCCAGCCAGTCCGAGGCATACGTAGCTGCGGCTACGGCGGCCGGAAGTGCTGCCCAACTGCTGCGCGTCCCCGGGGACCATTTTGACCTGATCGACCCCAAAGCCGTCGCTTACAAGAAGTGCCGGGAACTGGTGCAGCGACTGCTCTCGTAATCTGTGGTTCACGGGGGGCCGCCTCTGGCAGAGTGGTCCCATGCTGACAGTCATTGGTGAGGCCCTGGTCGACGTCGTTCAACGCCCTTCGGGAATCGAGGCGCACGTTGGTGGGAGTCCGCTCAACGTTGCCGTCGGATTGGCGCGGCTGGATCACCCTGTGCAGTTCATCGGCCGGTATGGCAGTGACGCCTACGGCGATTCCGTGGCCGCCCACCTGCGCTCAAGCTCAGTGATGGTGCCGCTGCCGCCGGACGAGAAGCCCACCAGCGTGGCCACTGCGCAGATCGACGACGACGGCGCCGCCACCTACGTTTTCGACCTCATCTGGGAACTGCCCGGACTCGCCGCACGGTTGCCCCTGATGCTCCAGGGCGCCACTTTGCTGCACACGGGTTCCATAGCCACCGCCTTGGAGCCCGGCGCCGCGGACGTGCTGGCCGCCGTTGAGCATGCCCATCCGAGCAGCACTATCAGCTTCGATCCGAACTGCCGTCCCAGCATCATCACGGACGTTGAGTACGCGCGAACGCAGGCCGAACGCTTCGTGGTGCTGTCCGACGTCGTGAAGGCTTCCGACGAGGACCTCGAATGGCTGTACCCGGGGGTCGACCCTGTGGAATCTGCCCGCCGATGGCTGACCTTGGGCGGCGAAGAGGGACCGGCTTTGGTGGTGGTGACGCGTGGTTCACAGGGCCCATGGGGCATTACGCGGGCAGGGGAAACGCAGGTTCCGGCGCCATCCGTGAACGTTGTGGACACCGTGGGTGCGGGGGATTCGTTCATGGCAGGGCTGTTGTCCGCGGTTGTGGATCATGGACTGGATGGTGCGCAGAACCGAGGTGCGTTGAGGGCCATGCCGACCGAAACGCTGGCCGCGATCCTGGATCATGCGACGCGCGCGGCCGCCGTCACGGTGTCACGGGCGGGCGCAAACCCGCCCACGCGGGCAGAGCTCAACCATGGGGTTGCTTAGGGTCTAGCCAGCACCGTGTCCGGCGGCGACTTCTTCGCCGGCCTTTACCGGACCTGGGGGCGTGCCATCCCCGAAGGGGCTGCCGCCCAACGCTTCCCGCCCGTGAGGGGTGAGCCAGCCGGACAGATCCGGGCCTGCAGGGACAATCTGCGTGGGATTAATGTCCTCGTGGACGATGTAGTAGTGCTGCTTGATCTGCACGAAGTCGGTGGTGTCCCCAAACCCAGGCGTCTGGAACAGGTCCCGGGCGTAGCCCCACAGTGCCGGCATTTCACTGAGCTTGTTGCGGTTGCACTTGAAATGACCGTGATAGACGGCATCGAAGCGCGCCAAGGTGGTGAACAGCCTGACGTCCGCCTCCGTGATGGTGTCACCCACAAGGTATCGCTGGCCTGTCAGCCGTTCCTCAAGCCAGTCCAAAGCGGTCCACAGACGGTTGTACGCGGCATCGTAGGCTTCCTGTGATCCGGCGAAGCCGCACCTGTAGACGCCGTTATTGACCTCCGTGAACACGCGCTTGTTGACTGCGTCGATCTCCTCACGCAGGTGCTCCGGATACAGCTGTGGCGCACCGGGGCGGTGGAACTGTGTCCACTCGGTGGAGAAGTCCAGGGTGATCTGGGGAAAGTTGTTGGTGACTACGCCGCCGCTGGGAATATCCACAATGGCCGGAACAGTGATTCCGCGGGGATAGTCCGGGAAACGGCGGAAGAACGCCTCCTGCAGCCGCTCGATGCCCAGCACGGGGTCCTTGCCGTTGGCGTCGAGGTCGAAGGTCCAGGAACGGGCATCGTGGGTGGGGCCGGGCTGGCCGAGGCTGATGACGTCCTCGAGCCCCAGGAGCCTGCGGACGATGACGGTGCGGTTGGCCCAAGGGCAGGCCCGCGCCGCAACCAGCCGGTACCGCCCCGGCTCCACCGGCCAACCCGGTTCGCCGTTTGGTCCCGGAGTGCCGTCGCGGGTGATGCGGTCCTCGATGTAGTTGGTATCGCGGTTGAACTCACTGCCAGTGACGTACGCGCCGCGTGTGCTGTGCTCTTCGCTTGTTGTCTGGTCACTCATTGACCCAGCCTATGCTCCCCGGTTTGGCAGCGTGCGGGGTTTGCAAGGAGGCAGCGCCTGTTTGCGCCCACGTAGACTGTCATGATGCGGCTCGTAGCAAGCGATATTGACGGCACCATCCTCGGTCACGACGGAAAAATCAGTGACCGGACCATCAAGGCATTCCAGGCGTGCCGCGACGCAGGGGTGGAACTCGTCTTCGTCACGGGTCGTCCGCCGCGCTGGCTGTACCCGCTCCAGGAGCAGCTCGGCCATAGCGGAATCGTGATCTGTTCCAATGGTGCGGTGGTGTGGGACCTGGAAACCGAGAAGGCACTTTCTTCGTGTGCCCTGGATGCCGACTCCGTTTTTGAGGCCCGTCGGATCATCAAGTCGCTCAGGCCTGACGCGCTCTTCGCCGTTGAGACCCTCACTGGATTCCAACTGGAGCCGGGGTTCATCGAGAACGAAACCAGCGAGCTGCTCGCCGAGTTCACGCCTAAGCCGCTGGCTGAGACGCTCACGGCGGAAGACGCCGTCGTAAAGTTCCTGGCGATTACCCGGAAAGGCACACCGGACGAGTTCCTGGCCGAAGTCCAGCCGGCGGTCGCCCACCTTGTGTCCACCACCCACTCAGCACCTCGGACTGCGATGCTGGAGATGTCCGTGCCGGGCATCAACAAGGCCGTCACGCTCGCCAAGTACGCCGAGTCCCTGGGGATCGAAGCTGCTGACGTGGTGGCGTTCGGGGACATGCCCAATGACATCGAGATGCTCCGCTGGGCCGGTCACGGCTATGCCATGGCCAGCGGACACCCGGAGGCCATTCTCGCCGCCGGACAGCAGGCACCGCACTTCGACGACGACGGCGTGGCCCAGATTCTCGAGGCAAAGCTGACGGAGCAGCGGGTCTAGTTTCGGTCATGTCCGATTTCTGCCAGACATCCATCGTGATGGCTGGTGGAATGGACCCATGAATCCGGAACAGAACCGAATCGCAGCCCACTTCAGATCCCTCCACACCAGCCGGAAGCCCTTGGCGCTCAGCAACGCCTGGGACGTTGCCAGCGCCCTCATCACGGAGGCAGCGGGTGCACCTGCTGTAGCGACCACCAGCGCCGGAGTTGCCTGGTCTTTGGGTCTGCCTGACGGCGACCGCCTGGACCGGGAGCGTGCTGTGGCCGTGATTGCAGGCATCGTCAACGCGGTTAAGGTGCCCGTCACGGCTGACATTGAGGGCGGCTACTCTGAAACGCTGGAGGGAATCGCCAGGACAGTCACCGATGTCCTTGACGCTGGCGCCGTGGGGATCAACATGGAAGATGGCTCCCGTGACCCCGCAGAATTCTGCGCACGGATTTCCGCCGCACGGGAAGCCGCCCGGCATGCGGGCCAGGACTTGTTCATCAATGCACGCACCGATGTATTCCTGGCCGGAGCAGGCACTGTTGAGCAGCAAATCGCCGAGGTCCTGGCACGGGCGGAAAAGTATGTGGCGGCGGGAGCCGACGGCATCTTCGTTCCAGGAGCGTCCGACGCAAACACCGTTGCCGCGTTGACCGCGGGGATATCCGTCCCCGTCAACGTCATGGTGGGTTCAGGGTCCCTCAGCGTCGGTGAACTCGGAAGGCTCGGTGTGGCCCGGGTCAGCCTGGGCTCCAGCATCGCCCAAGCTGCCTACGCTGTCGTTAAGCGGGCAGCGGAAGAGCTGAACACAACGGGCACCTACAGCGCCGTGAGCGAAGCCATCGACTACGGCTCCCTCAACGGACTGTTCGCCGGCTCCAAGTAGGGCGGGGCCTCCGCCTGATGGAGGAGGTCCCTCACCAGCTTGGAACCCAGCAGCGCACAGCATCGCGGTAGTGCCGGAATTCGGCTCCAAACCGGCGTTCCAGGTCTGCTTCCTCCAACGGACGGACGGCGTAGTTCCACAGGAGCGAGCCGATGACTGCGTAAGCGATAACAAGCCATGAGCCCAGAATGAGCCCTACGGCGACCCCTTGAGCGATGCCGGCGACCGCCATTGGATTGCGGACCCAGCGATACGGGCCGGCGATGACAAGGCGGTTGGGCATTGCAGACGGTAGTGGCGTGCCACTCCCGCGGGATGACATGGTTACCGCGGAAGCGACCCCAAGGGCGCTGGCAAGCAGCAGAACCACCACGCCGGCAGGAACGGTCATGGGGTGGAATGGCAGGGACACCGTCCAACGCTGTTCCAGCCACACCAGGGCAAAGGGGAGCAGTCCCAGGAAGAAGCCCCAAAAGAGCGCCATCTGACCCAATGTTGCACCTACATGAGCTGCAGTGGTGCGGCGGGCCGATGCTGGACGGAACGCGAACGGTCCCCTCACGATCAACCCCGTAGGGACACGTCCCAGCAGGACGAAGCAGAGTGCAACGCCCGAACATGCCGTGGCGGCAAACATGATCAGAACACCCCAGCCCGCCTCGGCAGTGATTGTTGCGTAGCCGGCCAAGGCCACGGCAACGATTCCAGTCCAGCCCGCAGCCACCACCGCTGCTGCCCTCACGCCGAAGGCGGCGACGGCCGAGCCGATGACGAACAGGGGAACGTCGAAGGCTGCCACAGCGATGGGGTCCAGGCTTCCGAGGGTGGCTGTGCGCACGGCGGGTGACAAGAAAACCGCAATCCACCACGCGAGCCCAGCCACAGCCTGGACCGCGAAGTAGGCCCGTCCCCAGCGTTGCAACTGCTTTCCCGCAGGGGAGGCCGCCAGTTTCACGGGTGCCGCACGCCCTCGCCGGCCAACAGCGCGCGGTAGCCCTCTTTGAACGTGGGAAAGCTGGGCTCGAAGCCCGTCGCCCGGAGGCGCGCGTTGGAGCAGCGCTTGTCGCCGGGGCCTGCGTCGGACGCGCCGCCCGGTGCCGCCGTCGGGGGTTCCGGGCACCCAAGTTCTGCCGCGAGGAACCGCAGGACTTCGCCCATCTCCGCCGCGTGGTCGTCAACACCGACATACACGGGACCTGGGTCCTGATCCATGGTGGTGAGGTGGACGATCATGGCGGCGGCATCGTCCCGGTGGACACGGTTGGTGTGCCGGGGTTGGGCCGGAATGAGGGCTTGACCGGTCTTCACCTGGTCGATCAGCCGGGTTCGCCCCGGGCCGTAGATTCCGCCAAGCCGCAGGGAAACAGGCCGGGTTCCAGTCCCACGCGTTCGGGCGAACAGCAGTTCCTCGGCCTCCACCAGGACTTTGCCGCTGAACCGTGTGGGTTCCGTGGGCGTCGACTCGTCCACAACAGCCCCGCCGGAATCCTTGTACACAGCTGTGGAGGAGACGAAGAGGATTCGACGCGGCTCAAGGGCTTGCCTTTCCAGCGCGTCCAGGACGTTTTTCACGCCGTCCAGATAGGCGGCGCGGTAAGCGCCTTCAGTGGATGCGTCAGCCGCGACGGCTATCACAACAATGTCCACGTCCGTAGGCAGTTCCGGCACGTCCTTGGAAAGGTCCGCGTACAGACCGCGGATCCCGGATGGCAGTTTTTCCGGGGATCGGCGCAGGCCCACAACTTCGTGTCCCGCCGCGGCGAAGCGCAGCCCGGCTTCGGTTCCAAGGTCGCCGCACCCGGCAATCAACACAGTCATGTCCCTAGTTTGTCAGTCCCGCAGTGTCATCCAGTTCCCAGCCTCCATACAACCGGCGTTCAACTTGCAACCGTAGGCTTCCAGCCAAGGACCCGTTCGCATCGTGTCTACCAGTCGAATTTGCAGGGGGAAACATGGCCAAGCGCAGGATCAACGATTTCAACACGGCGCCGCTGCGGCGGATCGAGCCGGATCACCATTGGCGCTCGCTGCGCCAGGGCGACCGCGTCAGGGTCACGCTGACTCCGGGCTATGAATCTGCCGGCGTTGTCGACGCCGTCACCGGCGATGCCACAGCCGTTTGGGTTGAGCTCGACGGCGGTCGCGGCCGGACGCTGGTTCACGTCAGCGACGGCGTTGCGATCGTTCCGCAGACGACGGCGGTCCTACCCCAGGAGAGCTAGCCGCACCTTTGCGATGGGCTACGCTACGGGAGTGACGCTGCCCTATTTCCTCCGCAAGGACGGTTCGCTGGGTCCTTTGGCCTTCGCTCACCGAGGTTTCTCCTTGGATGGCCTGGAGAACTCCATAGCTGCATTCCGGGCGGCAGCGGAGCTCGGGACGGTGCACCTTGAAACGGATGTGCACACGACGTCCGACGGCGTGCTGCTGGTCTTCCACGATTCTTCCCTGGACCGCGTGACTGACTCCGTGGGCCGGGTTGCGGAGCTTTCCGCTGCCGAGGTCTCCCGCGCGCGGATCGGCGGGGTGGAACCGGTGCCAACGTTTGATGAGCTGGTTTCAGCGCTGCCGGACGCCCGATTGAACCTGGACGTCAAGGACTGGAACTCCGTTGGCCCCATGGCTGCAGCGATCGAGAAGCATGGCGTCCATGACAGGGTGCTGGTCACGAGTTTTTCGGACAGGCGCCGCCGGGCGGTCCTGGCCAGGCTGTCCCGTCGAGTGGCGTCCTCGGCCGGCAGCTCACTGACGGCGTTGTTCGTCCTCCTCGGCCCCGTGCTGCCGGCACCTTTGCTACGCAAGCTGCTTGCCGGCGTCGACGTTTTCCAGGTTCCTGTCCGCTACGGACGGTTCCCTGTTGTGACTCCGGGGTTCGTGTTACGGGCTCATCGGCTGGGGCGGCAGGTGCATGTGTGGACCATCAACGATTCCGCGGAGATGGAGCGGCTCCTGGATCTTGGCGTGGACGGAATCGTGTCCGACCGCCTGGACCTGCTCAAGGAAGTCCTGATTCGTCGGGGCCAGTGGGTCTAAAAGCCCCCGGCAGCCTTCGCCGAGGTGGCACTTGATGACAGTCCCACGCCGAAAATTTGGCATTTATTGCCATCTCGGCGGGCTAGCGCTGGGTTTCGATCGCCGCCGGGCGCACTTGGCTCGCGCGGATTCTCTCCAGGTCGAATTTGGCCCCGCGATCAAAGGTGAAGATGCCGTTCTTCTCTTGGAACACGTCTGTGAGCTGGGTGTAGCAGTAGCCGAACATGTCCGGGTTTTCCAGCAGGACTGAGCAGAGCCCTTCGAAGCGGGCGTAGAACTCTTCCTCCGAACTGACACGTTGGCCGTAGCCCCACGAAGTGGACACGTCGGTCCCTTCCACAGCTTGTCGGGCTTCGATCTCGTTCCACCAAATGCCGCCGAACTCCGAGACGAAGTAGGGCTGGCCAGCGTAGGGGACCGAGTATTCCTCGCCGTCGGCCTTGCGGTTGATGTAGGGCTTCCCGTCTGCAAGGCCTTGCAGTTCGATGCGGAACCTGTCCGGATCCTGCTCGTAGGAGTGGGAATCGTAGATGTCTGTTTCCCGGATCCGGTGCGCGTATCCGGAAGCATCGATGACAGGCCGGGTGGGATCGGCGAGCTTGGTGGCCAGGAACATGGCTTCGGTGACATCGTCCAGGACGGTCAGGCGATCATGCAGGACCTGGTGCGTCTCGTTGAGGGGGCACCAGCCGATGATGGATGGGTGGTTGAAGTCGCGCTTGAGCACTTCCAGCCACTGGGCTACGAAGCTCGCCGTCGGCTTCTGGTTGTGGCCGACGGTGCCGCCACCGGAAACGCCCCAGTCGCCGAACTCGCCCCAGACCAGGTAGCCCAGGCGGTCTGCGTGATACAGGAAGCGCTCCTCAAAGACCTTCTGGTGCAGGCGGGCGCCGTTGAATCCGGCCGACATGGACAGTTCGATGTCCTTGATCAACGCGGCCTCATCCGGCGAAGTCATCAGCGAATCCGGCCAGTAGCCTTGGTCCAGGACCAGCCGTTGGAAGACTGGTTTGCCGTTGATGCGGACCACCTTGCCGTCCAAGGCAATGGACCGGACGGCCGCGTAGCTGCTGACCTGATCAACTATTCCGCCGGAGCCGTCCCGCACGCTGACATCAAGGTCGTAGAGGAACGGATCCTCAATGGACCAGGGGCGGAGGGACTCGGCGGGGATGTTCAGCCGAAGTGAGGGGGTGAGGTCCAGATCGGCCCGTGCAGACGCCTCAACGCGAATCCCCGAGCCGTCAGTGAGTATCGCAGAAACCGTGTGCCCCGTCCGGTTCCGGCTGATGGGAACCTCCACCGTGATGCTGGAGTCGGCCACATTGGGGGTCATCCGGAGGCGCTTGATGTAGACCTCAGGCACGGCCTCCATCCACACCGTCTGCCAGATTCCAGTGGTCCGGGTGTATTGGCAGTGGGTGTTGTTGTACCAAGTTGCTTGCTTGCCGCGAGCCTGCATCTCGTGTCGGGAATCCCGGGCGCGCACAACAATCACGGCATCCGTTCCAGGCTCGGCGACACCGCCGAGGTCAGCGGTAAAGGGAGTGAACCCACCCCGGTGCCGCGCAACTTCAACCCCGTTCACCCACACCGTGGCGTCGTGGTCCACGGCGCCAAAGTGCAGGAGGACATTCTGACCGGCCCATTCTTGCGGGATGGACACCGTTCGCCGATACCAAACGGCCTCCATGAAGTCGACGTGCTCGATCCCGGAAAGCGCTGATTCCGGTGCGAACGGAACCAGAATTTCGCCCGTGAGCTCGCGGGTGGTGAGGCCGCGCTCCACACCGGAGTCACCGGCGTCGATCTCAAAACCCCAGATTCCGTTGAGGTTCATCCACTTCTCGCGGATCAGTTGTGGGCGGGGGTGCTCGGGCTTGGGCATGGCGGAGGTCACATTTTGGCTCACACTCAAAAACCTAACGTGAGATGGGGTTGAGTACCACCGGCCGCCGCGCGAGGATAAGGGACGTGACCCGATTCCGTTTAGCCATCCTGGACGATTACCAGCAGGTCTCCGGCGACTACGCGCCGTGGGATTCATTGCTCGACGACGGCGTGAAGGTGAGCGTTTTCAGCGCGCCTTTTGTATCGGAAGAGCAAGCGTTGGCCGCCTTGGAGCCGTTCGACATCATTGTGGCAATGCGCGAACGCACGCGTTTTCCACAGCATGTCCTTGAGTCGTTGCCCAACCTCAAGCTGTTGGTGACCACTGGCATGGCGAACGCCGCCATTGACCTTGAGGCCGCCTCCGAGCGGGGGATTGTGGTGTGCGGGACCAGTGGTTCGCCGGCTGCGGCGCCCGAACTGACCTGGGCGCTTTTGCTGGCCTTCGCGAGGAACCTGGTGGTGGAGGAGAACTCGCTGCGCGCAGGCGACTGGCAGGCCGGCGTCGGGTTTGAACTGGAAGGCAAGACGCTGGGAATCGTTGGCCTGGGCAAGATCGGCAAGCGCATGGCGGGCTATGCCACAGCGTTCGGCATGGACGTTCTTGCGTGGAGCCAGAATCTCACGGTTGAAGCGGCAAAGGCTGCCGGCGCCCGCAAGGTCAGCAAAGAAGAGCTGTTCCGTGAGTCTGACGTTGTGACCTTGCACCTCCGTTTGTCCGAGCGGACGGAGGGGATCGTCGGAGCAAAAGAGTTGCGTCTCCTGGGCCCGGAGGGCGTGCTGGTCAACACCGCACGGGGACCTTTGGTGGATGAGGCCGCGTTGATCCAGGCTTTGGAAGAGGGGTGGATCCGCGGCGCCGCGCTGGATGTCTTCGACGATGAACCCCTTCCGGCTGGCCATGCACTGCTGCATTCGCCGCGGACGGTGCTCTCGCCTCACATCGGATACGTGACACATGAAAGTTACCGGCAGTTCTACGGCGGGGCGTTTGAGGACGTGAAAGCCTGGCTTGAGGGTGCGCCGGTGAGGGTTATCAGCGGCTAGGTTACAAAGTGGGCAAGCGCTTTCCGGGCAAAGCTGGCAAGATGGGTCCATGCGTATCCTCATCGCCCCGGACAAGTTCAAGGGATCACTGACCGCCGCCGAAGCCGCGTCAGCCATGGCCGAAGGCGCCCTCCGCGTTTACCCCGATGCCGTGACCACCCAGTTCCCGGTTGCCGACGGTGGAGAAGGCACCTTGGATGCCGCCATCGCTGCCGGCTACGAGGAGCGCAACAATGCCGTAGTTGGCCCGATCCTCAAGCCTGTTGGAGCTTCATGGGCCATCCGCAAGGACGCTTTCGGTGGGGCCAGCGTTGTCATCGAGACTGCGATGGCCTCCGGCCTTGCGCACATGGAGCCCACCCCGGAGAACTCGCTGCGCGCCCACAGCTACGGCTGCGGCCAGCTGATCGCGGCGGCACTCGAAGCCGGTGCCACTGAGATCGTGCTCGGCTTGGGCGGTTCGGCAATGTCCGACGGCGGCAGCGGTGCGCTGCGTGCGTTGGGGCTCAAGCCCGTTGATGCGGCCGGGAATGTGGTGCCGCTCGGCGGAGGTTCCCTGGCCGACGTCGTTGCCTTGGATGCCTCAGAGCTGGATCCCCGGTTGTCGAGCGTGAAGTTCCGCATCGCCGTCGACGTCCAGAACCCGCTGTACGGCCCCGAAGGTGCCGCGCACGTTTTTGGCCCCCAGAAGGGTGCCGATGAGGACGCTGTTGAGAAGCTCGACGCCGGCCTCCGCAACTGGGCGTCGCTGCTCCGGGAAGCCACCGGCCGCGACGTGAACGTTCCCGGAGCTGGAGCGGCCGGCGGGTTCCCGGCGTCGTTCCTGGCTTTCACTGACGCCGCGCTGGAAGGCGGCTTCGCGCTGGTGGCCGGACTGACCGGGCTCGCGCAGCACCTCGGCGACGCAGACCTGGTGATCACCGGCGAGGGCTCCATGGACGAGCAGTCACTCACCGGCAAGGCGCCCATTGCCCTGGCCGATGCAGCGAGCGTGCACGGAATTCCCGTCATCGCAGTGGCTGGCCGCATCACGGTGACGCCCGAAGACCTCGCGAAGCACGGCATTGTGGCCGCTGCCCAGCTGCTGGATGTGGCGCAGCGCAAGGACGGCGTTCCGGACGTGGCCGACGCCGTTGCCAACGCCGCCAAATACCTGGCGTGGGCTACAAGCCAGGTGCTTGAAGGTGCGTAGCCCGGCTTGGCCATAGCGCGACCGGCGGCTATTGGCTAGGCTCGAGGGCGTGTCAAAGATGAGTGGGGACTACCAAATCCGTCGGTTCGAGCCGGCTGCCAAGAATGAACCTGACTACGATGCCGCCGTAGCGTGGTCGCGTGCGGTGGCCTTCGGGTTCCACGAGGAGAGCAAGAGCGAGACAAGGATCGATCGAGGCCTGGCCATGAGCCGGGCCGACCACAGTGTGTTTACCGGGGTCTATCAGACCAGCGAACCGGCGGCGTACTCACTTGGGGCCGAGATGCCGGTTGCTACCTTCGCGACATGGCGCAAGACGCTCAACGTCGGTTTTGGAAAGCTCCTGGACGCTCACCTGATCTCAGCAGTGACAGTCCGCACCTCGCACCGCCGCCGAGGCCTGCTGCGGCAGATGATGAGCGAAGACCTCGCTTTGGCCAAGGACGATGGCGTAGCGATTGCAGCACTGACGGCCTCTGAAGCGTCTATCTATGGGCGCTTCGGGTTCGGTGTCGCGACCTTCGAACAATCCATCACGGTGGATACGGGCGCCCGCTTCAGGCTCAACCACGTTTCCGGAGGAACCGTGGAAGTAGCCGAGCCGAAGGTCCTTTTGGAGTTGGCGCCAAAGATCTTCGAGCAGCAACACCGGCAGTTGCCCGGATCAATCGACCGGCAGGAGTCTTACCGCCAGTTTGTCTCCGGATCGGTGGGCCGCGAGGACGCCGACGGCGACGGCGGACCGGATGCCAAGGTCAAGACGGCCCTGCATTATGCGTCCAGTGGTGATATTGACGGGTACGTGTCATACAAGTTCAGTGGGTGGGAGACGGAGCCCGCCACCATGGAGATCGTGGATTTGGTGGCGGCCAACTCCGCCGCCTACTTGGAACTGTGGCAGTACTTGGGCGCCATTGACCTCGTGGAATGCGTGAAGTGGAGCGGAGTCTCCGTGGACAACCCTCTCACCTGGGCCCTTGAGGACCCGCGTTGCATCAAGGGGTCCGACCCGCGGGACATGCTCTGGCTGCGAATCCTGGATGTTCAGAAGGCCTTGGAAGCACGCCAATTCCCTGCGGACGGCTCTCTGGTCCTGAAGGTCCGCGATGCACTCGGACTGACGCCCGGCACGTTCTTGCTCGATGTCCGCGAGGGGCAGGCGTCTGTAACAGCTACCGAGGTGGCTCCTGACCTGGAGCTGGATATCTCCGTGCTGTCATCCATCTACTTGGGCGCAGTCCATCCTGCCTCCCTGGTGGCGGCTGGGCGGATACAAGAGAACCAGCTGGGTGCGGCGTTCCTGGCAGCGTGGATGTTCGCAGTGGAGCGGCCAGCGTTTTGCCCGACGCACTTCTGATGGGTGGGCAGGCTCTGCGGCGTTACTACTGCCGGTAGCCCTCGACTTCGCTGACGGGTCGCGGTTCGGCCTCGTCGGGGTTTTCGCCGGCGTCCCTCTTGGCACGGCGTTGGCGCAGCAGGTCCCAGCACTGATCGAGGTGGGCTTCCAGCTGGGCGAGGCGGGCGCGGTTGTCGTCGTCCTCTGCGCTGGTAGAGTCCCGGAGACGGTGTTCCTCTTCGACCAGTGACTGGATTCGCTCCAAGAGATCCTGGTTATCCATTGCAATGACTCCTCTGAGTAGTTTGCGCGGTTACTTCGAACGTAGTCCTGCGGATGGGGTGCGTCTACTGGTGGGCACCGGCATACTGGGCTCATGAAATTCACTACGACCATCGTCGGCGATGGCAACAAGGCGGGCATCGAAGTTCCGGACGGGATCGTTGAGGGGTTGGGTGCCGGCAAGCGGCCTCCAGTGGTGGTGACCATCAACGGCCAGAGCTACCGCAGCAGCATCGCCGTGATGGGCGGCAAGTACATGGTGGGCGTCAGCTCGGCGAACCGTGAACTGACGGGCGCTTCGGCTGGGGACACGGTTGAAGTTGGCTTGGAAGTGGATACCCAGCCCCGGGTCATCGAGGTCCCGGACGACCTGGCGGCAGCACTCGACGCGGAGCCTGAAGCTAAGGCCTTCTACGGGACCCTGAATTACAGCAGCCAGCGGCGATACGTGGAGCCGATCGGGGACGCCAAGACGGAGGAAACGCGGGCCCGGCGGATTTCAAAGGTGGTTGCGGACCTGAAAGCGGGCAAGAAATAGAATCATTAGACTTTCCAATTGATCCAATGGTTTATTGATCTTGGACAGGCATGATTACCTCTGCGAGTCTGAAGTGAGGGGTCAACGGTGACCCGGTAACTCGACGGAAGGACCATCCCATGCCTTGGATCAACCTGCTAGGCAACGACATTCACTACACCGATGCGGGAGCTGGCCAGCCCGTGGTGCTGGTCCACGGCCATGGTTCAACTGCTGCCTGCTGGGAGCCGTTCATTGAGGCACTGAAGGGCGACTTCCGTGTTGTGGCGTATGACAGCTACGACCATGGATTCTCGGTGAATTCGCCGCGGAACGGGCATCCGGCAGACCGCGCCGAAGAGCTTGAGGCATTTATCGACGGCTTGGGATTGGTGCGGCCGATCATCATGGGCCAGTCGATGGGCGGCATGACTACGTTGCGTTGGGCCATCCGGCATCCACATGAAGCTGCCGCACTGGTTTCCTGTGGCATGGCGTGGCCCATCAACCTGCCCATGCCAGGGGAGTCGGACCAGAACGAGATTGCCAGCGCGTTGGATCCTGAAGAGCGGATCTGGCTGGGCGTGGGGACGTCGTTTACCCGGGACTGGATAAACGCCAACCCCGTGGAGTACGCGCGCTACATCCGGATCCGTTCAACGGCGCCGGCCATCGAAGCCGCCCGCCACCCACGCAATCTCAGGGCCAGCCTGGGTGAGTTCGTCAGTGCGGACCCCGCCGATGTGAAGCGCATGAGGGACGGGTTGGCCGCTGTCACCAGTCCGTTGATGGTGTTCGTCGGCAGCGAGGAGATGCCGGCAATCCGCGCCGGCGCAGAGGAAACAGCCGCCCTGGTACCCAATACGCGCCTGGTGGTCGTACAAGGCGCGGCGCACAACGCTTACTACCAGCGGCAGGATTTGTTGCTGGAGAACCTTCGCCAACTGGTTTCGGGAGTCCTTACGGACGCCTGAGGTGTTCATGGGCGGGGTGGGCCCCTCTTAGGAGTCCGCCCCGCTTTTCCATGTCCTCAAGAGCTTCAGGACGTTTTCCAGTGCGGCTGAGGAGGAGGCGGGATTCCATACGGCAGAGATGGCCTGTGGCTTGCTTTCCTTGAGGGGGATGAGCCTTGTTCCCGGCATCATGGGAGCGGCATTGACCATGGCGAAGGCAACTCCGATGCCTGCTGCCAAGGCAAGGCGTACGGCCTCGCCGTGGGGCACTTCGATGATCCTCCCGGGCACGCTGCCCGACTCAGCCATGAGTTCCTCGGCTTGGAGTCGGAGCGTGCGTCCCGGTGCGGGTGGAATCATGATGATGGTCTCGCCGTGCAGATCCTTGGCGGTGATCTCGTCCTCGCCCGCAAGCCGATGTGTTGGACTGACCGCCACACCCAGCGCGGTGCTGCCGATGCCGATGCGCTTCAGCCTTGGAGCAAGAACGGGAGTTCCCACGAGGGCTACGTCGAGGAGCCCTTCCTGCAGCCGTCGCGTGGCTTCCAGGTTTGTCCGCGATTCGTCGAGTTCAATCTCCAGCTGCGGGTAAGCATCATTCACTTCCCTCAGGAAGCGCACCAGTTGCTCAGTCACGAAGCCGCTGTTGAAGCCCACCCTGATCCGGCCGCGTTCACCTGTGCCGGCGTTGCGGGCTTGGGCCTCGGAAGCCTCAAGCGTACGCAGGACGTCCCTGCCCGGACCGAGGAAGGCCAGCCCGGCATCCGTCAGGGCCACCCGTTTGGTGTCCCGGTCGAAGAGTCTCACGCCGAGATGCTTTTCCAGGTGCTGAATGTGCTGGCTCACCACTGGTTGGGCAATGTGGAGGGTCTTGGCGGCGCGCCCAAAGTGGAGTTCCTCCGCTACGGCCAGAAACGACTTGATCCACGAAATCTGCATCTGAGGCCTCCAACTTGATGATATGAGAATCCGATCATCACTATGGTAAATCAATATTGGACTGGAATATGTTGCCCCTGTCACACTCGATGGCAGAGAGAACAACGACGTCCCTCTTGCGGGAACCACCCGCCCGAACGCCCACGAGGCCTGGCCGAACCCCGGCACCATTTTCGTTTTCCTGCTTCCCACTGGAGACATACCATGACCACCATGACTGCCGACGCCGGCAATGCCACTGAGTCGATGGGCCGCAAAGCCGCGGCCAGCGCCTTCTTGGGCAGCCTCGTCGAGTACTACGACTTCTTCCTCTTTGGCACCGCTTCGGCGCTCATCTTTGGCCCGCTGTTCTTCGCTCCGTTGGGACCTACTGGGGCATTGTTGGCTTCGTTCGCCACATTCGGCGTCGCCTACGTAACCCGGCCCTTGGGGGCAGTCCTCTTTGGGACACTCGGCGACAAGCTCGGCCGGAAGCGCGCCCTCGTCTGGGCCCTGAACCTGATGGGAATCGCAACGTTCCTGGTGGGATGCCTGCCTGATTACGCCACGGCCGGCATCTGGGCTCCCATCGCCTTGGTCATCATGCGCTTGTTCCAAGGCCTCTCCGCTGGCGGGGAACAGGCAGGTTCCAACGCGCTTTCCTTGGAGCATGCACCGGCAGGCAAGCGCGGCCTCTACACAAGCTGGTCCATGCAGGGAACCGTGGCAGGTGCGCTGCTCTCTACGCTCGCCTTCATCGCAGTGACATCGTTGCCGCATGAAACGCTCATTGGCTGGGCCTGGCGTATCCCGTTCCTGGTTGCCGGGCCGCTGGCACTGATTGCCTTATTCGTCCGGGCCCGCGTCGACGAGACCCACAGCTTCCAGCACGCCGTCGTTGACGCCGGCGCTGCGCCCAAGCTTCCGCTGCTGACTGTCTTCAAGGATTACTGGAAGCCCCTGCTTCGAGTGATTGGCGCGAATTTCCTCTCCGTTGTCAGTACCACGTTAGGTGTCTTCGCCCTCAGCTATGCAACGGGCACGGTGGGCATGGCCGCCAACGTCTTCCTCGTCTCAAGCTTGATAGGAAACCTTGTTGCCCTGATCTTCCAGCCCTTCTGGGCCCGGGTTTCGGACAGATTCGGACGCAGGCCCGTCATGGCGGGGGCGTTGGTCCTGGTGGCCCTGATGTGGTTCCCCTATTTTGGAGCCATCAATACCGGCAACCCCTTCCTCGTGGCCGGCACGGCCGCTTTGCTCATGTTGGTGTTCTCCGCAGCAAACTCAGTCCAAGCGTCCTTCTACGCCGAGCAGTTCCCAGCAAAGGTGCGTTACACAGGCATGGCCGTTGGCATGCAGCTGGGCATCTTGTTGGGCGGATTCACGCCGGCCATCCAGACGGCACTACGGGGCGATGGAACCACGGCGTGGGTGGGCCCTGCTTGCTTCGCGGCGCTCATGTGCCTCGTGGCCGCCGCCTGCGTCTGGTCTTCGCGTGAAACCAGCAGGGACAGCATCGATACGCTCGACCAGTTGGGTGCAACGCGCTGACCTCTCCCGTAGTCACGTAGGGCGGTTGTCTCCGAAAGGGGGTTGCCGCCCTACTCCGGCTTATCCATCAACAAGCTCCGGCATGCGAGCTGCAGCGCCAGCCGGGCTTCCGGGTCCTCCAGATTGATGGCGATGAGTGACTGAATCCGCCTGATGCGATCACTGACAGTGTTGCGGTGGACGTTCAGGATCGCAGCTGTTTCGGTCAGCGAAGACTCACAGTCCAGGAACGTGGTGAGGGTCTGCAGGAGTTCGGGCCCGGCTTTGAGGAGTGGCGCCAGGAGCTCCCGGGCGGCGGGGCGGAACGTGTCGGTGCGGGTCCAGATCAGCAGCAACTGGGCCATATCCAATCGGTCCACGTGGACAAAGTAGCCGGAGTTCTCCCTTGCCCCGGCGATGCGGGCGGCATCGTTGGCTTCCTCAAGTGAACGGACGATTCCTTCGGGCTGCGCCTGCATCCTCCCCACACCGAATTGGGTAGCAACGGTGGACGCGAGTTCCCGTTGAGCCCTGCGGAGTGCGTTGCTGATCCTGCTGACCTCGGCCGGGTCTGGTTTGGAGGGAAAGGAGATCCACCCTGCCCAGCCGTCGGACTGCTCCACCGTGGCAGCATCGATCCTTTCGCGCTTGAGGGCGCGGTCCAGATCCGGCTTTCGGGCCACCAGGTCCACCGGCTGGCGGGTGATCACCCGGAAAGCTATGTGAAAGCCGTCCAAGGTCCAGCCGAGCTCCAATGCCCTCGCCCTAAAGGATGGGCTGACGGTCCCGGCATTGTCGATCAGTTCGCCCAACAGGGCAATCCGGTGCCGCGCGTCGCGTTCCCTTTCCAGCCGTTGCCGGGACAGCAGCTCGGAAACCGCGATGGCCGCTACTTCCAAAGCCGCCCGGACGGCGGCCTGTTCCTGATCCGGTGCGGGATCAAGGACCACCCTCAGCCGGGGACTGCTGTCCTGCTCCCGATGAACAGAGGCGAGAATCTCCGTGCCACCGGACTGCGCATCCCCGTCGGCGCGCGGGCCGGTGTCCTCAGCGGAAATCAGCTTCCCGGATGGATCCACCAGCGTCACCCCGTGCCCGATCGCTACTCCCAGTCGCTGCAGCAGATGACTGAGCGAGCCATACGGCATCCGGCACTCGGCCGCCACGCGGGAGATCAACTGCCCCTGACGATGCGCGGCGCCGGACAGCAGCTCCTGTGCAGCCATCCCGAATTGCCATGTGTTGTGGACGGCCAGCACCACCAGCCCCAAGCGTTCGGCGAGCCTTGCCACGTTGGGCGGCAACGCGCCGTCGTCGTTCTGCAGTTTTACCGCAAGAGCCACGACGCCGGACGCGGACGCCAGTGCCAACAGCGCCTCCACGTCCCAAGAGACGCCCGACGGCAACGGCTCCAGGGGTAGCAGGATGCAGTTGCGGAGGGTGAGGGGGTCGCCGTCGAGGTTCCGCTGTTCCCGGACCTGGTGATTGACCTCGGCCAGGGTCCCGGCCAAGGCCACCAATGAGGAAACCGTTGCGCTACCAAGCTCCCCGACTCGTTCCATCACGCCCGCCGGGAGGTGATTCGTGACGGACCACAGCGGGATCGGAGGGATCATTCAGCTTCTCCGGTTCTCCTCGATGGTTACCTTCCCATAATGCCACCGCCGCGCCGCCAACTGTTGTTGGGGACGCGGCGGTGGGGCAAGCGTTCGACGGCGGTCAGCTGCGGTAACGCTCGATGGACTCGGTGTGCTCTTCGGGCGTCCCGTCCCATCTGTGCGAAGGGACGCCGTAGCCGAAGTACTCCGGTCCGGCCAGTGCCAGGCCCTCAGTGGTGTGCCAGCGAGGGTCGCTGGGCGCGGTCAGGATGCACAAGCGCTGCCCATAGCGCAGGTTTTCGGTGGTTACCGGTTCGGCGGATTCGGCGTCCACCACGATGATGAGGTCCGGCGTCGTTGTCACCGCGGTTCCGTCCTTGGTGGCGAGCAGGTGCTCGTTCTGGAAGTGCAGCGAAAGAACGGAACCGGCGTCCGCGCCCATGCCCTCGATCATGGCCTGACCCTTGGCGAACCCGCCGGTCGTTTGACGCTGCAGGTCAGTCACCTTGCCCAGATGAACAATGCGCCCACTCAGCGTTTCCGCCAACACATCACAGGGGTTGAGGTTGTGGTGTTGGGCGTTGGCGACGGCGTCTCCGATGGCGATGGCGAAGGACATGGAGCCGGCCACGAAGCTCTCACGGGCCTGCGCGCCCGTCATGGCATAGGTGCTGTTGAAGGCGTTGCATCCCATTTCGATGGACGCCTGCCGGGCAAAGCGCTCAGCCCAGAACGAGTCGATCGCTTCGATGACAAGCGTGTTGCCCTTCTCATCAGCCAGTGCCATGGGAGTGGCGTGGATTCCGTACAGCGGTGCCATTCCCATCTGTATCTCAGGGAAGGCCCGTCCGATCAGGTCACCGTCGACCAAGGGAATTCCCAGTTGCGCTGCCGCCACGATAGGCAGCAGGGAGTTTGACCCGCCGATCTCCAGGCAGGCGGTGTGGGTCGCTGTCCGGTTCAAGGACGCCGCCAGCTTCTGGATGGTCAGGTACAAGTTTTCCACTGTGTCGAGCTTTTCCACGGCAACCGTGGGAGCACCAATCGCAGCAATGGGAACAATGAAGGCATCATCTGCCAGGTCCTCAACGGAGACGAGTTCCACGGGGCCGAACTCTTCGATGGCCTGTTTCGCAAGGAGGGCCCCAATGTAAGGGTCGCCGCCTCCACCCGTGCCAAGGATGGCCGCCCCGCGCGCCAGGGAATCAATATCGTCCACGGTGATCTTCTTCAGCTTGCGGCCGTGCGCCACTTCCAGGGTCATGTCATTTTCCTAACGTGAGGTTGCCGGCTGCCTTGACCCGAACACGCATCGCGTTTCCGGGTAGATAGGGGATGGGAATGGCTTCCTGCTCAACGATCGAGACTGTGTCCGGGTCGGCGCCGGCGGCTACGGCGCGGTCAATGGCCTCCTGCCGGGCGGATTCCATGGCGCGCTTTTGATCCCAGTCCGCAATGGAGGACACGCGGTCCACCTCCCCGCTGATCTGGGCGATGGCGGCTCCATACGCGTTGGCGACATCGAAATTGCCGGGGCGGTGGATGGTGCCCAGGCCGTCCAGTTTGTCTGCCAGCAGGATGGATCCGCCGCCGACGGCGACAACCGGAAGTTCAGCGGATGAGGTCCGGATCCGGTCGGCAATGTCCGCGATGGTCCTGTCGATTTCTTCCAGGGCTGACCGGACCACAGCGTCACTGATGTGGCGGACCAAAGACGCGTCTCCGACGTCGGCCCTCCCGCTGCGGACGGCGATGTCAGTTGCAGTCAGGACAGACCCGCCAAAGACGAGCGACTCGTCGGTGAGGCGGTAGCCCACCGAATCCGGGCCTACGGTTCCCTGATCGGTCCGGACCCGGGACCCACCTCCGAGGCCTGCGGAGAGGACGTCCGGCATCCGGAAGTTGGTGCGGAGCCCTGCGAGCCGGACGTGGGTGCTGGACTCACGGGGGAAGCCGTTCACCAGGACGCCGACATCGGTGGTGGTGCCGCCGATGTCCACGATCAGGCAGTCGGAGAATCCGGAGAGCGCTGCGGCCCCGCGCATGGAGTTGGTTGGACCTGAAGCGAACGTGGCTACGGGGTAGCGCCGCGTGTATTCAATGTCCATGAGCGTGCCGTCGTTCTGGCTGACGTAGAGCGGGGCTGTGATGCCCTGCTCCAGGACGGCTTTTGCGAGGCCATCAACAATCCGGTTGGCCATCTCGGCGAGGGAAGCGTTGACGATGGTTGCGTTCTCACGCTCCAGGAGGCCCACCCTGCCGATTTCGTGTGAAAGGGAGACAGGGAATTCGGGGCCCAATTCCTCGCGGAGGATGGCAAGCGTTCGCTGCTCGAATTCGTCGTTGACTGGTGAGAAGACGCTGGACACAGCTACTGATCGGATGCCGTGTGCTGCGATATCGGCTGCGTGACGCCGGATTTCGTCGGGGTCGAAAGGACTGATGGGGCGGCCGTCGAATTCGTGTCCGCCGTGGGCCATGTAGGCGCGGCCACTCACCGCCTGGGTGAGGGTGTCTGGCCAATCCGTGAACGGCGGGAGGGACGCGGTGGCGGGCAGCCCCAGCCGGATTGCAGCTGTTGGGCAGAGGTCCCGGGCCTCGATGAGGGCATTGATGAAATGCGTGGTTCCGATCATCACGCCGCGGATGTGGTCCGGGCTGAAACCGTTGAGGTCCTTCAGCGCGGTGAGGACTTGGGTGATGCCGCTGGTGACGTCCCTGGTGGTGGGGACTTTGGTGGAGGCGAGCACCTGCGCGCCATCCAGCAGCACGGCGTCTGTGTTGGTGCCGCCGACGTCGATGCCGATTCTCAGGCTACTCATGGTGCGGTTACCGATTCTTCCTTGGTGGTGTTTGGGTTGCTTGGTTGGTTGTCGCCGTAGGACCGCAGGAGGTTCAGCTTGCCGGCGACGATGTAGAGGATGAAGGCAGCGGCCAGTGAGGTGAAGGCCGGCAGTCCGAAGGTAACGAAGTAGCCCAGGGCTGCGGAGATCGCCCAGATGACGAACGTGGCGGGGATCCAGTTGGGCGACTCAGCTGGCGGGAGTCCGGAATCGCGGCTTGCTTCCAGGAGCGGACGCCACTTCTTGACCACGAAGTATTCGGCCATGATGATGCCGGCTACTGGTGGGAACACGACGCCCAGAACCATGAGGATGTCGATGAACTTGTCCAGGATGCCTGCGGCTGCCAATACCGTTCCGACGACGCCCAGCAGCAGCGTGACGTGTCCCCGGTTCAGGCGTTTGTTCATGGCGCTGTTGAAGAAGGAAACAACGCCGAGGCCGGCACTGTAGAGATTCCAGTCATTGATCTTGGATGTTCCCAGGACGATGATCAGGATGCCCACCCAGCCCACGGAGGAGAAGATGATCTGGGTGACGTCTGCCGTTTTCACGGCGTGGGCCAGCAGGACGCCGATCATGCCGATGCTGTAGTTGCCGAGCGTCATCCCGACGACGGTCTGCTTGACGACGTCGCCGGCGCTCCTGTTGTAACGGGTCATGTCGGGCGTAATGACTGCCCCGAGCACGGCACTTCCAGCAACGATGGTGGTAGCTGTGACGAAATCCAGCTGTGGCCCGGGAGGGGCGTCGTTCATGAGTTGGCTGATGGAGTGGTTGCTCAGCTCGGCCCACGCGGCCCAAGCGATCAGGATCATGAACAGCGGCACGGTGATGTTGGCCAGCCACTGCATTGACTCAAAACCACGGACTACGATCAGCGTGACCACAAGCCCAAAGACCAGCGACCAAGCCCAGGTGGGAATTTCGGGGACAATCTGGTTCAGTCCAGCGCCGGAAATCCCTGACTGGATACCGAACCATCCGATGAGGCTGATACAGATGGCGAGGCCAAGCACCGAGGCGCCGCCGCGGCCGAAGCCGGTCCAGCGGGCAAGCATGGATGTGGTGAGCCCTTGGCGCATGCCGGCGATGCCGACAAAGATCATGAGTGCCTCGACGATCAATGCGCCTACCGTGAATGCCCAGAAGGCGTCCCAGAAGGTCATGCCGAAGCCAAAGGTTGCCCCGAGAAGAAACTGGCTCAGGTCAGAAGTCTGGCCAAAGCGTTGGACTGCGATGCCGAACCAGTGCTTCCGCTTCGTTGCGGGAACCCTGGTGATGGGGTAGTCATCGTGCCCTGTGTCGGAGGTGGACATGACATACATTCCTTTCGAGTGATTCACTTCACAGTATCTGTGGGTCACTCGAAGATCATTGGGCAATGTGCAGTGCTGGCTGGCCATGGGTATGCGAAGTGCACAGATGCGTTGATCGGCCTCTAGTCCGCCCGCGTCGCTGAACCAGCCACCCGCCGTCGTACGCTTCCGCGTGAGTCAACCATCTGTGCTCCTGTCAGAACTCCCGAAAGTCCCCGCGACTTTGTGAGGGGAACCGCTACAAAAGCTGCCAGCAGGACCAAGCCCGTGAGTGGGCCGAACGCGGAGGTCGGCAGCAATGCGCCAAGGAACGACAACACCACGTAGAGCCCGCCCGTGGCGCTGGCCCGCAGCAATGTCCGACGGCGGGTGGCCGGCCACTGCGGTTGCAGCCACACTGCGCGCTGGCCGAGGGAGGCTCCCGGGCCCACGAGCGCCGGCAGGTAGAACACCAAGAACCCGGGGACGAGATGCATGAGGATGAGGGAGATGGCGTCGTCGTTGCCGGGGAGATCCGCGCCGATCGCAAGCAACCCAACCCGGTAGGTGACAACTAACGCGAAGCCAAGGAACGCCAGCGATACGTAGTCGATGACCATTCCCAACCAACGCCGCCAAACGGTGACGGGACGGCTCTGGCCGCGGGCCGCGCGGAGTTCGCGTCGTTGCGGCATGAACCAGAGGACGAGGGGTGCGATGAGCGCGCCGATCAAGGCGCCGAAGGCGTTGGTGATGAGATCGTCGACGTCGGCCAGGCGGTAGGCGCAGTCGTAGAGGCCCCATAAACCGGTGAATTGTGTGGCTTCGATAAGCCCGGAGGCCAGGGCACCGGTCAGCGTTGAAACTGCGATGTTCCACGAAAGGTAGCGCCGCGCGATGACGCCCCAGGGAATGAAGAGCACCACGTTGAAGACCACTTGCAGTGTTGCACGGCTGGTCAGCGTTCCGGTGATCCCAAGGCCCGACGTTTCACGTTGAATGTCGTCCAGGAATTGGAATGGGATGGCTTGGAACGTGCTTCCGCCGGGACCGCACTTCAGCAGGCTGGGGTCGGGAAGTGGAAGCAGCGTGTATGCCACCAGGGCCACGCCGTAGACGCTCAGCCCCGCAGCGCCCAGGAATCGACGCCAGGTGAATCTGCCGAACATCCTGTACTGGACCGCAACGATCGGCACCATGAACACGCCAAAGAGGAGCACCCCTCCCAGCACACCCACGTACGCGGGCCACACCCATTCCCCCATGATTCCCTTCCACTTGTTAACTCCATGGTTTCAGGATGGGGGGGTTCAATTCCTCCGTCTGGGTGGTGATGTTGCTCGCGGCGGGCTGGTACCAGGGACGGAGACACGCGGTGGCTTGGGCGCGCGCTCGGCCCGCCTAGGCGAGTACCGCCGTCGTCGAGGCTTTCCGCGCTATCAGCGCGACACCCGCCGCCGACGCAATGAAGACCGCACCCAGGATTGCCCAACCCAGCGTGCCATGTTCGACGACGGTAGCGGTCACCACCAGCGGTGCCAGCATGGCCCCCAGGGCGGAGCCCATGCCGAACATCCCTTGGTAAGCGCCGGCTTGGAGGGGATTGGCGAGTTCGAAGCTCAGCCCCCAGGCTCCCGCTTGCGAAAGTATTTCCGCCAACGAGTGCAGCAGCGCCGCTCCGCACAGGAGCGTGATGGCGGCGATGACCGGCAGGCCGCCCGCCATTGCGTAGAGTGCGCAGGCTGCGGCCATGAGCACGCCACCTGTCATCACGATCTTTCCTGCACGGCGGGGCTGGTCGGTGCCGCGGGAGAGCGGGACTTGCAGCAGGACGACACACACGGTGTTGATCACCAGGACCACGGATATGAGCACATCGGGCGCGCTGGTGTCCTGTGAAATCCACAGCGGGACGCCCATCTCGGCGAGACCGAACTGCATGCCGAAAATGCCTGAGAGCACGGTCAGCAGTATGTACCGGCGGTCCCGGAAGGGGGAGATGCCCCGCGTGGGAGCAGGGTTGGCGGGATCGTGGCGCGGTGCATCAACGCGGTTGGGGAGCCGGCGGAGATGCAGCGCGCTCAGGATGTAGACCACACCGGCGCTGATCATCATCCACCGGAACGCGTCGGCGGTTCCGGCCATCAGTGCGAGTCCGGCGATCATGCCTCCCACCGCGATGCCCACGTTGGTGATGGTGCGGAGGATTGCGCGGGCATTCACGCGGTTCGGCCCGTCAAAGGCCCGGGCGATGATCGCGGAGCGCGTGGCGTTGGCGCCCCGGTCCACGCCTACCGTAATGCAGGCAATCACGACGGCGGTGCTGAAGTTCCCGGCGAAGGTATAGCTGGCGATCGCGAGACCTTGGACGGCCACCATCCCCGCCAGGAGCCGTCGCGCGGAAAAGCGATCGGCAAGGCGACCGCCGATGTACGACGTCGCGACGCCAACACCGCTGGAAACGGAGAGGATCACTGCGATTTCAACGGCGCTCAGCCCGACGAAGCGGCTGAAGTACAGCACGGTGAGGGTGAGGAAGATGCCGCGGCCCACGGTGGAGACGAGGATGGCCGAAGCCAGGATCTTGAGGGTGGGATCTGAGAGCGCGACCCGGAGGGTGTGCTGTGGAGCGGGGGCCGTGTCTGCGGGGGATTTAGTCACACACATAGTTCTGTCACTCGCGGAAGACGGCCGGTATTGATGTAGCGTAGTGCTTCATGTTGAGGTACGAGTTGTCCGAAGCAGATCTGGGCGGCGTGCGCTTTGGCATCTCCCCTTTGTGTGAACTCGGACTTTCCCTCAGGGCTATTCGCGATCCCAGCCAGTATCCACTCCAGCTGCCGTGGTTGCGTCGGACCGAAGAGGCCCGCTCACGCTTGGACCTCGATGGATTGCTGGCCCTGGTTGATGACAGGCTGTGGACGCCGGACTTCCTGAACCCCCGGCCTGAGTCCCCACTCACCCGGATTGATGACGAGTTCGCGGCACTGGAGCGGATTTCCGCCGAGCAGTTTCACGGCGACCTGATCCGGGTGCACGGCGCTGTCCCGACTGTCTTTTCCGGCCCTGTTGGTCCAGCCATACAGCGGATGGTCCGCATCCTCCGGGAATTCTGGGACACCTGCTTCGCGCCGCACTGGCTTCGCATGCGCACCATTCTGGAGGCGGATATTGTCTACCGTGGCCGGCAGATCGCGCAGGGCGGCCTGGTCACGATGCTCAACGATTTGTCCGGCGCCGTGGAATTCGACGGCCGCGTCATTTCCGTGCGGCTCAAGAACCCGGCGTCGCGGACCGAGAAGACTGACGGCTTGGGGCTGACCCTGGTTCCCACCATGTTCACCCGAAGGGCCTCTGCCCCTGTGAACCGTGGCGATCCGCCGCTGCTGATGTACCCGGCCCGCGGGCAGGGGGCCATGTGGGAGGCCGAGCAGGTGCGGAACCCTGCCGCTGTTGTGGCGGTGCTCGGCGAGGTCCGGACCAGCTTGCTAACTGCCTTGGCCGCGCCGGCGTCATCCACGGAACTGGGTGTGCGTTTTGGCGTCACCACTTCCGCAGTGAATCAACACCTTCGGGTGCTTCGAGACGCCGGACTTGTGACGTCCACCCGCTACGGCCACAGCGTCCTCTATTTCAGAAGCGAGCTGGGTTCGGCGTTGCTGCTGGGGTGATCGCCGTCGGGGGGTGGCCGCACGAGGCGAGTCCCGCCGTCGTACGTTTTAGTCTTTGCGGAGGCTGTACGTGCTGATCACGTTGCCCTTGCTGGTGGCGTACTGGTCCTCCAGTACGAGCCGGTTCTGTGGGTCGCCGTCCTCGAACAACCGGCGCCCACTGCCTGCCACGACGGGGTGGGTCATGAGTGTCAGCTCGTCGAGCACGCCGGCGAACAGCAGTTGGCGAACCAGGGAGATGCTGCCGCAGACGGCGATCTCGCCGCCGTCGCGGTTCTTCAGTTCTGCGACGAACTGCTCCACGTCACCTTCGATCAGGTGCGAGTTCTCCCATTCCAAGGGCTCGGACAGCGTACGGGACGCGACAAACTTCTCCACGGGATTGATGAAGGCCGCAAAGTCCTCGTCCCGCGAAGCGTTCGGCCAATATCCGGCCCACTCCTGATAACTGACTCGACCCAGCACCACGGTATCCACCGTGTTGATCATCTTGGTCAGGCCCTTGCCAAGCTCGTCGTCGAAGCTGTCGAACTGGAACTTAAACGGATCCTGGACCACGCCGTCAACGGAGTGGAACAGTCCGGCGGTGACTTTGCGCATGGGGTCCTCCTGCTAGGTGGCTTAGGCGGCGCGGCTGGTTGTCTGAAGTTCGCGTGACGGCAGGGCCGTCACATTGTTGTTCTGGAGACGGACGGGGACCTCGTGAAGCTCGGCGAACACCTGGAGCTGTTGCAACGCGTCTGCATCAACGGTCGCTTCCGTCAGGTCCATTTCGACGCCGAGGCCGCCGCCCAGGCTCCGGGTGCGTTGGACCACCGGGTAGAGGCCTTGAAGGCTGGTTGCGGTCACATGACCGGTCGCTGCGATCTGGATCTGTTCGCCGTCAACATCGACGCGAACAACTACGGAGAGCTTGTCGCTGGACAATGTGTTGCCTTTCATCAGGTTGCTGCCACGCTGCAGCGACCCCCAGCGTATGTGTCCGATGTGACCTACGCAACATTGCGACGGCGGGGCTGGCCTAGGTGCGGCCACCTGTTTCGCAAGGTGGGCGGGTGCAAGCGGCCACCAGCAGGGCCACTATGTCCGCAGCGTGGATATGGGCTCGTGGGCCACAATCCAGCTGTCCCGGAAGTTGTCTTAGTGACAGCTGTTTGAAGGGGATGTTTTGGGACAACATACGGGACGGCAGTGTTACGCGGACGCTGGACAGGGGATTTGTCGTTTTCAGAAGCTAACTGCACTGACATCCCTGTGATTACGGGAGTAGTGCAGTTGGCTATGGACACGCCGGTGTCCGAAGTCCTATGCACAAAGCGTCACTTTGATCGGGAGTCGGCTGCACTAGAGCGCCAAGGCGCCGGGGACGAAGGTTCAGGATGCCCTGGCCCGCTGGTCGGAAAAGTCACGAGAATGACGCGGCGCGTTGAATGGTCCGGTTTCTCAACGGCCTGCCGGCTCGTCGTTTTGGCACACTTGAGGCCTTGTTAGGGACCGTTGAGATTTGATGGGGCGTCCAGGTTCCGGTGAACGGTTGGGCTAGTTGGGAAGCAGTCTTTGCCGGCAAGGGTCAGAGCTTTCACTTCCCAATGGTTCGCTTCTCTGGTCAGTAGTGCGCCGCCACTGTCGCCGTAGCAGGAGTTGAGTCCGTGGGGGTCGGTTGGTGCTGCGCACGTGTACTTGGTTGACTCCGCGGGCTCAGTACCGAGGGCTCTTAGCTCTGATTGGCATTGTTCCGTCGGCAGGATGGTCATGGGGATCTTCTTCTGCAGGCATGGTCCTGGCTTTGTCTCAGCGAGTCGACCCCAACCAACAACGATCCCTTCTCGTTGTTCTTGCGTTGACGGGTGGGTCTCTGCTGGGGCGGTTTGAACGTTTTCGTCCAAGAGCAGGTAGGCAAGGTGCGGGATGGATTCTGACTGTCGCACTTCCATGACCCGTCGTCGCTCAGACTGGGCATTTGTGGAGCATAAGTTGGAGACTCCGACGGTGACGGCGACCGTTGAGGCATCCCGGCCTTCCATGCAGTGATCCACGGTGACGACTACTTGCGGGGAAATCAGCACACCGCCACAGAACTGACCATCTATGAGGAAGTCCGTTCCGCTGGATTGATTGACGAGAGCTACTCGGGCAAATGCCGGGATATCAATCGTTGCGGAGTTGCTGGCCGGAACTGATGCGGCCATGGTGGCTAAGAGAGCTACCGCCGCTGGCCGCATCTTGGGGATCACGGTTGTTTACTCAGGCAGGTAGTAGTTGGGAACCTGTATCCCATTTCTCCTTCAGTGAGGTAGTTGGTGGATCCGGACGAGTACTTCACTGACATCCCTGCCGTGGATGCCTCTTGGTCAGGATCCTTTATTTCTACTTCGAAGACGACGTTGACGGTCTGCTGAGTGGACATCCGGTAGTCCTTCAGGGGCTGCTTCGATGACCATGTTTCTTTTGCTGTTGGAGAGTCTTCCAGGGTGCCCATGCTGATGTAGGACTGGTGGAGGTCTTCGACCGGCAAAACCCATGCATGCTTGACCTGGACGTTCTTCTCATCTTTTAGGGATGCGGAATCCAGCTTCACTTCGGATGCGTTGGAGGCCTGGAGAAGGTCTCCGATGAGCATCGTTTTACCTTCTCGGATGGGTGTGCATATCTCCCCTGTCCCTCCACCTAGCACTGCGGGGCCGGTGGGGTTGGGAGCAGCACAGCCGCCAGCGATGCACGCCACGAAAGCGAGCATCGCTGGCCCTACTAGTTTGTTTCGCATGATGTCAGCTCGATCAGACGAAGTCGCCTAGCATGATGTGGCCCGGGTTGGCCTGTCCCGGGCCCGCGTTTGAACCACAGTACTGACGGCGGTCCAGAGACGAGTACGTCAGTGATGCGCTGGTTGAATACCCGGTCTTCGACGACAGGTTAACCCCAATATCTGATTGGGTGGCAGCGCCGACGCTCCAAGTGATCGCGTTGTTGTCCGTTCGGGTGATGGAAGACTCGGCCGCGATCTCGCTGCAGTAGTTTTTGGCAGGGGTTATAGATGTGTCTACCGTTCGGGTTCCGCCGAAGTGGGACTCCGGGCGAACTTCGTACTTGTCAGTCCACACACCTGTTGTGGGGTTGGTGAGGCACCGCACGTGGTACTTCGCGAAAACGAACTGGGTTTGGTAGATCTTCTTATGCCCTTGATTGACGTTCCCGTAGTTGTTCTCCGATGAAACGCCCACGGTGCGTTCTCCACTAGCAGTGAAGCTTCCAAACGAACCGGAGGGCGACGCGCCTATGCCAATTGTGCTGCTTGCGCCCGCCGTCATCTTGAAGTTCGCGGACGTGTAGTAACTCGGGCCTAGTGCGAACGAAGCACCAACAGTGACCCAACGAGGGCTGTAGGTCTGCATCTTGGCCGATGTGCAATTGAGGGCAGCTTTCAGGGCCAGGCCTTCGGTTGCCTCACCGTCCTGCACAGCAGTTGCAGGGCCGCCTGCTGCGGTGAGAGGTGCAAGATCAAGAGATTTAGGCTTTTGGTTCTTCTGAGATTCCTGACGCGCAACAACAGCACCCCCTGAATCCGAGGCGATCTTTCTATCGAAGCTGTACCAGTACGACTCGCCGTTTTTCCCGGTTGACGTCACGGAAAAGTCCACATTTCCGCTCTCCGATGTTGCGATCTTAACCGACTGGTCATCGGTGATATTCAGACTGAATCGACCGTTTTGATCGGTAACGGCGCTAGCTACGACGTTGAGCTTGAGCTTCTCTCCTGTTTTGGAGTTTTTTTGCGTTTCAGCGCGCGGCCAGGCAAGAAGAGATACCTCTTGGCCGGCTCCAACTGGACTCCCCGATGAGTCGCGAAGGATGCCACTTGAAACAACACCGTCAGCTGCTTGCGCCGAGGGCATGATTACTAAAGTGGACAAAAGAAGGGCGCTGATGGTTGCTGCTGGCAGCAGAATTTTTCTCATTTTTCCCCCAAAATGTTGATGTGCCGTAGTCAAGCACATGTTCTTCCGTTCGGAAAGTCACATCCCCCATCGCCCGGTACTTGCCAGTCCCACAAAGCCCGGTACTCCTCTGCTTCGCGGTTAGACTCCCTTGACGCTTACGAAATGGGGAAACTGTGAGTATGTCATCTACGAAGGCACCGTCGACCACTGGCCGCATTAACGTGCTGGCCATTATGTCCGTTGCCTTGGCCGTCATCGCCTTTTCAGGTATTTGGTTCTTTGGCGTCGGGATTCTTGCGACCTTTGCTGTCGGGGCTGGACACGTCTCGTTGAATCAGATCAAGCGAAAAAACGAGAGGGGTCGCTCCATGGCGATAGCGGCCCTCGTGCTCGGCTACGGACTTGCCACCTGGGCCCTGCTCAACGTGCTGACCTACATCCCTGTTGCACTACAACAGATGCCTAACTAGACCTACTCATCATTACGGCCCGCTGAAGGATCGGTTTGCGGAGAGTGATTAGCTGCGGAAAACCTCATCTGGACACGAGTGGGTGGGTGGGTTTCTGAGTCGGTTATATGCTCGGAGCAATGTCTATCGGCCGCTCGTTCCACGTCCTTCTAGGCGCAAATGCGGCATCTAACCTCGCTGACGGTCTTGCATTCGTGTCCATACCGCTCGTTGCGGCATCTCTCACCAATGACCCCCGCCTCGTCGCAGGTCTGGCCACCGTCTACGCGCTTGTCAGGTTATTTGTCGCCCTACCCATTGGCGCGTGGGTCGACCGCGCCGACCGGGGCGCCCTCCTGGCAATGGCCAACCTCCTGCGGGGCGTTGCGATCCTCGCCCTGGCTATCTGTCCGTTGGTCGGCGTTGAGGGTTTGGTCCTGCTTTACGTGGTCTTCGGGATCCTTGGCACCCTTGAAAGCGCAGCCGACAACGCAGCCATCTCCCTTGTTCCCTCCTACGTTCACGAGCGGGACCTCGATCGGGCGAATGGGCGCATCTCAGCGACACAACTGGTTGCCGATGAACTCATCGGACCACCTTTAGGTGGCTTGTTGTTCGCCGTCGCCGCGACCGCGCCGGTGTTCATGATGGGAGGACTGTGGGCTGTTGCCGGCTTTCTGGCACTGGCCCTACCCCGGACTCTGAGACCACCGGCCACCCGTACTGAACCGTCGGCTCCTCGGGCGTTTTGGGTAGAAGCATTCGATGGGTTGCGGTGGATCGCCCAGAACCGTGTCGTGGGCGCACTCGCCCTCGTAGGTGCCCTGGCTAGTGTCGGTTACATGCTGCCGTTCTCGGTCCTTGTCCTCTCCGCTCAGGACCGGCTTGGTGTCAACGAGACTCAATACGGGCTGATCCTCGCTGTCTCAGCCATCGGAGGGCTCGCTGGGTCGTTTCTTGTCAGTCGTGTCCGAGCCCGATTCGGTTACCGGATGACCATCGCAGCTAGCCTTCTCATCGGTGCGGTCTCGTTGTTCGCTCTAGCGACGACGACGGAGCCCACCCTTGCCGCGATCCTGTTGGCGATCTACATCCTGCACGCCGTCGTTTGGGGAATTTGCGCCACGTCCCTGCGTCAGCGGCTCGTGCCGGAAGACCTCCGCGTGCACCGTCCTGGCTCTCTTCCTGATCCGAACCAACGACGCGCCACCAGCCGCAGTCCGATCAGTCGCAACCGCGGACCCACACCACTTACGAAGCGCACGGTGAGGGATCCCCTTACGGGCACTCGCGCGGCATCGAACGCCAGCAAGAAAGCCGCCAGGTAAAACGTATCCACGATGGGGGAGTGTGTGACGACTCTACGTGTCCCAGTTCCAAGGAAGTGGGACACCGGGCTGGGAAGCCCTGAACGCGACCTGACCTTCGGAGACCGTGCCAAGAGAAAGAGCGCTTGACTTGACAAAAGAAAGTGGTCACTTGAGACTCAGAACGGCTTCGCGGTGTGATCGCCAACACATTCTTGGGGCGGGTGTGATGCCAGTAATTCACTAAAAATTCTGGGGAGGGAATTACGACATGCGTAAATCACGATTGGCTCTTTCCGGCGCTGCAGCCGCGGGGGCTATTGCAATCTCAATGTTGGCCACAGCGCCAATGGCATCCGCCAGTGCAGCGGCTTCGGTGACCGGGTCCTACGCTTACTACAACTCGTCCACTAACGTCCTAACGAGCCGGGACACCCGCGTGGATGGCGTCTCATCCGTAGCGCAGCTCAGGTATGTTTCGAACGGGACTACCTACATTGCGACGCTGACCAACAGCCAGGGAAGCGGCGAGCAGGCTCAAGCTCAAAGCAGCGGCTTGCGAGGGACCGTTTACGTCCGGGCGTGCCTTAACAACCGAAGCGCCGGCACTGGCATCTATGGTTGCTCAGGTTGGGTGGCTTCGGCAGCCTAGGAACTTCAATAAGAGGATGGGGATAACGCACTGTCTATCCCCATCCTTTTCTTGTCTAATTCGCGGTACTGATGGGGGCTATCGACTGGCAGACTCATCGCCCCTAAGCTGTCCGCCAAGCCGAAGTGCGGGAGACCGTTATGCATGAACCCCACTTCGGCAAAGTCAGTACTTGGCAGACCGCCGAATTGAACGCGGGGGATTGAATGCGTGCATGGGGTTTCGTTGATGCTAAGTTGTCGAATCCCGGAGCAGATGGCGGCATCGATATATTGTGCAGCAATGCAGATGCGCAAGTGAAGTATCAAGCCAACGATTCAGGCTGTGCCGAATATTTTGGAGCCCCGCCCCTCAGGCCTCCTCTGAACACTGAGCGGCCAGCCCGGTAACCTGCCTTGTCGCAGTTCCAAGGATGTGGGACACCGAAACCGCAATGGAGCAGGGAGGCCCGCTTAGCGTGATTTCCTAGCGAGTAGGAAGGCGCGAGTACATGTACATGTCCTTGCGCTGGCCGCCAATCTCTAGCCAGCTCCTCAAGGTCCCTTCCCGTACGAACCCGCTGCGCTCGGCTGCGCGCCAGGAGCCCTCATTCCAAGGCTCGACGTAGAGTTCCAATCGATGAATCCCGGGTTGCGCAAGACCCCAGGCGGCGAGGGCAGCTAAAGCAGAGGAAGCAGCTCCCTTCCCACGATGACTTGGCGCCACCCGATAGCCAATGCTCGCCCGGCCTTGGCTGAGGTTCTTCAGCCACAGCCCGATTTGGCCAACCGCCTGATCGGAGGAGGAATCAGCAATAGCGAAGGAGTACCCGGTGCCATCAATTAGGCGTTGGTGCTGTCTTTCGATGAAGGCCAGTGCTGCCTGGCGTGAACCGCTGGCGGGAACTGTCGTGATGGCAGGAATTAGTGGATCGCGCGAGGCTTCCTGGACCACAGGAACATCGGCTGTCGTAAACGGACGGAGCCTGTAAGGGGACGCGACGAGTGCAGGCTGCTCCAAGGGGTTCATTCTCAGACTCTACGTGGAGCGCCCATAGCAGCGTTCGAGATACCGAAACTGCCACCGTCCCACTCCCAAGGAAGCGGAACATCCGGATGACCTAGGTCAGGGAAACGGCAAGTGCCGCCGTCGTGCTTCTACAAGAAGTACGACGGCGGCACTTGCCGTATGTGCCTCGGCGACCGCTAAGCGGTCTGGCCAGCGTGCTGCCCCTCGGAGATTTCCTCCACGAGCTTGCTATTGAATGCCGGGAGGTCGTCCGGGTTGCGGCTGGTGACCAGGCCTTGATCGCACACCACTTCTTCGTCGGTCCAGTTGGCGCCGGCGTTCTTCAGGTCCGATTGGAGCGTGTGGTACGAGGTGACGTTGCGGCCCTTGATGACGCCGGCGTCGATGAAGATCCACGGTCCGTGGCAGATCGAAGCCACGGGTTTGTGCTGCTCAAAGAAGGCGCGCGTGAAGTTCTGTGCGTCCTTGTCCACGCGGAGGTTGTCCGCGTTCACGACGCCACCCGGGAGTACCAGTGCGTCAAAGTCGGAGGCGTTGGCGTCGGCCACTGCGAGGTCGACGTCGAACGTGTCGCCCTTCTCCACGCCGTTGAATCCCTGGAGCTTTCCTGTGGAAAGCGCTACCAGCGTGGGCTCGCCACCGGCATCCTTCACGGCCTGCCAAGGGCTGGTGAGCTCAACCTGCTCCACGCCGTCTGTCAGGAGAAATGCGACCTTCTTGCCTGCGATGTTGTGTTCTGACATTGTTCCTCCTCGTTGCGCAGCGGGGTGCTTTTTGGGCGATACCGCCGCTGTGAGAGTTGTTTGTCTGACCTGTTCCAGCCTAGGGAACCCTGCTTTAGTAAGCAAGCTGACTAATTGTGTCACGGGACCTGGTCGTTTGCTAAGTGATCGAATATCGATAGAATCAGGTTGTTGTTCGATAAAGGAGTTTCGATGGGTAAGCTGACGATCCTCGCATTGCGGGTTGTGATCGCGATGGTGCTGACAGGCTCGCTGTTCGTCCAGGTGTGGATGGTGCCGCTGCTTTCCACCGACCTTGTTGAGGCCGGTGCGCCCGACGGTCCGCGGATTACGCTGCTGGTGATTATCGTTCTGGGAATCCTCTGCATGCAGGTAGTTGCGGTCTGCGTGTGGAGGTTGCTGACGATGGTGCGCCGCGGGACGGTGTTCTCCCACGGGGCCTTCCGGTTTGTGGACATCATCTTCGGGGCTGTATCTGTGGCCGCACTGCTGATGTTTACGATTGCGGCGCTGCTGGCTCCGGGCGACATTGCGCCCGGTGTTGTTCTGCTTATTTGCGGCGCTGCGTTGATGATCGGGGGAGTGGCTCTTCTGGTGCTGATCTTGCGTACGCTGCTGGCCCAGGCCGTTGCGCGTGACGTTGAGGCTGCTGGCTTGCGGGCCGAGCTCGACGAGGTGATCTGATGCCGATCATCGTGGACATCGACGTCATGCTGGCCAAGCGCAAGATGCCGGTGGGTGTGCTTGCCGAGCGAGTGGGGATCACGCCGGCCAACTTGGCTGTGCTCAAGAACGGGCGGGCGAAGGCGGTTCGGTTTACGACGCTGGAGGCGTTGTGCGAGGTGCTCGAGTGCCAACCCGGCGACCTGCTGCGCTGGGAGGCCTAAGCCGGATAGTAGGCTGAGCTGCATGACGTGGGGGCGCCGGTTCCTCCCGCACTCCTAAGGAATCGTCGAATGAAGTTCTCCATGTCCAGCTACTCAAGTCGCCTGAAAGCCTCGGCTGTACTGCTAGCCACCTTGGTGCTCGCCGCGTCGGGGGCAGGGGCGGCCACCGCGTCCGAAGAATCGCCCTCAGCCCAGAACGACCACGCCATGGGATCGACACTTCGTGATCATGAAAGAGCGGACCAGAAGTTGTTTTCCATCCAAGGCACGGAATCCTCTTTAGCAGTGCCGTCGGGCGTGCGCGGAATGGATGTCAGCAGCCACCAAGGCGAGGTGGACTGGACCAAGGCAGCAGCGAACGGCGCCAAGTTTGCGTACGTCAAAGCCAGCGAGGGGACCGCCTACCGCAATCCCTACTTCCAGGCCCAATACTCGGGGGCTGCTTCAGCCGGCATGCTGCACGGCGCCTACCATTTCGCCCTCCCCAACGCGTCGTCCGGTGCAGCGCAAGCCAACTACTTCCTCCAGAGCGGTGCAGCCTGGAAGCCGGATGGGAAAACGCTGCCTGCCTTGCTCGACCTTGAGGAAAGCCCCTATGGCGACGGCGCCTGCTATGGACTGACCCCGGGCCAGATGATTTCATGGATTTCCGACTTCGCCACCACCATCCTGTCCCGAACCGGACGCCTTCCAGCCATCTACACCACCACTAATTGGTGGGAGGACTGCACGGGTAAGGCCAACGGCTTCGGGAACCACCCGCTCCACATCGCAAGGTGGGCATCGACGCCCGGTGCTCTGCCGGCCGGTTGGAAAAACTACACCCTGTGGCAGCACGCCGAGTCCGGAGTGTTCCCGGGGGACCAGAACGTCTTCAGGGGCTCGCTCACCGAGTTGACCGCGTTCGCCAAGAATCCGGGTCCCATCTTCTCTGATATCTCCGGCGGCCAATTCACTGCCGAAGTTAACTGGCTCGGGTCTCGCGGCATTTCAACAGGGTGGACCGAGGCCAACGGTGCCAGGACATATCGACCCCTGGTCCCTGTTGCCCGTGATGCGATGGCCGCGTTCATGTACCGTTTGGCCGGTTCGCCCGCCTTCACCGCTCCCGCGAAGTCGCCATTCGCGGACGTTGCCACGGATAACCCGTTCTATAAGCAGATCACGTGGCTTGCCAGTAAGGGCATCAGTACCGGTTGGACTGAGGTCAATGGGACCAAGACGTACCGGCCGCTTGAGCCGGTAGCCCGTGATGCAATGGCCGCGTTCATGTACCGACTCGCCGGCTCGCCCGCTTTTACTGCACCTGCGAAGTCGCCGTTTACGGATGTTGCCACGGATAACCCGTTCTATAAGCAGATCACCTGGCTGGCGAGCAGCGGCATCAGCACCGGGTGGACTGAGGCCAATGGCACCAAGACGTATCGACCGCTTGCCCCTGTTGCCCGTGATGCGATGGCCGCGTTCATGAGCCGTTTCGACACCAAGTTCGGGAGCTAACAGGGCCCAGGCGGCGGAGTCATTGCCGCCCATCCCCAGGATTCCCAATCGCGTACAATAAGAAGCGATTGGGAGGTCTTCCATGCAACTTCACAACCCGTTGAGAGCGATCTGCCCGACTCTTGAGGCCGATGTCCTCATGGCGTTGGTGGATGGTCGGCGGACCACGCCTGGCCAATTGATCCGTGAGCGGGGGATTCAGGCCTCGGTTTCAGGTGCCCGGCGTTGCTTGGAGCGCCTGGAGGCGAACGGGATTGTTATAGCACTGCGGGTCGGCAACCGAACCGAGTACGCTCTGAACCCTCGCCATATGCTTGCCGCCGTTGTCGCCGAAGCGTCTCGAGGGACTGAACGATTCATAGAATTCCTGATACGTGCAATATCCGACTGGCCCGAGCAGCCCCTGCAGGTAACACTCTTTGGTTCAGCCGCCCGGCGGGAGATGCGCAGCGACTCGGATATCGACTTGCTATTCGTCATCCCTGACGGAGCCAGCGACGAGCTCTACGAATTAATCGGCGACTTGGCCGTCGACGCTTACAGTCTCACGGGTAACGACGTTCGGCCGATGATCTACGAAGCTTCCGAAGTTCGGAGCGCCCCAATTTTTGATTCCATCACGAGCGAGGGAAATCACGTCGCCGGGGACCGTAGCTGGCTTTCGCGCCACCTTCATGGTTTGGAAGCAGCCTAGTGACAGCGCGCACGGATGCGCATGCCAGGCTTGAAGATGCCAGAGTCTTCCTCGAAGCGGCAGAAACGATCAACACGCTCAACGCCGAAGAGCCCTATGCGGATGTCATTGCAACCCTGGCCGTCCATGCAGGAATTGCTGCTTCCGATGCGTTCTGCATGCTTGAGCTGGGCCGGCACTCAAAGTCTGAAAACCACGCGGACGCCGTGAAGACCTTGAAGGAGGCTGGGGGTGACAGTGCCATCCTGGCACGCCTCCTTGGAGAGAAGACGAAGGCTGGATACAACGTTTCGAGCCTTACGCGGGCTAAGTCGGCTAAGTGCATCGAGTGGGCTTCGAAGTTAGTGTCGGCTGCTGAAACCAGATACATGTAGCTGTGACTCAGGCTGACGTGATGACAACCAACCAACCTAAACTCCCTCGGTCAGCGATCCAACCATGGACACGTTGAGCATTTCCTCCGTGATCGTCGCCGGTGGGCGGGGAGGTCACCTGCAGGTCATGGAGTGGCTTCTACCACCCTCCGGCCCTAACCTGTACGCCGCTGCTAGGCGGACGACGTAGAGGTATAACCCGCGAGACCAACTCCCCGTTGGCGTTGTAGGTTTCAGCCCATCCCTTGCGCGTCGTTGCCCCGAATCCCAGGCCTTCCTTCCCGAGAGAAGCCCGAGGATCTTCCTCATCATGGGGTCAAACGAGGGCCTCACCCGGCAGCAATAGACGGAAAGAGGCAGGTCGAGTACTTGCCGCTCGGCGTCGGTGATGGGCCGTACCCCTACTTCCCCTTCTTCCCGCCCCGCTTAGCGGCAGCGTTCATCGCCGACTTCACCGCAGGTGGCAGCCCCGCCGTCTCAGTTTCCGGCTCAGCGACGGTCCCGCGCCAGTGAGCCAAGCCCTTCATGCCGTGGTAGATCACCAGGGCAGCAGCGGAACCAAGGGCAATGCCGGTGAACTTCAGCTCGCCAATGGTCCAGGTGTAGTCAGCAATGCCGATGATCAGAGCCACAGCAGCGGTCGTCAGGTTGATCGGGTTGGAGAAGTTGACCTTGTTCTGCACCCAGATCTTGACGCCGAGCACGCCGATCATGCCGTACAGCATGGTCGCAGCACCGCCCAGCACACCAGCCGGCACGGTCGCGATCAGTTCGCCGAATTTCGGGGAGAAGCTCAGCAGGATGGCGAAGACGCCGGCCACCCAGTAGGCCGCCGTCGAGTAGACCTTGGTGGCGGCCATGACGCCGATGTTCTCCGCGTACGTCGTCGTACCGGAACCTCCGCCGAACCCGGCAAGAACCGTCGCCGCGCCGTCGGCCATCAGCGCGCGGCCGGAGACGCCGTCGAGGTTCTGGCCCGTCATCGCAGCCACGGACTTCACGTGCCCCACGTTCTCAGCCACCAGCACCAGCACCACCGGAACAAACAAACCGACCACGCCGATGTGGAACTCGGGCGTCTGGAAGAAAGGCAGGCCAACCCACGCAGCGGCGTCCATCTTTTCGTAGGAAACCTCGCCACGCATCATCGCCACGAGGTAGCCCACAACCACGCCCACCAGGATGCTCAAGCGGCCCAGGATTCCACGGAACAGAACAGAAACCAGGATGATCGTGACCAACGTGATCAGTGCGGTAACCGGTGCGAGGTCGAAATTCGCCTTGGCCGCCGGTGCGAGGTTTAAGCCGATCAGAGCCACAATTGCGCCGGTGACGATCGGCGGCATGAGGCGGTTGATCCACTCGGCGCCGAACTTCTGGACCACCGCACCAATAAGCGCCAGTACGACGCCGGCAAGTACGACGCCGCCCAAAGCGCCACCGACGCCGTACTGCTGCTGGGACGCCATGATCGGGGCGATGAACGCGAAGCTTGAACCCAGATAGCTGGGCACGCGGCCCTTGGTGATCACCAGGAACAGCAGGGTGCCTATGCCGGAGAAGAAGAGGGTGGTGGCTGGCGGCATGCCCGTGATGATGGGGACCAGGAAGGTCGCGCCGAACATGGCCACCACGTGCTGCATGCCGATGCCGATGGTCAGGGGCCAGGCGAGCCGCTCGTCGGGTGCCACCACGTGGCCGGGCCGGACGGACTTGCCGTTGCCGTGGAGCTTCCATTTCATGCCGAGCATGCTCATGGCGGGGCCTTCCTCAGAAGAGTGTTGGGATTCGGTGCAACATTACCGCCATTGTGGGGCCCGCTCTACGCGCCTCGCGCGCTCGGGAGCGCGCACAACAGGCCTCACAACTCAAAGAAACGACACGTGAGGTCACGCACTGTGCCTAACGTCACGGGCCGTCACGGGAAGAGGACAACGGAAGTTGAAGTTGCAACCATGGAAAGCAGAAGTGCCCGGCCGCTCACAAGGCCAGGCCCAGCGAAAGGTTCATGAATGACGATCGCCCACGAAGAAGCAGTCATTGACGCCGCAGCAGTCGACGCCATTTTTGCCGAAGCCCGCACCGCCAACAGCTTCGCCGGTGAGGTCACCGACGAACAGGCCCGCGCCATCTACGAGCTCACCAAGTTCGGCCCAACCGCCTTCAACTCCCAGCCTCTCCGCGTGACTTACGTCCGTTCGGATGAAGCCCGCGCCAAGCTGGTGGACACCCTCTCCAACGGCAACAAGGCCAAGACCGCGTCGGCCCCGCTGGTCGCCATCCTGTCGTACGACACCGACTGGCAGGGGCAGTGGGACAAGTTCCTGCCCGCCTACGGCGCGCCCAAGGCAATGTACGACGCCGATCCCGCTTTCGCCGCTGCTACGGGCAACAACAACGCTCATTTGCAGGCCGGCTACTTCATCCTGGCCGTGCGCTCCCTCGGTTTCGCCGCTGGCCCGATGACCGGCGCTGACTTCTCCGCCATCGACGCCGAGTTCTTCCCGGCCGGAGACCAGAAGAGCTTCCTCGTGGTCAACATTGGTCAGCCCGGCCCGGACGCCTGGGGCGAAGCAAAGCCGAAGTTCGCTTACGACGACGTTGTTCGCACCGTCTAACTTTTGCCGCTGTTCGCCGATGCTCTCTTACGGAAAGTGAGAGAGCATCGGCGTTTAACGGCCATTGGGTGAGAGACGGTCCGCGTCACCTGAATGTCCCAGGGCCCTGGCCGTTGTCCTTTTTGCCCGTGTTCCGTAGCAGCAGGCCAACCAACAGGACTACTGCGATCACCACAACCACTGCTACCAGCAAGGCGAGAAATACCAGTACGTGCCAACCTTCAAGCCTCATCGTTCCCCCAGATGTTGATTCGCGCTTGGGTCGACTCTAGCCGGAGGTGAGTGAGGGTTTCCGGCTGATCCTCGCTCACCTTCCGCGTGCCGAGTGGCAAACTATGCCCATGCGGAATCTCATTTGGGTGGCGTTCACGGAGCCCGTGCAGCCGGGGCTGGTTTTTCCGCGCAGCGACTGGCCTCTTCACATCACCCTGTTAAGGTTCGACGTCGGCAATGAGGTAAGTGCCGACGTCGCCGATGTTCTGGCGGACTTGGCGGCAGCGCCAGTCAGGGGAGCCCTCGGAACCAGGCTGACCGTGGGTGAAGAGGCGGGCTTTGGGCATATGGGGTCCATCCCGGTGAGCTTGATCCACCACAACCCACTGCTGCAGGGACTGCACGAAGAGATGGTGGATGCCGTGAGCAGCATCGGCGGGAGGATCGCTACGCCGAACTACATCCTGGAACGCTACCGGCCGCATATCTCGCATCACGACGGCAAGCGCCCCAAGTCCGGAGACGTCGTCGTGCTTGATCAAGTGGCGCTTGTGGACATGGCCCCCGAAGGCGACCACACCATCCGCCGGATCCTCAAGCTCTGGACGCAGGACGCCCAGAGCCTTGAGGGGCCTAGGCAATAACCCCGTCCACCAACGCCTTCGCTTCTTCTTGAACCTGCTTCAAGTGGTCCGCGCCCTTGAACGACTCGGCATAGATCTTGTAGACGTCCTCGGTGCCGGAGGGGCGGGCTGCGAACCAGGCATTTTCGGTGACAACCTTCAGGCCACCAATCGAAGCGCCATTGCCCGGAGCCTCAGTGAGCTTGGCCGTGATCTCTTCGCCGGCCAAGGAGGTAGCCGTGACGTCGGCGGCGGAGAGCTTGCCCAACTTGGACTTCTGCTCGCGGGTGGCGGCAGCGTCGATGCGGGCGTAAACGGGTGCGCCGAACTGGTCAGTGAGTCCCTTGTACAGCTGCGATGGAGACTGACCCGTAACGGCCGTGATCTCGGACGCCAGCAGCGCCAGCAGGATGCCGTCCTTGTCCGTGGTCCACACGCTGCCGTCCAGCTTGTTGAAGGAAGCGCCGGCAGATTCTTCGCCACCGAAGGCGCCCTCGCCGGACAGCAGGCCGGGCACGAACCATTTGAAACCAACGGGAACCTCCACCAGCTTGCGGCCCAGGCCGGCAGCAACGCGGTCGATGATGGAGGAAGACACCAACGTCTTGCCGACCACTGAGTTCGGGTTCCAGCCGCTGCGGTTCCGGTACAGGTAGTCAATGGCGACGGCGAGGTAGTGGTTCGGGTTCATCAGCCCACCATCTGGTGTAACAATGCCGTGGCGATCCGCGTCGGCGTCGTTCCCTGTGGCGATGTCATAAGCAGCAGTGCCGTCGGCACCTGCGGCCATCCGCTGGATCAGGGACGCCATGGCCGACGGCGAGGAGCAATCCATGCGGATCTTCTCGTCCCAGTCGAGGGTCATGAAGGCCCACTGCGGATCAACGGTGGGGTTCACCACGGTGAGGTTGAGCTGGTGGCGTTCGCCGATCTCGCCCCAGTAGTCCACGGAAGCGCCGCCCATGGGGTCGGCTCCGATTCGGACACCGGCGTTACGGATGGCGTCAAGGTTGAGCACGGTCGGGAGGTCGTCAACGTAGCTGCTGAGGAAGTCGAACTTGCCCGTGGTGTCGGCGGCCAGTGCGTCGTTCAGCGGCATGCGCTTGACGCCTCGGAGCCCGTTTTCCAGGAGCTGGTTGGCGCGGTCGGCGATCCAGCCGGTGGCATCAGTGTCTGCAGGGCCGCCGTGCGGAGGGTTGTATTTGAAGCCGCCATCGCCGGGCGGATTGTGGCTGGGGGTGACCACGATGCCATCGGCCTGTGGCGTGCCGGGCGCAGCTTCGCGGTTGTACTTGAGGATTGCGTGGCTCAGGGCCGGCGTCGGAGTGTAGGCGTGGCGCGCGTCCACCAGAACAGTGACTCCGTTGGCTGCAAGAACCTCCAACGCGGAGTTCTGCGCGGGTTCGCTCAGTGCGTGGGTGTCGCGGCCGATGAACAGTGGGCCGGTGATGCCCTGGCGCCCGCGGTATTCGACGATTGCCTGCGTGATCGCGAGGATATGCGGCTCGTTGAACGATGCCTTCAAGCTGGATCCGCGGTGTCCCGACGTTCCAAACGCCACGCGCTGCGCGGGATCGCCCAAGTCCGGAGCTACGTCGAAATACGCGTCCAGCAGGGCTGTGATGTCAACAAGGTCCTGGGGAAGGGCAACTGTGCCCGCTCGGCTAGCCATGGGTTCCAGCATGCCAGACCACACGGCCTGCTGACAGGAAATGTCCGGGATCTGGCCCCTGTGACGTTGGATGGCGTCAGGACAACCCAGGAAGAGGCAAACTTTCACTTTGCGTTCAGGAGTGACTGCTAGCCAAAAAAAGATCGCTCCCTCCCGGCGCATCAGGCCGGGGAGGAGCGATATCAGCGCGAAGAGCGGCCGACGCTAGACGGCGGTGTACCCACCATCAACCAAGACGTACGAGCCGGTCATGAAGCTGGCCTTCTCGGAGAGGAGGAAGGTAGTAACGTTCGCGATCTCCTCGGCCTTACCCAACCGACCCAGCGAATGCTTCGCTTCGAGCCCGTTGATGACTTCCTTGGGTGCGGCGGACAGCAAGGGTGTGTCGATGTAGCCGGGTCCGATTGCGTTGACGCGAAGACCCTGGGCGCCATATTCGGCAGCAGCGTTCTTCGTCAGGCCCACCACTCCATGCTTTGCGGCGGTGTAGGCGGCGTTGCCGGGAGCGGCGACAGCGCCGTGGATCGATGCCATGTTGACGATGGCTCCCTCGGCAGCGCCTGCCGCAAGGATGGCCGGGACCTGGTAGCGCATTCCGTACAGGACACCGCTCAAGTTGATGGCGATGACGCGGTCCCAGTCTTCGATGTCGACTTCTCCAACAGGAGCGCTGGCCCCGCCGATACCGGCATTGTTGACGGCATAGTTGAGGGCTCCATAGGTCTCCACGGCGAAGTCCACGGCCTTCTTGCTGTCCTCGGCCACAGCTGTGTTGCCTTGGAACGCAACTGCCGTGCCGCCGTCGGCCGTGATCTGATCGGCCACGCGCGTGGCGGCGTCGAGGTTGACATCCACAACCACCACTTTGACGCCGTTCTTTGCGAGGTCCTTGCTGATCGCTTCCCCGAGCCCTGAACCGCCGCCGGTGACGAGTGCGGTCTTGCCTTCGAAGTTACCCATGATTCCTCCTTCGCGGGACAGGATCCCGCCGATTTCGTTGGTGAGCGCCTCTTGAGTCGCTACTGATGTAAACCGAGTCAGACTCGAAAACATTCCATGCGTATGCATGAATATGATCTTTCTCGCATTTGTGGCCATGTCCACGGAGCCCGCTACCTTATGCGGCACCCGCGACGGCGGTAGTGTTGGGACCAAAGACCAAATGCAGGGGGATTCCTATGTCAGATCAGCCATCCAAGGGCAACGAAGACAAGCCGGCGGGCTACGAACCGCCGCAGTACGTTCCGCCCGCCCAGTTCAGCGCACCCGAGTCGAGCGCGCCGGGCCAAGGCGCACCGCACCAGGGCGCCTCAGACCAGGGAGCGCCGGGCCAGGGCGCATCAAGCGAGGGCGCCAACGCCACGCAGCCCCTCCCGCCCTATGAGCAGAGCGCACAAGGGCAGGACTCCTACGCGCAGGACGCATACACGCATAATGCCCAGGGCCAGAACGACTTCTACGCCCAGCCGCAGTCGCCCGCCAGCGCATACACGCCGGGCGACTACAGCCAGCAGCCCCCGTCGCCCTACGGCCAGCCGCCCAGCCCGTACCAGCAGCAGGCGTTCGGCCAGCAACCCTACGGCCAGCAGCCGTACGGTCAGCCCCAGTCGCCGTACGGCCAGCCTGCGTACTACGCCATGCAGGCCGAGCCCAAGGGCTTGAGCATTGCCAGCATGTGCTGCGGTATCGCCATCTTTGTTGGGTTCGGGTTCTTCATCCTGCCGCAGATCGCCGCCGTGATCCTGGGACACCTCGGGCTCAAGCGCGAGCCCGCAGGCAAGGGCATGGCAATCGCCGGCCTGGTGATGGGATACATCGGCATTGCGTTGACCGTGATCTTCGGCATCATCTTCTTCGCTGCGATCGGCGCCTCCAGCAGCGGGCGCTACAACTACTAAAACAAACGCGTACGACGGCGGCCCTTGCGTCAGGTGGGAATCCCACCGAACGCAAGGGCTGCCGTCGTTTAACGTCAGTCCGTTACGGCTGTTACCGCACGCCACCCATCAGCTTTTTGATCGCGGGCGATGCTGCAGCCAGACCGACAGCCAGGACCACTGCCACGCTGCCGATGCCGATGAAGTACGGGAGTTCATCCTCGGGGTTGTAGAGCCCGGCGAGGATGCCGGCCAGCGTGGTGCCGAGCGAGACGGACAGGAAGAACAGCGCCACCATCTGGGTGTGGAAGGCCTGCGGTGCGAGCTTGGTGCTCACGGACAGTCCAATGGGGGAGAGGAACAGCTCCGCCAGGGTGAACATGAACAGGATGCCCACCAGTGCCAGCAGCGGGGTCTTGCCCTCGCCGGCCAGCGGGATGAACGCCAGGAATGCCAGGCCCATGATCAACAGGCCCGCGGAGAACTTCAGCGGCGAACTCGGCTGCTTGGAGCCCAGCTTGGTCCAGAGGGCAGCCATGACGCCGGCGAAAATGATGATGAATACCGGGTTGATCGACTGGACCCAGGCCGCCGGCATTTCCCAGCCGAACAGGTTGCGGTCCAGCTTCTCCTGCGAGTAAACGGCGATGAAGGTGAACTGCTGCTGGAACAATGCCCAGAACCCGGCCGATGCGACGAACAAGGGGATGAAGGCGATAACGCGCTTGCGCTCCACGGCGGTCACCAAAGGGCTGCGGAAGATGAGGAACAGGTAGACCACAGCGGCGCCGATTGCGGCGTAGGCCATGCTGCTGGCCAGGTTGTTGGCGTTGACGAGCCCCGTGCCGAGCAGGACGCCAATGACAATCAGGATGCCCAGGAAGATCAGGCCGTACTTGGTGCGGTCTTTCGCCGGCAGGGGGTTGGGAACGCGGTGGGCTTCCTCGGGGAGCCTCTTGCGGCCCAACGAGTAGATGACCAGGCCGATCGCCATGCCCACGGCTGCAGCGCCGAAGCCGATGTGGAAGCCGTAGCTTGTCTGCAGCCAGCCGGTGACCAGCGGGCCAATGAGGCCGCCCAGGTTGATGCCCATGTAGAAGATGGAGAAGCCGGCGTCGCGGCGCTCGTCCTTCTCGCCATACAGGCTGCCCACCAAGGCCGTGGCATTGGCTTTCAGGCCGCCGGAGCCAATACCTACCAACACCAAGCCTGCGATCAGGCCTGGAATGCCCGGCAGGAGGGCCAGCGCGATGTGGCCCGCCATGATCATGATGGCCGAACCGAACAGGACCTTTTCGGAGCCGAAGAGACGGTCGGCGAGCCAGGCGCCGAGGATCGTCGACAGGTAAACGCCACCACCGTACGCGCCCACCAAACCAGCGGCGAGCCCCTGGTCAATGGAAAGTCCGCCCTGCTCGGCGGTGAAGTACATGTAGTAGAGCAGGATTCCCTGCATGCCGTAGAAGGAGAATCGCTCCCACATTTCCACGGAGAAGAGGCTGGCCAACATCTTTGGGTGGCCGAAGAATGACGTATCGCCCGCTGGCTTTGCGGACTCAGCCGTGGTTTGAGGTGTGCTCATTTTCTCAATGCTGGCACTGACTGCGGGCATTGTCACATCGATATATGCCCGGGGCAACCACTTTCCATATGTTAGACGCTGGTCTTAGTGGGTCTCGAGGACTGCTGCGAGCTGGAGAAGCAACAGTTCAGATCCCTTACGGCCGATGAGCTGAATCCCCATGGGTAACCCTGATGCAGTGGTGTGCACCGGAACGCTGATGGCCGGCAGCCCGCACACATTCACCATGGAGGACCACGGCGCGTACTCACACTGTCTCTTATAGTCCTCATCCGCGTCGCCGGCCCACTCGCTCGGCCACGGTTCGCCGCTGTGCCCGCCACCGGTGAACCAGCCGATCGGGCGAGGCGTCTTCGCCAATGTGGGCATGAGGATCACATCCCATTCGGAGTATTGCGCGATGGTGTCGTGCTCGAACTGCCGGAGGAATCCCAGAGCCTCGTTCACCTTGGACGCGCTCCGTTGTTGCGCCCGACGTCGGAACGTCCGGGTCAACGGGGTCAGGAGCGCCTCGCGCTGGGGTGCTATCCGGGCACTCCCGACGCCGGCAGTCCAGGCTGCTGTGAAGGCTGCGGGATAGCGGTTGTCATAGCGGATTTCCGCTTCGGCGACGCTGTGGCCGGCGTTCTCCAGGAGCTTTGTCCCGAGCGCCAAGGCGTCCATTGCTTCCGGCTCGATCCCGAACGGATAGACACCCGCCCACGGGCTGTCCAGGCTCACACCGATTTTCAGCGGCTCCGGTGCCCGGCCCACATTGGCGAGGTAACCGCCGTCGGGCGCTTGATCCCGGGGAACCAGCGCGTCCATCAGCAGCGCCGCATCCGCTGCAGATCGTGCGAGCGGTCCGGCGACCACCAACTTGGCGGCGTCGCCTGCGCTCGCGCCCGACGGCACCACGCCCCGGCCCGGTTTCAACCCGACCAGTCCGCAGGCGCCGGCTGGTATCCGGATGGACCCGCCGCCGTCGGTCCCTGGCGCGAACGGAACCAGCCCCGCAGCCACCGCGGCAGCGCTACCGCCTGAGGACCCGCCGGAGCTTCGACCCATGGAATGCGGATTGCGCGACGGCGGTGCGACGCGGTTTTCGCTGTAGGCGGTCAGCCCAAACTCTGGAACCTGGGTCTTGCCCAGCGAGATGACGCCTTGACCCTTCAAGGTTGCTGCGAGGGCGCCGTCCTCGGGCGCGGGCTTGTGCTCAAGAGCTGCGCTGCCGTGGGTTGTCGGTACCCCGGCGACGTCGGTGAGGTCCTTGAATGCGGTGGGCATGCCGTGAAGAAGGGGCAGCTCTTCCAGACGGCCTTCCCCGAGCAGCCTGACGTGCAGGTCATCGGCCGTCTTGGCATCGGTGAGGGCTTGCTCGGAAGTCACGGTGACAAAGGCGCCCAGCTGCCTGTTTCGGGATTCGATGGCAGAGAGGAAGTGCAAGGTTGCTTCGCGGGCCGAAAGCTCACCGGCAGCCAGGGCATCGCGGAGTTCAACAGCGGTGAGGCGTGAAAGGTCCTGCAATGAGGGATCAACCAAGGAAACGCGACTCCAACCGTTCCTCAACAGCAACAGCGTCCACGCTCTCCCCGGCACCCGCGGTGACCCGGAAAGCGGCCTTGTTCTTCACTTCGGACACCACCTCCACAAGGTCCGTGCCCCGGTAAACCAGCCCAACGCCGTCGTCCGTGCAGTGCGTTTCGCCCAACGTGCCGTCGGCTACCAGCTTGTGGATGGCGGGTGCACGGGTCAGTTCAGAGTCGTAGTGCACCCCGTTGCCGTAAGGGAGGAATCCCAAGGCGTTGGTGACTGGGCGCAACTCGGGTCCGAAGGAGTCCGTTACGCCGCCCTGATACCAACAGATGGATCCGGCGGAGACGCCGGCCAATACCACGCCGCCTTCCCACGCTTTCCGGAGGATCCGGTCCAGCCCATGCGCGCGCCACACGGCCAGCAAGTTCACCACTGAACCGCCGTTGACCCACACCACGTCCTGTTCCAGGAGGTGGGCTTCCGGATCCTCGATATTGGGCATGGTGAAGAGGCTGAGGTGGCTGAAATCGAAGCCCGCAATACGTGCGGCCTGGTCCATTTCCGCTGCCCACCAGCGCTGATCGCCGGATGCGGTGCCGATGTGCGTCACGCGGGGCGCCCGGCCATTCACGCCGGAGAGTTCCACGGCGTAGTGCATCAGGTGGTTGAACTCGATCCTGGTACGCTCGCCCGGCTTGATGCCGCCCGATGTTGCCAGGATGGTGGGTTGATCAGCAGCCATGGGTTACTCCTGCCAGCAGATTTTTGGAGCGCTTGGGTCCCAGTCTTGACGTCCGGGCCAACAGCGCGCAAGTCACGGAGCAGCACCCAGCTCCGGGGACTAGGCTTGTTGCTGACTTGAATCGATGGAAGGGACTGCCATGAGCGATTTCGATACCGTACCTGTGGGCGACATTCCGGCCGATGCCAGCATCCTGGACGTCCGCGAAGACTATGAATGGGTTGCCGGGCATGCTGAAGGTGCCCGTCACATCCCCATGGACCAACTGCCGGCACGGCTGGACGAGCTGGACCCGGATGATGATCTCTTTGTCATCTGCCGCACCGGCGGCCGATCATTCCGGGCTGTGCAGTGGCTGGTGGGCCAGGGCTACTCGGCTGTGAACGTGGCCGGCGGCATGGACATGTGGTTCGAGGCAGGCAACCCGATGGTCTCCGATAATGGCCTCAAGCCGGTTGTTCTCTAGCCCGCGTATATAACCAGCAAGGAATATTCGATGTCAGCAGTCACCTACACGTTCCTCGGCCCCGAGGGCACCTTCACCGAGGCTGCCCTCATGCAGGTGCCAGGTGCTGCTGACGCCACCCGAATTCCGTGCACCAACGTCAACACGGCACTGGAGCGCGTGCGCGTGGGTGAAGCTGACGCGGCCATGGTCCCCATCGAGAACTCAGTGGAAGGCGGGGTCACTGCCACGCTGGACGCGATCGCCACAGGCCAAGAGCTTCGGATCATCCGTGAGGCCCTTGTTCCCATCACTTTCGTGCTCGTGGCGAGGCCCGGCGTCGGGCTTTCCGACATTAAGCGGATCTCGACGCACGGCCACGCGTGGGCGCAGTGCCGCCTGTGGGTGGACCAGAACCTTCCGAACGCGGACTACGTCCCCGGGTCGTCCACGGCCGCGTCCGCCATGGGCCTGCTGGAGGACGACGCTCCCTACGAAGCCGCCATCTGTGCCCCGCTGATTGCTGCCGAACAACCCGGCCTCAACGTGCTGGCAGAGAACATCGGCGACAACCCGGACGCTGTCACGCGATTCATCCTGGTGAGTCGCCCCGGTGTCCTGCCGGAGCGGACCGGAGCGGACAAAACCACCGTGGTGGTGCCGCTGCCTGAGGACCATCCCGGCGCCCTCATGGAGATCCTGGACCAGTTCGCGTCCCGCGGCGTGAACCTGAGCCGCATCGAATCACGGCCCACCGGACAATACATGGGACACTACTTCTTCAGCATCGACGCCGATGGTCACGCCACCGATTCGCGGGTGGCTGACGCCTTGGCCGGCCTCCACCGAATCAGCCCCGCAACCCGGTTCCTGGGCTCCTACGCCCGCGCGGACAAGCAGGCCGCCGTGGTGGCTCCGCATACCTCCAATGCTGCTTTTGCTTCGGCGCATGCATGGGTTGATTCGATCCTTAAGGGTTCGTAGGCGCAGTCCACAAGGTAGAACCATTGCCCTTTCGCGGTGATACTTCTGTGCGTATGCTTGCCTGATCCATAAACGATGGATGAATGCCAAATGAAGGGAGCGGTCATGACTGTCCACAGCGATGACAAAGACGGCCAGGGCATGATCGTCAATCCCAAGCCCTCAAGTGAAAACAAGGATGACTGGGACGGCGACGATGCTGATCGTGCGGATCGCCTGCGCTTTGAAGAAGAGCAAGCCATGATCAAGGAGCAGTCCGAGGCCCGGGCTGCAGCCAAAGCAGCAGCTGAAGAAGCCGAGAAAAACGCAGGCCAGCCCGAGAACGGCGCCGTCTAGGCGGTCTTGGCCTTCGGCACCCGGACCAGCAAGGACCCTGGCTCCACCTGAACCGTGACCTTCGTGGCTTCACCCGAGGGGTCGCCGTCGAGCTGTGTCGCCATCGGTTCCTGGCTGCGAATGACGACCTTCCCCGAGCGGTAGAAGCTCATCATCGGCAGGTTCCGCTTGTGCTTGAACAGGATCTTTGCGTACATGGCGAGCCAGCCGAAAGCGCTGCGGGGACTCATCACCACGATGTCCAGCATGCCGTCGTCGATCATGGCTTGAGGGATGAAGTCGATGCCGCCGGGTATCAGTCCACAATTGGCGAACAGCACGCTGCGGATCTTCCGGGACTGCTCTGGCTGGTCATCCATGGTGATGGTGACTCGTTTGCGACGGCCCGGCAGGTGGCGGACGCCTGCCTCTGTGTAAGCGAGCCAGCCAACACTCCTCTTGAGGTCTTCCTTGGTGTCGCCAACTACCTCGGCATCCAGGCCCATGCCGGCGATGACCAGGAACGTGTGCTCGGCTGACTCGCCGGTGATGTCGTTATCGATGCCCATGGTGGCGGTATCGATGTAGCGCTGATGCCCGAACAGTGCGATCTGGATGCAGTTGGCAACGTCCGTGACGTCCAGGTCCACATTGCGGGCCAGCAGGTTTCCCGTGCCCAGCGGGATGAGCCCCATGGCAACATTCTTGTGCGCCAGCGACTCAGCCACCACGCGCACGGTACCGTCGCCACCGCACGCCAGAACGACGTCGGCCCCGGAGGCCAGCGCCTGGCGCGACTGCCCGTAACCGGGGTCCTCCGGGGTGGTTTCGAAGAATTTTGGGGTGTCCCACCCTGCGAGGTCGCAAGCATCAATGATGGCCTGCCGCGCTACTTCCGCATTGTTTTTCACCGGGTTGAGGATGACAGCAACGCGCTGGTCACCGGCGCCCGGCTTGTGGGCGTCCTCCCGGACTGCGCTCCTGATGTGCCGGGCTTTCAATCTGCGCACACCCCACCAACTGGAGACGGCAAACGCCACGCCCCCAGCGAGAATCACGTACAGGATCCAGTCGCTCATGGTGCTCCAACACTATCCTCCTGGGCCGTCCCCTCTTTGCCGCCCGGTCGGGGCGGCCAGCCTTTGCCCGCCCCGGGCCGGAAATCCGCGGCTGATTCGATACTCTTGTGTGGTGATCGACGTAAAAGACCTCAGCGAAAATCCGGACAAGTTCCGTGCCAGCCAGCGCGCCCGTGGCGCCGACGAGTCCGTCGTGGACGCGATCATCTCTGCTGACTCCGACCGCCGTGCCGCGCTGATCCGCTACGAGAACCTGCGCGCCGAGCAGAACGCCTTCGGTAAGAAGGTGGCGCAGGCCAAGGGCGAGGAGAAGCAGGCGCTGCTTGCCGAGGTTAAGGAACTGGCCAACTCGGTGAAGGCCGCCTCGGCTGAGGCCGATGCTGCCCAGGCCAAGCAGGAAGAGCTGCTCCGCGTCATTCCAAACCTCGTTGTGGACGGCGTCCCCGAGGGCGGCGAAGACGACTACGTGGTGGTCAAGACCGTGGGTACCCCACGCGAATTCACCGACTTCGAGCCCAAGGACCACCTGGAAATCGGTGAACTGATCGGCGCCATCGACATGGAGCGCGGTGCCAAGGTTTCCGGCTCGCGCTTCTACTTCCTCCGCGGCGTCGGCGCGCGGCTGGAAATGGCGCTGCTGCAGATGGCCATGGAACAGGCCATCGATGCCGGCTTCGTCCCCATGATCACTCCTACTTTGGTGCGTCCGGAGACGATGCAGGGCACCGGTTTTGATGTGAAGCACGACGCCGAGATCTACCGTCTCGCTGAAGACGACCTTTACCTTGTGGGAACCTCGGAGGTGGCCCTCGCCGGCTACCATGCGGACGAGATCCTGGACCTCTCCGATGGCCCCATCCGCTACGCGGGTCAGAGCTCCTGCTACCGCCGGGAGGCTGGCTCTCACGGCAAGGACACCCGTGGCATCATCCGTGTGCACCAGTTCAACAAGGTGGAGATGTTCATCTACACCACCGTTGAAGAGGCAGCTGCCGAACACGAACGCCTGCTGGCTTGGGAAGAGGAAATGCTGGCCAAGTGCGAGCTCCCCTACCGTGTAATCGACACCGCTGCCGGCGACCTCGGAATGTCCGCGGCCCGCAAGTTCGACTGTGAAGCCTGGGTACCCACGCAGAACGCTTACCGTGAGCTCACCTCGACGTCCAACTGCACCACGTTCCAAGCACGCCGCCTCAACATCCGCGAACGTGTGGTCAATGAGGAAGGCGTCGCCAAGGGCACGCGCGCCGTGGCCACACTGAACGGCACTCTCGCCACCACACGCTGGATCGTGGCCATCCTTGAGCACCACCAGAACCCGGACGGTTCCGTCAACGTCCCCAAGGCGCTGCAGAAGTACCTTGGCGGGCTTGAGGTTCTGCCGGTTATCTAGTTCCTCTTTGGTTCCGCGGATCCCGCTCTTGTCCGTTAAGCCTGCCGTTGTACGGCTCGCATAGCCGACAAGAGCGGGATTTTTCGTTGGCACCTGTCCTCCACAGCCTGGGTTGTGCACATAGGAGGGCTGGCCTGGTGACCCTTCGCCTTAGTGGGGCTTGCGGGCAATAACGATCAACTCGCCCTGCCCGGAACCCACTTCCTCGCCTGCCCATCCTCCGAGGATGCGCTCCACCTCGAAGCCCGCGAGGCCCAGGTCTTGGCGCAGCTGGTCCTCGCTGCGAAACGCCAGGACCGACGACTCTGTTTCATCGAGGCTTCCGCCAAGGAGCCGGTGCTCGGTTAGCGCAACGAGCCCGCCGGGCAGCAGAACACTCTCCATCCACGTTTCCATGATGGAGCCATCGGGAAGCGTGTGAGCGCCTCTGGTGTTGCCTGGAGTCCAGCGCTCCCACGCCTTGGCTGCAGGATCCCGGGAATCGAAGGCCAACCGCCCGCCGGGTCCCAGCGCGCGGTGCACGTCGGCAAGCGTCAGTGACCAATCGGCGTCGTCATTAATCGCTTGCGCGACGTGTGCGGTCATGACCGCCGTGTCGAAGGAATCCTCTTCGGGGATCTGCGCCGACGTGCCGTCCACCCACGTGACATTGTCTGCCCCGGGTTTCTGCCGTGCGGCGGTGAGTGACGCGGAGTTCGGATCGATGCCAACCACGTCATGTCCATGGGCAGCCACAGCCAAGCTGATCCGCCCGGTGCCGCATCCAAGGTCCAACACCCGGCTGTTCGGACGCTCATTCACGAACGTCAGGAAGAAGTCGTCATCCACAGCCCATTGATTCTCTGCGTCATAGAGGGCTGACAGCTGGGCGCCGGTCATTCGTGTAAGCATCCGACCACCCTACCCGCGGTCAAAACCCCGCGTTGTTTGCCCCACTTATCGTTGTGTGGCGGGGAATTCGAACGAACGCGGGAGCGTGGGGAATGGGCACAAAAAAGGAAGGGAATTATCCCTTCCATATTCAATGTATAACGCACTGGGGGGCTTGCGGCAAGGGCCCCCCGGTGCCGAACAATTGATCCACGAACCCCATCACCAACGGAAAAGGGAGTCGTGGTATGCCTAAAATCAGCCCCCTGAAAACCAGCGCCTTCGCTCTGCCTGAACATCTGGAACGCAAGGCGGATTCGAAGCTGATCGGCAAAGATGAGCAGCAGTTCGAAGCCATCGCAGCGAGTCTTTCGGAGTCTATTGCGGAACTGTCCAACCGTCTCGATGTCACTCGAAAGCAGCCCGGCGGTCGCGGCCAGGCTGCACTGGACCGGGACCAGGAGATTCACAGGACCGCAGCGCGCCTCAAGGCCCTACGGCGCTTCGGTTTGGACCTTTGCCTGGGACGGATGGTGAGCGCGGATAGTCCGGACCCCGTGTACATCGGCAGGCTTGGCCTCAACGACAGCCAAGGGCGCCGGCTCTTGATTGACTGGCGCTCCCCGGCAGCCGAGCCCTTCTTCGGAGCAACCCATGCCAATCCGATGGGGCTGGTAAGTCGTCGCCGTTTCCGCTGGACGCGGGGGCGGATCAGTGACTATTGGGACGAAGTGTTCACCACAGGTGGCTTGGAAAATAACACTGCCCTTGATGACCAGTCGGCATTCATTGCCAGCCTGGGCAGCAGTCGCTCACCGCGGATGAGGGACGTGCTGGCGACAATCCAGGGTGACCAGGACCAGATCATTCGGGCCGGCTCTCGCGGTGCTTTAGTGGTGGACGGCGGTCCGGGCACCGGAAAGACTGTGGTCGCCTTGCACCGCACGGCCTACCTGCTCTATTCGGATCCCCGGCTGAGCCGCCGCAGCAACCATCGAAAGAGCGACGTCCTGTTCGTTGGTCCGCACCAGCCTTACCTCGCCTACATTGCCGATGTCCTTCCCAGCCTGGGTGAGGAAGGTGTGCAGACATGCACGTTGAGGGATCTTGTCCCCGAAGGTGCCACGGCTGCCGCCGAAAGTGATCCCGAAGTGGCACGGCTCAAGTCCAGCGTGGACATGGTGAAAGCGATTGAGCGTGCGGTGAAGTTCCATGAGGAGCCACCGTCCGAGGGCATGGAGGTCGAGACGCCTTACGCCGACGTCTCGCTCAGCAGTGAGGACTGGGCCGAGGCCTTCGACGCCGCAGAGCCCGGAACCCCGCACAACGAAGCCCGTGACGATGTGTGGGATGCGCTGCTGGAAATCCTCGCGGACAAGATGTCTGGGCACGACGTTCCCCAGGGCCTGCTCCGCAGGGCATTGACCCTCACCCCGGAGCTTCAGGCGAATTTCAATCGGGCGTGGCCGTTGCTGGACTACGGAGCACTGGTGGCAGACCTCTGGCGGGTGCCGGCGTATCTGCGCCTTTGCGCACCCTGGCTTCAGCCTGATGAACGAGCCACCCTGCAGCGTGAAGACCCCGAAGCCTGGACGACGGCGGACCTGCCGCTTCTGGACGCAGCCCGGCAACGGCTCGGTGACCCGGAGGCCCCGCGACGCAAGAGAAAGCAGGCGGCGGCTCAGGCAGCGGAACGGGAGCTCATGGACCGGGTTGTTGATGACCTGATTGCAGCTGATGATTCTGAAAACCTGGAGATGCACATGCTTCGCGGTGACGACATGCGGGACAAGCTCGTGGACCGGGACGCCTTGGAAGCAATCGATCCGGATGTCCTCGCCGGACCGTTCGCACACATCGTGGTGGACGAGGCCCAGGAACTGACGGACGCGGAGTGGCGGATGCTGTTGCTTCGCTGCCCTTCGCGGAGCTTCACTGTGGTGGGGGACAGGGCCCAAGCCCGGCACGGGTTCACCGAGTCCTGGGAAGAGCGCCTCGAAAGGGTGGGCCTGGCCAACGTGAAGCTGGCTGGCCTCAGCATCAACTACCGCACGCCCGAGGAAGTCATGGCTGAAGCTGAACCGGTCATCAGGGTGGCGCTCCCGGACGCCAACGTACCTACTTCGGTGCGCAGCAGTGGCGTCCCTGTGGGCCATGGGAAAACGCAGGAGCTCGGCGGAATCCTGGAAACCTGGCTCGCGGCAAACCCAGAAGGCACTGCGTGCGTCATCACGGCGCCGGAAGCCATTCCCGTGAAGCCCCGGCAGGACCGTGTCAGCTGGCGCACTCCGGAACTCGCCAAGGGCCTGGAGTTCGACCTCGTGGTCCTCATCGATCCGGAGACGTTGGGCTCAGGCATCGAAGGCGCCGTGGACCGCTATGTTGCGATGACGCGCGCCACCCGTCAACTTGTCATCCTCAGGAGCGGCCAATGACCGGCGCAGGGATGACTGTTCATTTCCCGTTAATCGTCCGCTGTGGCGCCGGTCCTAGTTCACTGTCGGAGGTGTCTGCTCTACTGTAAGCATGACTATTTTGACTGATACTCCAGTTGCTGGCATCGATGACCAGCCAAATAACAACAACAAGCTCATGATCGCCCTGGACGTCGACGGCACTCTTGTGGACCACGACGGCCACATGTCGCCGGGTGTTCGCTCCGCTGCACAGGCTGTAGTGGCCGGCGGCCACGACGTCATGATCGCCACCGGCCGCTCACTCAATGCAACGCTCCCGATTATCAAGCAGATCGGCCTCGAGCGAGGGTACGCCGTGTGCTGCAATGGCGGCGTGACACTTCGCTTGGATCCTTCGCTGGATAACGGCTACGAGATCATCCACAAGGCCACCTTCGATCCCGCTCCGGCCCTGAAGGCCTTGCGCGAACGGCTGCCCAATGCCAAGTACGCCCTGGAGGACGAGGACGGTAACTTCCTCTCCACCGAGCGATTCCAGGATGCCAGTTTCGGCGTGGAGTCCATCGGCGTGGATTTCCAGACCATGTTGGATGCCACCGCTGTCCGCGTGGTGGTCTTCAGCAGCGAGAACACCTCGGATGAATTCAACGAGGCCATCAAGCACATCGGGCTGTCCGGCGTGACCTACTCGGTGGGCTGGACTGCCTGGCTGGACATTGCGGCTGACGGCGTCACCAAGGCCAGCGCCTTGGAGGCCCTGCGCCACAAGCTCGGCACGGACCAGGCCAACACGGTGGCCGTAGGCGATGGCCGCAACGACATCGAAATGCTCACGTGGGCTGGTCGCGGCGTTGCCATGGGCCAGGCTCCGGATGAAGTGATCGCCGTGGCGGATGAGGTCACCGCCTCAGTGCTCGACGACGGCGCCGCCTTGATTTTGCGCGGCCTGCTGTAACAGCCGCTCGCCACGGACGGAGGCGCTGCTGTTGTGCCCGAACTCGCTCTTTTTTGTCACACTCACCGCTGAGAGACGGGGGGTCCCATAAGAGCGGGATCGGCGGTGGTGCTGCCTAGACTGGGGCTGTGTTCTACGAAGAGTGTCCGGCACCACCCGGGCTGCAGCCGTTTGTCACCCAGCTGTGGTTCGTCCGTGCGCAGCCGCAGGCGCGTTACGAGAAGATCCTCCCAGGGCCAGCGGCACACCTGATTCTTAACCTGTCGGACCCCTACCGCCTGATCAGCCCGCCCAACATCAGCCCGCCCAAAACCAGCCCGCCCAACATCAGCCCGCCCAAAACCAGCGCGCCCGTGAAGGCGGGCGACCGCCACCTCAACGCTACGGAAGTCTCCACCGGCTTCTACGCAGGGCTGCAACGCAGCTATGTCATCAGCGAGAACCCGGCGCAGCTCTTCAACGTTGGCGCCCGACTCACTCCCTATGGCCTTGCAGCGTTCACCAGCCAGCCGCCGTCGAGGTTTCAGAACCGGGTGGTGGATGCTGAAAGTATCTTCCCGGGCTTTTCGGAACTGCGCTCGCATCTGATGGACGCTGAACCGGAGCAGGCTTTCGCGTCCTTGGCAACGTTCCTGCTGAAGCACCTCAGGCCGGGTTACCCAGCAGACTCCAGGACAGTCAAAGCCGTTGAAACCCTCGCGGAAGAGGATGTCGAAATCAGCGTGCTGGCCGCTGAACTGGATATCAGTACGTCCACTCTTGAACGCATCATGATGCGGGATTGCGGAACCACGGCCAAGGCGTATTCGGATGTGTGCCGTTTCAACAGGATCGTGAACCAGGCGGCGGCCCTCCCCAAAGGTTCAGTGCCTGGCCGTGAACTCCTGCACTTGGCCGATTACTACGATCAGCCGCACCTCATCAGGTCGTTCCGGCGGTTCAGTGGTTTCACGCCGTCGGAGTACCTTCGGGTGGTGCAGAACTACGGAGCGGAATACGCCACGTTTGTCCCACTGGAGGACATAGCCGGTTAGCCTGCGGGGTTTTTACAAGACCTCGGGTCCGCCCGGGCGTACTGTCCATTCAGGGACTGCTCAGGAGGGGACACCGATGGACGTTCAGATTAATTGGCTCGCTGTCTTGTTGGCTGCTGTGGCTACGTTCGTGGTGGGCGGGCTTTGGTATTCGCTGTTGTTCGCTAAGCCGTGGCAAAAGGCAGCCGGGGTGAGCGATGAGCAGTTGAAGTCCGGAACGGCGCGCGTCTTTGTGGGCTCGTTTTTTCTTGCCCTGGTGATGGCGATTTTCCTGGCAGCCTTCATTGGCCGTGGTGGTTTGGCATTCGGGACCTTCGCCGGGCTGGCTGCCGGCGTGGGTTGGGTGGCAACCGCCCTGGGCGTCAACTACCTGTTCGAGCGCCGCAGCCTGACACTGTTTGCGATCAACGGCAGCTACAACGTGGTCACTTTCACGGCGATGGGCGCAATTATCGGCGCGATGCAGGGCTAACACCACCGCAATAAGCGGCCTACTTGAACACTGTCTGGATGGGGCCCCCGCCGGCAGATTCAACAATGGCCTGGGCGACCACTCGGAGCTTGACGTTCCGGTTGCTGGAAGCCTTCTTGATGAGTTCCATCGCCTCCTCCTGGGTGCAGCGGTTCTGCGCGATGATGATGCCCGTGGCAACGTCGATCACGGTCCGCGACTCCATGGCTGCCCGCAAGTTGGCGGCGGTTTGGCTGTGTTGTGCAATCAGTACGGCCAGCTGAAGCCCTTTGGAGGCCTGCCCCACATAGTCGTTGGCGCGTTGCACGGCTGCTTGGTCAAAGGCGTTGGGGCGGTCGGAGTACAGGTTGAGGCCTGCCATGGAGGTGTTGTCCGGAAGCGGAAAGGGAACCGCCAGTACGGAACGGAGTCCGTGGCCGGTGATGGCCTCGTTGTAGTCGGGCCACGTGTTGTCTTTTTCAAAGTCGGGGATGTGGACCTGGGTGCCCTCACGACAAGCGTGGAGGCAGGGCCCGTCGGCATACGCGTACTGAACCTCGTCCAGTTGCCTGGCCCGTTCGCTGCTGCTGGCCACAGTGCCGGCTGTGCGGTGGCGCATCAGCGTAATTCCGCAGTAGACCTCAGCCTCAGGGCTGCTGAACATGCTGGCCGAGTGCCGGGCCAACTCCTCCAGGAACGCTTCGACATCAGGCGTGCTGAGCAGCAGGTCTTGAATATCCGCGACCACTGTAGTCGTTTCGGCGAGTTGTGGGTCTTCCATGTAGATCTCCGATCCGTGGATTTGACTACCTTTCGAGCCTAACCCCGTTGAAAGCTAATAGTAAGTGTGCTTCTCTTTTTAAGGAGTCTTGCCGTGGGCTCATCCCTAACCAGCAGGTCCGAGGATTGAGCCCATGCGACACATCCCACCCTTTGACGACCCAACCCGTCCGCCCGCCGCAGCGCCGGAAGGTTCCATTCGCCAGAGTTTTCAGGACAGCCTGATCCTTGACCACCTCAATTTGGCCAAGTCGATTGCCGCAAGATATTCCGCCCACACGCATGACCTGGACGACGTCAGGCAAGTTGCCTACATGGGCCTCATTAAGGCTTCACGCGGCTTTGACGAGTCCAAAGGCGTCAGCTTCCCCGCCTACGCCGCGCCCACGATCGCCGGTGAGGTCAAGCGGTACCTCCGCGACCATTGCTGGGTTGTCCGCCCGCCACGCACCATCCAGGACGTCCGCCGCCAAGTGCTGGCGCGGACGGAAGAACTGACTCAAACCCTGCAGCGGACCCCATCGCCGGAGGAAGTTGCCGAGGATCTGCGCCTGGAGCCTTGCCAGGTGCGTGAAGCACTGATGGCCGGTACCAGCAAGCGCCCGGATTCCCTGGATGCTCCTGCGTCCGAGGGGCGTGACGGCCTGCAAGGTTCCCTTTCCGCTTTCGGCTGCCCGACGGATCGGCTGGAGGACGTGCTGGCCCTGCGCAACGCCATCCGCGAACTGAGTGCTGAGGACCGTCACCTGCTCTACCGGCGCTATTACCGCGAGGAGACGCAGTCCACTATCGCGGAAGCGCTGGGGATGTCGCAGATGCAGGTGTCGCGCAAGCTGTCCAAAATCCTCGTCTCGCTCCAAACGCAGCTGCTGGACGAAGAAGCCCGGTTACGGGACGGGACGGCCCCCTAGACGCCAAGGATTACAACCCGGGTTACCACCGGAAGAGGGTCCTTAGCAGCCCAGCCGCTCCACGGCCTCCACAACGTCGCGGACACTGACGGCCATCAGCGCGGGGTCAGGATCGCTGGAGAACACATCACCGCGGCGGAGTTCGACGGCGGTGAGCACCACGTGCGGGCCCGGCGGCGGACCCCATTCTTCGACCGGAGCAGGGCCGAACAGCACTACGGACGGACGCTCATACGCGGACGCCAAATGTGCGGCGCCGGTGTCCGCGGAGACCACCAGCCGGGCTTCGGCAACTGTTGCCGCGAATTCGGCGAGGCCCTGCCTCCCAGCCAGCAACCCGTCGTCGAGGTTTGCTCCTTTGAGCCTCGCCAAGGCGGCGGTCTCCTCAGCCCGCCCACGCTCAGATGAACTACCAGTGAGAACAATGTGGTGCCCCGCAGCAGTGAGTTCGACTGCAACATCAGCGAACCGCTCCACAGGCCAGAGCCTGCTGCCGTACGCGGCACCCACATGGATAACAGTGGCGCCGGGACGTGGCGAAGGAACGGCCGGTCGGTTCAACCGGTAGTCGAGCGGATCGGCGTCGATGCCGTGCCAGTTGAGCAGGCGGGTCCAGCGCTCGCGTTCAGGCAAGCCCGTGACCCACGGCGGCCCACTGACCCCTGGGCCCGCATGCGCAACCACGCGCCTGGCCTGCAATTCGCCTATCCGCAAGCGGCTCTCAGGCCCGTTTCCGTGCAGGTTCACCGCAATATCCACGGCACCACGGGGGACGGTCAGGGGATGGTCGAGACCGGGCGTGGGCAGGTGGTGGATGTCGCCTACCAAGTCCAAGGCCTCGGCTACCCAAGCCGGCGCGGCATACAGGATCCGGTGTTCCGGAAAGGCCCGGCGCAAGCCGCGGAGGGCCGGAACTGCCACCAGGAGGTCGCCGAGTTTCAGGGCGCGCAGGGCAAGCAGCAGGGGTTGATCGTTGCTCTCGTCTCTGTCCAAAGCCGTGTTCATGGTGGCCTCCCGCTAGGAGTCTAGCGGCATGAAACTTCTCACTGCCGCACTGTTTAGCGCGCAGGGAACTGGGGAACGTTGCGGGTATGGGAGGAACCGGAACGTTGAAGGCGGTCCTGTTTGACCGCGATGGAACGCTCGTCGTTGACGTGCCATACAACGGCGACCCGCAGCTGGTGCGGCCCATGGACGGCGCCCTGCCGGCCCTCGAAAAGGTACGCCGGGCAGGGTTGGCCACTGGTGTCGTCAGCAACCAGTCAGGTGTGTCACGTGGGTTCCTGACCCTGGATCAGGTGCACCAAGTCAACCAGCATGTAGAGCAGATGCTGGGGCCCTTCGACGTGTGGGAGATCTGTCCGCACGGACCGGAAGAGGGATGCAGCTGCCGGAAACCCGCCCCCGGAATGATTCTGGGAGCGTGCCGCACACTTGGCATCGAACCGTCCGAGGCCGCGTACGTCGGCGATATAGGAGCGGACATGGAAGCGGCCGCGGCTGCCGGTGCGCGTGCGGTGCTGGTGCCAACGCCCATGACACGTCAGGAAGAAATAGATGCTGCCGCCGTGGTGGCCCAGGACCTGCGCCATGCAGTGGAATTCCTCCTGAACGAAGACACGGCGCCACCCGCGGACCCAGCACGGCAGGACGCCCCTGTATGAGCCGCGTCCTGGTGGCCCGGTTGGACAGCATGGGCGATGTCCTCCTTTCAGGACCTGCCCTGCGTGCCGTGGCGAACGGAAGCCGGGCCGATGGCAGCCGCCCGAACGACGTCGTCCTGCTCTGCGGTCCCGAAGGATCAAGCGCCGCGGAAATGCTGCCCGGCGTCACCCAGGTGCATACGTGGGAGTGCCCGTGGATCGTCAACCCGGCACCACCCGTGACGGAAGAAATGGCCAACGGGCTGATCGACTTTGTGCGCAGCTCCCGGATCGACGAGGCCGTTATCCTGACGTCCTTCCACCAATCTCCGCTCCCGCTCGCGCTGCTCCTGCGCCTTGCGGGAGTCCGGAAGATCACCGGCGCTTCCACGGACTACGCTGGTTCGCTCCTCGACGTCCGGCTCAAACCGGGCGAGGACTTTTCCGACGACCAACCGGAGGCCGTCCGCGCGCTTGCCATTGCCGATGCCGCAGGCCACGTCCTGCCGAACGGTGACGATGGAAAACTGCGCATCACACCCGCTCCGGACCCGGGGGTTGTGGCGGCCGGTCTGGCGGAAGACGGCCCGTACATCGTGGTTCACCCCGGGGCCTCAGCACCGGCCAGGGCGTGGCCCGCGCTGCACAATGCCGCCACGGTGGAATTGCTCGAAGCGTACGGGCACCGGGTGGTGGTCACTGGCGGACCGGGCGAAACGTCGCTCACGGCAACGGTGGCAGGGCCTTCGGCAAGGAACCTCGGCGGGGAAACAAACCTTCGGACGCTGGCAGCGGTACTGGCGGGTGCCGCCGTCGTGGTTACCGGGAATACAGGTCCGGCCCATCTTGCGGCAGCGGTGGGTACGCCGGTGGTGTGCCTGTTCGCCCCCGTGGTTCCGGCCATCCGATGGGCACCATATGGCGTCCCGCTGGAACTGCTGGGTGACCAGGAAGCGGCCTGCAAAAACAGCCGCTCCCGGGTTTGCCCGGTCCCAGGACACCCCTGTCTGAGCTCGGTGACCCCGGAGCAGGTTGTCGAGGCAGTTGAAAGGCTCCTGGGAGGCGTGTCGTCCCTTTCCACACGACGGAAGGTCTGGAAGCCATGAGGATCCTGGTCTGGCATGTCCACGGTGGCTGGATGGAGGCATTCGTCCGCGGTCAGCATGAATACCTGCTTCCAAGATCGTCCGACGGCGGCGCCTGGGGTTTGGGGCGGGGCGGCCGTGAATGGCCACTCGCCGCGCGGGAAGTGGATATGGGGACCCTTGACCCCGGCAGTGTGGACGTGGTGGTCCTGCAACGTCCCGAGGAAATCGCGGCCGTTGCCGGTACATTGGGCCGCCGCCCCGGAGTCGACCTCCCGGCCGTCTACCTGGAGCACAACACCCCCAAGGGCGACGTCCCGTTTTCCCTGCATCCATTGGCGGACCAAAGCAACATCCCGGTGGTCCACGTGACCCACTTCAATCAGCTGTTCTGGGACACGGGCACGGCAACAACCACGGTGATAGAGCACGGCATCCCTGACCCCGGGCCCCTGTATACCGGTGAACGGGAAGAGATGGGCGTGGTGGTCAATGAACCCGTCAGGCGCGGCCGCGTCACGGGAACGGATCTCCTGCCCGGATTCGCGGCGGTGGCACCACTGCGGGTATTCGGCATGGGAACGGAAACCTTGCCCGAAGCCCTCAATCTCAAAGGTTTGGGGCTGAGCGAAGAACAGCTCCGCGTCAGCGGCGACGTGCCTGCGCCGAAACTCCATCAGGAGCTGGCCCGATGCCGCCTCTACCTGCATCCCCTCCGCTGGACGTCGTTGGGTTTGGCCCTGCTGGAAGCCATGCACCTCGGCATGCCCGTCCTTGCCCTGGCCACCACTGAGGCGAGCCGCGCCATTCCGCACGGTGCAGGCTTGGTCTCCAACGACGTCGGCGACCTCCAAAGGTTTGCCCGGCGCCTCCTGGGCGATCCCGACGATGCCTATGCCATGGGGATCATTGCCCGTGAGGCCGCACTGCAGCGTTACGGGCTCGGCAAGTTTCTTAGGGCCTGGGACGAACTCCTGGCCGACCTCCCCAAGCGCATCCAGGGAGGAAGCAGTCCGCAACCCGGTTCAGGTTCCGTCAGCCGTGACCCAGATCAGTCGTGACACAGATCGGCCGTGACCCAGATCAGCCATGACACAGAGAGGACGCATCCATGAAAATCTCCATGGTCTCCGAACACGCCAGTCCGCTGGCTGCTTTGGGAGGCGTTGACGCCGGAGGGCAGAACGTCCACGTTGCGGCGCTGTCCTCCAGCCTGGCCGGCCGCGGCCACCAGGTCACCGTCTACACGCGGCGTGACGACCCGGACCTTCCCGCAAAGGTGCTGGTTGGACCGGGACTCACCGTGGTTCACGTCGACGCCGGCCCTGCCCGCCATATCCCCAAGGACGGGTTGCTGCCGTTCATGGGCGAACTGGCAGACGGGATCTGCGCGGACTGGGCAGGCCAGCTCCCGGACCTGATCCATGCGCATTTCTGGATGTCCGGACTCGCCGCGATCCAGGCTTCCAGACGCGCAGGCTCAGCCCTTCCCGTGCCCGTGGTGCAGACCTTCCACGCGCTGGGATCCGTCAAACGCCGCCACCAGGGTGCCGCGGATACCAGCCCACCGGCCAGGGAATGGCTGGAACCCTGGGTGGGCAGAACGGCTGACTGGGTCATCGCCACCTGCCCGGACGAGGTCTTCGAACTCAAGGCCCTGGGCATCAGCCGATCCAAGATTTCCATTGCGCCCTGCGGAGTGGACCTCACGTTGTTCCCCGGAACGTCCGACGCCGACCCCAAACCGCGCACGCATCGCATCCTCAGCGTGGGGAGGCTCGTGCAACGTAAGGGCGTGGACCTGGTCATCCAGGCGCTGCCGCTCCTCGCGGAGGCGGGCTTCGAGGACGTCGAACTCTTGATCGTTGGTGGCTCCGGCGACGCCCTGACGCTCGAGGAAGACCCGGAAGCGCAGCGGCTCCATGCCTTGGCGAAGGAACTTGGCGTTGAGGACAAAGTGACCATGCGCGGCCAGGTTCCACGGGACGCGATGCCCGGTATCTTCCGCAGTGCCGATGCCGTGGTTTGCGCACCCTGGTACGAGCCGTTCGGCATTGTGCCGCTGGAAGCCATGGCGTGTGGCGTGCCTGTGGTGGCGGCCGCCGTGGGCGGACTCCGGGAGACGGTAGTGGATCAGAAGACAGGGCTGCATGTGCCACCGCGTGACCCGGAAGCGCTCGCCGAGGCTTTGGAAAAGGTGCTGGGGGACCCGGACCTGCGTGCCGATATGGGCCGAGCCGGCGCTCGTCGCGCACGGTCCCGCTACTCCTGGGAACGGGTCGCCTCCGACACTGAGAAGGCCTACCGATCCGTCATGGCCGCGGGCGTCCAAGCCGGCGAAGACCTGGAACCACTGGAAGGAGCGGCACTGTGACTCCCGAAACCACCGTCCCGGACACCTTGCCTGTGCGCTGGACCCCGGACGTAGGCGACCCTACCCACAACGCCGAGGTCACCACTCACCTGGACAACGTCCTGCCCGCCCTGGAATCACTGCGCTCGCAGTCCGGACGCCTATCCGAGTGGGGAACCGAACTGGCCACCCGGCTGCTGTCCGGGCAACGCCTGCTGGCGGCCGGCAACGGCGGCTCGGCTGCTGAGGCGCAGCACCTGACGGCCGAGCTCGTGGGCAGGTTCGATGAAGAACGTGCACCGTTCTCCGCGATCTCCCTTCATGCGGAGACCTCCGCCGTCACGGCACTGTCAAACGATTACGGCTACGAGGAAGTCTTCGCGCGCCAAGTCAGGGCCCATGGCCGTGCCGGCGACGTCCTCATTCTTCTCTCCACCAGCGGCCGGAGCCCCAACCTGCTCAACGCCGCGCGGGCAGCACGGGAACGCGGCATCGCCACGTGGGCGTTGACCGGCCCTGGCCCCAATCCCCTCGCCGGCGCCTGCGATCAAGCCATCACCGTGGACGCCATCGCCGCCAACGCCCAGGAGGGCCATCTCATTGCGGTCCATGCCGTCTGCAGGGCCTTCGACGCCGAAGTTGCCAAGCGGGCCCGCTCATACGGTTCGGGCTCCTTTGGCGCGGGCCAACCATGAGAATCACGGTGGTGGGGGACGTCCTCCTCGACGTGGACATCAACGGGTCCGCCACGCGCCTCAGCCCCGACGCGCCGGTTCCGGTGGTCGACGTCGCGGACATCCGGCGTCGGGCAGGTGGGGCGGGACTCGTGGCGACCGTCCTCGCGCAGGACGGCCACAGCGTTTCGCTGGTCACGGCAGTATCGGACGACGACGGCGCAAGCCACCTCCGGCGGGCACTGTCCGGTGTGTCGGTTCTCGCCGGCGCCCCACTTGCCCCGACGCCCACCAAGACGCGGGTGCGGATTGGAACACATCCGGTGGTCCGGTTCGATGAGGGATGCGCCCCGCCTCCTGTTCCGCACTGTACGGCAGGGATGCTGGCAGCCATCGGTTCGGCGGAGGCCATTGTGGTTGCCGACTACGGCCGGGGAATCACTGCCAATACCGACATCCGTGCCGCGCTCGCTGAAGCCGTGCGCCGCGTCCCGGTGGTGTGGGATCCGCATCCTGCCGGTTCCGTGCCCGTGACTGGAGTCGGGGTCGTGACGCCCAATCGTGCGGAGGCGCTGGCAGCGGCGAAGGCGGGTGGGTTGGATGTGTCCCGCAAAGCAGCCGAAAGGGCCGGCCAATACCTGCTGGAGAAGTGGAAGAGCAACGCCGTGCTGGTGACGATGGGCGAAGGCGGCGCCCTCCTGCTGTCGGGGGATCACGGGGTTCAGGACATCCCCGCCCCCAAAACCAACGTCAGCGATCCCTGCGGCGCCGGTGACCGCCTGGCCGGTAGCCTTGCCGTGCATCTGGGGCTCGGGCTGGACCTCCCGCAGGCCGCCGCCAGGGCTGTGGAGGATGCGTCCGCGTTCCTCGCCGCGGGAGGAGCTGCAGCATTGGCTGAGGCACCCAAGGTGAGTCCCGTCGTCGGGCTTAAAGGGCTTGGGTTCGTGAGCCTCCAAACGGTGGACGGCCTCCAACTGGCCAGTGCCATCCGCGCCAACGGCGGGACAGTGGTGGCCACCGGCGGCTGCTTCGACCTCCTCCACGCCGGTCACGTCCGGACGTTGGAGGCCGCCCGCAGCATGGGCGACTGCCTTATTGTCTGCGTGAACTCCGATGAATCCGTGCGTCGGCTGAAGGGCCCGCACCGGCCAATCGTCAGTGTGGAAGACCGGTCCGAACTGCTGCTTGCGCTCGAGTGCGTTGACGCCGTGGTGGTTTTCGGCGAGGACACCCCGGAGGCCTGCCTGGCCGAAGTCCGGCCCGATATCTGGGTCAAGGGCGGCGACTACATCCCTGAAGAACTGCCGGAAGCCCGCCTGGTTGCGGGGTGGGGAGGACGTTGCGTCACAGTGCCCTTCCATCCGGCGCGCTCCACCAGCGGCCTGGCTGCAGCACTGGCCAAAGTCGGCTGACATTTAGCAAGGACCAACCGAAAGGAACCGCATGAAAACGCAAACACCTGGCCGCGTCATCATCACAGGAGGCGGCTCCGGACTTGGTGCCGCGATCGTAGAGGCCATCCGGGATGCCGGTGGCACGCCCTTCGTCTTCGACCGCGACGTCAGCAACGTCTCCGGTGCCAAAGCACTGGAGGTGGACGTTTCCGACCGGGAAGCCGTGGAGGCAGCCGTTAAGGAGGCCGCCGACAGCTTGGGCGGGCTGGATGGAGTGGTGACTGCGGCAGGCATTGATCGCTGCGGCAAGCTGGGCGATGTCCCCGCTGAGGAGTGGGAAAAGGTCATCGGCGTGAACCTCCTGGGCACCGTGTCCGTTGTCCGGGCTGCTCTGCCGTATCTCAAGGAATCCCGCGGCCGCGCCATCACCATCGCCTCCACCCTGGGCCTGCGGGCACTGCCGGATGCCACGGCTTACTGCGCCTCCAAGTTCGGTGTCATCGGCTTCAGCCGGGCGCTCGCGGCGGAGACCGGGGGAGTCATCGGCGTGACCACCATCATCCCGGGCGGCATGAAGACCCACTTCTTCGACGACCGTGACGAACAGTACAAGCCGCAGGACGATTCCAAGCTCAACGATCCCGCCAACGTGGCGCAGGCAGTGGTGTTCGCCCTCTCCCAGCCGTTCGGAAGCGAGGTCCGCGAACTCCTTATTTGCCCCGCAGAAGAAGGCTCGTGGCCGTAAGGTCCAGCACGTCCTGAACAACGTCGGCCACGGCGATGCCCTGGATGAGGGTGTCGTCGTGGCCGCAGTGCGGTTCTGTCCATCCCACTTGGGTGACATCCGCCCCGCATCGCGGACACCGGGTTACCCAGGACATATGGACGCGGTGCAAGCCCCTGCCCCTCGGCCCCGCATTGAACGCGTTGCCAACCCAGAAGATGCCTACCGTCGGAGTCCCCACGGCCTGGGCCAGGTGCCGTGGACCGCTGTCGCTGGCCAGCATGACGGTGGCCTCCTCCAGAAGTGCGGCCACATCTCCGATGTGGAGTTCCCCGGCCACGGAGCGCACGGCGGGCCGGTCTGCTTCGGACAGTTGCCGGACCGCCAAAGCCGCTACTTCCTGCGCCAAGGCCTCCTCCGATCGGTCGCCAACGATCAACACCTGCGCGCCTTCCCGCGTCAGCGCCGCCACTGCTGCAGCGAAGTACGACGCCGGCCATCGCCGCCGCGGATCGGTGGCACCCGGGTGGACCACCACCAACGATCTCCGCTGACCGTCCCTCAGTCCCACGATGTTCCGGCGGTGTTCCCGTCCCGGACGCAAAGGTGGTGTTAGGGCCGGTGGCGCACCGGCGAGGCCAACGACTTCCAGCCAACGATCCGGCTCGTTCTGGTAGTACACGTAGTCCAGGTTGCGCTCCAAAGGCTCCGCATCCTTGGTACGCGTCCCCACAGTGTGCTTTGCGGCGAGGCGGAGCAGGAACGGGTTGGAGAACCGGCCGCCGCCATGCATCTGCAAACCGAGATCGAACTCCTTCGCCCGCATGGATTCGACGATGGCCTCCCGCGCGGCCACGTCGTCCTCGCGCCCGCCGTTGTGGGAACCGTCGCGGACGCCCGGCGTCGGTGGCAGGAGTTCGACGTCGTCAACCGGCCCGTCCACTGCGGCCACCACCGCGGCGTGGATGGGGGTGCCCAGAAGCGTGATGGTGGCCCCGGGGTACGCGTGCTTCAGGGCATGGAGGGCAGGGTAGGTGTAGATCAGATCGCCCAGTCCGCCGCCCCTGAGTACCACAATCCGCTTGACGTCGTTGAACTTCTCCAGCACGGGTCCGATGCCGGGCTTCGGGCTTGCCGGCGGATTCTCCATGGGTGCTTCCTTTCGTCCAAGACGCGGAAAACTGCGCCGCGCGGCGTGTGAAGAACGTTCCGCGGGGTACCTGAGGGGAACAGGAAACTGTCGCCCAACCGGAAGGTACCCCATGGCACGCCTATCCAATCAGGAGGGCCTGGCTGACTGGTTGCCGGGCCGCTTGGCCGAGGAACGCCCTGTTGTGACGGTCATCGGCGATTCCATCCTGGACGGCTGGTGGGATGGAACCATTGAGCGCTTCTGCCGCGAAGCCCCAGCCCCGGTAGTCCAGGTCCGGCGCCGTGATTTCGCTCCGGGAGGCGCTGCCAACACGGCGATGAACCTCGCTGCAATGGGGGCCGAGGTTCGTTTCGTTTCCCTGGTCGGAGAGGATTCGGCGGGCAGCACGCTCCTTGAACATCTCCAGTCCGGAGGGGTGGATGTGTCGGGCGTGGTGTCGCAGGCCGGGATGATCACCACTACCAAGTTCCGCGTCAGCAGCGGGGGACAAGTCATGCTGCGCCTTGACGACGCAGCCACCGAGCTACCTCCCACGGGCCTCGAAAGGATGGCCGCCGGCGTTCCCGCAGCGATTCACGGGTCGGCAGCCGTGGTGCTGTGCGACTACGGAGCCGGCGCGTTGGAAGGTCCGGTGCGCAACACCATCCTCGAGCATTTGGGTCCCCGGAATGACGGCGCAGATCCGCTGAAGTCCAGTGATGCCCGGAAGGGCACCCTGGTGGTGGTAGACGCGCACTATCCCGGACGCTGGGCTGAACTCAAACCTGATCTGGCCACGCCGAATGCGCAGGAAGCCGCGGGTCTGCTGGCCATGGGGTTTCCCGGGGGCGCCGCCCGATGCCCGTTCGTGGAAGCCCACGCAGACCAGCTGCTTCGCGCCTCAGGTGCGGCTGCCGTGGTGGTGACCCTGGACCGTGAGGGAACCTTGGCGATCCGACGTAACGCTGACTCCCTCCAAGCGGTTACCCACAGAACCTGGGCCCGTCCCGAAGCGGAGAAGCAGGCCTCCGGTGCCGGCGATACTTTTGTGGCCGCCCTTACCCTTGCACGAAGTGTTGGCCTGCCGTTGACCACCAGCGTTGACTTGGCCCAAGCGGCAGCGGATGTGGTGGTCCACCGGCCCGGCACGTCGGTCTGCACCACCGAGGAACTGGCAAAGCATCTCCGCGGTTTTGCGGATACAGCCGTAACGGCCACCGAGTTGGCCGAGCATGTCGAAGAACATCGTCGGGAGGGCAGGAGGATCGTCCTGACCAACGGATGCTTCGATGTCCTGCACCGCGGCCACACCCGGTACCTCAACCAGGCCAAGCAACTGGGCGACGTCCTGGTGGTGGCCTTGAACAGTGATTCTTCGGTTCGGCAGCTCAAAGGACCGGAGCGGCCGGTGAACCACGAGGCTGATCGTGCGGCGGTGATTGCTGCCCTGAGCTGCGTGGACCATGTCACCGTTTTTGATACGCCCACGCCCATCCCCCTCATCGAACTCCTGCGTCCGGACGTCTATGCCAAGGGCGGCGACTACACGCCGGAGATGCTCCAGGAAACCGAGGCCGTAGAGCGTTATGGCGGCACAGTGGCCATCCTGGATTACGTGCCTGAACACTCCACGAGTGCGGTGCTGGAACGCATCCGCTCCACGGGCAAGACTCCGGAAATTTAGGGAGAATTCGATGCGAATCGTCGTCACAGGCGCCACCGGCCATGTGGGTACCGAAGTCTTGAAACGGCTTCAGGCGGCCCGGTCCGGGGAAGGCGCTGACCTGGAGCTCGTAGGCGTCGTCCGTCGCGAACCGGATCAGGACGCTGCGCCGTACCACGGTGTGGAATGGCACGCCGTGGATATCGGCGCCCGCGAGGACCAACCAGCTTTGGAGGAGGCCATGGCCGGAGCGGACGCAGTGGTGCATCTGGCCTGGCTCATCCAGCCCAACCATAACCGCGAGCTGCTTCGCAGGACCAACGTCGCAGGGACGGCCCATGTGCTGGCCGCCGCCCGGAAAGCCGGAGTAGGGCACATTGTGTGCGCGTCTTCCGTGGGAGCCTACGCGCCGGCACCGAAGGACCAGCGGACCAAGGAGGGGTGGCCTGCAGCTGGGATCCACACGTCCCACTACAGTGCTGATAAGGCCGCCCAGGAGCGGATCCTGGACAGCTTCGCGAAGGAGAATCCGGACATCGTGGTGGCACGTCTTCGTCCTGCACTGACGTTCAGTGCGGGGGCCGGCAGCGAGGTTGGACGATACTTTCTGGGCCGGTTCTTACCCCGTTTGGTTCCCCGCAGGCCGTGGCTGCCGCTGCTGGCCCTTCCCAATGAATTGGTGTTCCAGGCCGTGCACGCAGCCGATGTCGCGGACGCCTATTGGCGGGCACTGGAGCGAAAGGCGGAAGGTGCCTTTAACATCGCCGCTGAGCCCGTGATCGACCCCAACGCCTTGGCGTGGATTTTCAACGCCCGGCGGTTGCTGCCGTTTCCGCTTCCGGTGCTTCGCGCCGTCGTCGAGGTCAGTTGGCGCCTCCGACTGCAGGTGACGGACGGCGGGTGGGTGGACATGGCTGCCAATTCGCCCATCATGGACACGTCCCGGGCACATCGCCTCCTGGGCTGGTCGCCACAGCATTCATCACTGGAATCACTGGCGGAAATGCTGGACGGGATCGGCGCAGGAAAGGGCCGGAAAACATCGCCGCCGCTCCAACCGCGCCAACCCCTTATTCGGACGTCAACACCACGGTAAGGATCCGGCGGAGGCTCATGGCGACGGATGCCGGTGCGTTGACAGGTGATTGATGGGCGGCGGCCTCGGCCACAGCATCACTGAGGGCCGAGATGCTGTCCTTCGCTGCAGCAAGGCGGCTGGCGAGCTCGCCGGACTCGGCGTCCCGCCAGTGGTCGATCACGGCCGCCGCGGCTTCCAAGGAATCAGCCAGGTTTCCCACTACTGAGTCGGGGATGACCGTCCCTGCACCTTCTTCCCAGATGGCGCTGGCAAGGACATCGGTGATGTCCTGGACATGGAATGTGAGGCGTTCCAGAGTCCGCAGGCCGCTGAGGTCGCCGGGGAGCCGGGTTGCCCGACGGCGGGACCTGGGGTTCGCTTTGGCGCTCAGTTCTGCCTGGTGCACGGCAGTCCGAACGGCCGCGGCGGTGAGCGAGAGATCGTCGCTTCGGGTGGCCCAGGCCTCGTGGTTGGGTGGCCACGACTCCTGCATTGCCTTCGCCATGTCCTTGAGCTGCCGGGACAAAGCTCCCTGGTGGCCGGCGATGGCGGGGTCAATGTCGTCAAGGTGCAGGGGTGGAAACACGAGCCAGTTCACGGCGAAGCCAACAGCAACCCCCAACCCCATCTGGAGCACGTAGGCGAAGGAGAAACCTTCGGCGTTGGAGTCGCCCAGCACCAGCACGAACAATGCCGCCATGGGAATCCATTCGGACGCAGTTCCCAGCCGTGGAAGACCGCCAATGAGAACGCCGAGTCCCACCACCAGGGCAACAGCAAAGGCGGTGGGCGCGGCGACCGTTGTGATGGCGAAGGCCATGCCGATACCCAGCACCAACCCTGCCAGGCTTTGGAGGCCATGCTTGGCGGAGTCCGCCACGGTGGGATGCATGCTCACCAAGGCGCCCAGCGGGGCATAGTACGGATACGCGGCGGCGGGGCCTGGCATGAAAGGTGCGAGGTACCAGGCGAGCCCGGCTGCAACGGCTGTTTTGGCCGCGAAGAGGAGGCGGTGGCGTGTAACGGTTTTTCGAAGCGCGGGGATCAGCCGCCGCCTGCTTGGCAGTTGGCTCATCAAGCCCACGTTCGCAGGTATGGCGTCACCTGTCGAGCCGAAAGTGTTGAACGTGAGCGAAGCATCAATTTCCTCTGTGGTTGTGATTGGAACCGCCGCAAGCGGGTACACACCTTTTGATAGTAACGATACTTACTATCCCGGCTGCTGTCCGCAGCCTGCCAACTGTGGAAAGAGAGCGATAATGACTGAGAGCAAATCGCCGCAGGACGGAAGCTTCGCGGCGCCAACCACCGGTGCCCATGCAGGCACCGAACCGTTCACGGGAAATTACTTGGACTCGGCCGATGTCGGGGCCCAGACTGCAGGAACCACTGGCATCAGCGGAACCCCCACAGGTTCGGGAACCGGTTCCGCCGGTTCCGGCAAGGTGGATACGGCCAAGGAGGAGGCCGCAGGCGTGGCCAGTGCCGTAGGTGACGCCGCTGGAGGGGTCGTAGACACCGCCAAGACCGAAGCCGGGCATGTGGCCCACGAGGTCAAGGTGAATGCCCGCCAACTGCTCACGCAGACCAAGGGTGAGCTGACCGATCAGGCCCAAGCACAGCAGCAGCGTGTTGCCGAAGGACTGCGGTCCATTTCCGACGAACTCTCCACCATGGCCAACTCAAGTGAAAACGGTGGCGTGGCTACGGACCTGGTCCAGCAGGCGGCCCAGCGTTCCTCCTCCGTTGCCCAGTGGTTGGAAGGCCGGGATCCCGGCTCGCTGCTGGATGAAGTCAAGGGCTTCGCGCGCCGCAAGCCCGGGACTTTCCTGCTGCTGGCTGCCGGTGCCGGTGTCCTCGCAGGACGTCTCGGCCGGGGAATGGCCGGCAACGCCTCCGATTCGGCGTCCGCGAGCGGCACTCCAGCAACCACCACTGAGACGCCTCGCGCCGTTTATTACCCGTCGCAGGGCGGCGCGGTGACTCCTCCGGCAGTGGACCTGCCCGGGCCGACGGCTACCACCGCCGGATACGGTTCAGCCACCACTACCGGATACGACGCCGGCACGACTGGCGGCTTCGACGGATCCACGCTCCCTTACCCGGAGGCGGACGCCGGCGGAGTAAAGGCCCAGGGCGATCCTCTCGCCGGACAGCTGGATCCCGATGACCCACAGTACGGAGGACCCCGATGAGCAGTCCCGCCGACCTGCCTCCCACGGAAGCCCACGTAAAGGCGGAGACTCTTCCCCTTGGTGAGCTCCTGGGCGACCTGACGCGCGACGTTTCCACGTTGATGCGCCAGGAAGTGGAGCTGGCCAAGGCGGAACTGAAGGAGTCCGCCACCAAGGCCGGCAAGGGTGCGGGGATGCTGGGCGGAGCTGCATACGCCGGCCACATCACCGTGCTGTTCCTGTCCATCGCCCTTTGGTGGGCGTTGGGTCAGCTTGTTGGCCTGGGATGGTCAGCCCTAATTGTCGCGGTCATCTGGGGCATCGTTGCAGCAGTTTTGGCTGCCAAGGGCCGCAAGGAACTTAACGCCATCAAGGGCATGCCCCAGACCGCTGAGACGGTCAAAAAAATACCACCCGCTTTGAAACCGAACACTGAGGAGACACGATGACGCAGAACCCCGACGCCCTGCGCGCCGATATCGAAGAAACTCGCCGGCGGCTCAGTACCAACGTTGATGCCGTGGCTGACAAAGTGACCCCGTCGCACATCGTCAATCGCAGGGTGGACAAGATCAAGACCGCTGTGTTCGGCGCCCGCGACGACGTCAGTGATGCTGCAGGCAACGCTGCGCACCGGGCCGGGGGCGCTGTCTCCGACGTAGCCAGCAACGTATCCGGCGCCGTCTCTGACCTGGGTGACGCGCCGCAGGCAATCACCCGGAAGGCCCAGGGCAGCCCGATCGCCGCCGGCCTGATCGCGTTCGGCGCCGGCTTGCTGGTGTCCTCGCTGTTCCCGGCGTCGGAGAAGGAGCGCGAAGCTGCCCAGGCTGTCAAGGAAGCAGCCCAGCCGCTGACTGATGAGCTGAGCCACGCGGCCCAGGAAGTCGCCGAGCACCTGCGCGAGCCTGCCCAGGACGCCATGCAGAACGTTAAGGACAGCGCCACGGAAGCCGCCGCCAACGTCAAGGACGAGGGCCAGGCAGCCGCAGCTGATGTCCAGGACCGCGCCGGCACAGCCAAGGACAACATCAGTAACCAGTAAGGTGCCCCGCTGACCCAACTGAGTCGCAGAAGATGCCGTTTTGAGCCCTAAAGAAATGGCGTTAACTGCGACTCGGTTGGGTTAACCCTGCGGTTGGGTGGGAGCCGGCGGGTACTCGCCCTTGATCACGAAATAGGAACCACGGATAACGCCCGCAAGTTTCGATTTCTGCCGGGCGAACTTGAACTTTGCTTCCAACTCGGCGGGGATGTCCATCCCATCGGCCAGCTTGAATCCCACGGCCCTTTTCCCGTCCTCGAGGCTGTACATCACGTTGATGGACAGCCCTGATTCGTAGAACACGTAAGCCATGTGCAGGTCCTCAACCTGGAAGGCAGTGGCTTCCAGGGGACGGGATTCAATGACAATGTCGCGTTCTTCCCGGAGGATGCGGCTCACCCGCTCCACCACTGCCGGAACCTCTTGTGCGGGGCTCACGGTGAAAACGTGCTTGTACTTGTTGCGGAAGTACCGGGCTTCGTTGGCGCGCAATCCTGCGGCAGCCTCGGCCACAGGCGACGATTCCAAACCGACTGTAGAGACATTCTCGAAGTCAACGGTGTACGGCATAGGTCCTCCTGGTCAGGCACGGTAGACGCGGCTGGACGCGGTCAGACGTGGTGGGACCCATGCTAACGCGGCCATGGCCCTGCCGGTGCTGAACCCCTCAGCGCACTTCCAGGATCAGCTGCAGAAGCCGGGCTGCGGCCGGCCGGGCGGCGTGTTCCTCGGACCACTGGGCACGGGCCAGGGTCTTGCTGACCGCCTGGGTGGTGATGCCCAGCTCCTGGGCCACGGCCTTTTGCTGGCCGCGGACGCCGGGCGTGAGCAGGTCCAATACCCGCCATTCCGCGGCGCTGCGGTGTTGCACGATGTGTCCAAGGAGCCGCAGCACAGCCTCGGCTTCTGAAGCCAGCGCGGTTAGTGGCCCATCCACGGCCACGGGGATGCGCTCTTTGCCGTTGCGCAGCCTGTCGACGGCCCGGCGCGCGTACACCAGGCCGTGGCCCGACGCGTCCTTCACCAGGTTGGGCAGCGGCTCATTGATGGGTCCTACGCCGATTCCTACGTACCACTGGCTGGACCGCAGGGCGATTAACGCAGTCTCCACGGCCTGGTGGCCCGATTCGACGATTCCCTGCACTTCATCCTCAACCGAGCGGTCAAAGTCGAGCCGCGCAGGAATGTGCCGCAGGTCCTTGAGCAGCTGCGGCACAAGGTCGCCGTCGCGGCGGCTGTCGCGTTGGTTGATGGTGAGAGTGAACATAGTGGATCACATGCTACCGGCTGGTAGACGGTCTGCAAGGGCACATTTTGCCCATTGTTCAGTCAAGCTGGTCAGTCGAGCGCCATTCGCCCGGTAAGTACGACGGCGGGCAGCGCACCTGCCGCTGCCCGTGCGGCGCCGGGTATTCCTGCATCATTCATGGCCCCGTGGATGGCGAGGACCAATGGGGCGGGATCCTGGTTCGAGGCGAAGACCCAGAAGGTGCCGCGGGCCTGGAAAACCACGGCATTCCGGCCGCCGTCGCCCAGCGAAACCTTCTGGCGTGCAACCAGGCGGCGGTCCGGATCAGTTCCGTCGGCTGTGGTCACGGCTTTGATGGTCGCAGGCGCGATGTCCCTCCATGGAATCACCAAGAGGGTCTGTTTCTGCGAGTACTTGGCCACGATCCCGAGATCGAAAACCAGCAGTTTCCGGAAGCTTCCCAGAAAGGTCATTGACCATAGCACCAGGCCGGTGACGGTACTGGCGGTGATGAACAGGACTGGATCGTTGAAGTGCCCGGCTTCCCGCGTGGAGCGGATGGGGCTGACGAACTCGGCGATGGTTCCAAAGATGAATCCCACCGCCAAGCAGGGGATCAGGACCTTCCAGAAGATACGCCGTGAAGACGCTACATGGCGGAGCTTCCCCAACTCGGGCCCAAGCTTGCGCTCAACGCGGCGAACAAGCCAGTTACGGCCGTGCATCCGGGCGGCGGCCGTAGAGGTTGGGCAGGCTCGCCTGCTCGGACGCGGCGGCCTGTTCAGCAGCAACAGCCTTGGGGTCCGGAACGGGCTGCTGGCCCCGGGCCACGCCGGATCGACGATCAACAGCGGCAAACTTGGGGTCCCAGGTATCGCCGCCCCCGCCGCTGAGGGCTGAGGCAATGACCATGACCACGAAGAACGGGAAGAAGGACCAGCAGATGGCACGCCAGCCGCCCAACCAGGCTCCCGCCGTCGTGCCGTTCTTGATCCGTACGGAGCGCATGCCCGCAGCCGCGTCACCCACGCTGCCCGCCGTCCCCCAGATCATCCCGTAGGCGAACAGTCCAACGAACCACAGGACAATGTAGAGAGTCAGCCAGAAACCGTCTTTGTATCCCAGCAGGGATCCGTTGGTCATCATCGACTCACGCACCACTGCGGCGATCGCAGCCAGGATGACGTAGCCCACCAGGAACACCACCGCGTCCAGGACGCGACCCCAGAAGTGGGCGCTTCCCGACGCCTTGACGAAGTACGCGCCGGTGTCGGTGTGGCGGCGAACAGCGCGTCCGGTGACTGGGTCGACCAAACCGGTGGAGGTTGTGGATTTAGGAGTGCTCATGAGTGGCTTTCAGCTCGACGGCGGTAGGCGGCTTGGGTGCGGAACGTCAGGCCAGGCCGGCCAGTCCGCCCAGAACGCGCGCCAGGGATGCCGCGGAAGTCTCCTGCAGCTCGAACGAAACCGATTCGCCCGCCACCTGTGGGGTCAGGACGTGGACACCGGACGGGCCGGTGTACACGGTGACCGTGGGGAAATCATTAGTGTCGGAGTTGAACGCCACCACATTGCTCGCGGCCTGGGTATCGGCCAGCGCAGTGGAGGCGTGTTCCTCGAACTGGGCCTCCGTGTAGAGGGCAGGATCGGTGTCCTTGGCAGCAGCCTTTTCAGGATCGACGAAAGCGGCCAGGCGCGGGACCAGCTGATCGCGGGTGACCACGGTGAATCCGTGCAGGCCGCCCTCGTCCACTTCCTCCAAAAGAACACCTTCATCGTGAAGGTAGCCGTAGAGCCAGCGCTTGCCCGTGGAGACGGTGCGCTCCACCGAGACAACGCTGCTGCCACTGCGGCGCAAAGTGAGCGCTCCAGTGATTTCTTCGGTGGCGTGCAGGCGGGAGGGTTCGGTTTCGCCTTCGAAGACAACCGGGTACACGAGTTCTTTGGCCAGCAGTCCGCGCAAGGCGATGGCGCACATCAGTTCCTTGCTGGCATCCTGGGCGGTGAACCAAGGCAGGGCCACCAGCTGCTCGTGCTGGACACCGTCCAGGGCCACAACTTCTTCGTCGGTCAACGTGGGCAGGGCTGCTCCAGTGGCGCTGGCTGAAGCCAGGACCTTGGCCGCGGCCTCGATGTCCCGCTGGGTCCATTTCATGGTGCTGGTGGTCATCCGAATATCCCTCCGACAAAGTTTCCGACTGACTTGGCGGCGTCACTGACCCCGTCTGCCACCTTACTGCCTACATCCTTGGCGAAGCCCGCCACTTCCTTGGCGCCGTCCGCAATGTAACTGCCTGGGTTCCGCGCGAAGTTGCTGATGGAATCCCAGTTGTCGGCCACGAGGTTGCCCAGGGCCCACGCGCCGGCAACAAGGCCCGCGCCAATGACGATCGGGGCGCCAATCGGCCCCAGAAGGGCCGCGCCACCTGCGGTCATCAGCATGATGCTGCCAACGCCACCAACCACAGACAGTCCGCCTGCAACGCGGTCGCCGGTACCGCGCCAGCCCTCATGCTCCGGGTTGATCATGTCGCTGATGCCGCCCACGATGTTCAGCGGAGCTGCCACCGCTCCGGCGATGCGGAGGCCCTTGGAGAACTTGCTGGCATCCTGGAATGCCTGGCTGTAAGGGATGTTGGCTTTGAGGTCGGTGATGACATCGGTGACCTTCTCGCCGTTTCGCAGCGCGGTCAACGCATCGCGCACCACCGTTCCGCCGGCACGCCAGTTCGTGAGTACCTCGCGTGTCTTGACCCATTCCGCGTGGCCGAGCTTGCCGTATTTATAGGCAGTCCAGAGCTGCGCGCCGAGTTCTTTGACGCCCATTCCGGTGTCGTAAACATCCTTCAGGACGCCCACGGAAGTCCCCGAGCCGTCGTTGTGGCTGGCGAATTCCTGCTGGTTGGCGTGCTTCTTCAACTGGCTCGCGTTTTCGCGCAGCATGTTGGCCGCCTTGACCAGGCTCTGCCGGTGCTGTGAATTCCAATCGCCCTTGAACACAGTGGCATCCCTGCCCTGCCACGCCGTCGTCGAATTAATGGCGTTGGACAGTTGCGAGCTCTCCAGATTGATGGCATCGGCAGCCTTGCCCATCACGCCGGCCAGACTGCGAAGCTGCGCGATGTCTGCGCCGTAGAACCCAGCCATGTGGAACCCCCTGTGTACAAGCGTCGAAAAGTCTCGTCCCAGCCTAGGCGGACCTGCAAGCTGCCGCGATGGGGAGACATGCCCATGTGCACAAAATCAGGACGTTAAAGTACGACGGCGGCTGGTGCGGTTCGCAGTGAACCGTACCAGCCGCCGTCGGGCGTCAGGCGCAAGGCGCGCGACGCAAAAGCGCCACGCGAACAGCAAAAGCCTTAGTGTGCTGCCGGAACGTAGCGCTTGATGGAAGCTTCCAGCTCGGCTTCGGCAGCGGCGCGGTCGCCCCAGCCTTCAGCCTTGACCCACTTGCCGGGCTCCAGGTCCTTGTAGCGCGTGAAGAAGTGCTCGATTTCCTTGATCAGGAATTCGCTGACGTCGCTGACTTCCTGGATGTGGTCGAAGCGGGCGTCAACGGGGACGCAGAGGACCTTGGCATCTCCGCCGCCGTCGTCGGTCATGTTGAAAACGCCGATGGGGCGGGATTCAACGATGACGCCCGGGTGGAGGTCGAAGTCCTGCAGGAGCACCAGTGCGTCCAGCGGGTCGCCGTCTTCGCCCAGGGTGTTCTCGAAGAAACCGTAGTGCGTGGGGTACTGCATGGAGGTGAACAGGACGCGGTCCAGGCGGACACGGCCGGTTTCGTGGTCAACTTCGTACTTGACGCGCGATCCCTTGGGGATCTCGATGGTCACGTCGTGCTTCATGGAATGCTCCTTGACGGGTGTGGGTGGGGCGTCGCTCCGCCGAAGCGGCCGTCACGGGTGACGGTGCCTCAGGCAGGCTGCTCAGCCCGGGGCTGGCGGCAGGCAAAAGTACAGCCGGTGCCGCCGACTACTATTGAGGATATAGCGAGAGGCCCGGGTTTCTTGAACCGGCGGGGACATTTCAGGACTGACAGGACCAAGCAACTGCATGAAGGGCGTTAAAAACGGGGATGCCCGCTCGGGGTTGTCCGCGGCGTGGGGGCGCTTGAAATGGCCAGTGCTGTTGGCCGCCGTTCTGCTGTGCCTTGGTGCCGTGGTGGTGGTCGGTATGGTGCCGGGCCTGCTGAGCGTGCCCAAGCCTTCACCCTCCAGTCCCGCGTGGCAGCAAGAGCCTGACCGGTTGTCCGACGCCAGCGCTGTGCTTCCCTTGGACGCCGATGCCCCCATACCCGTGCCAGCCGAGGTCACGCGGCTCCTCGACGCCACGCTGAAACCTGCCGGCGCAGGCAACATCACCGGCGTCGTCATGGACGCCTCCACCGGCCAGGTCCTCTTTGACCGCGATGCCAACGCCAACCGCATTCCGGCGTCGAACATGAAGCTGCTGACCGCCGCCGCCGCCCTCAAGGCCCTCGGACCCGAGTCGCGCTTCACCACCCGAGTGCTTGCTTCCGATAACCCCTCCACAGTGGTGCTGACTGGTGGAGGGGACGTGCTTCTGGGTGCCGGCGTTTCCGATCCCGGTGCAGTCATGGGCCGTGCAGGGTTGGCTTCCCTGGCTGCGGACACCGCGGCCTCCTTGACTGAAGCTGGAATCAAAGGGCCGATTACCGTTCAGGTGGACGACTCACTGTTCGCGGGTGCGCCACTCAACCCCGCATGGAGCCTGGATGACGTCGCCGCCGGGGAGACGGCACCACTGTTCTCCCTCGCGTTGAACTCCGGCCGCTACGCTCCGGACGTCTTGACGGGCCCGCGGCCCCAGGAGTCCGCCGTCACCACCGCCCAGGCGTTCGCGGAGCAGTTGGCGGCTGCCGGCGTCACGGTCAGTCCCGGCGTCGAACGCGGCAAAGGCCTCCCCGCCAAGGTGTTGGCCGCTGCCGGGTCGGCCACGGTCAGCGACCAGGTTGACCTCATGCTGGAGTCCTCGGACAACTTCCTCGCCGAGGCGCTGGGACGGATGACCGCCTTGGCTTCCGGTCAAAAGGCCACGTACGACGGCGCCACTGCGGCCGTGCGGCAAAGGCTCGGGGAGTTGGGAATCGCCACGGATTCGATGCAGTTGGCCGACGTTTCGGGCCTCGCACTGGAGAACCAGGTCAGCGCCCGCCAGTTTGCCGATGTAGTCCGGGCGATCACCAGCGGACCGGACCTCGCTCTGCGCACCGCGCTGGACGGGTTCCCGGTGGCCGGGCTCACCGGCACCCTGGACGACAGGTATGTGGACGCCTCTACCGCGGAGGGCGCCGGGTTGGTCCGGGCCAAGACGGGAACGCTTAATACGGTGATCGCTTTGAGCGGTTACGTGGTGGACGCTGACGGACGTTTGCTGGTGTTCTCGTTCATCGGCAACGGCCTGGATCCGGGTGCCGCCGGGAACAAGGCGGCGATGGACCGCTCGGCGTCGGTGTTGGCCTCGTGCGGTTGCCGGGGCTGAATGCTCCGCGTGGAGCGAACTTAAGGGTTCACTGTCGGTTACGTGTGGTGTGATGGACCGTATGGTGTCATCTGCCCAAGATTCGTCAGCAGGGGCCCAGTCCCTGATCAACTGGGACCTGGCCGCCTCTACGGCTGCCCGGCTTGCCCCTCCCGGCCCTGAGCTCAGCGCCGGGGAGATTGGCAAGGCGGTGGAGAACCTGCGCTTCAACGCAGACATCTCCGTCCCGCACGTTCATGACATCACTGGGCTGGATGCCGCGCGGGACCTGCGCGATTCGCACGTCCTTGTAGTGGACCGGGCCTCCTGGTCGAAGGCCAACACGCAGAGTTTCTCGGTGATGCTCCAGCCCGCGCTGAAGAAGATGCTGGAAAGCCGTAGCGGTGTGGGAATGACCCCGGCTGCGGCTGCTGCCAGTGGCGCCATCACCGGCACCCAGCTTGGCGCGGTACTGGCGTTCCTGTCCAGCAAGGTCCTGGGCCAGTACGATCCTTTTGCTGCCCTGGCGCCTGACTCCAACGTTCCGCCGGGCGGCCGGCTACTGCTCGTGGCGCCGAACATCATCTCCGTGGAACGCGAACTCAATGTCCACCCGGACGACTTCCGGCTCTGGGTCTGCCTGCACGAACAAACCCACCGCGTGCAGTTCGCTGCCGCACCGTGGCTCCGGCACCACATGCTGGACGAAATCGAGAAGCTCAGCGGCAACCTCCTGGGCAACATGGACTCCTTGGTGGAACGTGCCGGCGCGGTGGCAAAGTCGCTGCGGGACCGCACTCCCTCTGAGAAGGCGCCGGGTCGCGGCGCCATCCTGGATCTCCTGCAGAACCCCGAGGAGAAAGCGTCGCTCTCCCACATCACGGCCGTCATGAGCCTCCTCGAAGGGCACGCAAACGTGGTGATGGATGCCGTTGATTCCAGCATCGTTCCGTCAGTGAAGACCATCCGCCAGCGCTTCAACGAGCGCGGCAAGGACCGCGGTGTGGTGGAGAAGTTCATCCGCAACCTCCTGGGCCTCGACGCCAAGATGCGCCAGTACACCGATGGCGCCAAATTCGTCCGCGAAGTGGTTGCCGTAGCAGGCATGGAGGGTTTCAACAGGGTCTGGGAATCCGCCGAATACCTCCCCACCGAAGAAGAGATCCACAACTCCAAGCTGTGGCTTGAGCGGATGGGGCTTTGAGCGTTCCTTTCGATTCCATTGCTGGTTCCGCCGGTAAGGGTCGACGCCGGCCGGGCCGTTTGGCGCCGGTCGTTGGCAAGGCACGGAAGCAGTTGCAGAACGCCTTGGCCTCGGCGGGCTACCCATCACGTGTGCTGGTGGCCTGCAGCGGAGGCCCGGACTCCCTGGCGCTCGCAGCCATTGCCGCCTACTTTGGCAGGCGGGGCCACGTGGACGGACATCCGGTGTCCGTGGCGGGTGTTGTGGTTGATCATCAACTGCAGTCCGGCTCAGCCGAGGTAGCTGCCCGGACAGCGTTGGTACTGCGCGAGCTGGGGCTTTCTCCGGTGGAAGTGCGCACCGTGGAAGTGGCTTCCACTGGCTTTGGGCCTGAAGCCGCAGCCCGGGACGCCCGTCATGCTGCGTTGGAGTCCACCGCCGATGACCTCCGCTGCGACGCGATCTTGTTGGGCCACACCTTGGATGACCAGGCTGAACAGGTGCTTCTCGGTTTGGCCCGTGGTTCCGGAACGCGATCCCTGGCCGGTATGAGGCCTGCCCGTGGACGCCTGCTCCGGCCCTTCCTGGGCCTGCGCCGCGAGGAGATCCTTGAGATCTGCGAGGTGGAGGAACTGGAACCTTGGCATGACCCAAGCAACGCCGATCCCGCGTTTGCCCGCTCCCGGACCAGAGTGGAAGTCATGCCCGTTTTGGAGGACAAGCTCGGCCCGGGCGTTGCCGAATCCCTGGCGCGGACAGCTGCAATCCTGCAGCAGGACGCAGACTTCCTTGAAGAATTGGCCAACGAGACCTATCTCTCACTTGTGCAGCGGGAAGGCGGCGACGCGTGGTTGCCGGAGGACTCCGTCCGTGGACTGCCGGCAGCGCTGAGGTTCCGCGTGATCGCGAAGGCGGCGGCCGACGTCGGGGGCCAACAACCCGGCTATGGGCGCCTCCAAGCTGCGGAAGCATTGCTTCGGCGCAAAGGTTCGGCCGGGCCCGTCGAGCTTCCAGGCCACGTCAGTGTGTACCGCTTGTCCCTCAGCGATTTGGAGCTGGAACGGGCCGTCTCCACAGATGGATCGGCCCCCGGTGCAGCGGGCGATTCGGCCGACGCCGGTCCCCGCGAAGCCGCGCGCTGTGGGAAGCTAGTATTCCGGCATCAGAAACCGTCCCAACAGTAGCCGCACCCGAGCATCAAAACAGGAGCCATTGGTGGATTCAAACGACGTCCAGGCAGATCTCAAGCACGTTCTTTACACCAAAGAGCAGATCCAAACGCGCATCGCGGAACTCGCGGCGCAGATCGACAAGGACTACGAAGGCCGCGACATCTTGATCGTGGGCGTCCTGAAGGGTGCGGTCATGGTCATGGCTGACCTGGCGCGCGCGCTGCACAGCCACGTCAGCATGGACTGGATGGCTGTCTCGTCCTACGGCTCCGGTACCCAGTCCTCGGGTGTTGTCCGGATTCTCAAGGACCTGGATACCGACCTCATGGGCAAGGACGTCCTGATCGTTGAGGACATCATCGACTCCGGCCTGACCCTTTCATGGCTTAAGTCCAACCTCGAATCCCGTGGCACGGCCAGCGTCGAGATCTGCACGGCCTTCCGTAAGCCGACGGCAGCCAAGGTGGAAATCGACGTCAAGTACGTCGGTTACGACATCCCCAACGAATTCGTCGTCGGTTACGGTCTGGACTACGCCGAGAAGTACCGCAACCTGGACTTCGTGGGCACCTTGGCGCCGCACGTTTACGAGTAAGGCCCACTTGGCTTTTCGCCGCACCACTTCCCGCTGTCCGCGCACCCCTGGTGCCGTCCGGTGGGAGTGGGTGCGGCGTTTGCGTTTAAGGGGGTCATTTTTAGGGGTGCCCTACCTGGGGGCCCGGAGCTAGACTGAACCATGACTGGTGCCCCTGCCCGTCTTCTGGCGTGGCTCGCCGTCCTTGCCACGCTTCTCACGGCCTGCACACCCACGGTGGATCTCGACGAGGCCACCGGTCAGCCACCCTCTGCCTCCTCGGCCCAGGCAACTGCGGGCACCACCCCTGCAGCTCCGGTACCTGCTCCGCCTCCTCCGCCGGTTACTGCAGCGCCACCGGCTCCGCCACCGATCCCTCAGCCGTTCGCGTTCAACCTGTACCAGGAGGGGGATTTCGTCCCGCAATACACCTTTGACTGGTGTGTTGCCGCGAGCATCCAGATGGCCCACAACCTCATCGATGACACTGGTGGCGCTTCCTGGGCAGGATCAGCACAGCAAAGCGAACTGTGGGAGATGGCACGCGCACGGTCATCGAATTCGTTCAATGGAGCCAACCCGCGTGGTTGGGCCCAAGTCTTGACCGAGGTGGGGATGGGGCCGTACCAAGTGGTTAGCGTCCCGGATTATGAGGATGCCCTGCAGACAGCGGCGCGCGCCATGGCCGGCACCGGACGTCCTGTGGGCCTGGTCATGTGGAGTGGCCGCCACGCATGGGTGATGAGCGGCTTCGAGTCGCTCGGTGATCCCGCCCAATTCCCGGAGCTCCAAGTCACGGGCATCCGGGTCATGGATCCGCTGTACCCGCACGGAAGCGGGCAGTGGGGCCCATCGCCCGAGCCCAACAGCTTGTTGAGCCCGGAACAGCTGGCGAAGCAATTCGTGGTCCGCGAACCCAGACGCTGGAGCAGCGAGCTGCCTACGGGGTACCTCCTGGTACTGCCTGTCGCCTCGGCCTGAGCTGCGCCGCTGGCAAAGCCGGAGCCAATAAACCCTGTCCTGACGGTCGGGACGCGAGTATCCTGTGTACGCCCAGAGGGAACTTTTGGACTTTCCGGTGCGTGAATTACTGGGAACGGTGTATAGCTTGAAACTGAAGCAGCACCACTCGCGCGCAGAAGTTGCGCCTTGCAGCACTACCAGGAGGGACGGGGCAAAACCCCGATCAGATGAAAGCTAAGAGTTTCTTCAAGGGCCCGGGCATCTGGATTGTTGTCGTCGTTGGCTTGCTCCTGGTGGCATTCGCAACACTGGCTCCGGGCGGTTCCACGCGCATTGACACCAAGGACGGCCTCGAGCTCCTTTCCCAGAGCGGGAAGGTTGAGCAGGCCAAGATTTTCGACGCCGAGAATCGTGTTGACCTGGTGCTCAAGGACAACCTGAACCTGGACGGCCAGGACAAGGGCAAGAATGTTCAGTTCTTCTACGTCACGGATCGCGGTCCGGATGTGGTCAAGGCTGTCACCAACGCCAACCCGGACAAGGGTTTCACGGACCAGCCGGTCGAGAACAACTGGTTCTCCGGGTTGTTCTCGCTGCTCATTCCGGTGCTCCTGCTCGGTGTCCTGTTCTGGTTCCTGCTTTCCCGCATGCAGGGTGGCGGCTCCAAGGTGATGCAGTTCGGCAAGTCCAAGGCCAAGCTGGTCAACAAGGACATGCCCCAGGTGACCTTCTCTGACGTTGCCGGTGCTGACGAAGCCGTGGAAGAGCTCCAGGAAATCAAGGAATTCCTCCAGGAGCCGGCCAAGTTCCAGGCTGTGGGTGCCAAGATCCCCAAGGGCGTGCTGCTCTACGGCCCTCCAGGTACCGGTAAGACACTGCTTGCCCGTGCTGTTGCCGGCGAAGCCGGTGTTCCCTTCTTCTCCATCTCAGGTTCTGACTTCGTTGAAATGTTCGTCGGTGTTGGTGCTTCCCGTGTCCGTGACCTGTTCGAACAGGCGAAGGCAAGCTCCCCGGCCATCATCTTCGTGGATGAGATTGACGCTGTGGGGCGTCATCGTGGCGCCGGTATTGGTGGCGGCAACGACGAACGCGAGCAGACGCTGAACCAGCTCCTCGTTGAGATGGACGGCTTCGACGTCAAGACCAACGTCATCCTTATCGCGGCCACCAACCGCCCGGACGTCCTGGACCCCGCGCTTCTGCGCCCGGGCCGCTTCGACCGCCAAATCACCGTGGAAGCCCCGGACATGATCGGCCGCGAACAGATCCTCAACGTTCACGCCAAGGGCAAGCCGATGGCCCCCGGCATCGACCTCAGGGGCGTTGCCAAGAAGACCCCCGGCTACACGGGTGCCGACCTGGCCAACGTCCTGAACGAAGCTGCGCTGCTGACAGCGCGTTCAAATGCAAACCTGATTGACGATCGTGCGCTGGACGAGGCAATCGACCGTGTCATGGCCGGTCCGCAGAAGCGCAGCCGCGTCATGAAGGAACTCGAGCGCAAGATCACCGCTTACCACGAAGGTGGACACGCGCTGGTTGCCGCCGCATTGCGCAACTCGGCCCCGGTCACCAAGATCACCATCCTTCCCCGTGGCCGCGCACTGGGCTACACCATGGTGATTCCCGAGGACGACAAATACTCGGTTACCCGCAACGAACTGCTGGACCAGATGGCCTACGCCATGGGTGGCCGTGTCGCTGAGGAAATCGTCTTCCACGATCCTTCGACGGGCGCTTCCAATGACATCGAGAAGGCCACCTCCACGGCCCGCAAGATGGTCACGCAGTACGGCATGAGCGAACGCGTTGGCGCTGTAAAGCTGGGCCAGGGTGGCGGCGAGCCGTTCCTCGGCCGCGACGCCGCGCAGGAGCGGAACTTCTCGGACCAGATCGCCTATGTCGTGGACGAGGAAGTGCGCCGCCTGATCGACCAGGCGCACGACGAGGCTTACGCCATCCTGACGGAAAACCGGGACGTTTTGGACCGACTGGCACTGGAACTGCTGGAACGGGAAACCCTGAACCAGACCGAGATTGCCGAGATCTTCCACGACATCCGGAAGCGCGATTTCCGCGAGATCTGGCTGTCCAAGGAATCCCGTCCGGTGCAATCGATTCCTCCCGTGGAGAGCCGCGCCGAGAAGGCTGAGCGCCAAGCCCAGGAAGAGGCCAAGAAGGCCCGTTTGGACGAGCCGCTGGACGTCGTCGCTCCGCACGCACAGGGAGTCAGCAGCCAGGATTCCTTCCAAGCCCCGCAGCCCGACGGCGGCAACGACCACCCGCATCACGGCTAAGCTTTCTGCTGTGACTCATTTCGACGACGACGACGACCTCGCCGCCGCCCACGGTTCCGCCGCGGGCTCCAAGCACGGCCACAAAGTGGACCGCCCGCGCATTGAAGCGGCTGTCCGCGAGATCCTCCTGGCTATCGGTGAAGACCCTGACCGTGGCGGCCTCCAGGACACGCCCAAGCGCGTGGCCAAGGCCTATGCGGAGGTGTTTGCAGGTCTCCACCAGCACCCGGCGGATGTCCTGTCCACCACGTTTGACCTCGATCACGAGGAGCTTGTCCTCGTGAAGGACATTCCCTTCTACTCGACGTGCGAACACCACTTGGTGCCGTTCCACGGCGTCGCGCATGTCGGTTATATTCCGTCACATGACGGCAAGGTAACCGGCCTCAGCAAGCTGGCGCGGCTCGTCGACATCTATGCGCGACGCCCGCAGGTGCAGGAGCGCCTCACTACGCAGATCGTTGAGGCGCTTGTGAAGCACCTCAACCCGCGTGGGGCGATTGTCGTCGTCGAATGTGAACACATGTGTATGTCCATGCGCGGCATCCGCAAGCCCGGCGCGAAGACCGTCACCAGTGCGGTGCGCGGTCAACTCCATGACCCGGCCACCCGCGCCGAGGCCATGAGCCTCATACTCGGAAGGTAAGCACTATGGACTCCCTCGCTGCAGCACCCGGAACCGGCCCGGCCACAAGCCCGTTGCCGGTTCTCCGTAAACCGCGACCCGCGGCCAGGTTCGAGGACCTGCCAACGGGCCGCACGCTCGTCATGGGAATCCTCAATGTCACCCCGGATTCCTTCAGCGACGGCGGCACCCACCGGACGCCGGACACCGCCATCGCACTTGGCCTGCGGATGTTCTACGCCGGCGCGGACATCATCGACGTCGGCGGGGAATCCACCCGCTCGGGCGCTGAACCGGTGTCCCCGGAGGAAGAGCAGCGCCGCGTCATCCCTGTGATCGAGGCCTTGGTAAAGGCAGGTGCGCTGGTCAGCATCGACACGATGCACACGTCCACCGCGGCCGCAGCAGTGGAGGCCGGAGCGGCCATTATCAACGATGTGTCCGGCCTGACCATCGAGCCGGACATGCCCGAGCTCGTAGCCCGCACCAAGGTCCCGTACATCCTCACGCACCGCCGTGGGGACGCCCTGACCATGGACAGCCTCACGGACTACAACAACGTCACCGAGGACGTCGTGGCTGAACTCAGCGGAGTCCGCGACAAGCTCTACGCAGCGGGCGTGGCTCCAGAGCAGATCATCATCGATCCCGGCGTGGGGTTCTCCAAGAACGAGGACCAGAACTGGGAGATCCTCAAGAACCTCGACCAGCTCTTTGGCCTTGGCCATAAGGTGATGGTGGCTGCTTCCCGCAAGCGGTTCCTCGGTTCGCTGCTCACCGTGGCCGGCAAATCGGCTGCACCCTTGGAACGTGACGCTGCCACGGCTGCCATCACTGCTTTGAGTGCCACGAAGGGCGCTTGGGCTGTCCGCGTCCACGACGTCGGACCCAGCCTTGACGCCGTCAAGGTCGCCGCGCGCATTACCCGCTGATTGGATACCGCTGTGGACAGGATCACGCTGACCGGCGTCACCGCCGTCGGTTATCACGGAGTGTTCGATTTTGAGCGCCGTGACGGCCAGCCATTCGTGGTGGACGCCGTGCTTTACACGGACTTCACCAAGGCGGCCAGGACGGACGACCTCCAGTACACGGCGCACTACGGCGAAGTCGCGGAGCTGATTACCAAACACATCGAGGGCGAGCCCTTGAACCTCATCGAGGGCCTGGCTGTAAGGATCGCCGAGGGCATCCTCGAGAACTACAGCGTGGCCGCCGTCGACGTCACCGTCCACAAGCCCAAAGCACCCATCGAGGTGCCCTTTGGCGACGTCACGGTCAGCGTCCACCGGGAGCGATCATGACGTCCGGCTATACCAAGGCCATCCTGGCTCTTGGCAGCAACCTGGGGGAGCGGAACGACACCCTGTCCACTGCCGTCGCGGATCTGGTGGACCCGCCGGAGGTGCGTCTCTTGGGTGTGTCGCCGGTGGTGCAGACCAAGGCCGTCGGCGGTCCGGAGGGCCAACCCGATTTCCTGAACATGGTCATGGCTGTGGAAACAACATTGACTCCGTTGGAGCTCCTGAAGCACTGCCACGACGTCGAACAGAAGCACCACCGCACCCGGGAGGTGCGCTGGGGTCCAAGGACGCTGGACGTGGACATTATCGTGTTCGGCGACCTCGTGAGCGACGACCCCATCCTCACCATCCCGCACCCCCGGGCAGTAGAGCGCGCCTTCGTGCTCTACCCGTGGTCGCTGTTGGAGCCGCACGCAGAACTGAACGGGCAGGGCGTAGCTGAGCTGGCCGCCGTCGCCATCGACATGCCGGATATCCGGCGTTTCGATGGTTACGGTGACGTTGCCGGTGTGCCTGCAACGGGAGCAGTGGAGTAGCCATGAAAGCAATGCGCCCGGTTGTTCTGGTGCTCATCGCGGCTATCGCTGCCGTCATTGGGTGGCTGGCCACGGTCACTACCAACCGTTTCAGCATGCCCACCCCGGTGCTGCCAGTCTCGGCGCTTGTGACCATGGGCGTTATCGTCGGGCTCACGCTCGTCATGGGCATCCGCGTCCTGCGTTGGCGGAACGGCAAGAAGAAGAACCTGCTGAACCCGATCCTGGCCGCAAGGACGTTGATTCTGGCCCAGGCCTGCGCTTACGCCGGAACTTTGCTCCTTGGCTGGCATGCGGGGATCGCGGTGGATCTTCTCCGTATCGGCGGCTTGCGCGGTGGCGAGGGCATTCTGTGGAATGCCCTGCTGATGGGCGGCGGTGGCGTGGTGATGGTTGTGGTCGGACTCGTGGTGGAACGGTTCTGCCGGATTCCGCCGGAGGATCTTGAAGGTGGTACCGCCGGACCGGAACCGCGTCGCGGCGAAACAAAGGGTGAAGGCGAGTATGCATACCGAGGCGATTGATCCTCCCGGCGTCCAGTGGCTGCGGGTTTCCCCGAAGTACGTCACGGTTCGCTTGGTGGAGTGGGCCTTCGGCAACGTGTTGATGCTGGCCGTCCTCAGTTTGCCCCTCGTTTTCGTGCTGCTCGGTTGGTGGCGGTGGCCACCCTTGTGGCTCGCCATCACAGTTCCCGCGGTGATGCTGGTGCTGGCGGTGTGGCGGCTTGTGTTGATACCCCGCCAAGTACGCGCAATCGGCTATGCCGAGCGTGACGACGACCTCCTGATCCGCCGTGGCATCTTCTTTCAACGGACCATGGTGGTTCCATACGGACGGATGCAGTACGTTGACGTAGCCGTTGGTCCGGTTGAACGCAGCTTGGGACTGTGCACCTTGAAACTTCACACGGCTTCGGCTGGAACCAACGCGCACCTGCCAGGACTTCCCGCTGCGGAAGGCGCACGCTTGCGCGAGCAGCTTTCGGCCCGCGGAGAAGCCAGGCTGGCCGGGCTGTGAGCCTGGAAAGCAACGCTACTGAGAGCCTCCCGGGCACTGCGGTCGACGGCGACTGGAAGCGCGTCCATCCCGCGTCACCGTTCGTTCGCGGCTGGGTGGCGCTGGCCGCCGTCGCATACTTTGTTGGCCGTGACGCATTCGAGCGCATGCTGCAGGGCAGGGATTTTCTGGATCCGAACCTCAACGGGCGGGTGCCGTGGCTGCTGGCCGGCGGCGGCATTCTGCTGTTGCTGACCGTTAGCGGCTTCATCCTCAGTTGGTACTTCACGCGCTACCAAGTGGCCGAGGGCTATGTCCGGGTCAACACCGGATTCCTGTTCAAGCAGCAGCGGCAGGCCCGCCTGGACCGTGTCCAGGCCATCGACATTGTGCAGCCCCTTTTGGCGCGGATCTTTGGTCTCGCTGAGCTTAAGTTTGAAGTGGCCGACGCCGGCGAGTCAGCGGTGCGCCTCGCTTACCTTCCGCTCGCTCAGGCGAAGCAACTGCGCGCGACCATCCTTGCGCGGGCCGCCGGCGTTGTCAGCGAGCCCGGCAAGGAAGAGGAAATTCCTGAGGCGCCGGAGCATGTGGTGCTGTCCGTGCCCCCGGCACGGCTCATCGGGTCGTTGGTGCTGAGCGAGCAAACCGTCGGCATCCTGATCGGCGCCGCTGTTGTTGTTGCCACCTCTGTCCTCTTTGAAAACAGTGCCATCTTCCTGGCGCTCATCCCCGGCCTCCTGGGTATTGGCGCCGCGTACTGGAGCTCCTTCAACAAGGGCTACAACTTCACTGCTGCCATCTCCCCGGACGGTATCCGCCTTCGGTACGGTCTTCTGGACACCCAGGCCCAGACCCTGCCGCCGGGTCGCATCCAGGCACTCATGGTGACGCAGCCTCCCATATGGAGGCTCTTCGGTTGGTACCGGATGCACGTCAACGTGGCGGGATATGGCGTTTCTGCCAGCACGGAGGGTGCCGCCCGCACCATGTTGCTTCCCGTGGGCATGAAGTCCGATGTCCTGCGCATGATGTCATTGGTGCTGCCCGATCCGGGAGTTGAGGATCCGGAGCGGGTATTTACTGCGGGGCTGGACGGGTTGGCGCCGGCCGCGCCTGAATCTGCCCTGGCAGATGGCTTCACCACCACCCCGCGCCGTGCCCGCCTGCTGGCCCCGCTTGGCTGGCGGCGCAACGGATTCTTCGCCACCAAAACTGCCTTGCTGATCCGTTCGGGTCGCTGGTGGCACACGCTGGTCCTGGTTCCACATCAGCGAACGCAGTCCATGGCACTCCACCAAGGCCCGGTGGCCAGGCGTTTCGGCGTGGCTGACCTTGTCCTCCACACCACGGCGGGACCCGTTTCGCCGCGGGTTTTCCAAGCCAGCGTAGAGCAGGCGGTGGAGCTCTTCGACCAGCAGGCAGCCCGGGCCCGGGAGGCTCGGAAACGGCAAACCAGCGAGCAATGGCTGGCGCAGGTAGCGCCGCAGGCCCCCGAGGTTGCAGCTGCGGCCCAGCCTGTAGAGCCGGACCAGCCTGTAGAGCCGGCCCAGTCTGTTGAGCCGGCCCAGCCTGAACAACCCCAGACTTCACACCAACAGGAGGACCGCCACCATGGCTAGGCCAGGACGACTCGGAGTCGGAATCATCGGCGCCGGCAAGGTGGGTGCCATCCTGGGTGCCTCCCTGCGCGCGGCCGAGCACGCCGTCGTCGGGGTTTCTGCTGTGTCCGACGCCAGCCGCGAGCGGGCCGAGAACCTGCTTCCGGGTGTCCCGATCCTGGAAATCCAGGACATCGTGGAGCGTTCGGAGCTTGTGTTGCTGGCTGTCCCGGATGACGCGTTGGGCGAGCTGGTTGCGGGGTTGGCAAAGCTGGGCGCCTGGCAGCCCGGCCAATTGGTGGCACATACGTCGGGCCGGTTCGGAGTCGGAATCCTGAACCCTGTCCGCGCGGTTGGTGCGATCCCGCTGGCGCTGCACCCTGCCATGACGTTCACGGGCATGAGCCTGGACCTGACCCGGTTGATGGACTGCACGTTCGGGGTCACAGCCGATGCTGCGATGCTGCCGATCGCGCAAGCCCTGGTCGTGGAGATGGGGGCCGAGCCGGTGGTCATTGCCGAGGCCGACCGCACGCTCTACCACGCATCCCTCGCGCACAGCTCGAACCACATGGTCACACTGGTGGCGCAGGCATCGCAGATGCTGCGGGAGATCGGCGTCGAAACCCCGGAGTCCATGCTTGGTCCGCTGTTACGCGCGACGTTGGAGAATGCCCTCGCCTCCGGCGAGTCGGCGCTCACCGGACCCGTGGCGCGCGGGGATGCGGGTACCGTGTCTGCGCACGTCCAGGCGCTGAGGGAGTACGACGGCGGTGCGGGCGGCGATATCTTCGCGGCCTACCAGGCCATGGCACGGGCTACTGCCCGCCGGGCCGGAAACCGCGGACTGCTGCGCCCCGAACAACTGAACGAGATTGACGAGGCTTTGGGCGCTGAACCCGAAGCGCCGGAAGGAAACTGAACAGCATGGCCATCAAACTCGTGACCACTGCGGCGGAACTGCGCGCCGAAAGTGCCCGGCTCCTTGCAGCCAAGGGGGGAAATTCGCAGGGCCTGGTGCCCACCATGGGTGCCCTGCATTCCGGCCACGCCGCCTTGGCACGGACAGCCGTGGCCGGGAACGACGTCGTGGTGGCCACCATCTTCGTGAACCCCCTGCAGTTCGGCGATGCCGTGGATCTGGAGCGCTATCCGCGCACGCTCGACGCCGACATGGCCTTGCTGGATGCTGAAGGCGTTGACCTGGTGTTCGCCCCTTCCGTGGACGAGGTATATCCGGGTGGGCAGCCGTTGGTGCGGGTGACCTCCGGCCCGCTTGGCGATAAATGGGAAGGCGCATCGCGCCCCGGGCACTTCGACGGTGCCCTCACCGTGGTAGCCAAACTGCTGCACTACGGACTTCCCGGAGGTGCAGCAGCGGACGGCACGACGGCGGCCTACCGGGCCTACTTTGGCCAGAAGGACGCGCAGCAGTTGGCTTTGGTGAAGCGCATGGTTTCGGACCTGAACTTCCCCGTGGAAATTGTTCCTGTGCCGATCGTTCGCAGCGAGGACGGGCTGGCCCTTTCAAGCCGCAACCGGTTCCTTTCCGATGACGAGCGCGAAGCCGCACTGGTGCTGTCGCGGGCTTTGCGCCTAATTGAGGCCCGCGCAAACGCGCACGAACCCCTGGACCTGGATTCCGCCGTCGCGCTTGTCGAATCCCAGCCGCTGGTGGAACTGGACTATTTCGACGTCGTCGATCCCACCACGCTGGAACCGTTGGCAGAGAACTGCAAGGAGACGCCCTTCCGTGGTGAAGGATTGGCGATCGTCGCTGCCAAGGTGGGGCCGGTAAGGCTCATCGACAACGCTCCGTTGTTTTCCTAACGTTTGGAATTTTCCTGCTGACGGGAATTGGATGGGCGCTTAGACTGTTTTAGTCTTCACCGGCACAGATCGCCGGACACCAAATCCAACCCTTGGGGAACCCTCATGTCTACCGACGTCACGTCCGACGCCAACGGCAAGCCTGAATCCGGCGCTTCCGGTACCGTCACCTCTGCAGAGGCGGCGCCCCCAGTGGTGCCGGTGTCACAGGCGCCGGCCTCGAACGCCCCAGTGTCCGGGAAGATGTCACGGGAATCCGTGACGGTCATCGTCACGTTGCTGGTGGCCACCTTCGTGGTGATCCTCAACGAGACCATCATGAACGTCGCCCTCCAGCGGCTCATGATCGACCTCCAGGTGAGCGCTTCGACGGTTCAGTGGCTGGCCACCGGCTTCATGTTGACCATGGCCGTCGTCATCCCCACCACCGGATTCATCCTGCAGCGGATGAGTACGCGCGGGGCATTCATGCTGGCCATGGGTCTTTTCAGTGGCGGAACGCTGCTGGCCGCATTGGCGCCGGGGTTCCTGGTGCTGCTGCTGGCACGCATCGTCCAAGCTGGTGGTACCGCCATCATGCTGCCGCTGCTGATGACCACCATCCTCACGCTGGTGCCGATGTCCAAGCGCGGCGCCGTCATGGGCAATGTCAGCATCGCCATCTCGGTTGCACCCGCCATGGGACCCACCGTTTCCGGCATCATCCTGGACAACTTCTCGTGGCGCTTCATGTTCGTGTTCGTGCTGCCGGTTGCCTTGGCCGCGTTCGCCATTGGTGCCAAGTACCTCACCAACGTGGGGGAGCGGGAGAAGACCACCCTGGATGTGGCCTCCGTGCTCCTGACCGTGCCTGCATTTGGTGGTTTGGTGTACGGACTGAGCCAGATCGGTGGTGCCGACGCTGGCATTGTTCCGGTCATCGCCCTGGTTGTTGGTGTCTTCTGCCTGGCCGTGTTTGTCTTCCGTCAGCTCAAGCTCCAGAAGTCCGACTCGCCCTTGCTGGACCTTCGCGCCTTCAAGTTCCGCATGTTCACGGTGTCCACGCTGCTGATGGTCGTCGCCATGATGGCCCTGTTCGGCGGCGTGATCCTGCTGCCTCTGTACCTGCAGAACACCCTGCACCTGCAGCCGCTGGAAACCGGGTTGGCGCTGCTGCCGGGTGGTTTGGCCATGGGCTTGCTGGGTCCGGTCATTGGCCGGATCTTCGACAAAGTTGGGCCCCTGCCACTGACGGTCTCCGGTTCGGTACTCATGGTGCTGACCCTGTGGCAGTTCTCCCGGCTGGATGAGGGCAGTGCGCTCGGCTGGGTCATCGCCCTGCACGTTACGCTGAGCCTCGGCCTGGCCCTGCTGTTCACGCCGGCTTTTACCACTGGCCTGAACCCGCTGCCGCCGCACCTCTACTCGCATGGTTCGGCGATCATCAGCACGGCACAGCAGGTAGCAGGTGCGGCAGGGACCGCACTGCTCGTGTCCATCTACGCAGTGGTTTCTGCTTCATCCGGTCTCGTGGCCGGCATGCAGGCAGCCTTCATGGTCGCCACCGTCATAGCCGTTGCCGCGGTTGTCCTCGGCGCCATGATGCGCAAGACCGAAGGTGCCGGAGGGCACGGAGGGCACTGAGGGCGCTGACCCTGGTTAGCTGACTCCGGTTAGCTCCCTCCCCTGGGACGCTCTCTCACCCAATCGTCGTTTTCGGGCAACGCTCTCTCACCCAATCGTCGTCTTCAGGCAACGCTCTCTCACCCAATCGTCGTTTTCGGGCAACGCTCTCTCACCCAATCGTCGTCTTCAGGCAACGCTCTCTCACTTTGGTGGGGGAGCGTTGCTGCTTTAGAGGCTGTTGGTGGGCCGACGGCGGTGGTCATCCTCTGCGCGCTCGGTCGTTCCTCCCCAGCGATTCCCTAACCTCGCAAGCCCGGCCAAGGAACCCGGTCGCTGTGGGCCCACCTTGGACGCGTGCTGCCGGATAACCGCTGCCTCCTTCCGACGCTCGATCACCTATCAGCCCCTTTGGAGCAACGCTCCTTCAGGTAATCGTTGGTTTTGGGCGATGCGCTCTCAGCCAATCGTTGTTTTCGACATCGCTCTCACGTCCCGTGTGGAGTGCTGTTGTTCGGGTGGTTGGTGCCTTTGGTGGTTGGCGGCGCGTGGGGTGGCTGGGTGGGGTGGTGTGATGGGCTTCACTGGGGTTGTTTTTGGTGTGTTTGGCGGGTTGGGGGGTGTTGGTGGGCTTGTTTGTTCAGTGTTTGCGGGGTTTTTGGGTGGTGTTGGG
>NZ_JAOEFX010000137.1 GCF_025421775.1 Paenarthrobacter aurescens | reverse complement strand
GGAACGCGCGCTGGAGTCGCACTGATGCGCAACCGTCTGTTTCCCGTCGCGCTGCTCAGCGTGCTCAGTTTACTGGCGCTGGCGCTCACGTTTATCAACCTGCGCCAGGCGTTGCCGCTGGCGCAGTGGCAGCAGGCGATGTTTGCGCCGGATATCGATAACATCCGTCAGGTGGTGTTCCACTACAGCCTGCTGTCGCGGCTGGCGCTGGCGCTGCTGGTCGGGGCCGGACTTGGCCTCGCGGGCCTGCTGTTTCAGCAGGTGCTGCGCAATCCACTGGCGGA
>NZ_JAOEFX010000136.1 GCF_025421775.1 Paenarthrobacter aurescens | reverse complement strand
TTTTTCTCATGATTTCCATTAAAGTCATGAATTAAATAAGTAGCGACTATCTCGCTCATTTGATCACTCCTATAACACGTTAGTAAACTCTCGATGTCATTAATAACCTGAGATGGTCTCAAAATGGCAAAAGCCCCTTCATAAAGAAGAGGCTTTAAAACGCCATCTTCTTATCTCCCAGCCCTCGGCTGCAAGAATTAGCACCGTGCCTTGTGGATTTCAAAAAAATCCGGCGGAAGGATTCCGCCCCATTTTACAATGGAATTACGGTCGGTTGCTGGGCT
>NZ_JAOEFX010000135.1 GCF_025421775.1 Paenarthrobacter aurescens | reverse complement strand
GTAGTGTAGCTGTAGATATCCGGTGCCACTTCGACTCCTTTTCCACTGGCTATAGAGCTCATGGGAATAAAGCTTTCCGTTGATGAACTTCCGTGCATATCCCTATTCAATTTATAATTTCCTCCTTTAGCGTGTCACTTCATATACGTGATACACGTTTATGCTATCCACCTTTGCTTTCGTTATTCTTTTTTTAAATAGCTCTCTTTTATGTATCCATAAAAAAAGAAAGGAGAAAAACTCCTTTCTTTTTTTACATCAATTATACTTTTGCCGGAACTTTAA
>NZ_JAOEFX010000134.1 GCF_025421775.1 Paenarthrobacter aurescens | reverse complement strand
ATGAGGATCAATTTCAATCTTTCGGTCTACATCAAATGTGTGAATTCCTAAAATTTCATTCAAATCTATACTGCAATTTTGAGCGTGCAAACGTTTAGCTGTAGGGTTCATTTGATTAATTCTTCGTTCTAATGAATTTAAATCGTCACTCGATATTAAGTCGGTCTTATTTAAAATGATCACATCACCAAATGCAATTTGTTCCTGTGCCTCATCATGATTGTCTAAATGTTTAGTGATATGTTTACTATCAACTACTGTAACAATGCTATCCACTTCAAATTT
>NZ_JAOEFX010000133.1 GCF_025421775.1 Paenarthrobacter aurescens | reverse complement strand
CGGTTGCGAGCTGCCTTTGACAGAGACGCGGTCCCGCCGCTGGGCTGGGTGCCTGGTAGGGCCGGCAGCTGACGTGCTGAACGGCACACCTGCTGCACCGCACGTTCGGAGTCTGCGTGGGATAATGGGGAGTCCCTGAAGGATTTCCAAGGAGCGCCCCTTGACTGCCGTTTCAACCCCCGCCTCACTGCAACGGTCCGTGCATGCCATGGACATCGCGGAGGTTTTGCGGATCCGGAATGACTTCCCGGTGCTGGATCAGCTGGTCAACGGAAAACCCTTGAT
>NZ_JAOEFX010000132.1 GCF_025421775.1 Paenarthrobacter aurescens | reverse complement strand
CACTGACCCTGGAACGGTAGAAGAGGAAAAACCAGTCGAGACCCCTGATCCCGATCCTAATCCGGACCCAGATCCAAACCAAGATACCGAATAAATATATATGAAGATTGACCTAAAAAAACGTCTAAGCTTTTGGCTTAGACGTTTTTTTGGCTGTTCTTATTTTTGATCATGAACTTTACATATTGTTTTTCAAATTCTCGGAACAACTCACTGAGCTGTCTATAAGAATGAAAAAAAGCGGGTCTAGCAAGGATGAAAGAAAGCCTTTCATCCATGTTCACC
>NZ_JAOEFX010000131.1 GCF_025421775.1 Paenarthrobacter aurescens | reverse complement strand
ACGTCAGGTCGCCGCTGGTGGCAAAGAAACCGATCATGTAGATGATGTAGAGGGTGAGAACGATAGCGGTAGCACGGACCAGAATGAAGTCATGTACGCCGTTGCGTCCAAATGCGGAGGCGTTGCTTACCATACGAGGACTCCTGCGAGAAGTGAAAGCACGACAGTGATAACAAATGAGATGTGAGCGGTGCGTTTGCCGGTTTCGAAGGTCTCTTCAAGATAACCCACATCCATCAACATATGGCGGATGCCGCCGACGACGTGATAGGCCAGCGCGGTCAG
>NZ_JAOEFX010000130.1 GCF_025421775.1 Paenarthrobacter aurescens | reverse complement strand
ATTCTGTTATGTCTAAAGCAGCAAAAAGTAAGCTAGAAACATTGGCTTCATTTAATTTAAAAGAAAAGTTTAAAGGACAAAAGCCAGATCATTGGTTAGATGTTATCAAGGCATGTAAAGAAAATGCTATTGTAAACAATTAAATAAACTCATCTATTATATCAATATTAAGTTAAGGGGTGTATTTGCATGGGAGTATGGAATTTTCAAGGCGGTTCTATTTGGTCAGAAAAGGGGTTCATTCCAAATAAGTCTACAAGTATAACAGTTACTTATGAGGATGAT
>NZ_JAOEFX010000129.1 GCF_025421775.1 Paenarthrobacter aurescens | reverse complement strand
AGTGCCATATCCAGCCACTCTTCCGGCTGCAAACCGAGCAGCGCACACTGGCTGCGGGCCAGATAGCGATGGATCGCCTGACTAAGCTGATGACTCATGCGCACGCTGGCCCGCCGGAAGCGGCGGCGCGGCGGCAGGTCACCGCTGCGCAACAGCGTACGCAGCAACGCCTGTTTAGCCAGGCGCCGATCGCGATACAGGCCAGCGAGAATCGCCCGATCGGGGTACAGTCCGAGAGCACTGCCCAGCCGCAAATCGTCACTTTGCCACCAGCCGCGCAGCGTC
>NZ_JAOEFX010000128.1 GCF_025421775.1 Paenarthrobacter aurescens | reverse complement strand
TGATTAACTACCTCATATAGTTGGTAGTGGTTAGCGGGCTGGGGTGTTGGCGCACCTAAGCTCCGCTCCGCGCCGGATATCTACTCTGTTTAACCAATCACATCGTCCAGCACTCAGCCACAAATTACTGCTTCGTCATTGGCAGTTGCCGGATCGCATCGATCTGCCTTTCCGGCCGAGACACCCGTTCAGTGGTTAGTGTGATAAGCTCGCGGGCGGCAGGAAACAGCGCGGTAGCAGGCGCGACGGGTGCGGTCAGCGGAGAGCTGATGGGTCAATTGATCAT
>NZ_JAOEFX010000012.1 GCF_025421775.1 Paenarthrobacter aurescens | reverse complement strand
CGCTCTCTCACTTAACGTCGGGTTTTGGGCGACGCTCTCTCACTTAACGTCGGGTTTTGGGCGACGCTCTCTCACTTCCCGTCGGTGACGTGACCGGCGTCGTACGTTAAAGTCGCGGAGGCAGCGGTACTGCCGTCGGCGGGCTGAATGGACGTGATCGTCAGTAAACCGGCGCCCGGCAGCGTGACCGACTGGCCTTCGCGGAAGGCTTGCTTTCGCTGTTGTTCGGCGGTCCGGATCCAGAACTGGATAGCGGGGGCGCCGTCGGCCATACCGATTTTGACCACGCCCACTTTGACGCCGTCGAAGGTGGGCTGCATGCCTTGCTTGACTGTTACCAGCTGTTCCACGGCCATCCTTACTTCACGTCCACTGAGTACACGGAGTCGAAGTTTTCCTTGTACTCGTCCTCGGTCAGTTCCAAGGTCCCCGCTTTGTCCTCGCCATCCAGCGTGCCCCCGGAAGGGCCCCACGGGTTGGCCAGCACCACAACGCGCTCGCCGTCGTCGTTGGTCTTCACGTCAACCACTATGTACGCGTGGTTGGGCACGACGTCGGTGCGGTTCACTTCGTCGGACTCCCACACCCAGTCGAAATCGTCATCCTGGGTGTCCTCGGTACCCACCGAGACCGCCTGGCCGTCCGAGAGCTTGTCCTCGATCTCGTCCAGGTCCAGCTCGCCGTCCTTGTCGGCGGACTGGCCGGTCATCAGTTCCATGGCTTCGTTGCTGAACCCGCCGTCGATGTCGTCGTAGGATCCGCCGCGGTGCTCAGCTGCCGCGCGCTCGTAGATGGAAAGCCAGTTGGGTTCGCCATCGGCGCCCCGGACGCCGCCTTCGGTGGACTTGGCCTCCACAGTGACTTCCACCGGCTCGCCGTCTTCGTAAAGGGTGACCACCCAGTGCGTCGGGGGATCACCGACGGGACGCATGTGCTCCTCAAGGAACTCGTCCAGCTTGCCTTCGCGCTCCAACACCTGGGCCACGGAGCCAATGCCGGCCAACAGCCAGCAGTCACCGATCTGTCCTTGGTTGATGTCGCTGGGGTCGCCGGCGTCGGGGTCGTTGCGGACGTCGCCGGGCACATCGACGTCGGGCGTGTCCGGGTCCAGCGGACCGGGGTCGCCGGGCGGATTCGAATCGCCCCGCCCGGAATGATCAGAGCCCGAGGACCCTGACGCTCCCGAGCTGGACTTGTCCTGCTCATCCGCGTTGCGGATCAGCTCCTTAGCCTGCGTCTGCAGTTCACTGGAGATTTTCTTCAGCATGGGGCGGTGTTCGGAGTCCCACGAGGCCCGGAACATCGCAGCGTCCCGGCCATCCCACCGTGCATTGCTGATGAGGTGACCCAGCTCCGTGGACAGGGAGGTCATCCGTTCCGAGTGCCTGGACATGGTCTTCGCGAGTGCCCGCAGTTGTTCAATGTCAGCACCGTAAAATCCCGGCATTACTTGCCCTCCTCACGTGTTGCGTTGTTGTCGCAACTTTCGGAATCCACCGGAACGGTCATGCGCAGGTAGGCCGGGCTCTTGGATTCGATAGTGACCGTGGCGCCCACCCCATCGCTGCTGCGGGTTACCACCCAACCGCCCGGGACCGGGTCAGTGCCGTCGAATGCGGGGAACCCGTGCTTTTTGAGGATTGGGTCGGCGGCAGCGAAGACCTCTTCAAAGTTCCTGGACGGCTGAACGATGTCCGCACTGCTTTTCATGGTTTGTGGATGGAAGACGCACTTGCCATCTTTGCTTTGGGTCACCGAGGCGGGATCGTCCACGGCCCACGTAATGTCCGGCATCTGCTTCTCCAACGCCGCAATCAGCTCGGCGCGCAGGGTGTCGTACTTGGCGGTGCTCTCGGCCAAGGTGGCCGGGCTGGCCGTTACTGCCGGCGCGCTGCTGGGTTCGCGGGTTGGTCCGTCGGGGGTACCGCTGCATCCCGCAGCAAGAGTCACCACCGTCAGGGCAGCAGCCAGCGGCCACGCGTTTCGGTGCATGCGGCGGTTCATGTCGTCCCCAGGTTCAGTTAATGTTCGACGGCGGATCTCACCGAATGCTTTCACGTTGCCTTGCGCTTAGCGATGGGCAGAACAACCCGTGAAGGTGAGAGAGGGTCAGTCGGAAGGGTGTCAGGGGTGAGAGAGGGTCGGTTGGGAGGGCGTCAGGGGTGAGAGAGGGTCGGTTGGGAGGGCGTCAGGGGTGAGAGGGTCGGTCGGAAGGGCGTCAGGGGTGAGAGAGGGTCAGGTGTCGCGGGTGAGGATCCAGGTGTTGGTGCCGTCCTGGCGTTCGAACGTCACCGTGGTCACCAGGGCCTCGATGAGTGCCAGCCCGCGGCCGGACTCCGCTTCCGAATCCGGCATGGAAGCCTGCATGTCGCTCGCGAAGGGCTCCCGGGCGTTGTACGCGCTGACCCTCGCGACCAGCCGGGCGGGCCGGACGCTGATGTCCACGTCGATCTCCACGGGCTTCTCTGCCACAGGGAGCGCATGCTGCACGATGTTCGCCGCTGCCTCGATGACTGCGGTGGCAAAGGTCATCCGGTCCATGTCCGGCACAAAGGCAGCGTCGTCCCACAGGGCGTCCAGCTCGTTGTGGATGGATTCGATCGCTTCCTCATTGGATGGCCCGTGGAAACCGCGGCGGGCAATGACCTCAGTCATCTCCGAACGCCTCCTCGGCTGAGGTGTAGGAAGTGAGCACCCGGTCCATGTTGGTCAGCTCCAGGACCATTTTTACCTGCGGTTGGACACCGGAGATGCGGAGGTCGCCGCCTGCCTGCCGGGCTGCTTTGAGGCATCCGATGAGGGCCCCGAGGCCGGAAGAGTCCATGAAGTCGGTCTCGGCAAGATTGACCACAACCCGGCTGGATCCACCGGCCACGACCTCATTCACTACCTCGCGGAGCTTGGGGGCTGCCACCATGTTCAAACGCCCCACGCTCTTCACCTCCGCGTAGGAGTCTTTGACCTCATAGCTAAACTGCATCTGCATTCCTCTCTTCGGGGCGTTCCGGCCCAACATCCTCAGGGCCAGCACCTTCAGGTACGAATCCCTTGTACAAAACTGCCTTGACCAGCACGCTCAGGACCACCAGGTCGAAGGCCACCCATGCCACGTTCACCAGCGTGCCCAAAGGCTCCGACAGCCCGGTGAGCAGACGCGCAACTCCGACAACAAGCGCCACGGCCAACAACACTGCCACGATGATCTGCGGCCGGATCAGGCTCCAGCTTGGGCCGCCGCTCTGCCGCGCCTTGGGGGTGACGGCAAACCCGAGGGGACGTCCGAACCAGACGTTCCGCGCCGCCGTCGTGCAGGCCTTGATCCAGGTGGGGAACAGCGCGAGGCTGTACTGCTGTCCGCGCCAGGTGGGGATACCGTGCCCGGCCACCACAAACAGCAACTGGTTCACCACCATGAACGGGATGAACCGGATGAAGAAGTCCCAGCTGAGGCTGCTCACAGGGAGGATGCCGAGCGTCAGGTAAATGATGGGGGCCGCGAAGTACACCACGGCCGCGAAGCCGCTCAGGTAGCTCCACATGGTGGAGAAGTACATGAGCCGCTGACCCCAGGAAAGCCGGGGTTGGACCAGGGGGTTTTCGCGAAGGAGGACCTGCATGGTGCCTTGGGCCCAGCGGAGGCGCTGGGTGAGCATGGTTTTGAGGTCTTCGGGTGCCAGGCCGTTGGCGAGGATTTCGTGGTGGTAGACGCTCTTCCAGCCGAGGGAGTGGATACGCATGGCCGTGGCCATGTCCTCGGTGACCGAGATGGTGGCCAGGGGCATGATCGGCTGGGCTTCGTCGGTGCGTTCCACGGAGATGGCGTCCAGGACGGCGTGGACCGACTCGAGCGCACCAAGGGGGGACCAGTCGCGTCCGGACATACGGTCGACGGCGTCACTTGCCACAGTGGTCACGCCGGACTCACCGACGTGGGCGAGTTCCATGGCGGCGATCTCTTCGAGGTCGGCCTGCAGGGCGGAGAAGTCGGCGGCCACGAGGGTCCGCACGGCTTCGTCCACTTTGCGGCGCACACGGTACGTGATCTCGCTGAGGGATGCGCCGGCTTCCAGTTCAGTCTGGGCGGTCTCCGTGGCCGCTTCAACCTGGTTCAGCATCTGCTCCACCAGCGGGTTCCGGGCCTCTTCAGAGCGGCGTGCCTTCTTGATCGCGGAACGGGACGCAGCGAGGGCCCGGCGGACACTCTTCTCCGTAGCTTTGACGTAGCCCACCAGGCCGAGCTGCATGAGGGCTTCCCGGCGGAGGATTGCATTCGAGCCGCAGAAGAACGCTGCGTTCCAGCCGTCCTTCCCCTGTTGGATGGGCCCGTAGAACAGCGGGGCCTGACTGCCCAGGGGATCGTCGGCCGGGACGTTGATGAAGTACTGCGGGGTCTGGACCAGGGCAACGCGGTCGTCGTTGAAGTAGCCCAGCGTCTTGTCCAGGATGTCCGGCTCGGGGATCTGGTCGGCGTCGAGAATCAACAGGTACTCGCCCGACGTGACCATGAGCGCGTTGTTCAGGTTGCCCGCCTTGGCGTGCCGCGGCATGTCCGGTGTCCAATCCGCGCCGCGCGTCACGTAGCCAACCCCGTTCGACTCGGCGAGTTGGCGCATCTCGGGGCGGTCGCCGTCGTCGAGTATCCAGGTGCTGTGCGGCCAGCGGATGTCCTTGGCGGCCAGGGCCGTGGTCATCACCAGGTCCAGCGGCTCGTTGTACGTAGTGATGAAGACGTCAACCGTGGCCGTCTCCGGTGGCGCGGGCGGCGGCTTCCGGATTTTGAGGTTCCACACCGTCAAGCCGAACAGCATCACGTCGATGAGGCTGTACGTTTCAGCGATCACCAACGGAACCGCGATCCACCACGCGTCCCAGTTCAGCGACGCCATCCAACGCCACGCCACATAGTTGACGCCCAAAATGACGGTCAGGACAACCAGCAGTCGAGTCCAAAAACGTGTCACAATCCCCCTTTTGTGTAGTTATCGGATGACGTCCGGTTTACGGCGAACGACGACGGCGGTCACGTCGTCTTCCGCTGTCGCCGCCGGAGCCAACTCCAGGAGGGCGGCGCAGATCTCGTCCGACGTTCCTTCGCTCCGCGCGGCCTTCTCCACGTTCCGGACAAAGTCTTCAAGCGAAGCGTGGGCGTCAAGCACGCCGTCGCTGACGATCACGAGCGAATCGCCGGGGTCCAGTTGAAGGTCAGCGGAAACCCAGTGCTGTCCGTCCAGGATGCCGACGGGCGGGCCGGCGGAGGTCAGCCGCTGAACCGGACCCTCAGCCGGGATGTGCAGGGCGAGCCCGTGACCGGCGTCGATATAGCTGAGCTTGCCGGAGGGGGCATCCAACCGTGCGTGGAACATGGTCACGAAAGAACCGGACTGGTCCAGGTCCGACGTAATGGTGGTGCTGGCGGAGTCAAAAGCCTGATCCATGGCAGGGGTGTCCGCTACTGAACGCATCACGGCTTGGACGGTGGCGGCGATCAAGGCCGCGCCCATTCCCTTGCCCATGGCGTCCGCGAACGTCAGGTGCATGCCGTCCCGGGTCTGATACCAGTCGTAGAAGTCCCCACCCACGCTGCGGGTCGGGCGGAAGGCGCCGGCGACGTCGTATCCGTCCAGTCTGACTGTTTCCCGCGGGAGGAGGCTCTTCTGCACGACGGCCGCGCGGGCCAGTTCGTCCGTTTGGCCGGTGTCCTCGGCGGGTGCTGCAGGCGTCCGTGCCCGGCGGAACAGGGCACGGATGCGGGCTTGGAGTTCTTTGGGGCTGAAGGGCTTGTTGATGTAGTCGTCCGCGCCGGTGTCCAGGCCGGTGAGCCGGTCGATCTCGTCGGCCCGCGCCGTCAGCATGAGGATGTAGGCGTCCGAAAATTCGCGGAGGCGGCGGCAGACTTCCATGCCGTCGATGTCCGGGAGGTTGATGTCCAACGTCACGAGTTCTGCGTTCGTACTGCGGACTGCTTCGACGCCGGACAGGCCGTCAGGTGCTTCGGTCACCACAAAGTCGAGCTGCTCGAGGACGAGGACGAGGAGTCCGCGAATGTCGGCGTCATCTTCGACGACGACAGCGTGGCGTACGGGGGTGGAAGAGACCATGGCTCCATTAACTACTGCTGCTGAAGATTTGTCACGTTTAGTCAAGGCATATGAAACGCCCGCTCACAAGAGTGAGCGGGCGTTACAAGAATTGTGCAGTTAGGTGAGAGAGCGATCCGCTCAAACACGCTGGAGGTGAGAGAGGGTTAGACGCCCAGCTCTTCCTTGAGTGCCTGGACGTGGCCCTGCGCGCTGACCTGGTACTGGGTGAGCTTGACGGTGCCTTCGCCGTCGAGCACTACGGTGGAGCGGACCAGGCCTTCGACGATTTCGCCGTCAACCAGCTTCTCGCCCCAAGCGCCGTAGGAGAGGGCCACAGCGTGGTCTTCGTCGGAGAGGAGCGGGAAAGTCAGGGCGAATTCGCCCGTGAACTTGGAGAGGGCTTCCGGGGCGTCCGGGGAGATCCCGATGACGTCGTAACCCTTGCCCTGCAGGCTGGCGAGGTTGTCGCGGAAGTCGCAAGCCTCGGTGGTGCAGCCGGGGGTGGCTGCCTTCGGGTAGAAGTACACAATGACGTTGCGTCCGCGGTAATCGGACAGCGAGACCTTGGTGCCGTCGGCGTCGAGAAGCGCGAAGTCAGGTGCTTGCGTTCCGACGAGGAGTTTCTGGGTCATGGCGATCCTTTACATTCAACCGGTGTGCACCGGCGGTCATTTCAAACAACAGCGATCATTCAAAGAGCGAAGTCAATGAAGTAGAACAGCGAAATCAGATGCTGTATTCCGCAGGTCCGCGCACCGTGGCATAAGGGCCTGGCACGAACTGGTAGCCGCCACCACGGACGGTGGCGACGGTGTGTCGGGCGGAGCCTAGCTTCCGCCGCACCCTTCCAACATAAACGTCGATCGAGCGAAATGCCGCGCCGGGGAGGTCAAATGACTCCAAAAAACGTTGCAATTCTTCACGACTGATGGCCCGTGAGCAGTTGACCACGAGGTAGCGGAGCAGCTTGTATTCCATGCCAGTAAAGGCAACCGGCTCGCCGTCCAGCAGGACTACTTCAGCAGCGAGGTCCACCGCAAGTTGGCTGCGGCGGCTTGCCAACGTTACGGGCTCGACGGCGGTGCTGTCGCCGCCGGCGGCGACGCTATCGCCGTCGGAAGCGGACTTCGAACGCGCCTCCGCGAGGGCATCGGCCAGCGTTACTGTCGCTGTCTGCGAACCGTTGGTACCGGCGTCGGCGGCTTCCTGCGGAGTGCCGCCCCAGGAAGTGTCGCCGACGCCGGAGTGTTCTGCCCCGATGGCGGGCCAGATGCGGACGTCCGCCTCCGGGGCAAGTTTCATGGCACGGGCCAGCACAAGGCGTGCTGCCCGTTCCCAGACCTCAGGATCGATCTCGTCACCGTCGGCCGGGTTGACCCAGAGAGCCAGCCCGTGCGCGGTCAGGCCAGGTGTGGTCAGGCCGTTCCGTCGTCCCGAGGAAGCTCCGCGTGCTGCGGGTCCTCGCGACGGCGGCGGCCCGTAGGCATTGACTGCCATGGCGGTTGACCTAAACGTTGCCGCGGCGGAGCAGCTTGCCGCCGGGGTTCTGGCCGTCGATCGCGGTGCCGCGCAGGTACGTCTTGCGGACGACGCCGGCCAAGGGGCGGCCGTCGTACGGCGTGATCGGGTTCTTGTGCTTGAGCTTGGTGACGTCCACAACGAAGGCTTCGTCCGGGGCGAAGATGGAGAAGTCGGCGTCGTAGCCCAGGGCGAGCTGGCCCTTGTTGTGCAGGCGGGCCAAGGCGGCAGGCTTCTCGGCCATCCAGGAGACGACCTGTTCCAGCGGGATGCCGCGGTGGCGGGCTTCGGTCCAGATCAGGGAGAGGCCCAGCTGGAGCGAGGAAACGCCGCCCCAGGCCACGGCGAAGTCGCCGTTTTCCAGGTCCTTAAGATCCAGTGTGGAGGGGGAGTGGTCCGAGACGATGCAGTCGATGGTGCCGTCCTGCAGGCCCTTCCAGAGGAGCTCGCGGTTGGAAGCCTCGCGGATGGGCGGGCAGCACTTGTAGGCCGTGGCGCCGTCGGGGATTTCTTCGGCCATGAGCGTCAGGTAGTGCGGGCAGGTCTCAACGGTGAGGTTGACGCCGTCGCGCTTTGCCGAAGCGATCATGGGAAGCGCGTCGGAGGAGGAGAGGTGCAGGATGTGGGCGCGGGCGCCGGTCCAGCGGGCACGCTCGATGACCTCGGCGATGGCCTTGTTCTCAGCACCGCGCGGGCGGGAAGCCAGGAAGGTCTCGTAGTGGTCGCCGCCCGGGTGCGGGGCACGGTCGATGGCGTGGGAGTCCTCGGCGTGCACGATCATGAGGGAGTCGAAGGACTTGAGTTCCTTCATGTCCTCTTCCATCTCGTCTGCATCGAGGTGCGGGAACTCGTCCACGCCGGAGTGCAGGAGGAAGCACTTGAAGCCGAACACGCCTTCGTCGTGCAGCGGGCGGAGGTCGCTCTTGTTGCCGGGGATGGCACCGCCCCAGAATCCGACATCTACGAACGCCTGGTCCTTGGCGACGACGCGCTTCTGCTCCAGGCCGTCCACGCTGGTGGTGGGCGGGATGCTGTTCAGCGGCATGTCGATGATGGTGGTCACGCCACCGGCTGCAGCGGCGCGCGTGGCGGAGGCGAAGCCTTCCCACTCGGTGCGGCCGGGCTCATTGACGTGGACGTGGGTGTCCACCAGGCCGGGGATGAGGGTTTCGTCGTCTGCGAGTTCGATGACCTCGTCACCCGTCAGGCCGTTGCCCAGGGGTTCGATGGCGACGATGACGCCGTCGCGGATGCCAACTTCGCGGGCTGCGAGGCCGGCGGTGGTCAGGATGCGCTGGCCCCGGATAACGAGGTCATAGGCGCCGATTGCTTCAGACATTGAGGTACTCCTTGTTGTCGGTCCGTTCCGCCAGGTACACGCCTATGTGCTTACCTAATTGTTCAAGCAACGGACCTGCTTCAGCGATACATTTTTGGACATCTTTTTCCAGATCGGTCAGGGCATGGACCGTGTGGAAGCCGGCGTCCGTGAGTTGTTCACGGCTCAGGGTACTCCGGCCGCACACTGCGATCACGGGAACCCCGTTCCTTTGTGCCGCGCGGGAGACGCCCATGGGGGTCTTGCCGAGCAGGCTTTGCTCGTCCAGGCTGCCTTCTCCGGTAATCACCAGATCGGCGCCCTTGAGCCTGCGCTCGAGTTCAGTGAATTCAAGCACGACGTCGATACCTGGCCGCCGCTCTGCCTTCAGCGCTGCGATGGCAATGTAGCCAACGCCGCCTGCCGCTCCGGCGCCTTCTGCCTTGGCAGCGTACTTGGCATGCTGCCCGGTTGTTGCCGCGAGGACGTCGACGAAGTGGCTTGCTGCGGCATTCAGCTCGGTGACGTCGTCCGGCGTCGCGCCCTTCTGCGGACCGAAGATGGCTGGGGCTCCGCTGGCCCCCAAAAGGGGATTGTCGACGTCGGACGCCAACACGAATTCCGTTGCCTCAACGCGGACGTCGAAGTTGGAGAAGTCGATGCTGTCGATTTCCGCGAGTGCGGCACCGCCGCCGGGGAGTTCGTTGCCGTTCTTGTCCAGGAAGACTGCGCCGAGGCCCTGCAGGACTCCCGCGCCGGCGTCGGTGTTGGCGCTGCCGCCCACACCCAGGATGATCTTGCGGCAGCCGAGGTCCAGCGCGGCGCGGATGAGTTCGCCCGTGCCGATGCTGGTTGCGGTTTTCGCGGTTTCGCTCGTGGGGCCGTCCGGCAGGAGGGCGAGACCGGAAGCTGCCGCCATTTCGATGACAGCTTCCTGGTCCCGCACTGCGAAGTCGGCCTTCACTGGCTCGCCGAGCGGGCCGGTGACGGTGGTGGTCCGGCGGGTGAAGCCGGAGCCGATGGCAGCGTCGATGGTTCCTTCGCCGCCGTCGGCCACCGGAATGCGTGTTGCCTCAAAGCCTTTCGAGCCGAAGCCGGCGAGCAGTCCTGTTGCCAGGTGCTCGGCGACGTCGGGTGCGGACAGCGAGCCCTTGAATTTGTCCGGGGCGATGACAACACGCATTCCGGTGCCTCCCTTCTTTTACTGTTACTTACGCTTTGGTCAGGATCGCGGTGGGTGCGTCCGCCGCGGACTCTGCCAACTCTTCGAACTCGTTCACGCCGCTGATCTCAACGCCCATGGAGATGTTGGTGATCTTTTCCAGGATCACTTCCACAACCACGGGAACCTTGAACTCGCCCATCAGTGCCTTGGCCTTGTCGAAAGCGGCAGGCAGATCGTTGGGGTCCTCAACGCGGATGGCCTTGACGCCCAGTCCTTCAGCAACCTTGATGTGGTCAACGCCGTAGCCGTTGGTCTCCGGGCTGTTGATGTTCTCGAAGGCCAGGGAAACGTTCTGTTCCATGTTGAAGCCGCGCTGGCTCTGACGGATCAGGCCCAGGTAGCTGTTGTTCACCACAACATGGATGTACGGCAGGTTGAACTGTGCGCCCACGGCCAGTTCCTCGATCATGAACTGGAAGTCGTAGTCACCGGACAGGGCAACAACGGTGGCATCCGGAGTTCCACGAACCACGCCCAAGGCGGCGGGACCGGTCCAACCCAGCGGGCCGGCCTGGCCTGCGTTGATCCACTTGCGGGCACCGAACACGTGCAGCATCTGTGCGCCGGCGATCTGCGACAGGCCAATGGTGGACACGTAGGTGGTGTCGCGGCCGAAGGCCTTGTTCATCTCCTGGTACACGCGCTGCGGCTTGATCGGCACGTTGTCGAAGTTGGTCTTGCGGTGCAGGGAGCCCTTGCGCTCCTGGCACTCGGCAACCCAGCCCGAGTAGTCCGGCAGGGTCTTAGCTGCCTGGCGTTCGCGGGCCAGTTCCAGCAGACCGTCCAGCGCCGCACCGGCGTCGGACGCAATGCCCAAGTCCGGGGAGAAAACGCGACCGATCTGGGTCGGCTCGATGTCGATGTGCACGAACTTACGGCCGGCCGTGTAGGTGTCCAGGCCGCCGGTGTGGCGGTTGGCCCAACGGTTGCCGATGCCGATCACGAAGTCGCTCTGCAGGAAGGTCTCGTTGCCGTAGCGGTGCGAGGTCTGCAGGCCAACCATGCCGGCCATCAGCTGGTGGTCGTCGGGGATGGCGCCCCAGCCCATCAGCGTGGGGATGACGGGAACGTTCAGGATCTCGGCCAGCTCAACCAGCTGGGCCGAAGCGCCGGCGTTGATGATGCCGCCACCGGCAACGATCAGCGGGTGCTTGGCTGCGGTCAGCAGGTCCAAAGCCTTTTCCAGCTGCTTGCGGGAAGCCTTGGGCTTCTCCACCGGCAGGGGCTCGTAGGCGTCGATGTCGAACTCGATCTCGGCCATCTGAACATCGATGGGCAGGTCCAGCAGAACCGGGCCCGGACGACCCGAACGCATCAGCTGGAAGGCCTTCTGGAACGCGCCGGGAACCTGGCCCGGCTCCAGGATGGTCATGGCGAACTTGGTCAACGGCTTGGCGATGGACTCGATGTCCACGGCCTGGAAGTCTTCCTTGTGCAGCTTGGCAACGGGTGCCTGGCCGGTGATGCAGAGCATGGGGATGGAATCGGCCTGGGCTGCGTACAGGCCAGTGATCATGTCCGTGCCTGCGGGGCCCGACGTGCCGATGCAGATGCCGATGTTGCCATCAGCTGCACGGCTGTAGCCGTCAGCCATGTGGCTGGCGCCTTCAACGTGGCGGGCCAGCGTGTGGCGGATGCCGCCGTGGGCACGCATTGCTGAGTAGAAGGGGTTGATCGCTGCGCCGGGCAGACCGAAAGCTTCGGTTGCGCCTTCCTTTTCCAGGATGGCTACGGCCGCATCAACGGTGCGCATCTTTGCCATGGTGTACTCCTTGAAGTCTGTTTTTGGGTGTGCTGAAGCGAGTTTGTGTACAGATAACGCCCTTTAGAAGGTGTTTTCCGGGCGTTTTCTGTACACAAACTCTCGAGTTGGAGAGCTGCTGGGCTTACTTCCGGCCGCTGAGCTGGAGGACCTGCTTGAAGAGGCCCGAGTGGTCGAGGCCGCCGTCGCCCTGGTTGACGGTTGCGGCGACGAGCTGGGCGACGACTGCGCCGAGCGGGACAGCGACGTTGGCTTCGCGGGCTGCGGAGGTGACGATGCCGAGGTCCTTGTGGTGGAGGGCCAGGCGGAAGCCGGGGTCGAAGTTGCGGTCGAGCATCTTCTGACCCTTCTGGTCGAGGACCTTGGAGCCGGCCAAGCCGCCGCCCAGGACCTTCAGTGCTGCGTCGGTGTCCACGCCGTAGGCCTCAAGGAAGGCGATGGCCTCGCCGAGGACCTGGATGTTGACGGCTACGATCAGCTGGTTTGCTGCCTTGACGGTCTGGCCGGAGCCGGACGGGCCGACGTGGACGATGGTCTTGCCCACTGCGTTGAGGACATCCTGTGCTGCCTCGAAGTCTGCAGCTTCGCCGCCGACCATGATGGACAGAACGGCGTCGATTGCGCCCTGTTCGCCACCGGATACGGGAGCGTCGAGCGGGCGGATGCCTGCTGCTACAGCGTCGTCGGAGAGGCGCTTGGCGACGTCCGGGCGGATGCTGGATGCGTCGATCCAGAGGGTGCCCTTCTTCGCGTTGGCGAAGACGCCGTCCTTGCCGCTGACTACACCCTCAACATCAGGGGAGTCCGGGACCATGGTGATGACGACGTCGGCGTCCTTGACAGCGTCAGCGATGCTCGTAGCACCCTGGCCGCCCTCGGAGACGAGCTTGTCGATCTTGTCCTGGCTGCGGTTGAAACCGGTGACCGTGTGGCCGGCCTTGACGAGGTTGATGGCCATGGGGAGGCCCATGATTCCGAGTCCGATGACTGCAACGTTGCTCATTGTGGTTCTCTTTCTGAAAGTCTTTTTAGCTCAGGTGTGCTGGGTGCTTAGTTGGCGTTGGCGCGCTGGCGGATGGCCCAGCTGAAAGCCGATTCCTGCGGTTCCTTGTACTCGAGGCCGATGTAGCCGTCGTAGCCGAGTTCGCGGCTGCGGGCGATCCATTCGCCGAGGGGGAGCGTGCCGGTTCCGGGAGCGCCGCGGCCGGGGTTGTCGGCGATCTGGATGTGGCCGAAGTCCTTGGCGTGGTTCTCGATGACGGACTCGACGTCGTCGCCGTTGACTGCCAGGTGGTAGAAGTCGGCGAGGAGCTTGATGTTCTGTGCGCCGGATTCTGCCTTGACGCGGGCGATGACCTTGAGTGCGTCTTCGGCGGTGAGGAGCGGGTACTTGGGTGCGCCGCTGACCGGTTCGAGGAGGACGGTGCCGCCGATGCGGGCGACGCCTTCTGCTGCTGCGGCGAGGTTCTTGGCGGCGAGTTCGTCCTGCTCTTCAGGGGTGAACTCGTCCTGGCGGTTGCCGTAGAGGGCGTTGAAGGCCTTGCAGCCCAGGCGCTCACCGATGCCGGCTACGACGTCGATGTTGTCCTTGAACTCGGAGCAACGTCCCTTCCAGGAAACCAGGCCGCGGTCGCCGCCGGGCATGTTGCCCGCGTTGAAGTTCAAGCCCGTGAGCTGAACGCCGGCGTCCTTGATGGCGGTTTCAAACTCTGTTGTCTCTTTATCGGTGGGAACCGAAGTGGCGAAGGGCCACCAGAACTCGACGGCGTCAAAACCGGCTGCCTTCGCGGCGGCGGGGCGCTCGAGCAAGGGCAGCTCCGTCAGGAGGATGGAGCAGTTCACTGTGTACGTCATCGTAGGTCCTTCCGAGGAGGGGCTTGGCTCTATCTTCCTCTGTGCTTCGCCTCGGCCTTGGTGGCTTCAGTTTCCGCTTTGTGGAATTTAGATTCTGCTTTATGAAAAGTTTAGGGAAGGTGGGGGTGGGAGTCAAGGGGGCGGGTGGGGGAGGTGGGGGTTTGGGATACCAGTGCAGCCCGTTTGAGGCCGCGATTGCCGGGATGGCGCGATGGCTTGACTTGATCGTGGGTGTGCTTCGCATGAATGCTCCTCAGTCGGGGGCTCGACTGGGGCGACTGGGTAGTTTCCGGTCAAGCACTAACTTCCCGCGCTTCATGGTCATAATGAGTACTAGTGGCACGGACTGGGAATGCAAACTAGAACTCGATCAGGCACAGGTAGGTATAGATGAGCAACGGCGAACATCGTCAAGAAAAGCCTCCGACTGATGCCCCGATCACCTCGTCTGTCGACGACGGCCTCGGGCGTGCACCCGTAGCGCATGATTTTGCGGCTTCCATCCGCGAGCTCGATGCGAGTGAAGGGCTCGTTGTCGGCGTTCTCGGCCCGTGGGGTCATGGCAAAAGCTCGTTCATTAACCTTATGCGCGAGCAGTTTGCAGCAGCACCGGCGCTCACGGTTGTCGACTTCAACCCGTGGATGTTTTCGGGCTCAGATCAGCTCGTCAGTTTCTTCCTCACCGAGATTGGCGCTGAACTCAGTATCAGCAATAAGAGTCGCTTCGGTAGGACCGCCGACTGGCTCGCCCAATACGCTGGGATCCTGAAGCCGGTCTCGCAGTTCGTTCCGGTGCCCGGAGCCGCGGCTGCCGGCGAGGCAGCCGCGGCGGCACTCACTGGCATAGCCGGGACTACCAACGCAAACCGCAGCGCCAAGAAGCTTCGAGAAGAGATTACCGCTGAGCTACGAAAACTTGAGCAGCCTGTCGTGGTCGTCATCGATGACATAGACCGCCTTACCACTGCCGAGATACGCGAAATTTTCAAGCTCGTGCGTTTAACAGCCAGCTTCCCGAACATCGTTTATGTGCTCGCATTCGATCGAGAACGCGTAGAGCAGGCTCTCACCGAAGACGGCGTCCCGGGGCGCGCTTATCTGGAGAAGATTGTGCAGCTGAGCTTTGACGTTCCGCAGGCGCCTGCCACGCTGCTTAGATCTCAGGTGTTTGATGAACTAAATCGTGTCCTGGATCCTGTGACGAACGCAACGCTCGATGATGGCCGCTGGAGCGACGTCTACTGGGAAGTTATCGATCCGTTGTTCTCGAACATGCGAGACGTTACGCGATACGCAATCTCCTCAAGATCAACGATCAAAAGTCTAGGCAAAGAGATTGACCTTGTTGATCTGCTGGCGATGGAAGCCCTACGAGTGTTTCGTCCCGAATTGATGCAGCATTTGTCCGGGTTGCGTAGCGAGCTTACGAGAACGCGCGACATAGTGGGACGCAAAGACGACCGGGCGCAGAAGGCCGTCGACTCGCTCCTAGAAAGGTTTGCAGACGACTCAGATCTGATCAGGGGGCTCTTCAACCGCGTCTTTCCTGTCGCGCTGCAGTACGTGGAGAACAATCACTACGGATCCGATTGGCTCGGTACATGGCGAACCGCCCATCGCATGGCGCATATCGATTTCCTGAACCTCTACTTCGACCGTGTGGCTCCTGACGAACTAGTCGCGTTCAGGGCCTCAGAGCGGGCATTCGCCCTGCTGAACGACGATTTCTCGCTCAAGACGTACCTCGCAGGGGTGGATCCTAACCAGCTTGAGACTGTGCTCGAAGGGCTCACGTCATATGAAGCGAAGTTCAGTATTGACATGGTTGTCCCCGGATCGATCACACTCCTGAACCTTATTGACGCGATTCCGCAAAAGGAGAACCGGGGATTTTTCGATATCGGTCGCCCCGAGGTGACGGTCGGCCGAGTCGTTCTCCGTCTGCTTCGCAGTATCGATGACCAGGCTGAACGCGAGAAGCTCGTCACCGATATCCTCACCGGGACCGAGACGTATTCCTCTCAACTCGACCTCATCAACAGCGTGGGTTACCGAGAAGGGGTGGGCCACAAATTGGTCAGCGAAACATTTGCCCAGAAAATCGAAGCTGATTTCGTCGGGCGTCTTCAAAGGACGCCTCCAGCCGCCCCGTCGCGCGAGTGGGACGCGTGGCGGATATACAACGCCGTCAGATTGTCGACTGGAAACCCGCCCCTCTCAGATGAAACGGACCCCCTTCTCGCGCTATCCGTGATTAGGTCAGTCAAGTCGACGGCACGTTCCCAATCCGTAGGATCACGACAGGTCAAACGCGAGGATCGCCTCGGGTGGGATCTGCTCGTTGAGGTATTTGGCACGGAGGCTGTGGTCAAAAAGACTGTTGAGAACATACGAAAGACGCTGGGTGACGAACCCATCCTTCAGCTCGCTAACAAATACCTATCAGGGTGGCGGCCTGAGGAGCGAATGTAGACAGGGGCGTTGCTTGTACTAGGAATCAGGTTCCCCGGGGTGCTATACCCTGGAAATCGCCGTATCGGGCGTAATGCCGATAGCGCCCAGAGCTCCGGCCAAGGCTGGACGCTGGCTCCGAAGTTTAGCCGTTTGGGGCGGCAAATGCGCCCGCGAGCTAGTCCTCGACGCAAGAAGCGTCATTGCTTTTTGGGGGAAGCAGGGGTGCCAGAGTTCTGGCTGGGAGTATTGAGAGCCTGGCGCAAGTGCTTCAAACGCTCCAGGACTTCATCAAAGGTCAGTACCGTCACGTTACTCAAACCTCCACGGTAGCGGCCAAACGATTCCCGTTGTTCCGCGTTGAGTGCCGAGAGTCGTCCAGTGACAACGGCGCCGCGCGGCTCGTTCACCGTGTCGAAACCAGATCCCTGGAACAAGACCATGGCGTACTCAGCGGCTGACGCCATTTGCGATTGAACCTGCGCGACGGGTCCACTCAGATGATCATGTGGACTGTAGACTGCGCTGGAGTCCTTTCCTCGGTAGGAGCTGGGTCTCATTAGAGTTGCCCCGGGGGTCTTAATCTCCACCAGAACCACAGAACGGGTGACGGGGTTCGCGCACAGGAAGTCGGTGATCCTAGATCCGCTTCCGTCGAAACCTTGGCTCTTTACCGTGACCTGTTCCTTTTCGACAACCAGAGGCGTTGAGAGGATGAGCTGAAGTGCAAAATGGTTGTTCCCGAAGAACCTCTGCCAGTGTGGTTCACTGTTCGCTTTTGAGCCCTCAAGGTTTGATTCAAACTCGGCGATGAGGGCGTCCAATGACACCAGCTCGATGTCGTCACGCAACTTGACCAGGCGCTGTGGATCCTCTTGAGCGATCTTGGGGGCGGCGTCCGTTACCGCGTTGGCGAGGGTGACCCGGTCCTCGGCCGTGGTGACGTGCCCTGTAGCCACCTCTTCTGTAATAGCGCGGATTACCGGGTGCTTGGTGTACTTCGGGCCGACGTCATTCGAATGGAGCAAGTCCGTGAGAGCGTTGTGAGCTTCGGCGTCGTTGACCCGCTGAACTGCGGACTGCCCACGCTTCCGGTTGCGCTCTACAGCCACGCGGTATCGATCAAAGCGTTCGAGCGTAACACGGTAGGTGGATCCGTCGGGACTGCCACCTTCGCCTCCCGTCTGCAGAAAGCGGATGATGGTGCACTCGGTTTGGTTTTCGATTTCCTTTATGAATCCCCTGTAACTTTTATTGATACCGAGGCCGAAAGCGTAGATGGAGTTGAACCCCTTTGGTAGGTCTGCCACTTGAAGGCGGAAAAAGCGGTCATTCTCGTAGCTATGAGTGCTGATTGACCATCTAGGAAGTTCGATCTGAAATTCTTTGATCTGGCCAGAATCGGCACTCGGAAAGATCCGCAGCAACTCCTCACCCGGACTGTACCGCAAGGCCTCGTACGGGACAGCATCACTGTCATTTCCGATGTAGGTCAGCACGAACTCATCTTCGTCGCTGGTGCGCTCAAGTCGCCCTGAAACATCGGTACCTTCAACTTCGATGCCTTCGACTCCGGTATCCTCGATGGCGTCAACTTCCTGATCCGGTTCTACGAGGCTTTCGTCAAATGGATTCTTGAGCATTGCGGTCCCCCTGTTGGTGTTCGTTGTGGCGGGTACAGTGTACGCACCCAAAAGTTCCTAAGCTGAACATTTGGGTTAGGACCTAAGGAGTAAGGCTGTGGACGACATCAGGCAGGAGGCCTCTATTGTGTCCGGACTCCCGCAGCCTTCGGATGAAGACGTCACGGGGCCGACGTACGTTAAGAGGTTTACAGCCTTCGTATCGAAGATGATCGAGTCAACGACTCTGTCTTACTGGAGCGCCCTTGGTTTGAAGGAGAACTCGCTCTATTTGATTACCACCAGCTCGTTGCGCCGGTTTGGACAGTGTGAAATGCAACCCGGCCTCAGCGGACGAGAATCGCCGGACGGGGGAGTGTAAGTGCACCCTCTTGCCTGTTCCAGACCGACGAACGGACATGGCTTTCCCGCTCGACATCGATCCGCGAAATAGTTTGTCGGCAGGCGCTGATACGTGGACACAGGGTGACCAAGGCGGCGTCCGCTGCGTCTGGCCAATGGAATTGATGTTCTTACGACAACAGAACCGGGTTATCCGAGGAGAGCTGGCTGGGCTTGGCTGGTAGGCTCGTGCAACATGAGCGACCTTGCCGATGGCGTGACCTTGATTGACGAAAAACCCCATCCGGACATGGCTTCGCCCAGGTTTCCACAGATCGAGCGGGTTGAAGCATCCGGCGTCTTGGGTGACTACGACTACTCGTTCGATTTTAGGGAAACCAATCGGGACCCACACTCGGATCGTGTGCGTGTCATATACGCGCGCAACGGCAGCGGTAAGACGAACCTTCTCCGCGCCGTTTACCATTTACTGACTCCGGACATTGACAGCCTCCAGGCACTCATTGATATTCCTATCAGTAAGCTACGAGTCTTGTTTCGATCGGGTGCGACCATTACTCTTTCGCGAGCGGGATCACTAGACGGCCCATACTCTGTTGAGATTTCACAACCTCAGGGAGAGTCAGACAAAGATTTGCCGAACAAGTTGGTTGTAGAGCCAAGTGATTTCGGTTCCAGAGTCTACAGGCGTGTACTCCTGGCTCGAGCGGACTACGACTCCTACCTTGTTGGACTGCATCGACTACAGGGTCACACAATATTTGTAGGTGATGACCGCTCGGTTCAATCTGCTGTTCCAATTTTTAAGCAGCAGGAGTCTTTTGTTAAATCATTCCGTGAATACGATCGTATTGCACCGCGTTCAGCGGTAATAGCGAGTGCCCGAACTCAGGAGGTGCAGGAATCCCTCAAGCGAATTGAGGAGATTTTTAGCAGAATGGCCTTCGCTGATATCTCGATGGAGAGCGGCCAGGGCGGCGGTGCTTATGCTGAAATTACACGACACGTATTAAATGGAAAGAAGCAAGAGTTGCTTGCTGCTGAGGCGCGAAGTAGCCTCCTTGCGAAGATAAGCCAAATCCTATTACGCGGCATCAGCTTTGAAAGATATGGACTGATTAACCTCAAGCAGGTTAAGAGAATACGTACTGAGATAGTTGAGACGCGCTCAAATAACACCAAACTCAAGAGTCTGCATGGCGTATTGGATCCGTATCTATCCAATCTCCTAGAGCAAATGGACGCTCTTGAGAAAACTAAAGATGTTATAGATGCCTTTGTGACTTCGGTGAATGGGTTCCTTGAGCGGAAGTCACTTTCATTTCAGACACTATCGGGCATCACTCTTCTCAACAGGAACCATGAAATGCTTGATCCGGAAAAGCTGTCGAGTGGTGAGAAGCATCTTCTGTTACTCCTAAGCAATGCAGTAATTGCTAGCCGCGTCGGCTGTCTCTTTATAATTGATGAACCTGAGCTTTCTCTGGGTATTGAGTGGCAGAGGAAGCTAATTAGTGAGCTCCTACGTTGCACCGCTGGCAGTTCAGTGCAATTTCTAATAGCATCTCACTCAGTCCAAATAATGACTGACATTAGCGAAGTTGTAAGTCCTCGTGAAGTTAACTGATGACACCGTTGAAGGAAAGCCACGTCTAAATGTGGATGATATTCGTCGTGAGGTATCCTTGACTCGCAGCAAATACCTGATTGTCGAAGGTAATGTTGATAGACGGTTTTTCACTGAATGGGTTCGTACTATTGGCGTGCGTTGGATGCCTTCATATAGCGAGCCCCACATTATCTGCATAGGTGACATTGATGTACCGGATGGGGTGCTGATTCAGGAGGGGGTGACATTAGGTAATCGCAGCCGGATCCTCTGCCTATCGAACGAACTCAATGACTTCGCGAATAAACTGCGTTGCGTTGTCGACGTTGATTGCGGCGAACATCGGGACGATTTCTCGTCTCCCGTGCTGATGTGGACCGACTTCCCTGCCTTGGAGAGTTATGCATTCAATCCTCAAGTTCTTGATACGCTGAATCGGAACATGCTTTCTGAGCGATTGCCAGAAGGTGAAATTTTGATCTCCCTCCTTAGGGAAGCTCTTCGCGACTTATATGTAGTTAGGCATCAAAACCCTTCGCTAGCACGGCCTTTGGTGTCTAAAGGGGTCATTAAAAGGGGCGGCGACTATGCGGGTTTTGATGTTCGGAAGACTGTTCCGCCGAACGTGGCAGTCAAGGTTGGTGAGTATGAATCACCTGAGTATTCAGATGTCAGGGAGGTGGTCTATGGGCATGACCTCGCCGCTTTGCTCATGGCAGTTTTCGGAAACCTCATCAAAAATCAGTGTGGTCTACGTGATGAAGAAGCACTAGAAAACGGCCTAAGGATGGCAATTCTAGTTGAGGGTTCTTTTGCTAGAATGCCACTTTTTAGTGGTCTGGCTGATTGGATGGGCGGCTGAATTGCCTTAGTCAGTGTCGGCTTCTTGCTGTGACGGACTTGCTACCTTGAACCTAATTGGACGGAGGGGCATTTTCCAATGTCGCTCTTAGACGCTACGACCTGGTCCACCAGAGCCTGGGCGTGGTCCGAGTTTGTGCCCCCGATGACTACATTCGATCTATAAACTGCAATAACTTGAATGCCCCTTGCTGCGGTGTACCTTGCAGCATCACGTCTCGGCTTAGCCATCGAATGGGCACTAAGCTGAGGAGCGCCGGTGGGCACAGCAGTGACGTGGGGGCAAAGAGCACCAAGACTGCTCGCGGAAGGACAACGAATGGCTCGGCCGACAGTTCAGGACGTCGCCAGGACGGCGGGTGTGTCCGTGGGGACGGTGTCGCGCGTTCTGAATGGAAGCCCTGCTGTCAGCGAGGCCGCCAAGGAAAAGGTCAACAGTGCCATCCGGGAGCTCAGCTATCGTCCATTGGCTTCGGCAAGGGATCTCCGAAGAGACCGAACGATGCGCGTCTTGGCACTCGCCAAGAACTTGGATTCGCTCGTGATCAGCGAAGTCTTCCGGGGTGTCGGCGACGCTGCCGCGAACTCCGGCTACGTCAGCCTCATCGCTGCCACCGACGGGGACTTGGATCGTGAGCAGCAGCTCGTGGACATGCTGCGCAACGGCTCAGTGGACGGCCTGGTGATCTTCTCGCCAACAATGCCGGACGACGACGTCAACACAGTCGCCGAGCAAATGAGCGTTGTCCAGGTGTGTGAAATCGTCGACGCCGAGGCAGCGTTCGGGGTGTCTATTGATGACCGCCAGGCCGCCTACGACATCACCAATCACCTGATCGACACCGGCGCCAAGAAGCTGGCCATGCTCGCCCACAGGGGTGCCCGCTCGGGCCGGCTGCGTGAGGAAGGCTTCCGCCAGGCACTCAAGGAAGCAGGCTTGGAACAAGACCAGATCCTGTTCGGCGAAGGCAACTTCGGCTTCCACGCCGGCCGTACGCTCGCCAAGAAGCTTCTCAAAGCAAAAGACCGCCCAGACGCCGTTTTCTGCGGGACCGATGTCGTCGCCGCCGGGTGCGTTCGGGAACTCACGGATGCCGGACTCCGAGTTCCACAAGACATCGCCGTGGCCGGTTTCGATGACTCGGCCCAAGCGGAAATGTGCGTCCCGGAGCTGACCACAGTAAGGCAGCCGGCCTACGAAATGGGCCGCGTAGCCTTCGCTGAACTCCTTGAGCGGATGACCGTCGAGGACTCGCATCGCAAGGGAAGAACCTTCCTCCCGCATGAGCTTGTCATCCGGGACTCCACCAAATAAAGAGGGTTGACAGCCCTCAGTGGTCCCTGTCACACTACTTTGGAATCGATTCCACGGCCGAGAGGCCGATTCTTTTGAACACATTTGGAATCGATTCCACGGATCACATGCACCACCGGCAAAGAAGCCACCCTCAGCACGCGGGACAGCCAAAACGCGTACTGACCGCCACCGCCCACAGACCCCAAAGGAGCCACTTGTGGACTTGAACCGACCTGCTCTCCCGCTCCAGACCCGCGCCGCACCACCGCGAAACCGCAAAGCCCTGGCCTCAGCCGCAATCGCAGCCGCAGCCCTCGTCCTCAGCGCGTGCGGCGGGGGAGCCGCACCCCAAGGTGCCGAGCAAGCGGCAGCTGCCGATCCGGCGTCGGGCGCTAATGCCAGCGGTGCGGTCAACATCTGCGGCGTCAAGGACGCGAGCGGCATCTACAAGGGCACGGCGGAGGCGTTCACCAAGGCGAACGGCAAGGTCACGGCCAAGTACACCGAGATCGGCGCCACCACGGATGAGGCACGTACGCAGATCGTGCAGCGGCTTGAGGGCAAGTCCACCGAGTGCGACCTCTTCGTCACGGACGTCATCTGGACCTCCGAATTCGCCTCGCAGGGCTGGCTGCTGGACCAGACCAAGTTGGTGGAAGCCAACAAGGACCGGCTCATTCCCTCCACTGTGGAAACCACCAAGTACCAGGACAAGTATTGGGGCTCGCCGTTCTTCACCAACGCCGGCTTGATCTACTACCAGAAGGACAAGGTGGCCAAGCCCGAGTCCTGGCAGCAGCTCTACGCGGAAGCCGCCAAGGCTCCCGGCAACGGCTACGTCTATCAGGGCAAGCAGTACGAGGGCCTCACGGTTAACTTCCTCGAAATGCTCTACAGCGCAGGCGGCGAAGTCCTCAACGAGCAGGGCGACGTCACGGTGGACTCCCAGGAAACCCGCGACGTCCTCAACTTCATGAGCGACGGCCTCAAGAACGGCTCAGCTGACCGCGCCGTCCTCACCTACAACGAAGACCCGGCCCGCCTCGCCTACGAGTCCGGCGACTTCGGATACCAGCGCAACTGGCCGCACGTGTACCGCCTGCTCAATGCGACACCGCTCGCGTCCAGCTTCGGCGTCGCTCCGCTGCCGGCATGGGAAGGCGGCAAGGCCTCCGGCGTGCTGGGCGGCTGGAACCTGGCAATCTCGGCGCACTCCACCAACCAGGCCGGGGCTGTCGCGTTCATCGACTTCGCCACCACCCCGGACTGGCAGAAGCACGTGGCCATGGACTACTCGCAGGCACCTGTGAATGAAGCGGCCTACTCTGACGCAGCGGTCCTCGAGAAGATGCCGTTCGCCACTGAACTCCTCGCGTCCGTGAAGGGTGCCAAGCCGCGCCCGATCTCCCCGGTCTACCCGCAGATCTCGCAGGCGATCTACAAGAACGTCTACGCCGTCCTGTCCGGCACCGCCTCCACCGAGGAAGCCGTGCAGAGGATGGCCGAAGAAATCACCGCCGCCAAGGCGAGCTTCTGATCATGGCGCTCAAGACACTCCTACCGGGCCGCAGCCCAAGCGTCGCACCGGCCCGCCCCGTAAGCGGCCGCGACCGAGCCGAACGCAAGCTCGCCTTCCGCATGACCGCCCCGTCGCTGGTCATCATGGCGCTGGTTGCGGCGGTCCCCATCGGCTACGCGATCTGGCTCTCGCTGAACCAGTACAGCGTCCGCACCGCCGGGCTCTCACGCTTCGTCGGGCTGGACAATTACGTCGCCGCGCTCACCAGCAACGAATGGTGGGCGGCGTTCGGCCAGACGTTCCTTTTCGCTGGCCTCTCCGTCAGCTTGGAACTCATCCTCGGCACGGCCATGGCGCTCCTGCTCAACCTCGCGTTCAAGGGCCGCGCCGTCCTGCGCACCGTGGTTCTGCTGCCGTACGCGATCATCACCGTGGTCAGCGCCATCACCTGGCAAACGATGTTCCAGCCCAACATGGGCCTGGTCACCAACGTCCTGTCCACGCTGGGGCTGCCCGGCGGCGACGTCGTCTGGCTCGGTGAGCACGGCTACGCGATGGCCGTGATCGTCATGGCCGACGTCTGGAAGACCACCCCGTTCGCGGCGCTCATCATCCTGGCCGGCCTGCAGGTCATCTCCGCCGAAACGTACGAGGCCGCGGAACTCGACGGCGCCAGCAAGTGGCAGACCTTCGTGAACATCACCCTGCCGCTCCTGCGTCCGGCAATCGTCCTCGCCGCGATCTTCCGCACCATGGATGCCCTCCGCGTCTTCGACCTGCCGTTCGTCCTCACCCGCGGCGCCAACGGCACCGAATCCATGTCCATGCTCGCCTACACGCAACTACGCGAAAACCGGTTGGTGGGCGAAGGCTCGGCGCTGTCCATCCTGACCTTCCTCACCGTCATGGTGGTCTCGGTCATCTACGTCCGCTTCGCCGGCGGCAACATCCGCGACGTCGCGAAGGAGGAACAATGAGCACGCTGACTGCAGAACGCCCGACGGCGGAAGTCGCCTCGCGCCCCAAGGCGCCGAAGCGTCGCTTGCGTGGGGAATCGAAACTGCATCCCATGGTGTGGGTGTTCGTCATTGCCGTGATGGGCTTCTCGCTCATCCCGTTCTACTGGCTGGTCAACACCTCCCTTAAGAAGGGTGCGAGTCTGTCCCAAGGCGAGCTCTTCCCCAGCCAGCCGACACTCGAGAACTATCTGGTGGTCTTCCAGAACCCCGAGTTCCTCCTGGCCTTGCGCAATTCGGTGATTATCGCCGTCGTGACTACAACAGTGGCGCTGGTGTTCGCGTCCTTCGCCGCGTATGCGCTGGCCCGGTTGAAGATGCGCCGTAAGGCGATGATCCTGACGTTGATCCTCTCGGTCACCACGTTCCCGGCCATCGCCATCGCGGCCCCTATGTTCTCCATCTGGCGCGAAATCGGCCTGTACGACACACTGCTCGGCCTCATCATTCCGAAGCTGACGTTCGCGTTGCCGCTGGCGATCTACACGCTGACGTCGTTCTTCAAGGAGATCCCGCGTGAGCTGGAGGAATCCGCGTACATGGACGGCGCCACACCGTTTGTGGCCTTCCGCAAGGTGATCCTGCCGCTGGCTGTTCCCGGTCTGGCGACGACGGCGATTCTGGTATTCATCTCGGTCTGGAACGAATTCCTCCTGGCCGTCACCCTGACAACCTCGCCCGAAGCCCGCCCTGTCCCGGTGGCGATTGCGTTCTTCAGCGGAACCAGCGAGTTCGAGCAACCATTGGGCACCATCAGCGCCGCATCGGTGATCATCACCATTCCGTTGGTCATCCTCGTGTTGCTGTGCCAGAAGCGCATCGTGTCCGGCATGACGGCCGGCGCCGTCAAGGGCTAACCCCAAACCACAACTAGAAACCCAGAAAGAACAGGAACAACGTGAGCATTCAGCAGCAGGCCCCGTCCACAACCCTCAAGGTGGGAGTTGTGGGCATCGGTTGGGCCGGCCAGCAGCACCTCAAGGCGTACAGCACCATTCCCGGCGTCGAGATTGTCGCCGTCGCCGGTATGGAAGCCGACCTTCTCGACCAGCTGAAGGAGGAATACAGCATTCCCCACGCCTTCGCCCGTTGGGAAGACATGATCGAGCTGGAAGGTCTCGACGCCGTCAGCGTCGCCGTGCCGACGTTCCTGCACGCACCGATCGCCATTGCGTCGCTCGAGCGCGGACTGCATGTGCTGAGCGAAAAGCCGTTGGCGCGCAACGCCGTCGAAGGTCAACAGATGGTGGACGCCGCCCGTAAGGCTGGCCGCGTCCTGGACGTCGCGTTCAACCACCGCCGCCGCGGCGACATCCAGGCGCTGAAGGAAGTGATCGACGCCGGCACGCTGGGTCGCCCATACTACGCCAAGGCGTCATGGCTCCGGCGCCAGGGCATTCCGATGCTCGGCAGCTGGTTCACCAACCCGGAACTCGCCGGCGGCGGTCCGTTGGCTGACATCGGCGTGCACGTGCTGGACTACTCGCTGCACCTGCTGGGTGAGCCCAAGGTACTGTCCGTCTCGGCGTCGACTCACTCCGAACTCGGCCCGCGCGGCCTCGGCGGCAACGACCGCTACACGGCGTCGAACTCCAGCCACAAGTTTGAAGTGGAAGACTTCGCCTCCGCGTTCATCCGGCTGGAAGGTGGCGGGACCCTGATCCTGGAAGCGGGATGGGCCACCTACCGCGACGAGAAGGACCTGATGGACTTCACCGTTTACGGGACCGACGGCGGAGCGGACTTGCGCTCGGTCGGCGCCTCCGAGAACCCGGTAGCGGACGTCCACGTCTTCACCGAGAAGGACGGCGAGAACGCCGACTTCGAGGTGGTGGCCGAACCCGGGCGAGCCCACCAGGCCGTCGTCGACGATTTCATTGCCGCCGTGCGCGGTGGCGAGACCGTGTGGGGAAGCCACGATGGGTCCCTTGCCCTCAGCCGAGCCCTGGTGCTCGATGCCTGCTACAAATCCGCCCTCGAACAACGTGAAGTGGTGCTCTGAAATGTCTGATTCGAAATTGAAGATTGTCGTCTGGAACGAGGCCGTGCACGAGGCTCGCAACGAGCCTGCAACCATCGGCGACATGTACCCCGAAGGGATCCACGGTGCTATCGCCGCCGGGCTCCGCGGTTTCTACCCGGACTCCGAAATCTCCACAGCAACCCTGGCCGATCCCGAGCATGGCCTCTCCGATGAAGTCCTGGAGCAGACCGACGTTCTGCTGTGGTGGGGGCACATTGCGCATGCGGAAGTGGCTGATGAAGTGGTGGAGCGCGTGCAGCGACACGTTCTTGGCGGCATGGGCCTGGTGGTCCTGCACTCGGGGCATTTCGCCAAGATCTTCACCCGATTGTTGGGGACCACCTGCTCGCTGAAGTGGCGCAACGAGGGGGAGCGCGAACTCGTGTGGACGGTCAAGCCTTCGCACCCGATCGCGGCTGGCGTTGAAAGCCCGATCATCATTCCCCAGCAGGAAATGTACGGCGAACTGTTCGACATCCCGGAACCCGATGACCTGATCTTCATCAGCTCATTCACCGGGGGAGAGGTGTTCCGCTCAGGCGTGACGTTCTCCCGGGGCAAGGGCCGGATCTTCTACTTCAGCCCCGGCGACCAGGAATACCCGGTGTACCACCAACCGCAGATCCAAAAGGTCATTGCCAACGGTGTTGGCTGGGTTGCGCAGCCCGGTGTCTTCCGGGAGGCTCCCGAGGTGTCGAACCCTGCGCGGGGCTGGTTCGAGGAAGCCTAGGACCATGACCAGTTCCTTTCTTCCCTCTGGCCGTCCTTTAGGTGTGGCCGCCATCGGCTACGCCTTTATGGGGAAGGCCCACTCGAATGCGTGGCGGAATGTGGCCAGCTTCTTCGACGTTCCGGCCTTCGAACAGAAAGTGCTCGTTGGTCGGGACGCCAGCGCTGTGGCCGAAGCTGCAGCCAAGTATGGGTGGGCCGAATCGGCTACCGACTGGCGTTCCGTGATTTTGCGGGATGACATCGACATCGTGGATATCTGCGCGCCGGGCTGGATGCATGCGGAGATCGCTCTGGAAGCTCTGGCTGCCGGGAAGCACGTGCTCGTGGAGAAGCCGCTCGCCAACACCTTGGGTGAGGCTGAGTTGATGGCGGAAGCGGCTGCTTCGGCTCGGGTGCAGGGCGTGCAGTCGATGATCGGCTTCAACTACCGGCGAGTCCCGGCGCTGGCGTTGGCTCGGGAGGTGGTTGCGGAGGGACGTCTCGGAACTGTGCGGCACGTCCGTGCCGCGTACCTGCAGGACTGGCTTTCCGACGTCGAAACACCCATGAGTTGGCGGCTCCGGAAGGAAACCGCGGGCTCTGGGGCTTTGGGGGATATCGCTTCCCACGCCATCGACCAGGTGCAGCACCTCACCGGCCAGACGGTCACTGAAGTGACGGGAACGCTGCGGACTTTTGTGGCCGAACGCCCCGGTGCCGCTGGGCTGGAGAAGGTGACAGTCGACGACGCCGCGTGGGCCACCCTGGGCCTGACCGGCGGCCTCAGCGCGTCGGTAGAAGCGTCACGAGTGGCTACCGGTCAGAAGAACTCGTTGAAGATTGAGATCTACGGGTCTTTGGGTTCGTTGACGTTCGACCTGGAGAACCTCAACGAACTCGGCTTCCTGGACGCTACGCTTCCCGTGCGGGAGCAGGGATTCCGGCGGATACTCGTGAACGAACCCGAGCATCCGTACGCTGCGGCGTGGTGGCCGCAGGGACACATCATCGGCTGGGAGCACACGTTCACGCACCAGGTCCGCGACTTCCTGCTTGCCATTCGCGACGGAAGCCAGCCGTCGCCGTCGTTCGCTGATGGGTTGCAGATTCAGCGGGTGCTGGCCGCCGTCGAAGAGTCGGCCCGAAACAGGAGCGTAGTGACGGAGGTTCCGTCTTTCGTCAGGGAAATGGGAGAGGCTGTGAGCCACTTCCGCTGATGAACGCCCTGCTCCACACTGGTTCTATCTGTTCCATTGGCAAGCGGAAATGCCGTGGGCGGGCGGAATGAGGAAGGCTATGCAGAAAGCGCGAGTGGCGGCCGTGCTGACCTGGATCTACGCTGCGGCGTTCGGGATTCCAGCCATCCCAGTCAGCATCTACCTCCTAAAGAACGGGTACCTGCCGATGTTCATGGACCTGTTCCCGATGTACGCGGGTCCATGGGACGGCCTGCAAAGCTGGACCTTCGTGGCGCTGCTCATTGCTTTCCTTGGTGTAGTGCTGGTTGCGTCGTGGGCGGCTTGGCTGGCGTGGAGGGGGCGCAAGTCCGGGCTGGTTCTTGGGCTAGCCCTCCTGCCTGTGGAAGCAGTGTTCTGGATAGGCTTCGACCTGCCTTTCCCTTGGTTGTTCGGCGTGGCCCGCGGCCTGTTGTACACGCTTGCTTTAATGTCACTGCGACGACGTTCGGAGGGGCGGCTGGCTGGCGGCTAGTCGAGACTCGACCCTTCCGTCAGCACGAAGGGCTGATACGGACGCCGCGTCGTCAATCCCTGTGATCCGATATCCCAGCTGGTTGGCTAGGCGTTATGGAACAACGCTTTGTGCGCTACCAATCGAGTACACCTGATGCAAAAGGGCGACACCTTGGGATCTTCGCCCTGGCGAACCGATTGGCGAAGGAGGGCAGCCTCAGCACCGAAGATTGGGGCCGTTGGCGCAGTACCAACGAATTTTACGACGCGGCTTACGTAACGCCTGAGGCGTCGACCTACGCAGCCCCGGGCGCACAGGCTTGGTTCAAAGTGTCGGCCACTCACTTGTTGGAGAAAACGGATTTCTACATCGATCTTCTGCGCCGGCATGACGTCCCCTGCCGCGTCTTCTACTCAACCGATCCCGGCACCGTCATTTATGAAGACGACGTTCAAGTCGTCGTCGTCCCGTACGAAGTGGACAGCGAATCAAAAGGTCGTGATTCCAGGGAAGAGGAGCGAAAACCGTGAAGCGGTATAGGGCGCCTACACCGCGCAGTCTTGCGGGCGGGTCTGACGGGAATTGCCAGTGGCTGGAACGGCGGGCTTGTTAGGGCGTGCAGCTACATCTCTCATAGCGAGCGGTGGGGACCGGCTTGCGGGCGGTGCTCACGCTTGGTCCCTGGCTGCGGATAGCGTATAGGCCTCCAGCTCAGTTCTGCCCTGCACGACTGCCGGTAGGCTGCACACAATGAGTAGCACACCAGAAGTGCCCGGGAATCTTCCAACCACAGGCCCGGCGAGCCTCTCCAATCGTGGACTAGCGGCGAACCGATCGCTCCGGTTGACGCAGAATTGATCATTCTTGCGTCAGAGTCACTTGTTTCCCTTCGCTGGTTCATCGACGGGGATCACCTTTCGGACGAAGACCTGATTGCATTCGGGAGGCTTGATTCCAATTGTGTATTGCGGTGGTACGAACCGATTGTGAGTCTCTTCCGGGAGCCCCAAATCGATCCTGAAGTGATCACACTTTTGAAGGCGTCGGTGCCTGGACTCGACTCCTAGAATCCTCGTCCCAGCGCAGCCCGGGATGTCCCGTTACTCGTCGAAGCGAGCGACGCTTGAGCATTTCGTATGCTCGGCCGAGTACCCGGTAGGGATCGGTTAACGGGCGCGTTCCGAGGGGAGACGTTCGGTAGGCAAAGGAGAGTCCAAAATAGTGCTCCGTGGGGTTTTTCGCGTACAACCGACGAACCTAAAGGGATCCTTCGACGAGGCGAAGAGGCAATTCCGCAAGGATTTGGATGGTTCCCTCCCGCATCGAGCCTTCGCGGTTGAGATGTAAGGCTTGTAGCCCCGCGTTCCGGGCTCCTTCGACATCGACTCGGTAGTTGTCTCCGATATAAAGGGTCGTCGCCGGCGACACATTCATGCTTCTGCAGGGCTGTAAGAACGCCTCTTGTGCCGGTTTGGCGTGGTTTATATGTTCGGAGCTGAATACCCGGTCGAGGAGGGGTTCGAGCCCGATTCTGTTGACCTTGGACGTTTGCTGGTCGTGGTTCCCGTTGGTGATGATGCCCACCGGCATGCCGATGGCCCGGAGGTTCTTCAATGCCGGCGCCGCGTCTGGAAAGGCCATCCAGGCGTCCTCGTAGTTCTCGAGGTATTTGTTGAATAGCTCATCGATTCGGGCGCTCGTTTGGGGAACTGAGAGCCCGGCTAACGGGAGGAACTGGCGGAGTCGCTCACGGCGCTGTTCCTGGAATGTGAGTTCGTTCGCGAGGAACCGGTTGTAATTGACTTCCTCGATTTGAAACCAGCAACGTGTAAGTTCGTTGGAACCCTCCGTTCCAAGATGTTGAAGAAAAGCATCCACGCCGGCACGGGCGGATGACGGATGATCGAACAGAGTGTTGTCTAGATCGAACAGGACGGCTCGAATTTGCACCCGCCAAGCGTAGCCCGCTGTTCCTCATATTGCCGACGGACCTGTTCTGCCGCGGGATGGTCGGCACCATGGGCCTCCAGTCAGAACGTCCAGCCGGAGCGGCGGTGGCAGCCGGATACGGTGTTGCCGACCAGATCGCCGCGGCGTAGTCGAGCAACTCAATCGAAGTCCTGTCGGTCATTCACTGCTGCCCCACTAGTGAAGAAGAACGTAGAAAACGATCACCAGCGCGGGAAAGAACGACTGACCGATGGCGCTGACCAGAAGGCGCTTCTCTGTGACCCAGAGCCAGAAACCAAGGAAGACGTGGCACGCGCAGCAGAAGATGATTATCGCCGACCCGCTGGCGGGACTGCTTGAGAAGTTCACCAGCCACAGGCCCACTGCGATGCCCAGGCCGAAGGTGATGTTGTAGGCGCCAACATTCATCGCCCACATCCGCACTGCGCGCACGTCTTCCGGCCTAATGAGGAAGATTCGGTAAAACCGTTGATCGCCATGGAAGAAGATCTCCAGTATGCCAACGGTGATCAGCGCCAGACCGGTGGATCCGGCGAGTATCTGGCTCAGCAAATTCATGCCGCGCTCCTATAGTCCTGCAATCGCCGCCTCTTTGCGTGCAGGTTACGCTTCAGGCGCCAAGACCTTCAAGGGGTTCTGCAAACGCTCTCAATCAACCGTGCCCACCCGCTTCCAGCCCCACGCCCACAGCGGCCACAAAAGCGTCCGTCTCGGCTGACCGTCGGCTCTTCAACCACAGCGCCGACGTCCGCCACGCCAACGGATCACCAACCAACGGCCGCCACACCATCCCCGGAGGCAGCGGCGTCCACGGCTCCTCATTGAAGTGCACGCCACGGCCAGCCATGATCAGCCCGTGCGTGAAATGCTGGTTCCTCGCGTGAACAATGGCCGCCGGAAGATAACCGGCATCCCGGCACGTGTGGAGGAACGAGTCGTACAAAGTTGGGGCCATGTGGCGCGGGAAGATGATCAACGGATTCCCGGCCAGATCACCCAGCGGCACAGCCTCCAATAAAGCCAACGGATGCGCAGCGTTCAGAACCACCCCAAGAGCCCGCGAGTACAAAGCCCCCGACTCGAAACCCACGCTGCTCAAAGGGTGACGGACCACCGCAACGTCGAGTTCGCCGTCGCGCAGTCGCTCCACCTGCTCAACGGTGGTGAGCTCGTGCAAATTCAGCAGAACGTCAGGCGCAGACGCAGCAAAAGAAGAAACCATGGTGGACAGCGCAACAGGGTTCGTGTCCGGCGGCACCGCCACCTGTAGGATGCCCGACGCACCCGGCCGGATCCGCCGCATCGACTCTTGCGCCATGGCCACGTGATCCAGCACCCCACGCGCGTGCTCCAGCAGCAGAGCCCCTGCTTCGGACAGTTCCACACCAGTGCGCCGCCGATGAAAAAGCAGCACCCCAAGCTCTTTCTCCAAGTCCTTGATCCGCTGCGAAAGCGGCGGCTGGGCCATGTGCAAACGCTGCGCCGCACGGCCGAAATGAAGCTCCTCGGAGAGCACCACGAAGTACTTGAGATGGTGAAGGTCCATCGGCGCACCATATCAGTTTGGTATCAAGGCGAGTAGATATTGATGTTAGACGCGTCACATTCCCCGATGGTCAGATGGGAGTCAAGAAGCCCCAACGACCCAAAGGAAACTCCCCAATGTCCCAGGACGTCCTCTTCGAACAGACCGGCCCCACTGCCATCATCACCCTCAACCGCCCCGACAAGCTCAACGCCTGGACCGAAGCCATGCGCAGCGAACTCATCGACTACCTCGAAGGCCTCAAAGGCAACGACGAGATCCGCACCGTCATCCTCACCGGCAGCGGCCGGGCGTTCTGCGCCGGGCAGGACCTGGCAGAGACCGCGTCCATGAATCCTGAGGATCACGAGTCCGCGGAAGCTTGGATCGACGGTTTCGACCGCCTCTACCGCGCCGTCCGCAACCTCGACCAGATCACCATCGCGGCCGTCAACGGCGTCGCCGCCGGCTCCGGTTTCCAGTACTCACTGCTCGCGGACCTCCGCGTCGGCGACTCCAAAGTCCGCATGGGCCAGCCCGAAGTCCTCTCCGGCATCCCCAGCATCACCGGCATCTGGGCCATGTGGAGCATCCTGGGCAAGTCCAAGACCTCCCAGTTCGTCCTCACCGGCGAACTGGTGGACGCTGCCGAAGCTCAGCGTCTCGGCCTCCTTAACTACTTGGCGGACGACGGCGGCGTGCTGGCATACGCCAAGGACCTCGCCGCCCGCTTGAGCCTCCTTCCCCCGGGCGCAGTCCGCCTGACCAAGAACCGCCTGCGCAGCCTGGAAGACGACGACCTCAGCGACGCCATGGCAGAAGCCAAGCGCGTGCACCGCGAGGCGTACGGCACCGGCGAACCGCAGCGCGAAATGGCCCGCTTCCTCGCCGGCCGCCGCTGATCGGACGGGAGAACACCGTGAAAACAGCAACCCAAGACCGCTACACCGAACTGCGGAACAGCCACCGCTGGGAGGTTCCAGAGCTCTACAACATGGCCGTCGACGTCGCCGACCGGCACCCAAGGGACAAGCGGGCGCTCATCCTGGAGTCCGCCGTCGAAGGTCAACGCGAGGTGAGCTGGGGCGAGATCCAGGACCGTTCCCGCCAGATCGCCGCCACCCTCCAAAAGGCGGGCATCAAGAAGGGCGACCGCGTCGCCGTCCTGCTGCCGCAGCGTTCCGACACCCCGGCCGCCTACTTGGGCGTGCTCCGGACCGGCGCCATCCTGGTCACGATGTCCCTGCTCTGGGCAGCGGAACCGATCCGGTTCCGGTTGGAGGACAGTGGCGCGTCGGTGATCATCGCCGAGGAGTCAGCGAAGCACTTGTTCAAGGACTACGAGGGTACGTTCATCGACATCGACAGCCCGGCCATCACTCAAGCGCCCACCGAATTCCAGGACGTCGAAACCAAAGCTGAAGACCCTGCCCTCATCTTCTACACCTCGGGCACCACCGGCCGTGCGAAAGGAATCGTCCACGCGCATCGGACTCTCCTTGGCCACAACGAATTCGAGTACTGCCACCAGATCGGCGACGGCGATGTGTTCTACGGCGCGGGGGACTGGGCATGGTCGCTGGCAAAGCTCATGGGCCCGCTCCGGCTCGGCGCCACACACCTGGTCTTCCGGCCCAATGGCGGCTTTGATCCCGCAGCCCTGCTGGACAGCATGAGCCGCCACCGCGTCACCAGCGCGCTGGTGAACCCGACATTCCTGCGCAAGATGCGCGAAGACGTGCCCGACGCCGGTACCCGCTACCCGCTGCACCTGCGGACAGTTTGCTCCTCCAATGAGCCGCTGACGCCGGACCTGATCTCTTGGTTCGAAGCTCAATACGGCGTGACCCTACTGGACTACTACGGTTCCACCGAGTCCTACCCGCTGCTGGGCAACTATCCGGATGTTCCCGTGAAACCCGGGTCCATGGGGCGTCCACTTCCTGGATGGGAGGTCCGCCTGCTGGACAACAACGAGCAGGAAGTAGCCACGGGCGAGACCGGCGAGATCTGCCTCCGCGCGCGATCCAACCCGCAATTTCCCTTGGGATACTGGAACATGCCGGAGGCGTCCGCCACCGCGTTCGGAGGCGGTTGGTACCACACCAAAGACCAGGCATATACGGACGAGGACGGCTACTTCTGGTTCCTGGGGAGGACCGACGACGTCATCAAAACGTCCGGATACCGTGTGGGGCCCTATGAGCTGGAGGCAGTCATTCGCGAACTCGATCCCGTCAGGGACGTGTCGGTCACCGGCGTGCCCGACGAGCTCCGAGGCCAGTCCATCAAGGCTTGGATTGAACTGATGCCCGGTCACGCTGGGGGAGCGGACCTGAGCGAAACCATCGTTGCGCACGTGAAGGAGAACTTCTCCCGCTTCGCCTACCCACGATTCATTGAATACGTCACCGCGCTGCCGAAGTCCGCCACTGGAAAAGTCCAGCGGGCCCAACTCCGCGAACTCCCACACGTTGTAGCCTCTCCCCGCCCCGAAGGACAACAATCATGAATACGATGACCGAGAAAGTTGCTGAAACCGAGTCTTCCCCTCGCCGGAGCCTTAAGCGCGTCGCCGCGGCAGCCGCCGTCGGAAATTTTGTCGAATGGTTCGACTCTGCGGCTTATGCGGTCATGTCCGTCACCATCGCGAAACTCTTCTTCCCGGACTATTCGACGACGGCGTCACTTCTGGCCGTGTGGGCGATCTTCGCCGGCGGTTTCATCGCCAGGCCGCTCGGGGCGGCTTTCTTTGGACGCTACGGTGACCGGATTGGCCGCAACAAGATGCTCGGCCTGTGTGTGCTGATCATGAGCGCGGCGACGTTCTGCATCGGTATCCTGCCCACGTTCGCGGTGATCGGTGTCTGGGCGCCAATCCTGCTGTTCGTGTTCCGTGCGGTCCAGGGCTTCACCACCGGTGGCGAGTACACGGGTTCGTCCGCCTTCATTGTTGAGTACGCTCCCGAAGGTAAGCGGGCGACGTACGCCAGCATCATTCCGGCCACCGTTGGCCTGGCATCGGTTGCAGGCGCACTGCTGGGTGCCGCCATCACGGCGACTCTGAGCCCTGCCGACCTTCAGGCTTGGGGCTGGCGGATTCCGTTCCTGCTGGCTGCGCCTCTTGGGCTCATTGGCCTCTACATCCGGTCAAGGGTTGACGACACCCCGGTGTTCCGTGGTCTGGAGAAGACGGGCGAAGTTGCCAAGCGGCCCCTGGGCGATGCCATCCGGATGTGCTCGCGCCAGATCTTCACGCTCTTCGGCTACAGCATCACCAATGCCATCGCGTACTACCTGATGAGCAGCTACATGATCGCCTACATGACGTCGAGCCTCGGCTACTCGTCGGCGGAATCCATGATCACCAGCGTGATCACCATGCTGGTGTACACGGCGGTTTGTCCCCTGGCTGCTCGAGCGAGCGACCGGTATGGGCGGAAACGGATGCTGCTGGTGGCCTGTGTTGGATTCGTGGTGATGACCATTCCGGCGTTCTCCATCATGCCGCTGGGGCTCGGGTTCGCGATCGTGGGCACCAGTGTCCTGGGTGCCTTGGTAGCCGTGATCGGAACATCAAACGTGCCGGCTTTGGTGGAGATGTTCCCGCCTTCGGTACGTTCTTCTGGTTCCGCCATCGGTTACACCCTGGCGTACGTATTGTTCGGTGGAACTGCTCCGTTCGTGGCCACCGGCTTGGTTGCTGGCTTCGGAACTCCGCTGGCCCCCGCCTTCTACCTGATGGGCATGGCGCTGGTATCCGCTGTGGTTGTGGTCCTGTTCTTCCGCGAGACGAAGGACCTGTCGCTGACTCGGACCACGGTTCTGTAGGTTCGTTGGTGCAGGAGCCCCGGCCGCTCAGTCGATTGACTGGGTGGCCGGGGCTTTTTGGAGGCTGGAGCGTCGCTGGTGTTCCATTTCCTGGAACATTTGGCGCCATCGGGAGATCTCATTCTCCTTGCGTTTCCGTTCCCTCCCAGGCAGTTCAGCCAGCCCCCCTGGCAAGCGATTCATCCAGGATTCGCCACCGGCGACGCGGCTACGCTCCAAGCCATCAAGCGGTGAGCGCTCGCTGATCAGCGAGCGTTCTCCCTTTGCTGGTCGGGCGAAACCTCCTGGAGGCTCGTACGGAAGTGACCGTACCGGCGTAGGCAAAGGTACATGCCGATGAACGTGGCTAAGCCCAGGACCGGCCCTGCCCATCCAACGATTGAGGAGCCATGCAGAAGTGTGGCCACCACGGCGAAGACGGTAGCCACGATGCCAATCGCCGGGCTGTCCGGACCTGGCTTGTGCTGAACTTTGCGGCCGATCTGCCCATAGAGCAAGCCCACAACCAAGGGAAAAACGATGAAGATCCCGCCCACCACCAGGAGCCAGGGCATTGGGGTCATCGTCGCGAGACCGATGGTCAGTCCGTACCAGCCCGCCAACATCAACCAATAACCGTTGGCACTCTTGCCATGGATCTTCTTCATGTTGTGACGCCCCCCATCATCGAGTGCCCAGCATAGCCAATGATGAATCTCACCCGTAGTCATAAGGCTTGCAGCCACCGGCCACGGCTACTTCCCCAGGCTTCCGATGACGCCTCGCCTTGTTCCCTTGCCGGAGTAGACGCGTCGCCCAATGACGAAGGCGAGGATGGTGGCTGCCAAGAGGATGACGCAGCTGACAATGAGCTCGGCCGTCGAGACGTTTCCGAAAGCGTTCCTGAAGAGCAGGGTGCTGGGTGCCGTCGGAGGAAAGAACGTGAGGACCTGAACAATGGGTGATCCCGGATCCTCCGAAAGCAGGCCCAACGTGTATCCGGGGGCGAACATCATGAGGACGAACAACGTGGCAAACGCAGAACCCTCACGAGCACTTCTGATCCGGGCACCGATTGCTGCATGAATTGCCACCATGAAGCTGACGCCAAGGGCAAGAATCACCAGTCCCACGGCCATCTTCGAAGCATCGAACACCCAGAGATCGATAGCAGGCAAGGGGAGGCCAAGGTCCCTGCCAGCCGCCAGGTAGAAGATCCCGAGCGGCAGCGACATGACCAGGAGCTGAACCAGACCCAGCGTGGCAGTGGTCAAGATTTTGGTTGCGTAGACGCTTGCCGGAGACGCGTCCAGAAAGAGTATTTCGCGGATCTTCTGTTCCCGTTCCTCCGCGAAACTGGACATGATCTGCTGACCCAGGAAAATTGTCACTGCGAAAAACAGGAGCAAGTAGACCAATGGAGGCGCAACGGACCACAAGCCGGGGTCGGTGCTGCCATTTCTGTAGCCAACACGATTGACTTCGATGCTCCCTGTCAGAGGTTTGGTCAATTCGGGCGTTTCAAGCCCTCGCACCAGGGAGACTTGCAATAGTTGGCGGGCCAACGCCGTAGACCGTTGATCACCTACCAAGCCGGTGTTGTTCTCATAGATGTCTATCCGGCCACTGCTGAGGTCCGTGGGGTACACCAGCAGAGTTTGCTTGCTGCCGGCGGCCACGTCTTCGATGGCTGCGGCAGCATCAAGTACACGGGTGCCCCCGGATTCATCGGCAAGCTTGCTGTCAATGAAGTTCCCGGGATCTGCGTAGTAGAACGTCATCACGCCCACCGTGTCGCTCGACCCATTGCTCTTGGTGGCTGCCGCGCCCAACTGAGCCAGGATCACCAATACGATGACCACAAGGGGGACGATGGCTGCCGCTCCCCAGTAGCTCTTCCTCCTGAAATGTCGTTTGAGTTCGAAAGCCAGCAGGGTCCGATTCGGAATGTCCATCAGTTCAGATCTCCGAACTGCCCGGTTTCGCCATAGACGCCGACGAATATTTCATCGAGACTCGACAACCGCGTGTTGAAGTCCGTCACGTTCACGCCGGCGCTGAGCAGCTGTTGCAGCATTTGGTTGGCTGAGCGCAGCTCATGTTGGCTGTCCATGAGTACCGTTCCCTTCTCCAAAGCCTTTAGCTCCCACTGCTGTGCCTTTGCCGGTAGTTCTCCGGTGTAGGTCAGGACCGTGCGACGCCCACCAAGCTTTTGCCTCGCGTCCTCCACCTCCCCAACAAAATATTGGTCGCCGTTACGCAGGAAGAGGACATGGTCGGTGAGTTCTTCAACTTCGTGCATCTGGTTTGTCACGAGAATGAGAGTGGTCCCTTCGCGCAGTTGCCTTTGCAAGAACGTTTTGAAGATTGCTTGGTTGATTGGATCGAATCCTCGCGTAGGTTCGTCCAAAACCAGGAGGTCCGGGTTACCAATAAAGGTGACTCCCAGATGAATCTTCTGCTGTTGCCCGTTCGATAGCGTCTGTATTGGCACGCGTGCTTGTGCGGTCAGGGCAACCTCATCGAGGTAGTCGTACGCTTGGGAAGTAGCGTCGCTATGGCTGAGGCCGCGGAGTTTTCCAAAGAGACGGATCACGTCCAGGGGCGTATCACGTTGGAAGTTTCCACGTTCCTCCGGCAGATAGCCAACACGTGATGGATGGCGCGGGTCGTAGGGCAACCCAGCGATGTCTGCTGTACCTTCGCTCGGGGCCAGCAAGCCCAGAAGGCAGCGGACAAGGGTCGTTTTTCCTGATCCGTTGGGACCTATGATGGCCATGGATCTCCCGGCAGCCACCGAGAAGTTGATGTCATTCAAGGCCCGGAATTGCCCGAAGTGCTTGGAGAGGTTCTCAACGTTGATGAAATTCATGCGTCCTCCATAGGGGTCACTTCGCGTGGGGGATGCCGTGCCCGGCCTGACTCAGCGTCGGGCACGGCTCCGGTGATGAACGCCTACTTGCTCTGCCTCTTGTAGACCACCCAGGTTGCAACCATCGCGATGGAAGCCGTGAGGGAGAGCGCTGCCATCCAGGGATTACTAAAAAACGCGATGACAGCCGTGATGAAGAACAAGCAAGCTGCCGTTAGCGTCAATAACTTCATTTCTTGCCTAACCGCAGCCGAGCATGGTTGCCAGTGCACTTAGCGAGTAGGCGATTCCGCCAATGACGAGTGTCGCTCCGCCTGTAAAAGCCGCCGCAATCAGTGATCCTGTAGCGACGACGTGCCCGAGAAACCCAGCCAAACAGCTTATTTGCTGCCAGTTCATTTCTTCTCCTTGAGAGTGGGAAATAGCTTTTCCTGGTAACGGATTCCCCCATGGGCTAGATCGAGAACCACGTCGTGTTCAGCCTGCAAGGTGAAAAGGGTGCTAGGTGTTGTGGACCGGTGAAATGAGTGGTGTTTCAGGGGTTCTAGGTGCTCTCTGGGCAAAAAATGAGTGCCTTTGGTGGTCGTCTAGGTGGCGACGCCATGACCCACCATGAACCGCAGCACAAAATTGGTGGTCCACTCTTTGCGGAATCATCATCGCGGCTGCGTCGTTGGGCATGATGTGGAGATTCAGTCGGGAGCTCAGGAACAACCGCCAACCTTGAGCAATTCGGAGGAACTGTGGCGAAAGCTTTGGAGTACCAGGGCCTACAAAGGCTCGGTCACCGTAAATCGAGACACATATTTGGAAGCTGACGGCTCTGTCTCCGAATGGGACGTCATTGCCGGCGCGGATTCCGCCGCCATGCTTGCCTTCACGGAGGGCGGCACCGACGTGGTGTTGTTTGAACAGTTTCGTGTAGGTCCAGGACGGACCCTGCTGGAGCTTCCCGGTGGCTACGTGGGCCAGGGCGAAGACCCGGAAAAAGCAGCTCACCGCGAGTTGGTGGAAGAAACCGGGTATCACGCATCCTCCGTGTACTACGCCGGATCCGAATGGTGGTCTGCCAATTCTTCACGGCGAAAGCACCTGGCCATCGCAGCAGAAGCCCGCCCCGGAGGCGACCCATCATGGGACGGCTCCGGGGCGGGCTTCGTTCGACTGCTTCCGAGTGACGAGCTGCTTGAATTCCTGCTCAGCGGTGACCTAACGGACGCCGGACTGGCATGCCGCGGACTCATGCGGTTCGCAATCAGCAAGCATGACGACGCGGCTCTGGAGAAGCTTCAAGCAACTGTCCGTGGACTTCTGCCGGGTTACTGAGGTACTCCCTATCGGCCAGATTTGTCCGGTTTCACCACTATCGCCGACCCTCCACCTCGACGAACCGGCTCGGCGGCCGCGGTCATCTTTCCGTCCTTATCGAATTCGATGGCCGTCGCAGCACCTATCTCCGCCGCCGATGTGAAGGCATCACCCGCCGGCACCAGATCATGACCCAACGACTCCAGCGCCGGACCATAGGCATCGATGAAGGCAGGCTCCGAGCTGACAGTCGCGCCATTCCGCGGTGCGGCACGTGGCGCAGCGAGCGCTTCGGAGACGGTCATGCCCAAATCGACGCGGTTCAGGATTGTCTGCAGCACGGTTGTGATGATGGTCGATCCGCCGGGGGAACCCAGTGCCAGGAACGGCTTCTGGTCCTTCAAAATGATGGTCGGCGACATTGAGGACCGCGGCCGCTTGTTCGGCTCGATCCGGTTGGGATCCTTCGGGTCATAGACCGTGCTGAAGTCAGTCAGTTCGTTGTTCAGCAGGAAGCCCCGGCCCGGAACAACAATTCCCGAACCGCCGGTCTGCTCGATTGTGAGCGTGTACTCCACAACGTTGCCCCATTTGTCGGCGACCGTCAGGTTCGTCGTGGAGATGTTCTCCGTATCCGTCTCATTGGCGAGGGGCGCCACGGCAGCGGGGCACGCGCCGTCGTACGTCTGTATATTTCCGGGGGCGACAGGCTTGGCGGCCGCCGTCGTCGGGTCAATTTCGCAGGAGCGTTCCTTCGCGAAGACTGGATCCAGCAGCGTCTTGGTGGGCACATTTACAAAGGCGGGATCGCCCACATAGGCGCCGCGATCGGCGAAGGCCAGGGAGCTGGCTTCGAAGTAGTGATGCAGGGCGTCGACTGGCTGCATGTCCTTGAGGTCATAGTTCTCCAGGATGTTCAGGGACTCACCCACTGTGGTGCCGCCGCTGCTGGAAGGCGCCATGCCGTAGACGTCATAGCCGCGGTATTCCACCTTGGTGGCGTCCTGGTCCAGCACCTTGTAATTGGCCAAATCCTGGGCAGTCATGACGCCGACCGGAATGGGAAGCGTCGGCTTCGCCACCTTGGGTGGGGCTTGGACCGTCTTGGCGATGTCCTCAGCGAGCGGGCCCCCGTAAAAGGCCTCGGTGCCCTCTTTTGCCAGCAGCCGGTACGTCGCCGCGAGGTCGTGGTTCTTGAAGACACTTCCGACGGCGGGAGCGTCGCCACCCGGGAGGAACAGTTCCTGAGTGGAGGTGAAATTGTTGAACCGTGCCAGGTTGTCCTTTGTCTGCTGGCGGAAGGTTTCGTCCACCACGAATCCACGGTTTGCCACCTTGATGGCGGGCTTCAGTGCCTCGCCAAGTTCCAGGGTGCCCCAACGCTCCAGCGCGCGCTCCCACGTTGCGGGTGTGCCGGGGACTCCGACGGAGACGCCGCTGGTAACCAGATCCGGCGTGAACTTGTAGGGCTGCTTGGTGGCAGGGTCGATGAAGGCGTCGGGCTTCATATCTGCCGGAGCGGTCTCTCGGCCATCAATGGTGCCAACTTGCTTGGTTTTCGCGTCGTAGAAGACGAAGTAACCGCCGCCTCCAATGCCGGCGCTGTAGGGTTCGGTGACACCAAGGGTGGCTGCCGCTGCGACCGCGGCGTCTGCTGCGTTGCCGCCTCTCTTCAGTACTTCAATGGCGGCAGCCGAAGCCTCGGGATCCACGGTGCTCACGGCACCGCCGTAGCCGGTTGCCGTGGGATTTTTGTCAGTTGCGCGGGGATCAGCGACGGCGGGACTCGCCATCGCTCCGCTTGTCACGGTTAGTGCCAAGGCTGCCGTGACAGCAGCCAGTTGACGTCTCACATGTGTCATGGTGTCTCCCAGAGTTGTTCCAGACGTTGATGTGGGTGGACGGTCCGGTCACCCTACCCCGGGGCTCTGCAAGGGGACAACGGTTGAAAATCGGGTGGGTTTGGGGGTAAGGCGGAAGACTTGGGAACGGTTCCTAGGCGTAGCGTTCAGGGCCTTCACCGAGCGGGTTGGCGGGCTTGCTTTACTGGGTGCATGGGAATAAGCGATGGCGAAGACCGCACTCTGCACGCTGAGGGGCTCATCAATGGCCGCGATCTCGGAGGGCTCAAGCGTGCCGATGAGACATTCACGCCCCGTGGGGTCTTCTTCCGCAGTGAAAATGTCGACTTGCTGACGGCGGGCGGCTGGCAATCCCTCTATGACGCCGGGATCCGCACAGTCGTTGACCTGCGTCAACAACGGGAGCGGGAGATGGACATCCAAGAGCGGCCCCCGTGGCTCACAACCGTCCACGTCGATCTCGACGGCTTGGAGAACACGGAGTTCTGGGCAGGCTACTGGGACAGCGGCCTGGTGGGCACAGCCCTCTATTTCCTGCCGCATCTCAGGGCGATGCCTGAACGTGCAGGCGCCGCTCTTTCTTCAATCCTGAACGCGCCATCGGGCGGCGTCCTTTTCCATTGCATGGGCGGCAGGGACAGAACCGGGATTGTTGCGATGCTCCTGCTCTCGGCGGCGGGCGTCCAGCAGGAGGCCATTGTCCATGACTATCTGGAGACAGTGAGACTTGGCGACTTACGAGCTGCCAGCAGCAACCGGAACAGTGCTGAACCCCAGCTCAATGAACTCTGCATGCGCCACGGAACGACCACGGAGGGAGCGTTTCGTGCCGCTTTGGATGGCTTCGACTTGGACGATTTCATTGCGGCTGCAGGGCTCAACGACGAAGACCGCGCCGCCCTTGCTTCCTGGCGCGGGAGCGTCGACTACCGTCGGGCAGTATCCGAGATCTGAAGCTGGAATTTACTGCACACGGAATAACCAGTCGCAATGTCCGTTCAAGGATCCGCCGCTCCTTTTGCGGGCAGAATGGACAGGCCTCCTTGAGTCGGCTGATATGGAAATACGGGAGGCATCGTTCTCGGGTTGGGCATGACTCATCGGCGTGGGGCCGCCAATATGCCTGTAGCTCAATTGGCCTGACTGGCCGGCGGTAGACTGCACGCGATGAGCAGCACACCAGAATTGCCCCGGGAATCGTCCAACTACAGGCCGGGCGAGCCTCTCCGATCGTGGTCAAGCGGCGAACCGATCGCTCCGGTTGACGCAGAGCTGATCATTCTTGCGTCAAAGTCACTGTCTTCCCTTCGCAAGCTGATCCGCGAGGATCAGCTGTTGGACGAAGATCTGATTGCATTCGGCAGGCTTAATTCGAATTGTGTATTGCGGTGGTACGAGCCGATTGTGAGCCTGGTCGGGGAGCCTCAAATCGAACCTGAAGTGATCGTTCTTTTAAAGGCATCAGTGCCTGGACTCGACATCTAGATTTCCCGATCCTGCGCAGCAAAGGCCGCGACCCCCGGTAAGGGTCGCGGCCTTTGCTGCGCGGGGACTGCTATTTGATCAGGGCTGCGGCCTGCTCCATGAGGTCTCCAGCAGTGGCAACGCCGTTGGCTTCTGAGCCCTTGCCGGATGCCGTAGCGGAAATCAGCACCCCATCCTTGATGGCGTAGGCCATGTAGGTGGTTTGTGCCGAGCCGCTGGCTGTAGACATTTCGGTTTTGTAGGCCACAGTTCCGGGGACCGTGTTGATGCCGTCGAACTTTTCAGTTGAGACGTTCATCGATTGCCCGGACATGGACAGCGTCATCTTCGCGCACTTCTCGGCCTGGACGCCGCTCTTATCGATGCTGTCCTGGAGCTTCTGCTTATCGAGCCCGGACGTCAGGGTAACCATGGTCATGACCCCCGATTCGGCGTCCAGATCTGCGCCGGCAGCCGTGGTTGATCCGGCGAGGGTCTCACTGCCGCCCAGCGTTGCAAGGTCCTTGCACTCAGCCGGTTCGATGGTGAACATGCTCATGAGAGCTTTCATGGGATTCTCCTGGGCGAGTTCCTCGCTGGAGGCAACGGTCAGTTCCTTGCCGGATTTGGGCTTGATCTGCTTGACCAGTTCAACGAGCTCGTCGTTGGTGTACTGCTTGGCTGCAGTGGGCGCAGGCGATGCCGTAGCCTCCGGCGAAGCCGCATCAGTGGAACCGGTTGACCCGCCGCAGCCGGTCAGTGCCATCATTACCAACGCCGATATGCCGACGCTCTGCAGCGCAAACTTCTTCACTCTATTTCCCCCATTGGGTCTACTTTTGCAGCCGGGCGGTTCCCAACCGAGATAACACTATCCGTCTTTGACGATGGCGCCATTTAGTTTCCAGCTGACCATTGACTACTCTCCGAGCGCCTGCGGGATACGATGGCACGCGCTCCGACCCCCACCAACCCGATGGCAAGCGCAAGCAGGATAGTTGGCAAAGCTCCTCCATCAGGGCCGAGCGTTGCTGTGAGGATTTGCCTGCTCATCAGCAGCATTTCCGGAAGGTCTCCGGCCAGGGCTCGAGTTCCCAGAACGTACTGCACCGATGTAAACAAGGCAGGAATCACCCACAAGAACACAAGGTTGAGAATCCAAGCCACAATTCGTCGGGCGGGCCAGAGCCCACACCAAGCCAGCGCACAACCGACGAGGACCGCGGGAACCCATCGTGCGATGGTCGGCACAGCAGCGGGCACATTGATGTAACCCATCACGCCGACCACCCATTCGACAGCCCAGGAAGTGAGAGGAACTGCCATAAGCCCACATCCGATGGTGGTCTTGAGCGTCGAAGGGGAAGCGGTCAGCACTAATGCGACGAGCGCCGCGATCATGGAGCCGATGACGCCGGTCAGAAGTCCGCCGAAGTAGAGTCCGGACATGCTCCCAGGGGCGAGGCCCTCCTGGAGCACAAAGAACGATTGGACGGCGGCGATGAGTTGGACAGTGAAAACGCCGGCGGCGGCGCACCAGCTGACGAGCCGACGGCGGGCGGGGGACCAGATGCGAACGGCGATTCCGGCGGCAGCTCCTCCCACCGTCAGAAGAGCAACGATGGTTGTCAGTTCGTATTGGCTCAGGGGCAGCAAGGCGAGGGGCATCTGATCCGGCCAGGCCTGCGTTGCCCACAGGTTTTGTAAGGGCAGTCTGGCTCCGGTGATCCACCAAGGGGCCAAACCAAGAGCTCCGGCCAGGAGGCCAATCAGCCAAGCCCGGGCGGCGCCGCGGCCTGGGGCCGGCTGGGGCCGATAAGCCGGATTATGTTGTTCCGTAGCTTGTTCAGGATGGCTCACGGAAGCTCCTCGGGTGAGTCGGGAGATGAGTAGCCCACATGAAGGGAGCGGGTCAGTCTCCAATAGTACACCGAATGGATTAAGTCGCTTCGGTTGGTTTACATCGCTTCTAAAAGGGGAGGCACTCAAACGACCAGCCGCAGCGGCCGCTGCCCCAGCTGAACCGTGATCTCCTGTCCCCACGAGGCCGTCAGCCGGTCATCTTCCATGCCATCGCCGAACACCACCAATTGGTCAGATGCGACGGTAATCCGCAGCACTTCCCCGGATTCCAGGACCCCTTCCGTCAGCGACGCGCCGGTCACAGGTGACGGCCAGGCCTCCCGGACGAACCACGCGAGCCGGGGATCTGTGGGTGCAGGGAGTGCGCGTCCGCCGCGTTCCAAGGCAATCGAAGCGCACCACCCGGTTGCGCCGGTGCCCGTGGAAACGATCAGTCCGGACGACGACTGCCGCTCGGTCTGCCCGCCGGCCTGCGTGAAACTCGGCACCGAAATGGAGTACTTCGCCGACTGGTGCGAGGCGTGCCCGACGAAAACTTCGTTGAGCGCCGAAAGCTGCTGCCCGTCGTCGAGCGTGGCCGTGACGGTGGTGAGGTCCTGGCAGCGCAGCCGACCGACGTCACCGGCGCGGAGCAGGGCAGCCGCCGCTACCGGTGTGTGCCGGACGAGGACTCCGGGGTTGGCCCCGGGCTCGGGGTCGATGCCGATAACCGGCTGCCCGTTCAGGTACTTGGCCACGTTCGCCACCAATCCGTCCTGGCCCACCACGGCGATGATGTCCTCGGCCGTGAGCAGGAACCGGCTCAGGTCCGCGCGTTCGACTTCCGCTTGCCGCCAGTCGGAGGGGACTGCTGCCCGAATGGTTGCGAGGGCGGTGGTGAGGCGATCATGCCGGTCCTGCACGTCCTGGATGCTGCGCCCACGGGTGCTCAGGAAGAATTCTGCCTGGCCGCGGGTAGCGTGACGGTCCAGGAGCTCCTGGAGTTCGGTCCGCCGGTGGACGAGAACGATGCGTGGGGTTGCCATGACGTGACCTTACTTGGTGAGTTCAGCAGTGGCGGCCGGTTCCTTGAACAGCCCGGCGAGTGCTCCGCTGAGCAGATCCGGGGTGATGGTCAGGTTCCCGATGTTCGGCAGGCTGCCGGCTGCGTCCTTGAGTGCGAGGGCCAGCAGGGTGGCCTGTTCCATGCCGCGGTAGACCTCCATGGTGGCGGCTTCGCGGGCTGCGGCAGCTTCACCTACCAGGCGGATCTGGTTCGCTTCGGCTGCTGCGCCGATTCCCTTTCGTTCAGCCGAGCCCTGAGCCTCGATAAGTCCTGCGGCGGCCTTCTCTTCGGCTGCACGGCGGGCGTTCGCGCCTTCCTGTGCCACCAGGTTTTCGCGCCGCATGGCCAGCTCGATCTGGCTTGCCATCTCGTTCTCGGAGATAGTGCGCTCGCGTTCGACGGCGACCGCCCGCCTCTCGTACACAGCCCGGTCCGCTTCGGCTTGGAGCTGTTCGCGCACCGGCGTCTGCAGGGCACGTTCGACGTCGGATTCGGGCCGAATCGCAAGGACCTGCACGCCGAGGATCTCGATGCCCGTGGACTGAAGCCTGGTGTCGGCCCGGAGCGCATCGGTGAGAACCAGCCGGAGTTGGCTGACCCCGCGTTCAAGCGCCTCGGCGAGTGTGGTGGTGGCGATCTGGTCGATCGCGTGGCTCTGGCACAGCTGGCCGATGATGGTGGAGACCTGCTCGCGCCCAGTTGCCGGAGCTTTGCCCGCAGTCTGCAAACCGAAGTCGAGCCTGGTGGAGACGGCCACGGGGTCAATGAAGCGGTAGGTCACGTTGGCCTGAACGCTTACGTCCTGGTGGTCGCGGGTGATGGCGTGGAAGAGGGTGGGGAGTTCCTGGTCGTCCACGGGAACCTCGCTCAGCACGGAATTCGCGGGGCGGAACCAGAATGCCTGACCGACTCCCTGGTGCCGGACCGTGCCCTTCTGCAGGTGCACGACGTAGCCGGTGGGGCTGCCAAGGAAGTGGCTGATCCAGGGGTAGCGCTTGATGTTGGCCATGATGTTCGGTCTCCTTTGTTTAGTTGTCGTCAACTTGACGATAACTAAACAATAGAGCCACCTCAGCATTATTGTCAACATGACGATAAGTGCCTACGATGAATACATGCCTGAATCCCATCCGGCGCCCGAACGCTTCCCGGTTACTGTCGACGTCGTCGCCCTGACCGTGCGGGACGGCGAGCTGAACGTCCTGCTCATCACCCGCCTTATCGAGCCCTTTCGCGGCAAGCTCGCCCTCCCGGGCGGTTTCGTCCTCGCGGGCGAGGACCTGCTCGAGGCGGCGGTCCGGGAGCTCGCGGAGGAGACCGGCGTCGAACATCTTCCCGGGCACCTGGAGCAGTTGGGGAGCTACGGGCCAAAGGGTCGCGACCCCCGCGGCGACGTTCTGACTGTGGCGCACCTGCTGCTGGCACCGGACTTCCCGGTGTTGTCGGCCGGCAGCGATGCGGAGCAGGCGGCGTGGTATCCGGTTGCCGAGGTTCCAGAGCTGGCCTTCGACCATGCACGCATCCTTGATGACGCCGTGGAACGGGCAAAGTCGAAACTTGAGTACTCGCCCCTCGGTGCGGCCTTCTGCGGCGACGAATTCACCATTGCCCAACTCCGCGCCGTCTACGAAGCCGTATGGGGCACCCGCCTGGATCCACGGAACTTCCACCGAAAAGCGACCGGGACACCCGGCTTCCTGGAGGAAGTCGGACGCATGACAGCAGGCGACGCCGGACGGCCGGCTGCGCTTTTCAGGCTCGCTCCCGAGGCGCGTCCGACGGCGGGCCACCCCACCCGTGCCGTGCTGAACCCACCGCTGATGCGGCCGAGGGAATAGAGCGGCTGGCTCTGAACTGGGGCAGTCGCGGTAGCGGATTCGCCCAGAGTGCAGGATGTTGAAGAGCCAGCAAGAACGAACCCTCACGCACACTTCCACGGACAATCCCAATAGGCTATGCGACGGAAAGGGGTTTCTTGTGCCGATGAGGGGACGTAAGGTGGCAAGGCGGAGTTAGGGACTGATGGCGTATTCCGTGAAGTGGCCACAGGGTTTAAACCCGAGACGGCGGTACACGGGTTCTCCGTCCTCCGAGGCCTGCAATACTGCGGTTTCGTATCCGGCTTCGCGCGCGGTGTCGAGTGCGGCCACGGTGATTGCACCGCCGTAACCCCGCCGGCGGTCGGAGGCGAGCGTGGCAATGTTGTAAATCCCGGCGACGCTCGAATGCAAGAACACTTCGGCCGAACAGACGGGGCGACCGTTTATGTATCCGACCAGGTAGCGAGCGGGACAATCGGTGGCGAGGGCAGAGTCTGCGGCCTCGGCAAAGAATTGCTGGACCGTGGCTGCTGGCGGGCTCCAGTTTGCAGCGAGGATCGCGGCGTAATCGGCGAGCTGTTCCGGGGTGGTCACCTGACGGATTGTCAGGTCTTCTACTCGCGTCTCAGGGAGATCGCCGTGCAGGTCCTTCCACATGCCTGTCTCTGTCTCTGACGCCTCGAGGCCGGCGTTCTCAAGGCATTCGGCAAGATTGCCAGGAGCAGAGGCCGGGCCTACCCACCAGGAGAACGGGCGGCCGGTGGATGCCAGGGTTCGGACCGTCTCTGCAGTGCGGGCTTGCGCTGTGTCCTGAGCGAATTGGGCTGCGGCGACGATGTTGAAGGTGTCGTCGGCCAGGCCGCTATCGGCGATCAGGAGATCTGCTGTTTTCGCAACGGAGGCACCGAGGCGGTTACGGTGCAGGTGACTGGCATGCTCAGCTAGATTCTGTTCCATCGCGTGCTGCAGATCGGATTCAGAGCCAAGCGGAAAATTCGCGGCTTCCATGATGATCCATTCAAACATGCTTCCTCGAGGGTGTCGGGCGCTGATCCCACTCAACGTCTCCGAAGCCTGCTGGTGGGCCGGTCCAAAAGGCCAGCGAAGTGTGACACGGTAGTCTGCCGATCAGCCCCCAGCTGGCTCGTCGAACGCCCGTTAGCCGATCCTTTACCGGACGCGTGTCTGCAATTTCTCTCGGTTTAACGGAGCCCTGCTGAAGCTTCATTCACCGATTTCGATCCCGCTTATCCGCGTGCCAGGAGGGAGATTCATAGTAGCGAGACGGAGCTCGCCCATCAGTGACCAGTAGACTTCCATGTCGCTGACCTCAAGGTTATGGACGTAGTCTTCGCCGCCTAGAAAAAGAGGTACTTTGTAACCGACTCACTGATCGAAAGCCAAGTCTGCAGGGTTCTCAGACTTCCATTCATTGAAGAAGCTCACGCAGAGGCTCGGTTCCGGATCCCGTACCAACTCGTCGTCGTGATAGGTCGAGAACTTCCTTGGGATCTCTAGCGCCTCACCCGTTCCCGGTTCCAGGAGAATGACCTCGGGGTCAACGTCACCAATTCGCAGGTCAAGGACAAACTGACGGCCCAACCAATCGAATCCGAAAGGAATTAGTGGAAAGCCGAACTCCGGGTAGGCCTCGGCCACCATTGAAGACGCCTTGCGAAATGATTCCGTTGAATGGACCCGGTACAGGCCGCCATTGAAGGTGCAGCCGCCATATCGGCCGAATAAGTAGACGAGGTTGTTCCCCACGCTCTCAGGAGATCCGGGGATTCCATCCGTGACGTCGAACCTCTTACCGAAGATCTCAAGCATGGCAACATCATGCCTCACAAATTCAGCGAACGGTCCAGCCCCGGGCCCATTAGGACAACGTCCGTTTCTGACGCCTCAGCAATCAGCCGAACAAGCCGAAGTTATGGCATCGGATGAGATTGTGGCGCTCGACGAGGCAGTTGCGGCTGGCGAGGAGCAGGTAGCGTTCTCCTACGAACCTCTGCCTCAGGTAAACGAGTCCCCATAACCGAGAGGCTGGGGACACGATCAAGTGTCCCCAGCCTCCTCAGGGACTACAACATGAACCTAGCCCGATCTATCATTGACGCAGTTAACAGCTACTGGGCTGAGGAAGTGCAGATTCTCGGTTCCTGGGAAGACGCTCCAGCTGTTGTTTGCGTCGTGTACCGCCGAACGATCGACCCGGATGTAACGCTTGGATGCCGGCTTCAGTTTCATGAGAACCCTGCAGACGGCACTGGCACCGTGGAGGGCTTCGCGCGCGACGCTGCAGTCAACTTGGCAGAGCCGATAGGTATCCAGGCATCAAGAACACGTCAGGATCAATACGGAATCGTTTGGGTGGCCATCCCCTCAGACCGCTCTACGCCCGAGCCTCCGGCTGGCGTCATCCGTCTGCTCGCAGCCTCCTAGTCCTCTCCTTCCTGCGGGCAGAGGAACGCCCGTATGTCGATCCCCTATCGGGCGCAATCAGCAAATTGGCCATACCTCGCCCTCGTTCAACTCAGTTGACAAGGGAAGACGTTTGATCGGTGCCATACTCGGTTCATAATGTCGAAGGAGTCTCTGTGTCAGAAGTTGCTGCCTATGAATCCAGTCCCACGCGAACCTCTTTTGGGTGGGGGCTTCACCATGTGCAGTTGGCAATCCCCAAGGGTGGCGAGGATGACTGCAGGAACTTCTACGTGGGCGTTCTCGGCCTCACGGAAGTGCAGAAACCGCCGGTGCTGGCGGCGCGTGGCGGACTGTGGGTCCGCGCTGACAATCTTGAAATCCATTTGGGTGCTGAGGAGGACTTCAGGCCCCAACGAAAGGCTCATCCTGGAATTTTGGTGGGCGACCTAGACGCGCTGGCCAGCCGAGTTGAAAATTTTGGGCTCACTGTGGAATGGGACGAAAACTTCCCAGGCATGAGGCGTTTCTACCTTTGGGACAACAATGGCAACCGGCTCGAGTTCTTGTCCCCTGAGGGATCGAGCTAGTCCAGGCGTTGCGATAGACACCCACCGTCCGTCTCCAGTCCGTCCTCTATTTCGCTATACGAAACGACCAAGCGCCCGCATGGGGATCCTTTACCGGACGTTTTGAAGCGTTCGGAGAGCTACGGGCTTACGGGCGCCGCTTCTCTAGGGTGTGGCCGGCGGTGTAAGTGCAAAGTCGATGGCGGACTCGACTGCGTCGCGGTGCGCGTCGGTGGAATCAACGAGAAGCGATTGGATTGCTTGGATCAGAGCCACCAGCTTAGGCGTTCGGACCGTTGAAAGGCGTGGCATCGAAGTGGCGAGCGAATCCGTGATGAGGACGTCAACGTGGTCTCCGTAGGAGCCGGCGTGCGACCCGTCGCGAGCTATAAAGCTCCCTCCGATCGAGATTTCGCCCAAGAGCGCCAGCAGAGGTACGCGGATTCCTTCTGGAACATTGCCAGCCGCAACGGCAGCAATAAAGGGCACCGCATGGGCCGTTGCTTCATATACCGTGCCCTGATGGCAGATGTTCGAATAGAGCCCGTCACCGATAGCGAAGGAAGGGTCATCTCGAAGCGCAGCTATCGATCCCGCCACGTCGCCTGCGATGCCGAGTGATACGTTGACGGCAGCCAGAGGAACGACGCCTTTTCCGTAGGCGTGCTGCAGTCGGTTCCAGTCAACCTGGTTGAGTTCCTCCAAGGCATCGAAGCCTGTCCCGTTCGGTTGATACGGAGCATCCATACAGTGAGGGTATCCAGTGACCGCTCAAGGATCCCCCTTCCGGTCGAATCGGCACTCGGGGCGGCCGCTGGGCAAACTTGGTCAGTTTCCCTCCTGTTTTGCGAGGACACGTCGGGGTTCTTTGTCACTTGTCCGCTTCAGGGTGACTTCTTCGGTGAAATCCAACTCCCTATAGTCACTACATGAGCAGTTCACGGACCAGGCGTACCCTGGCCGCAACGGAGTACGAAATCTGCCGGAAGATATTAGAAGCTTTCGGGGACTCGAACCTCATGGTGCAGCTTGACCACACCGAAGTGGTGGTAGGCAGCCCTCCTATGCACATTGACCTAGTCGTCAATCCGGGTCAGCCGAGAAGTGGGCGCCGCGACGGCCCGTTACCAATAAACACCAGTGTTGTCTCAGATGCAGGAACTGATTACGGCGAGATACTCATCTGGATCACTGACGGCTATCTATCAGGTATTGAGCACCCGTGGTGGTCCGATGAGATGCCAGCGGCATGGCCTGCGCCAACGAATGTCAGGATAGAAGGACGAAGCGTCTCGGGTTAAGTCTGAGGACGGACAGACTGGATGAGATGACGAACCAAGGGCAATAGTTCTGGGGTAGCGCCGAGTTGTTCAAAGGCGGATAAATTCCAATCCCACGAGCAGGGGGCAAACGCACTGAGCAACGTGCCTGGTAAAGGATCCCTTACCGAACAAGGGCGCACAGTAAGTCACCGGCTTACGGGCGGTGTCGAGAGCCAAGAATCCTGGCGACGGGGCCTATGATCCCGTTACGACCATTGCGCCCTCATGTTCCCGTGAATCAAACCCTCAGGTAGAAGTTCGAACGGTAGCAAAAGTCGTGATTGATTAGCTGGTGCTTGAGGACAGGATCTACTGATGAGCTTCACCAACGCCCTTTGGGGTGGCATCCTAAATAGCTTTGCCTTCAATCCTGTTGACCATGAGTGCGTCCTGGAAATATCCGCTATCGAGCACTCCGGAACTACAACTTATGTGCTCCTGTGTGCTGGGGTAACCGACATGCGCTTCTACAGTGACATTCCCAGCCCATGGACCTACGCGGAGGTCACTGAAGTCGCAGCAGCGTTCGACGAGACTGCGCGCTGCTGGCGAATAGAGTTCATGCTTTGGTCAGAGGACGCAGGCCTCGTACTTCACTGTGCGCAGATCTCCCTTAATGGACGTTTGCAAATTAGCTAGGCAAGCACTGCCCGGCCCGGCGCATCTCAGTGGTCATGGGCGCCCGGTGAGGGATCCCTCGACGGACACCTACGCGGTCAATACTTAGCCTGGTTTTCGCCGTTCCACGATCACTCCGTACACGACAACGCCCAGCAGTACCGGAAGAAACCACACCCACATTTCGAAGGCTCGCCGTGCATCAAATCCAGCGAACAGTAGGGCCACTGCGTAACCGCTCGCAAGTCCGACCAGTGCGCCCATAATCGACCGCCGCCATGTCCGCATCATTTGCCTTTCTCTGCCCCAACATAGGTAGAGAGTAAGCCCTGAATCTAACGTGGAAGCGCTTATGACCTACCAGCGGGTACGTATGCCGATCCCTTAGCGGACACACTTAGTGAACTACGGCAGGTCATGCCACGCCTGTTCGAACTCTTCCTCGGTAATAGCCCATGGGTGCCACTCGTCTAGCGGAGCCAGCGGCTCCTGGGCCAGAAGACCAAATTCGTCCTCTTCATGTCCAGGGTTGTAACGAAGAGTCGGGCCAGAATCGTAAACCTCGATCTGGCGACTCGGCCGGCCGTCATCACCGATTTCGAAGTAATAAGTGGCGGGACCCCAAGAGGAATACTGGTCTCCTCGGGACTCGTTCCACGACCTCCGGTAGTAATGAGTTGCCATGAGAGCAGTGTGCCCTATTTCCTGTGCCCCAAAGGGATCCTTTACCGGACGCTGGCCGGCTTCTTCCTTGCGCGGGTGTGACAACATGTGTTCGTGTCCTTTGACGCGTACTTCCAGCGCTTCCGACACGATGGGAGCGCCGCAGACGGTGGAGAGTTTAAGTGTGCCAGAGGCTCCGGCCATCAAACGTGCGAGAGAATCCCGGGCATAATTTTGCACGCGGAGTTTCAGGATGGTGACGAGTGGCAACAATGAGAATGACTTACACAAAATTAGACGCTGACAACATCGGAGGAACCAGCCAAGCTGACTACTTGGTTGGTCTTGATGCCGATTTCACCGTCTCGGAGGGGTCAGTGCAGCTCTATCGGGAGCTAGCCTTTCCCGTTGTCGAACTCGCTCGCAGCCTGTTCGTCTGGCTCAGCGCCAATTCTCGAGGTGACTTCGTGTTCGACTCGATGTCCTTAGAAGAAGTGGGGGCGATTTCGCTGAGACGAACGTCCTCGGGATGGCTGATGGAGTCAGTGTTTAGTCCTGGTGTAGTCAGCAATCCACTCGATTGGGCGGACGTTGAGCGTGGGTGCAGGGATTTTTTGGACCAAATCGAATTCGATCTTTTGTCGATGGGACTTGACCCTGCTGACGTGATCCATCTTTGAATCAACTTCGCCAACAACCAGATCCGTCCTCGCTGGTGCCGGTAAGGGATCCTTCACCGGACGGCGAACCGGAAGGGAGCTTGAGCCGCGTCATAAGCTCTCCTCAGGGGTTCACCAACGTCTCGTCGAACCAGACATCTTCGTAGCCGGGGGCTAAGAGGAATCGCCACCCCGGAGGCAAAGCGAGATAGGGAAGGACTTCTGGACACCAGGTCGTGAGGTGCTCGATGTGCAGAGGAACGAAGAAGTCGGGCGCGGTTCCGAGCTCTTCGCCGCGCCAAATGAACCAGCCACTGGTGCCAGTTGTGGAGGGGTGCCTTAGACCATTGAGGGGAAGAAGATGCGACGACCGTACGTTTTCGGAAACTCCTACTTTCATTCCCTTCAAGGGTGGTTCCGGAACAGCCCCGAACCTGGTGGTCATCTGCATTTGGGCGGGAAGGATCGAATCGTGCATACAAGGAATCTTCGCCTATAAACGCAAACTACCTGCCCATAAGCCGATCCCTCACCGGACGCCCCGAACTGCTGCGCACCGTCAGACGAACAACACCATGTCAGTAGTTGGGTCGAATCCAATCCGTGATTGGCAGGAACTCGGGCTTGATCCTCGGATCAAGCTGCACTCCAGTCTCTACTTCGGTCAGAATGATGATGGCTCCCATCACGGCCAGCTTCTCAATGATTCCTGTGGAGCGATTAGTTACGGCCGTGGCTCGGAATGCCGGGTCTTCTATGTGCTCAAATGTGATCAGTAACGACCGCTGGCCGACCTCCTGGATGAGCATCGGGTAGAAGCTTTCGCCGCGCCGGCCCCACATAAGAAGCGCTTCCGGATATAGCATCTGGACGGCCTTCGGCATACCGCGGGGGAATACAACTTCCAGCGAAGCCTCTCGATCCTGTAGGAGCCTTCCGCCTCCTGCCCACGACCTCCGTCCCTGGTCGTCGACCAGATGCCACTCTTCCGCTTTCGCATCAAGCTCGGCGACAAACTGATAGTGGCTCTGGCCGGACTGGCTGACGCCTTTTGCTCGCACGGAAGTATGCGTCCGCAAGGCCACGATCTCGTCCAGCACACTGTGGCTATCGGTCCGGCTGAGGACCACATCTAGGTTCATAACCCATCCTGATCACAGAACACCAGCAAAACAAACATTTAACCAACACGCCGGCATCCCGAGAGACGCCGCGTCGGCGATGCCCGTCCGGTGGAGGATCCTCTACCGGACGTCACGCTGGTCTCGACAAGCTGCCGTCAGGGCATCCGTTGCCTGAGGGCAAGGGCTACCTCATTCGCAGGTCCACAAATCTCAGGCGTAGACAGCTGAAAGAGTGCATCAGCTATGAAATCGTGCCCACTGGAATCCACCCCAATATCTTCGCGTCCCTGCACTTCCTCTGCCCAGACGGAGAGCTCATCTGCACCAATCCTCCCGGCCTCGAATTCGTCAAGTGCATGGCTGATGTCCCGAACCTCGACGGCCGCCAGGTCCTCCTGATAGGACCAAATAAAGGCGGCCAAACGAGCCAAGGACTCATTCAACGGGCACCGCAACTGGATGAGGTCATAGACGGCTTCCCGCCTATCAGCTTGTGACAGCATGTAGCTTCTTCCTTCCAAATGAGCGGCCCTCTACGCAACTTGTTGGAGTCTGTCACACCCGTCATTACGGGTGGCTTACCAAGTAACTAGGACCCACTCGCCGGGAAGGTCACCGTGGCTAAGAACTGCCAGCGCAATGCTACAAGCCTCCTGCACATCGGATCCCGTATACGACCACCACGGCACCTCGATGAACGTGCCGTCACTTTGGTAGTCCCTGATATCAAGCCCGAGGATTAATCGGCCTGAGCCTGCAAGTGCTTCGATCACGGCCGAGGCTTGGGAGGCCGGCCAACTTACTTCACCGTTCGGATCACACCGTGCTCCGCTTTGAAGATCTGGCTGAAGGAACGAAAGGTCAGTGACGGTCATAGCTGGATCATATGGGTTTCGCGCTCACGGGTTCTATCCCTGGACGCCCGCCCGTTAGACGGTCCCCCACAGGCCGCTCTTCGCTCGTGAGTAGCTCCCAACCAAATCCCCGTAACTCTGGAGCCCTTGGATTCCCGTAAGACCCGCCCGCAAAATTGCCCGGTGAAGGGGCCCTAAACGCTACACGTCCACGTTGAATGTAGCGGTGCTCTTCGACCAGGCCCTCTACCGTGTATGTTCACAGCAAATCTGTTGCGACGATGGTTGGAAGCCACCCGCCGTCATCTGTCCTTTAGTTTGCTGGCGTGGGCCAGTACGGACTCGGCTGTGGTCTCGGGGTCCGGCGTGGAAATCAGCCACGTGCGCTGGGGTGACTCCAGGACGATGGCCGGACCGCCGACCAGAAGCCCCCACGTCCGCCGGCCCAAGTAGCGGACGCCGAAGCCTTCTGTCATGGAACTGGACGGCGCAGGGGAGGCGTCAACAATGTCCTCCAGCGGAATCGTCTTGGAGTAGAACGGCCGGCATCCGACCACTAGGTTCTGGTCTGTCGCTTCAATGGTCACGCTTATTCGGAGTACCGAAACTGTCAGGAGCGCAATGACCGCAACCAGCCCTGTGCTCAGCAGAAGGACACCGCTGGGAATGGCGGTCACGATGATAAAGACGCACAGCAGGCCCACCACAGTTGCAATGACTTTCTGAGAGCCGCGGCTAATCCCAGCCTCCGAAATCATTGTTGGCGTTCTACTGCCGCTCAAGATCGCTCGTTTCGCTCAGTGAATTCCTCTGCGCACGTTTCGATTGCACCAACCGATCAACATATAGAACGGCCGCAACTACAACGAAACCGATCAGCAGGGCATAAATAAAGCCCAGAGGCCGCAGCAAAGCAACGTACGTCCCGAATCCGAACACGAAGACCAGCAGGCTGCGTCTGGTTTTGGCACTCATGAAATCCCCCCCCCAAAAAAACGCCGTTGTTGGCATGGGGCGAGCCTACCCGGCGGGCGGGAGGGAGCAAGTCAAACAGTCGAAATGCCAGAGGAACAGGTCCGAGGAGGCTCCCGCAAAGGAGCTGACCTCAGCAGGGGCACGCCAGCCTACCTGTCGGCAGGCTGGATCTGCATCATGAGCCCAAAGAGGTCCGGGAGGCCGTGTTCTTCACTGATTTGGCCGTCTACGAAGCGATAGATGTTCATTGCCTGCGCTTGTATAGCTTTACCGGTTGCCGCTATGCCCAGGAATTCTCCTTGGTGGGTGCCCCGTAGGGTGAATCGCGCGGCGACGGTGTTTCCTTCAATAACGGTCTCCTCCAGTGACCACTGGACGTCGGGAAAAGCTTGCCGCATGATCCCGATGATTTGGAGGTAGCCGCTTGGGCCCTGGACCGGCTCGGGCAGGAAGGGCACATGGAACGTGGCCGATGGTGAAATGATTTCATCACCAATCTGCTCGTCGGCTGTATTGATGAATTCAACAAAACGGTTCATGCGTTCACGAAGTTCTTCAGTCATTTGCTTGCTTCCTTCACTTAGCGGGTCAGCTGGAACGCTCGGCTTCAGCCATCGGACTGACATGTCGGAGACGTCTCAGCAGTTCCATCAGTTCCTCAGCGCTCTGATGGCTCAGCGCCGGAGCAAACCGCAGTTCCAGTTCGGCGTCAACCGTCTTCCGGGCACGTTCCAGGATGGTGCGCCCTTCGGCCGTGAGCTCGATGAGGGAGGACCTGCGATCATCCGGATTGTTTCTCCGACGGCAATAACCGGACTTTGCGATCCGGTCAATGAGCTTGCTGGTTCCTCCGACTGAAATCGCAAGAGCCGTGGCCACGTCCAAAACCCGGCATGCCCCCAATCGGTCAATGACAGCCATCGGTTCAAATCTGCTCATCGGGAGGCCGTGCTCTTTGCGCAGAAGGCTATCGAGTCCGTCCCAGAGCTCAGTTTCCAATCGGATCAGCTCGCTAAATAGGGGGTATAGCGAACCGGTTTCGATGCCCTTGCTCATAGCGGGAAGCCTAACATTTAGTTTCTATGGAACCTAGTTCCATGGAATGCTCATGGCTTCGCTCCCTGCGACCACCCGGTTCAGCTGGGCAAACACCTGCTCCGGACTCCCTCCAGCATCCACCACCACAAAGTCGTCAAACTCGGGCAGCGAACGGTATGCGGCGCGGAAAGCCTCAAGGTCAACCAAGGTTTCGTTGTCAGTCCCGCGTGCCGTGACCCGTTGGTGGGCAAGGCGGGGATCGACGTCGAAATGGACGGAGAGGTCCGGCGCTGGGAGCTTTCCCAGCAACCATGGAAGCAGCCGGCCGCGGCCTAAACCGTTGGCCTGACGCAGTGCGAGCTGGCAGTGCAGGTGACGGTCCATCACCACCAGGCCGTCGAACTTGTGAGCGCGCGCATGATTGACCAGCACGTTGAACAGCCGGACTGTGGTCTCGATAAAGTCGGCCACGCGTGGCGGCAAGATCCAGCCAAACCGCTCGGACAACAGCGACAACCGCCGACGGGCAGCGTGGTTGGCGAGCAGCAGGGCATTCCGCCCGTCAGCGCGGGCCGAATCGACCAAGGCGCGGGCCGCTGTCGTTTTTCCTGAACCGTCAATTCCTGTCAGAACAATGAGCATGAGGCCTCCCCTCGTTTCCTTTCCAACGAAGGGAGGTGCCGACTTGTGCCGTGATGCGGCGTGAGTCAGCCCACAGGCCGCCACGTGAACCGGGGGTGCTTGCGGTTCAGGAACGCCTTGATGCCGATCTCCATGTCCGGACTGTCGGGCATGGCCGACCACGCCGCCGCCCACTCCTGGTCAATGACCGCGAGGCCGGAACCGGCTTCAGTAAGGTCCATCAGCCGCTTCATCGAATGCATGGAGAACTGCGAACGGCTCCGGAGCGTATTGATCAGTGCTGCGCACTTCTCCTCAAAGAATTCGGAAGGCACGACGTCGGCCACCAGGCCAAGCGCGCGCGCTTCGGCAGCGCTGAACGTCCGTCCGGTGAGGAGGATGTACTTTGCGTTGGCATGGCCCACCAGCCGGACAAGCCGTTCCATGCCGGGCCGGGGGTAGATGATGCCGATCTTGGCCGGAGTCAGTCCGATCACCGCGCGCTCGTTGGCGATGATGAAGTCACAGGCAGCCGCGATCTGCCAGCCACCACCCATGCAGGCACCGTCCACCAGGGCCACCGTCGGCTTCGAAAGGGAACCGAGGGCGGCATCGGCGCGGCTGAGGTGGTCCACCGAGGAACCGTCGGGTTGCGGGTCCAGGAGGACGGATGCGAGTTCGCTGATGGAAGCACCGGCGCAGAAGGTGTCCCCGGCGCCGCGGAGCACAACAACGGCAACGTCCGGATCTGCCTCCAGTCGCGGCATTATTTCCTGGATTTCCGTGCACATGGCCCGGGTCAGGGCGTTGCGTTGTGCGGGATTGCAGATTTCCACGGTTGCCACGCCATCAGCGATGGAAACAGCCATGTGGCCGGCCTTGACTTCAGAGACGGTGGTCACCGCTGCGCTCCAATCTTTGCCGAACCGCACACAACGCGACCCTCGCGCTCAAGCCGGGTAACGTCGTCGTGCGTCATCCCAAACTCCATCAGTACGTCCGCGGTGTGCTCGCCAAGAAGCGGTGGTGGTGACAGGATCTCGCTTGGCTCGCCGTTGAAGCTCAACGGCCCCCGCAGGAGCGGGAGGTCGGATCCGTCGCGTCGTTGCTGGTGCTGAACGAGTCCCAGCGCGGCAACCTGCTCCGACGCAAGAGCCTGGGCGTAGTCGTAGATGGGCCCGCAGGGGATTCCGGCCTGGCTGATCAGCGGAACCCACTCGGCCGCGGACTTCGAAGTCAGTGCCGTTTCGATGAGCTTCGTCAGCTGATCCCTGTTGTCGGAACGATCCGCGCCGGTGACGAAGCGCGGATCCTCTAAAGCCGACGGAACACCGAGCAGCCCGCAGAAAGCGCGCCACTGCTTGTCGCTGCCCACCGCAATGTTGATCGATTCCGTGGCAGTAGCGAACATGCCGTAGGGCGCGATCACGGGATGGTTGTTGCCTTGCGGTGTGGGGGCGTCGCCGAGGCTTAGTGCCTTCTGCCCTTGGAAAGCGGACAGGTTCAGGGCGGTCTCCAGCAAGGAGGTGGACACACGGCTGGGTCGTTCGCCGTTCCGGGCTCCCAAGAGCGCTGAAACGATGCCGAACGCACAGACCATTCCGGAGGTGATGTCCACGATGGGGACGCCCACACGATAGGCCGAACCAGGCCCGGGACCCGTGACGGACATCAGCCCGGACATTCCCTGGATCACCTGGTCCAGTCCGGCATCGTCCTTGAGGGGACCGGTGTTGCCGAAACCGGTGACGGATCCCACCACGAGTCCCGGATTCAGCTCCTCCAGCCGTGGTGCAGAAAACCCCATCTTGTCCAACGTGCCGGGCTTGAAGTTCTCTACAAGGACGTCGGCTTCGGCTATCAGGCTGGAGAGAATCCCGCGTCCCTCTGTTGAGTAGAAATCAATGCACACGGACGCCTTGTTGCGGTTGACGGAGTCGAAATAGAGGCTGTGACCATTCTGGAACGGGGGCCACTGGCGGGCAGTATCACCCCCGTTAACGCTTTCAACTTTGATGATCCTGGCGCCCATGTCGGCCAGGAGCGCGGTGCAGTAGGGGCCGGCGAGGGCTCGGCTGAGGTCGATCACGGTGATTCCGCGAAGTGGCTTGAGCATGGTGGGCACCTTTCGTGCGTGGGACAAATTAGAGACTGGACGGGAGAACAAGGGCGCCAACAAGGAGGAGGGGCCTGCCACCACCATGGAGAGCCCCCAGCGTGTGAGGAGCTTGGTGACGCGGGGACGTTCATCGGCTTCGACGGTGGCCACGAATGTGGCGCCCACGGTGGAGAACGGCGAGACGTCAACAATCGAAGAGCACACGCCCAGCGCCGCGATGACTGCCCACCCGGCAATGTCTCCGGAGGCCACCAAGGGAAGGGCCAGCGGCACCAGCGCCGCGAGCATCCCGGTGGTGGAAGCGAACGCGGACACCAGGCCGCCGATCGCGCAGATCACCAGCGCGGCCAGCAACGGAGTCCCGACGGCGCCGGCTGCCTCGCCGAGCAAGGCCACCGCACCCATGGTCTGAAGAACTCCGACGAACGTGATGATCCCGCCTACCAGCAGGACGGTGGACCAGTCGATCTTGGTGACCGCCGATTTGCCGGATTGTGGATCGCAGAGCGTGAGGACCGAGGCGAACGCGAAGCATAGGACGCCGATGTCAGGGTTGGCGCCGAGGACGGACATGAGGATGACGGTGAGGACCAGCCCGGCCATGCAGAGCACCGTGATGACCTGGTTGCGGTTGAGCTGGGGGCTCGACGCCGTTGCCTCCACGGGAGGCTCGCCGCCTTCCAGGACCTGAACGGTTTGGGCGGCCGCTTTCTGTCCCCGGGCTATGTTGCCTTCGCGCTCAAAAGGGTGCGACGGCGTCGGGCGGCTTGCGCTGAAGCGTGGCACGTTGGTGCCGAAACCGTCAGTTGTGCGTGTGTTGAGCAGCTTGAATCCGCCGAACAGTGCGTAGGCCGCAGCCAAAAGCAGGAAGTTTGTCCCCAGCGCAACGCCGAAGAGGACCAGCGGATCAAGGTCGATTCCTGCCGCCCTGGCTGTGCCGTAGGTGACGATGCCGAACAAGCTGGTGGGTGCGAATCCTCCTGCGCTGAGGCCGGAGCCGATGGCAATGCCCATGAGCATGCGGTCGATCCCGTATCTCTTGGCCAGCGGCATTCCGATGGGTGCCATGACCAGGCCTGCAAGTGGCGAGCCCATGGCCGAGATGCCGATGGTGAGTGCAAAGAAGGCAACGGGAAGGAAGAAGGCCCTGTCACCAACTTTGGTGATGGCCATTTCGATGATGCGGTCGATGGTCCCGTTGGCCTGCGCGATTGCGAAGAAGTAGGTCACACCGACAAGCAGGACAAGGATTCCGATGGGGAAGCCTGCCACCACCTTGTCGATGGTCATTCCGGCCATCCAGACCCCCACGCCGGCTGCCGCTGCGAACATGAGCACTCCAATGTGCACTTTGCGCAGGGTGGCCAGGACGAAGACGCCTACAAAGATGGCGAGGGCCAGTATCTGTAATTCCATAAGCCCGAACTCCAATCAAACTACATTGGTTCACTGGATGAACCGTCGGTTCATTTTGGGAAGTCGCCTGTAATGTAGGGCACTGGGAGTAGTCGGTCAAGCGGGAGGGTAGATGAGTACGCAGAGCGTGGTCACGGCCATCAGGGTGCTGGAAGCAGTTTCGGACAATCAGCCCGCTGGCTTGTCCGAGCTAAGCCGCGAGGTGGATGTACCCAAAGCGACAGTCCTGCGCATGCTCAGGACACTCGGTGAGTTGGGGTGGGTTTCGCAGTCCGAAGCCCAGGCCGGCAAATGGGTCCTCACCAACCACGCGTTCGCCGTGGCCAGCCGTGGAAGCAGCGGCTCAGTGATCCGCGATGCCGCCATGGGCCCTCTCAACGCACTGCAGCTGGACACCACGGAAACAGTTCACCTGGCGGTTCCGGACCGCGGATACATGCTCATCATCGAGCGACTCGACACCCCGCATGTCCTCCGGGCGTTCCTCCCCCTGGGGTCCAGGCTCCCCATGCATGCCTCCTCCACGGGAATCGCCTATCTATCGGCTGCCGATGAGCCTTTCGTGGACGAGTATTTGGCCGGACCGCTCGAGGCGTTGACGCCGCAAACCGTGGTAGATCCCGCGCAGCTCCGCGCGATGATCGTGGATACGCGGACGCGTGGATACTCCATCAATGAGCAAGGGCTCAGCACCGGAATCACCTCGATTGGCGTGCCGCTGCTGGGGGTGGGCGGTGTCGCGGCGGGTTCCATCTCCATTTCCGGGCCTTCGAGCAGAATCGTGCCCGCCAAGTATCAGGAATATGGCGAGGCTGCGGCGGGGACTGCACTGGAGATCAGCCGGGCGCTAGGAGCGTTTTCAGCGAAGGCGTACTAAGTTTCCTGCCCAAATCACTTCGCCGCAACCCAAAGGGTGCTTATCATGATGCTGTGAACGTGCTCCGCCCGGCAACGGTCCGTTTGAACCTTTTCTGGGTGGGTACGTAAGAGATATGGAGATGAATTTCTCCGATCGGTGCCCGTTGGCATGGGTGGCGCCCCATTTATGGGGTGTCAGCGGACGCCTTCCTGAATAGACATCATTTATTGAAGGGATGCGTAGCTCAATGAACACACTCCTAATAATCGCCGGCGTAATCGCGATCATCTTGCTGCTTGTCGGTGGATTCAACCAAGCCCTTAGCTTCCTGCTGTGGGTGGGAATTATCCTGCTGGTGCTGGCCCTTATTGGTTGGGTGGTTGGCAGAGGCCGGTCGTCCCGCGTATGACAACTGATCCCAACGAGGTTGCGGGCTTTGCCCAGGTTCGTGATGGAACCACCACTCCTGGGCATCCCATTCCAAGGGATCCACATGAGCCCGGCACTGGTGGCCAGGTTCCGGTGGGTGACGCAGCTCCGGAAGGTCCGGAAGATGCTGTTGACGCAGGTCCCAGCGAGTCTGCGAATCCACCCGGACCCGCAGAAGAGAAAGATGGGAAAACCGCTGACAACCGCGGTTTGACCACTGAGACCAACCCCACTGACTGAGTGCGGGCGGAGCGGTCGCGGGCGGGGAGCATCCCGGCTCGCGGCCGCTTTTCTTTGCCCTATCGCCCTTTCGTCAGTATGCTTACTAATAGCTGGGGTTTTTAGCGGTCTAGCGATTGGGGTAGTGATGCGAATCGGGTCAATTATCGGTCTTATTGTCATCGTGTGGCTCATTATTGGGGCTGTTGCCGCCGGTCAGCGGGGTTACTTCACCACTCCGCCGGCGCAGTGCTCACAGTTTGCGACCATTGCGTTGAATATCGTCGCGGGCCCCCTGAATTACACCGGCCTGGATCCTCAGGGTGGATGTGAAATCCCGCAGCCATCGTGATTTTCGGGAGATCCACGCCGAACAGTAACGCTTATCTTCGCAAATTGCTAAGATTACTGATTGATTTCGTCCGGGCATGGACACGCCCCCAGCTGCACTTATAGGTTCGAAGAACTCCATAAACACGTTCACCGCATCGGAAAGGACAGGTCACATGGACAAGCAGAATGCCACACCGGAAGAGGAAGTGGGAGGCTACGGCACTCCCACCGCAGAGCAGGAAGCCGGGGGAGGCCAGGCGCAGCCCCGCGTGGAAGAAGACCTCTCCGAGGCTGGATTGAGCCAAGACAGCCCCGACGGCGAAACTTATGCCACCGGCGCACCGAACCTCAGCCATCTGGATCCGGAGAATTCGGACAGCGCAGGAGAGCCGGGTGCGGGCCGGTTCGGTGGGACGGAAGAGCAGGCACACGCGGAGCAGTCCTTGCAGCCGGAAGGCAGCGATACTGACTTGCCGGACGGAAGCGGCAACGACCTTCCCCAGGAAGAGTCTCCCAACGACGATGACGAAGAAAGTTTCGACGCCGGCTAAGAGCTTTGGCTGGCGCGCTTTGACTGGCGCGCCACTGGTTAAGCAGCCAGCTGGCTGGCGCGCCTCCCCACCAACGCGTAAGCACCCGAGACACGATCGAAGGAGCAGAATCCATGGCAACGGTCAATAAATCAATCGAAGTAGATGTCCCCGTATCTGTCGCCTACAACCAGTGGACGCAGTTCGAGACTTTCCCCGAATTTATGAACGGCGTGGAAGCGGTGGAGCAGATCGATGAAACGGCACTTCACTTCTCCACCAACGTGGGCGGTGTGAAGCGCGAATACAACGCCCAGATCGTGGAGCAGGTCCCTGACACCCTGGTCAGCTGGGCCAGCGTGGATGGTCCCCGCAATGGGGGCACCGTAAGCTTCGAATCCCTCGATCCAATCAGGACCCGGATCAACGTCGAGATCGTCTGGGAACCTGAGAGCCTTACGGAAAAGGCGGGTTCAGCTCTGGGCGTGGACAGCATGCGGGTTGGTGCAGACCTGGACAAGTTCAAGAAGTTCATGGAAGCCCAGGGGCATGCGACGGGTGCGTGGCGAGGCACTGTGTCCGGCGGCGATGTTGATGACACGGGCGAGTCCACCCGGCCCCGGTCCATCGGCATCTAGCGCCAGGACCCGGTCTGATTCACACTGGATGCAGCACCATTAAATAGCTCGAACGAGGGTCGGCCATCACCAGGGCCGGCCCTCGTGGCATACCCGACAGAGGAGTCCTGACAGCCATGGCAACGTCCAGCAACGTGGAAGCTGAGCGGAAATTCGACGTCGAAGCGTCCACTCCGATCCCCACGCTCCACAGCATCGACGGAATTGGCCGCGTAGGCGAACCGGCAAGCCATAGCCTTGAGGCCATCTACTTCGATACACGCCAACTGGCGCTGGCCGCCCGCGGAATCACTCTGCGCCGCCGCACCGGAGGCCCCGACGCCGGCTGGCACCTCAAACTGCCCCTCAGCCCTGGCAAGCGGACCGAAATACAGGCGCCGCTGGGCAGCGCGGACACCGTTCCGGTGGAACTCATGGACCGTGTGCTCGCCTATACCCGCGGGCACGCAGTGGCTGCAATTGCCACGCTCAGGACAGAACGCACCAGCTACGCCCTGTACAGCAGCAGTGGCGAACGCGTGGCCGACTTCGTGGATGACCACGTTCGCGCCCACGTTGCCGTCGATGAACCCAAGGAACTCCAGTGGAGGGAGTGGGAGGTGGAGCTGTCTGCGCAGAACGGCGACGATGATGCCCTGCTGGACAGTGTGGCCGGACAGCTCTCAAAAGCAGGAGCGACGCCCAGCGAACGAACGTCCAAACTGGCTACCGCCTTGGGTGAGTCGATGCCTGCACTCAAGGGACAGGGCAGCGAAGAGGCCAGCGAAAAGGGTTCAGCCGCGGTCCCCGTGCTCAATTACTTGAACACCCAGGTGGCGGATTTGCTGCTTCAGGACGCTCACGTTAGGTTGGGCCGGGACGATTCAGTTCATCAAATGCGATCGTTGATTCGCCGTATCCGATCCGTGCTGCACTCATACCGGAAGCTCTTCAAGCCAGTAGCCGTCCGGGACCTTGAGAGCGAGCTGAAATCCCTGGCCAAGACCCTGGGCCGGTACCGGGATACTGAAGTCCTGCATCATCGCCTCCGAAACGATCTTGATGAACTGCCGGGAAAGCTGGTCCTTGGTCCGCTCCACGACCAGCTCGATCAGCGCATGGCAGTCAGAACGGATGCTGCGATGTCGGCCATCAAGAACCGACTGAACAGCCCCCGCTACTTCCGGCTGCTGGATGAGTTGGAGGCCTTCATCGGCACCCCGCCCCTAACGCCGACGGGAACATCAGGGGCCAGGAAGACCACCGCGAAGCTCGTCAACAAAGCTGCCAAACGCTTGGGCAAACGTCATGACGCCGCGGTGGGTGCCGCCGTCGGGCCCCAGCGCGATACGGCCTTTCACGAAGTCCGGAAGTCCGCCAAGAAGCTCCGGTTTGCTGCCGCGGCCGCGGAGGGCATCCATGGCAAGCGCGCCGCGAAACTGGGGGACGCGGCCCATAAGGTTCAGTCGATCCTGGGCGAGCATCAAGACAGTGTGATGGCGCGCGCTGAACTGCTGAAGCTTGGCTCGGCGACGGACGCAGGCAACAGCGCTTTCACCTACGGTGTCCTGCACGCAATGGAACGCAGTGCGGCCGACGCCTCGGAGCAGGAGTACCTGCAAAACGGTACGAAAGCGAGGAAACTGCGGCTCAAGAAATGAAAGGTTCCGACGCCGGTGCAACAGGGCGTCGGAACCTTGCACTGTGGTGCGCCTACTTTTTGAGGAAGCCCAGCAATGCGTCGTTGATCTCCGCGGCGTGCGTCCACAGCAGGCCGTGCGGGGCGCCCTCGATTTCCTGGTACTCGGCGCTGGGCAAGGCGTCCTTGAAGCGTCGGCCGGTGGCATCGATGGGCAGGATGTTGTCAGCCGTGCCGTGGACGATCAAGGCCGGCACATCGATCTTGGGGATGTCGGCCCGGAAGTCCGTGAGCCACGTGGGTTGGGCGGCCACCGACGCGAAAGCGCCGGACTTGCTGGCGAGGTTCCAGCTGGCGTCCACTGCTTCCTGGCTGAGGCGTTCGGTGCCCAGGAAGGTGTCGCTGTTGTAGAAGTTCTTGAAGAATTCGGTGAAGAAGGCGTAGCGGTCTGCTGTGACTGCGGCGGCAAGCCCGTCGAACACGTCCTGCGGCACGCCGTCGGGGTTGTCATCGGTCTTCAAGAGGAAAGGTTCCAGCGATCCGAGGAAGACTGCCTTGGCAACGCGGGCCGAGCCGTAGGTGCTGATGTAGCGCGCAACTTCGCCGGTGCCCATGGAGAAGCCCACCAGGACGGCGTCGTTCAGGTCCAAGGTGTCCAGGACGGTCTTGAGGTCTGCGGCAAAGGTGTCGTAGTCATAGCCCGCAGTGGGCTGGCTGGATTTCCCGAAACCGCGGCGATCGTACGTAATGACGCGGTAGCCGGCATCCAACAACGCAGCGGTCTGCTTCTCCCAGGATGAACCATCCAACGGGTAGCCGTGGATCAGGACAACCGCCTGGCCTGTTCCGTGATCCTCGTAGTAGAGCTCGATCTCAGTGCTGTTTTCGTTTCCGACGGTGATGTAAGCCAAAACTCAAGTCCCTTCGATGCGGTTCAACACGAACGTTTCCAGCCTACTGTCCTGCTGCGACGCCGGCACTGGCCCTGTCGTGGTGTTGACGGGACGTAGCCACAGCGTCCATGTTGTCCTCCGCCCATTCCTTCATGTCGAAGATGATCGGGAGGAGCGACCGGCCCCGGCGCGTGAGTTCATAGTCCGTCCGGACCGGAACCGACGCGGTGACCTCCCTGTCGATCAGACCGTCCCGTTCCAAGGAGCGGAGCGTGGACGTGAGCATTTTCTGGCTTGCCCCCGGGATGAGTCGCCGCAGCTCACTGTGGCGTTGCGGTCCATCCTCCAAGGCGAGCAGTACAAGCGTCACCCATTTGCTGCTGATGGCCTCCAACAATTGGCGTGCCGGGCAGAGTTCCAAGGAAGCGTTGTAGTGATCCTGCGCTTTCCGACGGTTCTGTTCAGCCGTAAGTGTCATGACCTCATCATTGCAGGAACGTGGAGGTGCCCTGGGCACAACAAAGTGCGTTCTTACGCTGTGTGAAGTACCCGGGTGAGGATCGATGAGGGGTCACAGCGTCCCCCCGCATGAAAGGAAGAAAATGCCCTCCATCCTCCACATCAACGCCTCACCCCGCTACGCCAGCAGCGATTCGCTGCGGTTGGCCCGGCACTTCATTGACTCGGTTCAGACTGCGGCTTCGGAGACGTTCGAACTGGAAACCCTGAACCTGTTCGACGACGGCGCGTTGCCGGCTTTCGGACGGACAGCTGCGGCCGCCAAGATGGCTGTCTTCACCGGACAGGACCAGACTCCGGACCAGATTGCGGCGTGGGAATCAGCCCGCGCAGTCTTCAACCAGTTTGCAGCCGCAGACGCCTACGTCTTCAACATTCCCCTGTGGAACTCCGGTGTTCCTTATGCCCTGAAGCAATGGATCGACATCGTCACCCAGCCGGGCTGGAGCTTCGGGTTCGACGCCGAAACGGGCTACACCGGACTCATGGAGGGCAAGCAAGCGCTGGTCATCCATACCAGCGGGGTCTATTCTCCCGGCGCTTCGCCGGCCTTCGGCTCCGACTTCGGCAGCACCTACGTTGCCGACTGGTTGAACTTTGTAGGCATTGAAGATGCCACCCACGTCCGCTTCGCACCCACCGTCCTCAATGCGGACGTCGATGGCACACGCCGTACTGCCGAGAATGAACTCAGCGACGCCGCACTCCTGTTCGCGGGGAAACTCCAAGCCGCGGCGAAGCTGCAGTTCGCCACCGACTAGGGGGATTACGTCGGCGCATGGTTCAAGTCCAGCGGCAACTTTACCGGCAATCCTCTAGTTGCCCGCAGCAACCAGACGTAAACTGGCCTTCGGTTCACAACCCTTGGTTCGGAGTCCGCATGCTGTGGAAGGTACTTGTCCGGTTCCTGCGGCCGCATCAGCGGCTGCTGATCGCCGTCGTCGTTTTCCAGCTGGCGCAGTCCATCGCGTCGCTGTACCTGCCGACGCTGAACGCCGACATTATTGACAACGGTGTCGCCACCGGGGACACCGACTACATCCTGCGCATGGGCGGGCTGATGCTGCTCATTACCTTGCTGCAGATCGCGTGTGCCGTGGTTGCGGTGTACTTCGGCGCGAAGGCCTCGATGGGGATGGGCCGCGACCTCCGTGACGCGATCTTCAGCCGGGTGGGCGAGTTCTCGGAGCAGGAGGTCACCAGGTTTGGAGCGCCATCGCTGATCACCCGGTCCACCAACGATGTCCAGCAGGTGCAGCAGCTGGTCCTCATGTCCTGCACGCTGATGGTCGCTGCACCCATGCTGAGCATCGGCGGCGTGATCATGGCCGTACGGCAGGACGCCCAATTGTCCTGGCTGATCGCGGTGTGCGTTCCGGTTCTGCTGGTGGCTGTTGGGTTGATTGTGACCCGGATGGTGCCGCTGTTCCGCAAGATGCAGGTCCGGATCGACGCCGTGAACCGTGTCCTCCGCGAGCAGCTCACCGGTATTCGCGTGGTGCGGGCCTTCGTCCGCGAGGACATGGAGGCCGCCAGGTTCGGTAAAGCGAACGACGACGTCACTGACGTTGCGCTGCGGGCCGGCCGTTTGATGGCGCTCATGTTCCCTGTGGTCATGTTGGTGATGAACGTTTCCAGCGTGGCGGTCATCTGGTTCGGATCCTTCAGGATCGAGGACGGCTCCATGCAGGTGGGCACGCTGATTGCCTTCCTTAGCTACCTGATGCAGATTCTCATGTCCGTCATGATGGCAACGTTCATGGCCGTGATGATCCCGCGCGCATCCGTTTCTGCCGACCGCATCGGCGAGGTGCTGGAAACAGACTCAAGCGTCCAGCCGCCGTCGAACCCTGTCACGGGCGGCATCCGCCGCGGCGAACTGGAAATGCGCGACGTCGGATTCGCCTACCCTGGGGCCGAGCAGCCGGTACTGGGCGGCGTCACGTTCACAGCGCGCGCCGGGCAAACCACCGCGATCATCGGCAGCACCGGCGCTGGAAAAACCACGCTGGTCAACCTCATGCCACGGCTGTTCGACGCCACCAGCGGATCCGTGCGGATGGACGGCGTGGACGTCCGTGACCTGCACCCGGATTTGCTGTGGGGGCACATCGGCCTGGTGCCACAGCGGCCGTACCTGTTCTCTGGCACGGTCCGCAGCAACCTCCAGTACGGCAAGCCCGACGCCACCGAGGACGAATTGTGGCAAGCCCTGCGTGTGGCACAGGCAGACGACTTCGTGCGGGAAATGGAGGGCGGTCTGGATGCCGCGATCTCGCAGGGTGGCACCAACGTTTCCGGCGGGCAGCGGCAGAGGCTCGCCATTGCGCGGGCGCTGGTGAAACAGCCCGGGCTCTACATCTTCGACGACTCCTTCTCCTCCCTCGACACCGCCACCGACGCCAGGCTCCGGCAGGCCCTGAAACGCCACACCAACGGGGCCACACTGGTCATCATTGCGCAGCGCGTGTCCAGCATCGCGGATGCGGACCAGATCTTAGTGCTCGACGACGGCAGGATCGTGGGGCAGGGAACGCACGACGAGTTGTTGGAGACTTCCGAAACCTACAGGGAGATCGTGTCTTCACAACTCGCGGCGGAGGAGGCGGCATGAGTGCGGTATCAGCTGGTCCCCGTGGTCCTCAGCGGCCAGCGATGGGACCTGGCCGCGGTGGGCCGTTCGCCGGGATGAACATCCCCGCCGAGAAGGCGTCGAACTTCGGCCCTTCGGCCCGGAGGCTCCTGGGAACCTTGCAGCCGGAGCGATTCTGGCTGATTTTTGTGCTGGTCTTCGCTGTGGTCAGTGTCGCCCTGTCCGTGATCGGGCCAAGGCTGCTGGGCGAAGGCACCAACCTGATCTTCGCCGGCGTCGTCTCCAAACAGCTGCCCGCAGGCGCTTCCAAATCAGACGTCATCGCCGGCCTGCGCGCATCAGGTGAGGACAGCAAGGCCGACATGCTCAGTGCCATGACACTGACGCCAGGCGTCGGAATCGACTTCGCTGCGCTGTCCTCCGTGCTGCTGTGGGCGCTGGCCCTGTATGTCCTGGCCTCAGCGTTCGGCTGGATGCAGGCCTACGTGCTCAACGGCGTCGTTCAACGGACCGTCTACCGCCTGCGCGAGCGGATCGAAGCGAAAATCCACCGGCTTCCCCTGCGCTATTTCGACTCCATACAGCGAGGTGAGCTGCTGAGCCGGGTAACCAACGACGTGGACAACATCTCCCAAAGCCTGCAGCAATCCATCAGCCAGGTTGTCTCCTCCTTGCTGACCGTGTTGGGCGTGCTGGTGATGATGTTCCTGCTCTCGCCCCTGCTTGCATTGATTGCCCTGGTGACAATCCCGCTGACCTTGGGAACCACGCTCCTGATCGCCAAGCGCTCCCAGAAACTGTTCGTGGCGCAGTGGAAGAACACCGGTGAGCTCAACGGCCAGATCGAGGAAAGCTACACGGGACATGCGCTGGTGAAGGTGTTCGGGCGGCAGAACGAGGTGCAGGAGAAGTTCCGGGCGAAGAACGGTGAGCTGTACCAGGCCAGCTTCGGTGCACAGTTTGTGAGCGGGCTGATCATGCCGGCCATGACGTTCATCGGCAACCTGGTCTATGTGGGAATCGCGGTGGTGGGCGGCCTGCAGGTGGCCTCCGGCTCCATGCAGTTGGGCGACGTCCAAGCGTTCATCCAGTACTCGCGGCAATTCACCATGCCGCTGGCACAGCTCGGATCCATGGCCAACATGTTGCAATCCGGCGTTGCGTCCGCCGAGCGCGTGTTTGATTTGCTGGATGAGGAGGAAGAGTCGGCTGAGCCCGCGGCTTCTGGTGCTGGTCCTTCCCGCGGACGGCTCGTGTTCGAGAACGTGTCCTTCCGGTACACGCCGGACAAGCCGCTGATCACGGACCTCAGCTTGGTCGCTGAACCCGGGCAGAGCATCGCCATCGTTGGGCCCACAGGTGCAGGTAAGACCACACTGGTGAACCTGATGATGCGCTTCTACGAGCTGGACGCCGGTCGGATAACGCTCGACGGCGTGGACATTGCCTCGCTCTCGCGGCAGGAGCTGCGCTCGCGGATGGGAATGGTCCTCCAGGACACCTGGCTGTTCGGCGGGACCATCCGCGACAACATCGCGTACGGGCGGCCAACTGCTTCCGAAGCTGAAATACAGGAGGCGGCGCAGGCAACCTATGTGGACCGGTTCGTGAAGTCGCTTCCGGAAGGCTACGACACACTGCTCGACGACGAAGGCGGCAATGTCTCGGCGGGTGAGAAGCAGCTGCTCACGATTGCCCGGGCGTTCCTGTCCCGGCCATCGGTGCTGATCCTGGACGAGGCGACCAGCTCCGTGGACACCCGGACCGAGGTGTTGGTGCAGAAAGCCATGAACGCCTTGCGCTCGGACCGGACCAGCTTTGTCATCGCCCACAGGCTCTCCACTATCCGGGACGCCGACCTCATCCTGGTGATGGAGGCCGGACAGATCGTGGAGCAGGGGACACACTCGGAGCTGCTGGCCGCTGGTGGGGCATACTCCAGGCTGTACGAGGCGCAGTTCGCGGCGCCGGTGGCTGAGGTCTGAGCCTGGCGCAGCCGTCTCGTCCAGCCATACGTTCCCGCGGTTGGAAGCGGGTTCAGGACAGGATCACATCGCTCGGCAGTGTCTTCTGCATGGTCAGCGGGACGGAGCGTCAACGTCCCGAACCTGATCTGTAAGGCATCATGCCTACGGCAACCGTGATGGCCGTAGCACGTTCGCGTCGCCAGCTTTAGTCCGGTCGAGCGGCACGGGGCTGATCAACACGGCCGGTCCGCGATGCAGCACGCCGCCGGAAACGGCCTGGCATCGGACGCCGCCTCGCCCACGCATGGCCTTGTGGGCACCTGGAGCCAGCATTTCGTCCATCCAGGCGCAGGGATGAGCTGGCCGACCGCCCTTGAGATGCACCACGTCGCCACCGGACTCAAGGGTGAATTCATGGCCCAGCAGCGGGGCAAGCTCAGCTCCCCGAAGCACCACGTTCCGCCGGGTCAGAAGAGGATCAAATGGCCCAGTCCCGAGTTCGGCCGCGATGGACTCCAGGGCCTCCACAGCGAACAACGTCACAGCCGCATCCATATGCGCGGCCTTGCCAAAGAACCTGTCGCCAACAATTCCTTTGCCCGCAACCACATCCGCCTGGTCCGCATCCGTTGTAGGGACATCCGCGGCTCCTTCCCGGGCGCGGCCAAAGTAGGCGTGGGCCGGCGACACTAAAAGGTGCAGAACCTCGACGTCGTACCTGTACTCGGTGGTCATCCCTCAACGCTAGCCCCAGCTGGGAGGGAGCGCAGGCCATTGCCCCGACATGTAAAGCGTGCTTTACTTCGCTTATGAGTAAAGCTTCCTTTACATCCAGGCGGGTGCCGGTGCACCACTACGTCCTGGCGATCATTCTCGGCGCCATCCTGACCATCGCGGTTTCCGTCCTGGTTGGAGCCTCTAATCCCGACGATTTCTGGCTCGCCGCAGGGATTGGTGCTCTTTGCGCCGCCTACCCTGCCTTGTCGCTCGGCGCCCGGGTCTTCGTCTCGAACAACACCGTCATCCGAGACGCCCACGGAGAGCAGAGTGTCGAGGTGCAGTGGATGCGCCAAGCCGGAGCCGGAGCGTTCCTCGATGTACTGGTGGCCACCATCGTTGTTGCCGTGGTGCTGGCCATCGGCCGGTTTCAGATCGAAGCACTCCCGGTCCTGCTGGGGCTCGTAGGGCTTAGTGCGCTGGATGCCGGCCTGCGCTACCTGGCCATTCGCCACCGTGCGCTGAAGTGAAGAACAACATTGCCGAGCGTCGGGCAGGCCGTAGCTGGACCCAAGCGGATTTGGCTGGCGCACTGGGGGTTTCGCGGCAGACGGTCATCTCCATCGAACGGGAGAAGTTTGATCCTTCGCTGCCCCTGGCGTTCCTCATTGCACGCACGTTCGACTGCACAATAGAAGAGATCTTCACTGCGGAGTGACACCCTGTGTCCCACACCGCAGCGCCCTGGGCACGGCGAAGATACAGTGGCACGGTGAACTTTGCTGAGGCCCCGGACGGCGCTGAACTCGCTTGGACTGAGGCCGGGGACGGCGAGCCGATGCTGCTCATCGCCGGACAAGCTACGGCCATGGATGGTTGGGGCCCGACGGCGGAACTACTGTCGCACTATTACCGCGTCATCCGCTTTGATCACCGGGGGATAGGGCGGAGTGGGAAGGGTGACGCCGGGCGCTACTCCACACGGCTCCTCGCCGAAGATGCTGCAGCGGTCCTCAAAGCCGCCGACGCGGATTTAGCACACGTGTACGGCCATTCGATGGGCGGGCGAATCGGCCAATGGTTGGCTATCGATTGCCCGCATAAAGTCCGGTCTTTGATCCTCGCCGCAACAAGCGGAGGAAAGTGGCCGGACGCTGCAACCCAGCCGGACGGAGCAGCCTTGGAGGCCCTCGTTAGTGGGGATGTGGCCCGGCTTGAGCCGCTGTTCTTCGACGCCGAATGGATCCTGAGCAACCCCGGGCCGACTCATGCCTTCTTCAATTCCCCTGCTTCGGCGTGGGCGAAGGCCCGCCACTTCAAGGCCAGCCGCGAGCATGATGCTTGGAGTCGGCTCAGCGATGTTCAGGCCCCGACGCTGATACTCCACGGCACCGATGACCGTCTCACTCCGTTGCCCAATGCCCTGCTCCTCCGGGAGCACATCCCTCGCTCGGTACTGGTGAGGGTGCCCGGCGCCGGGCATGGGTTGCACCTGGACCACCCCGAGACCGTTGACTGGATCCGCCAATTCATCGCCAGGAAAACCAGCTAGCTCCCCCGAGGAACCTGCAGTACCTCGAGCGCTGCCACCAAATAGGGCACTGGATCCGGATCCGGGCTGGCGGCCCACTGCATCCACGCTTCGAACGTGGCAGCAAGATAGGCCGCGCTCAAGAAGCGGGCCGAGGAGATGGGGAGGCCGCTGTCGGTAAGGAAGACCAGGGCTCTTTCCCGTTGGAACGACAGGGACTCATAGCTGTGGCTCGTCAGCTCGGGGTGTTCGGCGATCAGGCGAAGCCGTCCCCGGGTGACCGAGAGATCCGGAATGGCTGCGGCGCCGGCGATAGCTGCTTCGCGAAGCCCGGCCAGCACACCGCCGTCGGGCTTTCCCTCCCTGTGGAATGAGCCAAAGGCGAGGGCTGACGCCTCCACCACGGGCTCCGAGCCGCCCCAGACGAGGTCCGCCTTGCTGGCGAAATAGCGGTAAAGGCTCTTGCGGCCGATGCCGGCTTCGCGCGCGATGTCCTCCATGGACGTGTTCTCGTAGCCGTTTTCAGCGAACAGCTGGAGGGCCAGTCCGGCCACGGCCTCGGGGTCGATAGTGGCGGGGCGCCCGCTGGTCCGCGCGGGTTTGGCATCTTCCGAAAGCATGCCTCCAGTATTCACCCTTACATAATGACACAGAGTGTCATAAGGTGGGTGAACAACCAGCAATCATCGGAAGGACATCATGGGCAACGACGCTTCATGGCAGGAGACCACCACCCCTGGCCGCTTTGCCGACAAGACCATCATCGTGACGGGCGCGGCTTCGGGCATCGGCCAAGCTACTGCCCTACGCATCGCCAAGGAAGGTGGCAGGGTCATCGCGGCCGATATCAGCAAGGAACGTCTGGACGCCTTGGTGGAGCAGAACAGTGGCCTCGATCTGGTGCCCGTGGCGGGTGATATCTCCACTGAGGAAACCGTAGCCGCTGTCCTGGCTGCCGCAGCCGGACGAGTGGACGCCCTGGCCAACGTCGCAGGCATCATGGACAACTTCGCCCCCATCCATGAGGTGGATGACGAGCTCTGGGAACGTGTATTCCGCATCAATGTCACATCCCTGATGCGCCTGACCCGCGCGGTGGTGCCGCTCATGCTGGAAGCCGGAACCGGTTCTGTGGTGAACGTTGCGTCTGAGGCAGGCCTGCGTGGTTCTGCTGCCGGTGCCGCCTATACAGCGTCCAAGCACGCCGTGGTTGGCCTCACCAAGAACTCCGCTGTGATGTACGGACCCAAGGGGCTGCGGTTCAACGCGGTGGCTCCCGGTCCAACCATCACCAACATTGTGGCCAATTGGGGATCGCAGCTCGCTGCTGAACGACTTGGCCCCCTCATGCAGGCAACCGTCCCTACGCCCGCCACGGCGGCGCAGTTGGCCGCGTCCATTACTTTCCTGCTCAGTGACGACGGCACCAACGTCAACGGTGCCATCTTGGCGTCCGACGGCGGCTGGTCGGCTCTATAGGAGCTGCTCACCCAGGTGCCGGACCAGCGCGTCCACTATGGGCAGTTGTCCTTTGACGAGTTTGGTCCGGGCTACGGTTTCCTCAAACCAGCGGGCGTCGTCGATTTCCGGGAAATCCTTGATGACACCTGAACCTTTGGGCCACTCCATAGGGAAGGTGTTGCTGACAATTTTCCCCGGCTGAAAGTCGGGGGCTTCCGCGGCAAACGCGGTGATGAGCTTGCCGGAAGGCTGCTTAAAAACTCCCAACAGTTCGTAGTCTGCCGTTGGGGGAGGGGAGCCGATCTCCTCAGTGAATTCCCGTTTCGCTGCCGCCAGCGGCTCCTCGTCCTCGGGGAATTCGCCCTTGGGAATGGACCAGGCGTGCTGATCCTTCCGGGCCCAGAAGGGGCCGCCCATGTGGGCGATCCACAGCTCCAATTGCTCGGCTGAAGTCTGCCGGTAGAGGAGTATGCCTGCGCTGCGAATGGTGATGGGATGCCCCTGGTGATGGTGCTGCCGGTGAGTCGGGAGGACAGATCAAGGGTACTCCGCAAAGCCCTGCCGTTATCCAATTGATGTTGAATTACTGATCTTGCTCATTCATTTCGCTTCCAGCAGGTCACTGACTAATCGATAATCGAGGAGTTGCACGTTCCTCGGGGGTGGAACGTGACTGCGGCCTTCGGCAATTGCCGGAGGCGATTCTGGGCGCATCAGCAGGAGGACACAGCTATGGCATTGTCAGTGAGGCTCCTTCCACACGGGGGAAGAAAAGCAATGGGGTTGGCCGTCATTATGGCGGTAGGTTTATCGATGTTGACGGGCATGAGCCCGTCAAAAGCCGCGGACACCACGCCTATGGCGGAGGATCCCGGGCCCGTGGGTAGTTTTGCCTGGAAGGGTTTCAACTGGCAGAAGCGTTTTTGGGGTGGGGCACCCATGTACAACGCGACGTGGGACGCCAACAACGTCAGCAACCCGGATGCCAACGGTTACGTCAAGCTCTCCATCAGCAATCCCACCGGCTCCGCTCCGAAGGGCGCCGAGTTCCAGTCCACCCGTGAGGGTTTCGGCTACGGAACCTACAGCACCACGGTTGAAAAGGATGTCAGCGCGCTTCAGAAGGAAGTGGTCTGGGGATGCCTCTTCACCTATGACCCCGCGGCCGAGCCCGGGTATACGGAGATCGATCTCTGCGAAGCGTCGGCATGGGGTGGCGGGGCTGCCTACGGTGAAAATTGGCCGGTAACCCAGGGCCACGGGTACTGGTTCGATGCCACCAAACCTCCGGGCCAGGGCAACAACACCGTCACGTTTGATGTCACTAACGCCCCGATTCTCACCCACAGGATGGTTTGGGAGCCGGGCAAGCTGACGTTCGAGACGTTTGCGGGGGAGGGCTACGCCGGAACCCTCCTGAAGAAGACTGTGCTCACGGGCTCCACCGTTCCGCTTCCGGCCAAGGAACAGATCCACTTCAACCTCTGGGTGACCGGTGGCGGCGGGGGAGATGCGGCACATGTTGCTCCAGAAACCGTCACCATCCGCGATTTCTCCTTCGTCCCGGGCATCCCGCTGGTGGCTCCCACTCCAACGGTGTCCGGTACGGCAGCCGTCGGTTCAACGCTGACAGCAAACCCGGGAACCTGGACCACAGGGACTGCACTGACCTATCAGTGGTACCGGAACGGAACGGCCATCTCCGGAGCCACCGCGTCCACCCGCGTTCTCGCGGCTGCTGACCAAGGCACAAAACTGACAGTGCGGATCACGGGAACCAAGTCCGGCTACGCAACAACCACTAAGGAATCGGCCCAAACGTCCACAGTGGTAGCGGGCACCCTGGTGGCACCCGTTCCGACCATCACCGGAACCTTGACTGTGGGATCCACGCTCACAGCCAACACGGGCACCTGGACCTCGGGTACCACCCTGAGCTACCAGTGGTACCGGTCCGGGGTGGCAATCACCGGGGCGACGGCTAAGAACTACGTGCTGGTGAGCGCTGATCAGGCGGACACCATGAGCGTTCGGGTCACGGGGACCAAGGCTGGTTACACCACGGTGGCCAGGACCTCGGCAAGCACGGCTCCGGTCACGTAGAGCTTAAAACAACCAACCCGCAGGTGTGTCGCGCTGGGGGGAATTAGCGACACAACTGCGGGTTGGTTGGGCTTGTTAGTTCTGCTGTGCCCGGACCGGGACGATCCTCTTGATCGCGAGGCCGAGCGCCAGCATTGCGAAGGCAGCCAGCGCGAACCAGAAGAGGTCTCCGGCGCCGGTTGCTGCGAGTGTGCCCGAACCCATTCCACCTGCGGTGAGACCGGCCATGGGAGCTACTGGGTTGTTGTACATGAGGGGTTACCAAACTTTCTTGCGGTTGAGTGCTGCATCCAGGTAGGCCTTTGCATGGACAGCCTGGAGGAAGATATCGATGACGGTTTCGTACATGGTGGCGGCCAGCAGCATGTACCTCCAGCCCCGGAACCGCACTGTGACGATGCGCTCCAGGAGGAAGATGCCGGTGACTGCGATCCAGAACGGGTGAAGGTTCAGGCCCATTCCGGTGGTCAGGGCGAAGATGATGGAGCCGAAGTAGGCCAGGGTCACAATGACGCCGATCATGGACAGGAACTGACGGCCCCAGTAAGGCCTGGTGATCTTCGTCCACCCGTACTGCACGCAGTTTTCCACCGCGCCGCGCTTCCAGCGGAGCCGCTGGGCCCACAGTTCACGCCATGTGGGCATTACCTCGGTAACCAGCGTGCAGTTGGACGGAGAGGCGATGCGGTAGCCCAAGGTCAACAGGGCAAAGGAGAGCTCGTTGTCTTCGGTCAGGACTGAAGTGTCGTACACGCCACCCTTGCCGTTGCCGGGAGGAAGGGTGCCCTCCAGCCGGGCTGCGACCACGTCGCGGAGCGTCTTGACGCGGAACAGGGCTGCCGTCCCGGTAACTACCAGGCACTTGCCGTGGAGGCGCTTGACGTCCCTGGCGTAGCGGGCGTATTCGTTGCGCTGCAGGTGGCCGACGAAACCGCCGCCGGGGCCGCCGCTGAAGACTCCGCCCACAGCGCCGAGCAGTTCGTCGGCCAACAGGTTCTTCGATGCATTGTCGATAAAGTCCAAGGCCAGCTGCGAGTCGGCATCCTGAACCAGGACCAGGTCCTCGGGGTCGGCGTCGGGAAGTATCTGGCTGAGGGCGAAGTTCAAGGCCCCGGCCTTCTTGTCCTTGTTACCGACGGTCCGCATGACCTCGACGCCCTGGGCAAGCGCGAGAGTCTCGGTATCGTCGGTGCAGTTGTCCGCAACCACAATGATGCGGTCCGGGCGGCGGGTCTGGTTGTTCAGCGAGGTAAGGGTCTCCGTGATGCCGGCGGACTCGTTGTGTGCCGGAACCAGGACAGTGACAACTCCGCCGGCGGCGCGGTGGGATCCGCGTGGCGCGGTGGCCGTGTCCGGTGTGGTTGTGAGTTCCGTGAGCATTGTGATCCCTCCGTTCGAAGCGCTGAAGCGTTGTCTCACTTAGAGTTCCAACGCCAACGCAAGAAACGCGCAGGCAAAGCGTCAAGGAAAACTCAAGGTTTGCTCAGGACTTGCCTTGAGGCGTCACGAATCGGGTTCGGGGACCACTGATGCGTTTTTTGTGCGCGTCCAGGGGGCGCGCCTTAACGCAAGAGGACGACCGCTGGAACCCAAAAAGTGGGTACCGGCGGTCGTCCTCTTGCGTTTGGTTGAGCTGCTTAGCGGCTCAGGCTGACGGTGAAGGTTTTCGGTCCGCTGAGGGTCACTGCGATACCGCAGTTTTCTGCAGCGGCGCGGTGGGAGAGGGACTGGATGGCGGCATCGATGGTGTGGTCGATGGCCGACTTGTCCCAGATCTTCAGCGTGATGGAGTCAGTATGTGTCGTCATTGTCAGTACTTTCACTCAGGCCGTTAACAGCCCCAAGCCTCTTCGCCCAGGGCCGCATCCTCGTCGGTGAGGATTGCTGATTCAGCTTGTACGGGAACGAATTCCCTTATTCATGGTTCATGCTGCCCACCACGGTTGACAAGCGGATCCGGCCAAGTGTGACCGATTACACGTTCTCCGTTACTCCGTGTAACCCGTGCTGACGCTGAGTTCCCGCCAACGGTCCACCTCGGCCCGCTGGGCCTCTTCCACGGCGTCGAAGGCTCTCGCAGCATCTTCACCGAGAAGCAGGAAAGCCGGAGTTTGGGCGTCTTCGACCACCGTGATGATCGCGGCCGCTGCCTTGTCCGGATCGCCCTGCTGGGTGCCGTGGACAGTGTCATGTTCCTTGCGGCGCTTCCCTGCAGTGTCGGCGTAGTCGGCGATTGCCTCGGCTGACTGGGTGAGTGAACGCCCGGCGAAGTCGGTCCTGAATCCACCAGGTTCCACCACGGTCACGGAAATACCGAGGGGCTTCAGTTCCTTTTGCAGCGAGCCGGATAACCCCTCCAGCGCAGCCTTGGAAGCCGAGTAATAGCCGGAGCCTGGGGGCGAGATACGGGCTCCGATGGAGGAGATGTTCACGATTGCGCCGGAACGCCGGGACCGCATTCCCGGAAGGACGGCCTTGATCATGGCCACCGGGCCGAAAACGTTGGTGTCGAACAACGTCCGGACGTCGCCGTCGTCGCCCTCTTCGATTGCGGCGCGGTAGCCGTAGCCGGCGTTGTTGACGAGGACATCGACGACACCAAAACGTTCCTCGGCCTCCTTAACTGCGGCGTCAATCTGCGACTGTTCGGTGACGTCCAGCGCAAGGGCGAGGGCCGTCGTCGGGAATTCAGCGGCGAGGTCCTGGAGTGTGGAGGTGTCGCGGGCGGTGACGATCGCGTTATCGCCCCGGGCGAGGACAGCCTGCGCCAGTGCGCGGCCGAGGCCGGTGGAGCAGCCTGTGATGAGCCAGGTAGTCATGATGTTCCTTTCATGGGTGATCCCCTCCATTGGAACGCTACTCCTTGCGTCTGTGGCAGGGCCGGATCTTCCGGGTACTCCCAGTGCCTCCTCTTTAGTGGTCCGCGCCCTACGGCAAGTCCAGCGTGTAAACCGCCAGCTACACCCCGGAGTAACGCCGGCGCGTCACCGTCAGCCTTCGGAGGCCACCGCAGCGGTGGATGCCTGAGTGGCTTCGACGGGCGGAGCCGTCGGCGCAGTGCCGGCATGGCACGACACTACGGAGCGCAATCCCTTGGCCAAAGCCGACACGTCACCCCGCTCAACGCGGCTAAATCGAGCAAAATCCGGCGAAACGGGCCGTCGCAGGGGGCAGGTTTGCGGTAGGGAGCGTCCTCTGCGCGGTTGGACTTTCCAGCTACATTGCCTGTACAAATACGCACATTTAACACCGAAGACTCACAGTCATTTCGTGTCAAACCCTTGACCACGGAGTTGGGTCGCTGGTAAACCTTGTGGCGGAAAGCGTTTTCTTCCGCCCGCATCCCACCCTCACTATTCAAGGCGAGGTGGCTTCTCGGCCTCTGTGAAACGTTCCAAAAAGTGCGTGCAGACCCTCTGCCGCCCAGCATCAAAGGAGATGTTCTTTGGCTCACCCCTCGAAATGTTCCTACCGCAGTTCCCGTCACTCTGCGTGGAAAGCAGTCCCGCTCGCGGCTTCTGCCTCCCTCGCCGCCGCCGCCATCGCACTGACAGGTGTCCCGCTCGCGCAAGCAGCTCCCACCCAACTCCCGCAGGCAGCGCAGGCCGGTCTTCCCGGCGTCGTGCCTGCCGCGAAGGATCCAGCATCGCTGAAGCGCCAGGTGGAAAACCTGGACCGCGCCCCTGTGGCGGTCCTGACTGATCAGGGCGTCACCCTGAGCTGGCGCATGCTGGGCCTGGACAAGGACAGTGTCGGCTTCCAAGTCCTGCGTGACGGCGTGAACATCACCCCCGAGCCCATCCGCAATGCCACCATGTTCGTGGACCCGGACGGTACAGCGGAGTCGAGCTACGTCATCAAAACAGTGGGCAACGGGCAGGGCCAGGACAAGCTGACCGAAGCCGTGAAGCCGCTGGCCCAGAACTATCTAGCCATCAAACTCGACAAGCCGGCCGATGGCATCACGCCGGACGGTAAGCCCTACACCTACTCGGCCAACGACGCCACAGTGGCGGACCTCGACGGTGACGGCAAGTACGAGGTCATCCAGACGTGGTCGCCCTCCAACGCCAAGGACAACTCCCAGTCCGGGTACACAGGCAACGTCTACGTGGACGCCTACAAGTTGGACGGGACCAAGCTGTGGCGAATCGACCTGGGCCGCAATATCCGCGCGGGCGCTCACTACACGCAGGTTTTGGCCTACGACTTCGACGGCGACGGCAAGGCCGAGGTCTCGCTGAAGACCGCCGATGGCACCCGGGATGCGGCAGGCACGGTGATCGGAAACGCCGATGCCGACTTCCGCAACACCGCTGGGTACGTCCTGTCCGGCCCCGAATTCCTCACAGTCTTCAAGGGCGAAACCGGAACCATCCTGGACACCGTGACCTACGCGCCGGAACGTGGAACAGTCGCCAGCTGGGGCGATAACTACGGCAACCGCGTGGATCGCTTCCTGGCAGGCGTGGCCTACCTCGACGGCGAACACCCCTCCATGATGTTCAGCCGCGGCTACTACACCCGCACAGTCCTGGTCACCTATGACCTGGTCAACGGCAAGCTCGTGAAGCGCTGGACCTTCGATTCCAACCTCGCAGGCGATGAATACAAGGGCCAGGGCAACCACAACCTCTCCGTTGCCGACGTGGACCAGGACGGCAAGGACGAGTTCGTCTTCGGTTCCATGACCATTGATGACAACGGCCAGCCGCTGTACAACACCAAGCTGGGACACGGCGATGCCATCCACACTGGTGACCTGGACCCGTCACGGCCCGGACTGGAAACGTTCGCCGTCCACGAAAGCATGAGCCAGAGCGGTAATCGCGGCGCAACGTTCCGTGATGCCGCCACTGGCGAGGTCCTGTGGAGCATCCCGGCCATCAAAGACACCGGCCGAGGCGCAGCAGGCGACATCGATCCCCGCTATGCCGGAGCTGAAGGGTGGGCCATCGGCGGCTCTGCTGCCTGGGATTCACCCGTTGGCCAGCTCATGTCCGCCAACGGTGAGTTGATTGCGGAGAAGATCCCCGCCGCCAACTTCCTGGCCTGGTGGGACGGCGACCTGCTCCGCGAAATCGTGGACCACGACTACGACGCCACGGTGTCCCGCGGCGTTCCCACCATCTCCAAGTGGAACTGGGAAACCGAATCCAGCGACCGGCTCCTGACCGCTGAAGGAGCCCGCAGCAACAACACCACCAAGGGCAACCCGTCCATCCAGGCAGATATTCTTGGTGACTGGCGCGAAGAAATCGCCTGGCCGTCCATCGACAGCACCGAACTGAAGATCTACACCACCACGGCTCCCACCGAGGTACGGCTCCGGACCTTGATGCACGACACCGTGTATCGGACAGCTGTAGCCCGCGAGAATGTGGCCTATAACCAGCCGCCGCACCCGAGCTTCTTCATCGGTGAGGGAATGCAGGCTCCGGCGATTCCCGCCGTCGTGTACGCCGGCACCAAGAAGTAACGGTCCCTGTTCCACGAAAAATGCCGCCCGGGTTCGCGCTGAACCCGGGCGGCATTTGATGAATGTGGCTTACCGCTGTCCCGGCAGGCCGCCCATCGGAGGGATGAAGCCCGGGCCGCGGCCTTCGTCTTCCTTCCGTTCCGCTGCGCTGCGGGTGTCACTGTCAGCGGTTTCGTCGGAATCGCCTTCGAGGTCCACGAGCCCATTCGTTTGGTCGAATACGTGCGTGGCAGGATCGACGATCGGCGTCTCCTGCGCGGCAGAAGGCGTGGCAGCCGCACCCGTGGCAGCGGCGGGCGCCATGGTCCCGGTGGGCGACGCGGTTTCGGCGGGCGCCGTGGTTTCGGGTGCCTGCTTCTCGATGTACTCCTTGAACTTCTTCAAGTCTGACTCAGCCTGCCTTTCAACAACGTGCAACTTGTCCCCGAGGAATTCAAGGACGCCGTGGGGTTCGTATTCGAGTGATAGGTGCAGGGATGTCTGGCTGGGTCCGGCTTCCTTGAATTCGACCCAGCCGGCGTTCTTTGCACCTTCCACGGCGGCCCACGCCACGGCGCGGTCCAGGTCCTGCTGAACGATCTTGGCCTCCCAGCGACGATGGACGCCGGCGATTTCGGCAACCCACTCCAGGCGGTCGTCGCTGAGCCGCGTCACGCGTTCCACCCCGCCCATGAAGTGCGGGAACTCTTCGAACTGTGTCCACTGCCTGTAGGCCGTACTGATGGGAACGTTGACCATGATTGTCTTGTTCACTTTCGTGGTCATGATGTCCTCCTCCTGCTTGATTCGATATTGATCAGCATGCTTACAGTATCGAGCTTTTCGGAGGGGAAGAACAGGCCTCGGCAGCCATATGCGGCAGAAGCTAGGAGATCACCCGGCCATTTTGGACCAGGTACTCCAGATGTTCGGTTATGTCTGCCAGCACGGAAATATCTGCCACCGGGTCCGCGCCGAGGACCAGCATGTCCGCGTCCGCGCCAGGTGCGATCACGCCCAGTTCACCTTCGCGCTCAAGCAGCAGGGCCGCCGTCGTGGTGGCGGAGCGAATGGCGTCAATCGCCGGCTGGACCTTGCCCAGAAGCCTGAACTGTTCGTTCTGGTGGCGGTGCATTCCGCCCAGGAGGTCTGAGCCGAATGCCATCTTTACGCCGGCTTCGTGGGCGCGTGCGATCGCTTCGAGGCCGCTGGTGAGTACGGAATCCACCTTGGCCCACATTTCCTCCGTGAGCCCGAACTCCTTGCCTTCTTCCTTCAGCGCCCAATACGTGACCAGTGTGGGTACAAGGAACGCATCCTTTTCGAGGAACAGCTTCAGGCTCTGGTCGTCCAGGAGGTTGCCGTGTTCAATCGAGCGGACGCCTGCCTCCAGCGCACGGTTGATCGCCCGGGCGGTGTAGGCGTGGGCGGCAACGTAGCGGTTTGCCGCCTCGGCTTCTTCCACCGCGGCCCGCATTTCCTCCATGGAGTACTGCGTGGAGTCGATGCGGTCGGTGGGGGAGGAGACGCCGCCCGACGCCATGATCTTGATGTGGTGGGCGCCCTTGCGGATCTCGTCGCGGGCGGCTGCCCGGACCGCGTCAACGCCGTCCGCCACGCGTCCGATCCCGCAGCACCCACGGCCGTTGGGGTCATGGTCCTCGCCCGGCAGGCGCATGTCGCCGTGGCCTCCGGTCTGGCTCAGCGCATGGCCGCAGAAGTGGATCTTTGGTCCCTCCAGCAACCCTTCCTCCTGTGCCATGGCCAGCCCAAAATCCGCTCCGGACAGATCGCGCACGGTGGTGAAACCGCGGCGCAGCATTTCTCCCATGATGCGGGCGGTCTGCGCGTAAACGTACGACGCCGGTGTATAGGTCAGTGACCGGAAGTCGGCGCTGGACGCGACCACATGGACGTGGGCATCAATCAGGCCCGGAATGACGAACTTGCCGGTGCCGTCGATGACCCGCGCGCCGGAAGGAGCTTCGGCATGCGGCTCGACGCTGCTGATCTTTCCATCAACGCTCACGACGTCGGCAGTTGAGTAGGTGCCCGCCTCAACGTCCAGGATGCTTGCGTTGCGGATGACGAGCGGTGTGGTTTCTGGGATGGTGCTCACGTTAAACAGTGTCCTTCGCGGGTGCTTCGGGGAATTCGACTTCCGTGGGATGGGCTTCGAAGGCCTGAACAAGTTCGGCCAGGTGTGCGTTGATGACGTCGACGGCGGTTTCCACGCTTTGCCGGGTGTAGTTACCTTCCGCATCAAGGAGAGCCAGGACGCCCACAACGTTGTGCCCATGGTCGAGGACCGGCACGTTGATGACGGCGCCGCAGCCGAGTTGCTGGATGAGTTCTGAATCGGTGAAGACTTCCCGGAGCGCTTTCAGGTCGCCCGCGAGGAAAGGCTTCTTATCCTCAATGACCGTCCCCAGCCAGCCGGGGGAGATTTCCACTGTCTTCTCGCCGCCCACCGGGTACTCGGCCGGATGGCTGGTGAAGAGCCGTTTGAGACTGGAACGCTGCGGGATCCACTGCAGCGCAGTGAACAGAATGACTCCTGGTTCCTGCTGCATGGCCTCGAAGGTCTGCTGGAAAACTGCGTCTGTATTCATCACTGTTACTTGCTTCCTGCCGCGGCCGGATCATGTTCGGCGCGGGCGTTGATGTTCTCCAACGACTTGCCCGCTGTGGAGGCACCGAAGATCACTACGCCCAGGACGCCGATGGTCAGCACCACGGTAGTCATGGTGAACACGCCACCGAAGCCGAGGGAAGCGGCGAAGATGCCGATGATGGACGGTGCAAGGATGCTGCCGATGCGACCCACTGCGCTGGCCAGGCCAACTCCCGTGGCACGCATCCATGTGGGGAAGAGTTCCGGAGTGTAGGCGTAGACGCCGGCGTAGGTGCCGTTGAGGAAGAAGGACAACGTTGCGGCGGCCAGCAGGATCATGCCGGAATCGTTGGACTGGCTCAGCCAGAAAGCGCTGATGGCCGATCCCGCCAAGTAGAGGGCAATGGTGTTCTTGCGGTCAATCCGGTCACACAACCAGGCGGCGGAAAAGTAGCCGGGGATCTGTGCCAAGTAAATGAGGATGGAGAATTCGAAGCTCTTGGTGATGGTGATGCCGCGTCCTACCAGCAGGGTGGGAATCCAGGAGAAGAAGCCGTAGTAGGAGAACGTGATCACGAACCAGATCAGCCAGATCACGGCGGTCCGGCGACGCATGGCCTTGGACCACATGAACTTCAGGGCGTTCCAGATGCTGATCTTTTGTTCGTGCTTGGTGATCTCTTCCTCTGCGGGTGGCAGGGCCGGGAGTGGTTTGCCCGTGGCTTTCACTACACTCTGCTCAAACCGGTCCACCACTTCGGTTGCCTCTGCGATGCGGCCCCGGCTGATGAGGAAGCGCGGGGACTCAGGCAGGCTGCGACGCCACCAGAGCAGGAGAAGGATGGGAACCGCGGTGATGACCTGCGCCCAGCGCCAGCCGTCCTCGCCCAGCGGAACAACGAAGCGACCGATCAGTGCTGCGGCAACGAAGCCAAAGGAGAAGAATCCGGCCAAGGTTCCAATGAACCAGCCGCGGCGCTTCGGGGGAATGAACTCGGACAGGAACGGCGCGATGATCACACTTTCAGCGCCAGCGCCCAATCCTGCAAAGATCCGTGCAATCAAGAAGATTTCGAAGTTGGGGGCCATGGCTGCAACCACTGACATGACGCAGTAGAAGGCCAGCGCCCAGAGCATGACCTTCTTGCGGCCGAAGCGATCGCCCATCCAGCCGGCCAGGATCGCGCCGAAGAAGAAGCCGAACGGGGCGGCCGAGCCCACCAGTCCGAGGCTGGCGGTGCTGAGGCCCCATAGTTCCTGGATGCGTGGAAGGAGGAAGGCCACCACGGCACCGTCCATGCCGTCGAAGGAGTAGCCGAGGCCTCCGATGAGGAGAAGCTTGTAGTGTGGTCGACTGAGAGCCAGACGATCCAGGCGTGCTGTGAGAGACATGGGATTCCTGCCAAAGTGGGCCAAGTTGTACATTTTGAGGAATATGCACAGGTCTGTGCAGAAGCGATGTATCGAAGTTACGGCCAAAGTGTGAGGTAGGTCAATAGGTGGAAGAAGATTTCGACTCGTCAACGTTGACCGAGTGGCTGGACAGCCGTGTCCAGGGGCGGAAACTCGCGGCGCGCCAAATGCAGGTAATTGGCATCCTCAGGTCCCAGCCCCGGCTTGCGTCCTACGGCTCCGTCAGTGACATCGCCGCAGTGGCTGCCTCGAATGCCTCCACCGTCACCAGAACCGCGCAAACACTGGGATTCAAAGGGTGGGCAGACTTCCAATTCGAGCTGCGTTCACGGTTCCTGGCGTCGCTGAGCGCAGTGGAGGTTGCGGCCGAACACAACGGCCACATCAGTAGTCCTGCACAGGCAGCGGTGTCCACTGACCGGGCGAATTTGGCGCATTTCGAGCGCACTTTAGACGCCCACACTCTCCATGATATTGCGAAGGCGATCGCCGGCGCACGGCAAACTTTCATCGTCGCGGCAGGAAGTTACGCCATCCCCGGCAAGGCCCTGGAGCACAACGCGATCATCGCCGGCTACAACGTCCGGCTCCTTGACGCCGACGTCGCGGCCCTCACCAATGCCATTGCACGGCTGGGTGCAGAGGATCTGGTCATTGCCATCAGTCTCTGGCGGGTCTACGACAGCACCATGCGGGCAGTGGACATTGCGCATGATCTGGGCACGCCCATCGTTTCCATTACTGACAGTGCGGGGTCGCCCGTGGCGGTGCATGCAGACCACAGGATTGTGGTGCCCACGGAGGGGGCCGGATTCTTCCCATCCCTGACAGGTGCGGTGTCCGCGGTCCAGGCGATCGCCGTCGAGCTTGCCTCCCTGGACCGCGAACGCTCCACCCAAAACATCGCCGCCTCGGAGCGGACTTGGGACCAGATGCGGATCATGCACCCGCGAAGCAGTTCCTAGGCCGGCTTCCAGACAGGACTTACGACGCCGGGACCTCCTGCGGTGCATTGGCCGCCGCCGGCAGCTGGTGACCGACCAGGGCCAGGTTTTGGATGACGGCCAAGCCGAATTGGGCGGTGTCGTTGGTAGAGACGGTGGGGGCTTCATCGACCGGCTGAAGCACATACGGCGGCAGAATCTTCTTCAGGGTGAAGGCCTCGGCATGGTTGAGGTTCTCCCCGCCCTCGGCAAAGCTCTCCCACGCCAACCCGGCCAGCTCCGATGACCCCAGCTTCGCTGCCGCATAGGCCGTGAGCCTGCTGTGCGCCTGAGTGAGGTAGATGCCGGCCAAAGGCTCCCCGACCTCCGCGATCTGCTCCTCCGGCGTGGCCAGGAACAGGCGGCAGTACTGCATCCAGGCTTCCTCGAAGTTCTTGTCCGGCACCAGGCTGATCAGTTCGCTGCAGATTTCCACCAAACCGAACACGGCACTCAGGTGCGAGACGCTGATGACTTCCCTGCCGGCGTCGAACCTTCCCGCATCCAGGTCGTACAGCGCCTCGCCGGTGAGGAATCCGTACTTCAGGGCGCCGATGTCTGCCATTGTTCCCAGCAGGCGATCGCGGGAGCGTGGGTTGCCCGTGCGTTCCCAGTCCGTGAGCCAGGTGGCCGCAAGGGAACCCCAATCGGTACCCAGCCCCACGCCCAAGGCGCCACGGTCCGGGCGGTAGGTGTCGGCGTCGGGCCTGACTTTGCGGACGGGGTCCAAACCGAGGAAGTTCTGGTCGCTGTCCACGAGCTCGGTGAGGAGGTCGCCGGTTCGTTCATCGGCGGTCAGGTAGTAGTAGAAGCGACGATAGGCCGGGGTGCTGATGCGCAGCTGCTTGGCGCTGCATCCCCAGTGCTGTACGTTGTGCCGGGAACCCAGACCACGCCATGGGCCGAGGTGATACACGTCCACCTCCCCGGTGTGGCGGGTCATGGCCTCGGCGTAGCGGAAAACGTCTGCGCGGCCGGTGCGCAGGTACATATACCAGAGCCAGAGGTCCGGTGAGAGTTCGGAGTTGTCCCAGGCATATCCGCCCACGTCGTAGCGCCACACGTGCCGGTCGGTGTCGTAGGTGTGCATGACGTCGCCATAGTTCCAGAACCCGTACCAGCGGCGCTGCTCCGTCTGGCCTTGATAGAAGTTGAACAGGAAGTCCAGCTTGTCTTCCAGCCCTGCCCGGGCGGGGGTGCTGCGGTCTACCGGAGCCCAGTCGCCGAAGACTCCTGCCGCGTGCAGGTACTCGGGCGAGGGCTGCAGGAGCGCCGGAGTGGATGCGGCCTGGGCATCGGCGGCGAGGGTGTCGGTACTGGGGGTGGAGTCATAGGCGAACAACGTGAGTTCATGCGTCCGGGCGATGCCGGTGGGGTTCCCGAAGCTCGGCTCATAGTCCTCATACGTGATTTCCAGGCCCTCGAGTTGGTCCTCGAACGTGTCCTGGCCCAAGCCGTCGTGATAGAAGCGGAGGTCCATCGGTTGGGCTTCGGGGGAGTAGAGCCAGGCGGTGACCGTTGCTTCCGCGGAGGCCGCCCCGCGGACGTCCAGTTGGCCTGGGTGGGACTGCCAGAAGTCACGAATGCCAACGCCAAAGCCGCCTCCGATGTCGCTCACGGAGCAGAAGCCGGCCGATCGGGTACCACCCGAAATGCCTATCCAACCGTGGCCCGGGGCGGTGCGTTTACGTAGTTCAAAGCCATCTGCGGTGAGTTGGGTCAGGGTGTAGTCGTTCCAGCTCGGGATGAGGTGGAGGCGCTCGGAGACCAGTGGGCTCCACTCGCTGAGCTGAGGGGTGGGCCGGCCCGCGATCTGCGCCGCGCGGACAGCTTCGCCAGGGTCCCGCCGCAATCCGGTCAGCCCGCGAACGGCCTCCGCCAGGAAACCGCCGTCCGCGCCTGCGATCCGGATATGCCGATCATGCAACTCACTGGCCAAGGGGACCGTGAACCGGACGCCGAGCCCGGCAAGGAAATCCTGGTCCGCGTCTCCATCCCAGATGAATGAGTGCATCATCCTCACGCTGCGGGCGCCTGCGTAGAAGTAGAAGCGGACGGTGAAGGGAAGCCATTCGCGCTCGCCGTCGTTCGCGTGGTGCTGCCCTTCGACCCGGACCACCGCGCGAACAGGGCCGCGCTGTTCCACGGTGGCGCTGGTGGTGTGGCCGGTGAATCCTTCACGCTCTGAGGTGCCGGCACCCTCCGTCAGGTCTTTTTGGAGGAGGCTTACCAGCCGGGCGTCCTTCGCCACTACTGAACCGTCGCGGGTCAGTTTGCTGAACAAGCTCGCGCCTGAACGCTGCAGGACCATGTCCAGGCATCCGGTGGAGACAGTCACGGACTGTTCCGTCTCGGTGACCGTCACCTCTGGTGAACTGTCGACGCCGGCTGCCGGGCCGGCGTCGTGCGTTCCGGTTTCGTGCGCTCCGGCGGTGACGCTGTAGGCGCGGGCGGGCTGATCCGTGGCACCGAGGGCGAGGCCTGCCCACTTAAGGGAACCGTCCGGCCAGGTGGCCAGCGGCCAGGTCTGGGCGTTGACGCTGTTGCCGTGGGAGTCGAGGACCCTGAGCGTGGCTGCGTCCGGAACCGTGCCGCGTTGGAAGGGCATCCCCCAAGTGGTGCCTCCGCTGAGTCCGGCGGGCGGTTCGCCATCGATCCACGTGATCGGGGCGTGCTGAGTCATGATCGATTCCACCTAAGAGTTGGGAAAACCAATAAATTGGGAAAACGCTTTCTTGAGACGTTTCAATAACTTACCTGTGAGCTACGTGGGCCGCAAGGGGTGGTCAAGCCCTGGTCCATTGACACTCATCCAGCCCGGGCGTATCGTACAACCAAATGGTTGTAGATCAGCTCAGTCCAGCACCCGAAAAAGACCTCGAACTCGACCGCTTGTTCCAGGCGTTGGCCGATGCCACACGCCGGGACATCGTGGCCAGGGTGACGGCGGGGGAGTACTCCGTCTCCGGGCTGGCTGCCCTCTACGCCATGAGTTTCGCGGCCGTGCAGAAACACGTTGCGGTCCTGGAACGGGCCTCCCTGGTGACCAAGGAGAAGCGTGGGAGGGAGCAGATCGTGCGGGGAAACCATGATGGACTGCAAAAAGCCCGGCATCTGTTAGATGAATTCGAAATGATCTGGCGGCAACGCGCCGCCCGGATCGGGGACATACTCGCTGAAGATGATGAAAGGGATCTGCCATGACTGTTGTCAGCGTAGACAAGGATGTTGAGGCCCTGAGCCTCACCGTCGTCGCCGAATTCGATGCCGAAGTGAAGCGCGTCTGGAGAATCTGGGAGGACCCGCGGCAGCTCGAGCGCTGGTGGGGGCCGCCCACTTGGCCCGCCACTTTTGAGACGCATGAGTTCACCGCCGGGGGCAAGGCCGCGTATTACATGACCGGGCCCGACGGCACCAAGGCCCGCGGATGGTGGAAGTTCACCGCCGTCAACGCACCTGACCACCTGGAGTTCGACGACGGCTTCGCCGACGAGCACGGTGAGCCCGTGGATGAGCTTGGCATCACCCACGCCACCGTGAAACTTGAACCCGTTGGCGACCGCACCCGAATGACGCTCACTTCCACCTTCGAATCCGAAGAACAGATGCAGAAGATGGCCGAAATGGGCATGGAAGAAGGCCTGCAAGAAGCAATCGGCCAGATCGACGCCCTCCTGGAGGAGCCTGCCAACGCCTGATCACCGGACCAGCAGCGAAAAGATGCCGACGACGACGGGTGCCTCCCGTCGTCGTCGGCGTATGGTTTAAGTCCCGGCCGCCTCTCGAAACGGACCAGTGACATGGCGCGATTGATCATCATGGGGCCTCCGGGTTCCGGCAAGGGCACGCAGGCCGAGCACATCGCGAGGCATTTTGGGATTCCTGCCATCTCCACGGGTGACCTTTTCCGCGCGCACGTGCGTGACAAGACGGAACTCGGTCTGGAAGCCGGCGGGTATATGGAAAGAGGCGAGTTCGTGCCGGACCATGTCACCACTGACATGCTCAAGCTGCGCATGGAGGAGGCCGACGCCGCCGACGGGTTTCTGTTGGACGGCTACCCGAGAACAGTCATCCAAATTGGTGCCCTGGACGAGATGCTTGCAGCTCGGGGGCAGCCTTTGGAAGCCGTTCTGGCGCTCACTGCCGCGGACGACGAGTTGCTGGCCAGGATGCTCCGCCGCGCTCACGAGCAGGGACGAAGCGATGATACCGAAGCCGTGATTCAGCGTCGGTTGGAGTTGTATCGCGATGAAACGCAGCCTGTGCTGACGGCCTATTCAAACCGCGGGATCCTGCTGCCCTTGGATGGATCCGGAGAGCGGGAAACCATTACAACCGCCGCGATCGCCGCCGTTGAAAGAGCCCTGGCGGCTTAGCCGGTTGCAGCCGGAAGCTCGGCGCCAAGAGCGCGAAGATATGCCGCGAATCCCTCTGGTGCCCGGGCCTGCATCCGCCCGGAGGTCACCACCCGGGTTGTGTCTGTTGCGGTGACCACGAACCCGTGCCGGTGCAGGCGTTCAATAAGGACCCGGTCCTCGTGGGACCGTAGCTTTGGAAAACCACCCGCGGCCACATAGGCAGAGGCCCGGATTCCCAGGTTTGCCCCGTAGATGTGGGGGTGGTCCTCGAGAAACGGGTGTAGCTCCAGCCAGCGTCCCAGGACTGCCGGATCCACGTCCTCGGGGTCTGGCTCGACGGATCCAAGGATCGCGTCGGCTCCCGCGTTGGCCAATTCCACCTGCCGCACCAGCCAGTGTTCCGGAACCGTGGAGTCGGCATCGGTAGTAGCCACCCAAGTATTCGCAGTTCCATCAGCGGGCAGGCGATCCAAGGCTGCCCGGATGCCCGAGTCGCGGCTGGCGCCAGTGCTTCTCAGCTTCACGTTGACGGCGCTGAAGCGGGGGTCGCTTGAGGCGTAGGCGGCCGTGATGCCGGCGGAGCGGTCCGTGCAGCTGTCCAGGACCACGGAGATTGAGACCTTGATTCCCGGTTGCTGCCTTTGCAGGGCATCGGCCGCGGTCTTCAGGGCCGCGAGTGCCTTGCCGATGTGTCGGTCCTCGTTGTGGGCAGGCATCACCACCACGATGCTATTGATGCGCCCCGGTTCTGGTTTCGTCATGGCACGTTGTCCGGGGCAAGAAATATTTCCAGCATGAAGTCCTTCTCGCGATACAGCCCGTGGGTGGGCCAGCCGAGGTGGGTGCGGGCCATGGTATGTACCGCTTCTGCGTCCAATTGCCAGCCGGAGATCGGGTGCCTCCAATGGCACAAAAGGAGCGTTCCTCCAGGTTGGGTTGATGACTGAATCCTGGCCAGGAGTTCGGTGAGCTCTTCCGGCGAAAGGTAATAGCCCGTCTCGGACAACACCACCAGGTCGAACGTTCCTTCGGGCCACTCATGCGGGATGGTGAGCTGCCTGGTCTCTGCTGACGGGTACTTGGCGAGGCGCTCTGAGGCCTGGGCCAGCGCCGTGCTGCTCGCATCTACGCCGAGGAATGCCCGGCAACGCCGGGCGAGCTCCTCGCTGAGGGTACCGATGGAACAACCCAGTTCCAGACCGGAATCATACGTTTCCCCGGGCAGGGCGGCCAGGGTCAGTGCACGCTTCCGCCGTTCGTACCAGCTGGTGGTGTAACTCCAGGGATCATCTTCACGGGAGTGGACTTCGTCGAATATCCGCTCTGCGTCTGCTGCGGAGTTGCTGCCCGCCTTGGACGGGTGCCACGCGAAGGTTTCCCATGGCCTCGTGAAGTGCTCCAGGAACGTCGCCGAAAGGAGCGTCTCGTCGCCCGGCTGGCTGGATAGCGGCTGTGTTTGGGAAGCATGGGTGTGCATTGCAGTGGCCTTGGTTTGCTGCTCTTCGTGGCTCAGCGGCACCCGCACCCAGTCATTCCACGCAGTGTCCGCGGTTCCTGCCCACAGCCAGTACCAGATGGGGTATTCGAGGAGTCCGTGGCCTCCCTGTGTCGCGACTTCGGCCGCGACAGTGCCCAGGGTGTCGTGGTCCGTGTGCCCGTCTGAACGGTAGGGGGCCACAATGACGACGTTCTCCGCCGGTTTCCCGGATACGGCGTCGCGCACCGCTTCGGCGATCCGGTCTGCGTTTGCTGCCAACTGCCCGTCGGGGAGTTCCAGAAACCGCCAGGTCGCGCTGGGTGCCAACCCGGACACGGCCGTGTCGAACTCAGTGAGCCGGACAGCGGCAAGCTGTTCCGGCGTCGTCGTTTGCGATTCCGGGTGCGAGGCCTCGCCCGCAGTGCACAGGATCAGCTCGACAGCCGCGCCCGCAGCGTGCAGTCTGGCCATGAAGCCGCCGGCGCCCAGGGTTTCGTCGTCCGGGTGGGCTGCCAGCACCACAAAGGTCGTGGCCGCGAGTTCGGCTTCATCCAGCGGCAATTCGGGAAGGGCGGCAACCCCGGATGCTGCCCATTCCTGCTCGGACGTCCCAGTGTCCGCGTGCGAGAAAGTCACCATTGCCGGTCTCCTTTCAGGGTCAGGGCGCCCAGTTGGGCGTCGTCCCGCATGGCGTGGTGCTGGCGGATATACAAGGCCAGGTCGGCCATGCGCTTGCCATAGGCTTCGTTGAAGGCCAGCGGCGCAGGACCAAGGTTCTGCGTCACCACGGTTTGGACACGCTCGACGGCGGCGGCTACCGTTCCGCGGACACGCAAGGCTTCGCTCCACGCGCTGGGGCTGTTGGTGCTGGAGCCGTCCAGCTCGCCGGCGTCGATTCGCTCTGCCACTTGGGCCAGGTACCCGGTGACGGACGTGATGATCCTGTCCACCTCGCCCAAGGAGGCGAGAGCGATCTGGTCCGGTTCCCTGCCGTTGTCCGCGCCCTTCGCCAGCGCGGTTTTGAAGTCCCGGGCCACGGCGACGGCTCCGCCAAGCCAGCAAGCAGCCACGCCCATGCCTCCCCACGCGAAGCCGGGGCGCTTGAAGTACCAACCCTCGCCGCCGACCGGTGTTGCGGGAACCTGGTCGAAGTGGACGGTGCCGCTCGGGATTTCCTGCAGCCCGCGGCTGGTCCATGCGGGAGTTTCGCAGGACACTCCGGGGTGCTTGAGGTTGACGGCGAAGGCCGCGCGGGTGTTGTCTTCGGCGTGGGCGGTGATCACGGCACCATCCAGGTGCGAGGCGAGCGAGCACCACGGTTTGGATCCGTTGAGGACGTAGGTTCCGGCGTCGTCTCGTTTGGCCTCGAGCTTCAATCCGGGGCCTTCGGCGGCGAAGACTCCCCAGACGCCTTCCGGCTCCTTGTGGTCCCCAGCCTGCTCCAGAATCGCGACGGCGTCCAAGTGAGGCTCAAGGACCCGTCCGGCCGCAACGTCCACTGCCGTGACGGAAGCCAAAAGCTCCCAGAGCTTGGCGGTGTTTCCCTCGCCGGGCTTAGGGGCCGTCAGCCCGATTTCCTTGGCGATGGCGAGCAGCGCTGGGACGTCGCCCACTGCTGCCCGCACCTTTTCCAGCATCGGCTCGAGCGCCTGTAGTTGGACGGGCTCGGAACTGATGCGTACGGGGTGGGCTTCGGTGTCGCTCATGATCCCAAGCCTAAACTAAGGAGCCTTAGTGTGCGGGCAGTGGAAGCGAGAGATAGTCGCCGCCAGGATGCCCAACGCGCTCCGCCCCCACGAAAGTTCCCATTGGTCCCAACATGAAGCGCATTTTCACAGCTTTTGTCACGCTTGTCACAAGTTGTTGTCATTAACGGTGACAAGTTTCGTAGCTTGGAAGGGTCAGCATTCCCAAGCCCAAGGAACCACTCATGCCGCAGCCCAACGAAGCCGCCACCGTCCCCACTGATTCACACAGCCCGCCGGGAAAGAACCCGGGCAAAGGTGCAGCCAGGCCAAGCTTCCTCAGCAACCTCGGTGTGGACCTTCCCGCGTCGCTCGTAGTCTTCCTCGTCGCACTTCCTCTTTCCCTGGGCATCGCCGCTGCATCCGGAGCCCCCGTCATGGCCGGCCTCATCGCCGCAGCTGTCGGCGGCATTGTTGCTGGCAGCCTGGGTGGTTCCCCACTGCAGGTGAGCGGCCCCGCAGCCGGCCTGACCGTCGTCGTTGCCGGTCTGGTTGCCGAATTTGGCTGGCAGGTGACATGCGCGATCACCGCTGCTGCCGGCGTCGTGCAATTACTCATGGGTGTCAGCCGCATTGGCCGGGCCGCGCTGGCAGTGTCGCCCGTGGTGGTCAAGGCAATGCTCGCGGGCATCGGCATCACCATCATCCTGCAGCAACTCCACGTGCTGTTGGGCGGCCAGGCTGCTGGATCCGCCGTCGAAAACCTCACCGCGCTCCCAGCAGCCATTACCAATGTTGAACTGCACTCGGCGTTGCTGGGACTGGCTGTCGTCGCGATCCTGCTGACCTGGAAGTTCCTCCCCGCCGCGGTGCGGAAGATACCCGGTCCGCTTGCCGCCGTCGTCGCCGTCACGGCGCTTTCCGTTGCTGTCGCACCGACCGTTGGGAGGATCAGTTTCAGCGGCTCCATCTTCGACGCCGTCGCCCTGCCAAGCCTGCCCGACGGCAATTGGCGCGCTGCGGGCATGGCTGTCATCACGGTGGCCCTGATCGCGAGCATCGAATCGCTCCTCTCCGCCGTTGCCGTCGACAAGATGCACGGTGGCTCGCGCACCAACCTGAACCGCGAACTGGTGGGCCAAGGTTCCGCGAACGTTGTCTCGGGCATGCTCGGCGGACTCCCAGTGACCGGGGTGATCGTCCGGAGCGCCACCAACGTTGAAGCGGGCGCGAAGAGCCGCACCTCCGCCATCCTGCACGGCGTCTGGGTCCTCGTGTTCTCCGCACTTTTCGCCGGGCTCATCCAACTCATTCCGTTGTCAGTGCTGGCGGGTCTCCTGCTGGTCATCGGCGCGAAGCTCATCAAAGTTGCCGACATCCGGACCAGCCTCCGCACCGGCGATCTCCTGGTGTACAGCGTCACCCTGGTGTGCGTGGTGGTCCTGAACCTGCTTGAAGGCGTCATCATTGGCCTCGCTCTCGCCGCCCTTTGTGTCCTGTGGCGTGTGCTCCGGGCGCAGATCCACGCTCACGCGCCCGCCGGTTCGGGCTTGCCGTGGCGCGTCACCATTGCCGGATCGTGCAGCTTCTTCGCGCTGCCCCGGCTCAACCGGGTCCTCCATTCCGTGCCCGAAGGCCGGGACGTCGTGGTGGAACTCAACGCCGACTACCTGGACCATGCATTCCGCGAAGCGTTGGTGGCCTGGCAGAAACAGCACCGCAATACCGGCGCCTCGGTGATCCTCGAAGAACACGGCACCACCGCCTTCACTGACGCCGAGGACAACACTCCCCAGCGACAGGACTTGCGCGAATTCCCGCTTCCGCCGCGCACATCGTGGTTGCCTTCTGAATCGGTGGCTGAAGCAGACGACGACGGCGGGCAGCTTCCGCTCCGGTCGATCCTCCTGGGCATCGACAAATACCATCGCCGGCACGCAGACAAGGTCCGACCCCTGGTTCAGGACCTCACCGAAGGACAGAATCCGGACACGCTGTTCGTGGCCTGCGTCGACTCCCGGGTCAACCCCAACCTGATCACGAGTAGCGGGCCAGGCGATCTCCTCACGCTGCGGAACATCGGCAACGTGGTGTGCAGCGACGGCAGGGATGCCTCCATCGACTCGGCGCTGTCCTTTGCGGTCAAGGCGCTGTCGGTCGATTCGATCGTGATCTGCGGGCACTCCAACTGCGGTGCCATGAAGGCCGTCATTGCTGATGCCGAGGGTTCTGCTCCTGCATTAGGGGCCGGTTTCGATACCTGGCTGGAACACGCACGGCCAAGCTACTCGGCTCTGCTCGACGGCCACCCAGTTGCCCGTGCAGCCGAGGCCGAAGGGTACAGCCGGTTGGATCAGCTGAGCATGGTGAACATTGCGGTGCAGCTCCGGAAGCTTGAGGAGCACCCCGTCACCGGCCCGGCCCTTGCCTCCGGTCAGGTGCAGGCGACGGGTCTGTTCTACGACATCTGCACGGCACGGGTTGTCCTGGTGACTCCCGAAGGCATCGAGCAGCTGGATCCGAGCATGGCTGTCCGTTCCTAGTTTGGCGCCGGGCCGCCGCCACCCACTTTGAGCCCCTTTCAGTCCCGGCACGCCGCTATTTACGGCGTGTCGTGGCTGGCTCGCCGTCAAAGAGGGTGGTGGCGGTACCGGCTTAAGCGCCCGCGCCCGGCAGGGCCCTAACGAATTCCTCAATCGTGCCGAAGACGCCCGCTTGGAGCTCTTGCGAGGCCCGCCAGTCATCCGGGATCTGGAGGGAGTGGTCCGCGCCGGGAACTTCAACAAATGTCCCCGCCGACTCCGACTTCCGGCCGCCATCCCAGAGTTTGTCCTCGGACCCGCCGATGAAGAGGTCGGCTTTGTCCGTATGACCGATCGTCTCCCTGACCGTCATGTCAGTCAGCAGCGGCGTGAGCCAGATACCCGCCGTTTGTGTTTCCTCGGCCCAGGGGATCGCCAAGGTCCCGAACGACTTCGCAACAACCAGGCGTTGATGTGCCGAGGGCGCGGCGGCAAAGGCATGCTCTGCCGCCCGCGCTGCAAAAGCATGTGGATCGGAACCAGGCTCGTCATCGGGAGTCCATCTGACCGCTTGGACGTGCCAACCCATCGCCGCAAGCAATTCACCAACCCAGAAGAGGACGGGACCGTGGACCGGGTAGCCCGATCCCGGAAGGAGGACGGCCACCGAAGTCTCCGCGGAATTGGTGGTGGTGGCGTTGGACCAGGTGAAGGACTCCATGGCCCCATGCTAGCCACCAGCCGCCTGGGCCTCGCACGCGCCCCACACCTTGCGGAATACTGGACGCAGAATCACGGTTTCCGGCAGGCCAGGGCTGCCGTGTGAGGAGGTGGCGAGCACAGTGAATCCCGAGAACAATGCCTTCAGGCGGAAGCTCGAGCGCGGCGCGGAACTGAGGGCGGTGCGTGGATGGGGCGGCAACGCGGAGGAAGACGCGGAGCTCGAGGCCGCCGACGCCGAGGAACGCGAGAAACGCCGCAAGGTGGATGACGCCGCCCGGGTTGAGTACCTGATCCGGGATGCCATGCAGCAAGGCAAATTCGACAACCTCAAATACGCCGGAAAACCCATCCCAGGCTTGGGGGAGCACTACGACCCCGACTGGTGGGTCAAGGGCCTCATTCAGCGCGAACAACTGAGCGGGATCGGCCCTCCTGCGATCTTGCTGCGGATCGAGGACTCCGAACTCGACGCCAAGCTGGACCAGCAGTACACCGACAAACAGGTCCGGGACATCCTCGAGGACTTCAACAAACGCGTGATCGAGGCGCGGCGGCAACTCCAAGGTGGCCCACCCGTGGTCACCAAGCTCCGCGACGTGGAGGCCGAGCTGCAACGATGGCGCTCGCGAAGGGCGGCTGAGGCTCCACCTGAGCCCGAACCCGCTCCGGACACCGGGCGAACGTGGTGGCAGCGACTTTGGAACGGCTCTGTCTAACCGACCTCCTTGGGTGGGGCGCACACAACAGCAGCCGACGGCGAAACCCAGGTTCCGCCGTCGGCTGCTGTTTGTTTGTGGTGCCGTCAGGCGAAGCTGTCTTCCTTGGCGTTCGGCCGGGCCTCTTCAGGCTTCCGCTTGATCAGGGCCGACAGGTGCGCCTGCTGCTGGCGGAAATGGCCGTGCGCGGTGAGCCCGAACTCGTAGGCGGACTCGGCGTGCTGGGTGAGGTCCACGCCGGTGACTTCGTGCTCGTGCGCCACCCGGAAACCGATGGTTTTGTGGATGACCCGGCCGATGACCAGCGTGCCGAGCCCGGACAGGACGATGGTGACCAGCACTGCCATGGTCTGGGCAATGAGCTGCTGCGGGCCGCCACCGTAGAGGAGACCGCCGGCCACACCGTCCTGTGGGAAGGCGATGAAGCCCAGCGACAACGTGCCGATGACACCTGCGCCGAAGTGCACGCCTACAACATCGAGGGAGTCGTCAAAGCCGAACTTGTACTTCAGGTCAACGAACACTGCGCAGGCAGCGCCGGCCACCAAACCCAGGCCGAGAGCTGCGAGCGGGGTGATGTTGGCACAGGACGGGGTGATGGCCACGAGGCCGGCCACCACTCCGGACGCCGCGCCCAAGGAAGTGGGGTGACCGTGACGGACCTTCTCCACCACCAGCCAGCTCAGCATGGCCGCCGCCGGGGTGACCAGGGTGTTGACCCAGATGAGGCCTGCCTGCTCCGCCGTTGTTGCGGCGCCGCCGTTGAAACCGAACCATCCGAACCACAGGATTGCTGCGCCGATCATGATGAACGGAACGTTGTGCGGGCGGTGGTTGGGGTCCTTGGCGAAGCCGTGACGCTTTCCCACGATCAAGGCGAGGACGAAAGCGGCGGTTCCGGAGCTCACCTCAACCACTGCGCCACCGGCGAAGTCGATGACCTGGCCGAAGATTTCAGTGAGGGCGCCGCCTGCACTCATCAGGCCACCGCCCCAGATCATGTACGCCAGCGGGCAGTAGACCACGGTGACCCAGATCGGCACGAACAGTGCCCATGCGCCGAACTTGGCGCGGTCGGCGATCGCACCGCTGATCAGGGCAACGGTGATGATGGCGAACGTTGCTGCGAAGCCTGCCTTGATGAGGTCAGGTGAACCCATGAGGTCCTGGAGCCCGAAGTGCGCGAAGGGGTTGCCGAACAGGCCGAGGAACCCGTCGCCGGTGGTCATCGAGTAGCCCCACAGGACCCAGACAACACCCACGATGCCCGCCGAGATGAAGCTCATCATGATCATGTTGAGCGCAGCCTTGGCGCGGGTCATGCCGCCGTAGAACAAGCCGAGGCCCGGGGTCATGAATAGCACCATTGCCGATGACAACATCAGCCAGACGTGTTGCGCAGAGATCTCCACCTGCGTTCCCTTCAAGCTTGTCCGAAACGGGGCCGTTGTTACACGGCCCACACCAACCCCCCGATCAATATTCGGTGAGCTATGTTTCAGGCTCAGAAGAGCTAAGTTGCAGGTAAGTTACAGAAATCCCCGGCTCGTGAAGATCACGTCACTGGCGTGTTTCGGGAATGTTAACGGCGCTTCTCCCTTGGCCCCGCGGGGTAGCCGCCGCGGCGGCTGGAGATGATGATCACCAGCGCGATCGCAGTGGGGATCGCTGCGGCCAGCGGTACCAGTTGGGCACCAACAGCCGTGAGGGCAAAGGCCCCGTACACAGCCCCGACGGCGATACCCAGCTGGATAGTCACCACTGTGAGGCCGTTGGCAGCGTCCTTGTGCTCGCCGCCCGCACGGAGGATCGCCGCTTGGTTGTAGATACCCACTGCGCCGAACGCGATGCCCCACAAAGTCATCAGGCCAAACGCGCCCACCCATGTGCCGCCCAGCGCCGGCAGAAGGGCGAACGCGAGCGTCAAGAGTCCGACGGCGGCAATCACCGAGGCGCGCGGGCGCGAGTCAGCCGTCATGCCGGCGATCCAGATGCCCACCAAGCTGGCGACTCCCACCACGGACAGGGAAAGGCTCGTCGCGGATTCGGGCAACCCGGAGGCAAGGAGGAACGGAGCAACGTAGGTAAACAGCGTGAAGTGAGCCAGCAGCAAGAGCGGCCACGCGATGGCCACAGCGATGACACCCGGCAACTTCATGGCTGCACGCAGCGACGGGGTTTTTTGGCTGGCTTGATCATGGGCGCCAGGAAGGAGCCAGAAAGCCAACACCGCCAGAAGCGCGCCAACGCCGGCGAGCACCATGAATGAAGCCCGCCACGTCATCAGCGACCCCATCAACGTACCGATCGGAGCCCCCACGGCGAGTGCGATGCTGTTGCCGCTGAATACTACGGCCATGGCCTTGCCCACAGAGTGCGCCGGGACGATGCGCGCCACGTACGGGGCCATGCTGGACCACAACATGCCGTGGGCGATGCCGCCCAAGAGCCTGGCTCCAATCGCCCAACCCAAGGTGGGGCTCAGAGCGAGCAGGACATTGCTGAGGGCAAACGCCAGAACGGTAGCAATGAGCAGGGTCTTCCGGGGCACTCTTCCGGCCAGGAACCGGGACAACGGCAGGGCAGTAAAAACGATGATTGCCGCGTACACCGCAGTCAGCGAACCAACGGCTGACTCATCTACTCCGAGATCCCGGCTGATTTGGGGGAGCAAACCTGAGGGCAGCAGCTCCGTGGTCACGGCAGTGAAGCCAGCGGCGGCGAGCACCAAGAGGCCACCCCAGGGGATCTTCTGAGGTTGTTGTGTTTCAGCAACTGACGCCTCGGGCGCTTGCGTACCGACGGCCAAAGGGTCCTGCTTCAAAGACTGCTCCTCAGGGATGAGTCATAGGGGTGCGTAACGGGGGATCTTTATCAGGCTATTGACCCACGCCGGTTTGAGGGAGTCTCTGTCAGACACCCCTTTGCTGCCAACACACTTTGTGGCCCAGCCATTCCTCGCGCAGACTGGGCATGTGAAGCCCTTCCTATTGCTGGCCACCCGCGCCGAAGATGCCGCAGCCGACGACGAGTACCAGGCCTACCTCCGGTACTGCGGGCTCAAGCCGGAAGCACTGGTCCGTGTGCGGCTGGAATCCACTCCGCTGCCGCCCCTGGATCTGTCTGACTACTCTGGCGTGATAGTTGGTGGCAGCCCCTACACCTCCAGCGATCCTGTGGAGGAGAAGAGTGCAGCCCAGATAAGGGTTGAGGCGGAGCTCTCGTCGTTGCTGGACCGGATAGTGGCCCAGGACTTCCCGTTCCTGGGTGCCTGCTACGGCGTGGGGACCTTGGGTGTGCATCAGGGCGCTGTGATCGACCGCCGCTTTGGTGAACCGGTTGGGCCTACTGAGATCAAACTGACCGCGGAGGGGGAGCGCGACCCCATGCTTCGGGGCGTCCCGCACACGTTCGACGCTTTCGTCGGACACAAGGAAGCCTGCAGCGAACTGCCCGAACACGCCGTGTTGCTCGCCGGTTCAGCAGCCTGCCCGGTCCATATGTTCCGGATCAAGAACAACCTCTACGCCACGCAGTTCCACCCCGAACTCGACGCCGACGGTCTCATCACCCGCATCAACATCTACAAGAACTCCGGATACTTTCCCCCGCACACCGCCGATGAACTCATCGAAACGGCGCGCCAGTCGTCCGTGACAGAGCCCATGCGCGTGCTCCGGAACTTCACGGAGCGCTACGCCCGCTAGTTGTGTGTTGTGAGGCCTGCTTTGCGGGGCTTGGCGTTGGTATTGGGTGCAGAGCGGGCCTCGCAACGTGGGATCTACTTCAGCCGGGCCGCGAGATCCTCCCCCACCGCGAAGGCCCGCGTGATCGCTGACCCGAGTGTCGCCCCGCCGCCGGGGTAGTTGTTCCGGAAGACCCCGGCTGAGACGTTGCCTGCTGCATAGAGTCCTGCGATGGGCTGCTGCCGATGGTCCAACACTCGCCCGTTGAAGTCTGTGGCCAACCCGCCCGACGTACCCAGGACCCCTGCACGGATGGGAACGGCGTAGAACGGAGCCTTGAGCAGGGGCGCCAAGCAAGGGTTGGGAGTGTTCCCGGCATCGCCCAGGAAACGATCCTGGGGAGTGGCACCGCGGCCGAACTCCGTGTCCACGCCCAAAGCGGCGTCGGCGTTAAACCGCGCAACAGTGGCGGCGAGCCCGGCCTGATTGATGCCCAATTCCAAGGCCAACAACTCCAAGCCCGGCGCAGACACCATCCACTCAGCGGGCTGGCCTGGCGACGACCCGGCCACCGGGTACTTGGCCTGGTAAGTCGAGTCGAACACCAGCCATGCCGGGTTGTTCTGCTGCCTGCCCGTATGCGGGTTGATGGACGCGAAAACCCGGCTGGCGTCGTGATAGTTGAGGGCTTCGTTGACGAAACGTTTCCCGTCGCTGTTCACGGTGATGGATCCCGGAAGCGTCATTTCCACGTTACCCATGCGGCCTGACCGTTGTCCGTCGTACCGGTGAGCCGCCGTCGATATGACCGGAACGCCCCACACGGCGGACATGTCCTCCACAGCCGCTCCGGCCTTCAGCCCAAGCTCCAGGCCGTCGCCCTCATTGGAAGGTGCGCTGATAGGCGTCACCGGATACGGCAGGAACGCGCTGCGGAGCCGAGGGTTCCACTCGAACCCTCCAGACGCCAGCACGACGGCGGTCGCGGCCACGGGCGCGTCCGCCCCGGTAGCGCCGAGGGTCACCTGCCAGCCGGTCCCTGTTCGCGACAAGTCCTCCACAGGACTGGCCACGACGATGTGCACGCCACGGTCCAAAGCGCTCGCAAGAAGGCTCCCCACGAGTGCCCCGCCCATGGTCCGGATCCCAGTGGACGCGCGGTGCTCCAAAAGTGACGGATCAGCAGCACGGCCATTGAGTTCATCGCGCTCGGTCATGGTGAGCAACGGGAAATAGGACGAGGGCCGGATCAGCTCCGACAGCCCCGGGTATTCCTGGGGATCGAACGCGTTGTTGTCCAGCCCCCGGCCGCCATTCGCAGATCCCTTCCACTCCATGTGGTAGTCCGGGCGGGCGATGGGGACCATGGATACTTTGGTGTTCTGGTTGAGGAACTCCACGGCCCGCGGCGCAGTGGCGACATACCATTCGATCTCCTCAGCCGTCATCACGTGACCGGCTGCCTCCGAAAGGTAAGCGACGCCGTCGGCATGGCTGTCCTGGTACCCGGCGGCCTTGGCGAGGTGATTGTTCGGTGCCCACATCACGCCGCCACCAGCGGCAGTCGTACCGCCGAGCAGGGCGGCCTTTTCGGCGACCAGGACGCTAAGTCCGGCATCGGCCGCGCGGACAGCAGCCACCAGACCGGCCGCGCCGCTGCCCATGACCACGACGTCGTAGCTTGCGTTGAGCTGGCTGGCTGCAGTGAGGATTGGGGTGCTCATGCGACGTTTCCTGCCGGCATCCCGATGAGGATCTTGCCGATTTTCTCGGTGCGTCCCTGCATCAGGTGGTAGGCCTGTTGCAAATCCGCGAAGGCGAAGCGGTGGGTCATGAGGGCCTGGGCCTGTTCGGGGTGCCGGGCCAGCAGGGCAAGGCCGTCCGGGATGAGATTCAGGCTCATCCGGCTTCCCATGATGTCCAGCTCCTTATAGGGGATGTCCTTCATGGAGACGTTGGCCTGGCGGGATGAGATGCCCACTTGGACGATCCTCCCGGCGCTCGCAACAAGCCGGATGGCGTTCTCCAAAGACGAAGGGACACCTGTGGCCTCGATGACCAACTGGGGCCCGTAGCCGTCGGTCATCGTCTCCAGCCGGCAAGCCTGGTGGTCATCCGGGAACTCGCTCCCGGGCGTTACCAGCAGGGTGTCCATGGCGCCGAATTCCACGGCGAGCTCCAGGCGGTGCTGCTCAGTGTCGGCACAAACCACCTTCACTCCGAGCTCGGTCAGATACAGCGTGGCCAGCAGTCCGATGGGCCCGCTTCCCAAGACCAGCGCGGTTTCGTCGGCTTCGGGCCTGCCGCGATTGACGGCCTGCATGGCGATGGATGCGGGTTCTCCCATGGCTGCGATGTCCAGCGGAAGTCCGTCCGGCACCGGGCAGAGCTTGTCGACGGGAACGCTGACCAGTTCGGCGAGAGCGCCGTCCGAGTAGCAACCCAGGCAGCCCACGTTTTGGCAGACGTTATACCGGCCTGTCAGGCATGGGCGGCACTTGCCGCAGTAGATGATGGGATTGACGGCCACGCGGTCGCCAATGGCGAAACCGTAGGTACCTTCCGGCGCAAGGGCCTCCACGATTCCGGAGAACTCGTGGCCTTGGATCAGGGGCAGCTTTGTGGGGTAGTCGTCCTCCCAGATATGGAGGTCGGTGCCGCACAGTGTGACGTTGTGGACCCGGACCAAAGCGTGGCCCGGCTCGAGGGCGGGCTCAGGGGACTCCCGAAATTCGATGGTTTGTTTTGAGACGGTGACGGCGGAGAGCATTCGGGGACCTCAGTTCTGCGCGGCGGGCTGCACAGCGGGTTGTTCGGCAGGCACCGTGGTGTCAGCGCCGAAGAAGATGTTCCATTGGCGTACCGTCCGTTCCTCGATGAGACCGGCCTTGTGGAACGGGTCCTGATCCATGAGGGATTCGACGTCGGCCTTGGAGTCACCGGCGATGATCAGCAGGGCGCCGGGTGCTTCCTCAGGACCGAAGGGGCCGCTTTTCAAGAGCCGGCCGTCCTCGAATTGGGATTTGAGGAACTCCACGTGAACAGGCCGGACCACGTCACGGCCGGCGGAGGTTGAATCGGAATAGGCGTAGGTGACAGCGAAAGTGGCCATGAGGTTGTCCTCTTCATTGAGTAGGTGGGGCTTTCCTCAATGCTGGGCACGCTATTACGTCTTGTCCAATACTTAGTTGGTCTATAACTATGTGCGAAATTCACATAGTGGTTAGTCTGCGGGGGTGGGCAGCACTTCTTCAGCCAGCTGGAGTGCGGACCGGACAGCTGGGGACGTTGCGCCGGGGTTCCACGCAAGCCCGGAAAACAGCAGGACGTCGTCGCCGTCAAGAGGCAGGAAGACGATACCGGCAGGCATGATTCCCTCAATGGATTCGGGCATGAGGCTGATTCCCACACCTCCGGCTACGAGGGAAAGCGCCGTGTAGGGATCGGAGACTTCCTGGCTGATTCTGGGACGGAACCCTGCCGCAGCACAGGCCGCAAAGGTGACCTCCCGGAGGGTGGACCCCTGCGCGGCGGGCATGGTGATGAACGGGTCGCCTGCGAGCTCGGCCATCTCCACCGATGCCTGCCCGGCGAGCGGGTGGTCTGCCGGCAGGGTTACTCCCAGGCGCTCAGTGGCAATGCGGCGGGTGGCCAGGGTGGGTGCGTCGATGGGAAGGCCGATGAATGCCAGGTCCAAAACGCCGTTGCCCAATTGCTGCAGGGCCTCCTGGGTCAGAAGGCCACCGTGCAGTGTCACGTCGAGTTGGGGGTAGCGCTGGCGCAGTGCGCGCGTCAGCGGCGGAAGGGTGGCGTGGTTCAGGGCTCCCGAGAAACCGATGGCAAGCTTGCCATAGACGGTCCCGGTGCCGGCGCTCACTGCCCTCTGCGCGAGGTCCACTTCGTCAAGGATTCTGCGTGCGTGTGGCACCAGGGAATGGCCTGCCGCGGTAAGGGTTACCGATCTGGTGTTTCGCTCAAAGAGCTGTGCACCCAGACTCTTTTCAAGCTTCTTGATGGTCTGGCTTAGTGGGGACTGCGCCATTCGGAGCCGCTCTGCTGCCCGGCCAAAGTGCAACTCCTCAGCCACAGCCAGGAACGCCTCAATCTGCCGCAGTTCCACGTTGCCTCCCAGGTTTTACGAGTCCAGTGCAAGGCTATATTGGGTTTGACGTCCCGGTGGACGGGGATCAATAAGGAGGCATCATGGCAAACTCGGCGTCGGGGGAGTCCGTGATTGAACGCGTCGTGAAAATCATGGATGCCTTCTCCAAAGGGCAGCCCTGGCTTCCCTTGAAGGACATGGTCCGGATCACCGGTATGTCCCGCAGTACGGTGCACCGCCTGGCCATGGATTTGGCAGCCAGCGGACTCTTGGAACGTAATGCAGTGGGAGAGTTCGGCGTTGGCATGAAGATGTGGGAGTTGGCCTCCCGCAGCAACCCCCTGGAAGAATTCCGGCGCCGCGGACTGCCGTTCCTGGAAGGTGTCCACGCCGCTGTCAGGGAACACGTGGCCCTCTCCATTCCAGATGTGGAGACCAACAGTGTGCTCTACCTCGAACGCCTTGACCGGCATGGAACGGTCATGAACCTGGCTCAGGTGGCAGGCCGCCTGGACATCCACACCACGTCATCCGGTATGGCCATGATGGCGCACATGCCCGGCTGGGTTCAGGACCGCTTCCTGGCCGGAAAGCTGGAGAAAACCACGCCTGCCACGGAGACCGATCCCGTCCGCGTCAGGAGCCAGCTTGCCCTCATCCGGGAGCGTGGTTATGCCCGTTTGGTCGGTGTCCTGGTGGAGGAGAACACAGCCTATTCCGTGCCGGTGTTTGGCCAAGGCCAGGCAGTCATAGGTGCGATATCCGTCGTCGTGCCTTCCGTTGACGAAGACGCCGGGCTGATCCTGCCCGTACTGGTGGCCGCAGGCCGCGGCCTGTCCCGGACCATGGGCGCCGAGCGTCGGCCTTATGGCTCCCGTCCCTGGCTGGCCCACGCCGGTTCTTCCTAGCCCGCAGCACGCTCCAGCCGACAGCACGCTCCAGCCCTTCGCACTCCCGTCCCGTTCAACGGGAAGTTTCCCCACGCTATGTGACCGGAGTCCTACAGTCGATCCCAGAGGAACAATCGCCTGTGATCTGGAGCACACATTCAGGAGCCGTTATCAGCGGCCACCGGATGGGCTGCACAACAAAACGGCAGCCGGCGATCCGAGCCTCATCTAATACTTTGCCGGGCAAGGCACCATGGCGGTGCCACTTCCCGCGGCACTCAATGAGGAGACAGTATGGGACACGTGCAGCAGCACTCGCCCTCGGACGTCAACAATGCGGCCTCGCCGCTTGGAACAGAGCCGGTTGAACACGTCAAAATGCCCAAAAAGGCGGCGCTCGCCTCCTTCCTTGGATCCACCCTGGAGTACTACGACTTCTTCATCTACGGCACTGCCGCTGCCCTGATCTTCCCCAAGATTTTCTTCCCCGGCGGCGATCCCGTGGTGGCACTGCTTGGAGCCATGGCCACCTTTGGTGTCGGCTATCTCGCCCGGCCGTTGGGTGGCCTGGTGATGAGCCACTACGGCGATAAGATCGGCCGGAAGCAGGCGCTGATGGTCACGCTGGTCATCATGGGCGTCGCCTCGATCGGCATCGGATTCCTGCCCACCTACGGTCAGATCGGTTACTGGGCAACAGCGTTGTTGCTGGTCGGCCGGCTGGCCCAGGGATTCTCCGCCGGCGCTGAAGCAGCAGGCGCATCAACGCTCACCATGGAGCACTCCCCGGAAGGCAAACGCGCGTTCTTCACGAGTTTCGTGATGACCGGCTACGCCTCCGGGATGGTGCTCTCCACGATCGTCTTCATCCCGCTGGCGGCCCTTCCGGAGGACCAGCTCCTCAGCTGGGGCTGGCGGATACCGTTCTGGTTGTCGGTGGTGGTGTTGGCAGTGGCCTACTGGATCCGGACCCGCCTGGACGAACCTCCCGTCTTCGAAGAGATCGTGGAACACAACAAACCCAAGTCCATCCCCGCCGTCGCAGTTCTGAAGACCCAGTGGCGCGACGTCCTGCGCGTGGGTGTGGTGATGCTTTTCTCCGTTATGCAGACCACGTTCACGGTGTACGCCCTGGCTTACGCCACGGGCCCCGCCGTGGGCATCGACCGCACGCTCATGCTCACCGTCAACGCCGTGACCATCGGCCTCTCCATGGTGACTATCCCCATCTCTGCCATGATCTCGGACCGCATTGGCCGGAAGAAGGTGCTTTTGGTGGGAGCGCTGGGCTGCGCATTAACCACCATCGGCTACTTCTGGGCCATCAGCGAGCAGAACATCGCATTGATTTTCCTCTTCGGATTCCTCAACATGACCGTCTTCTACTCATGCTGGAACGGCGTGTGGACGGTCTTCTTCCCGGAGATGTTCCCCGCAGCTGTCCGCTACTCCGGTATGGCGATCGGCAGCCAGATCGGGCTGATCCTCGCCGGATTCGCACCAGCCATTGCAACGCTCCTGGCACAGCCCGGGCCGAATGGTTGGATGCCGGTAGCCGGCTTCACCATCCTCTGCCTGGCGGCCTCGGCAATCGCGATCATGACGGCCCGGGAGACCTACAACGTCCCGCTTGAGGACCTCGGTAAACCCCGCCAGCCCGTGAGCTGACGGACTGCCATAAACCACGACGCCGGGCGGCACCTCCCGGCCGCCCGGCACCTCCCGGCCGCCCGGCACCGGCCGGCACGGGGTGGTCACGGGGTCGGCACCGCCCGCAGGCCCAAACGCCCTCCATCAGCAACCAAGCAACGACTCTTTGCCCCGAAAGTTGGACAACCCATGAATCCGTCAGCACCGGCAACCCGCATCTTCCGCGTTGGAATCGCGGGTTGCGGCGCCATCTCCCGCAACCACTTGGAAGCCTTCAGCGCCTTGGACAACGTCAAGATTGTCGGCGTCTGCGACGTTGATCCGCACAAGGCAAAGGACACGGCCGAGACGTGGGGAGTCCCGCACGCGGTGACCACCGTGGACGAGCTCCTTGGCCTGGACCTGGACATCGTCTCCGTCTGCACGCCGCATCCCACCCACGAGGAAGTGGTGCTGCACGCTGCAGCGGCCGGCGTCAACGTCCTGTGCGAGAAGCCCATTGCCACTAAACTGGAGTCCGCTGAACGAATGGTGGCAGCTTGCGAGGAAGCCGGCGTCACATTCGGGGTGCTGTTCCAGCGCCGCTTCTGGCCGGCGTCGCAGCAGATCCGTGCGGCGATCGACGACGGCACGCTGGGCCGCGCCATCATGGCCCAGTGCTCGGTGATGCTGCACCGCGCCCCGGAGTACTACAACCGGGACGCATGGCGTGGCACCTGGGAGAACGACGGTGGCGGGGTCCTGATGTCCCAGGCCGTCCACCAGATCGACCTCCTCCAGTGGTACTTGGGAGACGTGGCCGAGGTTTACGGCAAGGTCAACACCTACCGGCACGGCGACAACATAGAGGTAGAGGATTCCGCGACGGCGGTGATCACCTTCACGTCCGGAGCCATGGCCACGCTGGAGGCCTCCACCGCGGTATCGCCCAACCTCGGAATCCAGCTGCGCATCACTGGTGAAACGGGCGCCTCGGCTTCCCTGACGGAATTCCCGGAAGGCAGCGATGGCCGGCTGGACCTGTGGGCGGTCGGTGGGAAGATCGTCGTCGAGCCTGTCCACCCGGAAGGCGTGGAGCCGAACGTCGATCTGTCCATCATCAACGGGCAGCTGATCCCATTCCACAAACTGCAGGTCCAGGACTTCGTCCAAGCGCTGGAAGCCGGGACCGAACCGGCCATCACCGGCAAGGACGCGCTCAAATCCCTCCGGATCCTGCTGGCCGTTTACGAATCCTCCCGCACCGGCCAACCCGTCCGCTTCGCTGCGGTACATCCCGCCCATGCAGCCATTCCCCAGCTTCGGGGCCGCGAGAAGGTGGCAAGCTAACCATGGCTTCTTCACCATCAGCAGCATCGCCCTTCACCCTGGGCCGCAACGGCCGCGCCCCCAAGACACTCCGGAACCGCCTCGCCTCCGCCCCCATGGAACGCAATTACGGCACCACGGACGGCTACATCACCGGGCAATACGTCGACTACCTGGTCACCCGCGCCAAAGCCGGCCTCGGCATGGTCACCACGGAGGCCACCTACGTCCGGGCCGACGGCAAGGGCCGCACCCACCAGCTTGGCCTGCACACGGATGACATGATTCCCGGCCTTCGCCGCCTCACCGATGCCTTGCACGCCGAAGGTGCGCTGGCCGCCGTCGAACTCAATCACGGCGGCCGCACCGCGCAGTCTGCGGTTTCAGGGTTCAAGAACCTCGCGCCGTCGCCGGTCCCATGCCCGACGGCGGGTGGCGAAGTCCCGCGGGAACTCACCGCCGCCGAGTGCTACGAACTCGTGGCTGCCTACGCTGCTGCCGCTCGGCGCGCGGTGGCGGCGGGGTTCGATGTCATCAACCTGCACGGTGCCCACGGCTATCTGATCCACCAGTTCATGTCGCCGATTTCGAACCATCGCACGGACGAGTTCGCAGCGCCGGAGTATTTCATGAACCTGGTCATCGATGCGGTGCGGGCCGCCGTGCCGGAGACCATCGTGGGTATGCGCGTCTCCGTGGTGGAAGGTCCCGAGGACGGCATCAGTGCAGAACAGCAGATAGCCATTGTTGCTAAAGGACACCTGGACAAGCTCGACTTCCTGGACGTTTCCGCGGGCAGCTACGACGCCGGCGAATGGATCGTCCAGTCAGGGGAGTGGAAGCCCGGCGTTTTGGCCGACTACGCAAAGGCTTACCGGCAGTTCGGACTCCCGCTGGGTATGGCCGGACGGCTCAACAGTCCCGAGATCATCGAAGAAGTCCTGTCCGAGGGCATCTGCGACTTCGTCAGCCTGGCCCGCGCCATCCATGCAGACCCCGCGTTCGTGGGCGGAGTGCTCCGCGGCGAGCGCTACCGGCCCTGCATCGCGTGCAACGTGTGCATCGACAACCTTGGCCTGGGCCAAGTCACCTGCACGGTCAACCCTGCCGTTGGGCGCTCACGAGTGCCTGTTCCAACACCAACCGTCCGGTCCGGGTCCAGCGTCCTGGTAGTGGGTGCCGGACCCGCAGGGCTCACGGCCGCCCGCGAACTCGCCGAAGCGGGTGCCCGGGTGACGTTGGTGGACGAGGGCCCGCGGCCCGGTGGGCAGTTCGCCCTCGCCGAGCGCATGAGGTCTACGCCGGACTTCCACCGCTTCGCCGAATGGTCCGGTGAGGAAAACGAACGCCTGGGTGTCCAGGTCCGCTTGGAAACCCATGTTGACACGTCCGACGCCGGCACGCTGGCCCGTGATTTCGGCGCTGACGCTCTGGTCATTGCCACCGGCGGTCTCCGCTCCGCTCCTGGGTTTGTTGGTGCAGACTCGCCTCGCGTTTCCGATATCCGGGATTGGCTCGCCGCCCACCCGGAGGTTCTCGACGGCGGGGTGTCCGATTCGGGTGCCTCGTCCGGTTCGGCTGGCTCGTCCGCCACGCCTGGTTCGGCCGGCTCGGCCGGCTTGTCCGGTACCGCGCCGGAAGCCGTAACCATCTGGGGTGCCGATTCCGTCGCCATGACCGTGGCGGACACCCTTGCTTCCGAAGGGACTGCGGTGCTGATCGTGGGGCCACAGGAAACTCTGGCTCCGGAATCCGGCCGCCGCGCCAAGATCCTTGCCGTTCCGCGCCTTGAAGCTAATCCGAGGGTGCGGACCTTCCTGTCCAGCACCATCGAGGAGTATGACGGTACCCGGGTCCGGATCAAGCGTTCCGGTGTGGAGGACCAGTGGATTGATGCCCCGGGAGAGCTGCTGGTCTCGCGTTCCGTGCTGCCGCTGGACGGTCCGCTGACGCTGGAGCAACGGGAGGCGGAGCTCAGCTTTACCGCATCCGTCCCTGTCGCCGTCGCCGGGACCGTGGTCGACAAAACCCCGGCCATCGTGTCCAACGCGGTCAAGAGCGGGTACGACGCAGCCCAACGCATTGCCGCCGCACTGACCCGTACCCACACGGCGGATGCTGAAATCGCCGGAATGGTGTCAGATCGCCGGAGCTATCCCGCGAACTCGAAGGTTTCCGGCGATCCCACTGCCGCTCTGCGCCGCCGGCTCGGAATCGCCCAGCTATCCCTCGTGGGGACCGCCCCGCCGGACTTGGTGAGCATCGCGGCGGAGGCCGGGTTCGATTTCATCGGAGCCCGGGTCCGTCCCGTGACGCCCACCGAACGGCCGTACAACCTTCAACCCGGCTCGCCAATGCTCAGGAAAACGTTGGAGCGGATGGCGGATACGGGGATCACGGTTGAAGACATTGAGTTTCTGCTCCTGGACGGCACGGGCTTACAGAACGGCCAGGACCAACGCGAAGCCTGGCTACAGATGATGGAGGCCGGCCAAGCCCTGGGTGCTTCCACCCTGACTGTTGCCTGCGCAGATCCGGATCTCGATCGTTTCGGTGACCACCTCGCGCAGATGACCCAGGACGGCATGGCGTACGGCATCATGCCCACTCTTGAACCTATCGCCTACCAAGCGGTCCGCTCCATCCCCCAAGCCGTGAAGTTGGCCAAAAGGGCAGGATGCAAGATCGTCCTGGACGCACTTCACGTCAACCGTTTCGGCGGCACACTGGCCGAACTCGAAGCTTCTTCAGCACTCGTTCCCTTGCTCCAGCTATGCGACGGACCCAATGCCCAGCCGGCAACCAGGGACGGTTTGATCACTGAGTCCCGCTCGGAGCGCGGTGTACCCGGGGAAGGCGAATTCGACCTCCCGGCCATGCTTGCGTCCTTCACTGAGAGCACACCGGTGAGCGTTGAAACCCCCTCCGACGCCAGGGTGGCTGCGATGGGCGAACTTGCCTGGGCCAAGCACTTGAAAGCAGCGGCGAACTCCGTCCTCACGACGCCAGCACTTATATGGAGCACCACATGAACAGCACTACACTCCGTCCCACCTTGGACTGTGACGTCCTTGTTATCGGCTCAGGAGCAGGAGGCCTCTCAGCGGCAGTGACCGCCGCGTACCACGGGCTGAAAGTCATCGTGGTGGAAAAGTCCAGCGTCTGCGGTGGAGCAACGTCCTGGTCCGGTGGCTGGGCGTGGGCACCGGGTAACCCGTTGGCTAAAGCCGAGGGCGTCACCGAGGACAGGGAGACCTTCAGGACCTACCTCCGCGAGGTCCTCGGCGACGACTACCAGGCCGGGAAAGTGGATGCTTTCCTTGAAGCTTCCCCTCACATGGTGGGGTTCTTCCATGAAAAGACGTCGTTGCAGTTTGTTCCCGGCAGCAAGATCAACGACATCTACGGACAACTCCCCGGTGCCGGCACAGGCAACCGCTCGGTGGGACCCAAACCGATCAACGCGCGAACCATTAAACCTGCCCTGCGTGCCAAAATGCGGCATCAGCTCTACGAAACCTCCTTCCTCGGCATGGGCATCATGGCCGGACCGGACCTTGGCAAGTTCCTCTCGGCATCGCAGGGCAACCCCCGCGGCATCTTCCATGCGGGCTGGCGCTTCGGCCTGCACGTCCTGGACCTGCTGATCCACCGCCGCAACATGCAGCTGGTTAACGGCACGGCGCTCACCGGCAGGCTCATGAAGTCCAGTGATGATCTGGGCGTGGACATCCGCGTCTCCTCGCCGGCCACAGCGTTGCTCAGCGATGAAAATGGCAAGGTGACCGGCGCCGTCGTGCGCTCCCCGGAAGGTGAGCTGCAGATCAACGCGAGCCGTGGTGTGGTGCTGGCAACCGGCGGTTTCCCCAACGACGTGCAGCGTCGCAAGGAACTGTTCCCCAAGACGCCAACGGGCCGGGAGCACTGGACGCTCTCCCCACACGAGACCACAGGCGATGGCATCAACCTGGCACAGTCCGTGGGCGCCCGCTTCAAGACTGCCGTGAAGTCCCCGGCCGCGTGGTGCCCGGTGTCGTTGGTGCCCTACCGCAACGGGAAGACCGGGGTGTTCCCGCACATCATGGACCGCGCCAAGCCCGGCAGCATCGGCGTCCGCGCGGATGGGAAGCGGTTCGTGAACGAAGCAAACGGGTACTACGACTACGTCGACGCCCTCCTGGCAGCCACGCCGGAAGGCGAAACCGTGGAATCGTGGCAGATCGCGGACAGCCGCTTCGTGCGTAAGTTCCCGCTGGGAATGGCCAAACCCTTGCCGGTACCCCTGTTCCCGTACCTGCGCTCCGGCTACCTCATCAACGGGCGGACTCTCGAGGAACTGGCGGCAAAGTGCGGCATTGACCCCACGGAGCTGTGCCGGACCGTGGCGAGATTCAACGCGAACGCACGCGCCGGCGTCGACCCCGACTTCGGCCGCGGCGAGACTGCCTTCAACCGCTACGGCGGCGACGCTGCCCACCAGCCAAACCCGGCATTGGGGCCCATCGAGAAGGGGCCGTTCTACGCCGTTCGCGTGGTTCCAGGCAGCTTCGGGACTTTCGCAGGGGTTGATACCGACGGCGCCGGACGCGCGCTCAATGACGACGGCGAGCCAATCGACGGCTTGTACGTCGCCGGCAATGACCAGGCAAACGTCATGGGCGGCCACTATCCCGCGGGTGGCATCAACCTTGGACCCGCCCTGACCTTCGGCTACATCGCGGGCCGCCACCTCGCCGGCGCGGACAGCCATGACGACGACGACACGCACGCGGATGCAGAGATGGCGCTGTAGCGGGTTGTGTTGTGGGGCCCGGTTTGCACACTCAAACAAGGGAGTAGTGCGTAGACCGGGCCTCGCAACGCACGTTATCGTCCTGTCAGGCGCGGAACCGCCGGCACCGTGGTGACTGGTGCAGGGGCTGGCGGGGGAGCGGGCGCCGCGAAGGGACCGCTTGGGTACAGCGCCGTGGCTTCCACCATGTAGTTGGCCCATTGCGGGCCCGCGATCATGTAGCCGTCCAGGGACTTGTAGAACTTGCCGTTGATGGTGACGTTCTGGCCCGCCCGCTGCTGCCCCGCCGTCGTATCCCCAAAGAACGATGCCGTAGCAAGGGTAGTGGTATAGCCCGCAACCCAGGTGGCGCCGTTGTTGTTGGACGTGCCGGTCTTGGCAGCCACTGGAACCTTGGTATGGACCTTGGGCTCGATCCACACCCCGGAACCCATCTTCAACACATCCTGAAGGACCGCGTTCACGCCACGGGCCACGGCCGGTTTCACCGCGTCCCGGCACTCCGGCGCTTGCGCTTCGAACTGCCTGCCTTGGGCATCCCGGATCTCCGTAATGGCGATGGGCGCACAGTAGGTGCCGTCGTTGGCGAAGGTTGCGTAGGCGCTGGCAAGGACAAGCGGAGCCACGCCGATGGAGCCCAGCAGGTTGCCGATCTGGTGCATGTTCACGGGTGCGTTGTCGAGCCCGCTATGCAGGCCAACAGTGTCAACCATCTTCTGGATGCCGCAGAAGTCCAGTTGGGCCGCCGTGGCGAACGTTGCGGTGTTGATGGAGTTGTAGAGGCCGTAGTTGATAGGCATGGAGCGGTAGTAGCCAACATCGTTGTTCTGCAGGTCGTCGTCAGCGCCCAGGTTCTGTGCCTTCTGGGCGCTGCTGTACCCGCCCAAAACCCTGCCGCAGCTGGAACGCCACGGGAAACCGACCGGGTACACCCTGCGGGAAGCATCAACGACAGCAGTTGGGTTCTTGCCTTCGTTGAGCCACTCGGCGTAGATGAACGGCTTCATGGTGGATCCGGGCTGGAAGCCTCCGGCGCCGTTGAGGTCGTAGCCGTTCTCGTCCTTGGCATCCACGTTGAAGTTCAGCTGGGTATCGTATTTTCCTTCTTGTGGGACGAAGACCGTGTTCTGGGCCATCGCCAGGATCTTTCCGGTGCCGGGCTGTACCGTGGTCATCGCGGCGCCCCACTTGTCCGGGTTGTCCCCTGCGGAGGCGTCCACCTGAGCCTGCGCGGCTGCTTGGAGCCTGCTGTCCAGAGTGGTGGTGATGGTGAGCCCGCCCCGGTAGAGCAGCCGTTCACGTTCGTTGACTGTCGACCCGTAAGTCTCGTCATTGAGGATGAGGTGGGAGACGTAATCACAGAAGTAGATGGCAATTGAAGCGCCCGCGCACCCCTGCAAGGAAGGCGTGATGTTCAGTTCTATCGGCGTGGCCACCGCGACTCCGTGGTCCACCGCGGTGATGTTGCCTTGTTGCAGCATCCGGTCCAGTACGAGGTTTCGCCGGTTCAACGCCGCATCGGGGTCAACGGTTGGGTCGTAGATGCTTGGCCCGTTGACCAGCCCGGCAAGGAGCGCGGCCTGCGGCAGGGTCAGGTCCTTTGCGGAGGTGCTGAAGAAGTAACGGGAGGCCGCTTCAATGCCGTAGGCGTCCCGGTTGAAGAAAACAATATTCAGGTACCCCTCAAGGATCTGGTCCTTGCTGAACCGCTTCTCCAGTTCCAGTGCGAGTTTGACCTCGCGCAGCTTATCTCCCATGGTCTTCTGGCCGCTGAGCACCACATCCTCAGGGCGTCCCTCGGACAGACGCGATTCGTTGAGCACGTTGGTGACGTATTGCTGCGTCAGCGTGGAGGCACCTTGCCTGGTTCCCTTGGTCAGGTTGGAGCTCAATGCACGGATGATGCCCTGCGCATCCACGCCGGCGTGATCGTAGAAGCGGTTGTCTTCGATCGCCACAATTGCCTCGCGGATGAACGGAGACATCTCCTCAAGCGGAACCTTTACCCGGTTTTCGGCGTAGAACGTGGCAATGTGTTGGCCGTCCGCTGTGACCACAGTGCTGGAAAGGGACGGAGAATCAACGTTCAGTTGGCTGGGCAGGCTTTCATAGAATCCGATGGACCCGCCCACGGTGGTGCTGGTGAACGCAACAACGGGAACCACCAGCCCGGAGATCAGCACACCGCAGAGGATGCTCACGAAGAAGTACCCGAAGACCCTCAGAAGGACCTTGCCGAGACCTAGCTTTGGACCCTTGTTGTGCGCCATTTTCGTGCCATTCCGTCGGGATGTCAGGCTGAAAAGTAGCTACAGAATACGTCCGGCAACGCGCTTGGGCCATGGCTGGAAGCGCAAATAAGGTCCCAAATCGGACTCAATCCAGCGGCAGTGTGACCCTCACAGTGGTGCCCCGCCCAACGGCAGAGTCGATGTTAACGGTCCCGCCGGCGTCGTGCACTGCGATGGACATCAGGAGCAGTCCGAAACCGTGGCGCCTGCCACTGGGCGCGGCATGGATCTCAAAACCGCTGCCATCGTCCGTGATGGTGAGCTGGATGCCGTGGTAGACGGCGTTGAGGCGGACAGTGAGCTCGCTGGCATTGGCGTAGTTGAGGGTGTTGCTGAAGGTCTCCTGCGCCACATGATAGAGGAGTGCGGCGGCTGACGAAGAGATCTCGATGCCATGATGCGGGGTGTGCCAGTGGACCTTCACGCCGGCGAGGCGGAGTGGTGCCGCGAGCCGGTCGATGCATCCTGCGACCCCCAGCGCGTAGAAATCCACGGGGTGCTGGTCCTGGATGATGCCCTTCACGGATGTCACCTCAGTTAGTGCTGATGCCTGTTCCATCGGTTCCCCCACATCGTTGTGTTTCATACTTGAGATTCGTTGCCGAAACCCCTCGGTATTGGTGCTTCGACTGATTCCAGCGTGGCGCCGCTATATCAAGGAACCTTTTCGATTGGCTCAAGTTCGCATCAAGTTTGTGGGGGACACTTGCAGGATTTAGCGGCGGCCCGGACCCTGCGCCTGGCTGTACTGGCCCGCTGTGACCGTTCCCTGGTCCTCTGCGCCATCGATGGAACCGGTGGTGAGGCCGGCCTTCGCGTCGGCGCTGCCCCCGGTATAAACCGTGTACATTTCGCCATCGGTAATGGCCGACGAGGAGTACACCAGGGAGGCGATGGTCTTGGTGGTCACGAAAGTGGCAACCACGGCACCGGACGAATCAACGATGTGCACCGGAGTGCCGGCGGAGACCGAGGAGTTGAAGGTCAGCTGCACGCCCGACTGCGTGGACGACGTCCCCGGGGTGACTGCCATGCCCGCGCTGCCTGCTGCTGCCACGGTTCCGCCGGTGACCACCAATTCACCGTTCACGTCCAAGGCACCGTTGCCGTCGTTGGTGGGACCGTTCACCACCACGGTGCCGCCGGAGATGGTGGCGTTTCCGTTGGAGTCCAGGCCGTCGCCCTCTGGGTTGATGGTGAGCGTTCCACCGGAGACATCCACGGTGTAATCGCCCACCGTTTCGCCGCCGCCCATGCCCCCACCGCCGGGTCCGCCCATCCCGCCAGCGGCCGCGCCTGCATCGGTACTGGTGGACGAGCCGCCCGAGGCGTTCACGCCGTCGTCGTTCGCCGTGACGGAAACTTCGCCGCCGGTAATGGCGATGTGCTGCGCCTCCAGCCCTTCCTCCGACTCGGCGACGGTGACTGTACCGCCGGAAACGGTCAGCGTGTTAAAGGCTTTCACGCCGTCGTCTCCCGCGTTGACTGTCAACGAGCCGCCGCTGACCAAGAGCCAACCGCGGCCTTCGTCAGTCTCGTTGTCCGCCTTCACGCCGTCGCCACCCGCGGTCACCTGGTAGGCGCCGTCCAGCAGCACCGTGTAGTCCTTGCCCCGGATACCATCGTCCACGGCGTCAACAGTGACCTTGCCGGCGGCCATCACCAGGCCGTCCTTGGACACGATGCCGTCGTTGGACTTCCCGTTGACGGTGAGGGATCCGGTCCCGGCGATGGTCAGGTCGGCCATGGAGTAGAGCGCTGCGTTGGGAGCGTCCTCGCCCTGGTCGGCGTAGGTGGTGGCATCGGTCAACGTGTTGGTGCTCCCGTCTTCGAGGTACACGATGGCTTCGTCCGCGCTCTGCACCACGAATGGTGAGCCTGATGAGTTGCCCAGCTCCACGCCATCCAGAATGATCCGCACGGTATCCGATTCGTCGGCGGCCACCACGATCTGGCCATCGCTGAGCGAGCCGCTCAACCGGTAGGTTCCGGCGGCGTTGATGGTGATGGTGTTGCCGTCCACGGCCACGCCGTTGGAGGACGACGACGTCACTTTGCTGCCGCCGTCGGCCAAGCTGATTGCCACTTCAGCTGCGGCGTCCCAGGTGAGGTCGTCGCTGTCGTAGTGGGTGTCTTCCTCGATGGTGGCTGCGGTGACGGCCTGCTGGGTGGTGGTTGTTCCGCTGTTGCTGGAGGTTGTGCCCGTGGACGTTGAGCTGGTGGTTGCCGTGGAGCAGCCCGCCAGGGAAATGGCCAGGACGACGGCGGCAACGGAAAGGGATGTACGGAAAGAGCGCATGGTGGATTCCTAAGTTTGTGAAGGGAAGGTCAGTGGATGGGGCGCAGGGGCATCCGGCGCCGAAGTGTTTGGTTCCAGCGGTTGGCCGGCAACTCGGGGTGGAGTGCGGCCATGCCGGTGGCGAACTTCGAGATGCGGCAGGGACGGACGCCGTGTGCCCACAGATGCCTGTCCAAAGGGCCGGGGGCTGAGCCGGATTTCGTCTCCACCACCACCGCGTCTTCAAGCACCCAGGGCTGGCCGCCAGGGCTCTGCCAGGTGACGTCGTTATCGATGGTGGCGCGGCTTCCGGATTCGGGGAGGAACAGTGTGGTGCGGTCGTAGCGTGTGGAAAGGACGGGCTTGAGAGGGCCGAAGCTGACGTTCCCGATCGCGGCGGCCAACGTCTCATTCACGTATGCCAAGCCCTCGTCCGTCAGCCGCTCGCGGTCGCATGGCTCGTACGGGATCCGTTCCTTGACCGTCGCCTCCCGGGCACCTTCGGTCTTCACTTCGAGGAAGCTGACTGCGCTGTCCAAGTAGGTTCGGGTGCGGATTTTGAATCGCCGGCGGCGACCATGGGCGGCCAGCATGTAGCTGTCCAACTCGGGGGTGTCGAAGTAGACGGAGTCGTAGGCGAACGTGCGGTTCCCGTCCATTTCCAGGACCCGGGCCTCTGTGCTGAAGGTGCTGAGGATTTGGCGGGCCGTTGCCGACGGAACCAGGTACTTGCGGTCAACACGGGTCAGGAGCGCAGCTTCCGTGGTGAGTTCTTCAAGTCCGACGGCGGGCAGCTGGCTGAGCTGCGGCATGATCGCTTGGGCATCGGGGCGGCTCACGCTACACCTGCGGAGGTGGGCACGGACTGCTGGGTGGGGGGTGCAGGCTGTGCGGGCAGCTCCTGCGGTGCCGGGGAGAGCGCGCCTGCCGGCTGGTTGAAACCAAGCTGCGGGTGCGGTGGCTGCTGCGGGTGGACGGCATAACGGACGTCCACGATTGTCTTGTCATTGACCATGTCCAGCTCCTGGATGGTGGCCGAGTGGACCTTGCCGTTGAGGACTTCCTCCAACCGGGCGTAGAGCTCGGGCTCATTGTTGATGGCCCGGTCCAGTACCACGGTCTGGTGGCGGTATGCAGGGAGAACCCGCGGGTTGTCGCCGATGAACATCACCAGGAGGACCAGCGCCATGAGGGACAGCGTGAGCCAGAGCGGCTCGACGCCTATGCCCGCGATCAGGCCCAGTGCCAGGGCCGAGAAGTAGTAGGCCACCTCGTGCTGGGCCAGTTCCGTTGACCGGAGCCGGATGATCGAGAGAACACCGAAGAGACCCAATCCCAGGCCAACACCGGCAGCTGACCCGGACAACGCCGTGGCAACCGCCAGGACTCCAACGTTCATGCCCAGGTAGGAAACTACAAGGTCACGGCGCCGGTGCCGGCGGAGATAGAGGGCGAGCGTCAAAGTGGTGATGGCGGCCAGGTCTGCCGCGATGAGGATGAGGGTGTTCATCAGTTACTCCGGAATCTCTTGGGGGATTGAGCTCCACTTTTCCCGGTGATGCTGTGCTGAAACTGTGCCGGGACCAAGGTGGGGATATGTGTTTCGACGGCGGCCGCTTCCGTTGTGGCGGCACGGGCCTTGCGGACGAAGAGGAAGCGCTGCTGCACGGCGTAGCTGACACCCAGGAGTGTCACTTCGGTGACGAGTTTGGCCGGCAAGTCCGGGACGGCGAGGGACGTGAGGGCCCACATGGCGGCGTAATTAGCGGACAGCAGGACAACCACCAAGGCCACATACCCAGTGGCAGCGGCCCGCAACGAACTGTCTTTGCCGTGGTCAAACACCAGGCGGCGGTTGACCATGAAGTTCACCGAGGCACTGACCAGGCGGGCTCCGGCCACCGCCAACAGGAGAGAATCCGTGAGGGCACTGAGGACCAGGAACATCACCAGGTCCACCACGAAGGCGGACAGCGACGAGCCGAGGAACTTCAGCAGCGGCGCGTAGATCCTGATCGAGTCAGCCACGGGACGGAAATGGGACCCGGAGTTCTCGTCCAGGTAGACGGTGGCAATCTCTACACTTTCGATGCCGTAACCGGCCTGTTTCGCCTCGAGCAGGAGATTGAGTTCGTATTCGTAGCGCTGGCCCCGGACAGTCAGCAGCCACGGCAGCATACCCGCCCGGTAGCCCCGCAACCCCGTCTGTGTGTCCGTGATCCGTTGACCTGTCGCAAGCCGGAAGAGGCACCGCGTCACGGTGTTGCCGAATCGGCTCCGGGCAGGGACGTCACCGGTGAAGTTCCGGCATCCCAGCACCATGGACGCGGTAACTCCGCGGACCCGGTCGGCAACGGCCAGGATGTCGGCCACGCCATGCTGCCCGTCGCTGTCGGCGCACACCACGTCGTGGCCCGGGAAACGCTCGGCGATGAAGGCGAACCCGCTCTTGAGCGCGTGGCCCTTGCCGGCGTTCACGGCGTAACTGAGCAGGTGGCACCCAAGCCCTGCGGCGTCGTCGAACGTGTCCTGGTAGTCCGGACCGGAACCGTCGTCCACCACCACGATGGTCAGCCACGGATCGGCGTCCCGCAGGCTTTGGACGAGTGTGATGAGCTGGTGGTCCGGCTCGTAGGCCGGTATCAGGACGATCATGACCGGGCGATGTAGAGGATGTCGGAGGTGCCGCGCTCTGTGTTCCCGCCGAGCGGGTTGTTCACCAGGGATCCGTTGAAGTACATGGTGGAGGAGCCGCCACCGTCGATGTTGTAGGCGGTGGTGGCGCCCAGGTCCTTCATGATCTGCGCCAGGCCCGTCATGGTGACTCCGGCGCTGTAGCCGGGGCTGCGACCGTCCACCACCACGAACACCAGATGGTTCTCGTCAATGACGCCCACTGCCGTGCGTGGCTGCTCGCCCTGGATGGAGTGATTGCCGAAGTTCGTATCAACCTCCACGTCCTCAATGCCCGAGGCGATCTGGCCGTTGTCCAGCAGCGAAGGCCCGAAGGAGAGCGTGTTCCACACCCCGTCCGCAATGAGCTGGTCAGCTGTGGTGGTGGTTTCGTCGTACACCTTGACGCTGCCGTCCTTGTAGAAGGCGAGTCCCTGGCGGGCGCCCTCGTCCCGGTACACCACGCCGTTGCGGATCACGATGCCGGTGTCCCGGAAGCCGTAGTAGTCGCCGTTGACGGCGAAGATCGCGCTGTGGTCCTCGGCGATCGCGGACGTGGTCTCGGTGATGTTCTCGCCATACGTATCTTCGGCGAACGCCGACTTCAGCGTCGTGGCGTCATCAAGCACGACGTCGGCAACGTAGTACGTGACAGTGTCGTCACCGCTGCCGGTGGTCACGGTGGAGATGGTGACACCCGTATCGCCCGAGGTGTACGAGGTGTCGGTGACCACGGCGCTCGCGGTCGTGTCAGCGGAGGAAGCGTCCGCCGTCGTGCTGTTTGTTGCAGCAGTGCCGGATTTGCTGGCCTCGTACTCAGAGACGTTGGTGATCTGCGCGTGGGGAATGACGAAACGGTCGAGGGCCCAGGCCGCGGCGCCCCCGGCAGAGAGAGTGACCGCCAGAACGGCGGAGACGACGGCGCGCCGTGTCCGGCCGCCCTTACGGTGTTCGGTCTGTGGAGGAGTCATTCCCCATTTCTACGGAGCGACGCTACGCCGGAGGTTTGCCCTGCATATGCGTGGGCTGTGAAGGTTCAGGGCGGCGAAATGTTCAGCAGCGGCGGAAGTCTCAGTAGTGGCGGCGGTCCGCCTCCCGGGCTGCTTCCTCGATACGGTACCGGTGGGCTGCCCATTCTTCTGAGTTGCGGCCGGGGATGTTGGGATCGCCCGGTCTTTGCCCAGCGGACCCGTCAATAAGTTCGCGGATGATGTCTGCATGGCCTGCGTGGCGGGCGGTCTCCACGCACATGTGAACCAGGATTTGGCGGAGCGTCACGTTCTTCTTTTCCTCAGACCACCACGGCACCACCCCCGGCGCATCCAGCGGGAGGGACTCAATGGTCTCATCGCTGTGCTTGGCCGAGAAGTGATGCAGCTCCAGGATTTGCTCACGCGTCTCGGTGACAGGGACCCACATATCGGAATCCGGCTCGGCGTCATCGGCCAACCAGGGCAGCTCCCTGCCACTTGGCCGGCCGAAGGTCACCCCGAAATAGTCCAGCTCCACGCTGGCCACATGCTTCACCAGGCCCAGCAGGTTGGTGCCCGTAGGCGTCATGGGCCTCCGCGCGTCGTACTCGCTGAGGTTCGCCACCTTGCCGAGCAGGTCAGCCCTCCGGAGCCGCAAATAACCGAGCAACATCGCTTTGTCGTCCATGGTCAGCACTTTACCGAAGGGCTATGACAGAAATGGGACCCGACGTTCAGATGCGCGGGCAAGGTACTGCTTTATTCCTCCCTTCCACCTCGCGTTGACTACAACGCAAGCCAGTGGAGGGCCCCGGCCAAAGGACGCCGGACCATGCCCATCCACGAGTGTTAGGAGCAATTCCTTGTCACTTCAGTTCCCTCGCAGGACCCTTCTCCAGGGCGCCGGTGCACTGTCCGTCGCAGCAGTAGTCAGCTCCATGTTTGCCCGGAACGCCTGGGCAGAAACTGAACCGGATGCCGCGGAGTTCGCAGCGCTGCGAAGCCGCTGGGTGGACCAGATTACCGGGCGAAATGTCATCCAGGCCGGCGATCCGGATTTCGGCAAAGCGATCACGGCCCTGAACAGCAAAGCAGCTGACTCCTTGGCCAAGCTCAACCGTGCGCCCGGCCGGACGTCGGTCTTCACGGATTTGTCCTTCGCCAAAGACGCGGAGATGGTCACCACGTACACCCGGCTGGCCCAACTCGCCACGGCTTGGGCGACACCCACCGCGGCGGTGTTTGGGGATGCCTCGGTGCTGGCAGACATCAAAGCGGGTCTCGCTGACGCCAACACGCTCTGCTACAACGACGCCAAGGAAGAAGTTGGCAACTGGTGGTCGTGGGAAATCGGTGTGCCCCGGGCCCTGGCCGACACCATGGTGCTGCTTCACGCCGAGCTGTCCGCCGCTGAGATTCAGGCCTACTCCGCCGCGATCGACCACTTTGTCCCCGACCCGTGGCTGCAGTTCCCGCCCAAGCGCGGCAAGATCACCTCTGTGGGGGCAAACCGCGTGGACTTGTGCCAGGGAATCATCATCCGGTCCTTGGCTGGAGAGGACACTCCCAAGCTCCAGCACGCCATCGCGGGCCTCAGCCAGGTGTGGCAATACGTCACCAGCGGCGATGGCATCTTCCGGGACGGCTCCTTCATCCAGCACAGCACTACGCCTTACACGGGTTCCTACGGTGTAGTGCTGCTGAACGGACTGTCCAAACTGTTCGCACTCCTTGGCGGCACCGGCTTCGAGGTCTCGGACCCATCGCGAAGCATCTTCTTCGACGCCGTCGAGGGATCATTCGCGCCGCTTATCATCAACGGAGCCATGGCGGATTCCGTGCGTGGCCGGAGCATCAGCCGCGAGGCCAACACGGGCTACGACCTCGCCGCGACCAGCATTGAAGCCATCCTGCTCCTGGCCCGTGCCATGGACAGCGCGACGGCAAGCAGGTGGCGGGGGCTCTGCGCCGGCTGGATCACGCGCAACACTTATCGCCCCATCCTGTCGGGGGCAAGCGTCCCCCGGACGGCCCTGGTCAAGGAGCTGCTGGCCGCCGGCGTTGCGCCTGTGCCGGAATCGCCGGGCCACCGTCTTTTCCCCGCCATGGACCGCACCATCCACCGGGGGACCGGCTGGGCATTGTCGCTGTCCATGGCCAGCAACCGCATCGCCTGGTACGAGTGCGGCAACGGTGAAAACAACCGCGGTTACCACACCGGTTCCGGCATGACCTACTTCCACACCGCGGACCTCGGCCAGTACGACGACGCCTTCTGGGCCACCGCCAACTACAACCGCCTCCCCGGCACCACGGTGGACACCACTCCTTTGCCGGACAAGGTGGAAGGTGAATGGGGTGCTGCCGTGCCCGCAAATGAGTGGACAGGGTCCGCCGCGCTTGGTGAGATAGCCGCCGTCGGACAGCACCTGGTGGGTCCCGGCCGCACAGGCCTGTCGGCCCGAAAGTCCTGGTTTGTCAGCGGCGACGTCACCGTCTGCCTCGGCGCCGACATCACCACCGGTTCCGGAGCCAGGGTGGAAAGTATCGTTGACCACCGCAATCTTCACCAAGGCAACAATGCACTTACGACGGCGTCCGGCACCATTGCGGAAACGGCCGGCAACGCTGTTGTGCTGAGTGACGATCGCTGGGTCCACCTGGAAGGGTTCGGCGGCTATGCCGTGCTGGATTCCTCCCCTCTGACGGTGGTCCGGGAAAGCCGTTCCGGAAGCTGGTCGGGAGTGAACATCAACGGCAGCACCACAGTGCAACAGCGGAATTACGCAACCATCTATGTCGATCACGGTGCGGGTGCTGCACCAAAGAGTTACGCCTACCTGGTGGCCCCGGGGGCGTCGGCGAAGGAGTGCGGCAAGCTGGCAAAGGGCAACAAGCACGTGGTGATCCGCAACGACGCTACGGCACAGTCGGTGGAATTCACAGCAGAGAAGACCACTGCAGCGACGTTCTGGAAGCCCGGAACGGCAGGGGACTTGGGTGCGTCCGGGGCTGCCTGTGTGGTGTTCTCCCGGCACGGCAACGTCCTGAGCCTGGCTGTCAGCGAGCCAACGCAAAAGGCTGCCAGCCTCACGCTCACCCTGCCGGAAGGCACGTGGTCAAACGTCCTGGAAGGCGCGGGCACGCTGGGGACGGACGCTGCGGGCAAGACCACCCTGACGCTGGACACCACCGGGCTCAGCGGCCAGGTGCAGGTAGTGAAGCTCCGCCGCTAGAGCCCTTGTTATGGGGCCTGTTCTGCGGGCTATTTGGCCCTCGAAGGATGCAGAGCAGGCCCCGCAACGAACTAGAGATGGCTGAGCAGCTTGGCCCCGCAGGAGTCGCGAACCACGATCCTTGGCCGCAAACGGATCTGGTACAGCGGGCAAGCGTCGCCCTCGGTCAGCCGGCGCAAGAGGACATCGGCCGCCATGACACCGAGCCGATGCTTGGCCGGAGACACCGCAGTGAGGGGAATCTGCGCGAGGTCGGCCATTTCGTCGTCATAGGAAACCAAGGCCAGATCTTCCGGCACGCGAATCCCGCGCCGCGCTGCGGCCCCTTCCAACAGGGCAGCTTCCCTGTCGCCGAAAACCAGGGCAGCCGTGGCGCCGCTGCCTGAAAGGAGTTGGAACATGTGCTCCGCCTGATCCGCCTCCCACTCCGGCTTGGTGGCACTGAATGCCATGTTGCGGTGCCCGCTGCTGTCCAGTCCGAAGGAATTGTCCAGTCCCAAAACCTCGACGGCGGCTGCATACCCAGCGATGACCGCGGCCTGGGTTGGGTTGCTGCTGCGCGCGGCCTCGTTCGCCCGCGTCAGCAGCCCAATCTTTCGGTGGCCCAAGCGGTGGAGGTGCATCACGGCGTCGTACGCTCCGCCCTGGTGATCCGAACAGACGTGTTCGGTCCGGTCTCCCGGCCCCAAATCGTCCAGGCTCCGCTCCAACAACACCACCGGGACCGGCAGGGCCATGAGCTCGGCGACGCGCTGTTGGGGATTGTCCAGGCCGGTCAGTGTGGGCACCAGGATGAGCCCATCCACGCCGGCGTCCAGGAGGAAGTCGATGCTGGCGTTCTCCCGTGTGAAGTCATAGTGGTAGGTGGAAAGCTGCAGGCTCGCGCCGCGGGAGGACAGGTGTTCCTCGATGCCTTGCAGCACCTGCGGGTAGTAGAGCTGCGTGTCCGGCAGGAGGACACCGATCACATACCGGGAACGCTTTTGTGAGCGCTGCGGTGCGGCGACAAAACTCCCGGCACCCTGCCGCCGGACCACCAGCCCTTTGTCCACCAGGTCCTCGAATGCCCGGCGCACCGTAGTCAGGGACAGCCCGGTGTCCAGGGACAGTTGCTGCTCGGTGGGCAGCTTGGTTCCGACAGCCCACGTCCCTGCCAGGATGCCTCGTCGCAGGTTGTCGCTGAGGTTCTGGAACTTCAGGTTCTGCTTTGCCGTGTCGCGGACGGTCGCGGAGGCGGGTTCAGCCTGGACGGGCTCGAGGTTCTTCCTTGGCATAATCAAACTCCACCTGTGAACGGACGATTCCTCCCATCTTGCCCCAATGTTTAGGGAGTATTTAGATACTAATTTCTTGCATCTGCAAGGTACTTGGGAATGCTCATTGATTCCTCGCCTCGAGGCTGCGTAGCAATGAAGGGTGTCCAACGAAAAGCCGAACATCATCTTCATCCTGAGCGACGACCAAGGTGCCTGGGCGCTGGGTTGCGCCGGAAACGCCGAGATCCACACCCCCAACCTGGACGCCCTTGCGGCCCGCGGAACGCGTTTGGAGAACTTCTTCTGCGTCTCGCCCGTCTGCTCGCCGGCCCGCGCCAGCTTGATGACCGGGGACATCCCCTCGCGCCACGGCGTGCACGACTACTTGGCGGGTGTTGAAACGGGTCCGGAAGCAGTGGATTACCTGCAGGGGCAACCCCTCTTTACGGATGCCTTGGCGGACGCCGGCTACACCTTGGGGCTCTCCGGAAAATGGCACCTGGGCGCCAATGATGTGCCGAGGAAGGGCTTCAGCCACTGGTTCGCTTTGGAGGGTGGCGGCAGCCCTTATGACCGCTCAGTGATGTACAGGTTCGACGGCGGCACCAGCCACCGGGAGTCCGTCACCGAATACTTGACGGACGCGATTACCCGCGACGCACTGGACTTCCTTGACGAAGCCTCGAGGGAACCCGGGCCCTTCTTCCTCGCCCTCAACTACACCGCACCCCACAAACCCTGGAAGGACCAGCACCCGCCCGAATTCGAGGAGCTCTACAGCGACTGCCGGTTCGCCAGCTGTCCGCAGGAGCCCCTCCACCCTTGGACGCCTACCGTGGATGGGGTGCCGATTGGCGGCGAGCCGGACGTCCGCGCCGCCTTGGTGGGCTACTTCGCGGCGGTGAGCGCCATGGACGCCAGGATCGGAGAGGTCCTGCGCCGGTTGGAAGGACTGGGCGTCCTGGACAACACCCTTGTCATCTTCAGCAGCGACAACGGCTTCAACTGCGGCCACCATGGCATCTGGGGAAAGGGCAACGGGACCTTCCCGCAGAACGTCTACGACTCCTCCGTCAAAGTCCCCGCGATCTTCGCGCTTCCGGGGCGGATCCAGGAAGGAGTTGTCCTCCCGGAGCTGCTGTCCGCCTACGACGTAGCGGCCACCGTCCTGGAATTCGCAGGACTGGACGTCCGGCCCTTCGAACGCGGTCCCGGGCAGTCTTTCGCGGAGCTGTTGCGCGGGCTGACGGACCCTGCAGTGGCTGGGCGCGATGAGAACCCCGACGGCGGTGGGCAGCCCGCCACTGCCGGGGACCGCGCCGTCGTGGTCTTTGACGAATATGGCCCGGTCCGGATGATCCGCAGCACGGAGTGGAAGTACGTGCACCGGTACCCGCACGGCCCCCACGAGTTGTACGACCTTGCGGCTGATCCGGATGAACGGGAAAACCTTGTGGATGAACCGGCGCACGCCGGGCGTGTGGCCGGGATGAGAGCCCAACTCCAGGAGTGGTTCCAGCGCCATGCGGTCCCCGGGCTGGATGGAAGCTGGCTTCCGGTGGCCGGCGCAGGCCAGACTGCGTCCGTGCTGGACGATCCCTTGGGGGCGTTCACGGCACCCAACTGGGACGGCACAGCCGCAGCCGGCCGCACCGCCTAGGGGACTTCGCTCAGGATCCTCTTGGCATTCGTGGCGTCGCCGGACGCGTCCAGGACCAAGGCGTTGCCGGATGTGGCTGCCTCGTAGGACGCCAGGACCACCTCCACGATGTGGCGGGCGTGTTCGACGCTGACTTTCGGTGTTCCGCCGTCGAGCACTTTGATGAAGTCCCGCAACTGCAGGAAGAAACCCTCTTGGATATCCTCCGGCTGGGGCTCCCACACCGTGCGGGTGGCACCGTTGCTGCGGACCAGCGTTCCATGATGCGGGCTACAGGAAATCGTGCCGTTCTCGCACACGATGAGGACTTCGTCCATGCGCTGGGTGGCGTCGGAAACAACCACGACGCTGACATGGACACCATTGCGGAGCGTCAGGGAGATAGCGCCGTCCGTTTCCACCGGAACACCGAAACGCTTGAGGGTGGAGGCGTTGAGGGATTCGACGGGTGCGCCCCCGAACCAGATGGAACGGTCAAGGCAATGGCCGCCGATGTTCATCAGCGCCCCACCACCGGCCATGGCTTCGCTGAAGAACCAGCCCGGACGGGTGCCGGGCCGGTAGTCGGTGGTCCTGTAGTCGCGGATCATCAGGACGCGGCCAAGCTCACCGCCGGCCAGCACGTCCTCGACCGCCAGCTTCTCCGGCAGGAAATGCTGGATCTGTCCGATCACCAGGGAAACCCCGGCATCCTGGCACGCCTGGATCATACGATCGCAGTCGGCAACGGTGGTGGCCATGGGCTTTTCCACCAGCACGTGCACCCCGCGGTCTGCTGCGGCCAGCACCATCTCCAGATGCAGGGCGTGCGGGGTATTGATGATCACTGCGTCCAGTCCGGCCTCGCCGAACATCGCCACATAGTCGGTATAGACCTGGGCGCCCCACGGTGATGCAACCCTTTCCGCCGGTTCCCTTTGAAGGTCGCAGACTGCAGCCAGTTGGACGTTGCTGATCCGTCCCGCGGATTCGGCGTGGAAGTGTGCCACGGCACCGGCGCCAATGATTCCCAGTCGTATCAATTTCCCTCTTTAGCTCGGAGCCGAAGCGCGGACAATGCCTGCCCGCGCTGATCACCTTGATTGTTGGGGAGCGCCAAGGGAGGAATAAATGCCTAATCGGAGTGAACTGCAGGCCTCGGTTCGGTCAGTTCGCGCGGGGATCCGTAACCGTTGCCGACTCATTCGAAAGTACTCATTGAATCCTGCTTTCACTGACTGTGAGAGTCGTCTCACTGAACCGCATCCGGCCGGTTCCCCCTCACTTGAAAGGTGATTCCCATGGGCAAAACAGCCCGTCATCTTCGCCCGCTGGCCGCCCTGTTGGGTGCAGCACTCGCCCTGTCCACCACAGCATGCGGTGGAGCCACAGATGCCTCCACAGCGGCCGAGGCCGTGGACATCTCCGGCTCCATTTCGGGCCAAACCATCAACTACTGGTCCATGTGGAAAGACGGTGAGCCCCAGCAGAAGGTCATCGCCGCCGCCATCGCCGATTTCGAAAAGGAAACCGGAGCCACAGTCAGCGTCCAGTGGCAGGGCCGCAGCAACACCGAGAAGCTCGTCCCTGCGCTGAACACCAACAACGTCCCGGACCTGGTGGACGGAACGTTCGCAAAGCTAGCGCCCGTGATTGGCGAAACCGGCCAGGCGAGTCCGCTCACGTCGGTCTACTCCTACGAGGTGGACGGCCAGGCAGTCAGTTCTGTGATTCCAGAGAAGTTCACCAGCAATGGCGTGTTCAAGGGAGAAGACGGACAGCCGTGGATGGTTCCCTACAGCGTCAGCTCCGACGGGATCTGGTTTGATGCCGCCAAACACCCGGAGCTCAAAGCCAAGCCGCCGGCTACATGGGATGAATTCATTGCAGTCCTGAACAAGCTGAAGGCTGGAGGAACGGCTCCCATCGCGGCGGACGGCGACGTTGCGGGTTACAACTCCACTTGGTTCGTGACGGCGCTGCTCCGGCTCAAAGGGGCGGGCAGTTTCAAGGCGCTTGTCGAGGACAAATCCGGTGAAGGATGGGAGGACCCTGCTGTCCTCGAAGCCGCCCGGAAGGTTGAAACCCTCGTCAAGGGCGGGTACCTCAACAGTGGCTACAACGCCAGCAAGTTCCCGGCGCAGCAGCAACTTTGGGCAAACGGCGACGCGGCCCTGATCCTCAACGGCTCCTGGACGCCTACCGAAACCGGTTCGTACGCCGCCCCCGGATTTGAATACTCGTCCTTCCAATTCCCGGCAATGGACAACAAGCCAGCCAGTGCCCGCGTGGATTTCATCGGCTTCGCAGTACCGGCAAAGTCGAAGAACCAGGTTCCCGCGCAACGGCTCGCGGCATTCATGTTGAGCGCCAAATACCAGAACGCCCTTGGAACCGAAGCCAAAGTGCTTCCCGTGAGGTCTGACGCGCCGGTGGACCCCGCCGTCGCAAGCGTCAAAGCCGCCATTGACGCAGCTCCGGCAACGCACCTGCAAAACGACGGCGTGACTTTCCCCGGCTTCATGGAGAAGGTCTTCTTCCCCAAGGATGACGAGCTGTTCCTCGGGAAGACCTCCGCCGACGAATTCATCGCGAAGATGAAGGCCGCCCAGATCCAGTACTGGAAGGACAACAGCTGATGACCCTCCACCTGACGGAGCCACGGACAGGCGGTGCGCCCGCCCAAAGTCCGGAGTCCCTGAAGCCGGCGCCCCGTAAGTCGCGGCGCGGCAGCCGCCCCGGTGGAAGCTCCATTGATGTGCAGCGCAAGAAGCTGCTGATTCCGTTCGTCGGTCCGGCTTTCGTCCTGTACACGGTCCTCTTCATCGTTCCGGCCTTGGGAGCCGTGTGGATCAGCCTGCACAAATGGGCGGGCTCGGGCCCCATGAAGTTCGTTGGGCTGGACAACTACGGCAGGATCTTCCGGGACCAACTCTTCCTTTCCTCATTCGGCAATACCCTGCTTCTGCTCTTCGTGGTGGGGACCGCGATCTTCGTCCTGGCTTTCGCGTTGACGCTGGTGCTCAGGGATATGGCCGGGAAGAAGATTGCCCGCAACGTCATCTTCTTCCCGCACCTCATCAATGCGCTGGTCTTCGGTGTCCTGGCCGGATTTATCTTCAACCCCGGAGGAATAGTCAACAGCCTCCTGGCACCCCTCGGCGTGACCGACCCGCCCAAGTGGCTGGCGCAGGACAACATCTTCCCGCTCATCATGGTCACCCTTGTCTGCACCACCACTGGTTACTTCACCACCATCCTGATGGCCGGCGTCGACCGTATCCCGCCCTACTACTACGAAGACTGCGCCTTGGCCGGGGCCTCCGCCTTTCAACGGCTGCGCTACGTCATCCTGCCGCTGACCTGGGACGTTTTTGGCACCTGTGCCGTGCTGTGGACCATCTCGTCGGTGAAAATCTTCGAGATTGTCTGGGTCTTCGGTGGAAGCTCCGGGGCAGGAGTGCCTCCAACGCAGAGTTGGACTGCTGCCGTGTACACCTACGTCAACGCCTTCTCCGGACAGTCGACGCCCGCCTATGGAGCCGCGACAGCGTCCGCTGTGTTGTCCCTGGCCCTGATCTCCGTCCTGGTTGTCCTGCTGCGCCGCGCCATGCGTCGCGACGCCGTCGAGTTCTAAAGGAAAAGTCATGAGCGAATACAAACTGCAGGGAACCATCACCGCCCCACGCAGGCGGGGAAGGCGCGGCGTCAGCCCGGCCCTGCGCGGCGAGCGCAGCGTCGTCCGGGGGATCGGGGTTGCGCTGCTGTGGCTGGTTGTCGTCATCAGCATCGCAGCCCTGGTGTGGATGGTGGCCCAGGCTTTCAGGGATACCCGGTCCATCCTCGACGATCCCTGGGGTGTCCCGACATCCTTGGACTTTGGGAACTTCGTCCGTGCCTGGACTGTGGGGGACTTCGCGGTGGCTACCTGGAACAGCCTGCTGACCACCGTGGTGTCCTCGGTCCTGACCGTAGCCATCGCCGCACCTTGCGCGTACTACCTGAGCCGCGTGGACAACAGGCTGACCCGTGGCCTGAGCCTGTACTTCATCCTGGGTCTGGGTATTCCCGCGCAGGTCATCCTGATCCCGCTGTTCGTGATGTTGAACAAGGTGTACCTGACGGACAGCATCATCGGGCTGAACCTGGTGTACATCGGCGTCTCCATGCCCTTCACGGTCTTCCTGTTGACCGCGTTCTTCCGCTCCCTGCCCTTGGAAATGGAAGAGGCAGCCGCACTGGATGGGACCACGGCATTCGGTACGTTCTGGCGCATCACGTTGCCCTTGGCCAAGGGCGGTATCCTGACGGCCTTCATCCTTCAGGTCATCTCGCACTGGAATGAAACACTCCTCGCCTTGACCCTGCTTCAATCCACCGAGAAGTACACGCTGCCCGTCGCCCTGATTTCCTTCGTGCAGCAACAAACGTATTCGGGAGCTGACTGGGGAGGACTGTTCGCCGGGCTCGTGATCGTGGTCCTGCCCATGCTCATCATCTATGTATGGCTCGGCCGGCGGCTGACGGAGGGGCTGACGCTCGGAATGGGCAAGTAGCCCCCCGACGCCGGTGCTACCGCGGGCTCTTGTCCTTGGCGGAGCGCAAGTGCCACAGTGAACCATGGCCACAGAAGACGATGTCAGGCGCATCTGCCTGGGTATGCCCGGAGTGACTGAACGGCCCAGCTGGGGGCAGCCCGCGTGGTTCGCCAAGTCCCTCATGGCGCGGATGTGGGAAGAGGGCGTGGGCACAGTTAAGACCGATGAACGCGAAGCGCTCGCAGCCATGGAGCCCGATACGTTTTTCTGGACCCCGCATCACGAGCAGTCCCCGAAACTGATGCTGATCCGGCTGGAGAAGATCGACGTGGAGGAGCTCGACGAACTGCTGCAGGAGTCCTACAGAATCGCTGGCGGACGCACAGGTTAGACTCGGCCGCATGGGGGAACACAACACACTTGGGGAACGTACGTCACCGCAGCCTGCCCGGAGAGTCTCTGCCGTCGTCGTGCCTTTGCTGGGCTTGATCGCGGTGATCGTGGGCGTGGTGCTCGCGTGGAACAACCTGGAGACGAACGTCGGCTGGTTTGCCTACGCTCCCCTGAGTGACACGGTCTTCATGGGGGACAACGGCTCGTTCGTGAGTAAAGGGACTCAGCTCGGCCTGACCATCGCGGGCCTTGGCCTGCTGGTCCTCGCGTTCTGGGCGGGACTCAGAATCGGCCGCCGCGGCAGCCACCCAGACCGCTGAGGTCGCCGGAGAAACGCGAAATCGCCGGAATGCTCCAGCGAACTGGCAGCTTTCCGGCGATCTCGGCGTAGGCGCACAACCTAGGTGAGCTTCACCTGGCGGTTCATGTCCTTGTACAGCAGGTAACGGAACTCGCCCGGACCACCGGCGTAGCAGGCCTGCGGGCAGAACGCGCGGAGCCACATGAAGTCGCCGGCCTCAACCTCAACCCAGTCGTTGTTGAGCAAGTACATTGCCTTGCCTTCGAGCACGTACAGGCCGTGCTCCATGACGTGGGTCTCCGGGAAGGGGATCACGCCACCGGGCTGGAAGGTGACGATGTTGACCTGCATGTCGTGCGCGAGGTCGCTGGAGTCCGTGAAACGCGTGGTCTTCCAGACGTCGTCGGTGTCCGGCATGGAAGTGGGTTCCACGTCCTTCTCGTTGGTCACGAAGGACTTGGCCTCGAAACCTTCCAGGCGCTCGTAGGCCTTGCGGATCCAGTGGAAGGAAACGATGTCGTCGGAGACGTTTTCCAGGCCCCATTCCGAACCTGCAGCAAGGTAGGCGTAGCCGCCCTCTTCGAGGTGGTGCAGCTCGCCGTCGAGGGTCAGGTTCACCTGTCCCTTGGTGACGAAGATGACGCCTTCAACGCCGGACTCGAACTCCGCCTTGGGAGCCCCGCCGCCCGGTGCGATCTCCACGATCAGCTGGGAGAACGTGGTGGCGAATCCGGAGATCGGCCGAGCGATGATCCACGACCGCGTGTTGGAGAAGCCCGGCAGGTTGCTGGTGACGATGTCCGTCATGACGCCCTTGGGGATCACCGTGTAAGCCTCGGTAACGATGGCCCGTTCGGTGGTCAGCTGGGTCTGCGGCGGCAGGCCGCCCTGCGGGTAGTAGTACTTGCCCATGCGAGATGCTCCTATCAGTGCGAAGTTGGTTGTGCGAGCCGCGGGTGCGCCAGTGCGGTCAGCTGTGAAAGTTCGACGCCGGCAAGCGCCTTGACCTCGTCGGTCCCCACTGCGCCGCACTGGACGCCGCGGAGGACGAAGCCGGCAAGCGCGCGGGCCGTGGCGGGCTCATCCATGACGCCGCCTTCGGTGCGTTCCACGTAGTTGCGGAGGCGGAGGGCCGCTGCGGGCAGGCCTTCGCGGTAGAAAGCGTACGACGCCGAAAAACGGCTCGGCAGCTGGGCGGCGTGGAGATCCCAGCCCTGGTAGTAGCCGTTTTCCAGGGAACGTCGTACCAACCGGCCGTGCAGTTTCCAGGCGTCTTCAACGGCATCGCCTACGGGGATGATATTGGTGGAACCGTCGGAGAGGCGGATGCCCGTTCCGGCGACTGCGAGCTGCATGACTTCCTTGGCGAAGTCTGCCACCGGGTGCTCCATGGACTGGTACTCCGCGGAGATACCCAGCGAGGCGCTGTAGTCGTAGGTCCCGTAGTGCAGGGCGCTGATGCGTCCCGGAACAACGTGGGGGAGTTGGGCTACAGGCGAGGTTCCGTCAGCACCGATGATGAGCTGCGGTGTTTCCACCTGCACCTCAAAGCGAAGACGTCCGGCGGGAAGCCCGTGGACTTCCTCAAGGCGGGATACCGCGAAGTCCATGGCCTGCACCTGGGCCACCGTGGTGACCTTGGGAAGGGTGAGGATCAGTCCAGCGGGGAGCTCGCCGGCCTCAGCCAACGTGGAGACGAACAGGTCCAGCGTCTTCAGTCCGCGGGCCCGGGTGGGGGCTTCGAAGCACTTGAAGCGGATGCCGATGAACGGCGGAGCTGTTCCGGCCGCTACGGCAGTGGCAACAGCCTTGGCGGCAGCAACGGCGTCGGCGTCTTCTGCCTCGTCGCCGCGGTCGCCGTAGCCGTCTTCGAAGTCCAGGCGCAGGTCTTCGATCGGCTCAGCGGAAAGCTTCGCCGCCACACGCTCTGCAACAGCGGCAGCCAGGTGAGACTCTTGGCCCAACAGCTGACCCAGCTTTTCCAGGCCGCCGTGGGCTTCCGCCGTCGCCAGCGCCTGGGCGCCCCACTCAGCCGCAAGGGTCGGTGTGAAGCGGTCGGCCGGGATGTAGACGGTGTGGATGGGCTGGCGTGAGCCGTCGTCTCCGGGGTAGTTGCGGTCCAGCAGCTGGTCCGTCGCCTCAAGCTGCGACTCGATGTGGGCCAGATCAGAGGAAGAGAGTGAGCCCATCTCAGCCCACCAGCTCGTACGCGGGAGTGGTGAGGAAGTCCGTGTAATCGTCGGACAAACAGATGTCCTCAATCAGTTTCGATGCCGGCTCGTAGTACTTGGTGAAGTTCTCGTCGCCGAACTCGATACGCAGGCGCTCGGTTTCTTCGCCCAGAATGCGGGTGACGAGTTCGCGGGTCACAGTGTTGCCCGTGTCCGCGAGGACGGACTTGTTGCGGATCTGCTGCCAGACCTGTGAGCGGGAGATTTCCGCGGTTGCGGCGTCTTCCATGAGGTTGTGGATGGCAACTGCGCCGCTGCCGGAGATCCAGACGCCGGTGTAGGCGACGGCAACGTACAGGTTCAGCCGCAGGCCGGCCTCGGTGACATGGCCTTCGGCGGATGCGACGTCGATGAGCTGCTCAGCCGTGACGCTCACCTCGGGGCGCTGCTTGTCCAGCTGGTTGGGACGGTCGCCCAGCACGGAGTCGAAGACTTCGCGGCAGGTGGACACGAGGTCCGGGTGTGCCACCCAGGACCCGTCGAAGCCATCGTTTGCTTCGCGGGTCTTGTCAGCGCGGACCTTGTCGAAGGCGGCGGCGGTGACGTCGGGCTGCTTGCGGTTGGGGATGACGGCGGCCATGCCACCCATGGCGAAGGCGCCGCGCTTGTGGCAGGTCTTGACCAGGAGCTCGGTGTAGGCCCGCATAAACGGTGCAGTCATGGCAACGGTGGCGCGGTCCGGGAGGACGAACTCTTCGCCGGCATCACGGAAGTACTTGATGATGCTGAAGAGGTAGTCCCAACGGCCGGCGTTCAGGCCCGAGGCGTGATCGCGCAGTTCGTAGAGGATCTCGTCCATCTCGAATGCTGCCGGGATGGTCTCGATGAGCACGGTGGCGCGGACGCTGCCCTGCGGGATGCCGAGGAAGTCCTGTGCGAAGACGAAGACGTCGTTCCAGAGGCGTGCCTCCAGGTGGCTCTCCATCTTGGGCAGGTAGTAGTACGGGCCGTGGCCGTTGAGGAGCAGCTGCTTGGCGATGTGGAAGAAGTGCAGGCCGAAGTCCACCAGCGCACCCACGGCGGGTTCGCCGTCGATCAGCAGGTGGCGTTCTTCCATGTGCCAGCCGCGGGGGCGGGCCACCACGACAGCGAGCGGAGCGTCCGTGCGGAGGCGGTATTCCTTGCCCTCGGGCGAAGTGAAGCTCAGGGTTCCCTGGGCGGCGTCGCGGAGGTTGAGGATGGCGTCGATGACGTTCGGCCACGTGGGCGTGCTGGCGTCTTCGAGGTCGGCCAGCCACACCTTGGCGCCGGAGTTGAGGGCGTTGATGGCCATCTTGGCCGGGGTTGCCGGGCCGGTCATTTCGACGCGGCGGTCCTGCAAAGCTGCCGGTGCCTCAGCGACCTTCCAGTCGCCGTCGCGGATGTCCTGGGTCTCCGGGAGGAAGTCCAGACGACTGGTGTCGGCAACCTTCTGACGCTTGACGCCGCGTGCTTCCAAGAGCTCATTGCGGGTGCCGGCGAAGCGCTTGTGCAGTTCCTCGATGAAGGCCAGTGCCTTGGGAGTGAGGATTTCCTCGGCGCGATCGATCGGCCGGGGATCAGTGACTGTGATAGCCATGTGGCGGTGTCCTTTTCTAGAGTGCGCTGGCGGCGTTGGCGTGCGCAGCATTGGCTACGGCAGTCGCTACATCGGCGGCAACATGGGGATCGAAGACGCTGGGGATAATGTAACTCGCGTTGAGCTCATCGTCAGCCACCCGGTTGGCAATTGCCTCGGCGGCGGCTACCAGCATGTTCGGCGTAATGTCCGATGCTCCGGCGTCCAGGAGGCCCCGGAAGAAGCCCGGGAAGGCCAGCACGTTGTTGATCTGGTTCGGGAAGTCGCTGCGTCCGGTGGCAACCACGGCTGCGTGCTTGGAAGCGATAACCGGGTCGATTTCCGGTGTCGGGTTGGCCATTGCGAACACGATTGCGTCCTCGGCCATCGAAGCGACCTGCTCCTCGCCGATCACGTGCGGGGCGGAGACGCCGATGAACACGTCCGCTCCCTTGAGGGCGTCGTGCAAGGTGCCGGAGAAGCCTTCTTCGTTGGTGTTCGCGGCGATCCAGCTGCGGTGCTCGTCGCCGTATTCCTCGCCGGAGTGGATGGCGCCGGAGCGGCCGGCGGCGATGATGTGCTGCGCGCCCTGGGCCTTGAGGAGCTGGATGATGGCGGAGCCGGCAGCGCCGACGCCCGAAACCACGATCTTGACCTCGGAGAGTTTTTTGTCCACCACACGGAGGGCGTTGACCAAGGCAGCGAGCGTGACGATCGCGGTGCCGTGCTGGTCATCGTGGAAGACGGGGATGTCGAGTTCTTCGCGGAGGCGGTTCTCGATCTCGAAGCAGCGCGGTGCGGCGATGTCTTCGAGGTTGATGCCGCCGTAGACGGGGGCCATGGCCTTGGCGATCATGATGATTTCTTCGGTGTCCTGGGTGTCCAGGCAGACCGGCCAGGCGTCAACGTTGGCGAACTGCTTGAAGAGTGCAGCCTTGCCTTCCATGACGGGAAGGGCAGCGGCGGGGCCGATATTGCCCAGGCCCAGCACGGCTGAACCGTCGGTGAGGACGGCGATGGTGTTCCGCTTGACCGTCAGGTTGCGGGCTGCGGCGGGGTCTTCGGCAATAGCCATGCAGACACGCGCGACGCCGGGGGTGTAGGCGCGTGAAAGATCGTCGCGGTTGCGCAGGGCTACCTTGGGGACGACCTCCAGCTTGCCGCCGAGGTGCATGAGGAAGGTGCGGTCCGAGACGTGCTGGACGGTGACGCCGTCGAGGGCGTTCAGGGCGTCCTTGACGCGGGCGGCGTGGTCGTCGTCGGTGGTGTTGCAGGTGACGTCGACAACGATCGTCTCGTGGTGGGATTCCGTGACGTCCAGCGCGGTGATTGCTGCACCGGCTGCGCCGACGGCTGCTGCCAGTTCGCTGGTAGCGGTGAAGCTCGACGGTGCGGCGACGCGCAGGGTGATCGAGTTTCCGGGGCTCGGATTCGCCATTGAAATTCCTCCTGTTAGGCCCGTTCCCGGGCCGCCGTTCCAAACTGAATGTTTTCGTATTATGGATATTATTATCTACAAAGTGGAAACACAACCCCCTGCCCGGTCATCTTCGGTGTCGTCGCGCAGGTGCGCGCTGTGCTGTATGTTGGGTGTTCTAAGCAATTCTTTTCACGATGCGGATAAGAGTTGTCGGAATCTGAGTCATTGGAGACAAGGGAATGGCTGAAAAAGCCTCCGGAGGCGTGCAGTCCGTTGAGCGCGTCTTTGAACTGCTGGAACTGATTACGGACGCAGGCGGCGACGTCACCCTGAGTGAGCTCTCGTCGTCCACTGACCTCCCCTTGCCCACCATTCATCGCCTTTTGAGGACCTTGGTGTCCCTGGGCTACATCCGCCAGCTGCCCAACCGCCGCTACGCGCTGGGGCCCCGGCTGATCCGGCTCGGCGAAGGCGCCAGCAAGCAGCTCGGTGCCGTGGCCCGTCCGCAGCTCAAGACCCTGGTGGAACGCCTCGGCGAGACCTCCAACATGGCCGTCCTTGACTCCGACATGGTCATCTATGTCGCCCAGGTCCCGTCCATGCACTCCATGCGCATGTTCACCGAGGTGGGCCGCCGGGCCCACACGCACGATACCGGCGTGGGCAAAGCCATCCTCGCCCAGCTGGACGACGAGGTTGTCCGCGGCATCGTGGCCCGCACCGGCATGCCGACCCCCACGGCCAAGAGCATCGGCGACATCGACTCCCTGCTCGCAGACCTCAAGCTGATCCGCGAACGCGGCTACTCCATTGACGAGGAAGAGCAGGAGCTCGGCGTACGCTGCTTCGCCATGGCTGTGCCCAACGCTCCTACGCCCACCGCGATCTCTGTCTCCGGACCGATCACCCGCGTGGACCAGAGCTTCGCCGACCGCGCCGTGCCCATGCTGCGTGAAGCAGCCAGGGCGATCTCCGCGGAGCTCAACCAGAACTAGGACTTACCCCGCGCCGAGTTGGCATTTGATGGCAATGTTTCCCAGGAACATTGCCATCTTTTGTCATCTGGGCGCGGGTTTTGAGCGGGTGGCCTTCTTCAGCATGGAGTTCACCACGATCGGGTGCACTGGCCGCACGACGCCAAAGTAAAGCTTCCCCCGCCACCCCTTAAGTTCGACGGCGGTAGTCACCCTGATCAGTCGGCTCACCGGATCGACGCCGACGGCGGCCGCGAAGTTCAGGTGCCTGTCCCGGACGAAGATCAGGGCTTCCTCGCCCGACTGCCCGGTCACTCTGAACGTGTCCTGCGGTGCTTTTGGGATGCCGATCAACGGGACCAGTGCCTGGCGCAAACCCATGGCACCGGCGACCCAGCGCGGCATGGACTCCAGGGAGAACAGCCGCTCTGCCCATTCGGTGGGGTCCGTGGTGGCCCCTTCCGGAAGGACAGCCAGGCAAACGTCCGCGTAGTCCGGCGTCGGGATCTCGCGGAGGGCAAGGGAACGGAAGCAGGGCGCCTGTTCAGTCATGGCCTGATCCTACGGTGCGCTTCCCCAAGGTGTACCCCCGCGAAGGTGAGGTCCCCGCAAACCGCAGGTGCCGCCGTCGTACATTCCGTGCGGGGCTTGCGCAGGACGCGACAAAAGGCGGCAGTGTCCCCCCAAGGAAAACACTGCCGCCTGTCATCTGCGGAAGGGTGCTAGTGCTCAGAAGCGCTGGACGTCTTGAGCGGGACTTCCTTGCCGTCGGCGTCGATCAGCTTGCCGTTCTCGAAGCGGTCGCCTTCGCTGAGGCACTTGATGTCCTCTTCGCTGACGATGCGGTCAGTGCCTGCGACGAACACCGACTGGTTGTCCGAGTTACCGGCCTTGAAGTGGTTGAAGAGGATGTTCAGCAGGATCGCCATGACGGCTGCCGAGCTGATGCCTGAGTGGAAGATCGTGGCGAACCAGGACGGGAACTGGTCGTAGAACTTCGGGGCGGCGATGGGGATCATGCCGAAGCCGATCGAAGCAGCCACGATGATCAGGTTCATGTTGTTCTTGTACTCAACCTTGGCCAGGGTGCGGATACCGCTGGCGGCAACCGTACCGAACAGCACGACGCCGGCGCCGCCCAGGACGGGCGTCGGAACCGCTGCGACAACCCGGCCCAGGATCGGCAGGAGGCCGAGGATGACCAGGATGAGACCGCCGGCGCTGACCACGAAGCGGCTCTTGATGCCCGTGATGGCCACGAGGCCTACGTTCTGGGCGAAGGCGCTCTGCGTGAAGGAGTTGAACAACGGGGAGATGGCGCTGGAGAGCATGTCTGCGCGGAGGCCGTCGCCGATGCGGCGGGAGTCAACCTTGGTATCCACGATTTCGCCCACTGCGATGATGTCTGCCGAGGTTTCGGTCAGGGTCACCAGGATGACGATGAGCATGGAGATGATCGCGGCGATTTCAAACGTGGGAGCACCGAAAGCGAAAGGCGTGGGGAATGCGACGATGTCGCCCTGGCCCACCTTGGAGAAGTCAGCCATGCCCGCAATCAACGCGATGATGGTGCCGATGACCATGGCCAGCAGGATCGAGAGCCGGGAAATGGCCGCGTTGCCAACCTTGCTTAGGAGGAGGACGACGCCCATGGTTGCCGCTGCGAGTCCGATGTTGGCCATGCTGCCGTAGTTGTCGGCCTTGGCGTTGCCACCCATGGCCCAGTTGGCTGCGACTGGCATCAGTGTCAGGCCGATGGTGGTGATCACGGTTCCGGTAACAACTGGTGGGAAGAACTTGATGATCTTGGAGAACAGGGGAGTGATCGCCAAGCCGATCAGCGAGGCCACAATGACTGAGCCGAACACCGCCTGGATGCCGCCGCCACCTTGGACGATCGCCACCATGGTGGAAACACCGGCGAAGGAAACGCCCTGAACCAGCGGCAGCTGCGAGCCGAACCACGGGATGCCCACCGTCTGAAGGATGGTGGCCAGGCCGCCCACAAACAAACAAGCGGCGATGAGGAGGCCGATGTCCTGGGAGTTCATGCCGGCCGCTGCACCAATGATCAGCGGCGGGGCAATAATTCCGCCGTACATCGTGAGGACGTGCTGGAAGCCGTAAGCGAAGGTGCTGCCGATGGAGAGACGCTTGTCCTCGGGCCGTTCGGGCTTATTCGACTGCGAAGAGGTGGTATTCGCAGGGCGGGATTTTTTCTTGATGTTCATGGCAGACTTTCTGGGTTCATGGCAGACGTCTTCGTCTGGCTAACTGTGTCTGGCTAACAAAATCTTTAGGTTTTTGGGGTCGGGTTTGTGTGCAGATCCAGTGTTGACGGGGCGCCGTTGTTCGGGACCTGCACACAAACCCGTTGGTGGTGCGGTTTAGTGCGGTTTCGGTGAGGGCTTAGCAGAAGCCGGCGATGCCGCTCCAGGCAACCGGTGCAGCGTCGATGTTCTCGCGCTGGACCGTGGCTTCGATGAGGCCGTACGGGCGGTCAGCCGCGAAGAAGACCTCGTTGGGGTTGTCCAGACCGAACGGGCTCAGGTCAACCAGGAAGTGGTGCTTGTTGGGCATGGAGAACTTGATCTCGTCCACTTCGCTGTGTGCTTCCAGGACCTTCTTGCCCATGTCGAACAGCGTCTGCTGCAGGGCGTGGGAGTAGTTCTCGGTGAAGCCTTCCAGCAGGAGTGCCTTGATGTCCTCGTAGCTCTTGTTGAAGTCCGTGCCGGCGAAGTCCAGGTTGGTGTTGTAGCGCCAGCGGGCGGATACGTCGGTGGCCAGGATGCGGTCGGTGGTTTCCGGCAGCGTGGTGTACTTGTCGCGCGGGTAGCCGACGAAGCCGGACTGCGTGGTCTTCAGGACGGTCAGGTCCTTGAGGCCGGAAATAAGGTGGGTGGTTGCGCCATCACGGACGACGACGGCGGTACGCACCTCTTGTCCGTTGCGGACGAAGCTGTGGTCGTGTCCCTCGCCGTGGGCCTGGATGCGATCCCAGCTGTAGGCCTCAGCTTCCCAGCGTCCGCCGGTAACCCAGTCGAATCCGCCGGTGAAGTGGTCTGCAAGGCGCAGGAGGAAGGACTCGGGGGAGCCGATGCCTTCACGAGCGAACGCGTAGACGGTGTTCTTCTGGGTGTCGGTGGCAACGACGTGGCCGTTGTCGCCTTCGAGGTGCGCGGCCTGGAAATCGCCGCGCAGCTGCGAGGTGACGTTCAGGTCTTCGATGTGGTGGCGGTCCGTATCCCGAGTGACTTTGACGACGCGGACTTCTGCTTTGCCGTACTGGTTTTCGCCGAGGACGATGTTGTTGCTCATGGTCATATCCCAACTTCTGTGAGGTGGAACCTACGTTCCATCAATGAAATTAAGCGCGTGTTTCCACCGCGTTTCTGGTGGAGCCGACCCAACAAAAAAGAGCCAGCATCCATGGATGCCAGCTCATTACGACCCTGCCTGCTGCTCTCAGGTTACGTGACCTACGCCACGAACTCATTCGAGAGTAGCGCATGATTTCGGCTGATGTACATGGGTTCCCAAGGATCGTTATGAATCATCCAAATGTGACCGGCGCAACTCACTTGGCGTTGGTGGGGGTCTTGACGCGTTGTTTCGCGCCTGCCTACACTTTCCACATAACAATAAAAGTTTTCCGAAGTGCGGAAACTGGATGCATGAGAAAGAGGAGGAAGCAGATGGACTCGAAGGATACGAACAAGGTCGTGGAATTCCCGGCCCCGGGTCAGGAGCTGTACCTGCCCTTCGGTGCAACGGATCCGGACTTCTACATTCCGGCCGACTGTGACCGCAAAGCCGGCGGGTTCTCCCGTTGGTTGCGCGCGCTCCCGGTGTTCGGCCGGCAGCGCCCCTAGGATCTTCCTGCATCCAAGGGGCGCGGACTCTGCGCAACAGAGCCAACGAGGCGGGCGATACCTGGGGAGGTATCGCCCGCCTTTCCGTGCATTCTGGCCCGCTGTGTGCTGCCCGTTTTGATGCTTCGCTGCAGAACGTGCCGTGCGCCCGGCGTCCTACGCAGCGAACCCCCGAAACGGGGCCTCGGTACTGCCTAGCTGGTGCTGCGTAGGACCCCAAGCACGGTTGATTTGAACTCCTGCTCCCGAAACAAGTGCTGCCACTTGATCCGAATGAACTTCCAGCCCTGTGCCATGAGGGCCTTTTCGCGCTGGCGTTCCTTAAAGATGACCTCGGAGGTTGGTGCGTAGTCGAAGTACTTAACCTTCCCATCGAACTCCAAGGCAACCTTCTTGTCCCGCCAAGCAAAATCCAGTCGATGAGAACCCTCAGGTGATGACACCTCCACTTGCAACTCAGGAAGATCGATCCGTAAGCGCTGGAGCAACTCGCGGGTCAGGGTTTCACCTGGTGACTCGGAGCGTGCGTCCGCATTCTCCAATGCCCGGCGTAGGGCGAGGACTCCGTTGCGCCCGGCCAGGGACTCGCACATCAGTTGCAGCTTGTAGGCGTCAGCACCTTTTCGAAGGGCGTGGTCCATCAGCACTAAGGATTGCTTGTAGTTCAGTAAGAGGCAGCAGTCAGCAACGGTTCGTTCCAAGGAGGTGCAAGGCATGCCGTTGATAAGCATTATTTCGTTGGTTTCAAGGGCCCGACCATGGGCAACAGCGTCGTGGCCGTGGGACGATCGCGATGCGCTTGAATCGGTTGTGATGTGCACGCGGTCATCCACGTCCCAGAGAAACAGTCCGTGCAGGCGTGCTGCCGAGGTGTGGCTGTAGACCAAGCCGCCAGTCGACGTCGTAAGTGTTCCGTGAGCGTGCGCGGCGATCAACTGCCGGCTGCGTACCCAAGGTTTTTGAGCGGCCCATGTACTGCCGCGGATGTAGCAACCCCGGCGTAGCCGTACCAGATCGCCGACTTGCACCAGTGCTGCAATCCTTCTGTCGTTGAACCCCAGTTCATGGAGCTCGCTGGTCCGCCACAAATCCATCATTGGGGGGAGCCCTGTTTTGTTGTTGTTCGCCATGGAACAAGCTTTGAAGGAACGTGGCGGCACGAACAGGAGCATGCTGCCCTATGTGGAAAAGCCCGATTCGATGGCTCTCTGCAAGCTGTGCCGTGCGAACGGCGTGGTTGGCAGCGAAGCATCGAGACGGTGGAATGTGACCTGCGTAACAATCGGCAGGGTGCTGAGGGCCTCGCGTAAGCTGGGCTGACGGCCACCCTTTTGGGTCTTCAAGGTCGTTGCGGCCCTGACTGACGGGTTGCGCTTGCTCGCTCGATGACGCCGGACATATGGCCCGCCCGCGTCGTACTGCAGCACGTCGAGTAAAAACTGACGCTCGTCATCGAGCCATGCCAGGACGTTCACCCTGGCTAAAATCCCTGCCCCGGCAGGTGACAAAAGAGCCGGGAGTGGGGATCCGGCGCCGCAGCAGCTTGAATGTGGCTGCTACCCCAAAGGAATACATGTCATGAAACTCAAGGTCTCAATGCTTGGGGCGGTGATCGCGTTGGCTCTCGCAGGGTGCACGACGCCGACGCCGACGCCGACACCCTCGACAACCGCTACGGCACCTACGCCATCGCCCACCACGACCACGGCGACCCCGACGCCTACGGCTACGTCTACGCGTACGGCGACTGCAACGCCGACGCCGACGCCGAGCCCGACGTCCACGCGTACGGCGACGGCGACTGCAACGCCCACGCCGACGCCGAGCCCGACGTCCACGCGTACAGCGACGGCGACTGCAACGCCCACGCCGAGCCCGACGCCGAGTGCCACCAGCGCAAGCCCGACCCCGACGCCGAGCGCCACCACCGCCAGCCCGTCCCCGACGGCCACGGTCAGCCCAACCCCCACACCAACCCCAACCCCGGGCGCGGGTAGTCTCGCCAACTTGGCCAGGGTTCCGTGGGATGGCGGGCCTGCATACTGGGCAAAGTTCCCTGGCGCAGCGAAGCTCAACAACCCAAGCCTGTTCCCGGTCAGCGTGTATTACGGCAAACCTGAGCACGCCACCCAGTTGAAGGACATCGGCGTGAACGTTTACCAGAATGCGGAACACGACGGTTCCACGATGGCGTCCATTACGAACACGGGAATGCTGGTCATCGCAGGCACAGAGTGGTCCCGCACCGAGGTGGGCAATAACCCGGGCGTGGTCGGCTGGGACACGTACGACGAGTGCGACATGCTCGGACTCGGCTGCAATGGTTCAACATATGAGCAGAACCTTCAGCAGATGAAGAACAAAGTGGCCCAGATCCGGGGATTCAACGACGGCAGGTTTGCCTTCGCGAATTACTCCAAGGGGATCCTGGGCACCTACTGGGCGCCGGGGCTGATGGACGACTTCATGGCCGCCGTTGACGCGGCATCCGTGGATAACTACATGTACACGCGGGCCGATCTGCAGGACGAGTTGAACCGGACCCCGGCGTGGCCGCAGGGCGCAAAGACGGCCACATCGGCGGCCTATGGGTGGCAGATTGACCAGATGCGGAAGTTCCAGTCGGCACCCGGCATCCATCCGAACTGGATCTTCGTTGAGTCGGCACGGCCATTCCTGAATGCCTCCAATGACCGCACCATCACGCCCGAACAGATGGAGGGAGCTATGTGGTCCGGCATCATCCACGAGGCGCGCGGGATCAGCATTTTCCAGCACAACAACAACGGCCAGGCAGGCTTCGGGACGTATTCACTGGTCCAGGCACCGGCTGATCGCAAGGCGAAGATCAAGGCCGCACTCGCTGGTATCCAAGCCCTCGCTCCTGTCCTCAACACGCAAAGCTATGTGTGGAACGCGGGCGCCACGGGTACAGACACGATGCTCAAAGCCAAGGATGGCAGCGCGTACCTGTTCGCCGGCATCGGAGTGAACGGCGCTACGGGCTCGAAGACCTTCACCCTTCCCGCCGGGATCACTGGCTCGCAGGTGGAAGTTGTGGGCGAGAACCGGACCATCCCCGTGCAGGGTGGCAAGTTCACGGACTCGTTCGCCAACGAGTACACGCATCACATTTACAAGATCATGATCTAGGAAACGTCGCGGCCGTCGGCAACGAAGTCGCCGGAAAGCCTCGAAATCGCCGGAACGTTCCCTGCGAAATGGAAGCGTTCCGGCGATTTCGCGCGCAGAGGAAGCGAAAGCTACCCGGCCACCAGCTTCCGTGCCGCCGCAGAGTGCTCAGCGATCAGCCCGGCAACGTCCAGCCCGGGAATCGCGCCGTCCACTACCCGCCACTGACCGCCCACCATCACGCGGTCTGCACGGTCGGCGCCGCAGAGCAACAACGCGGCTACGGGGTCGTGGCTGCCGGAGAAGCGGAGTTCGTCAGGCTTAAACAGAGCCAAATCCGCCTGGAGCCCGGGTGCCAGCTGTCCTATGTCGGAGCGCCCCAAAACGGCTGCAGACCCACGGGTCGCCCAACCAAGAGCCCGCTCCACGGGAACGGAAGCGCCATAGCGAAGCCTCTGCAAGTACAGCGCCTGCCGTGCTTCGAGGATCATGTTGGAGGCATCGTTCGACGCCGATCCGTCAACTCCCAGCCCTACGGGAACACCCGCTGCCTCTAGTTCCAGGACCCGCGCGGTCCCGGATGCCAACCGCATGTTGGAGGTGGGGCAATGCGCGACGGCGGTGCCAGCGGCTCCCAGCCTGGCGATCTCCTCGTCGTTGAAGTGGATGCCGTGACCCAGCCAGGTCCGGTTTCCCAGCCAGCCCACGGACTCCAGGTAGTCCACGGTCCGCAGCCCGAACATGGATTTGCAGAAGTCTTCCTCGTCGATGGTTTCGGCAAGGTGGGTGTGGAGCCGGACGTCGAAGCGTTCGGCCATGGCGGCGCTCTCGGCCATGATTTCCTTGGTCACTGAGAACGGTGAGCACGGGGCAAGCGCGATCTGAACAACGGCCCCATCACCGGTTTCGTGGTACTTGCGGATCAGCCGTTCGCTGTCCGCAAGAATCGCTTCAGGCGACTGGACCGTGGTCCTGGGCGGAAGCCCGCCGTCGTCCTCTCCCAACGTCATGGACCCGCGGGTCAGCGTGGCGCGCATGCCCATGGCACGTACGGCGGCTACCTCGATATCAATGGCGTCTTCCATGCCGTCCGGGAAGAGGTAGTGGTGGTCGGCCGCCGTGGTGCAGCCGGAAAGCAGCAATTCGGCCAGTGCAACCTGCACGGCAAGCTCAAGGCTCCGCGGAGTCAACCGCGCCCACACGGGGTAGAGATTCTGGAGCCACGGGAACAACGGCGCATTGGCCACGGGCCCCCACGCGCGGGTGAGGGTTTGGTAGAAGTGGTGGTGCGTGTTGATGAGGCCGGGGAGAACCACGTGGGAGGAGGCATCAAAAACGGTGGCAGGAGACGAAGGCTGCCCGCCCGAAGGCACCAGTTCTACGATTTTCCCGTCGGAAACCACCAGGCCGCCACCGGCGTCGAGGTCGTTTGCGGTGAAAATTCCCAGCGGATTCTTGATCCAAAGACGGGTCATAACAGGTTCCTTGTCTGGTCGGCGTGTACGCGTTCCAGCTCAGTTAGGCCCTGTCTGCTGATCCAGGTTGCCGGACCGTCAGAACGCGGCCCAGTCCGAAAAGCGTAGAATGCTCGACGGCGGCAGTCAACGCCCGCGGGCACGTTCCGGTCACATTCGGCCAGCATCCAGCACGAATAAGTAATTTCGCATGACGAAATTAAATTTTCAAAAAACTATGGCGCGGCTCACAAACCCGGTGCTACGCTCTAACTGCCAAAGGCGGGCACCCGGACCTCGGGAAGCTATCTACCAGGCGCAACTTAACCTTCATCGCACATGCTGAAGCCTGGTAACCAAGCTAACTGGAGCTCTTCTCTGTAGCGCCCCCAAACAGGTCACCTGGCTTCCTCAGCACTAAGGAAGTCGCAACATGAGTACAACCGTCACGGCCGAGCAATTCCTGGCCACATCCATTGAGCTGGCAACAGCCAATGTCCTCAACAGTGGGGGCCCCTTCGGCGCCGTCATTGTCACCGCGGACGGACGAGCCTTCGAAGGCGTCAACCGCGTTACCGCCACGAACGATCCCACCGCACACGCAGAGGTCACGGCCATCCGTAACGCCTGCCGCGAACTGGGAACCTTCGATCTGAGCGGAGCAACCCTCTACACCAGCTGCGAGCCATGCCCCATGTGCTTGGCCTCCGCGCTCTGGGCACGCGTTGACCGCGTGTTTTTTGCCGCAGACCGTCACGACGCCGCATCCGTGGGCTTCGACGACGCCGTCTTTTACGAGTACTTCGAGAACGACAACCGGGACGCGCTGATGCCGGTAGCCAAGCTGGAACTGGGCGACCCCCAGGCTCCGGCGGCCCTCCAGCCGTTCAACACATGGAACACGCTTGATTCCAGGATTGATTACTAGGGCCCGGTGGCTGACATGACAATCCTGGACAATTCCGCTGAAAAGCAGACAGCAGCTGAAAAGCAGGCTGCGCTCTTTCCCCACGGAGACGGCGCAGAGCCCACAGCGGCAAAGCACACGGCAACCGGCCTGGCAGATGGCAACAAGAAGCCCCCGGTGTCGAATTCCTTCCTGGACAAGTTCTTCCAGATCTCCAAGCGTGGCTCCACGTTGGCCCGCGAATTCCGCGGCGGCCTGGTCACGTTCTTCACCATGGCGTACATCGTCATCCTGAACCCGCTGATCCTTGGCGGCTTCTCGGCCGAAAACGCTCCCACCGACGTCGCCGGCGGCTGGCTCTCAGCTGCGCAGGTCGGCGCTGTTACGGGCCTGACGGCCGGCGTCATGACCATCATTTTCGGTCTCGTCGCCAACCTGCCCTTCGGTCTCGCAGCCGGGCTGGGCATCAACTCCTTCCTCGCCGTTGCGGTCATCCAGGAAGTCACGTGGCCAGAAGCCATGGGCTTGGTGGTGATCAACGGCATCCTGATTGTCATCTTCGGCGCCACCGGCGCCCGGACGGCGATCTTCAAGGCAGTTCCCAAGGAGCTCAAAGCCGCCATCACCGTGGGCATCGGCTTGTTCATCGCCTTCATCGGCTTTGTGGATTCAGGCTTTGTCCGCGCCACCACGGGCGGCCCGCCGGTCCAACTCGGAGATAACGGCTCCATCACCTCCATCCCCACCCTCGTCTTTATCGTCGGACTGCTGACCATGGGCATCCTCGTGGCACGCAAAATCCAAGGCGGCCTGCTGATCGGCATCGTCGCCACCACTGTCCTCGCCGCAGTTGTGGAGGCAGTGTTCCACATCGGCCCAGGCAGTGCCGACAACCCCGGCGGCTGGCACCTCAATGTGCCTATCTTGTCGAGCCAACTCGTTTCGGTCCCGGACCTGAGCCTGGTGGGTCAGTTCGACCTCTTCGGCTCATTCGCCAGGATCGGCGGGCTCGCTGCCACCATGCTGGTCTTCACCTTGGTCTTCACCAACTTTTTTGACGCCATGGGAACCATGACCGGCTTGGCCAAGAGTGCTGGCGTGGCACACAAGGACGGCACGTTCCCCAAGCTGAAGTCGGCCTTCATCGTTGAAGGCATGGGCGCAGTGGTGGGTGGCGCAACGTCCGGTTCGTCCAACACCGTGTACATCGACTCGGCAGCGGGCATCGGCGAAGGCGCACGCACCGGCCTGGCCTCGGTGGTTACCGGGTTGCTGTTCCTGGGCTCCATGTTCTTCACTCCGCTCACCTCGGTGGTGCCGCTGGAAGTAGCTGCTGCGGCACTGGTGGTGGTGGGCGCGATGATGATGGCGCAGATCCGCGAGATCAAGTTCACCAAGTTCTCCATCGCACTCCCTGCGTTCCTCACCATCGTCACCATGCCGCTGACCTACTCCATCGCCAACGGCATCGGCGTCGGGTTCATCTCCTTCGCGGTGATCAGCGCTGCGTCGGGCAAGGCCAAGAAGGTCCATCCACTCATGTGGGTGGTCACGGCAGGCTTCATCATCTACTTCGCCCGCGGCCCGATCAACGCCCTGATGGGTGTCTGACCCGGATCCCCACCCCGCGCCGGCGGGTCATCCGGCACTCCGATCGACGGTCCGTCGGTACCCACCGCACGAATAGGCGTCCGCCGTCGTCGTCCCTTGGGGCACCACCCCTACAGGCATGACGGCGGGCGGCGGTCCTCTTGATACAGGAACGGGACCCGACGCTCCGTCAGGGAACGGGGGCAGGGAGATGAAGCCCTTGCCCCCGTTCCTATGGACTCTTACTGATTGAACTTTTACCGATAAGCCGCGACTACCCCGCAACAACCTCTGAAAATGAGAATATGAGGCAAGATCGCGCACTGCTCCGGCCGGGCCACCTGGCCGGGACACCTGGAATAAGGATGTGTTGCCATGCTGGATCTGATGCCTTCACTGGGCAGCTGGCGGCCTGCGGTCTCCGGCCAACTGTGTGCTGTGGCCACGATCGTAGGGACGGGCGGCTCCGTGCCGCGGCCCATGGGAACCTCCATGATGGTCTCCGAACATGGCGAAGTCCTGGGCAGTTTGTCCGGAGGTTGCGTGGAAGGTGCCGTCGTGGAGGCGGCCCTGGAAGCAATGCGCGACGGCGGCCCCCGCCTTGAATCTTTTGGCTACAGTTCCGAGGACGCGTTCGCCGCGGGACTCAGCTGCGGAGGAGAACTGGAAGTCCACATCCAGCCGCTCAGCGCAGGTGCGCCCGAACTTTCTGTGTTTGCTGAAAGCCAACGCCCTGCGGCCCTGATCCGCCGGCTCGATGCGGGCGGTGGAGTCATGGCAGTCAATGATCCTGTGCGGTTCCGCGCCATGGAATCGGAGGAGTTGGCCAAACTGGTGGGTGACCACCCCGCCACCCTCTTCGCTGCTGCCGCCCAGGTTGAGCCGCTGCTCCAAGGGGGCCGCGCCGGATTGGTTCGCCTGGCCCCACCGGAGGGCTGCATCGACGGCTGGGTTACCACTGAGAGGTTGGCTGCACCCCCGCGGGAGGAAACCCAGCCCGAGCCCATCACCCTGTTCGTGGAGAGCCGTCTGCCGGCTGCGCGAATGCTGATCTTCGGCGCCAACGATTTCGGCGCAGCTTTGCTCCCGGCCGGACAACTGCTCGGCTATGACGTGACCCTGTGCGACGCCCGGCCCGCCTTCGCGACGCAAAGCCGCTTCGCCGCGGCTGAACAAGTGGTCACCGACTGGCCGCACCGGTACCTCGAATCTGAGGCAGCCGCCGGACTCATCGACGCCCGCACGGTGGTCTGCATCCTCACCCACGACCCCAAGTTCGACATCCCGTTGCTCGAAAGCGCCCTCCGGTTGAACCTGGCGTATGTCGGAGCGATGGGTTCCCGTCGCAGCCATCGCCAGCGGGTGGACGCTTTACTCGAGGCAGGCACTCCGCCCGAGGCGCTGGAACGGTTGCATTCACCGATCGGCCTGGACCTCGGCGCCGTCACGCCTGCCGAAGTGGCAGTGTCCATCACGGCGGAAATCATTGCGGAGCGCGGAGCCAGCGGAAAGGCCGGCCCTGCCAGCGTGCACGGGTTTCCCTCCCTCAAGGACAGCACCGGCCCCATCCACCCAGCGCCGGTCCAACAAGTACCCCACTACCTCACTCAGGAGGACCCATGGACATGAACACCATCGAGGCCGTGGTGCCCACCACGGACCCGGCCCTATGGCGCGACGGCGACGCCTGGCTCGCTGGAGGTACGGTCCTTTTCTCCTACGGAAGCACCGTCCTCAAGCGCCTCCTGGATCTCGGGGAGGCCAACTGGCCCGCCATCACCCTGACTGACGAAGGCATCGAACTCGCCGCCACTTGCACCGTCGCTGAGCTCTACGCCTTGCCACTGGCTGCTGAAGCAAGCCACCGGGAATGGCCCGGTCTGGCCTTGATCCGGCCCTGCTGCGACTCGTTTGTGGCCTCGTTCAAGATTTGGAACATGTCCACGGTGGGCGGCAACATCTGCACCGGCTTGCCGGCTGGACCCATGACGTCGTTCTGCGCCGGACTCGACGGAGTGGGGACCATCCTCAGCCCGGACGGCACCAGCCGCACCGTCCCCGTGACCGACTTTGTCATTGGGGACATGCAGACCGTGTTGTCACCGGGGGAGTTGCTCCGCAGCATCCATCTGCCGGCATCCGCATTGTCCGCGCGGGTTGCCTTCCGGCGCCTGTCACTCAGCAACCTTGGCCGCTCGGGCGTGCTGCTCATCGGCCGCCTCGACCCCGACGGCGGCCTCGTCATCACAGTTACCGCCTCCACTAAGAGGCCGGTACAGCTGAGGTTCCCCGCCGGGCAGGTTCCCGACGCCGGGACGTTGGCTGACGCCGTCGGCGATTCCATTCCCTGGCCTCTGTACCACGACGACATCCACGGGCTGCCGGCATGGCGCCGTGACATGACGTTCAAACTGGCCGAGGAAATCCGGGCCGAGCTGCTGGGCGAATCCATGACGGTGTCCGGCGACTTCTGGCCGCCGCACGCCACCTCGCCCCAGCCGTCCACGCAGCCCGCACCATCCAACACCCAGCAGAAGGAGGCCCCGAATGGCAATTGAGATCAACGGAGCTGCCTCGCAGGCCACACCCCGCCCCGGGCAATGCCTCCGCACGTTCCTCCGCGAAGAGGGCAACTTTGGCGTCAAGAAAGGCTGCGACGGCGGCGACTGTGGAGCCTGCACCGTCCATGTTGACGGAACACCCGTCCACAGCTGCATCTACCCGGCAGTCCGTGCCGAGGGCAAAGCGGTCACCACCATCGAAGGCCTGTCCAAGGACGGGCAACTCCACCCTGTGCAGGAACAGTTCAGCGAGGGCCAGGGTTTCCAGTGCGGTTTCTGTACCGCCGGAATGATGATGACAGCGGCCACCTTCGACGACGAGCAACGCGCCAACCTGCCGCGAAATCTTAAGGGAAACCTGTGCCGATGCACCGGCTACCGCTCCATCGCCGACGCCGTCTGCGGCCATGGCGGCAATCACCAGCACGACGCCGGATCCGACGTTTCCGGGGCTCAGTCACCTGGCGCTGCGGGAACCCCCGCCGTGGAAGCCACTCCCGGCCAGCTCGGCGACAACGTACCGGCCCTCGCCAGCAACGCCGTGGTGACCGGAACGGCCCGGTACGCCCTGGATGTCCCGGCGGAGCAGCTCCCTGGCTTGTTGCATTTGAAGCTCCTGCGTTCGCCGCATGCGCACGCCCGGATCGTGTCCATCGACAAGGCTCCGGCACTGGCCGTGCCGGGTGTCGTTGCCGTATTCACGCACGAGGACGCACCACAGCAGCTGTTCTCCACAGCCCAGCACGAGAACTTCACCGATGACCCCGATGACACGCGCGTCCTGGACAACGTGGTGCGGTTTATCGGACAGCGGGTAGCGGCCGTGGTGGCCGAATCCGTGGGGGCCGCTGAGGCGGGTGCCCGTGCGCTTGCTGTCGAATACGAACTTCTGGAGCCCGTGTTCACGCCTCAGGAAGCCATCCTTCCCGGAGCCCCGGCGATTCACGGAGAAAAGGACGGTGAAGCGTCCAGGATCTCGCGGCCGCACCACAACGTGGTGGCGGAAGTGCATGCCGAGCTGGGCAGCGTTGCAGATGGCTTCGCGGCCGCCGACTTCATCCACGAGCACACTTACCAGACCCAGCGGGTCCAGCACGTGGCCATGGAAACGCACGCGTCCATCGCTTGGTTGGATAAGGACGGCAGGCTGATTGTCCGTTCGTCCACACAGGTTCCCTTCCTGGTGAAGCGGACGTTGAGCCGGTTGTTCAATCTGCCGCCGGAGACCGTCCGCGTTGTGGCCGGGAGGGTTGGCGGTGGCTTTGGTGGGAAGCAGGAAGTCCTCACCGAGGACCTGGTGGCCTTGGCCGCGCTGAAACTTCGCCGCCCGGTGCAGCTCGAGTTCACCCGTACCGAGCAGTTCACCGCGACCACCACGCGCCACCCTTTCACCATTCATCTCAAGGCGGGTGCCAACCGGGACGGGTACCTCACAGCACTGCAGCTGGACGTCCTCACCAACACCGGTGCCTACGGAAACCATGCTCCCGGCGTCATGTTCCATGGCTGCGGCGAGTCCCTGGCGGTCTACAAATGCGTAAACAAGAAAGTTGACGCCCTCGCCGTCTACACCAACACCGTTCCCGCGGGCGCCTTCCGCGGCTACGGGCTGAGCCAGATGATCTTCGCGATCGAGTCGGCCATTGATGAGCTTGCCGTTGGCATTGGCATGGATCCCTTGGAGTTCCGGCTCAAGAACATGGTCCGGCCCGGTGACCACATGCTGTCCACTACGCCGGAGCCCGAGGAAGATGTGCACTACGGAAGCTACGGACTGGACCAGTGTGTTGCCTTGGTTCGGGACGCCTTGGATCGAGGCAAGGAACGCTACCGTGCCGCTGGGATGGACGATCTCGGACCGGATTGGGTTGTGGGGGAGGGCTCGGCCTTGTCCATGATCGACACCGTCCCCCCGCGCGGCCACTTCGCCCACACCCGGGTGAGCCTGGAAGCGGACGGACGGTTCGCCGTCGACGTCGGTACTGCGGAATTCGGGAACGGCACCACCACAGTGCATGCGCAGCTGGCTGCCACTGCGCTGGCGACAGCAGCTTCCAAGGTGACCGTTCGCCAGTCCGATACCGACCTCTTGGAGCACGACACCGGCGCGTTCGGTTCCGCCGGGACGGTGGTCGCTGGCAAGGCGACGCTCGGAGCGGCGCTGGAGCTCGCCACCCGGATCCAAACAGTCGCCGCATCGCTGACGGGAGCGGCCTTGGCGGATTGCCGTTTAGTGGACGGAGCCGTTGAGTGCGGAGATCGGACTGTGACGCTGACGGAAATTGTCGACGCCGCCAGGCTGCAAGGCGTTCGGCTCGCCACCGACGGCAACTGGGGTGGGACGCCGCGGTCCGTGGCATTCAACGTGCACGGATTCCGCGTTGCCGTTAACACCGGCACGGGTGAGCTGCGGATTCTTCAGAGTGTCCAAGCGGCCGACGCCGGCGTGGTGGTCAACCCGCGGCAATGCCGTGGGCAGATCGAGGGCGGCATTGCGCAAGCGCTCGGCGCGGTGCTGTACGAGGAAGTGAAAGTGGACGACGCCGGACGCGTCACCACGGACATCCTGCGTCAGTACCATATTCCGTCGTTCGCGGACGTGCCCCGCAGCGAGGTGTATTTCGCCAAGACCAACGACTCCACCGGCCCGCTGGGCGCCAAGTCGATGAGCGAGAGCCCGTTCAACCCGGTGGCTCCCGCGCTGGCCAACGCGATCCGCAACGCAACAGGGATCCGTTTCGGAGAGCTTCCCATCGCGCGGGACAAGATCTATCTGGCCCTCCGCGACCGCACCCTGATCCCCAACTGAATCGCAGATCAGGCCGTTTTGAGCTCTCAAAACGGCCTGATCTGCTACCTACTTGGGTGAAACGGTGAGCTCCATGAACACGCTGTTCGGGTCCAGGGTGTAGTCGGCAAACGGCGGGCACTCGGTGAAGCCGTGCCGCGCATACAGGCGGCGGGCGGGAGCGAAGTAGTCCTCGGTGCCCGTTTCCAGGCTGACGCGTTCCAAGCTCCGACTCCGGGCTTCGGCCACGATGTGCTCAAGCAGCAGGGTTGCCACGCCGCGTCCACGGGCGTTGGCCGTGGTGCGCATGGACTTGATCTCTGCATGCCCGCCGGAGAGCGTCTTCAACGCACCGCATCCCAACAAAACTCCGTCCTCGCGGGCCGTCCAAAACGTGATCGACTCGTGCGACAACGCCGAGTGATCCAACGCATGCACGCTCTCCGCAGGCGACGTGGCGAACATGTCGGCCAAGTGTTCGCTGAGGAGCTGGTGGACATCGGGGCGTGCGGGATCGTCAAGATCGATGCGGATCATGGACCCTAATTTACCGCGCTGTCACCCGTCCAGAAGATGCAGCTGATCCTTCGTGTCCAGGTCCTCACCCGAGCAGAGGTCGCTGCAATCCACCAGGTCCACCAGGCCCGGATGCGCCTTGAGGAACGAACGCGCGCCCGTGTCGCCATTGGCCGCTTCCGCGGCCTGGTCGCGAAGCCCGACGTCGAAAATCACTGGGTGCCTGCGTTTCAGGTGTCCTGACTCGTCAGGGTAGGCAGCTGCGGTGACCCGGCCGGGACGGTGGCTGCCCAGCAGCCTGCTCACCGCCGTCGGGGTCAAACCGGGTTGGTCCACCAGCGCAACCATGATGCTGTTGCCGGGGGCGGCGGCTTCGATGCCCGCCCGGAACGATCCAGCCATGCCTTTGCCCCAAGCTTCGTTCTCAACCACCACGTGCGAACCAAGATCCGTGACGCTTCGAACACGGTCCGCCTCGGCCCCGAGCACCACCACCACTTCGCGGCAGCCGCCGTCGAACAGGGTATCGGCCAACACTTCCACCAGCGTGCGCCCACGGAAGGGGAGCAGCGCCTTGGGGCCACGGCCCAGGCGCGTGCCGGCGCCCGCAGCGAGCAGCACGCCCGTAACCGGGGCCATGCCGGAGTCAGTCATATCCTCACGATACGCGCGGGGTTCCATGCGGTCTGTAGCTCCTCGGTTGCTTTCAAAGAGATCTACCGATATCGGTTGTAAATTACCCATCAGTAGGGCTTTTGGTGGTCGGAAATGGCCGTTAGGGTCGGTGGGGAGTTATGAAGTCAGCTCGTGTACGCAGCGACGCGTAAGGAACAGGGGAAAATGGCGGGCAGTTTCGAAATTCTCAAAGCAGGTACCAACTCATTCCGATTTCGGCTCACTGCCGAAGACGGCACGGTTGTGGCAGTGTCGCCACAGTTTCCGAATTTGAAGGCCGTTGTGGCCGGTATCAACGCAGTCCGCGAAAATGCGGCAACAGGCTTTGTCGTCGACAGGCGGAACCTGGGCACCTAGTGCACGCGGTGCCCCGAAACCCAGCAAAATGACAGTTGGCGGCAGTGTTCATCACGAACACTGCCGCCAACTGTTTGTTTGTGCGGGTTGTTAGGCGTCGCCGCCTGCGCCGCCTGTGGTGCCGGCGTTCACGTCGAGCAGCTTGTAGCGGTCAATCGCGTACGACGGCGCGCCCTCCTCTACCTCGCCCCTCGCCGCCAGCAACTGCAGGGTTTTGGCGACGATGGAGTGGGTGTCGTTTTTGAAGTAGCGGCGGGCGGCTTGGCGGGTGTCGGAGAAGCC
>NZ_JAOEFX010000127.1 GCF_025421775.1 Paenarthrobacter aurescens | reverse complement strand
GGGCAATGACGACCCATGGGCGTTCCGCCAGCGCTGGTACGAGCAGCGCAAACGCGCGATCACCCTCGCCGCCCTGCCCCGTCCGCGCTCCAGGTCGGTGTTCGAACCGGGTTGCGCCAACGGCGAACTGAGTGCAGAGCTGGCTCCGCGCTGCGACCGCCTGTTGTGCTGCGACACGGCGAGCGCGGCGGTGAAGCTGGCGCGCACTCGCTTAAGCATTTTCGAGCATGCCGAAGTCCGTCAGGGCCGCCTTCCGGCTGAATGGCCGGAGGAAAGATTCGACCTG
>NZ_JAOEFX010000126.1 GCF_025421775.1 Paenarthrobacter aurescens | reverse complement strand
ATGGAAATAAAGTACTGGAAAATCTAAGGGTTTGCCCGATATTAGAAAAGATGCCTTTAGATTTATATAGTATTAGAAAAGTAGTAAAAGTAAGGAGAGCAGCCAATGAAAAACATGATGAGAATCCTGGTAGCAATCGCTATCATTGTAGTTCCCTTAACGGTTTTTTCGACAGCAGAAGCCGCAGGAACAGAACCCCTTGTATCGGTAGAATTAAGGAACTACTTAGGCAATAAAAGCAGTATTACAATTCACCCCTCAGCATCGTATCGTCTTAAAGATGAGG
>NZ_JAOEFX010000125.1 GCF_025421775.1 Paenarthrobacter aurescens | reverse complement strand
ATCGGAGGTGATGGTGGTGATTGATGAGGCTTACATCGAATTTGTGCCGACGCTCAGCTGTGTAGATTTGACCCAAGAATATGACAATGTCATTGTGCTACGTAGCTTTTCCAAAGCTTATGGACTGGCAGCCTTGCGCATTGGTTATGCAGTGAGCAGTGCAAGCATTGCCGAGATTTTAAATTATACGCGCCAGTCGTTTAATACCAGTACATTGGCGCATGCCGCCGCCACAGCAGCGATTAAAGACCAACATTTTATTAACCAATATTTGGCGTTTAACCAT
>NZ_JAOEFX010000124.1 GCF_025421775.1 Paenarthrobacter aurescens | reverse complement strand
ACCGCCGTTAAGCCACCTTCTCGCTGAGCCACACGTGGTTCAGCGTCTCCGCATCGCCCAGATATTCCAGTAACCACGCCAGCGCCGGTGACGCGCGCTGCTCAGACCAGCTGACGCAACACGGGCTGTCCGGAAATGGCTGCGGTAACGCCAGCTCCACCAGCGCGCCGCTGTCCAGCAGCGGGCGCGCCAGGTGGCCCGGCACCATGCCCACGCACAATCCGGCCTGCAGGCAATCCAGCCCGGTTTCCCACTCCGGCACCACCAGCCGCCGCTGGTTATCCAG
>NZ_JAOEFX010000123.1 GCF_025421775.1 Paenarthrobacter aurescens | reverse complement strand
CGACGTGCGCGACGGCGGCGACCGGCTGGAGAATCTGGAGAAGATGATCAACGCCGTGGAGGAGACGCAGAAGCGCGGCCTCAACCGTGCCGAGCACCGCCTGCACCTGCGCTGCGAGCTGCCCCATCACACCACCCTGCCGCTGTTCGAGAAGCTGGCGGGCCGCGAGCCGGTGACTCTGGTGTCGCTGATGGATCACTCCCCCGGTCAGCGTCAGTTCGCCAATATTGAAAAGTACCGTGAATATTATCAGGGTAAATACTCCCTCAATGACGAGCAGATGGCG
>NZ_JAOEFX010000122.1 GCF_025421775.1 Paenarthrobacter aurescens | reverse complement strand
CGGCGCATATGGCAGCAGCCGCGCGCCGGCTCGATGCCTGGCTGGATGACCCCTCGGGCGCGATCGCGCTCATGATCCTGCTGGACCAGTTTCCCCGCAATGCCTACCGGGACACCGCGCATATGTTCGCCACCGACGCGCTGGCGCTGCATTTCGCGGAACACGCGATCGCCGCGGGCCATGATCTGGAAGTCGATGCGTCGCTACGCCAGTTCTTCTACATGCCGTTCGAGCATGCCGAGAGCCTGGCTGCACAGAACCGCGCTGTCGCCCTGATGGAACCGCTG
>NZ_JAOEFX010000121.1 GCF_025421775.1 Paenarthrobacter aurescens | reverse complement strand
ATTTACCTAATGATGCTATCATTTTAATAAACTATCTAAAAACATGGAGGTCGTTTTCTTGAAATTGGAAAATCTGAAAATGTTTTGTTTAGTGGTGGATGAAGGAAGTATAAGCCAGGCAGCGAGGTTAAGTTTCCTATCTCAGCCCGCTGTAACACGGCAGATCCATCAACTGGAAAATTATTATAACACTTTGTTATTCGACCGTGAGGAAGGAAGGCTGAGAGTTACAGAAGCAGGAAAGCTGTTATACCCTTTTGCTAAAGCCATAGTAAATGACTTCAACC
>NZ_JAOEFX010000120.1 GCF_025421775.1 Paenarthrobacter aurescens | reverse complement strand
GGCGTTAACCCGGTAAGGCGACGCGATGAGAAAGATTTTTCTGCAGATTGGCGCCACGCGCGACGGGCAAAATCCCTACTGCGCGGTGGCAAAACGCGAAGGCTATTTTACCGTACTGGCCGAAATGGGGGATTTTGTCGACTATCAATCGCTCAGCATCGCCCTGCCGTTCGATCTGATTGTGCGTCTCGATCGCCCGGAAAACCCGTGGGATGTCCTCAATGCCTGTCTGCACGCCGGTCTGCTGGAGCATCCAGAGGTGGTGCTGGCCGGTTTTGAGGCTTACA
>NZ_JAOEFX010000119.1 GCF_025421775.1 Paenarthrobacter aurescens | reverse complement strand
CATCCGTAAGCGAACTTTTCCCCGCTCCTCCTGTTCCTGTGATTCCAATAACCGGTATTTTTTGATCCGTCTCGCTTTCGATTACACTTTCTCGGATTTCTTCAAGAGCGGCTGCATGCTCTTTTGTGTATTCATAGGCCTCATTTTCAGCGCATGTAATAAGCTGGGCAATTAAACGGTCATTAGCCGGCGTTAAGGTTCGATCCTTCGGCAGTGCAGGGGGATTGGTGTAATAACAATCATCGATCATAAATTGAATCATGCCTTCTAAACCCATTTTTCGTCCA
>NZ_JAOEFX010000011.1 GCF_025421775.1 Paenarthrobacter aurescens | reverse complement strand
GGGGGCCTACCCAAATCCTTTTCCCATCAATATCCCGGGTTTTTTTTATTTTTTTTTTTACCCCAAAATCGGGGGGGGCCCCGGAACTACCTGCCCCCCCCCCCCGCTTCGTCCTCATGAACTAGGAATCAGCACCAACCGGCAAACCGTTCGAGGTCCTGGTCATCCAGTTTGCCTGCAGCAACGTCTGCCAATGCGCTGCCCAGCCGGTCGAAACCTTCCCACAGTTCCTCATCGGTGATGATCAGTGGCGGGGTGAGTTCTATGACGTTTCGTTCTGGTCCCACGCTGATGGCAGTCACCCCGAGCTCCCACGCCCGGTAAAGGGCCTGAGGGGTTGCAGTCGCCGCCGGCGGAAAAGTCGATCAATACCCTCTCTTCGGAGTCAACGATGGAACTTCCGTGAGCTGATTCAATCGCCAGCGGGGAGAACCGCAATTGGCCGCAGACCGCCAGCACTTGTTGATCCAAGTCGTAAAGCGGCACGGCGCTCAAGCCTTGTCGCATTCAGTGCCGAACTTACCGTTTGTTCCCGAGGTCACCCCGAGCAAAGCCCCGGAGTCGTGTCCCGCGTCGTCCTGCTGCTGGGAATCCTGCTGAACCAGCCTGTGGCCGATGCGGCGGGCGAGCTTGGGGGCGAAGATGGCAATGCCTGCCCCGATCAGGCACCACGCTCCAGCGATCCACGGGAAGTAGCTAAATGGGGCCTCCTGGCCAACGGCCTGCACGAAGTAGACGTAGCCGAGATAGCCGAGGCCAAGCAGGGGCACAATCATCTCCCATTTGGGAATGCCACCACGACCGGAGATAATGTAGGCGCCGACGCCGATCGTCGTTGTGGCGTACGCAACCAGCAGGCACAGCACCGCTATGGTGGCTGTCCAGTAGAACGTGTCAAAAGCTGACACGCCACCAAGCCAGTAGCCCACGGCTATCGCCAGACTGAGGATGGTGGCAACGATCACCGCCGGGCGGGGGACCCCCGTTTTTTGGTCGACGCGGGAAAGTGCTGCCGGCCCGAAGCCGTCCCGCGAAAGGGCGAACAGAAGCCGGGACGCAGCCGCCGTTGAGCTGATTGTCGATGCGAAGGCAACGGCAGCAGCAGCGAACGCAAGGATCAGTGCGTATTCCTTGCCGATGTACATCCCAGCCAGCTCCGTAATGGCTGATTCGGAACCCGCAAAGAGGGCTATACCTGTATCAGATGTGCCGAAACCGAGTGTTTGAGCGAACATCATGAAGACGAAAATCGCCCCACACAGCACCACCGCTCCCCCAAGTGCCATCGGTATAGCCTTCTTGGGATTGTCGGTTTCCTCGCCTAAAGAGGCGCAAGACTCGAATCCGGCCCAGCAAAGGAAAGCGAACACGGTAGCTGCCATCAGGGAATCGATCGAAGTGCCTTCGAAGCTGAAGACACTGAGGTCGACGGTTGATTCAACCGGCGCCTGCCCCGTGGAGACCTTGAAGATGATGACCGCACCCAGCACGAGCATGAGCACCACGCCGGCTCCGCCAATGTAGGTCAGCAAGTGTGTTGTGAAGCGGGATTCCTTGAGATTGCAGACGATCGTCAGTGCAGCTGCAGCTATTGGCAGCAGGATCCATGATGCTTCGAATGACCATCCTGCCTCGACGATCCACGCCTGGAAGAACACCGAACAGGCGGTAAGAGTGCATGCGGCGAACAGTAAGTAGGTGCCGAGAAGTGCAAATCCGCCGATGAATCCGGCCCTAGGCCCGATCGTCAGCCCCGCCAGGGCGTAGACGGATCCGGCATGGTTGAATCTACCGGTCAGTCGCACGAACCCGTAGGCCACAAGGCAAACGCCGACGAATCCCAAGGCGAATACCAGGGGGACGGCCTTGCCTACTAGTTGCGAAACGCCGATCCCATTGAGGGAAACCGCCATGAGTGGGCCCATGAAGCCAATGGAGAGAGCCGCGGCTTCCCATGACTTCAATTTCCTGCCCCGAATACCGCTATCAGACATCGTTGTCCTCTTTGCTCAAGTTGCGGCCTTGCAGAAGCACAGGGGCATGCAAGCTGTCGCCTGCGAGCCGATAGGCCGCACCGGGAGTTCTTCGTCACCGGCACGACTAAGTAAAGTTCATTACAAAGAGCCAGTCAATGGCGATACTGAAATATACATTACGAACACCTTCGTCTTACAGTCGTCGTGAGCAGAAGCATGCTGCGCAGACGAACGGATAGGCGCTTGATGGAAACTCCGATCGCCGGATTCTACCCCTCAAAACCTCATGCATTCACTGGTGTTGGCGGCACCCCTGACCCTCGCCCCCCGGCATCACTCTGGACAGGCTTTGCTCGCCCCCGAATCCGGAACAACCCGTCTCCGTGGCCGACTCCAACGCACCGATCCTGAGGTGTCAGAGAATGTTTGGATGAGCCACACGGCCCTTAGCCTGACAAGGCAGCGGTCGGCCCGTTCTCCGCCCGCGCCAGGAACGAGTGGAATCAAGGTGGTCTCGACTGATGCCCGCGAAGTCATGTCGCGCCCAGCATCCCTACCCATGAAGAGGTGTAGGCCAACCACGACCTAACGAACGAACCAAGAAAGGACCCCATAACCCCAGTTCACAGCACGCTGAGGGCCAACCAGCCAGGGCTTTGACCCCGCTCCCCCACAACCAAACAGGCGACCCGCGGCGCCAGGCACACCCCGCGGCCCGTGTCAGAGGGACCTGACCATCCAGAATGTACACACGTTAAAGCAAAAACCCCCTCTGACGAGGGGGTATGCCGTGCCCGAGGTGGGACTCGAACCCACACACCTTTCGATACTGCATTTTGAGTGCAGCGCGTCTGCCAATTCCGCCACTCGGGCCCGGAATACTGGGAAGTCAGCTGCTCTCATTTCTGTGAGCAACGCGATCCTTTCCCAGCACGCGAAACTACTCTACATGCAGATAGGCTGATTCAAAGAACCGGGCGCGCTGATGCAACAAAAACCAGCCATCAGAGAGTCCACACTAAGATGGACATGAACCCGCCGAACCTTTTCAAGGAGATCCCGTGACCGAACAGACGGAGTCCACGTCCACAGCCCAGCCGGCCCGACGCGTTGTCGTAGCCGAGGATGAGACCCTCATCCGCCTGGACATTATTGAGATCCTGAAGGGCGAAGGGTACGACGTCGTCGGCGAGGCAGACAATGGCGAGAAAGCTGTGCAGCTTGCCGAAGAACTCAAGCCTGACCTTGTCCTCATGGACGTCAAGATGCCCGTCATGGATGGCATTTCGGCGGCTGAGAAGATCGTCAAGGCACGCATTGCACCTGTTGTGCTGCTGACCGCTTTCAGCCAGAAGGAATTGGTGGAGCGGGCACGCGACGCCGGTGCCATGGCCTATGTCGTCAAGCCGTTCTCCCCCGCGGACCTTATACCTGCCATTGAGATCGCTCTTTCCCGCCACGAGGAAATCAAGGCGCTTGAGAATGAGGTTTCGGACCTTCAGGAGCAGTTTGCCACGCGCAAGCTTGTAGAGCGCGCCAAGAGCCTCCTGACCACCAAGATGGGCCTGACGGAGCCGGAAGCGTTCCGTTGGATCCAGAAGACCTCCATGGACCGTCGCCTCAGCATGCGCGAGGTTGCCGAGACCATCATCAACCAGGTCAACTAGCAAAAAGAAACGCACGACGACGGCCGCGCACCTCGCACGAGGTTCGCGGCCGCCGTCGTATCCCCCTGCAAAGCAAAAACAAAAGTGGGCCCCGCCTTAACGGCGGGACCCACTTCACCTTGCAAACCGAGGAACTATGCCTTGGCTTTGGACTTCTTTTCGGGCCACGGGCCAACGGGTTCCTTGCGCGAACCTTCGTCGGTCTTGGACGTGTCGGCGAGGTCGCCAACCTTGTGGACCTTCAGCGAGTTGGTGGAACCGGCCTGTCCGGGAGGGGAACCGGCCGCGATGACAACGAGGTCGCCTTCCTCCACGAGGTCCATTTCCAGCAGGCTCTTGTCCACCTGTGCGGTCATCTCGTCGGTGTGTCCCACGGAGGGGACCAGAACCGGCTGGATGCCCCAGGTCAGGGCGAGCTGGTTCCAGACGTGTTCAACAGGCGTGAACGCGAAGACCGGCTTGACGGGGCGAAGACGCGAGAGGCGTCGTGCCGAGTCGCCGGACTGGGTGAAAGTACAGATGTACTTGGCATCCAGCTGATCCGCGATTTCGACGGCGGCACGGGTGATGGCGCCACCGCGGGTCTTGGGCTTGGTGCCCAGCGGGGGGACGCGCTCAAGGCCGTGTACTTCGGTGGACTCGATGATCCGTGCCATGACCTTGACGGTTTCGATGGGGTACTGGCCCACGGAAGTTTCGCCGGAGAGCATGACCGCGTCGGCGCCGTCGAGGACTGCGTTGGCGCAGTCGGAAGCCTCGGCGCGTGTGGGACGCGGGTTGTCGATCATGGATTCCAGGACCTGGGTAGCCACGATGACCGGCTTGGCCCACCGACGTGCCAGTTCAATGGCGCGCTTCTGGACGATCGGCACCTCTTCGAGCGGCAGCTCGACGCCGAGGTCGCCACGGGCGACCATGATGGCATCGAAGGCGTCGATGATTTCGTGGAGCTGCTCCACTGCCTGCGGCTTTTCGATCTTGGCGATCACCGGAACACGGCGGCCTTCTTCGTCCATGATCTCGTGGACGCGCTTGATGTCTGAGGCATCACGCACGAACGAGAGGGCGATGAGGTCAGCACCACGCTTGAGGGCCCAACGGAGGTCGTCCTCGTCCTTTTCGCTCAAAGCGGGGACGTTGACGGCAACACCGGGCAGGTTGATGCCCTTGTTGTTGGATACCTTGCCGCCGACGGTCACGACAGTAACAACCTTGACGTCGTCTACTTCTACGGCCCGCAGTGCCACCTTGCCATCGTCAATGAGCAGGGCGTCGCCCACGTTGACGTCTTCGGTGAGGCTCTTGAGCGTGGTGGAGCAGATGTCCTTGGTGCCGGGGACGTCTTCGGTGGTGATGGTGAAGGTGTCGCCGACGGCCAGCTCGTGGGGTCCGTCAACAAAACGGCCAAGACGGATCTTGGGTCCCTGGAGGTCAGCCATGATGGCAACAGGCTTGCCCAGCTGCGCCGCAGCCTTGCGGACGTTCTCGTAGGTGATGTCATGCACGGAGTAGTCGCCGTGGCTCATGTTCATGCGAGCAACGTCGACGCCGGCCTCCAGCACCGCGAGGGTGTTGTCGAAGCTGGAGATAGCCGGGCCGAAAGTTGCCACGATTTTTGCGCGTCTCATATACCTACCCTAAGTAGTTCATGCTGATTGAGTAAAAGGTTGTTCCTGCCGGCGCTATAAGACCGCTATCGCCCGGTCGGTGGGGGCGACCGGTGCCGGGAGAATGGTGCTTCCCATCAGGAACTTGTCCACTGCGGCCGCACATGCACGGCCTTCCGCAATGGCCCACACAATCAGTGACTGGCCACGTCCGGCATCGCCGGCAACAAACACGCCCTCGGTGTTCGTCATGTAGTAGCCGTCGCGGGCAACGTTGCCCCGACCGTCGAACTCTGCGCTGACCTGCTCCGTGATTCCTGCCGGCTCAGCACCGGTAAAGCCAAGGCTCAGGAAGACAAGGTCAGCTGGGATGATCCGTTCTGTACCGGCCTTGGGCAGGCGTTTGCCGTCCACGAACTCGGTTTCAGCAACTTTGACGCCGGTGAGTTTGCCGTTTTCTCCAACGAACTCAACGGTGGATGCAAGGTAGGTACGCTCGCCGCCTTCTTCGTGGGCGCTGGCGACCTCGAACAGGGTGGGGAACGTCGGCCACGGCTGGTGGATGGCACGTTCGGCGGGCGGCTGCTTGCCGATCGCGAGCGTGGTCACCGAAGCGGCCTGGTGGCGGTGGGCGGTGCCGATGCAGTCAGCACCGGTATCGCCACCACCGAGGATGACAACGTGCTTGCCGCGGGCATCGATGTGGTTTTCGGGGTTCTCCCCTGCCACCATACGGTTCGAAGGAACCAGGTAATCCATGGCGAAATGGACACCCTCGAGGTCGCGGCCCGGGATGGGCAGGTCACGCGGCACGGTAGCGCCGGTGGCGACTACGACGGCGTCGTAACGGCGGCGCAGCTGCTCCCACGTGACGTCCGTACCGACGGCGACGCCGGTCCGGAAGCGGGTACCTTCGGCCTTCATCTGCTCCAGGCGGCGGTCAACCTGTTCCTTCTCCATCTTGAAGTCGGGGATGCCGTAGCGGAGCAGGCCGCCAATCTTGTCGTCGCGTTCGTAGACAGCAACGGTGTGGCCAACACGGGTCAGCTGCTGCGCAACGGCCAGACCTGCAGGACCGGAACCCACCACGGCCACCGTCTTGCCGGTGAGGCGCGTAGGCGGGAGCGGCTGCACCCAGTCGTTATCGAACGCCTGGTCAATGATCGAAACCTCAACCTGCTTGATGGTCACTGCGGGCTGGTTGATGCCCAGCACGCAGGACGCTTCGCAAGGTGCAGGGCACAACCGGCCCGTGAACTCCGGGAAGTTGTTCGTGGCGTGGAGGCGTTCAATCGCTTCTTCACCCTTGTCCCGCCACACCAGGTCATTCCACTCGGGAATGAGGTTGCCCAAGGGGCAGCCTTGGTGGCAGAAGGGAACGCCGCAGTCCATGCAGCGGCCGGCCTGGCTCTTCAGGACGCCCTTTTCCTGGGCTTCGTACACTTCCTTCCAGTCCATGATGCGGACTGGAACGGGACGGCGTGGCTGCGTTTCGCGCTGCCGGACTTTCAGAAATCCGCGTGGATCAGCCACCGGTTACCTCCAGGATTCGAGACCATACTTCTTCGCCATCGGGGTCAAGGCCCTCTTCGATGGCGTCGAGACGGGTTTGCAGGACTGCGGCGTAGTCGCGCGGCAGTACTTTGGTGATGCGGGCGGCGGTGTCGTCGAAGTTTTCGAGCAGACGGCCGGCCAGGACGGATTCGGTTTCCTCAACGTGCTTGGTCAGCAAGCCGTGGACGATGTCGCGGTCCTCGGCGTCGAGTTCCAGGAGCTGGAGTTCGCCGGTATCGAGGGCCATCTTGTTGACGCGCTCAGGCTGGAGGTCCAGCACGTAGGCGGTGCCACCGGACATGCCGGCACCGAAGTTGCGGCCGGTGCGGCCAATGATCAGGGTCTGCCCACCGGTCATGTACTCGCAACCGTGGTCGCCAATGCCTTCGACGACGGCGGTCGCACCGGAGTTGCGGACCAGGAACCGTTCGCCCACCTGGCCACGCAGGAACATTTCGCCGCTGGTGGCACCGTAGCCGATCACGTTGCCGGCAATGACGTTGCGTTCAGCCTGGAACACGTTGGTGCGGTCCGGACGGACGATGATGCGTCCACCGGAAAGGCCCTTGCCTACGTAGTCATTGGAATCGCCGAACATGCGCAGCGTGATGCCGGCAGGCAGGAACGCGCCGAGGGACTGGCCCGCGGTGCCGTTGAGCGTGACGTCAATGGTGTCGGTCGCCAGGACATCGATGCCGAAGGTCTTGGTCACCACATGGCCGAGCATCGTGCCCACGGAACGGTCCGTGTTGATGACGTCCAGGGTGATCTTGACCGGCATGCGGTCGCTGAGCGCTTCCTGGGCCATGGTGATGAGCCGCTGGTCGAAGTGCTTGTCCAGCTCGTGGTTCTGGCCGGTCATGTTGCGCAGCGGCACGTCGTCGTCGAACTCCAGCCCGTGCAGGATGGGATCGAGGTCCAGCCCTTCGGCCTTCCAGTGGTTGATCGCTTCGCGGGTGTCCAGCACCTCGGCGTGGCCGATGGCCTCTTCCAGGCTGCGGAAACCGAGCTCTGCAAGGATTTCGCGGACTTCTTCTGCGAGGAACTCGAAGAAGTTGACCACGAACTCGGGCTTGCCGTTGAACCGGGAACGGAGTTCAGGGTTCTGCGTGGCAACGCCAACGGGGCACGTGTCGAGGTGGCAGACGCGCATCATGATGCAACCGGAAACCACCAGCGGAGCTGTCGCGAAGCCGTACTCTTCCCCACCAAGCAGGGCAGCAATGACGACGTCGCGGCCGGTCTTGAGCTGGCCATCAACCTGAACCACCACGCGGTCGCGGAGACCGTTGAGCATCAGGGTCTGCTGGGTCTCGGCAAGCCCGAGTTCCCATGGCACACCCGCGTGCTTGAGCGAGTTCAGCGGCGAGGCGCCGGTACCGCCGTCGTGTCCTGAAACAAGCACGACGTCGGCCTTCGCCTTGGTGACGCCGGACGCCACCGTGCCGATCCCGACTTCCGAAACCAGCTTCACGTGGACCCGGGCAGACGGGTTGGCGCGCTTGGCATCGTAGATCAGCTGCGCAAGGTCTTCGATCGAGTAGATGTCGTGGTGCGGGGGCGGCGAAATAAGTCCGACGCCGGGGGTCGAGTGACGTGTCCGGGCTACCCAGGGGTAGACCTTCTGGGCCATCAGCTGGCCACCTTCGCCAGGCTTGGCGCCCTGCGCCATCTTGATCTGGATGTCGTCAGCGTTCGTCAGGTAGAGGCTGGTGACACCGAACCGGCCGGAGGCAATCTGCTTGATGGCAGAGCGACGCTCCGGGTCCAGCAAACGGTCGACGTCCTCGCCACCCTCACCGGTGTTGGACTTGGCGCCCAAGCGGTTCATGGCGATTGCGAGGGTCTCGTGCGCTTCCTTGGAAATGGAACCGTAGCTCATGGCACCGGTGGAGAAACGCTTGACGATGCTGGAGACGGGCTCCACTTCCTCAAGCGGAACGGCCGGACGCACGCCATCCTTGAACTTGAGGAGGCCGCGCAGCGTCATCAGGTTCTCGGACTGGTCGTCAATGCCCTTGGTGTAGGACTTGAAGATGTCGTAGCGGCGTTCGCGAGTGGCGTGCTGCAGGCGGAACACCGTCTCCGGGTTGAAGAGGTGGGGTTCGCCGTCGCGGCGCCACTGGTATTCGCCGCCGCCCAGAAGCGGCTGGTGCGGGTGCTCGATGCCGCCCTCGGGGTAAGCCATTTGGTGGCGCGCCGAAACTTCGGCAGCGATGACGTCCAGGCCAACGCCACCCAACTGGGAGTGCGTGCCGGAGAAGAATTCGTCCACGAGTTCCTGGGAAAGGCCCAGTGCCTCGAAGGTCTGGGCGCCCGTGTAGGAAGCCACGGTGGAGATGCCCATCTTGGACATGATCTTCAGGACACCCTTGCCGAGGCCCTTGATGAGGTTGTAGACGCCGTCTTCGGCAGTCACACCTGTGACATCGCCGTTGGAGATCAGCTGTTCCACTGATTCCATGGCCAGGTACGGGTTGACGGCAGATGCACCGTAGCCGATGAGTACTGCCACGTGGTGCGTCTCGCGAACGTCGCCGGCTTCAACCACCAACGCGGTCTTGGTGCGGTTGGCGCTGCGGAGCAGGTGGTGGTGCACGGCGCTGACCAACAGCAGCGAAGGAATCGGCGCCCACTGGGCGTTCGAGTCACGGTCGGACAGCACAACGTACTGAACACCCCGGTTGATGGCACCGGAAACCTGCTCGCAGATCTCGGTCAAGCGTGCACGCAGTGCCGCTTCTCCACCCTCGGGACGGTAAAGGCCACGGACCTTCATGGCGATGCGGTCGCCGTCGGGCGTTTCAATGTTGGCGATCTTGGCGAGTTGATCGTTGTTGATCACGGGGAACGGCAGGGAAATCTGCGGCTGGCGGACCTGCTTGCCATCCAGGAGATTGCCGTTCGGACCGATGGCGCACTTCAGTGAGGTAACCAGCTCTTCGCGGATGGCATCCAGCGGCGGGTTGGTAACCTGCGCGAAGGACTGCACGAAGTAGTCGAACAGCAGGCGCGGGCGTTTGGAGAGCACAGCAACGGGCGTGTCCGAACCCATGGCGCCCAGGGGCTCGGCACCAGTGCGGGACATGGGTCCGAGCAGGATCTTCAGCTCTTCGGTGGTGTAACCGAAGGTCCGCTGGCGGATGTTGACCGAAGCAGCGGTGTGGACCACGTGCTCGCGCTCAGGAAGCTCGTTGATATCGATCAGGTTGTCCTTGAGCCACTCGGCCCACGGGTTTGCAGCAGCTACTTCTGCCTTGACCTCGGCGTCGTCAATGATGCGGCCGGCTTCGGTGTCCACCAGGAACATCTTGCCGGGTGCGACGCGGCCCTTCTTGACCACGTTGGACGGTTCAACCTCAATCACGCCAACTTCGGAGGCGAAGATGATGAGGCCGTCTTCTGTGATCCAGTAGCGTCCCGGGCGCAGGCCATTGCGGTCCAGCGTTGCGCCCACGAGGCTGCCGTCGGTGAAGGAAACTGCAGCGGGGCCGTCCCACGGCTCCATGAGCAGGGAGTGGTATTCGTAGAAAGCACGGCGTGCGGGATCCATGGTGGCATGGTTCTCCCATGCTTCCGGGATCATCATCATGATGGAGTGCGTGATGGGGCGACCGGACAGCCACAGGAGTTCAGCCACTTCATCGAAGGACGCCGAGTCCGAGGCACCGGGGGTGCAGATCGGGTACAGCTCTTCGGGGACGGAGCCCAGCAGCGGGCTGGCCAACTGCGACTGGCGTGCACGCATCCAGTTGCGGTTGCCCTTGACTGTGTTGATCTCACCGTTGTGGGCGATGGTTCGGAAGGGCTGTGCCAACGGCCATGACGGGAACGTATTGGTGGAGAAGCGCGAGTGGACGATCGCAAGCTTGGTCTTGAAGCGCTGGTCCGAGAGGTCCGGGTAGAACGGCTCAAGTTGGGCGGTGGTCAGCATGCCCTTGTAGACGATGGTGCGCGAGGACAGCGACGGGAAGTACACGCCGAATTTGTTCTGGGCACGCTTGCGGATACGCCAGGCGCGGGAGTCCAGCTCATTGTGCTCAAGCTGCTCGCCGGCAGCGGAGGCAAAGAACGGCTGCGAGAAGTACGGCATACATGCCCGTGCCATGGCGCCAACGAGGTCGGCGACCACGGGAACCTCACGCCAGCCGAGGACCATCAGGCCCTCATCGGCTGCAAGGGCTTCAATGCCGGCTTTCGCGGTTTCTGCTTCGCGGGATTCGGCGGGGAGGAAGGCTGTTCCCACCACGTACTGGCCGGGAGCAGGCAGTTCGAATTCGGTGACGGCACGGAAGAACTCGTCCGGAACCTGCATGAGCAGCCCCGCACCGTCGCCTGTACCTTCGTCGGCGCCCACGGCGCCGCGGTGTTCGAGATTGCGGAGGGCGGTCAGTGCCGCTTCCACGATGTCGTATCCCGGTTCCCCGCGGAGCGTGGCAATAATAGCCAGGCCGCAGGCGTCCTTCTCCTTATCAGGGTTGTAAAGACCCTGGGCCTCCGGGAGCGCAGCGAAGCGCTTGAACGGAGACATGGCACCCTGAGGTTCGATATTTTCGGACCAACCGGGGTTATGAAGATGGGTCATGGGAGACGTCCTTCCTCGAGATCGTGCGTATGGAAGGGACAACGTTGGCCCCACCTTGCCTGCCCTGTGACGGGCACAACAAAGCGCTAGTAATTGGAATTGTAGGCCAGCCGATCCAGCGCAACGAACAGTTACGCAGACCTCTGGCCCCGGCTTGACCAGTAAACATCGGTATGCTGCGGTCCGGTTTCCGGGGTGCCACGACGCTGTGGACTGGGCCCTACGAGCGGTGACTCTGTTGCCCCTTTACCGGATACGACTACTTGGTGTCGTCTGCATCCGGCGTGGATCCGGGGGCCTTCCTTGCGGCAGTTGCAGCAGCTGTGGAATCCGTGGAGGACGTGGTGTCCTTTGCCGGTTTCCCTGCTGTGTCCTGCGGCTCGTCAACGTGGCCCGGATCGCTTTGGTTATCAGGGAGATTACCACGCGAACCAGTATCTGAGACAGATGCGTCCACATCATGACTGGTGACGCTCGTCACCGCAGCAGGGTCCCCTTCCGCCTTCACTTCCGGCTCACGGCCCGGCAAATAAGGGGTGTCTGGCACCGGCCGGCCGCGTCGACCAAGGACAAAGAAGATGGCCAGCGCCGCAATGAAGACAAAGATGCTTGTCCACACATTGAGCCTGGTGGTAATGCCAAAGAGGGTGATCTGCTCGGCATCGTCGATGCGCAGCGCCTCAATCCACACGCGGCCCAGGGTGTAGTACACGGCGTACAGCCAGAAGAGCCGTCCCCAGCGGAAATGGAACTTCTTGTCCAGCAACAGGAGGATGGCTACGCCTGCCAGGTTCCACAGCATCTCGTAGAGGAACGTGGGGTGGAACAGGGTATCGGCAGCCATATCCGCCGGAAAATTAGCGTTTGCGGGATCAATTTCGAGTCCCCACGGCAGGGTGGTCGGCGCACCGAAGAGTTCCTGGTTGAACCAGTTTCCCAAGCGGCCAATTGCCTGGGCCAGGAGGAGTCCGGGAGCCGCTGCATCCAGGAAGGCTGTCAGCCTGACACCGGCGCGACGGCAGCCAATCCACGCACCCACTGCGCCGAGGATGACGGCACCCCAGATGCCCAGCCCACCACGCTGGATCTGCGGAATAAGCGAGAGGTCCCCGGTCCCGTCAAAGCCCGGACCGAAGTATGCGTCAGGCGAGGAGAACACGTGGTAGAGACGGCCGCCGATAATGCCGAACGGAATCGCCCAGATGGCAATGTCCCACAGGCTGCCTTCCGGAGCACCCCGGCGCTTCCAACGGGCGGAGGTCAGCCACAGGCCGACGATGATGCCCGCCAGGATGCAGAGGGCGTAGGCGTGGATACGCAACGTCCCCCACGGCAGCGGAATGTCGAAACCGGACCACGAAGGGCTCGGGATACTCAAGGGGACCATTGCCGCTGCGTGGAGGACGGTCTGCATTCGCTCGCTGTTTCCTTTTTCTTAGGCTTCTGCAGCGGCGCGGCCCAAGCCGGCGCTGAGGTTCTTGGTGAGTTGCCCGACGGCGTCCACGCCGCCGTCGCGGAGCGCTGCCACCAGGGCGGTGCCCACGATCACGCCATCGGCGTAGGCGGCAATTTCGCGAACATGATCCGGGTTGGATACGCCCAAACCGACGCACACACGCTCGGCACCGGCCGCATGGGCGCGCGCGACGACGTCTTCCGCACTGCTGCTGACGGAAGTCCGGGTTCCGGTGACACCCATGATCGAGACCGCGTAGACAAATCCACGGCTGGCTTTGACGGTCATGTCGAGGCGTTCCGGAGTGGAGGAAGGCGCCACGAGGAAGACCCGGTCCAATCCGTACTTGTCCGAGGCTTCAAGCCACTCATGAGCCTCGTCAGGGACCAAGTCGGGGGTGATGAGTCCCGCTCCCCCGGCTTCGGCCAAGCGACGGGAGAACTCGTCAACGCCCATGCGCATGACGGGGTTCCAGTAGGTCATGACCAGCACGGCCGCATCCGTAGCGGCGGTGATGCCGGCAACAACGTCAAAAACATTGCTGACCCTGAATCCGTTGGCGATCGCCTCGGTGGTGGCGGCCTGGATGACCGGGCCGTCCATCACGGGATCGGAGTACGGGATGCCGATCTCGATGAGGTCGGCGCCATTGCGGGCAAGGGCAATGCCCGCCTCGATGCTCTCCTGGACGGTCGGGTAGCCGGCCGGCAAGTAGCCCACCAAGGCAGCACGGCCGTCAGACTTGGCCCGGTCAATGGCGGCAGCGGATTTGCTGGCGAATTCTTCAGTCATCAGTTCTGGTCCTCGTTGACATCCATGGCTGCTTCGGACACGCGTTCTGCCGGCCCTTTGGGCTTTCGAGTGGACAGCGTAGTGCCCTTCACGTGACCTTCCTCGTCCAACATGTTGAACCAGGCTGCGGCAGTCTCCACATCCTTGTCTCCACGTCCGGACAAGTTGACAATCACAGTGACCTCGGAAGGAGTTTCCTTGCCCTCGGTGAGCCGTTTGCCGATCTTGATGGCTCCGGCCAAAGCGTGGGAAGACTCGATCGCGGGGATGATGCCTTCGGTCCGGCAGAGGAGGCTGAACGCGTCCATGGCTTCGGTGTCGGTGACGGCCTCGTACGTGACGCGCCCAATGTCGGCCAAGTACGAGTGCTCCGGACCCACGCTGGGGTAGTCCAGGCCCGCCGAGATGGAGTGCGACTCGATGGTCTGTCCGTCTTCGTCCTGCATGAGGTAGGACCGTGCGCCGTGGAGGACGCCGGGACGGCCCAGGGAGATGGCGGCAGCGTGGCGGCCGGTTTCGACGCCTTCTCCGCCGGCTTCAAAGCCATAGATCTTCACGGATGCGTCGTCAAGGAAAGCGTGGAACAATCCGATCGCGTTGGAGCCGCCACCGATACATGCGGCAATTGCGTCGGGGAGTTTGCCGGTCTGCTCCAGGATCTGGCTGCGGGCTTCTTCGCCGATGACTTCGTGGAAATAGCGGACCATGGCAGGGAACGGGTGTGCTCCAGCTGCGGTACCCAGAAGGTAGTGGGTGTGCTCCACGTTCGAAACCCAGTCGCGCAGGGCATCGTTGATGGCATCCTTCAGCGTCTGGGACCCGTTGGTTACGGGCACAACAGTTGCACCGAGCAGCTGCATGCGGGCAACGTTCAAAGCCTGGCGCCGGCAATCCTCGGCACCCATGTACACCACGCACTCGAGTCCCAACAGCGCTGCGGCGGTGGCGCTTGCAACGCCGTGCTGTCCAGCGCCGGTCTCTGCGATGACGCGGGTCTTGCCCATGCGCTTGGCAAGGAGTGCCTGGCCCAGGACGTTGTTGATCTTGTGGGACCCGGTGTGGTTAAGGTCCTCGCGCTTGAGGAAGATGCGTGCTCCGCCAGCGTGCTCGGAGAAGCGCTTGGCTTCGGTGAGCAGGGAAGGCCTGCCGGAGTAGTTCTTGTTGAGGTCCTTCAGCTGCGCGATGAACTCGGGGTCAGCCTTGGCTTTCTCAAACGTGTCCTGGACTTCGTCAAGGGCGGCGATGAGGGATTCGGGCATCCAGCGTCCGCCATAGTTGCCGAAGTAGGGCCCTGAGGCGTTGCGCAGCGAAGGGCCACCTTGCAGGAATGCGTCAGCCGCATTCTCTTCTGAGCCGGCTGTTGGCGCGTCGACCATCAGTCTCACCGTCCTGTTCCAGTTAGTTCATTGGGTAGTTCCACTTGCCACAAGGCAGCCGCAGGCCTAAGCCCGGGCTGCCTTGCGACTGTTCGCCGTGATTCAGTTACTGCCTCAGTTCCTGACGGCGATGGCGGCAGCTCCAGCTGCCTTGAATTCGGTGATTCGTTCGCGCGGAGTGGAGTCGCTGACCAGCGCCTCCCCTACCAGGATGGCGTTGGCACCACCCGCTGCGTAATGCGATACGTCGTCGGCTCCCCTGACGCCCGATTCCGCCACGATGACGGCCTCAGCCGGAATCAGTCCGGCCAGTGACCCGAAAACCGAGCGGTCGACGTCGAGCGTCTTGAGGTTGCGGACATTGATGCCGATGATCTTTGCCTGCGCCGCAACAGCGCGCTCAATTTCTTCCTCGGTGTGCGTCTCAACCAGCACGTTCATGCCGAGCTCGTGGCTCAGCGCACTGAATTCGACAAGCTCCGCGTCAGACAGTGCCGCGACAATAAGGAGGATGAGGTCGGCACCGTGCGCACGGGCCTCCCAAATCTGGTACTCGTCCACCGTGAAGTCCTTGCGGAGCAACGGCGTCTCGACGGCGGCACGCACGGCATCGAGGTCAGCCAGCGAACCGCCGAAACGGCGCTGTTCGGTCAGCACGCTGATGACGGAAGCTCCGCCGTCGGCGTACTGGACTGCTAGCGACGCTGGATCCGCGATAGGTGCGAGGTCGCCCTTCGACGGGCTGCGGCGCTTGATCTCTGCGATGACCTTGAGATCGTTGCGGCTGGATGAGGGACCGCCCAGGGCTGCCCACGCATCACGGGCCGGAGCAGCACTTGCGGCGCGGTCCTTCAGCTCCGCGAGGGATACGAGGCGGCTACGCGCCTCCATCTCCTCCTTGACGCCAACGATGATGTCATCAAGAACGGTCACGATTAGTGGCCGTTGTTCTGCAGCTTGCTGCCGCCTACTCCGTAGCCCGCCTTGCGCATGACGCCGCCCACGATGAGGCCGATGACCATGACGACCAAGCCACCAACGAAGATCGGAGTGCTGGCGATCACGAAGGCGATGGAGGAAATCAGGGCACCGACCAGCATCACAAGTACGCAGGTCCATGCAGCCGGGCTGTTTCCGTGACCAATGGCATCAGCGTGGCTTGCCATGGTGGATTGAGCTTGGTTTGCGGACACTGTGGTTTTGCTCATGTGAAATCTCCTCAGGATGAATACTGCTTACATTCTGCCATTTATTGACGGCGGCCGGGACATCGTCCGACGTCAGGACCGGCGTCGGCGCTTTTGTTGCGCTTGACCCGCCCGAAAGCCCGATACGGCTGCTTACGTGGGGTCTTCCCCGCGTGTCAGGCTGTCCCAGCTGTCGATCTCGTCCACGGGCCCGTTGCCGCTTTGCTTGCCCCGTCTTCCGGCGTCGTACTTGGTTCGCGACGCCCAGTGCCGCCCGGCCACGGGCAAGACGACGGCGCAGACAGCAAGGAGGGAGCCTGCAACGATGGCCACGATCGGGAACGCGGTTGCGGTTGCGTTGGCCTGCCCGCCGGAAACACCCGTGGCAGCAGCAATGGACCCCTGCGCGGCACCCAGTGGGTCCAACAGAACCGTGATGGCGGCCATGATGATCCCCGCAGCGGACAACACGACGAGGGCCGCGATGATCCAGCGGGCGATCTTCCCGGCAATGGACGCTGCCAGCCCGCCCGCCAAAGCGACAACGGCCAACGCCGTTACCGCGGTGGCCGCTTTGCTCCCTTGGACATGGAGGTCGCTGTTGGACGCCCCGGTGGGGTCCAACTGCACCTCGATCCAGGTCTGTGTCGTAGCCCCGAAGACTGCCAGCGCCAGGATTACGGTGGCAAGGACCAGCGTGGATTTGCGGGCCCAACGCGGAGGCTTGCGGACAGGGGGCAGTGGGGATGCCATGCTCATCAGGCGGACGTCCCGTCGTCGAGAACTTCGGCCTTCCGCACCGTTTCAGCGGAAATGTTCTGCAGCGAACCTGCTGTGTGCACGGCCCGCAGGGGCGCCGCGGCCTTGTTCACGGTCTCCAACGCCTCTGAAGGCTTGTGCGAATCTGCCACGATTCCACCGCCGGCCTGCACATAGGCGCGGCCCTCACGGAGCAGGGCGGAGCGGATGGCGATGGCCATGTCCATGTCGCCTGCAAAGTCGAGGTAGCCAACCACGCCACCGTAGATCCCGCGCCGGTGGGGTTCGAGTTCATCCAGCAGGCGAAGCGCGCGGGGCTTTGGCGCTCCGGACAGGGTCCCTGCCGGGAACGTTGCCTTGAGGACGTCGTACGCCTTGGCATGGGGCGCAAGCTCCCCCACCACGGTGGACACGAGGTGCATGATGTGGCTGAACCGCTCAACTTCCATGAACTGGGTAACGTCCACGGTGCCTGCCACACACACCTTGGAAAGGTCGTTGCGCGAGAGGTCCACCAGCATCAGGTGCTCGGCCCGTTCCTTCTGGTCGGCCAGCAGTTCCGTGGCGAGGGCTTTGTCGGCCTCAACGGTCTTCCCCCGTGGGCGGGAACCGGCGATGGGGTGGGTAATGACTTCCTCCCCGGTCACCGTAACCAAAGCTTCCGGTGACGAACCCACGATCGAGTACTCGCGGCCGTCCGCATCCTCAAGGCTGAAGAGATACATGTACGGGCTCGGATTGGTATTGCGCAGGACGCGGTAGACATCCAGGGGATCAGCAGCGCACTCCATTTCGAATCGCCGGGAAATCACCACCTGGAAGACTTCGCCGTCAACAATGGCTTCCTTGCCGCGGTCAATGGCTTCCAGGTACTTGGCCTCGTCCCACCGCTCCTGCACGCTGGACGCGAAGTCCAGTGCTGCGGTTTCCAAGACCGAGACCGGCTGGGCAACAGGTGTGCTGATCTGATCCAGCAGGGCCTTTACCCGGGCAACGGCGTCATGCCAGGCGTCATCCACCCGCTCTGTACTGTCATCAAAGTTGATGGCGTTGGCGATGAGGAGGACGGTTCCATCCACGTTGTCATGTACTGCCATGTCGGTGACCAGGTTCAGTGCCATCTCGGGCAGCTGCAGGTCATCCTCGGGCGGGGACGTCAGCCGTTCCCAGTGGCGCACGGCTTCCCAGCCGAGGAAGCCAACCAGTCCTGAAGTGAACGGCGGCAGTCCTTCAAAGCGGTCGGTTTGCAGGGCGGCAATGGTATCGCGCACTGCTTCCACGGGGTTGCCGGAGACTGGCACGCCAACGGGTGGCTCGCCGATCCAATGGGCCTGGCCGTCTTTGGTAGTCAGAGTGGCCCGCGACTTGGAACCAATGAAGGAGTAGCGAGACCAGGCTCCCCCCACCGCTGCGGATTCCAAGAGGAACGTTCCGGGCTGTCCCTTGGCGAGCTTCCGGTACAGGCCGATGGGGGTCTCGGCGTCCGCCAGGACCTTGAGTCGGACAGGGATGACACGGCTGTGGACGGCGAGTTCGCGGAACTCTTCCAGGCCCGGGCTAATGATTCCAAGGTCCTGCATTGCTATGTTCTCCGCCTTATGGTCTGAGGTGGTGCGTCAGTGGAAAGTAGGGGGTGCCTTAGTCGCGGTTGCCCGTAACGACTGTGAAGTCGCGCCCGTCGAAGCAGGTGCGGGTTCCGGTGTGGCAGGCCGCGCCGACCTGGTCCACACGGATCAGGAGGGCGTCGCCGTCGCAGTCAAGGGCGACAGACTTCACGAACTGTACGTGTCCGGAGGTGTCGCCCTTGCGCCAGTACTCCTGGCGGGAGCGCGAATAGAACGTCACGCGACCGGACGTCATAGTGCGGTGGAGAGCCTCGTCATCCATCCAGCCGAGCATGAGGACCTCATTGGTGTCGTGCTGCTGCACAATGGCGGCTACCAAGCCGGACGCATCACGTTTGAGGGCACTGGCGATCTCCTGCGGCAAGGGACCCGCAGGGTCGCTGGAAGGCTCCGCGGCAGGAGTTGGGCTGGGGGCGGACTGCTCTGACATCAGATCAAGTCTAGTGCCTTCGACGGGAGCCGCATTCTGCGGCGGTTCCACTGCGCAAGAGCGCCCCGATCGTGCTAGTTTCACAAGTGATGCATTTCGTCGATCCTTCCCGAGAAGTACTGGCCGAAACCCTGCTGGCGGCCGGGCCTGACTCCCCCACGCTCTGCGAAGGGTGGCTGACCCGGGATCTTGCTGCGCATTTGTATCTGCGCGAACGGAAGATTGCAGTGGGTTTGGGCCTTCTGATTCCCAGTTTGGGCAAGGCCTCGGAAAAGGCCACCTCCAAACTTGCAGCCAAGCTCAAGAGCCCGGACGCCTACGCGGACCTCATCAAGACGTTCCGCGCCGGCCCTCCGGCCCTCTCCCCCTTGAAGATCAAAGCCCTGGATGAGACGTCCAACCTTATTGAGTACTTTGTCCACACCGAGGACGTCCGCCGCGCCGGCGACCGTTGGGCGCCCCGGGCACTCGATGAAGCATACTCGGATGCCCTCTGGGACGACCTCATCAAACGGGCCGCCTTCCTGTACCGCGGCGTGGACCTCGGCATCGTGCTGGTACGACCCACCGGGCCACGGCATGTCGCCAAGCGCGCCCCCGTTTCGGTCGCGATTGTTGGCGAACCGGGCGAATTGCTCATGCATGCGCACGGCCGTACCAGCCAGGCACTCGTCACTTTCGAAGGCCAGCCGGACGCTGTCGCGCTTTTGCAGTCAGCGGACATCGGCCTCTAACCGCCAACAGGCTTGAACAACAATGGAGGGTCACCTTGCAGGTGACCCTCCATTGTTGTTCAAGCCATAAAAACTAGCGGACCTCGAAGCCGGCCCCGCGAATAGCGGTCTTGACCTGGGCGATCATGTCGTCAGGTCCAAAGTGGAATACCGAGGCAGCCAGCACAGCGTCTGCGCCGGCTTCAACGGCAGGCGGGAAGTGCGCAGGCACCCCAGCGCCACCCGAGGCAATGATCGGAATGTTTACCGCAGCGCGGACCAAGCGGATCAGTTCGAGGTCGAAGCCGTCCTTGGTGCCGTCCGCGTCGATCGAGTTAAGCAGGATTTCTCCCACACCCCGGTCTGCGGCTTCCTTGGCCCAGGCAATGGCGTCGATTCCTGTGCCGGTCCGGCCACCGTGGGTGGTCACTTCAAAACCGGACGACGTCGGGACGTCACCTTCACGGGTCCGGCGCGCATCGACGGAGAGCACCAGCACCTGAGAACCGAAATGACGGGTGATTTCGTCGATGACGTCGGGCCGCGCCACGGCAGCGGTGTTGATGGATGCCTTGTCCGCGCCGAAACGCAGGAGCTTGTCCACCTCCGCCACGCCACGGACGCCGCCGCCAACGGTCAGGGGTATGAACACTTCTTCTGCGGTGCGGCGGACCACGTCGAATGTGGTTTCACGGTTGCCCGATGACGCCGTGACGTCGAGGAACGTGAGTTCGTCGGCCCCGCCATTGTCATATCTATGCGCGAGTTCCACCGGATCACCGGCATCGCGAAGGCCTTCGAAATTGACCCCCTTGACGACGCGACCGGCGTCGACGTCCAGGCAGGGAATGACGCGTACGGCTACAGCCATGTGCTGCTCCTAGATTCTGCTGGGCTCTGCTGTTTGATGCTCGGCTCGACCGACCCGGGGGTCAGATCCGGCAGGCGTGGATGCTGCTGACCAGGATGGCGCGGGCGCCGAGGTCGTAGAGCTCGTCCATGATGCGGTTGGTTTCCTTCTTGGGGACCATGGACCGCACTGCAACCCACTCGGAATCGCGCAACGGCGAAACAGTCGGCGATTCAAGGCCAGGGGTGAGTGCCGCGGCGTCTTCCACCAGGTCCTTGCGGATGTCGTAGTCCATGAGCACATACTGGCGTGCCACGAGGACGCCCTGGAGACGCCGGATAAGGATGTCGATTTCCTTGGCAGTTCCATTGGCAGCCCCACCGGACCCCGATCGGCGGATCAGCACGGCTTCTGACTTCAGGATGGGATCGCCAAAGATTTCCATACCGGCAGCCTTGAGGGTATTCCCGGTTTCCACGACGTCGGCAATAGCATCCGCGACGCCCAAACGTACTGAGGATTCCACGGCACCGTCCAGGCGGACAACCTTGGCATTGACGCCGCGCTCGGCGAGGTAGTCGCGCAGGAGGCCGTCGTAGCTGGTCGCGAGGCGCTTGCCTTCAAGCTGTTCGACGCCGGCAAAATCGCCAACGGGACCCGCGAAACGGAAAGTTGACGGTGCAAAGCCCAATGGAAGTATTTCCTCGGCTTCGACCTTCGCGTCGAGCAGGAGGTCCCTGCCGGTGATGCCGACGTCCAGGGTTCCCTGACCGACGTAGACAGCGATGTCGCGGGGCCGGAGGAAGAAGAATTCAATGTCATTGTCGGGATCCACCATCACCAGTTCGCGGGTGTCGCGGCGTTGGCGGTAACCGGCCTCGGACAGCATTGCCGAGGCGGCTTCGGACAGGGATCCCTTGTTGGGGACTGCTACACGGAGCATTGGGAGACTTTCTTTTTGGAATGGAGGTTTTCAGGCACCTTGGCCACGCAGGGGGCTCCGCAACAGGCACGCGGAGTGGCGTGGCTAGAGATGCTTGTAAACGTCTTCCAGGCTGAGGCCCTTGGCGAGCATGAGGACCTGCAGGTGGTACAGCAACTGGGAGATTTCCTCAGCGGCGGCTTCGTCTGATTCGTACTCCGCGGCCATCCAGACTTCAGCGGCCTCTTCGACCACCTTCTTGCCGATGCCGTGGATTCCGGAGTCCAGTTCGGCAACCGTGCGCGAGCCTGCCGGGCGGGTCGCTGCTTTCTCACTCAGTTCTGCGAACAGCGTCTCGAAATTCTTCACGCCCTCCAGACTACTTCCTCTGGGGCGGCCACCGCGTGTTGGGGCGTTGCATGACGAAGGGGATGTGAGTGAAGACACACGCACATCCCCTTCAACAGCAATGGTCCTAGCTGTACTGCTTGAGAGTTACCGCCGTGGCGAGGGCAGCGGTTACCGCTTCGTGCCCCTTGTCTTCCTTGGAGCCGGGGAGGCCGGCGCGGTCCAGGCCCTGCTGCTCGGTATCGCAGGTGAGGACACCGAAGCCAACCGGTACGCCGGTGCGGACACTGACATCGGTGAGTCCCGACGTCGCGGCCTGGCAGACGTAATCAAAGTGCGGCGTTCCGCCGCGGATGACAACACCAAGTGCTACGACGGCGTCAAAGTGCGGCGCCAGCCTGGCAGCAGCAACCGGAAGCTCAAAACTGCCCGGAACCCGCAGCAGCGTGGGCTCGGAAATGCCGGCTTCCTTGGCGGCGCGAAGGGCGCCGTCTACCAATCCGTCCATGATCTGCGTATGCCAGCTTGCCGCCACGATGGCGAGCTTGAGCTGCGAGGTTTCCTCAGGGCTGAGGGTGGTGAGGTCGATGGTGGGCGCGCCGTGTCCGCTCATGGTGTGGTGTGGATCCGTTCAGTCTTGGTTGTTGTCAAAGGTGTGCGTTGAAGGTGTCTTGCCATTGCTGACCGGCTCAACATCGAGTGTTAACCGATGGTCCATCCGGTCCTTCTTGGTCTGCAGGTAGCGCAGGTTCTGTTCGCGGGACGGCACCTCAGTGGGCACCATTTCCACAACATTCACTCCGGCCTTGTCCAGGCGATGCTGCTTGTCCGGGTTGTTGCTCAGCAGCCGGACTTCGTGAAGACCCATCTCGGCGAGGATCTGACCTGCCGCGGCGTATGAACGCGCATCAACCGGCAAACCCAGCTGCTCGTTGGCTTCAACCGTGTCGAAGCCGGCTTCCTGCAGCGCATAAGCCTTAATCTTGTTGGCCAGCCCGATGCCGCGGCCCTCCTGTCCGCGCAGGTAGAGCAGGGTTCCGCCCTCTGCGTGAATGAGCTCCAGCGCGAAAGCCAGCTGCTCTCCGCAATCGCAGCGGTAGGAACCGAACACGTCGCCGGTAAGGCACTCGGAATGGAGGCGTACCAGCGGCGCGCGTCCGCCTTGGGGAGGGTTGGGTGAACTCACGGCAAGGTGCTCGTGGCCGGTCTCATTGTCCGTCCAGGCTTGTGCCACGAAGTCACCGAAGGCTGTGGGCAGCTGGACGATCGGCCCGCCGGTCACAGAGTGTGGCGCGGGGCCGGTGTGGTCGCTGCTGCGTGTGGTCGATGCGGTCATCGCTTCTCCTCGTCCTCCTGTGAAACACGTGCCGTCTGGGACTCTACCGCCTCAACATACGACACCAGGTCCTCGATGGAGATGAGGGGGCATCCATGTTCGGCGGCGAAATCACGCAGGCTGTCCAGGCGCATCATTTCACCGTCGTCATGTACCAACTCTGCGATCACACCCACCGGGGCAAGCCCGGCAAGACGACACAGGTCCACGGCAGCTTCCGTGTGTCCTGGACGTTCACGCACTCCACCGTTAACCGCACGCAACGGGAAAATATGCCCGGGACGCGTGATCGATGCCGGCGTGCTGCTCGGATCTGCCAGAATCCGGGCCGTCAGCGCGCGGTCCGTGGCTGAGATCCCGGTGCTGACTCCAATCGCGGCGTCGCAGGAGACGGTGTAGGCGGTTCCCTTGGCGTCCTCGTTGATCTCCACCATGGGCGGAAGGATGAGGGCGTCCGCGCGGTCGCCGTCCAGGGGGACGCAAATGACCCCGGATGAATAGCGGATGGTCCATCCCATAAGCGCCGGCGTGGCGTGCTCGGCGGCGAAGATGATGTCACCTTCATTTTCGCGGTCCTCGTTGTCCACCACGATCACGGCCTGGCCCGCCGCCATTGCTGCGATGGCGGCTTCAACAGGATCCAGTCCGGTACGGGGCGAGCCCGCAGGCGATGTCTTTGCGGGGGCGCTCATCGGGTGCTCCCCTGCTGCGGTGCGAAGGACAAAAGGCGCTCGGTGTATTTGGCCAGCACATCCACTTCGAGGTTGACGCGTCCACCTACAGGCTTGGCGCCCAGACCGGTTTCCTCCAGTGTGGTGGGGATCAGTCCCACCTCAAACCACGGAGCCGTTTCGGCCGCGGGACTGACAGCGGTCACGGTCAGCGAGACACCGTCGACGGCGATCGAGCCCTTCTCTGCGATGTACCGTGCCAGCGGGGCCGGGATTCCAAACCGCAGGCGATCCCAGTTACCCAGCGCTTCGCGTTCCAACAGCTCACCGACGCCGTCAACATGGCCCTGCACTACATGGCCGTCCAGGCGTCCGCCGGCTGGAACACAGCGTTCCAGGTTCACGGCATCACCTGGCGCCAGATCCCCGATGGTGGTGCGGATGAGGGTTTCGCCCATGACATCAACGCTGAAATCCTGACCGTCGATGCGCGTAGCCGTCAGGCACACTCCGTTGACGGCAATGGATCCGCCCAGGGCCAGGTCGCCGGTGGTGGTCGGTGCCTTCAAGCGCAAGGTGGCGCTGGCATCGCCGTCGTGCTCAATGCCCAGCACAGTGCCTTGTTCTGCAACGATTCCGGTAAACATCAGTGTCCTCCTGTGACATATTCCGCAGCTTCACTGTGTGAAGCCAAACTCTCCTGCGGAATCGAATTCTTGTTGGTGTTGGCGGCCCTTGTGGACCGCAAATGCAGCCGAAGGTCATTGCCCAGGACGCGGACCGCACCGCCGTCGGCTTCGTCCCAGGACCAGTGCTGGGCGTCGGCCAGCGTGGTGATTCCGAGGTCGTTCAGGGCCGGAGTTCCGGAGCCCAACAGCGTGGGTGCCAGGTAGACGATCAACTCATCCACCAAATCAGCGGCCAGGAACGTGCTCAAAATGCTGGAGCCGCCTTCCACCATGACGTGCCTGACGCCTTGATCGAACAGAGTGCTCAACGCTTCGGCCGGAACGCGTGTCGGCAGGTGGACAAAACGCCCGTCCGTTCCGCGGACAGCAGCATCTTGAGGGACTTCCCTCAGACCCATGACGGCGCGCAGCGGCTGGCGTTCCGAAAGCCGGCCGTCCGGGGTTCGGGCCGTCAGCCGGGGGTTGTCAATCAGGACCGTACCGGTTCCCACCAGGATCGCGTCGATAAGCCCCCGCAGGCTGTGGTTGTCGGCGAGCGACTCAGGACTGGAGATCCACTGGCTCGTGCCGTCCGCAGCAGCGATGCGGCTGTCCAAGGTCTGTGCGATGTGCAAGGTGACGAAAGGACGTTTGGCGGCAACGGCGTCGAACCATTCGCGGTTGAGGTCCAGCGACTCGGCAAGCGCCAGACCGGACCGCACCTCAACACCGGCCGCACGGAGCGTCCGTGCACCGCCGGCGGCGGGGTCATGCGGATCGTCGACGGCGTAAATCACCTTGGCGATTCCCGCGGCAATGATCGCCTGGGCACAGGGTCCGGTGCGGCCTATGTGGTTACAGGGTTCGAGCGTGACAACCATGGTTGTTCCCACGATGTCGACGCCGCGCTGACGCGCTTCGGAAATGGCATCGGCCTCTGCATGCGCCGTTCCCGCGCCACGATGGTAGCCGGTGGCAAGTTGCTCGCCTTCCGGGCTGAGGATCACTGCACCGACCAAGGGATTCGCTCCGCGGGGACCGGCAAGGGCAGCTGTCAGGGCGGCAACCATGGCCGCGCTCTCGGCCGGGGTGTAAACAGTGGTATCCGCGCTCACCGGGCAACCCCCGCGGATGCGGCAACGACGACCGGACTGCCGCTCTCCCGACTGGCCCGTTCACGTTTCTCTGCCCGCCACCACACGAAGAATCCGGTGAGGGTGAAGAAACCGTAGAACAGGTACATGACCGCACTTGCGTAGTAGCCGGCGCTGAACAGCAGCGGCACTCCCACGATGTCGACGGCCACCCAGATCAGCCAAAACTCAGTCCATCCACGCGCCATGCCGTAGGTTGCCAGCAGAGATCCCGTGAACGTCCAGGCGTCAGCCCAGACGGGCGGGTAGGAGCCGAGGGAGTCAAACAAAGGCGTCAGGGCTGCCGTGCCGGCAACCATGGCGCCGATCAGCGCAATACGAACTTTGTTGCTGGCCCAACCTGGGACGATTGCGCGCCCTTGGGCACTCGATTGACGTCCCTGCTGCCACCGGTACCAGCCGTATATTGCGACAGCGATGAACATGATCTGCCGGGCAGCCTGCCCCCATAGCGTGGCTGGCGCTGCTGCACCAAAGACGTTGCCCAGGAAGACCGTGAGCAGGAGGATGTTGCCGACTATGCCGATCGGCCAGGCCCAGACTTTGCGGCGCATACCGCCGAGGGCGCTGAGGAGCCCAAAGATGTTTCCAAGCACTTCGCGTAAGACAAGAGCAGATCCTCCAACGGGGATCTGTGCTTCGAAGAGCCATCGCAGAAAGTCCATGCCGTTCCTTCCCAGTAAGCCGCGATGACTCCGGGGGTGTACGACAGCGCAATGCCGGGCGTCGCTAAAGGAACGCCCACGGCATGACTGTACGTGCTTCTCCCATCCAGACTTTAACTGTCGGTACCGGAATTTCACCAGTTCAACCGTCTGCCATCGGAGATCCAATCACTTGGAATCCGATGGCTCGCGGGTCGCGGACTATAACCGCCGGTTCGGACTTACACCGACCCCGGAGCACGTATGTGTGTTGTTATTGTGCCACAACTACCAAGATGTCCCGGCTATTCCCGGGCCATCTTCGTAACATGTGGTGACGGTCGTCAGGCGAACGTCGCCGTTACTGCCTGGCCCGCGGCACGGAGCCGATCAATCGCCGCTGCGGGGTCCTGGTGCCCATAGACCGCCGAGCCTGCCACGAAAACGTTCGCACCCGCCTCAGCAGCACGGATGATGGTCTCCTCGGTGATGCCGCCATCCACCTGGATGGCAACGCCAATGCCCGAACCCTCGATTGCCGCACGAGCACGCCGGATCTTGGGCAAGGTAATGTCCAGGAACGACTGGCCGCCAAAACCTGGCTCAACGGTCATGATCAACAGCATGTCCAGCTCGCTGAGCATGTCCAGGTAGGGCTCCACCGGAGTGGCCGGGCGCAAGGCCATGCCGGCCTTGGATCCACGGGCCCGCAGTTCGCGGGCCAGCTTGACCGGCGCCATCGCGGCTTCAGCATGGAACGTTACCGAAGCGACGCCCGCATCAGCGTAGGCAGGTGCCCACCGGTCGGCGTCGGTGATCATCAGGTGCGCGTCCAGCGGAACTGGACTGACAGCTTGGATCCGCTGCACCACGGGCAAACCGAGGGTCAGGTTCGGAACAAAATGGTTGTCCATGACATCCACATGGACGGCATCAGCATTGCTGATCCGTTGCAGTTCCGCCTCCAGGTTGACGAAATCCGCGGACAGGATGCTCGGGTTGATGCAGCACTGAGACAAGGCAGCCCCTTCGGGTCGGTGGTGGTCAAGAGAGGGCCGCAGCGGGCGGAGAACCACCCTCGCTGCGGCCCGACAATGGTGGCTACGGCTTCTTGCGGATGATCGCCATGAACATGGCGTCCGTCTGGTGGACGTGCGGCCACAGCTGGGCAGTGAGCTCGTGACCGGCGCCAAGGCTGCCGGTGAGGCTGACGTGGTCAAGCGCTTCTCCGGCGTCAAGCAGCTCCAGGTCCCCGCGCTTGGCAAGCACGTCAGTTACAACGGCTGTGGTTTCGGCCGGGTGCGGCGAACAGGTCACGTAAGCCACCACACCGCCGGGCTTGACGGCGTCCAGAGCCGACTTCAGCAGGTCCCGCTGAAGCGGGCCGAGGTCGCCAATGTCCTTGGGAGAGCGACGCCACCGCGATTCCGGACGCCTGCGCAAGGCTCCAAGACCACTGCAAGGGACGTCCACCAGGACACGGTCAAAGGACTCCGGCTGCTCGGCCCCGACGTCACGACCGTCGCCTGTCCGCACCTTCCAGGCCTCACCGGGAACAGCCGAGAGCGCTTGCTGAACCAGCTTGGCCCGGTGCGGTGCAGGCTCGTTGGCCAAGAGGGTGGCCCCGTCGCGGTACGCCAAGGCAGCCAAGAGTGCCGCTTTGCCGCCGGGACCGGCGCACAGGTCCAACCACCGTTCCCCCTGGGCGGGAGACTCCCCCAGCTCGACGCCGGCCAAGGCACGGGCAACAAGCTGCGAGCCCACGTCTTGTACGCGGGTAGTGCCGCGCCGCACCGATTCAAAGCGGCCGAGGTCCCCGCCAGCAGAGAGGGCTGAATCCTCCACCAACTCACCTGCGGTAGCGCCATTGTCGAAGGCCTCGTCAAGGTCCCCCAAACCGGGCAAGGCCACCAGGTTGACCACGGGCGCCGCGTTGTCGGCTTCCAGCAGGGCGTCGATTTCGTTTTTCGGCCGCCCGTGGTTCACCAGCGATTGCCGTAACGCGCGGACGATCCATTCCGGGTGGGCATGGCGCAGAGCGGCGATCTTGGTCTCGTCCGTTTCCTGATCCAGCAAGATTTCCAACCACTCGTCCATGCTGTGGGCGGTGACTTTGCGGAGCACGGCGTTGATGAGTGCTGACGGGCCAGCCCCGATGACTGCGCGTGCCAGGCCAACGGTTTGGTCCAGCGCGGCATGCGCCGGAACGCGCATGGACAGCAGTTGGTGGGCGCCAATTCGCAGGGCATCCAGGATTGCGGGATCCAATTGTTCGAGTGGACGGTCCACGCAACGGGCCAGGATGGCGTCGTAGGTGCCCTGTCCGCGCAACGCACCGTAGCTCAGCTCGGTGGCGAACCCTGCGTCCCGCCGGTCGAGGCGGTGTTCACGGATGCGGGCTGGAAGGACAAGGTTGGCGTAGGCATCTTCGGAAGCTACGGCACGGAGTACCTCGAAGGCGACCAACCGTGCGGGGTCCGCCCGACGCGTACGCTGCGAGGGCGCGTTGTTGGTGAAGCCCCGCTGGGGTCCCCTGTTTCGCTCCCTGCCCTGGGCGTTGCGTTTGCTCTCACCGCGGGGACCGCGATTTCCTTGCCCGCCGCCATCCCGGCTCCCGCTGTTGTTGGGGCCTCGGCGGCCGGACTCGCTCATTCGAATACCACTCTCTCGGGTGCTGCCAAGCCGCGGGCCCAGTCAGCCGACGACATCATCTTTTTGCCGGCTGGCTGAACCCGGCCCAGCTCCAGTGCATGTGACCCGGTCCCCACCAGGACGGATTTGCCATCCACACGGATGGATCCCGGCGCCAGATCCTTGACCTCTGGCCTCAGCTCTACAGGTTCCAGTTTGATTCTCTGGCCATCCAGAGTGGTCCATGCCCCGGGTTCAGGGGTAACGCCGCGGGCCCGGCGGTTCACGGCCAGCGCTGGCTGTTGCCAGTCCAGACGCCCGTCCTCGAGGGTCAGCTTGGGAGCCAAGGTCACTTCCCCGGCCTGCGGTTGGGGTGACGCTTGACCGGCGTCGATCGCGGAAAGGGTCTGGCTCAGCAGTACCGCCCCGCTGATGGAGAGCCGTTCCAGCAGGTCGCCGGCAGTGTCCTCGGGACGAACTGTCTCAGTAAGGGTTCCGAACACAGGCCCGGTGTCGAGGCCTTCCTCAAGCTGGAAGGTTGCGGCCCCGGTGATGTCGTCACCCGCAATGATGGAACGCTGCACGGGGGCGGCGCCGCGCCATGCCGGGAGCAGCGAGAAGTGCAGATTGACCCAACCGTGCTTCGGGACACCCAAAGCAGCTTTGGGAACAATGCCTCCGTAGGCAACAATGGCGGCGACGTCGGGAGCGAACTCCGCGATTCTTGCTGTGGTGTCGGCGTCGACCTTTGCAGCGCGAATAACGTCAATACCGAGTTCCATCGCCCGGGCAGCCACAGGCGAAGGTGTCAGGATGCGTTTGCGGCCCAGCGGTGCGTCCGGCCGGGTGAGGACGGCCACGATGTCGAAGCCTGCCTTGACCAAAGCGTCCAACGACGGCACTGCTACAGCCGGGGTTCCCGCGAAGAGTACCCTCACTCCGGAGCTCCGAAGCTGCCGCCACCGAAGCTTGATCCTACGGTGTTGGCACGCTTGGACGTGGTCTGCTCAGTAATGGCGTGGTAGTTGGCGTTTCGGATGGCGCGAAGTGCGGCTTTGCGGTCATCACCTTCCAGCCTGTCCGTGTACAAGACACCGTCGAGGTGATCTGTCTCGTGCTGGAAACACCGGGCGAGCATGCCCTCGGCCTCGACTGAGACCGGGTTGCCGTTCAGGTCCACGCCGGTTGCCCGGGTGGTCCGGTAGCGGCGCACGGGGAAGCCCAACCCGGGAATGGAGAGGCATCCCTCTACTTCGTCGGGCTGGAAGTCCTCACTGTTTTCCAGGACCGGGTTGATGATGTGGCCTTCAACTCCCCCGATGCGGTAGGTGAAGACGCGCTGGCTAACGCCCACTTGCGGCGCGGCGAGGCCAGCACCCTCCACGTCCTCCATTGTTTCCGTCATGTCGGCTACCAGCTTGGCGAGCTCCGGACCGAAATCGGTGACGGGGTCAGCTACGGTGCGTAACACCGGATCCCCGATGATTCGGATACTCAAAATTGCCATGTGCTGTCAGTCCTCACGATCGTCAACCTCGGATCCGGGTGTTGCGGAGCCTAAGCCAGTTTAGTTGAGGTCATGGCACTGCCGCTGTTCGAGGGTGCAGCACCGGCTGAAGCGAACACGGGCGGGGCAACCGGCAGCAGTGCTTGTCCCGCTGCGGTGACGTCAGCCGACATTTCCCAAACCCGCCTCAGAGCGCAGAACTTCCACCAGTGATGCTTAAGGATCTCCGGGTTGGCACGCTGTGGACGGACTTCCGTCTCACCGATGGCCACAGCCAGCAGCATGGGGTTGTCCCCGTACTTCCAGGGTTCCCATTCGCCGGCGATGGGATCCACCAGGCTTTCCTCGGCCTTCATTCCAGCCGCCAACTGCATGACCACTTTGTCGTCCAGCGCCTTGACGGTGCCGTCCCGCGTGGTTCCTTTGGTCTTGTAGTCAATCAAGCAGATACGCCCATTGATCCGGGCCACGAGGTCCAGGGTCCCGGCGTAGCCCACTGTCTTGTTCCAGACAGTGATCTCCGGCGCCAGCGGCTCTACACGGTAGAGCTCCCACCATTCGTCAAAACGGGCGGCAAAAGCCTGCTCGCCATTGGCCGCGAGGTCGTCCCGGCATTCCTGCAGGCGATGCGGACGCCCCAAGGCACGCAAGGCAACCTGCTCGCAGTAAGTGTGCACGCGGTCGCCTCGCGCTGCCGCCGCATCTCTATAGACTTCTGCGGCTTTGGAGGCTTTGTTGATTGCCTGGCGGGTTTTTGCCGGGCTTCCAAGGATGGCAGGCAGGTCTGGATCCGCCGCCAGGCTGCTCGCGCCCATGTAACTGAACCAACCGTCCAAGGCGTGAGCCTGTTGACCGATCACCGTGGTGATGGATGGCACGGAAAATTGCTCTGTGGTGGAGCGGGCGTACATCCGGCCGTATTCAGTAGCGTGGGCAAGCAGTGGAGCAGTCATATAAAGACTTTGTCATACAGGGCCGACAGAATTCTCCGGCGGGAAGATCATTGCGAGTTGCTCCGGGGACAGTCTGGCCAGCTTCGCCGCAAGGATTGGAGCCGTCACCTCCAGCTCCCCAGAGGGCAGCCCAGGGTCAAGAGCGCTCCAAGGCACATCAGCTTCATCATCTTCACGCATGTGGAGAAAGTGCTCCGATGAAGCGTTTCGTGACGCGAAATACCCATCGGGGTTGTCGAATGCCGTGCAATTGCTGCCCCGCCATGCGCCCTATCCGCAATCGACACTCAGGTGAACGGGACGGTGAAAGGCTCAGTCGCCGGACATCACTGCTTCCAGCACGGCCTGAAACGCCGGGCCGACGCGGATCGACAATTTTCCGTCCTCAGACACCGAGGTCAGTTGCTCATACCCGGCGCCGCTGCTCCAGTACATGTGTGGGCTCACAGGACCAGGAGCATCGCTGCAGCCAATGGCAGTGAACCGCACCATGCCTTCAAGCACCATCACAAGACTCGTAGCTATGAGTGAGAATTTGGACGCCACAGCCAAACCGGTACCTCGCGCCATACACCATACTAAAGTCGGCCGGCGTAATGAACTCCCAACCGCAAAAACACTGGTTATGCTAATCGCTGGATTTATTGTTCTGGGTTTGGGGGCAGGCATGGGAATTGCTTTTGATGACGGCGCAGCCGACGCGCTGATCAGTGCCGCGAACTCCGCCGACGAACTCCTGCGTGCCGAGGGAGGCTTCCTGCATGGGGCCGTGGAACAGGCAGTGCAGGACTTCAACGGCGGCCACGGGCGCCTGTTCAAGGACGCCTGCGGCATCAGGTCCGATGATCGCGGCAAGCTGGCAGGTGTCCTCGCGGTTCTGGCCGAGGACGTCGGCGAGGCCAAGCACAGGGCCCGGCAAGAGAAAGCCCGGCAAAAGAACATGGAAGCCTGGCAGCAACGCGACAACATCCGCAAACAGCACCTGCTCTCCGGGAACATCGCCGAAGCATCCGCAACCGTCGCCACCATGGTCCTGGACCCGATGCCCGAGAGCACGCCGGTCCCTGCACCGGCTATTTCAGCGGTGTTTTCGCCGCGGGACCGGCCCCGGTTCGCCGGCGGACCAGGAACCGGAACCACCTCGGCTGACCCGGGCAAGCTGCGCGGCTTCGCGTCGATGTCCCGGACGGCCACGAACACCTTGAACTCACACTTTGTCGCAGTCCGGAACGCCTGGAGCGGCTTCACAGCATCCTGTTCCTGGGTGAACATCGAGACTGAATCGTTTGTTGCTGGTTTTGAGCGGTTGCTCGCCGCCAACGCAGCAGACGCCGATTGGATAGAGCAGGTCGCCACCGCATTCGAAACAGCCGGCAGCGGCGCCGTGGCGGACAGCATGCTCAACGGGCTCTTCATCCAGTACGCAGCACCAAACCAAGTGGGTTTGAACGACATCGGAACCATGAGTGCAGCGCAACTGAAGGTTTGGCTCGGTAATGGTGGCACCGCCCGGCTGCGGGAACTCCTGACCCAACCAGGACTGGACCCCGTAGCCACAGCCACGTGGTGGTCTGGCCTCGGCCACACCGTCGAGCCTGCCACCGGGAAAGTCACCGTCGGTGAAGAACAGCACCTTCTGATCGATGCACTTCCGGACGTTATTGGGAACCTGAACGGTGTCACCGCGTCCGCCCGGGACCTTGCCAACCGCAAAAAGTTGCTGCAGATGCACGACTACTTGAAGAAGTACCGCGACGAGCACGGCGGAGAAGTTGATGAAGGCTCCCAGGAAGGCATGGTCAACAAAATCTGGGACACGCTCTACGACACCAATGGCGACCCCAAAGTTGCCGACGTCGATGACGAGTCATCGGCTTTTCAACTCGTAAGCTTCGTTCCCTTTGGACTGCGGCAAGGATCAGAGACCGGATATGGCGCGTCGATTTCCGTCGGGGACCTCGACGCCGCCAAGAACGTCACCTACCAGGTCCCCGGGTTGAATACCACCGTTGGCCATGACATGTCCTCCAAAACCAAGCAGGCCAAGGATCAAAGAGTCGATCAACGTGAACTTGCTGTCCCTCATGGAATTGACCCGGACCGTCTTGCTGTCGTTGCCTGGATTGGCGTTGAACCAGCCAAGGACCTCGGTGTGTTCAGCAACGATCAGGCAAAAGTCGTGGGGGCTGCCCTTCGCAACGACGTGACTGGGTTCAACGCTGTTCATGACAGCCTCGGCAACGCAGCCATGACAACAGCCGTTGGGCACTCCATGGGTTCCCTCGGGGCCATGGAGGCAGCAAACCCGGGGCTACCGGTCGATAACCTCGTTCTCGTCGGGGACGTTGGGGCCCCTGATAACGTGACCTCCGTGAAAGATCTCCACCTGAACCCCGGCGGCACCGTTTACCGGGGAACCTACACCGTGGACTACACAGCAGTGATCGGGCATGGTGCTGGCTCGTACCGCAAATACACCACCGACCCAGGGTTCGGGGCCGTCACCTTCGGCACGGACGGCTCCACAGCACCGGATGGCACCATCGAGCACCCCACGAAGACCCATGATGGACAAACTGGAGGCGAGAACGGCATCTACGGATACTTCGACAGGAGAACCGAGTCAAGCATTAACCAAGCCAAGATCTCTCTCGGTCTGCACGATCAACTCACGAATGCGAAACGATGACCACCAAACTCCACCCCGTTTACAGACGTGTCCTTCCCGCCGCAGCCATCATTCTTCTCACCCTTGCAGGGTGCGGGACCACGACGACCACCAATCCTCCTACCAGCACTGCGGAGCAGACCATGGGATCAGAACAAGCCCGCAAGGAATATCTCGACCTCTTCACCAAGATTCAAGCCCACGCCCCGGGCGACTGGTCAAAGGTCACGCCAGACAAACCCGGAGGGGTCTGTGATGGCCCTCTCGGCACTGAAGGCACCCAAGTCTCTTTCGATGCCACCCGAAGCCCGCTGAGCCGGGAAGAAATGGACGCTCTCCACGACAAGGTCAAGGCTGAGTTCGAAACCACAGGGTTCACCGTCAAGCAACACACCGACGGAGGCGAGAACTTTGTCAGAAGAACCGACGTGTTCGGCCCCGAAAAGTTCGTCATGGGACTCACCACAGGCAAATACGGCATCGCCCTCGGAGGGAACACCCGTTGTTTTTCCGACCCGGAAGGCAAATTCCGGTAGGAAACGATGACGACCCTGCACCGCCGCCGGTACTGGCGCGTACTTTCTACGGGTACCGTCTTGCTGCTGCTTGTGTCCGGATGCGCCGCTGGGTCTTCGGGTAGGAGTGCTGTAACAGCCCCATCACCCTCTCAAACCGCAGCGAGCAACATGCTTCCCGATGACGGGAAGGGCGTCACCACGACCCCGGAAGCAGCCAGAACGGAGTTCTTCGGACTCCTCGATGAGATCCAGGCCTTGTCACCAGGCGACTGGGTGATCGAGGACGTACCGGCCGGTGGCTACTGCAACTACCAGGGAACCGGAAACGGCAAATCGTTCGCTGGTGCGCGGACCATGGGACCCCTCAGCACCACCGAGCGCGAGACACTCAGGCAAAGAGTCCAGCAGTTTTATGTATCCCATGGGTACAGCGTGAAGACCTTCGATCAATCAACGACCACAAACAAGCTCATCATGACCAACGGGGGACTGCCCCACTGCTGGAGTAGGTGCGCATGGACTTTTGTCAGGAACGGCTCGCAGACGGCCATTGGGTTGATGGAACGCTGGGGGTGGTCCCCCGAAAGACTGGACTGGCTCTTGGCCGGCACTCGGGCTGGGTACGCTTTAGAAGTGCCGAGATCCCCCACAACACGGCCACCATCTTCTGAGCTGAGACGGGTCCTACCGACGTCGAAAGACAGTGCAGCCTGCCCCTTGGTGAAGTTCCACCGCCAATGACGCTGACGCTCGCGATCGAGAGGCTCCATGTTTCTTCGGCAGACGACACAGAGGAGCTATGAGCTATGCGCCTCTAGCCCATCAAAGCGGTCAACATAACAATGCAGGAGGTATGGCTTTCCTCATGGAGTCCCAGCAATCAGCGTTTCCGAAACCAATCTGTGTGGAGGTCTCATCGACGGCCACAAATGGCAGCCCCCTAACTTTTCAGACCCAATAAGTTCTTCCGCACGCCTGTGCCATCAGACTACGTATCACCAGCAGCAAAGAGATCGCGGAGCGTCTGCTCGCTTACGCGAACGGTCCGGCCCTTACGGTAGGGGTGGAAGGTCTCTAGCTCACCGGAATCCACCATCCGGCGGACGGTCTTCAGGCTGACGCACAGGCGTTCAGCAACATCGGGAAGGGAATAAGCGCGGAGAACATCATCGGCACGTGCAGGACGAGAAATGGTTTTGGTCGACAAGAAAAATTCCCAGGCAGCAGAAGCCACCCGCACCCTGCGACTCATCTGCGCTTCACGGCTTCCTATCGGGACCTTACGATTCTGAGATTCGATGCTCAGTGGATCCCGAGGGCTCTCTTGTATGTCCTTAAAGTACCCAGTGTCATCTCCTGACACAAACGTATTCGTCGTGGTACCCACCGTAGTACCGGAGTGGTGTCCCCGTGGTATTGGGACCAATAGGTAGGCATCATCCTGCCGAGCAGGATTCAAGGACCTCGTTCGCGAGTCCCACGCAGGTACCGGAGTGGAGGAAATGCCTCAGAAACCCAGAAACCCCCGGAATTTCGGGGGTTTCTCTTGGTGGGCGATACTGGGTTCGAACCAGTGACCTCTTCGGTGTGAACGAAGCGCGCTACCACTGCGCCAATCGCCCGGGTGCATAGAAAACACTAACCGACCCCGGCCTGATTGCAAAACCGGTCAGCACCGCCATGACCGCATGGAACTACAGCAATGGAATTACAACAGTGAAACTCGCCGCAGACCGCGTAATGACAAGGATCCAGCGGCCTCCGAAACCAAATCCCCACCGTCGATTTGGAGTTTGCAACAACCTCCTATAGAGTTTTTACTCGTCGGAAAGCGACGGAAAGCCTGCAGGGCTGGCCGTCAAAACCACACTGCGGACGTAGCTCAGCTGGTAGAGCACCACCTTGCCAAGGTGGATGTCGCGAGTTCGAATCTCGTCGTCCGCTCGCAAGGCACTGTCAAGGCAAGAATTCCTCGGAATCCTGCTTACACGGTGGGTTGGCCGAGAGGCGAGGCAGCGGCCTGCAAAGCCGTATACACGGGTTCGAATCCCGTACCCACCTCGGTGAAAACCATGTCTTCCAGCAGTTGGCTGGATGCATGGGCGATTGGCGCAGCGGTAGCGCGCTTCCCTGACACGGAAGAGGTCACTGGTTCGATCCCAGTATCGCCCACCAGAACAAGGCAACTTGTTTGTTGTTGACCGCCAGGCATCAGCCCGGCAGACAGCATGTGCGGACGTAGCTCAGCTGGTAGAGCACCACCTTGCCAAGGTGGATGTCGCGAGTTCGAATCTCGTCGTCCGCTCTCCTTTTGAAGGACATAGAAGGACCCGGAAACGGGCGATTGGCGCAGCGGTAGCGCGCTTCCCTGACACGGAAGAGGTCACTGGTTCGATCCCAGTATCGCCCACCAGAACAAGGCAACTTGTTTGTTGTTGACCGCCAGGCATCAGCCCGGCAGACAGCATGTGCGGACGTAGCTCAGCTGGTAGAGCACCACCTTGCCAAGGTGGATGTCGCGAGTTCGAATCTCGTCGTCCGCTCCAGATTAAAGAAAGCAGCTCCTCGGAGCTGCTTTTTTTATGCCCGCATGCAGCTAATACTCCATTCATCAATTGAAGTAACTGATACCCCTCAGAAGAATTCGCTTTATCTAATGTGATTCGGCTCGCATAATGTACTGCGAGCTCATCACCGTTCCACGCCAACTGGCAGGAGTACCCCCATGAACCAACAGACGGCTTCCAAGTCCGTCCTGAGGCGCAAGCCCATCGACGATATCGAGGAAGAAAACAAGCACAGCGGACTCTTCAAGAGTCTGGGCCTGTGGCAGCTGACCGCCATAGGCGTCGGCGGAATTATCGGCGTCGGAATCTTTTCGCTGGCGGGCCTCGTAGCCCACGGCAGTGAGGGGACCCCGGGCGTAGGCCCTGCCGTGCTCATTTCCTTCCTGATCGCCGGCCTGGCCTCCGGCGCTGCGGCACTTTCCTATGCCGAATTCGCCGGCATGATCCCCCGTGCCGGCTCGGCCTACACCTACGGCTACGTCGCCCTCGGCGAGATCATTGGCTGGTTCATTGGCTGGGATCTCCTGCTTGAGTACATCGCCATCGTGGCTGTGGTTGCCATCGGCATCTCCGGCTACTTCGACGCGTTCCTCTCGGGCATCGGAATCCATATGCCCACATGGATGACCTCCACCGCAGATGAGGGCAAGGGCGGCATCATCAACCTCCCCGCCATCCTCGTCTGCCTCCTGGTCACTTGGATCCTCAGCCGGGGCACAAAGGCATTCGGCCGGTTCGAACTTGTAGCGGTGGCCATCAAGGTCATTCTGATCCTGTTCATCATCGGACTCGGCATTTTCTACGTCAACGCCGAGAACTACAACCCGTTCATGCCCAGCGGTTTCGGTCCGGTCATCGCCGGCGCCGCAACCGTCTTCTTCGCAGTCTTCGGCTATGACGCCATGAGCACAGCGGCCGAAGAAGCGAAGGACGGCAAGAAGCACATGCCCAAGGCCATCATCCTGTCCTTGATCATCGCCATGCTCCTGTACGTAGCTGCCACGCTGGTCTTGACCGGCATGCAGAACTACAAGGACATCAACCCCACGGCTGGCTTCGCGTCGGCGTTCCAGGGGGTTGGACTGCCCGTCATTGCCACCATCATCTCGGTGTTCGCGGTGCTTTCCATCCTGACCGTCATGCTGACCTTCCTGTTGGGCGTCACGCGCGTGTGGTTCTCCATGAGCCGCGACGGCCTGCTGCCCGGTTGGTTCGCCAAGACGGACCGGCACGGCACGCCACAGCGCGTCACATGGATCGCCGGCGTTGCCTCGGCGTTCCTTGCCGGAGTCTTCCCCATCAAGGAAGTGGCCGACCTGACCAACATCGGCATCCTGGCTGCTTTCGTGGTGGTTTGTGTTTCCGTGATTGTCTTCCGCTACACCAAGCCCAACGCTCCGCGTACCTTCCGCCTGCCGCTCATGCCGGTGGTTCCCGCCTTCGGCGTCCTTGCTTCGGCATTCCTCATGTTCCAACTGCACTGGGAAACCTGGTTGCGTTTCGGAGTGTGGCTGGTCATCGGGCTGGTGATCTACTTCGCCTACGGCCGAAGGCACTCGCTGATGAACCCGGACAGCCCGCGCCATAAGGTGGAAAGTAAGCCATTGGCGTAGTTTGTTCACAGCCCCGCCCCGAACCCTTGGCACCCATAACATCTGGTGTTAGGGTCGGACGCGGAGGAGCGAACTGGCTCCGCGATGGAAGGGAGGTGCCCGTGGGTTTAATTGACGACCTGAAGGGCAAGGCTCAGGGTCTCATTCAAGGCAACGAAGAAGCCATCAAGAATGGCATCGAAAAAGCCGGGGATTTTGTGGACAACAAGACGGGCGGCAAGTATGCCGGCCACGTCGACAAGGTCCAGAATGCCGCTTCCGACTTCGTGGCCAAGAACGACGGCCAGCCTGGACAGGCTCCCGTCACGGATGAGCCGAAGCAGCCATAGCTGCCTGAGCCGCCGTACCAGATACGTCAAGGGGGCACCGGTCCCGCCGAGAGGCGCCACCGGTGCCCTTGGCGTTTAACGGGACGGCACCGGTCGCAAGGTTCCGCCCCTGGGTCGGGTATTTTGGATCCCATGCCTTCCGTCTCTCCGCCAGCCACCCAAAGCCGTGCCACCCGGGAGACGCTGGGACCACCGATCACAGCAGGAATTGTCACCGCCTTGGTCGGCTTCACATCGTCGTTCGCTGTTGTCCTTGCAGGTTTGCAGTCTGTGGGGGCAAATCAGGCACAAGCATCCAGTGGCTTGCTGGTGCTGACCCTCACCTTTGGCCTGGGCATCCTGTGGCTGTCGTGGCGGTCCAGGATGCCAGTCACCCTTGCGTGGTCAACGCCCGGCGCGGCACTGCTCGCCTCCGCTGGAATGGTCGACGGCGGCTGGCCGGCCGCGGTGGGTGCGTTTCTGATCGTCGGCGTGCTGATCGTCCTGACTGGCCTGCTTCCCGTCCTGGGCCGGCTCATGGCGATGATCCCCACCGCACTGGCGCAAGCAATGCTTGCCGGGGTACTGCTCCCCCTGTGCCTGGCGCCCTTCAAGTCGCTGGGCTCGGCTCCCCTGTTCATCGCACCAGTGGTGTTGTGCTGGGTGGTCCTGATGAAATTCGCACCACGCTGGTCGGTTCCGGCGTCACTGCTGGTCGCGTTGGCCGTCATCGGCATCCACATTGTGTCCAACGGCGTTCACGTGCCTGGCCAGAGCCTTCTGCCCAGGCTGGAATGGACCACGCCTGCGTTCTCCATGGAAGCCGCCATAGGCCTTGCCCTGCCCTTGTTCATCGTCACCATGGCGTCGCAGAACATTCCCGGCGTCGCAGTATTGAAGTCATTTGGGTACACCACGCCATGGCGGTCATCCATGCTGGTCACTGGCGCGGGAACCATAGTCGGCGCACCCTTCGGAGGCCATGCAATCAACCTGGCCGCACTCAGCGCGGCGCTGGCCGCGGGTGAGGAGGCGGGCAAGGACCATGGCAGGCGCTGGATCGCAGCTTTCGTCTCCGGCTTCGCCTACCTGCTCCTTGCAGCCGCCTCCGCCGCGCTTGTTACCTTGGTAGCTGCGGCCCCGCCCGGACTTCTTGAGGCCGTGGCCGGTCTCGCACTCCTGGGGACCTTAGCCGCGTCAATATCCTCCGCGCTGGCCGTCACCGAAGAACGTATTCCGGCGTGCATCACATTCCTGCTGGCAGCATCGGGACTCAGCTTCGCCGGTGTAGGCGCTGCTTTCTGGGCTCTGGCTGGAGGTATCCTGGTTCGCTGGATGCTGAAGAGCAGGGAGCCCCTTCAGAAGGCCTGAATCAGGCAGGTTCGTGGTTTTGGGCCTCGCGGGCCAGTGCGGTCAGCCTGGACACAGCGCGGAAGTACTTCTTCGTATAGCCGCCGGTCATCATTTCTTCGGTAAAGAGCTTATCGAAAGGGACGCCGCTGGCCAGGATGGGCACGTCCTTGTCGTAAAGCCTGTCGGCCAACACCACGAAGCGGAGGGCGACCGCCTGTTCGGTAATGGTTTCCACGTCGCTCCACACCACTGCTTCCACACCCGAGATGAGCTGCCGGTAACGGCTGGGGTGGACGGCGGCCAAGTGGTTGACGAGCGTGCCGAAATCATCCACAGCCACCGTCTTGCCGTCGAATTCTGCCTTCATGCGGTGCTTGAGCTCTTCGGTTTTGAGGGGTGCCGGGGCAGCCGGCAAGCCACGGTGGCGGAAGTCCTCACCGTCGATCCTCACGACATCGAACTGGTCGGCCAGGACCTGGATCTCGCGCTGGAAGTCGACGGCCGCAAAACGCCCTTCACCCAGCGAGCCGGGCAACGTGTTGGACGTGGCAGCGAGCTTGACGCCGGCGTCGGCCAATTCACGCATGAGGCGGGACATCAGCACGGTGTCGCCGGGATCGTCCAGTTCGAATTCGTCGATGCACACCAGTTTGTAGCTGCTGAGAGCCTCCACGGTTTTACGGAATGACAGCGCCCCAACGAGGTTGGTGTATTCAACGAATGTGCCGAAAGCCTTTGGCCCTGGCGACCTGTGCCACAACGAGGCCAGGAGGTGGGTTTTGCCCACACCAAAGCCGCCGTCAAGGTATATTCCTGCCCTCGTGGCGGGCGCCTTCTTGGCAAACAGCTTCTTGAAGATTCCGCCGCCGTCATCGGAGCCCACACCATCGGCAAAGGCAGACAGGAGCTTCACAGCATTGGCTTGGCTGGGCTGCGTAGGATCGGGCCGGTAGCTGTCGAACGATACCTCTCCGAATCGCGGAGACGGGTAGAAACCCTTGAGGAGTTCCTCCACGGAGACTGCCGGTGTGCGGGCAGCCAGTTGTTCGATCTGTACCACGGTGGTCCGTTCCTTCGGTATTAGGTCCCCAGCAAGAATACCGGCATCGGAGGGCACGGAACGGACACGTGACCAAGCCCATATTTCACCGTATGACCACAGGGAAGCATTCCTGGCGACCCGTGGTTAGTGTTGGGAGCACGCCGGGCTGGCACCTGCACCATCCTCCACGGCCTGGCTCCGTCCGTTGTCAGTGAAAGGCCATCACCATGTCCTACCCCGTTGAACAGAACGAAAAGTTCGCTTCGTACGCGAACCCTGAACGCCTCGTGTCCACCGAATGGCTCGCGGCAGCACTTGCAGACGGCGCCATTGCCGACGGCAAGCTGGTTGTCGTGGAGTCCGATGAAGACGTCCTCCTCTACGAGACCGGCCACATCCCGGGCGCCGTCAAGATCGACTGGCACACCGACCTGAATGACGAAGTCACCCGCGACTACGTGGATGGCGCAGCATTCGCCGCCCTCGCCGCCTCCAAGGGCATCTCCCGTGACAGCACCGTGGTGATTTACGGTGACAAGTCCAACTGGTGGGCTGCCTACGCCCTCTGGGTCTTTACTCTCTTCGGCCACGAGGACGTCCGTCTCCTGGACGGCGGCCGCGACAAGTGGATCGCCGAAGGCCGCGAGCTGACCACCGAGGTATCGAAGCCCACAGCCGCCGAGTACCCGGAAGTAGAGCGCAACGACGCTCCCATCCGTGCGTTCAAGGAAGATGTCCTGGCGCACCTGGGAAACCCCCTGATCGATGTCCGCTCCCCCGAGGAATACACGGGACAGCGTACCCACATGCCTGCCTACCCCGAAGAGGGCGCACTCCGTGGCGGCCACATCCCCACGGCCGCATCCATTCCGTGGGCCCGCGCAGCTGCAGAAGACGGTACCTACCGCAGCCGCGAGGAACTCGAAGCCCTGTACCTGGGTGAGGCCGGGCTCGCAGCCGGCGATGACGTCGTGGCCTACTGCCGGATCGGCGAACGCTCCAGCCACACCTGGTTCGCCCTGAAGTACCTCCTGGGCTTCGACACCGTCCGCAACTACGACGGATCCTGGACCGAGTGGGGCAACGCCGTGCGCGTTCCCATCGTCAAGGGTGCCGAGCGCGGTTCCGTTCCAGCTGCCTTCGCAAGCAACTAGTTCGGTCGTTCGGGCCCCTCGTAGTGTTCCTGCACACAAGATGCATTCGACGCCGTAGTGCGTAAGCTGGAAGAGATGAGTACGTACACTTTGCCCACCGCGCTGGCGGAAATCGTCGATGACTTCCAGGCACTGACGGAGCCTGACCGTCTGCAGCTCCTGCTGGAGTTCTCCAGGGGCCTTCCGGAGCTTCCGGAGCGCCTGAAGGACCACCCTGAGTTGCTGGAGCAGGTTGTGGAATGCCAGTCCCCGCTGTTCCTCACGATCGAGTCGGAGAAGAATCCTGACGGTGCGCGCGCCTACCGGCTCTTCTTCAAGGCTCCCCAGGAGGCGCCGACCACCCGCGGCTTTGCCGGCGTCCTGCACGAGGGCCTCGACGGACTCACCGCCGAAGAAATCCTTGCTGTTCCGGACGACATGCCCGAACTGCTGGGCCTGACGCGGGCCATCACTCCCCTTCGTATGCGCGGAATGACTGCCATGCTCGGCCGCATCAAGCGCAAAGTTGCAGCCGCAAGCCGGCTGGAACACTGAGCCGACTGGAACACTGAAAGGCACACCCACACGGTATGGCCAAAAAGATGGCTTCACAGGGAACGCCGGCTACTGCAGCACTTGCTGCGGCCGGCGTTCCCTTCGTGCTGCACCCGTATTCCCATGACCCAGCGGCTGCCAGTTACGGCCTTGAGGCCGCCGAAGTCCTGGGCATCGAACCCGCGAGGGTCTTCAAGACACTGATGGTTGACGTTGAAGGCAGCCTGGCGGTAGCCATTGTCCCCGTGTCCGGCAACCTCGACCTAAAGTCCGTCGCTGCGGCACTCGGTGCCAAGAAAGCAGCCATGGCCGATCCCAAGGCGGCTGAACGCCGCACTGGATATGTGCTGGGTGGGATATCTCCGCTGGGACAACGCCAGTCCTCCCCCACGGTCCTGGACGAATCCGCCCTGGCATTTGAAGCAATCCTGGTCTCCGGAGGCCGCCGAGGACTGGACATTGAGCTTGCCCCGGCGGACCTCATCAGGCTCACCAAGGCCTCTGTTGCGCCCATCGGCACATCGCCGGCTGCCAAGGGCAGGCTCTAGCCGGCAGGTCCTGAAACCCGCCTGACCTTAGACACCCGCCTGACCTGCGACACCTGTCTGGCCCGGGTTGTTCCGCGGAGCCAATTGTCGTTGCAACCAAGCGTGAACCACGCGCTCCCACCGTTCCGGGTCCACGTTCCATTCCTTGGTGTGCCGCGCACCGTTAAACGGCTCAAAGGTGACCATCTCCGGGTTCTTCTCTGCGAGGCTGGCGGAAGGCCCAAACGGCACGTAGTCGTCGTCGACGCTATGGATCAGCAGGGTGGGGGTGCGCAATTCCACGGCGCGGGCCTCCCAGTCCATGGCCTTCAGGTCCACCGGCGCGGACAAACCGGTCAGCCTGCGCCCCAGCGGGTGCCCCAGCATCAGCTGCCCATAGCGCCCCACTGTGTACGGAATTCTGTTCATTTCGGCATGGTGGGCCATGACATTCACCCAATTGATGACCGGGGCGTCCAGAACCAAGGCCCGGATGACATGCCGGTACTTGGAGAGATCGGCGGTCTGCAGGCTGATCGCCCCACCCATGGACCATCCGAAAAGAACTATCTCCCCCGCGCCATGATCCAGTGCGTATTCGATGGCAGCCTCCACGTCGCGCCATTCTGTGGATCCCAGTCCGTAACGCCCGTCCAGGGCAGAGGGGGCCAGGCCGTCGTTGCGGTAGGAGATCAAAAGGCTGTCCAAGCCCAGGTCCCGGGCAGTCCGGACAGCCCGGAGGCCCTCCAGCCGGGTCGCACCGCGCCCGTGCACCATGATGGCCCAGACCGTGGCAGGCGACGACGCTTCGGCGCGGACCAACCACGCCGGCGCCTTACCGCCGTCGACGTCTATGTCCACGTCCTCGGCCGCAAGGCCGATGGCGGCAGGGTCCGGGTAGGTAGCGCCGCTCCACCAGGCCCGGCGGGCCTCTGGGAGATTGCCACTGTAGACCTCCTCAACCTCGCGGAGCACCGTTTGTTCGGCAGGCGAATATGACACGATCCGGCCAATTCTCGCGTGTCCTTGTCCACCGGCGAAAAAGAGGCTGAAGACGCCATCGATGGTCGAGTCCGGGGTAGCGGCGAGGATGACCTGCAAGCCTTTGTCGCCACGGATGACTGCGAGAACTTCCTGGTCCTCGTGGCGGGCTGCGGGAGTGATGACACGGCGGGCAAAGTAGACGGCGAGCGCAGAGGATCCGGCCGCCACGAGACCGGCGAGGGAGCCGCCTGCCACGAATCCTGCGATGGCCCATTTGGTGCGGACGGACAGTTTGTTCTCTGCAGCGTCTCTCGCTGACCGGGTATTCGATGCCATGGTTCCATTGTTGCCGTTCCCCGGCGTTGCCCGGTGCAGGCGCGGACCGCGCGGCGTACTCGCACGCCGGAATTGGCTGCTAAAGCCTGCGGACTCCGGTTCCCCGGGACTACGCTGTAGCCATGAGTGATCCCATAGTCATCCTGACTGAAGAACCCCTTGGCCCTGACGACCGCGTTAACATCGCAAAACTGATCGACGGCGGCGACGCGCCACTTGTTGTGCTGGTCCCCTCCAATACCGAGCGCCATCTCCTGGTGGATTTCCTGGAGAATCTTTCGTTGCTTGATATCGCCAAGGCATTCCGCGAACTCACAGCGCAATCCCCGGATCCTGAGGCGGAGCGGGCGGAGGCTTCAGAGACCCTGGCTGCCTCGCTGGCGGCTTTGGCAGGGTTGGGCGGTGGCGTCACGGGCGAGGTCGTCGACGGCGATGCCGTGGCTGGTTTGGTGGCGAAGGTCCGGGCACTGGATGCCGCCCAGGCCGTGGTGGTGACCCGTCCCCATGCCATAGCGGACACGTTCCATACTGATTGGGCCAACAAGGCGCAGGACCAGCTGGGTCTTCCGGTCCTCCACCTGTATGCGGGTTCGGGATTTATCGGCGACTCGTGAGCGTTGGAGAAGACATGAACACTCCTGACAACACCAGCAAGACGACTTCCGCGCCCGTGGAGAAAAGCGACGCCCAGTGGCGCGAAGAGCTGACCCCGGAGGAATACCGCGTCCTGAGGCAGGCGGGGACGGAGCGCCCCTACACGGGCGAGTACTGGGACACGCACACTGAAGGGGTTTACCAATGCCGGGCCTGCGGCAGCCAACTGTTCACCAGCCGGGAGAAGTTTGATTCCCACTGCGGTTGGCCGTCCTTCTGGGCCCCCCTGGCTGAGGGCACTGTCCGGTACCTCCACGACCGGACCATGGGGATGGACCGGGTGGAAGTCCGTTGCGCCAACTGTGATTCGCATCTGGGGCACGTTTTCGAAGGCGAGGGTTACGGTACGCCTACAGACCAGCGGTTCTGCATCAACTCGATCTCCCTTCGTTTGGTGAACCCGGAGGAGAGCTAGAAGCTCCGGACGGATCACCGTCGATGACGGGGTCCGTCCGGTCCGGGGGCCAGGTCTTGCACCATTCCGTCCCTTACGCTGGATCTCAAGCCACTACTTCGCAGCTCAATGACAAGAGTTTCTTATGCTCGGCTCATTCTTGGATTAGCGATGCTTTTCCCTTGCTACGCTCGGCCCAGAAGCAATAACTACTTCGGAAAGGGCCGAGCACCATGACCTCCATCGCCATCGCCACCCTCCCGCGTGTCACCGCTGACAACGCTGATTGGGTTTCCCTCAAGGCCGCTGCCACCGCCCTTCAAACCCATCAGGAACAGGACGGATCCATCGCCGATCCCGCCGTCCACAGTGACGCAGCAGGGCTCGTAGCAACCATCTGCCAGGCCATAAAGGCCCTGGCTCCGCAGTTCCCCCACGACGCCCGCTATCTGGCGCTCCTGGTGGAGGACTTTGGCCGGTGGGTGCAGGGTGGCTTCGGAGTGCCGGACTTCCTGGATTCCCTTCAGGCGTTCCAGCCACAGGAACAGCGGGTTGACGGCCTCCAGCACCTGGTGGTTTTCCCCATGTACACGCAGAACGGCAGTACCAGCAGGCTGGTCGAAGCAGTCCTCATCGAGGTGATTTGGCCCGAGTTCATTGGTGGACTGGAAGCGGGCGACTACTCCAACAAGCTTTTCGTCCCCATTCGCTTCATTGACTTCACCCCCGGCTACGACACCAACTCTGCCGTGCTCTTCCCCGAGACTGTCGCCGTCCGCGAGACGCCCACGTTCACATGGGGGGCCATCTTTGCCGACCGCGAGGCAGCCCGTTTCCGACGCGTCCTCAAAGCAGCCGCGGCCACCACTTCGCTCGAGCTGCCGGAGGACGCAGCACAACTGATCGAGGACCAGGAACTCACCCAGCGCACGTTCGTGATGTGGGACCTCATCCACGACCGCACCCATATGCGTGGCGACCTTCCTTTTGATCCGTTCATGATCAAGCAACGCATGCCGTTCTTCCTGTACTCCCTGGAGGAACTGCGGTGCGACCTCACAGCCTTCCGTGAGTCCGTTCGCATCGAGAAGGACGAAGAAGCCGATCCCGATGCCCGCAAGCACGCAAAGCTGGTCCAGTACGCGGTGATTTTTGACCGCATCTTCCGCTTTGCCATCACCGGTAGCCGTGTCCGCAATTACGACGGCCTGGGTGGACAACTCCTGTTCGCATGGATGCACCAGCACCACGTGCTCCACTGGACGGACAGCAAGTTGTCCATCGACTGGGACGACGCCGCCGCGGTAGTAGTGGAACTCGGCGCAAAGATCGAAGAACTCTACTGGCGTTCCATCGACCGTCCGAAAGCTGCGCATTGGCTGGCGGCCTACGAGCTGATCTCAAGCACCGTGACTCCGCACCCCGCATCCGTCTGGGCCAAAGGTCCGGACGCCCTGCCCTTGGATGGCCCGCCCCGTGGACTGACCGACCAAGTCCTTGACGATGAATTCCCGCTGTCCATGTTCTACGAAGCACTGGAGAAGAAGATGCGCCCCATCATCGAATCCACCACCGGCATCACCGGTTCGACGGCGGCCTGATGACCACACTGACGATCCTTGTGACCGGCGGTAGCAGCGCGTCCGGCATCGCCGCGGCGCGCGCATTGGGGGCCGCCGGTCACAGGGTTTTTACCGTTGGTTCTGAGGAAATCCGGATCAAGGCGGCCGCGGGTGAGGCCGGCAACGGAGTGACGCCACTGGTATGCGATCTCGCGGACTACGGGTCTGTGCGTGACCTCGCCGCTGATCTCCACAGCCGCGGCGTGGAAGGCGTTGATGGCGTCATCCATCTTGTCGGCGGCTGGCGTGGTGCGAAAGGCATCGTCGACCAGTCCGATGAGGACTGGGATTCCCTGGAGCGGGGCGCGCTGACTACCCTCCGCAACGTCTCCCGTGTCTTTTACAACCAACTCGAGGCATCTCCGCATGGCAGGCTCGCCATGGTCTCATCAACCACAGCTTCGGCACCCACCGCCGCTGCGGCCAGCTACGCAGCAGCCAAGGCAGCGGCTGAAGCGTGGACGCTGGCAGTAGCTGACGGATTCCGCCGGGACCAGTCCGGGAACCCGAACAGCCAGGACGCCACCCCGGCCCAGCACAGTGCCGCGGTCATCTTCGTGGTGAAAGCCCTGGTGGACCCAGCCATGCGTCGCGCCCACCCCGAGAGGCGATTCCCCGGATACACCGACGTCGAAGAACTGGCGGCAGCCGCCGTCGGGCTCTTTGACGAACCAGCCGCCACCCTGAACGGTCAGCGCATCGTGCTGGCGAAATAGACTTGAAAGCGTGAATGAACAAGTGACGAGCACAACAGAGGCAATCCACAGCGGAACGGCAGCATCCGGGCAACTGCATGACCCTTCGGTCCGGGGTTTCGCATCGGACAACTACTCCGGCGTCCATCCCGAGATCCTGTCGGCACTGGCCACGGCCAACGGTGGACATCAGGTTTCCTATGGCGAGGACGTGTACACCGCCCGGCTCCAGTCAGTCATGGAGCAACAGTTTGGCCAAGGCATTGAGTGCTTCCCGGTGTTCAACGGCACCGGCGCCAACGTCCTGTCGCTGCAATCACTCCTGCCGCGCTGGGGAGCAGTGATCTGCGCATCCACCGCGCACATCAACATGGACGAGAACGGCGCACCGGAGCGCATCGGCGGGATCAAGCTCCTGCAAGTACCCACCGACGACGGCAAGCTCACCCCTGAGCTGATCGATCGGGAAGCCTGGGGCTGGGGAGACGAGCACCGGGCCCAGCCCTTGGCTGTCTCCATCACCCAGACCACCGAACTCGGTACCTGCTACACGCCGGAGGAAGTGCGCGCGATCGCCGACCACGTCCACGCAAAGGGCATGAAGCTGCACATGGACGGTGCCCGCTTGGCCAATGCCGCAGCCTACCTGGGCGTTCCCCTGCGTGCGTTCACCCGTGACGCCGGAGTGGACATCCTGTCCTTCGGTGGCACAAAAAACGGCCTGCTTTTCGGTGAAGTCGTGGTGGCGTTGAACCCCGAAGCCGCCCATGGCCTGAAGTTCCTGCGCAAGATGAACATGCAGCTCGCTTCAAAGATGCGCTTCATCTCCGCCCAGTTCATTGCTTTGCTGGAAGACGGTCTCTGGTTGCGTTCGGCCGCCCACGCCAACGCCATGGCGGCCCGGCTGCGCGCGGCCGCAGAAGCGATCGACGGCGTGGAGCCCACCCAGGCGACGCAGTCCAACGGCGTCTTCGCCATCCTTCCTCCCGGTGTTGCAGACCGTCTCCGACAGTCCTTCGCCTTCTACGATTGGGACGCTGCCCGACGCGAGGTCCGGTGGATGTGCTCCTTCGACACCACCGAGGAAGACATCGACGCCTTTGTTGCGGGGATTAAGCAGGAGCTCGGCTCCGTATAACCGTGCCATCCGGGGCGGCGAGCCTGCACAGAATCGCCGCCCCGGACGCATAACCTGCGAGGGTGAACGCCCTCGCACACGTTCCCTCGGACTTCCTCGTCGCCTTGGGAACGCTACGAAAAGCCCAATGCCGCAGCGAACTGCGGCTTGACGAGATCCCCGCACCGGCACGCCTGGCCCCCTATGCAGTGGCCCTGGGAGCCGAGGTGTTCAGCCCCACGGCCGCCACCAGGCAGGTTCCCGTGCACGGGCCGGCAGCCAAGGCCTTCGCCGCGAGCCAAGGCTCCAATCCGGCAAGCGAAGAGGACGACGAACTGGCAACAGGCCGTTTCATCCTCCTGTACGACCCCGACGGATCCGCCGTGTGGGAAGGTGAGTTCCGGATCGTCACCTACATCCGCGCCCAAATGGACGCGGAGATGGGCAACGACAGCATGCTGGGCTCCGTTGCCTGGACGTGGCTCGTGGACGCCCTGGAGAACCATGCGGCCCCGTACCGCGCCGCCGGTGGCACGGCAACGAGAATCCTCTCCGAGAGCTTCGGAACGCTCGCCGAACGACCAGACACCATTGACATCGAACTCCGCGCCTCCTGGACCCCCTCCAGCTCGGACGTCCAAGCCCACCTGGAAGCCTGGTCCGACATGGTCTGCACGTTCGCTGGACTTCCACCGCTTCCCCCGGGCGTTACGGGATTACCCAACAGGAGACTCAATTGACCGTTGACCACGCGCCGACAGGCGCCCCCTTTCTCCCGCCAACACCGTGCCCCGGCGGGAATCGGTAAGCTTAAGCCACCATGACCCCTGAAAACCTGGATAAAACCACAGCCGGCGATCCGGTTGCTGATCCCACCACCCACATCAAGGTTGACGGCTTCGACAGCCATGTCCCTGAAGTAATCGATCTCGATACCCCGCGCGAAGGCGTGCCGTTGGTCATCGATACCCCGGCAGGGCTGGAGCGGTGCGCCGCGGCCATCGCTGCGGGAACAGGACCTGCCGGAGTGGACGCGGAGCGTGCCTCCGGATTCCGCTATGGGCAGCGCGCCTTCCTGGTGCAGATCCGACGCGAAGGCGCCGGGACGTGGCTGATCGATCCCGAGCCCTTCGAGAACCTGGACATCATCAACGACTCCCTCCGCGGCGTCGAGTGGATCCTCCACGCAGCCACGCAGGACCTTCCCTGCCTGTCCGAGCTGGGCATGTGGCCGGACAAGCTCTTCGACACTGAACTTGCCGCACGCCTTGCCGGGCTCCCCCGGGTGGGCCTTGCCGCCGTCATCGAGCAGCTGCTTGGATTCGGCCTCGCCAAGGAGCACTCCGCCGCGGACTGGTCCACCAGGCCGTTGCCGGAGCCGTGGCTCCGCTACGCGGCCCTCGATGTCGAGGTGCTGGCCGAACTCCGTGAGGAACTCATCGAGCTGCTCGAGGCGGACGGCAAACTGCAGTACGCGGAACAGGAATTCTCCGGAATCCTGGCCGCCGGCATCTCCCCGCCGCGCGTAGATCCATGGCGGAAGACGTCCGGCCTCCACCAGATCCGCGACCGGCGGCAATTGGCAGCCGTTCGGGAACTCTGGCATGAACGCGATCAACTGGCCCGCAAACGCGACGTAGCACCAGGCCGCCTCATTCCCGACTCCGCCCTCGTCGCCGCCGCCAAAGCCATGCCCACCACCGTTCCCCAGCTCCTGGCCACGAAGGGCTTCCATGGCCGGTCGGCCCAACGTGAAGCCCCGCGTTGGCTGCGCTGCATCACCAACGCCCGCACACTGACCGACCTGCCGCCCCTGCACCTGCCTACCAACGCTCCACCGCCGCCACGGGTGTGGGTGGACCGGGACCCGGAAGCCGCAGCACGACTGGGAACCGCCCGGCCTGCGCTGCAGGCAAAGGCCGACGAGCTTAACCTGCCTGTTGAGAACCTGCTGACGCCGGACTTCCTGCGGCGTGTCACGTGGCGGCCCCCGACGGACGTTTCGTTGGACACCGTTGCCGCCGAATTGCGGGCCCTCGGTGCCCGCGAGTGGCAAATATCCTTCGCCGCACCAATCCTCACCGAAGCATGCTTGAATCCCAAGCCGCTTCCGGCCAAGGAGTCCAAGTCCAAGGAAAGCCAGCAGGCCAGGGAATCGCCGCAACCCAAGGCAGCAGACTGAGCCGGCGCTTATTTCCAGGCCCGTCACCCGAACCACGGTTCGCGGTGGCGGGCCTTTTGCGTCTCCTGGATGCGGACGACCTTCATGCTGTGGCCCTTGCAAGCTAAGTTACCCGCGAGTAACATTGCATTAATGCCAACCGGAGTACCCGCAACGCGGGTCCGGCACCATGTCTCAACGAGGAGTTAATACATGAGTCCATCACGCAGTGCTCAGAGGAATGTCCGCGACGTCGTCTTCGTGGACGGTGTACGAACCCCCTTCGGAAAAGCCGGCGAGAAGGGCATTTACGCGGGTACCCGGGCCGATGACCTCGTGGTGAAGTGCATCCGTGAACTGATGCGGCGCAACCCGTCGTTGCCTGCGGACCGCATTGACGAGGTCGCCATCGCTGCCACCACGCAAACCGGAGACCAGGGCCTCACCATCGGGCGGACAGCTGCCTTGCTGGCCGGGCTCCCACGAACGGTTCCCGGCTTCGCGATCGACCGCATGTGCGCAGGTGCCATGACGGCAGTCACGACGACGGCAAGCGGCATCGGCTTCGGTGCTTACGATGTGGTCATTGCCGGCGGCGTGGAACATATGGGCAACCACCCCATGGGTTCCGGCGCCGACCCCAACCCGCGGTTCATGTCCGAGCGCCTGGTCGACCCGGCCGCACTGAACATGGGCAACACGGCCGAGAACCTGCATGACCGTTTCCCCGCGATTACCAAGGACCGCACGGACGCCTACGCGGCCGCATCCCAGGCCAAACTCGCCGCAGCCTACTCCAGCGAGCAGATCCAGCACGACCTGGTTCCCGTTGCCACCATGAAGCCCGGCCAGGGCTGGGCCCTGCACACAACGGACGAACCCCCGCGTCCCGGCACCACTGTGGCGGACCTCGCCGAATTGCGGACACCTTTCCGCGCCCACGGCCGCGTCACTGCCGGCAATGCCGCCGGATTGAACGACGGCGCCACGGCTGCGGTCCTGGCTTCGGCCGAGGCCGCTGAAGAACTCGGCCTGTCCGTCAAGATGCGCTTGGTCTCCTATGCCTTCGCCGGCGTTGAACCGGAGGTCATGGGCATTGGGCCCGTCCCGGCCACTGAGAAGGCCCTCAAGAACGCCGGCTTGGCGATCGAGGACATTGGCTTGTTCGAGATCAACGAAGCCTTCGCAGTCCAGGTCCTCAGCTTCCTCGACCACTTCGGCATCGCCGATGACGACCCCCGGGTCAACCGCTACGGTGGGGCTATCGCCGTCGGACATCCCCTGGCCTCTTCAGGCGTTCGTCTCATGAACCAACTCGCTCGCCAGTTCGAAGAAGATCCCTCAGTTCGCTACGGAATCACCACCATGTGCATTGGGCTGGGCATGGGGGCCACAGTGATCTGGGAGAACCCGCACCACCCCGACTACGCATCCTCCACCGCTGACACCGCCATCACTGCCACCACCGAAGGAGCCGCCGCATGAGCGCCGCCGATTTCCAGAAGCTCGCCGCCCTGTTCCCCGATGAAGTCGTCACGCATTCCTACGTCCAGGACATTCAGCTCCCGGGCGGCGCTGGGACGTTCGCACTGATCACCTTGGATAACGGGCTGGACCATTCCAAGCCCACCACCCTTGGTCCGAATACGCTGGTAGAACTCGGCGGCGTCCTGGAGAAGCTTAGGGAGCGCGCGTCGCGGGGCGAGATCGTGGGCGTCGGCGTCACCGGCAAACCTTACTTCCTGGTGGCCGGCGCCGACCTTTCGGCGGTGAAGACCCTCAAGGAACGCGAACACGGTTTGTGGATGGCCCAGCTTGGCCACGCCGTCTACAGCACCTTGGCAGATTTGGGAGTACCGAGCTTCGCCTTCATCAACGGCCTCGCCCTGGGCGGCGGGTTGGAGATCGCTTTGCAGTCGACGTACCGGACAGTCTCCACGGGTGCCGGGGCGCTCGCCCTGCCCGAGGCCTTCATCGGCCTTGTGCCCGGCTGGGGCGGCGTTTACATCCTGCCGCGCCTTATTGGCCCCGAGAACGCCGTCAAGGTGATGATCGAGAACCCCCTGAGCAACAACAAGACCCTCAGCGGACCGGAGGCCTACCAGCTGGGCGTAGCCGACGCCCTCTTCGAACCGGCCGATTTCGTGGAGCAGTCGCTGGCGTGGGCGGCACAGGTCATCTCCGGCGACGTGACACCGGAGCGAAAGAACGCCGTCGATGCCGCGGAAGATGCCGTCGCGGAGCGCTGGGCAGCCGCGGTGACGGCAGGACGGGCCTTCGTGGAGTCCAAGACCTCCAACGCCTCCCCCGCCCCGGCCAAGGTTCTGGACGTCATGGAAGCCAACCGCACCATGACCCAGGCAGCATCGGCTGAACTTGAGTGCGAGACCCTCGCAGGCCTTATGCAAACCGACGAGTTCCGCTCAACCGTGTACGCCTTCCTGGACCTCGTCCAAAAGCGCTCCAAGCGTCCGGCAGGCGCACCGGACCGTAAGCTGGCCCGCCCTGTAACCAAGATTGGTGTGGTCGGCGCCGGCCTGATGGCCAGCCAACTGGCGCTCCTGTTCGCCCGACAGCTCAAGGTCCCCGTAGTGATGACGGACATCGACCAGGAACGGGTGGAGAAGGGCGTTGCCTACGTTCACGCCGAAGTGGACAAGATGCTGGCCAAGAAGCGCATCAAGCCTGACGCCGCCAACAGGACGAAGGCCCTTATTACCGGCTCCGTATCCAAGGAAGCCTTTGCCGACGCCGACTTTGTCATAGAAGCTGTCTTCGAAGAACTTCACGTCAAGAAGCAGGTCTTCGCCGAAGTCGAAGCCATCGTCTCCCCCGAGTGCATCCTGGCCACCAACACGTCGTCCCTGTCCGTCACGGCCATGGCCGAAGACTTGAAGCACCCCGAACGCCTGGTGGGCTTCCACTTCTTCAATCCGGTGGCTGTCATGCCGCTCCTGGAGATCGTCCGGGCACCCAGGACAGACGACGCCGTCCTGGCCACCGCCTTCGAACTCGCCAAGGGACTCAAGAAGACCGCAGTGCTGGTCAAGGATGCTGCTGCCTTCGTGGTGAACCGCATCCTGCTTCGCCTGATGGGCGAGGTCATCGCAGCATTCGACGAAGGAACACCGGCTGAGGTCGCTGACACCGCCCTGCGCCCCATGGGGCTGCCAATGTCCCCCTTCACGCTGAGCGCCATGGTGGGGCTGCCGGTTGCCCAGCACGTCCAGGAATCCCTGCACGCTGCCTTCGGCGACCGGTTCCCGGTCTCGCAGAACCTGCAGAAGCTCATCGACAACGGAGTGAAGTCCCTTTGGGTCACTGGCCCGGAGGGAAAGCCCGTCATTCCCGCCGAGACGCTGGCCATCATGTCCTTTGGCAGCACCCCCTCCACGGGTGAGGAGGTCCTTCGTCGTACCCAGGACGCCTTGGCAGAAGAAATCGGCCTGATGCTGGAAGAAGGCGTCGTAGCCGGCCCTGAAGACATCGACCTGTGTGTCATCATGGGCGCCGGCTGGCCGATGTTCCTCGGGGGCATCACGCCGTACCTGGACAGGGTGGGGGCTTCCGAGCGCGTCAACGGCAAACGGTTCCTGGCGCCGGGAATCGCCTCGGCACCCGCCTAAGCCTCAGCAACGTCACCAAAGAAAGGCCGTGGCCGGAGCAACCGCTCCCCTCCACGGCCTTTCTTGCGTGCACAGACTAGAAGAGTGCGACCTTCGGTGCCCGGGGGAAGATGTCGTCCAGTTCTGCCCGGTCTTCCTGCGTCGGAACCCAGCACACAGCTTCAGCATTCTCGCGGATCTGCTCCGGACGCGTGGCACCGGCGATGACGCTGCCGACACCGGGCTGGGCGGCCAGCCAGGAGAAGGCCAACTGCAGCTCACTGATGTCCCGCTCCTTGGCGAACTGGCCGAAGCGGCCCAGCTGCTCCCAGTCGGCGTCATGCACCAGATTGGTACGGGTGTGGCTCAGCCGCGATCCTTGCGGGGCCTTGCCTTCGGAGTACTTACCGGTGAGCAGTCCGTTGGCCAGGGGGAAGTAAGGGAGCACGCCCAAGGAGAAGGCCCCCGCTGCTGGCAGTACTTCGAGCTCCGCCCGGCGGTCCAGCAGATTGTAATGGTTCTGCGTCGAGATGAATCGGGCACCCCCGGCATGGCGGCCGACATACTCAGCCTCGGCGATCTGCCAGCCGGCGAAGTTGGAGTGTCCGATGTAGCGAACCTTGCCACTGGTCACGAGGTCATCCAGGGCGGAGAGGGTCTCCTCGATGGGTGTCAGGGGGTCCGGGGTATGGAACTGGTAGAGATCGATCCATTCAGTATCCAAGCGCCGGAGCGATGCTTCTACGGCTTTCACGATGTATCGGCGCGAACCGCGGGCACCGAAGTCGTTGCCGTTGACGCCGTGCATGTCCATGCCAAACTTGGTACCGATGACGACGTCGTCGCGGCGGCCCTTCAGGGCTTTGCCCAGCATTGCCTCGCTGAGGCCCGGCTCGCGACCATAAATATCGGCAACGTCGAAGAAGGTCACTCCGGCGTCAAGCGCGGCGTGGACAACAGCGTCCGTGCCCTCCTGTGACTCTGTGGGTGTGTTGGCACGGCCCAGGTTGTTGCAGCCCAGCCCTACAGCTGAGACGGTCAGTCCGGAATGGCCAAGGCGTCGGTATTCAGTCATGAATTCACCCTATATCGGGCTGCGGCACGGATAGTAACCTCGGGCAACAAGGCCCGCGCCATCCGTCAGCGACCGCCGTACGCGATTCCCGATTCTTCCATGGCGTCCTCGAGTTGGGCGATGGCCACGGGGCCCATGCCGTGGAGCTTTGAGATTTCCACCTCGCCGAACTCCGCCAACTGCTCCAGCGTCTCAATCCCCTCATGCGCCAAGGCACGTCTCGCCGGTGCGGCGAGACCCTTGGGCAGGGGCGTGTGTCCGGGCCAATTACTCTTGGACGGCATGGGATACCTCCTGGTGCGTTGGGTGCTACTTAGAGAGTAAAGCCCACACCCTGCTTGGGCGAGTGCTTCACCCGGAATGCGGTGGGATCGCCGTGCGGCGCTGCAGCAATAGTGAGCTTGGTGAAGTCGAGGTCCTCACCACGAACACAGATCTTGATGGCATTGACGGCCTTGTTGACGTCCGGGCAGAGGCAGAAGATATTCAAATGCCCGTTGCCGATTTCCGACCGATCCACAATGCCAAGTCCACGCCAGGCCAACTCACCGGTGAGCGCTGCCTTCGCTTTCCGTTCAAGGTGCCGGTCACGTTCGGTGCCGTCCTTGGTCTTCAGCGCAATCTGGGCAACCACCCAAAACTGCTCGGACTCGGAAATTTCGGCGTACCCGTCCTCTTCGCATTGCGCAGCAAAGGCCGCCATCAACCCCTCTACCGAGGAGTCGTCGTCGACGTCTGTCTCATCCGTCTTGCTCTGGTGGCCCACAACGCCGTGGTTGATCACGAACTGCTGGTCCTCGTCGTCGTACCAGGCTTCCCGGAAGTGGAGGACTCCCTCTTCGTCCCGCTTGTACGTGCGAATAATGCCGCTCATGCTCGTCCTTTCCTGAACCATTCGGCACTGGTGCTGTTGGCGCCGGTGACGTCGAATGGTGCTTCCATGGCCACTACTGCCTCAAAAAGGGCCGCGCATTCTGTGCGCATAGCGTCCACTGTCTCGTCCGGGTAGCCCATGGCAACCCGGTGCTGCTCAAACTCGTCTTCATCGTCCACGAAGACGCCATGCTTGGTGGAGCGGATCACATCCAAGTCCATATCGATCATATGGAACTCCATAACGCCCGGCTTGATGGGGCTCCACCCATGGTCGGTGGCGAGGTCAACGTAGATACGGAAGTCCCCGGGGTAACTGTCGTCGTAGAACGTGGCCACGAACTCGCCGGTTCGCGGAACCAGCAGGATTGCATCCGAGGCAGTGTAGAAGGCCGCTCCCGGACGGGAGCAAAACTCCCCAGCACCCTGGAAAATCCACCAGCCGTGGATGTCTTCGCCAAGGTAGCGTCCTGGCACCACCCAATGGGCTTTGCCGTCCCATTTCCTGTTCCTCGACACGACGAGGTCGCCGGGCTGCAGTGAGCCCGGCCCGCGGAGATTCCTCACAACGTGGGCAGACTGCCGGTGGTGGGGTGATCCTGGCCCGGGAGGGGCCTCGCGAACGGGACCTTTGTCCCCAAAACCTGCGCTACGACGTCGTGCGTTATTTTCTGGGCAGTAAGACCCACGCGTTCCAGGACCTGGCTTCGGGAGCCGTGCACCAGGAACTCCACGGGCAAACCGACCTCGTTCAGGGCGGTGTCCACACCTGCGGCACGCATCTCCTGCCGGATGCGGGATCCGACGCCACCTGCCCGCACACCGTCCTCAATGCAGATCACCAAGCGGTGGCGGGCAGCAAGGGCGATGATCGACTTCCGGACGGGAAGCACCCAACGGGGATCCACCACCGTGGAGCTGATGCCTTGGGCACCCAAGCGGCCGGCCACATCGAGTGCGAGTTCCGACATTGCGCCGACGCTGACGATGAGGACGTCATTCTCGGTGGAACCTTCCGGGCGCCGCGCCAGGATATCCACCCCGTCGTGGAGCCGCTCGATGGCGTCCACCTCAGAACCGACGCTGCCTTTGGAGAACCTCACCACCGTGGGTGCATCATTGATGGCGACTGCCTCCCGCAGTTCCTCACGGAGCCTGGTGGCATCGCGGGGGGCCGCCAAGTGAAGGCCCGGCACGATCTGGACCATGGCCATGTCCCACATGCCATGGTGGCTGGGGCCATCAGGCCCGGTCACACCCGCGCGGTCCAGGACTATGGTGACGCCCGCCTTATGCAGCGCCACGTCCATGAGGAGCTGGTCAAAGGCCCGGTTCAGGAACGTCGCGTACACCGCGACGACGGGGTGCAGTCCGCCGAAGGCCATGCCCGCAGCGGACGTCAGGGCGTGCTGCTCTGCGATTCCGACATCGATGACGCGTTCCGGGTGCCGTTCGGCAAACTTGTGCAAGCCTACGGGGATGAGCATGGCGCCAGTGATGCCCACGATGTCCGGCCGCTCATCGGCAATGTCCGCGATCTCCTCCGCGAACACGGAGGTCCAGGACCTGGCCCCCGGCATTTCGGTGGACTCACCCGTTTCGGGGTCGATGATTCCTACCGCATGGAATTGGTCCGCCTCATTGGCGAGGGCCGGAGCATAGCCGTGGCCCTTCTCCGTCATGGCGTGCACAATCACCGGACCGCCGTACGCTTTGGCGGTGTTCAGCGCATTTTCCATGGCTTGGAGGCTGTGTCCGTCCACGGGACCGATGTACTTCATGCCGAGGTCCTCGAACATGCCCTGCGGGGCCCACCAGTCCTTGATGCCCTTTTTCATGGCGTGCAGGCTCTTATACGTGAACTGACCGGCAGGGCCGCCGTTCTGCAGCTTCTTCTTCCACCAGTCCAACATGCCCTCGTAGGCAGGGGCGGTACGCAGCGAGTCGATGGTGGGCCGCAGCGAGGCAAGATAGTCGGCGAAACCGCCCACCGTTGGTGCGTAGGATCGCCCGTTGTCATTGACGACAATGACCACACGGCGCCGCTTGTCAGCGGCAATGTTATTGATGGCTTCCCACGTCATGCCACCTGTCAGCGCGCCATCGCCAACGACGGCGACGACGAACCGGTCCCCCTCGCCGGTCAGCTGGCGTGCACGGGAAATTCCATCGGCCCAGGACAAGGAGGAGGACGCGTGCGAGCTCTCCACAATGTCGTGGGCGGACTCAGCACGATCCGGATATCCCGAGAGCCCCCCTTGCTGGCGAAGCGTGCTGAAGTCCTGGCGGCCCGTGAGGAGCTTGTGGACATAGGACTGGTGCCCGGTATCGAAGACGATGCTGTCCTGCGGGGACTCAAAGATCCGATGGACAGCCAGCGTGAGTTCAACGACGCCCAGGTTCGGGCCCAGGTGTCCACCCGTTGCAGCTACGTTGGTGATCAGGAATTCCCTGATTTCTCCAGCCAGTTGTTCCAGCTCCGTGCCGGACAGTTTGGCCAGGTCCCGTGGATCCTTGACGGTTTCCAAAAGTCCCAACGGCCCTCCTTAGGGTGAATGACGTGCTCGTTAACTTTAGCGCGTGCCCGGGGCCTGCGCGTTTCCCACCGCGATGATCCACATCGCGGCGGGACCCGGGACGCCAACAGCCCCGGCTGGTCAGGCGACCAGCCGGGGCTGTCTGGCATCTGAATCAACCGGAAACCGGCTGATTGGCTATGCGGAGATCTGGCGCAGAACGTACTGCAGGATGCCACCGTTGCGGTAGTAGTCCGCTTCACCCGGGGTATCGATGCGCAGAACCGCGTCGAAGGACTTGACGGTACCGTCCTCTGCCGTAGCCGTCACCTTGAGCGTCTTCGGCGTGGTGCCGTTGTTCAGCTCGGTGACGCCTTCAACTGCGAACGTTTCCGTACCGGTCAGGCCCAGGGTTGCTGCCGACTCACCCGCGGGGTACTGCAGCGGGAGGACGCCCATGCCAATCAGGTTGGAGCGGTGGATACGCTCGTAGCTTTCGGCGACGACGGCCTTGACACCCAAAAGTGCAGTGCCCTTGGCTGCCCAGTCACGGGACGAACCGGAACCGTATTCCTTGCCCGCCAGGACAACCAGCGGCGTTCCCGCGGCGTGGTAGTTCTGGGCGGCGTCGTAGACGTACGCCTGCGGTGCACCTTCCTGGCTGAAGTCGCGGGTGAAGCCACCTTCGACTCCGTCCAGGAGCTGGTTCTTGATGCGGATGTTGGCGAAGGTACCGCGGATCATGACTTCGTGGTTGCCACGGCGCGAACCGTAGGAGTTGAAGTCCTTGCGCTCCACGCCGTTGGCCAGGAGGTACTGGCCTGCAGGAGTGTCCGATTTGAAGGAACCGGCCGGAGAGATGTGGTCCGTGGTGACGGAATCGCCAAGCTTCAGGAGCACGCGGGCTCCGGAGATGTCCTTGACGGGATCCGGCTGTGCCTTCATGCCCTCGAAGTATGGGGGCTTCCGGACGTACGTGGAATCCTCGGCCCAGGCGAAGGTGTCACCGGCGGGCGTGTCGAGAGCCTTCCAGCGGTCGTCGCCGTCGAAGACGCCTTCGTAGCCCTTGGCGAACATGGCCTCATCGATGGAGGAGTCAATGACTTCCTGCACCTCGATGGGGTTCGGCCAGATGTCCTTGAGGAAGACCTCGTTGCCTTCGGAGTCGGTGCCCAGGGCGTCGGCGTCGAAGTCGAAGTCCATGGTGCCTGCCAGGGCGTAAGCGATGACCAGGGGCGGTGACGCCAGGTAGTTCATCTTCACGTCCGGGTTGATACGGCCTTCGAAGTTGCGGTTGCCCGAGAGGACTGCCGTCACGGAGAGGTCGTTGGCCTGGATTGCCTCGGAAATTTCCGGCTCAAGCGGGCCGGAGTTGCCGATGCAGGTGGCGCAACCGTAACCCACAATGTAGAAGCCGAGCTTCTCCAGGTACGGGGTCAGGCCGGACTTTTCGTAGTAGTCCGTGACGACCTTGGAGCCGGGGGCTACGGAAGTCTTGACCCACGGCTTGGAGGTGAGGCCCTTGTCGACGGCGTTGCGTGCCAGGAGGGCGGCAGCCAGCATGACGGAGGGGTTGGACGTGTTGGTGCAGGACGTGATCGATGCGATCGACACTGCGCCGTGGTCCAACTCGAATTCGCGGCCGTCGGCGGTCTTGACCTGCACCGGCGACGACGGGCGGCCGTACGCACCGTTGGCGGCCGACGCAGCGCGTGCGGTCTCCGTGGTGTGCGAGTCGGCGTGCGTGAAGGACGGCGAATCAGAAGCAGGGAACGACTCGTCCAAGGCCTCGTCCACGCTGCCGTCTTCAATGGAGACGTAGTTGTGGATGTCCTTGCGGAACTGTTCCTTCGCATCCGTGAGCTCGATGCGGTCCTGCGGACGCTTCGGGCCGGAAATGGACGGAACAACCGTGGACAGGTCCAGCTCAAGGAACTCGGAGAACCGCAGTTCACGGGAAGGATCGTGCCAGAGGCCCTGTTCCTTGCTGTATGCCTCGACCAACGCCACGTTCTCCTGGGAACGGCCGGTCAGGCGCAGGTAGTCCAGGGTCACGTCGTCGATCGGGAACATGGCAGCCGTGGAACCGAATTCCGGGCTCATGTTGCCGATGGTGGCGCGGTTGGCCAGCGGCACGGCAGCGACGCCTTCACCGTAGAACTCAACGAACTTGCCAACAACACCGTGCTTGCGCAGCATTTCGGTGATGGTCAGGACCACGTCGGTGGCGGTGGCGCCGGCCGGGATGCTGCCGCTGAGCTTGAAGCCAACAACGCGGGGAATCAGCATGGAGACGGGCTGGCCGAGCATGGCTGCCTCGGCTTCGATTCCGCCAACGCCCCAACCCAGGATGCCCAGGCCGTTGACCATGGTGGTGTGCGAGTCGGTGCCAACACAGGTGTCGGGGTAGGCACGCAGAACGCCGTCTACCTCACGGGTCATGACGGTGCGTGCCAAGTACTCAATGTTGACCTGGTGAACGATGCCGGTGCCCGGGGGGACAACCTTGAAGTCGTCGAACGCGGTCTGGCCCCAGCGAAGGAACTGGTAGCGCTCACCATTGCGCTGGTATTCGATCTCCATGTTGCGCTCCAGCGCGCCGGAGTTACCGAAGGCGTCGATCTGGACGGAGTGGTCGATGACCATTTCCGCAGGTGCCAACGGGTTGACGCGCTTGGGGTCGCCACCGAGTTCCTTGACGGCTTCACGCATGGTGGCGAGGTCAACGACGCAGGGAACACCAGTGAAGTCCTGCATGATGACTCGCGCCGGGGTGAACTGGATTTCCGTGTCGGGTTCCGCGTTGGGATCCCAACCGGCCAGGGCGCGGACATGGTCCGCCGTAATATTGGCGCCATCCTCAGTCCGCAGGAGGTTTTCAAGCAATACCTTAAGGCTGAACGGAAGGCTGTCTGCGCCCTCTACGGAGTTCAACCGGAAAATTTCATAATCGGTGCCGGCTACATTCAGTACGCCTTTGGAACCGAAGCTGTCCACAGTGCTCATGGCAGGACTCCTCTCGCAACAGTTTCATCTTTGTCGCGTGGTTGGCCGCTAGCCAGTTAGGCGCACCTTACTTAGCCGGGCGGCATCTCTCTTGGTCACCCCGGTCCGAGGGGTTGATTCCTGCGGAGCGGGGCTACTACGCCCATCGTAGTGGCATACATCCCAAGAGTGGCACGCTGCCGCCCAAAGCCAGTGCTGCCCGCCGCCCCACAGCGGGCGGGCAGCACCCGTGGCTAAGCGGAAGGGACGATGAGGCCCACGGTTTCAAGGTGGTGGGTGTTGGGGTAAAGATCGAAAGCACGCAGCGACTCCAGCCGCCAGCCGCCCTGATGGAAGTAACCCAGATCACGCGCAAATGATGCGGGATCGCAGGACACATAGGCGATTGCCCGGGGACCAGTGGCCATCAATTGCTTGACCACGGCCTTGCCGGCTCCGGCGCGCGGCGGATCCAGCACCACGGAATCAAAACTCCGGGCGCGTTGGTGAAGTACGCGTTCCACCCGCCCTTGGACAATTTCCACCTGCGGTTGGCCATGCAGGTTTTTGCGGGCGTCGCGGCTGGTGCCTGGCGCCCCCTCCACCGAAAGCACCGAGCCAGTCACTCCGACGGCGTCCGCCAACGGTGCCGTAAACAGCCCGGCGCCAGCGTAGAGATCGGCAACTGCGGCGCCGGGTTGCAAGTACCCGCCGCCTGAAAGATAGTCCGTTACAGCGCCAACCAGCGTGTCCGGAGCATCCTTGTGGATTTGCCAGAAGCCCTCACCTGTCACGCGGTATTCATGGCCGGCCGCGCTTTCCTGGACCCAGGTCCTCCCCCGCAGCTGCAAGACCTCGCCCTTGCTGGGATCAAAGCTCGCTACCGAGACGTCGTGGGGCAACTGCGAAAGGATACTGTGCAGTCTCTTCGGACTTGTGGACTCTTCCGGGGCCAGCAGAATCAGGGGCCGGGAGCCGTTGGCAGGCACGGCGACCTCCACGCGTGCGATGCCGGACAGGTCCAGGTCCCACAGCTTCAGCCCGTTGACGCCCGGAAGCGCCAGCGGCATCTCCTTGATGGGAAGCACGACGTCGGAACGGTGGGCATGCATGCCCAAGCGCCCCTTGGTGGTGACGGCGAAGCCGGCGCGCGTGCGCCAGCCGAGGCCGCCGTCGTGGTTGTCCCCCACGGCTTCGACCTCAGTGGTGAGGTCCAGGCCCGCAAGCCGCTTGAGCTGTTCGGTCAGCACCTCCCCCTTCAGCGCGCGTTGGCGCTGCAGCGAAATGTGCCCCAGCTCCGCACCGCCAACGGGCGGTCCGCCGCGGCCCCAGGCGGCCAACGAGTCCGCCGGCTTCCAAAAGTGCGGAACGCGGTCAGGCGAGGCTTCAAGGACCTCGACGACGTCGGCGCGCCAGAAGCGCGACGAGTCACCGGAGTCGGTCAACCGGATGCGGGCTTTCTCCCCCGGGATGGCGTGACGGACGAAGATGACGCGCCCTTCGTGCCGCGTGACGAAGTGCCCGCCGTGCGCGATGGGCCCAATGTCCACGACAAGTTCAGTACCGGCTCCACCTTGGTTTTCGCTGGCAGGGAGTCCGGCTTGGGGGGAATTGCTGTGGGTGGTCATTTAGGTATCCTGCAGTGCCTTTGCTTCTTCGGACGATTTCAGCTGCCACGGAACGCTGGCAACCATGACTCCAGGTTCAAAGTGGAGCCTCGTCTTGATTCTGAGTGCTGTCTGGTTATGGACCAGCTGTTCCCACCATTTGCCCACCACGTATTCGGGGATGTAGACCACGATGAGGTCACGGGGTGAGTCACGGCGCATGTTCTTGATGTAGTCCATGATGGGGGTTACGGTCTCGCGGTAGGGGCTGGCCAACACGGTCAGGGGAACGGGAATCTCCAGTTTCTCCCAATCGTGGACGGTCTGGGCTGTCTCTTCGGAACTGATGTCCACGGTCACTGCATCCAGGCGTGAAGGCCGCGATGCCCGCGCATATGCCAGTGCCCGCAGGACCGGCTTGCGTACATGTGACACCAGCAGAACCGCATGGACCCTGGTGGGGAGTGCACGCGGAGAGGAGTCCTCATCCACGGCAAGCTCCTTGGCCACGTTGTCATAGTGGGCCCGGATGCTCCACATAATGAGGAAGAGCACGAACATGGCCAGCAGGGCTATCCAGGCTCCCTGCTCAAACTTGGTGACAAGGACGATAACGAGGACCAGGGCGGTCATCCCGAAACCCAGCATATTGATGGTGCGCGACTTGATGATCCGGCGGCGGACAGTCTTGTCCCTGGCCAGTTTCAGTTCGCGTCCCCAGTGCCGGATCATGCCGAGCTGGCTGGCCGTGAACGAAATAAAGACGCCCACGATGTAGAGCTGGATCAGCTTGGTCACGTCTGCGTTGAACGCGAGGATCAGGACAAGGGCGCCGGCGGCCAGTGCCAGGACGCCGTTGCTGAAAGCGAGCCGGTCGCCGCGGGTACGGAGTTGACGGGGAAGGTAGCCATCCTGGGCGAGGATGGAACCCAGGACCGGGAAACCGTTGAAGGCCGTATTGGAAGCGAACACCAGGATGACGCCCGTGGCAGCAACCACGACGTAGAAAAGGATGGAGCCGGACCCGAAGATTGTGTCGGCAATCTGACTGATGGCTGGAGTCTGGATATACCCCTCCGGAAGGGGCTTGCCGTCTACCAGGAACTCCCGGGCGGGGTCCAGGACGATGTGCACTTTGGTGGCGTTGGCCAAGTAGAGGATTCCCGCCAACATGGAGGCGGCAATAACACCAAGCAGCAGCAAAGTAGTGGCCGCATTCTTGCTCTTCGGCTTCTTGAAATTGGGCACGCCGTTACTGATTGCTTCAACACCAGTCAGTGCGGCGGCCCCTGAGGAAAAGGCCCGGAGGAGCAGGAATGCCCCAGCGAGCCCCACCAGGCCTTCATCAAATCCGGGCTCCGGGACGATGGTGAAATTGGCGGACGGCGCCTCCCCCAAGGTTCCCGTGGCGGCCTGGAAGATGCCCACCGCGGTCATGCCGAGGATCGAGGCCATGAAGATATACGTCGGAATGGCGAAGACCGTCCCGGCTTCCTTGACGCCCCGAAGGTTTACCAGCGCGAGGATGATGACACCCACGGTGGCGATCAGTGCCTGCTGGCCATGCAACGACGGGATGGCTGTAGTGAGATACGTGGCGGCCGATGACATGGACACAGCAACCGTGAGCACGTAGTCCACCAGCAGGGCAGAAGCCACCGTGAGTCCGGCGTATTTGCCGAGGTTGACGTTTGCAATCTCATAGTCGCCACCGCCGGACGGATAGGCGTGGACATTCTGCCGGTAGGACGCCACCACTGTGAGCAAAACCACCATGACAGCCAGGCCTACAAGCGGTGAAAACGCCACAGCGCTGACACCGGCGAGAGCCAGTGTCAGCAGGATTTCGTCAGGAGCATAGGCCACAGAAGACAGGGCGTCCGAGGCGAAGATCGGCAAAGCGATGCGTTTGGGCAACAAGGTGTGGGACAGGCGGTCATTCCGGACTGGACGGCCCACCAACACCCGCTTCGCGGCATTCAAAATTGTCAGCACTCCGCAAAGCTACTCTGAATCCCCAGCGATGTCATGACGGTTGTCGCGGGCTTGGCCGCACTGCAACGGTAAAGTCATACCGAGCGGGACGGACTACACACATAAGGAGACACGGTGGCTCACTTCGTGATCATGGGTTGCGGCCGTGTTGGCGCAACCTTGGCACACACTTTGGAGGATGCGGGCCACTCGGTCGCCATCATCGACCAGGACGAACGGGCCTTCCGCCGGTTGCGCAACACGTTCACGGGACGCAAAGTCACCGGAGTCGGCTTCGATCGGGACACTCTCAAGCAGGCCGGCGTGGAAGAGGCATACGCCTTCGCCGCTGTCTCCAGCGGCGACAACTCGAACATCCTGGCCACCCGCGTGGCCCGCGAGACGTTCCATGTATCCCATGTGGTGGCGCGGATCTACGATCCCGGCCGCGCCGAAATCTATCAGCGGCTCGGTATCCCCACAGTGGCAGCAGTACGCTGGAGCGCTGACCAGGTCCTCCGCCGCATTCTTCCCGAACAGCACCTGGCCGGTGACTACCGCGAGCCCTCCGGCCGCCTGGTGCTGGCCGAAGTGGACCTGCACGAGGACTGGATCGGACACAGCCTTGATTCCATCGAGGCCGCCTCCGGAATCCGCATCGCCTTCCTCACCCGCTTCGGTGAGGGCTTGCTGCCCCAGTCCGGAACGGCCTACCAGGAGGGCGACACGGTTCATGCGATGTTGAGCCTGGATCGAACGTCCGAGATCAGCCGGATCCTCGCCAAAGCACCCGCCAAGGAGTCTTAGTGAAAGTTGTTATCGTTGGCGCAGGCAGCGTCGGCTCATCCATTGCGCGTGAGCTCCTGGCCCACAAACACCAAATCCTGCTCATTGATCTGAAGCCTGAGGTCATCGGCCGCAGCGGTCTTCGAGGTGCCCGCTGGCTGGTGGGTGACGCCTGCGAACTCAGTACCCTGCAGGACGCAAAACTGGAGGACGCCGACGTCGTGGTTTCCGCCACTGGAGACGACAAGGTCAATCTGGTGGTGTCCTTGCTTGCCAAGACGGAATTTGGCGTGGGGCGCACTGTCGGGCGCGTCAACAACCCCAAGAACGACTGGATGTTCAATGATTCCTGGGGCGTCGACGTCGCGGTCAACACCCCGCAACTGATGACGGCACTGGTGGAAGAAGCCGTTGAGATCGGTGACATCGTCCGTCTGCTGACCCTGCAGACCGGCGTGGCATCGATCGTGGAGTTCACCGTCCCACATGATTCACATGTCATTGGAAGCACGGTGGGCGGGATCGACTGGCCGGAGGACGCCACCTTGGTTGCCATCTTGCGGGACCAGGCCCCCATCACCCCCACCCGCGACGACGTCCTGGACGGCGGTGACGAACTCTTCTTCGTCACCACCATCGCGGCCGAGGACGGACTGAGGGCCCTGCTGTCACCGGCTTCCGACGACGGCCAGGAACCTCGTGAGGGGGCGCCGGATGCCGCCGATCATTCCGCTGAAGACGACGGCTTCGACGGCTGAGATGCGGGCTTGGTCACCAACCAGGCCACCCAGAGGCCCAGGATGTACAGCGGGGCGCCCATCAGGAGCCTGGTGGTCGCCAACGCTGTCAGGCCTGGCTCACCCATGAAGTACAACGGCACCTGCACCACCAGGCGCAATGCCAGCACCGCCACCACGATCCACGTGCCCAGTTTGTAAGCCCGGAGTCTTTCCGGATCCTTCCGCCACTCAAGTCCCTCGTTGCGGACGAAGCCGAAGAGCAGGCCGGCTATGGGCCACTTGAGTGCGATGGACAACACCATGGCGGCAATGTAGGCGAGGTTGGTGAAGAAGCCCAGTACGTAGAAGTCCTCGGCCTTCCCCGTGGTGTTTGCCAGCCAGGCAGAGATCCCGACTCCCACCACACCGGCCAGGGCCTGGGTTAACGGCCGCCGTTGAATCAGGCGGACAACTGTGAAGATGGCTGCAGCAGCCAGAGCCGCGACCAGGGCGGGCGTCAGGTCACGCGTGACGGTGAACGCCACCAGGAATACCAGGCCCGGAAGGATACTCTCGGCGATGCCTTGCCATCCGCCCGCTGACTTCAGCATGTCCACGTGCCCCGCGCTGTTCCGGTGGAGGCCTGCCTTTTCGGCGTATCCGGCTGCGAGATCCGACATGCTGGGACCTTCCACACCAGGTTTTGGCGCATCCACCGTCGCTTCGGTGTCGTGGGGCGCAGCGCGCCCAGTGTCCTTCGGTTCCGGTCCGTTGGCCACGGTCATAGATGCTCCTGACGGGAAAGTATTTCGTAGCGTGGATTGAACATGGCCGGGAGGCCGTCGAGTTGGGTCACCATGCCGTTGAGGCGAAGTTGCACCCCGGCTTCGATGCCAGGAACGCGCGTCCGGCCGAGCCAAATCACGCGGAGTCGATCGTAGGGCTTCCTGAGGCCGCCGGCACTGGCGGTCGACTGCGTCCCGGGAAGCAGGGTATCGACCACCACAGCAGAGAAGAACGGCTGTTCGCTGGGCGGCTGGTGAGTGACCGATTCGATGAATCCGGTGCATACCGCCCTGCCCCGGGCAGGAAGATCACGAATTCCGTGCCCTGGGGGCCGTTGGCCGGCCACTCCGCTGTGACCCGAAGAGTCAGCCAATCTGGGTGATCTCCGGCCCTCGCTCCGGCTGCTGCATAGCGGAGGCTTCCTGCGGGACGCCGGCCTGTCCGGGCACCGCGGCATCCTTGGGCAAGCGCAGCTGCAGCAGTTCACGGGGAGGCATCGGGTTGTCGCCGCGGACCACCACCACCCGGCGGAAGAGTTCTTCCAGTCCTGCTGCGGCTTCACGCTCCAACGCGGCCTGCCCACCGAGGACGCCACGGAGGAACCACCGGGGACCGTCGACGCCCATGAACCGGGCTGCCCGGAAGCCGCGACTGCCGTCAGCCGCCTCAGCTGGCAGCTTCGCGACCAGCTCCGTACCGAAGGCTCCGGAAACCTCTTCGGTTTCCCCGCCCTGGCTCGCCACGGACTGGTTGATCTGCTCCCGGATCTCGTCCCACAAGCCTTCGGAACGGGGAGCTGCGAATGCCTGCAGTTGGAGGCTGGAACCGTTCAGGTCCATGGTCACGGCTACTACGCGCTGCGTGGCTTCTTCCACCTCGAGCCTCAGCTGGAGACCTTCGGCCGGAGCGATCAGGAGAGCACCGAGGTCAACATAGCCGTCACGGTCCTCGATTTCATCTATATCCAAAGGGCCTTTGCCAAGACGGAAATCGCCGGGTGCACCGGCATGGTCCTGTGCAGAACCTGGCGCCTCAGCACCGGACTCCTCCACGGTGCCGGCGGTTTCCGACTGCTCGTCCTTGGACTTCTTGCCGCGCCCAAAAAGCATTGGGTTTTCTCCTTAGTAGTGGTCTATCCCCAAGTAAACCGCAACCACGTTGAACCACGTAAAACCACGTCAATACGTCAGACGCAGGTCTCCGATGCCACGCCAGGTTCAGTGGTTTGATGAGGCCTACGGGGCGTTGAAGCCGCCGGTAGACCCGAAGCCGCCGGTTCCCCGGACAGAATCGGACAGTTGGTCAACGGTCACGAACCGCGCGTATTCAACGCGCTGAATCACCATTTGTGCAATTCTATCGCCGCGCTTGAGGTCAATGGCATGGTTTTGGTCGGTGTTCAGCAGCGTAACGGCGATTTCACCACGGTATCCCGCGTCCACGGTGCCCGGTGCGTTCACCACAGTGAGTCCGTGCTTGGTGGCCAGGCCGGAGCGCGGGTGGATCAGCGCCACGAATCCGTTCGGGAGTGCAATGGAGACGCCAGTGGGAACGAGTCTCCGCTCGCCTGGGGCGAGGTGCACATCCTCACGGGCGCGGAGGTCAGCGCCGGCATCGCCCGGGTGCGCGTAGGACGGCGCTTCCAACCCGGCGTCGAGCATTTTCAGCTGCACCACCAAGGTGGGGGCGCCGTAGGCGGGAGTGTCACCATCGTCCGCGGCTGCAGGGGTGGCGTCTGTACTGAATACTGCGGTCTCGTTGCTCACAGTGGTCCATTCTACGGGGAGCCGCTGCGTGCCGGCCCGGGGACAGCCACCTCCATGGTCCACATGGGCCAACCGGCAGTCCAACGCCCGATAAGCTGGAGGCATGCCTACGCCTGACCAGTCCTCCCCTGTGCCTGCCCGGAACACCCCCTCGCCTTCCGAGGTCCTGTACACCGAGAAGCTTTGGCCGTCAGTGTGGATATGGATTGTGGTTGTTGGCCTGTCCGGTGCAGGCGTCCTGATGTTTGGTCCCATCAGCGCGGCCACCGGCATCATCGCCGCCTTGGTCCTGCTGGCCATCATGACCATCATGTTGGTGCTGTCCACTCCCACGATCACCGTCACACCGGACACTGTTCGGGTGGGCCGTGCGAGTATCGACCGCAAATTCGTGGGTTCCGTACAGGCTTTCAAGAAAGCGGAGGCCACGGCTGAACGTGGCCCCCGCCTCAACGGACTGGCATACATGTGCTTCCGTGGCTGGATCGACCCCGTGGTCAAGATTGAGATCACTGACCCGGCAGACCGGACTCCCTACTGGCTGGCATCGTCCCGGAGGCCGGACGAGCTTGTTTCAGCCTTGACCGCTCCCCGCAGTTAGGTGCCTTGGGCGGGAATTCCCCGCCTGACCACTGATGCGCCTAGCTCTCGCATTCCGTGCAATAAAGGTGGCCGTCCCTCTGCGCGGCGATCTGGGACCTGTGCTTGACCAGGAAACAGTTGAAACAGGTGAATTCGTCAGCCTGCGGTGGCATGACCTGAATCAGGAGCTCTTCTCCGGAAAGATCCGCTCCGGGCAACTCAAAGCCGTCGGCAAGGTCGGTCTCATCGACGTCCACCGCGGAGGATTGCTTCCCCGACTGGCGCGTCTTGAGTTCCTCCAGGGAATCCTCACTGACGTCTTCCTCGGTCTTTCGAGGGGCATCGTAATCGGTGGCCATGATCCTTCTTCATCCTCCATACGTGCTGCGGGTGGCCCGGCCTGACGGGATCATCCGCCGCCGGTGTAAGGGTGCAACGCCGTGCGCCCGGGATTTGTGCCCGATATCGGCCAGATTGTCCTCCCCCGGTCCGTGAAAGTCCATAGACGCCGACTTGGCGCGAAAGGACACCGGATCAGGCCGGTTTCGCCGGAATATCACGGCACGCCCTTGCTCATAGTAGGAAAAGGCGGCGCCGGGTGGCAGAGTTTCGAATGTCAGTTATGCCATGTGGTGGAGGGTGTTATGCAGGATCTACGACTGGTAGGCGTCCACGACGACGGCGGGCATCTGCTCTTGAGCGGGCCCGGCGGTGCGATGTTCCAGCTTCCGATCGACGAGGCCTTGAGGGCCGCGGCGAGCCGGACCCCTGCCCAGGTGGCGGCCCGCGCCTCCAACACACCCATCGCCATGTCGCCCAGGGACATCCAGTCCCGGATCCGCAGCGGCGCCACCGCAGCAGAAGTGGCGGAGCTTTCCGGCCTCCCTTTGGCCAATGTGCAGCGCTACGAGGGCCCCGTCCTCGCCGAGCGGGAGTACGTGGCCAGGCAGGCCCGGAACATCGAGGTTGCCTCTCCAGCTCCCGGCCACGACATCTACCGCTCCGCTTTCGGCGACAACCCGGCAACGCTGGGTGAGATGGTCGACCACAGGCTCGCGGCCCACGGCATCGATTCCTCCACCGTCGAGTGGGACTCGTGGCGCCGTCCGGACGGTTCCTGGACCGTCGTCGCACGCTTCGAAACGGTGCCGGGCACCCACGGCAGCATCGGCGAGGAACCTCCCGCGATGTGGACCTTCAGCCCCCAGCGCAAGTCATTGCAGAACGCCAACCGCTGGGCCCAGCAGCTCAGTGAACTCGAACCGATGGACGGGCCGGTCCCGGCCCGAAGGCTTGCTGCCGTCTCGGACCGGCCCTTCGATTTTGAGACCGACGCCGAAACGGCCGCCCGTGCCTCCGCGAAGGAATCGGACAGCCTTCTGGAGATGCTCCGGTCACGTCGTGGCCAGCGCCTGGGAGTGGACGAGGACGGCGACGATGCCTTGGCTGTGCTGCTGAGCAACGTTCCCGCAGCCCACCCGCGGCCCGGTGAGGAACCGGACGAAGACCCTGAAGAACCCGCCCTCCCCGCTGCCGAGCCTGCCTCTCCTGCCGCCGACGAACCGGCACGCAAGGACGGGCGGCCCTCGATGCTGTCACGGCTGAGCCTGGCACCCCGGCATTTCGAGTCCAACGATGAAGACGATGACGCACTGAAGCTTCACAACGGCGTCAGCACGGAGACACGCGAGATCACGGTGGTAGCCAGCCCGCTTCGGCCTGTCACGTCCTTGACGGGCCGTAAGCCCGCAGGCCTCGACGAACTTCTGGGTGGAAGCAGCACTCCGCGGGCAGACACCGGATCACCCCGGGAAGAAGCTGCGCCGGAAAGCCACAAGGAAGACACCCCGGCTGACGGTTCCAAGGACGCCGAGGCGCACCGGGACGTTGATGCCCCAGCTGAACGCCAGCCGTCGCGGCCCAAGAGGTCCAGCATCCCCAGCTGGGACGAGATTGTCTTTGGTGCACGCGGGGACTAGGTCCGCAGCCTACCTGCGCTGAAGTTCCCCTGCACCTGGCCACAGGCAGGCATCGATGTCGAAGGGCAGCGGCTGGTCTGCGCCTGCCATCAGGTTGGCTCCGTGGGCCGTGACCCGCCGCATGTAGTGGCGCCGGCACAGGGTCTCGTAGCCCACCACGCCCGCAGTGCTTGCATCAGCCGTGTCATCGCCACTGGTGCTGGCGGCTACGTCACCCACCATCACCTGTTCGCCTTCCACCACCATGATGCCGTTCAATGTACGGGCGTTCTGGGTTGCGCGGCGGCCGCACCAGCACAAAGCTTCCACCTGCAGCACCTGCACCTTATCGGCGAGCTCAATGAGCCGCTGGGAGCCGGGAAACAGCCGGGTGCGGAAGTCGGACGTGATGCCGAAAGCGAAGACGTCCACGTCCATCTCGTCCACGACGCGGGCCAGCTGCTCCACTTGCGACGGCGTATAGAACTGGGCTTCATCACATATGAGGTAGTCCACGCGGAGTCCGCTGGTCCGCCGGACCACAACTTCGTCCCAGAAATCGGTGCCGGCTTCCACCTCCACGGCGTCCGTTCGGAGGCCGAGCCTGCTGGAGATTGTTGAGTCCCCGGCACGGTCATTACAACTGAAGCGGACGCCCCCACGGCCACGGGCGCGGTGGTTGTGGTCCATCTGGAGGGCAAGGGTGGATTTGCCACAGTCCATGGTCCCTGAGAAAAAGACCAGCTCAGCCACGTTTGCCCTTCCTGCCAGCGGCGGCGAAGCACAACAGCGGTACTTCCCGCTCGGCTTTGGTCAGCGAGCCATGCTGGCCCACCACCTCCAGTGAGGCAGGGCGGGCACGGCGGGTGTCATAAAGGGCAAGGGTGTCGCGAGCGGCGATCATGACGTCGCCGATGCGGGGAGCCACCTCGGGACGGACCTCACCGAACAACCCTGCGTCCACGGCCTGGTCCCGGGTGAATGCCCAGATCCGTTCACCAAAACGGCGACGCCAGGCAGCAATGAGGGCATCGCGGTGCACCTCGGTGGTGTCCGGCTCAAGGTAGAGGTGCACCATCCGCGGCTCCCCTGCCGTGTGCCGAACGCCGGCCACCAACGATTCATCAGTGGAGTAGTCAATCCGCTGGGATTCGGGAACATCCAACATGCCGTGGTCACCAGTCAGCAGAATGGTGGTCCCGGCCGGCAGTGTTGCGGAGAGCCTCTTGACGGTGGAGTCGAGCTCCTCAAGCTGGTGCTCCCAACGGTCCGACTGGCAGCCGTAGCGGTGGCCTGCTTTATCGAGTTCGTTGACGTAGAAGTACATCAACGAGCGACCACCACCGGACATCGCCTCCGCGGCTGCGGCTGTACGCGCATGCAGGGTGGTTCCGCCAACGAACCGGCTCCCCCTGAGGGCTGCCTGTGTCATCGGGGAATTGCCGAACTGCGGCAGGCTGACGGTCACGACATCCAGCTCCGCAGCCAGGTGTTCAAAGACGGTTGCGTGGGGTTGCCACTGTGCTGGGTCCACCTGCGGATCCCAGTTGCCCAGAAGGTTCACTACCTTGTCCTGCGCCGGGTCAAGGACGTCGTAACCCACCATTCCATGCTGTCCGGCAGGCAAACCGGTGCCAAGGCTCGCGAGGGACGCTGCTGTAGTACTGGGGAAGGCGGAGTCGATCCATTTCGGGACGTTTCGCTGTCCGTCGGCAAGTACTGAACGGAGGAAGGGGGTGTGGGAGACCTTCTGCTTCAGCAGGTTCCGGCCCAAGCCATCGGCGAGGACGACACAGACACGCTGCGCGGGCGGCAGCTGAAGATGGTTGGTGTAGCCGGGTACGCCGAGGGCTGCGGCGGAACTCGTGAAAACCTCAGCGATCGATTTGCTGCCGAAAAGCGGTGCCGAAGGTACATCGGCTGTGGGGTGCGTCCCGGACGGCAAGCCACTGTGGTCCTGTGCGCTCTCCCTCAACGCTGGTGTCCGCGGCTCAGGCGGTTGCTGAAGACGCCCGAACGCGGTCTGGGAGCGGGGATGCTGGGGTGCTGGACCGGGGCAGGGTTGCCGGTGTTGACAGCCCGCAGTGCACGGGCAAAGAGCTTCGCGTCCTGGACCGCTTGCAACCCGTCCGCCTCGGCACTGATGCGCAGCACAATGTCTTCCTGGGCGATGGTTCCGCTATAGCCGTGATCGGCCTCGCACTGCGGGTCCCCGCAACTCGCCGGCCCCATGTCCAGGCGCTGTCCGCCGGACCACGCAATGGATACAGTCAGCTCCCGAACGGGATCAGAGGGCTTGTAGTCCTGGGGTTGGGAGTACATGTAGCTGAGGACCACCGAGCGGATCTGCGCTACCGGAACCGACTCAGTGGAGATCTGGGCGACGATCTGCTCGCCCGCTTCGTCCAACTGTTGGTCGTCAACGTGGGTGATCACCAGCATGTCTTCGGTCAGCACCAGCACCGTGATGTGCCTGCGGACCTCGGCACGGTCAAAGTGCGTCTCCAGGTGCACCAGGTGGGACAGGCACTCCCGGCCATCCAGTGCGTCATCCACCACATCGGCCACCAATCGCGGGTAGAAACCCGCCTGCTGCAGCGCCTGGTCCAGGCTTTGCCCCTGCGAGCTGTGGTTATGCGCGGTGTGGTGCCCGGTATTGGACGGGCGGGATTGAGGCGTCGGAGACTGGGTGCTCATTCCCCCATTTTCACAGATCGCTTGGTGACTTCCTAACCGCGCGCTCCGCCCCTGTGGCTAACTTCGCATCGCGCGGCGGGCACTGTCCGTACGCTGCGCTGCGTTGCCGATCCAGACATCCGCTCCCAGGATCGTGGCGCCTGAGGGACCCGCCAGGACTGGGTTGAATTCGACCAACGCGATGCCAGGGTGGTCATCTTTGAGCCGGGCAAGGCGGGCCGCAATGTCCTCGAGGGCCGCTACGTCCACAGCCGGCAATCCTTGGTAGCCGAAGAGTTTCCGGGAAGCCCGCGGTGAACGGATGACATCGTGCAGGTCTGCAGCGGACAGGGGTGGCACCCGATGGGCCCAGTCGTCCAGCAGGTTTACGGCATCGCCGGCCAGCCCGAACGACAGGACCGGACCCAGCAGGGGGTCCTCCATGGCCCGGAAGGTGCAGGCTTGTCCCACAGGAGCCATTGCCTGCACTTCAAGGGACGGTGATCCGTAGGGTTCCAGTGCCCGCCGCATCTGGGCGATATTCTGCCGCAAGGACCCGGCGTCCTGGATGTCCAGGCGCACGCCGCCCAGGTCGAGCCGGTGCCGCAGTGCAGGATCGGTGGTCTTCAGGACCACCGGCCACCCCACGGAATCCGCCGCCTGTACGGCTTCGTCCGGTGTCCCGAACCCGAGCGTGGGCACCACGTGGATGCCGTAGCCTGCAAGCAGGGCCGCGGCAGCACCGGCGTCGAGCTTTCTGATTTTCTCGCCAGTGACGCCGGCAAGCATCGCCGTGAGTGTTTCCCGCGTGCCATCGACGTCGCAGCCAACAGGTTCGACGAACAGCCCTTGGTCGCGGTCGCGCCATTGGGCATAGCGAACGATGGATGCCAACGCGGCCACGGCCGCCCCCGCATTGGAGTAGCAGGGAAGCACGGGCTTGCCGGCAGCCCCCACCATGCCTTCCACGTGCATGGAGGGATCCAGGATTCCGGTGAACGCGGCAACAACGGGCTTGCCTGCCTCCGCCGCGCATTCAGCCAACACGGCGGCCAAGGACTCCACCGTGAGCCCGCGGGCAGGAAGCAGCGCCGCGACCACAGCGTGGATGGAGTCGTCGGCCAGGCTCTCCTTGAGGCTTGCACGGAGGGCGGGCAAGGCCAGGGACATTCCGGCGTCGAGGTCCACGTCCGTCACGAGGCGGTTCACATCCAGCCCGAGGGGGCCGGCGCTGTCAGCCACGACTTTGCCCAGGGCGACCGAATTGGAGTACACAGCAAGGCCCGGCCCCTTGGGCAGCGATTGTGAGGACACGATCTGGGCGATGTCCATGAGTTGTTCGATGGTGTCAACGCGGATAACGCCGGCCTGTCGCATCATGGCATCGACTGCCGCGGGCGGCGCCTGGGTGGTGCGTACTTCGTGTCCGGGGGGCAAACTGAGGCCCGTCACATCTGACTTGGCAACGATCACGGGCTTGCTGCGGGACAATCGGCGCGCCAAGCGGGAGAACTTACGGGGATTGCCAATGGACTCCAAGTAGAGGCCCACCGCGGACGTATCGGAGTCGTCCTCCCAATACTGCATGGCGTCGTTTCCGGAAACGTCGGCGCGGTTTCCCGCGGAAAGGAACGACGACAAGCCGAGACGGCGGCGGCTGGCGGCCGCGTAAACGGCCACACCCACGGCCGCCGACTGGCTGAACAGGCCCAGGCTTCCCCTGGGCGGCATGGTGGGGGCCATGGAAGCGTTCAAGGACACATCAGGGTGGGTGTTCAGGATCCCCAGGGACTCCGGGCCAATAACGCGCATTCCGTTGGCCCTGGCACGTCGCACCAGCTCATGTTGGCGCGCCAATCCACGTTCGCCGTCGTCCGCGAATCCCGCGGTAGCCACCACGATGCCCTTCACGCCTGCCGCGGCGCAGTCGTCCACTACCTTGGGCACTTCGTCGTAGGGAACAGCGATGATGGCCAACTGCACGGGTCCCGGGATCTCCGACAATTTCCCGAAGGAAATCATGCCCGCGAGTTCGAATGCTTCGGGATTGACGGCATAGACCGGGCCCTTGAAACCGCCTTCGATGATGTGCTCCAGCAATTGGTAGCCCACCGTGCCCCATTTACGGCTGGCACCGATCACAGCCACCGACGACGGCGACAACAAGTCGCGTACGCTGCGGGCCTCGGCGCGGTGTTCACGGGACTCCATGACGGCCCGTGATTTCTCCGTGGGATCAATGTTGAATTCGACGCTCACCACGCCGTCGTCGAATTGGCGCTTGAGGTCGTAGCCGGCATCGGCAAACACCATCAGCATCTTCCGGTTGTCCGGAAGGACTTCGGCGGTGAAGCGCCGGATGCCGTTTTCGCGGGCAGCCACGGCCAGATGCTCCAGGAGGATGGAGCCGATCCCGCGGCCTTGGTGGGCGTCCGAAATGTTGAAGGCAACCTCGGCCTCGGTGGGGTCGTCCAGCCGGTCGTAGCGGCCAATGCCCATGATCTCGCCACCGATGGTGATGACGAACGCCACCCGGTTGATGTGGTCCACTTCCGTGAAGCGCCGCACTTCCTTACCTGAAAGTTTTGGCTTGAACGAGAAGAACCTCATGTAGATCGAGGCTTGCGATTGTCCGGCATGGAACGCCTGCAAAGCATCGGCGTCCTCGGGTCGTATCGGACGAAGGTGGGCGGTCCCGCCGTCGCGCAGCACGACATCGGCCTCCCAATATTCCGGATAAATGCCGACGCCGGGCTGATCCACCATAGGCTTAGCCTAGCTAAAACATCCGCAGTACAACTTTCAAGGATTCACCGACCCCATGGCCCGCAGCCAATCTTCCGCACGCAAAGCCGAACCTCTCGGCGATTTCACCGAGAACATCGTCGATATCGATGTCACGTCCGAGATGGAAGGCTCCTTCCTGGAGTACGCCTATTCGGTGATCTATTCGCGCGCCCTTCCGGACGCACGTGATGGCCTGAAGCCTGTCCAACGGCGCATCCTGTACATGATGTCCGACATGGGCCTGCGGCCTGACCGTGGACACGTCAAGAGCGCCCGTGTAGTGGGCGAGGTCATGGGTAAGCTCCACCCGCACGGCGACGCCGCGATCTATGACGCAATGGTGCGCATGGCGCAGGACTTCTCCCTCCGCCTGCCGTTGATCGATGGGCACGGCAACTTTGGCTCACTCGACGACGGCCCTGCAGCACCGCGTTACACCGAGGCCCGGCTGGCTGCCGCTGCACTGTCCATGACAGACCACCTCGACGAAGACGTGGTGGACTTCGTCCCCAACTACGACAACCAGCTGACGCAGCCGGACGTCCTTCCAGCCGCATTCCCGAATCTCCTGGTCAACGGCACCACCGGGATCGCCGTGGGCATGGCCACGAACATGGCCCCCCACAACCTCGTGGAGGTCATAGCTGCCGCCCGGCACCTGATCGCCAACCCGGAAGCCACCCTGGACGAGATCATGCGGTTCGTCCCCGGGCCGGACCTCCCCACTGGTGGCCGCATCGTGGGCTTGGATGGCATCCGTGACGCTTACGCCACTGGCCGCGGTTCGTTCAAGACCCGCGCCAAAGTTGAGGTGGAACAGCTGTCCGCCCGCCGTACCGGCCTGGTGGTCACCGAACTCCCCTACATGGTGGGTCCGGAAAAGGTCATCGAGAAGATCAAGGACGCCGTCAATGCCAAGAAGTTGACCGGCATCAGCGACGTCGTTGACCTGACGGACCGCAACCACGGCTTGCGCCTGGTCATCGAACTGAAGAACGGTTTCAACCCCAACGCAGTTCTCCAGCAGCTGTACCGCTATTCGCCCATGGAAGATTCCTTCGGCATCAACAACGTCACCCTGGTGGACGGACAGCCCCAAACCCTGGGACTCCTGCAGTTGCTGCAGGTCTACGTAGAGCACCGGCTGAATGTGGTGCGCCGCCGTACTTCCTTCCGCTTGGGCAAGAAGAAGGACCGCCTCCACCTGGTGGAGGGTCTGTTGATCGCGATCGTGGACATCGACGAGGTCATCCAAATCATCCGTTCCTCCGACGAGGCCTCGGCCGCGCGTGAGCGGTTGATGTCCATTTACGACCTCACCGAGATCCAGGCCAACTACATCCTGGAACTGCGCCTGCGGCAGCTGACCAAATATTCCCGCCTTGAGCTGGAGAAGGAACAGGACGAGCTCCGCCGCGAAATCGAGGCGCTGGAGGCCATCCTGGCATCGGACCAACTGCTCCGTGACCTCGTCTCCGGCGAGCTGGCCGTGATCGCCGAGAAGTACGGCACACCCCGGCGCACGGTGCTGTTGGAATCGGAAGCTGTCTCCCCCACTGTTGCCGCTGCCTTGGCGTCCGCGGCCCCGGGGCCCAAGGGAAAGACCGCCGCCCTCCCGCTGGAGATCCCGGACGATCCCTGCTGGGCCTTGCTGAGCGTTTCCGGCCAGATCGCCCGGACCTCCAACCAGGAGCCACTGGCGGAGGCTGGACCACGCACCAAGCACGATGTTTTCCGGTCCGTGGTGAAGACCACCGCCCGGGGAGAAATCGGCGCCGTGACCTCGCAGGGTCGGATGCTCCGGCTGCAGGTGATGGACATGCCCGTCCTGCCACCCGTTTCATGTCTTCCGAACCTGGCAGGCGGCGTGCCGGCGAAGGACTTCATCACCTTGGTCAAGGGTGAGACCTTGGTAGCCTTCGTTCCCCTGGATGCGGTCCTGGCCATCGGCACGGTCCAGGGCGTCGTCAAGCGGGTCCAGCCCGAGTACCCGCTGAACCGCGAGGACTGGGAGATCATCGCCCTCAAGGACAAGGATTCGGTTCTCGCCGTGGAACCGGCCCAGGAGGACGACGTCGATCTTGTCTTCGTGACGAGGCAAGCCCAGTTGCTGCGGTTCAGTGCGTCCAACGTCCGTCCGCAGGGGCGGACGGCGGGCGGCATGGCCGGCATCAAGCTTGCCGCCGGCGACGAAGTCATCCACTTCGGCACCGTGCGCGCCAACGATCCTGCCGCCGTCGTGGTGACCATTGCAGGCACCAACGGCGCCCTGCCGGGGACCGCACCCGGAACTGCGAAGGTGACGGCCTTCGAAGAGTATCCAGCCAAGGGCCGTGCCACCGGTGGCGTGCGGGTACACCGTTTCCTCAAGGGCGAAGACACCCTGCTGATGGCATGGGCCGGACACGGTCCCGCCAAGGCGTCATCCGCGGCCGGTGTCGCGAGGGCACTCCCGCACGAGCATGGCCGCAGGGACGGCTCCGGCGTGCCGTTGTCCCAGCCCGTGGAAGCGATCGGTCCGAGCATGGCGTGGGCTGAACCCGCAGAACAATAGCGCAAGGCACAGTAAAGGCCGGGGGTACATCCTCCGGCCTTTGCTGTCGTGGTGGCCTGTGGGCCACTGAATGGGCTAGCCGGTTTGGTTGAGGCTCAGAATGTTTCCTTCAGTATCAAGGAACCATGCTGCGGCGCTCCCGTCGGGCATCGTGGCGACGCCGTTTTCTGTCTTCAGCCCGGGGAAATCATAGTCTTCGAACGTGACTCCCTTTTCCCGCAATTCCGCCACCGTGGCGGCGACATCGCTGACCATCCAACCCATCTGCGTATTCTTGGCAGTTCCCGCATTGGGTGTTTGATACAGGAAGAATCCGGTCCCATCGCCGCACCTGTATTGGAGGTTGTCGTCGTCGTCCGGATTTTCGGGTTCCAGCCCAAGCTTTTCGCTGTAGTACGCGCGGGCCCGGGCCATGTCCTGTGCCGGTAGGACGGCACCAACCTGCTGATCCTTGAGCATTGTTTTCTCTTTCCGGCTCTCCCCCCGGAACGAACTTTACTCTTGGGCCCGTTGGGAAGTAACCGGAAACCGGCAGCATATTTCATGGCCTGCAACGGGCTATGGAACGGATGAGCTTAGACTGGCCGCATGCCGATCATCCCTGACGAAAAAGACTGGACCTGGGTGCTCTCCCAGCCCTGCCCCGAATGTGGTTTCGACCCCGCAACGGTCACTCCTTCCACCGTGCCGGGCACCGTTTTGAACATGCTTCCCCGGTGGCGGGCCGTCCTGCGGCGGGAGGACGTTGCCACACGTCCCAACGACCACACGTGGTCCAATCTGGAATACGCATGCCACGTTCGCGATGTTTTCAGCCTGTTCGACCAGCGCCTGAACCTGATGCTTACCGAAGATGACGCCCGGTTCGCCAACTGGGACCAGGACCAGGCCGCGATCGACGGCGAGTACGGATCCGCTGATCCACGAACGGTGGCGGACGAAGTGGAGGCCGAGGGCAAGGAGATTGCCGAATCGTTCGCCCGTGTGGTGGAGGATGACTGGCAGCGCACCGGAACGCGGAGCAACGGATCCTCGTTTACCGTGCTGACGTTCTCCCAGTACTTCCTGCACGATGTTGTCCACCACCTGCACGACGTGGACGGCTAGGACGGCTGTCCTGGAGCATCTTCTCCCAGGTCGTGCTGCGGTTCACCGGCGTGTAGCCCATGCCAAGGTACAGCTCCAGCGCCCCGGTGGGGTTGGCGGAGTCCACGTCCAGTGACGCCACATCCATCCCTGCGGCGATGTATCGGCGCATGGCGTCGGCCAGCAACGCTTGGGCAATTCCCCGTCCCCGGTAGGCACGCCGCACGCCCAGGAGCTCCGTGTAGCCCTCCTTGAAACCGCGGTCGGCAGCAGAATCGGGATCGAAGCTGGTCAGCTGGTATGCGGCGATGTCCCCCGTGGCGTCGTCGATGACTACCGCACTGAGATCATGCCGCGCAGTGGGTTCCTCGATAGTGAAGCGCCACGACTCTTCGTCCCTGGGCTCGCTCCCCCAGTGGTCCCTGAAAGCATCGTTGTGAGCGTGGCGCACGGGTTCGAACAGTGATGGCTCCAACGTCCTGAGTTGGAGGCCCGCGGCGAGCGGGGCATCAGGCAGCTCCGTTGTCAGCGGCCGATGCATTTCGTTGAACCAGCGGACCGCACCGTAACCATGTCCCCTCAGCAGTGTGGCCTGGTGCTCGTGCTGCTCTTCGGTCTGGATCCGGAGGCGGGGCGGTGCCGTCGTGTGCCCCGCGGCTTCATCGGACTGGAACCGCCGGCGCACCTGCTCTTCCTGCCACACAAGGACAGCGGAGCCGATGCCGCGTTGTTGCCATTCCGGGTCAACACACGCCATGCCCGTGGCCTTGTCGCCCTGGGGGTTCTTGGAGATCCGACCGTAGGCGCGCGCCACACCGCTGCCATCCAGCCCCAGCAGCGTGCTCGTCTGCGGTGGGTTCTTGGTGGATTCCAGGATGTGGACCAGATCTCCGCGCTTCTCATACCAGGCAGGTTGTTCGACGGCGGCAGTCCTGGCTATCAGCGCGGCCCAGTTGTCGAGGTCGTCCGTTGTGGCCGGCCGCCACTGAAGGCCGGTCACAGTGGCGTCGGGCAGGGCTTGGCTTGCGGCGTCGAAAGGCATGCCAACAGGCTACTGAGGAGTAGGCCTTCCCACCAGCTCCGCCGCACCCGCACTTTGCCTCGCAGCCGAGTGGGCCGCGGGCAGCTCGAGCCGGGCATCGGCGGGATCGATGTCCTCTGGATTGTGGGTGACGAGGACAACCGTCACGTCCTTGAGCCCTTTTCGGAGAATCGCCATCATCTCCCGGGCTGCGCCGGTGTCAAGGTGCGCTGTTGGCTCATCCAGCAACAACACGGAGGCTCCGGTCAGCAACGTTCGGGCCATGGCGAGCCGCTGCCGCTCACCGCCGCTGAGGAAGGAACCGCCGGGACCGATGCGTGCGTCCAGTCCGCCGGGCAAAGCCTTCACCAACGTGTCAAGGCCGACGTCGGCCAGCGCCTTGTGCATGTCGTCCTCGCTGGGCTTCCCTGACGCGGGCCGGCTCAACAGGAGGTTTCCCCGGATGGTCGAGTCGAACAGGTGGGCCTCCTGCGGGCACCAAGCTGCCGTGCCCGTTAGTTTCGCCGTTCCTTCCGTGAGGGGCAGGAAGCCCAGCAGCACGGAAAGGAGCGTGGACTTGCCAGCACCGGAAGGTCCTGTCACGGCAAGCCAGCGGCCAGGTTCGGCTTCGGCCGTGAGCCCGGCGAAGACATTGGGTCCCCCTGGCCAGGCAGCCGCCGCACCGCTCAACTCCAGCCCCGCTTTGCCGGGACGGTCAGGGAGCGGCAACGTGCCGCCGTCGACGTCTTCCCCGTGGTCCGCCGCAACGGGAGCGTCCAACGCTCCTGACGCTGCCACCCTGCCAAGGACCGCTGCGAGCGCCGGGGCCTGGCGCACCGCGGACACGATGCCGCCGAAGGCCTCAACCAAGGCAAGGTTCATCAGGACGATCACAGCTACCAGCTCCGGGGCAACAGAACCGTCGAGTACGGAGGCAGCGCCGAGGACACCGGCCCACAGCGCTGCCACGGCGCAGCCCAGGACGATCACCGCTTGGCCGAGACCCTCCGCCCACGCCGAGCGCTGGGCAGAGAGAGTGGCCGCGCGGTCTTTCGTCCGCAGTGACTCAAGGACGGGTTCACCCACCCCGTTGGCACTGAGTTCAGCCCGGGCGTCCAGCGCCGCAGCGACTCCCCGGAGCACCACCGAACGCATTTGCTGTTCGGCCCTGGCGGCGTTCCGGTCTGCCATGACGGCAAGCAGCGGAGCGGCTGCCAGGCCAAGCACGGATGCCATCACCACGGCGGGCAGCGCTGCGGGCAAAACGATGGCGGTGGCAATGATCGCCGCCCCGCCAACCCCCACTGCGGTCACAGGGGGAAGGGCGACCCGCGGCAGCAGGTCGCGGAGTGTGTCGACGTCGTCCACGATGGAACCCAGGACGTTACCGCCCTGCAGCAGGCGGCGGAGGGACAGCGCCCTGCGGCTCAATGTTGCCCACAGTGCGCCACGAAGGCGGGTCATGGCGGCAAACACTGCGTCGTGGGTCAAGAGACGCTCGCAATAGCGGAGAACTGCCCTGCCTATGCCAAAGAACCTGACGCCTACGATCGCACCCAGCAGATAGAGGATGGGCGGCTGTTCGCTGGCCCTGATGATGAGCCAGCCGGACAGTCCGGAGAGTGCCACAGCGAACAGCGCGGCAAGGACAGCCACCACGCCGGCAGCGGCAAACTTCCAGCGGACGGGTTTCAGTACACCCAGCAGTCGTTTCCGGCTGCTGTTGCCATCAGGTGTGTTGATGGCGGTCTTGACGGACTCCACCGCGGCCGACTCTGTGTCCGCCACTCCCAGCACGCGCCCGACGCTCGCCCGCACCGGGGTGGGCGCGCTTTGGTGACGCTTGTCGCCCACAGGCACAATGTGGTCGGCGAGCGCCCTGGTGGCGGCGTCATGGGCCACCAGGATCACAGTGGTCGAACCGCGGAGGGATTCGATGGCGTGACGCACCACGCTGGCGGAGTGCTGGTCCAGGTGAGCGGTGGGCTCGTCAAGCAGCAACAGCGTGGCGCCCACTTCCAGCCGGGCAAGGCCACGGGCAAGAGCGACGCGACGCAGTTCGCCTGGACTAAGTTCGGCGGGATGCTTGGCTGCCAGGTGACCCGCAGAGGCCTTGCGGAGGACGCGCTCCATGGCCGCGGGGACGTCGCCTCCAAGGCCTTCCAGATACAGCTCAATCTCCTGTCGCACGGTGTCGGCGACCATGACCGGGTGCTGCGGCACCCAGGCCACGGTCCCGGGCGCCACTCCGGCCACCGTCCCCGTGATATTGGCCCCGGGCCCCTGCTTGATAAGTCCCGTGAGAACCCCAAGGACAGTACTCTTGCCGGCGCCGCTGTCGCCGTCCAGGGCTGTGATGCTTCCTTGCGGCGCAATGAAGTCGAGAGGCCCGACGGCGGGCGCGGACCTTCCTTGGTAAGTCACCGACAGATTTGTCACCACTACGTCGGTAGGGCCCGTGCCGGCCTTTGCACTGGTCACCCGCTGCTGCGTGGGGGCGTCCAGCACGGCGTTGGTGGTTTCGAGGGCGGCCCGGCCGTCGTCGCTGGCGTGGTGTGCGGTGCCGAGTTCCCTCAGGGGCAGGTAGCAGTCAGGGGCAAGGATGAGCGCCAGGAGGCCGGCTTCCAGGGCCATATCCCCTGCTACAAGCCGGACCCCGATGAATACGGCCACCACGGCCACTGAGATGGTTGCAATGAGTTCGAGTGCAAGAGCTGACAGGAACGCCGTACGGAGGGTGCCCATGGTCCGGACCCGGTATTGCTCTGAAATGTCCTCCAAGGCTGCGCGTTGTTCGCTGGCGCGGCCCAGCCCCACCAGGACAGGCAGGCCTTTGGCCAGTTCGAGGATATGGCCGGACAGTTTCCGGAGCGTGGTTTGTGCGTCCCTGACACTGTCCTCGGTGTGCCGGCCAATCAAGACCATGAACAGTGGCACCAACGGAACAGTCAGGACGATCACCACTGCACTGACCCAGTCGGCGAAAAGGATGCGGGCACCGATCAACAGCGGCACCGTAACGCAGTTCACCAAGGCGGGCAGATATTGGGTGTAGTAGTCGTCCAGCGCGTCGAGGCCGCGCGTCGCGAGGATCGCCAGGCCGCCGTCGTTCATTCCCTCCACCGGCGACGAGCCGTCAGCAAGCGAGCGCCGCATCAGCTGCGCCCGCAACTCCTCTTTGACGCCGAGGGCTGCCCGTCTCGAAGCGATGCCTTGGCCCCATACCGTCAAGGACCTCAGGACTGCGCCCACGGCACCCCAGACGAGCCCGCTGTCCCAGTCTCCGGATCCAGAGGCGAGCCCTGCAAGCATCCCCGCGACCGCCTGGGCCATGAGTACCAGCGACAGGGCTTTGAGCGCGGACAGCAGGCCGATGGAATAAAGTGCCGATCGTGTGGCCGGACCGGAGGGGAAGACGGGTTTCATGAGGCGGCTAGTCTCCCGATGGGTTTGAGGCGGTTTTCTCCGGGCTGCCCTTGGATACCGGGCTGTCTTTGGATACCTGGCTGTCTTTGGAAATCAGAACCTTGGCTGCGATCGCTGGAAGGAAGCCATGGGCTTCAGGGATATGGGCCGCGCTGACACGCCGCCGGAAGACCCAGTACGTCCAGGACTGGTAGGCGATCACCAGCGGAAGCCCCACTGCGGCAACGATGCTCATCAGTCCCAGCGTGTAGTCCGAGGATGAGGCGTTGCTGACGGTCAGGTTGAAGGCTGGGTCGATGGTGGAAGGGATGACCACTGGGAAGGCGGCGCCGAAAATCGAGGCCGTGGCGCAGACGATGAATGCACCGAGGGCACCAAAGGCGCGACCCTCCGACCCTGCCCGGGCCAGGGTCCATGCCAGGACGACGGCCACAACGGCGGCAGCCACCAGGGCCCACGTCCACGGTTTCCCGCTGAGGAACTGGACAGCCACCATCCAGCCGAACATCGGCAACACGGCAACAGGAACCAACCGCACGAACCAGCTGCGGGCACGGTGCCGCACGTCGCCGTCGGTCTTCAAGGCAAGGAACGCCAAGGCGTGAACCAGCGCGAACGCCACCACACCGAAGCCACCAAGGAGTGCATAGCCGCTGAACCAGGACATCGGGCCGCCGCTGCGGTCACCGTTGGCGTTAAGGGGCAGACCGGTGGTTGTCAGGGCCAGGGCGGCGCCGATCCCGAAGGCTGCACCGAATGACCCGATGGCGATCGCCCAATCCCAGCGGTTACGCCAGCGCTCGGAGTCCACCTTGCCGCGGTATTCGAAGGCGACTGCCCTGAAGATCAACGCTGCCAGGACTGCCAGGAGCGGGAGGTAGAGCGCCGAGAACAGCGAGGCGTACCAGAGGGGGAAGGCAGCGAAGGTGGCTCCGGCCGCGGTGAGCAACCACACCTCATTGCCATCCCAAACAGGGCCGATGGTGTTCAGCAGCACCCGGCGGTCAGTGTTGTTCCTGGCGAACAGCTTCATGAGCATGCCGACGCCGAGGTCAAAACCTTCCAGGAAGAGATAACCGGTCCACAACACCGCGATGGCCACGAACCAGATGGTTGGCAACAGTTCCATTGTCAGTTTCCCTTGGCTTCTAGTAGGCGAATGCCAGGACGTCGTCGCCGGACTTGTCCGGGCCGGTGCCGTCGTCATTCTTGTCGCGTTGGTCGTCGGAGTCCTTGGCATGGGCAAGCTCCGGCATCGCCGAAGCGACGCCACCGCGGACGTACTTGACCAGGAGCTTCACCTCAACCACCAACAGCACGGCATAGATGGCGGTGAGGACCACCAGCGAAGTCATGAGCTCACCAGCGCTGACCCCCGGTGACACGGCGGCAGCAGTGAACATGAACACTTGATCGATGCCGTTCATGTCCGGATTGGGCGCCACCACGAACGGTTGCCGGCCCATTTCAGTGAAGATCCAGCCCGCGGCGTTGGCGCCGAAGGGTGCGAGGATGCCAAAGACAGCGAGGCGCATGAGCCACTTCGATTGCGGCACTACGCCCTTGCGGGTCACCCACAGAGCCAGCAGGGCCGCAAACGCGGCGATCCCGCCGAAGCCGATCATCATTCGGAAGCCCCAGTAGGTCACTTCCATTACGGGCACGTACTGGATTTCCTGTCCCGCGCGGTCGCCGTACAGCGGGTTGTCCGGGAGGTGGGTTCCGTACTTTTCCTTGTACTCGCCCAGCAGGCTGTTGACGCCCTTCACCTCGGTGGTGAAGTCACCCTTGGCGAGGAAGGAAAGAATGCCGGGGACTTCGATGACCGCCACAATGTCGTCGCAGTTCGTTGCGCCCAGGTTGCCCACGCTCAGGACCGAGAAACCCGTGCCGTCGTGGCAAGCAGCTTCAGCGGCAGCCATCTTCATGGGCTGTTGCTCGAACATAAGTTTGCCCTGGAGGTCACCCGTGATGGCAGTTCCCGCGAAGGAGATCATGGCCACTACTGCACCGATCCTGAGAGACTTCATCCACACCGTGTAGTCGGCCTTGTCGCGGCCCGGGATGGCTGCTTCGCCGGGAATCAGTTTGCCGTCCGCGCCTACCACGTCAATGCCGTCGTGGCGGCGGCGCCACAGGTGGTACCAGGCGATGCCCAGCAGGAAGGCTCCGGCAACAGCAAGTGCACCGAAGAGGGTGTGCGGCACGGCCACCAACGCAGTGTTGTTGGTAAATACTGCCCAGGCGTCCGTCATCACGGGCCTGCCGTCCACCATTTCCACGCCCACGGGGTGCTGCATCCAGGAGTTGGCCACGATGATGAAGTAGGCGGAGAAGACGGAGCCGATGACGGCGATCCACAGGCAGGCCAGGTGGACGCCGCGCTTGAGCTGCTTCCAGCCGAAGATCCACAGTCCCAGGAATGTGGATTCCACGAAGAATGCCAGCAGGGCTTCGAGGGCCAGCGGTGCGCCGAAGACATCGCCGACGAACCGGCTGTACTCGCTCCATGCCATGCCGAACTGGAATTCCTGCACAATTCCCGTGGCTACGCCCATGATGAAGTTGATGAGGAAGAGCTTTCCCCAGAACTTGGTCATCCGCAGGTACTCGGGCTTGCCCGTGCGGTACCAAATGGTCTGGATGATGGCCACCACCAGGCCGAGGCCGATAGTGAGCGGCACCATCATGAAGTGGTAGACGGTAGTGATACCGAATTGCCAGCGTGCGATTTCCAAGGCGTCCATGGCTGTCCTTTGTACGGCGGACCGGAGTACGATGACGTTACTTCTACGTAGCGTAGAAAACTTCTCTTCTACACAGTGTAGAACAAATGGCGGGCGACGAAATCCATTCTTCAAGTGGCGTCAGCCACGCGCAAGGGCTCCCTTTCACGCACGGCGCGCCGATAGTTCTACCTCACGTAGAATGAAGGCCTGAAAAGCGGTAGATTTATGGTGGAATGTTGGATCATCGCTTCCGGGAGCAGTCACCCTGCACCGGAAAGCGGAAGGTAGGGACGTATCGATGGCAAGTCTTGGGGAACTGGAACGGGCAGTGATGGATCTGCTCTGGGCAGGCCAGGAGGCTGCAACTGCCAACACACTGCGCGATCTTCTGGCGCAGGACTCCGAGGCCGGCGACGGCACCGCGGGTCATCAAGGCAAGGACCTGGCAGTGACCACGGTCCTCACCGTGCTTTCGCGCCTGGAGAAAAAGGGCCTGGTAGAGCGGGAACGCGGAACGCGTCCGCACCGCTACCAAGCCGTTTCCAGCCGCGCGGACCACACCGCCGAACTCATGCATGAAGTCCTGGGCTCAGCTCCGGACCGCGAGGCCGTCCTGGCCCGCTTCATTGGTTCCGTCACCGAAAGTGAAGCCGCTACCCTGCGCAAACTGCTCGGCTACAATTAGCCACTATGTTCTGGACCTCATACCTGCTTGCGGTCCTGGCATTGATTCTGGCGTGGCCGGTGCCCGTCCTGCTCTCGCGCGCACAATGGCCGGCACGTTCTCCCTTCACGGCCATGGTGCTATGGCAGGCGATCGCCCTCGCCGGTGGCTTATCCATGATTGGCGCCATGCTGGTCTACGGCCTCGAGCCCATTGGGGACAACCTCATTGCGGGACTCAAGGGCCTGGCCGGCATGGTCTTCAACAACGAACCCACCACCGCACTGGGGTTCTGGCACCTCTTTGCGCTCTCCGCAGCGGCCCTGCTGACCGCGCACCTGGTCTTCACACTGCTCCTGACCTACTACAAAATTGAACGCCAGCGGAGGCGGCACCGCGAACTGCTGGCCCTGCTCGCATCACCCTCAGACGACGGACCCGGCACCGTGGTGATCAACCACGACTCCCCCGTGGCGTATTGCCTGCCGGGCGGCGCGCGATCCGTGACAGTACTCTCCGACGGCCTCATGGCAGCCCTCGAACCGGCCGAACTCAGGGCTGTCCTCATCCACGAAAACGCCCATCTTTCCCAGCGTCACGACCTCCTGCTCTGGGCCTTCGCCGCCTGGCGGCAGGCGCTGCCTTGGTTCCCCACCACCCGGCTGGCCCAAACGGCCGTGAACTCCCTGATTGAGATGTTGGCCGACGACGTTGCGCTCCGCACCGAGAGCAAGGGGACACTCATCAAGGCCATCGCGATCGTCGCCAGCGGAAACTCGCAGCCCGCTATCGGCGCGCCGGCACTCAACGCGGGCGGGGCCGTCGTCGAAGGTAACGGCGTCAGCGCCACCGGCGGTGCTGACTCACCGCGCACGACGGCGTCACGCGTCAGCCGGCTTCTCTCGCCCCAGCCGCCGCTCACCAAAGGTCTGCGGGTCATGGTCCTGGTGGTATCAGCGATGCTGCTTGCAGTGCCGACCGCGCTGCTCATCGTGCCGGGACTGCTCGGCTAACCCGGCGATCCAGCCGACCCGGCGATCTATTAGGGCAGCGTCACGTCATAGACCATGGCTGCGTAGCCCTCCAACGCGGCCGTGCAGCCTGCCAGCTGGTCAGAGGCCTCCCCCGCCTGCGGAAGGTGCAGGACGTCCCGCGATTTCAGCTCCCGGAACCATCGCCTGAGGCGTTCCAGGCTCTGCTCCTCTTCCTCGAGTTCAGCGAAAGTGAACTTTTCCCGTGAGATCTCCTTGGCAATTTCCTGCTCAAACTTTCCGCAGTCAGCCATGAACTCGGCCCATTCCTCCAGACGGGCAGCTTCATAGGCGCTCCTGAAAGTATCCGCCCCCAGGTTCCTCGGGGCGGCATCGACAAGCGTCCAGGACCCCCTGCCCTTGGCTACGAGCTCCTCAGCCCGGGCCAGTCCTTCCTCGAATGCGGGATGCGAAGGAAGCACCCAGGTTCCGGGCGACAACGGAACCGCGCCGATCCGCCGGAGCTCGCGCCAAACCGCCACCCGGTACCTGGATGGCTGTGCGGGAACCTGAACCAGAACCAATAACCACTCAATCACAATCTTGAATGTAGCAGCTGTTACATTGTGAGCGTGAAAGCCACAGAAGCCAGATCCTCTTCATTTCCCGCCCGTCAGCGTTGGCCACTCTACGCTGCGGGTTTCACCACGGCCTTTGGCGCCCACGCTGTCGCAGCGGGGCTCGGAGCAGAGAGTGCCGACATTGGACTGAGCCTCCTCGGGCTGGGCATCCTGTTGGCGCTGTACGACATTGCCGAGGTGTTCCTCAAACCCGTGTTCGGCGCCCTGAGCGACCGCATCGGGCCGAAGCCGGTTATCGTGGGCGGTCTCCTGGGCTTCTCAGCCGCCTCGCTCATTGGTCTTTGGGCCGATCAGCCCGCGATGCTCGCCGCAGCGCGCCTGGGCCAAGGGATGGCAGCCTCGGCATTTTCTCCGGCGTCCTCCGCCAGCGTGGCTCGACTCGCGGGCAAGAAGACCGGCCACTACTTCGGACGCTACGGCTCGTGGAAGGGCCTGGGCTACGCGATCGGCCCGCTGCTGGGAGCCCTGGCGATCCTGGCTGGTGGCTTCGAACTTCTGTTCGGGATCCTGGCTGCCTTAGGCGTGGCGGTTGCTGCCTGGGCTGCTGCTTCCGTACCGCACCTGCATCCACTCCCCCGCCCGAGGTACACCATCCTGGACGTCTGGCGGCAAAGCACCGAAAGGTCGTTCCTTGGACCCACAACGGTGCTGGCCGCTGCCACAGGAGCGCTTGGGGCAGCGGTTGGATTCCTTCCGGCCTTGGCAGCCCGGGAAGGCCTCGGCACAGCCGGGAGCGTAGCAGTTGTGACTGTGCTGGCCGTGGCTTCTTCCCTGGTACAGCCCCGCATCGGTACGCTACTTGATCGTGGCGTGCTTGCCGACAGGCCTGGCATGGTGGCCGGTTTGATCGCCATCGCACTCGGAAGCCTCATGGCCGGCGTCTTGCCGGGTGCCGGCTGGATCTACATCGCCGCCATCCTCATCGGCCTGGGAATAGGGGTGGCTACGCCCCTTGCGTTTGCCCACCTGGCGGACTCAACACCAGCAGATCGACTGGGGCGAACCATGGGCTCCGCAGAACTCGGACGCGAACTCGGTGATGCCGGGGGCCCTTTGCTGGTGGGCGGAGTTGCCCTCGCCGCGGGCCTGCCCTGGGGACTCGGCGCCTTGGCAGCAGTGGTGGGAGCGGCGGCATTCGCCGCCCCCGCGGCCAACGCCACGCCCTCAAAGCAGGCCCCGGCGCCACCCCAGCGCTAAGCGTCGATGCGCTCCCGGTCCAGGGTGGCCGCACCTGCAATGATGAATTCCTTGCGCGGTGCCACATCCGAACCCATCAGAAGGTCGAACACTTCCTCCGCACGCTGTGCGCTTTCAATGCCCACCTTCCGCAGGGTCCTGTGCCGTGGATCCATGGTGGTCTCAGCCAGTTGCTGGGCGTCCATTTCGCCCAGGCCTTTGTACCGCTGGATGGGTTCTTTATAGCGCTTGCCTTCCTTGGCAAGGTTGCCGAGAAGCACGTGGAGTTCAGCCTCTGAGTAGGTGTAGATCATCTCGTTGGCCTTTTGGCCCGGGTTGATAACTTCCACGCGGTGCAAGGGCGGAACGGCCGCAAAGACACGGCCGGCCTCGACCATGGGCCGCATATAGCGGAAGAACAGCGTCAACAGCAGGGTACGGATGTGCGCGCCATCGACGTCGGCGTCGGTCATGAGGATGACCTTGCCGTATCGGGCAGCGTCTATGTCGAAACTCCGGCCAGAACCTGCCCCGACCACTTGGATCAAAGCGGCGCACTCAGCGTTGGAGAGCATGTCCCCCACCGAAGCCTTTTGCACGTTCAGGATCTTTCCGCGAATGGGCAGCAGGGCCTGGAAGTCGGAGGAACGGGCAAGCTTTGCGGTACCGAGCGCCGAGTCGCCCTCCACAATGAACAGTTCTGATCGTGCAACGTCGTCGGTGCGGCAGTCTGCAAGCTTGGTTGGCATTGACGACGTTTCCAACGCGTTCTTGCGGCGCTGGGTTTCCTTATGGACGCGCGCCGAGATGCGCGACTTCATTTCGCTGACCATCTTTTCCAGAAGCAGCGCTGATTGGGCCTTGTCGTTACGGTTGGCTGAATTCAGTCTCCCGGTGATTTCCTTTTCAACCACCTTCGCAACAATGGCCCGGACCGCCGAGGTGCCCAGGATTTCCTTGGTCTGCCCCTCGAATTGCGGCTCCGCAAGCCGGACAGTCAGCACGGCGGTCAAGCCGGCGAGGATATCGTCCTTCTCAATCTTGTCGTTGCCGGCCTTCAACTTGCGGGCATTTGTTTCCACGGCCTTACGGAAGGTCTTCAACAGGGCGGCCTCAAAGCCGGACTGGTGCGTGCCACCCTTGGGCGTAGCGATGATGTTAACGAAGCTGCGCATGGTGGTCTCGTAGCCAATGCCCCAACGCAGGGCAATATCCACCTCGCAATCGCGTTCGACTTCAGCGATCTTGCTATGCCCGTTCTCATCGAGGACCGGAACGGTTTCCTTGAATTTCCCGGAACCGTGAAGACGCCAAACGTCCGTCACGCCGGCGTCTGCAGCCAGGAATTCAACGAACTCCGAGATGCCGCCGTCATGGTGGAACACTTCCTCGTGGGCACCGCCCTCCCCTGGCGTACCGGCCAGCTTGCGCTCATCGCGAACCGTAATCTTCAGGCCCGGCACAAGGAATGACGTCTGGCGCGCGCGTGCAGCCAGATCGTCATAGGAGAATTTCGCATCAGGCGTGAAAATCTGCCGGTCCGCCCAGTAACGAACGCGGGTTCCGGTGACGCCACGCTTCGCCTTGCCCACCACGTCCAACACCGAATTCTCAACAAACGGCTCAAACGGTGCGTCCGGTCCGGGCTTTGATCCCGAATCCACGAACCGACCAGGTTCGCCGCGACGGAACGACATTTGGTAGGTCTTGCTTCCGCGATCCACCTGCACGTCAAGACGGCTGGAAAGAGCGTTGACCACGGACGCACCAACACCGTGCAGGCCACCCGACGCCGTGTAGGAGCCTCCGCCGAACTTGCCGCCCGCATGGAGCTTGGTGAAGACGACTTCGACGCCGGAGAGTCCCGTCTTGGGCTCCACGTCCACGGGTATTCCGCGTCCGTCGTCATGAATTTCCACTGAGTTGTCAGCGTGCAGGATCACTTTGATGTCGTGGCCGAAGCCCGCCAAAGCTTCATCAACGGCGTTGTCGATGATTTCCCACAAGCAGTGCATGAGGCCGCGGGAGTCCGTGGAGCCGATGTACATGCCCGGGCGCTTGCGGACGGCTTCCAGGCCCTCAAGTACAGACAGGTGCCGGGCGTTGTATTCAGAACTCGGTGCCACTCGCGGTGTGCTCCTTCGGGGTATATCTCAGGGGTGTTTCCCAGCCGTAATTTCGCTGGTAATTCAAGGCAAACACTGCCCATACTAGGCTAGCCGCGAAGGCCGGTGGGCAGCGGTTGCCACACCCTGACGGACGCAACCAGCAAAGTTACGTTACGCACATGTGATACGCGGACAGCGAAAGTGACCCATCCTTGCCATGGATCTGCGTCGAATGCTGGTTATATGGATGTACAGAACTACTAAGGAGGCCGACATGACAACAGCAGTTGCAGACCGCACGCTGAACGCAGCTGACCGCTGTGACCGTTGCGGAGCCCAGGCGTACGTCCGCGTTGTACTCGAGTCCTCCGGCGGTGAGCTGCTTTTCTGTGGCCACCACGCACGTGCAGTTGAAGCTACGCTTCGGCCCATGACTTCCGACTGGCACGATGAGACCGAGCGCCTCAACGAGAGGGCAACCGTCCCCGTCGACTAGGCAGGGCAACCCGGCAAGGTCCGGAAACCCCTTTTGAACAAGTAGCAAGGCTCCTCCCCATCGGGAGGAGCCTTGTTTCGTTTGTTCACGGCCCCAACGTCTACCTGGCGACTCCAGCCAAAAGCGGCCCAGCCGGAGATCATCCGACTGGGCCGCTTCAGTACATGCTGTGAACGTTTAGTCCAGGTAGTCCCGCAGGACCTGGGAGCGGGACGGGTGCCGCAGCTTGGACATGGTCTTTGATTCGATCTGGCGGATACGCTCACGCGTGACTCCGTAGACCTTGCCGATTTCGTCTAAAGTCTTCGGCTGTCCATCGGTCAGGCCGAAACGCATGGCTACAACACCAGCCTCGCGCTCGGACAGAGTATCCAGGACGGAATGCAGCTGCTCCTGCAGGAGCGTGAAGCTGACGGCGTCGGCCGGAACGACAGCTTCTGAATCCTCGATCAAGTCGCCGAACTCAGAGTCGCCGTCCTCGCCAAGCGGGGTGTGGAGCGAAATCGGCTCACGGCCGTACTTCTGGACCTCAACGACCTTCTCGGGCGTCATGTCGAGCTCCAACGCCAGTTCTTCCGGCGTAGGTTCGCGGCCGAGGTCCTGAAGCATCTGCCGCTGAACGCGAGCCAGCTTGTTGATGACTTCCACCATGTGCACCGGAATACGGATGGTGCGGGCCTGATCGGCCATGGCGCGGGTGATGGCCTGGCGGATCCACCACGTAGCGTACGTGGAGAACTTGAAGCCCTTGGTGTAGTCGAACTTCTCCACCGCACGGATAAGGCCCAGGTTGCCTTCCTGGATCAAGTCCAGGAAGAGCATGCCACGGCCTGTGTAACGCTTGGCCAGCGAAACGACAAGGCGCAGGTTGGCTTCGAGCAGGTGGTTCTTGGCGCGCTTTCCATCATGGATGACGAACTCAAGCTCACGCTTGAGCTTGGGATCCATGGATCCGTCGTCGGCGTTGATCTTTTCTTCTGCAAAGAGGCCTGCTTCAATACGAAGCGCCAGATCGACTTCCTGCTCAGCGTTCAGCAGGGCAACCTTACCGATCTGCTTCAGGTAGTCCTTGACGGGGTCGGCTGTAGCACCCGCCGACATGACCTGCTGAACAGGGGCGTCGTCGTCATCAGCATCCGAGTACACAAAACCAGAGCCGGAAGGCGCAGGCTTGTCCTTGGCGGCAGCTGCGCCGTCCTCGGCGTCATCTTCTCCGACTTCGACTTCTTCAGCTGCAGCGGGATCAAAGTCTTCGTCCTCTGCACTGGCTTCCTCGGTGTCAGAGCCAGAAGACTTGTTGGCGGCTTCAGCGGCGGCCTTCGCGCCGGGCTTGGGTCCACGCTTCTTGGGTGCCGGCTTGTCAGAGTCACCCTCTGAGGCCTTGTTGGCAGCACGTGTCGCTGCGCGCTTTGCCGATGTGGCCGCCTTCTTTTCCTCAGCGGACAGATCGGCGGCGGGTTCCTTCTCGACGGAAGACGGGGTCACAGAAAACCTTTCTAGCGGCGGTCTGTGGAATCGCCATACGGGCAACACCACTATGACCCTGTCAAGTCCGCGATCAATTCCAAATGCGATCGCCGTCTGCAGAGTCACTATGTAGAACTCCCGACGACACTGTATTGTTCCCGGTTTCCGGGCCAATTCAGGCATTCGAACGCGGACCCAACCGGGTCTCGGCATCCATTGTCTCACGGTTTTGCGAATCCCACGCCTGATGGATCCCCGGGGAGCTACACGATCGCATTCCTGGACCCGCGCCAAGCAGAGCCGGGGCGACGGGCCCAGGCGCAAATGGTTCCTTGTCCCAGGATTTCACTCAGGAGTTCCGCCAAGCGGTAGCCCGGATTGGCAAGCTCAGCCCGGGTAAGGCAAGCGTGGGCAATGGAACCGCTCCCCTTGCACCAGGAAATCCAGCCTCGGAGAGTCCACGCCGCTGCAGCCACTTCCCCCGGCTCGTCATCAACGCATAACCCGGCCAGCACATGATGCAGGACATCAAGGTGGCTCCAATGCGGCATCTCCGGCTGCATGCCCAACAACACATCGCCATAGGTAAAAGCATCCGCCGGCCCTGGTGAACCAGTCGGCGCCATGGCTGGAGTGGGAATTCCGGGCGTTGGCACGCCGAGTTCGCGGGGGTCGAAGGGCGGATTGTCCGACTCATCTCCGGTGAATAGTCCAAAGGCTTCTGCGCCGGACTTCGCGGACTCAATGCCCGCGGCCGCCATGACCGCCACAGCATCCCGCCATGCCGGCACCTTCAATGTAGCCCTGAGGAACCCCGTGACGTCCGCGGCGGCTCCGGGCCGCTTGGCGGCAGGTTGTCCGCCGCTGTCCAGCACGTGCTGCCACACAGCCAGGACGGCATCCAGGCACACTTCACTTCGCCACCCGCCAAGAAGGCGTCCCTCGTAGCGGGACTCCGCTTCTTGTACCGAGGAATCAAGCACAGCAGGCATGGCCGGACGCCGTCTTCCGAAGCCGCTGGCCGGCGATGGCCCGATGCTGCTCCCTTGGTACACCATCTCAGCGCTCAAGCGACTGTCTTTGATGCGGTCAACCGGGAGACCCGGATCCGGGCAACACTCTTCATCCGAACAGTAAGCCCCGCGCCAGTACTCGGACCCGACCAGCCATGCGTCCCGAACCGACAGGTCAACCTGATCCAGGCTTTGTTCAAGGGCTTCCAACAGGGGAATTGTTTGCCGCACTACTGAGCCGTCAGTCCAGCCGGCATCAGTGTAGACGGCAAGGACCACGCCATTGGCGTCTTCATCGGCGATCAAATAGCTGCGGACATGGTCCGCGAAAGCGTCAAGCGCCTGCTGTGATCCCCCGGCCGGAAGGTCCACGCGAAGGGTCGCACCCAGAACCTTGCCTTGCAGAGTGATGGCGACGAGGCTGTCTTCGGGCCAATAGCCCAGCATGTGTGGGATGTATCCAAGGAAGTCTTCGGGTTGGTGGATGCTCAGCGTTCTGTTGGAATTCATGGTTACAGCCTGCGCAAGGCCGGGCAACCGTAACAGGGACCATCATGGCTATGTGGAAAAGCTCCGGGACTACTCCGGGACTAACTGTTGAGGTGGTCGCCCGCGGCATCAGACCGCGCAGCGCGGCGCCGCTCGATCCGCTCACGGCGCTGCTTGGCGAGGGTCGCCACCAAAGGCGCCACGTGGATCCCCTGCGCGGCCATCTGCCTGCGGACTTTACGCCGCGTCACGAGGATGAGGACCGTGCCGAGGCCAAGGAGCACGAACTGAACGCTCAGGGCAATGCGGAATGGTGCAAGGCCGTACAAGTCACCACCGGAGAAACCACTGGCGTTCAGAAGGTCCAACACAAGGCCAATGAGATAGATGGCAACGAGTGCCGCAATGAAGCCGCCGACATTGACTATGCCGGTCGCCGTGCCGATCCGGTGCGACGGATTGAACGTCCGGGCGAAATCGAAGCCGATCATTGACCCGGGTCCACCCACAGCCAGCACCACAACAAGGATCACCAGCAACCACAGCGGTGCACGTTCGGGAAGAAGGAGCACCGCGGCCCATGCCAAGGCGGTGGCCAGGGTGATCAGGAGAACCATCGCAGATCTTCGCATGGGGTGCTTGGATACGAAGCGGCCAAAACCAGGACCGGCGACGATGGCGGTCGCCACGAACAATGCCATCAACGCCGAGACGGTCCCGGCATCCAGGCCCTGCGCAGAGAGCAGGAACGGGTAACCCCAGGTCATGGCGAAGAGGTTTCCGCTGAACTGCACGGTGAAGTGGCTCCAAAGCCCCAAACGGGTTCCGGGTTGTTTCCAGGCGCGCGAGAGAGAGACGCCCGTAGCCCTCAGGCCCTGGCCTGTTTCCTTGGGCGGATGGCCCGGAGGCGCGTCCCGCAGGAGCGCCAGGACCACGACGACGGCCAACACGGACATGGCAGCCAACGTCAGGAACGCCGGAGTCCATCCGGCGGCGTGAAGAAGAAGTGCAAACGGGACCACACTGAAGAGTTGCCCCAGTTGGCCACACATTCCGGTGAGCTGTGTGACCAGCGGGACCTTGGCCGGCGCGAACCACAACGGGACCAGCCGGATGACCGAGATGAAGGTCATTGCATCGCCGGCACCAACAAGGACACGGCCCAACACGCCTCCGGGAACACTGTCCGCAAAGGCCAGCTGCAACTGGCCCAGCCCCATCAATATGGCGCCACCGGCCACCATCGCGCGTGAGCCGAATCTGTCCACCAGTACGCCGACCGGAATCTGCAGCCCGGCATATACCAGCAGCTGAAGCACCGTAAAGAAGGAGATGGCCGACGCGCTGGCGTGGAAGCGTTCCGTGGCTTCCAGGCCCGCGACACCAAAGGAGGTCCGCTGCGCCACCGCAACCAGGTAGGCGAACACGCCGATCGTCCAGATGAGCCAGGCGCGGGGAGCATTCACCCCCTAATTATGCCTGCAGGCGCCTCAAAGATGATTTATTGAGGCGAGTCTTTACGAGCCAAATAGGCCTCAACGGCTGCACCTATGTCCTCTGCGTTGGGCAGTTCATCATTCTCGTCGGCGAGCAGCGAGCGGCGGACAACGCCCTCGGACTTCTCGTCATAGCGCGTCTCAAGATTCGTGACCACTGCCTGCACTTCTTCCGAGGCCTCGATCTGCTCGGCGATTTGCCGGCCTACCTCACGCCCCGCTTCGCGAAGCCTGTCCGTGGGCAGCATGAGGGACGTCGCCGCACCCAGGTACTCCAGGCCCGCAACGGCCGCCGTGGGGTATTCGGCTTCTGAGAGGTAGTGCGGTACATGGATGACATAGCCGGCAACGTTGCGTTCGGCTTCCGTGAGCCGGAGTTCAAGGATGTGACCAATGGCCGCTGGAACATCCACCGTGGGCTTCCAACTGGAAATGCCCTCGATGAGGTCGGGCTGGTTGCCGTGAACCGTGACGCCAACGGGCCGCGTGTGCGGCACAGGCATGGGGATGGAATGGATCCACGTCACCAGGTTGACGTCGAGTGTTTCCACAATCCCGACGACGGCCCGCGAGAAACGCTCCCACTGCAGGTCGGGCTCGAAGCCGGCCAACAGCAGGAACGGCTGGCCGAGCCCGTCGTTCAGCTTGTACAAGCCGAGCTTTGGCGCCTGGTAGTCCTGTAGATGGTCTTCGACGAAGCTGATGTGGGGCCGGCGGGAGCGGTAGTCGATGAGCTGGTCGGCATCGAACATTGCCACAACCTCGGCGTCCAGTTCGTCCAACAGTTCAGCGTTGATCTGCCGGACCACATGACCGGCATCGGCGAAGCCCGTGAATCCCATCACCATGTTGAGCCCGCGGAGCTCGGGGCTGTAGAAGGTCTCTATGTTTCTCGCGTACAGCGATTCAGGGTCCAGGAGGGAGCCGGATATCCGTTCAAACACGGCGTGTTCCTTTCGCAATGACAAAGCGGGGGGACGTTCCAGGAGCACCGGCGCAAGGCACCATAGGGCGCCACGGCTTGGCTGCGGGAGACTGCTACTTCCTACAACGCTGCACGACCATGGGGCATTCCTGCCCCGGATGTGCCGCAGCTCTCATTTAATTGCTGTCCGCAGGGCTCGAGAGACTACGATCGAAACGGGCCGGCGCCCGTTTGCGACGCTGGCCCAGAAGACCAAGGCCGCCGTCGTAAGAGGACGTCGGGCGCGTACCGGGGCAGGCCGCCAAACATGCGGCCCCGCCATGCAATGCAGAGAGAAGTGAGGAAACATCCTCGTGGTCAAGACTACTGACATCATCCTGGGCATCATCGCCAAGGACCTGAAAAAGTCCCCCAGCGACGCACTTGTGATTGGAGTTGCGCAAGGCACGGACGGGCCGGTGCTGCTCCCGAATCCGTTGAGTGCAAAGGCCGCCGAGTCCGTTGCCGGCTCCCTCCAGCTCCTGGGGATCACCGGTGCCGCCGATCAGGTACACCGGCTTCCCGGGCTGCCGGAGACGGGCTCGGGAATTTTGGTCCTTGCCGGCGTGGGCAAGCTGTCCGACGCCGGCAACCTCACCGAAGAGGCCTTGCGTCGCGCCGCCGGGTCCGCCGTCCGGCAGCTTGCCGGTGTCACTTCAGTGACCCTTGCGTACCCGACGCCGACCGTCGACGACGTCGCAGCCGTCGCTGAAGGTGCCGCCATGGGCGCCTACTCCTACACGGAACACCGCTCCAGCAAGGATGGCCTGAAGGCCCCCGTGGCGAAGGCACTGATCTTCTCGGACGTAGACGCCCGGGCCGCCCAGCCAGTGCTGGACCGGGCCATCGTCCTGGCCCGCGCCGTGAACGCCACCCGGACCCTGGTTAACCAACCCCCCAGCCACCTCTACCCCGAGTCATTCGCCGAGTCCGCCAAGGAACTCGCCAAGGGCCTCCCGGTCAAGATCACGGTCTGGGACGAAAAGCGCCTGGAAAAGGAAGGCTTCGGAGGGATTCTCGGCGTCGGCAAGGGTTCCACCCGCCAGCCGCGCCTGGTCAAGGTTGAATACGCTCCGGCGAAGGCCACCCGGAAGATAGCCCTCGTGGGCAAGGGCATCACCTTCGACACCGGCGGCATCTCCATTAAGCCGGCCCTCGGCATGGGCGACATGAAGAGCGATATGGCGGGCGCCGCCGTCGTTCTTAATACCGTCCTGGCCATCGCTTCGCTTGGCCTGAACATCAAGGCGACCGCGTGGCTCTGCATTGCGGAGAACATGCCCTCGGGTGCTGCGGCACGGCCTGCCGACGTCTTTACCATCTACGGCGGGAAGACCGTCGAGGTCCTCAACACCGACGCCGAAGGGCGCCTGGTCATGGCCGACGGCCTCGTCGCTGCCAGCCTGGAAAAGCCGGACGCCATCATTGACGTCGCTACGCTGACCGGCGCCCAGCTGATCGCCCTTGGACTGCGTACGGCTGGCGTCATGGGTTCCGATTCCGTCACCGCTGCCCTGAAGTCAGCGGCAGACCGGGCAGGCGAGCTGGTCTGGCCGATGCCGCTGCCGGAAGAACTGCGCCCAAGCCTGGATTCCCAGGTGGCGGACCTTGCCAACATTGGTGAGCGTAACGGCGGCATGATGACCGCAGCCGTTTTCCTGCGGGAATTCGTCGGCAAGAACGGCGACGGCCAGCAGATCCCCTGGGCACACGTCGACATTGCGGGTCCGTCGTTCAACAACGGCAGCCCGTACGGCTACACCCCCAAGCAGGGAACCGGATGCACCGTCCGCACCCTGGTTGCCTACGCCGAGGATCTCCTCGCAGTTTCCGCCTAGGCGGCACGCCCCCGCCCACCCGGGCTGCGGCGGCCCTTGCCGGACACCCTGCAAGGGCCGCGCAACCCCGGAATTATGCGGCGTGTAGCGCTGTGTCACAAGTGAACGTGAGTCTCGACACAAGCGCTCCACAAAACGCCCACAGAGGGTGGAGCATGGGTAGGTGGTTCGCTAAGGTGAACTCGATAGTCACAAATGCAAGAGAACTTAGGTGCTGGCATAATCACGGCAGAACAAGTTCCAAAGACCAGATGGCACGCAGTCCCGTGTCATCATTCACGCGAGGGAGCGTTTTAGTGGCCGATCAGGCAACTGCGCAAGAATTCGACATCCTGGTACTCGGTGGCGGCAGCGGCGGCTACGCCACTGCCCTGCGGGCCGTACAGCTTGGGTTCACCGTTGGCCTTGTGGAAAAGGCAAAGCTCGGCGGAACCTGCCTGCACAACGGTTGTATCCCCACCAAGGCACTCCTGCACTCGGCTGAACTGGCCGACCATGCACGCGATTCCGCCAAGTATGGCGTGAACGTCACGCTGGACAGCATCGACATGCCGGCCGTGAACGCGTACAAGGACGGCATCATCGCCGGTAAGTACAAGGGCCTCCAAGGACTCATCAAGTCCAAGGGCATCACCGTCATCGAGGGTGAAGGCAAGCTCCAGGGCAACAACACGGTTGTTGTCAACGGCACCCCTTACACGGGCAAGAACATCGTCCTGGCAACGGGCTCCTACTCGCGGTCCCTCCCCGGCCTGGAAATCGGCGGCAAGGTTATCACTTCAGACCAGGCCCTGACCATGGACTACATCCCCAAGAGCGCCATCGTCCTTGGTGGCGGCGTCATCGGCGTCGAGTTCGCTTCCGTTTGGAAGTCCTTCGGCGTGGACGTCACCATTATCGAAGGCCTGCCCTCCCTGGTCCCCAACGAGGACGCCTCGATCGTCAAGAACCTCGAGCGTGCCTTCAAGAAGCGCGGCATCAAGTTCACCACCGGGATCTTCTTCCAGGGCGTTGAGCAGAATGACGACGGCGTCAAGGTCACCTTGGTTGACGGCCAGACTTTCGAAGCCGACCTCCTGCTCGTAGCAGTTGGCCGCGGTCCTGTGACCGCCAACCTGGGCTACGAAGAAGCCGGCATCACCATCGACCGCGGCTTCGTCATCACCAACGAGCGCCTCCACACCGGCGTAGGCAACATCTACGCAGTGGGCGACATCGTCCCCGGCGTCCAGCTCGCACACCGCGGCTACCAGCAGGGCATCTTTGTCGCCGAGGAGATCGCCGGCCTCAACCCGGCCATCGTCGAAGACATCAACATCCCCAAGGTCACCTACTGCGAGCCCGAAATCGCCACGGTCGGCTACACCGAAAAGGCCGCCAAAGAGAAGTTCGGCGACGACCAGGTGCAGACCCAGGAATACAACCTTGCCGGCAACGGCAAGAGCTCCATCCTCGGTACCGGCGGCATCGTCAAGCTCGTACGCCAGAAGGATGGCCCCGTAGTTGGCATCCACATGATCGGCTCCCGCATCGGTGAGCAGATCGGTGAAGCCCAGCTGATCGTGAACTGGGAAGCCTACCCGGAGGACGTGGCCCAGCTGGTCCACGCCCACCCAACCCAGAACGAAGCTTTGGGCGAAGCCCACCTTGCCCTTGCGGGCAAAGCTCTCCACGGCTAAGTCTTACCAAGACCCACGGTTCAAGTGCATGCGGCGCACTATGCCGCATGCACCTGAACCGGACCAGCAGAATTCATCCGCACAAAGATCAATAAGGAGAACGGGGACGACATGTCTGAATCCGTTAACTTGCCCGCCCTCGGTGAGAGTGTCACCGAAGGAACCGTCACCCGCTGGCTCAAGCAGGTTGGTGACCGGGTGGAGATCGACGAGCCGTTGCTCGAGGTTTCAACCGACAAAGTAGACACCGAAATCCCTTCTCCGATCTCAGGCGTCATCGAAGAAATCCTCGTCGCTGAAGACGAGACGGCTGAAGTCGGCGCCCCCTTGGTCCGCATCGGCGATGGCTCCGGCTCCGCCGCGCCGGCTGCCGAGGCTGCACCGGCTGAGGAAGCACCCGCTGCTCCGTCCGAGCAGGCTGCACCGGCGGAAGAGGCTCCTGCCGCCGCAGCTGAAGAGGCACCGGCTGCTGAGGCCCCCGCTGCTTCCGGCGGCGAAGGCCACGAAGTTACCCTCCCCGCCCTCGGCGAGAGCGTCACCGAAGGTACGGTCACCCGCTGGCTCAAGGCCGTAGGCGACACGGTTGAGGTCGACGAGCCGCTTCTTGAAGTTTCCACCGACAAGGTGGACACCGAGATCCCGTCCCCCGTTGCCGGCACCCTGCAGGAAATCCGCGTCAACGAGGACGAAACTGCTGAGGTTGGTTCCGTCCTGGCCGTGATCGGTTCCGGCGCCGCAGCTCCTGCTTCGGCTCCCGCCCCGGCAGCAGCTCCTGCTTCGGCTCCCGCCCCGGCAGCAGCACCTGCCGCAGCTCCGGCCCCCGCTGCTTCGGCCCCCGCCGCACCTGCTCCTGCCGCAGCACCCGCCCCCGCAGCAGCGCCTGCACCCGCTGCAGCACCTGCTGCTCCGGCCGCGGAAGCTGCTTCTTCGGAGTCCGGCTACGTCACTCCCCTGGTTCGCAAGCTTGCCAACCAGCACGGCGTGGACATCGCTGCTGTTTCCGGCACCGGCGTCGGTGGCCGCATCCGCAAGCAGGATGTCCTGGCCGCTGCCGAAGCCAAGCAGGCCGCAGCAGCTCCCGCAGCCGCGGCTCCCGCAGCCGCGGCTCCCGCTGCCAAGGCTGCTGCCCCGGTGGTCGCATCATCCCTCCGTGGCACCACCGAGAAGGCTCCGCGTATCCGTCAGGTCATCGCCCGCCGCATGCGCGAGTCCCTTGAGGTCTCCACCCAGCTGACCCAGGTGCACGAGGTCGATATGACCAAGATCGCCAAGCTGCGTCTCAAGGCCAAGAACTCCTTCCTGGCCCAGAACGGTGTCAAGCTGACCTTCCTGCCGTTCATTGCCAAGGCTGTGGCCGAGGCGCTGAAGCAGCACCCCAAGCTGAACGCTGCATACGACGAATCCAAGCAGGAAATCACCTACCACAACGCCGAGCACCTGGCGATCGCCGTGGACACCGACAAGGGCCTCCTGGTCCCCGTCATCTCCGACGCCGGCAACCTGAACCTTGCAGGCTTGGCCGGCAAGATCGCTGACGTGGCAGGCCGTACCCGCGACGGCAAGATCGGTCCGGACGAACTGTCCGGCGGGACGTTCAGCATCACCAACATTGGCTCCGTTGGTGCACTGTTCGACACCCCGATCATCAACCAGCCTCAGGTGGGTATCCTGGGCACCGGCGCGATCGTCAAGCGCGCCGTCGTGGTTGCCGACGAAAACGGCGACGACTCGATCGCCATCCGCTCCATGATGTACCTGTCGCTGACGTACGACCACCGCTTGGTGGACGGCGCGGACGCCGGTCGCTTCCTGCAGACCCTCAAGGCCCGCCTTGAGGAAGGTGCGTTCGAAGCGGACCTCGGTCTCTAAACAGTTACACCTCTGGGAACCAGCCAGAGGCACCTAAGGGCAGGCTGCCGGAATTCCGGCAGCCTGCCCTTTCCTGTTGGTCCAGCGTCTTGTAGGTCCGGCGCAGAATCCCCGCGCGTGGCTTTGCTACGGGATGTAGAACCCACTGGATAAGCTGGTCCCATGAGTATTCTCTTCAGCATTCTGGTGTTCGTGCACATCGTCGGCGCAGCCATGATCGTGGGCTACTGGATCGCCACCATCAAGGAACCCACTGTTCACCCCCGGCAGCGCGATGGCGCCTTCCTGCAGCTCCTCACCGGCATCGCCATGATGGGCGTCATCCCGATGATGCCGGACGCAGATCCGAATTACTTCAAACTCGGCATCAAGTTTGCCATCGCTGTGGCTGTAGCCGTGCTCGCAGTGATCGGCTCCCGCAAGGTCAAGAATGGCCAGGCCGTCTCCACAGGACTGGCTCACAGCGTGGGCGGACTTGCTTTGGTGAACATCGCCATCGCTACCCTCTGGAACTGAGTCCGGGCGCCACACCGGGGTAGCAACCTGAAGTAGGAGGCCGTCCTGTCGTGCAAGCAGCACGATAGGGCGGCCTCCACTTATATGGCGCTGTTACTCCTGGGCGATGCAGAACTCATTGCCCTCCGGATCCTGCATGACGTCCCAGTGGAAATCCTCAATATCGTGACCTTCAACGAAAGTAGCGCCCAGCGACTCGGCCTTGCGCCTCAGCGCTGCGGCGTCGGCGTCGTGCAGGTCCAGGTGAAGGCGGCGCCGGCCCTCTGTCGGTTGGTCCACCTGCTGGAAAGCCAGTTGCGGAAGGCCCGGTTCGGCCGGCCGCAACCAGATGAACCCTTCGTGCTCCGCTGCAACCGGCATGTCCAGCAGTTCAGACCAGAAGGCAGACAGGTGGGCTGCATCCACGGCATTGACCATGATGGATGCGATTCTTGGGCCGCGGCGTTGCACGGTGGGTGCGTGTTCTTCGGTATCCATTTCGCCAGTTTAGGGGTCACAATCCACTGACAGCGGAATGGCCGTGCAGTCCGTATGCCAAGTCCCTAGGATTGATCCCGGTGGCACCTGCCAAAGGCCGGGTGCCGACTCACAACGACCCTAAGGAGTGGACATGGCAGCAACACGCACCGCACACACGGTTTGGAACGGCAACCTCATTGAGGGCGCCGGAAACACCACGCTGGACAGCTCCGGCCTGGGCACGTTCGACGTCACTTGGAAGGCCCGTACCGAGCAGTCCGGTGGAAAGACCAGCCCCGAAGAACTGATCGCTGCTGCCCACTCCGCCTGCTTCTCCATGGCTTTCAGCCACGCACTTGCCGGTGAAGGCTTTACCGCTGAAGAAGTGAACACCAAGGCTGACGTCACTTTCGTTCCCGGCACCGGCATCACCGGCAGCCACCTGACCATGACCGCAAAGGTTCCGGGTCTCTCCGAAGAGGACTTCCGCCGCATCTCCGAGGACGCAAAGACCGGCTGCCCCGTTTCCGGCGCACTGGCCAGCATCGAGATCACGCTGGACGCCACTCTCGCAGCGTAGTCGCTGCCCGGCACCATAACTGCTGTACACGGAAAAGCCCCGCCGCCTCCCCACCAGGGGAAGCCGCGGGGCTCTTCCGTGCCTACACTTCGATTTAGCCCTGATGTGGCCGGGAGGGCAACGGCGCCGGGCGCACCTTCCGGTAGCCTTCGCGGAGCGGAGGCCGGTCGGTAGGCAGCTCCTGGATCATCTCCTTGAGTGCGCCGATGCCATACTCCAGCTGGGGATCCATGCCGGCGGCGTAGGCGTGCGGCGGGAAGAGTACTTCGATGTCTGGCTCGACACCCCGGTTTTCGACGTCCCACCCGATGCCGCCGCTGAACCACGTGGCGTAGCGCGGCTGCGTGACGCCGGTACCGTCGGCCAAGGCGAAGCGGTTGTCGATGCCCACCACGCCACCCCAGGTCCGGGTACCGATCACAGGTCCAATACCCCTCAACTTTGATACCTGGGTGATGATGTCACCGTCGGATCCGGCAAATTCGTCGGCAAGGATAATCACGGGGCCCCGCGGTGCATGGTGGGGATACGTCCGCGGCTTCTCACCACGTGGCATGCTCCACCCGGTCACCTTGCGACCGATGAGCTCGGCAACCAGTTGTGATGTGTGCCCACCGCGGTTGCGACGGACATCCACGATCAGTCCATCCAGCGCCGTTTCAGTGTCAAGGTCGCGGTGGAGCTGCGCCCAGCCATTGGCCATCATGTCGGGGACATGCAAGTAGCCGAACTTGCCATCCGATGCCTCGCGGACCGTGCGCCGGTTTGCCCGGACCCAGTCCTGATAACGCAGCCGTTCCTCGTCACGGACGGGCACGACGGCCACCCGTCGCTGGGTTCCGGCGGCGTCGCCATGCCCGGCTCCGTTCAAGAGGGTCAGCTCGACCGTCCGGCCTGCCGCACCTACCAGCTGCATGGCCGGCGTCAAGGCAGCGGAAAGCTCGACGCCGTCTACCGCCAGGAGTACGTCGCCCACCTTGGCGTCCGCACCTGGACGCGTCAAGGGCGACGTAGCCAATGGGTCGGATGACTCCCCGGCCAGAATCCGCGTGATTTCCCAGCCATTGCTGCCGAGTGTCAGTTCGGCACCAAGCCGGCCCTGGCCGTTACGGCCGGACTCGGTAACAGCCGCAGGCCTTACGTAGGCATGCGATGTTCCCAGCTCACCATGGATTTCCCACAACAGGTCGACGAGGTCGTCGTGGGAGCCAAGCCGGTCAACAATCGGGCGGTACCGCTTGTAAACGGAGTCCCAGTCCTGGCCGGCCATGTCAGCGGTCCAGAAGAAGTCCCGCTGCAACCGCCAAGCTTCTTCGAACGCCTGCCCCCACGCAGCTACTGGGTCGAGGATGACCCTGATCCTGTTGAGTTCCACCTTCACAAGCTCAGCGGAGTCCTCATCCACCTTGCTGTCGGCGGGAACGGACGTTACCTGCTTGTCGAGAACGTAGATGATCCGGCTGAGGTCACCGGAGAGACGGTAGCTGTCAACTGCCGATACCACGGTGGTCTGCTTGCGCTTGGCCAGGTCATAACGAACCAAGGATGGAGCAGTCTTCTTGTCCTGAACCGTGCCCTTGCCCTCGCCGGTGACACCCGAAAGTTCGGTGCCCAGCCACAAAAGCGCACCATCTCCAACAGCCAGGTTGGAGTAGTTCCCTTGGGGCACGGGAACCGTAATAACCCTGTGGGCAAGACCTTCCGCGTCTACGCGCACAACCGGGACATCGCCGTCGTCGGACTTTGCCTCGGTGAGCGGCTCATCCTCCAGGGGGTCAACGGAGGGACCAAACGGCGACGGCGTGTCCGCCGCCAGGGCAACCATGTACGGCTTGATGGGGCTCGGGAAGGACAGGTCGAACGAGTGACCGTCATAGACGGGGTCGAAGCTCCTGTTGGACAAGAAAGCAAGGAACTTCCCGTCCGGGGTGAAGCGCGGCGATTCGTCGCAGAAACGGCCATCGGTGACATCGATGATGCCCGATCCGGCTTCAGATGGCCGGGTGATCCGGAGCTTGCTGCGCGATCCGAAGGACGTTACTGGCTCGGACCAGGCCAGCCACTGTGAATCACTGGACCACGCCAGTTGATCAATGCTGCCCTCACCAACGCTGACAAGCCGTGAAAGCGTCCCGGCCGACGTATCGGCGACAAAGACGTCACCGAAGGATGTGCCGACGGCGAGCCAGCGGCCGTCCGGGCTGGCCTCCAAAGCACTTGTGCGGGTCGGAGACGGAAATTCCAGACGGAGATCGGTCGCTTCCCCGGCAGGTGGGGCAGCTTCGGCTGCATCCGAGGCGCCAGTGGTGTCTGCGGACGGTTCGGCATTGGCTGCCTCATCACTGGCCGGGGGCTGTGTGCTCGCAGCAGGGGCCACCCCCTGCCCCACCACGTTTGACACCGAGACGGGTTTGGGAAGAGGATCGGCGTCATCGACCGGCGACGCCGGTTCAACAACGGGCTTGGGCACCTCTACCGCTGCCGAAAGACGCGAGGCTATGCGCTTGATGTACAAGGCCTCCACTCCCCCGTGGTCGGCCACGTAAGCGATCCGGCCGTCAGTCAACGGGCGCGGCAGACGGGCACGAACACCGGGTGTAGCTTCAACCACACGTGAGGGTCCATCCTTGTGACGGAGCCAATGGAGGGTACCGTGCGACTCCACGGCGCTTGCAGTGCCCGCGAGGTTCGGAACGACGTCCCCGAGATGCGCAGATGCCTTGAGGGGCGCGGGGCGGCGCGCCGGAGAGGCAGAGCCCAGGCTGATCTCCAGTTTGGTCGCTGCCGCGTCAGCATCAAGTGATGGCAATATCCACAGCTCTCCGGCGGATTCGAAGATAACCCTCTTGCCGTCAGTGCTGGCGTGCCGGACGTAGAAGTCCTCGTGGTCCGTATGGCGACGCAGCCCCGAACCATCGGGAAGCACAGAGTAGAGGTTTCCGTAGCCCTCATGGTCCGAAAGGAAGGCGATCCGCCCCTTGACCCAGAGGGGATCGGTCACGTTGCCGTCGATCTCCGGGACCAACCGCTCGAACTCGCCGTTTCCATCGGCGTCGATCCAAAGCTTCCCGGCCGTGCCGCCCCTGTAGCGTTTCCACCAGGCGGGCTCCCGCGAAAGAACGGTTGCAAGGACCACGGGCTTCTCATCACCGATTTCGGGTCCGAAGGCTACTGCCTCGACGGGTCCGAACGGAAGCTCGACGGCGGCACCGCCGTCCAGCGGGAGGCTGTAAGCGTGTGTGTGGCGGCTTTCCGCCTGTTGGAAGGCGCTGGTGACCACAACATTTCCTGCCGCGGTGAAGCCTTTGACTTTAGTGGTGCTGTGCCCGAAGTAGCTGAGCTGCCTGTACCCGCCGCCGTCGACGTTTGCTGTTACGACCTCCGGTGCCGTACCGACAACCACCGTCCACACGAGCCGCTTTCCGTCCGGGGTGAACCGGGGGTTCCTGGCCGGCAATTGCTGGGAGGAGACGCGCCAGGCACGGCCGCCGGAGAGGGGTGCGATCCAGATGTCGTCTTCGGCCACGAAAGTGACCTGATCGCCGTGCACATGCGGGAAACGGAGGTAGCTGGAGGAGGTCATTGTTCGATCATAGTCAAGAGCCGCCCACCGTCAGCCGCACCGGCAGGCGTTTCTCCCACACGCCTTCGCCATGGTGAGATGGGTCATGCGAATCGTGATGTCCGGAGCTTCGGGAATGATTGGGACGGCGTTGTCGGAGCATCTGGCCGGCCAAGGCCATGAAGTCGTTCGATTGGTGCGGCGAGCCGCCACGGATGCCAGGGAATGGACGTGGGATCCGGCCACCGGACAGCTCGACGAGGCAGTCCTGGCGGGCACTGACGCCGTGGTCAATCTCTCCGGCGCCGGCATCGGAGACCGCCCCTGGACAAAACGCCGGATCCAGGTTCTCCGGGAATCACGGCTGCAAGCCACTCACACCCTGACCGCAGCCATGCGGCGACTCGGTCAACCGCCCGCGACCTTTATCAGCCAGTCCGCATCCGGCTACTACGGCGCCTCACGCGACGGGGTTCTTCGAGAGGATGCTGGGCCCGGCGGTGGTGTATTGGGCCCTTTGTGCGTTGACTGGGAGCGCGCCGCCACGACAGCACCATCCGGCGTACGCGTAGTGACGCCCAGGACCGGCGTGGTGCTGAGCACCTCCGGCGGGGCGCTCGGGCCGCTGCTTCCCCTGCTGAAACTCGGACTGGGTGGACCCTTTGGGAACGGACGCCAGTTCTGGCCGTGGATCACTTTGTTTGATGAGGCCCGCGCCCTGGCATACCTCCTCACATCCGAGATTGAGGGGCCGGTGAATGTTTGTGCCCCCGAAAGCGCAGACGTCAACGCCATCGTCGCGGGACTGGCCGAGGCTTTCCACAGGCCGGCCTTTTTGCGTGTGCCAAGGCCCGCCCTGCGTTTGGTCCTCGGCGGCCTGGCAGATGAACTGGTTTTGACCAACCAGCGGATGGAGCCTGCCAGGTTGTCGGAAGCGGGCTACCAATGGCAGCATCCGTCCCTGTCTGACGCCATGGACTGGTTGAGCAAGGAAAGGGCACGCTGAACCACTCCTTAGCCTGCGGTGCCGGGCGCAAGGATTTCCGAAATCCACCAACGCCCTTCGGAGCGAACCAGGCGTAAGCGGAGTTCCTGCGGCGTGCCCGCCGCCTGGGTTCGGACTACTGCACCCGTTGGATGGCGTTCCTCATAGTTGGACGCCATAGCTGTCACCCCTACCAACACGTTGTCGGCCTCTGAAGACCCTTTGGTGGCGACGTCGGACAGCGTCATATGGAAGCCGGCAAATACAGTCCCGGCTTCCCGCAAGTGATCCGCCAGCTGACGATCCGCCGCTTCAGCGGGCGACCCTGGCGCGTTGACCGAGGCCAGCAACTCGAGGCGCCCCTCCGCCAAGGCGATGTCACGCAGGGATGACAATGCCGATAACGCAACTGCGGGGTCCTCGGATCGAAGCCCTTGCGCGAGTCCTTCCGGAAGGTCCGGCGAATCTGTGGGGCCAACTCCAGGCCCAGGAGTAGCTGTGCTGACTTCCACTGCTTCGGGCTGCCGTACGGCAAATAACGGGTTGTGCTGCCAAACGGACCATCCCACTATGCCGAGCAGGATCACGGACGCAGCCAGAAGTGCTGCACCGCCCTTGAGGCGACGGCCTCGACGACGGCGCAAGCCGCCCTGAGGCCGTAGCGCTGACATTTGCTTGGGAGGCAGGAATTTCCGCCATGATCTCATCCATCGGGCTGTCCTGCCTGGTGCCCGTCCCAACGCCTGCCTCCGAGTCAGCAGCTCTGGAATAACGGAGGAATGCACAGCTCCCGACAAGTCCAGCGGCTCCGGTGCAGCGCTCCTGAAAATCGCTGTTCCGAGTTCCCGGGCTGACGGCCGCACCTGCGGATCCGGGTCCAGTCCGGCTTCCAGGGCGGCTACCAGGGACTTGGGCACATCCGGCACGACGAGGGAAAGCGGCGGACGGAGCTCTGCTGGCTGGGGAGCGGAGCCGGTCAGGCAATACCAACCAACGGCGGCCAGCGAATAGACATCGCGCTGCGGCTGAAGCCCGTTATGGGCAACCTCTCCGCGCCCCGGGCCGGGGCCGGCGGGGTCCATGAAACCCGGGGTCCCAACATCCAGCTCCTGCTGGTCTCCGCCCACCACAGCCGCTACACCGAAGTCTGCCAGGAGTGGCATTCCTTCAGCAGTAAACAACACGTTTCCCGGCGACACATCCCCATGCACCGTACCGCGGCCATGCAGATACTCCAGGGCCTGGGCGATGGGCGTCAGGATGGTCACCGCTTCTCCCACCCGGAGGCTTCGCCGACTGGCCAGCAGGTTGCCGAGCGAGCCTCCCGCAGCGTAATCCATCACGATCCCCAGGCTCTCCGAACCCGTGCCGCCCAGCAGAAGGACTTCGTAAACGCTGACAAGGTGCTGGTGCTTGAAGCCGGAAAGGAGCCTTGCCTCGCGTGATGCGACCTCAAGAGCCGGGGTTCCTGTAAATGCCCCGCCGCCACCGGCCGCACCCACGGCACATTTCACCGCGAACCGAGCCCCATCCTTGTTCCTCGTGGCAAGCCAGACAGTCGAACTGCTGCCTTGGCCCAAGATGCGGGATGTCTCATAGCCCGGGATGGACGGTGTGACGGCGGCGGGCGTATCCAGAGTTTCCATAAACAAGATCTACCGGAATAAGGGATTTTCCGCAGAAGTTATCCACAGGCTGCACCCAGGTCGCTCCCTGGCACCATCAGCACGCGATGCGACTGAGAGGTTCGCCACAAAATCATGGCCAGTCTCCGGCTGGGTCTAAGCTTGAACCCATGACTCTTGAGTTTTCACAACTGGGTCTTGCCCCCGATTTCGTTGATTACATGCAGGGCTGGGACCTGCAGCGCGAGATCCACAACAAAGTTGTTGCGGGCGAGAAGAACAGCACCGTCTTGCTCCTGGAGCACGCTGCCGTCTATACGGCCGGCAAACTCACGGAAGATCACGAGCGACCCTTTGACGGGACACCCGTCGTTCCCGTGGACCGCGGCGGGAAGTTGACCTGGCATGGTCCCGGACAGCTCATCGCTTATCCCATCCTCAAACTCAAGAACCGCGCTGGTATCCGAGACTACGTGGAACGGCTCGAAGCCATCATGATCGCCGTGATGTCGGACTACGGCATCAACGCCGTGACTGTGAAAGGCCGGGCCGGCGTCTGGATGCTTGCCGATGACAAAGGTCCGGACCGCAAAATTGCCGCTATCGGTATCCGCGTCCTGGACGGCGTCACCATGCACGGTGTCGCCATCAACTGCAGCAATGACCTGGCGCCTTACGCGCAGATCATTGCCTGTGGAATTACCGACGCCAGTGTCACCACCATGTCGCTGGAAGCCGGCCGGACCATCAACCCGGCCGACATCGTTGACCGCTTCGTGGAAGAATTCCGCAAGCATGAAGAAGCACTCATTTCCACCCACGAAGGAGCACTCCAGTGACCTTGGCACCTGAAGGCCGTAAGTTGCTGCGCGTTGAGCAGCGTAACTCGGCGGTCCCGGTTGAACGCAAGCCCGAGTGGATCAAGGCCAAGGTCCAGATGGGGCCCGAGTTCGTCCAGCTCAAGAACCTGGTGAAGAAGGAAGGCCTGCACACGGTCTGTGAAGAGGCCGGCTGCCCGAACATTTTCGAGTGCTGGGAAGACAAGGAAGCGACGTTCCTGATCGGCGGGTCCGAATGCACCCGGCGCTGTGATTTCTGCCAGATCGATACCGGAAAACCGTCCCCGGTGGACATGTTCGAACCCACCAAGGTCGCCCGCAGCGTCCAGGCCATGCAGTTGCGCTACGCGACCGTGACCGGGGTGGCCCGTGATGACCTGGCCGATGAGGGTGTGTGGTTGTACGCCGAAACGGTCCGGAAGATCCACGAACTGAACCCGGGCACCGGGGTGGAGCTGCTGATCCCGGACTTCTCCGGAAAGCCCGAGCACATCGCGGCGATCTGTGATTCCAAGCCCGAGGTGTTCGCGCACAACGTGGAGACCGTGCCGAGGATTTTCAAGCGGATCCGTCCGGCGTTCCGGTACGAGCGGTCCCTGGATGTCATCACGCAGGGCCGTGACCTGGGCATGGTGACCAAGTCCAACCTGATCCTGGGCATGGGCGAGACCCGCGAGGAAATCTCCGAAGCCCTCCGGGACCTGCACGCTGCCGGGTGTGACCTGATCACGATCACCCAGTACCTGCGACCGTCCGAGCGGCACCTGCCGGTGGACCGGTGGGTCAAACCGCAGGAGTTCGTTGACCTCCAGGAAGAAGCCCAGGAGATCGGGTTCCTCGGCGTCATGTCGGGCCCGTTGGTGCGTTCCTCGTACCGGGCCGGGCGTTTGTGGGCCACCGCGATGCGCAAGAAGGGCTGGGAAATCCCTGCCGCACTGGCCCACATCGAGTCCTCCGGAACCACCCGCCAGGAAGCCTCCACCATCCTCGCCGCCCACAAGTAGGCATTACTTCCCAGCCGCGCCGCTAGCACTCAAGCGGCGCGGCTGAGTTGGCTCAATCGATGAAAAACCTGTTCTTGCCGCTCATCTGATCCAATTGGAAGCACCAGGCTGCCCTTCCGATTCCGGACGTGGCGGCATCCAATTCGCGCTCAAGGCTCTGGATGTCAGCGAGCTGTTCGTCGGCAGTAAAGATGAATTCGTCTCCCGCATGGTCATGGCTTAGCTCGGTCTGGGCGGTGGTGTAGCCATGGACTGAAGGTCTCGTCCAGAAAATCCCCTTGCCGACAATCCGGGCAGGCACCCCGGCGGCTGTCGCGTTGGACGGGACTTTCTTGGTAATCAGGGCCCGGGCCGCAAGAATGCTGCCCGATCCGACTTTGGCACCTTTGAGGAGAAGCGTGTCCTCCCCCAACCACACGTGATCCCCTACCCAGATGGACTCACTTGGGTTGACGCGCTGGTGATGTTCCACGGAATAGATCAAGTGAGGATCAGCCGTCCTGAACGCAACACGGGACGAGAACATTGCGTCCCTGCCAACGATGACGTGCTTGCGCTCGGTGGGAAGTACGCGAGCTTCTGCCGTGAAGGTTGCCCCGGGTCCCAGATAGAACACGGACTCTTCAAATACGGTGGCAATCACCTTGAGGAAACCATGGGACTTTCGCAGATGAATGACGGCATCGTTTCCCAGGAAACGGAGCCTCGTATTTCGTAGGCGGGCACCGTCCTCGACGAACAAGACATTTCCAGTTCCGGCAAATTCCACTGTCGATGCGGTGAATTCGGAACCGGGGGTGTCCTTGAGATGCACCACGTTATCCCTGACCTTGGAAACGTCCGCGTAGGAGTGGATTACCTGGTTTTTCCGCGCCATGCCATTGCCGCCCGAGTCACTGCTGCCCGGCACCGGCCAGCACCGCCTCGGACTCGCGGGTCAGAAGGCAAGTGTCATCCCAATCAACTGCGGACAGGACCTCCGACGCCTGGACGTACTCGTCTCCGTGGACCACGATGAGTAAGCGCCGAACTCCGGCGGCAATGACAAATCTCAAAGCTACGAGGTCTGCCATGGACCACCCATCCAGCGGTTGGATGACTGCCTTGTAGGCGATCCGCCTGCTGGTATCCCCGGAAAGGGCTTCAGTAACCTCTGATTCGGCATCGGAAACGAAGTGGATTTCCATCGTGTCGCCGTCAGCGGCGAGGCGGTGGCAGCGATAGAGGTAGCGGGCAAATGCATCACCGTCGAGGACGACGTACTCACGCGCTGATTCGGCGTGAAGAGTCAGCGCTTGGGAACTCAACGTGAGCTTTGAGATTCTCGTTCCGGGCTTCACCGGGCCAGGCAAGGACCCTGTCCATGTGGTCCCGTTGGCCTCCATGGCGACCACCGATCTGATGTGATCGATCGAGTCGTAAGCCGGGAAGAGGCTTTGCTCCATCGACGTGTACTTCACGAAGTTGTACGAGTGTTCCGTCATCAACTGCAGGAACCGCGTCCTGCCGTTCCAGCCCTCAATGAACCAGTTTGCTCCAGTTACCCCAGACGCCGCGGGGTCAACCCGAACTTGAACCTGGACGGTGTGTCCGTGCCGGAAGGTACGCAACTCTTCGCAGCCGAACTGTTGGTCAACAGGGCCCCTCAGGAATCTCCGGATGATGCCCAACATGGCAGGCAGTGCAGCGCGGGCAACGTCAGAGTGTTGGCCGTCGATGCGGTACTTGGCAAGGTTTGGAACATCGGTTATCAGCTCGATAAGCGAGTGATTGCTCAACTCATCCGAATTTGTATAGAAGTAGTCAATTTTGCGGCCCTCTGCGAAGTATTGCCGGAGGCGGTCTTCCGGTTGATCGGTGTCACGCAAGGCAGTGTTTCGGAAGAGATTGTCCTTGAAGAAGGGCTTGCTGAAGTAGTACGGAAGGTTCATCTGCGGGACTGCGAGCAGCAGATTGGCACTGGGAAAGTCCCTGGCATAGTGGATGGCGATAGTGCCGCCTTTGGAGGCGCCGAAGAACAGCATTCCGGCTTGATCAATGTGAAACCGGCTTCGCAGGCCTTCAATCGCATTCCGAACACGGTGGTCGAGCGGCCTGCCTGCGTTATCGACCATCATGTACGAGCCTGCCACCAGATAGCGGTCTTGAAAGCACACCATCAGGGTGTCTTTCAGATCGACATCCGTGAGGTCCTTGAGGTAACTCACGGCGTAGGAGATCCGGGTAGTTGAGGGGCCGAAACCCGGAAATGTGATCAGCATCTTCTTCGGGTTGGTTGTGTTGCCGCGAAGGGAGTAGAAGACATCACCATGCTGCTCCACACCGTACTGGTCATCGTATTTCAGCTGCTGCGGGGTAGTGAAGGCTCCCCGCCCAATCTTCAACTCATAGGGAGCGTCAATATCAAGGGTGAAGCGCGAGATTTCGTCCGAGGTGACCATGATGTTCCGGTACTCAAGTGGAAAGCCGCGGGCTGGTGGCTCAACCATGTTTCCATAAACCACTTTCCCGTCCTGAAAGAGTCGGAACGGTTTGCCCTTCCAGGACTCCCAGCCGCTAATCGTCAGCTTGGCAAAGTAGATGCCTTGGGGAAGGCTTTCAGAGGCTATGCGGCGGATTCTGCCCTCCAAGCCTTTGGCCTTGATGATCCGCCGCACCGGCGAATCAGCGCGGGATGCCAGGAGTGCCCGGGCGAACTCCAAGCCTGCCGGCGAGTACGCAGCTGCCCTGCCGACCTCGGTGATGCTCCGTTTGAAGCCATGAATCAACGTCATCAGAGACTCAACATCCTTTCCACTATTTTCTCGTTGATGCGCGCCGGATCCACGCCTTCGAAGAAACGTTCGCGACGCTGGATGAACTTGGGATCCGTATCCGCGAAGCCTTCCTGGATGATGTGCTCCACGACCTCGGCGTGCTCACTGAACACCGGTCCCAGTCCGTCGTCGACGTAGTCCAATCGACTTTCATAGGGCTGATCCCGGAAGAAATCCGCAGCGTCCCAGTGGTAATACACAATTGGAGTGCCAATGAAGGCAGCGTCAAGGGCGGCAGAGCTGTAGTCAGTCAGCACCATTTCGGCCGAGCGGATAGCCTCGCGGTAGCTCAAATCAGACTGCACGACGCGTTCAGAGAACCTGAACTGCCCGGCGCGTTTTTCCACATTGGGGTGCAGTTTTACGTGCATTACGCGGTCCGTTTCCTCGAGGAACTCCAGCAGCGCGGGGTCCGAAAGCAGCTTGTCGATGGCGCGGAAGTACGCCGATTGAGCGAAGTGTTCCGTTGACGACTGGTGCAGGTTGAAACGCCATGTGGGCATAAAGAGGAGATGCTGCTGCCCGTGGTCGTTGCGCGCCAAGGACTCGTAGCGGGGCAGCCCGGAGTTGAGGGTCTCGACCGGGGCGAGTTTGCTCATGTAGTCCGCTTCGATCCGGCCTGTGGCTACGAAAACGTCAAAGTACTTGGAGAGCACCCAATCGGACATGTCATTGAGCTGGATACCGTGCTGGAGATAAACAAAGCGCGAGTTTGCGAACGACTTGCCTCTGTACCTGATGCTGTAAATCTGGGATGAGACCACAAGATCGGACACCAGGAACTTCTCGTAGAACTCCTTCGTGAAGATGGGGATCAGTTTGAACCCCTTGCTTTCCAGACGCTCCCAGTCAGGGGACTTAGGGTTGAGCGCGAAGTATGTCTGGCTGAACTCCGGATGATTCTGCGTGAAGTACTCGTAGAGGTGCTCAGCGTTATCGTCCGCTTGCAGCGGCCGATCGAAGAACAAAATCGTGGAGGACGGGCCGATAGGCCGGTTGTAGAAGTTGTAGCTCCCCGGCCTGGCGTGGCCGGACCTGAGGTTTCGCGCCAGGTAGCACCTCTCGATGGTCAGAATCTCTTCATGGAAGAGCAGCTCGTACAGCGGCAACGCGTTTTCATTACTGCCCGCTTTATCGCGGAAGACCAAATACGCGTCCCTATCGCTCAGTTGCTTATAGAACTGCTTGTTGGCGGCCGGATCGTCCAGCCATCGGATCCAGGCCGCCTCGAAAGGCTGCAGCGGTTCAACCAACGCGAGCAGGTCGATCAGATCGAAGCCGCGAATCAGGTCACGTAGATGGCTCAAGCTGATCGATGTTGCCTTTTGTCCCCGCATTCCCCGCAGGAACAGTGCAACATAGCGCAAGAGGTGCAGTCTGACTTCCTTGGCTGAAGTCGGGATCACCGGAGCCAGACGGCTTGCTTCTCCAGTGATGTGAAGCCCTATCGCTGCCTTTGTGTCCGATGCCATCGAGAAGCCCGTGTTCAGCGGCTTAACCTTCGCAATGGACCAGTACATCCGGTAGCTGACATAGATGGCGGATCGGTCCACATCGCCCAGCGCCTCCAGCGCGTCGGCCAACCGCCTGGTATTGAACGCAACGCCAAAGACGTCAGTGTCACGGGAGTAGTGGTAGGCCTCGTCAATCTTGGTGCCGGCCACGTTCTTGGCGATGGTTCCGGTGTAGATAACCGGTTCGGCGAGATAGACAGTGCGTGTCCGCAAATACTCGAAAATGGTACTCACGTAGTTCGCGGACAGGAGATGGGAGGTACGCATGAAGATGACGTACTTGCTCTCGATCTCCTGACAAAGCCGTGAGATGCTGGCCGTCGTCAATGGCTCCTCAACGTGGAGGATGGCGAATTGCGACTCCAGGCGAAGGCGCGCGGCCAGCAGGCGTCGGTACATGGCTGACTCACGGTCAAGCCGTCCCGTTTCCTCAAGGACAATGGTAAGCAGTGGCGGCAGATCGGGCATTTGGTTCCTATGGGGGTCGAACGTGTAGAGGGCGCGCTGATGACGAGGACCCCAGGGGTTCCTCGTCATCAGTACGCATTGCAAGAGCACTCCGTGGCATTAGCGTCGAGGCACTCCGCAGCTGGGACTCACTATGGACAAGTGCCGCTTCGCGGTGAATCATGACGGAGAAATCAAAAAAGAATCCCCATGGGTGGGAAGCCCGGCCACCAACTGGTGCATTCGCGCCGCGCCCTTCATCCGGCGTCCCGTTCCGCAACGCGTCCAGCGTCTGGGCGTACATCACGTAGAATTAACGCACTATGGCGAACTCCCCTGATTCCAGCAAATCGACCCCCTCGGCCGACGCACCCAAGCGTGGGCTGTTCCAGCGCAAGCCCAAGGAAGCAAAGGCAAAGAAGCCTAGCCAGCTGAAGCAGATCGCTGAAGTCTTCAAAATGACCCGGCGGAACGATCCCCAGGTTGTATGGATCATGGTGCTGGCTTTCCTTGCCGTGGTGGCTGTGGCCTTCCTTGTAGGCTTCCTTCTGGAGAATTGGGTCACCGGCCTGATCATAGGTATTCCGCTGGGTCTTCTCGCCGCGGTGTTTATTCTTTCCCGCCGGGCTGAAAAAGCAGCGTTCGCGCAGATCGAGAACCAGCCCGGCGCCTCAGGTGCAGCGCTGGGCACCCTTCGTCGCGGCTGGGTCACACAGGACCAGCCTGTCGCCGTCAACCCCCGCACGCAGGACGCCGTGTTCATGGCCATTGGCCGTCCCGGCGTCGTCCTGGTCAGCGAAGGCCCCTCACACCGGGTCAAGCCCCTCGTGGACGCCGAACGCAAGCGCCTTGCCCGGATCCTCCCGAATGTCACCATCCATGTCCTCGAATCCGGTCGCGGCGAGGGGCAGGTACCACTGAACAAGCTGGCCAAGACGATGGGCAAGCTCAAGAACGAGCTGACCAAGATTGAGGTCAACGCCGTCAGCAAGCGCATCAACTCCTTGGGAAACCGCCTGCCGATCCCCAAGGGCATTGACCCGTACAAGGCCCGCCCGGACCGCAAAGCCGCCCGCGGACGCTGAGCCACTTATCGAAAAACCGCCCCTCTTCTCACGGAGAAGAGGGGCGGTTTTTTGTTTGCGCCGTTAGTTTTAACAGGAGATAGAGCCAGCCGCTACATCCGGATGAGGATCGTGTTCATGGCTTTGTCGTGAAGGCCCCGCTGGTCGGGGTCGAACACGACTGCCGGAATGACCAGGCACAGGAGCAAAGTCCGCACCACAGCAGCCATCGGACCGGCCGGGCCGCCGCCCAATCGGACCACATGGATACCGGCGATCCGGTGCCCGATGCTGTAGCCCAGGGTGCCAATCAAGAGAATCTGTTCTACGGCGAAAATGGCCAAGGTAGCCCACTGGTTTCCACCGAACGCAAAATTGCTGATGACCAGCGCGATCGTCCAGTCCACCACGATGCCCAGTATGCGGCGTCCGGCGCGTGCGATGGACCCGGGACCGGACTCAGGCAACCCGAGCCTTTCGCCGGGATACTTGGAGATTCCGGAAGTATCCGGACCGCTCAACCAGGAGCCAATGTCTTTTCGATCAACCACACCTCAAGCCTAACGGCTGGCAAGCGCGGTGTCCGCCTCACCTCAACTGCCGGGAGCGCAACCTCTCGGATCCGTGTTCGCCCAGCGGACCTGCGTGGACCCGACACCGGAAAGCCGACTACCGTTTACATGACAGATGATTCTGTAACCTGCCGGAAACAATACTGACACCCCCGGGAAATCCCATCTCCCTAAGGTGGTATGAGTTGCCAGCCACCATGGCAAGGGGATCTTTTTGTGTCTCCAGAGCTGTGGCCTGGGCTGCACCACGCGGCCTTCCGGGCCTGTTACTTGATATGCATAAGGAGCATAGATGTTCAAGACTGCGGACGAAGTCCTCAAGTTCATCAAAGACGAAGACGTCAAATTCGTCGATATCCGCTTCACCGACCTTCCTGGTGTCCAGCAGCACTTCAATGTGCCCGCCAAGAGCGTAGACCTCGATTTCTTCGTCAACGGTCAGCTTTTCGATGGATCGTCCATCCGCGGCTTCCAGGGCATCGCTGAGTCCGACATGCAGCTCATCCCGGATGTGACCTCGGCCTTCATCGACACATTCCGCATCGAGAAGACGCTTGCACTGAACTTCTCCATCGTGAACCCCCGCACCGGTGACCCCTACCACCGCGACCCCCGTGGCGTGGCTGAGAAGGCTGAAGCCTACCTGGCCTCCACCGGTATCGCCGACACCGCGTTCTTCGCTCCCGAAGCTGAATTCTTCGTCTTCGACAACATCCAGTACGAGTCCTCCCCGCAGGGCAGCTTCTACAAGATCGACTCCGAAGAAGCTCACTGGAACACCGGTCGCAAGGAAGAGGGCGGCAACCTCGGTTACAAGACCCCGGTCAAGGGCGGCTACTTCCCGGTCTCCCCCACCGACAAGCAAGCCGACCTTCGCGACGCCATGTGTATCGAGCTGGACAAGGCCGGCCTTGAGGTTGAGCGCTCCCACCACGAAGTTGGATCCGCCGGCCAGGCTGAGATCAACTACAAGTTCACCACACTGACCGCGGCTGCCGATGACCTGCAGAAGTTCAAGTACATCATCAAGAACACCGCCGATGCGTGGGGCAAGTCCGTCACCTTCATGCCGAAGCCTGTCTTCGGCGACAACGGCTCGGGCATGCACTGCCACCAGTCGCTGTGGAGCAACGGCGACCCGCTGTTCTATGACGAGAAGGGCTACGCTGGCCTCTCCGACACTGCCCGCTGGTACATCGGCGGCCTGCTGAAGCACTCCTCCGCAGTGCTTGCTTTCACCAACCCGACGGTGAACTCCTACCGCCGCCTGGTCAAGGGCTTCGAAGCCCCCGTGAACATGGTTTACTCCCAGGGCAACCGCTCCGCCGGTATCCGCATCCCGATCACGGGCACCAACCCGAAGGCCAAGCGCATCGAATTCCGCGCTCCGGACCCCTCCTCCAACCCGTACCTGGCGTTCGCTGCCCAGCTGATGGCCGGCATTGACGGCATCCGCAACCGCATCGAACCCCCGGCTCCGATCGACAAGGACCTCTACGAGCTGCCCGCCGAGGAAGCCAAGGACATCCCGAAGGCTCCGGGCTCCCTGGAAGAGGCCCTTGAGGCCCTTCGCGAGGACAACGAGTTCCTGCAGGCCGGCGGCGTCTTCACCCAGGACCTCATCGATACCTGGATCGACTACAAGTACGAGAATGAGATCCGCCCGCTGTCGCTGCGCCCGAACCCGTACGAGTTCGAGCTCTACTACGGCGTCTAGCTAGATCATGCGGCAGAAGCGGGCATAGTCCGCAGGCAGTCCGCAAGAATCAAGACACAGAAAGGCCGGCCCCAGGTTTCACCACCTGAGGGCCGGCCTTTTCGCCTTTAATTGCTAGGCGCTCATGCGTCCTTCTCCGCCCGCGAATTGAGCCGTTCCGCAAGGACGCCAGCAACAGCGGCCCGTGCCGTGCTTCCTTGTCAGGCCACATGTGCCCGTAGGTGTCCAACGTTGTTTTTGCTGACGAATGCCTAAGGCTTTTCTGAACAACCTTCACATCAAGCCCTTGAGCGATAAGAAGTGATGCAAAGTAGTGCCTGAGGTCATGGAAGCGGAACCCTTCCGGAAGCCCCTTGACCGCATTTCGAGCCTCGCGGAAGTAGTGCTCTAAGCGATGCGGCGACATGGCGCGCCCCCATTCGTTCGTCACCAGCGTTTCACTCCCCCAACGTGCATGATTCACTGACAGCTCAAGGCACATGTTTTGCGGTATGGGGATCGGGTTCTTCGATTCCTCAGTCTTAAGTTCGACGCCTGGATACTGGATTGCTGGGGTGATGATGCCTCGCATGAAATCCACGTCCGAAACCCCCCTTGAAGTAAGGGTCTTTCAGTGCACGTCCAACCGCGCCGGTGCTGAACTCATCGAGAGCGACCCACGCAGCATTTGCGAATGCTTCGTATGCGGCCGTCTGCTCTTGGCGCAGCCAGGAGGCCCGGTCTCTCTTAGAGGCTGAAACTGCTGCGATGATGCCAGCGATCACCGCAGCAACGGCGGCTACGGCAGCAACGACGAGTGTCCATACTTGGATTGCAGGGTCAGGGGTTGCTTCGGCGGCGCGGATCATGCGGGCAGTCTACGCGGTCCAGTTGGTCAACGAGCGCCGGCTCTCAGGCTTCATGCGTCACTAGCGGGCCAACGTTGCGGCGGACGGGCATGAGTTTTATTTTTAATGACAGCGCTGCCGTCGGGATCGTCTTTGATGATGGCGCTGCCGACGCTGTGATCAGTGCTGCTGATTCAGCGGATCAGGTTCTGCGTGGCGAGGGTGGGTTCCTGGACGGGACCATGGATCATGCCGTGGTGGACTTCAAAGGCGGATACGCGCAGCTGTTCACCCAGGCTTGTGCCATCAGGGCTGATGACCGCGCCAGGCTTGCCGGGGTTCTCGCAGCGTTGGCTGAGGACGTCCGGCAAGCAAAGCTCAAAGCGCAGGAGGAGAAGTCCCGGCTAAAGAAACTCACCGCCTGGCGGCAACGCGCCGATGCCCGTGAACGGGAACTGGCGTCCCTCGATCCAGCCCGCCAGTCGGCGGCCCTGCTGAGCACGCTGAATGATCCGAAACCCGAGGAAACGCGGGTTGCGCCACCAACGATTTCAGCGGTGTTCTCCGCGCGCGACCGGGCCCGGTTCGCCGGTGGATCGGGAGGCGGAACAAGCTCGGCCGACCCCGGAAAGCTGCGCGGGTTCGCGTCCCAGTCCCGCGCCTCCTCGAACGTCCTGGACGCGGAGCTGGGACGAATCCGGAACGCGTGGAGCGCATTCACCGCATCGTGTTCCTGGGTGAACAAGGGCATTGTCACGTTCGTGTCCGGCTTCGAGCAGCTTCTGACTGAGAACGCCGATGATGCGGCTTGGCTTGAGCAGATCGCCGCGGCATTCGAAACAGCAGGCAGCGGTTCCATGGCCGACACCATGCTCAACAGCGCCCTCATACAGCACGCATCACCCGGGCAAGTGAGTTTGAACGACATCGGGGCCCTGAACGCCGATCAACTAAAAGCCTGGCTCGCCGCCCCTGCGAACAAAGACCGACTTCAGGGACTCCTCAGCCAACCGGGGCTTGACCCCGTAGTGACAGCCAAGTGGTGGGCCGGGCTCGGCCACACCGTCACCAAGAACGGAACAATCGAACCCGGCATCAGTCAGAAGCTCCTGATCGAGGCCCTCCCGGGGGTCATTGGGAACCTGAACGGCGTCACAGCGACCGCCAGGAACCTCGCCAACCGGCTACGCCTCGCCACAGAGAAGGAACGCATCAACGCCGAACTCGCCAGGACGCCGGAGTCCTTGTTCACCAGCACGGGGCGGTCCATTCCAAACCCGCACTGGATACAGCTGCAAACGCAGCAGAAAGCCCTTGACGGTATCGGTCAAGCCCTCGTCAACGCGGGAGCGTCAGGAGAAGCTGTCCTGCTCGGCTTCGACCTCACCCACGGCTCACCGAAGGCACAGGTCTCTGCGGGCAACCCCGATACGGCCGACAACGTTACCTACGCAGTGTCCGGCATGCTCATCACACCGCAAAGCGGCTTCAATGATTGGGCATTCAACGCTGCGAACCTCCAGTCGCAACAAAAGCTGATCTCGAGGAAGAAGTCCTTCGCGGTGGTGGCGTGGATCAACTATGAACCGCCCACGGTTCCGACCGTGAACAGCGGCGATGCCGCCCGGGCCGGTGCCGACCGGTTCGTCGCAGACCTTCAGGGGTTCAACGCCGTCAGAGAGGGTTTGGGCAACAGGACCCCGGAGACCCTGCACGTACTGGCCCATTCCTACGGCACCACCGTGACATCCAACGCCCTTGCCGCTGCGGAGTTGGACGTCGCCTCCTTCACGATGGTCGGCTCCGCCGGCATAGAAAAAGAGATCCGAAACACCGGAGACCTCCACGTCCCAGCCGGCCAGGTTTACGCCACCCACGCCGCAGGCGATGGACTGGCCCAAATGGGCCGCTTCCAACGCCAGGATCCGCGCCTGGAATCCTTCGGCGCGGAAGTGTTCTCTTCAGAAGAGGTCACGATCGACGGGACCCAGTATCAAGGCACCACAGAACACAACACACTGGTACATGAAAATGGCGGCGACGGCTACGGGTACCTGGATAAGGGAACCACGGCTCTGTACGAGGCGGCCCTGACAACAACCGGCAACGGAGACCGTATCCTGCCAGGCGCACGACCAGTATCGCCACCGGCCGGATTTGCGGGCCGTTGAACAACTCAGGAAGAGTGAACCGCATGCCCCGTGAACCCAAAGCCCGTCTAAAGACCAGCCGCATACTCGCCGCGTTAGTCTGTGCGACCATTGCACTGAGCGCCTGCACGCCCCCTACCCCGGAGAACACCATGACCGGCTCAAGCAATCCCAGCGACCCCGCAACCGTCAAAGCCCAGGTCGAAGAACTCAAACAGGCCCTCGCGGACCTCCACGCCTTCAAAACGGAAACCCAAAAAGCTATCGGACCTCAAAAATGGGCCGACGAGGGCCTCCGAAACGGTCCCTGCAACACAAGCGACGGCAAAGACGGCGTGAACTACATCGTCCTGAGCCAGACTGCCGATCCCGTCGATCTGCAAGCATCAGTCAAAGTGGTCAAAACGTTCTGGGAATCCAAGGGCTTCACCACCCGCACAGAAACCAACCCCCGGGACCCAGGTCTCATTCGCCTCTACGCTGACAAAAACGGCGGACAATTGGTTTCCTACTACGCAAACATCGAAGGCTCCGGCTTGGAGATGGACAGCGTCTGCGTTGCCGGGGACCAAACCGCAATCTACAAAGAGCTGTATCCCGAAAACTTCGGCCTCCCGTCCAACCCCAGCCCCTCTCCTACCGCAAAGTAGAGCCGTTTCTTTTCCGAGTCGGGAACACAACGAGTATTTCCTCCGAGGCTTATCTCATATTTGCCGGTGGCGAGTCCCATAACGAATTTTTCGGGGCCGAAGACGACAGTTCGTATGACGAAGTTCTCACCTTCGTCACCGGCATAGTTCACGGCGTCATCCGGAAAACCGCCTTTTTTGGAACGGAGAACCTGCACCGCAGAATCGGCTCTGATCAGAGAGAACGTGCACGGAAAGCTGACGGCCTGGCCAGGTGGGTCTCCTGGGTGTCTTGCCGTCGGAGCTGCCCGTCGCTTCGGGCCGCTATCGATTAGCGCGTGTAGGGCTTCCAGGCGTCAAGGACGGTGATGAGCGGCCTTATCTCCCCATTCGCCTGAGTTATCGCGGCGTCGCACGCTTCGCTCTCTTTGTCCTCGCAGGCGGTCGGCGCTGGGTTCTTAGCCAAGACATCCAAATTGGTAAGAGTGCGAGCAACAAGGCTCTGCAACTCCGCAGGCGGGGTTGGCAACTTTCGGATTTGCACAGCAGCTTGCTTGGCGGTCAACACCACCGTGCTGACCGTGTAGCCGCAAGTGGTCCGCTTGGCGAAATCAATCGCAGTGTCCCCTATCGATGCCAAGGCGCAGGCAACAATGTTGTCTTCGTACTCACGCCACGCCTCTTCACGTTCGGTGATGATGCTCGCGAACTGTTCGACTGAAGTGGTGGGAGTCGGTGTGGGGGTTGGTGCGGCCGTGACAGCCGTAGACGTGACCGGCGCGGGCTCACTGCCGGCGGATGAACATCCTGTTAGACCGACAGATACAAGCAAGATAGGCCCCCAATTTTTCCTCATGCTCCGAATATTAACCGGACCAACCTCCAATTAAAACCATTTGACCGTGATGGTTTCCAGAAGATGAGGGCCGAACTGAACTCGGAGGACCGTTCCGGCGTGGTTGTGCGCAGCCCCTATGAAGGCAGGGAACCAGACCCGGAGTACCTGCCCTCTCAGGCAGACATGTCCGCATAGAACTCGGGAATGAGCGCAGACAACGCCGCTATACCTGCCGGGGTCAGATCCTCCTCCGCATTCGGGATTTTCAATTTAGACCCATCGACGAAGGTCAGGGATACGTCATGATGAGTGGCAATGCCGCCTGGGTAACGTTCCTGACCGGGAGTGATTTCAATCGTGACTTGAGAGATGTTCTTGCGTGCTCTAACTGTTGTCAGTTCCCGCTCAGCGGACGCTGAGCCTTTCCGCAGATGGCCCCAGGTCAGAATGAAAAGGCGATCTGTCACAACAATTACGTCGTAAAGGTTGGGTTGATCGGGGAAGATCAGATCGCCTGAATCGTCAAATTCTCGCTGGCCATGATCAACGTTGTGGCTCAGCGACCCACTAGCCAGCGCCGGCACTTCATCGCCAATGATGGCAGTCGGCTCGTCCAATATCGGAGCTAAGCGCGGCTCGTAGCCTAAAGAGTCGATGGCGCCTGCCCACGAGAGGCTGTGAGCTTTGAGCTGGTCATTGAGTTCAGTAGAACGAGCCGAAGTCTCCATCGCCCCACGCTATCCGTGGCTGGCGTCAACGGACAGGCTGTCACCATATCTTCGGCTGCACATTTTTGCAGATGGACTTGCACTAGTGTGCATTTCTGTTAATCTAATTGCAGATCAACTTGGTGGTTGGTGAAGCTTTTATAGGGTCCGTAGCTGTGGTGGCTGCGGACCCTTTCTGCTGCTTGTCCAAGTATGTTGGGGCATGCTCAGGTATATATGTCCCTGAATGCGGGGCTTCTTACGCCACAGGTTGCTGCCGTAACACCGCGTGTCTACCCTCAGCGGATGACGATAGAAAACAAACAACCAGGTGAGTTATACACCTTGGAGGAAATCGGGGAACTACTAAAGCTGTCGCGGTCGACCATCTACCGCAGACGCAAACAGGACCATTGGCCGCACCTTCAAATCGGGTCAGAATTCCGTTTCACCGCCGAAGACCTCGAAGCCATTCAGCGCCTGTACCGAAAGCAGGAGCCATCCCCCACCCCACCACCCAAACGCCCATCGGTAGGAACGAAGCGCAGCCAAGCCCTCGCACGGTCACGCAACAGCCGGGAAGGGGCCGAGAGAGTAGCAGCTCAGTCCGCAGAAAGTCCGCAAGAGGTCCGCAAAGCCTAATATTCACTCATCTCGCACCAGCCTAAAATCCCCGGATTCTAGGGGAGATCAACGGGCCTCGTACTTCACCAATACCCAATGGCGAGTTCGAGCTCTACTACGGCGTCTAGCCACCATGGGGCACCGGAGTCCTCAAGAACTCAGGTAACCCGGGAAGGGGCCACAGGCATCACGCCTGTGGCCCCTTCTTTTTCGGCATTTCCGCACGAGCTCTTGGCAGGTCCCCTGACGATTTTCCCCGAGCTTCTCCGCCCCTTCTTCATGGGACCGCCAAGGCTTACACTTCAGGCATGCAGCCCTTGGTGCTGATGGGCGTCGTCCTGGCGGCGGCAGTGTTGTGGGTTGGCGTAACCCTGACGATGCTGACTGCCCTCGACCAAAAACGGCGCCTTGCCAAGGAGAAATCCCGCCACTTCGCGCACAAAATCGTTGGACACCCGACCCGCTTTTCAGGGCGCCGGCAAACACACCTCTCTACGAGGAGACACACTCGTCGCAGAAGAGCTTCCACCGCCCGATAGCGGACACAAAACGACGACCAGCCCCGGAGTTACTGAGGCCGGTCGTCGTTATGCCCGCGGACTACTCTGACTTACCCTGCTCGCGTTCGCGGATGTTCCTGGTGATTTCATCCAGCTTGTCTTTGACAAAGCCGGCGGCTTCCGAGAGGCCCTTCTCTGCGCTGCCGAGCGGGTCCAGCTGAAGGTAGACGTCCTGATCAACGGGGAGGTCATACTCATCCTTCAGATGAGTACCACCCGAAACTCCGTCGAGGGAAAGATAGACGAGAGCCTCGGTCCGCGCGATGCCGGCAATCGTACCGAAGACGACAGTGAAGTCATTGGGCTGAAAGCTCACAGACTGGCCCACGTGGCGCCGATCCAGCTGTCCCGCAGGAAAGGCCTTTTCGGTCGGACTTCCGTTGTATTCCATGTACTTCCCCTATGCCTTGAGATCAGATACAGAAGAAGTCTATAAGGATACTTAGCATCAGGCATCCCCGCATGAACCAGCCGTGGCCATGGGCATGGTTCCAGGAGAATCAGTGTTTGGTTGTGGGCGTCTTTCCGGGCCGTTCCGGCGCCGCGCAGTCCGGGCAGAACACCCGGTCGGTTTCTTCACCGCAGCACTGGCAGCGGTGAAGCAGTGCCGCTGGTTCAATCACATAGGCTGTCATAACGAATATGCTGCCCCCGCCGGCGCTTTGGGGCACGAGTAGTGTGTACTCGTTTTTTCGTAGCACGACCGTCACGACTACTTGGATTCGAGAACGAGCTCCCCCGCCGCGGCCCCCGGGCTTCGGACCTGTCCGCCCTTTTCACAGTCGCCGGACTCCAGGTCGGCGAACGTTGCGAAGCACCGCCGGCAAGCAAAGATGCCTGCCCCGCCATGGCGTGAGGACCAGTGTGGCCCGGCCTGCTCGCATCGGAAGCAGCACGCATCTGAAAAGGCGGCACCTTCCGGATCCAGCATCACTGTCACGCGAGAATCTTAGACGATACGCGTCTGCCGGGAACAGCCCCGGGCCCCATGCTTCTTTACTGCGTGCCGTATTTTCGTGCACCGCCGACGTGGTGGCTAGCCGAACTCCCTGTACATGATTCGTTGTGGACCTGAACTGGCGCCCAAGTACCGTCCCCTATCCACGAAACCGGCGTTGGCATAGGCCGCCTGCCCGGCAGGGTTACGTTCATTGACGGAAAGTACGACGCCGGCCTGGCCGCCGCCCAGCCTAGCGGTCAGTTTGCGCGCTTCATCCACGGCGGTGCGCGCTGCCCGCGAGCCAATCCCCCGCCCCTGACTTCGCGTGTCGATGAGGAATCCCCTGAGAAGCCAGGCGGAATCATCGTCGGGCCAGCCCGCCAATCGCGCCGCCCCGGACTGCAGGGTCAGGACGCCAACGGCCACTCCCCCGGACTCGATGACGTACGGAACCCGGGATTCTTCGGCCAGTCCAATCAGCATCATGCGTAGGGGGTCGCCCACGAACGTGCGCTGAGCCGCCGCTACGGCCAGCTCCGCAACGGCACCAAGCTGAATGGCGCGCGAGTCATCATCGAGGAGTTTGAGCGGGATAAGCCACACATCGCCCCGATCTAGATGATCATTAGCGATCGAAAAGAGATCTCCAGCGTCATTATCAAGCATTTTGTGCATTCCTCCCACTAGAGTTATCTCAACAGTTCCCTACCACCAAGGAACCACTCCCATGAGCCAACCGAACGTCATCCTGATCTGTGTCGATGAATGGCGGGGCGACTGCTTGTCCTCGGACGGCCACCCCTACGTGGAAACACCCCACCTCGACGAACTGGCCAGGAACGGCGTCCGGTTTTCCAAGGGCTATTCTGCTACGCCATCATGTGTGCCCGCCCGTGTGGCATTGTTCACGGGGCAATCCCAGGAGCGGCATGGCCGGGTCGGTTACAACGATGGCGTGCCTTTCCACGCAGTCCACCCGGTGACGGTACAGGACGAGTTCAAAAAGGGCGGATACCACACGCAGGCCATCGGAAAAATGCACGTGTGGCCTGAACGCTCAAGGCTCGGATTCGACGACGTCATTCTCCATGATGGGTACCTCCACCACGCCCGACGGGAACACCAACAGCATTTCGCAATGTTTGACGACTACGTCCCCTGGCTTCGGAGGCAACCAGGCATGGGACCGGACGCCGAGTACTTCGACCACGGCGTCAACTGCAATTCGATTGTGGCCCGCCCATGGGACAAAGCGGAGAACCTGCATCCGACACATTGGATTGGGACTCAAGCCATCGAGTGGATGCACCGCCGCGACCCCGTGAAGCCATTCTTCCTCTACCTCTCCTTCCACCGTCCCCACCCGCCGTACGATCCGCCGTCGTGGGCTTTTGACCAGTACCTCAACATTCCGGCCTTTGAAGCCGTGGAGGGCAATTGGGAGCACCACTGGGACGACCACCGGAGGGACGGAGACTACCAGGCAAGCTACGGCAGAATGCCGGACCACGTAGTCCACCGTGCCAGGGCCGGATACTACGGACTGATGGCGCAGATCGACCTGCAGGTCAATCGCATCAAGGAGTCGCTGGCGGACTTCGGCCTTGCCGACAACACCGTCATCGCCTTCACGAGCGACCATGGCGAGATGATGGGCGACCACCACATGTTCCGTAAGGCTGTGCCGTATGAGGGATCCTCGCGCATACCCTTCATCATTGCCAACCCGCCCTCGGCGGTGGATGCAGCGCGGGGAACGGTGGTGGACCACGTGGTGGAACTCAGGGACATCATGCCCACCTTGCTCGACCTCGCGGGGCTTCCGATCCCTGAGTCGGTTGATGGCAAGTCGCTGGCAGGGATCGTGAGGGGCGAGAACACCGAAGCGGTGCGGGAGGTCCTCCACGGCGAACACGTCTACTGGGGACAGAACCTGCACTGGTTGACCGACGGCCACCAGAAATACATCTGGGGATCCGGCAAGGGCACGGAAGAGCTTTTCAACCTCGACAACGACCCCCAGGAATGCGCCAACCTGGCCGAAGACCCGGCCAGCCACGCTGACCTGCGAATCTGGCGGCAACGGATGGTGGAAACACTGCGGGACCGCGAAGAAGGCTACGTGGTTGACGGACAGCTCATGCCGGGAGCGCCGGTGGTTGCCATGTTGAAACATGCCCGGGAAAAAGCCGCGGCAGCCATGTCCGAGGGCTAGGTGCCGTAGAAGATCTTTTCGAAGACTCCCCTGGCACGACGACTGAGCCGCAAGTAGTCCTCTTCGAACTGGCCTGCATTTCCCGGAGCGTATCCACACCACCTCGCCGCGGCCTCAAGGTCTTTCCTCGACGACGGCAGGAGGTCCGAAGCCCGTCCCGTCACGATCACGTTCGCGGAACGGATACGGCTGGCCAGCCGCCAGGCGTCCCGCAGAAGCGCAGCGTCGTCTTCGTCGATGAAGCCCAGCTTCTCCGCGGCAGAGAGCGCCTCAAGCGTTGAACTGGTCCGGAGCTCCGGGTGTTTTCCAGCGTGTTGCAGCTGAATCAACTGGACCAGCCATTCAACGTCGCTCAGCCCACCGCGGCCGAGCTTGACGTGCCGGGCCGGATCAGCGCCGCGCGGCAACCGTTCAGCCTCAACCCGTGCCTTGATGCGCCGGACCTCCCGCACATCCTGGTCCGTAAGTTCTTCGGGGTACCTGATGGGGTCGATAAGCTTCACAAAGTCGGCAGCCAACTCGTCCGAACCGGCCATTGGCCGTGCGCGCAGCAGCGCCTGCGCCTCCCAGATCAGCGACCAACGGCGGTAGTACTCAGCGTAAGACTCCAGCGAGCGGACCATCGCGCCGTTCTTGCCCTCGGGCCTCAAATCGGCGTCTACCATGAGCACCCGCTCAGCCATGATGGCCGGCTTGAGCGGCTGCGTAAGGAAGCTTGAAACTTTGGCGACTATCGCCGTCGCCTGTTCCTGGGCCTCGGCGTCAGCAAAGCCGGGCCGGGCCCTGTGCACGTAGATGACGTCCGCGTCCGAGCCGTACCCTATCTCGCGTCCGCCCTGCCGGCCCATGGCAACCACCAGGACATCAGTCTTCAGCGGACCATCGGAGGCAATGACGGCTTCCGCCACATGTAAGGCTCCCAGGACTGCTGCCCGGTCGGTCTCGGCCAGGGCAAGTCCCACGGCATCCTGGTCGAGCAAACCTGAACTGTCCGCAATTGCGGTCCGCAGAATTTCGCGACGCCTGATCAACCGGATGAGCCTCATGGCGCTTTCAGGATCCGGGTGACGGGACAGCTTGGACTGGATTTCCTGCCACTGGGCTTCAAAACGGATAGGAGCCAAGTCCTTGTCACTGCCCAGCCACGCCACGGACTCCGGAGAGACTTCCAACAGATCCGAGATCAGCCGCGAGTTTGCCAGCACTTGGCATAGCCTCTCAGCAGCCGCTTGGGAATCCCGGAGCAAGCCCAGGTACCAGTGTGTGGTCCCAAGCGCCTCGCTGACCCTGCGGAAGGCAAGCAATCCGGCGTCGGGATCTACGCCTTCGGCGAGCCAACCCAGAAGGATCGGAAGAAGTTGTCGCTGCAGCGCAGCGCGCCGGCTGACCCCGGCCGTCAGTGCCTCAATATGCCGCATCGCACCTTGGGGGTCCAGGTAACCCAGCGCTGCGAGACGACCCTGGGCCGCTTCCGGACTGAGCTTGGCGTCTTCGCTGCTCAGTTTGGCTGCTGTGTTCAACAACGGCCGGTAGAAGATCCGCTCGTGCAGTTCACGCACGGCCTTCTTCGTTTTTTGCCAGGTCGCCATCAACTGATCGGGATGTGGCCGCTCCACGGAGAAAGGACCCAGGACGGCTTTGGCAAGAAAGCGCTGGGCGTCCTCGGTCACAGGCATGAGGTGGGTTCGTCGAAGCTGGAACAGCTGGATCCGGTGTTCCAGCAGGCGCAGGTAACGGTATGCATTGTCGAAGGCGGCCGCATCCGTTCGGCCGATGTAACCCCCGGCGGAAAGCGCCGCGATCGCGGACGTGGTGTCCCTGCATCGAAGTGATTCATCAGACTTGCCGTGCACCAACTGGAGCAACTGCACCGTGAACTCGACGTCGCGAAGGCCGCCGCGGCCCAACTTGATCTGGCGCTGTTCCTCGGCCGCCGGGATGTAATCGGTCACCCTGCGGCGCATTGCCTGCACGGACTCAACAAAGCCGTCGCGGCCCGCGGAAGCCCACACCAGAGGCTCCACTGCTTTCTCGTAGCGTTGGCCCAGTTCCCGGTCACCCGCAATGGTCCGGGCCTTCAACAGTGCCTGGAACTCCCAACTTTCTGCCCAACGCGCGTAATAGCTGAGGTGGGAGGGCAGCGTACGGACCAACGGCCCCGACTTGCCCTCGGGACGGAGGTTGGCATCGACTTCCCACAGCCCCGGTTCCGGTGCTGAGGATGAGATTGCCCGGGAAATCCCTGAGGCAAGGGCTGTGCCGATGGTTGACGCGCGGGCATCCTCCAAGTCCCCTGCCTCGATGACGTAGATGACATCGACGTCGGAAATGTAGTTCAGCTCGCGCGCACCGCACTTGCCCATGCCAATGACGGCGAGCCCGACGTCGGCTATCTCTTCGGCTGCATACTGACCTGCCGCTTCTGCCCGGGCTACCGCGAGGGCTGCCTCGATGGCAGCGCCAGCGAGATCGGCAAGCTCAGCCCCGACGGCCGGCATGAAGTCCTGGGGCGAGGCAGCACAGAGGTCCTTGATGGCTAGTTCAGTGAGTCCCCGGCGGTAGGCGGTGCGTAAGGCCGCATAAGCAGGTAACCCCGTGACGCCTGCAACGGGGCGCTGGGCACCGGGCTCGGCCTTCACGGAGCGCAGCAGCTTGGCGCGAAGCTCTTCGCTGGAAGCCTGGAGGGGCTCAGGACTGACCCGGACATCGAAGACATCCAGATGCTCCGGCCGACGCATGAGGAACTCGCCCAGTGCCTCGGAGGCTCCCAGTAAGCGGTACATGGGCTCACAGGTATCTTGCTCCGCGGCGGCCAGTTTCTTCAGCCCGGGATTTCTCTCAAGGAGCCGCACCAATGACTGGAGGGCTGTGTCCGGGCTCGCCGACATGGAGAGCCCGGCAAAGAGCGCTTCCTCGTCAATCCCCTCAAGTTCGGGGGCAGCAAGGAAACGTTCGCCCTTTTCGAGATCGCTGAATCCGGCTGAGATGAGCCGACGTGCGAGGCTCACTGGCCCGCCTACAGAATGCCGAGGTTGCGCTGCAACTCATACGGTGTGACCTGGAGGCGGTAGTCCTGCCACTCTGCACGCTTGTTGCGCAGGAAGTGCTCGAATACCTGCTCGCCCAGGATCTGGGCAACGAGTTCTGATTCCTCCATCGCACGGATGGCGTCGTGGAGGCTCGCCGGCAACGGGGCGTGCCCCATGGCCTTGCGCTCCGCGGTGGTGAGCGACCAGATGTCATCTTCGGCCGCAGCAGGAAGCTCGTAACCTTCCTCGATGCCCTTCAGGCCGGCGCCCAGCAGGACTGCGTACGCCAGGTACGGGTTGGTGGCTGAGTCGATGCCACGGTACTCGATGCGTGCGGACTGGCCCTTGCCGGGCTTGTAAAGCGGAACCCGGACCAATGCAGAGCGGTTGTTGTGGCCCCAGCTCAGGTAGCTCGGAGCCTCCCCGCCGCCCCAGAGCCGCTTGTAGGAGTTCACGAACTGGTTGGTGACCGCCGTGAACTCCGGTGCGTGCTTCAGGATTCCCGCGATGAACTGGCGTGCCGTCTTGGACAGCTGGAACTCGGCACCGGCTTCGAAGAACGCGTTGGTGTCGCCCTCGAACAGGGAGAAGTGGGTATGCATGCCGGAACCGGGGTGGTCGGTGAACGGTTTGGGCATGAACGTGGCGTACGTGCCCTGCTGAAGGGCAACTTCCTTGATGACCGTGCGGAACGTCATGATGTTGTCCGCGGTTTGCAGGGCATCCGCGTAACGGAGGTCGATCTCGTTCTGGCCCGGGCCGGCTTCGTGGTGGCTGAACTCCACGGAGATGCCTACGGATTCAAGCATGGTGACGGCCGTGCGGCGGAAGTCCTGGGCCACGCCGCCCGGAACGTGGTCGAAGTAGCCGCCTTCATCCACGGGAACGGGCGAGCCGTCCGTGCCGAGGTCCTTGGACTTGAGCAGGTAGAACTCGATTTCGGGGTGGGTGTAGCAGGTGAAGCCCATGTCCGCAGCCTTGGCCAGCGTCCGCTTCAGAACGTTGCGGGGATCTGCCGCGGAGGGTTCACCATCGGGAGTCAGGACATCGCAGAACATCCGTGACGTCTGCTCTGTCTCACCGCGCCACGGCAGGATCTGGAAGGTGGACGGGTCCGGCTGCGCCAGCATGTCGGACTCAAACACGCGGGCGAGGCCTTCGATGGCCGAGCCATCGAAGCCGAGTCCTTCTTCGAAAGCACCCTCAACTTCAGCAGGCGCGAGCGCCACCGATTTAAGGGAACCTACGACGTCGGTGAACCACAAGCGTACGAAGCGCACATCACGCTCTTCGATCGTCCGCAGAACGAACTCTTGCTGGCGGTCCATAGGGCCTCTTTTCCGATTCAGTGTCCATGCCGCTGGTTCCAATGGTGTGAAGCCACGACAGCTCAGCCTTCACTCTACTAAGAGATCGGTGCTTATGCCGCAGCAGTACTTGCGCGTAACACAGCGTTTACATTCCGTGACGCCGGGCACACTGGTGGCAGGCGTCGTCGGCACCGCTTAGGCTCTATCCATGGCCCCGAGCAACCTTCCAGATTCCACCACGCCCGCCGAAGTTCCCGCGCCCTACGGCACAGGTCCCGCAGAACCTGCCGCAGCGCCCCCGGCGGATGGCAGGAAGCCGATCAGCAGGGTCAGGATCCACCACCTCCAGCAGGCCAAGGACAACGGCGGGCGCTTCGCGATGCTGACTGCCTACGAGCAGTACACGGCGGAAATATTCGACCAGGCCGGAATCGAAGTCCTCCTGGTGGGCGACTCCGCTTCCAATAACGTGTTTGGCAACGAGACAAGCCTTCCCGTGACCGTGGACGAACTCCTTCCCCTGACCCGGGCAGTGAGCAGGGCAGCCAAACGTGCATTGATCGTGGCGGATCTGCCTTTCGGCAGCTACGAGGTTTCTCCCGGCCAGGCAGTAGCTACCGGCGTCAGGTTCCTTAAAGAAGGACTGGCGCATGCCGTCAAGATCGAAGGCACCGCGTATTACGCGGACACAGTCCGCGCCATGGTCCAAGCCGGCATCCCCGTGATGGCCCACATCGGGTTCACGCCGCAAAGCGAACACTCCCTGGGCGGGTACCGCGTCCAAGGTCGCGGCGATGACGCCCAGCGACTCGTGGACGATGCCCTCGCCCTGCAGGACGCCGGGGCATTCAGCGTCCTCATGGAAATGGTTCCGGCAGAAACGGCCGCTGCAGTGGACGCCGCCCTGCGCGTCCCGACCGTAGGCATCGGGGCTGGCAAGAGCACCACGGGCCAAGTGCTCGTGTGGCAGGACATGGCCGGTTTGCGGGGCGGCAAAATGGCCAAGTTCGTCAAGCAGTACGCAAACCTTCGCGCCACACTGAGTGATGCCGCGGCGGCCTACGGTGAGGATGTCCGGTCCGGGCAATTCCCCGGACCGGAACACTCCTTCTAGTCGTCGTCCTGGGCGTCCCAGGCATCATTGCGTGCTTTGACCTTTTCCAAGGCGTGCTCGGCTTCTTCCCTGGTTTTATAGGGGCCAATCAGCTGGGTCCAATCGGACATGGCGTCCTCTTCGATCTCGTGCGTCTTGACGTTGTACCAGTACTCCGTCACGTCTCCTCCTCGGTCCTCGGGCCACTGGGCGCGTAACGTTGGCGGGGTCACGGGAACCCAGCCACGCTTTGTTACTTACGTCTCTTGTGCGCCTTATATGATCAATCTATGCCTTCTCTTGCTTCGACCGCACCCATTGGCGCCCTCACCCCGGGAACCATCAGCCCTGAACGCGCCGTCCCCGCGTCGATCCCCCGGCCCGAGTACGTCGGCAAGAAGGCACCCGCCAAGTTCACCGGCTCAGAGGTGAAGTCCGCGGAGACCATTGAGAAAATCCGGATTGCCGGCAAAATCGCGGCACAGGCCATCGTCGAGGTCGGCAAGCACATCCAGCCGGGAGTCACTACGGACCAACTGGACAAGGTTGGGCACGAGTTCCTCCTGGACCACAAGGCATACCCGTCCACTCTTGGCTACAGGGGCTTTCCCAAGTCCCTGTGTTCCTCCCTCAACGAGGTCATTTGCCACGGCATCCCGGACTCCACCGTGGTGCAGGACGGCGACATCCTGAACATCGACATCACCGCTTTCATCGGCGGCGTGCATGGGGACACAAATTACACTTTCCTGGTTGGCGACGTGGATGAAGAATCCCGTCTGCTGGTTGAGCGTACGCAGGAGTCGCTCAACCGGGCCATCAAGGCCGTGGCCCCAGGCCGCGAAATCAACGTAATCGGCCGTGCCATCCAGTCCTACGCCAAACGCTTCGGCTACGGCGTGGTGCGGGACTTCACTGGCCACGGCGTGGGTGAGGCCTTCCACACAGGGCTCATCATTCCGCATTACGACGCAGCCCCGGCGTACAACACGGTCATCGAGGCAGGCATGGTCTTCACCATTGAACCCATGCTGACCCTCGGCACCATCGAATGGGATATGTGGTCCGACGACTGGACAGTCGTCACCAGGGACCACAAACGCACGGCCCAATTCGAACACACCTTGCTGGTCACCGAGACCGGCGCGGAAATCCTGACCCTTCCCTGAGCTGTTCGGAAGGTACATGCAGCCCGGGCGGCTGCGCCATGCCCATCCCCTCCTGCCATGATCGGAAATGCATTGTCCAAGAAGGATGAGAAGACTCATAAGAACGCACCGCTGATCGGTATCGACATCGGTGGCACCGGCATCAAGGGCGGCATTGTCGACCTGAAGAAGGGCAAGCTGATTGGCGACCGCTTCCGCGTCCCCACCCCGCAGCCCGCAACCCCGGAAGCCGTGGCCGAAGTCGTGGCCCAGATCGTCGAAGAACTAACCAGCCGTCCGGACGCACCCGCGGCAGATTCGCCGGTAGGCGTGACCTTCCCCGGAATTATCCAGCACGGCGTGGTCAACTCGGCAGCGAACGTTGACAAGTCCTGGCTCGGCACGGACATCGACGCCACGTTCACCAAGCGCCTTGGCCGTCCTGTCGAGGTCATCAACGACGCCGACGCCGCAGGCTTGGCGGAAGCCCGCTACGGCGCCGGTGAAGGCGTTGACGGTACCGTCCTGGTGATCACGCTGGGGACGGGCATTGGATCAGCGTTTATCTTCAACGGGCAGTTGGTACCCAACGCCGAACTGGGCCACCTTGAGGTAGACGGACACGACGCCGAGACCAAGGCTTCTGCTGTAGCCCGGGAACGAGACGGACTGAGCTGGGACGAGTACGGCGTCCTCCTCAACCGTTACCTCCAGCACGTTGAGTTCCTGTTCTCACCCGAGCTCTTCATTGTGGGCGGCGGCATCTCGAAACGATCCGATGAGTACTTCCCCCACCTCAAGCTGCGCACCAAGATCGTGACGGCCAAGCTGAAGAACGACGCCGGTATTGTTGGCGCCGCGCTTGAAGTCGCCTTGCACCACAAACTCGCGAAGTAGCTCCCGGATGGCGGAGGGAACGATCCCCGGCCCCGGAACAGCGATTGTCACGGGAGCAAGCCGGGGAATAGGTGCAGCCGTGGCTTACGCTGCTGCCCGCGCCGGTTACGGCGTTGTCGTTAACTACTCCACGGACTCCGAGGGCGCCCAAAAAGTAGTCAGTGACATTCTGGCGCAAGGTGGCCGGGCATGGGCTGTGCAGGCCGACGTGAGCCGGCCCGACGACGTCGTGCGCTTGTTCGACGAATCCACGGGCTGGGGTCCCCTGACCGCCGTGGTCAACAACGCGGCCATCACCGGCAACCTGATCGGCCCACTGGTGGACGTGCCGGCCGAGACAGTCCAACGGGTTGTTGACGTCAATGTGGCCGGAATGATTTTCATGTGCCAGGAAGCTGCCCGCCGTCTTTCAACCGGGAACGGCGGCAGCGGTGGGTCCATCGTCAATATATCGTCTACCGCCACCAAGGCCGGCTCTCCAGGGACTTGGGTCCATTACGCTGCCACCAAGGGAGCCGTGGATGTCCTCACGGTGGGTTTGGCGGCAGAAGTGGCACAGCAGGGCATAAGGGTCAACGCGGTGGCCCCGGGAAGCACCAATACCGGACTCCACGCGGCAGCAGGTATGCCGGACCGTGTGGAAAGACTGAACCCGACCATCCCCATGGGGCGGGGAGCTGAACCTGAAGAGGTCGCGGCGGCGGTGTTGTGGTTGATGTCGAGTGAGGCCGGCTACATCACCGGGGCAGTGCTCCCAGTCTCCGGCGGACGGTAGAACTGATGTGGTGCCGGTGGCGGCTGCGGCTTCCCCTCCGCCGCCGCCACCGGAGCTAAAGTTGGCTCTTTTCTGAACCCTTGGCCTCTGTGGTGCCGGCCTTCGCGTGAGCCTCTGCCTCATGACGAAGCAACGAGATCGCCGACTCGAAGTCTTCCAGGGATTCGAAAGCCTGATAGACACTGGCAAAGCGAAGGTACGCCACCTCATCGAGCTTCCGCAGTGGACCCAGAATAGCCAGGCCTACCTCGTGCGCATCGATTTCTGCTGCGCCCGACGAACGGATGTTCTCTTCGACTTCCTGGGCCAGCATGGCGAGATCGTCCTCGGTGACCGGGCGCCCCTGGCAAGCCTTCCGAACACCGCTGATCACCTTGATCCGGCTGAACGGCTCCCCGACACCGGAGCGCTTGATAACCGAAAGACTGGTGGTTTCCACCGTGGTAAAGCGCCGTCCGCATTCGGGGCACTGGCGGCGGCGACGGATGGACGAGCCGTCATCGGCCATACGGCTGTCTACGACACGAGAGTCGGGATTCCGGCAGAACGGACAATACACGCTGGGCCTCCCCTGACAACGCCGGCATAAGTCACACCCGGCAGGACGCCGGATACGCAAAAGGTGCCGGAAGATTCACTTCCGGCACCAGTTTACGGTTCTCCACACCCTAATGACAAGCGTGTAATTACTACATGTAGTGGTGGGCACCCTTATATGTAGTGGTTGACTCTCCTACGCGAAGCGGATCCGAACCGCGTCGCCATGGCCAGGGAGGTCTTCGGCGCCCGACAAACTAACGATGTGGCCGCTGACCTGTTCCAGCGCCTCACGGTTGTAGTTGATGACCTGCACGGCACGCAAGAACGTGGTGACGTTCAGCCCCGATGAGAAGGCGGCCGTCCCGCTGGTGGGCAGAACGTGGTTGGAACCGGCGCAATAGTCCCCAAGGCTGACGGGGCTGTAGTCGCCCACGAAGATCGCTCCGGCGTTGCGGATCCGCGACGCAACGGCCGCTGCGTCCGCCGTCATGATCTCAAGGTGTTCCGCCGCGTAGGCATTGCAGACCGCGATGCCCTGCTCAAGGTCATCCACCAGCACCACGCCGGACTGCGGACCGGACAACGCCTCCAGAACCCGGGCGCTGTGCTTGGTGGCGGCAGCTTGCCGCGCCAGTTCAACCACGACGGCGTCAGCCAGGTCAGCAGAGTCCGTCACCAGGACCGAAGCTGCTTTGGGATCATGCTCAGCCTGGCTGATGAGGTCTGCTGCTACGAGCGGAGCTTGTGCCGTGGAGTCGGCGAGGATGGCGATCTCGGTAGTTCCGGCTTCCGAGTCGATGCCCACCACGCCCTTCACCAGCCTCTTGGCAGTAGCCACGAAGATGTTGCCGGGACCCGTGACAACGTCCACTGGTTCGATGGCCAGTTCTTCCCCTGATCCAGGGATGCCATAGGCGAAGGACACAATGGCCTGCGCGCCACCAATGGCGTAAACCTCGTCGATGCCCAAAAGCTTTGCGGCCGCGAGGATGGTGGGGTGTGGAAGGCCCCCGAAGTTCTTCTGCGGAGGAGAAGCCAGTGCGATGGACTCCACGCCGGCCGCCACTGCTGGTACCACGTTCATGATCACAGAAGATGCCAACGGAGCAAGCCCGCCGGGAACATAAAGCCCAACACGGCCCACCGGAATCCAGTTCTGGCTAACCACGGCGCCGTCGGCCAAAGCGACGTCCACGTTTGCCGGCCGCTGCCGGTCGGCAAATTGCCGGGCACGGCTGATCGACTCCTCCAGCGCCGCGCGGACCTCAGGTTCGAGTTCGGCCAAGGCACGGGTGAGTGCTTCCGCAGGAACGCGCGGGTGCGACTGATCCACGCCGTCGAAGGTCTTTGCCAACTCGGATAATGCGGCAAAACCCTTGCTCCGTACAGCGGTGATGATGTCCAGGACCTTCTGCTCCGCATCGGCCATGGTCTGATGACGGGCCCTGGGCACTGCGGCACGCAGTTCCGCCAACGAAAGATGGCGGCCCCGGAAGTCGATGCTCCGGAAATCGAGGGCGGCGGTGGGGACGGAGGTATCCGAAGAAGTGGTCACCCAGCTATTTTACGGGCTTCCTGGAGAGAACCCCGAACAGCGCCAGAACGAAAGTGATGAACGCGATGGCAGCTGGCCATAAGACGAGCACGGCATAGGAACGGAGTGTAAAGCCGAACCCAGGGCCAAGGGCAGGGTCCGGAGCCGGCCCAAACAATTGCGCGGCCAGCAAGCCGGCGAGCCACGCGAGAACGGCACCCACAGCGCCGCCAAGGAGAGCGAACGCCAGTCGACGACCGGCACTGGGTCCCTGCAACTTTCCGTCGAGCACGAGTCCCGTACAGCACCCCGCCAAGAGCATCAAGGCTGCGAGGACCAGGTCCCGCGGAAGCCAGGAGTCCGGGTTGGCCGCATTCGCGAGCTCCGGGTTGCCTGAGACCAGGTTGAGTCCGCCCGGGGCAAGCAACCACCAGAACACACCGAGAAGGACCCCGGAAGCGGCCGGAAGAGCCAACCAAAGGGCCTCCTTGGGAAGGCGGGGACGAGAGGCCGGAGCCGGGTCGGCGACAGCTGGAAAGTGCACGGTTGGCTCGGTCATACACCTCACATTAACAAAGGTTCATGCAGGCTCAACAAAATAAGGGCCAACAGCACGGGAGGAATACCCTGAAGGGAGACGCAGCCCCCCAATCCCAGGAGAAAAACCCACGTGGCAAGCGAACCATCCGGCTTTGAACAGACTTTCCGGGAAATGTTCCGCAGGCACGCCGCCGGGGTGGCCATCATCACGGTCAACTTCAATGGGAAACCCTTCGGCTTCACCGCCACGTCCGTGGCGTCATTGTCCGCCGAGCCACCCCGGTTCACCTTCAACATGGCCAGAAGCTCCAGTTCCTGGCCGGCCGTCGCCGGCGCGGACTACATCGGCGTCCACATGTTGGGTCTCGAGAACCAAGCACTCGCTGATCGGTTTGCACGGACCCGGGACCGATTCGAAGGCGACCACTGGGAGCCGGGCCCCCACGACGTGCCGATCCTCAAGGATGTCAGCGGCTGGCTCGTGGGAAAGATCCAGATGCGCCTGTCGTTCGAAAACAACGCCGTGGTGGTGGTCGAGGTCATCGATGGCCAGGTCGGCGAGGGCGGGACTCCCCTGCTCTACCACAGCGGCGGCTACAGCAAGCCGGCGCCGCTGGACTACGAAATCTGACCTGCCGCTAGTTATCCAGGCAGGCCGGGCCCAGCAGGACCTTCAAGTCACCAAAAAGCGATGGACTGGGGTTGACCCGCATATGGACGGGCAGGCCCATGACCTCCACCTTGGTATCACCCATCAGTTTCAGCCGGACCTCGGAGTTGCCCCGGTGCGTCCTCAGGACATCGCGCAGATCCGTCACCACCGACTCCGTGGCTTTGAAAGTGGGAATAGTGATCACCACTGGTCCATTCACGCTTTCGCTGAGGTCCGGAACGGAGAGTTCCATGCAGTTCAGTGTTACTGCCCCGTCATCCCGGCGCTGCAGCCTGCCCTTGACTACCACGATCAGGTCCTCCGCCAGGACCGAAGCGATGGGACCGTAGACCTGGCCGAAGAACATGACCTCCATGGAAGCGCCGAGGTCTTCGATTTCGGCCCGGGCGTAGGCGTTGCCGCTGGCCTTGGCGATCCTGCGGCTCAACGAGGTGATCATGCCCGCAATGGTGACAATTGCGCCGTCGTGCGGTCCGTCCTCACCGATGATCGAGGTAATGGACTGTTCCGCGTGCTGGCTGAGAACGCCCTCCAGCCCCTGCAGGGGATGATCTGAAACGTAAAGTCCCAGCATGTCCCGTTCGAAGGACAGCTTGTCCTTCTTCTCCCACTCGGGCAGGTCAGGGATTTCCGTGGTGAGCGACGCTTCGGGCTCCTGGTCCTCGAAGCCGGCGAAGAGGTCGAACTGGCCAATCGCCTCGTTGCGTTTGAGGGTGATCACCGAATCGATGGCTTCTTCGTGGATCATAGCCAAAGCGCGGCGGTGGTGCCCCAGCGAATCGAAAGCGCCGGCCTTGATCAGCGATTCGATGGTGCGCTTGTTGCACACCACGGCCGGAACCTTCAGGAGGAAATCCTTGAACGAGGTGTAGTTGCCCTCTGTGGCTCGCGTTGAGACCATGGCGTCCACCACGTTCACACCGACGTTCCTGATGGCACCCATGCCGAAACGGATGTCCGTTCCCACAGGCGTGAAGTTCAGCGAGGATTCGTTGACATCCGGCGGCAGGACCGTGATGCCCATGCGCCGGCACTCGTTGAGGTAGATGGCCGACTTGTCCTTGTCATCGCCCACCGAGGTCAGCAGTGCAGCCATGTATTCCGGCGCGTAGTGCGCCTTCAAGTAAGCCGTCCAGTAGGAGATCACGCCATACGCAGCCGAGTGGGCCTTGTTGAAGGCGTAATCGGAGAACGGAAGAAGGATGTCCCAGAGGGTCTTCACGGCGGCCATGGAATAGCCGTTGTCCTGCATGCCTTGCGAGAAACCGGCAAACTGCTTGTCCAGTTCGGACTTCTTCTTCTTGCCCATGGCGCGGCGGAGAATGTCAGCTTGGCCCAGCGAGTAGCCGGCCAGCTTCTGTGCCACGGCCATAACCTGTTCCTGATACACAATCAGGCCGAAGGTGCCGCCGAGGATTTCCTTGAGGGGTTCTTCCAGCTCCGGGTGGATCGGAATGACCTCTTGGATCCCGTTCTTGCGCAACGCGTAGTCAGTGTGCGCGTTGGCACCCATGGGACCCGGGCGGTACAGCGCCAGGACGGCGGAGATGTCTTCGAAGTTGTCGGGCTTCATCAGCTTGAGCAAGGACCGCATGGGTCCGCCGTCAAGCTGGAACACGCCCAGGGTGTCACCGCGGGCAAGGAGTTCATAGGAAGCGGCGTCGTCGAGTTCCAGGTTTTCCAGGTCCAACTCGACGTCACGGTTCATCTTGATGTTTTCCAGGGCATCCGAAATGATCGTCAGATTTCGGAGGCCCAGGAAGTCCATCTTGATCAGGCCGAGGCCTTCGGACGTGGGGTAGTCGAACTGGGTGATGACCTGGCCGTCCTGGAAACGGCGCATGATCGGAATGACGTCGATGATGGGGTCCGAGGACATGATGACGCCGGCAGCGTGGACACCCCACTGGCGCTTCAGGCCTTCGATGCCCAAGGCCGTCTCAAAGACCTTGGCGGCCTCCGGATCGGTAGCGATGAGTTGGCGGAAATCGCCCGCTTCGCTGTAGCGCTTGGACTCGGGGTTCTGGATGTCCGCGAGCGGGATGTCCTTGGCCATGACGGCAGGCGGAAGCGCCTTGGTCAGGGTCTCACCCATGCTGAAGGGGTAGCCCAGCACGCGGGAGGAGTCCTTGAGCGCCTGCTTGGTCTTGATGGTTCCGTAGGTGACGATCATCGCCACGCGCTCGTCGCCGTATTTCTTGGTGACGTAGTCAATCACTTCGGAGCGGCGCCGATCATCGAAGTCGACGTCGAAGTCGGGCATGGAAACGCGGTCCGGGTTCAGGAAGCGTTCGAAGATCAGGCCGTGCTGCAGAGGATCGAGGTCGGTGATGCGCATGGCGTAAGCCACCATGGAGCCTGCACCGGAACCACGGCCAGGACCCACCCGGATCCCGTTGTTCTTGGCCCAGTTGATGAAGTCGGCAACCACCAGGAAGTAGCCCGGGAAGCCCATGGAGGTAATGACGCCGAGCTCGTAGTCCGCTTGCTTGCGGACCTTGTCCGGAATGCCCTGGGGGTAACGGTACTTGAGGCCGGTGTCTACTTCCTTGACCAGCCAGGAGGTCTCGTCTTCGCCGGGCGGGCAAGGGAAACGCGGCATGTAGTTGGCGCCCGTGTTGAACGAAACTTCGCAGCGCTCGGCGATGAGCAGCGTGTTGTCGCACGCCTCGGGATGGTCGCGGAACAGTTCCCGCATTTCCTGCGGCGACTTCAGGTAGTAGCCGCTGCCCGAGAAAGCGAAGCGGGACCCGCCGTTGTCATACGTTGGTTCCAGGAGCGTGGAACCGGACTGGATTGCCAGCAGGGCCTCGTGGGCTTTGGCATCGTGCTCGTGCGTGTAATGGAGGTCGTTGGTGGCCACCAGCGGGAGGTTGAGCTCCTTGCCCAGGCGCAGGAGGTCGCCAGTGACGCGACGTTCAATGTCCAGGCCGTGGTCCATCAGCTCAAGGAAGTAGTTCTCTGCCCCGAAGATGTCGCGGAACTCCGCTGCGGCCTCAACGGCTTCGCGGTAAAGGCCAAGCCTCAGCTTGGTCTGGACTTCCCCGGAGGGGCAGCCCGTGGTGGCGATCAGACCTTCGGAGTAGGTGTTAAGCAGTTCCCGGTCCAGCCTGGGCCACTTACCAAAAACGGAGTCGAGGGAAGCAATGGACGAGGCCCGGAACAGGTTCCTCATACCCACGTTGTTGTAGCTCAGGAGCGTCATGTGGGTGTAGGAGCCACCACCGGAAACGTCATCCTTGCGCTGGCTTTCGTCGCCCCAGCGTACGCGTTCCTTATCGCCCCGGGCGGTGCCGGGCGTGACGTAGGCTTCGACGCCGATGATGGGCTTGATGCCCTTGTCCGTGGCCTTGCGCCAGAAGTCGAACGCACCGAACAGGTAGCCGTGGTCCGTGGTGGCCAGGGCGGGCATCCCGAGACGTTCGGTTTCATCGAACAGTTCACCCAGGCGGGCCGCTCCATCCAGCATGGAGTACTCGGTATGGGTGTGCAGGTGGACGAACGAATCATTGCTGGAAGTCACCACGACAGTCTACCGTCCGGGTCAGGGAGAACATGGACCCGGGCGGCGAAGCCTGCCTTGGCTACGCGGAGCCGGTGGCCAGCAAGTCCAAGGCGTACTGGAGGTCGGCCGGGTACTCGCTGCTGACTTCCACCCATTCACCCGTACGGGGATGGGTGAAACCAAGTTGGCGGGCATGCAACCACTGCCTGGTCAGCCCGAGGTTCGCCGCGAGCCGCGGGTCCGCGCCATAGGTGAGATCTCCGGCACAAGGGTGGCGCAACGCGGAAAAGTGGACCCGGATCTGGTGGGTACGGCCTGTCTCCAGATGAACTTCCACCAGCGTCGCCTTGCCGAACGCTTCAAGGACCTCATAATGCGTCACGGAGGGCCGGCCGTCCTCGATGACAGCGAACCGCCAGTCGTGGCCCGGGTGGCGACCGATCGGGGCGTCAATGGTGCCTTGAAGCGGATCGGGCAGCCCCTGGACAACTGCGTGATAGACCTTCTCCACAGTGCGCTCCTTGAAGGCGCGCTTCAAGACCGTGTAGGCATGCTCGGTCTTGGCCACCACCATGACGCCGGACGTCCCGACATCGAGTCTATGGACGATGCCCGCCCGCTCCGGCGCCCCGGAAGTGGAAATTCTGTACCCGGCACCGGCGAGGCCTCCCACCACCGTGGGTCCAACCCAACCGGGAGACGGATGCGCGGCAACCCCCACCGGTTTGTCGATGACGACGAATTCCTCATCATCCAGCAGGATCTTCAGGCCTTCCACAACTTCCTCCACGACTTCCAAGGGATCCGGCCGCTCGGGGACCGTGACATCCAGCACCGCGCCGGCAACAAGCTTCGCCGACTTACCCAGTACAACACCGGCGCTGGTCACGTTGCCTTCAGCGATCAGCAACGCCGCCGCGGACCGGGAGACGTCAAGCAATTGCGCCAAGCCGGCATCGGCCCGCACCCCGGCCAGCTCTTCGGGTACAACTACGGACTTACTCACCAGCAGGCTCCCCGCTGGATCCGCCGGAATGCCTGGCATCATTGGCCGCCTTGGGCGCGGCGACCTGGCGCGTCCCGTCCATGCCAATACCGCGCAGCGTCAGGAGGCAGATAATGACGACGCCGGACACCACCGCTGAGTCTGCGATGTTGAAGATGGCAAAATTCGGCAGTTGGATGAAATCCACCACATGCCCCATGGCAAAGGAGGGTTCCCGGAACAAACGATCTGTCAAATTTCCCAACGCACCCCCCAGCAGCAGACCCAGCGACAAGGCCCACCACGCCGATCCCAGACGGCGCAACTGGAAGAGTATCGCCACGGAAACAACGGCCATGACGATCGTAAAGATCCACGTCACGTCCTCGCCAATGGAGAAAGCTGCCCCGGAGTTCCGTATGTAATACCAGTGCAACAACGGTGGCAGGACGGGAATCCGCTCACCCTCCGTCATGGTGCTGGTCACCCACAGTTTGGTGAGCTGGTCAAAGGTATAGGCGAACACGGCGAAGCCGGCAAAGAGCCAGAGCATGGCCGGACGCCACTTACGGCGTGCGGTGGGCGCAGGCTGCGGGGCACCATCGGTGAAGTCGTCGGTCATTGTGCTTTCATTCGGGAAGCGTGGCGGGCTGCTGCCAGGTTAAAACAGCAAAAGCCGGTGGCCGAGGAGTCCTCAGCCACCGGCTTTCAGAATACTTGCTAAACGTCTGCGGTTGCTTCGCCGACCTCAGGGGCAGCAACGGAACCACGGGCGTCAAGGTCACGCAGTTGGCCTTCGATGTAGGCCTTCAGGCGTGAGCGGTAGTCGCGCTCGAAGCCACGGAGCTGTTCAACCTTGCGCTCAAGTACAGAGCGCTGCTGCTCCAGGGCGCCAAGGATCTTGCGGGACTTCTCCTGGGCGTCGTTGACGAGGCTGGAGGCCTCGATCTGCGCCTCAGCGATGATCTTTTCCTTCTGCTGTGCACCATCGGAAACGTGCTTGTCGTGCATCTGCTGGGCCATGGCAAGCAAACCTGCGGCAGACTCAGCGGAAGGGGTGACGCTGTTGTTTGCAGCGGGAGCCTTTGCGGCGGCGGCAGTTGCTGCGGCCTGCTCTGCTTCCTTCTTCTTGGCAGCTTCAGCAGCCTTGGCCTCGGCTTCTGCCTTGGCTTCAGCTTCCTTATCGACCTTGACGGGGGCAGGAACCTTCTCAACGACCGGAGCCGCAGCAGTTGCAGCAGGCACAGCCGAACCGGCTTCGCCGAGCTTCTTGCGAAGTTCGTCATTCTCCTGGTTCAAGCGGCGAAGTTCCACCACGATCTCGTCGAGGAAGTCGTCTACCTCGTCCTGGTCGTAGCCTTCGCGGAACTTGGTCGGCTGAAAGCGCTTGTTGACAACGTCTTCTGGCGTCAAAGCCATCTGGTCACCTCGTTGGTCTAGTTAGTCAGTAGGCCTTCCGGCCGTTCAAAACTACGGTACCTAAATATCATCTTGTTCCTCCAATTCAACACCATCGTGTTGAATTGGCGAATTTGCGGCCTGTGAACCGTCGGTGGTCCAGGTTCCGCGGAGCAGCTAGGCCAAGCTGCTGGTTACTGCCATGGCAATACTGACGGCAATAATCAGGATCAGGAAGCCCAGATCCAAGGAGATTCCACCCAATTGGAGTGGAGGTATCAGCCTGCGGAGCCTCCCAAGCGGAGGATCCGTAACGGAGTAGACCACATGCGCTGTTACCAACGCCACACCCCTCGGCCGCCACTGGCGGGCAAACATCTGAACCCATTCAAAGATGAGCCGGATGATCAGGGCAATGAAGAACAGCAACAACACAATATAGATAAGGCCGAAAACAATGCCCACGAGTTAGCTCAGATCTCCCACTTGTTCCGGAATTCGGATCGGTCCCTACTATTGCAACACAGATGCCAGGCAGGTTGACCCGCCTGGCATCACGCGAAAGATCCTTGTCAGCTCTGGTTGAAGAAGCTGGCCTGCGTTTCGCTGGCCTTCTTGTCGTCTCCGATGACCTCGACGTACGACGGCGACAACAGGAAGACCTTGTTGGTCACCCGCTCGATGCTGCCGTGCAGGCCAAAGACCAGGCCCGCGGAGAAGTCCACGAGCCGCTTGGCATCAGCTTCACCCATGTCGGTGACATTCATAATGACCGGAATGCCATCCCGGAAGCTCTCCCCGATGACCTTGGCATCGTTGTAAGAACGGGGGTGAACGGTGGTGATCTGCCTCAGGCCCGAGGCATCTTCGCGGCTGGAGGCCGCACGCTTGATGGGTGTCACGGGTGCGCGGTATTCCTCTTCGGCGTCAACAGTGGGCATTTCACGGACAACTTCCCGGACGGGAGCAGGCGCCCTGCGCTCTTCCCGTTCCTGTGCCTTGGGGCGTTCTTCGTCATGGTGCGGGACGACGGCCTGCTCAGATTCGTAGTGTTCATCGCCGTCGGCGAGCCCAAGATAGATCATTGTCTTGCGCAGAGCGCCAGCCATGGTGCACTCCTATCGTTTCTGCAGTAGGCGGGCCGCCATGACTTGACATTATTGGAACCCCGGCCCGTCATTCCAATACTTCGACGCTACCCCACGGCCGGACGGGAACCGAGAATATCGGAGCCAATTCTCAGGTGTGTCGCCCCGAACTTCACTGCAGCTTCCAGGTCCTGGCTCATCCCGGCAGATATCGCGGCCGCGGACGGATGAACGGCACGGAGGGCCTCCGATATACCGGCCAGTTTCTCGAACGCGGCTTCCGGGTCGGCCCCCAGCGGCGCAACGGCCATCAGTCCCGACAGTTGCAGCCCGGCTGCCGACTCTATCTTTTCCGCCAGTACCTCGACGTCGGCAGGAGCCGCCCCGCCGCGGTGTGCACCGGCGTCGTTATCCAAACTCACTTGGATGAAGCAGTCGAGGTCACTCCGGCCGGTAGCATCCTGCTCGCGGGCGATTGCCTTGCCCAGTGCATCAACCACCTGGAGGCGGTCGATCGACTGAACCGACGCAGCATACTTGACCACCGACTTTGCCTTGTTGCTTTGAAGCTGCCCGATGAAGTGCCAGCGGATATCAACACCTGCAAGCCCAGCACTTTTCGATGCGGCTTCCTGGTCGCGGTTCTCACCCACGTCGGTTACCCCCAGGGCAGCCAGTCGACGGACGTCCTCTGCAGGATGGAACTTGGTCACCACAATGAGCCGGGGTTGATCGGTGCGGTCAGCAGCGCTCGTGGCCGCCTCAATCCGGCGCCTGACCACCCCGAGACGCTGAGCGAGTTCAGCGGCGCGGGCGTCTCCGCCATCCAGCTGATCGTCATTTCCAAGGCTAATCATGCGTCCACACCAAACCTGCAAATCGACCGGTCCGGGAATTCCGCCGGTATGAGAAAAGGGAATCGTTCTCCAGAGTGCACTCCCCTGAGTACTCCACGGTGACGTCCAGGGCCTCCAATTGGGACCGCACACCGGCCGGGAGGTCAAGGGCTGGAGTTTCCCACGAGGTGGTGGACCACGTTGCCGGAACCTGCGCCGCGACGTCGGCCCGCAGTTGCTCCGGCACTTCATAGCAGGAGCCGCAGATGGACGGTCCCAGCCAGGCATGGATATCCACGGCCCCGCGGCTCCGCATTGCCTCCACAGTGGCGGGGACGACGGCGGATACGACACCAGGGCGTCCGGCGTGGGCAACGGCGATAACGGCGTCATTGTTGGTGTCGTTCCCGACGAGCACCACGGGCACGCAATCCGCCACCATGACAGCAAGCGGCTGTGGCGCTACGCGCGGCCCCGCCGACGAGGCAACGGAAACCATGGCGTCAGCAGTGGGGCCAGGACCGTGGGCTTGGATGAACTCCACAGTGTTGCCATGGACCTGATCCATGTACTGGAACTGCTCTGCACCCAGCCCGGCTGCCCCACTCAAAAGAACACGGCTCAAATGAACACGGCGCTCCATTACGTCAACGGGATTGTCCCCCACATGGAGAGCCAGGTTCCCGGCGCCTGTATCCGTGAAGGCTACAGAAACGCCGGGCCGAACTTCATTGCGCCACCAGAACACCAGGTACGGACTCTCCTGACGCGGCTTACTTCAGGAAATCGGGGACGTCGAGGTCGTCCGAACGGCTGCCCGAAAGATCGGGCTCCACTACCGCCGGGAGGTCGACGTCGAAGCCGGAGTCAGCGGGCAGGGCGGACGGGCGTTGCTGGCCCCAGTTACTCAGGCCTGCAGCACCGATGCCGGCCGTAGCGTGCTGCGGTGCAGCAGCACTGGACGGTGCGCTGCTCGGCGCAGCCGGACGATCCGAGGGCACAGGGTTCTGGGCCGGACGCGACTGGTCCATGGAGGGCGACGTTGCCTTGACGTCGTCGAATCCAGCGGCAATGACTGTCACACGTGCTTCGTCGCCCAAGGCATCGTCAATGACGGCACCGAAGATGATGTTTGCCTCGGGGTGGGCCACTTCCTGCACCAGGCGGGCGGCCTCGTTGATTTCGAACAAGCCCAGATCCGAGCCACCCTGAATGGAGAGCAGGACGCCGTGGGCACCGTCAATGGAAGCTTCCAGGAGCGGGGAGGCGATGGCCAGTTCGGCGGCCTTGACTGCGCGGTCTTCGCCACGGGCGGACCCGATGCCCATCAGGGCCGAACCCGCACCTTGCATGACGGACTTAACGTCAGCAAAGTCGAGGTTGATCAGGCCGGGAGTGGTGATGAGGTCCGTGATGCCCTGGACACCCGAGAGAAGCACCTGGTCTGCGGAACGGAAAGCGTCCAGGACGGAGACGTTGCGATCGCTGATGGACAAGAGGCGATCGTTGGGGATGACGATCAGGGTGTCCACTTCGTCGCGGAGGGCGTCGATGCCTGCCTCCGCTGATCCTGCACGACGACGGCCCTCGAAGGTGAACGGACGCGTCACCACACCAATGGTGAGCGCACCCAGGGAGCGGGCGATGCGCGCGACTACCGGGGCGCCGCCAGTTCCGGTGCCACCGCCTTCGCCGGCCGTGACGAAGACCATGTCAGCACCGCGGAGAACTTCTTCGATCTCATCAGCGTGATCTTCTGCGGCCTGCTTGCCGACTTCGGGGTTTGCGCCGGCGCCAAGGCCGCGCGTGAGTTCACGACCAACGTCAAGCTTGACGTCGGCGTCGCTCATCAACAGCGCTTGCGCGTCAGTATTGATGGCGATGAACTCGACGCCCCGAAGGCCGACCTCGATCATGCGGTTGACTGCGTTCACGCCACCGCCGCCGATGCCGACGACCTTGATGACGGCCAAGTAATTCTGCGGTGCTGCCACGTTTCGTGCCCCTTGCTTGTGTCCTATAGCGAAACTGATCGAGTCCAACTTGAATTCTTGGACCTTAACCCTCTAGTTGAAGGTTATAGTTATGTCAAGTAACTCTACTGCGACGGTATTTCCTATGGTTCCCACATGCAATCTCCGCTTGCGCGTGTCGTGTGATTGTCCCGAAATAAGGCCACCGCCGGCCGCAGGTTACTTTCTAAAGCTGCTTACTTTGTAAATGGGTGCCGAGGAACACTGACGTCGTACACGCTCACGGGAACCTTCGGGTCCGCAGGCATCTTGAGCAGCGCTTCGAGTGCCTTCGCCTTGAGCTCCCTGTCCTCGGCATTGCCCCACACTACCGTCTTTCCATCCACCAATTTCAGCTCCACTGCGTCCGCAGACGCTGCCGAAGCGGTGGACATCCTGGCCAGGACGTCCGCGGGAAGGGTATCCAGAACGGCGGCGATGGCCTTGAACAGCCCGGTGTTGGTTGCCCCGGCGCCCGCGTCGATCAATGGCAGTGCGACCGCGGACTGGTCCTTGGTGACCCCGAGCTGAACGCCGTCCACATCGACCATCACGTACGCGTCCCCCTGCTTCAAAAGCGCTACAGGAACACGTTCGTTGACATGTACCAGCAACTCCGCCGGAGGCCGGGCCTCCATGGTGGCCGAGCGGACCTGGACAAGCGGCTTCAGGAGCTCATTGATTTCCTGCTCACTGACCTGCGGCAGCGGCTTGCCTTCAAGGCCCGACAGGGCCCCTTGCACGGCCTCCGGAGTCAACAAGGAAGTGCCGTCCACCGTGATGGTCCGGACTGCCAGGACCGGCGAGAACACCGCACCTGTCATCAGCGCCGCAACCAAGGCGGCCACAACGGAAAGCGTCCACACCACTACCCTGCGCCGGCGGCGGCCCTTCGGTTCCGGAAAGACGATGACATTGTCCGCTGCCGGGGCTTTTCCGGATTTCCTGGCCGTATCCGGCGTGGTGGCGGAAATCCGATTCACTTCAGGATCGATGGACCGCTGTGCGCTGATAACGCCCGAAGCGTCCCCGCCTGAGCCTGGGCCGGGCGTTGCCTTCGTTCCGGCCACCCGCGCTGCAGCGGACGGACGGGCATCCGTTCCCGGTTTATACGTCGGCTTCCGGGTGCTAGCCACCCAACGCCTCCACGATCACTGGCCCGTAGGCAGTGACGTCGCCCGCCCCGGCAGTCAGGACGACATCCCCTTCGCCGGCCACGGCAAGGACAGCGTCCACGGCTTCGCCCGCCGAAACAAGTCTGCCAGTGGACAGCTGGTCGGCGATCAGGGCGCTTGTGACGCCGGGAATCGGATCTTCGCGTGCCGGGTAGATGTCCAGGACCAAGGCCGTGTCCGCCGCGTCCAAAGCCGCGGCAAAGTCACTGGCGAATTCACGTGTCCGGGAAAACAGGTGCGGCTGGAACAGAACGTGCACCTTGTTACCGGCAGCCACTGAGCGCGCTGCAGACAGCGCCGCACGGACCTCCGTGGGGTGGTGGGCGTAGTCGTCATAGACCCGCACTCCCCTGCCCTGCCCTTTGAGCTCAAAGCGCCTTGACGCGCCGGTGAAGTGGCCCAAGGCTGCCGCTGCAGCCGCCGGTGCCACGCCCAGCTCGACGGCGACCGCAAACGCAGCTGCTGCGTTCAGGGCATTGTGCCGGCCAGGCACCTGCAATTGCACCCTGTGGACGTCGGCGCCAATCGCCACCGAGACGTCGCCTGGACCGCCGTCATGAAGCCGGATGTCGGCGTCGTCCGCTGTTCCATACGTCAGTACCCGGGTGGTTCCCTTGGAAGCAGTACGGTTTGCCAGGGCACGGGCGCCGGCGTCATCGGCGCAAGCCAGCAAAACGCCATCAGCCGGCAGCAGGGCCGCGAAGTCATCGAAGGAGGCGAAGACGGCCTCCGGCGTCCCATAGTGATCGAGGTGGTCGGCCTCGACATTGGTTACGACGGCGATCAGCGGCCTGTAGTTGAGGAACGAACCATCCGATTCATCGGCCTCGGCAACGAAAATGTCTGATTCCCCGTGCGCTGCATTGACGCCCAGTGCCGGCACATTCGCGCCAATGGCGAAGGAAGGATCCAAGCCGGCTTCCTTGAGCAGGACAGCAACCATCGAGGTGGTGGTGGACTTGCCGTGCGTCCCCGCAACGGTGACCACCCGGTGGCTGGCCATGGTGGCGGCCAACGCTTCGGATCGGTGCAGCACGGGCAGTCCGGCAGTCCGCGCCGCCGTCAGCTCCGGATTGTCGGCGCGGATGGCCGACCCGGCCACGATCGTCTGCGCGTCGCCCAGGTTCACTGCGTCATATCCCACGGCGATGCGCGCCCCGGCGGACGAGAGATCGTGCATGACAGGCAAGTCCTTGGCGTCACTGCCGCTGACAGGAACACCGCGGGCTACCATAATGCGGGCCACGGCGGACATGCCAACCCCGCCGATGCCGATGAAGTGGACGCGGCCGAGGGACTCGAGGGGGGCGATGCTGGTGGTCATGCGGATACCGCTTCCAAGACAAGATCAGCCATGCGCTGATCGGCGTTTCTGATACCAAGGGCTTCGGTCTTACGGGCCATGTCGAGGAGCCTGGCTTGGTCCGTCAGGAGCGGAATGAGCTCCTGCTCGATCCACTCCGGGCTGAGGTCCTTGTCATCAACCAGGACTGCGCCACCTGCATCGACCAACGGCGCAGCATTCAGTGCCTGCTCGCCGTTACCGATGGGCAGGGGCACAAACACAGCGGGCAGTCCCACCGCTGCCACTTCGCTGACCGTTCCGGCGCCGGCGCGGGCAAGGAGGACATCGGCAGCTGCGTAGACATTCTCCATCCCATCCACGTACTCAACCTGTCGGTAACCATCGGCGGAAAGCAGGCCGCCGTCGTTGTTAAGGACCGCCTTGCCGGTACCCGTGATGTGCAGGGTCTGGATCCCGGCGGCCGCCAGTGCAGGCAAGGCAGCAGTAACTGAACGATTGATGCTCAATGCGCCGGATGAGCCACCGGTGACGATCAACGCGGGGCGATCGGGAGCCAGGCCCAAGGACGCTTTGGCAGCAGGAGCCGCCGTTGCCCGCTGGAGTCCCGAGATGGCGCGCCGCATGGGCATGCCAACGTGGCGCGCACCCCGCAGCCGGGTACCGGCGAACGCCACCGCAACATGACTGCTGAAACGGGCACCGACGCGATTGGCCAGGCCGGCCTTCATGTTGGCCTCATGGATCACAATGGGGATACCGAGTTTCCGTGCGGCGAGGTACATCGGCGTACAGACGTAACCCCCCACACCCACCAGGACATCAGCCTGCGCATCCTCAAGGATGCTGCGGGCCTGACGGACCGCTCCCCTCAACCGGCCGGGAAGCTTGACCAGGTCAACCGACGGACGGCGGGGAAAGGGAACACGATCAATAGTGGCGAGCTGGTATCCGGCCGCCGGTATGAGACGCGTTTCCATGCCCGACGGCGTGCCTACAGCCAGGATGGCAGCGTCCGGCCGCTTGTCCTTGATGGCATCGGCAATAGCCAGCAGTGGGCTCACGTGCCCGGCTGTACCGCCGCCGGCAAGGACGACAGACAAGGGCTTGGACGCGTTGCGGGAGTCAGAAGTCATGAAGTGCTAAGTACGCTTTCGTGCGGTTTTCGGAGAACGGCGCGGCAGGAACCGGGGGCGCTGCTGGGGCGGCAATTGGCCCCTGGCCAATGACAAGACTACGCCGATACCGCAGAGCGACATGATCAGTGCCGAACCACCATAGGAGATGAAGGGAAGCGGTACACCCACGACGGGGAGAAGCTGCGTCACGACCGCCATGTTCATGCTTGCCTGGCCAAGCAGCCACACCATGATGCCGCCTGCCAACGTTCGCTGGAACGGGTCTGTCTGCCTGACCACCACGCGGAAGATGGCGATGCCGAGAATGGCGAACAATACCAAAACCACCAAAGTGCCAACGAGACCGAGCTCTTCCCCGATGATGGCGAAGATGAAGTCGTTATGGGCTTCCGGAAGCCAGTTGTACTTCTGCCGGCTTTGGCCAAGGCCCAGCCCTGTCCAACTCCCCTGCGCCAGGCCGTACATGCCGTTGGTTGATTGGAAATCGAAGTCGAACTGGTCGGTACACGTCTGGGACGCCGTTCCGAGCCAGGAGGTGATGCGGCAGATTCTGTTGGTACTGCTGACCGTCCCCAGCACGGCACCCACAGCTCCAATGATGCCGGCGATGGCAAGCATCCGCCCGGGCACACCCGCAAAGTAAAGTCCCGCAGCCGTGATGGCTGCGATGACTATGACAGTCCCGAGGTCGTTGCCCAGCATCACCAAGGCGATGACCATGCCGGCTCCGGGTACTACGGGAATGATGACGTGCCACCAGCGGTGAAGGAGTTTCTGCTTGCGCGCAAGAACAGCCGCGATCCAGATGCAGAGGACCAGCTTGGCCATCTCGGAAGGTTGGAGGGTTATCCCTCCGATGTCGATCCAGTTCTTGTTGCCGTTGACGGTGTTGCCCATGACCTGGACCAGGGCCAGAAGGACCACCACCCCACCGAGGGCCCACCAGGACAAGCTTTTCATCCAGTTCACGTTGGTCCGCGAAATGACATACATTCCAATCAGACCGACAACGCCAAACATCGCCTGCTTCAAAGCGTCCGCGTACGGCGATTTGCCCTCGGAGATCGCTTCCACACTTGAGGCCGAGAGAACCATCATGATGCCGATCGCGGTCAACGCGAGGGCACAGCCAAGGATGAGGTAATACGTGGAGCTGTTGGGGGCCTTGCTCTTGCCTTCAAGGCTGTCCCAGAAGCCGCGCAGGTGTCCACGGAGCCCGGAAGGCTTCCTGCGCGCGGGCGCCGGAACCTTGGGCTTCCCGTCCCGCGGCTCTTTGCCGCGGGTGCGGGTGGGCGTGCTGACCATTGTTACTCCTCGGTGGTCGGTGCCTGCCCTTCCACAAGCTCGCGAACTGCCTGGACGAAAGCGTCGCCACGGTGAGCATAGGAAGAGAACTGATCCATGGATGCAGCCGCGGGTGCCATCAGGACGGTGTCGCCTGAGGTTGCCAGTTTGGCCGCGGACGCCACGGCCTGGGCCATGATGGCCTCGCCGTAAATAGGCGAAGCGGCGTTGCCGGCTCCGGTCTGCACCTTTTCAGTGTCGCCCTTGGCTTGCGCTATCACGGGGACATCCGGCGCGTGTCGCTGGAGCGAGCCTTCCAGCGACTCAGTGTCGGTGCCAATGAGCACAACAGCCTTCAGCCTGCGTGCATGTTCCTTGACAAGGTCGTCATAGTTGACGCCCTTCGAGAGACCGCCCGCGATCCACACAACCTGTTGGAAAGCCGAAAGCGCGGCAGATGCGGCGTGCGGGTTCGTGGCTTTGGAGTCATTGATCCACAGGATGTCATGATGGCTGGCCACCAACTGGATGCGGTGGGCGCCCGGGAGGTAGTTCGCCAAGCCCTGCTTTACCGCTGCTGGCTCAATCCCGTAGGCGCGGACCAATGCTGCGGCGGCCAGGGCGTTGGCCACCATGTGGCGCGGTGCCACCGGTCCAAGGTCGGACATCGCGGCGAGCTCCGCTGCGGAGTCTTTACGCTCAGCAATGAAGGCCCGGTCAACCAGCAGTCCATCCACCACGCCCACCATGCTGACGGCCGGAGTGTTGGTGGTGAACCCGATGGCACGGCATCCTTCCACGACGTCGGCGTTCTCCACCATGCGTTCGGTTTCGATCTGTTCGGCGTTGTAGATGGCGGCCTTCTGGGTGTTCTCATACACCCTGGCCTTGTCCGCAAGGTACGAGGCATAGGACCCGTGCCAGTCGACGTGGTCTTCAGCGACATTGAGGCAGACGCTTGCCACGGGTGACAAAGACTGGCTCCAATGCAACTGGAAGCTGGAGAGCTCAACGGCGAACGCATCGTAGTCCACGGGGTCCCGAAGGGCGTCAAGGATGGGCGTTCCGACGTTGCCCACCGCGATGGCCTTGAGCCCGGCTGCCTGCAACATGGATTCGGTCATGCCCACAGTGGTGGTCTTGCCGTTGGTGCCGGTAATCGTGAGCCAGTCCGCGGTCTTTCGTCCCTTTCGGACCCGGAGGCGCCAGGCAAGCTCCACATCGCCCCACACCGGGATGTGCTTACGCTTGGCAGCAGCCAGCAGGGCCTGGTCAGGCCGCCAGCCGGGCGAGGTGACCACCAGTTCGGGCATAGCGCCGTCGATCAGGGGAAGGGCTGTGACGGCTTCTTCGCCCAACAGCACATCAACGGCACCTACGATTTTCAGGGTGTCCGCTTGGGCCTTGGCCTTGGGTGTAGTGGCAGCGTCAACCACTATGACCTTGGCACCGAGTTCGATCAGGGTATCGGCGGCCGAGAAGCCGGAAACGCCGATTCCCGTTACCACCACCCGCAGGCCACTCCAGTCAGCATCCCAGCTGGTGAGTTCCGTAAGCCTGTCAGAGGCCGACGGTGTTGTCTCCGGGCTTCCATTCACAGCAGTACCACCCATTCAGCGTAGAAAATTCCAAGGCCGGCCGCCACGAAGAGCCCGGCAAGTATCCAGAACCGGACCACCACGGTGACTTCCGCCCAGCCCTTCAGTTCAAAGTGGTGCTGAAGCGGCGCCATCTTGAAAACACGTTTGCCGCCGCTGAGCTTGAAGAAGCCCACCTGGATGATGACTGAAAGGGTGATCAGCACAAAAAGGCCACCGATGAAGGCCAGCAGGAGTTCGGTGCGCGAGAGGATGGCGAAGGCCGCAACCGCGCCTCCGATCGCCAGGGAACCGGTGTCACCCATGAAGATCTTGGCCGGCGAAGTATTCCACCACAGGAAGCCCACAAGGGCTGCACTGAGGATCGCTGCCAGCAGTGCCAGGTCCATGGGGTCACGAACCTGGTAGCAGCCGCTGCCGGCTTCCCGCGGTGATCCGCAGGCCTGGTTGTTCTGCCAGATTCCCATGATGGTGTAGGCACCAAAGACCATGATGGACGCGCCTGCCGCCAGACCATCCAGGCCGTCGGTCAGGTTCACGCCGTTCGTGGCTGCCGTGATGATCAGGTTCGACCAAACAATAAAGAGGATCGCACCGAGAACAGTTCCGCCAAAAGCGAGGTCCAACCAAGGGATGTCCCGAACCAGCGAGATCTGCGTCGATGCAGGCCGAAGCCCGTCCTCATTGGGGAATTGCAGGACCAGAACAGCGAAGATGATGCCCACTGCAGCCTGCAGGATCAGCTTGGCGCGCGCGTTCAGGCCCAGGCTGCGCTTATTGGAGATCTTGATGTAGTCGTCGAGGAAGCCCACAAAGCCCATGCCCACCATGAGGAACAGGAGCAAGAGCCCGGACGCGGACGGCCCCGGAGACTTCGGGTTCATCATCCACATGATCAAGTGCGTCACGAAGTAACTGATGAGGACGGCCGCCACCACCACGGTTCCGCCCATGGTGGGTGTACCGCGCTTGGTGTGGTGCGACGTCGGACCGTCGTCGCGGATGAATTGCCCGTAGCTCTTGGCCACGAGGAACCTGATGAACAGGGGCGTCCCGATCAGGGCCACCAGAAGGGCGACGCCGGCGCCGATCAAAAGTGCAATCACAGCAGCTCGTTCCCTTCGCTTGCGGCAGCTTCAGCCGCGTTGTCTCCGGTGGGCTCGGCCCGTGGAGGTAATGCTATCCGATCACCCAAATGCCGTAGCCCTACGCCGTTGGAGGACTTGAACAACACCAGGTCACCAGGTTCGAGTTCGTTTTGGAGGAGCTCGTACGCTTCCTCCACCGTCTCGGCGAACGAACATTCGTCGCCCCAGGAACCTTCCTGGATGGCCGAGACGTAGAGTGCGCGTGCCTCACGCCCCACCACCACAAGCCTGGAGATGTTCAGCCGGACTACCTGCGTCCCCACTGCCGTGTGCTCGCGGATGGAATCCTCCCCCAGCTCCAGCATGGCTCCGAGGACAGCCCAGGTCCTTCTGCCCTGTCCAAGGTCGGCAAGCGTGCGCAATGCGGCACGCATTGATTCGGGGTTGGCGTTGTAGGCGTCATTGATGATGGTGACGCCGTCTTCGCGTTCAATCCTCTCCATGCGCCAGCGGCTGGCCGCTGACTGCGAACTGAGTGAGGAGGCGATGTCGGCCGCGGGGATGCCTGCGGCGAAAGCGGCGGCCGCGGCGGCCAGCAGGTTCGTTACGTGATGACCACCGATCAGGCGGCTTCGCACCTGAACAGACGGGCCGCCGTCGGGCAGTACCAGATCAAAGTCGGGGAAGCCTTGGGCGTTGACCACGACGTTGCGGGCTTCGACCTCTTCGGTGGTAGCCGGTGAGGCCGTGAAACCCAGAACCCTCGCTTTGGTGCGGGTTCGCATGGCAGCAACACGGCCATCATCAAGGTTGATCACCGCTGTGCCGTGCTCACTGAGGGCTTCAACGAGTTCGCCCTTGGTCTTGGCGATATTCTCAACCCCGCCGAATTCACCGGCATGCGCCGTGCCAACCACCAGGACAACTCCGATGTCCGGCTTCACCATATCGGCGAGGTATTTGATGTGGCCCAGGCCCGTGGCACCCATCTCGATGACCAGGAAGCGCGTATCGGCGTCAGCAGCGAAAACCGTCAAAGGGACCCCCACCTCACCGTTGTAGGAACCCTGCGGTGCCACGGTCTTCCCGGCTCCGGACAGCACACCGGCGAGGAGATCCTTGGTAGTGGTCTTGCCTGCAGACCCGGTGATGCCGATGACAGTCAGCTCTTCACCACGCTGCCGGCGCGCGGCGCGGACACGGCGGACAGACTCCGCCGCCAACGCGCCCATGGCCAGGACAGCGTCGTCAACGACGACGGCGGGATACGGGCTCCCGCCCGCATCGGTCACTTCGCGTTCCGCGAGCACCAGGACGGCCCCGCGTTCGAATGCGGCCGCGACAAAGTCGTGGCCGTCGGCGTGCTCGCCGGGCTTGGCCACGTACAGCGAACCGGGCGTTGCTTCCCGTGAATCAGTGACGACGGAGGTGGGCACGACGTCCGTTTTTCCGGTCAATCGGCCATGGGTGATGTCGGCGATTTCCGCCGCAGTAAGTGCAATCATCTCGGTTTAGGACTCTATCCGCTGGTCCGTTGAAACGCTGAATCCCTTGGATGTCAAGGCGGCACGCAATTCCACCCTGTCATCAAGGGCGAGGTTTACCCCCTTGACCTCTTGCCACACCTCGTGGCCGCGTCCGGCGATGAGGATGGTGTCCTTGATGGTCGCCATCTCAACGGCCAGCCGGATCGCAGCATCCCGCGGATACGACTCAATAATTTCGCCGCCGAGCCCTTCCGATTCGCGGGCTGCATGGGCGCCCTGCAGGACTTCGGCGCGAATGGCAGCGGCATCTTCGTCATGGGGGTCGTCATCGCTGACGATGACGACGTCGGCCAGGCGCGCGGCAATGGCACCCATGGTGGGCCGTTTGCCTTGGTCACGCTGTCCCGTTGCGCCGAAGACCACGATGACCCGCGACCCGTCCTGGGGCGAACGTACGGCCTCCAAAGCACGGGCCAAGGCATCGGGATTGTGGGCAAAATCAACAACGGCGGCAGGTTCTGTTGAGACGAGCTGCATGCGCCCGGGTACAGCGACGGTGAACGGATCATGGGCGTCCAGGGCCGCTTGGAGGGTTTTCCCATCAACTCCTGACGCCAGGACCATGATGGTGGCCAGGGCGGCATTTGCCACGTTGAAGTCTCCGGGCAGGCCCGTGTGGACGCGGAGAGTCCGTCCGTCAGCGTGCCTGAGTTCGAAGTCCGAGCCGAGTCCGCGGGCAGTGGTTGCCGCTACGTGCCAGTCAGCGTCCGTGTGCTTCGCCGAGAGTGTCGTGACCGGGACATCTGCCAACTCAACCAGCTTGCGCCCCCAGTCGTCGTCAACAGTTACGACGGCGTGCCGGGTCCTCTTGGCGGTGAAGAGATCTGCCTTGGTCCTGAAGTACTCTTCCATACTGCCGTGCAGGTCCAGGTGGTCCTGGGTGAGGTTGGTAAAGCCAGCGACGTCGAACATCACACCGTCCACGCGGTGGTAAGAGATCGCGTGGGACGAAACTTCCATGGACGCGGCCTCCAGGCCCCGCTCGCGCATCAACGCCAACAGCGCATGGACGTCTGTGGACTCCGGAGTGGTCAGGAGGCTCGGGATAGGATCGCCGCCTGCCACGATCTCAATGGTCCCAATCAAGCCGGGCTTCTTGCCGAGGGCGCGCAACAGCGAGTTGATGAAGTACGTTGTGGTGGTTTTTCCGTTGGTGCCGGTGACTCCATACAGCGACGGGAACCCACCTTCCGCAGGCTGGCTGCGGTAGATCAGTGCAGCCAGAGGCCCGACGGCGGTGCGCGGCTCCTCGACGACGAGCACCGGAACCGGCTGCTCGCCGGCCAACGCAAGCTGGCGCGCCCCGGCGTCGTCGGTGACAACAGCCACAGCACCGGCAGCAACCGCCTGGGGCACGAAGTCGGCACCGTGGCGGGATGCGCCCGGCAAGGCCATGTAAAGGTCGCCGGCTTCGACTGCCCTGGAGTTGAGCGTTATGCCTGTCACTCCCCCGTCGTGGCTGCCCTCGGGAGCGGAAATACCCAGCGCCTCCGCAATGGTGGCCAAGGGCACCGCAGCCACGGACCCGGGGCGGAAGACGGACCGGCCGGTATCCGGCGTTGTGGCGCTGTTAGCTGCCTCATTGTGCTCTGACACGTGGTTCTCCGTTGGTGCTCGTGGAACGACCGGCCTGGGGCCAGCGGCGCCCGGGCCGTTAGTGGTTGATCGATTTTTGGCCGAACAGACGCCCAAGAAGCTTACTTGACGAACTGGGGCAACCGCGCGGGAGTTCCCGTGGACGGCGCCACGTTGTAGGTCCGCAGCACTTGCGCCATCACCGAACGGAACACGGGCCCGTTGGTGAGTCCGTAGATGTTTCCCTTGGGTCGTTGCAGGACCACCTCGACGATGAAACGGGGGTCGTCCATGGGTGCCATTCCCACCATGGACGCTGTGTACCCGTCGAATCCGGGAAGACCGTCCTCGCGGGGCGCCTGGGATGTTCCAGTTTTCGCACCGACCCGGTAGCCGTCGATTGCAGCGTCCTTGATCTGCCCCTCGGTCACAGCGCTCTCAAGGATGTCCCGGACCTGCTGTGCTGTTTCCTTGGACACCACTTGGCGGGAATCCTTGGCCGCAACCTTCTGTTCCTCGCCCTCGGGAGTGATGTAGCTGTCGATGAGCCTGGGCTGAAGCATGACGCCGTTATTGGCGATGCTTTGGAAGGCGCGGACTGTCTGCAGAGTCGACTGGGAAACGCCCTGCCCGAAGAGCACCGTGTATTGCTGGCGTTCGTCCCACTGATCGGGCTTGGCCAGGATGCCGGTAGCCTCGGCGGGCAGACCGATGTCGGTCTGTTCACCAATGCCGAATTTCTTCAGCCAGTCGTACCGTTGCTCCTTGCTCAGCCGGCTGCCGACCATGACAGTGCCGGTGTTCATGGACCAGCCCAGGATGCCTGCCAGCGTCCGTTCCTCAGTGCCGTGCTCGAAAGCATCAGTGAAGGTTTGGCCGTCAATGGTGTAGGACGACGGAATGGTGAAGTGATCCAGGGGGAAGGACTTACCTTCTTCGATCGCAGCTGCAGCAGTAATCATCTTCTGCACGGAGCCGGGCTCGTAGGCAGCCGTCACTGAACGCACGCCGCGGTCCTTGGCGTCCACTTTCCCGGGGTCATTGGGATCCGGGGCGTTGGTGTCCGCCAAGGCGATCAGATTGCCGGTCTTGGCGTCCATCACGATGATGGAGCCCCATTCGGCATTCATCTTGTTCACTTGGCTTTGGATGGCCTGCTGCGCGAAATACTGGATGTCCGTGTTGATAGTCAGCTTGACGTCGCTGCCGTCCACGGCCGGAGTCAGTTCATCAGTGGCCACCGGAATCCTCAGGCCATCAGCACCAATCTCGAAGACGCGCTTACCCTCAACGCCACGGAGGATCTCGTCCTGGGTTTGCTCGATGCCGGCTTGCCCGGTGGTCCCGTCCTGGAGGAAGCCCACCACCCCACCGGCCACACTGCCGTTGGGGTAAACCCGCTTGCTGACACCTTCAGGAACGACTCCCGGGATGTTCAGCTTGGAGATCCGGTCCTCAAGCTCAGGCTTGATGTCCTTGGCAACCACGAAGTACTTCTTGTCTCCGGTCAGTGCCTCGCGGATCTTTTCCACATCAGAGCCCAGCAGGGTGGCGAGCTCCGATATTCCCTGGTCCCTGGTGATCGTCTCGACTTCTTCGGTCTTCTCGTTGTACCGCTTGAAGCTGGCTGTGTTGGTGTTCAGCACCTGGTCCACCACCAGGTTGTAGCGAATTACGCTGCTGGCCAGGACCGTGCCGTTCGCATCCACAATCTGCCCGCGTTCGGCCGGCAGCACCTGCGGGGTGAGCCGGTTCGCCAACGCGGCTTCGGCCATACCGCCCATGTCAAGGCCCTGGACCATGAAGAGCTTGCCGCCCACCACCAGCAGCAGGGTCAGCATGATGCCAAGACCAACCCGCAACCGCTTTCTTGCCGCCGGCGTCTTCGTTTTTTTCGATGTGCCGGGGTTCTGAGCCACGTTGATTCCTTGCTGCTGGCCTAGCTTCAGTGGACTGATGGACTACTGCCCGGGTGCCTTTTGCTGGGGGGCCGGGACTGATCCCCCATTTAGATCCACCGGCGGTGCCGCTGCCGGTGAGACCGGAGCCGCTGGCGTGACCGGCGCCTCAGGGGTGACTGGCTTGAGATTCTCCAACGGATCCTTGGTAGTCACCGACGGAACCACATCCAGCATGCCGGCCACCGCCGGAGGGGCCAGCTGGGCCGCGGGAGTGTCTCCCTTGACAGCAGGCGTTGCTTTTCCGGTGACGGTCATGGTGTTCAGATCAATCTGTCCTTTGACAGTGGAAGAAACCATTCCCAATTCTGCAGCCTTCGCTGCCAGATTCTGGGGAGCTTCGAAGTTCTGCTTCCTCTGTGTCAGGTCCTGGTTTTCCTTGTTCAAGGTGGCAGCCTCAGCTTTCAGCTGCACCAACTGGTACTGGGCAGTGGAAACCGAAATATTCAACACAAGAACGGTCAGGAGGGCAGCCGCCATCGCCACGAAGCACAGGACAACGAAAGGAGTCCGTCGTTTGGGCGCGCTGCGCACAATGGAAAGCGGGGTCCGCGCCTTACGTCCTGGTCCCGGCTTACCGGCGGGAACAGGGAGCGCACGGGCTGTATTGCCCACCACGGAGGGAAGTGTCTTCGCTGCGGCGTTGCTCATGCTTCTCTCCTTGGTTTGATGCGCTCCACAGCCCTCAATCGGGCGGACGCCGCGCGGGGGTTTTCAGCGATTTCTGCTGCCGTAGGCACTTCGGTGCCCTTGGTGATGGTCTTCAATTCGGGTTTATGCTCTTCGAGCTCCACGGGGAAGCCCAGGGGCGCCGAGGATTTGGATCCGGCCTGGAAAACCGACTTGACGATCTTGTCCTCCAGCGAGTGGTAGGACATCACCACGATCCGCCCACCCATGGCGGTAGCGGCCACGGCTGCCGGAACTGCCCGTTCCAGGACGTCGAGTTCCTCGTTGACCTCAATCCGCAATGCCTGGAACGTCCGCTTGGCAGGGTGTCCACCGCTCTTCGCTGCCGCGGCAGGGACAACACTGCGGATCTGCTCCACCAGTTCCCCCGTGGTGGCGAAGGGCTTTTCAGCCCTGGCGTTCACGATCCGGTTGGCGATCCGTCCGGCGAACTTTTCTTCGCCCCATTTACGGATAATCCGCACCAGTTCGTCTTCGCTGTAGCGGTTGACCACATCAGCCGCGGTCTGCCCGCGGCTGGTGTCCATGCGCATATCCAGCGGAGCGTCATAGGAGTAGGCGAACCCACGTTCGCGTTCGTCCAATTGCAGCGACGACACACCAAGGTCCATCAGGATGCCATGGACCTCGGGTATCCCCAGGTCTGCAAGAACGTCTTCGATCTCGTCGTAGACCGCGTGAACCAGGTCCGTCCGGTCGGAAAAGGGCTCCAAGCGGGCGCCCGCCAAGGCGAGGGCTTCCTCATCGCGGTCTATGCCTACGAGGTGAAGGTCGGGGAAGCGCTGCAACATGGCTTCCGAGTGACCGCCCATACCAAGGGTTGCGTCGATGGCTACGGGAGTCCCACCGCGCTTCCTGGCCGCTTCGAAGCCGGGAGCAAGCAGGTTGATGCAGCGGTCTTTGAGGACGGGTACGTGGCGCTCCGATGTGGGCTTTGCCGCGTCCTGCTCTTCCACGCTGCCTCCTCTTTCCTCAATCGCTTGCGTTGTGTTTCTTGAATCGGATCCCCATCCGCGCCTATCGTTCCGCCGGCCTGGCTCAGGGGAAGGTGAGCCAGGAAGACTGTTCGATGGGCGGCTGGAGATCCCATTCAAGAAGCGGTACTGCAGTGCCCCGACCGGTTAGATGAACCCGGGCAGGTTGTCGTCATCCGTTTCCGAGAAGGCGGCTTCCTTCTCGTTGAGGTACTCGTTCCAAGCGTCGGCATCCCAGATCTCCGCCCGGGTCCCGGCGCCGATCACCGCCAGTTCCCGGCCAAGGCCGGCGTACGAACGGAGCGCCGGCGGAATCGTCACGCGCCCCTGCTTGTCAGGTACTTCATCAGAGGCTCCGGACAGGAAGACCCGGATGTAGTCACGAGCCTGTTTGGAAGACAGTGGTGCCTCCCGCATCGATTCGTGGATACGTTCGAATTCCTTCTGGCTGAAAACGTAGATGCAGCGCTCCTGGCCCCTGGTGAGGACCAGCCCCTCAGCAAGCTCCTCGCGGAACTTTGCGGGAAGAATGATCCGGCCCTTTTCATCGAGACGCGGCGAGTGAGTACCCAGAAACACTGGCCCCACCGCCCCTCACTCAAGGTGCCCGCTCATTCCCAACACTGCCACTACCCTCTTATGCGCTCCACTTTACTCCACAATGCCCCACAGTCAACGCAATCGCTGGCGTTTCTCCACCACTTTGAGTTTCGCTTGGGCTGAATCCGCGCGGCTTTTCGGGCCAGGCGGGAAGTGGAGGGCATTCCTGCCCCGCGTCCGGGTACGTCAGACCGCACCCAAGATCACGGCCGCCGGCCATGGAATCCTTGCCGAAATCAGCTCGTGGTGGTGGAAAGTGGAGCAGGGGGTGGGAAGTTGAGGGGATCCCTGGAAATTGGCCTTTAAACGCGAAAAGACCCGCAGTGCGGGTCTTTCGTTATCCCCTCAAGAATGTCAGGGGCGTGGGTGAATCAGGATGGCCTCAACTGTTGACCATGTCACAGGCTCGGACCATCAGGAGTCGTCGCGGCGGCGTTCATCCCAGCGTTCTTCCAGACTGCTCATGAACGAACTCTTGGGTTTGGTCTTTCCGGGCTTTCCCTTATTGGCCTTGCCGAAGGCTGCCCCACGCAACGTGGCGAAGTAGACTCCAGCACCCATGACAACGAAGCCGAGGACACCTACCGGTATCGCCTGCATCGAGACCCCGACAAGCAGAAGGAGGATACCGGCAATGGCGCCCAAGACGCCGATGATCACATGCCGGGTAGACCAACTGCGGATGGGATCCGAACCCATGGTGTTGGCGAACTTCGGATCGTCCTCATGAAGTTGCTTTTCGAGTTGCTCAAGCAGCTTCTGTTCGTGCTCCGAGAGGGGCATCGCGACCTCCTTTAGTCAGCCAGCGTCGGGACATAACGCGTCCTGTGCGTCTGTTACCCAAAACGATCGGACTAAGAAAATCGTTCCCGGAATTCCCTCTTGGTTCAGCGGGCATCCCAGGGCCGACTGTTCAGGAAACAGTTTGTCCAGACGATCTAAATCTCTGTAATAAATAGGATAGTTTGTCCGACGCCGTTCTGAAAGACGCACGGAGCCCTGCGGGACCAACCTCACAAGCATCAGGTGCCTGTTGGAGGTTTCCCAGGTTCCAAAAGCCGGGCTGGAAGCAGCGTTTTGGACCCGAAACGTTCGGAGACCCGGTCCAAAGCCTGCTCGGCGGCCCGCCAGTTGTCGTCCCGGCGATCCAGGCTCAGCTGCATGGATGTTTGACCGGCTGGCTCCAATTGCTCTGCCCGCACACCCACCAGCCGCACGCTCTGGGGCCGGGATCCCAACGATTCCAGGAGCTGCACAGCCACCTGGTAGATCAGCTGCGCACTGTCCACCGGCGCATGCACGGTCCGGCTGCGCGTGACGGTGGAGAAGTCCGAGTACCTCAGTTTCAGGGCAACGGTCCTGGCCAGCATGCCGGCACTCCGCAAACGGGAGGCCGTTCGGTGCGACAAACGCAGCAACTCCCTGTGAAGCAGGGCATTGTCACCGGTGTCGATGGTGAACGTCTCCTCTGCCCCGATGCTTTTCTCGAGCCGGGTGGGGGTCACAGGTCGCGGATCGATTCCCATGGATAGCCGGTGTACGTGTTCACCGCTGGCACCGAGGACTTTCTTCAAAGACGCCAAGGGAGTGGCTGCCACATCCGCCACAGTGCGGATGCCAAGGCGCGCCAGCACTTCTCCGGTCTTCCCGCCGACACCCCACAGGGCGTTGACCGGGAGGCTGTGCAGATACGGAATGGTGTCTTCGGCATCGATCTGCAGGATGCCGTCAGGTTTACACCTGGTTGATGCGATCTTGGCCACGAACTTGGTGCCTGCGATTCCAACTGATGCTGTGATGCCAAGTTCGGACTGCACCCTGCGGCGGATGAGGTGCCCGATGTCCAAAGGTGACCCAAGCCGGCGGATTGCCCCTCCAACGTCCAGGAAGGCCTCATCAACGCTCAGTGGTTCCACCAGCTCCGTTATGGAGGCGAAAATCTGCATAAGTTGGGCGGAGACCTCGTAGTACACCGCGTGCCGGGGATTGATGATCACCGCGGCGGGACAACGCCTCATGGCAATGGACATCGGCATCGCGGACTTGACCCCCGTAGCCCGGGCCTCGTATGAAGCAGACAGCACCACGGACCGCTCCGCGGGGAACCCCACAATCACCGGTTTCCCCCGAAGATCGGGACGGCTTCTGAGCTCGACGGAGACGAAGAAGGCGTCCATATCAACGTGAAGTATGCTGGTTCGCCTCAGTTCCCGCAGCGCATCACCAGCACTGCGGGCGGACTCCTGGCCGGCGCCTGGGGCGCCACCAAATGCTTCCTGCCTCACATCGGCAATACTATGCCCGGCCACTGACTAAACTGGAGGCACAGTCAGGCTCAGCCCCCGGAAGGATACCCTGTGAAGCTCTTTGGAACTCCTCAATCGCGAGGGTTTGCCCTGCTCGCAGTAAGTGTCGCAGTGGCGGCCTCGGCATGCACGCCGTCACCGGGCGGAACGGCAGCCCCGTCCCCCTCGGATGTTTCCACATCGTCAACACCGGCCCCCGCCGCTTCCGGCTCCACGTCTGCACCCGAAACCACCGCGTCCACGGAGTCGGCCACCCCTGCACCAGGTGCGACGGCGACGGTGAATGCGCTGGTTCCGGGGTTCCCTGAGCAGCTCATTCCGGTGATGCCCAAAACGTCCGTCCGTTCCAGCAGCTTCGACAAGAGCGCTGCCCTGGCCACAGTGGCCCTCGTTGGCACGGTGAAAGCCCCGCCGGAAGGTGTTGTGGACTACTACAAGACCTCACTGGAGGCGCAGGGCTTCAAGCTTGTCCCCGGTCCGGAAGCGGTGGGCAATGTAACTTCCCTCGATTTCATCCGCGGTGACGGTGAGACCGTAAACGTGTCGATACGGCAAAAGGAAGGCGTTTCCACGTTCACCATCGGCGCCAACGTGGCGTCCGGGTCCGTCAAGTGACGGCCTTAACCCACGTGGCATCCGAACAGTCGCAGTTCATCAGCGGCGTCGCCGACAGACTGAGTGGATTCCTGTCGGAGCAGCAGGACGTCATGGCTGCGGTATCCGCGGACGTCGCTCCCCTCATCGGATCGATTGCCAATCTGGTCACTGGCGGCAAACGCCTTCGGGCGTTGATGTGCTACTGGGGTTGGCGGGGGGCGGGCGGCCACGCAGATGACCCCGACATCATTACTGCCGGATGCGCACTCGAACTTTTCCAGGCAGCAGCACTGATCCATGACGACATCATTGACCGGTCCGATACGCGCCGGGGTGGCCCCAGCGTCCACAAACGCTTCGGCCAACTCCACGAAATGAACGCCTGGGCTCTGGACAGTGGACGGTTTGGGGACGCAGCGGCCATCTTGACCGGCGACCTCTGCCTGTCCTACAGCGAGGAAGCCTTCACCGACATTGGTCCCCGGGCCGCTTCCGGAACCCCTGCACGACGCATCTTCAACGTCATGAGGGCCGAGGTCATGGCCGGTCAATACCTCGACATCCTGGAGGAAGTGGCTGGCCCTGTCCGCGATCGGGGCAGCTCGGTTGACCGCGCAAAATCGATCATCCGGTACAAATCGGCTAAGTACTCCACCGAACATCCGTTGGCTTTGGGGGGCGCGCTGGCCGGAGCCCCTGACGGGCTTCTGAAGAAATACTCCGAGTTCTCATTGCCACTTGGCGAGGCGTTCCAAATGCGGGACGACGTCCTGGGAGTCTTCGGAGACCCTGAAACCACTGGCAAACCGGCAGGCGACGATCTGCGCGAGGGCAAACGCACCGTTCTGGTTGGCTTTGCCATCAATCAGGCATCTGCAGCCGAAGCGGATTACCTTGACCGCATGCTCGGCAAGCCGAGTCTCGGCGAAGACGAAGTAGCCGAAATCCGTCACATCATGGTTGCATGCGGCGCTTTGGATGCCACCGAATCCCTGATTTCGGAGTTGAGCAACCAAGCCTTTGAAGCGCTGGAACGCTTGCCGCTCCACGATGTGCCGCTGACGGCACTGCGCCAACTGGCCGAGGCCGCTGTCAGCCGCGCCGCCTGAAACGACGGCTCCATTACCGGCACGAACGTGACATGAGACAGACGACGGCGGTAGGAACCGCCGTCGTCTGCTTTTTGTTCGGTTCGCGCCGGTGAGGGCGCGGTGGCGCTGCTACCAGGCCAAAGACTGGGCGCGGCGCCTGATCTCAGTCTTACGTCCCTCGCGCAGGGCATCAACAGGACGCCCCCGAAGTGACTCGTCCGGGGTGAAAAGCCAAACGATCAACTCTTCGTCGGTATAGCCAGCATCGCTGAGAACGGCAATGGTTCCCTTCAAGCTGTCTACAACATGCCCGTCTTGGATAAACAGGGCCGGGATTGAGCGGATATTCCGTTCTCCCCGCCTGATGGCTACAAGCGCACGCTCATCCAGAAGTCCGTGGACTTTGGTGATGGAAACTTCCAACTGCTCGGCGACATCCGGCAGCGGGAGCCAGTCGGAAACAAGGCTTTCTACATTACTCACGAATCAAGGTTGCCACGCCGCCCCTCCCGGCGCCTAGCCGGAGTCCTGCGCCGGCCTTGGCCGCCTGTTGTTAAGCCGTCTTTCCATTGCCAACAAATTGGAGTGAATAATCCCGAACGGCTGGAATTGTTGTGCCGATTCATTAAGTGTGAGAGATTCACACTGATCACACTTGCACCATTGATAACATCAGTAACATTGGTAACACTGGCAACAGCGCCACCATTCACCCCCCGCTGTTGAGATGAGGACACTTTTCATGACGACGCCCCGCTCGCCGAAACGAACCATGAGCATGCCGGTTATCGCGGCAACCACGGCTGCGCTTCCCGCCGTGGTTTTGTCCTCGCTTGCCCTGGCCCAACCATCCATGGCTGCACCGGCACCCCAGCCCCGCAAGGTCCCCGCCACGCTTGCTGCCGCCATGAAGGCACAGGCCGTCAACGCCGGCACCGTTATCCCGGCCCAGTCGGTCGCGACGACCCTCCCGGCAGCCTTGCGCCCCATGGCTCCCACTGTCCCGGACACTTACACGATTGTCCGCGGGGACACCATCAGTGCAATTGCCCGCAGATTCAATCTGGACACCAACGCGCTCCTCCAGCTGAACAAGCTCACCGCCACCACGCTGATCTACCCGGGCCAGAGCATCAAACTCACGGGTGCAGCCACCCCGGCGCCGGCGCAACCTGCCGCCCCTTCCGCTCCCAGCGCCCCCAACAATGCAACGGTCTACACCGTGGTATCCGGCGACACCTTGGGCGCCATTGCCGCCAAGCATGGTGTGCCGCTGTCCAGCATCTTCAGCTGGAACAACCTCAACGGAAGTTCCATCATCTACCCAGGCCAGAAGATCAAGGTCAGCGGCGGATCCGCTCCCTCGGCTCCCGCCGCCCCGACGCCTGCTCCTGCTCCTGCTCCCGCTCCTTTGGCCGGCACGGGCACTTACACCATCAAAGCCGGCGACACGCTGAGCTCCATCGCATCCCGCCATGGGGTTTCCCTGAGTGCGCTGATGACGGCCAACAAGGTGACGGCCACCACCGTTATCTACCCCGGGCAAAAACTCACCATTCCCGGCGCCAGCCTCCAGCCCGCCGGTGAAACCAAACCCCTGGTCCCCAGCACATTCCTGGGGTTCACGTACCCGCCGGCCGTCGTCAGCTCAGCGAACGAAAACAAGGCCCTGCTGAACGCCTCCCCGGTCCCAAGCCGTGCTGAAATGAAGAGCATCGTGGCGGACACAGCCCGGCGCATGGGGGTCAGCCCATCCTTGGCGCTGGCCTTCGCCGAGCAGGAATCCGGCTTTGACCAGCGGGCAGTTTCGCCGGCCAACGCCATCGGCACCATGCAGGTCATTCCTTCCTCGGGCCAGTGGGCCTCCGATCTGGTGGGCCGGAAGCTCAACCTCCTGGACCCGTATGACAACGCCACTGCTGGTGTCGCGATCATCCGGGCCCTGATCGCCACGAGCAAGGACCTGGACACGGCAATTGCCGGTTACTACCAAGGCCAGTACTCGGTCAGCAAGTACGGCATGTACGACGACACCAAGCGTTACGTCGAGTCGATCAAGGCCCGCCAGCGCACTTTCGGCTAGACCTTCGCAGCACCTCGGAAGGGGCCCGGATCCCAGGTGGATTCGGGCCCCTTCCCTGCCTCGTTTAGGATCGTATGGTGCAAGAACCAACGCAGGACCACCTCATTGGGACCATCGTGGACGGGCGATACATGGTCCGTTCCCGCCTTGCAAGGGGCGGTATGTCCACTGTTTACCTGGCCACGGACCAGCGCCTGGAGCGCGACGTGGCCCTCAAAGTCCTGCACCCGCACCTGGCCAACGATCCCACGTTCCTGGAGCGCCTGAGCCGCGAAGCGAAAGCTGCCGCCAGCCTCTCGCATCCCCATATCGTCGGGGTACTGGACCAGGGCGAGGACGGACACATCGCCTACCTCGTCATGGAGTACGTCAAGGGACACACTCTTCGTGACGTTCTCAACGAACAAAGCGCCCTGCCGCCCCGGCTTGCCCTCGCTCTTATTGATCCTGTCATCGAAGGTCTCGCCGCGGCCCACAGTTCAGGCTTGATCCACCGCGACATCAAACCCGAGAACGTACTGATAGCCGATGACGGTCGCATCAAGGTGGGTGACTTTGGCCTGGCAAGGGCAGTCTCGGCCAACACCAGCACGGGCGCCTTGATTGGAACGGTGGCGTATCTGGCTCCCGAACTGGTCCTCGGACAACCCGCGGATGCCCGCAGCGACATCTACTCGGCAGGCATCATGCTTTACGAGATGTTGACTGGTCAGCAACCCTATTCAGGCGACTCCCCCATCCAAGTCGCCTACCAGCACGTCAACGCAGTGGTCGGACGCCCCTCCGAGGCCGCTCCCGGCCTGGCCGAGGACCTGGACGAATTGGTTCAGTGGTGCACCGCGGCCGACGCCGAGAACAGGCCGGTGGACGGATCTGCCTTGCTGACCGAGCTCCGCCACATCCGCACCACACTTACCGACGAGGAACTCGATCACCGGCAGGGTCCGGTCCCCACGCCGTTCCCACCTCCGCCCACTGCCGCCACCACAACCCTCGGCAGCGCGGCAGCGAACCCTACGGAGTCGCTGCCCGCCACGGCGTCGCCCACTGAATTCATATCCCACCAGAGCAACCCCACCACCATCATGGCCGCCGGTGGTTCCGCGCTTCAGCATTCCAGGGCAGCCACGTCTGGTGCGGATATCGACCAAGACCTTCGCCAACCCGGTAAGCGGGAACTCAAGAGGCTGGAACGGCAGCAGACCAAGGACCGGGCCCGCGCAGCGGCCACACCGGTTCGGCCGCTGCGCGAAGGCAACCCCCGCCGACGTGGCGTGATCTGGGCCGTCGTGATCGTCATTCTTGCGATGCTTGCAGCATCCGCCGGATGGTTCTTCGGTATGGGACCGGGCTCACCGGGGACAGTGCCTGACGTCAAGAACAAGACAGTGGCCGAAGCACAGCAGCTCCTCCGCACCGCAGGATTCCAGTCGGAACCACGAGACGTCTTCGACGACGACATACTGGCCGGGCTAACCGTGGGAACCGAACCGGAATCCGGCGCAGAAGTACGGAAATTTCAGCCCATCACCCTCTTTGTCTCCAAAGGAGCCCAGCTTTTCGCGCTGCCCGGCTTGACCGGTGGCAGCCTTGCCGAAGCCAAAACGGCGCTAAACGCCGCCGAAATGGCCCTTGGCAACGTCACTGAAGCGTTCGACGAGAAGGTTCCTGCCGGCGTCGTGATTGCCCAGGACCCGGCCAAGGGCATCGAGGTGCGGCACGGCACTCCGGTGGCTCTGGTGGTGTCCAAGGGACCTCAGCCCATTCCTGTGCCGGACGTACGCGGCTTGGCGCAGGACGCTGCCGTCAAGGCCCTTCAGGATGCCGGGCTGAAAGCCGTTGTGGCTCCGGAGACCGTCAATGACAAGACGGTGCCCAAGGGCGCTGTCGTCTCGCAAGCTCCGGCCAACGGCACGCTCATCCGCGGCGAGGCGGTGACACTGACCGTGTCCAAGGGACCCAAGATGGTGAAGGTTCCGAACTTTGTAGGCAAGCAAGCCAAGGAAGCCCGGCAGCAGCTGGAGGCCCTGGGTTTCGAAGTGAAGGTCAATGAGATTCTGGGGGGATTCTTTGGCACCGTCCGGGACCAGAATCCCGTAGATAAGGACGTTCCCGAAGGATCGGTCGTAACGCTGACAGTCGTTTAGTTCAGGCGCAAAAGACAAAAGGCGCGGCCCGGGAATCCGGACCGCGCCTTTGTTGTGCGTTTTTATCGCTTGGAGAGGGCTCCAGCCACCAGGAAGGCCATCTCAAGGGACTGCATGTGGTTCAGGCGGGGATCGCACACTGACTCATAGCGGTCCAGGAATGCGTCCTGGTCGACCGGGTCAGCGCCGCCCAAGCACTCAGCAACGTCGTCACCGGTCATTTCGACGTGGAGACCGCCGGGTACCGTGCCCAAAGAGTGGTGGACCTCGAAGAAGCCACGTACTTCATCGATCACGTCATCGAAGTTGCGGGTCTTGTAGCCGTTCGGCGAGGTGACAGTGTTGCCGTGCATCGGATCTGTCACCCACAGCACCTGGGCGCCGGAAGCAGTGACGCGCTCGACGACGGCCGGCAGCTTTTCGCGGATGTTCTTGGCACCCATGCGCGTGATGAACGTCAGGCGTCCCGGTTCCCGGTTGGGGTCCAGCTTGTCGATCAGGCGCAATGCGTCATCACCACTGGTGGTGGGTCCGAGCTTGACGCCGATCGGGTTCCGCACGCGGGACAGGAAGTCCACGTGGGCATGGTCGAGTTCGCGGGTACGCTCGCCGATCCACAGGAAGTGTGAGGAGGTGTCGTAGGGCAGACCGGTCCGTGAATCGATGCGGGTCAGCGCACGCTCATAGTCCAGCAGCAGTGCCTCGTGGCTGGCGAAGAACTCCACCCGCTTGAGTGCCTCGAAGTCCGCGCCACAGGAGTCCATGAAGCTGATGGCACGGTCAATATCGCGTGCCAGCGATTCGTAGCGGGCGTGCGCCGGATTTTCCGTGAAGCCCTTGTTCCACTGGTGGACCAGGCGAAGATCCGCAAAACCACCCTGGGTGAAGGCGCGGATGAGGTTCAGCGTGGAGGCGGAGGTGTGGTACGCCTTGAGCATCCTGCCGGCATCATGCGCGCGGGATTCCGGGGTGAAATCGTAGCCGTTGACGATGTCGCCGCGGTAGGCCGGAAGCGTGACACCGTCGCGGGTCTCATCATTGGACGAGCGCGGCTTGGCGAACTGGCCGGCCATGCGCCCCATCTTGATGACGGGCATGGCCGCGCCGTAGGTCAACACCACGGCCATCTGCAGGATCGTCTTGACGCGGGCGCTGATCTTGTCCGCAGTGGCAGCCTCAAAAGTCTCAGCGCAGTCGCCACCCTGCAGGAGGAACGCTTTACCCTGCGCTGCAGCGGCGAGGCGCTCCCGGAGAACGTCCACTTCGCCGGCGAAAACCAGGGGCGGCACCACGGAGAGCTCCTTGACGGAGGCCTTGAAGACGTCAGCGTCCGACCATGTGGGCTGCTGGGAGATCGGCAGGTCCCGCCAGGCGTCGAGCCCGGGATAGTTCGCTGCCCCGCTCTGGGCGGTGCTGGCGAGAGGATCTGCTACGGAGGATGCGGTGTTCGCGGTTAGCTCAGTCACCCTTCAAGAGTAGTAGCCTCCGGCAAGGTTGCGGGACCGGAGGCGTAACCGATGCTGCCGCCTGCGTCACAGTTTCCGATGTGATTCGTCCCCATCAGGCCCGGGTTCGTTGATGTTCTCCGCGATGTCATCAGCGATGTCATCAGCGGCGTCCTCGGCAACCTCTACCTTGTGGACGGGCTCGGGCCCCTTGCCGGCCAGCCGGGCCTTGACCACAGCGGCGTACTCATCCACGTACTCCTGGCCGGAGAGCCGCATCAACTCATACATGATTTCGTCGGTCACTGCCCGCTGGATCAGCCGATCGTCCTCCATGCCGTAGTACCGGCTGAAGTCCAACGGCTGCCCCACAATGATGCCAATCCGGCGGATACTCGGCAGCCGTTTGCCGATCGGCTGGACTTTCTCCGTCCCGATCATGGCCACGGGCACCACGGGCACCCGCGTTTGCAGTGCAAGCCTGGCGACGCCCACCTTGCCGCGGTAGAGCCTGGCATCGGGGCTGCGCGTGCCTTCCGGGTAGATTCCGAGCAGGCCCCCGCCAGTCAGGACGTCCTTGCCGGCCTGCAGTGACATCTCCGACGCGGCGCCTCCCGAACGGTCCATGGGGAGTTGGTTGCTGAGCCGGAAAAACAGCGCCGTGAGTCGACCTTTCACACCTTTCCCGGTGAAATACTCGGACTTGGCCAGGAAGATCACCGGCCGGTGGACCATCAGGGGCAGGAAGATGGAGTCCGAAAAAGAGAGATGGTTGGACGCCAGGATCGCCGCGCCGCTTTCAGGAACATTGTCCAGGCCCTTGACCCAAGGCCGGAACAGGATTTTAAGGATGGGACCCAGAAAGATCCTCTTCATGACCCAATAGAACACGTTTGTCCTCTCACGGCCGACGGTTGGCATGCTTCCGGCAACCCGGCCGGCACTCAACTGCAACCCTACTCCAGTGAGAATTCTCCGGAACAGTGACACGATGGGACCCATGACGGAACGCCACACACCCGCCGCGCCGCTCGCCTTCCACCATGCCGGACACGGGCCCAATGCCAGTATCGGAGTGGCTATTTGCCACGGCTTCACGGGCAGCCCGCTCAGCATGCTCCCCTGGGCCGAATACTTGGCCTCCCAAGGATTTGCTGTTTCCGTGCCGCTCCTCCCCGGCCACGGCACCAGTTGGCAGGATCTCGCAACCACCCGTTGGCAGGACTGGTACCGCACCTTTGAACAGAGCTACCTGGACCTTGCGGCGCAGACAGAAACCTGTTTCGTGGCAGGCCTATCCATGGGAGGCGCAGTGGCCCTTCGGGTGGCCTCGCAGCACGATGTTCCCGGGCTGGTTCTGGTCAACCCCGGCCTCAGCTTCTATGACCGCCGGGTGAAGTATGTGGGCGCCCTGAAGTACGTCATGCCCACCACCACTCCCATCGTGGAGGACACACCAGCCCCGGCCACGGCTGAGACCGGGGACTATTCCAAGACGCCCCTGAAATCGGTGCATGAACTCAAGAAGCTCTTCCGCGCGGCGGCACGCGGGTTGCCCAGGGTGAAGGCTCCCGCATTGGTGTTCAAGTCATCAGTGGACGGTGTCATACCGCCAAGCTCCGTGGCCACCATCAGGAGGCACATCGCATCATCCCGCTTGAAAGTCGTCACGCTCCCCCACAGCGGCCACGTTGCCACGATGGATGTTGATGCCCCCACCATTTTCGAAGAATCAGCAGCGTTTTTCCGTCAGCACGCCAGCGACAGAGTAGCCTCAGAGTCATCATGAAAATGCTTCCGGATTTCTCACCGTTCCTCAGCAGCTGGAACGGGACAGGACCGCGCGTCGGGGTAGTCATGTCCCACGGGTTCACAGGAAGCCCGCACAGCGTCAGGCCGTGGGCTGAGCATCTGGCAGCGGCCGGATACGCTGTCAGGCTGCCGTTGCTGCCCGGTCATGGCACCACTTGGCAGGACATGTCCACCCGCTCGTGGCGTGAGTGGCACCGGGCCGTGGATGACGCCTACCTCGAGTTGGCCAAGGAGTGCGACTATGTCTTCACCGCGGGCCTGTCCATGGGAGGCACTCTGGCGTTGCGGATCGCGGCCACCCGTCCGGTGGCAGGAACTGTGGTGGTCAATCCGGGGCTTGTCCTTGATGACCCGCGCGCTGTCATTGTCGCTGCGCTCAAGTATGTGGTGAAGACAACTCCGGCCATCGCCAATGACATCCTTAAACCGGACCAGGATGAGGGAGCCTACGCCCGCACTCCAGTCGCGGCAGCACACCAATTGAAGAAGATGTACAAAGACACCGCGGCCATCCTGCCGCGCATCAGCTCTCCAGTCCGGGTCTACAAATCCACCGTGGACAACGTCATCTCGAATGCGAGCCTGGAATTCCTGCGGTCCCGGGTGGGTGCACCCGTGGATATCAGCTATTTGGGCAACAGCTACCATGTGGCCACGCTCGACAACGATGCCCCGGAGATCTTCGAGGGTACTGTGGAGTTCATCCAAAAGACCGTCGCAGCCTTGGCCGGACACGGGCCGACCGCCGAAAAGGACACAGCCCATGAACAGGCCTGATCCCAACTCCGCTGATCAGAGCGCCAACAAAGACGATGACGCCGTATGGCTGGATCTGGTGGCCCGGCTAGAGGCCACAGGGTCCTCTCCGGAAGGGGAACCGCCGGCGTCCGATCACGCAGAGTCTGCTTCAGGCAGCGCCGGGCAGTCACAGCGTGAACCAAACAAGACCTTCAGGGATTTCGATCCACTCGGATTGTCCACGCCGGCTGCGGAGCCAGCGGCTGACGTGACGGCAGTTCCTGCCGGCGATGAAGAAACGGGCCGCCCGCTGGGACCACGCGACTTCGAGGTCGATGACGAGGACGACGCCTTCGTCCCTGAAGATCCCCCCAGCCTGGCGGGCACAGAGCCCTTGACCATGCTGGCGTGGGTGGGTGCTGTGGGGGGACCCGTTGCTTTGCTTTTCACGGCAATGTTCTGGCGGTCAGCACCCCTTGTTGCGATCCTCGGTATTGTTGCCGCTTTTGTTGCGTCCGTGGTCTTCCTCATCATGAGGCTTCCGCAGGAAAAGAATGAGGACGACGACGGCGCCCGCATCTAGGTGCCGACGCCGGCTGGGGCGCCGCGAACCTTAGCCGTGCGCCCTCCCGCTGACCCGTGAAAGGTCCGCTGCGCCGATCATGCCGGCACGGGGGCCAAGAGCCGCCAGTTCGATGCCCGCCATGGGTCGGAATCCTCTTCCGGTCAGGTTCTTCGCAAACGATTCCCGGGCCGGTCCAGCCAAGAGCTCCCCTGCATCGCACAGTCCGCCGCCGATCACGAACATGCCCGGGTCCAGGGCTGCGGCGAGATTGGCCAATCCCAACCCCAACCACCCGCCTTGGTCCGCCAGGAGTTCCCGCGACGTGGCATCGCCTTCAAGAGCCAAGGCCGTCACAGCGGCCCCGGTGAGGTTGTCTGCGGTCCCGCCCGCCTTCTTCAGAAGGGCACGGCCCTCCGGGGAGTTGGTCCGCACGAGCTGCCGGGCTTCACGGCCCAGCGCATTACCGGAGGCGTACTGCTCCCAGCACCCACGGTTGCCGCACTCGCAACGGTGTCCGCCGGGAAAGATGATCTGGTGCCCGAACTCGCCTGCCACCCCGTAGCGTCCCCGTTCCACCCGGCCATCCATCACCATGGCACCGCCAATGCCCGTGCCCAAGGTGACGCACACCAGGCGGCTCTCACCTTGGCCGGCACCGAAGCGCCATTCCGCCCAGGCTGCGGCATCAGCGTCGTTCGTCAGAAGGACCGGACGCCTCAGCAGCTTCTGCAGGCTCGCCCGGAGCGGTTCGTTGCGCCAAGCCAGATGGGGGCTGAACAGCACAGTGCCGCCGTCGAGGTCCATCCATCCAGCGGCGCCGATACCCACGGAAGACACACGGTGATCGGCGCTGAGCTCGTCCACCAGTTCCACGATGGTCTGCTCTACTGCCCGGGGGTCCGCACCGGGAGTCGACCTCCGTGCCTCAGCGAGGACCCGGCCCTCGGCGTCCACCACACCGGCAGCCACTTTCGTCCCGCCAATGTCGATGCCGATCGCCAATCCCCGTCGGCCAAGATGGCTGCGGCGGGCGGCCCACGGCACGTCTTTCCATGCTGTGGCCGTTGGCTTGGGTCTGGCGCGAAAAGTGGACCGTAGTGCGGGCATCCCATCATCTTATTGCGCGCGCGCTGCCCAACGGGAAACAGCACCTCGAATGGTCCCAAGTTGCTTGAAATGAGGGGGAATCCGTAAAGTTACTCGCCAGTAGGTGAAATAGAACACACCTCCGCGAGCGGGCATACTAGAGTGAAAGCAGCCCTCTCGTGGCCCGTGGATATCAAAGGAGCTACCGTGCGTGAAATCAGTGTTCCTCCCCTCGTGAACATCGCCCCGGAAACCAACATCACCGACCTCGTGATCCGGGAGGCGGAAAAGGCATCCAACCCTGCACTGTTTGCAAAGCTGGACAACAGCGGACAGTGGCAGGACATCCGCGCCACGGACTTCCTCAAAGACGTGAGGGCTTTGGCAAAAGGCCTCATTGCGAGTGGCGTTGGCGTAGGCGACCGCGTGGGCATTATGTCCCGCACCCGGTACGAATGGTCCTTGGTGGACTTCGCCATCTGGTTTGCCGGAGCCGTCTCGGTCCCGATCTACGAAACGTCGTCCCCTTCGCAAGTGGCATGGAACCTGGGTGACTCAGGCGCCGTGGCCGCCTTTGGCGAAGCATCGCACCATGAGGACGTCATTCGCCAGGCCGTGGCCGCAGAGGACATCACATCGGTGGCCAACGTCTGGCAGCTTGAAGGCGCCGGACTTGATGCCTTGCGCGCCGCCGGCGCCGGAGTCCCGGACGACGAGCTGGAGTCCCGCCGTTCCTCGGCCGGCCTTGCCGACCTCGCCACCATCATTTACACCTCGGGTACCACGGGCAGGCCGAAGGGGTGTGAACTGACCCATGGCAACTTCGTGGAACTTTCCGAAAATGCCCGGGTGGCACTTCCGGAAGTCGTCAACGAGTCAGCCAAAACCATCATGTTCCTGCCGCTGGCCCACGTCTTTGCGCGCTTCATCTCGGTCCTGGCCGTGGCCGGCGGCGTGCAGGTTGCCCACACTCCGGACATCAAGCACCTGCTACCCGACCTCCAGAGTTTCCAGCCAACCTTCATCCTCGCCGTACCCCGCGTTTTCGAGAAGGTGTACAACTCCGCGCTGACCAAGGCCGAGGACGGCGGCAAGGGTGCCATCTTCCATCGGGCAGTGGACACAGCAATTGCCTACTCGAAGGCGCGCCAGTCCGGTTCCGTGGGGCTCGGCCTGAAGATCAAGCACGCAGTATTCGACAAACTGGTTTATGGAAAACTTCGCGCCGCCATGGGCGGCCACGTCGCCCACGCCGTCTCCGGCGGCGGCCCTCTGGGCGAACGCTTGGGCCACTTCTTCCAAGGCATCGGCCTCCAGATCCTGGAGGGTTACGGCTTGACCGAAACCACAGCACCCATTTCCGTCAACACGCCCTCCATGATCAGGATCGGCACAGTGGGCGCTCCCCTGCCGGGCAACTCCGTCAAGATCGCCGACGACGGCGAGATCCTCGCCAAGGGCGTCTGCGTCATGCGCGGCTATTACAAGCGCGAGGACCTCACTGAAGAAACCTTCGCTGACGGCTGGTTCCGTACTGGCGACATTGGCGAGCTGGACAGCAACGGCTTCCTGAAGATCACCGGTCGCAAGAAGGAAATCATCGTCACCGCCGGTGGAAAGAACGTGGTTCCGGCGTTGCTGGAGGATCAGATCCGGGCGGATGCCTTGGTTTCCCAGGTCCTGGTGGTGGGAGACAACCGGCCGTTCATCGGCGCACTCGTCACCCTGGATGAAGAAGCGCTCCCCGGCTGGCTTGAACGCCACGGACTCCCCTCGGGCACCACACTGGGCGAGGCCACGGAACACGCAGTGGTGAAGGCCGCTGTACAGGAACTCATTTCCAAGGCCAACCAGACCGTGTCCCAGGCTGAGGCCATCAAGTCCTTCCGGATTGTTCCAGCCGATTTCACCGAAGCCTCGGGTCATCTCACTCCTTCCCTCAAGGTCAAGCGAGCACAGGTCATGAAGGACTTCGACGCCGTGATCGAGGAAATGTACTCGGCACCCCGCGCATCCTGAATCCGGCACAGCAGGACACCTGTTATTGAACATGACTGAACTTAACTGAACAAAAAAGTACCCCGTCCGGATTATCCGGACGGGGTACTTTTGCGTGCGGACCGCTAGCCGATCACCAGCAGCAAGTCGCCGCCCTGGACCTGCTCCACCGATGAGATGGCGAGGCGCGAGACCGTGCCGGCTACCGGCGTCGTGATGGACGCTTCCATCTTCATTGCCTCGATGGTTGCAACGGTGTCACCAGCGTTGACCACATCGCCGGCCTTGACTGTCACGGTCACGGCACCTGCGAAGGGGGCAGCAACCTGTCCGGGCTGGGCGGTGTCGGCCTTCTCGGCTGCCTTGACGTTGCTCACCACCGAACGGTCACGGACAACCACGGGACGGGACTGGCCGTTGAGCGTGCACATCACCGTGCGCATACCCTTTTCGTCTGCTTCGGACACTGCCTCAAGCTGCGCAATGAGGCGGACACCCTTCTCCAGCTCGATCACATGCTCCGAGCCCTGCTGGAAACCGTACAGGTAGTCACGCGTGTCCAGCACTGAGATATTGCCGTAGGTGTCCACACTCTTCAGGTAGTCCTTGGTGGGACCCGCGAAAAGCAGACGGTTCAGCGTGTGCTGGCGGGTCTTGGAGTCCGCCTTGAGCGCAGAGCTGTCTTCTGCACTGATCTCAACATCGCGCACCTTGACGCTGCGCCCCTGAAGGGCCTTGGTGCGGAACGGCTCGGGCCAGCCTCCGGGAGGATCACCCAGTTCACCTGAGAGGAAGCCGATGACGGAGTCCGGGATGTCGTAGTTCTGCGGGTTCTCATTGAAGTCCGCAGGATCCGCGTTCAGTCCCACGAGGTGCAGGGCAAGATCGCCCACCACCTTGGAGGACGGCGTCACCTTGACCAGACGGCCCAAGATCCGGTCTGCTGCCGTGTACATGTCCTCAATGGCTTCGAACTGCTCCCCCAGGCCCAAGGCAATTGCCTGCTGACGAAGGTTGGACAGCTGGCCACCCGGGATTTCGTGCTGGTAAACGCGACCTGTCGGGCCTGGCAGGCCTGACTCAAAGGGTGCGTAGACACGGCGAACGGCTTCCCAGTAAGGCTCCATGGCGCCGACATTTTCCAGGCTGAGGCCCGTGTCGCGGGGAGTGTTGGCCAATGCCGCAACGAGTGCCGAAGCAGCAGGCTGGCTGGTGGTGCCGGCCAAGGAGGCCGCAGCGACGTCAACCGCGTCCACACCGGCGTCGACAGCTGCCAAAAGGGTGGCGAGCTGGCCACCTGCAGTGTCGTGCGTGTGCAGGTGCACCGGCAGGTCGAAGCGCTCACGCAGGGCTGTGACCAACTTGGCGGCCGCGGCCGGACGAAGCAGGCCAGCCATGTCCTTGATGGCCAGGATGTGTGCACCGGCGTCGACGATTTTCTGGGCCAGGTCCAGGTAGTAGTCGAGTGTGTACAGGTCCTCGTTGGGGTCCAGGAGGTTGCCGGTGTAGCACAGTGCCACCTCAGCGACAGCGGTGCCGGTTGCGCGGACGGCCCGGATAGCCGGCGCCATCTGGTTGACATCGTTGAGGGCGTCGAAGATGCGGAAGATGTCGATGCCCGTGGCTGCTGCCTCGTTGACGAAAGCTTCGGTCACTTCTTCCGGGTACGGCGTGTAACCAACTGTGTTGCGTCCGCGGAGAAGCATCTGGAGGCAGGTGTTGGGCAATGCCTGGCGCAGCGCCGCCAAACGGTCCCAGGGGTCCTCCCCGAGGAAACGGAGGGCAACATCGTAGGTGGCACCGCCCCAGGCTTCCACGGAAAACAGCTCCGGCATCAGTGCCGTAACTGCCGGGCCGGCTGCTACGAGGTCGCGGGTACGGACACGGGTGGCCAGGAGCGACTGGTGGGCGTCGCGGAAAGTGGTGTCCGTGACGGCCAAGGCCTGCTGCTCGCGAAGCGCCTTGGCGAATCCCTCGGGCCCGAGCTCCTGCAGCTTCTGGCGTGAACCTGAGGTGGGAACCGACCCCTCGATCACGGGCAGCTTGCTGGCCGGATCAGAGTGGACCGTGAGCTCGCCGTTCGGCTTGTTCACGGTGACCTCGGCCAGCCAGGTGAGCAGTTTGGTGCCGCGGTCTGCGGAGATGTGAGACTTGAGCAGTTCAGGACGCTTGTCAATGAAGTCCGTGGCCACGTTGCCTGCGTTGAAATCCGGGTCCGCGAGGACGGCCTGCAGGAAGGGGATGTTGGTGGACACGCCGCGGATGCGGAACTCGGCAAGGCCACGGCGGGCGCGGGCAACCGCTGCGGGGTAGTCACGGCCACGGCACGTCAGCTTCACCAGCATGGAGTCGAAGTGCGGGCTGATCTCGGCACCCGAGTAAACGGTGCCGCCGTCGAGCCTTACACCGGCGCCGCCGGCAGAGCGGTAGCCGGTGATCTTTCCGACGTCCGGACGGAAACCGTTGGCAGGATCCTCTGTGGTGATGCGGCACTGAAGCGCGGCGCCCTTGATGGACACTGTCTCCTGGCTCAGGCCGAGGTCCGCGAGGGTCTCCCCCGAGGCAATGCGCATCTGGGCCTGTACGAGGTCCACATCCGTGATCTCTTCGGTCACCGTGTGCTCAACCTGGATACGGGGGTTCATTTCGATGAAGACGTGCTGGCCGGCGCGTTCGCCCTCGGTATCCACCAGGAACTCGACGGTTCCTGCGTTGACGTAGTTCAGGGCCTTGGCGAAAGCGACGGCATCGCGGTAGAGCGCCTGCCGGATGTTCTCATCCAGGTTTGGGGCCGGCGCAATTTCCACGACTTTCTGGTGGCGGCGCTGCAGCGAACAGTCACGTTCAAAGAGGTGCATGACGTTGCCCTCGGCATCAGCCAGAATCTGCACTTCAATGTGGCGGGGACGCAGCACTGCCTGCTCGAGGAACATCGTGGGGTCGCCAAAGGCTGCGTCAGCCTCGCGCATGGCGGACTGCAATGCTTCCGGAAGGGCTTCGCGCGTCTCGACGCGACGCATTCCACGTCCGCCACCGCCGGCAACAGCCTTGGCGAAGATGGGGAACCCAATGTCGTCGGCAGCGGCAATGAGCTCGTCCAGGTCCTTGGAAGGCTTGCTGGACTTGAGGACAGGTACGCCTGCCTTGCGGGCGGCTTCCAGGGCGGCAACCTTGTTGCCTGCGAGTTCCAGGACCTCCGCGGGCGGGCCCACGAACGTGATGCCCGCCGCTTTCGCAGCACGTGCGAGGTCCGGGTTCTCCGAGAGGAAGCCATAGCCGGGGTAAATGGCGTCTGCGCCGGCTTCCTTGGCGACGCGGACAACCTCCTCCACGTCCAGGTAGGCGCGGACGGGATGGCCCACCTCGCCGATCAGGTAAGCTTCGTCGGCCTTCTGCCGGTGGATCGAGTTACGGTCCTCGTGCGGAAAGACGGCTACGGTCTTGGCGCCCAGCTCATAACCAGCGCGAAACGCCCTGATCGCGATTTCGCCGCGATTGGCCACCAGAATTTTCGAAAACATACTTCTCCTGCATCATTGCGGGTGGATCGGTCGGTGGTCACAGTGTGTAGTGCCGCCAGCATCAAACACAAATCTTTGTGGCAACCATCACAAAGGAATCGTCATGTGGGCTGTATATGCGTGCGCGCGATCCGGCGGCATGCTATTGCCAACCATCTCCGCTGCGGTCGGGCGCGTAGAAAGCGGGATTCGACCGCGATGCACCATATGATGTTGAGGGGGCTTCGGCAAGCCCCGGCTCCGGCGCTTCCGGAGCCGAATCAGCGCGATACGGCAACCGGCGTTAGGTTTTGGGTTTTCAAGTGCAAGTAGTCAGCATCAGCAGCCTCAAAGGTGGAGTGGGAAAGACGTCCGTGACCACTGGCCTGGCGTCAGCGGCCCTCGCGGCCGGAATCCCTACTCTGGTGGTGGACCTCGATCCCCACGCCGATGCCACCACGGCCCTCGGCGTCCAGCCGGGCGGGCAACTCGACATCGGGCGAATGCTGAAAAGCCCTCGAAAGGCAAGGCTCCAGGAAAATGTGGCTGGCAGCGGCTGGGTCACCAACGGTTCCAGCAGCGGCACCTTGGATGTTGCAGTGGGCTCCGCCTTCACTGGCATCTACGACCGCCCGGACCTGGGCCGCCGCGACCTTCGCAGGCTGTCCGCCGTGCTGGCAGGCACCACCAACTACGAACTCGTTCTGGTGGACTGCCCCCCGTCGCTCAATGGCCTGACCCGTATGGCCTGGAGCGCAAGCGACCGCGTGGTCCTCGTGGCCGAACCAGGGTTGTTTTCCGTTGCCGGCACCGAACGAACCATGCGGGCCATTCAACTCTTCCGGCAGGAGTTCGCCCCCAACCTTGCCCCAGCCGGCATCGTTGCCAACCGGGTACGGACCGGATCGGCAGAGCACACGTTCCGCTTGGCTGAGATGGAGTCCATGTTCGGCGAGTTGCTGTTGACACCCCACATTCCGGAACAGGCCAACTGGCAGCAGATTCAAGGCGCCGCCCACTCTGTTCACCACTGGCCCGGAGACTCTGCCAAAAATTCCGCCAAGCTTTTCGATGCGCTTCTGGAGAGCCTCCTGGCGGGACAACCATCTTTGCGGGACCGCCGCCAGCGCTAAGTGCAGCAGCGCGGCCGAACAACTGCGGAGTTCCGCCAACAGAAAAGCCCCTTCCCTCGAGGGAAGAGGCTTTTTCTCTTTAAGTTTTCGTTGCGGGGTGCCGGCACTTAGCCGATACGGCGTGCCACGCGCCGTTTGCTCAGTTCGTCGTCCGGAAAGGACTGCTCCGCGGCGTGCTCACTCGGAAGAGCGGCAAGGCTTCCCTCGACTTCCCGCCATACGCGCCCAACGGCGATGCCAAAGACACCCTGTCCGCCTTGGACGAGGTCGATGACTTCATCGGCAGACGTACATTCGTAGACACTTGCGCCATCGCTCATCAGCGTGATCTGTGCAAGGTCCTCAACGCCGCGCTCACGAAGGTGCTCCACGGCGGTACGGATCTGCTGCAACGAAACACCCGTATCCAGGAGGCGTTTGACCACCTTGAGAACCAGAATGTCCCGGAACCCATAGAGCCGCTGGGACCCGGATCCGGCAGCGCCACGCACTGCGGGTTCAACCAGGCCTGTACGTGCCCAGTAGTCGAGTTGGCGGTACGTGATGCCTGCGGCCTTGCATGCAGTGGGACCGCGGTAGCCCGCGTCCTCGTCCAGCACCGGAAGGTCCTCTGTGAAGAGCAAACCTTGGGCGCCGGATGCGGGCGCAGCAATGCCGGTCGAGGCCTGCTTCAGCTCGCCTGCTTCGCCTTTCGGACTCACGTGACCTCCTTGTTCTCAGTTCCCTTGGGGACGGTGCATACCCTGACACAACACCGAAATGCAGCAGTGTAATTCCCGCAGGTCCGCACCTTCCAGTGTGACTTGCGCAGGCAGTGTATGCAACGGGAACTTGATATCTTCGACGTTAGGCCCGTCCGGGGCCGAGGTCAAAGACCTTGGCCCGAAATTCCAGTCGTGTCGAAACTTTCACCCTCAACTTTAGGCTTAGGGTGATTCAGCCTTCGAAATCCTCGGGTTCGACGTCGTCCAGGAACTCGCGGAAGCGCCGCATTTCGCGCTCCTCATCCACGCTTGGATCCGGCTCCGAGTCTTCGCCTTCATCGTGCTCGGTGATGCGGACGCCCGCCTCTTCCATGACGGCGTCAGCACACCAAATGCGGCACTTTGCCCGGAGAGCCAGCGCCAGCGCATCTGAAGCACGCGAGCTGACCACGGTGCCGTCGTCGAACTGCAGTTGTCCGTAGAAAATGTTGTCCTCAACAGCAACGATGTTGACGCTGATGATGGAGTGCCCCAGAGATTCGACGACGTCGACCAAGAGGTCGTGGGTCATCGGACGCGGCGGGACGACCCCCTGTTGGGCCAGCGCGATGGCACTGGCTTCGGGAGTGCCGATCCAGATGGGAACGTGCCTCTCACCGTTGAGTTCCCGAAGGAGAACCAACGGCTGGTTCGACGGCAGTTCGATCCGGACGCCGACGATTTCGACTTCGATCATCAGCTGTCCATCCGGGAGATGCGATCGTGGACGAGAGCCCTGTGCAGAGTGAGGCAGAGATCGCTGATCTCGCGTGCGGCCTCCGCTGCGCGGGCCTGTGAAGCGGCGTCACGTCGGGAGGTCAACGGCGCAACGGCACGTTCAACGAGGCCGAATTCCCGTTCGGCGGCAGCCTGAAAGGGACGAAGGTGCCGGGGCTCAAGTCCGTGACCCTCCAATTGAACACAAGCGCGCGCTACCTGGAGCGCGTGTTCATCAAACCGGCCACCCACGTGGCTGATCAAACCAAAGCTCAGGAGGGACTCCAGCAAGGGCACACTGGCGCCCGACTCAGCACGCAACTGCTCTTCTGTCAGCGCGCGCGCCCGCCCCTGCACTTCAGCAGCCATACCGGCCGAAACCACCCTGGGTGAGACAGTGACTCCGGGCGGAAGGTTCTCCGGACGCTCACCGCGGTCTATGGCATCGAGGTAATCCTTGATGACCTTCAAGGGCAGGTATTGATCGCGTTGCAGCGCAAGGACGAATCGGAGACGCTCGACGTCACTGTCCGCATACTGCCTGTAGCCGGCGGGGGTTCTCTTCGGGTTGATGAGCCCCTTTTCCTCAAGGAAGCGGATCTTGGATGCAGTCATCCCAGGGAAGTCGTCGCCCAGTTGGGCGAGGACTTCCCCAATGTTCAGGACCTGCGGTCCGCGGCGGTCCGGCTGGGCAATAGCCACAGGCAGATACCCCGTCAGACTTGGCCTGCTGCGCGGACAGGGCTCAGGTAGTAGGTCAACCGGAACTTGCCGATCTGAACCTCATTGCCGCTCTTCAGCTGCACGCGGTCCACGCGATCGTGGTTGACATACGTTCCGTTGAGGCTGCCCATGTCCACGAGCTCAAAGCCCGACGCTGAGCGGAGGAATTGGACGTGCTTCCGGGACACCGTGACGTCGTCCAGGAAGATATCGGCATCCGGGTGCCGGCCAGCGGTGGTGGTGTCCGCGTCCAGGAGGAACCGGGCGCCGGCATTAGGTCCACTATGGGCAATGAGCAAAGCCGAGTTCGGCGGCAGTGCATCTACGGACGCACGCTCTTCGGGAGCCAACTTGGGGGCAATGCTCGGCTCGTCCCACGTTGGCGTGATGCTGATCGAGGTGGTCTCCGACGTAGGCTGTTCCTCCGCGCCGTTCCCGACATTGGCTTGATTCTGTTCGCCGCCAACCATGGAATTTCCTCCTCATCCGCCGGCAGTTCCAAACCCTGCCAGCCACTTCCGCATCCCGGTACCGCCGGGCAAATCGGTTGCTGGCCCGCCGGCGCTTTCCCGCTAAGGAATAACAGCCTGGCGGGCCAGATAACTTTAGCCTACCTGTTGTTCGTACTCCGATGCACTGAGCAGGGAATCCACTGCATCTGCTTCTGCGAGCTTTACCTCAATGAGCCAACCTTCGCCGTACGGGTCAGAGTTAATCAGGGCAGGATCGGTATCCAGTGCGTCATTGCGATTGATGACTTCGCCGCTCACCGGGGCGTAGATATCACTGACGCTTTTGGTGGACTCAACTTCGCCAACAACTTCGTTGCCAGTGACTTTTGTCCCCGGTTCAGGCATCTGGGCATAGACGACATCCCCCAGGGCGTCCTGCGCAAAGTCGGTAATACCAATCCGCACGACGCCGTCAGCATCCGGAGCGGTGACCCACTCGTGTTCTGCGGTGTAGGAAAGTTCTTCAGGAATGTTGCTCACGGGTGGCCTTTCATCGGGACATTTACGAACCTCGACGGCGGCCTGTGCTGGTGGCCACCGCTGAAAGTATAGGCACATTTCCCCTGCACCTGAGGGGGTCTCTGCCATGATTGACCCATGACTGAACAAGCACAAGTACCAGCTCAGAAAAAGCGCAACTGGGGCGTGAAAATAATCCTGATCCTGGTGGTATTGCTTGTCGCTGTGGCCGCCTACTTTATTTTGGGTGCCATCCTTCCCCGCTGGTGGTCTGATGTCATTGCCGGGCAGATCAGGCGCGATCTTGGCGCTAGCGTCCTGGTGGGCATGTTCTACGGTTTTGTCTTTACTTTCATTCCACTTCTGGTGGCATGGCAGGCCACTCGCAGAGCCGTGACGTGGCCTTGGAAAATCGTCATTCTCCTGGTGGCCGTCGCCATCGCTACTCCCAACCTGCTCACCGCCGGCATTGCTTTCGGCACGACGGAGTCAGCTCACGCCGGCCAGCGTACGCTGAGCGTGGATGCAGGGTTCTTTACAACATGGACCGCTGTTTCTGCCATTGCCGCCGTGGTGGTCTTCATTGGAGTCACCGTCCTGTGGGCGTTGTGGCGGCGGCGGGGCAAGCAAATGAAGGCGCTTAAGCAGGCAGAAAACGAACGCGCCAGGGCTGCGAAGAACTCTGAAGCGGAAAAGCAGAACCCCGCATCCACCATCTAGGACGCGAAAAGCCCGCCGCGCAATGATTCGCGGCGGGCTCCTTCTTGACCGTTGTCCAGGGTCAGGCGACGCTCGCCTCGTGCGGTTCGCGTTCGACGTCGGGAGTTGCAGCGGGTGCCGTGTCTCCCCCGCGCTTGGCTGCTGCGGCTGCGGCAAGCATGACGAGCAGTGCGGCGACGGTAATGCCGGCACCCGCCCAGATGGGCGAGGTGTACCCGAGGCCGGCGGTAATGGTCACCCCGCCGAGCCAGGCACCGAGGGCGTTGCCAAGGTTGAAAGCACCGATGTTTGCACCGGACGCCAGCGTTGGTGCTGAGGAGGCAAACTGCATCACGCGCATCTGGAGGCCGGGAACAGTACCGAAGCCAAATCCACCCATGAGTGCCAATGAGATCAGCGTGGCGATGCTGCTGCTTGCAGTGAGCGCAAAGAAGACGAGGACCACTACAAGACCGGCGAGGATGACGATGAGGGTCTTGTCCAAGGCCTTGTCGGCGGCTTTGCCTCCCAGGAAGTTGCCAACGAACAGACCGCCGCCGAAGAGCACCAGGAGCCACGGGACGGCACTGGACTCAAACCCTGAGACTTCAGTGAGGGTGAAGGCAATGTAGGTAAAGGCGCCGAACATGCCGCCAAAGCCGAGGATGGTCACGATGAGGGACAGCCACACCTGACCGGACTTGAAGGCACCCAGTTCGCTGCGAAGTCCTTTGGTTGGCCCAGTGCTGGCCTTGGGAACCATCAGTGCAATGCCAAGCAACGCGACAACGCCAATCGCGGTAATGGCCCAGAACGTTGATCGCCAGCCGAAGTTCTGGCCCAGCAATGTTCCGAAGGGAACACCCAGGACATTGGCCGCGGTGAGGCCCGTGAACATGATGGCGATGGCCCCGGCCTTCTTGTGCGCGGGCACGAGGCTCGCGGCCACAACGGAGCCAATGCCGAAGAACGCGCCGTGGCACAGTGCGGCCACGATGCGGCCGATCAGCATGGCCGTATAACTGTCGGCGATCGCAGACAGGAAGTTGCCGGCAATGAACAACACCAGCAATCCGATGAGGACGGGCTTGCGCGGCAGCCTGGTGACTGCAGCCGTCACCAAGAGGGCGCCGACCGTGACGCTGAGGGCGTAGCCGGAGATGAACCAGCCAGCCGACGCCTCGCTGACTGCGAAGTCGGCAGCAACCTCCGGCAACAGGCCCATGATCACGAACTCGGTCAGCCCGATGCCAAATCCGCCGAGGGCAAGGGCAATCAACCCTGCAGGCATGTGGAACTCCTTAATTGGGTGGCTCCCCGGCAAGTGGAACTGCGCCGCCGGGAGCCGTAGAATAATAGTTGCAGACGCTCTATATATAGTTGCACACGCTAGATACTTGCGCAAGCAACTACTTTCGGATGCGTCGCGAACCACCCGACATCAAGGCAGGAGCACAGCAGACATGGGCATCAAGGATGACGCCGTAGAAGTACGGGCACAGGGCTGGCGCACCCTTGCGGCCCTCCACGGAAGCATCGAAGCCGAGTTGGAGAAGGCACTCCAGACATCGAGCGAGCTGTCGGTGGTGGAGTACACGGTGCTGGATGCGTTAAGCCGCCAGGATGGCTGGCACATGCGAATGCAGCAGTTGGCCCGCGCTACGGCCCTCTCCAGCAGCGCGACCACCCGACTGGTTAACCGACTCGAAGACCGCGGGCTGCTCACCCGCATCCTGTGCGCGGATGACCGACGCGGCATTTACACCGAGCTGACGCTGCCCGGCCAGAAGCTGCTCGAGGCGGTCAAACCCGTCCACGACGAGACGCTGGCGGCGGCGCTGGCGTCGGCGGAACAGGTTCCGGAGCTTGAACCGCTGGTGCGGGCCCTGGGCGCCCTGCAGAAGGTCTAGCCGGGTCCCGGGCTCGTTCGTTGTATCCGGCCCTTAACGGCGCGTACAACGAACAAGCCCGGGCGCGCTTGGCCCGTTAACGACCAAAGGCCGGAATCCCGTGTTTCCACGCGATTCCGGCCTTTATGGTCGGGCTGACAGGATTTGAACCTGCGACCCCTTGACCCCCAGTCAAGTGCGCTACCAAGCTGCGCTACAGCCCGCTGGTCCTACCGTTCTCCGCCTAAGTTTTCCTCCGAAGAGTCCCACCTAAGCAGTCCGGCCGAACCACCTCCAAAAGCTTACACGAAGTTGGAGGTCGGAGACGCCATCACAGCCAAACTCGACTGTGATGCCCGTCTCACTTAGCGCTTCTTGCCACGCTTCTCGCGAACGCGCATGTTGACCTCGATGGGCGTGCCCTCGAAGCCGAACGTTTCGCGGAGGCGACGCGTGATGAAGCGACGGTATCCGGGGTCCAGGAAGCCGGTGGTGAACAGCACGAACTTCGGCGGCCGGCTGGATGCCTGGGTGCCGAAGAGGATGCGCGGCTGCTTTCCGCCACGGACCGGGTGGGGGTGCGCTGCTACCAGTTCACCAAGGAATGCGTTGAGGCGACCCGTGGGGATGCGACGGTCCCAGCTCTCCAGCGCAATATCCAGTGCCGGGACAAGGCGGTCCTTGTGCCAGCCGGTCTTAGCCGAAATATTCACCCGGGGAGCCCATTCGACGTGCGCCAGGTCTTGCTCGATTTCGCGCTCGAGGTAACGGCGGCGCTCGTCATCCAACAGGTCCCACTTGTTGAAGGCGAGAACCAGCGCGCGGCCGGATTCAATGGCGAGCTGCAGAATGCGTACATCCTGCTCACTAAGGACTTCATCGACGGCAAGGAGCACGACGGCGACCTCCGCCTTTTCGAGCGCGGCCTGCGTACGCAGGGATGCGTAGAAGTCGGCTCCCTGGGCCATGTGCTGGCGGCGGCGGATACCCGCGGTGTCCACGAAGCGCCACGTGCGGTCACCGAGTTCAATGAACTCGTCCACCGGGTCACGGGTAGTCCCAGCCAGCGGATCCACCACAACGCGTTCGGAGCCTGCAAGCTTATTCAGCAACGACGACTTGCCAACGTTCGGGCGACCGATCAGGGCGATACGGCGGGGACCGCCTGAACGCTCCACACCGTCCACCAAGGAGAACTCCGGCAGGGTGTCCATGACGTGGTCCAGGAGGTCGGCAACTCCACGTCCGTGGAGGGCGGAAACCGGGTAAGGCTGGCCGAAGCCAAGGCCCCACAGCGCTGCGGAGTCGGCCTCTTGGGCGAAGTCGTCCACCTTGTTGGCCACCATGATGACCGGCTTCTTGCTCTTGCGGAGCATCTTCATGACGCCTTCGTCAGTGGCGGTCGCGCCAACGGCGGAGTCCACTACGAAGAGAACAGCGTCCGCAAGTTCCACGGCCATCTCAGCCTGCTCTGCCACACGGGCGTGGATGCCCTTGGCATCGTGCTCCCATCCCCCGGTATCCACCAGGGTGAAGTTGCGGCCATTCCAGCGGGCCGAGTACATGACGCGGTCGCGGGTTACGCCCGGCGTGTCCTCGACTACTGCCTCACGGCGGCCCAGGATTCGGTTCACCAGGGTTGACTTGCCCACGTTCGGACGGCCGATGATCGCCAGGACAGGGTCAAGCTTGAGGGGACCTTCGTCGCCTTCATCGCCGTACTCGCCGCTGAGGAGCGCCGCATCTTCTTCGTCGAGATCGTAATCGTCCAGGCCCGCCCGGAGGGTGGCCGCACGGAGCTCGGCCTCGTCATCGTCCAGGGCAGCCAGGTTTTCAGCCACCTGGTCGGTGCCGGTGGGCGTGTATTCGTCGTCGCCGGCTCCGTGGAGGCCGGATTTTTGAGTCGTATCGCTCATTGCACTTTCCTTAGTGGTGGTCTGCCGGCGTCCCGGCTACTGCTGTGTGGCGGTGCTGCGGAGTGGGTTCTCCGGACGCAAGTTCCAGGGGCAGGCCCTGGCCTGTGGTCCGGATGGCGTCCTGGACGTGTTCTGCCAGGGCTTCACGGATTTCCGCAGCCGCCCTGTCCATTGAAACACGCCCCGGTTCGCCCTTCCGGCGCTTCACCGTGATGGGTTCGCCGAAGCTGACATGGAGCTTCCGGCGTGGTTTGGGGATATGGTCGCGGTGCTCGAGGCCCTGGCGGGTTCCGAGGATCGCGACCGGTATGACAGTTGCACCTGAGTTGATGGCGAGCCAGGCAACTCCGTTGCTGATGCTATCGGCCGCGCCGCTCCCCCGCGTACCTTCCGGCAGAATCCCGACGCAACGGCCGGCGTCGAGCAGTTCCTTGCCGATATGGAGGGCGAGGCGGTCACCGGTCCGGTCCACTGGTATTTGTCCCGAGCCGCGGAGGACCTTGCCCAGGAATCCTTTGAACATCTCTTTCTTGACCAGGATGTGCATGGGACGCGGCGAAGCGCCGAACATCACCGGCCCGTCCAGGAAGCTGATGTGGTTGGCAGCGAAAACCACGGGCCCTGCGGCGGGCACATTGCTTTTGCCCGTCACCACGGTCCGGTAGATCATGTGGTCCAGGAACCACCCGACCGGGCGGCTCCACAGACGGGACCACTCAGCGGGAAGCTGATTCTTAGTCGCCATAGATAACCTTGCTCACGATCGCCAAGGCGGTCTCCACGGTTTCCTCAAAGTTCAGGTCCGAAGAATCGAGTGTCACCACACCATCGGCTGCCTGGGTGAAGTTCACCACCGTTGAGTCTTTGGCGTCGCGCTGGATGACTTGGGCGGCGAGCTGCTCTTTACTCTGCGTGCCGCCCAATTGGATTCCACGACGCCGAAGCCTTGCTTCCTCACTCGCCGTCAGGAGCATGCGGACCTCAGCATTGGGAACGACGACGGTGGTGATGTCGCGTCCTTCCACCACCATGCGGTGGTGGTGCTGGTCGATCAGCTCGCGCTGGCGACGGATCAACTCGGTTCGGGCGCCAAGAGTGGTGGCGACCGCGCTCACGGACGAAGAGATCATAGGGTCCCGGATCTCATCCGTAATGTCAGTGCCGTCCACAGCCACGTATTCGGTAGCCGTGGTGGTGCTGATCTCCAAGGGCATGGCCTTGGAAGCCTGTTCCACTGCCGCGCCATCCTGAAGGTCCACGCCGGTCTTGAGGCAGTACCACGTCAGGGCTCGGTACATCGCCCCGGTATCGAGGTACGCCAGCTTCAAGCGCCGGGCAACTTCCTTGCTGACACTGGACTTGCCCGATCCCGAAGGGCCGTCGATGGCAATCACCAGCGGCTTGCCCGGGCGGGCGACGGTCTCCGGGCCAAAAAATTCACGCGTCATTACTGGAGTACCCGCCATCCACGGTCAGTCAAAGCTTCAACAAGGAGGTCGTGCTTGCTGGGAAGCACGGAAAGCTCCACCATGCCCACGTTCTGTCCCGACGAATGGTCGAGCCGAAGGTCTTCGAGGTTCACGCCGATCTCGCCGATCTCCGTGAGGAGGTGCGCGATCTGCCCGGGCTTGTCGTCCACCAGGATGGTGAGCCACGAGTACGCCTGGGGTGGTCCGCCGTGCTTGCCCGGAATCCTGGCCTGCCCTGCGTTGCCCTCGCTGATCAGCTGTGCCAGATCCAACCGGGCGCCGGGCGCCAGGGGTTCTTCAAGGGTGCCGATCAGGCGATTAAGGTCTTCCCGAACACCGTGAAGGATGGAAACCACCTTCTCAGCGTTGCCGCCCAGGATCTGCACCCAAAGGGTGGGATCGCTGGCCGCGATGCGGGTGGTGTCGCGAAGTCCGTTGCCCGCCAGGGAAAGGGCATGCAGAGGCGTGCCCTGAAGCCGGCTTGCCAGCAACGAAGACATGATTTGCGGCAAATGCGATACCAACGCCACAGCTTCATCGTGCTCATCGGCGGTGAACTGGGAGACGATCGCGCCCAGGTCCCCGGCAAGTGACCGCGCCGTTTGGAGGGCATCACTTGCGGTTTCCTCCGACGGGCAGACAACCCACGGCATGGAGGTGAAGAGCTCTCCCCTGGCCGCAACCGGACCCGACTTCTCACGCCCGGCCATGGGGTGCGTCCCAACGTAGCGGGAAAGATCCACGCCGCGTTCCCGCAGCTGCGTTTGGATGGAGGCCTTGACGCTGGCGATGTCGACAACGACGGCGGACGGGTAGTCCGCCAGGGCCTTCTCCACGACGTCCGAAGTAACGTCCGGCGGGGCTGCGACAACTATCAGCTGGGGCTGTTCGTCCAGCTCCGCCAAAGGCCGGCCCGCCCCGATATCAACCGCTACCGCTTGATTGGTGGGCGATGGATCGGAAAGAAAGACCGGAACCCCGCGTCCGCGCAGGCCGAGGCCAATGCTTGCGCCGAGCAAACCTGTACCGAGAACGACGACCGGGCCATCAAGATGGCCCCGGCCGTGCGTACCGAATGCCGACATGCCCTAGAGCCCTACAGATGCCAGGAGGTGTCCGACTTCCTGCCTGCCGAGGTTGCGGATGCTTCCCTGGCGCTGGTCACCCAAGCCAATGGGACCGACCTTGACGCGGACAAGCCGTTCCACCGGGAACCCAACGGCGTCGAACATCCGGCGCACAATACGGTTCTTCCCTGAGTGCAGGACAACCTCGATCAGGACGTGGCCCGGAGTGGAGTCCACCAAACGGAAGGAGTCCACGGCAGCCACGCCGTCTTCAAGCTCGACGCCGTTCTTCAGCTTCGCACCGACGCCCTGCGGGAACGGGCCACGCACCTGGACCAGGTACGTCTTGGGCACCTCATAGGAAGGGTGCGTCAAGCGGTTGGCGAGTTCGCCGTCGTTGGTCAGCAGCAGCAGCCCCTCAGTGGCGACGTCGAGACGGCCAACGTGGAACAGGCGTTCGCCCTTGTTCTTGTTGTTCTTCAGGAAGTCGCTGATGCAGGGACGGCCCTCGGGGTCCTCCATGGTGGAGACGACGCCCTTGGGCTTGTTGAAGACCATGTACACGAGGGTTTCGTCCAGCTGGATCCGGATGCCGTCAACGTGGATGACAGCGGAGGTGGGGTCCACGCGCATTCCAAGCTCGGTAGTGACGACGCCATCGACCTCGACGCGGCCTTCGAGGATCATTTCCTCGCACACGCGACGGGAAGCCACGCCGGCCTGGGCCATGACCTTCTGCAGGCGCACGCCGTCAACATCGTGAAGATCGGACTGCGGAACTTCCTGGCGCGGACCCCGGTTGCGGCCCGGCTTCCGGATGGGACCAAGGTTCTGGCCGAAGCGTTCGCTGCCGAAAGCCTTGGAACCGTACTGCTTGGCCGGCTTTGCCTTGGGCTTCAATGCGCCGGGAGTGCCGGGGGCCTTGCCGAAGCCGGGCTTGTTGGAGCCGGGCTTCCGGAAAGGCTTGGCTGGCCTGGCGGCCTGGCCGCGATCGTAGTCGCCGGCCGATGTGGGGTTGTCGGGATCGAAGGGTGCCGCTTCGCGAGGCTTGGAAGCCTTGAAGGGGCGGCCCTCGCCCTGGGAGAAGTTGCGCTTTCCAGCGCCGGCGCTGCCGCCGCGGCCGGAGAAGCCGCCGGCGTTGGAGCGGCCCGTGCCGCCCTTGGCCTCATTGCGTCCAGAACTGTTGCGTCCCGAACCGTTACGTGGTGAACTCTGGCGTCCCGCCTGTGTCATGACCCGTCCTAGTGTAGTAATGGCCGGCATTAGGTGTTGAAATCAACACTAGCCAGCCGGGCAGACATCGTCTGCCCCTTGTTGCTGTGGCACCGTTCGTATGGTGCCTTTTTGTCCGTATTAAGTTCTCGTGCTGTGCCGGTGCAGCAGTGGCTACATCCGGCTGGCGTCGTAGTACTCTTCAATCCCTTCCAAACCCGGAAGGTGCGGCGAGAGCTGGGGCAGTTCCGCCACCGAGCCGATGCCCATCCGTTCCAGGAAATACGAGGTTGTCCGGTATAGGACAGCCCCCGATTCGGGGTCGTTTCCGGAGTCCTCTATCAGACCCCTTTGAGTCAGGGTCCGGACTACAGAATCGACGTTGACGCCGCGAATGGCGGAAACCCGGGCCCTGGAGACCGGTTGCCTGTAAGCAATGACCGCAAGTGTTTCAAGCGCTGCCTGAGTCAACCTGGTGGTCTGCCCCTCGAGGACGAACCTGCCCACAATGTCGGCAAAATCCGATCGTGAGTAGATCCGCCACCCTCCGGCGACGTTCCGCAATTCAAAACCCCGGGGTGCAGTGCTGGCATCGGCAAAGCCGACAGCATCCACGTCCGGGGCTTTAACAGTATAGCCGCTATACTCCCGCTGCAGGTCCTGCAGCAAATCTTCGACGACGGCGACCGTTACGTTGAGCCCGGCGGCCAACTCTTCGGAGGTGGCCGGCTGGTCGATCACCATAAGGACCGCTTCCAATGCTGCCCTTGCCCCGCCGGGCAAAGCTTCCAGTTCGGCCAAGCCGTCTTGAACGGTTTCCTGTTCACTCACTGCCGTTTTCCTCACTTACGGTTCCGTAGGATTCGGCCCCTGCCTCGTATTCCTCACTCAAACTGGAACTATCCCAGTCGGCGTCGGCGCCCGTCCACCGGACCGTCAGCTCCGCCAAAGGACCGGGCTGCTCGAAGGCAATCACGCGGTCGCGGAACATTTCCAGCAATGCAAGGAAACGTGCCACCACCACCAAAGTTGTGTCGGCATCTGCTATCAGAGTCTGGAAGGACAGGGGTGCGCCCAACTTGAGGCGGTATCCCATGATTTCGGCCTGTTCCTTAACACTGACCGGCGGTGCATGGAGGTGGTCCAGTCCCACCTCGGCCGGTGCGGCGTCTTTGGGCTTCAGTGCCTTGGCCGCCAGCTCCGCGAACTGCTCCGGAGTGTGCCGCCACACGAGTTCCGGAAGCAACGCGGCGAAATGGCCTTCCAGGGCCACCTGACGCGGGTACCGGCGGGCTTCCTGCTCCAAGGTCTCGCCCATGATCCCGGCTATTTGCTTAAAGGCCTTGTACTGCAGAAGACGTGCGAACAGGAGATCCCGGGCTTCCAGGAGCGCAATGTCCTCGGCATCCTCCACCTCACCCGAAGGCAGCAGCCGCGCTGCTTTCAGGTCAAGCAGCGTCGCAGCGATCACCAGGAACTCGCTTGCTTCATCCAGTGCCCAGTCTTCCCCCAGCTCCTGGAGGCGGCGGATGTACTTGATGAACTCATCGGTGACCGTAGCGAGTGCTACCTCGGTGATGTCCAGCTTGTGCTTGGAAATGAGGCCGAGCAGGAGATCGAAGGGGCCGGTGAAGTTGGCCAGCCGTACCTCGAAGCCGGCCTTGCGGCTCCCGGGGTTGCCGGCGTCGGGCGTGTCCGCAGTGGCGGCGGAATCCGCCTCGGTACTCGGGGCGAGTGACGGTCCCACCGTCCGCTAGGGCGCGCCGCCGCGCGAAATCAGTTCCTTGGCAAGGCGGCGGTAAGCATCCGCACCAATGTGGTTGCCGGCGTAGCTGGTGATCGGCTCGGCGGCGACGGTGGCGTCTGCGAATTTGATGGAACGCTTAATAACAGTCTCGAAGACTTTGTCACCGAAGGCCTCCACCAGGCGCGAGATCACTTCGCGGCTGTGCAGGGTCCGTGCGTCGTACATCGTGGCGAGCACGCCGTCCACCTGCAGGCGCGGGTTGAGGCGGTCCTGGACTTTCTCGATGGTCTCCACCAACAGCGCAACGGCGCGCAAGGCAAAGAATTCGCAGATCAACGGGATGATGACGCCGTGGGCGGCGGTCAGGGCGTTGACGGTCAGCAAGCCCAGGGACGGTTGGCAGTCAATGAGAACGACGTCGTAGTCGTCTTCGACACTCTTGAGGGCGCGGTCCAGGACTTGCTCCCGGGCCACCTCGTTCACGAGTTGGACTTCGGCGGCCGAGAGGTCGATGTTTGCGGGCAGGAGGTCCACGCCGTCGACGCCGGTCTGCTGGATGGCATCACGGATGTTCACTTTGCGATCCATCAAGACGTTGTAAACGGTGAGGTCAAGCTCGTGCGGATTGGCGCCGAGACCCGCAGAGAGCGCGCCCTGGGGATCGAAGTCCACCAGCAGGACACGCCGGCCGTACTCTGCGAGCGCAGCCGCAAGATTAATGGTGGATGTGGTTTTGCCGACGCCACCTTTTTGGTTGACCATGGCGATGACTCTCGCCGGGCCGTGGGAGGCAAGTGGAGCGGGTTCCGGAAATTCGCGGTAAGGGCGGCCTGTTGGCCCCATGATGGCGTCTTCCAGATCGAGCTCGGTGCCTTCCAGCGTTGCTGAACCCCGTTCGATGCTCACGTATCTAACCACTCTTTCGACGACGATCTTCCCTGCCGCTGCGCCCCCGGCTGCAGCGCTGCTACCCACCTAGGCTACAGCGCCCGACACGGTTATTCGGGGAACTTGACTTTGTCCCCCTCGTGAGCCTTGACCCTCTAGCTGAGGTAGAAGGTTGTGCTCCCTGGCGCTGTTTGGCCGCAATATCCCGAAGGCCGGCACCTTGGGAGGTGCCGGCCTTCGGGATGATGCGATGGTTTGGTTCCCGTTCCGTTAGACAGTTGCCTTTTCGCGGGTTTCAGCCTCAGGTGCCGCCTCTTCTTCGCCACCGTGCGCGATCATGGTCTGCTCGTCGAACGGCTCGCTGCCGGAGAGGACGCGCTCTACCTGGCCGTTGTCGATTTCCTTGACCCACGTGCCGATCAGGACAGTTGCCACCGCGTTGCCGGTGAAGTTGGTCAAGGCACGGGCCTCGGACATGAAGCGGTCGATGCCGACGATCATGCCCACGCCACCCAGCAGTTCCGGCTTGTGTGCCTGGAGACCTGCGGCCAGGGTGGCCAGTCCGGCACCGGTGACGCCTGCAGCGCCCTTGGAGGCGATGATCATGAAGACCAGCAAGGAGACCTGGGCGCCAAGATCCAACGGGGTGCCCATGGCGTTGGCGACGAAGAGCGAAGCCATGGTCAGGTAGATCGCCGTGCCGTCAAGGTTGAAGGAGTATCCCGTGGGAACGGTAACGCCAACCACCGGCTTGGAAACACCCAGGTGCTCCATCTTGGCGATCAGGCGGGGCAGCGCTGCTTCGGAGGAGGAAGTGGAGAAAATCAGGAGGTACTCGCGGGCCAGGTATTTCATGAGCTTGAAGATGTTGACGCCTGCCACTGCGCGGAGCAGCGTACCCAGGATGACCACGATGAACAATGCGCAGGTGATGTAGAAGGCCAGCATCAGGGTGAACATGCTGAGGATCGCCTGGGCGCCAGTGGCACCGACGACGGCGGCGATGGCACCGAACGCGCCAACAGGAGCCAGCCACATGATCATGATAAGGATGCGGAAGACGAGGCGCTGACCGTGACCGATGGCGGTAAGGATCGGGGTCCCTTGCTTGCCCATCTTCTGCAAGGCGAACCCGACCAGGATCGCGGCAAGCAGGGTAGGCAGGACCGGGATGTCACCCGGGATGATGCCCAGAAGGAAGTCAACAGTGCTGTTGGTGTCGGCCTTCTTGGTGGGATCGTACGGTGTCAGCTTGAGGCCCTCACCCGGGTGGATGAGGTTGCCCACCACGAGGCCGATGGCCAGGGCGAAGGTTGACATGGCCACGAAGTAACCGAGGGCGAGGCCGCCCACCTTGCCAACGGTGGCAGCCTTGGCGATGGAGCCGATGCCCAGAACGATGGTGCAGAAAATGACCGGGGCGATCATCATCTTGATGAGCTTGATGAAGCCATCGCCGAGTGGCTTGAGGGACTTGCCAACTTCGGGGAACACCAAGCCGACCACGGCGCCGAGCACTACGGCCAGGATGACCGCGATGTACAAGTAATGCGACTTGTCGAGCCCCTTGCGTCCAGCTTTGGCAGTTACTGCCGACTCTCCTCGTTGAGAGGTCATGGGATTCTCCTTTGGATACTGTGTAAGGCGCTGCGGTCCTGCACTGATGTCCAATCCGCTGCCCTTGTGTGATATCCATCATTGAGCCGTTGGTGACACACATCACCGTTGCGGTCATATTGGTCATGGAGGTCCACGTGTTTCACAGCTGGAGCATTGCCCGCCGCTTGTTCGTGGCGAACCTGCTGTTCGTCGTGGCGTTGACTGGGGTCTTCGGGGCGTTCTCCGTGGTGGAGGCCAGGGACCGGGCCTATGACAACGCCGGCGGGCGGATGCTTGCCCTCGCCACGTCCATTGCCAACAACCCCCTTGTCCTGGAAGCGGCAGGCACGGCAGACCCTTCAGCAGTTCTGCAGCCCTACGCCGTCGAAGTCATGGACGACGCCGACGCCGACTTCATCACGATCATGGCCCCGGACCGCACCCGCTGGACACATCCCCGGCCCGAGGAACTGGGCAAGCCCTACATCGGCACCATCGATCCAGCCCTGCGGGGTGAGACGTTCACTGAGGTCACCGCGGGAACGTTGGGTCCTTCGGTCCGCACCATTGCCCCGGTCAAAGATGCCGGCGGAACTGTTAAGGCGCTGGTGTCCGCGGGGGTCACGGTCCGCACGGTGGACACCGATGCGGCCGAACGCCTGGGCGTGATCGGCGGCATCGCGCTGGTGGTGTTGACGTTCGGTTCCTTCGCTTCCTGGCTCCTGGGCCGATATCTCCGCTCGGTTACCCGTGGTTGGGGCCCGGAACAGCTGGCGCAACTCTTCGCCTACTACGAATCGGTGCTGCACTCGGTCCGCGAAGGCGTGATTCTGATCGATACACACGGCAAAGCTGTGATGTACAACGACCAGGCAGCGGAGTTGCTGGGACTGGAGCCATCCGACGCAGACCGGTCACCGGACGCTGCCCCGAAACTGTCGGAGCTGCCCTTCGACGGCAGCCTCCGGGCGCTGTTCGAATCCGGCAGGCCAGCGCACGACGAGATTCATCTGACGGGTTCACGGATTTTGGTGGTCAACCAGGCTCCGGCCGTGGGGCCGGTGCCTGAGCGCAGCCGACAGAAGCCCGCCGTCTACGGCACCGTAGCTACCATCCGTGACCGCACGGAGATCGAGTCCCTGGGCACGGAACTGCAGACCATGAAGACCCTCTCGGACGCGTTGCGTGCCCAGACCCATGAACATGCCAACCGGCTGCATATGATCGTCTCCTTGCTGGAACTGGGCCGCACTCCGCAGGCCTTGGACTTTGCCACCAAGGACCTCGAACTCAGCCAGCAACTTACCGATGACATGGTGGCGTCCGTGGATGAGCCTGTGATGAGTGCCCTGGTGATGGGCAAAGCAGCGGAGGCCCACGAGCGCGGGGTGGAACTGGTGGTGCGGACCGCCGGCAGTTCGGGCGTCCGCGGCTTGGAAATCCAGGACCTGGTCACCATTTTGGGCAACCTTTTGGACAACGCGATCGATGCTGCGGCCGCTGGCGGGTTCCCGCGGCAGGTGGAGCTTTCCGTGGAGGCGGGTCCGGCCGCCGTCGAATTTTTGGTGAAGGATTCGGGACGCGGCATCAATCCGGACTCGATCGATGACGTGCTGCAGTACGGATTCAGCACCAAGTCCGCGGAAGGCAATCCGCGGGGTGCCCATGGCCGCGGAGTTGGGCTTGCGCTGGTGCGTCAGGCCGTCCAGCGGTTGAACGGTACGATGACCATCAGCAATCCGGGCGGTGCACAGTTCCATGTTGTGCTGCCTGCGCCGGTTCCCGAGGAAGAGAAGGCATGACAGACATCCGCGTCCTGGTGGTGGAGGACGAGCCGATAGCTTCGGATGCCCACTCCGTCTACATCGGCAGGCTGGACGGGTTCACTTTGGTGGGAACGGCACCCGACGGCCAGTCGGCATTGCGCATCCTCGGTGAGTTCGCGGCGTCGGGCTCCCCTGTGGACCTGGTCCTGCTGGACATGAACCTGCCGGACCTTCACGGCCTGGATGTCGCCCGCCGGATGCGTTCTGCAGGAGTCTTTGCGGACATCATCGCCATCACCGCCGTCCGCGAGCTGAACATCGTCCGCAGTGCTGTGTCCATTGGTGTGGTGCAGTACCTCATCAAGCCGTTCACTTATGCGACGTTTGCCGACAAGCTCGGCAGCTACAGGGCCTTCCGCGAACAGTTGGCGGGTTCGATGTCCGGAATTTCCAAGGCAGGCGCCTCGCAGAGCGACGTGGACCAGGCGTTCGCGAGCCTCCGCGCCCCGACGGAACTGCCGCTTCCCAAGGGCCTCTCCGGGTCCACACTGGAGTCCGTGAAGGACCTGGTGAGGGCGCGGCAGGATGCGGTTTCGGCGAGCGAAGTCATGGACGCGCTGGGCATGTCCCGCGTCACCGCCCGCAGGTATCTGGAGTACTTGGCCGACGCCGGGACCGTCACCAGGGCGCCGCGGTACGGCACGCCCGGCCGTCCCGAGAATGAGTACGGCTGGAACCGCAGTTAGATCTCTGTATACATAGGCGGCAGTATTCGCGGAATTGCTGGCCGATATCGGCCTTTATGTATACACTGAAGGCATGCGCGCCAGTGATCGGGCCTACTCGGCCCTCCGTGAAGACATCATTGAATGGCGCCTTCGGCCAGGCACGGTCCTGGCGGAAGTGGAGCAGTCCGAACGCCTCGGAGTTTCCCGCACGCCGGTCCGGGAGGCGCTGAGCCGCCTCACCGCAGAAGGATTGACGACGGCGGCAGGGGGCCGCGGCGTCGTCGTCACCGATATCTCGCTGGACAGCATCGACGAGCTCTTCGAATTACGTGAAACCCTCGAGGTGCGGGCCGCGGCCCTGGCCGCTGAGCGTGGCGAACCGGGCGTCTTCGCCGAGCTGCATGGGCAGCTGCTGCTGGCGCCGGAGCTGCTCAGTGACAACGACCCCACCAGGCACGACTACTACGCCTTGGTGAGCCGCCTGGACGAGGCCATCGACGCCGCGATCTCCAACTCGTACCTGGCCAATGCCATGCGCAGCCTGCGCGTCCACCTGGTCCGGGTCCGCCGCCTGGCAGCTGACGATGCTGCCCGACTTCATGCGGCAGCCGCAGAGCATGCGGCCATCGCCGAGGCCATCGCCGCCGGCAACCCACGGCTTGCCGAGGCCGCCACCACACTTCACCTGCACCGCAGCCTCACCCACGTCAAGGCCGCTCATTCGGCCCGTTAGCGTCTCACTAGAAGGAGAACCATGGTCAAGAACAACCACGTCCGCGTCTACAAGAGCGAAGAGAACCTCCCCCGGGAGGAGCAGTTGGCGCACAAGATCGCCGTGGTCGCCGCCGACACCGTCGAAGTCACGCCGGAGGTCACCGACATGGTGATCAACCGCATCATCGACAACGCCTCGGTGGCCATCGCCTCGCTGAACCGGGCACCGATCGTCGCCGCCCGCGCCCAGGCACTCACCCACGCCCCGTCCGCGAATGGCAAGGGCGCTCACGTGTTTGGCATCAGCGAGCAGGTCTCCCCCGAGTGGGCCGCGTGGGCCAACGGCGTGGCCGTGCGCGAACTCGACTACCACGACACGTTCCTGGCCGCGGACTACTCCCACCCCGGAGATAACATCCCGCCGATCCTGGCCGTCGCCCAGCACGTCGGCTCCAATGGCGCTGACTTGGTCCGTGCCATCGCCACCGGCTACGAGATCCAGGTGAACCTGGTCAAGGCCATCTGCCTGCACAAACACAAGATCGACCACGTCGCCCACCTCGGCCCCTCCGCCGCGGCAGGCATCGGCACGTTATTGGGTTTGGACGTTGAGACGATCTTCCAGTCCGTGGGCCAGGCCCTGCACACCACTACGGCCACCCGGCAGTCCCGCAAGGGCGAGATCTCCACCTGGAAAGCCCACGCCCCGGCTTTCGCGGGCAAGATGGCAGTCGAAGCCGTGGATCGCTCCATGCGCGGACAGACGTCCCCGGTCCCGATCTACGAAGGCGAAGACGGCGTGATCGCCTGGATGCTGGACGGCCCGGACGCCTCCTACGAGGTTCCGCTGCCGCTGTCCGGCGAAGCCAAGCGCGCCATCCTGGACACCTACACCAAGGAACACTCCGCCGAGTACCAGGCCCAGGCGTGGATTGACCTCGCCCGCAAACTGAACCGCGAGCACCCGGAAACCACCGATCCGGCCAATGTGAAGTCCGTGCTGATCAAGACCAGCCACCACACGCACTACGTGATCGGTTCCGGCGCGAACGATCCCCAGAAGTACTCCCCCACCGCGTCCCGCGAAACCCTGGACCACTCCATCCCGTACATCTTCACGGTTGCCCTGCAGGACGGTGCCTGGCACCACGTGGATTCCTACGCCCCCGAACGCGCCGCACGGCCGGACACCGTGGAACTCTGGCACAAGGTGACCACCGTGGAAGACCCGGAATGGACCCGCCGGTACCACTCGTTGGACATCGCCGAGAAAGCTTTCGGCGGTTCCGTGGAGATCACCCTCAACGACGGCACGGTCATTACAGATCAGATCGCCGTAGCCGATGCCCACCCGCTCGGCGCCCGGCCGTTTGCCCGTGAGCAGTACGTCAACAAGTTCCGCACCCTCGCTGCGGGACTGGTCGAAGAAGCCGAAATCGAAAGGTTCCTGGCCGCCGTCGAACGCGTCACCGAACTGGGCGAAGGCGAACTGGACCAGCTGAACATCACCGCCGCCCCCGGCGTGATCGACCTCAGCAACGCGCCCAAGGGACTGTTCTAAATGCTGTACTCCAAAGTCACCCCCGAACAGAAGCGGGTGAAGCTGCGGGAATTGCTGTCTTCAGGGACTGTGCAGCAATTCCCGGGAGCGTTCAACCCGCTCTCGGCACGGCTGATCGAGGAAAAGGGCTTCGCCGGGGTCTACATCTCCGGCGCGGTCCTGGCCAACGATCTTGGCCTCCCGGACATCGGCCTCACCACGCTCACCGAGGTAGCCACCCGCGCCGGACAGATCGCCCGGATGACGGACCTGCCTTCCCTGGTGGACGCAGACACCGGCTTCGGTGAGCCCATGAACGTAGCCCGCACCATCCAGGAACTCGAAAACGCGGGTCTGGCCGGATGCCACATCGAGGACCAGTTCAACCCGAAACGCTGCGGACACCTGGACGGCAAGAACGTGGTGGATATCAACACCGCCACCAAACGCATCCGCGCCGCGGCAGACGCACGCCGGGACCCGAACTTCCTCATCATGGCCCGCACCGACATCCGCGCCGTCGAAGGAATCCAGGCGGCCCAGGACCGGGCCAAGGCATTGGTTGACGCCGGTGCAGACGCCATCTTCCCCGAAGCAATGCGTGATTTGGGCGAGTTCCAGGCCATCCGCGACGCGGTGGATGTGCCCATCCTGGCCAACATGACCGAGTTCGGCAAAAGCGAGCTCTTCACCGTGGACCAGCTCCAAGGAGTGGGCGTGAACATGGTCATCTACCCGGTGACCTTGCTCCGCATTGCCATGGGCGCTGCAGAGCGTACTCTGGAATCGATTAAGGCTGCGGGGACCCAAGAAGCGCAAGTGGAAAACATGCTCACGCGTGCGCGCCTCTACGAACTCGTCGACTACGAGGCATACAACCAATTCGATACCGGCGTTTTCAACTTCCAGGTTCCTGGCGTCCGCTAGGTTCCGGATTCATCAAGGGGAACGCAGGCATGCCGGAAAACCCCGGCACGCCTGCACTAGGAACGAAGGAGTTCAGCATGGCTGCTGAAGACATCAAAAAAGGCCTTGCCGGCGTCGTGGTGGACTACACCGCCGTCTCGAAGGTCAACCCGGACACCAACTCATTGCTATACCGCGGGTACCCGGTCCAGGAACTCGCCGCCAAATGCAGCTTCGAAGAGGTGGCGTACCTGCTGTGGAACGGCGAACTGCCCAACGAAACACAGCTCGCCGAATTCACCGCCCGTGAGCGTGCGGGCCGTGCGCTGGATCCCGTAGTCAAGTCCGTGGTGGATTCCTTGCCCACCACGGCGCATCCAATGGACGTGTGCCGCACAGCGGCTTCGGTTATGGGTGCCCGGCACGAGTTGGCTGAGGATTCCTCTCCGGAAGCCAACATGAAGAAGGCAATCGACCTCTGGGCTGCCATGCCCGCCATCGTGGCGTACGACCAGCGCCGCCGCCACGGCCAGGAAGCAGTGGAACCACGTGAGGACCTGGACTACTCAGCCAACTTCCTCTGGATGACGTTCGGCGAAGAGCAGGTCCCGGAGGTGGTGGAGGCGTTCAACGTCTCGATGATCCTGTACGCGGAGCACTCCTTCAATGCCTCCACGTTCACCGCCCGTGTGGTCACGTCCACGCTTTCGGACCTGCACTCAGCCGTGACTGCCGCCATCGGCGCCCTCAAGGGCCCGTTGCACGGTGGCGCCAACGAGGCAGTGATGCACACGTTCGACGAGATCGGCATCCGCAGCGAGGAATCACTGGAAGAAGCCGCCACCCGTGCCCGCGCCTGGATGGAAGACGCCCTGGCCCGGAAGAAGAAGGTCATGGGCTTCGGACACCGCGTCTACAAGCACGGTGACTCCCGCGTGCCCACCATGAAAGCCGCCCTGGATAAGATGATCGCCCATTACGGACGGCCGGAACTCCTGGGTCTCTACAACGGCCTGGAGCAGGCCATGGATGAGGCAAAGGCGATCAAACCCAACCTCGACTACCCTGCCGGCCCGACCTACCACCTCATGGGCTTCGACACCCAGACGTTCACCCCGCTGTTCGTCGCCAGCCGCATCACCGGCTGGACCGCGCACATCATGGAGCAGGTAGCTTCGAACTCCCTCATCCGTCCACTGAGCGAATACAACGGCCCCGAAGAGCGCCAGGTCCCATAACGCTTCCGGTCGTCATGCAGGCGTACGACGACGGGCCGGTCACCGACGAGGCGACCGGCCCGTCGTCGTAGGTGGTGGCAGTCCGCACTTACGCACCCGGCTGCCCCAGGTCCACCCAGTCCACCGTGTGGACGTCGGCCACGTTTTCGTTGTCTGCCGCCAAGTCCACCCGCACGGCGATGCGCTGCCCGGAAATCATGGCCGGGAGCCAGTGCTCTGCGTCTGCCCACATACGTTCCACGGGAAGATGCGCCACCGGGAACCACGCCGGCGCGATCTCGTCGCTTTCGGATGGCTCCCCCTCCCAAGCGCGGGTCAGGAACACAGTGGTTGCCATGTTCCAGTCCGGCCTGGCAGGGAACACAAAGTCAACGGTGCCCGCCGGGATGAGGTCCTCAGACCGGACCACCACGTTGATTTCCTCCATGACCTCACGGCACGCCGCCTCAGCTGCGGTCTCCCCCAATTCCACGTGCCCGCCAACGCCCACCACCTTGCCCCGGCCGAAGCCGGTCTTCTTGGTCCCCAGCAGGACGTGTTCGCCCTCCGCGCCGTCGCGGAGAAGGAAGCACAAGGTCACATGCGCAGCAGTCATGCTGCCTACCTTAACCTGATCTCCCGTGCCGCTGCTGCCATTGCTACAGTGAGCCCATGACTGAAGGTGGGGGTGACGCGCGTGCCAAAGCGGCCGCCGTCGACGAGGTTGCCGAGGCGCCGTCCAACGCGGGGAACACCCAGGATGGGACCACCGCGGTCCCAGTCTCCGAAGCCAAGCCTGAACGGGACTCCTGGCTCCCCCGCTGGTTGGTGGCACACCCTCTCTACGTGGGTTGGGCATGGACCGTAGTGTGGGCAGGACTCATCGTTTTGGACGAAGTGGTGGACCTGGCCGGATGGACCTGGTACCTGCTGGTCCTTGTGGCCGCCTTGCCCACCTTGATCTCCACGCTGGTAGTGCTGCATGCCACGCCGCGGAGCCACCTCAGGGCAGTGGACGCGACCGTCCTGGGCCACTTCTTTGTGCGGTTCCTGGCGCTCGTGGCAGCTTTCATGGTGTGGGCCGCCTCCGTGGTCATGAGCGCCTCCATCTCCACCACCGTCCAATCGGTCATCGGCGATTCCGAAAAGGAAGTCACTGCCCTGGGCTTCAACCTCATGCTGGCCGCCGTTCCCTTGGTGCTATCGATCCTCTGGATGGCGTTCATTGTGCGCTGCGCGTGGTTCCTGCGGAGGCTGCGTGGCTGGCGGCAGATACCGGTCCGGACGCGTGTGCCCAAAAAGTTCCTCAAGGGACGCCCAAGACTCAAGCGTGTGGTGGTAGGCCTCGCGCACCCCGGCCTGTTGCTGGTAGCCGGACTGGGGACATCTTTATTGGCCCTGTTCGTGGACGCTGTGGAACTGACCCTGAACGTGCTGGACTAGCTGTACAACCAGCCCGCGGGGACCTAGCCGAGCGCCCGGGGATGCGCTGCAGCGTACACCTCACGCAACGTATCTGCGGTGACCAACGTATATACCTGCGTGGTGGTCACGGACGCATGCCCCAGCAACTCCTGCACCACCCTGACATCCGCCCCACCCTCAAGGAGGTGCGTAGCGAAAGAGTGGCGCAGCGTGTGCGGCGAGACGTCCTTGGTGATGTTCGCCTTTTCAGCAGCCATCTTGAGGATGGTCCATGCGCTCTGCCTGCTGATCCGGCCGCCACGGGCGTTCAGGAACAGCGCCGGGGTGCCTTTGCCTTTGGAAGCCAGCAAGGGCCTGCCGCGGACAACATAGGCTCCGACGGCGCGTGCACCGTAGGAGCCCAGCGGCACCAGCCGCTCCTTGGACCCTTTGCCGAACAACCTCACGATGGCAGGATCGCCGCCGGTGTCCTCAAGGGATACGTCATCCACGTCGAGTCCCACGGCCTCGCTGATGCGGGCCCCCGTGGAGTAGAGGAATTCCAGCAGGGCGCGGTCCCTGAGACCGGTGGCAGTATCCGAACCCGCAGCTTCCAGAATGCGCGTGACCTCACCGACGCTAATGGCTTTCGGAAGCCGCTTGCCCGGCATGGGCGGGTGGACATCGCTGGCGGGATCCGCCGTCGTGGTTCCTTCCAACGCCCAAAACTTGTGAAGTCCACGGACGGCAACCACCGTGCGCGCTGCAGAGCGAACGCCCAGGACAGCGGCGCCATCGGAACCGTCGGACAATGCCTGCACAAAGGCCGTCACGTGATGCCGCGTGATGTTGCCGGGACGTTCTACCCCCTGGGCCGCCAGGAAATTCGAATACCGCGCCAGGTCCCGGCGGTAGGCGGCCAAGGTGTTCGCCGCCAAGCCGCGCTCCACACCGACGTGTTGCAGGTAGTCGGTTATCGCCCGGTCAATTCCGTTGGCGGTTCGAGTAGCGGCTTCGGCCATGCTCAGCGCTGGCTCGGGTGAGCCGGCCACGGAGCGTTGGCAGGACGCAGGCTGGTGAATCCGTCGGCCTTCGCGGCAGCGGCAGCCAGAATTCCCAACACCGCCGACGGATTATGCAGCCGGCCCTCCATCACGGCCTTCACGGCGTCGTCCAGCGGCACCCAATGGAGCTCGATCTCCGCTTCTTCATCGGTACGGACATGACGGTCTGCCTCAGGTACGTCACTCAGGCCCCGGGCCAAATAGATTCGTACGGCCTCGCTGGAGGAGCCGGGCGAGTTGAAGAAGTCCACAAGGACGTTCCAGGTAGCCGCAACGAGGTCGGCTTCCTCCGCGAGTTCCCGCGCCGCGCCAACTACGAAGTCCTCGCCTTCCACGTCCAACAGGCCGGCAGGAATCTCCCAGAGATCCATGCCTACGGGGTGGCGGTACTGCTTCAGCAGCAGGATCTCACCGTCCACGTTCATGGGAAGTACAGCTACTGCGCCAGGATGGTCGATGTAATCGCGGACCAACGTGTCAGTGTCCTCGCCCAGCTGGAATGAGTCGCTGACCACATCCCAAATGCGGCCTTCGTAAACCTTGCTGGTAGACAAAAGACGGCGCGGGCTCGGCATATCCGAAACCTGCCTTGATGTGCGGGGGGTTTCAGAAATACCGGGCATCGCGCCGTCCTTCGTTAGTACTTGCGTTTACTTGGCAGCTACCGTGCGGGCGCCGGTCTTGGTGGCAACCGGTGCGCCTTCACGACGCTCCAGCGCGGCCTTGACCAAACCTGCGAACAGCGGGTGAGGGCGCGTGGGGCGGGAGCTGAGCTCCGGGTGCGCCTGCGTTGCCACGTAGTACGGGTGGACTTCGCGGGGAAGCTCTACGTACTCCACCAGCTTGCCGTCGGGAGAAGTACCCGAGAACACCAGGCCCTCGGCCGCGATCTGGTCGCGGTACTTGTTGTTGACCTCGTAGCGGTGGCGGTGGCGTTCGCTGACCGTGGTGGTCCCGTAGGTCTCGGCGATGACCGAGCCCTCGTCCAGCTTGGCTTCGTAAAGGCCCAGGCGCATGGTGCCGCCGAGGTCTCCCTTGCCGTCCACGATGTCCAACTGCTCTTCCATGGTGGCAATGACCGGGTACTTGGAATCGGGTTCGAACTCGCTGGAGGAAGCACCTTCAAGGCCAACCACGTTGCGGGCGTACTCAATCACCATGCACTGCAGGCCGAGGCAGAGGCCCAGGACCGGAAGCTTGGATTCACGGGCGAACTTCAACGCGCCAAGCTTGCCTTCGAGGCCGCGGATACCAAACCCACCCGGAACGCAGATGGCGTCCACGCCGGCCAGGGACTTGGTGGCACCGGCAAGGGTTTCGCACTCGTCCGAGGGGACCCAACGGATCTTGACCTTGGCCTCGTTGGCGAAGCCACCGGCGCGCAGTGCCTCGGTGACCGAGAGGTACGCGTCCGGGAGGTCGATGTACTTGCCCACCAGGGCGATTTCGACCTCATGCTTGGGGTTGTGGACAGCCTCGAGCAGCTTGTCCCACTTGCTCCAGTCGACGTCCTTGAACGGCAGGTCCAGGGCGCGGACGATGTAGGAGTCCAGGCCCTGGGAGTGCAGCGTCTTGGGGATGTCGTAGATGCTGGGTGCATCAGCTGCGTTGACTACGGCGTCGATGTCGACGTCGCACATGCGGCCAATCTTCTCGCGCATGGCGTCCGGCACTTCACGGTCCGAACGGATCACGATTGCTTCAGGCTGGATGCCGATGGAGCGAAGGGCTGCCACAGAGTGCTGCGTCGGCTTGGTCTTCAGTTCCTGGGAAGGACCGATGTACGGGACCAGCGAAACGTGCAGGAAGAAGACGTTGTTGCGGCCAATATCCTGGCGGACCTGGCGGGCCGATTCCAGGAACGGCTGCGACTCGATGTCACCCACGGTGCCACCGATTTCGGTGATGATGACATCCGGAGCGTGCTTGCCTTCGGCAGGCAGGCGCATACGCCGTTTGATTTCATCCGTGATGTGCGGAATGACCTGAACGGTGTCTCCGAGGTATTCGCCGCGGCGCTCTTTGGCGATAACGGTTGAGTAGATCTGGCCCGTTGTGACGTTGGCCGAACCTTCAAGGTTTTCATCGAGGAAGCGCTCATAGTGTCCGATGTCGAGATCGGTTTCGGCACCGTCATCCGTCACGAATACTTCGCCGTGCTGGAAGGGATTCATCGTGCCCGGATCCACGTTCAGGTAGGGATCGAGCTTCTGCATAGTTACAGACAAACCGCGTGCCCGCAGCAGGTGGCCGAGGCTGGAAGCCGTCAGACCCTTACCGAGCGAGGACGCCACACCACCGGTGACGAAGATGTGTTTGGTCGTCTTGGACGAGCCCGGGAACCGGGAATTTACACGGGAATTTGATCGCTGCACCACGGAATTCGAGCTTATCATCAATTACGCCTTCCAAGCGTCTGTTCGGATTCCCCAAATGGTCAATGGTTGCTCACCACTGCAATCCAAGCAAGGGCCACGCGGGATGAAGTGCCTTCATGTGATTGTGCTCGCACTCCTCCCCGCTTCGTTTCAGCCCTTTGGCATCAGGCCCGTTGGGGCAATAGCTTCGCGTCGTCCAGCAGCTCCTGGGCGTGGGCCTGTGCCGACTCGGAATCTTCCTGTCCTGCCAGCATGCGGGCAAGTTCCTTGACACGTTCGTCGTCACTGAGCAGCTGCACATCGCTGGAGGTGAAACCGGTGGTTGTCTTCCCGTCAGCGCCGCGCACGGATGTTTTGGTCACGCGGATGTGTTGATCGGCGAATGCAGCTACCTGCGGCAAGTGCGTCACGACCAGCACTTGTACGTGGCGGGCCAACATCGCCAGGCGGCGCCCGATCTCGACAGCGGCACGGCCACCCACCCCGGCATCCACTTCGTCGAAGACGAACGTCGGAACAGGATCCACCGCTGCGAGAACTACCTCGATGGCCAACATGACCCTTGACAGTTCACCACCCGATGCGCCCTTGCCCAACGGCCTCGCGGGAGCCCCGGAGTGCGGCTGGAGGAGGAACGCAATCTCGTCGGTTCCCCAGGGGCCCAGCAATCCGCTGCCATCCACCTCAATGACCAGCGTGGCGTCAGCCATGGCCAGGGCCTTCAGCTCGGCGCTGACCCTTGCTGACAGGTCCTTGGCAGCCTTCTGACGGGCTTTGCTGATGGCCGCTGCCTGCTTGCGCAGGGTAGCCTCCGCTGAAGCAACCTCGGCGTCCAAGGACTCGATGCGGCTGGAGTCGTCCTGCAACTCGTCCAAGCGCGTCCTGGCCGCAGCGGCCCACTCCAGCACTTCGTCAATACTTGGGGCGTACTTGCGGATCAGCTTGGCAAGGGCGGCCCGGCGTTCCTCGATTTCCGACAGCCGTTCCGGCCCTTCAGTGTCCAACGCAGCCTGGTAGCTGGAAAGCTCCGCAGCGATGTCGTTGAGCAGGAACCCCACCTCAGCGAGCCGGGCCGCAGCCGAACGCAACTCCTCATCGTGATCAGCCACGTGCTCCAGCGTCCGCTTGGCAGCATCCACCATGGACGTGGCATCCCCAGCGTCACCGAACTCCTCCGCTATGAGGGATTCGTGGGCCGCGGCCGCTGCCAGCCTTAGTTCTTCGACATTTGCCAGCTTCACGGCCTCGGCCTTGAGCGTCTCGTCCTCACCCGGCTGGGGATCCACCTCGTCAATTTCCTTGAGGGCAGCGTCCAGGGACTCGGCCTCACGCAAACGCTCACGGGCCTCGCTGCGCAGCGTTTCGAGTTCGGACTGGATGGCCTTCCAGTGGTTGTACAGCTCCTGGTACTCCCCCAGCGTTTTGGCCAAGGGTGCCCCGGCAAACCTGTCCAGGGCGTGCCGCTGCGCGGTGGCGCTCTTCAACCTGATCTGGTCGGACTGGCCGTGCACCACCACCAGGCTCTCACCCAGCTCGGCAAGCACCCCCACTGGTGCTGCGCGCCCGCCAACATAAGCCCGGCTGCGCCCATCGGCTCCAACAGTGCGGGCCAGAAGGAGCTCGGCCACGCCGTCGAACTCTTCCGCCTCACCCCCTGCCTCCTTGGCTCGCTCAACAGCGCTGTGCGCCGGATCGAGCTTCAACACCGCTTCAGCGGACGCCGATTTGGCGCCGCTCCGAACGGCCCCAGCATCGGAACGGGCCCCCAGAAGAAGCCCGACGGCGGTCACCACCATGGTCTTTCCGGCACCGGTTTCGCCGGTGACAACGCTCAGGCCAGGGCCGAGCGGCAGGGCGGCGTCAGTGATGACGCCGAGGTCACGGATTCGGAGTTCTTCAAGCATGGTTCACTTCGCATTCGTGGGGTCGGAAGGTTCACCGGCCCGGGGACTTTCACCATCCCGCGGACTGGGCAAGGGCGCCGGCGAAAGAGTCCGGATGACGGGGATAGGACCGGTGTGGACTTCGCCGCTCCGGGGAGCAGGGCCGCGCCAGCCGTGGATGGGCAGCTCGAACTTGCGGACGAGCCGGGCGGAAAATGGAGTTTTGTGGGTCCGGGCGAGCCGCACCGGGGTTGCCGAGCGCGTCACTTCAACACGTGCTCCAGGGGGAAGGTCCACCGAGCGCCGTCCATCGCACCAGAGAACGCCCAAGGCATCGGTCCGGTTCATGATTTCTACGGCCAGCTTGGAGCGCGGAGACACCACCAAGGGCTTGGCAAAAAGCGCGTGGGCACTGATCGGAACGATCACCAACGCCTCAACCTCCGGCCACACCACCGGCCCGCCTGAAGAGAAGGCGTAGGCCGTTGAACCGGTAGGAGTAGCCAGGACAACGCCATCACAACCGAAGGATGTCAAAGGACGCTCATCCACCTCAGTGACCACTTCCAGCATGCGTTCCCGGTTGGCTTTCTCAATGGCCGCCTCGTTCAACGCCCACGTGTGCCAAATCTTCTGGCCTTTGACCCACACCTGGACATCAATGGTCATGCGTTCCTCCACCGTGTACTGGCGGCTCGCAATCCATTCCACGGTTTGTGCGAGATCGGCGCGTTCACTTTCGGCGAGGAATCCCACGTGCCCCAAGTTGACGCCCAGCAGCGGGACGTCTACCTCGCGAACGAGTTCCGCTGCCCGCAGGATGGTGCCGTCCCCGCCCAGGACCATGACCAACTCCACGTCCTCCAGGTTGACGTGATCGTCAAGGATCTCGATGGGCGTATCAAAGGCGCCGAAGAAACGTTCGATATCGGCAAGTTCAGATTTCTGGAGGACCGGAACCAGGCCGGAGGCATGCAGCTGGGTACAGGCATCCCACGCTGCGCGGAGCGATTCCTCCCGCCCTGTGTGGGCCAGGACAAGTACACGCCTGCTCATCGGGTTCTGCTTTCTAGTGGTTTGGCCAGAGTTTCTCAATCAACGCAGCAACGTCCTCGTCCCGCTCTTCGATCTTAGGCAACGCCGCGGACATCCTGCGCTTCATCCACAGGAAGTATTCAACATTTCCGTCCTGGCCAGGCAGTGGACTGGCCGCGAGATCATGAAGTTCCAGCCCCGCATCAACTGCTGCCCGGGCAACCTGGGCCACCGCCCGGCGTCGTTCATTCTCTGACGAAACCACGCCCGTCCGGCTCAGCCGCTCCTTGCCCACTTCGAACTGCGGCTTAACCATAAGGACCAGGTCCCCGCCGGGTTCAGTGCACTCTGCCAAGGGTTGGAGCACCAGGGTAAGCGAGATAAAGGACAGGTCGGCAACTGTCAGCCCGGCAGGTCCGCCAAGCTGGTCGGGGGTCATGTACCGAACGTTAAGGCCCTCGTGGACATCCACCCGCGGGTCCTCCCGGAGGTGCGGCACCAACTGGCCGTGTCCGACGTCGACCGCCACCACTCGTGCCGCCCCCTGCCGAAGCAGAACGTCAGTAAAACCACCAGTGGAGGCACCGGCGTCGAGGCATCGTTTCCCGGCAACCACGACGGCGGGAAACGCCTGCAGCGCACCAGCCAACTTATGCCCGGCCCGGCTGGCGTAGATGTCTTCCAGATGGGATTCGACGTGCAGCGCCGTTTCCGGATCCACCTGATGGGAGGCTTTGGCCAGGACCGTACCGCCCGAGCTGACCTTGCCGTCGCTGATGAGCTTTGCGGCATGGGTACGCGACCTCGCCAGCCCACGGGTGACAAGTTCCTGATCGAGTCGTGCCATGCGTTAGCTATCGCCTTCCGAACCATTGGGCTTGGGTATGGCCGGGAGGCCCGGCTCCGCATCCAAAGCCTCCAAGAGGGAGTCATGGATCCCGGCGTACAGTTCGCCATGCTCTGACACCGGTGAACCCGGCACGCTGCCCAGCAGGCCCAAGGCTCTGTCCACAAGCTGGTCCCCCGTAGGATTTGTCAGCTCGGGCCACTGAACCTCGGGGCTTTCTGGTTCCGGGCTTTCGGGCTCAGGGCCATTCGCCTCGCGGCTCGCTGCCTCGTAGTCCGCTGCCTCGGGCTCCGGGTGGGTGTTGGGCTGGGTCATCGCACCAGTCTAGTGAGTTCGCCATTCCAGCTTGGGCGCTTGCGCGACCACAGTGTTGGGAACTGCCGCCCACCAGGCTGCGCATGCCGCCCGCCAAGCGTCGAGGTCATCCTCATGTCCGGTCACAATGACCTTACCGTCCTCAGCGATAGCTGAGGCCTTGCCGCAACGGTACGAGCCGGCGTCGCTGACAACCTCGGGATACGGAGCATACAGGCCCTCCAGGTCCGCCAGCAGGTAGTCGGGACGTTCGTCAGTCCGCGCGGCCAGGATGGTGTGCGTGGTGTCAACCCCGGTGAGGACGGCCGCCGTCGCGAATCCTGCGCGGTTGCCACCCAGGATGTCCGTATCCAAGCGGTCGCCAACTACCAGCGGGCGGTCGGCCTTGAGCCGCTTCGCCGCCGCATGGAACAGTGGCGCTTCGGGCTTGCCGGCCACCAAAGGAGTCTTTCCCGTGGCAGCCGCCACAGCGGCCACCAGCGTTCCATTGCCCGGTGCCATGCCTCGGGCCTGCGGGATGGACATGTCCGTATTGGTGGCAAACCACATGGCCCCGCCTGCCACCACATACGACGCCTCCGCGAGGTCCTTCCAGCCGATCTCCGGGTTGAATCCCTGGACTACGGCTACGGGAGACTCTGCGGCGCTGTGCACCGGCTTGAGTCCCACCAATTCGATCTCATGAGCCAAAGCTGCACTGCCGGTGATGAGGACGTGCGCCCCCGCAGGCAGCATGGAAGCAAGGAGCTCCCCTGCTGCCTGGGAGGAACTGACCACTTGATGGTCCTCCGCGGGCGCACCCAGCTCACGCAGGTGCGCCGCGACCTGGGCCGGCGTCCTGGAGGCATTGTTGGTCACATACCCCAGGCCGACGCCCACGGTTTCGAGACGCTGCAACGACTCCACGGCACCAGGAATGGCATGCGGTCCTGCGTAGACCACTCCATCCAGATCGGACAGGACAGCATCAAATGATGAGATCAGTGAATCAGCCATGCTGGGAGTTGGTGCCCTCGTTGTCGGTTTCCTCGTGCTTGGCTTCCTCGTCCTTGGATTCCGTGTCCTCCTCCGCCGAATCGATGTCGGATTCAGCATCATCGGATTCGAAGTAGTCGGACTCGGCATCATCAAGTTCAACATCATCGTGTTCAACATCGGCCGCTGCGGCTTCTGCGATGACCGTTTCAGTTTCGGACTTTACGACGTCGGCGTCCCGGGCGGTGTCCGCGTCCGGGGCGGTCTTCTGGAAGCGCGGCTTGCGGGCGGCTTCTTCTTCCTGCTCGTCCCAGCCGAGGTCAAGAATTTCCGGCTCAGCGAAGTCACCGACGCCGAGGGCGTTCTCAGCCACCAAGGCCTGACGTGCCCACTTGTCAGCTTCCTCAGTGCGGCCGACGGCACCCAATGCCTCAGCGTAAGCACGGAACAGGCGAGGGCTGTAGGAAAACGCCCGGTTGATGTCCAACTGGGGGATCTCCAGCTCGCTGACGGCAGCGTCCAGTTGCTTCAGGTCCGCACGGGCACCCGACGCCACAATCGCCAGCTCCACCTTGCCCGGAGCATCCAGGTCCTGGGCCTCGGGAGAGCGGACCATGTCCAGCGCACGGTCGGGGCGGCCAAGGCCACGCTCGCAGTCGGCCATCACCGGCAGGTGTACGTTGGATCCACTGATGCGACGGTACGTGCGGAATTCGCGCAGGGCTTCGCCGTAGTGACCGGCAGCGTAGGCAGTCAGGCCCACCGCTTCACGGACAGCCGAGAGGCGGCCACCGCGGCGGCTGGCAGCGAGTGCGTGCTGGAAGGCCAGCTCGGGTTCGATGTCGATCAAGCGGCCGGCCATGACCAGGTGCTTGGCAACCCAGCCGGCACTCTGCTCTTCGAGGGTCTTGATCTGGTGACCCGTGGCGCGGTCGAGTTCCTTGCCAGTGACATCCTCATCGATTTCTGGAGAACGCTCGCGGTCAGGACGGTTGGCGCTGCGGATGTCCTTGGCGTTGGGAACGCGGGCAGGACGTTCTTCCCACGAGTTGCCACGGTCTCCGCGGTCGCTGCTGAAGGAGCGACGTTCGCCGCCGCGGTCAGGGCGGTCGCCAAAGGGCTTGCGGTCACCGCGGTCGTTGTTGAACGGGCGGCGGTCATCGCTGTCACGACGGGGACCGTCAAAGTTCCGTGGGCCACGCTCGGGACGGTCGCCGAAAGGCTTACGATCTCCGCGGTCGTTGTTGAACGGGCGGCGGTCATCGCTGTCACGACGGGGACCGTCAAAGTTCCGTGGGCCACGCTCGGGACGGTCGCCGAAAGGCTTACGATCTCCGCGGTCGTTGTTGAACGGGCGGCGGTCATCGCTGTCACGACGGGGACCATCGAAGTTCCGTGGGCCACGCTCGGGACGGTCGCCGAAAGGCTTGCGATCGCGGTCGCCACCGAAGGAACGACGCTCGCCGTCACGAGCCGGACGGTCATTGCGGTCGCCGAAAGGCTTGCGATCGCGGTCGTCACCGAAGGAACGACGCTCGCCGTCACGTGCCGGACGGTCATTGCGGTCGCCGAAAGGCTTGCGATCTCCGCGGTCGTTGTTGAACGGACGACGCTCACCATCACGAGCCGGACGGTCATTGCGGTCGCCGAAAGGCTTGCGATCGCGGTCGCCACCGAAGGAACGACGCTCGCCGTCACGTGCCGGACGGTCATTGCGGTCGCCGAAAGGCTTACGGTCACCGCGGTCGTTGTTGAACGGACGACGCTCACCATCACGAGCCGGACGATCATTGCCGTCCCGGTTCTCCCTGGAACGGAATCCGCGGGGGTCGCCGCCCGAATTGTTGTTGGGGCGGTACGAGCCGCGGTCGTCACGGTTCCCGCCGAAGTTTCCGCGATTGCCGCCGCGATTGCCGCCGTTGTGCTCAGCCATGGTGGATTCCTCCTGTTGCGAGCCGACCACTGGCGCGTGCGTAGTCGCTCATAACCCTTATTTCGTTGTCACGCCGCCGGCAGCGCTCAGCTGCCGACTCGTATGTCTTATGCAATTCTATTCGACGCGGCCGCGGCCGCCGAACGTCTGGAGCCCATTGGGGCAGTCCCGTGGCAAGACTCACAGCCGCGGTGAATTACCAGGTCCGAAACCACTTTGACGCCAATCCAGGCTGTTCCAAGGCGGTTAAATGGCGGAAGCCTCCGCTTGGGCGGAGGCTTCCGGTGGGTGTGGGAGACCCCCCAACCGTGTGCTGGTTGGGGGGTCTCGACCTAATGGTTGTCCGGCGGTGTCCTACTCTCCCACACCCTCCCGGGTGCAGTACCATCGGCGCTGTGGGTCTTAGCTTC
>NZ_JAOEFX010000118.1 GCF_025421775.1 Paenarthrobacter aurescens | reverse complement strand
CGTTCTTCAGCAGTTTCGATTACCTGCAACAGGTCGCGACCTTATTGGCCGAGCGCCATCCGCACATCACTCAGTGGCTGCAATCGCGGGGCATGGCCGAGGGCGCGCGGCAGGCGTTTCTCGACCAGTTCAGCGCCGACAGCCAGGGCGTCGGGTTTGCGGTGTTGGGCGGCGCGTTTGGCGAGGGCATCGATTTGCCCGGTGCGCGGTTGATCGGTGCGTTCATCGCCACGCTGGGGCTGGCGCAGCTCAACCCGGTCAACGAGCAGATGAAGCGGCGCATGGCC
>NZ_JAOEFX010000117.1 GCF_025421775.1 Paenarthrobacter aurescens | reverse complement strand
ATATATTAGTTAATTTATAGACTTGGGCAAAAATTTCTGCATAATAACTTTGCGTTAAACCTGAATAGTATTCCTTGCTTGTAGAATTAAAAGGACTATCCTTTTTATACCAAAATACAAGAGCATTTCTAAATGTCTCCATTCTATGAATAGCAGCATTTGCTACTTTAATAGCAGCATCTTGATACTTCATTTCTTTTGTTTTTCTGTATTGAAATAAGTAATCCCTTATTACATAAACACCATAAATTGGGTGACACTGAGTTTCATTCCCTATTTCTTTTCCAG
>NZ_JAOEFX010000116.1 GCF_025421775.1 Paenarthrobacter aurescens | reverse complement strand
CAATACGACGTTGCGTCTGGAAGATCCGCGCAATCTGTTGCGAGTGATCGAGGACGGCATCGGCGAACAGAAGTTCTCCGGGTTCGAGCACATGCAGCCGATGCCGGGTTTTGCTGGAAAGCTCAGTCCTGAGCAATTGACTGATCTGCTCAACTCCCTGCGTCAGGGTTGGGGCGGGCAGGGCGCTGAACTGGCGGTGAGCGAAGTGCAGAAGCTGCAATCCGACGCACCGAGCGTCGAGCACAAGGCGCACTGATATGCAGCATCTCGATCTGCAAGTGGTGCGTC
>NZ_JAOEFX010000115.1 GCF_025421775.1 Paenarthrobacter aurescens | reverse complement strand
CCGTGCAGTTCGGCGTAGCGCTGGGGCAGGTGCTCGAGCCAGAAATGGTTGTCGAAGTGCAGATCCAGCAGCGTGCCGTCCATGTCGAGCAGGACGGTATCGATGTCGGACCACGGTAAAGAAGGCATGGCAACGTCTCGAACGGTGAAAAGATATCCGACGCAAACAATCGGGAAAGCCGCGTTATAGTAGCGCGTTCACGCCAAGGAGCTTTGCATGCGCCAGAAACCCACCGTACTCGCCCGCGAGATCGTCGCCACCAGTCGCCTGTTTCGCGTCGAAGAACTC
>NZ_JAOEFX010000114.1 GCF_025421775.1 Paenarthrobacter aurescens | reverse complement strand
CGATCACTTCTTCAATCGTGTGGCACATCCGTCTTTCTTTGTTCGTTTTAAAGCCAAGTTCGTCGAGAAGATCAAGTCCCTCGCTTTGCGATTCAACACCGATTTCATCAAGCTCCGCTATACTGTAGACGAAGATATCAAGGTTTCGTTTCGCCGCAATTTTCGTATCAAGCTGACGAAGCGAGCCTGCAGCCGCATTACGCGGGTTCGCAAACGGCTCTTCTTCGTTTTGTAATCTTTTTTCATTTAATGCTTCAAAAGAAGGTTTTGGCATAAATGCCTCGCCTC
>NZ_JAOEFX010000113.1 GCF_025421775.1 Paenarthrobacter aurescens | reverse complement strand
AAAAACCTTTTGTGAAAATTTGATTTAGTACTTCTTCTGATATACCTGGTCCGTTATCCATCACTTCAATAATTAAATCATGACCAATATCGGTAATAAAAAACGACACTTCTTTTTTAAACTGCTGACTCACCGCTTCAAATGCATTATCAATTAAGTTCCCAATAATGATAATGAGATGAGAAATTTCAATATGTTCTGGGAGCGTATCGAGTGTACTCTCCGAATCAACCGAAAAGTGAATTTTCTTTTCAGATGCTTTTCCAATCTTCCCAAGCAATATTGCTT
>NZ_JAOEFX010000112.1 GCF_025421775.1 Paenarthrobacter aurescens | reverse complement strand
CTCAGCTATCAGCTCGAAGAACTGGAAAACCTCGGTCTCGGCGAAAACGAACTGGAACAGCTGGAGCAGGAACACAAGAACCTGACCAACGCCGAAACCCTGCTGGGCATTTGTCGGCAAGTGGTCGAGCAGTGCAGCGAAAGCGATTCCGGCAATGTCCTGAATGCGCTGACCGCCAGCCTCAATCGTCTGTCCAGTGTGAACAGCTCGGTGGGTGCGCTGGGTGAAGCCAGCAGTTTGCTGACCAGTGCACAGATTCAGGTAGAAGAAGCAGTCGGCGAGCTCAATC
>NZ_JAOEFX010000111.1 GCF_025421775.1 Paenarthrobacter aurescens | reverse complement strand
AGATGCTGTATCCATGACTTAAAATAATGCTTTGCATATTCTTTTCCATAGCGCCTACGAGGTTTCTCCCCGCTTTTCATCACATAATATTGAAAGCGTTCGTCTGCCCATTGAATCATACTTTTTCCAAAAGCGATCGAAATTCCAATATACACGGCTGCAAGAGCGTGAGCATAGGTCGCTGTAGCACCTCGGTAAAGGTCTACACTCGTCACAATCAGAAGAAAAAAATCAACAACAGGTGTTAGAGCTAAAATAAAAAAACTGAGCTTTTGTTTTTTAAACATAT
>NZ_JAOEFX010000110.1 GCF_025421775.1 Paenarthrobacter aurescens | reverse complement strand
CAGTCACCGCGCTGCCTGACCTCCTCCAGAGCCTGCTGCACCGGCAGGCTGCCGTACAGCACGTCAAATTTGCCACCGCAGGTCACAACCAGTGCAGGCACCGCTTTAATGCCATACTGCTGAAACAGGGTCGGGTCACTCTGCACGCCCGCCTGCCTGTCCTTCTTCGACAGTTCAAACATCTTCTCTGCGGTCTGGCGAAAGTCGTTGTTCAGCAGCCCGCGCAGGGTTGCCGGAATGCCGAAGCGGCGTGCATCAGAGAGCATCGGCAGCAGCCCCTCTTCAGGAA
>NZ_JAOEFX010000109.1 GCF_025421775.1 Paenarthrobacter aurescens | reverse complement strand
ACATTTTAACATCTCCTGGAACTCCATCATTCCCCGGTTTGCTTTATTAAGCTCTCCGTCAAAGCGATAAGCACGCGGATCTGACTCAGATCCATACTCTGCAATTGTTGAAAAGTCAATGCTTCCTGTTAGGTCGGCAATGTCTTGAGATTTCGGATCAGAAGGACTGAACGTTCCAATTCCAGTTCGTTTGTCCTCTGAGAAGAAAATGCGTTCGATAATGACGTCTTCAATTCTGCCGCCATACTCTTCCTCTAATCGCATTGTATTTAAAGGAGATAAGTTTCCT
>NZ_JAOEFX010000010.1 GCF_025421775.1 Paenarthrobacter aurescens | reverse complement strand
CAAAATTCGAAACCAGCTGAAAACCAGCCCACCACACACGGGGGTGCATGACAGAACTGGCATAAATTTCAACCAATCAAAAAACAATCGGTATCAACAAACTTGGCACACTATTGAGTTCTCAAACAACAGGTCACTATTCCGAAGCAGTACCACCAGCCTTCGCTGGTCGCTCCGGAGCAACTTTTCTAACTTACCGGCTAGCTTCCTACGAGTCAAATCGGCAAGCTTGACTTGATTTTTCCTTGCGGTTTCTTGTCAGCTTGCGATCCCTACTCGTGGAGCAGCGCGGGTACTAACTATACCCCTACTTCCCCGGGATGGCAAAACCCGGCAGCGACACGGCTCCTCCACCAAGCAAAAAGCCCGGAAACACAGGGAAGGAGGGCCCGGAAGCCAAAGCTCCGGGCCCTCCTGACCTCAAGCACTACTCAGCCAACGCGAACCAGGAAGCTCCAAGCGGGGGAAGCGTGACGGTCAGCGCGGCCGGCTGACCATCAGTCCCCGGCGTCGAAGCCTTGAGGGTTCCGGCGTTGACCACGCCCGAGCCCCCGTACGTTCCGGAGTCAGTGTTCAGCACTTCGGTCCACTCCCCTGCCGCCGGAACACCCAGGATGTAGTCCTGGTGCGGACCACCCGAGAAGTTCACTGCGCAGACAAGCGGCTTGCCGTCGTTATCCCAGCGAATGAAGGTCAGGACATTGTGGTCGGCATCCCCACCATTGATCCACTGGAAACCGCCGGCCTCGTTGTCACGCTGGTACAGCGCCGGAGTGGACGTATACAGCTCGTTAAGGTCCTTGACCAGGAGTTGAAGTCCGCGGTGCGCAGGAATGTCAGCGAGGAACCAGTCCAGCCCGTACTGTTCGGACCATTCCGCTTCCTGGCCGAACTCAGTGCCCATGAAGATGAGCTGCTTGCCCGGATGCGCCCACTGGTACGCGAAGAAGGCACGCAGGTTGGCCAGTTGCTGCCACCGGTCACCCGGCATCTTGCGCAGCATGGAGCCCTTGCCGTGAACCACTTCATCGTGACTGATGGGCAGCAGGAAGTTCTCCGTGAAGGCGTAGACCAAGGAGAACGTGATGGTCCCGTGGTGCCACTTGCGGTTGATGGGGTCTTCGGAGATGTACTTGAGCGAGTCATGCATCCAGCCCATGTTCCATTTGAGCCCGAAGCCCAGCCCGCCGTGGTTGGTGGGAGCAGTGACACCGGGGAATGCGGTGGACTCCTCCGCGATGATGATGGCGCCGGGGTGGGACTTGTACACCGTGGCGTTGACTTCCTGCATGAAGGAAATCGCTTCGAGGTTTTCCCGGCCACCGAATTTGTTCGGCCGCCATTGTCCTTCTTCCCGGGAGTAATCCAGGTAGATCATGGAGGCCACTGCGTCCACGCGCAGGCCATCAATGTGGAATTCCTCCAGCCAATACAGCGCGTTGGCCACCAGGAAGTTTCGGACCTCGCTGCGCCCGAAGTCGAAGATCAAGGTTCCCCAGTCGGGGTGTTCACCCAAGGCAGGGTCCGAGTGCTCGTACAGCGGCTGGCCGTCAAACTGCGCCAGCGCCCAGGAGTCCTTCGGGAAGTGTGCAGGGACCCAGTCCAGGAGGACGCCGATTCCGGCCTGGTGCAGGGAGTCAACGAGGAACCGGAACTCGTCCGGGTGCCCAAAGCGTGAAGTCGGCGCAAAGTAGGACGTCACCTGGTAACCCCATGAACCACCGAAGGGGTGCTCCGCAACGGGCATGAACTCAACGTGGGAGAACCCAAGCCACTTCACGTAATCCACGAGTTCCTTGGCCAGTTCCTTATAGCCAAGGCCAAGGCGCCATGAGCCCAAGTGGACTTCGTAGACGCTCATGGGCGAGTTGTGCGGATCCTTTTGGGCCCGGGCGGTCATCCACTCCGCGTCCTTGAAGCGGTAGCTGGCGTCCACCACGCGCGAGGCGGTCAGCGGCGGTACTTCGGTGCCGAAGGCCAGGGGATCGGCCTTTTCAATCCAGTGCCCGGACTTGGTAAGGATTTCGTATTTGTAGCACGCCCCTGCTACAACGCCCGGAATGAAGAGCTCCCAAACTCCAGAGGAGCCCAGCGAGCGCATTCCGTGCGAGCGGCCATCCCACCCGTTGAAGTCACCCTTCACACGGACTGCCTGGGCATTGGGAGCCCAGACGGCGAACGAGACACCGTCTACATCGCTCAGTGCCGAACGGTAGTGCTGGACGTGCGCGCCGAGGACATCCCAGAGACGCTCGTGCCGGCCTTCGCCGATCAGGTGCAGGTCCACCTCACCTACGGTAGGCAGGTAGTGGTACGGGTCATCGATGGTGACGGGTTCGGCGTCGTACACCACTTCCAAACGGTAGTCCGGCACATGGCCGGCCTGCAGCGGTTCCAGGACAGCGGTCCACACGCCGTGGGCCTCGTGGGTCATTTCCGTGCGACCGGTTTCGGTCACCACCGCCACGGACTTGGCGAGGTGCTTGACGGTGCGGACAGTGACGTGACCGTGATCGTCCAGGTGTGCGCCAAGGACCGAGTGCGGCGCGTGGTAGGCGCCGGCTGCCACGCGTTCCAAGGTCTCGGAGTCCACGTGCAGGGGAACTCGGGGCCGTTCGGTGCGTGCAGAGCCAGTCATGTCATTACCTTCCGCTATAGCTGCCGCATGCTTGCCGCGGCTTGTGTTGTCGAGGATTCGTCGCGAAGCATTCACCGGAATGGACAGCCAGTCGGGCCGGTTCCGCAGCTCGTAGACAACCTCGTATAAGGCCTTGTCCAGCCACAATGCCACAAACAGTGGCGAGCGGCGGTCTATGGTTCCCGGGGTGACGTCGCTGTACCCCTCAAGGAACGCGGCAGCGCAGTCATCCACCCAGGTTTCTGGCACCCTGGCGTCAGGGTCCTCACGCGTTGCGGCACCCGCGGCATAGTCAAAGGAGCGCAGCATGCCCGTGACATCCCTCAGGGGAAGATCCGGATTGCTGCGTTCATCGATGGTCCGCAGCGGCTCGCCCTCAAAGTCGAGAATGGCCCACCGGCCCGGCTGCCCCTCGGCGCCGGGAACCAAAAGGATCTGCCCGAGGTGGAGGTCACCGTGAACGCGTTGGAGCTGCCCAACGTCCCGGGGATCCAAGGCCGCCAGCAGCTCGTCGAGGTTGTCGTCGTAAGGCCCGACGGCGGAGGCGGCCTCCACCCACGACTGGCGGACCCGACGGGCCACAGTCGCGATGAGGTCCGGGCCGTCTGCCTGGCCGTCCTGGGTTCCAAATGTTTCCGCGAGCCTGGCGTGAACGGTGGCGGTAGCAGCTCCGAGCCCTCGCGCCTCTGCTGTGAAGTCCTTGCCGGCGGCGGCCGCTTCGACTGCCAACCGCCAGGCGTCCAAGCCACCGAGCAGGAATTCATGTGCCACTGTCAGTTCGCCGGTGGCCGCGGCTGAACCGTTCGACGCCGGCCCCTCCCACGAGCCGGTGATCCAGCCGAGCGTAGCGGGAACCTCGGTGGTCCCGGCAGCCGTCAGTGCCGCGCCGAGCTCCACTTCCGGGTTCTTGCCGGCGGCCAGCACACGGAAGATCTTCACGATGGCTGCCGAATCTCCGTCGTCGATGATGACTGAGGTGTTGGACTGCTCGCCGGACAGCACCCGCACGGAGGTGGGGTGGTCCGGCAGCGGCACACGACCACGGGTGAGGTGCCCTTGGGCGCCGGCCGCTGTGCCTTCGCTGCGCATGAGGTTCAACCAAGCGCTGACGAATTCGGAATCGTAGACAGCGTCATAGACAAGCCGGAGGCCCGAGGCGTCCGTGAACTCACCCAGCAAGGCTGCCGGAGCGTCCGCCAGCGGCTGGCTCCGATAGCTCAACGGAACCTGGACAACGTCAGTCCGGGGACCTCCGTCGGCCGTCCGGTAGGTCACGGCCAGCAGCACCACCTCGAACACAGTGTCGCCACCAGCGCCCGGAAGCCTGAAAGCGCCCACATGCTCCAGTGCAAAATCGGGGCTCTTGACCGGGAACCAGCGCTTTCCTGGAAGCCAGTTCCGGAGAAGTCCTTCAACGGAGGGGTTCAAGTTTTCCTTGCTCATCTCATCCTTTGGAGGTCACCACGGGAATCGCCTGCGTAAAAGGCGACGTGGGATTGGAAAAAGCCGAGCGGACCCGCAGCCAGTAAAAGCTGTGGCTGCCCAGCATGACGGTCAGGTTTCCGTTGTCACCGACGGCCGGGAACGGCTGGCCGCCAAAAATGTCGCGCAGGCCCCTGCCTGCAAACTCGGGGAGGTCCAAGGTTGCCGCTACAGGGTGCTGGGAGAGGTTGAAGACACAAAGAACGGTCTCTGCCTCCTCCCCTTCAGGATTGCCCGCCGGCAATTCCCTGACATAGGCGAGCACCACTTCATGATCGGCTTCGATGTGCCGGAAGCCGCCCAAGCCAAACACGGGGTGGTTCTTGCGGACGCTGAGGATCTGCCGGGTCCAGCGCAGCAGGGAACCGGAGTGCGCAGCTTCGGCTTCAACGTTGGCCATGCTGTAGTTGTAAACCAGCGACTGAATGACCGGAAGGTACAGCTTGCCCGGATCCGCTCCGGAGAAACCCGCGTTGCGGTCGGGATTCCACTGCATCGGTGTGCGCACTGCATCACGGTCGTCGAGCCAGATGTTGTCTCCCATGCCGATCTCATCCCCGTAATACAGGAACGGGCTACCTGGCAGGGAAAGCAACAGTGCGTTGATGAGCTCGATCTCGGAGCGGGAGTTGTCCAGCAACGGAGCTAAACGCCGCCTGATACCGATGTTGGCACGCATGCGGGGATCCGGGGCATACCAACCGAGCATGGCGGCACGTTCCTCCGCGGGCACCATCTCAAGGGTGAGCTCATCGTGATTTCGGAGGAAGGTCCCCCACTGGGCGCCTGTGGGAATTGCTGGGGTGTCCCGCAGGGTCTCGATGATTGGCGCGGCCTTTTGATCCCTGAGGGCATAGTAAAGCCGCGGCATGATGGGGAAGTGGAAAGCCATGTGGCATTCAGGTGCTTCCTCGGTGCCGAAATACTCCACCACCTCATGCGGGGGCTGGTTTGCCTCTGCAATGATCACCCTGCCGGGATAGTTCGCGTCCACCATCCGGCGGAGATCCTGCAGGAACGTGTGCGTTGCCGGCAGGTTCTCGCAGTTGGTGCCGTCTTCTTCGAACAGATACGGGATGGCGTCGGCGCGGAAGCCGTCAATCCCCTGGTCCAGCCAGAACCGGATGACGTCATAGAGGGCCTCGATGACTTTGGGATTCTCGAAATTCAGGTCCGGCTGGTGGCTGAAGAAGCGGTGCCAAAAGAACTGGCGGCGAATGGGATCGAACGTCCAGTTGGATTCTTCGGTGTCAACGAAGATGATGCGTGCGTCCTGGTACTTCTCGTCCGTGTCGCTCCATACGTAGAAATCACCGTAAGGGCCGGTGGGATCCTTACGCGATTCCTGGAACCAGGGATGCTGGTCCGAGGTGTGGTTCAAGGGAAGGTCAATGATCACCCGGACGCCCCGTGCGTGGGCCTCGGCAACCAACCGCTTGAAATCGCTGATGGTGCCGAACTCATCCAGGACGGACGTGTAGTCAGCGATGTCATAGCCGCCATCGCGCAACGGGGAATGGAAGAACGGCGGCAACCAGAGGCAGTCAACGCCCAACCACTGGAGGTAGTCCAGTTTGTCGATCAACCCATGGAAATCGCCGGAACCATCCCCGTTGGCATCCGCAAAGGCCCGCACCAGTACCTCATAGAAGACTGCCTTGCGGTACCAGTGCGGATCGTGCTGGAGACCTGGGGCATTCAACTCGAAGGTGTTCTTCGGGGTGAAGTACTGGCTGGGATTCTGCGGAGAAAAACTCACTAAGGCTGCCTCCGGATGCTCAGGATGTGTGCCGGCTCAACGTGGGCATCCAGACGGACGTAGTTGTGCTCGCCCCACTCCCAGCTCTGGCCGGTGATCAAGTCGTCCACCCGGAACCGGCCGTCCTCGTTGAGGTCGGAGGGATCCACCTGCAGGGCGGCAAGGTCCAGGGAGACCGTGCTTTCGCGGGCACTGTGCGGATCCACGTTGACCACAATGATCAAGGTGTCCTTGGTACCGTCCGGCAACGTCTTGTGCTTGGAGTAGACAATCGTGGCATCGTCCGTGCTGCTGTGCAGCGTCAGGTTCTGCAGGTCGCCCAACGCCAGGTGCTGCTTGCGGATGGTGTTAAGCCTGGTGATATAGGGCGCCAGAGTTCGTCCCGTCTCCGCTGCGCCTTCCCAGTCCCTCGCCTTGTACTCGTACTTTTCGTTGTCGATGTACTCCTCGGCACCCGGACGGGCCACGTGCTCGTACAACTCGTATCCCGCGTAGACGCCCCAGAGCGGGCTCGCCGTCGCGGCCAGTGCGGCGCGGATGCGGAAGGCCGCTGGGCCACCGTACTGCAGGTACTCGGTGAGGATGTCCGGGGTGTTCACGAAGAAGTTCGGGCGGAAGAACGCCGGGCTCTCGTGGCTGACCTCGTGGAAATACTGCTCCAACTCCGTCTTGGTGTTGCGCCACGTGAAGTACGAGTAGGACTGCTGGAACCCTGCGCGGCCCAAGGCGTGCATCATGGGCGGGCGGGTGAAAGCCTCCGCCAGGAAAACAACCTCGGGGTTCTTCTTGTTGATCTTGCCGATCAGCCACTCCCAGAACCACACGGGCTTGGTGTGGGGGTTGTCCACGCGGAAAACCTTCACGCCATGGCTGATCCACAGCTGCACGATCCGAAGAATCTCCTTGGACAGGCCCGTCGGGTCATTGTCGAAGTTCAGGGGATAAATATCCTGGTACTTCTTTGGCGGGTTCTCGGCGTAGGCAATGGAACCGTCCACACGCGTGGTGAACCATTCAGGGTTGGAAGTCACCCAGGGGTGGTCAGGAGCTGCCTGCAAGGCAAGGTCCAGCGCGACTTCGAGTCCCAGCTCGTTGGCACGCGCCACGAAGGCGTCAAAATCCTCGAACGTACCCAATTCCGGGTGGATGGCGTCATGGCCCCCATCCTTGGAACCGATGGCCCACGGAGAACCCGGGTCCTGCGGTCCCGGCGTCAACGTGTTGTTGCGGCCCTTCCGGTGCTGGAAGCCGATCGGGTGGATGGGCGGCAGGTAGATGACATCGAAGCCCATGTCCGCCACGGCGTCGAGCCTCTTGGCGGCCGTACGGAAATTACCGGAAGTCCACAGGCCAGTGGAATGATCCAGCACGGCGCCCTCGGACCGTGGGAAGAACTCGTACCAGGAACCGCGTCCGGCGAGGTCGCGCTCCACCTGCAGCGGGAAGCGCTCGGACACCGTCACCAGCTCGCGGATCGGAAGGCGTCCGACGGCGGCAAGCACCTCGGCGCTGAAACCGGCGCCAAGGCGCTCCTCGGCAGTCTTGGTGGTATCTGCCAGCACGACTGAAGCGGCACGCAAGGTTCGCTTTTCCGCGCCGGTTCGGCCGGCGTCGTCGGCTGCTCCTGAAAGAAGGGCGGCGCCCTCGGCGAGCATCAACTCCACGTCAATGCCGGCGGCAACCTTCACCTCCGCGTTGTGGTGCCAGGTGCCATAGCGGTCGTGCCAGGCTTCGATGACGAACGACCATGCTCCTGTGCCGCTCGGCGTGATCAGGCCCTCCCAGCGGTCCAGGCCTTTCCACTGCTCACCTTGCGCAGGGCTCAGGCGGACGCGTTGGCGTTCCCTGCCCCTGGGGTCGAGCAGCACGGCGGAGACGCCAAGCTGGTCATGGCCTTCGCGGAAGACCGTGGCGCCAACCACAAGGTCCTCCCCCGGCAAGGCCTTCGCCGGGAAACGGCCACCCTCAACAACCGGCTGGACGGCCGTGATGGGGAACCGGCCGAAGCGAAGTCCGTCGGTGATGTCCGTTTTCGTCTTGGATTTCAGAGCGGTCATGGTTCGCACGGTATTCGTCACAAACACGACGTTAGCGACAAACATCACAGAATGCTAAGCACACGACCTTTCTCCTCGACGCAAGATGTCTTTTACCTAAAAGAAACCCAATGCAGTTCCGACTGCCATGTCCGTCCGTTAGTGTGGCGCTCGTGAAGGCTATTCGAAGGTTTACAGTCCGTACCGTCCTCCCCGAGCCCATACGGCCCCTGGCCCGTCTGGCCACCAATTTGCGTTGGTCCTGGCACCGGCCCACTCGGGAACTTTTTGCGAGCCTGAACCCGGCTCTCTGGGAGGCGTCGCAGCACGACCCCATAGCCCTTCTGGGGTCTATCAGCCGCGAACAACTGCAGGACCTCGCCAACAACGGCGAAGTGGTGGACCGCGTGCAAAACGCAGCAGCCGACCTGGACCGCTACCTCAGCGAACCGCGCTGGTACCAAGGCCTTGGTGAAGACGCCCCAGCCTGCATCGCGTACTTCTCGCCGGAATTCGGCATCACCGAGGTACTCCCGCAGTACTCGGGGGGCCTCGGCATCCTCGCCGGCGACCACCTCAAAGCCGCGTCCGACCTCGGCGTGCCGCTGATCGGCGTCGGGCTCCTCTACCAGGCCGGCTACTTCAAGCAATCCCTGTCCCGGGATGCGTGGCAGCAGGAAACCTACCCCGTCCTGGACCCCGACGGCCTGCCGCTGACCCTCCTTCGGCACCCGGCCAAGGACGGCGTACCCGGCAAGCCGGTCCACATTTCCCTCCCCCTGCCCAACGGCCGCGAGCTGCACGCGCACGTGTGGCGTGCCGACGTCGGACGCGTTCCGCTGCTGCTGCTGGACTCCAATGTCCCGTCCAACGACGAAGCCGCGCGCGGTATCACTGACCGCCTCTACGGCGGAGGCGGCGACCACCGCCTGCAGCAGGAACTGCTCCTGGGCATGGGTGGCGTCAAGGCACTGCGTGTCTACCAGGAGCTCACCGGCACACCCGCGCCGGAAGTGTTCCACACCAACGAAGGCCACGCAGGCTTCCTGGGGATCGAACGCATTCAAGAAGCCATGTCCGATCCTCACCAGCCCCTCAGCTGGGACGAGGCCCTCGCCGCAGGACGCGCGTCCACCGTCTTCACGACGCACACGCCCGTGCCCGCCGGCATCGACCGATTCGAAACCGTGCAAATCAAGCACTTCTTCGAAGCCGGACTGGCACCCGCAGTGCCCACGGACAGGATTCTGGAACTCGGCCGGGAAAACTACGACGGCGGCAACCCGTCCGTGTTCAACATGGCGGTGATGGGCCTGCGCCTGGCGCAGCGCGCCAACGGCGTAGCCAAGCTCCACGGCGTGGTGTCCCGCGAAATGTTCGCCGGACTGTGGCCAGGATTCGACCACTCGGAAATCCCCATCACCTCCGTCACCAACGGCGTCCACGTACCCACCTGGGTGGACCCCCGCATCTCATCCCTTGCACGGAACCAGTTCGGTGCAGAAGCCGAAGCGCTGGGACGCTGGGACCTGGCCTACAACGTCAGCGACGAAGACGTCTGGGCCCTCCGCCGGGAGTTGCGGGCCCAGCTTATCGACGACGTTCGACGCCGGCTCCGGGCCTCGTGGAAGAAGCGCGGCGCCGCCGACGCGGAACTCGCCTGGACCGACTCCGTACTGGATCCCGATGTGCTCACCATCGGCTTTGCCCGGCGCGTGCCCACCTACAAGCGCCTCACCCTCATGCTGCGCGACCCTGCACGCTTGAAGGCCCTGCTGCTGGATCCGAAACACCCCATCCAACTGGTCATCGCCGGCAAGTCGCACCCTGCCGATGACGCCGGCAAGAAGATGATCCAGGACCTGGTGCGCTTCACCGACGACCCCGAAGTACGGCACAGGATCGTCTTCCTGCCCAACTACGACATCGCCATGGCCCGGACACTGTTCCCGGGCTGCGACGTGTGGCTCAACAACCCCCTCCGCCCGTTGGAAGCCTGCGGCACCTCCGGCATGAAGGCCGCCATCAACGGCTCGCTCAACCTGTCAGTCCTGGACGGCTGGTGGGACGAAATGTACGACGGCGAAAATGGCTGGGCGATCCCCACGGCCAACAACAACGCGTCCTCCGAAGAACGCGACGACATCGAAGCATCTGCGCTGTACGAACTGCTCGAAAACCAGGTGGCACCGCGCTTCTACGGCACCACCGTTGCCCAAGGGGCCGGAGCCGCTGGACCCTCCGAATCCAGCCGCGAGACCGTCCCCACCCACTGGGTCTCCATGATCAAGCACACCTTGGCGAACCTGGGCCCGGCCGTTTCGGCAGAACGAATGCTCCACGACTACGTCAACAACCTCTACTGCCCGGCTGCCGTGTCCGGACGCAGGGCCGTGGCCGAAGCCTTCAAGGAAGCCAAGGAACTCGCGGCATGGATCACCAAGGTCCGCAACGCCTGGCCCCAGGTTGTAGTGGAACACGTGGACTCCGTGGGTGTTTCCGAGGAACCCCAGGTGGGCGACACACTCCAGGTCAACGCCTACGTGGCCCTGAACAACCTCACCCCGGACGATGTCTCTGTGGAGGTGGCATTCGGACGGGCGGAAGAATCGGACGAGCTCGAGGACATCGTGGTGGCGGAACTGGACTCCATGGAAGACCTCGGCGGCGGACGCCACCTCTTCCACGGATCCCTGGTCATCAACCGGTCCGGGTCCTTCGGCTACACCGTCCGGGTGTTCCCGAAGCACTCGGCGCTGGCCTCCAAGGCTGAGCTGGGATTGATCGCGAACGCCTAAGCCTTTGAAAGTGCAGGGCCCCGCTTTTCCGTTGTTGCTCAACAACGGAAAAGCGGGCAACCGCACGTGAGGGTGCTGTTTGCATCCAGGAAGCTGGTTCGGGGGAACTCTCGCGGGATTGCTACGCGCGAATTGCAATAGCCGGATCTTTACGGCTGGCGACCCAAGCGGGGTATATGGCGCTCACAATACCGGTGGCCGCACCCAGAAGGAGTCCAACCAGCCAGAGCTCCGGGGGCAATACGGGTGGCCAGGCCTGGATCCAGGAGACGCAAAGCGTGGTCATAGTTCCGATGATGCCGCCGAGCGAACCTGCTGTAATTCCAACGATGAAGCCCTCAAGGATGAAGGATCGGCAAATTAGCCATCGACTTGAGCCGATCGCTCGTCGAAGGGCTATCTCTGCCGATCGGTTCTGAACGGTCAGGTACATCGAGGAAGCCGCAGTGATGATCGCCAGGAGCATCAGGACCAGCGATAGCAAAGCGATGAGCGACCCGAGATCATTTGAGACATCCTGCCTGATTGACTGAATATCGGCTGTGACGTTTACTTTTGCCTTCCCTGGGTCGCTCGGCGAGTATGCAAGCGGTGCGACTCGAGCAATCGCAGCAGAGAAACCCTTTTCGGTTCGAACTTGAACTTTTAGGTCTGACCTGGAGAGGGCACGCATGATGCTGGCGTTTACGAATACGGAGTCAGCGTACTCAGGGAAATGCGGGCCAGGTTCGAATACACCAACAACGGGCACAAGTCGGTCATTGATCCATATGCTGGCCCCTACCGCCGGCCCTGTTTTCTTGCTGTACGGTATGTCGAGCGCAGTTGCTGCCTTCGTCGAGACTACTGCGAGAGGACCAGCTCGTGGGTCGTCGAGGGCACTTCGGATGTTGTGGGGAATTAGCCCGATTCCGAAGTCATTGAAGTAGTTCTTCGAGGAGGAGTGGAGTGACAATGGCGTTTCGGGTTCCAGGTCGTGGGGCTTAACCCGTGTTATATGTACGTCTGCCGGAACCGCTGAGTACACATAGGATGCGCCAACTACATGAGGAAGGCGGGCAATGCGATCCACCCCGGAACGAAGTCCATCGAAACCGTCTCGAAGCACGGCAGGCCCGTCTTCGATGGAGATGGACAGCCGATCCTGTGAGGCGATGGCCAGCCGATTGTTAATGGCATTCGAGGTCGTCGAACTGATACCCAGGGCACCCGTCATCCCGCCGATGGCAATCGCAAATGCAAGGATTAGAAGCATTGTTCGGAGGCTACGGGCGGAGAGCGCGGTCAGTGAATCGCCCCAGTCATCCATGAGGGAACACACGGTGCGAGAGACCCACGACTGCTGACTCGCTGCGCCGAAGGGCTCGGAGTCGACCGGAACCTTAAGTTGCGGCATTGTTTGGGAATTCGTTTCGACGTCACTCGTGATTCGACCGTCTCGGATCTCAATCCGGCGATCCGCTTGGTTCGCTACTTCCATATCATGGGTGATGACAATTACGGTGACACCTTCGGAGTTGAGTTTCCGAAGGTATTTAATGACCCGTCTGCTGTTGTTGGAATCAAGATTGCCTGTTGGCTCGTCGGCAAGAATTATCCGCGGGTGCGTGGCAATTGCTCGTGCTATTGCAAGTCGTTGCCGTTCGCCGCCTGATAGGAGCTTGGCTTGGACCTTGCGTTTATGTTCCAGACCTACGAACTCCAGCGCGTCCAAGGCAGCCAACGCCCGCTCGTCCATCGGCACACCTTGGACCCGTAATCCGATAGCAGCATTGCTGATCACGCTATCGTCACCGATGACGTTTGAGGACTGGAAAACGAACCCGATCAGGTGCAGCCGCATCGTGTCGAGGCTTCGTTCTGAAGCGGTCTCGACGGTTTGGCCCCGAATAGCGAGACCTCCCGTGCTTGCTCTGTCCAACAAGCCCATGATGTTCAAAAGCGTCGATTTCCCTGAGCCTGAAGGGCCCACAATGGACACGAACTCACCAGACTCAATTGCCAGTGAAACGTCAGATACAGCGGGGGACCCGGCACCTGGATATGTGCGCGATACTCTCTCCAGGCTGATGGCCAATGCGTTTTCGGACCCTGTATATTCTGCTCTGCGCGCGAGAGGCCCCGATCGTGAAGTCGTCACGATATTTGGACCTCGTCACCTTGGCTGAGATCGCCAGAGACTGCGGCGAAACCTCCCCCTGACCGAAGGACCGTGATGGGGACACGCGTCGCGGGGACCTTTGAGTTTCTTCCGTCGCCCGAGCTTCTGAGAACGTAGGTCCCTTCGGCATCCTGTCGGATACCAGATAACGGCACAGCGAGGGCTTGTGCCGCGCTACCTTGGCCCGCCACCGTGACGCTCAAGTTGGGAGTCAATAAGGGCAGATCCGCCTTACGCGTAGGCTCTACCGTCACGGGATGTCCCGCACGTTGGCCATCTCCCGCATCCGTGAATGGACCCACGCCAGTTATCCGACCGGTCAGTTGCTTTTCCGCGACCCTGACAGTGACATCCTGCCCAGCCTTAAGAGACTCAGCCTGCTGGACCTCGGCGATAAACTCCACGAAGTTATCTTCGGCCTGGAACGTGGCGAGAGGGCTTTCGACTGTAACTTTCTGCCCTATGTTCAGTGCGGAGACAACGGTCGCACTGGCGACGGGGAGGGCTATCAGTTGCCTGTATGGGATCGAGAGCGCAGGGGTTCCAGAGTCGACTGGTGCCGTGGTTTTTGGTGTAGTTCCCTGTTCGTCTTGCTGACTTTGCTCGGTAGGCATTCTCCCGCTGCTTAGGGTGAAACCCTCGCTCATGAAGAAAGAGGATGCAGCTTCCATCGTTGCGCTGTCCATGTGACCAGTTTCAGGGGAGGGGTACCCCAACTGCATTAGTGCCCGTTGCAGCGCCAACACGTCATCTCCCTCATCACCTCGGGAAAGATCGCGATACAAAGGGAGCGGACCAGGCAGGACGAAATAGGGCTTGCCTGAAACCACACCTGCAAGGTCGCCCCACTTCAACGTTTCCCCCGCCTGAAGCGTCTGGCGCACGACAATCGGTTCCTGTCCCTCCAAGTCAATTTGGATCGGCACTGCCGGGCCGGCCTTAATAACACCAGAGAAGGTAAGACGGTCGTCGACGATACGGTTTTCAACCATTGCATAGACAGGAATCTCAGCCATGGACTCCTCTGGCCGGATGATCTCTGATTGATCAAAGACGCGTCCAGCGAGCAAACCCACCCCCGCGGACATGACTGCGGTGACTGCCAACAGGACGATTAGCCACCGTCGCGAGAGTCGACTCAATCCAACAGCTGCCGCAGCTCTCTGCCGAGGCTGCTCATCGATCACTGCGTCTCTTTCAGTAACTTCTCAGCGGCATCTACGTAGTTCTGGCTTTTCTTCTTGAGCTCGGTAAGAACTGCCTCATTCTGCTGGATCAGCGGCAGCTGGTAGCTTGCCTGAATATCACCGAGCGTTTGGGTGAGTCGGACTTCCTGGTTGCATTCGGCCTCAATCGTGGCGATTCGGACGCCCTCGGCTGTGTCCGACTTCGACGGCTTTTGCTGATCTGTCCTCGCCTGCAGGTCAAAGGACTGCTGGCTCGACCACTTGGCGTTGGCGGCATCCCGCCCCGGTGTCAAGCCAGCCGCTGAGATGCATTTGTCCCAGTCGCCCTTGGCATTCTTCCAAGCGTCAGTTTCTGATGCCATACCGAGACTTTTCAAAGCAATTTCCGCTGCAGCACCACCATTCATCAGGTCATCCGATGGTGTGATTTCATCGATCTTGCTCTTTTCACTGGCAAGACACATGTACCTGGCATCCCCCCACGCGCCTGCCTCATCATGCTTTTGGTTCGCTTGAGCGTCTTCTCCAATAAGCCGGAAGCCGTGCTGCCTCACGCGATCAACGTTCCACACGCCGAAGTTCCGGTTCTCTGCCTTCGGATAAGCAGCATTAGGATCATCGATGAAGCCAAATTTCTTCATGCACGTGGTCATGATGACTTCCCTCGCCAGAAGAATCTGATAGCGATCACGGGCCGAAATTCTATATGCGTCCACTGGGAAGACGATCAGAGAGTTCTCGTAATCCAGATTCACTTTTCCCGATGAGTCCGGCGTGATTGAACTGTCAGCACTCCCCGAACAAGATGAAATAGCCAACGCTACGCCTGCGGCAAGCGAGGCCACGAAATACCTTGTCCAGCGTGCCCGTCGTCCAGGAGTTCTTCTCGACACCATCCCGCATCCAATCTCGCTTCCAACGCCCCGACCTAGTAGTAGCCGGGCCTATTCTCAGACAGGAACTTTGACCTGCCGATACTTTGATCGACAGGTCAAAGCATGGTGCTACTCACATTTTATTAGGCGAGTAGCGGTCCAGGTTTAGCCCCTATGAAAGCTGCTGATGTCGTCATTCCACGTTCCCAAGAAGGGCACATACCAACCCATGGCGCTGTAGTCATTGGCACTGCCGAATCCAGCACCGCCGTAGTTGACGTCCTGCCACCACGTGACGTAGTAGCCAAAGTTCTTTACCGAACTTGCCTGGTTATCAAACGACCCCATCCAGGTCGAGTTGTCGGCTCCGTACGTCGCACCGCCATAGTTATTGTCTGCCTAGAAAATACTGGCATTCGCCGACTGACTGGCGGCAAAGAGCACCGAGGTGGATAGCGCGACGACAGCAGTCATCCGTGCGAGCTTCTTCATATCTTTGTCCTCATTTCGACTTGTACGACATGAGGTCAGCAATTAATTCTGCGCGTTCCCCAATACGCAAATGACGTAGACCCTAAAGGCCCCTCCGAAATGTATCGCTCGACACATTTAGCGTCAAACTCTGGAAATAATAGGAGAAAGCACAGAAATATTGAAATTCTCGCGTCACGATTGGGTGGCACGCACCACTTAGGCGTTTCGGCGGGAATCACGAACGCATGGGAATCAATGCTGGGCCACGCCACAGCCCTCCGTCAGAGCACCAAGCCGATGTTTGCACAGTGGCTTGTCCCCACGGGTATGACGTTGGAGCTACTAATTCTCGAAAACCGCGATGACTGCCAGATCGCGGCCGGCATAGCGCTCGGCGTCCTGGAGGACTTCGCAGACCACTCCGAAGGACCGGTCTGTGCGGTAAGCGGCCGGTACCTGCCAGATCATGGTGACGGGGCCGCCGTCGTCCTCTGAGAGGGCGTCGGCGTAGTCGTGCAGGGAGTCGTTCAGGGCGTCCAGGTTCACGCCGTAGTACTCGGGGAAGTCCAATACCTGGGCGAAGACTTCCAGGACCGCCTGCTTGTTGGTTGCCGGAGGAACCATCACGGTCCTGCGGCCGGCATCGGAAATCTGCTCCCGTAGTTCTTCCAGGGTCCAGGTGTCTGCGGAAAAGATCTTCATGGTGCTCCTACTTGCCTTCGACGATGAACTTGAACGACTCATAATGGTCCGCGGTGTAGTACTTGGCGGCGTCCTTGCCCACAATGATCCGGCGGGCGCCGCGATCGGATTCTCCGGGCGTTTGGACGGTGTATTCCTTGTAGAAGCCTCCGGACTTCTTTGGAAGCAGGCCTTCAAAGTTGCCGAAGTTCACGCCGTCACGGTCGTAGGGATAGGGTCCGCCCTTGGCGATCAGTGCCAGTGTTTGCCGGGCTTCCTTGGGTAGCTGCGAGGCATTGATGGTGGGCAGCGTCGAGGGGTTTGCCACCGCAGCGGCCGACGACGTCGCGGAGCCAGGTTCCGTCGTCGTGTTTTGCGACGTCAGTGAGCCTCCACCCACCATGGCGACGACCAGGACGACGACGGCGATCACCAACCCCGCGAACGCCACCAGTTTGCTGCGGCTGCGGTTCATGCGAAGAGCTCCTGAGGGTGTGTGCTTACGTGCGGTAGATGTTGATGGTGTTGGCTTGCAGGATATCCCGCTCCCCGGAAGCCACCAACGCGCCCTTCCGGCGCTCGTGAAGCACCGACGTTGTAAAGCGGAGCTCAAACATGCGCTTGCCGATGCCTGTTTCGCTCAGGATCTCGGGCAGGACCATTTTCACGTCCTGGTTGCTGCCGTTCACCGAGATCAAGCCACGGATCTCACTGTTTTCGTGACCCATTAAGAGTTGGACCGAGCGAACAGAGGGATCATTCCAACGCGCCGGAGTCATCGGCTTACCTTTGTCGTCAAACCACTGCAGGCTGGAATCGTTCGCATTGCCGGGGAAGCTCTCAGGCTGGTGGCGCAGGAACCAACGGCGGAGCCTGACGAGCTCCCGGGTGGTCCTGAACATTGCGTTCGCTTCCTGGGTTCGGCTCCAGTCCAGCCATGCCGTCGGGTTGTCCTGGCAGTAGGCGTTGTTGTTGCCCTGCTGTGTCCGGCCAAGTTCATCGCCCGCAGTAATCATGGGGGTACCGAAGGACAACAGCAGTGTGGCCATGAGGTTGCGGATGGACAGTGAACGGGCAGCCACAATGGCCTCGTTCTCGCTCCTGCCCTCCACGCCGTGGTTGTAGCTGCGGTTATCACCGTGGCCGTCGCGGTTCTGCTCGCCGTTGGCCTCGTTGTGCTTACGGTCGTAGCTCACCAAGTCCTTGAGCGTGAAGCCGTCGTGCGCCGTGATGAAGTTGACCGAGGCCAAGCGTGTGCGTCCGGAGGATGCAAAGAGGTTCGCCGAACCTGCCATGAGTTCAGCCAGCGACGCCACCGATCCGCCTTGGCCACCCGCCTCGATGGCGGCACGATCCGAGAGCCAGAAGCTTCGGACACCGTCGCGGAAATGGTCATTCCAATCAGACCAGCCTTGCGGGAAACGACCCGTCTGCCAGCCACCGTAGCCCACGTCCCAGGGCTCTGCGATGAGCTTCACGGCCGACAAAACCGGATCTTCGGCAATGGCCTGCAGGAAGGGGTGCTGGGGATCGAAAGTGTTGCCCGCGTCCCGGCACAAGGTCACTGCGAGGTCGAAGCGGAAGCCGTCCACATGGAAGTCGTTCACCCAGTACCGCAAGGAATCCAGTGCCAAGTCCACCACCACGGGATCGCTGAAGTCCAAGGTATTGCCGCAGCCGGTGGTGTCCAGGTAGCGGCCGTGGGCATCGTGCCGGTAGTACCGCTGCTCGGCGAGTCCCCGGAAGCTCAGGGCCGGACCGTCAGGACCAGCTTCCGCCGTGTGGTTGTAAACCACATCCAAGATAACTTCGATGCCCGCTGCATGCAGCAACTTGATCATGCCCTTGAGCTCGTCCTGCACAGCATGCGGGCCGGCGTTGCGGGCAGCTTCCGTAGCGTAATCCGGGTGCGGCGCGAAGAAAGCTGCCGTGTTGTAGCCCCAGTAATTCGTCATGCCAAGGTCCTGAAGATGGGACTCGTCCAGGTGGAAGTGGATTGGCAGGAGTTGGACCGCGGTGATGCCGAGCTCCGTGAGGTGCTGGATCATCACGGGATGCGCCATGCCCGCGTAAGTGCCGCGGAGGTGTTCCGGGATTTCGGGATGAAGCATCGTCTGGCCTCGGACGTGGGCTTCGTAGATGACGGACATCCGCAGCGGAATCCGTGGTGCCCGGTCGTCACCCCAGTCAAAACCCGTGTCCATGTGGACGCTCGTGAGGAATTCGCCCCGCTGGTCCACAGCGCGACCATAAGGATCAAGCAGCAGCCGGTGTTCGCCGTCGTCGTCCAGGTCCAATGCCGGAACCGACATGGGGAGGCTGCCCTCGGACGGGGCGGGGCGGAAACCGTACCGTGTGCCGGGGGGCATACCGCCCACCAGCCCGAAGTGCACACCGTCTTCTGCGTTGGGAAGGATGTGTGCCTGCCAGGGCTCGCCAGGGGCTTGGAAGGCAACCTCCACCTGTTCCAGGTCAGGCGCGAAGACGGCCACGTTCACTTCATGGTTCTGCGTTTTCCGCGCAGCCGAGAGGCCGGCCTGGGGCGTGCTCAGTCCGAGGGGCCGTGGCCGCGAGGCGTCGACGGCAGCTGCTGTTTCAAAAATTGGCATAACCATTGCTTGCAAGTTTAGTTCCACGCCCAGTATGTGCCGTGCCAGCCGCCCATGTGACGAGGTTCTGCGTAGCGATTTCATTACTTGGCATACTGGGACGGAGACAACTGGAGGTTCTATCGTGCGCGTGGCACTCGCCCAAGTCATCACTGGCCGGGATCTGGCCGACAACCTGCGGCTCTTGGATGAGTACGCCCGGAAGGCCAAGGACGGCGGCGCCGAACTGGTGGTCTTCCCGGAAGCCATGATGCGCGCGTTCGGGAACTCCCTGTTGGACATCGCCGAACCCCTGGACGGTCCGTGGGCAAGCCGGGTGCGCTCCATCGCCGACGAGCTGCAGCTGGTTATCGTGGCGGGCATGTTCACCCCCGGTACCGCCTCGGATTCAGGGGCCCACCGCGTGCGCAACACCCTGCTCGCCACCGGACCGGGAGTGGAGACGAGCTACGACAAGATCCACCTCTTTGACGCCTTCGGGTTCGCTGAGTCGGACACCGTTGAGGCGGGTACGGACCCCGTAACGTTCGACGCCGGCGGCCTCACCTTTGGCTTGGCCACCTGCTATGACATCCGTTTCCCTGCCCTGTTCACAGCCAACGCCGATCGCGGCGCCGTAGTGAACATCGTTTCGGCCTCATGGGGATCCGGGCCGGGCAAAGCCGATCAGTGGCAACTCCTTGCCCGTGCCCGCGCCGTGGACACCACCACGTTCGTGCTCGCTTGCGGCCAGGGCGATCCGGCCACTCAGGGCATCCAGACCAAAGGCTCCGCGCCCACGGGCGTGGGGTACTCCGCCGTCGTGTCCCCCTTCGGCCAGGTGCTGGAAGCCCTCGACGGAGAACCGGGCCTTATTTTCGCCGACCTCGACCCCGCAGTCGTCGACGAGGCCCGCCAAAAACTCCCGGTCCTGGCCAACCGCCACCACTTCTAACTCCCCTTCAGACGCTCTCTCACCTCTCGCGACGTTCTCCCGGACGCTCTCGCACCCACGGCCATTCCAGCCGACCGGAAGTGAGAGAGCGTCGGCCGAAAACCGACGAAAGGTGAGCGAGCATCGGCCGAAAACCGACGAAAGGTGAGAGAGCGTCGGCCAGAAACCCACAAGAGGTGAGCGAGCATCGGCCGAAAACCGACGAAAGGTGAGAGAGCGTCGGCCAGAAACCCACAAGAGGTGAGCTAGCGTCGGTGGACCAGGCATGTAAATAACGGCGCAGGGCGCACGAAAGGCGCCGCGAGGGCCATCCGGAAGCATGCGTCCAAGCGAGGAACGAGAGAGCATGCGGAGGATGGCGCTTGCGGCGCCTGAGCGAGGATGACAGCGCCCCCGCCCTGTGCGTGGATTACTTAGCGGCGCGCTGCCTCGACACTTCGTACAGCGAGATACCGACGGCCATGGATGCATTGAGCGACTCCATGGCTGAATCGATCGGGATCGAGACGATCTGGTCGCAGTTTTCGCGGACGAGCCTGCTGAGGCCCTTGCCTTCGGAGCCCACCACGATGCACACGGGTTCCGTTGCGACGCTGAGGTCGGGAAGCGAAACGTCACCGTCGCCGTCCAAGCCAAGGACGTAAATGCCCATGTTCTTGAACTGCTTGAGCGCGTTGTTGAGGTTCGACGCGCGGGCCACGGGGACGCGGACAGCGGCACCGGCGCTGGTCTTCCAGGCGGACGCCGTGACGCCCACGGAACGACGCTCGGGCACGATCACGCCGTGGCCGCTGAACGCGGATACGGAGCGGATGATGGCACCGAGGTTGCGGGGGTCGGTGATGCCGTCCAGTGCAACGAAGATGGGGGCGTTGGAGACGTGCCCCTTCTTCCACTTGGCGAGGGTCTCCTCGGCGAGGTCGTAAGCGTCCTCATATTCGTACGGCGGGATCTGCAATACGAGGCCCTGGTGAACGGCGTCTTCGGTCATGCGGTCCAGCTCAACCTTGCCGGTTTCGAGCAGCGGGATGCCGCGCTCGGCTGCGAGCTTCAGGGATTCCTTGACGCGGTCGTCCATCTCAATACGGATGGCGACATGCAGTGCCTTGGCCGGGATGCCGGCGCGAAGGGCTTCGACGACGGAGTTACGGCCCGTCACCAGCTCTTCAGTGGCACGGCCCTTGGGACCCGAGCGGGCGCCGGCGCCACCGGGGCGGGTGCCCGGGCCGCGCTTGGCAGCAGAGCGCTCCGCCAACTGCTTGTTCTTGTATGCCTTGTGGTAGGTGCGGTCCTCCGCCTTGGGCGTGGGCCCCTTGCCCTCCAGGGCCTTGCGGCCATGGCCACCGGTTCCGGTGGAGGGGCCCTTCTTGTTCTTGACCGACCGGCGACCATTATTGGCCATGAGATTCCATCCTTGATTTTGTGAGTAAGTCTGGAATCAAGTCTACTGACCCGATGCAATTCGGCCGCAGCGCCCATTTGTCAGTCGCGTTTGAGGCTCCACGTGGCGCCGTCCGCACCATCTTCGACCACCACACCCGCGGCCGCGAGCGTGTCGCGGATCGCGTCGGATGCTGCCCAGTCCTTGTTGGCCCTGGCGGCAGCACGGGCTTCGAGCTGGGCTTCGATCAGGACTTCCAGAGCGGCATGCTCACGTCCTTGCACGGCTTCCGGGCGTTTCACCGAATCCAGGCCGAGTACTTCCGTCATGGAGAGCACGCTGTAGAGGGCCGCCTTCGCCGCTTCCATGTCGCCCGAGGCCAGCGCGGTGTTGCCCGCGCGGACGGTCTCGTGCAGCACGCCCAACGCTTGCGGGACATTGAGGTCGTCGTCCATGGCAGCAATGAAAGCAGCCGGCATGTTGGCCTGCGGCGAAACGCCTGCGGCGTCCATTCCCGCCTTGGCGGATGCCTTGTGGATGAAACCGTCAATACGCTCGACGGCGGCAGCGGCCTCCTGCAGCGAGGTGGGACGGTAGTCCAGGATGGAGCGGTAGTGTGCTTGGCCCAGGTAGTAGCGGACCACGCGGGGTGATGCGAGTTCAAGCATCTCGGCGGGGCTCACCGTGTTGCCGATGGACTTGGACATCTTTTCGCCCTCGAAGGTGACCATGCCGTTGTGCATCCAGAAGTTGGCGAACTCGTCGCCGGCAGCCTGGGACTGGGCCATCTCGTTCTCGTGGTGCGGGAAGCGAAGATCCAGTCCCCCACCGTGGATATCGAAGCGCGGGCCCAGGTACTTGGTGACCATGGCGGAGCATTCGAGGTGCCAGCCGGGACGTCCGGCACCCCAGGGGGACTCCCACTTCGCGGTGACGGGCTCGCCGTCTTTGAAACCCTTCCACAGCGCGAAGTCGCGGGGATCACGCTTGCCCCGCGGGTCCGCGTCGGGCGCTCCCTGCATGTCATCAATATTCTGCCGCGTCAGCGAGCCGTACTTGCTCCACGAACGCACGTCGAAGTAGACGTCGCCGGATTCGTCCGGGGCGGGGTAGGCGTGGCCGCGGTCGATGAGGCGCTGGATGAGCGCGTGCATTTCCGGAATATGGCCGGTAGCCCGCGGCTCATAGGTGGGCCGTTGGACGCCGAGGGTTTCGTAGGCGTTCTCGAATTCCTGCTCGTAGCGGTACGCCAGGGCCCACCACTCTTCGGCTTGGCGTGCCGACGGTTCGGCGTCCCAGTCCGGCCCGAACGACTGCGCGGACTTGGCCAGGATCTTGTCGTCGATGTCCGTGACGTTGCGCACCACGGTAACCCGGAGGCCACGGAACTCGAGCCAGCGCGTCAGTTGGTCGAAAGCAATGGCCGACCTGACGTGGCCCACGTGCGGCATTCCTTGGACAGTGGCCCCGCAGTAGTAGACGCTGGCCTTGCCGTCTTCGAGGGGAACGAAGTCGCGGACTTCGGCGGAGGCGGTGTCATAGAAGCGCAGGGTCACCGCTCCAGATTAGCCGATGACGCGGTGCGACCCGCCTACTTGCAATATTCGCCAATCTTGTTGAACTGCACCTTGAGCTTCTCTTGCTGGTCCTGGGTGGCTGCGCCGAGCGATGAAGCCGCGGCTTCGTCCATGATCGCGGCCATCTCCTTGATGGGGTTTCCGATCTCCGGAGCCAGTTTGTCCGCGATCTCGTGATAGTGCGCAGCGATCTGTTTGGACTGCTGTTGCTGGTTCCCGTCGGGCTTGAACGTGTCCTTGTTCAGGAACTCGCAGCTGGCCGCCACGTCCATCTTCGGCGTCGCCGCGCAACCGGTGAGCAAGAGCGATGCGGCCAGGCCTGCGGACAGTACAACGGAACGCACGACGCCGGCGCCCGGCTTAACCATGTGGCGCTCCTTTCGCGGGGCCGGGCCCGGATGCCGCCGCTTCGTGTCCGGCGAGCGGATACACCAGGGCGGTGGCAACAGCGGAAATACCTTCGCCGCGGCCCGTGAAGCCCAGCCCGTCGCTGGTGGTGGCTGTGACGCTCACTGGGGCACCCGCGGCATCACTCAGGACCCGCTGGGATTCTTCCCTGCGCGGACCGAACTTGGGACGGTTGGCGACGAACTGCACCGCGACGTTGCCGATCTCGAATCCTGCCGCTCGCACAATGCGTGCTGCTTCGCCAAGGAGCTTGACTCCCGAGGCACCTGCGAACTCGGGACGGTCCGTGCCGAAATGGGTGCCCAAGTCACCGATACCGCACGCGGAGAAGAGAGCGTCGGCAGCCGCGTGGGCGACGCAGTCGCCGTCGGAATGGCCTGAAAGTCCCTGTTCGCCTTCCCAGAAAAGCCCACCCAACCAGAGCGGCTGGGGGTCGTCTTCCGGGGCGAATGCGTGCACGTCGATGCCTATGCCGCTCCGGGGCAGGACCATGTTCGCGGGGTTGTGGGTCATCAGCCTTCCACCCACCGAATACCCAGCGGGCCTTCCAGGAGCCCTTCAGCAATGATGAGATCCAACGGAGTGGTGATCTTGAGGGACTGGCTGGCCCCGCGGACGGCGTGGACCGGAACACCAAGGAGTTCCACCAGCATGGCGTCATCGGTTACGGCTGCGGCTTGCTTGTCATCGAAAAGTCCGGCGGCTTCGTGTGCGCGGCGCAACGTAACCAGCTCGAAGCCTTGGGGGGTCTGAACAGCCCTGAGCTGTTCACGCGGCGCTGTCCCAGTGACCACCTCCGGGGCTATGGACGAATCCGTGCCCGTGGTCTCGGCAACAGTCTTGATCGTGTCGACTACCGGCATGGCGGGGATGACCGCTTTCGCGCCGGAGGCCAGGGCGTCGGCCACGCGTTGGAACACGCGCTCAGGGGCCAGTGCGCGGGCAGCATCGTGGACGAGTACGAATTCGGTTCCGTCCTCCAAGGCAGCCAAAGCAGCGCGGACGGAATCCGCGCGGGAGGATCCGCCGTCGACCACTGAGATCTCGGGGCCTCCGTCCACAAGGTCGATGGTGAATTCGGCGATCAGTTCGCGGAGCTCCGTATCCCCTTTGGGCACGGCGATGCAGATCTGGCGGGCGACGTCGGCCGCAATCACCCCACGGAGGGCGTGCATCAGGATGGCTTCGCCGCCGAGTGGAACCCGGGCTTTGGGCATGCCGTAGCCGAGACGTTCACCGGATCCGGCGGCAACCACGATCACGGCCGTGACGGCGCGCTTGGAAGGAGTACTCATGCGCCCAAGGTTATGCGGAATGTGCGTGGAATACCCACATGCCGGGTAGTGCCTCGCTACTCCGGGTGCATTTGGGCAAAAAGAAACCCGGCGGCGCTTTCGCACCACCGGGGCTCAATTCTTAGGAAGCCAAGACCTCGTCGAGAACGCTTGCAGCCTTCTCTTCGTCTGTCTTCTCAGCCAGGGCCAGTTCTGAAATCAGAATCTGCCGCGCCTTGGCCAGCATCCGCTTCTCGCCTGCGGAAAGGCCGCGATCGTGATCACGACGCCAAAGATCGCGAACGACCTCCGCCACCTTGATGACATCGCCCGAAGCAAGCTTCTCCAGGTTCGCCTTGTAACGACGTGACCAGTTGGTAGGCTCTTCAGTGAACTCGGCGCGGAGAACGTCAAAAACGTGCTCCAAACCTTCTTTGCCCACTACGTCCCGGACCCCAACAAGGTCAACGTTCTCTGCTGGAACTTCAATGGTCAGATCACCCTGAGCCACCTTGAGCTTGAGATACATCTTCTCTTCGCCCTTGATGGTGCGCATCTTGATTTCCTCAATTTTTGCTGCACCGTGGTGAGGGTAAACTACTGTCTCGCCGACCTCAAAAACCATGTGGACTTTCCCCTTTCCCGCAGATTAGTCTATCACGATTAAGGCATACGACTGGCATCGCGCAGGCCCTCCTGCCGCGCCAATAAAGGGAATAAGGCCTTAAACGACTTCCTCCAACCTCTTGACGAAACCGGGGAAAGATGCTTGGAGCAAGCAACCTGGCAGGCAAATCTTGTCAGTGGACTCCGCCACAAAGCCCTCCCGAATCCTTCTTTTGGACCGTTTGCCGATAGGCTATGGCTGAAAAGTGTTCCAATGACTCTTGAGGAGTAGGTGTCGTGCGCAATACTGCGATGAACCCTGTCCAGCGCGGCAAGCTGGCAATTGCGGCGGCTGCAATCGGCGTCGGTCTTCTGTCCGTCACCGGGTGTGGTTTCGTCAACGCCCAGCAGACTACCCACCAGTACTCGGCATCGGACGGGATCAAAGCTGATCTCGGACAGCTGCAGTTGCGCAACATCCTGATCGTCGCCTCAGGCGAGAACGAGCCCGGCCGTGTCATCGGTGCCGTGTTCAACCAGTCCGACAGCGACGCCACCCTCACCATAAGCGGCGCAAACGGCGCGCAGACCGAGATCCCGGTCAAGGCCAACTCGGAGACGTACTTGAACGACACCGCGGACGCTGCGATTCTCAGCACCGCGGGTGTTATCCCGGGTGGACTGACCCCGGTCACCATCCGCAGCGGATCGGACTCAGCCACGGTCAACGTTCCAGTGGTTGATGGCACGCTCCCCGAGTACGCCAAGTACCTGCCCTCCACGCCGACCCCGACGGCAACGCCGACGTCGACATCCACCGCTACGTCCTCGGAGGCTCCTGCCGCCGGACACTAGTGGTCAGCACACTCCAAGATTTACAACAAAGGAAGGGCCCAGTTCACGTGAACTGGGCCCTTCCTTTGTGTGGCTGACGCTTTACGGTTCGAACTTGTAGCCCAAGCCGCGCACCGTGACCAGATAGCGGGGTGCAGAGGGATCCGGCTCGATCTTGCTGCGGAGACGCTTCACGTGGACGTCCAGTGTCTTGGTGTCGCCCACATAGTCGGAACCCCACACACGGTCGATCAGCTGCCCGCGGGTCAGGACACGGCCTGAGTTGCGGAGCAGCATCTCCAGCAGTTCGAACTCCTTCAGCGGCAGCGAAACCTGCTCGCCATTGACGCTCACGACGTGGCGCTCGATGTCCATGCGGACCGGACCGGCCTGCACCGTGGACGTGATGAGTTCTTCCGGTTCCCCCTGGCGGCGGAGAACTGCACGGACACGGGCCACAAGCTCCCGGGAAGAATAGGGCTTGGTGACGTAATCGTCGGCGCCCAGCTCCAGGCCGACCACCTTATCGATCTCCGAGTCCTTGGCCGTCAACATAATGACAGGCACGCTGGAGCGCTGGCGTAGCTGACGGCAGACTTCCGTCCCCGGTGTTCCCGGCAGCTGAAGATCCAGGAGAACGAGGTCGGCACCGTTGCGGTCAAACTCCACCAAGGCATCACTGCCGTTGTCCACTACCTCGACGTCGAACCCTTCCTTGCCCAGAAGATAGGACAGGGGGTCGCTGAAGGACTCTTCGTCCTCCACAATCAAAATCCGGCTCAAGCGCTGGCTCCTTGCTCTTGGGCGCCGCTGGCGCCCCCTTGTTGTCTCGCATGCTGAGGTTGTTGGCTTGCGGGAGGAAGTTGTTGACCCGCGTGCCGGGGCTCGACGGCGGCAGCAGCCGCCGGAAGTTTGGGAGACGCTGCTGCCGATGCGGCTGGAGCCGGCAGGCCGGCGTCGTCGTCCTGGCCTTCCATCTCCGGCAAGCGGATGGTGAACGTGGACCCTTGGCCGGGCTGGGACCATACGGTCACCTCGCCGCCGTGGTTGGAGACAACGTGCTTGACGATGCTCAAGCCAAGGCCTGTTCCGCCCGTGTGCCGGGAACGCGCAGCGTCAACGCGGTAGAAGCGTTCAAACACCCGTTCCTGGTCCTCGGGGGTCAGCCCCTCGCCTTGGTCCGTGACGGAGATGGCGACGACGCCCTCCCTGGTGCGGATCCCGACGCCCACGCGGGTATTCTCCGGCGAATAGCGAATGGCGTTGTCGATCAGGTTGCGCAGGGCGGTCACCAGCAAGTCACGGTCCCCGAACACCAATGAGTCCGAGTGGCCACCCACCACAATCTGGATGTTCTTGCTTTCCGCCGGCAGCTGAGATCGATCCACTGCTTCGGTGATCACGGTGTTGATGTCCACGGCGTGACCCTGTTGGGCAACGTTGGCGCCCTGCAGGCGGGAGAGTTCAATGATGTCCTGGACCAAGGCGGCGAGCCGGCCGGACTCCTTGTGCATGCGCTTGGCAAACCGGCGCACTGCTTCCTCGTCATCAGGCGAGGCTTCGAGTGCCTCGGCCAGAAGTGAGATGGCGCCTACGGGTGTCTTGAGTTCGTGCGAGACGTTGGCCACGAAGTCGTTGCGGATCTCCTCGGTACGGGTGATCTCGGTGCGGTCGTCCGCCAGGAGCACGATGTATTCCCAGCCAAGCATTGCCGCCCGGACCTGGACCACGATGGTGCCCTTGCCCAGCGGGCCGCGCGGGAGTTCGTACTGTTCTTCCAGGATCACGCCATCGCGGCGGACCTTGGCTGTCATGTCCAGGAGCTGCTTGTGCACCACCGTGTGGCCACGGACCAGGCCATACGCATACGCCCCGGGACTTGCACGGACCACGCCGTCGACCGCGTCCACCACAACGAACGCGCGCCCGACGACGGCAAGCACTTCCGCTGCGCCTTCCGGGAGCACGGGTTCAGTGACATCCAGGTCTACGATGCTGCGCTGCCGCTCGCTGATCCTGAAAGCGAGCATGCCAAAGACGCCCAACGACAGGCCTACGAGGCCAGCGACGACACCTATGAGCAATGGATCCACGTGTCCAGCTTATGCTGTGGAAACACGGCCAAGCATTGATCCGGCGCCAAACAGCGACGGTTCAACTAACGTTCATCTAAAGGTGCCGAACAGTTCACTGGGTCCTGACACAGTTACTGGTTGGACTGCCAATGGTTTTGAAATCCGCCCCCCACCATGGGAACGGGATTTCCAAGGAAAGGACGCCTTAGTGCGCAAGGTTTTTCAGGAGGAGCTCACCCAGGTAGGTGACGACCTCATCGAGATCTCCAAGCTGGTTCACGAAGCAATCACGAAGGCCACAACATCCTTCGAAGGCGCCGACGTGGATCTTGCCCAGGACGTCATCGCGGCGGACGCCCGCATCGACTTCCTGCAGAACAGCCTCGACGAGCGCGCCATCGACATCCTTGCCTTGCAGGGCCCTGTCGCGAGCGACCTCCGCATGATTGTAGGTTCGCTGCGCATGAGTGCGTCGCTGGAACGCATGGGTGACCTCGCCCGCCACGTGGCCCAGCTGGCACGCCTCCGCTACCCGGCCACCGTTATCCCCGCTTCGCTGACCCAGACCTTCAAGGCCATGGCCCAGCACGACATCGAGATCACCGCCAAGGTCATCGAGCTCCTGGAGACCCGCGACCTTGAGGTTGCCCGCGACATCCTCAAGATCAACATCGCTGTGGACGACCTCCACCTCAGCGTCTTCAAGGCCATCGCTTCCCCCGAGTGGAGCGAGAGCCCTTCCACCACGGTGGACGTCGCCCTTGCCAGCCGCTACTTCGAACGCTTCGCCGACCACGGCGTCTCGGTTGCCCGCAAGGTTACCTACCTGGTGACCGGTGAGTGGCAGCCGGAAGGCTTCTAGCCTCTACAACCGCAGAACAAACGACGGCGGGGGGGGGCCGGGGGGGGGGCGCCCGCCCCGGGGGGTTGACAGATTTTTGGGGTTTGGGGGGGGGGGGGGGTCCCGTGGGGGGTGCGGTGTGGGTCCCGCGTTTATTCATCAAACACCAACCCCCCACCCCACCCCCGGGGGCGCCCCCCCCTGGGGGCCCCCCCCCCGCCGTCGTGGTTTCAACAGTTAGGACTTTTTGCCCTGGTTGGCTACCGCGAGGATGGCCTGGGCTGCTGCGTCTGGATCCAGGTAGGTTCCGCCCGGGTTGATCGGCTGGAAGTTGTCGTCCAGTTCGTACACCAGCGGGATGCCCGTGGGAATGTTCAGTCCGGCAATAGCTTCGTCGCTGATGCCATCAAGGTGCTTGACCAGCGCGCGCAGGGAGTTGCCGTGTGCCGTGACCAGGACGGTCTTGCCGGCCTTCAGGTCTTCCTTGATGTCCGATTCCCAGTATGGGAGCAGGCGGACAAGGACGTCCTTGAGGCATTCAGTGCGCGGCAGGGCATCGCCGAGATCCGCATAGCGGACATCGTGTGCCTGGGAGAACTCGCTGTCGTCCGAGAGGGGCGGCGGCGGGGTGTCGTAGCTGCGGCGCCATTCCATGAACTGCTCTTCACCGAACTCGGCGAGGGTCTGGGCCTTGTCCTTGCCCTGCAGCGCACCGTAGTGGCGCTCGTTGAGGCGCCAGTCGCGCTTGACGGGGATCCAGCCGCGGTCAGCCTTGTCCAGCGCCATGTTGGCGGTGTTGATGGCGCGCTTCAGGAGCGAGGTGTAGAGGACGTCCGGGAGGATGTTGTTCTCAACCAGGAGTTCTCCACCGCGCACTGCTTCTTCGCGGCCTTGGTCGTTCAGGTCAACGTCCACCCAACCGGTGAACAGGTTCTTGGCGTTCCAGTCGCTGTGGCCGTGGCGCAGCAGAATCAGCTTGTAAGTCATGGTTTTCATCCTAGCCGAGCGGTCCGGTGCGCTGCCGGGCGTTACGTTCGCGCGAGATAAAGTGGGGGCCGTGGTGCAAAAAGCGGAACGGGTGGGTTCTCCCCGCAGTCGGGGCGGCAAACCCGTCGGCAACATCACCCGCGGCACGACGAATCCCAACCGTATGCGCCGCTTGGACCGCTGGCTTGCCGGTCCGCAGGCGTGGCGGCTGCGCGCCGCCGTCGACCCCTTGGTGGTGGACCTGGGCTACGGCGCTTCGCCGACCACCGCCGTCGAACTTTTTGAACGGCTTCAGGCCGTCAGGCCGGATGTCCGCGTCTGCGGAATCGAGATTGAACCGGAGCGCGTGCGGACGGCGAAAGCCTTGGAACGGCCGGGCCTGAGTTTTCATGTGGGCGGTTTTGAAGTACCTGTGCCTGGCAATCCCGTGCTGGTGCGTGCCTTTAATGTGCTGCGGCAGTATGAGGAAGCTGATGTTGCCGGCATTTGGCGGCTGGTGCAGTCTCGGCTGGCGCCGGGTGGCCTGTTCATCGACGGCACGTGCGATGAGATAGGGCGGCGCGTCACGTGGGTGGCGTTGGACTCCGAACGCCCGTTGAGCCTTAGCTTTTCTGTGCGGTTCGGCAGTTTCGAGCTGCCGTCGGAGGTCGCCGAACGGCTGCCCAAAGCCCTCATCCACCGCAATGTGCCGGGCGAGCCAATCCATGCTTTCCTACAGGCCATGGACCAGGCCTGGCTGGAGGCGGCGCCGTTGGCGTCATTCGGAAACCGGCAGCGCTGGACTGGCATGTGCCGTTCACTGCGCGACGCCGGGTGGCCGCTTCAGGATGGTCCGGCGCGGTGGCGACTCGGTGAACTGACGGTGGCGTGGGACGCGGTGGCGCCCCGGTAGTGCTGGTTGGTAGTGCTGGTTACCAGGGACCGTAGGGGCCGACGTTGCGGTTGCCGCCGCTGCCGGCCTCGCGCAGGGCGGGACGGACATCAGCAAGGTATACGCAGGCCGCGGTGACGGCAGCGATGCCGAAGAGGCCAAGGCCGCTGCCACCCGTGAGTACCGTCAGCGCGCCGATGGCGAAAGCAACACCGGTGAGGGCGGTCCAGAACGTCTTGGTCCGCTTGGAAGCGGCCACGAAGAGAGTCGGCCGGTGGCGCAGGCAGTCTGCGAAGGCCCACACTTCCAGGGCGAGGGCCACCAAGCCAAGGATGAAGTAGACCCCGTTGGTGACATAGGCAATCAAGAGTTTTCCGTCCACGCCCTTAGCCTAACCGTCCAACGACTTCAGCGCTTGTTCGAGGTCGGACCAAAGGTCTTCAACGTTCTCGATTCCAACACTCAGGCGGACCAGGTTCTCCGGGACGCTGAGCGGCTCGGCGGTGTGCCGGCGTCGTCGTTCAATCAGGGACTCAACCCCGCCCAAAGACGTGGCCGGGAGCCAGAGCTGCAGCGCACGGACCAATTCGTCTGCAGCGTCGGCACCGCTGCGGTGTTCGTCGCCCGCGATCTGGATGCACAGGATGGAACCGAAGCCCTTCATCTGGACCTTGGCGCGCTGGTGACCGGGATCCGTGGGGAGGCCCGGGTAACGGATGGTTTCGACACGGGGGTGGGTGCTCAGGCGTTCGGCGAGTGTTGCGGCCGAAGCTTGAGAACGTTCAATCCGCAGGGCCAGGGTACGCAGCCCGCGGAGGGCGAGCCAGGCTTCAAACGGGCCGGCGATTCCACCGTGGATGATCCGGTGATGAAGGAGGGTAGCCCGCAGCTCCGGGTTTGACGTGACGAGGGCGCCCAAGACGACGTCCGAATGCCCGGCCAGGTACTTGGTCACCGAGTGAAGTACGACGTCGGAACCCAGGCTGAGGGGCTGCTGCACCAAAGGCGTGGAGAAAGTGTTGTCCGTGACAACGATGGCGCCCACCGCGTGGGCGGCATCGGTGAGAGCGCGGATATCGGCAATGCCGAGCATGGGGTTGGTGGGGCTTTCCAGCCACAGCAAGTCTGCCGTCTTGCCGCTTTCAGGGCTGATGAGGGACTTCACGGCATCGGTGTCCGTGATGTCCACCGTGCGCAGTTCCAGGAAGCCCTTCTCCGCGAGTTCCGTCGCCATCACCAAGGAACCCGCATAGCTGTGGGACGGCATCACCACGACGCCACCGGCTGGTACCAGGGACAGAGCCGAACTGACCGCCGCAAGCCCGGAAGCGTAGAGCAGTCCCGGCAGGGTGGCGCCTTCCAGCTTGGCCAGCGCGTCCTCGAACGGGTCCCAGGTGGGGTTAGCGTAGCGTCCGTAGCCGCGGTCTCCGTCGCTTAATGAGCCTGTGCCGAAGTATGTGGAGGACAGGACGATGGGCGGATTCACCGGTTCATCGTGGGCGCGCTCCGGGCGGCCGGCAGCAACCACAACAGTTTCCGGAGACAATTCGGCGGCATGCTGATCGGAAAGGCTCATGGTTTCAGCGTAGTCCGGGGCAAGGCTGTGGAAGAAAGGCATTACGCGCCTTTGATGTCAGGGAGGCTCGGTAGGCTAGACGCGTGAGTATTCAGAGCCCAGGTCTTTTCATCGCCTTCGAAGGCGGGGACGGAGCGGGCAAGTCCACCCAGGCCGCCCGGCTCTCTGACGCCCTCGAGTCGCGGGGACTTTCCGTGCTGCGCACCCGCGAGCCTGGCGGAACGCCCATTGGCGAGAAATTGCGCTCCCTCGTTTTGGACCACGGTCACGGCACCATCGACGCCCGCACCGAAGCCCTCATGTTTGCCGCCGCCCGCGCCGCCCATGCCAGCCAGGTGATCCGCCCCGCCCTTGCCGAGGGAAGGGTTGTCATCACCGACCGCTACATCGACTCGTCAGTCGCCTATCAAGGTGCTGGGCGCGGACTGGGTGCCGAAGGCGTTCTGACGCTCAATGACTGGGCCACGGAAGGCCTGCATCCGGACCTGACCGTCCTCCTCGACGTCGCCCCCACCGACGGCCGCCAGCGCCGGACCGCCGGGGACGCCGCCGAGGACAGGCTGGAGTCCGAGCCCGACACTTTCCACTCCGCCATCCGCCACGCTTTCCTGGACCTCGCAGCGGCTGCACCTGCGGGCTACCTTGTACTGCCAGCCAGCGCGGACATCGAGACTCTCGCCGCGCAGATCCTGGAGCGCGTGGAATCGCTGCTGGGCGACCCCGTTCCGGGCGATCGTCTGTGAGCGTCTGGGACGACCTCCAGGGGCAGGCGCCAGTCGTGGCGCAACTGAAGCAGGCGGCGCAGGGCGACACCGGCCTCACCCATGCGTGGCTCTTCACCGGCCCACCGGGATCCGGCCGTTCCAACGCAGCCAAGGCATTCGCGGCCGCGTTGAACTGCGAGCAGGACGACGTCGCCCTTCGGGGCTGCGGCGAGTGCGCTGCATGCCACACGATCCTCGGCGAGACGCACTCCGATGTGACATTCGTGCGGACCGAGAAGGTCACCATCACCATCGACGAAGCCCGCGAACTCGTATCCAAAGCGGGCGACCGGCCAGCCACTGGCCGGTGGCGGATCATTGTGGTGGAGGACGCGGACCGCATGGCCGAACGCACCACCAACGTACTGTTGAAAGCCATCGAAGAACCCACACCGCGCACCATCTGGATGCTGTGCGCCCCTTCCCCTGCGGACGTCCTCGTCACCATCCGTTCACGCTGCCGTCCGGTGAGCCTGCGGCTCCCGCCTGCCGCCGACGTCGCCGACCTCCTGGTGAGGCGCGACGGCGTCGATCGCCAACTCGCGGACATTGCAGCCCGCGCGGCGCAAAGCCATATCGGCATCGCCAGGCGGCTGGCCCGGGACGCTGATGCGCGGCAACGTCGCCTGGATACGGTCCGCATACCACTGGGCCTTCGTGGCGTCACCGCTGCGGTGATGATGGCGGAGAAGTTGGTCAAGATTGCCACCGACGAGGCCAACAGCTCCAACGACGAACGTGATGCGGCGGAAAAAATCGCCCTCCTGGCCAGCCTGGGCGCACCCGAATCAGGCACGTTGCCGCCGTCCATGCGCAGCCAGGTGAAGCAACTTGAGGACGACCAGAAGCGGCGGGCAAAGCGCTCCATCACTGACTCCTTGGACCGCACACTGACGGACCTGCTGTCCTTCTACCGGGACGTGCTGATCATCCAGCTGGGGAACGCCGTGGAACTGGTCAACGTTGAGCTCAAGAGTGAACTTGAAGAATACGCAGGCCATTCAACCCCGGAAACCACGTTGGCCCGGATGGACGCCATCAACAAAGCCCGTGTCCGAATCACCACCACCAACGTGGCCCCACTGTTGGCCGTCGAATCAATGGCCACGAGCCTCATTCAGCAATAGGAGAATCCATGAAGTCCGCACCCCGCCGGGTCGCAGCGCTGTGCGTCGCTCTTGCTTCCATGCTGGTACTGAGCGCCTGCACAGTTCCCTTTCTGCCAACCCCCACGGACAAGGCCTCCACCAGCACGGTGGATCCGTCCATCGCGGCATCGGCTCCCGAGGGCCTGGAGAAGTTCTACTCGCAGCCGGTGGAGTGGAGTTCTTGCGAGAATGGCTTCCAGTGCGGCAAAGTCCAGGTGCCCAAGGACTACGCCAACCCGGGGGCCGGTGAAATCACGCTCTCGGTCATCAAGCTTCCCAGCACCGGCAACAAGCAAGGATCCATCCTGCTCAACCCGGGCGGTCCGGGTGGCTCAGGTGTGGACTTCGTCAAGGATGCCGGCAACACCCTTTTCACCGAGAAGCTCAAGTCCAACTTCGACCTCGTGGGCTTCGACCCCAGGGGTGTGGGCCGTTCCGCTCCTGTCACCTGCATGACCGATGCCGAACGGGACGCCGCCCGCGAGAAGGTGTTCCGGAAGAACACGGACGAAGGGCTGGCTGCTGCTCTGGCTTTCAATAAGTCCTTTGCCGAGCAGTGCGCCCAGCAGACCGGGGATGTGCTGGGCCATATCGACACCGTGAGTGCGGCCAAGGACCTGGATGTCCTGCGCGCCGTGGTCAATGACGCGAAGCTCAACTATCTGGGCTTCTCCTACGGCACTTTCCTTGGATCCACCTACGCTGCGCTCTTCCCGGACAACGTGGGCCACCTGGTCCTGGACGGCGCCGTGGACCCGTCCATCAGCAACGAGGAACTGACGGCCGGCCAGGCCCGGGCCTTTGAACGTGCCATCCGCACTTATGTGGCCAGCTGCCAGGAGCAGAACCAATGCCCCTTGAGCGGGTCCGTGGACAACGGTGTGCAGGAGATCCGGGATCTCATCAACGCCGTGGACCAGAACCCCCAGACCGCCAAGGACGGCCGCTTGGTGACCAGCAATGACTTTGTCAATGGACTCATTCTGCCGCTCTACAACGACCAAAGCTGGCCCGCCCTGACCCAGGCACTGGAAAGCGCATTCTCCGGCGATGTGTCCCAGATGATGCGGCTCGCGGACCTCGGCGCTGACCGCGAGCCGAATGGCACGTACAGCTCCAACTCCGCTTTCGCGTTCCAGGCCATCAACTGCCTCGACTATCCGATGGTCACCGACACCGCCGAAATGCGGGCCGAGGAAGCACGCCTCATCCAGGACTCCCCCACGTTCGGCTCGTTCTTCGCCTACGGCGGGGTCAACTGCAAGGACTGGCCTTACAAGAACACGCGCACCCCGGCCCCGGTCGAATACAACGGATCGGCGCCCATCGTGGTGGTCGGGACCACCGGCGACCCCGCCACTCCCCTCGAGTGGTCCCAATCGCTGCGCAAACAGCTTGAGAACGCTTCCCTTGTCACATGGGAAGGCGAGGGGCACACAGCCTACGGCCGCTCCAACACGTGCGTCAGCACCGCCGTCGACGACTACTTTGTTGATGGAAAGCTGCCGCAGGATGGCCTCAAATGCTAGAGCTGCATGGCTTCGCGCTTCTCCACCAGGAGCGGGAGCTGCTTGATGGAATCCACGACGACGGTGGCGCCGGCCGCGCGTAGCGTCGCCTCGGAGTGCGAGCCCGTCAGCACGCCGGCGATGAGGGATGCACCTGAACGGATGCCCGACAGCATGTCCGAACTCGTATCGCCGACCACCGCTACTTCCCGGACGTCATCGAGGTCCAGAGCGAGCACGGCCGTGAGGATCATGTCCGGGTAGGGCCGTCCGCGCCCTGCATCCGCCGGGCACAAGCTGAGGTCCGCCAGCCCCATCCAGCCCAACGACTCCAACACCATGTTCTGCGTGTGACGGCCGAAGCCTGTGGCCAGGCAAATCTGCATTCCGGACTCACGCATCCACAGGATGGCGTCCTCCGCTCCCGGAACAGCGCGGACACCGCCGTCGTCGATCATTTCGTCATAGGCCTTCTCAAAGACCCTGTTGGCACTTTCGGCCGTTACGGCATCGTTGAAGAGGTGGCTGAAGACGGTCATTTTCGAGAAGCCCATGGTGTCCCGCGCATACCCGAGCATGCTCTCAAATTTGCTGCTGCCCGGCTCGATGCCGTGTTCCACCAGCGCCCGGGACATGGCCCGTTCCGTTCGGCCATCGTCGGTGATGGTGGTGCCCACCATGTCCACGACGGCGAGCCGCAGCCGGGTGGGTGTGCTGCTGGCGTCCATGGTCAATGCATCCCCGGTCATTGAGCGGCTCCCTCGTCTGTTTTGAGTGGCGGGCGGACCTCGCCACGGTTGATTCCCCAGCTTCCGGTGGCAGGGAAACGCCAGCCTGAACCCGGCCCGACGCCCGGGTGAACATCCCCGCAACGGCCGCCACTGCCCTCGTTTTGACCCGGGTGCGGTGCCTCTATTACAGTTATGTCTTGCGTGATCGCCCGGGAAACCGGTGATGAACGCGGTGCTTCCTTAGCTCAGTCGGTAGAGCGTTTCACTCGTAATGAAAAGGTCATCAGTTCGATTCTGATAGGAAGCTCGGAATAAGCCCCGGATAAACCCCTTGCACTAGGGTTTTCCGGGGCTTTTCGCTTGCTAAGTCCCGTGCAGCGGCGGACGTAATGATGGAAATATCGAACATTCACCAAAGTTCCAGAAATGTTCGAGATATAGGACATTTTGAGTAATGGGCCTTATGATCGATTTATGGAACATTCCGATGATCTGACGCCGTTCTACCGGGCTGTGGATGCCACTTCCCTGGGGCGGTCCATCGCCGATGCCCGCAAAGAAGCCGCTATCACGCAGCAGGAACTCGCCGTGAAACTGGGTGTCACCCGCGGAACCATCGTACGTCTCGAAGCCGGCGGAGCAGTCTCGGTGGTCGTAGCCATGCAGGCCATCAGGGCGGTGGGCCGCGACGTGGCCTTGGTACCGCGCTTTTCCAAGCTGCAGGTGCGGCCGTGAGCCCCCGCAAGACCCTTGACGTGTACCTGCGGGGGGACCGCATCGGTGAGCTGCGCGGCAGCGGCCTCAAGCTGTCCTTCCAGTACGACCCGCAGGTGCTGGCAACCTACGGTGCCGGGTCCATCCTGCTGTCCTTGTCCCTGCCGCTGGCCAGGAAACGCCTGGACGGGGTGGAGGTTTACAACTTTTTTGACGGGCTCCTGCCAGAAGGCCAGGTCCGTTCCAATCTGGCCAAGGAACACGGCGTCACTGTCCCGGACGCCTTTGGGCTGCTCCGTGTCTTGGGCGCCGACTGCGCCGGCGCCGTCCAGGTTCTGCCTCCCGGGGAACCCCCCGCGCGTGAGGGCGCTGCTGCGCCCATGACCGAAAAAGAGGTCATCGGAGTGGTTGAATCCCTCCCGACGTGGGATCTGCCGGATGACTTCCTGGTCACTGCGTCACTGGGCGGCGTCCAGTCCAAGGTACTGCTGTCCCGACACGGCGACGGCTGGGCCTGGCCCGGCCGTGGTTCGGTGTCGACCCACATCATCAAGCCCGAACCACTTGACTCCACCATCCCGGATCTGCTCCCCGCTGAGGACTGGGCCCTGCGGACAGCAGCAGCGGCAGGGCTTCCCGCGGCCAATGCCCATCTGGAAACCTTCGGGTCGCGTCGGGCCATAGTCGTGGAGCGCTTCGATCGCACAGGCGAGGGCGGCCGGCTGCACCAGGAAGACTTCACCCAAGCCCTGGCCCTGTCCAGTGAAGCAAAGTGCGAAGGCACCACCGCACCGCCCTCACGCCTGACCCGAATGGTCAACGCCGCGGCGCCGCACACCCGCGACGACGCGGCGTTTCGCCGCGACCTGTTGCGCGCCGTGACCTACAACCTGCTGATAGGCAACGGCGGTGCACACTCCAAGAACTACTCCCTTACCCTCCACGACAATGGAGAAGTGCTGCTGGCACCCCTCTATGACGTGGCACCGACACTGCTGCTGTACCCACCGAGCGGCCTTGCCGGGCACGCCGTCAGCGGCCAGATCCGGCTGAGCTACATCACCTTGGAACATCTGGTCGCCGAAGGGACCGCCTGGGGCATGGACGCCGACGATGCGCGGCAGACCGCGGCTTCAACACTGGAGAGGGTGGCGGCAGCAGCAGCGGAAACACCGCCACCTGAGTCTCTCGGTTTCATATCCGAGCTCATCCCGGTCCGCGCCCAGGACCTGCTGAACGGCGGCACAGCTAGGCGGGTCCTGGCCCCAAAACACCAGTAGACGTCCCGCTCCTCCTGAGTGCCCATGGCCTCCACCCATCCGGGACCGCTTGGAGCCGCTCCTCAGCGGCGGCGAGTTGAGCGGGCGTGGCTCCCATGGGGCCAGCACCGCTGTGGTTGCCGGATCCGTCAGCAGCGAAGAGCGCATACTCTGCCCACTTCTTCCGGCCCACAGGGTAGCGTTCGCCATAGCCGCCCGCTGCAACGCCAAGGACCAACTCCTCCATGCGGGACGCTTCGCTCTCAGCGGTCTCGTCACAAGCGTCGCAACCGCAGATGGGAAAAGGGAAGTCGTGCAGCACACCGGCGTGGACCACCACGCCCGGAAGGCTGGTCAACATGAACGTCAGCGGAGCCGCAAGCGGGTCCCGGGGAGTCAGACGCACGACGTCGGTGAACTCACCGGTGTTGGTGGACACGTCCGCCGCGTGGGCCGGGTCCCAGCTGACATCGACCTCGTACGCGCTCTCCAGGTACTCGACCAAAGCCCGGGCCACCTTGTGGAGCCCTTCGAATCGTTCCCCGTGAGTTTCCACGCTGTAGGAGTCCTCGGGTGGGCTATCTGCGCCCCATCGGTTCCCGTACTCGATCGGTTTGCCGGCAGCGTTGCGATACTCACGCGAGGGCAGCTCCGGCCGAACAAAAGGTTCACGGGCTTGCCCGCTGGGAACCGGCCGCAACTCCGGGAGCCCGGGACCGTCCAGGTCGTCGGCCGCCCACTCCTCGAGGTGCGTGAGGAGGCCGGCCACCATCCCGTCGTCGGCCTCCCCCAAACCCCCAATCAAGCGGTCCACCGTCACCATCATGCCGCGGGAACCCACTTCGCGGGATCCGTCCGCCATCACCATCCAGTGCGCTTCCGGGCGCATGGCCGCAATGACGTTTCCAACGAAGACGGTGGCCGCCTCACTCAGCCCGGGATCAGCCGAGATGTCGCCGATGTTGGTGCGCAAGAATGCCAACGACGCGCTCACGTCCGAGGCGAGCTGCCCAACCGAAACTCCGCCACTTTCGCAGAACGCCACGAAGGGCGCATACCCGGCAAGGTGCGTGACCGGGGCCTCTTCCTCCGCCGCTGGCCTGTATTGGGCCGTCCGTCGATTCAGCACAGCTTTGTTCGAAAGCAGTGATGGCAATCCAGATGCCTGCCCGCCAAAAAGATCTTCGATTTCCCCCATGGGCCCATCCTAGGGCGGGCCCGGAAGTTCGGCCCCGTGGACTGTTGGCCCCGTGGACTGTTGGCACTTGGACTCGGTTCTGAGGGAGTCAGTGGCCCAGCCGGGACATCAGCACGGCGACGGCGGCCGAGACTCCCCCGGCCAGCGAACCCTCCAGCTCGGGTGCGAAGAACGGCGAATGGTTGACGGGGATGGGACCAGGTCCGTCATGTCCGGCCGCAGGCGTGCCGCCGAACATCCAGAACACGGACGGCACACCAATCGCGGTACCCAGATGCCCGAAATCCTCGCTGCCCATCATGGGAGGAGTGATCTCCACGGCCTCAGGGCCAAGCGCAAGCCGCAGGGCCTCCACAACGGAAGGAACGGCGTCGGGGTCGTTGAAGCACTGCGGGAAACGGTACATCTCCTCGATGGTCGGTGTGGGCGCCCCGGACGCCGCGGCCTCTGCCTCGATGATGCGGCGGACCGCCGCGAGGACCTGGCCACGGACGTCCTCATCGAAGGTGCGGATATTGAGGGTGAACTCGGCCGAGGCCGGGATGATGTTCTCCTTGAGTCCGGCATGGAACGTCCCCACCGTCACGACGGCGGACTTCCGCGGATCCAGTTCGCGAGACACAATCCCCTGCAGTCGGGTGACCATGTGGGCGCCCATCACGATGGGATCGATGGAGTCCTGCGGCTGCGAGCCGTGGGACTGCTGACCATGCACGGTGACCCTGAGCGAATCTGCCATGGCGGCCACCGGCCCGCTGGAAATCGCGACAGTCCCCACCGGACGCGGCATGACATGCTGCCCCAAGACCACTTCCGGCCGCGGCGCCTTGTCCCACAGTCCGTCGTCGAGCATGGCGAGCGCACCGGCCGCCGTCTCTTCGCCGGGTTGGAAGATCAGCACCAGTGTTCCTGCCCAAACGTCCCGGTTTCCCGCAAGCAGCTCGGCAGCACCCAGCAGGCTGGCCACGTGCGTGTCATGGCCGCAGCCGTGCATGACCGGAACCACTGTGCCGTCAGGCAGCGTGCCCGTATCCGTGCTGGCGTACTCCAGCCCGGTGGCCTCCTCTATGGGAAGGCCGTCCGAATCGGCGCGAAAGGCCACCACCGGGCCTTCACCGTTCCGCAGGATACCCACAACCCCCGTTCCTCCGCAGCGGAAATGCTCAATGCCCAGGCCGTCCAGTTGCTCCTCGATCAGCGTGGCCGTTGCGAACTCCTGCATGGACAGTTCCGGATGTGCGTGAAGGTGCCGGTACAGGTCATGGAGCTTGGTGGTCTGGTCGGTATCGAGTTGGAGGGCTGTGGCTGTTGACGTCATGGGTCCTGTCCTTGTGGTGGATGCGGGTGCTTCGTCCGGTGCGGGGCGCTGCTACTCGATGTGGATGGGCTTTGCTTCCGTGATGGCTGACTTGCCGCGGAAGAACCAGGCCAGCAGGATGGTGCCCAGAACGGCGATGGCGGTGGACACCATGGCGAGCGAGGGCACCAGCGGCAACACAACGAACACGACGACGGCGGAGACCAGCAGGGCGAAGACGGTGGTGCGGGGCTGCTTCATGGACACGATGGCCTGCACCAGTACGGCGCCAAGAACGGTGGGCAGCACGTACAGGCGTGTGACGAGCAGGACCGACGGCGGGATGACGCTGATCAGCCAGCTGCCCAGGAGACCAACGAAGATTGCCAGCGAGATAAGGTGCACTACCGCAGCCCCGCAAATAGCAACGACGGCGGCAAGTTCTGCCCGCTTGCTGCCCGGCTTGGCACCGATATTGGTCTGGGCGATCAGGGCAGCGGGCAAGAGCTTGTTGGAGATGTTGCCGATCATGAACGCCTGGTACATCGCGGCTGGACCGAGAATCGGGTAGTACGTCAGTGGCTCGACAATCCAGATGATGCCAAACGTTGCAGCAACTGCGGCGAAGGCGATCCATAGTTGTGCCGGGCCAATATCCAGGCCGCTTGCGAAGACCAGATACAGGGGGCCGGCCACGGAGATAAGCAAGCCCGCGATCATGGTGATCTGGCCCCAGCGGGACGTGGTGCGGTTGAAGTCCGCCATGGCGGTGCCAGTTGTGGCGGTGGGAGCGGAAGTGATGGAAGACATGAGGGGTGTTCCTTTCGTGCTCAAAGTCCGGGGCTGAGGGCGGGAGGTGGGATCAGGCGCCGACAGCGAGGTAGGCTGCGCCCAGCCCGATGACGATGGAGATGCCGAGTCCCCATTCGCGGAGCCAGCTCTTGCCAAGTTTCTTGGCCAGCAACAGGCACAGTCCCATGACTGCCGCGGAGATAACGAAGGACAACACATGGATCCCGGACTTCGGGAGTTCGGTCAGCCCGAGGCAGGAGAAGGCTCCGATCAACGCTGCTGCCGGCACGATCGCCATGGCGGCCGGGTTCACCGAACGGATCTTGGCATCGCCCTTTCGAAGCAGCGGCGTCAGGATCAGGGTGGCCAGCATCCACATCGCTCCGCCGATGCTCATGGCGAAGAACGCCACGGCGAAGACGCTCTGCGTGTAGCTGGCATCCCCGAGCTTCGCACCCATTGATCCGGCTGCGATGCCTGCGGCAGAAACGTCGTAGGCAGCGGAACCGATCAGCCCAATCCTGGACAAGACAGCGGGCGCACCGAAAAGGCCCAGCAGTGCAATGGCGACGAGCGATACGGCAAGGGAGGGGCCGATGGCCGAGACGGCGCCCGAGCGGAAGGAGGTCTTGATGTCCTGCGCGCTCATCTCCACGGAGGGAGCAGCACGCCGGGCCGCTTTCATGAAGATCACGGATTGGATGATGATGACTCCGAAGACGCCCGCCACGCAGATCCACAGCACGGGGTTGTTCGCGATGGCCATGATGTCGGTGGAGTCGTTGGGGGCGAGTGGTTGAAGTGCCAGGGGTTGGTACATGAAGAACCTCCGGGTGAAAGCCCCGCGGCAATTCCGCGTCCGAACCACGCTGTGCGGCATGTGGCGCTTTGGGGCAAATCCTTATCCAACGACCAGATCGGCCAGTGGGTTATCAACACCTTCCGCTATGAGCCGGATCACAAACAATAGCTGACGGAATCAGCCACCACACTGGCCGATTCAGTCAAAGCTTGCCCTCGCAGGCATCAAGGCTTCCACGGCCGGATGTGACCCGGCACACTTTCAGGCAGTAGACATCCAGCAAAGGAGCACCATGCCTGACACCATTGGCGAGCTGTCCGCCGTCGAGCTCTCAGCAGCGATCCGGGAGAAGAAGGTCTCGGCCCGCGAAGCCCTGGCCGACCACCTCGAGCGCATTTCCGAAGTGAACCCCGTGATCAATGCCGTGGTGACCCTCGACCCGGAGGGGGCCCAGGCCCTGGCCCACCGCGCCGACCAGCTGACAGCATCGGGGGCCGCGCTGCCGCCGCTCCACGGCCTGCCCATGACCCACAAAGACACCAACAACACCGCCGGGATGCGCACCACCCAAGGCTCACTCGCTTTGCGTGACTTCGTTCCCGACGCCGACGACCTCATCATTGCGCGGCTGAAGGCGGCCGGAGTGGTGAGCACCGGAAAGTCGAATGTCCCCGAATTTGGTGCGGGATCGCATACATTCAACGACCTCTTCGGAACCACCACCAACCCTTACGCGCCAACGCTGAGTGCAGGCGGCAGCAGCGGTGGCGTGGCCGCCGTCGTAGCCTCCCGGGTCCAGAGCATCGGCGACGGCAGCGACATGGGCGGTTCGCTCCGCATCCCGGCCTCCTTCTGCAACGTGGTGGGTTTCAGGCCGTCGACGGCGGTCATCCCCATGCCGTCCGATGTCAACGCCCACGCGTGGCTGGGAAGGACCGGTCCCATGGCACGTAGCGTGGAGGACATTGCCTTGTTCATGTCCGTGACGGCGGGCAAGGATCCCCGCGTTCCGCACCCGGCCGGCCTCGACCCGGTGGTATTCAGATCCGGCTTGGAGACGGACATGCGCGGGGTACGGATCGGCTGGTCACGCGACTTTGGTATTGGCGTACCGGTGCAAGCGGAGATCCTGGACCACTTGGAACGGCAACTGGCGGTCTTTGAGGACCTGGGGGCAATCGTGGAGGAAGCCACTCCTGACTTCAGCGAAGCAGACCTGGTATTCGGCAACACGCGTGCCATGGACTTCGCCGCTGGGCTGGGGCCGGTCCTTGAGCGCGCCGGTGACGTGGTCAAGCCGGAAGTGCACTGGAACGTGGAGAAGGGATTCGCCCTCACTGCGCGGGATGTGATTGAGACCGCCGCTGCCCGCACCCGCCTTGAATACAGCGTGCAGTCATTTTTTGGGCGCTACGACCTCTTCGCCAGCCCGTGCGCCCAAGTCCTGCCCTTCGACGCCACGCTGCGGTACCCCTCCGATATTGCCGGGGTGGCCTCCGAAACATACTTGGACTGGATGCGATCAGCCTGTCTGCTGTCCGCCACCGGCCTGCCGGTGCTCAGCGTTCCGGCGGGCTTCAGCTCGGCCGGGCTGCCTGTTGGCCTCCAACTGGCCGGCAACCACTACACGGATATGCAGCTGCTCCGCTACGGCCGCGCCTTCGAGCAGCAGACCGGGTACGCCGCCGTCGCCCCCGTGATGTCAGCGGCTCCGGTACCCCTCACGACGATGAGCGCATAACCCGACCGCCGCGTTTCCGGGCATCGAGCAGGATGGACACGTCCACTCCGGTGGCCTCCTGAGCCCACTCCGAGTCGGTGATGAAGCGATAGAGGGACGACATGTCCTCAACCGTGACATCGGCAATGATCTGGTAGTTCCCGGCAATCGCCGCGGCATAGCGGACGGTGGGAAGCTCAGCGAGACTCCTGCCCACCCGCTCAACGTGCTGGGGCGAGGCGCGTATCCAGAGGAGGGCCTCAACGTCCAGGCCAAAAGCCGCCGGCTCGACAATCGCCCGCAGATGGACCTGATTGTTGGTCAGGAGCCACTCACTGCGTCGTCGGGCGGTGGCTTCTGACACGCCAACCCGGCGGCCCAGCGCTTCGAAGCTCATCCGGCCATCGGCGCACAGGGCATCGATCAGCTCGTTGTCCTGACGGTTCAGATCCTGCCGCGGCACCAGGAGGCCCGAGTCCTGCGTGAGCGTCGAACGGAGCGCGTCGGCCTTGTCAGCGGTCAGAATCTCCGGCCGCCACCCGCGGATGGTCCTGAAGTATCGCAGCACGGGAAAGCTCGTGGAATCACGCAACCCGATGGTGGACGGCAATTCATCGGAGAGCACATCACCCATCTGCCACGGTTCGGTGAGTATCTCTGCCACGCAATCGCCTGTGCCGGTGGTGGTGTAAACAAAGGTGGTGTCGGACCGCTGGGCCAGGGCGTGGGAGGCAGCGCGGACCGTGCCTGGAAGGCAACGCATCTCCACCAGCACCACGGCCGGCTTCGGACGGATGCCCACCACAGCTACGGCACCGGACTCCAACAGCTGCGATCCCCGGCGCGCAACGGTTCGCTCGGCCTCACCGAGGACGGCCGCCATCTTCCGCCACGGGCATCGCGGATCCAGCTGCAGGGCAGCAACAATCTGCCGCTCCAATGCGTCAAGCACCACCATGCCAACTCCGTCCGTTTGCGTCGGTCAATTTCACCACGGACTCCGGCGGCGCCGCGTCACAGAGGCGATTGCCGCCGTCGACGGTTAAAGACAGGTGCCCCGCACCCATGGAGGGTACGGGGCACCGCGGCCAGGCTTCGGGGCCAAGCTTCGAGGCCAGGCTTCGGGGCCAGGCTTCGGGGCTAGGCGAAGTCGGAGACCGCCGGGTCCGGGCCAATGCGGCCTTCGGCACCGCGGTCCAGGCCGTTGATGGCCTCGATGTCGGTGGCGTCCAGCGTGACGTTGAGAGCCGCGAAGTTCTCCTGGATGCGGGACTCGGTGACGGACTTGGGGATGACAACATTGCCGATGGCCAGGTGCCAGGCGATGACTACCTGGGCAGGGGTTGCATCGTGCTTCGCAGCAATCTCAGCCACCGTGGCGCTCTCCAGGAGCTCGCCACCCTGGCCCAACGGGGACCACGCCTGGGTCAGGATGCCCTTGGAAGCGTTGAACTCACGCAGCTCGGCCTGGTTGAAGAACGGATGCAGTTCAACCTGGTTGATGGCCGGAACAACACCGGTCTCATCGATGATGTGCTGCAGGCCTTCCTTGGTGAAGTTGGAGACACCGATGGACTTAACCCGGCCGCGCTTCTTGAGCTCGATGAGGGCTTTCCACGTGTCAACGTACTTTTCCTGCTTCGGCTGCTGCCAGTGGATGAGGTAGAGGTCCAAGGTCTCCAGGCCCAGGTGGTCCAGGGACTTCTCAAACGCTTCAAGCGTGGACTCGTAGCCCTGGTCGGCGTTCCACAGCTTGGTGGTGATGAAGATTTCCTCGGCGGAGAGACCGGAGGAGGCAATGGCACGGCCGACGCCGGCCTCGTTGCCATAGATCTTGGCGGTATCGATGTGGCGGAACCCGGCTTCGAAAGCCTGGCGCACCACCTTTTCGGCTACATCGTCTTCAACTTGCCACACCCCGTAGCCGAGCTGGGGGATGGTGTTGCCGTCGTTGAAAGTAAGTGTTGGTGACGAAGTCATGTCTGCCATCCTGCCAGCACCAACCAGCGAAAAGAGCCCAATGTTACGGAGATCAGCTATGCGCTTAACTTATTGCACAAGTGGAATAAAGGCGCACGCGTGTAGTTGCGCACGCTGGGCTTTATGCTGGGCTTTTTGCCCGGCGTGATGCGGGATTTGTCCGAGGAGCCGCTCAGGCGTTGAGTTGGCGCTCCGCATCAGCAACCTGCTCGAAGACGGACTCAGCGCGGCGCCGCACGGACAGCGCCCCCACTGGAACCGGACCAACCGCGAGCCGCAGCATTGCCGCAGCTTCCGCCGTGGTGGCGAGCGAGTTTCCTGCCTTGGACAAGGCACGGTGCACACCGGCCAGCGCTCCAGGGACATCGAGTCCGTCGCTCGGGGAGCGCTTTTGTGCCTCTACGCAAACGGTCCGGACGCGCGGAGACAATTCAGCCAATTCGTTGGCTATCTCCACGAGTTCGTTGTACAGCTGGTCATCATCAACGCCCTCAAGAACCTGGTGATACCGGTCCAATCCCCGGTGGAAGCGGTCATGGGCACGGCGCCACAGCCCCTTGCCGAGCTCCAGATCGTCCTTCCGTCCCTGGCGGACGGCCCCAAAGAATCCCACGCGCGAGCTCAGAGGTACTGACCCGGACCGTGGTCGGGGTCTTCCCGGCGGCCTTGCGGAGCAGCACCCGGAGCACCCGACGCGGCTGCCCGCTGAGGTTGGCCGTTCTCGCCGATAACGATGCCCGGCGCGATGACTGTTCCCGGTGGCAGCTGACGGAGCTGCATCTGCGCCGCAGCGTGCTCCTTGGCAGCCTGCTGGGCAGCAATCGCAGCCTGGATGCCGTGGAACAAACCCTCCAGCCATCCCACCAACTGGGCCTGGGCAATGCGAAGCTCTGCGTCCGAGGGCGCCTTATCCTCGGGCAAGGGCAGGCTGATCCGTTCCAGTTCCTCGATGAGTTCCGGGGCCAACCCATCTTCGAGTTCCTTGATGGACCGCTCATGAATCTCGGCAAGGCGGCCCCGGGCGGCGTCGTCCAAGGGCGCGGCTTTAACCTCTTCCAAGAGCTGGCGGATCATGGTGCCGATCCGCATCACCTTGGCCGGCTCGTCAACAAGTTCGTGAAGGTTGCCGCCCTTGGGTTTGGCATCCTTCCCGGGCTCTCCCTGACCGGATTGCTCTTCGCTGGGTTTCCCAGAGCCCGCGTCCAGCATGGTTCCCTCCACGGGGGTGTCGTCCGAAGCCTCATCCGTGGGCTGAATGTCGTTCAGATCGCTCATTCGTTCATACTCTCATGTGGTTTGCGCGAACCCCGGTCCGGGACCTGAATTTGGACTTCGTTCGTAGCGAAACTACACCTCAGCAGCACCGCCCCTGGGGGTTGCTGTCCTGCCGGTCCATCCGGTCCCGCCAGAACTCGCGTTCAGACATGACGGGACCGGCATGGCCGGTAGCAGTGAAGTGATCAAGGTACTTCTGGTACGCATCAGCGCCCATGAGCGAACGCATGTAGGCGGCGAAGCCCCGAAGTCCTTGGGCAACGGTACTCATGAGTGGTGGCCGGCCTTTTCCGTGCGCTTTTCAGCGGGGAGGGCTTCCCACTCGGCGAGCAACGACTTCTCCGCCGCTGTAGGAAACAGCCCAGCGGGGGCGAATACCTTGGACGCCACGGGCGGGTCTTCATTGTCTTTTCCGCCCCCGGCCCGGATTGCCTTCATGGTTGCCACCACAGCAGTGATGATCACGATGATGCTCAGGGTCACGAAAATCACGGAAAGTACGCCTTGGATCGCGGTGTTGCGGACCACGGCTTCCATGGCCGCCACGGTCTTGGCCGTACCGAACTCCGTTTTGCCGTCAGCCAAGGCCTTGGAGAATGCCTGATTGTTGGCGAAGTAGCCAACGGCCGGAACGGGCGAGAAGATCTTTTGGAAGCTGGCCGTGATGGTGACGACGGCGACAAAAGCGAGCGGGATCGCCACGATCCACAGCCACTTGAAAACTCCGCGCTTGGCACAGATGGCAAGGCATACGGCCAAGGCAATAGCGGCCAGAAGCTGGTTGGCGATGCCGAACAGCGGGAAGAGCGTATTGATGCCGCCCAGAGGATCGGTGACACCCATCAGGAGCACCGCACCCCAGGCGCCCACCATAATGGCGGTGCACAACCACGCGCCGGGACGCCATGAGGCTTCCTTGAACTTCGGAACGAAGTTTCCGATGGAGTCCTGGAGCATGAACCGGGCAACACGCGTGCCGGCGTCCACTGCGGTGAGGATGAAGAGTGCTTCGAACATGATGGCGAAGTGGTACCAGAACGCCATCATGCCGGGTCCGCCGATGAACTGCTGCATGATGTGTGCCAAGCCGACAGCCAGCGTTGGAGCTCCGCCCGAACGGGAGATGATGCTTTCCTCTCCGACGTCCTTGGCCGTCTGGGCCAGCACATCCGGAGTGATGTTCACGTTGGCCAGGCCAAGGCTGTTAACCCAGGTCGCGGCGGTTTCAACGGTGCCGCCGGTGAGGGCCAGGGGTGCGTTCATGGCGAAATAGATACCGCGGTCAATCGAGATCGCGGCGACCAGGGCCATGATGGCCACGAAGGATTCCATCAGCATGCCGCCATAGCCAATGAAGCGGGTCTGCCGCTCCTTCTCGATCAGCTTGGGTGTGGTCCCCGATGAAATGAGCGCGTGGAATCCCGACAGCGCGCCACAGGCAATGGTTACGAACAGGAAGGGGAACAACGCACCCGAGAAGACCGGACCGTTCTCCCTGCCGGCAAACTCGCTGAACGCCGGGACATTGATTTCCGGACGCACCACGATGATGGCAAGGGCCAGCATCACGATCACGCCAATCTTCATGAAGGTGGACAGGTAGTCGCGCGGCGCAAGGAGCAGCCACACAGGAAGGATTGCGGCGATGAAACCGTAGACGATGAGGCCCCAGGCGATAGTGACCTTGTCCAAGTGGAAGAACGCCGCACCCCATTCGGTTCCGGCGACGGCGCCGCCACCAATGATGGCAGCCATCAGCAGGACGAAGCCGATGATGGAGACCTCCATGACCTTGCCCGGCCGGAGGAAGCGAAGGTAGACCCCCATGAACAGGGCAATGGGAATGGTCATGCCCACAGAGAAGACACCCCACGGACTCTCGCCGAGGGCGTTGACCACTACCAGGGCGAGGATGGCCACGATGATGATCATGATGAGCAGCGTGGCTACGAGGGCCGCGGTACCGCCGATGACGCCAAGCTCTTCGCGGGCCATCTGGCCAAGGGAACGGCCACCGCGGCGCATGGAGAAGAACATGACCAGGTAGTCCTGCACGGCACCGGCAAGAACGACGCCGATGATGATCCAGATAGTGCCTGGCAGGTACCCCATCTGGGCTGCGATGACGGGACCCACCAGCGGACCGGCGCCGGCAATGGCGGCGAAGTGGTGGCCGAACAGCACGTTGCGGTCGGTGCGGACGTAGTCCTTGCCATCCGCCTTGTACTCAGCAGGTGTGGCCCGGCGGTCGTCCGGCTTGAGCAGATAGCGCTCAATGACTTTGGAATAGAACCGGTAGCCAATCAGGTACGTGCACACTGCGGCGAAAACGAACCAGATGGCGTTCACGGTTTCGCCGCGCACCAGCGCGAGCATGAACCAGGCCACCGCTCCCAGCAGCGAGATCGCCACCCATAGCCCGATCTTGGCTGGAGTCCATTTCCGCTCCTCAGCTTCCCGCGCCGGCTCGTCTACGGCCGGCGACGGCAGCGTAGGATCTAATCCTTCCGCGAGAGCGGTCTTGTCAGGAACCTTGCCCATGTCTCCTCCTTGAGAACTGCTGCAGTGATGGGTACTGCTGTTTGTGGCGATCTTCGCGGTGGGGACCGCATCGCCGGGTGTCTTCCAGCACAGTAACAACCGCCGCAGACATGTAAAGGGGCACACGCCACCATGGATCAAAGGGGCGGTGAACGGTAACACTCTTGCGACCGGTGACGGGTCACACCTGACAGCCGACCGTGCGTCCGGGCACCGGAGAAAGCTAGTTCGCTCCCCCGTTGCCGTGGGCCTGAACCATGCGTGCTTCGCAGAGATCCAACCAACGCACTTCGGCTTCCGCCTGGAAGATCAGCGAGTCAAGCACCAGAAGGCCAGCCGTGTCCATCGAGCCTTTGCTGCCGGATGCGGCCTTTCGCGCCTGCGTGTGCTCCTGCAAGGCCTTGACCGAAACCTCGCGCTGGGACTGGATCACTGCGGAGGTGTCCACGCCCGGCAGTGTCACGGCGAGCGCCAGTTTGATGGCAATTTCGTTTCGTGGTGGATTTCCCCGGTCCACCGCCCCGGCAAACCATGCCGCGACTTCCTCAGCCCCGGCCGCAGTGATGCTGTAGACGACGTGCCCACCGCCGTCGTCGCCGTCCTTGCTGACCAGTCCATCGCGCTCAAGCCGGTCCAAGGTGGTGTAAACCTGTCCAATGTTCAGCGGCCAGGCCGCACCGGTCCTGTCCTCGAATTCGATGCGCAGCTCATAGCCGTACCGGGGCCGGTCCTGAAGCAGGGCCAGCAGGCTGTGCCGAATGGACATGAGGCTCCTCGCTGCAGTTGGTCGGACGAATCAGAGAAGGAGCAGGACCTTGCCCACGTGGTCTCCGGAGTCAAAGTACTCATGCGCTTCCCGGACCTGGTCCAGGGGGAATGACTTGGCGACGAGGGGCCTTATCCGTCCGTCGGTGAGCAGGGGCCAAACAGACTCGCGCACGGCAGACATGATGATCCCCTTTTCGGCGACCGGCCTGGGCCGGAGAGCCGTGCCGATGACCGCAGCGCGTTTGCTCAGCAGCTGTCCGAGGTTGATTTCGGCTTTGGTGCCGCCTTGGAGGCCGATAACGATGAGGCGTCCGTAGTCGGCGAGCGCCTCGACGTTCTGCTGCAGGTACTTGGCACCCACGACGTCGAGGATCACGTCCGCGCCTTTGCCGCCGTTTTGCGCCTTGAGGCTTTCAGCGAAGTCCTCTTCGGTGTAGTTGATGGCGATGTCGGCTCCCAGGAAGGCCTTGGCGGTGCTGACTTTTTCGTCCGTACCTGCAGTGGTGGCCACAGTTGCGCCGTGGGCCTTGGCCAGTTGGATGGCCATGGTTCCGATGCCGCCGGTGGCGCCGTGGATGAGCACGGTCTCGCCGGGCTGCAGTTGTGCCGTCATGATGAGGTTCGAGTAGACGGTGGCGGCAACTTCCGGAAGGGCCGCCGCCGTGACCAGGTCCACGCCTTCAGGAACCCGGAGCACTTGCTCCGCGGGCACGGCGACCTGTTGGGCGTAGCCACCGCCGGCAAGCAATGCCACGACTTTGTCTCCCACCGAGAATGCTTTGGTGACTCCTGGACCAAAGGCAGCGATCCGGCCGGAAACCTCCAGTCCGGGAATTTCCGAAGCTCCCGGGGGCGGCGGGTAGAAGCCGCGCCGTTGTTGGACGTCCGCCCGGTTCAGGCCGGCAGCCACGACGTCGATCAGTACTTCGCCCTCGCCTGGCACCGGCGACGGGACCTCCCGGACTTCGAGGACTTCGGGTCCGCCTGGTTCTGAGATGTAGACGGCTTTCATGACGAACTCCCGGTTTCTTGCTTGTCCTCCAGCCCCGGGGCAGGGACTGGAATACGTGATGTTTTGGAACAGCCAACTCCCTATGAAACACTACTAGGCGAGGAAGGTTGTCCGAGCGGCCTAAGGAGCTGGTCTTGAAAACCAGTGTGCGGTAACCCCGCACCAAGGGTTCAAATCCCTTACCTTCCGCCAAGGAGAATGCCCCGGGTCCACGACCCGGGGCATTCTTGTTTCTGCGGATACCTGCAGGCCACCCGGATCCTTCGCGCCGTATCGACTTGGGTCATCAGAATCGCAAAGACCCTAATCCGATCGCGTGAGCAGACACTACCTAATCTCCGTCGCTTGAGATAGACAAGGGGAATGGAGTCTCCTCCCGTAAATTGCGCCGACCTTCAGGTCGGCCGCTGAGCGGTCGTCCTTGCATCGATACCGGCACAGTCGCCCTCATGGGCGGGTAATCTGGACTGGACTCAAAGCGGCCGCGTCGACGTAGGAAGGGACCCATGGAATATCACAAAGGCGACGCCTTCCTCCTCAGCCGCCTCTTCACGGCTGCAGTCTTCAGGGACTTTGGCCGTTACGGCCGATCCCCTTTATTTACTCGACTTGTACAGCAATCTCAAATAGGGCTACTCGTTCCGAAAGAGTCGTCTGTCGGCGCGGTCTTCGATGCGGCCTACCACGTTCTCAAGCAAACTGGGATGCGCGACGAGTATGTCTACCGCAACGCACTGACGGAAAAAATCCTCCTCGGAAGGCACTCACTCAACACCGCCACAATGTTGAGAGAAGTGCGTACCGGAGCCAGCAAAGCAGATGTCGTGGTTCTGAATGGCACATCGACGGCGTACGAGATCAAATCTGAGCGTGACTCTCTTGCTCGTTTAGACAACCAACTCAACAGTTACAGAAATGTCTTCGCAGCCGTCAACGTCGTAGCTAGCCCACTCCACGTCCGGGACGTTCTAGCTAAAGTCCCGGATGATGTCGGCGTAATTTCGCTGTCGACAAGGTTCACGCTACAAACCGAACGGGAAGCTCAGAATCGACCCGATCGGACCTCCCCGCTATTAGTTCTGGAACTTCTTCGCGTGGATGAAGCGTTGGCAATTTTAAAGGCACTTGACATCAATGCACCTGAAGTACCAAATACCCAGATACGATCAGAGTTAGGAAGGATCTTTGCGGCTCTCGACCCGGAAGTCGCGCACGGACAAATGGTACGAACCTTGAAAGAGAGTCGTTCCCAGGCAGCCCTTGCGGGATTTGTCGGGTCGATGCCGTCGTCGCTTAGAGCCGCTTTCCTGGGGATGAAAAGTGACGCAAAGAGCAGGATCCGCGTCAAGGAAGCCGTTGAAACGCCGCTAGCAGAGGCACTCGCCTGGAAATGAGTCACGTATGTATCACCCGTACTTCCGCGGCAAGCAGTTTGAGCTCATCGCAATTCGCGAGTCAGCCGACCTCATTTCCTCGTCAGGTTTCGTACCAATCATCGAACCGGTTCGAGAGTCCTTGGGCGGCCTTCAGAAGGCCGTCCAGTCACTCTGCGACGCGGGAGCTCAATCGATCTTGGTAGTTAACCCGCGGTACGGTGATCACAAGGCCAACGGAGACAGTATTTCTGCTCTTCTCGCTCGCGACTATTGCGAGAACGATGCCGTTGGAGCCGGCATCCTCCTGACTAGCGAAACTTCCCTGACTGAAGCATCGAGACTTATCGGCCAGCATCCGGAAGATGGAACAGCCCTCATCCATGCTGGATTCACGGAGCCGCGTGCCCTCTCTGAACTTCTTGGAGGCAGATCGGAGACCCTCCGTCATATTTTCATCGATGCGCAGACAAACATGCTCTATATGAAGCACTTCAGTCAGGGCTATCGAACTCTCATCCGAGACGGATTTGAGCGCAAGAAGAACGCCGATTATGACCACTTAGACATGTTCTCAGACATGCACGTCACCTACACTGACAGAGGAATGAATGGTTACGGCGATTTCCTCACGGTAGGCGATAACTACAGTGAGGGCGGCGGACCAGCGTATGCCGTCGCAATACACATGACGTTTATCGATCCGGATCAGGACGATGCAATGTTCGTTTACCACTTTAAATCTGACTCCAATGACACCCCCACAGACCCGGCAAAGAAATTCTCACAGGCCCTAAACAAGCTTATTGCGGCCGCCGACCAGGAACACACAAGGCTCCTTGACACAACTGCAGTCCGAGAGTTTCGTGACCTACACGCTCGAGGACACTTCCCGGGGCTGGGATATGTGAAGAAACTCTCAATAAAACACCATCTTGAGACTCTCGCTGATTTCCACTCGCGGGCAACGGATGTCTGAAAAGTTCTGTTGCGCTGCTTGTTTCGATGACCCGGGTTTGACGAGAAGCATCATTCCGAAAGTCGCTGCCGACCACCAAGCCAGCCCGATGACAGGCGACTGTGATTACTGCCACACATCGGATGTTTGCTTGGTTGCCCCTTCAGAGCTCAGCCAATGGTTCGAGATGGTGATCGACTGTTACGTGGAGGATGATAGCGGTAAGCCCTTGGTTAATTGGCTCAAGCAAGATTGGCGCATTTTTGGCCACGCGAAAATGGATGACGCGCACGCCAAAGAGCTCCTCGCGGACGTTCTAGACGATGGCGAGATTGTCCGGCGGAAGTTTCTACCTAGAGAACAATCCAGCAGCGAGAGCCCTCAACGTTGGGACGACCTCCGCGACGAAATGATGCACCGGAACCGATGGTTTCTGGATGATCCCATAGACCTGGACCGGCTGGGGGAACTCTTGGATCAACTCATTGTCCCCACTGATGAGTTACCTGCCATTTGGTTCCGGGCTCGCCTCCTATCGGACGATGTGGCCTACTCCCTCGACGCTATGGGCGCTCCTCCGGCCCACTTGGCGGGGCACGGACGGGCCAATCCGGCTGGCATCCGCTATCTGTACCTTGGCTCCGAACCCGATACAGCGGTTGCCGAGGTTCGCCCACACACCGGAGAAATGGCCTGCATCGCTCGGTTCGTGATCCCAGACATCAGGGCAGTTGACCTCCGTGACCCACGGGGACGCGTTTCACCGTTCATCTTGGAAGGCGCCGAACAAATATCTCGCGTACGGGGTGGGCTTCCTCTTCTTGAACGCCTAGGCGAGGAACTGACAAAGCCGGTGCAACCTCGTAGCGCTGCGTTCGAATACATACCGAGCCAGTACCTTTCCGAGTTCATCAAGAAGCGCGGATTCCAAGGAGTTGTCTACAGCAGTTCAGTGAGCAATGGTATCAATTTGGCCCTTTTTGAACCAGAACTGGCCGTCGGCGGTGAGGTAACGCTGTCCCATGTAGATCGAGTTTCAGTCGCAATCAGTGACTGCAATGGCGCCAATGCATCAGCTGGCACCTAGGTTCCGACTCAGTCACGAGGATGAGTCGAGGTGGTCGAAGTACGCGCTAAATCGCAATTTCACCAAATCCAGCCGTCCATCAAAACTGAGTAACGACGTCAGGGTGCCACGGCAGATACTCGTGGCTCTTAGCGCCAAGCGAATTTATCGTCCCGCTCCGGAACCGGCAACCGGAAGATCATTGAAACTGTCAGAGCCCCCGCATAGTGTTCTGTCTGTCTCCACACCATTGACATAAGCCGTAGCTTTCGCCGCGGAATCACTTCAGGAGCCTGACCTATGCCTAAGCCCGACATCACTCCCGGCGCACCTTGCTGGATCGACCTGATGACGTCTGACACAGAGAAGGCCAAGGCCTTCTACACCGCGCTTTTCGGTTGGACGTACGAGACCGGGGACCAGGAAAAGTACGGCGGCTACATCACTGCGTCCAAGGACGGCAGGATGGTTGCAGGCATCATGGAGAAGCAGGCGGACATGGGCGCGATGCCGGACGTTTGGTCCACGTACCTGCGCACGGACGACATCAAGGCAACCACCGAAGCAGCAGCCGCCCATGGGGGCCAGGTGTATCTGGAACCCATGGAGGTCCCGGAGCAGGGCAGCATGGCCATGTACGGGGATGCCGCAGGGGCCTCCATCGGAGCCTGGCAGTTCGGTGAAATGAAGGGCTACGAGCTCGCGGCCGAGGCCGGAGCCCCCGCGTGGCATGAACTCCTTGCCAAGGACTATGACTCCGCAGTCACCTTCTACCAGAAGGTCTTCGGCTGGGACACGGACGTTATGAGCGATACGCCGGAATTCCGTTACACAACTCTTGGTGCCGGCGACGCCGCCAAGGCCGGCATCATGGATGCCTCCGGTTTCCTGCCCGAGCAGGTCCCGTCCATGTGGAGCATCTACTTCGCTGTGGACGACACGGACGACACCGTGGAGACAGCTACGGCCCTCGGTGCCACCATCATGCAGCCCGCTGAAGACACGCCATTCGGGCGGCTGGCGACTTTGTCGGACCCCACGGGAGCCGTCTTCAAGGTGATCCAGGACCTGGGCCAGAGCGCCTAGACTTCGACACGTCGGGTCCCATCGACTGCCTCCTACCCAGCGGCAGCCGGCCGGATCCGCTCATTGCCGGCATTGGGGGATCTGCCGGAATGGGTCCTTGTCTGGTCCCTCATTGTTGACCACAGGTCCGTTCTTCCGACGCACCGTGGTCCTTCTGGAATGAGGACAGAATGCTCCACCGTTCGAAGACCCTGCGGGCTGCCGCCATGCTGGGCATGGCATCACTGGCACTTGCCGGCTGTTCGTTGATCAGCAGCGGCGACGCCAAACGCGATGAATCCGGCAAGCCGACGGAGTCGTCCAAGGCCGACGCCTTCAAAGTGAAGTTGGGCGACTGCATCGCCAACCCGGACAGCCAGGAAGTCATGGATGTCACCATCATTCCGTGCGATCAGAGCCATGACCTCGAAGCCTACGCATCGACCAACATGGACGCTTCAACGTTTCCCGGGGATACCGAGGTTGGCTCACAGGCTGAGGAGTATTGTGGCGCCCAGTTTGCAACGTTCGTTGGCTTGCCGTTCGAAGAATCCGCGCTGGAGGTCACCTTCCTCCATCCCACCAGCGATTCGTGGAAGAACGGCGACCGGGAGATCGTCTGCCTGATCGGTGGCACTGCGGGAGCCGCCACCACCGGAACCCTGAAGGGTGCTGCCAAGTAGCCCGTGAGTGGCCGGAGAACCCACCGGCCACCATCGGTCCACCTCCCATTCATTCGGTCGTGTTCTGCTATGCCCGAGCAACAGGTTTACCCCGGAGTAACTTCCGGAACAGCGTCCACTCCACAAGAGAGAGGGCGTCGTCCAAAGGGTCCCACCGGGCCCCCTAATGAAAGTTAGAGCGGATGCACCAACAACATTGGAAATTAGCGGCAGGAACGGTCTTGTCATTGGGGCTGCTTGCCGCCCCACTGACGGCTGTTCCGGCCATGGCAGCGGATGATCCGTCCGCAGCCGCAGGCTCATCGCCCGTGGTGATCAACGAGGCCTACCTCAGCGGCGGGAGCAGCGGCGCGGCCTTCAAGAACAAGTTCGTGGAGCTCTACAACTCCTCGGACGCACCGGTCAGCCTGGCGGGCTGGTCACTGCAGTACCGTTCGGCCACGGCCACCGCGGCACCCACGGGCATCACCCCACTGGCCGGAAGCATTCCTGCAAAAGGCCACTTCCTGGTGCAGGGAGCCACCAACAGCGGGACGTCCACGGCCCCTGCGCTTCCCGCGCCCGATGTGCAGGCCACCGGCACCCTCAACCCCAGTGGAACAACTGGAACCCTGATCCTGGCCAAGCAGGCCACCGCGGTTTCACCGCTGCCGTCAGGTTCTGTGACGGGGAACGCCGCTATCGCAGACCTCCTGGGCTACGGCACGTCCAACACGTTCGAGACCGCCGTCGCAACCGCACCCACGGGTAACTCGGACGTCAAAAGCCTGAACCGAAGCAATGGCGCGGACACAGACTCCAACGCCGCGGACTTCAGCCTGAACGCCACCATCACCCCTACCGCCTCAAACGGCGGCGGAACTCCTCCCACCGATCCTGAGCCGCAACCCGGCGTCAAGGCCATTGCGGAGATCCAGGGAACCGGCACGGCCAGCCCGCTTGTCGGCAGTACCGTGACCACGCGAGGCAAGGTCACAGCCGCTTACGCAACCGGCGGCTTCAACGGCTACTACATCCAGACTCCCGGAAGTGGCGGCGAAACCGCCGCGGCGGCCAGGACGGCGTCGGACGCTTTGTTCGTCTATTCACCGACGACGGCGGGAACGGTCCAGCCGGGCGACTATGTGGAACTCACCGGTGTTGTCAGCGAGTTCGCCAACCAGACCCAGCTCACCGTTGAGGCTGCTGGGTTCAAGAAGCTCACGGAGGCTGCACCCGAGGTCAAATCCACACCGTTCACCTTGCCGGCCAACGAGGCTGCCCGGGAAAGCCTCGAGGGCATGCTCGTTGCACCGCAGGGCGACTTCACTGTCACGGACAACTACTCCCTGAACCAGTACGGCGAGATCGGCCTCGCGGCCGGAACGTCCCCTCTGGTCCAGCCGACGGCGGTGGCCACCTACGGTTCGCCGGAGTACGCCGCCGTGGTTGCCGACAACGCCCTGCGGGGCATCAAGCTCGACGACGGCGCGTCCACCAACTTTTTGAAGGACGCCACCACCAAGGCGCAGGAACTGCCGTACCTGACCACGTCGGACCCCGTCCGCGTCGGCTCTCCGGCACAATTCCGAACGGACGTGATCCTGGGCTACGGCAACAACTCCTGGAAGTTCCAGCCGCTCACCGCCTTGAGCCCGGCCAACGCTGAATCCGTGCAGCCCGCGACCTTCACGGCCACCCGGCCCGAGGGTCCTGCTGACGTTGGAGGCAGCCTGAAGTTGGCGTCATTCAACGTCCTGAACTACTTCCCCACCACCGGCGACCAGCTGGCCGGTTGTGTCTTCTACACCGACCGCGAAGGCAACCCGATCACGGTCAAGGAAGGCTGCAACGCCCGCGGGGCTGCCAACGCTGAGAACTTCGAGCGTCAGCAGAGCAAGATCGTCGCGGCCATTACCAAGTCGGGCGCCGACGTCGTATCCCTTGAGGAGATCGAGAACTCCGCACAGTTCGGCAAGGACCGCGACTACGCGCTGTCCAAACTGGTGGAGGCATTGAACGTCAAGACACCTGGTGTCTGGGACTACGTGCGCACACCCGCCAACGCTCCCCCGCTGAGCGACGAGGACATGATCCGCACCGCGTTCATTTACAAGAAGGCCGTGGCCGAACCTGTGGGCGAGTCCATCATCCACAACGACACCGTGGCCTTCGCAAGTGCCCGCAAGCCTTTGGCACAGGTCTTCAAGCCGGTGGGTGGAGACGATGACCAAAAGTTCATCGCCATCGTGAACCACTTCAAGTCCAAGGGCTCCGCGGCAACACCGGACGACACGGACAAGGGCCAGGGCGCCTCGAACATTGCCCGAACCAAGCAGGCCGAGTCATTGCTCGCTTTCTCCAAGGATCTCCAGGCCACCAAGGGCACGGACAAGGTCTTCCTGATAGGTGACTTCAACGCCTACGCCAAGGAAGATCCCATCAACGTCCTCACCGGCGCCGGCTACACCGATCTCGAAGTTGGTACGGGCAAGCACTCGTACCTGTTCGGCGGCATGGTGGGTTCCCTGGACCACATCCTTGCTTCCCCCGCTGCCGCTGAGGCAGTTACAGGCACCGACATCTGGAACATCAACTCCGTGGAGTCAGTCGCTCTGGAGTACAGCAGGTATAACAACAATGTGACCAACTACTATGCCGGGGACGAGTTCCGTGCCAGCGACCATGATCCCGTGGTGGTAGGCCTGAATCTGGCTCCCGACGCACCAGCCACCGTTGATCTGCAGTTCCTGGGTATCAACGACTTCCACGGCCGGATCGACTCCAACACCGTGCTCTTTGCGGGAACCGTGGAGAAGCTCCGCGCCGCGGCTGCCCCCGGCGCGACAGCCTTCATCTCGGCCGGCGACAACATCGGCGCCTCGCTCTTCGCTTCCTCCGTGGCGAAGGACCAGCCCACCATTGATGTCCTGAACACCCTGGAACTGCAGGCTTCTGCTGTGGGCAACCACGAGTTCGACGGCGGCTGGCAGGACCTGCGCGACCGCGTCATCGCCGGCGGCACCAACGCGAAGTTCGCCTACCTGGGTGCGAACGTCTACCAAAAGGGCACCACCACTCCTGTCCTCCCGGAGTACAAGGTGATGGACATGAACGGTATGCGGGTGGCAGTGATCGGTACCGTGACCCAGGAAGTTCCGTCGCTGGTAACCCCTGCCGGAATTGCCGATCTTGAGTTCGGGGATCCTGTGGAAGCCATCAACCGGGTAGCCGCCAAGATCAAGGCTGAAGACCTGGCGGATCTCATCATCGTGGAAAACCACGACGGCGCTGCTTCCGGCACGCCTGAGGGCGCCACCCTGGAGCAGGAGGTTGCTGCGGGTGGACCGTTTGCCAAGCTCGTCAACGAAACTACGCCTGACGTCGCGGCCATCTTCACCGGGCACACCCACAAGGAATACGCCTGGGATGCTCCGATCCTGGACGCCAACGGCCAGCCCACCGGCAAGACCCGGCCCATCGTACAGACAGGAAACTACGGCGAAAATGTGGGCAGCGTGACGCTCACCGTGGACACTGCCACCAAGTCCGTCACCGCCTACAAGGCTGCCATCGTCGACCGGACCACCGAGACCGCTGAAAGCCTCGTTGCCGCCTACCCGCGGGTGGCTGCCGTGAAGACCATCGTGGACAAAGCTCTCGCAGAAGCTGCCGAGATCGGCAACCAGCCGGTCGGCGCAGTGACCGCTGATATCACCACCGCTTTCACCCCGGATCCGGCCGGCGGCGCCCCCAAGCGGGACGACCGTGCGAGTGAGTCCACCTTGGGCAACCTGGTGGCGGACTCCCTCGTGGACACGCTCAAGGCGCCCGAGCTGGGTGCGGCGGAGATCGGTGTCGTGAACCCCGGCGGCCTCCGCAACGAGCTCTACTACGCACCGGACGGAACCATCACCTACGCCGAGGCCAACGCGGTCCTGCCGTTCGTGAACAACCTCTGGACCACGTCCCTCACCGGTGCGCAGTTCAAGACCCTCCTGGAGCAGCAGTGGCAGACCAACGCCGACGGGACCGTTCCCAGCCGTCCCTACCAGCAGCTGGGACTGTCCAAGAACGTGAACTACACCTACGACGCCGCACGCCCCGCAGGTGACCGCATCACCGGCATCTGGGTGAACGGCGCAGTGATCGATCCTGCCAAGCAGTACAGGATCGGAACCTTCAGCTTCCTGGCTACCGGCGGTGACAACTTCCGGGTCTTCAAGGAAGGCGCCAATACGAAGGACACTGGCCTGGTGGACCGTGATGCGTGGATCAAATTCCTGAAGGAACACAATCCGGTGTCCCCGGACTTCGCACGCCGTTCTGTTGCCGTGGCCAACTCCACCGCAGCCGAGGTCAAGGCTGGAGAGTCCATCACGCTGGCCGTCTCCAAGTTGAACCTGACGTCGATCGGCAGCCCTGCCAACGCATCGCTGAACGCCGTTTTCGTGGATGCAAAGGGTGCTGCTGTGGCACTCGGCGCAGTTCCCGTATCCGCAGGTTCTGCCACGGTGAACCTCAAGGTTCCCGCGGCGGCAGCTGCAGGCACGGGCACACTCGTACTGACCGCCGTCGAATCCGGGACGGTGGTGAAGGCCCTGGTGAAGGTGGCTGCCAGCGGCCCGAACCCACCGCAGTGCACACCCCCGGTCAAGCCATCCAAGTGGTACGACATCGTGGGCTGGCTGCGGTACGCCTTCGCATGGTTGGAGTACCAGAAGTGCCTGAGGGGCTAATCACCCCTGAGTGAAAAGCAGGGCCCCTCACCATCATCGGGAGGGGCCCTGCTTTTTTGTTGATGCGGCCTTTTGTTGATGCGGCCTTTGTTGATGCGGAGTGGCTACTTGCTTGCCGGTTCCGGCTCCCGCGTCCTGTCCGCATCACGTTGGAGTTCAGCCTTGAACTGTTCGTAGCGCGCCAGGTGCGCAGGCCTGCGGCGAAGGATGGCCCAGGCGACGCCCAGGATCAGGAACCACACAGGTGTGGCCAACAGTGCTGCCAATGTATCCGGCTGGGTGGTCAAGGCCCACAGCACGAAGGCAAAGAACGCGAACACAACCCACACCATCGCCACGCCACCGGGCATTTTGAACGCTGATGAATCATGCAGGTGCGGGCGACGCTTCCGGAAAGCCAGGTAGCTGGCCAGGATGATCGACCACACAAAGACGAAACAGACGGCAGACACGGTGGTCACCATGTCGAACGCCTTGCCGATGTCCGAGCCGGCATACATGAGGACGACGCCGGACAGCAGCAGGACGCAGGAAAGGAACAGTGCGTTACGGGGTACTTTGCGTCCGGAGAGTGCGCCGAACACCTTGGGAGCGTCGCCTTCCTGTGCCAACCCGAACACCATGCGGGACGTGGAATAGATGCCCGAGTTGGCCGAGGACATGGCGGAGGTCAGCACTACGAGGTTGACGATGGTGGCCGCTGCGCCGAGGCCAGCGAGCGAGAACATGGCAATGAACGGGCTGTGTCCGGCAGCGAACTGGGTCCACGGAGTGACGGACATCAGGATGATGAGGGCGCCCACGTAGAACAGCAGGACACGGATGGGAATGGAGTTGATCGCCTTGGGCAGGTTCTTCTCCGGGTTCTTGGCCTCAGCGGCGGTGGTTCCCACAAGTTCGATGCCCACGAACGCAAAGACGGCAATCTGGAAGCCCGCCACGAAGCCCATGAATTCGTTCGGGAAGAAACCGCCGTGGCTCCACAGGTTGGTAAAGCTGGCGGGTCCGGCGTCGGACTGGAAGCCGCTGAAGATCATGAAGAGGCCAACAACAATGAGCGCAGCGATGGCGACGATCTTGATGAGCGCGAACCAGAACTCGGTCTCGCCAAAGGCTTTCACCGTGGCCAGGTTCAGGAGCAGGAGGATGCCGATGGTGATCAGGCCGGGCACCCACAGCGGAAGGGAAGGCCACAGTTCCTGGGAGTACCCGGCGATCGCGATCACGTCGGCGATGCCCGTAATGACCCAGCAGAACCAGTATGTCCAGCCGGTGAAGAACCCGGCCCACGGACCCAGCAGGTCTGCCGCGAAGTCGCTGAAGGACTTGTAGTTCAGGTTGCTCAGCAGCAGCTCGCCCATGGCCCGCATCACGAAGAAGAGCATGAAGCCGATGATCATGTACACGAAAATGACGGCCGGGCCGGCCGCGGAAATGGTCTTGCCGGAGCCCATGAACAGGCCGGTGCCGATCGCTCCGCCGATGGCGATGAGCTGGATGTGGCGGTTGCTGAGCTGACGCTCAAGATGGGGGGAATCGGTGGAAGGTGGGCGCTGAATCGTCAAAGGAACTCCATCGTTCAGGCGGCACAGGGTGCCACAATGATTCGGGTTCCTCCCCGCTCTGTAGGTGGACCTGAGAGTTTCCACAGGCATGGGCCTGCTTGCACCTTCGGTGAGCCCGGTGTACGGACTGCTTTCCAGAGTTGCCTCGCCGCGGCGGTACATGGGCCTGAGAGATTCCTGGGGAGGGTTTGCTCCTACGGCGCCTGACGGGATGTACCGGCAGGACTCTCCCGCCGCAGATCAAAAGCGCGCACACCCAAGTGGGTGATGCAGCTCACACAGTAACGAAGGCTGGAGGCAGCCGCAACCTCGTGGCGCTAGCGGCCCAGAATGCTACGGGCGATCTCGTCGGCATCGCGGAGGGTCCGCTGCCCGCTGGCGTATGCGGGCCCGGTGAGCGGGCGCGCCTCGGCAGCGATCGCTGTCCCCCACTGCGAAGCGGACAACTGAAGCCCCAGGACGTACAAGTCTTTGGTGATGGATCCGTTCGCGGCCAACGGCCTGTAGGGATGCGGTTCAACGTCCAAGCCTGTGGTCTGCATGGGGGTGCCCTCCGCGCCCATCATGATCTTGGTACGCACCAGTCCGTCCGCCATCAGCTGCTCCAGGAGCGGCGAAAGGTTAATGCCCACCCTATTGGCAGGAGACATCGCCTCGACAAGTGTCCGCGCTTCCACCGGCGTATCGTGCACCCACGGCGAAACCGCCCGGAACACCTTCGCGCCCCGGTCCACACTGAACTTCGGGTCGGGTCCCACAAAACTCACGACGCCGGCTCGCGCCAAGGCGGCCAGCTGCTCCGAGCGCAGCGCAGGCGCTCCACTGGCCAACCCCTCGACGAACGACTCGAACCAGCCGCGCAACCCCGCCAGCCATGATTCGTCCGTGATCCCGCCGTCAGCCACCACCGACTTGAGGATTGCCCGCCCGGTGTGGAGGGCACCGATGGCCATTTTCACGGGGTCGGCTTCGCCCAGGGCAGATCTCCGGGCGTCATCATCCAAGTAAGCCGTGATGGCTGCATCCAGTTCGCGCCGGGACGCGAATGTCCGGCCGGCGAGCGGGGCCGCGAGTCCGCGGAGATTCAGTCGACGGGAGGCCACAACGTGTTTTTCCACGAGGTCCCCCACATCGCTTTCCCAGTTGGCTGTGGTGTGGGCGTGCGGTTGGAGGGCGTCCTCAAGGTCCGCCAGGAACTGCGCCGGGTCCTTGATGGCCGTTGCCTGGGACCGGGCAAGCGTTGAATAGTAGGCCCACAGCGCATCGCGGTGCAGCAGCGGCCAGAGGTCGTGATCGAAACCAGGCTGGATTCCGGCCGCGCGAAACCGGTCCACCGCATCTTCCGTCAGGTATCGCATGGTGATACTGCTGGGGTAATAGCCTGCCAGCCCGGCTTTGGCCCGATACGGTGTTCCCCGTCGGGAAGCCGCGATGATCTTCGGCTCCCGCCCCGAGGCCCGGTATTCGAGCACGCCGGCTCCCGGGGTGCCGGCGTCGACAAACTTGCCGCCGCGACCCTCCGTCAATTGGCCCATGACGTCAAAGAAATTCAACCCCATGCCGCGGACCAATACGGGCTCATTGTCCGGTACTGCCTGCCAATCGACGTCGGCCGGCGGTGCTGGCGGGAAGTAGAGCAGCCCCTGCTCGTCAGCAGCACTCTTGAAGGACCGCTGCTCGGGATTCAGACGCGACTCAATGTGGCCCAACGCGAGGACCACGGAACCGACGGTAAGCGTCACGCCGTTGGCGAGTTCGACGTCGAACCCGCTTTCCTCTTCCTGCTTCACAGGACGCGCAGCAACGGCGAGCGTCTCATGGAAAGTGACCTCGACGCCGTCGGGCATCCGGTCCAGGAGACCTTCCAACGTCTGCCGCAGGTACCGCCCGTACAGCGCGCGACTGGGAAAATCGTGCGATTCGAGGGTGGCCAGCTCCGCCTTCTCGGCGTCATTGAGTCCCATGCCGTCACGACGCCTGGCCTCGCGCCATTGGTCGAACGAAACGCCGGCAAGCGGCGGTGCAAGCCTGGGGTCCTCGGGGATGAGAGTCGGGTAGAACGACTGCGTGTTCATCAAGAACAGCCGTGACTGCTCCGGTTGCCACACGTGCCCCGAACCAGCCGGGTATGGGTCCACGACGTCGATGTGCAGCGTTTCGCCTTTGCCGCTCTCCGCGGCCCAATTCGCGAGCAACCGCTCAAGGACGCTGGTACCCCGAGGGCCGGCCCCCAGCAGGGCAACACGGTTGGTTTGCGATTTAGCCACGCTCAAGCCTAACTTCCTGTGACTTGCTTACCGTCGAACAGTGTTGCTTGGATGGGGCGATGACCACCACAGAAGCTGATCAGTCGCCACTTTCCGAGAATGACACCGCGCCGGCCTCCGGTCCGCGCCACGCAGCGGACGTCGCGCCTGAACCCACGGATGAAAACGTATGGCTCGAAGACATCCACGGCGAAGAACAGCTGGCGTGGGTCCGCGAACAAAACGCGCGCACCGAAGACTTGCTGGAAGACTCCGAATATGAGGCCGTCGAGGCCGGCATCCTGGAAGTCCTCGACTCCACGGACCGCATCGCCATGGTCAACAAACGCGGCGACTTCTACTACAACTTCTGGAAGGACCAGGAACACCCCAAGGGACTGTGGCGCCGCACCACCTGGGAGAGCTACCTTACAGCGGAACCCCAGTGGGACGTTCTGTTGGACATCGACGCGCTGGCCGCAGCCGAGGGGGTCGAATGGGTGTTCCACGGGGCGGGTTTCCTCCGGCCGGCCGATGACGCCGATTACCGGCTTGCCATGGTCTCGCTCTCCCCCGACGGCGGGGACGCTGACCGCCACCGCGAGTTCGACGTCGAATCCCGCACGTTTGTGGAGGGCGGCTTCGACCTCCCCACGGCCAAGGGCAACGTCAGTTGGCTGGATGCCGACACCTTGCTCGTGTCCAGCACCGCCGAGGGGCTGCCGGCAACCACGTCCTCTTACGCGCGGACCGGCGTCAAGCTTCGCCGCGGCCAGTCCCTAGCCGACGCTGAACGTCTCTTCGAGATCCCCGAGGACCACATGCTGGCCATGGTGGCACATGATTCCACGCCGGGTTTCGAGCGGACCTTCGCCGTTGACTACATCGACTTCTACAACCGCAGCACCTACCTGCTGCGCGACGACTCATGGGTGGCCATCGATGTCCCCACGGACGTCAACATCAGCGCCCACCGCGACTGGCTGCTGTTCCGCCCGCAGAAAGATTGGGACGTGGCTGGTGTGGTGTACCCGGCGGGATCCTTGCTTGCCGCTGGCTTTGAGGAGTATCTGGCCGGCTCCCGCTCTTTGCGGGTGCTGTTTGCGCCCGACGCGCACACGTCCCTCCAGTCCTGGAGCTGGACCAAGGACTACCTCCTGCTGAACCTGCTCCACGATGTCTCCTCCGAAATCCGGGTGCTGGATCCGTCCGATCACCACCCGGACAGCGGCTGGGCATCCTCCGTGCTCGACGCCTGCCCGCCCTTGCATGACGTCAATGCCTACGCCGTGGACGACGAGGACCTGGGCCCTGCCGGCAACGATTTCTGGCTGGTGGCCACCGGTTTCACCACGCCGACTACGTTGACCCGTGGGACGCTTGCCCCCGCCGGATCGCCGGACGCCGGCGCCGTGGCCAGCCAGCACGCAGTAATAAAGCGGTCGCCGTCGTTCTTCAACGAAGCCGGCTACGAGGTCCAGCAGCACTTTGCTGTTTCGGAAGATGGAACCAAAGTTCCCTACTTCCAGGTCGCCTGCAAAGACCTGGTACTTGACGGCCAGAACCCCACCCAACTCTCCGGCTACGGCGGATTCGAGATTTCCCGTACCCCGGCCTACAGCGGATCCATTGGGCGGGCATGGCTCGAACGGCGCACGGTGGGCGCTTCCACCGAGGACGGCGGAGATGCGCACTCGCGCGGCGGTGTGTACGTTGTGGCCAACATCCGCGGCGGCGGCGAATACGGACCTTCCTGGCACCGGGCCGCCCTGCAGGAGAACCGGCACCGCGCATATGAGGACTTCGCCGCCGTAGCCCGGGACCTGATCTCACGCGGCGTCACCAGCCGCCCCCGGCTGGGCTGCGTGGGCGGCTCCAACGGCGGGCTTCTGGTGGGCAACATGCTGACCCAGTACCCCGAACTGTTCGGTGCCGTGTCCTGCGGGGTGCCGCTCCTGGACATGCGCCGGTACACCAAGCTCTCCGCCGGGTATTCGTGGATTGCCGAATACGGCGACCCCGACCTTCCCTCGCAGTGGGAGTTCATCCGCACCTTCTCGCCGTACCACCTCCTCCACGACGGCGTGGAATACCCCGAGACTTTCATCTGGACTGCCACGTCCGATGACCGCGTTGGACCCGTCCAGGCCCGCAAGATGGCGGCACGCATGCAGGCCATGGGCATCCCGAATGTCTGGTTCCACGAGGCTCTTGAGGGCGGTCACGCCGGCGCGTCGGACAACAGGCAGGCAGCGGCATTGCAGGCGCGGAGCAACCACTTCCTGTGGCGTTCGCTGGCTGGAAGCAACTAACAGTCCGTCTGTTTTGCGCTCGACGGCACGTTCTGCGTATCCTTGGTGGGCTAGCAATAGCAAAGGGAGACGTGCCAGAGCGGCCGAATGGGCTTCACTGCTAATGAAGTGTGGGGCACAACTCCACCGGGGGTTCAAATCCCCCCGTCTCCGCGAATTGGTCCCGGTTTTCGAACCGGGACCTTTTGCGTTTAACGCCGCTTCGCTCCACCGCTGACTTCGGCGCCCGCATGACGGTGGAGGGTCAGGCTGTCCACGGTGCTGATCAGCATCAGAACGGCCATGGCGATGAAAGCACCTTTGTAGGCCGCCACTTGATCCGGGCCAAACACGTCTGTGGTTTCGAACAGGCGCAGGAACAAAGCACCCACAGCGATCCCGGCTGCAGCCGACAACTGGACGAGTGTTGCCGAGATGGCGTTGGCTGAGGGCAGCTGTCCCGGGACGATGTCCGCATATTGCACTGAGGCATATGCGGAGAAGCCGATGGAACGGAAAGCACCGCTGAGCAGGAGCAGCGCGAAGATGAGCGGCTCGGGTGTTTGGGCATCAAGGAAAGCGCACAACGCAAACGTCACAGCCGATGCAAACGAGGCAAAGACCAGCACCGGCTTGAACCCGAAACTCCGGATCAGGGGCGTCGTGGCCGGCTTGATCCCGATGTTGCCCACGAACACTGCCGCGACCATCACTCCCGCCTTCAAAGGGTCCCAGCCAAAGCCGTCCTGGAACATCAAGGGCAACAGGAAAGGCACCGAACTGATGGTCAACCGGTAAATGAATCCCCCGGTGGACGTTGCCCTGAAGGTCCTGGTGCCGAAGACACTGAGGTTGAACAGCGGAACCTTCGCTTTGCTCATCCACCAGACAGCACCCGCGAGAGACAGCACTCCTGCAGTAACCACCGCTACAGCCAGCACATTCGATGCGTGGCCACCCAGGGTTTCCAGGCCGACAACGAGGGCACCAACACCCAGGGTGGTGAGCAGCAAGCCGAACCAGTCCAGCCGGCGCTTGCCGTCGAACTGCGTGCGCGGCACCAGCCTCAGTGCGGCAATGAAGGCAGCCAATCCCAGCGGAACGTTGATGATGAAGATCCAGTGCCATGACAGGAAAGTGGTGAGGGCGCCGCCCACCATTGGAGCCAGCACCGGAGCCAGGAGGCCGGGCCACACCAGGTAAGCGGTAGCGCGGAGAAGCTCCGATTTGGGAGTACCGCGCAACACCACCAGAGTGCCCACCGGAACCATCATGGCGCCACCCATTCCCTGCGCCACCCGGCTGAGCGTGAGCATTGTGAGGTCGGTGCTGATGGCGCAGAAGAGCGAGGCGATGGTGAACACCGATATCGCCAGGCAGAAGATCCTGCGGGCGCCGAAACGCTCGGCCAGCCAGCTGCTCAATGGAATGCCCATTGCGACCGTCACCAGGTAGGCAGTCATGGTGATGTTGATGTCGGCGGGTGCCACCCGGAAATCGGACGCGATGCTGGGAATGGCCGTGGTGAGGATGGTCCCGTCCAGAAACTCCATGAAGAATGTTGCCGCCACCAACAGGGCCAGGCGCGGCCGCCAGCTGGTTTCGTCGGCCGCTTCGACTTCTGTATTGTTCGGGTTTGTGCTCATGGCTCCGGTCCAGGTTCTGGCTGTGGCCCGCGACAGACTGCAGGCTGTTTGCTCGATCCTATAGACGCAGGGTGGGAGCGATCACAACATGACGTAGTTCTACCGGGGCGCGGTTCTGCCGGGGCGCGGTTCTGCCGGTCTGGCCTGCCCGGGTGGTCCCGGGCCGCCTCGCTGCCGGCCTCGTGGGGCTAACCCGCTTGCGCCAGCGCCAGCGGGAGGACCGCGCCTACCCCGGCTTGGCGCAATGCCCTGGCCGAGACGGTCATGGTCCAGCGGCTGTCAATGAGGTCATCGACCAACAGCACTGGCTGGCCTCCGGTACCCGACAGGGCTTGGGCAAGATCGGGACCGACGGCAAGCCTGTCCCAGACGCCCGCCAGCCTGTAGGCACTGTTTCCTCCACGTGCTCCGGTTGGCCCGCCATGCTGGGGCTGAAGTTGCCCGAGGTACGGCATCCGGCCTATGCCCGCTATTCCTTGGGCCAGGGACTCGACGAGTTGCGGCTTGCTGCGTGAAGGGATGCTGACAACAGCCGCAGGCCGCCCGACTCCGCTCCACGGAGTTCCGCCCTCGGCTCCTGACCATTCGCGCAGTACCTGGACGCAGGCCTGCAGCATTGCAGGGTCCACCGCGCGGTCCGGGGCACCAGCGGCGAACAACTCGCGCAGAGCCCCACCCCAACCGAGGTCGGTGAGCCTGGCCAGGATCCGGCCTTCAGACACGCTCTCATCCGGCTTGATCTTTCCCTTGACCGCTACGCCGAGCCGGTCCATGCCGCTGGGCCACTGAAGGCGCGGTTCCACGGCTATGCCGGCACGGCGCAGGGTCTGTCCCGCGGCGTCGGCGGCCGAGGCGGCCACGTCCGTGGGGAACCATCGGCCTGCGCAGTTATCGCAGCGCCCGCACGCGGCAGCAGTTTCGTCATCCAGCACGGAGGTGATGTACTCCATACGGCATCCAGCAGTGTCCTGGTAGATCACCATGGAATCCTGCTCGTCCACGCGGGCCTCGGCAATGCGGGAGTAGCGCTCAGCGTCGTAGTTCCACGGCACTCCGGTGGACCGCCAGCCACCCCCAACGCGTTCTACCGCCCCGTCAACGGCCAGGACCTTGAGAAGGAGTTCCAGAGGCGTCCGGCGAAGATCCACCCGGGCTTCCAGCGCGACCGTGGACAGGGCCGAGCCTGCCTCCCCAAGGGCAGTGAGCACGGCATCGGCTTTCTCGGCCGATGGCATGGACGCCGTGGCAAAGTACTGCCAGATCTCGCGGTCCTCGGAGCCGGGAAGCAACAAGACGTCCGCGTTGGCTGCTCCACGTCCCGCGCGTCCAACTTGCTGGTAGTAGGCAACGGGTGACGACGGCGCGCCAAGGTGGATGACAAAGCCCAGGTCCGGTTTGTCGAAACCCATTCCCAGGGCGGACGTGGCAACCAGGGCCTTCACCTCGTTGTCCTTGAGGAGCTGTTCGGCTCGCTCCCGGTCCGCGGGGTCTGTCCGTCCTGTATATGACAGGACGTTGTGTCCGGCCTCAGCGAGAAGCCGGGCAGTGTCCTCCGCAGCCGAGACCGTGAGTGTGTAAATGATGCCGCTGCCGGGCATGTCTGACAGGTGCGTCAGCAACCAGCCCAACCGGTCCCGGGAGTCGGGCAGGGTCAGGACGCCAAGGCGCAGCGATTCACGGCCAAGTGCGCCGCGGATTGTCAGCACTCCCGCGCCGAGTTGCTCCTCGATGTCATGGACCACCCTGGAGTTCGCGGTTGCCGTGGTGGCAAGGACAGGAACAGAATCCGGAAGCTGCGCGATGAGGTCCGCAATGCGGCGATAGTCTGGCCGGAAGTCGTGCCCCCAGTCCGAGATGCAGTGGGCCTCGTCAATCACCAGGAGCCCGGTTCGACGGATGAGCTCCGGGAGCTGGTTCTCCCTGAAGGAGGGGTTGGTGAGCCGCTCCGGTGAGACCAAAAGGACATCGACCTCGTCCGCAGCCAACTGGGCCAGGACAGTGTCCCACTCCAGTGCGTTGGCGGAGTTGATGGCCACGGCCCGCACTCCTGCCCGGGCAGCTGCGGCTACCTGGTCACGCATGAGAGCCAGCAACGGCGACACAATCAGCGTTGGACCGGCGCCCCGCCGACGCAACAGCAACGATGCGACGAAATAGACGGCTGACTTTCCCCAACCGGTTCGCTGGACAACCAAAGCCCGCCGGCCGGCATCAACCAATGCCTCGATCGCTTCATACTGGCCGTCATGGAACCGGGCTTCGGGATGCCCCACCAGCTCCCGCAGGCACGCCAGGGCTTGCTCTTCGGTAGGTGATTGCACGGAAACGGCAGCATTCGGGGAGTTGTAGGCCATCAACCCAGTATTCCAGCCGACCCTGACAGCCATAACCCTCAAGCCGCGCTATGTGGACAGTGACTATCCACATAGCGCCCTGCCCAGTTCATGCCCAATTGCCGAGCCACAGTAGGATTGAGCCCGTGACTAGCGAGCAGAACAAGACATTCGACCTCTCGGCATCCTTCAAGGCGTATGACGTCAGGGGCATCGTGGGTGAATCCATCACGGCTGAAATCGTCGAGGCCGTGGGTGCTGCCTTCATCGACGTCCTGGGCCTCGAGGGCGGGACCGTCCTTGTTGGTGGGGACATGCGTCCCTCATCGCCGGAGTTCAGCCAGGCCTTTGCCAACGGTGCAGCTACCCGCGGTGCCAACGTCCAACTTCTGGACCTGATCTCCACCGATGAGCTCTACTACGCATGCGGCGCCCTGAATGCCGCCGGCGCCACGTTCACCGCAAGCCACAACCCGGCTGAGTACAACGGCATCAAGATGGCCAAGGCCGGTGCCCAGCCCATCTCTTCGGAGTCCGGCCTCAAGGAAATCCAGGCCCTCGCCGAGCAGTACCTGAACTCCGGCACCATCCCGGCCGCGGCAACCCGCGGCGAGATCGGCGTCCACGATGTCTTGAAGGACTACTCCGAGTACCTGCGCCAGCTGGTGGATCTTTCCGGCTCCCGCCCACTGAAGATCGTCGTCGACGCCGGCAACGGCATGGCCGGCCTGACCACCCCGGCAGTCCTCGGCGACAAACTGCTCCCGGCACTGCCCTTCGAGATCATCCCGCTCTACTTTGAACTGGATGGCTCGTTCCCCAACCACCCGGCCAATCCCCTGGAACCGGAAAACCTTCGGGACCTGCAGGCTGCCGTCATCAAGCACGGCGCGGACATTGGCCTGGCGTTCGACGGCGACGCTGACCGCTGCTTCGTGATCGACGAAAAGGGCCAGCCCGTCTCGCCTTCCGCAATCACCGGCATGGTGGCCAGGCGTGAGATCGCCCGCGCCCAGGCCGCAGGCGAAGAGACCCCCGTGATCATCCACAACCTCCTCACGTCCAAGGCCGTGCCTGAGCTCGTAGCCAAGGATGGCGGCCGTGCTGTCCGGACCCGCGTGGGGCACTCCTTCATCAAGGCTGTCATGGCCGAAGAAGGTGCCGTGTTCGGCGGGGAGCACTCCGCCCACTTCTACTTCCGGGATTTCTGGAACGCTGACACCGGCATGCTCGCTGCCATGCACGTCCTTGCCGCCCTCGGAGAGCAGGACGGTCCTCTGTCCGAGCTCGGCCGCCAGTACGAGCCCTATGTCTCGTCAGGGGAGATCAACTCCGAAATCGAAGACAAGGCCGGCGCAGTCGAGCGCGTACGCGTCGATTTCGAGACCGAAGACATCGACATCGACCACATGGACGGCAGCACGTTCACTGCCAAGGACGGCAGCTGGTGGTTCAACCTGCGCCCGTCCAACACCGAACCCTTCCTGCGTCTGAATGCAGAAGCCAAGGACCAACCCACCATGGAAAAGATCCGCGACCGCGTCCTCGCACTGGTCCGGGCGTAGGGACAGGCATGAGCGAACAGCCCTCCAGCGATGATCGTTCAGGCGAAGCAGTCCAGGATCGCGAACTCCGCGAAACCCTGGGTACTGCGCTTGGGACAGCCCAGGAGCACATCCAGCAGAATGGTGGCTTCTTCCCGTTCGGCGTGACGCTGTCCAACGCTGGCGAGCTACGGATAGTGATGATTGCCCCCGGCGAGCCGGACGAGAACGGCGATGTGGATGCCGGGCAAATGCTGACTGACATCCAGGAATTGCTCCGCCAGGGCCGTGATGATTTCCGGGCCGTGGCAGTCGTCAGTGACGTCAGCCTGCCGGACCACGGTTCTGACGGCATCTACGGCGCAGCAGAGCACCGGGACGGCGACGTCCTGGCAGCCATCATTCCTTACACTCCCACAGCGGATGGTTTCGCGTTTAGCGCCATGGAGCCCGATACCCACGAACCATCCGTCTGGGTGGACTAGACCTTACCCGTGAGCTGATCCCATGAAAATCAACGCGTTCGCAGACGTCAGCCTCCGCGCCATCATGGTTTTGGCTGCGGCTCCCGAAGGCACACTGCTGACCACGCAAGCGGTGGCCGATGCTGTGGGAACGCCCTACAACCACGTCAGCAAGGCAATGGTCCGCTTGCGTGCGCTGGGTTACATCGATGTTGAACGGGGACGGCTCGGCGGTTCCCGGCTCAACGAATCCGGGCGCAGGGCCACGGTAGGGGAAGTCCTTCGACACTTGGACAGCCGCCAGGATCCAGCGGAGTGCCAATCCCCCACAAAGAACTGCCCACTCATCAATGAGTGCGGCCTGCGACATGCGATGAACCGAGCGCGGGAAGCCTTCTACACCGAACTAGATTCCGTGGTTATCGCCGCGCTCCCCCATGCACGCCAGATGAACCCGGTGTTCCAGTCCATCGGGCTGCGGCCGGAGTTCAGGACACCAGCAAAGGCACAGTGACCGCTACGGCTGGCGACTCCTGCCCCTAAAGGTCCCTCCACGTCGGCTCGCACAAGCTCCCCCGAATCGGCATGCCCAGCCGGGAGTCCCTTAGTTTGCACAACTCTTCTACGCAGTGTAGAACTTGGGATATAAATATACGCATCTCAAATGCCTATATGTTCGGCCAGCAAGTCCGGCCCCTAGTACCAGGAGAACCATGCTCTCGGAAAAGTCCCGCCCCATCATCGAAGCAACACTGCCTTTGGTAGGCGCACGAATCGGCGCCATCACCGTCGACTTCTACAACCGACTTTTCGCGGCCCACCCCGGGCTGCTCGATGGGCTCTTCAGCCGTTCCAACCAGCGTTCCGGCGATCAGCAGCGGGCACTTGCCGGGAGCATTGCGGCCTTCGCGTCCCACCTCATCAGCAACCCGGACACCCTCCCGGAGACAGTCCTCTCACGCATCGCGCACAAGCACGCCTCCCTCGGGATCACAGAAGATCAGTACGGGGTGGTCTACGAGCACTTGTTCGCAGCTATCGCGGCAGACTTGGCCGAAGTCATCACTCCGGAGATCGCCGAAGCATGGACAGAGGTTTACTGGCTCATGGCCGATGCCCTGATCACGCTTGAGAAGGACCTCTATGCATCCCAGGCCAACGACAAAATGTGGATGCCGTGGCGCGTAACGACCAAGGAACCAGCAGGCACGGATGCAATGACATTTACCTTGGAACCAGCAGATGACACCCCGGTAACGGCAGCAAAACCCGGCCAATACGTTAGCGTCAAGGTTCGGCTCAGCGACGGTTTGCGCCAGGTACGCCAGTATTCACTCTCCGGTGACACCGGCACCAACCGGACCTTCACCACCAAGCTGAACGACGGCGGCGAGGTGTCCACCGCCTTGCATGCCGGCGTCGAACCTGGCGACATCCTGGAGATCTCCAACCCTTACGGCGAAATCTCACTGAACGACGGCGATGGCCCCGTCATCCTGGCATCCGCAGGTATCGGCTGCACTCCCACAGCATCGATCCTGCGGTCCCTCGCGGATGCTGGTACGGATCGTCAGGTCATGGTCTTCCATGCCGAAAAGGCCATGGACAACTGGGCACTGAGCGGCCAGATGACAGCGGACGCCGCGAAAATAAACGCCCAACTGCAGCTATGGCTGGAAACGCCGCAACCCGGAACCAACGGCGGGTTTATGTCGCTGCGGGAAGTGGACCTGCCCGCCGACGCTTCGCTTTATCTTTGTGGACCCCTCCCCTTCATGAAGAAGATCCGCGACGAAGCCATCGAAGCCGGCATTCCGGCCACCAGGATTCACTACGAAGTGTTCGGCCCGGACGTTTGGCTCGCAAGCTAAGTCCCGGCAAGACGTAACGCATGGAACGACGGCGGCCCGTCACCTTTCAAACGAAAGGTGACGGGCCGTCGTCGTTCACTTAAGAACGCCGTTGTTCCTAAGAGGTCTAGCCCAGACGGGTCTTGAGACCGTCCAGCTCGGACTGGAGCGCCGCCGGGAGCGATTCACCGAAGTTGGCGAACCATTCTTCGATGGACGCCAGCTCGGTTGCCCACTCTTCAGGGTCGACGCGAACAGCCGACTCAACCTCGGCCGGAGTCATGTCCAGGCCCTCGAGGTCGATGGACTCACCGGTCGGAACAAAGCCGATCGGGGTTTCCACAGCGTCGGCCTTACCCTCAAGGCGCTCGATGGCCCACTTGAGCACACGGGCGTTGTCTCCGAAGCCAGGCCAGGCGAAGCCGCCCTCGGCCGTGCGGCGGAACCAGTTGACCAGGAAGATCTTGGGCAGACGGTCCTGCCCAAGGGAGTTGGCCTTGGCGGACAGGTTCACCCAGTGGTTCAGGTAGTCGCCTGCGTCGTAGCCGATGAACGGCAGCATGGCCATTGGGTCGCGGCGGACAACGCCAACGGCACCGGCGGCAGCAGCCGTGGTTTCCGAGGACAGCGTGGCGCCCATGAAGATGCCGTTGGACCAGTCGCGGGCCTCGGTGACCAGGGGGATGGTGGTCTTGCGACGGCCACCGAACAGGATCGCGGACAGTTCCACGCCCTCCGGGCTGAAGTATTCCTCGGCCAGCATGTCGATCTGGTCGATCGGCGTGCAGAAGCGGGAGTTCGGGTGCGCTGCCGGAGCCTCGGAGTCCGGAGTCCAGGACTCACCGCGCCAGTCGGTCAGGTGTGCCGGAGTTTCCTCCGTCATGCCTTCCCACCAGACGCCACCTTCGTCGGTCAGGGCCACGTTGGTGAAGATGCTGTTGCCCTTGGCGATGGCACGCATGGCGTTGGGGTTGGTGCCCCAACCGGTGCCGGGTGCGACGCCGAACAGGCCGGCTTCAGGGTTGACGGCACGGAGCTCGCCTTCCTTGCCGAAGCGCATCCAGGTGATGTCGTCTCCGAGGGTCTCAACCTTCCAGCCCTTGATGGTGGGGTCGAGCAACGCGAGGTTGGTCTTGCCGCAGGCGGACGGGAAAGCAGCGGAGACGTAGTAGGTCTTCTGCTCGGGGGAAGTCAGCTTGAGGATGAGCATGTGCTCAGCAAGCCAGCCCTCGTCGCGGGCCATGACCGAAGCGATGCGCAGCGCGTAGCACTTCTTACCAAGGAGGGCGTTGCCACCGTAGCCGGAACCGAAGGACCAGATGGAGCGCTCTTCGGGGAAGTGAACAATCCACTTGTCGGTGTTGCACGGCCATGCGACGTCTTCCTGGCCGGCTTCAAGCGGTGCGCCCAGCGAGTGCAGAGCCGGAACGAAGAAAGCATCAGTCTGCGTGATGCGATCCAGGACGTCTGTACCGATGCGGGCCATGATGCGCATGGAGGCAACGACGTAGGCGGAGTCGGTGATCTCGACGCCAAACTTCGGGTCCTCAGCATCCAGGTGGCCCATGACGAACGGAATGACGTACATGGTGCGGCCGCGCATGGAGCCGGCGAACAGTCCGCGCAGCTTCTGCTTCATCTCGGCCGGGGCCATCCAGTTGTTGGTGAAGCCTGCGTCGCGCTCGTTCTCGGAGCAGATGAAGGTCTGCTCTTCCACACGGGCAACGTCAGCGGGGTCGGAGAACGCCGCGAAGGAATTCGGGAACGTTTCCGGGTTCAGCCGCTTAAGCGTGCCGGCCTCAACCAGTTCGTCCGTGAGCTTCTTGTTTTCTGCTTCGCTGCCATCAACCCAGTGGATGCGGTCCGGCTGAGTCAGCTCGGCAACTTCCTCAACCCAGGCCAGCAGGCGTGCATGCGTAGTAGGTGCCTTCTCAAGCAGCGGCAGTCGCGCCAGATCGCCCATTGCGGTTCCCTTCCTCGGGTTCAGTGGTGTGTCCTAAACGATAGGGGCCGCGGACCAGACCAATCCGCTGTCAGACATCGGACATCCACCGAACCGAAAAGCAAAAACCGCTAGAAATCAAGGGTTGGCATTCCTCAAAGCAGGATTTAAGTGACTAAGGTCACGTAGACCGGTCTAGTTGCGTAGATTACAGCTTTTCGATTTGGAACTTCTCATGAACTTCTGTAAAGTTTATTGAGGTTCGAGGGGGTCAGAGAAACAGACCGCCGAGAATCACACGAAATGCGCCCATAGCTCAGCTGGATAGAGCGTCTGTCTACGGAACAGAAGGTCAGGGGTTCGAATCCCTTTGGGCGCACAGATCAAGACCCGCACCGGTTCGCCGGTGCGGGTCTTTTGTTGTGCCCGCCCGAGCCCATGCAGGTAGCACTTCAGGCCGCTGTGGACCCTCAGGACGACACCAACGGCGACCTACTTGGGAAAGCGCGACGCCAGGTGACCCGCGCGCAGAACGGAAAGGGCCGCCGTCGTACTTTCCGAAGAAGTACGACGGCGGCCCTGGCGTTAAGCGCGGAAGCTTAGTCCCCAACGGCCTCGCTGATGCGGCGGCGGATGCCGTCAAAGTGCCGGTTGAGCAGTTCGGAGGCCAAGACCTTGTCCCCTGCGGCGACAGCAGCATAGATTCCACGGTGCATCGCGGCAGTCTTCACCAGGTCCTCGTTGCCCGGACCGATCTCCACGTGAATCTTCCGGTACACCTTCCAGAAGACGCCCATCAGGTTGATCAGGAGCTCGTTGTTCAGAGGCTCGAAAAGCCGGCGGTGGAATTCGGCGTCCGCGGCCACAAAGTTTTCGCCGGCAGCAGCGAGCTCCTCCATCTGCTTCACGGCTTCTTCGATGGAAGCGAGCTGCTCTTTGGTCATGACATCAATGGACGAGCCGATCAGTCCGGACTCCAGCGCTTGACGCACATCGACCAACTGCAAGGCTTCCAAACCCTGATGACGCAGCGAAAGACGGCCGCGGAAGGTCAAACCGTCGGCAAGGGCATCGAAGTTGCTCGGCGCGACGAACATGCCGAAGCCGTGCCGGATCTCAATGACGCCAAGCGCCTGGAGAACTTTGAGGGATTCGCGGAGGGTATTGCGGCCCACGCCCAGGGCGCCGGAAAGCTCGCTCTCGGTCGGCAACGGATCGCCCGCCTCGAGCTCGCGCTCAAGGATCAATTCCATAATGTCCGACTGCAAAGCCCGCAGCCGGGCCTGTGCACTGAACCGCGCCTGCGGAACCACACCGGAAGTTGTCATGGCTTTCTCCTTGCCGATGCACCTGCCCCGCAGGCCGGCAAAGGCCGGTTCCGAGAGCAAGTGCGGTGTTAATATTGAGGCGAGCTTAGTGCCCACCCAAGAATGAGTGACTCGCAACATACAATATCGGATGTCCCACCTCCGTCATAGCTATGTAGCGGGAAATCGTTGAGATTTCCCCCACGGACCGGCCGCAGCCGGTAACCCGCCAGGCGCGCGGCAGAGACGCAGGCGCCAAATCTCACTTGACGTTCCGTTGTGACCGCCCTTACAGTTTCAATACGAGCATCGGACGTCCTACATCCGATAACCCACGAAACGCGAATGGTGAGGCACCCTATGAGCAAGACGATCCAAAGCCTGCCGCTGGTCAACGACGCCAGCCGCCGGAACTTCCTGAAGCTAAGCGGCGCAGTTGGTGCAGCAGCCGCCTTCACGGCAACCCTTTCTGCGTGCGGCGGCGCTGCCAGCACAACCACCGGCACCGAGACCAACTCAGGTGCGGTGAACAAGGACCTCATCATCGAGGCCGGTATCTCCTACGCGCTCTCCACAGGCTTCGATCCCCTGAGCTCCTCCGGTGCCACGCCCATGGCAGCCAACCTGCACATCTTTGAAGGCCTTATCGAATTGCACCCGGCAACCCGCCAGCCCTACAACGCGCTGGCAGCGTCGGACCCCAAGAAGATCAACGACACCACTTACCAGGTGACCATCCGCGACGGCGCAAAGTTCCATAACGGCTCCCCCGTCACCACCGAAGACGTCGCCTTCTCCTTTACCCGCGTGATGGATCCGGCGAACAAGTCCCTGTTCTCCCAGTTCATCCCCTTCATCCAGGACGTCAAGCCGCTGGATGCGAAGACGGTTGAGTTCACCCTTAAGTACGCGTTCCCGGGCTTCGGGCCCCGTATCTCGGTGGTCAAGATCGTCCCCAAGGCACTCGCCACCGACCTGAAGGCCTTCGACGCCTCGCCGGTGGGATCGGGCCCATACAAGCTCATCTCGGCCGTCAAGGACGACAAGATCGTCTTCGAAGCATTCGCCGACTACAACGGCCCCAAGCCCGCACTCGCCAAGGGCATGACCTGGCTGCTCCTCTCCGACGCTGCAGCACGCGTCACCGCGGTCCAGTCCGGCCGCGTCCAGGCCATCGAAGACGTTCCGTACTTGGACGTCGATGGCCTGAAGTCGAAGGTCAAGGTTGAATCCGTCCAGTCCTTCGGCCTGCTGTTCCTCATGTTCAACTGCGCCAAAGCCCCGTTCGACAACAAACTGGTCCGTCAGGCGCTCCACTACGGCATGGACAAAGAATCCATCATCAAGAAGGCCCTGTTCGGCAACGCCAAGGCCGCCACGTCGTACTTCCAGGAAGGTCACCCGGACTACGTCAAGGCCAAGAACGTGTACGGCTTCGATACCTCCAAGGCAGAAGATCTCCTGAAGCAGGCCGGAGTCACCAACCTCGAGTTCGAACTCCTCACCACGGACACTGCCTGGGTCAAGGACGTTGCACCACTGATCCTCGAATCATGGAACAAGATTCCCGGTGTCAAGGTCACCGTCAAGAGCCTGCAGTCCGGGGCCTTGTACAGCGACCGCGTTGGCAAGGGCGACTACTCCGTGGTTGCAGCTCCCGGCGATCCGTCTGTCTTCGGCAACGACGCAGACCTCCTCCTGAGCTGGTTCTACTCAGGTGCAACCTGGATGGACAAGCGGGCTTTCTGGACCACCCCGGAGCGCACCAAACTGCAGGAACTCATGAACAAGGGCTCGCAGGCTTCCGGCGACGAGGCAAAGAAGATCGTCGGCGAGATCGTGGACATGGTTTCCGATGAGGTCCCGCTCTACCCGATCTTCCACCGCCAATTGCCGAGTGCCTGGGACGAGAAGAAGCTCAACGGCTTCCAGCCCCTCCCCACCACCGGCCTGTCATTCGTCGACGTCGGACGAACCGCTTAAGCACCCCTCGCGTTGCGGGGCCCGCTCTGCGGCCTAAATCCCCCCATTGGCCCGCAGAGCAGGCCCCACAACCAGCAGCACCACCAACCAACCGGAGAACAAATTGGTCACGATATTGCGTCTGCTTGGCCGCAGGCTTGCAGCATTGCCATTGATGATCCTGGGCATCACGTTGCTCGTCTTCCTCGTCCTGCAGGCCGCTCCCGGCGACCAGGCAAGCTCCGCCCTCGGCGACGGCGCCAGCGAAGAAGCGAAGCAACAGTACCGCCAGGACAATGGCCTTAACGACCCCCTGGTCCTGCAGTACTTCCGATTCCTCGGCAAGCTCCTGCAGTTCGATCTCGGCGTCACCACCCCGCCGGCAAAGTCGGTGGCCTCGATGATCGGCTCGGCGTTCCCCCTGACGCTGCAGCTCACCTTCCTTGGCGTCCTCATCGCGATCGTGCTTTCCCTGGCGTTCGGCATCCTCGGCGCCCTCTACCGCGACAAGTGGCAGGACCAACTGGTCCGCGTCTTCTCCATTGCAGCGATCGCCACACCATCGTTCTGGCTCGGCATCCTCCTCATCCAGTGGTTCGCCCTCGGCGAGAACCCGATGTTCCCCTCGGGCGGAATTGCGACGCCGGAGTCCGGCTTCGGCGGTTGGCTCAACTCGATGGCCCTCCCGGCCCTCGCGCTTGGCATCCCCGTCTCAGCGTCATTGATCCGTGTGGTCCGCACCTCGATGGTGGAAGAACTGGACCGCGACTACGTCCGCACCGCCATCGGCAATGGTGTCCCCTACCGCGAGGTGGTCTCCAAGAACGTCCTCCGCAACGCACTCGTCACCCCGGTGACCGTGCTGGGACTCCGCGTCGGCTACCTGCTGGGTGGCGCCGTCGTGATTGAAATGATCTTCGCGCTGCCCGGCATGGGCCAGCTGATCCTCAACGGCATCACCAACCTGGACGTCAACCTGGTCCAGGGCGTGGTGCTCACCATCTCCGTCACTTTCGTTCTGGTGAACATCGTGGTGGACCTTCTCTACCTGCTTATCAACCCCCGAATCAGGACGGTATAGCTCATGCGCAGCAAGCTCGCAGAACGGCTAAGTGCCCCGGGCATTCGTTTCAAGGCCCTGCCCTGGGGCTCCCGTATCGCCCTGCTCTTCCTCATCATGATTGTTCTGGCGGCCATTTTCGCACCGGTCATCGCCCCGCACGATCCACTGGAGACCTTCATTCCGGCCACCCCGCCGGGCGCCGAACACTTCTTCGGCACTGACCGGCTGGGCCGGGATATCTTCTCGCGTCTCCTCTTTGGTGCACAGTCATCGCTGATGATCGGCCTCGGCGCGGTGGCCTTGGCCATCCTTGCCGGTGCGCTCCTCGGCTCCTTCGCCGCGACGTCCAGCAAGTCCGTGAACGAGATCATCATGCGGCTCATGGACATCCTCATGGCATTCCCCGGCATCGCACTGGCGGCTGTGCTGCTGGCAGCTTTCGGCAACTCGGTTCCCACCATCATCATCGCGATCGCCATCATCTACACCCCGCAGCTGGCCCGAGTGGTCCGCGCCAACGTCCTGGCCCAGTATGGCGAAGACTACGTCCGTGCCGAGCGCGTGATTGGTGCAGGACGGTTCTACATCCTGGTCAAGCACATCGTCCGCAACACCGCAGCTCCGGTACTGGTGTTCGCCACGGTCATGGTGGCCGACGCCATCATCCTCGAAGCCTCGCTGTCCTTCCTCGGCGCAGGCGTCCAGGACCCGGCGCCATCATGGGGCAACGTCATTTCCTACGGCCGCAACCTGGTCCTGTCCGGCGGCTGGTGGGCCACCACCTTCGCCGGTGTCACCATCCTGCTGACCGTTCTGTCCCTCAACATCCTGGCCGAAGGCCTCACCGACGCCATGGTGAACCCGAAACTGCGCCGCGCACCCGTAGTAAAGGACGACGACGGATCCACCGCAATTGTGGCCGTGGACACCGAGGTTGCAACCTCCGTCGCCCAGCCCTCAGTGGTTGAGGAACACGAGCTCGACGGCGTCCGTGCCGCTTCCGGCGACACCGCCACTTCTGAGGTGGGCACGTCAGCCGTCCTCACCGATGTGAAGCTGGCCGCCGCCAACCCGCACCTCCTCCTGGACCGCGAGTTGGAGCTCCTGGCAGCCATCGAAGCGAAGCGCACCGACCGCCTCCCGCAGGTATCGGCAGGCGCACGCAATGTTCTTGAAGTGAAGAACCTGTCCATCCGCTTCCCCGGCCGCTTCGGCGACATCGCAATCGTGGACAACGTCTCCTTCACTGTCCGCGAAGGCGAGACCATGGGCCTGGTGGGTGAGTCCGGTTGTGGTAAGTCCATCACCTCGCTCGCAGTCATGGGCCTGCTGCCCAAGACCGCCCAGGTCACCGGTTCCATCAAGTTCGATGGCAAGGAACTCCTGGACGCGAAGACCCAGCACAGCAACCCGAAGGCCTACGAAGGCCTGCGCGGCGAGCAGATCGCCATGGTCTACCAGGACGCGTTGAGCTCCCTGAACCCGTCCATGAAAATCAAGGACCAGATGGAGCAGCTCACCAAGCGCGGCGGCCGCAAGACGCCCGCCGAACTGCTGGAAATGGTGAAACTGGATCCCGTCCGGACCCTCGCCAGCTACCCGCATGAGCTCTCCGGTGGACAGCGCCAACGCGTGCTAATCGCCATGGCTCTGTCCCGTTCGCCGAAGATCGTTGTTGCTGACGAGCCCACCACCGCCCTGGATGTCACCGTCCAGAAGCAGGTTGTGGATCTGCTCAACGAACTGCGCGAACAGCTCGGTTTCGCGATGGTGTTCGTCAGCCACGACCTCGCCCTCGTAGCTTCCCTGGCCCACCGCATCACGGTCATGTACGCCGGCCAGGTAGTGGAATCCGCACAGGCTTCCGAGCTTCTGCAGAACCCCAAGCACGAGTACACCCGCGGCTTGCTCGGTGCGGTTCTCTCCATCGAGGCCGACGCCGTCCGCCTGCACCAGATCCCCGGCACCGTCCCGTCGCCACGGGACTTCGCTACGGGCGACCGCTTCGCGGCCCGCTCGCTGCGTGCCGACGCCGATCCCCACCAGAAACTGGTCCTCACTACGGTAGCCACAGCGAACGGAGACGATGCCGACCACTACTGGGCCAGCCATTTGAAGGAGGACGCGAAATGAGTGAATCAACCGGAAAGCCGGTCATCGAGCTCAAAGACGTCAAGGTCTACCACCATGCACGCACCGGTGGCCTGTTCCGCCCGAACATCGTCAAAGCCGTGGACGGCGTGGACTTCACCATCAGCCGCGGCGAAACCGTGGGCATCGTCGGTGAGTCCGGCTGCGGCAAGTCCACGCTCGCTTCAGTGCTCGTGGGACTGCAGCCGCCGACGTCGGGCAAGGTCTTGTTCCACGGAAAGCCGGCCATCAAGCGGAACGCGGCCATGCGCAAGCAGTTCGGCCGCTCAGTTTCCGTGGTCTTCCAGGATCCGGCGACGGCACTGAACCCCCGCATGACCATCCAGGACATCCTGACGGATCCGCTGCAGATCCATGGCATCGGCAACGCAGCCTCCCGCGCTGCCAAGGTCAAGGAACTGCTGGCGCTGGTTGGCTTGCCGCAATCGGCGGCGGAAGTGACGCCGTCGCAGGTTTCCGGCGGCCAGCGCCAGCGTGTGGCGATCGCCCGCGCACTGGCCTTGGATCCGGACATCATCGTGGCGGACGAGCCGACGTCGGCCCTGGACGTTTCGGTCCGCGCGCAGGTCCTGAACCTGCTGTCCGACCTGAAGACCCAACTGAACCTCGGCATGGTGTTCATCTCCCACGACATCCAGACAGTGCGCTATGTCTCTGACCGGATCTGCGTCATGTACTTCGGCAAGATCGTCGAACAAGGCACAGCCACCCAGGTCTTCGACAACCCCAGCAACGACTACACCAAGAAGCTGCTCGGCGCCGCGCCGAGCCTGCTCCACATCTAGTTTTTCCCTTCACAAGCTACAAACAACGGAGAATTCTGTGTCCACTCAGTTCCAGGGCGTCATCCCCCCGGTCATCACCCCCCGCCACGCAGACGGCAGCATCGACACCGCGTCGCTGAAGAACGTCACCAAGCATCTGATCGACGGCGGTGTGTCCGGACTTTTCGTCCTGGGCTCCTCCGGCGAAGTCCCCTACATGACCAATGACGAGCGTGAACTGGTGGTCTCCACCATCGCCGACGCCAACGCGGGTGCCGTCCCGCTGATCGTGGGCGCCAACGAGCAGACCACCAACCGCGTCATCGAGGAAGCGCGCAAAGTGGTTGACCTCGGCGCCGACGCGATCGTGGTCACCTCCATGTACTACGCCATTGGCAACGCCGCGGAGACCGAAACGCACTTCCGCAGCATCCACGCCGCCATCGAGAAGCCGATCTTCGCCTACGACGTCCCGGTCCGCACGCACTTCAAGCTGCCCACCGACCTCCTGGTCCGCCTCGGCCGCGATGGCGTCCTTGCCGGCGTCAAGGATTCCTCGGGTGACGACGTCTCCTTCCGCCAACTGCTCCTGGCAGCCAAGGACATCCCCAACTTCGACATCTTCACGGGTCACGAAGTGGTGGTGGACGGCGCTCTCCTCGGCGGCGCGCAGGGTGTTGTTCCGGGCCTCGGCAACGTTGATCCGGCCGGCTACCGCCGCCTGTTCGACGCCGCCCAGGCCGGTGACTGGGCTCTCGCGGCAAGGGAGCAGGACCGCCTGGCCGACGTCTTTGAGATTGTCTACGCCCCCAACGGCCGCGTCTCCGGTGGTGCTGCCGGCCTGGGTGCCTTCAAGACCGCACTCCAGGTAATGGGTGTCATCGAGTCCAACACCATGAGCTCGCCAATGCTCTCGTTGAATGACTCCGAGACTGCTCTGATTCGTTCAATTCTGGAGCGGAACGGGCTGGTCTAAAGCTTCGATGACCGCTTCCATGACCCACGTGATCGGCGTTGACCTCGGCGGCACCAAAACCGCCGCCGGGGTTGTTGCCCCCTCTGGCGAAGTGCTGATGTCGGAGACCATTCCGACGTTGAACCGGGCTGGTGGCGAAGCCATCCTCGATGCCACCGCAGCGCTGATCGCGGGCTTGGTGGAGCGCGCTGCCGACGCCGGAATTTCGGTTTCCGGCGTCGGCGTCGGCTCCGCTGGGGTGATTGACGCTGTTGCCGGGACCGTTGTGTCCGCGACCGACGCGATTCATGGCTGGGCCGGGACTGCGCTTGTGGCCGGGCTTGCTGCGCGGCTTTCGCTGCCGGCCGATGCGGTGCGGGCCGTCAACGATGTCCATGCGCACGCCCTCGGCGAAGCGTGGCTTGGCGCTGCCGCAGGGTCATCGAGTTCACTTATGGTGGCGTTCGGGACCGGGGTGGGCGGCAGTTTGGTGCTGGATGGCGCCCCCGTGTTGGGGCACCGTTTTGTTGGCGGACACGTGGGGCACTTTGCCTCGCCCTATGCGGTGTTTTCCGGGCGTCCTTTGGCCTGCGTTTGCGGTGGAACCGGGCACGTCGAGGCGATCGCTTCCGGGCCCGCTATCCATGAGGCGTACTTGCGGTTTGGCGGTTCTGCCGTGGACGCCGCCGACACTCGGGGCGTGTTTTCGCTGGCCGCTACTGACGCGCACGACCGCGGTGCTGGCGCTGACTCCGCTGGTAGTCGCACCGCTGTTGTTGGCAGCCGCGCCGCCGCTGTGCGTGCCATCGGTGTTGGCGCAGCCGCTGCCGGACAAGCCGTGGGCGGGCTCATCAACATCCTTGACCCTGAAACCGTGGTGATCTCCGGTGGTTTGGCCGATGCAGGCGGTCTTTGGTGGGAGCCGATGGAAGCTGCCCTGCGCCAGGAACTCCTGGCTCCGCTTGCCTCTGTTCCGGTGGTCCGGGCAACTCTCGGCAACGCAGCTGCCATTGTTGGCGCCGCACAACTAGTCCTCAAGTCAGTCCGTAATTAATAGGGAGACATCATGATCCTCACATCCGAAGGCCTTGAAGCCCTCCGCTCCCAACTGATCGTTTCCTGCCAGGCGTACCCCGGCGAGCCCATGCGCGATCCGCGCACCACCGGCCAGGTGGCCGCATCGGCTGTCATCGGGGGCGCTGCGGCGATCCGCGTCCAAGGGTTGGCTGACGTGCAATTCACGCGTGCCGCCGTCGAGGTTCCCGTCATTGGCCTTTGGAAGGACGGCCACGATGGCGTGTTCATCACCCCGACTCTTCGTCATGCCCTCTCCGTGGCGAATGCCGGGGCCCATGTGGTGGCGATCGATGGAACGCGCAGGGCACGCCCGGATGGGCTTTCCCTTGCCGAAACGGTGGCCGGTCTCCACGCAGGGTCCCATGCCCTGGTCATGGCGGATTGCGGCTCGTTCGACGACGCCGTGGCAGCCGTGGAGGCGGGCGCGGACATGATCGGGACGACATTGGCCGGTTACAGCGGCGAGCGCCCGAAGACCGACGGCCCGGACTTGGATCTCTTGGAGCAGATCGCTTCCGCCGGACTGGGCAAGCCGCTCATCGCGGAGGGCCGTATCCATACCCCGGCTCACGCGCGGCAAGCCCTGGATGCCGGTGCGTTCGCCGTAGTGGTTGGGACTGCAATCACCCACCCGGCGTCGATTACGGGTTGGTTCAAAGGCGCAATGCACGCGTAGTCGCTTCCACGGCGGAATTTGCTGAATCATCGGAGCCTCGCCACGATGAAACCCCCGTCTTTTCGCGGGCGACAGTGGGTCAGGACGCCGATGATCCAGCAAAATTGTCCGGGCCTCCAAGATGCGGACAGCATTCGGACGTTCGGGGCCCCGCTCTGCGCCCCAAAACTCTCTCCAAGCGCGCAGAGCAGGCCTCACAACGTACAGGCGCCGGCTGTAGGCTTTCCCCATGACTGCCGAGAGCTCCCGGGAATTCGATGTAATCGTGATCGGCGCGGGCGCCGTGGGGGAAAACGTAGCGGACCGGGTGGTTCGCGGCGGCCTGACGGCGGTGATTATCGAGAGCGAATTGGTGGGCGGCGAGTGCTCCTACTGGGCATGCATACCTTCCAAGGCGCTTCTCCGTCCGGGCAGTGTGTTGCATGCGGCCCAGGTGGTCCCGGGCGCTTCCGAAGCTGTCACCGGGGTGGTTGATGCTGAGGCCGCGCTGAAGCACCGGGATTGGTTCACCAACAACTGGCAGGACGGCAGCCAAGTTGAATGGCTGGACAGCGCCGGCATCGAGCTGATCCGCGGACGCGGCCATATTACCGGCCCTCGCGAGGTCCAGGTGGATGGTCTCGACGGCAACAGTTATGCGTTGAAGGCTCACCACGCTGTGGTGGTCGCGACGGGCTCCACCCCCACGATCCCGGATATCGAAGGCTTGACGGACGTCCCGTTCTGGACGACCCGCGGGGCCACAGCAGCCAAGGAAGTTCCCAGGCGCTTCACCGTCCTCGGCGGCGGCGTGGCTGGCGTGGAAATGGCGCAGGCATTCGCCCGACTCGGCTCGGACGTCACACTTATTGCCCGCGGGAGGCTCCTGAGCAGCTATGCGGAAGAGGCCGCCAGCCTGGTCCTGGCCGGGTTGCGTGCCGATGGCGTCGCCGTGCACGTTCACACCGACGTCCAGAAAGTCGACAAGAACGACGACGGCTCGGTAACCGTTACGTTCGACGGCAAGACCGTCACGGCCGATAAACTCCTGGTGGCCTCCGGCAGGCACCCGGCCCTGGCCAACCTGGGCTTGGAAAACGTCGGTATCGAAGCCCGCAACGGCAAACCCCTCCGCCTCACTACCGAAGCCAGCGGACTCGTTGAAGGCCCAGCGAGCGATGGCACCAGCGGACTCTGGCTCTACGCCGCCGGGGATGCAGCGGGCAAGGTCCTCCTGACGCATCAGGGCAAGTACGAAGCCCGCGCTACCGGTGACGCAATCGTGGCCCGGGCCAACGGCAAGCTCACTGGCCCCCCGAAACCGTGGAGCCCTTGGGCGCATACGGCCAACGACTACGCCGTCCCCAGCGTCGTCTTCACTGATCCCGAGGTAGCTTCGGTGGGCCTGAGCCTTGAACAGGCCCTTCTGCAGGGTAAGAACGTGACGGGCGTCGAATTGCCCATCAATGTTTCCGGCTCCCAGCTTCACTCCCCTGACTACAAGGGGTGGGCCCAGATGGTGGTGGACGAGGACCGGCAGGTGATTCTCGGCGCCACCTTCGTGGGCCCAGGCGTTGCAGAACTCCTGCACTCAGCCACCATCGCGATCGTGGGCGAGGTTCCCCTGGACAGGCTGTGGCACGCCGTTCCGTCCTATCCCACCATCAGCGAAGTGTGGCTGCGACTCCTGGAGAAGTATGGACTCTAATTGCTATTTGAACTGACCAGTCAGTTCAGTTAGACTTTTCGCAGACACCATTTCTGCGAAAGGCTTCATTGTGCTGTCCGTACAGCAACTCCAGCTCAACGGCCGCCGGGACGATCTCCTTCCGGCCACGTCACTCCAAGTCCGTCGCGGCGAACTCCTGCTTGTCGCCGGAGAGGGCCAGGATCAGCGGACTGCTTTGGCGTTGGCCCTGAGCGGCCGCATGAAGCCAAGCAATGGGGTCCTCAGCTGGGACAACACCACCAAGACCAAGAAGATCCGCCTCGCGAGTGCTCTGGTGGACTCCCCCGGCGTCAACGAACCCGAGCAGCACCTCAGCGTCCGCGACCTCGTCACCGAGGACCTCTCCCTCATCCCCCGCCGCTACCGGGGCGCGTTGCTGAGCAAGCCATGGCTGAAGGTCAACAGCTTCGAGGACATCGCCGGCCTCTGGATCGAACAAATTCCCGCCGCCCGCCGGCTCGAACTCCTGACCGCACTTGCCCTGGCAGATCCGGCCACGGACCTCCTCGTGGTGGACTCTCCCGACCGCCACAGCGCCGATCCCGCAGCGTGGTTGCCCAGGCTTCAGGCTTTGGCGTCCGACGCCGGGCGGCCGCTTGCCGTCGTCGCCGTCGTAGGTGCCCTCCCGGACAACTGGACCGGCGCCGCAGCGGTGATCGGCAACTCCGTGACGCACCCACCCGAACCGGAAGCGGAGCCCGCACCCTCCGAAGCCGAACCCGGCCAGCCCAAGCCGGCATCCGCCGTCGAGCTCCAAGCAGTAGTCGAGCCCAAAGCCAAGCACGCGGCCGGGCCGGCCCCGAAAACACCCGAAACACCCGAAGAACCTGAAACACCCACGGCACCCGAACCAGCTGCCGACACCGAATCCGAAAACCTCCAAAGGACTGCAAAGTGACTGTTCTGCGGCTTGCCCGCTCCGAACTCAAGCGCATGACCGGCGGGCTCCTGCCCAAGCTGACCATCCTCGCCCTGACCATGGTTCCGTTGCTGTACGGCGCGGTGTACCTCTATGCGAACTGGGATCCTTACGGCAACCTGAACCAGATCGACGCCGCCCTGGTGGTGGAAGACACGGGAGCAACGTCGTCGGACGGCACCGAACTGCAGGCCGGCACCAAAGTGGCCGACAGTTTGGTGGAGGGCCACGTCTTCAACTGGAAGAAGGTCTCCAGCGCCGAAGACGCAGATGCCGGTGTCCGCACAGGTGAATACGCCTTCGCGCTCCGCATCCCCAAGGATTTCTCCGCCAATCTGGTCTCCCCCGGCAGCTTCGATGCCGCCAACCAGGCCATGCTGCACGTCACCACCAACGATGCCAACAACTACCTGCTGAGCACCATCGTGGACAAGCTCACCACAGCGGTTCACTCCACGGTGGCCAAGGAGGTGGGCGAGGAAACCGCCAACCAGCTCCTTACCGGTTTTGGCACCATCCACGCGTCCATCGTGAAGGCCGCTGATGGCGCCTCGGAACTCGCCACCGGCGTCGGAAAGCTCAGCGACGGCGCTGCCACGCTGCACGATGGCACCACCCAGTTGGTCACCGGAGCGGACCAACTGGTCGCCGGACAAACCCAGCTTCGCGACGGTGCGGTACAGCTCAACACCGGCGCCAGCCAATTGAGCTCCGGCCTCACCGAACTCAAGAACAAGACCTCCACCTTGCCTGCGGATTCCAAAAAACTGGCCGACGGCGCCGCGCAGGTCGCTGCCGGAAACGCTGAGTTGAACGCGAAAGTCCAGGACGTCGTCGGGCAGCTTGACGCAGCGGATAAGGGCCTCCGGAACCGCGTTGTCGAGTCCAACGCCCGGCTGGTCTCGGCCGGTGTGCTGACGCAGGAGCAGGCCAACAAGGTTCTGGCTGACTTTGATGCCGCTGCTGCTTCGAGCCCCGTCACGGACGCAAAGGCCAAGATTTCCGGCGATGCCGCCAAGATCCAGCAGCTCTCGGACGGTTCGGCTGCCGTGAGCGCGGGAGCTTCCAAGCTCGCCGCCGCAACACCAACGTTGACCGACGCCATCTCGCAGGCTGCTGCCGGTGCCGGACAACTGAACACCGGTGCAGCAACGCTGGCTGCCGGCCAGCAGACCGCGTTGGACGGTGCTGCCAAGCTCGACGACGGCGCCCGCCAACTGGACGACGGCGCCGGACAGCTTGCCAGCGGCGCAGTAACGGCCTCCGATGGTTCACACACCCTGGCCACGGAACTCGCTAAGGGCGCGGGAGACATCCCCAACCCCAACGACGAGCAGAAGAACAGCGTGTCCAAGGTCATCGCTGATCCGGTCGCCGTGGACAACGTGTCTCAGGCCAAGGCAGGCTCCTACGGCGCCGGCCTGGCACCCTTCTTCCTGACCCTTGCCCTCTGGATCGGCGTGTTCATGCTGGTCCAGGCCATGCGCCCCATCACCCAGCGGGCACTGGCGTCGAACGCCCCCGCCTGGAAAATCGCCGTCGGAGGCTGGCTGCCGTTCTTCGTGGTCTCGGTGTTGCAAGCCACCATCCTCACCCTCGTGGTGAACCTCGGCCTGGGCTTGAATCCAGCGCACCCCATCGGCATGTGGCTGTTCATGCTGGCCGCGGTGATGGCGTTCAGCGCGATCATCCAAGGCATCGTGGCGCTCATGGGGACGCCCGGAAAGTTCGTGGTGCTGATCCTCCTGGTCCTGCAGTTGGTTTCCTCCGGTGGAACGTTCCCTTGGCAGACCACGCCGATGCCGCTGCATGTGGTGCATGAGATCCTGCCCATGGGCTACGTCGTCACCGGCATGCGCCACCTGATCTACGGCGGTGAGCTGAGCATGATCTGGCCCACCGTGCTGGGCCTCCTTGGATACACTTTGCTGGGAATGGCGCTGTCCACGCTCGCCGTCCGAAAGCACAAGGTGTGGACCCTCAAGACACTGAAGCCGGAGATCGCAGTATGAGCACCACCGAGCCGCTCCCTTCCGATTCCGCCGCGGGCGCCGGCAAGAAGCTTCGCCCGGAACGAACCAACGCCACCAAGCAGCGCCTCTTTGAAGCTTCCATGGAGCTCATTGGCGAACGTGGGGCCGCCGGGGTCACGGTGGACGAAATCGCAGCCGCTGCCGGGGTCTCCAAGGGAACCGTCTACTACAACTTCGGCAGCAAGTCGGACCTGATCGCCCAGTTGCTGAGGCACGGTGTGGACATCATGCTGGTCCGGCTCCAGGATGTCCGGGGACAGTCCAGCGACCCGTTGGAATCCATGAACAATATGGTGGGCCAGGCCATGGAGTTCATGGACGACTACCCTTCCTTCGCCCGCTTATGGGTCAGCGAAAACTGGCGGACACCCGGCGAGTGGAGCGCGGTGTTCGCCGAGCTCCGGGCTGAGCTCCTGGCTGTGATCGGCTCCGCGGTGGAGAGTGTGGCTGCCGGGTACAAGGTGGACGAGTCCATCGCCCGCGGGTCCTTGGAGGCGGCGATCTTCGGAGCCATCTTCGTTGTTGGCCTCGACCGTCAGACGTACAACCCGGAACGCACCCGCGAGCAAAGCGTCGCTGCTGTGATGACCATCATGCACGGATACGTCATCAAGTAACTGGCTGTCCCTAACGGTATTCAACTGCAATGTACGACGGCGTGGCGTGGCCACTTGGTCGGCGATGATTAACCTCATGCGTCACATGGGGAACAGTGGAAAGCTTGCGGTAGTGGCCGCCTTCGTGTCGCTGGGGCTCTTGGTGCTGGCCGCCGTTGTGCTCGAGGAACTGGTGTTGTACTTGTTCCTTGGAAGCGTGCTGGTCTGCTATTTGGCCTCCTTGGTGCAGGTCTTCAACCGCCGGCGCTACCTCGTGGTCATACTCGGCGCAGTGGGAACCAGCCTCTTCATCGGGTGCAGCATCGCGTTCCTGCGGATGTGGGGTATCGCATTCAACCAGGATGCCAACGCCTTGGGTACTGCCGTGAGCACCAAGGATTCTGACATCTACTTCTACCTGGCCGCCGCGGCTGGGGTCGGGACGCTGGCAGTGATGTTCCTCGGCGCAGTGGTGCCCTCGTTTGGTTCGAGGGCACCGGCTTCCGCCAAACGACCCTCGCCGGCGGCAAAGCGCACCCCCGCGCCACGCAAACCGGCGCCCCGCGCAGGGACACCCGCCAAGCGCCCTGCTGCTGCGACGCCGCGTACTTCCGGCGCAACGAAGACCCCCGCCGTCAAGCGCCCCGCACCACGTACGCCAACGACGCCAGCCAAGCGGCCGGCGTCGAACGCTTCCGCCCAACGCAAACCGGCCCCCAAGCGCTAACCACCCTGCGTTGCGAGGCCCGCTCTCCACGCATCCCCGGGATCCAACGCGCAGACCAGGCCCCACAACGGGGAGACTCAGGAGTCGAAACCCAGCCCCACGGCGTCGAGTGCTTTGAGGATGAGGTTCCTCTTTCCCTGGTTATGGTCGGCCCGGTCCATGGACCAACGCGTCAGGTTGATGCCCAGTGAAGCCAACGGCTCGGGCGGGAACGGCAGCGGGCGCTTCCGGACCATCTCCACGCGCGTGCGCTCCGTATCCAATCCGGCCAACAGATCCAGGAGCACGTCGGCTGCAAAAGCCGTAGCTCCCACTCCGAGCCCCGTGAAACCGGCCGCGTACGCCACCCGGCCCTTGCGGGCTGTCCCAAAGAATGCGCAGAACTGCGTGCTCGAATCGATGGGTCCGGCCCACTTGTGCGTGAACTTCAGGCCCTCCAGCTGCGGGAACGTCGTGAAGAAATGCGAGGCGATCTTCTCCCACGTCGCGGGCTGGTGTTCGTGCCGTTGGTCCACCCGCCGACCCCAGAAGTAGAGCGCGTCGTATCCACCGAACAGGATCCTGTGGTCCTTGGTGATGCGGTAGTAGTGGAACTGGTTGGCAACGTCCCCGATTCCCTGGCGCTTGGTCCACCCGGTGGATTCCAACTGTTCCGCGGTGAGCGGCTCAGTCATGAGCGCATAGTCGTACACCGGCACCGTCATCAACTGGTTCCGCTTCAGCAGGGACGGAAACACGTTGGTGCCAAGGACGACGTGCCCGGCCTCAATGCTCCCCCGTTCGGTAACTACGGTGACGCCGTGTTCGTGGTCCTTCAGGTCACGCACGCGCGTGCCCTCATGGATGTGGACGCCCAGCTCTGTAGCCACCCGGGCAAGTTCGAGCCCGAGCTTGTACGGATGGACCATGGCCACGGAATCCTTATGCCAACGTCCGGCGAGGTAGGTGGGTGAGTTGACCTCGGCGCGGATGGCTTCCTGGTCCAGAAAGACACTTCCGGGGCTGTCGTCCTCCTGGAGCCAGGCCACCTGGTGGGGTTCCACCGCCACGTTGAGCTCGCCGGTGCGCTCCCACTCGCAGTCCATGCCGTATTTCTCCACGGCCTCCTGCATGCGGTCCAGGTTCTCCATACCCAGCCGGTCCAAGGTCTCCAATTCGTCCGGCCAACGGTTCTTGCCATTCTCATGGCCGTGGGTCAGGCTGGCCTCGCAGAAGCCACCGTTGCGGCCGGAGGCAGCCCACGCCACACGCTCCGCTTCCAGCAGGATCACTGTCCGGCCGGGGTCACGTTCCTTGGCGCGCAGCGCTGTCCATAGCCCGGTGTATCCGCCGCCGACGATCACGAGGTCGGCGGCCGCGTCGCCGTCGAGTTGTGGGTAGCGCGTGGCGGCGTCCTTCAGGTCGTCGATCCAGAAGGGCCGGTGGGCGGCACCTTCCAAGGCATTGGCCACGACGGCGGCCTGCGGGACATTCCGTTCGAAAACGGTGGTATTCACGGGAAATTCTCCTGTTTCTGGGCGCCTTAACGTGGCGCCGGGACTCGTGTTGATGGCCGGGCTGCTTCAGGCAGTGACCGGTTCGGCGTCCCACAAGGGACGGGGACGGGAGGCGATGAGGTTCCTCGTGTAGCCGTCCCCGGGGTCCTCAAGGATTCGGGCCGTGGGCCCCTGTTCCACGATCCGTCCCTGATGCATCACGATCAGCTCGGAACAGAGCCGCGAGACCACGGCCAGGTCATGCGTAACAAAGAGAATGGTCAGCCCGAACTGATCCCGCAGCTCCTCCACGAGTTCCAGGACCTGCGCCTGGACGGAGACGTCCAGGGCACTGGTGGCTTCGTCCAGGACAAGGAGCCGGGGCCGGGCAGCGAGTGCCTTGGCCAACGCCACACGCTGCCGCTGGCCACCCGAAAGTGCCCGTGGCCGGGCGTCGAACCGGTCCGGTCCGATTCCCACCCTGCCCAGGAGTTCTGCTGCGCTGGCCTTGGCCTGCTTGCGTCCTTGCCGCTGGTGAAGCCGGAACACGTCAGCCACGGCGTTGCCTACGGGGATGCGTGGATCCAGGGACAGGTAGGGATCCTGGAAAACGATCTGGACGTCCTTGGCCAGGACCTTGCGCTCGGCGGCCTTGAGTGGCCGTCGAGGCCGGGGGACGCCGTGGAGCGTGAGTTCTCCCACCGTGGCAGTTTCCAGCGCCACCACCAGCCGGGCCAAAGTGGACTTCCCGGAACCCGACTCACCCACGACGCCCAAGGAACCACCCTCAGGGAGGCTGAACCCGGCGTTGTCCAAGGCGGTGATGACGTCTCCGCGGGGCAGTTGGTACGTCTTGGACAACCCTGAAACCTGCAGCAGGGGTGGGGCGGCGGACGCCTCCACGGCGGGCACCTCGCCCAGCTCAATAATGGGGGTCGCCTCCACCAACTGCCGGGTGTAGTCCTGCTGTGGCATCTGGAAGACTGTCTGCGTCGGGCCGTGCTCCACCACGGTGCCGCGACGGAGCACGTAGACGCGTTCACACATGCTAGCGGCGAGATTCAGGTCATGCGTAATGAAGAGCATGCCCATTCCCCGTGACTGCTGTTCTTCGCGCAAGAGCCTGACGATCCCGGATTGGGTGGTGACATCCAACGCCGTCGTGGGTTCGTCGCACAGCAACAGGTCCGGAGAGTTGAGCAGTGCAGCGGCAATCATCACCCGCTGGAGCATGCCGCCCGAGAGCTGGTGCGGGTGCTGGTCCATGAGCTCCTTGGCGCGGCGCAGGCCCACTTGCTCAAGTTGCTTTACGGCGCGTTCGGTAGCCTCGGCGCGGGATAGCCCGTCAAACCGGAGCAGTGTCTCCGTGAGGAAGTCCCCCACAGTCCGGACGGGGTTGATGCCGGCCCGGGGGTCCTGGAAGATCATGGAAGCGTGGCCACGCCGCAACTCCATGAGCCGCTGCTTGTTAGCCGTCAGGGTATCGAGGCCCTGAACAGACACGGTTCCAGAGAACTCGGAGCCGCCGGGAAACAACCCCAGCGCTGCCCGGGTGGTCAGGGACTTGCCTGAGCCGGACTCCCCCACCAAGGCGACCGCTTCGCCGTCGTTCACGTGCAGGGAGACGCTGTCCAGCAGCGGCGGCCTGTCCGGAAAGCCGAGGGTAAAGTCTTCAATGTTCAGGAGCTGGCTCATGACAGTTTTCCTCCGATGCGGTCTGAAAGTTCCTCGCCGATGACATTGACGGCCACCACCACCAGGACCACTACCAAGGCGGGCCAGAAGGCGGGCAGGATGTAGCCGCCCAGGAGCGCGCCCCGGGATTCCTCGATCATGGCGCCCCAGTCGCTGGTGGGTGGCTGAACGCCTAGACCGATGAAGGAGAGCGCTGCGAGGTCGGCCAGCACGTAGCCGAAGTTCAGCGTTGATTGGGCGCCGACGGTGGGAATGAGGTTGGGCAGCACCCGGCCCAGGACCACCCACGGCGTCCGGAATCCGAGCACGCGGTAAGCCTGGACATAGGGCCGGCTGCGCTCGGCAACCACCAGGGACTGGGCCAACCTGGCCACGTACGGCACGTAGGCGATGGTCATGGCCAGGATGGGCGCGAAGAGCCCCTTGCCGAACAAGGCGATGGCGAGCATGGCCATCAGCAACGCGGGGAAGGCGAACAGCAGATCGAAGAGCCTGCCGAGGACCTTGCCCAGCCAGCCTTCGGACCAGCCGGCAACCAGGCCGAGCAGGAGTCCCAGTACCGTTGATCCGATCACGACGATGGTGGGTCCCAGCAGCGAGGTCCGCCCTCCGTGCATGAGCCGGCTGAGAAGGTCACGGCCCAGCGCGTCGGTCCCCAGCAGATGTTGCGGGCCGGGACCGGCCAGAACGTTGTTGAGGTCCACGTAGTCAGGGTCGTACGGCGCCAGGACCGGGGCGAACAGGGAAAGAAGTACGACGGCGGCGGCTACGGCCAGCGCGCCCCACGCCATGGGTGACAGGAGGCTGCCGTAGCGGCGAAGGCCTGCCTGCGGCAGCTGGATGGCTAACGTCATCGGGACTCCGTTCCGGCCGCGATACGCGGATCAATGAGGGGCTGGATGAGGTCAACCACGGTGTTGACCAGGACGAAGGCTGCCACTACCACCATGACGATTGCCTGGACTACGGCGAAGTCCAGCCTGTCGATGGATTGCACCAGGAGCTGTCCGATGCCGGAGAGGCCGAACGTCCGCTCGATGATGGCGCTGGAGACCAGAAGGCCGGCAACCAGCACGCCGCTCACGGTGAGGATGGGGCCAAGTGCATTGCGAAGCACGTGGCGTGCCACCACGGATCCGCGGGTGAGGCCGCGACTGGTTGCCACCTCAACGTGTTCGCGGAGCAGTTGCTCGTTCATGGATGAGCGGGTCACCCGCGCCACCATGGCGATGTAGGTGATGCCCAAGGCGAGCGCCGGGAGGGTGAGGTGCCAGATCCGGTCCCAGCCGCCGTCGCCGCTTCCAAAGGAAGGGAACCATCCCAAGCCCACCGAGAACAGCGCCACCAACGCGATGGCTGCAACGAACGGTGGAACCGCACCCGCGGCGGTGAGCGTGATGAGGATGAAGCGGTCACCAAAGCCTTTGTTGAGGCTGGCCACGATCCCGGCGAACAACCCAAGGACAGTGATGAACACTGCGGCCAAGGCAACGAGTTGAAGGGTGGTGGGCAACCGTCCGAGCAGCACATCCGACACGTCCTGGCGGTAGGTCAGCGAGCGTCCCCAGTCTCCTTGCAGGATGCCGCCCAGCCAGTTCAGGTACTGTTCCCATGCCGGTTTATCCAGGCCGAACTGACGCGTGATCTCTTCCAGTGCCTCGGGCTTGGGGCTGCGTCCCCTGAGCAGGAAGCGTGCCGGGTCGCCCGGGACAAGGAAGCGGGAGAAGAAGACCGCCAGGGACGCGACAAACAACGTCACTACCAAGGACACCAGCTTCTTCAGGATGTACACAGTGGGACGAACTGCCCTGTCTTTGGCCCGTTTGCGTGCGGCGCCGCCCTGCGCCGGGGCGGGCGCCTGCACGTGATCTGTAGCGGTCATGTCAACGACCTCCTATCTGGGCTGCCCACGGGTAGTACATGTAGTTGATGGACGGGTCCGCGCCGGTGATGCGTTTGCCGAGCCACATGGAGGTGACGGTCTCGTAGAGAGGCCCCCAGACCACTTCTTCGCTGGCTAGTTTGGCGGCCTGGCCGGTGAGTTTGCCGCGGGCTTCCGGGTCCTGCACGCTATACGCGGAGTTCACCAGGTCATCGAATTCCGGGTTGCTCCAGCCGCCGTAGTTGCTGAAGTCGCCGGTCCGCAGCACGCTGTACATTTCCAGGGGTTCGGTGCTGGAGAGGTACCAGGAGGTCACCAGAAGGTCCACGTTCTTGCGGGCCTCCGGGTCGGAGAACAGAGTGGTGTATTTGTCGTTGGACATGGTCTGGATTTCCGGTTCCAAACCGATCTCCTTGGCCGCAGATGCGATGGCCCTTGCCGTGATGTCGAACGCGGCATTCAGGGAGGCGGTGGCAAAGACGAACTTGCTGCCTTCGGCTCCGGCTTCCTTCACCAGCTTCTTTGCCTCTTCCAGGTCATAGGGCGTGGAGAGGAGACCGTCAAAAGCCTCATCAGCCGTGGCGGCGGGGACGTCCTTCCACACGCTTCTGGTGGTCAGCGCGTCCGTGCTTTTTGCGTATCCCTGCTCCGCGGCCTTGATCAGCGCTTCACGGTTGATGGCCATCATGAGTGCCTTGCGGACCCGGACATCCTGGAAGGTCCCGGCCAGGTTGGTGAAGACCATGCTCTGCACGGAGGTGTCATTGCCGAAGTACAGGGACCCGGCATCCTTGTTGGCCTTGAGGATGTCGATCGCATTGGACGGGATCGCGAAGCCGCCGTCGATTTCGCCGGTTTGGAAGGCGTTGATGCGGGATGTGGCGTCCGGGAGCATGGTGAAAGTGACCTGCTTCGACTTGGCTTTCAGGTCCGGATCCCAGTAGTCGTCGAAGCGTTTGAGGGTGATGCTCTCCCCCGCTTCCCACTGGTCAAACTGGAACGGCCCCGTGCAGTTCACGCCCGCTTTCGAGTTCCCGTAGTCCTTGCCTGCTTCCTCAAGGGTCTTGGCGGACTCCACCACACCCGGCGCGCCAACCAACGAATTGTTGAACACATAGTCCGGACGCGTGGTGGTAACCGTGACTTCGTAATCGCCGGTCTTCTCGATGGACTCCACGTTTTGGTATGACGACGCCCAGAAAGAACCCACTTCCGGATCGATATGGCGGCTCAGGGACGCAACGACGTCGTCCGCCGTCATCTCCGTGCCGTCGTGGAACTTCACCCCCTGGCGGATGGTGTACACCCATGTCAGGGGGTCAGGATTCTCCACTCCCGTGGCGAGGCCGGGCGAGGTGGACAGGTCCGCGTTCCAGCGGAACAGCGACTCACACACGTTGGACAGAACGGTGTTGTCCGGGTAATCGAAGGCGTAGGCGTAGTCCAGCGAGAACGGTTCGGCGTACATGGCCCAGTTGAAGTTGTCGATCTCCTTGGTGGGCGCCTCTGTGGAGTCGGACAGGGTGTACTTGGCACCGCCCGCGGCGTCGGTCACGCTGGCGGGCCGCGTGCCGCAGCCGCCCAGGACCAAGCCGAGCACGACGCCGGCCACCGTCACCGTGGTAATGCGCGACGGCGTCGTCCGCCGTTTGAAGCGCACGGCGCCGTTCGCTGTGTGCGGTTTCGCCCTACGCGGCCTCATGGCATCACCGGGGCGGGCCGGGTTGCGGCAATCGGTGTGGCGGCTGCTGCGCGGTCAAAGACGCACTCGCCCCCAATCCACGTCTGCGTCACCACCGCCCGGTGCAGTTCCTCTTCGGGTAGGTCGAAGAGGTTGACATCCAGGACGGCAAGGTCGGCCAGCTTCCCTGGTTCCAGCGTTCCCGTTTCAGCGTCCAGGTGGTTGATCCAGGCCGTGCCGTGGGTATAGGCGTCCAGGATCTGCTTGAGGCTGAGCTTCTGTGACTCGGGGCCCAGCGGCGGCAGGTCCTCACCAGGGGCTGTGCGGTTAACCGCCACGTGGATGGCAGCGACGGGATCCGCGGTGGAGACGGGCCAGTCGCTCCCTGCCACCAATCGGGCTCCTGCCGCGGCCAGCTCGCCAAAGGGGTAGTGCCTGTCCTCGGCGCCGGGTTCGAGGAACGGGAGCGTCAGGGTGTCCATTTGTTCTTCGTGGCAGGCCCAGAGCGCCTGCACGTTGGCTGCGGCTCCCAGCTCTGCGAAACGGGGAATGTCCTCGCCGCGCACCAGCTGAAGGTGGGCCAGGTGGTGCCGGTTGTTGTTGGCGCCGTTGGTGTCGCGGGCTGCTTCCAGCGCGTCCAGGGCATCCGTGACAGCACGGTCGCCGAGGGCGTGGAAGTGAACCTGCATGCCCTCGGCATCGATCGCGGTGACGAACTCCTTCAACTGCTCCGGCTCGAAGAACTCGATCCCGCGGTTGTCCGTGTCGTGGCCGTGGTGGTCCAGATAGACGTGGTGCATGGCGGCCGTGTAGTTCTCGGCCACACCGTCCACCATGACTTTGACGGTGTTGGCATTGAGCTGCAGGGGGTCGAACGATTCCCGGACGTCATCGCGGCGTTCCAGGATCTTTTCCAGTTGGGCCATGCCCGCTGTCCGGTCCCACCACTGGCACGCGGTGACCCGTACTTTGAGGTCCCCTGCCTTCGCCGCGTCCTTGTAGACGTCCAGATGATCGGCGTGCCCGCCTTCCGGGATGGGAACCCAGGCGTCCTGCCAGGCCGTAATGCCCTGGGCGAGCAGCAACTGCTGGGATGCGAGCAGCCCCTGGTACGCCAACTCATAGGGCACTGCCGGCTTTACCGCATTGAACAGGTCCATGGCACCTTCATGGACAGTGCCGGCAGGAGTCCCATCAGACTCGCGTTCCAGCCGTCCGCCCTCCGGGTCAGGTGTTCCTGCACCGATTCCCGCGGCCGCAAACGCCGCAGTGTTGGCCCATGCCCCGTGGTGGTCCCTGTTGACGAGGTACACGGGCCGGTCCGGCACCACGGCATCCAGCAACTCCCGCCCGGGAGTGCCGCCGGGGAAGAGATCCATGGACCACCCGGCTCCCAGGATCCACGGTTCATCCGGGTTTTCCGCGGCATACCGGGCAACCGTGGCTACAGCCTCTTCTGCGCTGGCCACCTCCGTCAGGTCGCACTGGAGCAGCTCAATCCCGGCAAAGATGGGGTGGATGTGGGCGTCCTGGAAACCGGGAAGCACCAACTGCCCTTGCAGGTCCACCCGGCGGGTGTCCGGTGTGACTGTTCCGTTGACGGTTTCAGGGCTGCCGACGGCGATGATCCGGCCGTCCGCTATTGCCAGGTGTGCCCGGATGGGTCCGGCGTCATTGCCGGTGTACACCCATCCGTTCTCAAACAAAATCTCTGCGTGCACGTTCGAGTCCTTTCGTGGGGAAATTCAACTCTGCGAGACACACTATGAGCCGGATCACATTAAAGTCAACAGTGTTGACATCACTGCTGACAAAGACTTTGACTTGTCCTCGAAAGGAGGCAGCCATGAATCATGTAGGTTGATAATCAACCGGGGATCGCATGGAAGGCGGATAACTGATGGTGCAACCAGCACAGTCGACGGACCGCCGCACGCGCCTGGACCCAGCCAGCATCATTGACGCCGTCCTCCGGATTTCCAGCCAGGAACTCGGTGAGCGATTGACTGTCCGCCGGCTGGGACAGGAACTCGAGGTGGACGCCACCGCCGTCTACAGGCATTTCCGGAACCGGGACGCGATCGTCCGGGCAGCGCTGGACCAGTTGTTTATGATGTCTGTCGAGCGCACCCTGGGCTCGGCACGCGATCAGGACTGGCGCACCCGGCTTGAGGCCTACCTGGATGAACTGCTCAGGGTCTTCATGCAGCATCCTTCGCTGGGCAGTGAGTCCTTCGCCACGGACACTTACGGCCCCGGCGAGTTGAAGGCAATTGAGTTCGTCCTCCAGTGCCTGACGGATGCCGGGCTGGCCGAGGACCGCGTGGTGCATTACTACGCAGCCTTGGAAAGCTACACCCTCGCGCTCGGCGCCGGGATTGCTGTGGAGATCCAGCGGCTCCCTGATTCCGAGGGCCACGATCCCTGGCTCAACCCCCGGGTCTTCACGCGCATTACCGGGCACCCGCTTCTCGAAAAGCACCACGCGGCACTCCAAAACCTTGACTCGCTCAAGGCGTTCCAAGCCGGCCTCACCGCCATCCTGGATAGCGCCGAACGCGAAAGCACCCAGGGCCCGCGGGCCTGAGCGCCTGCCCGGCCACGTAAGCAACCCTCCCTTCACCACACGACGACGCCACCCGGCGTCGTCCATTCATCACTGCCCGGACAGCGACGCCCGGCAGGGAAAGCGCGGCACCCACATGCACCAGTTCATCAACGGAAGACTCCTGTCCGGCACCTCCGGCAACGGCCTCGACGTCATCAATCCAGCCACCTCGGAAACAGTGGAGACGGTGGGACTCGCTTCCTTGGCCGACCTTGAGTCGGCAGTGGCAGCGGCCCGCAGCGCCTTCCCGGCCTGGTCCCGCACCGCGCCCGGCGAGCGCGCCGGCATCCTGCAGAAATTCGCCCGCATCATGGAACAACGTGCGGATGACTTCTCCCGGGTCGAGAGCTCCCAGACAGGCAAACCGCTGCGGCTGACCCGCGAATTCGACGTCCCGGGAACCATCGACAACATCGACTTCTTCGCGGGCGCCTCACGCCACCTCGAGGGCAAGGCCACCGCGGAGTACTCCCCACAGCACACCTCGTCCGTCAGGCGGGAACCCATCGGCGTGGTGGGATCCATTGCGCCGTGGAACTACCCCCTCCAAATGGCCGCATGGAAGATCCTTCCCGCCATCGCCGCCGGCAACACCATCGTGCTCAAGCCCGCAGAGATTACGCCGTTGACGTCGCTGATGTTCGCGCAGGCGCTCACGGACGCAGGGCTGCCCGACGGCGTGGTGAACGTGGTGGTGGGCGATGGCGCCACCGTCGGCGCAGCACTCATGCGGCACCCGGATGTGGACATGGTCTCGTTTACGGGCTCCACCGCCGTTGGCCGCACCGTTCTGGAAGCTGCTGCCGTCAACGCCAAACGCGTGCATCTTGAACTCGGCGGAAAGGCACCCTTCGTGGTGTTCGACGACGCCAACCTCGACGCCGCAATCCATGGCGCAGTGGCCGGTTCGCTCATCAACACCGGACAGGACTGCACCGCGGCAACCCGCGCAATCGTGCACAGGAGCGTGTATGAGGAATTCGTGGCCCAAGTCTCCGCCCGCTTCGAGGGGATCGTCCTGGGCACTCCGGGGAATGAAGACGCAGACCTGGGCCCCCTCGTTTCCTTCAAACAGCGGGACCATGTAGCGGCAATGGTGGAGCGGGCCCGCGGCTACAGCAAAGTGGTGGCCGGCGGCTACGCTCCGACTGACAAGGGCTTGGCCGACGGCGCCTTCTACCGCCCCACGCTGGTGGTTGACGCAGCACCGGACTCCGAAATCGTCAAGGACGAGGTCTTCGGCCCGGTTCTGGTGGTCCTCCCGTTCGACACGGACGACGAAGCGATCCAGTTGGCCAACGACACCGTCTATGGACTCGCAGCATCAGCGTGGACAAACAACCTCCAGCGGGCATTGCGCGCCACCCGCGAAATCAAGGCCGGCTGCGTGTGGGTCAACGACCATATCCCGATCATCTCCGAAATGCCCCACGGCGGGTTCAAGCAATCCGGCTTCGGCAAGGACATGTCCGCATACTCCTTTGAGGAATACACGCAGGTGAAGCACGTGATGATCGAGCTGGAAGGCGCGGCGGAAAAGGACTGGCACCGGACGATCTTCGCCCTCCGCTGATCCCTCCGTTGTGGGGCCCGCTTTGCGCGTTCATAGGGGTTTTAGACGCGCAGCGCGGGCCCCGCAACGGTCACATCCGGGCGCTTGCGTCCGGCACCGAGCACCGCTGTGGCGACGCCCAGGAGCAGGATCAGCCCGCCCAGGACCTCGGTCAGCGTGGGAATCTCGTTCAGGACCAGCCAAGCCGCCGTCATCCCAATTACCGGCACAAGCAAGGTGAACGGCACGACGTCGGAACTCGGGTACAGCGACAACAAACGGTTCCAGATGCCGTAGCCCACCAACGAGGCGAACACCGCAGTGTAGATCGCACTCAGGATGGTGGCTGGCTGGAGGTCCGTGAGCGTCGACCATACGGTGTCCGGCCCATCCACCGCCAGCGACAATCCCGCCAACGGAAGCGGCACCACCGCGCCGGACCACACCACCAGCCCCAGGCCGGACGCTGCTTTTGAATGCCGGGCCACCACATTGCCGATCGCCCAAGACAGTGCCGCGGCCAGCACGATCATGAGTGGAAGGACCGGCGCTACGGCACTTCGCCCCAGAGCCACCACACCCAGGCCTGCCATGCCCAGCACCACCCCGGCCATCTGGCGGCGGCTGGGCCTTTCGCCGAGGAACCGCGCCGCGAGCAGGATAGTGAACAAGACCTGGGCTTGGAGAACCAGCGACGCCAGGCCCGCCGGCATCCCGAGGGCCATGCCCAGGTACAGGAGGCCAAATTGCCCGGCACTCATGAAGAGCCCGACGCCGATGATCGCCTTCCAGCCAACGTCCGGTTTCCGGATGAACAGGATGAAGGGAAAGACGACGAGCAGGAAACGCATGGCAACGAACAGGAGCGGAGGAACTTCCCTGCCGTTGGCGTGCAGTCCGAGGTCGATCGCGACGAAATTGATGCCCCAAAGAACGGCGACCACGATGGCGAGGGAAGAGTGGCGAAGGTTCACAAGTTCACTCTGCCCCTCTTTACCTTGAAGCACCAGCGTTGATTTACGCATGGGACAGCGTAGATTTGCTTCATGATCGACATTTCAGCCCTCAGGGCGCTCGTGGCCGTGGAACAGCACGGATCGGTGGTGGCCGCATCGGATGTGATGGGATACAGCCCGTCCGCGGTCTCGCAACAGATCAAGAAACTGGAGAAGCAAACCGGCGTTGCCGTGCTCGAGCGGAACGGCCGCGGGGTCCTCCTGACCGAGCGCGGGCTGGCGCTGGCTGGCTACGGCCGCCGGATCATGGGTGAGCTGGAGGAACTGCAGGCCACGCTGCTGGCAGATCCCGCTAAACCCTCCGGCCTCTTAAGGTTGGTGGCTTTCTCGACTGCATGCCGGGGCCTGGTGGGACCAATGCTCGGGCGAATGGCTGCCGCCCATTCCTCGTTGGATATCACAGTGCTGGCAGAGGACCCCCGTGAAGCTGTGCAACGGGTGGCCTCCGGCGAAGCGGAACTGGCGGTGGTTCACAATTGGAACTCCGTTCCCTTGGTCATCCCGGAGAACCTGGTGCACGAAGACCTGTGCATCGACCAAGCCGATGTACTGGTCAACAGCACCCACCCGCTCGCGTCCCGCACCGCCGTCGAGCGTGAGGACTTGCTCGATGAGACTTGGATCAGCACACCCACAGGGGCCATCTGCAACGAGGCTTTGCTGCAGATCTTCGCCGGACTGGGACGGGTTCCGGATATCCGCGTTTACGATCCCGACTTTTCCACGCACATCGCCATGGTGGAGCAGGGCGTGGCCGTGGCACTTGTACCGCGGCTCGGCCGGCCCCCGTTCCCCGCCAGCGTCATCGCGATTCCCGTGATAAACCCCGTCCAGCAACGATCCGTCGGCGTGGTGTACCGCAAGACGATGACCGCCAGCCCCAACATCCGGCATGCCGTGCGCATGCTGCGGGAAGTAGCCGCTGAGCTGCCTCTGCCACAGGGTTGATCAACGTCACACAATGGAACATTCGACGCCTTGGCGACTGTTAGCTTAGGCTAACCTTACCTAGCTACCTGCGCCATCCGTAGCGCAGCCTGTCGAATTCCTGAAGGGGCCCAACTGTGGAAGCAATCCTCTTTCCCACGGACATGAACCACCACCACACCTATGGTCTGGTCAGTTACATCATGATCGACGACGGACTCTATCCGAGCGCCCACAACCGGCGGGATCCATACGCACTTCCGGCGTTCGACATCAAGGGCCAATGGGTCTACCCCAGCCGGTACAACGAATACATGGCACCGCAACTCCCGGTGTACATGTTCGACGGCGAGTACCTGATCGCCACGGGACACGGCGAAGAAGCCGCAGGCCTGCCCGTCTTCGAGATCCGCTGCATGTGCATGCCGCAGCTGGCGCACGGGGATCAAAGCAACCTGGGTTAGTGGCGGGGCACCTTGAAGTGCGTCAGCCGCGCATCCTGCCCATCCAGCTCAGCCCAGGATTTTTCCGTTTCCATTACCGTCAACGCACTCGTTGGGTAGCGGGTAGCGGCATCCATGTAAGCGTCGTGGTCCGAGTCGCGGGAAGCCAAATGCATCGCAAGATCCTGGACGCCAGGCATATGCGAGATAACCATCAGCGTGGTCACAGTGTCCGGGACGTGGTTGATGACGGTCAACATGCGGTTCGCGGAGGCGGCGTACAGACCATCCTCAAGTTTCGGCGTCGGCGCTTTGTCCCCCAACTCGTCACAGACCCAGGTGCAGGTCTGCCGGGTCCTGAGCGCGGACGAGCACAGGATGAAGTCAGGCACCACACCGTGCTTGAGCAGCCATTTACCGGCCAGCGGAGCCTCCCGATGCCCACGCTCCTCCAAGGGACGCTCATGATCAGGCACGCCCATGGGCCAATCAGCCTTGGCGTGGCGCATAATCACCAGGCGCTTTATGTGATGGTCACTCATAGGCCAACCCTATCGGCCACAGGGAGGGCGCTGTAGCGCCCGCCGCGGGATCGTTCCGCGAAAGCGAAAGCGCCCACCCCTTCCGGGACAGGCGCTTTCGGCTGCAGCAGTTGCTAGATGGAGTATTCCGGAGCAGCCCAAACGATAACCTCGGGGTGCTCGTAGAAGCGGTAGCCCTGGCCGCGGACCGTGCGCACGGTGTTGGCGAGGCGGCCCAGCTTGGAGCGGAGGCGGCGGATGTGGACGTCGATGGTGCGCTCGTTCGGCACCTCTTCGGCATTGCGCCACAGACCCTCAAGGAGTTCGTCGCGGCCCACCGTGCGGGTCCCGTTTTCGACGAGGTAGTTGAGGAGTTCGAATTCCTTGAACGTGAGGTTCAGCGACTCGCCGTCGAGGTGCACTTCGCGGCGGGCGAGGTCGATCAGCACGCCGGACGGGCGGGATTCCTGCTGCGGCGCGGGGCGTGCGGCTTCGGCGCGCTGACGAGAGGCAACGGTGGGGTCGCCGAAAGTGGAACGCACGACGTCGAGGGCGGACCCGGGTGCCCCGGCGGGGGCAACGGCGACGGCCGCGTAGCTTTCGGCGCCGGTCACGAGCGACTGCGCATAGGCGCGGATTTCCTGGGCAAGCTTGGCAATGGACGTTCCCGCGGCTGCCGCGGTTTCTTCGTCAATGCCCATGTACAGCACGAAGCCGCGGGCCACATTGTCGTTGGCAACGGGCCGGAGCCTGTCGGACTGGGCGATCACCGGGGTGGGGGCCGTCATGGGTGCCGGCTCGCTGGTGGGGACTGCGCGCAACTGGCCATAGGAGTTGGGGTTGTAGCCCTGGGGAACGTAACCGGGAGCCTGCTGGCCTGCGCCCTGAGGGGCGGGGGCGTAGCCGGGGCGGTTGCCGAAACCGGGGCGGAGCCCTGCGTTTGACGCGGCCTTGTTGGCGTTACGGACGGAGATGTGGACGTATCCAGATGCAACTGACATGGAGTGCTTACCTCAAAAGTGAATAGCCGTCATCGCGGCTTCGAATGCTGGTTGTCCCCGCAATGAGTTTGGGGAGGGGCGCCCAACGCTGGGCTAGGGGGCGAATGCCTGAAACTTCTTGGGGTGGAAAGTTAGGCTTGCATTCGACAACAGCGGTCATCATGGCCAGCGGGTGTGCTGGACCAGGTTGCTGCGGCTGCAGGTGCTGTTGAGTTCTTGTTCACATTGGAAGTGTGCAACGTAACAATGGCAACACGCAAGTAACAAAGCGTCGAACCGTCCACATTTTGAGACACAGAGGTCTATTGTGTCGCAAATCACAATTCAGTCCGCCCAGTAAATGAACGCCATTTCATTCGATTGAAACAAGAAACTTTCGCCATACAGTGAATTTCCTTCGGCAGATCGGGCATCATGTGCATCGCGGCCCCCATGATCCAGCCAATGGCGGAATCTCACGATCTGAAACACTTGTTGTCCAATCGCGGGTAGTCTCGCTCGTCAAATTTTCGGGAAAAAATCTGCTACAAGCTGTAGAAACAGCCCCCTCGCTAGTGTTGACTTCACAGCGTCCTCACAGGACGGGCAAAGCGCTGGCTCACCAGCAGAACGGAGAGTTGTCCCATGGCTTCCCCGCACTCCATGACCAACAACCTTCCCCAGCTGTCCCACCCGGACGGCTCTCCTATCCGCGCTTTGGTGGTGGATGACGAACCCAGCCTCGCCGAGCTCATGAGCATGGGCCTGCGCATGGCAGGTTGGTCGGTAGCGGTGGCGGGCGATGGTCCGGCGGCAGTGAAGATGGCCAAGGATTTTCGCCCGGATGTGCTGGTCCTCGATGTCATGCTGCCCGGATTCGATGGCGTCGAGGTCCTTAACCGCATCCGCACTTTCGCACCGGAAGTTCCGGCACTTTTCCTCACGGCCAAGGACGCCGTGCAGGACCGCATTGTTGGCCTGGCTGCCGGCGGTGACGACTATGTCACCAAGCCCTTCAGCATGGAGGAAGTCCTCCTGCGCCTCCACCGCCTGGTCCAAAGGTCCGGCGTGGCCGCCATGGACACTGCCGAGCTGGTGGTGGGTGACCTCACCCTGAACGTGGACACCCGCGAAGTGACCCGCGCCGGCGATGACATCCCCCTCACCGCAACCCAGTTCGAGCTTCTCCGCTACCTCATGGAGAACCCCAAACGGGTGGTCAGCAAGGCACAGATCCTGGACCGCGTGTGGGACTACGACTTCGGCGGCCAGGCAAACATCGTGGAGCTCTACATTTCCTACTTGCGCAAGAAGATCGAAGCCAACCACCCGCCCATGATCCACACCATCCGTGGAGCCGGCTACGTCATCAAGCCTGCGGACTAGGCGTTGAGCACACTTTCAGGAGTGGCCAAAACGTCCCAGCGCAGTTGGCTCAACCCCTCCACGTGGCACTTGCGCACACGGTTGGTCCTGGTGGCCATGGCCTTGTTGGTGGCAATCTGCGGAGCCGTAGGGGTTGTCAGCTACGCGTCCATGGACATGGTGTTCAACAAACAGCTCGACAGGCAGTTGGAGCAGGCGTCCAGCCGCGCGAATGACTTCGGCCGGCCGCCGTCGAACTTTCCTTCCAGTCCCTTGGGAAGACCGGATCCGTTGGAGGCGCGTGGCCAGGCGGCGGGAACGCTGAACGCCCGTATCGACGGATCAACCGTGCGAAGCTCGGGACTGATCGACGCCCAGGGAAACCGCGTGTCGCTCTCGAATGACGATGAGCAGGTCCTGCTCTCGCTCCCCAAGGACAACAGGCCCGTGGACCGCTCGCTGTCCAATGGCGACTACAGGCTGGTGGCGGTCAAAACCACGTATGACGACGTCATCGTGACAGGTTTGCCCCTTGCGGATAAGCAAAGCGCCGAAGCCTCACTCGTGTGGACCATGGTGCTGGTGTCGCTCGGCGGCCTGGTGGTGATCGGGCTCGTGGGCACGGTCATTATCCGCCGGACCATGCGGCCGCTGGAGCAGCTCTCCGAGGTGGCCACGAAGGTTTCGCGGCTACCTCTCGACGCCGGCGAGGTGGCACTTGCGGTGCGCGTACCGCCGTCGGCCGCCCATCCCGGAACGGAAGTCGGCAGCGTTGGCCATGCGCTGAACCTCATGCTGAACAACGTCTCCAGCGCACTGGAAGCCCGCCAGGAAAGCGAAACCAAAGTGCGCCAGTTCGTGGCGGATGCCTCTCATGAGCTGCGCACGCCGCTGACCGCCATCCGCGGCTACACAGAGCTGCTGAGGATGACCGAAAACTTCACGGACGATGGCAGGAAGTCGTTGGCCCGCGTCCAAAGCCAGTCCGAACGCATGACCACGCTGGTGGAGGACCTTCTGCTGCTGGCCAGGCTGGACGAGGGCCAGCCGGTCAAGGTCACAGACGTGGACCTCACCCAACTGGTGATCGAAACTGTCAGCGACGAGAAAGTCATGGCACCGAACCACATCTGGCAACTCCAACTTCCCGAGGAGCCAGTCACGGTCCGCGGTGACGCTACGCAACTGCACCAGGTGCTGGCCAATCTGCTGTCCAACGCGCGCAAACACACTGATGCCGGCACCACGGTGGTCACCGGCGTCATGCTCTCCGCCGACGGCAGCGCAGTGGTCACTGTGACGGACAATGGCCCCGGCATTGCGGAAGACTTCCAAAGCCGGATCTTCTCGCGGTTTGCCCGCGCCGATACCGCCAGGTCAGGATCCGAGGGCACCTCGGGGCTGGGTCTGTCCATTGTGGAATCAATCGTCGAAGCCCACGGCGGAAGTGTCGAAGTAACGTCCAGGCCGGGGCGCACTGAGTTCGCCCTTCGACTCCCCACCGTCAGCACCGAACGCGTACGACGAATCCGGCAAGGCGACTCACCGGCGTCGTGATCTCTGTTACCTAAATGTGACTTCTGCGGAAACCTCCTGTACCGTCGAAAGGGTGGGTCGCCCCAACTGACCCACATCCGGGATGCGCCGAGCTCTGCCACTTCCCGGAGTCCGTTCTTTCTCCGAGGCAGAGACGGGGGACCCAGAGTCTCCGGGCCCAGGCATTTTTGCCGGCCCTTGGGGTGAAGCCGCAGCGTGATGCGCGGCCGGATGACCTCATCCGAACCCGACAGCTAACTCCGCAGGCGCTGAGAGGTAATCACATGTCTGAATTTAACGATCAGACGCGCCCTTCCGCGCGTCACCGCGACGAACACAACGCACCGCTCACCAAGTCGCAGGCTGTCCTCAAGAACGCCGCCCGCCAAGGCAAGTCCGGCCACCGCATGTCGGTTGTTGCCGGTGTTGTTGCCGCCGCACTGGGCGTTGCATCGCTCGGCACGGCCGCCAATGCCGCTCTGACCCTCCCTGAGGTGAGCCGGGTGGCCGAAACCCAGTCGAACGCCCAGGTCAGCAACAACAAGTCAGCTGAGATCTCCGCTTCGCTGAATGCTGCTGCCGAAAAGGGCGCAGCTGACCGTGCTGCTGCGGACAAGATCGCTGCTGAGAAAGCCGCTGCCGAGAAGGCCGCCGCGGACCAAGCGGCCGCTGCGAAGGCTGCCGCTGACAAGGCCGCTGCAGATCAGGCTGCCGCTGAAAAGGCCGCCGCTGATGCTGCAGCCAAGCAAGCCGCCGACGCCGCTGCTGCCGCCGCCGCCGCGGAAGCAGCAGCTGCTGCCGCCGCCCCGAAGGCCGTGGACGACCCCGCCGCCGCCAAAGCCTACGCTGCCAGCATCCTTGGCAACTACGGCTGGAGCGCCAGCGAAATGACTGCGCTGAACACCCTGTGGGAGAAGGAATCCAACTGGAAGACCACCGCCACCAATGCTTCCAGCGGCGCTTACGGCATTGTCCAGTCGCTGCCGGCTACCAAAATGGCAACTGCGGGTGCTGACTGGCAGACCAACTACCAGACCCAGATCAAGTGGGGCCTGAACTACATCAAGGAACGCTACGGATCCCCGTCAGCCGCCCTGGGCTTCCACCTGGCAAACAACTGGTACTAAGCCAGACTGCTTGATCACCGCGCCGGTTCCCGTCGTTCGCACCAGTACACACTGGAGCGGATGGCGGGAACCGGCGCGGTTTTTGCGTTTCACAGGTGCCGTCCATGGTTCACAGTGGGGTCACAGCTTCCACCTAAAGCCCTCTTAATCGGCGGGCCCATTCTGGAAACATGACGCTCACAGAACCATCTACCAGCGCTCCACCACGACGGTTCCCCTCGGCGCGCTTCGGCGGCGCGGCGCTAAGCACCGCACAGCAGGGCCTTGCCCAAGCTGGGCCACAAGCCCTACGCTCCCCCATTGACACCCGCGTTGCCGTCCCGGTCCTGGACGTCACCCTTCCCGTGTTCAATGAGGAAGCCCGCATGGAACAGAACCTGCGCAGGCTGCACGGACACCTTACAGACTCCTTTCCGCATACCTTCCGGATCACGGTGGCGGATAACTGCAGCTCGGACAACACCCTGAGGATCGCCGAGCGCTTGGCCCGTGAACTGCCTGAACTGAGAGTGGTTCGATTCCAGCAAAGGGGTCGCGGGAACGCACTCCGCCACGTCTGGCGGTTCTCGCCATCACCCGTGCTCGCCTACATGGAAGCAGACCTTTCCACGGACTTGTCGGCCCTCGCTCCCCTTCTGGCACCGCTGCTCTCGGGCCATTCGGATCTCGCCGTCGGCACGCGGCTGGCACGGAGCTCGCAGGTGGCCCGCAGTCCCCACCGCGGATTCATCTCCCGCAGCTACAACTTCCTGCTGCACGTGGTTCTTGGGGCACGCTTTTCCGACGCCCAGTGTGGGTTCAAGGCCGTCCGCGCCGACGTCGCGCACCGCATCCTTCCACACACGACGGACGACGGCTGGTTCTTCGACACCGAACTCCTGGTGATCGCCGAACGCTGTGGTTTGCGCGTTCACGAAGTCCCCGTTGACTGGACCGACGATCCCACCTCAAGTGTCGACGTCGTACGCACCGCGCTTGCCGACCTGCGCGGCGTAGCGCGCCTGGGACGCGATCTTGGCAGGGGGCTGGTTCCTTTCAGGGAGCTCCGCCGGGACATCGGCCGCATGCCTCCACCCACGGCGGCGTCCGCGGTGACAGGGCTGGTGGGACGTTTAGTTGGCTGGGCCGCGGTGTCCGCTGCCGTGGTGTTCGTCGTCCTCCACGCGGCCCACGTGGTGGGCTAGGACTCCGGTTCAGCTTCCACCGCGCCACGAACGGCGGCGATGGAAGCGGCGACGTCCCCGGCGTCCGTAGTCCAGTTGCTCACCGAGATCCGGAGAATTTCGCGGCCGCGCCACGACGACCCGGACATCCACACCACTCCCTCAGCCATGAGTCGTTGGGTGATGCGGTGTGTACGGTCATCACTGCCGAAGCTCACTGATACCTGCGTGAACGCAATGTCGTTGAGAACCTCCACCCCAGGGATCGCGGCGAGGCCCTCGGCCAATGCGCGGGCGTTCGCTGCGAGTCGCTCCACCATGGCGATGACTCCGGACCGGCCCAGCTGGCGGAGGGCCGCCCACACCGGGATCCCACGGGCCCGGCGGGACATCTCAGGCACTTTCTCGAAAGGATCCCCCGGCCCGGCATCCGTGGCAATGAGATAACTGGTGTGAACACTGAAAGCGCGCCTCAAGGCTTCCGGTCTCGCGACGATTGCCAAGCCACAGTCGTAAGGAACATTCAAGGTCTTATGGGCATCCGTGGCCCAGGAATCTGCTTCTTCCACTCCGGCCAGGCGGGCCCGCAGCGTCGGACTGACAGCAGCCCACAAACCAAAAGCGCCATCCACGTGCACCCACGCTCCGCGATCGTGGGCCACCGCAATGGCTTCCTCCATGGGATCAAAAGCGCCGGAATGCAGGTTGCCCGCTTGGAGACAGACCAACGACGGCCCTGGTTGCTGATCCATGGCCTCGGCCAGTGCGTCCGGCAGGATCCTGCCTTCTTCGTCAGCAGCAACAGGTATGCACGCCCCCAAGCCGAGGTACCGCAAAGCCAGATCCACTGCGGCATGGCGTTCACGTCCTGCAAACGTGGTGATGGGTGGGGCGCCGTTGAGGCCTAGCGCCTCGAGGTCCCACCCTGCTTCGTCCATCAGGTACTGGCGGCCCGCTGCCAGCCCCACGAAGTTGGCGGTGGTTGCGCCAGTGGTGAATCCGACGTCGGCAGTCGCCGGTAGGTTCAGAAGGTCCAAAAGCCACGCGGCGGCCGATTCCTCGATGGCAGCGGCTGCAGGAGTGGCGAAGCGCAGCCCCGTGTTCTGGTCCCAGGCGGAGACGAGCCAATCGGCGGCCATGGCAGCGGGCAGGGTTCCACCCATGACCCACCCAAAGAACCGTCCGGACTGGATCGCCATCAGGCCGGGCTCAGCCAGTGCAGCGAGCTCGTCGACTACCTCGGCGGCATCAGTGGCTTCGTCAGGGAGGCTCGGCAGGATGCTCCTGGCGACCTCATCGGCGTCGGACGAAGGGCGGACTGAACGTGTTGGGACCGACGCGAGCCAATCACCGGCGTGGACCATGGCCCGCTCCAATGCAGCACCGTACGCCTCCGGCATCGCAGACATGCGCACAGCCTACGCCCGGTTCACCGCTTGGAACAGTCTTTAACCCGGCAGTACTAGAGCGTCAGCGTCAGGAGGTGCCCGCCGTCGTCGTCCTTCACAGCGGTGACCGTCACTGCCGAGTAGTCCGGGATCCACCACATGCCCGGTTCAAGCTCCGCGTTGTGCCTGGCAGCGGCCTTGCCCACCACAACGGTCCGCATCCCCGCGGCGCGCGCGGCGGCAATACCGGCAGGTGCGTCTTCGAAAACCACGACGTCGGCCGGGTCGGCTCCCAGGAGCGCCGCCGCCTTGAGATAGCCCTCCGGATGCGGCTTGCCTCGGGTGACGGACTCCGCGGTGACAGCAGTGGACGGCATGGTGAGTCCGGCCGCCTGCATGCGGATATCGGCAAGGATGCGGTCTGCTGAGGTGACCAAGGCGATGGCGTCATCAGGGAGTCCTGCCAGCAGGGCTTCGGCCCCGGGAAGGGCGATCACGCCGTCGGTCCGGGAACGCTCCATCTCACCAAGTTCAGCCGTCAAGGCTTCGAAATCAGCATCAGCGGGCGCATAACGGCGCACGGTATCGCCGGCTTGGACGCCGTGCGAGGTGCGGAGGATTTCGTTGTAGTCCAGGCCGTAGCGCTCGGAGAACTCAAGCCACACTTGCTCGACCACCGCCGTGGAATCAACCAGTGTGCCGTCCATGTCGAAGAGGACGGCGCGGACGGTCAGCACGGGTGCGGCAGGATGGCTCATGGTTCCATCCTGCCGCACGCTCATGGGGTGGTGCTGAAGTGTGACTTAGCCATTCGGCCGCTGCGGAAGGTACTGCACCGCCCACTGGTTGCCGTCAGGGTCAGCGAAGTACACAAAGTGACCCCAGTCCTGGACGTCGACATCGCTGACCTCCACCCCGTTGGCCTTGAGGTGCTCATGGGCCTTGTTGATGTCCGCCACCACCACTTGCAGGTTGGGAGCCGAACCCGGAGGGGCGTCGGTGAGACCTTCACCGATGGCGATGGAACACGCCGAACCCGGCGGCGTCAGTTGCACGAAGCGGATGCCGTCCGTGGGACGCTCATCGAAATCGGCGTTGAAACCAACCTTGTTGACGTAGAAGTCCTTCGCGCGATCGACGTCGGAGACAGGGACAAATACCAGTTCAAGTTTCCAGTCCATGCGCCACAGGCTAACGGGGCATGGCGGAAACCGGTAGGGGTCTTTGATTTCGGCAGCCTAAGCCTCACGACGCGGCTTCTTTATCTTGAATACGAGGGACATGACGAAAGCGCAGGCCAAAGCCCCCATGCCGCTGACAACAAGAAACTCGACCACGGGCGAATGCAAGACAGTGTCGTCTGTGAACGCCCGGACGTGCGAAACCGCGAAACCCATGGCTGCGTCTGGAAAAACCAGTAGGGCGGCCGGAGTGCCGTAGCAGTATAGTGCGTGACACCCGGATTGAACCGCTCCGATGGGGCCCGGTCTTCGCACAAGAAACCAACACACCGCAGCAGAGATCCCTGTCCAAAGAAGGAACCACAAGGCATTGCCTAGGTTGGAACCGGCCTCAAATGCCCGGTAGGACTCGAAGATGCCGAGACCGGAAAACTGCGCCGAAGTGACGTAGACGGCGTAGGATCCGAGTGCCCACGGAAACACCGTAGTTCCCAGCAGGACCCACTTATGCACGGCATGTCTCGGCATCGCCAAGTCCTCCTTTGGCTACCAGTTACAGGTCTGGGATATGGGCCACATTCCAATCCGGCTTCGCCAATTTGGATTTGAATAACGTTCGTACTCTAAGTCGAAGGTTCCCCATTCAGCCATCCCTCCAAGCACATGGCATTCCCATTGCTGCCACATGGACGCTGTAAACATCCATGATGAATGTTTCGTTCGGAGAAGGTTCCAACCCGAGCTCAAGAATTGACCAGCATTGAAGATAGCGTCGTAGCGTCCCCAACCAGAAAGCTCAATGGAAAGCTGATTCATGCCGTAGTAGCTGTTCCAGCGCCATTCTGACCAACTGAATAGCTGCCACCATGCGTAGTAGACCTTTGGATCGGCGACCACTGGGTATGCGAGACCTGGCGTGTTATGTTCCACGACTTGGGTCACGGTATTCCCCGACACCTCATAATGGGTTCTCACTGCCGTGCCGTTCGCATCGACCGCCCAAGCTGGAAGGATCATGCCCTGATCCGACCCATCCAGGCCCTTGATTGAAATAGCACCACCGTCAGCCAGCGTGAGGGCTACGCCCTCAGGAGCATCAATTTTGTAGTCGTAGCGGGTAGGCGCTTGCCGGTCATTTATGACCGTCAATGCCCGAACGGCGCCGTCTTCAAGCGTTTGAATTCCAACGTCTGTATGTCTGTTTGGGTCCGCAAAGACGGTTGTACCATCCTCGGCCACTGCAGCATCGTCTGCCTGACCGCTCGTCGGCAGTTCCAACGAGAGTTGGAACCCGTCGGCGCCTCCGTCCAGCAATGCAGTGCCATCTCCTCCGTCCTTTGAAACTTCGACGGTCGATTCCCTGACGTTAGTTGTTACCGAATCGGACGACTCTGCGTGCGGTTGCACGGCAGCAGCCGAGTCTTGGCCCGCGGAGACCACGGCCTCCTGGATAACAGCGGCCGCTGTCTCGGCAGTTTCCTTTCCGGTCTTATCATGTTCCTTGGCTTGCGCAGCCGCTGGCCCCAGCAGAGAAATGACTATGGCCGAAGCACTAGCGAGTGCAGCGAATTGTTTCAATCGCATTCGTCCCCCATCACAATTCGGGCGGAGGGTCCGCCCGCTATGGAAGTGAACTCAGGGCACGAAACGTGACGGGAACCATATTCAGGACCACTTAGTCTGCCATAAGCAGACACAAGTTAGAGGCTCAGAATGACGAGGGATATGGGCGCCGCTTTAGGGTCATGGCACCACCGGCGTGAACTGGCAAGCAAGTAAACGTCAGAGCATGGCTGCCCGTGAGCCCACCGCAGTTACTACAAGCGCGGCACAGCCAAAGATGTGGGAAACCGGGCCGAGTATGTTTTAGCCGGCCACCCCGTAGAGGCGGTCCCCGGCGTCGCCAAGGCCGGGCACGATGTACGACTTCTCGTTGAGCTTCTCGTCAATCGAGGCAAGGACGATCTTCACGTTGGCGTCGGAGAGCTCTTCTTCCAGCTTGGACAACCCTTCCGGAGCAGCCAGCAGGCAAATGCAGGTGACGTCGGAAGCGCCTCGCTTGAAGAGGAACTTAATGGCTTCGCGCAGCGTGCCGCCGGTAGCGAGCATGGGGTCCAGGACGAAGATCTGGCGACCGGTGAGATCCTCAGGAAGGCGCTCGGCGTAGGTGATGATGTCCAGGGTTTCTTCATCGCGGGCCATGCCCAGGAAGCCGACCTCGGCGGTGGGGACCAGCTTGGTCATGCCCTCGAGCATGCCAAGGCCCGCACGCAGGATGGGGACGACCAGCGGAGTGGGCTTGGTGAAGGCCGTACCGATGGTCTTCGTGACGGGGGTCTCGATCTCGACTGGCTGCGTCTTGACCTCACGGGTGGCTTCATAGGCCAGGAGGGTGACGAGTTCTTCAGTGAGTTGCCGGAAGACCGGTGAAGGGGTGTTCTTATCCCGCAGAACGGTGAGCTTGTGAGCGACCAGCGGGTGGTCCACGACGAGTGTGCGCATCCCCCAAAACTATCATTGAGACATGAGCGCCACCGAGCCGTATCACGCAGACCACATGGCCTGGATGGGCCTTGCCCTGGACGAGGCCCGGTTGGCGCTGAAAACCGACGACGTACCCATCGGCGCCGTGGTGCTGGGGCCCGACGGCGGCGTGCTGGGTTCGGGACGCAACGAACGGGAAGCGCACGGGGACCCGACCGCCCATGCAGAGGTGGTGGCCATTCGCCAGGCGGCTGTTTCTCTGCGGGAGCGCGCTCAGGCTGCAGGTGGCTCGGGTGACGGTTGGCGGCTTGAGGACTGCACCCTGGTGGTGACCCTTGAGCCGTGTGCCATGTGTGCCGGTGCCATTGTCCTGGCGCGTATCCCCCGCGTGGTTTTTGGAGCGTGGGACGAGAAAGCGGGAGCAGTGGGATCAGTGTTCGATATCCTTCGCGAACGCAGGCTCAACCACTGGGTGGAGGTCTACGCCGGGGTCCGTGAGGAGGAATGCGCGGTCCTGCTAAGGGACTTCTTCGCCTCGCACCGGGTGCCGCCACCGGAGCACCGCCCACCCGCCTGACGTAGCCGAACATTTCGGGAGCAAGCCATGCCTGTCAGTTTCAACCACACCATCGTTTACGCCACGGACAAGCACCGTTCCGCGGAGTTCCTCGCCCGTATCTTCGGCCTTCCGAAGCCGCAACCCATGTGGTCCTTCGTCACGGTGGCGTTGGACAACGGTGTCACGTTGGACTTCCTTGAGGCGAGCGGTGCCATCGCCCCGCAGCACTACGCCTTTCTGGTGAGCGAAGAGGAATTCGACCAGATCTTCCTGCGAATCACCGCGGAGCACATTCCCTATTGGGCGGACCCTGCCCGTTCCCGAGCAAACCAGATCAACCACAACGACGGCGGCCGTGGAATCTACTTCTGCGACCTCGATGGGCATTTCCTTGAGGCGATCACGCGGCCGTACGGTTCGGGCTGACTTTGACCGTTTTGCCCGCGCGGCCGACGGTTGAGCTTAGACTGACCCATGCTCGAGAAGTCGTGGGGAGCTTTTTGTCTTGCTACTGTGGTGGTCGCAGGAACTATGACGGCATGCGGACAACAGGCATGCGATTCGATGCTTCGGCGCACTGACGTGAGTATCGATTTTTCCCGGCTTGGCGCGTCGTGGGAAACCTTGGAGTACACCGTCAACTGTCCGGGGCAGGAAGCATGTGTGTACACGCCGGACTCTGACACCGAGCGCCACGCCGCTGTGGCCGACAACCCCCTATGGATCGCCGCCGGAACAAAAACCATGGAAGTAACGGTCTACCTCACGGGCTCCACCACGCCCCTTGCGAAGACGACCGCCAAGTTGGAGTGGGATCCGCCGTTCGATCCCTCTGCCTGCTCGACCAGTGCTACAGCAAACTTTGTGGTTTAGTCCCCAGCGCGCTGAGGACAGTGGCGGCAGTGGCGTCCCAGCCTCGTAGATGCTCGCGGGCTTGGAGGGCGTTGTTGCGCCAGCGCTGTTGCAACTCCGGGTTGGTGAGCCAATTCCGAAGTGTGTGGGCTGGTTCGTCTCCGGTGGCGACGTCCAGGGCCGCACCCGCTCTTGTGTCGCCGAGGGCCTCGACTGCACCGGTCCCCTGCCGGACAATCATCGGGACGCCGTGGGCCAACGATTCCGTCACCACCATGCCAAAGCTCTCCGAGCGGGACAGGAGGATGCTGAGGTCGGCTTTGTGCCACTGGTCTTCGAACGCCTCACCCGTCAACTCGCCGGTGACACTGATGCGGTCCTGCAGCATGTAATGCTCGACGGCGGCCGTCACCTCGGCGGCGTACGCCGGGTCAGCAGCGTCCGAGCCAACCAGGGCGGCGGTCCACGGCAGATCCTTTATCTGGCTGAGGGCCTCTACCAAGAGTGTTTGGCTCTTGTTGGGCAGCAACGCGGCGACGGCCACGATGTGCTGTGGTTGCGACCCCTTGGCGAGGCTTGCCTTTTCAGCTCCGGGCGTGGCGATGACAATGTTCTGCGTCCCGTGCTTCGTCTCAAGCTCAACTGCGGAGTGGGCGCTCGGGCAGATGGTCCCGGTTGCGGCGGCCAGCGCCTTGGCCTCAAGGTCATGGTGGTCCGCCAACGCTATGTGGGACAGGATCCAGACCTTCGTTCCTTTGCCTGCGGCGCCGGCGATTTCATCCGGTGCCCCGCTCGCCACCAAGCCGTCGGCAATCACTGTTGTGCCGCCGTCGAGCGCTTCCGCGAACCGCTGCCGGTCTGCCGGGCTACCAACCGGCCAATCGCCGTCGACGATTACCGTCTCGACGTCCGCACCCAAGGCGGTCAGATGCTCGGCAAGCTTGGCGTTGTACTTGTTGCCGCCGGAGCCGTGCCGGACGTTCCCCGGGACCAGGAAGCGGATCTGCACTTACTTGACCGGAAGCTCCAGCGAGTAGCCAGCCCACGCGTCGGGGTTTTCGCGGAGGACGACGTCGATGCCGCTAAGCGCCGGTCCGTCGGCGGTGTCCTGGATCCGGGTGGCCATGGCGTCGGCGATGTGCTTGGCGAGGGCCTCCGTGGTGGAGAGCTTGCCCTTGAATGCCGGGTGCTCATCGAGGTTCTTGTAGTTCAGGTCCTCCAGGATTTCCTCAAGGATGCCGCCCGCTGCGCCAATGTCCAGAACGATTGCGTCGTCATTGAGATCCGGGCGGCGGAAACTGACTTCGGCCACAAACGTTGCACCATGGAGGCCTTGGGCCGGGCCGAACGCTTCGCGGGGAAGGCTGTGGGCGATCATGAAGTGGCGTCGGACGGTCAGGCTGAACATGTACTAATCCTCCGGGGTGGGATAGGCGACCACGTGGCAGAAACCGCCGGGCCGTTCGAACAATTTAACAAGTGTGGTGGGCAGGTTCCGGAACTGGCATTCGCTGGTCAGGAACGTGTCGAACAGCGGGTCTTTCAGTTCTCTTGCCGCCTGCTCGAGTCGTTGGGCGTTGGTGCGTCGGTGCCGTCGCGGGAGGGCCACTGCGCCCACTTGGCTGGAACGGATGTTCAGGCGGCGGGCATGGAAGTCCTCGCCGAGCGGCAGGGTAACTTCCTTGTCGGCGAACCAGGAAAGCTCGATGACGTCGGAGTCATCGCCGGCCAGTTGCAGGCTCAACGTGAGGCCTTCGTTGGAGGCGGAGCAGTGGAAGACGATGTCGTTGTCATCCTTGGCTTCCTCTGGTTCGGCGAATTCGATGTTGATGGTGTCCGCCAGCTTTCGCTTCTCCGGATCCGCGTCTACCAACTGCAGGCGACCCAGCGGATACTTCCGCAGGAGCGTCGCCAGGACGCCACCCACCAAACCACCACCGACGACGGCGACACGGTCACCCAGCGTCGGTCTGGCTTCCCAGAGGGCATTGATGGCGACCTCAACGATGCCAGTGAGCACCGCGCGGCGGGCCGGGACTTCCTCGGGAATGGCCGTGAGCTGGCTGGTGGGAATGATGTAAAGGTCCTGATGGGGATGCAGGCTGAAGACAGTCTTTCCTACCCACTCTTCCGGTCCTTGCTCGACCGTCCCCACACTCAAGTAGCCGTACTTCACCGGGCCCGGGAAGTCGCCCTCCTGGTGCGGGGCCTGCATTAGGTCAGCCACTCGCTCCGGGACGCGGCCTTCGTGTACCACGCGCTCCGTGCCCCGGCTGACGCCCGAGTACAAGGTCCTGACGAGGGCTTCGCCTTCCTGCCTTGCCGGCAGGGCTTCCTGGCGCAGCTCACCATCGCCCGTCTCAGTGACCCAGTAGGCGTGGGCTTCGTGCTCTTGCTTCCGTTCGTGTTCCTGCGAAATCGTCATGATGCTTACGAATCTATCGGTGCGGGGCTGTGGACGGAAGTTGGCGTGGGTTGAAGGGTGCGCCACCTGCTTTTTGGGGAGGGACCAGAGGGGCTCGTTTTGGGGAACGGGGCCAATCTCGGGTAGCCTATTTCAGTTGGTGACGTGTCCGAGCGGCCGAAGGTGCAACACTCGAAATGTTGTTTGGTGTAAAAGCCAACGTGGGTTCAAATCCCACCGTCACCGCCAATGAGAAAGGCCCTGCTTCCCTTTGTTTATGAGGGAGGCGGGGCCTTTTCTTATGTCTGTATCGAAGCACCGAGACTTCCAGGTCCTCATGCGGTACCCGAGTGACGACCTGCACGGTGGAGACGTCCCGATAGTCAGCGATCAGCTCACGCGCCACATCTCAGGTGGTCGGCGGAACCCCTTGCGTCCTGTTGATGCGGAGGAAAGCGATCTCCCTACCCATCATGAATCCGATGGCCGACACAGGGACGCTTACCAGAGCGAGGCCCTGCCACGGGGCGGGCGAAAAGAGGAGTAGCCCCACTTCCAGCACGATCAGTACATATATGGCCCACGATGGACCTTTGACGCCGCTCAGGACGCCCACAGCGGCACTCGCCAGCAAGCCCAGCCCCACAACCAGAAAGGACGATGCCATCTCCTGGTGGGGCCGGTATCCGATTAACACCGCAACCAAAACCGTTAGCAGGACAACTGGGATTAGCATCCTCAGCCAAAACTCACGAAGCGCGCTAGCACAATTCGGTCGCCGTTGACGATGGTTGTCCACTAGCTGCCCTCCAAAGTCGACTTCCCGCAGCCCAGTACATGGCCCCGCACACGCTCAGTCCCATCCAGCGCGTGCAGACCCTCTTTAGCCGCCCGCTGGGCATCCGCTACCAGGCCCGCAAGGAGCGCCCCGACTTCCACCAGCCCCCCTCTGATGCCCCGCCCGTCACCGGGGGTCGAAGCGCCGACCTTCCGTCTTGGACGGCATAAGCGCCAAAATCAAAACAGCCAGTCCACCGACCATCGGAACAAGCCCAACGAACGCAAGCGGACCCGCAAGATTTGCATCATGCAAACGCCGCCAAAGCAACGACAGCTGCGGCACCACAATGGCCAGCCCCAGAACAACGACGAGAATGAAACCTACCACCATGAGACTTCCAGCCGGGGCGTTCACAATACCAGGAGCGGCCTCATAGAACACTTCTTTCCCGGTGGCCGGATCGAAACCCATGGACTGCACATTAGGGTTCTGCTGAGCCCAGGCAGTACTGGCCACGAACCCGATCGTCATCACGAGGTATGGGACCACCATGACCAGGAAAACGAAAAGCTGACTCCACCAGAACTCACTCCGCGAGGCGCGACCAGCGAACTTCGCATACTTGGCAAAGAACCGCTTCACCGACTTACCAAACGATGCTCCATATAGAGGACCAGCCAGCTCACCCGAACCTTTAACCTCCGCAAGGCCTCCGCCTGCAGGATCAACAGTCTTCATATCCATCTGTCTTCATGTCCTTCCCAGAAATATCTATAGAAACCAACAAACAACTATCTTCCGAACGCAAATGTTCTGCGCCCGATAATCTCTTCCGTAGAAGATAACTTGAATGAGCAGAACGAATAACCACTGATCAGAAGTGGAAACCTCACGCATCTCCGGAACTGCCCAGGTGCACCGGTTAGGCACGCTGTGACCCGAGCTATCCCAGCATCGCGTCAGTCGCCAAGGCAAGCCTTCCGACCCTCAAAACTGATGAGCGGCGGTGTGCTACTCACCTAAAATATCCACTCTCATCCAGCACGATCACGGCTAGAAATGCCTGGAAGGAAATACACACCAGAATGGTAACTGGGCCCGAAATAAAAACCAGCGCACGCGCCTGGCCACGAGTAGGATGGGTCCCCAATAACCGTTCAGAAATCCAGAACAGGAGTATACCCAGTGCGGACAGGAGTAGAAGTAACACTGCAGGAATCGATCCGCCGTGATAGGCCACTTCGGCACTCAACGGAGCATTCATGAAAACAAATGTAGTAATACCAAGGCTCACCAAGACGCCAAATAGACACATGACGTCCAGGTAGTTACTTGTCTTTTTCTCCAATCGAATGCTTCCTTCCATTAGACCTCCCCGCCGACCCTCCTTTTTGGCAGCTCAAGCCATCTGGGGCCCTGAACACAAATACCGTCACCAACTGAGCATTAACGCTCTTCTCCGGCGGTCAGTGTCAGTCCAACCAATAGACCGAGAGGACAACCCGTCCACAGCGCACCACCCGTCAAGCCAATCACCGGGAGAACATTAGAAAGAGCAGCGAAGGCTAAGCTGCCTAAGATGATGGTGGCACCAAAGGACAGCGTGGCGGCGAAGTTGGATTTCCAATACGTTACAAATCCAATGCCAAGGGCGCTAGCAATAAGGACAATAATGTTAGCAATCCAAACGGATATTCCAAACTCTTCAGTCCTATTGACGCACAGAACCAGCATGAGAATTCCCGGTATAACGACCCCGGTCCAGTAATACCATTCCGGAGCGATTCGTTTGCTGGGGATTGCCTTTTTGTCGCTTTCATTCTTCATTTACTTCGTCCACATTTCATCGGTGTAAAAATTTGCACCGCTTCCTATCAGTGCATTAGCGGTCTCGGTCATCACGGTGCTCTTGGTAAAGTATTCAACCGGGGAAGGTGCGCTGGGTCCGATAAGATCCCCGTAGCCCTGTGGAATTTTGCCACGAATTGCGGACAAAGTGGAAGTCCCTGCGCCCGCCATGACGGACGACACCCCGGACTTAATCGGGTCGAAGGCTTCACCATTCACGCCACTCTTCACAGCTTCTCCCGCGAATCCAGCCCCGATATTGATGCCCAATGTCGAACCAAACTGGAGGCCCTTGTTAGCGGCGTGCCCAGCCGCAGGGCTCAGTGCCCCGCTGATGACACCCGTGGAGGCACCTCCAGCCGCGCTACCCAACAGTCCTTGGGCTGTCCAGGGGCCGCCCTTCTGAACGCGTTCACGGACATAATCTACGGTTCCGGCTACACCTCCTGCTGCACCACTGCCGACCATGTCTTTCAACAAATTAGCGCCGAACCTCCGTGCAATGACTGCGGCATTGCCTGTGGCACGAGTCAACGTCGAAGTCGCAACATTTGAAGCCATACTTCGCGCAGCTTGGCCCGCCACCAATCTTCCAACAACGAGTGAAGCAGACTTAGCAACGATCATTCCCGCGCCACCGCCGGCTACACCCATAACACCGCTCCCAATGGCTCGACCCCAGTCCACTTCGCCGGTGGTTGCTTTTTGGATGACGACGTCGGCGCCGAAGCTCATCAGTCCCATGCCCGCGAGTTGTCCGCCGGGGACGAACATCAACACGGCCCCGCCCACCACAGCGGCACCGCCGACGACGTATTCCCAGTTGTCGCCGAGCCAGTCCCCCGCTGCGGCGAACGCGCCGCGGGAGGACCCGTCATAGGCTTTCAGGTCGGCGTCTGTCAGGGGTTTCAGACCGGTGGGGTCAGTGGCGTTGAGGGGGTTGTTTCCGGCGTAGGAGTAGGGGTTGCCGTCCCAGCCCGCTCCCAGGACGGGGGCGAGGGGGTCGGTGGAGAGGAAGCCCCGGGTGGCCGGGTCAGAAGTGTTGAGGGGATTGTTCCCGGTGTAGGCGTAGGGGTTGCCGTCCCACCCGGTGCCGAGGACGAGGGCAGATCCCACCACCAGCAGTCAAGGAGACCCCGGACGGATCACACGGATCCGGGCTCGTTACGAAAGTACGACGGCGACAGGAACCATGCCCCTTTCACCGGCCCGCCATGACCACCACACAAGGCAGACTCAGCAACGCAGCGAATGCCAAATCCGAAAGGCGACTTCAACGGGATGCCGCCTCCACCCAAGACCGGAAAATTCACGCCACCACAGAACGGAAAGAAGTACTAACTCCCAAAGTAGCCGCCAGCAGTGAGGATGGACTGACCCATAACCCATTGGCCAGCAAGACATGCCATGATCATGGCTGTTCCTAGAATGTAGGTCCCGATGCGAGATCCCTTTCGCATCCGGTGCGCATCGGGCTTTCTACCGGACCGCCAAAAGAGGAAGAGCACAAGAAACACAATGAGCATGGCCATCTGCATTGGAATCCCATTGCCGGAGCGATCAAACCTTCCGTCGTAGGGCATTCGCGTATCCCAAGGGACGTGAGTGAAAACAAACACTGCAATACCTACACAAAGCAATGCGACAATCACGCAAAGTATGTCTATATATCTACAGGCTTTCCTTCCCAATCGCAGATCTTCATCCGTGAAATCATCCTCTGCCCCCGAATTCCCCTTTGCACCATTCTCATCATCTACCACAGTGGCGCCCCTGTTCCTTGCTTTACAACTTCATTGCCCACAAATTTCACGCTTTCAACGATAGCCCCGGCATGCGCTCCGCCGTAGGCTGCCATGCTGTGAGTCATCCAGCCTGGATTGGGACTCAGTTCCGCGGCCCCTGGGAAGCGTGTAAGCACCCCCCCTCCCAGTCCGTCATAGACCATCTCCGCGGCTCCGTAGCCCTCACCACGAATCGCATGATCAACGGAGCCGCCAGCGAGTGATCCTCCCGCGCCGACACCGTATTGAACGAATGACGAGAACCGACCTGTCAGCGGTTGGGCTAAATAGCCCGCTTGGGAGCCAATGGCTCCGCTGACGATACCGCCACCTGCAGCTCCGAGGACGCCCTCGGGTTTCCACTCGTTCGGTGATCGCTGTACAAGGTACATGCCTGTGTTGCCTAGTCCCCCCGATATCCCATTCGTCAGTGCCGCCCGGCCCATCTGCTGGGCCGACAACTGCGACAAGTAACTCCCCGCACCGGCACTGACACGGGACACTCCCGCAGTGACCGCAGTCCCAACACGCGAACCCACAGCCGACACAGCAGATCCTGCCCTGGCCGCACCCGACGCAACCACGGAGCCCGCACGGCCCATCGCAGGAAGCAACTGCGTACTCACCGCCGTACCAGCCCGACCGAGCCCTGCCGTCACAACGCTGCTGACCTTCCCAGCCAACGGCCCTGCAACCACGCCAACGGCACCCGTCAAAGCCACCTGCCCCCAATTGACCGAACCGGTGGTTGCTTTCTGGATGATCGTGTCAGCACCCGCACCGATCAAGGCCAAACCAACCGGCCCACCAACACCGGTAGCCATCAACACACCACCAGCGATCACCATCGCACCACCAGCCAAATACTCCCAGTTGTCTCCGAGCCAGTCTCCGGTGGCGGCGAGGGCGCCGCGGGAGGAGCCGTCGTAGGCTTTCAGGTCCTCGTCGGTCAGGGGCCGCAGGCCGGTGGGGTCGGTGGTGTTGAGGGGGTTGTTTCCGGCGTAGGCGTAGGGGTTCCCGTCCCAGCCCGCGCCCAGGACCGGGGCGAGGGGGTCGGTGGAGAGGAATCCCCGGGTGGCCGGGTCGTAAGCGCGTTTGCCGAGCCATTCGAGTCCGGCGATGTCGATCCCGCCACCTGCAGTCAGGCCTATCCCGGCGGGCAACACACAACCCAGACCACCAGCATTAGCAACTCCAGGGCTGCCGGGGGTGGGGTTTGGGGTGGTGGGGGTGCCGAGGACGGCCCAGGGATCGTGCTGGTCAGTCGGTCGGGCGGCACGCCACCCGGGCGCGGTCCAGGCGTCGCCGATGCCGGTGACCCCGCCGGGCAGGGACAACACCTGGGTGGTGTTGGCACCGGCGAGGGTCGGGACCGGCGCTGCGGTGTCCCACCACAACTGTGTGCCGTCCACGGTGGCGAGTTCACCGAGCGCGTCGACGTGGAGCCGATGCCTGGACACCTCTCCCCCGTCCCGGTCCCGCCCGATGACGCCGGTGAGGTAGCCGGTGGGGCCCCAGGCGTATTCGGTCCAGGACCCGCCCGGGTTGATCACCCGCACCCGCCGACCCAACCCGTCATACACGTACTCAGTCCGGGACCCGTCAGGGTCCGTGACAGTTAGGAGCTGCCCTGCGGCGTCGTACTCAAAGGTGCGGGCCCCGGTGGGGGTGGTTTCGCGGAGCAGCCGCCCACCGGCGTCGTACTCCCACCCCACCACCGAACCCGACGCCTCCGAGCCAGTCACAGTGGTGGTGGCGGCGGCGGAGACCATTTGCCCGGCAGTGTCGTACCCGTACCTGGTCACGACCCCGCCCCTGGACAAGCCGGTAATCCGCCCGCCGTCCTCACGACCGATCAACGTCACATCAGCAGCACCCGGAGGGTTGGTGCCGTTGTCGGTGGTGGTGCGGGTGTGCTCGACCAGGCTCCCTCCCCGATACACCCACTCCTGCACCAGGTCCCCTGCTGTGGCGGTGGTGATCCGCCCGGAGGCGTCTTGGGTGAATGCCGCATCCCCGAGCAACGGGTTCGACACCTTCACGACCCGGCCCGCGGCGTCGCGGGTGTAGCGGGTGGTGGTCCCGGTGGGGTCGGTGAAGCCGGTCCGGTTCCCGTCGGCGTCATACTCCCACCCCAACACCTGACTCCCGGTCCCGTTCCCGTTGGAGCGGCGGGTGAGGAGTCCGCGTCGGTCAAAGCACAGTTCGTGCTCCACCGCATACCCCGCCCCACCCGTATGGTCGGTGATGACCACCCGCCTGCCGGCCAGGTCACGTTCAATGGCGGCGATCAGGGCACCGTCCACCGAGGTGGACGCTTCCCGGCCCGCGGCGTCGTAGGCCCAGGTGGTGGTGTGTCCGTCCGGGTCCGTCTGGGAGAGTTGCCGGCCTGCCGGGTCGTAGGTCGCCGTGGTGACCCTCCCGAGCGGGTCCGTGACACTAGCGACTTGGTCCGTGGCCGTATACGTGCGGGTGGTGACCCCACCGGTGGGGTCGGTGATGCGGGTGAGCCGGCCGCGGGTGTCGTACTCGAACCGGGTCCTGCCACCCACCCCGTTGATGGTCCCGGTCAGTTCCCCTGCGAGGTTGTATTCAAAGCGGCGGGTCCCGTACCAGGAATCCTGGGCAAAACTCAGCCGCCCAACCTTGTCGTACCCGTACCGGGCCGTGCCCTCCCCCGGGGTATGCCTCGCGGTCAACCGGCCACACGCGTCGTAAGCGAACGTTTCGACCTCCCCGCCCGGCAGTCTCCTGGAGGTGAGGCGCTGGTCCGGGTCGTAGGACAGTTCCGTGACCGCCCCGACCGGGTCAATGCTCTTCCACGGGCGGCCGCAGTGGTCGTATTCGAACCGGGTCACCGCCCCCGTGGGTGAGGTGATCGAGGTGATCTTTCCCGCGGCGTCGCGGCCCAGGACCGTCAACCCGCCCTCACCATCGATCAACTCGACCGGGTTCCCCGCACCGTCATACGTGATGAGTTCCGCGGACCCGTCGACGGACTCGATTTTCGTGGGCCGGCCGTACTCATCAAAACTATACGTGGAGGACGCGAAGGCGTCCGTCAGGGACGCCGTCCCGGCCGCCCGATCGGTGACCGCTCCGGTGCGGACACCGGTCGGGTCCACCACGGCAGTCAGGGCACCGACCGTGTCGTACTCCCGCACCCAGTCATGCCCGGCCGGGTCCGTCACTGCGATGAGCCGGGAGAGGTTGTCGTGGGTGAAGCCCCACTTCGCCCCGTCGGGCAGCACCGCGGCGGTGAGGTTCCCGAGCTCGTCAACAACCCGTTCGATACTGCGGCCGAGCGGGTCGGTGGTGCGGGCCAGTTCACCGTTGGGGGCGTACTCGAACACCGTCCTTCCCCCATCCGGGGAGATGATTGCGGTGGTCCGGCCTGCGGTGTCGTGCTCAAAAGCCCACACCGCCCCATCCGGGTCCACCCGACGTGTCAGCACCCCGGCAGCGTCGTAACTGAACCGGGTCTCAGCCCCCGACGGGCTCAACGCCGTGACCGGACGGCCCGCCCGGTCCCGCACAATCCTCGCGGTGTCACCTGCGGCGTTGGACGTTCCGGTCAGGTCCCCGAACTCGTCGTACTCAAAACCGATAGTGACCCCGACCGGGTCCGTGACCTGGGTCAGGAGCCCGTCCCGCCATACCAGCTCGGTCCGGCCACCCAACGGGTCCACCACCACGGAAGGGTCCCGGGACAGCTCATCGGCGTACTCATACGTCACGGTCGCACCGGACGCGGTGACCAGGGTGGTGATGCGGTCCTGCTCGTCCCACCCATACGTCAGGTCTGCGCCTTCCGGGGTCACGGTGCGGATCTTCCGGCCGCGGGCGTCATAGCCATGCACTGTGACCGCGCCGTCACGCTCGGTCAAAGACACCAGATTCGAGTGCGCGTCATAAGCCATGGACTGGCGCCGGTCCTCCGCGTCCAACACCCCCACCAGGCGACCCTTGGAATCGGCGACCCAGGAGTTCGACCGGGACCCGCCCTCATCGGAGACCACCGTGACCCGGCCCGGTAAATACGCGAACCTCGTCCGCCGCCCATGCTGCGTGACCTGCAAAACCACCCGGCCGGCCTCGTCATACGTGTTTTCGGCCTCCACCACACCCGCAGCAGAAACCACCGAACCGATCAGACCGGCCTCGTTCCACCGATACACCCTCGTACCAGTCTCCGTGCCCACACTGGTAAGCCGGCCCTCGGCGTCGTACCCGTACTGAACCCGGCGCCCATCCGATGAACGAACCACACCAACCACACCATCGACGTAGTCGATCTCCACGAACCGGCCACGCACATGCACCAACCGGTCAACCGCCCCCAACCCACCACCATCGACCGCTTCACTGCGGTGGGCGGAGATGGTCCGGCCGGGCCCGGCCCCGGTCCCGAGCCACACCCCGGCAGTGCTGTAAGCCCACCAGCCGCCCTGGTTATCGGCCACGACCAACACCTCAGTGACGCCTTCGGGTACGGAGGTCAGCTCCGCCAGGAACGGTTCCGTGGCCGGGTGGCGGGTGAGCCAGTAGTTCTCCCCGACGGCGCGGGCCCAGCCGGCCCCTTCGCGGGGGAAGTCCAACGCCCGGCCGTCGGCCATCACCCAACGGCAGCCCTCATCGGTCAGGACCAGGTGCTGATCCAACACCGAGGCCCAGCCCGGACCAAACACCCCAACAGTGTCCAGGCCCGAGCCGAGGGAGTTATACATCCTTGTGACCGCCAGGTCCGCGGCCGCCCCGGCGAACCCGAGATCGGTTTCGGGTTCAATGAAATTCCCCGTGGCCGTGTTCACCGGATCGTTCGCGTACCCGGACGAGGGCATCGCCCCGGCCGCGGTGGGCGGGTCAATGACCAGGCCCGTCCGGTTCGCCGAAACCCCCGCCGCGGCCAGTGCCTCGTTCACCGCCGCGTCCGAGAGGGTCGAGACCGCGCCCTCGCTCCCGGCGGCAGCGAACGCGTCCGCGACCACCACCGCCCACCCCGCATCAGCCTCGTTCAACCGCAAATACTCCCGGAACGCGGTCACCACACCAGCAGCGTCGATCCGGCCCCACCCGCACCGGTCCGCGAACGAAGACAACTCCGACTCCAAGGACCCCGGCACCGACGCAACACCCTCATCCAGGCCACGCGAACCCGCCGCGAAACTCCGCAACGACTCCGGACGGGCCGAGGAGACCCCGCCCCCAAACCCGCCACCTGGGCCCGGGCTCTCCCGCGACCCCGAACTCGGGGCTTCGGAAGGGAACGACGGCGCACTGCCCGGCTCCATATTCGGCCGGGCCTCCTCACCCCAAAGGTTGTCACCAAACTGCTCGAGCCAGTTGCGGTTGTTATGCCGCCGCACCCACTCGTTGTTCCGCCGGCGCCGGTCATCCTCGTCCCGCGCCTCGGAAATCATGGTCCCTATATACCCGGCCACCGTGCGCAGCGCCGATGCCAAACCCGCCGCGTCCTGAGCCGCCGTGGCCGCGTTCGCCGCGAACACCTCCGAGAAATGCCCCCGGAAATCCTCCCCCGCCCCGGACACCAACGGGGCCCGCGACCCCGAATGCTCCTGGACCCGCGACGCTGCGGACTCAAAAGCACCCTTCACCGACTCGGCAACCCCATACACAAACCGACCACCATGACCAACACCGGAATCCGGCAACAACGGCATCTCAACGAACTCGGTCACAACCACAGCCCCCCACAGCACAAGAACGCGAACAAAACCAACAACCCACACAAACCCGGCACCACAAGACCACCAGCACCACAACCACAAGAGCCGGTGCAACAACAACACAGCGCAACGGCCGGGCAACCACACCACGCATCAACGCGGCACGATCACCCGGCCCCCACACTCACACCAAAAAAGAATCAGGCCCCGCCACCAGCAGAGAAAATATCCTGCGAAATCTTCTGCAACTGACCCCGCAACTGCTCCAGCTCTTCCTTGGCCTTATCCAAAGCGGCCTTCGTCTCCGGCCACGTCGAACCACGGAACTCAGCAGCCAACGGACCATCCCACACATTCGGATCCGACAACACACGACCCTGCGCATCCAACGCCGAAATCTGATCAGTAAAACCACCAGTAATAATCGACTGCACCTGACCAATAGCAGCCTTGGCCTGCTCAGTAGACAACACACGCGACATAGAACTTTCCTCCCAATAAGAACAATCGCAACACCCAAGCCAACAAACCCAGGCGACCAGACGATGCCTAAACTACCAACACCACCCAATAAATCCAACAAACAGATAAACAAATACCATTAGACAGGACACGACTGTGACCTGCGGTGATACCCCCGCAACAGGATTACTCCATTCGGGAGCGCAACCCCTTATGATACTCAAGGCACCGCGAACGGAAAGAGGGGGACGATCCATGCCCAGGCAGGCTAGTTTTAACCAGTACAACCCGGGGCGTCGCATCCCCCCGGGCCGTGCTCTGGGCATCGCCCTGATTGCACTGGGATTGATCGCAACCACATCTTGCACCCAGACTCCCAAGCCGGAGCCGGTGTCCGACCCCGTAAAGCTCCTGCAGAGCGTCCGTGTGGGCTTGTCCCCGGCCGCCGGGGTACACACGATCGAAGGCACCACCATCTCGGTGTCCGCCGCCGGCGATTCCTCGGCCGAGAACATCACCTACGACGCCGCCCAAGTAGTGGGCGAACTGCCGGTTCGTGTGAGCCTTCAATACCGCGCCGGGGAAAAGTCCGGCTCCGACCTCGCCGATCTAAAAGGCCACACCGGTCCGGTGGAGATCAACCTGACGCTTGAGAACCTCACCGTCAAACCCCAGAACATCCAGTACGACGCCGCCGGCCAGGCCCGCTCCGACACCGCTTTGGTAGGCGCCCCGCTGACAATCGCCGCGTCGACCAAACTACCCGGCATCCGGGCGGACGACGTAACACCTGGCTCAGCCGACGGCGTCACAGGTACCAACGGGGTCCTGAGCAGTACCGAAGACGGCGCCACAGTTGTCCAATGGGCCACGGTCCTGGCTCCCCCGCGTTCCGGTGCGAGCACGACGCTGCGTCTCGCCGCAGACGTGAAGGACTTCCAGGTTCCCGAATTCGACGTCGCTGTTCAGCCTGGCCTTAACACGGACCTCAGTGCCAACGGAGTGCTCTCCAGCGCCTTCTCGTCCGGGACAGGCTCGGAAATGGAGCTGCAGCGCCGGACGATCTCGCTGGTATCGGACGTCAACACGGTCCTGGCCAAGGCCGGGTCAACCATCACCGAGGTTCGCCGGAACCTGCAGGCAACGTCGCAGACCCTCGGCGCCAAGACAGCCGGTGAACTGCGCGATAACTCCCAGGCACTGGCTGCGACGATGTCGGACCTGAAGCAGCAACTGAAGGTTCTCGGCACTGATTTGGAGTCTTCAACCACCGCCACCCAATCCACCACCATGTCCCAGTTGAAGCTGACGGTCTCCGCCGTGGACTCGATGCTGGGCGACACTTCCGCCACACCCCCGGTCGCTCCAATCACCGGTGACGGTTGCACCGCTGAGGTTGCCAAGGCGGCGCCGGCGGCCACCGTGTACTCCAGCGTCCTCACGATGTCCTCACAGCTGGATGCCTACGCGAAAGTCAGCGCAAGTTGCCGGGACACCGTTGCCGGCGCCCTCAAAGCCACCATGGGACCGGAAAACCCCACGCCAGCGGAATGCGCTGAGCAGGGTTCCATGACCTGCTCCCTTTATGGTTCGGCTGTGACAGTTACCGGAGCGCTTCTGGGCCTGGTACAAAAGGGCGACGAGCTCGTCTCAGGTCTCCAGCCGCAGGTCATCGAAGGCGCGATCAAAGACCAGGCGACTTCCGCCGTCGCACTTGAAAAAGTGCGCACCGACCTCGGTGCGATGCTTGACGGCTCTGGAACGTCCGAGGATTACAGCAAGGCACTGGCTGCACTGGACACGGCCATCAAGTCCGCCGCCGACTCTGCAGCCGCGACGCGGAAAGCAGCCACCGCAGCTCAGACCAGCGTTGACGCCCTCCGGCAGAAACTGCTCGCAATCGCCACCAATGCCAAGGCAGCCAAGGGCGAACTCGGTCAGGGAACCTGGCTGAACGGCTCCATGCTGCAGCAGAACCAGAAGGTGGCGGACGAGCTGTGCAAGCTCTCCGATGACAGCCTCATCCCCGGCAAGGGCAAGCTGTCCGCGAAGGACGTTGAGCGGCTGCGTTCCTATTTGACGTCAGTGCCGTGCGAACCGACTGATGAGGACGGAAATCCCTCACCTGCGCTGAATCCGCCGCCTGGCTTCAAGGAGCCTTTGGACGTGCGGCTCGAAGGTCAGTCAGCTGCCTGGGACGAGGTTCTTGCAGCCACGAACACGACTGCCGCCGACCAGGCAATTGGCCAGGCGTTCACCGCTTTGGAAACGACGTTCGACGACGCCGACACCAAGCTCGAAGCGATCAAGACGGCCGTCAAGACGCTCGACGGCGCCGCTACAGGAAACGTCAATGGCACCAAGCGGGGACTTGAGGCGCTGGATGCTGCACTCGCCGATGCGATTGACTCCTCCGGTACAGTGACGACCGCACTCGCGAAGTTGAAAGAGCAGCAGGCCGGACTTGGCGAAAAGATCAAGGAATCACTCCGCGACGTTTCCGCCGAAACTGCTGCCGAGGTCTACAAAACCGTGGGCGAACAAGTGCGTCAGGTTGCCGACATTGGCGATGCCAGCTCTGAAGCCGTGACAACAGCCTTCAACCGGTCCATTTCAGGGCTCAAGTCCACCTCGGACGACGTTGTGAAGGACGCCGAGGGTACGGTCAACAAACAGCGCGACGAACTCCTGGGTCAGAGCGGTGACCTCACAGCTGCCCTGTCCAAGAGCACACAGTCCTCGCTGGAGAACATTGCGTCCAGCACATCCGGCTCCACCCGCGACGTCGAAGGCGCCAGCGCCCTTCTCGCCTCAAGCCTTAACAAAGTGATGCTGGACCTTGGTGACCGCGCGGTCAACGGCTCGGGCCTGCTTGGCTCCATGGCCACCAGCGCGGCGAAAGCGGACACAGCGGACTTCCAACTGGCGTTGGCCACGCAGAACGCTGAAGGCTACGCCAACATCCGATCCCGCGATGTTGCAGGACTTCTCCTGCGCCAGGCCCAGTTCAAGGCCTCGCTCACCGCGGTGGATGAATTGCCGCCGTTCAAACTCGAGGTACCTGCAGGTGCGACGTCGCAGACGCTGTACACACTGAAGATCGGCGGCAACGCGTGAACCCCCGCAACCGGCTCTTCGCCCTGATCGCCGCGGGAGCCGCCGTCGTGATTGCTGCTGCTGTGGTCCTGACCATGACCCTGAACCGCCCCACGGAAGCTCCCCGGCCCGATCCTGTGGCGGCAACAGTTCCTGTTGCCCTGAAAGCTGACGGCCTGCCGGCAGACTTTTCGATCGGCGTCGTCATGACGTTCGGCCAGTCCGGGGAGCCAGGTACCGAATACAACCGCGCAGCACAGGGTGCCGTGGTGGCGGCACAGCGTTTCGCCCAAAGCGGGGCGACAGTCGCCCTCCCAACCCAGAATGACCAAGGCACCGAAGACGGGGCCCGTGCTGCCGTCGGCACTCTTTCCGAGCAAGGTGTGTCCGGCATCGTTGTGGCAAGCACCGGACCTCAGGCCCTTGCTGCCACGAAGGCCGCTGAGGAGCGGGGTCTCCCCGTCATCCTGCCCTACTCGGAAGCTTCGGAACCAGCTCAAACCACGTGGACCACTGGACCTACGGCAACCTCTGTCCAGGCCGCCCTGGGCACCGCTCTTGCCGGCAAGAGCCGTGTGCTGCTGGTCAACGACGGCGGCCGGGTCCCGGCATCCGTCACTCCCGCTGACACACTGACGCTGGATGGCTTCTCCGAGGTAGCCGACCTTGCCCAGGAAGCCGCCATCCGTACTGGCGACCAGCTCCGTCCTCCGGCCAAGGACGCGCCGGCGGATGCTGAAGGCATACGGATAGCCAACCCGGCTGACGCTGTTGTGGTGTCGGCGGCAACGCCGCAGCGCCTGGCGCGGCTGGTCCAAGCCCTCCAGTCACGCGATGTGTCAGTTCCACTGGTACTTCCCGACGGCGCCACTACGCCCGCGTTCGCGTCATCGCTTTCGGAGTTGGACGGCACTGCTTCAGGACAGTTGGTCAGCATTGCGCCGGCAACGGGCGATGCTGTCGCGCTCCAGCAGGACGCCCAAGGTCGGGGAATGTCCGCATTCCTCTCCGGCATTAGATTGGCCGGCGGAAACCCGGAGATCAAGAACCTGACGGACGATACCCCATTCTCGGCGGACGCCTGGGCCGCGGACGCACGCAGCCATGACGCCGTCGTGGCCTTGGTCCGGGCAGCTGCCCTCGCCGGGAGCAACGATCCAGCGAAGGTCGGAGCATCGCTTCGCACCATGTCCTTCGGAGCCGGGGAGGGCCTCGCGGGACCATCGCTGGACTTCTCGCAATCCCAGGCACTGACCGCTGATGCGATCCCCGTCTTCGCGTCACCTCAGGATCTCGGTCTTCGTCCGGCAGACGAGAACGCCCCACGGCTTGTCTGGGTACCGGCGCCAGCCAGCCCCTAATCAATCTTTCTGTCCCCACGCCTGAGGGGAACAGTTCCACCACAGGAGGAGCGCCCGATGCGTGTGCTGATCGACCTGGACGATCGTCGTTTCGAGTGCGAGGTTGCCCATGCTGCGCCCGCCACGACGTTGTCCGACTTAGTGGAAGCCGCCGGCGGACCCCGTGTTGCCCCTGAAGAACCTGTGTTCGTCAACGAAACAGAGATTCGTGGCGCCACGCCGCTGTCCGAGCTGATTCTGCTGGAGGGCAGCCGCATTTCACGCGCGCCGTGGCCCGCCCCGCACCGCGTCCGTGGTTGGAGCCTCACGCTGGCCGGCGGTCAGCGAACGGGTGGCGTGGTTGACGTTCCTCAAGGCCGCGACATGCTCATCGGCAGGTCACCCCACGCCGATCTCAGCCTCCCGACCGAAAGCGCGTCCTGGGATCATTTCCGCCTTCGCCGCGAAGAGGAGGGTCTCCGCGTGGTGGATGGCGGTTCCACCAACGGCACCTTGGTCAACGGGGAACCTGTGGGCGAGGACGGGGTTTTGGTCACTCAAACGGCCACCATTACGGCAGGTGGCACGGTCCTTCTCCTCCGCCCCGCCTTGGACGAGACCCCCGCTCCCGCGCCAGGCAGCCTGCACAACCTGACCCCGGCAGCCACTGCTCCCTTTAACAGGCCGCCGCGTCCCGGCCGTGCACCGGCCGGAGATCCTCTGGTCCCGCCGAGCCGCAAGGACGTCCCGCCAGCCAACAAATTCAGTTACATCACAGTGCTGGCGCCGCTGGTCATGGCCGTTGCGATGGTGATGATCCTGAGGGACATGCGCTTCGCGATGTTCGCCATGCTCAGTCCGGTGATGGCGGTGGGCATGTGGTTCGAGCAAAAGCGCCGCCATGCCCGCGGCCTTAAGGAAGAGGCAGAGCGCTTCGATGGAGCGCTCAAGGAGTTTGAGCAACAGATCCGTACAGCCGCTGAGGTGGAGACCGCCCGCCGGCACAAGATGGTCCCCGATCCCGCTACGGTTGTCCGCCGTCCGGCACTTCCGGCGACATCACTGTGGCAGCGCCGTGCGGACTCGGACGATTTCCTGGCCCTGCACGCGGGCACGGGTGACGTGCCATGGAAACCTGAAGTTGACCGTGCTGCGGGCTCGCGCCCGGACGAGAAAGTCAAGGAAACCCTCACGGCAGCCCGTCTCCTGGCAGCTCCCGTACTGGTGGACCTGACCGACGCCGGGGTGGTAGGCATTGTGGGCTCACGGGAGGGGGCCTTGGCGCTGGCCCGGTCCCTGGTAGCCCAGGCTGCGGTGCATGTTGGTCCAGCAGATCTGACGATCGGCGTTTTCTGCGACGCCGGCCGGGCCGATGAATGGGAATGGGCCTCCTGGCTCCCCCACACACGCCAAACCGGCAGCAGCACGGGCGACCGCTGGATGTCCGCGCATCGTGAGACCAGCCTGGCCATGCTGCGCATGCTGAAGGACTCCGTGGAGGAATTGCCCACTCCAGCGCTCATGGTGGTCCTCGATTCCGACGTACTGACAGAGGGCAGGGACGCCCCTGCACGCGCCTTGCTGGGCATGGGGCGTTCCGTTCCCGGTGGCCACGTCAACCCGCAGCAGCGCCCACCACGCGTGGCGGGCATCGTCATAGCGACGTCAGAGGAACAACTGCCTGCGTCCTGCACCACCATCATCAGGGTTGGGACGGATGCTGCAGCCACCGTTGACCAGCCTGAGGACCTGACCCGTGTGGAGGACGTCATCCTGGCAGGCCTCGACCACGAAGAATCCCTGCGCTGCGCCACACGGTTGGCACACTTCGACGATCCTGAGCTCAGCGTTCCCGGGGCCTCCTTGCCCGCTTTGGTGCGGATGCCCGGCCTGCTTGGCTACGAGCGCCCCGACGCGGCCACGATCCGCCGGATGTGGCAGGCCCCCACCGGCGTTTCCACACCTATAGGTACCGGCGAAAACGGGCCACTCACCCTGGACCTGGTCAAGGACGGTCCGCACGGGCTGGTGGGCGGCACCACCGGCTCCGGAAAGTCTGAATTCCTGCGCTCCCTCGTAGCCGGCCTCGCTGCCCGCAACGATCCGACCCGTTTGAACTTCATTCTGGTGGACTTCAAGGGGGGTGCTGCCTTCAAGGCCTGTGAACGCCTGCCGCACACCATCGGAACCATCTCCAACCTGGACGAACAGTTGGCAGACCGCGCCCTGATCGCTTTGGAAGCAGAGATGGAGCGACGCCAGCGGGTTTTCGCCGAGGCAGGCGAGGGCATCGACAACCTCAACGCCTATTTGGCAACGAACCCGGCCGAGCCGATGCCACGCTTGCTCCTGGTGGTGGATGAGTTCGCCATGCTGGCCAAGGATTTCCCGGACGTACTCACGGCCCTAGTCAGCATTGGCGCCGTGGGCCGCACCTTGGGAGTGCACATGATCCTGGCGACGCAGCGCCCGGCCGGTGTGGTGAGCGACGACATCCTCGCGAACACCAACCTGCGGGTGGCGCTGCGCGTCCAGAGCCGCGACGACTCCAACAACGTTATTGGCGTCCCAGCTGCCTCGGCCATCGGCAGGGCCCAGATGGGCCGCGCCTTTGTGAAGCTCGGCCAGGACGACATCACGCCCGTCCAGACGGCGCTGGTCACCGGACAGGCACAGCTCGACGGCGGTCCCGCCGTCGATGTTCGCGACATCCGGCAGTTCGGTGTCCCCGCCCCCGCTCCTGTCCTTCCACGGTCCGCGGCAGTGGACGAGAATGATCTGGATCTCCTCATCGACGCCGTTGTCGATGCCAATACAGAGGCTGGCTTCGCCCCTCCGCGGCAGGTTTGGCCAGAAGCGCTGGGCGAACGCGTGGAGCTGGACGGGTTCGTGGCGGAAGCCTCTCCGGTGCACGCTTCCACCCCAGGGCTACCGACAGTGGGCCGCGTCCATGGGTCCACCGTTATGGTGACCCTGCTGGACGAGCCCGAACTGCAGCGTCAGTCCGCAACCGGATGGGACATGTCCGTGGGCAACCTGATGCTGATGGGTGTGGCAGGCTCCGGCACAAGCACCACTCTGGCGTCCATCGCGTTGACGCTCGCCAGGGAGGCAGATCCAACCGAGCTGGATCTGATGGTTCTGGACATGGGCTCCGGGGACCTTGAGATGCTGAAACGCCTGCCGCACACCGTGGCATACGTAGGAACGGGTGCCGGCGCCAAGGAGCAGCAAGCCCGTTTCCTACGCCATCTGAGCACTGAGCTGGAGAGCCGCCGCGCGGCACCGGGTACGCATCGCCGCATGGTGGTGCTGCTTGACGGCCTGGCATCCCTCCGTGACGAATTCCAGGACTTTGAAGGACAGCAACTTCTGGGCCTGCTGTACCGCGCATACGCCGACGGCCCGGCGCTTGGCCTGTCCTTTGCCGTGACCACCACCCGCGCCAAAGCGGTTCCGTCTGTGATGAATGAAGTAACGCTCCAGAAGTGGCTTTTCCGGCTCGCCGATAACTACGACTACTCCTCGCTGGGCGTGCGGGCCAAGAATGTCCCCGCGGCACTCCCCGGGCGCTGCGTGGACCCTCGGACCTCCCTGCAAATGCACGTTGCCACACCCGGAATCGGGTTGGAGGCCGCTGTGGATCGCGTCCGGCAGAGCTGGGCAGATGCACCGGCGAAGACTACGGCGATCCGGAGCCTGCCCACCAACGTCACCATGGCGGATCTGGGCGTGAAGCCGCAACTGGAGACCGAGCCATGGCATATCCCCGTGGGAATCCGCGAAACGGACCTCGCACCGGCCTTCCTGGAAATTTATGAGGGCGAGCACGCCCTGATTGCCGGGCCGGCCCGTTCCGGTAAGTCCACCGTGCTGTTGGCCCTGGCCGAGGCTGTCCGGGGCGTAGCCACTTCCCGCGGTCCGGCCCAGGTCTGGGGCATCTGCGACCGCCGCTCACCGTTGGCCACCGCTGATCTGGACCGGATAGCGGTAGGCGCGGACGAGGTGCCTGCATTGTTGGCCTCACTGCGGATCGAGCGCGGCCCGGTGTTCCTGTTGATCGACGACGCCGAACGCTTCGAGGACACCGATCAGTCCATTGCGGGGATCGTAGCCTCCGGGCCGCCGGGGCTCTGCATTATTGCCTCAGGTCGGGCCGCTGACATCCGTGGGCTGTACAGTCACTGGACCAAGTCCATCCGAAAATCCCGTCTGGGCCTGGTGCTCCAGCCCGACGTCAACTACGACGGCGAACTGCTGGGTACCACACTTCCGCGGAAGGCCCCCGTGGCGCTGACCGCCGGACGCGGGTACATAGGGGTGGGCGGGCAAGTGTCGCTCATCCAGTCGGTAAGCCCCGGGAGCTAAACCAACAGCAGACACTTTGCAGGGGTCCGCGGGACGGCCCGGACATCAGATCGACAGCTTTGGAGAGTACGGACATGCAATTGGCACAAACGGGTCAGGCGTTGGGCGCGTCCTACCGCTTTGGGGAGCGCGTGGGCTCTGGCGCTGTTGGCGAAGTCTGGACCGTCACGTCAACCGATGGCCGCACCCTGGCGGCCAAAGTGCTGCGTCCGGAGCATGCCGATGATCCCTCCCTGGTGGAGAGGTTCGTCCGAGAGCGATCTGTGCTGCTTGGTCTGCAGGACGCCCGCATCGTCACGGTTCGGGACATGGTGGTGGAGGGTGAACGGCTGGCCATCGTCATGGACTACATCGCGGGCGGCTCGCTGCGCGACGTCGTCAAGGACGCCGGCCCGCTGCCCTCCGAAGACGCCGTAAAAGTGGCCTCCGAAATCTTCGATGCCCTCGCGTTCGCCCACTCGCGGGGCGTGACGCACAGGGATATCAAGCCGGACAATGTGCTCCTCGCCCGCCCATGGACCGAGTGTGAAAGCGGCGACGTGCGAGTGTCCGACTTCGGCATTTCCGACGTCGTGGGCGAGAAAATCCGCCAGACGACAGGCCTGATCGGCACTCCTCAGTACATGCCTCCCGAGCTCATCAGCCAAGGGCGGTCCGGTCCCGCCGGAGATGTCTATTCCACCGGAGTCCTGCTGTACGAGCTCCTGGCCGGCCGCACGCCGTTTGCAGGTCCGGGGACGGACTTCAGCGTTGCTTACCGCCATGTCTCTTCGCGCCCGCCCCGCATTCCGGTGGACGATGCCTTGTGGGGGGTCCTGGATCGGCTGTTGTCCAAAGACCCCGACCAGCGACCCACGGCCGGTGAGGCTGCGTCGACGCTCCGACGCCTGGCGCCTGGGCTTGCGGGCAAGGCCGCTCTTCTCCGGGGGACAGCGCCTGAAGAGTTCGACGACGTCGAACGTCCCGCTACCGTCGTCCGCGGCGCCTTTACCGATGACGAACTTGCAGCCTTCGCAGCGGCCCCACGTGCCGGCGTCGATGCTGCGGCTCCGGACCTGGGGCAGGCCGGCAGCGCTACCATTGCCCGCCCCATGCCGCGCCGCGAGGTGCGCCCCCAAGCGGAGGAACGGGCAGAGGAAAAGGACTCGACTCCGTTTTGGCGGACCCGCAAAGCGCTGCTCCTTGCCGGTGGCGCGGTCATACTGATCGTGGTGATGGTGGTGGGCTTCGTTCTCCTGTCCCCCACCACCCAGCAGGCGGCTCCCACGCCTCCCGGACAACAGTTGTCAGCGCAGCTGCAAGACCCGGCCCTACCTACTGGACTCACGATTTCCCGGAGTGCCACGTATGAGCCGTCGTCCGGCCAGGTCCGCTTGACAGTGTCCTACGCGGCACAGAAAGCGCCGTTGTCCGGTGAGTTCCTGGAGGTCATCCCTGGGCTGGCAGATGGCGAAGCATGCCCTGCTGTGACGTGGGATGGTGGCACGGTGAGCCGTAACCAGGCTTCCATCACCGGTTTGGACGTTGCCTGCGGCTGGAAGATGTCCGGCGTGGAGATCCCCGCCGGAGGATCAGTGCAGCTGACCGCCAAGGTGCCGGTGGCGCCCTCGGATCAGAAGGCCATGGATGCCTGGCTCCGCAGCGGGTCGGCCGCGACCACGGCCGCCACGCAGAACCCCGCCGTCAAAGGCACGGCCTACGCGGTACAACGGCTCAAGGGTGTGGAGGTCCGCACGCCTGCCCGCGTTGTCACGCCCAGCCCCCTGAAAATCACGCTGGTTCCGGTGTGGGCGGGGGGCGCCGATGAACTCAATCCGCTCTACGTCAGCCCCGCTTCGGGCAAACCATCGCAAATGCTCTCCGCTGTAACCGGCGGTGAGAAGGGAGTGCGGTTCGCCGACGGATGCGGTGGGGCGCTGGCAGTGGACAGCTCGGGGCTCACGGTGACGGCGTTGCAGATCACGCCACAGTGCACCGTGCGTGCCAGCGTTGGAAACTTCACTGAGCTCCAGTCCGCGCCCTTCGGCATTACCTCCCGGGAGAACTCGGGCGAGTAGCTCCCTCTGCATCTCCGGCGAGGGGTGGGATCTCAACCCTTTCGCTCACTCAGATGAGCGGAGTCAACCCCTCGGCGCAGCCAGGAGTAGATTAATTACGGATGCCATCAGACACCCTCGGAACCTGCGGACCGTGGAGGCAACAATGGCTTCGCGCTCACGGCACAAGGCGACCTCAACGGAACGGGACGCTGGACCTTCGAGACCGACGGACCCGAAGTTGTCATCACCTACGACTGGCGGGTCAGTGCCGCCAAGCCGCTCCTGCGCAGGTTGAGTTGGCTCCTCAAACCGGCCTTCTCAGCCAACCACCACTGGGCCATGGCGCGAGGCGAGGAGAGCCTGAAGCTTGAGCTCCGCCGTCGGCGTTCCACATCCGCAGCGAAGGTGCCGGACCCGCCGGGACCCACGTTCGTCCGGTCTTCGAGGGCTTAGCTCCGGCGCTTTCGCGCGACGTGTTGGACCGCGAGCCCACCCCTCGGCGCACCTATCCACATAGACACCAATCCGAGACCAGCCCGGCACCGAACTCCCGATAGAATCAAGATGCTGACAGTCAGGCAGCGGCCAGAGAGATGAGGGAGGACCCGTGCGCACATCGCAGCCCCGGGCGCCCTTCCATGCTCTGCGGTCCGGCGTGATCTCTGTGGTGGTCGTGCTTCTTGCCGCAGTAGCTCACGTTGTGGGCGGCGGGGAGCTTCCCACGGCTCCGGTTTTGCTGGCTCTCGTAGCGTTGACGGCGCTGATTGCCACACTGGCCACCCGTTTCAAGCTGAACCTCGTCACCATGGCCGCGCTACTCGGCGCAGGGCAACTCGCGCTGCACGAGGCCTTCACTGCGTTGAGCCCCATCACGGCAATCGGGCCGGGAGCGAACCATCACCTCGGCGGCGAATCCTTGAGCGCCGGGGTGGATATCGCAGCGACCCACACCCATGAGCTCGGGACCGCCTTTGGCACCATGATGCTTGTAGGCCACGTCCTGGCTACCGTTGCTTCTGCAGTCATCCTGGCAAAAGGGGAGGACGCCCTCTGGCAGCTGGCTGCCTGGTTGCGGCCGCTGCTCGCCCTGCCCACTTTAGTGTTCAGGCCCGACGCCGGCGCCTCGCCAGTCGCAGTCGGCGCACCCGACGTCTTCATCCCCCGCCCTTGGCGGAACCTCAGGCAAGACAGCCGGCGCGGCCCGCCCGTCGCCGTCGTACTTCCTTAGTTCCGCCCGGCACCCAACGCGCGCCAAAGATGCGCGCCGCAAACGCAAAGCCTTTGCATGGTGACGGGCCCCAAACCCGTACCCCCGCGCCCCAAGACAGGCGCCCCCGAAAGGCAATCCCATGAACAAGTCCGCCCTCCGTCGCACCCTTTCCGCCACCGCCGTTGCCGGCGGAACCGCCGCCCTGATGATGGCCGGCCTGGCCGGAGCGTCAGCGCATGTTTCCGCCGACCCGAACAAGACTGCTGCAAACTCGTACGCTCTGGTCACGTTCGGAATCCCGCACGGTTGCGACACTTTCGGCACCACCAAGGTCGCCATCTCACTCCCCGAGGAATTGAACGACGCCCAGCCAACGGTCAACCCGAACTGGACCGTGGAGAAGGTGACGGAGACCCTCGCCGAGCCCAAGAAGCTGGATGACGGCACCACCATCACCAAGCGGACCAGCCAGATCGTGTACACGGCAAAGACTCCGCTGGATCCGCACCTGCGTGATGCACTGGTCCTGTCGGTCAAGCTGCCGGATGCAGCGGGCAAGACCATCTACTTCCCCACGCTGCAGACCTGCGAGCAGGGGCAGACTGATTGGTCCGAGATCGCCAAGGAAGGCCAGGACGAGCACGAGCTCAAGGCCCCGGCACCGTCGGTCACCATCACCCCCGCAACCGCGGAAGGTGACCACCATGCAGCCGCCACGGTCGCCACCGAGCAGGCTTCCGCGGTCACCGATGATGGCTCGCAGGCACGCAGCTGGGCCGGCCTGATCGCCGGCATTGCTGGTTTGGGCCTGGGCGGAGCTGCGTTCTTCCGTAGCCGCGCAGCCAAGCCCGCAGTGGCAAAGGCCGACTCCACGAAGTAGTTGAGCGCTGGATTGGCGCCCGGAAGATCACGATCCGGGCGCCAATCCGATCTCTTCACCGTGGCTGAATTGACTCGCGTCACACCCGCCGCAAGGCTGGTGCCCATGTGGACTCAGCGCATCAAAACCGGACTTGTCACGACGACGGCAGCCGCTTCACTGCTGCTTCTTGCAGCTTGTGGGCCAAGCCCCAGCCCGGCGGGAACCAGTAGTGCGCCACCGACCTCGTCGACTCCGTCGGCCTCGGCGACACCGTCTCCAACGGCGACCACCACCCCATCGCCTTCCGCCACAGCTACGTCGGCCGCCCCCGCAGACGCCACCCTGTGCAAAGCGGCCTCATTGACTGCCGCCACCGATTCCACCGGCGGTGGAGCAGCAGGCAGCATCTACGAGAAGTTGATCCTGACGAACTCCGGCGCGGCTCCCTGCATTCTGGAAGGCTTCGCCGGTGTCTCGCTGACTGCCGACGCCAATGGTGAACCGATCGGCGAACCGGCCACGCGGGAAACGACAACGCCAGTTACCAAGTTTGAGCTTGCTCCGGGCAAGTCTGCATGGGCTGAAATCCGTTACACACAAGCCGGCAACTACGGCGATTGCACCAAGGTCCCGGCAGCTGGACTCCGAATCTACCCGCCCAACGACACTGCGTCGTTGTTCGTCGCAGAACCTCACGATGCCTGCAGCAATGCCGGCATCAAGCTCCTGACGATCACTGCGTTCCAAGCAGTCTGACCCTCTGCCCACGGCTCCGGCTTATTCTGTCGGAGCCGTGGGGCATGATGGAGGAATGCAGGAGCCGCAGGCGTCGGATGGCGCCATCAGCCGTTTCAGCCAGGCAACCAGGGAATGGTTCCTCGGCGCTTTTTCCGAGCCCACGCCCGCGCAGGACGGCGCGTGGAACGCGATCTCCTCAGGCTCGCATGCCCTGGTGGTGGCACCCACCGGGTCCGGTAAGACACTCGCGGCCTTCCTGTGGGCCCTGGACAAGCTGCACTCCAAGCCCACTGACACGCTTCCAGGACTTGAGACGGTCCCGGCCAATGGCAAAGGCCGCGCCAAACGCCCCAAAACCAAAACCCGTGTCCTCTATATCTCGCCCCTCAAGGCGCTGGGCGTGGACGTTGAGCGCAACCTTCGCGCGCCGCTGATCGGCATCACCCAAACCGCCAAGCGATTGGGTTTGCCTGCACCACTTGTCACGGTCGGCGTCCGTTCAGGAGATACGACGGCGGCAGATCGCCGAACGCTGTTGACCAACCCGCCGGACATCCTCATCACCACGCCGGAGTCCCTTTTCCTCATGCTGACCTCCCGTGCCCGGGAAACGCTCAGCGAAGTGGACACCATCATCATCGACGAAGTACACGCCGTTGCCGGCACCAAGCGCGGTGCGCATTTGGCCGTTTCCTTGGAACGCCTGGATGCCCTGCTGCCAAAGCCTGCCCAGCGAATCGGCCTCTCCGCCACCGTCCAGCCCCGTGAGTTGGTGGCACAGTTCCTTGCCGGACAAGCTCCCGTGGAGATCGTGGCTCCACCGTCCAAAAAGAACTGGAACCTCACGGTCACCGTGCCTGTGGAGGACATGTCGGACCTGCAGGGTGCCGCCGGGGCCTTCGATTCCGGGCCCGCCTCCGGGTTACAACCGCAAGCCTCCATCTGGCCGCATGTGGAGGAACAGATCGTCGATCTGGTCCTTTCCAAGCAGTCCACTATTGTCTTCGCCAACTCCCGGCGCCTTTCCGAGCGCCTGACGGCACGGCTCAACGAAATCTACGCAGAACGCCAGTTGATGGCGGTGGGCGGCGGCGAATGGGCTGGTCCCGGGACGACGCCCGGCGATCTTGCACCAGGCGTCCCGGCGTCGACGGCCACGCCGGCCCACATGATGGCGCAAGCCGGCAGCACCAGCGGCGCCGATCCGGTGCTGGCCCGCGCGCACCACGGCTCGGTGTCGAAGGACCAGCGGGCCATGATTGAGGACGACCTCAAATCCGGCAGACTGCGCTGCGTGGTGGCAACCTCGTCGCTGGAACTCGGCATCGATATGGGCGCCGTGGACCTGGTCATCCAGGTGGAGTCGCCGCCGTCAGTGGCCAGCGGCCTCCAACGCGTGGGTCGGGCCGGGCACCAAGTGGGCGAAATTTCCGAGGGCGTACTGTTCCCCAAGCACCGCGCCGATCTGCTGCACACAAGCGTCACGGTTGAGCGCATGCTGAGTGGGCAAATCGAGCGGTTGAGCATTCCTGCCAACCCGTTGGACATCCTGGCCCAACAGACCGTCGCGGCAACCGCTTTGGGAAGTATCGACGTCGAGGATTGGTTCAGCACGGTGCGTCGGTCGGCACCGTTCGCCAGCCTGCCGCGGTCCGCGTTCGAAGCCACACTGGACCTCTTGGCTGGCCGCTACCCCTCGGACGAATTCGCCGAGCTCCGGCCGCGCATCATCTGGGACCGGCACGCCGGAACCATCGAGGGCCGGCCGGGGGCCCAGCGTCTTGCGGTGACCTCCGGTGGAACCATCCCGGACCGTGGTTTGTTCGGCGTGTACATTATCGGCACCGAGGTTGAAGGCTCGTCCTCACCCAGCCCTGACGGAGGTGAACCCACAGCCTCCGCCCGAGCAGCCAAGGGCGGACGACGCGTCGGCGAGCTCGACGAAGAAATGGTGTACGAATCCCGGGTGGGCGACGTCTTCGCCCTCGGAGCCACCAGTTGGAAAATCGAGGACATCACCCACGATCGTGTGCTGGTCTCCCCTGCTTTTGGCCAACCGGGCAAACTCCCTTTCTGGAAGGGAGATTCCCTCGGTCGTCCCGTTGACCTCGGTCGGGCTCTTGGTGCCTTCATCCGCGAACTCTCCGCTGCCGATGAGGCCCCCGCCATGGAGCGCTGCCAGGCCAGCGGATTGGATGCCTTCGCCGCCGGCAACCTCCTTCAGTACCTCAGGGAGCAAAAGGAAGCCACGGAAATCGTCCCCAGTGATCGAACACTGGTGGTGGAGCGGTTCCATGACGAGCTTGGCGACTGGCGCGTAGTCCTGCACAGCCCCTTCGGAATGCCTGTCCACGCGCCGTGGGCCCTGGCCGTGGGCCAGCGGCTTCACCAGCGCTACGGCCTGGACGGTTCTGCGATGGCAGCCGATGACGGCATCGTGCTGCGCGTCCCCATGATGGAAGACGAGCCGCCCGGCGCTGAGCTCTTCCTCTTTGACCCGGAGGAACTTGAGCAAATCGTCACGGCAGAGGTGGGCGGCAGCGCGCTGTTCGCATCCCGGTTCCGCGAGTGTGCTGCCCGGGCCTTGCTCCTGCCCCGCCAGAATCCAGCCAAACGACAACCGCTGTGGCAGCAACGCCAGCGCTCGGCCCAGTTGCTGGATGTCGCCCGGAAGTACCCTTCATTCCCCATCGTGCTCGAAACGGTGCGCGAATGCTTGCAGGATGTTTACGATCTCCCCGCGCTGAAGGACATTGCGGCCTCCGTGGAACGCCGGGAACTCAGGATCGTGGAGACCACCACGCAGCAACCATCGCCCTTCGCGAAGTCCCTGCTGTTCGGGTATGTGGCCCAGTTCCTCTACGAGGGCGACTCCCCCTTGGCCGAACGCCGGGCTGCCGCCCTGGCCTTGGACTCCACGCTCCTCAATGAACTCCTTGGCCGGGTGGAACTGCGCGAGCTCCTGGACGCAGCCGTCATCGATTCCACTGAACTGGAGTTGCAGCGGCTGGCCCCCGACCGACGGGTTCGTGGGATGGAGGGGGTCGCTGATCTTCTCCGGCTGCTGGGCCCACTCAGCGTTGCGGAAGTAGCGGATCGACTGCAGGGCGTGGAACCTGCTGAAGCCGCCTTGCAGCCCGACAGGCTGGACCAGCCAAAGGACCCAGAGGATCCGGAATACGTTGAGGCAACGCCGCCGGCCGCGCCGCCAGGCACGGTCGCCGACGCCGGATCCCACCTCGCCGCCCTCCAGAAAGCCAACCGTGCGCTCAAAGTGACCATCGGCGGCGTCGAGCGTTTTGCTGCCATTGAGGATGCGGCCCGGCTCCGCGACGCAATCGGTGTACCGCTCCCCATGGGAGTGCCGCTGGCGTTCATCGAACCTGTTGACGATCCCCTGGGTGACCTCGTTTCGAGGTACGCCCGCACGCACGGCCCGTTCACGGCGTCGGAAGCTGCAACCAGGCTGGGACTGGGCGTCGCCGTCGTTAACACAGCGCTGAAGCGACTGGCCGGGGACGGTCGCGTGGTGGAAGGCGAGTTCCGCCCGCACGCCGTTGCGGAGCAGCCCACTGAGGTCGCCGAAGCAGAAATCATGACCATTGACGCCCCGCCGTCCAGTGAGTGGTGCGATGCCGAGGTCCTGCGGAAGCTGCGCCGTCGCTCTCTTGCTGCACTCCGGGCCGAAGTGGAGCCCGTGGACACCGCCGCTTACGGCCGGTTCCTCCCCGCTTGGCAGAACGTGACCACTCCGGGGAAATCGAGGAGCCAGGCGCTGCGTGGGCTCGACGGCATTATCACGGCAGTCGACCAACTCTCCGGCGTGCCCATCCCGGCATCCGCGTGGGAGCCGTTGGTGCTCGCGAGCCGGGTGGCGGACTACAAACCGGCCATGCTCGACGAACTCATGGCAGCCGGCGAGCTCCTTTGGTCCGGCGCCGGGTCCCTGCCCGGGAACGACGGCTGGATCAGCCTGCACGTGGCCGATTCCGCGGAACTAACGCTCAATCCCTCCCCCGACTTCGAGCCCGGGGACGCCCAACAGAGGCTCCTCGAGCATTTCAGCGCGGGCGGCGGCTATTTCTTCCGTCAACTCACGGAGGTGGCGGGCGGTATGGACGCGGTACTGAGTGACGACGCCGTGGTGACGGCGCTGTGGGACCTCGTCTGGGCCGGACGAGTTACGGGAGATACTTTCGCTCCAGTCCGTGCCATGATCGCGGGCGGAAAGACAGCACACCGACAGGTCGCCAAGGCACCCAGGGCCCGTGCTCCGCGCATGAGCAGGCTGGGCCGTTCTCACGGGACCGGCCTGCTGGGATCACCGGGGCTCACGGGTGGCCGCTACGGCTCCGTGACGGGCGGCATTGCTCCTGCCCCGCCGTCCGCTGTGGGACGCTGGTCGGCGTTGCCCGCTCCGGAACTGGACCCCACCATCCATGCCCGTGGCACCGCAGAACTGCTCCTGGACCGCTACGGGGTTGTCACCCGTGGTTCGGTCATGGCCGAGAACATCATTGGCGGCTTCGGACTGATGTACAAAGTGCTTGCCCGCCTGGAGGAGGCCGGACGCTGCCGCCGCGGTTACTTCATCGAGCATCTGGGAGCTGCCCAGTTTGCCGTCCCCGCTACTGTGGACCGGTTGAGGTCGTTCACCGAGGATGCCCACATTTCCAAAGCGGAACCGTCGGCGTTGGCGCTGGCCGCAACAGACCCGGCCAATCCCTATGGGGCCGCACTTCCCTGGCCTGCGCTGTCCGTGGATGCCGGTTCCGGGCACCGTCCAGGGCGGAAGGCAGGAGCGCTGGTGGTGATGGTCGACGGCGCCCTGGTCCTCTACGTGGAACGCGGCGGCAAGACGCTGCTCACCTTCAGCAATGACGAGGCCGTGCTGTCAGTCGCGGCGCAGGCGTTGGTGGATGTGGTGCGCCGCGGTGCCGTGGACAAGCTTTTCATGGAGAAGGTCAACGGCCACGATCTCCTGGAAACCCCTATCGCGGTCGCCTTGGCAGCCGCGGGCGCCTACTCCACCCCGAAGGGACTCCGGATCCGTGCCTGAAGGCGATTCCATTTGGCGAGCCGCCTCGCGTCTGAACGAGGCCTTGGCCGGGCAAACCATTACTGCCTCCGACTTCCGTGTGCCCCGTTTCGCCACCCTGAACCTGGCGGGCTGGACCATGGCCGAGGTTGTCCCCCGGGGCAAGCATCTGCTCATGCGCCTCACCGGCCCGGTTGACGAGGAACCCGGCGCCAGCAGGAAGCCCCGGGCGTTGACCATCCACTCCCACCTCAAAATGGAGGGCAATTGGATGATCTATCCGCCGGGTGGTCGCTGGACCAAACCCGGCCACACGGCCCGCTGCGTGCTCCGCACAGCCTCGGCAGACGCGGTGGGATTCTCGCTGGGCATCCTGGAAGTGGTGCCCACAGCTGAGGAAGACAAGATCGTCGGCCACCTGGGACCGGACCTGCTCGGCCCGGACTGGGACGAAGAGGAAGCACTGCGCAGGCTCCGGGCCGAACCGGACGCCACCGTGGGGTTCGCATTGTTGGACCAGCGGAAGCTTGCCGGTATCGGCAACATCTACCGCTGCGAAGCGTGCTTCCTTTCCGGCATCCACCCCGCCCTGCCCCTCGGAGAAGTTCCTGATCTGGCCAAGACCGTGAACGACGCCAAGCGTCTCCTGGGAGAAAACCTTGGTCCTGGCCGCCGGACCACTCTAGGCCCACGCGCCATGAGGCCCGGTTACTGGGTCTATGGCAGGGAACGCCAACCATGCAGGCGTTGCGGCACCACCGTCCGGCGCGGCCTCCTGGCTGGCCCGGACGGAACTGAGGAACGGGATATCTATTTCTGTCCTCGCTGCCAACCGGCCCCATAGCTGCTGTTACACGGCGCGCGCGGCCTCCACGGCTTCCGTGGGCGCCGTTGCCTTTGCCCGCTCCGGCACCATGAATTTCGGCAGCAATACCTGCACGATCGGCCCAATGGCCAGGGCGTACACCACCGTGCCCACTCCCACGGAACCGCCCAGCAGGAAGCCAACAGCAAGGACAACCACTTCGATTCCCGTCCGCACCAGCCGCACGGACCAGCCGGTACGGCGGACCAGGCCTGTCATCAGTCCGTCCCGGGCACCCGGGCCAAGACGGGCACCGATGTAGCAGGCCGATGCGATTCCATTGAGGATCACGGCTCCGGCAAGCATGGCGATTTGGCCGCCGAGGTGTGAGAACTCCGGGATGAGCCAGAGCCCAAGGTCGGCGAAGAGCCCCACCAGGACAGCATTGGCGATGGTTCCGATGCCGGGCATTTGCCGCAGCGGAATCCACAGCAGAAGGACAAGGAAGCTGACCGCGATGACAACCACGCCGATGCTGAAGCCGGTCTTTTCGGACACACCTTGGTGGAAAACATCCCACGGGTCCAAGCCGAGGCCAGCCCGGATGAACATGGCCAACGAGATGCCGTACATCGCGAGGCCGATCAGGAGTTGAGAGATTCTGCGGGTCATCATGAATCCATGATCGCCGAAAACTGGCCTTGTATTCCATAGCCAGTTTGGAATACTGGTCTTATGTCCGGCTCATTGAATCCCACTGCACTCGTTCGTCTTCTCGGCTCCTGGAACTCCGGCGCCCTGCCCGCCTACCGCGAGCTGGCCGACGTCGTACGTTTGCTGGTGATGGATGGGCGCATCCCGCTGGACGTCGCACTGCCCAGTGAGCGGGCGCTTGCCCAGACGCTTGGCCTCAGCCGCACCACCGTCACCGCCGCATACGCGAGCCTGCGCGAGCAGGGCTTCCTCACCGCAGGGCAGGGTAGCCGCGGCCGCACGTGCATTCCCCACCGCACCGCACCCGCGAGCATGCCGGGCCTCGCGGCCCCGGAAGGACTCCTGGACCTGGCTTACGCGTCTCTGCCCGCGGCCGGTGAAGTGGTGCACCGGGCGTTCGCGGATGCCCTCACCGAACTGCCTGCGCTGCTTCCCGGATTCGGGTACGACGCCGTCGGAGTGCCCGCCCTTCGCGAGGCCATCGCGGACAAGTATGCCGCAGAAGGCGTACCCACAACGCCCGGCCAGATCCTGGTCACTTCCGGCGCGCAGCATGCGCTCAACATCGTATTGCGCACCTTGGCCGGCAGGCAGGACCGGGTCCTGGTGGAACACCCCAGTTACCCCAACGCCCTGGATGCAATACGTGCCGCGGGTTGCAAGCCGCTGCCCGTTGCCTTGCCCGCCGGCACGTCTCCGGCATGGGATATCGATGCGATGGTGACCGCCATGAACCAGCAGCGGCCCGCCATGGCCTACCTCGTCCCGGACTTCCACAACCCCACAGGGCGCATCATGTCCGACCTTCAACGCCGACGGCTCGCGCGCGCTGCGGCTTCCACGGGCACGGTGCTGGTGGTGGACGAAACGCTGCGGGGATTGAATCTCGACGGCGTCCGCACCGCGCCGATGTCGGCCTTCAGTCCCGCCGTGGTGTCCATTGGCTCGCTCAGCAAATCCCACTGGGCGGGTTTGCGGACCGGGTGGATCCGCGCTGATGAAGCCCTGATTGCCCGCTTTGCGGCGACGAGGACCGTCATGGACCTGGGCGGTCCTGTTGTTGAGCAGTTGGCGGCGGCACGCTTGGTGCGGTCTTTTGCCGAACCGCTCGACGCCCGCCTTGAGGAGCTCCGCCACAACCGGGAATCGTTGCTGGGACTGCTTGCTGAGCACCTGCCGGAATGGGAGGTCGAGCGCCCCCGGGGTGGACTCACAGCATGGTGCCGACTGCCAACGCCATGCAGCACCGCACTCACCGTGCTGGCACCCGGATTCGGTGTTCGTCTGGCGGCCGGCCCCCGCTTCGGGGTGGGTGGCGCATTCGAGCATTACATGCGCGTGCCCTACACGCTGCCGCCCGAACAGTTGAGGGTCGCCGTCGTCGCGCTCCGTGCCGCCCAGGACAAGCTCGACGCCGCCCCCCACCTCCGCCGGACCCTCAAGACCGGTCGGACCGACGCGGTCGCCGTCGCCTAATGGGCTGCCCGGGCGGCTGAGCCCATGCGCTGTTTCGCGGTGTTGCCCCCAGGGCCGACGGGTACATGCTGCGTCGCTTTGGCCAACCCGAACAGCGGCATGCCGTTGTACACCACTTCGATGCCCGATGCCGGCACCTGATACGTCTCGTGCCACACCCCGACGTCCCCGCTGCCGGCGATCTCCTTCATGAATTTCCGCCACGGCCCCAGGTGCGGTGAATCTTTATCCGCGGCGAACCTGCGCAAGTGCTCAGGACTTTCCCAGTAGCTGAGCAGAATCGTGGTGCGCCCGAACCACTGCTCGCTGCCCAGGAGCCCAGCCTCAGGATTGGTGGCCAGGTGCTTCATCATGGTGGGCATGGCCGAAGCTACCTTCGCAACGCGACCCATCTTCCACCATCTGTTGGCCCGCATCCCAATGAGGAAGACGGTCACTGTTTCGCGCCCGATGTCCGCAGTAAAGCGGCCGGGAAAGATCTCCTGTGCCATGTGATTCCTTCGCTTGGGGAACCATCCAGTTCCTGAATCCGGTTTTGTAACGCTGTTATGAAACAATGTTATGAAACACTTGGAGGCATGGCAAGACCCATCGTTCATGACAAGCAAGTCCAACAGAGGCTCTTGGCGGTAACCGCCGAACTGGTGGACCGCGAAGGACCCGCGCGCGTCACCCTTCGGGATGTCGCCGCAGCGGCAGAAACGTCCACCACCGCGATCTACTCTCTGTTCGGCGGGAAATCCCAACTGTTGACGGCCGCCGTCGACGACGGTTTTCGCACCTTCGGCGAATCGCAACGCGAGGCCTCAAAGGACGGGCTCCTGGGGCTTGGCCGGGCCTACCGGACCTGGGCCCTGGAGCACCCCGCCCTTTACCGCCTCATGTTCGGCGGCGCACTTGCCGCATATGTTGACTGCAGTCCGACGCCGGAAGTTGCGTCCGATTCGATGCTCCCCTTGGTGGAGGCAGTCACCGCGGCGCAGTCAGCCGGCGCGCTGCGTCATGACGACCCCACAGTGGTGGCGATGGCCATCTGGGGGCAGGTCCACGGCTTGGTCAGCCTCGAGCTGGCGCAGATGAACGACCCCGCGACGGACTGGGCCTCCATCTACGAGGCGGCCCTGGAATCCGTAGCCCGCGCCTGGGCGCCGTAGAGCCCGACGAACCTACCCGTAGACCTTCTCCAGGAAACCGCCCCAGGCCTTGGCCGTGAGTTCGGAATCGCCCGATCCACTGAACTCGTGCACCGTCATGCCCACCGGGGCGCCGAAGGCATTGCGCCCAAAGAATCGGTAGAGAGTATCCCCGGTCCGCAGCCCAAGGAAGTTCTCGTTGGAGAAGTCGACCTCCCCGCTGAGCCGCCCCACGCCGTCGACGTCCGCCTCGAAAGGAGAACCAGCAGCGACGCCCTCCACGCCCAAGGCCCGCTTCAGCTGCACGAAACCGTCAGGCGTCTGCGAGGAAGCGGGAGCCTGGATGTCCGTGAAGACCACCGGCTTGCCGTCGAAGTACTGCAAGTACTGGCCCAGGGTGTGCAGGTAGAACTCAGTGTGCTTGCTTGCGCCGTCGTACTGTTCATCCCAGTTGTCGGCGAAGATCCCGCTATGGACGTAATGCAGCTTGGCGCGGCCGCCCTCCACAGGTTCCAGGACGTGTTCCAGCTGGTTGAACCACCCGTCCGGACCGTCCATGCGGGACACCAGGTGGCTCGGGTAATCCTCGACCGTTTTCACGTCCGGCCACTGATCTGTGGGGAACATCCAGGCCGGCGTGTCCTTGGTGACGGCCTGCCACACCCGCTCGGGAGTGCCTGGCAGTTCGACGTCCGCTTCGATTTCGAATTTCCGGTTATCAGTCATTGCTTTGGTCCTTTTCTGCTGATTGCTCCGAGGAGGCTTTGTCCGTTGAAGGGGTCTTGAGTGCGGGGTGAAGTACGACGACGAGCCGGTGCCTGCGCGCCCCGCCCGCCATCGCGGCAGCACCGCCGTCGTGGTACTTGTCCACGAGTTGGGTCACCGCCACGCCGAGTTCTTCCGCGAACGCTGCGCGTTCCGCGGCAGAGCGGAAGGTGATCTCGCCGTCGATCGCGAAACTGGCCAGCTTCTTCTTAGCCACGGCAGCACCGGCGATGAGCTTGCCCATTTCCTGCACCGTGCGTGAGGCGAGCGACAGTAGCCAGAAAGCGGAGAACCGGTCCGAGAAGCGTCGAGGATCCGGCGCCACTGACGCCAGGGCCACCGGCGAGATCAGGTACGAGGCCGCCGTCGCACGCAGTACGCGCTCGGTAACGTTACCCTTCCTGCGCTCTTCCACCAGCTCCACCAAGCCATGGCGCTCCAGGGCCTTGAGGTGGTAGTTCACCTTCTGCCGCGGCAAACCGACCTTGGCGGCGAGCTGCGTGGCGGAGGCCGGTTCGGCAAGCTCCTGCAGGATGCGCGTCCGGATCGGATCCAACGACGCTTCCGCCGCAGCCGGGTCCTCGATCACTTCGATGTCCAACATGCTTCAAGTATGCTTACCGACAACTTTTATTGTCAAGAACTTTTTTATCGTCGGTACTGTCGGTGCGGGTAGAATTATCCAGTGATGCAATCCCCCCTCCCCGTGCGCGACGGCGTAAACGCGACCCGCCTGCGCCTCCCGGACGAGGGGCCGTGGGACACCGCAATGGACTACATGATGCACCGCTGGGGACACATCGACCCCCAGGGCATCGAAGACCGTTTCGACGCCGGCGAGATCGTAGGCGAAGGCGGTGTACGGCTGGACCGAAGCACCCGGCTGGAGGACCACACCTTCATCTGGTACTACCGCACGCTTCCCCCGGAGACCCGGCTGCCGGTCGAAATCAACATCCTGCACCAGGACGAGCACATCCTGGTTGTGGACAAGCCGCACTTCCTGCCCACCACGCCCGGAGGCACGTACATCCAGGAATCAGCGTTGGTTCGGCTCCGCAACCTGCTGGACCTCCCGGACCTCATCCCCATGCACCGGCTGGACCGCATGACCGCCGGACTGCTGCTGCTCTCCACCAACCCGGAGACACGTGGCAAGTACCAGGTGCTCTTCGAGAAACGCCAGGTCCAGAAGGAATACGAGTGCGTGTCCGCGGCGACGCCCGCCGCAGGTTTCCCGGCCGTCGAGTTCCCCGCAGTGGTCCGCAACCGCATGACCAAGTCCCGCAGCTACCTGCTCGCGGAGGTCATCGACGGCGAACCGAACGCGGAAACGCGGATCGAAAAGACAAGAACGTTCGACGCCGGCCCTCACCAGCGCGCCCTGTACCGGTTGGAGCCGCACACCGGAAAGACCCACCAGCTGCGCGTCCACATGGCCTCGTTGGGGCTGGGGATCATCAACGATGCCTTCTACCCGGACCTGCTGGACAAGGCACCGGACGACTACGCGAAGCCCCTTCAGCTGCTGGCCCGTGGCATCCAGTTTGTGGACCCGATCAGCAAACACCCCGTGGAATACCGCAGCCAACTGGAACTCAGCGAAGCCCACGCCTGACCCTTTTCGGAGCCCGTTCCCTCCGTCAGGAGTCAAACACTTCCCGGAAGACCGCCGTCGTGTCTTCCGAAAACAGCACAAACTCCACCAACTCAAGCGGGCTGTCGGCGGCCGCGTTTAAAGAAGACGCGTCTACAGATGACGCGTTTACGGAAGACGCGTTTACGGAAGACGGCGACGAAAACGACCTCACGGCGTCGAACGCTATTTCCGCGACCTGACGTGGGTCCCAACCGTAAATGCCGGCACTGATCGCAGGAAAGGCGATGGATCGCGCCCCAAGCCCGGCCGCCACAGCCAGGCTTCCACGAAAACAGGAAGTGAGCAGCGCCGGATCGATTTGCCCGGCGTGCCGGTTGGGTCCCACAGTGTGGATCACCCAGCGCACGGGTAGCCGGAACCCGGGGGTCGCGACGGCGGCACCCACCGGCAGTCCAGCCGGCAATTCCGTGCGTCTCAGTTCGCGGCACGACTCAAGAAGTCCCGGCCCTGCGGCCCGGTGGATGGCGCCGTCCACTCCCCCTCCACCCAGCAGGGACGAGTTGGCGGCATTGACGATCGCGTCCACGCTGCGCGTGGTGATGTCGCCGTGCAGGATGTCGATTCGCATGGCGCCAGTCTCGCGCCGGAGCGGCAGCAGCGGCAAGTGCGGTACCTTGTGCCCATGGACATCACCGCCCCGGAGACGTGGGGATCTGCGATTTACCTGTGGATCGTCCCCATTGTGCTCGGCGATGCCATCTTCCCGCCGATCCCCTCCGAGATGGTGGTGATCACCGGCGGTGCCCTCGCAGCTGACGGCCACGCCAACTTCTGGCTGATCCTGCTCCTCGCAGCCTTTGCTTCCTGGCTCGGCGACATGGCAGTTTTTGTGTTGTTCAAGAGGCGCATCAGCCACGTCCTGGACCGCTGGTCATGGGGTCGACGGGTTCACCGCGGAATCCACGAGGCCATCGCCAAAGCCGGCCGCTCCTCGACGTACGGCGCCATCATCGGTGCGCGGTTCATCCCCGGCGGCAGGCTCGCTACGTCCTCGGCGGCAGGCATCGCCAACGTATCGGTGCGCGGCTTCAGCCTCTGCGCCGGTTTGGGTGCGGTGCTCTGGGCGGTTTGGCAAGTGGGCCTGGGCTACTTCACCGGCTCCACCACCAAGCTTCCCTTCTGGGCCAGCTCGCTGATCGGTGTAGGCGTCGGCCTGGTGATCGGCGTAGTGGTTGGGTTGATCGTCACGCGACGCCGTGGCAGCCGCTCACCAGTGGACGAACCGTACGACGCCGACAAGCCCGGCGACGTGCCCCAGTCCGAATAGCGCCTGGACCCCTAGATTGGCGACCAGCGGCCGCGGCTACGGCGTAACACGTACAGGCTCCCGGTCAGGGCTACGCGTTCGACGGCGTCACGCATCATGGCAGCCGACGTCCGGGCTTCGTCGTTCTCACCCGGGTAATCACGGTCGCCCACTGTGAAACGAAGGCTGATCTGCGGAACGCCTCCCACAATGTCCAGCTGGTTCGATTCGACGTGATGGCGGGTTTCCAGCGCTTCCACCGCTGCGGCCATCACCGATTCGGGTGGGTTGCCCGGTTTGAGGCCAGTGATCTTCAACTTGGTCTGGAACGAAGGCATCCCACCACCCTAGCGCTCTCTCACATCCCGCACTCCCAAGCGGACCCCTCTCTCACTGAACGAGAGAGGGGTCCTTGAAACCCCGTGGAATGTGAGAGCCGCTTGCTAGCCGGTGTTGCGCAGGCCGGCGGCTACGCCGTTCACCGTAATGAGCATTGCCCGCTGGAGCCGCTCGTCGATCTCCGCCCCGGACACCGACTCTTCGCGCACTCGACGGAGGAGTTCTACCTGCAGGTAGCTGATCGGATCCAAGTACTGGTCCCGGATTTCCAGTGAACGCTTCAACGTCGGCTGGGCATCCAACAACTCCAGCTCGCCCGTGAGCCGCTCAATTTCGGCCACGGTGAGCTCGTACTCATCACGGATCATGTGGAACAGCCGGTGCAGTTCCGTGGGGACCAACGAGGAAACGTAGTGGCCTGCGATCTCCATGTCAGTCTTTGCCAGAGTCATTTCCACGTTGGAGATGACCGAGCGGAAGAAGTGCCAGCGGTCCATCATTTCAAGGAGCTGATCTGTGTTGCCAGCCTCGCGTGCTGCTTTCAGGCCGGAACCCACACCGAACCATCCTGGAACGATCTGGCGGGACTGGGTCCACCCGAAAACCCACGGGATAGCCCGGAGGCCGCCGAGGCCTGCCCCTGAATCCGGACGCTTGGACGGGCGTGAGCCGATGTTCAACGAACCCAACTGCTCCACCGGTGTGGATGCGAGGAAGTAGGCCGGCAGCTCCGGATCGTCAATCAGAGTGCGGTAGCGGTCAAACGCGGCGTCCGAAATGGTTTCCATGACATTCGCGTAGCGTTCGCGCTCGTCGTCCGAGGTCCGGGGGGTCCGGTGCAGGGCCGAACCCTGCATCACCGCGGCGAGGGAAAGCTCAAGGTTTTCGCGGGCAAGCTCGGGTAGCGAGTACTTGTCGGAGATGACCTCGCCCTGTTCGGTGAACTTGATTTCGCCTTCGAGCACGCCATTCGGCTGAGCCATGATTGCGTCGTACGTCGGTCCGCCACCGCGGCCCACTGAACCACCGCGGCCGTGGAAGAGACGGACGCGGACACCATGCTTGGCGGCCACGTCACGCAGCTTGCGCTGGGTTTTGTGAATCTCCCACTGGCTTGTCATCACACCGGACTCCTTATTGGAATCGGAGTAACCCAGCATGACCTCCTGGACATCGCCGCGGAGACGGACAAGTTCACGGTAGGACGGATCGGACAGCAACTGGTCCACGATCTCAGCCGAGGCGCGGAGTTCTTCCACGGTTTCCAGCAGCGGAGCGAACCCGATCTTCGCGCGCGGCTTGGCACCGAAGAGGTCAATCAGTCCAGCCTCCCGGGCCAGGACCGCTGCAGCCAAGACATCGTCGGCGCCCCGGGTCATGGAGATAATGTACGTCTCCACAACGTCCGGCCCGTACGTGTGCAGTGCTTGTCGAATGCTCCGGAAGACGTCGTAGGTGCCATCCGCGGTGCCCTCAAGTTTGATGGGGTGCCCTGAAAGCGGGCGGTGCGAGGCAAGCTCGGCGCCCAAAAATTCGAAGCGCTCCTCACGGCTAAGGTCGCCGTACGGCCTCTCCGTACCGAGCCTGTCCACCAGTTGGCCTACAGCGTCGTGGTGGTAATCGGCGTGCTCGCGGATATCGAGCGTTGCCAAATGCAGGCCAAAAGCAGCGATTGCCCGGCGGACGCGGGCCAGCGCCCCGTCTGCCACCAGGGCAGCCGAGTGGTTACGCAACGAGTCCTCGAGCAGCCCGAACTCTGCCAGCAACTCAGACGTCGTGGCGTAGTCGCGGCCGGGCTCGTGGTAAGTCGATGCAGAAACGCGGCGTCCAGTGTTGATGAGCTTGGCTTTGATGCACGTCAGCTTCAGTCGGTAGGGCTCTTGCGCATTCAGTTCAAGGATGCGCTTATCCAAACCCGGAAGGTTCTTAAGGTCCTCGGTGATCGAGTCCAGCAACACCTGGTCGGCCCCAAAAAGTGCCGTGGAGTTGGAAAGGACAGAAATGAGTTCGTCGATCAACGCAATGCTGATCCGGACGGCGTTCTGGTTCTGCAACTGCAGGATCTCGCGGGTAACAGCGGCAGTGACGTTGGGATTGCCGTCACGGTCGCCACCGATCCACGAACCGAACCTCAGGGGTGCTGCAGCGGCAGGTAGGGTGACTCCGTGTTCGGCCAGAAGTTCTGAAAGGTCCGTCAGCATTTCCGGCATGGCGTCGGTCAGGATGCTGTTCAAGTAGTAGATGGCGTTTCTGGCCTCGTCCACAGGGGTGGGGCGGACTTGGCGCAGTTCATCGGTCTGCCACATCTGGTCGATGATTTCGGCAAGCTGCCGGTCCTGGCGACGCCGGGCCGAGGTTCCTTCCGACGTGGGCTCGGCAAGGACGTCCGAGAGCTTGCGAACCTTGTCCAGCACGGAACGACGCGAAGCCTCTGTAGGGTGGGCCGTGAAAATGGGGCGCACATCGAGCTCGTTGATCACATCCTGCAGGACCTGCGGACCTGCCTGGCCGGCAATCTCGGAAACAGCTTTGGCCAACCAGCCGTCCTTCTCCTGCCGGGTGCGGAGTCCACGGACACGATGGACCTGTTCCGCCGCATTGGACAGGTGGAAATAGAAAGCAAAGGCCCGCACCAAATCAGTAGCCTGGTCCAGAGGCAGCGAGGCGAGCAATTCGCGGACCTGGGCAACGACGTCGTGCGCGCTCCAGGGACCAGTGGCATCCGCGCCGCCGCGCGCGGCCTCCTTGGACTCCTTGGTGAGCAGGCGTACCTGCTCCACGAGGTCAAGCAGTTCCGGGCCATGCTGGCGAACCAGGGACTCGCCGAGAAGGGTGGAAACGCGGCGCACGTCGGCGCGCAACTCGGCAGCGAGATCGGTGTCTTGAGGGGCAGTGTGAACCATGGATGCATACCTTCGGGATCTGGTTTGGCCCGTACACTGCGCTGGATACTGTGAGCCGGATTACTAATGTTTCCTACGGGATCTTACCCGCACTGAACTAAACCCAAGGAATGCGTCTCAGATTCTGGCGTCACCTTTTTGGGTCGGCGTGGCCGGGGAGGACCACCTTTCCGCCGAATAAGCCATCGGTTGCTGTCGCAGGCCCCGCAGAGAGTTTCTCGTGCCTGCGCTGCCGCATTTCTTCGATCGCGGCCGCCGCCTCCACCCTGGTGGGCGCTCCGGTGGCCGGCTCAATCATGGACAAGACACTCCCCAGCGTGCCGGATGCACCTTTCGGCGAAACCCCCCGCTGAACGAGGCGCGTGCCGGCCCAAATGGAACCAAGAATCAAAGCGACACTTATTACGGCTGAAACCACTGCATCAATCCCCATGCGGTCAGGGTACTCCCCAGCCAAGGTGGGCGACATGGGTCAGGAACCACGGCAGGGTGCTGGACCCGAACCCGATAGCCAGTAATGTCAGGCGGACCTTCCCAACTCCCGTCCCTGCACATAACGGCGCAGGACATTTCCCAACAGCTGCGGGACATGGGCACTGTGCCTTCCGAACCTGGCCTCCACCTCCAACACCACAAGCGTGCCGTCCCGCATGCGCCTGATATCCACACCCAGAGCTCCTGTCAGGCCCAAGGCGGCCGCTGCGGACCTTGCCAACCGGGCAATATCCGGCCCTGAATGGGCCTCCAGGTTCCGGACATTGGCCGTATGCCCGAGCCGGGAGGTGCTGAGCCGTTCCTTCTCCAGCACCACCAGGAGGTCATCAGGCTCCGGGACCAGACCGCAGCGAAGTGCCACCGATGCGTATTCGGCACCCGGCGCGAAGCGCTGCACGAGCCATGAATCATCCAAGCCGGCCCAAATACGCGCGGACCGGGCACCACCGTCGGACGTCCGTTCCAGGACCCGGATGCCATGTCCGTCGCGTGAAACGCGGGGCTTGACCACCAACGGCCCGCCCAATCGATCCATGGCCTCCTGCAAGGATCCAAGGATGCCCGGCAGGCCAAAACCTGGAACGCTGACTCCCGCCTTCGCCAGGCGGGTCATGGTGAGATACCTGTCGTTCGCGGCCCGAACGGAAGCCGGATCGGCGATCAGTACCTGAACTCCCGGCGCGAAATCGTTGCGGGCCTCGGACATCAGCACCAGTTCTTCGCTGATGGTGGGAATGAGGATTTCAATGCCGTAATTCGCCACCAGCCCCCGCAGTTCCCACAGATATCCCGGGGCATGGGGCGGCGAGACTACGGCCGCGGCGTCAGCTCCACCGGGGCGGGCACGCCGTGCGTCCGCTCCGAGCACCCAATGCCCTCTGGACTTGAGCTGGCGAGCCAGCGATGACCCGGCGGGGCCACAAATGCCCGTGACCAGCACGCGTGCCATCAGAATGCGCCTTTGGCTGTGGCGGGGATCCAACGATGCACCGTAGCGGTGCCTGACGGTGAGTTCACTTTTCCCCTTGATGGATGGTTCGTATCACCCGCTTTCGGGCGCAACTGATGGATGAGTGCGGTCACCCGGAACTTCATGACGCAGTCCCGTTCGGGGAATCGACATCAGAACTTGTATGAAAAACCGTTGGAAGTGATCCCTGGACCGCTCAGGGTGTAGGTCAGAACCTGGTCATCGCGACTGCGCTTGTAATCAGCCTCGATGTGGAAGTGAAGGTCATCACGCTGAACAGACTTAGTGGTGCAACTCAGCACGCTCCTGCTTTCCATGGTGCAGGTCCATCCGTCCGGGGCTCGAACCGAATCCTCCACGAGCCAGGCATTCTGGCTTACTGAGAACACAGCCTTGCCGCTGCTCAAGGGTTGGGTGCCTGCGACCTTGAAGTCGATTTCCAAAGGTGTACCACTGGAGCGCCCGTCCCGGTCCCGCCGCACCGAGCCGGCAATTTCCGTCGGGGCGGGCACCGAAGGAACAGCCGTGGGCGTGGGAGCCGCCGTAGTTACCGGCGAAGGAACAGGATCAAGAGGTTGCGCCGGCCCTGGGGAAGGCTCCGGCAACGGCGTTGGGGGTAAAACCGCCACCGGTGGCGGCGTAGCCGGTGCCGCCGCCGGCGGACTCGATGGTGTCGGCGTCGGTGTCGGCGTCGGCGTCGGCGTTATCGTCCCGGGGTTCTGTGGCAATTGCGTGGCAGCGGTCTCCACGGCCCGCTGGTCCATGTAGGCGTCGGGAGTCAGTTGGTCCACTATGCCCACTGCGCCCAGAACCAGCCCAACCCCCGCCGCCGCGATGATGGCCATAACGGCTGGCTGCGCCAGGGCAGGGACCACCAGGGCGGCCTTCACTGGGACTACTCCGCCCAGGACTCCAAGCCCGGTACCTTTGCCGGCCCAAGCTGCGAGAGGTATGCCTGTCACCAAAGGAAGCAGCACTGCCCTCATGCTTCCCTGAACGTCCTTTAGTTCAGAAAGCGCGGCGGTGCACTTGGAGCAGCCATGCAGGTGATTACGGACTTTGCGCTCCGCTGCACTGGAGAGACCGCCCCGGAGGAAATTGCCGAGTTTGGACACGTACTCGACGCATCCGCTATCGGGTTGATTCGCAATGTGGCTCTGAAGGTATTGGCGTCGTAAGCCTTCGCGTGCGCGAAGAGCGAGGGCGGAAACAGCATTGGCGGACAGCCCCAAAATGGGGGCCACAACCGCTGGCTTCATCCGCTCCACGTCCAGATACCACAGCACCGCCTGCCAACGTTCCGGCAATGCCCTGAACGCTTTGGCTACCGTATGGGATTCGAAGGCGTCGACGGCGGCATCCGAATCGGTCAGAGTTTGGTCCAGAACAGAATCGTCCCCGCTCGGCAGGACCTTGCCCGCCTTTCGATTCCGCTGATGGGACAACCTGGTCACCGTGGAGAGCAGGTACGCCCGAAAGAACGTGTCCGGCCCTTTCCCCGCCACGAGGCTTTGCAACACGGACTGAAAAGCCTCAGCCACAACATCCTCGACGTCGCTGGGGTTGTCCACGTTCCGTCTCGCCACCGTGGACGCAATGGAGAGGTGGCGCTCGTAGAGTCCATTAAAGGCGGACACCTCTCCGCCGCGGACCAACTCAATGAGGTGACCGTCGCTTTCGACGTCCACGCCCACGTTGCTGCCCGATTGTGACCTGTGTGCCATCTAAGGCACCCCCAAACCGTAAATAATCCTGCCCATATATAGGAGTGGCGGCAGGAGGCAAGTCGTGACGCGGTTTATACAAGGTCTTTAGCAATGAATCTCGGAGCTGTTTCGTCACGAAACGGCTTTCCCGCGCACTGTTCGGATATGACATCGTTCCGGACAAAATCATTCGCAGAGTGCACGTTCTCGCGGCACCTTTTGCTGCGTAGATGGCAGACCACGAGCTACCAGACAGGTTGGCGCTTCCGTGCGGATTGGTTCCTGCCCGAGGTCCGGACCGTCGTAACCTCACTCGCCACGAACGCAATGGTTCCAGCTCCCACGGCCAAATCACTGGGTGCTGCCCGCGCGAGGAACGGGGTCAGCATCGGTGAAACCATGACCGACTTCCGGGCCCTGTTCGCGGCGGCAGAACAGACCCTCGACGTCGATGCGCTCCAATCATTGGCAGAAGGCTGGGCCGAAGTTGCTGAATCCGCGCCTCCCATCTCATGCACGGATGTGTACACAGGGTTGGCTACCCAAGCCCACTTCCAGCGCCGGGTCCATGAAGTATTCACATTTGGCTCCGACTGCCCGGGGGCGCATGCCTTGGCAATCATCTCGGTCCCCAGGCCCCGTGATAGCCGAAGCCACTGCTGGACATTGTTGGCCCGGATCGGAGAATCCGTCAAAGGGCAGTTGCATGGAACCGGGGCAATGGCCATGTACAAAAACTCGGCCGTCCACGTTCTCTTCCCCCTCAGCGAAAGCAACCTGTGCCGGCTGGTGGAGTGTAAAACTGCCCTGGAAGCTCTGGGGGATGGTGCCCTTAGCCCCGCACGCATGAAGTTCTACCCGCTTTCCGCATCGGCTGCGGCAACTGCAGGCACAACTGCAGCATCGACCCAAGGTTCCACGTACGAGACCAAATAGATCGCATTGCCGGATGCCGGCGTCACGAACCACGTGGCGGGAACACTCAACTTCTGACGGAACATTCCACCACGGATTCGAAGGACCATCCAGCAAATGAAGAATCAGATTCATCTTAAAACCGTGTCGTTGGTGGCCGCGCTTTTGGCGGCCGTCATTGCCGCTCTGGGGCTAGGCATGTCGGCATTGCCCGCCAGCGCCGCAGAGCTGGCAGATGCGGAGATCACATTGAGCACGGAATCAGTGGTGTCCAGTCAATGGGACCAGGTGGATCTGACCTGCGAATGGTCCGTTCCGGACAACTCCCAGCCCGGCGACACTTTCAGCATCCAGCTCCCGCCGCAGCTGCGCTGGTTTGGTGCTTCCACCTTCGATCTGGATAACTCCCAAGGCGACACTGTTGCCAGGGCAGTAGCAAATGACGCCGGCCTGGTTGTCTTCACCCTTGGTGATTTTGTCGCCACCCATCCCCTCGACGTGGGGGGAACATGTTCCTTCGTCACCCAGTATTCGTTGACGCCGGGGACCGGTGATGCGGAAGAGCTGAACTTCATCGTAGGTTCCAGCGTCGTCCGCGTTCCCGTGGTCATCGAATCCTGCCAGGAGGACTGCGGTCCGGGCATTCCGACATCTGCCGGCAAGTCCATGTGGTGGTCGGACCCTTCCCAGACTGAACTTGAATCGGTCTTCTACATGCCGCCCATGACCTCGGAGACCAACGATGTCGTGATTACCGATACCCCCGCAGCCGGCATGGAGATCGACTGCAGCCACGTCACCCCCCGGGTTGGCCAAAGGGTGACCAACACCGGCAACATTTCCGAGCCTTACGACAATGAGCAATATCCCGCGAACGTCCAATGCAGCCCACAAGAACTCACGGTCAGCTGGACGGGCCTCCCTGAAGGCGAGCATGTGGAACTCTTCGTCGAGACGAAGGTGACCGATGCGTCACTGGACTCCTACGAGAACAACGGAACGGTCACCATCTCGGGCCAGGAAAGCCCGGTCGGAGCCCAGACGCGTCGAAGCAGCGGAAGCGGCACCGGCGAAGGTACAGCATCCCCCACACCCACACCAAGCCCCACCACCACCGCAGCAACCCCCACACCCACACCAAGCCCCACCACCACCACAGCAACCCCCACACCCACACCCACAGCAACCCCCACACCCACACCCACACCAAGCCCCACCACCACCACAGCAACCCCCACACCCACACCAAGCCCCACCACCACCACAGCAACCCCCACCGCCACGGCAACGCCTGTGCCCACGAGCACGCCCGCCATCCCCGTTGTTGTGGTGCCTACGGAGGAGCCGTCGGAGCCCGTAGAGGCGGACAACTCCGAGCAGTTGGCCAACACGGGCGCCCCCGGATCGGTGTTCGTGTTCGCGGCAGCCGTCCTCCTGGCTTTGGGTTCCTTGCTCGCATTCGCAGGTGCCCGCAGGTCCAAGCGGGGATCGCACTAGGAAGCGACCTCGGGGCATGACAGCAGCGGCGGGCCGGGCATTTTGTGCACGGCCTATCGCTGCAGTCCATCAATCTCGGCTCGCGCTGGCATGAGTTGGGGGCCAGCGCGGGCCGTTCCACTATGGTCGTGACACCCGTTGTCTCAGCCCATGGATTCCGGGAATGGCGACGCCCGGCGCATAGTTGAGGGAAGTGCAACCATCGCGAACTGACGTGAACAAAGCCGAGGAGACCCATGAGCTCGCCCACCACCGCAACCGACCCCCAGCTGGCCCGTTGGGAACGGTTCCGCACCGGTCGCAATGAAGCGCTCTCCACCCAACATGGTTGGTTGACCCTGACGTCGTTCCAGTGGCTTGAGGCTGCACCTACCGAACTGGAACTCGTTCCCGGCCTCTGGTCCACCGACGGCACCACAGCATCTCTTTCAGCGAGCGCGGCTGACGGGCTCACTTTCGTTGAGACTGGAGAGAGGGTCGAAGGAACGGTCACTGCCGTGCTGGAAGACGAAGAGTCGCTGATGTGGGTCCAATACGGCGGCGCCGATGGCAAGCAGGTGGTGGTGGAACTCGCCATGCGTGCGGATAAGTACGCTGTTCGCACCCGTGACAATGGCTCTCCCGTACTGACGGAGTTCAGCGGCGTACCGACGTACGATTTCAACCCTGACTGGATTGTCGGGGGCCACTTCGAAGCCTACGCCGAGCCCCAGGACGTACCCATCGGTACAGCCAACCCTTTGGTGGACGGGGTCCATCGGTCAGTGGGCGAGGTGGTTTTCCGGGTACCGGGCATCCCGCACGAGATCCGCCTTCACGCCGAAGAGGAGAAGCTGGGCGCCCTCAATGTGACTTTCCACGATGAAACCAACGGAGACACCACGGATGAGTGGCGCAAGGTATTCATCCCCCGGCCCCGTCCCGATGGTTCCGTGGTGATCGATTTCAACCGCAGTATCAATTACCCCAGCGCTTTCACGCCCTACGGAACGTGCCCCATGCCAGTCCGCGGCAATTCGATCGATGTGCGGGTGGAAGCCGGGGAGAAGCTCCCGCAGGACCAGGGCGGGACAACGCAGGAAGGCCTAGGCGATCGCTGAAACCCCGGTCACTGCGCGGCCAACGATGAGCGAGTTGATTTCGTAGGAGCCTTCGTAGGTGTAGATGGCCTCGGCGTCGGCAAAGATCTTCGCAATTTTGTAGTCAGTGACGATTCCGTTGCCGCCAAGGATGGACCTGCCCAGTGCAACTGTCTCGCGCATCCTGGCGCTGCAGTAGGCCTTGGCGAGCGCCACCTGTGCCATGTCGGCACCTCCGTGCCGCACACCCTGCGCATCGGTGTAGATGTCTTCCTGCAGTTGCGCTATCCGAACCATCATCCCCATGCTTGCTACTGCGTTTCCGAGCATGTCCACCAAATGTTGCTGGACGAGCTGGAATTTGGCGAGTGGTTTGCCGAACTGCATTCGCTCTACGGCGTACTGCCGGGCGACGTCGAAGGCCGCCATCTGCTGGCCGACGGCCTGCCACGCCACCATGATCCGGGAGCCACGCAACAGATGGTTGGTGTCGGCAAAGCTGCTGATGCCTGCGAAACGATCTGCCTCAGCTACTTCGACATCCACGAAAACGATGTCGGCGTTCTGCACGGTCCGCAGGGCGATCTTGTTCTCGATGCGGCTCCGGGTGATGCCTGCCGACGAGGCGTCCACGATGAAGGCACGGATGGCTCCGTTGGCTTCGTCTTTCGCCCACACCAGCATGTAGTCGCAGAACGTCCCGTTGCCGATCCAGCGTTTGGCGCCGTTGATCACCCAGTAGTCGCCGCCGTCGTGATGTGGCCGCTTAACGCGACGGGCGGTGGTTTCCATGCCGCCTGCAACATCGGACCCGTGGTCCGGCTCGGTGAGTGCAAAAGCGCCGGTGGTGCGCAGGTTCGAGGCGTCGTCGAGGTAGCGGTCCTGCTGTGAATCGGTGCCGAAGTCGTACAGCGACTCAACGAAGAGATCGTGGTGGACCATGAAGAAGGTGGCTATTGAGGTGTCCACTCGGGTCATCTCGGCGATGACCAGGCCCGCGAAGAGGTGCGTGTATCCGCGCTGGGCCGGTGCGCTGAGCCGTAGGGCTGCGAGTTTGGGCAGGATGTGTTCCGGGAATTCAGCTTTCTCCCACCATTCCCCGGCGTAGGGGGCGATCTCGGAGGCAAGGAATGCCCGGAGTTCCTTGAGTTTCCGCTGTTCCTGAACACTGAGCAGCGACTCGAAGTCGAAAAAATCCGCGGTAGGCAACTCCGCCACCGAGGCTGGACCGGAGCCCGCCTGAACAGGGCCCCCGGGCAGGGAGCCGGCGACGCTGTAGTCGCCCATCACTTGAGTCCCATACGGATGGCGCCGTCCAACCGGATTGTTTCACCGTTCAGCATGGCGTTCTCCACTATGTGGGCTGCCAGGTTCGCGTACTCCGCTGCGCGGCCAAGGCGTGCGGGATGCGGGACTTGCTGGCCAAGGGAATCCTGGGCCGCCTGTGGGAGACCGGCCATCATGGGTGTTTCAAAGATGCCGGGCGCGATGGTGGCTACCCGGATCAGGGAACGGGCGAACTCGCGTGCCAGCGGCAAGGTCATGGCAGCCACGGCGCCCTTGGATGCGGCGTAGGCGGGCTGACCGATCTGGCCTTCGAAAGCGGCAACGGAGGCGGTGTTGATGATGACGCCGCGTTCAGGCCCTCCCAATTCCGTGGACACGGGATCGGTTTCCACCATTGCGGCCGCGGCGAGGCGGATGACATTGAAGGTACCGACCAGATTGATCTGGATGACCTTGTTGAAGGTTTCGAGGGGCAGGACGCCGTCACGGCCGAGGACCTTACCTGGCGTCGCTATCCCGGCGCAGTTCACGACGATGCGGAGCGGCCCCAGGGACGCTGCGGCGTCGACGGCTGCCTGCACTTGCTCTTCGTTGGTTACGTCGGCGGCCGCAAAGAAAGCCCGGGCACCCGTACCACCTGCGTTCAGCTCCGCCGCGTAAGCGTCCCCCGCCGACTGCGGCAGATCCACAAGGACCACCGAAGCACCGGCGTCGAATAGGCGCTTGGCCGTCGCGGCCCCCAACCCTGATGCCCCGCCGGTGACCAGCGCGACCGTACCCTTGATGTCCATCCATCCTCCTTGATGCAGAACTCAAATCCGTTAATGCATGTTAACTGGAATTGTGAGCCAGCGCACGTCACCCCTGCCCCGATAGGCTGTTCCCATGTCCGCCCACGAACCCTCGCATCAGCAGCCAGCAGCCTTGGACGCTGCGGATTGGGCGGCCCGCGCCAACCAGGCGGCCCGGTCAGTGACCCGTACTTTCGGCCGCCGGCTGCTCTTCCTGCCCGGCACGCACCTGGGCATGGTCAGCGTCCCCAGCCATACCGCCAAGAACCTGTTCGGCCCCTGGCACTATTGGTGGCAGGCGCACTATGTCGATTGCCTGGTGGACGCCGGCCGCCGTGAGCTGGCCACCACAACAAAGTTCGACGGCGCCTCCCGCCCCAGTGCGGGCCGGCTCGCTTCGCGCCTGGTGACCACCATCAGGCTGCGGAACCTCCTGCGGTTCGAGAACCACTTCTACGACGACATGGCCTGGCTCGCCCTGTCGACACTAAGGCTCGAAAGACTGGCGGAGGAAACCAGGAAGCCGGGGCGTCGGCGCAATGCGTACGTCCGCAAGAAGCTGACCCTGCAGTTCGACTCGGCTTCTACGGACGACCTGGGTGGAGGAACGTTCTGGAGTACCAAACGCGATTTCAAGAACACTCCCGCCACAGCCCCTGTTGCTCTCTATTTCGCCAGGACTGGGCGACGCGAACGGGCGCAGTCCCTGGTGAACTGGCTCAACAGCAGGCTCTTCCACGCGGAACGGGGCGTCTATATGGACGGGCTCCGAATCCGCGGCGGCGAAACCGTCTTGGAAGAGGCGGTTTATACCTATAACCAAGGCCCGATCCTGGGTGCCTTGCTGGAACTCGGCGGCCAGGAGAACCTGGACCGTGCAGCGCACCTGGTTGAGTCGGTGGCCCGCGAGCTGACCGTCCCCGGGACTCGTGTGGTCCACGGCGATGGAACCGGTGACGGCGGCCTCTTCAGCGGGATCCTCGTCAGGTACCTGGCGCTGGCCGCGCGGGACCACCGCCTACCGGAAAACACAAGGCGAACTGCGCGGGACTTGGTGGGCACCACGGCTGATGCTTTCTGGGCGAGCCGCCGGGAGGCCCCGGAGCTGAGGCGTGGCAAGGGCGGCACGCCGTTGATCTTCTCGCCCAACCCCCTGCGGCCGGCGGCCGAAACGTATCCGGTGGGTGTCGCCGTCGAACTTTCCACGCAGTTGCAGGCGTGGATGACATTTGAGGCCGCGGCCAGTATGTAAAAACGAATTACGATACGCAACACTTCCGTAATTCCAGTGATCCCTGTCACTTAAAGCTCGTTCGGCTTTTGAACAAAGGTATGGCTAACCTACGCTTTTTATGGCGGACCCCAACCTTCCCGCCAGCATGGAAACGACACTACTGTCGTGGACTTCCATGCCTGTTCCCAGAAAGTAGCCCCATGAAGCTCCCCAAAAACGCTCTGGCCGGAATCGCACTCCTCGCCACCGCCGCTCTTGGCCTTTCCGCCTGCGGCTCCAGCCCCGCCACTGCACCGGATTCCTCCGCGGCTGCCGGCGAAGGCATCACGGTCTACAACGCCCAGCATGAGAGCCTGACCAAGGAATGGATCGACGCCTTCACCAAGGAGACCGGCATCAAGGTCACCCTGCGCCAGGGCTCGGACACCGAGATGTCCAACCAGATTGTGCAGGAAGGCGCGGCTTCACCGGCTGACGTCTTCCTCACCGAGAACTCCCCTGCAATGGCGCAGGTGGAGAATGCGGGCCTGTTCGCCGACGTCGATAAAGCCACCATCGACCAGGTCCCGGCGGAATTCCGTCCCTCCACAGGCAAGTGGACCGGAATTGCCGCACGCTCCACCGTCCTGGTGTACGACAAGACCAAGGTCAGCGAGGACCAGCTGCCCACGTCCATGCTGGATCTGGCCAAGCCCGAGTGGAAGGGAAAGTGGGCAGCTTCGCCCTCCGGCGCTGACTTCCAAGCCATTGTCTCGGCACTGCTTGAGCTCAAGGGCGAGGCCGCAACCGAAGAGTGGCTCAAGGGCATGAAGGAAAACTTCAAGGCTTACAAGGGCAACAGCACTGCCATGAAGGCCGTCAACGCCGGTGAAGTGGACGCGGCACTGATCTACCACTACTACTACTATGGCGATCAGGCCAAGACCGGCGAGAACTCCAAGAACGTCACACCGTACTACTTCAAGAACCAGGACCCGGGTGCTTTCGTTTCCGTCTCGGGCGGTGGCGTCCTGAAGTCGTCCAAGAAGGCAGCAGACGCTCAGGCTTTCCTGAAGTTCATCACGGGCAAAGCCGGCCAGGAGATCCTCAAGACCGGAACGTCCTTCGAATACGCCATCGCCTCACAGGTTGATGCCAACGAGAAGCTTGTTCCCATCAAGGACCTGCAGGCTCCCACGGTGGACCCCGCCAAACTGAACTCCACCAAGGTCACTGAATTGATGACCGAGGCAGGACTCCTGTAACTCTGTGACCTCCCAACAATCGGCTCCCAACGTTTCACGTTCTGAGGGAAGCACGACGTCGGCGGGCCGGGGCAAGCGCCCCCGCCCGCCTTTCGGCGTTTCCACGGTGTCCTTGCTGGCGGTGCTGATAGCACTGTTTTCGCTGATTCCATTGGGTTATGTGCTGTACATGACGGCCGTGACCGGCTGGGAGACGGCGGTTGATCTGATCGTGCGTCCACGTGTAGGCGAGCTCCTGCTGAACACCGTTTTGCTGATGGTCTTCACCGTGCCGCTGTGCTTGGTGCTCGGAGTGGGCGGCGCGTGGCTGGTGGAACGAACCCAGCTGCGCGGACACCGTTGGTGGGCCGTGGCGCTGGCTGCCCCGTTGGCTGTTCCGGCGTTCGTCAACAGCTACTCATGGGTGTCCGCGGTTCCCTCCTTGGAGGGTCTCTGGTCCGGGGTGCTGATCGCCACGCTGTCCTACTTCCCGTTGGTGTACATTCCGGCCGCTGCAACCCTTGGCCGGCTGGACCCAGCCATTGAACAGTCCGCAGCATCGTTGGGCCTGGGCTCCTGGGCTGTCTTCTTCCGGGTGGTGTTGCCGCAACTGCGGATTGCCATGACCGGCGGTGCTTTGCTGGTGGCGCTGCACCTGTTGGCCGAGTATGGCGCCTTCGCGATGATCCGCTTTGACACGTTCACCACGGCAATCATGGTGCAGTTCCAGTCCACCTTCAACGGGACCGCAGGCAACATGTTGGCCAGCGTATTGGTGTTCCTGTGCCTGCTGCTGCTGTTGGCGGAGGTCAAGAGCCGCGGCTCTGCCCGCTACGCCCGGATCGGCTCCGGCGCGCAAGCGAGGGCCATGCGGTTGCACCTGGGGGGATACCAGCTCCCTGCACAGTTGGCACTACTGGCCCTCACGGTCCTGGCTTTCGGGCTCCCACTCTGGTTTGTCCTCAAGTGGGTCATGGCGGGCGGTTCGGAAGTGTGGGCAGCCGAGGAGTTCATCCCGGCGCTCCTTCAGACCCTCATGTACGGGGCGGCCGGAGCCATCGTCACCACGGTGGTGGCATTTCCCATGGCTTACCTTGCCGTCAGGCACCCCAGCTGGTTCAGCAAGATGCTGGAACTCTCCAACTATGTCACCAGTTCACTGCCGGGAATCGTGGTGGGCCTGGCGTTCGTCACCGTCAGCATCCGGGCCGTACCGGGGGTCTACCAGACCGCGGGAGTCCTGATTGCCGCTTACGTCCTGCTGTTCCTTCCACGGGCTTTGGTGAATATCCGTGCAGGCTTGGCGCAGGCGCCCAAGGAGCTCGATGAGGCCGCGCAGTCCTTGGGCAAGACCCCTTTGACGTCCTTCTTCAAAGTGACGTTGCGGCTCACTGCCCCGGCCGCTGCAGGCGGTGCAGCGCTGGTCTTCCTCGCCATTGTCAACGAACTGACGGCCACCTTGCTTCTCTCGCCTAACGGCACGCGGACGTTGGCCACGGAGTTCTGGAGCAAAAGCAGCGAGATCGACTACGCCGGTGCCGCACCGTATGCGTTGTTGATGATTCTGTTGTCGGCCCCCATGACATACCTTCTCTTCCAACAGTCCAAGAAAGTAGCCGGACAGTGACCGAACAATCCCCTTCCAGGCTTCCGTCACCGCGGGTGGCCCCCTCCGTGGCGCCCACCACGAATGCGCACTTGGATATCTCGGAGGTCACCAAGAACTTCGGTACCCAGGCTGTCTTGAAGGGCGTCAACCTTTCAGTAGCCAAGGGCGGGACCACGGCGATCGTTGGCCCCTCGGGTTCCGGCAAGACCACGTTGTTGAGGCTGATCGCGGGCTTTGAGCATCCGGACACTGGGTCCATCAGGCTCAGCGGCGCCCCGGTGGCAGGTGACGGCGTGTGGGTGCCTGCCCACAAGCGGCAGGTAGGGTACGTCGCCCAGGACGGCGCCCTCTTTCCCCATCTGACGGTAGGACAGAACGTCGCGTTCGGCGTGGATCCAGGAAAGCTCGACGGCGGTCGGGGAGCGGTGAAGTCGCGCGTACTGGAACTGCTGGACATGGTGTCCTTGGACGCCTCCATGGCCAAGCGCCGGCCCCACCAGTTGTCGGGTGGCCAGCAGCAGCGGGTCGCTTTGGCACGTGCACTGGCCAGGGAACCCGAGCTCATGCTGCTTGACGAGCCTTTCTCTGCCCTTGACGCCGGCCTCCGGGTGGCCACACGCCGGGCCGTCGCCAAGGTGCTCAACGCTGCCGGAGTGACCACCATCCTGGTGACCCACGACCAAGCAGAAGCGCTTTCCTTCGCAGACCAAGTAGCCATCATGCGCGGCGGAAAGCTGGCTCAGATCGGCAATCCCTTTGTGGTTTACACCCGCCCGGCCGATCGCGCCACCGCCGAGTTCCTCGGCGATGCCGTCATTCTCGATGCGTGGATGGAGGGCTCGCTGGCGACCTGCTCCTTGGGCGGAATACCAGTCCGGCGCCCGCCGGCTCAGGGAAAGGTCCAACTCATGCTGAGGCCGGAGCAAATCCGCATTGCATCGGACGGGCCCATCCGCGGCGTGGTGGTGGACACAGACTACTTCGGCCCGGAGACCACGGTTCGTATCAAATTGGGCGAATACAAGGCCCCCGACGGTGGCGCCTCCGGCAACAGCCACCGCTATCCTGGTGGCGGCGAGATCATCACCATCCGGCATTGGAACGCTTCGATCACCAAGCCGGGCACGGAATTGTGCCTGCGTGTGGTGGGCGAAGGCGTGGCGTTCCCTTTCGAGGCCTGACCAGGCAGGTCCAACTACACCGGACGTTTCTTCTGCGGGTACGGCGCTTCGTGCCGGGCAAGCATCTCGACGAATCCGGCGATCTTTCGCGCCCGCGTCTCGGCGCGCTTAACCGAGTTGGTGCGGAGGATCAGCGCGAATCGGTTCTGGGACGTCAGGACGTCGAACATGGCTTGGGCCTCGGGAACTTCGGCGATCGCAGCTGCGAGGTCATCCGGGACTACGGAATCGGCTGGGCCCGCATAAGCGGCCTCCCACCGGCCATCGGCTTTGGCGGCCTCGACGGCGGCACGGCCTGCGTCGGTCATCTTGCCCTCGGATTCCAACCGGGCGATATGCCCTACGTTCCTTATGGACCAAATGCTCTTGCGGCCACGCGGCGTCATCCGTTGGAAGTAGCTGTCGGCGTCGCGGCTCCTGGCCTGTCCGTCGATCCAACCAAAGCACAGGGCCTCATCCAAGGCGGCGTCGTAGTCCAGTTCCGTGACGCTGCCACCCTTTTTATGCAGAATCAGCCACACTCCGGGACTGTCCGCGGCATGTGCCGAAAGCCAGTCACGCCAAGCGGCACCATCTGTAACCAGTAATTCCTCAAGCTCGATTGCCATGGATCCATTCTGCTGTGAAACGGGCAACCCCAGGCAAGGCCACGCGGCATAGGCTGGGAAGTGACTGCCCAGCCAAGGAGGACCCATGCTGCGATCCCGCCCCACCCACTACACGTCCCGCCCCGAGCAGTGGTCCACACTCCTCCAAGCTCTGGGGCTGGTGAAGACCCTGGACGACGACGGCTGGTGGGAGTTCGACTCCGGTTCGGGTCGCCTCGCGCTGGGCTACGTTGAGCACGGCCACTCGTTGGATGGCTCCACGATCTTCGGTGTGGAGGCGGGCAACCTGGCGGAATTCGCGCGCCGCACCGAGGAAGCCGGTACCCAGGCAGAAATCCACGAGACACCCGACGGAACCACTGTGCGGATCTCTGCCGAGGACGGGTTCGAGTTCTTTGCCTTCCCCGGCACGAGGGCAACCGATGGCACGTGGGCAACGTCAACGGAGGCCGATCCAGCCCTCACGGTGGTAGCCACCTGGATCAGTCCCTTCGTGGGCCTTGCGGCCAACGACCTCCGGAACATCGGTGCCCGGCCCCGGACGGAGGACGACGAATCGGCCACGTTCACCACCAAGAACGGCGGAATCCTGCGGGTGATCCACGGCGCGGACGGCGCCAACGGCGACCTCGCATTCGAGTACGACGGCGGGCTGGAACCACTGCTGGACCGCCTCAGGGCGGCAAAGATTGAGGCCAGAATCAGCGAAGATGTCCTGTACTTCGCCAACCCGGATGCCGCGGGCGGTGCGGCGCCGGCGTCGATCGTGGTGGAAAGAACAACACCACAGCAGACGCTGGCCCCCTAAAGCAGCTAGTCCTCCAAGGCCCCGTCACAGAGCCTGCCGACCACCTCGGTGAGCATGGTCAGCCCGGCGACGATGTCCTCGTCCGTGGTGTATTCGTGCTCGTTGTGGGAGATGCCATCAACGCTGGGCACAAACAGCATGACGGTGGGGACGAGGTCCTTCATATTGGTGGAGTCGTGCCCGGCCAGGGTCATGACTTCCTTGTTGGACAGGCCCAGGTCGGCGGCCACCTTGGCCGCGAGCTCCACGCCCTCCGGCTGGTACGGGGTGACGGCCCAGGAGTGTGAGTGGTTCTTCTCCACCGAGACGTTGGCCAGCCGTTCGATCTCCGTGATGCGGGCGTGCAGCAGGGCGTCGGCCTCGGCCAGGACTGCTTCGTCGGCGCTGCGCAGGTCCAGGAGCAGGTTCACGCGGGACGGCACCACCACCGGCGAGTTCGGGTAGACGTTGAGCTGACCCACCGACGTGTGCAGGACTCCGGGGAAACGGTCGGCGAGTTCGCGTGCAGCAACCACCAGCATCGACGCACCGAGCAGCGCGTCCTTCCGGTCTGCGATCACCGTGGAACCCGTGTGTGCCTGTTCGCCGTGGACCACGAACTCGTACTTGTTCGCAGCCCAGTTGGAGTTGACCAGGCCAATCGTGACACCTTCGCGTTCCATGCTGCGGCCCTGCTCGATGTGGATCTCGGCGCAATAGGCCGCCTCAGGCCCTTCAAAGGTTCCGCGGCAGCCGATCGCATCCAAGGCATCGCGGACGGTAACCCCGGCGGCGTCCTTGGTGTTGAGGGCGTCCTCGAGTTCCAGCTTGCCGGTGTAGACGGACGAGCCCATCATGGACGGCTTGAAGCGGCTGCCTTCCTCGTTGAACCAGTTGACGACGGCGAGGTTGAACTTGGGTGCAGTGGCGCCGGCTTCCCAGCGCGCTGCCAGGCGGAACGCCGCGTGGGCCGCGGCGAGGACGCCGTAAGCGCCGTCATAACGTCCCGCCGTCGGCTGTGAGTCCATGTGCGAGCCGACTACCACGAAGGGTGCACCGGGCACGGCCTCGTAGAGGCCCCATTGGTTGCCGGCGTGATCGAACTTCACCGTGAAGCCGTGCTGCTCAAGGAGGCCTGCCAGCCAGCGGCGCTGTTCGCCGTCAGGAATGGTTGCGGCCTGGCGGTCCACGCCGCCGTTTTCAGTGGCACCGAAGGCGCTCATGGTCCGGAAGTCCTGCACGAAGGCGGTGTCCTGGGCGGTGAAACTTGTGGTGGTTGTCATGGTCTCCCCTATGAGCTCTGGGTCGCTGAAACACGAACCGCTGAAACACGGGCCGCGAACGGACTTTCCGAGGAAGGTTCCGCGTGGAAGTTGGTTGATTGGTGGGTAAAGCGGCCTCCGACGGCGGTGGCCAGCACGTTCAGTCCGCTGATGTCGGGTGCCTCCAAGGGCGAGGCGGAGAGGACAACGAAGTCGGCAAGCTTGCCCGCCGACAGCGTGCCCTTTTCGCCCAGGGACCCAGTGGCCGCAGCGGCTCCGCTGGTGTAGGCGGCGAGGGCCTGATGCGGGGTGAGGCATTCGTCCGGGTTGCCAAAGACAGCACCGGACGCCGTCCTGCGGTCCACAAACGCCTGCATGCCGCGGAGGACGTTTCCGTCGGCGACAGGCCGGTCCGAACTTCCCGCGAGCGTCACCCCGGCTTCCAGGAAGCTGGCTGCCCGGTAGGCCCACGGCAGGCGGTCCGGCCCGAGGGAAGCGGTCATACCGTCCCCGCCGTCACGGAAGAAGCTTGCCTGGGGTGTCACGGCGATGCCGGCGTCCGCGAGCCGACCCAGCTGCTCGGGCCGCGTCATGGACGCGTGTTCGATCCTGTTGGGCACGCGGCGTGGTCCGTAGACAGCCTGGCACTCGGTAATGATGTCCACGGCTAGGTCAACGGCCCGGTCCCCGATGGCGTGGGCCGCGATGGACCACCCGGCGGCGTACGCGGCCTCGATGCGTTCCCGCAGCTGGGCCGGGTCCGCCTGGAAGTAGCCGGTATTGCCTCGGTTGTCCTTGTGGCCGTGGCTGCAGAACTCGTGGCTCACGGCAGCGGTTTCGCCCAGGAGTGAGCCGTCCAGGAAGACCTTGGCCGGTCCAAGGGACAGGTACTCGTTGCCGAACCCGCTGGTGATGCCAAGATCCAGCCCGGCCGGGGCCGCACCAACGCTGTCAGAAGCGTGCCCCTTGAGATCGTGCAGCACGTCCAGCACCGGCATCACCTGCGCGCGGGCATGGAGCCGACCGTTGGCCGCAGCGCTCTGGTAGGCGGCGAGCTCGGCCGGGCTGTGCCCGATCCAACCCCCGCCCACCCCGGCTTCGGTGAAACTCGTGATGCCCTCGGAGGCGTAGTAGCGCGTTGCCCGTTCAAGGGCGGCCTCGATGTCCTCCGAGGCATACGGGAGGATCAGCTGCTGGATCAGTTCCTGGGCCGTCTCCTGGACGAGTCCCGTGGGACGTCCCGCTCCGTCGCGGACAATCGCCCCGCCGTCGGGATCGGGGAACGACGGCGCGTCCGCACCTGCCAGCCGCAGCGCGGCTGTGTTGACCACCGCCATGTGCCCGGAGTTGTGCCGCATGAACAGCGGCCGCTCCCCCGTGATCCGGTCAAGCTCTGCGATGTCCGGGAAGGAACCGCCGTGCTGGGTCTGGCTGAAACCGGTGGCGAAAAGCCAGCCCTCGCCGTCAGACCTGGCTTCAGTAACAGCGCCCTGAAGCAACTCGTAGAGCTCCTCCAGGCCGTGGGCACCGGAGACGTCCAGTTCGGCCAGGCCCAGCCCGAACCAGGTGGTGTGGCAGTGGGCGTCGATGAAGCCGGGAGTCACGGTGGCGCCGCCAAGATCGAGTACCTGAACGGCGTCCAAGCCGTCCAAGTCCTCGTCGAGGCCCACGATGCGTCCCTGCCAAATGCCCAGCGAGCTGGCCACCGGACGGTCCGGATCCATGGTGATGATCTCTGCGTTCCGCAGGAGGAGGTCGAGTTTCATATCCGGTTCTAGCGGTGCGAGGTGGTGACGGACTTGATGCGGGTGTAGTCCTCGAGGCCATAGACGGAGAGGTCCTTGCCGGTGCCCGAGTGTTTGAATCCACCGTGCGGTGCTTCGGCTGGGATGACTTGGTGGCAGTTGATCCACACGGCTCCGAAGTCCAGCTCATTGGACACGCGGGTGACTACACCGTGGTTCTCGGACCACACGCTGGATGCGAGGGCGTACTTGGTGCCGTTGGCGAGCTCGATTGCTTCGTCCTCCGTGGCGAACGGCTGGACCGTCAGCACGGGGCCGAAGATTTCGTCGCACACCACTTCGTCTGTTTGGAACACCCCGTCAATGACTGTTGGCTCAAAGTGGAAGCCGGTTCCGGTGCGCTTGCCGCCGGACAGGACGCGGGCGTTGGCGGGCAGCCGGGACATGAACCCCTCCACCCGCTCCAACTGGGCGGCACTGTTGAGCGGGCCAAGGTCGGCTTCGTCGCCCCCTACCTTCAGGGCGGAAGCGGCATCGGCCAGGGCTGCTGCGAATTCCGTGTGGATGTCCTGGTGGACCAGCACGCGGGTCACCGCGGTGCAGTCCTGACCGGCATTGAAGAAGGCCGCAAGGGCGATTTCGCTGGCGGTCCGCTGGATATCGACGTCGGCAAACACCACGGCGGGCGCCTTGCCGCCAAGTTCAAGGTGAACGTCCTTAAGGGTCTTGGAGGCCGCGGACATGACCTGGGCACCGGCCCGGGTGGAGCCGGTGATGGAGACCATCTCCGGGATGTCATGGTCCACCATCGCGGCGCCGGCTTCGCGGCCACCGCAAACAATGTTAACGACGCCGGCCGGGTAGACCTGCTGTGCCAGTTCACCCAGGACCAGAGTGGACCAGGGTGTGGTGTCGGCAGGTTTGAGGACCAGTGTGTTGCCCGCCGCGAGGGCGGGCCCGATCTTCCAAATAGCCATCATGAACGGGTAGTTCCACGGCGTAATCTGGGCAACCACACCAATGGGCTCCCGCCGGATGGTGGAGGAGAAACCTTCCACGTACTCAGTCTGGGCCGTACCGGAAACCACCCGGCATGCCCCGGCGAAGAAGCGCAGTTGGTCCGCGCCGCGCAGGATTTCAAGCTCTTTGGTGAGGGCGGACGGCTTGCCGGTGCAGGCAACCTCGGCCTCGACCAGTCGGTCAACATTTGCCTCGATGAGGTCGGCCAGCTGCAACAGCAGCGACTGGCGCGTCCCCGGCGTCGTGCGCTTGTAGCTCTTGAAAGCTGCGGCGGCGGCCTGGAAGGCGGAGTCGACGGCGGCCGCGTCACTGTCCGGCGCGGTGCCGATCTGCTGGCCCGTGGCGGGGTCGAAGAACGGCAGGCTGGCCGCGGCGTCCACGGACTCGCCGTTGATGATGTTCTGAAGCTGGATCACAGTTGGCTCCGGTCAGTTTGTTGAAGTCTTGGGGGAACGCGTGGTGGGGTCCTGCGGCAGGTGCAACAGGGCCGGGAGGCCGGAGTCGGCGGCGCGGCGGAACGCGGCCGCGAAATCTTCGGTGCGGTCCACGCGCTCGCCGTAGCCGCCGTAGGAACGGGCGAGTGCGGCGAAGTCCGGGTTGGTCATGTGGGTGCCGGAGGGGCGGTCCGGGTAGTGCGCTTCCTGGTGCTCGCGGATGGTGGCGAAGATGCCGTTGTCCACCACCAGAACGACGAATGCGGCGCCGTAGCCCATGGCCGTGGCGATCTCTTGGCCGTTCATCATGAAGCAGCCATCGCCGGCCACGGAGATAACCTGACGGCCCGGGTAGGTGAGCGACGCCGCCACGGCAGCGGGAATCCCCATGCCCATGGCGCCGTTGCGCGGCGCGGCCAGGGAGTTGGCCGAGTTGTGGTCCAGGTAGCGTGCAGGCCACAGGGCGTGGTTTCCGGCGCCGAAGGTGAGGACGGCGTCGTCGGCCATTTCCTTCTTGAGGACCTCCATGGCGACGCCCAAGTCGACGCCGATGCCGCCGTCGGGCCGGGGTGTGGAGTAGGTGAGCTGATCGGCGCGGGCGCTGGCGAACCAACCTTCCTCGCTGTTGACCTTCGCGTCCATCCCCGTAAGCGAGGCGGCGAACGCCGTGACGTCCGCGATGATGTGCTGGTCCACGCGGCCGAAGTGGCCCAGGAGGTTGGCATCAGCGTTGACTACTACGGTGTGGGCGTTGAGTCCGCGCTTGTAGCCATCGGACAGGACGTCGCCCCGGACGCAGCCGACAAAGACGATCAAATCGGCGTCGTCCAGGCGCTGGGCGTTGGCGTCGCTGCGGCCGTAGCCGAGGAAGCCAGCGTAGGCGTCGCTGCGGTGCGGGACGGCGTCGTAAGCGCGGAAGTCAGCCACGATCGGCACGCTGTGCTGGCTCGCCCAAGCGGCCAACTGCTCGCCGGACTTCTGTGTCCAGCCTTCACCGCCGACGACGACGAGCGGCTTGTGTGCCTTCTCCAGCTTTTGGTTCAGCTCATCCAGGTCAACGGGGGCCGGCTCTGGACGGGCAACCTTGCGGGGTTCCACCGTGGCGTCCTCGACCACGTGCACCAACACATCCTCCGGGAGGCCGATGACCACGGGGCCGGGCCGTCCGCTGAGGGCAGTGAAAATGGCGTCGTCCACAACGCGGGCGGCGGAAGCGGCGTCGTCGAGCGTGACGACTTTCTTCGCTGTGCTGCCGAACCAGGCGTTGATGTCGAACTCCTGGAAGGACTCCCGGCCACGGTCGGCTACCGGGATCAGGCCCACGAACAGGATCAAGGGCGTGGCGTCCTGGTATGCGGTGTGGATGGAGATGAAGGCGTTGGCTGCGCCGGGACCGCGGGTGACCATGGCGACGCCCGGGAGCTCAGTCAGACGGCCTTCGGCGAGTGCCATGAACCCGGCGCCGCCTTCCTGGCGGGCCACCACGTTTTGGACCGGCGAGCCGTGCAAGCCGTCAAGGACGTCGAGGAAGCTCTCGCCCGGCACGGTGTAGACACGCTTGATACCCGCGCGTTCGAGTTGGCCGACAATCAGGTGGCCTGCGGTGGTGGTGCTCAATGCTTCATTCCTTCTTCTTCGATGGAAAGGGCCGGGAGGAACAGGCCGGACAACGCAGTCAGTACTGAGACAACCAGCAGGATGATGGCGCCGGGCCAGAAGGAATTGTTGGCGGCCACCAGCGCGGTGGCGATCAACGGCACGAAGCCGGAGATGACACCTGCAGTGTTGGAGGTGATGGCGACGCCGGTATAGCGGACCTTCGTGGCGAACAGGGCAGTCAACGCGGTACCGGAGACGGCGTACGGGATGGAGAGCACTGCGACGCCGATCATCATGCCGAGGACCACCAGGAACGGGTTGCGGGAGTCGATGGCCAGGAACACGGGAACTGCGATGAGCGCCGATGCCACGCCGCCCCAGAGGATCACCTTGCTGGCGCCGAACTTCTCGCCCAGCCGGCCAGCCCAGATAAGGGCGCCGATCTCGAGTGCTGCAGCCAGCAGGGTGCCCATGAGCAGGAGTTCAGAGGGCAGCTTGAGGACCTTGGTGCCGTAGAAGACAACGAAGCTGGTGATGAGGTAGAAACCGCCGATGCCGAGCAACGCCGAGCACATACCCACCAGGATCTGGCGCCAGCTGTTCTTCAGGACCCCGCGGATAGGAGCATGCTCCGTTTCTCCGGATTCCATGAGTGCTTCAAATTCGGGTGATTCGCTGAGTCGGCTGCGGATCCACAGGGAGATGGCAAGCAGCGGGATGGCGGCGATGAACGGGATGCGCCAGCCCCACGCGTCAAAGTTGGTCTGGCCCACCAGGAACAACATGCCGAAGAAGCCACCGGAAGACAGTATGGTGCCGATCGGGGAGCCGATCTGCGGCAGGGCGGCGTAGCGTGCGCGCTTCTCCACTGGAGCATTCTCGACGGCGATGATCACCGCGCCGCTCCACTCACCACCCACGGCGAGGCCCTGGACGATGCGCAGGGCTACCAGCAGGATGGGGGCTGCCAGGCCAATGGTCATGTAGTTCGGCAGGAGGCCGATGAGGCCGGTGACAATGCCGATGCCCACGATCGTGACCATGAGGATCTTCTTGCGGCCCACCTTGTCTCCAAGGGCACCGAAGATGAAGCCACCGATCGGCCGGGCTACGAAGCCGACTGCGAGCGTAGCGAAGGATCCCATGGCCGCCACGAAGGGGTCCTGGGAAACGAAGAACTGTGCGTTGAACACCAGCGCAGCGGCTGTGGTGAAAAGGAAGAAGTCGTACCATTCCAGCGCCGTGCCCACAAGGGCGGCCAGGGCCACCTTCTTGGTGACGCTTTCATCGACGACGCGTACTGCCGTGGGACTGGCGTCCGTGGCTCCGCTGACCGTGCTTGCCATAGTTGCTCCATGAGTGCGAACGGGACCGGACGTTGGGGGTGCCCGGGCAAATTTGTGTGACTCAATCCATAGTGCCAGTAGTTTTCCCCAAAAAGACTAGCGATCCACCACGGAAACGAGGCCCTAGAATGTGTAAATGCACAATTCTGAAACAACCGGGCATGCTGTCCGTTGGGCTCAGCTGGTGGACCAGCTCGAAGGGCGGCTGGACTCCCTGGCGCAGGCCTTCACCACGCGGGTCCGCGAAATTCCCGAATACGGCGAAAGCCAGGTGACGGTTCTGGAAATCCAGGAGACCGCACGGGAGACGTTCAGGCGCTTGATCCGCGGCCTGAGGAACGGACAAGCAGGCAGTCGGGACGGGTTGCTGGATTTCGCCTCGGACCTCGGCTCCAAACGCGCCCGCGCCGGCATTCCCCCCGAATCCCTGACCTCCGCCGTACGCCTGGACTTCAGCATCCTCTGGGCCGAACTGCTGGAAATCGCCGACACCGCGGACGCCGCCCTGCTTGCGACACGGGTGGACCAGGTATGGAGCGTCGTGGACGAATTCGCCACCCGAACCCACACGAGCTACCTGACCGAACGCGTCAGGATGGCACAAGAAGAGTCCAGCATCCAGCGCGAGTTCATAGCCCGCCTGTTCAACCAGAGCACCCCCTCCCTCGAAACCTCCGCGCAAGTGGCTTCCGCATTGGGCATCAACCCTGAATCACGCTTCGCCCTGGTCGCCGCGAGCGGCGATCCCGGGGCCCGGCTCAGGGCGGCAGCCTCCCAGTTCGGTTCAGGCCAGCATGCCCGGCAAAGATTGTTCCTGCACGAGTCCGGCGGCAACACCTACGTTTTCTGGGCGCTGCCTGCGGCGAGGACGCGCGGCCCCGAAACCCGGGGCGAGGCGCACGGCACTGAAAGCGATGCACAGCAGCTGCCACCCGGCGTCGTGAACGTGCCCTGCGGCTACGTGCCCGAGGTCCTTGGCCTCCGCGCGCTCCCAACGGCCGCCCGCACGGCCGAAAGCCTGGCCGCGCTCCTTCGGCCCCGCGACGCCGGCCCGCTGTCCGCCGATTCCGCATGGGCCCGGCTGGCCCAGCAAAACCTGCAGGACGCCGGATTGGACCTCGCCGCGGAACTTGAAGAGGCATTGGCGGAGTGCCGGGGCGGCGAGCGCGAGCGTTTGCTCGAAACGGTCCGGAACTACTTGGGCACGGGCAATGTCACTGTCACCTCCGAGCAACTGTTTTGCCACCGCAACACCATCCTCAACAGGCTCAACCGCTTCCAGGAACTGACGGGAATCGATCTGGCCGTTCCCGCGAAGACAGCCCGCCTGGTGGTGGCGTGGGCCTAGCGCTTTCGCGGCCGCAGCGGCGCTCCGGTGTGTGTTTCCACATTCCCGGGCCCATTTTGGTGGGAGTTCTGCCATTGATGGTGTGATCGGGCACACACCATAGTTGTAGCTACCTTGCACCGGACACTCGTCCCCGCACCCCATCCGGAGAATCAGATGGCCCACACGGTAGATACTGCCCCCGCATCATCGTCCAGGCTTGACCTGGCAAAGATGCGCAAGATTGCCCTCGCCAGCGTTATTGGCACCACCGTCGAGTGGTACGACCTTTTCGTCTTCGGGACGGCGTCGGCCCTTGTCTTCAACAAGATCTTCTTCCCCAGCTTCGACCCGATCGTCGGCACCATGCTGGCCTTCGGCACGTTCGCTTCCGCCTACATTGCCCGTATGGTGGGGGCCATCATCTTCGGCCACTTCGGTGACCGGCTTGGCCGCAAGTCCATGCTCCTGGTCTCCCTCCTGACCATGGGAGCGGCTACCTTCGCCATCGGCCTCCTGCCCGACTACAACAGCATCGGCATCATGGCGCCGCTTCTTTTGCTCTTCCTCCGCGTCATCCAAGGCCTGGCCCTCGGCGGCGAATGGGGCGGCGCAGTGCTCATGACCGTTGAGCATGCCCCTCCCGCCCGTCGCGGTTTCTACGGGTCGCTGGTGCAGGTTGGCGTACCCGCCGGCACCCTGATCGCCAACGTTGCTTTCCTGATTGTGGCCTCCACCGTCAGCACCGAAGCCCTGTACTCATGGGGCTGGCGTATCCCGTTCCTGGCATCGGTCCTCCTGGTCAGCGTGGGCATCTACATCCGCCTGCACATCGAGGAAACCCCGTCCTTCCAGGCAGTCAAGACCGCCGGCGCCAAGGCGAAGATGCCGTTCGCCGCACTGATGGCCAAGTACTGGAAGCAGGTGGTCCTGGGCGGCGTCGCCACCCTGTCCACGGGCAGCACGTTCACCCTGCTGGTGGCCTCCGGCGTTTCCTACGGCAAGAAGGAACTTGGGCATTCCGAGAGCCTGATGCTCTGGGTGGTCCTGGCCTCCTGCATCCTGGGCCTGTTCCTTATCCCGTTCTTCGGCAAGCTCTCGGACAAGTTCGGCCGCAAGCCCATCATCTTCGCCGGTGTTGCAGCCGAAGCTGCTCTCGCCTTCCCGATGTTCTGGCTCATGGACACCAAGTCCGTGGCGCTGCTCTTCGTCGCCTACCTGGCCATGATGACTGCGTTCTGCGCCAACTATGGCCCCATCGCCACGTTCCTGGCCGAGCTCTTCGGCTCCAAGGTCCGCTATTCAGGACTGTCGGTGGCCTACATGCTGTCCGGCCTCCTGGGCAGCGCCGCCACCCCGTTCGTCACCACGTGGCTCCTGGGCATGACGGGACAGAGTTCTTCGATCGCCTGGTACATCATGGCAGCGGCCGGACTGTCCTTGGTGGCCCTCTTCCTGCTGACAGAGACCCGCTACGGCAACATCGACGCCGTCGATGAAGCTCCCGCTCTTGCCGGCTCCACGGAAGCCGCGGCAGCCAAATGAAACCAAGCACCATCGAGCGCCTGGCCGGCATCCCCGGCCAGGCGCCCGCCGTCGGGCCCTTTTCCCCGGCGGTCATTGCCAACGGTTTCGTCTTCACCTCCGGCCAGATCCCAGCGATCACCGGCCTGGACCATCAACCTGACACCTTTGAAGGGCAGGTCCGGCAAACCATCCAGAACCTCGCGGGCGTGCTGGAAGCCGCCGGGTCCAGCCTGGGACACGTGGTGAAGGTGAACACCTACCTGACCAGCCCCGACCAGCTGGAGGAATACAACCGCGTGTACGTGGAATACTTCGGCACCGCCAAACCGGCCCGGACCACCGTGTGCGTCAGCCTGTGGGGCGTGTCCCTGGAAATTGAATGCGTGGCAGTGCTGGCCAACATCACGTCGGACACCCCGGAGGACACCCCATGATCCCAACACTCCTTGGAGACCTGACAGCCGTCAGCTACCCGACCATCGGCCACTTCCTCGAAGACGGCTTCGTCTCCCCCACCATCCAGACGCTCCTGGACAACGTGAAGATTGCCGGACCCGCCGTCACCGTCCGGATCGCTGACCACGATGCCATCGCCATGAACCATGCCCTCCTGGCGCTCCGGCCCGGCGACGTCCTGGTGGTGGACATGTGCGGCGACCACCAGCATGCGCCCGTCGGGGCCGTGACGGCAGCCGCTGCGCTCGCCCAAGGTGCTGCCGCCGTCGTGGTTGATGGCGTGGCCACCGACGTACTGGAACTGCGGCAGACCGGCTTGCCGGTGTTCGCCCGCGGGACCTCCTGCCTGACCACCAAACGCCTGCACGGGACCGGCTCCGCCGTCAACGTCCCGGTGCAGTGCGGTGGTGTGAAGGTCAACCCCGGCGACCTGGTCCTGGGCGACGACAACGGGCTGGTCGTCCTCTCCCCCGAAGCTGCGCGCGACGTCCTGGAGAAGGCGCTCGCATCCGACGCAGCGGAGCCGGCCATCCTTGCACGCATAACATCCGGCGAGCCCCTCGAATCCATTCTGGCGCTCTAATACCGCCGAGAGCGTAACGCCGCAGCCACCGGGACGCCGCCAAGGAAGTTCGGCTGGGGATGGGGTAGAACTTAACCATGAGCGTACGTACACCCGACCCGTATCCAGGCTGGCTTTCAGATGAAGACCTCTTCGAAGCCCGCGGCCGACTCCCCATGGTCTACGTGGAGGCTGTCCCGGTCAGGCTGGACCCGCTCGGGTATGTGAACGAAGTTGGCACGCTCCTGCAGGGCGACGCCGACGGCAACATGGTCCGCTACCTCGTTTCCGGCCGCGTTCTCTACCGCGAGACCATCCGGGCGGCCCTCCTGCGGCACATGGAAAAGGACCTCGGCCCCCTGGCCTTCCCGCAACTGCCCATCAGCCCCGTTCCCTTCACCGTGGCGGAATACTTCCCGGCTCCGTCGCAGACCGGCTTCACGGACGACCGGCAGCACGCCGTCTCGCTGGCCTACATCATTCCCGTGACCGGTGAATGCGAACCCCGCCAGGACGCCCTCGAACTCACGTGGATGACACCGCAGGAGGTCCTGAGCGAGAACGTCCAGCAGGAGTTCGACGGCGGCCGCGGGAACCTCGTGCGGCAGGCGCTGGCGTTCTCGGGCCTCGTTCTCTAGCGGGTCCCCGGCCCCTGCCCCGGCTGGTCTTTGTAGACTGGACGGCGGACCCCAAGAGAACCAAAGGACTTCCGATGACTCACAGCCCAGCCACACAGCAGTACAAAGAAAAGCAGGCTGGGGACCTGCAGCCCGGAGATTTTGTGTTCCCGCCCGGTGACGGGCCAGCCGAGGAAATCCGCGGCATCGAGGTGCAGGCCGACGATTACGGCGTGGCCGCCTTGCTACTGGTGACCATGGTCGACGGCGGCACTGTACGGATCGCTGTCGGGTCCAGTGTTCCTGTGGGTGACGGGGTTCCGGCTGGCTCCGGTGATGCTTCCACTGAAGCCGCACCCGACCCCGGCACCACCGACTCCAGCACTCCCGACCCCAGCACTCCCGCTGAAGGGGACGCTGAGGCTCCCGCTGGACCCGCCGTCGTCGTACCTCCCCGCCCGGAGGCGCCCCCGACGTACACCGGACCCAGCGCCGAAGAGCTGGCCCTTATCCCCGGGCCCGACGGCACCCCGGAAGCCGTGGTGCGTGCCGCGGCCGCCAACCACAAGGGCAAGAACGGCGTCCAGGTACTGTCCGAACGGCTCGCCAAGGGCATCAACACCAAGTCCGGAAGCTGCCTCCGGGACCTCAGCGACCTCGCGTTCGACCTGTGCATCGTCCTGCGCGATCCGGACCACGCTTTGGCCGTCGCGGACCTGCTGAACGTGCTGCCGTTCGACGGCAACCTGGACCGGTGGGCGTCGATCGAGCGGGCCCTGGCCCTGTCCAGTTTCATCTGCCGCGAAGCCGGGCAAGCGGAGCGCGCCGCGGTGTACGAGAAGCTGCTGCGAGCCCCCGAGTCCCAGGAAGAAGACCCCTTCAAGGCCCGGATCAACGCCCGTGTCCGCCAGCGCTCGCTCAACGAACCCAACCTGTACGACAAGGAAATCTTCCGCGCGATCGACAACGGCAACCACGAAGCCGAGCGCGAATGGCGCTTCCTTCGCCTCGAAGCGCTGATGTTCCTGCGCGCCCACGGCGGTTCGAAGACCATCGGCGAGGAAGAGTTGGCGCGCCGGATCGGCAATGAACTCGAATCGGTGCGCGCCTGACACTGTTTCAGCGGCTTCAAGACCTGTTATGTGGGGGCGAACGGCGGTAGATTCGGGGCCATGACGAACAATCTGAGCGTTGTGGTTAATGCCGATGCGCAGCAGGTTTGGACCATGCTGCGTGAACCGTCGTTGGTGGCCCAATGGCATGGTTGGGAAGCCGACGATCTCAACGACGAAATCAAACAGATCTACTTCAACACAGACGTCGTGGAAGGGCCCGATCACACGAGCCTGACCGTGAACGGCGGGGACATTTTTGAGCTCCACCCAGTTTCAGGCGGCACCGAAGTGCGGATCACCAGGGTTGCGTTGGACCATGATTCCGAGTGGGCCGACTGGGACGAGGACATCACCCAGGGGTGGCTCACGTTCCTTCATCAGCTGCGCTTTGCCCTGGAACGGCACCCGCACGGGCACCGGCGGACACACTTTATCTCGCTGCCCGGCAAAGGCGGTCCTGCGATTGAGAAGCTGGGGCTGGGGGATTTGCCGCCCGTTGGAGAGGAGTATTCGCTCACGCTTTCCACGGGCGAGAAGATTTCCGGCAAAGTCTGGTTCAAGAGCCGGCATCAGGTGGGCCTCACCGTCCACAGCTACGCCGAGCACGGTGATGGCCTGCTGATCGTCGCCGAACAGCTGCCGATTCCGGAAAAAAGGCCCGACGGCGGCTCCATGGTGATTGCCTCGACCTACGATTTGGGGGCCCACACCTTGGCGGACATCAGGTCCTCGTGGGACAACTGGAAAGAGTCGAACTACGGGTCGTAGGGCTTATCCGGCAGGCTGCTCCCGGTAAAGCTGGCACACTTGTTAGCGTGCCAGCTTCCTCATCTGCTCCTGCATCTTCCCCTGCTCCCGCCCTGCCAGGTTTGTCCGGCCGGCAATCCGAGTTTGCCTTTTCGGTAGGCAAGCGCCTGACTGAGACGTGCTCGCCGTCGGACGCGCAGATAGCCGACAACGGCGGCGCCTTCCTGGGCCGCACCGGAACCATCACCACGCCGCACGGGACCATCCAGACGCCCGCGTTCATCGCCGTCGGGACCAAAGCCACCGTGAAGGCAGTGCTGCCCGAGTCCATCGCCGACCTCGGCGCGCAGGCTGTCCTGGCCAACGCCTACCACCTGTACCTGCAGCCCGGGCCCGAAATCCTCGACGCCGCCGGCGGGCTGGGCGCGTTCATGAACTGGTCCGGCCCCACCTTCACGGACTCCGGTGGATTCCAGGTGATGAGCCTGGGCTCGGGGTTCAAGAAGGTCATCGACATGAAGAACGTGGACAGCTCCGGACCGGATGACGCAGTGGCGCCCGGCAAGGAGCGGCTGGCGCACATCGATGATGACGGCGTCTGGTTCAAGTCGCACCTGAACGGGGACCGGCACCGTTTCTCCCCCGAGGTCTCCATGCAGGTCCAGCACCAGATCGGCGCCGACATCATGTTCGCTTTCGACGAGCTCACCACGCTGCAGAACTCGCGCGCGTATCAGGAGGAGTCGCTGGAGCGGACACGTCTGTGGGCGCTGCGGTGCTTGGAGGAACACGATTCCTTGACTTCTTCCCGCGTGGGCAAGCCATACCAGGCGTTGTTCGGCGTGATCCAAGGCGCCCAGTATGAGGACCTTCGCCGCAAGGCATGCCAGGACCTCGGCGCCATGCCCTTTGACGGTTACGGGATCGGCGGGGCCCTGGAAAAGGAAAACCTGGGCACGATTGTGCGCTGGTGCAACGAGGAACTTCCCGAGGACAAGCCGCGGCACCTGCTGGGCATCTCCGAGCCGGACGACATCTTCACTGCGATTGAGAACGGCGCCGACACGTTCGACTGTGTCTCCCCCACCCGTGTGGCCCGGAATTCCGCGTTCTACACACCGTTTGGCCGGTTCAACCTGAGCGGGGCTCGCTATAAAACCGACTTTGGCCCCCTGCAGGATGGCTGCGATTGCTACACCTGTGTGAACTATTCACGGGCCTACATCCACCACCTGTTCAAGGCCAAGGAAATGCTCTCGGCAACGCTCATCTCCATCCACAACGAACGCTTCGTGGTGAAGATGGTGGACGACGCCCGCCTGGCCATCGAATCCGGGGACTTCTTCGAGTTCAAGGCGGAGACTCTGGGCCGGTACTACTCGTAGTCGCCGAGTTCGAGGCTACGCTGCGGCTACCCCATAGCTCGGCTCGCGCTTCTTGATCCAGCCGACAACCAGCACAGTGACGGGGACGAACAGGAACTCCACGGCGGTCTTGTAGACGAAGCCAACCAGGGCGTAGTTCAGGAACGAGCCGAAGTCCGTGATGCCGATGACCGATGCGGCGATGCTGCAGAAGATCAGGGTGTCCACGAATTCGCCCACCACGGACGAGCCCATCAGGCGTGCCCACAGGGACTTCTCGCCGGTGCGGGCCTTCATCTTCACGAGGATCCACGAGTTGATGGTCTGACCTGCCAGGAAGGCAAGGAGTGAACCAAGGACGATCAGCGGCACGGGCCCAAGGGCACCCTCGATGGCTGCCTGCTTGGCGGTGCTGTAGTCGTCACTGAAACCCGGCAACACGATGATGATCCAGTAGCAGAGGGAGGCAAAGACCGAGAGGGCAAACGAGGTGATGATGGCCTTGCGCGCCACCTTGAAGCCGTACACCTCGCTCATCACGTCGCCCAGGATGTAGGCGAGAGGGAACAGGAAGAACCCGCCGTCAGTCAGGATTGGCCCGAGCGCGACGCCCTTGGACGCGCCGATGTTGGACAGGATCAGCACCACGGCCATGACGGCCAGCATGATGCCGAAATACGGGGAGCCGATTGAAGCAAAGCGTGGGGCGGGCTTGCTCAAGGTACTGGAGCCTGAGGGCGAGGGCATGGGTCATCCATTTCGTAGTGGTTCGCGCAGGCCCCTGCATTCAGGGCACCCCGCTGTATTAGCACTGTGGTTGGTGGGGCATGTGGCCCGGCACCGGTTCCATTATCCCACCCGACGCTCTCTCACCTTTCACGCCCTTTCCCCCGACGCTCTCTCACCTTTCACGCCCTTCCCCCCCGACGCTCTCTCACCTTTCACGCCCTTTCCCCCGACGCTCTCTCACTTACTGTTTTGAACACGTTCAGAAATGGTGGCATACTCGTCCTTGAACACGTTCAAAAGTTTCATCGAAGGAGTGCTGCATGGCAGCGAAGAGTGAGCAGACCCGCCAACTGGTAGCCGACGTCGCGCTGAAGATGTTCCGCGAAATCGGCTTCGAGAAAACCACCATGCGCGCCATTGCACAGGAGGCCGGGGTGTCGGTGGGGAACGCGTACTACTACTTCGCGTCCAAAGACGAGCTGGTCCAGGAGTTGTACATCCAGGTGCAGGATGAGCACGCGGTGGTCGCGGCCCAGGCCCTCGAAAGCGTGCAGGATCTTGCTGGCCGCCTCAAAGCCGTGCTGCATACCGGCGTCGATGTCATGGCGCCTTACCACCAGTTCGGTTCCGACTTCATCGCAACGGCGATCCGGCCGTCGTCGCCCGTCAACCCGTTCGGCGAGGCGTCCACCGCCGCCCGGGAGGCTTCGCTCGCGATCTTCCGTTCCGCCGTCGACGGTTCCTCGCCGGCCGTTGCGAAAAAGTTGCGCGGCGACCTGCCCGAATTGCTGTGGCTGGCGTACATGGGAGTCGCACTGTTCTGGGTTTACGACAAATCCGAGGGCCAACGCCGAACGCGCAAACTGATCGACGGGGCGGCGCCGCTGGTGGCGCGGGGCCTGTCGCTCGCCAAGATTCCCGGCGTCGGCAAAGTGTTTGACGACGTCCTGGGACTCGTCCGCACCGTCAAGGAAGACTCGTGAAGCAGCGGACCGTGGCAATCGCGGGCGCCAACGGCTTCATTGGCAGCTACTTCCGGCAGCGGTTTCTTGACGAGGGTTGGCAGGTCCGAACGATTGGGCGGGACGCTTCGGCTGACGCTCACTGGAACGACGACGGCGCCATCACCAAAGCGCTGAACGGCGCCGAGCTGCTGGTGAACCTCGCCGGACGGTCCGTGAATTGCCGCTACGACGAACGGCACCGGCGGGAGATTCTGGAATCCCGGGTATTGACGACCCGAACATTGGCCCGCGCGATGGCGGCGTGTGCCGAACCGCCCCGGACCTGGATCAACTCGAGTACTGGCACCATTTACCGGCACGCGGAAGATGACCCGCAGTCGGAGGCCTCGGGTGAACTGGGCAGTGGGTTCTCCGTAGACGTCGCCCGTGCATGGGAGGACGAGTTGGCGGCGGCTGATGTGCCGGGCACCCGCAAAGTGCCCCTGCGCATTGCGATCGTGCTGGGGCCTGGCGGTGGCGTGATGGGTCCGTTGCGAAACCTCGCGCGCTTGGGCTTGGGCGGGCACATGGGACCCGGTACACAGAAGTTCAGCTGGATCCACGTGGAGGACTTGTTCCGTGTTGTCCTGTTCGTCCACGGCCACGGTGAGCTGACGGGTCCGGTAAACGCGGCGTCGCCCCATCCTGTGGACAACCGCGAGCTGATGTCGCTGGTTCGGCGAAGCCTGGGTGTTCCGTTTGGTATTCCGACACCGGCCTGGCTGCTCGAGGCCGGAGCCGTTCTGATCCGAACACAAACCGAACTGGTGCTGAAGAGCAGATGGGTGGAGCCCCGGAAACTGCTCGACGCGGGGTTCGCGTTCGAGCATCCCTCGCTTGCTGGCGCTCTCAACGAGATTGCCGAGGGGAATCGATGAGCGCGGTCAGTCCCCCGCCAGCCTGGCCCTACGACCCGAAGGACCGGGTAGTGCTGGGATGGAAGGGCCTGGTGGTGGGAATCCTGGTGTCGCACATGACGTTCTGTGCGCTGTTTGTTCCAATGATGTTCGGCGCGACCAGCAAATCTGTTCCGCTCGTGATCTTCTATTGCGCCATGTATTTCCTCTTCGGCGCAATACCCATTTGGGCCGTAGGTGCGCCGATCGGAGCGCTGCTGGGCAAGGCACTCCGCACCGTCCGCAATCAGTGGGTGCATGTGGCTGCGTTCGTTGTTGCGGGAACTGCTGCCGGCGCGTTGGTCGGCGCACTTTTCAGCACACTTCCGATTATTGGCTTTTCTGTATGCACGGCCGTCGCCGCCGGAATCGGCCGGCTATCAATCTGGAAGCTCGTCCGCACCAACGACGAACCCTCTCTCAGCTAATCGGCCCTCCAACCCACCGCTCTCTCACCTCATTGACAGTTTCAGCCGACCCTCCATCACCTATTCGCGCCTTTGGAGGGACGCTCACTCACATGACGCGATGACGACGGCGGTCCACGGGGTCGCGTCGCTCCCTCGGCCGTCCCCGAAAATTTCGCCATGCCAGCACGGAACCCCCCGAAACCCCCATGAAGTGAGCGAGGGTCCACCAAAACACGACAGCCGGTGAGCGAGGGTCCACCAAAACACGACAGACGGTGAGAGAGGGTCCACCAAAACACGACAGACGGTGAGAGCATCCGGGGCGAGCGGCCGCCGTCGAGCATTAACGTTCGTGGGTCCGGCCCGCGCCCCAACGCAACCCGAAACCTAAGGAAGTGTTAGGAAATCCCCTCCCGCGTTGGCTGTGCCGTGCATCACCCATAGTTTGGAACATGTCCTCTTCACCCCGGAGGGCCTTTCTTAGTCGACGAAGAGCCATGCGCAAGGACGCCATGAGCACGAGCTTCATGGACAGAACGAACTCATGCAAGACACGGCTGCCGTATCAGGCGCCGTCCAGGAAGGTTCATTGATGAGCACCCAACAAGCTGCACCTCTGAGCGAAGCCGCCCAGACACGCAAGGCCGTGAGCAACATCCTCAAGGGCTCCGCGGGCAACCTCGTGGAGTGGTTCGACCTCTACGTCTATACGGTTTTCGCGGCGTATTTCCAGTCGCACTTCTTCAACTCCGCGGACGACCTGCAGGCCGGCCTCGAGGCGATGGCGGTCTTCTCGACGTCGTTCCTCATGCGCCCGATCGGCAGCTGGTTCTTCGGACGCTACGCCGACCGCAAGGGCCGCAAAGCTGCCCTGACACTCAGCGTGACCATGATGTCTGCCGGCTCCTTCGCCATCGCCATTCTGCCGACGCAGGACGTTATTGGCCTGTGGGCCCTGATTCTGCTGGTGTTTATCCGCATGATCCAGGGCTTCTCGGTGGGCGGCGAGTACGGCACCAGCGCCACCTACATGTCCGAGGCTGCGACGGCCAAGCGCCGTGGCTTCTTCTCCAGCTTCCAGTACGTCACGCTGATCGGCGGGCAGATGCTGGCCCTCCTGGTACTGGTGATCCTGCAGAACACCATGAGCAAGGAAGACCTGACGGCCTGGGGCTGGCGGATTCCGTTCGCCATTGGCGGTGTTGCTGCGCTGGTTGTTCTCTGGCTTCGCCGCTCCATGGAAGAGACCCTTTCCTCAGATCAGCTCCGCGCTGCGCACGTCAAGGTTGAGGGCGAGGCACAGCCTGGCACCATGAAGCTGCTGTTCACCAAGCACTGGAAGCCGCTGCTCATCTGCATCGGCATCACCCTCGGCGGCACCGTGGCGTTCTACACGTACACCAACTTCATCCTGAAGTTCATGAACGATACGTCCGGCATCGCCAAGACCGATACCTCCGTCATCAACTTCTGGGCGCTGTTCATCTTCATGCTGCTGCAGCCCGTGTACGGCATGCTCTCGGACAAGATCGGCCGGAAGCCGCTGCTGATCTGGTTCGGTGTGACCGGTGTGCTCTTCACGTGGCCGCTGCTTTCCACGCTTGCCGGAACCAAGGACCCCTTCGTGGCCTTCCTCTTGATGTTCGGCGGCCTGCTTATGGTGGGTGGCTACACGTCCATCAACGCGCTGGTGAAGGCTGAACTGTTCCCGGCATCCATCCGCGCCCTCGGCGTCGGGCTCGGTTACGCGATAGCCAACTCACTGTTCGGCGGTACGGTTCCGCTGATTGGTGCAGCGTTGCAGAAGTCGGGCCAGGTTGACATGTTCTTCACCTACGTCACCGCCGCGATCTTCATCTCGCTGCTGGTGTACATCTTCGCGCTGAAGAACAAGAAGCCCACGCACTTGGATGCCGAGCAGGGCAACGCCTTCACTGCGAGGGGCGCGTCGAAGGACGACGACGACAAGAAGGACCTCGTCAACGCCTGACCTGACTGCCTTGTGAGGCCCGTTCTGCGCACTTTGGATACTCCGAAGGGCGCAGAGCGGGCCTCACAACGTTAAGCTCTAGTGGCGAACAAGACCGTAGCAAACCAGACCGTAGCGAACCAGCCCAGCAAGCCAAAGGAACCAGACCGTGCACGTGCTCATCGTCGAGGATGACGACGCCATGGCGTCGGCCTTGAGCGCAGCCGTCGCCTCGGCCGGCCATAAGCACACCCGGGTATCCCGCGGCGAGGACGCACTCCTGGCCCACCGGCAGCACGAGGTCATCCTCTTGGACCTCGGTCTTCCGGACATGGACGGCTTGGACGTATTGCGGAAGCTGCGCCAAGTCACAGCAGTTCCCATCCTGATTCTGACGGCCCGCGACGACGAGCGAAGCGTGGTTCTGGGCCTCCGTTCGGGAGCCGACGACTATCTGGTCAAACCCGTGAAACTCGTGGAGTTGCTCGCGAGGATCGAGGCCGTGACGCGTCGGACCAGCAGGGCGGGCAACACCATGCCCCACAGCATCGTGCTCGGGGAACTGGAAGTGGACCTCGACCGTCGCGTGGCCGCCGTTGGCCAACGGCAACTGGCCCTGACAGCAACGGAGTTCGACCTCCTGAGCCTCCTCGTCAGGAACGCCGGCTCGGTGGTCACCCGCGAGCAGATCCTGGATGCGCTCTGGGGCGACGCATTCCTGGCACATTCACGTTCCCTGGACGTGCACCTGACCGGGCTGAGGTCCAAACTCCAGCTGCCCGGTTTCATCATCAATGTCCGCGGCGTCGGCTATCGCGTGGAGCAACCGTGAAGTTCCGCGTTCTGGGCATCTTGAGCCTGCTGGTGGTGGTCATCGTGGTGACGGTGTCCACCGTGATCCTGACATCGGCCAGCCGGGAGCTCACCCAGGAGCTACAAATCAATCGCGTTGCAGCGCTCAACCGCTTCGCGCAACTGGCCAGCGACGCTGCAGAGGACAACGACACTACCCAACTCCAGCGCGAGATGGACCGGTATTCCGAGCTTTACAGCGAGGGGATCCTGATCCGGCTTCAGCAGCAAACAGTACGTTCCGGCAACCTCAGCGAGGACCAACCCGAGGTCAGGGACGCCCTCAACCGGGCAAGCCTCAACCTCAGCGACACCACGCTGAATCCCATCCGCGCCTTCGGGTCTGGCACGGACATCATCTCCCGGTCCTTCGGCACGGCCAGCCAGGTACTGGGCGAAGTGGTCCTTGAAGTGGACCTCGACGCCGCCCGTCAGAAGCTACGGGAGCGGTGGCTCGTCGTCGGGCTTGCAGCTGTGGCGCTGGGTGCGCTGCTCCTGTTGGCGGCATTACGCATCACTGGCTGGGTCCTTCGCCCGGTCCACAGACTGAGCAAGGCAGTCCACGAGTTGGAAACCACCGGCAAAACCAGTCAGCTTCCCGAGGCCGGCCCACCCGAACTGCGTGAGCTGAGCCGTTCCTTCACGGCCATGGCGGATACGGTGACCGAGAGCATGGAGTCCCAGCGCCGGCTCATCGCCGATACGTCGCACCAGCTCCGGAACCCTGTTGGCGCGTTGCGCTTACGGATCGATTTGCTGCAGCTGGAGCTGAAAAGTGAGCCGGAAAAGGCTGCGGCCGCGGGCGTAGTTGCGGAACTTGAGCGCGTGGAGGAGATGCTCGACGGCGTGCTGAAGCTGGCTACGGCGGAACACCGGGCTTTTGAGGGGTCTGCCCGCGCGGATGAAGCAGACCATCAGCGTTTGGCCGTCATTGATCCCTTCCCGGTCCTGCAGGGCGAAGTGGAAAGGGCAGCCCCGGCAGCCAGGAATGCCGGGGCACGGCTGACTTTGGAGGGCCCCGCAGATGCGACCCAGATCGTCTGCGACCCCGACGAACTCGCCCACATGGTGGGTGAACTCCTCGCCAATGCCATCAAGTACGCTCCCGGGGCCCGCATCTCCGTGGCGACCAAACCCACGGAAGGAGGCACCGCCGTCGTCATTTCCGACGACGGTCCCGGCCTTTCACCGGAGCAGCTGGCCGCGTCCATCACCAGGTTTTGGCGGGCGCCGCACCACAGCAAAATCCCCGGCAACGGCTTGGGCATGACCATTGTGGAGCGGTTGGCCCAGGCGAATGGTGGACGGCTTGTCCTTGAGCCGAACGAGCCGCACGGCCTCATCGCACGGCTGGAATTCGCGCGGCCACAGGAAGGTGCGCATGCCTGAGTTCCCTGCGATGTCCCGACGGGATGCCCTCAAAGCCGCCGTCGCGCTTGGCCTGCTCGCTTCAACCGCCGCCTGCACGCCGGATGAACAGCCACAGGAGCTCACCGTTGCAGGTGGTGAATCCGGCGGCTTTTACTTGGAGTTCGCAACCCTCCTCGCGGACCTGCTGGAGCGGGAGCGCGTCGCCGGGAGGGCCGTCGCGCTGACCACCGGCGGGAGTCTCGAGAACATCCAGCGGGTCTTGTCCGGCAAGGCGACCTTCGCCGTCGCGTTGGCCGATGCAGCAGCCCAAGCTGAAGCGCCGGACCCCGCCGGCGATTTGGTAGCGCTGGGCAAGGTGTACCAGAACTACGTTCACTGCATCGTGCGGGAGGACAGCGGCATCCGGACCTTCACCGACCTCGCGGGGAAGACTGCGGGTGTGGGCGAAGTGGGCTCGGGAACCACGCTGACGGCCGGACGCATCATCGCAGCTGCTGGCCTGTCCGAACCGTCCCGGACCTTGAAGCAAGTCAACCTTGGTTTGAATCAGGCACTGGTCTCGCTCAAGGACGGATCGATCGACGTCATGATCCAGTCCGGCGGCGTTCCGACGGCACCCATCGCAGCCGCTGCGCAGGACCTGGGGCTTCGGCTCCTGGATCTTTCCGAACTCATTCCGGCCACCCGTGCCCAGTCAGGGTTCTTCTACGATCGCGTCCTCATCCCCGCCAACAGCTACGGGGACGCACCTGCCGTGTGGACCGTGGGTGTAGCCAACCTGCTCCTGTGCAGGAGGGACCTGGCCGACCATGTTGTTCGGCGGACCGTGGAACTCCTTGTGGAACAGGCCCACGACTTGGTTCCGAGGTCGAGCACCGGCGTGCAATTCCTTAGCCCCGAGACACTCATCAACACCGCGGGCGTACCGCTGCATCCGGCCGCCGAAGCTGCCTACCGCACCCTCCACGGCTAGGGTCCTCCATGGACGCCAAGGGTTTTAGGAGCCGCCGAAGAGGGCAGAGGCTTTGGTGAGCGTCTGGAAGACACCGTAGGCGAGGGGTACACCAACCAGCGCCCAGACGGTTGCGATTCTTGTTCCTGTCATTTGGTGCCTCCGAGCACTGATTCTTTGCTGACGGTCTTGACGGGTTCGTGGAACTTCGGGTTCACGGGCTTGACGAGCAGATTGGCTCCAAAACCGATGACCAGCAGACCCACCATGGTGAGGAGGGCCGGCTGATAGGCGGCAGCCGTGAGCTCACCCGGGGTTCCTTGGGCGTCCAGGAAGCCGTTAATGATCAACGGTCCGGCGATGCCGGCCGCGGACCACGCGGTCAGAAGGCGGCCGTGAATCGCACCCACCTGATAAGTCCCGAAGAGGTCCCTCAGATACGCCGGGACGGTCGCGAAACCTCCGCCGTAGAAGGAAATGATGAAGACGGCAAGAACAACGAACAGCAGGGTGGTGCCCGAACCGAACAACGCCAGGACCGCATAGAGAGCCGCGCCCACGCCGAGGTACACCATATAGATGCGCTTGCGGCCGATGACATCCGAAAGGGTAGACCAGGCAAAACGACCGCCCATGTTGGCGATGGACAGCAGGCCGACGAATCCGCCGGCGACGGCAACTGAAACCGCAGACGTTCCGTCAGCGTTCCGGAAGAAGTCCTGGATCATGGGAGAGGCCTGTTCCAGGATGCCGATACCTGCCGTGACGTTGCAGAAGAGGGCGATCCACACGAGCCAGAACTGCTTGGTCCTGATGGAGTTTGCCGCCGACACGTTATCGGAGGTGACAAGCGGTTTGGACTTGAGGGTGGAAGGGTCAAATCCGTTCGGCTTCCAGTCGGCTGCGGGCACCTTGATGGTGAACGCACCGAACAACATGTATGCCAAGTACACCGCCGCCAGCGTGAGGAACAGCTTGCCCACTGAGTCGCCGCTTGCCACCCAGCCTTCGGCGCTCGAGTTCGGGTCATAGAACCGCAACAGTTGGGTGGACAGTGGGCTCGCGATCAGTGCTCCACCGCCGAATCCCATGATGGCCATACCCGTGGCGAGTCCTGGGCGGTCCGGGAACCACTTGATGAGCGTCGAGACCGGGGATATGTAACCGATGCCCAGTCCGATGCCGCCGATAACCCCGTAGCCGAGATAGACCAGCCACAGTTGGCTGGTGAAGATACCGACGGCACCCACCACAAAGCCGGCGGTCCAGAACAGGGCCGAAGTGGCCATGGCCTTCCGGGGCCCGTTCTTGTCCACCCAGGTCCCCATGACGGCGGCCGACAGCCCCAGCATCACAATGGCGATGGAAAAGATGACTCCGACCTGCGTCAGGCTGGCATCAAAATGCTTCACCAGCGCCGTCTTGTAGACGCTGGTCGCATACGCCTGCCCAATGCATAGGTGCACCGCGAGCGCAGCCGGCGGAATGAGCCAGCGGTTGAATCCTGGGGGCGCGATGGTGCGATCACGGTCGAGCCAACTCATATAGACCCCTTCTTATGTGCAACGTTCTTATGTGCAACGAGGAGGTTGCCCCGAGCCATGGTTGTTGAAGGCAATTATGCGGCGCGTCACAACCTGCGGGATTTTTTCGCCAGAAAAGGGAACTTCTCAGCGCCGAACGGTACATTCTGCGCGACGAGCGGTACTGGATGGACGCGCCAATCGGCGTACGGCCGGGCAACTGGCAAAATGGACACCATGACTTCAGCTGTTGCCCCTGCCATCGCCCTGACCATTGCCGGCTCCGAAGCGACCGGTGGCGCCGGCGCGCAGGCGGATCTCAAGACCTTCCAGGAACTCGGAGTGTTCGGCATCGCGAACCTCACCTGCATTGTCTCCTTCAACCCCCAGGACAACTGGAACCACCGGTTTGTGCCGGTTGATCAGCAGGTCATCGCGGACCAATTGGAAGCCACGACGGCGGCCTATGGTGCCGCTTCCGGCGCACCTTCGGTGTTGGACACCGTGAAGATCGGGATGCTCGGAAGCCCGGCCACCATCAGCACCGTGGAGAAGGCACTCACTGATGCTTCGTTCACCAATGTGGTGCTGGACCCTGTCCTGATCTGCAAGGGACAAGAACCCGGCCACGCTTTGGACACGGACCAGGCGCTGAAGGCGCAGATCCTGCCGCTCGCAACGTTTGTCACACCGAACCACTTCGAAGCGGAGTCCCTTTCCGGGCTCAGCATTACCGACGAAGAGTCACTCAAGGCCGCTGCCATCCGCATCCACGAGATCAGCGGCGCAGCAGTCCTCGCCAAGGGCGGGGTGCGGCTGGAAGGCCCGGACGCCGTCGACGTTTACTACGACGGCGAGACCCTGGAAGTCCTGCGCGCTCCAAAGGTTGGCGAAGTGGCTGTATCCGGTGCCGGGTGCTCGCTGGCCGCTGCCGTCACTGCCGAGCTCGCCAAGGGAGCGACGCCCCTTGAAGCAGCGCGGACAGCGAAGGCATTCGTGACCGCTGGCATCAAGAACCGCGTGTCCTCCGGCGCTCCCTTTGATGCCCTGTGGCAGGGCGGCGCCCTGTCCTAGCCTCTGCGTCACGCAAAAACAGCCGCCACGGAAACACTTCCGAGGCGGCTGTTTTTTGCGTGCGGGTTAGCGCGAGACTTTGCCCATCAGTGAGGCGATCGGGCGCAGGAACAGCGGACGGGCAAGGAACCAGGCGGCCGCTGTGAAGACGATGGAAGCTGCGAAGACCCCAAAGCCCCACCAGCTGTTGTTGTCGTCGTTGGATGCGTACATGTGGTTGAGGTTCCTCAGCGCACCAGTGGCCAGCACCAGGGTCACGTGGACGATCACGAACGCGACGAAGTAGATCATCACCGGGAAGTGGATCTTGCGGGCAAGTTCAATGGGGTAGAACTTGTTGATCGCGGCTTTCTTTGGCCATGCGCCGGACATGCGAAGGCCCGTGATGATGGCCAGCGGGGCGGCGATGAAGACCGTGACGAAGTAGGTCAGGAGCTGCAGGCTGTTGTAGTTGTTCCAGCCGTTCTCCACCGGCCAGTTCAGTGACGCGTACTGCAGTCCGGCCGAAATTGCGTTGGGGAAGACATCCCAGTTGGTGGGCACGATCCTCAGCCATTGTCCCGTGGCGAAGAGCAGCACGATGAAGATGATGCCGTTCAGGACCCAGAGCGCGTCCAGCGTCAGGTGGAACCAGAGGTCCAGGCTGATCTTGGTGGGTGGGTTCTTGGTCTTGATGAAGCCCTTGTTGTTCCGGGTCCAGTTGGCTGCCGGGCGGGTGGTGGTCCGCACCTGCCAGCCCGAACGGATGATCAGGACAATGAAGAACATGTTGAGGAAGTGCTGCCAGCCAAGCCATGCGGGGAAGCCCGTGGGGGCACCTTCTGGAACGGCCGAGTGCCCGGGGTAGTCCACCAGGAACTGCTGGACGGGCTGGAGGGTCCGGAGCCATTGCGCAACGAGCACCAGGATCAGTGCCACCACCAAAGCTCCTGCGGTGACGACGACGGGTTTGAACCACCTGTTCGACGTGATCCCGGACGACTTGCTTGAAACGGACATCAGGCCGCGTTCCTCTCTGGCTTGTTTGGCTGCGACCAGTTGGCGCTATATAGCGATTCAACCAGTTGCAGCCCGACGGCGAAAACGGCACCCGGGTTTCGGGGCGTCCGACGTCAAAAATCGCAGCATTCGGATATACGCCGCAATGTGTATTTCTAGAACAGACTTCCAGAATTATTTCTTGTTTTTCATGGGCCAGTCAAGGCTTCTTACTGGCTATGTGGATTCTTTGGAGGGTAGGATTCCAAAAAATGGCCGTCCGACACTCCGATCCGCGGCCTGCCTGCGAGAGGAGCCCAAGCGTGGTTCGCAAAACATCCGAAGCGGCCACCAGCACAGGCTCCTGGCAATGGACTCGCACAGCAGCCACCCAACGCAATCTGCTGGACGCGGCCAGCGATGTATTCGTCGAGCATGGCTTCACCGATACGAGCATCTCGGACATCGTGGCTCGTGCTGGATCCAGCGTAGGCAGCCTTTATCACCACTTCGGCGGGAAGACAGAGCTCTTCCTTGCGCTGTGGGACGACTACCAAAACGAACACGAAAGACTCGTGGCTGCTGCTGTGGCTAAAGCCCGGAAGGCCGGTGAGAACAATCCCCTGGCCCTGTTCAACGTAGGCAGCCGCAGCTACTTCGACTACACGTGGAAACACCGGGACCTGGAGCGGGTTTTCATCGAGGGAGACACTCCCCCGGGTTTCGAAGTCCTGCGACGCGAACGCGGCCGTGAATGGGTCCGGCAGAACACCGTGCTCCTGGGCGCCAGCAACGACACCTTGGGCCGCCTCACCGTCGCGGTGATCACGGACATCATCACGGTGTCCGGGCAGGAGGTGGCTTTGAGCGCCTCCAAGCGCGATGCCGACGAGGTTGTTGAAGCCGCGGCGGTGCTGGTGCAACGGCTGGTCAGCTAACGCGGATCCGCCACCCACCCTGTGAACAGCGGCATGCCGGTCTCCACGTGCACGATCTCGTAGTGGAACGGGCGGTCAAGGATCAGCTCACGTTGGGGTTCAGGCGCTGCGGCTGAGCCCACGGCGTTAAGTTGGGTGACGGCCGACGCGATGGTGCCCTTCTCTGCCACCGTAATGTTGGCGGCCTGCGCAGCCTGTGTCAGTTTCATGTCCGGCTGGATGGCATTGAAGTCCTTGTCCGTGGCCAGCATCTGGTTGAGTCCGAGTGTTTCGAAGACCTTCCGCAGCTCGAACGTTGTCTTGTGGTCCCACTTGGGTAGCTGAAGGTAGACCATATCCACAGGGGCCATGCTCAACTTGGCCGCCACCTGACCAAGCACCTCCGCAGAAACCGCAGCCGAACCAGCCGAACCCGACGCACCGCCGTCGGGCAGTATCAGCCGCATCACGAAGCCCTCGGCGTAAGGCAGGTCCACGGCCTTCCATCCGGGAGCTTCTGCGTAGGCCATGCTGGTGCCTGTGTGCATGGTTGGCACGTTGATCACTTCACCGCCAGCCTTGGTGAACGGCGCGTCCCGGGTGTCGCTCGCGTCGAAGGGCTCTTGCCAGGCCGCTGCGAAATACAGCGTGTTGAGCAAGCTGAATGTGTTGTCGGGATCGTATTGTGCGGGCGCTTTCTTGATCCGCCCGCCGGTGTTCTTGCTGACCCACTGGTCAATTGCCGGTTTGGTCACGGCCTCATCCTGGAACGATACCGGGTACACCCCCGTGCCGAAATGTTTGGCGAGCGTGGCCAGATAGCCCTCGCCCGTGGGCACGCCTTTATCGACGAACAGCCCGTTGGCAGCGTGCATCACCGGTGTGCGCGGCGGGTTGTCCTCGTCAACGGAGCTGGGGTCGCCGTCGAACTTTTCAAGGGACGCGAGCAGCGCGTTCATGGCTTCGTCGCGGCCTTCGGCGGGCAGGCCGAGGACCGCGTCCATCTCCGCCGCCGTTGGCCCGCTGGCTCCCGCCCGAAGCATGCTCAGGGCGATCAGCAAACTTGCCGGAGATGACACTACGTTGCCGTTCGTCGCGTCGCCGCCGTCAGCCAACAGCGCGGCGCTGAGCTTCCGCGCGGAGACGTTGAAGGCTTCACGTTGCGCCGGATAGTCCGCTGTTTGGACCGAAACGCGAGTCACGCCGTCGGCGGTTAGGAGCCCGACGTCGGCTGGTTGGGGAGCGCAGGCACTGATGGTCGCGGAGCTGGTGGCCAATGCTGCTGCCGCGAGTAGCGTCGTCGCTTTGCGGACTCGGTTCATGGCGGATCCCCCTGCTTGGTGTTGTCCTCACATCGTGCCCCTTTTGACGTGAAAACTCCCGGGAGGTGGGAGAGGGATCGCCAAATGTTGCCGGAAGGTGATGGAGCGTCACGCTTAAGCACGCGGAAGGTGAGAGAACGTCAGCGTTCGGAGTGGGCCGCCAGGAAGGAGTACACCTCGGTCTCATCCACACCGGGGAAGGCGCCGGGAGGCATCGCGGCCAGCAGGTGCGAATGCGCCCGGGCGGAGGGCCAGGCGTTTCCGGCCCACTCGTTCGCCAAAGAGGCCGGGGGCCGCTTGCAGCAGTTGGGATCCGGGCAGTTGGAGGTGGCCCGGGCCGTGGTTTCGCGTCTACGGAACCATTTCACGTGTTGGTACGGCACCCCGATGCTCAGTGAGAATTCACCGGCCGCGGACCGCTCCGTGCGGGCAGTGCACCAGTAGGTACCGGACGGAGTGTCGGTGTACTGGCTGTAGGCGCTGAACTTATCCGGAACATCAAACACCGCCCGGGACGTCCACGCCTTGCACGATGGCTGCCCTTCAATGGCACCGGTGTGGTCCTGGGGGAAGTTCACGCCGTCATTCTCATAGGCCTTGTAGATGATGCCGGACTGGTGCGTCTTCTGGAAGTGCGTGGTGATACCCAGATGCTTGGTGGCCAGATTGGTGAAGCGGTGCGCGGCCGTCTCATAGGACACGGCAAAGGCGTCACGGATATCCTCCACAGCGATTTCCTTGGCCGCCTTGGCTTTCTGGAGGAAGTCCACCGTTGCCTGTTCCGGAAGCAGCAACGCCGCAGCGAAGTAGTTTGTGGCGACGCGCTGTGCCAGGAAATCCCCGTAGTTGCGCGGAGTTTCATGGCCCAGGACGTAGTGGCCCAGCGCCTGGAGGAGGACCGAGCGGGGATCGTGATCCTGCCGTTGGTTCTGCGTCAGGTAAATTCTGCGGTTCTTCAAGTCCGTCACGGACCGTGTGGAGTGCGGCAAATCGCCCACGTGATGCAGGCTGAAGCCGAGGTTCTCAGCGATGTCAGCAATGACGTGCTGGCTGAGCGGCCCCGCGGTGTAACCCACGCCTTTGAGGACCTTCTGCGCCTCGGCCTCATACTCGGGGAAATAGTTACCGCGCTCGCGCATCATGGCACGCAACTCGCCGTTGGCACGGCGGGCTTCTTCCGGCGTCGCGACCTGCTCATTAAGTTTGCGTTCGAGCTCCTGAAGCAGCCCCACCTGCGACTCCAACACATCGAGCGGAAGCCGCGAGCTGATGCGGATTTTCGGCAGGTTAAGGGACTCGTACAGCGGTCCGCGCTGGTACCGCTCGAGCTCGATTTCCAAGGCCGCCCTGCGGCTGGGCGGCTCGGCGCCCAGCAGCTGGTCGATGCTCACGTTCAGTGACGCAGCCAGCTGCTGCAGCAGCCCCAACTTGGGCTCGCGCTTGCCGTTTTCGATCAGGCTCAGCTGACTTGGCGCGGTCCCGACGGCGGCACTCAAGTCGTCCAGCGTCAGTCCAGCCTGCTTGCGGAGATGGCGCACGCGGCGGCCAAGGCTGATGACGTCCAGTTCAGGGGACGCAGGGGACAACGACGGCGACGCGACTTCGCGATTCCAGCTCACAGGAGACATTTCTTGAGAATACGCGAAGAAGTGCATTTCTTTCCATAGTTTTCCTCTAGCAAGTCTGTTGAAAGTGCAGAAAAGTAAGTCTTACGAAAAGAAATACAGATCCCGGGCAAGCCGGCCGATGCAGCAAAGGCGCAGCGGAGGCCGGCCCGGGCACCACATAGGAGACAGAAAATGACCGCTTCATTTGAACCCGCAGAGCAGTCCGCAGAGCAGCAGGCCGCAGCGCTGGAACTTGAATGGTCCGCCAACCCGCGGTGGGAAGGCGTCACCCGTGATTACTCGGCCACCGACGTCGTCCGCCTCCGCGGTCGCGTCTCCGAAGAGCACACCCTGGCCCGCCGCGGTTCGGAGAAACTCTGGAAGCAGCTCACCGAGGAAGCTCCGACCGGCGGCTACACCAACGCACTGGGCGCCCTGACCGGCAACCAGGCCGTGCAGCAGGTCAAGGCCGGCCTCCGCGCCATTTATCTCTCCGGTTGGCAGGTGGCCGCAGACGCCAACCTCTCGGGCCAGACCTACCCGGACCAGTCCCTGTACCCGGCCAACTCGGTCCCCCAGGTGGTCCGCCGCATCAACAACGCCCTGCTCCGCGCAGACCAGATCGAGTATGCCGAGGGCGTCAAGACCGTTGAAGACTGGCTGGTCCCGATCGTGGCCGACGCAGAAGCCGGCTTCGGTGGCCCGCTGAACGCCTACGAGCTCATGAAGTCCATGATCACCGCAGGCGCCTCGGGCGTTCACTGGGAAGACCAGCTCGCTTCAGAGAAGAAGTGTGGCCACCTGGGCGGCAAGGTCCTGATCCCCACCCAGCAGCACATCCGGACCCTGAACGCAGCCCGCTTGGCAGCCGACGTCGCCGATACCCCGACGGTCGTCATTGCCCGCACCGACGCCGAAGCAGCAACCCTGATCACTTCCGACGTTGATGAGCGCGACCAGGAATTCATCCTCCGCGAAGGTGGGCAGCCGGTTCGCACCGCAGAGGGCTTCTACAAGGTCCGTAACGGAATTGAACCCTGCATCGCCCGCGCCAAGGCCTACGCACCGTACTCCGACCTCATCTGGATGGAGACCGGCACCCCGGACCTGGAGCTGGCCCGCAAGTTCGCCGAATCGGTCAAGGCCGAGTTCCCGGACCAGATGCTCTCCTACAACTGCTCCCCGTCCTTCAACTGGCGCAAGCACCTGGACGACACCACCATCGCCAAGTTCCAGCGCGAACTCGGCGCCATGGGCTTCACGTTCCAGTTCATCACCCTGGCTGGCTTCCACGCCCTGAACTACTCGATGTTCGACCTCGCCCACGGTTACGCCCGTGAAGGCATGAGCGCGTACGTCGAACTCCAGGAGAAGGAATTCGCCTCCGAGTCCCGCGGCTACACCGCCACCAAGCACCAGCGCGAAGTCGGCACCGGCTACTTCGACGACATCGCAACAGCGCTCAACCCGAACGCGTCCACCCTCGCACTGGTCGGGTCGACCGAAGAGGGCCAATTCCACTAACCAAAACGCCGGCCGAGCTCTGCTGCCGGTTGTCACCTCCGGCCTACGGACCGGCAACGCTCTGCCTGCTATCCCCATATCCGCCCTTTGACCTCGTAGAACTCGGTCGAGGGCGGATATAGGGCCCCTTTACGCAGGCTGCCGCATTACCGGCCCTCCGGCCTCGTGCGGATCGCACGCGGAGGATTACCCAACCCGGCCCGCCGCCGTCGAACATTTGCTTCTCATAGGAGAGATTGAAATGAACAGCTTCACTGACAACTTCACTATCAATGGCATTACTTTGACCGCGCAGCCCATGTGCCGGCAGAACGAGGTTTTGACGCCTGACGCCCTTGAGTTCATTGGCAAGTTGCACCGGGCTACGGCTGATCGTCGTCAGGAGCTGATGCAGGCACGGCATGCCCGCCGCAACCAGATTTCCGGTGGCCAGGATCCGCGGTTCCTGCCGCAGACTGAAGGTATCCGGAATGATCCTTCGTGGCGGGTAGCTCCCCCGGCACCTGGTTTGGAGGACCGCCGTGTGGAGATCACGGGTCCGGTGGATAAGAAGATGACCATCAACGCCCTGAACTCGGGGGCGAAGGTGTGGCTGGCTGACATGGAGGATTCGTCCACGCCGACGTGGCGCAACGTGATCCAGGGCCAGCTGAACCTGACCGATGCTTTGGAGCGTCGGATCGATTTCACGTCCCCTGAGGGCAAGGAGTACAAGCTCAAAGCTGCCGAAGAACTGCCCACCATCGTGGTCCGTCCCCGTGGCTGGCACCTGCCGGAGAAGCACATGCTGATCGACGGCAAGCCGATCGCCGGTGGCATCGTGGACTTCGGGTTGTTCTTCTTCCACAACGCCCGCCGTCTCCTGGCCCAGGGCAAAGGCCCGTACTTCTACCTGCCCAAGATCGAGAACCACCTCGAAGCACGCCTGTGGAACGACATCTTCGTCCTGGCCCAGGACCTGTTGGGTATTCCGCAGGGCACCATCCGCGCCACGGTGCTGATCGAGACCATCACCGCCGCGTTCGAGATGGAAGAGATCCTGTACGAACTCCGCGACCATGCGAGCGGTTTGAACGCCGGCCGGTGGGACTACATCTTCTCGCTGATCAAGAACTTCCGCACCCGTGGGCCGCGCTTTGTGCTCCCGGACCGCGGCCAGGTCACCATGACCCAGCCGTTCATGCGGGCCTACACCGAGCAGTTGGTCCGGGCGTGCCACCGTCGTGGTGCCATGGCGATCGGTGGCATGGCTGCCGCTGTCCCCAACCGCAAGGACGAGGCAGCCAACACGGCTTCCTTCGAGAAGGTCCGTGCTGACAAAACCCGCGAGGCCAACGATGGCTTTGACGGCTCGTGGGTAGCCCACCCGGATCTGGTGCCGGTGTGCCGGGAAGTGTTCGATTCAGTTCTCGGAGACCGTCCCAACCAGCTGGATCGCAGCCGTGAGGACGTCACCCCGGATGACCGGGCCCTGATCGACATCGCCAGCACCGAGGGAACCATCACCGAGGGCGGGGTTCGCCTCAACATCGAAGTGGGCATCCGTTACATCGAGTCCTGGCTGCGGGGCAACGGGGCCGTAGCCATCCACAACCTCATGGAGGACGCCGCCACCGCGGAGATCTCCCGGTCACAGCTGTGGCAGTGGATCCACTCCCACGCCATCACCGACCACGGCGACATCATCACCCGCGAATGGGTGGAGGACATGCTGGACGAGGAGTTCGCCCGTCTGGAACGCTTCGACGGAGACCGCTTCGCTGATGCCCGCGCCATCTTCGAGGAAGTCACCCTGGCAGAGGAATTCCCCACCTTCCTGACCATCCCGGCGTACGCCCGCTTCCTCACCGAGGCCCGTGAAGAGGCCACGGAAGAGGAGCTCGTCGCCGCCTAGCCGTACTGGCTGGCGACACACCAAGCCCCGACGCTGGGCTGCCTGCACTCTTCGCAACAAGTGACCCCGACCGCCGGGGAGGCAGCCCAGCAGCGGGGCTTTCCCACGCCCCACGCTCCTACCGCTGCCGGGCCACCCAGCGCACGGACAACGTGGTGGAGACGCAAAACGCAAGTACGGAGCCGAGGATCACGAACAGCGGGACAGTCCAGCCGTCGGTCACACTGTGCACGTACCCAACAACTGTCGGAGCCAAGGCAGCGAAGCAGTAGCCGACACCCTGCACCACGGCAGACATCTTCCCGGCGGCAGCCTGGGAGTGCGCGAACTTGATGATGGCTATGAAGATCACCGTGATGCCACCACCTTGGGCAACCCCGCCCAGCGAAGACCACAGCCACCACCACGAAGGCGCCAACAACAGGCCCACGGGAACCGTCAACCACAGCGCGCTCAAGGTGACCGCCACCGTCGTCGTACTCGTGAAGCGGGCCAGGAGCGGCACGCCCAAGCCGCCCACGATCGCGAAGATCTGGAAGAGCGACGACCCAGCCCCGGCTTCGGCGGTGCCCATGGCGAGTTCGTCGGACAGGAAACTGGGCAGCCAGGCGGTGACGCCGTAATAGGAGAAGGCTTGCCCCGCGAAGCCGAGTGTCAGGCCCACGGTCAGCCAACCCACGCCTGCAACCCGTGCGTCGCCGGTTGCAGAAGGCACGGGCACAGCGGCAGGCACGAAGGCCCGTCGGGCACCCACGGTTGGCACCCAGAACAGGATGGCAGCCAAGGCCAACAAAGCGCTCGCGGCCAACGCCAGCCGCCACCCCACCAGCTCAGCCAGCGGTGCAGTTGCCACGGACGTGAGGAACGAGCCGATGTTAAGGGCCGCCGTGTAGACGCCCATCGCTGTTGCCTGCCGTCGGGGCGCGAAGTCCCGCCGGATGATCAGCGGCACTGCGATATTGCCGATGGTGATGGCCACACCAATGACGACCGTGCCAGCCATGACGAACGCGCCGCCGCCACTGGATCTGATCACGACGCCGGCCAGCACGCCCAGCAAAGTGAGCATCACGGCGAATTCGGCCCCGAGGCGTCGTCCGGCCAACGAAGCCAGGGGGGACGCAAGGGAGAAGCAGAGCACGGGGATACCGGTCAGCAGCCCGAGTTCCACCGGCGAGAAGCCGAGGTCCCGTTGCAGGGAGTCGACCACGGGAGCCACGGCCACGAAGGGTCCGCGCATGTTCAGGGCAATGAGGCCGATGCACGCGAGGATCAGCCAGCCGCGGGGAACTTTGGCGAGGAACTGGCTCATGGTGTGCAGCGAAGGGTGGCAGGAAGCGTTTTCATCACTTTCATTGCTATCACGCCACCACCCGTCATACGGCACCGCACAAGGCTTATCCCGTCGCTTGGAGCGTGGCCTCAATCACTGCCGGCGACAGAACGTGCTGGGTGACCATCTGGCTGGCACCCAGGATGGCCGCGCGATCACCGGCCATGGAGATGCCGATGCGCAGGTGCGTGGTGGCCAACGGCAGCGAGCGCCGGTAGACCACTTCGCGGATGCCGGCCACAAGGTGTTCGCCGGCCTCCCCCACGCTGCCGCCGATGATGATCATGGACGGATTGAGCAGGTTGACCACCGTTGCCAGCACATCGCCGACGTCGCGCCCCGCCTGCCGGAGCGCTTGGATCGCTTGAAGATTTCCTTCACCCACCAGCCTCAGGACATCAGCACCGGTAGAAGCTTCCAGCCCTTGCGACTGCAGTTGACGCGCGACGGCGGGACCTGACGCGAGCGCTTCGAGGCAGCCGTGGTTGCCACACCGGCAGAGGACGTCGTCGCCGCGCGGAACGCGGACGTGTCCGAGGTCGCCTGCGGTGCCGTTGGCACCCCGCTGCAGCTCGCCGCTGCTGATGATGCCCGCGCCAATGCCGGTGGCGACTTTGATGAAAAGGAAGTTGTGGTGGTCCGGCCAGTAAGCGGTCCGTTCGCCGAGGGCCATGATGTTGACGTCGTTATCCACCAGCACCGGAACCGGCAGCGAACGCTGGACATAAGTGACGACGTCGAATCCGTCCCAGCCCGGCATGATCGGCGGCTTCACGGGCCGTCCGGTGTCGTGTTCAACGGGACCCGGCAGTCCGATGCCCATGCCGGCGAGGTCGCCAAGTTCGCGGCCTGCCTCGGTGAGGAGCTCACGACCCGCGGAGATCACGCGGCCCAGGACGATTTCCGGGCCTTCGGCGACTTCCTGCCCCAGACGCCGCTCCGCCAGGATGCTGCCGCCAAGATCGGTGACGGCAACGATCACGTGGGTGGCGCCGACGTCGACCGCCAGGACCACGCGCGCGGCGGGATTGAAGGCAAAGCGCGACGGCGGTCTGCCACCGCTGGAGCTCGCCTCACCTGCGGGACCGACGAGTCCGGAGGTGATCAGGGCGTCGATGCGGGAAGCGACAGTGGAACGGGCCAACCCGGTGGTGACTGCGAGTTCGGCCCGTGTGCGGGCTTGTCCGTCGCGGAGAAGTTGAAAGAGGTCACCAGCACGCGAGAGATTGCCGGCCTCCAGGACGGAGGCGTTTCCGGCGTCGTGAGTGGTGGCGGTTGTCATGCCTTTAGTGAAGCACGATTGCTTATGCGTGTCATGCAACAGAAGTTTGTCGGCAATATTCCAACTTTTGCTTGACGCTCGGCAAAAGTCCCCCTAGGTTGTGATGAGCAGCACAGCAAGCCCTCGATGAAGAGTCACCGCAGCACCGATTTCCCCTTCCACTCAAGAGCCAGTCCGCTTACGAAGAGGTAACTGAACTTGTCCAGCCACACTGACGCCACCCCCACCTTGGGGGTAGGCATCCTCGGCGCCGGCCCGGTCACCCAGGCCATCCACTTGCCGTCCCTCGCCCGTTTGGGCGACATCCTCACCGTCCGCCACATCATGGACGTCGATGCCGCCGTCGCTGAGTCCGTCGCAGCCCGCGTTGGCGCCGCGCACAGCACCAGCATCGATGCCCTCCTGGGCGACCCCGCCGTCCAGATCGTCGCCATCTGCAGCCCTCACCAGTTCCACGCAGAACAGGTGATCGCCGCATGCCGCGCCGGCAAGAAGGCCGTCCTCTGCGAGAAGCCCTTCGCCATGAACGCCGAAGAAGCCGCAAGGATCTCCGCCGTCAGCGAGGAAACCGGAGTTCCGATCATCGTTGGCGCCATGCACACCTTCGATCCGGGCTGGCTCGCTGCCATGGAAAACCGGGATGACCTGACCGGCACGGCGCACACGATCCGCTCCTCGATCGTCCTTCCTCCCAACGCCAGGTTTGAGGACTTCGCAACGGAGATCATCACCCGGCCCGCTGGCAGCGCTCCGGACTACTCGGACCCAGAGGTCATCAAGGGCGCACTCCGCGGAGGCATCATGGGCCTGGCCATCCACGACCTCCCCCTGATCCGGAGGTTCACCCCTGATTTCAAAGACATCGAAGTCCTGGAAGCACGCCATGTCCGGCCGTTTGGCTACGTCATCTCGCTCCGGACGCCCACCCGGACCATCGAGCTCCGCGCCGCCATGAACAACACCTGGAAGCCCGAATGGAGCTTTGAGGCCTTCTCCGACGACGCCGCCCTCCGCATCGACTTCACCCCCTCCTATGTACAGGCAGGATCCGCCGTGGCCACCTTCAGCCGTGGCAGCGGGACCACGGTTCATGGCCCCTTCGATCACAACGGCTACGAAGGAGAGTGGCGTGAACTCGCCGCCCTCGCCACAGGAGCCAAGCAGCCGCCCGCGGCGCAGACCCTCATTGACGACCTCACCTTCGCCTTGGACATCGCCGACGCCACAGCTGCCAGTCTCGATGCCGGGCAAGCAGCCCGGGAAGCAGCCCAGCCTTCCGTCCCCGAAGGAGCCCACGCATGAGCAGCCAATACTCAGTCCGTGCCACTCCTGAGGCCCGGGAAGCCGGCGCCGTAGCGCTGGCCGTGGCTTCCCTCCCCGAATCCTTCGGCCCGGCCGTCGGCGAAAACCCAGCCGACGTCGTCGTCATCGCAGGACAGCCTGGTTGGACTGGGGAAGCTGCCACAGCAGTCACCGCAGGCGCCCGCGGAGTAGTCGTGGTCAACCCGGCAGCAGAGAACACCGACTCACTTCAGGCAGCGGCCCAACAAGCCGGCGCGGCAGTGGTCCTCGACCAGCGCTGGGCATCCAACCCCGCCATCCCGGCCGCCGAGGACGCAGTCCGTTCCATGGTGGGTCGCGCCGCCATCCTCGACTCCGTGGCCACCGCTCCGGTGGGAACCGACACCGGCGACTTGCTCGCGGACCATCTTGCCGCCGTCGTACGCGTGACGGGACCGTTGGGGAAGCTCAGGGTCCTGGCCCGCGGACCGCACGGTTACACGTCAACGGCGGTGCTCGCCAACGGTGCGCCGGTTGCCTTGCAGGGCATCGCGAGCGGCGCCCGGCCCGCTGGCGTCACCATCACGCTCTTGACCGACGACGGCGGCGTCAGCGTCGCGCTGCCGGAACCGCATGCTGCCTGGCCGGCAATGGTCAAGGTCACCGGACCGCAGGGCGAACTGCTTCTCCCGACGATCTACGAATCCGCTCACCGCGCCACGTGGCGCCGGCTCAAGGAACACCTCGATGCCGGCACCAAACCCTCCGACCTGCAGCGATTCGCCGCGACGTCGGAATCCCTCGCAACCCTCACCTGAATCACCACCACAACTGCACTACCCAGCCATTCAGTATCCGTTTGCCCTCCTCAAAGTTGAGCTGGACCGGAAGACCAACGCCAAATTCGCGTTGCCGGTCCCGAAAGGAATCACTATGAATGTTCAATCAGCAGCTACCCGTCCCTTCTCCCGCCGCAATTTCCTGGGCCTGACGGCAGCAGCGGCCTCGGTGCCGCTCCTCGCCGCCTGTGGCGGCGGCTCGGCCACCCAAGGCGGAGGCGGTGGCGCTGGTGGAACCGTCAAGTTCTGGGACATGCCATGGGCAACGCCCGCCTACAACGACTCCGCCAAGAAGATCGCCGAAGGCTTCTCCGGCGCGAACAATGCCAAGGCCAACTACCAGATCATCCAGTGGAACAACTTCTACCAAACGTTCTCCTCGGCCATCGCGTCCAAGACCGGCCCTGCCGTATCCACCGGCGGCGGTTTCCAGGCCTTCCAGTTCGAGCAGCAGGGCCAAATCGCGTACGCGGACAAGGTCATTGAGAAGCTGAAGTCGAATGGCCAGTTCGACGATTTCCTGCCCGGCGTGCTGGACCCGTTCAAGTCGGACAAGGGCTATGTCGCCGTGCCGTGGCAGCTGGACATGCGCGTGTTCTGGTACCGGAAGTCGCTGTTCGAAAAGGCGAACGTGGCCCTGCCTACCGACTGGCCGTCCCTGCTGGAAGCCGGCAAGGCATTGAAGAAGCTTGGTGCGTTCGGCTTCGCCACCGGCGCAGGCTCAGGCAACAACTACGGCAACCACTCCATGATCATGATGATGGTCAACAACGGCGGCGGCGTCTGGAACAAGGACGGCGAACTGGACCTGCTCAACGACCGCAACGTCGAGGCAATCGAATTCGTCCGCGAACTCGTCTCCAACGGCATCGTGGACCCCGCAGCCGTCAGCTACACCACTGACAACATGTCCGCACAGTGGAAGGACGGCAAGGCTGGTTTCGGCCTGTTCCAGGTCAACGTGCCGCAGCGAGTTGGCGATACCTCAGGCGACCTGCTGGTGGCCGACCCCATCACCGGCCCGCACGGTGACAAAGCCACCATCGTGTTCCCGAACAACATCATGATGTACAAGAACACCCCCTCACAGGAAGCTTCCGAAGAGTTCCTGGTCTACTACCTGGGCCAGCTCAAGGAACTGTGGAAGCAGAAGCTCATGTCCGCCCTCCCCGTGTTCAAGTCCATCACCGAGATCCCTGAATTTGCCGACGATCCCAATAACGTCAAGATCGTCAAGGACTGGCAGCCCATCGCCAAGACCTTCGCTTCCCAGGGCAGCACCCTCAACGCCAACCTCGCAGCCCTCGACGGCGGCCAGGCATTGAACCAGTTCAGCCAGTCGATCCTGACCGGCCAGGCAGCAGACGCCAAGAGCGCGCTGCAGGCTTTCCAGTCCGGCCTCGAATCGGTCCTGAAGAAGTAGAACGGTACTGGCCATGTCATCAACTACTGCAACATCAGGCCTGTCCCGGGCCCGCCGGGGGCTCGCCCCCGGCGGCTCGGGGGCATCCCCGGGAAAACGGAAGAGCAAGCTCAGCGCCCAGACCACCCGGACCTTCTTCTGGCTCCTGCTTCCTTCCGTGATCCTGCTGGTCCTGATTCACGGCTACCCGCTGATTCACGCCGCAGTCCAGGCAACCCACGACGGCGACCTCCTCCAGACGGGCAACTTCGTAGGCGGCGAGAACTTCGCCAACGTCCTGTCCTCCCCCGCGTTCTGGAAAGCTGCACAGTTCACACTGTGGTTCACGATTGTTGGCGTCTTCGGCTCCTGGCTGGTTGGCTTGGGCCTGGCCCTGCTGTTGAGGACCAAGATCCCTGCAGGAAACACCTTCAAGGTCCTGCTGCTCCTGCCGTGGGTGGTGCCGATCGTGGTCTCCTCCACCGCGTGGAACTGGTTGGTTGCCACCCCGGACAGCCTCATCCCCTCGATCTTCCGTGGACTCGGCCTGGGAACCCCGCTGTTCCTGGCAGATCCGACACTCGCCTCCATCACCGTCATGGTCTTCAAGGTCTGGGTCAGCTTCCCCTTCATGATGATGATGATCTCCGCGGCCCTGGCCTCGGTGGACACCACCGTCTACGAAGCCGCCAGCATGGACGGCGCCACCCCCTGGCAGCAGTTCACCCAGATCACCCTGCCGCTGATCGCCCGTTCCACTTACATCTCGTGGATCCTGATGACGATCTTCTGCGTCAATGACTTCCCCACCATTTACCTGCTCACTGGCGGCGGTCCCGTCAGTGCCACCACCTCCTTGGTGGTACTGGCCTACCGCACGGTCTTCCAGGACTTCGCCACCGGCCCCGGCGTGGCCATCGCCTTCCTCATGACCATGACCTTGGTAGTCATCTCCGTCATCCTGTACCGCCAGATCCGAAAGTCGAGCGTCGAATAATGAGCGCAGTACTTCACGCCCACCCCGAATCCGGCCCAGCCCTCGGCATCACCGACACGGGCAAGACCCGCCGCGTCCTCTCCGAAGCCGGCATGCGCGGACGCTGGTGGCGGTTCGTCCTGATCCTGGCCATCACCGTGATCGTCCTGGTCCCCATCATGGTCACCGTGGTCCTGGCCTTCACGCCCGGCGTCAACAGCACCGCCACCGGGCTCACCTTCGAGAATCTCGCCAACGTCTTCAACGGAACCCTCGCCGCCACCTGGTTGCAGAACAGCCTGGTCACCACACTCTCCACAGTGGTGGTCTCCGTGGCCGTGGCCGCACCCGCCGGTTACGTCCTCTCCCGCGGCCGCAGCAAAGCCGTCTCCGGATACTCCCTGCTGCTCTTCGTCATGCAGTCCCTGCCGATCATCACCTCGGTGGTCCCACTGTTCATCCTGTTTGCGGGCATGGGCCTGGTGGACAACCTGCTGGGAATCACCATCATCTACGTCGGCTCCACCATGACCGTGGCCACCTGGATGATGGCCGCCTACTTCGACTCCATCCCCATCAGCCTCGAAGAAGCTTCCTGGATTGATGGCTGCTCCGTGTTTGGATCGTTCACGAAGGTGGTCCTGCGGAACTCACTGCCAGGAATCCTCTCCACCGCGATCTTCGCCTTCCTGCTGGCCTGGAACGACTACCTCGTAGCCATCGTGTTCCTCCGCTCCAATGAGATTTTCACGCTCCCCATGGGCGTCCAATCCTTCTTCCAGCAAAACGCCACAGACTGGACATCCGTGATGGCCCTCGCCGTCGTCATGATGCTCCCGCCCATCATCGTCTTCGCCGCACTGAACAAGTACTTCAGCGTCGGCGGAATCGGTGGCTCCCTTGCCGGGCGCTAACTAGACTGGCGCCAAGTCCCTGAATTCCCGGAAAACCCACTCCCGAAAAGGAACCCAATGTCTTACTCACTCCAGCTGTACACCCTCCGCAACGCCATCCAGGAGGACCTGCCTGGAACCATCAAGAAGGTAGCCGAGATCGGCTACACGCAGGTTGAACCGTACAACTTCGTGGCCACCGCCAAGGAACTCGGCAAGGCTTTGAAGGAAAACGGCCTGACCGCTCCTTCCGGCCACGCCCCGCTCCTGTCACAGGACCAGGACGCGATTTTCGCTGCCGCCAAGGAACTGGGCATCACCACCGTGATCGACCCCTTCCTCCCGGCCGAGCACTGGCAGGACGCCGAAACCATCCAGGGCACGGCAGCCAAGCTCAACGCCGCAGCGAAGAAGGGTGCTGAGTATGGCATCCGTGTGGGTTACCACAACCACGCCTGGGAGCTGGAGTCCACCATCGAGGGCACGACCGCGCTGGAGTACTTCGAAGGACTGCTGGATCCGGAGCTCGTACTCGAGGTAGACACGTACTGGGTTGCCGTCGGTGGCCAGGATCCCGTGGAACTCCTGGCCCGCCTGGGTGACCGCGTGAAGCTCATCCACATCAAGGACGGCCCGGGCAACACCGATACCAAGGCTCAGCAGCCCGCGGGCCAGGGCACCATCCCTGTGCTGGACGTCATCGCTGCTGCCAAGTCCCTGGAAGTAGGTGTGGTGGAGTTTGACGACTACTCCGGCGACATCTTCCAAGGCATCACGGAAAGCCTGAACTACCTGACCGCCGCAGCCAGCGCAGAGGCAGCCGAAGGAGTGCAAGCATGAGCTTCGCACCATCCACCCGCAAAGGCCCTGTGGGCGTCGCAGTCATCGGCGCGGGCAACATCAGCAAGCAGTACCTGGACAACCTCACAGTCTTCCCTGACGTCAAGGTCCTGGTGATCGCCGACCTCTTCGTCGATGCCGCCGAGGCACGCGCCAAGGAATACGGCATCCCGGAGTTCGGTGCCCCTGAGCTGGCACTGAACCATCCCGACGTCGAAATCATCGTCAACCTGACCATCCCGGCCGCGCACGTCGAGGTGGCCACGGCTGCAGTCAACGCAGGCAAGCACGTCTGGACCGAGAAGCCCTTCTCGTTGGATCGCGAGTCCGGACTTGGGTTGCTCAAGGCCGCTGACGCCGCCGGCATCCGCCTTGGCACCGCCCCGGACACGTTCCTGGGCGCTGGCCTGCAGACAGCCCGCCGCATCATCGAGCGCGGCGACATCGGTACTCCGCTGACCGGCATGACCACGTTCCAGACCCCCGGCCCGGAATCCTGGCACCCGAACCCGGCTTTCCTGTTCCAGCACGGTGCCGGTCCGCTGTTCGACATGGGCCCGTACTACCTCACGGCACTGATCCAGACCTTTGGGTCGATCCGCAAGGTGGCCGCCGTCGGCTCCTCGGCCAAGGCGACCCGCATTATTGGTTCCGGTCCCAAAGCCGGCGAGGAATTCGCCGTCGAGGTCCCCACGCACGTGTCCGCGATGGCGCAGTTCGAGGGCGGCCAGTCCTCGCACAGCGTGTTCTCGTTTGAGTCGCCGCGCCTGCGGATGGGATTCGTGGAGATCACCGGCTCGGAGGCTACGCTGTCCCTGCCGGATCCGAACTATTTCGACGGCGACCTGAAGCTGTGGCGTCCCGGCGCGGAAGAACCCGAGATCATCCCTGCCACCGGGCCGGCCAACGGCCGCGGCCTGGGTGTGCTGGACATGGCCCGCGCCTTGCGTTCCGGCACTGCACATCGGGCCACGGGCGACCTTGCCTACCACGTGCTGGACAGCATGGTCTCGATCGCAGAGTCCGTGGAATCGGGCTCGTTCGTGGATGTCACCAGCAACGCCCCTGCTTCGGCTGCCGTCCCTGAGGACTGGGCGCCCGAAACAGCAAGTCTCTAAGAATCAGCGAGGAACAAGAACATGACCACCCCCGCCCACCCATCGGACCACCCTTCCCAGGCGCATCAACCACTCGGCGTGGCCGCCATCGGCTACGCCTTCATGGGTAAGGCCCACTCGAATGCGTGGCGGAACGTGGCCAGTTTCTTCGACGTCCCGGCCTTCGAGCAGAAAGTGCTCGTGGGCCGGGACGCCACCCAGGTGGCCGAGGCAGCAGCCAAGTACGGCTGGGCAGAGTCCGCCACCGACTGGCGTTCCGTGATTGAACGCGACGACATCCACATCATCGATATCTGCGCCCCGGGCTGGATGCACGCCGAAATCGCCATCGCCGCTCTCGAGGCCGGCAAGCACGTGCTGGTAGAGAAGCCGCTGGCCAACACCCTGGGCGAGGCCGAATTGATGGTGGCCGCAGCCGCCTCCGCTCGGGCCAACGGGGTCCAGTCGATGATCGGCTTCAACTACCGCCGCGTCCCTGCCCTCGCCCTCGCCAAGGAACTCATCGCCGAAGGACGGCTCGGGACCGTCCGGCACGTCCGCGCAGCCTATCTGCAGGACTGGCTCTCCGACGCCGAAGCCCCCATGACCTGGCGGCTCCGAAAGGAAACCGCCGGTTCCGGCGCGCTGGGCGACATCGCCTCGCACGCCATCGACCAGGTCCTGTTCCTCTTGGGCGATGCCGTCACCGAAGTCTCGGGCCGCCTGCACACCTTCGTGGACCGCCGCCCCGGCACTAGTGGTTCCGCAAGCGGGCTCGAAGATGTCACGGTCGACGACGCCGCCTGGGCCACGCTGACCCTCGCCTCCGGAGCAATCGCCTCAGTTGAGGTTTCCCGTGTGGCGACGGGCCAGAAGAACTCCCTCAAACTCGAAATCTACGGCGACAAGGGCACCATCCTCTTCGACCTCGAAGCGCTGAACGAACTCGGCTTCATGGACGCTACCGTGCCGGTCCGCGAGCAGGGGTTCCGGCGGATCCTGGTCAATGAACCCGAGCACCCCTACATGGAAGCGTGGTGGCCGCAGGGCCACATCATCGGATGGGAACACACCTTCACGCACCAGATCCGGGACTTCCTGACTGCCATTGCGGCCGGTGAGGCGCCGTCGCCGTCGTTCGAGGAAGGCCTCACCGTCCAGCACATCCTCGCAGCCGTGGAAGAATCCGCGGCCGCCAAAAGCTCACTGATCCAACTTCACACCACCACTGAAGGAGCCTGACATGCCCCGCCCGTTCACCCTGTTCACCGGCCAGTGGGCCGACCTCCCCTTCGAGGAAGTCGCGCGCCTTGCCTCGGGCTGGGGCTACGACGGCCTGGAAATCGCCGTCTCCGGAGACCACCTGGACGCCTGGCGCTGGGACGAACCCGGCTACGTCGAGTCCAAACTCGCCATCCTGGAGAAGTACAACCTGAAGGTCTGGGCCATCTCCAACCACCTCAAGGGCCAGGCCGTCTGCGATGACCCCATCGACTTCCGCCACGAAGCCATCGTCGGCTCCAAGGTCTGGGGCGACGGGGAACCCGAAGGAGTCCGCCAACGCGCCGCCGAGGAAATGAAACACACCGCCCGCCTCGCCCGCGCGCTCGGTGTGGACACCGTGGTCGGGTTCACCGGTTCCTCCATCTGGCAATACGTCGCGATGTTCCCGCCCGTCCCCGAGCAGGTCATCGAGGCCGGCTACCAGGACTTCGCCGACCGCTGGAACCCCATCCTGGACGTCTTCGACGAATGCGGGGTCCGTTTCGCCCACGAAGTCCACCCGAGCGAGATCGCCTACGACTACTGGACCACCGTCCGGACCCTCGAAGCGATCGGCCACCGGGAAGCGTTCGGCCTTAACTGGGACCCGTCCCACTTCATGTGGCAGGGCATCGACCCGGTCTCCTTCATCTGGGACTTCAAGGACCGGATCTACCACGTGGACTGCAAGGACACCAAGCTGCGCCCCACCGGCCGGAACACCGTCATGGGCTCGCATCTGCCGTGGGGTGACCCCCGCCGCGGCTGGGACTTCGTCTCCGCCGGGCGCGGTGACGTGCCCTGGGAATCGTCCTTCCGTGCCCTGACCGCCATCGGCTACAACGGACCCATCTCCGTTGAATGGGAAGACGCCGGCATGGACCGCCTCCACGGCGCCCCCGAAGCCCTCGCGGCGCTGAAGAAGTTCGACTTCCCCGCCTCGCAGACCTCCTTCGACGCCGCCTTCAGCAGCAAAGACTAGGAAAAGACCGACGTGATCCGCACCCTCCAACCCGCCCAAAGCTGCGAGGTGTGGATCGCGTCGGTTAACGGCCACGCCGAGCTGCTCTACTCCACCGATGACGTGCTTCTCGAAGCACCCAACTGGACCCTGGCTTCGAAGGGATCGGGCGACGGCGCCGCACTCGTCCTCAACGGAGCCGGGAAGTTGTGGACGCTGGACCTGGCCGGTGGGGAACCTAAGGAAGTCCCCCTCGCCGGCGTCCCCGACCTTAACAACGACCATGTCCTGGCACCGGACGGGACCGGCATCTTCCTGTCCGCTAACGACGGCCACATCTACCGTGCCCGGTTGGAGGGTGGACCGGCCACCAGGATCACGGACGACGACGGTTCCTTCCACTTCCTCCACGGCGTCAGCCCGGATGGCAAGGAACTCGCCTATGTTGCCATCAAGGCGGGCGACTTTACCCAGCCGGGCAAGCTCAGGACCATAGCGTCCGACGGCGGTGCTGCCGCCCGCGTTGTTGATGTCGGGTCCGGTCACTGCGACGGGCCGGAGTACTCCCCCGATGGGAAGTGGCTTTACCTGAACACCGAGTCCTTCACGGAGGCTCCCGGCCACGCCCAGCTGGCCCGGGTACAGGTGGATGGCAGCGGCTTCGAGCGGCTCCTCGAGTCCGATACCGTCGACTGGTTCCCGCACCTTTCCCCCGATGGCCGCTACGCCACTTACATCCAGTTCCCCAGCGGTACTGTGGGCCACCCCGCTGACCTTCCGGTCGTCGTCGTACTTGTTTCGACCGAGGACTGGACCACTCCCCTCCATACATGGCCACTCTTCGGCGGCCAAGGTACCCTCAACGTCAACAGCTGGTCGCCGGATTCGACGCACTTTGCGTATGTGGCGTACCCGCTCACTAACTCGATTCCAGATTCCGCAAAGGACTAAGCACGTGACCCTCAGCAATGGCACCTCGGACGGAACGATCCGCTGGGGCATCCTCGGCACCGGCTTCATTGCCGGGCTCCAAACACAGGACCTGAAGGAGAACGGCTTTGCCGTGCAGGCTGTGGGGTCCCGCTCACTGGACTCCAGCAAGGCTTTCGCTGACCAGCACGGAGTGGCCACCGCGCACGGCAGCTATGAAGATTTGGTGGCGGATCCGCTGGTTGACGTGGTGTACATCGCCACGCCGCACCCCTTCCACCATGCCAATGCGTTGTTGGCACTGAATGCCGGTAAGCACGTGTTGGTGGAGAAGTCGTTCACCATGAACGCCCGCGAAGCGCAGGACATCGTTGACCTGGCCGAATCCAAAGGCCTCGTGGCCCTGGAAGCGATGTGGACCCGGTTCCTCCCGCACATGATCCGCATTCGCGACATCATTGCTGCCGGCACCATCGGGGAGGTCCGCAAGGTGGTGGCCAGCCATAACCAGAGCCTTCCCCAGGACCCTGCCCACCGGCTCAACGATCCCGCGCTCGGCGGCGGAGCGCTGCTGGACCTGGGCATCTACCCGATCTCCTTCGCGTTCGACATCCTGGGCACCCCGGCCGCAATCCGGGCCAGCGCCTCCATGTCCGCGACCGGCGTCGACCGGCAGACCGCTGCGATCTTCGAGTACGCCAACGGCGCCCAGGCGCTTGTTGATTGTGAGCTCGACGCTGCCAGCGCCAACCGTGCCATGGTGATCGGGACCAACGGCTGGATCGACATCGAGCACACCTGGTACAACCCGGTTCCTTTCACGGTTCATGCCGTTGATGGCAGCGTTGTTGAACGGTATGACCAGCCGGTCGGCAGCCGTGGAATGCAGTTCCAAGCTGCTGAACTGGAACGCCTGATCCGCGCAGGAGAGACCGCTGGAACCATCCTTCCCCCGGCCGAGAGCGTGGCCATCATGGCTGCCATGGACGAGATCCGGAGGCAGATCGGGTTGAGCTACGAAGCTGACGCTGCAGTGGAAGGGAAATGAACAATGACTGATTCACCGCGGCTCGCCGAGCTCCGCCAGCAGGAAGAAGAGCTCGTCTTCGCAAGCTTTGACAACCACGACGCCTGGCGGCTCGGTTCGCTGATCGCCAACCACGCCATCGCCTCGGAGTTCGGGGTTGCGATCGACATCCGCCGGCACAACCTCGTGCTCTTCCGTTGCGTCCTGCCCGGTGCAACCTCGGACCAGGAAGAGTGGATCCGCCGGAAGTCAGCGTCGGTGCTGCGGTTCGAGCACAGCACGGCATTGTTGTCCGAGGAATTCTCCGCCCGAGGACACAGTCCTATTGGTGGCGGCTGGCTCGCGCACGAGGACTACACCTTGGCTGGTGGCTCCTTCCCCATCCGCGTCCGTGGAGCAGGTGTCATCGGAGCAATCACGGCGTCCGGGCTGGCATCGGATGAGGACCACCAGCTGGTGGTTGACGGGATTCGGAGCTATCTGAAGACGGTGGGGGTTTAGAGCACTACCGCGGCTGGCCGTGCTCGGGGAGTGTCAGGCGATGGTAGGCCGACGCAAGTTTCACCTCTTTCACCAGTTTCACCTACTTTCACCTGCGAGGTTCCGTGCAGAATCCTTTCAAGCCAACAGCCGGGGCCACTCCTCCGGATCTTGTGGGAAGAGCCGGACTTCGCCATTCCTGGCTTGCGAGACTACTTCCAGCGGTAAAAGTTCGAGTGTCTACGCACGGTGCCTTTTACCGCCCCTTCAACACGTAGCGTCTTTCAGGGCGTCCGACGCCGTACTTGAGTCTGACCTCCAGCGCCCCCTCGTCGTGGAGGTACTCCAGGTAGCGGCGGGCACTCACCCTGGAGGTCCCGAGCTGCTCGGCCAGCTCCGCTGCGGAAAGGTCACCCTGCGCTGACTTCAGCGCCGATTCAACCAATTCGAGCGTCTCAACGCTGCAGCCCTTGGGCAGTGTCCGCTCGGAAACGCCCAGCCCGAAGACGCGGTTCACATCGGACTGCTCGGCCTCTACCTTGGACGCGTCGAGGCCTTGGTAGGCGCTGAGGTAGTGTTCCAGCCGTTCCTGAAGGTCCGACTGGGAGAACGGCTTGATCAGGTAGTGGACGATCCCACCGCGCAGGGCTTTCCGTACTGTTTCCACTTCACGGGCTGCGCTGATCACCAGGACATCAAGGTCAGGGGCAACATCCCGGAGCTGGTGCATGAGGTCCAACCCGTTGATGTCCGGGAGATGGATGTCCAACAGCACCAGGTCTGGTTGCAGTCGCTCGGTTTCCACCAAGGCCTGGGCCCCTGTGTGCGCCACGCCAACCACCCCGAAACCTGGCGTCCGTTGGATGAACCCTGCATGGACCTTGGCCACCATGAAGTCGTCGTCAACAATCAGTACCTTGATCACGGCCGCTTTGCCCCTTTGCCTGAGTCTGAATCCCGCTTGCTGAACCGCGCGGTGAACACAGCCCCGTTGTCGTTGGACACCGAAAGGTCGCCTCCGGACCGCCGGCAGATCACCCGGGACAACGCCAATCCAAATCCCCGCGCATCGCCCGGCCCGGGGTCCTTCGTGGAGAAACCCTGCCGGAAAATGTCCTCTGCGGAGCCGGAAGGCACACCGGGACCGTTGTCCCGGACGGTGACTGTGACCTCGTCCTGTGAAACAACAACGAGCACGCGCACCGATGCCCCGGCGCGGCCGGTAACGGCGTCGAACGCGTTATCCACCAGGTTGCCCACTACGGTGGTGAGGTCTCTGGAAAGTTCTTCGCCCACCCGTGGAAGCCCCGACTGCGGATCAAGCTGCAACTCCACACCCCGCTCAGTGGCAAGGCTGGCCTTGGCTATCAGCAGGGCGGCGAGCGCCGGGTCCTCGATGCGGCTGGTGACGTCGTCGTTGAGCCGCGTGCGGTCCACGGTGGCACCGTTGACGAACTGGACCACGGAATCGTATTCGCCGATCTGGATGAGACCGGAAATGACGTGGAGCTGGTTGGCGAACTCGTGGGCTTGTGCCCGCAGGGTGTCGGTGACGGTGCGGGTGGCTCCGAGTTCGCTCTCCAAGGACGACAACTCGGTCCGGTCCCTCAGCGTTGTCACCGAGCCAATGTCGCGTCCGTGGGATCGAAGGGCAACGCGGTTCATGACCACCAGCCGTTCCCCCACGAGCACCAGCTGGTCAGGGTCGGACTGCTCACGGGTGAGGACGGTTTTCAGGGCCGGGTCCACGTGGAGGGATCGCAGCTTCTTCCCCACGCAATCCGCCGGTAGTCCAAGGAGTTGGCGGGCGCTCTGGTTGGCCACGGTGATGCGCTCGTGGGGATCCAGCGCCACCACGCCTTCCTTCAGCCCCTGCAGCATTGCTTCGCGGTTCTCCACGAGCCCGGTGATTTCCCGGGGTTCCATGCCGAGGGTCTGCCGTTTGACGCGGCGGGATAGCAAGAGGGACCCCGCGACGCCCAGGATGCTGGCCACGCCCAGGTACGTGAGCAGATTGGGAACGGCATCGCCCAGGCGCTCGATGGTGGACGGATAATTGCGGCTGATGGAGGCGATGCCGATCATTGTTCCGGAGTCGTCCAGGACAGGGACGTGGGCAGAGAGCACGGCGCCTCCGCTGCCTGGCAAAACCCCGGTCCACGCCCTGCCTTCCATGACGCGGCTCTCACCGAGTGGCAGCGGTTGACCAACCAGGCTGGGATCTGACGACGCCACTACCGTGCCGTCAAGCTTCGCGAGGGCTACGTGGGCAGATCCCGAAACGGTGCGAACAGATTCGGCTACGGCAGGGAGTGCTGAACCAACGCGAGGCTCGGCGGCAGGCAGCAGGGCACGCACTGTGGGGTTGTTGCCCAGTGCCTCAGCTGCGGATAACGCCCGGCGCCCCTCTGTCCGCTCAAAGGCGGCGGCCGACTGTGCCAGTGAAATCGCGACCACGGCCACAAGGACGGCCAGGACAATGAGCAACTGCAGCACAAGGTACTGCCCTGCCAAGGACATGCCTCTTCTTTGAGCCAGTCGAGTCAGTCGTGTCACTGCTGGGTTCCTTTGGTGGTGCCAGTGAGCGGGGGGCGGACAACAGCTTCCCCCGTGGCGTATCGGAACTATACCCCAGCGTCACGGAAGACCAGCTCAGACGGCTAAAACCCGTGAACGCAATGAACTTAAAGATCACTGCGAACACAAGAGTGATGGTCGTCACGTACGCACCTAGCATCAAAGGAACGGGGCACAACGCTGATCGCCCTGCACCGTATTTTCAATGATGAGAAGAGGAACACCATGCGCCAGATCCGCGCATTGCGAGTCGCCGCCGTCGCCGCCGGCATCGCCCTGATGGCCACCGGCTGCGGTGCCACAGGTAAGTCCACCGGTTCTGACAGCACCGGCGCAGCAGGACCCATCACCGGACTCCAGATCATGGTTCCGAACACTCCCGGTGGCGGCTACGACACCACGGCACGGGCAGCCGCCAAGGTACTGGACGACGAGAAGATCTCCACCAACACCGAGGTGTTCAACCTTGCAGGCGCCGGCGGCACGGTCGGCCTCGCCCGCATCGTTAATGAAAAGGGCAACGGCGACCTCACCATGCTCATGGGCTTGGGCGTTGTGGGTGCCAGCTACACCAACAAGTCGGAGTCGAAGCTGACCGAGACCACTCCGTTGGCAAAGCTCATCGAGGAGCCCGGCGCCATCATGGTCAGCAAGGACTCCCCGTACAAGACCATTGATGATCTGGTGAAGGCTTGGAAGGCCAACCCGGGCTCCATCGCGGTGGGTGGCGGTTCCTCGCCAGGCGGCCCGGACCACCTCCTGCCGATGCAGTTGGCCGGTGCTGTAGGCATTGACGCCACCAAGGTCAACTTTGTCTCCTACGACGGCGGTGGCGATCTCCTCCCCGCCATCCTCGGCAACAAGCTCGGCTTCGCTGCTTCCGGCGCCGGCGAGTACCTGCAGCAGATCAAGTCCGGCGAGATCCGGGTCCTGGCAACCAGCGGCGAGAACCGTTTGGACGGCGTGGACGCACCTACGCTGAAGGAATCCAACATTGACCTGGTCTTCACCAACTGGCGCGGTATTGTGGCCCCTCCGGGCATCAGCGAGGACGACAAGAAGTCCTTGATCGCGGCCCTTGAGAAGATGCACGCCTCCGCTGGCTGGAAGGAAGCACTCAAGACCCACAGCTGGTCTGATGCTTTCGTTACCGGCGACGAGTTCAAGACGTTCCTGACCGATCAGGACAAGCGGGTGGCGGATGTCCTCACCAAGCTCGGGTTGGCGTGAGCTCCATAGCCACAGGCCTTAAAGGCCGCGCCGAGCTGGGGGTAGCCCTCCTGCTCGGCGCGGTGGGCGTCCTGGTCTTCCTGGACGCGAACGGCCTGGTGACCCCGTACTCCCAGTCCGACCCGGTGGGCCCGAAGACTGTTCCGTTCATTGTTTCCGGCCTGCTGATCGTCTGCGCCATCCTGTTGGCCATCAACGTCCTGCGGGGCGGAAAAGGTGAAGCCGAAGGCGGCGAAGACGTTGACCTGGCCCACCCTGCGGACTGGAAGACCGTCCTCCCCTTGGCCGGTGCGTTCATTCTCAACATCCTGCTCATCGACTGGGCAGGCTGGGTCATCTCCGGCACCGTCCTGTTCTGGGGCAGCGTCCTGGCACTGGGCAGCCGCCGCTACATTCGGGACTTCCTCATTTCCGTCGCCCTGGCCTTGTTGACCTTCTACGGCTTCTACCTCGGCCTGGGCATCGCCCTGCCTGCCGGGCTCCTGGAAGGAATCCTCTAATGGATGTCTGGTCCTCCTTGATGGACGGTTTCGCCACCGCCCTGACCCCCATGAACCTCCTGTTCGCCGTGATCGGCGTCCTGTTGGGCACCGCCGTCGGCGTTCTTCCCGGGCTGGGTCCGGCCATGACCGTGGCACTGCTGCTTCCGGTGACCGCTGCCTTGGAGCCCACCAGCGCCTTCATCATGTTCGCCGGCATCTACTACGGCGGCATGTTCGGCGGTTCCACCACCTCCATCCTGCTGAACACCCCGGGTGAATCGTCGTCAGTGGTGACGGCCATCGAAGGCAACAAGATGGCCAAGGCGGGCAGGGCTGCACAAGCACTTGCTACCGCGGCCATCGGTTCCTTCATCGCCGGTACCATCGGCACCGCGCTGCTGGCAGTGTTCGCGCCCATTGTGGTGCAATTCGCCGTCAGCCTGGGTGCTCCCAGCTACTTCGCCATCATGGTCCTCGCCCTGCTTGCGGTGACCGCTGTCCTGGGCTCGTCCAGGCTCCGCGGCTTCGCCTCACTGGCCTTGGGCCTGGCGATCGGACTGGTGGGCATCGATTCGGTGACCGGCCAACGCCGCCTGACCTTTGGCCAGCCACTGCTGGTGGACGGTCTGGACATTGTGGTGGTTGCTGTCGCGATCTTCGCAGTCGGTGAAGCCCTCTGGGTTGCCGCCCACCTGCGCCGGACTCCCTTGCACATCATTCCCGTAGGCCGTCCATGGATGGGCAAGAAGGACTGGTCCCGTTCCTGGAAGCCCTGGTTGCGTGGCACAGCTTTCGGTTTCCCGTTCGGTGCACTGCCCGCCGGTGGTGCGGAGATCCCCACGTTCCTCTCCTACGTCACGGAGAAACGGCTCAGCAAGCACCCGGAGGAGTTCGGCAAGGGCGCCATCGAAGGCGTCGCCGGACCCGAGGCGGCCAACAACGCGGCCGCCGCCGGAACACTGACTCCGATGCTCGCCCTCGGCCTGCCCACCAACGCAACAGCCGCCGTCATGCTCGCGGCCTTCACGTCCTACGGCATCCAGCCAGGCCCACAATTGTTCTCGAGCCAGGGCCCTTTGGTCTGGGCGTTGATCGCCAGCCTCTTCATCGGCAACTTCCTGCTGCTGCTCATCAACCTGCCCCTGGCACCGGTTTGGGCCAAGCTGTTGCAGCTCCCCCGTCCGTACCTCTACGCAGGCATCCTGTTCTTCGCCACGCTGGGCGCCTACTCGGTCAACCTGCAGGCCTTCGACTTGGTAATCCTCCTAATACTCGGCGCCCTGGGATTCATGATGCGGCGCTTCGGACTTCCGGTCCTGCCGCTGATCCTTGGTGTCATTCTGGGCCCGCGCATCGAAGGCCAGCTTCGCAAGACGTTGCAGTTGAGTGCCGGCGACCCCGCAGGCCTCTTCAGCGAACCCATCGCGATCGTGGTCTACATCATCGTGGCGATCATCCTGGCCTGGCCGTTCATCTTCAAGCTCATCCGCCGCAACCGTCCAGTGCCAGCCACATCGATCCCGGGTAATTCCGGGGCGACTGTCCCGAGGGAAGCCGGCGGCGTGAGCCATGGCAGCCATCGCGCGGACGGAACGGTGGACGGTGACGGCGACGGCTAGCCTGGCGCCTGGCAAGGCCAGCCGCCTCCCTAACAACAAGTACAACCGGCACAATCAGGAGAAACCATGACCATCGTGGTGGGATACGTCCCCACACCAGAAGGCGAAGCGGCGTTGACGCAGGCCATCGCCGAGGCCAAAAAGAGCAACGACACCCTGTTGGTCATCAACTCGTCCAAGGGCGACGCCTTGGTGGACAACCGGTACGCCCAGGAACCGGACATCCAGAGCATCGAGGAGCGCCTTGCCGAGCAGGGCATCCAGCACATCATCAAGCAGCCGATCCGCGGCCATGATGCAGCTGCCGAAGTCCTGGACGCCGCCGACGAAAACGACGCAGCCCTGATCGTTATCGGCCTTCGGCGCCGCAGCCCGGTGGGCAAGCTCATCATGGGCAGCGTCTCCCAGCGGATCCTGTTGGAGGCGGACTGCCCCGTGTTGGCGGTCAAAGCGGACTGACTTCAGGAATCACGACGGCGGGGGGGGCCCCTGGTGTACCGCCCCCCGCGGGCGCGGGCAGGCGGGGGAGCCGCCCCCCAAAGCCCGGGGGTGCGGCGGCACG
>NZ_JAOEFX010000108.1 GCF_025421775.1 Paenarthrobacter aurescens | reverse complement strand
ATGTCGGCGGCCTCGGCCGGGTATGGCGGCAGCTGCGGGACGATCATCTCGACGTGGGGATGATGCACCTCCAGCCACTGTCGAAACAGCGTTGCTTTTGCGGAGCGCGGGGAGCTGTTGAACCCGTGCAGATAAAGGAGCGCAGACATCAGTAGCCTTCTGACGCAGTATCCGGGCGGAACTGCGTGCTTTGCAGGCGGCAGACTTCGGTCGTTAACGAGCCGTCAGCATGCAGTTCCAGCCAGCGCCAGCCAGGCGCAATGGTATCTAAGGTGAAGTTCGCACAGTG
>NZ_JAOEFX010000107.1 GCF_025421775.1 Paenarthrobacter aurescens | reverse complement strand
AGGTAAACACTGACTTGCCACGGTCAATACTTTTTCGCCGGTTCGTCACCACTCCAGACCTGACCAGTTCGACCAATCCGGGGTTCAGCGCCTCGGTATGAATACCGAGATCATTTCTTTCCCGCAGAGCAGCGCAGACAAGATTAGGCAAGGCGCCTACCCCCATCTGCAGGCAGGCACCATCCTGGACCAGTCCGGCGATTATGTTGCTGATTGCTTCATCTTCAGGATTGGCGGAGCGTGTTGGCAACTCAATGAGTGGGACGTTGTTCTCAACGATCGCATCAAC
>NZ_JAOEFX010000106.1 GCF_025421775.1 Paenarthrobacter aurescens | reverse complement strand
GACCCTCAACCCGTCTGGGCCGCCGAGCTGCACCTGACCTTCGAAGCGCGCAGCAAAAGCCGTTTGCGCTGTTTCAGTGCCGAAGGCGAAGACGTCGGGTTGTTTTTGGAGCGCGGCCAGCCACCGCTGTATGACGGCGAATGTCTGCAGGCCGAAGACGGCCGTGTCGTGCGCGTCTGCGCCCGTCCCGGACAACTGCTCCACGTCACGTGCGCCAATGCGTTCGAACTGACGCGCGCGGCCTATCACCTCGGCAACCGCCACGTCGCCCTGCAAGTCGGCGATGGCTG
>NZ_JAOEFX010000105.1 GCF_025421775.1 Paenarthrobacter aurescens | reverse complement strand
CGCGCTTTGAGGTGATCCTGAATCCGCAGCTGCATCGCGTTAAACGCACGCGCCGCCTGCTGCACTTCATCCGGGCCATTCTCTGCCATCAGCTGTGCGTGGCTGGCGGCCGGTTTGAGCGCATCAACCGCCTGGGTAAAGCGCACAAACGGTCGCACCACCTGCCGCACCGCCAGCCATGCGCAGCACAGCAGCAGCAGGAGCTGACCCATCAGCACCAGCGGCAGCCAGCGCGCAATCGCCGGCATGTGCGGCCAGAGATCAAGCGTGAGCGGCGCGCCGTCATGCAG
>NZ_JAOEFX010000104.1 GCF_025421775.1 Paenarthrobacter aurescens | reverse complement strand
CACCTGGCTGATACCCTGGCTCTGCTCAACCGCGGCTGCGGCGATTTCGCTCATCAGTTCGCTGACCTGATGCATAGCGTCATTCATCACCTGCATATTGCTGCTGACGTCGCTGGCCTGGGCGGCCCCGGCTTCAGTCAGGCGGTGTGACTCTTCGATCAATCCTTTAATCTCACGCGCGGCGGAAGTGGAGCGCTGCGACAGGCTGCGTACTTCACCCGCCACCACCGCAAAGCCCTTGCCGTGCTCACCGGCGCGTGCCGCTTCGACTGCCGCGTTGAGCGCCAGAATA
>NZ_JAOEFX010000103.1 GCF_025421775.1 Paenarthrobacter aurescens | reverse complement strand
CGGCAGCCAGCACATCGGCCCACAGATAGCTGTAGTAACCCGCCGCGTAGCCACCGGCAAACACGTGGCTGAAGGCGTGCGGGAAGCGACCCCACTCCGGGCTCGGTACCACGGCAACCTGCTTTTTCACTTCACGCAGGGTTTCGAGGATTTGCGCGCCCTGCGCCGGATCAAACTCGGTATGCAGACGGAAATCGAACAGGCCGAACTCCAGCTGACGCAGAATGAACAGCGCCGCCTGATAGTTCTTCGCCGCCAGCATTTTATCCAGCAGCGCTTTCGGCAGCGGCTC
>NZ_JAOEFX010000102.1 GCF_025421775.1 Paenarthrobacter aurescens | reverse complement strand
CGTCGCTTCGAGAATCTGCTCGATATTTTGCGGGCCTTCATCCTTATTGGCGCGCTGTTCGGCAATTTTAAAGACGTTGGATTCAGCAAAATCCAGCAGCTCTTCACTGCTGCGGCCCTGCGGATCGTAACCGGCGTCAGCGATCTGATTGGCCACCGAAATCATCTCACGCACCACCGCACGTTCACGCACGATGTCGGCATAAGCACCGAGGTTTGCCGCACTTGGAGTATTTTTTGCCAGCTCGGCCAGATAGGCAAAGCCGCCAGCCATCTCCAGCTCACCGCGGGTTTCCA
>NZ_JAOEFX010000101.1 GCF_025421775.1 Paenarthrobacter aurescens | reverse complement strand
CGCCGACTCGCCTGACATGGGTAAACAGGAGTCGAAAATTTTCGTCACGCCGGACTTCGCGCCGCTGCTGATGAATATCCAGGTGAAGAACGGCAAAGCGCAGGCGACGGACGCCCGACCGCTGCACGACGCAAAGGGCAATATTAACGGCTTGCCGCTGCAGAATGGCGTCATCGGGTCAACCAATGAGATCGCGCTAAGCGATAAGTTGAAAGTACTGCAGGGCGATAACCGGGGTCTGGATACGGAAGGCATTACGCTGGACGGGAAGGGCGGATACTGGTTGTGCGATGAGTA
>NZ_JAOEFX010000100.1 GCF_025421775.1 Paenarthrobacter aurescens | reverse complement strand
CCCGCAATAAAACTGACCCGCACCTTCAACCCTGCCTGCTCGCCATCATGCAAGGTGATCTGCGCCAGATGCGCGCGACAGATCTCGCCGACAATCGCCAAGCCCAGACCTGAACCGGCAACCTGCTGATTTCGCCGATAAAACCGTTCGAACACCCGATCACGCTCGTGCAGCGGGCTGCCCGGCCCGTCGTCCTCAACCTCAAGCACCGCCGGGGCCGTGACCCGCAGAATCACATTGCCGCCCGATGGCGTATGCGCCAGCGCGTTGTCGACCAGATTGCTCAGCAGCTCATTGAGCAGCGTC
>NZ_JAOEFX010000099.1 GCF_025421775.1 Paenarthrobacter aurescens | reverse complement strand
GGTGTAATTATTTCCGGTATCATTCAAATTTTTGTAACGGACGAAATGATGGCAAAAGCTATCCCTAAAAATAAATTTGGCGCAATTGTTCTAGAAAGTGTAATTTGAGCTTTATTTCCAGCTTGTGAATGTTGAATTGTCCCTATTACAAGGCGTTTAATGGCAAAAGGCGTTCCCTTATATGCTGCTATTCCGTTCATGTTAACAGGGCCTATTATTAATCCTGTTGTCCTATTCGCGACATTTGTGGCTTTCGGTAATGATTGGAAAATCATGATTGAACGTGGTGTTGTTGCCTTTCTTGTAT